>NZ_CP181348.1:0-4679251 GCF_047943035.1 Aureimonas phyllosphaerae | reverse complement strand
GGAAGTCTCGCCATTCGCGGGTGCGGCGGAAGCCGCACGGCTGGGTGTGGAAGGAAAGGCGCGCGTGCGGGCGCCGGCAACGGGAGGGACGGGGCGGCCGCCGGTGTGAAGGGCGGTCATTTCTGCCTCCAGGGCAGGCCGGCCGCCTTCCATCCCGCGACCTGGCCGCGATGGCCGTCGGCATCGGGCGGTCCCTCGAAACCGTCGAGAACGTTGAAGCAGTCGGTGAAGCCGGCTGCCGTCATCGCCGCGGCGCTCGACATGGAGCGGGCGCCCGAGCGGCAGAGGAAGTAGAGCTTGGAGTCCTCCGAACCGCCGGCGCCGCGAACGGCCGCGCCGACGCGCTCGGCAAAGCGCGGATCGACGGCCATCGTCGGATAGGTCTGCCATTCCGCGAACAGCGCGTCCTGGCCATTTTCGGGCACCATCGGAAAGCCCACGAAATTCCACTCGGCCGACGTGCGGACATCGATCAGGAAGCTCTGGGGATCGGACTGAAGCGCCGACCAGCACGCCTCGGCCGACACGTCGCCCTTGTAGGAACGGCTCATCTACGAACTCCCAACACGCCGCGCCGGAAACAGCCGGACGCAGCGAAACGCGGAACGAAATTCACCCTGCCGCGCCCATGCCATGCACGAGCGACCGGGTGATACTCATCGATTAACGGAAAGCGCCTAGACGACCCGGCCTGTGGCGGGTCCCCCGTTAAGTTCTGGAAAACGCCCCTTGTCCCCAGCCTTCGTCGTCCGGCGCTCTTGTCGTGAGGCAAAAGCTACGGAACAGCCCAGCTTCGGGCAAGCTTTGAATCGGCGCTCGCGACCTGACCAAGGCCGAACTGTGGCGAGTCGGACATGCCCGTTTTCGGGCGTCAAACGGCAATCGCCTGATTCACAGGGAGATTCACGGCACGGTTCGGCCGCGATTTGGTCGCAGGTCTAAAGCCGGGATTCTTTTTCAGACTCCGGCTTGACTCAAGCGACTCGGCCAAGCCGCGACCGGGCCGGTTGCCCGCGTCGCGGACCCTCGCCCAAGGCATTGAAATGATTGATGGAAAGCTGACTCTCGCAAAGTCGATCGGGAGTATCGCGTTCCGCTTCCATGACAAGTGGGTGACGGGTGAAATTGTCGGTTCCCAACCATCGATCGGGAAGGATTGAAGAATCGGAAAAGGCCCGGAGCGGGTGCTCCGGGCCTTTCCTCCTGTCAGCGATATCGTGGAGCCGATCAGGCCGCGCCGACGGCCTTCACGCGGCTCGACAGGCGCGAGATCTTGCGGGAGACCGTGTTGCGATGCATCACGCCCTTGGAGGCTGCACGCGCCAGCTCCGGCTCGGCCAGCTTGAAGGCGGCCTGAGCAGCAGCCTTGTCGCCCGACAGGATCGCTTCCTCGACCTTGCGCAGGAAGGTGCGGACGCGCGAACGGCGGTCGCGGTTGATCGCGGTGCGGCGGGCGATCTTGCGGGCGGCCTTCTTGGCCGACGGCGTATTGGCCATGTTCAGTCTCTCTCGGCTTGACGCGGAACCGAACGGCCAACCGGGCCGCCTGTCTCCGCGCGAATGGTTTCAGCGTGAAGCCGCCGAGCCGAACGAGAACCCGAGCGGCAAGGCGCGAAAGGCCGCACCGTGGGTGCCGCCTGAAATCTGGCGCGCTTATAGGACCAAGCGCCCGCCTCGTCAACGGTCGGCGGGCGAGACCCGTCAGCGATGCCGGAAGTTCGGCTTCCGCTTCTCGACGAACGCCCCCATGCCCTCTTTCTGGTCCTCCAGCGAGAAGGCGGCGGCGAAGAGGCGGCGCTCGGCGCGAAGGCCTTCCGTCAGCGTCGTGTCGAAGGCTCTGGTGATCGCCTCCTTCGCCATCATCGCGGCGGGCAGCGAGAAGCCGGCGATCGTCTCGGCTGCCTTCTGCGCTTCCGTGAGGAGTTCGGCATCGGGCACGACGCGCGCGACGAGGCCGGACCGCTCGGCTTCCCCGGCGTCCATCATCCGGCCGGTGAGGCAGAGATCCATGGTCTTCGCCTTGCCGATGGCGCGCGCCATGCGCTGCGTGCCGCCCATGCCGGGCAGGACGCCAAGCGTGATCTCTGGCTGGCCGAACTTTGCCGATTCGGCCGCGATGATGAAATCGCACATCATGGCGACCTCGCAGCCGCCGCCGAGCGCATAGCCCGCGACCGCCGCGATCATCGGCTTGCGGGCGTTGGCGAAGCGGTCCCAGCCGCTGGCGAAGTCGGAAAGGTAGGCCTCCGCGAAGCCGAAGGGCTGCATCTCCTTGATGTCGGCCCCGGCGGCGAAGGCCCGCTCGGAGCCGGTCAGCACCACGGCGCCGACCTCGGCATCGGCCGCGAAGGCGTCGGAGGCTTGGAGAAGCTCGGTCAGGACCTGGGTATTGAGGGCGTTCAGCGCCTTGGGGCGATCGATCGTCATCCAGCCGACCCGGCCGCGGCGCTCCACCTTGATGCTCGTGTAGTCCATGCTCGACCTCCCGTTGTCCGGCCAAGGATAGGGGCGGGCGGCGATGCCGCCAAGCGTCTCAGCCGCCGGCCGCCTCACGCTCGGCAGCGGCGAGCCCTGAAAACCATTCGGCATAGGGCGTGTTCTTCGGCGCAAAGCGCGTCCAGTCGCGCGCGCCGTCCGCCCACCAGACGGGGCCGCGCTCGCCGAGCGCGCGCTTGGCGGCATCGACGCGGCGGCGTGCGGCCCGCCGCGCTTCGTCGTCTGCCGCATCGCGCACGGCGCGACGGGCATCCATCAGGTCGTGGACGGCCGCCTCCCGTTCGGCTTCGGGAAGGCGGGGGTCGGACGAACGCCAGAGCCGGCCGCGGGCGACGAAGTAGCGCCCGTCCGGCGTGCGCGGATAGCGGTCCGTCACCGCTGGCAGACCGGACAGAAGAAGGTCGAGCGACCGGACTGCACGATCCGCTGGACGATGCCCCGGCAGCCCTCGCGCCGGCAGGGCTCGCCCTCGCGGTCGTAGACCGAGAAGCGATGCTGGAAATAGCCGAGCGCCCCGTCCGCCTGGCGATAGTCGCGCAAGGTCGACCCGCCGGCCTCGATCGCGTCGCGGATCGTCTCGCGGATATGGAGCGCCAGCTCGTCGAGGCGGCGGGTCGGCCGGCCGTCGACTTTGACCAGCGAGCCGGCGAGGCGGCGCGGCGACAGGCGGGCGCGCCACAGGGCTTCGCAGACATAGATATTGCCGAGGCCCGCGATGATCGTCTGGTCGAGAAGTGCGGCCTTCAATGGCGCCGCCTTGCCTTTCAGGCGCGGCGCCAGTGCCTCGCCGGACAAAGCGTTGCCGGTCGGCTCGATGCCGAGCGCCCGGAAATGCGGATGCGTGTCGCGTGCTGCCGCCTCGATCAGGCTCATGTAGCCGAAGCGCCGCGGGTCGTTGAAGACGATGCGCGCGGCGGGCGTGTCGAGATGGAAGAGGACGTGGTCGTGCAGCCGGTCCTCCGAGCGCGCGAGATGGAAGGCCGCGCCCGCCACCGGCTCGGCCCCGTCCGTCCCGTCGATGCCTTCGATCCGAAACGAGCCGGACATGCCGAGATGCATGGCCAGAAGGAGGTCCCCCTCGATCTCGGCGAGGAGATATTTCGCCCGCCGCCCGAGCGAGAGGATGCGCCGGCCCTCGAGGCGGGCGGCGAAACGGTCGGGGAGGGGAAAGCGCAGGGCCTCTCGCCGCGTCTCGACGCGGGCGATCCGCGCCCCCTCCATCACCGGCGCCAGCCCGCGGCGGACGGTCTCGACCTCTGGCAATTCGGGCATCGCTGCTTATCATCTCCGGCATGGGATGCGCCCCGGATGCGGGCGCGCCACAAGACATGGCGTGCCTGCGCCCGTTCCGCTATGGGTCCGCCCGTGGGCGACGCCGCCAGGGTGCCCAAATACTCGAGAGGTCGATCAGCATGTCGCGAACCCGCGTCGGCGCAACGGAGGGCATGGAAACCTCCTACGGTTTCGAGACGGTCTCGGGCCGCGAGGAGAAGCAGGCCCGCGTGAACGAGGTGTTCCATCGCGTCGCCTCGAACTACGACCTGATGAACGATCTCATGTCGGCCGGCCTCCACCGCGTCTGGAAGGACGCCATGGTGCAGTGGCTCGCGCCCTCGCGCCGACCCGGCTGGCGCTTCCTCGATGTTGCGGGCGGCACCGGCGACATCGCCTTCCGCATCGTGGAAGCCTCGCGCGGCGCGGCCGAGGGCACCGTCCTCGACATCAACGCCTCGATGCTTCAGGTCGGCGCCGAACGCGCGGAGAAGCGCGGCCTCGCCGGCAACCTCGCCTTCGTCGAGGGCAATGCCGAGGACCTCAAGCTCCCGGACGACAGCTTCGACGCCTACACGATCGCTTTCGGCATCCGGAACGTGCCGCGCATCGATCTGGCGCTCGCGGAGGCCTATCGCGTGCTGAAGCCGGGCGGGCGCTTCCTGTGCCTCGAGTTCTCCGAGGTCGACCTGCCGGTCCTCGACAAGGTCTACGACCTGTGGAGCTTCAAGGCGATCCCCGCGATCGGCGGCGCCGTCGCCAAGGACCGGGCGTCCTACGAGTATCTCGTGGAATCGATCCGCCGCTTCCCCAACCAGATGAACTTCGAGGCCGCGATCCGGCGCGCCGGCTTCGAGCGCGTGACGCACCGCAATCTGACGGGCGGCATCGCGGCGATCCATTCGGGCTGGAAGCTCTAGGCTTTGAGCAACCCCATCACCGGCACCTTCGCCCTCCTGCGGGCGGTCTACATCCTGGTGCGCGAAGGCGTGTTCTCGGCCCTGCCGGCCGAGGGCCTGCCGCCGATGGCCGCGCTCGCCCATCGTCTGGCCGGCCTGATGGCGCGGCGTTCGGCCCGGCGCGCGGCGCGCTCGGAGCGCCTCAGTCAGGCGCTGAACCGGCTGGGCCCCTCCTACGTCAAGCTCGGCCAGTTCCTGGCGACGCGCCCCGACATCGTCGGCACCGAGATTGCGCTGGAGCTCAGCCAGCTGCAGGACAAGGTGCCGCCGTTCCCGCGCGAGCAGGCGATCCGCGACATCGAAGTGACGCTCGGCCGGCGCATCGACGACCTCTTCGTCGAGTTCGGCGACGTGGTGGGCGCCGCCTCGATCGCGCAGGTCCACAAGGCGCGCGTCCTGACGCGGGACGGCGCGTATCGCGACGTCGCGGTCAAGGTCATCCGGCCGGGCGTGCGCCTGCGCTTCCGGCGCGAACTGGAGGCCTTCGCCTTCATCGCCCGCGTCCTCGAGACCTTCGTGCGATCGTCGCGTCGCTTACGTCCCGTCGCGGTGGTCGAGACGCTCGCCCAGTCGACCCGCATCGAGATGGACCTGCGTCTCGAGGCGGCCGCCTCGTCGGAAATGGCCGACAACGTCGCGAACGATCCGCATTTCCGCGTGCCCGGCATCGACTGGGAGCGCACGGGCCGCGACGTGCTGACGATGGAGTGGATCGACGGCATCAAGATGAACGACGTGGCGGCCGTCCGTGCGGCGGGGCATGACCTGCCGCGCCTCGGCGTCGACCTCGTCCAGTCGTTCCTGCGCCATTCGATGCGCGACGGCTTTTTCCACGCCGACATGCATCCCGGAAACCTCTTCGTGGTGCCGGACGGGACGATCGTGGCGGTGGATCTCGGCATCGTCGGCCGCCTGACCGCCGATTCCCGGCGATTCCTCGCCGAAATCCTCTACGGCTTCATCCGCCGCGACTACCAGCGCGTCGCCGAGGTGCATTTCGAGGCGGGCTACGTGCCGCGCACGCAGGACGTCCTGTCCTTCGCGCAGGCGCTGCGCGCGATCGGCGAGCCGATCCACGGCCAGCCGGCCGAGACCATCTCCATGGCCCATCTCCTCACCCTCCTCTTCGAGGTGACGGAACTCTTCGACATGCAGACGCGGCCCGAGCTCGTGCTCCTGCAGAAGACGATGGTGGTGGTGGAGGGCGTCGCGCGCTCCTACGACCCGCGCTTCAACATGTGGGAAGCGGCCGAGCCGGTGGTGACCGACTACATCGTCTCCGAACTCGGGCCCGCGGCCAAGCTGCGCGACGCCAAGAAGGGTCTGGAGGCGATCGGCCGGGTGATCCACCGCTTCCCCGACTTTGCGGCCGGCCTCGAGGTCTTCGCCATCAACATGCCCGACCTCATCGAGAACGGCATCCACATCAACGACGACGACCTGATGGAGCTCGCCAAGGAATCGCGCACCGGCCTCATCATCAGCCACATTGCGCAGGTAGCCTCCGCCATCGCACTGGTGGTGATCGCCTGGCAGCTGACGTTCGGGTAGGGGGTAGCGAGGCGGGTGATTGCATTGCCATCAATCACTATCTAGCCTGCAGCTCGTAACAGGAGACAGGGCGATGGCGAGCCTGACCATCCGAAACATCGACGACGACCTGAAGCGCAAGCTTCAGACCCGCGCGGCGCGCAACGGACGATCGATGGAGCAGGACCTGCGGCTGGCACTGCAGAACCTCGTGGCGGAGGAGCGAAAGCCACGACTGCGGAGCGAGGCCGAGGCCAGGGTCATCTACGAGCAACTCCGTGCACTGCGGCAGCCCCCGCTCGAGCCCATCGACCAGAAGGCAGTTTCGGACGAACTCTACGACTACCTTCCGTGATCGTCCTCGACACCTCCGCTCTCATCGCAATCCTGGCGGACGAGCCGGAGGCCGACGCATTCAGCGCCCTTCTGAGCGAACAGAGAGAAGTGTCCTTGTCTGCCGGGACGGCGTTCGAAGCGGACATCGTCGCTCGCGGCAGATGGGGACAGGCCGGCAGCGTCCGAATGAGCGCGCTTCTCGAGAAGGCGGCGGTCCGGATCGAACCGTTCGATGAAGGACAGAGGCGAGTGGCGGCCGAAGCCTACGCCCGCTACGGCCGCGGCTCCGGCCATCCCGCCCGCCTGAACTTCGGCGACTGCTTCTCGTATGCGCTCGCGCGCGCGCTCGACGCGCCGCTGCTCTTCAAGGGCGACGACTTCATCCATACCGGTGTCCGCTCCGCCCTCGCGAGCCCGCCATGATCCTTGCCGACAAGCGCATCCTTCTCATCATCGGCGGCGGCATCGCGGCCTACAAGGGGCTCGACCTCATCCGGCGCCTGCGCGAGCGGGGGGCGAAGGTGACACCGGTGATGACGCGGGCGGCAGCCGAGTTCGTGACGCCCCTGTCGGTCGGCGCGCTGGCCGGCACCAAGGTCTACGGCGAGCTGTTCGATCGCGACGACGAGCAGGACGTCGGCCATATCCGCCTCGCGCGCGGTGCCGACCTCGTGATCCTCGCACCGGCGAGTGCGACGCGCATGGGCAAGATGGCGGCCGGGATCGGGGACGATCTCGCCGGCGCGATCCTGCTCGCGACCCGCGCGCCGGTGCTGCTGGCGCCCGCCATGAACCCGGCCATGTGGACCCATCCTGCGACCCGGCGGAGCCTTGAGACGCTGAAAGGCGACGGCCTCCATTTCGTTGGGCCGAACCGCGGCGAGATGGCCGAGAGCGGCGAGAGCGGTGAGGGGCGAATGGCCGAGCCGCTGGAGATCGTGGCCGCCGCCGAGGCGATCCTCGGGACCGGTGCTGGACCGCTCGCCGGCCGGCACATCCTCGTGACCTCCGGCCCCACCCACGAGCCGATCGATCCCGTCCGCTACATCGCCAACCGCTCGTCCGGGCGGCAGGGACATGCGATCGCGGCGAGCCTTGCGCGGCTCGGCGCGCGCGTGACGCTGGTGTCGGGGCCCGTGGCGCTCGCCGATCCGCCGGATGTGTCGACCGTCCATGTCGAGACGGCGCGCGAGATGCTGGCGGCGGTCGAGGTAGCGCTCCCGGCCGATGCCGCGGTGTTCGTGGCGGCCGTCGCCGACTGGCGCATGGAGGGCGACGCCGCCCACAAGATCAAGAAGGGCCCTGAAGGGCCACCGTCGCTGCATCTCGTCGAGAACCCCGACATCCTGCGCACGGTCGGCACCGGGCCGCGTCGTCCGGCGCTGGTCGTCGGGTTTGCCGCCGAGACGCGCGATCTCCTCGAGAATGCGACTGCCAAGCTCGAGCGCAAGGGCGCCGACCTCATCGTCGCCAACGACGTGTCGGGCGATGTCATGGGCGGCGAGGCGAACACGGTGCGGCTCGTCTCGCGCGATGGCGTCGAGGAATGGCCGAGGATGCCGAAGGGTGAGGTCGCCGACCGGCTGGCGCTGGACATCGCGCGGCGATTGGCGGAAACCGGCAGACCATGAGCACCACGCGACCCCGGATCGGCATCCGCCGCCTGCCCCATGCCGAAGGCCTCGACCTGCCGGCCTACCAGTCGGCGGGCGCGGCCGGCGCCGACATCCGCGCCGCGCTCGCGGAGCCCCTGGTGCTGGAGCCGCAGGGTCGCGCCCTGGTGCCGACGGGCCTCGTGATGGACATTCCGGACGGCTGGGAGGTGCAGGTGCGCCCGCGCTCCGGGCTCGCCGCGCGCCACGGCGTCACCGTCCTCAACAGCCCCGGCACGGTCGACAGCGATTACCGGGGCGAGGTGATGGCGATCCTTGTCAATCTCGGGGCCGAGCCCTTCACCATCACGCGCGGCGAGCGCATCGCGCAGATCGTGGTCGCCCCGGTGGTGCAGGCCGGGTTCGAGGTGGTGGAAACGGTGTCGGCTTCGGCGCGCGGGGCCGGCGGCTTCGGATCGACGGGGAGGTAGGGTGCGATGACGCTGGCCGGATTTCTCGCCTATGCCCTGGCGCTCGGCATCGCGGCGGCGGTGCCCGGTCCCGGCGTCGTCGCGCTGGTGGCGCGAGCGCTCGGCGCCGGCTTTCGCCATGGCATGGCCTTTGCCGCCGGTCTTGTGATCGGCGATCTCGTCTACTTGTCGGCGGCGGTGTTCGGGCTGGCGCTCGTGGCCGACATGCTCGGAAGCCTCTTTGTGCTCGTGCGATACGGCGGTGCGGCCTATCTCCTGTGGCTCGCCTGCCGCCTGTGGCGCTCGGCCGGCGACGGGACGCAGGTGTCCGCGCTGACCGACGAGCGCGCCTCGCGCAGCTTCCTGGCTGGTCTCGTGGTGACGCTCGGAAACCCGAAGACGATCGTCTTCTACCTGGCCCTCGTGCCGACGCTGGTCGACCTTCGGCACGTCACCCTGTCCGACTATCTCGTGCTGGCGCTCATGACGACCGCGGTGCTCGTCATGGTGATGACGCCCTATGCGGCGCTCGCCGCCCGAGCCCGTAGCTTCCTCAGGCGGCCCGCCATGCTGGCGCGGCTGAACCGCAGCGCCGCCCTGTTTCTGGCCGGGGCCGCGGTCTGGACGCTCGCGCGCCGGGCCTGATCGGCCGGCGATCAGCGTGCCGAGATGCGGCGTGCGTCCTTCGCCTCGCGCAGATGCCGCTCCACCGGCTTGCCCTCGATCGTGGCCCCACGCGCCAGCGCGCCGAGACGCGTGAGCTCCACGCGGTTCCGGCCGGTCCGCTTGGCCTGGTAGAGGTTGGCGTCCGCCATCTTGTAGAGCGCCTGGAAGGCGACAGGGCCGCGAAACGCGACACCCCCGGCCGAGACCGACAGGCGCGTGCGCTGGTCGGCCGGGCCGACCTCCAGTCGTTCGATCGCACGGCGCAGGCGCTCGGCGACGATTCGCGCCTCCTCCAGCCCTGCGTCCCTCAGGAGGATCGCGAACTCCTCGCCGCCGAGCCGCCCGACGAGATCGTCCTGGCGCACCGAGCGGCGCAGCGTGGCGGCGATCGCCGTCAGCGCCTCGTCGCCGACATGGTGCCCGAGCCGGTCGTTGATCTTCTTGAAGTGGTCGGCATCGATGATCAGCAGCGTATGGTGGACGGCGTCGCGCGCGCGCCGGCGGCCGGTCGCGCCGATCTCGGCCTCGGCTGCGCGCTTGAAGGCCGTGCGGTTGAGGACCTGCGTCAGCCCGTCGCGCGTCGCAGCAAGGTGCAGCCGCTCGTTCTGCCGTCGCAGGCCCGCGATGCGTGCGGCGGCATAGATTTGCAGCGGCAGGGCGCAGCCGAAGAGGGCCAGCAGGCAGAACAGGAGCGTCGAGCGCGTGGCCGGCAGGCCGAACCCGTCGAAGGCATAGAAGGCGGCGATCACCATGATCGCGCCCATGGTCAGCGTGAGGCCGAGAAGCTCCATCGAGAAGCGGACGAGATCATCGATCGAGGTCTGTCGCATGGCATGCCCTAGCAGCGGTCTTGGCCCCTAGCCTGACGCCTTCGCCTTGCAGGGGCGTGAAGCCGGCGCGTCGAATTGAATCGAAGCGATTTCAAGCCGTTGTTATCCCGTGGGCGAAGATCATTCCTCGACGTGCGGCGGCCGGGGCACAATATTGCCCGCGAGGGCCGGATGCGCGGGTGGGGCAGGCTGTGTCGCGCGCGCGGATCGTCCTACACTGCCCCCGAATGCGCACAGGGCGCAGGGCGACTTGAGAAAAGGACGCGCATCCCATGGACAATCCGACGAGCGAGAGCACCGCGCGCACCCATGGCCGGGGCCGGGTCTACGATTCCATCCTCGACACGATCGGCGACACGCCGCTGGTGCGTCTCGACAAGCTGGCGCGCGAGAAGGGCGTGAAGGCGCATCTCGTCGCCAAGCTCGAGTTCTTCAATCCGATCGCGTCCGTGAAGGACCGCATCGGCGTCGCCATGCTGGAGGCGCTGGAGGCGGCCGGCACCATCCAGCCCGGCCGCAACACCCTGATCGAGCCGACCTCGGGCAACACGGGCATCGCGCTGGCCTTCGCGGCCGCCGCCAAGGGCTACCAGCTGATCCTGACCATGCCCGACACGATGTCGATCGAGCGCCGCAAGATGCTGCGCCTGCTCGGTGCCGAGCTCGTCCTCACGGAGGGCGCGCGCGGCATGAAGGGCGCGATCGCCAAGGCCGAGGAGCTGAAGGCCGAGATCCCTAACGCGGTGATTCCGCAGCAGTTCGAGAACCCCGCCAACCCACAGATCCATCGCGTCACGACCGCCGAGGAGATCTGGAACGACACGGCGGGCAACGTCGACATCTTCGTCTCCGGCATCGGCACGGGCGGCACGATCACCGGCACGGGGCAGGTCCTGAAGAGCCGCAAGCCCGGCCTGCAGGTGGTGGCTGTCGAGCCCGAGGCCTCGCCCGTCCTGTCGGGCGGCTCGCCGGGACCGCACAAGATCCAGGGCATCGGTGCGGGCTTCGCGCCGCCGATCCTCGACCGCGAGATCTACGACGAGGTCGTGACCATCTCCAACGAGGACTCGTTCGAGACCGCGCGGCTCGTGGCGCGTCTGGAAGGCGTGCCGGTCGGCATTTCGTCGGGGGCGGCGCTCGCCGCCGCGATCCGGGTCGGCCAGCGAGAGGAGAACGCCGGCAAGACGATCGTCGTGATCATTCCGTCCTTTGCCGAGCGCTACCTTTCGACCGCCCTTTTCGAGGGACTGGTGGACGAGGGAGAGCCGAAGGAGCCGCCGCGCGGCACACCGTCGATCTGACGCTTCGTGACCGACGTGTGAGGGGTCGCCGCCGGGCGGCCCTTTTCTTTTCGGCCGTGCGTCCTCTCTAGGGACGGGTGCTTCGGGAGGGAGCGCGCCCGCTGCGACCCAGCCGAAATGGACCGACCGGAATGCCCATCCAGGAAACGCTCGAGACCTCGCACACCTTCCTGGCGCGCCTCGCCTCCGAGGCCGCCGCCTTCTTGCCCAATCTCATCGCCGCGATCCTGATCCTTGCGGTCGGCTTCTTTCTCGCCGGGCGGCTCGCCAATCTCGTCACCCGCGCCTTCGGCGTGTCGGCCAAGATCGACCAGACCGTGCGCGAGCCGCTCGTGGCGATCGTGCGCTATGTCGTCATCATCCTGACGCTGATCATCGCGCTGGGGCAGGTCGGGGTGCAGATGACCTCGCTGCTCGCGGTGCTGGGCGCCGCGGGCCTTGCCGTCGGCCTAGCCCTCCAGGGAACGCTCACCAACATCGCGGCCGGCATCATGCTCCTGTGGCTGCGCCCGTTCCGTGTCGGCGACTATATCGAGACGCAGACCTTCGCGGGGCGCGTCCACGAGATCGGCCTGTTCGTCTCGCATCTCGAGACCTTCGACGGCCTCTTCGTGTTCGCCCCGAACTCAACGCTCTGGAACGTCTGGATGCGCAACCATTCGCGCGCCGCCTCGCGGCTCCTCGCCTGGGCGGTGACCGTGCCGCGCGACATGCCGTTCGAGGCGGCGCGCCAGGTGCTGATCGAGGCGTGGCAACAGGAGGGCGCGGACGGGCGGCTCAGCGAGCCCGTCGCCTTTCTCGACCAGCTGACGGCGGATGCGCAGATCCTGGTGCTGCGCGGGCGCGTCACGGAAGGCGAGACGGCCACCGCCCAGCGGCGCATCGCCGAGGCGATCCGCACCCGGTTTCTCGAGCGGTTCGGCGAAGGGCAGGAGCCGAGGGCGATCCAGCGCATCGTGCCGGCCGACAACGATCCCTCGCGCTATCTCGGGCAGGACGAGGCGCCGGCCGCCAATCCCACGCTCGTCAACGACCGGCCGGAAGAGCCGAGCCAAGGCGTCGTCACCACCGCAAAGGGCTGAGGGCCTTGGGATCAAACGAAAAGGGCGGCGGATCCTGCGATCCGCCGCCCTTTTCCCATTCGATCGATCAGGCTTCAGGCCCCGCGGGACGGAGCGCCCGGACGGACGGCCTTCTTCGGCGCCGGCAGCAGACCCTCGCGCTGGGCCTGCTTGCGAGCGGCCTTGCGGGTGCGGCGGATGGCATCCTGCTTCTCGCGAACGCGACGCTCGGACGGCTTCTCGTAAGCCCGGCGCTCCTTCATTTCGCGGAAGACGCCCTCACGCTGGAGCTTCTTCTTCAGAGCGCGCAGCGCCTGTTCCACATTGTTGTCGCGAACGTCGACCTTCATGGGCATCCTTTCGATACGGGCCGGGGTGCGAGACCCCGTGGGTTGATGTCCGGGCTGGCCCGGCGGTTCTACATTCATTCGTCCGTCGGCGGCGGAGCCGAAAGGCTCGGGGCTCTTCCCCGAAAGGAGAAGCCACGTCCGTCGCGGTCGGCAGGCAAACGATCGCGTGTCAATGGCCCCTTTCGCCGCCAAAATCAAGGTCCACCCGCACGGCGATCATCGATTGCGCCGCGTCAAAGCGACTTTCGACGCCGCGTCACCCGCATCGGTAGTCCGCCGCGCGGCTGCACGGTGATCTTCTGCACGGGGTGGGGCGGCCGGGCGCCGACGTATTCGAAGCGCAACGTCCGCATCAGGCAGGCGAGCGCGATCACGCCTTCCTGAAGGGCGAACGAGGCGCCGATGCACACGCGCGGGCCGACGCCGAAGGGAATGTACTGGTAGCGGTCGATCCGCCCGCGATTCTCCGGCGCGAAGCGGTCGGGGAGGAAATGGCCGGGCCGCTCCCACAGCGCCTCGTGCCGGTGGACGAGCCAGGGCATCACGAGGAGGGAGGCGCCGGCCGGCACCTCCATGCCCGCCACCGTGTCGGCCTCGATCGCCATGCGATTGAGCGAGGGCGCGGGCGGATAGAGGCGCATGGCCTCCTCCAGCGCGGCGCGCGTCCGGGGCAGGGCGTCGGCCCATTCGCGCGGATCGGGCAGGCCCGGCAACTGCTCGTCGAGCTCCCGCTCGACCTTGTCGCGCTCGATGGGGGCACTGGCGAGGAGGTAGAGCGTCCAGCCGAGCGCGCGCGCCGTGGTCTCGTGGCCCGCCCCGATGAAGGTGATGATGTTGTCCTCGACCTCGGAGGCCGACAGGCCCTCGGTCTGAAGCAGAAGCGTCAGGAGATCGCGCGGCGCGGATGTCGGATCGGCGGCGATCAGGGCGCGGCGGCGCTCGGCCGTCTCGGTGATCAAGCGCCGGAAATAGGTCATCGAGCGGTGGCCGAGGAGGCGGCCGACCCGCGGCAGGAAGGCCGGCGCGTCGAGAAGGTCGAGCGGGTCGATCCGTCCCATCCGGTGGAGGAAGTCGTCCATTGCGCGCGCGAACTCGGCCGGCTCGCCGGCGATCGCATCGGTGAAGAGCGTCGCCTGCAGGATGTCGTAGGTGAGAAGCGTCATCTCGTTCGCGACGTCGCGCGGTGTATCCGCTTCGCTTTGCCCGAGTGCTTCGGCGAAGGCCTGCGAGCGCGTGGCCATGATGGCGGCGAGCCCGCCGACATTGCGCGGCGTGAAGACCGGCGCCATCGCCCGGCGCGTGCGGCGCCAGAGCTCGCCCTCGGCGGTGAGAAGCCCGTCGCGCAGCATCGGCCGCAGCACGCGCTGGCGCAGCGGCTGCATGGCATAGTTCGCCGCGTTGTCGACGAGGCAGTGCCGGATCGCGGCCGGGTCGTTGACGATGACGGTGGGCACGCGCAGCCAGTCGTTGCGCAGGACCCTCTCGCAATAGGCCCGCTCGCCCCAGATCTCGATCGGGTTGCGCATCGCCGTCCAGATGAAGGCGGGCGTCGAGAGCGGTCGCGGCTGGGGGCGCGGGGCGGGCGCGAGGAAGGGGTCGGAAAGCGCGGACATCAGGACGATGCTCCGGTGGATCGGAAGGGCTGAGATGGGAACCCTGCGGCGTCGATGTAAGGCCGCCGGGATCAGCGAAAGCGCTGAAAAGCTTGGATTCGGGGGCGGAAACCATTATATCCGGAAGGCCCCGACGGGCACGACTGCAGGGCGGGCGGAGCGTTTTTCGGCTCCCTTCCGCGTCACCACAGGAACATCATGTCAGAAGCCTTCGAGACGAACCCCGGCGTGCCCGCCGAGTACGGCGCCGATTCCATCAAGGTGCTGAAGGGTCTCGACGCGGTCCGCAAGCGTCCCGGCATGTATATCGGCGACACGGACGACGGGTCCGGCCTCCATCACATGGTCTACGAGGTGGTCGACAACGCGATCGACGAGGCGCTCGCCGGCCACGCGACGCTCGTCACCGTCACGCTCAACGCCGACGGTTCCTGCACCGTGACCGACAACGGTCGCGGCATTCCGACCGACATCCATTCCTCCGAAGGCGTCTCGGCGGCCGAGGTCATCATGACCCAGCTCCACGCCGGCGGTAAGTTCGACCAGAACTCCTACAAGGTCTCGGGCGGTCTTCACGGCGTCGGCGTCTCGGTCGTCAACGCCTTGTCGGTGTGGCTGAAGATGAAGATCCGCCGCAAGGGCAAGATCCACGAGATGAGCTTCACCCACGGCGTCGCCGATGCGCCGCTGGAGGTGACGGGCGAGGCGGGCGACGAGACGGGCACCGCGATCACCTTCCTGCCCTCGACCGACACCTTCAAGGGCGTGACGACCTTCGACTACGGCACGCTGGAGCATCGCCTGCGCGAGCTCGCCTTCCTGAACTCGGGCGTGCGCATCGTGCTCGCCGACAAGCGCCATGCCGACGAGAAGCGCAACGAGCTGTTCTACGAGGGCGGCCTCGAGGCCTTCGTGCGATACCTCGACCGCGCCCGCAAGCCGCTGATCGCCGAGCCGATCACCGTGAAGACCGAGCGCGACGGCATCACGGTGGAAGCCGCGCTCTGGTGGAACGACAGCTACCAGGACAACGTCCTGTGCTTCACCAACAACATTCCCCAGCGCGACGGCGGCACGCACATGGCGGGCTTTCGCGGCGCCCTGACCCGGCAGGTCATCGGCTATGCCGAAAGCTCCGGCCAGCTCAAGAAGGAGAAGGTGCAGCCGACCGGCGACGATTGCCGCGAGGGGCTGACCTGCGTCCTCTCGGTCAAGGTGCCCGATCCGAAGTTCTCGTCCCAGACCAAGGGCAAGCTCGTCTCGTCCGAGGTGCGGCCCGTGGTGGAAAGCGCGATGAACGAGGCGCTCGGCTCCTGGTTCGAGGAACACCCGTCCGACGCGCGTACCGTGGTCGGCAAGATGGTGCAGGCGGCCGCCGCGCGCGAGGCCGCGCGCAAGGCGCGCGAGACCGTGCGCAAGGACGTGATGAGCGTCTCGACCCTGCCCGGCAAGCTCGCCGACTGCCAGGAGAAGGACCCGGCGAAGAGCGAGATCTTCATCGTCGAGGGCGATTCGGCCGGCGGCTCGGCCAAGGGCGCGCGTTCGCGCCAGAACCAGGCCATCCTGCCGCTTCGCGGCAAGATCCTCAATGTCGAGCGCGTGCGCTTCGACCGGATGATCTCGTCGGACCAGATCGGCACGCTGATCACCGCGCTCGGGACCGGCATCGGCACCTTCGAGGGCTCGACCTACGGGTTCGATGCCGACAAGCTGCGCTACCACAAGATCATCATCATGACGGACGCCGACGTCGACGGCGCCCACATCCGCACGCTGCTCCTCACCTTCTTCTTCCGGCAGATGCCCGAGCTCATCGAGCGCGGCTACGTCTACATCGCCCAGCCGCCGCTCTATAAGGTGACACGCGGCAAGCAGAGCCAGTACCTGAAGAACGAGAAGGCGCTCGAGAACTACCTGATCGACGGCGGCCTCGAAGACGCCGTCCTGACGCTCGCCAACGGTGAGGCGCGCCGGGGCCGCGATCTGCGTGCGGCCGTCGACGACGCGCTCCAGGTGCGCCAGATCCTCTCCGGCCTTCATTCCCGCTATGCGCGGCCCGTGGTCGAGCAGGCCGCGATCGCCGGCGCGCTCAGCCCCTCGGTCGCAGAGAACCGCGGCGAGGCCGAAGTGATGGCCGACCGGATCGCCAAGGCGCTCGATGCCGTCGCCGAGGAGACCGAACGCGGCTGGATCGGCGAGGCGGACGGCGAGGGCGGCTACCGCTTCCAGCGCACCGTGCGCGGCGTGCTCGAGGTGCAGGCGCTGGATGCCGGCCTCGTCCAGTCGGCCGACGCGATCGCGCTGCATCGCCTGGCGGGCCGTCTCGGCGAGATCTACGAGACGCCGCCGGTCCTGAAGCGCAAGGAGACCGAGCGCGCCCTGACGGGGCCGCTCGACCTTCTCAACGCCGTCTTCGAGGTCGGCCGCAAGGGCCTGTCCCTCCAGCGCTACAAGGGCCTCGGCGAGATGGACCCCGAGCAGCTATGGGAGACGACGCTCGACCCCGAGGTCCGCTCGCTCCTCCAGGTGAAGATCGCCGACGCCACCGACGCCGATCAGCTCTTCTCCCGCCTGATGGGCGACGAGGTCGAGCCGCGCCGCGAGTTCATCCAGGAAAACGCGCTGCAGGTCGCCAACCTCGACATCTAACGGGCGGTCGGTGGTGTCGCCTACCCCATAAATCCCGCATTTACCCCCATAAAGCCCGCAGAGCACCCCCATAAATCCCGCATTTGCGCGTTTTCGGCTGCCAAATACCCATAAATCCCGCATTTTGCTCTGCGGGATTTATGGGTAAAAGGCACTCAAGAGCGCCTGGAGTGGATCGGCCGAGAGCCGAACTCCCGGGATTTTCCGACGACGAACCACCCGAAAGTCGCCTGCAGATGCGGGTGGGGACACCTCAACCTTCCGTTGTCGGCGGCCCCTTATACGAACAGTGGCGGTGCGGCGGGCGACACCTATGGTAATCGGCCGACGCAAGCTGGAGACGACCGCGAGGCATTCAGCTCCGTCCCCAATCACGATCCGAATGGCCAGCGCCGACAGCCTGCGCTTCGTCCAGACCTCGTCAGGGGCCAACGAACCGGATGCTTACCGTCCGCACCTCCGGGCCCTCCGGAAGCCGAAGCCGAACCGCGTTGCGACGCCTGCTTTCTTCCAGCCGCTCGATCTCCACGAGTTCGGCGCGCGCTACCAATTCCGCTCCCATACACGCCCAATCCGGCATCTCGTCGGATTGGGACAGCCCCCATTCTTCGAGGTCGCTCAGGAAGCGCGAGTCGTTCTCGGTCAGGTCGAACTCTACGCTCGATGCCTCCTCCCGGGTGCCGCGGACCCATCTCAGGGTGGCCGGGTTCATGATCTCCAGGAACGTGACGGACCAGTCCTCACGATCGAATACCCATCGGATTTCGGACCAGGTCGGCCGGCCGTCGAAGAAATGCTGCCACTTGGCGACGAAAACGAAGCGACCCTCGACGTCGCTCTCTTCCACCTCGAGGGGCAACGTCGCCGACCCATTGAACGGAATGACGACCATCAGCGCACGAACTCCCATCGGCCGTCGTCACGCAGGTCGTGGACCGCGTGCGCCCAAGCGGGAAACGTGTCGCTCATCGTAACGCCAGGGCACTCGTCGCGGTCGAGTAGCCCGAGGTGATCCCGCAGCAGCTTCCGCTCGAAATCCTCCTCTTCGGCCACCGTGCGCAGAACCCAAGGGCCGTCTTCGACCTCACGCAAATTGAGCCAGATGATCGCCATCTTGTCCCGGTCCAGCACCCACCTGACGGCGGTATCCGGTCCGATGCCAGCAAGATCGCGCCTCCAGTCCTCGCTGGAGGCGAACCAAGCGCGTCGGCGACCGTCATCGGCATGGTGGCTGGATCCTTCAGCGCCGTTGCGAGACCTTTCGGCCATTCCTTGTACCTCCTCCCGAGCGCTTCCCAGCGCGACATCGAAACGGTCCCCCGGATCGGATGAGCCCGCAAGCCCCAGCTGACGCGATCGGACTACGAAACCGTTCCTCCGACCGCGCTCGCGTCCAGATCGGCCGCCTCTGCTTAAACCTTCCGATGCGAGCGCTTGGCCGGACGAAAAGGCGGCGCGCGCAGCGCCGCCAACGCCTCCATGCCCCGGAGCACGACGGGTGGGCCGCTCTCGATTTCCTCAGAACCGTTCACGGTTCGTCCACCCGCTTGCGCTCCCGATTTTTTGTCCTCACCATTTTTCGGCGGTCCCGATCGACCGTCGGAAACCGACCGAGGGAGACCCATGGCAGACAAGATCGAAACGATCGACGAACTCCGCGAAGCGCTTGCCGCCGCATTGAAAGCGGGGAATTTCAACGTGCACTACGAGGTCCGGCACGTGCACAAAAAGTTCGATCTCGCCGCGTCGATCTCGAACCTCGAGATCCACAATGCGATCTGCGCCGTGCTGCGTTCGGGCGACAAGCCGGAGGTCGTCTTCATCCTGGGCGGCGGGCAGGTGTTGGGGCAGATCCACGTGCTGGCGGATGGCGACCTTACCATCGAAGACGAGCTCTGGAAGGTGGCAGGCGACGCGTCCGTCCTCCACGGCGGGAAGGTCTGGCTGACGCCGGCGCCCTCCAGCGCCTACGGCTTCGGCATCCTCGAGGCCTTCCGAATGCCTCCAGGGTATTACGGACCGAACGACTGGCCGCTGATCGAACGCTTCGGCGTCGAGTGCGGCAAGTTCCAGCAGTCCCGGGAACGGGTGGCGGCTTGACGCCCGAGACGGAATGCGAGCCAGTCGGCAGGAGCGATCGGTCGGATGATGGGATCGACGCCTTCCGACGGCTGGGCGACATGCTGCGGGAGGGGGGATGGCAGCCATCCGAAGCGCAGGTTTGCGAACTCGCGCGAATGCTGAGCGACCGCATGTCGGCGGCGTCCAGTTCGGTCCGCGAGGCGTAAGGACTGAACGCCTAGCTTAGCCTCTCTCGATCGACTGAAAGGAACTCGTGGGCGTTGCCTGGTACGGAAAACAATTCCGATCGACGGCACCCTAGCCGGACGGCTGAATCCTCTGGCCGAAGCTGGTCACGGGAAGATGACGCTCAGCCTGCCGGGCATGCGCGCCATCCCTGGATGGAAGGAAATCCCCCAACCGGCGGTCGCGGCATCAAGCTCCTGACGGGGGCAAACGACCGCCTCCATCGATCCGCCCGGAAAAAATTCCTGTCCACATACTTGCGCCCGCCCCCAACCCGGGGAACCATTTTTGCAGTGATCGAAGTCGCAAGGAGCCGCACGTGCCGAACAGACGAATGCGCCTGCACGAGCTGACGTTGGACGAGGAGACTAGGGAAGCCATGTTCGCGGCCAGGGGGGCCTACTTGGCGGCAGGGCGCAAGGACCCCTGGGTTGGGGTGGCGAGGGTCCTGGGGGAACGGCTGGGCCTCGACCTCGCCGATCCCGCGAACGAGGACGTCGCCATTATCGTCAACGACGAAGACTTCAGCTTTCTCACGCCGGATCCGGAGACCGGAACCTTCACGACCATTTCGTCCCTGCTCGCAGTCTACGAAAACGTGCCGCCTGACTGGGCCACGTGGACCGGCGAGGTCCCGTCCCGCTTGGCCATGCTGATGTGGGTGATCGGGAACCTGATGAGATCCATCGGCTGGAAAGAGCGCTTCCCGAGGCCCATGGCGGCTTAGCCGTAAAGGCGTCCCGTCCCGGCGGAACCGCCTCACCGGACCGCCCGGTCAGTGAGCGTTTGACCAAAACGGCATCGCAGTCCGATCGCTCGGCCGTGCGCCGCCATTCGAAGCCCAATTCGCCTTCCGCTACGAAGAGCGGACCATCCGGTTCGCGTCAAATGTTCTCAAACCGTCATCGGTTCGAGGCGGGAAAGGCGTGCAGTGGACCATGAACGCAGGGGAGGGGAAGTTGGCAGAGGATCAGAGCCGCATTCCGAAGACGGGGGTTGCCGTTCGGCGCCGCGCTGTCGTCGATGACGGCCTGCCGAGGCAAGCGCGGCAGGAACTCGCACGTAAGAAACTGGAGAACCGTGTGACGGGCACGATCGACGCGACGGAGGAGCTACGCCGGGCGCTTTGCGAGATGGTGAGGAACCGTCCCTTGGACATACGCGGACTCGCCAACCTCGAAGAGCAGCGTTCGCTGTCCGACAAAATGCGCATCAGCGACTCGATGCCGTACTTTGCGATCAGGCAGGTCGTCGACGAGACGCTGCGGTCCGACCGCAACCCGGAAGTCGTCTTCACGTTGGCGGGCGGTCTGGTCCTGACACAGGTCTTCGTACCGATGAACGCCCCTTTCGGGCTCGACGACGAACTGTGGCGTGTCTCCAAGAACCTGTCGAAGGTCTACGGCGGTAGCGTCAACGTGGAACCCGCGCCTGCGGCGGCGTCCGGCTATGGCATTCTCACGGCGTACAGGATGCCTTCGTTCGTCTACCTTCCAGGGGACTGGCCGCTCGTCCAGCGGTTCGGCGTCGAATGCGGCAAGTATCGGCATTCCTGCGGAGCGATGGCCGCCTGACACGCGGCGCGGCAAGCGAACCTGCCATGACGATCCATCGATCCGATGTCTCGGCAGCCGCTCGCGATCATCCGAGCGGTATCATGACCGAGAACAGGTGGCGGCGGCCGGTCACGCAGGGTCCCAAATTCATTCGGACGCTGACCAACCGCGCCCGCTGACCGGCCCGCACCTACCCCCGACCGGGTGACGTGCCTCCTGAAAAACGGACCGTTTTGAGCTGGAATTTTCCACTTATGATCCCGTGAGCGGGACGAGGAGAATTCCATGAAGAAGTCGAAGTTCACCGAGGCGCAGGTCGCGTTCGTCCTGAAGCAGGCTGACGAGGGAACGGCGGTTGCGGAGGTCTGCCGGAAGGCCGGGATCTCGGAGGCGACGTTCTACAACTGGCGCAAGCGGTACGGCGGGATGATGCCGTCCGAGGTGAGGAAGCTGCGCCAGATCGAGGAGGAGAACGCCAAGCTGAAGCGGCTCGTCGCGGACCTGTCTCTGGACAAGGCCATGCTGCAGGCTGTGCTTTCAAAAAAGCTCTGAGGCCTGCTCGCCGACGCCAGTTGGTGGACGAGGTTCGAGCGTCCTGGAAGGTGTCGATCAGACGGGCCTGCTCGGCCCTGAAGGTCGGGCGCTCGCTCTACACCTACAAGTCCCGGCGCGGCGATCAGGCCGATCTGAAGACCCGAATCCAAGAGATCACGCGGACGCGGGTGCGATATGGGTACCGTCGTGTCCACGTGCTGCTACGACGGGAAGGATGGGCCGTGAACCCGAAGCGGATCTACCGTCTTTACAAGGAGATGGACCTGCAGCTTCGGAACAAGGTGCCGAAGCGGCGCGTGAAGGCCAAGCTGCGGGACGACCGGACGGTGGCGACCCATGTGAACCAGACATGGGCGATGGACTTCGTTCACGACCAGCTCGCAACGGGCCGCAAGCTGCGCATCCTGACGGTCGTCGACACCTTCTCGCGGTTCTCACCGGCGATCGATCCGCGCTTCAGCTACCGTGGCGAGGATGTGGTCCGGGCGCTGGAGCGCATCTGTGGCGAGGTTGGCTACCCCAAGGCCATCCGGGTCGACCAGGGATCGGAGTTCATCTCGCGAGACCTCGATCTCTGGGCGTATCAGAAAGACGTCGTTCTCGACTTCTCGCGGCCCGGCAAGCCGACCGACAACGCGTTCATCGAAAGCTTCAACGGGAAGTTCCGAGCTGAGTGCCTGAACACCC
Organism: Aureimonas phyllosphaerae; assembly: GCF_047943035.1. Lineage (NCBI taxonomy): Bacteria > Pseudomonadati > Pseudomonadota > Alphaproteobacteria > Hyphomicrobiales > Aurantimonadaceae > Aureimonas > Aureimonas phyllosphaerae. The sequence goes on along the minus strand of NZ_CP181348.1, from coordinate 4,657,021 downwards.
ACTGGTTCATGAGCCTTGACGACGCGAAGGCCAAGATGGAGGCTTGGCGTAGAGACTACAACGAAGTCCGCCCTCACAGCTCGATCGGCCACAAGACCCCGATCGAGATGATGAAACGCTCGGAAGGCAGCCCGCCCGCCTGAGCAATCACCCCCGGAAATACTCCAGCCGGGCGGTCCAAAAACAGGGGGCACGTCAAGATCACGACAGGACTCTCGCTCCCGCTGGATGAAAAACGGGGGTCACGTCACGCGCCATCGTGGTGCAGCGTAAGACGAAGCGGCCAGTACAGTTCGAACTCATGGAAGCAGCACGCACGAGCCTGCTGGCATGGCTGGAGCGACGCGGCGGAACGGTCGATGATTACGCCTTTCCGAGCCGCATCGATCACTCCACCCACCTCAGCACTCGACAGTATGCTCGTCTCGTGGATGAGTGGGTGACGGCGATCGGTCTGCGAAAGGAGGACTACGGCACGCATTCGCTGCGGCGGACGAAGGCTTCGATCATATACCGCGCGACCGGCAACCTTCGCGCTGTTCAGATCCTGCTTGGTCATACCAAGATCGAAAGCACGGTGCGTTACCTCGGTGTCGATGTCGAGGATGCCCTGACCCTTGCAGAGGGAACCGAGGTCTAAGACCCCCTCGGATCGCAGCATCTTAACCTGGGACGGCCGCTTACGAGCCTCGTTTGCGACCGTTCCGATAGCGACGTGGGGTGGTAAGCGGCTGGTCCGCTTTCGGGCGCAAACACCCGAGGTCGGACAGTCGATCTTCGACGCACTTAGCTCGACAGGACGACCACCAATTGTTTTTGCACGATTGATCGTGGCTGCGAATGTTGCCTTCGGACTAGTGAAGGCACTACAGCTTTTCGCAACTTGCCCTCCCTGCGGAATAGCAATGCCCGCTTCCTTGATCGACCGCGATGCCCATCAGCTCTGACACGGGTCCAACGCCGGAGGTTGCGGCTATGCAAGACCCGCAGCAGCGGATCATTACCGATCCGGCGCGGCTCGCCGCTCTCGACTCTCTTGGCATCCTCGATACGCCGGCCGAGCAAGGCTTCGATGACGTGGCCCATCTCGCTTCGCGACTCTGCGCAACACCCGTCGCGCTGGTCAGCTTGGTGGCGGCGGATCGGCAGTGGTTCAAGGCACATGTCGGCTTCCCGGATTGCCAGGGCGAACTGAACTCGTCGATCTGCCGCTATGTCCTGGAGGAGCCGGACACGCTCGTCATCGAGGACCTCGCCACCGATCCTCGCACCGCAGCCAATCCTCTTGTCACGGGCGAACCGCACATCCGCTTCTACGCCGGAGCACCGCTGCGGCTTGAGGATCGTCAGGTCGTCGGCACGCTTTGCGTCTTCGACATCGCGCCGCGGGCCGGCGGCCTGACTGCGGACCAGAAGAGTGACCTGCGCGCCCTCTCTCGCCAGGTTTCCGCCCTTCTGGATATGCGCCGTACCGTCAGGAGCCGCGAAGAGACCCTGGACGGCCAGCGCATCGAATTGCGTCAGGCCCGATACGTCGAGTTGCTCGCCAAGGCGTCCGAAGCCCTCCTATCCGCATCCGACCCCGGTGCCATTCTGGAGCCCATCCTGTCGGCGAACGCCGAGATGCTCGGCTTCGACCGGAGCTACACCTACGACATATGGCCAGGGAGCCAGCACCTTCGCCTGACGCACTCGCTGAACGCAACAGCCGAGGTGAAGGATCACCTCGGCAGATTGCCGTTCGGTGCGCCGGTCTGCGGTATCGTTGCCGACAGGCTGCAACCACTTATCCTCGAGAATATGCAGGCCGGTAGCGATCCGGCGTTCGCGACGGCACGCAGCCTGGGGTTCGGGGTCTATGCGGGCTTCCCGATCATTAGCCGCGGGATCCTGCGCGGCGTGATCTCCTTCGCCTCGACGCAAGCCACAGCCTTCGATGCCGAAGCGCTCAGCTTCTTCGAAACGCTCGCCCGAATGATGTCGGCCGTCTACGAGCGGATCGACGTCGGGCGGGCGCTCGAAGAGACCAACGAGCGCGCCCGCCTGGCGCAGGAAGCCGGGTCGATCGGGACGTTCGAGATCGATATCGAGAACGGCATCGCGAGAGCCTCGAGCGAAGCATGCCGCATCTTCGGTCTGCCCGAGGCCGAGACACACTTGGCGAGGGACTTCATCGATCTCGTCATCCCGGAAGACCGGTCGGTTGCCATGACGGAGGCGACACTGCGCGAGGGCTCGGCGCCGACGGAGGTCGAGTACCGGATTCGCCGCGCTGGTGACGGTGCGCTTCGCTGGATTGCGCGCCTGGGTCGCTTCGTCCGGGACGAGGCCGGCAAGACGGTCCGCTTGTTCGGCACCGTTCAGGACATCACCCTGCGCCGGATGGCGCAGGAGGCGCTGCGCGCCAACGAGGAGCGCTTCCGCACCATCGTCAACACCGTCGAGGCGGCATTCGCCATCGTCGAGGTGGCGTTCGACGCCAACGATCGTCCGGTAAACTACCGCTTCGTGGAGGCCAACCCGGCTTTCGAGCGCCAAGCCGGCGTGAACCTGCGCGGTAAGTGGGTGACCGAGTTTGCCCCGGATCTCGAGCAGTTCTGGTTCGAGACCTACGGACATGTGGCCAAGACGGGCGAGCCGACGAGTTTCGAGAACTATGCCGAGGCGTTCGAGCGCTGCTTCGACGTCAAGGCGGTGCGAGTGGGGGATCCGAGAGATCGCCAGATCGCGATCTTCTTCAGCGACGTGACGGCGCGCAAGAAGGCAGAAGCAGCGTTGAAGGCCAGCGAAGCGCTGACCCGTGAGAACATCGACCGCGTGCAGCTCGCCTTGGCCGCGGGGGCCATCATCGGCACGTGGAACTGGGACATGATCAAGGACCAGTTCACGATCGACGAACCCTTCGCCGAGGCGTTCGGGCTGGATCCGGCGCTTGGCCGCAAAGGCATACCGCTCGCGCAGATCGTCGCGACCGTTCACCCCGCGGATCAGGAAGGCTTGGCCGCGGCGATCAACGAGGCGGTCGCCCGCGGTGGTGCTTATGCTCACCAATACCGGACACGGCGTGCGGACGGGAACTACTATTGGCTTGAGGCCAATGGACGGGTCGATCATGCTCCAGATGGCACACCGACGGTCTTCCCGGGCGTTTTGATCGACATCGAAGAGCGTCGCGCCGTCGAGGCGGAACGCGATCGCGCCAACGCCACGCTCCGGGAGCGCGAAGCCTTCCTGAGCAGCGTGCTTGCCTCGTCGAACGACTGCATCAAGGTGCTCGATCTCGACGCCAAGCTCGTCTTCATGAGCGAAGGCGGCAAGAAGGTCATGGAGGTATCCGACTTCAACGCAATCGTCGGATGCCCTTGGCCCGACTTCTGGCTGGGCGAGGGCAACCTCGCTGCCAAGGAAGCGATCGCCTCGGCACAGGCGGGGGTACCATCGGCTTTCCAGGGTTACGCCGACACCATGAAGGGCCGGCGGCGCTACTGGGACGTTCAGGTGTCGCCGATCTTCGGGCCGGACGGCAAGCCCGAGCGTATCCTGTCGGTATCGAGAGACATCACCGCGCTGAAGGCTTCCGAGGAAGCCCGAACCGTCCTCAACCAGGAACTCTCCCACCGGATGAAGAACCTGCTTGCCATGGTCCAGGCGATCACCGCCCAGACCCTGCGGCAGGCGACCAGCATGGACGAGGGGCGCGAGGCCGTGTTCACCCGCATCTCGGCTCTTGCCCGGGCGCAGGACATCCTCGTGCGGTCCAGCTTCGACGAGGCCGACGTCGGGGAGATCGTCGAGGCTGCCATCGCCCCACACCAGACCGCGGACAAACGGATCGATGCCGACGGCCCACGCGTCGGCCTGACGGCGCAGCAGGCGCTTGGTCTCAGCCTCGCGATCCACGAGCTTGCGACGAATGCCGCCAAGTACGGTGCGCTCTCGAACGAGGCGGGCCGCGTCGCCATGTCCTGGGGCGAGGCTGATGGAAGCTTCCAGTTCAACTGGATCGAAAGCGGGGGGCCTCTAGTTACTGCTCCTCAACGACGCGGGTTCGGCTCCAAGTTGATCGAGCGCATCGTGGCCAGCTACTTCGACGGTGAGGGACGCATCGACTTCGATCCTGCCGGCATTCGCTTCACGCTGATCGGTGCGCCGTCTCGCGCCGCACACGTTGCATAGAAATCGAACCGCATCCCATGGCTCAATCCTTCAATCCGAATCGCTACGCCGTACTCGTCGTAGAGGACGATGCCCTCGTCCGTGCCGAAGCCGTCGATCTTTGCGAAGAGGCAGGCTTCACGACCTACGAGGCCAAAAACGCCGATCAGGCCATTCGGATGTTGGAGCGTCATTCCGACATCCGCGTGCTGTTCACGGACGTCGAGATGCCCGGAACGATGGACGGGCTCAAGCTTGCCCACGCCGTGCGTGATCGCTGGCCACCGGTGACGATCATGGTGACGTCGGGGCGCGTCCAAGTCGGGAAGGACGACATGCCCGAGAATGGACTGTTCTTCGCCAAGCCCTATCCGCCGCGAGGCATCATCAAAGCGCTCAACGACATCGCCGCGCAGATCCAGTCCTAAGCCCCGCTCCCTGACTGAACCAGTCGCGTTCAAGTTCGTCCGCTTTCGGGTTGGGGCGAGTGCCCCTGTAACAGCAGTGTTGGGTCGAAAGCGGATGGGCCGCTTTCAGGCGTCGGCTTCCGCGGCGCCGATCGGCTCGGTTGGGTGGAAACCGGATCGTCTGCTTCTAGGGAAATAAGCCGGAGAGCTGACTCGCCGTCACCTTCCGAGCAGCAACCTTCCCCCACAGCCGACCGATTTCGATCAAAGACGGCTGGTAGCTCCAATTCCGCCCAGCAGGCAACGTCCGGCTTCGGGTGTCCGCTGCTTCCGAACCGGACGGCCCTTCAAACGCTGCTGTGAGGCTGGAGGGGCCAGCCGCCGGTCATCCGAGATCGGCGGGACGGGATCTTAAGGCAACGAAGGCCGCCGCGGCTGAGAGCAGCGCGCAGGCTGTCATGGTTCCAAGCATGGGAAGAGCGGTGCCGTCTGCGGTTGCGGCCACCGCGAAGCTTGCGAGGGCGCCAGCCGCGAACCCTGCCGTTCCCAGGATCGCGGAGGCAGAGCCTGCGGCAGCGCCGTGGGCGTGGAGGGCCATGACGGTGCCGACAGGCACCAAGATGCCCATCGAGAACAAGACCATGGCGACGCCGAGGATCAGCACCAGCATGCCACCAAGGTCGAGAAGCCCCACGACAAGAAGCGCGGACGTCAGAACGGCATTTGCGCCGACGCAGTAGCCAAGCAGGCGCACGGGCCCGAACCGGTCCATGAACGGACCGGACAACTGTGCCGAACTGGACCACATGACGGCCGAAAATCCGAAGACCATGCTGAATTGCAGCGGGGTCAGTTCATAGATCGTCATGAAGACGAACTGTGCCCCCGAAACGTATGCGAAGAACGTGGCCTGGGCCAAGCCGATCATCAACGCGGCGCAGATGAAGCTTCGATCCCGTAGAAGCAAGCCGTAGCCCCGCAGGGTGGCCATTCCCGAGACGCGGCTGGCCACCGGGAGCGTTTCCGGAACCTGCGTGACGACGAGCGCGAGCGCGACCACGCCTGCGACCGTCAGGAACCAGAAGATCGATGTCCATCCGTAGACCTCGACCAGAGCCGTGCCTGCCAGCGGCGAGATCAGGGGCCCGATCGAGATGACGAGGACCATAAGCGACATCATCCGTGCGGCCGTCGACCCGGTGTAGCGGTCCCTGATCAGCGCCCGTGGTACGGCCATGGCGGCGCAGGCCCCGATCCCTTGCAGGAACCGCCATACGATCAATTGCCCAGCGGCGGCGGCCAGACTTGCCCCGATCGACGAGACGATGAAAAGCAGCAGTCCCGCGTAGAGCGCCGGCTTTCTCCCGAACCGGTCGGAGACCGGACCGAAGATGTTCTGTCCGACCGCAAGGGCCGCCAGATAGCTCGTCAGGCTGAGTTGGATTGTGGCGCTGGTCGTTCCCAACGCCCTGGCCATTTCGGGAAAGGCGGGAACGTACATATTCATCGCGAGAGGGCCCGCAAGCGACACCAGTCCCAGTATCAGCGCCTCCTTTCTGAACGACGTGGGACTTTCGCCATGCGCGTTGGCTCGGGATGTCATCTCGGATGATTTCATATGGAATGGGGAGGGTGGCGACCGCGCGTGTTCGACTATCGTTGCAGGAACGGCAGCTGGCCGATGTAGTCCATCTTTCCGATCCGGACGCCCTTGTGGCGCAGGATGTCGTAGGCCGTGACCGTGTGGAAGTAGAAGTTCGGGACGCCGTGCTGGTAGAAGTAATCCTTTCCGAGAAAGGCGCCGGACCAGCCTGGAGGCGCCACGGTCCGGTCTTCCCAGCCGGCGAAGCCGCTTTTCTCGATCGATGCGACATACGCGACCGTCTTCTCGATCAGGGCCTTGAGTTCCGGGATCGTCTTCTCGGTGTCCTTATAAACCGGGATCGGTTTGCCGCTCAGGACCGAGGCTGCGAGCCTGGCCGTGTCACACGCCATCTGAACCTGGCTCGTCAGCGGGCGCATATCAGGTGCCAGACGGGCGTCTAGCAGCGCGTCCGGCGCCAGGTTGTTCGCCGCGGCGTGCTGCTGCGCCTTATCCAGAAGCCGGGAAAGGGTGCGGAGCATCTTGGTGAATTGCGTGATCTGCGCGTACATTGTGAGGGTCTTCCGTTAGGTTGCCGCCTGTGCGGTGATCTCGAGCGAGCGCACGCGCTGGCTGAAGTCGAAGATGTCGGTGACGATCATCAGCTCGTCGGCCTTGGTGTCGGCGACGAGCTGGTTGAGCCCGTCGCGGACCGTCTCCGCGCTGCCCACCACGCTGCAGCTCAGCATCTGCTCGGTTTGCGCCTTCTCCTGCGGCGTCCAGTAGGCCTCGATGTCGTCCACGGGCGGCTTGAGCAGGCTTGGCATGCCCCGGAACATGTCGGCGAAGGTCATCTGCTGGGAGGTCGCCAGCATGCGGGCCTCGGCGTCCGTTTCCGCGGCGATCACGTTGACCCCGATCATCGTGTAGGGCTGCTGCAGCTGCTCCGAAGGCTGGAAATTGGCGCGGTAGACGTCCAGCGCCTGATGCAGCGCCTGCGGGGAAAACTGGGACCCGAAGGCATAGGGAAGGCCAAGCGCGGCGGCGAGATGCGCCCCGAAAAGACTGGATCCGAGGATCCACAACGGTACGTTGGTCCCGGAGCCCGGAACCGCCTCAATCCGCTGCCCTTCGCCCTTGGGGGCGAGAAACGCCTGCAGCTCCTGGACGTCCTGGGGAAAGTTTTCCGCGTTGCCGGGATCTCGCCGCAGCGCCCGCAAGGTCCTCTGGTCGGTACCGGGGGCGCGCCCGAGCCCCAGGTCGATACGGCCGGGATAGAGGGTTTCCAGCGTGCCGAACTGTTCGGCGATAACGTACGGGGCGTGGTTGGGCAGCATGACGCCACCAGCGCCCACGCGGATCGTCGTCGTGCCGGCCGCGATATGCGCCACCACGACCGACGTCGCTGCCGTGGTGACTGCCGGCGAGTTATGATGCTCCGCGACCCAGATACGTTGAAAACTAAGCCGCTCGGCATGCTGGGCGAGCGCGCGGGCGTGGTCGAGCGCCTTACGGCGATCGGACCCTTGGCGGACGCGTCCCAGTTCCAGAACGGACAGGGGTATCATCGTGCGGGGACCCCCTCGATGACGACCTTGCCGACGTGGTTGCCGCTCTTGAGGCGCTGATAGGCGGCCTCGTAGTCCACGAACGGGAAGATCTGGTCGAGGACGGGATGCACCTCGTGCAGGGCCATAGCGCGCAACAGCGCCTCGAAGCTCGCCCGCGGTCCGATCGACGTGCCGGCGACGTGGAGCGACCTGGAGAGGATGTCGATCGGCGGCAGCCCGCCCCCAAAGCCGCTGGTGAACCCGACGAGCGAGATGTCGCCCCCGATCCGGGTCGCGGCCGCCGACTTCACGATCGTCTTCTCGCCTGCGATGTCGATGGTCTTGTCGACTCCGCGTCCGTCGGTGAGGGCCTGGATCTCCTTGTCCCAGTCGGGATGGGACCGATAGTTGACGACGGACGCGGCGCCCAACGCCAGGAGGCGCTCCGCCTTCTCGTCCGACGAGGTGATCGCCAGAACCTTCGCGCCGAACATCTTCGCGATCTGGAGGGAGAACAGCGCGACACCACCCGTGCCCTGAACCAGGACGGTCTCGCCCGCCTGAAGGGGCGACGACAGGTTCAGACCCGTCCAGGCCGTGACGGCGGCACACGGCAGGGACGCCGCCTCGGCGTAGGTGATGTAGTCCGGCAGGTGCACGATGGCGTTCTCGTGCAGCAGGATGGTCTCGGCCAGCCATCCGTCGGTCGTCATGCCCAGACTGTCGGCATGATACTCCGGACGGTTGGGGCCGCCGATCCAGTGCTGGCAGCAGGATGCCGACACGCGGTCACCAACCTTCGCGCGTTTGACGCTGCGACCGACCGCGATCACTTCACCGGCCCCGTCCGACAAAGGCACGCCATTGGGCTTGGTCGGGCCGCCATACGCACCATCAAGGATCGCCTGGTCGCGGAAGTTCAGGGACATCGCATGAACCCTGACCACGACCTCGTGCGGGCCGGGGTTCGGCATCGCCTCGTCATGCAACGCGAGGCCTGGCTTGTCCCCGGACGTCCACCGCACAGTCTTCATTGTCTCAGTCTTCCTTTTGATCGGCATGGCGGCGTCGTTCCCGCAACCAACAGGATCGTTGGCCGAGCGCGCGTCGCACCGAATATTTGCGTGAACCCGAAATTAGCGGTAGCTATTAATCAGCGCAAGAACACACCTTCCGGTGTGGTACACACCAAAAGGTAAGTTAGATGAAACGAGACTGGCGAAACGGGGATCCCGAACAGCAGCTGTTCTGGGCGACGGCAACCTGCGAAACCCTGCGGGTGCTGGAAGGGAAGTGGAAGATCGTCATCATCGTCCAGCTGTTCGCGGCCAAGGCGCCTGTGCGCTTCTCGGAGCTTGAGAAGCGGGTCGTGGGCGTGAACCAGAAGATGCTGATCCAGCAGCTCAAGGAGCTGGAAAAGGACGGAATTGTCGCGCGGACGGTCTACCCGCAGGTCCCGCCGAAGGTGGAATATGCCCTGACCGATCTGGGTCGCGCGCTCGGTCCTGCCATCGAAACGCTGATCAACTGGGCCTTCCTCAAGTGCGAAATGAGCGGGGGAACGCCGCAGCAGGTTGATGCCGCCACCGGGGCCGTCGTGGGACGGCGGCTTTCACCTCCAACGGAAACACTCGAACCCCGGCCGAAGTGAGAACCGGGCCAATCGGCAAGCCGGTCTGAGGGGATTTCCCCCCAAACCAGCTTTTGCCAGCATGCCGGCCATGGGCATCGAACCGAGCGCAGGCTTTGCTCCCAGACGGAGAAAAGTCGGCGCTCAGACGAGGCGCGATTGCAGCTCGTTGATCGTGCGACGATCAAGCCGCGGTCTCGAGGACCTTCGCGCTGAGCGCTTCGGCGCGGTAAATCGCGGCCGTGCCCCCTATGTCATCGTTGGTCGTGATGAAGATTTCACCCGTATCGGGATGCACCGCGAGACTGGTGGTCCCGAGAAACCCTCCCTGCTCCCGTTCCGGGATCAAGACCTGCGCGATTGGGACACCGCGCCAATCGAACACCAGCAACCGCCCTTCGGTATAGAGCGCGACGTAGACGTTGCCATTCGCGTCCGTGCGCAGCGAGTCCACCTTCGCGCCCGTGAACCTGTACGCGATCGTCAGTCCATAGTCGGCGATCGTCGTCGGTCCGGCGAGTTCGATCCGGTGGAGCAACCCTCGTCCGGTCTCGGTGGCCCACAAGATCTTCTCATCCGGGCTGAGCCCGATCCCGTTGGGTAGGGACAGGTTCGGAAGGATCGGCGTGATCGTCTTCAGGTCCGGGGCGACATAGAAAACCCCACCCGTGGGGTTGGCATTGTTGCCCTGCATGTCGGTGAAGTAGAAGCCGCCACGCTTGTCGTAGACGAGGTCGTCCGGGACGTGGCCGAGCTGGGGGTCGATGATGATCTGCTTGTCCGAGCCGTCCGGCTTGATCGCGAACACCGTGCCGCCGCTGTGAATGGTCGTGAAACCGGCGACAACGATACGACCGTCCCCGTCGAAATCGAGGCCGGCGGCTCCGGCTGTATTTTCGGTCAGAACGGCGGTCAATTCACGGTCCGGGGAAAGCTGCAGGACGCGCCCGGTCATGCAGTCAACGAAGATCAGGTTGCCCGGCTTATCAAACCGTGGCCCTTCGAGAATAACCCGATCTTTGACCCCGCCGAGGGGAGCCAGATCCTTCGTGACAGTGAACCATGTTTCGGCGACGATCGTTGGCAGGCTCTTTTCCCATATCGGTATATTGGGGCCGCGACTTGTGAGCATCATTACCGTTTTCTCCAGTCTTGCGTTGTCGGATCGCGAAACTAGGGGGAACTATTCTATGCAGCAAGAACCCACTTTTTCGTTCAATACCCACCAGAAGGTAAGTTAGGTTTGGCGGGACTAGTTGGATGAGGCTCCCAACCAACACTCTCCTGGGCAGCGAGTTCGCTATTACGATGCCGGTCAAGGTCGGACGTGCCGAATTGGCACCGATGGTCGAAAGACCCCTGCGCGATCTCGACATGGTTGGCGGCAGACACGTTGGGTGAGACTGAGGACCGTCCGCTTTTGGGTGAACCGATAACGTCGTTGTACGACCTAGACGGGTCGATTGCGGATGGACCGTTTCCGGGCGTCCGCTTTCCTAGCGCCGATCGGCTCGGCTGGGTGGAAAGCGGCCTGTCTGCTTCTGGATGGAATCTTCGGTGAACCGCCATTCCCGTCGAGCGCCGGCGCTAAAGCATAAAACCGGAAGCGTCCTACCAGAGCTTCACCTCAGCGATCACGTCTTCAGCGTGGCTACGGAGTGGAGCGCTTCGTTTGGCAGTGAGGGGTAGCCGGTGGCGGCTACCTCTCTTCGGTCCTACTTCGCGGCTTTGGCGGCCTTTTCGATCACCTTGGCGACAGCCTCGGCCTGCGAGATGTAAAGGGCGTGGCTACCGTCGATCTCCGTCACGTTGGCACCCGAGCGCTTGTACATAAAGCGCTGGAGTTCGGGGCTAAGCGCCTTGTCTTCCTTCGCCACGATGCCGTAGCTCGGGCGGCCGTGCCAGGCGGCCGTCGGCACGGTGGCTTGGAACGCGGTCACCGCTACTGGCATCTGCGAGCGGGCCATGAATTCGGCCTCGTCCTTCGGCAGATCGGCGCCGAAGTCGGCGGCGAACTTCGCAGAGTCGAGGAAGAGGAAGCCGTCGTCCGTCGGCTTGATGTCGTTCGATGGCGACGGCATCGTGCCGATCAGTCCGCCGGTCGTCTCGCCCTTCTCCGGTTGGAGCGCAGCGACGTAGACTAGTGCCTTAACCTTCGGGTCGTCGCCCGCGGCGGTAATCACTGTTCCGCCGTAGGAATGGCCGACAAGCACCGTGTCGCCGGTCTGCTGCGCAAGGACACGCTTGGTCGCGGCGACATCCTGATCGAGACCGGTCAGCGGCTGCTGGACGATCGACACGTTGTAGCCGTCCTTCGTCAGAATATCGTAGACCTTGCGCCAACCAGAGCCGTCGACGAGTGCGCCGTGGACGAGGACGACATTCTTGGCCTCAGCTAGGACCGGTGCGGTAAAAGCCGCTGACGAAAGGAAAACCGCGGCGACGGCGAGGCTGGCGTTTCGGAGCTTTGTCATGGTTCAGTTCCGTTTATGGTTCGCGCTGGGCGATAAGGTCATTGCCCGCTGCAAGAGGAGATAGCCTGCCTATTTTTCGGCTGAACTTGGCAATGATGACATCGAGCAAGCCGGAACTGACAAATGACGTCGCCCACGCGGATCGTCTCTGAGATTGGTATTCTCCTTTATCCTGACGTCCAGCTTGGGGCTGTGCATGGGCTGACGGACCTTTTTCATATTGCCGGACTGATGGTGGCAGGCAGCGCTACGGAGCCACCGAACGTCCGCGTCACGCACTGGCGAGGTGAGGGCGACAGCGAGCCAGTCTGCGTCTTCGACACCCATCCTGGGTCGGCGCACCGTCTATCGCATGTCATCGTCCCACCTAGCCTCGTCGTGCCTAGCGAGATTCAGGCGCTGGATGCCTCAGCCCGCTGGCTCTCAGGCTTGCACGCCGAAGGGGCAACGTTGTGCTCTGTATGCGCAGGAGCCTTCGTGCTAGGCCGCACCGGGCTCATGGACGGGCGACGCGCAACGACGCACTGGTACTTCGCCGCCGCTCTGGCCGCACATTTTCCGACAGTGCGCGTTGATGCCGACCGTATGGTGATCGACGAGGGCGATATAATCACCGCCGGCGGCATTCTCGCGTGGACCGATCTCGGACTGACGCTGGTCGAGCGGCTGCTTGGTCCCTCGGCTATGCTGGAGACAGCGCGCTTTCTTCTGATCGATCCACCGAGACGTGAACAGAAGCCGTTTGGACGCTTCGTGCCGCGCCTCGACCACGGGGATACCGCAATCCTCAAGGTGCAGCATTGGCTTCACGCGACCCATGCTCGCGATCATGCCCTTCCTGGCCTCGCCGAGCGGGCAGGGCTGGAAGAACGGACATTTCTGCGACACTTCAAGAGGGCGACGGGACTTCGGCCTACTGAATACGCGCAAAGCGTACGCATCGCCAAGGCGCGTGAGGAGCTGGAGCACACTCGTCGGCCGATCGACCAGATAGCTTGGGATGTCGGCTACGGCGACCCTTCGGCTTTCCGTAAGCTTTTTGTACGCCTGACCGGCCTTGGCCCGACCGAGTATCGCCGCCGCTTCTTCGTCGGCTGACGCAACGACGACCAACATCCGTAGACATATCGATCAAGGAGCTTACCCTTCGCTGCCGATGTATCCAACGCTAGGTTTCACGTGTCCGCTATGCGGAGGACGTTGCGCGACAGATCATGGCCGGATCGGGTCGAAAGCCGTCGGGCCCAGCTGGCACCGACGGCTTTCCCTTCTACAAGATGCCGTAGCTCAATTGCCGAACGCTTTGGTCAGCGCCGCGACCGCCATGTCCGTCGCCTCCTTGGCCTGCGGGACGACCGCCGCCATTCCGAAGAACTCGTGCGTCACACCGTCGTACGTCTTCTGCTCGGTCGTGACGCCCGCCGCCGTTAGCTTCTCGGCCAGCATCTCGCCTTCCGAGCGCAGCGGGTCGATCTGCGCATTGATGATCGTGGTGGGGGGCAGGCCGGCGAGATCGGTCCGGTTGACGAGGTCGAGGCGCGGGTCGGCCGCCTGCGCCTTGCTCTCGAAGACATTGGCGACGAACCATTCCATCGCCTGCTTCGACAGCGGCATGGCGTCCGCATTCTCGACATAGGACGGCGTCGTCATGTCCTTGCCGGCGACGGGGTAGACGAGCACCTCGGCAAGCGGCGCCGTCAGCTTCTGGTCGCGTGCGGTGATCGCCACGTTGGCCGCCAGATTGCCGCCCGCGCTCTCGCCGATGAGGGCGATCTTCGTGGCGTCGCCGTTGAACGAGCCGGAGTTCTCAACGACCCACTTATAGGCTGCGTTGGCGTCCTCGTGCGCGGCCGGGAACTTGTGCTCGGGCGCATGACGGTAGTCGGCGGAGACAACGATGGCCTCGGCTCCAGCCGCGATGCCACGAGCCGATGCGTCGTAGGTGTCGATGTCCGCGATGACCCAGCCGCCCCCGTGGAAGTAGACGACGACCGGGAAGGGACCCGTTCCCTCTGGAGTGTAGATCCGGATCGGGATCTCGCCTGCCGCGCCCGGGATCATCATGTCCTTGGTCTTCACGGCCGCGACGGCGGCATCGGGCTGGATGCCCTTCTCCTTCATAACAGCCATGGCGGCGTCGGCGGGGGTCGGGCCCTTGCGGGTTTCCTCGACGGATTGGGTGCCGATCGGCTTGGCGCCGAGCTCCTGGAGCTTGTCGAGAACCGCCTTCATCTCTGGAGCGGGCTGAGCCATGGCAGGTTTGGCGGTCTCGGCGGCGGGCGAGGGAGTGGGGGTTGCTGTCTGAGCGAGGGCTGCGGTCGACAGGGCGGTCGCGGCGGCAAGGCTCGCGGTCAGGGCAATGGCGAACTTCATGATCATTCCTTCAAGGGAGAGATCATGGAAGTGCCGGGAGTCCACGAATGTTCCGACGCGATATAGACGTTCCCGATTATCCCGATCCGCGATCGGTTGCCAAAGGGATTGCCGATCTGCCCTTCGCTTACGGCTGACCACGAGGCCTGCGAGGCTGAACGGTCCTGTCAGTCGCGCTGACTGGACACTTTCGTCCAAGCCCGAAGGTCGTCGATGAGGAGATTGGGTGCCTCGAGCGCGGCGAAGTGGCCTCCGCGGGGCATCTCGGTCCAGCGCGTGATCTTGGCGTAGCCCTTCTCGGCCAGGGAGCGGGGCGGCCAAGGATGCAGCGGATCGGGGAACCGGGCGAACGCCGTCGGCACCTCGATCCGCAGCCCCTCCGGCAGGTTCCGCAACTTCGCCTCCTGCGCCGCCGAGTAGTAGCGGATCGAGGAGTGGAACGCCCCGGTCATCACGTAAATCATGATCGTGTCGAGGAGTTCGTCCCGGTCGAACACGTCCTCGAAGCGGCGATCCCGGCGGTCGGACCAGTCGTGGTAGCGCTCGAGGATCCAGGCCGCCTGCGCAACGGGATCGGCGCCGACCGCCCATGACAGGCTTTGCGGTTTGGAGCCCTGGAGATGTCGGTAGCCGCCCTTCTCCTTCTCGATCGCCGCCATCTCCTTCGCCCAGGCCTGCTCCTCCGGTGTGTTCGGCTCTGCGGATGGAGCAGGGAACATCATGGTGAGATGGATGGCGTGCAGGCTCGAGGGCCGCTCCAACGCTAGGAGGCCCGTGACCAGCGCGCCCCAGTCGCCGCCATGGGCGTGGTACCGCGTGTAGCCGAGAACTTCGCGCATCAGGCGATCGAAGATACGCGCGGTCTCGCGCTGGTCGATGGTCTTCATAGGCTTTCCGGAGAACCCGAAGTTCGGAAGCGACGGCACGACGAGGTCGAAGGCATCCTCTGCCCGTCCACCAAAACGCGACGGGAAGGCCAACGGCTCGATCACCTTCCAGAACTCGCGATGCGAACCAGGCCAACCGTGTGACAGGAGAAGGGGGCGCTTCCCCTCCGCCTCGCCGACGACATGGACGAAGTGGATGTCGACACCGTCGATCTCCGCGATGAACTGGGGAAAACGGTTGAGCCGCTCGACGGCGGACCGCCAGTCGTAGGCTTCGGTCCAGTAGCCGCAGAAGTCTTGCAGGTAGGTGACATCGCAGCCGTACCGCCAACCCTCGCCTTCTGGAACCGGGGGGAAGCGATAGGCACGTACGCGCTCCAGCACCGCTTCGATGTCCGCTTCCGACCAGTTCACCTCGAACGGCTTCATGGGTCTATTCCTTGCGCTTCAGGAGGGTGCTCGCGAAACGGCGACAGGCGTCAGCGACGACTGAAGAGCCTGGCGCCCGCCGCGGTCGCGAGACCGAACAGGAGATGGTTCGCCGTGTGCATGCCGATCGTCGCGGGATCAGCCTGCCATTCCGGCTTCTTCACCCCGAGAAGCGGGCCGACGATCCAGTGCATGGCGGCGTAGAAGGACAGGCCGAACAGGATCCCAGAGGACAGGACACCTGAGTCCTCGTCGGTGACGGCCGCATAGGTCGCGCCCGCAACGGCAGAAAGGAGGAGGTGACCTCCCTGGATCACCGCCTGTTCGCCAGGACCCGGAAGCGCACCGTGGTCGCGAACCCGCAAACCAAGCCGGGCTTCGGCGGCGCGTTCCAGGTCGGCCAGCTCGGACGGCCGGCCGCTCTTGCGCTCGCCTGCCACCAGCAGTGCCGTGATGCCGATCCCGGCGGTCAAACCGCCTGCGATGGCGCCGAAGAGGCGCGAACCGCTCATGCGGCCGTCCTCGTCGACGGCTCATGGATGGGGCAGCCATTGAACCGCTCGCGGAACTTCGCGGAGTGTTCGTAGGGAGCCTTACGGGCGCGATTGATGTTGCCAAGCGGCTGATGGGCCGCAAGCCCGGTCCAGATGCCGAAGCGCATCTCCTCGTCGACCGCCTGGACGCGCTCGGAAGCCCAACTGTCCTGCGGCTCGACCGTGATCGTCGCCACGGTCTGGAAGGGCGCCTCGTCCTCCTTCCATTCGACCGTCGGATCCTCGACGGGCTGCTTGTCGAGGTCGCGGCAAAGCTGGACGCGCAACTCCCAGCGACCGCGGATGGTCCCCATCTCGGCCCGGACGGTGTCGCGGATGGCGGTCTCGTTGTCGCTGGCGTCGATCTCGCGACCTGTCAGCTCGGTGAGGTCCGGCGACACCGGGGCCAGCGAGAACTTGGAGATGTAGTCGCCGTATCGGAACGGCGTGACGCTGTAGTAGGTCTCGCCGAGCGGATCTACGTTGGGCGCGCCACCCATGGACTGAAGCGTTGGGCTCTCGACGCCGACGGCTTCCAACGCTTTGTTCACGCCGCGCAGGACCGAGGACATGACCGTCTTCGTGCCTTCCAGCCTGTCGGTGGTCTTGGCCAGCATCTTCAGGCTGCCATGGAAGTCGGCTGCGGTCTTGGCCTGGAACACCGGGCCGTTGACCATGATGAAGTCCTGCGTTGTTCCCTCGGCGCCCGGAAGGCGCTCGCCCTCGACGTCAAGAACCTTCATGGCAAGCCCACGAGGTAGCGAGATCGCGTCCGGCAGGATGTCCCCGGCGTTGGTGGAGAGCCGCATGTAGACCGTGTGCTCACCGGGCTTGGCGAACAGCCCCTGCGCGAGCTCAGGCGGGAGGCCATCCGCGATCCGGAGCTTCCCTTCAAGGATCCCGTGCGCCTTCGCATGAACCGAACGGACCGCATGACCGTAGTCCTTTGCCGTCGTCTCCAGGATCGTATCGAACGTGTCGTTCAGTCCGGCGATCGTCTCCTGCTCGTCAGGCTGGATGTCTTCGACGGACGGGGAAAAGCGAACGGGCGCAGCGAGTGTCATGGTTTGGAACCTCTCTAATTCAAGAGGAAGAAGGATTGGCTATCTCCCAGGTTCCTGGATGCACAAATGATTTGTGCGGCCGTTATCCGTTGAGTTCGATGGAGGGCGGGAGCTGGCAAGTGCCGGCCCCCGCCCAACTCAGCATGTCAGCTCAGCGCCGGCTGGCCGTTCGATGCCGACAGTCCCCCGTCGACCGGAAGGTTCACGCCCGTCACGTAACGTGCGTCCTCCGTTGCAAGGAACGCGATCACGCCCGAGATGTCGTCGACCTCGGCACCCCGGCCCATCGGGATGCGCTCCTCGAACTTCGCGATGAGGTCCGGCTGGTCCTTCATCCCAGCGGTGAACGGGGTGTAGGTCAGCGATGGGTTCACCGCGTTCACCCGCACGCCGTTCTTGGCCTCGTCCATCGCGAACGCCCGCGTGAAGTTCGTGACGGCGCCCTTGGCTGCGCAGTAGGCGGCGTGGTTCCAGTCGCCCCCGAGACCGGACGCGGAGGACACGTTGATCACCGCGCCTTTCGTCTTCCGGAGTTCGACGATCGCGGCCCGGCTCATATGGACGACACCATAGAGATCGGTCTCGATCACCTTGGTGAAGTCCGAGAACGGACCCTCGTCGATCCGACTGAGGTGGTCGACCCCGGCGTCGTTGACGAGGACGTCGATCCGACCGAACCGCTCCACCGTGATGGCGACGAGTGCCTCGCAGGCAGCGCCGTTCGAGACGTCGGTCTTGTGGGGCACGGCGCGTTCGCCGATCTCGCCTGCCACCCGCTTCAGGCCGTCGGCATCCTTGTCGGCGAGCACGACGGACGCCCCCTCGGACGCGAAGCGCTTGGCCGCTGCCTCGCCGATGCCGGATGCGGCGCCCGTCACGACCACGACCTTGCCCTCGAACCTCGACATGGTGCCGGCCATCAAGCGCTCCTCGTTTGGGCCGAGTGACGGCCTTCCTCGAACTCCTCGACGATCTTGGCGCAGAAGGCGGGTAGGTCGTTGGGATTGCGGCTGGTCACGAGACCCTGGTCGGTGACAACCTCCTGGTCGACGAACGTGCCGCCCGCGTTCTCGATGTCGGTCTTCAGCGTCGGGTACGCAGTTAGCGTTCGGCCCTTGACGACGCCGGCCTCTACCAGGACCCACGGTCCGTGGCAGATGACGCCGACTGGCTTGCCAGCCCCGAAGAAATCCCGGACGAACGAAACGACCTTCGCGTCACCGCGCAGCGTGTCCGCGCCGACGCAACCGCCGGGTACGACCAGCCCGTCGAAGTCGGCCGCCGAAACCTCGTCGATCGTCTTGTCGACGGTGTAGCTCGAGCCTGGGTCCAGGTCGTTGTTCACAGTCCGAGCATCGTCCTTCTTCAGGCTGATGACCGTGACGGTCGCGCCTGCGGCTTCCACGGCCGACTTGGGCTTGGCGAACTCGGGATCCTCGGTTCCACGCGGCGATATAAGGATGGCGATCCTGCGATTGGATAGGGTCATCGATGGTCCTGTGGGGGCTTTGCGGCACTGACACGGATGTGAGAGGCGCACGGACCCGATGAACGATGCGTATCTGGGCAGGTTCCGGGCTGTGAGGCGTTGTCGCAGGAATGCCGGGCGATGATGGCGACGCCATTCGAAAGGAACGGCGGCGCCAACGATCTGATACCGTCAGGCGGGGACCGCCTCGATCGTCGCCGGGTTCTCCTCCGGAATGCCGTTCTCGCGGTGCCGGAACTCGGACAGCGCTTGGTAGACCTGGAGCCGAGCCCGCATCACCGAGCCGAGCGGGCGGTGGGCGGCGAGACTGTGCGCCGGGCGGAACGTCATCACCTCGTCGAAGTACCGCTGACGGGCCGCGCTGTAGGCATCCTGCGCAGGTAGGCGAATCTTGGCGACGGTGACAAACGGGCTGACGTTCTCAGGCCATTCCACCGAGGCATCCTCGATCGGCTGGCTGTCCGCGTCGCGCCATAGCTGGGCTCGCAATTCGAACACGACCTCGTTGGCCCGGAAGTGGGCAACCGTCGCATGGCGGAAGCCGTCCTCGTCCTCCTTCGGGTCGAGCCGCCATTCCTTCAGGGCGTCCTGCGCCAGCGAGACCGGAAAGGCGCCGAGCTTGGCAACATAGTCGCCGAAGCGGATCGGCGCCTGGCTGTAGTAGGGCTCGGCGAGCGGATGTGAGAACGGGTGGCCGAAGAAGTCGGCCTTCGGGCTTTCGGTGCCGAAGGCGTGCAGCACGCGGTTGAAGTTGCGGGCCAGCGAGGCAACGGCGCTTTTGGCGCCCTCCGGCAACCCTGTCGCCTTGCCAATCACCGTGCCGTCGCGCAGGAAGCCCTCCGCGGTGCCGGAGGGAAAGGTCGGGCCGCTGGCGAGCACGAAGTCCTGCGTGTCCGTGGCGTGGCCCGGCAGCTTCTCGCCGGGCACGTCGAAGACCTTGATCGACAAGCCGCGGTGGGTGGACACTCGGTCGCCTAGCCGCTCGCCGGGCCCTTGCGCGAAGCGGACCGCGACGGGATGGACTCCGGGGCGGGCGAAGAGCCCTTGTGCCAGTTCGGCAGGCAGCCCCTCTGGGATCTCCAGCATTCCCACGGCAAGGGCGGTCGACTTCGCATGGCTGGCGCGCACGGCATGGTGCTCGCGCTTCTCCACCGTCTCGGACTGCTCCGTCATTCCCCGGATAATGCCGTCGATCGTCTTCTGCTCGCCCTCGCTCGGCTGCTCGACGTCGGGGCTGAAGGGAAGGGGCGGATGGACCATCGCGTCATCTCCGGTTTTGCGCCGCCGACGCTCTGTGCGGCGCGGCCTGCTGGAGCGATAAGGGCAAGTACTCGGAAGGGTTCCAAGAAGCTCGGGAACCAAAGCCCGCGCACGAGATGGCCGGTCACGCGAGAGAGGGCGCTTCGAACTCGGATGAGGAGATCCGACGGCGAGGCCAAGCACCGAGACTATGGAACGCCGCAGTCATTCAGTTCAGCATCGGCGCGCAGTTTGCCATGGGCAACGCGCAAGCATTGCTCGCAGATGTCGACCTCATATCCGCCCACCAGGCGGATCACGGCGACGGTCGGCGAATGGTCAAGGCAGACATCGCACTTGGCGACATGGGCGTCTGTCCCGTGCTTGATGCGGACCAACTCGGATCGGACTTGATCCGTTACAGGGCGAATATCTGGCATACGATATAGTTGGGGCGCTATTACGTGATTGCCACCTCCGCTTCCAAGACTAAGAGGCACGCCCCGGCCATCTGGGTGTTCATGTAAACACCGAGCCGTAGCAAACTCGTGGCAACAATGTCCGCTCCTGAGGAGCGATCGGACTGACATGTATGACGTAGAAGGGTCGAAAGCGGATGGACCTCTTCCGGGCGTCCGGTTCCTTGGCGTCGAGCGGCTGGGCTGGGTGGTTTGCGGACCGTCCGTTTCAAAGGGCGTAGAACCAAACCCGGACCTAGGCGCGCTTTCATGTTACTCACCGATTATGGAACATTTGGTGGAAGCCAAGGCAGACTTCGTTGCACGCGGATCACGTGGAATCTTGCTGTTCTGCATGGCAGCCGTGTTTCTCTGCTGTGGTGTTTGTCTGCATTGGCTTGGTGCCTTTGGCCCGATCCCATTTGCTGAAGCGCCACAGGACGTTCTCGAAAGAGGCGTGATCACGGTCGGCGCGCTCATATTCGGAGGAAGCGGACTGGTCTGTTTCGTGGAGATGTTTCGACCGCCCAGGGAGCTGAATATTGGTCCGCAGGGTGTCTATTGGAGCGATTGGGCAGAGGAAGTTATTCCTTGGTCCGAGATCACCCGCGTCGCAGTGCGCGATAAGGATCAAAGCCGTTGGTTTGTCCTGCAACTGCGCGACGGGAGCATCTTCCAAAATCTCTATCCAAGAGGGCGCTGGAGGAGGCTGATCTCCCGAGCCAACCGCGTATGGTATCGTGGCAAGCTGTGAATCAACATGACCTCCTACGACCGCCGTTACGACGAAGCGTACACAGCGTTCGAGACCTTCAGTCCGACTGGCGTTGTGTTCGAGGTTCCAGGTCGCTCGCCTCGCCATCGACAGTGATGAATGTCGCCTTTCAGGAAGGCCCTATAGTGAGCGGAACGACGCAAAGGGGTCGAGTGCTGAAGGTCCGCTTTTGCGCGCTAATTCCAATAAGCGGACCGACCGCTAACGGCCCGTATCAGACCAATCCCAATGCTAAGGTCAAGGTAGATTGCACTGAGTTCCCGGCGGAGCGCTTCTGCCTACGATGCTGACAAATATAACCGGTATATGATCGAGCAGCGGGCGTTTTTCGCCTTTATATGCTATTCAACAGAAAATTCGGAACGTCACCCAACCAGAACTACATCCCGATTAGATTACAGGCAAAGCGCTTTCTCGACGACAGTACCACCGGCATCGGAGAAGCACGTGCGCATGAAACTCGTTACCTGCCGGACGGCAAGCCGCGATTGCTGGAACGTGTAGATCGCCAGAGCCAGGGACGGGATCGGCGGCAGGCCGTCCTCCTCGCCGAGGCGACGCCAATCAGGTGGCACGGCGGACTCGGGCAGGACCGTTATCATATCACCGGAGGCGACAGCCAGTTGGAGCCCTTGGATCGACGACGATGAGTAGCCGATCTTCCAGGGGCGCCCCGCCTTGTCGAGCGAACGGAGCACGAGAGGCTTGGAGCGGCAGCCGTCGGGAAACAGGGCCAGCCTTAGGACGGGCGCCGTTTCCGGCGACCGGCTGGGGCCGGCACACCAGACCTGCCGCTCCGTGCGCAGCACCTCGCCCTTTGGCTCCGCCGAGTTCTGCGTGATGATCGCCATGTCGAGCTCGCGCGCCTCGACCATCGACTCCAGCTGGCAGGAGAAGCCGCAGCGCAGATCGATCCCGACGAGCGGAAAGCGCGGTGCGAAGGCCTCCACCAGGGCGCCCCCGAACAGGGCCAGATAGTCGTCCGGCATGCCGAGGCGCACGCGCGTTTCGTGCGCGGCATCCGACAGGGAGGCGATCGCCTCGTCCTCCAGGCTGAGGATCTTCTGGGCGTAGTGGTGCAGCCGCTCGCCCGCGCTGGTCAACGCGACGCGGCGCGGCAGCCGGTCGAATAGCTTCCGCCCGAGCCGCTCCTCCAACCGCGCGACGGCGATGGAGACGGCGGCTTGCGACTTGTTGATGCGCTGGGCTGCCACCGTGAAGGAACCGGCCTCCGCGACCGCGACGAAGGCCAACAGGGCATCGCTGTCGAGATGACGCATTCTCGGATCCTCTGGTTGACGCCTCCACAAAGCGCTATGCCTAATCGCGCGTCAAGCCCACTGTCTGTGCAGCGGTCGTCTCGTGGAAGTGCGGAAGGCGTCGGCGAGCGATCGCATAAGCCGCGCTTATCCCGTCATAAAACTTCAAAATAGCGTGTAAACAACCGTTTACGCCCATCGGCGTCCCTGCGAACCTGCTCGTCATCGCCACCGGTTCGAGGTTCGCCATGCTTGACAGAATGACACGCCGCTTCTTGATGGTCGCTCTCGTCGGCACGGCCTTGTCGCCGCTCGGCCTGCCGCAGGCGGCCGAGGCCGCCAAGCTCCGCCTGGCGCACGCCTCGTCCAACGACAGCCTCATCAACAAGGCGGCGCTCGAGTTCCAGCGTAAGGTCAAGGAGAAGACCAACGGCGAGCTGGAGATCGTCGTCTTCCCCGACGGCCAGCTTGGCGACGAGGATCCGATCGTTGAAGGCGTCGGCACAGGCTCCATCGACATCGGCCTTGGCGGCTCGGTGGACGCGATTGAGCCGCGTTTGAATGTCGTCTCCCTGCCGTTCCTGTTCCAGAACAACGCGGCCATCCACGGCTTCCTCGATGGTCCGGTCGGCCAGGAAATGCTTGGCTTCGGGCAGGACCGCGGCTATGTCCTCCTCGGCGCTCTGGACTCCGGCTTCCGCCAGTTCGCCTCCGAGAAGACGGCGATCACTACACCCGCCGATCTCTCAGGCCTGAAGATCCGCACGCCGCCCAACCCGGTGATCCTCGCGACCATGCGCCAGCTCGGCGCGCTGGCTGAGGCGATCCCCTTCGGTCAGGTTTACACCTCGCTCCAGGCCAATGTCGTCAGCGCGGTCGAGCCCGAGATCCGCGACTACTACGATTCCAAGTGGTACGAGGTCGCCGGCAAGCTCTCGATCGCCAACTATATCTGGACCGCCAACTGGTGGTTCATGAACAAGGACAAGATGGACGCCCTGCCGCCCAACCAGCAGGCGGCGCTGAAGGAAGCAGCGACCGAGACCGTCGTTTGGTATCGCGGCCAGTTAGATTCGACCTACGCGCGCATCCTCGACGAGCTGAAGGCGAAGGGCGTCGAGGTCTCCACGGTTGACCCCGCGCCGTTTCGCACGGCGGTGACGCCGGTCTACGACGAGTTCGGCGCCGAATGGGGCGAGGATCTTGTCCGGAAGGTGCGCAAGGCGGCTAGCGAGTAAGCCGGTGGAACAGCCCCCGTTCCTATCACAGCCCACTCCCTTGAAGGGGCGCGGGCAGCGAGCCTTCGCCCTGGCGGGGGCCGTCGCCTTCGCCATCCTCTTCGTCTCGACCCTTCTCAGCGTGATCGCGCGCCTCTTCGCGCTCCCACATTTCGAATGGACCTTCGAGGTCGCGGCTATCGCCTTTGTGTGGGTGACGTTTCTCGGCATCGTGGTCGGCGAGATCCGGGGCGAGAACGTGTCGTTCGACCCGATCAAGGAATGGTTTTGCCCCTCGATCCGCCGCGGCATCGACGGCGGGATCGCGGTCTGCGTCGTCATCCTAGGCCTCGTCTTCCTGTGGAGCGGCTGGGCCGTCTGGCAGCGCTTCGCCTTCGTGCCGACCCCGGTCCTACGCCTGCCGCAGGGCGTGACCATCGCCTCGATCCTAGTACTGGGGCTGGCGCTGGCCGGCCTTGGAGCCGCGCGCGTCGTCCGGGTGCTGCGCGGGCAGGATCCGTACCCAGAGCGGGAGCCTGCCGCATGACGCTCGCCGTCCTGATCCTGTCCTTTACGATCCTGCTCTTCGCCGGCGTCCCCATTTCCTGGGCCATGGGCCTGTCGAGCCTGCTGGCCATCGTGACCGGCGATCTCGGCGTGCCGGCTGCCTGGTTCGCGCAGCAGACGATCCGCGGCGCTGACGAGATCACACTCGCTGCCATTCCGCTCTTCCTCTTTGCAGGCGAGCTGATGAACCGAGGCGGGCTCACGCGCCGCATCGTCAACGTCGCCGAGCACCTGCTCGGCCGCATCCGCGGCGGACTGGGTCTCGTCAATGTCGCGACCGCGCTCGTCTACGGCGGCATCAGCGGCTCGGCCACGGCCGATACTGGGGCCGTCGGTTCGATCATGATCCCCGCGATGACGGAGCGCGGCTACCCCAAGGCCTTCGCCGCCGCCGTCACGGCCGCGGCCGGCACGCTCGGCATCATCGGGCCACAGAGCGTCATTCTGATCCTCTACGGCGCGCTCACCAACACCTCGATCGGCGGCCTGCTGCTCGCCGGTATTCTGCCCTCGATCTTCGTCGCCGCCGTGATGATGGCGACCACCTGGATCGTGGCGCGCCGCCACAACTTCCCGCGCCTGGAGACGCGCTTCGACGCGCGCGAGGTTGCCCGCGACACCGCCTTTTCGCTGCCCGCACTCGCCATGCCGCTCATCGTCCTGTCGACGATCGTCGGGGGCTTTGCGACCGCCACCGAGGCCTCGGCGATCGCCGTCGTCTATTCGTTCCTTGTCGGCACGCTGGTCTATCGCGAACTGTCCTGGCGCGACATCTATCCGGCCGTGGTGGGCGCGGTGACGACGACCGGCGTCATCATGATGATCATGGCGCTCGCCACGCCCTTCTCCTGGATCCTCACCGTCGAGCAAATCCCGACGCTGGCGGCCGACTGGATCTCCGGCTTCTCGTCCGGCCCCGTCGTGACCGTCCTCTTGATCCTCCTGGTCCTGTCGGCGGTCGGCTTCTGGCTGGACCTCGGCCCCTCCCTCGTAATCATGACGCCGATCCTAGTGCCCATCGCGCGCGACGCTGGCCTCCAGCCCTTCCAGATCGGGGTCCTCTTCACCATCACGCTCGGCGCCGGCCTTTTCACGCCGCCGGTCGGCACCAACATCACGGTGGTCTGCAACATCGCCAAGCTCGACATGTACGCTGTGTCGAAGTGGCTGATGCCCTACTGGATCGCCAGCCTCGTCTGCATCGCCGGCATCGCCCTCGTCCCAGGCATGACGGAGTGGCTGCCCTCCCTGTTCGGAATCTGAAGTCGATGTCCCATCTCGTTTCGGGAATTTCCAGCGCCGGGCGCGCCGTGCCCGACGTCGAAGGCCGGCGTTTCCTTGTCTCCCGCGCCGAAGGCCCCTATGTCTTCGACGATCGCGGTCGGCGCTATGTCGATACGGCGATGGGTTTCGGCGCGACGCTCCTCGGCCACAGCCATCCTGCCGTCGTCGACGCCGTGTCCCGCGCGGTAGCCAACGGCTCGATGCCGGCCTATGCGCATGCCCTGGAAGAAGAGGCGGCGAGTGCGCTTGCCACCCATACCGGCTCCCTTGACCAGGTGGTGTTCCTCAACTCGGGCAGCGAAGCGGTGCATCTCGCCTGCCGCGTTGCGCGGGCCGCCACCGGACGGCGCGTCGTCGCCAAGCTTGCGGCGGGCTACGACGGCTGGTTCTCGGACGTCGCCTTCGGCAATGCCGGATCCGAGGCCGCCGGGATGCGCTCCAACAGCCGGCCTCGCCAAGGGGACACCGTGCTCACGCGCTTCAACGACATCGAGGATTTGCGCGCACTCCTCGCCGAGGAGCCGAATCTTGCCGCGATCATCGTTGAGCCGATGATGGCCAATGCCGGCTGCCTGCCTCCGGATCCCGACTATCTCGCGAACCTCTCGCGCCTCGCTCGCGAGGCCGGCGTCATGGTGATCGCCGACGAAGTGCTCATGGGGTTTCGCGTTCGACAGGGTCTTTCCGGCCACGGCTTCGGCCTCGATCCCGACCTGGCGACGCTCGGCAAGGCGATCGGCAACGGCTTTGCCGTCGCCGCGCTCGTCGGCACGCGCGAGGCGACGGCCGTGTTCCGGGACGGGCGCCTGAGGCAGGCCGGCACCTACAACGGAAACCCGGTGGCTTGCGCCGCAGTGGCGGCAACGATGGGCATTCTCTCGACGCTCGACTATGGCGCCTTCCTGTCGAAGGGAGACGATCTGCGCACTGAGATCGAGAAGGACGTCGCGCGTCTGTGGCGTCCGGTGTCCACCAGCGGCTATGGAAGCGTTTTCACCCCCTGGTTCACGCCAACACCGCCCCACACATATGTTCAGGCGAGCGCGTCCGTAGATCCAGAATTGACTCTCGCGCTGCATCTGGCTCTGCGCCGACACGGCGTCATCTCAATGCCCGCCGCTTTCGGTCGCCACTATCTCTCGGCGGCACACGATCGCGAGGCATTGGATTTGTTACGAGATGCCTTTCGACATGCAGCGAGAGAACTTTCCAACAGACACGACATTGGACCGGTCTACCGCTCGAAATGATGTCGTATCCGCTGTGGGAGGTGATGGAAGTGAAACCAAAGGGCTATGCCGTTCGTGAATGGAACGGCCGCTATCTGCCAGATCACCTCTAAAGCGGACGGACCGCTGACGGCCCGGTCGCGCTGTGCTGTTGCAGCAAAGCCGGGTAAAGAGGTGACAGTCCCATGGCGGTGGTCTGAGGCGGAAGCTGACGAACCGCATGTTACGGCAGCGCCGGAATCACGCAAGCCAACCAGCGGTCAACTGCCGATTTGCATCCGGGTCTCGCAGCAAGCTGTCCCATTTCATTCGAACCGCTGCCTTGCGGGCCAACCGCAGCCTTCCGCGGTTCCATGGCCGACCACAGTGGCGGGCTGAATCAATGGCTGCGTGAAGCATCCACTCCTGCCGTTTCCCATTTTGGCCTGGGCGAAGACGACAGAAGCGTCCGAGTGTACTCGTGGCGGGGAACCGCGAACAGGGTTTCGGTATCCGCCTCCTCGACGACCTTGCCGCCCCGCATGACAATGATGCGGTCGGCGAAGTTCCGGACCACCGGCAGGTCGTGGGTGATGAAGACGTAGGCGAGGCCGAGGCGGTCGCGAAGATCGGCGAGGAGGTCGATCACCTGCATCTGAACGGACACATCGAGAGCGGACACCGCCTCGTCGCAGACGATGAGTTCGGGGTCGCAGGCGAGCGCCCGGGCGATCGCGATGCGCTGGCGCTGTCCGCCGGAGAACTGGTGCGGATGGCGGCTCGCCCAATCCGGGTTCAAGCCGACGAGGTCGAGAAGCTCTCGCACACGGGCGCGCCACTGCGCCCTCGGCAGGATGTCGCCGTGAATGCGCCAAGGCTCCGAGATGATCGCCTCGACCGTCATGCGCGGGTTCATCGAGCCGTAGGGGTCCTGGAAGACCATCTGCACCTTGCGGCGGAAGCGCAAGAGCTCCCCCCGTTCCAAGCCGTAAATGTCCGTGCCACGGAAGAGCGCCCGGCCGGCGGTCGGCTCGACGAGCCTCAGCAACATCTTGGCGACGCTGGACTTGCCCGATCCGGACTCGCCGACGATGCCGAGCGTCTCGCCGCGTCCGACCCGGAACGACACGCCCTCCACCGCCGCCACGCTGCGCGGGGAGGAGAACAGCCCGCTGGTGACCTGATAGACCTTGGTGAGCCCCTGAACGTCGAGAAGCGGCTCCGTGGCTGGCGCCTTGGAACGGCGGGCTCCTTCGCCGTCGTGGGAGGGGATCGCGGCCATCAGTCGGCGCGTGTAGTCGTCGCCGGGCTGAGTGAAGACGGCGCGCGCCTCGCCCTCCTCGACGATGCGCCCGCGCCGCATGACGATGACGCGATCGGCCATCGAGGCGGCGACTTCGAGATCGTGGGTGATCATCACCAGCGCCATGCCGAACTCGCGCTGGAGATCGGCGAGGAGGTCGAGGATCTGCGCTTGGACGGAAACGTCGAGCGCGGTGGTCGGCTCGTCGGCGATCAGGAGGGATGGGCCGAGGGCGATCGCCATGGCGATCATGACGCGCTGGCGCTGGCCGCCGGAGAACTCGTGGGGATAGCGGTCGAAGCGCGCCTCGGGTTCGGGGATGCCGACGCGGCCGAGAAGCTCGATGCCACGCCTGCGCGCCTCGGCGCCGGCGCAGACGCTATGAGCGCGGAACACCTCGCAGATCTGCGCACCGACCGTGTAGACCGGGTTGAGATGGGCGAGGGGATCCTGGAAGATCATCGCGATCTTCCGACCGTTGATTCGCCGCCGCTCCTCGGGCGTCATGCCTGCGAGGTCGCGGCCCTCGAAGAGGATCTGCCCGGAGACGATCTCGGCTGGCGGCGTGTCGAGGATGTCGAGCACGGTCGAGGAGCTGACGCTCTTGCCCGAGCCGCTCTCGCCCAGGATGCACAAGGTCTCGCCCCGTCGCACCCGGAGGCTGACGCCGTCCACCGCGCGCACCGGCGCCTCGTCGGATAGGAAGTCGACCGTGAGGTCGCGGATCTCGAGAATGGGAGGATCGATCGCAGTCATTTCGGCGCTCTCCTCAGCGACTGGAGCCGCCAGTGCTGGTGGGGATCGGAGGCGACGCGCGCCCAGCTCGCGACGATGTTGAGCGAGAGCGTCGTCAGCATGATCAGGAGGCCCGGCCAGAAGGCGATCCACCACGCGGTCTGCAGGTAGCCGCGCCCCGTCGCCACCATCGCGCCCCAGGTGAAAGCCGGGGGCTGAATGCCAAGGCCGAGGAAGCTCAGTGCCGATTCCGCTAGGATGACGGCCGCGAAGTCGATTGCACCGATGGTGACGAGCGTCGGGATGGTGAGCGGGGCGATGTGGCGGAACAGGATGCGTCCGTGTCCGGCGCCCATCGAGCGCGCTGCCTGCACGAACATGCGCTCGCGCAGCTCCAGCACCTCCGCCCGCGTCGTGCGCAGGTAGATCGGCACCCGCGTGACGGCGAGGACGATGATGAGGTTGGTGACGCTCGGACCCAGGAGATAGAGGACGATCAGCGCGAGGAGCAGCGACGGGAAACTCATGATGACGTCGGCGACGCGCATGATGCCTTGAGCGAACCAGCGCCGCGAATAGCCCGCCACGAGCCCGAGGCAGCCGCCCAGCACCATCGAGCCAAGGACTGCCGCCGCCGCGATGCCGAGCGTCGTGCCGGCGCCGACGAGGAGGCGAGCCAGCATTGGGCGGCCGAGCGTGTCGGCGCCGAGCACGTAAAGCCAGCCGGCACTGAGCGTGAAGGGCGCGAGGTTGCGCTGGCGCAGCCCAGGCCGCGTGGCCGCCGCGTCGAGAAGGAACGGCGACAACGCGGCGGCGACCGCCAGCACGAGTAGGAACAGGACGGCGACGAAGGCCAGCTTGTCGCGCCACAGCCATGCGACCCAGGTGCCAAGCCGCGCCGTGTGGGACGCCGGCCGATCGAGGGTGGTGGTGATCTCGCTCATGGGGTCAGTACCGGATGCGCGGGTCGAGCGCGGCGTAAAGGAGGTCGATCAGGATGTTCAGGAGGAAGATCGCGCAGGCGGTGACGAGGATCGTGCTCTGGACCACGGCGAAGTCGCGCTGGACGATGGAATCGATCATCAGCTTGCCGATGCCGGGCCAGCCGAAGATCGTCTCCACCACCACCGCCCCGTTGACGAGGCTTGCGGCGAGATCTCCCGCCACCGTGACCACCGGGAGCATCGAGTTGCGCAACCCGTGTCGCAGGAGGATCGAGCGAGGTGCTAGCCCCTTGGCCTTGGCGGTTTTTACGTGCGGCTGCGCGAGCACGCCGATCATCGTCCCGCGCACGACCTGGACCAGGAGGCCGAAGGGGCGCAGCGTAAGGACGGCCACCGGAAGGATCCAGTACGCGAGACCCCCGATGCCGGACGTCGGCAGGAGCCCGAGGCCGACCGAGAAGACGAGGACGCCGACGATCGCCACCCAGAAGTCCGGGGCGCTGGCGCCCGCCAGCGAGACGAAGCTCGACAGGCGATCGAACCAACCGCCGGGCCGGGCCGCGGCGAGCGCGCCCACTACGAGAGCCAGCGAGAAGGACAAGAGAATGGCGAAGAACGCGAGTTGGAGCGTGCGCGGGAAGGATTCCAGCGCCACCTCCATTGCCGGTCGGTTCTGCCGGAGCGACATGCCGAAATCGAGGCGGAGGAGATCGCCGAGATAGGCGAAGAACTGGGAGACCACGGGCTGGTCGAAGCCGTTCAGGCGATTGAACTCCTGGCGCGCCTCCTGCGAGGAGTCGAGCGGCAGGAACAGGGCCGCCGGATCGCCCGTCAGGCGCGTCAGCACGAAAACGAGGATCAGGAGACCGAGGATGGAGACCGCGCTGTTGAAAGCGCGCTTGCCGATGAAGCCGAGCATGGGATGCGTCCGTCCTGAAAATGCGACGGTCAACCGGAGGACGGAAAGCCGCCCCCCGGCACGGGACCTACAGCTATTTGAAGCGGATCTGCGCGAGCGGGATCTCGCTGTTGGTGGCGAGGCTCGGACGCCAGTCGATGCGAGGGCCGACGGCCGTAAAGCCGATCATGTGGAACATCGGCACGTCGGCGGCGATCTCGTCGTGGACCTTGCCAAAGACCGCGCGGAACTTCTGTCCGCGCTCGTCGCCGGTCGCCGCCAGCGCCGTGTCGATCTCGGCGTCCATCGCCGGATTGTCCAGCGTCGAGTAGCTGCCCGACGAGCGGTAGAGCAGCGGCACGGTGAAGGCGGCGTCCCCCTTGTTGTTGTCGTGCTGGATCTGGAGAAGCGTCGGGCCGCGCTCGGCCGGAAACGGCTTCTGGAGGTAGCGGGTCCAGTCGGCCACGTCGAGCATGGTCAGCTTCACGTTGAAGCCGGCATCGTTCCACATGGCCATCATGGCTTCCATGGCTTCGGTGCCGTTGGGATAGATGCCGTTGCGCCCGACGAGGTTGATCTCGGTGTCGACCGGAACGCCTGCCGCACGGGCTTCCTCCAGAAGCTTGGCCGCACCGTCGGGATCGAAGGCCCAGGGCTTCAGGTCCTTGTCATGGCCGTTGATGCCCGGCGGCACCATCTGCGAGGCGCGCAACGCCTCGTCACCGAAGAGGCCTGCCATCCCGTCCCAGTCGATCGCCATGTTGAGCGCCTTGCGCACGCGCACGTCGTCGAGCGGGGGATAGTCCATGTCAATGCGGACCGCCGTCGTCTCCGAGTTGAGGTAGGAGACGTCGCGGGCGGGGTCGGTCGCGTCCTGGAGCGCGATCGTCGGCGTCAGGTCGGCCTCGCCGGTCTGGATCATCGCGATCCGCAGCGAGGACTCGCCGCGCCAGACATAGGTGGCCTTCGTCACCGCCGGCGCCTCGCCCCAATAGCTGTCGGAGCGCTCGAGGACGATGCGCTCGGGGCTTGCCTCCTTCAGCGCATAGGGTCCAGTGCCAACCGGCGCGTTGGTCGCCTGCGCCGCCGAGGTCTTGGGCGAGACGATCATTGCCACCGAGATGAGCGTCGGCAGGATCGGCTGCGGCTGCGTGGACTTCACGTCGACCGTGGTGGGATCGACCACCTCGACGGTGATCGTGTCGCTGCCGAACTTGGCGAGGTTGTTGCAGGTGAAAGCCTTGGACGTCATGCGGTCGATCGAGAACTTGACCGCCTCGGCGTCGAAGGTCTCGCCGTCCCCGAACTTGACGCCCTCGCGCAGCTTGAAACGCCAGGTCAGCGGTTCGACCTGTTCCCAGGACGTCGCGAGCTTCGGGTCCACCGAGCCGTCCGCTGGATCCACCACCGTCAGGGTCTCGGTGATGTTCTGGCTGAGCACCTGCCCGACATCGGTCAGGATCGAGCCGCAGGGCTCGAGGTTACTCGGCTGCTCCGGCAGGACGATGGTGATCTCGCCGGCCGCTCCTTGCGCGAGGGCGGGCTGCGCGACCATGCCGGCCAGGGCCGCAAGGGCCATCCCGGCGATCGTGGTTGTCCTCATGATGATCCTCCCGTTCGTGTCGTCAGGTTCAGGACGGCCAGCGCCTCCCGCGCGGCCGCTCAGGTTCAGGCATTCCGCTCGATCAGGGCGGCCAGCATGCCGCGCTCCTCGTCGGTGAGGTCGGTCAGCGGCGGGCGCACCGGGCCGGGCGCCTGGCCGACGATGGCGGCGCCCGCCTTGATGATCGAGACGGCATAGCCTGTCTGGCGGTCGCGGATGGCGGCGAAGGGGTAGAAGAAGTCCTTCAGGGTCGCTTCCATCGTGGCGCGGTCGTTCGCGCGCATCGCCTTGAAGAAGCGCACGGCGAGCGCCGGCACGAAATTGAAGACGGCCGAAGAATAGGTCGTCACGCCCGCCGCGTTGAAGGCTTCGGCGAAGAGCTCGTGCGTCGGCATGCCGCCGATGTAGCAGAGACGGTCACCGAGCTTGGCGGAGATCTCGCGCACCAGCGAGATCTGGCCCGTGCCGTCCTTGAAGCCGATGAGGTTCGGGCAGGCGTCGGCAAGGCGCGCCAGCGTGTCGGCGTTCACGACGGAGTTGGAACGGTTGTAGACGACGACGCCGAGGTCCGTCGCCTGGCACACCGCCTTGATATGCCGGAAGAGTCCTTCCTGCGGCGCGCCGATGAGGTAGTGCGGAAGGAGAAGAAGGCCGTCCGCGCCCGCCGCCGCGGCCCGCCGGGCGACGTCCTTGGCCAGTTCAGTGCCGTAGCCGCAGCCCGTGACGATCGGCACCGGCCCGGCGGCGTCCTTCGCCGCGCGCGTGACGCTGCCGACCTCCTCGGGCGACAGCGAGAAGAACTCGCCTGTTCCTCCGGCGGCGAACAGCACGCTGGCCTCGAAGCCCGAAAGCCATTCGACGTGGCGCCGATAGGTGTCGAGGCTGAGTGCCCCGTCGGCGTCGAAGTGGGTGACGGGGAAGGACAGGAGGCCGGAGGAAAGGGCGACCTTGAGGTCATCGGGAGACATTGCAGCTCACATCATACGACTCGATGGGGTAGTCGTATGATGACGAAGCGTCGAGGTCAATCGATCTTTTCGGAAGGACGGGCCCGGGTCAGCGCGCGGTAGCGCTTGATACCGCCTTGGAGATGATGACGCATCGCTTCCCTTGCACCCTCGGGATCGCGTCCCGAGATCGCATCACCGACCGCCTCGTGTTCCTTCAGGATGATGCGATCGCGATTGGGAAGGGGGTCAAAGCCGCCCATCACCGTCCGAAATTTGACGCGTGGGATGATCCGCTTGCCGATGTGCTCCAGAAAGGTCTGGAAGCGCGTGTTGTTCGTCGCCTTGGCGATCGCCATGTGGAACGCGAAGTCGGCCTCGTCGGTCGGCTCGCCACGTTCCACCCGTTCCCTGAACTCGTCGACGAGCGACAAAATCTCGGCCTCTTGCGCGGGCGACGCGCGCATGGCGGCTAGGCCGGCTGCCTCGACCTCGACCCCGATCCGGAGTTCCAGTTCCTCGATGATGTCCGAGATCTTGTCGGTCGCCTGTCGGAAGAGCTCCAACTCCGCGCTCGGCCGCTTTGGGCCGATTACGAAGACGCCAACGCCGTGCCGTGAGTCGACTAAGCCGTCGGCCCGAAGCGCCGCGATCGCTTCCCGGATCACCGTCCGGCTGTAGCCGAAGCGGGACACGAGCACCGGCTCAGTGGGCAGTTGATCACCCGGTGCATAATCGCCATCCTCGATCTGCTGACGCAAGACCTCGGTGACGATCTCCCGCAGGGGGCGGGACTGAGTTGCGACACGTGCTCGAGCCAAATGCGCTTCCGCCATGACGCGGCGGCCTCCATGAGCGAGCTACCACGGAGGCCCGCACGTCATCATATGACTGGCATTGGTTCGTGTCTATCGCCGTGCGAAGATTGTGGGAGCGTTGGGAAACAACGTAGTCGGCTGCCTTTGGACGCTGCGGGCCATTAAAGCTGCGCGGCGATTGAATCATTGTTCCACGTCTGCAGCCTCGCCGATCGACGTTCTGGCCGGGGCTACAGCGGAGCGACGGCTTTCCGTCGGACAAATCCGAAAGTCGGCTGTCAGCTTGCGGCTCTCAAAGGTATCCAATCGAGAACGCAGGCACTACGGCGATAAGGAGTAGGCCAACGAAGAGCGCCGCGATGTAGGGCCAGATCGCTCCCATCGCCTCGTCCGGGGAAACGCTGCCGATCTTGCAGGCGATGTAGAAGCCGACGCCGATGGGCGGTGCCATGAGGCCGATGTTCATGGCGGTCACTACCACCATCGAGTAGTGGATGTCGTGGATGCCGAGGTTCTTGGCGATCGGAAACATGATGGGCGCCATCAACACGAGCGCGGGCAGTCCCTCCAGCACGCAGCCCAGCAGCATGAAGACCCCGGTCGTCACGAGCATGTAGGTGACCCATCCGCCCGGCAGGTCGGTAACGAGCGCTGCCATGTGGAAGGCGAAGCCCGTCTGCGTCAAGGTCCAAGCCATGGCCGAGGCGGTACCGAGGATCAGGAGGATCGCGCCCGACAAGGCCGCAGTCTCGACCAGCATGGCGTACATCTTCCGAGGGCGGATGCCTCCGTAGAGGACAGCCCCGATCACCAGCGCGTAGAGGACGGCGATGGTCGAGACCTCCGTCGCGGTGGCAACGCCGCTGCCCACCGCCGAGCGGATCAGGAAGGGGAGCACGAGCGCGGGCCCGGCGATCAGGGCGGCCTTGCCGATCGCCTTCATCGGCGCGCGGCGAATGCCCTCCATCGCCTCGCCCCGCGCCTTCCAGCGCGCGAGAACGGCGAGCACGGCCAGCAGCACCATCGCGATCACGAAGCCGGACGTGAACAGGCCCGCAATGGAGACGCCCGCGACCGATCCGAGCACGATCAGGACGATGGATGGCGGCACCGTGTCGGCCATGGCCGCGCCGGTGGCCAGAAGCGCGATCATCTCCTTGGGCTTGTGGCCGCGACGCTTCATCTCGGGGAAGAGGGCAGGGGCGACGGTCGCCATGTCCGAGACCTTTGAGCCGGAGATGCCCGACACGAGGAAGAGCGATCCGAGAAGGACGTAGCTCATGCCGGCCTTCACGTGGCCGAGCATCGAGGCAAGGAATTCCACGATCGCCTTGCCCATGCCGGTGGCGTCGAGAATGCAGCCGAGGAGGACGAAGATCGGCACCGAGATCAGGATCAGCGCCGACATGCCCTCGTCCATGCGGCCGATCATGACCATGGTCGGGACCGACGTTGTGAAGGTCAGAAAGGCAAGAGCGCCGAGGCCGAAGCAGAACGCGATGGGCACGCCGATCGCCAGGAAGAAGGCGACGAAGCCGACGAGAAAGACGAGGATGTTGCCGTACCCGAGCGACGAGAGGCCAGGCGACAGGAACCAGAGGGCGGCCGCTGCAAGGCCGATGGCGGCGACGCAGCCGGCGAACTGGGCCAGCGTGCCGGAGCGGAACGCATCCCGCAGGACGAGGAGGAGCATCAGGCCAATGCCGACGGGCAACCCGGCGACCCGCCAGCTCATGGGAATGTTGAGCGCGGCTGAGGTGAGGTAGGATTCCTCCACGACATACTCTACGGCCGGCTCCAGCAGCGCGACCAAAAAGGTCGCGACAAGGAGCAGGCCGAGCGTCGAAGCCAGCCCACGCAACCGCTCGGGCAACATGTTCAGGAAGATGGTCAGACGCAGGTGCTCGGCCCGGTCGATCGCGATGGCGGCGCCCAGCATCGCCAGCCACAGGAAGGCGATCGAGGCCGCCTCGTCGATCCAGACGACAGGGATGGAGAAGAAGTAGCGCGACACGACGCCCATCAGGAGAAGCCCGATGATTGCGACGAGCAGCAGGGCTGCGACCACTTCGACTGGCCTCATCAGCGGGGAGCCGGAGCGCACCTCCAGCATCTCCTCGGCTAGGGCCTCGTAGGTCGTATCGTTCGTCTGCGCCAGCGACATCGCGGCCTCCTCCCCATTCATTGGCGCGGCCTGTCAGCCGCGTGGCTAGCCGTCAGTGCCGGGGCGGTCCTCCGACGCCCCGGCACCCTCAAGGCAGGTTCTCGCGGAACACCACCTCGATGCGCATGGTCGCGGCGGCGGCCTCGACCGGGCGACCTGCTCGTAAGTCGGCGAAGATCGTCAAGCATCGGCGCACGGTGTCCTCCGCGCTCTGGGTGATCACGGCGTCCATCGTCCCGTCCACGAGGTATTCGCGCGTATCGGGCGTCAGACCGTGGCCGACGAAGACGATCTCGCGTTCGCGCCGCGCGTCTTTCAGCGCGCGTCCGACGCCGGATGCGCCGCCGCCGATGTTGTAGATGCCCGCGAGGTCCGGGTGCTGCGACAGGAGCATACGCATCTGCCGATGGTTCAGCGCCTCGTCGTCGTGCCCTTCGCGCAGCCCGACGACCTCGATGCCCGGATGCTCTTCCTGCAGAAGGTCGAGAAAGCCCATCTCGCGCTCGCCGTGGGCGCGGTAGCCGAGGCTGCCGGCGATCATCGCGACCTTGGCGGGGCGCCGTGTGATGAAGCGGGCGAGGAGATAGGCGGCCATCCGTCCGGCCGCCCGGTTGTCGAGGCCGAGGTAGGCGGTCCGGCCGGGGCTCGCAACGTCGGAGATCAGCGTGATCACCGGCACGCCAGCCGCGCCGATACGCGTCACCGCCTCGCGCACGACAGGATGCTCGATGCCCATGAAGGCGATGCCGGCAGCGGACTTGGCGTGCTTCTGGAGCGCCTTGCCTAGAAGCTCGGGGTTGAAGGAGCGGATGTGTTCGACGGTCGGGCGAAGCGACTGACGCTCGAAGTGGGGCGCCATCTCGGTTATCTGGCGGCCGAGCTGCGTCAGGTAGCGGTTGGTGCCTTCCGGCAGGAGGAAAACGATCTGTCCCTTGGGCACCACCTCCCGGGCGCGCTCGTCGCTCTCGTCGACATAGCCGAGTTCCGCCGCCGCCTGCATGACGCGGCGGGTCGTCAGCGCCTTGACGCCCGCCCGCCCGTTCAGAACCCGGTCGACGGTGGCCGTCGAGACATCGGCCAGTCGCGCAACGTCGGTGATCGTGGCTCGCCGCCGGAGGATGGCTTCGTCAGTAGCGCTCATTCCATTACATCATTTCACATCAAAAACATGATTTGACCCAATCATTCTTATGATCGATTTTGCATGGAGGGAAGCCCAAATCGAACCTGGGGAGGAAAACCGACATGACGCTCACCCGACGCACGCTTCTGCAGGGCCTGATCGCCGCGCCCGCGGCCGCCACGCTCTTCACCATTCCGCGCTACGCGCACGCCGCCGAGATCACGCTGCGCTACGGCAACAACCTCCCGCTCAGCCACCCGCTCAACATCCGCGCGAAGGAAGCCGCCGAGCGCATTGCCAAAGAGAGCGACGGCCGCGTCGAAATGCAGATCTTCCCGGCGAACCAGCTTGGCGGCGACACGGACATGCTGTCCCAGGTCCGCAACGGAGCGCTCACCTTTTTTACGCCTTCGGCGCTGGTGATCGCGACCTTGGTCCCGGTGGCTGCGATCAATGCGGTCGGCTTTGCCTTCTCCGACTACGACCAGGTCTGGGCCGCGATGGATGGTCCGGTCGGCGCCCATGTGCGCAAGGCGATCGAGGGCTCCCGCCTCCATGCGTTGGAGACCATGTGGGACAACGGGTTCCGTCAGATGACCACGAGCGGTGAGCCGATCACGTCCGCCGCCTCGCTCGCCGGCCTCAAGATCCGAGTGCCGGTCTCGCCGATCAGCATCTCTATGTTCTCGGGCCTGGGCGCCGCACCTGCCAGCCTCCAGTTCTCCGAGGTCTACACCGCGCTCCAGACCAAGGTCGTGGACGCGCAGGAGAACCCGCTGCCGATCATCCAGGTCGCCAAGCTCTACGAAGTGCAGCAGTCCTGCGCGCGCACCAACCACATCTGGGACGGCTACTGGTTCATCGCCAACGGTCGGCAGTGGTCGGGCATGCCCGACGACGTGAAGGAGATCGTCTCGCGCGCCATCAACGAGGCGGGTCTCCAGCAACGCGCCGACATCAAGGCACTGAACGCCTCCGTCGAGGCAGACCTTTCGGCCAAGGGGCTCACCTTCAACGAAGCGGACACCGAGAGCTTCCGCGCCAAGCTGCGGGAAGCCGGCTTCTACGCCGAGTGGAAGGGGAAATTCGGCGAGGAAGCTTGGGGCCACCTCGAAAGCGCCGTCGGCACGCTCGCCTGATTCGGCGAGGGCGGCCCATGCGGTCCGCCCGCTGCCCATTTCCGGCAGGCCGCGACGGCTTGCACCTCCTTTGCAGAAGGACGATCCATGAGCCGATTTTTCGGTGAAATCAGACAGGCCGGCTATGTCGTCGACGACATTGAGGCGGCGATGGACCACTGGTCGCGGGTCCTCGGCGTCGGGCCGTTCTTCTACAAGGAGCGTGTGCCCATCGAGAACTATCAGTACCGGGGGACAAGCCACACGCCGCACAACTCGGTGGCCCTGGCCAATTCCGGCCCCTTGCAGATCGAGCTCATCCAGACCCGTAACGACGCGCCTTCCATGTATCGCGACTTCAAACAGGCTGGCCATCGCGGTCTCCAGCATGTCGCCTACTGGACGCAGGATTACGACACCGATCTCGCGCGCCTGATCGCGGAAGGGTTCGAGCCCGTCATGAGCGGCGAGGTCGGCGAGCGCGGCCGCTTCGTCTACTTCGACACCGAGTTCCATCCGGGCACAGTGATCGAATTGTCCGAGGTGGCAGGCCCGAAGGGGCGCATGTTCGACATGATCCGTGCGGCGTCGGTGAGCTGGGACGGCCGGGATCCGGTGCGTCCGTTCCCCGACCTAGCGACGGTCTGAGGGCCATGAGTTCCGAGACCTTCGAGGCGACCTATCTCGTCGAAACGCCCCTGCCGCTGGAGAAAGTTGCGGAGATCATGGCGGGCGAGCAGTCATGCGGTACCTTCACCCGCGTCGAGGGCGAGACCGACGCGTTACGCGAGCGCGCCCGGGCGATCGTCGTCTCGGTCGAGGATCTTGGCGAGGCAGCCCAGCCCTCCGTGCCGAGCGCATGGCTGCGGCGACGTGGCGAGACGCGCGTCTCGCGTCGGGGCCGGGTGGTTATCCGGTTTCCCGTAGCGAATGTCGGCGCGAACCTCTCCACGTTGGCTGCAACTGTCGCCGGCAACCTCTTCGACCTCGGCGAGACGACCGGACTGCGCCTGGAAGATGTCCGGGTTCCCACCACCTACCGCCGTCGCTTTCCCATGCCGCGTCACGGTGTTGCTGGCACCCGGCGACTGACCGGCGTGCCCCGGGGGGCGATGGTCGGCTCGATCATCAAGCCCAATGTCGGCTTGTCCGCTTCCGAGACGGGCGAGCTCGTGGCGCGCCTGTGCGCCGCCGGGCTCGATTTCATCAAGGACGACGAGATCGCCGCCGATCCCGACCATGCGCCGCTCGCCGAGCGCATTCCAGCGGTGATGCGGGCGGTCAGGGCGCACGAGGACCGCACGGGCAAGTCCGTGATGGTCGCCTTCAACATCACCGACGAGACCGACGCCATGCGCCGGCATGCCGACCTGATCGCCCGCGAGGGCGGCACCTGCGCGATGGTCAGTCTCAACTGGTGCGGCTTCTCCGCGG
This sequence comes from Aureimonas phyllosphaerae, assembly GCF_047943035.1. Classification (NCBI taxonomy): domain Bacteria; kingdom Pseudomonadati; phylum Pseudomonadota; class Alphaproteobacteria; order Hyphomicrobiales; family Aurantimonadaceae; genus Aureimonas; species Aureimonas phyllosphaerae. The sequence goes on along the minus strand of NZ_CP181348.1, from coordinate 4,617,354 downwards.
TGGAAACGCTGCGCCGCCACACCGACCTCGTGCTGCACGGGCATCGCAACGGCTACGGCGCTTTCTCACGGCATGAGGCGTTGGGTATCGGCTTTCGCGCCTATCAGACACTGTGGCGGCTCGCCGGCGTCGACCACATGCATGTCCATGGTCTTTCAGGAAAGTTCGCGCAGGAGGATACAGAAGTAGTGGACAGCGCTCGCGCCTGCCTGACGCCCTTGGCTGAGGACGATGACCGTGTCCTGCCAGCTTTCTCCTCAGGCCAGTGGGCAGGAACCGTGAAGCCGACCTATGCGGCCGTCGGCACCAGCGACCTCCTGTTCATGGCGGGCGGAGGCATCATGGCCCACCCCGGCGGACCGGCGGAGGGAGTTGCCAGCATCCGGGCAGCTTGGGCTGCGGCAGAAAACGGAGTCGATCTCGGCGAAGCGGCACGCACCGATCGCGCTCTGGCGCAGGCGCTCGACTTTTTCGGCGCACGCTGATGGACGCGCCACGCTACGGCTGGTTCGGCGACGACTTCACGGGTGCGACGGATACGCTGGCGACGATCAGCGAAAGGGGACTCCGCGCCTTCCTGTTCCTCGGAGTTCCCGACGCTGCACGTCTAAGCGCGGCGGGGCCGCTCGATGCGGTTGGCATCGCCAGCGCCACACGGTCGATGGGATCGAGCGAACTGCGCACCGCGGTGGAGCCGGCGGGCAACTTCTTCCGCGCGCTTGGGGTCCGACTCGTCCACTACAAATGCTGCTCGACCTTCGACAGCGCGCCGGAGGTCGGGAACCTTGCGGTCGCGATCGAGACGCTGCGCCCTTTCGTCGACCATCCGACCGCGGTGATCTTGGGCGGCCAGCCCTCGCTCGGCCGCTATTGCGCTTTCTCCAACCTTTTCGCCGCCGCAGGCGACGAGACCCACCGCCTCGACCGGCATCCTACGATGAGCCGACATCCCGCGACGCCAATGGGAGAAGCCGACCTAAGACGGCATCTGGCAACGCTTGGTCTCGAATCGGTCGAGGGGATTCATTACCGATCTCTGGATGACGGAGCGCATTTCATAGATCGACTTGCCTCGTCGGAAGACGAAGCCGTCCTTTTGGATGCATTGACGCAGGAGCATGTGTCCATGGCTGGCGCAGCCTTGAGACGGATAGCCGAAAACGGTTCCGTTCTGGCTGTGGGGGCGAGTGGCGTCGCCGAAGCATTCTTTGAGGCTCGCCAAGCGCAAACAGTCGCGGCAACCAGCAATCTGGAGGTTTCGCAGGTGCTGGCCATAGCTGGTTCCCTGTCGCCGACCACCCGTGAGCAAGTCCTTACGTCACGGCTCTACCGGCGGCTCCGAATCGACCCCGTGGCCCTCATCGCCAGCAGCGCGTATCGGGACGACGTCCTCGCGGATGCGATGAAAATCCTGCGAACCGGCGACAACCTCCTCCTTCACACAATGTCGCTGGATGGTCCGACGCCAGAGGCTGCCGACACCTCGCTCGCTGTGGAAGGGGCGAGGCTCGTCGGCGCGATCCTCGACCAGTATCCGGTCCGTCGCATGATCGCTGCCGGCGGAGATACTTCCAGCCATCTCGCTCAGGCGCTCGGCATTTGGGGGATTGGTTTCGCGGGGCGCGCCGACAAGGGCGTCGCGATGTCTAGGGCACGGTCTGACCGGACCGACCGCGACGGTATGCTGCTGATCCTCAAGGGAGGTCAGATGGGGGAACCCGACCTCTTGGACCGGTTCGCCGGTTCGGTCGATGTCGAGCACCTAAGCTGAATAGCTTGGTCCGCCCCCGATCGGGTGCCACGGTTCAAAACCGACGCCTCGGCGTCAGCAGTTCCGAGCAACTGCCATGCGCATTCCTGACATTACCTGCTCAACCGCTCGTATCCATCGCGTGAGGAACCGTTAGAGGTCAGTGCGCAGGCGGCGCGTGCTCTCCGGCCTCTACGCGCATCGGCAGCATGTTCCCAGGCGGCGGCAGGGGGCACACCGCGAAGTCGGTGAAGGCGCATGGCGGGCTGACGGCGTGGTTGAAGTCGAGGACGATGGTGTCGGCCGTCACCTCCTCGCCGAACAGGAAGCGCGCGGCTGGATAGGTCTCGCCAGTCCTCGCCGTCGCGTCGCGGAAGACGAACTGCGGTCTCTCCGGCGTGCCGTGGGTTGCCAGGAGCTCGTATCGCTGTCCGTCCCGCTCGAACACGGCGCGGTGCGTCGCCTCGACCTCGGTGCGGATATTGCGGCTCGTGTCGATCTCGACCGAATGCGGCGCGTCTAGCCGCTCCCACCGGGCGACGATCCGCCAGGACGGATCATAGGGAAACGCCGTCAGATGCGGCAAGCGCTCGACTTCGAGCGGCGTCGTGTCGCGCACGCGAAGCGCGTTCTCACCGTTCAGGGTCGTGACCTCGAGAAGAAGGTGGCCGCTCGAGAAGCGTGGCGGCGCCGACTTCGAAAGAGCAAGCCGCTGCTCCTCGCCGCCGTCGGCTGGCCGGAACACGAGGCCAGTGTCGTCCTGCGTCAGCGTGCCGACGCTCGCTGGCCCGGTGGGCAGCACGATGTCGTTGCCGGGTGCGCTGCCGACGCTGACCGTGCCGTTCTCGAGTGGCCAGCGCCCGATGATGTTGAGCCATCCGTCGGGGGCGGCAAGGGCGGCGAGGCGCTGCTTCCGCCACGTTTCGAAATCGGCTTCTGGGTGCGAGGCGGTTTCGTTCATGGCTTGGATCCTTCCGGGGCGAGGCGGGGAACGCTGGCGAGGAGGCGCTGCGTGTAGGGATGGGACGGACGGGCGAGAACCTCGGCGGTCGGTCCCGTTTCCACGACGCGGCCGCGCTCCAAGATCACGACCCGCTGGCAGAGGGCGGCCACCGCCCCGAGATCGTGCGACACGAACAGGATGGCCATGCGCTGCCCGAGTTCGGCCAGAAGATCAAGGATCCGTACGCGAGTGGTGAGGTCGAGGGCACTCAGGGCCTCGTCGGCGAGAAGAAGCCTTGGCGAGCACACGATGGCCCGCGCGATGGCAATGCGCTGCCGCTGGCCGCCTGAGAACTGGTGAGGAAAGCGGGAGACGACGTCCCGGCCGAGCCCGACGGCTTCCAACGCCTCGGCTACCATGACAGCGTGGTCGCCATCGATCCGCAGCGAACGTAGAGGTTCCGCGACGATGGCACCGACGCGCTGGCGCGGGTCGAGCGAGGCATAGGGGTCCTGGAACACCGCTTGGACGCTTCGGCGGAATCGGCGCATCTGGCTCCGGTCGCCCGTCGCCAGGACATCGCCCTCGAAGCGGACGGTGCCGGTCGTCGGCGTGGCGAGACCGAGCGCCAATCGCAGGAGCGTGGTCTTGCCCGAACCGGACTCGCCGACGAGCCCGACGGCCTCGCCTTCGCCGATGGCCAGCGAGGCGCCGTGCAGCACGGTGCGCCGGCGGTCGTAGGCATAGCTCGCGTCGTCGATGGCAAGGATCGTCATGCGGGCCAGCCGAGAGCGGCATCGAAGCGGCGGGCCGCCGCGACGAGGCTTTGCGTATAGGGATGGCGGGGCGCACCGAGCACCTCGGCCGTCGGCCCGGTTTCGGTGACGATGCCGCGCTGAAGCACGACGAGACGGTCCACCGCCTGCGAGACGACGGCGAGGTCGTGCCCGATGAAGAGGAGCGCCATGCCCCGCTCGGCCACCAGCCGGTTCAGGAGCGCGAGAACTTCGCCCTGTGTCGTCACGTCGAGCGCGGTGGTCGGCTCGTCCGCGATCAGGAGATCGGGGCGGCAGGCCAACGCCATGGCGATGGCGACGCGTTGGCGCTGGCCGCCGGAAAGCTCGTGCGGGTAGGATCGTGCAATTCGCCGCGGCTCCGGCAGGGCCACTTCGGCAAGCAGGTCCTCGACCGCGCCATCCAGCGCGCGCCGGCTCAAGGAAGCGCGGTCACGCTTGGCGCGTCGTGCCAGCGGCAGGGCGACCTGACGGCCGACGCGCATCAAGGGGTCGAGCGCCGTCAACGGTTCCTGGAAGACGATCGCGACCGCCCGCCCTCGCAATCCATCGAGAACCCGTTCCGGGGCGCCCACAACCTCCTTGCCGGCGAGGCGAACGGAGCCGCCGGCACTCAGACCCCTCGGCAGGAGACCGGCGACGGCAAGGCCCGTGATCGACTTGCCCGACCCGGACTCCCCGATCAGGCCGACGCGCTCGTGCGCGGCGACGTCGAGCGACAGACCGTCGACGAGGCGGGCGCTGCCGGCCTCGATCGAAAGGTCCCGAATGGAGAGAAGCAAGCTCATCGCGTCGCCCTTCGCGGGTCGCCGCGCTCGCGAAGCCCGTCGGCCAGAAGGTTGATGCCGATGACGAGCGAGACCAGCGCGAGGCCCGGCAGCACGGCGCCGAGCGGCGCGGTGAAGACGGTGCCTTGCGCTTCCTGCAGCAGACGCCCCCAGGAGGCGTTGGGCGGCGGCGCGCCGAGGCCGAGATAGGAAAGCGAGGCCTCCGCGATGACAGCGAGGCCGAACTGGAGCGCGAAGGCGACCGAAAGCGACGGCCAGATGTTCGGCAGCACATGGGCAAAGACGATGCCGGGCCAGCTCGTACCGCAAGTCCTCGCCGCTGTGATGAGGTCGAGCACAAGCACCCGTTTGGCGAGGATCCGGGTCAACCGCGCGAAGATCGCCGAGAGGCCGAGCCCCAGCGCGAGGATCGCCGTACCGAGGCTGGGGCTCTCGCTGACGGCCACGACCAGCATGGCGATAAGGAGCGTCGGAAAGGCGATCAGGATGTCGAGCGCGGCGGCCAGCGCATCATCCAGCCAGCGCGATGCGAATGCGGCGAGGATGCCGAGCGTGACGCCGACGAGCGCCCCGACCGCGACAGCCCCCGTGCCGACGAGGAGCGCGATCCGGCTGCCGACCATCATCTGCGTGAAGAGATCGCGCCCCAGCCTGTCCGTGCCGGCGAGATGCGTGAGGCTCGGCGCCTCCAACCGGCGGCCCACGAGATCGGTGGGGTCATAGGGCGTCCAGAACAACGTCGCGATGCCGATGATGAGATGCAGCCCGACGAGCAGCAGTCCGACGGTGAGCGTCCAGGAACGCTGGGCTCTTTGCGGGGCAGCGGCGAGGTCGATCACGAGGTCGCTCTGTCGCGCAAGCGCGGGTCGAGCAGACGCTGGGTGAGATCGGCGGCGAAGCCGACGAGGAGCACCAGAAGCGTCGAAACGAAGAGAACACCCTGGACGCTCGGATAGTCGCGCTGCTGGATGGCGAGAAGCAGCATCGAGCCGAGGCCGGGCAGGCTGAACACGCGCTCCACGACGACCGCGCCGAGGAAGGTGCTGGCGAGTTCGATGCCGAGCACGGAGATGACGGGGATCGCGCCGTTGCGGACGCCATGGCGCAGCAGCGCCTCGCGCCGCCCAGCCCCCATGGCGCGAGCGGTGCGCAGGTAGTCCGCTTCGAGCACCCCTTGCGTCGCCGCGCGGACGTAGCGCAGCAGCGAGGCGCCCATCACGAGGCCGATCGTCAGCGCAGGGAGCACCATGGCCTGCAGCGCTCCGCCGAAATCGCTCCAGCCACGCCGGGGAAAGCTGCCCGACGGCAGCCAGCGCAGGTTCACCGCGAAGAGCGTCACGAGAAGGATGCCGACCCAGAAGACGGGTACCGCGACGCCGAGCTGAGAGACGACCGAGATCGCCGCGCCGGACGGGCGATCCGCTCGCAGAGCCGACAGGACACCTAACGGCACGGCTAGAAGCAGCGCGATCAGGAACCCGGCAAGGGTAAGGGGCAGCGTGACTGAGAGCCTGTCCGAAATCTCCTGCGAAACGTCGGCGCGGCTGACGAACGAGGTGCCGAAGTCGAGGCGCGAGAGATCGGCGAGATAGCGTGCGAACTGCGTGGCAAGCGGCTGGTCCGATCCGACCTCCGCACGCGCCGCCGCGACCTGATCCGGCGTCGCACCGACGCCGACCAGCGCATTGGCCGGGTCGCCCGGCAGTAGGCGCAGGAGGACGAAGAGGAGCAGCGCCGCTGCCAGAAGCGAGACGAAAAGGATTAGGGTGCGGCGTATCGCGTAGGCGAGAATGGGTCGAGCCCCCGGAATGCTGAGGACCGCCGGGCGACAAGCGCCGGCAGTCTCTTGAGTCTGACCTCAGCCGGTCAGTCGGCCTTGGTGATGTTGGCGGCGTAAAATTGCGAGTTCAGGCCGTTGACCGGATAGCCGGTGACATTGGCGCTGGCCACCACGATCTGCGGGTAGAGATAGAGCCAGTTGCTGGCCGCGTCCTCGGCGATCAGCCGGTTGGCCTGCCTCAACTTCTCGGTCTGCCCGGCTTCCGTCGCCTCCTTTTCGGCGTCGGCAATGAGCGTCACCACCTCGGGATTGTTGTAGCCCCAGTAGAAGTCCGGGTTGCCATAGAACACGATGTCGCGGTGGTTGACGTGCTCCTGCAGCGTCGCCTGGAAATCGTGCTTCTGGTAGATCTTCGTGTACCACTCGTTGGCGGTGATGGTGTTGATGTTCACAGTCACACCGATCTTGGCGTACTCGCTCTGCAGGAACTGCGCGACGATCGGATGGGGATCGTAGTCGGGCGTGTCGAGCGTGAAGGTGAAGCCCTCGGGGAGGCCGGCTTCCGCCAGGAGGGCTTTAGCGCTGGCCGGATCGTAGGCGTCGACGCCCGTGAGGTCCTCGTACCACGGGTCGGTCGGCGGCACGAAAGAACCGATCAGCGTGCCGTAGTCACCCCAGATCGCGTTCAGGAGCCGCTTCTTGTCCACCGCCCGGGCGAGCGCCTTGCGAACACGCACGTCGTTGAAGGGCGCCACGCGATCGTTGTAGGCGAGAAGCTCCTTGGTGGTGGAGGCCCCCTCCGACACTGTGAAGGCCGGGTTGTCCCGGAACTGCGCGAGCGCGTCCGGGCTCTGGACCGAAGTGACGACGTCCACGGCGTCGGTCAGGAGGGCATTGCCGAGCGCGGTCGCGTCGGTGAAATACTGGAACACGACCTCGCCGTTCTTCGGCTTGTCGCCCCAGTAGCCGTCGAAGCGACCGATCGCCAGCGCCGAGCCGCGGCGCCAGTCCTCCAGCGTGTAGGGGCCGGTCCCGTCCTCCTTTGCCGTGATATCCCCGGCCGTGTCGTTGACGACCCACACGTAGGACAGGTTGTAGGGAAGAGAGATCGACCGCGTGGAAAGCTTGACCACGACCGTCCGGTCGTCGGGTGTCTCGATCGAGGCGATCGTCGACAGGCTCTTCTTGCGCGAGCTCTTCGATGTCTCCGCCGTCACGCGCTCGATCGAGGCCTTCACGTCGGCTGCCGTCAGCGGATCGCCCGAATGGAAACGCACGCCCTGGCGCAGGGTGAACGTGTGCGTCAGGCCGTCGTCGCTGACGGTATGGTTCTCGGCCAGGACCGGCTCCACGGTGCCCGCATCCGTCAGGCGGTAGAGTGCCTCGTAGACATTGCCGTTGAAGGCCTCGTTGATGCCCTGGCCGGCGCCAGCCGTGTTGTCGAGGTTTTGCGGCTCGTAGAGCGAGCCGACCCGGATCGTGGCGTCGGGATCGACATCCTGCGCTGCGGCCGGGACGGCGCCGAGCGCGATCGACGACAGGAGAAGAAGGACGGCGGACTTCGGAAACGTCATGGCAGGATCCGATTCGAGGATTTGTCAGACGATAGGCTCTGCGCCTCACCTTGCCCACGTACCGGACGCTGCGACTTGGATGTCCGGGAGAACAAAAATTCTCCAGCGGTCTCAAATGATAGGGCAACCTACTACACCAGCAGGCGAACGCTTCGTTCTCTGCTCGGCTGGGTGTCCCATGTCGGCGACTGCCGAGTTGTCCGAGAAATTTTGCCGTCTTCAATGCGAACGGCGCTCTGAGCTTTGTGCCCAATGCCTACGTTGAACGGCGATCGCTTCGCGACCAACGCAAACGACGCCGGGTCCATGAGCTGCGATCGTATGGCAGGGTGTGGGAGCGTGGCCCACATAGTGAGGATGCCCAATCCTTCCGCGCTCCTCGACCCGAAGCTCATCTACCTCGAGCCTTCCATCCTCGGCTACGAGCGCGGCCGCGAGATCCTCGCGCGGTTTCCCGACGCCGAGCGCGTCGAGGTGAAGAGCCACACCAAGATCCCCCAGCTCTACGGCGACAGCGCCTCGGCCGAGGACTGGCTGCGCCTGAAGCGCGAGGTCCTCGTCCTCGGGTCAAGAAGGGTCTCCAGATGCGCCCGAACGGCCGGAGCGCCGACTTCATCGCGCCGTCGTCGTCCAACGGCTGCGCCATGGCGTGCTCTTACTGCTACGTTCCGAGGCGCAAGGGTTACGCGAACCCGATCAGCGTGTTCGTGAACGTCGAACAGGTGGCGGCGGCGATCCGCAAGCACGCGGAGGCGACCGGACCGAAGACCGAGCCGAACCAGGTCGACCCGTACACGTGGGTCTACGACCTGGGCGAGAACGGCGACCTCTCGGTGGACGCTCTCGTCTCGGACAACGTCCGCGACCTCGTGGCGGCGTTCCGAAAGCTTCCTCACTCGAAGGGTTCGTTCGCCACGAAATTCGTGAACCGCGACCTCCTCGACTACGAGCCGCAGGGGAGGACGCGCGTCCGTTTCTCGTTGATGCCCGCCGAGATGGCCAAGGTCGTCGACATTCGGACTTCCCCGATGGCCGAGCGCATCCGGGCGATCAACGACTTCGTGGAGGCGGGCTACGAGGTCCACGCCAACTTCAGCCCCGTAGTCGTCCACGAGGGTTGGCAGGCCGAGTGGCAGCGTTTGTTCCGGGAGATCGACGACGTGCTGACGCCCGCGGCGAAGGCCCAGCTCAAGTGCGAGGTCATCATGCTGACCCACAACGAGCGGCTGCACGACCTGAACATGTCGTGGCACCCGAAGGCGGAGAACTTCCTCTGGCGGCCCGACCTGCAAGAGGATAAGGTCAGCCAGAACGGCATGACGAACGTCCGCTACAGGCACGGCTGGAAGCGCCAGTGGCTCGATCAGCTCCTCGGTTGGATCGGCGAGGCCATGCCCTACTGCGGGGTGCGATACGCGTTCTGATGTCCGGACGCCGGCGCGCGTTCGCGCGCGCTGCACAATGACCGCTTCAGCGCCATCAGCCTATTTCCGAGTGGGGGGCCTCGTATGGCTGAGTTGCCCGTCGGGCGAACCAGCGGCGTCTTCTGCACGTTGCCCACGTGTCGAACTGCTCAGATCGTCCATCGTCGTGCCCATGGTGGCTTGCACGACGGCGACCGATCCTCCGTTCGTCACGGGAGTGGGTGAGGCATGGCAATCTACGCGTTCATGGACATCTCGACAGGGCACCTGACGGCGGAGGACGTCGCGCTCTTGGACGGAGCCGAACTGCCGTTCGACGTGATGCGCTACGACTACGGCTGGGTGGTTTCGACCGCCAAGCTGATCGCCGGTCCCCTACGCGACGGCAGCGTCCGGGACCTGAGCGGGTCCGGTCTCTCAACCGAGTTCATCGCGGCGGCCAAGCTCGCCGGAGAGCGCAACTGCTGGCTCTTGCGGTTTGACGCGGACGCGGATCTCGATCCCGACCTCCCAGTGGGTGGATACGGCATGGACCGGGACCAACTCGCGTCCCCCAGTCTGTAGGCATTCGGGTCAACGGAAGGGACCGCTCCCGCATGCAGCCGAAGGGAGGGTCTCCGCAGACGGGTTGGGGGTCGCGTCAGCGTGCTTTCGTCCGAACCGGGGAACGGAAGGCAGACAGCCCGGCCTCCACCCTCGCCGACGGATCACGCAAAAAAGTCTCCCGTCACGCAGTTCGCAACCACGCCTTGGAGGACGATGTACGACCCATCGGCGAACGCAATGCCGGCGTAGCCTTCCGCCGTCTGCGACACCGTGTAGGCCTGACCTCCAGTCTCGATGCGGTCGCCCTCGAGCAGGTTGAAGTCGGTGACGAGGTCGACCCCGCCCGCGTTCACGACAAAGCGGTCCGCTCCGTTGCCGCCGCTCATGACGTTCGCCCCGGGGCCACCGACGATGTGGTCCGCACCCGAGCTGCCGACGATCGTGTCGTTGCCGTAGCCGCCGAAAACCGTGTTGGTTCCGCTGCCAGCGATGACGACGAGATCGTCCCCGCCATTGGCGTAGACCACGTTGGCCCCGTCGCCCTCGATGCGGACCACGTCCGCCCCGTCGGCGGCGTCGCCATTGAACGAACCGCCATAGACAACGTTGTTGCCGTCGCCGCGGATGGTGACGACGTCGCCCGCACCGGTGCCGCCGTACACGGTGTTCGACCCCGACCCGTTAATGACCACCTCGTCTGCACCGACGCCCGCATAGACAAGGTTGGCGCCGGATCCCTGAACCTCGATCCGGTCGTCGCCGCCGTTGCCGAACAGGGCGTTGGCACCGTTGCCGACCACGAGGATGCGGTCGGCGCCGTCCAGGGGATCGACGTTCGACGAACCTCCGAACACGGTGTTGGCCCCGTCGCCCCGCGCCGTCAACACGTCGCCCACGCCGCTTCCGCCGATCATGATGTTGGCGGCGTCGTTGGCGACCTCGACCGTGTCGGCGCCGACCCCGGCGTAAATGGTGGCCGCGCCATCGGCGGCGTAGGAGACGACGTCGTCACCGCCGTTGCCCCACACCGAAGCAGCCCCCCGGCCGGAGATCGTCAGGAGATCCGCCCCGTCGTCGGGGTTGTTCGGCCCGGTCCCGCCGTAGACGTAGGCAATTTGCCCGAGGATCGGCGTGGCCATGATCTGATCCGACCCCGCCCCGCCGAGGAGCGTGTCATTGCCCGAACCGCCGACGATCGTGTCGTCGCCACCCAGGCCGTCGATTGTCTCGGACGCAGCGGTTCCCACGAGACGGTCGGGCCAAGGGGTCGGTCCGGAAGGAGATGGCGTCGGCGGTGTGGGGGAGGGCGTGGAAGGAGGGGCCGCGGTCGTGTTCGTGACGTTGGTGGCAGCCAGGGACGCGAAGTCGTTGCCCGCGACATCCTGAACGGCGTTTGCGTCATCGCCCGGTGTCGGGTCGGCGTAGGCGACCGTGACGGCGGCCCCCGACGCGACGGCCGAGGCCAGCGTCAATGTCGCTGCGGAGCCAGAGGCCGATACCGCGCTCACGGAGACGGGCATGCCGTTCGCCTTGACGGCGAAGGCGCCCGGCAGCGCCGAGGCGGTGTCCAGCGCCTCGGCGAAGGACAACACCAGCGCGGATCCGTTCACGGTCGCCGAGGAGAGGACCGGCGCGACGGCGTCCACGACGATGGCTGCGTTGGCGCCGAGCGAGCCCGGGGCGCCCGGGGCGGGCAGCGCGAGCGCGGCGTCGTTGCCCGACGTGTCCCGAATGGTCCCGCCGTTCAGGTCGAACGCTGAGGTGCCGACCGTGTCGAGGTCGGCCGCAACGTCTCCCGGTTGGACGTCGTAACGGAAGACGATCGTATCCGTGCCGGCGCCGCTGACATACTCCGCGAACCGATCGGTCGTACCCGTCTCCAGCGCGAGGCGCGGCACCCCTGCCACGTCCACCGCCTTCGAGAAGGTGACGCGGATGTCGATCGCGCTCCCCGCGGCGTAGGTGCCGCTCGGCGTCACGGCGGTCAGGGCCATCACGGATGGCGCGCCCGTATCGACCAGAACGCCGGAGGTCGAGCCGACGTTGTTGAGGGTGAGGACGGCGTCGTTGCCCGCAACGTCCTGAATCGTGCCGCCGTTGACGGCGAAGGAGCCGATGGCGATGCCATCGGGGTCCGCATTCCCGGCCGCGACCGTGTAACGGAAGAGCAGGCTGCCGCTGCCGGAGCCGGAAACATAATCCGCCGAGACGGCACCGCCCGAATTCAGGACCATGCCGAGGCGCGGAGTCCCGGTGACCGTGTCGACGAACACGGCCTCGTCGAAGTCGACAGTGAACTCGAGCTGTTGCCCGGCACCGTAGGTCCCGTTTGCGGGAACGGCGACGGATGCCACGGACGGTCCGGTGGCATCGACCGTGACGGACGTCGGGACGGCGGAGGTGCTCGTGTTTCCGGCGCTGTCCTGTGCCGTCGCGACCAAGCGGTAGGTACCGTCGCCAAGGCTAGACGTCGCCAGCGACCAGTCGCCGTTGCCGTCAGCGGTCGTCGTGCCGAGCGTCGTGCCGCGGTCGAGGTCGAGCAACCGGACGATGGCGCCCGCCTCGGCGTGTCCGCCGACCGTGGGCGTCCTGACGGCCGTCACGCCGTCCGTGGCCGACGCACCGCTGTCGCTCCCGGCAGCCAAGGCCAAAGCAGTCGGGGCACCAGGCGCAGTCGCATCGACCGTGACGGCGGACAGCGAGACCGAAGGGCCAACGTTGCCCGCCTGGTCTGTTTGGCGCACCTGGACGTCGCCGGCGGCGTAACTTCCGCTTGCGAGGGTAAAGGTCGAACCGGATCCCGGAACAAACGTGGCCCCGCCGTTCACCGAGTATTGCCAGGTTGCGTTGGTCTCGAGGCCCCCGACGTTCACGATGCCGACGTTGGTGATGCCGTCGGCTCCGCTGCTGCCCGTGTCGAGAGCGAGCGACGCCGCGGGCTGGGCAGGGGTGTCGCGGTCCACGGCATGCGTGCCGCCGGCCGTGTAGGCGGAAACGTGTCCGTTGGTGCCGTCGCCGTTGCCCGTGGCGTCCGTGACGTCGGTGAGCGCGTTCAGGTCGACACGGAGGGTCCCGGTGCCCGCGACGGCTGTGACGGTGACGTCGTAGGTCGTACCGCCGCTTCCTCCCGCCGGGGCGAGTCCGGAGATCGTACCGTTGGCCGTGCCGGTGGCAACGAGGCTGAAATCGTCGGCGGTGAGGTTCCGGACGGCCTCGTCGAAGACGACGCGATAGGTGATGACCGAGGCGTTCGCGGCGGCCGGACCAGTGTAGGCGATGCTGCTGACCGACGGCGGCGCGGTGTCGGTAGCGGCGATGGCCCTGATGTCGTCGAAGACGTAGTCGTTGGTGCCGAAGTCGGCCGAATGGGTGCCGTTCTGGGAGGAGACGGTCACTTTCGTCACGTCATCGATGGCCGCCAATCCACCGAAGGTTGACACGGTCCGATCGCCGTTCGGCGACGCAGAGAACGTCCCGGTGGCAAACGAGCCGTTGGCATACTCGACGCGCACCGTCACGGTGTCGACCACCGCGGTGTGGTAGGCGAAGCCACCAAGGTCGAAGGTGTATCCGATCGGTGCGGCGATCGTGAAGCTCGTTGCGTCCGGCCCGACGCCCATGTCGGAGGACACCAGATAGCCGTGGTACGGGACACGCTGGTCGTAGCCGTTGTCGAAGAAATATCCGTCCTTTCCGGAAAAGCCGAAGGACTGCCCGCCGACGACGCGGTTGAAGTTGCCCGAGCCGCTGTTCAGTTCCGCCGCGGTGAAGGTCACCGTTTCGAGGATCGTCGCGATTTCGGAGAATTCAGGGTTCCCGACGAACCCGGTCTCGATCGCGTGGGTGGCGTCGACAGCGGGCGAGCCCTGAGCCCGGCTCCGTTCGACGGAAGACTTCTGGGCGACGACTTCAAGCTGATCGGGGACCCGATTCGAGTGGTCCTCGGCGGGATGATGATCTCGTCGGGCGAAGTCGGCAAGTTCCTCAATCCTTTCCAGTCCGCGGCAGCCCTGAAGCACGTGCTGGGCAGGGTGTCACGTTACGCAAAGGATCGCGTGAAGCATCCGAGAGGCACTGAACTCAGCGGTGGCAACGCGCTCATCGCCCGCCTGCTCACGAGCTTGCGCAAGCGCAAGGTCCCGGTGACCGTCGGCGCGACTTTGGTCGACCTCGTCCGTTCACCCGATGGTCGCGTGATCGGAGCTGAGATCCGGGAAGGGGGCAAGACGCTCCGTGTCGGCGCGAAACGTGCCGTCGTCCTTGCGACGGGCGGCTTCGCACGCAGCGCCGAACTCCGGAGCGAGATGAGCGGCGCGCATCAGCATGACCACACCCTCGCTCACCCGGACGTCACCGGCGACGGCATCAGCGCGGCTCGCCGCGCCGGCGCGACCGTCGACACAGAGGGAGCGAGCGCGGGCTTCTGGACGCCGATCTCACTTCTGAACGACGGCAAGAGCCCGGTGAAGTCCGTGCCCTACGGCTGGCTCGACCGGGGCCGCCCCGGCGTCATCGCCGTCGGGCCCGACGCGAAGCGCTTCGTCAACGAGTCCAACTCCTACCACGACATCTGTCTGGCCATGTTCGACAGCGGCTACCCTACCGATCGTCGCTTCTTCTTCATCTGCGACGGGGTCTTCCTAAAGAAGCGCGACATGGGTCATCTCCTGCCGTATCCCTGGACCCGGAACGCCGAGAAGTACGAGAAGCTCGGCTACCTGTCCTCGGGACGGACGATCGGCGAGCTGGCCGAGAAGATCGGGCTCGATCCCGCCGGGCTCGAGGCCACGGTGCGCGAGCACAACGCGCATGCCGTCGAGGGCATCGATCCTCTCTTCGGCCGTGGCGAGTCCGCCTTCAACCGTATGCTCGGGGATCCGGCGGTCGGGAAGCTCAACCCGAACCTCGGTTCGATCTCCGAAGGTCCGTTCTATGCGTTGCGGATCGTGCCCGCGACGCTCGGAACGTCGGCTGGCCTTTCCACCGGCACCTCCGGAGAAGTGCTCGGGCCGGACGGCAACGGCATTCCGGGGCTCTATGCCTGCGGCAACGACATGACGTCGCCGATGCGGGGCATCTATCCGGGAGCGGGAATCACGATCGGTCCCGGCATCGCCTTCGCGTACCGGGCGATCGAGGATATTGCCCGCAAGTCGAACTGACGGCTGACGGTCGCGTCGAGAGCCTGTTGCGAGTGGATGCGAGGGCACCGTCTTTGCGGACGGTGCCATTCGACGTCCCTCGGATACGACTTTGATTTGCATGTTGTGTCAGGGACCGTTCCTTGCGGATAGCGTCGCCAGTTGGGTGCCTGCCAGAAGTGCTTCACCGTCGCGTTCACGAACGCCGCGGCGCTCGTCCATCAGCTCAAGGAAGCCCGCGAGGAGCGCCGCCTTCTGAAGCAGCGGCACGATCTTCAAGCGGTCGATCTCTTGATCGTCGACGAGCTCGGCTACGTGCCTTTGTCGGCGACTGGAGCCAAGCTTCTGTTCGAGGTGTTCTCGCAGCGCTTCAAGCGCGGCTCGACCATCATCACGTTGGATTTCCCCTTCCAGGACTGGACGAGCCTCCTTGGGTCCGAGCGGCTGACCGGCGCGCTGTTCAATCGCCTGACGCACCACGTCCATATCCTGACGATGAACGGCGACAGCTATCGCCTTAAGCAATCCGCCGGGCGACGCCGCGCCGCCGCCAAGGCGAAGCAAAATCAAGCCACCGCCGACGCCGTCGATCCCGACACGGGCGAGATCATCAGACCCTGATCCTCGAGTCGTTCGCAGCGACACAGGAACGGGCCCGATCGAGCCCTTTCCTCTGTCGCGCCCTCCCGGCAACGTGGCCTGCTTTCACACCGCCGCACTGGCCTGGAATTTCTCCGCCGTTGACATTCGAACGCATCTCGCCGACTTCGCGGCGGCCTCCAACTTCGGCCGCCGGCTCAAGGCGATCGGTGGTCTCACTCCCTGCAAATATGTAGCGAGGATCTGAACCTCAGAGCCAGACCGGTCCATCGTCAATCCGATCCACCAAATGCCGGGACTGAACACCTAAGCGCTTAGGCGCTTTGGCTCTCAAGCGATCGCCGACCAGACGCCTTCCGCCGCATCGCTCTGGCGGGCCAGGGGGCGGAAGAGCCGAATCTGCAGGGGGATCTCGCACGAGGCTCCACCTGCGCGCACGAGGCGGCCGTCGCGGAGGTCGTCCGCCGCCAGCGTCATGGGAAGCCAGGCCAGCCCGGCTCCGGACCGGGCCATCGTCAGGAGCGTGGCCGCCAGATGAGACGTGAACACAGGCCGGAACCGTCGGGAAAGCGCCGTGTCCCGCATCGCCGAGCTGATGATCCGGCCAAGTCCCGAAGTTTCGCCGTATTCGAGATAGTCGATTGGCGCCTTTCCGCCGATCGCCCAGACCGGCAGGCCGTCGCTGTCCGGCGCGCTGACCGCAATCAGCGTATCGTCGCCGACGAGAGCGCTTCGAAACCGCGAGGCGTCGAAGTGGACGGGTGCGTCGGGATGATGGTGGCAGAGAAGGAACTGCGCGTCGCCGCGCGCCAGGATATCCTCGCAGGCCGCCATGGTGTCGGAGATCAGTTTCAAATGCCCGCGGCCGAACAGGTCGTCGTTGCGACGGATCCAGGCGGGAAAGAAGGTGAACGAAAGGACGTGGGTTGCCGCGACCGTCAGCGCGTGGGTCTGGCGCTCGGCAACGGCCAGCGTATCCCGCCGCACCTGCTGGATTGTCCTTGCGAGCATCTCGGCCTGGTCGCGGAACTTGGCGCCGGCGGCGGTCATGGCGACCGAATGGGTCGTGCGTACGAAGAGGTCCGTCCCCACCCATCGCTCCAGCGCCCGGATGCGCCGGGAGAAGGCGGGCTGCGTCACGTTGCGACGCTCGGCCGCGCGCGAAAAGTTCAGCGTGACGGCGAGCGCCAGATAGTCATCCAACCAAATCGCGTCCATCGGTGATGCTCTTTCGGTATGAACTGCAACGGCCTTAGCATTGGCGTCGGGTGAGCTCCAGCGCTATCCCGGAACCGATCCATGCGGCGGCGGCGCTCGTCCGACGATCTGGGGCAAAGCCGACGCGGCATCATGATCCAGGCTAGGCAGCCCGATCATGGTGACGCGCCCGTTCTCATCCGTTCCCTTCGAACCAAGGCTTCATCATGCGTATTGTCGACGTCGTCGATGTCACCAAGCCCATCGCCTCGCCCATCCGCAACGCCTATATCGACTTCTCCAAGATGACCGCGAGCCTTGTGGCGGTCGTAACGGACGTCGTGCGCGACGGTCGCCGCGTCGTCGGCTACGGCTTCAACTCGAACGGCCGCTACGGCCAAGGCGGACTGATCCGCGAGCGCTTCCGGGATCGGATCCTCGAGGCCGATCCGCAAACCCTCCTGAACGACGCCGGTGCGAACCTCGACCCCCATCGCATCTGGGCCAAGATGATGACGAACGAGAAGCCGGGCGGCCATGGCGAGCGCTCGGTCGCCGTCGGCACCATCGACATGGCGGTCTGGGACGCGGTCGCCAAGATCGAGGGCAAGCCGCTCTTCCGGCTCCTGGCCGAGATGAAGGGCCGCGAGGCGAACCCGAGGGTCTTCGTCTACGCCGCGGGCGGCTACTACTATCCCGGCAAGGACGACTCCGCGCTGCGCAGGGAGATGCGCGGCTACCTCGACCGGGGCTACAACGTCGTGAAGATGAAAATCGGCGGCGCCTCGCTCGACGAGGACCGGCGTCGGATCGAGGCGGTCCTGGAGGAGATCGGGTCGCAGGCGCGCCTTGCCGTCGATGCGAACGGCCGCTTCGACCTCGAGACCGGCATCGCCTATGCCAAGATGCTCCGGGACTACCCGCTCTTCTGGTACGAGGAGATCGGCGACCCGCTGGACTACGCGCTCCAGGCCGCGATCTCCGAGTTCTACGACGCGCCGATGGCGACGGGCGAGAACCTCTTCTCGCACCAGGACGCCCGCAACCTCCTGCGCTACGGCGGCATGCGCGCCGACCGCGACTACCTCCAGTTCGATTGCGCCCTGTCCTACGGCCTCGTGGAGTACCTGCGGACCCTCGACGTCCTGCGCCAGTTCGGCTGGTCGCCGGAGCGCTGCGTTCCCCATGGCGGCCATCAGATGTCGCTCAACATCGCGGCCGGCCTTGGGCTCGGCGGCAACGAAAGCTATCCCGACCTCTTCCAGCCCTATGGCGGGTTCCCGGATGGCGTAAAGGTCGAGGACGGGCACATCGTGATGCCCGACCTGCCGGGCATCGGCTTCGAGGGCAAGTCCGACCTCATCAAGGTCATGCGCGAACTCGCGGAGTGAAGCGTCGTCGGGGCGGGAACCTACGCCCGCCTCGACGTGCGATCGCGCTTCAAGAGACCGGCAGGTGCTTCCCGAGGACATCCCAGAGGGCCTCCGCCCAAGGGCCGAGGTTCCTGTCGGGCCTCAGGAGGACGATGTCCACCTCGACCCCGTCACCGCCGCCTAGTTCGACGAGACAGCCGTCGCCGCCGAGTTCGTCGTCGACGAGGCTGAGGGGGAGCCAAGCGACGCCCCGGCCCTCCATGGCCATCGCCTTCAACGCGATCGCCAAGTGAGACGTGAAGATCGTGCTCATGCCCTCCGGCTTGGCATGGGAACTCGCCTCGATGATGCGTCCCATGCCCGAATTGCCGTCGAAGGCAAGGAGAGGCGTCGGGTCGGCCAGGTTTCCGGGAAACGAGAACATGGCTTCTCCCCGCCCGTCGCGCTTGCAGACGGGAACAAGCCTGTCGCTGCCGATCACCTTCCAGGAGAAGGCCGCGGGGTCGAGCCGAGCCGGCGCTGCGGGATGGTGGTGACACAGCAGGAAGTCCGCCGTGCCCTCCGCCATGAGCCGTTCGCAGGCGACCATGTTGTCGGCGTAGAGATGAACTGGCGCCGCGGCGAGGGTCGGCTCCAGCGCCTTCAGCATCCGGGGGAACGCCGTCAGCGACAGCGCGTGCGTGGAGGCGAAGCGCAGCGTCGGGCGATCCTGCATCGCGGCCCGGGCGCTCCTGCGCCCGGCATCGAGCGACCGCCTGACCTGGTCGGCCAATTCCAGCATCACCCGTCCGGCGGCGGTCAGCTCGAGCCGGTGGCTCGACCGATCGACGAGCGGCTCGCCCACCCATTCCTCGAACGCCCGGATACGCCGGCTGAAGGCGGGTTGCGTGACGTTCCTCGTCTCGGCCGCACGCGAGAAGTTCAAAACCTTCGAAAGCGCGACGAGGTCTTCGAACCAGGATAGTTCCACGGCCTCGGTCCCCGGCATAGATCTAGGCAGAATAGGCATTGGACGCCTCCGGCACGATCGCGGGAAATGCGCGGCGAGGCAAGGCAGGGAGCGACGGCACGCCGTCGGTCGGGCCTCGCAACATCCGGGAGGACCGCATGAACCGACTCATCGCAAGCCTTGTCGTCGCGTTGGCCACCACGACCGCCGCGATCGCACAGGAATACCCGACGAAGCCCATCACGATGCTGGTGCCGTTCGCCGCCGGCGGCCCGACCGATACGGTCGCGCGCCTGACGGCCGAGGCGATGTCGAAGACACTGGGACAGAACATCCTAGTCGAGAACCTTCCCGGCGCGGGCGGAACGATCGCGGCCGGGCGGGCCGCCGAATCCGCACCCGACGGCTATACCATTCTTGTCCACCATATCGGCATGTCGACGGCCCCGACGCTCTACCGCCAACTCCGCTTTGACCCGGTGACGGCCTTCGCGCCCATCGGACTCGTGACGGAGGCTCCGATGACCATCGTGGCCCGGCCCGACTTCGAGGCGTCGACGCTCGCCGAGCTCATTCAGACGATCAAGGCCGACAGCGAGGCCATCACCTACGCCAACGCCGGCATCGGCGCGGCCTCGCATCTCTGCGGGATGCTGTTCATGTCGACGGTCGGCGCCCAGATGACGACCGTGCCCTATAAGGGCAACGGGCCGATCATGACGGACCTCATGGGAAGCCAGATCGACATGACCTGCGATCAGGCGACGAATACAGCCGGCGCGCTCCGGGAGAAACAGATCAAGGGCTATGCCGTGACGGCAGCCGAGCGGCAGGCGGCGATCCCCGAACTGCCGACGACTGCCGAGGCGGGCCTTCCGAACTTCGAGCTCAGCGTATGGCACGGCGTGTACGCGCCCGCCGGAACGCCGGATGCGGTGCTCGCCAAGCTGACGGCGAGTCTCCAAGCGGCCGTCGAGGACGAGGCGATGGGCAAGCGCCTGAACGACATCGCGACATTGCCCGCCACGAAGGATCAGGCGACGCCCGCAGCGCTGAAGGAGCGGCTTTCGAGCGAGATCGCGCGCTGGAAGCCGCTGATCGAAGCGGCAGGCCAGTTCGCCGACTGATGAACGACACGTAGGGGCGGGCGAGGCGTCCGCCCCGGCCGCCCAACGAGACATTAAGGGTATCCCCATGACCAACCGCGTCCACCGCATCGCCGTGATCCCCGGTGACGGCATAGGCAAGGAAGTCGTCCCCGAAGGGCTTCGCGTGCTCGAGGCCGCGGGCCGGCGCTATGGGTTCGAGGTTCGCTCCGACCACTTCGACTTCGCATCCTGCGACTACTACGAGCTTCACGGCCAAATGATGCCGGACGACTGGAAGGAGCGGATCGGCGGACACGACGCCATCTTCTTCGGGGCCGTCGGATGGCCGGAGAGGGTTCCCGACCACATCTCCCTTTGGGGCTCGCTGATCCAGTTCCGGCGCGAGTTCGACCAGTATGTTAGCCTGCGGCCCGTCCGCCTGATGCCGGGCGTTCCCTCGCCGCTGGCCGGCCGGAAGCCCGGCGACATCGACTTCGTCGTCGTTCGCGAGAACACCGAGGGCGAGTACTCGTCGATCGGCGGCCGCATATTCCCGGGGACCGAGCGCGAGACCGTCCTCCAGGAGACGGTGATGACGAGGATCGGCGTCGACCGCATCCTTAAGTACGCCTTCGACCTCGCCGCCTCCCGCGGCAAACACCTCACCTCAGCCACGAAGTCCAACGGCATCTCGGTGACGATGCCGTACTGGGACGAGCGGGTGGAGGCGATGGCCGCGAATTACCCCGACGTTCGCTGGGACAAGTACCACATTGACATCCTGACCGCCCATTTCGTCTTGAACCCGGACCGGTTTGACGTGGTCGTCGGCTCCAACCTCTTCGGCGACATCCTCTCGGACCTCGGGCCCGCCTGCACGGGCACGATCGGCATCGCGCCCTCGGGCAACATCAATCCCGAACGGAAATTCCCTTCGCTCTTCGAGCCCGTTCACGGGACGGCACCGGACATCGCGGGCATGAACGTCGCCAACCCCATCGGCCAGATCTGGGCCGGCGCGATGATGCTGGAACACCTCGGCGAGACGGAAGCCGCAGCGGCAATTCTGTCGGCCATCGAACGCAGCCTCCTGCGGCCCGAAACGCGGACCCGAGACCTCGGCGGCACCGCAGATACAACAACGTCCGGCGAAGCTGTGGCGGCGGCGTTGACTGAATTGATCTCGGCATAGCAGCTCCCCTCCAGAAAAAAGGGAATGGGTCAGTAAAGGCATGGCGAGAGGATCCTTGAGCCGTTGGGTCCTCTTGCTTTCCTTGCGCTCAGAACGTGAAAATCTTCCGAGATCACAATGACCACTGCGGAACAAGCTTGAGCATTGTAGCGGCCTCAATGGTTCGTTTGCGAAATGGCAGCTCTCCGCACAACCGATCCGAAACCTGCCTGTTCGCTTTCGGCCCTGATCTACCAGTTTGTGACCGAGCCATCCTTTCTGACGAGATGTGGCATTTCGGAAAACCTAAACGGCTCGGCATCGGCCAGTGCGTCTTCGTCGATCTCGATGCCGAGCCCGGGCGCGTCCGGAACCGGAAAGCTTGCTCCCTGAAGGCGTATGCGAGATCGGAACACAGGCGAGTCCTGGCGCGCGCTGTTGTCCTCACCCGGCGTTTCCCAGCATTCGAGATAGGACATATTGGAAATCGCGGCGCACAGATGCACCGTCGCAGCTGTGCAGATCGGCCCGAGCGGGTTGTGCGGCATCAGGTCGACGTAGTGCGCCTCGCACCAGCCCGCGACCTTCATCGCCTCGGTGAAGCCCCCGACATTGCAGATGTCGAGGCGCGCATACTGCATGAAGCCGCCCTCGACATAAGGCAGGAACTGCCACTTGGACGAGAACTCCTCTCCGATCGCGAAGGGCATGCGCGTCATTCGCCGCAGGGCAGCATAGGCTTGTGGCGTCTCGTCCCGGATCGGCTCCTCAAGGAAATCGAGCGTTCCTTCAGGCAGACGCTGGCAGAAGGACGCAGCCTCTGCCACGCTCAGCCGATGATGATAGTCGACGCCCAGCACGACGCGCTCGCCAAGTTCCCAACGCGCTGAGACTAGCCAGTCGGCGATCTCGGCGATGTGCTGGCGGGGTTCATAGGGCGAGCGCTCATCGGACCGCCAGCCAAGCCGCAGGGCCTCCCACCCGGCATCGATCGCCCGGCGCGCCGCCGCGATCAGCGCGTCGGGACCGTCGGCGCGCACGCAGCCAAAGGTAGGGACGAAGTCACGCTGGCGACCGCCCAAGAGCTTGTGCACTGGGACGCCCAGCGCCTTGCCCTTGATATCGTAAAGCGCGATGTCGATAGCCGAGATCGCGGCGGTCAGGACGCGCCCTCCCTCAAAATACTGCGAGCGGTACATCTCCTGCCAGATCCGTCCGATACGACGGGCATCCTGACCGATGAGGAATTCGGTATAGTGCCGGATCGCGGCAGCAACGGCGAGTTCGCGCGACGACAAGCCGGACTCGCCCCAGCCGCTGATCCCTGCGTCAGTCTCGACCTTCACCAAGAGCTGGTTCCGGTCGCCGATCCAGACCGGAAACGTCCGGACAGCCGTAATTTTCATCGCTCATCCTTTCCGGGGGGCGGCTACCAGTTCGTGAATCCGCCGTCGGAGCGGCGAAGATGCGGGGGCTCGCTGAAACGGAAGGCCTGGTCGCGCACAAGGTCCTCGTTCACCTCGACGCCGAGGCCCGGCCGATCCGGAACGGGATAGACTGTGCCCGCAAGCTCGATCTGGACCGGAAAGACCTCGCGAGCGTCGAAGCCAAGCTGCTCCACGGGCGAGGATCGGCATTCGAGCCAGGCGAAGTTCGGAACCGCCGCGGCCAGATGTACACTTGCCGCGGTGCAGATCGGTCCCAGCGGGTTGTGCGGCATCAGGTCGACGTAGTGCGCCTCGCTCCACCCGGCGATCTTCATCGCCTCCGTGAAGCCCCCGACATTGCAGATGTCGAGTCGGTTGAACTGGGCGATATCGCCTTCGATGTAGGGCAAGAACTGCCATTTCGACGAGAACTCCTCGCCGATTGCAAATGGGATGTCGGTCATCGTGCGCAGGGCCACGTAGGCGCCCGGCGTCTCGGCCCTTATCGGTTCCTCGAGGAAGTCGAGCGTGCCGCTTGGGAGGCGCTGGCAGAACGTTGCGGCCTCGGCGACGCTGAGGCGGTGGTGATAGTCGATGCCTAGCACGGTCGCCGAACCGAGCGCCTCGCGCGCTGTCACCAGCCACTTGGCAGTCGGTCCGATCGAGGCGTGGGGATCCATCCGGTCGCTTGCATGCTGCCCGGCGGGCACGAAGCGTATGCAGTCCCAACCAAGTGATTGTAGGTGCAGCGCCTCTTCGACCATGCGCGGTCCGGGTTCGGAAGGAACCGTAGCGAACGCCGGTACGACGTCGCGCTGCCGTCCGCCCAAAAGCTCGTAGACGGGTACGCCGAGCGCCTTTCCGGCGATGTCGTGGAAGGCGATGTCGAGAGCCGAGATCGCGGCCGAAAGGACTCGCCCGCCCTCGAAATACTGCGAGCGGTACATCTCCTGCCAGAGAGCGCTGATCCGCGATGGATCGCGTCCGATCAGAAACTCGCGGAAATGATCGATAGCGCCCATAACGGCGCGCTCGCGTGAGGACAGGCCGGATTCTCCCCAGCCATCGATCCCTGCGTCGGTCTCGACCTTGACCAGAAGCTGGTTCCGGAGCCCGACCCAGACGGGATAGCAGCGAATGTCGGTGATCTTCACGCGAGACGATCCTGTGCGGGAAAGGGCGGCGCGGCGGACGGTCGGCCGGCCATGTCAGCTCGTCATGCCAGCCGAGCGCAACCGGTCCACCAGATACTGCGAGGCGCCCCGGACGTGCTCTTCCGCGACGCGTGCGGCCTGTTCGCCGTCGCCGCTGCGGATTGCCTCGATGATCGCGCGGTGCTCCACATGGACCTTGCGCCGCCGTGCGGGCGCGATGTCGAAGCGCCGGTTCATCAAGTCGAGAACCTTGCGCTGGCGCACCTCCAGCGTCACCGCCTCGTGGTTGTAGTGGCCACGGAACATGGTCGTGTGGAAGCGATCGTTGAGCGCCCGGTGCTCCTCGTAGGAATTGTCCGGATTCTCCATCCGCGTCTGGAGCTCCTCCAGCGTCGCGATCTGCTCGGCGGTCGCGGTGGAGACGAACCAGCGCGTGAGATAGGGCTCCAAAAGGGCGCGGATGTCGTAGACGTTGCGCGCGTAGTCCGCGCCGATCGTGCGCACCCGGGCGCCCCGGTTCGGCTCGATCACGACGATGCCCTCGCCCTGGAGGTGGTGGAGCGCCTCGCGGACCGGATTGACGCTTGTGCCGTAGCGCGCGGCGAGCTCGGCCGTCTTGAGCCGGGATCCCGGCTCCAGACGACCCTCGACGATGTCCTCGCGGATCAGGTCGTGCAGCCGTTCCGACGAGGCCTGCACCTCGCCGTCCTCGGCGCCATCCCGCCCGCTCCGCCCGATCGTATCCACCGTCGCTCTCCCAACCACCTCAGAGGTTTTTGGCACGGACCCGACCAAGGATCAAGAACGCACATAATGTTTGACTGATTGTGTGCGATATGGTTTCGATTGTGGACGGTTTGGGAGAGCCGTGCCGTAATTTGTCCGATTTGCAGGGCACGGCAGACCGGGGAGGCGCGGTTGCACAAGGCCATCGACGTTCTATTCAAGCTGTTTGAGGCGCTGATGGTCGTCTGCCTGGCCGGCATGGTGGTCATGGTCTTCGGCAACGCCGTGTTGCGGAAGCTGTCCGACTACGGCCTGGTCCTATTCGGCGGCGGCATCACCGTGTCGGAGGAGGTGTCGCGCATCTTCTTCGTGTGGCTGACCTTCGTGGGTGCGGTGGTCGTCGCGAGGGACGGCTCGCACATGGGCGTCGAGACCTTCGTCGCGCGATTTGGTCCGGGCGGCCGCAAGGTGCTGATGCTGGCGACCAATGTCCTGATCGTCATCTGCTGCGCTGTCTTCTTCTGGGGCACCTGGCGGCAGACGCCCATCCACAGTGGCAACTACGCGCCGATCACCGGCATCTCGATGATCTGGGTCTACGGCGTCGGGTTCGTGGCGAGCGTCGGCATGGGCCTTGTCGCCGCCGCGCAGGCGCTGCGGATCGCCACCGGACGCATATCCGAGGCGGAAGTCCGAAAGTTCGCCGGCGAGTTCGAGGACGACCTCGCCGAAACGCCGAAGGGACGCGCCGAATGACCGTCGCGGTCTTCCTCCTGTCGCTCTGCGGCGCCATGGCGATCGGCGTGCCGGTTGCGTTCTCGCTGGTTCTCTGCGGCCTCGCCCTGATGCTCTACATGGGCATCTTCGATTCCCAGATCGTCGCCCTCAAGCTGATCGAGGGCGCCGACAACTACCAGCTCCTGGCGCTGCCCTTCTTCCTCCTGGCGGGCGAGCTGATGAACGCGGGCGGCCTGTCGCGGCGCATCATCAACTTCGCCATCTCGCTGGTCGGGCACTTCCCCGGCGGCCTCGGCTATGTCGTGATCCTGGCGGCGCTGATCCTCGCCTCGATCTCCGGCTCGGCAGCCGCCGACACGGCGGCCCTTGCCTCCATCCTCATCCCGATGATGCGAAAGGCGAACTACGACATGCCGCGTTCGGCCGGCCTGATCGCCTCGGGCGGCATCATCGCTCCGGTCATCCCCCCGTCGGGCGGCTACATCATCTTCGGCGTCGCGGCCAACGTCTCGATCACGCAGCTCTTCCTCGCCGGCATCTTCCCCGGCATCCTGATGGGACTGTCGCTCGTGATCGCCTGGGCGATCGTCGCCCGTCACGACAAGGTGGCGACGATGCCGCGCGCCACGGGCGTCGAGCGCGTCAAGGCGTTCCGCGACGGCTTCTTCGCCCTCGTCATGCCCGCCATCATCCTCGGCTGCATCAAGTTCGGCTGGGCGACGCCGACGGAAGCCGCCGTCTTCGCCGCGGCCTACGCGCTCTTCTGCGGCATGGTGATCTACCGCGAGCTGAAGCCCTCGCAGCTCTACGGCGTCTTCCTGATGGCGGCCAAGACCACAGCCGTCGTGATGTTCCTCGTCGCGGCCGCCTTGATCTCGGCATGGCTGATTACGCAGGCCAACATCCCCGCCGAGATGGGCGCCCTTCTCGAAGGGCTGAAGGACAACCCGACGCTCCTCCTCGTCATCATGATGGCGCTGGTGGTGCTGGTCGGAACGGCGCTCGACTTCGCGCCGACCGTCCTCATCCTGACGCCGATCCTGATGCCGCTCGTGCGGGCGGCCGGCATCAACGAGGTCTATTTCGGCGTCCTCTTCATCATGAACAACGCCATCGGCCTCATCACGCCGCCGGTGGGCATCGTGCTGAACGTCGTGTCGGGGGTCGCCCGCGTCTCCATGGGACGGGTGATCCGCGGCGTGGCGCCGTTCTTCGTCGCGCAGACATCGGTGCTCTTCCTGCTCGTCCTCCTGCCGCAATGGGTGATCGCGCCGCTCCAGTGGCTGCGCGGACGCTCAAGCTTCGGTGAGATGATCCAGGCCATGTTCCCGTTCTTCTGACGGGCGCTCCGACGACGCATCCGGCCGGACGGTCCTCCGGCCCTTCTTCAAGGACCACAGGGAGGAAACCATGCTCAAGACCGCACTTCTGGCGTCAGTCGCCGCGCTTCTCGCCGCCGGGCCGGCCGCGGCCCAGTTCCAGGACCGTACGATCCGCGTGTCCAACGGCGTCCAGGAGGAGCATCCGGCCTCGGCCGGCGTCAAGGCGATGGCGACCTGCGCGGCGGAGAAGTCGGGCGGGGCGATGAAGCTGCAGGCCTTCTGGGGCGGCACACTGGGTGGCGACCTGCAGGCGACGCAGTCCGTGCGCTCGGGCACGCTGGAGATGGTCATCACCTCCAGCTCGCCGCTGGTCGGCATCCTTCCCGCCCTCGGCGTCCTCGATCTGCCCTTCCTGTTCAACGACGAGGCCGAGGCCGATGCCGTCCTCGACGGGGAGTTCGGCGACTATCTGTCGTCGCTGATGCCGGCCGCGGGCGTCGTCAACCTCGCCTACTGGGAGAACGGCTTCCGCCACCTCACCAACTCGCGCAAACCGGTCGCCAAGCTGGAGGATCTCAGCGGCCTGAAGATCCGGGTGATGCAGAACAACATCTTCCTCGACACGTTCAAGACCATCGGCGCGAACGCGGTGCCGATGCCCGGCCCCGAGGTGTTCACCGCTCTCGAGACGCGCGCGATCGACGGCCACGAGAACCCCTACGTCAACATCGAGACGTCCCGCATGTACGAGGTGCAGGAATACATTACGGAGACCAAGCACGCCTACACGCCGTTCCTGGTGCTTTATTCCAAGCAGCTCTTCGACCAGTTGTCGGCGGAAGAGCAGGCGGCGCTCACCGAATGCGCGAAGGTCGGACGCGACACCCAGCGCTCGGTCTCGCGCAAGCAGTCGGCGGCATCCGTCGAGAAGCTGAAGGAGGAGGGCATGGAACTGACCGTCCTCGACCCCTCCGAACAGGCGCGCATGCGTGAGATGGTCAGGCCCGTCTACGAGCGTCATGCCGCTGAAATCGGTCAGGACGTGATCGACCGTGCCCAGGCGGCCATCGCTCAAAAACGTAATCCCTAGGCGTGACATAGCCTCACGCTATTGACGATGTGATCTTCGAGGGTCCTCGAAGTCATACATGTGAGCATATCTGCCGAAGGCGGCCATGCCGCTTTCGGCTCCGATCTCTGACGTGTTGCCCTGCCACCCTTTAGAAAGTCTCGAGTGGCTTAGGCTCAAAACCTACAACCGAATGCAGTTACCAATAGGGATGAGCTACGGCAGGTGTTTCCGGTTCGCCAACGAACCGCTTCCTATTCATTCGCCGCTAAGGTGCTGGAGCTCCGCTAAACCGATGCGGCCTTCCAAATAGTCAGACTGCGCCTGCCTTTCAGGCGGCAGCACCACCCGACCGTGCACAAGTGCCCGCAGCTCGAACTCCCTAACGACAGCACTGCGGTCCGGCTCGCCGACTGCCTGCAGAAAGCTTACCTCGGGCCCATCGATCACGGCAGCCGTCAGGATACCCGATTGAAAAGCGCCAGTGTCGATCGAGATGCGGTTCGCAGTCAGAACGGGCAAATCGCCGATTATCGTGTGACCGTGCACCACCCGGCGCGGCAATGGTCCCTCGAAGTCGAGGAACTCCTGTCGTATCCACAGAAGGTCCTCTTCGGTCTGGAGCTCGATCGCTACCCCCGGCCGGATGCCCGCGTGTACGAAAAGATGTGTTCCGTCGTCGTGCGTCAACGGTAATCCTGCGAGGTAGTTCGCATGATGACTTAGCGATGAATTGGGATTGATTGCTGAGTCACGATCAAGCCCATAGCTGACCACGGTGTGCCAGTAGAGAACCCATGCCCATTCCGGCAGCCCTTGGCCCAGCGTGACGGCGCGGACGAATAGATCGTCGTGATTTCCGCGCAAGCAGACGAACTGGTCATGCGGGCGTTTCGGACCTGCGATCAGGCGCTCGATGACCCCGCGGGAATCAGCGCCGCGGTCGACGTAATCCCCTGTGAAGACGATCTTGGCGTGAGCATCACGGGTCTCAGCGTCGTCTTCGACCTTGGCAAGGAGGGTTTCAAGAAGATCAAGGCGGCCGTGAATGTCGCCGATCGCATATGTGACAGTACGCATGCGTGCCGCTCTACAGGCGGCCTTCCCGCGGTGCAACTTCGAAGAGCCTTGGCCTGCCCCCGTTAAGTGGCCCGGTGTAAAACTAATGCATGGTGGGCTTGCTGGCGATGGTTGAGCTGGGCGGCGAAGCGGGTTGGGGTAGCTCAGCCGGCCACGGCACGGCGGCAGGAGCGGGTGGACGGTAGCCCAGGCTCGAGTGTGGACGCTTGGTGTTGTAGTGGTGCCGTTAGCTCTCGATGACGATCCGGGCCTCTGCGAGGCTATAGAAGATCTCGCCGTTCAGGAGTTCATCGCGGAGTTTCGAGTTGAAGCTCTCACAGTATCCATTCTCCCATGGGCTGCCAGGCTCGATGAATGCGGTCCTGGCGCCGACCGCCGTGATCCAGTCGCGAACCGCCTTGGCGATGAACTCCGGACCATTGTCGGAACGGATGTAACCGAGCACGCCGCGCAGGATGAAGAGGTCCGACAGGACGTCGATGACATCCGCGGACTTCAACTTCCGGTCGCTCCGGATGGCGAGGCACTCGCGGGTGAACTCGTCGATCACGTTCAGCATCCGGAACTTGCGGCCGTTGTGGGTTCGGTCCTCCACAAAGTCATAGGACCAGACATGATTGGGCCGCTCGGGCCGAAGCCGAACGCACGAGCCGTCGTTCAGCCAGAGCCGACCGCGCTTGGGCTGGCGAGCGGGGACCTTCAGACCTTCCTCCTGCCAGATGCGCTCCACCCGCTTCACGTTCACAAGCCAGCCAGCATCCCGCAGCAGGGCCGTGATCCGGCGCCTATCAGCGATTGCGAGCAATCGCTTGCCGGCCAGGGGGATACCCATAGCGTCCATACCTCGTCGCGAGCTCGATGATGTCGGCCGTCAGCGCCGCATCGTCGGCTCGCCCTTTGGGCGCCCTGCGCTGCGTCGATCGGTGCTGCCCCAGGACCCGGCACGCCAAACGCTCCTTCACGCCATGCTTCTTCATGACATGCTCGATGCATTGGCGACGGCGGGCGGGGCTCACCAGTTTCTTAGATAGCGGCCTCCTTGAGGGTCAGCTTCTCCAGCGTCAGATCGGAGACCGCCTTGCGCAGGCGCTCGTTCTCCTTCTCCAACTCCTTCAGCCGCTTCACCTGATCAACCTTCAGCCCACCATACTCCTTGCGCCACCGGTAGTACGTGAGCGGCGTCACGCTGATCGTGCGCACCGCTTCAGCAACGGGGCGCCCCTGCGAAACGAGAACATCTACCTGCCGCAGCTTGGCGACAATCTCTTCCGGGCTCGGCTTCTTCCTGGGCATTCTCGGCATCCTCCAAAGGCTCGAAAGCCTACTTCAGGGAGGACCACTTAGCGTAATCGCAGGTGGCACCTCTCGCCGAGGGCGAAGCGGTTCCCCAAGCTGGTCATCCAGCAACGATCGGCGTGGCCGACGAGGAAAGGAGAACCACGATGCCCTCCTATGCAGCTTTGGATGTGTCGCAGGAGACGACGGCGATCTGCGTCGTCGACGAGGCCGGTCGGATCCTCGCCGAGAAGAAGGTCGCAACCTGCCCGGACATGATCGCCAGCTACCTAATGCAAAAGGCGCCGGACCTTGTCCGGGTCGGGCTCGAGACGGGACCGCTGGCCGTGTGGCTCTGGAACGAGCTCGCTGCACGCCGTCTTCCGATCCTGTGCATCGATGCCCGACATGCCAACGCGGCTCTGAAGATGAGACCCGTGAAGACGGACCGCAACGACGCGGCTGGTCTGGCGCAGATCATGCGGACCGGCTGGTTCAAGGAGGTGCGCATCAAGAGCCGCGACAGCTACCAGGTCCGCTCCCTTCTGGTCGCTCGCGAGATGCTGGTGCGGATCCGCGTCAAGATCGAGAACGAGATCCGAGGCCTCCTGCGCACCTTCGGCGTTCTGTTCGGCAAGCGTGTCGGAGGGTTCACCGGACGAGCCGATGAGACGATCGCCGGCGAACTCGATGCGTCCCCGGAGATGCGGCTGATTGCCGAGACGCTGATGAAGGCGAGAGCCTCGATCCTTGATCAGATCAAGGTTCTGGACCGCCGCCTCATGGCGGTTGCAAAGGCAAACCCCACAGCGCGCCTGTTCATGACCGTGCCGGGCGTTGGCGTCATCACCGCCCTTTCCGTCGCCTCGTCCTTCGACGACGCCTCGCGCTTCCAACGATCATCAAGCGCTGGCGCCTATCTCGGCCTCACACCGCGACGATACGAGTCCGGTGAGACGAGCCGCAACGGACGCATCTCCAAGCAGGGGAGCCTGATGACCAGGAAGCACCTCTACGAAGCAGCCACGACACTTCTGACGCGCAACCTGCGCTTCTCCACGCTCAAGGCATGGGGCCTGAAGCTGGCAAAGGCGTCCGGGTTCAAGAAGGCGAGGATCGCCGTAGCCCGGAAGATGGCCGTGATCCTGCATGCCATGTGGAAGACCAACACCCCATTCCGTTGGAGCCAGGAGGCAGCAGCCTAACCGTCACCGTGCCGCTCCACTGACGACAACGGATGCGTCCCCGCCGGGACGTATGGCGCGGATCAGGCCGTCCCTGAAAATGCGGTGCCATCGGCAACCGCGAGGACCACTTCGGTTGATCCACCCATCTGACGCCAACATGCGGCGGCCCATCGAGACCGACCGCGGAGAGAACCATGAACCCGGCGTGTGCGCAGACCTCAGTCACCCAGCTTGACGAATGCGATTAGAGAACTTTTCAGGGGGCAGACCTAACCGCTGCGAAAGCCGTCGGCGCCAGGGTCACCCGTCTGGCCGTCGCCGTTGATCGGTCCAGCGGAGCGCCGAGGTCGGCCGACGAGCCGTCCTGCGGCGGGCGTTCGATGCCTCGGCTTGGGACTGGATGTCCGGCGGCGAAGCGGGCAGGGACACAGGAGCGAAGGGCCTGGCCTTCGATCTACCGTTCAACATGGAAGGCGCCAGCGCGAAGATGGTTCAGCAACAATTCCGAACGGAAGAGGGAAGCACGACGTCGCGTATCGGAAGCTCCTGTTACGGAATCGCGGACGCCGTGATCGCAACGCGCACTGGCGCGCCTGATCGCGACAGGAACGAGCCGTCATCGAAGGGCCAGATACTCATACAATTAATTTTCAGATGATCTTTACTCCGATGCCTCAGTCTGACGCTGCGGAACGGGGCAGCGCCAGTGTCGAAGATCAACGTTGATTCCCTAGCGGTTCCGGCCTTTTCGGTCGCCATTACCGACGACGGCATTCTCCGCTACGACGGCATCAACGATATCCTGTGTCAGATCTCGGGACTGACCAAGGCCATGTTCATCGGCAAGACCGCGGCCGAGTTCATGTCCTTCGAGGGTGCGCAGGCTTGGGAGGCGAACTATCGCCGCTGCCTCGCGTCCGGCGTGATGGACGAGTACGAAGAACTGGCCGAGACCCCATCGGGTCTTCGTTGGTGGCGCACGATCCTCTCACCCGTCGTCGACGAGAAGGGAAAGATCATCCAGCTTCTGGGCCTCGCCGCCGACATCAACGACCGGAAGCGCAAGGAAAGCGAATTGCAGAGCGCCGTCTTCATCGACGCGGTGACGGGTATCTCCAACCGACGCCGGTTCGACCTGGACCTTGCCGCGGCGATGACCAGGTCGATGGACTCCGGAACGCCGTTCACGCTCGTGCTGGCGGACCTCGATCGGTTCAAGGCGGTCAACGACACCTACGGGCACGGGGTGGGTGACGAGATCCTTCGCCATGCCGCACTGCGTCTGCGTTCTGGCGTTCGTGAGAAGGACAGGATTGCGAGGGTAGGAGGTGACGAGTTCGCTGCCATCCTGTCATCTGCAACGGATGGCGCCGTCGCCGTTGCCCTGGATCGGATCAGTCGACAGTTCGCCGAGCCAATCGAAGTCGGGCAAGTCTGCATCCGGATCGGGGTCAGTGTGGGCGCTGCGCTGTGGCAGCCGAGCATGACGGCAGAGGCTCTTCGGGCCGCGGCAGACGCTGCCATGTACGGTGCGAAGCGCGACCGTGCGGCTTGAGGCTTAGATCACAGATCGAGACGTTCGGCGTTTCGCCAACCGTATGCGCGTCCTTCAGACGGAGCGGCGGGCTCAAGCGCGATGACCGTCTAGGCGACGGCGTAGAAGTCGGCCCTTCCTCGTCAGAGGCATGAACTCGCAAACGTTCGATACCCGCGGGTCGGTCCATCTTCTCGTCGCGATGCCATCGGCACCCGCACGGACGATCGTCTTCACGCCGGAATCAAGCGGGAGGGACATCGTCGATGTCGCCTCCCCGAGAATGATCCGTCGCACCAAGTCTAAGTCCAGTTGAGCGGCTGGTCGGATGCCGAACGTCCAAGGAGGCCGTGCTTCCGCTGATGCTCCCAAAGGTCTTTGGGCCAAGGCCCGAACCGAAGGCCGAGGAGGTCGTAGTCGATGTCGTGGTCCTCCCCAACGTCGCCCGTGCCCTCGGGCATCCCGATCGACGACGCCGCGCGTAGCTTCGCGAGCGGGATGGTCGAGCGTGAACCCTCCGACGGGACGGCCGAAGGTGACGCGTTTCGTACCGGCGGCGACGACCTAGCCGGGGCGTTGGCGACATGGTTCCACCGCATCGCCTCGTGACATACCTGGTCGATCGGATCGAACGTCTCGCCGGTCAGCGCTTCGGCGACGGCGAGGCCGAGCCGGAAGGCGACTGGCGTGGGGAAAGCGTTGGCGATCTGGCGGTTGACGTCGCGCGGCTTGCCCCGGAACGGCCAGCCGGGCGGGAAGGTCTGCAACAACGCCATCATCTCGTTCGTCGGCATGACGTCGCCGACGTGTTCGTGGCCGGGAGCGGCGACGCCCCAACGCTTCCCGACGAAGCCCATCTCGATCCACTCCTTCCGGGTTTTCTCCTGCCCGAGGTCGGAACTCTGCTTTTGGAGGCTGCCGCCGATCACCGTGGGCGCGACGCGTTGCATCCGCTCGAGCAGCTCCGGCGTCGGATCGAAGCCGCGCGAGCGAAGGTAGGACTCGAGCGCCACCGCCATCGTTACGGGTTCCTCGGCGAAGTTGTCGACGGATTTCAGCCGCCGGAAGCGGGCCCAAGCTTCAGGTTCCCGGAAGGCGACGAGGATCGCTCGATTGCGCCGTTGCGGCACGCCGAAATCGGCACAGTTCAGTTCCCACCAGTCCCACCGGTACCCCATGCGCGACAACTCGGAGAGGATCCGGGCACGGTAACCGTCGTTCACCGAGAACATGATGCCCCTGACGTTCTCGAGCATGACGGCACGGGGACGAAGCCGCTTCACCAGCCGGAGTGCCTCGGGGAAGAGGTCGCGGTCGTCATGCTCCCCATTCTGCCGGCCGGCCTGCAAGAACGGCTGGCAGGGCACCCCTCCCGCGAGGAGGTCGACCGGCCCGACGTCGCCCGGCTCGTACCCAACCAGGCTGGCCTCGATGACGTGCTCCTCACCGAAAGCGGCACGCAGCGTTTCGCAGGGTGCCTTCTCACGCTCGAGCAGGCCGACATGGCGGAACCCGGCCTTGGCCAGGCCCGCCGCCTGTCCGCCGCCGCCGGCGCACAGCTCGAACGCCGTCAGGCCGTGCTTGAACGCGGACGACACCAAACGCGTGCCGGACCGCGGCGACGCGGCGCGGTCCCGTGCTCGAACGACGGGGAGCGCCGCGTCGGCACGGGTATCCGCCGCCCGGATCGGCGGCGCGAACGTGGCGGTCCGTACCAGATCGGCCGCCGCCAAGCGGATGCCGTCCGGATCATCGGCGGAAGCCACCGCGGCCAGTGCTGCAAAGAAATCGCTAAGGCTCGCTTCCGAGCCCACGCCGTCGAGGACGGTCACGAGGGGACGGAGGCCCCGTGCCGCGACAGCGAGCGCGTGCAGCGCCGCCCCGTCCATGTCTCCCGCCTCGGAGGCCAACCCAACGATCCTGCGTGCCTCGCCGACGACATGGGCACAGTATGCCCGGGCCGCGCGACCCAGGGGTTTCAGGTCGGAAAAAGGTGTCGCGGACAATTCCGTGGTGACCCGGACGAGAAGCTTGGCGTCGGCTGCGGTGAGCCTGCGACCCCCCTCGATCTCGGCCAGGGCACGTTCGCGGCCCTCCGGCGGCGCGGACGCGAGCGTGACGGCGACACTGGGCGCGACGCCCTTCTCGATCAGCCAGTCCTTCCGGTCGCCGAGGACGCGAAACGTTTTCCGAAAGTTGAGTGCCGTCCGCGGGTCGATGCCGCATTCGTTGCGAACCCATCCCGAGAAGCCGCCCCGAAGCAGGGCCGCTGCCTCCTCGAGCGCCTCCCCGGCGACGAATATGTCCTCCAGGCCGCGCTTGCCGAGCGAGCCCACCGTGTCCTTCAGCTTGCGAAGGCGCTTAGCGACCCGGCGGTCCTCCGCGAGCTTCTCCTCGATCGACTTAGTCACCATTGCGATTCGCTCCCTGGGCCGGAGCGGAAAGTTAGCCGTCAATCGCTAAAGGCTGGGGACCCCCGCCGTTAAAGCTTTAGGCAGTCCGCACGACGCCGTCCGGGCGCCAAGCCGACCTTCTCGCGAAGGGGATCCGTGCGCTGAAGAAGGGAGCGGGCGCATATCTTCGCGGTGGGTCGGGTTGGTCGCTTCCCCCCCCCCATTCCGGAAGTCGGCCGCTCGACCGCATCCCGTCGGCCAGCCCATCGGCGATGGCTCAGCCAATCGAACGCGACAGGGCGGCCTCGGCTTTGGATCAACCCTGCACGGCGTATCGATCGAGATTGGTCTGCAGAAGGCCGAGAAGAAGGTCTCGGTTGGCATCGCGCACGTGCGCCTGCCATGCGACGGCCAGGGGCAGCCGCTCGGCGCCCCTCATCGGGTGACCCTCCAGCCGTCGGAAGACGACGTTGGTTACCCCCAGCCGCGTCGACCACATCGGGACGATGGCTGCCCCGATGCCAGCCGACACCATGTTGAGGATCGTCTGTTTCTCCTCGGCGACCTGCGCGATCCTCGGCGCCAGTCCTTCCTCCTCGAACAGCTTCATGGTCAGGTCGTGACTGTGCGGCCTGGAGCGGCGCTCGGGTATGATCATCGCGGCGTCGGCAAGTGCGGAAATCGAGACGACGGCCCCGTTGCCGAGGGCATGACTCGCGGGAAGCGCGACCACAGCCGTTTCGTGGAGGAGGAAGCGCGTGCAAAGGCCCGGGACCGGCTTCGCTCCCGGACGGATGATCGCGAGATCAAGTCGTCCCGAAAGGAGCTTGGGCACGAGACGGATCGACTTCTCCTCCGTAAGCTGGATCGTGAGCCCCGGGTCGATCGCGTGAAGGTCGTGGATCAGCGCGGGCACCAAGCCGGCCGCGGCGCTGTCGATCGCCCCGAGCCGGATCACGCGGCTCACCGTGCGTCCGCGGTCGCGGAAGCGTTCCACCATCCCGTCGGCCGCGTCGACCAAGGGTCGGGCGTCGCGAACGAAGTCGCGTCCGGCGTCGGTGAGGACGACGGAGCGGGTGGTTCGTGCGAACAGGGCGATCCCCAGTTCCTCTTCAAGCAGGCGGATCTGACGCCCCAGGCCCGCTGGCAGCATGTCCAGACTGCGTGCGGCGCGTCCGAAATGCATCTCCTCGGCAGCCGCCAGCACGCATCTGATCTGCTTCAGGTCCATGACCGACTATGCCACGAGAGAATATAATCGGTTGCTTATAGGGATCATCTCGGCCGCCGTCTAATGGTGGATCACCGATGCCTTCGGAGTGGCATCGGCGAGTTTCTCTGGAGGACGTCACGGGATCGGTCTCCTCGTCGGGCTTCTTTGGAAGTGCCCGCAACGCGCAGGAGAACGTCCACGTGCCGACGCGACATGCCGGCCGAAGGCGAACTGCCGGGCGGGTGGCGGAAAACGGTTCGCTCGAAAATTCACGACAGGCGGGTGACGGAGTTCGGGAGTTCCGGCTCGCCTGCACAACAGGGAGGAAGACATGAGGAAGATTCTGAACGCGGCGCTCGCGTCCGCGGCCGTCGCATTCGCCGCGCCGGCATTCGCACAGGATGCCTATCCTTCAAAGCCGGTGACGATCCTCGTTCCAGCGGCGGCCGGTGGCCCGAGCGACACGGTCGCGCGCCTGGTCGCCGAGGCGATGACGCGGGACCTCGGGCAGCAGGTGCTGATCGAGAACGTCGGGGGTGCGGGCGGCTCGCTCGGCGCCGGTCAGGTCGCGCAGGCGACGCCCGACGGTTATACGCTTCTCCTCTACCACGTCGCCACCTCGACCTTCGGCGCCCTTTACCCCGAACTTGCCTACAAGCCCGGCGAGGCCTTCTCCTCCGTCGGTCTCGTCACCGACGTGCCGATGACCCTCGTCGGGCGCAAGGACCTCGAGCCTGCGGACATCGGCGCGCTCATGACTTGGCTGAAGGGCGACGGAGCCGGCGCGACGTTCGGAACGGCGGGCGTCGGCGCGGTCTCCGACCTTTGCGGACGGTTGTTGACCGAGGCGTCCGGCGTCGAGCTGACAGTCGTCCCCTACAAGGGCACCGGGCCGGCGATGACCGACCTCGTCGGCGGCCAGATCGACCTCATGTGCGACCAAACCACCAACACCGCGAACCAGATCAAGGCCGGCGAGATCAAGCCCTACGGCGTCACGACGAAGGAGCCCATCGCGATCCTTCCCGACGTGCCGACGCTCGCGTCCAGCGGTCTTGATGGTTTCGAGATCACGGCCTGGCACGCGATCTGGGCGCCGACCGGCACGCCGGAACCGATCCGCCAGCGTCTTTCCGCATCGCTGCAGAAGGCATTGACCGATCCGGTCGTCATCGAGCGGTTCGCGGGTCTCGGTACCGTTCCCGTGGCTGCCGCCCAAGCCACCCCGGCTGCGCTGGACGAACGCTTCCAGTCCGAGATCGAGCGCTGGAGCAAGCTCCTCGCCGACGCCGGGGAAAAGTAAGTCGACATCTTCGATGCCGGACGGGCGGACCCGTCCGGCCTTCCATCTTGCCCGATGAGGACCTCGGTCATGCAGACCTACAAGATCGCCGCAATTCCCGCCGACGGCATCGGCCCCGAAGTGATCGCCGCCGGCCTCCAGGCGCTGGAGGCGCTTGAGCGGCGCGAGGGCACGTTCAAGCTCGACGTGACGCATTTCGACTGGGGCTCGGACTACTACAAGCGGACCGGCGCGATGATGCCGGCGGACGGCACGCAGCAGCTGAAGGGCTTCGACGCGATCTTCTTCGGCGCCGTCGGCGCGCCGGACGTGCCGGACCACATCACGCTCTGGGGCCTTCGCCTGCCGATCTGCCAGGGCTTCGACCAGTATGCCAACGTGCGCCCGACAAAGATCCTGCCCGGCATCGTCTCGCCGCTGGCGGGCGTCAAGCCCGGCGACCTCGACTGGGTGATCGTGCGCGAGAACTCGGAAGGGGAGTATTCCGGCCACGGCGGCCGGGCCCATCGGGGCCTTCCTGAGGAGGTCGGCACGGAGGTCGCGATCTTCACGCGCGTCGGTGTCACCCGGATCATGCGCTATGCCTTCCGCCTCGCGCAGTCGCGCCCGCGCAAGTTTCTGACTGTCGTCACCAAGTCCAACGCCCAGCGCTTCGGCATGGTGATGTGGGACGAGATCGCGGCTGAGGTCTCGGCCGAGTTTCCGGACGTGACCTGGGACAAGATGCTGGTCGATGCGATGACGGTCCGCATGACCTTGAAGCCGCAGAGCCTCGACACGATCGTCGCGACCAACCTCCACGCCGACATCCTGTCGGATCTCGCCGGGGCGCTGGCGGGCAGCCTCGGCGTCGCGCCGACGGCCAACATCGATCCCGAGCGTCGCTTTCCTTCCATGTTCGAGCCGATCCACGGCTCGGCCTTCGACATCACGGGCAAGGGCATCGCCAATCCGGTCGCGACCTTCTGGACGGCGGCGCAGATGCTGGAGCACCTCGGTCAGCCGAAGGCCGCGGAGCGCCTGATGCATGCGGTCGAGACCGTGACCGGAAGCGGCGTGACCACGCCCGACGTCGGGGGTACGGCCAACACCCAGCAGGTGACGGATGCCGTCTGCGAAGCCATACGCGGCTCGAACATCGTTCTCTGAGCGAGAACCCGGACGTGGGGTGCGCTGTGGCTGGCGACGGGTCGAACGAAGCTTGGGCCCGTCGTGTCCTGTCCGACATGTTCGCGGCAGCGGTGGGCGCGGCTGACCCGATGCGGGTCGTAGCGCCCGCCTTGCCCGAAAAACCGCCTGGCCGCTGCGTCGTCGTCGGCGCCGGAAAGTCCGCGGCCGTCATGGCCCGGGCCGTTGAGGCGGCATGGCCGGACGTCGACCTGTCCGGCGTCGTCGTGACCCGATACGGTCACGCCGTCGCGACGGACCGGATCGAGGTCCTGGAAGCTGCCCATCCCGTGCCTGACGCCGCGAGCGAACACGCCGCGCGGCGGATCATAGCGGCAGTGGATGGGCTTGGTCCCCAAGACCTCGTGCTGGCGCTCATTTCGGGCGGCGGCTCCTCTCTCATGGTCCTGCCTGCGGACGGGCTTTCGTTGGAGCACAAGCAACATGTCAATCGACTGCTGCTCGCCTCCGGGCTCGGCATCAACGAGATGAACGCGGTGCGACGGCGCCTATCGGGCATAAAGGGCGGACGACTCGCCGAAGCGGTTCGGCCGGCACGCTTGGTGACACTCGCCATCTCGGACGTGCCGGGCGACGATCCGCGGTCGATCGCTTCGGGGCCGACCGTGCACGATCCCGACGCCCCGGTCGATCTGGCGACGGTTGCGGAGCGATTGGGTCCCGACCTTCCCGAAGCCGCCCGTCGCCTGCTGGTCGCGCCGATCCAGCCACGACCATCCTTCGAGACCGATTACCGCATGATCGCGACGCCGCAGATGGCGCTGCAAGCGGCGGCCGAGGCCGCTCGCAGGCACGGGGTCGCGCCCCTTCTTCTCGGGGACGCTCTCGAAGGGGAGGCACGGGAGGTCGGGATCCTGATGTCGGGCATCGCTCGCTCCATCCGGCGCCATGGGTATCCGTTGCCCGCCCC
Organism: Aureimonas phyllosphaerae; assembly: GCF_047943035.1. Lineage (NCBI taxonomy): Bacteria > Pseudomonadati > Pseudomonadota > Alphaproteobacteria > Hyphomicrobiales > Aurantimonadaceae > Aureimonas > Aureimonas phyllosphaerae. The sequence goes on along the minus strand of NZ_CP181348.1, from coordinate 4,577,717 downwards.
GGCCGTCGTCCTGTCGGGCGGCGAGACGACCGTCTCCGTCCACTCCGCGCGGGCGGGGCGGGGAGGGCGCAACACGGAATTCCTACTTTCGCTCGCGATCGCCCTTCGCGGCGAGCCGGAAGTCTTCGGCATTTCGGCCGATACCGACGGAATCGACGGGACCGAGGATGCTGCCGGCGCCGTCGTGACCCCGGACACGATCACGCGAGCGCGTGCCGCGGGGCTCGATCCTGAGGCCCTTCTGCGTGGCCACGACAGCTACAGCCTGTTCTCGCGCCTCGGCGACCTCGTCGTGACGGGGCCGACGCTCACGAACGTCAACGACTTTCGCGCCCTGCTCGTCCTGCCGTGACGGCGTTGCCCGTTCCAGATCGACGTCGCCGGACATTCCCGACGGCAAGCGCAGCAGCCTTGTGGCCAAGCACGGCTGCGCGCAGGCGTCTCCTTTCCGATGGCGACGCAGTCCCGCTTGCGAACGGACGGTCGCGCACCTTCGCGTCGAGTACCGCCGGGAAACCCAGCGAGCGTTCGGGTTCAGGCGAGTGCGACGTCTTGGGTCTTGGCCAGCCGCGAAGACAGCGCCTCCACATCGTCGTGCCGGCGCTCGACGATGATCCTCGCTTCGCGGAGGCAGTTCGCCAGCAACCGTTCGATCCGATCGAGTGCGAGCGGTCCGTCACGGGTCACCCCCGCCCTTGCCACCGCAGCGTTCGGAAGGGAGTGCAGACCGCTGCCCAAACCGAGGCTGAACTCGATGCTCGCTGCCAACCTCGTCGCGCGCACGAGATCGGCGTCGCTCGTCCCTCCGGAGAGGCTGCTCCGCGAACCGAGAAGGACTTCCTCCGCAGCCAGTCCCGCCAACATGACGATGAGCTGGGCTTCCAGGCACTCCCGCGATTGGTCCGTACCCTCGGCGACGTCGAAGTTCGTCAGGTTCGCGCCACCGTCACGGACACGGCGCCTGACCCTGACTCTCGTCGGCACCAGACCCGAGACCTCCGCCAGTTCCCGCCCGACCACGACGTGACCGGCCTCATGGACGCACGTCCGTCTGTAGGCCGCGTCCGACAGCAGCACCCCGGGCGGCAGGGCTGTCCAAAGGTCGGCTTCAGCCAGCGGACGCCTATGCCTGCGCGCGGCCCCACGGGCGTCGCGCACGAGCTGTGCCAAAACGGCGCCGGACGCTTCCCCAAGTTCATCCGCGATCGGCGCCAGATCGATTTCGGGGAGCTCTCCCCTGAGGTGATGCCTCAAGATCCCGATCCTTCCCGGAAGATCGGGATGTCGGACCTCAATGTGCTTCCCGAGGCGGCCTGGCCGTAGCACGGCCGGATCGACGACCTCGGGCTTGTTGGTCGCACCGACCACCACGACCCCGGCACGTTGGGCCGCGCCGTCGAGGCATTCAAGAAGGCCATTGACCACCTGGCGTTGGTACGACGCATTGTCGCCCAGGGGCTCGTCCCTCGATCCCACCGAATCCAGCTCGTCGAGATAGAGGATGCAAGGGCTTGTCTTGCGGGCTTCGTCGAACGCGGCCCGCATGGCTTTCAGCAAATCACCCAGATGGCCGCGGGCCTGCCACGCGGCGATGGAATGCGCGTGCAGCGGGACTCCGCAGGATCCTGCGAGCGCCCTTGCGAACAAGGTTTTCCCCGTTCCGGGCGGTCCGTGAAGCAGCATGCCGCTCTCGATGTCCGACCACTGCAGCCTGCCTGATCGATACTCTTCGAGGTCGCGGGCGAGGTTCAAGCCCCAGGAATGTGCTTCGCCCATGCCGGGAAGGTCCTCGAGACGCTCCGGCACAGCGCGCGAGCCTTCGGCTGCGGACCGGGCAGGCACTTCGGCTTTCTTCTCCCTCAGCTTGGCAGGGCGGGGCTCTCGTTGCGTATCGAGACGGTGCTTGGCCAATCGCCCTGCGATGAGCCACATGCGGTCGGCGGTCATTCCGGGCCGGATCGCGAGGTTCAGGAAGGGCAGTGGCAGCCGGGCAAGGCGGGATACGAGCCGCTCATCCGGTCGGAAGCCCGTGTGCTCCCTCACGATCGCGGTGATCGCTTCCCGGCTGCAGACGAGTGGAACGACGGCGTCGGCCACCGCGCCAACGACAGTCGGCACTTCCGTCCGCCTGTGGCAGAGGACGACTTTGGGATGGGTCGACATGCTCGCCTCGACGAGCAGGCGTTCGATGTATTGGGAGCGCTGTCCGGATGGGTCGGTCCAGTTGCTGGCGGACGCGTTGAGCTGGACGATGCTCTTCCCGATGCCGCCCACGAGGTCGTGGACCGCTTCGCACAGGACGGCGGCGTCGTCCGGCCGAACGCCGCGGATCACCACGAGACACGGACCACCCTCAAGAAAGCGGTCCAAACCGCCGTCGCGGAGCGTTTGCCGCACGAGCGCGTCCGCAACCCTTGCGGAGGGCGTGAGCCGTCCGGCGAGCGACTTCGGCATGTCTTCGAAATCCAAGCGATCACGCATGTCCGACCCCCGTCGCGGGAGAGCCGAGCAACCAAAAGCGGCTCTCGGTACGGACGTACCCGGCGCCAAGGGAAACCACGCGCAGGGGCGACGTGACGGCATCCCTTCCGTCGCGAACGGTCGGGTGTCCGACGGGCTTTCCCCGGAGGCAGGGAACCAAGCGCACCGCGTTGGACCACCCTGCTAGGACGGGAGCGCCTGCAAGCATGTCGGCGGACGGCGCGTGGTGATCGCGCAGGTAACGAAGGTCGCGCAGGAGGGCGGCGGCGGTCTCGATCTCGTGGTCGAGCGCCTCCACCCGTGTGGTCGGGGTGAGAAAAACGGGCATGGGGCTGCCTTCGAACGGTCGCGCAACGGGCGACGCAGGACTGACGGGGGAGGGCGGAGTCAGTCGGCGCGGCGTATCACCCTCGTCCGGGAACCGAGCGGGGTGTCGAGGTCGAGGTCGACGACCCGGGCCAGCGCCAACGCAGCGACGGCCGCAACGGGGCGCGACGCATGCCGCATGATCGCCAGACAGTCGGCAAGGGTGACGGAGCCATCCTCGTCGAGCGCAGCCAGCAATCTGATCCTGTCGTCGATGGTCACGCGCCAGCGGGCGAAGGGGAGGATCAGCTTCGCGTTCTCGAGCCGCACTTGATCTACGTCGATCGGCGTCACGATGCGGGCGGCCGGCGGCAGGTTCTCCGACGCCGGATGGGGCTGCCCCGCAGGTTGGAGGAACAGGTACTCGACGCCGCGATCGCCGTGAGAAGAGAAATCGGCCGGGTGCGTGCATCCGTCCACGGCCACCCGGCATCGCCAGTAGTCCACCTCGGGATCGACGTCGAGAAGGCGTGCGACGTCGGCCGCAAGACCCGATGCCATCGTGACCTCGCCGCGGCAGCGGATGGGGCGATAGCCCGTTCCGTCACCGCGCGGGCCGTCAGACCCGCGCTTGAACGTCGGAACGGAAACGCCGGCAAATTTATCTTGGAACATGAGATCGCTCCGCACGGACGGGGCGTCGCCTCTCGTCCTTCAGCCTCGTTGGGGGCCTGCGTTCAGCGTATCGGAGGAAGGGCGAAATCGATCCACGCGGACGCGACGCCCAAGGCGTACCAAGCTTCCCCCGTTCTGGTCGAAGTCGTTCGCATGGCCACAGTATAAGCGTACAGCGTCACGAAAGTCAACATGATGTTGGCTTGACGTCGTCGTCGAAGGTGCCGACCCATTCGTGATGCCGGATCGTCGACTGACCCCGTTCTCGCAGAGCCGGGAGAATGGACGTCCTCGCATGCGTCTGGGTCGATGCCGCCTCGCGCGGCGACCGGCATCCCGGAAGGTCAGCCATCTTGCCGCGAGATGGCTGCGATCTGCGGAAGCGGCTTCATCGCAAGCCGCCGACATCCTGGCGGAACGGGGCATCGCGGCCCTCCGCATCGATTTCCGCGGAAGCGGAACCAGCGGAGGCCAGTTCGAAGACATGACCGTCGAGAGCGACATCGACGACGCGCTCGGCGCGCTGGCTTGCCTGAAGGAGAACGCCGACGTCGACGGTCGAAGGATCGCTGTCCCCGGCAAGAGCCTTGGCGGCATCGTCTCGTCGGCCGTCGCGGGCCGGGCGGGCAACGGCCTGAAACCCGTCGTCCTATGGAACCGGGGAATCAACGCTCCCGCAGCCTTCGACACCATTTTCGGGCTCGGGGGCATGCGCAGGAGACTGGTGGCGACATAGGCGCCGGTCGCAGCGACGATGGCGAATGGAACGAAGGTCAGGTTGAAGGGAGACGCTTTCCGAAGCCTCTACGGCGTCGTCCCAACGGGCGAGATCAACCTTTATGAGGGTCCGCTTCTCCTGGCGGTCGGTACGGAGGACGCCATTGTCAATCCACAACCGGAGTCCGCCGAAGCCTTCCTCTCATATCACCGCGGTCGTCACGTACCATGGGACCGACCCGTCGACCACGGTTTCGACGTCGAAAAGAACGCCGACACGGTCTCAGCCCTCGGCCTGACACCGCGCGGCAGATCAATCTTCCAGCGTGCGGACTGGAGCCGTCGTCCCTCCATTCGCCCGCACATTCGCGCGTCCGCCTTGTCGAGGGTCATCGCTCATGCCGACGCGCCGTACTCAATCGATCGTCGGGTAATGGAGGGGCAGGCCGCGGCAGGGAACCGAAAGTGCCTCGACCCGTCCGGCGCTGACTTCGGTGACGAGGAGGGTTTGTCCGTCGCGGGCGAATGCGCAGTTGGTGGGGGCTTCTCCCTGCAGCATCAGCCGCTCGTCGACGGAACCGTCCCGGGCCAGCACGGTCACGTTCCGCTGGCCGTAGACGGTGCAGTAGAGGCGTCCGTCGGAGCCGAACTTCATCCCGTCCGGACCCTTGAATCCCGTCTGCTCGTCAGGCTGCAGGACGTTGCCGAAATATTCGCGCTTCGGTTCGACGGCGCCGAGGACCTCATAGCGGTAGACGTCGCCCGGGAACGAGGCGTTGGCGTAGAGCCGCCCCTCGGCGTCGAAGGCGATGCCGTTGGTGAAACGGATGCCCCGGTCGATGACGCGCACCACCTTTCCGGCCTTCGGGTCGATCTCGTAGACGCGACCGTCCCAGTCGAGGTCCATGAACCCCTCGGCGAAGTCCTGGCCGTCGAGGAAGTCGTCGAGCGCCAAGCCGGAGTCGGTCATGTAGAGATGCCCGTCGGGGCCGAAGGCGAGGTCGTTGGGAAAGCGGAAGCGCTCCGACCCGTCTCCCTCGATCCGCAGGAGCTCTTGCCCGTCCGGCGCGATGCGGATGAGGGCGCGCAGGCCCGCCTCCGCGATCCAGATCATGCCGTCGCCGTCGATCGCCAAGCCGTTCGGCCGTCCCCAGGTGCGCAGGACGACGCGCCGACTGTTCCCCGGCCCGAGATGAGTGACCTGAAGCGTACCCGCGGACATCTCGGTGACGTAGAGCGAGCCGTCGGGCAGGGCGACGGGGCCCTCGGGGGCGCCGACGCCGGTCGCGAAGAATGTGGACTGGCTCAACGCCTGGAACTCCCTTGGAAACGTGATCGGGCCGTGCAGTTTCAGCCACAGGAGGGGAAGGGAAGCCATGCTGGCTTCCCTTCTTGTGTCAGTTGCTGGGCGGGAAGACGCGCGCGATCACCTTCTGGGCTTCCGGCGTCTCCACCTTGTCGGCGGTCACGAGCGGCATCACGAGGGCGAGGTTCTGCGTGACCTCGCCTCCGGTCAGGGCATTGTACACCTGCTGCGTGCCGTCGATGCCCTGGCCGACCGCCTCCTGGAAGAAGATGCCCTGGATCGCGCCCTGCTTCAGGAGCCCGATGGTCGTCGGGGAGCCGTCGGCGACGGAGACGCCGACCTTGCCCGTCAACCCACGCGTCGCAAGGACCTTGGCGGAACCCGTGCCCGCCTCGTCGTACATGCCGTAGATCGCCTTGATGTCGGGATGGGCTGTCAGCATGTCGTTGGCCTGCGTGACCGCCTCGTTGACGGTGAGGCCTCGCGTTTCCAGCATCTGGGCGAGCGTGCATCCCTCGGCTGCGAAGGCTTCCTCGGCGCCCTTCAGATACTTCTGAGCGTTCTCGCGGTCCTGCGGCAGAGACAGGACGCCGACTTCCTTGCCGCCGCGCTCCTTGGCGAGGTCGCAGGTGAACTTTCCCTGCGCCTTGCCCGTCTCGTAGTTGTTGGCGGTGACGGCGGAGGTGAAGTTGGTGAGGCCAGGCTGCGGCCCGATGCCAGCGAAGGCGACGGGGATCTTCTCGTTCGCGAGGTAGTTGAGGAGCGGCGGGGTGGAGGTGGAGCTGACTGGTCCGATCACGATGGCGTCGACGCCCTTGGTGACGGCGACGCGGGCGTTGTCCATCTGCTTGGCGGGCGAGTTCTCGGACGTGTACTCGACATAGTCCATGCCGAGTTCCTCGGCCTTCTGCTTCACGCCGTAGCCGACCCACTGCCAGTAGGAGATGTCGAGCGAGGGCGCGATGTAGGCGACCGTCCTCTTCTCCTGCGCAAGCGCGGGCGCGGCCAGGGCCGTTGCGGCAAGCGCGGCGGCACAAAGGGTCTTCAGGATCGTCATGTTGGTTCCTCCCGTTGATGACGTCAGATGCGGCCGCTGTTGCTGAAGCGGTCGATAAGCACGGCGAGCAGGATGGCGACCCCTGTGACGGAGCCCTGCCAGAAGCTGTTCACACCGATGAGGTTCACGCCGTTCTGGATGCAGGTGATCATGAGCGCCCCGAGCACCGCGCCGACCGCGCTTCCCGTGCCGCCCGCAAGGCTTGCCCCGCCGATCACCACGGCCGCGATCGCCTGCAGCATCAGGCTGGACCCCGCCGTCGCCTCCGCGTTCAGGATGTAGCTAGCGGTCATGATGCCGGAGAAGGAGGCGAGGAGGCCCGAGGCCACGTAGGCCGCGAAGGTCACGCGCTTCACCGGGATGCCGATAAGCCGCGCCGCATTCGCCGAGGTGCCGACCGCGTACAGCCAGCGCCCCACGACGATTTTCTGCAGCAGGAACTGAATCGCGACCATGAAGACGAGGCAGAACAGGAGATGGTTCGGCAAGCCCGGAACCAACTCGCCCGAATTGAACAGCCAGAAGTCGGGGTCGGCGATGGGCATCGAGCGACCGTTGGTGACGATGAAGGCAAGGCTTCCCGCCACCGCGAAGGTAATGAGGGTCACGACGAAGGGCGCGAGGCGCACGACGGTGACAAGGAAGCCGTTGATCGCCCCGAAAGCGAGGCCGACGCAAAGGCCCGCAAGGCTCGCGCTGACGTTGCCGTATCCGCTCGACATTGCCAGCGCCGTGACCATGCCGGTCAAGGAGAAGACCGAGCCGACCGACAGGTCGATGCCCCCCGTCACGACCACCAGGAAGACACCGAGCGCCATGATGACCAAGGGTGCGGCGGCCTGCGCGATGTTGCGCATGTTGCCCATGCTCAGGGCCGAGGGCACGAACGAGCCGACGGCCAGGAGCAGCATGACGATGGCGACCGCGATGGCGATCTCGGTACGGTAGGACTGAAGCAGCCCCGGGGCGCGGCTCTGGACGACAGGCGTTGCAGGGGAGGGGGGTAGTGTCATGGATGCCTCGCTCATGCGGCCATTCCGGTTAGCTCGGCGAGCCCGTCCTCGTCGAAGCGCTCGCCTGCGAGAAAGCCCTTCGGTGTCCCGTCTGTATCGAACGCGAAAATCGCGTCGCAGAGCTCGAGGAGCTCGACGTTTTCCGTTGACCACCAGACAATGATGGCGCCCGCCTCCGCCATCCGGCGGATCAGGGCGTAGATGTCCCGTTTGGTGCCTATATCCACGCCGCGCGTCGGCTCTTCCAGGACCACCATGCGCAGGGGCAAATCGAGCCAGCGGGCGACCAGGAGCTTCTGCTGGTTGCCGCCGGACAGCGAGCCCGGCAGGTCCCAGATCGAGCCGGCCTTGAGCTGGAGGGCGGCGACGAGCGATGAGCATTCGTCGCGTTCGCCCCGCCTGACGAACCCACGACCGTCCCGTACGCGCCGTGCTGCCACCACGTTGTCGAGGATCGGCAGCTTCGAAAGGACGCCCTTGCCCGCCCGGTCTCCCGGCACGAAGCCGACGCCGGCGCGGATCGCCTCGCGGGGTGAACGGAACGGGGCTGCGATGCCGTCGCCGCTGAGACGCCACGGCGACGATGTCCTTGCACCGACGAGCATCGCGATGAGTGCGCTGGGACCCGAAGGCGCACCTGCGAGACCGAGAATGGTGCCGGGCTGTATGTCGAGCCGCGTGGCCGCCGGCCCATCGAGCCTCAGGGCCCCCTTCTGATCGCCGCTTCCCGTCACTCGCTTGCGGCTGACCGCCGCCCGATGGGCGGGCTGGCCCATGTGGGCCACGATGTCCGCGTCGGCGAGTTCCGTCATCGGCGCGGCGTCCACCACCGTCCGCCCGTCGCGCAGGATCGAGCAGGTGTCGCAGAGCGCCCGGATCTCCTTCATCCGGTGCGAAACGAAAACGATTCCGATCGCCTTCTCTCGCGCCAGCCTTCTCAGGAGCGAGAAAAGTTTCTCCGTCTCGCCCGCCGTCAGGTTGGCCGTCGGCTCGTCGAGGAGTAGGATCTCGGCGCCGATCGAAAGGGCGCGGGCGATCTCGACGACCTGTCCCTCGTGGAGCGAGAGCGTGCGGGCGGGAATGTCGAGGATCCGTTCGGCCAAGGCCGGATCGATGAGGCGCAGCGCCTGGGCCGCGATCGACCGTGTATGCCCACGTCGCGCAAGCGAGAAGGCGGACGTCGCGTGAGCGATCCCGATGTTCTCGGCGACGGTGAGTTCGGGCAGCAGCGCGAGCTCCTGGTGGACCACCGCGATCACGGGTGGCTTTCCGTCCTCCCGCACCGAGTGGAGCTGAATCCTCCCGGCATCGGCGGCCGCAAGCCCGGTGACGATGCGGATCAACGTCGATTTGCCGGCACCGTTGCCACCGAGCAGGGCGTGGATCTCTCCACGACGCAGCCGAAAGTTCGTTCCCTTCAGGACATGCGTGGCGCCATAGCTCTTCTCGATGTGGGTCGCTTCCAAGAGCGGCGACACTTCGAACCGCTCAGCCGTCATGGCGCCCGCGTTCGATGATCACGGCCGCACGCAGCCGTCCGCCCGCCTTGCGGGCCGTCTCCCAAGTCATCGGGTTTCCTCCCCCCGTGTCCTGCTGATGATGGCGGGATCAGGGTGCTGTTTTCAATTTGGTTTTCATCTGCTTTAGTGAAGGTGAACTTCACTGACGTTGCGCGAAGTGATCCCGTGAACCTGAATTCCATGTCGTATTTCGAGGCCGTGGTTCGGCTGGGCGGTGTCGCCAAGGCTGCCGACGAGATGCAGGTGTCGGTCTCGGCGGTCAGCCAGCAGCTCCGCCAGCTGGAGCAACAGCTCGGCGTCAGCCTGTTCCATCGGGAGAAGCGACGGCTGGCGCTGACCATCGACGGCGAGCGCCTGTTCCAGACAACGACCACGGCATTCGAATCCATCCGGGACGTGCGCAACGCCATCATGCGGCAGCGCGAGAGCTTTCACTTGAGCGTGCGCGTGAGCCCATCCTTCGGGGACTGCTGGCTCGCCCCGCGTTTGGCCGACTTCATCCGGCACAATCCCCGTTGGGAGATCCGGGTGGACGCGACGCCCAACTTCTCGGACTTCGCGACCGAGGTGATCGATCTCGATCTGCGCTACGGCGACGGGAGCTGGGCAGGCCTGCATTCGAGCTGTGTCGTCAACGACCTGATCCTGCCGATGTGCTCGCCAGGTTACCTCGCCGAGCTCCGGGCGATCTCGCAGGATCCGCGCGAACAACTGCACCAGGCGCGGTTGATCGACAGCGCAAAGGCGTATTTCCGCTGGAACACATGGTTGCCGCGACATGGTGTGGCGCCGTCGAAGCCTGGCTTTCCCTACCGCTTCGACCGCTCGTCCATGTCGATGAGACTGGCGATCGAAGGAGCGGGCGTGGCACTGGAAAGCACCACCATCGCCCTCGACGCGCTCCTGTCGGGGCAACTCGTCCCCCTGTCACCGAGCTTCGAGGCGATCGAGTTCCCGGCCTACTGGATGGTGTGCCCGCACCGTCACGTCAGCCGGCGTTCGGTGCGCCTGTTCACGGAATGGGTCGCAGAGACCGGCCAGGAACACACGGCGCGCGCGCGGCGCTTCCTGACCGATCTGGGCTTCCGCTTCTGCCTCGATCCCCGCCCGCACCTCTTGCCGGGCGCCTGAGGTCCGGCGTCAGAGCCAGCCCTTGATCTGCTCGGCGATCTTGGCGACGGAGATGCCGTACATGTCATGTAGCGTCGGCAACGCGCCGGCCTCCAGGAACTCGTCGGGCAGGCCGATCATGCGGAAGGTCGGGGTCACGCCGGCTCGCAGGAGCGTCGACGCCACCGCTTCCCCGAGGCCGCCGATCACCGTGTGGTTCTCGGCCGTGACGACAAGGCGCCCACCATGCCCGGCCTCTCGCAGGATCGTCTGCGTGTCCAGCGGCTTGATGGTCGGAGAGTGGAGCACCGCCACGTCGACGCCGTCCTTCGAAAGCTGCTCGGCGGCATCGAGCGCGCGCATGGTCATGAAGCCCGACGAGATGACAAGGACGTCCTTGCCCTCCCGGATCACCTGGGCCTTGCCGATCTCGAACTGGTAGTCCGGCTTCCATCGGCTCAGCACCGCCGGCACCTTGCCGCGCAGGAGGCGGGAGTAGATCGGGCCGGGATGGGCAGCCATCGCGGCTACGGACTGGCGGATGTCGACCGCGTCGCACGGGTCGATGATCGTCATGTTCGGCAAGCCCCGGAAGATCGCCAGATCCTCCGTCGCCTGGTGGCTCGGGCCGTAGCCGGTGGTCAGACCCGGCAGGGCGCAGACGATCTTGACGGGGAGGTTCTCCTCCGCGATCGCCATGGCGATGAAGTCGTAGGCGCGGCGCGAGGCGAAGACGGCGTAGGTGGTGGCGAACGGCAGGAAGCCCTCGCGCGCCAGCCCGGCGGCCGCCGAGACCATGACCTGCTCGGCCATGCCCATCTGGTAGAAGCGCTCCGGCATCGCCTGCGCGAGGATGTGGAGGTCGGTGTACTTCGCGAGGTCCGCCGACAGGCCTACGACGTGCTCGTCGGACTTGGCGAGCTCCACCAGCGCGTGGCCAAAGGGGGCGTTCTCCGTCTCATAGCCTTCCGCGGCCAGCGAGGCGATCATCGCGGAGGTGGCGACGCGCTCGCCCCCGGGGATCACGCGGCGGGGCTGGTACTTGCGGGCGAGAGATGCGTGGGTCATGCGGGCTTGCCTTCCTCCAGAACGGCCAGGGCCTTCGCCCACTCGTCCTTTTCGACGCGGACGAAATGAGTGATCTCGCGGGTCTCCAGGAACGGCACGCCCTTACACATCAGCGTGTCGAAGACGATGGCGCGGGGCTGGTCGCCCGGGTGGCCGCGCGCGGCGTCGAAGGCCGCCACCACGGCATCGAGGTCGTTGCCGTCGACGCGCTGGGCATGCCAGCCGAAGGCCGTCCACTTGTCGAGGAGGGGCTCGGCCGAGAGCATCTGCGTCGACTTGCCGTCCGCCTGCTGGTCGTTGAAGTCGATCAGGCAGATCAGGTTGCCCAGCCTGTGGTGGGCGCCGGCCATGGCCGCCTCCCAGGTCGAGCCCTCGCCGAGTTCGCCGTCAGACATGAGGTTGTAGACGAAGCGGTCGCTTCCCTTGCGCTTCAGGCCCATCGCCATGCCGACGGCGATGCCGAGCCCGTGGCCGAGCGAACCGCCGGTGATCTCCATGCCCGGCGTGTAGGAGGCCATGCCCGACATCGGCATGCGGCTGTCGTCCATGCCGTAGGTCTCGAGCTCCTCCTCGGGCAGGATGCCGGCTTCCATCAGGACTGCATAGAGCGCGATGGCATAGTGGCCGATCGACAGGAGGAAACGGTCGCGCCCTTCCCATTCGGGATGGGCCGGGTCATAGCGCAGCGCGTGGAAGTAGGAGGCGGCGAGAACGTCGGCGATGCCGAGCGCCTGCCCGATATAGCCTTGGCCTTGAACCTCGCCCATCAGGAGCGCCTTGCGCCGGATGTTCCAGGCGCGGCGGGCGAGGGAAACGTTGGACAGGGCGGATGGGGGGCGTTGGTCTTCGGGCATGGATCCTCCAGTTCGGCGGATGGTGGATGGGCGCGGCCGGCCGGCGCTTCGACGAGGGACGTCGTCCGTTAGCGAGGGTCCGTCAGTTTAGCTGAGCTTCAGATCGAGGCATGCAGCTTGTCCCGTACGAAGGTCAACGACCGGGCAAGCGCCGTCTCGATCTCGGGCAGGGGAACAGGCTCGCTGCGCCGCACGGGCTGCGCGTCGGGGCGCCGATGGAGGCGCAGAGGCAATTCGAGGCTGACAGGCAGGGCGGGCCGCTCGCGGCAAGCGTCAAGGATGCGTCCGCAGCCGATCGTGCCCTCGCCGATGGCAGTGAAATGCCAGCCGTTGTCGTCCCGCACGAGATCCTTGACGTGGATGTGGATGCAGGCCGGCATCGCCTCGATCGCGTCCGCGGCGAAGTCCTCGAGGGCTGGACGGTGGGATGCGGTATTGGCTGCGTCGTAGTTCAGGCCCAGCCGCTCGCGGCCGAAGCGGCGTACGAGAGCGAGACCGTCGGCCGCCGTGTTCAGGAGGTTGTCGCTGCCGTCGCCGGGGTTCTCCAGCGCGATCGCGACGTCGAGTTCGTCCGCGAGGCGGAGGAGGCTCTCCATGTTGCGCAGGAACGCCAGCTCGTGCGCGCGTGCTGCCGCGTTGGTGGCTACGATCCGTGCCCCTATCGCCCGGGCGAAGCGCATGCGGCCGCTGAAGACGTCGACGGCGTCCGGCAGTCCGAGATCGATATGCGAAGACATGGCGAAACAATCGAGGCCGCTCGCCTCGATCAACCGTCGATACGCACCCGCTCTCCCGTCGGTGAAAACCGCCTCGTCGAACGGCTCGGTGTAGCCGACAATGAAAGCGGGTTCGACATGCGTCGCACCCAAGCGCGCCAGACTGTCGAAGGCTTCCGCGGGCTCGTATCCGTCGTAAGGAGCTGCCGAGACCGACACGATGCGCCGGGCATTGACTGCCGTGTCCCTCCCTGCGTCGCTCCGTTCCATGGTGAATCCCGTTCCGGCGCGGCGACGGACGCCGCTACGAGGGCGGCCGGTGCCCTCCCGGCCCCGGATCGTTCCCTCGAATGGCGGCACCATGCGGCGGCGACGGACACCGCGGCAAACGCGAATATCTAACCGTGTGATGAAACGAATTCATCGGTATCGTCGATGAACGGGGCAGGCGCATTCAGTTCCTCGCGCAGCCATTCCGCGAAGGCGCCGACAAGCCGTCTTTGAGATCCGGATTTCGGGTAGCACAGGTAATGACCGACATACCGAAGGTCACGGGTCCGTCCGGCAAGAGGCGCGACCAACTTGCCGGCCAGGATCTCGCGCTGCGCCAGACGGGTTGATTCCAATGCAACGCCGAGCCCGTCGGCGGCCGCGGCGATGGCGAGGAACGAGCGATCGAAGCTCATCGCCTGGGTGGACGGCGCAGTCAGGCCGTTGGCCACGAACCAGTCCGGCCAGCGCAGGCGCTTGTTGTCGCTGCGGATGAGGATGCGCTGAAGGAGATCGGACGGCACGCGAATGCCCTCAGCCACCTCCGGGGAGCAAAGCGGGGTGACCAGTTCCTCGCCCAGCGGTTCCACCGTCAGGTGTTCGCCGACGGGCTTGCCGTAGACGATGTCGGCGTCGAACTCGCCATCGGTGAAACGGGCATACTCGGTCGAGGCCGCGAGACGCACCTCCAGTCCCGGATGGGCGGCCAGAAAGGTCGGCAGGCGCGGCGACAGGATCTGTGCCGCGAAGCTCGGCGCGCTGTGCAGCCTGAGGAGGCGCGACCGCCGGGCCGACACGCTCTCGACGCCGCGCCGCAACTCCTCGAAGGCGGCGGACACGTGCCGCATCAGGATCTCGCCGTCGCTCGTCAGCCGTATGGTTCGGGCGGACCGATCGAACAACGGCGTGCCGAGGTCGCGCTCCAGTTTCACGATCGCGTGGCTGACCGCACTGGGCGAAAGGTTCAGCTCGCTGGCGGCAGCCCGGAAGGTGCCGTGGCGCGCAGCGGCCTCGAACGTGCGGATGGACGAAAGGGAAACGCCGTTCAGCATGGCATGTTGAACCAGATTCATCCCATCGTGTAAACTTCGCGTTTGCGACCTCGGAGGTGGGCGCCTCTATTCCGGGAAGGACGCCATGACGGTCTGCGAACCGTCGGGTGGGGAGACGAAGCAAGGGGTCTGGCATCGGAGCGGCGACATCGCCCTCCCGACCCCGCTTCCTGGGAGAAAGCAGAATACATGTTGCTCAAGGACAAGACCGCCGTCATTTCGGGAGCGGCAAGCCAGCGGGGCATCGGTCGGGCAACCGCCGAACTCTTCGCCGAGCACGGGGCGCGCGTGGCGATCCTCGACCTCGATGCGGGCGCCAGCGCGGACGCCGCCAAGTCGCTGCCCGGCTCCGGCCATGTCGGCATCGCATGCGACGTCACTGACAAGGCCTCCTGCGAGGCGGCGGCGGCGTCGGCGATCGAGGCCTTCGGGCGCGTCGACATCCTGATCAACAACGCCGGCATCACTCAACCGCTGAAGACGCTCGACATCTCGCTCGAGAACTGGGGCCGCGTGATCGACGTCAACCTCACCGGCGTCCTCCTGCTCAGCCAGGCCTTCGTGCCGCACATGAAGGAAAAGGGCGGCGGCTCCATCGCCTGCATGTCGTCGGTCTCGGCGCAGCGGGGCGGCGGCATCTTCGGCGGTCCGCACTATTCGGCCGCCAAGGCCGGCGTGCTGGGCCTCGCCAAGGCGATGGCGCGCGAGTTCGGCCCGGCCGGCATCCGCGTCAACTCGGTGACGCCCGGCCTCATCCAGACCGACATCACCGGCGGCAAGCTCACCGACGAGATGCGCACCGACATCCTGAAGGGCATCCCCCTCAACCGCCTCGGCGACGCGGCCGACGTGGCGAAGATCTACCTCTTCCTCGCCTCCGACCTGTCGTCCTACGTCACGGGCGCCACGATCGACGTCAACGGCGGCATGCTCATCCACTGACCATTGGACCATCCATCGCGGGGTGCGGACGGAAGAGGAGCCGTCCGCCCCGGATCGCGACACGAACAACGGGAGGACTTCCATGACCATCCAACTGACGCGCCGTGCCATGCTTGCGGGCCTCGGCACCGCTCTCACCGCCCCGGCGGTCCTGAGCTTCCCGACCCGGGCGCGCGCCGCCACGGTCCTGACGCTCGGCCACGGCGCGGCGCCCGGCAACCCGCGCACGCTCGCCGCCGCCCGCTTCTCCGAGCTGGTGAAGGAGAAGACCGAGGGGCGCATCACGATCAACGTCGCGGGCTCGGAAACGCTCGGCTCCGACGCGGCGATGCTGACCAGTCTTCGCACCGGCGCGCTCGACCTCACCGCCAACAGCCAGGGGCCGGTCTCGGCGATCGTGCCGGAGATCGCGGTTCTTGGCCTGCCCTTCCTGTTCACCGACGCGTCGAAGGCGATCGCCATGCTGGACGGGCCGGTCGGCGAGGCGCTGGCCGCCAAGTTCCAGGCGGTCGGCATCGTGCCGCTCGGCTACTGGGACAACGGCATCCGCCACCTGTCGAATTCCAAGCGCGAGGTGAAGGCGCCGGGCGACGTGTCGGGCCTGAAGGTGCGCACGCCCGCCGACCCGATGACCATCGACATCTTCCAGGCGCTCGGCGCCTCGACCGAGCAGATCGCCTTCGGCGAGCTCTACGTGGCGCTCCAGCAGGGCGTGGTGGACGGGCAGGAGAACCCGCTCGCCAACATCGCGAGCTCCAAGCTCTACGAGGTCAACAAGTTCATCGCGCTGACCGCCCACAAGTGGGAGTCGACACCCTTCCTGATGTCGCAGATCGCCATGGCCCGCATCGGCGGCGATCTCGACGCGGTCAAGGCTGCGGCCACCGAGGCCGGCCAGATGCAGCGCGAGCTGTCGGCCAAGACCGCCGATGAGACGCTGGCGAAGTTCCGGGCCGACGGCGCGATCACTGTCACCGAGGTCGACCGCGCCGCTTTCGTCGAGGCGACGAAGCCGGTGGCGGAAGCCTGGAAGCAGAAGGACTTCCTGGACTTCGTGTCCCAAGTCCAGGAAGCGGCGCGCGGATGACCTCCCTCCCGGATCCGGGCGCCCTGCCGGGTGGGCCGCCGCGCCCATCCGGCACCGCATTCGCCGTCGCCGACGGGATCGACAGGGCGGTCGGCTTGTTCTGCCGCCTCGTCGTGATCGGCTCGGGCGTCGCGCTCACCACCGTGATGACGGCGAACGTGTTGGCGCGCTACGCCCTGTCGTCCGGTGGCTTCCGCTTCGCGCAGGAGTTGCCGACGCTCCTCTTCCCGTTCTTCATCGTCGCCGGCATCACGCTGGCGGCGCAGGGCGGGCTGCACATGGCGGTGGAGTGGCTTTATGACCGCTTCGCCGCGCGCGGCAAGGCGATGCTCTTCGTGTTCAGCCATCTGTGCGTCATCGCGAGTTTTCTGGTCCTCGCCTGGCAGGCGCGCGTCGTCGCCGCGATCGCCGGCGTCGAGCATAGCCCCATCCTCGGCCTGCCCAACAGCATCGGCTACCACGTGGTCTCCGTCGGGGCGGTTTTGGTCGCCGTCGTCACTGCCACAGCCACCTTCCGCGTCGCCCGGCGCGGCTGGGACGCCCGCCCGCAGACGAGCGCCGAGGAGCTGCCGCTATGACCCTCATCATGATCGGCGTCTTCCTCGTCACGATGTTGCTCGCCATCCCCGTCGGCTACGGGCTGATCATCGCGGCGGGCGTCGCGATCCTGTCGCACGGCTTCCTGCCGCTCTCGATCGTCGCCCAGCAGGTCTACGACCAGACCCAGTCCTTTCCGATGCTGGCGCTGCCCTTCTTCATGCTGGCGGGCACCCTGATGCTCGGCGGCAAGCTCGGCAACCAGCTCCTCGAACTCGCCAGCCACGTCATGCAGCGCTGGCGGGGCGGTGCCCTGTCGACCACGGTCGTCTCGTCCGTCGTGTTCGGCGGCGTGTCGGGCTCGGCGGTCGCCAACGCCTCGGCGCTCGGCTCGGTGCTGATCCCCTGGCAGAAGCGCCAAGGCTACCCGGCACCGCTCTGCGCGGCCAACAACGCCACCTCGGCGGTGATCGACGTCCTGATCCCGCCCTCGATCCCGATGATCCTCTACGCGCTGGTCAGCGGCGTGTCGGTGGCCGATCTCTTCGTCGCCGGCATCCTGCCCGGCATCATCATGGCGGCGAGCTTCGTCGGCGTCTGTTGGTTCGTGTCCTGGCGCCGCGGCTACGCGGTGAACCCTAGCAGCATCCGCAAGCGCGAGCTGGCGCGCCTCGGCATCAAGAGCTTTCCGGCGATTTTGCTGCCCATCCTCATCATCCTCGGCCTGCGCTTCGGCTTCGCGACGCCGACGGAAGTGGCGGTCCTGTCGGTCGTCTACTCTCTGGTGCTCAGCCTCGCCTTCTATCGCGACCTGACGCTCAAGCGGTTCTGCGACAACATGGTGGAGGCCGGCGTCGCGACGGGCGTCGTGATGCTGGTGATCATGGGCTCGGCGGCCGTCGGCTGGATCCTGACCTTCGACCAGGTGCCGCAGACCTTCGCGGCCTGGGTGTCGGCCAACGTGTCCAATCCGATCCTCGTCATCCTGATGATGAACGTCCTGATGCTGATCGTCGGCATGCCGCTGGACCTGCCGCCGTCGATCCTGCTGCTCGGGCCGATCTTCGTGCCGCTGGCCGCCACAATCGGGCTCGATCCTGTGCAACTCGGCCTGATCATGGTGATCAACCTTGGCATTGGCCTCTACACGCCGCCGATCGGAACGACGCTGTTCATTTCGTCGTCGATCGCCAAGACGTCGCTGGGCGCGACGACGCGGGAGCTCTGGCCGTTCTTCGCCATGGCCATGCTCCTGCTGCTTGCCGTCAGCTACATCCCGGCGCTCACCCTTTATTGAGGCCCGGGGCCGTAGCGCGGGAGCTCGGATTTCGGGGCAACTCGTGGAGCCTGGAGCGAAGGCGTTCGGCGGCGAAGTCGAGGAAACGGCGCAGTTTCAGCGGCATCTGCCCGCGGGTCGCATGCACGAGATGGACAGGCACGGGCTCCGGTTCGGCGTCCTCCAGGACGAGACTCAAGCGGCCGGTCTCGACCGCCTCGCTCACCTGATAGTGCAGGAGGCGGATGATCCCGGTGCCGAGAACCGCCGCATCGACCGCCGCCTCGGTGGTGGTTACCGCGAGGCGAGGCCGCAGCGGGATGTCGATCGGCGCCGTGCGCGCCGTGGGTGCGAAGCGCCAGCTCGTTTCCACCATCGGGCCCTCCACGGCGACGACGGGACGATCGCGCAGGTCGTCCGGTGTCGCCGGGGCGCCGTACCTGGCGAGGAAGGCGGGGCTCGCGGCGGCGACGACGCGCATTGTGCCGACCTTCGTCGCGACCATCGAACTGTCCACCAGAGGCCCGATCCGCACCGCCATGTCGATCTCGTCCTCGACCAGATGGACGTTGCGATCGTTCAGGAGCAGTCGGACGCTGATCTCGGGGAACGCCGTCAGGAAGTCGGCGACCGTCGGCAGGACATGGAGCCGCCCGAACTGGATCGGTGCGGTCAGGACGAGCTGGCCCTTTGGTTCGGCATATTCGCCGGCCGCTTCGCGCTCCGCAGTCTCGACATCGTGGAGGATGCGCCGGGCCGCGGCGAGATAGGCGATGCCCGCATCGGTCAGCGCGAGGCTGCGGGTCGTGCGCACGAGAAGCCGGGTTCCGATCCGCGCCTCGAGGTCCGAGATCTTCCGGCTCAGCGTCGGCACGGGCATGCGCAGGGCGCGACTGGCGGCCGACAGGCTGCCGCGGTCCACCGCCTCCCGCAGAAGGGACATGGCTTCCAGGCGATCCATGGGTTCTTCCGAAAAGTGGAAAGGTGATTTGCGATCATGCCGTATTCAGCCACCGGATGAAAAGACGCATCTTTCGGGTCGGCGGGCCCGAGCGGCCTGTGCAGCTAGGATGGTCGCCATGCCCTACGGCTTCATGGACATTGCCGCGACGCCGAGCGTTCGGGCCGCCCAAACCGAGATGGGCGTCGAGCAGCACTGGCAAGCCTTCAAGGGCGAGCGCTGCTTCGATCGCTTCACCGCGGACGAGGCCGCCTTCATCGGCGCGCGCGACAGCTTCTACATCGCGAGCGCTTCCGACACGGGGTGGCCCTATGTCCAGCATCGCGGCGGCCCGCGCGGCTTCCTCAAGGTCGCCGACGACGCCTCGCGCGCCTTCGCCGACTACAGCGGCAACCGGCAGTATATCAGCCTCGGGAACTTCAACGCGGACGACCGCGCCTGCCTGTTCCTGATGGATTACGCCCGCCGGGCGCGGCTGAAGATCTACGGGCATGTCGAGATCGTCGCCCCCGAGGCGGATCCGCAGCTTCTGGAACAGGTCACCGTTCCCTCCTACCGGGCGCGGATCGAGCGGATCGTCCGCGTGCGGCTCGCAGCCTTCGACTGGAACTGCCCGCAGCACATCACCCCCCGCTTCACGGAAGCCGAGATCGCCGAGGCGGTCCAGCCGGTGCGCGAGCGCATCGCGACGCTCGAGGCCGAGACCGCGAGCCTGCGGGCACAGCTGGCCCATGCCCCTTCACAAGGAGAACGCCCATGACGCCCATCAGCTACCGGACCATCGCGATCGGCGACTGCGCCGTCTTCTACCGCGAGGCCGGAGATCGCTCGAAGCCGACGGTCCTCCTGCTCCACGGCTTCCCGACGTCGAGCCACATGTTCCGCGACCTGATCCCCTTGCTGGCGGACCGCTTCCACGTCGTCGCTCCCGATCTTCCGGGGTTCGGGCAGACCAAGGCCCCGCCGCGCGGCAGGTTCGACTACACGTTCGACAGCATCGCCGAGGTGATCGCGGGCTTCACCGAAGCCCTGCGGCTCGAGCGCTACGCGCTCTACATCTTCGACTACGGCGCGCCCGTCGGCCTTCGCCTGGCCCTGCGCCATCCCGAGCGCGTGTCGGCGATCGTCTCGCAGAACGGCAACGCCTATGTCGAAGGCTTCAGCGATGAGTGGGGCGCATGGCAGGCCTATTGGCGTGATCCGAGCGAGCCCAACCGCGAGGCGTGCCGTCCGTCGCTGTCGCGTGAGGCGATCCGCGACTGGCAGTACGGCACGGGATCCGATCCAAGCCGCCTGTCTCCGGACGGCTATGAGCTCGACATCGCCTACATGGCGCGCCCGGGCGCCGACGACATCCAACTCGACCTGATCGGCGACTACAAGTCCAACGTCGCCCTCTATCCAGCCTTCCAGGACTATTTCCGGACGCATCGGCCGCCGTTCCTGGCTGTATGGGGGCGGCATGACCCGGCCTTCCTTCCCGCCGGGGCCGAGGCCTATCGCCGCGATCTGCCGGAGGCCGAGATCCACCTCTTCGATGCCGGCCATTTCGCGCTGGAGACCCACGCCGCGGAGATCGCCGATCTCGTAGCGCGCTTCATAGACCGTGTTGCGAACGATGGATCGCATCGAGGCATGCATGGAGTCTGAGCTCAAGGAGGGGCAGGGTGGGTGGTGGGGCAGATCCCAATGCCAGTCCGGATAGCCGCATACGGCGAGAGCGGAATGTCGACTTCGTGCACAGACCGGGCAGAGGTTGCCGTTCAAGGTTCTGGAGCGTGACGCGGTTCAGACTGTTCTCTGAGCAAATCTACAAACGCCCGGAGGGGCGCGGGCATGAAGCGGCTGGAGAAGTAGAGACGCGGCCCGTCGTATCTCGGCCACCAGTCGCGGAGAAGGGGCACAAGCGCCCCGGACGCAAGATGCGGGTCGAGCCAGTTGCGGAACGAATAGAGGACGCCCTGGCCCGTCAGCGCATGGTGGATGAGGGCCTCGACGCCGGCCGTCCCGAGGATGATCCGCGCGGGCGGATCGACGCGGATGGTCTCGTCCCCCCTCTCGAACTCCCAGGCGTTCAGTGCCGCCCCCGCGAAGCGGATGCGCAAGCAGGCGTGGTCGAGCAGGTCGCGCGGATGCTTCGGGACGGGATGCCGCGCGAGGTAGGAGGGGGCAGCCGCAAGGCCGCTTTCCTGTTGCCGGAGCCCGATCGGTACGGCGATCATATCCTGTTCGAGGTGTTCCCCGTAGCGGATGCCGGCATCGCAGCCGGCGGCCGTGATGTCGACCAATCGGTCCTCCACCACGATTTCCACTTGGACCTCCGGATGGCGCTCCAGGAACCGGTCGATCAGCGGAGGCAGGATATCCCGCATCACGGCGCCCGGAACGTTGAGCTTCAGCCGGCCGCGCACGGTATCCTTCGAACTGGCGACGTCCCGCATGGCCGCAAGGGTCTCGCCGAAGAGCGGCGCCAGCCGCGCCGCGAAGGCCGAGCCCGCCTCGGTCGGCACCACGCTGCGCGTGGTTCGCGTCAGGAGCGGGACGCCGACCTGGGCCTCGAGCCGCGAAATGGTCTCGCTGACCGTGGACGGCGACAGGCCAAGGCGCCTCGCCGCGACGCGAAAGCCCGCAGCCTCGACGACGGCGAGAAACACATGGAGATCGTCGAAGGAGGCGGAGCGTTCACTGATCGGCATGGCGAACAGGCTATTCGCCCGGACGTCGATTATCAAATCCTCGCCGAACAGGCACCTTGCGCCCATCAGCAAGGAGACCTGTCATGTCCGATGCCACGACCCGACCGAATGCAGCAGCCGCCGGCCGCTTCACCTTTCCCGGCACGTCGATCTCGGTGAACCGCATGGGCTACGGCGCCATGCAGCTTGCCGGACCGCATGTCTTCGGTGAGCCGCGCGATCCCGAAGAGGCGAGGGCTGTCCTTCAGGAAGCGCGCCGGCTCGGCATCGACCACATCGATACCAGCGACTTCTATGGGCCGCACGTCACCAACCGCCTCATCCGCGAAGCGCTGCATCCCTACGACGCCGATCTGGCGATCGTCACCAAGGTCGGCGCCTATCGCGACGAGACGGGCGGGTGGATCCTCCAGCGTGATGCCGATTTCCTTCGGCGCTCGTTCGAGGACAACCTGCGCAACCTCGGTCTGGACCGGATGGCGGTCGTCAATCTGCGCATGGGCGCCCCCGAAGACGACGTGGCCGCTCCGATGGAGGCCATGCGCCGGATGCAGGAGGAGGGGTTGCTGGAGCATATCGGCATCAGCACGGTGGACGAGCGTCAGCTTGCCATCGCCCGCGAGATCGCGCCGATCGTCTGCGTGCAGAACCACTACAACCTCGTCCACCGCACCGACGATGCGATGATCGACGCACTGGCTGCGGACGGGATCGCCTATGTCCCCTACTTCCCGCTCGGCGGTTTCACGCCGCTTCAGACGGATCGTCTGACGGCGGTCGCCGCCTCGATCAGCGAGACATCGCAGGCGGTCGCCTTGGCTTGGCTTCTCCAGCGCAGCCCCAACATTCTCGTCATCCCCGGCACATCGCGCCGTGCCCATCTCCATGCAAATGTCGCGGCGGCATCGTTGCAGCTGTCGGCGGAACAAGTCCGCCAGCTGGATGGGCTTCTCGACGCAGGTTGAAGGCGCGCGAGTCGTGTCGCGGATGTGAGGCTTTCGTTCCAAGGCGTCAACTTCGATGACGTGAATGGCCGCTTCGGAAGAAGTTCCGGAAGCGGTCGAGTTTCCCGAAAGGGTCTATAGCGGATGGACCGCTTCCAAGCGTCTGCTCTCCCAGCCCCTTGAGACAGGGCGAGGCGGAGGGCGGTCTGTCTGCTTCCTGCAGTGACAGCCTAAAAGCTGCTGTCCGCGCCGCAGGCGCGCGACGAAGCACGGGATCAAAGTCCGTCCTACCAGAGCTCTACCTCGGCAACTACGTCTTCGGCGCGCCCACCAAGGTATTGCAAAAGCTCATGATGCCGGATCGCCGGAACGCTCCGCAGGCCCGCTTTCAACTGACGGGCTTGCTCGCACCATCTTAAGCGCGTGCCAGGCGGATGTACCGCGAAGTTCCCATCGGCGTTGCGCAGGACCCCGAAGCCGAGCGCGAAGTCGGAGATCGAGCGATTTGGCGGGAGGCTATGAACGTCGAATGCGCTCTCTCGAACCGGATGGAGCTTCCTGCCGAACGATCGGTATGAAGCCAAGCGAGGTACGGCAAACTTGGTGGGCGACGCTCCTCCTCGGGTCGATGAAGATGTCGGCACTCATAGTTCGTCGTTGGCTTGCAACTCGGTCAGGGGGGCAACGATCCTGCACTTCAGGCCGTCCTCGGCGTAGTCAAGTTCCACCGAACCGCCGGAGGAACCGGACAGGCCCATTTCGATCAAGCGTGTCCCGAAGCCCTTCCTCTGAGGTGCGGCAGCAGGCGGCCCGTCCGTTTCTCGCCAAGAGAGCGCCAGTGTCGGCAGGCGGGTCGTCTCCTCGACGTCCACGACCCAGTCGACATTGATCTTGCCGTCCGGCACGGACAGCGCGCCATACTTGGCGGCGTTCGTGGATAGCTCGTGCATGATCAGCGAAAGCGTCAGAGCAGCCTTCGGTCCGACGTAGAGGTTGGGTCCACGAAGCGCGATGCGTCCCTCTGGGTCGTGCAGCGATACAGCACCATGAATGAGTGCTTCGACGGACCCGGCATCTTGCTGTCCCGTCAGGAGGATGTCGTGCGCCTTCGCGAGAGCCTGAACTCGGCTCGCGAGCGTGCTTCGGGCCGTCACGAGATCAGGCGCGGTACGCAACGTCTGGGTTGCGATCGATTGGACGACCGCCAACGTGTTCTTCAGCCGATGCGCCAGTTCATGGTTCAGGAGACTCCGTCGCTCCTCCGCCTGGCGCCGCTGCGTAATGTCGGTGAAGAGGATCGCAACATGGCGGCGGTCCGGATCGCCGACACGGTAGGCCTCGATTTCGAACGTGCGGTTGCCGAGCCCCGCGGCCCCTAGCTCCAAGCGAGCGGGTTCGCCTGTGAGGGCCACCTTGCCATAGGTGTCGAACCAGTGACGCTCCAGTCCCGGCGCGATCTCGCTGACCCACTTGCCGACCGATCCGTAGAGCCCTGTGTGACGCTCGTAAGCTGGATTGCCGTCGATGATCCGATAGTCGATGGCTTTCCCATCCTCGTCGAACTTCATCTCAACGACACACATGCCGACGTTCACGTTCTCGGCGAGAGCCCGATACCGATCCTCGGCCTCGCGCAGGCGACGAGCAGACATGATCCGCTGTGTCACGTCGACCCCCTCGACGAAGACGCCGACAACGTTCCCGTCCGCGTCGCGGATGGGTTGGTAGACGAAATCCAGGAACAATCGCTGAGGCTCGGCGTCGGGTCCCGACTGAAGGGTGATAGGCGTATCGATGGAGTGGTGCGCCTCGCCACGATGATAGACATCGTCAAGCAGGTCTATGAAGCCCTGGCTTGAGGTTTCCGGCAGAACTTCCGCCACGGTTCGACCCACCACGTCTCGTCCGCCGACAAGCCTGACGTAGCCAGGGTTCACTCGCTCGAACCGATGCTCGGGCCCGCGCAGCAGCGCCATGAAAGACGGGGACTGCGAGAAGATCGCTTCGAGCTGCTCCTGATTGTCGCGGCTCGCCCGCTGGGCGACCGATTGCTCGGTCCGGTCGCGCAGCACCTTCACGAAACCCGCGTGCCGATCGTTCTCGTCGCGCAACGGCATCATCTCTCCGCTTGCCCAGAAGCGGCTGCCATCTCGCTTCAGATGCCAGCGTTCGTCGATGGCGCGGCCCGCCTCCAGCGAAGTCCGCATCTCTCGGCGGCACCGTCCGATCTCGCGGTCCTCCGGAGTGAAGAACAGTTCCGCTGAGCGACCGATCATCTCCCGTGCGGACCATCCGAGGATATGCTCGGCACCCGCATTCCAATCCGTGACGATACCCTCGCGATCCGTCACGATGATTGCGAACTCGGTGATGCTCTCGATAATCTGGCGGTCGCGAGTTGGACTGTGTCGAGGTTCGTCGAGTTTCATGGCAGGCACCAAAGGTCGCAGATCGACCCTTCGCGAGCGACTGATCAAATCCAACCTTTGCGCAGTTCGTTTTTGACGAGCAAGGGAAGAACGTCAGAAAAGGTCATTTCTCGGCCAACCGCTCGATCGCACTCAGCACCTGTTTCATGAGGCAAGGCATCCCAACAAACCCAACCGGCCCCCAACCAAGGTTCAAGGCTCGATCCATTTCGTCGTTCCGCGCCTAGACGAAGAGAGCTTCCATCCGATGCTGCGACCTGGGCCGCGCGCCAGTCTCGATGCCATCGCCGGCTCCTGCGATGTCGATGTCGAAGATGGCCAGATCGAACGGCGTCGCGTCCACGGCCGTCGACTAGGCTTTTTTCAGTGAACCCGGAATCCCGACGGCGGTATCTCCCGCATCCTCGAGATTTTGCCTGAGATCCACCGCAATCAGCATCTCGTCCTCGATGATGAGGACACGCAGGCTCTGCATAGTAGGGCTCCGAACACAGGTTGGTCGTAAACCCTGAGCGCAGCTGGGCCGTTTCGGCAATGATGTCGTTCCGGCGATCGATCGTCGAACCCAGACAAGCCACTAAGACTGCTTCAGTCCGCTTCACCATCGCTCCTGCGACCGCGTGCAACGATTCTCAAGGTTTCGTCGGGCAGGGGCCGCTGAAGCTTGGACGCCTCGGACCAGTCCGCCCGCATCCAAACGTCGAACTCCTCGGGCTCCGTCAGGATCACGGGCATGGCCTTCGGATGGATCGGCCCGACGACGCCGTTGGCGTCCGTCGTGAGGAATCCGTAGGCGTCGGTCGTGATCTCGCCCTCGGACTTCTTCCGCGTCGACGTCCACTCCGTCCAGATCCCGGCGAAGGCCATCAGTGGACGGTCCTCGTCGGCCGCGAACCAGACGGGCAGCTTCTTGCCGTCCACCGTGTCGTACTCGGAGAAGGACGTGAACGGCACGAGGCACCGATGCGCTGGCCCGAGCCAGCGGCGCCAGTGCGGGCTCCTGGTGTTGCGGACGTTCGTGACACCTGGATCGGTCGTGCGGCCCTTCAGGGCGAACTGCGGAGACGGCATGCCCCAGCGCGCTAGCGTGAGTTCGCGCTCGCCGTCTACGGCGCGCACGATCGGTGCCGCGGCGTTGGGGAAGATACTGGGCATGGGCGGGAGGTTGCCCGTCCTGTCGCGCATCGCCCAGGTGAAGGCCACGATGGCGGCCTGGCCCTTCGTCAGGGAGTAGAGATTGCACATGTCGGTGGGTCACTCGTCGCGGACGAAGCGTAACTACAACGGGTAGGTGTGGCCACTAACCCGCGCAACGGCGGCATGAGACCTGTTCCTCCCCCGCCTTGTATCCTTGCACCCGATAAGTTAGCGGAGCCGGCGGAGACGGCGCCCAACGGCCTCGTTGAGCAGGGCAGCTCCTTCCTTCATGCACTTGGCTTCCTCGTCCGTAGCATCGGACTGAAGGTCGACCTCGAGGTTCTCGAACAGCACCCGGAGCTTTCGGCAAAGGGCTCTGCCCTCGTCCGTGAGTTCGACGTTCGTCCGGCGGGCGTCGTTGTCGTCACCTGACCGAACCGTCAGGGATCGTTCCGCCAGCCGATCCAGCATCTTCGAGACGGTCGATGGGCGTACGTTCAGGACGTCAGCAAGTATTGTGACACTTGTTCGCCCATGTTCCTCGAGGGCAAGCAATAGGCGGTCCTGTCCTGCCGCCAGCCCGAGCGGCGCAAGTTTCAGACCAAGCAAGGCTCGTAGCGCCTGTGCGGACGACATCGCAGCGTTCAGAAGCGACGTCTCGCTCTCGTTCGCACTCTGCTGGTGTGGCAAAGGCGAAGTATGGATCGCCTTTTGTTGCGTGGCATGTTCCATGAGCAAACTCCCAGTTGCTTTGAACAACATGTGCGGGGAGCGACGATTTGCCATCCAGTATTTAACTGTCTAACTATCTGCCGTGCGCGATTACATCGCCTGGGGAGGCGCGTCCGCTCCCTGGTATGATTGAAGACCGCTTGTCGGGATGAAAGCGGATTTGCCGCTACTGGCCATCCGCTTTTGTGGCGCCAGACGGCTCAATCGGGTGATCGAGGGGCTGTCCCGTGGAATGGCTCATCGCGACCGTCGCCTTCTATGATCCGGAGTTTGCCTGCGTCATCGTTCAGGCAGTGGCTCTGGTAATGGAGGAGATGGCGGCAAGCACCTCCCTTTCCGAGTACGGCTTGCCGACGAAACCTATCGGCTTCCACTCGAGCGCCATGGCCCGGGTCTTCTCGTCGAGGTTCCCGCTGACGAAGAGCGATGGAATGTTCCATTGCCGGCGCAGCGCCGCGGCCGTCTCAACCCCGTTGGACCCGCGGGCGAGGTTGACGTCCATGATGGCGACATCGATCCGCCCGCCGGAACGCTCCGCAAGAAGAAGCGCCTCGCTCATGTCCGAGGCCTGGCCGGCGACGGTGTGTCCGGCCTCCAACAGGATGTCCTCGAGATCCAGCGCGAGCAGCATCTCGTCCTCGACGATCATGATGCAGAGGCTCATGCTGCGGCTTCACCCGGAAAGATCACCGCCGATCGGTAACCGCGTTCTGACGGCAAGGTCTCGACTCGGCCACCGATCTGTGAGGCCATCGTCTTCACCAGCCGCGTGCCCAGTCCCTGCGCCGTCGTCTCGCTGGAGACGCCGACGCCTTCGTCGGCGACGCTGAGTTCCAGCATGCCGCCCGCGACCTTCTTCAACGACAGGACGATCGGGCCGGAAGTCCCCTCCGGATAGGCATACTTCATGGCGTTGGTCACGAGCTCGTTGACGATGAGGGCAATCGGTATCGCCCGTTCCGTCTTCAGAAGAAGAGGCTCGACGTCAACTTGAAGGAGGTCGCGAAGTTCCGAGTTCACGGCGAGATCAGCGCAGAGGCCCGCGAGGTAGTCGCCCATTTCCACGACGAGCGGGTTGTCGGTCCGGTAGAGGCGCTCGTGAACCGACGTGATGGCGCGGACCCGCGAGATTGCCTGTTCGAACGCTTCCTTCGTCGAGGGATCCGTCAGACGCCGGGCCTGTAGGCTGAGAGCGCTGACCACGAGCTGAAGGCTGTTCTTGACCCGGTGATTTACCTCAGCGAGCAGCACATCCTTCTGCGCGAGAAGGCTCTCCTGCGCCTTCAGAGCGTCGGATAGCGCTGCCTCGCGGAGGCGGTCGGTAGAGACATCCATCATCACGCCGATCAGCCGCGGCTTGCCCGTAGACGTCCGAAGAACCTCGCCACGAGACGTGATGTACCGGATGGCGCCGGTCGCGGGATCGACGATCCGGTAGTCGAAGTTGAGCACCGTCTGGTCGGGGCTCTGGAGCGCGCCCTGCACGGCACTCAGGACCTTCGGCAGGTCGTCGGGATGCATCTTGGCGAAGAAGGGAGAGGCAACAGGTCCGCCCTCGCCGGGGCCAAAGCCGAAGATCGCATCGACCGTCGCGCTGCGCCGCCAGATGTCGGTGTCCGGTTCGTACTCCCACGACCCAAGGTCGGCTGCATGAAGAGCGACCCGGAGGCGAGCGTCGGCTTCTCGCGTTCGCCTGACGCTCTCCGTCACGTCCATCGGGTTTTGGACGATGTAGCGGACAGATCCGTCAGCGTCCTTCACGGGCGTATGAACTGGGGTCCAGAACCGCTGGTAGAAGCCGCCGCCTTCGCTTGCGGGGCGCGGAATGTCGTACTGGATGACCGCCATCTCATGCGGCTCGCCGGTCCTCAGAACGTGACGGAGCGACACCTCCAGGGGCCCTTGCTCGACGGTCCCGGCCGCTTCGGGGTTCTCGGGAAACGCTTCGAGAATGTGCCGGCCGACTATGTCCTCGCGCGTTCGGTCCGTGGTTCGGAGATAGGCGTCCGTCGCGGCGACGATGGTCAGATTGGCATCGAGCACGAGGTAGGGCTGCGGAATGCCCGCCAGGATCGCGGCATGGTCGGCGCCGACGTAAGTCGCGGTCATCTGTTGCGGCACCCCTTCGCGTGTCGGACTGCCAGCATTCAGCAATCGCCCGGTGCCGTCCAAGCACACGGTTCAATGAGTGTCGATGGTCGCGGACAACTGATTCAAGCGACGCGACGGGGTCTGGGGCCCGCTGCTCGATCTCGGCACCTACCCGGTCTCCTTCATCGCCAAGCTGATCGGGGCTCCCGCAAGGGTCGTCGGTCTCGCGCAGCCCGATCCGTCCGGTGTCCACGGTCAATTGGCGGTCGCCCTCGCCGGCCAGGGCGGCGCCCTGGCGACGATGGCAACGACGCTCTACGGTTTCACTCCGACCAACGCCGCGGTGGTAGGAACGGAGGCGACGCTGCGGTTTGGCAGCGAGTTCAACTTGCCGGGGCCGTTCGAGCTGCTCTCCGCTGATGGCCGGCGGCGCCTCGCCTATGAGGAGTCGCCGGGCCGCCATTTCGAAGGGTTGTGCTTCGAAGCGGCGGAGGTTGCGCGCTGCATAGGGGAGGGGCGTCTCGAAACGCCGTATCGGCCCCTTCAGGCAACGCTCGACACCATGGCCGCGCTCGACATGATCCGGCAGGCGA
The DNA here is from genome assembly GCF_047943035.1 of Aureimonas phyllosphaerae. Taxonomy (NCBI): domain Bacteria; kingdom Pseudomonadati; phylum Pseudomonadota; class Alphaproteobacteria; order Hyphomicrobiales; family Aurantimonadaceae; genus Aureimonas; species Aureimonas phyllosphaerae. Next base: position 4,548,147 of record NZ_CP181348.1, on the reverse strand, counting down.
CGGGGATCGAGTTTTGGTCTGCGGATTGATGGAAGCCCCAAGGAGGAGCGCGACGAAACGCTGAACCCCCGCGATCCGGCGGACTTGGAGGCATCCGGTACCAGTCGATCACCATCGGGATCGCTTCAGATCGGATGTTCTGGATGCGTGGTTCGCCCATTTCGGTCGAGTGCGGATGCGCACTTCGCTGGCTTCTCCACCCGACGTCTCACGTCCGGGGCTCCGGGACTTTCGACAATCGTGTATGGATCGAGCGACTGTTCCATTCGCTGTACCCACGATGACCCAAGCTTTTCTCGAATTGCTTCCCCCGACCGCGGTACCAACCATCACTCCGGCTGCTACGCTGGTCATGGGAGGAATGGTCCGGTGCGACCAGATGGGCATGTACGACGGTCTTGGTCACCTGCTCCGGGTGCACAAGCACGCATTCCCGGCGCCGAAGTCCGGCTCCGACGATGGCGTCGGAGAGTTCGCGACGTTCTCGCATCTGAGGTCGCGCTATTTCGAAGCTCGCGACCTTGAATCCCGCTACGGCAAGGGTGCCTTGTTGAACCTCGAACATCAGGACGTTGCAACGCTGATACGGAACAGGCAAGTCCTCACCGAACGGGAAGTCGAGGCAGCAAAGGCGTTCCGCGAGACGAAGGCGAAGTTCTATGCGGACTGGCGGGCCGACGCGGCGATAATGCCCTCGGCATCGGGGAAGGGGCCTGCGATTTGGGTGCCGCTCGGGTCGTAGAGGTAGAGCCCGGCGTCTTTCAACGGCAGGCTGACTTCCATCACAACATACCCTTTTAGCGACGGGATCTCTGGTCCCGACCGCAAGGCTTCGAGGAGGGGGCGCAGCCCCTCCCGCAGCGCGTCGGTGCGGTAGCCCCGCGCTTCCCGGCGCTGACGGGCAAGCTCGTGCAGCCGGTCGTAGCCTTCCGGACCGACTTCAGGAACGAGCGCGGCCCCGAAGTCGTCCGTCCCGAAGACGATAGCCTGACTGCCTAGGATTCGAAGTCCAAGCCTCTTATCAATCCTGCCCTGACCCTCTTGTCGCTGTACCCCGGTCGGCGATCAGTTTGCAACCCGCGCTCATGTCCGATGCGGAGGCGAAAGAGGTCGCGTTCTCCCTCGGACGATGCGCTCGGACAGGTCATTTCGCGATCGGCACCATTGATCCGGCATTCTGATGGATTCGATTTTCCCCCGCGCGTATGCATCGGGAAATTAAAAGCGGCGAAAGGTGAGGTGCGTCCCTTACGCACCGGAAAACTTTTCCGACCGACCAACCGGATGGAGCATCTCGCCCGGAACGACCAGCGCTCCGAGGGGCTCGTCGTTTATCGTCCTCCGGTTGGCATGCCGTTCCCCTGATCAATCCCCAGGGGAAACGCGCTCCACAGAACTCCTGCCTCGTTGGCCCAGAGTGGCAGCGTCAGTCCTTCGACGCACCCCCACCCTTCAACATCGAGAAGCGCGTCGCTGTTGGCGAGGGCCAAGCTCTCGGTGACGTCGAGCATCTCGTTCGGGACACCGTCCCGCCAAGCTCCGTCCGCTTCCTGCACGTGCAGCACGACGACCGACCAGAGGCGCCGATCGAAGGCCCACCTGGTCTTCACCTCCCGCTCGCCTTCGCGAAACTGGTGATCCCAGTTGGTGCAGGACACGAAGCGAGGCAGCTCGGCGCATTCGGGGACTCGAACGCGAGCCTCACGCGAAAGCCGATCGCGGCGGAGGAGCGACACAGACCCCTCGAGGTCCCTGTCGTGGCGCAGGATCAGCGCAATCAGGCGAAGGTCGCCGGCATCCGCACCGACCCCCCGTGTCTGATCTTCCTTCACCACTGAACTGCGATCCGATGCCTGCACGTACCGATCCCGTCATCAACTGGCCGCTACGGTCGGCGTAGCGCCAATCCGAGAGCTTGCAGGATCATGGTCGCCGGATGCGACGCATCTCACAAGGATCGATTCCTTCAATCCTTCTCAAGCGAAACCTGGATGGAGGCATGTCGGCGGCCCCAGTCGTCGCCGCGGCAGGATGTCCATCGGGCAACAGCATTGAAAATCTTCTGTCCCATGCCCGAACGTCAGGCGAGACCGATCGACATCAGGCCGGGACCATGTTGAGTGGATAGCCACACGTGTCGGTAGGGGATGCCGGCGCAATTTCAAGTTCAGGCTGGGTAGGGGCGAATCCTCGGCGATCGCCGACCCGCGTTGGGGGCGGACATGGCGTGCCTGGGTACTCTGCGGGCCTTCCTGGCCTGCGCATTCGTCGCGGCTGGGCTCCTCGGATCCGGCGGGGCGGCGCAAGCCTTCAATTGCCCGCCCCAAAGCATCACCGTGCCGTCGGGTGGCACCGTAATTACGGACCTAAGCAGTTGCAGCCTTACTGGCTTCTACGACTACGGCACCCGCCCGTTGCACGGCCCCTACGACAACCGGAACACACAATTCGACACCTCCGTCTATTACGTGAACAACGGTGACGGCGCGACGAGCGACAGCTTTTCCGTTCAGGACGCCGACGATCTTTCTTTCGTCCCGTTCACCGTGACGATCGTCCCCGCAGGTCCGAGCGTCACGACGCCGGCCCTCCCCGGAGGGACGGTCGGAGTTGCCTATAGTCTGAACCTCGCGGCCAACGGCGGCACGTCGCCGTATACCTGGTCGCTCGCCGGAGGCGCGCTCCCGGCAGGCATGACCCTGTCTTCCTCAGGTTTTCTTAGCGGCAGCCCGACGGCGGCCGGATCGTTCAATCCCGTGTTCGCCGTGACGGACTCGGCCAACAGGACAGCGACGAGGGCGCTCGGCTGGAACATCGCCGCACCCACCATCTTCGTGAGCCCTGCCTCGTTACCGGGTGCGATGAGAGGGCAGGCTTACAGCCAGTCCCTTTCGGCTTCGGGCGGTACCGCCCCGTATTCGTTCAGCGTAACGGCAGGCGCGCTTCCTTCGGGACTCACGCTGAGTTCGAGCGGCATCTTGAGTGGCACGGCCACGAGCGCCGGATCCTACACTTTCACCGTCAATGCGGTCGATGCGTCGACAGGAACGGGAGCGCCCTATTCCGGATCACGCTCGTATACCCTCAACGTCGCGGTCCCGGCGATCGCCCTCTCGCCCACGACCCTTTCCGATGCGACGGTCGGCCAAGCCTACAACCAGACGCTCGCCGCCTCGGGGGGGACGGCACCGTACACGTATGCCGTAACCGCCGGGGCGCTGCCAGCGGGGCTCTCGTTGGGCGGCGGCAGTACCTTGAGCGGCACGGCGACAGTCGCGGGAACGTTCGTCCTCACGGTCACCGCAACGGACGCCTTCGGCAACACCGGCTCCCGCGGATACACCATTTCCGTTGTCGCGCCTTCCATCACGCTTGCGCCGGGGTCTTTGCCCAACACCACGGCAGGTACGGCATACAGCCAGTCCCTGACTGCAACGGGAGGTACCGCTCCGTACAGCTTCGCCGTGACTGCCGGGGCGCTCCCAACGGGACTGACGCTCAGTTCGGGTGGCACCCTCGTCGGCACGGCTACGAGCGCCGGGACCTTCAACTTCATTGTCAGCGCGACGGACGGCAACGGCAACACCGGCAGCCGTGGGTACAGCATCAGCGTCGGGGCGCCCTCCATCACGTTGGCGCCCGGGACGCTCCCCGGCAGCACGGCGGGTCTGCCCTACAGCCAGTCCCTCTCGGCCTCGGGCGGCTCCGCGCCCTACACGTTCGCCGTCACGGCCGGCGCGCTGCCGGCCGGGTTGACGCTGGATTCGAGCGGCACGCTCAGTGGAACGGCCACGGTCCCGGGAACCTCGAACTTCAACGTCACTGCAACCGACGCCAACGGCAGTTCGGGCAGCGCCATCTACACCGTCACCGTCGCCGCCCCGACGGTGACCGTCGCGCCCGCGGCGTTGCCCGACGCCACCGTTGGCCAAGCGTACAGCCAGACCGTCACGGCGTCGGGCGGCTCGGCCCCGTACACCTTCACCGTTACGGCTGGCGCGCTGCCGTCCGGACTGACGTTGAGTTCAAGCGGCGTCTTGGCCGGAACCGCCACGGCCGCGGGGAGCCTGACCTTCACCGTCACGACGACCGACGCCAACGGCTTTACGGGCGTCCGAACGTACACGCTCGATGCCGTCCTCGCGCCGCCGATCGCTTCCAACGTCACGTTGGGCGTCGCGGCGAACTCGTCCGCCAACGCGGTGCCGCTGACACTGTCGGGCGGTGCGGCGACGTCGGTCCAGGTAGCGGCCCAAGCCGCGAACGGAACCGCCACGGCGTCCGGTATTGCGATCTCCTACACGCCGAATCCAGGTTTCGCAGGCGCCGACAGCTTCACCTACACAGCCACGAACGCGTCCGGGACGAGCGCGCCCGCTACCGTCAGCGTGACGGTCGCGCCCGCGACGGACGCCAACCTGGCTGGCCTCGTGCCCAGTGTCGGCACGCTCTCGCCCGTCTTCACGCCCGGCACCAACGCCTACGCCGTCGCGGTCCCCAACGCGCAGGCCACGATCGAGCTTACGCCCACCGTGGCCGACCCCGGCGCGACCGTGACCGTCAACGGCACCCCGGTTGCCTCCGGTTCCGTGTCCTCCGCGATCCCGCTGGCCGTGGGAGCGACTTCGCTTCCGGTCGTCGTAACCGCTCAGAACGGTTCCACGAACACCTACACGGTCACGGTCACCCGCGCGGCATCATCTGTGGCGACGCTCGCGAACCTCGTGCCGAGCGCGGGCAGCCTCAACGCGGCCTTCGCCAGCGGCACGGCAAGCTACACGCTCGCGCTGCCGGCGGGGCAGACGTCGATCTCGTTCACCCCGACCCTGTCCGACGCGGGGGCGACGGTCAGCGTGAACGGGGCCGCGGTCGCCTCCGGTGGAGCCTCCTCCGCTATCGCAGTCCCCGTCGGCACGACCACGGTCTCCGTCGTGGTGACGGCCGCGGACGGGTCTTCCACCCAGACCTACACCGTCGCCGTGACCCGGACGGCATCCGCCGATGCCTCGCTGGCCAGCCTTGGAGTCAGCACCGGCGTCCTGTCGCCCGCCTTCGCACCCGGCACCACGAACTACGCGGTCTCCGTTCCCAACGAGGTCGCGACGCTCCGTCTTTCGCCCTCGCCGACGGACGCTTCGGCAACGGTCACGGTGAACGGCGCCCCGATCGCACCCGTGGCGCTTGCGGTCGGGACCAACACGCTGACCGTCCTGGTGACCGCGGCGGACGGCACGACGACGCGCAGCTACGTCGTGACCGTCACGCGCGCAGGATCCTCGATCGCGCTTTCGCCGGCTGCAGGGCCACTGCCGGACATCGGCGTCGGCTTGCCATACAGCCTGGTCCTGACGCCGTCCGGCGGCACGGCTCCATACGCTTTCGCCCTGACTTCCGGATCCTTGCCCGCAGGTCTTGCACTCGACCCCACTCGGGGCACCATCGCCGGCACGCCGACAGCGGCAGGGGAGGCGAACTTCACGATCGCCGTGACAGACGCTTCGGGAGCTATCGGGACATCCGCCTACAGGCTGGTCGTGAAGGCGGCTCCCGTCGTCGCCGTCTCGCGGTCGGAGACGATCGAGGCCGGAAGCACGACGACGGTGGACCTCACCGCCGGGGCGACAGGCGGTCCGTTCACCGACGCGCGCCTCGTCTCGCTCGTCCCGCCGAACGCGGGCACCGCCGTCATCATCCTCGGCGAGACGGCCGCAGCCGACGACGCGAGCTTCGCGGAAGTGATCAAGGAGCGTCGCTACACCCTCAAGTTCACCCCCGACCCATCCTTCGCGGGGCGGGCGGTCGCCACCTACACCCTCTCGAACGCCGTCGGCACCTCGGCGCCTGCCACGATCGCCTTCCTCGTCGCGCCGCGCGCCGACCCCTCGAGGGATTCCGAGGTACTGGGTCTCCTCACGGCCCAGGTCGACGCCGCCCGGCGCTTCGCCAAGGACCAGACCCGCAACTTCAACAACCGCCTCGAGCAGCTCCACGACGAGGGCGATCGCCGCCATAGCTCGATGGACGTCCGGCTCGGCTACCAACCCGACGAGGAACCGCAGGGCGTCGGCCAGCAGAGCGTCGACGCGCTGCGCCGTCTCGATGCCGAACAGGCCCGGCGGATGAACGAGGCCTTGCCCGGCCTTCTCTCCGGATACGGTCCCGAGGACGGCAAGGGTCCGCGGCCCCGCTCGCGCCTTGATGCCGTCGCGGGCGATCCACGCGATCCGAAGGCGGCGGCCCGCGGGACAAGCGAACCATCGACACCCGTGGTGAACCTTGGACGCTTCGCGGTCTGGTCGGGCGGCTACGTGAACTTCGGCGACCGCGACAAGGCGGGACTCGATTTCGACTACACCACAGTTGGCGTCTCGGGCGGCATCGACTACCGCTTCTCGCCGGGGCTCGTGGCTGGCTTCGGCGTCGGCTACGGTCGGGACGCGACCGATGTCGGCGACCGGGGCACGGAAAGCCGAGGCAACAGCTACAGCGCGGCGGTGTATGGCTCGTGGACGCCGCTCGAGGGGCTTTATCTCGACGGTCTCCTCGGCGGCAGCCGCCTCGACTTCGACAGCCTGCGCTTCGTGACCGGGGAGGGAGCCTTGGCCGCGGGCACCCGCGAGGGGCGGCAGGTCTTCGGATCCCTGACGGCATCGTACGAGCGGCGTCGCGACAACTGGCTCCTGTCCCCCTACGGACGGGTGGAGGTCGCCCGTTCGTGGCTCGACGAGTTCACGGAAGCCGGACCGAGCGCGCTCAACCTCACTTACGGCGAGCAGTCGGTCGACACCGTCGCGGGCGTACTGGGTGTCCGCGGCTCCTACTCCGTCGATATGGACTGGGGCGTCCTGAAGCCGGGCTTCCGTGCCGAGTACACGCACGACTTCGCCGGCGACAGCGAGGTGGCTCTGGGCTACGCGGACATCGGCGCGAGCCCCTACACGGTGCGAACCGACGCCAGCGAGCAGGACTACGTTACGCTCGGGCTGTCGCTCGATGCGGACTTCGCGTCCCGTTGGTCGGCCGGGCTGGACTACCGCACGTCTTTCGGACGGGAGACGCAGAACCATGCGTTCGGACTCAAGGTCGGCACGCGGTTCTGACGGAAGTTCCGGCGGGCGCGAGCCGACAAGAGGCGACAGGGCGCATCGCGATGTCTGAGGGGAACGTAGGTTGGACCGTTCCTTCCGGACAAATTCGAACTGGAGCCGTTTTCCTCGACAGCTTCACATGGGCGGCTGGACGGCGACCGGCGTCGAGCGCGTCGCGGTCGTCCTGTCGCCGAGCTGTCCGTTGACGTTGAGGCCCCAGCACTTTGCCGTGCCGTCGGACATCCGCACGCAGGTATGGCCTGCTCCCGCTACAACGCCGGTTGCGCCCGAGGCCACCGCCGACGTGGCGGGAGCCGTCCTTTGCGTCGTGTCCCCGACGCCGAGCTGGCTTGAGTTGTTCCTTCCCCAGCACTTGACCTCGCCGTCGGCGAGCAGCGCGCAGGTATGGGTCAGGCCCGCCGAGACCGCGGTCGCACCCGATGCGATCGCGAACTGACCGGGAGCGGTCCGGTCCGTTGTGTCGCCGACGCCGAGCTGCCCGTAGGAGTTGTTGCCCCAGCATTGCACGGCGCCGTTGGACAACGGGGCACAGACGTGGTTGCCGCCCGCCGCGATGGCCACCGCGCCCTAGGCTATCGCGGCTGCGCCCGAAGCCGTCGTGTTCGTTGTGCTGCCGACGCCCAGTTGCCCGAAGGAGTCGAGGCCCCAGCACTTGACCTGCCCCCCCGAGAGCAATGCGCAGGTATGGCTGGCACCCGCGGCGACCGCCGTCGCGCCCGACGGGATCGCGGCGGTCCCTGGGACGGTCGTGTTCGTCGTGTCGCCGATCCCGAGTTGGCCGCTGTCGTTGCGCCCCCAACACTTCACGGCGCCGCCTGAGAGCAGGGCGCAGGTGTGTTGGGACCCGGCGGCGACCGAGGCGGCGCCCGAGGCGATCGCTGCTACGCCCGCGACCGACGTGTTCACGGTGTCGCCGGTGCCGAGTGCCCCGAATTGATTGTTTCCCCAGCACCTGACCGCGCCGCCGGACGCCAGCGCACAGGTATGGAACCAGCCCGGGCTGACGGCGGTCGCTCCAGAGGCCACCGCTGCCACGCCGGGCGAGGACGTGTTCACGGTGTTTCCGACACCGAGCTGGCCGAGGTTGTTCTGCCCCCAGCATTTGACGGCACCGTCTTGGACCAAGGCGCATGTCTGGCCCTGACCAACGGCTATTCGTGTGACCTCGAGGACGTTCTCCGCGACCTCGATCCGGTACGTCTGCCGCGCGTTGACGGCCGGGTGGGACGCCGTGATCTCGAATGACATGCCGCCCGTCGCAGTCGGCGTTCCCGACGCGACCCCGGTCGCGGGCGAGATCGTCATCCAGGACGGCAAGCCGCGGCCGGACCACGTGACCGATTCTGTTCCCAAATTCGCGCGCGTGGCCGCCGAGTTGAAGTCGTAGGTCCAGGGCTGGTTGGCCCGCGCCGGGGGAAGGACGGCTTGCCCGAGCTGAAGCGAAGGGGCGGGCTTCGTTGCCGTGCCGAACGTGGCCGGACGCGCCCGGAAGAAGTAGCCGTCCGCCGACAGGGCGGTCCCTGTCGTCGAGGCCAGCGCGATGGCGGCCAGTATGCTGCTCGTGTGTCGTGTCATTTCCGCCGGACCTCCCAGGACTGAGAGGAAAGCGTGAGGCGCCGGCGGGAACGGCGCAACCGACGAGGTGCGGGATCGAACCCTTCGGTTCAGGTACGCTGCTGGCTGTCGCCGAAGGCCGAAACCGATTCAAGTTTCGACGACGGTCTAACCCGCCCGAAGTCCGCTTATTCAATTATGAACGGCTACGTCGGGCGGTTAGCTGTCGTTCCGCTTTGCACGGACTTCTCATGATAGTCGACATTTTGAGCTGCGGACGTTGCATCATCGACGCTTGTGCAATTCGCTGACCCCGGCGCCCGGAATCCGCAGCTTCGATTTGCGGCTCCTGAATTCTACGTGCACCTCTCTTTGTATCGGGTTCCTTCTGGCTATAGGCGATGCATTTTCATGGGCGCGTTCCAACCCGCCTACAGCCTGGAGAATGCGACAGTCATTTTCGCCCGCTTATGTGTTCAGAAAGTATCGCTGATCATGATTGCTTCATTGGCTTGTGTGAGAGTGTCATCCGCATTGGGGAGATGTTCAATCGCATGCGCCAGTCAGCCAGCGAGTCCCTAGGGAAGGGACCGAACCGGCGTGTGATCGCCGCGCTTGTCGCGATGCTTCTCGCTGTCGGGGTGCTGGTCGTCGCCTTCGTGCTGTTCAATGCGCGCGATCAGGATCGGCTCGCGGTCGCCGCCTCCAAGAAGCTTGCCGAGACCGCCCTGCAGGTGAAGCAGCGGGAAATCGCCCGCAACCTGAAGGACTACACCGAACGGGCCGACGTTCGCGCCTATCTCGCCCAGCGCTCGGCCGGCGCGGCGCCCCCGGCAGGATCGATCCTCGGCCCGAACATCTTCGCCAGCCTCGGCTACGAGATGGCGTTCGTCATATCGCCGGACCTGATCACGCGCGATGCGATGATCGATGGCAGGAACGTTTCCGTCGACGCATTCGCCGTCGTCTCCGAAGGCCTGCGGCACCTCGTGAAGCGGGCCGCCGCCCACTCCCATCCCGCCGTCGGCCTCCTTCGGGCCAACGACGATGTCCTCCTTGTGGCCGTCGGAGCGATGGAAGCGGGTCGCGGGCAGGAAGCGGAGGGCTTGGACGCGCCGCCGTCCGTCCTCGTCTTTTCCAAGCGGATCGACGCTCGGCTGCTGGCAAGGCTCGGGAGCGACTATCTCCTGAACCGCTTTCGCCTCATCAGGGACGGAGACGTAGACCTTGGCGCATCGCTGCCGCTCCGGTCACCGCTCGGGGACGTGATTGGCAAGGTCACCTGGATCCCGGAGCGTCCGGGCAGCGAGAGCCTGCATGCGGTCATGCCCGTGATGATCGGCATCTTCGCTGTCTTTGGTATCATGGGCATGCTGGCCCTGCGCTCGTTCCGGCGCTCGAACGGCAAGCTGCATGCCGCGGCGCGGACGATCGACGGTTATGCCGACACGCTTCGGCAGAGCGAGGCGCGCTTCCGGGATATTGCCGAGGCGTCCTCGGACTGGATCTGGGAAAGCGACCGGGACATGCGGCTCACCTTCGTTTCCGCGCGTTTCGCCGAGGTCACGGGCCTGGACGAAGCGGACGTCATCGGCGCGACGTTGAATGACGTCTTCCGCGCCGAGGATGGCGGCGACGCGTTGTTCCCGACTGTTGCCGAAAACGACGCGCCGGCGATCCGCGAGTTGCGCTGCACCTATCAGGATGCCGACGGCCGTCGCCGCATCGCACGGCTTTCGGCACGGCCGGTGCAGGGCGAGGACGAGGCCTGGATCGGCTATCGCGGCACCGCGACCGACATCACCCGCGAGATCGAGGCGCAGGCGCAGGCGATCCATCTTTCCCTGCATGATGCCCTGACGGGGCTGCCGAACCGGGTCCAGTTCCAGACCCGCCTCCGGGGCGCCTTCGAGGAGGACTGCCTCGGGCAAACGCGCCTCGCCGTCCTCTGCATCGACCTCGACCATTTCAAGGACATCAACGACACGTTCGGGCACGCGGCGGGCGATGCGGTGCTGACGGAGGTCGCCGAGCGCCTGCGCGCATGTCTGGGAAGCGGCGATGTCGCGGCCCGCCTCGGAGGCGACGAGTTCGCCGTCGTCCAGTCCGGGCTGAACCAGCCGCTCGATGCGCTGGCTCTCGCCCGCAGGATCATCACCGATCTGGCTTCTCCCTTCATGGTGGACGGACGCGAGACCTCGATCGGAGCGAGCGTCGGCATCGCCTTCCCGGACGAGGACGGCGAGACGCCGAACCGCATCCTGAAGAATGCCGACATCGCCCTCTACGGCGCCAAGGATGCTGGCCGCGGCGTCGCACGCGTCTTCGAAGCCTTCATGGGCATGGAACGGCAGGCGCGCCTGTCGCTGGAGCAGGACCTGAAGCAGGCATTGGCCGGCCAGCAGTTCGAGGTACACTACCAACCGCTCGTCTCGCTGGAGGACGATCGCATCATCGGCGCCGAGGCATTGGTGCGTTGGCGCCACCCGGACCGGGGCTTGGTGCCACCCGGTGACTTCATCCCCCTTGCGGAGGAGACGGGATTAATCCTTCCGATCGGCGAATGGGTGCTGCGGACGGCCTGCAGCCAGGCCGCGCGGTGGCCGGGCCTGACGATCGCGGTCAATCTGTCGCCGATGCAGTTCAAGCACCGGGATCTCGTAGCCGTGGTCGCGGGGATCCTGGAGGAGACCGGCCTTCCGCCGGCGCGGCTCGAACTCGAGATCACGGAAGGCGTCCTGCTCCACGACGGCGCCGCCGCGCGCGACATCCTCGTGCGGCTGAAGGCGCTCGGCGTGCGCATCGCCATGGACGACTTCGGGACCGGCTATTCCTCGCTCGGCTACCTCAACTCCTTCCCGTTCGACAAGATCAAGATCGACAAGTCCTTCATCGCGGACCTCACGGTCGAGAAGTCGAACGCGATCGTGCGGTCGGTGATCGGTCTCGGGCAGAGCCTCAAGATGGTGACTACCGCGGAGGGCGTGGAAACCGCCGACCAGGCGCGGTTCCTGCGCCGGGAAGGATGCCAACAGGTGCAAGGCTACTTCTACAGCCACCCGCTGCCGCTTGCCGAGATGGCCGCGCTTCTCGGCGCCAAGCGCCCGTCCCGAGCCGACGAGGTCGCTTGATCCTCGGCGGTCCCGATCCCTGGCGGCGTCAGAAGTTGCCGGGATTGCCGGGTTCGACGACGCCGTTGCCGTCCACGACGTCGTTCTTCAACCATGAAATCTCGCCCGATCGCGAGATCCTGGCCCCCCAGCACTGCGCCTCGGTCTTCGGGTCGTAGCTGAAGCACAGCGTGTCGCCGACCACGCTCCAGCGGCCGTCGTAGTTCGAGCCCCGCAAGGTGCCGTCGGGAAGATAGAACTCGCGATACGGACCGCCGGACGCCATCGTCCCCTGTACCGTGTTCCCGGCGATGATCTTGGCGATCTCGGCGCCGGAAAGCGATCGGTAGTCCTGAGCGAAAGCAGGACACGCCGTTGTCGATATGACAGCCAAGGCGATGAAACAGCGCGGGATCATGGTCTTCTGCCTCGATTGAGCGTCACAAGAATGTTCGCACCAGCCCAGGATCGTGAGAGGCGTGCATGCTGCAAGGTGGCATGTGGTCCTGTTCCCACGCTTGATGCGCGCTCACCCGTTCTTGAATGTCCGCCTTTCGCAGACGGCCGACAGTCGTGGGGCGTCGGGAAAGGGTCGAAACCTGCCTATGAACCGGATCCACGAGAGGCGCCGATCCATACGCTTCGAGGCCTAATCATCTCGCCATGTCGCGTCGCATCGGGAACGCCGCGCGACAGACCACAAACCGGTTGTTGCGACTACCGTCCTGGGGCGGGTGGGAGCTTTGCCCACCTAGTCCTCCCGATCAGAAGCGGTAGCGTAGCGAGCCGATGACCTGACGGCCTTGTTCCCGATAGAAGCAGCCGTTGTTGCAAAGGGCGTCGCGCTTGTCGAACAGGTTGTTGACGTTGACCTGGGCGCGTACCCCTTCGAGCCGCTGGTCCGCGGCTCCGAAGTCGTAGGAGGCCGACGCGTCGATCAGGATGCGTGACTTGTTCTCCGGCTGCGTATTGGCGTCGTTGCCCTCTGTGACGCCGAGGAAGCGTGCGCCCAGCCCAAGCCCCAGCCCATCAAGTGGACCCGATACCGCTTCGTAGTTCCCCCAGAGCGAGAACTGGTGACGGGGAATGCCGGTGACGATGTTGCCCTCGTTGTCTCCTTCGAGGAACGTCAGATCGAGGTAGGTGTAGGAAGCGACAAGGTTGAGGCCGTCCACGATCGAGGCCGTCGCTTGGACCTCGAAGCCTTCCGACTCCACCTCACCGGACTGAACCTGGAAGTTGATGTTGTTCGGATCCTGGCCGAGCAGCCCAGACTGCCGGATGCGGAACATCGCAGCATCGACCGTGAGAGGCAGTCCCGCAGGCGCGTACTTCAAGCCGATTTCGGTCTGTTCGCCCTCTGTGGGATTAAAGGGCAAACCTGCCGCCGACAGACCGGAGGTCGGCGCGAAGGACGTCGAGTAGCTGACGTACGGCGTCAGCCCATTGTCGAAGAGGTAGGACAGCCCGACCCGACCCGAGAAGTTCTCGTCGCTCTGCTCGGTCACGGTGAAGGGCGAAAGGTTGCTTTGGCTGTCGGTGTCGAGCCAGTCGTAACGGCCTCCAAGGGTCAGCACGACCTTCTGGTACTCGATCTGGTCCTGGAGATAGATCCCGGTCTGCTCGAGGCTCGAGTCCGTGTCGGAGAAGAAGGGCCCGGTCGGACCGGGAACGGGCAGCGAGCCGTAGATCACGTTGGCGGCGTCGAGGCTTGGCGCGGTACCGAAGCGGAACGCCAAACGCGTGTCGGCTTGCGCATAGTCGAGGCCGCCCAAGATCGTATGCGCCAGCGGTCCCGTGTCCAGGTTGACCTGGACCTGATTGTCGACCGCGAAGCCATCGCCCTCGTCGACGATCTGCCCGGTCGATCGCAGGATCTGACGGCCGTCAGGACTGAGGCCACCCGTCGAGACGTAGCTCGTGTCCACCTGACCCCGCTGGTAGCGCAGGTTCTGGCGCACTTCGACGGTCTCGTTGAAGCGGTGTCTAGCCTCGTAGCCGATGCGACCCTGCTGGTTGTCGAAGGGACGCAGGTTCGGGTCGCCCTGCTGGAGGCCGCTCGGCACGGCGAAGCCCGTCAAGGGATCGGTCAACGAGACATAGCCACGGGCGCCGCCCGTAGTGACGTCGACGAACTCGCCAAGGACCGTGATCTGCGTGTTGCGGTCGTCGGACCGAAGGGTCAGCGCCGGCGCGATCATGTCGCGGTCGTCCCGCGAGCCGACGAGCTCGGTGTCGGCAGAGCGCTTGAGCCCGGTGATGCGGTACAGGACGTTGTCGTTGCCCGCGAGCGGACCGGATGCGTCGAAGGCCACCTGGGCCCGGTTGTGCGAGCCGATCTGCGTCTCGATCTCGCGGAACGGCGCATCGGTTGGCCGCTTCGAAACGAGGTTGATGAGGCCGCCAGGCGCGGACGAGCCGTATAAGACCGAACTCGGTCCCTTCAGGATCGTCACGCCCTCGAGGCCATAGGGCTCGTTGCGATACACGGAGAACACACCGCCGAGGCTACGAAGGCCATCCCGGTAGTAACCCGTGTCGGCCACGTTGAAACCGCGGATGTACAACGTGTCGAAACCCGGATCGTAGCCGAACGTGCCGGCCCGGACGCCCGCCGTGTAGCGCGCGGCCTCGACCAGCGTCTGGGCCTTGCGATCCTCCAGTTCCTTCTTCGACACGACGGCGACACTTTGGGGCACCTTGCGCAGATCCGTGTCGGTCTTGGTGCCTACACGAGCCTCGGTTCCGACATAGCCGTCCGAGCGAAGCCCCCCTTCACCGCTCGACCCGGCCGCTTCCCCCGCCATCTCACCTGAGCCTTCCACGACGATGGTATCGAGCGTGATGGCGTCCTGCGCATATGCCGGCAACCCGGCACTAAGAGAAACGAACGAAGCGCCGACGAGGCCGAGATGGAAGGCAGAGGCGAGGGACCGGGAGGGCATGAACAAGAATCCGACGGTTCAAGGAAGCGACCGCCACACACGCGTAAGGAATGTTGACAAAGGGAGTCAACATTACGATTCGACGGATTCACATGTGGGTCGCCATCCTTTCCGTCGATGGCGCTCGGCGTGGGCGAATTGCAGCATAAAGGACACGGGTTTTGGACAGCTTCCAATCTATGCTTCACCCAGCCGGTCTGGCCCAAACTCGTTTCCTGGATTTGAAGAGCGAGCGAGATGGACAGGTTTGGCGCGTCTTCATCTACGTCCCCCTCGACGAACCGCCGCCTGGCGGATGGCCACTTCTCGTCATCACCGATGGGAACGCGATGATCGCAACGGCGGTCGACGCATTGCGCGTCCAGTCGAGCTACCCCGCGAGCACCAATGTTGGACCGGGCGTTATCGCAGCGATCGGCTATCCGACGGGGGACGCCTACGACCCGTTGCGCCGCTCCTTCGACCTGTCGCCGCCTCCGGGACGCTCCTACCCGCCGTTCTTAGAAGGCGGAGCGGAGGTTCTCACCGGAGGCGCGCATCGGTTTCTCCAGTTCCTCGAAGGCGAGGCGCTTCCCTTCCTGGACGGCGTCGCAGCGATCGATCCGACACGACGCACTCTGTTTGGTCATTCCTTCGGAGGGCTCTTCGCCCTGCACACCCTGTTTTCAGGATCGGAAGCGTTCTCGCGCTTCGTCGCAGCCAGTCCCACCATCCACTGGGAAGACGCGGGCCTCCTCGACAGCGAGCGGCGCTTCACGGCCCTGCCGCGAGACTGCGATATCGTGCTTCATCTCTCTGCGGGCGAGTACGAGGGAGGAGCCCTCGCGCCTTTCCAGTATGGACGCGAGGACACGGAGAAGCGTCTCGCCAATGCGCTGACGGCCCGCACGCTCGAACTCACGCGGGAGATGGCGGGGCGCCTCTCCGCGCTCCCTCGTGCCCAAGTGTCTTTCGAGGTCCACCCGGGCGAAACTCACATGACGATGTTGCCGATCGCCGTCTCGCGGGCGGTCCGAACAGCGTTCGAGATCCATACCGTTGAAGGGTAAGGGCGACCTGTGTACGGCGGGCATCGTTCGTCTGCTTCAGGCAGTAAGGCCAGGGATGCTATGTAGTGGGACAGAAGACGTGACCGCACCAACAAGTCCGGCCTCCTCCGTCGGCTCGATCCCTGCGGCCTCCGCGCCAGTCACTCCTTTCATCGCCCAGCCCTCGGGAAGGATCCACCGTCCCGTGCTGCGCGACGTCACGAGGCAGACTTGGGCACGACGCTTCTCATCTAGGCGAACAGGAAGAGCTGCTACTTGATGGAGGTTCCTGTTTGATCCCATGATCGGGGCACAACCCGGCGGTCGCTTTCGGGCAAACCGGTCTCGACGGCCCCATCAGGTTCGCTGGGTACCTGCAGGCTCTCGGTCGTGAGTGAACGGTGGCGAACTCATCCTCATGGCCGCCACCGCGTCCCCCTAGTCTTTGTCGCGTTCCATCTTGGTGACCTGTCCGGAGCGCGGGTCGACATGGAACTCATACGTCACCCCGTCGCGCGTCGCTTCGCCTTCCCAATGACCATCGTCGGCCTCGACCTTGGTCATCTGGTAGCCTTGCTGGGACAGGATGCTCGCCACGCGATCCCGACCGATCCAGTCTGCTCCCGGGGTGTCGGCCAGAGCCATACCGGTCGTCGAGGCCGCGATCAGGCCTGCCAGCGTCACCATGCGTTTCATCGCTTTTCTCCTTTTGCGTGTGACCAAGTTGTTCAGCCTGTCTGGCCGCTCTCGCGTTCGACGGTTGTCGAACGGATGCCGGGGCGTGCGGCCAGGCGAACCGTGCGGCTGCGGATGCTTTGGGGTGCAACGCGGACGAGATGCAGGACGAGAGCAATGTCGCCGTTCGGTCCGATCGTCTCCGTGACGCGTTTGATCTGTCCACTGCGCAGCCGCAGAGCCGTCTTGATCTCGGAGAACGAGAGGGAATAGGCGCCGAGACCTATGCGCACGACGCAGGATTGCAGCCGGTTGCGATACATGTCTTCGAGCGGCTTAATGCCGGCGAGGATGACGAGAATGACCAGGGTGGCCGTTCCGGCAGCGAAATAGAGGCCACCACCCGCCGCAAGCCCGAGCGCCGCGACCGCCCAGATGCTGGCAGCCGTCGTCAGCCCACGCACGACATTCCCTTTCAAAAGGATCGCACCAGCACCAAGGAACCCGACGCCGGATACGACTTGGGCGGCGATGCGCGACGGGTCGAGCACGACGTGCTCCATCTGCGTCGCATTGTGGAAGCCGTAAGCCGAAACGATCATGAAGAGGCAGGCGCCGACGCAGACCAGCATGTGCGTACGGATGCCGGCAGTCCAGAGCAGCCGCTCCCGTTCAAGCCCAATAAGGCTGCCAAGAGCCGCCGCGGTCAGGAGCCGCGCCACGATATCGGTGTTCGTAATCATTCACGGCTAACGATCACGGCGGCGTGAAGTTGCTCAATGCTTTCGCTTGGCTGGTTGAAGGGACGTTTGGCTCGGCCCAGAGGCCGAGTAACTCGTCCTACGGGAACAGCCAATGAGCTTCCCAGTCCTTCTGCGGAACGGGCTTCGTGGAGACGATTTCGTACTCCATGGCCTCCACGTGAAGGCGGTCCCCGGTGACGGCACACCTAAATTGAAGCTTGAACCATTTACCGTCGTTGCGGAAAGCCGCCCCTTTGGCGCGTATGGTTCGATCGGCGAGGCGCGCATGCGAGAAGGCATCGAGTACGACGCGATCAACATGGCGGTATCGCGTTTCCTTCGAGATGCGATTTTCCAGCTTCAGCGAGCAGACCTGTATCATCCTGTCGGTCGGCATGAGCTGTTTGAACTCAGCGGCCTCGCGTGCCGATAGAGCACGGGCACTGTCGACGATAAAAATGCTGCAAAGGGTGGCGACCACCAGGGTCGAGATTGTCGACCGGGTAAGGGCATGACGGTATTGGATCATCCGGGTTGATAAGCCAGACGAACCGCTGCCAGCAACCCCGCAACCCGGCATTTGAGATCGGCTGAACGCTTAGGATGTCCGCAAACCCCGGAGCCGTGATCAACCCGAGCGGTCTTCTCGGCCGCTGCCGAGAACTGCTCGTCACCCCATCCGACATGTCGCCATACGGTGATGGTAACTAGCTCACGAAAGGCCGGCTGGGCTCGCAAGCAGAATGACCTTTTTCGGGTGTTCTCTCTCCTAGCGCCGATCGACCCGGCTGGGTAGAAACCGGTCTGTCCGCTTCCAACCGCATAAGCGCGGAAGCGGACATTAGCGTCAGGACCGTAGCAACAAGTTCAGCCCTGCCTTGCCTTCGCAGCCATCTCGTTCAGTTTCTGCAGCGTTTCGTCGAAGCGTCCCTCGGCCTCGGCGAAACGTTGAAAGCCGACGCGCTCGACCAAGATCTCACTCGGCGTCGGCTCCTGCGCGAACAAGGCCATGACCTCGTCCGTGAATTCGGCGAGCGGCAAATAGGCGGCGCGAGTCGATTGGCCCGGCGTCAGCTCGGTCTGAACGGCGGGCGGAGCGAGCTCGATCACCTCGACACGTCCGCGTAGCACCTCGCGCAACGAGATAGTGTAGGAATGGATCGCGGCCTTAATGGCGTTGTAGGTCGGCGTGAAGATCAGGGGTACGAAGGCGAGGCCTGAGGTGACGTTGACGATCGCGGCGTCGGCTTGGCCGCCGAGATGTTCGATCAGGGCATTGGTCAGCCGGATCGGCCCGAGCAGATTGGTGGTGATCGTCGCCTCTGCATCGCCGAGGTCGCGGCGCTGATCCAGCGCCTCGTAGCGCATGATGCCCGCATTGTTGACGAGGACGTTGATCTCCGGGTGGGCAGCGAGCAGGCGACCAGCGAAGTCATCGATGGCCGCGGCACTTTCCACGTCCAACACGATGGCGTGCATACGCTCGCGGCCCGCGCAGGCACGCTCCAGCGCGTCAAGCCGACGCCCGGCAACGATCACCGTGTTGCCTTGGTCATGGAAACGATGAGCGAGTGCCTCGCCGATGCCCGAGCCACCGCCCGTGATGAGGATGGTGTTTCCGGTTTGCTTCATGGGATGCAGCCTTCTCGTTGGGGTCTGTGCACCTCAACTGGCTGACCGGCGATGTGATAGGAAGAAGGCACCCGAAATATCCATACGCACCCAAAGGAGAGTGTGGCTCATGTCCGGTCTGCCGTTCGACGACACGACCCTCAGCCGCGCTCGGCGCGTCGCTGAAACTCCGCCTCCTGCCGAGAGCGATCCCAAGGTCGAGGCGCTGGTGAACGACCTGATCGGTCGCGTGGCAGACAAGTGGACGATGATCGTTCTGGAGGTTTTGAGCGAGCATGGCGAGTTGCGCTTCACGCAGCTTTCGCGCCATGTCGGCACGATCAGTCAGAAGATGCTGACGCAGACGTTGCGCCAGATGGAACGCGACGGGATGGTGACGCGCACCGTCCACGCGGTGGTGCCGCCGCGGGTCGACTACCGGTTGACGGAACTCGGACTGAGCCTTGGGGCGGCCTTCTGCGGCGTCTGGATCTGGGCGGAGGAGAACCTGCGCCGTGTCGAAGCCGCACGGGAGGCGTTCGATCAGTCGGCTGTGCGGTAAGTCGGGAGGTGGGAGCGGCGAAAGCGGTCTCATCCGTTTCGTGAGCGCCCTTCCTCCGGATCGGAAAAGTTTTCGGTCTGCCCACGGGCAAGATGTCGGGACACCGACGGCGGCAGGGCATGTCCTGTGTCCCGCTTGGATCTGTCGCTGGCCACCGAGCATGGGTGGAGGGTGCGATAAGATTCCTTGACCGTTTCTTCCGTCGCCCACAGGCTGCCTTGGTCCCGCGGACTTCCACGTCCGATGGCCCCGCACCGACAGAGGTCCCGTCAAGTCCCGATGGCATGAACCCGATCCTGCGCCTTGCGGACGCGTGGCGCCTACCCCGTCAGGAAACGCGCGTGGTTGTCGAGGCACGCTGCGGCGTTCGGCCAGACCCGATCTACCGATGGCCCGCGCTCGTTCTGACCGATGCGGAACCCCTGCCGGGTGCGTTGGCGCCCTGGACGGCCAGTGCGTCCGAGCGCATCCCATCCCAGTTCCCGATCACCCGCTTCACTGCCCTTGTGTGGTTCGAGGACGACGCACATGCCAACCTCCGGCGCGTCGCCGACCATCTGACGGCATCCCTCGGGCCCGCGACTGTCGGTCGGCGGTGGAACACCGTCGCCGCAGCGTGGCGCTCGGGGCTGGCCGAGGTGTCGCTGGTGGCATGGCCGCCGAGCTGGCAGTCGCACGGTCTTCAAAATCCGTCCGAAGATCGCGAGCCGCGCTTGAAGACGGCCTGCCATGTGACCCTGAGGACGGGCTTCCGCCTTCCTCTCAGCGAAAAAGAGCGGGATTGGGTGCGAGGGTTCCGGCTCCTTGCGATCGACGGGCATGTCGGGACGGCGCGCATGGCAGGGGCCGGCCGCTTTGCGCCGGGCGAGACGGAACTAGAATACGTGCGCGATCCGGAAGACCTGGTCGAGGACCGGCAACGGATGCTCGGGCTGTCTGCGGACGGGGAGGCGCTGATCGTGGTGTCCGATCAGCTCTACGTCATACCCCGCATCGAGATCCTGTGTTTTGAGGTGATCCGCTTGACGCCGGCCAAGGGCGGCGGCGGCTCATCGATCCACGCCCACTGCCGCACTCTCGCACTTGGCGCCGACGACCAGTCGATCTTCCTCGCGCAGCATGCCGATCCCGATGGCATGACGGCACTCGGGCAAGATCTTGGGGAGCGGCTCGGTTGTTCGGTCAAGGTCAGCCCCTACGCCCCGGATTGCTGACTGCGTACGGATGAGGGCTGAAGCCGGCGGCGATGGCATTGGGGAGGTGATCGGCGGAGATGAGTTCGGCCCCGACAGGAGGCAGGATGCGTAACTGGCGCGTAGCGGCCGAAACCGTGCGCAAACGGGCGGTGCTTGCCCCGTTGCGACCGACAGGCCCGTCCGCAGTTCTTGTGCTCCTGCTCAGCGTCCCGGTTCTAGCGGAACCGCACGTCCCTGGTTATGCGAGCGAGAAGGTCGGCTCCGCCGCGCGCACGAGCCGGGCAAGCGTCCATCTTGCCCTGCCACCCGACGAGTGGCCGCATCGCGGGATGCTGGTTGCGACCGGCAACGTCCTGTCGCCGCTGGCTCGCTGGATCGTCATCGATCTCGACCTCATGGCAATCCGGCAGGCAACGACCCGTCTGGCCGTTCGGGGAGGGCCGGTGGAGATCGAAAGCGAGCGCACCGACGCCATCCTGGATGATGAGTGGCGCGACGTGATCGCGTCTGCGAACGAAGTCTGGAGCATGCCGGATTTCGATCCGCCAGCGCTCGGTGAGCCGACGGACCGCCTGTGCAGCGTCGCGCTGTTCGATGGCGACGATGTCCTGCACGAGGTCGGCTCCGATTGTCCGAGGCCACGCTTCGTCGCGTTGCTGGAAGCGTTGGCGGCGTCCGCAGAGAGGCGGGCCCGTTTGCAGGAGCGTGCGCCGGCTCCTCCCTCCGCACCGGCGCCGATCGGCTCGGCGCATCGCGAGCCCGACGGCACGTTGGTCCTATGGCTTCGAGCCGAAAGCGAAGACGGGTCCGTTGTCGGACATGGCGAGTTGCGCTACCCCCCGAGCCACCCGGACTATGACCGTGTCCTGCGCCATTTGGGACCGATCCCGCCGGGCGGTGCCGTTCTCGTGCAGCCATTTCCGCCACGCTGGCCGGACGAACTTGCGCCGCCTCAGCGACCGAGGTCGTAGGTCGCCGTCGCAATTACTTGGGCGCGGTCGCGTCGTGCACCCGGTGCGTCGGCACGGCTGATGACCAGCGAGAGCTTGGGCTCCTCGCGCAGTTTGAAGAAGGTCGAGACCATGCCGTCCCGGCGCTCTTCACCAATGCGCTCCCAGCGCTCGGCGAAATCCGGCGAGGCGACAACGGCTTCGGCCGCCGGCTGGAGGTCCACCTCGCCGCCGCCGGTGATGTGGCACATCGGAATGTCGCGAGAGACCACCAGCGCGTAACCCTCGCTGGGGCCCGCATTGATCCGCCAGTAGCGGTTGCCGCGTCGGAAGGGCTCGGGCGGGAGAAGCGGCTCGGGCAGGCTCTCGGTCTCGGACACCGCGCCGCCAAGATCGACGGCCGCCAGGAAACGCGTCGGATCATCCAGCCAGCTCGACGGGTCGAGGACCCAGATCTCGCATCCGCGCAGCGCGCCTTCCAAGCCACTGCGCAGCGGGTCTCCGACAGGCCCATCCTGCGCCGATGCTGAACCGGAGATCGCGAGCAGCATCCAGAATGCGAGCAGCAGGTGGCAAAGGCGCTTTGTGTCGATGCAGTACCGTGAACGTGGCCTCATCGATTCTCGAGCCCCCGTGAGGCGCGCTCTGCCCGGATCGTGTCCGCCTCACGACCGATCTGGTCGCGAAGGTTTGTGAGTCCTGCCCGCATCCGCCGGTGTACGGCGGGATCCAGCGAGGGGTCAGGATAGCGCGCGTCCCAAAGGAGCACCGCGTCGATCGTGCGCTGGAGCTTGGGGATGTCGCCGAATGCCCAGCCGTTGACAGACGGCCCGAGCGTTTCGAACAGCGACGAGAACAGGGCGGGTTCGCCGGTCGGGTCCTGATCCGGGTTGGCGTTCAGGCGCGAGCGCCACCGAAGTTGTCCGGCATAAAACCAGAACGTCGCCTCGTCGCCCTTGCCCGCCTTCATCAAGGGTGCCGCACGCAGCATGATCTCGCTAGGCGGCGCGGTGCCTGCCGTCTCGGCACCCGGCGGGAAGACAGGATCCTGCGCGAGGGCCGGGTGCGGAAAATGCAGGAGCAGGACTGCAGCTACCAAACCGAAGTGGATGGTGCGGTTGAACATGCGTAGCCTCGGCATTTTGCGGTTGGCACCTCCAACGCGTGAAAGCGATGTCGCTTCGAGACCTCGAAGATCAAGGGTTTCCGCTCACGTCTTCTCGAGCGACGCGATACCAGACGACACCGAGCTGGAGAACGGTGTCGTTCTCCCCGAAACACGACGCGCGAGCCTCGGGAACGGTCGATATCGAACGCGCCGCCTGCCTGTACCGATCCTAGCCTAGACGCCAGCGACGACGCTTGTTGAGCCTCCGATCGTCTGCCAGGCGTCGTACGCGGCGAGAACCGTCTCCATCTGCGCCGAATGCCCGGCAACGTAGGCCGCACCGTATATCGTCTCGTCGGGGTACTCCGTGATCAGCGTGACTGGCGCGATGTGCCGGTCGTCGACAGACGAGAGGCAGGGGAAGCCGTTGATCAAGCGGAAACCCGTTTCGCCCGCGTGGATCTCATACAGTGCGATCTGGGACCGGTTGGCCTCGAGAAGTCCCGGGATGGCTGCAAGGCGGCGCGTCACGTGATCGAGCAGCTGCTCGGCGGCGTCCCCCCAACCCTCATGATGGCGGACGATCAGGAAGAAGCCCTTGGGCAGCGTCCACATGGCGAAGTGGCGCGGCAGGTAGCCCGAGAGGGGCCGCGTCCATTCGTGCGAAGGGTAACCGTGGAGGTTGACGTGCAGCCGGGCCTGGGCCCGCGCCTCGGCCTGGAGATGGATGTCTTTCTCGCCAAGGTCCGCGCCTGCGTTCTCGCGCGTGCGGTACTCTAGGTCGTCGCCGAGCGCGGTGTAGCGGGCAGCGTGATGCATATGGCGTGGGTTGTCGCGGCGGAGACGCTGGCTGAGCGCGTAGCCGTCCGGGTTCTCCAGCGGCGAGACCACGAAATGGGCGCCTTCCCGCTGCGCCAGCCGTACGGCCGCTCGCAGCGCGCCGACGATGCCGGTCGGCTCGTTGGGGTGCTGGCCGCCGCTGACCATGACCGGAGCGTCTCGCCCTGTCACATGCACGGCCTGCACGTGTCGGCCCGCACGCGAGCGCGCGGCGAACATTTCGCCACCGAAGTCGGCAAGGAGCCGCTGGACCTGCCCGACGCCGATCGGCTCGCCCGCCGTGCCGAGGTCCTGATCCGGCGCGTCGAGGAAGCCGTCCGTGAGCGGGCGCGTCTCGACGCGGACCGACACGGCGCCGTCGCTCGCCACGATCTCGGGGACGATCTGGCCGGGGCGCAGGCTCCGGTCGCCGAGCGGGCGGGCTGACCGGTGTTGGAAGACCTCGAGGAGGCTGAAGTAGAAATCTTCGTGCAGGGCCTCGCGCAAGCTCACGACCTCGTCGCCCACGAGCAACGGCACGTCCGCCGCCGGAAGGGCGACGGCGATGTTGAGCTCCTCGAAATAGGGCTCGTCCCGACCCCAGTCGTGCGCGGCGATGGCCTTCATCGTCTCATGGAAGAGACGCTCGTAGTCGGTCTCGAGCCGTTGTCCAACGTCATCGCCCGCAACCCGATACCAGCCGGTCGGGGAGAGACTGGTTTGCCCGACCAGATCGGCATGGACGCGGTTGGGTGCGGGGACGACCAAGGCTTCCGTCGTGTCGCCTCGTGTCGGCAGGACGTCGTACTGGAACGCGCCATCCTCACGCGCGACGAAGTCGATCCGCCGGTCGCCGACAAGCGCGGCGAGGGGATAGGCCTCCAGGCGGAAACGGTTGGCCGGCGCGCTTTCGTGGACGGGATAGCGCACCTCGATTGCCGTGACCCCGTCGAGGTCGATGTCCTCGAGGAAGGCGAACACGAGCGGCTTGTAGGCGCTGTGGATGCGGGCGGACACGCCCTTGTCCCGGAGACGGCTTTCGGCGGCGCGGCGGCGCGTGGGGTCGTCGAAGGTCCATGCTTCGAAGGCGCGGCCGGGGATGGCGTCCTCCACCAGCGCATCGAGAGTGCTGCGGTAGGTCCTATGGAAGATGTCGGTCATGGCTCAGCGCGTCCGTCCTGTAGGGTCGAGCGTGTCGCGCAGCCAGTCGCCAAGCAGGTTCAGGCCAAGCACGGTGAGGAGGATCGCCAGTCCCGGGAACACCGACACCCACCAGGCGAGCTGCAGGTAGGTCCGTCCATCGGCTAGCATGCCGCCCCAGCTCGGGATGGTCGGGTCGACCCCGAGGCCGAGGAAGGTCAACGAGGATTCGAGCAGGATGTTGGTGGCGATGTTGAGCGTCATGAGGACGATCACCGGACCGACCGAGTTCGGCAGGAGGTGCTGCAGGATGATGTTGCGGTCGCGCACGCCGATGGCGCGGGCCGACAGGACGAACTCCCTTTCTCGCAACGACAGGACGGAGCCGCGCACAAGGCGGGCGTACTGCACCCATTGCGAGACGATCAGGAGAATGATCGTGTTGGTGAGGCTGCCGCCGACGATCGCGATGAAGGTGATCGCCAGGAGGATGAAGGGCATGGCGAGCTGCACGTCGGCGAAGCGCATCACCACCATGTCCCAGACGCCGCGATAATAGCCGGCGACGAGACCCATGAAGACCCCGATGACCACCGAGCCGGCCACCGACAAAATGCCGACGGTGAGGGAGATCTTGCCGCCCTGCACCACGCGGGCGAGCACGTCGCGGCCTAGGGGATCCGTGCCGAGCGGAAAGGCGGGATTGCTGAAGGGCGCCACGAGACGCGCCGTCAGGTTGATCTTGGAGCCTCCGTCCGGAAACAGGAAATCGGAAAACAAGACGGCCAGGCAGATGCCGCCGGTGAGAAGCGCGCCGAGGACGAACTCGAGATTGGCAAAGCGTCGGGTGAGGGAGGTCACTGCGGCTACTCCGTACGCACGCGCGGATCGACGAGACCGTAGGCGATGTCGACGAGAAGATTGACGGCGACGATCAGGAGCGAGAGCACCGTGATGACGCCCTGAAGGAGCGGGTAGTCGCGCGCCGCAACGGCATCGAAGGCGAGCGTGCCGAGGCCCGGCCAGTTGAAGACGCGCTCCACCACGACGATGCCGCCGAGAAGGCCGCCGAACTGGATGCCGAAATAGGTGATGAGCGGGATCGCGCAGTTCCGCAGCGCGTGCTTGTAGAGGACCTTACGCTCGCTGAGGCCCTTGGCCCGAGCCACCATGACGTACTGCGACCCCAGCGTTTCGAGCATGGTCGTGCGGACGAGGCGCACATTGGTCGCTGTTAGGATCAGGCCCATCGTGAAGGCAGGCATCACGTAGCTCTGCCAGGTGCTCATGCCGCTAGGCGGGAGCCAGCCGAGGGTGATGGCGAAGAGCAGCACCAGCATGGTCGCGAGCCAGAAGTTCGGGAAGGACAGGCCGATCAGCGAGAAGATGCGGATCATCTGGTCGCTCCACCGGCCGCGCGAGGTCGCGGCCTTGATGCCGAGTGGGATGGACACGACGATCGACAGGGCGATGGACAGGAAGGCTAGAAGGAGCGTCGGCCCCATCGCCTGGGCGAGAAGGGTCGAAACGGGCGCTCCCCCGGCGAACGAGCGGCCGAAGTCCAGCGTCAGCAGTCCCTTCAGGAACAGGAGGTACTGGGTGAGGAACGGCTTGTCGACGCCGAGCGCCTGGCGGATGCGCGCCAGGTCCTCCTCCGTCATCGACCCGCCACCCTGGAACATCGTCACCGCCGGGTCGCCGGTGAGGCGGATCGCGAAGGACACGAGGAGGGTGACGGCGATCACGACGAAGATCGCCTGAAACACGCGTTTGATCAGAAAGCCGGCCAAGGGATCGTTCTCCGGAAGCGTGGGCGCATGCGCTTGGCGCGATGCGGCCTGCGCGGACGAGCGCGGAAGGAGACCGCCCCTGAGGGCGGCCTCAAGCAGCGGTGCTACTCGACGGACACGGTGTCGAACTTCGTGCGGTTGTCGGGCGCCGCGAAAAAGTCCTTTACCCGCTTGTTGACGCCATAGATCGCGTTCGAATTGTAGAGCGGGATCTCAAGCGCCCGGTCGGCGACGGTGGCGGCGATCTCCCGCAGGATCCGCTCGCGCTCGGCGCGGTCGGTCAACGAGCGCTGCGACTCGAGGAGCTTGTCGAGCTCCGGATCGCTCTCGTATGGGTTCCACTTCTCACCCGAGTGGTACATCGCATAGGCGGTGTTGTCGTAGTCAAAGGTCCAGCCGCCCCACTTCTGCTGGAACATCGCCCCGGTCTTGCCCTGCGG
The DNA here is from genome assembly GCF_047943035.1 of Aureimonas phyllosphaerae. NCBI lineage: Bacteria > Pseudomonadati > Pseudomonadota > Alphaproteobacteria > Hyphomicrobiales > Aurantimonadaceae > Aureimonas > Aureimonas phyllosphaerae. Next base: position 4,521,367 of record NZ_CP181348.1, on the reverse strand, counting down.
GATGATGTCGTTGAGGAGGACATTGGTCTCGTAGGGTTTGATGGACGCGGTGACGCCAACCATCTGCAGGTAGCTCGCGATGACCTGCGCGACCTCGTTCATGGTCTGGTCGTTTCCGCGTACGTCGATCTGGACGCTTGCACCTTCCTGGACGCCCGCGTCGGCAAGGAGCTTCTTGGCGGCTTCCGGGTCGTAGGGAAGAGGCTTGAGGGCAGGGTTGTCCCCGAAGGAAAGCGCGCTCTGGAAGGAGGCGATCTCCGTCGCCTGCCCGGCAAGGATCTGCTCGACGATGGTCTTGCGATCCACCGCCATGATGAGCGCCTTGCGCACGTTGACGTCCTTGGTGATGCCGTCGCGCGTGTTGAAGCGGAGCGCATCCACCGTCGGTCCGGGGACCGAGACCAGCTCGAGCTTGGGATCGTTGCGGATCACGTCGATCATGCCGATGGGGATGGTTGGCGGCAGCACGACGTCGACGTGGCCCGCCTGGAGCTCGGCGACGGCGGTCGCCGGCTCCGTGATGAAGCGGTATTCGAGTTCTGACAGTTTCGGCGCTCCGCCCCAGTAGTCCGGGTTGGCCGCGAGCTTGATGTCGACCTTGGGTGCGTAGGAGACGAACTTGAAGGCGCCCGTGCCGATCGGGTTCGTGTTGAAATGGTCTTCGCCGTGCTCCGCGATGTATTTCGGCGGCACGATCATGGCGCCATAGCCGGCCAGCTTGGTCAGGAGCACCGGATCGGGCGACTTCAGCTTCATGTCCACGGTGTAGTCGTCGATGATCTCGACGCTTTCGATCGCCGTGTAGTTAGAGCGCTGCGGCCCTTTGGAGCCCTGCTCGCCGAGGAGGCGCTCGAACGTGAACTTGACCGCCGCCGCGTTGAACGGCTCGCCGTCGTGGAAGGTTACGCCCTGCCGCAGCTTGAAGCGGATGCGCTTGCCCTCGTCCAACTCCTCCCAGGACTCGGCCAGTCCCGGCACGAGCTTCAGGTCCGGCCCGCGATAGGTAAGGCCGTCGAAGATGTTGGTGGCGACGGCCGCCCAATTGACAAGAAACGTGTCGACCGGGTCCCAGCTGCCGGGATCCTGCGGCGAGGACACGGTGAGCTTGCCCTCGGCCATCGCCGGCGCCGCGGCGAAAGCGACGCCCGCCATCGCAAGGCTTAGGAAGGCAGTACGGATCGTCTTCGGTGTCGTCATAACTTGGGTCCTTCTCGTTGGGTCTTCGGAGCGCGTCAGGCGCCTACGGCCACGAAATGGCCGGGCGTGATTTCGCGCCGCGCCAGGATGGCCGGCTCATTGCCGACGGCGCGCACGGGGCTGGGGATCTCGCCCTCCATCAGGGACGCGTCGCGCGCCCTCGTGGGATCGGCGACGGGAACGGCGGACAGGAGCTTGCGCGTATAGGCGTGGCTCGGCGTCTCGAAGACCTGGCGTCGGCTGCCGAGTTCCATCACCTGCCCGAGATAGAGAACCGCCACCCGATGGCTCATCTTCTCCACCACCGCCATGTCGTGGCTGATGAAGAGGTAGGCGAGTCCGCGCTCCGCTTGGAGATCCATGAACAGGTTGATGATCTGCGCCTGGATCGAAACATCGAGCGCCGACAGCGCCTCGTCGGCAATGATCAGCTTCGGGTCACAGGCCAAAGCACGTGCGATGCAGACGCGCTGCCGCTGGCCGCCCGAGAACTCGTGGGGGTAGCGCTTGGCATGCTCGGACCCGAGCCCGACCCGTTCGAGGAGGCCATGGACGCGCGCTTCGATCTCGCGGCTCGACGAAAGAAGCCCGTGCGTGCGGATCGGCTCGGCGATCGAGAAGCCCACTGTCTTGCGCGGGTCGAGCGAGGCGAACGGATCCTGGAAGATGTACTGGACATCCTGGCGCAGCCGATGGCGTTCGGCCGCGGTCATTTGATCGAGCGGCTTGCCCCCGAACGCAATACTGCCGGACGTCGCAGCCTGGAGCTGCTGGATCGTGCGCCCGATCGTGGACTTACCGGATCCCGACTCGCCAACCAGCGCGAGCGTCTCACCAGGATGGATGTCGAAGGACACGTTCTCCACCGCATGGACGCGATGGGTGACCCGGCCTAGGAATGTCTTTCTGACGTCGAAGCGGACCACGAGGTCTTGGACGGAGAGGAGCGGCGCGCCATCGTAGCGCGCTGTGTCCTGCACCCGCTCGGTGCCGACCAACGTCGGCTCGCCGTCTTGGAGGACGGTCAGCGGCGTCCGCTTCGGCAAGTCCTCGCCTGTCATCCTGCCGAGCGCCGGAACGGCGGCGAGAAGCGTGCGTGTGTAGGCGTGGCTCGGGGCGGCGAAGATCTGGCGCACCGGGCCTTCCTCGACCTTCCGGCCCTTCCACATCACCACGACCTCGTCCGCCATCTCGGCGACAACGCCCATGTCGTGGGTGATGAAGACCATCGCCATGCCGAGGTCCCGCTGCAGGTCCCGCATGATCGTCAGGATCTGAGCCTGGATCGTCACGTCGAGCGCGGTGGTCGGCTCGTCCGCGATCAGGAGCCGGGGGCGGCAGGCCAGCGCCATGGCGATCATCACGCGCTGGCGCATGCCTCCGGAGAGCTGGTGGGGAAACCGCATCAGGAGGTCGGCCGAGTCGGGCAGGCGCACCATGTCGAGCAGGCGCCGCGCCTCGGCTAGTGCCGCCGCCTTCGTCATCCCCTCGTGCAGCGTCAGGACCTCGCCGATCTGGTCGCCTATCCTGTAGACCGGGTTCAGCGAGGTCATCGGCTCTTGGAAGATCATGGCGATCTCCTTGCCGCGGATGGCTCGCATCGCCTTCTGCGAGGCCTTCAGGAGGTCGATCTCGCCGCTCGGGCCGTCGAAGAGGATGCGCCCAGCGGGGAAGGTCGCGCCCGCGATGTCGGCGAGGCGCATGACCGAGAGCGACGTCACCGACTTGCCCGAACCGGATTCGCCGACCACCGCGACGGTCTTTCCGGCCGGCACCGCGAAGCTGAGATCCTCGATGACGGATGTCGTGCCGAACCGGACCCCAAGGTTCTCAATCCTCAGAACGGGCAATGGCGGCTTGCCTCGATCGGTCATGCCAGCGTCTCCGTGTGAATGCGGACAACGATCGTACCCGCCGCCTGGAGGGCCGTTGGTTTCGTCAACCGAATGAAGTTGCCGCTGAGCGGTACGGCGACCGTGTTTTCCATCTTCGTTCACTCATCGTCGCCATGGTCAGTCCGCACGCGGGGAAAGGCGTCCGATCCCAACTGCCGCCGGGGGGCGCTGGCAGGGTCCATCGTGCTGATGACGGATCGTTCGAGGGCGGTGCCCCTCGCGCGTCCATTGCGGAAATGCTTCACGCAAAGCGTCTCACAAACGATCGGGTCGAGGGAGACATCAAGCGTGGAGAGCCGCGCAAGTGCTTGTTACCAGCCTGCCTGGGAGCGTGTTACGAGGAGCGACCATCAGTCGAAGCGATGCATTCCAAGACGACTTGGATCTCATGCGTCGGAAGCGTGGAGAGGAGGGTCGCATCCGTTCGCGCTCCCCAAGATTGTCGGCAGCGTCAGGAATCAGGGTAGGGAGCACGAGGCCTCCGTCGCTCAGCGTACGAGGTCCAAAGCTTCTCCAATCGTCTCCGTTGATGATGGCCCCCTCGGTATGCGCCCTGCATTCGATAAGGCTACGTTAGCGATGACCGACAGTCGCGTCCATATTGTTGAACAAGACGCTTCGCGTTGACGTGCTTTATGCACAAAGGATGCCGGTGGCTGGAGGGCGTGGCATGAGGTTGGATGGGACCGCTGTTCGATCGACGCGCGCCGTCAGGTTTCGGACTGGTGTGGCGTCGGGGTGCCGATCCTCCTCTTCGCGATATCGGCGAAGGGGGGCGGCCGCCTGCGGTCGCCGTCGTCAGGCGGCTTCGATCCGGAGCGGAAGCGAAAAGTTTTCCGATACCTCGATGCTGGGGGCGGTGAGCTTCGCGCTCCATGCTGGCTGAGGGCAGGCGACCGATGGAGCCGCCTCGAAGCGAAAGCTCGCCTCCACGTTCGGTCGAGGTTTCGTCCGCGCGTTCTTCGGCATTGAGATGCTTTGGGAAGATGCGGCGGGCGGCCCGACCGAACGCGCCGTGCACGTGATTTCGAACCAACCGCGGGTTCGGCAGCGCGGAGGCTGGATCTGGTGGGCGGATCCGATGACTGACGGGGGCCGCACGCAGCGGCCCCCCGTCGCCTGCACGGTGGGAAGTCCCTGTGCAGGACGGGCTCGGGGAGCCTCCTTAGGCGTTCGCCTTCGCGGAGCCCTTTGCGGACCGCTTGGCTTTCGGCTTGCTCGCCGGGGTGGGCTCGGATGCCGAAGCAGATTCAGGCGTCGCTTCCGATGTGACGGCTTCGTCAGGCGTGGCGTCCGCAGCAACCGGGCGCTTCCTCCCGAGCCCCAGCTGCTTGGCGACCTCGGCACGGCGCTTCGAATAGTTCGGGGCGACCATTGGGTAATCCGACTTTAGCCCGTAGCGCTCGCGATAGGTCTCCGGCGTCAGGCCGTGCGTCGCAAGGTGACGACGAAGCGCCTTGTAGGGCTTTCCATCGATCATGCTGATGATGACCTCGGGGTCCGCAAGGCTTTTCCGGACGGTCACCGCACCCTGGTATTCTTCCGGTGTCGCCGCAGTCGCCTGCGCTTCACCGGCCGGCGGGTCGATCATGCCCACAAGAGCGGCATGGCTGTTCTTCAGGAAGGTATGGACGTCCTCGGGTGCGACCCGGGTATTCGGATTGCTGAGCCACGCGGTTGTGATCTCAACCGCCAGTTCAACCGCATTCGATTTCTCGTCCACTACGCGTCTCCGTTTTCGACATCAGTGCAGTGGAACTCCATGATTCGGAATTCCGCACTCGTGAAACCATCAATAGTCTATGGTCGGAGTTCCTCGCCAGTGGTTACATCGTAGTTGAAGATTTCAATACGTCCCGCTCGAAGGCGCAGTGGTACTGTCCATCGAGAGAGACTGACCGAACCGAGACGCTCGACGTGATACAGATGTTGGACATCGCGTCGGACCGTCTCTCAATCAGTCGTCGGCGGAGGAAGCAGGTAGGTCTGATCGCGAGTTGCGCAGCGTCGGTGCCGCGAACTCGGGGCAGTCGACCACCACGATTTTCGGATACCCGGGCATCGACCAAGCGCCTGCGTTGCGTGGCGCCGCTTTTGCCTTCCGCGCAAGATTGCGCACGGCGACCGTTGCTGGCCGTGCCGAGGAAAACGGCTTCGAAGTGAATGCGAACCCGACGATGGTCTTCGTGAGGGGACAGACATCGACGCGGATGGACGCGCGAGCTGCGATGAGCCCGGTGCGGTCGTCGACCAAGGACCTGTCGACCAAGCTTGGACTGGGAGTGTGTCGATCACCCGAGTGGGAGAGTGGCATACAGGCGGAGGAACGTAGGATGGAGCGCATCTTCTTGCCTTTCGAGGTGAACAGCACGCGGCATTGGTGAGGGTGTGAGGAATGTCGGCGGATCCTTGGGGGTGCCGCCGACCCTTGCAGGCGATCGAGGGGCGCTCCGCTCAAGTTTCGCGAGGTTCGGGCTTCCAGACCAACAGTCCGGTGACCGGGTCCCTGACAAGCCTGCACCGGAACGCCATCAGGATGCCCGTCAGCATCGAGCGGGCGAAGAACACGTCGCCAGCTTGCAGGGGACCGCGAAGGCCCAGCCTGTCGGCTATTCGCAACACCAACTTCGGCGGCGCCGCCGGCGACGCCTCGCTGTCCACTTCCAGAGGCAGGTTCGCCAAGAGCGAAGCCTCCGCACCGGTCGCGACCCGCAGCAGCGGCCAGCCGCACGTGGCTTCGCGAATCTCGCGCTCCGTCCAGATCTCGAACGCCGCGCCCCTCAGCGCGCATTCCAGCTCGATCCTCGTCCGTCTCCCGCGGAGCTCGGTGTCGCGAAGCAGCAAGGCGTTGGGCCGAACGGATCGGTAGACCTTCGATCCGTCGGTCATGACTGCGAGGAGGTCCGGCGTGTAACGGTGGCGGCGTCCGTCGACGGCGTCACGCCAGACGAAGGTCTCCGGCTGCGCGCGTATGGACGCGACGAACGGGTCGGCGGCCATGCTCTTGAGGAGGTCCGCTCCGAGCGAACTCTCGAACGGTACAAGGCCGCCTCCCTTGGGGGTCGGGATGAAACCCCTTCGGGGACGGCCGCTTCCGCGGTCGGGAGCGGAGCGTTTGGCGGTCCGGATGGCCGGGCGTTGGCGGACAAAGTGCATGGGCGTTCCTTTCGTGATTGCTTGGTTGATGAGGGGGATGCGGGCGCGCGAGATCGCTGCCCCGCCGAAGGGGGGCGGGCGTCGGCGCGTTCGAAGGTCAGGGGAAGCGGTCTAGCGGGCCGCGTGTGCGGCCATCGGCCTGTTGCGGGCCTGTGCCGGGCGGCGGAGCGCCATCGGCCATCCGTGGGCGGGCGCCGCCGGATGCCGCATCCCTGCGGAGCCGAGGATCATGCGGGCGAGTTCGCCGGCCGTTGCCAGGGGCCTCGGCATCGGCACGCCCCGCAGGAGCGAGGCCATCTCGGCCTTGGTGAGGGCAGGGACGTCAAGGCGCCAACTCGAGGAGGCGATGTCCCAGGTCCGGCAAAGGCCGTTGCGGCCGATCGCGTCGCAGGCGATCCGGATCGGCGCGGGATCGCGCTCGAGCCGAGACAGCAGGAGCGACCTTGCCACGAGGCAGTCGACATCGGCGCCGCCGCGCCGGCGCCCGTCCCGTGCCGCCAGCGGCACGTCGAGGATTCGCAGGACACGTCCGTCCTCGAGTCCTTTCACCATGCGCGTCCCGCGACGGCCGGGTGGATCCGAGGCTTCGGTTTCATGGGACGGCCGTACGACGTCGACACCCGCAAGGAAGTCCGGCATCATGCCGGACGGCCCCGGGGTCGGCGGATCGGGATCCGTCCTTCCGTAAGACACCTCGAATCCCAGGGACGCGGCGCCGAGCGCGGCGAGCATGGGTATGCAGGACGTGCCGGGAACGTCCCGGTCGCAATAGAACTTGAACGTGGGCAAGGCGATGGATCCACTGTTAGAGCGAGCGATCGATCGACTGGTGCCGGGCCTCCCTGGCCCCCGCATCTTTGTTGTGGGTCGAGCCCTTCTGCGGTTGACCAAATGAAACATGAAGCCCGACTAGAGTCAACGACGATTCGATCGAATGGCGAGGGTGGGGATGACGCTTCGGTGGCGGTCCCGCTTTCCCCGGGGCTGCCGATCGATGGCGTCGCCTGCCGCGGCGCCCGTGCGATGCTGGGCGTCTCGCAACTCGCGCTGGCCGAAGCCGCCGACTGCGGGAGGAACCTCCTGAACGATTTTGAGAACGGGGTGCGCGTGCCCCGGGTCGGCAACGCCGTGCGCATCCGCGAGGCGCTCGAGGAACTCGGGGCGTTGTTCATGGAGTGCCGGGGCAGGGTGGCCGTCGGCGTCGATCCAGAGGTGGCGTCGAAGCGGACGCCGAGGGCTAGATCGTTGGGAGGGTCCTAGCTTTTTGGGGACCGTCCCCGGTATCTACACGGGCCCCACCATTCGTCGGCCCCGTCCCTCCGGTCCCGCCAAGCCGTCCTTGGGCACGAGACCCGCGTCGAAAGCGTCCGGCGACGTACGTTCTCCGTCCCCGGGGCAAGTGGGTTGCAGTCGATGGCGCCAACAGGACGCCGGGCGGCATTTCCAGAATTCGTAGGCTGAGACGCCTCCGTCGTCCGGCAACCTTCGAACTGCACATCAGGACAGACGAAGAGGTCCGGCGTTCGGGACGCCGACGTCGTGCTCCATGTTGGCCTGAATGTCAGTCAAACGTAATATTTTCGATCCCATCTCGATGTTTCGACTTCCGCGATCCGCGTAAACGGTTCGTAGACTAAGTCGTCCCATCATCATCTGGTTTCCCCACCATCGATACGATTGCTGAAGTTCCGCCGGGCATCGTGTGGAAATTCGCAGTTCGATCGAAAGCGTCCCTATGGATGCTTCGAACCAAGCCGTCGGGGGATAGCGGCGATGACTGACGGAGATGGGAAGACGGGGCGAGGGGCTTGGTTGGCGCGGGGCGGGGCAGTTCCGCGCGACGATCCCAGCGCGGAGACGAAGCGCCGACAACCGTTTGCAACGATCGGGGGGGCGTTCGTGCATCCGGTCGAAACAGAACGGTCGAACACACCGGACGATGCTCGCGCGTCTCGCGCAGTCCGTCGTGACGGCGGAATGACCGATCGAACGATCGTCTCCGCCGAATGAGAATTCAACGCAGTAAGACGGGGACGGCATGTCGAGCAAACTTCATCGGGTCTTCGTCTCGTACGGGGATGGCGACGTCGCACGCGGCAACTCGCGCAGGGCGCTGCCCGACGTTCCGCTCGAAGGCCGCCGGAGGGCGGACACTTCGCCTGCCGCGCGCCGCGTCGGACCCGCCCGGCGGCTCGCGATCGGCGGCAAGCGAACCTTCACGCCGAGAGCCAACTTCGAGAAGGCCTTCGGACGGATCACGGTCGAGAGTCTTCTGGAACTCGCAATGGCGGACCAGATGGAAGCGGACGACGACGTCGCGAACTTCCGGCCGCAACCCGTCACGTTCATCTGGTCGGAACACGCTCGCCGTCGATGCTACACGCCAGACTTCGCCGTGTTCGGGACCGATGGCGGACTGGCCTACCGGGAGGTGAAACCGCGTGGGGTCTGGCTGCGTGACCCCACCCTGCGCGGTCGCCGTGACGCGATCGCCGAGGAATGCCGCCACCGAGGGGCGCGGTTCGAGGTCTGGGTGGATGTCGAACCCCGTCCAAACGGTCCCGTACCCAACGAGTTCGGCTTCTGATGTCGCTTCCCGAAGCATCACCGCTCCGCTGGAACCCGGGAGAGCATGTCGAGATCATCGACGAAGGAGGCGCGAAAACCCTGTGGTCCGTCCAAGAACGGGCAGACCGCGGGTGGAAGCTGAAGGAGACGGCGACGGGGAAGGTGCTTCCGTTCTCCGACGTCATGATCGAACTCCTGGGGTTCGACAGCCGCCTGCACCACTATCCGGCCAACGCCGCGCTCGTGTCCGAACGCCAGATGGACCTGATGGTTACGCCCAGGGCCTTTTGGCCGGCACGGGTCGAGCTCGTCGTCGACGTGAAGCTCGCCTATTGCCGCTTCGTCGATGAGCGTCTCGGGAAAGGGCGGACGAAGGAGGAGATCTGTCGCGCCGCCGTCGTGCCCGCGAGCAGGGAGGGTGGAACTACCGGGATCGACCAAGCTGACCAAGCATCACTGGGGCGGGTTGGCGACGACGGCGTGCCGATCGAGGGGGCCACGGAGCGCAGCGTTCACTCGGCGAACTACCGGGGCTGGCGCAAGCGGCTCAGGAAGATCGAGATTGTGGAAGATGCAAAAAGAACCTCCCGCGCACTGCCGGAAACGGCGCCCGAAGATCCCGACGAAGACGACGACACCTATTACGACTTCAAGAAGATGCCTTGGTTCCTCCGCCCCCCACACTGGCGAACGGTTTCGGATTGGCACGAACTCTGGTTGCGGACGAACAGGAGCGAGGGAATCCTGCAGCCCGACGACAAGCACAAGGGCAACCGCACCAAGCGTGTGCATGCGCTGGTCACGACGAAGGAGGGTGCGCAGGATATCTACGAGGTCATGGGGGAATTCCTCGGGAAGCTCAACGTAAACAAAAAGAGGGTGTCCGTCGGGCAGGTCTGGGACGCAATCAAGCTGCAGCATCCCGAATTCGAAAGTTACTTCACGACGGCGAAACCGCTGGGTCGGCTTCTCGAAAAACTCTACCCGGAATCGTACGAACGCCAGAAACGGCAATACGGCGCTTGGACGGCGAAGAACAACCATCGCGTCTCTCAGGCGCATCCCGATCCCGAATACGTCATGGACGAGGTGGAGATCGACCACTGCCTCGCTGACATCATTGTCCGCGACGAAAACGGCGACATCCTGGGACGACCATGGATAACGGTCGTGCTGGACCGTTGCTCGCGGATGATCGTCGGCATGCACGTGTCCTTCGAGGTCCCGGGCTACGCCGCCGTCCAGCGCTGCCTGATGCACGCGTTCTGGCCGAAGGACCTTCGGCGCTGGAAGCCCGGTCATCCCGAATTCGATCCCGAGCGCGAACTTCTCCACACGTGGCCGTGCCATGGCATCCCCGAGGTCATCTATACGGACCGTGGCAAGGAGTTCCTCTCGATCCCACTCGACAGGGTCGGCTGGTCCCTGCGCATTCGGATCTTGCCGCTGCCGGCGCGTAGCCCGCACCTGAAAGGGAAGATCGAACGGTTCTTCGGAACCATGCACGCGAAGGTCTACTCCTACGAGGAAGGGAAGACGTTCTCGTCTTACGTGCAACGTCACGAATACGATTCGTACAAGGAGTCGAAACTCACTCTACGCGACCTGAAGTGGAAGCTCCTGAAGTGGGTGGTCGACGATTATCATCCGTCCTTGCATGACGGTCTGTCCGGTATCCCCCTTGTCGTATGGCATGAGAAGGCCGCCCAGAAGTTCGTCCAACCCGCTCCTGACGCCCGGTACAAGCACTCCATGCTCGGCAAGGCGTACTTGGTGCCGATCGGTCGAGATGGCATCAGCGTGGAAGGCCTGCTCTTCACCGGTCCCCAGCTTCAGAGGTTGCAGAACATCCATGGCCCCGGCCATCTGTATCATGCGTCGGCCGATCCCTTCGACGCGGGGCAGATCTGGCTTTTCCCGCCCGGCGCACGCCAGCCGGTGGTGATCCCCGCCAAGCATCCCCGTCTTTGCGTCGGGGTCAGCTTCCGTCACGCGGTTCAGGCCAGGCGGCAGGCGAGAAAGCGTTACGGCAGGAAGGTCACCCCCGAACAGGTGGCCGAACTCATGTTGGAATCCGAGCGCCGGGCGGACGAAAGGCTTGCCGGCAAGAAGCGGAAGGGGGGCGCGGCGCCGGAAGCGAGGTTCCGTCTGGCGAACGGCGAGTTCCTCACTCCGGTCGCCGGCGACAGCGGTGTCGTGGCTCGCCTGCCGGATGCGGCGCCCGAGCCGGAAGCTCCTGCCGCCATCGAGGTGCGAGATCCTCCGACTCCTCAGATGGAAGCTCCCGAGATCGTGCAACCTGTTCCGAACGTGGCCGCCGACTACAAGGAGACCGTCATGAGACGCGTGCGTGAGAAGGCAGCCATGAGGGCGAGCGCGTCATGAGCGAAGTACCGAAGAGCGAACTGTCGCCCGCGGAACACCAGGCGATGCTGTTCCAACTCGAGGGCGAGTGTCTCGACCACATGCAACTCGACAAGGCGTTGGGGGCGATCGACAGGCTGCGGAAGCGGTACACTCCCAATCCCGAGACGACGCTCGAAGCAAGGGCGCTTTTCGTCGTCGGCTACGCCGGTGCGGGCAAGAGCACCTTGCTCGCTCAGTACGAACGCAACGAGAGAATGAAGCCGGGAGCGTTCCGGAGTGACCAGGACGGCGACGTGCGGCCGGTGGTCCGACTGCAAGTGCCGAGCTCGGCGCAGAAAAGGCAGTTCGTGTCGGCCATTGTCGGAGCCTTGGGCTATAAGGCGCAAGCCGACGTCGACTCCACCGCCATCGTCCTCGAGATCGGTGATCTCTGCAGGCGTATGGGCGTACAGGTGATCCTCTTGGACGAGGCCCACGAGTTGACGAAAGGCGGTGGCAAGCGGGTCGAGGTGATCCAAGAGTTCGTCAAGTCGCTGCTGAACCAAACCGGGGTCCAGTTCGTCCTGGCCGGGCTTCCGGGCGTGTTGGATCTCCAGCCTGAGGAACAGGTCGGACGACGCATGGCCCCTGTTTTTTACCTGGCTCCCTATGACTGGGGTACGGAAGAGGGTCGTGTAGAGTTCGCGACCCTTCTCGTCGAATTGGAGGCCAAAGTGGGCGTGCCGTTCGTCCCCTCCCTGCTCGACGATCCGGTCCTGCAGGCTAGGATGTACTACGCAACCAAGGGAAGGATCGGCCTCGTCTCGAAATACATGAGCGCGGCCTTGGACAAGGTCCTGCATGGTGAGTTGGAAAAGATCACCCCTTACGACCTGGGCGTCATCTTCGACGAGTTCCGGCCCAAGCCGATGCCAGCCATCGCGCCGGTCGAATTCGACGCGCCTCCCGTCGCGGCCGCCGTCCGCACCGTCCCGGTTGCGGGGAACCCATTCCTCGTGGAGGTCGACGAGTTTCGCAGGATGTGGAACTCGTGGCTCGCGGTCGGAGAGGATGGCTCGGGCGACGAGGAAACCGAGGCTGCCCCTGCAAAGCCGGACGCCACAAAGAATGATTATAAGCCGAGGAAGCGCGAGGGGCAGCGCAAGGGCACGTTCCGCGGCCCCAAGGCAGCAGATGGACGGCGTTGAGCGGAGAAGGGCTCCGGCGCCCATCCGTCGGTTCGCGCTGCGTGTCCCGCTTGCACCGGACGAGCCCTCCTACGGCTTGATGGCACGTCTCGCCTGGCGCCACGGGCGCTTGGACGTCAGGGGGTTTGCCTCGTCCTGCGGGCTGCCGCTGAGGTCACTGCTCGCCGGCGGGGGCGTATCCAACCTCGCGTCCGCCGCCTTGGTGGATGATGAGGTGCTCCGGTTCTCGACGCCGGCCCACGACATCCGTCGGCGCATCGTGAAACTGCGCGGGGAGACCCTTCGCACGATCGACCACTCGGTGGCGTCGCGGCGCTGGTGTCCGGCCTGCCTTTCGGAAGACCTCGACCTGTCGTCGTCAGGGGCTGCGATGGCCCGTCACCGCTTCTGGTGGGACGTGGCCGCCATCGAGACATGTCCGCGTCACGGCTGCCGTATCGAACATGCCTGCCGTCGGTGTGGCGCCCGGGCGAATTGGGACCATGCGCCGTTGCACTCCTGTCGGTGCGGCGCGAAGCTGAACGGGGAGGGGCGCCCGCAGCCCGTCGGGGCATTCTCCCGCTACCTCCACGATCGGCTCCTCGGTTTGCCGCGCCACGCCTCGCCGAACGTGGACGACTTGGTGGTCGCCGAACTCATTCCCCTTGCCCGGCTCTTGGGGCTCGTCGAGTGTGCGGACTGGCACGCCCGTTGGCCGGATGCGGGAACCGAAGCGGACGGCGACCTCCGGGACGCGGGAATGGCCTGCCTGGAAGGTTGGCCCCACTCCTTCCGTGAGGTGCTCGACCGAAAGGCGGCTCTTGATCGGGGCGGCAAGCGTTCGGGAGGTGTGCTTGCGACCTACGGCTGGGTCTACGAGCAGTTCGTGTCTACCTATCCCGACGGACCCGTCGGCGACCGCCTTCGCTCCGAACTTCGGCGCCATGCCGTCGCCAACGGCGTGATGGCCGACGGAGAGGCCATGCTTGGGAAAAAGGTGGCCCGGGGTCTCACCCTCGTCGGCGCTTCGAGGGCGATCGGGAGCGACGTCGCCCGGACGAGGAGCCTGCTGGTCGCAGCGGGCCGCATGCCGCGCGGGTCGAGACGGGGCGTGTCGAGTACCGTCGACCCCGCGGCCGTCACGGCGCTCGCCTCGGATCGGCGCCGCAGGATCGGCGTCGCCACGGCCGCACAGCGACTGGGGATCGGTCGTCCGCAGGTCCGCTCGCTGGTCTCCTCCGGCGTCCTCGACGGCTGCCTGCTCGGCGAAGGGAACGGAAAGAAGGTCTTCGACGGCGAGAGGCTGGACGGCTTCGTCGAGAGGATCCTACGCGACGTGGGGGAGGCCGAGGAAGGAAGCGGCCTGGTGCGGCTCGCCGGCGCCACGCGGTCGGCAAGGACAGACACCACGGCGCTCGTCGCCGAACTGGCGGCCGGGCGCCTCCGTCCCGCGGCTCGGCTACCCGGTGGACGAGGTCTCGGCGCATGCCTTCTGCGGGAGAGCGATCTCGTCCCGCGTGCGGCTGAGGACACGGAGACGCTGAACCTCCAGCAGTTCGCGGGAGCCATCGAGATGCATCCGGAGGCGGTGTCGACGATGCTGCGCGAGGGGATGATCTCGGCGAGGCGCGCCGGAGCGTCGTGGATGATACCGCGGTCCGAGGTCGCGCGCTTCGAGGAACGGTTCGTCACGGGGGCAAAGCTCGCCGTCCGCCAGGAACTGGCGCCCAGGGCGCTCATCAACCGTCTCGCGAGGGTCGGCGTGCATCCGGTGATCGGTCCGCCCGCCTGCCGCCAGGTCGTCTACCTTCGCGGCGCCGGTGACGCGCAACTGTCCGGCAGGCGGCCAGCCATGCGATCGAGCCGATCGGGCCGCTAGCGTCGGGGGCAGGGCAACTTGGTCGGGGGTTGACGCAATGCGTCGGCGCCCCTCGGCGCGCCAACGACGCAATTCGCAGGAATTCGTGAGGGATCGCGGAACCGGGTTCGAGAGCTTCAAAAGGACTCAGGTTGCCGAAGGCGGTGTTCTGGCATCCGATCCTAACGCGATCTTATTGCACCGTCGCCGAAGCTCGGCCGATTCCTGTCGGAAACGGTCATGCCAGACAATCTCGCGCTGCTTCCCCTTCGAGTCCGGCCACGGATCGGCGAGACGCCGCTGAGCCTGCTGGGCCGCCTGGCCTCGCGTCGGGGGGCCGACGATCCGGCGCGGTTCGCCCGCTCGGTGGGCCTCGATCCCGTTGCCGTGTCGCGGGGCCATCATACCGCGGAACTGTCGATCCTCTCCGGCCTGCCGGAAGCGGGCATCGCGGAATGGTCCGTCGACCAGGTGTCCGAATCCACCGTCGTGCTGGCGGGCGAGACCCTTCGGATGAAGTCCGAGTGGTGCTGCATGGATTTTGCCGAGGCGGGTCGGCGCTACTGCGCCGAATGCCTTGAGGAGGACGCGTCGGACGGGGAGGGCGGACCGCCAGAGCAGCGTGCGTATGTCCGTGCATGGTGGGACCTGCGCTTCGTCCGCGCCTGCTCGCGACATCGAATCCTTCTGGAGACGCGCTGTCCGCGGCCCCAATGCCGGGCGATCGTGAAGCATTCGCATGTCCCGTCACATCGCTGCATGGTCTGCCGCGCGCCGTTCGCCGCCAAGACACGGACGGCATTGTCCGAGGGGGACATGGCTGCCGAGGCTTACGTCCAGGGACGCCTGGGCATCCGCGAGCGCATGTCCGTGCCATTCCTGGACCAGATGAGCCTGCATCAGGCGGACGAGACGATGTGGCGGCTGGGCATCGTTGCGGAGATGGGCACCGAGCGCGTGAACCGCTTCGTGGAGACGTTGGCGCCTGCGGACTTCTGTCGGCTGGCTTCCCGAGGGTTTGCCGTCTGCCTCGAAGGAAAGCAGGGAGTCGAGCGCCTCCTCCAGAGCCTCTTCGACCGATCGGCTGGTTCCATCAACGGCCCCACGAAGTCGTACGGCATGCTGTTCAAATGGCTCGACACTCCCCGATATGACGACAACACGCCCAAGCACGTCGAGACCCTCAGGGGGATCGTGCGGACCCATGCGATGTCCGAAATTCCGATGATGACGACGGACACGCTCTTCCGCGAGGACTGCACCAGCAGCCGCTACGTGTCCATCAAGTCCGCGTCGCTCGCGGCTGGGACACAGTACCGAACATTCGTCAGGCGGGCACTGGACGCCGGGATGATCACAGAGCGAGACGTCTCGCTCGGTAGATTCCTCCGTGGCGACATACCAAAGATAACGTCGATCCGCACGGACCGCCTTCCTATGGGAAAAGTCAGCAAGCGGTTGGGAGTTACGAAGAAGCACCTGAACAGGATCTTCGAACTCGAAATGCTACCGGTTGTCATCGGGCCTCCACCAGCGGAACATAGGTACGTGAGGGTCGAGGACGTCGAGCGCTTCGCAAGCCTCGTACGCTTGGACGCTCCGCTCGTCACGGTGAACGAGCGCGATCACTTGCGTCTGTTCGCGGGTGAGGTCGATACCTGGCTCGCCCTGCAGGCAATCGTCGGCGGCACCCTCGTACCGCTCGGAGCATCGAGGGTTGGCGACCTCAAGTCGGTCGTCTTGGATCGAAGCGATCTGGAGAAAGGCGACTACCTCAAGCTCCCAAAGGAGCTGCGCGAGAAGAGACGTCAAACGCAAATGCGAACTCAGCGCGCGAGGGAGATCGAGAGCAAGCCGAAGCTTCTCAGCTCACACGCGACCACAAACCGACTCGGGACGGCCTGGGCAAGCTTGATCGGTCTCGTCCAGGGAGGGCTTCTTCAAAGCGCGTCAGACGGTAAGCGCATCAAGTCGGGGTTTCTGGAGAAGGATGTCGACGAGTTCGCGGCACGTTACGTCCTCTCTAACCGTCTGAGGTCGGAGTACGGGATGCCCTGGAGCGAAAGCCTGCGGTCCGATCTCGAGGCTCGTGGTTGCCTGGTGCATGCCGTCGCCGGATTTGCCGACCTGTTCGTGGTCCAGCGCGGCGATGTCCAGAGGGTCCTGTCGGATGGCCTTGTCGACCGGGTGCCTTCTGGAAGTCCGGACGCCGGGAAGTCCACCGCTTACGATGACATGGGGGACGAGGAATGGTCCGTCATCTCCCCCCTTCTGCCGACCGCGGTTCAGGGCTACGCCCGCTTGAACGACCGGCGCACCGTCGACGGCATCCTGTGGCACTTGAGGACCGGTCTGCCTTGGTCCGATCTCCCCGACAGGTATGGCCCTCATTCCACGGTCCGTGCCCGCCTGACGAAATGGGACCGCGCCGGAGTTTGGAACGGAGTGCTCGCTGCGATGGCCGCCGCTCTGGCAGACCGATTCCTTCCAATAGAACGGCCCGGAGTTCTGATGTGGGGCGGCGTTCGGACGGGAAGCCGGTCTGACCTGAGGGTCGTCGCGTGGTGGACGCCTCCGGCTCGTGGATAGCCGGTGGGTCGTTTGGGCGGCGTCGCGGACGTGCGGCGAATGTCGTCGATCGAACGTCGGGGCCGCTCGTCGTGGCATGCGGCGTTGCCTCGGGCCGGCTGTATTTCCCATCGCCACTGGTTGTCAGTTTGGTCCCGATGAATGGACGGCGACAGGGTCGTTGAAGGCCTGCTCGTACGATCCCCTGGGATCTGGCGAGCGGCCTCATTGGACACTGCTAGAACACGCTGCGGGATTTATGGGTCGGAAGACTACGTCAATGCGGGATTTATGGGGTGGCTCTGCGGGACTTATGGGTCGAAGTTGCCACTAACCTATTGATTAATGCGTTTGCTCTGCGGGATTTATGGGGGCGCCGACACGAGAACGAGGAGGCGCCATATCCTCGGCGCGGGTGGCCTCGGCGTCGGTTCGTCGCCGGTCTGCCGTTCCCAGCGGCTATTGGGGCTGTGCCTCGTTCGCATCGAGTATCTCCGTCATCCCGACCGCGTGGCGGTATCGAACTTCTCCACCTCCCATGCCGTTGACGCTGCCGACGTGCGCCGCGTAAGCAGGCTTCGACGGTTTCCCCGCGGCGACGAGCCCGGGGGATTAAAAGGGAACACGGTGAGGACGACCCAATCGGGGCCGAAACCGTGGCTGCCCCCGCAACTGTAAGCGGATGCCGATCATCCCCGCGCTGGTCCTCGGACGGGCGCGGCGGGCCGCCGGGTCGCCCCGGCGCCATGCCACTGCGAAGCGCCCACGGGCCGAAGCGGGAAGGCAGATGATCGGTGCGACCTCCGCGAGCCAGGAGACCTGCCGTCAGCGATAGATCCATGACGTTCGGGCGGGGATGCCCGGAAAGGATGCCCATGACGGCTCACCCTCGGCGCGTTCGCGCCCACACTCCCCCTTTCTGCTTCCGCCCGCGAGCGTCCGCGCGCCGCTGAGGCGCCGCGCTCGTCCCGTTCTCCCATCCGGGCGACCCAGGCCGCACGCCGCGGCATGGCGAAGCCGCGCCCATTCCCATCAGGAACCCGTCGATGACATCCTACCGCTGCCCCGCCGCCCTTGGCCTCCTCGCTGTCGTCCTCTCCGCAGGCTCGGCCATCGCCGCCCCGACGCAGTATCCGCTGGAGTTGGAGAACTGCGGCCGCACGCTACGCTTCGAGAAGGCACCCTCGCGCGTGGTCTCGATCGGCCAGTCCACCACCGAGATCCTCTATCTCCTCGGCCTCGCTGACCGCGTTGCCGGGACGGCCGTCTGGGTCGGTCCCGTCCTGCCGGGGTACGAAGAAGCGAACGCGACGGTGAAGCGCCTTGCCGACAACGACCCGAGCTTCGAGAGCGTCGTCGCCGAGCGGCCGGACCTCGTGACAACCCAGTTCGAATGGCAGGTGGGTCCGCAGGGCGTGGTCGCGACGCCCGAGCAGTTCGAGGAACTCGGCATTCCCGTCTACACCTCGCCCGCCGACTGCAAGGGCAAGGACAACTCGGGCGGCGGCGACGGCACCCGCACGGCGCGCTTCACCATGGACCTCGTCTACCAGGAGGTCGAGGACCTCGCCCGCATCTTCGACGTCCAGGACAAGGGCGCCGAACTCGTCACTGAGCTGAAGGCGCGCGAGACTACGGCCAAGGCGAAGATTGCCGGCCTGAAGCAGGGCACCTCGGCGGTGTTCTGGTTCTCCTCCGCCGAACTCGACATCGACCCTTACGTCGCCGGGCAGGGCGGCGCGCCGGGCTACATCATGTCCCTCCTCGGGGTGCGGAACGTCATCGACAGCCAGGAGGAGTGGCCGACGGTCGGCTGGGAGACGATCGCCCGCGCCAACCCGACGGTGATCGTGGCGGGTGAGATGGACCGTCGCCGCTTTCCGGCCGACGACATCGTGGTGAAGCTCCAGTTCCTGAAGACCGACCCGGTCGCCAGCCTGATGCCCGCGGTGAGGGACGGCCGCGTCGTCGAGATGGACGCGCAGACGATGAACCCGACGATCCGCACCATCGATGGCATCGAGGTGCTGGCCGACGCCCTCGCGAAGGCCGGCCTCGCCCGGTGAGCCGAGCCGCCGCCCATTCGGCACGCGCCGCCGGCTTCGCGCTCGGTGCGCTCGCGCTCCTCCTCGCTGCTCTCCTGTTCGGGGCGGCGGTGGGGGAGACGCGCATCCCGTTCGACACGGTGGCGAAGACGCTCGCCAACCGCCTCTGGCACGGCGGCCACGTCCTCGACCCGATCGACGAGGGCATCGTCTGGAACTACCGCCTGTCACGCGCGGTGGTAGCAAGCGCATGCGGCGCGGCGCTCGCCGTCTCCGGGGCCGTCCTCCAGTCTCTGCTGCGCAATCCGCTGGCGGACCCCTACCTTCTCGGAATCTCGGCCGGTGCCTCGTCGGGGGCGGTGGCGGTCGCAATCCTTGGGCTCGGCGGCGGCCTCCTGTCCTTGCCGCTCGGCGCGCTCGCAGGGGCGCTCCTTGCCTTCGCGCTCGTGTCGGGGCTCGCGCTTCTGGCGGGCCGCGGGCCGGCGGCGATCATCCTCGCCGGGATCGCGGGATCGCAGCTCTTCAACGCGCTGACCTCGTTCGTGGTCACCAAGTCGGCCACCGCCGACCAGGCGCGGGGCATCATGTTCTGGCTCCTTGGCAACCTGTCGGGCGTGCGCTGGCCGGACGCGGCGCTCGCCGTTCCCGTGGCGCTCACCGGCCTCGCCGTCTGTCTCCTCCATGCTCGGTCGCTCGACGCCTTCGCCTTCGGCACCGCCTCGGCCGCCGCGCTCGGCATACCCGTTCGCCGGGTGCGGGCGGTGCTGATCGGGGCGACCGCGCTGATGACGGCGGTCATGGTCTCGATCGTCGGCTCGATCGGCTTCGTGGGCCTCGTCATCCCGCACGCCGCGCGGCTCGTCGTCGGCGTGCGCCACGGCGCGCTCCTGCCCGCCAGCGCCTTGATCGGCGCCGTTTTCATGATCGCCGCCGACGTCCTGTCGCGCACAGCCATCCCCGGCCAGGTCCTGCCGATTGGGGTGATGACGGCGCTCGTCGGTGCGCCGGCCTTCGCGCTGATCCTCATCCACCGTCCGGTCGCGAACGGGGCGGGAGGGCGATGAGGCTGGCGGCAAACGACCTGACATTCCGCGCAGGCGGGCGTGCGATCGTCGACGGCGTGTCGCTGGAGGCGCGGCCCGGCGAATTCCTCGCCCTCGTCGGCCCCAACGGATCGGGCAAGACGACGCTGATCGCGATGCTGGCGGGTCTGAAACGCCCGCATGGCGGAGCGGCGACGCTGGACGGGCGATCGGTCGCACGGATGCCGCGTCGTGATCTCGCGCGCGTCCTCGCCCTCGTCGAACAGCAGGCCGAGACGACGGAGCGGCTCACCGCGCGCCAGGCAGTGGAGCTTGGGCGCGCGCCCCATCTCGGCGCGCTGTCGCCCTGGGGGACACGCGACGACGCGATCGTCGCCGACGCGCTCGAGGCCGTCGACATGGCGCCCTTGGGCGACCGTCTCTGGCACTCGCTGTCGGGCGGCGAGCGGCAGCGGCTCCACATCGCCCGCGCGCTTGCGCAGGAGCCGAAGGTGCTCGTCCTCGACGAGCCGACCAACCACCTCGACGTCGAGCACCAGCTCGGCCTCCTCGCGCTGGTGCGGCGGCGCGGCGGCACCGTGCTCGCCGCGCTCCATGACCTCAACCACGCCGCCATGTTCGCCGACCGGATCGCGGTGATGGAGGGCGGTCGGCTCGCCGCCGCGGGCCTGCCGTCGGACGTGCTGACGCCCGAGCTGATCGGCGCCGTCTTCAAGGTGGCCGCCAGCGTCGAGATCGGAGCGGACGGCCGTCCCTTCATCCGCTTCGCCCCGCCCGCCATGCCGCGATGCGACGGATGGGCTTGAAGACGCCTCCCATCCTTGACCGGCCGGATGCGAAGCGCGCCCGGTCGCACGGGTTGCTTCGAGCCACCTTCGATCCGCAATCCACTCGGTCTGTCGCGTGCCTCCGAGGGCGTTGTGCTGACGATCGGGGACGAAGCCGGCGGAGACGAAAACGGCCGCCCTGGAGGTGTCCAACCTCCGGTGCGGCCGTTGCTCGGTATGGCGCGGGTCAGTTCAGGCCGAGCTTGCCGCGCAGCGTGGAGAGGTCCTCGGCCAGCGTGTTGACGTTGGCGGCGAGAACGCGGCGGTCCGCGTCGGTGAGCTTTTCGTAATGAGTGTAGCCGTCGCCCTCGCGGTACTTGTCGAGCGTCGTGTCGACGATGCCGAAGCTCTTGTTGACCTTGGCGACGAAGGGGGCGTCCTGCGTCTCGATCAGCGGCTGGACGAGGTCGAAGATCTTGCGCGAGCCGTCGAAATTGCCGCGGAAGTCCCAAAGGTCGGTGCCGCTGTAGCGGTCCTCCTCGCCCGAGATCTTGGTCGCGGCGACCTCTTCCATCAGCGCGGCCGCGCCGCCGACGACCTTCTCGGGCGGCAGGGCGAGGTCGGCGATGCGCTGCTCGAGATCGGTGACGTCGGCCATCAGCCGGTCGGCGAAGGGCGCGAGGCCCTCGGTCGAGTTCTTCGCGAAGAGGCCGTATTCCAGGCGGTGGAAGCCGGTGAACCCCTCGTCCTCCTCGCGCTTCTCGTGGTCGTCGGCGCGCGAATCGATCGACGCGTCGAGGTCGGAGAACAGCTCGGCGATCGGCTCGACCGCCTCGTAGCTCATGCGGGTCGGCGCAAACAGCGCCTTGGCACGCGCCACGTCGCCTGCCTTGATGGCGTCGGTGAAGGCCTTCGTGTCGGTCACCAGCGTTTCCAGCTTGTCCGAGACGTAGAGCTTGTACTCGGCCACCGGCTGGACGAGATCGAGCGGCGACACCTCGGCAAGCGTCGGCGTCGCGCCGCACAGGAGGGCGGCCGCAAGGGCGAGGGCGGGCGTCTTACGGGTCATCAAGGGGTCTCCGTCGTCAGGCTTTCAGGTCGGATGCCGCCCGGAGCAGGGGGCGGCCGAGGAAATCGTCCTCGTCCCGCACGCCGGGCAGGGTGAAGAAGTAGCCGCCGCCGACGGGCTTGATGTATTCCTCCAGCGGCTCGCCATCGAGGCGGCGCTGGACGGCGATGAAGCCCTCGTCGAGGTCGGCCTGGTAGGCGATGAACAGGAGGCCCTGGTCGAGCTGGCCGTTCCGGGTGATGCCGTTCGAATAGTTGAACGGGCGTCGCAGGATGCGGCTCTTCTCGGTGTCCGCCCGGCGCGGATTGGCAAGCCGGATATGGGCGTCCAACGGCGTGATCGTACCGTCCGGGTCGGATGCGAAGTCCGGCACGTCGGCTTCCGTGCCGGGATGGCCAAGCGGCGCGCCGTTCGGCTTCTGCCGGCCGATGATCGCCTCCTGCTCGCTGAGCGGCGTGCGGTCCCAGCGCTCCACGAAATTGCGGATGATGCGCACGGCCTGATAGGTGCCTGCCTCTGCCCAGGCCGGCTCGTCGGCTCCCGTGCCCACCCAGACGAGCGCGTCCATCAGGCTCGCATCGCGCGAATCCGGGTTGGCCGAGCCGTCGCGGAAGCCGAGGAAGTTGCGGGCGCTTTCCTCGCGCCCGTCCGGGCTTGGCGGCAGGATCGGCACCGAGCCCTCCTGCTTCCAGCGGATCACGAGAAGGTCGGGCAGCGTCTTGATGATGTCGCGCAGCGCGTGGATCGTCGCGTCGGGCGTGTTGGCGCAAATCTGGATCGACAGGTCGCCGTGGCACAGCGCCGGGTCGAGCGCGTCGTTGGGAAACCGCGTCATGCGCTGGAGGCATCGCGGCCGCAGCGGCCGCAGCCACGGGCGGTCCTCGAAGAAGCTGTGCCCGAGCGACAGGGTCATCGTCAGGTTGTCGGGCGCGATCACGGGGCCGAGGATGCCGGAATCGGCGGGCGGAAGTTTCGGGTCGAGTTCCGGCACCGGGCCGCCCGCCATCAGGAAGCGGAAGCGCTCGGTGAGCGTGCGAAACAGGCGCTCGACCTCGTCCGGCGTCTCAGCCAGCGTGTCGAAGGCGACCACCATGCCGGCTGCCGGACGGGGCGTGACGATGCCGCTCTGATGCGGGCCGTGGAACGGCTGGCTCCGGCGTGCCGCCTCGCTGTGCGGTGCGTCGGCGACCTCGGCCTCCGACGCGCGCGCAGCGCCGATGCCGGCAATCGAGGCGGCGGCTCCCCCGGCAAGGCCCCTCAGCAGGCGGCGCCGGTCGGTGACGAAGGCGGGGCAGCCGCCCTTGCCGGCGTCGCTCATGCGTCGTCCTGCCCGAGGCCGATGGCACCACCAAGGGTTTCGATCGCCTCCGCAAGGGCCCGCGCATCCGTCGCCAGCTTGGCAAGCGCCGCCGCCGGCACGGCGTCGAAGGAGGGCGCGGCACCCGTGCCGGCGATCGCCGCGACATCGGTCTTCAACGTTTGGAGTTGCGCTTCCACGGCGCCGAAGGGCGCGGGGGCCGCATCCACCGCGACGGGCTTCAGGAGCGCTGCGATCTTCTCGACGCCCGCGACGCGGGCCGCGATATCGGCGACATCGGTGCGGGCGTAGACGTTCTCGCCGCCGCCGTCCGTGGTGTCGGCCAGCGAGCGCAACGCGCGCGCGGCGCCGTCGGTCATGTCGGCAGGGCCGGTCTTCAGGGCGCGCAGCCGCTCGCGCAGGGCGCCGACGTCGGCAACGAGTTGCTTCGACACCGGTTCGAGGCCAGCGAGCGAGTTCTTGGCGAACAGGCCGTATTCCAGGCGGTGGAAGCCGGTGAAGCCTCCGTCCGCCTCGCGCGCGGCCAGATAGGCGGCGACGGGATCGATCCGGTCGGCGAGATCCCCGATCCGTTCCGCCACCGGCGCGATGCGCTCGAAGGGCGCGCGCGCCTGCGAATAAAGCTCGCGAGCCTTGGCGAGATCGCCGGCCTGCACCGCCGCGTCGAGCGCTGCCACGGCGCGCTGGAGGTCGCGCGCCTGCATCTGCGTGAAGACCTGATACTCGGCGAGCGGCCCCACGAAGGCGACGAGGCGCGGTGCCTCGACTGGTGCGCCGTTCCCGGACGGCAGGACCACGAGGCGCCCGCGCGGGTTGGACAGGAGGCCGCAGGTGATCGCGTATTCGCCGGGCTTCAGGCGTGCGCCGAGCGTCTGCGACAGGCCGGGCGCGATGTTCTCGCGCTCCTCCACCACCATCACGCCGTCGAGGATCTCCCATTCCACGGCGCGCTCGGTCTCGTTGACGATCCGGAAGCTCACGCGACCGGCCGTAACCGTCAGGGCGTTCGGCTGGCAGGCGTCGCCGCGCAGCGTCACCGTCACGGCGTCGCCGCCGGGCGCCCGGCGGGCGGCCACCTGCGAGGCATAGGCGAAGGCCCCGAGGCCCGCGACCATCAGGCCGGCGGACGCGACGGCTCCCCAGCGAAGGGCGCGGCGAGAGGCGGGGGCGGGGGAAACGGCGGTCATCGGACTGACCTCAGCGCAGCGCGGCGGCGGGGCGGGCGGACGCCTGCACGGGCACCCCGGCCGGGCGGAGGAACAGCCGCAACGCGACAGCGAGATAGGCGACGTAGGCCAGAAGCTCGCCCACATTGGGATCGGCCATGTAGCCGAAGAGACCCGACAGGACGCTGCCGAGCGCGCTGTCGACCGGCAGGACGGGCGTCAGGTCGAAGACCGTCGTCTGCAGCGCGTTCCAGATGCCGGCCTCGTGGAGATGGCGCAGGGAGCCCGCGAGGAGACCGGCCGCGACCACGAGGATGAAGACGCCGGTCCAGCGGAAGAAGCGCGAGAGATCGAGGCGTACGCCGCCGGCATAGATGGCGTAACCAAGAAGGGCGGAGACGACGACGCCGAGAAGTGCGCCGAGCGGAGCCGAGGCGCCGGGGCTCTGCTGGAAGAGGGCGAGAAGGAAGAAGACCGACTCGAGGCCTTCGCGCGCGACGGCGAAGAACACGAGGCCGACGAGCGCCAGCCCTTGCGCGCGCGTGCCGCCGAGCGCCTGTTCGATCGAGCCCTGGAGTTCGGTCTTGAGCGAACGCGCCGCCTTGCGCATCCACAGCACCATCGAGGTGAGGATCGCGACGGCGACGAAACCGACGACAGCCTCGAAAAGCTCCTGCGTGCGCTGGGGGAACTCCGCGCTCGCCAGCTGCAGCCCGGCCCCGACGAACAGCGACAGCGCGACGGCAAGGAAGATGCCCGACCAGACCGCCGGCATCCAGGCGCCGCGGCCGCTGCGCGAAATGTAGCCGGCGACGATGCCGACGATCAGGGCGGCCTCCAGCCCCTCGCGGAGCATGATGAGGAACGGGACGAGCATGGTCGGACCCCAGCGGTGTTCGATGAATGCGCCGGGCCTCGCCCGATGGCTCCCCATAATCCTTCACGAAAAAGTCAGCAAATGTTTTGTTTTGGAATTGTTCCAGCCTAACCCCTGCCGCACAACGGTTTGCGGGGTGTCGTCCCATCGGCGCGGGCCGCCGATCGAGCCTGGGAAGACCGGCGACGGCGATGCCTCGCCACGGCCGGTCAAATCATATAAGGACATCCTTATATGTGGTGCGGCCGCGCCCCGGCCTTGAGGTGCTTCCCATGAGTTCCACCCTCGACACGCTCTTCGCCTCCCGCGTCACGCAGCCGCGCGACGACGTCTGGACGGCGCTGCGCAAGGCGGCCTCCGAGCGCATTTTGATCCTCGACGGCGCGATGGGAACGCAGATCCAGGGGCTCGGCCTGCAGGAGGACGATTTCCGCGGCGATCGCTTCCACGACTGCCGCTGCCACCTCCAGGGCAACAACGACCTCCTGGTGCTGACGCAGCCGAAGGCCATCGAGGACATCCACTTCGCCTACCTGATGGCCGGCGCCGACATCGTCGAGACCAACACGTTCTCAGGCACCACGATCGCGCAGGCCGACTACGAGATGGAGGCGGTGGTCTACGAGCTGAACCGCGAGGGCGCCGCCGTGGCGCGCCGCGCGGCCATGCGCGCCGAGGAGGCGGACGGGCGCCGGCGCTTCGTGGCGGGCGCGATCGGCCCGACCAACCGCACCGCCTCGATCTCGCCCGACGTCAACAATCCCGGCTACCGCGCCGTCACGTTCGACGAACTTCGCATCGCCTACGCCCAGCAGGTGCGCGGTCTCCTCGACGGCGGCTCCGACATCATCCTCATCGAGACGATCTTCGACACCTTGAACGCCAAGGCGGCGATCTTCGCGGCCGAGGAAGTGTTCGCGGAGGCCGGCGTCTACCTCCCGGTGATGATCTCCGGCACCATCACCGACCTGTCGGGGCGCACCCTGTCCGGCCAGACGCCGACGGCCTTCTGGCATTCGGTGCGCCACGCCAAGCCCTTCACCATCGGCCTCAACTGCGCGCTCGGCGCCGAGGCGATGCGCCCGCATCTCGCCGAGATCTCGGGCGTCGCGGACACCTTCGTCTGCGCCTATCCGAATGCCGGCCTCCCCAACGAGTTCGGCCAGTACGACGAGACGCCCGACGCGATGGCGCGACAGGTGCGCGGCTTTGCCGAGGAAGGGCTGATCAACGTCGTCGGCGGATGCTGCGGCTCGACGCCTGAGCACATCCGCGCCATCGCCGACGCGGTCGCGGGCCTCAAGCCGCGCGGCCTTCCGAAGTCCACCCCGATGATGCGCCTGTCGGGCCTCGAGCCCTTCACGCTGACGAAGGACATTCCCTTCGTGAACGTCGGCGAGCGCACCAATGTCACGGGCTCGGCGAAGTTCCGCAAGCTCATCACCGCGGGCGACTACGCGGCCGCGCTCGACGTCGCGCGCGACCAGGTGGCGAACGGCGCGCAGATCATCGACGTCAACATGGACGAGGGCCTGATCGACTCGAAGGCCGCGATGGTCGAGTTCCTCAACCTCGTGGCCTCGGAGCCCGACATCGCCCGCGTGCCGGTGATGATCGACAGTTCCAAGTGGGAGGTGATCGAGGCCGGGCTGCAGTGCGTGCAAGGCAAGCCGATCGTCAACTCGATCTCGATGAAGGAGGGCGAGGAGGCCTTCCTGCATCACGCACGCCTTTGCCGCCTCTATGGCGCGGCCGTGGTCGTCATGGCCTTCGACGAAGAGGGGCAGGCGGATACGCTCGCCCGGAAGGTCGAGATCTGCTCAAGAGCCTACAAGCTCCTCACCGAGAACGGCTTTCCGCCGGAGGACATCGTCTTCGACCCCAACGTCTTCGCGGTCGCGACCGGCATCGAGGAGCACGACGGCTACGGCGTCGCCTTCATCGAGGCGACGCGCACGATCCGGGAAACGCTGCCGCACGCCCATATCTCGGGCGGCGTGTCGAACCTCTCCTTCTCGTTCCGCGGCAACGAGCCGGTGCGCGAGGCGATGCACGCGGTCTTCCTCTACCATGCCATTCAGGCCGGGATGGACATGGGCATCGTCAACGCGGGCCAACTCGCGGTCTACGATTCCATCGACCCCGACCTTCGCGACGCCTGCGAGGACGTGGTGCTCGACCGGCCGGGGCGGGACGGCAAGAACCCGACCGAGCGGCTGCTCGAGATCGCCGAGCGCTATCGCGGCACCGCCGGCAAGGAGGCGAAGGCCAAGGACCTGTCCTGGCGCGAGGGCACGGTCGAGGAGCGGCTGGCTCACGCGCTCG
Organism: Aureimonas phyllosphaerae; assembly: GCF_047943035.1. Classification (NCBI taxonomy): domain Bacteria; kingdom Pseudomonadati; phylum Pseudomonadota; class Alphaproteobacteria; order Hyphomicrobiales; family Aurantimonadaceae; genus Aureimonas; species Aureimonas phyllosphaerae. The sequence goes on along the minus strand of NZ_CP181348.1, from coordinate 4,493,982 downwards.
TCAACGGCATCACCGAGTTCATCGACGCAGACACGGAAGAGGCGCGGCAGAAGGCCGAGCGGCCGCTCCATGTGATCGAGGGGCCGCTGATGGCCGGCATGAACACGGTCGGCGACCTCTTCGGCGCCGGCAAGATGTTCCTGCCGCAGGTTGTCAAATCCGCGCGCGTGATGAAGCAGGCCGTCGCGCATCTCCTTCCCTACATGGAGGAGGAGAAGCGCCTGTCGGGCGGGGGCGAACGCAAGAACGCCGGCAAGATCCTGATGGCGACCGTGAAGGGCGACGTCCACGATATCGGCAAGAACATCGTCGGCGTCGTGCTCGCCTGCAACAACTACGAGGTGATCGACCTCGGCGTGATGGTGCCGGCCGCCAAGATTCTCGAGACCGCCAGGACGGAAAAGGTCGACGTCATCGGCCTGTCCGGCCTGATCACGCCCTCGCTCGACGAGATGGTGCATGTCGCGAGCGAGATGGAGCGCGAGGGCTTCGACGTGCCGCTCCTGATCGGCGGGGCGACGACGAGCCGTGTCCACACCGCGGTCAAGATCGACCCGCGCTACCGCAAGGGGCAGACGGTCTACGTGACCGACGCCAGCCGCGCGGTCGGCGTCGTCTCGAGCCTCCTGTCGCCCGAGGGGCGCGATGCCTATGCCTCCGGCGTGCGCGCCGAATACGAGCGCGTGGCGGTGAAGCACGCCGAGGCCGAGGCGGAGAAGCAACGCCTGCCGCTCGAAAAGGCGCGCGCCAACCGCCAGCCGATCGACTGGGCGGGCTTCCGGCCGGTGAGGCCCTCGTTCCTCGGCACGCGCACCTTCGACACCTGGGATCTTGCCGATCTCGCCCGCTATATCGACTGGACGCCGTTCTTCCAGACCTGGGAGCTGAAGGGGCGCTATCCCGCGATCCTCGACGACGAGACGCAGGGCGCGGCCGCGCGCCAGCTCTTCGACGACGCGCAAGGCATGCTGTCGCAGATCGTTGCGGAAGGCTGGTTCCGGCCGCGCGCGGTGGTCGGCTTCTGGCCGGCGAACGCGATCGGCGACGACGTGCGCCTTTTTACCGACGAGGCGCGCAACACGGAGCTCGCGACCTTCTTCACGCTGCGCCAGCAACTCGCCAAGCGCGGCGAGCGGCCGAACGTGGCGCTGGCCGACTTCGTCGCGCCGAAGGAGACGGGCCTTTCCGACTATCTCGGTGGTTTCGTCGTCACCGCCGGCATCGAGGAGGAGGCGATCGCCGACCGCTTCGCCAAGGCCAACGACGACTACTCGGCCATCATGGTGAAGGCATTGGCCGATCGCTTCGCGGAGGCCTTCGCCGAGCGCATGCACGAGGTGGTGCGGCGTGAACTCTGGGCCTATGCGCCGGACGAGGCCTTCGCCCCCGAGGATCTGATCGGCGAGCCCTATGCCGGCATCCGCCCGGCGCCGGGCTATCCCGCCCAGCCCGACCACACCGAGAAGGTGACGCTGTTCAACCTGCTCGACGCGGAAGTCCAGACCGGCGTCACGCTCACCGAGAGCTATGCCATGTGGCCGGGATCCTCGGTCTCCGGCCTCTATTTCGCGCACCCGGACAGTTTTTACTTCGGCGTCGCCAAGGTGGAGCGCGATCAGGTCGAGGACTATGCCGGCCGCAAGGGGATGGCGACGGCCGAGGTCGAGCGCTGGCTCGGGCCGGTTCTCAACTACGTGCCGACGCGGGACTGAGCCCTCATCGGCAGTCCGTCCCGGACACTCTACATCGACGCAGATCGGAACGCCGGCCGCGACATGCGGCCGGCGTCTCTCGTTGCGGCGGCTGTCACGAACTGATGGTGCATCGCCCGCTACTCGAAGAATATACCGCGGCGCAATATGGTAAGACGTCCTTACTGTAAGTAGTAATAGCCATATCTGCAGTCGAAATGTGGCTAAAACGGCACAACGATGTGTCTGAGCGTCTATCCGGGAAGGGGTCTTGGCGTTTTTAAATTGTGTCCAAACATCTTCGGTGCCATTCGTGAGGCGTAGCCGCCGCAAGGGCTGCCTAGCCTTCAACCAGGATTTGTCCGGGACAATGAAAAACGTTTTCCACCAAGTACTTCTTGGCTCCGCTGCGGCTCTCGTCGCTGTTTCCGGCGCTCGCGCTGCCGACGCCATCGTGGCCGTCGAGCCGGAGCCGGTCGACTACGTCCGCGTTTGCGACGTCTACGGCAAGGGCTTCTACTACATCCCGGGCACCGAGACCTGCCTTTCGGTCGGCGGTTACGTCCGCTTCCAGGTGAACGTCGCCGGTGACCCGGCCGTCAACCTCGAAGGCGACGACTACCAGCTCGCCAGCCGCGTCCGCGCCCGTCTGAACTTCGACGCTCGCGAAGAGACCGAGCTCGGCACCCTGCGCGCCTTCGCCCGTCTCCAGGCGACCAACACCTCGGGCGCCAACAACGGCGTGGCGATGGACCAGGCCTACATCCAGCTCGGCGGCCTGCTCATGGGCTACCGTGACACGATGTGGTCGTCGAACATCGGCGGCATCGAGGACGGCCTTCTGACCGATACCGACCTCGTGGTCGGCGACTTCAACACCAACCAGGTGTCCTACACCTTCGCCCTCGCCGGCTTCTCGGCCTCGATCGGCCTCGAGGACGACGGCACCGGCGACGTGGTTCCGGACATCCACGGCAAGCTCGTCTACTCGGGCGCGTTCGGTGGTGCCTACATCTCGGCCGTCTACGACGAGACCTTCAACCGCGAAGATCTCCGCACCGCCTTCGGCAACAACTTCAACTTCGTGACGCTCGCGGGCAACTTCCCGACGCTCCTCGAGGACGGCAACAACGACGCCTTCGCTCTGAAGGGCGGCGTGCTCCTGAAGGACCTGATCGCGGCTGGCTCGCAGCTGAAGATCGAAGGTCACTACGCCTTCGACCCGACGGTCTACTCGTCGATCTCGGGCCTCGCGACGGTCAACACCTTCGCCGCGAACAACCCGAACATCCTGAACCCGACCCCGGGCTCGCTGCCGATCTTCCTCGAGTGGGCCGCTGGCGCCGGTTACGCCCAGGCGTTCGGCAAGCTTGGTCTCGCGGTCTCCGGTCAGTACGGTGAGACCTTCGACACCCGCTTCTTCGCCCTCAGCCCGATCGGCACCGTCATCCCGGTCGATCTCTCCGGCGAGTACTACTCGTTCGTCGGCAACGTCGGCTACCAGATCACGAACAACTTCGCGACGCTGGCCGAAGTCTCCTACCGGAACGTCGACTTCGGCGGCCCGATCGGTGACACCGACCAGGTCAACGGCTTCCTGCGCTTCCAGCGCAACTTCTAATCCGATCGCAAGACCGAAGGGGCTTCGGCCCCTTCGCACCTGCCTCCAGTTTCGGGGAGAGACCTGTCGTCCCAGGTCTCTCCCTTTTCGTTTTGGCGACAGGTTCGGCGGCTCCGGCTCGCCTTACCCCAGCGTCGTGCACGGCCCTTCCGCAAAGCCCTGCGCCGACGGGGATTCGCTGCACTGCCGCATGCCGGACCCGTTGACGCGGCCGGGCCGACGCGAAACAACGGCCCCCCGGTCGGCAGGCTGAGCCGGCCCATCCAGCGAGGGTTCCCCATGGCCGAAACGACGCGACGCAGCGGCATCCGCACCACCGAGGCGGAAGCGCTCGCCTTCCACGCCGACGGTCGGCCGGGCAAGCTCGAGATCGCGCCGACGAAGCCGATGGCGACCCAGCGCGACCTCAGTCTCGCCTACTCGCCGGGCGTCGCCGTGCCCGTGAAGGCGATCGCCGAGGACCCGGCTCGCGCCTTCGACTATACGACGCGCGGCAACATGGTCGCCGTCATCTCGAACGGCACCGCGATCCTCGGGCTCGGCAATCTCGGGCCGCTCGCCTCCAAGCCGGTGATGGAAGGCAAGGCGGTCCTCTTCAAGCGCTTCGCCGATGTCGATTCGATCGACCTCGAGGTCGACACCGAGGATCCGGAGACCTTCGTCAACGCCGTGCGCTACCTCGGCCCGTCGTTTGGCGGCATCAATCTCGAGGACATCAAGGCTCCCGAGTGCTTCATCATCGAGCAGCGCCTGCGCGAGCTGATGGACATTCCCGTCTTCCACGACGACCAGCACGGCACCGCGATCATCGCGGCCGCCGGCATCATCAACGCGCTGCACCTCACGGGGCGCGAGATGAAGGACATCAAGCTCGTCTGCAACGGTGCGGGAGCGGCGGGCATCGCCTGCGTCGAGCTCGTCAAGGCGATGGGCGTGCCGCACGACAGCGTCATCCTGTGCGACACCAAGGGCGTGATCTACCAGGGCCGCACCGACGGCATGAACCAGTGGAAGTCGGCGCACGCCGCCCACACCGACGCGCGCACGCTGGAGGAGGCGATGCGCGGCGCCGACGTGTTCTTCGGCGTGTCGGCCAAGGGCGCGCTGACGGCCGAGATGGTCCGCTCAATGGCCGACAATCCGATCATCTTCGCCATGGCCAATCCCGACCCCGAGATCACGCCGGAGGAAGCACATGCCATCCGCGACGATGCGATCGTGGCGACCGGGCGCTCGGACTACCCGAACCAGGTCAACAACGTCCTTGGCTTTCCTTACATCTTCCGCGGCGCGCTCGACGTGCGCGCGACGCAGATCAACGACGCGATGAAGATCGCGGCGGCCGAGGCTCTTGCGGCGCTCGCGCGCGAGGACGTCCCCGATGCCGTCGCCTCGGCCTACAAGGGCTCCGGCCGGCCGAAGTTCGGCCGCGACTACATCATCCCCGCGCCCTTCGACCCGCGCCTCATCACCCACATCCCGGAAGCCGTGGCGCGCGCGGCGATGGAATCGGGCGCCGCACGCAAGGACATCGCGGACTGGACCGCCTATCGCAACCAGCTCGCCTCGCGCCGCGACCCGACCGCCGGCACCTTCCAGAACATCTTCGCCACGCTCCGCCAGCGTCCGCGCAAGGTCGTCTTCGCGGAAGGCGAGGAGGAGCAGGTCATCCGGGCGGCGACGAACTACGTCACGCAGGGGCTCGGTCAGGCCGTGCTCGTCGGCCGCGAGGACCGCATCCGCGAGACGGCGCGCTTTGCCGGCGTCGAGCTGAAGGACGGGATCTCGATCAACAATGCCCGGCTTTCGGAGCGCACCAGCGCCTATTCCGAGCATCTCTACGGCCGGCTCCAGCGCCACGGCTACCTGCAGCGCGACTGCCACCGCCTGATCAACACCGACCGCAACCACTTCGCGGCCGCTATGGTGGCGCTCGGCGACGCCGACGCGATGGTGTCGGGCCTCACGCGCAACTATTCGGTGGTGCTCGACGACGTGCGCCACGTCATCGACCCCAAGCCGAACCGCGCCGTGATCGGCATCTCGATCGTGATCTCAAAAGGGCGCACGACCTTCGTCGCCGACACAGCCGTCCATGACATGCCGACCGCGCCGCAGCTCGCGCGCATCGCGACGGAGGCTGCGCGCTTCGCCCGCAAGCTCGGCCACGACCCCCGCGTCGCCTTCCTTGCGCACTCGACCTTCGGCCATCCGGCGTCGGAGCGGTCCGAGCGCGTGCGCGAGGCCGTCGCGCTGCTCGCGCAGAACAGCGTCGACTTCGAGTTCGACGGCGAGATGGGCGCCGATGTCGCCCTCAACCCCGAGCTGATGGCGCTCTACCCGTTCTGCCGTCTCACCGGGCCCGCCAACGTCCTCGTCATGCCCGCCTTCCATTCGGCCTCGATCTCGACCCGCATGGTGCAGGAACTCGGCGAGGCGACGGTGCTCGGCCCCGTCCTCGTCGGCCTCGAGAAGCCGGTGCAGATCGTCAAGCTCGGCGCGACCGATATCGACATCGTCAACATGGCCGCCTTCGCGGCGTTCTCGGCGGAGGGGTAGGGATAGCGGGGCTGCCGCCCCGGTCCCCGCTCGGAAAAGAATTCCCGAACCCTTCTTTTCATTTGACGATCTTTCCAAAGACAAAGGGGGCCGGCGGCCCCCTTTGTCTTTGGACACTCTTCGAGTGAGGAGGGGTCCAGGGGACATCATGTCCCCTGGCGGGGTGCAGGGGCGGCGCCCCTGCCATCCCCTCATGCTGCGGCGGCCAAGCTGGTGCGTTTCGTCAGGCCGCGCTGGAGGGTGATGAAGGCGAAGAGGAGGATGCCGATGGCGATCTTGGTCCACCAGGACGAGAGCGTGCCGTCGAAGACGATATAGGTCTGGATGAGGCCCGAGATCAGGATGCCGACGAAGGTACCGGCGATGAAGCCGACGCCGCCGGTCAGAAGCGTGCCGCCGATGACGACCGCGGCGATCGCGTCGAGCTCGACGCCGACGGTCGCGAGCGAATAGCCGGACGAGGTGTAGAGCGCGAAGACGACGCCCGCGACGCCGGCAAGGAGGCTCGACAGGGCGTAGATGCCGATGGTGACGCGGGCGACCGGCACGCCCATGAGTTCCGAAGAGGTTCGGTCACCGCCGAGCGCGTAGACATAGGTGCCGAAGCGCGTCTTGTGGGCGATCAGCATGCCGACGGCGAAGACGCCGAGCATGACCATGGCGACGAAGCTGAGGCGACCACCGGTCGGGATCGTCCAGTAGATGCGCTTCAGCGCGTCGAAGGCCGGGTGGTCGATCGGCACGGATTCGGTGGTGAGGAGATAGCAGCCGCCGCGCGCGAGGAACATGCCGGCGAGCGTGACGATGAAGGGCGGCGTCTCGAGATAGTGGATCATCGCCCCCATCAGCGCCCCGAAGAGGGCCGATATGACGAGGATCGCGGCGATCATCGGATAGGGGTGGTAGCCATCGCGGATGGTGACGGCGAGGAAGACGCCGGTGAAGGCGATCACCGAGCCGACCGACAGGTCGATGCCGCCGGACAGGATGACGAAGGTCATGCCCACCGCGACGATGCCGAGGAAGGCGTTGTCGGTCAGGAGATTGGCGACGACGCGAGTCGAGAGCATCGCCGGGAACTGGACCGTCGACAGGGCGAAGGCGACGGCGAAGACGGCGATCGTGATGGCGAGGGGCAGGAAGCGCGCGTTCATCGGCATCAGACCTTGCGGGGATTGGCGCCCGTCGGCGCGGCCGGACCGGGCGCCGAGGCGCGGCGGGCCGTCAGGAGGCTGGTAAAGCGCGCCATGGCCGGCGACTGCAGGACGAGGATCAGCGCGATCAGGACCGCCTTCAGGATGAGGTTCATCTCCGGCGGGAAGCCCGACAGGAGGATGCCGGTGTTCATCGCCTGGATGATGAGCGCACCGACGAGGGCCAGCGGGATCGAGAAGCGTCCGCCCATCAGGGACGTGCCGCCGATGACGACGGCGAGGATCGCGTCGAGTTCGAGCCAGAGGCCGGCATTGTTGGCGTCGGCGCCCCGAATGTCGGCCGCCGCGATGATGCCCGCGACGGAGGCGCAGAGGCCGGAGGTCATGTAGGCCGCGATCAGGACGGCCTTGGCGTCGATGCCGGCTAGCGCGGAGGCGCGGCGGTTGATGCCGGTCGCCTCGATCAGGAGGCCGAGCGCGGTGCGCCGGACGAGAAGGATGACCAGCGCCGCCATCACCAGCGCGATCACCACCGGCATCGGCAGGAACAGGAAGGACCCCGAGCCGATGAAGAAGAGCGTCGGGTCGTTGAAGGTGACGATGAAGCCCGAGGTGACGAGCTGCGCGATGCCGCGCCCGGCGACCATCAGGATCAGGGTCGCGATGATCGGCTGGATGTCGAGGACGGCGACGAGGATGCCGTTCCACAGGCCGCAGACGAGGCCGACGCCGAGCGAGGCGAGGATCACCAGTGGAACCGGCACGCCCGCGACCGTCAGCGTCGCGGCCACGGCGCCCGAGATCGCCATGATGGCGCCGACCGAGAGATCGACGCCCTTGGTGGCGATGACGAGCGTCATGCCGATCGCGAGCAGCATCACCGGTGCGCCGCGGTTGAGGACGTCGATCAGCGGGCCGTAAAGGCGCTCGTTGCGCACCGTAAGGTCGAAGAAGGAGGGAAACACCAGGGCGTTGACGCCGAGCACCAAAGCGAGGGCGAGAAGCTGCGGCAGGGCGGAGCGGAGGCGGGCGAGGGTCACGGGCGCATCTCCTCGGACGGCGTTCCGGCGATGGTGCGCATGATCGCGCCCGGCGAGACGTCCTCGCCGGTCAGGTCGCCGAGGTGGCGACGGTCGCGCAGGACGCGCACGCGCGAGGCGTAGGTCGTGATCTCATCGAGTTCGGAGGAAATGACGAGCATCGCCATGCCGTCCTCGCAGAGCTTCTCGATGAGGCGGACGATCTCGGCATGGGCGCCGACGTCGATACCGCGGGTCGGCTCGTCGAGGATCAGGAAGCGCGGCTCGGTGGCGAGCCAGCGGGCGAGGATCGCCTTCTGCTGGTTGCCGCCGGACAGGAGGCGGATCGGCTTCTCGATGTCGGTGGTGCGGATATCGAGCGCCTTCACGAAGCGGTCGGCGATGCGCACCTGCTCGCGCATCGACAGTGGTTTTGCCCATCCGCGCCGCGCCTGGAGGGCGAGGATGATGTTCTCGCGCACCGACAGGTCGCCGACGATGCCCTCGACCTTGCGCTCCTCCGGGCAGTAGCCGAAGCCCGCGCGGATCGCGGCGCGCGGATTGACGAGCCGCACCGGCTTGCCGTCGACGATCGCCTCGCCCGTGTCGGCGCGGTCGGCGCCGAAGACAAGGCGCGCGGTCTCGGTGCGACCCGAGCCGAGAAGGCCGGCGACACCCACCGCTTCGCCTGGGCGGATCGCGAGGTCGAACGGCTCGACGCTGCGGCGGCGGCCGAAATTGCGGAAGGCGACGCGCGGCTCGCCGGCCGCCTCCCGTGCGGGCGGGGCGTGGTGCACGGCCTCGCCAAGTTCGCGGCCGAGCATCATGGTGACGATGTCCATGCGCGAGGTCTCGGCGATCGCGCGCTCGCCGACGAGGCGGCCGTTGCGCAGCACCGTCGCACGGTCGCAGACGGCAAAGACCTGGTCGAGAAAATGGGTGACGAAGACGATCGCCATGCCTTGGTCGCGCAGGCGTCGCATGGCGGAGAACAGGAGCTCGACCTCGGCCGCGTCGAGGCTGGCCGTCGGCTCGTCGAGGATCAGAACCTTGCCGGAAATGTCGACGGCGCGGATGATCGCGACGAGCTGCTGCACGGCGACCGAGAGCTGCCCGAGCGTGGCGGACGGGTCGACCTCGAGCCCATAGGCTCGCAGGAGCTCGGCGGTGCGGCGGCGCATGGCGCGCCCGTCGGTGAAGCCGAAGCGGGTGGGCTGGCGTCCGAGGAACAGGTTCTCGGCGACCGACAGGTTGGGCAGGAGGTTGACCTCCTGATAGACGGTGCCGATGCCCAGAGCCTGCGCCTGCCGGCTGTCGGCCGGGTGGATCTCGGCGCCGTCAAGAAGGATGCGCCCCCCGTCGCGGCGATAGACGCCGGTCAGCGTCTTGATGAGGGTGGACTTGCCCGCGCCGTTCTCGCCGAGAAGCGCGTGGATCTCGCCCGCGCGCAGCGTCAGGTCGACCCCGTCGAGCGCCGTCATTCCGGCAAAGGTCTTGGTGAGGCCGCGGATGGCCAGAAGGTCGTGGGGCATGGCGTCGCTCGGATCGGGGGAGCCGGGGGCGGTCCGTTCCCGCCGGCGCCAAACGCGCGGCGGCCGTCTCGCCCCGAAAGGACCGCGCCGTCGGCCCCTGGAGGCGACGGCGCGGCTGATCGAACGGACGGGACGAAGCCCGTCAGGCGGATCGGCTCAGTAGCCGAGGCCCTTCTTCGATTCCATCACGGCCTTCGGATCGTCGGCCTGCGTATAGAGCTTCGATTCGGTCTGGATCCACTTCTTCGGCTCGGTGCCGTCCTTCTTGTAGGCTTCCAGCGCGTCGAAGGCGGGGCCGGCCATGTTGGGCGTCAGCTCGACCGTGGCGTTCGCCTCGCCGGCCGCCATGGCGGCGAAGATGTCGGGCACGGCGTCGATCGAGACGACCATGATGTCGGAGCCGGGCTTCAGGCCGGCTTCCTTGATCGCCTGGATCGCGCCCACCGCCATGTCGTCGTTGTGGGCGTAGACAGCGCAGATGTCCTTGCCGCCGTTCTCGGCCTTGATGAAGCTTTCCATGACTTCCTTGCCCTTGGTGCGGGTGAAGTCGCCGGTCTGCGAGCGGGTGAGCTTGATGTTGTCGTGGCCCTTGAGAGCCTCCTCGAAGCCCTTCTTGCGGGCGATCGCGGGCGAGGAGCCCGTGGTGCCCTGGAGCTCGACGACGTTGCAGGGCTTGGAGCCGACCTGACCGACGAGATAGTCGCCGGCGACCTTGCCCTCGTGGACCTGATCCGAGGTCACGGCGGTGAGGTAGAGCGAATCGTCGGTGGTCTCGATGTTGCGGTCGAGAAGAATGACCGGAATCTCGGCTTCCTTGGCTTCCTCGAGGACGTCATCCCAGCCGGTCGCGACCACCGGGGCGAGCAGGATCGCGTCGACGCCCTGCGCCACGAAGGAGCGGATCGCCTTGATCTGGTTCTCCTGCTTCTGCTGGGCGTCTGCGAACTTCAGATCGATGCCGCGCTTCTCGGCTTCCTGCTTGGTGACCGCGGTCTCGGCCGCGCGCCAGCCCGATTCGGAGCCGACCTGCGAGAAGCCGACCACCATGCCGCCCTGCGCGAAGGCGGGCGCGCCCATCACGGTCGCCAAAGCCAAGGCCGCAGCCAGCTTGCCCAACTTACCCATGTTCTTCCTCCCTGAAGCCGGACCGCTGCCGGCCTGAATCCGAACCGGCCTCCCGAGCCGGCGAGCGGGTCCGGCCGTGCCGGAAACCGCCCTTGCGGTCGTCTGATCCGCAATAACTCATACAAGTTCGAAACCCGGGCGTCTGTCAACTCGATTTCTCACACGCCCGTGTTGATGCGTCCGGCTGCCGTTTCCCTGTGGATTTCGAGGGGAATGGCGAATTCAGCAATTTGATGAAACCGGGCCGAAACAAGGCCGTTGTAGGATCGAATTGCCGACTACGAGGAGAGATTCCGGTGCGCATCGAGACCATGGTGTCCGTTTTCGTGAACCTGACCGCGCTGGCCATGCTGGCCGCGGGCACGACGCTGGCCGTCGCCATCCTCTTCCCCTGACCGCTCCGTCGGCCGATCGGGCTGGCGACCAACCGAAACGACGAAGGGCCGGACCTCCATGAGGTCCGGCCCTTCGGATTCCGCGGCTGAAACGGGCCTTTCGGCCCGAGCATCAGCCTGCGCGGCGGGCGAGGTATCCTTCCAGAACCGGGCGCACGCCGTCGCGCCACAGCGCCTTCAGGTGGCCGGAGAAGGCCTCGGCATAGACGGGGTTCTCGGCCAGATCCCCGAAGATGTCGCGCTGTTCCAGGAAGCGCCGGGGCTCGTCCCTGGCGGCGCGCGCAGCCGCTTGCAGCGCGTCCCAGTTCGGATCGTTCGGCTCGATGTCGGTGCCGTCCTCCAGCGTGCCGTAGCAGTAGCGGCACCACAGGGCGCCGACGAGCGCGAGCCCCGAGATGTCCTCGCCGCGAGCCAGCCGCTCGCGCACCGAGGGCAGAATGAACTTCGGCTGGCGGTTGGACCCGTCGAGGGCGAGGCGCCGCAGCGTGTCGGCGATCGCCGGATTGGCAAAGCGCGACGTCACGGTGGCGAGATAGTCCTCGCGGCTGACGCCCTCGATGCCAGGCGCCGTCGGCAGAAGTTCGTTCTCCTCGACATCGCGGAAGAAGCGCAGGACGAGGTCGTCGCGCATGGCGTCGTGGGCATAGGTCAGGCCGAGGAGCGCCGCCGGATAGGCGATGGTCGCATGGCCCGCGTTCAGGATGCGCAGCTTCATCAGCTCGTAGGGCGTGACGTCCTCGACGAAGGTGACGCCCACGGTCTCGAGGGCCGGGCGGCCGTTGCAGAAGTTCTCCTCGATGACCCACTGGATGAAGGGCTCGCAGAAGACCGGGCGCTTGTCCTCGATGCCGGTCTCGTCGCGCAGCGACTGGGCCTGCACCGGGGTCGTGGCGGGCGTGATGCGGTCCACCATCGAGTTCGGGAAGGCGACGGCCGTCTCGATGTGGTCGGCGAGCGCCGGGTCGGCCTTGCGGGCGAGGCCGGTCACGAGCTTGCGCGTCAGGTCGCCGTTGTGGGGGAGGTTGTCGCAGCAGAGCACCGTAAAGGGTGCGATGCCGGCCCGGTGCCGCTCGGCGAGCGCCGAGACGATCAGGCCGAAGACGGTGCGCGAAGCGGATAGGTCGGCGGCGTCGGCAGCAAGGTCGGGATGGTCGAGGTTCGGCTTGTCGCCGGACAGGTAGTAGCCGCCCTCGGTGATCGTCAGCGTGACGATGCGGATCGCGGGGTCGGTGAGGACCGACATCGTGGCGGCGCGGTCGCCCGGCTCGACGAGGCGGACCACCGAGCCGATCACGCGCGTGCGCCGCACGCCCTCGTCGACCTCGGTCACGGTGTAGAGGCCGTCCTGCGCCGTGAGGTCGGCGAAGGCCGCCTTCTCCTCGGGGCGCACGCCGAGGCCGATGACGGCGAAGTCGTGGTCCGCGCCGGTCGCGAACAGGTCGTCGAGATAGACGCACTGATGGGCGCGGTGGAAATTGCCGACGCCGAAATGCGCGATGCCGGGCGTCAGCGCGCCGCGGTCATAGGCCGGCACGTCGGCCGTCTTCGAGATTTCCGCCAGATTGCCGTTGCCGAGCGCCACCATCGTCGATCCTCCCTCGCGCGGCGCCGTCCTCGGCCGCCGCAGTCGGGCGATCTCATAGCGGATAAGTCGCCGCTCCGCACCAGTGGGCGCGTCGGGTCAGGCCGGATCGGCCGTATTGAGGGCGTCGCGGATCGACACGAGCTGGTGCCGCAGGTCGTTCAACTCGGCCATGGTCGAGCCGCTCGCAGCCTTCGCCGCCTCAGGCAGCGGGCAGGCGTCCTCGCGCAGCGCGCGCCCGACGGGCGTCAGCGTCACCTCCACCACGCGCTCGTCGCGCAGCGAGCGGTTGCGGCTGACGTAGCCGGCCGCTTCCAGCCGCTTCAGGAGCGGCGTCAGGGTGCTCGAATCGAGGAGCAGCCGCTCGCCGATGCTGCCGACCGTCTGCGGCTCCTCCTCCCAGAGCACCATCATGACGAGGTACTGCGGATAGGTGAGGCCGAGCCGATCGAGCTTCGGCTTGTAGAAGCGGTTGAAGGCGTGAGTCGCGGAATAGATCGCAAAGCACAGCTGCTCGTCGAGGAGAAGGTCCTTGCTCATCGGTGCTGCCGCCACTTCTTACAAAGGAATACCAATCTCACATGCCGCAATGTGTCTTCGTACGCAACACTTAGGTTGTCGTATCTGATGCAGCGGCATCAAAGACCCCCTGCCGTTTGCATGTTCGCGCCCCTATTTGTCCGAGGAAACCGTCCCGAACGGGCTTCGCGAGGTTCCCTCCGCCGGCTCTAGGCTGTAATCGGAGCGCGAAGCGGCGGGCGCGCCGCACCGGGTCGGGACACGACGGAGACCTATCATGACCATTCAAGGCGAGCAGATCATCGGCCAGGCCATCTCCAAGGGGGGGCAGGGCACGGTCTACGGTATCGCAGCGGCGACGGGCGAAAAGCTCGAGCCGGCCTTCGGCGGTGCCAGCAAGGCCGACCTCGACCGGGCCTGTGCGCTCGCGGACGCCGCGTTCGACACCTATCGCGAGACCAGCCTCGAGGACCGGGCCCGGTTCCTGGAGACGATCGCCGACGAGATCCTGGCCCTCGGCGACGAGCTCGTCGAGCGCTGCATGGCGGAGAGCGGCCTGCCGCGTCCGCGCATCGAGGGCGAGCGCGGCCGTACCATGGGCCAGCTGCGCCTCTTCGCCGGCGTCCTGCGCGACGGCGGCTATCTCGATGCGCGCATCGACCCGGCGATGCCCGACCGCCAGCCCCTGCCGCGCCCGGACCTGCGTCTTCGCAACGTGCCGGTCGGCCCAGTCGCCGTATTCGGCGCCTCCAACTTCCCGCTCGCCTTCTCGGTCGCCGGCGGCGATACGGCCTCGGCGCTCGCCGCAGGTTGCCCGGTCGTCGTCAAGGCGCACTCGGCCCATCCCGGCACGTCCGAGCTCGTCGGTCGCGCGGTGCACGCGGCGGTCGAGAAATGCGGCATGCCGGAAGGCACCTTCTCGCTCCTGTTCGCGGCCGAGCGCGCCATCGGCGAGGGCCTCGTCGCCGACCACCGCATCAAGGCGGTCGGCTTCACCGGCTCGCGCACCGGCGGCACGGCGCTGATGAAGATCGCAGCGAACCGGTCGGAGCCGATCCCGGTCTATGCCGAGATGAGCTCGATCAATCCGGTGCTGCTCTTCCCGGGCGCGCTGAAGGAGCGTGGCGCTGCGATCGGCAAGGCCTTCGTCGGTTCGCTGACGCTCGGCGCCGGCCAGTTCTGCACCAATCCCGGCCTCATCATCGCGGTCGAGGGCGAGGGGCTCGACGCCTTCCTGAAGGGCGCCGAGGAAGCGCTCGTCGCCGCGCCCGCCGCGGTCATGCTGACGCCGGGCATCTGCTCGGCCTATGCCAAGGGCGTCGCGGCGGTCGAGGGCCACGCCTCCGTGTCGGTGGTCGCCAAGGGGCAGGCGGGCGAGACGCTGCGCGGCCAGGCGGCGCTCTTCCGCGTTTCGGCCTCCGACTTCGTCAAGTCGGCCGAATTGCAGGACGAGATGTTCGGCTCGGCCTCGATCGTCGTCGTCTGCCGGGACGCCGCTGAGATGAAGTCGGTGGTATCGGCGCTGGAGGGTCAGCTCACCGCGGCGATCCACATCACGGAAGGCGATCACGAGGCGGCGCGTGCCGTGCTCCCGCTTCTGGAGCGCAAGGCCGGCCGCATCCTCGTCAACGGCTTCGGCACGGGCGTCGAGGTGGCGCATGCCATGGTCCACGGCGGTCCCTATCCGTCCACGGCCGACGGCCGCTCGACCTCGGTCGGCTCGAAGGCGATCGACCGCTTCCTGCGTCCGGTCTGCTACCAGGATCTGCCGGACGGCCTCCTGCCGGACGCCCTGAAGGACGCCAACCCGCTCGGGCTCTGGCGCCGGATGGACGGCAAGATGACCGCACCGAAGGCCTGAACGGCCTGACGCATATGAGAAGGCCGCCTCCGGGCGGCCTTTTTCACGAGAGGAGCGGCGCGCCCGCGAAGGTGTCCGCCGCCGACTGCGCGGCGTCGCGGATGAAGTCCGACAGAAGGCGGATGCGCGGTGCGGCGACGAGATCGTCGTGGCAGATCAGCCAGTAGGCCCGCTCGATATGCACCTCGCGCGGCAGGACCGGCACGAGGTCGGGATGGCGGCTGGCGATGAAGAAGGGCAGGACCCCGAGCCCGAAGCCGGCGCGCGTCGCAGCGAGCTGCGCCTGGATGCTGGAGCTCTGGTAGCTCGCGCGCGTGCCGGGCAGGATCTCGCGAAGATAGTCGAGCCCCGGCGTGAAGATCATGTCCTCGATGTAGCCGATGACCGGATGGGCCGCGAATTGGCCTGCGTGCCGGATCGGGCCATGCGCGTCGAGATAGCCGCGCGAGGCATAGACGAAGAGGCGATACGGCAGGATGCGCTCGCGCCGGTATGGCCCGCTCGACGGCGAATGCAGCGCCACCGACAGGTCCGCCTCGCGCCGCGACAGCGACATGATCTGCTGGATCGGCACGAGCTCGATGAGGAGCGCGGGATGGCTGCGGGCGAGCGCGGGCAGGTGGTCGGCGAGGAAAAAATTGCCGAACCCTTCCGGCGTCGCCAGCCGCACCGTGCCGCGCGGCGTCGCGGGGCCCTCGGTCGCCGCTTCCGCAAAGACAGCCGCATCGCGCTCCATCGCGCCGGCCCGCTCGACCAGCCGTTCGCCGAGCGCGGTCAGCCGGTAGCCGCGTGGCGAGCGCTCGAAGAGGCGGACGCCAAGGTCGCTCTCCAGCCGATCGAGCCGGCGGGACACGGTGACGTGATTGGTGCGCAGCTCGCGCGCCGCGGCCGACAGCTGGCCGGTCCGTGCGACGGCGAGGAAAAACGGCAGGTCGTCCCAGGAATATTCGGCCATTCTCGTCTCCGTCTGTACGTTTTTGTACAGATCATTTTCGGAAATGAACATTCATCTGCCGGCGAGGCGATGCTAGCGTTCCCCTATCGGCAGCATCGCGGGGCGGGAGACCCCGGGTGCTGCAGGCGAATGGTCCGAACCCGCGCGATCGAAGGACGCGGGACGGACGGGGAGGTTGGCGAGAGCCGGGGCGGGCGAGATCCACCCTGGCGAACGTGCCGTCTTCCCGACGTTCGTCGCAACCTGGGAGGACACCTGATGACCCGACTTGCCGCGCTTTCGACGCTTCTTCTCGCCGCCACGGTCCTGCCGGCCGCCGCCCAGGTCTCGGACGGCAAGGTCAAGATCGGCATCCTCAACGACCAGTCCGGCGTCTATGCCGACTTCGGCGGGCGCTGGAGCTTCGAGGCCGCGAAGATGGCGGTGGAGGACTTCGGCGGGAAGGTCCTCGATGCGCCGATCGAGGTCGTCACGGCCGACCACCAGAACAAGCCCGACGTCGCCTCCAACATCGCACGCCAGTGGTATGACACGGAGCAGGTCGATTCGATCATGGAGCTGACGACCTCCTCGGTCGCGCTCGCCGTACAGGGCCTGTCGAAGGAGAAGAAGAAGGTCACGATCACGACGGGCGCCGCGACGGTGGAACTCACCGGCAAGCAGTGCAGCCCCTACGGCTTCCACTGGGCCTACGACACGCATGCCCTCGCGGTCGGCACCGGCGGCGCGCTGGTGAAGCAGGGTGGCGACACGTGGTTCTTCCTGACCGCCGACTACGCCTTCGGCTATTCGCTGGAAGAGCAGACCTCCAACTTCGTGAAGGCCAATGGCGGTCAGGTGCTGGGCTCGGTCCGCCATCCGCTCTCGACCACCGACTATTCCTCGTTCCTGCTTCAGGCCCAGTCGTCCGGCGCCAAGGTGATCGGCATGGCGAATGCCGGCCTCGACACCGCCAACGCGGTGAAGCAGGCGGCCGAGTTCGGCATCGTGCAGGGCGGCCAGCGGCTGGCCGCGCTCCTCTTCACGCTCGCCGAGGTGCACGGCCTCGGACTCGAAGCGGCGCAGGGCCTGTCGCTGACCGAAGGCTTCTATTGGGACCGCGACGACGAATCGCGCGCCTTCTCCCAGAAGTTCTTCGATCGCACGCAGCGCATGCCCAACATGATCCAGGCCGGCACCTACTCGGCCGTGACGCAGTATCTGAAGGCTATTCAGAAGGCCGGCACCGACGAGACGGAGGCCGTCTCCAAGGCGCTGCACGAGATGCCCGTCGAGGACGTCTTCGCGCGCGGCGGCAAGGTCGGCGCCAACGGCCGCATGATCTACGATATGTATCTCATGGAGGTGAAGACGCCGGCCGAGAGCACCAAGCCCTGGGACTACTACAAGGTGCTCGCCACCGTGCCGGGCTCGGAGGCCTATATCGATCCGGCGAAGAGCGGCTGCCCGCTGGTCGCGGCGCAGTAAAGGGCGGGGCCGAGATGGCGGGCGCGACGGCGCGCATCGACCGGCCGGGCGCTGTCCCGGCCGGCGCCTCCCCGATCGCAGCCAAAGGCGAGGTCGTGCTCGCCTGCCGGGGGCTCCGGCGCGACTTCGGCGGCTTCACCGCGGTCAAGGACGTCGATCTCGACGTCCGCCATGCCGAGGTCCACGCGCTGATCGGACCGAACGGGGCGGGCAAGACCACGGTCTTCAACCTCCTGACGAAGTTCCTCCAGCCGACCGCCGGCACCATCACGCTGATGGGCGAGGACATCACGAAGACCTCGCCGTCCAAGGTCGCGCGCATGGGCCTCGTGCGCTCGTTCCAGATCTCGGCGACCTTTCCCCATATGAGCGTCCTGGAGAACGTGCGCGTCGCGCTCCAGCGCCCGGCCGGGCTCGCCACGCAGTTCTGGCGCAGCCTGTCCGCCCTCGACCGCCTCGATGCGCGGGCGATGGAACTCCTGCGCGAGGTCGGGCTGGAGGACGCCCGCCACCTGCAGGCGGCCGACCTGTCCTATGGCCGAAAGCGTGTCCTCGAACTCGCGACGACGCTTGCGCTCGACCCCAAGGTTCTCCTCCTCGACGAGCCGATGGCCGGCATGGGGCACGAGGACGTCGGCACAGTCGCCGCCATCATCAAGCGCGTCGCCGAGACGCGCGCCGTCCTGATGGTGGAGCACAACCTGAAGGTGGTCGCCGATCTCTGCGACCGCGTGACGGTGCTCCAGCGCGGCGAGATCCTGGCGGCGGGCGACTATGCCACCGTCTCCACCGACGAGCGCGTGCGCACCGCCTACATGGGGACCGACCATGGCTGAGCCCCTCCTGCGCGTGCGCGGCCTCAATGCCTGGTACGGCGAAAGCCACGCGCTGCACGGCGTCGACCTCGACATCCTGCCCGGCGAGACGGTAACGCTGGTCGGGCGCAACGGCGTCGGCAAGACCACGACGCTGCGTGCCATCATGGGCATCATCCCGAAGCGCACCGGCGAGATCCGCTTCGACGGCCGCGACATGATCCGCGTACCGCTCCACCGTACGGCCCATCATGGGATCGGCTTCGTGCCGGAGGAGCGCGCGATCTTCTCCAGCCTGACCGTGGAGGAGAACCTCCTCCTGCCCCCCGTCGTGGCACCGGGCGGCATGGAGATCGCGGAGATCTATCGCCTCTTCCCTAATCTCGAGGAACGCCGGGCCTCGCCCGGCACGAAGCTCTCGGGCGGCGAGCAGCAGATGCTGGCGATCGCCCGCATCCTGCGCTCAGGCGTCAAGCTCATGCTTCTCGACGAGCCGACCGAGGGCCTCGCGCCCGTCATCGTCCAGCGCATCGGCGAAATCCTGACGACGCTGAAGGCCAGAGGCATGACGGTGCTTCTCGTCGAGCAGAACTTCCGCTTCGCCGCCAAGGTCGCCGACCGCTTCTATCTCATGGACCACGGACAGGTGCTCGACGGCTTCCCCGTCTCCGAGCTTCCCGCCCGCATGGCCCAGCTCACCGAAACCCTCGGAGTCTGACCGCATGACCATGGTCTTCGGCATTCCGATTCAGGCGCTGCTCGGCCAGCTTCTCGTCGGCCTCATCAACGGCTCGTTCTACGCGATGCTCTCGCTGGGGCTGGCGATCATCTTCGGGCTCCTGCGCATCATCAACTTCGCCCACGGCGCGCAGTACATGCTGGGCGCCTTCGTGGGCTACCTGCTCCTGACCAATCTCGGCATCGGCTTCTGGTTCTCGCTGATCCTGGCGCCACTCGTCGTCGGCATCATCGGGGCGGCGATCGAGCGCCTCGCCCTCTCGCGCCTCTACGACCTCGACCACCTCTACGGCCTTCTCTTCACCTTCGGCCTCGCGCTCGTGATCGAGGGCACGTTCCGCTATCTCTACGGCGCCTCGGGCCAGCCCTACGCACCCCCGGCCGCGCTCACCGGCGGCACCAATCTCGGCTTCATGTTCCTGCCGAACTACCGCGCCTTCATCGTCGTGGCCTCGCTCGTCGTCTGCATCGGCACCTGGGCGCTCATCGAGAAGACGCGGCTCGGCGCGACCTTGCGCGCGGCGACCGAGAACCCGGTGATGGTGCGCGCCTTCGGCATCAACGTGCCGCTCCTCCTCACCTTCACCTACGGGCTCGGCTCGGCGCTGGCGGGGCTTGCCGGCATCATGGCGGCGCCCGTCTACCAGGTCTCGCCACTGATGGGCTCCAACATCATCATCGTGGTCTTCGCGGTGGTGGTGGTCGGCGGCATGGGATCGATCGGCGGCGCGATCCTGACGGGTTACATGCTCGGCCTCTTCGAGGGCCTGACCAAGGTCTTCTACCCCGAGGCCTCCTCCATCGTGATCTTCGTCATCATGGCCATCGTGCTTCTCGTGCGCCCGGCCGGACTGTTCGGAAGGGCGGCTTGAGATGACGCAAACCACCATGTCCCTGCCGCGCGAACGCCCGGCCGCCAAGGCGATGGGCTTCGCGCTGGCGGCGATCGTCCTCGCCGCGCTCGTCGTCGCGCCCTTCCTCGTCTATCCCATCTTCCTGATGAAGGTCCTGTGCTTCGCGCTGTTCGCCGCGAGCTTCAACCTCCTTCTCGGCTATACCGGCCTCCTGTCCTTCGGCCACGCCGCCTTCTTCGGCGGAGCGGCCTACGCCACCGCCCACGCGGTCAAGGTCTGGGGCCTGCCGCCCGAACTCGGCCTTCTCGCAGGTGTCGCGGCGGGCGCGCTGCTCGGCCTCGTGATCGGCTTTCTCGCGATCCGGCGGCAGGGCATCTACTTCTCGATGATCACGCTCGCGCTCTCGCAGATGTTCTTCTTCTTCTGCCTTCAGGCCCCCTTCACCGGGGGCGAGGACGGGCTGCAGGGCGTGCCGCGCGGGTTCGGACTTGGTGTCTTCGACCTCTCCCAGCCGCTCGCGATCTACTTCTACGTGCTCGCCGTCGTCCTGATCGGGCTGTTCGCGATCTGGCGCATCGTCCATTCGCCCTTCGGCATGATCCTGAAGTCGATCCGCGAGAACGAGACGCGGGCGACCTCGCTCGGCCTGTCGGTCGGCTCCTACAAGCTCGCCGCCTTCGTCATGTCGGCGGGGCTCGCCGGGCTTGCGGGCGGTCTCAAGGCGCTGGTCTTCCAGTTCGCCACGCTCACCGACGTGTCCTGGCAGATGTCAGGCGAAGTCATCCTGATGACGCTGTTAGGGGGCATCGGCACCGTGGCGGGGCCGCTCGTCGGCGCCGCGCTCGTCGTCTCGCTGCAGAACTATCTCGCGACCTCGGCCTTCCCGGTGACGGTGATCACGGGTCTGACCTTCATGGTCTGCGTGCTCCTCTTCCGCCGCGGCATCGTCGGCGAGATCGCCCACCGGCTCCGGCGGCGGGGCTAGACGATCACGTCCGCCTTTCAGCGGACACGGCGAGAGCGCGGGACGTTTCGACTTGTCGCTTGGGCAAGCGTTCAGGCGGCCAGCGCCCTGACCTGGTTCCGGCCGCCGGCCTTCGCCGCATAGAGGGCTTCGTCGGCCTTCTGGATGATCTCGGTCGGACCCGGATGGCCGGTACGGAGTTCCGAGCGCGAGGCGACGCCGATGCTCACCGTCAATGTCCCGCCCGCCGCGTCCTTGTGCGGGATCGCGAGCGCGGCGATCGCGCGGCGGATCGCATCGGCACGCTGGAGCGCTTCGGACGGGCCGACGCCGGGCAGAATCAGGGCGAGTTCCTCGCCGCCATAGCGCGCGCCGATCTCGTCATCCCTGCGAACGCAGGCGGCCAAGGTCTCGGAGACGGCCTTCAGGCACCGATCGCCGGCGGGATGGCCGTAACGGTCGTTGAAGGCCTTGAAGTGGTCGACGTCCAAGAGGAGCAGGCTGAAGTCCCCACCGTCGCCTGTCTGCGCGAACGCCTCTTCCAGCCGGCGGTTGAAGGTGCGCCGATTGGCAAGGCGCGTCAGCTCGTCGGTCGCCGCCAGGAGTTCCAGCTGGCGGGTCGCCTCCGCCAGCGCTTCCTCGGTGCGTTGACGCTGATCGACGTCGCGCATGGAAACGACGCAGCCGCCGATCTCGTCGATCGGCCGTCCCGAAAGCTCGACCCAGATCACCACGCCGTCCTTGCGGCGCACGCGGTATCTCGCCCCGCTGACCTCGCCGCCCAAACGACAGGTGTCGAGCAGCGAACGGACGATCGCGCGATCGTCCTCGACGGCCAGTTCTATGGGGCTGAGGCCCATCAGTTCGGACGGCTCGTAGCCAAGGAGGCGACGGCTCGCGCCGGTGACGAGGGTTCTTTTGCCCTCGGCATTCACACAGGTGATCATGTCGACCGTGTTGTCCGCCACCAGCTGGAAGCGACGCTGGCCGGCTGCGACGGCCTCTTCTGCGGCCTTGGCCTGCGCCAGCGTCAGCGCGGCGCGGTCCACGAGCTGTCCCAAACGGCGGAACTCGGGTGCCTGCCACTGGCCCATGCCGGTGCGCACGTCGAAATTGCCGGCGCCGATGCGTTGCGCCGAGCGCGACAGAAGCGCGATCGGGCGCAGCTGCATCCAGTAGGCGATCAGCGCGGTGCCGCCGAGCGCCAGGATCAGGGCGCCGGCGCTGGCGAGCAGCGTCCAGTTGAGGCGGCGCTCCACCTTGGCGAAGACCTCGGAGGGCGGAATGCCGACCGCCAGCCAGAGATCGCCGGTGCTGGCGTTCGGGATCGGCTCGAAGCCGTAGATCATCGACTGTCCGCCGAGGTCCCGAACCGCCGCGGTGCGGCCCGTGCGGCCGGCGCGCATCACTGGGAACAGCTCGAAACCGGGCGTGACGGTGCCGAATTCGACAGCGTGTGGCCAGCCGAGGATGATGCGCGAGGCGCGAGGCTGGACGATCATCCATGAATGACCGCTCTCCTCCGCGAGCAGCTGAACGTCGCGCTCGACCATCGGCAGGTTGAGTGAGGCGAAGATGACGCCGCCCGAAGCGCGGCCCGCGGTCGGGGGAAGGCGCATCGCGACCGCAATCGTCGGGCGGCCGGTGATCGGGCTGACGAGGAAGTCGCCGACCACGAAGCGGTTGCCGCGCGAGTTGATCGTCTGCTCGAACAGGTCCTCGTCGTGGAAGAGCGACCCCGTAACCCCGCGGCTGTGGCACAGGATCGTCCGGTCCGGCGCGATCACCCCGATCGACAGGAGCTGCGCGCGTTCGGCCTTGAGGCCCGCCAGAAGCGTGTTGCAGGTCGGCTGCTGGGCCTCGAGAACCTGCGGCATGTGTCGCAGCGTCGCCAGGAACTCCTGGGCATCGTCGAAGATATGGGCGATCTTGGAAGCGCCGAGGCGTGCTTCGTTGGCGACGTTCCGGTGCGCCTCGTATTCGGTGTCGCGATAGGAGATGACGAGGCCGGTCACGATCAGTCCGATCAGCGGCAGCATGGCTGCCGCGATCAACAACAAGAGGCGAGCGCGCACGCCAATGTTGCGGAGGACGTTCATCATGGCCTTTCGATCGGTCCCAAGCTCTGGCTGACGCAACGTCGCCGCGCCCTCGTTCATGGGTTCTAGCCTGTCGCCGCTTAACAATTCGGATGGCGGATCCCGTGCTTTCTCAGGTTCGCGACAGTCGCCCACCCCGGCCTTGCCCGCGATCGGTTCCCGCGCCAAGGATGGGCGATGTCGATCCGAAACCTCGATGCCCTGTTCGAGCCTCGCTCCATCGCCCTGATCGGGGCCAGCAACCGCGCCGGTTCGGTCGGCGCGGTTCTCGCGCGCAACCTGTTCGGATCGGGGTTCAACGGGCCGGTGATGCCGGTCAATCCGCGCGAGACCTCGATCCGGTCCGTGGTCTGCTATCCCTCGCTCGATGCCCTGCCGATGGTGCCCGACCTCGCCCTGATCGCGACGCCGGCCGCGGGTGTCCCGGCGCTCGTCTCCGACCTCGGGCAGCGGGGCTGCCGGGCCGCCGTGGTGATCTCGTCCGGTTTCGACGCCGACGGGCGGCGCGCGCTTCTCGAGGCCGCTCGGCCCCACCTCCTGCGCGTCGTCGGGCCGAACTGCCTCGGCGTCCTGTCGCCGCCGTCCTCCCTGAACGCGAGCTTCGCCCACCTGACGCCCCGCAAGGGGGATCTCGCTTTCGTCAGCCAGTCGGCCGCCATGGCGACCACGGTGCTCGACTGGGCCGACGTGCGCGAGATCGGCTTCTCGCACGTGGTCGCGACGGGCGACATGAGCGACGTCGATATAGGCGACCTTCTCGACCATCTGGCGCTGGACGCGCGGGCGCGGGCGATCCTCCTCTACTTCGAGACCATCACCGACGCGCGAAAGTTCATGACCGCCGCCCGCATCGCGGCGCGCACGAAGCCGGTGGTCGTGATCAAGGCGGGCCGCAATGCCGGGCTGCAGGCGGAGCTGCGGCCGGAGATCGGCGGCGGGCGGGGCGCCGACGACGTCTACGACGCCGCCTTCCGGCGCGCCGGCATGTTGCGGGTCGAGACGCTGCGCGAACTCTTCGAAGCCGTCGCGACGCTCGCCACGGGTCTGCGGCCGAGCGGCGACCGGCTGGCGATCCTCACCAACAGCGACGCCGCCGGCACCCTCGCGCTCGACGCGCTCAGCGCCTTCGGCGGGCGGCTCGCACGGTTCTCCGACGGGGTGTGGGAGCGGCTGCGACCCGTCCTGCCCGGCTCGCCCTCGCCGCTCGGGCTCGTCAAGCTCGCGCCCGACGCCTCGGCGAGCGCCTATTCCGACGCGCTGGCGGCGATCCTCGAGGCGGGCGACCAGGACGCGGTCCTCGTGATGAACTGCCCGCAGGCGATCGCCGACGGCACGCAGGCCGCTCATGCGACGGTCGAGGGCGCGCGCAAGGCCCGCCGCACGCCGGTCCTCACCTGCTGGCTCGGCGAGCGCGCGGCGCGCACGGCGCGGCGCGTGTTCGCCGCCAGCAACGTGCCGACCTACCAGACGCCGGACGAGACCGTGCGCGCCTTCATGCAGCTCGTCACCTACCGGCGCAACCAAGATCTCCTGATGCAGACGCCCGCCGTCGTCGCCCCGTTCGGCGTCGATCGGGAAACGGTCGACCGGCTCGTCGGCGGGGCGCTCGCCGAGGGACGCACGGCGCTCAGCGAGCCCGAATCGAAGGCGCTTCTTGCGGCCTACGGCATCGCCTCGGTGCCGACCGAGATCGCCGCCGACCCGGCCGAGGCCGCAGGGCTCGCCGGACGGATCGGCTTTCCCGTGGCGCTCAAGATCCTGTCGCCCGACATCGACCACAAGAGCGACGTCGGGGGCGTGCGCCTCCAGCTCGACGATGCCGCCATGGTGCGCGAGGCGGCCGCGCACATGATCCGCACGGTGGCGGAACGCCAGCCGGGCGCCCGTATCGAGGGCTTCACGGTCCAGGCAATGATCCGGCGCGCCAACGCGATCGAACTGAGGCTCGGAATATCCACCGATCCGGTGTTCGGCCCGATCGTCCGCTTCGGGCAGGGCGGTACGGCCTCCGACATTCTCGACGACCGGGCCGTCGGCCTGCCGCCGCTGAACGCGGTGCTCGCCCGCGACATGATCGACCGGACCAAGGTGTCGCGTCTTCTCATGGGCTACAGCGACCGCCCACCCGCCGATCTCGAGGCGGTGGTGGCGACGCTCGTCACCCTCTCGCGGATGGCGGCCGACCTCGAGGCGGTTGCCGAACTCGACATCAATCCGCTTCTGGCCGACAGCGACGGCGTCCTGGCGCTCGATGCGCGCATCGTCCTGCGCGGCGAAGCGGGGGCGGGCGAAGCCCGTTTTGCGATCCTGCCCTACCCGGAGGATCTCGAGACCGAGGTCGCCTCGCGCAAGGCGCGCTTCCGGCTCCGGCCGATCCGGCCGGAGGACGAGCCAGCCCTGGTGCGTATGGTCGAGGCGAGCGATCCGGAGGACGTGCGCCTGCGCTTCTTCGCGCCGATGCGCCGCATCGGCCACGCCTTCGCCGCGCGCCTCACCCAGATCGACTATTCGCGCGAGATGGCGCTCGTCGCCGAGGACGCCTCGGCCGCGGAGCCGGGGACGATCCTCGGCGTCGTGCGCCTCATCGCCGATCCTGACGGCGATCGCGCCGAGTTCGGCATCATGGTCCGCTCCGACCAGAAGGGCCGGGGGCTCGGCCGCATCCTGATGGACGCCATCCTCGGCTATGCGCGCGGGCAGGGCATGCGAATGGTCTACGGCGAGGTGCTCGCCGAGAACGCCGCTATGCTGGCGATGGCGCGCCGCATCGGCTTCCGCCAGCGGGTCCATGCCGAGGATCCGGGGCTGCGGATCCTCGAATACGACCTCGCCGTGAACAGTTCCTGAGGCTTCCGCCTCAGCGCGCGGGCTTGAGACCCCGGCGCACGAAGCCGGCCGAGACGTCCGCCTGGAAGCGGTGCTCGAGCTCGTGCTGACGGCGGGCGAGGTTGCGGATGGCGGCGAGGAGATCGCCCCCGGCCTGGGCCACGGCCTCGTCCACGGCGGCGTCGAGTTCGTCGTGGCGTACGGCGGCGTTGATCATGATGCGCATTCCCGATTCCCGATCGTGGAAGGATGCCGCTCGGACCGCAGGGGGGAAACCGGCTTCGACCCCCTTTCCACCGATTCGTCGCCGCCGTTCACATTTATGGCATCACAAGGATCGGGCACGATTTCATGGAGTCATATGGAAGTCGTCTGATACAGAGCATCCCAGAAACGTCCCCCACCTTCCGTTGGGGAAGGTTGCCGAAGCAACGAGGATCCGACGATGGCCGCCACTCCCTTGACCGGAACGAAATGGGGTGACTCCGGCGTGGCGGGAACGCCGGCCGGCACCGTGACCTGGAGTTTCGACGTCACCGGGTCGCGATACTACGCCTATGACGACATCATCGCGTCCGAGGCCTATCGCAGCCTTGTGCGTCTGGCGTTCGATGCCTGGGAGAAGGTTGCCTCGATCGACTTCGTCGAGGTCGGAAGCGGCCCTGCGGACATTCAGGTCGGGTTGGACGCTATCGACGGGCGCGGCGGCACTATTGGTCAGGCCGTCTGGTATTACCAAGGGTCGGTGACTACCCACGCTGAGATCGCCGTCGACAGTGCGGAGACCTGGAGCCCGTTCGTTCCCGGCGGATCCAATTTCTATGGCATGATGGTGCACGAGATCGGCCACACGATCGGGCTGGAGCACTCCGACGATCCGGCCTCGATCATGTATCCGATCGCCAGCGCCTACATGTCGTTCTCCAACGCGGATCTGGCTGCGATCCAGGCGCTGTACGGGCCCGCCCCGGAAGTGGGTCGCCTCGTCTACGGGACCTCGGCTTCCGATCTTCTCATGGGCGCGTCGGGCAACGACACGGTCTACGGTTACGAGGGCGCGGACAATCTCTTCGGCTATGCCGGCAATGATCTGATCTCTGGCAACCAGGGCAACGATCAGATCTTCGGCGGGCAGGGCAACGACGTCGTCTATGGCGGCCGCGACCAGGACACCGTCGCGGGGAACCTCGGCAACGATACGGTCTACGGCGATCTCGGCAACGACACCGTCTATGGCGGACAAGGCGACGATCTCGTCTATGGCGGCCGGGGCGACGACCTCGTCTCGGGCGACCTCGGCAACGACACGCTGGTCGGTGGCTTCGGAAACGACTGGCTCGCGGGCCGGGCCGGCGCGGACGTCTTCAGTTTCGAAGCCGGACAGGGCGACGACGTGATCGTCGACTTCAATGCGGCGGAAGGCGACCGGCTGGTCCTGTCCGGCCAAACCTACACGACAGCGCAGGTCAACGGCTCGGAGGTGCTCACCCTGTCGGGCGGGGGCACGATCACGCTCCTCGGCGTCGGCACCGCTCCCCTGGACGTCGCCGCGCTCGCCTGAGCGCCGCGCGCGAGCCTTTGCGCTTTCGTCAGTTCGGGCTCGGCACCGCGGCCTCGGCCGCCGTGTCGAGCCGCACCACCACCGACATGCCCGGCACGAGGTTCTCCGCCGCCGGCTGGCCGGGGTCGATGGCGATGCGCACCGGCAGGCGCTGCGCCACCTTGGTGAAGTTGCCGGTCGCGTTGTCGGGACGGAGCACGGCAAATTCCGAGCCGGTGGCCGGCGCGAAGCGCTCGACGCGGCCGGACAGGCGCGTGCCCTGAAGCGCGTCCACCGTGAAGTGGACGGGCTGTCCTACAGTCATGCCCGGCAACTGCGTTTCCTTGAAGTTCGCGACCACCCAGACCGCCGCGGGCACGAGGCTCGTCAGCTGGGTACCCGCCTGCACGAACTGGCCGAGCTTGACGCCGACCTCGCCGAGGCGGCCGGCCTTGGGCGCGAGGATGCGAGTGTTGGCGAGGTCGATCTCGGCCAGCCGCACGGCGGCTTCCGCCCCCTCCACGGCGGCTTCCAGCGACTGGCGCGCCACGATCACGGTCTGCAGGTCCTGCCGCGACACTTCGAGCGAAGCCTTGCTCTGGTCGAGCGCGGCCGCGGCCTGGTCGCGCGTGCGCGTCGCCACGTCGAGGTCGCTGCCGGGCACGTAGCCCTGGTTCGCCAGCGGCGCGATGCGGGCGAAGTTGGCGGTCGCCGTGTCGAAAGCGGATTGCGCGCTCGCGACCGCCGCCTCGCTTGCCGCGACCTTGGCCTCAGCCGACCGCCGGCCCTGCTGCGAATTGGCGAGCTGCGCCTTCTGGCCCGCCAGCGTCGCGCGCGCCTGCGCCACCCTTTGCGAGAAGATGCGGTCGTCGATCCGCGCGATGAGCTGCCCCTCGGTCACGCTCTCGTAATCCTGCACCGCGACTTCCACGATGGTGCCGGCGAGCTGCGGTGCGATCACTGTCACCTGGCCCCGGACATATGCATCGTCGGTCGTCTCGATGCTGGTGGCGAAGGGCGGCAGGCGCCAGGCGTAGAGGACCAGCGCGACGCCAGCGAGGCCGACCGTGATGGCGAAGAGGGTGGACAGGGAGCGGAGTTTCATCGATCGGGCTTCGGAAGAACGGGAAACGGTCGGATCAGGCGGTCTGCGCGTCGGCCGGGCCGGCGCGCCAGCGCTTGAGGTGGATGACGGCAAGATGCACGAGAAGGACGGCGAGCCCCACCGAGGCGAGGATCGAGACGGCCAGGAAGGCGTCGTTGTAGGCGAGGATATTGGCCTGCCGCGTCGCCTGCGTGCCGAGCGTCGCCAGTCCCTCGGCCTGCCGGAGGGCGGCGTCCGGCAGGACGCGGGCATAGGCCGCGCCGGTCTGCGTGATGCGCGCGGCGACGATCGGGTCGGACAGGACGATGTTCTCCGCGAGCTGGCTCGAATGGAACTTCTCGCGGATCGTCACGAAGGTGCGAAAGA
This sequence comes from Aureimonas phyllosphaerae, assembly GCF_047943035.1. NCBI lineage: Bacteria > Pseudomonadati > Pseudomonadota > Alphaproteobacteria > Hyphomicrobiales > Aurantimonadaceae > Aureimonas > Aureimonas phyllosphaerae. The sequence continues at coordinate 4,465,195 of NZ_CP181348.1, read as the reverse complement.
GGGCCGAACCAATGGCGCCGCCGAGCGACTGCGTCGTCAGGAAGACGATCAGGAAGGACAGGATGTAGTTCATCCCGCGCTTCATCGCCGAGCCGAAGCCGACGGCGAGCGCCGGCGGCAGGAAGAGGACGCCTGCCGCCGAGATCAGCCCCTGGCTGAGATACATCTGTTCCGGACCCGTCAGGACGGTCGCGCGGGAGTCGAGATACGAGCCGACGATCAGGCAGGACAGCGCCGCTATATGGATGTAGGGCGCCCGGCCGGGACGCACGATCACGGTGCACAGGAGGCCGGCCGCGATCGCCGCGCCGATCATCACGAGATAGAGCACCGTCATCTGCTCGTTCTTGAGGCCGAGCACCTGGAAGAAGCCGGTGGCCCCGCTCGCCTGCTCCGACAGGAGAAGGCGGAAGAGGAGGAGCGTGCCGGCGAAATGCAGGATCTCCTTCGAGGTGATCCAGCGGATGTCGATCAAGGGATTCGAGCGGTTGAGCTCGACCACGACGGCGACCGTCAGGCTGGCGAGACCGAGCGCCAGCAGGCCGCCGATCCAGGGGGCCTCGAACCACCAGTAGAATGGGCCGACCGTCGCGACCACGGCGAGCGAGCCGAGGCCGACGGCGATGAAGAGGTAGTTCACCACGTCCATCGGCTCGATCACCGGCGTCTTCGGCGGCGAGTTGAGCGGCAGGAGACGGATGAAGGCGAAGCTGACGAGGGCTAGCGCGGTCTCGAGCAGGAACAGCCCGTTCCAGCCGCCGAGATCGAGAAGCGTCGGCGAGACGACCCGCGCGAGCGGGGCGGCGATCGAAAGGTTGGTCATGGCCAGGCTGACGCCGATCGTCATCTTCCGCTCCGGGGGGAAGGACTCCAGCATATAGAGGAAGGCGAGCGAGGACATCGGCGAGGCGGCGACGCCCGCAAAGAAGCGCACGACGATCGCCGACTGGATGTCGTCCACGACGAGATGCAGCGAGGCGACCGCGACGAAGGCGACGATCGCATAGGTCGCGAAGATGCGCAGGCCGAACTGCGCGCGCATCTTGGTGAGCAGTAGCGTCAGGCTGACATTGGGTGCGAGATAGGCCGCCGAGAGCCACACGGTCTCGTTGAGCGAGGCGCCGAGTGGCCCCTGGATCTGGTAGAGGTTGGCCGTCACGAGGTTGAGGCCGAGCCCTTGCGTCATCGCGATCAGGGTCGAGGCGAGGATGTAGAGGGCCGCGAGCCAGGCTGGCTTGGGCACGAAGGGCGCGGGCGCCGGCATCGGCTGGCCGCGGCGGCGCGGAGCGACGGCCGCCGCCGATCCATCCGGCATGATGTCGGCGGGTGCAGGGCCGCCGACCTGCGCGGTCGCCCGCAGGGCGCTGGCGTCGTCGCTCATGCTCCATCCCCTTCCGCTGGCGCGTCCAGAACCGAGGCGATGTTGCGCAGGACCTTCAGCGCGGTTGCCACGTCGGCCGCCTCGCAGGTCGACAGGATCGTGTCGCGCAGGCGCGCCGAGATCGCGGCCACGACCTCCGCCTGCCTCGAGCCGTGTTCCGTCAGCTCGACGTGCTTGGCGCGCCGGTCGCCCGGTACGGCGCGGCGCACGATCAGTCCCAGCGCCTCCATGCCGTCGAGCAGGCGAACCACGGTCGGTCCCTCAAGTTCGAGATCGGCCGCAAGTTCCGTCTGGCGCAGCGGCTGGCGCTCGGCGAGGACGGCAAGGACCCGCGCGCGCGGATAGGTCAACCCGTGCCGCACGACCTCGGCATTGAAGCGCGTGCGCAGCTTGCGCCCGTTCTTCACGAGGGTTTCGGCGAAGTCCGCCTTCAGATCGGGGTCGATCGACGTCATCGACATAATATAGATAGCACCCTACCAATAAGCAAGAGATCGTTTCCCGTCTCTGCCGTGCCGGTATCTGGTGTCAGGCGCGCGCCTTGCGCGTCGGCGCATGGAAGTCAGGCGGTTTGTTGCCGATCCATTTCAGGAAGCGGGCAAGGTCTGGGTTGGACACGAGCGGGATGCCGCCTTCGGCGTGCCGCTCGAGATCGGTGTTCGTAAAATAGGCGTGGAGCGTCCGGTGGCAGATCGGATGGACCGGCACGGTCTCGCGCCCGCCACGGCTTTTCGGGACCGGATGATGCCATTCGACCCGGGCGCCGAGCGGCCGGCCGCAGAGCCAGCAGGCCTGCGGAGCCAAGTCCGCCGGTGGCTCGACAACCTCCTCGTCCCGCCGTTTCCTCGCCACCGTCGATCCATCCTCGCCGTTCTTCCGTGCGAGATGCGGCGGTGGACGAGCCCTTCAATGGGGCGAGCGGACGCAGGCCGCGATTGGCAGCGCCGGTTCGCCGAGCCGTTCTAGCGCAATCCGGTCCAGCGACGGAGACGGGCTAGCGCCTTTGCGACGGCGGAACTTTTCGCCTTGCCTGGAATGGATGCCGTGACGCTGGGCGCTGGTTCGGTGGCCGCACCTCGATCGACATCTTCGAGCGCCGCTCGACACAGCCGCAGCCAGACCTCGCCGGAATAGTCATTTGCCCGGTCTCCCGGCGCAAAACGGTCAATGAACCCGCGCAGAAGGCCGGCTTCGATCCTGCGGACGGTTCCCACGTCATCCGGACGCTCAGCAAGCGTCACCACAAGAAGGGTGTTGCTGCCAAAGGACCGCAAGGTTCTGCCGAGCGTGACGATCTCCTCTTCCGTCACGGCATCCTGCAGCCGGGGCTTGTAGACGAAGATGCGCTCGCCCGTGCGAAGTCCCTGCCTCAGCTTGCCGACGAAGTGCTGGAGTTTGGCGTTTTGGTCATTCCAGAGCTTTCGACGTTCGGGCTCGGGTGTCGAAAACCTTGCGTTCATCCGGCTCAGCGGCTTCGTGGGATCGGCGGCTTCCGCCTGCATCTTGGAATGCCAGGCGATCCAGTAGGAGCGATCGAACACCATACTGGCGTTGAACGGCACCACGTTCTCATAGGCGAACATCGCTTCGAAGTCGTTCCGCAGGAGGCGGGTCAGCCCGTCGATGCCGATCACCTCCGCCCATTTGAACAGGGAGGTCTCGTGGTTTCCATGATCCTGCAGAAAGAAGCCGAACTCGCAGTTGGCGCCGAGGCTCTCGAAACGATGCGCGTCGAAGGACAAGGTATGACTTTCGTTTGACCTCTCGACGCTAACTGCGTTCTCGGGTCGAAAGAAGACCCGCACCGTGCATTCGGACAGAAAGTTGTGCGCAAACCTTCAGGTTGTGGTGTGTATTCGCGCATAGCCCCGCCGTCGTCCGCCTCGAATGGACGCTAGACTGCCGACAACTCTTCGCCCCGGGACGCCACCGAAGCGAACAGCCATCACCAGCCGTAGCTGAAGGTCGCGCCGCTGCCGCCGTTGCCGCGCTGGACGATGTGGTCGTCGGTGCCCCGTCCGAACTGGAAGAGGCCGTAGGCATTGCGGTTGCCGTCCTGCTCCAAGGTGCCGGAATGGCCAGTACCGCGCTGCTCGACGAGGCCGAGATTGCCGCGCCCGCGCTGCACGAGGCCGGCGACGTTGTCGCGGCCGGTCTGGCGGATCGAGCCGTCGCGCACGTCGTTGTAGATCGAATAGAGGCGAAGCCCCGTTGCGAGTGCCCCGCCGGCCTCGCGGCCGGACGGCGCATAGGTCCAGGACACGCGGCCGCCGGCTTCGGCCGGCGAGGCGAGGGGCCCGACCGCAGCAAGCCCGAGCGCAAGGGCGATGGCGATGATGGGCAGTTTAGGGCGGGTCATGGCGACCTCCGGTGGCCCGCCTGTCGCGGGCAGATAGCAGGGTTGGACGGGACGTGCGCGGGCATCAGATCCCGTCGCCGATGCGTTGCGAGCAGGACAGCGTCTCGCCCCCGACATCGAGATCGAGATCGGCGCGTGCGCTGCCGCCGGAGAGGCTGAGCGAGACGGTGCCGAGCGTCGTCGTTCGGCCGGGTGCGGCCTCGAACGGACCGCCTTGCCGGATGTCGGTGCCGGCTCCCGACACCCGGAGGCTGTATCGACCGGCCACGCGCTTGTCGGCATGGGCGAGCGCGGTGAGCGTCACCGATCCGCCGGTGCGATCGAGCCGGATCTCGCAGCGCGCGGGCCCGGCTTCGCGCGGGGCCGCCGTGGTCAGCCCCGCCGCCGCCAAGGAGGCGACGGCGGCCAGCAGGAGCGCGCCGGCGCGGCGCGTGGCGGATGGGATCGACGGCATGGCGTAGCTCCTGTTCGGCGGCGGGTTCGTGACGGGGCGTGGATGGCGGTCAGTCGCAGGCCTGGACGAAGGCCGCGACGTTGCCGCTGCCCCCTTGGGCGACGTTCGCCTCGCAGCCGCGACCGACCTGCACACCGGCCGCAATGTTGCCGTTGCCGTCCTGCGTCAGGATCGAGGTGTGGTGCGAGCCGAACTGGCCGATGCCGGCCGCGTTGCCGTTGCCGCGCTGGTAGGTGGCGGCGTCGTTGTAGCGCCCGTCCTGACCGATGGCCGCAAGGTTGCGGTCGCCGCGCTGGTGGGCGCCGATGCGGTTGGAGACGCCGTCCTGCTGGACGCGGATGCGGTTGCGAAAGCCCGTCTGCGCACCGCCGGCCGCGTTCGACCAGCCGTACTGGTCGATGCGCACGTCGTTGGCGTGGGCGGGGGCGACCGCGGCGAGGCCGGCAAGGGCGAGAAGCGCGGCGGCGAGGGACTGGCGGACCATGGGAACGTCTCCGGTAGGAGCCCAGGGGGCTCGGGGTATCGACGCCCCCTTTGTGCGCCCCGCCGCCGGAACCCACTCTGAAGGGCGCATTCATCACGCCTTCAGGGAGCCATCCGAGAGCGTCTCGCATCGGCGCTTGCGGTGGCGCACTCGTTCCTATTTTGTTCCAATTGTGGGAATCGATTCCGGAGGCGATGGAATGCCGGCGACGTGCGGACGCTCGTGGAATGGTGCGGGGGACGAGGAACCAGTCGGGGCGGAGGACGGTCCGCACGCCCGGCCGGAGCGGGCGCGCCATGGGCCGGCCGGCTGACGCCGTGGTCCAGCCGATCCGCAGCTTCGACGAAGGGTGCCGGCGGCGCCTCGGGATCGTGATCGAATGCCGGTCCTGCGGGAAGCGCGTCACCTATCGCGCCCAGGACTTCGTCGGCTACATCGCGCCGTCCGCCGAGATCGAGACCCTGCGATGGCGCTGTGCCTGGTGCCGGACGCCTGCCGAGAGCGCCAGATATGTCATGATCGAGAAGATGGACCGGCAGGACCTGGCGCAATGGAAGCCGCCGCCCTGGATGAAGCGGGGGGCGGGGTGAGGGGAGGCGGCATGACGAATGCAGGGCGCGACGGGATCGCGGTCGTCAGCATCACCCGGCTGATCCTCTCAGGCGCGGTGATGCTCGCCCTTCACGTCTTCGGCGTCTAAAAGTGGTGGGAGCTGCAGCGGACGGGGGGCGGTCGACTTTGGAGATGGCCTCGAGCGCTAGCCGCAGGATGGGTTTTCCATCGTGGTCATGATGTCGATCACGACGTCGCAGTTCAGGTACGTTCCACTGCTCTGGTGGCAGATCCGTCGCGGCCGCACGGTGATCCGGGGATAAGGGCTTTCGTGCCGTCGACGCCGGGAGCCTTCCCCGACGTTCGAGCGTTGCGATCCTCCAAAGGCAGCGGATCGTCCGCTGCGACGAACGGAGACAGTGATGCAGATTCCCAAGGGCGCGACGGTCGCGGTGGTCGACGGACAGAAGCTCAGCCTGTTCGAGAACGGCGGGGACGCGGCGTCGCCCAAGCTGAACGCCCTGCCGATGGGTGACATCAACACCGACAACAAGAGCGGCGGCAGCGGCCACACGAGCAGCGCGGCCAATCCCGACGACGATACGCAGGACGAGGACGGCTTCGTGGCGGGCGTCGTCGACGTCCTCAACAAGCGGGCGATCGCCGGCAAGATTTCCGACATCATTATCGTCGCCGCGCCGCGCGCGCTCGGCGAGATGCGCAAGCACTACCACGTGAAGCTGAAGGAGGCCCTTGTCGGCGAACTGTCGAAGGACCTGACGGGCCAGACCTCGGCCGACATCGAGAAGGCGATCGCGTCGGCCTGATCGCTGGCGTTTGTTCGGATACGCATCGGGGCCGGGCTTGCGCACCGGCTCCGATGTCCGCTCGGGGATCAGATGCTGCCGGGCATGCCGGGAACCGAGGGTCCCGGCCGCGTCGGATCGGGCTCGCCCGCGGGATTGGGGCTGACGGGCTTCGTCGGCAGGTCGTTGCCGAAACCGGGGCTCACATCCGGGCGCCCGACGACGTCGCGGTCTCCCTGACCGGGCAGGTTGGGCGCCGGCAGATCCTGACCGGGCTGATTGATCGTGTTCGACATGGTCGGCTCCTTGAATGGCTCCCGAGAAGGACGATCGCAGCGACCGTTGGTTCCGGTCATGAAGTCCGCGGCCATCGCGGCCGAGGACGCGTGCGGCAGCGACCGGTGTTTCCTTCCTTGGCCGGCTCGAGACAGGCCAAAGCCATGCTGTTCGCCGCGTACGAGTTCGGCTAAGCCTTCGGGCAGTGCCGTTCGTTCCGACCGGCTCGATCGGCAGGGCGGCGCGATGGCGTGCGGCGCCGTCACCTTCATGGACCAACGACTTGAGCATGTCCGATGCATTCCTGGCCGGCGGCGGCGCCGCCTCGCGCATGATCCTCGAGCGCGACTGGTCCGACCATCCGCTCGGGCCGATCGCGGGCTGGCCGAGCGAGTTGCGCGCCGCGCTGAGCCTCATCCTCAATTCGCCGGAATCCATGATCCTCGCCTGGGGGCCAGATCTCAGCTTCTTCTTCAACGAGACCTATTTCCCGCTCCTCGGACCGCGACTGCCCTGGGCGATGGGCGAGCGTTTCGACAAGGTGTGGGCGGACGCCTGGGCGCAGGCGAAGCCGATCATCGACGCGGCCTTCGAGGGGCGCAGCCAGCGCTTCGTCGACCTGCCCTGGACCCTCGACACCGACCGCGGCGTGCGCGACACGTGGTGGTCGTTCTCCTATTCGCGCGTCCTCGATGCGCGGGGCGAGGTCGCCGGACTTTTCATCTTCACCAACGAGACGACGGCGCGTGTGCTTGCCGACCAAGCGCTCCTCGAAAGCCAGAGCCAGTTGCGGACGGCCAACGAGACGCTGGAGCGGCTCGTCGAGGCGCGGACCACCGAGCGCGACCTGATGTGGACCGCCTCGCCGGACCTGATGGTGGTGATCGACGCCAAGGGCGTCTTCCACCGCGCGAACCCGGCCTGGACGCAGCTTCTCGGCTACGAGCCGGACGAGCTCGTCGGCCGCCACGTCAACGAGTTCGTGCTGGCCGGCGACCATCAGGAGACGGTCGACGCCTATCTGCTGGCGGCGAAGGGCGGCACGCCGCGGATCGTCAACCGCTACCGTCACAAGGACGGATCGGTCCGCTCGATCGCCTGGGTGGCGATCCCGAACGGCGACGTGACCTACGCCTTCGGGCGGGACGTGACCGAGGAGAGGGAGCGCGCGGAGGCGCTTCGCCTCGCCGAGGAGGCGCTGCGGCAGAGCCAGAAGATGGAAGCCGTCGGTCAGCTGACCGGTGGTCTCGCGCACGACTTCAACAATCTCCTGGCCGGGATTTCCGGCTCGCTCGACATGATCCAGACGCGCATCCGCGAGGGCCGCGTCGGCGAGCTCGACCGCTATGTCGTCGGGGCGCAAGGGGCGGCGCGCCGTGCGGCCGCCCTGACGCACCGCCTCCTCGCCTTCTCGCGGCGCCAGACGCTGGAGCCCAAGCCCACCAACGTGAACCGGCTCGTCGCGGGCATGGAGGATCTCGTTCGCCGGACCGTTGGTCCCCAGATCGCGGTGGAGACGCGGCCTGAGCCCCAGCTCTGGCCAGCGCTCGTCGATCCCAACCAGCTCGAGAACGCGCTCCTCAACCTGTGCATCAACGCGCGCGACGCGATGCCCGACGGCGGGCGCATCCAGATCGAGACCGCCAACCATCGTCTCGACGAACAGGCGGCGCTCGAGACCGACCTTTCGCGCGGCGACTATCTCGCACTGTGCGTGACCGATACGGGCACCGGCATGACGGCCGACGTCGTCGAGCGCGCCTTCGACCCGTTCTTCACCACCAAGCCGATCGGCGTCGGAACCGGGCTCGGCCTGTCGATGATCTACGGCTTCACCCGCCAGTCCGGCGGGCAGGTCCGCATCCGCTCCGATGTGGGCGTCGGAACCGCCGTCTGCATCTATCTCCCGCGCCATGACGAGGAGGAGGCGATCGAGGCGGTCGCCCCGATCACCCTGCACCGTGGCGACAATGCCGGCCGGACCGTCCTCGTCGTCGACGACGAGCCGCTGGTGCGCATGCTGGTGGTCGACGCCGTGGAGGACCTCGGGTTTTCCGCCATCGAAGCCGAGGACGGGGTCGAGGCGCTGGAGGCGCTTCGCTCGGGCGCTTCGATCGACCTTCTCGTCACCGATGTCGGCCTGCCGAATGGCATGAACGGGCGTCAGGTCGCCGACGCCGCACGGGAATTGCGCCCCGGTCTCAAGGTGCTGTTCGTCACCGGGTATGCCGAGAACGCCGTTCTCAACGATGGCCATCTCGATCCCGGCATGCAGGTCGTCACCAAGCCCTTCGACATGACTGGCCTGTCGAACCGCATCCAGGGCATGGTCGGCGATTGAAGCGTTTTCTTATCAAGCCACGAGGTGACGGCGCCCCAGCCGCTAAACTCTAGCGTGCATCATCGTGCTCGGATAAAGTGCCGGGGTGCGAAAGAACCTGATCCCGCTCCTTCTGCAAGAGCACGCCGCCGGGCAACTTGATTCTCTGGCGAACATCCAGCGGATCGGATCGAAACTCGCCCTCGAGGAGAGCGCGCACCACAACTTGTGGATCACCGACACGTCGCCGGCCGATCCCCTCGATTTTCGCTCGCTCGGCTCGATCGAGACGATGAACGTGCGTGGAAGTCTGGAGCGCCTGCGGGATTATCCCGACCAGCCCTTCATCGCGCGGGATGTGATCCGTCCGATGCTGGATGTGATGGCGAGCCGCACGCCGACCGTGTTCCACCTCAAGGCGACGATCCAGGATCATGTCGCCGTCTACGACAAGCTGATCATCCAGGTCGGCTCCCTCAACGTCACCCTCGTTCAAGCCTATCTGGTGCTTCGCGTGTTCACGGAAGAACAACTCGCCCCTCGTGAGGAACAGCTTCTCGATCTCCTGGCGTCCGGCTACTCCGCCAAGGAAATCGGCCTTCTGACCAAGGTCTCGTTCCGCACGATCGAGACGCAGATCGCGCAGCTTCGCGAGAAGATCGGCGCGCGCAACACGGCGCACGCGGCCGCCATCGGTACGGCGAGGCGCCTGACGCGGACGGACGGCGGGCGCCTGGGCCGGGCGGCCGGCGGCGGGCGAGGCGGCACGTAGAAATACGCAAAGGCCGGATCGGGCTTTTCAAACACCCGCGTTCCGGTCGAAGAACGTCGGTGGACAACGCGAAGGACGATCCATGCGACATCGGCGCAGCTGCCGCTACATGAGCCCCGACCTGACCAGCATCCAGTCGCTTCGGCTGGCGGAACCCGGGACCATGCCGCGCACCGTCGCTCGCCCGCGGGTCCAGAGCGGGGATGCGGCTGTCGACGTCTGCGAACTCGCTCTCGAAATCCTGAGGATCAGCGTGATCCACGAGTTCCCCGACGTTCGGAATTCGGCCGAGCTCATTCTGCATTCCATGCTCGGGCAGGTCCGGCACTAGCGGTCATCCGCGCCCGTGATCGACCCCGCCGGCGTGCGGGCGATCGGCTGACACCGCGTGTGCTCGATCCCGGCGTCCCCCTGTCCCGCGGACGTCCAGCCGTTCTTGGGAACCAGCGGACGGCGAAGACCTTTGAGGGGCTACGGACCCGCAAGGCATGAAGCGCTCATTTCCGGGCCTTTGCAGCGTCGGGACATGACGGAGACGACCATGAAAGCCTTCACCATCACCGCGCTGCTGATTTCGGCCCTCGCCGTGGCAGGCTGCCAGTCAGCCAGCCCCGGGCGCGTGGCGCCGACCGGCAAGAACTCGACCCCGTCCGGCGGCATCGTGCCGGCGCAGACGCCCGAGTAACTCTCGGGATCGACCATCCGGCGGCGCCCTCGGCGCGCCGGATGGTTCCGGCAACGCCCCGGCATCGTGTTTAGCGCATGGGTACCTCGCCTTCGTCCTGGCCGTTCCAGAAGTGGATGCGCGTCGCGTGGACCTTGATCAGCACGAGGTTCGGCGTATCGACCCCATCCTTGAACCAGTATTCCAGATCCTTGGTCCAGTGTGCCTCGAAAGCGGCCTTATCGCGGATCAGTTCGGCGCGACCCTCCACCGAGATGAAGAGCGGTGGCTTGCCGAGGAGCCCCTTCTTGCCCTGGAAGCCGAGGCCGACCTTCGGGTCGCGCTCGATATCGGACACCGTCCGGGCTTCCTCGTAGGTGAAGAAATACGAGTCGCCCTCATAGGCCACGTCGCCGTTGTTGGACATCGGACGCGCTGCAATGTCGCCGCTCTCGGTGCGGGTCGACAGCATGCAGAAGTCGATGTCGGCCATTGCGTCGGAAATGTCCTTGAGCGTCATGTCGGCCATCTTGGTCTCCCCTGTTGAGACGAGGGCAACGCACGACCGGCCACCTGGCTCCGCCGATCGGGTTCTCGACGGCTTCCTTGCGCGCGGTCCGGCCCCATATGCCCGCCGGACACGACAACCGGAGCGAGCGCACGTGAGCGTCGGCCTTCTTGCCCTTCTCGATGACGTCGTTGCCCTGACGAAGGTCGCGGCCGCGTCCCTCGACGACGTCGCCGCCCTGACCGCCAAGGCCGGCACCAAGGCGGCCGGCGTGGTGATCGACGATGCGGCGGTCACACCGCGATATGTCGTCGGCTTCAAGCCCGACCGCGAGCTTCCGATCGTCTGGCGCATCGCGCGCGGGTCCCTGTTCAACAAGCTGGTGATCCTCTTGCCGATCGCCCTCCTGCTGCAGGCCTTCGCCCCGTGGGCGATCACGCCGCTTCTCTTCGTCGGCGGCCTCTATCTCGCCTATGAGGGCGCCGAAAAGATCTACGAGATGGTCGTGCCGCATGAGGCGCACGCCCACGAGGCGTCGTCGACTGCCACCGCCGTCGACCCCGTGACGCTCGAGAACGAGCGCGTCGCCGGCGCCATCCGGACAGACTTCATCCTGTCCGCCGAGATCATGGCGATCACCCTCTCGAGCCTCGAAGCGACGACGTTCTGGATGCAGGCGGTGATCATGGCGCTGGTCGCCGTCTGCATCACGGCAGCGGTCTATGGGGCCGTGGCGCTGATCGTGAAGGCGGACGATGCCGGACTGGCACTCGCCCGGCGCGGAACCGGCCTGCTCGCGGCAATGGGGCGCGGTCTCGTGCGCGGCATGCCGGGGTTTCTCAAGGCGCTGGCGGTCGTGGGAACGGCTGCGATGGTCTGGGTCGGCGGCGGGATCATCGTCCACAGCCTCGCGACCTTCGGCTTCGCAGCCCCGGAGCATCTCGTCCACGACGCCGCGGTCGCGGTCGGCAACGCCGTCCCTGCGGCGGCCGGCGCGATGCAGTGGATCGTCACCGCCGTCGGGTCGGGGATCGTCGGTCTCGTCTTCGGCTTCGCGCTGATCCCGATCGTCGGAAAGGTCGTCGCGCCGCTCTGGTCCGCGGTCAGAAACCGGCGCGCTTCCTAGCCAGGCGCCTGACGGTCGCTGTCAGGTCGGCGGCGGCGTGAGGCCGATCGCTTGGAGGACGACGGCCTGCAGCACCATGACGGCGAGCCAGTGCCCGCCTTCGGCCGCGATCGTTCGTCCCGGCACGGCGCGCCGCCCGAAGCTGACGACCAGCGCGGGGAGCACGAAGCCGACCCAGATCACGATCGGCGTGCCGATCGCCATCACCCAGGTTCCGGCCTCCGGCGGTGCGAGAATCAGCGCGCCCGCCAGGATGCAGGCCAGCCAGAACTCGGCCACGAAGGCGACGGCAAGGAAGCGTCCGGATGGCCTCCCGCTGGCCGCCGAACCATCGGTCGCCTTCCACCAGACGAGGCCCAACAGCAACCCGGCGACGGCAGCGGCGAGGATGGGGAAGAGGTTCTGCAGGATATAGACCATCGGGCGCTCCCTTAATGCGTGGAAACTGCGTTGGGAAGCCAAGCGATCCCTCGGTGCGATCGGCACGATCTTGCACATGGTCGGTTGCCGGAGACTCGGCAGCCCAAGCTGGATCCTGAATGGCCGGCTTTGAACCCTGTCCGGACCGAGAGCACCCGTTGGCCCGGCGGAGGTGCGCTCGATGTGGAGCGTCAGGAAGGCCTCGATCCTTTGGGGAAGCCTCGACCGAAGGAAACAACTGGTGCGCAGACGCTTGTCCGCCGCGTAGCCGACCGGGTCTTGAAATTCATTCAGCAGCGACATCCGTCCGCAAAGGCGGAGAAGTCATACGAGCCCCTCCTTGAAGGCTGGAAATGGTCGCCACATTATCGAGCCGACAGTGCGGCGCGGATCCTTTCTTCAGGCGGCGGCCTTGCCGCGCACCGACGATCCGAATGGGACGCCCCGCTCATTTGCAAATTTTCATTTATAGGATATCTCCTGCGGCGATCGGAAAGAGGTCGACGGGACAATGCGTGTGTCAACCTCGTTTCGCACCGCCGGGCGCTGTGATCGTTTTGGCGGCGACCGATTGTTCGCGGGAGCTTCGGATGCCGATGCCCGACGCATCTATCTCGGCGCGGATCGGCTATCCATGCGGTAAGAAGGAGCTAGGCGATGCTGTCCGGCATGGACCACCTCTTCCATCCTGCAGCCAAAGCCGCCGGGCGAAATCTCGAGGGGGCGGATTCTGGGTGGACCCAGGTCGAACCGCAGCGAGACGTGAAGCGGTCACTCTGCTATCTCGCAATCGTTCTTGGTACGCCTGTCGACCAATAAAAATTCCGTCTGTTCACTGATAGGTTCAAAGTGAAGCTGATCTGCCTCGTGTACTCGCCCGCCAGAATGAAGGCTACGGCTAGAATACTCAGCGGCATCAGGCAAAGATTTTCTGAAAGATTGACCGGTATTGTCGTTGTCAGCAACAACGGCGCCCTGTCGGAAGACGACGTGAGGCGGTTCGTTCCCGGCGACTTCAGTTTCGTTGCGCACGATAATTCCGGAATGGAGTTCGGGGGGTATCAGGCTGGCCTGGATCGCGTTGCAGCCCATGGCCCCGACGACGTGCTCATCATGAACGACACCCTCGGTTCCCATGACCACTGGGGTCGAAACAAGTTGAGATGCTTCGCCCGGGTCGTCGCCAACCATCGCCAGAACGGCGTCGTGGCTGGTCATGTTCAATGCGGCGAGCAGAGCATCGTCCTGAAGGATCGACATGCCTCGCATTGGATCCGCTCCAATCTCTTCTTTATCGATCGCGTTGCGCTCGAGGCCGTCGACGGCAGACTGTACTATCCGGAAATCGACGAGCTGGTCAGCGACGATCCGGGGTCAGGGACGTTCTTCGACCCATCGCTGGATCCGGTCGCCGTGGCTTTCCTCGAATGGTGGCTATTCTCGGGTGATCCGGATGCGTGGTACGGTTCGCGTCCGCTGACCGATGAGAACTGGCGGTTCATGGCACTGAAGGCGCGGTCCATCCTGCAGGAGCGCTACGTGTCGATGCTATTGGCCGATGCGAAAGTGTCGTTCCTCCACACCTATGTTTCGCCCATCGGCCAGATCGCCGACCAGATGGAAGAAGGTTTGGGTAAAGTCCGTTCCAGGATCGTCAGATGAACATGTTCCGGCGGCCGCTGCGTATGTTCCTCAAACGGGGAATGTCGACCAACTTCCTCATCACCCTGCTGACCTCGGGTCTGCCGCTCATCACCACGCTGGTGACGGTTCCGATCTACATCAGTGCGATCGGCACCGAGCGGTACGGCGTCATCGCGCTTCTCCTGCTTCTCTTCGGTTATCTCGGCCTTCTCGATCTCGGGTTGTCGCGGGCGACGACGTTCCGGCTGTCGCAACTGCAGTCGGCCGATCGCGCCGACTATCTCGCGGTCTATCGCACGTCCATCGCGCTCAACCTGGCTCTGGGCATGGTGCTGGGCTCGCTCTTCTATTTCGGTGCCGAGGTGTTTCTCCGCTACCGCGACACCGGGCAATGGTTCGTGTCGGAAATGGCGGATGCCATCGTGCCCATCGCCATTCTTTTTCCCTTCACGCTCGCCTCGAACGCCTGCATCGGTCGGCTGGAGGCTGAGCAAAGGTTCGCGACCTTGGCGGCGATAGGTCTTCCCGGCGCCGTGCTGGTCCAAGTCGCCCCGATCATCTTCGTGCACCTGTTCGGCGTCAGCATCGCGACCGCGGTCTACGGCATCGTCGCCGCCCGGTCGATCAACGTCGCGGCCTTCCTGATCGTCCACGTCGTGCATGACTGGCACGTGGAATCCAGGCGCCGCTTCTCCCGCCAGGAGGCCGGCAATCTTCTGCGATACGGGGCCTGGGTGTCCGTCTCCAACATCGCCAGCCCCCTGTTGGTCAGCGCCGATCAGTTTGTCTTGGGATATGTTGCGGGGCCGAAGAGCGTCGCCTTCTACAATCTCGGCTTCAACCTCGCGAGCAAGCTGCTCCTTCTCCCGGGTGCGCTCGCCAAGGTGACCTTTCCCCGCATGGTTGCCGCATCGCCGGAGAATCTCGACCAGCTGGCGAACATGTCCGTGCGCGCGACGGCCTGGATGCTGTTTCCGCTGGTGTCGGTCGCTATCGCAGGGGCCTCTCCCTTCTTTACGCACTGGATTTCGGCCGAGTTCGCCGTGGAAGCCTCGGCGACGGCGCAACTCCTCCTGGCCGGCGTCTGGATCAATTCCTCTGCCTATGTCGCGGTCAACATCCTTATGGCTCGAGGGCAGACGAGCTGGATCGCCAAGCTCCATTTCGCCGAACTCGTGCCGTTCATCGCGGTGCTCTGGCTCTGCGTCTCCGTCATCGGGGTCGAGGGAGCCGCTATCGCATGGAGCCTGCGGGTGACGATCGATGCGATCCTGATGTTCTACCTTGCAGGGATGGCGAAGTCCGTGGCGAAGACCCTCGCCCTGCCGTTCTGCCTGATCTGGCTTCAGGTGCTCTACCATCTGACCGTCGATGTCTCGGCATGGGTCGACGTTGGTTTTGTGCTCGCGGCGCTGGTCGTCTCGGGACTTGGCGCCTTCAGCACCTTTCAGAGCGTCAAGGCCTCCCCGGTGCTCGCAGCGACCGGGTAGGGCGCATCCCCAGGACCCGGAGGATGCCGGTGCGGACCCGTCAATACGCCTCGGCGTTCGATGGCGCGGATGGCGCGTCGGGGGGGGGGAGGCCACCGGCGCGGCCGTGCATCGATCGGAACACCGCGTGCACCCATCGCCTCGGTTAGACTGCGGTGCGAGACGGCGCTGAGAGGCCGATCGGCGTCCAGTTCATCCGGATCCGAGCGGCAGCTTGGAGAGCGAAGCCGCGGTCGGCCTCTGGTAGCTTCGCGACCTCCGGATCGATGCCTTGCGCCTTTGCCGCCGAAGCGGCTCGCGCATTGCCTTGGCCCCGCTCGACAGGGGCGAAATCCACGCTCTGCCCCCGTGACGCCTGCACCACCTTGGCCAGCCGCTCGATCTCGCCGCGATCCTCGACGTTTATCGGCGTGACAAGAAGGGCCAGACGGTGGCCGCGCGTGTCGATCGCCAAGTGCAGCCTGGAGCCCGTCTTGCGCTAAGTCCCGTCACAGGCTGCCGCACCCGTCATTGCCGGCCTCGCGGCGACGGCCTGTGGGGTGAGGTGGCGATCAAGCCTTGGCCGTCCCGAGGCGCTGGCCGGCGTATCGCTTCTGGCGGATCGGGCGCCACCAGTCGGGATGGTCGAGATACCAGCGGATGGTCTTCTCGAGGCCGGTCTCGAAGGTTTCCTCGGCGCGCCAGCCGAGTTCGTTCTCGATCCGGCTGGCGTCGATCGCATAGCGAAGGTCGTGTCCCGGACGGTCGGTGACGAAGTCGATCAATTCGCGCCGCGGCTCGCCATTGGGGAGTGGCGACAGGCGGTCGAGCGTGTCGCAGATCGTCTCGACGACGGCAAGGTTGGAGCGCTCGTTGCGCCCGCCGATGTTGTAGGACCGGCCGGGCTCGCCCCGGGTGACGACGAGCGCCAGGGCGCGGGCGTGGTCGTCGACATAGAGCCAGTCGCGCACGTTCTCGCCCCGGCCGTAGACCGGCAGGCGCTGGCCCTCCAGCCCGTTCAGGATGACGAGCGGGATCAGCTTCTCGGGGAAGTGGTAGGGACCGTAGTTGTTCGAGCAGTTCGAGAGCACCACGGGCATGTGGTAGGTGTGGAACCAGGCCATCGCCAGGTGGTCGGACGCCGCCTTCGAGGCCGAGTAGGGCGAGGACGGCGCGTAGGGCGTGTCCTCGGTGAAGAGGCTGTCGTCGAGCGGCAGGTCGCCGTAGACCTCGTCGGTCGAGACGTGGTGAAAGCGGAAGGCTTCCCGCCGGTCGGCCGGCAGCTGCATCCAGTAGGCGCGCGCGGCTTCCAGAAGCTCGTAGGTGCCGACGATGTTGGTCTGGATGAAGTCGCCCGGCCCGTCGATCGAGCGGTCGACATGGCTTTCGGCCGCCAGATGCATGATCGCGTCGACCTGCTCCTCAGCAAGGAGATCGGCGACGAAGGCGCGGTCGCCGATGTCACCCTTCACGAAGCGGTAGCGCCGGTCGTTCTCGATCTCGGCTAGCGACGACAGGCTCGCGGCGTAGGTCAGCTTGTCGAGGTTGACGACGCTGTGGTCGGTGTCGCGGATCAGGTGGCGGCAGACCGCCGAGCCGATGAAGCCGGCGCCGCCGGTGACGAGGATCTTCATTTTGCGTTCTCCCCGAAGCGGAAGGGCGTCCTGATGTCGGCAAGGCGCGGTGCGGCCTCGTCCTTGGCGGAGAGGACCGGGTGCCGGCCCCTGAGCGGCCAGCTGATCGCGATGTCCGGGTCGTCGAAGCGGATCGAGCGGTCGTGCGCGCCGCTGTAGGGCGCCGACACCTTGTAGAAGACCTCGGTGTCGGGCTCGAGCGTCAGGAAGCCGTGGGCAAAGCCCGCTGGGACCAGGATCTGGTTGAAGGCGTCCGCCGACAGCTCCAGCGCGACCCATCGGGCAAAGGTCGGCGACCCCTCGCGAATGTCGACCGCGACGTCGAGGATGCGCCCGCGCAGCACGCGCACGAGCTTGTCCTGCGCGAACGGCGGCTCCTGGTAGTGCAGGCCGCGCAGCGTGAAGGCCTCGGCCGAGTAGGACTGGTTGTCCTGCATCCAGTCGATCTCGATGCCGTTCTCGCCGAGCCGCGCCCGGTTGAAGGTCTCGGAGAAGAAGCCCCGGTCGTCGCCGAACCGGCGCGGCACGATCTCCAGGATCTCCGGAATGTCCAGCTTTCGGACGTCGAGCATGGGCCACCCTTGCGGCATCGATGAGATGGCCACGCTTTTGCGTCATCGCCGGGCCGCCCGCAAGGGAGGCCGGCCCGCCGCCAAGAACGATCTGGCAAGTTCCGCCCTTGCGCGATAGAGAACGGCACGACCTGGGGCGTGGCGTATCGAGGAAGGCGGAGAGCGATGAAGGGTATCATCCTGGCAGGGGGCAGCGGCACGCGGCTGCACCCGATGACGCTGACGGCCTCCAAGCAGCTCCTGCCCGTCTACGACAAGCCGATGATCTACTATCCGCTGTCGACGCTCCTGCTGGCGGGCATCCGCGACATCCTGATCATCTCGACGCCGCACGACCTGCCGCGCTTCGAGGCGCTGCTGGGTTCGGGCGAGCGCTGGGGCGTGCGCTTCACCTATGCCGAGCAGCCGAGCCCGGACGGCCTGGCGCAGGCCTATCTCATCGGCGAAGAGTTCGTCGGCGGCGAGCCGTCGGCCCTGGTTCTCGGCGACAACCTCTTCTACGGCCACGGCCTGCCCGAACTCCTGCGCGCGGCGGCGGGCAAGAGCCAGGGCGCCAGCGTCTTCGCCTACCACGTCAACGATCCCGAGCGTTACGGCGTCGTCGCCTTCGACAAGGCGGGCCGCGCCACCACGATCGAGGAGAAGCCCCAGAACCCCGCCTCGAACTGGGCCGTCACCGGCCTCTATTTCTACGACGGGCGGGCGTCGGAGCTGGCGCGCGGCCTCAGGCCCTCGCCGCGCGGCGAGCTCGAGATCACCGACCTCAACCGGCTCTATCTCGAAGAGGGCTCGCTCAGCGTCCAGTGCATGGGGCGGGGCTTTGCCTGGCTCGACACCGGCACACCGGACTCGCTTCTGGAGGCGGCCGAGTTCGTGCGCACGCTGGAGCACCGCCAGGGCTTCAAGATCGCCTGCCCCGAGGAGATCGCCTTCAACCTCGGCTTCATCGACGCCGACCAGCTGGAGCGCCTCGGCCGGGAACTCGGCAAGAGCACCTACGGCATCTACCTCCAGAAGATCGCCCGGCAGTCCCGCGACTGACCGACACCACCCGGCTTGTGCGCCGGCACGCCCGCAAGGTATCAGGACCGGCCGCAAGACAGGGCCGGGTATTGCTTGAGAACGCGCGCGCGGGCTGGCCCCTCTCGCTTGGATGAACCGTAGAGCGGCGCAACGGCCGCCGAGCGCCACCCCAACCGCTTGGGGCTGAACCGACGGGAATGAACCCGAATCCGGTCCCTGCGCCACGACAGGTCATGCCGCTCTTGCGGCCTCCGCCACTTCGCCGGCCGTGGTCGGAAGCCCGTAGAGCGCTTCCACGTCCGGGTCGATTTCGCCAGCGATCCACTGCGCATCCTCCGGGGAGAGCGCGTCGTAGCGAGTCGGCTCGAAGACCCGGTTGCCGTTGCCCTTGTAGGACCAGACCGGATTGAAGTCCGGCGAGGTCGGCAGGCCGGTCGCGGCGGCAAGCACCTCGACGACGCGCCGCGCGTCGCTCTGCAGAAGGTCGTGCGAGAGAAGGGCGAGGTTCGGCGCCCGCGAATGCAACTCCGCCCAATGGCGCAGTTTGGCGGTCCGCTTGGCGATCGGGCTGGAAAAGCGCAGGCCGGTTGCGGGATCGCGCTCGTGCATCATCTCCTGCCCACGAAGCGGATGGCGTTCCGTGATGCCCCAGAACTCGTCGTCCCAGTAGGAATGCCAGGGCGAGCGCACGAAGTCCGAGAAGGCGAGCGACTTCATGTCGGGATGCGCGTGCCATGGCTGCCGGTGCAGGCTGCGGACCCAATCAAAGGCGTTGCGGGCGATGACCAGCACCAGGACATCGTCCCTGAACAGGACCTGATCCGGCACGAACCAGTGCTTGAACCCGTAGGCTTCGGTTCGCGCCTCGATGCCGAAGTTCGCCTCGATCGTCCGGACGATCGCGTGCGTTCCGGAGCAGCGCTGGCCGAAGATCTGGATGTGGCGGATCGCACCTGCCGTGCGTTTGAGGAGCCGCAGGCCCGGCGCCGGTTGCATCCAGTCCGGCGAGACGATCGACATAGCTCTTCCCCTTGGATGCGGGACGTCGCCAGACGAACCCCGACCGCCCCGGTAGCAGACGCCGCGCGCCTTCGCGCCTGCCACCGTGCGTCCAGCGGCATTCGGCCTCAGGGGCGACGCGAAGCCCGGCTTGTGAACGGTAAGCGCCGAACGATCCACGCCTTGCGTTGGGCGAGGCGGTGCGGCGCCGGTCGTCAGCCGGCTGATGAAAGAACGACCGCCGACAGCCTCTCGATCGGTCGGTTTCCGCGGGTCGCGCGTTCGGGGATCAAGATTCACGGCCGGCGATCCGGCCTCGACCCCGAGATTCCCATGCCAGCTTTCCTGTCGCGTCTTGCAGCTTCCGCGCTGTCCGCCTCCGTCCTGCTCCTTGTCCCGGCGATATCGCTTGCGCAGGACGCGAAAGCGCGAATCGAAAAGGTCGCCGACTTTCCCCACCAGGTGACCGGGGTCACCGTCGCGCAGGATGGGCGCATCTTCGTCAACTTCCCGCGCTGGACGGAGGACTCGCCGGTTTCCGTCGCCGAGGTCGGCAAGGACGGCTCGATCAGGCCCTATCCGAACGACGAGTGGAATGCCTGGCGCAACGCGCGCAAGGACGAGTTGTCCGCCGGGGACCACTTCGTCTGCGTCCAGAGCGTCGTCGCCGACGGGCGCGGCGCGATCTGGGCGCTGGATGCCGGTGCCCCGGCGCAGAGCCTCCTTGTGCCCGGCGCGCCCAAGCTCGTGCGCCTCGACCTCGCCTCCGATACCGCGACGAGGACCATCGCCTTCGACGAGAGCGTCGCCCCTCAGGGCTCCTATCTCAACGACGTCCGCTTCTCGTCCGACGGACGCCACGCCTTCATCACCGATAGCGGGGCAAAGGGCGCGCTCGTCGTGGTCGACCTCGAAAGCGGGAAGGCGGTGCGCGTCCTCGACGGCGATCCCTCGACACAGGTCAAGAAGGGCCTTGTCGTGGAAGCGGACGGCAGGCCGCTGCGTCGACCCGACGGGCGCGGCGTCGAGTTCTCGGCCGACGGCATCGCGCTGTCGAAAGATGGTCGGCACCTCTATTGGCAGGCCATCAAGGGCGACACGCTGTACCGGATCGAAACGGCGGCGCTGGTGGCGGCCTTGGATGGGACCGTGGATCTTGCGCAGAAGGTCGAGGCTTTCGGCCGGAACGGCGTTGCCGACGGCCTCCTGATCGGGCGCGACAGCGGCGACATGTATGTCACCGCCCCGCAGGACGATGCGGTCAAGATCCGCGATCTTTCGGCCGGAGCGTCTGGCGAGCCCCGCATCCTCGTGGAGGACGAGCGCCTGCGTTGGCCGGATACCTTGTCCGAGGGACCGGACGGTACGGTCTATGTCACGACCTCTCGGATCCAGGACAGCGCCTTCTTCAAGCCGGCCGCGCCGGCCGCGCTGCCGACGCAGCTCTGGCGCATCGTGCGCTGAGACGACGCATCACGTGCGTGTGCGGATCGATCCCGCGCAAGCCCCGTTCTTCTCCCGCAATCCGAACCGAGAGACTTCCCGCATGAACGATGATCCGCGCACCAGCCAGCCGACGAGCTTTCCCGGCGAAAAACCCCAGCCAAAGCCCGGCTTCGAGACCGAGATGCGCACCAAGCCGGATCACGGCGAGGAGACCTATATCGGTAAGGGGCTGCTCGAGGGGAAAGTCGCCCTGATCACCGGCGGGGACTCCGGTATCGGCAAGGCGGTCGCGATCGCCTATGCCCGCGAGGGAGCGAACGTTGCCGTGTCCTATCTTGCGGACGAGCAGGCCGATGCCGACGAGACTAGGTCTCTCGTCGAGAAGGCAGGCCGACGCTGCCTGCTGCTGCCGGGCGACATCCGCGATCGCGATCTCTGCGCGTCGCTTGTCGGACGGACCGTCGAAGAGTTTGGCGGCATCGACATCCTCGTCAACAACGCGGCGGCCCAGACCACCAACGAGGACCTTGCCGACATCGACGACGATGAGATGCAAGCGGCCTTCCAGGCCAATGTGTTCGCGATGATCCGCCTCGCCAAGGCGGCCGTTCCGCACATGCAGCCCGGCTCGTCCATCGTGAACACGACGAGCGTGCAGGCAAAGGTCGCGACCGAAAAGATGATCGTCTACGCGGCGACCAAAGGCGCGATCTCCAGCTTGACGATCGGGCTCTCCAACCTCCTCGCGCCACAGGGCATCCGCGTGAACGCGGTCGCACCCGGTCCGGTCTGGACGCCCATCCAGCCGATCGCCAAGGATGCGGAGACGCTGGAGACGCTCGGCCAGAACACGCCGCTCGGTCGCGCCGGGCAGCCCGGGGAACTGGCTGCCGCCTATGTCCTCCTCGCCTCGCGCGAAGGCAGCTACATGTCCGGTGCGGTGATCCCGATCACCGGCGGGATGCCGATGTACTGACACGACGTAACGATGCATCACGGGGGAGCTTCGGTCGCTCCGCCGTGATGCTCCTGCGATCGAAGAGCGCCACGAGGCTCGATCGCATCGCCAAGGGAGACGGCAGGGCGCAAGCGTCTCTACGGTCATCGGATCGAACGGGCCTTTGCGTGCCGCATCGGCAAGCGATTTGCGTCATCGAATCGCAGCGGATGGCGCGTCGGCCGACCCGCATTCCCGATAGATTCGGGCGTAGGGGACGCAATAGGGGCAGAAACCCGGCGGGGAGGGCACGACAAGCCCATTGCCCATCTCGAAAATCCGCAATCACCGGAACCCAACCGCAGGCTGGAGGAGTTGGAGAAAGACCTGCTTACCGCTTTCGAGGTCCCTATGCTCGCCCCTCTTCTCATCGGCCTCGTGGCCGGACAGCGCGCCATGACGCCCCTTGCCGTTCTCGCCGCGGCGGCGCGACGCGGGGCTCTTCCGACGTCGGTTCCCGGCGTCCGGCTTCTCTCCGTACCGCTGGTCGCGACCGGCGCGATGGCGCTGGCCGGCGGTGAGATGGCGGGCGACAAGATGCGGACCGCACCGGACCGCACCGTCGCCGCCGGCCTCCTCGCCCGCAGCATGACGGCAGCATTTGCCGGCGCAGTCCTTGCAGAACCCGGCCGCCGCGCGGAAGGTGCCGCGATCGCCGTCGCCGCTGCGGTCGGCAGCTCGTTCCTCGGCCTCGCGATTCGAAAGCGAGCCATGGCCCGCTTCGGTCAGACGCGCACGGGGCTTGTCGAAGACGCCGCCGTCGCCGCGCTCGCGCGGGCGATCGTCTCCCGCAAGACGTGAAGATCATCGCGGACGATCCAATCCCGGACGTTTCGGCTCGTCCATTGCAGCGGAAACGTCGCGCAGAAAGCGGACGTAGGTCACCATCATCGATCCGTGCCGGAGACGGCTCGTCGCTTCAGAGGCTTCGAAGGAGTGGTGTCGCCCGACCCGGCCGTCGGCCCAGGAAAATGGTGCTGCGAGAGAGGATTGAACTCTCGACCTCTCCATTACCAATGGAGTGCTCTACCACTGAGCTACCGCAGCAAGCCGACGGCGGCTCTATTGCCATAGGCTGGCGGGGAGCGCAAGGCGTGTCGTGTGACGGTTTTTTCGACGGGGGCTTTGAGGGGGGTGGACAGGCGGATAGGGCCTGACTATAAGGCGCGGACCGAACGGAACGACCCGCCTGGGCCGGCTCCCGAACGGCGCCCAAGTAGCTCAGTTGGTAGAGCATGCGACTGAAAATCGCAGTGTCGGTGGTTCGATTCCGCCCTTGGGCACCACTTCCCTCGGTCTCTAAATCTCGATCAGCGTCCTACGGCACGTTTCACATCGCCTGACCTTCGCTCAGGCGTGGGACGCGGGTTCGTTGAGGCCCATCTGCCAGAAGTCGCTCTCCAGCCGGCAGGCGGTGGCAAAAATCTTTTCGAGTTCGCCCGCGCGTTTTTGTGTGAGATGTCGCTGTGCGAGCCGGTCCAGATGCGAGCGCGCGCGCATCGCGACGCCCTGGTAGGCGTCGCCCGCGTATTCCATGATCCAGTCTCGATAGGGGTGCGGGGCGCCACACGAGGGCGTGAGGCGACGGGCGATCACCGCATAGCCGATGACGCATGGGGCCAGCGCGACATGAAGGTCGAGGAGGTCGCCGCCCTGGCCGCAGTCGAGGACGTAGCGCGTGTAGGCAAGCGTCGCAGGGTGCTCCTCCGCCGCCTCGAGCGCCGCCGGGCTCAGCCCCCATTCGGCGCAAAGCCTGACATGCAGCGACAGCTCGACGTCGAGGATCGCACCGAGCGCCTTGTGTGCGGCGCGCATGTCGTCGAGCGTCCGGCTCTTGTAAACGGCCAGCGCGTTGGCGCGGGCGAACTGGATCAGGAAGAGGTAGTCCTGCTCGAGATAGCGGCGGAACGCCGGCGCGGGCAGGCTGCCGTCGCCCATCCGCCGGACGAACTCGTGGTCGATGTAACCGGTCCAGTGCGAGCCGGCAGTCGCGGTCAGGTGGTCGAAGAGATCCATCGTCAACCCTCGTAGGCGGCATCGAAGAAGGCGCGTTCAAGCCGGACGGCGCGGGTGAAAAACCCGCCGACGCGCACGGCTTGCGACGGGCCGACGCGATCGAGCTCGGCACGCAGGAACGAGACGAACTCGCCGAACTCGGCATTGTCGTGCAGCGTGATCCACTCGGCATGCAGGAAATGCGGCGGCCGGGGATAAGGACAGCGTCGGGCCCATTCGAGATACAGCCATTCGGCGACCGTCAGGACCGCGATGGCGCACGGATAGGAGCCGGCCTGCGCCGCCTCGCGCATCAGGGCGCGGAAGCCGCGGGTCGCAGCCTTGTCCGGATCGCCGATCCGCCGTTCGACGTCGATCCCGAGCGCCTCGAAGGCGCGCAGGAAATAGGTGTTCTCCTCGCCCGCGATCGTCCCGGCAAAGCGGGCGAGCCGCAGGCGGGCGTCGAACGTGTCGGCGGAGGCGATAGCCGCGCCGAGAAGCCCCAGGAAGTCGTCGAGGAAGCGATGGTCCTGAACGAGGTAGGACGCCATCACGCCCGGCGCGACCGAACCGTCGCCGAGTTCGCGCACGAAGCGATGCGCGACGCCGGCGCTCCAGTCGGGTTCGCTGGCCTCGCGCAGCGCATCGGAGAAGCGGGGGTTCAAGGAGCGTCTCCAAGCATCGAAGCAGGCCACCAGCGATGGAAATGGTGGACGGGACCGCGGCCGGAGCCCACGCCGAGCGTCATGCCGGCTTCGAGGGCGTCGGTGAGGTAGGCCTTGGCCCGGACGGTCGCGTCCCGAAGTTCCGATCCTCGCGCCAGTTCGGCGGTGATGGCAGCCGCGAGCGTGCAGCCCGTGCCGTGATCGTGGCGCGTTGCGACGCGCGGCGCCGACAGGCGCTCGACGCGTTCCGGTCGGACGAGAAGATCGACGCTGTCCGAGCCCGTTCCGTGCCCGCCCTTCACGAGAACGGCGCGTGCGCCGAAGTCGAGGATCGCGCGGCCCTGCTGTTCCATCTCGGCTTCGCCCGAAGCCATCGGCCGATCGATCAGAAGCGCAGCTTCGTGAAGATTGGGCGTCGCGACGTCGGCGAGCGGCAGGAGTTCGGAGCGCAGCGCCTCGATCGCCTCCTCTCGCATGAGGCGATCCCCGGAGGTTGCGACCATCACGGGATCGACGACGGCGCACCGTCCATGCGCGCGCAGGCGCTCGGCAATCGCGCGGATCGTCTCGGTGCGCGACACCATGCCGATCTTGATCGCACCGACGGCAAGGTCCGACAGGACCGCGTCGATCTGCGCTGCGACGATGCCGGGCGACAGGTCCTCGATCGCGGTCACGCCGCGCGTATTCTGAGCGGTGACGGCGGTGACGACGCTGGCGCCAAAAACGCCGAGCGCCGAAAAGGTCTTGAGGTCGGCCTGGATGCCGGCCCCGCCGCCCGAGTCGGAGCCTGCGATCGTGAGCGCGATCACGGTCACGGGGTCAGCTCCACGGCATAGTCGGCCAGCGGAGGCGCGGCATCGAGAAGGCCCTTGTCTTTCATGAACGTGGCAAAGCGCGCGTAGCGGCCGGCGTCGAGCGCGAAGGGGCGCTTGGCGAAGCGCGGGAGGGTGTCGGCGAAGGCGCGCCGGTTCAACTCGTCGTCGAGATCGGGATAAGCCTTGAGGAACAGAGCGAGCGCCTCGTCCGGATGATTGGTCGCAAAGATCGCCGCCTCTTCCACGGCGGCCAGGAACCGCGGCAGGCGCGGATCGCCGAGCTTGTCACGGCTGGTGACGAGGATCAGTTCGTCATAGGCGGGGACGCCGTTCTCCTCGGGAAAGAATGCCCGGCCCTCGTGGCCCTCGAGGCGGATCTGCGTGAGTTCGAAGTTCCGGTAGGCGCCGATCGTGGCATCGACGTTTCCCGACAGAAGTGAGGGCGTCAGCGCGAAATTCACGTTCACGAGTTCGACGTCGGAGAGCGAGAGGCCGGCGGAGCCGAGCATCGCCGAGAGCACGGCTTCCTCGATGCCGGCGACGGAATAGCCGATCTTGCGACCCTTGAGGTCGACGAGCGTCTTCACCGGTCCGTCGGCACGCACCATCACGGTGTTGAGCGGGGTCTCGACCAGCGTGCCGAAGCGCACCAGTGGCAGGCCGGCCTTCACGTCGAGCATCAGGTTGGGCTGGTAGTGGACGGCGACGTCGGCCTCGCCGGCAGCAAGGAGCCGCGGAGGCGCGGACGGATCGGCCGGCGGGACGAGGTCGACGTCGAGCCCGCGCGCTGCGAAGAACCCCTTCTCGCGCGCGACGACGAGCGGCACATGATCCGGGTTGACGAACCATTCGAGGAGGACGGTCAGCTTGTCGGCTGCAAGCGCAGGGGCCGGGCCGAGCGCTGCGAGCGCGAAACCGATGGCGGCAAGAAGCGGGCGAAGGATCATCAGGTCGAGGTCCTCGAGAGGGGCGGTCGTTTCAGGAAGGGCGGGGGCTGGTCTTCGAACGCCCACGGCGAGAGGCGGGGCGCGATCTGGTCGACGAGGGCGCGCAGCGACAGCGTCAGGGCTGCGAGGATCGCCAAGGCTGCGAACAGGAGGTCGGTCTGCATCCGCGCGTTCGCCTGGATCATCAGGAAGCCGAGTCCGCCCGACGCGCCCACCCATTCGCCGATCACCGCCCCGAGCGGGGCGAGGGGGGCTGCGACGCGCAGACCGCTGACGAGGGCGGGCATGGCAAGGGGAATGCGCACGTGCCGCAGCGCCTGGAAATGGCTCGCCTCGGTCATCGCCGTCGCATCGAGAAGCTCGGGGTCGGTGCGCCGAAGGCCGTCGGCAAAGGCCGAGGCGACGGGAAAGAAGATGATGAGGGCCGCCATAACCACCTTCGAGGCCAGGCCGAAGCCGAACCAGAGAACGAGAAGCGGGGCGAGGGCGAAGACCGGCATCGCCTGAAGGATCAGGACCTGCGGCCAGAGGATGGCCCCGAAACGCGGGAAGGCGACGGCGGTGAGCCCGGTGACCGCGCCGGTGGCGACACCGAGGATCAGCCCGAGCGCCACTTCCGTGAAGGTGACGAGCGATTCACGCGCCAGCCGGCCTGACTGCGCGACGAGCGTGCGACCGACTTCCCAGGGCGCCGGCAGCATGTAGCGCGGCGGCTCGAGAAGAAGCACGATCGCCTGCCAGGCGAGAAGCCCGGCGATGAGCCCCATTACGACGGTGCGAAACGCGCGCATGCGAGAGCGTCAGGCGCGCGGTCGCAGGCTCTTCGATGGGGATCGATGACGGTCTGGAACGTGGAAACGGCGCATGCGATCTCCCCGGCCGGGCTGCGGCCACAAGAGATCCGGATTTCGAGCGGAGACAACGAAGGCGGTGACGCCCATTCCCGTTCCTACGCCGGTATGACCCGGATCAGGTTCAAGGGTTCGGCCGGCCGGCCATCTCAGCACCTGTGTGGTGCACCCCTCGGAATGTCGAAATGATTGCGCAGCCGGGCTGCGGAGTCAACGAGGCCGGAAGACCCGGCACTCGTCTGATGGCGGCCGGCGACGCCGCCTGCCGCACGGACTGGCGGTCGGTCAGGCCGGCGAGCCGTCCTCCTCTTCCTCCATCGAGACGGCGACGTCGGCATTGGCCGATAGGCGCACCGTCTGGCCCTCGACCTCGGCGACGAGGCCGATCGGCACGTAGTGATGGTGGCCCTTGTGATCGCCTTCGCCGCTGTCTCGGCGCGTCAGCTTGATCCGGTGCTCCTCGACGCGGTCGACCGTGCCGACATGCACGCCGTCGGCGCCGATCACGTCCATATGTTCTGCGATGTCCTGCCGCATGGTGCTTCTCCCGTCCTGGCGAAGTTTTACGTCGTCAGCGCGCGACGAAGCGGTTCTCGTGCGTGCCGTCGTCCTTGCGCTGGTCGCCCTCGACTTCGCGGGCGGCGGCGGCCCAGAAATCATGCTCGTGCCCAGCCGGGCGGCCGGCCTTTTCCCAGAGGAAATAGGCCAGGTTCCGGATTTCCTGATCCCTGTCCGACGTCATCGCGGTCTCCTCGCACGCGTTCCGGTCCTCCGTTTGCGTGAACCGGCGCCTTCTGCCCGCCGGCCGACCGGAGTTCGACCTTTTGTTCCGGGTACATATGACGGCCCGTCCCGCCGGGAAGGCGTCGGCACAGGTGCGGCGAGGGCAAATTTTGGCTGGACATCGCCGGTTTGGCGATGCGTCGACCGGCGTCATTTGCCGGACCGTGTTTCCATGCTATGGCCGCTGCCGCACGTGCCGCGCGCTTTCCGGCGGGCGGGCGACGATCATTCCCCGTGGTACCGCTCCGTCCGGGCGCGCCGCAAGACAGAGGCGAAGGCGTCGAGCCTCTTGACCCCACCGTTCCGATCCATCCCGGAGGCCTCGTTCGAGGAATGACCAGCGGTCAGGCGGCCCCAGCGGCCGAGACGCAGATCCAGACGCGCGAGAACCCGCACGCCAAGAGCCTTGGACCTCTGATCCTTGGAAGTATCGGCGTCGTCTATGGCGATATCGGGACCAGCCCGCTCTACGCCATGAAGGAATCGCTCCTTCATGTCGGCGGCGTGCCGTCGGCAAGCGAGATCATCGGCATCGTGTCGCTGCTGGTCTGGTCGCTAATCTTCGTCGTCACGGTGAAATACGTGATGCTGATCCTGCGGGCCGACAACCAGGGCGAGGGCGGTCCGCTGTCCCTCATGGCGCTTGCGCAAAAGGCGCTCGCCAAGCCCAACAAGGTGATCCTCGGCCTTGGCATCGTCGGTGCCGCGCTGTTCTACGGCGACGCGATCCTGACGCCGGCCGTCTCGGTTCTGTCGGCGGTGGAAGGTCTGAAAGTCACCGCGCCGGGGCTCGATCCCTACATCGTCCCCATCGCGCTGGTGATCATCATCGGCCTCTATGCGGTGCAGTCCTTTGGTACATCGCAGGTGGCGCGGTTCTTCGGCCCGATCATGGCGATCTGGTTCGTCACCTTGGCCCTGATCGGCATCTCGCATATCGGCGACGCCCCGCAGATCCTGCATGCCCTGAACCCGATCAATGGGTTCTGGTTCATGACCAGCCATGGCATCATCGGCTTTACCGTGCTCGGCTCGGTGTTCCTGGCGGTAACGGGTGCCGAGGCGCTCTATGCGGACATGGGCCATTTCGGCAAGAGGCCGATCCAGATCGCCTGGCTCGGCTTCGTCGGCCCGGCGCTGCTTCTCAACTATCTCGGGCAGGGCGCCTACGCGCTGCACGACCCGGCGGTGCTGCCGAACCTCTTCTTCCTGTCGGCGCCCGAATGGGCGCGCCTTCCGCTCGTGATCCTCGCCACGATGGCGACGATCATCGCGGGCCAGGCGGTGATCACCGGTGCCTTCTCGCTGACCCAGCAGGCGATCCAGCTCGGCCTCCTGCCGCGGCTGCAGATCGAGTACACGTCCGAGACCGAGCAGGGACAGATCTACCTGCCGACCGTCAACTGGCTGATGCTGATCGGCGTCGTGCTGCTCGTCCTCTTCTTCCAGGATTCGTCCTCCCTGGCCGCCGCCTACGGCATCGCCGTGACCGGCACGATGGTGGTGACGAGCCTTCTGGCGGTCGTCGTCTTCGCCTATGGCTGGAAGTGGGGCCTTGGCCTTGCGATTGCGGTGGTCACGCCGTTCCTGATGATCGACATGGCCTATCTCGCCGCCAACCTCCTGAAGCTGGCCGACGGCGGCTACCTGCCGCTCGTGATCGGCGGCTGCATCGTCGTGCTGATGGCCGTGTGGGTGCGGGGCGTTCGCCTTCTCAACTCGAAGGCGGCGCAGCAGAACCTGTCGCTCGAGACCTTCATCAAGGCGATGGAGACCTCGTCGGTCTCGCGCGTGCCGGGTACGGCCCTCTACCTCACCTCGACGCCGGAGACGGTGCCCTCCGCGCTCCTGCACAATCTCAAGCACAACCGCGTGCTGCACGAGCGCAACGTCATCGTCACCATCCGCACGGTGAACACGCCCTATGTGCCGCTCGCCGAGCGCATCGACTACCGCGAGCTGGCGCCGGGCTTTGCCCGGATCGAGCTGCACTACGGCTTCCTGGAGGAGCCGAACCTCGTGCAGGCGCTCATCCAACTGCGCGAGAAGGGCATCAAGTTCGACGTGATGTCGACGACGTTCTTCGTCGGACGCCGGCGCATCCGCTCGGCGGTCCGATCCGACATGCCGCGCTGGCAGAGCCAGCTCTTCATCAAGATGGCGCGGCACTCCTACGACATGATCGACTACTACAAGATCCCCGCCAACCGCGTGGTGGAACTGGGCACCTACGTCACCCTGTAAAGGCCCGTCGCCCTCGCAAACCGGCGTTCGCGCTCTAGTTCTTCCCTCAGGCGGTCGCTCCGGCCGCCATGCCGGGTTTTCCGCGCGCGGGGGCTTTGTCCCGTGCCGCCGGATCAAGGTCCCGGCCGGGAAGGACATGCATCATGGATATGCCAGTCAGGAGCGAGACGCCGCGCTCGAGCGAGCTCGGCGACATCGCCAATCGCGCCGAAAAGGGATCGGCGATGCGCATGATCAGCGCCGAGGCCAAGGCGACTAACGACAAGACCACCCGCCTGCGCGCGCTGCGCCTGGCGCGCGAGGCCGAGGAAGCCGTGGCGGCGGCGGCGATCGTCGCGGCCAAGCCGGTGAAGCGGACCCGCAAGGCCGCCGCCAAGGCGGTCTGACCAACCGCAGATCGTTCCGGTGGGTCGAATGCGACCCGCCGGACTTCACAGAGACGCAAACGCGCTTGCGTTTCAGGCCGCTTCGGCCAGTTGCCCCGACGAGGACCAGAGTACCTGCGGGATCGGCACGAGGTTCGCCTCGAACTCGCGCGAACAGCGCTCCCATGAAAACCCTTCCGCAAACCGTCGGCACCCGTCCCGGTCGATCGACAGGGCGCCGAGCGCGGCCGCGCGCAGGTCCTCCGACAGGACGGCATGCGGCGTGCCGCCGACGATGTCGCGCGGGCCGGGAACGGGAAGCGCGGCGACCGGCGTGCCGCAGGCGAGCGATTCCAGCACCACGAGCCCGAAGGTCTCGAAGCGCGAGGGAAACACGAAGACGTCGGCCGCCGAGAGATGACGTGCGAGATCCGCGCCGTGGCGGTAGCCGAGGAAATGCGCGTCCGGGTGGTCGGTTGCCAGCCGCGCCTTGGCCGGGCCATCGCCGACGACGACCTTGGATCCCGGCAGGTCGAGACCGAGGAAGGCCGGCAGGTTCTTCTCGTCCGAGACGCGGCCGAGATACAAGAAGATCGGGCGCGGCAGGTTCAGGAAGTCCACGTTGAAGCCGGCCTCGCCGCGGCAGGGATGGAAGAGTTCGGTGTCGACCGCCCGTCCCCAGCGCGAGATGTTGCGAAAGCCGCGCGCCGACAGCTCCTGCTCCAGCGTGTCGGTCTGCACCATCATGCCAGCCCCGCCGTTGTGGAACCAGCGCTGCGCGGCATAGGCCGCGGCCGAGCCGAAGCCGAACTTGCGGTCGAAGTAGTCGCCGAAGCGCGTGTGGAAGGAGGTCGTGAACGGGATGTTGCGCGTCCGGCAGAAGCGGCGCATCGACAGGCCGATCGTGCCCTCCACCGGAATGTGGATCGAGTCGGGCCGGAAGGCCTCGATGCGGCTGGCGATCGTGCGCCCCGGGGCGACCGCGAGGCGCACCTCCGGGTAGCCCGGCGCCGGGATCGAGTGCGGACAGTCGTCCGGTCCGAAAAGCTGGACCTCATGGCCGAACCGCCGGAGCCAGCCGGCCGTGGTTTCCAGAACCCGGACGACGCCGTTCACCTGCGGCGCGGCCGCGTCCGATCCGATCAGGATGCGCATGTTTCACAGTCCCCCGATGCCGGGAAACGGAAGGTCCGTTTCCGAATGCTTTTTGCAATGATAGAGCTTGCGCTGACCGAGTGCGCCGGGGCGCGCCACGAGACGAAAGTGATGTCCGCATGAAGGTGATTGTTCTGGGTGGCGACGGGTTCTGCGGATGGGCCACCTCCCTCCACCTGTCGGCCGAAGGGCACCATGTCACGATCGTCGACAACCTGGTTCGCCGCCGGACCGACGAGGAACTCGGCGTCTCCAGCCTGACGCCGATACGCTCCATCGAGGAGCGTCTGCAGGCCTGGCGCGAGACGCGCAACACGCCGATCGACTTCGTCGAACTCGACGTCGCCAAGGACTACGACCGGCTGGAAGCGCTGTTCCGCCAAGTCGCCCCGGACGCCATCGTGCATTTCGCCGAGCAGCGCGCCGCGCCCTATTCGATGAAATCGCCGTGGCACAAACGCTACACGGTCGACAACAACGTCAACGCGACATCGTCGGTCCTGTGCGCCATGGTGGAGGCGTGCCCGGACGCGCATCTCGTCCATCTCGGGACGATGGGCGTCTACGGCTACGGCAAGACCAAGGGGATGACGATCCCGGAAGGCTATATCGACGCGACCCTGCGCTCGGCGGGCGCGGAGGCGACCGTGGAGATCCTGTACCCGGTGGATCCCGGTTCGATCTACCATATGACGAAGACCCTCGATCAGCTCCTCTTCCTGTACTACGCCAAGAATGACGGTTTGAAGATCACCGATCTGCATCAGGGCATCGTCTGGGGCACCTCGACGCCTGAGACCGACCTCGACGAGCGCCTCGTCAACCGCTTCGACTACGACGGCGACTACGGCACGGTGCTGAACCGCTTCCTGGCGCAGGCCGCGATCGGCCATCCGCTGACCGTCCACGGCACGGGCGGCCAGACCCGTGCCTTCATCCACATCCGCGACACGGTGCGCTGCATCGCGCTTGCCATCCAGTCGGCGCCCAAGCGCGGCGACCGCGTCAAGATCATGAACCAGATGACCGAGACGCACCGGGTGGGGGATCTCGCCCAGATGGTATCGCGGATGACCGGCGTGCCGGTCGAGCATCTCGACAATCCCCGCAAGGAGATGGCCGAGAACGATCTCGTGGTCGCCAACGATTCGCTGATCAATCTCGGTCTCGAGCCGACCCGCCTGTCGGACGGGCTGATGGAGGAGGTCGTCGAGATCGCGGGGCGTCACAAGGACCGGTGCGACACGAGCCGCATCGTCTGCTCCTCGCTCTGGGTGCGACCGATCGCGGCCGAGTAGCGGGCGGAGCGCGCCGTCAGCTGCGGCGGCCGTCCGCGTCCACGGTCTGGATCACCTCGAAACCCTCGAATTCGGGATGGCCGAGATAGAGCGGGCGCGTGCCGCCCGCGCCGCGATGGGCGGCGCGGAAGGCCTCCGATCGCGTCCACCCCTCGAATGCCTCGCGGCTCGCCCAGATCGTGTGCGAGGCGTAGAGACGGTGATCGTCGCGCTCTGGCCCCTTCAGCATGTGGAACTCGCGAAAGCCCGGCACCGTGTGGAGATGCGTCTCGCGGTTGGCCCACAGTTCCTCGAATTCCTGCGCGGCGTCGGGCAGGACCTTGAAGCGGTTCATGGCAATGAACATCGGCGGACTTTCGATCACGTGGGTCGTATGGGCGGGAGTTGGAGCCTCGATCTCGCCTTTCCAGCCCTCTCGTGTCGACCGGGGCTCGCGAAAGCGTGACGGCGCGGCGCGGCTGCATGCGACGCAAAGCCGGTCCGCTCGCCACTTCGCAAACGCTTTCTTGTTGTTTAAGGCCGAAGAATCAATCGACGGTGGTGCATCTGCACCCACTTCACCCATTCACATGAACCAGCGCCGACCGGGCCTTCGAGGGGGATCGCGGCGGCGGGCCAGACTACAAGGGGACCAACGCATGAAGACACTTCCGCTGTTCCGGGCGGCCCTTGCCGCCGCCGCCGTCAGCTTCGCGGCGCCCGCGCTCGCCCAGAGCTGCGGCAACTCCTCGGCAGGCTTCCAGCCCTGGCTCGAGAGCTTCAAGGCGCAGGCGGCGGCCAGCGGCATCTCGCAGGAAACGCTGCAGACCGCGCTCGGCAACGTCACCTACGATCCCAAGGTCATCAGCCTCGATCGCAATCAGAAGAGCTTCAAGCTGTCGCTCGACGCCTTCATGGAGCGCCGCGCGCCCGCATCCTTCGTCAAGAAGGGCAAGGGGATCATCGCGCAGAACCGCGACCTCCTGAACCGCATCGAGCAGCGCTACGGCGTCCAGAAGGAGATCCTCGTCGCGATCTGGGGCATGGAGACCGGCTTCGGCGCCAACTCCGGCAACATGAACATCTTCCGCTCGCTGGCGACCCTCTCCTACGACTGCCGCCGCTCGGACTTCTTCACCGAAGAGCTGATGGCCGCACTCCAGATCGTCAACCGTGGCGACAAACGCGCCGCCGACATGAAGGGCGCCTGGGCCGGCGAGATCGGCCAGACGCAGTTCCTCGCCAAGAACTACCTACGCTATGCCGTAGACTTCGACGGCGACGGCCGCCGCGACCTCATCCGCTCCAAGGCGGACGTCCTTGCCTCCACGGCCAACTTCCTCAAGCAGCACGGCTGGATCGCGGGCGCCGGCTACGGCCCGGGTGAGCCGAACTTCGCGCGCCTCGTCGACTGGAACCGGGCGACGGTCTACCAGCAGGGTCTCGCGCTCTTCGCCTCAAAGCTCGCGAACTGACCGAGCACCGTCGCGGCGGTAGTCCAACCGAGAACAAGGGGCGGCGGCAGCGATGCCGCCGCCCCTTTTTCATGAGGCCGGGCCGCGCGGCGATCCCGCTCACTCTCCGTCGAGTTCGGGATAGTGCCGGAAGATCCCGTCCTCGTTGAATGGAAGGCGGCGGGGGCTCGCGAGGTAGCGTGCGACCGCCGGATGCTGCGCGACGGCGTCGTGGAGCGCGATGACACGGGGGTACCGGCCTTCGATCGAACCCATCCGGCGCGGGAAGGCGTAGCGCAGGCCTTCCACCACCTGGAACAGGCCGAGATCGGCATAGGTCAGGCGATCCCCGACGAGGACGCCATGGTCGTTCATCTCGAGAAGCCACTCGTACCAGCCGAGGAACTTCGGCATGCGCTCGCCCCGGAACTCTTGCGCGCGGCGCAGGGCTTCCGGCTGCTGGTCGGCGTAATAGAGGCTCGTCGCGACGGGATGGTGTGTGTCGTGCGCTTCCGTCACGAGATCGGCCGTCGTCAGCGCGATGGTGCGCGCGAAGAGGCGATCGGCTTCCGTATCGGGCGCCAAGCCGAGCCGCTCGCCGAGATAGGCGGAGATCTCGGCCGACTGCGCGACGAGCCGGTTGCCGACGACCAGGAAGGGCGGGGCGAAGGGGATGTGGTGTCCGATGCCGGTTTCCAGCACGCGCATCATCGCGGGAACGCCGCCGCCCTGCGCCTCGTCGAGGCGCGCCATGTCGCGATAGGGCGCTTCGGCCGCTTCCAGCACCAGACGTGGGAACTCGCCACGGCCCTGGATGCCGGGCCAATAATAGAGGTCGTAGCGTTCGCTCATGGTCTCGGTCTCCGGCGGCGGATCGCTCTGAAAGCTCGCCCGTTCCGGCTGCAGGTCAAGACGAGAGGCACCCGGAAACAGACGAAGCCGGCTCGGAGGCCGGCTTCGGAACTTGCGTGGGCGGGGCTGGTCAGGCCGCGAGGATCTCCGGCTCCGGTGCCTTGGCGCCCGTCATCAGCGCCACGGCATCCGACATCGTGATCGACTTCGGGTCCACCACGCACAGGCGCTTCGACAGGCGATGGATGTGGATGCGGTCGGCAATCTCGAAGACATGCGGCATGTTGTGCGAGATCAGGACGATCGGCAGGCCGCGCGCGCGCACCTCGAGGATGAGGTCGAGAACCTTGCGCGATTCCTTGACGCCGAGCGCCGCGGTCGGCTCGTCGAGGATCAGGACCTTGGAGCCGAAGGCCGCCGCGCGTGCGACTGCGACGCCCTGCCGCTGGCCGCCCGACAGCGTTTCCACCGCCTGGTCGATGTTCTGGATCGTCATCAGCCCGAGTTCGGACAGCTTCTCGCGAGCGATCTTGCGCATGCGCGGCTTGTCGAGCATGCGCAGGTAGGAGCCGAGCGGCCCCGGACGCCGCAGCTCGCGGCCGAGGAACATGTTGTCGGCGATCGACAGGGCGGGCGAGAGCGCCAGTTGCTGGTAGACCGTCTCGATACCGGCGTCGCGTGCGGCCTGCGGGTTGGCGAAGGTGACGGGCTTGCCGTCGAGGCGGATCTCGCCGGCATCGGGCGTCACCGCGCCCGACAGGGCCTTGATGAGGGTCGACTTGCCGGCGCCGTTGTCGCCGATCACGGCGAGGATCTCGCCGGGATAGAGGTCGAAGTCGGCGTTGTCGATCGCCACCACGCGGCCGTAGCGCTTGTTCAGGCCGCGCGCCTGGAGAACGGGTTGGGTGCCGTACTGAGCCATTACGCCGAGACCTTTCTGATCCACTGGTCGGCCGCCACGGCCAGGATGATGAGAGCACCGACGGTGAGGCGTGTCCACTGAGGATCGGTGCCGTAGATGCGCAGTCCCATGGCGAAGACGCCGACGATGAGCGCGCCGACCAGCGTGCCGAGCACGGAGCCGCGACCGCCGAAGAGCGAGGTGCCGCCGATCACCACCGCGGTGATCGCCTGGATATTGGCCTCGTAGCCCGAGGTCGGCGAGACCGAGCCGATGCGTCCGATCAGCGCCCAGCCGGCGAAGGCGCAGATGAGGCCCGACACGGCGTAGACCGAGATCAGCACCTTGTTGGAGCGGATGCCCGACAGGCGCGCCGCGTCCTCGTCGTCGCCGATCGCGTAAACGTGGCGGCCCCAGGAGGTGTAGTTCAGGATGTAGTAGAACAGCGCGACGAGGACGAGGACGCTGACCACCGCATAAGTGAAGACCGCGCCGCCGATCTGGAACGTGTTGCCGAGGAACTGGAGGAGCGGGGCTTCCGCCGTCACGTCCTGCGCCCGGATCGTCGCATTTTGGGTGTAGATGAAGTTGATCGCCTCGTAGACGAACCACATGCCGAGCGTGACGATGAAGGGCGGCAGCTTCACCTTGGCGACGAGAATGCCGTTGATCGCGCCGCAGAGCGTGCCGACCGCGAAGCCGACGAGGATCGCGATCGGGGCGGGCACGCCCATACCAACCGCAAGGTTGCCCATGATCACCGAGGACAGGACCATGATCGCGCCGACCGACAGGTCGATGCCGGCGGTCAGGATGATCAGCGTCTGCGCGACGCCGACGATGCCCACGATCGCGACCTGCTGGAGGATCAGCGTCATCGTGAAGGCGTTGAAGAAGCGCTGGCCGATCAGAAGGCCGAACACCATGATGCCGAAGAGGAGGACGATGATCGGCACCATCGTCGGGTTGGCGTGCAGGAAATGCTGGAGATGCTGCAGCGGCGTCCGGCCGTGGCTGGAGAAGTCGGCGACGCGCGTATCGCTCTTGGCGAGGCCGGATTCGAAGTCGCTACCCTTCGTGGACGTGGTGTCGCTCATGGAACGAGGCCTCCCGGGGGCTGATGGCCGGTTCTGGCGCCGGCGTGCGCCTGGTGGATCCCTTGAGCGACGCGGGTGGCCCGTCGGGACGAGAAAGCGGTGGGTGTGTGGTCGCTCGACGTCAAAACGGGAAGCCCGAAGGCTTCCCGCGTTCTCAAGGACCGATCAGCCCCAGCAGGCCTTGGCGGCGGCCGTGGTGTCCATCGACTTCACGCCCTCGGCCGGCTGGTCGGTGACGAGGTCGACGCCGGTGTTGGTGATCTCGAGGCCGGCCGAAGCCTCCGGCTTCTTGCCGCTTTCGGCATAGGTCTTCACCGCCTCGACGCCCATCGACGCCATCTTCAGCGGATACTGCATCGAGGTCGCGCCGATCACGCCGTCCTTGACGTTGGCGACGCCCGGGCAGCCGCCGTCGACGGAGACGATCGTCACCTTGTCGGCGAGGCCGAGGCCTTTCAGCGCCTCGTAGGCGCCGGCCGCCGCCGGTTCGTTGATCGTGTAGACGAGGTTGATCGTCGGGTCCTTCTGGAGAAGGTTCTCCATGGCCTGACGGCCGCCTTCCTCGTTGCCGTTGGTCACGTCATGGCCGACGATGCGCTTGTCGTCCTCGTCGCCGACGACGTCCTTGTTCTTCAAGTCGATGCCGAAACCCTGCATGAAGCCCTGGTCGCGCAGGACGGCGACGGACGGCTGCTGCGGGGTGAGGTCGAGGAAGGCGATCTTCGCGTTCTCGGCGTCCGCGCCCATCTTGGCCTTGGCCCACTGGCCGATCAGGACGCCCGCCTCGAAGTTGTCGGTCGCAAACGTCGCGTCGGCGGCGGTGAGCGGCTCGAGCGGCGTGTCGAGCGCGATCACGATCAGGCCGGCGTCGCGCGCCTTCTGGGTCGAGGAGGCGATCGCCTTCGTGTCGGAGGCGGCGATCAGGATGCCCTTGGCGCCGGCCGCGATGCAGCTCTCGATCGCCTGGACCTGGCTGTCATGGTCGCCGTCGACGCGGCCCGCGTAGGACTGCAGGTTGATCCCGAGTTCCTTGGCCTTGGCCTCGGCGCCTTCCTTCATCTTCACGAAGAACGGGTTCGTGTCCGTCTTTGTGATGAGGCAGACGGTCATCGGCGACTGGGCGGAAGCGCCGGCCGTCATGGCGGCGAGGCCGAGGGCGCCGATCGTGGCGGTTGCAAGAAAACGACGAATGGCCAAGGACGATCTCCCGAAACTGATGCGACGCCCGTCATGGCGTCCGTCGGGCGGCTCTCCACGTCCGCGCCGAACGAGGGGCATCCAACAGCCTCGGGTCGGGCCTGTCAATCGATAACTCACGAAGATTTATTTATTGACAGGTTTTTCAGGTTGGTGAAGGTTGATCTATCGCCGCCCGGTCTGGCGGCCAGGGGACCACATCCATGAACGATGCGAACCTGCCCGGCCTCGAGTCGCCGGCTGGCTCCGTTCGCGAAGCAACCGACGAGCGCCTGCGCGGCTCGAATCAGGCGGGCCTGCGGGCGCACAACGAGCGGGCGGTGCTGTCGCTGATCCGCCGGCACGGCGAACTCGCCAAGTCGCAGATCGCGCGCCTGTCCGGCCTGTCGCCGCAGACGGCGTCCGTCATCATGCGCTCGCTGGAGGCGGAGGGTCTGGTGCTGGCGGGCGAGCCGCGACGCGGCCGCGTCGGCCAGCCCTCAGTGCCGATGCGCCTCAACCCGGACGGCGCCTTCGCCTTCGGCTTGAAGCTCGGGCGGCGCACCAGCGAGATCGTCCTGATGGACTTCGTGGGGCAGGTGCGCGATTCGCGCGACGTCCTCTACCGGTTTCCCCGCCGCTCGGAGATCCAGTCCTTCGTGGAGGAGGGCGTGGCGGACCTGCGCGCCAGCCTGCCGCCGGCCCTTCGCCGGCGTATCGCCGGGCTCGGGGTCGGCATGCCGTTCGAGCTCTGGTCCTGGGGCGAGGCCAACGGCGCGCCGAGCGGCGAGATGGAGGAGTGGCGCCACCTCGACATGGCGGCCGAGCTGGAGACGCTCACCGGCGAGGTGGTCTACATCGCCAACGACGTGACGGCCGCCTGCGGTGCCGAGCAGGCGTTCGGCACGATCGATTCGGCCGACTACATCTATTTCTTCGTCGGCGCCTTCGTCGGCGG
Source organism: Aureimonas phyllosphaerae (assembly GCF_047943035.1). Taxonomy (NCBI): domain Bacteria; kingdom Pseudomonadati; phylum Pseudomonadota; class Alphaproteobacteria; order Hyphomicrobiales; family Aurantimonadaceae; genus Aureimonas; species Aureimonas phyllosphaerae. The sequence goes on along the minus strand of NZ_CP181348.1, from coordinate 4,425,751 downwards.
GGGCATCGTGATCGACGGGACGCTGGTGTCGGGGCGCACCGGCAATGCCGGTGCGCTCGGTTCGATGCCGGTGCCCGCGCCGGGCGGCGGTCGCCACCAGCTGATCCACGCCGCCTCGATCCACGTCCTCGAGCGCCGGGTCGAGGAAGCCGGTCGCTCGGCGGTCGAGCTCTGGCGCAAGGACGCCGACTGGACCGGGCTTGGGGATCTCCTCGAAGCCTGGATCGCGGAAGCTGCGGAGGGACTCGCCCATGCGATCGCCTCGGCCGTTTCGGTCTACGACTTCGAGAAGGCGGTGATCGACGGCAGTTTTCCCGCCTCGGTGCGCGCACGCCTGACGGAGGCGACGCGCCAGGCGCTCGGTCGGATCGATCTGCAGGGCCTGCCGCCCGTCACCGTCGTCGAGGGCACGATCGGCCGTGCGGCCCGCGAGGTCGGCTCGGCGAGCCTGCCCTTCTTCGCCAAGTTCTTTCTCGACCACCGCGTGCTGCTCGCCGACCGCTGACAACGCAGCGCCACGGGCCGCGCCGGTCAACGGCTATTCGATCTCGCGAATGCGCCCGTCGGTCGAGGCGGTGTAGGGCGAGCGGCCATCCTGGAGATAGGCGACCACGGCGTCCTCCATGTTGGGCCCGAAGTCGTAGGCGTTCTCGGCCTTGGTGGCGAACACCGAGTAGCCGTCGCCGCCCTGCCGCAGGAAGTTGTTGGAGACGACCGTGTAGGTCGCGGCCGGGTCGATCGGCTGCCAGTCGCCGGTGGCCGACTTCACGCGCACAGCCTTCACGCGATCGACGCCCGGCGTGCCCTTCCGCGACCAGTCGAACTGAAGACCCGCCACCTGCGGGAAGCGGCCGGCACCCTCCTCGACCTGGCTGACGCCATTTTCCAGCGCCGCCTTGATGTCGGCCCCGGTCAGTTGGAACGTCGCCAGCGTGTTCTGGAAGGGGAGAACCGTCAGCACCTCGCCCATCGTGATCGGCCCCTGGTCGATCGAGGCGCGCACGTTGCCGCCATTGCCGATCGCGATCGTGGTGCCCTGGTCATTGGTGCGGTCGAGGATCGCGTCGGCGACGAGGTTGCCCATCTGGCATTCCGCGACGCGGCACGTGTCGCGCTGGCCGTCGATCGGGGCGGCGGCTTCGGCGACGACCTTGGCCTTGATCTCCTCCAGCGGCTTGGCAAGCTCGGCGACGCGCGCCTTGATCGCCGCGTCCTCCGGCACCGAGGCGTCGAGAAGGATCGGCGCCCCTTCCGCCTTCGTCACGCGCCCCTCGTCGTCGAAGGAGACGGTGAGCTTGCCGAGATATTTCGAATAGGCATAGGCCTGGACGATCGGCACGTCGCGCCCGTCCGGTCCCTTCACCAGCGTTGGATAGGGCCCCGCCGCCTTCGGGTCGGTGGAGGAGAGAAGCGTGTGCGAGTGGCCGCCGACGATGACGTCGATCGCGGGCACCTCGGCCGCGAGGCGCTTGTCCACCTCGTAGCCGGAATGGCTAAGAAGGATGATCTTGGTGACGCCGTCCGCGGTCAGCGTCTCGGCCTCGCGCCGGGCGGCCTCCACCGGGTCGGTGAAGGTGATCGACTTGCCGGCGGCCGTCAGTTCCTGGTTGTCCTGCGGCGTCAGGCCGATCACCCCGATGCGCTCGCCGTCCTTCTCGATCACGGTCGAGGCTCGGATCACCTTGGCCAGCCCCGGCTCGCGCACGAGATCGGCATTCGCCATCAGCATGGGGAAGCGCACCGCGCCCGCGAACTTCTCGATCACCGGCACGCCGTCGTCGAACTCGTGGTTGCCGACCGCCATCGCCTCGAAGCCGATCGTGTTCATGAACTCGGCCGCGTCGTCGTTGCGGTAGCGCGTGTAGAAGAGCGAACCCTGGCTCTGGTCGCCCGCATCGAGGAGGAGCGTCGGCGTGCTCCCGGCCGCCGCGCGCTCGGCCTTCACGGCGCTCGCGATCCGCGCGACGCCGCCGAAGCACGCGTTCTCGGCCGCGTCCTTCTGCGAGCAGGGCCCGTCCGACTTCGAGATCGGCTCCACGCGGCTGTGGAAGTCGTTGATGTGCAGGATCGTGAGGTCGAACGCGCGGGCAGGCAGGGCGATGCCGACGGAAACGCAGGCAACGAGGCCGAGGAGGGCGGATCGCATCAAGGGCTCCTTCGCTCTAAAACGGGCTGGCGCTTCGCCATGGGCTGGAGTGTCCGGGCACGGGGCGGCTTTGGCAACCCCGGCAGCCCTCTCCCTACCGATCCCGTTTGACAGGGGTATTTCCATCCCCCAAACCCAGACACACCATCGCTTGACAGGAGGAGCCCCGCGCCATGACCGAAACCCTCGAGATTCACGGCCTGAAGGTCGCCTCCGCGCTGAAGAGCTTCGTCGAGACCGAGGCTCTGCCGGGCACGGGTGTCGAGGCCGATGCGTTCTGGCGCTCGCTGGCCGAGATCCTCGCCGATCTCGCGCCGCGCAACCGCGAGCTTCTGACAGTGCGCGACGAGATGCAGGGGCGGATCGACCGCTGGTGCGCCGAGCGGCAGGGGCGGGCGGTGGACGGCGCGGAGGCCGAAGCCTTCCTGCGCGAGATCGGCTACATCGTGCCGGAGGGCGAGGCGTTCTCAGTCGAGACCGCCAACGTCGATCCCGAGATCGCGACGATCGCCGGGCCGCAGCTCGTCGTGCCCGTCCTCAACGCCCGCTTCGCCCTGAATGCGGCGAACGCGCGCTGGGGCTCGCTCTACGACGCCCTCTACGGCACGGACGCGATCTCCGAGGACGGGGGCGCGACGCGGGGCCGGGACTACAACCCGGCGCGCGGCGCCAAGGTCGTCGCCTGGGTGCGCGACTTCCTCGATCGCTCGGCGCCGCTCGACGGCGCGTCCTGGAGCGAAACCACCGGCTTTGCCGTGACGGCCGGCCGGCTCGTCGTGCGCCTCGACGGCCGCGAGACCGCGCTGGCGAAGCCGGAGCAGTTCGCGGGCTATCGCGGCGCGGCGGACGCTCCGCAGGCGATCCTTCTTGCGACCAACGGCCTCCACGCAGAAGTGGTGATCGATCCCTCGACGCCGATCGGCAAGATCGACCGCGCCGGCATTTCCGACGTGGTGCTGGAGAGCGCCGTCACCACGATCCAGGACTGCGAGGATTCGGTCGCCGCCGTCGACGCCGAGGACAAGGTCGCCGTCTACCGCAACTGGCTCGGCCTGATGAAGGGCGACCTCGCCGAGACCTTCGAGAAGGGTGGGCGCGCGATGACGCGCCGCCTCAACCCCGACCGCGACTACACGACGCCCGACGGCAGGGCGCTGACCTTGCCCGGCCGTTCGCTGATGCTCGTGCGCAATGTCGGGCATCTCATGACCAACCCGGCCGTTCTTCTGCCCGACGGCCGCGAGGCGCCGGAGGGCATCCTCGACGCGATGTTCACCTCGCTGATCGCGATGCACGATCTCAAGAAGACGGACGGGCCGCGCAACAGCCGCGCCGGCTCGGTCTACATCGTGAAGCCGAAGATGCACGGGCCGGACGAGGTGGAGTTCGCCGACGAGATCTTCTCTCGCGTCGAGACGGCGCTCGGCCTCGCGCCCGACACCCTGAAGATGGGCATCATGGACGAGGAGCGGCGCACCACCGTCAACCTCAAGGAATGCATCCGCCGGGCACGCCGACGCGTCGTGTTCATCAACACCGGCTTCCTCGACCGAACCGGCGACGAGATGCACACCTCGATGGAACTCGGACCGATGATCCGCAAGGGCGACATGAAGGCGTCCACCTGGATCAAGGCCTACGAGGACCGCAACGTCGACACCGGGCTCGCCTGCGGTCTCAAGGGCCATGCCCAGATCGGCAAGGGCATGTGGGCGATGCCCGACAAGATGGCCGCGATGCTGGAGCAGAAGGTCGGCCACCCGAAGGCCGGCGCCAACACGGCCTGGGTGCCTTCGCCGACGGCCGCCACGCTCCACGCGACGCACTACCACGAGATCTCGGTCGCCAAGGTGCAGGCCGGCCTCGAAGGCCATCCGCGCACGGAGCTCGCGGACATCCTGACGATCCCCGTCGCCGTTCGCCCGAACTGGACGCCGGAGGACGTGCAGGCCGAACTCGACAACAATGCGCAAGGCATCCTCGGCTACGTCGTGCGCTGGGTCGACCAGGGCGTCGGCTGCTCCAAGGTGCCCGACATCCACGATGTCGGCCTGATGGAGGACCGCGCCACCTGCCGCATCTCGTCCCAGCACATCGCCAACTGGCTGCGCCACGGTGTGGTGACAGAGGCGCAGGTCGTCGAGACGATGAAGCGCATGGCGGCCGTGGTCGACAAGCAGAACGCCGGCGACCCTGCCTACGAGCCGATGGCGACCGATCCCGACCGTTCGATCGCCTTCCAGGCGGCGCTAGAACTCGTCCTGAAGGGCCGCGAGCAGCCGAACGGCTACACCGAGCCGGTCCTCCACCGTCGCCGGCTGGAGAAAAAGGCGGCGGCGCGCGCCGCCTGAGCCTCGGATTGAGCGACCTTCTGCCGGATGCGGGTCCCCTGGTCGTCCATGGGGCCCTTTTCGTCTCCGCCTTCCTGTCGGCGACGCTGCTGCCGGGCTCGTCGGAGGCGCTGCTCGTCGCCCTGATCCTGAAGGGCGGCCTCGATCCTATGCTCCTGGTGTTGATCGCCACCGTAGGCAACACGCTCGGCAGCCTCTTCAACTGGGCCTGCGGGCGCTGGCTGATGCACCGGAGCGACGCGCGCTGGTTCCCTGTCTCGGAACGGCATCTCGCCCGGTCCCGTCGCTGGTTCCAGCGCTTCGGGCTGCCGTCGCTGCTTCTCGCCTGGGTGCCGGTGGTGGGCGATGCGTTGACGCTCGTCGCGGGTCTTCTCGGCGTGCGCTGGGCGCCGTTCCTCGCCCTCGTCGGGCTCGGCAAGCTCGCGCGTTACGGCGTGGTGGCCGCGACGGCGCTCGGCGTCCTATCGCTCTGACGGTTCAGGGCCGGGTGGGATCGGGCAGGCCGCGCGCGGCGGCATCCGCTGCGCCCTCGGTTTCCGGTGCGCCGGCATCCTTCGCCTGACGGCGCAACTCGTCCAGCGTCGTCGACCCGCGGAAGACGATCGCATTGCCCTGCGTCGTCGGCGATACCGCGCCGCTGCGACCTGTCCAGTTGAAGTGATCGGCGCGACCTTCGGTCGGGTCCATCGGCGCGCCGGCGACGACGAGCTTGGCGCGCGGGCTGGCGTCGCCATGCGGCTTGACGCCCGGTGCCACCGCGCCGCCGAGGAGATTGTCGCCGCCGTCGAGGCTGGGGTCGGAGAAGCTGACGGGCGGGGTGGTCGTGGCCGAGGCGAGGTCGCCCGCCGAAGGCAGGTCGGCAGCCGACATCTGCTGCGATCCGAGGCTCGCCACGAGATCGTCGACGCTGAGACCCAAGATGCGCGTGACCGGCTTCTCGACGAAGTAGGCGAGCTTGTCCGAGCCCGCGCCGGTCAGGGTGATGCCGTCGGAGTTGCGCAGCCGCGCCGTCTGGCCAGCCATGTCGGGCCCGGACGCGACGAAGGCGCCGTTGGCGTCGGTGAAGCCGCCCCAGACGTCGACGAACTCGCCGCCGGCCTTCAGCGCCGCCGTCCGGTAGAGGTCGTTGAAGTAGACCATGTCTTCGCTGGCGCGATCGATGTCGAAGGGCAGGGCGCCGACCCAGACCAGCGAGGCGCCAGCGGCGCGCACGGCCGAGGCCAGCGCCTCGACGCGTGCCGTGTACCGGTCGCTCCACTCGGCGGTGCGCAGTCCGAGCGAGGACCCGGCCTCGCGGATCGCCTGCCGGTCGTTGGCTCCCAGCATGACCACCACGACCGACGGCTTGGTCTCGGCGATGGTCTTGCCGATCTCGGCGGGCCAGTTGAAGTGATCCTCGCGAACGAGGCCGGAGGAGCCGTCAACCTTGGAGACGACGCGGATCTCGCGGTTCTGCGAGACGGCCTCTTCCAGCCCCTTGGCGAGCGAACCGGCCATGAAGTCGCCGACGACGAGAACGGTGCGCGCCGTCTCGCTCTTCTCGACCGGCGCGGTGGTGACGGCCGCGGCGGCTGCGGCGCCGCCCGCGGCGGCGAGCGCCTTGCCGGCCTTCGGCCGCTGGACCGACGCGCCGGGGTTCCTCGCCTTGCGGACCTTCTTCACCTGCCGACGCTGTGGCGGCTGCTCGACGCGCTGCGGCGACTGGCGCGTTTCCGTGCGCCCGCCGCCGAACAGCATGTCGAGGAGGCCGCGCCGCTGCTGGGCTTCGGCGCTCGGCGCGTGCGAGGCCTCGGCGCCCACGACGCAAAGGGCCAGGATGGCGGACAGGAAGGCGCGGGACGCCCGCGCGTGGATCGTGTCCGCCATGATGCTCAGTGCTTCCGCAGGAGGTCGAGGAGGGCCTTCGAGGCGTTGCCGTCCTCGGCGACGCCCGCCCGGCGCTGGTAGGCCGTGATCGAGGCCTTCGAGCCCGAGCCGATCTTGCCGTCGATCTTGCCGTCGTAGAGGCCGTGGTTGGTCAGCCGCTGCTGAACCTCGTAGCGCTCCTCCATCGAGAGGGGCGTGTAGCCGCGCGGCCAGGGCCGCGCGAAGTCGCCGTAGCCGGCGATCCGGTCGGCGAGGTGGCCGACGGCGAGCGCGTACTTGTCGGCGTTGTTGTAGCGCTTGATGACGAAGAAGTTCTTGGTCATCAGGAACGCCGGGCCCGAGGCTCCCGCCGGCATCAGGAGGTTGGCGTTGTCGCCCGGGTTCGGGAAGGCGCGACCGCTGACGCGCTTGAACCCGCTCGCGGCCCACTGCGACAGCTTGCGGTTGGAGCCGCGCATGTCGGCCGAGCCGCCGGGCGCCACGACCTCGTAGCCCCAGCTCTTGCCGGTCTGCCAGCCGTTCTTGGCGAGCAGGTTGGCCGCGGTCGCCAGCGCGTCGGGGATCGAGTTCCAGATGTCGGGATGGCCGTTGCCGTCCATATCCACGGCATAGGCCTGGTAGCTCGTCGGGATGAACTGTGTGTGGCCCATCGCGCCGGCCCAGGAGCCGGTGAGGCCCTTAGGCGTCACGTGGCCGTCCTGCACGATCTTCAGCGCCGCCAGAAGCTGCGTGCGGGCGAACTTGGCGCGCTTGGGATCCATGTAGGCGAGCGTCGCCAGCGCCTGCGGCACGCTCTTCATCACGTCGTCGCGCTCGAGGATGCGGCCGTAGTTCGATTCCATCGACCAGATGGCGAGGAGGATGTGCCGGTCGACGCCGAAGCGCTTCTCGATCCGGTCGAGCCAGGGCTTGTACTCGACCAGCATCCGGCGCCCCTCGGCGACCGACTCGTCGTTCACGCGGTTGTCGAGATAGTCCCAGATCTTGTCCTGGAACTCGGGCTGGAAGCGCGCCTTCTCGATCACGTCGTGATCGGGCTCGCTGACGCCCGCGAACACGGCGCGATAGGTGTTGCGGCTGATGCCGTTCGCCACCGCCGTCTTCTCGAAGCCGGAGATCCAGCTGCGGAAACCGGCGTCGGCGAGAGCGGGCGTCGAGGCCGTGGCGACCAAGAGCGCGAGGCAGCCCGCGGACAGGCTGAGGAGGCGCTTGTGGATCGGTCCAGGCATGGGTCTACTCCTTGGAAGGACAGAACGTTAGCGAGGGCCTCGAGTCTAGAGGGCGGATGTGAACGCTTCCTTTACCACGTCCGGACACGAAAAGCTTTTCGATGTGTGAGGTGTCATCTAATCAGCATCTTCTTGGGCGAAATCACGGCGCTCGCGGGCGATTCGCTCGACGCGGCGTTTCGATCGGGCATATAGTCACGATCTCGTAACCGGCAGGAAGGATCACGAATGCGCAAGGTCAGGAAGGCCGTCTTCCCGGTGGCGGGTCTTGGAACGAGGTTCCTGCCGGCCACCAAGGCAATCCCCAAGGAGATGCTGACGGTCGTCGACCGCCCCGTGATCCAGTACGTCGTGGACGAGGCCCGCGAGGCGGGCATCGAGCACCTGATCTTCGTCACGGGCCGTAACAAGGGCGTGATCGAGGACTACTTCGACATCCAGGTCGAGCTCGTGAACACGCTGACCGACCGCAACAAGCAGACCGAGCTGAAGCTCCTCGACAGCCTGCAGCCGACGCCCGGCACCGCGAGCTTCACGCGACAGCAGGCCCCGCTCGGCCTCGGCCACGCGGTCTGGTGCGCGCGCGACCTCGTCGGCCCCGAGCCCTTCGCCCTCCTCCTGCCCGACATGATCATGCAGGACACGCAAGGCTGCCTGAAGAAGATGGTCGAACTCTACGAGGAGACCGGCGGCAACGTCATCTCGGTGGAGCAGTGCGATCCGGCCGAGACCCACAAGTACGGCATCGTCGGCAAGGGCGCCGAGGTCGGTTCGGGCTTCCGCATCGACGGCATGGTCGAGAAGCCGAAGGCCGACGAGGCGCCCTCGAACTTCTTCATCTCCGGCCGCTACATCCTGCAGCCCGAGATCTTCGACATCCTGTCGACGCAGGAGAAGGGCGCCGGCAACGAGATCCAGCTGACCGACGGCATGCTGAAGCTTGCCAAGCAGCAGGATTTCTTCGCCTACCCGTTCGCCGGCCGCACCTTCGACTGCGGCTCCAAGGAAGGCTTCATCCAGGCCAACGTCGCCTTCGCCCTCTGGCGCCACGACATCCGCCACAAGGTCTTCGACGACCTCGAGGAGCTGATGCGCACGGTGGAGCCGGAAGAGCGCCGCGCTGCGCCGCGCACGGCGGCCGAGTAAGGGCTCCACGAGCACCGAATATGAGAAAGGGGCGCCGCAGGGCGCCCCTTTCTCATATTCGGTGCTCAGCGCTGGAGCCGCACCCCGAGCCGGAACGTGTTGGCGTCGTAGTCGAGCCCCGGCAGCGGCGAATCGAACCGGTCGTAGCGGTAGCGCGCGGTCACCGCGAGGTATCGGCTCAGCCAGTAGGTGAGGCCCGTTTCGGCCGCATAGAGGTTCTCGTCGCCCGCCACAGCTCCGTCGCGAAGGCCGGCGATCAGGCGCCCTTCGAGATCGATCCGCGCCGTCGCGCGATGGCGAAGGCCGAGCGAAGCCTGGTAGAGCGTCGAAGTTGCCAGACCCGACGTGTCCGGTTCAAAGAACGTCTCGGCCTGCAGAAGGACATCGGTGCCGCGTCGAGGCGACCAGTTCACCCTTGCGTCGATGGTCGGGCTCGCCTCCGTGCCGAGCCGGTCGTCGTCCGGCACGTTCCAGGCGTAGCCGACCGCGACGTCGCCCGACAGCTTCTCGCCCCAGTCGAAGCCAACCCCGCCGCGAAGCGCCGGGATGACGCTGTCGCGCGAGGGCGAGCCGAGAAGGGTCTCGTCGAACAGCCGTCGTCCGACGCTCGCCGACACGAAGGGGCGCAGCGCGGGCGTCACGTCGTAGCCGGTCCGCAGGCCCGCGCTCCAGGTGGTGAAGCTGTCGTCGAGGCGGCGCACGGCGCCGTCGAACAGCCCGTCGTCGCGGTCCTCGCGCACCGCCGACAGGTCGAGCTGGTTGTGGAGGCGGCCGACATCGCGCGCGAGCGTCGCGCCGGCGGAATAGGCGAGAATGTCGCGCGTCGAGGCTTCCGCGGTGGCCGGGCCGCTCACCAGGGGATCGTCGCGGTCGAAGCGCAGCGCGCCCCGCAGCGTCGCCGTCCAGTCGCGGCTCATGTCGAGGCGAAGGCGCGCGTCGACGTCGATCCGCGGAACGTCCTGCAAGGGCCCGGAATCGTTGCGGCGGAAGCTTGCGAGCGCGTTGATCTCCGCCTCGTGGCGATCCCAGTTCGAGAGGAGGCGGACCGAGCCGGAGGTCTCGGAAAACGCGCCTCGCACCCCGTCGAGCGTGTTGGTCAGGTTGTCGGACGTGCCAAAGCTCTGCGCCAGCGCGGAATAGAGCGTGAAGGAGCCGAGCCGCAGGCCGAGCGGCGCGAACGGGTCGTCCTGCGTCCGGGGCAGGGCGCGGCGGAGGTCGTCGAGGCCCGCACCGCCCTGGCGGCCGAGCTGCGTGTCCTGCGTCGGGCTGCGCACAGGGCCGACGGCGCGGAACAGATCGGGCGGCAGGTCGGCGGCGGCAGGGCGCAGTTCCGTTTCATCCGCGGCCAACTCGGCGTCGGCGGAAGCGATCCCGTCGAGCGCGGCTGCGGCGCCCGTGCGCGAGGCGCGCGCCGGCCGGACGCCGGCATCGACCGGTTGGGCCGGAGCGGCCTGCCGCGTCGAATGCGGCAGGTTCTCGCGGCGCGGCTCCGGCGGGCCGGCGAAGAGGTCGAGCGCCTCGGCGGGATCGGCGGCGTCGGCGTCCGGCCGGGCGGGCGGCTGCGCTTCGGCCGGGTCGGCGAGGGGCGTGTCAAGGTCGTTCGACAGCTCGCGCTGCGCGGGATCGAGCGGCTGCACCGCCTCGCGCTCTCGGGAATCCTGCGTCTGCGTGCGAAGGTCCACCGTGTCGGACAGGCGCATCTCGTCGGCACGCCCGCGGATCGGGGGCACGTCGCCGGCATCCTGCGCCAGCGCAAGTCCTGCGACCGGTCCGGCGCTCAGGAGCAGCGAGGCGAGGAGGGGGCGAAGGAGGGGCGTCATGTCCGATCGGGTGATGGGCGCAGCGCGTCGGCCGGCCGGAGGGCATCGATGTCTCGATTCGTAGGCGCCCATCATGGAGCCGGGCTGACCGAACGGCACGTGGGGCGGGGGCGCTGGCGCGCATCGCGCCGCGGGAGTAAGGGAAGCGAATGACCCTGAACGCTCTTCCGCTCGCCGCCGACCCCGCCTCCGGTACCCGATCGGCGATCCGCACCGTCCGCACCGAGGCCGAGGGCCTGTCGCTTCTGGCCGACGCGCTGGCGGGCGATCTTGGCGCCGCCTTCGAGCGCAGCCTCGACCTCATCGCCGGCGTGCGCGGACGGCTCGTCGTTACCGGCATCGGCAAGAGCGGCCATGTCGCCTCGAAGATCGCCGCGACCTTCGCTTCCACCGGCACGCCGGCCTTCTTCGTCCATCCGGTCGAGGCCAATCACGGCGATCTCGGCATGATCGGGCGCGACGACGCGGTACTCGCCATGTCGTGGTCGGGCGAGTCGGCCGAACTCACCGGCATCGTCTCCTACACCCGGCGCTTCCGGATCCCGCTGATCGCCATCACCTCGCGCGAGACCTCGGCGCTCGGCTCGGCCGCCGACGAGCGCCTCGTGCTGCCGCGCGTCACCGAGGCCTGCCCGCACGGCCTCGCGCCGACGACGTCGACGACGCTGCAGCTGGCGCTCGGCGACGCGCTGGCCGTCGCGCTTCTGGAGCGCCGGGGCTTCAGCCCCAGCGACTTCCGCGTCTTCCATCCCGGCGGGCAGCTCGGCGCGAGCCTTCGCCATGTCGGCGACGTCATGCACAAGGGCGAGGCGCTGCCGCTGGTGGCGAGCGGCACGAAGATGGGCGAGGCGATCCTCGCCATCTCGCGCAAGGGCTTCGGCTGCGTCGCGGTGGTGGACGAGGCCGGGCGGCTGCTCGGCATCGTCACCGACGGCGACCTACGCCGTCACCTCGCCTCCGACCTCCTGTCGCGCACGGTGGACGAGGTGATGACGCCCTCGCCCAAGACCATCCGGCCCGACACGCTGGCGGCCAAGGCACTCGACATCATCAACGGTGCCAACATCACGGCGCTGATGGTGGTGGAGAACGAGAGGCCGGTGGGCATCATCCACCTCCACGACCTCCTGCGCATCGGCGTCGCCTGAGGGCGGCGGCGGTCTGCCGCCGGGCGAGCGCTCCGCGTCAGTCCACCCAGCCGCGCAGCTCGCGGCGGACCATGTGCTCGATCACGTCCATCCCGTCCTCGGAATCGTTAAGGCATGGGATGTGGCTGAAGTGCTCGCCGCCGTGCTCGCGGAAGATCTCGCCGGCCTCGCCCGCGATCTCCTCGAGCGTTTCCAGGCAGTCCGAGACGAAGCCGGGGTTGAGGACGGCGATGCGCTTGATGCCCTGCTTGGCGAGCGCTTCGACGGTCTTGTCGGTATAGGGCTGCAGCCACTCTTCCGGCCCAAAACGGGACTGGAAGGTGGTCATGAAGCGGCCCTTCTCCCAGCCGAGGCGCTCCTCGACGAGGCGCGAGGTCTTCTGGCAGTGGCAGTGATACGGGTCGCCCTTGCGGAAGTAGCTCTGTGGAATGCCGTGATAGGAGGCGATGACGCGCTCGGGCTCGAAGGGGAGCGAGGCGAGATGTGTCTCGATCGAGCGCGCGAGCGCCTCGATGTAGACGGGCTCGTCGTGATAGGCGGGCACCGTGCGCACGGCCGGCATCCAGCGCTGCGCCATGAGGTGCTCGAAGAACTTGTCGTTCACCGTCGCCGTGGTCGAGGCCGAATATTGCGGGTAGAGCGGGAAGCAGAGGATGCGCTCGCACCCCTCGGCCCGAAGCGCCTCGACGCGGGTCGCGATCGACGGATTGCCGTAGCGCATGCCCCAGTCCACGACGACGTTGCGCTCGCCCGACATGCGTTGTGCGAGCTTCTCGCCCTGCGAGCGGGTGAAGGTGCGTAGCGGGCTCTCGTTGCGCTCCTTGTTCCAGATCTGCTCGTAGGCGTGGCCGGACTTCTTTGGCCGCGTGTTGAGGACGATGCCGTAGAGGATCGGGAACCACGCAGCACGCGGCCATTCGATGACGCGCTTGTCGGACAGGAATTCCTTGAGATAGCGCCGCATCGGCTTGTAATCGGTCCCGTCGGGCGTGCCGAGATTGACGAGGAGCACGCCCACCTTCTTCGGCTTCACCGGTGGATGGCCCGGCGGCAGCGGGCCGATCGCGGTCGAGGACGCGGCGGGATGGGGGCTGGTCAGCATGGGCGCGTTCGCTTGCAAGGAACCGGAAACGACTGCGGCGACGGGCCGCTTGGGGCCGCCGCCGCGGTCGGATATGGACAGGGGAGGGCGTGCGGGCAAGCGGACAAAGCGTCCGCCCCGCTCAGGACCCGGTCAGGCCTTGCGGCTGAACTCAAAGCGGCTGCCGTCTGCGTTGACGCAAGCCAGCCGGTCGGCCGACATCTGCGCGCAGTTCACCGAGACCTGCTGGTTGCGCGAGCGCGAGGTGTAAATGATGCTGGCCTGCGCCTGACCCGTCTTGGTGTAGTTGCCCTCGGCGAGAACGGCCCCGGTCGCCGCTTCCTTTGAGGTGAAGCGCCCGCCCGCGAAGGTCGCGGTATAGGCGACCGGGCCCCCGACCGACGACCACTCGCCTTCGAGACCCGCAGGGCGCGGGGCGACCGCCATCTGCTGCGGCGGCGCCATGGTCTCGCAGGCCGACAGGGCGAGCGCGGCGGCAAGGACGGGCAAGGCGCGGGTGAAGGAACGCATCGACGACTCCGGAGGGGCAAACGATGAAAGTTGAAAGAAGTTTAAGGCAGATGCCGCCCGGAGTCATGGGCGCCCGTCGCGCTATCCTCAGCCGCGTGTGCCGGATCCCGCGAACGCTTCCTCGCGCTTCGGCGAAATCACCGAATGGATCGTGCCGATCGTCTCGATCGAGCGGATGCGCCCGTCCGTGGTGAAGGAGAACCAGTACATCGTGCTGCCGGTGACGAGCGAGCCGTTCGTCTCGTCCTGCCGCGTCCAGTCGCAGCGGCTCGCGCCCTCGTCGTCCTCGACCACGATGCCGCGCGGCTTGTAGGAAATGTAGGTCGCGCGGCGCAGGAGCTCGTTCAGGAAGGACTTCGCCTCCTCCTCGCCCTGCAGGCGATACTCGCCCTCCATCCGGTTGAACCAGGGCGCGTCGATGATGCCGGCATTGTTCCGGTTGGAGAACATGGCGCCGGGCGCGAAGTGGCGCGCGATCGAACCAGGCGAGCCGGACATGGCCGCGTCCATGATTTCGCGGATGATACTGCGCTTACGCTGGGCTTCGGACAAGAACTCGCCCATCAGACACTCCTCAAGCGCATCAAGCACTTGGGGCTGAATGTTAGGGCGGGCGAACCGATGCGCCAGACTATAACGAAAAAGCCGCAGGATGACCTGCGGCTTTTCCACTGTTGATTTTGGTTATCCGACTTTATCGGACGAGGATGTTCCGGAACTGCCAGGGGTCCTTCTCGTCGAGATCCTCGGGAAAAAGGCCCGGACGGTCGGTCAGCGGCGTCCAGTCGGTGTAGTAGCCCTTCACCGGTCCGAGATACGGGCGCTGCACCTCGAGGCAGCGGCGATAGTCCATCTCGTCGGCCTCGACGATGCCGGCTTCCGGGTTCTCGAGCGCCCAGACCATGCCGGCGAGCACCGCCGAGGTGACCTGCAGGCCGGTCGCGTTCTGGTAGGGTGCGATGCGGCGCGTTTCCTCGAGCGACAGCTGCGAGCCGTACCAGTAGGCATTCTTCTCGTGCCCGTAGAGGAGGACGCCAAGCTCGTCGATGCCTTCCACCAGCTCGTTCTCGTCGAGGACGTGGTGTTCCGGCTGGATCTTGCCGGCCGCGCCGAACAGCTCGTGCAGCGACAGCACCGCATCGTTCGCCGGGTGGTAGGCGTAGTGGACGGTCGGCCGATAGGTGACCTCGTCCTCCTTGTTGCGATGGGTGAAGTAGTCCGCGATCGAGATGGACTCGTTGTGCGTGACGAGGAAGCCGTATTGCGAGCCCGGCGTCGGGCACCAGGTGCGCACGCGCGTGTTGGCGCCGGGCTGCTCGAGATAGATGGCGGCCTGGCAGCCCTTCTTGTGAGTCTTGCCGTTCTTGGGCATCCACTTCTCGTGCGTGCCCCAGCCGAGCTCGGCCGGCTGCATGCCCTCCGAGAGGAAGCCCTCGACCGACCACGTGTTCCAGAACACGTTGCGCGGCTTCGGCTTGGCGGCGACCTGCGTGTCGCGCTCGGCGATGTGGACGCCCTTGACGCCGACCTTCTTCATCAGCTTCGCCCAGCCCTCGCGGTCGTCCGGGCCCGGCTCCTCGAAGTCGAGGTTGGTGTCGCGCGCGATGTCGACGAGCGCCTGCTTGACGAACCAGGAGACCATGCCCGGATTGGCGCCGCAGGTGGAGACCGCCGTGGTGCCGCCCGGATGCTTGCGCTTCTCCTTGCGCAGCGTCTCGCGCAGCGCATAGTTCGTGCGGTCGGCGTTCGACATCGTGTCGTCGAAGTAGAAGCCGAGCCAGGGCTCGACCACCGTGTCGATGTAGAGGACGCCGAGCTCGCGGCACATGCGCATGAGATCGACCGAACCGGTGTCGACCGACAGGTTGACGAGGAAGCCCTGGCCGCCGCCGTCCGTCAGGAGGGGCGTCAGCAGATCGCGGTAGTTCTGCCGCGTCACGCCTTCCTGGATGAAGCGGATGCCGCGTTCGTCGAGGAGGTGACGGCTGGTGTCGCGCGGGTCGATCACGGTGAAACGCGACTTGTCGAACTTGAAGTGGCGCTCGATCAGCGGCAGCGTGCCGCGCCCGATGGAGCCGAAGCCGATCATCACGATCGGGCCGGTGATCTCGGCATGGATCGGGAAGTTCTCGTCTGCCATGGGGTCCCTTTCGGTCTGGACGTGTCTGGAAGCGCCGGGCTAGAGCAGAACGCTGTCAAATAAAAGGGGCTTGGCGTTCGGAGGTCGGCGGAAGCGCTGGACCGTGGGACGCCCGCGCATCGATCCATGGACCTGCCGACCCCCTTGCGTGCCGCGATCGAGGCGGAGATCGCCGGCACCCCGCTCGCGGACCTTCGACGGGCCGGCGAGGTGCTGTCCGGGCGATACCGCGCCGAGACCCGGGACGGTCGCATGCACCTGTCCGACGACCTGTTCGCCAAGGCCTATGCGGCCGCGCGCCTGCCGGCGACCTATGCCGCCCTTCGCGCCGCCCTCGCTTCGCTGGTCGAGGGGCGCCCCGACTTCGCGCCGGCAACGCTTCTCGATGTCGGCGCCGGCCCCGGCACCGTGATGTGGGCCGCCGCGGACGCGTTTCCCACGCTCATCGGCGCGACGCTGCTCGAAGCCTCCGCACCGATCCGCCGGCTGGGGCATCGGCTGGGCGTGGGCGCCTTCGCGTTCACGCCGGACTGGCGGGCGGGCGACCTCGCGTCCGATCTTGCCGCCATGCCCCGCGCCGATCTCGTGACCCTTTCCTATGTCCTCGACGAGATCGCGCCGGCCGAGATCGCGCCGCTCGCCGACACGCTCTGGTCGAAGACCGACGGCGTCCTCCTCGTCGTCGAACCGGGGACCCCCGCCGGTTGGGCCCGCGTCCTCGCGGTGCGGGACCGTCTGATCGCGGTTGGCGCTTGCGTCGTGGCGCCCTGTCCGCACGCTCATTCTTGTCCGATCGTCGCGCCCGACTGGTGCCATTTCGCCCAGCGCCTGCCGCGCTCGCGCCTTCACCTGCGCGCCAAGGAGGCCGAGGTGCCCTACGAGGACGAGAAGTTCGCCTATGTCGCCCTCGCGCGCGACGCGCCGGCGAGGCCGAGCTATCAGCGCGTCCTCGCCCCGCCGCGCGCGGGCAGCGGCAAGGTGCGCCTCAAGCTCTGCCGCCCCGACGGCACGATCGCCGACGCGCTGGTGACCAAGCGCGATGGGGATCGTTTCCGGGAGGCGAGGCGGGCCGACTGGGGCGACCGCCTCGAAGGGTGAGCTGTCAGTCCGCCTTGTCCATCGCCTCCAGTTCGTCGATGAGCCCCGAGATCATCGACAGACCCTGACGCCAGAAGGCGGGATCGGTCGCATCGAGCCCGAACGGGGCGAGAAGCTCCGAATGGTGCTTGGTGCCGCCCGCCCGCAGCATCGCGAAATACCGGTCCTGGAAGCCCTCTTCCGCATTCTGGTAGACCGCGTAGAGCGAGTTCACGAGGCAGTCGCCGAACGCATAGGCGTAGACGTAGAAGGGCGAATGGATGAAGTGCGGGATGTAGGTCCAGAAGGTCTCGTATCCCTCGCCGAGGTTCACCGCGGGACCAAGGCTCCGCCGCTGCACCGTGATCCAGATCTCGCCGATCCGCTCGGCCGTCAGCTCGCCCTTCCGGCGCTCGATATGGATCTCGCGCTCGAACTCGTAGAAGGCGATCTGGCGGATCACCGTGTTGATCATGTCCTCGACCTTCGAGGCGATCAGGGTGCGCCGCTCGGGCAGCGAGGTCGCGCGCTGGAGCAGCGAGCGGAAGGTCAGCATCTCGCCGAACACCGAGGCCGTCTCGGCGAGCGTCAGGGGCGTCGAGGCCATCAGCGCGCCCTGGTCGCCCGCCAGCACCTGATGGACGCCGTGGCCGAGCTCGTGCGCGAGCGTCATCACGTCCCGCGGCTTGCCGAGATAGTTGACGAGCACGTACGGGTGCACGCTCGGCACCGTCGGATGCGCGAAGGCGCCCGGCGCCTTGCCGGGGCGCACCGCGGCATCGATCCAGTTGCGCTCGAAGAAGCGGCCGGCGATCTCGGCCATGTCGGGTGCGAAGTCGCGATAGGCCGACAGCACCGTCTCGCGCGCCTCGTCCCAGCCGATGTCACACTTGGCGGCGCCCGGCAGCGGCGCGTTGCGGTCATAGAATTCCAGCGCGTCGAGGCCGAGCCACTTCGCCTTCAGGGCGTAGTAGCGATGGGCGATCGAGGGATAGGCCTCGGACACCGCTTTGGCGAGCGCGTCGACCACCTCGCGCTCGACGCGATTGGCGAGGTGGCGCGAGTCCGCAACATCCTCGAACCCGCGCCAGCGGTCGGAGATTTCCTTGTCCTTGGCAAGCGTGTTGGTGACCAGTGCGAAGGTGCGCAGGTTGCGGCGGAACACCTCGGCGAGCGCCGCCCCGGCCTTGGCGCGCCGGGCGCGGTCGGGGTCCTGCAGGAGGTTCAGCACCTCTTCCAGCGCCAGTTCCTTGCCGTCCACCGTGAAGCGCAGCGCCGTCATCGTCTCGTCGAAGAGGCGGTTCCAGGCGCCGTGGCCGGTCACCGACTTCTCGAGGAACAGCTCCTCCACCCGGTCTTCGAGCTGGAAGGGCTTGTCCTGGCGCAGATCGACGACCCACGGACGGTAGTGCGCCAGCTGCGCGTCGCGCTCCATCGCGGCGTCCATCGCCGGCTCGTCGATGCGGTTAAGCTCCAGCGTGAAGAACAGGAGGAGCGACGAGATGTCGGTGACGCGCGCCTGCATGTCGCCATAGAACTTGGCGTTGGCGGACGAGGCGGTGTCGCCGGAATAGACGAGGCCGGCATAGGAGATCAGGCGGCCGAGGAGTTCCTCCAGCGCCTCGAACTCGGCGATCGCCGCCCCGAGGCCGTTCTCGCCGGTCAGGTCGGCCGCTTCACCGAGGCGTCCCTTCCAGCGTACCTGGAACGCGGCGGCGCGGCGGCTTGCCTCGTCAAGGTCGCGCTTGATCTCGGGCGCATCGATGCCCGCGTAGAGATCGGACAGGTTCCACTCGGGAAGCGCGGCTCCCTCGACGGCCGAGGGGCTGGACGGGGACGGCGACGCTGGGCTCATGGGCGGGACACTCCGGGGAACGACGCAAGGCCAAACCTTCGGGAAGGCCGGCTCGACCGGCCATATAGGACGCCTGCAGCGTCGGCGCATCCTTCGCGCTTGGGCATGCGTCGGAAGACGGTCCGGAGGCAGGCAGCGAGATCGACCCGGTTTTCACTCGCCGTTAACCAAAATCCTGTGTATTGGCGAAACAATGGACCAAGTGTCATTTTCGTGCCGCACTCTTTCCCGATGAGGCTTGTCAGCCTGATCGGGGGCCATAGAAATCTGGTGGGGACATCCATCAGCGGGACGACGCACCGGGGGAAATACCGCATGTTCGGATGGACCGAATGCGTATCGCCACGCGCCTTCAAGCGTGCGGCGGTCGTCCTGATGGGCCTACTGGCCGCAACGGCGGCTGAGGCCGAGACGCGGACCCTCAAGCTCTATCACGTCCATCTCAAGGAAAAGTCCGAGATCGTCTACAAGCGTGACGGCAAGTTCCTGCCCGATGGCCTGAAGAAGGCCAACTGGGCGCTGCGCGACTGGCGCGAGAACAAGCCGACGACGATGGACCCGAAGCTCCTCGACCTTCTCTACGAGGCGCACAAGCAGTCCGGCTCGCGCGGCTATATCCACGTCATCGGCGGCTACCGTTCGCCCGGCACCAACAAGATGCTGCGGTCGCGCTCCAGCGGCGTCGCCGGCTCCAGCCTCCACATGTCCGGCAAGGCGGTGGACTTCTTCCTGCCCGACGTGCCGCTGAAGAAGGTGCGCGATATCGGCCTTCGCATGCAGCTCGGCGGCGTCGGCTACTATCCGCGTTCCGGCTCGCCCTTCGTCCATTTCGACACCGGAAAGGGCCGCTACTGGCCGCGCATGAGCCGCAGCGAGCTCGCCAGCATCTTCCCGAAGGGCAACACGATCCACGTGCCTTCCGACGGAAAGCCGCTGGCCGGCTATGAGACGGCTCTCGCCTCCTACAACAAGCGCAAGGGCGCGAACGACGTGCAGATAGCGTCCTCGTCGCGTAGCGGCGGCGGCCGTTCGCTTCTGGCGGCGATCTTTGGCGGCGGCGCGGACGAGGCTGAGGACGAGGCCGAGGCCACGGCTGCACCCGTCGGCCGCACCCCGGCCGCGCGTCCGGCGCGGACGGCGCCCGAGCCCGAGGTCCAGGTCGCTGCGGTCCGCCCGGCGCGCGCTCTGCCGCCTGCCGCGCTGCCCGCCGGCGTCGCCATGCCCGAGCGCGACACGTTCGACGGGTCGAGCCCGGCTCGCACGGCCCCGCCCGCCGGCATCCCCGCGGCTGAGACCGCGGTCGCCGCCCTGGTTCCGGCCCGCGTGCCGCTGCCCACCAGTGCGCCGGTCCGCCCGGATGCCGTCGATCCCGCGACGACCCTCGTCGCCGCGCTGGAAGCCGAGGCCGAAGTCGCGCCCGGCGCTCCCGCCCAGCTCGCCTATGCCGTGCCGATGCCCCGTGCCCGGCCGCCGTTCGAGGCGGTGCTGCGCGCCGACCAGGCCGCCCTGCCGACACCTCGCATGATCGGCGCCGAGCCCGAACTGACGCCCGAATCCATCATCGCCGCCGCCATGGCCGAGAGCACCGTGGCCGCCGCCGGTGCAGAGCCGGCTGCGCGTCCTGCCGTCACGCCGTCGCATCGTCCGGTGGAAGCGACGGCGATCGCCGCCCTTGCCGCCGCAGCGCCGATCCCGGCTTCGTCACAGCCGGTCCGCGTCGCGTCACTGGCCACGCCGGCGGTGTCGAAGTCCGCTGCCCGGCCGGCCGTGTCCGCCAAGGGCGGGCGCGTCGTCGGCGACGAGGCGGCGATGGCCGCCGCCCGCCGCGCCGCGCAGCCGTCGGCGCGCATCATCGCCGAGCGCGTCGAGGTGGCCGCGCTGATCGCCAATCCTGAGCGCCGCGCATTGGAGGCCGACCTCCAGCGTCCCGTCGCCCACAGCCTGATCGGCAACGTGCCGGACACGGTGTTCGCGCATGGCTTCTCGCGCAAGACCGGCTCCCCGTCGGCCGCGGGCCGCTTCGAGGGCAAGGCCGTCAACTTCATGCCGGTCCGCAAGATCAACTGACCGGACGCTTCGATCACTCGACGCCCGCACCCTCGGTGCGGGCGTTCGCGTTTGTGCAGTCGAGGCGCCATCAGGCCCGAAGGCCCAAGTTTTCGCGGCCGGTTGTGTCGGGTCCCATGCCCACATCTCAAGTTGAATGCGGCAGAGGTCGCGGGACGTCGGCGCACTGAACTTGCCGTACACCGATCCGAGCTTGACAAAAATCAGATGGTTTCTCAGATACCGTTTGAATCAACGATGGTGCATAGTTGCTTCGCTGGGCCCGGAAGACGATTCGCGATTTGTCGCAATCGCCGGGCGCAAGGGACTTTGCCAACTGTCGCGCCTGACGATCGGATCGGAAAAGACATGGACGAGTTGAACCTGCCGGATGACAATGATGATCTGATGGAGCTGACGGCGGATGTCGTCGCGGCCTATGTCAGCAATCATTCCATGCCGGTTGCCGACCTGCCCGCCCTGATCGCGGATGTCCATGGCGCCCTCGGCATGACCGGCGCGCAGCCGGAGCCGCCTCCGGCCGAGAAGCCCAAGCCCGCTGTTTCCGTGAAGAAGTCGGTCACCGACGAGTACATCGTGTGTCTCGAGGACGGCAAGAAGTTCAAGTCGCTGAAGCGTCACCTGATGACGCACTACAACCTGTCGCCCGAGGAATACCGCGAGAAGTGGGACCTGCCGGCGGACTATCCGATGGTGGCGCCGAGCTACGCCGCGGCGCGCTCGCGCCTCGCCAAGCAGATGGGTCTCGGCCACAAGCGCCGTCGCGGCCGCTGAAGCTTCGGACGCCAGCCGAATGCAGAACGCCTCCGGCGCGAGCCGGAGGCGTTCTGCGTTTCGATAGGCTGTTCGGGGGGGGCGGCTTACTCGCCGGACGGCATCATTCCCAGCGCCTGAAGGTAGAGGTCGAGGATCGCGTCCATCTCGGCGCGCTCGTTGGCGTCCTGCTTGCGCAGTGAGATCACCTTGCGCAGCACCTTGACGTCGAAGCCATTGCCCTTGGCTTCGGCATAGACGTCCTTGATGTCGTCGGAAATCTGCTTCTTCTCCTCCTCGAGGCGTTCGATGCGCTCGACGAAAGAGCGGAGCTGATCCTGGGCGACTTCCTCGGTGGCGTTGGACATGGGGAACCTCGTAACGGACGACTGGGGCAGGGCGCCGGAACCGGCGACCGCTTTCCCCTCTTCGATGACGCCGAATGGTTACCCGAGCGTTACGCCGGCCTCAATCGTGCGGCTTGGATGCGTCGAACGTAGCCTGCGCCTCGGCGCTCGCCTCGCGCTGGTGGCGCGCGCGCCACTCGTCGTAGGGCATGCCGTAGACGATCTCGCGCGCTTCCTCCTTGCCGATTGGCCGACCGGCCTCGGCGGAGGCTTCCGCATACCAGTTGGACAGGCAGTTCCGGCAGAAGCCCGCGAGATTCATCAGGTCGATGTTCTGCACGTCGGTGCGCTCGCGCAGGTGGTCGCGAAGTCGCCGGAAGGCGGCGGCTTCCAGTTCGGTGGTGGTCGGTGCGCGGTCCATTCGCGAGGTCCCTTCATCAGGCGTTCGGCATCGATATCGGGCCCGGCGCCGCGCGCCGCAAGCGGGCTCACGTGTGCGATCGTATCGATTTAATAAAAAGAATGGGCCATCCGGCCCGCCGCGTCTTTGACAGTTTTACCGACTATGCGAGAAGGGCCCGCCGCTGTCCTTATCCAAAGGGTCGCCCATGCCGTCTCGCCCGATCCTGGGGCTTCGTTCCCCGATCGCCGCCGCCGTTCTGACCCTTGGTCTTTCCGTCCTGTCGCTGCCCCTGTTCGCTGCCGCCGCCCATGCCGATTTCCGGGTGTGCAACGGCACGCAGGCGCTGGTCGGCGTCGCGGTCGGCCAGCGAACGGCGGAAGGGTGGGTCAGCGAGGGCTGGTGGCGCATTCCGGCGACGACCTGCCGCTCTGTCATCGAGGGTGAGCTTCAGTCGCGCTACTACTACATCTACGCCGAGGACGCCGAGGGTGTCGGTCGGTGGGCGGGCGACATCGACATGTGCATCGCCGAGAACGAGTTCAAAATCGTCGGGGTCAAGGACTGCTTCGCCCGAGGGTACCAGAAGATGGGCTTTCGGGAGTACGACACCGGCGGGCAAGGCAGCTGGATGGTCCAGCTGACGGAAGCGGCACGCGAAGGGACCGACCAGCCATGAAACGCAATCGCCGCGTGAAGATTCTTGCAACGCTCGGGCCGGCCTCGTCGGACGAGGCGATGATCCGCAAGCTGCACGAAGCGGGCGCAGACGTCTTCCGCATCAACATGAGCCATACCGACCACGATTCGATGCGCGAGCTCGTCGCCCGCATCCGTCGCGTGGAAGCCGCCGTCGACCGGCCGATCGGCATCCTGGCCGACCTGCAGGGACCGAAGCTTCGCGTCGGCAAGTTCGCGGAAGGCAAGGTCGACCTCAAGCCGGGCGACATCATCACGCTCGACAACAATCCCGAGCCGGGCGACGCGACGCGCGTCTACCTGCCCCATCCCGAAATCCTCGAGACCGTCCAGCCCGGCCATCGCCTCCTGATCGACGACGGCAAGCTGCAGCTTCGCGCCCTCTCGACCACCGGCACTGCGATCCGCTGCGAGGTCGTCGCGGGCACGCGCATCTCCGACAAGAAGGGCGTCAGCCTTCCCGACACGCTGCTGACGAGCGGCGCCTTGACCGACAAGGACCGGCGCGACCTCGACGCGGTGCTGGAGGCCGAGGTCGACTGGCTCGCCCTGTCCTTCATCCAGCGCCCGGAGGACCTCGCCGAGGCCCGCAAGCTCTCGCGCGGGCGCGCCGGCCTCCTGTCGAAGATCGAGAAGCCGCAAGCCGTCGAGCGCCTCGACGAGATCATCGAGCTCTCCGACGCGATCATGGTGGCGCGCGGCGACCTCGGTGTCGAGATGCCGCTGGAGCAGGTGCCGGGCATCCAGAAGCGCATCACCCGTGCCGCCCGCCGCGCCGGCAAGCCCGTGGTGGTCGCCACGCAGATGCTGGAATCGATGATCACCGCGCCGGTGCCGACACGCGCCGAGGTGTCGGACGTGTCGATCGCCGTCTTCGAGGGTGCCGACGCGATCATGCTGTCGGCCGAGTCGGCGGCGGGCGCCTATCCGGTCGAGGCGGTGCAGACCATGGACCGCATCGCGGTCGAGGTGGAGAAGGACCCGCTCTATCCCGGCATCATCTTCGCGCAGCGCCCCGCCGCCGAGGCGACCGGCGCCGATGCCGTGTCGCTGGCCGCGCGCCAGATCGCCGAGACGCTGCAGGTCGCGACGATCGTCACCTACACCTCGACCGGCACGACGGGCATCCGCACGGCGCGCGAGCGCCCGCAGATCCCGATCCTCGCGCTCTCGCCGATCGAGGCGACCGCGCGTCGCCTCAGCCTCGTCTGGGGCCTTCACTGCGTGGTGACGGACGACGCCTCCGACATGGAGGACATGGTCAACCGCGCCTGTCGCCTCGCGGTCCAGCAGGGCTATGCGCGGGTCGGCGAGCGCGTGATCGTGACCGCCGGCGTGCCGCTGCGCACGCCCGGCGCCACCAACATGATCCGCATCGCCTATATCGGTTCGGACGGCCTCTCGGCCATCTGACGGATCAGGCCGGCTGGCCAGAGAGTTCCTCGGCCAGCCGGCCCGCCGCGTCCTGCGCGGCCTTCAGTGTCGGATAGATGGCGAGCGCGCGGCTGTAGGCGTCCAGCGCCTCCCGGTCGCGGCCCAGCTCTTCCAGCATGGCGCCAAGCCCCGTCAGCGCGCCGAAATGGCGCGGCTCGCGCTTCAGCACCTCCTCGACGTCGGCCATCGAAAGCGCGTAGCGATTCTGCGTGTAGTGCAGCGTCGCGCGTCGGTTGTAGGCTTCCGCGTAGTCGGGATCGAGGACGATCGCCTGGTCGGTGAAGTCCAGCGCCGCCGCCGCATCCTTGCGGGCGATGGCCTGCGTCGCGCGCAGCATGAGGAGGTCGACAGTCGCACTGCCGCTTTCCAGCCAGACGGACTGGATCTCGTTGGCGATCCCGGTCGCCTTCTCGGCGTCCGGCTCGCGCTTCAGCCGTTCGAACAGACCGTCGAGACGAGCCTCGCGCGTCTCGGCGACAGGCGGCGCGGCAGGAGCCTTGTCCGCCGCTGCGGCCGGTGTCTCGGGGGCCGGAGGCGCGCCGGGCGCCGCTGCATCCTGCGCCATCGAGGGCGCAACTACTGCGGCGGAGACGAGAGCGGCGGCGAGAAGGGTGGTCTTGAAACGGGAAAAGGCGCGCATGAGACGAACTTACGTCGTCCCAGCGCGCCTTCCAAACAATTTCCGATGAGCCGCCGTAGCGGCCCGAAGCGTCAGCCCTGACGCGCCTTGTAGCGCGGGGCCAGCTTGTTAATGATGTAGATGCGGCCCTTGCGGCGAACCAGGCGGTTGGCGCGGTGGCGGCCTTTGAGGGACTTCAGCGAGTTCTTGATCTTCATGACTTCGACCGTCGATTGCGAGGCGACGATCGGGCCTAGTCCCATTCCGCCGCATAATGAAAAACGCGCCGTGGGGGCGCGTCGACCTGAGGGTGGCAATAACGGCAGGCGGGGTGCGATGTCAACCATGTGACGGCGCCCCGCCCGCCCTTTCAGATGGCCTTTCGCGGGCTCAGCCGGGTGACGTGCCCCATCTTTCGGCCGGGCCTTGCCTCGCGCTTGCCGTAGAGGGTGACCAGCGTGTCCGGTTCGGCGAGCAGCGCCTCGGCCCGCTCGACGTCGTGGCCGATGAGGTTCTCCATCACGCAGTCGGAATGGCGGTTGGCGGCCCCCAGCGTGTGGCCTGCGACCGCGCGGATATGCTGCTCGAACTGCGAGATCGTGCACGCCGCCTCGGTCCAGTGGCCCGAATTGTGGACACGCGGCGCGATCTCGTTGACCAGCAGCGTGCCGTCCGCGCCCACGAAGAACTCGACGCCGATGACGCCGACATAGCCGAGCTTGTCCATGATCGCGCGCGCGGTCTCGACCGCCCGTTCGGCGATCTCCTGCGGTACCTCCGCCGGCACCGTGGAGCGGCTGAGGATGCCCATGCGGTGGACGTTCTCGGCCGGATCGAAGGCGACGAAGGAGCCGTCCTGCCCCCGCGCCGAGATCACCGAGATCTCGCGCTCGAACGGCACCTTCTTCTCGAGGATCGCCGGCACCGAGCCGAGGCTCTCGAACACGTCGTCGTGCGGGCCGCCTTCGGCGATCGTCGCCTGGCCCTTGCCGTCGTAGCCGAGGCGGCGCGTCTTCAGGATGCAGTCGCCGCGAAGATCGAGCAGCGCGTGGTCGAGCTCCTGCGGGTCGTCCACCGCCCGCCAGGGCGCCGTGGCGATGCCGATGCCGTTGAGGAAGGCCTTCTCGACCACCCGGTCCTGCGCGACCTCCAGCCCCTCGATCGGCGGATGGATCGGCTTGGGCCCACCCAGCGCGCGCAACGGCGCGACGGGCACGTTCTCGAACTCGTAGGTGACGACGTCGCTGCGGTCGGCAAGCTGGCGGAGAGCGGCCGCGTCGTCGTAGGCGCCGCGGATCAGGTCGTTCGCGACCTGCGCCGCCGGGCAGTCCGCGTCCGGGTCGAGCACCAGCGTGCGAAAGCCGAGACGCGCGGCGCTCGAGGCCAGCATGCGGCCGAGCTGGCCGCCGCCGATGATGCCGATGGTGGAGCCGAAGGGGAGGGGGGCTGTCATACGGTCCGCCTCGATAGGGGGAGGGTCAATGCGCGGGCGCCGCGTCGTCGACCGGGCGCTCGGCGACGGCTTCGCTCTGGCGCTGACGCCAGGCGTCGAGACGCCCGGCGAGGCCGGCGTCGGTGAGGGCGAGGACGCTGGCGGCGAGAAGCGCGGCGTTGACCGCGCCCGCCCGGCCGATGGCGAGCGTGCCGACGGGAATGCCGGCGGGCATCTGCACGATCGACAGGAGGCTGTCCTGACCGGACAGCGCCCGGCTTTCCACCGGCACGCCGAAGACCGGCAGCGGCGTCATCGAGGCCGTCATGCCCGGCAGGTGGGCGGCCCCCCCGGCGCCTGCGATCACCACCTTGAAGCCCTTGTCGCGCGCGCCCTTGGCGAACTCGACGAGCCGGTCGGGAGTGCGGTGGGCCGAGACGATCAGCGCCTCGTGCGCGATGCCGAGCGCGTCCAGCGTCTCGACCGCGTGCTTCATGGTGGCCCAGTCCGACTGGCTGCCCATGATGACGGCGACGGGCGGCACCGTCATGCGATGATATCCGGCAGGACCTGATCCTCGAGGTCCTGGAGACGGTCCTTGATCAGGAGCTTCTTCTTCTTCATGCGCTGGATCTGAAGCCGGTCGCAGCCGGTCGTCTCCATCGCCTCGATCGCGGCATCGAAATCCGCGTGTTCCTGGCGCAGCCTGGCGAGCTGCAGCCTGAGTTCGGCCTGTTCCTGATCCGCCACCAAGGTCCCCTCGAACGCGATACCCGTCGTGCCCCGGCGCCCGGTCGACGGGCCGCGGCATCACAAAAAATCGACCCCGCGCCCTTGGACTTGCGCGAAACCCGCGCAAACCCTGACCCCGGACGCTCCGACCCCACCTCCTCGTTATCAGGATGGAGGGAATTTAAAAACCCGGGTCTTGATCCGCATTCGACAGGCCAAAACTTATGTGACACCTTCATGTCGTCCACGGCGCTTCGGTCGTCCGGGCGTCGATGGAGGGAGACTAGAGACCCAGAAGGAGCTCAAGAATGTCCTTGGATGCCCATCTCGCGACCCTGGAGCAGCGCCATTCGGCCCTGAACGAGGAAATCGCCACGGCCCACACCAAGCCTGCCATGAGCGATGCGGAAATACAGGACCTGAAGCGGCGCAAGCTGCAGCTGAAGGACGAGATCGAGCGTTTGCGTCAATCGACCCACTGACCGCCAATCAACATTCTTGGGCGCGGCCTCACGAGGGGCCGCGTCCTTTCCGATCCCGCCGCGACCCTTGTAGTCTCGCCGCAATCGGTATCTACAGCAGCCCGCCGGCCGATCCGGCCCCGATCCGGCGCCTCCGGCGCCCGCTGCGCAGATGTTTCTCATGACCGAAGACGACCGTATCCGCCCCCGACTTGTCCTGGCGACGACCCTCCTTCCGGATGGCGATGCCGGCGAGGTTGCCTTGAGGGCCGCGCTCGGCGCGGGCGACGTCGCTTCGGTGCTGATCGATCCGGCCGGCC
The DNA here is from genome assembly GCF_047943035.1 of Aureimonas phyllosphaerae. Lineage (NCBI taxonomy): Bacteria > Pseudomonadati > Pseudomonadota > Alphaproteobacteria > Hyphomicrobiales > Aurantimonadaceae > Aureimonas > Aureimonas phyllosphaerae. Next base: position 4,398,097 of record NZ_CP181348.1, on the reverse strand, counting down.
GCCAGCCCGGCCCGTTCCAGGATTTCGCCGAGCGTCTGGTGCCGTTGATCCAGGAAGCGGGGGCGGCCGCGATCGTCGCCGAGGACACGCGCTGCGCCGGCCGCGTGCGCGCCGACGGCTTCCACGACGCCTCCGGCAGCGTCGCCGCGTTGCGCGAGGCGGTGGGCCGCTTCTCGCCGCGCCTCATCGTCGGCGGCTCCGGCTTCACGACGCGCCACGACGCGCTGGAGGCGGGCGAGTGCATGCCGGACTACATGTTCTTCGGCAAGCTCGGCGCCGACGGCGCGGCCGAGCCGCTGCGACGCAATCTGGAACTCGCCGAATGGTGGGCCTCGATCGTCGAGATCCCCTGCATCGTGCAGGGCGGATCGGATCTGGCGACGCTCGGCAGCGCCATCGAGACGCGCGCCGAGTTCATTGCCGTGTCGAGTGCCGTCTTTGCCGATCTCGGCGCCGCGGCGGTGCAGGTCGAGGCGGCCAACCGGATGATCGACCGGGCGATGGAGGAGGCTACGGCATGAAGCGCGCCGCGCTCCTCGCCACGCTTCTCCTCGGCTCGCCGGCCGTCGCGCAGGATGCGGCCGCCCCGGCGCCCCCGGCACCCAACGCTGTGACCGCCGCGCCATCCGCCGGCACGCCACCGGCGCCGGCGCTGTCATCGAACCTCCTGCCGACGCCGGTCGCCAATGCGACCGACGACCCCGGTGCTGCTGACGGCACCTCGGCCAGTGCACAGGCCTACGGCGCCTTCCAGCGCGGCTACTACCTTTCGGCGCTCCGGATCGCCGAGCCGCTCGCAAATCTCGGCGATCCGGCCGCGCAGACGCTGCTCGGCGAGATCTACGGGCGCGGGCTCGGCGTGCCGCGCGACGAGACCGAGGCGGCGCGCTGGTACGGCGTCGCGGCCAAGGCCGGCGTGCCGGAAGCCCAGTTCCGCTACGCGATGCTCCTGATCGAGGGGCGCGCCGTCGTGCACGACGACGCCATGGCCCGCGATCTGATGAAGGCGGCGGCCGATGCCGGCAACCCGCTCGCGGCCTACAACTACGGCCAGATGCTGATCCGCGCCGCGCCGACCGGCGGCTTCGGCGATGCCGCCGGCTATTTCCGCAAGGCGGCCGAATCCGGCCTGCCCGACGCGCAGTACGCGCTCTCCCAGCTCTACGCCTACGGCAAGGGCGTCGAGAAGGCCGACGACGCGGAGGCGCGCCGCTGGCTGGCCGAAGCCGCCAAGGGCGGCAGCGACACCGCGCAGATCGAGCTCGGCATCTGGCTGATCAACGGCCGGGGCGGGGCGCCGGACCCGGTGGAAGGCTTCCGCTGGCTGAAGGGCGCGGCCGAGCGCGGCAATCCGATCGCCGTCAACCGCATGGCCCATCTCTACAAGGACGGCGTCGGCACCCCGCGCGACCGGGCCCAGGCGGCGATGTGGACGGTGCTCGCGCGGCGCGCCTCCAACTCCGATGCGACTTTGGACGGTTGGTTCCGCACCCTGCCCGACGCCGACCAGAAGGGGGCGCTCGAAGCCGCCAACCGCTTCCGCGCCAGCTGACGCGCCGGACTTGAACCGACCGGCGTTTTGTGGTTCCAAGGCCCCCGTTCCCCATTTCGTCCTGCGCCGTATCCGGCTGCGGGAGTGCGGTGTCCGCCCCGGCGGCCTCTGCCCGTTCTTTCGATTGTTGTCAGGAAAGTTGAAGCCATGGCCCGTTCGGCGCTGATGAACGTGATGACGCAGGCCGCCATGAAGGCGGGGCGCTCGCTCACGCGCGATTTCGGCGAGGTGCAGAACCTCCAGGTCTCGATGAAGGGGCCGGCCGACTTCGTGTCGCACGCCGACCGCAAGGCCGAGGAGATCGTCTTCCAGGAACTGTCGCGCGCGCGGCCCGACTGGGGCTTCCTGATGGAGGAGCGCGGCGCGATCGAAGGCCGCGATCCCCAGCACCGCTGGATCGTCGATCCGCTCGACGGCACCACCAACTTCCTGCACGGCATCCCGCATTTCGCGATCTCGATCGGTCTGGAGCGCGACGGCCAGATCGTCGCCGGCGTGATCTTCAACCCCGCGACGGACGAGCTCTACTCGGCCGAAAAGGGCGGCGGCGCCTTCCTGAACGATCGGCGCATCCGCGTCGCCGCGCGCACCAAACTTGCCGAGTGCGTCGTGGCGACCGGCATTCCCCATCTCGGCCATGCCGACCACGCGCGCTACCTCTTCGAGGCCCGCAAGATGATGGGCGAGGCGGCCGGCATCCGCGCCTTCGGCTCGGCGTCGCTGAACCTTGCCTATGTCGCGGCGGGCCGCATCGACGGCTTCTGGGAGCACTCGCTCCAGCCGTGGGACGTCGCGGCCGGCTCGATGCTGGTACGCGAGGCCGGCGGCTTCGTCACCCATTCCGACGGCTCGAAGTTCGAGTTCGTGGAGGGCGACATCGCCTGCGGCAACGAGATCATCCACCGGGCGCTGGTGGGCGAGCTGAAGAAGGCGGCGACCGCCATGCGCGGGACGCCGAAGCCGAAAGCCGAGGGCGCCGACGCGACCGAAGCGGCGTCGTAACGCCGGAAGGCGTCGTCCGGTGGTCCGGTTCCGGGCCGCCAAAGCCTTGTGAGCCGCGCGCTTTTGCCGAAAAACCGGTTTGCAGCGCGCGCCCGCTCAGCTAGCTTCGCGGCCAGCCAGCGACTTCGCCAAGCGGGTGCCGTATCGATGCAGGTTTCGAGTTCTCCTCCCGACGGCCGCCCCCTCCCGCACGGGGGGCCGGAACGGTTCTCCAGCCCGCTGGTCTTCCTGTGGGCGATGCTCGTCTTTCTGGCGCTCGCCGGGTTTGTGGCGATGATCCTCGGCCGGCAGGTCATTCAGGCCTTCTCGACCAATCCCGGCCTCAACGGCCTGATCCTCGGCGTCCTTGCCGTCGGCATCCTGATGGCGGTCCTGCAGATCGCGCGGCTGGCGCGCGAAGTGCGCTGGCTGAACGCGCTTCGCGACAACGACCGCGAGCGCCGCGCGCGCTCGCCGGTACTGCTCGCGCCGATGGAGGCGATGATCGGCCACGGCGCGATGCCGCGCACGCTCCCCGCGCCCTCGGTGCGCGCCATCCTCGATTCCGTCGGCGGGCGCCTCGACGAGCAGCGTGACGTGTCGCGCTATCTCGTCGGCCTCCTCGTCTTCCTCGGCCTTCTCGGCACGTTCTGGGGCCTTCTCACCACGATCGGCTCGATCTCGGCGACGATCCAGTCGCTCGACCCGGCGGCGGGCGACGCGGCGACCGTGCTCGATTCCGTCAAGAACGGCCTGTCCGCCCCGCTGTCGGGCATGGGAACGGCCTTTTCGTCCTCGCTGTTCGGCCTGTCCGGCTCGCTTGTGCTCGGCTTCCTCGACCTTCAGGTCGGGCGTGCGCAGAACCGCTTCTACACCGAGCTCGAGGACTGGCTCTCGACCGTCGCGGTCGAGGCGGGCCAAGCCGTGCCGGCGACCGTCGCCGCGCCCGACGGGGCGGCCGTCGGCTCCAGCGGCGAGGAATTCCGCCTCCTGTCGGACCGGATCAACCGGCTGGTTCTGGAGCACTCCACCAGCCCGCGCACCTCGGCGGCGATGGCGAACCTTGCCGAAAGCATCCAGGGCCTCGTCCAGCACATGCGCGGCGAGCAGCAGACGCTGCGCGATTTCGTCGAGGCGCAGGCCGGCGAGCAGCGCGAGATGCGGCGCGTTCTGGAGCGGCTGAACCGGTCGCTGACCGAGATCGAGCGGAACTGACGCGATGGCGCTCGGGCGCGGACGCCGGCTGCGGCGCGAGGTCGACTACTGGCCGGGCTTCGTGGACGCCCTGTCGACGCTCCTTCTGGCCATCATGTTCCTTCTGTCGGTCTTCGTGATCGCGCAGTTCCTGCTCAGCCGCGACCTGTCGGGTCGCGACACGGTGCTCGACCGCCTGAACTCGCAGATCGCAGAGCTCAACCAGTTGCTCGCGCTGGAGCGTTCCAACTCGACCGATTTCCAAGACCAGATCTCGGCGCTGCAGGCCTCGCTTGCCGGCGCCGAGACCGAGCGCACGCGGCTCCAAGCGGCGCTCGACGGGACGCGCTCGGGCCCCGGTGCTGGCGACGCCGGCTCGCAGATCGGCACGCTGCAGGCGCAGGTCGCTTCCGAGCGGCAGGTGTCGGCGCAGGCGCGCACCCAGATCGACCTCCTGAACCAGCAGCTTTCCGCACTCCGCCAGCAGATCGCAGCGCTTGAGGACGCGCTCGGTGCCTCCGAGAGCCGCGACCGCGAATCGCAGACGCAGATCGCCGATCTCGGTCGCCGGCTCAACGTCGCGCTTGCCCAGCGCGTGCAGGAACTCGCGCGCTACCGCTCGGACTTCTTTGGCCGCCTGCGCGAGATTCTGGCCGACCGCGACAATATCCGCATCGTCGGCGACCGCTTCGTGTTCCAGTCGGAGGTCCTGTTCTCGTCGGGCGCCGACGTGCTTCAGCCGGCGGGGCGCGACGAGATGGAAAAGCTCGCCGAGGCGATCATCCAGCTGAACCGCGAGATCCCCTCCGACATCAACTGGATCATCCGTGTCGACGGCCACACCGACAACGTGCCGATCACCGGCGGGCGGTTCGCCGACAACTGGCAGCTCTCCACCGCCCGCGCGGCTGCCGTGGTGCGCTTCCTCGTCGGCGCCGGCGTTCCGGCCAACCGCCTCGCCGCGACCGGCTTTGGCGAGTTCCAGCCGCTGGTCGCGGGCGACACGCCGGACGCGCGCGCCCGCAACCGGCGCATCGAGCTGAAGCTCACCGAGCGATGACGCGCGCCGCACGGCTCCTCGATCTCGTGGAGCTTCTGCGTCGTCACAGGCGCGCGGTGGCGGGCGAGACGCTCGCCGCCGAACTCGGCATCAGTCTCCGGACGCTCTACCGCGACATCGCCGTGCTTCAGGGGCAGGGCGTGCCGGTCGAGGGCGCGGCAGGCCTCGGTTACGTCCTGCGTCCCGGCCTCACGCTCCCGCCCCTTATGTTCGACGAGGACGAGATCGACGCGCTGGTGCTCGGCCTGCGCCTCGTCACGCGGCGTCTTCCCGAGACGCTCGGGCCGGGCGCGGCCGGTGCGCTCGCCAAGATCGAGGCGGTCCTGCCCGCGAACCGTTCGGCCGAAGCGGTGCAACTCTTCGCAGGCGGCGCGGCGGCCGAGGAGTTCGCCTGTCTCGGGACGATCCGCGAGGCGATCCGGGCGGAGGACGCGCTCGCGATCCGCTACACGGACAAGGCGGGCGCCGCATCGCACCGCGTCGTCTGGCCGATCATCGTGGGCTTCTTCGACCAGGCGGAGGTGCTCGCCGCGTGGTGCGAGATGCGCGGCGATTTTCGCCATTTCCGCCTCGACCGGATCGCCGACGCCGTGTCGGCCGGGCGTCGCATGGGCCGGCGCCACCGCGTGCTCTTGGCCGACTGGCGCCTGATGCGCGACGCCGAGCGCTGTGCTGCTGACATGGGCTGACAGGAGGACGGTCTAGGCAGGGGACGTTCAACCCGAACGGAGCCCGTCATGACCCCCTACCTCCTCTTCTACGTCGAAAATCCTGCCGACTCGGCCCGAGCGATCGAAGCCCTCTTCGACCTCGCGCCCGTCGAGCGGTCGCCGACCTTCGTCCTCTTCGTGCTGGACGGCATGCGCCTCGGCTTCTGGCGCGCCGACGGCGTGGAGCCGGCACCGCAGCCGCGCGGCGAGAACAGCGAGCTGTCGATCAGCGTCGACACGCGCGAGGCGGTCGACCAACACCATGCCGGCTGGCAGGAGAAGGGGCTTGCCGTCCTTCAGGCGCCGACCGAGATGGACTTCGGCTACACCGCCGTCGCCTCGCTGCCCGGTCCGTTCCGCCTGCGCGTGTTCCGGCCCGGCGAGATGTCGGGCTGATGGGGCGGACTGGGGCGTCGTCGGGGCCTGGCGCGGCCTCAGCGACGCGCCAGCTCGTCGCGGATCAGGCGGCCGAGGCGGGGGATGCCTTCCGTCACCGCGCGCTCGTCCGCCAGCGTGAATGACAGGCGGAGCGTGTTGCGGCCGGAGCCGTCGGCGAAGAAGGCGCTGCCCGGCACGAAGGCGACGCGCTCCTCCGCCACTGCGCGCGCCAGAAGCGCCGTCGTGTCGATGCCGTCCGGCAGCGTCACCCAGATGAACATGCCGCCCTCCGGCCGGCTCCACTCGACGCCGACGGGCATCGCCGCCTCAAGCGCGGCGAGAATGGCGTTCCGCCGCTCGCCGTAGATGCGGCGGACCGTCTCGACCTGCGCGGCGTAGCTTGTCTCGGCGACGTGCAGGATCGCCATCTGGTTGATCGAGGGGCTGTGGAGGTCGGCCGCCTGCTTCATCAGGACGAGCTTTTCCACGATGCGGCGCGGCGCGCAGATCCAGCCCATCCGAAGGCCGGGCGCGAGGATCTTGGAGAAGGAGCCGCAATAGATGGTGCGCGCGGCGTCGAGACCGCCGGAGCGGGCGCAGTCGAGCGCGATGATCGGCGGCACGGGCTCGCCGTCGTAGCGCAGCGCCTGATAGGCGGCGTCCTCGATCACGGCGCAATCGAGCTCGGCGGCGAGGTCGAGCACCCCCTCGCGCTGCGCACGGGTCAGCGTCTCGCCGGTCGGGTTGGCGAAGTCGGGCACGAGATAGGCGAACTTGACGCGGCCGCCAGCCGCGGCGGCGGCCTCTGCGTACTCGGCCGGCGTCGTGTTGCCGCCATTCGGCTGGAGGCGCGCATAGGTGGGCTCGTAGGCGTTGAACGCCTGCAGCGCGCCGAGATAGGTCGGCCAGGTCACCAGCGCCGTATCGGCGGGCGACAGCATCAGCTTGCCGAGATAGTCGAGCCCCTGCTGCGAGCCGGAGGTGATGAAGATGTTGCCCTCGTCGCACGGCACGCCGAGATCGGTCATGTGAGCGGCCAGCCAGCGGCGCAGCGGCAGATAGCCTTCGCTCACCTGATACTGCAGTGCCGCGTTGGCCGCGGCGCCGCCGAGAACCTCGGCGTAGGCCCGGCGGAACGCATCGTGGGGGAACAGCGACGGGTCGGGAATGCCGCCAGCGAAGGAGATGATGTCCGGCTGGTCGAGGAGCTTCAGCAACTCCCGGATTTCGGACGCCTTCATGCGGCTGGAGCGGGTGGCGAAGAGATCGGTCAGGGTCATGTCTGTCCTCCTGACCCTGCTTCACACCCGGCGAGAAAATATGTCAATAATGCTGACCTATTTTTCTCGGACGGGACCTTATTCGGCGGCCCCTCGCAGCGCGGCTTCCGCCGCGCCGAACTGGAGGCGCGCGAGGCGGGCATAGGCGCCGCCCGCCTGGATCAGGCTGGCATGCGTTCCCTCCTCGACGATCCGCCCGGCATCCACCACGAGGATGCGGTCGGCCTTCAGGATGGTCGCGAGGCGATGGGCGATCACGAGGGTCGTGCGGCCCTGCATCAGCCGGTCCAGCGCCTTCTGGACGAGGCCTTCGCTTTCGGCATCGAGCGCGGAGGTCGCCTCGTCGAGGAGGAGGATCGGCGCATCGCGCAGAATCGCGCGGGCGATCGCCACGCGCTGGCGCTGGCCGCCCGACAGGGTGATGCCGCGCTCGCCGACCGCCGTGTCGAAGCCGTCCGGCAGGTGGCGCACGAAGGGCGTCACGAGCGCGGCGTCGGCCGCCGCCTCAATCTCGGCGCGGCTCGCCTCCGGCCGGCCGAAGGCGATGTTGGAGGCGAGCGTTCCCGCAAACACCGTCACGTCCTGCGGCACCAGCGCCATGCGGCGACGGAGCGCTTCGAGCCCGACAAGGCGGATGTCGATCCCGTCGACCGTGATGCGGCCGGCGGTCGGATCGTAGAAGCGCTCGAGCAGGGAGAAGATCGTCGACTTGCCAGCACCCGAGGCGCCCACCAGCGCCACGGTCTCGCCGGGCCGCACATCGAAGGACAGGCCGCGCAGCGTCTCGCGGCCGGGGCTGGTCGGATAGTGGAAGGCGACGTCCTCGAAGCGCACAGCGCCGAGCGCGCGCGCGGGGAGGGGGAGGGGCGCCGTGGGATCGGCGATCTCCGGCCGGTCCTCCAGAAGCTCTGACAGGCGCTCGGTGGCGCCTGCCGCCGCCGTCAGCTCGCCCCAAACCTCCGACAGCTGGCCGAGGCTGGACGCGGCAAAGACGGCGTAGAGCAGGAACTGCCCGAGCGTGCCCGGCGTCATCGTGCCGCCGATCACCTGTTGCGCGCCCACCCAGAGCACGGCGACGATCGAGGCGGTGACGAGGAAGATCGCAAAGGCCGTCAGCGCGGCGCGCGCCGAGACCGAGCGGCGGGCCGCCTCGAAGGCGTCGTCGACGGCCGCATCGAACCGGCCGCGCGCCTCGCCCTCGGCAGTAAAGGCCTGCACGGCGCGCACGGAGCCGATCGCTTCGCCGGCATAGGCGCTGGCGCCGGCAAGAACGTCCTGCGCGGCGCGCGAGCGGGCCCGCACCTGACGGCCGAAGGCGACGAGCGGCAGGACGATGAGCGGAATGGCGCCGAGCACGATGGCCGACAGGCCGGGGCTCGTCACCACCATCATGGCGGCGGCGCCGATGAAGAGGATCGAGTTGCGCAGCGCGAGCGAGGCGGTGGCGCCGACCGCGGACTTGATCTGCGTCGTGTCGGCGGTGAGGCGCGAGACGATCTCGCCCGACAGGTTCTTGTCGTAGAAGGCAGGCGACAGCGTCAGGACATGGGCGAACACGTCCTTGCGGAGCGCCGCGACCACCCGCTCGCCGATCGTGATGACGAAGTAGTAGCGCCCGGCGCTCGCCAGCGCGAGGACGAGCGCCAGAACGCCGAGCATGCCGAAATAGGTATTTACGAAGCCGGCGTCGGCGGAGGCGAAGCCGTGGTCCACCACGCGGCGCACGGCCAATGGCAGGGACAGGGTGGTGACCGAGGCGAGCGCCAGGAAGAAGAGCGCGGCGGCCACATGGCCCTGGTGCTCCATCATGTAGGGCCACAGGCGCGCCAGCGGCTTCAGCGTGCGGCGGGACGCCCCGCTGCCGGCTTTCTCGGCGGTTCCGTTTCGCAAATCGGCTGTCCCTTGCGACCGCCTGCGCGGCCCTTGTGCGCTATCGGGCCCTGATGTATAGGCTCGCCCTTGAATTTGAAAGCGATCGCGCTCCTCATTCCGGTCCTTGGTCGAAATGTCCACCCGGCACCCCGCCGGCGGCAATCACTTGGGACCTCAGTGGGTGCGAGCGCGTGAAGCTGGGAACAAAGAGATGAAGCAGAACATCCACCCCGACTACCACACGATCACGGTCGTGATGACCAACGGCACCGAGTACCAGACCCGCTCGACCTGGGGCGCCGAGGGCGACAAGCTCAACCTCGACATCGACCCGATGAGCCACCCGGCCTGGACCGGCGGCAACCAGCAGATGCTGGACCGCGGCGGCCGCGTGTCGCGCTTCAAGAAGCGCTACGAGGGCCTCGGCATCTGATTGCCGACCTGTCTGCGAGTTCTCGAAAGACCCGGCTCCGGCCGGGTTTTTTGTTGCCCGCAGCGCAAACGAAAAGGGCGCGCCGGACCGTGATCCGACGCGCCCTCGCGTATCTCGCGGGGAAAGGGGCTCAGACGGCGAAGGCCGTCCGCAGGAGGTGCATCTGCTCGCCCACGGGGTTGCTCGAGGCCTCGGGCTGCGGCTCGCCGTAAATCTCTCGGTCGAGGATCGCGACGCGGCGCTCCAGCATCACCGCGCGCTCGACGAGGTCGCGGAACGCTTCGGGCAGTTCGTCGTAGAAGGGCGAGTCGGCGCCGCCGCCGATCCCGTCGAGCCGCACCTTGACCTTCTCGGCCTCGACCTGCGCACGCGACATGTCCCCCTGGTTGGCGGCGCGCTGCAGGAGAAGCCACGACGCCACCTGCATCAGCCGTGTCGTAAGGCGCATGGATTCGGCGGCATAGAGCGTCGAGGCGCCGCGCGAGATCGTGCGCGCGTCGCGCCGTCCGTCGCCGTCGAGATAGGCCGCGGTCTCGTCGACCAGCGTCATGCCCTCGTCGAAGATCGGCTGGAAGTTGGAGGAGAACGCAAGCCGCTCCGCCAGCTTGATCGTCCGGGCTGAATCGCTGTGATCGAGAACTGAATGTGTCATGCGCGGGAAAACCGATCTGGAAGCGAATCGTTGCAGGCGACGCTTCGTCCGAACGCGCGTCGCTGCCCTGTTACCGCTAGAATCCACTGCCCGGCTCCCTTCCGCAAGCCGCGCTGCCTCAGGATAGTTAACGGCCGGAAAGCATGTGGAAAGTCCACGATGCGGACAAAAAGAGAGCCGCACGGGGCGGCTCTTGAAGTTCAACAGGGAGATTCGACAACCGGCAAGGTCGCCATCCAAAGCAATCTGGACTGCCCCGACTATGCGCCGGAATGGTGAACGAGGGGTTAACCGGGGACAGACATTTGCCAACGCCGCGTTAAGTGTCGTGCCCGTTGAAGGAGACACGCCCGATGACGACCCAAACCGACATGACGATCGTTGCCCTCGACGGCCACGGCGGTCCCGAGGTCCTGAAACCCCGCCGTGCCTCAGTGCCGCAACCCGGCGCAGGCGAGGTGCTGATCGCGGTTCGGGCGGCCGGGGTCAATCGGCCGGACGTTCTCCAGCGGATGGGCGCCTACCCGCCGCCGCCCGGCGCGCCGGACTGGCCGGGCCTCGAGGTCGCCGGCACGGTGGCGGCGGTCGGGCCGGGCGTGTCGCGCTGGCGCGAGGGCGACCGGGTGATGGCGCTCCTGTCCGGCGGCGGCTACGCCGAGTTCGCCCTGGCGGACGAGGGGGCCGTGCTGTCGATTCCGGGCGGCATCGGCTTCGTCGAGGCGGCGGCGATCCCCGAGACCTTCCTCACGGTCTGGCACAACGTCTTCCAGCGCGGCGCGCTGAAGGCCGGCGAGACGTTCCTCGTCCACGGCGGCACGTCGGGCATCGGCACGGTGGCGATCCAGCTCGCCCACGCCTTCGGCGCCCACGTCGCGACGACGGTCGGCAGCGACGATAAGGCCGAGGCCGCGCGTCGCCTCGGGGCCGACCGCGCGGTAAACTATCGGCAGGAGGATTTCGCGACCGCCTTGAAGGACTGGCAGGACGGGCGCGGCATCGACCTCACGCTCGACATGATCGGCGGCGACTACCTGCCCCGCAACATCGAGGTGGCGGCGGTCAACGGCCGCATCGTCCAGATCGCCCATCTGAACGGGCGCAAGGGCGAGGTCGATCTCTTCGCCATCATGCGCAAGCGCCTGACCTTGACCGGCTCGACGCTGCGCGCGCGCGACAAGGCGTTCAAGGCGGCGCTCGCCGCCGAGCTCGAGGCGAAGGTCTGGCCGCTCCTGTCGGAGGGGCGCGTGAAGCCGCTGATCGACACGACCTATCCGCTGGAGAAGGCGTCGGAAGCGCATGCCCATATGGACGTCGACCATATCGGCAAGATCGTCCTCGTCGCGTCGCCCGAGTAGGGCGGACAACGACCGCTGGCCCTGGTACCGCGCATCGTTCCTTGCGAAGCGCGCGGCGCATGCCTATAGTCAGCGTCGATTTCCGGAATTCGTGGCGTGACCACAGCCTGCCTGACCGGGGCCGGCCTACAGGAGACCTATATCCATGGCTCAGCAGCTTCTGATGCCCAAGGCCACGGCCGTCTGGCTCGTCGACAACACGTCCCTGTCCTTCGACCAGATCGCCGAGTTCTGCACCCTGCACCCCCTGGAGGTGAAGGCGATCGCGGACGGCGAAGCGGCGCAGGGCATCAAGGGCATGGATCCGATCATCACGGGCCAGCTCACGCGCGACGAGATCGTCAGGGCGGAGAAGGACGAGAAGTACCGCCTGAAGCTCGCGCCGCCGAAGGTGCGCGTGCCGGAAGCCAAGCGCAAGGGGCCGCGCTACACGCCGGTTTCCAAGCGCCAGGATCGCCCGAACGCCATCCTCTGGCTGGTGCGCAACCATCCCGAGCTGAAGGACCCGGCGATCTCGCGGCTCGTCGGCACCACCAAGCACACGATCGAGCAGATCCGCGAGCGCACCCACTGGAACTCGGCCAACCTCCAGCCGATGGACCCGGTGACGCTCGGCCTCTGCTCGCAGATCGATCTCGACCTCGAGGTCGAGAAGGCCTCGCGCGGCATGCCGCGTCCGGAGGAGGTGGCCGAGGAGGAGCGCCTGCTGTCGGCCGCGCAGACCCAGAACTACCGCTCCGGCGCGCGCGAGGACGGCGAGCTCGATGCTGCCGCGGTGTTCGCCAAGCTCACCTCGATGCGCCGCACCGAGCCGGAGGAGAACGAGGAAGAGGACGAACTGCGCTGAACGCAGGTCCCCTCGTTCGAGCGATGTGAAGGGCGGCCCTGAGCCGCCCTTTTTCGTGTCAGCCGTTGCCCTTGAAGCCGGGATAGAGCGCCATGCCGCCGTCGACGAACAGCGTCTGCCCGGTGATGTAGTCCGCGGCATCGGAGGCGAGAAACGCGACGACGCGTCCGACATCCTCGGGATCGCCGACCCGCCCGTAGGGGATGAGCTTCAGCATCGCGTCCATGCCTCCCGCCTTCTCGCGCTCCGACTGGTTGATCGCGGTGGCGATGGCGCCGGGCGCGACCGCGTTGACGCGGATGCCCTCGGAGGCGACCTCCTGGGCGACCGATTCCATCAGGAGCTTCAGCCCGCCCTTGGACGCCGCGTAGTTGACGTGGAACGCCCAGGGAATGCGCTGATGCACGGAGGAATCGAAGATCAGCTTGCCGAGCGCGCGGCTGACCTCCGGGCGGCGTCCCTTGGCGCGAAACCGGCGCACGGCCTCGCGCGCCATCAGGAAGCCGCCGGTAAGGTTGGTGCCGATCACCGCGTTCCAGTCGTCGAGCGTCATGTCGGTGAGGGCGGCGTCCTTCTGGCGCCCGGCGTTGGACACGGCGATGTCGACCGGTCCGAACTGCCGTTCCGCCTCGTCGAAGAGGCGCGCGACGTCGCCCTCCGTGCCGACATCCCCCTGCACCGGGATCGCGCGTCGCCCGAGCGCCTCGATCAGGGCGACCGTCTCCTCGGCGCCCTCGCGCGAGCCGTGGTAGTTCACCGCGACGTCGGCGCCCGCGCGCGCCAGTTCGACCGCGCAGGCCTGGCCGATGCCGGCCGAAGCGCCCGTGACGACGGCCACCTGGCCGGCGAGCGAAAGAAGGTCAGAAGATGCCATCGGGGTCCTCGATCATCTGGAAGCCGGCATGGTGGGGGTCCGATCTGTCGGCCGTCAGCGCCCGGTTCAACCAGATGGCGGCCGAAATCAGCGACAGGTGGGTGAGCGCCTGCGGGAAGTTGCCGAGATGCTGCCCGTCGGTGGACAGTTCCTCGGCGTAGAGGCCGAGATGGTTGGCGTAGGAATGCAGCTTCTCGAACAGGAGCCGCGCCTCCGCGACGTAGCCGGTGCGTGCCAGCGCCTCGACGTACCAGAACGAGCAGATCGAGAAGAAGCCTTCCTCGCCCTCCAGCCCGTCGTCGTTCTCCGGGCCGTTGACGTAGCGCTTCACGAGGCAGTCGTGGACGAGGTTCTCGCGCACCGCCTTCAAGGTCGACACCCACATCGGATCGCGCGGGTTGATGAAGCGCACGAGCGGCATCAGGAGCACGACGGCGTCCAAAGTGTCGCCGCCCCGGAACTGCGTGAACGCGCCGATCTCTGGGTTCCAGAACTCCTCGACGATGGTCCTCTGGATCGCGTCGCGCTGCTGGCGCCAGGCGACGAGATCGGCCGGCATCGACTCGCGCGTGGCGATGCGGATGGCGCGGTCGATCGCCACCCAGCACATCAGGCGCGACGACAGATATTCCTTGTCCTCGCCGCGGCTTTCCCAGATGCCGCGGTCGGGCAGGCGCCAGTTGACGCAGAGCCAGTCGATCAGGCCCTCGAGCTTCGCCCAGACCGAATAGCTCGGCTTACCCCGCGCGCGCGTCGCGATGTAGACCGCGTCCATGAACTCACCGAAGATGTCCATCTGGCGCTGGTCGAAGGCGCCGTTGCCGACGCGCACCGGCTTCGAGCCGCCGTAGCCGGACAGGTGCGGGAGTTCCGCCTCCGGTATCTCGGCGCGCCCGTCCATGCCGTACATGATCTGCAGGCCCGACCGGTCGCCGTCGCTGACCGTCACCCGCTCCATCAGGAAGTGGATGAAGGCCTCCGCTTCGTCGTAGTAGTTGAGGCGCGACAGGGCATAGAGCGTGAAGGCGGAGTCACGAACCCAGCAGAAGCGGTAGTCCCAGTTGCGCTCGCCGCCGACGACCTCGGGAAGGCCGAAGGTCGCGGCGGCCGCGATCGAGCCGTGCTCCGCCGAGGTGAGAAGCTTCAGCGTCAGCGCCGAGCGCACCACGAGTTCGCGCCAGAAGGTCGGATACTGTCCGCGCGACACCCAGTCGTGCCAGTAGGCCCGCGTCTCACGGAACGAGGCGCGCACGTAGTCCATGTCGGGCGCGTCCCAGCCTTCGTGGCCCGGGCAGAGGATGGCAAAGACGGTCTCGCCTTCTTTCAGCGTGATCTCGCCGACGATCGTGTTGTCCTCGATCCGCAGGGGAAGCGAGGTGTGGAGCCACATGGTCTGGGGCGTCCCGTCGTCGCGCGACCAGGCGATCCGCGCCGTGCCGTCGTCGATCGACATGGCCGGTCGCAGGCTCGCATATTCCGGCCGCGGGTCGAGGCGCAGCGCGAAGGTGACGCGGCCCATGATCGCCTTCGCCCGGCGCACGATGCGCCCCGATCCGTCGAGCGGCATGAAGTCCGAGATCTCGCCGATGCCGTTCGGCCCGAGAAACCGCGTGAGCAGGATGTTGGTGTCGGGCAGGTAGATCTGCTTCTGGCCCATGCCCTCGGCCATCGCCCAGAGCCGGAACTCGCCGCCGTTCTCGGGGTCGAGCAGGCTGGCGAAGAGCGTCGGCGAATCGACGTTGGGATGGCACAGGAAGTCGATGCGCCCGTCGGGCGCCACCAGCGCGAGCGTCTTCAGGTCGCCGATCACGCCATGTTGGCCGATCGGGTTGGGCGTGGCGTTCGAGGGCGGCATGAGGGTCGATTTCGCACGCTGTTGGCTGGTTCGTCGGCAAAAGGTCGGGCGCGCCGGCGGAAAGGAAAGGCCGAAGCGGTCCGGGGCCTTGCGCCGCACCGGAGCGCCCCGCGGCATGCGATTGCTCCATTCCGCCGCATTCGCTATCCAGATGCGATGCCGAGGCACCGTCGCGACGGTGTCGCCTCGATCGGCCGGGAGATGTCATGAGCGCAATGGAAGACAGCCTGCGACGCGCCCTCGCGGGTGGCGACGCGAGCGATCCGGCCTTCCGGGAAAGCATTTATGCCGCCTCCGAGCGCGCGCTGGAGCGGATGCTGGAAACGCGCGGCGGCAGCGAGGAGGAAGCGGGCGCCCAGCGCGCCAAGCTCGCCGAGACGATCGACCGCGTCGAGGCCGACTATGCCGACTGGCCGTCGACGTCGGCCATCGCGGAAGCCGAGGCCGATCCGGGCTTCATCCCGCCCATGCCCCCATCCACGCACGACGAGGCCGCGTTCGGCGATGGACCTCGCGACCCACGGGCCTTCGACCCCGCACGATCCGACGCCGAAGCGGGCGAGGGCGCCTGGACGCCGGGCGGCGATCGGCCGCTGCAGGAACCCGCAAGGCCTGTGCGCTCCGCCCGGTCCGTGCTGGTGGCGGCGGTCGCGTTCGCGGTGGTGCTGGCGCTTCTTGCCTATCTCGTCGGCGGCATGATCCGTGGCTCCGGTCCGGAGACGTCCTCGGCGTCCCCCGAGACGTCGGCCCTGTCATGGATCACCGTGTTCGACGGCGACGACCTCGAAAGCCTGTCGACACCGGAAGGCGGTCGCATCGAGGCGGCGCCCCGCTCGGGCGGGCGCGACGCCGTGCGCGTCTCCGGGCCGACGACCGGCGAGGGCGAGGTCCTGATGGCGATCGGTCCCGGCGTCGTCGGCGAGATCGCGGGCTCGAACGTCCGCATCGAGGTGACGGCCGGTTCGCCCGACGGCTCGCCGCGCGAGTTCTCGGTGCGCTGCCTCTTCGGCGGCACGAGCCTCTGCGAGCGCCAGAGCTTCTCCACGACGATGACCGAGGAAGCCTTCATCTTCGACGTTCCCGTGCCGGCCGATGCCCGCTCGCCGGCCTCGATCGCCATCGAGCCGGGCGTCAACGGCACCACCAACGACGTCGACGTCTTCTCGCTGCGCCTTCGCCGCGTCGGCTGATTCTCCCTTTCAAACGCACAAGGTGACGCGTGGACGAGACGGGACGCTCCGCCAGGGACACCGCGCGGCGCTGGCTGCGATACGCGCCGGCGCTGATCTGGGCGGCCGGCCTCGTGGCGGCGGCCGTCACCACGCCCGCGGTGCGACCGATGGCGATCGTCTTCGTCGTCGCGGGTCTCGTATTCCATCTTCTCCTGCGTAGCGCGAACCGGACGTTGCCGAAGGGCACCCAAGGCGCGCGCACGCGGCGCCAGCCGCACTGGCCGGACGCGAGCGTCAAGAGCGTCGTCGAGGCGGTCCGCGAGCCGGCCCTCGTCGTCGATCGCACGCTGGCGCTGCGCTATGCCAATGCCGGCGCGATACGCGCCTTCGGGCCGCTGGTGCTCGGCGATCCGATCGCCATGCGGTTTCGCGCGCCCGATCTTCTGGCCGCCCTGGAGCGGGCGGTCGAGAACGACGAAGCCGAGCAGGAGGAACTGACCGAGCGCCTGCCAACCGACCGGTCCTGGGGCATCGACATCCTGCCGCTGCGCCTTGCCGGCGAGGCGCGTCCGCCGTTCTTCCTGCTCCTCCTGCGCGACCTCACGCAGGCGCGGCGGCTGGAACGAATGCGCACCGACTTCGTGGCCAACGCCAGCCATGAGCTGCGCACGCCGCTCGCCTCGCTCACCGGCTTCATCGAGACGCTGAAGGGGCCGGCTCGCGACGACGCCGCCGCGCGCGCCCGCTTTCTCGATATCATGCAGGATCAGGCGCGGCGCATGTCGCGGCTGATCGACGACCTCCTGTCCCTGTCGCGCATCGAGACGCGGCGGCGCCTGCGGGCCAACGAGGCGGCCGACATCGCCGATGTCCTGCGCACCGTCGCGCGGCAGCTGGGGCCTCAGGCCACTGAGAGCGGTTTGGCGATCCAGCTCGTCGGGCTCGACGGCGACGGCGTGCTCGTCAATGGCGACCGGGACGAGCTGATCCAGGTCTTCGCCAACCTCATGGAGAACGCCTGCAAGTACGGCAGCGACGGCGGACGCGTCGAGATCGGCCTGCGGCGCGACGGCGAAGGCGTCGAGGCCTATGTCCGGGACTTCGGCAAGGGCATCAAGGCCGAGCACGTGCCGCGCCTCACCGAGCGCTTCTACCGCGTGGAGGAGGGGAGTACCGGGAAGCCGGGCACCGGTCTCGGACTGTCGATCGTGCGGCATGTCCTCACCCGGCACCGCACGCGGCTCGCCATCACCTCGGAGCCCGGAAAGGGCGCGACCTTCTCGGTCCGTTTCGTCCGTTTTCTGGATGCGTTCGATAAACCCGAGCGATAACAGCGGGTTGCACTGTCATAAATTGCATATGCTGTTGTCATATAGGAGTTGCGCGGGGTCGATAGACCAAGCGGCGAACCGGTACCGCAGACTCGACGAAGTCGGGCGGTTCGCTTTTGAAACTCCATGACGGAGACAACCTCGTGTTGAACAAGACGCTTGCCGGCCTCGCGCTCGGCGCTGCCTTCGCCCTTTCCAGCCAGGCCTTCGCGCAGTCCGCCGAGCCCGTGCAGGCCGCCGGCTCCTCGACGGTTCTGCCCTATGCGCAGATCGTCGCCGAGAACTTCGGCGAGGTCTATCCCGACTTCCCGACCCCGGTGGTCGAGTCGGGTGGTACCTCGGGCGGCTTCCGCCAGTTCTGCCAGGGCGTCGGCCCGGCGACCGTCGACATCGCCAACGCCTCGCGCCCGATCTCGGACTCCGAGAAGAAGGCCTGCATGGACGGCGGCGTCAACGACATCCAGGAAGTGCGCTTCGGCTATGACGGCATCGTCTTCGCCTCGGCCGCCCAGGGCCCGGGCTTCGCGCTGACCCCGACCGCGGTCTTCAACGCGCTCGCCGCCAAGATCGTCAAGGACGGCAAGGTCGTCGACAACACGAACGCCGCCTGGAACGAGGCCGACGCGTCGCTGCCGAGCCAGCCGATCGCCGCCTTCATCCCGGCCGAGAACCACGGTACGCGCGAAGTCTTCGACCAGAAGGTCCTCGACGCCGGCTGCAAGGCCTCGGGCGCCCTGGAGGCCTTCAAGGCCGCCGGCATGGACGACAAGGCGGCCGCCGCGCAGTGCCACCAGGTCCGAAACGACGGCAAGGCGACCGACATCGCGGGCGACTACACCGAGACCCTGGCCCGCATCGCCGCCAACCCGCAGGGCATGGGCGTGTTCGGCCTCGCCTTCTACGAGCAGAACCAAGACAAGCTGAAGGTCGCGACCGTCGCCGGCGTGACCCCTTCGGTCGCCACCGTCGCCTCGGGCGAGTACCCCGTGTCGCGCCCGCTCTTCTTCTACGTGAAGAAGGCGCATATCGGCGTCGTTCCGGGCCTGTCCGAGTTCGTCGACTTCTTCCTGTCCGAGCAGATGATCGGCCCGGACGGCCCGCTCGCCCAGTACGGCCTCGTCCCGGCGCCGGACGCCCAGCGCGAGGAAGCCCGCCAGAAGTTCGCGGCCGGCACCACGATCGGCGGCTGACCGGACTTTCGCGACGCGGCCTCATGCGGGCCGCGTCGTTCTTCTCGGCGGCCCGGACTTCCGGGCCGTTTCGTTCGTTCATCCTGTCGGGAGACGCGGGACGGTGTCCATCCTTGCAATCGTTCTGACCGTGCTGGCGCTGGGCGCCGTCGGTTTCGTGTTGGCACGCCGACGAAGCGCCATGCTCGCCGCCGCGTCCACCGACAAGCTGCATTCCCGCTCGATCTATCACGGGGTCTACGCCGCCATGGCGACGACGATCCCGGCGCTCCTCCTGATGGCGATCTGGCTCGCCGTCTCGCCCGTCGTGGTGACGAGCCTCGTCGTCGTGCCGGACGCGACCGCGACCGAGACGAACCTGGCGCCAACGCTCCGCGCGAGCCTCGTGCGCTCGATCGGGGAGGGCATCCGCCTCCTTCCGCCCGAGGAGCGCGAGAACCTCGACCAGATCAACGTCGCGGACCTTCGCCCGATGCTCGCCCGGCGCGGCATTCCGGTGCCGACCGAGGCGACCGACTCGATGATCCGCCAGGCGCTCGAGCGCAATCGGCTGGAAGACACGAGCCGCCTCGCGATGACGGTTCTCGTCCTGGCGGTCGCCGTCGCCGGCCTCGTCTTCGCGCTGCGGCGCGTCGCCGTGCGCCTTCGCGCCCGCAACCAGGTCGAGCGGGTGGTCAAGTCGTTCCTCGTCCTCTGCTCCTCGATCGCGATCCTGACGACGGTCGGCATCGTCTGTTCGATGCTGTTCGAATCGATCGACTTCTTCAGCCGCGTGCCGCCGTCGAGCTTCTTCTTCGGCACCGTCTGGGAGCCGCGCTTCGCGGCCGCCGGGTCGACCGCGACCGGCCAGTTCGGCCTCATCCCGCTTCTTCTCGGCACTCTCTACATCGCCTTCGTCGCGATGCTCTTCGCGGTGCCGGTTGGCCTGTTCGCCGCGATCTACATGGCGGAATACGCCTCGAACCGCGTGCGGTCGGTGGTGAAGCCGCTCCTAGAGGTCCTCGCGGGCATCCCGACCATCGTCTACGGCTTCTTCGCCCTGATCACGGTCGGTCCGTTCCTGCGCGACCTCTCGGCCGACATCAACGGCCTCCTGACGGGCGACTATTCGAGCTTCATCCAGGCCCAGTCGATCCTGACCGCCGGCCTCGTGATGGGCATCATGCTGATCCCCTTCGTGTCGTCGCTGTCGGACGACATCATCACCGCCGTGCCGCGCTCGCTCCGCGACGGCTCGCTGGGCCTCGGCGCGACGCCGTCCGAGACGGTGAAAAAAGTGGTGCTTCCGGCGGCGCTTCCGGGCATCGTCTCGGCGCTCCTCCTCACCGCCTCGCGCGCCATCGGCGAGACCATGATCGTGGTGCTGGCTGCGGGCATCGCCGCCAACATCACCGCCAACCCGTTCGAGGCGATGACGACGGTCACCATCAAGATCGTCTCGCAGCTGACCGGCGATCTCGACTTCACCTCGCCGCAGAGCCTCGTCGCCTTCGCGCTCGGCATTACGCTGTTCGCGATCACCCTCGTCCTCAACGTCATCGCGCTGGCGATCGTGCGCAAGTATCGGGAGCAGTACGACTGATGAGCGACGCGACCTTCCCCACCGGCGGCCGTGCGGTCGCCGACGCCAAGGCGCCGCCGCGCCGCGACATCGGCCTGAAAAAGCGCTACGCCGCCGAGCGTCGCTTCAAGGCCTACGGCATCTCGGCGATCGCGATCGGCATGATCTTCCTCGCGACGCTGCTCTATACGGTGATCAGCCAGGGCTACACGGCCTTCTGGCAGACGCAGATCCGCCTGCCGATCACCTTCTCGGCAAGCGTGATCGACCCGAAGAACACGGGCGGCAAGGACATGCAGGCCCTGCGCCTCGCCAACTATCCCAAGCTCGTTCAGGACGCGCTGGTCCAGCGTCTCGGCATCGACCCGAACAACCGCGCCGACGTCGCGGCCGCGACCCAGCTTGTCTCGCAGGGTGTGCGCACGCAGCTCGGCGGCATGGTAATGGAGGATCTGTCCGTCATCGGCACCACGCAGGACGTCTGGCTCTACGCCAACTCGACCGTGGATTCGGCCGTGAAGGGCCAGTTCGACCTGTCGATCCCCGAGGAGCGCCGTCCGATCAAGGACAAGCAGCTCGAATGGATCCGCACGCTCGAGCAGTCGGGCGATCTCGAGCAGCGCTTCAACACCGGCCTCTTCACCTTCGGCGCCTCGTCGCGGGCCGAGACGGCTGGTGTCGGCGTGGCGATCATCGGCTCGCTCTACATGATGGCGATCGTCTTGGCGCTGGCGCTGCCGATCGGCGTCGCCGCCTCGATCTACCTCGAGGAGTTCGCGCCGAAGAACCGCTTCACAGACTTCATCGAGGTGAACATCAACAACCTCGCGGCCGTGCCTTCGATCGTCTACGGCCTCCTCGGCCTTGCGATCTTCGTCAACTACATGGGCCTGCCGCGATCGGCCTCGCTGGTCGGCGGCCTGGTGCTGACCCTGATGACGCTGCCGACGATCATCATCGCGACACGCGCGGCGCTCAAGGCGGTGCCGCCCTCGATCCGCGCCGCGGCGCTCGGCCTCGGCGCCTCGAAGATGCAGATGGTGTTCCACCATGTCTTGCCGCTCGCGATGCCCGGCATTCTCACCGGCACGATCATCGGCCTTGCCCACGCGCTCGGCGAGACCGCGCCGCTTCTCCTGATCGGCATGGTGGCCTTCGTCGCCAACTATCCGGCGACGCCGATGGACCCGGCCACCGCGCTGCCCGTTCAGATCTACATGTGGGCGAACGAGGCCGAGCGCGCCTTCGTTGAGCGCACCTCCGGCGCGATCATCGTGCTGCTCCTTTTCCTGGCCGTGATGAACATCACGGCGATCATTCTTCGCCGCCGCTTCGAGCGGCGCTGGTAGAGGCGAAACTCATGATGGAACAGCTTCCGATCAAGGCGGCCGCCCCGGCGGCCGCGGGCAAGACCCCCGCCGCCAAGATGCGCGGCAAGGGCGTCTCGGTCTTCTACGGCCCCAAGCAGGCGCTCTTCTCGGTCGATCTCGATGTCTACGATCGGCAGGTGACCGCGCTGATCGGCCCGTCCGGCTGTGGCAAGTCGACCTTCCTGCGCACGCTCAACCGCATGAACGACACGGTCGACGGCGCCCGCGTCGAGGGCCTCGTGGCGCTCGACGGCGAGGACATCTACAATTCGGGCATCGACGTCGTCGAGCTCCGCGCCCGCGTCGGCATGGTGTTCCAGAAGCCGAACCCGTTCCCGAAGTCGATCTTCGAGAACATCTCCTACGGCCCGAAGATCCACGGTCTTGCCAAGTCCAAGACGGACCTCGAGGAAATCGTCGTCACTTCGCTTCGCAAGGCGGGCCTTTTCGAGGAGGTGAAGGACCGGCTCCACGATCCCGGCACGGGCCTGTCGGGCGGCCAGCAGCAGCGCCTGTGCATCGCCCGCGCGATCGCCGTGAGCCCCGAGGTCATCCTCATGGACGAGCCCTGTTCGGCGCTCGACCCGATCGCCACCGCGACCGTCGAGGAGCTGATCGACGAGCTGCGCCAGAACTACACGATCGTGATCGTCACGCACTCGATGCAGCAGGCGGCCCGCGTCTCGCAGCGCACCGCGATGTTCCACCTGGGCAAGATCGTCGAGGTCGGCCCGACCGAGAAGATGTTCCAGAATCCGGACGACAAGCGGACTCAGGACTACATCACCGGCCGCTTCGGCTGACCGGATCGAGGCACAACCGGGCGGCGGCCCCAATCCATGAAGGGAGACGCGTCATGGAACACCATATCGTCACGTCCTACGACGAGGAACTGAAGTTCATTCTGCGCCGCATCTCCGAGATGGGCGGCCAGGCGGAGCGCATGGTGGAGCAGGCCGTCTCGGCGCTGATCCGCTCGGACGCCGGGCTCGCCCAGTCGGTGGTCGCCGACGACGTCCTCCTCGATGCCGCCCAGCGCGAGATCGACGAGCACGCGATCATGACCATCGGCAAGCGCCAGCCGATGGCCCACGACCTGCGCGAGATCGTCGGCGCGATCCGCATCTCGAACGATCTCGAGCGCATCGGCGATCTCGGCAAGAACATCGCCAAGCGTGTCCTCGCCACGCAGGAGCACACCCAGCCGGTGCAGCTCGTGCGCGGCATCGAGCACATGTCCGAACTGGCGCTCGGCCAGCTGAAGGAGGTGCTCGACGCCTATGCGACGCGCGACCATCTGCGCGCCGAGGCGATCCGCCGGGGCGACCAGGAGATCGACGCGCTCTACACCTCGATCTTCCGCGAACTCCTGACCTACATGATGGAGGATCCGCGCAACATCACCGCCTGCACCCATCTGCTTTTCTCGGCCAAGAACATCGAGCGCATCGGCGACCACGCGACCAACATCGCGGAGACGATCTTCTACATCAAGACCGGCAGCCAGATGGAGATCGAGCGTCCCAAGGGCGACTCGACCCCGACCCTGGTCGCGCCGGTCGGCCTGCGGGGCGCCTGACCATGGCGCCGCGCATCACGGTGGTGGAGGACGAGGAGGCGCTCTCGATCCTCCTGCGCTACAACCTGGAATCCGAGGGATATGCCGTCGACACGATCGCGCGCGGCGACGAGGCGGACCTCCGGCTCAAGGAGCAGGTGCCCGACCTCCTCCTCCTCGACTGGATGCTGCCGGGCCTCTCGGGCGTCGAGCTCTGCCGGCGCCTGCGCGCGCGGCCCGAGACCGAACGGCTGCCGATCATCATGCTGACGGCGCGGGGCGAAGAGTCCGAGCGCGTGCGCGGCCTGTCGACCGGTGCCGACGACTATGTCGTGAAGCCCTTCTCGACGCCGGAGCTGATGGCCCGCGTGCGCGCCATGCTTCGCCGGGTGAAGCCGGAGCGGATCTCCTCGCAGCTCGTCGCCGGTGACATCGACCTCGACCGCGAGACGCATCGCGTTCGCCGGGCGGGCCGCGAGCTGAAGCTCGGGCCGACGGAGTTCAAGCTTCTGGAATTCCTGATGCAGTCGCCGGGCCGCGTGTTCTCGCGCGAGCAGCTGCTCGACGGCGTCTGGGGCCGCGACATCTATGTCGACGAGCGCACCGTGGACGTCCATGTCGGACGCCTGCGCAAGGCCGTGAACCGCGGTCGCCAGCGCGATCCGATCCGCACCGTCCGCGGCGCGGGCTATGCGCTGGACGAGACGTTCACGGCCGCCGCGCCGCGCGCGTCGAGCGTTCGCCCGGAAGCCGTCTGACGGCCTGACGAGGCAGTTCGGCGGGCGGCCGGGTTCCGGCCGTCCCGCATCGGATCGTCAGGCGGCGTCGCCCTTCAGGAAGGGCTCCACGGTCCCTTTCAACTTGAGGAGGATCGGCTTGCCCTTGCGGTCGCGCGCCGTGCCGGCCGCGACCTTGATCCAGCCTTCGCTGACGCAATACTCCTCGACATTGGTCTTCTCGGAGCCGTTGAAGCGGATACCGATGCCCTGCGACAGGAGTTCCTCGTTGTGGAACGGGCTGTCGGGATCGATGGCGAGGCGGTCGGGGAGAGTGTCCTGGGTCATGGGCGCCCCCATAGCGCAAGCGCCCGGCCCATGCCAGTCCGCGGCCATGAATGACTCAAGGGTTCCCTGAAAACGAAAAGGCCCCGCGCGATGGCGGGGCCTTTTTCGTGGACGGCGAACCCGTCAGCGGACGCGGCGGCGCTCCGAGACCGGCTGGAAGGCGATGCGCGCGTGATACTGGCAGTAAGGCGAGGCGTCCGGCGCGTTGTTGCCGCAGAAGCGGAACTCGTCCGACAGCGGGTCGCCGAGCGGCCACTTGCAGGTGCGGTCCGACAGCTGGACGAGCGTCAGGTTGCGCGAGATCGGCACCACCTCGCCGGGACCGTGGGGCACCGTGGCGCGGCCGACGATCTCCTCCTGCTCTTCCGGCTCGACCTCGATCTTCAGCGCGGTCGCGCCGAGCGTCGCAGGCCGGACGGGGCGCGGAGCCGCGGCGACGGCCGGCGTGATCACGGCGACCGTCGGGGCCTGCACCGGCAGGACGCGCGGCGCCGGCACCTCGTCCGGCATCGTCTCGACGAGAACCGGCCGGACGGCGCGCGGGGCGACCACCGCCTCGAGCGGCGCAGAGGCCTTGAGGCGGCTGTCGAGCTTCAGGCGATGGACCTTGCCGATCACGGCGTTGCGGGTGACGCCGCCCAGTTGCGCGGCGATCTGGCTGGCGCTCAGGCCATCGCCCCACAGTTGCTTGAGAAGATCGATCCGCTCGTCGGTCCAGCTCATGAACTGACTCCTAATTCTTGACCCATGCGACGCGCCACCGATCCACGCAGCATGACAGAGGACGATCCTCGAACCACCAGATCTGGTAGACAGCCGGTCTCGTCGCACGAAATATGGTGTCCAGACCCAATTTAACGCGTGGCGGGGCGCTGTGGCAAGGTGCGCACAGTGTTGCACGAATCGCTTTTGCGGTTTTTCAACAGGTCAATGCATCGGCGCGAGCGGGCGAAACGGCCGCAAATCCGGGGTTTCGATTGACAATCCCGCGTTGCGACATGGTATAGCGGGCCGCTGCCGAGGGCCCGTCCACCGTGAGGGCGGCACGGCGGCAAGCCCCCATGCGGGCCGCCATGTGCCGTCGCCCCGAACCCATTCCGGGAAAACCGAAGAAGTCAGCCCCATGTCCGAGCACGACAACCCGCTTTTCGCCACCTTCGCCCGTGCGGACCTGCGCGTCGAGCGAGGTGAGGGCGTGTGGCTCGTGACCGAGGACGGCCGGCGGTTCCTCGACTTCACCGGCGGCATCGCCGTCAATTCGCTGGGCCATGCGCACCCGCACCTCGTGGCCGCCTTGAGCGAGCAGGCCGCCCGGCTCTGGCACGTCTCGAACCTCTTCCAGATCCCGGGGCAGGAGCGTTTGGCCGCGCGTCTCGTCGAGGCGTCCTTCGCCGATAAGGTGTTCTTCACCAACTCGGGCGCCGAGGCGCTGGAGTGCGCCATCAAGACCGCGCGGCGCTACCAGTACGTCTCGGGGCATCCCGAGCGCTTCCGCATCGTGACCTTCGAGGGCGCCTTTCACGGCCGGACGCTCGCGACCATCGCGGCCGGCGGCCAGAAGAAGTATCTCGAGGGCTTCGGCCCGAAGGTCGAGGGCTTCGACCAGGTGGCCTTCGGCGACATCGAGCTGGTGCGCGCCGCCGTCGGGCCGGAGACGGCCGGCATCCTGATCGAGCCGATCCAGGGCGAGGGCGGCGTGCGGTCCGCTGCGCCGGAGTTCCTCCGCCAGCTTCGCGCGCTCTGCGACGAGCAGGGCCTGATGCTGATCTTCGACGAGGTGCAGACCGGCGTCGGGCGCACCGGCCGCTTCTTCGCCTACGAGAACGCAGGGGTCGAGCCCGACATCCTGGCCTCGGCCAAGGGCATCGGCGGCGGCTTTCCGCTTGGCGCGTGCCTTGCCACGGCGGAAGCCGCCAAGGGCATGACGGCCGGCACCCACGGCACCACGTTCGGCGGCAACCCGCTCGGCATGGCGGTCGGCAATGCCGTGCTCGACGTCATCCTTGCCGACGGCTTCCTCGACGAGGTGCGCCATACGGCGCTCCTCTTCAAGCAGAGCCTCGCCTCGCTGAAGGATCGCTTCCCCGATATCGTCGAGGAGGTGCGCGGCGAGGGGCTTCTCATCGGCCTCAAGCCCCGCGTGCCGAACGGCCAGTTCGTCGAGACGCTGCGCCGCCATCAGATGCTGGCGGCCCCCGCCGGCGACAACGTCGTGCGTTTCCTGCCGCCGCTGGTCGTCAGCGCGGACGAGGTGCGCGAGGCGATGAACCGGATCGAGGCGGCCTGCGCCGAACTGTCGGCCGGCTCCAGCGAAAGCTCCGCGGCATGAGCGCCCTGATCCAGTCGCCCCGGCACTTCCTCGACCTGTCGGCCATGTCGGCGGGCGATCTGCGCGCCATCCTCGATGATGCGGGCGAACGCAAGGCGCTCGGCCGCGCCGGGCCGAAGCCGCTCGACGGGCGGGTGCTCGCCATGATCTTCGAGAAGCCCTCGACGCGCACCCGCGTGTCGTTCGACGTCGCCATGCGCCAGCTCGGCGGCGAGACGCTGTTCCTCTCGGGATCGGAAATGCAGCTCGGCCGCGCCGAGACGATCGCCGACACGGCGCGCGTCCTGTCGCGCTATGTCGACGCGATCATGATCCGCACCACCGAGCACGCCCGCCTTCTGGAAATGGCCGAGGCGGCGACCGTGCCGGTGATCAACGCTCTGACCGACGACACGCATCCCTGCCAGATCATGGCCGACCTCCTCACCTTCGAGGAGCATCGCGGGCCGGTGAAGGGCCGGACCTTCGCCTGGACCGGCGACGGCAACAACGTCCTCAACTCGCTGATCGAGGCGGCGGGCGCCTTCGATTTCTCGCTGCGCATCGCGACCCCCGAGGGCTCCGACCCCGATCCGCGCTATGTCGAGCGTGCGCGCGCCGCCGGCACGCGCCTGCATCTGACGCGCGACCCCGAGGACGCCGTGTCGGGCGCCGACTGCGTCGTCACCGACACCTGGGTCTCGATGGGCCGCGAGGCCGAGGCGCGCGGGCACAACGTCTTCATGCCCTATCAGGTCAACGCGGCGCTGATGAGCCGCGCCAACCCGCAGGCGCTCTTCATGCACTGCCTGCCCGCCCATCGCGGCGAGGAGGTGACCGACGAGGTGATCGACGGACCGCAGTCGGTGGTGTTCGACGAGGCCGAGAACCGCCTCCACGCCCAGAAGTCGATCCTGGCCTGGGCCTTCGGCGAGGTGGCCGCGCATGGCTGACCATAGCCCCGAACTCGGCGAATTCGGCTTTGCCGGCGACGATGCGGTTGTGCCGTTCGCGGTCGAGGCGCTCGATGCGCGCGGGCGTGCCGTGCAGCTCGGCTCGATGGTCGAGGCGATCCTGGCGCGTCACGACTATCCCGAGCCGGTCGCCCGGCTGCTGGCCGAGATGATCGTCCTGACCGTTCTTCTCGGCACCTCGCTGAAGTTCGACGGCAAGTTCATCGCGCAGACGCAGACCGACGGGCCGGTCGACCTCCTCGTGGTCGATTTCACCATGCCGTCGAGCGTGCGGGCCTATGCGCGCTTCGACGCCGATCGCCTCGCGCAGGCGATCGAGGCGAAGCGGGTCGAATCCGCCGAGTTGCTCGGCAACGGCGTTCTCGCGCTGACGATCGACCAGGGCCCCCACATGCAGCGCTACCAGGGCATCGTGGAACTGTCCGGCGCCTCGCTGGAGGCGGTGGCGGAGACCTATTTCCGCCAGTCCGAGCAGATCCCGACCACGGTTCGTCTGGCGGTCGCGCGCATCGCGCGCCGGCAGGACGGCGGCGGCTTCTCGCAGGGCTGGCGCGCCGGCGGCCTCATCGCGCAGTTCCTGCCCGAGGCCCCGGAGCGCATGCGCATGGCGGACCTGCCGGGCGGCGATGCGCCGGAAGGCGCCGAGGTCGAGGCCTATGCCGAGGACGATGCCTGGACGGAGGTGCAGGCGCTCGTCGGCACCGTCGAGCCCTCGGAACTCGCCGATCCCGATGTCGGGGTCGAGCGTCTCCTGTTCCGCCTGTTCCACGAGCGGGGCGTACGGGTCTTCCCGGCGACGCCGGTCCGTGACGACTGCTCGTGCAACCGCGAGAAGATCCGCGGCGTGCTGCAGGGCTTCTCGGCCGATGACCTTGCCCACAGCACGCAGGACGGCCGCATCCAGGTGACGTGCGAGTTCTGCGGCGAGGCCTACGAGTTCTCGCCCGACGAGTTCGAGCCGCAGGCCTGACGGGATCGGCGGGCTAGAGCCCGCCGTAGCGCTGCAGAAGGTCCCACGCCCCGATCGCAAGCGCGATTGTCGCAAATCCGCCGCCTACCACCATCGCCGTCAGCAGAAATGCCGTGGTGAGGCGGTCGCGCGGGCTTTCTTCCGGGGTGGTGCGGGTCTCGTCCGTCATGCCGGAGTTACGATCGAAGCGGCCGGCCGGTTCCGGCCGATCGCCTTGCCGATGTGGGCGCTTCGCATCATCCTTGCGTGATCGCACCATCCGAGGGATCAACGCATGGATGCCGACACCTTGCGCGGGCGACCGATCCGTCTCACCGCCTTCGATTGGGTCCCGCGCTTCGCGCAAGGTCATGTACGCGACCTTCGGCTGCGCTGGGCGCTCGAGGAGACCGGGCTGCCTTACGAGGTGGATCTCGTGGCGCAGGGCAGCCAGCGGCAGGCCGAGAACCTCGCCCGTCAGCCCTTCGGCCAGGTTCCGACCCTCATCATCGGCGCCGACACCCTGTTCGAGACCGGCGCCTGCGTCTGGCGCATCGCGGCGGCGAGCGACGCCCTTCTGCCTCAGGCGCCCGGCGACCGCGACGACTGCCTCGCCTGGGTCTTCGCCGCGACCGATACGGTCGAGAAGCCGATCGCCATGCTGGCGATGCTGCGCTTCTTCACGACGGACAAGGCGGCCGCCGCGGGCGTCGAACCCGACATCCAGGCGCTTCTCCATGAGCGGATGGGTCGCTTGTCGGACGCGCTGGGCGACGCTCCACATCTCGTCGCCGACCGCTTCACGGTTGCCGACCTGATGATGACCTCTGTGCTGCGCGATGCGGAAGCCGAAGGCCTCGACCCGTTTCCGCGGCTCGCCGCCTATGTCGCACGGCACGAGGAACGCCCGGCGTTCCAGCGGGCGCTCGCTTCGCAGCTTGAAACGTTCGAACGCCATGCGGACCGCTATCGCCGACCAAAACCATAGGTGGCTCGCTCGCAGGCAAGAGCACCATTGGCAAAGGGGATCCACTGGCATACTAGTATGCCAGATACCTGTTCTACTGTTGCTGTCTGATGGCGCCCGATCTTCCCTTCTCTCCGTTGAATGAAAGCACCGCAGTTGCATCGCGGCCGGCGCGACGGGTCACATCGGCGACGCAGGTCTTCGAGACGCTGCGGGCGGAGATTGTCGCCGCACGGCTGCCGCCGGGAACGCCGCTCGCAGACCGCGGCCTCGTCGAGCGCTTCGGCGTCAGCCGCACGCCGGTGCGCGAGGCGCTGATCCGTCTGGCCGAGATCGGACTGGTCGACGTGCGGCCGCAGTTCGGAACCTTCGTGTCGCGCATCGCGGTTTCGGCGATTCCCGAAGCGGTGCTGATCCGCAAGGCGCTGGAGGGCGTGACAGTAGAGAAGGCGGCCGAGCGGGCGGGTACCGGGCGCCTCGATACCCTCGAGCACGCGATCCGCCGCCAGAAAGCCTGTGCCGCGGTCGGCGACAACGACGGATTCCACGAGGCCGACGAAGCCTTCCACGCGGCGATCGCCGATCTCGCGGGGCATCCGGGCATCTGGGCGCTGGTGACGCAGGCCAAGATCCAGCTCGACCGCGCTCGCCGCCTGACGCTGCCGATCCTCGGCAGGGCCGAGCAGGTGATCGTCGAGCACGAGGCGATCCTTGCACGGATCGCGGCCGGCGATGCGGCGGGCGCGCGGAGCGCGATGGAGGGGCATCTCGGCGCCGTCATTCCGGATGTCGCCGAGATACGCAGCCGCCATCCCGACTTTTTCATCTGAGGACTGCCGGCATCGCGCCGGGCAAGGGGGAGTATCGATGCGCCAGGGCTGGAGATGGTTCGGACCACGGGCCAACGTGACGCTGGACGAGGTGCGGCAGGTGGGGGCGACCGACATCGTTTCCGCCCTGCACGAGGTGCCGATCGGCGCGGTCTGGACGCGCGAGGCCGTCGAGGCACGCCGCGACATGATCGAGACGACGCCTGCCGGCCGTGCGCCGCTCTCGTGGTCGGTGGTCGAGAGCATCCCGATCCCCGATGCCGTCAAGCGCACCGGAGGCGCTGCGAAACCCGAGATCGAGGCCTGGATCGCCAGCCTCGAGAGCGTTGCCAAGGCGGGCATCGGCATCGTCTGCTACAACTTCATGCCGGTGGTGGACTGGTGCCGCACCGACCTCGATTTCGTGACCGACACCGGCGCGACGGCGATGCGTTTCGACTTCGAGACCTTTGCGGCGTTCGAGCTGCATATCCTTCAGCGGCAGGGCGCCGAGCGCGACTACACGGCGGAGGAGCAGGCGCGGGCCCGCACACGCTTTGAGGCGATGGGCGAGGGCGAGGTCGCCGATCTCACGCGCAACATCGCGAGCGCTCTGCCGGGCTCGACCACCGAGCCGATGACCATCCCGGCTTTCCGCGACAAGCTCGACCAGTACCGGGACGTCGACGCCGCACGCCTGCGCCGTCACCTCGTCGAGTTCCTGGAGGCGGTGACGCCCGCGGCCGAAGCCCTCAAGGTCAAGCTCACGCTGCATCCCGACGATCCGCCGCGCCCGCTCTTCGGCCTGCCGCGCGTCGCCTCGACGGAGAGCGACTATGCGGCTCTTTTCGACGCCGTACCGTCCGCCGCCAACGGCATGTGCTACTGCACGGGAAGCCTTGGGGTGCGCGCCGACAACGATCTGCCGGCGATCGCCCGCCGTTTCGCGTCGCGCATCCACTTCGCCCATCTGCGGGCCACCAAGCGCGAGGCGGACCCGCGCACGTTCCACGAATCGGCCCATCTCGAAGGCGACGTCGACATGGTCGCCGTCCTCAGGGAACTCGTCGCCGAAGACCGGCGCCGCGACAAGGGCGCGACGATCGTGTTCCGGTCCGACCACGGGCACCGGATGCTGGACGACCTGCGCAAGGACGTAACGCCCGGTTATCCCGCGACGGGGCGGATGCGGGGCCTTGCCGAACTGCGAGGCATTCTTCACGCCCTCGGCCATCCGCCGGAGCGCCCTGCCGCCTAAGCCCGGTTGTGCTCGGGCCCCGCCAGCCTCTACACGTCGTCGGATCGATGAGAGGAGCGGGACGGGCATGACGGAATTGGCGGAGCGGCTGTCGGATATCCTTGGGCCCAAGGGCTGGATGCCGGCGGCCGAGGCCGGGCCCTTTCAGCGGGACTGGCTGGATCGCTACGGGGCGCCGCCGCTCGGCGTCGCGCGGCCCGCCTCCACCGCCGAGGTCTCGGCGGTTCTGGCGGCGGCGCATGCCGCCGGCGTCGCCGTCGTCCCGCAAGGGGGCAATACGGGCCTTTGCGGCGGCGCTGTGCTGGGCAGCCCCGGCGGCGTAATCCTATCGCTCGGGCGCATGAACGCCTGCGGCGTGCCCGACGCAGCCTCGGGTTCCATCGAGGTCGAGGCGGGGCTGGTGCTGCAGGTGCTGCACGATCGTCTCGACGGGTCCGGCCTGATGTTCCCGATGCATCTCGGCGCCGAAGGCAGCGCGCAGGTGGGCGGGCTGATCGGCACCAACGCCGGGGGCAGTCACGCCTTCCGCTTCGGCATGATGCAGGATCTGGTGCTCGGCCTCGAAGTGGTGCTGGCCGACGGCACGGTCTGGAACGGCATGCGCGCGGTCCAGAAGGACAATGCGGGCTACCAGCTCCGCCGTCTCTTCTGCGGCTCGGAAGGCACGCTCGGCATCGTCACGCGGGCCGTCCTGAAGCTTCATCCCGCGCCCCGCCAGCGCGCCACCGCGCTCCTCGTCCTGCCGGACGAGGCGGCGGCCGTCGCCTTCGGCACACGGCTTCGCGCCGAGGCCGGCGAGGTGCTCACGGGGCTCGAATTCTTCTGCGAACTCGGCCTCGACCTCGCGCTGCGTCACGTGACCTCGCTCGACTATCCGCTCGAGACGCGCGGCGGCACCTATCTCCTCGTCGAGATCGCCAGCGCCTCGGAGCGGATGCCGTTGGAGGACATCCTTACCGCGACGCTCGAATGGGGCATGGAGGAGGGCCTCGTTCTGGACGGAACGATCGCGGCCTCGGACGCGCAGCGCGGCGCCTTCTGGCGGCTGCGCGAGGAGCAGCCGGAGGGCCAGCGGCTCGAGGGCGCGCAGCTCAAGCACGACGTCGCCGTGCCGCCCGGCCGGATCGCCGAGTTCGTCGCGGCGGCCGGTGCCCGCTGCGAGGCGATCCTGCCCGGCGTGCGGATCAACCCGTTCGGGCATCTCGCCGACGGCAATATCCATTACAACCTGTCGCCGCCGGAGGAGGTCGCCGACTTTGGCGGCAAGGCGCAGGAGCTCGGGCTGGCCATCGCCGGCCTCGCGACCGAGATGGGCGGCAGCTTCGCCGCCGAGCATGGTCTCGGGCAGGCCAAGATCGCGCTTGCCGACGCGCTTCGCTCGCCCGTCGAGCGCCAGCTCATGCGCTCGATCCGCCGGGCGCTCGACCCGGCGGCCGTCCTGAATCCATGGGCCGTGGTGCCGGCGCGCGACTAGTCGAGCGCGGCAGCGACCGCGTCGAAGAAGACCAGCGGGTCCACCGGCTCCTTGCCGGTGGGCTTGGGCTGCGCGCCGAAGGTGACGATGACGACGTTGCGCTTCGGGTTGATGTAGATGTTCTGGCCCTGGATGCCGATCGCGGCGAACGCCCCGTCGGCGATCGAGGGCTCGGTCCAGCCGGTCCACCACATGTAGCCGTAGTCGAGCTTCGAGCCGTCCTTCAGCGTCGTCGGGCCGGCCGCTTGCCGGACCCAGCCGTCCGGCAGGATGGAGACGCCGCCGATCACCCCGTTCTCCAGGAAGAACTGGCCGAAGCGCGCGAAGTCACGCAGTGTCGCCGACAGGCCGGAGCCGCCGATCTCGTGGCCGTCCGGCGAATCCAGCCACCAGTTGGCGTCGGCCTCCATGCCGTAGGGCACCCAGATCGTCTCTGAGAGGTATTCGGCGAGCGGCTTGCCGACCGCGCCGCGCACGATCTCACCGAGCACCTGCGTCTCGCCGGTCGAGTAGTTGTTGACCGTGCCGGGCTCGGCGGCGCGCGGCAGGCTCGCCATCAGCTTCATCGCCGAGCCCGGCTCCTGCGAGATCTGCGCCTTCAGAAGAGCGCGCCGGTCGGAGGCGGGGTCGGTGTAGGTCTCGTTCCAGCGCACGCCTGAGCTCATCATCAGGATGTCGCGCAAGGTGACGCCCTCGTAGGCGCTGCCCTTCAGCGCCTCGACATATTGGGTAACCGGCGCGTCGAGGCCCGAGAGCTTGCCCTCCTTGATGGCGATCGCGGCGAGCGTCGAGGTGATCGACTTGGCGACCGACATCGACATCCAGCGCGTTTCCGGCGTGTTGCCGCGCTGGTAGGTCTCGTAGGCGACCTTGCCGTCCTTCAGGACGATCATCGCGGTGAAGCTGTCGAGCGCCATGACGTCGTAAAGGTCAAAGGTTTCCTCGCCTAAGCGGAAGCTGACCTCGCCGAGCGGTTTGTCCGCCGGCCGCAGCTCGCGCACCGTACCGCCGGCCCGGATCGTGCGCGTCGGGAAGAGGCGGTCGATGTTGCGAAAGGTCGAGACCGCGTCATCGGGCAGGAGCTTGCCGTCGTAGATCTGCGAGACGGTCCCGATGCGCTCGCCGCCGTGAGGATTGTCGGCGGCGTCGGCCGGCAGGGCGGCCATCAAGGCCGAGACCGCGGCAAAGGCAATGCCCGTCGTTGCAAACCGTTTCGTCATGGAACGTCTCCCCAAATCAGTCGGGGGAGTGTTTCGCGAGAGGACCGGCGGGGCAACCCGTCCGATGGCGATTTGGCTATTGGACCAGCGTCAGCCGGCCGTCGGAGACCTCGAACCGCGACAGGCGCGTCAGGAAGCTCATGCCGAGAAGCGTCACGCCGGGACCCTGGCCCTCAAGGACCATGACGTCGACATCGGCGGCCTCGACCGGGCCGATCGACAGGCGGCGGACCTTGGCGAGCGCGGCGCGCACGGTCCCTTGCGCGGTCTGGGCGCGATGCACGAAGTCAGACGGGTCGACGCGGACGCCGAGCCGGCGCGCGGTTTCCTGCCCGAGCGCGACATAGGTCGCTCCCGTGTCGACCATGACCTCCTCGTTCCGTCCGTCGAACCGTGCCTCGACGCGAAAATGACCGTCGCCGCCGGCGTGAAGCCGGACCATCCGGCCGCTCGGTCGGGGAACGGCGGCCTCCACCACTGCGACCGGCGGCTCCAGGCGCTCAACCTCGCCCTCGGACACGAGGCTCGCCCGGTAGCGCTCGAAGGCGGAGGGGAAGACGAGCGCGACGGCCGTTGCGCCAATCAGGAGGGGAAGGAGCTTCGTCATCGGCCGGCATCCGGAAGGAGCGCGACGGGACGAGGCGCCGGAAACAGCCTGACGGAGCCGGGTTGCGAAAGGGTTGAAGAGTGGAAAACGAAAGAACCCCGCCAGGGCGGGGTTCGGAAACGGCTACTTGCCGCGCGGATCGTGGGTGTGGTGGCTGTCCTGCTCACCG
Organism: Aureimonas phyllosphaerae; assembly: GCF_047943035.1. Taxonomy (NCBI): domain Bacteria; kingdom Pseudomonadati; phylum Pseudomonadota; class Alphaproteobacteria; order Hyphomicrobiales; family Aurantimonadaceae; genus Aureimonas; species Aureimonas phyllosphaerae. The sequence continues at coordinate 4,363,073 of NZ_CP181348.1, read as the reverse complement.
CCGCCACCCGACACGCGGGCCTGCTGGCCGTTGGTCGGCTGGCCGGGTTTCGGTCCGCGGCCTTCGGTCGGGTCGGGTCGGGTCGGGCCGGTCGGCTCGCTGATGGCTGGAGCCGGGGCCGCCGTGATGGCGGTTGGTTTCCTCGATCTTGGATGAACTCGACATGGCGCTCACCGATCCTGCTGAAAGCCCTGATGCGTCGTGTTCTGCTTGATGTTGCCCTGTCGGTCCTGCTCGTCGAGATTGCCGGGAACGCCTCCGGCCGAGACCTGCGACATGTCGGCAACGGCGGGTTCGCCGGTGCCTTTTGGGCTGCGGTTCTCGGCCGGGACGGGGGGTGCCTTGGCACTCATGGGTCTCTCCTCGATGGGGTGTCGAGAGGTGAACCCGTGCGGAATCGGCCGGTTCCTCGGCGTAGAGACGGCTTGGATGGACGGCTATTTGGTGCCGTACATGCGGTCGCCCGCGTCGCCGAGGCCGGGGATGATGTAGCCCTTCTCGTTCAGCCCCTGGTCGATCGAGGCGGTAAAGACGGGAATGTCGGGATGGGCCTCGCGGAAGCGCCGGATACCTTCCGGGGCGGCGAGGAGGCACAGGAAGCGGATGTTGCGCGCGCCGCGGCTCTTCAGCATGTCCATCGCGGCGACGGCCGAATTGGCCGTCGCCAGCATCGGGTCGACCACGATGATGAGGCGGTTCTCGAGGTCTTCCGGCGCCTTGAAGTAGTATTCCACCGGCTGCAGCGTCTCGTGGTCGCGATAGAGGCCGACATGGGCGACGCGCGCCGCCGGCACAAGGTCGAGCATGCCCTCCAGTAGCCCGTTGCCGGCGCGCAGGATCGAGGCGAAGACGAGCTTCTTGCCCTCGAGGATCGGTGCCGACATCGGCCCCATCGGCGTCTCGATGTCGATCGTCGTGATGTCGAGATCGCGCGTCACCTCGTAGCAGAGGAGCGTCGAGATCTCGCGCAGGAGGCGGCGGAAGCTCGCCGTCGAGGTCTCCTGCTTTCGCATCAGGGTCAGCTTGTGCTGGACCAGCGGATGATCGATCACGGTGACGCCGTCCATGCGGGCAGTTCCTTCGGCTGATGTCGTGGCAGAGCGTGTAGTGCCTGGCGACGCCGCCGCCAAGATCACGGGCGAGAAGCCTTAGAGAAAGCTCGTTCCGTGCGGGCCGGGCGCGAGCCCGAGATGGGCCGCGACGCTTTCCCCGATGTCGGCGAAGGTCGGGCGCAGGCCGATCGCCGAGGGGGCGATGCCGGGGCCGAAGCCGAGGACGGGCACGCGCTCGCGCGTGTGGTCGGTGCCGGGGAAGGTCGGGTCGCAGCCGTGGTCGGCGGTGAGGATCACGAGGTCGCCGGGCTTGAGGCACGCGGCAAGTTCTGGCAGGCGCGCGTCGAAGGCTTCGAGCTCGGCCGCGTAACCCGCGACGTCGCGCCGATGGCCGTGCAGCGTGTCGAAATCGACGAAGTTCGCGAATACGAGATCGCCGTCGCGGGCATCCTCGACCGCGCCGAGGAGCTTGTCGAACAGCGCCATGTTGCCGTCGCCCTTGCGCACCTCGGTGATGCCGCGATGGGCGAAGATGTCGCCGATCTTGCCGACCGCGATGACGCGGCCGCCGGCGTCGATCGTCCGGTCGAGGACGGTCGGTTCGGGCGGCGGCACGGCGTAGTCGCGCCGGTTGGCCGTGCGCCGGAAGCTTGCGGCGTCGCGGCCGACGAAGGGCCGCGCGATGACGCGGCCGATGGCGAGCGCATCGACATGGCGCCGGGCGATCTCGCAAAGGGCGTAGAGGCGGTCGAGGCCGAACGCATCCTCGTGCGCGGCGATCTGGAGGACGCTGTCGGCCGAGGTGTAAAAGATCGGCCGGCCGGTCCGGATGCTCGCCTCGCCTTCGGCCTCGATGATCTCGGTGCCGGAGGCATGGCGGTCGCCGAGGATGCCGGGGAGGCCCGCCTCCTCGACGATGGCAGCGATGAGTTCGGCGGGAAAGCAGGGCTGCGTGCGCGGGAAGTAGCCCCAGTCGAACGGGACCGGAACGCCCGCGATCTCCCAGTGTCCCGACGGGGTGTCCTTGCCGCGGCTGGTCTCCTCGGCCGATCCGAACAGGCCGCGCGGATCAGGCCCACCGGTAATGCCGGCCACGGCCAGAAGCCCGAGGCCTTCCAGAAACGGGATGCGGAGAGGACCCTGCCGCAGCCCGGCGCGATCGGCGTGTCCGATCGATGCGGCCCCGCGGATGTGCCCGAACGTGTCGGCCCCCTCGTCACCATAGGCTGCCGCATCCGGCGCGCCGCCGATTCCGAAGCTGTCGAGCACGATCAGGATGGCGCGGGGCAAGCATGTTCTCCTCTGGACGCAGCCCTTTCTGTCACGAAAAGGCGGCGAGCGGGAGGAGGGGCGTCGTAGCTGTCAGTTGCTGGACTGAGAGAGCGCGTCGTGCCTCTGCACCTGCAAAGTGGTGCTTTCAAACGTAATCGGATCATCGCCGATCGTCACCTTCGGCTCGCAGGTCGGGGCGCAGGCGAAGGTCTGGCGCGATCCCTGACGATAGACCCGAAGCGAATGGTCCTCGACCGTCGAGACCATGACGCTGTCGTCGAGCACCACATCGCCATTCGTGTCGAGAACGACAAGGTTGGTCAGGCCGTACGAGCGACCGGTCAGCACCAGCGTCCGCGCGTCATGGATCGTGATGTCGGCGATCGAGGGATTGCCGATGATGACGCTTCCGGCCTGCCGCGGGATGCGCAGGATGCGAGCCTGATCGATCGGGACGGTCAGAGGATCGGCGCTGTCTGCCAAGGCAAGGGACGGGGAGCCGAGAGCCAGGATCGAGGCAAGAACGAGGTGACGCATCGAAAGAACTCCGCCGGAACCACGCAGCCGGCCGCCATTCTTAATTTGCGGATGCTTAAAGGAAAGTTGCCGGTTCCTGTTTGCAATGCATTCACCCTAAGTTGGATGTCGCCGACTTAATCGATCGTTAGGGCTGTTCCTTAAGCCGCCGGCAAACGCTCCTCTGTAATTTGAAGACCACCGAACGACGGACGATGTCGGGTCGTCGGGACGGGTTTCCATCGAACGGGCAGGAGTTTCCATGTTCAAGCTCATCAAGCGTTTTCGCAAGAACGAGTCCGGCGCGACCGCGATCGAGTACGGCCTGATCGCCGCTCTCGTCGGCATCGCCATCATCACCGGCGCGTCGGCCCTCGGCACGCAGCTCGGCTCGACCTTCAACTTCATTTCCGGCGAGTTGAAGGACGCTACCAAGTAAAGCAGGTTCGTAGTCTGCGGAAACCCGGAAATCGGCTCGCGGCGAAGGGGGATCGGTTCCATGGCGATGGTCCTCCTTCTCGCGTTCCCGCTGGCCATGGTCGCCGCTGCGGCGAGCGACCTTGCGTCGATGACGATCTCCAACCGGCTGGTCGTGCTTCTTTCCGCGGTCTTTCCGCTCTTCGCCTTCGCCGCCGGCATGCCCCCTGGTGCGATCGCGCTCCATGGGGCGGCCGGATTGGCCGTTCTCGCGATCACCTTCGGGTGCTTTGCCGCCGGCTGGATGGGGGGCGGCGATGCCAAGCTCCTGGCGGCAGCGAGCCTGTGGCTCGGACCCACGCCCCTTCTCCTGACCTTCGTCGTTTGGACGTCGATCTTCGGCGGCGCGCTGACGCTCATGTTTCTTCTGGCGCGCACTTGCCTTTCTCCCACCACCGGCCGTCCGGCGGTCGATCGCCTGCTCGAGCCTTCCACGGGCATTCCTTACGGCGTCGCGATCGGCCTTGCGGGCCTCGCCATCACGCCAGCCCTCATCGCGTCCATGACAGCCTGACAGCGATGGTTTCCGGATTCTGACGCACGGGAAGCCCTCGGCAGGAAACCGTTAACCATGCCTTGAGGATTTATCCTCCATAACGCCTCATCGGTCGATTTCCAAAGGACCGCAGGAGGAGTTGAGAGGATGCAGGCTTCGCGCTTGGCGATCTTCGGCGTCGCAGCCGTGGCAGCAGTGGGTGCCGGCTTCCTCGCGCTGCATTTGGGCGGGCCTGCGTCCGAGCCGATCATCATCTCCGCCCAGCCTGTGCAACCTCCGATCAAGCTCGTCGAGGTGCTCGTCGCCTCGCACGACATCGGCATGGGCGCGGGCACCGAAGGTGGCCTCGACTGGATGAAGTGGCCCGAGGACGGCGTTTCAGCGACGCTGATCCGCCGCGACCAGCGCCCCGACGCCATCGCAGAATTGAAGGGCACCATCGCTCGCCAGAGCTTCTTTGCCGGCGAGCCGATCCGCGAGGCCAAGCTGATCCGCTCCGATCGCGGATTCATGTCGGCCATCCTGCCATCGGGCAGCCGCGCGGTCGCGGTCCAGATTGCACCTGATACATCGGCCGGCGGCTTTATCCTTCCGAACGACCATGTCGACGTCATCATGACGCGTGCCCGGCCGCCGGTCGAAGGGCAGGCGGTGACCTACGACACGCAGACCGTCCTCAAGAACCTGCGCGTCCTCGCCATCGACCAGTCGGTGGAGGAGAAGGAGGGCGAGCGCGTCGTCGTGGGCACGACCGCGACGCTCGAAGTCGACGCGGCACAGGCCGAGGCGCTGACGGCCGCACAGCGCATGGCCGATCGGCTGGTCCTGTCGCTCCGTTCGCTCGCCGATTCCGTACCCGGCTCGCCGGGCTACGCGGCCTTCCTCCTCGAGCAGCAGAAGCGAACCACGAACACCGAAATCCGCCTCGTCCGCTACGGCAAGACGACCAATCTGACCGCGGGGAACTGACCATGGCGACACGCATCCTGCGCCCCCTGGCCCATCTCGCGCTGGCCGTCACCGCCGCGGGGCTGCCCGAGATGGCAGTCGCTGCTTCGAACGACGCGATCATTTCGGTCACCCGCCTCAATCAGTCGGTCCCGCTCGGGTTGAACAAGTCCAAGGTCATCGACCTGCCGCGCGACGCCCATGACATCGTCGTCGCCGATCCTTCGGTCGCCGATGCGGTGACGCGGACCGCGCGGCGCATCTATCTCTTCGGCAAGCGGGTCGGGCAAACCAACATCTTCGTCTTCGACGCGGCAGGGCGCGAGATCGCGGTCCTCGACCTGCGGATCGAACGCGACATCGCCGGCCTCGCAGCCACCATCCGCCGTTTCATCCCGACCGCCGACGTGAAGGCGGAGATGCTGAACGACAACGTGATCCTGACCGGCACGGTGGAGAATGCCCAGGACGCGGCCCGCGCCGTCGATCTCGCAACGATCTACACGCGCGGCGGCGAGGCGACGACCGGTCAGTTCGTGCGGACGGCAACGACCTCGCAGTCGGCCGGCAGCGTTTCCTCATCTGCCGTCTCGCAGATCAGCCCCTCGCTGCAGCGCAGTCAGATCGTCAATCTCCTGCAGATCCAGGGCGAGGATCAGGTCACGCTCAAGGTGACGGTCGCCGAGGTCCAGCGCTCGGTCGTCAAGCAACTCGGCATCGACGGCATAGGCGTTGCGTCGTCCGATGGCATCGCGTTCGCTGCGGCCAGTTCCAACCCGTTTGGCCTTGGCAAGGCGATCTCGTCTGCGGGCGCCGATCTCTTCAATGGTGGCAACAGCGAGAACGGCATTTCCGCGCAGTTGCGCGCGATGGAGCAGGCCGGCGTCATGCGGACGCTGGCCGAACCCAGCCTGACCGCGATCTCGGGCGAAAGCGCCTCATTCAAGGTGGGCGGCGAATTCTCTGTCGCGAGTGGCAAGTCGGAAACGCCTGCGAAACGCACACCCATTCTTGGGCCGAACGGCGCGATTGTCGGCTTCGACAACACTCCTGCGTCGGTCGATTACGAACACAAGGAAATCGACTACGGCATCGGTCTCGACTTTACGCCGGTCGTCCTCTCGCCGGGTCGCATCAGCCTGAAAATCCGCACCGCGGTGTCGGAGCCGACATTCGAGTCGCCCTATTCCATTCCTGCGGGCGTCGCGCCCGGCATCAATCTCACCGGCATCCGCAAGCGCCTCGCCGACACGACCGTCGAGCTTCCCTCCGGCGGCTCGATGGTGATCGCCGGGCTCGTGCGCGACGAGATGCGTCAGGTGATCTCCGGTTATCCCGGCCTCTCGAAAATCCCGGTGCTCGGCACGCTGTTCCGCTCGCGCGACTTCCAGCGCTACGAGACCGAGCTTGTCGTGATCGTCACGCCCTACCTCGTGCGGCCCGTGGCGCGGCAGGACCTCGCCCGGCCCGACGACAATCTCGCCTTCACCTCCGATGGCTCCGGCAACCTCCTCGGCCGGATAAACCGCGTCTACGGCCAGTCCGAATCCGCCCTTCCGTCCGGCCGCTATCACGGCACCGTTGGATATATCTACAAATGAGCGCGCTCGCGAATGCCCCCGCCGCCCGCCGCTTCGTCACGGCCGGCCTGATCCTGGCGACCCTCGGCTTTGCCGGCTGCGCGGAGCGTCCGGACGCCAGGCTGAACTTCGTGCCCGACGACTACCGGGCGCGCCACCCGATCATCGTGGCCGACGCGACGCAGGACCTCGACATCCTCCCGTCCTCGTCCGAAACGCGGCTGACCCATGCCGACACGACGCGCGTAGAAAGCTTCGCGGCGCGCTTCCGGGCGTCGCGCGCCGCCGCGATCAGCGTCCAGGTGCCGGTGCGCACCCGCAATGCCGCCGCCGCCAGCCTCGTGGCCAAGGACACGCTGCGCGTCCTCCATCGCGAGGGCGTGCCGCGCTCGCGCATCGTCTTCTCCTCCTACGAGGTCGCGGGCGGCGACGACGCCTACCCGATCCGGCTGTCCTATACCGGCCTTGCCGCCGGTCTCGACCATCCGTGCGGGCAGTGGCCGAGCGATCTGGGCGACACGTACCAGAACCGCAATTACGAGAACTTCGGCTGCGCGACGCAGGCGAACCTCGCCGCGCAGATCTCGGACCCGCGTGACCTCCTTGGGCCCCGTGGCATGAGCGAGATCGACGCCGAGCGCCGCACGACGGTGATCAACGACTACCGGCAGGGCCGGTCGACGGCCTCCGACAGCACCACCACCGAATCCAGCTACAACTGGTAGGAAGGCCAAGACGCCATGTCGCTCCTCGCCCCATCCGAGACGACCTACCACCTCGACGACGAGACGCTGCGCGAACGGCTCGAGGCCTTGCGGCCGATCCCGCGCATTTCGATCCAGGCCTTCTGCGAAACGCCCGAGGTTGCGGGTGCGATCGAGGCGGCAGGCTCCGATCGGCGTATGGCCAAGGCGCACCTGCGCGTCCACACCGGCGGCATCCGCGCGGCTGCCGAGCACTACGCTTCGGCTCCGACGCCCAATCTCGTGATCCTGGAATCGCAGTTGACGCCGACCGAGCTTCTGGCGGAACTCGACACGCTGGCGGACGTCTGCGATCCCGGTTCCAAGGTCGTGGTGGTCGGCCACTGCAACGACGTGTCTCTCTACCGCGAGCTGACGCGGCGCGGGATCTCGGAATACGTTCTGGCACCGCTGACCCTGTCCGAGTTCATCGGCCTCGTTTCCCAGCTCTTTGCCGCGCCCGATGCCGCCCCGCTTGGCCGGTCCGTCGGCTTCGTCGGCGCCAAGGGCGGCGTCGGTGCCTCCACGATCGCCCACAACGTCGCCTGGTCCATCGGCAAGCTGTTTTCCTCCGACGTGATCCTCGCGGACTTCGACCTGGCCTTCGGCACAGCCAACATCAACTTCGACAAGGACCCGCCGCAGGGCATCGCCGAGGCCGTGTTCTCGGCCGACCGGCTCGACGACGTGTTTCTCGACCGCCTTCTGGCGAAATGCGCCGACCATCTGTCGCTCCTGGCCGCGCCGTCGACGCTCGAGCGGACCTACGACTTCTCGGCGGAGGCCTTCACGCCGCTGATCGAGGCCGCCCAGCGGGTGACGCCCTCCGTGGTGCTCGACCTGCCGCATACATGGAACGACTGGACGCGCGACGTGCTGCAGCGGATCGACGAGATCGTGCTCGTGGCGACGCCGGATCTGGCGAACCTTCGCAACGCGAAGAACCTCGTCGAGACGCTGAAGCGGTTGCGCCCCAACGATGGGCCGCCGCGGCTGGTGCTCAATCAGACGGCGATGCCCAAGCGTCCCGAGATCGACATCGCCGAGTTCTCCGAACCGCTGGGCCTCACGCCGCTCGCGACGATCGCCTTCGACCCCGCCGTGTTCGGCGCCGCCGCCAACACGGGCCGGATGGTCTGCGAGGCCGAGCCCAAGCACCCGTCGGTCGAAGCCTTTGCCGCCATCGCCCATGCCGTGACGGGACGCGCGTCCGCAAAGCGCGCCCCGAAGTCCGTGCGGTCGGGCCTGTTCGGCCTGATGCGCCGCCGTTAGTCCCGGAGGGAACATGTTCGGAAAGCGCGGACCCGATACACCGGCCAAGGCTCCCGCGCCGGCCGTCGCGCTCGCAGCCGTTCGCGCGCCGGCCGCGGCGCCGACACCCCCTGCCGCCGCGCCCGCTCCCATGCGACGCGCACCGGAGGCGGCGCCCGCGCCGGCGCCGGCCGCCAAGGTTCGGCCCGACAGCTACTACGAGACGAAGAGCAAGGTCTTCGCGGCGCTGATCGACACGATCGATCTCAGCCAGCTCGCGCGCCTCGAGACCGAGGCGGCGCGCGAGGAAATCCGCGACATCGTCAACGACATCATCGCGATCAAGAACTTCGCGATGACGATCGCCGAGCAGGAGGACCTGCTCGCCGATATCTGCAACGACGTCCTCGGCTACGGCCCGCTGGAGCCGCTTCTGGCGCGCGACGACATCGCCGACATCATGGTCAACGGCGCCCGTCAGACCTTCATCGAAGTCAACGGCAAGGTGCAGGAAGCCGGCGTGCGCTTCCGCGACAACCAGCAGCTCCTCAACATCTGCCAGCGCATCGTATCCCAGGTCGGGCGCCGCGTCGACGAGTCCTCGCCGATCTGCGACGCGCGCCTGCCGGACGGCTCCCGCGTCAACGTCATCGCGCCGCCGCTCGCGATCGACGGCACGGTGCTCACCATCCGCAAGTTCAAGAAGGACAAGCTCACCCTCGACCAGCTGGTCGGCTTCGGCGCGATCTCGCCGGAGGGCGCGGAGATCCTCCAGATCATCGGCCGCGTGCGCTGCAACGTCGTGATCTCCGGCGGTACGGGCTCGGGCAAGACGACGCTCCTCAACTGCCTGACGCGCTATATCGACGAGGACGAGCGCATCATCACCTGCGAGGACTCGGCAGAACTCCAGCTGCAGCAGCCCCATGTCGTGCGCCTCGAAACCCGCCCGCCCAACATCGAGGGCGAGGGCGAGATCACGATGCGCGACCTCGTCAAGAACTGTCTGCGCATGCGCCCCGAGCGGATCATCGTCGGCGAGGTGCGCGGCCCGGAGGTCTTCGATCTCCTGCAGGCCATGAACACCGGCCATGACGGATCGATGGGCACGATCCACTCCAACTCGCCGCGCGAGTGCCTCAACCGTATCGAATCCATGATCGCCATGGGCGGCTTTTCGCTCCCCTCGCGCACGGTGAAGGAGATCGTGACCGGCTCGATCGACATCATCGTCCAGGCCGCGCGCCTGCGCGACGGCTCGCGCCGCATCACCCACATCACCGAGGTGCTGGGCATGGAAGGCGACGTCATCACCACGCAGGACCTCTTCGTCTACGACATCCTCGGCGAGGACTCGCGCGGCAAGCTTCTCGGCCGGCACCGCTCGACCGGCGTCGGCCGTCCCGCCTTTTGGGACCGCGCGCGCTATTACGGCGAGGAGCAGAGGCTGGCCCGCGCGCTCGACGCTGCCGAGGTCAAGGGCGCGGGGCCGCAATGATCGTCGGCCTTCTCTTCGCGCTTCTCGTCGCCGTCTCGCTCGGTGCCCTGACCTATGCGATCCTGGAGCCGAGGCTTCAGACCGAGAAGAACGCCCGCAGCCGTCTCGGTCTCTACAAGCAAAGCGAAAGCGAGGCGAACGCCAAGCGCGTCGCGCGTGATCGCCTCCAGGAAGTAGCCAAGCGCCGCAAGTCGATCCAGAGCTCGCTCGACGAGCTTGACGGCAAGCAGCGGGCCCGCAACCGCCACACCCGGAACCTGTCGATCGAGCGACGCATGACGCAGGCCGGCCTGAAGCTGTCGATGCGCAGCTTCGTCCTGGCCAGCATCGGGCTCGGCTTCGTCATGATGCTGGTCACGCTCATCATGGGCGCACCGCTTCTTCTGGCCGTCGGCCTCGGCTTCGTCGGCGGCTTCGGCGTGCCGCGATGGGCCCTGACGTTCCTGCGCAAGCGCCGGCAGAAGAAGTTCACCGAGGAGTTCGCCAACGCCGTGGACGTCGTGGTGCGCGGCATCCGATCCGGTCTGCCTTTGAACGACACGCTGCGCATGGTCGCCTTCGAGACGCCCGAGCCCGTCCGTTCCGAGTTCGCCCGTGTCGTGGAAGGTCTGCAGATGGGCCTGTCGATGACCGAGGCGGTGGAGCGGCTCTACCAAAACATGCCGCTGCCCGAGACGAACTTCTTCGCCATCGTGGTCTCGATCCAGAGCCAGGCGGGCGGCAATCTCGGCGAGGCGCTGTCCAACCTGTCGCGCGTTCTTCGCGAGCGCAAGCGCATGAAGGGCAAGATCCAGGCGATGTCGATGGAGGCCAAGGCGTCCGGCGCGATCATCGGCGCCCTGCCGTTCATCGTCGGCTTCCTCGTCTACCTGACGTCGCCCGACTACATCTCGATCCTGTTCACGACCTCGATGGGCAACGTCGTCCTCGCATGTGCCGGCTTCTGGATGTCGATCGGCGTCATGGTCATGCGCAACATGATCAACTTCGACTTCTGACGCTCGCACCCGGCGCCGCTCGCGGCGCTGCGCGACGCTCCGTTTTCCCGCAAGGTGCAGCGCCCATGGACGCAGTCCTGAAACTTTTCGGTCTCTCGCCGGAGGCAGCGCTCGGGCTCCTCGTCGCGGTCGCCGTGTTCGCGACCTTCCTGTCGATCGCCCTTCCCCTGATGAGCGGGCGCGAGATGAAGACGCGCATGCGATCGGTGGCGCTGGAGCGGGACGAGCTGCGCGCCCGCGAGCGCGCGCGCATGGCGAGCGAGCGCGATGCCGGGCGGGGCAAGGGGCTTCGCAAGGAGCAGGACCGCTCCTTCGCCGCGCGCGTCGTCGAGAAGCTCGAGCTGCGCAACGCGCTGCTCGACGACGCGATGCTCACGAAGCTCAAGGTCGCGGGCCTTCGCACGCAGCGCGCCACCACGCTCTTCCTGTTCTGCCGCGTGGCGCTGCCGCTGGTCTTCGGCCTTCTGGCCGCCTTCTACATCTTCGGCCTTGGGCTGATGGACGGCTACAAGCTGCCGGCCCGCATCTTCGCCTGCATCTCGGCGGCCTATGCCGGTTTCTACGCACCGAATTTCTATGTGAAGAACCGGGCAGCCAAGCGCGGGCAGTCGATCGGCCGCGCCTGGCCGGATGCGCTCGACCTTCTCCTGATCTGCGTCGAATCGGGCAACTCCATCGAGGCCGCATTCCGTCGCGTCGCCGACGAGATCGGCATCCAGTCGATCGAGCTCGCCGAGGAACTGGTGCTGGTCTGCGCCGAGCTGTCCTATCTGCCGGAGCGCCGGCAGGCCTACGAGAACCTCGTCTCGCGCACCGGCATGGAATCGGTGCGCTCGGTCTCGACCGCGCTGATCCAGGCCGAGCGCTACGGCACGCCGCTCGGCGTCGCGTTGCGCACCATGTCGCAGGAAAGCCGCGACATGCGCATGATGGCCGCCGAGAAGAAGGCGGCGGCCCTGCCACCCAAGCTCACCGTCCCGATGATCCTGTTCTTCCTGCCGGTGCTCTTTGCCGTGATCATCGGCCCCGCCGTGATCCAGATCATGCAGCGTTGAAGCCGAACGACGAAAGGCCCGCCTCCTTGCGGAGCGTGGGCCTCTTCACCTCGCCTTCAATTCGTTTGGTCGACCGCCTAGCCGCGATCCTCGGCAGCCAGTTCCGACCACGTGTTCTTCTGCGACAGCATCTGGCGGAGATAGGCGACGTTGGCCTTCGCCTCGTCCGGGCTGAGCACGGCCGACGCCGTGCGCTCGGCTTCGTCGAAGCGACCCTGCAGACCCATCACGAGCGCCAGGTTCTGGCGCACGCGTGCATCCGCGCCCGGCAGCTTCACGGCGCGTGCGAGATAGGTCTCGGACTTCGGCAGGTCCTTCGACAGGAGGTAGGACATGCCGAGGTTGGAGAGGATCGAGGGTTCGTTCGGCTGAAGCACAAGGGCTCGCTCGTAGAGGACCCGCGCCTTCTCCGGCTGGCCGAGCTGGTCGAGGACCGCGCCTTCCGTCGACATGAGGCGCCAGTCCGGACGGTCCGGCGTCTGGGCCCGGCGGACGGTTTCCAACGCCTTCGGCAGGTCGCCGGCCGCCGCCAAGGCCTTGCCGTAGGCCGCAAGCACGTCGCGATCGTCGGGATGGGCGATCGCCACTTGGCGCATCACGGCCAGCGACTGCTCGTTGCGCCCGGTCATCTGCAGCGCCGAGGCGAAGGCGAGGCCGTTCGCCTTGTCCTTCGGATTGCCCTCGTAGCGTGCGCCATAGGCGCGCACCGCATTCGCCAACTGGTCGGTCGTCATTTCCGACAGGGCCGGTTCGCCGCGCGGCGCGGTGGTGGTGCTGGAGGCAGTCGATGGGCCGATCGAGCCCGTGTGCATGCGCGACGTCTGGTTGCATCCGGCAAGGAGCGCCAGCGTCAGGAAACAGCCTGCCAGCGCCAGACGCCTTGCGCGAGTGCCGGAGCGGGCGTAGGCCCCAGCCTCGAGCGAGGCGGCGGACCGGTTGGAAGGTTCGAAGGCGCGCATGGGTCCCGATCCGGCTGTGCTGTCTGTCGTCAAAGCCATAAATCGTTAACCTTACCGCTCCCTTAATCCTCTGGAGCGCACGCGAGGAACCGTGTGAGATGACCGATCGCCTCCTGTCCGCCGCTCACGACCCCCGCCCCGTCCATCCGGTGGGGGAGGGCGACCTCGGCAGCCTGCCCGCGCCGCTCGGGTCCTGGGCGCAGGCGATGGGCTGGAAGGGGGGCGCGGGCGGCGTCCTCGTGGCTCCGGGCGCTGAGGGTGTACCCGGCTCCGCCGCGCTCGGCCTCGGCGGTGCGGGCGCGAGCCCGGCCGAGCGTGCGCTTCTCGTGGGCGCGCTCGCGAACGCGCTGCCGGCCGGCGACTGGGCGCTCGCCGACGGGCACGGGCTCGACCCGGACCTTGCCGCTCTGGGTTTCCTGATGGGCGCCTATCGCTTCGATCGTTACCGTTCCAAGGCCGGCGAAGAGGGCGCGCGTCTGGCGCTGCCCCAAGGCGCCGACGAGGCGCGGGTGCGCCTGCATGCCGACGCCGTTGCGATGGTGCGCGACCTCATCAACACCCCGACCAACGATCTCGGACCCGACGGGATCGAGGCGGCCGCACGCGCGCTGGCCGAGGAGTTCGGCGCCGCGGTGTCGGTGATCACCGGCGATGCGCTGCTGGCCGAGAACTTCCCGATGATCCATGCGGTCGGCCGCGCGAGCGCCGTCGCCCCGCGCCTCATCGACATGACTTGGGGCCCGACCGACGGCCCACGCGTGACGCTGGTCGGCAAGGGCGTTGCCTTCGATACGGGCGGGCTCGACATCAAGCCGGCGTCCGGCATGCTTCTGATGAAGAAGGACATGGGCGGCGCGGCGAACGTCCTCGGCCTCGCGCGCATCGTGATGGGCGAGAAACTGCGCGTCAACCTTCGCGTCCTGATCCCCGCCGTCGAGAACGCGATCGCCGGCAACGCCTTCCGTCCCGGCGACATCCTGCGCTCGCGCAACGGCAAGACGGTCGAGATCGGCAACACGGACGCGGAGGGGCGGCTGATTCTGGCCGACGCCCTGTCGCTCGCCGACGAGGAGGCGCCCGAGGTTCTGATCGACATGGCGACGCTGACAGGGGCCGCACGCGTCGCGCTCGGGCCGGACCTGCCGCCCTTCTATACCGACGACAAGGCGCTGGCCGCTGCGATCGCCGATGCCAGCGCCGCTGTGCACGATCCGCTCTGGCGCCTGCCGCTCTGGAAGCCCTACACGAAGAACCTCGCCTCCAAGATCGCCGACATCAACAATGTCACCACCGACGGGTTCGCCGGTTCCGTCACCGCCGCCCTGTTCCTCCAGGGCTTCGTCTCGCAGGCGAAATCCTGGGTGCATTTCGACGTCTTCGGCTGGCGCCCGCAGGCCGGGCCGACGGGACCGGCGGGCGGCGAGGCGCAGGCGATCCGCGCGCTCGCGAAAGTTCTGCGCGAGCGCTTTCCGTCCTCTTGAAACGGCCTCAATTCCTCTGTCCTGTGACCGAACCGGCTCCGAAACGAGGGCCGGTTCGGGGTGGGGACCGAGAATGGGCATCGAAATCCGGCCGGCGCAGGCGCTTCGGCTGTTGCATGGCAACGCATTGAAGCAGGCGCGCGACGCGGGGCCTGACCTCACGACGCGGCAGACCGCCATTCTCCTCACCGTCTATCTCGAACCGCCCCCGCACACGGTGCGCGGTCTTGCCGACCGGTTGAAGGTGACGAAGCCGGTCGTCACGCGCGCGCTCGACACGATGGGGCGCCTCGAACTTCTGGAGCGCCGCCGCGACCCGGCCGATCTTCGCAACGTCCTCGTGCGTCGGACGGTGAAGGGCAGCCTGTTCGTATCGCAGATGGCCGACCGGCTGGTCGACGAGGCCGGAGGACTGGCGCGATGACCGTGGCTCTCGATCGGCGCCTCCACGCGGCACGGCCGGACCTTGCCGACGAACGCCTGCGCGGGCGCGTCGAGGCCGACCGCTTCGTGGCGGGCGAACCGGCTCATGTCGATGCCCCGCTCGCCGACCTGCGCCGCTATCCTTCGCCCGACGCGCCGCTCGAGACGCAGGCGCTGCACGGCGAGGCGGTGATGATCTTCGAGGAGACGCCGGAGGGCTGGTGCTGGGTCCAGCTGGAGCGCGACCGCTATGTCGGCTGGATGCCGACCGCCGCGATCCTCTCCGGCCCGGCGCGTGATGCGACCCATCGCGTCTGCGTGCCCCGCACCTTCGTGTTTCCGGGACCGGACATCAAGCGCCCGCCGATGCGCGAGCTGATGCTCGGCGCGAGCGTCGCCGCGCAGGGCCAAGCGACCGACCCCAACGCCATCTACACGCTGATCGCACCGTTCGGCGCGATCGTCTCGCAGCATCTTGAGCCGATCGACGCCGTCGCGCCCGACTTCGTTTCGGTGGCGGAAGGGTTTCTGCGGGTGCCCTATCTATGGGGCGGCAAGTCGCCGTCCGGCATCGACTGCTCCGCTCTCGTACAGCTCTCGCTCCAGCTGTCGGGGATCGAGGCGCCCCGCGACACCGATCTCCAGGCGACATCGCTCGGGCAGGCGCTCGGCCCCGACGAGTCTCTGCGCCGCGGCGACCTCATGTTCTGGCGCGGCCATGTCGGCATCATGGTGGATGCGGAAACGCTGCTTCACGCCAACGCCCATCACATGATGACGGCCGCCGAGCCGTTGGCGTCGGCCGAGGCGCGGGCGCTCGCCAAGGGCTCGCCCGTCACTGTCCGGCGGCGTCTCGGCTGATCAGTAGCCCGCGCTGCGGTCCACGATGTTGTGAAGGCTCTCGCCGCGCCGGTGCGCGGCGATCTGGGCCATGATGATCGGCGCCAGCGCCGCCGGGTCGGAGGAGGCCGCCGCATGCGGCGTCACGAACACGCGCGGGTGGCGCCAGAGCGGGCAGTCGGACGCCAGCGGCTCGCGCTCGAAGACGTCGAGCGAGGCTTCCATCAGCCGCCCGTCGTTGAGGGCGCGCAGGATCGCGGAATCCTTCTGAAGGCCGCCGCGACCGGCATTGATCAGCGAGGGCGTACCGAGCGGCGTCTCGCGCTTCAGCTTCGACAGGAAGCCGTCGTCGATCAAGCCTGTCGTGTCCGGCGTCAGGGGCAGAAGCACGACGAGGATGTCGGCGCGCGAGAGGATCGTATCGAGGCCCGCGTCGCCGTCGAAGCACTCGACCCCCTCGATCGTCTTCGGCCGACGGCTCCAGCCCGAGACCCGAAAGCCCAGCGCCTTCAGCTTCTCGGCCGCGTCGCGCCCGAGTTCGCCGAGCCCGAGGATACCGACCTCGATCTCGGACGCCGCCGGTTGGCGCCGCTCGTTCCAGATCCGGACCGCCTGCTGCGCGCGGTAGGTCATCCCGCGGCGATGATGGTCGAGGACGCGCCAGACGACGTATTCGCTCATGCGCGCGGTGAGGTCGTCCGCCACGATGCGCAGGATCGGAACGTCCGGCAGGGTCTTGTCGCGCAGGATGTGGTCGACGCCTGCGCCAAGCGAGAAGACGGCGCGAAGGTTGGGCAGGTTCGACAGGACGCCCGGCGGCTGCTTCCAGACGACGGCGTAGTCGATGCTGTCGTCCGCCGCGCTCGCGGGGCGCAGCACGATCGTCTCGTCGGGCGCGGCGGCGAGCAACGCCTCCGTCCAGCGCGAGGGATCGAAACCGGTGACGGAAAGAAGGATGCTCACGTGTCTCAGTCCGTTTGCGTCGAATCGGCGAGGAGCTTCGCATGGGCGCGGCCGTGGCGCGCGAACCAATGTGTCGCTGCGACGAGGAACCCGTTCTGCACGGCGCCGCGGTCGACCGCGGCCAGGAGGTCCTCGAAGGGGGCGGCTATGGCGAGGATGTCCTCGTCCTCATCGGCCTTGCCGCCGCGGCCGGAGAGTTGTCCGGTATCGACGATCGCAAGGAAGATCATGGCGAGTTCGTCGGTGAGGCCGGGCGTCGAGAGGATCGAGAAGCAATGGGCGACCGCGCGCGGCACCAGCCCCGTTTCCTCCGTCAGCTCGCGGGCCGCGCCGCTCGACGGGTCCTCGCCCTCGTCGATGCCGCCGGCCGGCAGTTCCAGCGGCGCGGCATGCGGGGTGGCGAGCGCCGCGCCGATGCGGAACTGGCGAATGACCACGATCGCGTCGCGCGCAGGATCGTAGGGGATGACCACCGCACAGCGCCCGCCGCGCACGAGTTCGCGTCGCACGCGGGCGCCTTGCGCGTCGCCGAGCGGCTCGTGGCTGAGCGTCAGGACGTCGAGCGGCCGGAAACCGTCGAAGACGCGCCGTTCCTCGCTGACGGTGAAGTCCAGCGCCTGGTCCTCCAGGCGGGAGCGGTAGGTCGGCGCGCTCACTGAGCGACGTCCTCGCCGGCAGCCGTCTCGATGCGGAAGGCGGCAGCCATCAAGGCCTTGGTGTAGTCGGTCTTCGGTCGCTCGAAGATCTCTTCCGAAGGCCCCCGCTCCACCACCTCGCCGCCCCGCATCACGATCACCTCGTTGGCGAGCGCGCGCACGACCTTGAGGTCGTGGCTGATGAAGAGATAGGCGAGGTCGTGCTTCCGCTGGAGGTCACGCAGGAGGTCGACGACCTGCGCCTGCACGCTCATGTCGAGCGCCGAGGTCGGCTCGTCCAGCATCACGAAGCGCGGATTGAGCACCATGGCGCGGGCGATGGCGACGCGCTGGCGCTGGCCGCCGGAGAACTCGTGCGGGTAGCGGAAGCGCGTCGCGGGGTCGAGACCCACTTCCTCCAGCGCCGAGACGACGCGCGCGTCGCGCTCCGCCTTCGACAGTTTCGGTTGGTGCACCTGCAGGCCTTCCGCCACGATGTCGGCGATGGGCATGCGGGGGCTAAGCGAGCCGTAGGGGTCCTGGAACACGATCTGGATGCGGTCGCGCCAGTCGCGCATCTCGCGCGACGACTTGGTGTCGATCCGTGTCCCGTCGAAGCGGATCTCGCCCTCGCTCGCGATCATCCGGCAGAGCGCGAGGCCGAGCGTCGTCTTGCCCGACCCGGATTCGCCGACGACGCCGACCGTCTGCCCGGCGCGCACGGCGATGTCGATGCCGTTCACCGCCTTCACATGATCGGTGACGCGCCGCATCAAGCCGGTGCGCACCGGGAACCAGACCCTCACGCCTTTGCCTTCCGTGACGAGCGGCGCATTGGCGTTGGCGGCGGGCGGGCGGCCCTTCGGCTCGGCCGCCAGAAGGTGCCTAGTGTAGGCGTGCTGCGGGTTGGCGAAGATTTCGGCCGTCGGTCCGGTCTCGACGATCTCGCCACGATACATCACGCAGACGCGGTCGGCGATGCGCCGGACGATGCCGAGGTCGTGGGTGATGAAGAGGAGGCCCATGTCCCGCTCGGCCTGCAGCCGCTTCAGGAGCTCCAGGATCTGCGCCTGCACCGTCACGTCGAGCGCCGTCGTCGGCTCGTCGGCGATGAGAAGGTCCGGCTCGTTGGCGAGCGCCATCGCGATCATCACGCGCTGGCGCTGGCCGCCCGACAGCTGGTGGGGGTAGGAGCCGAGCCGCTTTTCGGGCTCGCGGATGCCGACCTGATGAAGAAGCTCCAGCGTGCGCTCGCGCGCGGCCCGGTCGGACAGTCCGCGGTGGATCTTCATCACCTCGCCGATCTGGCGCTCGATCGTGTGAAGCGGATTGAGCGAGCTCATCGGCTCCTGGAAGATCATCGAGATCTTGTTGCCGCGAACGCCGCGCAGCGCCTTGTCGTCGGCGGCGATGAGATCCTGCCCCTCGAAGACCACCGCGCCGCCGGGATGGCTGGCGGACGGATAGGGAAGGAGCTTCAGGATCGACAGCGCCGAGACGGACTTGCCAGACCCGGACTCGCCGACGAGCGCCACCGTCTCGCCCTTGTGGATCGCGAAGGACACGCCTTTGACGGCAAGGCTCGTCTCGCCGTTCTGGTGGAAGGCGACCTTCAGGTCGCGTACGTCGAGAAGCGGTGCGCTGGCGTCGGGGCGGGGAGCGATCTGGCTCAAGCGGCTCTCATCCTCTCAGGCCGGACGGGGCAGGGTGCCATGGGCGTGGTCGTGCCCGTGATGCCCATGGTCGTGACGATGTCCGTGGTCATGGGCGTGGTGATGGTGCGCGTGGTCATGACCCGCGTGGTCATGGACGTGGTCGCCGCCGCAGGCGCTTCCGGCATCGGCGCAGTGCCCATGCTCGAGTTCCACCGTCGCGTGCTCGATCCGGAAATCGGCGCTCAGCATCGCCTTCACGCGGCGCACCACGGCCGTCCCGTCGGCGCCCTCGGGCACGCAGACATGCAGCGTCGCGGCGCGCCGGCGCGGCGTGATCATCCAGACATGGACGTGGTGGACGTCCTCGATGCCGGGAATTGCGGCACGTAGATGCCGACCGACCTCCTGGCCGTCGACGCCGGCCGGTGCGCCTTCCAGGAGGACGTGCGCGGATTCGCGAACCAGCCGCCAGGCGTTGGTGAGGATCAGCAGGCAGACGAGAACGGAGAGGATCGGATCGATCTGCGTCCAGCCGGTGGCCAGAATCACCAGCGAGGCGACGATCGCGGCGACCGAGCCGAGAAGGTCGCCCAGGACATGCAGCAGCGCGCCGCGCATGTTGAGGTCTTCCTTGTCGCCCCCGTGGAGCACGAAGAAGGCCGCGATGTTGACGAGGAGACCGGCGACAGCGACGACCAGCATCGGGCCGGCGAGGATCTCGACGGGCTCCGTGAACCGCCGCCACGCTTCGTAGACGATCACGGCGGTGATGCCGAAGAGCACGAGGCCGTTGGAATAGGCGACGAGGATCTGGAACCGGTCGTAGCCGTAGGACCGCTTGGCGTCGGCCGGCCGAAGCGCGAGGCGCGCGGCGGCAAAGGCGAGCACGAGGCCGGCGAAGTCTACGAACATGTGCCCGGCGTCGGCCAGTAGCGCGAGCGAGCCGGAGATCAGGCCGCCCGCGATCTCCGCCAGCATGAAAAGGCCGGTGAGGGCCGCGGCGATACCGAGCCGCTTATGGCTCGCATGCGCGGCATGGTCGTGGTGATCGTGGTCGCCGTGATCGTGCGAATGGCCGTGATGGTCGCTCATGACGCGGTCACCGGAAGCTCTTGCGGGGGTCGAACGCATCGCGCACCGCCTCTCCCACGAAAACGAGAAGCGAGAGCATCAAGGACAGGACCACGAAGCCGGAGATGCCGAGCCAGGGCGCCTGCAGGTTGTTGCGCCCCTGCGCCAGGAGTTCGCCGAGGGACGGCGAGCCCGGCGGCAGGCCGAAGCCGAGGAAGTCGAGCGAGGTCAGCGTCGTGATCGAGCCGTTCAGGATGAACGGCAGGAAGGTCAAGGTCGCGACCATCGCGTTGGGCAGGAGGTGTCGGCCCATGATCGTCCAGTCGCCGACGCCGAGCGCCCGCGCGGCGTTGACGTATTCGAAGTTGCGCGCGCGCAGGAACTCGGCCCGCACCACGCCGACGAAGGCGACCCACGAGAACAGGAGCATGATGCCGAGGAGGATCCAGAAGCCCGGCGGCAGGATCGCGGCGACGATGAGGAGGAGGTAGAGGACCGGGATCGAGGACCAGATCTCGATGAAGCGCTGAAAGAGAAGGTCCACCCAGCCGCCGAAATAGCCCTGCACGGCACCCGCGAAGACCCCGATCACCGCCGAGGCGGCGGTCAGGATCAGGCCGAACAGGACCGAGATGCGGAAACCGTAGATCAGGCGAGCGAGGACGTCGCGCGCCTGGTCGTCGGTGCCAAGCCAGTTCCAGTTGCCGACCGTGCAGTTGGGGTCGTTGACGCCTTGGCTGTAGCGCGCGCAGCGCTCCTCCTCGGAGAAGGTCCAGGATGGCGGCGACGGGGCGGGCGTCGGGATTTCGTTGTTGACGCTCTGGTAGGAGTAGCGGATCGGCGGCCAGATCATCCAGCCGTTGGCGGCGATCTCGTCCTGGATGAACGGGTCGCGGTAGTTCGTCACCGGCAGGAACCCGCCGAAGACCTCCTCCGGATAGTCGGTGAAGATCGGCGCGTAGTACTCGTTCTTGTAGGAGATCAGGATCGGCTTGTCGTTGGCGACGAACTCGGCGAACAGCGTCACGACGAAGAGGATCGCGAAGATCCAGAGCGACCACCAGCCGCGCCGGTTGGCCTTGAAGTTCTGCCAGCGGCGCTGGTTGAGCGGCGACAGGCGGGAGGGCGTGCCGAGGGCGACGACCGGCGGCGCGTTCTGGGCCACGCCGCTCGCGCCCCCTTGCGCCTCGCGCAGCGTCGCGGGCTCGGGCGGGCGATCCTTCGCGTTGCGATCCTCGATCGTGTCGGTCATCGGATCAGACCTCCCGCCGCTCGAAGTCGATGCGCGGATCGATCCAGGTGTAGGTGAGGTCGGAGATCAGCGTCGTCAGCAGCCCGATCAGCGAGAAGATGTAGAGCGTGGCGAAGACCACCGGATAGTCCCGCTTGTAGATGCTCTCGAAGGAGAGGAGGCCGAGCCCGTCGAGCGAGAAGATGGTCTCGATCAGCAGCGAGCCGGCGAAGAAGGCCGAGATGAAGGCGCCGGGAAAGCCCGCGACGATGATCAGCATCGCGTTGCGGAAGACGTGGCCGTAGAGGACGCGGCGCTCGGTCAGCCCCTTGGCGCGCGCGGTCGTCACGTACTGCTTGCGGATCTCGTCGAGGAACGAGTTCTTCGTCAGTAGTGTCGTCGTGGCGAAGGCCGAGAGCGACAGCGCGATCAGCGGCAGCGTCAGGTGCCAGAAGTAGTCGACGATGCGCTCCGGCCAGGAGAGCTGCGCCCAGTTGTCGGAGGTGAGCCCGCGCAACGGGAACCAGTCGAGGAACGAGCCGCCCGCGAAGAGGACGATCAGGAGCACCGCGAAGAGGAAGCCGGGGATGGCATAGGCGACGATGATGACGGCGCTCGTCCAGGTGTCGAAGCGAGAGCCCTCGTGGAGTGCCTTGCGGATCCCGAGCGGAATCGAGATCGCGTAGGACAGGAGCGTGATCCAAAGGCCGAGCGAGATCGAGACCGGCAGCTTCTGGATGATGAGGTCGACGACCGTGGCGTTCGAGAAGAAGCTCGTGCCGAAGTCGAAGCGGGCGTAGTTCCAGATCATCTCGCCGAAGCGCTGCCAGGCCGGCTTGTCGAAGCCGAATTGCTCGTTGAGCCGCTGGATGAACTCGGGGTCCAGCCCCTGCGCCCCGCGATAGCCCGACGTGTCGCCGCCCTGCGCGGCCATGTCGCCGCCGCCGCCGCCGAGGCGATCGGCCGCGCCGCCGCCCTGACCCTGCAGCCCGGCCACGATCTGCTCCACCGGCCCGCCCGGTGCGAACTGAATGACCACGAAGGACACGGCCATGATGCCGAGCAGGGTCGGGATCATCAGGAGCAGACGTCGGAGGATGTAGGCTGCCATTCAGCGGTCCCGTTGTGCGAAAGCGTCGGTGGGCGCGGTCAGGCCCGCCCGGCCGCCTTGGCCTTGGATTCGTCGTACCACCAGAGCTGTTCTACCGGGAAGCCGTAATCGGGCTTGGTGGCCGGCATGCCGAACATGTCCCACCAGGCGACGTTGTGGCCTCGGGCGTGAAGGTTGGGGATCCAGTCGAGCCGCCAGCGCAGCACGCGGTCGAGCGCGCGCATCAGGACGGTCAACTCGTCGCGCGTCTTCGCCTCGCCGATGCGATCGAGAAGCGCGTCCACCGCCGGGCTCGCCATGCCGGGATAGTTGTAGGACCCCGGCCGGTCGCGGGACGTGGAGCCGAAGAAGCTCGTCAGGCTCTCGCGCGTCGGGGTGCCGTTGAGGCCGAAGCGGCAGAGGATCATGTCGAAGTCGAAGCGGCTGAGGCGGTCCTGGTACTGGGCGGCATCGACGACGCGCATCGAGGCGTCGACGCCCAATAGCTTCATGTTCTCGACCATCTTGCCGTAGACGCGGCCCTGCTCGGGGTCGTTCAGGAGGTATTCGAGCCGGAACGGCTGGCCGGCGGCGTCGACGAGCGCCGAGCCCCGGCGCGTCCAGCCGGCAGCGGCGAAGAGCTCGGAGGCTTCGCGCAGGATGCGCCGGTCGCGCCCCGACGCATCGGTGACGGGTTGCGTCCAGACCTCGCCGAAGACCTCCGGCGGCAGGTCGGCGCGCAGCGGCTCCAGCACGGCGAGCTCTTCAGGAGAGGGCGCGCCGGTCGCGACATAGTCCGACAGTTCGAACGGGGACTGCGAGTGCAGCCGCAGGCCGAACAGGAGATTGGCGTTGGTCCACTCGAAGTCGAAGCACAGGTTGATCGCGCGGCGCACCCGCGCGTCGGAAAACTGCGCGCGGCGCTGGTTCAGCGCCCAGCACTGGAAGTTCGGCCACTTCTCTTCCGGGAACGTGTCGCGCTTCACCCGGCCGTCCTGGATGGCGGGGAAGTTGTACTCGCTCGCCCAGGCTCTCGTCGTGAACTCCTCGCGATAGGTGACGTCGCCCTTCTTGAAGGCCTCGAGCGAGGCCTGCCGATCGCGGAAGCACTCGACGCGGATCGTCTGGAAATGGCCGAGCCCCTTGGCGAACGGCATATCGCGGCCCCAGTAGTCCGCGCGCTTCTCGTATTCGATGTAGCGGCCGGCGGCATAGCGCCCGACGCCCCAGGCACCCGAGCCGGGGATCACGTCGAAGCCGCCCTGACCGAACGGGCGGTTCTGGAAGAACGCGGCGGGGACGATCGGCATCGAGAAGGTGGCGAGCGCGGTCGGCACGGTCTGGCGCCCGGAAAAGACGATCCGCACCGTGCGCTCGTCCTCGGCCACGACCTCTCGCACCTCCAGAAGCTGGATCGCGAGGCTCGGATGGCCCTCCCGCTTCAGCGTCTCGTAGGAGAACACGACGTCGGCCGCGGTGACCGGCGCGCCGGTCGAAAAGCGGGCTTCGGGACGCAGCCGGAAGGTGAAGCGGTTGCCGTCGGGCGAGATCGACACGCTTTCAGCGAGGAGGCCGTAGAGGCTGTCGGGCTCGTCGAGCGTCGAGAGCATCAGGCCCTCGTAGAGCATTTCCATGCGCGGCGGAGCGTTGCCCTGCAGGACGAGCGTGTTGAACGTGTCGAACGTGTCGGGCGACTGGTTGAAGTACCAGGATGGCACGGTGAAGGTGAACCGCCCGCCCACCGGCGCGTCCGGTGTCGCATAGTCAAACTGCGTGTAGCCGGCCGGGTATTTCAGGTCGCCGAACGCCGAAAGACCGTAGAGCGGTGTGTCGGCCGGGTTGTCGGCGAAGGACAGGCGGGGCAGGGCGGCGCTGGCCGCCGCGCCGAGCGCCAGCTTGCCGAAATGTCGGCGGCTGATGCGGATGAAGCTTTCGGTCACGCGCGGCGCCTCACGGCCGCTGCGGCAGAATGGCAGGGGCCGTGGCCGGGTCGGGCGCGCCCGCGGCCGCCTGGTCCTCCGGCGTGTTCACGGCGACCTCGCCCTTCACCCACCACGAGAACGGATCGATGCCTGCATAGGCCGGGCGCGTCGCGGGCATGCCGAACTTGTCCCACCAGGCCAGCCAGATCGACGGGTTGTGGTACTGCGGCACGACGTAGAAGTTCCAGAGCAGCACCCGGTCGAGCGCATGGGTCGCGGCGACGAGGCTGTTGCGGTCGGGCGCGTAGATGATCTTCTCGATGATCGCGTCCACCGCCGGGTTGCGGATGCCGGCCGCGTTGCGGCTGCCCGGCTGGTTCGCCGCCGCGCTCGACCAGAAGTCGCGCTGCTCGTTGCCCGGCGAGAGCGACTGCGCCATCACGTCGGTGACGATGTCGTACTCGAAGTTGTTGGTCAGCGCCTGATACTGCGAGGCGTCGACGATGCGCGTCGAGGTCTCGATGCCCAGGCGCTTCAGCTGGTTGGCGAACGGGTCGATGACGCGGCTCGACGAGGGGTCGGCCGCCAGGAACTCGATCCGGAACGGCTCGCCCTTGGCATTCACCAGCTGCGAGCCCTGTCGCTTCCAGCCGGCCTGCGTCAGGAGCTCGAAGGCCTGCCGGAGATACGTGCGCTCGGCGGCCGGGTCCGAATAGTCCGGCAGGGTGAAGGGCGTCGTGAAGACCTCGGGCGGGACCTCGCCGCGCAGCGGCTCAAGGATCTTCAGCTCCGCCTCGCTCGGCAGGCCCGACGAGGCGAGCTCGGTGCCCTGGAAGTAGCTCGTGGTGCGCTTGTACTGGCCGTAGAACAGCGACCGGTTCATCTCCTCGAAATTGTAGGCGAGCGTCAGGGCCTGGCGCGTGCGCGGGTCGGCGAACTTGTCGCGCCGCGTGTTCATCACGAAGCCCTGCATCGGCTCGCCGGTCTCGGACGGGAAGGCCTCCTTCTTCACCCGGCCGTCGCGAAAGGCGGGAAAGTCGTAGCCCTGCGCCCAGCGACCGGCGCTGTTCTCGGAGCGGTAGTCGGCAAAGCCCCCGCGCTTGAAGGCTTCCCAGCCCGCGCTCTGGTCGCGGAAGTAGGTGTAGCGGATCTCGTCGTAGTTATAGCGCCCGACGCGCGGACCCTTGGATGCGGCCCAGTAGTCCGGCACCCGCTCCCAGGTGATGGTTGAGCCCGGCTGGTAGGCCTTCACACGGTAGGGGCCGGACCCGACCGGGATCTCCAGCGTCGGATTGTCGATGTCGCGCTTGGCGCCCTGCGCGTCCGTGCCCTCCCAGAAATGCTTGGGCAGCACCACGAGATCGCCCATGATGTTGGGCAGTTCGCGGTTTCCCGTCTGGTTGAAGCGGAAGGTCACCTCGCGCTCGCCGGTGACCTCGGCGCCCGTCACGTTGTGATAGTAGTTGGCATAGAGGGGCGACAGCCGCGTCACGGTCTGGAAGGTCCAGACGACGTCCTCGGCGGTGATCGGCTGGCCGTCGTGGAACTTGGCTGCCGGGTCGAGGCGGAAGGTCACGGACGAGAAGTCGGCGGGATAGCGCATCGCCTCGGCGATCAGCCCGTGGCTGACGCCCGGCTCGTCCAGTGCCTGATCCATCAGGGTATCGTAGGCGATGCCGCCGCCGAATGCGGCAAAGCCCGCAGCTGGCGTGCCGCGCACGGGGAACGGATTGAAGCTGTCGAACGTGCCCGCCGCCTGCAGATTGAGGCGGCCGCCCTTCGGGGCATCCGGGTTCACGAAATCATAGTGCCGGAAGTCGTTGCCGTATTTCGAGGGCCGGATCAGCGACGACCAGGTGCGCCATTCCCCTGCTTCCATCCCGGCCGGTGCCGCCGCGCCAGCGGGAGCGGCTGGGGCGGTTTGGTCCTGCGCCGCTGCGAACGGAATGCCGACGGCCAGGAGAGCGGTCAGGGTCAGGGCGGACAGGGCGCGCGAGACTGGCGGCAAATCGATCTCCATCTGGCAGGGCCGGCGCGGCGCGTGCACCGGATGCCCGGACCCCGCCCGAGCTTTGTGGCCTTCCTCGGGCAAAAGGCCGTGGTGACGAAAGTGTAAGCTTCGCCTCGCCCCTGTCCAGAGATGCGGCCGCGTTCGCAGGGCCCGGAACGACGAAAGCCGGACCTTGCGGCCCGGCTTTCACGAAGGGTTGCGGTCTCGGACGGCCTTACTGGGCCGGTGCCGGCGCTGGAGCCGCGTTGTTCGCCGGAGCGGCCGGGGCGGGAGCGGCCGGAGCCGGAGCCGGAGCTGCGGGCTCGGCCGGAGCGGGTGCAGCCGGCGCCGTGGCGGGAGGGGTGGAAGGCGCCGGGTTCTCCTGCGGAGCCTGCGTGCCGGGCTGCGAGGGCGCGGCCTGTCCGGGCTCGGTCGGCGGCACGGGCGCGCCGGCGGGGCGGTTCTCGGCGTTGGTACCGGTGGCCGGAACCGTGCCGGAAGCCGGCGCGGTCGGCGCGCCGCCGGTGGTCTGGTCGGTCGTGCCGGCGCCCTGGGGCTGCGTCACCGCGTCGTTCGGCAGGGCGTTGGCGTTGGTCGTGGCGTTCGGGGCGGTCTCGGCCGGAGCCGCCGCCGCTTCGCCGCCGGCCGGCGCGCCGGCGTCCGGTGCGGGCGGTGCGGGCGGGTTGTCCGACAGGGTGCCGAGATAGGCGAGGAGGTCGGCGCGCTCCTGATCCTTCGCGATGCCGGCAAAGCCCATCGCCGTGCCCTTGATGTACTGCTTGGGCCCATGCAGGAAGTGGTTGAGGTGATCCCAGTCCCAGACCACCGTCTTGCCCTGCGAGAACTCGGTCATCGCGGCCGAGTAGCTGAAGCCCTCGTGCGAGGCGATCGGGCGGTTCACAATGTCCCACAGATCGGGACCGACCTTGTTGGGTCCGCCCTTCTCACCGGAATGGCACGCCTGGCAGCGCTTGAAGATCGCGGCGC
Organism: Aureimonas phyllosphaerae; assembly: GCF_047943035.1. Taxonomy (NCBI): domain Bacteria; kingdom Pseudomonadati; phylum Pseudomonadota; class Alphaproteobacteria; order Hyphomicrobiales; family Aurantimonadaceae; genus Aureimonas; species Aureimonas phyllosphaerae. Next base: position 4,335,940 of record NZ_CP181348.1, on the reverse strand, counting down.
CCGCCTCGGCATTGGCGTTCTGCATCAGCTGGCCGACCGGCGTCACCTCGTTGGCTGCGGGCGCGGCACCCCCGCCGGCGGGAGCATCGGGCACGGCGATCGCGAAGCCGGGCTGCTCGGGCGCCTCGGCATGGAAGATGCCTTCGGCCAGAAGGCTGCCGCCGAACAGAACGAACACGGTGCCGAGGAGGGCACCGAAGATCTTGTTGGCCTCGAACGAATTCATGATAAAGGGCGGCTCCCTCTGCAGCCGGCGCAAGGGGCCGACGACACGCGCTTTCGACGTTCCACGGACACGGAGCGCGACCCGCCGGTTCCCGGCAGCCTGGCTCAAGCCCGTCAATTGGAAGCGTTCTGACATTCCGATCGGAATCGATCAAGCGCCCTCCTGTCACAGCTTCGCCTAAATTTCCTGCGGCCGCACCAGAGTTCCGACCCATGTCCACCCTAATCCTGATCCCGTCCCGGCTGGCCTCGACCCGGCTTCCCATGAAGCCCCTGGCCGACATCGGCGGACGTCCGATGATCGTGCGCGTGGCCGAGCGGGCCCGTGATGCCGGGATCGGTCGCGTCGTGGTGGCGTGCGACGACGCCGCGATTCGCGATGCGGTCACGGCTGCGGGGTTCGAGGCGGTGATGACGGGCTCGCACCACCAGTCCGGGTCCGACCGCATCTTCGAGGCGCTGGAAGCCCTCGATCCCGCCGGCGAGGTGGAGACGATCATCAACCTGCAAGGCGATCTGCCGACGATCGAGCCGGAGACGATCCGGGCCGTGCTGCGGCCCTTCGCCGATCCCGCCTGCGAGATCGCGACCGTTGCCGTCGAGATCGAGAACCCCGCCGACCGGGCCGATCCGAGCGTCGTCAAGCTGATCGGCACGCCGCTCGCCGAGAACCGGCTGAACGCGCTCTACTTCACGCGCGCGACCGCCCCGACGGGCGACGGGCCGCTCTATCACCATGTCGGCATCTACGCCTATCGCCGCACGGCGCTCGCGCGTTTCGTGGCGCTGCCGCCGTCGCCGCTGGAGACGCGCGAGAAGCTCGAGCAGCTGCGCGCGCTCGAGGCCGGCATGCGGATCGACGCGGAGATCGTCGAGGCCGTGCCGCTCGGCGTCGACATGCCCCACCAGCTGGAGGAGGCCCGCCGCTTCTTCGAGCCCGTGACGCGCTCGAACTGCATCTCGTTCCAGGGCGAGCCCGGCGCCAACTCCGACACGGCCTGCCGCACGATGTATCCCGGCCTCGAGCCGCTGCCCTGCCCGACCTTCGAGGATGCGCTGGCGGCCGTCACGCGCGGCGAGGCGGACCTTGCGATGATCCCGATCGAGAACACGATCGCCGGGCGCGTCGCCGACATCCATCATCTCCTCCCGGTCTCGGGCCTCCAGATCGTCGGCGAGTTCTTCCTGCCGATCCGCTTCCAGCTGATGGCCAAGCCCGGCACGGGCCTTGCCGACATCCGCGAGGTGCACAGCCACATCCACGCGCTCGGCCAGTGCCGCGGGATCCTCCGGCGCAACGGCTGGAAGCCGATCATCTCCGGCGATACGGCGGGTGCGGCGCGCATCATCTCGCAGATGGCCGAGCGCGACGTCGCAGCGCTGGCGCCCCGGCTGGCCGCCGAGCTCTACGGCCTCGACATCCTCGCCGAGAACGTCGAGGACGCCGAGCACAACACGACGCGTTTCGTGGTCCTGTCGCGGCCCGGCCGCGGCGAGGAGCTCTGGGCGCCGCGGTCCGGCGAGATGGTGGTCACCACCTTCGTCTTCGAGGTCCGAAACCTGCCGGCCGCGCTCTACAAGGCGCTCGGCGGCTTCGCCACCAACGGCATCAACATGACCAAGCTCGAAAGCTATCAGCTCGAGGGCAAGTTCGTGGCGACGCAGTTCTTCGCCGATATCGAGGGGCATCCGAGCGACCCCGGCGTCGCCCGTGCGCTCGACGAGTTGCGCTTCTTCTCCAAGCGCGTCTCGATCATGGGCGTCTATCCCGCCTCGCCCGACCGACCGACGCATCCCGGCGCCGCGGAGTAGGCTGCCAATGAAAAAAGGCCTCGCGAGAGCGGGGCCTTTTTCATGTCCGGTGCGGTGTCTCGGTTCAGCGACCGATGCGAACCATGCGCTCGATGTCGCCGCGCATCACGCCGATGTCGCTCAGCATGCGGTCGTCCATGCTGTTGAGTTCGATGACGGTGCGGCGGTGCGAGCGGAAGGACTGAAAGCGTTTGGCGATGGAGTTAAGCATGGGAGCCTCGGAGAACAACAGAATTCGTTGACCCCGATATACGCCTCGCAGGTGCCTAAAAGGAGAGCAGGTTTAGCACGCCTGTTGTGCAACGCGTGCATAACTCAGCCAATTTGTCGTTCATGAAATTTTAATGCCTCGGTTCAGGGCAGCTCTCTGCCGCTTGCGAAGGCAGCCAGAAGATGGTGGGCGATCGCAAAACGGGCAGGCGCGACGAGGCCGTCGGGATGCCGGTGCTCCAGCATCGCCTGAACCTCGGTCCGGTCGAACCAGCGGCAGGCCTCGAGCTCGGCCGCATCGAAGGTGATCGGCGCCTGAGGAGCCTCCGCCATGCAGCCGATCATCAGCGAGCCGGGGAACGGCCAGGGCTGCGAGGAGTGGTAGCGCACCGCGCCGACCACGAGGCCGGCTTCCTCCAGCGTCTCGCGGCGCACGGCATCCTCCAGCGTCTCGCCGGCCTCGATGAAACCGGCAAGGCACGACCACATGCCCGGCGCGAAATGCGGCTGGCGACCGAGCACGCAGCGCCCCTCGCCGTCGTGCACGAGCATGATCGAGACGGGATCGGTGCGGGGGAACACGACATGCCCGCAGCCCGTGCAGCGGCGGCGGAAACCGGCGGCCTCGGACACGGTCGGGGTGCCGCACCGGCCGCAGAAGCGGGCGGAGGCATGCCAGTTCAGAAGATGGGCGCCCTGCGCGAGTTCGCCCTCCATGTCGGGGCGCAGAAGCTCGCGCATGGCGAGCGTGCGCAGGTCCCACAGGGCGATCCCCTCCGGCGGCTCGGGCGCATCGATGCCGGCCGCCAGCCTCGGCACGCCGGCTTCGTCGTGGCCGAGAAGGATCTCGATCGGCGAGGACGCGAGAAGCGCCTGCGCCTCCGCGACGCCGAAGACTGGATTGGGGGCGTCGCCGCCGCGGCACAGCCACTGACCCTTGGAGGCCAGATAGACGCGCGCCTGCGGGTGGTCGAGCGCCTCCTCGAGCGAGGCGTCGGTGCGCAACTCGCCGTCGCGGCGCAGCGCGTTGGCGGCAAACCCGAGGCGGATGGGGGCGTCGGACATCAGCGGAGGCCTTGCTTGACGGAGCGGATCAGCGCCTCGTCGGCGCCGGAGCCATAGGGGAGGGCGCTCTCGAAGCCCCAGACCGGCCTTGGCCAGTTGGGATCGCCGGACGAGCGCGCGACGACATGCAGATGGAACTGCCGCACCACGTTGCCGAGGGCGCCGATGTTGATTTTCTCCGGGCGCGTCGCGGCATCGAGCGCCCTGGCCACCGCGTTCGCCTCGTCGAGGAGCTGCCGGCGGTCGGCGTCGTCCAGATCGAAGAGCTCCACAAGACCGGCGCGCTGCGGCACGAGGATCAGCCAGGGCCAGCGCGCGTCGCGCATCAGGAGGAGCCGGCACAGCGCGAGATCGCAGACCGGTGTCGTGTCCGCTTCCAGGCGGGGATCGAGCACGAAGGCGGACGGTTCGGCTTGCATTTCGATGCGTTCTCCACGATATGGACTGCGGGAGGTTGGTGGTGGACGAGCCGCTCGCCAACCGGGTCAGGTCCGGAAGGAAGCAGCCCCAACGAATCCGGCACGGGTCATCGTGCCAGCCTCCCACCCTTTCGTCCCGTCTCCGGTGCTTGATAGCGATTCGCCTGTCATAGGCGATGCGCCGCCCGGCTGCGAGGTCTCCAAGCCTTCGCCTAAGCGCTGCGACATCGACTCTCCGGGGCTCCCCGCCGATTGCATTCAGCGAAAAGCCGCGTAGGGTCGCGCCGGCGCGCCCGGTGGCCCGGATCTCCGCGCCCCGCATTCGAATGGAGCCGATGGCCGAGGACCCCCATCCCCAGACCGCCGCGACGCCCTACCGGGTCCTCGCGCGCAAGTATCGTCCCCGTTCCTTCGACGACCTGATCGGCCAGGAGCCGATGGTGCGCACGCTGACCAACGCCTTCGAGGCCGGCCGCATCGCGCAGGCCTGGATGCTGACGGGGGTGCGCGGCGTCGGCAAGACGACGACCGCCCGCATCCTGGCGCGCGCCCTGAACTACGAGACCGACACGATCCACCAGCCGACGATCCACATGATCGAGCCCGGCATCCACGATCAGGCGATCATGGAAGGGCGGCATGTCGACGTTGTCGAAATGGACGCCGCCTCGCACACCGGCATCGACGACATCCGCGAGATCATCGCGCAGGTGCGCTACCGGCCGGTCTCGGCGCGCTACAAGGTCTACATCATCGACGAGGTCCACATGTTGTCGACGCAGGCCTTCAACGGCCTGCTGAAGACGCTGGAGGAACCGCCCGAGCACGTGAAATTCGTGTTTGCGACCACCGAAATCCGGAAGGTCCCGATCACGGTCCTGTCGCGCTGCCAGCGCTTCGACCTGCGCCGCGTCGATCCCTCGACCATGATCGCACATCTGCGCCGCGTGCTCGGTGCCGAGCATGTCGAGGCCGACGACGACGCGCTGCGCCTCCTCGCTCGCGCCTCCGAGGGCTCGGTGCGCGACGCGCTGTCACTGACCGACCAGGCGATCGCCCATGGTGCGGGCCATGTCGACGCAGGGACGGTGCGCGACATGCTGGGGCTCGCCGACCGAGCCCGCATCGTCACCCTGTTCGAGCTCCTGATGCGCGGCGACGGGGCGGCGGCGCTGCGCGAGTTCGCCGGGCAGTACGACTTCGGCGCCGATCCGCTTGTGGTGCTGACGGACCTCGCCGACTTCACCCACCTCGTGACCTCCCTGCGCTTCGTGCCGGAGACGGCGGGCGACGCGTCGCTCTCGCCGGTCGAGGTCGAGCGCGGGCGCGAGTTCGCCGAGCGCCTGTCGGTGAAGACGCTGTCGGAGGTCTGGCAGATGCTCCTGAAGGCGATCGAGGAGACCCGCGCGGCCGCCTCGCCGCGGCAGGCCGCCGAGATGGCGCTGATCCGCATCGCCTACGCCGCGACGATGCCCTCGCCGGAGGACCTCGCGCGTCTTCTGGCCGGAGCGGGCGGGCTCCCCTCGGCGCCGCCGCCGAACGGATCGGCGATGTCCTCGCGCGGCGATGCGCCGTCCGGCGCTGCGCCTTCGCCGCCGCCGGTCATGGCGTCCGCCGTTCCGGCCGCCGGCGTCCCGCAGATGCGCTCCTCCGGCCCGTCGCTCGCCGCCCGCATGGTGGCATCCTCACCGCAGCCGATGGCCCCGACCGCCGCACCCGCGCCGACGATCGAGGCGGACGCGATGCCGGCGTCCTTGCGCGATCTCGAGAAGCTCGCGGGCGAGCGTCGCGATTCGCGCATGAAGGCCTGGATCCGCCGCTACCTCCGCCTCGTGCGCATGGAGCCCGGCCGCATCGAGATCGAACTGGCCGGCGGCGCGCCGGTCACGCTGTCGGGCGAACTCACCAAGAAGCTCTTCGACTGGACCGGGCTGCGCTGGGTGGTCACGGTCGCCGGCAAGGGCGGCGGGCAGACGCTGGAGGAGGTCGATGCCGCGCGCCGGGCGCAGCTGATCGCCGAGGCCGAGGCCGATCCCGAGGTCGCCGCGATCCTCGCCGCGCTGCCGGGCGCCAAGGTCCGCGAGGTGCGCCTTCGCGGCGAGCCCGAGCCCGAGGCGGCGGACGACGACGGCCCGCCGCTCGCCGAGGACGACGGCCTGCCGGAGCGCATCGACATCGACCCGTCCGACCTTGGCTTTGGCGGCGAGGATGACGACATGGAGGAGGGCGTCGCCTTCGATGCCGACGCCGAACCCGACGACGATTGATCGCAACAGCTGAAGGACCGCGCGCGTGAAAGACATCATGGGCATGATGAAGCAGGCCAAGGCCATGCAGGAGAAGATGCAGGGGCTGCAGGCCGAGATCGCCGAGACGACGGCGAGCGGCCAGGCCGGCGGCGGCGTCGTGTCCGTCACGCTGAAGGGCACGGGCGAGCTTGTCGCCGTCGAGCTCGATCCTTCGCTCCTGAAGGCCGACGAGAAGGACATTCTGGAAGACCTCCTCGTCGCTGCCCATGCCGATGCCAAGCGCAAGCTCGACGCCGTGATCCAGGACAAGACGCAGGCCCTCACCGCCGGCCTGCCGCTGCCTCCCGGCATGAAGCTGCCGTTCTAGACCTTCCTGCCGTTCCGAAAGGCCGGGCGCCCTGCGCCCGGTCCCGCTTGCCCCGAGGCCGCCTTCCATGTCCAAGACCATCGCCGGCCCCGAGATCGAGCGGCTGATCCAGCTCCTGTCGAAGCTGCCGGGGCTGGGGCCCCGCTCGGCCCGGCGCGCGGCGCTCCATCTCGTCAAGCGGCGCGAGCAGATCCTCCGCCCCTTGGGCGACGCAATGGCGGAAGCGGCCGAGAAGGTGCGCATCTGCTCGAACTGCGGCAACATCGACACTCGCGACCCTTGCACGATCTGTTGCGATCCGGCCCGAGACCAGACGACGGTGATCGTGGTCGAGGACGTGTCCGACCTCTGGGCGCTGGAGCGGGCGAAGGCGCTGAACGCCGCCTATCACGTCCTCGGCGGCGTCCTGTCGCCGCTGGAGGGCGTCGGTCCCGACGACCTCACGATCCGCCGCCTCGTCGAGCGCGTGGCGGAAGGGACGATCCGCGAGCTGGTGATCGCCGTGAACGCCACGGTCGAGGGACAGACGACCGCCCATTACATCATCGACCAGCTCGCCGATTTCGACGTGTCGGTGACCCGTCTCGCTCACGGCGTGCCGGTCGGGGGCGAACTCGACTATCTCGACGAGGGCACCCTGTCGGCCGCCATGCGCTCGCGCACGAAGATCTGACCGCTCCCGCCACGAGATCGGCGCAAGGTCGCTCCTATAGCCTTCCGGCAGGACGAGATCTGCCGGGGGTGCGGAAGATGAAGACGATCACGTGGGCGCTGGCGGCGCTCGTGGCCGGCAGCGGCCTGGCGCAGGCGCAGGACGTGCAGGCCGGCTTCCGCGCGTTTCTCCAGAACGACATCTGGCCGGAAGCACGCGCTGCCGGCGTCTCGCGCCAGACCTTCGACGCCGCCTTCGACGGCGTGAAGGCCAACACCAAGCTCCCGGACCTCCAGCTTCCCGGCGACAAGGCCAAGGTCGAGGAGGTGAACCGGCAGGCCGAGTTCCAGAGCCCGACCGCCTATTTCGACGAGGCCAAGATGGCCGCGACCGCCGCCAAGGGCCGCGCGATGCTCCAGCAGTATGCCGGCCCCATCAAGCGGATCGAGGCGCGCTACGGCGTGCCGGGGCCGATCCTCGTCGCCGTGTGGGGGCGTGAGTCGGGCTATGGAGCGGCCAAGATCCCCTACGACGCCTTCGAGGTGCTCGGCACCAAGGCCTATCTCGCGCGTCGCAATGAGATGTTCCGCGCCGAGCTGATCGCGGCCCTCCAGATCGTCGAGGATGGGGATCTCACGCCGCAAGAGATGAAGTCGTCCTGGGCCGGTGCGCTCGGGCAGCCGCAGTTCATGCCGACGAAGTTCCGGAAACTGGCGGTCGACTTCGACGGCGATGGCCGCCGCGACATCTGGAACTCGGTGCCGGACACGCTGGCGTCGATCGCGAACTACCTCCGCCAGTCCGGCTGGCAGCCGGGCCGCGACTGGGGATACGAGGCGAGCGTCCCCGCGTCCGTCTCATGCACGCTGGAGGGGCCGGATCAGGGGCGCCCGATCGCCGATTTCGCCAAGGCCGGCGTGACACGCGCTTCCGGCCGCGCCTTTCCGGCGGGCGAGACGCGCGCCACCGGCCATCTCCTGATGCCTGCCGGCCGTTTCGGGCCGGCGTTCATCGCGACGCCGAACTTCTACGTCATCAAGGAATACAACAACTCCGACCTCTACGCCCTGTTCATCGGCCATCTCGCCGACCGGATGGGCGGCGCGGGTCCGTTTTCTGGCGACTGGCGCAAGGTCTCCGGGCTGACGCGCGGCGACGTCGCCCGGCTTCAGGAAAAGCTTGTCGCGCGCGGCTACGACGTCGGCCGGCCGGACGGGCTGGCGGGCTTCAAGACGCGTCGCTCGATCGGCGCGGTCCAGGAAAAGGCAGGCCAGCCGGCGACCTGCTGGCCGACTAAAGAGCTCGCGGCCAGCATCCGCTGAGGCGCAAACGGAAAAGGGGGCCGCGAGGCCCCCTTTCGTCATCTTGTCGGAGCGCGATGGCTCAGGCGTTTTCCTGGCCGACCGGCGTCGGGTTCTTCTCCGACTCCTTGGCGTTGTCGTAGCGCTCGACCGCCTCACGGATCATCTGCTTGGCCTCGGCTGAGCCGGCCCAGCCGCCGATCTTCACCCACTTGCCGGGCTCCAGATCCTTGTAGTGCTCGAAGAAGTGCTCGATCTGCTTCAGCGTGATCTCCGGCAGGTCGGTGTGCTCGAAGACCTTGGTGTAGCGCTGCGTCAGCTCGGGCGAGGGGACCGCGATCACCTTCTCGTCGAGGCCCTTGTTGTCCTCCATCTTGAGGACGCCGATCGGGCGGCAGTTGATCACGCAGCCGGGGAAGAGCGGGCGGGTCGAGCAGACCAGCACGTCGATCGGGTCGCCGTCGTCCGAGAGCGTGTGCGGCACGAAGCCGTAGTTCCCGGGATAGGTCATCGGCGTGTAGAGGAAGCGGTCGACGAAGAGCGCGCCGGAATCCTTGTCCATCTCGTACTTGATCGGATGGCCCCCGACCGGCACCTCGATGATGACGTTGATGTCCTCGGGCGGGTTCTTGCCGCGAGCGATGGCGTCGATGCGCATGGGGATCTCCGAGTTGAACTCGGCGGTTCCTAGCCAATCGTCGCGCGAGAGGCAATCGAGGTCAGGCGGAACGGTGAACGCCGTGTTCGATCGTTCGCGTCGCTTCACATGAAGCAGTAAGCCACCTTGTGAAGGGCGACGCCCTCGAAGGTCTCCGAACCCGTCGCCACGTCGACGCCCCCGGATGCCTCGTAGAAGCGCACCGCGTTCTCGTTGTCGGCAAGCGACCAGACCGCGACGCCCTTCAGCCCGCGGGCACGCAAGAGCGTGCGGCAGGCGTCGAACAGGCGGCGGCCGAAGCCGACCCCCTGGAACTCGGGCTTGAGGTAGATCTCGTAGATCTCGCCGTCGACGCTCAGGCCTCGGGTGCGGTTGCGCCCGACCGTCGCGTAGCCGACGATCTCGCCGCCATATTCCATGACCAGGATCGTCGCCCGGTTGGCGATCGCCCGCGACCACCAGTCCGGTCCCCGGCGCTCCACCATGGCGGACAGGGCCTTGTGGGGGATCAGCCCCCGATAGGCCGCCGTCCAGGCGGCGGCGTGGACGATCGACAGCGCGCCGGCATCGGCGGCCTCGGCAAGTCGGACATCTGCGGCGATCGTCTTCATATCGCGTTAACTATAAACGCTGCGGGACGATCCATCGAAGGCGACGAAAATGTGGACCGGATGTGTCGATGCCATGCCATGCGGCGGGTCGTAACCCGAGGGGGCGGAGACCCTCAATGCCCGCCGCGCATTTCGACGGCTCCATTCACAGGCGGGATCACCCCCGCCCGAGGACGCCGAGCGCAAGCGCCTTCTGGATGCCGGCAAGGTTGGTGCCGCGCGACAGGTTCTGCAGGAAGGGCTGCGGTTGCCCGGAGACCCAGATGCGCAACTCCGCGTCGGTGTCGAAGGAGCCGGCGGTCTCGACCGAGAACATCGTGATCGCGCGGAAGGGAATGGAATGGTAGGCGCGCTTGCGCCCCGTCATGCCCTGCTTGTCGACGAGGATGATGCGGCGGTCGGTGAAGACCATCTGGTCGCGCAGGATCTGGAAGGCGACCTCGATCGTCTCGTCCGGCAGGAGCACAGGGTCGAGTTCGCGCGCGAGCGCGCCGACGTCGAGGTCGCTGGCAAGGCCGAGAAGTCCGGACAACAGTCCCATCATGAGGCTCCTTCAGGCGTGGCCGGCCAGCCGGCGATGATGGTCTTGCCGAGCGTGCGCCCGGTTTCGACCAGGCGATGCGCCTCGCGCACAGTTTCGGCCGAGATCGGCCGGAGGGTGCGTGTGCGCGTCGTGCGGATGCGCCCGGCGTCGACGAGGCGCGAGACCTCGGCGAGCAGGCGATGCTGCTCGATCATGTCGGCCGTCTGGAACACCGGCCGCGTGAACATGTACTCGAAATGCAGCGAGACGGATTTCGTGCGGATCGGCGCGAGCTCGAGGTCGGCGCTGTCGATCACGCAGAGATGACCGAACGGCCGGATCATAACGCCGATGTCAGCCATGTGGCTCGGGGTCTGGGTGACGCCGAAGACGTAGTCGACCGGCCCGAGGCCGAGCGCCTCGATTTGCGGCGCCATCGGTTGCGCATGGTCGACGACGTGGTGGCAGCCGTGATCGAGCGCAAACGCGCGCGTCTCCTCGCGCGAGGCGGTGCCCACCACCGTCAGGCCGGTCAGCTCGCGCGCGAGCTGCGTGGCGATCGACCCGACGCCGCCCGCCGCGCCGATGACCAGCAGCGTGCCCTTCTCGCTGCGGTCCGGCTGGATGCGGAAGCGATCGAACAGCGTCTCCCAGGCCGTGATCGCCGTCAGCGGCAGGGCGGCGGCATCAGCGAAGTCGAGGCTCGCCGGCTTGCGCGCCACCAGCCGCTCGTCGACCAGCTGGTATTCTTGGTTCGAGCCCGGCCGGTCCACCGCGCCGGCATAGAACACCGCGTCGCCCGGCCGGAACAGCGTGGCGTCCTCGCCCACCGCCTCGACGGTGCCCGCTGCGTCGAATCCGAGGACGCGCGGAATGCGAGCGGGGTCGGCCACCGGGCCGCGCTGCTTCGTATCCACCGGATTGACCGACACCGCCTCGACGCGCACCAGGATGTCGCGCCCGGCGGGCCTCGGGCGGGGCAGGTCGAGGTCGACGAGATGGTCCACCGACTTGTCGGGAGGCGATGCCGCGTATCCCACCGCTCTCATGGATCACCTCCGCCCCGTTGTGCCCGGCTGACCTAAGGCATCGGCCGCCGGCATCAAGATCGCGAGAGACCGGCCTCCGGCGCGCGGCGCCCTATGTCCCTCGTGTTGACGGTGGGGACCGTCTGCCGCACACGCGGCGAGGATACGCAAGCAGGAGGGACAATGAGCGATCTCAAAAGGGGAGGGCACGGCTCCGCAGCCGATCTCTTCCCGACCCATGTGCTGGGCCGGCCGGAGGTGCGCGAACTGCCGCCTGCGCCCGCCAACACCGCCAAGCTCATCGGGCCGGGCATCGTAGCCGCGGGCGTCGGCCTGTCGTCGGGCGAGTTCATCCTCTACCCCTACATCGCCAGCCAGGTCGGCATGGCCTTCGTCTGGGCGGCGCTCGTCGGCGTCATGACGCAGTTCTTCCTGAACATGGAGATCGAGCGCTACACGCTGGCGACCGGCGAGACGGTGCTCACCGGCTTCAGCCGCTTCTGGCGGCACTGGGGTCTCGTGTTCGCGCTGATGACCTGTTTCGCCAACCTCTGGCCGGGCTGGGCGACGAGCTCGGCGACCATGCTGTCCTACATCGTCGGGGGCGAGCCGCGCTGGATCGCGATCTGCATGCTCGCCTCCATCGGCCTCATCCTGACGCTCGCGCCTGTCGTCTATGTCATGCTCGAGCGGCTGCAGATGGTGAAGGTCGCCGCCGTCGGCGTCCTGATCCTGATCGCCGCCTTCTTCGTGATCACGGCGGAGGACTGGGCGGCGTTGCCGCAGATCGTGACCACCGCGACGATCCCGACCGAACTCGGCTTCGCGCTTCTTCTCGGCGCGCTGGCCTTTGCGGGCGCAGGCGGCGGGCAGAACCTCTGCCAGTCCAACTGGATCCGCGACAAGGGCTTCGGCATGGGCAAGTACGTGCCGCGCATCATGAGCCCGGTCACCGGTCAGCCGGAAGCTGCCCCCTCGACCGGCTTCGTGTTCGAGCCGACCCCTGAGAACATGGCGCGCTGGCAACGCTGGTGGGGCTTTGCCAATGTCGAGCAGCTCGTCACCTTCGTGCTGATCACCTTCATCACGATCACCTTCACCTCGCTTCTCGCCTACGCCACGGTCTACGGGCAGGAGGGTCTTCCGAACTCGGTGGCGTTCGTGCAAAGCGAGGGGCTCGTGCTCGCCGACAAGGTCGGCGGCTGGTTCGGCGCGCTGTTCTGGTTCATCGGCGCCTTCTCGCTCTTCGGGGCGGCGACCGGCATCGTCGACTACACGGCGCGCCTCGCCGCCGACGTTCTGCGCACAACGTACGTGCGTGGTGCGAACGAGAGCCGTCTCTACTTCTGGATCGTGTGGGGTCTCGTCGCGATCGGCGTCGCGGTGCTGCTCTTCGGGCTGACGCAGCCGCTGGTGCTGCTCGTCATCTCGGCCTGCACGGGCGGCCTGATGATGTTCATCTACTCGGGCCTCCTGATCCTCCTCAACCGGAGGCTTCTGGTCCCGGAGCTTCGTCCCGGCGTCGGCCGCATCGCGGCGCTCGCCTGGGGCTTTCTCCTGTTCGGCTTCCTGTCGATCCTGACGCTCGGCCAGCAGATCCCGAAGCTCTGGGGCGCCGGCTGACATGACAAAAGGGCGGCGCCGGTTCCGGCTCCGCCCTTCATAAGGCCTCCCGCACTCGTGCGCTGCGGGCGATGATCAGCTCGTGCTATCGGCCGGCCGCAGAGGCTGCGCGCTCACAGCTTGGCGTGTGGGTGGCGCAGGCGCGGCGGCTGGCGGAAGAGCCAGGGCATGCCCTGCGTCGGATGGAGGGACGGATCGGACCCGTGCGTGTTGAGCATCGAGGTCCAGGCGTCACGGTTCATGTCCGTGGGTTGGCGGTCGTTGCTGGCGGTGATCTCGCGGCCTTCGGGCGACAGGTACGACATGGCGCTTCCTCCTTGTCGCAAGAACGGAAGGCAGCAGTCGCCGTTCCGCGAAATGATGAAGGAATCATCAAAATGATGAAGTCGTGAACAGCCATCACGACAAAGGGGACGCGGTCGCCCGCGTCCCCTTCGAATTTGTCCGTCTCGTTCGTCCGCCGGTCAGGCGACCTTGCGGCTCTTCTCGAAGCGCTTGCGCTCGTTCGGGTCGAGATAGAGCTTGCGCAGGCGGATGTTCTTCGGCGTGACCTCGACCAGCTCGTCGTCCTGGATCCAGGAGAGGGCGCGGTCGAGCGTCATGCGGATCGGGGTCGTCAGCTTCACCGCCTCGTCCTTGCCGGCGGCGCGGATGTTGGTGAGCTGCTTGCCCTTGAGGACGTTCACCTCGAGGTCGTTGTCACGGCTGTGGATGCCGATGATCATGCCTTCGTAGACCTTCACGCCCGGATCGATGATCATTGGGCCGCGGTCCTCGAGGTTGAACATCGCGTAGGCCACAGCCTCGCCGGATGCATTGGCGATGAGAACACCGTTGGTGCGGCCCGCCAGCGCGCCCTTGTAGGGAGCGTAGGAGTGGAACAGGCGGTTCATGATCGCCGTGCCGCGCGTATCGGTCAGGAGTTCCGACTGATAGCCGATCAGGCCGCGCGTCGGCGCGTGGAACACGAGACGCTGGCGACCGCCGCCCGACGGGCGCAGCTCCTTCATCTCGCCCTTGCGCTCGCTCATCTTCTGCACGACGACGCCCGAATGCTCCTCGTCGACGTCGATCACGACCTCTTCGATCGGCTCCAGCGTCTCGCCGGTCTCCTCGTTCTTCTGCATCACGACGCGCGGGCGCGAGACGCCGATCTCGAAGCCCTCGCGGCGCATGGTCTCGATCAGGACGGCGAGCTGCAGTTCGCCGCGGCCCGACACGAAGAAGGAGTCCTTGTCCTCCGATTCCTCGATCTTAAGCGCGACGTTGCCCTCGGCTTCCTTGAGGAGACGGTCGCGGATCACGCGGCTCGTCACCTTGTCGCCCTCGGTGCCCGCAAGCGGGCTATCGTTGACGATGAAGCTCATGGTCACGGTCGGCGGGTCGATCGGCTGCGCCTTCAGCGCTTCCGTCACCGACGGATCGCAGAACGTGTCGGCGACGGTGCCCTTCTGCAGGCCCGCGATGGCCACGATGTCGCCGGCCTCGGCGTAGTCGATCGGCGTGCGCTCGAGACCGCGGAAGGCGAGGATCTTGGAGATGCGGCCGGTTTCCAGCTGCTGGCTTTCGCCGTTCAGGACCTTGATGGTCTGGTTCGGCTTGATCGAGCCGGACTGAATGCGGCCCGTGATGAGGCGGCCGAGGAACGGGTTGGCCTCGAGGATCGTGCCGATCATCTTGAAAGGCTCGTCCTTGCCGGCGGTGTCCGGCTCGGGAACGTGCTTGACGATGAGGTCGAAGAGGGGCTCGAGGCCCTTGTCCTGCGGGCCGTCCGGGGCTTCCGCCATCCAGCCGCCGCGGCCCGAGCCGTAGAGGACCGGGAAGTCGAGCTGCTCGTCGGTGGCGTCGAGGTTGACGAAGAGATCGAAGATCTCGTTCAGCACTTCCTCGTGGCGCTCGTCCGGACGGTCGATCTTGTTGATCGCGACGATCGGCTTCAGGCCGACCTTCAGCGCCTTGCCGAGCACGAACTTCGTCTGCGGCATCGGGCCTTCCGAGGCGTCGACGAGGATCACCGCGCCGTCCACCATGTTCAGGATGCGCTCCACCTCGCCGCCGAAGTCGGCGTGGCCCGGGGTGTCGACGATATTGATCCGCGTGTCCTTCCACTCCACCGAGGTGGCCTTGGCGAGGATCGTGATCCCGCGCTCCTTTTCGAGGTCGTTGGAGTCCATCGCGCGCTCTTCGGTGCGCTGGTTCTCGCGGAACGAACCCGACTGGGCGAGGAGCTTGTCGACCAGGGTCGTTTTGCCATGGTCAACGTGCGCGATGATCGCGATGTTGCGGAGCTTCATGTGTCAGGTCACCGAAAGGGGTTGAAACGCGTTTGGAGGCGCGTCTCGAAAGAAACGGCCCAAGGACGTCGCGGTCATTGGGCCGTCCATAACGAATTTTTCGCGATTGCGAAAGGTGCCCCTTGTCAGGCGGCGAAACCGCGCTTTCGCATCAGGGCGTCCGGGTCCGGCCCACGGCCCCGGAAACGCTCGTAGAGCGCGGCCGGGTCGTCCGAATTGCCGGCGGCGTAAACATTTTCGCGCAGGCGACGCGCGGTCTCACCATGGAACGGATCGCCGGCCTCGCCGAACGCCTCGAACGCGTCGGCGTCGAGAACCTCCGACCACATGTAGGAGTAGTAGCCCGCCGAATAGCCGTCGCCCGAGAAGATATGGGCGAAGTGCGGCGAGCGGTGGCGCATGACGATCTGCCGGGGCATGCCGAGCCCGTCGAGGATCTCGGCCTCGCGCGCCATCGGATCGGTGGGCGCCTCGCCCTCCCGGTGGAACAGGAGATCGACGAGCGCAGAGGCCGTGAACTCCACCGTGTCGAACCCGGCATCGAAGGTGCGCGCGGCCTCGAGCTTCTTCACCTCTTCGGTCGGCAGCGGCTGGCCGGTCTCGGCATGCAGCGCGTGGCGCTCGAGGATCGCGGGCACCGCCAGCCAATGCTCAAAGAGTTGCGAGGGCAGCTCGACGAAGTCGCGAGCCACCGCCGTCCCGGCGAGCGAGGGGTAGGTGACGTCCGACAGGAGCCCGTGCAGCGCGTGGCCGAACTCGTGGAACAGGGTGCGCGCGTCGTCCACCGACAGGAGCGCCGGCTGGCCCCGGGCGGGCTTGGCGAAGTTGCACACGTTGTAGATCACCGGTGTCTGGCCGCCGTCGATCTTGTGCTGCGAGCGAAGCGCGCTCATCCAGGCGCCCGAGCGCTTGGAGGTGCGGGCGAAATAGTCGCCGATGAAGAGGCCGCGCTCCGCGCCGTCCCGGTCGTGCACCAGCCAGACGCGCGCGTCCGGGTGCCAAGCGCGAGCGTCCGGCAGCGGCTCGAAGGTGAGGCCGAAGAGGCGTCCCGCGACGTCGAAGGCGGCATCGATCATCCGGTCGAGCTGGAAGAAGCTCTTCAGCGCGCCCTCGTCGATCGCGAACTCGGCCTGCCGCCGCTTCTCGGCATAGTAGCGCCAGTCGGAGGCGGCGAGCGGCGCGTTGTCGCCCTCGCCGGCAGCAAGCGCCGCCAGCGTCTGCGCATCGCCCGTCGCGCGCTCGCGCGCCTTGTCCCAGACCCGGCGCAGCAGCGCTTCCACGGCGTCGGGGGTCTTGGCCATCGTGTCGTCGAGCTTGTAGTCCGCAAACGACGCGAACCCTAGGAGCTTCGCCTTCTCGGCCCGCAGCGCGAGGATCTCGGCAAGCACCGGCCGGTTGTCGGTCGCCCCCTCGCGCTCGCCTCGCCGCGTCCAGGCCGAGAACACCTCCTCGCGCAGCGCGCGGTCCGGGCAGTAGGTCAGGAACGGCACGACGATCGAGCGCGACAAGGTGACGACATGTCCACCGAGCCCGCGCTCCTCCGCCGCGTCCGCCATCGCCGAGACGAGGAACGGCGGCAGGCCGGCGAGGTCGCTCTCCGCGACGGGCCGGGCATAGGCGCTCTCGTCGGCCAGCACGTTCTGCGAGAAGCGCGTGCCGAGTTCGGCGAGCCGGGCGTTGATGTCGGCGAACCGCTGGCGATCCTCGCCTTCGAGCCTCGCGCCCGAGCGCACGAAGCCGGCATGGGTGCGCTCCAGAAGGCGCAGGGCCTCCGCGTCGAGACCCAAGTCATGGTGACGCTCGTAGAGGTCGTCGATGCGCGCGAACAGCCTGGCGTTCAGCGAGATGCGCGAGCCATGGCGGGAGAGCTTCGGCGAGACCTCGCGCTCGACCTGCTGGATGCCCTCGTTGGTATTGGCGCCGGCGAGCGTGAAGAACAGACTGGCGACGCGCGAGAGCGGGCGTCCGGCGCGCTCCAGAGCGAGGATCGTGTTGTCGAAAGTCGGGCTCGCCGGGTCTTCGGCGATTGCATCGATTTCGCTCGCATGCGATTCCATCGCGCGATCGAATGATGTGGCAAAATCTTGTGGCGAGAGGGCGTCGAAGTCCGGAAGTCTGTGGTCGCCCGGGAAAACGAAGCGGGAATCGAACGCTTCAATCTGGGATTCTGTCATTGTTAGAACCATTTTAGAAGAATCGTCCCTTGCCCGTAGCCATCGAATGAAGGACACGGTCTCAAGAGATACAAGGACTTCCCGCCCCGGCAAAAGCAGGGCCGGACGTTGGGTTATGAAGAAGGCGGCGGTCAGTGCCAGACTTGACGATGGGAAATGCGTTCGGGTTTCTTCTCGGCGACACGTCGCGACTCTTTCGACAATATTTCGAAAAGACCATCGCGGAAAACGGCCTTGGTCTCACGCCCGGTGAAATCCGCGCCCTCGGCCACGTGATCCGCTTCCGCGGCTCGCGCCAGGCGATCCTCGCCGAGCGCATGGGCGTCGAGCCGATGACCCTCTCGGCCTATCTCGATCGCCTCGAGGCGCGCCAGCTGATCCGCCGCGCCATGGACCCGAACGACCGCCGGGCCAAGCTGATCGAGCCGACCGACGAGGCGTTCCGCATCATGCGCGAGCTCGACCCGCTGTTTGACCAGATCTACGGCTCCGCGATGCAGGGGCTGTCGCCCGACCAGATCCAGGTGGCCGGCGAGGTGCTGCGGGCGATCCGCGCCAACCTCAGCAACGACCCCCAGCTGGAAGAGCCGATCAACCTCCTGTGCACGACGGCGCCGAAGCCCGACGCCGCCGCCTGATCGCCTATTCGGCGGCCGCAGCCAGCGGCCGGCTGCCGATCGCCTGCATCGCCTCGGCGGCCAGTGCGAAGGAGCGCACCCGCGACGTGTGATCGTGGATCTGGCCGGTCAGGATCACCTCGTCCGGCCTATAGCGGTCGACCAGCTGCTTCAGTCCGTCGCGTACGCGATCCGGCCCGCCGACGACCGACACCCGCAGAGCCTCGTCGACCATCGCCCGCGCACCGGGCTCCAGCACCGCATCGATATCGTCCACCGGCCGCGGCAGCGGCCCCGGCTGGCCCGAGCGCAGCCGCGCGAAGGCCTGCTGCATCGAGGACTGGAGACGTCGCCCTTCGGCGTCCGTGTCGGCCGCGAACACGTTGATCGCCAGCATGAAGTGCGGCTTGTCGAGTTCCTCGGACGGGCGGAACGTCTGGCGATAGACCTCCGCCGCATCGTCCAGCGCCTGCGGGGCGAAGTGCGAGGCGAAGGCGTAGGGCAGGCCGAGATGGGCGGCGAGCTGCGCGCCGTAGAGGCTGGAGCCGAGAATCCAGACCGGCACATGGGTCCCCGCGCCCGGCACCGCGCGCAGCCGCTGGTTCGGCTCGGCATCGGCGAAATAGGCCATCAGCTCCAGGACGTCCTGCGGGAAGTTGTCGGCGCTCTCGAGGTTCCGGCGCAGGGCGCGCGCCGTCATCATGTCAGTGCCGGGCGCGCGGCCGAGCCCGAGGTCGATCCGGCCGGGATAGAGCGTCGCCAGCGTGCCGAACTGCTCGGCGATCACCAGCGGCGCATGGTTCGGCAGCATGATGCCGCCCGACCCGACGCGGATGGTCTTCGTGCCGGCCGCGACATGGCCGATCACCACCGCCGTCGCGGCGCTCGCGATGCCCGTCATGTTGTGATGCTCGGCCAGCCAGTAGCGGTCGTACCCGAGCCGTTCGGCGTGGCGCGCGAGATCCAGCGAGTTCGCCAGCGCATCGGCTGCCGTGCCGCCTTCGGGAATGGGCGACAGGTCGAGAACGGAATAGGGGATCATCGTTCGCCTTCCATATGATTTTCCCCAAGGTGGGGGTGCGCCGGGCCGATGGAAAGGGGCGGCGGCCGGAACGGGCCGCAACGAAAAAGGCCGGCGGATCGCTCCGCCGGCCCTCCTCATGTCTGTCCGGCGCGGCTCAGAGGCCGTTGCGCTTGGCGAGCGTGCGCAGGCGCAGGGCGTTCAGCTTAATGAAGCCGGCGGCGTCCTTCTGGTCGTAGGCGCCCTGATCGTCCTCGAAGGTGACGAGCTTGTCGGAATAGAGCGACTTCGGGCTGGTGCGGCCGGTGACCATGACGTTGCCCTTGTAGAGCTTCAGCGTCACCTCGCCCTCGACGTGTTCCTGGCTCCGGTCGATCAGGGCCTGCAGCATCTCGCGCTCCGGCGAGAACCAGAAGCCGTAGTAGATGAGTTCGGCGTAGCGCGGCATCAGCTCGTCCTTGAGGTGCGCGGCCCCCCGGTCGAGCGTGATGCTCTCGATCGCGCGGTGCGCGGCCAGCAGGATCGTGCCGCCCGGCGTCTCGTAGACGCCGCGCGACTTCATGCCGACGAACCGGTTCTCGACGAGGTCGAGGCGGCCGATGCCGTTGTCGCGGCCATAATCGTTGAGCTTGGCCAGCAACGTGGCCGGCGACAGCCGCTCGCCGTTGATCGACACCGCATCGCCCTTCTCGAAGCCGACGGTGATGACTGTTGCCTTGTCGGGCGCGGCCTCGGGCGAGATCGTGCGCATGTGCACGTATTCCGGCGCCTCGACGCTCGGGTCCTCCAGCACCTTGCCCTCCGAGGACGAGTGCAGGAGGTTGGCGTCGACGGAGAAGGGCGCCTCGCCCTTCTTGTCCTTGGCGACCGGGATCTGGTTCTTCTCGGCGAAGTCGAGAAGGTCGGTGCGAGACTTGAACGCCCAGTCGCGCCACGGGGCGATGATCTTGATGTCGGGGTTCAGCGCATAGGCCGACAGCTCGAAGCGGACCTGATCGTTGCCCTTGCCGGTCGCGCCGTGGGCGATGGCGTCGGCGCCGGTCTTCCGGGCGATGTCGATCAGGTGCTTGGAGATCAGCGGCCGGGCGATCGAGGTGCCCAGCAGATAGACGCCCTCGTAGACCGCGTTGGCGCGGAACATCGGGAACACGAAGTCGCGCACGAACTCCTCGCGCACGTCCTCGATGAAGATCTCCTTGATGCCGAGCATCTCGGCCTTGCGACGTGCCGGCTCCAGTTCCTCGCCCTGGCCGAGGTCGGCCGTGAAGGTCACGACCTCCGCGCCGAGCTCCGTCTGGAGCCACTTCAGGATGATCGAGGTGTCGAGACCGCCGGAATAGGCGAGAACCACCTTCTTAACGTCGCGCGGAAGAGCCATGCTGATCGTGATCCCAGTTCGGATGCCGTTGCGGCCGATCTGACGGAACTTGGCCGCAGGCGCAAGCGCGGATTGCGCGCCGGCCGTCTGGCCGTTCCTCCCGTTCGGCGGTATGGAGAAGCATCCGCCGCTCACGGGTTCGAGAGCCAATGACGTTCCTGCCGGACTTGTCCGCCCTTCTCGCCTTCACGGTGGCCGCCGTCGTGCTGACGATCACGCCCGGCCCCGACATGACGCTGTTTCTCGGGCGAACGCTGGCGCAAGGGCGCACCGCCGGCTTTGCGGCCTATTGCGGCGCCTGCACCGGCTCGCTCATCCACACGACGCTCGCCGCGGTCGGCCTGTCGGCGCTCATCGCCGCATCGCCGGAGGCGTTCCTGGCGCTGAAGGTCGTCGGCGCGGCCTATCTCGTCTGGCTCGCGGTGCAGGCGATCCGCCACGGCTCGTCGCTCTCCGTCGAGCGCGCCAAGGCGCCGCCGCAGTCCTTTGCGGCCAACTGGGCGACGGGGATCGGGATCAATCTCCTGAACCCCAAGATCATCCTGTTCTTCGTGACGTTCCTGCCGCAGTTCGTCGCCGTCGGCGACCCGCATGCGGGCTCGAAGCTCTTCTTCCTCGGCGTCTACTTCATCCTTGTCGCGACGCCGATCACGGTCGCGATGATCTTCGCGGCCGACCGGATCGCCGCGACCCTGAAGGGCAAGCCCGCGGTGATGCGCTTCATCGACTGGCTGTTCGCCTCGGTCTTCTCCGCCTTCGCGATCCACATCCTCCTTGCCCGCGCCTGATGGGCTGGCTCGGCTGGGCGTTGGCCTCGGCGGCCTTCGCGGCCCTCACGGCGGTGTTCGGCAAGGTCGGCGTCGCCGGCGTCCAGTCGGACTACGCGACCTTCCTTCGAACGCTCGTCATCGTCGCGCTGATCGCGGCGATGGTGACGGCGGGCGGCCATTGGCGCTCGCCCGCTGATCTTCCCGGCCGCTCGCTCGTGTTCCTGGGGCTGTCGGGGCTGGCGACCGGGGCGTCGTGGCTCTGCTACTACCGCGCGCTGCAACTCGGACAGGCGGCGCAGGTCGCGCCGATCGACAAGCTGTCGGTCGTGCTGGTCGCCGTCTTCGGCGTCGCCTTTCTTCAGGAGCGGCTGAGCGCCGCCAATTGGGCCGGCATCGCCCTGATCGCGGGCGGGACGATCCTCGTCGCCTGGCGCTGATGCGCCTCACGCATAGGCGTAGGGGCCGCCGCGCTCCAGCGCAGCCCGGAAGGCCGGTCGCGCGTGGACCCGCTCCACGAAGGCGGCCAGATGCCGGCGCTGTCCGAAACCGATGCGCGCGCCGGCCGCCTCGAGCGGAAAGCTCATCATGACGTCGGCGAGCGTCGGCTCCGGGCCGGCGAACCAGCCGGTCTCGGCGAGCGACGCGTCCCAGTTGTCGAGAAGATCGGCGAGGCGCGGGGCGAGAAGGTGGGTGTCGACGCCCTTCATCAGCGCCTTGGCCACGGGCCGGACGATGAACGGCGCCTGGCCGGGAATGCGCGCGAAGACGAGTTTCATGAAGAGCGGCGGCATGGCCGAGCCCTCCGCGTGATGGAGGAAGTGCTGCATCCGCCACCAGTCGGCCGAGCCACGCTCGGGCTGGAACCGGCTGCCGCCATGGGTCTCGGCGACGTAGGTGACGATGGCGCCGGTCTCGGCCAGCGTCAGCTCGCCCTCGGTCAGGACGGGCGATTTGCCGAGCGGGTGGACCCGCTTCAGTTCGGGCGGCGCAAGAAGGCTCTTCAGCCGCTCGTAGCGCTTGACCTCGTAGGGTACGCCTAGCTCCTCGAGGAGCCACAGGACGCGCTGCGAGCGCGAGTTGTTCAGGTGATGGATGGTGATCATGCCCGGCGAACTGGCACGATCGCCCCCTTTGCCAAGGTCGGCGGGTCTATTTGCCGGCCGCCTTGCGCAGGGCGTCGGCCATGCGGTCCTGCCAGCCGGGACCCTCCTCCTGGAACCACTCCAGCACCTCGGAATCGACGCGCAGCGTCACCTGCTCGCGCCGTCCGGGAATGGCGACCGCTTCGCGCACGCGCTCGGGCGCCTTGGTGGTCGCGGCCTTGAAGGCGGCCTCGGCGGCATCGCGGGGATTGGTCGGGCGTCGGGCCATGCGGCGAGCTCTCACGTCTGCGGGGGAAGGGAAGGGGTGTCGCGCCGACGCCAGCGGCCTGCGCCATGCCCGGCGACGATCCAGTAGACGAGGCCGAAGGCAAGGCCTGCGACGATCATGGCGGTTTCGAGCGCCGCGCTCCCTGCGCCCGGCGGAATACGCGCAGCGGCAAAGCCGCCGGCCAGCCCCGCCGCCGCATGCAGGATCAGCGAGCGCTGCCCGAGCGCCTCGGTCAGTACCATGAAAAGGCCCCAGGGGATCAGCGCCAGCGTGCCCACCTGCGCGGCCTGCGCGAAGAAGCCGAAGACCAGTTCCGTCCAGACGAACGGATCGACGCTCGCGGACGCCGGCAGATCGATGAACGGCCACAGGAGCGCGAAGCTCGCAGCAAAGCACGCCAGCACGAAGCCGGTCGGGATCAGGAACAGGAAGCGCAGGACCTGGATCACCGGAGACGCGTCGAGCCGGCCGAGCAGGACGTCACCCTGCGACCGCCGCCTCCAGCGCCAGCCTATCGCCGCGCCTCATGCGCTCCGACTCCGACTTCAGCTGGCCGCAGGCGGCGAAGATGTCGCGCCCGCGCGGCGTGCGGATCGGCGAGGCGTAGCCGGCCTGGTTCACGAGATCGGCGAAGCGCTCGATCTGGTCCCAGTCCGAGCACTCGTAGGGGCTGCCCGGCCAAGGGTTGAAGGGGATCAGGTTGATCTTGGCCGGGATGCCCTTCAGCAGCCGCACGAGTTCGCGCGCATCGGCAAGGCTGTCGTTGACGCCCTTTAGCATAACGTATTCGAAGGTGATGCGACGGGCGTTGGAGAGGCCGGGATAGGCGCGGCAAGCGTCCATCAGGTCCTTGATCGGGTACTTCTTGTTGATCGGCACGAGCACGTCGCGTAGCTCGTCCGTCACCGCATGGAGCGAGATGGCGAGCATCACGCCCATCTCCTCGCCGGTCTTCTCGATCATCGGCACGACGCCGGACGTCGACAGGGTGATGCGGCGCTTGGAGAGCGCCAGACCGTCGCCGTCCGACACCACGGCCAGCGCCGACTTCACGTTGTCGTAGTTGTAGAGCGGCTCGCCCATACCCATCATCACGACGTTGGACACGAGGCGCCCCTCGGAGGGCACGATCGCGCCCTGCGGCGTCGAGGCGTCGGGGAAGTCGCCGAGCCGCTCGCGCGCCGTCAGCACCTGGCCGACGATCTCGGACGGCTCGAGGTTGCGCACGAGGCGCTGCGTCCCGGTGTGGCAGAAGGTGCAGGTGAGGGTGCAGCCGACTTGGCTGGAGACGCAGAGCGTGCCGCGGCCTTCCTCGGGGATATAGACGGTCTCGATCTCGACCGGGCGTCCGGCGCCGCGCGAGGGGAAGCGGAACAGCCACTTGCGCGTGCCGTCGACGGAAATCTGCTCCTCGACGATCTCCGGCCGCGCGATCTCGAAATGCTGGTCCAGCGTCGCACGCAGGTCCTTCGAGACGTTGCGCATCTCGTCGAAGTCCTTGACCCCGCGGACATAGAGCCAGTGCCAGAGCTGCTGGACGCGCATCCGGGCCTGCTTGGCGGGGATGCCGGCTTCGATCAGCGCCACGCCCATGTCCTCGCGCGACAGGCCGAGAAGGGAACGCTTGGCGGGGGCGGGGGCCGGCATCGCGCTCGGGCGGACGGCCTGCGCCGAGGTCGTGAGATCGATCGACACGCTCATGGATGCACCTTGCCCGCGCGAGGCTGCGATCGGCCCCGCTTTTCGTTCTGCGTTTCGTCTGGATCGGTTTCAAATGATCCGAAACGCGCGGTTTCGCAAGAGCTTGGGCGCGATTGCCTGCCATGCAGCCATGCGCGGACACGAAAAAGGCGCCGGTCAGCCCGGCGCCTCGGATCGTTTCGGGCCGTCGCGGCCGATGGCTTACTTGCAGTTCGCCAGCGAGTTGATCGCGGCCGTCACGCCAGAAAGCGAATAGGTGTAGTTGGTCTGCGTGCCGCGCTGCGACACCGCATCCACCTTCATCGCCTTGCCGGACTTCAGGGCGGCGACCAGCTGCGGCTCCTCGGCGGCGTTCTCGACCCAGGCGCTCTCGCCGCGCGTGAATAGCGTGAACTTCTTGCCGTCGATGTCGACCATGACCTTGGAGCCGTCCTTCATCGGATAGCCCATGACGACCTGCGGCTCGTAGGCCTTCTTGTTGCTCGGCTTCTGGGAGACGAGGAAGAAGATGTCGCCGTGATCGACGCTCGCCGGCTGCTTCGTCTTCGGCGTCGAGAGAATGTAGCAGACTTTGGAGCCGCTGGAGTCGTAGGAGTAGCTGCCCCAGTCGTTGAACTGGTTCACGCGGGTCGGGGTCTGGGCGGCAGACGCCACGCTGGAGAGCGCCACCATCGCCACCGCTGCCGTCAGAGCATGTTTCATGGAGTTCGTGTCCCCGCTTGGTCCGGAATGCCATTGGACGCACGACCTTCGAGAGGCCGAACGCGCTCGTGGCCGCAGGTTGGGCGATAAGCCTTTCCACAGGGTAAACGAACCGGAAAGTTCCGAACGGGCATTCGAAACTTCATCGCGTCCCGGCAAACGACCGTGCGCGGCTGCGGCCCGCTCACGAGCGACCATCGCGACGTGGACGGAACGAATGGGGCGATAGTGGGACGCCGGGGCTGGCCGGCCCAAGCCTCAGGCCGAGCGCGTCGCCTCGTCGCCCTCGTCGCGCAACGTGTCGCGGGCGCGCTCGTAATGCTCGGGCCGGATGTTCTTCTGCACGGCCGTGAAGGCGGCGAGGAGAACCGCGGCATCGTCGGTGAAGCCGAGGCCGACGATGAAGTCCGGCACGACGTCGAACGGCAGGACGAAATAGGCGAGGGCCGCCAGAAGAATGCCGCGCGAGGCCGCCGGGGTCTGCGGGTCGAGCGCGCAGTGATACGAGGCGACGACGTCCTCCATGAAGGGGATGTGCCGGGCGGCGCGCTTGAGCGTCGAAAAGAAGCCCTTGCGGACGCGCCGCTCCTGCCGGGCCTGTTCGGCCTCGTCGCCGGGCAGGAGGATTTCGCCGACCAGCACCTTGTCCGGGGCACCGAGGGTCGTTGTGCCGGTCTCGCTCGTCGTGTTGCCGGCGATCGGCCCGCCTTCGCTCGTCATGCCCGTCTCCTCGAAATCGATGGCCTCCGCGCCCGCCGATATGGCGCGGTCCCGGCCGGGTTTCAAACCGGCCGGGTCGGCCGTCAGCGGGCGGCCATCGCCAAGGTGCCCGTGTCGCGCTGGCTGGGCAGGGCGTCGAGCGGGAAGGCCTCTTCCATCACGTAAGGCCCACCGCCGACCGACTCCTTCGATGAAAAGAGCACGAAGCGCGAGGCCTGGAAGGTCGGCGCGCGAAAGCCGCCGCGCAGCGCGAGATAGTGCGCGACCTCCTCGCTCTTGCCGTTTCGCAGGCGCGCCAGCGTGACGTGGGGCGTGAAGCGGCGGGGGTCGGCGGGAACGCCGAGGCGCTGCAGGATGCGGTCGATCTCGCCCTGCAGGAGGTCGAGCGGCTGGGACGGCTCGACATCGGCATAGACCGAATGGGGCTTTTTGCCGCCGAAGGCGCCGAGACCGCGCAGCGTCACCGGGAAGGGCGCGCGCGAGACGCGGTCGAGCGCGGCGACGATCTCGTCGGCGAGACGCGCCTCGATGTCGCCGATGAAGCGCAGCGTCAGATGATAGTTCTCGGCGTCGATCCAGCGGGCGGAAGGCAGGCCGCCGCGCAGGAAGGACAGGGACATTGCGGCGTCACGCGGAATTTCGAGGGCGGTGAACAGTCTCGGCATTGGACGATCCTTCCCGTTCGGGGCCACGCTCGAGACCAGGCGCCTGCCTGTCACGCAAACGCGACCAAGTGCCTTACCCGATCGAAACTTTCATCACGGATCGTGGACTTCAAGGCTTGGCCGAGGCTTCTGCACAGAAGCGGTCCCGGCGTTGCTGCGATGCACCGCGCCGTGGGGGACGGCGGCGTCAGCCCTGCGCGCGGGCGCTCGCCTTCAGCGCCTCGATCACCTGCGGCAGAATGCCCTTGACGATCACGGCCACGCCCTGCGCGTTCGGGTGCATGTAGTCGGCCTGGTTCAGGCTGCCGTTGCCTGCGACACCCTCGAGAAAGAACGGATAGAGCGGCACACCATGCTTGGCCGCGAGCTCGCCGTAGATCGGGTTAAACTTCGCGGCGTAGTCCGGACCCATGTTGGGCGGGCTGATCATGCCGGCGAGAAGCACCTGCGTGTTCGGCCGCGCCTTCAGCTTGGTCAGGATGGCGTCGAGATTGTTGCGGGTGACGTCCGGGCTGACGCCGCGCAGGGCGTCGTT
Source organism: Aureimonas phyllosphaerae (assembly GCF_047943035.1). Lineage (NCBI taxonomy): Bacteria > Pseudomonadati > Pseudomonadota > Alphaproteobacteria > Hyphomicrobiales > Aurantimonadaceae > Aureimonas > Aureimonas phyllosphaerae. Next base: position 4,309,249 of record NZ_CP181348.1, on the reverse strand, counting down.
CGCCCCGAGCTCCACGATCACGACTTGAGCGTCCGCCGGCACCGACCAGTCGAGCCGGGCAAGGCCCCCGGTCGTGGTGTCGCCCGACACACCCGCGTTGACGACGCGGGCGGGATGCCCGGCAGCGTTCAGCGCTGCCTGGAGCTGGTCGGGAAAGGATTCGCCGGGCCCGACGCCGTAACCGGCCGACAGGCTGTCGCCGAAGGCCACCACCTGCGGTGCGGTCTCCTGCGCCCGCGCCGGCGCGCAGAGCGCCAGGCCGAGACCGATCGTCACGAAGGCGAGAAGCGATTGGAAGCGCTGCATGGGCCACCCATATTCCGCGTTGCGGCACGACGCCCCGCTCGCCCGAATGAGGGCCCGAGACGCGTGTCCGAGCACGATATAGGAAGGACGTCGCCTTGGCTGAAGCAGCGGTCCGGTTACGAAATGTTCAACTGACGCTGGGAACGGGCCGCAGCGCGGTGCATGTCCTGAAAGGCATCGACCTCGACGTCGCGCGGGGCGAGTCTGTCGGCATCGTCGGCCCCTCGGGCTCCGGCAAGTCGACGCTCCTGATGGTTTTGGCGGGCCTCGAGCGCGCGGACGACGGCCTCGTCGAGATCGCGGGCCAGGCGCTCGGGCCGATGAGCGAGGACCAGCTCGCCGCCTTCCGCGGGCGCCATGTCGGCATCGTCTTTCAGTCGTTCCACCTCATCCCCAACATGACGGCGCTCGAGAACGTCGCCGTGCCGCTCGAGCTTGCCGGTGTTCCCGACGCCTTCGCGCGGGCCGAGCGGGAGCTCGCCGCCGTCGGTCTCGGCCAGCGCGTCACCCACTATCCCGGCGAACTCTCGGGCGGCGAGCAGCAGCGCGTGGCGCTCGCCCGGGCCCTCGCGCCCGAGCCCGACATCCTGATCGCCGACGAGCCGACCGGAAATCTCGACGGCGAGACGGGCGGTCAGGTCGCCGATCTCCTGTTCTCCGAGCAGGCCCGGCGCGGCATGACGTTGATCCTCGTCACCCACGACAAGACGCTCGCCGCGCGCTGCGGACGCGAGGTCGCCGTGCGGTCCGGCGTGATCGAGCGCGGGTCGGCCCCCGCCGCCGCAGCCTTCGCGGAAGCCGCGCAGTGAGTGCAGCCGCGCCCTCCGCGCGCTCACGGGCCGGTGTCGCGCTCGCGCTCCGCTTCGCCCTGCGCGAGATGCGCGGCGGCCTGCGCGGCTTCGTCATCTTCCTCGCCTGCCTGACGCTCGGCGTCGCCTCGATCGCCGCGGTGAATTCCGTGTCCGAGATGATGACGACCGGCATCCAGCGTGAGGGCCGCACGATCCTGGGCGGCGACATGCGCTTCGGCCTGAACCAGCGCCAGGCGAGCCCGGAGGAGCGGGCCTGGATCGCCGGCTACGGCACCGTCACCGAGATCGGCTCGCTGCGCTCGATGGCGCGCCTGCCCGACGGCTCCAACCAGACGCTGAGCGAGGTCAAGGCGGTGGACGGGCTCTACCCGCTCTACGGTGCGATCGGCTCGGAGCCGGCCACGCCGCTGCCGGATCTCCTCGCCGAGCGGAACGGCCGCTTCGGCGCGCTCGCGGCACCCGAGTTCTTCGATCGCCTCGGCATCGCCCCCGGCGCGACGATCCGGCTCGGCAACATCGAGATCGAGCTGAGCGGCGTCCTGACGGGCGAGCCGGACGTTCTGTCCGACGGCTTCAACTTCGCCCCGCGCCTTCTGGTCTCTCTGGATGCGCTGGCCTCGTCCGGCCTCGTCCAGCCGGGGTCGCTCGTCGAATACGACTACAAGCTCCGCTTCACCGACCTGGCGACCGACCCGAACGCCGTGAAGGCCGAGGCCAACCAGCGCTTTCCGCAGGCCGGCTGGAGCATCCGCGACGCCAGCGAGGCCGCACCCTCGCTCCAGCGCAACATCGAGCGCTTCTCGCAGTTCCTGACGCTTGTCGGCCTCACCGCGCTGGTGGTCGGCGGCGTCGGCATCGCCAACGCGGTCGCCGCCTATCTCGATTCCAAGCGCACCGTGATCGCGACCTTCAAGAGTCTCGGCGCGAGCGGCCGCTTCGTGGTCACGATCTACCTCGTCCAGATCCTGATCCTCTCGACGGTCGGCATCGTGCTCGGGCTGCTCCTCGGGGCGACGGCGCCGTTCTTCGCCGCGCGCTTCCTCGAAGCCCATATCCCGATCGCCGCCGAGGCCTCGGTCTATCCCGGCGCGCTGCTGCTTGGTGCGCTGTTCGGCTACCTCACCGCGCTCGCCTTCGCGATCCTGCCGCTTGGGCGTACGCGCGACATCGCGGCGACGGCGCTCTTTCGCGCCAACGACGGGCCGGGAAGCCTTCGCATGCGCTGGGCCTATGCCGGCGCGGCACTGAGCCTTGCCGCCGCGATCGCCGCGCTGGCGCTCGTCATGTCGAGCGACAAGCGCGTGGCCGGCGTGTTCCTCGTGGCGACGGGCGTCGCGTTCGTGATCCTGCGCCTCGTGGCGATGGCGATCCGCTGGGGCGCAGCGCGCCTGCCGCGCGTGCGCTCCACCCCGCTGCGGCTGGCGATCGGCAACATCCATCGTCCCGGCGCGCTGACGGCCTCGGTGGTCCTCTCGCTTGGCCTTGGGCTGACGCTCCTCGTCACGCTCGCCTCGATCGACCGCAATCTTCGAAGCGGGATCGGCGGCACCCTCGCGGCGCGCGCGCCGAACTTCTTCTTCGTCGACATCCAGTCCGCCGAGGTCGAGCCGTTCCGCGCCAGGATCGCCGAACTCGCGCCGGGCTCGACCCTGACCGACGTGCCGATGCTGCGCGGGCGCATCACGCAGCTACGCGGCGAGGACGTGTCGAAGATCGAGGTGCCGCCGGAAGGCGCCTGGGTGCTGCGCGGCGACCGCGGCATCACCTACGACGCGACACTGCCCGACGGCGCACGGCTGACGGCGGGAGAGTGGTGGCCGGCCGACTATGCCGGCGAGCCGCTCGTGTCGTTCGCCGCCGAGGAGGCGGGCGAACTCGGCCTGAAGCTCGGCGACACGATCACCGTCAATGTGCTCGGCCGCGACATCACCGCCCGCATCGCGAACCTGCGCGAGGTGCAGTGGGAGTCGCTCGCGATCAACTTCGTGATGGTCTTCTCGCCCAACACCTTCGCAGGCGCCCCCCATGCTTGGCTCGCGACGCTCGACATGGCGAACGACACTGCCGACGCCGAACGCGCGGTCCTGTCGGGTATCTCCAACACTTTTCCGGCGGTGACGACGGTGCGCGTCAAGGATGCGCTGGACGCCGTGAACGCGCTCGTCGCGCAACTGGCGCTCGCGATCCGCGCGGCGGCGGCCGTGGCGCTCGTCGCCTCGGTGCTGGTCCTTTCGGGGGCGCTCGCGGCCGGCAACCGGGCGCGCGTCCACGACGCGGTGGTGCTGAAGACGCTTGGCGCGACGCGCGCGACGCTGATCCGCGCCTACGTGACGGAATACATGTCGCTGGGGGCGGCGACCGCGCTGTTCGCCGTCGGCGCCGGGGCGCTCGCCGCGTGGTACGTCGTCGCGCGCATCATGCGCCTGCCCTTCGCCTTCGACGGCGGGCTCGCGCTGATGACGCTGGTGGCCGCGCTGGTCCTCACCGTCGGCTTCGGGCTGGCAGGCACCTGGCGCATCCTCGGCCAGAAGGCTGCGCCGGTTCTCAGGGAGCTGTGATCTGCAAAACGCGGTTAACGCCCGCCAAATAACGGAAATTTAATCGCCAAAGCCGCGTTACGGCAGTCTGCGGGCTCAGCGACGGCCTTGTGAACGGGGGAGCACCTTCGCATATTCCACGGCAAAGGCAGCTGCGAGTCCCGCCAGCGGCGCCTCGGCCCGATCGCGGGCCGAACGACACCCGACGGGACGATACGCGAAAGGACGACGTTGATGGCTGAAAAATGGAACCAGGGCGTAAGGAGCGTTCCGGCTGCTGGCAGCCGGGTCGACGCCTCGATCGACCAGGGCCTGCGGGCCTACATGCTCAAGGTCTACAACCTGATGGCGATCGGTCTCGTCATCACCGGCGCGGCGGCCTACGGCCTGTTCTCGCTGGCGACCACGACCGACCCCTCGCTGGCGGCCGCTGAGATCAACGGGACCATGCTGACCCAGCTCGGCGTGACGGTGTTCGTCTCGCCGCTGAAGTGGGTGCTGATGCTGGCGCCGCTGGCGATGGTGTTCTTCCTGTCGTTCCGCGTCCACAAGATGAGCGTCTCGGCCGCGCAGACGACCTTCTGGGCCTATGCCGCGATGGTCGGCCTGTCGCTGTCGACGATCTTCCTCGTCTACACGCAGGAATCGATCGTCCAGGTGTTCTTCATCACGGCCGCCTCGTTCGGCGCGCTCTCGCTCTTCGGCTACACGACGAAGCGTGACATGTCGGCGATGGGCTCGTTCCTGATCATGGGCGTCTTCGGCATCGTCATCGCGATGCTCGTCAACATCTTCCTGCAGTCCTCGGCGCTGGGCTTCGCGATCTCGGTGATCGGCGTCCTCGTGTTCGCCGGCCTCACGGCCTACGACACGCAGCGCATCAAGGAGATGTACTGGGAGGGTGACGACACGCTGGTGGCCGGCCGCAAGGCGATCATGGGCGCGCTGTCGCTGTACCTGAACTTTATCAACATGTTCATGTTCATGCTGCAGCTCTTCGGCAATCGCGACTGAGCGATCCCGGCCGAGGTCGGACAGATGGAAGGGCGGCCCTCGAGGCCGCCCTTTTTCGTGGGCCATTCCGGTCTTCGCGTTGAGAGGCGGGGGCGGCGCGCCTAGAGTGACGGCCACCGAATCCTCGAATGCAGACATCATGAGCGCCTCCACGATCCGCAACGCCGCCCCGTCCGATATTCCAGCCATTACCCGCATCTACGAGGAGGCCGTGCTCCACGGTACCGCGACCTACGAACTCGTGCCGCCGGACGAGACCGAGATGGCCACGCGGATGGCCAACACGCTGCGCCAGGACTATCCGTACTTCGTCGCCTGCGACCAGGACGGCACGGTGATCGGCTACGCCTATGCCGGCCCGTTCCGCGCCCGGCCGGCCTATCGCTGGACGGTCGAGGACTCGATCTACCTTGCGCCGGAGGCCAAGGGGCGGGGCGTCGGCACGGCACTGCTGCGTCGCCTGCTCGACGCCTGCCAGGACAAGGGCTTTCGACAGATGATCGCGGTGATCGGCGGCGCCGACAACCAGCCCTCGATCAAGGTGCACGCCAAGCTCGGCTTCACCCATATCGGCATCTTCGAGGGGTCGGGCTTCAAGTTCGGCCGCTGGATCGACACCGTCTTCATGCAGTTCGCGCTGAACGGCGGCAAGGACACGCTGCCGGACGAGACGGTCTATCCCGGCACGCTGACGTGAGCGCAACGCCCGTCGTCTTCGACGGCGGGCGTGCACTCGACAGGATGGCAAAGGGAGGTGCCCCGCAAAGCTGCGGGGTCAAGGCTCACTCCTCGATCAACTTGAGGCTCTTGTCGAAGACGCGCAGGACCAGATCCAGTTCGTGGCCGCGCTTCATCACGAGACCGCTGGCGGCGGTGACGCTGAAGGCGCCTTGGCGGCGTGCGAGCTTCGGGTTCTTTTCGATCCGGAACAGGGGCATCTCGGACGCGCGGCGGAAGATCGAGAACACGGCGCGGTCCTTCAGGGTGTCGATCGCGTAGTCCCGCCACTCGCCCGCCGCCACCATGCGCCCGTAGACCCGGAGGATCTGGCCGAGTTCGTGTCGGTCGAAGGACACGATCTCCGGCGCGGGCGAGGACCGGACCGTCGCGAGATCGATCAGGGTGGCGGAAGGCTGCGGCTGCGAATCGGTCAAATCGTCCATTCCCCATGTCCGGGCCGCCGAAACGGGCCGGCGGTGTCGTCAGGCCCGTCGACACTGCACGAGCCTGCGACATCATCCTGTCATGGAAATGGAGTCCGGCCCAGCCGGTTGCAACGACAGCGGCGCCCGTCAGAACTCGAGCGCGGCCGCGGCGATGATCGGACCCGGCTTGTTGTCGGCGCCGACGGCCTGGAGGAGGGCGGCCAGCCCCGTCCGCTCGCCGTCGTTTTCGGTCAGGAGGCCGAGCGGCATCTCGACCTCGATCGCGTCGCGATCCACTGAGCCGAGCACGCGCCAGTCGCGCACCGGATGGTGGTCGACACGCCGTGTGCCGCCGTTGCCCTCGTCCGGCATCGTCGTCTCGACGCGCTCGGCATAGGTAACGAGAACGAGGATCGGCGCGGGCCGCGCCGGATCGGCCCCGGGCGCGCGCGCCTCGATGCGCAAGGTGTCGCCCTGCGTGCGCATAACGACCTCGCCGCCGAGCTTGGCGCAGCCGAAGGGCGCGTCCTTCAGCGCCTTGGCGAGTGCCGCCTCGTCGCCGCCGTCGACCGCCTTCTGGCCGTTGACGACGACCTGGGGCGTCACGAGCGCGCCGAGCTTCAGGCGCTTGGCGTAGGACTTCTGGCGATCGGTGTTGCGCCGGTCGGCCAGTTGGTCCTTCGGTCCGGCATAGTCCCAGTAGTCGACATGGTAGGCGAGGACGACGAGGTCGGGCGCGGCTCCGAGGCGCGCGGCAGCGGCGCCGACGGGCGGGCAATCGCCGCAGTTCTGGCTGGTGAAGAGTTCGAGGACGCCGCGGACATCGCGGCTGGAGGCGCTGCGCTCCTGCGCCGATGCCGGGCCGACAGCCGACACGCCGAGTGCTGCGAGACAGGCTACCCCGAGGGCGGGCGATCGGCGGAATGCCATGGTCCGAGCTCCGTCACGCTTCCATCGCACCTAGATGGACCGGACCGGGGCCGGACAGAAGCGCCGATCGATCGCGGCGCGTTCAATTGGGGGTGAACCTCTGGTTGATGCGAAGACGCCGCCGCCCTTTCGGGCAGCGGCGTCGAAGATCGCTAGGGCCGGAAGGCCGTTCGGATCAGGCGGCGAGCTGGCGCAGCACGTAGTGCAGGATGCCGCCGTTCTTGAAGTACTCGAGCTCGTCCAGCGTATCGATGCGGCAGAGCAGCGGAACGGTCAGCACCTCGCCGTTGGCGCGGGTGATGGTGGCGTTCATGGTCTGGCGCGGGCGAACCTCGGTCAGGCCCTCGATCGTCACCGTCTCGTCGCCGGTGAGGCCGAGCGACTGCCAGCTCGTGCCCTCCTGGAAGACGAAGGGCACGACGCCCATGCCGACGAGGTTCGAGCGGTGGATGCGCTCGAAGCTCTGCGCGATCACGGCGCGCACGCCCAGAAGCACGGTGCCCTTGGCCGCCCAGTCGCGCGAGGAGCCGGTGCCGTATTCCTTGCCGGCGAAGATCACCAGCGGAACCTCGTCCTGCTGATACTTCATCGCCGCGTCGTAGATCGGCAGCTGCTCGCCGGAGGGGAAGTGCTTGGTGATGCCGCCCTCGATGCCCGGCACCATCTGGTTCTTGATGCGGATGTTGGCGAAGGTGCCGCGCATCATGACTTCGTGGTTGCCGCGACGTGCGCCGTAGGAGTTGAAGTCCACCGGGCGCACCTGATGCGAGACGAGGTACTCGCCCGCCGGGCCGTTCTTCTTGATCGAGCCGGCCGGCGAGATGTGGTCGGTCGTGATCGAATCGAGGAAGAGGGCGAGGACGCGGGCGTTCTTGATGTTGGTGACGGCTTCCGGCGTCATCGACATGCCCTCGAAGTAGGGCGGGTTCTGGACGTAGGTCGAGCGGTCGTCCCAGTCGTAGGTGAGACCGCCCGAGACCGCGATCTTCTGCCAGTTCGGGTCGCCTTTGAAGACGTCCGAGTAGCGGCTCTCGAAGAGGTCGCGCGTCACCGTCTTGCGGACGATCTCGGAGACCTCCTGCGTGGTCGGCCAGATGTCCTTGAGGAAGACGTCGTTGCCGTTCTGATCCTGCCCTAGCGGATCCTTGGTGATGTCGACGAACATCGAGCCGGCGATCGCGTAGGCGACGACGAGCGGCGGCGAGGCGAGGTAGTTCGCCCGCACGTCGGGGTTCACGCGGCCTTCGAAGTTGCGGTTGCCCGAGAGCACCGACACGGCCACGAGGTCGTTCTTGTTGATCGCCTCGGAGATCGGCTCGGCGAGCGGGCCGGAATTGCCGATGCAGGTCGTGCAGCCGTAGCCGACGAGGTTGAAGCCGAGCGCGTCGAGGTCCTTCTGGAGGTCGGCCTTCTCGAGATACTCGGTGACGACCTGGGATCCCGGCGCGAGCGAGGTCTTGACCCAAGGCTTGGGCTTCAGCCCGAGGGCGGCCGCCTTGCGGGCGACGAGGCCGGCGGCCACCAGCACGTTCGGGTTCGAGGTGTTGGTGCACGACGTGATCGCGGCGATCACGACGTCGCCGTCGGAGATGCCGTGGGTCGCGCCCTCCACCGGATGACGGACCGTGTCAGGCGTCTGGGCCGGGGGCACAGCGCCCTCGTCCATGAAGCGCGAGTCACCGACCGAGGACGGCAGTTCGCTCTTCTTGCGGCCGCCCTGGAGCTCGGTGAGCGCCGTGCGGAACTTCGACGAGGCCTCGGTCAGCGCGACACGGTCCTGCGGACGCTTCGGGCCGGCGAGCGAGGGGACGACGGAGCCGAGGTCGAGCGACAGGGTGTCGGTGAAGACGGGCTCTTCGGCCGAGGCGTCGAACCACATGCCTTGCGCCTTGGCATAGGCTTCGACGAGGGCGATGCGCTGCTTGTCGCGGCCCGTCGCCTCGAGATAGGCGACCGTGTCCTTGTCGATCGGGAAGAAGCCGCAGGTCGCGCCGTATTCCGGCGCCATGTTGGCGATGGTCGCCTGGTCTTCCAGCGTGAGGTTGGCAAGGCCCGGGCCGAAGAACTCGACGAACTTGCCCACCACGCCCTTCTTGCGCAGCATCTCGGTGACGGTCAGCACGAGGTCGGTCGCCGTGGTGCCCTCGGGCAGCTTGCCGTCGAGGCGGAAGCCGATGACCTCCGGGATCAGCATGGAGATCGGCTGGCCGAGCATGGCGGCCTCGGCCTCGATGCCGCCGACACCCCAGCCGAGAACGGCCAGACCGTTGACCATCGTCGTGTGGCTGTCGGTGCCGACCAGCGTGTCGGGATAGGCGATCGTCTCGCCGTTCTCGTCCTTCGTCCAGACGGTCTGGGCGAGGTACTCGAGATTGACCTGATGGCAGATGCCGGTGCCAGGAGGCACGACGCGGAAGTTCTGGAAGGCGCCCGAGCCCCAGCGCAGGAACGTGTAGCGCTCGCCGTTGCGGTCGTACTCGACGTCGACGTTCTTGGCGAACGAGTCGGGCTGGCCGAAGTAGTCGACCATCACCGAGTGGTCGATCACAAGGTCGACCGGCACCAGCGGGTTGATCTTGTTGGGGTCGGCGCCGAGCGTCTCGGTGGCGTCGCGCATGGCCGCGAGGTCGACCACGGCGGGAACGCCGGTGAAGTCCTGCATCAGGACGCGCGCCGGGCGGTAGGCGATCTCGTGGCCGGCCGAGCCCTTGTCGTCGAGCCACTTGACCATGGCGCGGATGTCGTCGGCCTTGACCGTGCGATCGTCCTCGTTGCGCAGGAGGTTCTCGAGGATGACCTTCAGCGAGTAGGGCAGGCGCGAGGCGCCTTGCAGACCGTTCCGCTCAGCCTCCTTGAGGTCGAAGTAGACATAGGTCTTGCCGCCGACGTCGAGCGTCTTGCGGCTTTTGAAGCTATCGGGGTGGGACATAGAACTCTCGTTCCTTCTCGAACCAAAGAATGTCCGAAAGGCGAACGACCGCCGCACCCCGGGCCGGGCACGATGGAGAATGCGGGTACGACCATTTCCGCCCGTCCGCCTCAGTACCCGCCTGGAGAAGCGGGGCACGGAGATCGGCGCTGATGACTCCACGCCGGTCGCTGGAGTGGTTGGCCGCCCTTATAGGGAAGATTGTAATGGCTATAAAGGGGGCAAATCGCGCGGGCTTCGGCTTTGGGTTAGCGAATTCCATCCTCGCGCCATCCCCGGCCGATCCGGCTTGCCTTCGCGGGGGCGCGCCGTCAGAAACGGGGCTCTGGAATCGCCCGCCCGCCGACGGTGCGGGCCTTGCCGAAGAGGCCGTGCCGCCCGTGATGCAACTGACCCTTTCCGGCCTCGTCGTCGGGCGCGGGCGGCGCGCCCTGACGCCGCCGCTCGACCTACGCCTGCGTGCGGGCGAGGCGCTGGTCGTGACCGGGCCGAACGGGGCGGGCAAGTCGACGCTCCTGCGCACGTTCGCCGGGCTCCTTGCACCGCTTGCCGGTGCAATCGCGATCGAGGGCGCGGTCGCGGGCGACGGGGAGGCGGCACGCCGACCGATCGAGGCGAGCCACTATCTCGGCCACCGCAACGCCATGAAGCCGGGGCGCACGGTCGGGGCGGAGCTCGCGTTCTGGCGCGCGTTCCTCGGCCGGCCGGCGTTCAGTCCGAACGAGGCTCTTGCCGCCGTCGGGCTGGAAGGGGCCGGCGCGCTCGCGGTCGGCGCGCTGTCGGCCGGCCAGCAGCGGCGTGCGGCCCTCGCCCGGCTCCTCGTCAGCGACCGGCCGCTCTGGCTCCTCGACGAGCCGACCACCGCGCTCGACAGCGCCTCGCAGGACCGTATCGCGTCGCTGTGCCGGGATCGGCTGGCGAGCGGGGGCATCGTCGTCGCGGCGACGCACCAGCCGCTCGATCTCGGGCCGTCGCGCACGCTGGCGCTGGAGCCCGTGTCGCCGGCCGAGCGCTTCGTGCCCGAGGCCGGCGGCTGGGACGAGATCGGCTGATGCGCGCGCTGTTCCTTCGCGATCTCGCGCTGCAACTGTCCGGCTCGGGCGGAGGCCTCGTCGGCGTCGTGTTCTTCCTCGCGGTGGTCGCGACCATCCCCTTCGGCGTCGGGCCGGACCTGGCGCTCCTGTCGCGGATCGGGCCGGCGATCCTGTGGATCGGAGCGCTCCTGTCGACGCTCCTCACCCTCGACCGCCTGTTCCAGGCCGACCGCGACGACGGCGGCCTCGACCTGATCCTCACCGGACCCGTCGCGCCGCCGCTCGCCGTCCTGTCGAAATGCGCCGCGCTCTGGGTCGCCGCCTGCCTGCCGCTGGTGCTGGCGAGCCCGCTCCTCGGCCTGTTCCTGGCGCTGGAGCCGCGCGCGCTCCTTGCCACCGCCGCGACGCTTCTGGCCGGCACGCCGGCGCTCGTCCTGATCGGCGCGGTCGGGGCTGGGGTCGCAGCCTCACTCCCGCGCGGCGGCGTCCTCGTTTCGGTGCTGGTGCTGCCGCTCGCCGTGCCCGTCCTGATTTTCGGGGTGGCCGCGACCTACGGCGCGGTCAACGACCCCGCGCCCTTCCGCTCGCCCTTCCTGATCCTCTGCGCGCTGACGCTGCTCTACGGGGTCCTCGGGCCGCTGGCGGCGGCTGCGGCGCTCAAGCTGTCCTCCGACTGAGCCGCCATCCGATGACCTACGAGCTTCTTGCGCAAACCCCGTCCGTCGCCGACTTCCGGCGCCTGCGCGAGGTCGCGGGACTGAGCACCAAGACGCAAGAAGCCGCCGAACGGGGCTTGAAGGGAACGCTGTTCGCCGTCGTCATCCTCAGCGAAGGGCGCACGGTCGCCATGGGCCGCGTGATCGGCGACGGCGGCTGCCACTACCAGATCGTCGACATGGCGGTGGAGCCCGAGCATCAGGGGCGCGGCCTCGGCAAGCGCATCTTCGCGGCGCTGATGGACTGGCTCCACGAAAACGCCCCGAAAAGCGCCTATGTCAGCCTGATCGCCGACGGCGACGCCCGCCACCTCTATGCGAAATACGGTTTCGAGCCGGTGATGCCGGCCTCGATCGGCATGGCCCAGTGGATCGGAGGCCGTCCGGCGAAGGGAACCTGACGTTTGCGGACGCGCCGGACACGCACTAAAGCTTGGAACCCATGAGCGACCTCGCCGCCCGTCCTTCCCGCTTCGCTGTCCTGGCGAACCCGACCCGGTTCCTGGAATTGTCCGGGCGCCTGCAGCCATGGCTCTACGCGATCGCGCTGGCATGTCTCGCGGTCGGCCTCGGCATGGGCCTGACCGCTCCCGAGGACTACCAGCAGGGGACCACGGTGCGGATCCTCTTCGTCCACGTGCCCTTTGCCTGGCTGTCGATGATGGTGTGGACGGTGATGAGCGTCTCGGCGCTCGGGCTCCTCGTCTGGCGCCATCCGATCGCGGAGGTCTCGATCCGCGCCGCCGCCCCGATCGGTGCGGTGTTCACCTTCCTCTGCCTCTTCACCGGCTCGGTCTGGGGCCGCCCGATGTGGGGGACGTGGTGGGTGTGGGACGCCCGCCTGACCTCGGTCTTCGTCCTGTTCCTGATGTATCTCGGCCTGATCGCGCTGACGCGGGCCTTCGAGGAGCCGCAGCGCGCGGGGCGCATGGCCTCCGTCTTCGTGCTGGTCGGCTTCGTGATCATTCCCATCATCAAGTTCTCGGTGGACTGGTGGAACACCCTCCACCAGCCTGCCAGCGTCCTGCGCATGGACGGGCCGACGATGGACGCTGCCTATCTCTGGCCGCTCCTTCTCTCGGCGATCGGCTTCTCCTTCCTGTTCTTCGCCCTCCACCTTACCGCCATGCGAACCGAAATCCGTCGCCGTCGCCTCTTCAGCCTTCAGCGCCGCCGGGCGCTCGGGAGCGCGTGACCGCGATGGCCGGCAGCTACTTCGCCTTCGTCGCGGCCGCCTACGGGATGGCCGCCGTCGCGCTCGGGGGTCTCGGGCTCTGGGTCTATCTCGACGCGCGCTCCGTGCGCCGGCGACTTGCCGAGCTCGACGCCGCATCCGGCCGGGGGCGGGCGCGATGAGCGAGACAGCCAAGCGCCCCCACCGTCGCCCGCTTCTCGTGATGCTGCCGGTCGTCCTCTTCGCGGGGCTCGCGGGCGTCTTCCTGTACCAACTCCTGTCGGGGCACGACCCGCAGGTGCTGCCCTCAGCCCTGATCGGCAAGCCAGCGCCCGAGACCCGCCTCCCGCCGTTGGATGGCCTCACCACCGCCTCCGGCGCCCCGGTGCCAGGGCTCGATCTCGTGCCGGGCGACGGCCGCGTTCGGTTGGTCAACGTCTTTGCGTCGTGGTGCGTGCCCTGCCGGCAGGAGCATCCGGCGCTGATGGCGCTGTCGCAGGACCCGCGCTTCGAGGTCGTCGCCATCAACTACAAGGACAAGCCGGAAAACGCGCTCGCCTTCCTGCGCGATCTCGGCAACCCGTTCGACGCGCTCGGCACCGACGAGGCCGGGCGCTCGACGATCGACTGGGGCGTCTATGGCGTGCCGGAGACGTTCCTGGTCGGGCCGGACGGCACGATCCTCTGGAAGCAGACGGGACCGCTGACGCCGCAAAGCGTCGAGGGTGGGCTCCTGCCGGCCCTGGCGAAGATCGCACCGGCCAAAGGTTAGGAGCGCTGTCCGACCGGCTCGAACGGTTGCCATCGTCCGGCGGACGCCTGCCGCGCGGCGGGGCGACTTCGCTTTGATTCCCCCCCCCCGGGCCGACCATCCGACCCCGGCGGAAGCGGTTCAAAGACAGAAGCCGAAGGCCATCCCGGTCCAGAGGCCGAGCCCTTCGGCGTGCCACAGCGCATAGCCGATCGCCGACAGGCCCGCGAGGAGGGCGAAGGCCATCCATTCCACGGCGCGGCTCATGCGGCGGCCACGGCGTTCGAGCGGATCGGCGCGTCGCGGATCGGCAGGTTCGCCAGTCCGGCGATCACGGCCAGCGCGATCGAGACCGTCCAGGCGAGATCGTAGCTGCCCGTGCGCTCGAACAGCAGGCCCGCTGCCCAGGCTCCGAAGAACGCGCCGATCTGGTGGCTCATGAAGACGATGCCGAACAGCGTCGACAGGTAGCGGACGCCGAAAATCTGGCCGACGAGCCCGCTCGTCAGCGGCACCGTGCCGAGCCACAGGAAGCCCATGGCGCAGGCGAAGACCGTGGCCGAGAGCGGCGTGAAGGGAACGGCGAGGAAGCCGATGATGACCACCGCCCGCCCGAAGTAGATCGCGGCGAGAACGTTCTTCTTGCGCAAGCGGTCGGCCGAGAGGCCGAAGACGTAGGAGCCGAAGATGTTGAACAGGCCGACCAGCGCCAGCGCCCGTGCGCCGACGCTCGGATCGAGGCCCTGATCGACGAGAAAGGCCGGCAGGTGCGTCGCGATGAAGGCGACATGGAAGCCACAGACGAAGAAGCCGACGTTAAGGAGCCAGTAGCCGCCGTGGCCGCCGGCCTGCCGCAGGGCTTCGCCGAGCCGCTGCGGCGGCAGCGAGGCGGCGGAGGGCGCCGTCGCAGGCCGGCCGGCAATCCCTGCCGCCAGCACCACCATCAGCGCCGCCAGCGCTGCGCCGGCCAGAAGCGCACCGCGCCAGCCGAGCCCGGCGATCGCCATCTGCATGGCGGGCACGAGCAGGAACTGGCCGACGGAGCCGCCGGCGGTCACGATGCCGAAGGCGAGCCCGCGCTTTTCGGCCGGCACGAAGCGCCCGACGGCGCCGAGCACCACGACGAAGGTGACGCCGGTCATCGCAAGGCCGAGGAGGGTGCCGAGCGTCATCTGCAGGCCGAAGGCGCCCGAGACCTGTGAGGCGAGGACGAGGCTCACTGCGTAGACGAGGCCGCCCGCGGCTGCGACGCGGCCCGCGCCGTGGCGATCGGCGATCGCGCCGACAAAGGGCTGGGCGAGGCCGAGAAGGAGGTTCTGCAGCGCGATGGCCAGACCGAACGCCTCGCGCCCGACGCCGATCTCGAGCTCCACGGGCCGCAGGAGCAGGCCGTAGCTCTGCCGCAGGCCCATGGCGATGGTGACGATTACCGCTCCGCAGAGGAGGGCGATCCAGGGGGAGCGGGCGACGGTCGTCATGGCACCTGTCCTCGAAGCGGTAAGGCCGGCTTCGGATCGGGTCTAGCGCAAAGCGACCGTCGCTGCCAGCGGACCCGTCGCCGATGCCGGCGCGCGCCATATGTCAGCGCTGATGACGCCCGATCCCGCCTTTTCCGTTCGCGTGCCCGAAGGGGACGCCATGCCGCGCAAGGTCTGCGACCATTGCGGCTTCGTCGCCTACGAGAACCCCAAGATCGTGGTGGGGTCGGTGGTGCGCTCGGAGGGGCGCATCCTCCTCTGCCGGCGCGCGATCGAGCCGCGGCGCGGCTACTGGACGATTCCCGCCGGCTACATGGAGCTGAACGAGACGCCGGAGGCGGGCGCGATGCGCGAGGCGCGCGAGGAGGCGGGCGCGAGCATCGCCATCGAGCGGCTGCTCGCGATCTATTCGGTGCCGCGGATCAGCCAGGTGCAGCTGATCTTTCGCGCCGAGCTCTCCGACCCGGCGGTGGCGGCCGGTGTCGAGACGCTGGAACTGCGGTTCTTCGCCTGGGACGAGATTCCGTGGGCTGACCTTGCGTTTCCCTCGGTGCACTGGGCGCTGAACCACGAGCGCGCGGCGGAAGGCGGCGCGCCGCCCGTTCCCTTCGGCAATCCGGAGGGCGCGGCCGGCGACCGCATGCCGGACGGTCGCCCGCTTCCGGTCGGCGACTTCTAGGCCGGCTCCTCCCGGCGCACGACCAGCCGGCCGCTCGTCAGGTCGCTCAGCGTTCGCAGGAGCGTATCCGCGACGTCCGCGGGAAGGCGGATCCGCAGCCGTGCGCCGGTGTCGGTGAACGCCTGGTCCTCGACCGCCGCGCCCTCGCGCGCAGCGATGCGCGACTGGACGAGGGCGAGATCGCAGAACTGGCACTCGATCTCGAGCACGACGGTGGGAACCAGCGGCACGATCTCGGCCGCGCGCAGACAGGCGGCGGCGGTGCCGCCATAGGCGCGGATCAGCCCGCCGGCCCCGAGCAGGACGCCGCCGAACCAGCGCGTGACGACCACCAGCACCCGGTCGAGTTCGCGCCCGTCGATCGCTTGGAGGATCGGCTTGCCGGCAGTGCCGCCAGGCTCCCCGTCGTCGCTGAAACGATAGACCGCACCGATGCGCCAGGCCCAGCAATTGTGGTTGGCCTGCTGATCGCTCCATTCGGCGAGAAGCCGCCGGGCGTCCGCTTCCGTCTCGATCGGCGCGGCGCGCGCCCGAAAGCGGCTCTTGCGGATCTCCTGCGAGACCTCTTCGGATCGATGGAGGGCGAACATGGGCGGCAGGCTTGGCGTCCGCCGCCCCGTTTCGTCAAGCCTGCACTTCGTCGGCCGCCCGGCGGATCTCGGCGACGAGATCGGGCGCGAGGTCGAGGCGGGCGGCGAGATAGTCGAGATAGGCGCGCTCGGCCGGATGGTCGGCGTCGATCGCCAGCACCGAGGCGGTATAGACCTCGATCGCGGTCTCGCGGTCGCGTACCTCGGCGGCGATCTGGTCGATCGACAGCGGCCGGCGCATCTCGTCCATCAGGAGACCCTTCTCCTCGGGGTCGAGATCGACATCGTCGATCCGGCCGAAGATCGCCTCCTCCTCGGCGCGGTCGATGTAGCCGTCGGCCTTGGCGGCCGCGATCATCGCCGAAAGAAGCAGGCGTGCGCGGCGCTCGGCCTCCGTGTCTTCTGACGGATGGAAGCGCGTGCCGGCAGCGTGCGGGATTTCGCCATGGGGCAGGCGCGCCGCGCCGGCATGGGCGGCGGCGCCGCTGCCGGCCGCCTGCTGCTGCGCCTGATAGTTCTGCCACGCCTTGTAGCCGAGGCCCGCGACGAGTGCGAGGCCGCCGAGCTTGAGCGCCGAGCCGCCGACGCCCCGGCCGTGCTTGCCGCCGAGGATCTTCGAGGCGAGGCCGCCCGCGAGCGCGCCGCCGATCGCCTTGCCCGCGAGGCCGCCGCCCATGCCGCCGGAACCGCCGCGCGAGCCGGACAGGACGCCGCCGATCAGGTCGCCGATGCCGCCGCCTGAGCGCGCGCCGGTGCCGCCGAGGGCGCCGCCGAGCGTCCTGACCAGCGTGTCCTGGATGGAGCCGCCGCCCTGGCCCGGTTGGCGATAGCGGGGATCGGCACTGTAGGCGCGGCCGGTTCCCAGGAACTGATCCAGAAGCTTCTGCGCGTTGACCATTCGTCCACTCCTCGGGTTTCCTTGTCTGGAACCGATGTGGGATGGCCATTGGCCGCTGCAAGCGCGGGCCGGTCGCGATGCCGGCCTTGGCGGTCACGCTTTCTTGTCGAAGAGCGGCTCCAGCGAATGGCGCTTCAGGAGCGGGAACTGGAGCAGCATGAAGGCGACCGTGATCGGCATCGTGCCCCAGACCTTGAAGGCCACCCAGAAGTCGGTCGAGAACATGCGCCAGACCACCTCGTTGAGGATGGCGAGGAACACGAAGAACAGGCCCCAGCGCAGCGTCAGCTTGCGCCAGCCCTCGTCGTCGAGCTTGAAGGCCTGGTCGAAGACGTAGCCCAGCAGCGGCTTGCCGAATGCGAGTCCGCCGAGAAGAACGGCCGCGAACAAGCCGTTCACGATCGTCGGCTTCATCTTGATGAAGACCTCGTCCTGCAGCCAGAGCGTCAGCGTGCCGAAGACGACGACCACGAGCCCGGAGACGATCGGCATGATCGGTAGCGAGCGGGTCAGCGCGTAGGAGACGGCGAGCGCCACCACGGTCGCCATCATGAAGAGCGCGGTCGCGACAAAGAGCGGGCCGCCGAGGTTTCCGAGCGCCGGCACTGCCCGGGCGATCGCTTCGCCGCGCGAATTGGCGAAGAAGAAGACGACCAGCGGCCCGAGCTCCAGCGCGAACTTCAGGAGCGGGTTGACCTCCTTGCGGCCCGGCGCGTTGGGCGGCTTCTCGATGATCTCGTCGGACATGGGATCGTTCCTTTCCCGGATGGAGCGGTGTCCCGCGCCATCGCGGCTGATTTCAGGCGGTGCCGGCGCGGCCCGCGATGGCTTCGGCGAAGTCGCGTGCCTTGAAGGGCTCGAGGTCGTCGATGCCCTCGCCGACGCCGACGAAGAACACCGGCAGCTTGTGCTTGGCGGCAATCGCCACGAGGATGCCGCCGCGCGCCGTGCCGTCGAGCTTGGTCATCACGAGGCCGTTGACGCCCGCCACATTGCGGAAGATCTCGACCTGATTGAGCGCGTTCTGGCCAGTGGTCGCGTCCAGCGTCTGCAGCACGGTGTGCGGCGCGTCCGGCTCGCGCTTCTGGAGGACGCGCACGATCTTGGCGAGTTCGTCCATCAGCTCCGCCTTGTTCTGAAGGCGGCCGGCCGTGTCGATGATCAGGACGTCGGAATCGTTGCGCACGGCCTCGTCGTAGGCCTCGAAGGCGAGGCCCGCCGCATCCGCGCCGATCGCCTTGGCGACCACGGTGGAATTGGTGCGCTCGCCCCAGATCTTCAGCTGCTCGACGGCGGCGGCACGGAACGTGTCGCCCGCGGCGAGCGTGACCTTCAGGCCGCCGCGCACCAGCTTGGCCGTCAGCTTGCCGATGGTCGTGGTCTTGCCGGTGCCGTTGACGCCGACGACGAGGATTACGTGCGGCTTGACCGAGAGGTCGAGTTCAAGGGGCCTTGCTACCGGATCCAGCGCCTTCTCCACCTCGTCGGCGAGGATGGCGCGCACGGCGTCGCCCGAGATTTCCTTGCCGAAGCGCCCGTCCGACAGGCGGTCGGTGATGCGCATCGCGGTCTCGACGCCGAGATCGGCCTGGATCAGGACGTCCTCGAACTCCTGCAGCGTCTCCTCGTCGAGGCGCCGCTTGGTGAAGAGCGCCGTGATCTGGCCGGACAGCTGGTTGGAGGAGCGCGCGAGACCCTCGCGCAGTCGCTGGAAGAAGGGCTTTCTCGGCTCGGCCGCGAGAACCGCGTCGGCGCGCGCCTCGCGAAGGCTCCAGCCTTCCCCCTCGGTGCCGACGCGGCCGGGGATCGGCGCACGGGCACTCTCCGGCTCCGGCGGGAGCGGGGCGTCGAGCCAGGCGAACTCGTCATGGTCGGGCTCGCGCTCGCCATCGACCAGCGCCGCGTCGACCGGCGCGTCGTGGACGGCGGCCGCGTCGATGCCGCCGTCATTCGCGACCAGCGCGGCTTCCGCGGGCGGCAGCGCGCTGTCGGGCTCGACCCCGCGCTCGTCGGCCGGCTCGTCCACCGGCGCGTCGAGCCAGGAGAAGTCGCCCTTGGCCTCCTTCTCCGGCGTCAGCGGTTCGTCAAGAAAGGCCGTGTCGTCGCTCGGCGAGTCTTGTGCCGGGACGGCCTCGACCGGCGCGAGCGCGACGGGAGCCGGCGTCGGTGCCGGCTCGGCCTCTAGTTCAGAGTTTTTTTTTCAGCCGGGACGGCCGAGCCGTCGGGGTCCTTCGGTTGGAGCGGGGTGATGCCGCCGCCGGCCGGCTCGTCGGCCGCCGCGCCCGCTTCCGAATCGACGTCCGCCGAGGCCATCGCCGGCTGGTGGATTTCCGGCACGGTGGAATCGGGACGTGCGGCCGTCGTGTCCTGCGCGCGCGGCAAGCCGCCCGATTCCGGGATGCGCTCCTCCTCCTTCGCCCCGAAGGAGAAGATGCGGCGGAAGAAGCCTCGTTGCTCGGCCATGCGATGCGATCCGATCGGTCTGGTCAGGCTGCGGCGCGCGCGGCCGGGAGGGAGGTGGCGAGTAGGCGTTCGCCCGTTTCGCCATGAATGATAGCGTCGACGATCTCGCCGGGGAGGCCGGTGTCGATCTCGGCCAGCGTGAAGTCCTCGGTCCGGCCGAGACCATCGCGCTCCACGAGGACGGCACGACGCTGCCCGACGGCGCGCCCGAGGTGGGCGCGGTAGGCCGCATCGCCGAGCGCTCGCAGGCGGGCGGCGCGCTCCTTGACCACGGGTTTGGGCAGCTGCGGCATGCGCGCGGCCGGCGTTCCCTCGCGCGGGCTGAAGGGAAAGACGTGGAGATGCGTCAGCCCGCAATCGGCGACGAGCCGCAGCGAGTTCTCGAACATCGCCTCGGTCTCGGTGGGAAAGCCGGCGATGATATCGGCGCCGAAGACGATGTCGGGGCGCTTTTGCCGCAGCTCGGCGCAGAAGCGGATGGAGTCGTCGCGCAGGTGGCGGCGCTTCATCCGCTTCAGGATCATGTCGTCGCCGGCCTGCAGCGACAGGTGGAGATGCGGCATTACGCGGCGGTCGCCGCCGATCGCCTCGACCAGAGCCTCGTCGGCCTCGACGCTGTCGATCGACGAGAGGCGCAGGCGCCGGAGGTCCGGCACGTGGCGCAGGATGGACTGGACGAGGGTCCCGAGGCGCGGGGCGCCCGGCAGGTCGGCGCCCCAGCTCGTCATGTCGACGCCCGACAGGACGACCTCCGCGTAGCCGTTGTCGACCAGCCGCTTCACCTGCGTCACCGCCGCGCCCATCGGCACGGAGCGCGAATTGCCCCGGCCGTAAGGGATGATGCAGAAGGTGCAGCGATGGTCGCAGCCGTTCTGCACCTGCACGATCGCACGGGCCCGGCCCTCGATCGCATCCACCATGTGCCCGGCGGTCTCCCGCACGCTCATGATGTCGTTGACGCGGATTTTCTCAGCGGCCGCCACGCCGAAGTCGGGGAGGGCTCGGTAGCTGGCCGCCGACAGCTTCTCCTCGTTGCCGATCACGGCATCGACTTCCGTCATGTCGGCGAAGCGGGCGCTTTCGGTCTGCGCGGCGCAGCCGGTGACGACGATGCGCGCGTCCGGATTGTCGCGGCGCGCGCGCCGCACGGCCTGACGCGCCTGGCGCACAGCCTCGGCCGTGACCGCGCAGGTGTTGACGAGGATCGCCTTGCGCCCGTCGGACCCGAGCCCGGCCTCGCCGGCCTCGCGCTTCATCACCTCCGCCTCGTAGGTGTTGAGGCGACAGCCGAAGGAGATGACCTCGACGCCGCTCACGCGCGGGCCTCCGCGGGGGCTTCGTCGCGGGCAAAGGCACCGGTCGCGGGGTCGAGCGTGCCCGACCATTCCCATTCGGCGGGACCGGTCATCAGGACATGGTCGTCGCCGCGCCATTCGATCAGGAGCTCGCCGCCGGCCGGCACCGTGACGGCGACGGTCCGCCCGGTCCGCCCGGTGCGCGCGGCCGACACCGCCGCCGCGCAGGCGGCCGATCCGCAGGCCTTGGTCAGCCCCGCGCCGCGCTCCCAGGTGCGGATCTCCATCGCCTCGCGCGAGGTCACGCGGGCGATCGAGATATTGGCGCGGTCGGGGAAAAGGGGGTGGTTCTCGAGAATCGGGCCGAAGCGGTCGAGCGCATAGGACCAGACGTCGTCTGCGACCCAGAAGATCGCGTGCGGATTGCCCATCGAGGCGACGGAGGGCGAATGGAGGATCGGCGCGTCGATCGGGCCGATCTGAAGCTCGATCGCGCGGGTGTCGGCGAACTCTTCCGCGAGCGGGATGTCGCGCCAGCCGAAGCGGGGGAGCCCCATGTCGACGGTCAGAAGGCCGTCCTCGCGCTCGAAGGCTTCGAGAAACCCCGACCGCGTCTCGAACACGAAGTCGCGCACGCCCGTCTCGGCGGCGAGGGCCTGCACCACGCAGCGCGTGCCGTTGCCGCAGGCGCCCGCTTCCGTGCCGTCGGCATTGATGATCCGCACGAAGGCGAAGGTTCCGGACGTCGCCGGGTCGTGGATCGCCATGATCTGGTCGAAATGCGTCTCGTCCCGCCCGGCGAGCGCGCGCGCGGCCTCGGGCTCGATGCGCATTGCGGTGCCGCGCAGGTCCGCGACGAGGATCTCGTTGCCGAGCCCGTTCATGCGGGCAAAGGGGATCGGATGCGTCATGGTCGCAGGTCGCGTCGAGGGCTAGGGTTCGCGGCCTATATGGCAAGAACCGTGCGGCATTGCTACCCAGCCGCGTTGCGCCAGAAATAGTAGACGGCAAGACCGAGACCGACGGCGATCACCACCGCGCGCACATAGGGCTGGGGCACGCGCTTGGCGGTCCAGACCCCGGCATATCCGCCGAGCGCGACGCCCGGGATCATCACTATGGCCTCGGGCCAGGCGACGACGCCGCCCGATACGAAGACCACGATGGCGACCACCGCGATCACGGTGGCGAGCATGTTCTTCAGGGCGTTGAGCTTGTGATAGTCGCCGCCCTGCGTGAGGCCGAGCGTCGCCAGCATCATGATGCCCATGCCGGCGCCGAAGAAGCCGCCGTAGATCGCGGTCAGGAACTGAACCACCGGCCCGGCGAGCCCCTTGCCGCGTCCGGCCTCCTCCGCGTGGCGGGCCTTCGGCTTCAGCCAGGGGCCGGCGGCGAAGAGGGCGGTCGCGGCGAGCAGGAGCCAGGGCACCATCGACTGGAACTGCGGATTGTCGAGCGACAGGAGGATGAGCGCGCCGACGCCCGAACCCAGCACCGAGGCGAGCGCCAGCATCAGCGCGCCGCGCCACATCCGCCGGATGTCGCTCCAGTAGGCGAGCGTCGAGGTGACGTAGCCCGGGAACTGCACGATCGACGAGGTGGCGTTCGCCGAGATCGGCGAGATGCCGCCGAGCGTCATCGCGCCGAAGGTCAGGAACGTGCCGCCGCCGGCGACCGCATTGATCGCGCCGGCCAGAAAGCCCGAAAGAAAAAGCGACAGGGCGTAGAGAAGCGTCATGAGGGGGCCTTGCGCGGCGTGCAGACCCGTTCCCTTAGGCGAACCGCGCCCGCGTGCAAGGGCTGCGACGCACGAAAGCCGCCGCCCCTCGACAAGCAGCGCCCACGCGTGTAAGAGCGCCACGCTTTCCTCAGAATAACTTGACCGTGTTTCACGGCCATGACCGGCTCGATCCGGCATGAAACGAACCGAGGCAGACCATGAACATCATCGCCGAACTGGAGGCCCAAGAGGCCGCCCGCATCGCCGCCATCCGCACGCTTCCGACCTTCTCGCCGGGCGACACGCTGCGCGTCAATGTCCGCGTGACGGAAGGCACCCGTACCCGCGTGCAGGCTTACGAGGGCGTCTGCATCGCCCGCTCGGGCGCCGGCATCCAGGAGAACTTCACGGTTCGCAAGATCTCCTACGGCGAAGGCGTCGAGCGCGTGTTCCCGATGTACTCGCCGGCTCTCGAGTCGGTCGAGGTGGTCCGCCGCGGTCGCGTCCGTCGCGCCAAGCTCTACTACCTGCGTGATCGTCGCGGTAAGTCGGCCCGTATCGTCGAGGCGACCAACGTGCGCGCCCGCAAGCTCAACGACGACGCCCGTTCGGTGGCTGCCAACGAGCGCGCCGCCAAGGAAGCCGCCAAGACGGCTGCCAAGGAAGCCGCCGAGTAAGCTTCGGCGCTTCGTCGCTTTCGAGACTGGCAAAGGGCGGCCTCGTGCCGCCCTTTCGCGTTTCTGGTGGAGACTGGATAGATGGACGAGCACGCGGCCGCCAACCTCGCCAACTGGAACGAGCGGGCGCGGCTCCATGCCACCGACACGACGGGATCCTACAGGATCGCCAAGGTGCTGGCCGGCGGCTCGTCGCTGCACGACATCGAGGCGGAAGAGATCGGCGACGTCGCCAAGCTCGACGTCGTCCATCTCCAGTGCCACATCGGCCTCGACACGCTGTCGCTGAAACACCTCGGCGCGCGGTCGGTAACCGGCCTCGACTTCTCGCCCGATGCCGTGGCGGCCGCCCGAGCCTTCGCGCTGGAAGCGGGGACGGACGCCCGTTTCGTGGAAGCCTCGCTTTACGACGCCCCGCAGGCGCTCGGCGCGCGCTACGACCTCGTCTTCGTCACCTGGGGCGCCATCAACTGGCTGCCGGACATCGCAGGCTGGGCAAGGGTCGTGGCCGAGGTGCTGCGCCCGGGCGGGCGTCTCTACCTTCTCGAGGGGCACCCGTTGCTCAACCAGTGCGAATGGCCGGGTGGGCGAGCCGAACTGACCTACGACTTCCGCACGCCGCGAGAGCGTCCGCTGGTCTTCGACACGGCGCAGACCTACACCGGCGACGAACGGCCGCTCCGCCATACGCGCAACTACGAATGGCTCCATCCGATCGGCGACATCGTGAACGCGTTGATCGCGGCCGGGATGCGGGTCGACTTCCTGCGCGAGCACGAGCGGATCGCCTGGCGCGCCTTTCCCGAGATGGTGGAGGTCGGCGAGGATCTCTACGCCCTGCCGCCGGGTCTGCCGCGCATGCCGATCAGCTTCTCGATCGGAGCCACCCGCTCCGCCTGAACGTCTCCCATGGGGCGCGGCGCTCGGCCGATTGCCCTGCCACACAAGCCTGAAGGAGGCCGGACATGAGCCTTCGCTCCCGTCTTCGCGCCATTCCGATTGATCGTTTCCTGCTTCTTCTGATCGCGACCGTCGCGCTTGCCGCCGTCCTGCCGGCGCGGGGCCAAGTGGCCGAAGCGTTCGACTGGATCACCTACGGGGCGATCGCGCTCCTGTTCTTCCTCTACGGCGCGCGCCTGTCGCCGCAGGCCGT
Source organism: Aureimonas phyllosphaerae (assembly GCF_047943035.1). Classification (NCBI taxonomy): domain Bacteria; kingdom Pseudomonadati; phylum Pseudomonadota; class Alphaproteobacteria; order Hyphomicrobiales; family Aurantimonadaceae; genus Aureimonas; species Aureimonas phyllosphaerae. Next base: position 4,284,948 of record NZ_CP181348.1, on the reverse strand, counting down.
GTGGGCGGGTCTCCTGCACTGGCGACTGCAGGGCCTCGTGTTCCTGTCGACCTTCGCGCTCTTTCCGCTGGTCGGGCTCCTCGTCTACCCGATGGCCGGCCAGATCCTGCCGGCAGAACTCGCGCTCGGCCTCCTCTACCTGACGCTCCTGCCGTCCACCGTGCAATCCTCGATCGCATTCACCTCGATCGCGGGCGGCAACGTCCCGGCGGCACTCACCAGCGCGTCGGTGTCCAACATGCTCGGCGTCGTCGTGACGCCGCTCCTCGTGCTGCTGCTCGCGAGCGGTTCGGGCGGGGCGATCTCGTTCGATGCGATCGAGAAGATCGCGCTCCAGATCCTCGCGCCCTTCGTCGCCGGGCAGATCGTGCGGCCGCTGATCGGCGCCTGGCTCGCCCGCCACAAGCCGGTGACGACAGTGGTGGACCGCGGCTCGATCCTCCTCGTCGTCTACGCCGCCTTCTCGGAAGGTGTCGTCGCGGGCGTCTGGACAAGTCTCGACTGGCGGGACCTCGTGATCGTCGTCCTCCTCGACATCGCGACCCTCGCCTTCGTCCTGTCGGTGACGACGCTTCTCGCCCGCAAGCTGCGGTTCTCGCGCGAGGACGAGATCGCGATCGTCTTCTGCGGATCGAAGAAGAGCATGGCGACCGGCATTCCGATGGCGGGCATCCTGTTCGCGGGCCATGCGATGGCGCTGGTCGTCCTGCCGCTCATGCTGTTCCACCAGATCCAGCTCTTCGCCTGCGCCGCGCTCGCCCAACGCTATGCCCGCCGCACGCCCGGCCCGGTGCCGAGCGTCACCGAGGCGGCCGCCGCCGAGCGCCGGAGCGTCGAGGATGCGGTCGCCACGACCAACCCCTGAGACGATGAGCGGCGACGCACGGCGGGCCATTGCGCGGCCGCGCGCGCGGGCGTATTTTGGAACGATGCGAAGAAGCGTGAGACACAACGGCCGCCTGCCGACCACGCTGGGGTTCTCCCCGGTGGAGGATCGCGCACGCATGCCCGGCCGCTTCTTCTATCGGCAGATCTCGGCCGTCCACCTAGCGGCCTGAGCCGCCGCGACAGCGCGGCCCCAATGCACCCAGACGTTCCGTGATGTCCGGCACGGCGGCCCGATGGCCGTCCGGCCCTATCGAAAACGTGAAAAGCCGATGAGCGAACATTCCAAGCCCCGCACCCTCTACGACAAGATCTGGGACGACCACGTCGTCTCGACCGGCGAGGGGGGTGAAAGCCTTCTCTACATCGACCGCCACCTTGTCCACGAGGTGACGAGCCCGCAGGCCTTCGAGGGCTTGCGCGCCGCCGGACGCCGGGTCCGCCATCCCGCGCGCACGCTCGCCGTCGTCGACCACAACGTGCCGACCTACGACCGGCGCGGCGGCATCCACAACGAGGAAAGCCGCATCCAGGTCGAGACGCTGGCGAAGAACGCGGCCGAGTTCGGCGTCGAGTATTTCAACGAGGTCGACGAGCGCCAGGGCATCGTCCACATCATCGGGCCGGAGCAGGGCTTCACCCTGCCGGGCATGACGATCGTCTGCGGCGACAGCCACACCTCGACCCACGGCGCCTTCGGCGCGCTCGCCCACGGCATCGGCACTTCGGAGGTCGAGCACGTGCTGGCCACCCAGACGCTGATCCAGCAGAAGGCGAAGAACATGCTCGTCCAGGTGGACGGGCAGCTGCCGCCGGGCGTCACCGCCAAGGACATCATTCTCGCCATCATCGGCGAGATCGGCACGGCAGGCGGCACCGGCTACGTCATCGAGTTCGCCGGCGAGGCGATCCGCGCCCTCTCGATGGAAGGGCGCATGACGATCTGCAACATGACGATCGAGGGCGGCGCGCGCGCCGGCCTGATCGCGCCGGACGAGACGACCTTCGCCTATATCAAGGACAAGCCGCGAGCGCCGAAGGGCGCGGCCTTCGAGCAGGCCGTCGCCTACTGGCGCACGCTGCACACGGACGAGGGCGCCCATTTCGACAAGGTGGTGCGTCTGGATGCGGGCAACCTGCCGCCGATCGTCTCCTGGGGCTCCTCGCCGGAGGACGTCGTCTCCGTCACGGGCACGGTGCCGGACCCGGACGCGATCGCCGACGAGAGCAAGCGCGAGACCAAGAAGCGGGCGCTCGACTACATGGGCCTGACGCCGGGCACGCCGATGACGGATCTCACCGTCGATCGCGTCTTCATCGGATCGTGCACCAACGGGCGCATCGAGGACCTGCGCGCCGTCGCCAAGGTCGTGGAGGGCCGCAAGGTGGCCGAGACCGTCTCGGCGATGATCGTGCCGGGCTCGGGACTGGTGAAGCTGCAGGCCGAGGCCGAGGGTCTCGACGCCATCTTCAAGGCGGCGGGCTTTGACTGGCGCGAGCCGGGCTGCTCGATGTGCCTCGGGATGAACGAGGACCGCCTCAAGCCTTACGAGCGCTGCGCCTCGACCTCGAACCGCAACTTCGAGGGTCGGCAGGGCTTCAAGGGCCGCACGCACCTCGTCTCGCCGGCGATGGCGGCCGCCGCCGCGATCGCGGGACGGTTCGTCGACATTCGCGAGTGGCGGTAGACCTCTCCAAGCGCCCGGACGGCCTAGGCTGGACTGGGCGGAGGTTCTAGCCCGCGAGGGCAGGGCCGGCCGGTCGCCGACGCTTCGGCGCCGGCTCCGGCACCGCCTCGCGGATGTCGATCACCACCTTGTCGCGCCCGTCCGCCTTCGCGCTGTAGAGAAGGCGGTCGGCCCGGTCGATCGCGTCGAACAGCGTTTCCTGCGGGTTGATCGCCACCACGCCGGAGCTCGCCGTCACCGTCAGGTCGGTGAGCGGCGCCGGCCAGCGGATCTGCCGCGCCGAGGTGCGCACAGTCTCGGCAAGTTCCAGCGCCGACGCGCGGTCGCCGCCGGCGACCACGATCGCGAACTCCTCGCCGCCGATGCGCGCCACCAGCCCGTCCGCGCCCGCAAGGCCGCTGCAGAGCGCCGCATAGCCGCACAGGACGGCGTCGCCCGCCTCGTGACCGTAGCGGTCGTTGATCTGCTTGAAATGGTCGAGATCGCTGAGGACGAGGGTGAGGCGCCTACCGGGCAGCGTGCGTCGGCGCATGGCCTCGACGCCCTGCTCGAGGCCACGCCGGTTCAGCGCCCCGGTCAGGGCGTCGGCGGTCGACTCTTCGCGCAGGCGCCCGATGACGTCGAACACCGTGGTCAGGATCACGCTCAGCGCCAGAAGGATGCCGGTCGCCGCGCCGTTCAGCTGGAACACGAAGCCCCAGGGCGACTCGCGCCAGTTCGACACGCCGAGATCCTCGGGCGAGGCGTAGAGAAGAAGGACGTTCTGCAGGCCGAGGCTCACCGTGATCGTGCCGCAGAGGCCGACGAGGAGCGGCCGCAGCGTACCCGGATCGTGCCGCATCTCGATCGCGGACAAGAGCATCAGGGCAGCGCAGGCCGTCTGCACCGAGAACACCTCGTGCAGCACCGAGCCCCCCAGAAAGGCGAGACTCACCGCCGCACCGGCGCTTCCGGCTCCGACGACGAGGGCGAGCCATGCCCAGCGCGGGCGGCGCCCGGCGCGTGCGGCGAAGGCGGCGTTGGCGATCGCGAGCGCGATCAGGAACAGCGTGTCCTCGAATGTCGGCTTGGCGACGCTGCCCGGCGCCGTCGGTAGGATGGTGAGGGCGAAGCCGAGCGAGGCGACGAAGAAGCCCGCGCTCCACCATCGGAGGCTGGCATGGAGGCGCGACAGAAGGAGGAAGCAGAGCGCGAAGGCGCAGAAGAGGACCGGCACGGACCAAGCGAGGATGTCGGCCCGCATCTGTTGTCCTCCCACCCCCCATGACGCAACGTCGCCGACGCCATGACTTGACGCCGTAATGTTGCACCCCAATGCAAAACCACTAGCCGCAGCGGCAGCCCGGCGCAATCCGAGCGTCGTGGATCCGGCCAACGATCCGCCCGCCGCGACTTGACGCTCGCGCGCTTCCGCCGCACACCAGCGGCATGAGCCAGAGCGAAAGCGTTCCCGATATCGAGATCGGCCTCCTGCGTCTGAAGGATGCGCGCGAGCTCGCGCCGCTTCTGGCCGCCTACAACCAGGCCATGTTCCGGGGCGCGCCGGGCGCGCCCGACACGTTCTACGCCGAGCAGCTCCTGCAGGATCGCACAGGCGAGATGCTGGGCGCCCGGCTCGACGGCGAACTCGTCGGTTTTCTCCAGTTCTACGACCTGCCGGATCTCTGGACGGGCATGCGCTCGGGGCTCGCCGACCACGTGTTCGTCGACCAGCGTCACCGCCGCAAGGGCATCGCCAAGGCGATGGTCGATCTCCTCGCGGAAGAAGCCGATTCGCGCGGCTGGTCGCGCCTCGTGCTCCACGCGCCGCGCCACGGCGGATCGGGTCGCCATCTCTACGAGAAGGTAGCCGAGCCCGCCGACTGGTCGAGCTACGTCCTGCGCTTCCTCGATCGCTGACGGCCGGCCGACACCGTTCGCCTGCGACGCAAGCGACATTCAATCGGTTTGGGCGCGAATGCGATCGATCGCGGCTTGATTTCGCAGCCGCACAGGTTCTTTAGAAGCAATCCAGCCGCGTTTGGGCGCCACGCCCGGCGTCCCATGCCAGCCGCGATCGCCTACGGAGTGATCCTTGTCCGACATCAAATCCGCCCGGCCGCTGTCGCCGCATCTCACGGTCTATCGGTTCCGTCCGACCATGGCCATGTCGATCCTGCACCGCATCACCGGCGGCGCGCTTTATGTCGGCACGGCGCTCGTCGTCTGGTGGCTGATCGCCGCCGCCAGCGGGCCGGACGCCTTCTCCTATGCGTCCGCCTTCTTCGGCTCGATCATCGGCCGGCTGATCCTCTTCGGCTACAGCTGGGCGCTGCTCCACCACATGGCCGGCGGGATCCGCCACTTGATCTGGGATACGGGCGCCGGCCTCGGCCGCGAAGAATCCACCAAGCTCGCCATCGCCACGCTGGTCGCCTCGCTCGTCGGGACCGTCCTCCTGTGGCTGGTCGTCGTCATCCTCTGAAGGAAGGTTCCGTCATGGACATGAGAACTCCCCTGAAGCGGGTCCGGGGTTACGGCGCCGCCGGCGAGGGCACCGGGCACTTCTGGATGCAGCGGCTCACCGCCGTCGCCAACCTCTTCCTGATCTCGTTCTTCGTCGTGCTCCTGATCGCGCTGCACGACGAACCCTATGAAGGCGTGCGCGCGGCCTTCGCCAACCCGCTGGTCGGGCTGGTGATGGGTCTTGTCGTGATCTCCGTGTGTGTCCACATGCGTCTCGGCATGCAGACCATCATCGAGGACTACGTCCACGGCGGCGCGAAGGTGGCCCTCGTCATCCTGAACACCTTCTTCGCCGTCCTCGTCGCCTCGGCGAGCCTTTTCGCGATCGTCAAGATGAGCTTCGGAGCCTGAACACCATGGCGACTGCCCAGCCCCATCGCAGCGCGCCGGCCCAGAACGGCAAGGCCTACACCTTCATCGACCATACGTTCGACGTCGTGGTCGTCGGCGCTGGCGGCGCGGGCCTCCGCGCCACGCTCGGCGCGGCCCAGGCCGGCCTGAAGACCGCCTGCATCACCAAGGTCTTCCCGACCCGCTCGCACACCGTGGCGGCGCAAGGCGGCGTGGCCGCCTCGCTCGGCAACATGGGCGAGGACAACTGGCGCTGGCACATGTACGACACCGTGAAGGGGTCGGACTGGCTGGGCGACCAGGACGCCATCGAGTATCTTGTGCGCGAGGCCCCCAAGGCCGTGTACGAACTCGAGCACTTCGGCGTGCCCTTCTCGCGCACCACCGACGGCAAGATCTACCAGCGCCCCTTCGGCGGCATGACCACCGACTTCGGCAACGGCCCGCCGGCGCAGCGCACCTGCGCCGCTGCCGACCGCACCGGCCATGCGATCCTGCACACGCTCTACGGGCAGTCGCTTCGTTACTCGTCCGAGTTCTTCATCGAGTACTTCGCGATCGACCTCATCATGGATGAGGAGGGCGCCTGCCGCGGCGTCGTCGCCATCAACATGGACGACGGATCGATCCATCGCTTCCGCTCCAAGAAGGTGATCCTGGCGACCGGCGGCTACGGCCGCGCCTACTTCTCGGCCACCTCCGCCCACACCTGCACCGGCGACGGCAACGCGATGGTGCTGCGCGCCGGCCTGCCGCTGCAGGACATGGAGTTCGTGCAATTCCACCCGACCGGCATCTACGGCGCGGGCTGCCTGATCACGGAAGGCGCGCGCGGCGAGGGCGGCTACCTCACCAACTCGGAAGGGGAGCGCTTCATGGAGCGCTACGCGCCGTCCGCGAAGGATCTCGCCTCCCGCGACGTCGTCTCGCGCTCCATGACCATGGAGATCCGCGACGGCCGGGGCGTCGGCAAGAACAAGGACCACATCTTCCTGCACCTCGACCATCTCGATCCGAAGATCCTGCACGAGCGCCTGCCGGGCATCTCCGAGTCGGCCCGCATCTTCGCGGGCGTCGACGTGACCAAGGAGCCGATCCCGGTCCTGCCGACCGTCCACTACAACATGGGCGGCATCCCGACGAACTATCACGGCGAGGTCCTGACCAAGCGCGACGGCAACCCGGACTCGGTGGTGCCGGGCCTGATGGCGGTCGGCGAGGCGGCCTGCGTGTCGGTGCACGGGGCGAACCGCCTCGGCTCGAATTCGCTGATCGACCTCGTGGTGTTCGGCCGCGCCGCGGGTCTGCGGTGCGCCGAGACGGTTTCGGCCGGCGAGGGCCACGCCCCGCTTCCGGCCAACGCCGGTGACAACTCGCTCGCCCGCCTCGACCGCTTCCGCTATGCCAAGGGCTCGACGTCGACCGCCGAGCTACGCGACACCATGCAGCGCACGATGCAGTCGAACTGCGCCGTGTTCCGCACGGGCGAGATCCTCGAGGAAGGCCACGAGAAGATCCATCAGGTCTGGAAGGCGTCCGACGACGTTCGCGTCACCGACCGCTCGCTGATCTGGAACACAGACCTCATCGAGACGCTCGAATACGACAACCTGATCGCCCAAGCCGTCGTGACCATGGACTCGGCACGCGCCCGCCAGGAATCGCGCGGCGCCCACGCCCGCGAGGACTTCCCCGATCGTGACGACGTCAACTGGATGAAACACACGCTGAGCTTCTGCGACACGGTCGCCAAGACCGTGACGCTGGAGGACCGGCCGGTCCACACCTACACGATGTCGAACGAGATCGAGTACATCCAGCCGAAGAAGCGCGTGTACTAAAGGTCCGTGAGGGATCGAGTTTCCGGCTACGGCATGTGGCTGAACGATCGATTGGGCGCCGCTACCAAGTGGCGCCCAATTCTGTATCTGGTCGGTTGGGCGCTGATCGGTGCGGCGCTCGTGGCGGCGTTCAATAGTTTTACGGCCCACCCTCCGCCGAGTTGGAAGGGGCGCATTTCGAGCGAGTTCCTGCTCTTCCATGCGGGATTCATATCGATCGCGGTCGCGATGGGCCTCTCGCTGCTGATGACGCTCAAACATCGGCGCTGGCGGTTTATGCTCGGACCTGCGTTGAACGCCCCGCTTGTCATCCTTACCGTTCTATCCGGACAATTGTTCGCAGCGAATTTTCCCGACCCCGTCTGCGGTCGAGAAGTTGGATGCTTCGTTTTGGGCGTAAGTCCTGCAACCATCGATATCGTCTTCGAAATTTGGCGGGCGCCGTGCGCTTATTCCCTTTTCTTGACCCGGTTCGGGATAGGGATCGAGATGAACTACTCCGAAGACGGGTCTTATCTTTCCAACCCGCATTTGCTCCTCAGCGGCAATGAACGCATTCTCGTTCTCGCGAGAGGTGGGTACCTCGTCGACGCGTTCGAGATATCGACCGGCCGGATCATGTCCGATTTCGTCAGTTGGGCTCAGCCCGACCGTGATGCCGCCATGCTCGGAAACTCAGAGGCGATCAGAAGACTGCTCGACGAAAACAAATAGCTGCCCAAATCATCCGCCGACGCGCCGCCGCTTCCCGCCGCCCGCGCGCTTTGCTATCGCGGGTGGTATGAAATCGGACATGTTGCGCGGGCTGGGCCGGCACATTCTTCGCCGCAGCCGGGTCCTGCGCTTCAGGGTCAAGCGTGCAGTCGGACTGACGGATCGGCCGACGCTGGTCGTCTACCCCGGACGCGTCGCACGCGGGCGGCTGCAGATCCTCGGGCGCGTCCTGGAGGACGAAGGCGTCTTCGACGCCCCCCATTCCAATTCCACGCTGCGCAATCTCTGGCTGACCTTCAAGCGCTACGAGACCGACGAGATCGGGACGGCTCGGGTGCGATACGAGGGGCCGGCGGGCTCCGGCGTCCTCCTCAGCGACCGGGAGGGCTATGTCCGGCTGAATATCGAGACGGCTCATCTCGGCGAGGATGCCGCGCCCTGGACGCCGGTCCGCTTCCATCTCGAAACGGCGAAGGGCTACGATTTTGCGCCGGTGGATGCCGAGGGCAGGGCGCGCGTCGTCTCGCCCGCCGCGCGCTTCGGCGTCATTTCGGACATCGACGATACGATCATTCACACCGGCGCCTTCAAGATGCTGCGCCACTGGCGGATCGTCACGGCCAATTCGCCCGAAGCCCGCGCGGCCTTCCCCGGTGTCTCGGAGTTCTACCGCGCCCTTTGCGACGGCGCGGCGGGACCCGAGACCAACCCGGTCTTCTACGTCTCGTCCAGTCCCTGGAACCTGTCGGATATCTTCGAGCGCTTCATGGCGCAGAAGAACATCCCGGCTGGTCCGATGCTCCTGCGCTCCCTGTCCGACGACGCGCTCGGCTGGCTGTTGCGGCGCCACCGCAGCCACAAGGACGGCGCGATCGACGAACTGATGGCCGATTATCCCGACCTCAAGTTCGTGCTGATCGGCGACAGCGGCCAGAAGGACGCGACGGTCTATGCGTCCGCCGTGGAGCGCCATCCCGGACGCGTCCTCGCCGTTCATATCCATGATGTGCGCCCGGAGGGAGACGTGTCGACCGAGGTGGAGCGCGAGCTGAAGCGCATCGAGGCGGCCGGCGTTCCGACGACCCTTGGCCGGACGCTGGAGGCGGCCAGCGCCCATGCGGAGGCTGCAGGCCTCGTCGCGGCGGGGACGCATGCGGCGGTGCTGGCCGAAGTCGCCGAGGAGGTCGGCAAGCCGACGCGCTTCGGCCCGTTCCCGGTGATCGTCCAGCCGTGAACGGGAATGCCGTGGGGCCGGTGCAGACCGGCGCCGACATACAAACGGTTTAACCGCGGGGGCGACACCGTGGCGTGTTGCGCTGCCCGCGCATTCGTGTTTAGCCCCATTCTAAAGACGCGCATCCCCTGTCCAGGACCCGGCCATGGTCGAACTCACGCTCCCCAAGAACTCCACCGTCCAGAAGGGCAAGGTCTGGCCGAAGCCCGCCGGCGCCAAGAACGTGCGCGAGTTCGGCGTCTATCGCTGGTCGCCGGACGACGGCCAGAACCCGCGCGTCGACACGTTCTACGTCGACACCGACGACTGCGGCCCGATGGTGCTCGACGCGCTCCTCTGGATCAAGAACAAGGTCGATTCGACTCTCACGCTGCGCCGCTCCTGTCGCGAAGGTATCTGCGGCTCCTGCGCGATGAACATCGACGGCTCCAACACGCTCGCCTGCACCAAGGGCATGGACGAGGTGAAGGGCGCGGTGAAGGTCTATCCGCTGCCGCACATGCCGGTGGTCAAGGACCTCGTGCCCGACCTCACCGTGCCTTACGCGCAGCTGCGCTCGATCGAGCCCTGGCTGAAGACCGAAACGCCGGAGCCCGAGAAGGAGTGGCGCCAGAGCCACGAGGACCGTGAGAAGCTCGACGGGCTCTACGAGTGCATCCTGTGCTTCTGCTGCCAGACCTCGTGCCCGAGCTACTGGTGGAACGGCGACCGCTATCTCGGCCCAGCGGTTCTGCTCCAAGCCTATCGCTGGCTGATCGACTCGCGCGACGAGGCGACCGGCGAGCGCCTCGACAACCTCGAGGATCCGTTCCGCCTCTACCGCTGCCACACGATCATGAACTGCACGCAGGCCTGCCCGAAGGGCCTGAACCCCGCCAAGGCGATCGCCGAGATCAAGAAGATGATGGTCGAGCGCCGGGTTTAATCGGCACGCCTTGCATCCGCCGGGTTCGGCGCGCCGTAGTTGAAGGTGCCGAACCCCCGCGGAGACCCATCGATGACGCGTTCATCCTTCCTGCGGCCGGGCGTTCTCGCGCTCGGCCTTTTTGCTGTCCTCACCCCGATCGCCGCGCAGGCCGACGAGGCGATCCTTGCCGGCGGTTGCTTCTGGTCGATGGAAACCGATCTCGACCGGGTTCCCGGCGTGACGAAGACCATGTCGGGCTACACCGGCGGCCATCTGAAGAACCCGACCTATCAGGACGTCGTCACCGAGACGACGGGTCACTACGAGGCGGTGAAGGTCACCTACGACCCGGCGAAGATCACCTACGACCAGCTGCTCCAAGCCTACTGGCATTCGATCGACCCGACCGACGCGGGCGGCCAGTTCTGCGACCGTGGCGATTCCTACCGCACCGCCGTCTTCGCGATCGGCGACGGGCAGATGAAGACGGCCGAAGCCAGCAAGGCGGCGGTTCAGAAGGAGCTGGGACAGAAGGTCGCGACGGCGGTGCTGCCAGCGGCCGAGTTCTACCCCGCCGAGGACTACCATCAGGACTACGCCCGGAAGAATCCCGGTCATTACAAGCGCTACCGGATCGGCTGCGGACGCGATGCCGCGGTGAAGGCCGTCTGGGGCGCCAAGGCGCAGGCCGAACTGACGGCCAAGCTCGACTGAGGCGGTGTGCCGCGTGGGGGAACCGAATCCGTCCCCCGCGCGTAACTGCCCAGACGCGACCGGCGTGCGTTTGCGTGCCGGCTTTGTATGCGGGCTCAGGAGACTTCGATGGCCAAGCAGGGCAAGACCCCGATCCATCCGACCAAGAACACCTTGAACGAGAATCTGCGCCGCTCGATGATCGAGCTCCTGCAGGTGCATCTGGCCTCGGCCATCGACCTCAGCTACCAGGCCAAGCAGGCCCACTGGAACGTCAAGGGTCACAACTTCTACGGAACCCACCTCCTGTTCGACAAGCTCCACGAGGAAGCCGAGGAGTATGTCGACACGATCGCCGAGCGTCTGACGGCCCTCGGCGGCCAGGCCCGCGGCACGGTGCAGGCCTCGGCCGAGGCGACCGTTCTCGACCCGTATCCGCTCGATCTCGTCGACCTGATGGGCCACATCAAGCGCCTGGCCGACAGCTACGCCAAGTGGGGCGGCGCCTTGAAGGACGCCGTGAAGGAGTCGGACGAGGCGGGCGACGACCTGACCGCCGATCTCTTCACCGAGGTCGGCCGCGGCATCGACAAGTCGCTCTACTTCCTGGAAAGCCACTTCCAGCACGCCTGATCGATCCCCCGCGCGCCGGACGTCCTCCTCCCCGGACGGCGCGCACGAAAAAGGGCGGCTCTCGCGAGCCGCCCTTTTTTGTTGGTCCGCGTTGGGCGGAGCTTACTCGATCGTCTGGCCGGTCTTCGCCCAGTCGGCGATGAAGGCCTTGAGGCCGTTGTCCGTCAGCGGATGCTTGACCAGCGCCTTGAGGGTCGCCGGCGGCACGGTCGCGACGTCAGCGCCGATCAGGGCAGCCTCGCGCACGTGGTTCGGCGTGCGGATCGAGGCGGCGAGGATCTCTGTCTCGATGCCGTAGTTGTCGTAGATGCGACGGATGTCGGAGATCAGCTCCATGCCGTCGATGTTCATGTCGTCGAGACGGCCGACGAAAGGTGAGATGTAGGTCGCGCCGGCTTTGGCCGCGAGCAGCGCCTGGTTGGCCGAGAAGCAGAGCGTCACGTTGGTCTTGATGCCGTCTTCGGTGAAGCGCTTGCAGGCCTTGAGGCCGTCCAGCGTCAGCGGCAGCTTGACGACGATGTTGGGCGCGATCGCGGCGATGATCTTGCCCTCGCGCATCATTCCGTCGAAATCGGTCGAGGCGACTTCGCCCGAGACCGGGCCGTCGGTGACTTCGCAGATCTCCTTGAGAAGTTCCTTGAGCGGCCGGTTGGCCTTCAGGACCAGCGATGGGTTGGTGGTCACGCCGTCGATCAGGCCGGCGCCCTGCAGTTCCCTGATCTCGGCAATATCGGCCGTATCGACGAAAAATTTCATGAAATTCGTCCTTCGTTCACCGGCGGACGGCCAGCCCCTCCCATGGGGCCGACGGCGCCGCCGTCGATCCTGATGTGTGGTGGTGTATAGGACCCGGTATCGGAAGCAAGCGGGAATCAGCCGCCCCCGGCCCCGCCCAAGACCCTTTCATCGCACCGCGTGAAGAACGATATGGGGGGCACGGCGCCCGATTGCGAGCGCCGATTTTTCCTGGTTTCCGCAACGGCACCCGCTTGGATCACTCCCCCGCCCCGTTCACCGACCTCCTGTTCGCGCCGGACGCGCTTCCCGGCGGACCGAAGGTCGTGCCGGTGCTGGTGCCCCTGCCGGCGGAGCGTCCCTATTCCTACCGTGTGCCGGAGGGGATGTCGGTCGAGCCCGGCTCGATCGTGCAGGTGCCGCTCGGGCCGCGGCAGGTGGCGGGCGTCGTCTGGGACCAGCCGACCGATCCGGTGGACGCCCGGAAGCTGCGGGCGATCACCCATGTCTTCGACTGCCCTCCGCTCGACGCCACGATGCGGCGCTTCATCGACTGGGTCGCCGACTACACGATTTCGCCGCCCGGCCTCGTGGCGCGCATGGTGCTGCGGGCGCCGGTCGCCTTCGATCCGGAGCCGCACGTGGACGGCTTGCGCGCGACCGGTGTCCTGCCGCCGCGCATGACGCCGACGCGCCAGCGCGTCCTCGATACGCTGGCGCAATCGCCCGAATGGACGCGTTCGGGCTTGGCGAACGCCTCCGGCGTCGCCGTTTCCGTCGTCGACGGCCTCGTCAAGGTCGGCGCGCTCGAGCCTGTGTCCCTGCCGCCGCATCCGGCCGTCCCCGCGCCCGACACCGCGCACGGCCGCGCCGAACTGACGCCCGATCAGCGCGAGGCCTCCGACCGACTGATCGCGCCCGTGGAGGCGGGCGGCTTCTCGGTCTCGCTGCTCGAAGGCGTCACCGGATCGGGCAAGACCGAGGTCTATTTCGAGGCGGTGGCGCGCGCCCTCGACAAGGGGCGTCAGGTGCTGATCCTCCTGCCCGAGATCGCGCTGACCCAGAGCTTCATCGACCGCTTTCATCAGCGCTTCGGCGCCGAGCCGGCGCAGTGGCATTCCGATGTGCCGCCGCGCATGCGCGAGAAGGTGTGGCGGCAGGTGGCCGAGGGCCGCGTCAGGGTCGTCGCCGGGGCGCGGTCCGCGCTCTTCCTGCCCTTTCCCGACCTCGGCCTCGTCATCGTCGACGAGGAGCATGACCCCGCCTACAAGCAGGAGGACCGGACCTTCTACCACGCCCGCGACATGGCCGTGGTGCGGGGACGGGAGGGGGGCTGCCCGGTGATCCTCGCCTCCGCCACGCCTTCGCTCGAAAGCCGCGTCAACGCGCGCACCGGTCGCTACGCCCACGTGCCGCTCGGCCGCCGCTTCGCCGACGCCGCGCTGCCGGATCTCTCGCTGGTCGACCTGCGACGCCACCCGCCGGCGCGCGGCCGCTTCCTGTCGCCGGTGCTCCTGACCGCGATCGAAGAAACGGTGAAGCGCGGCGAGCAGGCGCTTCTCTTCCTCAACCGCCGCGGCTACGCGCCGCTGACGCTCTGCCGTGCCTGCGGCCATCGCTTCCAGTGCTTGCAGTGTTCCGCCTGGCTGGTCGACCATCGCCTGCGCGGCACCCTGCAATGCCACCACTGCGGCCACGCGCAGCACCGCCCGGAAAGCTGCCCGTCCTGCGGCACGCTCGACCATCTCGTCGCCTGCGGGCCCGGCGTCGAGCGCATCGCCGAGGAGATGCTGGAGACCTTCCCGGACGCCCGCACGATCCTCCTGTCGTCCGATCTGCCGGGCGGCGCGCGGCGGCTGCGGCGCGAGCTCGACGCCGTGGCGGACGGCGAGGCCGACATCGTGATCGGCACGCAACTCGTTGCCAAGGGCCATCACTTTCCGCTGATGACGCTGGTCGGCGCGGTGGATGCCGACCTTGGCCTTGCCAACGGCGACCCGCGCGCGGCCGAGCGCACCTTCCAGCTCCTCCACCAGGTGACGGGCCGGGCGGGGCGCTCGGGGCTTCCGAGCCGCGGCATGATCCAGACCTGGAGTCCGGAGCATCCGGTGATGCAGGCGCTGGTCGCGGCCGATCCCGACCGCTTCTACGACCGAGAGGCCCATGAGCGCGAGCGCGCGGGGCTGCCGCCCTTCGGCCGGCTCGCCGCGCTGATCGTCTCGGCCGACACGCGTCGCGAGGCGGAGGAGCACGGGCGCGAACTCGCCCGCGCCGCACCACAGGACATGGGGCTCGAAGTGCTCGGTCCCGCCGAGGCGCCGCTCGGGCTGGTGCGCGGGCGGCACCGCTTCCGGCTCCTGGCGCAGGGCGGCCGGCGCGCGCCGCTCCAGGCGTTCCTTCGCGCAATGATCGCGGCCGCGCCGAAACCGCGCGGCTCGGTCCACGTCCAGATCGACATCGATCCGCAAAGCTTCCTCTGAGGCCCCGCAGCCCTTGCTGTCGGCGGCGCGATCCTGTCAATGCATGAGCGAATGCGGGCGGCAGGGAAGAGGGACGGCATGAGGTTTAAGCGGCTGGTGTCGACGGCTCTTCTCGGTCTCTCCTGCGCGCCCGCCATCGCGCAGGATATGAGTTCCGGCCCCGCACCCACCGCCGGGCCGCCGGCCGCGCAGGACACGATCTTCTGGTATCCCGCGCCGTCGCGCTGCACCTACTTCACGCCTGAGGGTCGCGCGGCCTTCCGCTTCGACGACCCTCAGACCTGGCGCTTTGCCTTCCTCGTGATGCGAGAGACCAAGGCGGAGACCCCCGTCGAGCGCGGCTACGTCATGGTCGACGGCGTCCTGCGCGAACTGGAGAAGGTGCGCTCGGGCGCCGACGCCGCGCAGGCCAACGTCACCGTCTGGCGCTCGGCCGGCGAGCCGCGCGTCAACGTCAACCTGACGGTGCGCGAAACGGGCCGCTCGGCGGAGACCGTGGACCTCGCCGGCACGATGACGCTGATTCGCGGCGACGGGCGGCGGGAGATCGCGGTCGAAGGGAACTGCACCGGCTGAGGTCCGTCCGGCTTTGCCGCTCGGCCCGATTTCCGCTAAGCCCACGCGCCAACCGAACTCTTCCGCCGCGAGCTACGATGCCGATCACGCTTCCCACCACCACGGTCGACGCGCTGCCGTTTGCGGCCGCCTGCTTCAGCATCCTCTACGGCCTCTATGCGCTGTTCGCGCCGGGCACGTTCCTGCGCATGGCCAAGCTCCAGCCGATCGGCGAGCGGCGTGTCGGCCTGTCCGAGATCCGGGGCTCGCTCGCCGGGTTTCCGCTCGGCGTTGGGCTGGCGACGCTATTCTTCTACGACCAGCCCTTCACGCAGATGGCGCTCGGGGCAGGGTGGCTGTTCGTGGCATTCGGCCGCCTCGTCTCAATCCTCTCCGACGATGCCTCGACCTTCGGCAACTGGCTCTGGCTCCTCGTCAACCTGATCGTCGCAGGCGCGTGTCTCGCCCCGGTTTTCGGGTTGGTGCCGGCCTGAGGCCGCGCCCTGTAAACCATGCTGTGAAGCCGCGTTTTCGGCCCCTTCGCTCTGTTGTGGAGCGGGAAACCCTGTGCTAGACGACCCCTCATCGCGGTCAGCCCGGGGGCAGGTTCCCGGCACTCGCGACCTTTTTTTGAACAGTTCCCACGAGCCTTCGCGACGCGACCGGGCGGACGCGGGAACCCAGATAAGAAGAGAAGCGATCGTCCGTGGCACAATCCTCCTCTCCGGTTTCCGGGGTCGCCGAACGCTACGCCCAGTCCCTCTTCGAGCTTGCTCGCGACGACGGTTCGATCGACGCGACGGAGTCCGAGCTTCTGCAGTATCAGCAGCTCGTCGATGAGAACGCCGACTTCCGGCGTCTCGTCGAGAGCCCGGCCTTCACGTCGGACGATCAGCTTCGCGCGATCTCCGCTGTGGTCGCGGAGACGCGTCCGAGCCCGCTCGTCGGCAACTTCCTGAAGGTCGTGGCGGCCAACCGTCGTCTCTTCGCCCTGCCGTCGATCGTGCGCGGCTTCCGCGCCATGGCGGCCGAACACCGTGGCGAGGTCGACGCGGAAGTCGTCAGCGCCCATCCCTTGAGCGACGAGCAGCGGCGCGAACTGCGCGACGCGCTCGGCCGCTACACGTCGAAGACGGTCACCATGCGCGAGAGCGTCGACCCTGCGATCCTCGGCGGCCTCGTGGTCCGCATCGGTTCGCGCCAGATCGACACCTCGCTTCGCACAAAACTCTCATCCCTTAAGCTTGCGCTGAAAGAGGTCGGCTGATGGACATCCGGGCCGCGGAAATTTCCGCAATCCTCAAGAACCAGATCAAGAACTTCGGCAACGAGGCGGAAGTCTCCGAGGTCGGTACGGTTCTCTCCGTCGGTGACGGCATCGCCCGCGTCTACGGCCTCGACCAGTGCCAGGCCGGCGAAATGGTCGAGTTCCCCGGCGGCGTGCGCGGCATGGCGCTGAACCTCGAGTCCGACAATGTCGGTATCGTGATCTTCGGCTCCGACCGCGACATCAAGGAGGGCGACACCGTCCGCCGCACCGGCGCGATCGTGGACGTCCCGGTCGGCAAGGGTCTTCTCGGCCGCGTGGTCGACGGCCTCGGCAATCCGATCGACGGCAAGGGCCCGATCGAGTCCACCGAGCGTCGCCGCGTCGACGTCAAGGCGCCCGGCATCATTCCGCGCAAGTCGGTGCACGAGCCGATGTCGACCGGCCTCAAGGCCATCGACGCGCTGATCCCGGTCGGCCGCGGCCAGCGCGAGCTGGTCATCGGCGATCGCCAGACCGGCAAGACCGCCATCCTGCTTGACACCTTCCTCAACCAGAAGCCGGCGCACGACGCGGGCAACGAGAAGGACAAGCTCTACTGCATCTACGTGGCGATCGGCCAGAAGCGCTCGACCGTCGCCCAGTTCGTCCGCACGCTCGAAGAGCGCGGCGCAATGGCCTACTCGATCGTCGTCGCGGCGACTGCCTCCGATCCGGCTCCGCTCCAGTACATCGCGCCGTTCGCCGGCTGCGCCATGGGCGAGTACTTCCGCGACAACGGCATGCACGCCGTGATCGCCTATGACGACCTGTCCAAGCAGGCCGTGTCCTACCGCCAGATGTCGCTGCTGCTGCGCCGTCCGCCGGGCCGCGAGGCGTATCCGGGCGACGTGTTCTACCTGCACTCGCGTCTTCTGGAGCGCGCCGCCAAGCTCAACGACGAGATGGGCTCGGGCTCGCTGACCGCGCTCCCCGTCATCGAGACGCAGGCCAACGACGTGTCGGCCTACATCCCGACCAACGTGATCTCGATCACCGACGGCCAGATCTTCCTCGAGACCAACCTGTTCTACCAGGGTATCCGCCCGGCCGTGAACGTCGGTCTGTCGGTGTCGCGCGTCGGCTCGGCCGCCCAGGTCAAGGCGATGAAGCAGGTCGCCGGCTCGATCAAGGGCGAGCTCGCGCAGTACCGCGAGATGGCGGCCTTCGCTCAGTTCGGCTCGGACCTCGACGCCTCGACGCAGCGCCTCCTCAACCGCGGCGCCCGCCTGACCGAGCTCCTTAAGCAGCCGCAGTTCTCGCCGCTGAAGACGGAAGAGCAGGTCGCGGTAATCTTCGCGGGAACGCAGGGCTACCTCGACAAGCTCAAGGTCTCCGACGTCGGTCGCTTCGAGGAGGGTCTCCTCACCTCGCTGCGCACCGAGCACAAGTCGGTGCTCGACACGATCGCGACCGAGAAGGCGCTGTCGGACGATACGCGCGCCAAGCTCAAGTCGGTCCTCGAGCACTACTCGAAGTCCTTCGCCTGAGCCGCAACGCCGCTCGCACTAACGGCTCCGGCCGCCCAGGAGACTGACCCGACAGATGGCTTCGCTCAAGGATCTGCGAAACCGCATCGCCTCGGTCAAGGCGACGCAGAAGATCACCAAGGCCATGCAGATGGTCGCGGCGGCCAAGCTCCGCCGCGCCCAGGATGCGGCCGAGGCGGCTCGCCCCTATTCCGAGCGCATGGCATCGGTCCTGGCCAACATCGCGGGCGCCATGGAGGACGGCGAGGGCCTGCCTCTGATGGTCGGCACCGGCAAGGACGACGTGCACCTGCTCGTCGTCTTCACCTCCGACCGCGGCCTGTGCGGCGGTTTCAACTCGCAGATCGTGCGTCTCGTGCGTGAGCACATCCGTCGGCTCGAGGCCGCCGGGAAGACGGTCAAGATCATCTCGGTCGGCAAGAAGGGCACCGACCTGATGCGCCGCGACTTCGGCGATCGGATTGTCGCCCGCCTCGACCACGGCGGTGCCCGAACCATCGGCTTCTCGGCTGCGGAAACCGTCGCCGACAAGGTGATGGAGCTCTTCGAGGCCGGCGAGTTCGACGTCGCCACGATCTTCTACTCCGCCTTCGTCAACGTCATCACGCAGGTTCCGACGGCCCAGCGGATCATCCCCGCCGAGGTGCCGAAGGCCGAAGAGGCGACGACGCGGGCCGGCGGCGCCACCGCGCTCTACGAGTACGAGCCGGGACCGGAGGAGATCCTCGCCGATCTCATCCCGCGCAACATCAAGGTCCAGCTCTTCCGCGCGCTGCTTGAGAACGGCGCTTCGGAGCAGGGTGCCCGGATGAGCGCGATGGACAACGCCACCCGCAACGCCGGCGACATGATCAACAAGCTCTCGATCTCCTACAACCGTCAGCGCCAGGCGCAGATCACGACGGAACTGATCGAGATCATCGCGGGCGCCGAAGCGCTCTAAGGACTTGCCGGCAGCGCCGCGACGGGCGGCGCGCCAGGAAACGACATGATGGGCGCGGAGGGGCGGGGCCGCCGGACGCGCCGGACACTTTCGAGAGGACACTCGCATGGCTGACACACTGGATATGAACGGCCGACGCGGCCGGGTCTCGCAGGTCATCGGCGCCGTCGTCGACGTGCAGTTCGACGACCACCTGCCCGAGATCCTCAACGCGCTGGAAACCGACAACAACGGCAACCGGCTTGTTCTCGAGGTCGCCCAGCACCTCGGCGAGAACACCGTGCGCACCATCGCGATGGACCTCACCGAGGGCCTCGTGCGCGGCCAGCCGGTGACCGACACCGGCACCCCGATCCAGGTTCCGGTCGGCGACGGCACGCTCGGCCGCATCATGAACGTCATCGGCGAGCCGATCGACGAAGTCGGCCCGATCCAGTACGAGGCTAAGCGCGGCATCCACCAGCCGGCGCCTCCCTATGTCGACCAGAACCCCGAGAGCCAGATCCTCGTCACCGGCATCAAGGTGATCGACCTCCTCGCGCCTTACGCGCGCGGCGGCAAGGTGGGTCTGTTCGGCGGTGCGGGCGTCGGCAAGACGGTGCTGATCCAGGAGCTGATCAACAACGTCGCGAAGGCGCACGGCGGTTACTCCGTGTTCGCCGGCGTCGGCGAGCGCACCCGCGAGGGCAACGATCTCTATCACGAGATGATCGAGTCCGGCGTGAACAAGGACCCGCACGAGAACGGCGGCTCGACCGCCGGCTCGAAGGCCGCCCTCGTCTACGGCCAGATGAACGAGCCGCCGGGCGCGCGCGCCCGCGTCGCGCTGACCGGCCTCACCATTGCCGAGAACTTCCGCGACCAGGGTCAGGACGTTCTGTTCTTCGTCGACAACATCTTCCGCTTCACGCAGGCGGGCGCCGAGGTGTCGGCGCTTCTCGGCCGTATCCCGTCGGCGGTGGGCTATCAGCCGACGCTCGCGACCGACATGGGCGCGATGCAGGAGCGCATCACGACCACGAACAAGGGTTCGATCACCTCGGTGCAGGCGATCTACGTGCCCGCCGACGATCTGACCGATCCGGCCCCGGCGACCTCGTTCGCGCACCTCGACGCGCGTACGGTTCTCAACCGCGCGATTTCGGAAAAGGGCATCTACCCGGCCGTGGATCCGCTGGACTCCACCTCGCGCATGCTGTCGCCGCTGATCGTCGGCGAGGAGCACTATGAGGTCGCCAATCGCGTCCAGCAGATCCTCCAGAAGTACAAGTCGCTGCAGGACATCATCGCCATTCTGGGCATGGACGAGCTGTCCGAAGAGGACAAGCTGACGGTCGCCCGCGCCCGGAAGGTCGAGCGCTTCCTCTCGCAGCCGTTCTTCGTCGCCGAAGTGTTCACCGGTTCGCCGGGCCAGCTCGTTCCGCTGGAGGACACGATCCGCTCGTTCAAGGGCCTCGTCGAGGGCGAGTACGACCATCTGCCAGAAGCCGCCTTCTACATGGTCGGCTCGATCGACATGGCGATCGAGAAGGCCCAGAAGATGGCCGCGCAGGCCTGACGACGATGGTCGCGTCCGAGACCCTGAGGATCGAGGACGCGGTCAACACGACTTGCCCCTGGTCGGGACAGCCGATCTTGGGCGACGCGTTGACCCTCTATCGCGAACGGGTGGTCGGGTTCTGCAATCCCGGCTGCCGCGACAAATTCGAGATCGCGGTTCGACATTTCGACACCGCGCTTCAGGCCGAGCTCCACATCGGGAGCCAAGCAAGGCAGGCGGATCGTGGCTGAGAGCTTCAAGTTCGAACTGGTGTCTCCGGAGCGTCTGCTCCTGTCCGAACAGGTGTCGGCCGTGGTCGCTCCGGGCAGCGAGGGCTACTTCACGGCGATGCCGGGCCACGCGCCCTTCATGACGACGCTGAAGCCGGGCGTCGTCCAGGCGACGCTCGCGAACGGCGGCGAGCGCCGGATCTTCGTGCAGGGCGGCTTTGCCGACATTAACCCGGAAGGGTTCACGCTGCTCGCCGAGCACGCGATGCCGGTCGAGGAGATCGACGCCGCCGAGCTCGACCAGCAGATCCGCAACACGGAAGAGGACGTCGCCGATGCGACGGACGCCACCGTGCGCTCGCGCGCCGAGCGTCGCCTTGCGGACCTGCGGAACGCCAAGGAAGCGCTCGGGCTTTAGTCCGCCAGCCGTTCGAAGCCCCTAGTTTCTGAAAGGCCCGGTCGCGGAAGCGGCCGGGCCTTTCTCCTTGAGATGCGCGTCAGTCCTGTTCGTCGTTGGCGCCGAAGGCATCGGGATAAACCAGCATCCCGGCCCAGCTTGCGAGCGCTCCCGGCACCAGTTCGAGAGCCTGAAAATTCGGTCCGGCCCAGGGGACGATGGCGCCCTTGGCGAGGTTGGCGCGGAAGCCGAGGCGGCCATAGAAGGCGGGGTCGCCTAGGACGAAGACCGAACGCCAGCCGCGCTGCCGTGCCAGATCGAGGCCATGGCGCACCAGCCGCGCTCCGATGCCTTCGCCCTGCCGGTCGGGAACGATGGCGACGGGGCCGAGCGCCAGGGCTTTCTCGGCCCCTTCCAGCGCCGTGAAGAGCGCATGGCCGACGAAGTAGTCGCCATCGACAGCCACCACCGAGATGACGTCGTGGCCGGCCGAGATGATGGCGTGGGGGAGGCGCGCCTCTTCGTCGCGTCCGAACGCCGTCGCGTGGATCGTCTCGACAAGGATCAGTTCGTCGGGCGCCATCTCGCGCAGGACGATATCGCGGACGCCATCGGCCATCATCGGCCGGCCTCCAGGTGACGGAAGGCTCGGACGACTTCCTCGTAGACACCACGCTTGAACGGAACGACGAGGTCCAGCACCTCATCGAGCGACTTCCAGGCCCACTCGCTGAATTCCGCGTCGTGGTCCCCTGGCGGCGGATCGATCTGGATCTCGCTCTCGTCGCCTTCGAAGCGGAAGGCGAACCACTTCTGCATCTGCCCGCGGAAGCGACCCTTCAGGGCGACTCCGAGGAGATGGGGTGGCAACTCGTAGCGCACCCAGCCGTCGGTCGTGCCGAGAAGCGACACCGAGCGGATGCCGGTCTCCTCGTAGAGTTCGCGCTTGGCGGCCACCAGCGGGTCTTCCCCCTCGTCGATGCCCCCTTGCGGCATCTGCCAAAGCTGCGACGCGCCGTCCATCTCGCCCTGCGGCTCGGCGATGCGCCGCCCGACGAAGACCTTCCCATCGTCGTTCAGGACCATGATGCCGACACAGGGGCGGTAGGGCAGCGAATCGGGGGAAGGGGGCATGCGCGCTCCGGAAATCTTTCGCAAATGCTAACGCATTCGCCAAAGCGAAGAAACGCCGTTGCCGAATAGGTGACCTGTCAGCCGCGCGCTTCTGGATCGAAGGCGAGGGCCGAGACCGGCACGATTTCGATCCCACGCTCGGCGGCGGCCGCGGCCCAGCGCTTGATACCGTCGATCGAGGCATCGAAGGCGCTGGCCGTGCCGATCGCGGTTCCCTTCGCGCGGGCGATCCGCTCGAGGACGTCGAGCTGCTTCTCGATCGACGCCGGCTCGCGCTCGGTGTCGATGACGAGATCGGCGGAGGCGAAGGACGTGCCGTTGGCCATGGCGACGTCGCGCGCTTCCGAGCGCAGGGACGTGCCGTCGTCGAGGTAGAGAAGGCCGCGCTTGGAGAGCTCGCCGAGGAACGGCTGGAGGGCCGCGGGATCGGCATTGAGGCGCGCGCCCATGTAGTTCATGACACCGACATAATTGGTGATCCGGCCCATCGACCAGTGGAGGTCGTCAAGGCGACCGGCCGCAGCGTCCGCGACTTTCAGCGTATGGGGGCCGGCCGAGACGTCGGGATAGCCGAAAGGCTCCATCGGCGCCTGCAGCAGAATCTCGTGGCCGTTCCGCCGCCCCGCTTGCATCCAGCGATCGAGGCTGTTGCCCTCGGCCGCGAAGGCCAGCGTGACGCCGGCCGGCAGTTCCTCGACGGCACGCATGGACCCGCTCTGGCTGACGCCGAGACCGCCGACCACGATGGCGATCCGGGTGCCGCCGGTGCCCGACCAGGCACCGGCATAGACGTCGAGCGGCCGACGTCCGTCGGTGCCCCGAACCGGGAGAGGGCCGAAGTCGGTGGCTTCGAGCAGCGCCTGCTCCGGCATGTGCGAGAAAGCGGCGGGCTGGCGCAGCGAGCCGGGCTCGAGAACGCGGATCGAGCCCGTCATCGGGTTGGCGTCGTCGACGAGCGGGCGCTCGCCTTCCGCATCCGAGATCGTGAAGCCGCCGCCCTGTTCCATGCGGAGCACGTTCGGCTGGCGCTCGGCGGGCTCCGGACGGCGCTCGGCGACCTGTTCGGCGACCTTGACGGGCGAGGGCGGGGCGGGCGGCGCGAAGGCCGGCTGATTGAGGGCGGTGAAGGCGGAGCCACCCGCGACCAGGGCCGCCGCGCAGGCCGCGCCGAGCCATCGCCCGAGCGAGCGGCTCAGGGGGCGGGCTGCGGGTGCCAGGGTCTGGCCGAGGGGACTGTAGAGCTCGTCGCGCATACGTCCTTCATAGGACGCAAGACTGGATCGGAGCTTTGCCGCTCGCGAACGAGAAAGGGCCCCGGCGTCGCCGCCGAAGCCCTTCGATATGTCGGTCGTTCGTCCGCTCAGTTGGCGGCCGACGCGGTGTCCTGCTTCGGCGGGAAGGCCGCGTTGGTCTTCACGCCGCGCAGGAGGTCGTAGGCGTACTGCAGCTGCAGGTCGTCCTTGGCCTCAGGCGGCACGTAGTCGAGCGAGCCGGAGCCCTCCTCGTTCTCCTCGGCACCCTTGATGTGGCCGCGAAGCGAGGCTTCGCCCATCTTCAGGTCTTCGTCGGCCTTGAGGCCCATCTGCGCCTTGATCTCTTCCGGCAGCGGCTGCTCGACCTCGATGTCGGGGCGGATGCCGCGTCCCTGGATCGAGGAGCCGGACGGCGTGTAGTAGAGCGCGGTCGTCAGGCGCAGGGCGCCGTTCGCACCCAGCGGAATGATGGTCTGCACGGAGCCCTTGCCGAAGGACCGCGAGCCGACGATCGTGCCGCGCTTCTGGTCCTGCAGCGCACCGGCGACGATCTCGGAGGCCGAGGCCGAACCGCCGTTCACGAGCACGACCAGCGGCTTGCCGTCGATGTCGTCGCCCGAACGCGCGTTGTAGCGGCGGGTTTCCTCGGCGTTGCGGCCGCGCGTCGAGACGATCTCGCCGCTCTGCAGGAACGCGTCGGAGACGCTGACCGCCTCGTCGAGCAGGCCGCCCGGGTTGCGGCGCAGGTCGAGGACGTAGCCCTTCAACTTGTCGGCCGGGATCTTCGACTTGATGTCGGCGATCGCCTCTTCCATGCCGGAGGTGGTCTGCTCGTTGAAGCGCAGGAGCTTGATGTAGCCGACGTCGTTCTCGACCGTGTGGCGCACGGACGGGACCTTGATCTCGGCGCGCTCGATCTTGAGGCGGACCGGCTGGGCCGCACCCTCGCGCAGGATGGTGAGGTCGACGGAGGAGCCGATCTCGCCCTTCATCTTCTCGACGGCTTCGGCCAGCGACAGGCCGCGGACCTGCTCGCCGTTGATCTCGGCGATCATGTCGCCGGCCAGCACGCCCGCCTTGTCGGCCGGGGTGCCGTCGAAGGGCGAGATGACCTTGACGAGCTCGTTCTCCATCGTGACCTCGATGCCGAGGCCGCCGAACTCGCCGCGCGTCTCGGTGCGCATGTCCGCCGTTTCCTTGGCGTTCATGTAGCTCGAATGCGGATCGAGCGAGGTCAGCATGCCGTTGATCGCGGTCTCGATCAGCTTCT
Source organism: Aureimonas phyllosphaerae (assembly GCF_047943035.1). Taxonomy (NCBI): domain Bacteria; kingdom Pseudomonadati; phylum Pseudomonadota; class Alphaproteobacteria; order Hyphomicrobiales; family Aurantimonadaceae; genus Aureimonas; species Aureimonas phyllosphaerae. Next base: position 4,260,164 of record NZ_CP181348.1, on the reverse strand, counting down.
GGTCGTCCGGCACGTCGACATACTGGGCACGAACGCGCTCGAAGACATCGCCGAAGATGGCGAGCTGGCGGTAGGTGTCCGAACCTGCGGCATTCGCGACGCCCGCGTGCGGGCCGACGAAGGCGGTCATCGCGGTGGCACCCAGAAGCGCTCCCGCGAAGAGAATGGAGAGCTTACGTATCATTCCTCGTCCTTCCAGATGATCCATCCGCCCACCAAGGGTTCGGATCGACCGGTTTCCCGTCCTTGCGAAATTCCACGTAAAGCGAGGGTTCGGCATTCGACACGTCCGCTTCCGCCGCGCTTGCAATCCGGAGCGCCCCCATCGCCGCCAGGGGCTCTCCCGCCAGGACGAACTGTCCGACCGCAACGTCGATCCGGCTCATGCCGGCCAACACGATATGATAGCCACCGCCCGCGTTCAGGATCAAGAGTTGCCCGTAGGAGCGGAACGGTCCCGCATAAAGGATATGGCCCTCCGCCGGCGCCGTCACCAGATCGCCGGCCCGCGCTGACAGGAGGATGCCCGAGGAGGGACGCCCGAGGTCGTCCTTCTCGCCGAAACTCCGCACCAGCGCGCCGGATACGGGGGGAACGAGGCTCTTCTTCAATGTCGAAAATGGGGCGGTCGGCTCCAGTTTCGTCATTTCCTCGCGCAGTGCGGCGATGTCGTAGCCGGCGGAGGGCTCGGCGGCATCCGGCGCCTGCGGCATTCGGCCCTCGGTGCCGCTCGGCGCGGCCTTCGCGGCTTCCTCCGCCGCACGCTGGCGCTCGGTCTCGGCCTCAGCGGCCATCCTCTGGCGCTGCGCTTCCTCGTGCCGGCTGCGCTCGGCCTCGGTCTCGAGTGAGGCGATCAGGTCCTGAAGCGTCGTCGCCTCGGAGGCGAGTTCGGCGGCCCGGCGGTTCTCCTCGCCGATACGGCCGCGCCCCTCGGCCTCCAGCTTCTCCTTTTCCTTGAACAGGCGGTCGAGGCGCGCGGCCTCCTCCTCGCCCTCGTTCCTAGCCTTATCGAGGCGATCCCGCTCGCCCTCCAGCGCCTGGCGGATGGTCGAGAGGCGCGTCAGATCGGCGACGAGCCGTTCGGTCTCGACGCGCATCTCGGGCACCACGGCGCCGAGGAGGATCGCGCTGCGCACCGAGCCTAGCGCGTCGCCCGGCTTGACGAGGAGTGCCGGCGGGGGCGCCCGGCCCATCCGCTCGAGGGCGGCCAGCACTTCGGCGAGAACCCCGCGACGTTCGCGCAGCGACGCCTTGACGCCCTTCTCCTGCCCGAGGAGTTCGGCGAGCCGGTCTTCCGAGGCGGTGATCTCGGTGGAGATCCGCTTCTGCTCGGCCGCCGCGGCGATCGTCGCCTCGCGGATCCGGTCGCGGTCGGCGGCGAGCGCCGCCATTTCGGCGTCGAGGCGGACGGTCAGTTCCTTGGAGCGCTGTAACTCGGCCGTGATGCGCTCGAGTTCGGCCTTGGTATCCGCCTGGCGCGCGTCGATCGCGGACGGGCCGAAGGCAGCGCTCTGCGTCGTCGCGGACGGATCGCCCGACGCGCCGAAGACGGCGCCCGTGGAGGCGAGCGTCACGGCCAGCGCCGCCGCGACGGCTTCGCCCTTGCGCCGTATCTTCGCTCCCCGCTCACGCAACCCGAAAACCCCGCCTGCCGTCCTGCCCCAGGCCGTCAGACTATCGGCGCGAGCTTAAGATTTCATCAACCATGGTGAGCCGGTCCGGCACCCGGCGACCAGCATGACGCCGATGGTGGCGGGAACAGGGACGAAAAAACTCAAGTCGTTGATTTTGCGACACTGTGGCGCCCCTGCATCGCGGCGCGCCGCGTCAGGCCCGGTGATAGGGGTGGCCCGACAGGATCGTCGAGGCACGATAGAGTTGCTCGGCCAGGAGGATGCGCACGATCTGGTGCGGCAGGGTGAGGCGCCCGAAGGCGATCGCCCTGGCAGCACGCGCGCGAAGCTCGGGCTGAAGGCCGTCCGGCCCGCCGATCACGAAGGCGAGGTCGCGCACGCCTTCGTCGCGAAGGCGCGCGATCTCGTTGGCAAATTCGGTGGAGTTCGGCGTGCGTCCGGTCTCGTCGAGCACGAGAAAGGTCGCGTTGGTGGGAAGCGCCGCCTCGATGCGGGACGCCTCGTCGCGCTTGCGCTCGGCAACAGTGCTCTGGCGCGCTTCGGCCAGTTCCACGACGCCGCCCCATTCGAGGCCGAGCGGCGATCCGCCCTTGCGCAGGCGATCGATGTAGCGGGCAGCCAGATCCTGCTCGGGGCCGGACTTCATCCGGCCCACCGCCACGATCCAGAGCTTCAACGGGCCTGCGTCTCGCTGGTCTCCGCAACGCTCCACATCTTCTCGATGTTGTAAAAGGAGCGGACTTCGGGGCGGAAGATGTGGACGATGATGTCGCCCGCATCGATCAGCACCCAGTCGCCGTTCTGCAGACCCTCCACCCGCGCGTTGCCGTACCCGGCCTCCTTGAGGTCGCGGATCAGGTGGTCGGCGACGGCCGAGACGTGGCGATGCGAACGCCCGGACGCGATGACCATGTGGTCGGCCAGCGCGGACTTCCGGCGAAGGTCGATCGCCACCACTTCCTCGGCCTTGGAATCGTCGAGGCTGGCGGTCACGAGGTCGATCACGGGACGCTCGGGCGCCGGGGTCTGTGTCGCGGGGGCCAAGGTCTCGACGTCGGCGTGTAGTTCGGCAGCGGAGGTCAGCTAACTCTTCCTTCTGAGTGTTGCGGCGGAGGCTATACGTCCGCCTTGCAAGTAAAGTGGCAAGGATCGGTGACCCTTTCAAGACGAGCGGGCGCGCGCCTCTCGTAGACGGGTCGAGGACAGGGTGGACCGCCGCCCGTGCAGAAAAGTCCAGGCGGGCGGCGACAGGCCGGGCAGGAGCCGTGCGTCGGCTTCGGGCAGGCGCTCCGAGGCGAGGAAGCGCGCGGCGGGCGAGGACAGCGGGGCGAGCGTCGCGCCGGGGCGGTCGACCACCGCGATCGGCAGTCGGTTCGCGATGTCGCGCCAAGACTGCCAGTGGTGGAAGGTCGCAAGATTGTCCGCCCCCATCACCCAGACGAAGCGCGCGGTCGGGCGATGCGTCAGCACGAGATCGACGAGGTCGGCGGTGTATCGGATGTGGTGGGATGCCTCGAAGGCAGTGACCACGATCCGGCGGTCGTCGGCAAGCTCGCGGCAGAGCTTTATCCGGGCTTCGAGCGGGGCAGGGGGGCGGCCGGCCTTCAGCGGGTTGCCGGGGCTGACGATCCACCACAGCCGGTCGAGCCGCAGCCGGCGCAGCGCCGTTTCGGCAACGAGGAGATGCCCCTCGTGCGGCGGGTCGAAGGAGCCGCCGAAGAGGCCCACCCGCAGCCCGGTCGGGGCGGGGGGCATCTTCAGGTCGTCGGCGCTGAGGCTCGGCTGCGATGGCGGGGTCAAGGACGAAGCTGGCCCGTGCCGGATACGCGGTAGTTGAAGCTCGTCAGCTGCTCGACCCCGACCGGTCCGCGCGCATGCATCTTGCCGGTCGCGATGCCGATCTCGCCGCCGAACCCGAACTCGCCGCCGTCGGCAAACTGGGTCGAGGCGTTGTGGAGGAGGATCGCCGAATCGACCGCGTTGAAGAAGCGCTCCACCGCCGCCGCGTCCTCGGTGATGATCGCCTCGGTATGGCCCGACGAGAAGCGCGCGATGTGATCGATCGCACCCTCGACGCCCCGGACGATCTCGACCGAGATGATCGCGTCGAGATACTCGGTGCGGAAGTCTTCCTCGCTCGCCGGGACGAGGCCGGGATAAAGGTGGCGAACGGCCTCGCTGCCGCGGATCTCGCAGCCGGCGCTCTTCAATGCGTCGAGAATCGGGACGAGATGCGTCCCCGCCACCGCTTCGTCGACGAGAAGCGTCTCGGCCGAGCCGCAGATGCCGGTCCGGCGCATCTTGGAGTTCAACGTCACCGCGACCGCCATGGCGAGGTTCGCTGCCCGGTCGACATAAACATGGCAGAGGCCCTCGAGGTGGGCGAAGACCGGCACGCGCGCATCGCGCTGCACGCGCTCGACCAGCGACCGGCCACCGCGCGGCACGATCACGTCGATCGCGCCGTTCAGCCCGGCCAGCATCTCGCCGACCGCCGCACGGTCGGATACGGGCACGATCTGGATGGCGTCGGCCGGCAGGCCGGCGGCCTCGAGGCCGCTTGCGAGCGCGGCATGGATCGCGCGGGAGGAGAGGGCCGAGTCCGAGCCGCCGCGCAGGATCACGGCGTTGCCCGACTTCAGGCACAGCGCGCCGGCATCGGCCGTCACGTTCGGCCGGCTCTCGTAGATCACGCCGATGGTGCCGATCGGCGTGCGCACGCGCCGGATCGTCAGCCCGTTCGGCCGCGTCCATTCCTCGGTCACCGCGCCGACCGGATCGGGCAGGTCGGCGATGTCTCGGAGCGCGGCGGCGATGCCCGCGATGCGGCCTTCGTCGAGCGTCAGGCGATCGACGAAGGAGGCGGCCATGCCCGACTGACGCGCGCGCTCGAGGTCGGCGCGATTGGCGGCAAGGATTTCCGGCGTAGCGGCCGTCACGGCATCGGCCATGGCGCGCAGCGCCGCGTCCTTCGTTTCGCCCGACGCCTGCGCCAGGACGCGCGAAGCGGCCTTCGCGCGGGCGCCCATGTCGGCCATGACGCTCTGAAGATCGGAAACCTTATCCAGCATCGCGCAATCCCCCTTCGTCCTGCCAGTTGCGGGCGACCACGAGGTCGTCGCGATGAATCATCGCCGCCCGAACGCCCTGTCCGAGCCGCTCCTCGATGTCGGCCGACCGGAGGCCGGCGACGAGGCGGGCTTCCGCGGCATCATAGGCCACCAGCCCGCGCGCAACCTCGGTTCCCGCCTCGTCGAGCACGAGGATCGTGTCGCCGCGCCGGAAGTCGCCGTCGACACGCCGAACGCCCGCCGGCAGCAGGCTTTTGCCGGCGTGCAGCGCCTGCACCGCGCCGGCATCGACATGCAGGCGGCCGGAGGCATTGAGATGACCCGCGATCCAGCGCTTGCGCGAGCGCACGGGATCGGCGGCGGCGAGGAACAGCGTCGAGCGCTCGCCGCGGCGCACGGCGTCGAGCGGATGCAGCCGCTGGCCAGAGGTGATGATCATCGCCGCGCCCGCACCGGTCGCGATCTTGCCGGCGTCGATCTTGGTCTTCATGCCGCCGCGCGAGAACTGCGAGGCGGCTCCGCCCGCCATCGCCTCGATCTGCGGCGTGATGGCCTCGACGAGAGGAATGTGGGCAGCATTCGGGTCCTGCGCGGGCGGCGCGGTATAGAGACCGTCGATGTCGGACAGGAGCACCAGAAGATCGGCCGACATCATCGCCGCGACACGCGCCGCCAGACGGTCGTTGTCGCCGTAGCGGATCTCGGTGGTCGCCACCGTGTCGTTCTCGTTGATCACCGGCACGGCGCCAAAGCCGATCAGCGTGCCGACCGTGGCGCGCGCGTTGAGATAACGCCGCCGCTCCTCCGTGTCGCCGAGCGTCAGGAGGATCTGGCCCGCCTCGATGCCGTGCGCTCCGAGAGCCTCGCTGTAGGCGCGCGACAGCGCGATCTGCCCGACGGCCGCCGCAGCCTGGCTTTCCTCGAGCTTCAGGGGCCCGCGCGACAGCTTCAGGATCGAGCGACCGAGCGCGATCGCACCCGACGACACGAGAAGCACCTCGCGCCCCTCACCGTGAAGCTTCGCGACGTCGGTCGTCAGCGACCGCAGCCAGTCGCCGCGCAACCCGGTGTCCGGGTCGACGAGAAGCGCCGAACCGATCTTGACGACGATGCGCCGGAACGCGCCGAGCCCGTCGCTCATCGACGCCAGTCCTCCTCGGCCAGGGTGCCGCCGAAGCGCTTGGCGTCTTCGGCTTCCTGGTCGGCGGCATCGTCGGACAGGCCGTCGATCTCGCGGCGCAGACGGCGCAGGACGTCCGGCAGGCCGTGGCGCGTCACGGCCGACAGCACCAGCGGCTTGGTGCCGCTCGCCTTCGCCAGGGCATCCAGCTTGTCGCGTCGCGTCTCGTCGTCCACCGTGTCGGCCTGGCTGAGCGCGACGATCTCGGGCTTCTCGATCAGCCCTTCGTCGTAAAGCTCCAACTCGCGCCGAACGGTCGCGTAGGCATGGGCGACGTCCTCCTCGACGGCCGAGACGAGGTGCAGCAGCACGCGCGTGCGCTCGACATGGCCGAGGAAGCGGTCGCCGATCCCGACGCCCTCGTGGGCACCCTCGATGAGGCCCGGAATGTCGGCGATCACGAACTCATGGCCGTCCACGGTCGCGACGCCGAGATTGGGGTGCAGCGTGGTGAACGGGTAGTCCGCGATCTTGGGCCGCGCCGCGGTGACGCTGGCGAGGAAGGTCGACTTGCCGGCATTCGGCAGCCCGACGACGCCGGCGTCGGCGATCAGCTTGAGCTGAAGCCAGATCGTCAACTCCTCGCCCTCAAGGCCCGGATTGGCGCGGTAGGGCGCGCGGTTGATCGAGGACTTGAACTGCCAGTTGCCAAAGCCCCCGTTGCCGCCCGCGGCGACCCGGAACACCTGGCCGATCTCCGTGAGGTCGGCGAGCAACGTCTCCTCGTCCTCGGCGAAGACCTGCGTGCCGACGGGGACCTTGAGCGTCACGTCGGCGCCCTTGCCGCCAGTGCGGTTGCGGCCCATCCCGTGCATGCCGGTCTTGGCGCGGTAGTGCTGCTGGTAGCGGTAGTCGATCAGCGTATTGAGACCGGATACCGCCTCGATGAAGACGTCGCCGCCGCGCCCGCCGTCACCGCCGTCCGGGCCGCCGAACTCGATGAACTTCTCGCGGCGGAAGGACACCGCGCCGGCGCCCCCGTCGCCCGAGCGCACATAGACCTTGACCTTGTCGAGAAACTTCATCGTCCTGTCCCGTCATATCCTTTCGGCCGCACCGTCGAATCCTGCGGCTTGGTGTAGCGCGCCGGGCGCCATCTTGAAACTCGAACCCGCAGCCTCACGGCTGTGCGAGATGGGGCGCCAGCGCCGCCTCCGACTTGGTGAAGGTGACGCGGGCCCCCGCCAGTGGCAGGCCGAAGCGCGAGATACGCACCCGGTTTCCCGCCGTCCCGTCGGGCCGCGGCGTGATCTGATGCCGGAAGTCGAACATCCAGCGACCGCCGCCCGGCGCAATGCCGCGATAGGCGAGGACGGCCCCGCCCGGACCACTCGTTCCCGACACGGGGAAGGGGCCCTGCAGCACGCCCCAGCCGTCTTCGGTCTCGACCGTGCCGGTGACCCGTCTACCGCGCTCGACGAGATGCCAGCGCTGGAGCCGCGCGCCGTCTTCGAAGCGGAATCGCTCGTCGAGGTCCAGCGCGTCGCCCTTCGCCTTGCCCTCGAAACGCGCCGTGAAGCGCTCCCGAAAGAGGCCGAGCGTGCGGATCTCGCCGCCGCTGACGCTGTGTCCGGCAAAGAACGAGCGTAGCGAGAAATCGTCGGCCGCCCGTGCCGGCAGCGCGAGGAGGGCGAGCGAGACCGCGAGCGCCGCTCCGCGAAGGGCTCTGCGCCTCATCGGGGCGTGATCCAGCTTTTGAGCGACTGCCATGTCCGCCGATCCATCCGATAGGTTTCGCTCGCGACCCGCCCCGCCGCCAGCGAGGTTGACAGGCCGGTGCCGACATAGCCGAAGCCGCACTTCTGGATCACACGGCGCGAGCCGTTATTGATCACGCGGCAGCGAACCTCGATCGCGGCGAGTTCGAGAACCGCAAATCCGTAGTCGATCGCCGCCTGCGCCGCCTCGGTCGCAAAGCCCCGGCCCCAGTGCGGGCGACCGATCCAGTAGCCGAGTTCCGCGGTTTCCGGCGTGCCCGCCGCCGCAAGGCTGCAGAGGCCGAGAAAGGCGTCGTTGTCGCGCGCCGTGATCGCCACGATGAGTTCATCCTCCGCCCGCGCCAGGAACGCATGCGCGTCGTCGAGGCGATAGGGATGGGGAATCCGCGAGGTCATCTGCGCGATCTCGAGATCGTCGGCGAAGCGGGCGATGTCCGCGGCATCGCCGGTCCGGGCGATCCGCAGCACCAGGCGGCGCGTCGTCAGCCGACATTCGTCGTCGTCGGTTTCGAGACTGGATTCTTCGCAACTCATCGGACCCCTCCGGGAATGCAAAAACGGGGAGATGGCGGCCCATCTCCCCGGTTCTCATCCCTTGTCCGACGGTTGCGTCTTCAAGGGCCGGGTCGTTGGGACGCCGGCGCCTTGAAGCAACCGGATCACTCGGCGGCTTCTGCCTTCGGCATCACGGACACGTAGGTTCGGCCCTGCGCCTTCTTCTGGAAGGTGACGGTGCCCTCGGCGACGGCGAAGAGGGTGTGGTCGCGGCCGATGCCGACGTTCACGCCCGGGTGCCAACGCGTGCCGCGCTGACGCACGAGGATGTTGCCGGCGATGACCTGCTCGCCGCCGAACTTCTTGACGCCAAGGCGCTTGGACTCGGAGTCGCGACCGTTGCGGGAAGAACCGCCTGCCTTTTTGTGTGCCATGTTTCAGTCTCCTGATGTCTGCGTCCGGGACCTTGCGGCACCGCACGGACGCTTGAATGATGGTCTCGTCCAGAACGTGACGGACGCCTCGAGGCTCCCGCGGGTTCTGTGTCTCAGGCCTCTTCGCCCTCGGCCTTCTTCTTGGTCGCGCGCGGCTTCTTGGCGGGCGCGGCCTCGTCCGTCGTGGTCTCGGCGGCCGGCTTGGCCTTGGCGGCCTTCTTCGGCGCGGCGTCGGACGTCGTGTCGGCGACCGGCTTCGCAGCCTTCTCGGAGGGCGCCTTGCCGTCGGTCAGGATCTCGGCGATCCGGATCAGCGTCAGGTCTTGGCGGTGGCCGCGGCTGCGCTTGGAGTTCTGGCGACGACGCTTCTTGAAGGAGATGACCTTCGGGCCGCGCGTCTGCTCGACGATCTCGCCGACGACGGTGGCGCCGGCCACGAAGGGCGCGCCGATCGTCGAGCCGACCATCAGGACTTCGGTGAAGGAAACGCTGTCGCCGGCCTCGCCGGGCAGGCGCTCGATTTCGAACTGGTCGTTGGCGGCAACGCGGTACTGCTTGCCGCCGGTCTTGATCACTGCGAACATGTCTTGGCCTTTTCGGGATCGGCTCTCGCACGCTGGAAGCGCCACGGGCCGTCTTCTTGTGTTTCTTTCGAACGATGCCGTGGCATGATCCGCCGCGAACGAGGCACGGCCGGACGCAGGTCACGACGCGCGTTGCCTAGCGCCACCGGCTGCAAAGGTCAAGGGATCGGGCGGCTGGCGCGGCCTGTTTTCAAAGTGTCACAACCCGCGTCGATTGCCTCTTGTGAAACGCCCCGTTCCTTTGCTAGAGAGCCCTCGCGCTGCAGGGCGCCGACCACGCTCGACAGCGTATGCTTCATCGATCGCAAGATCGACCTCGGACGGAGAGGTGGCAGAGTGGTTGAATGCACCGCACTCGAAATGCGGCATACTCGCAAGGGTATCGGGGGTTCAAATCCCTCCCTCTCCGCCATTCAATTTACTTAAGTGGTTCATTTGCCTGTGGTTTCTGGCAAGTAGGTGGGAGCTTCCCCACTTCGTTCCCCACTTCGCCCTTTCGCTAGCTTGTAGGTAAATGCCGTAACGGCGCTGACTGCTACGGTTCGACATCCTCTTCTTCGGTTAGGTCCATCTGCAAGGACAGCCCCCTGACCATCCCCGTCCGGTAGTGGAGCGGGGTCGCCGTCACACGGGCGAACCGGATCTTGTCCGCAATCAGCATCTGTAGGATTGCCGCAGCCGCGCCGTCCGTGACCTTCTGGCTCACCTGGAAGACACCCTGCGTCATCCAGATCGAGCCGATCAGGACGTCCGCCCCTTCCTTCGGCTGCGTCAGCTCCTCGAGCTTCCAGCCCGGGTCGATGTGGACCTCCGCCTTCGTCACCTTCCCAAGCTTCGGACCGCGCACGGTGCCGTGGATGATGATGCTGCGGTACTCCACGACGGGCGTCACTTCGAAGTCGTGGCGAGCCCTGTCGATCCAGTAGCGCCATTCCCACCCCTTGACCTCGACGATGTAGATCGCTTCCGGCGGCCGCAATGGTGGCCGCCCGCGCTTCGCCTTCAACTTCGCCATCCCGCCCCCCCCCCCCCTGTTGTCGACCGCGCCCGCCGGGCATGATGCTCTCGGAAGGCCAACAGGGCGAGGAACTGATGGGGGCGAAGCCACTGGTCGTCACACAACGCCAAGTCACTGCGGTTTTGAAGGCCGCGGCCGCGCTGGGGGTCCAGATGGAGATCCGGATCGAAGGCGACGCCGTGCGCTTCATCCCGCTTGCAGCGGAAGTGGAGCCCGGAGAGCAGAAGGACCGCGCCAAGGGCAAGCGTCCGTACTTTTGACACTCCCCATTCTCGCCCCTGTCCCCCGCAGCGCTCGGCAGGCATGATGGCCTACACGGACGAGGCAGGGCAGGGCATGAGGTTTCGGCAGGCTGATTATGTTCGGGCTGTGAAGGCGGCCAAGGCTGCGGAATTGGAGATCCATCGAACGGAGATCCACCCCGATGGCAGGATCGTTCTCGTCCACAGAACCGAGCCTCTTGGGGAGCGACGGGAAACCGTCGACGAATGGTGGGCAAAGAACATGCCGGGGCAGTGATGGGTAGGCGTGCGGCAGTCGTCACCCAAGCCGACATTGCGCGGACGATCCGGGCCGCGAAACAGGCCGGCGCATGTGCCGTTGAGGTCCGGCCGGACGGTACGGTCCTCGTCCACCTGACGGCCGACACGATCCCGCAAGGTACGAGTGAGCCAGCACTCCGACCCTGCCGCAACATTCCTCTTTGACCGCAAACCTGAAATGCGGACCATGACATTCCGACGGAACCACTACGCGCTGCATGGCTTGTCAAGGCGGACTGACGTAAAGCCAAGTTCGGGGGAGGCTGAGGGTAGAACCTTGCCTGTAGCGGCCTGCAGACCGCACGTTACAGCATGGGCGATTTGATACTGATAGACCTATTTCAGCATCTCGACTGGATCGTCGACGCGATGAGGCTGAAGGCGCCTCCGGCTGGCGCGGCAGCGCTGCTTTCTACAACCGACTGGGCGACTTTGATTTCCGGTTTCGGCGGGGCGCTTCTCGGCGCAGTCATCGGCGCTGTGGCATCCTTTGTCACGGCTCGTCAGGCTGCCGCTGAGGGACGATCAAGGGATGAAGCGGCACGAGTAGATCTAGAGCGGAACGCGGCTCTGAGAGTGATCCTCAAAGCCAGTAGCCTAGCGAACAGTATCGAGACGATACGTGGCCATGTGGTCAACGGTATCGCTCGCGCAGATCCGAATGCCATGCCTGTGAATAAGCTTTGGACCTATGTGCAGCCGACAACGCCAGCCACGCGGCCGTCGGTGAACTTCGAAGCGAGCGATTTCGTATTCCTACTGAAGCATAAGCAAGGAGACCTCATCCAAAGACTGATGATGCTTGCTACTCGCGTCGCAGCGCTGGAGGCCGGGTTTGACGCTTACAGCAGCCGACGCACAGAGATGCAAGTGCTACTTGAAGATCATACCCGTTACGACAAGCGGCATGAGAGATTTGTGACGGAGGTCCCGGTCGAATTGCAGCCAAAGACAGAAGTACGATCCATCGAAATGGACAACTTGCTCAAGGATTTGCTTCGGAATTGCTACGAATATGCTGAGGATGCTTCGAAGGCGTGTGAGGATCTAAACGAAGCTACAAAGGTTATATTCGATGGAAAATTTCCGATCCGGTTGGATATTGGTGGACAAACTTGACGTGGAACTCGTTCACTTAGGCGGCAGTTAGAAAATTGCCGTGTTCGGGCCAAGCTAGAAGCGGCGGCCGCGCCGTATCTCCTCAAGCTTCCAAGCTTCGTACACACTTTCGGGGTCGTCAGCCTTCGCCCTTGTGTCCTCGCCGCCCATCGCGTGCTCCAGTGCCGCTCGGCTCCAGCGCCGCGTCCCTGGTAGGGCCGCAGGCGCCGCGCCTTTCCGCACCCACTTATCGAACGTCGAGACGCTGATGCCGAGAAGATCAGCGGCTTGCTGTCGAGTAAGGATCAGTGTCGTCATTCGCCCTCTCGTCGCTTGCACGCTCGGGTTAGGCCGATGGGTCCTTGGGCGGGCCGCCCTTCAGCCGACGCATCTCCCAGTCAAGATGGTCGATGGCGCGCTCCCAGCCTTCCCGCCACTGCTCGTCCGTGATGATGGTCGGGACGTGAACGCTGCGGATGCCATGCGCTCTACGGGCCAGGAACGTGCGCCAGGGGTTGTCGTCGCTCATGCGATTTCTCGCTCGTCGTGATCCTCAGGACCGCCAGCTAGGCGATTGGGCTGCTTCAGTTCCAAGGCATGATCCAGAAGCACCTGCCAAGATCGAGCTGCCGCCAGATGGCGCTCTTTCACCTGCGGCAGTGTCGCGGCCGCCGCCTCGGCAAGACAGGCTTGCAAGCGGGCGAGGTAGACGTCTCTACCGTCCATCATCAATCATTTTCCCATCATAGGGCAGGAGCAAGAGCACGGCGTCCTACCATTGTCGGTAGCCGATGCCCTCTCCGCGACTGACCATGGGCTGGGGTCATTGCTAAAACATAGACGCCTGACGGCTAAATACGTCGCTACCGCGCTCCTGCTTTCATCGTGAACGCGATGCGAGAGTGATAGCGACAGACCAACTTCAATGCCGCCACAGAGCTTCAGCGGCCTTTCAACCTCTCGGGTACAGCGAGATCCGGACTTGCGCAACAGACTGTGACCGCTGCTTGAGCCCGACGATTGGTGCATTCGCACGCGCCCGCAGCCGGTTGGCATCCGCTGCCTGAGACATCACGGTGATTGTCTCGGGTGAGTAGACGTGTCCGGAAGGCGTCCAAATCCATGGATGAAGCCCCATACTCGCCCGATCGGCTTGCAGAGCTGTCGCGAACCGAATGGCCTCTCCGAGAGAGGCCCACCGTTCAGCACCGTTTGCGGCCCATAAGTCACTTGATGGCCGCACATTTTCTTCACCCCAGATCAGGGTTACGTCGTGTGAAAACTGCATGGATTGGTCCTGTCCTCGCCCTGATGGAGCGACGAAAGCCCAACCACGCGTCTGGGTTAACAAGCCAGAGCCTGTTTCGTTCGAATGCGAAAGATCCGATCTTTGCTGAATACCCTTCCCTGATGGTATGCTCGTCTACATCCGTCACCTTGAGCCCACCGCTGCATGCAGCGTCGGGAACCCAATGGTTCCAGCGTGCTTCAGTCTTTTCGTAGTTGCGTAACTCAGTCTTCGAACGGAGTTCTATCGTGCCCGATCGAAGTCATCTCCCCATCGCAGTGATCTACCCAACCGAGGATGTTCTGGCAGCGATGCCATTCGAGCGTCTTAAGGAGATGCTGCGTGAATGTGATCGATGGTTCGAGAACATGGAGGTGTTCAGAGCTGCCATTCACACCGATGCGGGTCGGACAGAGTGGAACGTTCTGACGCGGTCGGATATCACCCGCGCGACCGATGCCAGGAAGCGGCTGCTATCAGCGATTGAGCTTAGTGAAGAGAGCCCGCTCGCCGCTCTTCAACGCGGCTCCGTACTCCTCCCCCCCGCGTCTTGATGATCCCAATCACCAGAAGACAGGAGTACAGACATTGCGCATCCTCATCGGCAGTGAACTGACATTCGAGTTCCCGCAGCCGACGCCTGTCGTCGCGCTTCTGGCAGTTCATGCTTCGCGCGTTTCAGATCTGGAGGCGCCGGATGCTTTGGTAGTCTCGCCGTCTGTAGCAGTGCAAGGGTATCGAGACGAGTTCGGGAACTGGTGCAGTCGCTTCCTCGCACCGGCCGGCACCGTGTCTCTGCGCACGAGAACGATCATCCGCGATAGTGGTCATTGGGACAGCGAACAGGCGGAGCTATCAGCTAGCCAGACCATGGTGCATGAGCTTCCAGCCGAAACACTCCAGTTCCTCTTGGGAAGCCGTTATTGCGAAACCGATCTCCTGTCGGAAACGGCCTGGAAGCTGTTCGGCCATGAGCCGCTCGGCTGGGCGCGCGTGCAGGCCATCGTTGACTTCGTCAACGGGCACCTGACGTTCGGCTACGAGTATTCCCGCAGCACGCGAACAGCCTGGGAGGCCTTCAACGAAAGGCGCGGTGTTTGCCGAGATTTTGCCCACCTCGCTTTGGCGTTCTGCCGATGCCTGAACATTCCTGCCCGCTACTGTACTGGCTATGTCAGTGATATTGGACTGCCGCCGCCGCATGCACCGCAGGATTTTGCCGCTTGGATCGAGGTCTTTCTCGGCGGGCGATGGCATATGTTCGATCCGCGAAACAATAGCCCGCGCATCGGTCGGGTTCTGGTGGCACGCGGTCGCGACGCAGCGGATGTGCCGCTGACCCTGACCTTCGGACCCAGCGAACTGAAGCGATTTGTCGTAACCGCGGAAGAGGTCGTCGGAGATACGACACCTCCCTACGTTGGCGGCAACCCGCAAACACGAGACCGCGTGATAGAGTAGGACGGCTGGTCAAGCTCTTAGCGTCAGCGTGGGGAAAGCCTGCGGGTGTTCCTGCCGACCTCTGCTCCTACGAGGTTTTTCCATGTCCAGCCGCGTCCTGAAGATCGTGCTATCCATTGTGTTGCTAGCGGCGGTTGCCGTCTACGCCTATCGATGGTTCACGCCTGATAGCGCGGCCGAACTTGCGCGAACAGGACAGTGTGAAAAGTATCGCCAAGCAGATCAGCGGCTGGAAGCTGGGCTAGACAGCGAGTTGACGGCAGACCCGGCCGAAATCGACATGGTGCTGGCCGAATGCGCGCGGCAGGGGCATTGATGGACGGGTAGCGCAACCGTCGGGGATGGAGCGTGGGGCAATCGTCGCGGACGAAGCATGGTACCATGACAAGCGCTCGAGTTGCCCGGTGCGCCGAAGTTACCAGACCCATGCCCCCTTGGGGCAGACGCATCGTGCACAGGTACTACGACAATAGAAAGCCCGCCTGACATGCAGGCGGGCTATTCAGATTAAGCTGTCACACCGTTTCAGACGAGGAAGACAGTTCCCAAATCCGCAGGCGCGACCCCCTGCAGAACAATCGTGCCACCACCTTCTAGGACCAGCGTGGCGCTTCCGTCTGATGCTGAAGCGATAGTGAACGCCTGACCCTGCAAGTTGAGACGATCTCCTCCGGCCTGATCGAAATCAGTGATGACGTCGGCGCCTTGACCGCGACCGAAGACGAAGGTGTCACTACCCTCTCCACCGCTCAGAGTGTCGTCTCCGAAATCACCGAATACGAAGTCATTGCCCCGATCACCAAAGACAATGTCGTTGCCCTGACCACCGTAAACGGTGTCATCGCCTTGGCCGCCATTGACCGTATCGTCGCCTTGGTTCCCGTTGACGACATCGTTGCCTTGATTGCCGTTGACGAGATCGTTGCCAGCGTTGCCGGCGATGACATCATTGCCTTCGCCACCAGCGACGCTGTCGCCTCCATCGGAATGGTCGGAAACGACGCCCTGACCGCCGAACAGCGTGTCGTTGCCCGCTCCGCCTTCGACCTGGTCGCTGCCGAGGTCGCCAAAGGCCGTATCATCACCGAGGTCGCCCAGGACACTGTCGTTGCCCATGCCGCCGCGGACCAGATCGTTGCCCATGCCGCCACGGACGAGGTCGTCGCCCTGATTGCCGTTCACATTGTCATCTCCCATGCCGCCGAGGAGAGTGTCGCCGCCGAGACCCCCTTCGATCGTGTCAGGGCCCGTTGTGCCGGTCAGGACGTCCGGGCCCGTTGTGGGGACCGTCGAAGGCGGAGGTGTCACCGGACCAGTCGGGTTGCTGGCCAGCAGCGAGGCCGTGGTGAAGGATCCCGTGGCGAAGGTAAATCCTTCGACGTCTCGAATGAGATCGACACCATCGGGGCTGCCGCTGCGCAGATCGATGATCTGGATATCACCGTTGGAGAGCTGATCAGCTCGGTAGTCCGACCGGTTTCCGGAGAACACGACCTGATCGGTATCCGCGCCACCGAAAATCGTGTCGTTACCACCGGACCCTGTCAGAAGATCAGCCCCGCCGCCACCGACGAGGAAGTCATTGCCAGACCCAGCCGTGATCGTGTCGTTGCCGAGGCCAGCATTGTAGTAGAAGGCCTGAGCTTCGCGGAATGGGGGGAAGAACGACAGGCTGTCAGCTCCGGACGTACCCAAAACCACGCCCTTGAACTGATCGCCTCGTGCAGCGCCGGAAGGCAGGTCACGGACGTCGAACGTATAACCTTGTGTGCCTTCGAGGAAGGTGATGCCTTCGTCGTCGAAGCGGCTGACATCACCGACAAGGTTTCCGTTGGCATCCTCGCTCTGCAGCCGTACGGCCAAGCCACCGTCTTCATTGGTAGCGTTGTTGCCATCAAGCGCATTGCCGTTGCCGACGTCCGCGCTCGTGAAGGTTACGCGGATCTGCGTGGGATTGGACCCCGTGAAGTTGACGGTGTCGTTGCCATCCCCGAGGTTGACGAGGTCGAGGCCTTCACTGGCAGGATCCAGGGAAAGGCTGTCGTCGCCCGCCCCACCGTCGATCGTATCGTTGCCGGTTCCACCACTCAGGTTGTCGTTGCCGTCGCCCGAGCTGATGAGGTCATCGCCGGCACCGCCGAAAATCTGGTCGTCGCCAGCACCCGTCGTGAGGATGTCATTACCGCCTTGACCATCCAGCGTTGCGCGGACGTCACCAGTATCAACCGCATCGATCTCGTTGGTGAGGGTAAGGCTCACAAACTCGAAGCCCGTAATGCTGGTGCCGTCCGATGCGGTTCCGGTGCCATTGGCGTCCAGGGTGAGATTGACACCCGCCGGGTTCAGGTTCTGTCCATCGAAGTTGAAATTGATCTGGAGGAAATCGTTGCCGGCTCCGCCATCGAGGATGTCGAGGCGTCCGCCCGTGACATTGTCATCGCCATCCCCGGCATCGACCGTGTCGGACACAGGCGCGATACTGGCGCCGAAAAGGCTCTCTGGCCTATCCACGCTGTCGATGACGTCGTTGCCGTCCCCAGAGGAGATGGCATCGCTGCCTGAGCTGCCGGACAGCGTGTCGTTGCCGGCCCCGGTGCGGATATCGAGGCTTTCAATGCCAGTATAGGAAACGCTTGGGGAGCCGTCGGTTGAAGCGATGCTGGGGTTCGTTCCGAAACCTCCACCGAGGCTCCGAAAATCATCGTCAAATGCCGAATAGTCGACGATCAGCCTGTCGGTATCATCACCGCCGTCAACGGTATCGACACCGCCGGACACAGTGATCGTATCGTTGCCTGCCATCGCATCGATGAGATCATCACCAGCCGTATCCGGCAGCAGATCGTCCTGCGCAGTTCCGTCGATGTTCGCCATATCGTGGTCCTCCCAGTGACATGGCCGAAGCGGTCGTTAGCGAACGCGCGGCCCATGTCGGCGCGGGCACCTTCTGTCCACGCGCACCCACGGCGAACTTACGCGCTGCAAGTAATCTGTAAGGGGTCTTTTAAACGAATGGACGTTGAAATTGATTTGATCAGACTGCGAACGATTTTTTGCATCCAAGAACCCAGCGTCACCGTAACTGGTTTTCTGTAGGCTCTGCCGGCGTAGCTAAAAAGTTATGCATATTATACCTTGAGATTACGATCCGCCGTATGGTCCTTGATGTGGCGTTGCCGATACGGGTCGTTCCGAGGGTCGCAAACACGAAAAAGCCGCTGGGGATTTCACCCAACGGCTCCGCGTCTCTCTCGAGCTGTGCGTCCTCTGTCTCTCGCCTCGCCAGTACATCCGTGGTCGGACGAAATTCGGAGGGGTCTGCGCTTCAACCGCTTACGGGGATGCGCTGCACGAGGGTAAGATGGATGCCAAATGCGGCCCATTCAAGACCTCACTCGCGGATCATATTGCCTGAACAGCCTCAAGCGACGTGGTGTCAGCTGCGACAGCAGTGTCGGCGTGGCGCCATCTAAGCCGCACCACCTTCCGGCTGTTCGTGCTCCACCGTCACGCGACGGAATATCTCGTCCACTACGGCCTGCTCGAATGTCTGAACCTCACGCGCGATGTCCGCTTGGGAAACACCGGCCGTTGCTAGATCCGCAGCCAAAGGCAGCAGCACCCGACGATTGAACGCAGCATCCGCGCGCTTGGTTAGGCGGTCCATGATGTCGGCGGCCCGAGCAACCCGGCCAGCGTGGCGATCGGTGGGGAAAGCCTCCACGTTCGTGGTCATGCTTCAGGCTCCAGCGCTCATATGGGTTCTGTCAGAATGTAAGACTTGAAGCCGAGGCATTCGAGCCGACTGTCACGAGCCGTACGGTTCTCCTTCCTTAGCCTTCCATCTCTCGGCAGCCGTGGTCGCCTGAACCGCCCAGCAGTTTGCTCACTGTCAGCACAGCGCTGGAAGCGACCAATCCGATTGCCAAGCCTGCTATTAAGTCGCCGGGGTAATGCTTACCGCGCGGCACTTGGATCGCTGACACCGCTACTGCGAGAGCGCACGCGGGCAGCGCGGCACCAGGATGGCGCATCGCTGCAATCCCAGCGACCGCCACAGAGCTTGCCGTATGCCCGGATGGAAAAGACTGGTCGTCCCCATCCTGGCTTTCTCCTAGACCCATCTCGTACCGCCCCTCCTCCATAGCGACACGCGGCCGGGTGCGATTGATCCGTCGCTTGATGGCGCCCTTGGTGAGCGTTGCCAGACCGTGGGCCGCCAGCATCAGAAGACCGGTCGTAGCAAGTCGCCGGTTGCCTCGGACGACCCCGATGAGCGCTGTAAATCCGCAGACGGCCGCTAGCTGCGGCTGGTCGGCGACCTCGCTAACCCATCCGAGGACGCGGACGGTCGGATGGTGCCGATGCCTTGCAGCGTGCTCGGCGACCTGACGGTCCAGCGTTTCGATATCAGTGGAGCCTACATCTGAAGGGGACATCAGGACTTCTCTAGTCGGAAGCCCGGCCTTGGGCTGTTCTCGTCAATGAAGATCATGCCTGCGCTTATAGGAGCGTGGACAACCGGCGCCTAGGCGTCTGAGAAAATGCCAAGCAGGCGGTCAGGTCGCTGAACTGATCCCGCCCCTCAGACGCCGCCAAAGAAGCCCACGAAAAACAGGACCAGCAGCACGGCTATGCCGATGCCGATCACCACGTACAGGGCGCCCATGATCCCTGTGGCCGACTTTTTCGATTGCATCGTTACAGGTCCTGTTTCGGGTTGAGTTTCGGATGGTGTGTCATTGCTGAGCTGGTGCTGCAGGCACTTGGTTCGGTGTGATCGCCTGCACGCGCTCGTTACCGTCACGAATGCGCTCGGCCTCAAGCGCCGTTGGATTACGGTTTGCATCGCTGATGAAGATGAAACCCAGCACGACCAAGAAGCCAACGCTGGCGCCTAACAGCGCATAGCGAACGGTCCTAGTGGCCGCCTTCCTTTTCCGCATTCGCGTCATGTCGGCGGCTCCTCTTTAGGGGCCAAGCTATCAGCGCGGCATCTGTTCCATTCGATGGCGCAGATGGCTCAATGTGCAAAACCGCATCGAGCGTCACTAGCTCTTCTGCAGGGGATCTTATTCGTCGCGGACGAAGCCTTGATACCAGGGCAGGCGGTCGCACTGTCCCGTGCGCCAAAGGTACCAGACCAACGCCTCGTGGTCCGGACATACGTCCATGCCGCTCATGCGTCAGCCG
This sequence comes from Aureimonas phyllosphaerae, assembly GCF_047943035.1. Lineage (NCBI taxonomy): Bacteria > Pseudomonadati > Pseudomonadota > Alphaproteobacteria > Hyphomicrobiales > Aurantimonadaceae > Aureimonas > Aureimonas phyllosphaerae. The sequence continues at coordinate 4,240,448 of NZ_CP181348.1, read as the reverse complement.
GTTTGAACGCGCTGATCCATTCTCCCTCGCTCATCTCGCGATCTGAACCAGCGGTTCCGGCAGGGGAGTTGCTGACATCGTAGCGAACGAGCCGGTTCAGGCTCGCTGCGCGTTCGAGTTTTCCCAAGCGGATCGAGAGTAGCGTCGCCATTCTACGTCATCCTCTTTTCGTTTTTTCCTCGGCAGCGTCGATGCGTTCCCGTCTCCGCTTCCAGTCCGGTGCAGCTGGATCATTTGGGTTCGCTTCGACGAAGGCATCCAGCGAGGCCATGAGCTCTTCGATCGCAGCGTCCAGTTCCTCATCGGTCATAGCCTCGATCGGATCAGGCGCGTTTGCCCGGAAGGCCTGCTCAAGCTTCAGGAGGCGTTTCACTAGCGCCGCGGTCATACAGCACATCCTACCACAATGGCCGCCAACTCATCATCGGTCAGGTCCGTGCGAATGCCGCCGGTCACCGGGTTACGAACGTTCAAGATCCGGTACAGATCGCCATCCGTCAGGGTCGCAACCGACACCTGTTTGCCGCTCCGGTCACGTCGCGCTTCGATGGCGCGCAGCCGGCGCATCAGTGAGCTACTGCCGACCATTCATCGCCTCCAACGCCTCCAGCCGATCGAGAATGTCGGTCGTCTCGATTGCCTTACGCTGCATCTCGATCAACGCGGCAATGCCCTGCGCTTCGCCTGGCGCGAGATCCCCCGTGGCGACGGCCTGAATAAGCTTGCCCAGCGCGGCTGAGACGCCCTCCGCGGTATCGGTGGATGGAAGCTCGATCTTCACAAGCCGCTGGGCTGGCGCGGGCTTGGGATGGACGAACGGCGCCGCCTTCTCTGCGGCCCATGCTTTGGACTTCTCGTCAGAAGCCGGATCATGGAGCACGCCCAGCATGTATTCCACCGGCGATACGCCATTCGGAAGCGATGCCGCGATGGTCTCGACCGATCGAACGCCAACGCTGCCCTTCTTCCGTCCCGCCCCAGGTCGGGGTCCGCCGTGCTGCGACACTTGATTTCCTCTTGATTGTTTTCAACTCGCGATAAGCGTCGGCGGCTATGTCGCGGAAAGGCAATCTGTTGGCCCCTGCACGAAGCGGATCATGACCAAGCGTCTCCTTCGATTGCCGATCGTCATGCGGTCGGGCAAGATGAGAGGATGAGCCAATCGAACCTGAAGCCCACCGATCAGTTTCTGATTGCCGTCTTAACGGCGGTCGTGCTCGGCGCTCTGGGATGGCTTCTGCGTTGGGTCCATGGGCAGTACGGATCCGCTACGTTTGTCGCCATCTGCGTCATCGCTTTCGTTCTGATAGTTCTTGCAGCCTACCGCCTTGAGGCGCGAGCGCAGCAAGACCGCGGCTCGACTGAACACCAATCCGATTGGCCTGACCCTCGATCCTAGGGATTTGCCGGGCTGCGTTCGCTAGGGCGCTGAGACGCGCGCTCTGCGCATCGCCCAGAGGCATCGTCAGGAGATCCGACAGGGCCGACCACGTGCGGTCCTCACGCGCGAGACGATCGGCAGGGCTGACACCGAACACGCCCTGCATGAACGTCTGCGCCGAGCGCACGGGGCTCAACCCGACCGCGTTGTCGATGACGCCGGGAGCGTTTGACTGCTGCACGGCGCGCTCTGCCGCCTGACGACCGTAGGTGCGCGAGTTGGTCGCGACCGACCCGCGGAGATCGAACGACTGAGCCGCGCGGTCGAGCGCGCTCAGCATCCGCTCGGCCTCATCGGCGCCAACGATCATGCGGAGCTTCTCGCGCGCCGCGTCGCTCGACAGTTCCTTGATTGCGAGGATGCCCTGGCGCGCGTCCACGTTCTCATCCGTCACGGTGCGCTTCACGTTGGCGAGCACCTCGCCGATCTGCTGGCGCACGCCCGCGCGGACATTGCGAAGCTCGGCGTCGGAAAGCCCTGAGACGAACGCCTCGGCCTCATCGCGAGCCGTCGACGGGCGAAGAAGGGTCGCCCCGAACTCCCGCGCCTGACGCGCGGCGATCGGCTCGGCAGCCGTATCGAGGGCAACGCCGTATTCCGGCACCAGCGAGCGCGTCGTCGTGCGGATCGACCGCGAGAGGTTGCCATAGGCGCGGCCCTCTGCCGTGTTGCCGCCCAGCGCGCCAGCGCCGTCGCCAGCCCGCGAGACGTCGTTCAGCGCCCGCGTGATGTAGTCGATCTGGCGGACGTCCGGCATGCGCGTGAACGTCATCGTGCCATCGTCGGCGATGTTGGCGAGGATCTGTTGGCTCTCGACGCCCTCGATCCGCATCAGGTTGTTGGCCTTCTGCACGACCGACGCTGGGACGCGGCGAAGAAGGGTCTCGAGCCCGCGAGCCTGCGGTGCCGAATAATCGATCGGCGTCGCATAGGCGGCATCGTAGGTCGCCGCGCGCGCCGGCTGCGAGGCGTCTCGAATATCGCGAATGGCGCTGAAGTTGCCCTGGGACGGGCCGAGCCCGGCGTCGAGCGCCTCGTTGACGTCCTTCGCGGCCCCCGCGGCGCGCTGGTTGATCCGCTCGGCCGCATCCCCGGTGCCGGGGCCAGCCCGCGCGATGGCGGTGTCGAGGATCGAGCGCGTCGCCGGGCCTGCGTCCGCGAGCATGGCTCGAGGTCCAGCCGCCGTAATCGCATCGTTGATGCCTTCTTGAGCCCCGTCCGCCGCCAAGCCGCGCGAGACCACATCGACGGCTTCTCGGGTTGTCCCCACCGCACGCGCAGCCGCGCCGTTCGCGCGCGCGGTCCGGACGGTCGAAACCCCGTTCCTCAAGGCGTTTCCGACGAGGGGGCCAGCTGCTCCTAAGAAGAGGCCTGCGCCACCACCAAAAGCCGCTGCCTCAACGCCTCCTCGAACTGAACCGTCGATGCCTCCTAGTGCGCCGCCACTAACCCCGCCTGCAACTGCCCGAACCGGAACTGATGCCGAACCCATGCCGAATGCCGCCGGTGCTGCCGCGACAAGCGGCGCCGTGCCTGCGATACCGCCCGCGATCTGCGCGCCGGTGTCGACCCAGGGGTTTGCCTGCTTCTCCGCAGCGCTCAAGGCGCGGGCTTCAGCGAGCGCCTCGTCATAGGTCTTGTCGGTGATTGCCGCCGTGATGCCGGCACCCGCCCGCTCCGCACCGTCGCGCAGATACGGCCCGATGATCGGCACGCCTTCGATGAAGCCGCCGGCCGCCGTCCGCAGCCCGCCAAGCGCGCCATCGGGGTTGTAGCCCGAACGGGTCGCCGCGGCAGGCTGGTCGAGGACAAAGCCTTCCGGCAGCGCGGTCGCCGGCGCGCGCACCGTCTGCGTCGCGACAGGCGTCGGATCGAGGACGAAGCCAGCTGGGAGACTTGCGCGTGCTGAGTTTTGCTCCGTGATCGCCCCCATATCAAGCAGCCTCTGACCGGGACGCGGGCATTGCAACGTCACCGTTCCGGAAGACGCCCGGAAACGAGCGACCCATCCGGGCGAGCTTCTCGGCCGCGGCCATGATCGCGAATTCGTTCGGCGTGATACCGGCGCGGTTGGCTGCGTCGAAGAGTTCGTCGCGGAACCTGCGATCAACGTTCGCGCCATTCAGCAAAAGACGGGCAGAAGCCATGTGATTGAACCTCCAAGGATGCCCCATGAGAGCATACGGCGAGGCCGGATCGGATTAGGCACGTCTGGTCACGTCTGGTCGCCATCACTGTGGGATGGAGGAGCCGGCATAGGGGAGATCGGGCATCGCGAGTTCCCGGCATGAAAAAGCCCGGCGCGGTGGCCGGGCTGGGTGGATGACTTGGGAATGGGCGCCGTGGGGGCGCCGACGTCCTACGGTGTCGAGAACACCTTGATCTCACGACCGATCATCGGAGGAGGTGGTCCATTCTTGTAGATTGGGAAGCCGTGCCAGACACCGAACGCGAGAAGGGCGATCACGACCAGAAGACCCAAATATTGCAGTGTGGCGCGCACGCTCGGGCTAAACCGCTATGGCGACGCGGCGGCGCTTCGACCGCCCGACGATGATCCGTTGCATAGGCACTTCGATGCCGCGCCAAAGAACGAATGCTCCAGCAAAACTCAGGATGGCAATGGCGCTTCCCGCCTTCCCAAACCCCATGCTTTCCACCCACCCATTCCGCTGCGCCCACATCATCACGAGTAGGTGGACCATGTAGAAGGAGAAACTCGCTTCACCAAGCCGGATCATAACCGGATGGGCCAAGGATCGAGAGATTGCCCCCTTCTGATGAGCGAACACGAAGATCAGGGCGACGAACCAAACGAAGCCGCCGGACTGGCTGTACCAGAGCGCGAATTGCTGACCCGCCGGCGGTACGACGGCTCGGAGCGGCAGCACCGTGACAGCATAGAGGACGACCAGGGCGATAGCGCAAATCTCTGCGAGCGTCATGATCTGCGGCGACAGGCGAAGTCGGAACCCAGACAGCCAAGCACGGCCAAGCATGACGCCCGCTGCGAACTCCGCAAACCGAATGACGGGATGCTGCTGGATGAGGGCTTGGGGAGAGAATGCCCACGCATCAGTCAAGACCTGTCGGACGGCGAGGTTTGGCAGGCAAACGGCTGCCATTGTTGCTGCAAGAATGACCGCGAACGCCACGACCGGCCGCTTGGCTACGAGCACGAGCGGAAACGCCGCATAGAACGCCATCTCCGCGGAGATGCTCCATGTGACCGCGTTGAGGGAAAACACGTATCCAGCTTGCGGGACCCAAGCATGCAGCATGAACAAGTTGGTCAGGACGTATGGATACCAATTTACATCGAAGACCATGCCGGGGCTGAACATCCACAGCGCCAGCCCTGCCGTCACCAGATGCACCGGCCAGATCCGAGCGAGCCGGTTCACGAAGAACGACCGCATCTTCACGTCGCCTCGTCCGCCGTAGGCGTACGTCAAGACGAAACCTGACAGGACGAAGAAGAATGAAACGCCCAAAGCCAGCGGCTCGTATGGGGCACCAAACCCGATCCCCTGAAAGTGGAAGAGGGCGATCGACAAAGCGGCGAAGAACCGGAGCGACGTGAGCGATGCAAGATGTGGCATGACGACCCGATAGGTGCTCGTATGCCTCCCTTCATATCTCGTTCCACACGCAACAAGTGTGGCTGGAAAATCACGCTTCCAACATCTTCCAAGCGCGCCCCACGACGATCGGCAGCGTCCAGTGCTCGGCGATCCTCTCGCGCAGATAGACGGCATCCTCCGGCGTGATATCGAGCGGGCCTTGGGCCTCAAAGATGCGCAGCGACAGGCTGAGAGCGCGGAGAGCCTCCTGGCCGGATGCAGGCTGGGCCTGACCATCAACGACCTTCGGCGCCATCACTGCCGCCATAGCGACGCCTCCGAGAGTTGCTGGCGTTTTGACCGTGCCGTCCTCGTTGATCTCGAGCGCCAAGGGCGTGCCGTTGACGTGATGCAGGGGGGCGGAGAAATCGATGCGCATATTTCAGCCTCAAGCCGTGGTGGTTGCGAGGAAGACGGGGGCCTGCCCGTTCGCCAGGCAGAAGCGTGGGCGGCCGCTCTGCCCGACTGAAAACGTCCCCGCGACAAGCTCCGAACTCTGGGAGCCGGCGGTCCCAGGCGTCAGGCGAAGGAGCGTCGCTGACACTTTGCCGCCGGCGATGATGTTGCCTTGGGCCTGAATGTTGGTGCTGGAGTTGATCGCCGAGCCAGCCAGCCCGCCCCGCGCTGAGAGATTGCCGTTTTGGTCGAGATTGAGCAGCGCAGCGGACTTGTTGGCGTTCAGCCATGCCAGCGAGAAATCCGATTGCACGGCCATGTGGACGGCGAGGTCGATCATCTGGCCGTTGTTCAGCCGCCGCCCCATCGACACGGTGCCCCCGCGATCGACATTGAAGATCCCGACCGTATCCGTCCGGCACTGAATGTAGTTGTCGAACGATCCGCCCGAGCCTTCCGCGCCATAGATGAGCAGCCCCGCCGAGTGGGAGCCAAGCGCGGCGCTCGTGAACAGGCCGATGGACGAGGTGGTCGTCGTGTCGGTGCAGCCGAGCTGGTAGACGAGGCGCCGCGTGGACGCGCCGTTCACGTTCGAGAGGACCGTCGTCGCGCCCTCGATGCCGCCAACGAAACCGACCTGTTCATAGACCGCAGCGTCGATCAGAATGCCGCAAGCATCGCCGCGGTTCGGGTCGTTGATGCCTTGCGAGTTGTCGCGCGGGCTGTCCTGACGAACGACGATGTAGACGCCATCGATCTCGCCGCCTTTGGCCTGCCCGGTTCCGAACCCCTCTTTGAACATCGACACCGATGCGCCAAGCCCGGCGCCGCGGGGGCCATTCTTGTTGGTGCCCTCGGCCACGTGGCGGACGTGGAAGGCCGAGATGTTCCCGCCTTCATAGTTCGCGTTGAACGGGCTCGCCGTCTGCACGAGCTTCTGAGCGTGCATGTCGGCCGACTGATTGGCGCGCGCGAACAGCTTCGCATCCGTGAGGGTGTCGGTCTTGCCGAACACCGCCGGGTCCTTCTCGATGGCGGGCAGATGATCGCGGGAGAGGGTGCCCGTCAGGTTTTCGGCGGCCAGGAAGAATTCGCCGGACTGCCCATCGAGCAAGTCGGCATCAAGCCCGGAGCCGCCACCGTCCACGGTCTTGAGCTTGTCGAGGATCTGGATCGCGCTGTCCGAACCACCGCCTGACCCGCCGCCGCCACTGGCTACGGCGTCCTGGATGACAGCGTTCGTCTCGTCTTTCGTGTAAACGTCAGTGATGCCGGTCCCAGCAAGCTTCGTCACCTTGTCCTGCTTGGCTGCGACACCATCAGATACGGCCTTCAGCGCCTTGGGGGTCGTCGCCCAGCCGTCCGCAGCCCCAAGGGCAGCAAGGCTGTCCGTCAATCGGACGATACCAGCTTGGCCGCTCACGCCGATTGGCAGTCGACCCGCCGGGACAGTGCCGGCGTTGAGGTTGCCGGCATTCTGAAAGAAGGCGCTCGACTGTCCGTCGAGGAGGTCGGCATCGAGACCCGAACCGGCGCCGTCCACTGTCCGCAGCTTCGCAAGGATCTGCGCAGGCGTATCGCTCTCGCCTGGTCCACCGCCTGGGCTGGGAATGACGAACAGGTCTCGCCAAGCCGTATCGTCCGCGCCTTCACGCTTCCACTGGATATAGCTGCCGTTGGAGCGAAGCTCGATGCCCGGTCCGGTCGGCCCCCTCAACTCGGCAAGCCCGATTAGGTTCTCCCAGGCGTCGGGGCCGATCGACTTCTGAACGAACTCCCCGTCCGGACTGATGCGGAGATCCGCGTTGATGCCGTTGGTTGGGAGCAGGGCAGGGAGAACACGAAGGCGCACGAGAGGGGCATTGAGGCTCACTGGAAGCTCCGGGGCGAAGAGATGACCATGCTTTCGACAGAGCATGGTCGGCGCCGCCCGTGGATTGGGCATGTCTGGTCACGTCTGGTCACTCGGGAAGGCCAAGGTAGTCGAGATAACGCCTCACCTCCGGACTTGACCGACGGCCGGCCCTTAGAAGCTCGATCGCTACGACATCGCCGTGCAACGCCATTTCCAGCCCGGGCCGCGAGATCTCCCAAGGTGCGGCCGGTGTTGTCTGTCGATACAACCCGTGCTCCCGGCAAAGGCGCCGGATAGTGCTCTCGCTCTTGCCGCTGTAATCGACCGCAAACTTCACGCCGCACGTCTCATCGTGACGCATGAGCACCGCAAGAGGACGGCCCATCATGCGGCCTCCCGCTGTGCTGCCCATCCTTGGCCATCCTCGGGCTGGAGGAGGTGCCTCGGAACGCGACACCCTTGGTCGCCAGGCATGGGACCCCATTCGATCCTGGCCCACTGACGCTCACGGCGAGCATAAGAGAGGCGCTTGGTCCACTGCTCGTCGCCGACCAGAGTGTGGATCGTTGCGCCGGTATCGTCGTCGTCGTTGAACCGCTCCTGACCAAGCCATTTGAGAGCCTGAGGCACGTAGGGCGTCGGCTTCGGATGCTTGGCCGCGAGGCGGATGGCCGCGGCGGTGATCTGTTCGGGATCGGCGCCAGCCTTCACCAGCTTCTCGAACTTCTCCTTCGCGGGCTTCTTCGGATTTGAGCCATCGCGCTTCGGATAGAGGCTCCAGAAAACCTCGAACGGGTCCGGCGCAGCCGGCTCGATCGGTGCGGATGCACCAAGAGTATTCTTCTGGCTTCTGGCTTCTGGAATATGGGCTTTATCCCCCCTCTCAACCGGAGGCTTAACCGGGGGGTTAACCCCTGCCTTAACCGCAGGGTTGCCGCCGCGCTTGCCGTTGGCCTTATCCCTCTCGGCCTTCTCAACGTCTCGAACCATGCGGCGGCTAACGATGACGCCCTCCACCTCATCAAACACGCCGGCCTCTCGCAGCTCGTTGAGCAAGCGCCTAATTTCCTTCTCGGAAGTGCCGCACAGGACCGCCAGCAGCGACGGCGCCGGAGCCTTCCCGTTGACCAGCAAATGGCCGACTGGATCGGCTTTCTGCATGATGCATAGAAGCTCGATCCAAAGGCCGCGCGCGGCTATGGAACAGGACCGCAGCAGCACGTCAGACTGCCAGTCGGCGGGGAAGAATTTCATCCAGGGTTGGCGGCTCAAAACGCCCTCCGATCGCCGTTTCTGACGGCCGAAAATGCCATGTCGCAGAACAGGTCCACTGTCGTGACGGGGCCGTTGCGCTGCTTGGCGATGATGAATTCGAGCTGATGCTGGCACGCCGCCAGCTTCTCGACGCGCTCGGTCTCTCGGTCGCCGGTCGCCCGTTCCCGGTCGAGGTAGTAGGCCTCGCGGTGCAGGAACACGACGACATCGGCGTCCTGCTCGATGTTGCCGCTGTCGCGAAGGTCGGAGAGCTGAGGGCGCTTGTCGTCGCGCTGAGTGAGCTGGCGGGAGAGCTGCGACAGAAGCACGATGGCGAGACCGTATTCCTTGGCGTAGCCCTTCAGCGCCCGTGTGATCTCGCCGACCTCGTTGTTCCGGTTGCCGCGGTAATGGGCGGACGGCTGGACGAACCCCAGGTGATCCACCATCAGGCATTCGAGACGCGGCCAGCCGGCGCGCTCGAACAGCTCCATCATGGTCTCGATCTTCACGCGGATGTCGAAGGTCGTGCCCGACGCCTCGTCGATCGCGATAGGCAACTGCTCGAGGCGGCGCCCCATCTCTTCGACCGCGACGAACTCGCCGTCGTTGAGCTGGCCGCGGATGATGCTGGCATAGGGTACTTGGACGTGCCCGTTGAACGACAGGTCCGACAGAGCGCGGGCCGTCAGCTTCTCCGCGTCCATCTCCATGGACAGGATGCCGATGCCGTGTCCGGCGCGGGCGGTGGCGAGCGCAGACGAGATCATGAGCGAGGTCTTGCCCATGGAGGGGCGAGCGCCCACCAGGATCAGATCCTTGCGCTGCATACCGCCGGTGAGCCGGTTCACGTCCGTCAGGCCCCATGACAGGCCAGTGAGGCCGTGCCCCTGCTCCTTGGCCACCCGCGCCGACGCAATGGCCGCTTCCGCCGCCTGGCCGATGGAGAAGCGCGAGCGACGAACGCCCGAGCCACGCACGTCGGCTAGAACGCCCTCCACGGCGGAGCCGATTTGCCGGCCGAGGATGGACGGGTCGGCGGCGGGATCGCGCGCAGCGACGGCCGCCTGCTCCAGCTCGCCCGCCAGCCGTAGCCGCGCCCACTGCTCGACGACGGCCTTCGCTGCCTTTTCGATCAGCGAACCGCCATGAACCGTGTCCGCCGCCATCCGAGAGAGATAGCCAAGCACGTTCATGTCGGTGCGCAGCTTGAGCGCCATGTGGACGCGCTCGGGGATCAGCTTGGCGACGAGCGGCACGCCGTGCGAGCCGGAACGCTCGTGGGCATCACAAATGGCGCCGAAGATGTCCTGGTGGATCGGCTCGACGAAGTGCTCGGCGCGCACGATCGGGCGCACGCGGGCGAGCCCTTGGCCGAGAAGGAGAGCCCCAAGAAGGGACTGCTCCAGTTCGGGGATGAAGCCCTGGCCGTTCGGATCGACGCTCATGCGCGCCTCCCGAGAGCGGGCACGCCGGCCGCCTTCAAGCCCGCCTGTTCGGCAGGCGTCAGAAAGGCCTCGACGAACCGGCGATAGGCGCGGAGTGCGGCGAGCGCATCGGCGGGCCGGTGCGTCCGCTGGAAGCGGGTCGAGGCTTCGGCGTAGAGGGCGAAGGCGGCGCTCGCGATGGCGTCGGAGTGATCGGGCGCCGCGTTCATGCCGCGCTCCGCTCGTCGTCGTCGCGCAGGATCTCCACCTCGGAGCGCAGGACGTAGCGTCCGTGTTCGCCTGAGAACGTCCCACCATGCCGCTCGTCGATCGTCTCGACGACAAGCCCTTTTCCGCGCAGCTTGTGGATGTAATCCGACCAGCGGGGCGCTGGCCGGTCGATCGGCGTGCAGCCCTTGACGCCAGCCGCCACCAACTGTTCGAGGCACCATGCGGTGCGCCCGACCAGCGTCATGGGAATGCCGTCAGGAAGTACGCGAGCGCGGATCTGATAGCGGCTCATGCCGAGCCTCCATTGCTGAAGGCATGCTCGGCGATGGTGCGCGCCAGGGCGTCGCTCACGACAAAGCGTCGCGCGATCCGGGCTGCCTGGTTGAAAATGAGGTCGTTTGCGGCTACTTCAGAAGCGTTCCGCCACAGAACACATTCCGAAGCCCGCCCGCACTTGCCCGTGCGGCGGGTTTCTTCGTTGAGGGTCATGGCTCTTACGCGGCCTCGCGAAGATTGGCGACGGGAAGCGCGGCGAGCCACGCTTGCGCGTCAGGCGTCGTCACGACGGACTTGCGACCAATTTTGCGGATGACGATGCGACCGTCGTTCACTTCGCGGTAGAAGCGAGAGCGGCTGATACCGGCCCAGGCGCAGAATTCGTCTACGCTCAATGCGCCGCGATCCTGAGACGGACGAGAAAGGGTGTGGGACACTGCTGGTTTTCCTTGTGTGCTGGTGACACAAGGAAGCTATGGCATCAGCCTAAGCTGTTGAAGATGTTCGGAGTTGGCCGTTAATCATGCCGATTTATTTGCAAGTTTCCGCCCGCCTGCTCCCCGCTTGCGCGCTCGCGAGAGGTCACTTTGCATGATGGCAACCTCTTTTTTGAAGTTCGGATGATCGGGATGTGTCCGTAAGGCGATCAGTCCGCGAATGACATCCACATCTTTCGGGGCCGAAATCCCTGCCTTCGACATGATGGCACGCTGGGTCTCGATCTGCCGCAACAGCGCATCGGCTTTTTTCTCAGATGGTGTCCGCTGATCTCGCAGCAGAGCGGACAGCGTACCCTTTACCTTCGGCCGTCCACGAGGCCGTCCTATCTTAATTTCTGGATGATCCAACGCGGCTGCGAGCAGTGCCACAGACAGCCAGTCAGGGCCTTCGGTTGGCAGACCTCGTTTCCGGGCGAACTCGATAATCCTCAGCAATTGGGCCGCTTGTGACTGCCCTGGATTTCTTTTGCGGCGAAGATCCAGCAGGCTTCCGATACCCGTCGAAATGTCGTCGTTCGTCGTCATCGCGGCACCCGGCGATGCACCAAACTGGAGCGGGGAAACCGATGGTGCGTTCGGCTTGTCGGCTGGCCGGCCTATCCCCGCATGCCGAGTATAGGGCGGAAGAGGAACCCGAGGCGATACCCTGTTCCACAAACGTTCACGGACGGCGGGTGTGGTGTTGCGGCTGTGGCGAGCTGCTGGCCCCGAATTTTCGGAAGCCGTATCACGCGCGAAGGCGGCGATGAACAGAGCGTTTGCCATGCTCACGCCACCCCAGCGAGCGCACGATGCCGTTCATGCCGCTCCATGCGCCTATCGAATGCGATCCACGCAATGTCCTCGAGGTGCATGCGCTCACGTTCACCGAGTTCCGGGCGGGTCAGCAGCTCGGCGGCGACCGCCTGCCGGATCTCGCCTTCGAACAGATCGCGGATCGCGATGGGTACAGGCTGGACGAACAGAAGGGCGGCGACGTCGGCGGCGGTGCGGCCGATCGCGGCACACAGCAGGACGATGGCCGGCGGAGCTTCAGGTTCTGCCAGGGCCGCAGGAGAAACCGCTACCTCCCGCAGGATCAGGGCAAGGCTGGCGACGTGCGCCGGGTGAACGTGCATGTTCATGGGTGCCTCATGGTGCTGGGCAAATGGGTGTCCCGTCCGTCGTCCTCGCGGTCGTCCGCGCTGCCGATCGCCATGGTGGTCGACCAGCCGAGGGAGGGTTCGGCGTCGCCGCCGTCTTCGGTGTCGGTGTCGCCGTCCATGTCGTCGAGGACGGCGAGCAGGGTCTCTATCTGCCGCTCGATCTCGCGGCGCAGGGCTCGGCGGTCGGGGATGTGCGCCGGGTCGCGTCCCGGGCCGATCCCCATGCGCAGGATGAACAGCGAGCCCGTCACGATGGCACCCCGTCGCGCGCCAGCAGGAAGGCGGCCAGCTCGTCGTGTCGCTCCTGCGCGTCGAACGCGCTCATGATGGTGATGGACATGGCGCGCCAGTTCGGGGGCAACCCGTCCGCGGGAAAGATGGTCAGGATGCCGGCCGGCCCGCCGGGGCGCTGGTCGACGGCGAACCGGAACCCCAGCACCTCCAGCCCGACGACGTAGTCCTCGGCCGAGATCGGCACAGGCGGCGTGTAGCGGGCAAGCGACCGGGGGTTCACCAACGCCGCGAACTCGCCCTTCCTGACGATCGGAACGAGCCCGAACGGGTCCGCGCGGTGCCAGTCCAGCATCGGCCTATCGGCGGGGTGCGCGTCGAGGTAGTTCGCCATCACAAAGCCTCCCCGTCGTGCGCCGCCAGCGCGCGCGTGGCGTAGTCCCGGGCGGCGAGGAGAAGCGCGGCGAGCTGGTCGCCCTCGGCAACCGGGAGGCGGTAGGTCTCGGCGCCGTCCTCAGCCTTCTCGCGGGTCATGTTGCCGATCACCAGCCAGCTCGCGAGGTCGAGCAAGGCGGCGACGTTATGGAGGGGCATGTCGAGTTCGCGGTGGATCGCGGCCATGGTCAGGCCCTCCCTTCGAGGAACTGGCGCAAGGTGACGATCAGCGGCTCGGCGAGGTGCCAGTCCCCTTGGCCGATGCTCCGCTCCGCCAGTCGGGCCGCAGCGAGCGCCCCGGCCATCGTCGTCGGGGTCGGCGCGCTCGACAGCAGGCGATCCCGCAGCGGATCGATATGCGCCACGCTGAAGGCTTCGACTGCATCCGCGTCGTCGATGTCGGACGCGTTCAAGGTCTCGTTCGCGACGGTGTAGGCGGTGGCGATGTCCGCCATCGGGTCGGACAGCAGAGCCGGGCCGGCAGCCTGCGCCGACCGCGCCCCAAGGCTGACCACAAGGGCCGCCACCTCGTCGGGGAAGTCGAACACCCGCGCTTGCTCGGTGAGATAGTCGGCCTTCGCCCGCACGTCGGCCAACGAGAGCACCGGCTCCGACATGAGCCGCAGGCGCGCCGTTGTCTCGCGCTCGCCGTCGATTTGCGCCGCCTCGTCCGCGGCATCCATCGCGGCTATAGTCTGCGGCGTTTCCAGCTTCCCGGCGGCTTCCTCGCATGCCGAGAACAGGAGGCAGGATGTCGTGAAGTCGGCGAGCACCTTGCGGTGCTGGTCGATCGCGAACGCGAGGCCGGGACTGACCGGCTCGGCCGCCGGCGCCGGGGTGCAGCCGGGAACCCCGGCGACAATGCCAGCGCACAGGCCGAGGGACGCAACCGCGCCCGTCGTGGAGAGGATCTGACGGCGGTTCATCGTCCAGCCTCCACGAAGGCGTCGAATGCCGCCATGGCCGCGTCGGCTGCGATGCTCGCCTGTGAGGTAGCGAACAGCACAAGGTCGCGCTCCCATGCCGTGGTGCGGACGATGGCGCTGGGATCGCCGCAAGCGTTGTCCGCGCCGGTGGCGCGAGCGGTCACGTAATCGGCCAGCTTGGCCGACATGCGCGCGTTGGAGATGGCGTTCTCGAGGTCGCCAAGGTCGCGTCTGGGCATGCCTTCGGCGGCAGCCTGAACCGTGCGGTTCGACATGGGATAGGCTCCAAATTGTGAGGGGTCAGGTCAGGGGGTTTTTCGGAAAGATCCAAAGAACCTCGGGCAGTCTCAGGCGCAGCTGTACTCGGCGCGGATCTCGCGCTCCATGAGGCTGATGTTGTAGCGGGCGGACAGGTACTTCAGGCTGTCGATGCGGGCTTCCGTCGGGGACAGCGGACGGGCCGGCGTCTGGACGATGAAGGCGACCGGCTGGGCGCGGCGCGCGGCGGTCTCGCGATCGGCCTGGATGCGGATGCGCTCGGACTTCCACATGAAGGCGAGCACCTGGGCGAAGAGCTTGCGGCAGAACGCCTGGCGCGGGTTGGCGACGCGGCGGAAGTGGACCCAGACGGATTTCATGAAGGTGGAGCGGTTGATCACGTTGAACCTCTTGCTCGCGGCTCGTTTGTGATCCATTAAGTATAACGAACGATCCCTTTTGTAAACCCTTTTGGATCGTGTATCATACAAAAAGTTTAACGCATGGGGTTCCGATGATCGATGCAAGCCAGATGCGGGCAGCTCGAGGGTTGCTCGAATGGTCGCAGACCCAGTTGGCAGAGGCTTCGAACCTTTCGCTTCCGACGATCAAACGTATGGAGAAGCTGGGGCCGGGTCGCAGCTCCGCCGACAACGTGTCCGCCGTAAGGAAGGCGTTGGAGGCCGCGGGCGTGATCTTCCTCGACGATGGCGCCGAGGCGGCTGGTGGGCCGGGGGTCAGGCTGCGCCGGTCAGCGGACTAGTAGTCGGAGGCCTCTAGGTCGTCCCAATCGTAGGAATAGCGGACGGTGATCGTGACCGTCGCGCTCTGCCGGGAGGACGGTGTACGCCTTTCCTCAGGCGCAACCGCGAAATGCTCAACCGCGATCACTTCATAGAAGTTCGTGCTGGGCGATACGTTGGGGATCTGGATCGCCTCGCCGATGCGGGGCGGGTAGAGCAACAGCCAACAACCTCTGCCGGTCGTGCTCCCGTCGATCCGCTGCTCTAGGATATTCACTTCGATCATCTGGCACCTCCGACGACAGAAGATGAACATCAGCGCTCGCTCAGAGCTGGTCCGCGCCTTGAGCGCGCGGTGCGTCCTCTTTTGGTAAGCGAGGCCATTCCCTCAGGAGCCGCTATGCGAGAGATTTATTCCAAGTTCCCCGATCCTGCGGTGCTGCTTTCGATGGAGCCCGAAGAGCTGGCCGGGCACGTGTTGGCCGTGCTGAACCGCACGCAGCACGGAGAGTTCTTTTGGGCGAACCTATGCGCCGAGCCGAGCGTGATGAATGGAGATCCGGTCGGCTATCAAGGGAAAGAGCGTGGCGCTCGCCAAGCGCTCATAGAAGCCTTCTGTTATTTGCGGACGCAGTGCCTCCTTGTGGACAATCCCGGCATGAACCGCGATGCCGTTGTCATCAGCCGGCGCGGCCGGCAGATCGCGGCTGAGGACGGCTTCTCCGACTTCCGTGCGGCACAGCATTTCCCGAAAGCGCTTCTGCACCCGTCCATCCGCGAGACGGTCTGGCAGGCGTTCATTCGCGGCAGCTTCCCAACGGCAGTCTTCGAGGCCATGCGGGCAGTCGAAATCGCAGTGAGAGCCGCGATCGGCGCGCCGGATAAGGCTGTGGGCGTCACTCTGGTGCGCGAAGCCTTCCATAAGGACACCGGACTTCTCACGGACATGGACGTGGAGATTGCAGAGCGCGAGGCGTTGGCAAACCTCTTCGCGGGCGCAATCGGTTCGTACAAGAACCCTCATTCGCACCGGAACGTGCCATTGGACGATCCGGCAGAAGCAATCGAGATGGTTATGCTGGCAAGCCATCTCCTGCGGATCGTAGAAGCGAGAAGAATGCCGGCCCCCTATAGAAAAGCCCCGCCGGCCGAAGCAGACGGGGCGACATCCACGTTCTGATGACGGTAAGGCGTAAGGCTTACGGCCAACTTCGCTCACGAGTTCGATGCTACACTTTCAGCCGATATCGGTTAGGCCGTCAGGCTCTCGATGATCAGCCGTAAATCCAATTGCTCGACGTTGTGCCCGTTCGTCATTCTGCGGCACGGCAATCATGGATATCCGCACGGCGGAATGGTGAAGAATGGCCTCGATATGCCGCCCCTCGTCCGTCTCGCCCACGAGCAGGATGGTTTCCGGCCCGGCGACCCCTATGCGATAGAGGTTGAACGAGCGCGTGCCATCATCAGCAACGATAACGGCAACCTCACCATCCTTTTTGCAGCCCGCTATAAACCTCTTCGTTGACTTGGTGACGATACCGCGAAGCGTCTCCGCTTTCGTTTCGAAGTTCAAATCGGTAGCTCTCGGGATTGAGTGCATATTCTTCCAACCTCAGCGGCAGGCAACTTTGCGCGGGGGCACGGCCGCAATCTCGTTCTGGAGCGCGCGCAGAGCGTTCACCATCTCGACAGGGCGCGAGTTGATGAGCAAGAGATAGGCGCGCATCGCCTGGACCGGGCGCGAACGGCCCTGTTCCCACTGCTTGAGCTGATCGAAGCCAAAGCCGAACGTCGAGGCAAAGTCTTTTTGAGACAGCCCCGTTTTCCCACGGATCGCCTTCACGTCGATCTCTGCCGGCACATGAAGCTTGTAGGGCTCGGCCTCGCCGCGAGCAACGGCCAACGCCTCCTGCAAGCCCTCCGCGATCTGGTCGAATACCTTCTTGCTCATGCTCGTTCTCCACCTGCGGCAAGCGGCTGGACGCGCCGTGCATAGGCGTCCACAATCGCATCCGTCAGCGTCTTCAATCCGTTTCGTTCGACCTTCGTCAGGTTCACCTCCTGGCTCTTCCCGAAGACCGTAATGAGAAAGACCGGCAAGTCCTCCCCCGTGTAGAATGTGATCGTCCGAACGCCCCCGCTCTTACCTTTTCCGTTGCCACGGATCGCGAAGCGAACCTTCCGGCATCCACCTGTCCCCTCGATCACGTCCCCGTCCTCCGGGTTCTGCGCGATGTGATCGATGAAGTCCGCAATGTCGTCTTCCGACATTCCGGCCTGGATAGCATGCTTACGGAAGGACTGGAGTTCGGAGACCGTGTGTATGCCGCCTATAGGTGTGTAATCTACGCACCTTGTCAATCCATGAACGTCCCTGGTGTTCCAGGGTGTCTCACGAAACGCCGCGAGGAGGATGCATTAGGCGCGAAGCTTCACCGCGCCATTGGCCGTAGGCGTCAGATACGACGCCCACGCCTCCATCAGCTTCCTGCGCTTCTCCAGCGCGTCGCCGCGGCGATACGCCCGTTCCGTTGCATCCCCGACCGTGTGGGCGAGGGCTTGTTCCGCGACCTCGCGCGGGAAGCTGGTTTCCTCGCCAGCCCAATCGCGGAACGCGGACCGGAAGCCGTGGACTGTCACATCCACCTTGAGCCGCCGCATCAACATGATGACGGCATGGGATGAGAGGGGGCTATCCTTCTTCTGGCCGGGAAACACGAACTCGTTCAGGCGGGCGTGTTTCAAGTCGCGCAGGATCTCGACAGCGCGGGCGGGCAGGGGGACGCGGTGGTCACGGCCGGCCTTCATGCGTGCGGCCGGGATCGTCCACAGCGCCTTATCAAGGTCGATCTCGCTCCATGTGGCGCTCAAGGCCTCGCCAGATCGAGCGGCCGTCAGGATCGTGAACTCTAGGCATCGAGCAGCCATTGCCTCGGCGCCCTTCACTTGTTCCAGAAACGATGGCACCTGGTCGTATGGCATGGCCGCGTGATGACCACGCTGGAGCTTCTGGCGGGCCGGCAGGATGTTGGCGAGATGGCCGCGCCACATGGCCGGGTTCTCGCCTGTGCGCCAGCCCTTGGCCTTCGCGTAGTCGAGGACGCGCTCGATCCGACCGCGAAGCCGCGAGGCGGTCTCAGCCTTCGTTACCCAGATCGGCTTTAGGGCCGCCAGCACGTCGTCCGTGCCGATCGCGGTGACCTTCCGGTCGATCAGCTTCAGGCAGTACCCGTCGCGGACTAGGGCGCCGTCCTCGTCGCGTTTCCGGCTTAGGGTCATCACCCATTGCTCCCGGTGCTTGGCATTGCGCCAAGAGCCTCTCATGGATGAAATCAAGTCGTCCGCGCACTCCCCAAACGTCGGTTCGCTCGGTGCCTCGGCTTTCCTCTCGGCGATGGGATCGCGTCCCTCGGCTACGGCGTCACGGCATTCGCTGGCAAGCTTGCGCGCCTTCGCCAGACCGATCGTGGGATAAGCGCCAAGCCCCATCTCGCGACGCTTCCCGACCACCACCCACATGAACAGCCAGGACTTCGAACCAGAGGCTGAAACGTTCAGGTAAAGACCGCCACCGTCCGAGTGTCGGCCGGCTTTAAGGGCGTTCGATTTCGCAGCGGTATCCGTGAGCTTGTTCCCGCCTCGCGGCATGCCTTCCCCACTTCTTTCCCCACTTCAAAGTTGGGATAGCAGGACACTACCGGAACCGGGCGGATACGACCAGAGAGCCTAGGTCCCTGATTTGTGGGGATTTCAGATACACCCAGATACGTGGAAGGTCGTCAGTTCAGCGGACTCCCTCTCCGCCATTTGATGCCTTAAAGTAGCATAGTTGCTGGGATCCCTTCTCCAGTAGGACTTTCGCAATCGCCGTTGTGGTACACAAAGGTGGTACACGTATGGTCCTGCAGATGGCCCGGCCCTGGAAGCATCCCGATACGGGGGTCTATTACCTCCGCAAACGCGTCCCCTCGGACGTCATGCCGCTTGTGAAGCGCTCTATGGAAAAGCGTTCACTTGGCACCAAGGACCCTGTCGAAGCACGACGGTTGCACGCGGAGGCCCTAGCCCGTCTGGAGTCTAGATGGGCTAATCTACGTTCCGGTCTGATGCGCCCGACTCCCATACAGATGGCAGCGATGGCGGGCGATTTCTATCGATCCTTCATCACTGCCGGCGAGGAGGGAAGGATCGCGTTCTTCGGGCATATCCATTTGAATGGCTGGGCGAGCCGCTGGGTCAAAAAGCTACGACGACGACGCGGCTCGTGAGGACTTTCTTCGCTTCTTCAAGAAACAGATCGATGCGTATCTCGACGATAAAGGTCTGCGGATTCACCCGGACTACGTGCAACTCTTCGAGCACGGCATAGCGCGAGCCGTTGACGAAGGGATCGCGAAGGCTCTGCATATGCAGTTCGCGGGCGACTTCTCGCCCGATCCGGCGGCCCTTCGATATCCACCGCCGCAGGAAGTACGACCGATGGAACCGAAGGTCGTCCGACCGAACGCTGCGAAGATGGCGATCGTCGAGACGTTCGACGACTACGTCAAGGCGTCAAAACTTGCCACATCGACCCGGAAACGCTGGGGACTGTCCATGGGCAATCTCAAACGGCACCTGGCTCACGACGACCTGCGCATGATTTCGACTGCCGACGTGGCGGACTGGATCGCGGCGCTGCGAGCCAGCGGGCTGTCAAAACGGATGATCCGTGACGTTCATCTCGCTGCCCTGAAGGCTCTGATGTCATGGCTGGTCGGAGAGCGTCGCCTGAGCGAAAACCCGGCATCCGGCTTCCGCATCAAGGTCCCGAAGGCGACGAAGCTGCGCAACAAGGGGCTGACCGACGAGGAGGCGAAAGCCATCCTGGAAGCCACGCTAGAGCCCCCGTCCAACAAGCTCGGACCAAAGCATGCTGCCGCTCGTCGCTGGATACCGTGGCTGTGCGCCTACACCGGTGCGCGCGTCAACGAGCTGACGCAGCTACGCCGCGAGGACGTCATCGACGTGTCGGGCATTGCGTGCATCCGGATCACGCCCGAGGCCGGTTCCGTCAAGACGGGCCAGTATCGTGACGTGCCGATCCATCCGCATCTGATCGAACAGGGGTTCCTCACGTTCGCACGGCGTACGAAGACGGGCCCGATTTTCTACGATCCGAAGACCGAGGGCGAGGGATCGGCCGTGACCCCGCCCTACAAGAAGCTCGGCGAGAGACTGGCTCGCTGGGTTCGGGCTTCGACGAAGGTCGTCGACCCCCGTGTCGATCCGTTTCACGGCTGACGTCATCGGTTCAAGACCATAGGCCGAGGGGTCGGCGTGCCGACGGACGTGCTGGACGCCGTGCAGGGCCATGCACCGCGGACCGAGGGTGGGGCATACGGTGAGTTCGAGGTTGCAACGCTCATGAGAGGGATCGAGAGAATTCCTCGTCACTCCATCGCTGACAGGAGGAACGGCAACACGGATTCGCCAACCGTCGCGTGATAGCTGAAGCAAGCCCGTCTGCAGGCCTGACGTCAGATGGTCACCCGCGTCGATCGGAGAGTACCACGTCGAGCCAGGGCGGCGATTCTGAGGCAATCAGCGCCAGTGCGCGCCCGTCTTCACCAAATATCGCCGCGTGCGAACACCTTGCGTAGGCCATGCTCGCGCGGTCTCGCCTCCTGGTTCCTGTCCATGGCTGACGCCCGGTCCCGGATCTAGGCCTGGCGGGAGGACTACAACCACCACCGTCCGCACACGAGCTTGGGCAACTTAACCCCGGCCGAGTTCGCGGATCAACTCAGAAGAGCCCAAGAGCTCTCATGACGCCTGGGCCAAAGTCCGGGTCAGGACCACCGCGGTGAAGCGGTCCCTGAATCGAAAGGCCCAGACGGATCGTAGCGCGCCTGGGCCTTCGGCTTTCAGTCTTCTCTGCGTTTTGAGTTCCGCCCTCCCGAAGCCCAAGAACCTCCTTCAGGCATTGGACAACTGCTCAGGAGGATACATGCACGACTTTCTCTCGCTGGTGGCCACCATCAGCCGTACAAGATACCCGCGTCTTTCGTACGAGATATAGCGACCTCGTACGAGATGTGATGATCCGCAAGGCGTGTCGTCCAGATGGATTCTCTCACGGACTGACGAGAAAGGTAAACCTCAACTGAGAGTTCGGCGCCCGATTGTCATACGTGACAATTCCACAACCTGACTTCGCCCGCCGTGGCGCCGAGCCTTTTAGAACCAGAGCCGTCGGACCTATCTCTTCCGAGAAGGTTCCGGTAACTTGATAGCTGGTGACGTGACCCCCGTTTTTCATCCAGCGGGAGCGAGAGTCCTGTCGTGATCTGAGCCATCGTCGATGGCGGTTGCAAGAGGCCGAAGCGCGGAGCTGTTGTTGAGCGCAGCGTTTCGGCCGGTGGTTTTGGTAATGGTGCGGGCAAAGTCCCGAGGCGTCATCCAGCCGAGCCTGGAGTGCGGTCGTTCCTCGTTGTAGTCCCGCCGCCAGGCTTCCAGCACAGCGCGGACATGCGGCAGGGATCGGAACAACGTCTCGTTCAGAAGCTCGTCGCGCAGCCGTCCGTTGAAGCTCTCGATGAAGCCGTTTGGCTGCGGCTTGCCGGGCGCAATGTAATGCCAGCCAACGCAGGTCTCGTTCGCCCATGTCAGGATCGCGTTGGAGGTGAACTCCGTGCCGTTGTCGCTGACGATGGTCGTCGGGCGCCCGCGACGACGCACGATGGCGTCGAGCTCACGCGCAACCCGCAGACCCGACAGCGACGTGTCGGCGACCAGCACCAGACATTCGCGAGTGCAGTCGTCGACCACGGCCAGGATCCGGAAGCGGCGACCGTCTGTGAGCTGGTCGGACAGAAAGTCCAGGCTCCAGCGCTGGTTGGCGGCCATGGGCGTCTCGATCGGTCGCCGTGTTCCCATGGCCCGTTTGCGCCCGCCGCGACGGCGAACGGTCAGCTTCTCCTCGCGATAAAGCCGCTGGATGCGCTTGCGGTTGACGGCATGGCCCTCCCGCTTCAGCAGGACGTGCAACCGCCTGTAGCCAAACCGACGGCGCTCGCCCGCCAACTCCTTCAGCCGTGCTCGGAGCAACCCATCATCAGGTCGCGTCCCCTCGTATCGAACACTCGCCCGGTCCGCCCCGATCACCCGGCACGCCCGCCGCTCGCTCATCTGGAAGGTCGCAGCAAGGGCGCCACGGCCTCCCGTCTGGCGGCGGGCGTCACCACTTTTTTCCCAGAAGATCCTTCAGCGCGGCGTTGTCGAGCATGGCATCTGCCAGCATCCGCTTCAGGCGGCCGTTCTCGTCCTCCAGCCCCTTCAGCCGTCGCACCTCCGACACGTCGAGGCCGCCGTACTTGGCCTTCCACTTGTAGAACGTGGCCGAGCTGACGCCGTGTCTTCGGCAGACCTCAGCCGTTGCAACGCCCGCCTCCTGTTCCCGCAGGATCGCAATGATCTGCTCTTCCGTGAACCGTGACTTCTTCATCCGTCCGTCCCCTATCGTTGGGCGGACTCTAGCCATCCGTGGCTGAAATTCAGGGGGTCACGTCACGGTCAGCGCGTGACCTTCGACAGTCTTCTCAAGACGGAGCTGGAGGCACGGGGGATTCCGATCGATGCCGAGACCAGCCGTGTGGTCCTGCACGGGCCGGAAGGCGTCCGCTTCCCGTCCGCAACGGTGCAGACCTTTGCCCTGGCCCCTCACGAACTCACCACGAACGCCGTGAAATACGGCGCGCTGTCCGGCGGCGAAGGGCGACTGACCGTGACCTGGCTCGTTCGGCCTGGCGGAGCCAACGCGGACCGCCTCCATGTGGAATGGAGCGAGACGGGCGTCATCGACATGCCGGAAGAGGCGGCCGCTGCGCAAGGAAGCGGATACGGTCGAACCCTGATCGAGCAGGCGCTCCCTTACCAGCTTGATGCCATGACGACCTACGTTCTTCTGCCGGACGGCGTGCGCTGCACCATCGATCTGCCTCTTGGATAACAACGAGGCATCACAAGAGGTCTGCTCTCGGTCAGGGCATGGGCCAAGTCGCACGTCTGAAACGGGTCGTATTCGGAAGTGCAGCTTTTCGGAGTGCCCAACCGGAGGCGGATGAGCCGTTCCAACCGCTCGGCACAGACAACCAATCGGTCCTGCGGCCACGTTCTCTCATGGCATCATTTCCCGTTGCGTCCGGGCTGTAGGAGAACGACGCGTCGAAGAATTCGGCGTGAATGCCTCTCGCTTGGCAAGACGAAGATCCCCATTGTTTTCCGAACACCGCTCCCGGGGCTCCCGTCGGCGAATGATCCAAACCTCACGTCTCGCCGCACCGATGCGGCGTCCGGCGATCGCGCCGCAAATGCAGCTTAAGAGATGTTTCCAAACGGGATGCGTTATCATCCTGAGGTCGTCGCAACGATCCGCGACCCTCGTCCGTCGTGGACCGGTTGCCTGAGGTGCAGACTGTTCGGCGCTTTGATCCGGACCGACAGCGGCAGGGTCAGTTCCCTATGCGAAATCAGGCTGAAGCGCACCGCGCCGAGCCTTCGCTTGGCGTCAGACGAATCTCGCCGCAGGTCTGATCCCTGACGGCCTCCGGATCGGTTGACCTGCGGCGATGGTTTGTGGCGAGGTGCGCGGGTTCCAGGTGCCGGCCTTCGCGCTGACGCACCTTCGTGCCGCCCGATGGGCAGGTTCCTGAAAGATATCGATCGCCAACGCATGCAGGCTCCTTCCGAAAACGACCGAGATCCGTGGCTGCTTCTGGAGCGTCGCCTTGCGGAACGGCAGGAGGCCGGATCGTCGTTGCGCGCGTGGTGGCGAGATGACGACGCGACTCGATGGAGCCCTCGGATCGCCCGGTTGCTCGCCCTTGCCGAGGCGAGCCGCTTTCCGGTCGCGCTGGCGACGATCCCGGCATCGTTGGATGAAGGGCTGCCGCGAATGTTCGATGCGGTGTCCTCCCCGGTCACCATTCTCCAGCACGGCTATCGCCACGGCAACGAGGCACGCGAGGGAGAACGTGCTGTCGAGTGCGGTGGGCGGCGGGAGAGCGAGGAAATCCTCGCCGATCTCGGGTGCGGGCAAAGGCGGCTGGCTGAGGTGTTCGCCAACCGCTTCCTGCCGGTCATGGTGCCGCCCTGGAACCGTATCGAGGACCGGATCGCGCGTGCGCTTCCAGCCATGGGCTATGTAGGCCTGAGCGTCTTCGGTTGCGAGGTCGAGGGGCGGCGATCCGGGATGACGGTGGCGAACGCCCACCTCGACGTCCTGCGCTGGAAGGGCGGGGCGCGCTTTGCCGGCGAAGCGCGGCTCCTTTCCGACTTGCACGAGTGGCTGGACGAGAACGGGCCCGAAGCAGGCGCCGCGTTCTGCCTCCTCACCCATCATCTCGATCATGACGAGGAGACCTGGCGATTTCTCGAGCGTCTCGTGCCCCTGTTGGCGCGCTGGGCGGTGCCGGTTTCGGCCAGATCCGTTTTCGTTGGAGGCGCGGCACATGAGTGAGCCCTTCGTTCGTCCGGCAGGCCCGGGCGACATCGACCTGGTGGCGACGTTCCTGCATCGGTTCATGAACGAACGGATCGAGCCCACACGCTGGCGCCGCATCCTCGACGACCCATGGCGACCGGAGGGGCTGGAGCACGGGTGGCTGGTGGAGCATGACGGGCGCATCGTCGGCTTCATGGCGACGATCTACAGCGACCGGCGGACGCGCTTCGGAACCCGGCGCTTCTGCGATCTCGGTGCGTGGTATCTCGAGCGTTCCTATCGCGGTTCGGGGCTCGGACAGGAGCTTCTCGGCGCCGGGATGCAGCGCGCCGACACGACCTATGTGACGCTCACGGCGCGCCGTGCGACAGGCCGGCGCATCCGGGCGCTGGGGTTTTCGATCCTCGACGATCAGCGCGCGCTCTTCCCGCCGAGGCGTCTGCGCTCCCACGGCGCTCTTCGGTTGACCGACGACGTGGCTGCACTCGACGAGGATGCGCGCCGCCGCCTCGCCGACCACGAAGGGCTTGGCCTGTTCAGCGCGGTCGTGGAAGGGGCGGGGAGGCCGGCCCTTGTCCTTCTGCAGCGCAAGCGCAAGGGCGCGGATGTCCTGCACCACGACCTCCTCCATGCGAGCCACGCCGAGCTCCTCGCCTACCATGCGCAGGATCTGGCCGACCTTCTGGTCGAGGAGGGCGTGCTTGCGATCGACAGTCGGTTCCTGTCGGCCGGATCGGGCGTGCCACTCGAGGCGATCCCGCTGCCGCGATGGTTCCGCCCGGTCGGAGAGATCGAGGCGCGCGACGTGGATCTACTCTATAACGAGACGCTTCTCCTCGACTTAAAGCTTCCCTGATCGACCGGCCATCTGCCATGGTGAAGCGGCCGGGGCACTCGCTCCGGACGATCCGTTCGCTGTTCGTGGTTTCATGTCCCCGCTGCTGGCCGTCGAGAACCTTTCGATCGAGTTTCGGACGCTGGAGGGGCGGATCCGTGCCGTCGACGACCTTTCGTTCGATGTCCGTGCGGGACGAACGCTCGCGCTGATCGGAGAGTCGGGCTCCGGCAAGTCCGTCACCGCACACACGATCCTCGGCCTCCTCCCCCGAACGGCGTTTCGCCTGTCCGGTCGCATCCTGTTCCGGGATCCCAAGACGGATGGGTCGATCGACCTGGCGGCTCTCTCGCGCAGCGACCCGCGATACCGCGACATCCGGGGCGACCGGATCTCGATGGTGTTCCAGGAGCCCGCCGCCGCGCTGTCGCCCCTGCACACGATTGGCGAACAGATCCTCGACGTCCTCCGCCGTCATCGTCCCGAACTCGACAAGCGCGGCGCGCGCGCGGCGATGCTGGAGGCCCTTCGCGACGTCGGTTTCCCGGATCCGGAGCGGGCGTCGGCGGCCTACAGTTTTCAGCTTTCGGGAGGCCTCTGCCAGCGCGCCATGATCGCGCTGGCGATCGTCTGCCGGCCCGCCATGATCATCGCGGACGAGCCGACGACCGCGCTCGACGTGACGGTCCAGGCCGAGATCCTGCGCCTCCTTGCGAGGATTCGGGACGATCATGGAACGGCTCTCCTTCTGATTTCCCACGATCTCGGGGTCGTCGCCTCGATGGCCGACGAGATGGTCGTGATGCACCATGGTGCCGCCATGGAATCGGGCTCCGTCCCCGACCTCTTCGCCGATCCGCGCCATCCCTACCTCAAGGCGCTGCTGCGCTCGGTGCCGCGTCTTTCGCGCTCGCGCAAGGAGCGCCTGAAGCCGCTACGGGAAATCCGGACTGCGGACGCGCTGGCAAAGTTCGGCCGGCGGCGCGAACAGGGGCAGGGCGATGTCCTGGTGGAGGCCACCGGCCTTTCGCGTACGTTCCGCTCCCGTAGCTTCGGTGGCGGCGCGCCGATCCATGCGCTGCGCGACGTCGACCTGACGATCCGCCGCCACGAATGTCTCGGCCTCGTCGGCGAGAGCGGCTCGGGCAAGACCACACTGTCGCGCATCCTCGCTCGGGCCGAACGGCCGGACACGGGGCGGGTGGAGATGCGCATGCCGGACGGACGCATGCAGGACGTCTTCGACCTTCGAGGCGACACGCTGAAGGGGTGGCGGCGCCGGGTCCAATACGTCTTCCAGAACCCCTATCTCGCGCTCGACCCCCGGATGAGCATCGAGGCGATCCTCACCGAGCCGCTCGAGATTCACGGGATCGGCACGCGGGCGTCGCGGCGCGAGCGGGCCCGCGAGTTGCTGGCGATCGTCGGTCTGCCGGATTCGCATCTCCAGCGCTTTCCGCACGGCCTGTCCGGCGGTCAGCGTCAACGGGTCGGCATCGCCCGCGCGCTGGCGCTCGAGCCCGAACTCATCCTCTTCGACGAACCGGTCTCGGCTCTCGACGTGTCGGTCCAGGCGCAGATCCTCAACCTCCTGCGCGACCTGCAGCGCGAACTCGGTCTGACCTACCTTTTCGTGTCGCACAACCTCGCCGTCGTGAACTATCTGGCGGACCGCATCGCGGTCATGTCGGGCGGTCGCATCCTCGAGGTCGCCTCTCGCGATGCTCTGTTCTCGCGTCCCGTGCATCCCTATACGCGCCGCCTCATCGCCTCCATTCCGGAGCCAGATCCGGCGCAGCCCATCGATTTCTCCGCCTTCGAAGGCGGCGTGGCGAAGGGGATGTCGGGATGGGGCTGGCCGTTCACCGCGCGTGACGGCGAGGACGAGCCCGGACTCATCGCGCTGAGCCACGATCATTTCGTCCAGGCCTATGAGGATGGCCGCAACGAGATCGCCCGGTGAGCGCGAGGCGGCTTGCGGGCCCTTCGGCCCCATGCGAGCCTCGCCCTCATGCGCACGGCCTGGACGTGCGCTCACATATGGGTCTTCGCGTGCGGATCGGTCCGAGCCTCCTTCGCCTCCTGCTGCCGACGCTCGTCGTCATGGGGTCCTGGTCGATCGTCGCGGCCGCGCCTGCGGACGGCGAACCTCCGATCCTGTCGGATGAGGTCGCACGCGGGGACATTCCCCCGATGCGCGAACGTCTGCCGCAGGACCCGCTCCGCACCGACCTCGCCGCGATGGGGCGCCAGACGGGACGCTACGGCGGCACCCTGCGCACGATCGAGCCGCAAGCTCGCGACACGCGACGCATGGTGGTCTTCGGCTATGCGCGCCTCGTCGGCTATACGCCCGACGGACGCATCGTGCCCGACGTCGCGCTGAGCGTGGATGTCGTGGAAGGCCGGATCTTCACCTTCCACCTCCGGCGCGGCCATCGGTGGTCGGACGGCGAACCGTTCACCTCGGAGGACTTCCGTTACTACTGGGAGGACGTCGCCAACGATCCGCAACTCGGCAAGAGCGGCCTCCCGCGCCAACTACTGGTGCATGGCGCCGGACCGACGGTCACCTTTCTCGACGCCTGGACGATCCGCTACGAATGGGCGGAGGCCAATCCCGACTTCATGCCCGCGCTGGCCGCATCGTTGCCACTCGAGATCTTTCGGCCGGCCCACTACCTCCGCCAGTTCCACAAGCGCTATGCGGGCGCTGCGGAACTTCAGCGCCGCATCGAGGCGGAGGGCCAGCGCAACTGGCAGGCGCTGCACTTCAAGCATGACCAGTCCTACAAGAATACCGACCCCGATCTGCCATCGCTGCAGCCCTGGGTTCTGGTGACCCGGCCGCCCGCCGACCGCTTCCTGTTCCGCCGCAACCCCTATTTTCACCGGGTGGACGCAGAAGGGCGCCAGTTGCCCTACATCGACGAGGTCGCGATGGAGATCGCCAGCGCAGGGCTGATCCCTGCCATGACCTCGTCGGGGCAGACCGATCTCCAGAGCACGGCGCTCACGATCGCGAACTATGCCTTTCTGAAGGCGGCCGAGGGGCGCTCGAACTACGAGGTCCTGCGCTGGCCGAGCGGGCGAGGCTCGCGGATGGTGCTCTTCCCCAACCTCAACACCAGCGATGCCGACTGGCGGACGCTGCTGCAGGCGAGCGACTTCCGCCGTGCCCTGTCCCTTGCGATCAACCGCGAGGACATCGCGCAGGCGATCTACTACGGGCTGGCGCGTCCTGCCGGCGACACCGTCCTGCCGGCATCGCCCTTGTTCACCGAGGCGCTCGCCACGCGCTGGGCCCGTTTCGACCCGGACGAGGCGAACCGTCTGCTCGACGGGCTGGGACTTCAGGCCCGTGACGGTTCGGGAACGCGTCTCATGCCGAACGGGCGAGCCCTCGATCTCGTGGTGGAGTTCGCCGGCGAGGACGGCGAGCAGACGGACGTCCTCCAGCTCGTCGCCGAGGACTGGCGCCGTATCGGCGTTCGCATGCTGTTCAAGGCGGTGGAGCGGGACACGCTGGCCTCACGCCTTGCGGCCGGTTCGCCGCTCGTGACGGTCGGAAGCGGCCTGGAGAACGGTGCGGCTCGGGCCGAGGACAGTCCAGCCGCTCTGGCGCCCACCGACTCGTCCCAGGCGTCTTGGCCGACCTGGGGACTGAACCACGAGAGCGGCGGCAAGCTCGGTGTCCAGCCGACGCTCGCCTTCGCCAGGGAGCAGCTCGACCGCAACGAGGCCTGGCGCCGGACGCTCGACGACGCCGAGAAGCGCCGGATCTGGGACGAGATGCTGCGGGTCGACGCGGACGAACTGCCGCGCATCGGCATCGTCGCCGACGTCGACCAGATCATCGTCGCCACGCGGCGATTGCAGAACCTGCCGCAGACGGGGCGCTGGAACTTCGAACCCGGCGCCTATCTCGGCTCCTACCGTCCCGATACGTTCTTCCTCGCCGACGAAACGACGTCCGCCGCTGCGGCACCGGTTCGACCGTAATGCTGCGCTATCTCCTGTTCCGCCTCGGCACGATGGTGTCGACGCTCCTTGTCTCCAGCATCCTGATCTTCACCATCATCCAGCTTCCGCCGGGCGACTATCTCACCAACTCGATCGCGGAACTGCGGGCCGAGGGGGAAGCGCAGGCGGAGGAAAAGGTCGCGTTCCTGCGCGAACAGTACGGGCTCGACCAGCCTTTGCCCGTGCAGTACCTGCACTGGATCAGCGGCTTCGTCCAAGGCGACTTCGGCTACTCCTTCGAATATGCCGCGCCCGTTTCCGAAGTGATCGGCGACCGGGTCTTCCTGACGCTCGTCCTCAACTTCGTAACCGTCCTCTTCGTGTATCTCGTGTCCTTTCCGCTCGGCCTCTTCATCGCCCGGCGGAAGCATGGTTTTGCGGATCGCTCGCTCACGCTCACTGGCTATGTCGGGCTTGCCACACCGAACTTCCTGCTCGCGCTGATCCTGCTCTACGTCGCCAACGCGATCTTCGGCGTTTCAATCGGCGGCATGATGGATCCCGCCTACCTCGGTCAGCCGTGGTCGACCGGGAAGGTCGTGTCCGTTCTGGCCCACTTGGTGGTTCCGGTCGTGGTGATCGGATTGTCCGGAACGGCCGCGATGATCCAGCGCCTGCGGGCCAACCTCCTCGACGAGCTGCGCCGTCCCTACGTGGTCGCGGCCACGGCCCGTGGGCTGTCCGACGGGTTCGTCCTGCGAAAGTACGCGCTGCGTTCGGCGCTCAACCCCTTCGTCTCCGATATCGGCGATCTCCTGCCGCAGATCGTGTCCGGCTCGGTGATCATCTCCGTGATCATGTCGCTGCCGACCACGGGACCGATGCTCCTGTCCTCGCTTCGCAGTCAGGACATGTACCTGGCGGGGTCCTTCCTGATGTTCCTGTCGATTCTCACCGTCACGGGTATGCTCGTCTCCGACGTCGCGCTGGCGTTGATCGATCCGCGCCTGCGCCTAACCGGGCGACGCGGCCATTGAGCGAACCGGTTCCTCACTGGGTCAGCACCCGCCCGTTCGATGCCGAGCGCGAGACAGGCGAGCATACGAGCGTTCGCGCGGACTATGCGCGCGCTTCGAGCCGCCGTCTGTTCTGGTGGCGCCTGCGCAGCCGTCGCCTTGCCGTCGTCTCGCTCGCGTTTCTCGTGGTCTCCTATCTCGTGGCTGCGACCGCCGAATTCATCGCGCCGACCGGTGTGGCGACGCGCGACACGCGCCACATCTTCATGCCCCCACAGCCGGTCCATCTCTTCCATGACGGCCGGCTTCTCGGCCCCTTCGTCTACGCGATGAAGGGAGAACTCGACATGGATACGCTGCAGCGCCACTATACGCAGGATCGAACCAAGCCCCAGCCGCTCCGCTTCTTCTGCCGCGGCGAGCCCTACCGCTTCTGGGGCATCTGGGACGCGGACCGGCACCTCTACTGCGCGCCGGAGGGCGGGACGGCTTTTCTCCTCGGTTCCGATCGGCTCGGGCGCGACATGGCCTCGCGCCTCGTCCACGGGGCCCGGATCTCGCTCACGATCGGGCTGCTGGGCGTGACGCTGACCCTTGCGCTCGGGCTGCTCTTTGGCGGTCTCGCGGGCTATCTCGGCGGTCGGGCCGATTTCTGGCTGGGACGAACGACGGAGATCCTGCGCTCCCTGCCGCACCTGCCGATCTGGCTCGCCCTGTCCGCCGCGCTCCCCGTGACGATGAGTCCGCTCCTCGTCTACTTCGCGATCACGGCGATCCTTGCCTGCCTCGAATGGCCGGGGTTGGCGCGCGCCGTGCGCTCCAAGCTCCTCTCCCTGCGCGAGGAGGACTTCGTTGCGGCGGCCGAGATGATGGGCGCGGGTCCGGCGCGCATCATCGCGCGGCACCTCCTGCCGAACTTCATGAGCCATATCGTGGTGTCGGCCGCGCTCGCGATCCCCTCGATGATCCTGGCCGAGACGGCTCTTAGTTTCCTGAATCTCGGCCTGCGCGCGCCGATCACGAGCTGGGGCGTCCTTCTCACGGAAGCCCAGAACATCGAGGCGGTGGTGCTCTACCCCTGGCTGCTCCTCCCCATGGTTCCGGTCATGGCGACCGTCCTGGCCTTCTCCTTTCTGGGAGACGGGTTGCGGGACGCGCTCGATCCCCTGTCCGAGTGACCGGGGTTGTGCCCGAAGATCGCTCCGGGAGCGGCTAGGCCCAGGATCGCGTGTCGTCGGCCAGGAGGCCGAACAGCTCCGTTTCGTGATGCGTCCCCCTCAGGGTGAAGGAGCCGACCCGCCGCCAGTGCGCCGCCGCGACATCGACCACTTCGCTCGTCGCCAGCACCGGCACGCCCAGACGCTTGGTCTCCTTCTCGATCCGTTCGGCCTCGTTGACGGACGGGCCGATCACGGAGAAGGAAAGCCGCTGGCGGATGCCGATATTGCCGAGCCGGACCTCCCCGACACACATCGCCACGCCGAAGTCGAATTCCACGTCGCCTGCCTCGCGGCGCCTGGCATTGACGGTCCGGCGGGCCCCGCGCGCCGTGCGGGCGGCCGCGATGCCCTTCCTGATGGCGGCATCCTGCGTCAGCTTGCCGTCCTGGATCGGAAAGATGGCGAGGACCGCGTCGCCGATGAAGGCGAGGATCTCGCCGCCCGCCTCCATCGCCGCTCGTCCTGTACAGTCGAAGTAATCGTTGAGAAGGGTCAGGTAGCAGTCTTCGCTGAGGTCTTCCGCAAGCCCCGTGGAATTGCGCAGATCGGACAGCCAGACGAGCGCCCGCACCTGACTGCCGCTTCCCAGGCGGATGCGGCCGCCGAGGACCTCTCGGGCGATGGTCGGGCCGAGATACGTATCGGCGACGCTCGTGATCAGCCGGGGGTAGATCCCGAGCTTGCAGACCAGCGACATGTAGCGCTGCAGCTGCTTCAGGGTTTCGACCACCGTGTCGTGGAAGCCGCCGGGGGCGCGGGTCGCCCAGGTCACATAGAGGCCGAGGTCGTCCGCGCGCAGCGGCAGGACGGAGCGCCCCATGAACATGTTGGTGCGCAGATTGATGAGGTCCGTGAAGCCGTCCGCGCGCAACTCCTCGAAGAGATCGAACGCAAGCGCCCCCGTCACATCGAGCCGGCCCCGCAGGAAATCCAGATCGTGATCCAGCATGTATTTGATCGGACTGCGCAGATACTCCTGCGACTCCTCCTCCTGATGGACGAAGCGTTTCGTCTCGATGCCGCGCCCCGACGTCCACAGCACCGTTTCGGCCTCGAAGAGCGGATGGAGTGTCGACCAGGTCATGCGGCACCGGTCGATCGGCACGCCGACATGGTTGAGCTTGTTGGCCAGTCCTTCCAGCATGGGTTCGAGCGGCTTTTCCGCCAGCGCCTGCTGGATGAGCCAGTCGCCGATCTCGAGTATCTTGGACGTCTTGAGCACCATGGGCGGACCTTAGATCTCCGGCGCGCGAGGCAGCGCCGGCAGATCGATTTCCAGGCCCGGCCGTCCGGCGACGGCGCCCGGCAACAGGGTCTGCATCTCGCGTTCGATCCGGGCGAGGTCGTCGTCCGGCCGCTTGTGGGAATGATGGAACAGCACGAGGCGCCGAACCCCGGCGGCCAGGGCGAGGCGCACGCCTTCCTCGTAGGTCGAGTGGCCGTAGCCGACGTATCGAGGCAGTTCCTCGTCGGTGAAGGTCGTGTCGAAGATCAGGACGTCCGCCCCGGCGATGAACGTCTCGAGGGCGACGTCGCGCATGCCGGGTCGATGCTCGTGATCGGTCGCATAGACCACCGAGCGCCCGTCGCTCTCCACACGGTAGGCGACGGCGCCGTTGGGATGGGTGAGTTCATGGGTCGTGATGCGGATGCCGGCCGAAGGCTGCAGCATGTCCGTTGGCCGGAACGTCACGTACTCGATGTCCGCCTTGAACTTTTCGAGGCCCACGGGATGGAACGGGGCACGCAGGAAATCCTCCAGGAGCGCCCGGCAGTTCCGCCCGTCCTGCATGTGGCCGGCATGGATGCGAACCCGGCAGGCTGGATTGTAGAAGGGGAGGAAGTAGGGAAAGCCGATCACGTGGTCGTAGTGGGCATGGCCGAGGAACAGGTCGATCTCGCGCTCGCCGGACGCCATGAGCCGGTTGCCGAGATCCACGATCCCGGTTCCGGCGTCGAAGATCAGAACTCGCCCTTGCGCCTCGATCGACACGCAGCAGGTCCGCGCGCCGTAGCGCGACGGATCTTCCGGAGCGATGGGAACGGTTCCGCGTGCGCCCCACACGGTGAGGCGCATTCCCGCCTGCATGATGCTCAAGACGTCACGTGGGAAGCGCGGCCGCCGCGCGGGCCGATACGAGTTCCGCCGATGTCCGGTTGAGGCGCATCGCCATCTCGCGCAGCATCACGCGCGCCATGGAAGGGAATGCATCCAGCATGTCGGACAGGCACTCCTTGCCCATGCGCAATGTGGCGAGATCGCCGACGGCGCGCACCGTCGCGGTCCTGGGAATGTCGCACAGGATACCGATCTCCCCCACCACCTCGTGCGGCCCCAATCGTGCCAGTTCGATCTCGCCTATCGGCGAATCGGCCACGACCATGGCCTCGCCGGCGAGGATGAGATAGGCGCTGTCGCCAGTATCGCCCTGGTGGAACAGTGCGTCCCCATCCGAGAACCGCATCACCTGCGACGTGAAGGCCACGAGTTTCAGTCGACTGAGCTCGATCCCCTGGAACAGGGGCGTGCGCCGAAGGACTTCGACTTCGTCCGCAAGAAGACTCATGATCGCTGCTTCCTTCGCACGTGCTCGAAGTCATTGCGGCCCGGGAGAGGACGATAGGACAAGCTCGCTTCGGTCGGCAAGACTGTCGCTCGTCAACTGTCCACGCTCGAAACGCACGATACGGTCGAAAAGTTCGGTCTCGATCGGCGCGCTCGGAACCCAGTACATTCCGAACGGGCGGCCCGCGTCCCGCGCGAGCTGAAGAACCGACCTCAGGATACGCGCCTGCGTGTCGGCGTCGAGAGCGGACAGGCATCGGTTGGCGACAAGATAGTCGGGCGCCTTCAACATGGCGCGGGCCAGCGTCACCTTCTGCTGCTGCCCGAGACTCAGTCTCTTGGCACCGGCTCCCAGGTCGTATTCCAGCGCCGTCCGGAGCACGACGGGACCGAGGTCGTAGGCGTCGATCGATGCGTCGAGCAATTCGTCGATGCGGGCGCTGGTCTTGGGAGTGGCGTTCGCCACACGGCCGAAGACGATGTTGTCCTTGAGCGTTGCGGCGGGATTGAACCGATCGGGCTCATGAAATTCGACGCCTTCGCGCACCATCTGCGACGCGGTCTCGTGAAACAGCGTCCGTGCCTCGATGACGCGCGCGCGCAGGGTATCGTCCACGAGGCCGAGGCGATACCGCGGCTCCACGTAAGACAGGGCCAGCCGGATCAGCGCGCCGCGATCCTCGTCGGATTCCGCGGTGCGGCCGCTCGATCCCAGCCGGACGACGATCTGCCGGTAGAAGTCGATCTCATCCGGGCTGATGATGTCCATGCGCCGCAGCATCGGGTCGTCGGCGCCGATCTCGCCGAAGAGTTCGACCAGCGTCATCGCGATCTTGAGGCCCATCTCGACCAGCGTCCTGTCGAGGCCGAGACGTTCCAGGACGCGGCGAGCATCGGATCGTATCAGGAGCCGGGTGGCTGCGATCTCGTCCTGACGCGCGGCCCCGAAGACGAGGTTCTCCATCAGCGTCGCATGGTCGAGGAAGGCGCCGGGATCGAACCGCTCGACCATGGAGTCGAGCTTCTCCTCGCGCAGCCGCGCGGCCAGATGCTTGCGCGCCAAGACGATCCTAGGGCCTGCCTTCGCCGTCAGCCATTCGGGGACGCGACTGGAGAGGCCGAACCGGGTCAGGTCCCGTCTCAGTTCCACGGCGACCAGGATCTGCTCGATGCGGGCAATCTCCTCGTCGGGCTCCGGCGACAGCGCGGACCGATCGATCCAGTCGTCGTTGGGGTCGAGGAGACTGTTGCCCGACTGCAGCGCTTCCGTTCGCATGCGCGACTCGGAGCGGGTCGTCGCCGGCCGGGCGTCGTGCAGCGGGTGATGCATCAGCGGATAGAGCAGGGCTTCGCGCAGGTTGGAGCGCGGGTAGTAGGATGCCGGCTCGGCATAGGCGAGGCGCCGACCGGTGACGGATTCCGGCCACGCTCCGAGCGGCCGACCCGACAAGTTGATCAGGCCGGAGGCGAGCGGCGCGAGGCCCGCCAGCGCTTCGGCGACGACCTCGGCGCCATCGCCGAGAGGGCCGACCGCGGCCAGCCGCTGGTGGAGCGGCAAGTCGAGCGAGACCCCACTGACCAGCGCTGCGCCCGTGTCGTCGCGGATCGTCGCCTCGATCAGCTGGAATCCCCCATCCAGCCGTTCGGAACTTGCAGCGATCGGGGCCTGCGTCGCCGGGTCGAGGAGGCCGTCGATATCGAACTGCTGGGCGACCTGATCGTATTTGACGTCCACGTCGAGGCGCATCAGGTCCCAGTCGATGAGATCCTTGAGGGGGGCCGGCAGTTCGCGATAGGCGGCGATCACCGCGACGAGTTCCCCGATGTCGATCTGGCCACGGATCGCGAAATAGCCGCCGAACATGTAGAAGATGAACGGCGTCGCCTGCGACAGGAAGTTGTTCAGGAATTTGACGAAGAACTTCCATTGGTAGATGTCGAACCGGATCAGGAAGATGCGGCCGAGCTGCTCCGAGATTCGTGCGCGCACGATGTTCGACGTGTCGTTGGTGCGGATCGTCGGCATGCTTTCGATGATCTCGCCGACCGAGCCTGCGAGGCGCCGGGCCGTCAGCTGCCGCTCCCGACCGAGGATCAGAAGCCGACGGCGCATGCGGGGGATCAGTATCGCCTGGAAGGCGGTCACGGCGAAGGCGACGGCGCCCAGCGTCCAGCTCTGAAGGAAGATGAAGATCATCGCCGTCAGGATCTGGCTCGAAAGATAGAGCGGCTGGACGAAGGCGTCGCCGATGAAGCCGCCGATCGGCTCCAGTTCGTCCTTGATCATGGAGGCGACTTCCGCCGGTCGGATGCGGCGGAACTGGCGGATGGGAAAGCGCAGGACCCGGTCCACCATCTCGTAGCGCATGCGCCGCAGCATCCGCTCGCCCAGGCGCCCCTTGTAGGTGTTCAGATAGAACTTGAACGCCCCGTTCACGACGACGAACAGGAGGAACAGGGAGGACAGGACGAAAAGGGCCTCCATGCGCTCGAACGGCGTGCCGTCGAGAAGCACGAGGTGGTCGCTGCCACCGAGAAAGCCGGGCAGGGGAATGGTGAGCCGGAAGTAGTCGACCGTCGCGCCCGCGCCCTCGAACCCTTCGCCCTGGATCGGCCCATTGATGATGAGCTTCGGAAGGTTCAGCGACAGGAAGAACGGGATGACGGAGACGACGACCACCACCAGCATCCAGATCTGTTCGCGTCGCGTATGGCGCCAGATGTACCGATACAGGGAGGTTGCCATGGGATGCGATACCGGCTTCGGACGGGCATGTAGGTTTCCGCGCTAGGAGCGCAGCAAGCCTCCCGCCCGTCAAGGCGGCAGCGCGGACGGCCCTGCCGGCCTTCTGCAAGGCGCCGCCCGCTTGCAGGAGGCATGCCGCGTGCGCTAGGGCTGGGGCTCAACTGTCTCGGCGAACGGGCCATGCCAATCGACCAGATGTCGGCCCGCCCACCGCTGCTCTTCTACGCTCCCCTGAAGTCGCCGGACGACCCTGTTCCCTCGGGGGACAGAACCCTCGCTCGCCTGCTGTTCTCGGCCGTACGGCAGGCCGGCTTCGCACCGCAACTGGCGAGCTCGTTCCGCGCGTTCTCGCGTGACGGCAGCCGGCAGCCGGCGCTCCTCGAACAGGCGTGCCTGGAGGCCCGGCGACTGGCCGCGACCATGGGAGGTCTGCCGCCAGGGCAACGCCCGAGCCTCTGGTTCACCTATCACAGCTACTACAAGGCGCCCGACCTCCTCGGGCCGGTCGTCTCCCGCTCGCTCGGCATCCCGTACGTGCTGGCGGAAGCCTCGCACGCCGAGAAGCGGCGGGATGGACCCTTCGCTTCCTTTCACGAGGCGGCGGCGAGAGCGTCGAGAGCGGCCGACCTCCATCTCGTCCTGAACCGGCGGGACCTCACCGGATTGGCGACGCTCCGCGGCAGCGAAGCCGGGCTCATCCACCTGCCTCCCTTCGTGGCCGACGTGACGGACGAGAACATCGCGCCCATACCGGAGGCGGGACCTCTGCGACTGGTGGCGGCCGCAATGATGCGCGCGCCCGACAAGCTGCAATCCTACCGGCTCCTCGCGCAGGCATTGGCGCTCGTCGAGATCGACTGGTCGCTGGACATCCACGGCGATGGCGAGGCGCGAGACGCGGTCGAGGCCGCCTTCGCACCGATCGCCAGGCGTGTCCGCTTCCGTGGCCTCGCCGGTGATCCGAGCCAACTCGCGACCGCCTACCGTCGCGCCGATGCGCTGGTCTGGCCGGGGTTCAACGAGGCGTTCGGCATGTCCTACCTCGAGGCGGCCGCCCATGGTCGCCCGGCGGTGGCCATGCGTTATGGCGGAGTGGGCGAGGTGGTGGAGGACGGCGTTTCCGGTCTTCTCGCCGATGCCGGCGACGTGGTGGGCCTTGCGGACCGCCTCATGCAACTCGGGCGCGACCGCGCGTATCTGCGCCGGCTGGGGGAGGGAGCCCGCGCGCATGCCGCCGGCCGGCACAGTTTCGCGGCGGCGGTCCAGCGCCTCGCATCGACCCTGCATCCGCTTCTGCGGGAAAGGCCGGCGTCGTGCGCATTCTGATCGTCGTCACCCATCTTCTCGGGATCGGGCATCTCGCGCGCGCGACATTGCTCGGCCGGGGGCTGGCGGACGCCGGCCATGACGTCTGCCTTGCCGCCGGCGGACGGCCGGTCCCCCATCTCGACATGCAAGGCCTCGACGTCGTCCAGCTTCTTCCGGTTCATTGCCGAAATGCCGACTTCCGCATGCTCTGGACCGATGACGGCGCGGTTCTCGACGAGACGGGGATGGCGGCCCGCCGCGAGGCGCTGCTCGACACCTTCCATCGCACGCGGCCCGATGTCGTCGTCACGGAAACCTATCCGTTTGGCCGGCGCTCGCTGCGCGGCGAGTTCGAGGCGCTGGTCGAGGCGGTCTGGGCGCGCCCCGATCGACCGGTCCTCCTTGCCTCGGTGCGAGACATCCTCAATCCGCCCTCGCGCCCCGAAAAGGTCGATCAGGCGGAGACGATCGTCGCCGAGCGCTATGATGGCGTGCTCGTGCACGGCGATCCGGCGGCGGTTCCGCTCGAGGCGTCCTGGCCTGTCGGCGACAGGCTGCGCGCCCGCCTGATCTATACGGGCTATGTCGCCGAGGGCGCTCCGGTCGAGCGGACGCAGCCGCGCACACGGGACGTCGTCGTATCCGGCGGCGGCGGGGTTGCCGGGCTTCCCCTGTTCGAGGTGGCTGTTGCTGCATCGCGTCTCGATGCCCGAGATGCGATCTGGCGGGTCCTCGTCGGCCACGGCGTGCCCGATGCGGCGTTCGAAGCGCTTGCGGCGGGTGCCCATCCCCGGCTCGTGGTGGAACGGGCGCGTCGCGACTTTCGCGAGTTTCTCGCGCGCTCCGCCGTTTCCATCAGCCAGAGCGGTTACAACACAGCACTCGACATCGCCGCCGCCCGTACTCCCGCGGTGCTGGTGCCGTTCGAGGACGGGGGCGAGCGCGAGCAGAGCCTGCGCGCGACAAGACTGGCGGCGTCCGGTCTCGCCGTGCTGCTTCCGGCCAGCGAACTCTCGCCCACGACACTCCTGAAGGCCGTCGAGGAGGCGCGAACCCTGTCGCTCGACACGGCGCCCCACATCGTCACGCGTGGCGTCGAGGGCAGCGTGGCCGCGATCGAGGACGCCGGCACGCGGGCGCGGCGCAACGCGGCCGCCTGGGGCGCACTGGACGAGCGCCTCGACGCGCTTGCACGAGAGGGGCGCCCGGCGCGGCTCTGGTGGCGCGACGACGACGCGGCCGAGCCGTGCGACGCGCTGGATCGTCTGCTGGAGGTGCGAGCCCGGCTGAACCTGCCGCTGGCGCTCGCCGTCAGCCCACGCCTTGCGAGCGACCGGTTGGCGACCCGGTTAAGCCGGGAACCCGACCATCTTGCGGTGATCGTTCACGGCATCCGGCATGCCAACAATGCGCCGCCGGGCCGGAAGAGCTGCGAACTCGGATACCGGCCGGCCGGCGAAATTCTGGAGGGGCTCCGGGAAGGGCTCGGCAGCCTGCGAGCGCTGTTCGGGCCGCGCGTGCGGCCGATCCTGGCACCGCCTTGGAACCGTATCGACGACGAGCTCGTCCCGCATCTCCGGGCGAGCGGTTATCGCGGTCTCTCGACATTCGGACCGCGCAAGGCCGCCGGAAGGAATGGGCTCGCGGTGGTCAACACGCATTGCGACCCCATCGCCTGGCGACATGGCCGCGGCCTCGCGGACGAAGCGGACATTCTGGAAAAGCTCGTCCGTGATCTCGACCGCGACGAGCCGATCGGCATCCTCACCCATCACCTCGCGCACGACCGGCGAATCTGGCATTTCGTCGAACGCCTTCTTCAACGGCTGGCGGTCCATCCCGGCGCGGTGTGGATGGACACGGACGCGCTCATGGCGACGACGCCAGACAACGAGGAGGCTGCCGTTTGACCGAAGCCGAGAACCCAGTGGCATCGAAGCTCGCGCGATTGATCGCCGACCGCAAGGCACGCGTTGCGATCATCGGGCTCGGCTATGTCGGGCTGCCGCTCGCGCTGACTTTATGTCGCGCGGGCTTTCCGGTGCTCGGCTTCGACATCGACGAACGCCGTGTCGCGCTTCTCAACCGTGGCGAAAGCGGCATCCGACACATCCCGGCGGACGCGATCCGGGCGGCCCTAGCCGAGGATCGCTTCGAGGCGAGCGCGGATTTCGAGCGGCTCGGCGAAGCGGACGCCATCCTGATCTGCGTGCCCACCCCGCTGACGCGTCAGCGCGAGCCGGACCTTTCCTTCGTCGAGCGCGCCAGCCGCCAGATCGCCCGCACCCTTCGACCCGGCCAGCTCGTCGTCCTCGAGTCCACGACATGGCCGGGCACCACGGAGGAGATCGTGAAGCCCATCCTCGAGGAGGCGGGCGCACGCTCGGGCGACGGGTTCTTCCTCGCCTTCTCGCCGGAGCGTGAAGACCCCGGCAATCGCGATTTCGGCACGCGGGACATTCCCAAGATCGTCGGCGGCGACGGGTCACACGCGTTGCGGCTCGCCGACGCGCTCTATGCGGCGGCGATGACCTCGACCGTGCCCGTGTCGAGCCCCGCCGTCGCGGAAGCGGTCAAGCTGACCGAGAACATCTTCCGTTCGGTCAACATCGCTCTCGTCAACGAATTGAAGGTCGTCTACGACGCGATGGGGATCGATGTCTGGGACGTCATCGCCGCGGCATCGACCAAGCCCTTCGGCTTCATGCCGTTCCAGCCGGGCCCGGGCCTCGGCGGCCACTGCATCCCGATCGATCCCTTCTATCTCGCGTGGAAGGCGCGCGAGTTCGAGGTTCCGACGCGCTTCATCGAACTTGCCGGTGAGATCAACACCGCGATGCCGCGCCATGTCGTGGACCGTCTGGCGGAAGCGCTCGACCGCCGGTTCGGGCGAGGTCTGAACGGCTCCCGGATTCTCGTGCTCGGCGTGGCCTACAAGCGCAACGTCGAGGACACGCGCGAGAGCGCCTCGTTCCGGCTCATCGAGCTGCTGGAGGACCGGGGCGCGCACACCAGCTATCACGACCCGCATGTTCCCGAGATCGGTCCGACGCGCGAGCATCGCGAGCTTGCGGGACGCCGCTCCATCGCGCTGACCGCGCAGGCGATCGCGGACTTCGACGCCGTTCTGGTCGCGACGGACCACGACGACGTCGATTATGCGCTGGTTGCGGCACACATGCGGCTGGGCGTCGACACGCGCAATGTCTTCGCCAAGCGGCAGCTCGACCTTTCCCGGGTCGTCAAGGCGTAG
This sequence comes from Aureimonas phyllosphaerae, assembly GCF_047943035.1. Classification (NCBI taxonomy): domain Bacteria; kingdom Pseudomonadati; phylum Pseudomonadota; class Alphaproteobacteria; order Hyphomicrobiales; family Aurantimonadaceae; genus Aureimonas; species Aureimonas phyllosphaerae. Next base: position 4,199,313 of record NZ_CP181348.1, on the reverse strand, counting down.
GCTCGCGCTCCGCCAGGCTTTCTCGGAGAAGCTGCTCCAGCGTCGCGATCCCGCCTTCGAGCGTGAACTGCTCGACGAGAACCCTGTAGGCTGCCGCGCCCAGCGCCTGCCGCATGCCGGGATCGCCGATCAGATCGGCGACGACCTTCGACAGGGCATCGGGGTCCGCCGGTGGGACGAGGCGGCCGTTTCGTCCGTCGGTGACGAACTCCGGCACGCTGGCGAAGTCCGTCGAGACGATCGCGAGCTTCTGGGATGCGGCTTCCATCAGGACGTTCGGCAGCCCGTCCCGGTCGCCGCCGTCCCCCTCGCGGCACGGCAGCACGAACAGGTCCGACGCGCGCAAGGCCGAGACGACGGCATCCTGCGGCTGCGAGCCCTTCCATTCGATGCGGTCGTCGAGCCCGAGACGCGCCGCCTGGGTCTTCAACGCGTCCTTCAGTTCGCCCGAGCCGATGTGGACGAGCCGCCAATGCAGCTCGTTCGGCAGGGCCGCAAGCGCATCGAGGAGGTCGGAAAATCCTTTCTTGGCCACCATGCGCCCCACGGTGACGATGCGGATGGGATCGACCGCCGAACCGCCGTCGCGAGGCGAGCGGGTCTCAGGTGGCGGGGGGAAGCGAGACAGGTCGAGGCCATGATAGGCAAGGCGAACGCGGCCGCGGTCGTGCGGCGGCGATAGCCGGACGAGCTCGTCGAAACCCTGTCTCGTGCACGTCACGCCCCAGCGGCTGGCTTCGATCTTCTCGCGCCGTTCCCATTCCGGCGTCGTCCAGATGTCCTTGGCATGGGCCGAGAAGCTCCAGCTTCCCCCGCGCAGCAGCGCAGCATAGCGCGCGACGGAGCCGGGTGTGTGGAGGAAATGGACGTAGAGATGAGCGAGAGCCGGATCGAGCTCTCGCGCCAGTACCATCGCCTGTCCCAGGCGGCGCATGCGATTGGGTGTCGGATCGCGCTTCAGATCCTGCCAGGCGGCGCGAAGGAATGGACGCCATCCCGTCAGCCGACGTGCATGGGCCAGTCCCGCCAGCACGCGCTTCGGCGCTTGGTAGAGATATTCGGGAAGATAGTGGACCGGCGCGCGGATCCTTTGGTGCAACTCGTGCTGCGCGCCGTCGGTCGGGCGTCGAAGCGACCAGATCTCGATCAGGAAGCCCGCGTCCTCGAGAGCCAGGAGCTCCTGCGCGATGAAGGTCTCGGAAAGGCGAGGATACCCTTTCACCACGACGGGAAGGCGCAGGCCTTGTTCCGGTCTCCGGCCGGGCGGCGTTCGAACCAGCATCGTCAGGCAAACACCGCGTCGCGCGGCGCGGCGATGCGCGTCTGCGTCATCAGAGCATGCGTGGCGGCCTCGATCCGATCCAGTCCATCCAGGAGCCCCTTCGGAAAACTCTTCGACGGTAGCGGCTGCTCCGCGAGTGCGCGGATCGCCAGACCCATCATGGCGGGATCGCGGCGCGCACCGGGCTCCAGCATGGCGCCGTCCAGCATGGACACGAGGCCGAGTTCCGCTGCTCGCTCGGCGCGGATCGTCTGTTCCAGCCGTGGCGTGCGGCGGGGGACGATCAATGCGCGCTTGTCGAAGGACAGGATCTCGCAGAAGGTGTTGTAGCCACCCATCGCGATCACGCCCTCGGAACGATGCATCAGATGCTCGATCTTGGTGTCGAAGGTGATGGCGTCCATCCGAGGCAGGCCGGCGATCCGTTCGATGAACGCCATGCGGCGCGCTCGGGGGATGAAGGGGCCGAAGACGACCAGCGTTCCCAACGGGATCGACGGATCGGCCTCGTAGGCCGAAATCACCCAGTCGATCAGTTCCTCGCCGTCGCCGCCTCCGCCCGTCGTCACGAGAACGAACGGTTCGCGCGTCAGCTTCGGGTAGCGTGCGGGCTGGGGTCTCGGCGGCAGTTCGCGTGGGATATAGCCGGTATAGACGATGCGCCTGACTGCGGCGGGCGAGAGATCGAACGCCTCCAGCGGCGCATGGATCTGCGGCAATCCGTAGACCCAGATCTCGTCATAGAAGCGTTCCAGCGCCGCGAGCGCCCCTTTCCTCTGCCACTCCGGCACGATCACGGCAGGCTCGTCGAGAACATCGCGCAGACCCAGGACGATGCGGGTGCCAGCCTCCTTCAGGAATTGCAGCGTCTGGACGAGTTCGTCGCGAAACCCGGTCGGCTCCTTGTCGACGATCAGGATGTCGGGCCGCAGTCCGCGAGCCGTCGCCATGATGATGGCCTCCCGGATCCGCACCGTCTCCTCCAGATCCAGCGAGAGGCTGGATGTGGAATAGGTGCCGTCCGGCAGCTTCACCACGCCGGGCACCCGAACATAGTCGATACCATCCCCGAACTCGAAGCTGCCGATCACGGGCGAACCGGAGATGATGACGATCGAGGGGTCGTGAAAACTTGTCGCCAGCCGATTCGCAATGGCGCGGCAGCGACGGATGTGTCCGAGACCGAACGTATCGTGACTGTAGATCAGGATCCGGGGCCCGCTGCTGGATGCGGGTTGGTGCGCCCTGAGGGGTGAGATCGACATCAAAGATTTCCAGGCCTCCGACGCGAGACCGATGGTCTGCGGGGCCCCGTTATACGACAGCACCGCGCGATTGGGAAAATCGTAATTCCGCCTGATCACGCGGCGCGGCATCATCAGGCTCTCTCAGCCCCACGCGGTCGCGGCGGGGCGGCAGGGAGCGACGTGTCGGTTGCAGCCGGCGCTTTTCTCGCGAGCCTGTTGGGAGTACGTCCGTCGATCGAAGCCGGGGGCACGGGACAACCGCACAGGGCGGATGTTCGGGATCCCGGTTGCCGGGCGACAGACTGGGGGCTCCGCATTCAACGCGTTCTGATCACTGGAGCTGCCGGCTTCGTCGGGCACCACCTGTCGCTTCGTCTCCTGCGGGAGGGGATGGACGTTCTGGGCATCGACAATCTCGATCCCTACTACGATCCCAGTCTGAAACGTGCCCGGCTGAAGCGGGTGTCCGACCACGAGGCGTTTCGATTCAAGGAGGCGGACGTCGCCGATGGGGCGCGCCTTCTCGGGATCATGGAGACGTTTCGCCCCGATGCCGTCGTTCACCTCGCGGCTCGGGCGGGCGTTCGCAATCCGAGCGGCGACCTGTGGGCCTACGCGCGGCCCAACCTCGACGGCTTCGTGTCGATGCTGGACGCCTGCCGCTACGTCCGTCCCCGCCACATCGTCTATGCTTCATCGAGCTCGGTCTATGGAGCCGATTCGTCGATCCCGTTCCGCGAGGACGACCGTGCCGATCGACCGGCCTCGTTCTACGCGGCCACAAAGCGTTCGAACGAACTCATGGCGGAAGCCTTCTCGGCGCTGGAGAGCATCGCCTGTACGGGCCTGCGCTTCTTCACGCTGTATGGCCCATGGGGGCGCCCCGACATGGCGTATTACAGTTTCACCCGCGAGATTTTGGCGGGGCGGCCGATCACGCTCTACGACGCTGACGTCATGCGACGCGATTTCACCTATATCGATGACGCCGTGGAGGCCGTGACGCGCCTGGTCAATCGGAGCGCTGGTGACGCGCAGACCGCCGCAAGTGCCGGGCACCGCATCTACAACATCGGGAACACGCATCCGGTCGCGTTGGGCGATTTCGTCGCGACCCTCGAGACGCTTCTCGGCAGAAAAGCCGCCATCACCCACCGGCAACGCCAACCCGGGGAAATGACGGTCACCTTCGCCGATACGACCCGCCTACGTGAGGCTGTCGGTTTCGTTCCATCGACCGATCTTCGAGACGGCCTGTCGAGCTTTGTCCGGTGGTACAGAAACTACCACGATGCCCTGCCATGACGAGCGGTTGATCCCGACAGTCCATCCGGCCGAAATTCCTGCTGGCCGATGATCGCAAACCCTGTCGGTCATTCGGCGTGCGAGTTTGGGTCTAACTGATTTTCGGCGGCGTTTGTCGGCGGAAATGGCGGTGTCCTTCGAGGAGCGCCGCCATGCCATGTCGCCTTTCGCTCTCATCTATCGTTCCGCCGGATGGGCCGTCGACCATGAGAAGCTCATCGATGGCGTCCTGACCGTCACCGTCTCGGCACGAGTGCGATCGGCGGCGGGCCCGGTAGACCCTCAGCCCCGACATGCGCCGAGCGCCTTCAGTTCGAAGGTCACCTTCGCTGCGAGGAAGCGAACGCCATCGTTACGCAGGTGACGGCCAACGGGGCGTCGATCAGGAAGATCGTCCGCCGAACGGGTCGCAGCCGCAAGGTCATCCGCCGGTTCGTACGGGACCAGCGCACGGACCTGTTCCGCACCCGCCACGGCTCTTTCGATTCGCCCTTGGTGTTTCTCGACGCGCAGCGGGAGCCGGCCTGCCGCGACGGCGCAGAACCCAGGCGGCGCCTTCGAGCCTCCGGCTCTGGTGGTTCAGAGCGCGTCGTTCGAGACGAGGTGACGCGCCGGCGCCGGTCGCAACGCATGACGTGCGCCGTGCTTCGCAGACCACCGTCCGCCCGTACTATCGCCCGCCTGATGACGACGAAGCGCATCCACCGGACCGGAGCCGGGACCCTCACGATCTCCGCGATCGAGGAATGCACGTGATCGCTCGGCGAAGTGCGAACCCTGATCGACCGCTTCCGGTCCATCGTCCAGCGCAAGGCTGAAGCCGATCTTGATCCCTGGCTCCGCACTGCCAAGTCCGGCCTCATCGCCTCGCTTGGCTGCGGCGTCACCACGGTGCGGAAGGCGTCGACGAAACATGTCGACCGTCAGGGTCCGAGGACTTTCCTCATGGACGCGCGTTGGCTGGCGCGTGGGGTCAGGCGGTTGGAGAAGGCTACGAGCTTGTTCATGAACCCGGCGATCACCGATGCCTTGCCTCGCGATAGGGCATCGAGCCCGGCCTCGGCGACGGGCCGCGGCTTCATCGTCATCCGACGCAGCATCGGCGAGACGGGTGCATCGGCCGCCGCGTCGAAGCCGGTTTCCGTGTGTCCCGGGCACAGCGTGGTGACGACGACGCCCCGCTCGCGCAGCTCGTCGTGGAGCGCTTCCCCGAAGGACAACACGTAGGACTTCGTCGCGGCGTAGGCGGCAAAGCCGGGTACGGGCTGGTACGCCAGAAGGCTCGCGACGAGGAGGATCTTTCCCGATCCGCGAGCTGCCATGTCCTGACCGAAGACGTAGCTGAGTTCGGTCAGTGCCGTGACGTTGAGCTGGATCATGTCGGCGGTGCGCTCGACCGGCGTGTCCAGGAACTCGCCGTGCAGGCCGTAACCGGCGTTGTTGACGAGAATGTCGATGTGCGTCGAGGAAGCGTCCAGCGTCTCCTTGAGGCGCACCGCGGCTCCCGGGGCGGCGAGGTCGATCGGCAGGACGACCACGTCGACGCCGTACCTCGCACGCAGATCGGCGGCCAACTCCTCCATCGGCTCCCGACGCCTTGCGGCGAGCACGAGATCGACACCCTGCGCGGCCAGGAGATCGGCGAACTCCAATCCGAGCCCACTCGACGCTCCCGTGACGAGGGCGCGCTTGCGCATGGAGGCATAGACCGTCCGAGCGGCCGTGGATGTTCTGTCGGGGGCGCTGTTCATCGTCTGTCGTTGGGGCTGGTTCGGCCGTCTGTCCTGGAGGAGTTGGGCGCCCGGTCGGCGCGCCGGGTGGTTTGGAGGGTCACTCGGTGTGCCGATCGGGAGCGCCCCCGTGGCGTTCTAGGATGTCCCGGATCGAGGCATCGAGAATCTCCTTCGACAGGGTCTCGTCGTTGACGCTGCGGGCGAGGACGATCGCGCCGATCATCGACGCGGCCGTCGCCATCGCGCGCTCGCGCCGATCCGGCTCGTCCTCCGGCAGGCAGGCCTCCAGGAAGTCGATATGGGCGACCAGCCCGTCCTGCATGGCGGCGCGCACGGCAGGTCCCGCGCGCGCGGCATCCGCGCCGAGCGCCGCCATCACGCAGCCTTCCGCCTGTTCGTCGCGGTGCTCGGGAGAGAGGTAGGATCGCACGAGCGACGCGAGCGGGCGCCTGGGGTCCTGCGACGCGAACTGCCGCCAGCGCTCGCGGATGCCCGCATACCCGCGGACGGTGGCTTGGGCGGCCAGATCCTCCTTCGATGCGAACTGCTTGTAGAAGGCGCCCTGCGTCAGGCCGGCCGCTGCCATCAGATCCTTCAAGCCGATGCCGTCGAAGCCGTGACGGCGGAACAGGCGGCTGGCGACGTCGATGACCCGCTCGCGGTTCGCCTCGGCCTGGGTGCGGGAAACGCGCATGAGCTCTCCATTTATAGATTGCGTTCGAAAGCTATACGGCATATAGAAGTTGTACGCAATCTATAAAGGCCTCGGGCAGCGTCCCGTCAACGAGGTGGTCTCATGAGACTCGTTTCCTTGATCGTTCTGGGATCCGCCGCGCTGGCTGCCGCGGGGGCCGCCGTCACCATCTATCCGTCGCTGGCCTCGACGGAAGAGGCGACAAAACCCGCTGTGGTCGACGCGAGATCCGAGCCCCCGATGGTCGCGACCGTCGACGCGAAGCGGATCGGGGCGTCCGAGCGCGCCTTCACCGGATCGGTCTCGGCCCGGATCCAGAGCAATCTCGGCTTCCGCGTGCCCGGCAAGATCGTCGAACGCCTCGTGGATGCGGGCGAGGAAGTGAAGGCGGGCCAGCCGTTGATGCGGGTCGACGACCGCGACCTTCGCTCGGCGCTGACGGCCAAGCTGAAGGCGGTCGACGCCGCGCGGGCGCTGGCGGTTCAGGCACGGGCGGACGAGGCCCGCTACGCCACGCTCCTGCGGCTCGGACAAGCGCCCCGCCAGCGATACGAGCAGGCGAAGGCGACACTGGACACGGCGGAGGGGCAGCTCTCGGCCGCCGAGGCCGAGGCCGATGTCGCGCGCAACGAGGCCGATTACGCGGTGCTCGTCGCGGACGCGGACGGCTCGGTCGTCGAGACCCTTGGCGAACCCGGTCAGGTCGTCTCGGCAGGCCAGGCGGTGGTGCGTCTTGCCCATGACGGGCAGCGCGAGGCGACCGTCTCCCTGCCGGAGACCGTGCGTCCCAGGATCGGCGCCGCCGCCGAGGCCACTATCTACGGGCTCGGCGACCGGCGCTGGCCGGCGGTCCTGCGCCAGCTCTCGAGCGCGGCCGACGTGCAGACGCGAACCTATGAGGCACGCTTCGTTCTCGGGGGCGACGCCGCCGCCGCCCCGATTGGTTCGACGGTCACGGTCTGGATCAAGGATCCGGTCGCCGCGCGTTCCGCCGAGGTGCCGATCGGCGCGATCCTCGACGAGAACGGGACGACGGGCGTCTGGGTCGTGGACCGCGCAACGTCGAAGGTGAACCTGCGGCCCGTCACGATCCTCGAGCTCGGCGAGGAGACCGCGACCGTCTCCGGGCTCGAGCCCGGAACACCCGTCGCGGCGCTCGGCGCCCATCTTCTCCACGAAGGCGCCGCCATCCGGCTCCTCGCCGCCAAGGGGTTCTGAGCCATGAGCCTCAACCTCTCCGCCCTTGCCGTGCGTCACCGGTCGGTGACGCTCTTCCTCATCATCATCACGGCCCTTGCCGGCGCCTTCGCCTTTCTCAATCTCGGCCGTGCCGAGGATCCGGCCTTCACGGTCAAGACGTTGATCACGACGGTCGCCTGGCCGGGCGCGACCGCGCAGGAGATGCAGGATCTCGTTGCCGATCCGCTGGAGAAACGCCTCCAGGAGCTGCGCTACTACGATCGCGTCGAGACCATCGCCCGGCCGGGCGTCGCGTTCCTGACGCTGACCCTCAAGGACGACACGCCGCCCGCCGCCGTGCAGGAGGAGTTCTATCAGGCCCGCAAGAAGCTGGGCGACGAGGCGCGCAACCTGCCGAGCGGCGCCTTCGGCCCCTTCGTCAACGACGAGTTCTCCGACGTCACGTTCGGCCTCTACGCGCTGAAGGCCAGGGGCATGCCGATGCGTGTCCTGGTGCGCGAGGCGGAAGCGATGCGCCAAAAGATTCTCGACGTTCCGGGCGTGAAGAAGGTCAACATCATCGGCGAGCGCCCGCAGCGCATCTTCGTCGAGTTCTCCTATGCCAAGCTCGCGACCCTCGGCATCTCGGCGCAGGACGTGTTCCTGGCGCTCCAGCGCCAGAACACCGTCGCCCCGGCCGGCTCGATCGACACCGCGGGCCCACAGGTGTTCCTGCGTCTCGACGGGGCGTACGACGATGTCCAGAAGATCGCCGACACGCCGATCGTGGCGGCGGGGCGGACGCTGCGCCTGTCCGACATCGCCGAGGTCCGCCGCGGCTACGAGGATCCCGCGACCTTCCGGATCCGCACCGAAGGCGAGCCCGCGCTGATGCTTGGCGTCGTCATGCAGGATGCCTGGAACGGGCTCGACCTCGGCAAGGCGCTGGAGGCCAAGACCGCCGAGATCGGCGCCCGCCTGCCGCTTGGGCTGAGCCTCACCAAGGTCACCGATCAGGCCGTCAACATCTCCGGCTCGATCAACGAGTTCATGGTCAAGTTCGTCATGGCGCTCGGGGTCGTGCTCCTGGTCAGCCTGATCGCGCTCGGTTGGCGCGCCGGCATCATCGTGGCGCTCGCCGTGCCGCTGACGCTGGCGGTCGTCTTCCTGATCATGCTCGACACCGGGCGGTTCTTCGACCGTATCACGCTCGGCGCCCTCATCCTGTCGCTCGGCCTCCTCGTCGACGACGCCATCATCGCCATCGAGATCATGGTGGTGAAGATGGAGGAGGGCATGGACCGCGTGTCGGCCGCCGCGGTCGCCTGGAGCCATACCGCCGCGCCGATGCTGTCGGGGACGCTCGTCACCGTGATCGGCCTGATGCCCGTCGGCTTCGCCCAGTCGACCGCGGGCGAGTATGCCGGCAACATCTTCTGGATCGTCGGCTTCTCGCTGATCGCCTCCTGGGTCGTGGCGGTCACCTTCACCCCCTATCTCGGCGTCAAGCTCCTGCCCGAGATCAAGCCCGTGCCCGGCGGCGTGCACGCGATCTACGACACGCCGAACTACCGGCGCCTGCGCGCCGTCATCACCGCGGCCGTGCGCCACAAGTTCCTGACCTGCGCCTTCGTCGTCCTCGCCTTCGGCGCCGCGGTGGTCGGCATGGGCGGGGTGGAGCAGCAGTTCTTCCCATCCTCCGATCGCCCGGAGGTGCTGATCGAGGTGCGCCTGCCCGAGGGCTCCAGCATCGAGGCCACCACCCGGACCGTCGCGAAGCTCGAGGCCTGGCTGGACAAGCAGCCCGAGGCCGAGCTCGTGTCGAGCTACATCGGTCAGGGTGCGCCGCGCTTCTTCCTCGCCATGTCGCCGGAGATGCCCGACCCGTCCTTCGCCAAGATGGTCGTCCTGACGAAGGATGCCGAGACGCGCGAGGTGCTGAAGCACCGCATGCGCGAGGCGATCGCCGAGGGGCTGGCGCCCGAGGCCTATGTCCGTGTGACGCAGCTCGTCTTCGGTCCCTACACGCCGTTCCCCGTCGAGTTCCGCGTCATGGGACCGGACGCGGGCGAACTCGTGCGCATCTCGAGCGAGGCTCTGTCGGTCATGCGCGGCGTCGCGGGCGTGCGCCAGGCCAACCGCGACTGGGGCAGCCGCTCGCCGACCCTTCGCTTCGTGCTCGATCAGGACCGCCTGAAGCTCATCGGCCTGTCGCCGACCGAAGCCGCCCAGCAGCTCCAGTTCCTGCTCTCCGGGATCACGGTGACGCAGGTGCGCGAGAACATCCGCACCGTCGACATCGTGGCCAGGAGCGCCGGCGAGGAGCGTCTCGACCCGACGCGCCTCAAGGACTTCTCGCTGACGAGCCGCGACGGCCGGCTCATCCCGCTCGACCAGATCGGGCGCACCGAGATCCGCATGGAGGACCCGATCATCAAGCGCCGCGACCGCACGCCCACGATCACGGTCCGGTCCGACATCGCCGAAACGGCGCAGCCGCCGGAGGTCTCGACCGCCGTGCTCGCCGCGCTCCAGCCGCTGATCGCCTCGCTTCCCGACGGCTACCGCATCGAGATGGGCGGCAATATCGACGAGTCGCTGAAGGCCAACGCGGCGCTCGCCAAGGTCTTCCCGATCATGATCGTCCTGACGCTGATCGTGATCATGTTCCAGGTGCGCTCGTTCTCGGCGACCTTCATGACCGTCCTGACGGCGCCGCTCGGCCTCGTCGGCGCCGTGCCGATCCTCCTCGCCTTCGACCAGCCGTTCGGCTTCAACGCCATCCTCGGCATGATCGGCCTCGCCGGCATCCTGATGCGCAACACGCTGATCCTGATCGAGCAGATCCGCGAGAACAAGGCGGAAGGGCTCGACGACTACCACGCGGTCATCGAGGCGACCGTCCAGCGCACGCGTCCCGTGATCCTGACGGCGCTCGCCGCCGTGCTCGCCTTCATCCCGCTGACGCACTCGGTCTTCTGGGGCTCGATGGCCTACACGCTGATCGGCGGCACCGCCGGCGGCACGGTCCTCATCCTCCTCTTCCTGCCCGCCCTGTACGCGACCTGGTTCCGCATCAGGGCGCCGAAGACGAAGGAAGGAACGGCAGCGCCGACCGCGTTGCGGGACGATCACCCGGACGGATCGAGCCCGGTGCCGGCGGAGTGACGGCAGGACCGGATCGATGACCTCGGGTCGAAGGAGGGGAGTAGCCATGACAGACCATCAACACGATGCCGGCAACGACTGCTCGAAGGAGCCCGCTCCCTTGCCGCGAGGCGAGATCGCGGCGCTGTCCGGGCTCGAAGTCCTCGAACGGATGCTGGACGGGCGGCTGCCCCTGCCGCCCTTCGGGGCGACGATGGAAATCACGCCGGTCAGCGTCTCGGCGGGGCGGATCGTCTTTGCAGGACGGCCGAAGGCGGCGTTCCTGAACCCGTTGGGAACGGTTCATGGTGGCTGGATCGCGACGATCCTCGATACCGCGATGGCCTGCGCCGTCCATTCGACCCTCAAGGCCGGGCAGAGCTACAACCTCCCTTTCCATCAACTACGTCCGGGCGCTGCTGCCGGGCGAGGTGGATGTGCGGTGCGAGGCGTCGGCGCTCTTCTCGGGCCGACGCATGGCGACTGGCGAGGGACGTCTCTACGACGCCGAGGGACGCCTGATCGCTCACGGCACCGAGACGTGCCTCGTCCTCGACAACCCCCGGCCGACGGACGGGGCCGCCGTCGGCTGACTCCTTCAGGGAGCACGGCCTGCCGGCGCTTCGATTGCTTCTCCACCCTCCCGTTTCGCCGCGCAGCGAGGAATGCCGCATGACCGATGCCGCCGTTTCAGCCGGGCACGCTTCGCCGGCACCACCGCAGATCGATGGGCGCACGCGTTCGCTTCTGTCGGATCCCGTCGTGCCGCTGATCCTCCAGCTCGCCTGGCCGAACCTTGCCGTGATGCTGCTCCAGGCGTCGACGGGCCTTGTGGAGACCTATTGGGTCGGGCAGCTCGGGCCCGATGCCTTGGCCGGCATGGCGCTCGTCTTCCCGGTCTTCATGCTGATGCAGATGCTCTCGATCGGGTCGATGGGGGGCGGCATCTCCTCGGCGGTCGCGCGTGCACTCGGGGGCGGACGGCGCACCGACGCCGATCGCGTCCTCTTTCACGGGACGGTGCTCCTCGGCGGCATCGGGCTGGCCTTCTCGATCCTGGCGCTCGCCTTCGGGCGCCCGTTCTATGCGATGCTGGGCGCGCGGGACGGCGCGCTGGACGCGGCGGTCACCTATTCCAACATCATCTTCGCCGGCAACGTCCTCCTGTGGGTGATGAACGCCCTGGCGAGCGCGCTTCGAGGGACCGGCGACATGCGCGTGCCGGCCGCGATCGCGGGGCTCGGTGTCCTCCTGATCGTGCCGCTTTCGCCGCTGCTCATCTATGGCTACGGCCCGGTGCCGGCGATGGGCGTTGCGGGCGGCGGCCTCGCCATCGTCGTCTTCAACGCCGTAGGCTGCGCCTATCTCGCCTGGCACATCCTCTCGGGACGCAGCCTCCTCTCCCTTCGAGCCGGCCGGCTGGAGTGGCGGCTGTTCGCCGACATCCTCCGGGTCGGCGCCCTGTCATCGCTGACGGCGATCCAGACCAACGTCATCTTCATCGTCATCACGTCGATCGTCGGACGCCTGGCTGGCGAGGGAGCGCTGGCGGGCTACGGGACGGCGGCGCGCCTCGAATACCTCCTCATCCCGCTCACCTTCGGCTTCGGCGCGCCGCTCGTGCCTCTCGTCGGCACGAATGTCGGGGCGGGCCAGATCGAGCGGGCCAAGCGGATCGCCTTTACGGGCGCGGCGATGGCCTTCGCGGCGGCGGAAATCGTCGGGCTTCTCGGCGCCGCGTTCCCGTCGCAGTGGCTCGGCCTCTTCGGATCGGATCCCGAGATGATCGCGACCGGATCGCACTATCTCGCGATCGTCGGGCCGACTTTCGGCTTCTTCGGCCTCGGGATGGGCCTCTACTTCGCCGGGCAGGGGGCCGGACGCCTGGCCGGGCCTTTGGCGGTTACGGTTCTGCGCACCGCGATCGCCCTCGGTGGCGCGTTTCTGGTCCTGCGCATGGGCGGTACCCCCTCGATCGTGTTCGCGGCCATCGCCGCCGGGATCGTCGTCTACGGACTTGCGATGGCGGCAGTCACGGTCCGGGCGGACTGGCGATCGTCCTAGTCGCGTCGCTTTTGCCGCCGGGCGAAGGCCGCGCCCGGCAGCCCGCCGCGTCGATGGATCATTCCATCCGCTGGAACACGAGGCTCGCGTTCACGCCGCCGAAGCCGAACCCGTTCGAGAGAACCGTTCGGAGCGATGAACGGCGTGCGGTGCCCGCGACGATGTCCATGCCCGACGCCAAGGGATCGGGGTCGACGAGATTGAGGGTCGGGGGAACGATGCCGTCGCGCAAGGCGAGGACCGAGAACACGGCCTCGATCCCGCCGGCCGCGCCCAGAAGATGACCTGTCGCCGACTTCGTGGACGTGATGATCGGTCGGGCCTCGCCGAAGAGCGCGCGGATGGCGGCGAGCTCTCCCTGGTCGCCCACGGGGGTCGACGTCGCATGTGCGTTGATGTGGTCGATCCCCGTCGGATCAAGACCGGCCTGACGGAGCGCCGTCGCCATCGCACGCCGGGCGCCGCTGCCGTCCTTCGGCTCCGCCGTGAGGTGGTACGCGCCGGCACTCGTGCCGTAGCCGACGAGTTCCGCGATCGGCACCGCACCGGGGCGATGGCGTGGTCGAGCGCCTCGATCACCAGGATCCCGGCGCCTTCCCCCATCACGAAGCCGTCGCGGGCGGCATCGAACGGCCGCGAGGCAAGCGCCGGATCCTCATAGTGCGCTGTCGAAAGGGCCCGAGCCGCCGCGAACCCTCCAAGACTCACCCGGTCGATGAACGCCTCGGCGCCGCCGCAGACCGCGACATCGACCTCTCCCGCCCGGATCATCCGTGCGGCATCGCCGATCGCCTGAACGCCTGCCGCGCAGGCCGTGACCGGCGATCCCGGCGGCCCCTTCAGCCCGTAGCGGATCGAAACCCAACCCGACGCGAGATTGGCAAGGAACGAGGGGATGACGAACGGGGAAAGCCGCTTCGTTCCGCGCTCGTCGGTCGTGCGAACGGCGCCGGCGATCTCGGGGAAACCGCCGATCCCGGTGGCGATCACGGTCGCCGCGCGCTCACGCTCCGCCTCGGTCGATGGGGAGAAGCCCGCCTGCGCGAGGGCTTCGTCGCTGGCCGCAAGAGCGAAGGCGATGAAGCGACCGAGCTTGCGCTGGTCCTTGACGGACACGACCCCGTCGATGTCGAACCCGGCTTCCGGGTCCTCCTCGCGCGTGGGAACCACGCCCCCGACCTTCGCGGCGACGTCCGGCACCAGATCGTCGGGAAGCCGGCAGATGCTGGAACGACCCTCGACGAGGCGGCTCCAGACGGGCTCGATCCCGACGCCCAAAGGCGAGACGATCTCCATGCCGGTGACGACGACGCGGCGGGAGGGGGCATGATGTACAGACATGGTCGAGCTCCGATGAGCGATCTTCGGGAGCCATATCTAGGCTGATAGAAGTCGATCGAAATCTAAAAGAGGACGGCGATCACGCGTCTTTCAGGCGGACCTTCCTTTTCCTTCGGTGCCCGTCATCGAAATCGGGTCTCGACGGACCTCATGGTTGAGGAGGCCGATGGCGCTCACTGAGCGTTTTCAGATCAGGCGCCGAGCTTCGGCGGCAGTTCCGGAAACGAGGGATGCAACGCAGGCTGAAGGATCCCCTGCCGACATTGTGAACTTTCGGACGAGGCGGATGGTCGGCAATGGCGGCTGGCAGGTGTCGGCATCCTCACCTCAGGCGATCGGGTTGTGACCAGAACCGGTGGTCGCAGTCGCTCCCACAGCGGCGGTTTTCCCTTGTTGGATCCGGACATCCCGCGGGTCTCCCCCGCAATCGGTCGCGGCTAACGTGTCGCACGGCATGGGTGTCCGATTTGGCGTATGGGGTCTTGAACGAGCGGGGTGCAACGGATCGCGATGATGCATGGTCGTTGGATAGGCTTCCACCCGTAGCGACCCCATCATCACGACATCCGCAGCGATCAACGAAACCAGGAGAGTCGAGCGATGAGTTCGAGGAAGTCGGCCACGGGGATCATGGCAGCTTTGTATGTGGTCATCGGTATCGGCGTCGCCGGGTTGCTGGTGCTGTTCTTCACCCGGTTCTTCGGCGGCGTCTGACCGCTCAAACGAAAGGGCGTTCCGAGCGTGCCGTCTGTCGGCTCCGGCGAAGCGCTGGGGCACGCGACCGCTCCCGTTGCGGGCTTCACCGAGCCCGTTTGAGCAGCAGCGGTCGGCCGAGAAGGTACCCCTGCCCATAGTCGACGGCGAGCTCACGCAGGCGATCCAGCTGCGGCGCGACCTCGATCCCTTCGGCGACGATCCTGGTGTCGAACGTGCGGGCGAACTGCACGAGCCCTGCGAGAAGTGCCGCCCGGCTCGGGCAGACATGAATGTTGTTCGTCAGGCTGGCATCGATCTTCAGGATGTCGGGCCGCAGGCTCAGGATATGCTGCATGTTGGCGTATCCGGCCCCCACGTCGTCGATCGCCAGTCGGGCGCCCCGATCCCGCAGCGGACGAAGCGCTGTCATCAGCGGCCGGTAGTCGTCGACCGCCGTATGTTCGGTCAATTCCAGCACGAGGCGCCTGGCATCGACGCCCTCCAGAAGAGGGGAGAAGCGTTGATCGAGAAGGATGTCGGGCGAGACGTTGAGGGCGAGAAACATATGGTTCGGGAAGAGGTCCAGGCCCCCGAGAGCGGTCGTCAGCGTCTCGATTTCGAGATCGGGGCCGAGCCCCACTTCATAGGCATCGCGGAATCACGCATCGGGGGAGCGATACGGACGAACCTGGACCCGTGTCAGCGCCTCGACGCCGATCAGCCTGTCATCCGCCATCGCGAAGATCGGTTGATAGGCGGCGCGGAAGCTGCGTTGCTGCAGCATCTCGCAGATGCGGCCCCGCTTGAGGCGGGAGTTGAGGTCCGAAAAGGGGCGGGTGGCGCGAGGGGCAGGGGAAAACGACGGCATGCGTATTCTCCATGCGGGAGGGGTATCGCGAAACGACGGGTGAAGGACCGAAGGGGAACAGGTGCCGCCCGACGTTCGGACGGCACCCACTAGAGACCCTCAGGACCGCAGGAGCTTGCAGAGCTGCACGAGATCCCATTCGTTGCCGTTGGGGTCGTTCAGGATCGAACGGCATTGCTTCTGGAGCCTGCGCCGATCGCTCGACGACATGTCGTTGAAGCCTTGAACCGCGGAAAGCGTGCGCCGGTTCATGTTGCCGGTAAGAGGAATGGCGCTTCCGGGCGGCCGCGGGGCGGTCGGAGGAGCCGACGTCAACGGACCGGACTGACCGATGCCTTCCGGCGACGCGGGCCGGCCGATCGAGCCTGGCCTGCCGCCCTCTGGTCGACTGGCGACGGTGTAGCCGCGTCCGGGCTGGCTCGGGCGATTGCCACCGACCGATACGCCGACCCCGGCACCGATGCCGTTGCTGCCGCCCACGGATGCACCGACACCGGCACCGATCCCACGACTGCCGCCCACATTGGCACCCACCCCGGCATTGATGCCATCACGTCCTCCGACCGAGGCCCCGATCCCGGCTCCTATGCCGCGGCTCCCGCCAACGGATGCGCCGGCACCAGCCCCGATGCCCTTCGATCCACCGACCGAGGCGCCGGCCCCGGCCCCGACGCCGGACGCGCCGCCGATCGACGCCCCGACGCCAGCCCCGACACCTTTCGATCCTCCGACGGATGCCCCCGCGCCGGCGTTTACGCCTTGCCCGCCGCCCAGCGACGCTCCCGTGCCGACATTGGTGCCCCGGCTGCCGCCGATGGAAGCTCCGGCGCCGGCCCCGATCCCGCGATCGCCGCCGATCGAGGCGCCGACGCCGACCCCGAGCCCGCTGCCGCCGCCAAGGGACCCCCCGAGGCCGGCGCCGATACCGCCGTTGCCTCCGATCGATCCGCCAAGTCCGCCGGCAAGACCTCCACCGAACTGGGCCTGTGCGGACGGCGCTGCGCTGATGAATGCTGCACAACCGGAGAGCGTGGCAGCCAGACGTGTCTGATACCGTTTTATGTCTCTCTCCATTGACGCATGGTCACAAGCGCAAGCTTGCAGGACAGAGACGATCGAAAATAACCTGCAGTGTTAGTCCTTTAAAATAGAAAGGAATACTTGCTTCACAGGTGGTTGCGGTGACCTGTAGGTTTGTTTCCGCGACTTGGACAGAACCAAGGGGTGTGTAGCGCCATTGGAAAGGGCTTCGCGGACGGCTCCCCCTCCCTTCTGCGGTTGCCTTGAGCCCAGAAGGTTCATTGGGGTTGGTGGCCTCTTATATCGTCGGGCTCCGTCCAGTCTCACAGACCGCATTCAAGATGGGCCCCAAGCCGGATCGGACGTTCCGCTTGGCTGTCGCCTCGGAAGTGGCCCACCCTCGGACCGAGCTTCCCAGCCTCTGGCGAGCACTCGGCCAGGATCGAACACGCACGAGCCCGAAGGGATCGTCGTCAAGCCGGGCAAGTGGATGTGTCGCCGTGACTCCAGCGCTCGATACCGGCGGAGAAACCGCGGAACGTACGACCACCTGTGCCGATGTGTCCACGAGCTGAATGCCGACCGGATGTCGTGTCGGAACGGCCTCCGACGAAAGAGCGGATGGTTAGGAACGGCCATGTCGAACCCGACGCCGAGGCCGTCCATCCTCGTGGGGCCGCGTCGCGAAGCCGGTCGGTTCGCCCGGTATCGCCGCCGCAACGACCTCGCCGTGATGAGGGTGAGACGCGGGGAAGGACAGGTGGCTTCCGCCAACGGCGTAGCGAGACTTCGACGTTCCGCCATCGCCTGTCCGATGCCGTGGCCTGCTCTCCGGCCGGGAGGGTTGCGTCCATCATGCCACCGACGGCGAACTTCGCGGTCCGGTCAAGGTCCCGACACTTGGTGGCGCTCCCGGCGGGCGAGGCTGGGGCGCGCTGTAGGGTGCGGACGCCAGTTCCCACCGACGATCATTCGGCGGGTTCGGGCGCAAGGAGAGGTGCCGCAGGGCGTCGCGACAGCCCCGCGCTGACGCGCATCACGGCGGCGAAGAACAGCGGCACGAAGAAGATGCCGAGCGCGGTCGCGGCGATCATGCCGCCCATGACGCCGATGCCGATCGCCCGCTGGGCGCCCGCACCCGCGCCCGTCGAGATGGCGAGCGGCAGGACGCCGAGGATGAAGGCGAACGACGTCATCAGGATCGGGCGCAGGCGCAGACGCGCCGCCTCCAGCGTCGCCTCCACCAGCTGCTTGCCGGCCGCATGAAGGTCGCGCGCGAACTCGACGATCAAGATGGCGTTCTTGGCGGCCAGGCCGATCGTCGTCAGCAGGCCGACCTTGAAATAAATGTCGTTCGACAGGCCGCTCATGCTCGCCGCGACCAGCGCACCGAAGACGCCGATCGGAACGGCGAGGATCACCGAGAAGGGCACGGTCCAGCTCTCGTAGAGTGCAGCAAGGCACAGGAAGACGACGAGGACGGACAGCGCGTAAAGGAGCGGCGCCTGCGAGCCCGAAAGCCGCTCCTGGTAGGACAGGCCGCTCCAGTCCACCGTCCAGCCGGGTCCGAGATCGGCGACGAGCTGTTCCATTCGCGCCATGGCCTCGCCCGAGGACGTGCCGCTTGCGGCCTGGCCTTGGATGTTCACGGCGCTGAGGCCGTTGAAGCGCTCCAGCCGCGCCGGGCCCTGGTCCCAGCCGACCTGCGTGAAGGCGGAGAAGGGCACCATCTCGCCCGTGTCGTTGCGCGCGTACCAACGGTTCAGGTCGCTCGGCAGCATGCGGAAGGGCGCATCGGCCTGGACATAGACCGGCTTGATGCGACCGTTGTTGTCGAAGTCGTTGACGTAGGCGCCAGCCCAGGCCTTCGACAGGACGTC
Organism: Aureimonas phyllosphaerae; assembly: GCF_047943035.1. Classification (NCBI taxonomy): domain Bacteria; kingdom Pseudomonadati; phylum Pseudomonadota; class Alphaproteobacteria; order Hyphomicrobiales; family Aurantimonadaceae; genus Aureimonas; species Aureimonas phyllosphaerae. The sequence continues at coordinate 4,180,857 of NZ_CP181348.1, read as the reverse complement.
GTTGACGGCCGCGACGTCGATGCCGAGCGCGCCCGCCATCTGGTGGTCGATCTCGACATCCAGCTGTGGCTGCGTCGGCGTTCCGTTGCGGCGAACGCCCGTCAGGATCGGGTCGGAGCCTGCCGCCTGCAGGAGGCGTTGCCCGGCGTCGGCCAGCGCGCTCGGCCCCTGGCCGCCCGAGTCCTGAAGATAGAGCTCGAAGCCGCCGGACTGCCCGAGGCCGGGAAGGGCCGGCGGCGACAGCGCCACGACGCGCGCGTCCCGGATCTTGGCGAAGGCGCGCATCGCCCGACCTGCGATCGACGCGGAATCCTGTCCATCGGCCGTCCGCTCGTCGAAGGGCTTCAGCCGGACGAAGGCCATCGCAAGGTTCTGCCCCTGGCCACCGAAGGAGAAGCCCTGGGTGGCGAACACCCCTTCGACGTTGGTCGCCTCCTGCGTGAGATAGTACTGCTCGACCTGGCTCAGCACCTCGATCGTGCGCGCCCGTGTCGCGCCCACGGGCAGCTCGATCTGCGTCATCAGGACGCCTTGGTCCTCCGGCGGCAGGAACGACGAGGGTAGGCGGTTGAAGAGATACGCCGTGCCGCCGCAGATCAGAAGAAACACGAAAAGCACGCGAAGGGGACGGGCAAGGAGACCGCCGGTCGCACGTTCGTAGCCGTTCGTCAGCGCGCCGAAGCCGCGGTTGAAACCACGGAAGAACCAGTTCTTGCTCGCCCCGTGCGCCGGCTTCAAGAGCGTCGCGCAAAGCGCGGGCGTCAGCACCACGGCCACCACCACCGACAGGAGCATCGCCGTGACGATGGTGATCGAGAACTGCTGGTAGATGATGCCGACGGAGCCGCCGAAGAAGGCCATGGGCAGGAAGACGGCCGACAGGACCAGCGCGATGCCGACGAGCGCTCCCGTGATCTCGCGCATCGACTTCTCGGTCGCCTCGCGGGGGCCGAGGCCTTCCTCCTCCATGACGCGCTCGACGTTCTCCACGACGACGATCGCATCGTCGACGAGGAGGCCGATGGCGAGGACCATGGCGAACATCGTCAGCGTGTTGATGGAATAGCCGGCCAGCGCGAGGACGCCGAGGGTGCCCAGGAGGACGACGGGCACGGCGATGGTCGGGATCAGCGTCGCGCGCCAGTTCTGGAGGAACAGGAGCATGACGACGAAGACAAGGACGACCGCCTCGATCAATGTATGGACGACCTTCTCGATCGACAGCTTCACGAAGGGCGTCGTGTCGTTGGGATAGACGATCTCGACGTCCGAAGGCAGCGAGCCCTTCAGCCGCTCCATCGCGGCCACGACGCCTTCCGCCGTATCGATCGCGTTGGCGCCGGCGGCAAGGTTCACGCCGAAACCGGCGGCTGGCTGACCGTTGTAGCGGGCACTGGTGTTGTAGCTTTCCGCGCCGATCTCGACACGGGCCACATCGCCGATCGTCACCAGCGAGCCGTCCGTTGCGGTCTTCAGGATGATCGAGCGGAACTGGTCCGGCGTCTGGAGCTGGCTCTGCGAGGTGATGGTGAAGTTCATCTGCGCGCCGGGCGCGGAGGGCGTGGCGCCCAGCTGGCCGACGGAGACCTGGCTGTTCTGCGCGCCGATGGCGGACGTCACGTCGCCCGGCGTCAGCTGAAACTGGGCGAGCTTGGCGGGGTCCAGCCAGACGCGCATGGCATAACCCGAGCCGAAGAGGTTCAGGTCGCCGACGCCCGGCACGCGGCGGATCGCGTCCTCGAGGTTGGTCGACACGAGGTCGGCAAGGTCGATCGAACTGTAGCGCGGGTTGGCCGACGTGAGGGCGGCCACCATCAGGATGCCGGACGAGGACTTCGAGACCGTCAGCCCCTGCCGCTGCACGGCTTCGGGAAGCTGAGAGGTGACCTGGGCAAGCTTGTTCTGCGTCTGGACCTGCGCGATGTCCGGGTCGGTCCCGTTCTGGAAGGTGAGGGTGATGGAGGCCGATCCCGCCGAGGTCGAGTTCGACGCCATGTAGAGGAGCCCATCGAGCCCCGTCATGTTCTGCTCGATGATCTTGGTGACCGAGTTCTCGAGCGTCTGCGCGCTCGCGCCGGGATAGGTCGCCGAGATGCGCACGTTGGGCGGGGCGATGTCGGGATAGCGCGAGATGGAAAGCTGGGACAGGCCGAGAAGGCCGCCGAGCATGATGGCGATGGCGATGACCCAGGCGAAGACGGGGCGGCGGATGAAGAACTGGGCCATCGCTTCAGTCCTGCGCCTTCGTCGCCGCGTCACCGCGAGCGGCGACCTGATCGGCGCCTTGCGTCGCACCGGCGCCGACCGGGCGCGCGACGCCGTTCTCGTCCAGCGCCACCTCGACCGGGGTCACAGGCTTGCCGGGCTGCATCTTCTGGAAACCATCCACGACAAGGCGGTCGCCGTCCGAGACGCCTCCCGTCACCACCCAGTTGCCGCCGAGATCGGTGGATGTCTGGATCACGCGGCTTTCCACCGAGTTGTCGGGCTTCAGGAAACTCGCCGTCGCCTCGCCCTTGTTGTTGCGCGAGACGGCGCGCTGCGGCACCAGAAAGCCCTGGTCATCGAAGCCGATCTCGAGCGTGGCGCGCACGTACTGGCCGGGGAGGAGAAAGGCCTGCGGGTTCGCGAAGCGCGCGCGGATGGTGAAGCTGCTGGTCGTCTCGGAGACGAAGCGTTCTCGCGCTTCCAGCGTTCCGGTCGCGGCGTAGGGCGTGCCGTCGGGCAGGCTCAGCGAAATCTTCGGCGGTGAGGCTGTGTCGCCGAAGGCCGAGCGGAACGCGCCCGTCTCGAGGGCGGCCCGGTTGCGGATGAGGTTTCCGGAGGATTCGGTGAGGTCGACATAAACCGGGTCGAGTTGTCGGATCGTCGCGAGCGCCTCGGCCTGTCCTGCGGTGAGAAGGGTGCCGGCGTCGATGTCCGTGGTGCCGATCACGCCGTCGATCGGGGCGCGGATCTCCGCATAGCCGAGGTTGATGCGGGCCGTCTCGACGGCGGCCTGCGCGACGGCGATGTCCGCCTCCGTTTGCAGGAACAGCGACTGTGCATCCTCCTTGTCCTGCTGGCTGATCACGGTCGAGGCCGACAGGTTGGCGTAGCGCTCGGCCTTGGCCTGGACGCTCGGCAGCGCGGCCTGCGCCTTCGTCAACGTCGCCTCGGCCGCCGCAAGCTGGGCCTCGAAGGGCTTCCGGTCGAGACGGAACAGGATGTCGCCCGCCTTCACCGCGCTCCCCGGTTCGAACACGCGCTCCACCACGATCCCGCCGACCTGCGGGCGGATCTCGGCGGTGCGGAAGGCGACGACGCGGCCGGCCATGTCGCTCTGAAGCGTCACCGGCTGAGGTCGGAGCGTGACGAAGCCGACCTCCGGCGGCGGAGCGGACGCCCGGGACGGAGCGGCGGCCTCCGGTTGATTGCACGCCGCCAGCGACGAGAGGGCGGCAAGGCCGATCAGCAGCGCCGCGGCACGGCGAAAGGGTGTACGGTGTGGAGGAAGCATCGGGACCTATCCGAGGCGCGAGGACAAGGCCCCGCCAGTTTGACATCGGTGATACCGCGCTGCGGCACGGCGAGGTGTGTCATCCCCTTGGCGCTTTGTCGCAAATTGTATCGAGAGGGCCCCGGCACGCCGCTCCGGTACATTCGGATACAAACTTTCCGCCACCGTCCGGCGTCGCCGGTGTAGAGCCGGAGGGCACCATTCGCGAAGGAAGCCGAGCCGCCATGTCCGCCGTTCCCCACATCTGCGTGGTCGACGACCATCGCGAGATCCGGGATCTTGTCCGCAAGTACCTCGTCCAGCAGGGTTTCCGCGTCAGCGTGGCGGATGGCGGGCGCGCGCTCCGCCGCCTGCTCCTGATCGAGCGCTTCGACCTCATCGTCCTCGATATCATGATGCCGGACGAGGACGGGCTGACGGTGTGCCGCGAACTGCGCGCCACCAACAGCGTGCCGATCATCTTCCTCACGGCCGTCGCCGACGAGACCGACCGCATCGTCGGGCTGGAACTCGGCGCGGACGACTACCTGACGAAGCCGTTTTCCGCGCGCGAACTCCTGGCGCGCATCAAGGCCGTGCTCCGGCGCGTCAACGCCGTGCCGCCCCACCGCGAGCTGCCGTTGAACCAGCGGGTGCGCTTTGCCGACTGGCTGCTCGATCTCGGACGTCGCGAGCTGCAGGGGGCGGACGGGGTGACCGTGTCGCTTTCGACTGCCGAATTCCGCCTGCTCAAGGTCTTCGTGGAGCATCCCGGACTGGTGATGACGCGCGACCAGTTGCTCGACCTGACGACCGGCCGCGAAGGCGATGTCTTCGATCGCTCGATCGACAATCAGGTGAGCCGCCTGCGCAAGAAGGTGGAGGCGGACCCGAAGAACCCGTCTCTGATCCAGACGCATTGGGGCGGCGGCTATCGGCTGGCCGCCGAAGTGGTGCCCGCATGATGTCGTGGTGGCACAAGACGCTGTCGGGACAGCTCGTCGCCGCGCTTCTCGGCGCGCTGCTCCTGTCGCAGGCGGTGTCGTTCCTGTTCGTCTGGCAGGAGCGCAAGCAGGTGCTGGAGGCAGGCGACCGCGCCGAGTTCACCAACCGGACCCAGTCGCTGGCCCGCCTCGTCGCCTCGCTTCCGGCCGATGTGCGCGAGCGCATCGCACGCGCCAGCGCGACCGACGGCACCCGCTTCTGGATCGCGCCGGCCACGGAGCCCGGCTCCCCGGTCTGGCTCGGTGAGATGCGCGCCCAGTTCGCGACGCCCCTGGCCCGCCTCCTCGAGGCCTCCGAGGGCGTCGCCCTGGCCGAAGGCCGCGAGCCCGGCGAGGCCGCGTCCGCTCTCGCCTCCGCCGAGGTCGCGGGCGAGCAGTCGCCGCCCGCCAACTGGCCGGCCGACCTGCCGACCGGCGCACGCGCGCTCGCCTTCTCCGACGATCTCGGCGTCGGCTTCTCCGTACCGCTCGGTAACGGGACGACCTTCAATGCCGCCTACTACAACCACTTCACGGGTTCGATCCTCTCGACACCGTTCCCGATGACCTTCGCGCTGACGGCAGGGCTCGTCGCCCTTGTCGCGATCGTCGTGATCCGGCGCATCGCCGAGCCGCTCGCCCGCCTCACGCAAGCAGCCGAGACACTGGGGCGCGGCGAGGTACTGGAACCGCTTCCGGAAACGGGACCGGACGACATCCGCCACACGGCGGAGGCTTTCAACCGGATGCAGGAACGTCTCCACCGGTTCGTGCAGGACCGGACGCGGATGCTCGGTGCGATTGGCCATGACCTGCGAACGCCGCTGACGACGCTTCGCCTGCGGGCGGAGTTCGTCGAGGACGAAGAGCTGCAGGCGCGCATGTTCGCCACGATCGACGAGATGCGCGCGATGACCGAAGCGATCCTGGCCCTCGCCCGGCAGGAGAGCGAGACGGAGCCCACCCGAACGGTGGATCTCGGGACCCTCGTCGAAAGCCTCTGCGAAGACCTTGCCGAGGTCGGCAACGACGTACGGTTCGAGGAGGGGGGCCGCATCACCTGCCGCTGCCGGCCCGACAGCCTGCGCCGGGCCCTGCGCAACCTCATCGAGAACGCGGTGCGTTACGGCAGAGAGGCGAACGTCTCGCTGACTTCGGCGGCGGACGGCGTGGAGATCCGCGTTCGCGATCGGGGACCGGGCATTCCGGCCGATCGTCTGGAGGACGTCTTCGCGCCCTTCGTGCGCCTCGAGGAGTCCCGCAATACCGAGACGGGCGGCGTCGGCCTCGGCCTGTCGATCGCGCGGGCGATCGCGAGGCAGCATGGTGGCGACGTCCTGCTGCGCAGCGGCGGACAGGGGCTGGAAGCTGCGATCCGCCTGCCACGATGATGCGGTGAAGCCATCGTCGGATGTCCACAATCCGGTCTGATCCTGCGCGCATGGAAGTGACGTTTGCGGCATGGGCAGCATACTCTTCCGGCCGGGCCCGCCCTTCCAAGGCAATGCGGATGGTTGCATGAACATCCTTGTGGTCGATGACGACGCGGAAATTCGCGAGCTTCTAGGGCGCTATCTCGAAGGTCAGGGGTTCGACGTCCGGCTCGCGTCCGGCGCCTCCGAGTGCGAGCGCGTCGTGGGCGCCGGCGGGATCGATCTCGTCGTGCTCGACGTAATGATGCCCGACGGATCGGGCCTCGACGTCTGCCGTCGCCTGCGCAGCGACAGGCCGTCGCTACCCGTGATCCTGCTGACGGCCCTGAAGGAAGACGTCGACCGCATCATCGGCCTCGAGCTCGGTGCCGACGACTACCTCGGCAAGCCGTTCAACCCGCGCGAGCTCGTCGCCCGCATCCGGGCCGTCCTGCGGCGGCAGGGCCGGTTGGCCGGGGACGACGGCTCGGAGACTTCGCCCGCCGCCCAAGGCTCACCGGACGTGCGCTATCGCTTCGAGGGTTATGTCGCCGACCCCGTCTCGCGGTCCGTCCTCGATCCCGAGGGACGGGACGTCCCGCTGACCGGGTCGGAGTTCGACCTCCTGCGCATCTTCCTCGACCGCCCCGGTCGGCTCCTGTCGCGCGATATCGTCTCCGAACATCTCTACGGGCGTGCGTCGCCCGACCCGCTCGATCGCACGGTGGACGTCGCGATGAGCCGCCTTCGTCGCAAGTTCGGCGACAACGGCGTCTTCAAACTGTTCAAGACCGTGCGCAACGGCGGCTACCAGTTCTCCGCGCGCGTGGTCCGGGAGATGCGGGACCGCTGATGTCGCTGCGCACGCGCCTGATCGGTCTTCTCGTCGCGGCCATCGTCGCGGTCGTGGTCCTGGCGGCCGGCGTGACGGCCCTCGTCATCGACGGTCCCGACGACGGTATGCGCGCCCGGAGCATAGCGGAAGCCATGAGCGCCGTCGCCCGGCTCGTCGACGGCTCGCCGGAGCGGGCCCGGAGCGCAGGACTCCAGCTCTCGCCGCCGCCATCCTCTGCCTCGCGCGATGACGACACCACACGGGAGATTGCGGACGCCCTTCGCTCGATCGGGAGCGCGCTGCCCGTGGTTGCGGAAACGACGGGCGAGCGGACGCGGCAGGTGGCCTTTCTCGTCACCGACACGGAATGGGCGCGTATGACCCTGCCGAGCGGACCGCCGTCGCCGGTCCGGCCGCTCGCGAGCTACGGCCTTCTCGTAATCCTCGGCGCGATGGCGATCGCGGTGCCGATCGCCGCGCGCATCCTGCGGCCGGTTCGCCTGATGGAGCGCATCATCGCGAGCGTGCGCGCCGATGGCACGCTGGCATCGATCCCGGAGCGCGGGACGCCGGAAGAGCGGTCGATCGCCCGCTCGTTCAACGCCCTGTCGGCTCGATTGTCCGCCGCGTACGAAGGGCGGATGCGCTTCATCGCGGCGGCGGGCCACGACCTGCGCACGCCGATGACGCGGCTTCGCCTGCGAGCCGAGTTCCTGCCGGAGGCGGACCGCGCGGTCTGGCTGCGCGACCTCGCCGAACTCGACGCGATCGCCGACAGCGCCATCCGCCTCGTCCGGGAGGAGACGGACCCGTCCTCATTCGAGCGTGTCGGTTTGGACGCCATGCTCGAGGCGATCGCCGGGGAACTGGCGGATATCGGCTTGCAGGCGTCGGTGGCCGGTCCGATCGACGCCAGTGTCGAGGCGCAGCCGCTGGCCCTCAAGCGGGCCCTGCGCAACCTCGTGGAAAACGCCGCCCGGCACGGGGGCGGCGCGCGGGTCAACGTGGAAATGGAGGCGGAGGCCGTCGTGATCGTGATCGAGGACGACGGTCCGGGCATTCCCGCGCATCTGATGACGCGCGTCTTTGAGCCCTTCTTCAGCGTCGACCAAGCTCGGCAGAAGACGGCCGGTGGTGCGGGGCTGGGGCTTGCCATCGCCCGCGAGATCATCGAGCGGCAAGGGGGGCGGATCGCGCTCGCCAACCGGGCGCGTGGCGGTTTGCGGCAGGAAATCCAACTTCCGGCGATCGGTTGACCGACCTTACCGGCCGACGACGCTGCCGGCAGCGCCGACGAGGCGTCGGGCGATGGAGAGGCCGCCGCGCGCCGCCGTGGCGACGATGCCTTCGCTCGGAGCGGCCTCGAATGCCACTGCGTCTGGAGCGGACGACACCGTGACGTCGTCCAGCACCTCTGGTGCTACTGCCGGTGCAGGTGTCGTCATGGGTCGCCGGTTGGATGCCAGCAGGGGATCGCGGGACTCGCAGTCCGGCCGGCAGCGATCGAACAGCATGACGTCGCCGGGTCCCGCCTCCGATTTTCTGGAAGCGGGTTGTCGCGACAGGATCGTCGCCACCCGCGCCTCGCGCTCCTGCCAGACAGGGAAGCGTTCGGCCTTCACGTTGGCATGGGTCCGGTCCTGCACGAAAAGGGGCGCCGGCGTGGGCGTGGCGGCGGGCGCGTTGATGCCCGTCGGTTCTTGGATCGCGGCTGTCGGCGCCGACGGCCCGAACATTTCCGGGCCCAAGCGTACGGCGATCTGGAGGCCCGCCATGACCGTGCCGGAGACGAGGGCCTGAACGAGAAGGCGACGGAGGAAGCTGCCGACGACGCCCATCGCTCAGTTCGCCCGCATCGCCGCATCGATCAGGAGATCGCGGTTGTCGCGACCGGCACAGGCCTCGAGCGAGGGTTCCGGCACGGGGGGCGTGAGTGTGGCGTCGGCTTGGACCGTTGCCGCGTCCGGCGACCACTTCAGCTCCGGCGTGTAGTAGAGAGCGAGCGCGATGCCTGTACAGGCGAGGAAGCGGAAGGCGACTTCGCCCCGCGAGGGCAGCGGCCTTGTCTTCGTCTGGTTCATGTCCCTCGGGTTCCCGTTGTTCGAGCCAAGGGGTAGAGCCCGCCTGAGGCCGAAGGGCGTCAGCGACGTGACGAAATGTAACGAACGGTATCCGGGGTGTCCGCGCCACAGTCGCGGTCGGGACGAACGGGGGAAGCCGAGAGAGCGATGAGGGTAGCGCCGACGTCCAGGATGAATTCCGAACGGCGGTCCGTCGTGGCTTCGTTCACCACCACGGAGCGGTCCCCTTTTCCGATCCGGGCCCGGGGATGGAGGTGAAACGAAGCAAGGACCCAGCGCCGGCGGCCGAGCGCGGCGTTGAAGGTCCTCCTTTTTCACGGAGGAACTTCACTGCGACCTAGCGATACGCGCCGACGGCGGGCGTCGTGGAGTTGATCGCGATCACCGCGCCCCCTTTTCGGCGAAGTCGGACAGGGCGATCTCGCGCCCGCCCAGGCTGGGCAAGGAGAAGTCCGGCGCCTTCGTGCCGAGGGCAACGGAGTTGGATTCAGTCTTGGGCATGCGAGCCTCCACGCATCGGGATGCGGAGAGTTGAGCATTCAACGTCCCGAAGGCTCGTCGCAAACCGCATTCATCGCGTTACCACTTCGCGCGTCCGGCCGCCGGAAAGCATGTCGCCACGATCAGCCGGAAGGGGCGGACCCGTCCTGACGGCCCTGTCTCAATCGGTCGATGAAGGCACGCAGGATCGGCCGCATCTGTCGTCGGGACGGGTAGTAAAGGTGGAATCCCGGAAAGGGCGGGGTCCAGTCGGCAAGCAGCCGAACCAGGCGACCGGCCTCCACATGGGGGGCGACCTCATGGTCGAGGAGGTATCCGACCCCCAGGCCGTCGAGGGCGGCCGCAAGCATCAACTCGGGATCGTTGAAGATGAGTGGCCCCGGCACCTGCACATCGAGGGCCCGTCCGGCCTGTTCGAACTCCCAGGCATAGATCGTTCCCGCCCGGACCATGCGATAGTTGATGCAGCGGTGCGCCAGGAGGTCGTGCGGATGCCGCACGGGGGCACGCTTGGCCGTCAGGTAGGAAGGCGCCGCCACGACCGCCATTCGAAGGTCGGGACCGACCCGCAGCGCGACCATGTCCTGCTCCAGCTTCTCCCCGAGCCGAATGCCGGCATCGAGGCGATCGGCGACGATATCGCGGTAGGCATAGTCGACCAGGACCTCGACCACCGCCCGGGGGTGATCGGACAGGAAATCCGCGAGCATCGGCTGGATCACGGCCTCGTACGCCTGCCGGGTCGCGGTGATCCGTAGCGTTCCCGTCACTTGGTCGTGGTTGCGGTCGAGATCGTCCAGCACGGCGCTGATCGTCTCGAGCGCCGGTGCAAGCGTCGCCAGCAGGGCCTCGCCGGCTTCCGTCGGTGCGACGCTGCGGCTCGTGCGCTGGAGCAGACGATACCCCAAGGCCGTCTCCAGTCGGCGGATCGTATGGCTGAGGTTGGATTTCGAGGTGCCGAGCGCTGCGGCGGCGCGGGTGTAGCTCCCTTGACCGGCGACGGTCGCGAAGGCCGCGAGATCGTTGAGACTGTAAGCTGGCATCGTTCGATCTCGTTCAACGACCCTTGCGATCCGGACCGTCTAATCGAACGGCGTTCTGATCGCTAGTTCGTTGGCATCGAAACGAACGGATGGAGATCCATCATGTTGAATCCCGATGCGGTCTGGATGATCACCGGCGCATCCCGCGGCCTGGGCCGTGCCCTTGCGCGTGAGGTGCTCGCTGCCGGTTACAAGGTGGTGCTTGCGGCCCGGCGGCCAGCCGATGTGGCCGACATCGTGGCCGAAGCCGGCGACCGGGCAACGGCCGTCGCTCTCGACGTCGTCGACGGGCGGCAGGTCGCATCGGCGGTCGAGGAGGCGACGGCGCGTTTCGGACGGATCGATGTCCTCGTGAACAACGCGGGATACGGATATCTCGGCGCCATCGAGGAGGGAGCGGACGAGGACGTCCGCGCTCTCTTCGAGACCAACCTGTTCGGGGCGATCGACGTCATCAAGGCAGTCCTGCCCGGGATGCGGGCCCGCCGGAAGGGCCACATCGTCAACATCAGCTCGATCGGCGGGATCGTCACCTATCCAGGTGTGGGCTACTACCACATGGTCAAGTTCGGCGTGGAGGCCATGTCCGAGACGCTCGCCAAGGAGTTGTCGCCGCTTGGCATCGCGGTGACGGTCGTGGCGCCAGGCGCCTTCCGGACCGGCTTCCGCGGGCCCGACTCGATCAGACAGGCAGCCCGGGTCATCGACGATTATGCCGAGACCGCCGGTCGGGCCCGCGCCGGCACGCAGGCCGGACATGGCAAGCAGGTCGGCGACCCCGTGCGCGGCGCGCGAGCGATCATCCGGGCGGTCGAGGCGGAGCGGCCTCCGGTCCATCTCCTGATCGGCGGCGACGCGCTGGACCAGTTGCGCCAGAAGCTGGACGCGATGCGAGCGGAAACGGATGCCTGGGAGGAGGTGACGCGCAGCACCGACTTCATGGCCGAGCGGTCGTCCTGAAGGGGGCGCCTGTCCCTTGCGGCCTGATGCGTCGATGGGATCATCGTGCTCGGGCGAAACCGCGGCAACGGCCTGCAACGGGCCACTTGCGATACTGAAAGAAAACCGGATGGTCGATATTTCCGTCGAGACCGCAGAACAGATCGAGACTCGCCTTCGACGCGTGATCGCCGACGCGACGCTCGATATCGTGGACGGGCGTTGGTGCTTCCGCGAGTTCGCGCTCGCGGAGTTTCCAACGGCCGCATCGCCCGAGGCTCTTGCCTTGATCCGGGACGAGGACGGCTGGAGCCAGCTCGTCCCGGCGCACGATGCCGACCGCGAGACGTTCGGCCTGTTCAGCTTCCATTTCCCCGAGGGCCAGGACAACAGTGGCTTCGTCGGCTGGTTGGCGAGTCATCTCAAGGCACGCTTCGGCACCGGCGTCTTCGTCGTCTGCGGCCACAACGCAGCGCGCGGTGGGGTCTACGACTACTGGGGAGTTCCGTCGGTCCTTGCCGACGCGGTGTTCGAAGAGGTCCGGCGAATGAACAGGCCGGAAGCCTGACGAGGTCGACGAGGGTCGAGACAATAGACTTCGGAGCGTTCTGCCGTTCCCGGGTGACAGACGGATCTGACGGCCAGGTCATTTTCCCGTAGCAGGAGGCCGTCCTCGAATGTCTGCCGATGCCGGTGGCGCGGCGGACTGTTCGTGGACCACGTCCACGAACGCCCGGAGGGGCGCGGGCATGAAGCGGCTTGAGAAGTAGAGGCGAGGACCGTCGTAGCGCGGCCACCAGTCGCGGAGAAGGGGCACAAGCGCCCCGGACGCAAGATGCGGGTCGAGCCAGTTGCGGAACGAATAGAGGACGCCCTGGCCCGTCAGCGCATGGTGGATGAGGGCCTCGACGCCGGCCGTGCCGAGGATGATCCGCGTGGGCGGGTCGACGCGGATGGTCTCGTCGCCCCTCTCGAACTCCCATGCGTTCAACGCCGCTCCGGCGAAGCGGATGCGCAGGCAGGCGTGGTCGAGCAGGTCTCGCGGATGCTTCGGGACGGGATGCCGCGCGAGGTAGGAGGGGGCAGCCGCAAGGCCGCTTTCCTGTTGCCGGGGCCCGATCGGTACGGCGATCATATCCTGTTCGAGGTGTTCCCCGTAGCGGATGCCGGCATCGCAGCCGGCGGCCGTGATGTCGACCAATCGGTCCTCCACCACGATTTCCACTTGAACTTCCGGATGGCGCTCCAGGAACCGGTCGATCAGCGGAGGCAGGATATCCCGCATCACGGCGCCCGGAACGTTGAGTCTCAGCCGGCCGCGCACGGCATCCTTCGAACTGGCGACGTCCCGCATGGCCGCAAGGGTCTCGCCGAAGAGCGGCGCCAGCCGCGCCGCGAAGGCCGAGCCCGCCTCGGTCGGCACCACGCTGCGCGTGGTTCGCGTCAGGAGCGGGACGCCGACCTGGGCCTCGAGCCGCGAAATGGTCTCGCTGACCGTGGACGGCGACAGGCCAAGGCGTCGTGCCGCGACGCGGAAGCCCGCAGCCTCGACGACGGCGAGAAACACATGGAGATCGTCGAAGGAGGCGGAGCGTTCACTGATCGGCATGGCGAACAGGCTATTCGCCCGGACGTCGATTATCAAACCCTCGCCGAACAGGCACCTTGCGCTCATCAGCAAGGAGACCTGTCATGTCCGATGCCACGACCCGACCGAATGCAGCAGCCGCCGGCCGCTTCACCTTTCCCGGCACGTCGATCTCGGTGAACCGCATGGGCTACGGCGCCATGCAGCTTGCCGGACCGCATGTCTTCGGTGAGCCGCGCGATCCCGAAGAAGCGAGGGCCGTCCTTCAGGAAGCGCGCCGGCTCGGCATCGACCACATCGATACCAGCGACTTCTACGGGCCGCACGTCACCAACCGCCTCATCCGCGAAGCGCTGCATCCCTACGACGCCGATCTGGCGATCGTCACCAAGGTCGGCGCCTATCGTGACGAGACGGGCGGGTGGATCCTCCAGCGTGACGCCGACTTCCTTCGGCGCTCGGTCGAGGACAACCTGCGCAACCTCGGTCTGGACCGGATGGCGGTCGTCAATCTGCGCATGGGCGCCCCCGGAGACGACGTGGCCGCTCCGATGGAGGCCATGCGTCGGATGCAGGAGGAGGGGTTGCTGGAGCATATCGGCATCAGCACGGTGGACGAGCGGCAGCTTGCCATCGCCCGCGAGATCGCGCCGATCGTCTGCGTGCAGAACCAATACAACCTCGTCCACCGCACCGACGATGCGATGATCGACGCACTGGCCGCGGACGGGATCGCCTATGTCCCCTACTTCCCGCTCGGCGGTTTCACGCCGCTTCAGACGGATCGTCTGACGGCGGTCGCCGCCTCGATCGGCGAGACATCCCAGGCGGTCGCCCTGGCCTGGCTTCTCCAGCGCAGCCCCAACATTCTCGTCATCCCCGGCACATCGCGCCGTGCCCATCTCCATGCAAATGTCGCGGCGGCATCGTTGCAGCTGTCGGCGGAACACGTCCGCCAGCTGGACGGGCTTCTCGACGCGGGTTGAGGGCGTAAGGAGGGGCCTCGCTTTCAGAGCACAGCCTTGGCTTCGCCCCTCGAAGGCCGCTTCCACGGGTGCCCTGGGAATGGCCAGGAACTGGCGAAAAGCCGGAAGCACGATCCGGTCCAGCCGCCGCGGAACGCGTCAAGATCGGGCCGTAGGCGGAGTGTTCCCCGGCTCAGTGCGCGCCTGCGGGCGCGCCTCCGCCTCCCTTCACGTTGCGCAGGATCAGGGCCAGCGGCACGGCGCAGAGGGAGATCAGCATCAGGACGTGGAAGACGTCGATATAGGCGAGATAGCCGACCTGGTGCTGCAGCGTCTGCCCGATCAGCGCGATGGCGCCCTGTTCGGCCTCCGAGGCCGACAGGCCGCGCGCGCGAAGCATCGCGACCGTCGCCTCCATCGTCTGGTGATAGGCGGGGCTCGATGGCGTGATGTGCTCGACGAGGCGGCTCTGGTGGAACTGCTCGCGGAAGGCCAGCGTGTTCTGCGCGATCGACACGCCGATCGAGCCGCCCACGTTGCGCGCGACGTTGATGAGGGCCGAGGCCTGATCGGTCTTGTTCTTCGGGATGCCGTCGTAGGAGGCCGTGGTGATGGGGATGAAGATCAGCGGTAGGCCGAGGCCGACGAAGATGCGCGACCAGACGAAGTAGCCGAAATTGACGTCCGGCGAGAGCCGCGTGAGGTCCCACATCGCCGCGGCCACGATCGCGGCTCCGAGCGCGATCAAATATTTCGGCTGCACGACCGCGGTCACCCGGCCGACCACGAACATCATGGTCATGGTGACGATGCCGCCCGGCGACAGGGCAAGGCCAGCCCAGGTCGCCGTGTAGCCGTAGAAGCTCTGCAGGAGTTCGGGCACGAACTGGGTCGTCGCGATCAGGATCGCGCCGGTCGCCATCATCACGAGGAAGCACGAGCCGAACTGCCGGCTGGCGATCATGCGCAGATCCACCACCGGGTTCTCGTGGCGGAGCTCCCAGGGGATCATGAACAGGAAGGCGAGGACGCAGACGGTCGCCGAGATGATGATGAAGTTCGAGCCGAACCAGTCTTCCGTCTGGCCGCGGTCGAGCACCAGTTCCAAAGCGCCGAGGAAGGTCGCGACGGCGAGGAAGCCGACGAGGTCGAAGCGGATGCCCTTTTTCCGGATCGCCTCGCGCTCCTGCCGCGCCTCGTCTGACTCGGTGACGAGGAACCAGACCAGCGCGAAGGCGAGGACGCCGACCGGACCGTTGATCAGGAAGCACCAATGCCAGGAGACGTTGTCCGAAAGCCAGCCGCCGAGCGTCGGCCCGACGACAGGTGCGACGACGACGGCGACGCCGAACAGCGCGAAGGCCTGCCCGCGATTCTCCGGCGGAAAGGAGTCCGCGAGGATCGACTGCGAGATCGGCACCATGCCGCCGCCGGCAAACCCTTGCAGGATGCGGAAGAACAGGAGGGACTCGATGTTCCAGGCGAGACCGCACAGGACCGAGGAGATCGTGAAGACGGCAAGGCAGGCGAGATAGAACCGTTTGCGCCCGTAGCGCTTGGCGATGAACGAGGAGGCCGTCAGCGTGATGGCGTTGGAGACGAGATAGGTCGTCACCACCCACGAGGCCTCGTCCGAGGAGACGCCGAGGCCGCCTGAGATGTAGCGCAGCGCCACGTTGGCGATCGTGGTGTCCAGCACCTCCATGAAGGTCGCGATCGATACGACGATCGCGATCACCCATGGATTGCCGGCACCCGCCGTCTTGGCGGGGGCGGCGGTCGCGGCGGGCATGGGGCTCAGTCCTTCGTCGGGTGCACGGTGACGGTCGGCACGACCGACATGCCCGGGCCGATCGAGACGTCCTGCGGCCAGCCGTCGGCCATGATCTTCACCGGCACGCGCTGCACGACCTTCACGTAGTTGCCGGTCGCGTTCTCGGCCGGCAGCAGCGAGAAGGCGGTGCCCGAGCCGGGCTGGATGGAATCGACATGGCCGCTGATCTTGTGGTCCGGATAGGCGTCGATCCGGATGTCGACGGGCTGACCCGGCCGCATGTCGGTGATCTGCGTTTCCTTGAAGTTGGCGGTCACCCAGATGTCGTCGGGCACGAACATGGCGACGCTCTGCCCGGTCTGGACATACTGGCCGACCGCACCGGTGAGCTTGACGACGCGGCCCGGCTGGGCGGCGGTGACGGTGACGTAGGACAGGTTGAGGCGGGCCTGGGCGGCCTGGGCGTTGGCCTCGCGCAGGTCGGCGACCGAGGTGGCGCGCTGCGCCTGAAGCGAGCCGACCTGCTTTTCCGCGGCGGTGACCGCCGCGCGCGAGCGGTTCAGCTCGGCCTGGGCCTGACGCAAATTCGAGGTCTGCTGCTGCGCGTTCTGCACCGTGCCGGCGCCGGAGCGGACGAGCTGCTGCGCGCGAGCGGCCTCTTCCTGCGCGAACTGGACGCTCGCCTCGTTCTGCGCGACGGCGGCCTGCGCCTCGACGACCTGGGCCTGCTGGGCTGCGATCTGCGCGTCCGCGCCGCTGATCGCGGCCTGCGCGGCCGCGATGCGGGCGTCGGCCTCGTCGACGGCGGCCTGATAGTCGCGCGGATCGATGCGCAGGATGACAGCGCCCGCCTCGACATGCTGGTTGTCGGATACCGGCACCTCCGCGACATAGCCTGCGACCTGCGGCGAAATCGCGAACTGACGGGAATCGATGAAGGCGTCGTCGGTGGATTCGTACGGGTAGATCGCCGTCTGCCAATAGACGTAGCCGCCGACCGCTGCCGCGACGATCGCCACAAGCACGAGAAGGACGATGAAGGGATGGCGGCGCAGGATCGAGGGGCGCTTGGTCGTCTCGCCGACCTTCTCTTCGCCCTCTGCGTCCGCGCGCTCCTTCTCGGATTGTTCGTCCGATGGCTTGGACTTGGCCTCGCGCTTGTCAGGCTCGCGGCTTTCCGTCGGGTGCTGCTCGCGCTCGCCCGCACGCCCGTCCGGATTGATCGCGATGGAGCCGTCGGCATCGCCTTTGGCCCATGGAAGGCGGGATTCATCAAGCATGGCGCGGAATCCGGACTGCACGGTCAGTGCACAACGTGTCCCGATCAAACGAAGCGCACGAAAAAGTGTTCCGCCTCGACCGGACGTCTTCGGCCGGTCGCCTTCGCGTCATTCCTCCTCGGGCTCTCCGCCGAACGTGGAGGGGCGATTTCGTCGCCCCATCAGTTGAAGTAGCGCACCCGCAAGGCGTCGATCGCCACGGCGATGAAGATCATGAAGCCGCCGATCATGCCGACATAGAAGGAGGGCACATTGACGATGGCCAGGCCCACCTGGATCACGGTGAGGAGCAGCACGCCGCCCAGCACCCCGACGACGTTGCCGCGTCCGCCGAAGACGCTGACGCCGCCGATGATCGGTGCGGCGATGGCGTAGAGAAGGTAGCTCGATCCCTGGTTGGAGGTGATCGCCATCTGCCAGGACGCCAGCAGGAAGCCCGCGACGCCGGCGAGGAAGCCGGCGATCGTATAGGTCGCGATCTTGATGCGGTCGACGCGGATGCCGGCCGAGTTGGACGCCACCGCGTTGCCCCCGACCGCGTAGATGCTGCGGCCGAGGATCGTGCGGTTGAGAAGGACGGACATGGCGACCAGCGCGACGACGAAGATCGCCGGCATGACCGGCCAGCCGCCGACCGTCGCCTGTCCGATCCAAATATAGCCGTCCGACATGTTGGTGATCGTGCGCCCCTGCGTCAGCGCCAGGAGCGAGCCTTCGAGAATGATCATCATCGCCAGCGTCTCGATCAGCGAGACCATGCGCAGCTTGGTGATGCACAGGCCGTTGAAGAAGCCGATGAAGGTCGCGACGCCGACGCCGGCGAGCATGGCCACGAACCAGGGCAGTTCGAGGTTGGAATAGGCCAGCGCGCCGATGGCGGACGAGAAGCCGAGATTGGCCGGCAACGAGAGGTCGATCTCGGCGACGAGGAGCGGCAGGGAGACCGCAAGGCCGATCATGCCGAGCACGGTCGCCTGCACCATGATGTTCTGCAGGTTGAACAGGGTGAAGAAGTAGGGGTTGAATACCCCGAACAGGACGACGAGCGCGATCAGCCAGATCCACACGACGTTGTGCAGGATCCAGCCAGTGACGGAACGCCCGGCCAGCCGCGCCGGTGCGGTCGACTGCGGCGTCGCGGCGGCGCCCTGCGAGGCGGGAAGGCTGGCGGCTGCGGGCTTCATGGGCGTGTCCTGTGGCATGGGGCGGGCGCTGTCAGCCTTCGGCAAGGCCGCGCAGCCGTTCGGTCGTGATGGCGGAGCCGACGAGTTCGCGGGTGATCCGCCCCTTCTCGAAGAGGCAGACCCGGTCGGCGATGCGCACCATCTCGTCGGTGTCGGTGGAGACGACGATCACGGACACGCCGTCCCGGGTCAGCGCGTCGATGATGCGCAGGACGTCCTGCTTGACGCCGACGTCGATGCCGCGCGTCGGCTCGTCGAGGATCAGGAGGCGGGGCTGCGTGGCGAGCACGCGGCCGAGGCAGACCTTCTGCTGGTTGCCGCCGCTCAAGGTGTCGACCGCGGCATGGGGGCCGGCAGCCTTGATGCCCATGGCCGCGAAATAGCGGTCCGACAGAGCGCCTTCGGCGCCACGCCGGAAGAAGCCGCCGCTGGAGACGCTCTGCAGCGAAGAGAGCGACAGGTTGGCGGCGATCGACATGCCGCCGACCGAGCCGTCGCGGCGACGGTCGTCCGACAGGAAGGCGATGCCCCGGTCGAAGGCGTCGCGCGGATCGCGCGGCAACGGCTGCGGGGCGTCGGTCTTGCCGGAAAAGGCGATCGTGCCGGACCGCACGGGAAGGAGGCCGAAGATCGCGCGGGCCAGTTCCTTGGCGCCCGCGCCCGGCAGGCCGGTGAAGCCGAGGATCTCGCCCGGCCGGATATCGAGTGCGGGAACGTCGAGTGCGGCGGCACGGATGTCGCGCAGGCGAAGCGCGGGACTTGCCTCCGGAAAGCTGCGGCGCTGGCGCTGGAACAGGGCGAGCCCGCGGCCGAGCACGAGCTCGGACAGCGCCTCGGAGGTGAGCGAGCGCACGTCCTGCGTCCCGCCGGCCAGCCGGCCGTCCCGCAACACCGAACATGCGTCGCAGATCTCGAGGATCTCGTCGTTGTAGTGCGAAATGAAGACAAAGGTCACGCCTTCGCTCTTCAGCTTGCGCATGAAGTCGAAGAGCTGGGCGCGGTCGTCGACGTTGAGCGCAGCGGTGGGCTCGTCGAGGATGATGACCTTGCCGCCGCTGAACATGGCCCGCAGGATGTTGAGCTTGCGGCGGGCGACCGCGTCGAGCTTGCCGGCGGCGGCGGCGGGGTCGATGCCGGACCCGTCCAGCATGCGCGCTGCGTCCTCCCGCAGGCGCTTCCAAGCGACGAAGCCGAAGCGACGGCTCGGCCAGATGCCGAGCATCAGGTTCTCGGCCGCGCTCATGTGGTCGACGATCATCGGCTCCTGGGTCACCAGGAAGACGCCGGCCCTCTCCATGGCCTTCACGTCGGCATGGTCGACGGGCGCCCCGTCGAGATAGATCGTGCCGGAGGTCGGCTGGCGCTGGCCGGAGATCAGGCCGACGAGCGTCGACTTGCCCGCGCCGTTCTCGCCGAGCAGTCCATGGATCGTGCCGCGCCGGATCTCGATCGACACACCGTCGAGCGCCAGGACGCCGCCGTAGCGCTTTTCCAGACGATCGGTGCGCAGCACGACCTCGGCGGGCGCGTGCGTCTCGGGCCGAGGCTGAAGAAGGGTCGTCATCGTGTCCTCCGCCGGAAACTGGCGGCGGCGCGGGGACGTCCTGGTCCCCGCGCCGCGATCGCACATGACTCAGATCAGGAGTAGGGGATGCCCCAGTCCTTCTCGGCGATCGCGCCCCAGTGGCGCTTGTCGTCGGCGTTGGAGCCGTCGATCACGAAGGGCGGGATGATAAGCGTCGGGCCCGTCGCTCCGTTCACGATCTCGCCCTTCTCCCAGAAGTACTTGGCGTTCTCGTAGGCGCCGAGCGGCACCGCCTCGCCGGGAATGGCATGCTTCTGCAGCATCTCGACCGCGATCTCGCCGTAGGCGATCGGGTCCTGCGAGACGCAGGCGTCCATGTAGCCGTCCTGGATCCACTTCAGCGCGATGGGCTCGCCATCGATGTTGACGAAGATCACGTGGCCTTCCTCGCCGACCTTCTTCCAGCGATCGCGCTGCTGAAGGGCGGTGACGATGCCGCGCGAGGGCGAGTCGCTCGGCGCATGGACCGCGTCGAGATCGGGAAATTCGGACAGGGTCGAGAGGGTGACCGCCAGCATCTGGTCCAGCGCGCCCTCGGTCGGGCGGGCGAGGTACTTGATGTCGGGATACTTGGCGAACTCCTCGTCCATGCCCTCCTTGCGCTGGCGCCAGGCGACGCTCTGCAGCGCGCCGAAGCAGTTCAGCACCGTGCCCTTCGGGCTGCCGTGCTTTTCGGTCAGGCGCTTGATGATTTCCTGCGCCGCCATGACGCCGCCGAGCTTGTTGTCGAAGGAGACGGTGATCGCGACATCGCCGCCGTCGGCCGGCGTGTCGATGATGGCGACGGGGATCTTGCGCCCGTTGTAGCGGCGGATGGCGCTGACGATGGCCTGGCTGTCGATCGGATCGGAGACGATGGCGCTCGGCTGGCTGAGCATCAGGCTCTGCCACTGCTCGAGCTGGCGCGTGTTGTCGAAGCTCGCGTTGGTCGCCTGGAAGCGCCACTTCTGGGCCTCGACCGCCCGCTTCACCGCCTCTTCCTGGATCACGAAGAAATAGTAGTCGAGGCTCTTGTTGCTGTAGGGCACGAAGAGCCCTTCCTGCGCGAAGGTGGCCCGGCCGCCGACGAGGGCCGTGGCGCCGAGCGCCGCGCCGGCCTGCAAGAGATGGCGTCGATTGATCTGTGGCATGGGCTCTTCTCTCCTCCCAGAGCGATGAATGTAGTATTACTAGCCGTTTCGGCGAGCCGTCAAGCAGTCCCGTGGTTGAGGGTGGAAATCCCAAAACGCATGCCACGAAGGGCGGTTCGTCGGCTGGCGGGGTCGATCCCTCCAGCAAGGCATAAGATCGCTGAGGGCGACCGAAAATCTTGCTTTACTAGATCTTGCGCAGATGCACGTCGGACGTGCCGTCGAACTTGCCGATCACCATCCCGGACGACTCGCGCGTGAAGAGGCCGTTCTCGACGACGCCGGGGATGCGGTTCAGGGCGATCTCGAGAGGCGCCGGCTCGTCGAGCACGGGGCCGCACCGGCAATCCAGGATGAAGTTTCCGCTGTCGGTGACGACGGGCTGGCCGTCGCGCATGCGTCGCTCGATCACCGCGTTCCCGATGCCGTGGTGGCCGAGCGTCGCCTCCACCATGCGCTGCGTCTGCTTCCAGGCGAACTGGACGACTTCGACCGGCAGCGGGAAGCTGCCGAGGCGATCAACGATCTTGGTCTCGTCGCAGATCGTGATCATCCGCTTCGAAGCGTGGGCGATGATCTTCTCCCAGAGAAGGCAGGCGCCGCCGCCCTTGATCATGTTGAACTGGCGATCGATCTCGTCCGGCCCGTCGATCGTCAGGTCGAGCTCGCCGATCTCGTTGGGATCGGTCAGCTTGATGCCGGATTCCTGCGCCACCTGATTGGTGGCGCGCGAGGTCGTGGTGCAGGTGAGGCGCATCCCGTCGGCGACGTGCTTGCCGAGTTCGCGGACGAAGAAGTGCGACGTGGTGCCGGAGCCCAGTCCGAGCTTCATCCCGTCCCGCACGAATTCCTCGATGACGCGGCGCCCGGCCACCCGCTTCGCTTCGTCCTGTGCACTCATCGTAGATCCTCCATGCGCGTCAGCTGTTTGCGCTCGCCGGCCTTCTGCCGCGGCGCGGAAAGGGGGTGTCCGCCGTCAGATCTTTTCGGTCTGCCAAGAATCGAGCGCCGGCAACTGGTCCGGGAACTCGCTGCCACCGATCATCGCGATCGAGGTGACGAGCATGTTGACGACGAGATGGTGATTGAGCCGCGAGGCGAGCGGCGTCAGAAGCTCGGTCCGGTCGTAGGGCACGACGGCGACGAGCGCGTCGGTGACGGCCGAGAGCGGGCTGTCCGCTGCTGTGACGGAGACGACCTGTGCGCCGCCCGCGCGCGCCGCCGTCGCGATATCGACCATCTGCTTGGTGTGGCCGGACTGCGAGAAGATCAGCGCGACCTCGCCGGGCCGCGAGGTCTCGGCGTGCAGCCACTGCTTCTTGCGCCCGATCAGCGCCTCGCAGCGGATCCCGAGGCGCTGGAACTTGTGCTCGGCGTCGAGTGCCGTGATCTCCGAGATGCCGGAGGCATAGATGCCGATCCAGGTCGCGGCCTGAAGGCGCCTTGCGGCCTCTTCCAGTTGCGGCGGCTCAAGGTCCTCCAGCGCGCGCTGGATGGCGTTCAGCGAGTTGCGCGCGGTCTTGCGCACGATGTTGGCGATGGAGTCCCCCGGAATGATCTGCTCGTAGGCGAAGGGCGCGGACGGGACGAGGCTCTGCGCCAGGAAGAGCTTGAAGTCGCCGTAGCCCTCGAAGCCGAAGCGTCGGCAGAAGCGCATGATCGTCGGATCGCTGACGCCCGACTTCTGCGAGAGCGAGGCCATGCTCATGTGGATCACCGCGCCGGGATCGGTGGCCACCACGTCGGCGACGCGCCGCTCCGCCGCGCCCATGGCCTCGCGCTCCGACAGAATGCGCTGGAGAAGGCTCGTGGTCATCGGCGTCAGGCGGTCCGGCGCGCGGCAGCGGGCTTCAGCGCCATCAGGTCGGCCAGCCGGTCGAGCCGGAAGGCCTCGTCGACCTGCAGCAGCGATCCGCCGCCCCAAGGCACGACGTGAAAGGAAATCCCGGCTGCCGCCGCCGTCGCCTGATCGACGGCCGTGTCGCCGACATAGGCGACGCTCTCGGGCGGCACGCCCATGCGCTCGCAGACCGCCAGGAGATGCGCGGGGTCGGGCTTGCAGGCCGGCGCGGCGTCGGCGCCGACCACGGCCTCGAAGAGCGGGGCGATGCCGAGGAGATCGAGGACCTTCAACGTCAGCGCGTGCGGCTTGTTGGTGCACAGCCCCAGCCGGAATCCGGCTTCGCGGAGGCGGTGCAGGTCCTCCTCCACATGCGCGTAGAAGCGTGTGTGACGCGCCGGGCTGCGCTCGTAGTTGGCGATATAGGTGGGCACGGCCTCGTCGACCGTCGCGTCGTCGTGCGGCAGGCCGACCGCTCGCAGGAGGTCGAGCAACAGCCGGCGCGGACCATTGCCGATGAAGCCCTCGACGAAGGCCGGATCCTGTTCCGGCCAACCCTTGGACTCGAGGTATTCGTTCACCGCCGCCGCGATGTCGTGGGCGCTGTCGATCAGCGTGCCGTCGAGATCGAAGATCAGGACATCGGCGGTGTTGGGCGATGCGGACATCGGCAGGGCACTCCCGAAGAATGTCATGGGTCCAGCCGCGGGTGGCCGAGATCGGCCGAGGCCTGCGCGAGGGCGGAGTGAAGGGTGCGATAGATGCGGTTGGCCGCCTCGAGGACGGCACCGGCTTCCGGATCCGGCGTCTCGTGCGTCACCGGGCGACAGACGGTGGCAGCGGTCGCGGCATCCGGCCAGACGCCGATGCCGACGCCGGCGAGAAGCGCGGCCCCGTAGGCTCCGCCCTCGGCCGCGCCCTCGGTGGTGACGACGTCGCAGCCGAAAAGGTCGGCCTGCATTTGCCGCCAGAGGCGCGAGCGCGCGCCGCCGCCCGACGCCTTCACGATGCCGGGTGCGATGCCGGCCTCTTCCATGACGGCGAAGATGTCGCGTAGTCCGTGGGCGACCCCCTCCATCACCGCGCGCGTCAGGTCGGCCGCGCCGTGGCGGGCGGTCAGCCCGACGAAGGCGCCGCGCGCGGCGGGATCGGGATGCGGGCAGCGCTCGCCGAAGAGGTAGGGCAGGAACAGAAGGCCGCGCGCCCCGGCCGGGCTTGCCTCCGCCCGCGCCACCAGCGCGTCGAAGGATGGAGCGTCGCCGCCCGCGAAGTCGGCCGCAAGGCCGCGGAACCAGCTCATGGCACCGCCCGCGTTGAGCGAGACGCCCATGCAGTGCCACTTGGCGGGATCGACGTTGCAGAAGACCTGGAGCCGTCCGCCCGGATTGTCGCTCGGGCGATCGAGCGCGCAGGCGACGATCCCGGCGGTGCCGATCGTGGTCTGGATCTCGCCCGGTGCGATGACGCCCGAGCCGAGCGTCTGGATCACCGCGTCGCCGCCGCCGCCGACGACCGGCACGCCTTCGGGAAGGCCGAGGAGCGCTGCGCCGGATGCGCTGAGGTGGCCCGTGATCTCGGAGGATTCATGGACCGGCGGCAGCAGGTCCGGCGAAAGGTCGAGCCGGCGCAGCAGCTCGTCCGACCAGCGTCGCGCGCGCGTGTCGAAAAGGCCGGTGCCGGAGGCATCCGACACCTCGCTCGCGCGCTCGCCGGTGAGGACGAGGCGCAGATAGTCCTTGGGGTTCAGGACGTGGGCGAGGCGGGCGAAGAGCTCGGGCTCGTGTCGACGCATCCAGAGGATCTTGCCGCCGGTATAGCCGACCAGCATCCGGTTGTTGGTAAGCGCAAGGAGGGCCTCCTCGCCGCCGGCGCGCTCCGTCGCCTCGGCGCATTCCGGCCCGTTGCGCTGATCGTTCCAGAGGATCGCGGGGCGCAACACGCGATGGGCCGCGTCGAGCGGCGTCAGGCCATGCATCTGGCCGGACAGGCCGATCGCCTTCACGACGAGATCGGGACGTTCGGCCCGCAGCGCGCCGACCGCGCGGCGCGTCGCGTCCACCCAGTCCGCCGGATCCTGCTCGCTCCAGCCGGGGCGCGGCTGGGACAGGGGATAGGTTTCGGTCCGGCTCGCGAGCACCGTTCCGTCCAGCCCGGCGAGAAGCGCCTTGCAGCCGGAGGTGCCGATGTCGATCCCGAGAAGGCACTCGGTCATGGGATCACCGCGCCTCGTCGTAGCGGATGCGGATGTGCTTGAAGTTCAGGTATTCGAGCATCCCCTCGCGGCCGTGCTCGTAGCCGACGCCGCTCTGCTTGCGCCCGCCGTATGGCGCGTTCATCACGCCGGCGTCGACGTTGTTGACCGCCACGTTGCCGTAGTCGAGCCTTTGTGACAGGGCGCGCACCTCGTTCAGGTCGCGGGCGTAGACATAGGAGGCGAGCCCATAGGGCGTGTCGTTGGCAAGGTCCGCCGCCTCGTCCAGCGTGTCGAAGGGCGCGACGCCGACCAGCGGGCCGAAGGTCTCCTCCGTCATCACCTTCATCTCGTGCGTGCAGTCGGCGACGACGGTCGGGCGGAAGAAGTGCCCGCGCGCGAAGGCTTCGCCCTCCGGCGCCGAGCCGCCCGCGACGAGCCGCGCGCCCTTGTCCAGGGCGTCGGCGAGGTGCACCTTGGTCTTCTCCAGCGGCTCAGCCGAGGCCATGGCGCCGAGATCGGCATCGGGCCGCTCCAATCCGTTGGCGATGGTGAGCCTCTCGACCGCGCCCTTCAGCCTGTCGAGGAAGCTCTCGTAATGCGGGCGCGCGACGTAGATGCGGTTCACCGCGATGCAGATCTGGCCCATGTTGCGGAACCCGCGACGCGCCGCGCCCTTGGCCGCGGCGTCGAGGTCGGCCGACGGGGCGACGATCAGCGGGCAGTTGCCGCCGAGCTCCAGCGACATGCGGCGCACGATCGGCGTCGTGCGCTGAATGTGAAGACCGACCGCGCTGGAGCCCGTGAAGGCGATCTTGTCGATGTCGCGATGCTCGACCAGCGCCTGACCGACCTCGGACCCCTTGCCGGTAACGATATTGACGACGCCAGCGGGGATCTTCGCCTCCATGCAGGCTTCGGCGATCGCGAGCGCCGTGAAGGGCGTCAGTTCCGCCGGCTTGATGACGATGGTGCAGCCCGCGGCCAGCGCACCGCAGAGCTTCCAGCCGATCAGCTCGGCCGGATAGTTCCAGGGCGTGATCGCGCCGACGACGCCGACCGGCTCGCGCACCACCATGCTCTCATGGTCGGTGGTCGCTCCCGGCACGATCTCGCCATGCACGCGCTCGGCTTCCTCGGCATAGAAATGGCAGGCCTCCGCGAGCTTCAGGATCTCGCCGCGCGCCTCGTTGAGCGGCTTGCCCTGTTCGCTCGTCATGATGCGCGCCATGGCATCGGCTCGGGCCGAGATCGCGTCACCGAGGCGGTGGAGCGCGGCGGAGCGCTCCTTGGGGGCGAGGCGCGCCCAAGGGCGAAACGCCTTGCGGGCGGCGGCGACGGCGGCGTCCACTTCTCCCGCGGTCGCCGCCGCGATGTGGCCGATGACCTCGCCGGTCGCCGGGTTCTCGACGGGAAGCGCGCGGCCGGAGCCGCGCTGCCACTGGCCGGCAATGAAGAGCTGGGAATCGTAGGCTGCAAGCATGGGACGTCCTGGCACCGTGTCCGGCGGCCCACGCCGCAGCCGGCCACCTTCGATCCGATCTAATATAGCAATACTAGATACCGCAAGCGGGAAATCAGGACTTCCCTGATCAGGAGCGAACTGCCAGTTGCCAAACACCTCGAGCGAATGCTGCGCAAAACAACGCGTGACGACTTGATCCGGCTTTCGGCGCGCGCTTGCTCGTCGACCCGCGCGCCGCTATCGAAGGCTGACTCGGAATAGTTTTGCTACGTTCATGCTTTCGATGCTCTCAGAAAACGCGAAGAGTGCCAAGCCGAACTGCGGTGCATGGCATCCTGGCCTCAGGGACCGTTTGCTCGTGCCGGGTCGCCTTCCATTCCGCGTCGGGTCCAGACATGCGAGCTCTTGGTCCGCTTGTGCCGATCTCACGTTTCATCCGCGTCGAGCCTGTGCTGATGCGCGATGGCGGCGGAGTAGGGCGCCTGCGCCCTCGCGGCGAGCCGCCGCACGACATCCTGTCCTGACGCCTCGGGTCCAATTGGGAGACCACCATGTATCTTGAACGCTTCCGCCTCGACGGCCGCATCGCCCTCGTCACGGGTGCTGCACAGGGGATCGGCTTCTCGACGGCCGAAGCCCTGACCGAGGCCGGCGCCCACGTCATCCTCGCCGATCTTGCGGTCGAGAAGGCCGAGGAGGCGGCCGAGCGTCTGAGGGCCGACGGCCGCAGCGCGGAGGGTGTCCGGCTCGACGTGACGTCGCCCCAAGCGGTCGACGCCCTGCGCGACGACGTTCTCGCCCGGCACGGCCGACTCGACGTCCTCGTCAACAATGCCGGCATCGCGATCAGCAACGAGCCGGCGGAAACCATGTCCGACGCGGTGTGGCTGAAGGTTCTCGACGTCAACCTCAACGGTGTCTTCTGGTGCTGCCGTGCCTTCGGCAAATCCATGCTGGAGCGCGGGCAGGGCGCCATCGTCAATGTCGGCTCGATGTCGGGCTTCGTCGTCAACCGGCCGCAGGAGCAGGCCCAGTACAATGCATCCAAGGCGGCGGTGCATCACCTGACCAAGTCGCTTGCCGCCGAGTGGGGCGGCCGGGGCGTGCGGGTCAACGCGGTGGCGCCGACCTATATCGAGACCGCGCTGACCAGCTTCGTCTACGACGACCCGGAGATGATGAAGCACTGGATCGGCGGTACGCCCATGGGCCGCATGGGCCGGACGGACGAGATCGCCGCCACCGTGCTCTTTCTCGCCTCCGATGCGGCCAGCCTCCTGACGGGCTCCATCGTTTTGGCGGACGGCGGCTATACGGCCTGGTAGGTCGTCAGTTCCCAGGTAATAAACGTTGCAGGTTGATGTCGTTATCAACCCCAGGTTGAAGTTTGCTCGCGTGTGACGCCTGGCATTACACTCGATGGATAGAAGTCCGCGCAGCAAACCCTTTCTGCGAAGACTTGCGGCACGACCGCTGGCACAGACCGGGCCGGGATCGTCTGGTGGTCAGCTACTGAAACCGCAGCGGTTCCATTGGCAAAACATCGGATTTCACGGGCCGGTGATGCACGGCCATTAACGTCCCGCCTCTACCGCTCAAGGCAGGAGGAGCGATGAACGTCCTGCTGACCTGCCTCGGTGTCCTGAACGATCCAAAGCTGCTGACGCTGGCGGCCCTGGTGTGCCTCATCGGCGTCTACGGCTCGTTTTCCGTCGCGCGGCATGCCGGTCGACGCGACGGCGCGGCCCGGCGGCAATGGGCGATCCTGTCGCTGGTCACCGCCGGTTGCACCGCCTGGGCCACCCATATGGTCGCCCTGCTCGCCTTCCGACCGGGAATGGAAGCGGGTTTCGAGCCCGTCACGACGGCGCTCTCGCTTCTCCTGGCGATCGTCGGGATCGGTGCCGGCCTGATGCTGACGCTCGGACGGCGCGAGCGCTGGAGGCGGTTCGTCGGCGGCGTGGTGATCGGCCTCGGCGTTGCCGTGCTGCATTATGTCGGGCAGGCCGCCTATGTGGTGCGCGGCCACGTCCACTGGGACCTGGCGATCGTCTGGACCACGATCCTCGCCAGCCTCCCGCTCTTCGGTCTCGCGACGCTGGCCTCCGTCGAGCGGACACGGTGGATCAACCTGACCGGCGCCCCGCTGCTCGTTCTGGCCATCGGTATCCTGCACATCGGCGGCATGGTCGCGATGACGCTGGAGTTCGATCCGCGCGTGCAGCTTCCGGCCTGGACGGTGCCGCCCGAACTTCTCGCGCCGCTCGTCGCCACGATGTCGTCGGGGCTGGTTGTCATCGCGGTCATCGGCCTCCGGCTCACGATCGCGGCCAAGGCGAAGCTGCGCTACGAGCGGCGGCGTCTCGGTGAACTGGCCAATCTCGGGCTGGAGGGGCTTGCGATCTGCGAAGGAAGCCGGATCGTCACCGCGAACGACAGCCTGGCGCGCCTGACCGGCCTGTCGCGCGACGACCTTGCAGGGCGCGAGTTGTCCCAGCTGCTGCCGGGCCTCGACCTCGCCGCCCTGCCGGAGCGCGAGGAGATCGACGCCAGGCTGGCCACGCGCCTCGGGCCGTTCGTGCCGGTGCGCGTCCTGCGCAGCGACGTGCGCCTTGCCGGCAGCCTCCAGACGGTCATCGCCTTTCGTGACCAGAGCGAGCGCCTGTCTGCCGAGGAGCGCATTCGAACGCTCGCCTACACCGATACCCTGACGGGCCTGTCGAACCGGGCCCGGTTCCAGGAGGCCATCGCGACCTGCATCGAGGAGCATGGCAAGGCGCGCACCCCCTTCAGCCTTATGCTGTTCGATCTCGACGGCTTCAAGGACGTGAACGACGCCTTCGGGCATGCGGGCGGCGACGAGGTTCTGCGGGTCGTGGCGCGGCGCATGCGCGAGGTCGTCGGTGCCGATCACCTCGTCGCCCGTCTTGGCGGCGACGAGTTCGCCGTGGTCGTGCGGGGAACCGCCGATCCGATCGAGGTCTCGCGGCTCGGCGAACGGCTGATCGAGGCGACCGAGCTTCCGATCGCCCTCGGTGACGAGATCGTGCACCTGTCCGCCAGCGGCGGGCTGATGCCTTCCCAGTTGCAGGCCATGTCGGCGGACGAACTCATGCTTGCCGCGGATCTTGCGCTGTTCGACGCGAAGGCCAACGGCCGCGCGCGGCTCCGCCTCTTCACGCCCGAGCTTCGAAAGGCCGCCAAGGACCGCCTCAGCGTCGCCGAGGATCTGCGCGAGGCTTGGGAGGAGCGCAATTTCGAACTCTACTACCAGCCGCAGGTCCGCCTCGCCGACGATCGTGTCGTCGGTGCCGAGGCACTGATCCGCTGGAACCACGCCTATCTCGGCGTCCTGTCGCCCGCATCCTTCCTTCCGGTGCTCGAGGCGGGTCCGCTGACGCTGCCCGTCGGCGACTGGATCCTGTCGAAGGCCTGCCAGGATGCGGTGGCGATCCGGCGGGCCGGGCATGGCGACTTCCGCATCGGGGTGAACCTCTTCGCCGCGCAGCTTCGCGCACCCGATCTCGTGGAGCGCGTCGAGGAGGCGCTGCGGGCGAGCGGGCTGCCCGCCGAGGCGCTGGAGCTCGAGATCACCGAGAACACGGTCCTGCGCAACGAGCGCACGATCGCCAATCACCTTGCGCGTCTGCGCCGCATGAATGTCGGCATTGCCTTCGACGATTTCGGAACGGGCTACGCTTCGTTGACCTTCCTGAAGCAGCTCGACATCACGCGCCTGAAGATCGACCGGTCCTTCGTGCGCGACATCACGATCGACGGGAAGGATCAGGGCATCGTCGACGCCGTCGTTCGAATGGCACGCGGATGCGATCTCGACGTCATCGCGGAGGGCATCGAGACGCAGGCGCAGGCGGATTATCTCCGCGATCGCATGAGCGAGGGGCAGGGCTATCTCTTCGGCAAGCCGATGCCGCTCGCGCGCTTCCGTGAGGCGATCGCGCCGACGGATCAACGGCTTGGCGCAAGCCCTTCCTTCCCGAGCGACGCGCGTCGTCGAGCCTGACGCCCGTCAGGCCGGCGGGGCATTGCGACCCATCTCGCGGCGCTTGCCATCAGGGGAGCGCGTCGAGGTCGTCGTAGAGCGCCTGCGAATGATGGTAGAGGCGTTCGAACACCGGCTGCATGCGCTGGTAGGTCTCCGCCCAGCGCGGCTCGGGGCTCACCTCGCGCTCGAAGGAAACGTAGGCTGCGGCCGCATTGGTGAGGCTGGGAAACCGACCCATCGCCGTTGCGGCCATGGCGGCGCAACCGACGATCCCGCATTCGGCTTCCTGCGGCACGAGGATCGGGATGCCGTAGCAGCTGGCCTTGATCCGCAGCCACAGGTCGGTGCGCGCGCCGCCTCCGGAGGCGACGAGCCGTTCCACGCGCGGCCCGCCGTTCGCCTCCATGACGTCGATGTGCCGCTTGACCGCGAAGGCGACGCCCTCGAGGACGGCGCGGTGGAGGTGCGTGAGGCCGTGGCCGGCGGCGAGCCCGAAGAACTGCGCACGGGCGTTGCGATGGCGGCCGAAGCGCTCGCCGGTGAGGTACGGGACGAAGAACAGCCGATCGGAACCGGGTGGCGCTTCCGCCGCTCGCTCGACGATGGTCTCGTAGGAGACTGTGCCTTCGTGCAGTGCACGGCGCGCCCAGCGCATCGCGTCGCCGCCGCTTTCCAGCAGCATGAACGCGCCCCACGCGCCGTCCACCGTCCCGACATTCGAGATTTCGGGGGCGAGGATCGGCCGGTCGGCAATCGTCGTGACGATGCAGGAGGTGCCGATCATCTCGGAGCCCAGCCCCGGCGCGAGGACGCCGGATCCGGCGAGGGCCACGGGATAGTCGCCGCCGCCGACCAGCACCGGCGTCCCCTCGCGCAGTCCCGTCTGCATGGCGGCTTGGCGTGTGACGCGCCCCAGCACCCCCATCGCCCCGCGTATCGGCACGAGCTTCTGGAGGTCGAGGCTGAGCCGATCCACCATTTCGGGCGACCAGTCGCCGGTGCGTGGGTCCATCAGGAAGGAGCAGGCCGCTTCCGTCCGATCCATCGCGATCTCGCCGGTCAGGCGGAGGTTGACGTAATCCTTCGGCATGATCACGGCAGCGGCGCGCCGGTAGGCGTCGGGATCGGCATCCCGGATCCATTGCAGCTTGAAGGCGGGCCAGGCGGGCGTCGGCGGGTTGCCGGTGCGGGCAAGATAGGTCTGCGCCGCGTTGGCCTCCTCGAATGCGCCGACGAGACCGGCCGTGCGCTTGTCGTTCCACAGGGGGACGGTGTCGCGCGTCGGTTGTCCGTCGGCATCGACGAGGACGGTGCCATGCATCTGGCCGCAGGCGCAGATCGCCTCAATGCGACCGGCGGCGTCCGGGACGGCGGAGAGAACGCCGCGGACGGCCGTGACGACACCCTCCCACCAGTCGGCGGGCCGCTGCTCCGACCAGCCGAACTGCGGCACGATCTGGTCATGTTCGCGCGCGACGATCGAGACGATGCGACCCGAGGCGTCGACCAGCGCGGCCCGGACGCTGCCGGTTCCGACGTCGATGGCAAGGATGAGATCGTCGCTGCGCATGAGCGTGCCTCAGTCTCGGCGCGTCATGCGGGATCGACCGGAAGCACGGAGGCATGAGACGTCGCCAGGCATTCCTGCGACAGCTGCGGCGAGGTTGATGTGCATGGTCGGCCTCCAAGAAATGTAGCTTAGGTACTGAAAACTGGACGGTCAACCGCCACCCGTTGGCCCAAAGGGGCTACGGAACCCTTCGTCGCCTGTAGTCTTGCCCCGTTGCGCATGCCCTTGATCATCGTCTATGTAGCAAAATTACACGTCATATGATGCCGACAAGGAGGAGCCGTATCCATGCTGATCGAGCCCGCAAGCTGTCAGGTCGACCTCGCTGCCGGGACGATGGGCGGGGCGAGCGGACGTTACCGGAAGCGGCTGAGCGACCTAGCGGGCCTGTATCTCGACGCCGACGCCCATCATGACCTCGTGACGCGCACCGGCGATGCCGTGGTCTACGACGTGGCAGACTTCCGCCCGTCCGCCGCGGCCGGCGACATGATCTTCGGCCTGACCCGGATGTCCCCCGGGTTGGTCGGCGAGGAATTCTTCCTGACCCGCGGCCACATCCACGCAAAGGCCGACCGTCCCGAAATCTACTACGGCCAGGCGGGCCAAGGACTGATGCAACTGGAGTCGCCGGAGGGCGAGACGCGCATCGTCGAGATCGGACCCCAGACGATCTGCTACGTCCCGCCGTTCTGGATCCACCGCTCGATCAATACGGGCGAGGGGGAATTCGTGATGATGTTCGCCTATCCCGCAGATGCCGGACAGGACTACGGCATCATCGAGCGATCCGGCGGAATGCGCCACCGGGTGCTGCGTGGCGAAGGCCACGGCTGGCGCCTCGCGGAGAACGCGGCGTATCGACCGCGGACGCGGGCAGACGTCCAGGCCCTGATGGGGGCCGCGGCATGACCTACGCACCCGCGACCCAGCCCACGCTCCACTTCATCGGCGTCACGACGGGCCAGAGCTCGATCATGAAGGTGTTTCCGGCCTGGGCCGCGCATCTCGGCCTTCGCGACGCGGCGATCCGGGGCATCGATTTCCCCCCGCATGCCGAGGCATCCGCCTACCGGGACGCCGTCGAGTTCATCCGCGACGATCCGCTTTCGCTCGGCGCGCTGGTCACGACGCACAAGATCGACCTGTTCCAGGCCGCGCGGGACCTCTTCGACGTCGTCGATCCGCATGCGAGCCTGATGGGCGAGACGAGCTGCATCTCGAAGCGGGACGGCAAGCTCGTCTGCCATGTCAAGGATCCGATCTCGTCGGGGCTCGCCATCGACGGCTTTCTCGAGCCCGGCCATTTCGCCCGCACGGGGGCGGAGTTCTTCGCGATGGGGGCAGGGGGCTCCACGATCGCCATGACATGGCACCTGATGCGCGCCGACCGGGGCCGGGACGTGCCCTCACGCGTCGTGGTCTCCGACCGCAGTGCCCATCGCCTCGACGAGATCCGCGCG
Source organism: Aureimonas phyllosphaerae (assembly GCF_047943035.1). Taxonomy (NCBI): domain Bacteria; kingdom Pseudomonadati; phylum Pseudomonadota; class Alphaproteobacteria; order Hyphomicrobiales; family Aurantimonadaceae; genus Aureimonas; species Aureimonas phyllosphaerae. The sequence goes on along the minus strand of NZ_CP181348.1, from coordinate 4,147,544 downwards.
GTTCACCGGCAGATGGCGCCCGCGATGCCGGTCGAGTACGTGCTGGTCGACACGTCGACCACCAACGACGAGATCTTGCGACGCCTAAAACCGGGCTCGTTCGTCGTCAACGCCACGGGTCTTGGCAAGGACGTGCCGGGCTCGCCGCTCACCGACCGGGCGCTCTTCCCCCAAGAGGCGATCGCCTGGGACCTCAACTATCGCGGCGACCTCGTCTTCCTCGAGCAGGCGCGGCGGCAGGCGGCCGAGCGCGCCCTGCGCGTCGAGGACGGATGGACCTATTTTCTCCACGGCTGGACGCAGGTGATCGCCGAAGTGTTCAAGACGCCGATCCCGACGTCGGGCGCGGGCTTCGACGCCATCTCCGATATCGCGATCCGAGCGGCGAAGGCCTAAGGCGGGGCGAGACTGTTCGCCGGGAGGGCGGCTTTCGGGCGCCGGCGATCGGGTGCGGCAGGTGGGATGGCGATGCAGCGCGAGGATCGCATGGAGACGCGGGAGGTGTCGGCCGCCAACATCATCGAGGTCGTGCGCGCCGCGCGTCCCGATCTGCGCAAGTCGGAGCGCAAGGTCGCCGACGCCGTCCTGTCCGATCCGCGCTCGGTCCTCGGCGCGACGATCGCGGAGCTTTCAGCCCTGGCCTCGGTGAGCCAACCGACCGTGGTGCGCTTTTCCGCCGCGGTCGGCTGCGACGGCTTCTCGGACTTCAAGCTGAGGCTGGCGCAGGCGCTGGCGCTCGGCGTGCCCGCGACGCATTCGGTGCTGCTCGACAGCGATCCGCCGGAGGCGGTGGCGGAGAAGATCTTCGACTATACGATGACCAGCCTCGACTGGGCGCGCACCCATCTCGACCGGGCTGCCCTCAACGAGAGCGTCAGGCTGCTCGGCCGCGCGCGATCGATCGAGTTCTTCGGCCTCGGCGCCTCCGGCATCGTCGCGCGCGACGCACAGCAGAAGTTTCCGCTGTTCGGCGTACCCTGCGGCGCGCAGGTCGATCCGCACCAGCAGTTCATCGCCGCTTCCATGATGGGGCCGGACGACGTGGCCTTCGTGATCTCGAACACCGGGCGGACGCAGGCGATCCTGCGCGTGGCCGAGACCGCCCGCGCGGCCGGCGCGAAGATCATCGGGCTGGTCGGAGCGGTCTCGCCACTCGTCGAGTGTTGCGATGTCGCCCTCGTCGTGCGCACCCACGACAACACCAATGCCTTCACGCCGACCACGTCTCGGATCGCCGCACTGGTCGTCATCGACATCCTGTCGACGAGCGTCGCGTTGACGCGCGCCCCCAGCCACAAGGAACGGGTCGCGGACATGAAGCGGCACTTGCGTGCATTCCGCGAGGCCGATGCTTCGGGACATGCGGGCGAGCCTATCGACTGAGCGACGCGCGCCGCGTCGCCGACCTCGGTGCCTAACGATCCGGCTTCGCGGCGAACCAGAGCACGTGCTTCGTTCCGCGCCCGCGTCCGGCCTTGACGCGCATCTCCTCCACCTCAAAACCGGAGCGCCCGAGCCGAGCGGTGAAGGCCGGGTCTGCTCCTTGCGACCAGATGCCGAGGACGCCGCCCGGCGTCAGTGCCCGGCGAGACGCGCCGAGGCCCGCCGGTCCGTAAAGGCGATCGTTGCTGTTTCGCGTCAGGCCGCCGGGTCCGTTGTCGACATCGAGCAGGATGGCATCAAAGGCGTTGCTCGCGCGGCCGATCGTCTCGGCCACGTCCTCCACGAGCACGGTCACGCGCGGGTCGGACAGCGAGGTGCCGAAGACCTCGGCCATCGGTCCTTTTGCCCACGCGACGACGCCCGGCACCAGCTCGGCGACCGTCACGGCCGCATCCGGCGCAAGGCTCGCCAGGGCGGCGCGCAGCGTGAACCCCATGCCAAGACCGCCGATCAGGATGCGCGCGGCCGGCCGCGCGCCGATCCGCTCGGCCGCGATCGTCGCCAGCGCTTCCTCCGATCCGCTGAGGCGGCTGTTCATCAACTCCGTCCCGCCGATCATGATGGAATATTCCATGCCGCGCCGCATGAGGCGCAGTTCGCCGCCGTTCGGGATGGCTGCGGTGCCGAGCGCTTCCCAGGGGATCACCGGCGGTTCCCTTCGATCGGGGCGCGGCGGCACGGGGTTGGGGCGAGGGGAGAGGGGTTGATCATCGGGCGCGCTCGCTGGGGCATTCCAAGCCCTTCTCGTAGCGCGCAAGGGTCGCACCCGCGAGGGGTTTCATGCGTCCGGGTTGACGCGATCCGCGCCGACCGGCGGAGGGGAGGTCAGCCCTTCCGGCATCCACCTGCGTCGCGTCCAGAAGGCAAGGGCGCCGACCAGGAGGAGTGCCCCGGCTGCTCCGAGGAGGAGACGGTGGTTCGCGCGCAGCGCGCCGAAGGCCGCTTCGATGGCATGCCCGAACCAGTATCCCGCGGATACGAAGACGAGCGCCCATGTCGCCGCCGCGGCGGCGTTGATCAGGACGAAGCGCGATGTCGAAAGCCGGGTCGTGCCGATCGCGATCGGACTGACCGTCCGGAACCCGTAGACGAAGCGAAAGCCGAAGGTAAAGAGGACAGGCCGCTCCTCGAAAGCCTTCAGCGCTTTGGCGAAGAAGGGGCGGGCGCTGACGCGTCGCACGAAGCGGGAGCTGCGGAAATGGCGGCCGCAGGCGAACCAGACCTGATCGGCGACGAAGGATCCAAGCGCCACCGCGAGGACGACCGGCCAGAACCCGAGCGTTCCCGAATGCGCGATGACGCCGGCGAGGATGGCGACGGTTTCGCCCTCGAGCCCCGCTCCGAGGAAGATGGCGGGCAGGCCGTATTGGGCGATGAAGGTCTCGATCGCTCTGGTCCTCGACAGGGCACGGGGGGCACCGCCGGACTGCCTGCCCGCAGCCGTCGCGCCGCTCCGGATGGATCGACAATCGCGCCTCCGCGATCGATGCCTCGAGCGATATAGCGGACGACCTTTCGGAGCGAAGGGCGGAAGGCGTCGCCTCGGAACGAAGTTCAAGGTTGGAACCTGCCGACCTCGGCCGGCCGGTCAGACGGTGAGGAGCACATTCATGGTCGGCGCGCGTCGAGGAGCCACTCCCGCACGGCCGCGGTGGGTACGGGGCGACGGGACCTGCGCAGCGTGACGACGTAGGCGTTCAGCACACCGTCCATCGTGTCGGGGAACGCCTGAACCAGGCGCCCGGCCTCGATGTCGCTCGTCACCAGGAAGCGGCTGGCGACGGCGATACCCTGACCGGCGGCCGCGGCATCGATCGCGAGCGACGTCTGGCTGAACCGCATCTGCCGGGCCGATGCCGGAAAGGCCTGCCCGAGGACGCGCTCCGTGAACTCCGGCCAGAGGTCGTGCGCATCGCTGAGGAAGGTCAGGCGGTCGAGGCTCGACGCACGGATTTCACGTGACCCGTCGTCCAGCATCGCGGGACTGCACACGGCCACCACCTCCTGCTCGAACAGAAGGTCGGCGACGAGGCCGGGCCCGAACCCGGTGCGGCTCTGGCGAACGGCGATGTCGACGCCGTCGCTCTGGAAATTCGACAGGCTTTCCGTCGCGAGGATGCGCAGCTCGATCCCGGGATGCGCCTCTGCGAAAGCGGGAAGTCGCGGCAGGAGCCATTTCGACGCGAAGGTCGGCGTCACGCTGATCGTCAGGCGCTCGGGCTCCGGGCGTAGCGCCGCTGTCGCCTCGTTCATCACCTCGAACGCCCGGCGCAGCTGCGCCGCATAGCTGCGCCCCGGTGCCGTCAGCGCGAGGGAGCGCGGCAGCCGTTCGAACAGTCGGATGCCGAGATCGGCCTCCAGCCCGCGCACGTGCTGGGCCACGGCGGCCTGCGTCACCCCAAGCTCCTCGGCGGCGAGCCGGAAGTTCAGGTGTCGCGCCGACGCCTCGAAGGCGCGAAGGGCATTGAGCGGCGGAAGACGATGGGACGAGGACTTCATCCAGTAGATTTCCTACTGCATCGAGACAGGACTTCTCCTTAGTCCGGTTCCCCCATCGATGCGATAGGCATCGGGTGGCGAGCGTCTTTCGGCTCCGTCACAACCGGTTGCGGCGCCTCGCGTCGATGCCGGTCGATTCTCCGTTCGAAAAGGTGGGATTGCCATGGCCCGCGCCTATGCCGCGCTCGTCACCCTCGGCTTCATCTGGGGCACGAACTTCATCTCCATGAAGATGGCGACAGGGCTCATCTCGCCTGCCCAGACCGTATTCCTGCGCGTCCTCTTCGGCTTCCTGCCGCTTGGCCTGATGGCGTGGAGAACGGGCGCGATAACGCGGGCCCAGCTGCGGCACTTGCCGCATTTCGCCGTCATGTCGGTGATGGCGACGACGTTCTACTACTACGGCTTCGTCGCCGGCACGGCCCTCCTGCCGACGAGCGTCGCGGGCCTCCTCAGCGGCTCCATCCCGATCTTCACGTTCCTCGGCGCCGCGCTTTTCCTGCGCGAGGATCGCCCGACCGGGCAGATGGCGGCCGGCGTCGCGCTCGGCTTCGTCGGCATCGTGCTCAGCGCCCAGCCATGGAACGCGTCCGCGGACATTCCGCTGGCCGGCGTCCTGTGGATGCTCGCCGGAACCTCGAGCGTCGGCTGCTCCTTCGTCTACGCCCGACGCTTCCTCACGCAGCTGAACCTCAAGCCCCTGACGCTCGCCACGTGGCAGACCGGGCTGGCGGTGGTGACGATCGCGGCCCTCACCGATTTTCACGGCATCGGCGCGATCGTCTCGAACCCGCTCGCGCTGCTGGCTGCCGTCGTCGGGCTCGGCATCGTCGGGACAGGCGGGGCGTTCCTCATCTATTACTTCATCATCGGCACGCTCGGCCCCGTCCGTGCGGCCGGTGCGACCTACATCGCGCCCGTCGTCGCCGTTGCGATCGGCGCCCTGATCGGCGAGCGCATCACCGGTATCGAACTCCTTGCGCTCGCGCTGATCCTCACGGGTGTGGTGCTGATCCAGACCGGAAAGCGGACCGCACCGGCGGGCTCGGTCGGCACACGGCAAACGGCATGATCCATCAGTAGCAATGAGAAGCCCCGACTTGCAGGTCATTCAACAGACTTGAAAAACGGTACGGGTTCGGCTCTTTTGTCGCTGCATGGATCGAAGCGAGGCGCGCTGGTGAGTTCGGAACCCAAGTCAGTCCCTCCGGTGTCCGATCCTCAACCCGGCAGCGTCGCGCTGTCGAGCATGCTCGGTGTCCGATTGAAGCTCGCACGGCAGACCAAGGGGATGACCCTGAAGGGTCTCGCCGTATCCGCGGGCTGCTCGGAGAGCCTTCTGTCCAAGATCGAGAACGGCAAGGCGTCCCCCTCGCTGCCGATGCTGCACCGCCTGGTCGAGGCGCTCGGAACCAATATAGGCCGCATGTTCGAAGAGGTGGATGGTGAGGAGGGCATCGTCTTCCGCGCCGGCCGACGACCGCTCATCACGCTCGACCCGCTCCGCCAGGGGGACGGGATCACGCTGGAGCGCGTCATACCCTACTCGGCGGGCCATCTCCTCCAGTGCAACATCCACCATATCGACGTCGGCGGCGCGAGCGCCGGTCCGATCCGGCACGCGGGCGAAGAGGTCGGGTATGTGGTGTCGGGCGAGGTCGAGCTGATCGTCGACGATCGCTCGTTTCACCTCCGCGAGGGCGATTCCTTCGCCTTCCAATCCGAGCGACCCCATCACTACCGCAACAACGGGACGAAGCGCGCGAGCATCTTCTGGGTCAACACACCGCCGACGTTCTGAGCACGATAGAGGCTTCCGTCCAACGGGCATTGGGCGACGTCCTGATCCGCCTGACGTTTGCGGCGCGCAAATCCGATGCGGCGCTGCACAAAACGAATGCACATTCCAAGATTGGCGAAGGGCTGCGCAATTCTGTTGACAAGCGTTCAAGTCTCTTGAATTCTCCCGCTGCCGACGATGGCATGGCCCCCCTGGATTGGGCCCTCGATCATGGAGAATCGGAAAATGCGCCTTTCCCATTTCCTCGCCGGCACCGCCGTCGCCCTGACGGTTCTGGCCAACAACGCCTCGGCGGCGCTCGCCGACACCTACGCCCTGGTGACGATCAACCAGCAGGCCCTGTTCTTCAACCAGATCAACGACGGCGCGAAGGCCGCGGCCAAGGCCGCCGGCGTCGAACTCGTGATCTTCGACGCCAACAACGTGCCGGCCGCGCAGAACACGGCGATCGAGAACTACATCACGCAGAAGGTCGACGGCATCATCCTGATCGCCATCGACGTGAACGGCGTGAAGCCCGCCATTTCCGAGGCCAAGAAGGCCGGCATTCCCGTGATCGCGATCGATGCGCAGATCCCGAACGGCGACAACGTCGCCTTCGTCGGCGTCGACAACATGAAGGCGGGCGAGGAGATCGGCAAGTTCTACGCCGACTACGTCAAGTCGCAGATGAAGGGCGAGGCGACGGTCGGCGTCGTCGGCGCGCTGAACTCCTTCATCCAGAATCAGCGCCTCGACGGCTTCAAGAAGGCGGTCGGCGACAGCGGCGCCAAGGTCGAGTTCCTCGACACGGTCGACGGCCAGAACGTCCAGGACGTGGCGCTCGGCGCCGCCGAGAACCTGATGACCGCCAATCCCACGATGACGACGCTCTACGCGACCGGCGAGCCGGCGCTGATCGGCTCGGTCTCGGCGGTCGAGAGCCAGGGCCGCCAGAGCGACGTGAAGGTCTTCGGCTGGGACCTCACCGCGCAGGCCGTCAAGGGCATCGACGAGGGCTGGGTCGCCGCCGTCGTCCAGCAGGACCCCGCCGGCGAAGGCAAGGCCGCCGTCGAGGCGCTGGCCAAGCTGAAGAAGGGCGAGAGCGTCGAGCCGATCATCAACATCCCGGTGACGATCGTGACCAAGGCGAACGTCGACCAGTTCCGGGGCATGTTCAAGTAAGGCGCCCCCGCACAAGCGGCCCGATGGACGGGCTCCGGCCCGTCCGCTTCCCGTGTTCCTCCAGACGGAGCGGCGTCATGCCAGCCACCCCCGACCGTGTCCGGATGACCGGCATCTCCAAGCGCTACGGTCCGATCCAGACGCTCAGCGACGTGTCGCTGCATCTGGCGCCGGGCGAGGTGCTCGGACTTGTCGGCGACAACGGGGCCGGCAAGTCGACCCTCTCCAAGGTCCTGTCCGGCGCGGTCGTGCCCGACAGCGGCACGATCGAGATCGACGGGCAGGCGGTCGCCTTCGCCTCGCCGGCGGACGCCCGCGCCGCAAGGGTCGAAATGGTCTACCAGGACCTCTCGCTCTGCGACACGGTCGATGTCGCCGGCAACATCTTCCTCGGCCGCGAGCCGCGGCGGCGGCTGGCGGGCCTCAACCTCCTCGACAAGCGGCGGATGCACGACGAGGCGAGGGCCATGCTTGAGACGCTCGGCATCGTCATCGCCGACACGCGCCTCATGGTCGAGAACCTGTCGGGCGGGCAGCGCCAGTCGATCGCCATCGGCCGCGCCGCGTCGTTCGAGCCGAAGGTCCTCATCATGGACGAGCCGACGGCCGCACTCGCCGTCGCCGAGGTCGAGGCGGTGCTCGAGCTCATCCGCACCGTCTCGGCGCGCGGCGTCTCGGTGATCCTGATCACCCACCGTCTGCAGGATCTCTTCCTCGTCTGCGACCGCATCCAGGTCATGTACGAGGGCCGCAACGTCGCCGAGCGGCGGATCGCGGACACCAATATCGAAGAGGTCGTGAACCTCATCGTCGGCCGCAAGTTCCAGGCGCGCTCGGCGCGCGGCGAAGACGGGCAAGGAGCACGGGCATGAGTTCCGGGATCGCGGGCGGCAGCGCCCATCTCCATGCGGCGGCACCCCCGCGCGTGCGCAAGGCCACCCTTCGCGACCGCTTCATCGCCAACGGCGCGGTGGGCTCGATCGCGATCTTCTTCATCCTGGTCTGCCTCCTGTTCAGCCTGACGACCGGCGCCTTCCTGTCGGCGCCCAATCTCCTGAACATCGTCCGCCAGTCCGCGCCGCTCCTGATCGTCGCGGCCTCGATGACCTTCGTCATCACGACGGGCGGCATCGACCTCTCGGTCGGCTCCGTCCTGGCGCTCGTCTGCGCCCTCTCGGCCGCGCTCCTCCAGTGGGGCCTGCCCTGGCCGCTGACGATCCTCGCCATGCTGGCGCTCGGCGCCCTGATCGGCGCGCTGCAGGGCTTCTTCATCGCCTACGAGGGAATTCCCGCCTTCATCGTGACGCTCGCCGGCCTCTCGGTGATCCGTGGCGTCGCGCTCCTGATCACGGGCGGCTACTCGATCCCGATCGAGCCCGACAGCATGTTCGTGACGCTCGGCCGCGGCTGGTTCCTCGGCGTGCCCATCCCGGCCTGGATCGCGCTCGCCGTGCTGCTGGCGGCCTATCTCGCCTTCAACGGCACGCGCTTCGGCCGCTACGTGACGGGCATCGGCGCCAACAAGGAGGCGGTGCGGCGCGCGGGCGTCGACGTCCGGCGCACGCTCCTCAGCGTCTACATGCTCTCGTCGACGGCAGCCGCGCTCGCCGGCGTCGTCCTCGCCGGGCGGCTCGGCTCCGGCTCGTCGAACTCCGGCCAGGGGTTCGAGCTCGACGTCATCGCGGCCGTGGTGCTCGGCGGCACATCGCTCTTCGGCGGACGTGGAACGATGGTCGGCACCGTGCTCGGCGCGCTGACGGTCGCCGTCATCGCCAACGGCCTGATCCTCGCCCACATGTCGCCGTTCCTGACGCCGATCATCACCGGCTGCATCATCCTCGTCGCGATCTGGCTGAACTTCCGCCTGTTCCGCGGCGCCTCGCGCGGGCGCTGATCCGATGGCGCTCGACTTCCGGGATCCGGCAGGCCGGCGCGGGGTGCCATCGGGCATCGGCGTGCGCTCCGGCCATGTGATGACGGTGGACGGACCGTCCCCCGTGGCCGACATGGGCGTCACGCTGATGCACGAGCACGTCTTCCTCGACGGCGCCAAGTCCTGGCGCTGTCCGTGCCACCCACCCGATCCGGTGCGACACGAAGGTCCCGTGCGCATCGAGATCATCGGCGAGCTGCGCATGAACCCCTACATGAACCGCGACAACGTTTCGCTCGACGACGGCGACCTCGCGCTGTCGGAACTGAAGATGTTCCAGGCGCTCGGCGGCCACACGGTGGTGGACCCGACGAACTTCGGCATCGGGCGGGACCCGGAAGGGCTTCGGCGCATCCAGCGCATGAGCGGACTGAAGATCGTGATGGGCTCGGGCTTCTATCTCGAGTTCAGCCATCCCGACTGGCTGAAGGGCATGGACGTCGACGAGGTCGCCGAACTGATCGTGCGCGACGTCGGCGGCACCGAGGACCGGCCCGAGATCATGGCCGGCATCATCGGCGAGGTCGGCGTGTCCAAGGACTTCACGCCCGAGGAGCGCAAGTCGCTTCGGGGCGCGGCGCGGGCCTCGGCGCGTACCGGCGTGCCGCTCTCGATCCATCTGCCGGGTTGGGAGCGCCTGGCGCACGAGGTGCTCGACGTCGTGGAAGGCGAGGGCGCGGACCTCCGGCACACCGTCCTTTGCCACATGAATCCGAGCCACGACGACATCGCCTACCAGACGAGCTTGGCGCGGCGTGGCGCGTTTCTGGAATACGACATGATCGGCATGGACTACTACTATGCCGACCAGGACGCGCAGTGCCCCTCCGACGAGGAGAACGCGCGCGCGATCCGAACCCTCGTCGACGAAGGTTTCGCCGACCGCGTCCTCCTCAGCCAGGACGTCTTCCTGAAGATGATGCTCACCCGCTACGGCGGCTTCGGCTACGCCCACGTGCTGCGCCATTTCGTGCCGCGCCTGAAGCGCCACGGCGTGCCCGAGGCGGTGATCGACGCCATCATGACCGACAATCCGCGCGCCGTCTTCGCGGCCGCCTGATCCTTTTCCCTTCGCTCAAGGAAATTCGATATGACCCGCAAGAAGGTGCTCCTCGCCGGCGAAAGCTGGGTGTCGACCGCGACCCACATCAAGGGCTTCGATCAGTTCCCGACCGTGACCTACCACCAGGGCGCCGACGAGCTTCTGGCCGCGCTGAAGGACAGCGCCTACGACATCACCTTCATGCCCGCCCATGCGGCGCAGAAGGACTTCCCGCAGACTATGGAGGCCCTGCGCGAGTACGATGCGGTGATCCTCTCCGACATCGGCGCCAACACGCTGCTGCTGCATCCCGACACCTGGATCCACTCCAAGACGACGCCGAACCGCCTGAAGCTCCTGCGCGACTACGTCGATGGGGGCGGCGCGCTCTTGATGTTCGGCGGCTACTATTCCTTCCAGGGCATCAACGGCGGCGCGCGCTACGCCCGCACGCCGGTCGAGGACGTCCTGCCCGTCACGTGCCTGCGCTTCGACGACCGCGTCGAGGTGCCCGAGGGCTTCTCGCCCGTGGTCACCGGCGAGGCCTCGCATCCGATCCTGAACGGTCTCGGCACCGAATGGCCGGTGCTCCTCGGCTACAATGAGGTGGAATTGAAACCCGGCGCCGAGGTGCTGGCAACGGTCTCGGCCGACTACGGCTCGCAGCCGCTCCTCGTCACCGGCACGTATGGGCAAGGCCGCTCGGTGGTCTGGACCTCGGACGTCGGCCCGCACTGGCTGCCGGGCGAGTTCATCCGTTGGGACGGCTATGCCAAGCTGTTCTCCGCCATGCTCGACTGGGCGACCGCGAAGTAAGGGAGCCCGGCCGGATGCCCGTCCATGTCGTCGGCAACGCCTGTCTCGACACGACATTCCGTCTCGCCCGCTTTCCGGGGCCCGGCGAGACGCTGAATGCGATCGATTGCAGCGTCGCGCTCGGCGGCAAGGGCGCCAACCAGGCGCTCGCGGCGTGGCGCGCGGGCGCCGATGTCATGCTCTGGTCGGCCGTCGGCTCGGACGGCGAGGCGGCGCTCGTCCGCCGGGGGCTCATGGAGGCCGGTCTCTCGGATCATGGCCTCACCGCCCTGCCGCTGCCGACCGACCGCTCCGCCATCATGGTGGACGAGACGGGCGAGAACCAGATCGTGAGCGCCGTCGCCTGCGCGCGGGCCTTCGACCCAGCGGCGAGCGGCTGGCTGGCCGCGGCACGGCCGGGCGACGCGCTCGTCCTGCAGGGCAACCTCACCCCGGCTGCGACGCGCGCCGCGCTCGAGGCGGGGCGCGCGCTCGGCCTCCTGACGGTGCTGAACGCCAGTCCGCTCGATGAGCGCGCCGACGGCCTTCCCGGCGCACCGGCCGTCACCGTGGTCAACCGCGTCGAGGGCGAGGCGCTGACCGGCGAGCGCGAGCCCGGCCTGATCGCGGAACGTCTCGCCCGCATGGGCGGCGGCGCGGCGGTGGTCACGCTCGGCGCCGACGGGTATGTCGCAGTGCAGGACCCCGCCGCGGCACCCCGATTCCATCCGGCCGCGCCCGCCGAGGCCCTCGACACGAGCGGGGCGGGCGACGTCTTCTGCGGCACGCTGGCCGCCCGGCTGTCGCTCGGCGACGCGTTCGAGCCGGCCCTTCACCTCGCGGCCCGGGCGGCGGCGGTGGCCGTCACGCGGACCGGCACCTTCGGCTGCGGCCCCAGCCGCGACGAGTTTCACGCATGGCATACGAGAGATAGCGCATGAGCACCCCATCCAAGCCCATCGGACAGGCATCCGGCGATGCGCTCCAGGACATCTTCGGCAGCCGCCGCGCCATTATCGGCGTCGTGCACCTCGCACCGCTGCCCGGAAGCCCGCGCCATGACGGCGAGGCGGTCGAGACGATCTACCAGCGCGGGCTCGACGACGCGCGCGCCTATCTGGAGGGCGGCTGCAACGGGGTGATCGTCGAGAACCATGGCGACGTACCCTTTTCCAAGCCCGATGCGATCGGCCCCGAGACCGCCGCGCACATGTCGGTGGTCGCCGACCGCATCCGGCGCGAACTCGGCCGCCCGATCGGCATCAACGTCCTCGCCAATGCCGCGATCCCCGCGCTCGCCATCGCCAGCGCCGCCGGTGCCGCCTTCGTGCGCGTCAACCAGTGGGCCAATGCCTATGTCGCCAACGAGGGCTTCGTGGAAGGCGAGGCGGCGCGCGCCATGCGCTACCGCGCGCAGCTTCGGGCGAAGGGCATCCGCATCTTCGCCGACGCGCATGTGAAGCACGGCGCGCATGCCATCGTCGCCGACCGGCCGGTCGAGGAGCAGGTCAAGGACCTCGTCTTCTTCGACGCCGACGTCGTGATCGCAACCGGCCAGCGCACCGGACATGTGGCGGAGCTGTCCTACATCCGGATGATCAAGGAGGCGGCGAACCTGCCGACGCTGGTCGGCAGCGGCGTGACGCCCGAGAACGTCGGCGACATCCTCTCGGTCGCCGACGGGGTGATCGTCGCGAGCTCGCTGAAATACGACGGCGTCTGGTGGAACCAAGTCGATCCGGGCCGCGTGAAGGCGTTCACGGCCAGGCTCGGTCGATGATCGGGCGACCCGCGATCCGGTCCGAGCGTCTTCTGGAGCGTCTCGATCGTTTCGCGGCGATCGGCGCGACGGCAAGGGGCGGGGTCAACCGCCAGGCCCTTACCGAAGGCGACCGGCAGGCCCGCGCCCTCCTGACCGAGCTTGCCGGGGCGCGCGGCTTCCATGTCCGGCAGGATGAAGCGGCCAACCTCTTCCTGCGCCGCGACGGCACCGATACCGCCTTGTCACCGCTGCTCCTCGGCAGCCATCTCGATACGCAGCCGACTGGCGGGCGCTTCGACGGGGCTCTCGGCGTTCTGGCCGCTTTCGAAGTGCTGGAGGCGCTGGAGGACGCGAGCGTCGTGTGCGAACGGGCGCAGGAGGTCGTCGTCTGGACCAACGAGGAGGGCAGCCGTTTCGCGCCGGGCGCCATGGGGTCGCAGGCCTTTGCCGGCGGCTCGCTTCCGGCGGCATGGCGCGATGCGCGCTCGCCCGACGGCGCACGCCTCGGTGACGAACTTGCGGCGACAGTCGCAGCCCTTCCGGTGCCGATCGTCCCGCTCGGGTTTCCGATCGCCGCCTATCTCGAACTCCATATCGAGCAGGGGCCGGTCCTCGAGCGCGAGGACATTCCCGTCGGCGTCGTCACCGGCATTCAGGGGACGCTCTGGCTGGATGTCGAGATCGAGGGGCAGGCGGCTCATGCGGGGACGACCCCTCTCGAGTTCCGCCGCGACCCGATGCGCACGGCGGCCGCCGCCATGGCGGCGTTCTATCGAACCATCATGCCGTCGGATCCCGAGGCGCGCTTCACCATCGGCCGCATCGCGTCCGAGCCCGGCTCGGTCAACGCGGTTCCCGAGCGCGTGCGCTTCACGATCGACCTGCGCCACCCCGATGCGGCCGTCCTCGCCTCACTCGCCGGACGGATCGAAGACGTGCTGCGGGACGTCGCCAAGGAGGGCGGCTGCCAGCTCTCGATCCGCCGCCTCGTCGATATGCCGCCGACCGCCTTTCCCGAACCGATGCTGGAGCGGGTCGAGGCGAGCGCTCGGCGCGCCAGCCTCCGATCCCGCCGGATCGTCTCCGGCGCATTCCATGATGCGCTCTACCTCGCGCGGTGCGCGCCCGTCGCGATGATCTTCTGCCCGTGCCGAGACGGGATCAGCCACAACGAAGCGGAATATGTGGAGCCCCGTCACGTGCTCGCGGGCGCAACCGTTCTCTTGGAGACGGCGCTGTCGCTGATCGGCGGCGTCGATTTGGCGATCGACGAGCCGCCTGTGGTCCGGGCACTCTAAGGTTTTCCGCTCAGCGCCTCCCTGCTGTCCGAGACGGGTCACTCAGGATTGCGCGATGGGGCTCGACGCGGTGGCCCCGGCTCGTGCATCCTGCATTTCGGAACCGCCGGGAGAGCCATCGCGATCGATGGGGCGGATCTATGCGGGGCGCGAAGCCGCGTTGCGGGCCGCATGGGCGTCGGGCTCGTTTCATGGGCGCTCGCCCGCCGCGACGGTGCGACGCAAGGCGGGAGGCGACGCCAGTTTGACGACGATGAGGAGAGTTTCCGACGGTGGCCGCCTCGATCTCGGCCGCTACAGCCATATCGTCGTCGGCGCGGGCTCGGCCGGTTGCGTCCTTGCCAACCGGCTGAGCGCCGATCCGAAGAACACGGTGCTCCTGCTCGAAGCCGGCGGCTCCGATCGATACCACTGGATCCACATTCCGGTCGGCTACCTCTACTGCATGGGCAACCCGCGGACCGACTGGGGCTACTCGACCGAAGCCGAGTCCGGGCTGAACGGGCGCAGGCTCGCCTATCCCCGCGGCAAGGTCATGGGCGGCTGCTCCTCGATCAACGGCATGATCTACATGCGCGGGCAGGCGGCCGACTACGACGGCTGGCGCCAGCTCGGCAATGTCGGCTGGGGGTGGGACGACGTCCTGCCGCTGTTTCGCCGCTCCGAGAACCACCACGAGCAGGACGGGCCATTCCACGGCCAGAGCGGCGAGTTGCGGGTCGAGAAGCAGCGCCTGTCCTGGCCGATCCTCGACGCGATCCGGGAGGCTGCCGAGGAGCTCGGCGTGCCGCAGATCGACGACTTCAACGCCGGTGACAATCTCGGCTCGTCCTATTTCGAGGTGACGCAGAAGTCCGGCCTGCGCTTCAACGCCGTGCGGGCCTTTCTCGGACCGATCCGGCATCGCAGGAACCTGCGCATCCTGACCAAGGCCCAGGCCGAGCGCATCCGCATCGAGAACGGGCGAGCGGTCGGCCTCGACTTGCGTCTCGACGGCCGGCCCGCCACGGCGCACGGCGACGTCGTCTTGTCCGCCGGCGCGATCGGCACGCCGCAGCTTCTGCAACTGTCCGGCATCGGTCCGGGCGACCTTCTCCGGCGATACGGTATCGACGTCGTGCTCGACCGGCCGGGCGTCGGCGCCAACCTGCAGGACCATCTCCAGATCCGCACCGCCTTCCGCATCGAGGGAGCGCGAACCTTGAACGAATGGCAGGCGACGCTCCTCGGTAAGGCGCAGATCGGCCTGCAATATGCGCTGAAGCGCTCGGGGCCGATGGCGATGGCGCCGAGCCAGCTCGGCATCTTCATGAAATCGGATCCGCGGTTCGAGACCGCCAATATCGAGTTCCACGTCCAGCCACTGTCGCTCGACCGCTTCGGAGAGCCGCTGCATTCCTTCCCCGCGATCACGGTCTCGGTCTGCAACCTGCGTCCGGAATCTCGCGGTCATGTCCGGATCGCAAGCGCCGATCCCTTCGCCGCGCCCGCGATCCAGCCGAACTACCTGTCGACCGAGGGCGACCGGGAGGTCGCCGCCGCTTCGATCCGGGCCGCACGCCGGCTGATGGCGACGAGGCGTCTCGAACGCTACCGGCCGGAAGAGTTCAAGCCGGGCGCCCACCTGCAGAGCGACGCGGAACTGGCGGAAGCGGCCGGCGACATCGCCACGACGATCTTCCATCCCGTCGGCACCGCACGCATGGGCGTCGACGTTGATGCCGTGGTCGACCCACAACTGCGGCTGCGCGGCCTCGACGGCCTGCGGGTCGCGGATTGCTCGATCATGCCGACGATCGTTTCCGGCAACACCCACGCCCCGGCCGCGATGATCGCGGAGAAGGCCGCCGAGATGATGCGCGCGGACCCCTGAAAGCCGAGCCACGGCTCGCGACGGGCCTGCCATTCCCGCCGCCCGGCGGAGTGCCGTGCGAGCTAGTTGCGAAGCCCCGGCGCTTCCTGGCCTGTGCGCTCGACATATTCGCTGTAGCCGCCGCCGTAGAGATGCGGGCCTTCCGGCGTCAGCTCCAGCACGCGGTTCGACAGCGCCGCCAGGAAGTGGCGGTCGTGGCTGACGAAGAGCATCGCGCCCTCGAAGCGGGAGAGCGCCTCGACCAGCATCTGCTTGGTGGCGATGTCGAGATGGTTGGTCGGCTCGTCGAGGACGAGGAAGTTCGGCGGGTCGAACAGCATGCGCGCCATCACGAGACGCGCCTTCTCGCCGCCCGACAGAACCCGGCACTTCTTCTCGACCTCGTCGCCGGAAAAGCCGAAGCAGCCGGCGAGCGCGCGCAGGGGAGCCTGGCCCGCCTGCGGGAAACTGTCCTCCAGGGACTGGAGCACCGTGCGCTCGCCGTCGAGCACTTCCATCGAATGCTGGGCGAAATAGCCCATCTTGACGCTCGGACCCCGGGTCACCGTGCCGGAGTCCGGTTCCGACGTGCCGGCGATCAGCTTGAGCAGCGTCGACTTGCCCGCGCCGTTCACGCCCATGACGCACCAGCGCTCGCGCCGGCGCACCTGGAAGTCGAGCGCGTCGTAGATCGTGCGCGTGCCATAGCGCTTGGAGACTGCCTTGACCGTCGCGACATCCTCGCCCGAGCGCGGCGCCGGCAGGAATTCGAAGCGCACCGTCTGCTGGCGCTTCGGGGGCTCGACGCGGTCGATCTTGTCGAGCTTCTTCACCCGGCTCTGCACCTGCGCGGCATGGCTGGCGCGCGCCTTGAAGCGCTCGATGAAGGCGATCTCCTTCGCCAGCATCGCCTGCTGGCGCTCGAACTGCGCCTGCTGCTGCACCTCGGCGATGGCGCGCTGCTGGCGATAGAACTCGTAGTCGCCGGAATAGGAGGTCAGCGCGCCGCCGTCGATCTCGATGATCTTGTTGACGATGCGGTTCATGAACTCGCGGTCGTGCGAGGTCATCAGGACGGCGCCGTCGAACCCCTTGAGGAAGCCTTCGAGCCAGATCAGGCTCTCGATGTCGAGATGGTTCGACGGCTCGTCGAGGAGCATGATGTCGGGGCGCATGAGGAGGATCTTGGCGAGCGCGACGCGCATCTTCCAGCCGCCCGAGAGCTTGGCGACATCCCCGTCCATCATCGACTGGGTGAAGCCGAGACCGTCGAGCACCTCGCGGGCGCGGCCGTCGAGGGCATAACCGTCGAGTTCGTCGTAGCTGCCCTGCACCTCGCCGTAGCGGGCGATGATCTCGTCCATCTCGTCGGCACGGTCGGGGTCTGCCATGGCGGCTTCGAGTTCGGCCATCTCGGCAGCCAGAGCGCTGACAGGACCGACGCCGTCCATTACCTCGACCACCGCGCTGCGGCCCGCCATGTCGCCGACGTCCTGGCTGAAATAGCCGATCGTCACGCCGCGATCGACCGAGACCTGGCCTTCGTCGGGCAGTTCCGAACCCGTGATCATGCGGAACAGGGTCGTCTTGCCCGCACCGTTCGGGCCGACGAGACCGATCTTCTCGCCGCGCTGGAGCGCGGCCGACGCCTCAATGAAGATGATCTGCTTGCCGTTCTGCTTGCCGATGCTCTCGAGGCGGATCATGCGAAAAATTCCACGTCGGCGGGGGAGGGTGCTGCCTCAAACCATCCCGTTTGCCGCAGCGCAAGAGCGGAGTGCGCCGCGTCGAGAAATTGCCCATAGGCGAGCCCCCCCTTGCGCAGCACTAGAGTGTTACATAATAACATTACAAACTGAGGCAATTCCAAGCCTCGCTGCATGGAGACGATGATGCTGCGCCAACTTGCCTGCGCCACAGGCCTCATACTGGTTCCGTGGTCGGGCGCCATGGCGGAAGACGCCGCACGGGAACGTGAGGCGACGACGCTTTACCGCGTGTTCGTGGGCGACCACGACGCTCCCAAGGTCACGGCCTTCGACCTTGGCGATCCAGCCAAGCGCTGGTCGTTCGAGACGACCGGTCAAGCTAGACTCTACGGCGTCGACAACGGCTCGGCGGTCGTTGTCGTCCAGTCCGAAGACGACAGGGTCGACATCATCCGCAGCGGCATTTCCCTTCACTCCCATGGCGACCACTCGGACATATCGATCGCCGAGCCGGCCGCCGTGCGCGAGGCGCTCACCGGACCCCGCCCGTTCCACCTGATCGACCACGGCGGCAAGGTCGTCATCAACTTCGATCGAGGGGGCTATGCCGAGGTTCTCGACGCGCATGCGCTCGGAGAGGGCAGGTTGGAGGCGACCCGGCTTGCGCAGGGACTTGCTCACCACGGCTATGCCGCGCCGATCGGAAAGGCCTGGGTGACGACGGTCGCGTCCGACGCATCCGTCGAGGGCAGTGCTGCTCCCAAGCGCCTCGGCCTTCGGCAGGTCGAAGCGGACGGGATGCCCGTCGGCGAGGTGCAGCCCTGCACCGGGATCCACGGCGAGGCCTTCTCCGGCGCCTATCTCGCGACGGGATGTGAGGAAGGCATCCTGACGGTCACCGCCGGGAAGGAGGACCCCGAGTTCCGGATGCTGCCTTACCCCGCCGATCTTCCGGCCGGCGAGAGCACGGGAACGCTGCTCGGCTCGAAGAGCCTGCAGGTCTTCCTGGGCAACTTTGGCGCCAAGGGCCTCGTCGTGGTCGATCCTGCGGGCGAGCCGCATATCCAGCATATCGAACTTCCGTTCCGGCGGATCGACTTCGCGCTCGACCCTGCCAACGCCCGCTTCGGCTATGTCCTGACCGAGGACGGCACCCTGCACCGGATCGATGTCCTCGATGGCAAGATCGCGCAAAGTGCCCGGGTCACCGAGCCCTACTCGATGGACGGCCACTGGAACGATCCGCGTCCCCGACTCGCGATGGCCGGCGACGAGGTCGTCATGAGCGACCCGAAGGCTGGGCTGGTCCGCCGCATCGCCAAGGACACGCTGGAAGAGGCTGGTACGGTTTCCGTCGAGGGGGTACCCTACAATATCGCCGTCGTCGGCGGCAGCGGGGTCGTCCACGAGGGCGACGGCCACGACCATGCGGGCCACGGCCATTCCCACGGCGACCCGAAGATCTATGCCGGCTACTTCGAGGACAGCCAGATCCAGGACCGGCCGCTGTCGGACTATGCCGGCGACTGGCAGTCGGTCTACCCGTACCTCCAGGACGGCACGCTCGATCCCGTCTGGCAGCACAAGGCGGAGAAGGGCCCGATGGATGCGGCTGGGTACAAGGCCGAGTACGAAACCGGCTACCGGACGGACGTCGAACGGATCACGATCGAGGGCGATGTCGTGACCTTCTATAGGGACGGCAGGCCGCTGAAGGGGACATACGCGTCCGACGGCCGTGAGACCCTGACCTACAAGAAGGGCAACCGCGGCGTCCGCTTCATCTTCCGGAAGACGGACGGCGACGCCGATGCCCCGCAGTTCATCCAGTTCAGCGACCATGGGATCGCACCGGCGAAGGCCGACCACTATCACCTCTACTGGGGCAACGATCGCGCCGCTCTACTCGAGGAGGTCACGAACTGGCCGACCTATTATCCATCGACGCTGACGCCGACGCAGATCGTCAGCGAGATGATGGCGCACTGACGCGCTTCGCCGAGCGACGGGCTTAGGAAAAGATGCAGAAGGCGGGCGCATGGCCCGCCTTTCGCGTTTTCTGCGGCAGGCGCGGGACAATCCACAGCCCGCCCGTTGGCTTTTCGGCGCCACGCGCTCTACGACTGGGACGGACGTTTCGGGGAGCGTGGGTCGCAATCGTCGGGGGAAGGGGATGGCCGAGAAGGAGTCAGATCGACCGGTTCCTGCGCCCGCAGTGCCGGCGACCCGCATCCAGACGATGACGCGTGCCCTGATCCTCGACGCCGCGCTGGACATCTTCTCCCGCCACGGTCTGCGCGGATCGACGGTGGACGAGATCGCAGCCCGCGCCGGCATGTCCAAGGCGAACCTTCTCTACTACTACCGCCGCAAGCAGGATCTCTACGAGGCCGTCCTCGAGCGCACGCTGGCCGAATGGCTGCAGCCGCTGGAGGAACTGACGGTCGAGGGTGATCCGGCGGAGGAGCTTCGCCGCTACATCACGGCGAAGCTCGCGCTGTCGGCCGAGCGGCCGGAAGCCTCCCGGCTCTTCGCCAACGAAATCCTCGCCGGCGCGCCGGTCATGATGCCCAGCCTCGAGACGACGCTGCGCGATCTCGTGTCGAAGAAGACGGCCGTCATCCGGGCGTGGATCGCGCAAGGGCGGCTGGCTCCGGTCGATCCCGTCCACCTGATCTTCGCGATCTGGGCGACGACGCAGCACTACGCCGACTTCGACGCTCAGATCCGCGCCATCCTCGGTCCCAAGGCGGAGAGCCCCGATTTCCGCTCGTCGGTCACCCAGTCCGTCCTCGCGATCATCCTCGACGGCGTACGGCCTCGCTGAGAGGGAGCGCCTCACCTGCGAAAGCCTTCAGCCAATCCGGCCGAGATCACAGGCGGTGATAGGTCCGATCGAAATAAATGAGCGCGCCGCCGTCCTCGCGTGAGCGGATCGAGACGACGCGGCAGAAGAGGACATCATGCGTTCCCGCCTCCGTGACCGTCTCGATCTCGCAGCCGATCGAGACCAAAGCGCCCTCAAGTTCGGGCGTGCCGGAAGCGTTCGAACGCCACGATGCGGCAGCAAAGCGCTCGTCGGCCGGCGTCCGGCCGCCGAATAAGCGGCTGACCTCCGCCTGCTCGTCGCCGAGGACGTTGACGCAGACCCGGCTGTTCCGCCGCACCGGCTGATAGGCGGAGGACGCCCGGTTGATGCAGACGAGAAGCGTCGGCGGGTCGTCGGTGACACTGCAAACCGCGGTCGCCGCGAAGCCGGTGCGCCCGCCGGGCCCGTCGGTCGTCACAATGGTCACGGCCGCCCCGAGCCGTGCCATCGCGTCGCGGAATGCGGAGCGGTCGACAGGTTCGGCGTCGTTCGGGAGAACAGGCGATGCTGCGGCGGCACTCATGGCGATCGTGTCCCTTCCAGCGACGCAAAGAACGAGACGACGGCCGCATCGAACCAGGCGGCCTCGGTGATGTTGACCGCATGGGCGCCGTGGTCCGCCAGGGCGAGCCGCGCCCCTCCGATCCGTTCCGCGAGATTTACGGAGCGCGTATAGGGCACGAGGAGATCGTCCTTTGCGGCCACCACCAGCGTCGGCACCGCGACCTCGCCGAGCCGGGCTTCCATGTCGAAGGCGCGCAAGGCCTTGATGCGGGACAGGACGGTCTCGCGTCCCTGGAAATGGGCGATCCCGTGCGCGACTTCGGCTTCAAGACGCGCGGCGTTCTCGGCCATCCAGGCGGCGGGGTAGAGGAACAGCGGCTGGGCGTTGACGAAGGCCTCGACCCCTGCCTTTTCCAGAAGCGTGATCCGCGTATCGAAGCAACGGCCGGAATGGGGATCAGCGCGACCCCAGGCGTTGACAAGGACGAGGCTCCGGGTCGGCGAGACAGGCCGCAGGGCGAGATCGAGGCCGATCAGGCCGCCCAGCGCGTGACCCATGAAGTGGAAGTGCTCGGCGCCGATCGCCTCGGCGATCTCGAGGACGTCGTCGGCCATGGCGGCGATCGTGTCCTGCCCCGCACCACCGCTGCGGTTCGTGCCACGATGATCGTAGGTGACGACGCGAAAATGCGGCGCCAGCGCCTCGATCTGCGGGGCCCAGTAGCCGCCGGAGCCCCCGAGACCGGACGAAAGGATGAGCGTCGGCGCGCCGCCGTCGGTGCGCCCAAAGACGTCGTGATGCAGCGTCATGGGCGGCCGATATGCGCGACGGTGGCGATCTCCACCAGCGCGTCGGGCTTCACGAGGCCGCAGAGGATGCAGTAGCGCGCCGGCTTGTCGCCCGGAAAATACTCGGCATAGACCGCGTTGACCGCGGCGTAGTTCGCCCAGTCGGTGATGAAGATGTGGTTCATGGTCACGTCCTCCATTGTGCCGCCGGCCGTTGTGATGACGGACTTGATGGTTTCGAGGACGTGGCGCGTCTGGGCCCCGGCGTCGCCGACATGCACGACGTCGTTGTTGGCGTCGAAGGGGAGCGTTCCCGAGACATAGAGGATCCCGTCGGCGAGCGTTCCGGGCGAGAACGGGGCGATCGGCTTCGACGTGCCCGCGGGGACGACGATGGATTTCGGCATGACGGCTCCTGGATCAGATCGAGGGGGAGGAGGCGGCCTGCGAGACGGCGCCGCAAAAGTCGGCGACCGTCGAGATCCAGCCGAAGAAGGTCTCGACGTTGTAGGCCGCCGCCTCCTGAATGAAGGCGGGACCGAGCTGGTGCGTCGCGTCCTCCAGCATCACCGCGAAATATTCGAGGTGGAAGGCGTCGCGCAGCGTGCTCTCGACGCAGACATTGGTGGCGATGCCGACGAAGACGAGGTTGCGGATGCCACGCGCGCGTAGCGTGCTGTCGAGGGTCGAATTGAAGAAGCCGCTGTAGCGGGTCTTCGGCACCAGGAGGTCGCCTGGGCGCGGCTGCAGCGCATCGACGATCGCGTAGTCCCAGGTTCCCTTGGCCAGCAGCGTTCCGGCAAGTTCCGGGCGGCGGCGCATGGTCTTCAGGGCGTTCGACTTGTGCCAGTTGGGCGAGCCGGGCCCGCCGGCGTCCTGGTAGTCCTTGTCCCAGCCGTTCTGGAGGTAGACCACGAGGACCCCGGCGTCGCGCGCCGCCGAGAGGGCCTTGCCGATCGCTCCGATCGTGCCGGCGGCACCCGAGATGTCGAAGCCGGCGAGGTCCACGTAGCCGCCGGGCGTCGCATAGGCGTTCTGCATGTCGACCACCACGACGGCGGTCTCGTGGAGCTTCAGCGACAGCGGCTCCGGGCGGGCGGGCAGGGTGACGCTCTCGCGCGTCTGCGGCCGGGGCACGTGTCCGGCAGCGGGAAGCGCGCTCATTCGGCGGCCTCACGCTGGAAGGCGACGTGCCGGCGGGACGTCATCTGCGGCTGGATGCGGGTGCCGAAGGCCTCCACGCCTTCCACGAAGTCGTCGAAGGTGAGGAGCACGCCGCCGGTGCCCGGTACGGTCGCGACCTCGTCGAGGAGCCGCGCCACCGTCTCGTAGGAGCCGACGAGCGTTCCCATGTTGATGTTTACGGCCGAGACCGGATCGGCCATCTGCCGGACATTGGTGTCGGCGCCCGACTTCGTGTCGGCCGCGCCCTGGACGCCCAGCCAGGCGATCGCCTCCGCGTCGGCGCCCGCCTTGTAGTGCTCCCACTTGGCGCGGGCCGCCTCGTCGGTCTCGTCGGCGATGATCATGAACAGGACGAAGGTCGAGACGTCGCGGCCCGTCTCGTCGGTCGCCGCCTTCAGCCGGGCGGTGTTGCCGGCGAAGGCCTTCGGCGTGTTGACGCCGACGCCGAAGCAGAAATTGTAGTCCACGTGGCGGGCCGAGAAGGCCATGCCGGCGTTGGACGAGCCGGCGCAGATGATCTTCACCGGCGTCTGGGGCTGCGGCGACAGGCGGCAGTCGTCCATCAGGAAGAACTCGCCCTTGAGGTCCGACCGGCCGGTCTCCCAGAGCTCGCGCAGGATGGTGGCGTATTCCGCGAGATAGTCGTAGCGACGGGCGAAGTACTCGTCGCCGGGCCAGAGACCCATCTGCGAATATTCCGGCCGCTGCCAGCCGGTCACGAGATTCAGCCCGAAGCGACCGTTCGAGATCGAGTCGATGGTCGACGCCATGCGGGCGACGATCGCGGGCGGCATCACCAGCGTCGCGGCGGTCGCGAAGAGGCGGATGCGCGTGGTGACGGCGGCAAGGCCCGCCATCAGCGTGAAGCTTTCGAGATTGTGGTCCCAGAACTCGGTCTTGCCGCCGAAGCCGCGCAGCTTGATCATCGACAGCGCGAAGTCGAAGCCATGCCGTTCCGCGCTCTGCACGACCGCCTTGTTCAGGGCGAAGCTCGGCTTGTATTGCGGCGCGTTTTCCGAGATCAGCCAGCCGTTGTTCCCGATCGGGATGAAGACACCGATTTCCATCCGTCCTCTTGCTCCAGCAATGCGGCATCAGCACCGCACCGAATGCACAGCAAGACGCGTGCCAGAGACATTTTCATAATTGATTGCAATGGCTTGTAAGGAGAGGCGATAGCCGGGTGTCCGAGGGCGGCCGGGAAAACTGACCAAATGGACAAATTCGAGAGGGAGATGCCGAAAACCGCGGCAACCCATGGTTACTGCGTTGGCAACGGGTTCCGAGGATGTCTTCGTCGATCCGCGCGCCCGCCGTCGGAGCCGCTTCTCCGCAACCGCCGCCTGACCCATCCTTCAGCAGCAGCCGGAGGGCTCCGGACCAAGGTCAGGCATCTCGCGACTGCGCTTCCAGCGCCTTGACCGCGCAGACCACACCGTCGAACACGGGCACGCCGAACCGGGCGGCGAACGTCTCGGCGAGATCGGCCATGCCGGCGCAGCCGAGGACGACGGCACCGGGCTGGTCCTCGCCGAGCGCCGCCGCGATCTCGGCCGCCACCGTCTCGCGTGCGGCGCTGCCGGGCTCTTCCAGAGCCAGCACCGGCACCTCGGAGGCGCGCACCCGCCGGCAGAGGCTGCCGAGCCCATAGGCCCGCACGTTCTCCTCGATCACCGGAATCGAGACCGACAGCGTCGTCACCACGCTGAACGCGCGATCCCCGTCGGCGGCGGCCCGCATGGCGGCCTCGCCGATCCCGATGACCGGCTTGCCCGTGAGCGTTCTCGCCGTCTCCAATCCCGTGTCGTCGAAGCAGGCGATCACGAAGGCATCGGCGTCCGCGTCCCGCTCCGCGATCAGCGCGAGGAGGCCGGGCTCGGCCGCCTCGCCATCAGCCGGTCCCTGGATCGACGCCGGACCGGCATGGTTGGTGGCGGAGAGGATGAACGTGCCGGGCGAGGCCGCGGCCCGGGCCGCCGCCTCGATCTTGTGCGTCATCGAGACGGTGGCGTTGGGATTGATGAAAAGGATGCGCATGGCGGCTTTCAGAGCGTACCCTTGCCGGCGTCGGAGGCGCCGCGCATGCGACGCGCACGAAGGAACAAGCCGGTGCCGAGCGTGAGGGCAATGACGAGGAAGGACACTGCCGTCGTCAGCGTGCCGAGCGCGTAGATCGCCGGGGTGGTGACCGTCGTCGTCAGGCCTTGGAGTTCCAGTGGCAGCGTATTCGGGCCGCCGATTGCCTGGGAGGTACGGGCGATCTCGTCCCACGACAGGGTGAAGCCGAAGAGCGCAACGCCGACGAGATAGGGCGCGATGATCGGCAACACGACATGGCGGAAGGTCTGCCACGGCGTTGCGCCGAGATCGCGAGCGGCCTCCTCGTAGGCCGGGTCGAAGCGGTTGAAGACGGCGAACATCACGAGCATGCCGAACGGCAGGGTCCAGGTGAGGTGCGCGCCGAGCGCCGAGGTGAAGAGGCCCATCGCCGACTGGTAGCCATCGCCGCCGAGGCCGTAGGCCTTCACGACGTCGTCGAAGATGCGAAACTCCAGCGCGATGCCGAGCGAGACCGCGATCGACGGCAGGATGAGGCTTGCGATCGCCGTGTAGAACAGGAGCGTCGAGCCTCGGAACCGCCGCCGGAAGGCGAGGCCCGCCAGCACCGAGATGACGACCGTCAGGACGGTCACCACGAGGCCCAGCCGGAACGAGCGTCCGAACGCGGCCCAGACGTCGACGACGCCGAGCCCCTGCCACAGCACGCCGAACCAGTGGGTCGAGAACCCGTTCATCGGGAACGTCAACCCGCCCTGCGGCCCCTGGAAGGAGAGGACGAGGACGGTCAGCGTCGGCCCGTAGAGGAACAGGACGAAGAGCGAGAAGAAGATCGCGAGCGGCCAGAAGGCGCGGGAGCGTTTTTCCGGCACTCTATAGTTCCTTGCGGATGTCGACGACACGCAGGAGCGCGAAGACGATGAGGAGGACGGTGGCGAGCAGCACGACGGCGTTGGCGGCGGCGATCGGGAACTGGAGGTAGCTGATCTCCGTCTGGATCGTCTTGCCGACCGAGGCGATCTGCTGGCCGCCCATCAGGCCGACGGTCACGAAGTCGCCCATGACGATGGTGAGGACGAAGATCGAGCCGATGGCGATGCCGGTCTTCGACAGCGGCACGATCACGTTCCACAGGATCTGCCAGCCGGAGGCACCGGCATCCCGTGCCGCCTCGATCAGCGAGCGGTCGATGCGCAGCATGGAGTTGTAGATCGGCACGACCATGAAGAACGTGAACAGGTGCACGAAGGTCAGCGTCACCGAGAAGCTGGAATACAGGAGCCAGTCGATCGGCTGGTCGATCGCCCCGAGGCTCATCAGCGTCCGGTTCACCAGCCCTTCGCGGCCGAGAAGCGGAATCCACGAGATCATGCGGATCACGTTGGAGGTCCAGAACGGGATCGTGCAGAGGAGGAACAGCATCGACTGGACCGTCTTCGATCGCACCTCGAAGGCGAGGAAGTAGGCGATCGTGAACCCGATCCCGAGCGTCAGCACCCAGACCCTGAGCGCGAAGCCGAGCGTCGACAGATAGGTGCGGAACGTCGTGCACAGCGCCGGTAGCCGCGTGATGCAGCGGTCGAAGACGTCGGCATAGTTCTGCAGCGTGAAGGCCGGCTGGATCTGGTAGTTGTCGTAGGTCCAGAAGCTCACCATCACGATGAAGGCGAGCGGCACCACCAGAAACAAGAGGAACACCAGCGCCAGCGGCGCCGCCTGGAGATAGGGCGCGAGCCCCGTGCGTTCGGACGCAGCCATGCGGCCTCCGTGGGTGGGAACGTTGCAGCGTGGGGCCGCGTGGATGTGGCGGGGCTGCCGCCCCGAGCCCCGCTCGGGAAGGAGTTCCCGAACCCTTCTTTTCGTTTGGGACCTTTCCGAAGATCGGGAGGGCCGCTGGCCCTCTCGATCTTCGGACACCTCATCAAATGAGGAGGGGCCAGGGGACATCATGTCCCGTGCGACAACCGCCGCGCCTTATGCCGCGACGAACTCGTTCCATTTGCGGACCATGTAGGCGTCCTCGTCCATCACTGCGTTCCAGCAGGCGACGGCGCCCATGCGCTCGTTGAAGGAGCCGCCGTCGCGCACGTCGCCGGTCTTGGCGATGACCTGGCCCTGCGGGGAGAGAATGTCCTTCTCGGCCGGCTTGCCCTCCATCCAGTAGGCCCATTCGTAGGGCTGCATGGCGGACTTGGCAGTCGACAGGACGCCGGAATAGTAGCCCTGGCGGTTGAGGAAGGCGCCGGCCCAGCCGGACAGGAACCAATTGACGAACTCGTAGGCGGCGTCGAGCTTCGGGCCCTCGAGCGTCGCGGGCAGGGCGAAGCCCGAGGCCCAGGCGCGGTAGCCCTCCTTCAGCGGCTGGAAGCGGCAGTCGATGCCCTTGGCGCGCACGGCGGTGACGGCGGGCGACCACATGGACTGGATCACGGTCTCGCCGGAGGCCATGAGGTTGACGCTCTCGTTGAAGTCCGACCACAGGGCGCGGAACTGGCCGCCCTGCTTGGCCTCGATCAGCGCGTCGATCGTCAGGTCGATCTCGTCGCGGGTCATGTTGCCCTTGTCGGGATACTTGTACTTGCCCGACGCCTCGATCGCCATGGCGGCGTCCATGATGCCGATCGAGGGGATGTTGAGGATCGAGGCGCGACCCTTGAACTCGGGGTTCAGGAGTTCCGCCCAGCTCTCGATCGGGCGCTTGATGAGGTCGGGCCGGATGCCGAGCGTATCGGCGTTGTAGGTGGTCGGGATCAGCGAGATCCACTCCGTCGGCGTCGCCGAGAAGGCCTTGGACTTGTTGGCCTCGAGATAGAGCACCTTCCACGGCGCGGTGCCCTGGTCGCCGATCTTCTTGCCGTCGATCTCGCCTTTGGTGAACACCGTCGTGATGTTGTCGAATTCCTTGATGCGCTTGGCGTCCATGCCCATCAGGTTGCCGGTCGGCACGAACTTCTTCAGCGAGAAGTATTCGGTGTCGACGATGTCGAACGTGTTGGGCTGGGTGATGATGCGCTTCGTCACCTCGTCGGTCGTGACAGGCACGTACTCGATCGTGATGCCGAGATCCTCCTTCACCTTGGCGGCGATCTCGGTCGACTGGTTCACCGCCGTGCCGAGATAGCGCAGCGTCTTGGCCTCCTGCGCCCGCGCGCCGGACACGAAGGGAAAGCCGGTGACCTTGGTGGTCACGACCGCGCCGGCGGCGAAGACCGCACCGGACTTCAGGAAGGCGCGGCGGTCGAGCCCGCTGGTCTTGGGGGTGTCGCTCATGAGGTGGTCTCCTTGGGTCGGGGCTGGAGGAGGGCGGAAGGATCAGGCGGCTTCGAGGGCGAACTCGTCGCCGCGCGACCAATGGACGGCACGCGTCTGCCCGAGCTCGGCCGGGGTCGCGTTGAACTGCTCTTCGGGGATCACGGCGGTAATCTCGCCGGCGTCGCCGGCATGGACGACGACGGTGACGGTGGCACCGCCGTATTCGACACCGCGCACCTCGCCGGAGACGGAGCGCGCGTCGGTGCTGCCTTCGCCGATGCGCACCCGGTCGGCGCGCACGGAGACGGGCCGGCCGTCGAGCTGCAGGACGTTATGGCCGCCCATGAAGCGGGCGACAAAGCCGGTGGCCGGGCGGTGGAAGACGTCCTGGGGGCTGCCCGCCTGCTCGATGCGGCCGTCACGCATGATGACGACGAGATCGGCGAGCGCCATCGCCTCGTCCTGCCCGTGCGTGACATGAAGGAAGGAAATGCCGAGTTCGCGCTGCAGGCGCTTCAGCTCGGTGCGGACGCGAAGTCGCAGGAACGGGTCGAGCGCCGACAGCGGCTCGTCGAGGAGGAGGATGCCGGGATCGGTGACAAGGGCTCTCGCGAGCGCGACGCGCTGCTGCTGGCCGCCGGAAAGCTGCGCGGGCATGCGCGTCTCGAAGCGCGCGAGGTCGACGAGCTCCATGACGGCGCGCGCCTTGCGGTATCGCTCGTCCTTCGAGGCGCCCTTCATCTTCAGGGAGAAGGCGACGTTGTCGAGAACGGTGTGGTGCGGAAACAGCGCGTAGGACTGGAACATCATCGCGGTGCCGCGCCGGGCTGGCGGCAGATCGGTGACGTTGTTGGCGCCCAAGATGATGTCGCCGCCCGATGCGCTTTCGTGGCCGGCGATCATGCGCATGGTCGAGGACTTGCCACAGCCCGAGGGTCCAAGGAAGCAGCAATAGGTGCCGGCCGGCACGCGCAGGTCGATCGCGTCCACCGCCGTCGTCGCGCCGTAGCGCTTGGTCAGTTTGACGAGTTCGAGGTCTCCAGGGGCCATGCGTCCGTCTCCGCTTCTCTCGCAGGAGACGAATGCAGGAAGCGTGCCACATCGAGGCTGGCCGGAAACGCGCGGCTTCGGCAGCGGAGATGGAAGGCAACGCATCCATGGGCGGCGCCCGATGCCCATGGACGAAGCGCCGCCTCTCGCTTCCTGCCTAAAGCGTATACAATTTGTGTATCCGATCCGCTGATCGTCACTCGGTCGGCGTGGCACGGTTCCTGCATGAAAGACGTCGGCAGCCGACGGCCGCCCAGAACGGAGACGACGCGTGCCCCCCGATCCCGCTTCCCCCGGCGACGTCACGGCCTCATGGGAGCCGATCTGCGACGGCATCATGCATGCGATCGCGCGTCACCGCCTCGGGCCGGGCGCCAAGCTGGTCGAGGAGGAGATCGCCGAAATCTATGGCGTCAGTCGCACGGTGGTGCGGGCCGCCCTGCAGGCGCTGGCACGGGACGGTGTCGTCATCCTCCAGCGCAACAAGGGCGCCCGCATCGCCCATCCGACACCGCGCGAGGCGCGCGAGATCTTCGAGGCGCGGGCCGTGATCGAGCCGCCGCTCGCCGCCCTTGCGGCCGAGCGCATGGGGCCGGACGACGTCGCGAGGCTGCGCGCCGCGATCGACGCCGAGCATGACGCGCTGCACGCCGACAACCCGCGCGAGGCCGTCTACCACTCCGCCGACTTCCATCGCAGGATCGCCGCGCTATCCGGCCACGGCGTCCTCGCCGCGATCGTGGATGGGCTCCTGTCCCGCTCCTCGCTGGTGATCGCGCTCTACTGGCGGCAGACGGCGACGCTTTGCGACAACGCCGCCCATCTCGCGCTTCTCGACGCCCTGGTGCGCGGGGCCGGCGACGACGCGTCCGGGCTGATGAAGCGCCATGTCGAGACGCTTCTGGCCGATCTCGACCTGACATCCAGTCCGCCGCCCGCGTCGGACCTTGCCAGCGCCTTGAGCCTTCGCCGTCGTTGAGCCCTCGTCAGGCGTTCTGGCGGATGAACTCGCGCGCGGCTTCCTTGCTCATCGGCTTGGCGAACAGGAACCCCTGCGCTTCGGTGCAGCCGTTGGCGGTGATGTAGTCGAGCTGGGCCGAGGTCTCGACGCCTTCGGCCGTGGTCGTCACGCCGATCTTCGACGACAGCTCGAGGATCGACTTGATGATCGCCACGCTCTTGGCGTCGCCGTTGATCGCCTGCACGAAGCTCCGGTCGATCTTGATCTTGTCGAACCGGAAGTTCTGCAGCGAACTCATCGACGAGTAGCCCGTGCCGAAGTCGTCGATCGACACGCGCACCCCCAGTTCCTGCACGGAGCGCAGGAAACCGACCGTCTCCGGCTTGAGGGCGAGGAGCGAGCTCTCGGTGATCTCGAGCTCGAGGCGGCTCGGATCGAGCCCCGTCGCCGCCAGCGTGTTGACGAGGACCGGCAGCATCTCGCCGTGCCCGACCTGGAGCGCCGAGACGTTCACGGCGATGCCGATATCGGCAGGCCATTGGGCGGCCTCCGCGCACGCTTCACGAAGGACCCAGTCGCCGAGCGCCACGATCAGCCCGGTTTCCTCGGCCAGCGGGATGAATTGGTCAGGAGCGATGGTCCCCTGCGTCGGGTGATGCCAGCGAACCAGAGCCTCGAAGGACTTGAGCCTGGCGGTCTGGGCGTCGAACAGCGGCTGGAAGTTGAGTTCGAGGCAGCCGTCCTGAACCGCATGGCGCAGGTCCATCTCGAGGATGCGGCGGGTCCGGCGTTCTTCCAGCATCGCCGGATAGAACACCTTCACCTTTCCCTTGCCGTCGGCCTTGGCCGCGTACATCGCGGTATCGGCAGCGTTCAGGGCTTCGTCGACGTCGGCGAACGCGGGCGACAGGCGGACGAGGCCGCAGGACGCCCCGATCTGGCAGGACGGGCCGCCGAGATCGAACGGCTCGCACAGCCGCGCCACGATGGCGTCGGCGACCGGCTCAGCCTCGGCGGCGTCCTCGCCCTCGAGCACCAGAGCGAACTCGTCGCCTCCGAGGCGCGCGGCGAAGGACGGGGCACGCAGCGAAGTGGACAATCGCTCGGCCACGCCCGCAAGGACGATGTCGCCGACCTCGTGGCCGCGTTCGTCGTTCACCGCCTTGAAGTGATCGAGGTCGATGAAGAGAAGGACGGCCGAAACCGTCGCGCTGCGAACCAGCGCGGCGCTGAGGCGCTCGCGCAGGGCGACGCGGTTGGGAAGCTGCGTCAGGGCGTCGTGATAGGCGAGGAAGCGAAGGCGATCCTCGCTGACGTTGAGGCTGTCGCGCTGCTCCTCGACGCGCATCTCCAGCACCGCCTGCTCGGCGCGCGCGGCGTCGAACGACTGCTTGCGCGAGATCTGGGTCTGGATGCGGGCAAAGGCGATCGCGAAGTCCACCGGCTTGGTGACGTAGTCGTTCGCGCCGTCCTCGAGGCAGGCCACGACATCCGCGCTCTCGGACTTCGCGCTCACCATCACGATGGGAAGCTCGGCCTGGGATCGCGTCTGCCGGATCCGGCGCAGCACCTCGTGGCCCGACATGTCCGGCATCATGATGTCGAGAAGGACGAGGTCGAAGCGCTCCGCCTCCACGGCCTCGAGCGCCGGAAGGCCACCGCTCGCCTCCACGACCTCGAAGCCACGCCGCACGAGGCGCCGGGTGAGGATTTCGCGATTGTCCTGGACGTCGTCGACCACGAGGACGCGGGGAGCCGCCGACGCAACCGGTAAGGACACTTCGCCGGAATGGGAAATCGTCTGGGACGACATGATCGGATCTCGAAGGTTGGTCGGAACGAAGGGGCGGTTCATGCGGCCATCTCGGCGACGGCTGTCTGCGGCAGAGAAATCGGCGTGTCCGGATCGGCATATTTCGGCTCGGCCTCGAGATGGGCCGGAAGCCGGATGGTGAAGCAGGACCCTTCGCCATGCTTGCTGGTGACGGAAATGTCGCCGCCGAGCAGGATCGCCTGGCGCTTGGTGAGGGAGAGGCCGAGCCCCGTTCCGCCGTATCGGCTGCTGGTGGAAAGTTCGGCCTGCTCGTAGTCGGCGAAGATCCGCGACAGCGCCTCCTTGCGCATGCCGATGCCCGTGTCGGTGACGGCGAGCGTCAGTGTGTTCTCGGCACCGGCATTGAGGGTGACGGACAGCTGGACGGTGCCGTTCGCGGTGAACTTCGCCGCGTTGCTGAGGAGATTGAGGAGCATCTGTCGGACGACCGTCCGGTCGGTGGTCACGTCGGCCGCCGGGTTGGGGCAGATCAGGACGAGACGGTTGCCGTTCTTCTCGACCATGGGCTGCGTGTTGGCCACCACGTCGTCGCACAGTTCGCGCAGCGTGAACTGCGAGGGCTTCACGGGCTGCTGGTTGGCCGCCTCGCCGTCGAGGTTGAGGACGTCGGAGACCAGCGACAGGAGATGGCGACCGGCCATGTTGATCTTGCGGATGTCGGACGCCTTCGTGTCGGCCGACGGCGCGTCCATGTCGCACTCTTCCAGCAGGATCTCGGAAAAGCCGATGATGGCGTTGAGCGGTGTGCGAAGCTCGTGGCTCATCTTCGAGAAGAAGCGGCGGCGCGCCTGGCTGCTGCGCTCGGCGGCGCTGCGGGCCTTTTCGAGGTCCACCACGGTCAGGCGGTAGCGCTCGGCCTCGGTTTCCATCTCGTCGCGCAGCGCCGTGACGCTGGCGTAGTAGATCGCCATCCAGCCCATGTAGACGGTGGCCGCGGCGATCGAGAGCCATCCGAGGATGCGTAGCGCCGCCGTCGGCACGATGGGAACGAGGCCCCAGTATCCAGCCGCTCCAAGGAAGACCGCGATGTCCAGCGCGAAGACCATCAGGATTAGGCGCTGGCGGTCGCCATGGTAGAACAGGCCGAGCAAGAGGGCGACGATCAGCCAGGGCAGGAAGGGTGAGCTGAACCCCCCGTAGAAGAAGGTTCCGAACAGCGCCGTCGTGGCGAGCAGCTGGAAGGACAGGAACGAGGCGA
The DNA here is from genome assembly GCF_047943035.1 of Aureimonas phyllosphaerae. Classification (NCBI taxonomy): domain Bacteria; kingdom Pseudomonadati; phylum Pseudomonadota; class Alphaproteobacteria; order Hyphomicrobiales; family Aurantimonadaceae; genus Aureimonas; species Aureimonas phyllosphaerae. The sequence continues at coordinate 4,114,546 of NZ_CP181348.1, read as the reverse complement.
GCTTGATGTCGCCCGTGGCGCGCAGGAGAAACGGCAGCGTCCAGAACGAGCAGATCGCCGCGATCATGATCACGAGCGGCGCGTCGACGCTCGGCGAGGTGAAGAACAGGAACAGCCCCATCGGCTGCGCGATGATGGGGCCGAACAGGTGCGTGAAGACGAACACGCGGATCATCTCGTTCTCGGACCGGCTGCGGCCGGCCGAGCCCGGCGCGAACCAGGCCAGAAGACTTTCGATCCAGGCGTTCAAGGCGTCCCCTCCCGATCCCGCGTTCGTCTCGGCGTGCCGATCGCCCCTCAGGAGGCGATCGCGAAGCGCTGTCCCTGGCCGTGTGCGAGCGCGGCACGAGCCGCCTGCATGCCGGCCTCCATGTGCCGGGCGGCCAGTTCCACCTCGGCGGCGGAATGCGTCGCCATCACCTGCAGGCGGAAACGGGCAAGCCCCTTGCCGACGGCCGGGAATTCCACGAGGTTCGACACGAGGCCGAGCGTCGGCAGGATCTTGGCGGTCATGCGCGCGAGCTTCTCGTCGCCGGTCTTGACCGACACGATCGCCGACGGATCGCCGTAGACGCCCATGCCCCGCTCCTCAATCTGCCGGCGCAGCGACAGGACGTTGCCCAGCAGACGATTGCGAAGCGCCGCGCCCTCATTGGAGCGCACGATCGACAGGGCCTGTCCGATGATGGCGACCTGCACCGGCGAAAGCGCGTTCGAGAAGGTGCAGGAGGGGCTATAGAAGCGCAGATACTCCTTCACCGCACGCTTGCGCGAGGCGACGAAACCGCCGTTCGAGGCGAAGGTCTTCGAGAAGGACCCCATCACGAGGTCGACCTTGCCGAGCATGTCCTGCATGCCGATGTGACCGGTGCCGTCGGCGCCGAGACATCCGAGGTCATGGGCCACGTCGACCATCAGCGTGGCGCCGAACTCGTTCGCCAGAGCCTGCAGGCCGGCGATGTCGGGCGTGTCGCTGTCCATCGAGAACAGGCTCTCGGTGACGATCATGATCCCGGCCTTGGGATCGCGGGCCCGGATCGTGCGCAGGCGCTCGCGGCAGTGCTCGTTGTCGAGGTGACGGAAGAGGACGACGTTGCGGGTGGCGGCCTGCGCGCCGGTCTGGAGGCACGCATGGGCGAGCGCATCCATCACGATGTAGTCGTGCGAACGCACGAGCCCCTTGATCACGCCGAAGCCGGCCGCCCAGCCGGTCGGATAGAGGACGACCTCGTCCATCTTGAGGAAGTCGGCGAGCGCGCGCTCGAGGACGATGGAGCTCGCGGTGTTGCCGACGAGAGCGGGCGAGCCGGCGGAATGGACGCCGATCTCGTCGATTGCCGCATGGGCACTCGCGCGCACCGCCGGATGGGCGCAAAGACCGAGGTAGTCCTGCGAGGCGAAGTTCACGCCTTCCATCAGGTTGCCGGTGTCGTCGCGAACGCCGCAGCTCGAGGCCGGGCCGGTCTCCGTGGCGCGCGAGAAGGGCCACACGCCGTGACGCCGCCGCTCGTCCTGCCAGTCATAGAACCGTTCGCACCGTTGCAGGAGATCGGTGTCTTCCATGACCCGGAAGTCCCGCATGCTGCCCGTCAGCGCCTTGTCGCTCGCCATCGTCCACACCCCTATTGAATTGTCTTATTGGTTGTTTGTGGGCGACCTTATCGGATGAACAATAAAGATCAGTGAAGAGGTGGGAGCTTGCAAGTATTGGATACCAAAGCGTGAAATGGTAAACTGCGGGCAAACGTCTGGTCGGTAAGTAAGGCAGGCGAAGTGATCCGTTCGACGACGGTTTCCAGCGGTGCGACATGCCGGATGCCATCGCTCGAAACGAACAGACCGCCCGCCTCCTTCGAGGCGAGCGGTCCATGAGAATCCAGGTTCTTGGGGGAAGGGCGTCAGAAGCGGAAGGTGATGCCGCCCGAGAGAACAAGCGGGTCGAGCTTGACGTCCGCCTCGATCGGCGCGCCGCCGAGCGTTCCGCGGGCCGACGTGCGCAGCCGCGCCTTCTTGGCATCGAGGAAGATGCCGAACCGGTCGTTGACCATCATGTCGACGCCGACCTGCGCGGCGATCCCGATGGCCGGATCGACGTCGAGCTCGTTGATCGCCCCGTCCTTGTTGTCGAACACGAACATGAACATCGGGCCGAAGCCGACATAGGGCTGGAACCAGCCCCATTCGCGCACCTGGTACTGGAACGTCAAAGCCGTGGGGCCATAGACGATCCCGCCGACGCGCCCAAAGGGGGCGGCCGTGCCCGCGCCGTCGATATCGATGTCGGGAGGAAACCCGCCGGTGAAGGCGAGGGAGAGGTTCGGGTTGAGACGGTAGCCGAGTTCTACCAGGCCCGTGACGTGGTCGTCGATCGCGATCGTCGCACCGGGCACGACAGCGCCGCCAACCCGCATGGTTGCGCCTTCGCTCGGCATGATGCTGGCAACACCGGCGCGCACGAAGAAGCGCGACGGATCGGGAACGCCTGTGTCGGCAGCGACCGGCTCCTCGATAGGAGCGCCGGCCACATCGGCCGCGCGGGCCTCGGGCGCGAGCCAGAGCGCCGGGAGAAGGAGAAGGGAGAGGAAGTGCCTCGTCATGGCGTTGGCCTCGGCGCGATCCTGCGAAGGAAAGGGAAGTCGACGATTCGACAGGGCGCGTCGCCACCACCTGGCCGATTCGTCTATTCTGTAGGAGATATTGGATGAAGAATGGTTAACGTCGGACATCGCCGGTGGCGTCCCGTCTCAGGCCGCAAGGGCCAGTTCGCGCTGCGGACGGGTGGTCGAGCCTGCCGCATGGGTCTGGCCGCGCGGCAGCGTGATCGTGAACATGCTGCCTTCGCCCACGGTGCTCGTCGCCTCGATGCTGCCGCCCATGGCCTTGCAAAGGCGATGAACCAGCGTGAGGTTGAGGCCGGTGCCGCCGTATCTGCCCTCCGCCGCGTCGCGGTCGACGCTGAAGGTCTCGAACAGGGTCGAAAGGACGGCGGGCGGAATGCCGGCCCCGGTGTCCCGCACGGCGATCTGGAACATGGCGGCATCGGTCGCCGGCCTCGCTTCCACCGTCACCGTGCCGCCTCTCGTGTGGGTCACGGCGTTCTCGATCACGGCGTCCAGGATCTGCGTGACGCGCTGCTCGTCGCCGACGAGGGGGCCGAGGTCGGTGGCGCAGGAGACCGAAAGGCGCGTCGCCATCTCGCGGGCGCGCTCGCCATGGCGCTGGGCGACTGCGGCGAGCACGGCCTCGATCGCCAGGGGGCGGCTGTCGAAGCTCATGCGGCCGGCCTCGATCTTCGACAGGTCGAGGATCATGTTGATGAGACGCAGGAGGTACTGACCGGCGTCGAGGATCTTGTCGACGTCCTTCTCCATCATCGCGTCGCGCTCCTCGATCGCGTCCTCCTTGAGGATCTGGCCGTAGCCGATCACCGCGTTGAGGGGCGTGCGCAGTTCGTGGCTCATGCGGGCGAGGAATTCCGAGCGGGCCGCAGTCGCCGCCTCGATCGCAATGACCGCGCCGCGCAGCTCCTCCGATACACCGCGCCGGCGGCGGACTTCCGCCTCCAGCTCGCGGCTCGCATCGAAGATGCGACCGTAATAGATCGCCATCATCGCGACATAGCAGAGCGCGGCCAGCGTCGAGACGATGCCCAGACCATGCTGGGCGTATTCCGGCAGGTCGTTGCGGGGCGGCTGTCCGATGAGATAGAGCGCGAAGAAGACCGCGAAGCAGCCGGCCGAAATCAGAAGCAGGCGCATGCGCACCTTCGGGTCGCCGCCGATATAGAACAGCGACAGGATCGGGATGATCAGGATCCAGGGCGTCGTCGGCGAGGAAACGCCGCCGTTATAGTAGAGGCTGAGGAGGATGCTGAAATTGAGGTTCAGCACCGACGCCGAGACAAGGCGTGTGTAGGAGATCCCCGCCTTGAGGAGGAAGGGGAAAATCCAGAACGCGTTGATCGCCGCGCCCAGTGCCAGAAGGTCCCAGCCCGGCGTCGGATCGAGGAGGTAGAGCGCCAGGGGGACGGAATTGCCGAGGATCGGCCCCACCGTATGGCTGATCAGGAACATCCGCGCGCAGTTGGCCGCTTCGCGATGCTGCGCGATCTCGGGCGGGATGAAGCGCTGGAGCAGGCGGAAATAGGCGTCTGAAAACGCTCGGCTTGGCATGGCGCATCCGCTGAACGGGGAGGGCGCCTCGATCCCGGGCACCCTTGGATGGCCTCACTTTCTCGGATGCCGACTTGCCTGCGCGTTAATGAGGCAGAGTCCATCGTGCAGCAGTGTTAACCATTCCTTCAAATCCGACCGATAAACCTGTTCGTGAAGTGACGTATCCACGCGGTGGGACCGACCATGACCCTGACGACCAGACTTGCACTCGCCTCGCTGCTGATGGCTGGCCCTGCGGCCGCCGCGGACCTGACGATGGCCGAGCCCGTGGTCGCGGTTCCTGTGGAGGCGCCGATCAACTTCACCGGCTTCACCGTCGGCGGGTTCCTGGGGGCGGCCTATTCCGACGGCCAGGCGGATCTCGGCGCCTATGATGGATCGCTGATCCGGCTCGACGTCAGCAACGGCCTCTTCCCGCAGGCGATCGACGACAGCGACACCAGCTTCCTCGGCGGCGTCAGCGTCGGCTACAATCATCAGTTCGGCCAGTTCGTCGCCGGTGTCGAGGCGGACATCTCCTGGCTCGACCTCAACCCCCGCGCCGGGCTGAACCTTCGCGACCCCAATCCCGACCCGCAGTTCAACGGCGTCCAGACGATCACGTCCTACGAGACCGAGGTCGAGGCGCTTGGCACGGTGCGCGCGCGCCTCGGCATGGCGTTCGACCAGACCCTCGTCTACGCGACGGGCGGCCTTGCCATCGGCGACGTGAAGAACCGCTTCGCCCTCGCGATCCCGGAATTCGGCTACAACTCGCCGGACTGGAGCACCAGCGACACGCTCTACGGCTATGTCGTGGGCGGCGGCATCGAGCACAAGCTGACGCAGTCGATCAGCGTGCGGGCCGAGGGCCTGTACTACGATCTCGAGAACACGACCGTCTACGCGTCCGATCCGGTCGCCTTCCCGGGACAGCGAATCTCCTACGGCTTCGACAACGACGGCTTCATCGGCCGCATCGGCCTCGCCTACTCGTTCTGATCGGGAGCGGGTCCCGTTCGGGCCCCGGGGTGGTGAGCCAGGAGCTTCGGCCGACAAGACGACTCACCTCATCATCGGGGTGGGCCTTCGACATGGCGCTTCAGTAGCCGCCCGAAGCGCTCTCTTTCGCCGCCCCGACGATCGCGACGCTGGCGCTTGCGCCAATGCGGTTCGCACCGGCTGCGACCATCGCCCGCGCGGTCTCTGCGGTACGGATGCCGCCCGATGCCTTGACGCCGACGTCCGGGCCGACCGTGCGGCGCATGAGCTCCACCACCTCGACGCTTGCGCCCCCGGTCGAAAAGCCGGTGGAGGTCTTCACGAAGTCCGCGCCGGCTTCGGCCGCGATCCGGCATGCCGCCGTGATCTGCGCTTCGTTCAGCAGGCACGTCTCCAGGATCACCTTCAGGACGCGGCCCTTGGAGGCCTCGCGCACCGCTGCGATGTCGGCGCGCACCCGGTCGAGATCCCCCTCGCGTAGGGCTCCGATATCCAGCACCATGTCGAGTTCCTCGGCGCCCTCGCCGACCAGCCAGGCGGCTTCCGCCGCCTTGGCCCCGGCGCCGCCCGCGCCGAGCGGGAACCCGAGTACGGCGCAGGTCTTCACTGGCGTGCCACACAGTCGCTCGGCGACGAAGGCGACGTGCACACCGTTGACGCACACCGACGCGAACCCGTTCGCCACCGCCTCGTCGCAGTGCCGCGCGACGTCCGCGCGGGACGCCTCGGGCTTCAGGATCGTATGGTCGATCAGCGCCGCCAGATCGTCGCCCGGTCCGGCGCTCGCGAAGTCCTGCATGAAGCCTCCAGGGCGTATGACGGTCGGGTCGAGAGCGAACGGTCTTTCACGGCCCTCTAGAGGCGTCAAGCCGACCGACCGCCGCTCCCGTCACGCTCAGTCGCGGACGGGGGCGTGCGCCGCGCCTTGCGCGACGACCGAGCGCTCGATGCGTTCGCGGTCGAGCACGCCCGAGCGGCGCAGTTCCGCCTTCAGCTTGTCGATCGGCGGCGCGTAGAGGAAGCCGAACGAGACGCAGTGGTCGCGTCCTTCCACAGCGTGGTGCAGCCGGTGCGCCTGTACGAGGCGCTTGGCGTAGCCGCGATGCGGCACGTAGTGGAAGGGCCAGCGCTGATGCACCAGCCCGTCATGGGCGACGAAGTAGAGAAGACCGTAGATCGTGATCCCCCAGCCGATGGCGAGGAGGATCGGCGAAAGGTAATGGCCGACGAAGAACAGGGCGACGGCGAAGACGCTGAAGACGACCGCGTAGAGGTCATTCTTCTCGAATAGTCCTTCGGTCTCCTCGTGATGCGACTTGTGCCAGCCCCAGCCGCTGCGCCCGTGCATGACGTATTTGTGGGCGCCCCAGGCGAACCCCTCCATCGCGACCACGGTCACCAGAACGATCAGGGCGTAGAGGAGGAAGTCGAGGGTCATGGCCGCTTCGCTGAATGGGTTCCACACGTGTTTCGATGCCGAACGGGGCTAGGGTATGGCAAGGGACCGCGCCGCTGCCAAGCATTTCCCGATCGCGCCCTATCGCCACAGGAGGCGACGCGGGTCCGGCGCGGATTTGCGGTTGCGCCTCTCCGCTTCGTGATCGTCGATCCCCGCGCGGCAACGAGCCGACTTCCCTCCCGCGCCAACCGGTGGCAGGACGCAGGGGACCGATGTCGCAAGATCGGCAAACAGCCGCAATCGACCGGCATAGTGCCGCATGGTGCTGTTCGGGCGGGGCGATCGAGGTAGGTTGAGCGTGATGCACGAATACACCGCCCTGACCGAGATGAACACGATCGCCCGGCGCGCGCCGGCCGCGTCCGCGCGCCCGACGCTTCGCCCGTTCCAGGCCGCGATCGGACTCACCCTGGCGGCCGCGATCCTCGTGTCCTGGCTGACGATCCATTTCGGGGCGGTGTTCTTTCTCGAACTGAATTGGACGACCGCGCCGTTCGTCCCGCTGCTCGTGGCCGTCCAGTGCTGGCTGACCGTCGGCCTCTTCATCGTGGCGCATGATGCGATGCACGGCTCGCTCGTGCCCGGATGGCCGCGGCTGAACGCGGCGATCGGCACGTTCATCCTGACGATCTATGCGGGCTTCGCCTGGGCGCGCATCCGCGCCGCCCACATGGCCCACCACGACGCGCCGGGCACGATCGACGATCCCGACTTCTTCGCGGATGAGCCCGACCGCTTCTGGCCTTGGTTCCGCACCTTCTTCATGCGCTACTTCGGCCGGCGGTCGATCCTCTTCGTCAGCACCGTCGTGACGCTCTACATCGTCGTCTTCGGGGCATCGGTCGCCAACGTCGTCCTGTTTTACGGGATGCCCTCGCTCCTTTCGTCGATCCAGCTCTTCTACTTCGGGACGTTCCGCCCGCACCGCCACGAGGAAAGCGGCTTCGTGGATGGCCACAATGCGCGCTCCAACGAGTTCGGCTACCTCGCCTCGCTCCTGTCCTGCTTCCATTTCGGCTACCACCACGAGCACCATGACCAGCCATGGGTGCCCTGGTGGGCGCTGCCATCGCAGTGGCAGCGCAAGCGCGAGGCGGCGCTCTAGGGCAGGCCTGCCGGCCGGTCAAAGATAGGCCGGCACCATCGAGCGGACATCGACTTTGGCCTGGAGGCGAGCCGCCAGCAGCGCCATGCCGCTGACCTTGCGCTGGACGAAAAGCGTGTCGGTCGGCGGGATGTGCCAGGTCGCCCGGTCGCTCGCCATCGCGGTCGCGTGCTCGCGGATGATCGGGACGAGGCGTCGGTCCGCGAAGTCGAATGGCCCCCCGCGCGACGCTTCCGTCACGATCAGGTCGATGATCCGGTCGACGAGATCTCCATGGCGCCGCACCGCCGCCTCGCCGAGGAAGCCGGCCTCGACCGCGGCGCGCTTCACCGCCTCGCGATCTTCCGAAAGGCCGGCAGCCAGAAGCCGGCGGTAGGCCTCGGACGTCTCGGCCGTGACGGCGCGCACGGCACCGAAGTCGAGAAGCACGATCCGGGCGGTCGCCGGCTGGTAGCGGAAATTGGCGAAGTTCGGATCGGTCTGCATCCGCCCGAAGCGGAAGAGTTCGTCGAGCGTCAGGCCGATGAGGCGGGCGGCGATCCGATCGCGCTCCTCCTGCGAGCGTCCCGCGGTCGTCTCGATCGGGACGCCCTCGATGAACGACATTGCCAGCACGTTGTCGGTCGTGAAGTCGGCGGCGACGGTCGGCACGACGAAGGCGTCGTTGCCTTGGAGAAGGCGGCCGTAGGCCTCCATCTCGGCGCCCTCCCGGCGGTAGTCCGTTTCCTCGTGCAACTGCGCCTTCGCCTCGGCGAGAAGGGCCGTGATGTCGAGTTGCGGCGGCAGGAGGCCGGAGACGCGCAGGAGCGTCGCGACGTTGTCGACATCCGCATCGATGCTGCCGCGCACGCCAGGATACTGGACCTTGATCGCCAGCTCGCGGCCGTCGAGCGTCCGGGCGCGATGGACCTGTCCGATCGAGGCGGCTGCGATCGGACGGTCGTCGAAGCGCTCGAAGCGAATGCGCCACTCGCGGCCCCACTCGGCCGTCAGCACCCGCTCGAGCTGGACGCGCGGCATCGGGTCGGCCTCGGCGCGCAACCGCGCCATAATCTCGGAAAGCTCCGGTGGCAGCGTGTCGCCGGCATCCAGCGAGATCATCTGGCCGAGCTTCATGGCCGCGCCGCGCAGGTGCGACAGGCGGTCGGCGACGCGCACGAGATTGCCGGGCGTCAGCAGCATGTCGCCGACCCTCGGACGCTGGCCGTCCGCAAGGCGCCGGGCTCCCTCGGCGAGCATGCCGCCGGCGATCCCGCCCGCCAGCCGCCCGAACTGTCCGAGCCGCGACAGGCGACCGCTCGGCACCGACCGGCCCTTCGAACCGTTGTCCCACCCGCTCATCGCTTCCTCATCCTGCACTGCCCGACCAAGCCGGTGTGCCGCGCGGCGAACGATCGCTGCGGCCACGCCGGATCGTCGGTTCCGTCGTCGCAGGTGAGATGGGGACGCCTCGGCCAAAGTCGCGCCCCGCGCCGTGCGGCCAATCGCTCGCAGGGCCCCGAAAAAAGGGGGCGGTCGCAAGGACGCCCGCCGACAGGATCGACGGGCGTCCGCTTGCTCCGTGCGTGCGGCTTACTTCAGCTGGTCGGCCGTGTAGTAGCCGCTCTCGACGATCGTCTTCTGGATGTCGTCCTTGGTCACGAGCACCGGCGTCAGAAGGTTGGCGGGCACCACCTTCACCCCGTTCTCGTAGGTCTTGGTGTCGTTGACGACCGGCTCCTTGCCTTGGCCGATGGCGTCGATCATGTCGACGGTGACCTTGGCGAGATCGCGGGTGTCCTTGAAGACGGTCGAATACTGCTCGCCCGCCAGGATCGCCTTCACCGACGGAAGGTCGGCGTCCTGACCGGAGATCACCGGCATCGGCTTGCCGCTGCCGCCGTAGCCGTTGGCAGTGAGCGCCGAGATGATGCCGATCGCGAGGCTGTCGTTGGGCGACAGGACGGCGTCGATCTGCTTGCTGCCGTAGTAGGACGACAGGAGGTTCTCCATCCGGGCCTGGGCGACCGCCGGATCCCAGCGCAGCGTGCCGATCTTGTCCATGCCCATCTCGCCCGACGTCACGACCAGCTTGCCGCTGTCGATATAGGGCTGCAGCACGCTCATCGCGCCGTTGTAGAAGAAGAACGCGTTGTTGTCGTCCGGCGAGCCGCCGAAGAGCTCGATGGCATAGGGACCCTTGCCGCCCTTCAGGTCGAGCTTGTCGGCGATCGAGGTCGCCTGCAGGACGCCGACTTTGAAGTTGTCGAAGGTCGTGTAGTAGTCGACGTTCGGCGAGTTGCGGATCAGTCGGTCGTAGGCGATGACCTTGATGCCCTTGTCGTGCGCCTGCTGCAGCACGTCCGTCAGCGTCGTGCCGTCGATCGAGGCGATCACCAGCGACTGGACGCCGGCGGCCACCATGTTCTCGAGCTGGCTGATCTGCGTCGGGATGTCGTCCTCGGCATACTGCAGGTCGGTCTTGTAGCCGCGCTCCTGCAGCTGCTTGACGATGTTGTCGCCGTCCTGGATCCAGCGCTGCGAGGATTTCGTCGGCATCAGGACGCCGACCGTGCCCTTGTCCTGCGCCGACGCGCCGAGCGTTGAAAGGCCGAGCCCGAGCATGGTGGCGGCCAGAAGCATGGTTCTGCGGTTCATCGTGTGTCTCCCGTCTGCGTGCCGATGCCGGGTCCCTCGACCCGTCCTCCCCCGGCACAAAGTCCTGTCGTCTCGAGGTCCGGCGCCGACGGCAAGCCGGGCAGGGCGCCGCCCGGCAACCCGGATGCGAGCGACGGCGAAGCGTCAAGGCCCGGACCTCCATCCGGCGACGCCCGCGCCGTCATCCCGCATTCGGCCTGCGCGCCGCGCTGCCGTTCCCGTCGCTTTGAGCTACGTACCTCAAATCTCCTCGATCTGGGTATCGCAACACGGGTGACGTGGCAACCGGGGTCAGGGGAGGTTGTCGGGGAAGATCACCTCGATGCGAATGCGCTCCTGGCTCTCGTTGAGCACGGTCCCCGTCAGGGCCGCCATCAGGCAGCGGACGGCCGAGCGCGCCTCGTGGCCGGGATCCTGCGCGATCAGCGCGTCGAGGATGCCCTCCTCGAGAAGCGGCCGCGTTTCCGACGTCAGTTCGTGGCCGATCACCACGGGCGCGAGTCCCGCCTCCCGGATCGCCGCGGCGACGCCCGACGAGCCGGCGCCCGCGTTGTAGACCGCACAGGGCCTTGCCCCCGCCGCGAGCGCGTCGTGGACGACCGCGCGCGTCCGGTCGATGTCGTCGGCGCCTTCGAGGACGGCTGCGACGCTCATCCCGGGAAAGCTCTCACCGAGCGCCGCGCGGAAGCCTTCCAGCCGGTCGCGATGGTCGCGAAGGTTTTGCGAGCCGAGGACCACCAGCACCTGTCCCGCCGGATCGGCCGCGAACCGCCCGATGATCGTCGCCGCGACCCGGCCCGCCGCGCGGTTGTCGATGCCGACATAGCGGTGGCGCTTCGACCCCGGCACGTCCGACACCAAGGTGACCACCGGCACCCCATCGGCGACGGCTGCGTCGATGGCTTCGGCGACGCGCGGATCGTCGAGCCCCATCGTGATCACGGCGTCGCTCCCGCGCGCAGCCCTGGCGAGCGCATCCACAAGGATCGCCGGCGAGAATCGGTCGACCTCGTCGAGCGCGAGCGTCAGGCGGCGCTGTCCCTCGGCGCGGCAGGCCTCGGCGAGTTCCTCCGCAAGTCCGGCGACGAACGGATTGGCAAAGCGCGGCAGGATGGCGGTGACGTGGAAGCCTGAGCGGCGGGCGAGGGCGGCCGCGCCCGCATGGCGCTCGAAGCCGAGTTCGCGCACCGCCGCCTCGACGCGCTCGATCGTCGCTGCGCGCACGCCCGGCCGCCGGTTCACGACCCGATCGGCCGTGGCAAGGCTCACCGCCGCGCGCCGCGCGACATCGCGTAGCGTCGGGGCACCGATCCGCCCTTGATCGTCCATGAACCTCCCCCGCACGCTCCGGCCACGCCACGGCATGGGTCCCGGCCGTTCCCTCTCCCGCCCCATTCCTTGAGCCGCCCGGCGATCCGGCGCAAGACCGGTGTGGGTCGAACCTCGAACCTTCGGACCGGGCGCGTCGGCAAAGCGCGATCTGCCGCGGCGGGCGGGGTGAACGCGCCGGGCCGTCCTGCGTTACCGGACATGCTTCACGACCCGCGCCCCGCCCTTCGCTCCACACCGATCTGGCGTCCGAAGCGCGTCCTCGTCACGGCCTCCGCGCAAGCGTACCCCCACGGTCGCTCGATCGCGGAGCGGGCGGAGGCGCTCGGGCTTGTCGTAGAGCGCCTGCGCTCCGACCGGCTTCCGCTCGTGCGCGGCGAGGACCCGCGAAAAGCCTATGCGCGCGCCAAGTCGACGCTCGCGGTCGTGGTCGCGCCGCCTTCGAAGCTCCGCCTCCAGCCCATCGCGCCGAGCGCCGACTGGCGGGTCGATCTGGCGGAGGGCTGCCCGGCCCATTGCAGCTACTGCTACCTGGCGGGCTCGCTGAAGGGACCGCCCATCACCCGCGTCTACGCCAATCTCGACGAGATCACCGGCGCGCTGCCGTCCTATCTCGGGCAGGGCGTCGTGACGTCCCGCAGCGCCGAGCGCGCCGACGAGGGGACGACGTTCGAAGCCTCCTGCTACACCGATCCCTTGGGCATCGAGCCAGTCACGGGGTCGCTCTCCGCCCTGATCTCGTGGTTCGGTCGCTGGGACGCGCCGGTGCAGCTGCGCTTCACCACCAAGTTCGCATCCGTCGATCCGCTGCTCGATCTCGATCATCGCGGGCGCACGCGCATGCGCGCCTCGCTGAACCCCGATGCCTTCGCGCGGTTCGAGGGCGGGACCAGCCGCGTCGCGGAGCGCCTGCAGGCGCTGCGGCGCATGGCGGAGGCCGGCTACCCGATCGGGCTGACCATCGCCCCGATCATCGCCGCGGACGGCTGGGAGGACGCCTATGGCGGCCTGATCGCGGACATCGCCGCCGTGCTCGGCGAGCTTCCCACCTCGGCCGACCCGACCGTGGAACTCATCACCCATCGCTATACGCCGGGGTCGAAGGCGGTTCTGGAAAGCTGGTATCCGGGGTCCGACCTCGACATGACCGGGGCGCAACGTCGCGAGAAGCGGACGCGGTTCGGCGCCGTCAAGCAGGTCTACGACGCGTCGACGATGGCGGCGTTGCGGCGCTTCTTCGAGACCGAGATCGCCGCCAGGCTCCCGGCCATGCGCGTCCTCTACTGGACATGAGAAGGCGGGCAGCGTCGGCGCATCGGTCGCATGGACGATGCCGGATGCTTTGCCATCTAGCGGCGGCATGACGGAACGGACTTCTCTCACCCGCAAGGCTGGCCTCGAACGCCTCGCTGCGTTCCTGCGCGAGGATGCGGCAGACTACGTCGCGATGCGCAACACCGACCGCGGTCCCGACGCCCGGCCGACGACCTCGACCCTGTCGCCCTTCCTCCGCCGGCGGCTGCTGGACGAGCGGGAGGTCGTGGCGGCGGCCCGTGCCAAGCTCGGCGAGCGGGGTGCAGAGAAGTTCGTGTCCGAGGTGTTCTGGCGGACCTACTTCAAGGGTTATCTCGAAACGCATCCCGGCATCTGGAGCGATTGCCTGGCGCTCGCGCGCGCCGGCCACGATCGGCTCTATGCCGAGCCCGGTCTACGGCGCGCCTATGCGGCGGCGACGGACGGGCGTACGGGCATCAACTGCTTCGACGCCTGGGCGCGCGAACTCGTCGAGACGAACTGGCTGCACAACCATACGCGCATGTGGTTCGCTTCGATCTGGATCTTCACGCTTCGCCTGCCCTGGGCGCTCGGGGCGGACTTCTTCATGCGCCATCTCCTCGACGGCGATCCGGCCAGCAACACCCTATCCTGGCGCTGGGTCGCCGGGCTCCACACGCGCGGCAAGCATTATGTCGCGCGGGCCGAGAACATCCGCCGCTATACGGATGGGCGCTTCGACCCCAAGGGTCTCGACGAGAACCCGGCGTCGCTCGAAGAGGATCGCACGCCCGCCGAGGTGCCCTTGCCGGCGGCCGACAAGGCGCCTGGCGGCGAGGTCGCGCTGCTTCTTCATCTCGACGACCTCACCGTCGAAACGCTTCCGCTCGACGGGGTCGGACGGGTCGCGGGGCTCCTCGTTCATGCCGAGGGCGCGGCCGACCGGGTGAAGGCGGCCGACCGAGAGGCGCTGGACGACGGCCTCAAGCGCGCTGCGGCCCGTTTCGGATGCCCGGTGGTCGCGTTGGAAGACGGCTGGGCCGCGGACCTGCCGGTCGTCACGCCGTGGGCGCCCGGCGGACCGAGCGCCGCCGCGCTGCCGTCGGACTGCCTGCGCGTCCGCCGGCCGTGGGACGAAGTGGCCTGGCCGCGCGCGACGCGTGGCTACTCCCGGCTGCGCTCGGCGATCCCCGACGTCCTCGACACCTGCGGGGTGCCATGAGCGAACTGACGGTCTGGCACGATGGCTCGTGCCCCCTTTGCCGACGCGAGATCGCGCTGATGCGGCGTCTTGACCGGCGCGGTGCGATCCGCTTCGAGGACGCCGCGGCCGGCGAGGGGGCTGACTGTCCGATCGACCGGGCCGAGCTTCTCGCCCGTTTCCATGCGCGCGAAGACGGGCGCATCCTCAGCGGAGCGGCGGCCTTCGCCGCCATGTGGCGCGCCATCCCCGCCTTGCGTCCGCTCGGCCTCCTGTTTCGCAGCCGACCCGCGCTGGCCGTGCTGGAGGTGCTGTATCGGGGCTTCCTTCGGGTGCGCCCGCGCCTCCAGCGACTGGCCTTGCGATGGGAGAGATCATGAGACCGACACCCGACCCGGTCCGCGACGGTCAGGAAAGCGTCTGGGACTATCCGCGACCCGCGATCGCGGAACGGTGCAGCGCCCATGTCGTCATCGAGCACAAGGGCCGCCGCATCGCCGACAGCCGCCGCACCGTGCGCACACTCGAGACCAGCCACCCGCCGACCTACTACATCCCGGTCGAGGACATCGCGCCCGGCATCCTGCGGCGCGGCGTCGGTCGGTCCATCTGCGAATGGAAGGGCGCCGCGACCTACTGGGACGTGGTCGTCGACGGGGAGGTGCTAACCTCGGTCGGCTGGAGCTACGCGGCGCCGACGCCGGCCTTCGAGATCCTGCGCGACCACGTCGCCTTCTACGCCCGGCCGTTCGATCGTTGCCTCGTCGACGGCGAGACGGTCTCGCCGCAGCCGGGCGGCTTCTACGGCGGCTGGATCACCTCGAAGGTCGCCGGGCCGTTCAAGGGCGAGCCGGGAACCATGGGCTGGTAGCGCGGCGTACCCGGGCGGTCCGCGCCGTGGGAATGCTCCTCAGCGCGACTGTTCCAGAACGAAGACCGGGGGCGCCTCCGGCCGCAGCATGTCGCGTGTCAGCTTCATGCTGCTCGCTCCGACACGGTGGACGCGTCCAGTAGGGAACCGGTCGAGGAAGCGTTCGACCGGTTCGATCGCGAGCACGCCACGCGCGCTGTAGTAGTGCATCGGGATGATCGCGCCGGGGCGGATCCGCTCGATCGCGCGATCGAGATCGTCGAGCGCGATCGTCGCATGCTCGCCGGTCAGCGCGAGCAGGAGATCGACCTGACCGGCGAGGGCGTCGAGCTGGTCGTCGGCGATCGGGTTGCCGACGTCCCCCATGTGGAGAACGCGGATTCCGCCGAGCTCGAAGAGGTAGAGCGCATTGGCGTCGGGGTCGCGGTTGGACGCCGCCCGGAAGTCGAAGGTCAGGCTCTCGTAGGCCGGGAAGGCGCGGACGGCGAGCCCCTTCACCACCGTGCCCTCGCTCGGCAGTTCCAGCGTATTGACCACCACCGCTTCGCCAAGGACATGGCTCGGATCGGAATGGAAACGGTCGGTCGCCGAACTCATCAGGACGATATCGGCCGGCTCGTCGATCGGGTCGAACCCGCTCTGGCCGGGGCCGGGCGTATAAGGGTCGGTGACGACCGCAAGGCCGTCCGCCTCCAGGCGAAAGCTGGCATGGGCGTAGAAGGTGATCTTCATCGGTCGTCTCCCGTCGCGTCCGCTCGGTCCGTCAACCCTCAATGCGCTGGCGGCGCATGCTCCCCGGCCTCGACGCGGATCGGCAGCACGTTGCCGGGCGGGGGCAGGGGGCAGACCGCGAAGTCGGTGAAGGCGCAGGGCGGGCTGACGGCGTGGTTGAAGTCGAGAACGATGGTCTCGTCCGCGATGTCCTCACCGAAGAGAAAACGCGCGGCGGGATAGGTCTCGCCGGTTTTTGCCGTCGCGTCCCGGAACACGAACTGCGGCCGCTCCGGCGTGCCGTGGGTGGCCAGCAACTCGTATTGCTGGCCTTCCCGTTCAAAAACGGCGCGGTGCGTCGCCTCCACCTCAGTGCGTATGCTTCGGCTAGTGTCGATCTCGACCGAGTGGGGCGTGTCCAGCCGCTCCCAGCGGGCGATGATCCGCCAGGTCGGATCGTAGGAGAAGGCGGTCAGTTTCGGCAGGCGTTCGCCCTCGAGCGGCGTCGTGTCGCGCACGCGCAGCGCGTTCTCGCCGTTCAGCGTCGTGACTTCGAGCAGGAGGTTGCCGCTCGAAAAGCGTGGCGGCGCCGACTTCGACAGGGCAAGGCGCTGCTCCGCGCCGCCGCCGGCCGGCTGAAAGCGCACGCCGGTCTCGTCCTGCGTGAGCGTGCCGACCTCGGTGGGGCCGGTCGGCAGCACGATGTCGTTGTCCTGTCCGCTGCCGATGCGGAACCGCCCGTTCTCCAGCGGATAGCGGCCGACGATGTTGAGCCACCCGTCGGGTCGGGCGAGATCGGCAAGCCGCCGGGCGCGCCACGCTGCAAACCCGGTCTTGGCGTCCTCGGCGGTCTCGCTCATGGAATGGGTCCTTCCGGTCTCGTGCCGAAGCAGGCTGGCGTTTGCGGGCCGGGTCTAGCGAGGCTGCGACCCGGCGCGCAACCCTTGCGATCGCGTTTGCCGCAAGGCGGCCTTTGTCAGGCGCTCGCCGGCACGCGTGCGATCACCTTGATCTCGAAGTCGAAGCCCGCCAGCCAGGTGACGCCGACCGCCGTCCAGTTCGGATAGGGCGCGGCGCCGATCACGCCGTCGCGCACCTTCATGATCGTCTCGAACTGGGCTTCCGGGTCGGTGTGGAAGGTGGTCACGTCGATCACATCGTCGAAAGTGCAGCCGGCGGCGGCGAGGACGTTGGCGAGGTTGGCGAAGGCTCGCCGCACCTGCGCCTCGAAATCAGGCTCGGGCGAGCCGTCGTCGCGGCTGCCGACCTGACCCGACACGAACAGGAGGTCGCCCGAGCGGATGGCCGCGGAATAGCGGTGCGCGTCGTAGAGGGCGTGACGGTTGGCGGGAATGATGGCCTGACGCTGAAGCATGGGTCGGTTCCTGAATGGATAGGAAGGGGTGGGCGTGGAGGCGTTGTCACGCGCGCTTCACTTCCTCCCGCGCATTTGATATACGCGGCGTATGTGAATTGGTCGCATACATACGCGACGTATGTCAAGCGCTCGCGGGAGGAGAACATTCGCGATGGCGGCAGCGGGTCGACGGGCGGAACAGATGGAGGCGACGCGCGCCAGGCTGATCGCGGCTGCGCGCGCGGCCTTTGCCGAGAAGGGCTATGCGGCAGCGTCGATGGACGAACTCACCGCGCAGGCCGGCCTGACGCGCGGCGCGCTCTATCACAACTTCGGCGACAAGAAGGGCCTGCTGCAGGCCGTGGTCGATCAGATCGACGGCGAGATGGCGGAGCGGGCGAAGCGCGACGCGGCCGCGGCCGGCGGCGGTTTCGAGGCGCTGCTCGCCGAGGGCATCGCCTATATCGAGCTGGCGCTGGAGCCCGAGGTCCAGCGGATCGTGCTTCTCGACGGGCCCGCCGTGCTCGGCGATCCCTCGCGCTGGCCCTCGCAGGACAGCTGCCTGCGAACGACGATCCGCACCTTGGAGGACCTGATCGCCGCGCGTGTCGTGAAGCCCGTCGACCCGGAGGCTGCGGCGCGGCTGATCAACGGCGCGGCCCTCAACGCGGCGCTCTGGATCGCAGCTGCGGAAGATCCGCGCGCGGTCCTCGGCAAGGCCGTCGACGCCTTCCGGCAGCTCTGCTCGGGCCTCCTGCGCGCCGATTGACCGCGGGGCCGGACGGCTACACAGCTGCTCCGATCGGGCGTAGGCTTCGCTCCGATCTCGGGAGTGCACCCATGGTTCTCGATCGTCGTTCTCTGCTCGCCGCGCTTGCCCTTGCGCCCCTCGGCCTCGCGTCCGCCCGCGCCGCGACGCCGGAGCCTCTCTCCGACCCGCCGCTTCTCGGCAGCGACTACCGGGCGGCCCGCGCCGGCTTCCGGACCAGGCTCCTTCGGCGCGGACCCGCACCCGACGAGGGCGATCCGCTGACGGCCCCGGACGGCGCGGTGGCGCTCCGCTACCCATCGGGCCCGCGCGAGCTCGTCGCCTGGGCGAGCCCGCCGAGCGACGCTTCGGCGCGCAAGCCGGCCGTCCTCGTTCTCCACGGCGGCAACGCGATCTGGCACGGCCACTGGCAGGACCTCGCAGCGCCCTACATCGCCGCGGGCTTTCACGCGCTGATGCCGACCATGCGCGGCGAGAACGGCCAGCCCGGCGACTTCTCGGCCTTCTATGACGAGACCGACGACGTGCTCGCCGCTGCGACCGTTCTGCGGGCGCGCCCCGATGTCGATCCGGAGCGCGTCTACATCAGTGGCCACAGCATCGGCGGCACGCTGACGCTTCTCGGCGCGCTCGCCGGCGATTTTCGCGCGGCGGCCGCCCTCTCGCCGTCGCCCGACACGCGCATCTTCTTCCGGCGTTTCGCCGACGAGGTGCCGTTCGACATCGCCGACCCGCGCGAGGTCGAGATGCGCTCGGCCGTGTGCTTCGCCTCCGGCTTCCGATGTCCCGTCCTCATGTCGCACGGCGACGGCGAGACGCGGTCGAGCGGCGCGATCGACCTGACCGTCGCGCGCGCCAGAGCCGCCGGGCAGACGGCCGAACACCGCGTCGTGCCGGGCGACCACATGGGGTCGATCCCCGGCAGCATCCGCGAGGCGCTCGCCTTCTTCGCCCGCGTGGGCTGACGGGCGAGCGCTCGGGCTCTCGCGCCTTACGAGGCGTGAGGGAGGGCGGCGTGCGGCTCCCGGTCCGCCGCCGTCCGCTTGGCGGCGCCTCGACGCACAAGGACGTAGAACAGGGGCGTCAGGAACAGGCCGAACACGGTGACGCCGAGCATGCCGGAGAAGACCGCGACGCCCATCGCCGAGCGCATCTCCGCACCGGCGCCGGTCGACAGGACGAGCGGCAGGACGCCCATGATGAAGGCGAGCGAGGTCATCAGGATCGGCCGCAGGCGCAGCCGCGCCGCCTCGATCGCCGCCTCGCGCGGAGTGCGCCCTTCGGCTTCCAGTTCGCGGGCGAACTCGACGATCAGGATGGCGTTCTTCGCCGACAGGCCGACCAGCACGATCAGGCCGATCTGGGTGAAGATGTTGTTGTCGCCCGCCGTCAGCCAGATGCCCGCCAGCGCCGAGAACAGGCCGGCCGGCACGATCAGGAGGATCGCGATCGGCAGCGTCAGGCTCTCGTACTGCGCGGCGAGCACGAGGAAGACGAGGAGCAGCGCCAGCGGGAAGATCACGATGCCGGAATTGCCCGCGATGATCTCCTGATAGGTCAGCTCGGTCCACTCGAAGGCGAAGCCCGGTGGTAGCGTCTCGGCGGCGATCCGCTCCACCGCGGCCTGCGCCTGTCCCGACGAGAAGCCGGGCGCGGCGTTGCCGTTGACGTCGGCGGCGAGGAAGCCGTTGTAGCGCAGCGCCCGTTCCGGGCCGGCCACCGTGTCGACCGACAAGAGCGCCGACAGCGGGATCATCTCGCCCGTGGTCGAGCGGACCTTGAGGCGGCCGATATCCTCGGCCCTTGCGCGATAGGGCGCGTCGGCCTGGACGCGCACCGAGTAGGTACGGCCGAACTCGTTGAAGTCGTTGACGTAGAGCGAGCCGAGATAGATCTGCAGCGTGTTGAAGATTTCGGTGATCGGCACGTTCAGCTGCCGGGCCCGCGCGCGGTCGACGTCGGCGAAGAGCTGGGGCACGTCGATGCCGTAGCCGGTGAACATGCCGGTCAATTCGGGCGCCTGATAGGCCTTCGCGAGGAAGCCCTTCACCACGTCGTCCAGCGCCTTGTAGCCCTGGCCGGAGCGGTCCTCGATCTGCAGCTTGAAGCCGCCGATGGTGCCGAGGCCCTGGACGGGCGGCGGCGGGAAGATCGCGGTGAAGGCCTCCTCGATCCCGGCGAACTGGCCGTTCAGCGACTGCGCGATGGCGCCGGCCGAAAGCTCCGGCGTCTTGCGGTCCTCGAACGGGGCGAGCGTCAGGAAGACGACCGCGGCGTTCGACGAGTTGGTGAAGCCGTTGATCGAGAGGCCCGGGAAGGCGATCGTCGATTCGACGCCGGGCGTCTTCAGGGCGATCTCGCCCATGCGCTTCGCCACGGCGTCGGTGCGGTCGAGCGAGGCGCCGTCGGGCAGCTGCGCGAAGCCGACGAGGTACTGCTTGTCCTGCGCCGGCACGAAGCCGCCGGGCACCTTCTGGAACAGCACGACCGTCAGTGCGACGAGCACGATGTAGACGCCGAGCATCATCCCCTTGTGGGTGATCAGGCGTCCCAGCCCGTTGCCGTAGCGGCGAGACGAGGCGCCGAAGAAGCGGTTGAAGCCGCGGAAGAACCAGCCGAGCGCGCCGTCGAGGATGCGCGTCAGACGATCCTTCGGCGCATCGTGGCCCCGCAGGAGGAGGGCGGCGAGCGCCGGCGACAGGGTGAGCGAGTTGAAGGCCGAGATGACGGTCGAGATCGCCAGCGTCAGCGCGAACTGCCGGTAGAACTGGCCGGTAAGCCCCGAGATGAAGGCGAGCGGCACGAACACGGCGACGAGCACCAGCGCGATCGCGACGATCGGCCCCGACACCTCGCGCATCGCCTGATAGGTCGCCTCGCGCGGGGAGAGGCCGTTCTCGATGTTGCGCTCGACGTTCTCGACGACCACGATCGCGTCGTCCACCACGATGCCGATCGCCAGGACGAGGCCGAAGAGCGACAGCGCGTTGATAGAGAAGCCGAGGAGATGCATAACCGCGAAGGTGCCGACGATCGAGACGGGCACGGCCAGAAGCGGGATGATCGAGGCGCGCCAGGTCTGGAGGAAGACCACGACGACGATCACGACCAGCACCACGGCTTCGAGAAGGGTGTGGACCACGGCGTCGATCGAGGCGCGCACGAACTGGGTGGTGTCGTAGACGATCTCGTAGTCGACGCCGTTCGGCATCGTCTGCTTGATCTCGGCCATTGTGCGGCGCACCTCGTCGGCGATCGCGATGGCGTTGGAGCCGGGCGCCTGGAAGACGGGGACGGCGACCGCCGGCTCGTTGGAAAGGAGCGAGCGCAGAGCGTATTCCGAGGCGCCGAGCTCGACGCGGCCGATGTCGCGGATGCGCGTGATCGCGCCCGTCTCGGGATCGGTGCGAACGATGATGTCGGCGAATTCCTCGACGTCCCGCAGGCGCCCCTGCGCGTTGACAGATAGCTGGAACTCGACGCCGGCGACGCTCGGCGAGGCGCCGATGACGCCGGCCGCGGCCTGCACGTTCTGCTCGCGGATCGCGGTCACGACGTCGTTTGCCGAGAGGCCGCGGGCGGCGGTCTTCTCGGGGTCGAGCCAGATGCGCATGGAATAGTCGCCCGAGCCGAAGAGCTGGACCTGGCCCATGCCGTCGATGCGCGCGAGGCGGTCGCGCACGTTGAGAAGCGCGTAGTTGCGAAGATAGGTGAGGTCGTAGCGCCCGTTGGGCGAGGTGAGGTGAACGACCAGCATCAGGTCGGGCGAGGACTTCACCACCGACACGCCGAGGCGGCGGACCTCTTCGGGCAGGCGCGGCTCGGCCTGCGCGACGCGGTTCTGGACGAGCTGTTGCGCCTGGTCGGGATCGGTGCCGATGCGGAAGGTGACGGTCAGCTGCAGCGTGCCGTCCGTCGTCGCCTGGCTCGACATGTAGAGCATGTCCTCGACGCCGTTGATCTGCTCCTCGAGCGGCGTCGCCACGGTCTCGGCGATCACGGCCGGGTTGGCACCGGGATAGGCGGCGCGCACGACGACGGAGGGCGGCACGACCTCGGGATATTCCGAGATCGGCAGCGCGAAGATGGACAGGAGGCCGCCAAGGAAGATCATGACGGACAGGACGCCCGCAAAGACGGGACGGTCCACGAAGAACCGGGAAATGTTCACGGGCTGACGCTTTCGAAGGGGAAGGACGAGGGGCGGCCCCGGCGGAGCGGGAGGGACTCCGCCGGGGGCCTCGGCTCAGCGCGTGGCGGGGGCGTCCGCGCTGGCCTGTCGGTCGAGGCTGCGGCCGGTCTCCATCGAGACCATCTGGGGGGCGACCTTGGCGCCGGGGCGCAGACGCTGCAGGCCGTTGACGACGACGCGCTCATCGGCGGCGAGGCCGCTTTCGACGACACGCATGTCGCCGGACGCCGCGCCAAGATGCACTTCGCGGTACTGCACCGTATCGGTCTCGTCGACCACCAGCACATAGCGCTTGTCCTGATCGGTGCCGACCGCCCGCTCGGACACGAGAAGGGCCGGTTCCGCCTTGGGTTCACCAAGACGGACCTTGGCGAACTGGCCCGGCATCAGCGTTCCCTCGGCGTTCGGAAAGGCGACGCGGATGGCGACGGTGCCGTTGGCGGGGTCGACGGTCGGATCGACGAAGCGGACATGGCCTTCGACGCTGCCACCGTTCTGGAGATCGAGGCGAGCCGGAATGCGCTCGATGCCGTCCATGCCGCCGGCGGACTGCAGCAGGCGCTGCGTGCTGCCCTCGTCGGCGTCGATCGTGGCGTAGACGGGATCGACCGACACCATCCGCGCCAGGACCGGCGAGGCGGCCCCGGCCGAGACGAGGTTGCCGCTCGTCACGAGGAGCCGCCCGATACGCCCGGACACCGGGGCCCGGATCTCGGTATAGGAGAGATCGAGCTCGGCGCTGCGCAGAGTGGCGGCGGCAGCCGAGAGCTGGGCCTGCGCCTCGGCGGCGGCCTGGACACGGCGCTCGTATTCGGAGCCTGCGATGGTGCGGTTCCCCTGAAGCTGTGCGCCGCGATCGCGTTCGCCTTCGGCAAACGCGAGGCGCGCCTGCGCAGCCTGCAGGTCGGAGCGGGACCGCTCCACCGCGGCGCGATAGGGCTCGGGATCGATGGTGACGAGAAGCGCACCCTTTTCCACCAGCGCACCCTCCTCGAAATGCGTCGCGAGGACCGCACCGGCGACGCGCGAGCGGATCTCGACCCGCTCGACCGCCTCGAGCCGGCCCGAATGGCGCGACCAGAGCTCGACCGGACGCCGCTCGACCCGGGCGACCGATGCCGGCACGGCCGCTGGGGGCGCGGCTTCGCTCGTTTCGGCGCCGGCCGCTGGCCGGGGCTCATGGCTGATCACGCCGAGCCCAAGGAATGTGACGGCAAAGGCCGCCGCGACGGAACTTGCCATGACCGCGGCGACGCCGTTCAGGACGGAATGGAGTTTGGACATGGGGTCTTCCTCGATCGATGCGGGGGGCGGACGGATGGGAAAGGCGGGAGGCCCGCCGGCGCGCGGGGGCGCTGACGGCAGGCCGCTTTCTCAGAAGCTGTCGGAGCCGGGAACGATCGCGCCGCCCCGGGCAAAGGACTGGCTGCGGGCGTTCTCGCGCACCTCAGGCCGTTCGGCCGGCACGAAGGACTCCGAGCGCACGGTGCGGCCGGACTGGTAGCCGTAGGAGGTCTCGGAACGATCGCGGCTCTTCACAGTCCCGGTCACCACCGAGTGGTCGGCGGCAGCCTGCGCCTGGCGCACGCCGAGATCGGAGCCCGGAACGAGGTCCGCGGCGGAGGCGAAGCCGGCAGAGAGCAGGAGGGCGGCGGTGGCGGAGAAAAGAATGCGGGACATGGGTTGGTCTCCGGAAAACAGGTCGCAAGAGATCGCTGCCGCGACGCCGGGGGCGCGCGAAACAAGCGGTCGGAAGGTTGGGAACGGGAGGCCGCATGCGGAGAGCGCGCGCCCATCCCTGCCGCAGCACGAACGTGCGTCGGCATCGGGTCCGGTCTCGGACATCGGGTGGGCGATCTTGGTGCCACCGTCCCGATGTTGATTACCGATCGGTATGGAAAGAGCTAGGCGCTCCCCTCCTCGATGTCAACGGAGTATTTTACCGATGAGTATAAAAGATGCCGAAGGGGGACTGCGGGCATCTCGTCAGGCCCGTTCGCGGCGGTATCGCAAGACATGGTCCACGAAGGCGCGCAGGCGCATCGGCATGTCGCGGCGGCTGGGATAGTAGAGGAAGAAACCGGGGAAGGGCGGGCAGAAGGCGTCCAGCACCGACACGAGGGTTCCGCGTTCGAGATCCTCGTGGAACGTGTCCTCCATGCCAAAGCTGATGCCGGCTCCCGCGCGGGCCAGCTGCACCATCAGGCGCATGTCGTTGGTGGTGACTTCCGGTTCGACCGAGACCGTGAAGTCGCGTCCGTCTTCGGCAAATTCCCAGCGATAGGGCACGGCGCGTGGTGCCGGACGCCATCCGATGCAGCGGTGGGCAGCCAACTCGCGCGGGTGCAGGGGCGTGCCAGCCCGTTCGAGATAGACAGGCGCGGCCACTGCGACCTGGCGCTGGTCGCCCGACACCGGCACGGCGATCATGTCCTGCTCGATCACCTCGCCAAGCCGCACACCGGCGTCGAAGCCCTGCGCCACGATGTCGAACTCCTCGTCGGTGACGAGGACGTCGAGCTGCACGTCGGGGCAGGCATCGCAGAAGCCTGCCAGCAGCGGGCCGGATAGGACGCTCTCGGCGATCGAGGACACGGCCAGCCGCAACTGTCCGCGCACGGCGGAGCGATGGGCCCGAACCCCGTCCAGCGCTGCCCGCATGTCGGCGATGGCCGGGGCGATCTCGCCTCGCAGCCGCTCGCCTTCCTCGGTCAGGCTCATGCTGCGCGTCGTGCGGCGGACCAGCGACACGCCGAGATCGGCCTCGAGACGCCGCAGCGACTGGCTGACCGCGGAGCGGGTGACGCCGAGACGATCGGCGGCGGCACGTAGGCTCGCCTCCTCGGAGATGACGGCGAAGACGGACAGGGCGTTCAGGTCGTCGTGCATTGGTTAGCGTGGCTTACCTCGGCGTGCAGTGGAAGGTGGCTTCTGGCGACAATGGAGCGGGTCTATCTCATCGGCAACCGCCCCGGTCGACGAAATTGCCGGAGCGGGATGAACGCAAACCACGCAAAGGAGGCCCTCATGGCTCTCGAAAAGGTCGTTCTCATCACCGGCGCCTCGTCCGGCATCGGCGAGGGCATCGCCCGCGAACTCGCTGGCGCCGGCGCCACGCTCATGCTCGGAGCCCGCCGCACGGACCGGTTGGACGCGCTCGCTGAGGAGCTCCGGCGCAACGGCGCCCGTGTGGCGACCCGCCGCCTCGACGTCACCGACCGCGCCGACGTCGCGGCCTTTGCCGAAGCCGGACGCGCCGCGTTCGGACGGGTCGACGCGATCGTCAACAATGCCGGCGTCATGCCGCTGTCGCCGCTCGCCGCGCTGAAGGTGGACGAGTGGGACTGGATGATCGACGTCAACGTGAAGGGCGTCCTCTACGGCATTGCGGCCGTGCTACCGGAGATGACGGCGCGCGGCTCCGGCCACGTCGTCAATATCGCCTCGATCGGCGCGCTCGCCGTGTCGCCGACCGCCGCCGTCTACTGCGCGACGAAGTTCGCGGTCCGCGCCATCTCGGACGGGCTGCGGCAGGAGCGGCAGGACATCCGCGTGACCTGCATCCATCCGGGCGTCGTGGAAAGCGAACTGGCCTCGACCATCACCGACCGCGACGCGGCGACGCTGATGGAGACCTTTCGCTCGGTCGCCCTGAAGCCGGACGCGATCGGTCGCGCCGTGCGCTTTGCGCTGGAACAGCCGGAGGACGTCGACGTCAGCGAGGTGGTCGTGCGTCCCCTTCGCTCGGCGCACTGATGCGCCGGCTCGTCCTTGCGGGCGCCACCCTTGCGGCCGCGTCCGTCCTTCCGTCCCAAGCCGAGGAGGCTGTCATGCCGGACCAGAACCATCCCTATGTCGGCCTTTGGGTCACCGACGATGGCCACGTGCGCCACGAGCTTCTCCCGAACGGTCGCTATGACGAAGCGCGCGGCACGCGCGAGAGCGCCTATCGCGGCCGATACGAGGTGTCCGGCACCCATATCGAGTACTGGGACGACACCGGCTTCACGGCGGATGGCGATTTCGTCGATGCCGATACGCTGCACCATGGCGGCATGGTGCTGCGCCGTCGCTGAGCGAAGACGGGCTGCCGCAGCAGGGAAAGCCTGCGGCGGCTCGGCCACAGCACCGCCACAATCCGGCCTTGCGCTTCGGCGCGCGTCCACAATCCGCTGTCGCCGCGCCGCGCCGTCTTGCATGCTTCCGTCGGACCGGCTGCGGGGGCTTGCCGGAGGGGGACGTTTCGCATGAGCCGTATCGATTGCCGGGCCGTTCTGGCCGCCACCACCGCGCTTCTCGTCGCCGGCACGGCGCTGCCCGCGCTGGCGCAGGTCGCCGGACCCGTTATCAGCTTCGGCGACTCCCTGTCCGACAACGGCAACCTCTACCTCCTCACCGGCCGGCCGGCATCGCCGCCCTACTTCGCCGGCCGCTTCTCGAACGGGCCGGTCTTCACCGAATACCTCAACGGTGGTCCGATGCAGCAGGCGGGCGCGGCGACCCTCGCGGGCGTGCGCATCAATCCCGAACTGTCGCAGAACTATGCGTTCGGCAACGCCCGTACCGACCGCCTGGACGGCCTGCTGCCGCCCGGTATCCCCGCGCAGATCGACGCGTTCGAGCTGCAGGACCGGCGCTTCGGCGCGAGCGACGTCGTCACCCTCTACGGCGGCGCCAACAACATCATCCAGGAGATCAACACGCCCGGCGCGACCGCCGCGCTGGTCGGTGCCGAGGCCGTGGCGTCGGCCGGCGACGTCGCCGCCTCGCTCGCCCGCCTCGGCCGTCTCGGCGCGCCCACCGTCGCCGTCCTCAACCTGCCCGACATCGGCGCGACGCCGGCCTTCTCGGCGACCCTCCAGGGTTCGGTCGCCGGAACGCTCGCCACCAACGCCTTCAACACCGCGCTGCGGGCCGGCGTGACGCAGGTCGCGGCGGCGCTGCCCAACACCGACGTCGTTCTCGTCGACGTCCAGCGTCTCGGGGCGCTGGTCGCGAGCGATCCGGCACGCTTCGGCATCCTCAACACGCGCGACGCCTGCCTGTCGACGCCCGCCTGCGCGGCGGCCCCCGTCAGCGTCCAGAACACCTATCTCTACTGGGACGGCATCCACCCGACGACCAGCGTCCACCGCCTGTTCTCGCAGCTCGTCGAGGACTACCTGTCGGTCGGAACCACCGCCGCGGCGGTCGGCTCGCTGACGGAGACCGCGCTGCTCGACCGCATGACGGCGAACGAGGCGGTGCGCGACCGGGCCCGCGTCGCCGCGCTGCGCCTGCCGCTGCCGGCCACCGGCTCGGACGCGGCGATCGCCGTGCCCTTCTCCGATCTCTACGTCTCGCTCGGCGGCAGCCGCTTCGAGCGCGACGGGGCGCGCGACTACCGCTTCGACAACGGCTCGGTCCGCATCGGCTACGACCACCGCCTGACCGACCGGGTCCTGATCGGCGGTGCGCTGTCGGCGGCCGCCGGCGAGGTGGACGACGCGCGCCTCACCTACGACACGCTGTCCTTCGCCGCCGACCTCTACGCCACGGCGCTGTTCGGCCCGGCCTATGTGACCCTCTCGGGCGGCGTCGCGCATCACGACTACGAGGACCTCGACCGGCGGACCCTCGTTTCGACCGTTGTCAATCGCGGCACCGACACCAACGGCGTGTCGGCCAATGTCGGCCTCGAGGCCGGCTACGGCTTCCAGGCCGGCGCCTTCACGATCACGCCGGCGCTCGGGCTCGACTACCTCTACGCAGATGCCGACGGCTATGCCGAGAGCGGCGCCGCGGCCGAGATCGTCTATGGCGACACGCAGCGCAACGCGCTGCTCGGCTCGGCGAACCTGCACCTCGGCTATGTCACCGATCTCGGCGGCCGACCGCTCGCCCTGACCGGCCGCATTGGCTACGAGGACATCCTCACAGAAGACGACGCGCGCGTCTCGGCGGCGATCGCCGGCGGCATCACCCGCGCACGCTCCAGTGCGCTCGACGATCTGGCGGCGCGCGGCTTCGTGGCGGGCGTCGGCGTCGATGCGGGCCTCACCGACCGCCTGTCGCTCACCGGTCGCTATTCGATCGGCACGAGCTCGGACATCGACACCAGCCACGTCGGCGAGGTCGGCTTGAAGTATCGCTTCTGACGAGAACGGATGCGGCGCGGCGGGCAGCCGCGTCCTATGGGGTCTCGCGAATCTCGAACCGGCAGATCTTCCCGTCCCGGAAGCGGAAGACGTGGCCGACGGTCTTGTCCTTGAGACCGCTCGCCACCACCGGTCGCCCGTCGAGATCGCGGATGGTCTGGCGGACCTCGACGAGGACGGCGTCCGCGCCGAAATCCTCGATCCGCATCGGCTCGACATGCGGATCGACCACCGACCACTGCCGGCGCCAATAGTCCCGGATGCCGTCGTACCCCTCGACATGACCGCCATCCATGCCGTTCGCCCAGGCGATGTCGGGTGTCAACATCGCGAGGACGCTGTCGACATCGCGGCTGTTGAAGCACGCATAGAGACGGCGGACGAGTTCATGGCTCGAGTTCATGGGGCACTCTCCAGGCAAGGGCGGACGGGTCATGTGGGGACAGGTCGTTGCCGTCCATGCGCCAACTATATAGGATCCTATCAAATAAGATAGGAGCCTATGCAGATGTCGTTAGAAAAGCCTGATGTCCTCGCGACGCCCGGACATCTCGTGAGCGTTGCGGCGCGAGCCTTCGCTCGTCTCAGCGAAGCGCGGCTGAAGCCATTGGGCTTCGGGGTCGGTCATCTTCCCGTGCTGGTCGCGTTGGAGACCGGGCGAGCGCGCACGCAGCGCGATCTCGCGCGTCTCGTCCGCACCGAGCAGCCATCCATGGCGCAGATGCTGGCGCGAATGGAGCGCGACGGGCAGATCCGGCGCTCGGCCGACCCGTCCGACGGCCGCAGCAACGTGATCCACGTCAGCGACGCTGCGAAGGCTTCGCTTCCCACCGCTTGCGAAGCGCTGTTCCAAGGTAACCGCGAGGCGTTGGCGGGCTTCTCCGAGGCCGAGACCGCTGAGTTTCTCGCGCTCCTCCGGCGCCTCATCGACAATCTCGAACGGCTGACCTCGGACGGCGCGGCGGGCACCTGACGCGGCGTCGCCTCAGACCGCGGTGCCGAGCTTGATGCGGCTGAGGTCGGAGAAGCGGGGGATCGCGTAATCCTCGGTCCCGACCATGGTCGGGCGGCCGGTCAGCACCTCGGCGGCGAGGCGTCCCGCGCCCGGCCCGATGCCGAAGCCGTGGCCGGAGAAGCCGGTCGCCACCACGACGTCGGGATCGGTCTCGATCCGGTCGATATAGGGGATCGCGTCGGGGGTGACGTCGATATAGCCGGCCCAGCGCTGGAGGATCCGGGCGCCGCCGAGCGCCGGGAAGAAGCCGGCGGCCTTTCGCAGAAGGGCCTCTCCGTCGCCGGCGCGGGGCCGGGGGTCGAGCATCCGCGCGCCGGTGTAGGATCGGGGCGCCAGCGTCTCGCGGAAGGACTGCAGCGCGATGTGCGGGCGGATGCCGCGGCCCTGCTGGCGCAGCATCGGTGCGAACTCGCGAAGGAAGCGGAGGCTGTCGGGCGTCAGCGGCGCGTCGTAGGTCGAGCTGTCGGCGATCGTGTAGCCGCCGTCGAGGCGCTTGCGGACGCCGATCTTGTCGATCCAGATCGAGGCCTCGGGACCACCCTCGACCGCCGACGTGCGGAACACGGAGCCGAGGACCTTCAGTTGCGGCAGGCGGAGGCCAAGGCTTCGGCAAAAGGCGCTGGACCAGGCGCCGGCCGCCACGAGAATTCCGGAGCACGCGATCCGCCCATGCTCGGTGAGAACGGCGTCGACCCGCCCCGCCGACCGCTCGACGCCGTTGACCGCGCAGGGCGCGAGGACGGTCAGGCCCTTGGCCCTGGCGGCGCGCACGATCGCCGGGACGGCGAACTGGGGTTCGGCGCGCCCGTCGCTCGCGACGAAAAGGCCGAGGCGCTGGCGCAGCGGCGCATCGCGCGTCACCTCACGCAGGCGCGCGCCCGTCAGGATCTCGGCGTCGACGCCCTGCGGCCGGGCCATCCGTGCCCAGGCCTCGAACGAGGCTTCCTCTTCGGCGGTCTCGGCGACGAAGAGCGTGCCGTGCTGGCGGAAGCCGACATCGGCGCCCACCGTCTCGGCCATCCCGCGCCATAGGCGCAGGCTCTCGACGATCAGCGGCACCTCGCGCTCGTCGCGCCCGGCCTGGCGGCACCAGCCCCAGTTGCGGCTGGACTGCTCGCCGGCCACCTGTCCCTTTTCGCAGAGGACGACGGAATGGCCCGCTTCGACGAGATGAAGCGCGGCCGCCGCTCCGATGATGCCGCCGCCGACGACGACGAAATCCACCTTGGCCGGCACGCGCGTGTCGCTGGCGACGAGATCGAGATGAGGTCCCATGATGGCTCTTCGTAGAGCAAACCGGGGAAGGGGCGGTCAAGCCTTGCGATCGCGACGGGCGTGGATCAGGGCGCCGGGCTTACGAGAGCCGAGTTGTATGGCGAAAGGCGCCGTGGCACGCTCACCCATCCTCCCGGCGGCATCCGCCGTGCGACGATCGCCCATCGATATGCCTACAAACTAGGCAAGCCCTTCTTCTCATCAAAGTGGTTGACGCCGCTGTGATCCTGTCGCAGGATCGCCCGACATACCGGCCTTGTCTGCCGGACGGCATTCGAGCCCCGTCGGTCCGACGCGACGCCCTCCCGGCATCGCGGCGCGCTTGCGGGGCTTTTTCGTTTCGGGAACTGCGACTTGAAGCAACCCATCGACATCGGCGTCCTGTTCTCCCGCTCCGGCAGCTACGACCGGCTCGGCGAGGCGTGCCGCGAGGGCGCGATGGGGGCGATCGAAGCCGTCAACGCCGATCCCGCGCGGCGCATCCGCTTCCGTATCGCCGAGCGCGATCCGGCCGGCCGGATCGAAGCCTATGCGCCGCTCTGCGCCGATCTCGTCGTCACTGATGGCGTGCGCCACGTCGTCGGCTGCATCACCTCCTGGAGCCGGAAGGACGTGATCCCGGTGCTCGAGAAGCACGGCGGACTTCTGTGGTATCCGGCTCCTTACGAGGGGTTCGAGGCGAACGAGCACGTCGTCTACCTGAACGCCGCGCCCAACCAGCACCTCGTGCCGCTCGTGGCGCACGTCGCCGCGCGATACGGGCGCGACGCCTTCCTCGTCGGCTCGAACTACATCTGGGGATGGGAGATGAACCGCATCGCCCGCGATCTCGTGGCAGATGCCGGCGGCGAGGTGAGGGGCGAGCGCTACCTCGCGCTCGGCGACACGGATGTCGGCCGGCTCGTCGCCGAGATCCGGACGACCGCGCCGGACTTCATCCTCAACAACCTAATCGGCCCGTCTTCCTATGCCTTCTACGAGGCCTATGCGGCGCTCGGGCGCGAGGACGAGCGCTTCCGGCCGGAACGCCGGCCGATCGTCTCCTGCAACCTGACCGAGGCGGAACTCCCCTCCATCGCCCCCTTCGGTGACGGGCACCTCTCCTCGCTTCCCTTCGTCCACGACGGCGCGCCGGGACCGGGCTCCTCGTTCGAGGCGGCGGCGCACGCCGCGGTCACGGTGCTCGCCGATGCGATCGAGGCGGCGGGGACGGACGAGCCGTCGGCGGTCCGCCGTGCGATGGGTGCGGGCATCCGCGAGACGGCGCTCGGGCCCATCCGCGTCGATCCGCTGACGCAGCATGCGGCGCTGCCCGTGCGCATCGCGCGCGTTCGCGGAAGCCGCTTCGAGGTGCTGGAGGAAAGCCGCGGGCGGGTCGAGCCCGATCCCTACCTGTCGCACTACGATCCGACGGCTACCTTTCGGCCCTCGCTGAGGCTGGTGAAATGACCCGGCGCGCGCGCATCCCCAATCTCGGCGGCGCCAGGGCCGTCGTCCTCCACCGCGAGCACGCCGCCGTCGAGGTCCTGATCCGCCAGCTCGGTGCGATCGGCCTCGAGGTCGAGCAGGCTTGGCCCGATCTTCCCGCGACCGCCGCCGGCGCGGACTTCCTGTTCTTCGACGTCGACCACGGCTTCGACGAGCAGTTTCCGTGGAAAGCCGGCGAGGCGCCGATGCCGCTCGTCGCCTTGATCGGCTCGGAAGCGCCGGGGCGCATCGAATGGGCGCTGTCGCTCCAGGCGGACGCGCAGATCGTGAAGCCTGTCGGCAATGCCGGCGTCTATTCGGCGCTCCTGATCGCGCGGCGCGCCTTCGACGAGCGGCGGCGGCTCGGCGAGGAGATCGCCTCGCTCCGCCGTCGCATCGGCGAACGCCAGACCGTCGTGCGCGCCGTCGTCGCTCTATCCGGAGCCGGCATCGGCGAGGAACAGGCCTATGCGCAGCTCCGAGCGCTCGCCATGAGCTGGCAGGTCAGCCTCGAGGGCGCCGCCCGCCGCATCGTCGAACTCAAGACCACGGAGGCCTCGGATGAGCGTCCTCGTCTCGCCTGACACGTCGGCGGTCCCTCCTGCCGCGCCGGTCGGCGGCGAGGGCGTCCTGAAGCGCCTCCTGTCGCGCAAGCTCGGCGTTCTCGGTCTCGTCGTCATCGCCGTGGTCGTGCTGGCCGCGATCTTCGCGCCGCTGATCGCCCCGTTCGACCCGAACGAACAGTTCTTCGACGGCCTGTCGCTCGAAGGCTCGCCGCTGCCGCCCTCCGTGACCTACTGGCTCGGCACCGATCTTCTCGGCCGCGACCTCTTCTCCCGCCTTCTCTACGGCGCCCGCAATTCGCTCGTCATCGGCATCGTCGCCAATGGGGCGGCGCTCGTCATCGGGACGCTGGTGGGCGTCGTCGCCGGCTACTATCGCGGGGTCGTCGGCTCCGTGCTGATGCGCTTCACCGACCTGATGATGGCCTTTCCGGCCTTGCTTCTGGCAATCTGCCTCGCCGCCGTGCTGCGGCCGAGCCTCTGGATCGTCGCCCTCGTCATCGCGCTGGTGAACTGGGTGCAGGTGGCGCGCGTCGTCTATTCGGAGACGCGCTCGCTCGCCGAGCGCGAGTTCATCCAAGCCGAGGTGACGCTCGGCGCCAGCTCCTCGCGCATCCTGTTCCGGCACGTCCTGCCACATCTCACCTCGACGGTCATCGTCTACGGCACGCTCGGCATCTCGACGACGGTTCTCCTCGAGGCGACGCTGTCCTTCCTCGGCGTCGGCGTGCAGCCGCCGGATGCTTCGTGGGGCAACATCATCTTCGAGAACCAGACCTACTTCCAGGCGGCCCCCTGGCTGGTCTTCTTTCCCGGCGCGGCGATCCTCCTGCTCGCGCTCGCCTTCAACCTCGTCGGCGACGCGCTGCGCGACGCGCTCGACCCGACCGAAGAGGGGCGCGGCTGATGGCGGTCTACCTCGCGCGGCGGCTCGTGCAGGCCGTCCTCATCCTGATCGGCGTCAGCCTCATCACCTTCGTGCTTCTCTATCTCCTGCCGGCCGACCCGGCGCGGCAGATCGCCGGCCGCACGGCGACCGCCGCGCAGGTCGCCAACATCCGCAGCCAGCTCGGGCTCGACCAGCCGTTCTTCGTCCAGTACGCGCGCTATCTCGGCCATCTCGTGCAGGGCGACCTCGGGCGCTCCTACCTCCAGCGCTCGGAGGTGGCGGACCTCATCTGGGCGCGGCTTCCGGCCAGCCTCCTCCTGATGCTGGCCGCGATCGTCTGCGAACTCGTGCTCGGCCTGACGATGGGCATCCTGGCTGCCGTGCGGCGCGGACGGGCGAGCGACCACGCGCTGATGGTGACGTCCTTCGTCACCGTCTCCGCACCGCAGTTCGTGGTCGGGCTGCTTCTCCTCTACGTCTTCGCCGTCAAGCTCGGCTGGTTTCCCATCGGCGGCTACGGCACCTTCTCCCACCTCGTGCTGCCGGCGCTGACGCTCGGCATCCTCGGTGCCGGCTGGTACGCGCGGATGATGCGCTCCTCGATGGTGGACGTCCTGCGCCAAGACTACATGCGCACTGCCCGCGCCAAGGGCCTGAAGCGATGGACCATTCTCCTGCGCCACGCGCTGCCCAACGCCATCCTGCCGATCATCGCGATGATCGGCATCGACATCGGCCTCTTCATGAGCGGCATCGTGGTGGTGGAGAGCGTCTTCGGCTGGCCCGGCATCGGCCAACTTGCCTGGCAGGCGATCCAGCGCGTCGACCTGCCGATCATCATGGGCGTCACGCTCGTGTCCGCCCTCGCCATCGTGATGGGGAACCTCGTGGCCGATCTCGTCGCCCCCTTCGTCGATCCCCGCATCAAGCTCCAGTGAAAGGAAGCCCGCCCATGCTCGCTCGTCTCAAGCGCGGCGCCGCAGCGCTCGCCATCTCCGCCGCCGTCCTGTCCGCGCCGATGGTGGCGCATGCGCAGGAGGGCGACACGATCACCGTCACCTACAAGGACGACATCGCGACGCTCGATCCCGCGATCGGCTACGACTGGCAGAACTTCTCGATGATCAAGGCGATCTTCGACGGGCTGATGGACTACGAGCCGGGCACCGCCAAGCTGCGGCCGGGGCTGGCCGAGTCCTACGAGATCTCGCCGGACGGCAAGGTCTTCACCTTCAAGCTGCGCGACGGCGTGAAATTCCACAACGGCCGCGCGATGACGGCGGAGGACGTGAAATACTCGTTCGAGCGCACGGTGAACCCGGCCACCCAGTCGCCGGGCGCCAGCTTCCTCGGCTCGATCGAGGGCTTCGAGGCGATGCAGGGCGGCACGGCCACCGAACTGTCGGGCGTGAAGATCCTCGATCCGAAGACGGTGCAGGTGACGCTGTCGCGCCCCGACGCGACCTTCCTGTCGGTCATGGCGCTGAACTTCTCCTTCATCGTGCCGAAGGAGGAGGTCGAGAAGTCGGGCGCCGACTTCGGGCGCAACCCGGTCGGCACCGGCGCCTTCAAGCTCGCCGAATGGACGCTCGGCCAGCGTCTGGTCCTCGAGAAGAACCCGGACTACTACCGTGAAGGCGCGCCCAAGCTCGGCGGCATCACCTTCGAGATCGGCCAGGAGCCGGTGGTCTCGCTGCTGCGCGTGCAGAACGGCGAGGTCGACGTGCCGGGCGACGGCATCCCGCCGGCCAAGTTCCGCGAGGTCATGGGCAACCCGGCCGAGGCCGCGCAGGTGGTCGAGGGCGTGCAGCTCCACACCGGCTACATCACGATGAACACCAAGGCCGCGCCCTTCGACAACCTGAAGGTTCGCCAGGCCGTCAACATGGCGATCAACAAGGACCGCATCGTCCAGATCATCAACGGCCGCGCGACGCCTGCCAACCAGCCGCTGCCGCCGACGATGCCGGGCTACATCCAGAACTTCGAGGGCTACAAGTACGACGTCGAGGCCGCCAAGAAGCTCCTGGCCGAGGCCGGCCACGAGGGCGGTTTCGAGACCGAGCTCTTCGTCGCCAACGTTGATCCGCAGCCGCGCATCGCGCAGGCGATCCAGCAGGATCTCGCGGCCATCGGCATCAAGGCCTCGCTGCAGAGCCTTGCGCAGGCCAACGTCATCGCCGCAGGCGGCTCGGCGGAGGGCGCACCGATGATCTGGTCGGGCGGCATGGCCTGGATCGCCGACTTCCCGGACCCGTCGAACTTCTACGGCCCGATCCTCGGCTGCTCCGGCGCGGCCGAGGGCGGCTGGAACTGGGCGAAGTACTGCAACGAGGCGCTGGACACGGAGGCCGCCGCCGCCGACGCGATGGTCGACCCGGCGAAGGCCGCCGAGCGGGCGGCCGCCTGGGGCGAGGTCTACCGGAAGGTGATGGCCGATGCGCCCTGGGTGCCGGTCTTCAACGAGAAGCGCTACACGATGCGCTCGGCCCGGATGGGCGGCGACGACGCCCTCTACATCGATCCGGTCAACACCCCGATGAACTACCGCTACGTCGAGACCAAGTGAGATGTGCAAGGCTTGCGACTACACGATCCACGGCCGGCAGCATCATTTCGGCTGGGACAACTCGTTCGAACCGGCGCTGCGCGTGGCGCCGGGTGCGACCATCGAGTTCGAGTGCCGGGATTCATCGGCCGGCCAGCTGACGCCGGACTCCACCGTCGAGAGCGTCACCGCTCTCGACTTCTCCAAGATCAACCCGGTCTCGGGTCCGATCTTCGTCGAGGGCGCAGAGCCGGGCGACGCGCTGAAGGTGACGATCGAGGGTTTCAAGCCGTCCGGCTTCGGCTGGACCGCCAACATTCCCGGCTTCGGACTTCTCGCGGACCAGTTCACCGAAGCCGCGCTGACGATCTGGACATATGACCCGAACTCGCTCGAGCCCGCCGCCTTCGGCCGGCACGGGCGCGTGCCGCTGAAGCCCTTCGCCGGCACGATCGGCAATGCGCTGGCCGAGCCGGGACACCATTCGGTGGTACCCCCGCGCCGCGTCGGCGGCAATCTCGACATCCGGGACCTCTCGGCCGGCACCACGCTCTACCTCCCGGTCGAAGTCGCAGGCGCCCTGTTCTCGGTCGGCGACACGCACGCCGCGCAAGGGGACGGCGAGGTGTGCGGCACGGCGATCGAAAGCCCGATGAACGCGGTGCTGACGCTCGATCTCGTAAAGGGCGCCAATCTCGCCATGCCCCGGTTCACGACGCCGGGCCCCGTCACGCGCCATCTCGACGCCAAGGGCTACGAGGTGACGACGGGCGTCGGTCCGGACCTGATGACCGGCGCGCGGCAGGCGGTCGCCGACATGGTGGAGCTTCTGGCGCAGCGCTACAACCTCAACCCGGTCGACGCCTACATGCTCGTCTCGACCTGCGGCGACCTTCGCATCTCCGAGATCGTCGACATGCCGAACTGGGTCGTCTCGTTCTACTTCCCGCGGGTCGTGTTCGAGTGATGATGGGCAGGGTCCTGCCGCGCGAGGCGATGGCCGCGGCCACCGCCCCGGTGCTCTCGGTCCGAGACCTCACGATCTCGGTCGGGGAGGGCGCGCGCGCCCGGACGCTGGTCGAGGGCCTGTCCTTCGACCTCGCCCGCGGCGAAACGCTCTGCATCGCGGGCGAGTCCGGTTCGGGCAAGTCGCTGACCTCGCTCGCGATCATGGGCCTTCTGCCGCAGCCGGGGCCGGTGGTCGCCGCCGGCTCGATCCGTCTTGGCGAGGAGGACCTGACCGAGGCGTCCGAGAGCCGGATGCGGCGGGTGCGCGGCGACCGGATCGCGATGATCTTCCAGGAGCCGATGACCTCGCTGAACCCGGTGCTGACCGTCGGTCGCCAACTGGTAGAGGCGATCGACGCGCATCGCGACGTGTCGGCAGCGGAAGCGAGGCGGCTTGCGCTCGACGCGCTGCAGGCGGTGCGCATCCCCGAGGCCGAGCGGCGGATGGGGCAGTATCCGCACGAATTGTCCGGCGGCATGCGCCAGCGCGTGATGATCGCGATGGCGCTCGCGCTCGAGCCCGACGTCCTGATCGCCGACGAGCCCACCACGGCGCTCGACGTGACGATCCAGGCGCAGGTTCTGGGCCTCCTGAAGGAGATCCAGGCGACTCGCGGCACCGCGCTGATCCTGATCACGCACGACATGGGCGTCGTCGCGGAGATGGCAGACCGGGTCGTCGTCATGCGCGCGGGGCGCGAGGTCGAGGCGGGGGCGGTCGTCCCGCTCTTTGCGGCGCCGAAGGAGGATTACACCCGCGCGCTGCTCGCCGCCGTGCCGCGCATGGGCGACGGAAGCAGGCGCGAGACCGCCGCGACACCGGCCCCGGTCGCCGAGATCCGGGACCTTCGGGTGCGCTTCCCCTTGAAGGGGGGGCTTTTCGGCCGCACGGTCGCCGAGGTCCACGCGGTCGCCGGCGTCTCGTTCGACGTACCGGCCGGCGCGACGCTTAGCCTCGTCGGCGAGAGCGGCTGCGGCAAGTCCACCACTGCCAAGGCGATCGCCGGGCTCGTGCCCTACGAGGGGCACTTGTCGGTCGGCGGCCGGTCGGGGCAGGACCTGTCGACGTCGGAGCGCAAGGCGCTGCGCCGCGACGTGCAAATGATCTTCCAGGACCCGTTCGCCTCGCTCGACCCGCGCTGGCGGGCCGGCGACCTCGTGGCCGAGCCCCTCGCGGTCCACGGCATCGGATCGGCGCGCGAACGCGAGGAGCGGGTCGCTGCGCTGTTCGAGCGCGTCGGCCTCCAGCCGGACGCGATGCGCCGCTACCCCCACCAGTTCTCCGGCGGCCAGCGCCAGCGAATCTGCATCGCCCGCGCGCTCGCGCTGCGACCCAAGCTCATCATCGCCGACGAGAGCGTGTCGGCGCTCGACGTGTCGGTGCAGAGGCGCGTGCTCGAACTCCTGAAGGAACTGCAGGCCGAGTTCGGCATCGCCTATCTCTTCATCAGCCATGACATGGCCGTCGTCGAGAACATCTCCGACCGGGTGGCCGTGATGTATCTCGGCCAGATCGTGGAAACGGGCACGGCGCGTCAGGTGTTCGGCGATCCGCGCCACGCCTACACGCGGCGGCTGATCGAGGCCGTGCCGGTCCCCGATCCCGCCCGTCGCCGAGCGGGTTTCCCGCGCCTCGTCGGCGACATTCCGAGCGCGGTGCGCCGCGTGGGCGATCCGCCGGCGCGGCTCGTCCTGACGGACGTCGGCGAGGGACATCTCGTCGCACAATGATGACCGGCACCGGCGCAGGGCGCCCGTACGGGGCGTTCCTCGCCTTCTATTGAATGGCCGCATACGCAGTCTGTCGCCGCGAAGCCTTGGAGGGGGATGGCATCCCGCTAGCTGATCGTTTGTAGCGCTTCCAATCTGGCGGCGCCATGAAACGAGCGGCCGATGAAACTGCGCCACGCCGGCCTCGGCCTCCTTGCAATCGTCGTTTTCGGCGCGGCCGGCTTTACGGCCTATGCCTGGGAGAGCGAGATCGCTCCCGTCGAGCGTGCCGCCTCGAAGCGCTTCGAGCCCGCGCTCGTGAAACAGGGCGCGGACCTTGCGGCGGTTGGAAACTGCGTGGTCTGCCACACCGCGCCGGGCGGCAAGCCCTTCGCGGGCGGACTGCCGCTGCCGACGCCCTTCGGCACGATCTATGCGACCAACATCACCCCGGACTCCGAGACCGGGATTGGCCGCTGGAGCGAGGCGGCGTTCACGCGCTCGATGCGCGAGGGCGTCGACCGGGAGGGGCGACACCTCTATCCCGCCTTTCCCTACGACCATTTCACGCTGGTCTCGGACGCCGACAACCGCGCGCTCTATGCCTACCTGATGACGCGCGAGCCGGTGGTCGCCGAGCCGCCGCCGAACGAACTCCCGTTTCCGCTCAACGTGCGCCTGGTGCTGGCCGGCTGGAAGCTCCTGTTCTTTCGCGAGGGCACGTTCGAAGCCGATCCGGCGAAGGACGACGTGTGGAACCGTGGCGCCTATCTCGCCGAGGGTCTCGGCCACTGCAGCGCCTGCCATTCGCCGCGCAACCTCCTCGGCGCCGAGAAGCGAGGCGACGACCATCTGGCCGGCGGCGAATCCGAAGGCTGGACGGCCTATGCCCTGAACGCGGCCTCGCCGGCACCGATCCCGTGGGACGTCGACAGCCTGACCCACTACCTGCACCAGGGCTGGGAAGCCCGGCACGGCATCGCGCGCGGGCCGATGGCGCCGGTGAACGCCAATCTCGGCACGCTGCCCGAGGCCGAGTCCCGCGCCATCGCGACCTACATCGTCTCGCTGATGGGGGAGCCTTCACCGGAGCGGCGGCAGCGCGCCGAGACGCTGACGGCCGAGGCGACGATCCATCCGCCGGGCGCCGTGGTTCCCTCGGCCGGCAGCCAGACCGTGCCGGTCGCGCACGATTCGGCTGACCGGGGCGCCGCGATCTATGCCGCCGCCTGCTCGACCTGCCACGATGCCGGGCGCCCGCTGCCCTACGGCGGGCTGCGCCTCGATCATTCCACCGCGATCTCCGGTCCGACGCCCGCCAATCCGATCAACGTGGTCCTCAACGGCATCCCGGCGCCGGAGGGCGAGCGCGGCCCGATCATGCCGGGTTATGCCGGCGCGCTCGACGATGGCCAGATCGCCGATCTCCTCGCCTACATGCGCCGCACGTACAGCGACAAGCCGCCGTGGGACGACCCGGCCGACCTCATCGCCGAGGCGCGGGCGCGCGGGGCCGAGAACGGCCAGCGCTCGCTCGACACCGGCTCCGCCGCACCAGCCAATCCTTCCAAGCGAGAGCCCACATGGTAAGCCTCACCGTGAACGGCACGCAGCACCAGATCGAGGCCGATCCCGACACGCCGTTGCTCTACGTCCTGCGCGACGAACTCGGGCTGCACGGGGCGAAATACGGCTGCGGCCTTGGCCAATGCGGCGCCTGTACGGTGATGGTGGGGGGCGAGGCGGTCCTGTCCTGCGTCACTCCCTTGGTCGTGATGGAAGGCAAGTCGGTGACGACGGTCGAGGGCCTCGGAACGATCGAGGCGCCGGGGCCGATGCAGGCGGCCTTCATCGCCGAGCAGGCCGCACAGTGCGGCTACTGCATTCCCGGCATGATGATGCGGGCGCAGGCGCTTCTGGAGCGCGACCCGGAGGCCTCCGACGAGGCGATCCGCGCCCACATGGAGCCGAACCTCTGCCGCTGCGGCACGCATATGCGCATCCTCGCCGCGATCCGGAGGGCGGCGGAGAGCATGCGCACCGCAGGCGTCGGAACCACCGGCGCGAGGGCCGGCTGATGACCCGTCACGATCCCCACGCGCTGACCCGCCGCAGCGTGCTTCTCGGCACCGGCTCTCTGGTGCTGGCCTTCTCGATGCGCGGCGCCTTCGCGCAAGGGACGACGTCGCCGGGCAGCGAGACGCAGAACTTCCAAGAGGTGGAGGAGGCGGCGCCGGACCTGCCGGGCAGCCTCAAGACCAATCCGAACCTTGAATCCTGGTTGCGGATCGACGCCGACGGGCGCGCCACCGTCTTCACCGGCAAGGCCGAACTCGGGCAGGGGATCCGTACCGCGCTCCTCCAGATCGCGGCGGAAGAGCTCGAGATGCCGTTCGAGAGCCTCGCGCTGGTCGGGCCGGACACGAGCGAGAGCCCGAACGAGGGGTTCACCGCCGGCAGCCATTCCGTGCAGGACAGCGGTCGGGCGATCCGGCATGTCAGCGCGCAGGTGCGCGAGATCCTGAAGGGCGAGGCGGCCCGGCGCTGGGGCGTGGC
Source organism: Aureimonas phyllosphaerae (assembly GCF_047943035.1). Taxonomy (NCBI): domain Bacteria; kingdom Pseudomonadati; phylum Pseudomonadota; class Alphaproteobacteria; order Hyphomicrobiales; family Aurantimonadaceae; genus Aureimonas; species Aureimonas phyllosphaerae. Next base: position 4,073,316 of record NZ_CP181348.1, on the reverse strand, counting down.
GCCCGACGCCGTGCGCGCCGAGGCGGGTGCGGTGATCGCCGCGGACGGACGCCGCGTCTCCTATGGCGAGCTCGTGTCCGGCGACCTCGTCAGGGGCCGCGCCGGTCCGGACGCGGTGCTGAAGCCCACAGTCGAGTTTCGCGAGATGGGCCGTCCGCGAGCGCGGATCGACATTCCCGGCAAGGTCACCGGCGCGCCCGCCTATGTGCAGGACATGCGACCCGACGGCATGGTGCACGGGCGCGTCGTGCGCCCGCCGAGCCCGCGCGCGCGCCTCGTCTCCGTCGACAGCGCGCCGGTCGAGGCGATGCCGGGCGTCCTCAAGGTCGTGCGCAACGGCTCGTTCCTCGGCGTCCTCGCCGAGCGCGAATGGCATGCGATCAAGGCGATGTGGACGCTCTCGACGCTCGCCCGTTGGGAGGAGCGCGAGGACCTGCCCGACGCGTCGCAGCTCCCCGACTACCTCCTGTCCCGACCCGTCACCGATGGGCAGGTCGCCGAGGAAGGGCAGACGGGCGCGCCGGGCCTCACGCCGTTCGAGGCGCGCTTCACGCGGCCCTACCAGCTGCACGCCTCGATCGGCCCGTCCTGCGCGCTGGCCGTCCTCCAGGACGGCGTGACGACGGTCTGGACGCACACCCAGGGCGTCTATCCCGATCAGGAGGCGATCTCCGAGATGCTGGGCGTCGGCGTCGAGGCGGTGCGCTGCATCCATGTCGAAGGGTCGGGCTGCTACGGCCACAACGGCGCGGACGACGCGGCGGCCGATGCCGCGCTTCTCGCGCAGGCCCTGCCGGGCCGTCCGGTGCGCCTCCAGTGGATGCGCGAGCAGGAGCATGCCTGGGAGCCGTTCTCGCCGGGCATGGTCACGCGCGTTCGCGCCGGCACGGATGCGTCGGGCACGATCCAGGACTGGACCTACGAGGTCTGGAGCAACACCCACAACTCGCGGCCCGGCGGGGCCGGAGCCCTTCTGCCCGCGCAGTATCTCGACCGCCCGTTCGCACCGACGATCCCGACCGTCCGCATCACGCCGGAGGGCAACGGCGACCGCAACTCCAACCCGCTCTACGCCTTTCCCAACCGCGACGTCGTCTGGCACTTCATCGAGGAAATGCCGCTCCGGGTCTCGGCGCTGCGCGGCCTCGGCGCCTACATGAACGTCTTCTCCATCGAGAACGCGATGGACGAGCTGGCGCTGAATGCGGGCGCGGACCCGGTCGAGTATCGCCTGCGCCACATGCAGGACGAGAGGGCTCGCGCGGTGATCGAGCGAACCGCCGCGATGTTCGGCTGGAAGGCCGGTGAGACGCCTCCCGCACATCACGGCTACGGCTTTGCCTTCGCGCGCTACAAGAACCTTGCGGCTTACTGCGCGGTGGCGATGGAGGTGATGGTCGAGCCCGACACCGGACGCGTGCGCATGGTGCGCGCCTCGACGGCGGTGGATGCCGGCGAGATCGTCAACCCGGACGGAATCGCCAACCAGGTGCAGGGCGGCATCGTGCAGTCGGCGAGCTGGACGCTCTACGAGGCCGCAACCTTCGACCGGACCCGCGTGACCTCGGTGGACTGGTCGACCTATCCGATCCTGCGTTTCGACGCGCTGCCCGCCTCGATCGACGTCGAAGTCATCCCGCGTCCGGGCGATCCGTTCCTCGGGGCCGGCGAATGCAGCCAGGGGCCCGGCGGCGCGGCGCTCGCCAACGGGATCGCCCGCGCCATCGGCACCCGGATCCATGACCTGCCGCTGACGCGCGAACGCATCCGCGCGGCCGTCGGCGTCTGAAGCAAAGCGCTAAGGTTTCAGCGAGCGATGTGCCGCCCGGCGTGGCGGCGCTCGAACCGCGCCCGGACGTCGGCTTCGATCTCGCGCGAGGCGGCGGCCCAGAACTCGTGCTCGCGTCCCAATGGGCAGCCGGCCTCTTCCCACAGGAAATAGGCCCGCTCCTTCACGAGCGGTTCGAGGTCGATATGGCTGTCGTCCTCCGCGTCGGCGGTCTGTGCGGGCGAGAAGAGGTAGAAGCCGGTCTCCGACAGCACCGCGCGATAGGTCGCCCGGTCGGGCTCGGCCAGCTTCTCCGCGATGTCGGCGCTCTGGCCGGCAAAGACCCATCCGTCGCCCGAGAGGAAATCCGGAAGGTCGGAGGCTTCCGGAACGGCGCAGAGGGTGACGATGTCACCCTCCTTGCGGAAGAGCTTCAGCATGATGGGTCCGCCCATGGGAGGGGGCACGCCTTCCGCGGGATACGGCTTGCGGCGGGCATCGGTTGGGGGCGGATCACGACCGGCGGGACGCTTCGCCCTTGCGCGGCGGGGCGTCCTTCTTGCGGCCTTCCGCCTTCCCGACCGCCTTTTCGGCGGCTCCCTCGGCCTCGACCCGTTCGTTTCCGATCACCTTGCCGAGCGCTTCCTTGACGGAGCCGAGGGCTTCCTTCTTGGCCGCCTGATCGTTCTTCTCTTCCATCCCGCACTCCTCTGCTTCGGGCTGGGGGCGGCATCGCCCTGCGACGCCGCCCGTGGTTTCAACATGGAGGGAAGACCCGACGCCCCCAAGTGTCACGGGCATCAGGTCGGCTGATGCAGGCGACCCCGATAGCCGTCTTCATCAGTGCTTTCCCGGTTACGTGACCCGCATCAGGGCGCGCGCTGGTCGTCCGCGCCGATGCCGCGCGTCGACTCGCCCGGCGACAGGATATGGCGCCAGATCAGGGCACCGGCCACGGCGCCGGCCAGCGGTGCGATCCAGAACAGCCAGACCTGACCGAGCGTGCCGGTATCGGCGAAGAAGGCGACGGCGAGCGAACGAGCCGGGTTCACAGACGTGTTGGTGACCGGGATCGAGATGAGGTGGATCAGCGTCAGGCCAAGGCCGATCGCGATCGGCGCGAAGCTGCCGGACGCGGCGGTCGCCGTCGATCCGAGGATGATGATGAGGAAGAAGGCGGTGAGGACGAACTCGATCAGGAAGGCCGACCCGAGGCCGTAGCCGCCCGGCGACTTCACGCCATAGCCGTTGGACGCGAAGCCACCGGCAGTGAAGTCGGCCTTGCCGGTCGCGATCGCATAGAGGACGATAGCGCCGAGGATGCCGCCAAGTACCTGCGCCAGCCAGTAGGGGCCGAGCTGGTTCCAGGAGAAGCGGCCGGACACCGCAAGGCCCAGCGAAACGGCCGGGTTGAAATGACCACCGCAGATGCCGCCGACGGTGTAGGCCATCGTGAGAACCGTCAGGCCAAACGCCAGCGCGACGCCGGTAAAGCCGATGCCGAGCTCCGGGAAGCTTGCGGCAAGAACGGCGCTTCCGCACCCTCCGAAAACGAGCCAGAAGGTGCCGAAAGCTTCGGCGGCGAGCTTCCTGAACATGAATGCCATCCTGTCTTTGACCTGCCTTCGGGCAGTGTGGGGCGTTGGTTTCGCCGGCAGGCCGATGCCTGACTGATGCCGCGTTCATTCCCCGTCGAAGCTAGAGGATTAGCCACCCAAATAAGTCGCATCTGCACTAGTGCAGCTGATGCGAATCTAACTTTCTGGCGTGCGAAACGATCTTTGACGATCAGGTCTTCTTGGGACGCTTGGCCGGCGGCTGGGATCCGACGATCCCGCGCTCGCGGGCCCAGACGATCGCCTCGCCCCGGCGGTGAACGCCGGTCTTGGCATAGATGCGCTGGACATGGTTGCGAACCGTATTGCGCGACAGGAAGAGCAGCTTGGCAATCTCGCCGTCGTCGAGCCCCTGCGAGATCAGCCCAAGCACCTGCCGCTCCTTTTCGGTCAGGTCCGCGCCGCTTGGTTTCCGGGCGCCCTCCCGCTGCGGCGAGCGCATGTCGGCGAGCTTCTCCATCACGCTCCGGCTGAGCCAGGAGGTGTCGGCGAGCGCCTCCTCGATCGCCCGCACGAGTTCGAGCTCGGATGTCTTGCGTGCGGTGATATCCTGGAACACGTCGAGGACGCAGGTTTCGCCGCCGATGCGGATCGTCTCCGCCGAGACGAGGCAGTCGGCGGTCGAGCCGTCCTTCTTCTTCAGCTTCGCCTCGTAGCCGCGGAAGCCGCCGGTCTCGACGAGCTCGCTCTCCATGCGGCGGCGCGTCGTCGCCGTGTCCCACAGCTCGATCTCGGCCGCGCTGCGCCCGACGACCTCCTCGATCGCCCAGCCCGTCTCCTTCAGAAAGGCCTCGTTGACGTCGACGATGCGGAAGCCGTCGAGCGTCGAGACCTTCATCGGCACCGGGGCGAGGCGGAAGGTCTTGGCGAACTTCTCCTCGCTGTTGCGCAGAGCCGACTCCGCCTTCCGGCGCGGCTCGAGATCGGCGAAGGTGAACAGCATGCACCGCTCGTCGCCGATCTCGATCGGCTGTCCGGCGACGATGACGAGCTTGGTCTCGCCTTCCGGCAACGGCAGCGACGCTTCCATCTGCGGCACCGTCGCCCATTCCGACAGGCGTGCCTTGCCGAGTTCGCGCCGATCCGCGCCCGACATCACGTCGAGGTCGTAGACCGACCGGCCGATAATGGCCTGGCGCGTATAGCCCGTCATGTCGAGGAAGCCCTGGTTCACGCGGATGAACCGGAGATCGCTGATGCGGCAGATTAGGGCGGGGGCGGGGTTGGCGTTGAAGGCGCGCTCGAAGCGCTCGATCGCCTGCATCTCGTCCGTTGCGTCGGTGACGATGAGGACGAGGCAGTCCGGGTCGCCGTTCGCGTCGTTGAGGACGAGGCTGCGCACGCGGTGGACCCATTCGGGCTCCGTCTCGCCGTGGCGCGCGACCTCGACCATGACGTCGGTGAACAGTTCGCCCGCGACCACGCGGTCCGCCGGATAGGTGCCGTCGTCGAGGGCGTGATGGTTGCGGTAGCGCAGCTGGAACCGCTCGCGATATTCGTCCACGGTCCGTCCGAGATCGGCCAGTTCACGCGCTCCGTGCATCGACAGGGCTGCGGTGTTTGCCCAGGCGATCGTCTGATCGGGATCGATCAGGATCACGCCCTCGGTCAGGCCGGCGATGATCTGCTGGAGCTGCTGGCGTTCGATACGTTGTCCGCTGGAGCGGGGACTCATGAAGGGTTCCATCTCGGGGGGCAGGAAGCCGGGTCGCGTCGGCCTTTGCATCGACAGGAAAAGGTTGTGCGACAGGGCCTCTTGGGCAAGGGCCCGATGGCGCGCAGGCGCCGTCAATCGAAGGGGTGCGAAGTCTCGTGCGGCGAGGATGCGTCGGCCGCGAACGGATCGTAGGTGCCACGGCCGTTCAGGAGCCAAGCGGTCTGATGATCGAAGCCGTCCATCCAGTTGCTCCAGGTCTCGCTTTCGACCGGATGCGGGTTCTCGCTTCGATGCATGCCGTCCCGTGCCGCCTGGGCTCCGGCGTAAACCGCTTGCTTGCGCTCGGGGGAGGGAATGGATGTCATGGGCCTCGATCTCCTGGGCATCCGCTTTCGGGCGGCCGGGCGCCGGACGCTCGGCCCTTGGGCGGGCGTCGTTCCGGTCGCTCACGATCAGCGCACCGTGCGGTGACCGCGGCCCTCAGGTAGACTCGGGCCGTTGCCACGCTAGAGGCGACCGCATCAGGCCGGCTGATGCAGTTGGAGCGATCTTGGCCGCAGGGGCGAACGGTTCGGAGGCTCCGGTTGGCGCCGGCAACGAACATCAGATGGGTTCGCAGAGAGCATTAAAGCTCCTTTTCTGGTCATTGAAGGGCTGTTTCTGCGCACTCTTGCAGGTGACTGATGCAGGTTGATCATGACGGATCGGCCGGCAGGTCTTAGACAGGAAGCGAAAGGCCCAGGCGATTCTGTGCCGGGACGAGGATCGATTTTGCCTGCTGCCGTCGAAAAGGCCTCTCTGCAGAAGCTCGCCGAGACCGGCGGCGCTTGCGGAACCCTGATCGCTTCGCACGACTGGCGGGCCACGGCACTGGCCGACGCCGAGGCATGGACCCCGGCCCTTCGGACCTCGCTGTCCATCGTGCTGCGCTCGCCCGTTCCGATGGTCCTCCTCTGGGGACCTGAGGGTCTGTGCCTCTACAACGATGCCTTCTCCATCCTCGTCGGGGATCGGCATCCTGATCTTCTCGGCGCGAGTGTCCGCGATGCCGGGCTCGACGCGCTCGGGCTCGACGCCGAAACGATGGCGGGTGTGCTCGGCGGCAAGGCGCTGACCGGTCACGCGCGCGAACTGACGTTCCGCCGCGGCGGTGCGGTACGGCAGGTCTTCGTGGACCTCGGCTGTTCGCCGGTCGCGGGCGAGGACGAGGCACCAGCCGGTATCCTCTGCGTCGTGACGGACGTGACGGATCGTGTCCTCGCCGAGCGGCAGCGGGACGCGGCCGAGACGGTGCTGAAGGACAGCGAAGCCGAGTTCCGCCTAATGGTGGACACGGTTCCGCAGATCATCTGGATCGCGGATGCGAACGGGCAGATGGAGTTCCTCAGTCGGCAATTCTCAGAATACACCGGCGCGGGCTTTCGCTCGATGTCGCCGGGCGAGATCGCCGGTGCCTTCATCCATTCCGACGACGCGCCGCATGTCGTGGCGGCCTTCCGGAAGGCGCGTGACAACGACGAAGCCCACTTCTCCGAGCATCGGATCCTGTCCGCTGCGGGCGAGTATCGGTGGTTCCTCGACCGCGCGCACTCGTACCGCGACCGACATACCGGCGAGGTCACACGCTGGTTCGGCGCATCGGTCGACATCCACGACCGACGGCTCGCCGAAGAGGGCTTGCGCGAGCTGAACGCAAATCTCGAAGAGCGGGTCGCCGAGCGAACGGCCGAGCGCAATCTTCTGGGTGCCATCGTCGAGCATACCGACGTCATGGTGATGGCGGTTGATCTCGACTACAACATCCTCGCGATCAACGCCGCCAATGCCGACGAGTTCGAGCGCGTGTTCGGCATCCGGCCGAAGGCGGGCGATAACATTCTCGCCCATCTGGCCGACCGTCCGGAACAGCAGGCCGAGGTGCGCGCGGGATGGGCGCGGGGCCTCGGCGGCGAGCCCGTGACCTTCATCGAGGAATTCGGCGATCCGGAACGAGCACGGCCCTACTACGAGGTCACCTTCCGTCCGCTCCACGACGCCGAAGGAGCGCTCATCGGTTGCTACCAGTTCGTCGCCGACGTGACCGACCGCCTGCGGCGGGAGGCGGAACTGGTCGAGGCGCAGAGCGCGCTGCGCCAGAGCCAGAAGCTGGAGGCGATCGGCCAGCTGACCGGTGGCGTCGCCCACGACTTCAACAACCTTCTGATGGCAATCCTCGGCAACCTCGAGCTTCTGCGCAAGCACCTGCCCGCCGATCCGCGTACCGCCCGGCTGATCGATGGTGCCGTCCTCGGCGCGCAGCGTGGGACCGCCCTGACGCAGCGCCTTCTCGCCTTTGCGCGCCGCCAGGACCTGTCGGTGGAGCCGCGCGACCTGTCTGAGATCGTCAACGGGATGGTCGATCTTCTCGAGCAGTCGATCGGTAGCGGCATCGAGCTCGCCATCTCGCATCCGGCGGAAGCGCCGATCGCCCTTGTCGACGCCAACCAGATGGAACTCGCGATCCTGAACCTTGCTGTCAACGCACGCGACGCCATGCCGAACGGCGGACAGCTCATGCTCGAAATTGATCATGCGGCAGGCGACGGCGATCTGGTGCCGGGCGACTACGTTCGCGTGGTGATGACCGACACGGGCCAGGGCATGGACGACGAGACGCTGAAGAAGGCGACCGAGCCGTTCTTCTCCACCAAGGGCGTCGGCAAGGGCACGGGGCTCGGTCTGTCGATGATCCACGGACTGGCAAGCCAGCTGCAGGGAACGCTGCGACTGTCGAGCGTCGTGGGGGAGGGCACGCGCGCCGAACTCTGGCTGCCCAGAGCGAGCAGGGACGCGGCGCCCATCGTCGTTGCCGTGGCGGAGCCGATCATCGTCGAGCCCGGCGAGTTGCCGCCCGCCCGTATTCTGGTGGTCGACGACGACATGCTCGTTTCCATGAGCACGGTCGACATGCTGCGCGACCTCGGCCACGACGTGCTGGAAGCCGCCTCCGGCGCCGAAGCGCTGGAGATCCTGGCGCAGGACGGGCCCTTCGACCTGATGATCACCGACTATGCTATGCCTCGCATGAACGGGGCCGAGCTTGCCCGGGCCGCACGCGGCAGCTACCCCCGCCTGCCGATCCTCCTTGCGACCGGCAACGCCGAAATGCCGGCCGACGAGCGCCTCGATCTGCCGCGCCTCGGCAAGCCCTACAACCAAAGCCAGCTGGCAACGCAGCTTCACCGCCTGCTGCGCGGCTGACGGGCTTGCGCATGCGCATGCAGTCGATGCATCATCCTGCATGCAGTTGAGGTGAGGGATCACCGCCTGTTGAGGCGCGGCCGATCTTCTCCGCATCGGTGCGCGGTGGTAGGTCGATGCCAGGAACTTTGAAAGAGAGCGCTGCGTGACAGGGGAATTGCCGGCGAGTGACGACGGGGCGGCGAGCGACCGCGCATCGGTGATCTGTCGCGCCATCCGGCGCGCGATCCTGGAGCGGGCTCTGGCGCCCGGCGACAAGCTCCCGGAAGACCAGCTCGGCGAGCGCTTCGGGGTCAGCCGCACGCTGGCGCGTCATGCGCTTGGACAACTCGCCTCCGAAGGGCTCGTGGAGTTGCGGCGCAACCGGATCGCGGTGGTGGCGACGCCGTCCTTCGAGGACGCGCGCGACGAGTTCGACATCCGCATTGAGCTGGAGCGGCTGGTGGTTCGCCGCCTCGCCGGACGGCTGACGCAGCGGCAGATCGCCGAGCTTTCCGCGCATGTCGATGCCGAGGAGGGCGCGAAGGGCGGCTCGGAGGCGGCGTCGCTGCGGCTGGCCACCGAGTTCCACGTGCGCCTCGCCGAGATGACGGGGCGGCCGACCCTATCGCGCTACGTGCGCGAGACCGCCTACCGCTCCTGCCTGTCGCTCGCGACCTTCGGCCGCCCGCATTCATCGGAGTGCGCTGTGTCCGAGCATCGCGAGGTGCTGAAGGCGCTGGAGAGCGGCAACGAGGCGAGGGCAGGCGAATTGATGGCGCACCACCTCGACCAGGTGGCGCAGCGCGCGCTCCTCAAGGCGCCGGAAGCGCGCGGCGATCTCATGGATATTCTGGCCCCTTACGCGCAGCTCGAGCCGACCGCGCCACGACGCCGCCGCAAGCAGTCCGCTGACGGCTGAGCCGTTCAGCGCCGGAGCGAGGGGTCGAGGATCCACTCGGCGCTGTCGTTCCAGACGTCCATTCGCGTGATCCGTCCATCGACGACCTCGAAGCGATCGACGTAACGATTGTCGTCGAAGGGCGTGCCGTCGGGCCATTCCCCGTAGAGCTTGCCGATCGAATAGACGACGGTCGCGTCCGGGCCCGGTGCCACGTCGAACCGCTCCATCCGCTTCTTCACCCACTTATAGCGCCCGGCGTTGACGGCGGTCGGCCCGCTCGGGTGATCGAAGACGCGTCCGCCAGTGAAGGTGATGACGCAGCCCGGCGCCGTGAAGGTGGCCGCCCGGTCCGGATCCGGGACCATGGAGGCTTCCAGGTACTCGCGCACCATGTCGGCGTCGCCCTGAGCCCCTGCCGAAGAACCTGTATGCAATTTCGCATCCATCCCGTTTTTTCCTCTTTTCAAAACTCCATGCAGTCCATACCATTGACCAATGGAGTGCAATGCGGGGCGCTGAACAAATTTTGCGCAAGGCCCGGCGATGCGTCCATGCGCCGACGCCCCAACCCTGATCCAGTCTCGAAGGAGCCGACATGACCCGCTTCAAACTGGCCGCCCTGGCAGCCGCCCTCCTGGCCTTCGCCGCGCCCGCCAGCGCCAAGTCGCTGACCGTCGGCGCCAACATCGGCAACGTCCCCTGGGAGTTTCAGGACGAGAAGTCCGAGACCGTCGGCTTCGAGGTCGATCTGGTGCGCGAAGCTGCGAAGCGCATGGGCTACGACGACGTGACCTTCGAGAACATTCCCTTCAACGGCCTGTTCTCCGCCGTGCAGTCGGGCCGCATCGATGCCGCGATCTCCTCGATCACCATCACCAAGAAGCGACTGGAAATGGTCTCCTTCGCACAGCCCTACTACGACAGCGACCAGTCGCTCTCGGTCCTGAAGGACTCCGGGATTGCCGGCCTGTCGGGCCTGAAGGGCAAGGTCGTCGGCGTCGACACGGGTTCCACCGGCGACATCTACGCCACGCAGCACGAGAAGGACCTCGGCCTCTCCGAGATCCGCCGCTTCGAAGGCCTCGCGCCCGCCATGCTCGACCTCGCAGCCGGCCGCATCGACGGCTACATCTCCGACATTCCCGCCGTCGCCTACTACATCAAGGACAAGCCGCAATACGCCGTCGTCGAGCGCATCCCGACCGGCGAGCAGTATTCGGTCATGTTCGCCAAGGATTCGCCGCTCGTCGCCGAGGCCACCAAGGCGATCACCGAGATGAAGAACGACGGCTTCCTTGCCAAGATCCACGAGAAGTGGTTCGGCTCCAAGCCCGACGCGTCGACCTCGACGGCCAAGGTCCTCGAAGCGCCCAAGCTCTGACGCGCCCCTCCGACTGATCTGCGGATGCGGCGCGACCGGCGCCGCATCCATCCCACCCCGTCGCAGGGCTCGGCATGGACATCGTCACAACCTTCTTTAACGTCGACGTCCTCTGGCGCTCGATGCCCCAACTCCTCCAGGGGCTCTGGCGCACGATCCTCCTCGGCGGCCTCTCGATCATTCTCGGCCTCGTCGGGGGCCTCGCGCTGGCGCTGGTGCGCCTCTATGCCCCGCGCCCGCTCCGCTGGCTGTCCATCGCCTATATCGACGTGTTCCGGGCGCTGCCCGTCCTCGTGTGGCTGGTGATCGTCTATTACGCCTTTCCCTTCATCGGCATCCGCCTGTCGCCTTTCGCCTCCGCATGCCTCGCGCTGACGACGGTCTCGGCGGCCTACACGGCCGAGATCTACCGCGCCGGCATCGAGGCGATCCCGCGCGGCCAGTTCGAGGCGGCCCAGTCGATCGGTCTCAACGCCTTCGACGTGATGCGCGACGTCATCCTGCCGCAGGCCGTGCGGATCGTGATCCCGCCGCTCACCAACAATTCCATCAACGTCATGAAGGACACGGCGCTCGCCTCGGTGGTCGCGCTGCCGGACCTTCTGAAGCAGGCGACGCAGGCGCAGGCGCTGGCGGCCAACCCGACGCCGCTGATCGGCGCGGCGCTTCTCTATCTCGTTCTGCTTCTGCCGCTGGTGCGCCTCGTCGCCCGCTTCGAGACCCGCTATTCCAGCCGGGAGGCCCGCTGACATGGCCCCGACACCGTCCGCCGAGCCGATCATCCGCATGCGCGGCGTCCAGAAGCGCTACGGCCATTTCACCGCCTTGAAGGGCGTCGACCTCGATGTCGCAGCCGGCGAGGTCGTGGTGCTCCTTGGGCCCTCGGGGTCGGGCAAGTCGACGCTGATCCGCTGCATCAATCATCTTGAGGAATACGACGCGGGCGACGTGTTCGTCGGCGGCGTGCGCGTCGAGCGGGGGCGCAACCTCCTGAAGGTCCGCCAGCAGACCGGCATGGTGTTCCAGGCCTTCAACCTCTTCCCGAACCTTTCGGTGCTCGACAACGTGGCGCTCGGCCCGGTGCGGGTGAAGAAGCTGAGCTGGGACGAGAGCCGCGCCAAGGCGAGGACGCTTTTGACCCGCGTCGGCATCGGCGCGCAGGCCGAGAAGTTCCCGACACAGCTCTCCGGCGGCCAGCAGCAGCGCGTCGGTATCGCGCGCGCGCTCGCCATGGAGCCCCGCATCCTACTCTTCGACGAGCCGACCTCGGCGCTCGACCCCGAGATGGTCGGCGAGGTGCTCGACGTCATCAAGGGTCTTGCCCATTCCGGCGTCACGCTCGTTCTCGTGACCCACGAGATGGGCTTCGCGCGGCAGGTCGCCGACCGCATCGTCTTCATGGAGGACGGCGAGATCCGGGAGGTCTCGACGCCCGACGTGTTCTTCTCCTCGACCCGCAACGAACGCGCCCGCGCCTTCCTCGACGCGGTGCTCAACCACTGATTCCACCAGACAGGCGCGGGGTGGACGCGCCAGCAAGGCCAGGCAGCATGACCCTCGATCTCGATTTCGTCCGCGCCCAGTTTCCGGCGCTCAAGGGCGAGTGGACCTTCATGGACAACGCCGGCGGCAGCCAGGTGCTGCGCACCGTCGCCGAGCGCGTGTCCGACTACCTCCTGACGACCAACGTCCAGACCGGCGCGAGCTACGAGCCGAGCCGGATCTCGACGGCGCGCGTCTCGCAGTCGCGCGAAGCCTTCGCGCGCTTCATGAACTGCGATCCGGGCGAGATCGTCGAAGGGGCCTCGACTACGATCCTGATCCGCTTCTTGTCGGAGGCGATGACGGGCCGCCTCGAGCCCGGCGACGAGATCATCCTCACCAACACCGACCACGAGGCCAATATCGGCCCCTGGCTGAAACATGAGGCGCGCGGCATCAAGATCCGCTGGTGGCGTTGCAATCCGGAGACCTACGAGCTCGACCTCGAGGACCTCAAGGGGCTGATGAACGAGCGCACCAAGCTCGTCTGCGTCACCCACGCCTCGAACATCCTCGGCACGATCAACCCGATCCGCGAGATCGCCGACATTGCGCATGCCGGCGGCGCCGAGCTCTGCGTCGATGCCGTCGCCTACGCGCCGCACCGCGCGATCGACGTGAAGGCGCTCGACGCCGACTACTATATCTTCAGCGTCTACAAGGTGTTCGGACCGCACCACGCGGTGATGTTCGGCAAGCGCGAGAAGCTGCTCGCGCTCGACAACATCTACCACTACTTCTTCGACAAGAGCCGCGTGCCCCACAAGCTGGAGCCCGGCAACATCAACTACGAGTGCGCCTGGGGCTCGATCGGCGCCGTCGACTATGTCGAGGAACTCGGGCGGCGCGCCGGAGCCGGCGAGGGGCGCGGCGCGATCGAGGCGGGCTTTGCCGCGATCGCCGAGCAGGAACGGGTGGTGACCGAACGCCTGATGGACTTTCTCTGCAGCCGCAACTCGGTGCGCATCATCGGCCGGACCTCGTCGGAGATCGCCGACCGCGTTTCGACCGTCTCCTTCACGGCAGGTGAGCAAAGCTCGCGCGAGATTGTGGAAGCGGTGGACAAGGCCAGGATCGGCATCCGGTACGGCGACTTTTACGCCAAGCGCATCGTCGAGGAGCACGGCCTGACGAAGACCGACGGCGTCGTTCGCGTCTCAATGATCCACTACAACACGCTGGACGAGGTCGATCGCCTGATCGCGGCGCTGGAGCCGGCCCTTTGAGCGCCGCCTTCGACCTCGTGATCAGGGGGGGCACCGTTGCAACCGCCTCCGACACCTTCCTCGCCGACGTCGGCATCCGCGACGGGCGGATCGTTCAGATCGGCGAGACGCTGCCGGCCGGAGCAGAGGAGATCGACGCGCGCGGCCGCTTCGTGCTGCCGGGCGGCATTGACAGCCATGTCCACCTCTCGCAGCCGTCGGGCGAGGGGATCGTCATGGCCGACGACTTCGAGAGCGGCACGCGCTCGGCGCTGTTCGGCGGCAACACGACGGTTCTGCCCTTCTGCCTGCAGGAGAAGGGCCAGTCGCTGCGCGAGGCGCTGACGGCCTACCACGCGCTGGCAGAGGGCAACTGCTACACCGACCACTCCTTCCACATGATCATCTCGGACCCGACCGCGTCGATCCTCGGCCAGGAACTGCCGGCGCTGGTCGCCGACGGCTACACCTCGTTCAAGGTCTTCATGACCTATGAGGGGCTGCGGCTGAACGATGCCGAGATCCTGGATACGTTGGACGTCGCCCGGCGCACCGGGGCGCTCGTCATGGTCCACTGCGAGAACGAGGACGCGATCCGCTACCTCATCGGGCGGCACGAGGCGGAGGGCGACGTCGCGCCGCGCGCGCACGCCACGACGCGGCCGATCGTGGTGGAGCGCGAGGCGACGCACCGCGCCCTGTCGCTCGCCGAGGTGGTCGACGTGCCGGTGGTCATCGTCCACGTCTCCAACGGCCCGGCGATCGACGAAATCCGCGCGGCGCGCGCGCGCGGGCGCAAGGTGATCGGCGAGACCTGCCCGCAATATCTCATGCTCACCGCCGACGATCTCGAGGGCATGGACTGGGAGGGCGCGAAATTCGTCTGCTCGCCGCCGCCGCGCGACGCGGCCAGCCAGGAGGATTGCTGGCGCGGGCTGGAGACAGGCGTCTTCGACCTTTTCTCATCCGACCACTGCCCGTTCCGCTACGACGACCCCGCCGGCAAGCTGAACCCGAAGGGCAAGACGAGCTTCCGGCACATCCCGAACGGCATTCCGGGCGTCGAGACGCGCCTGCCGATCCTCTTCTCGGAAGGGGTGATGAAGGGGCGGATCGACCTTTCGCGCTTCGTGGCGCTGACCGCTACCAACCATGCCAAGGTCTACGGCCTCGAGCGAAAGGGGCGCATCGCGGTCGGCATGGATGCCGACATCGCGATCTGGGACCCCGAGGCCCGGCGCACCATCCGCCACGCCGATCTCCACGACGGGGCCGACTACAGTCCCTACGAGGGGATCGAGATCCAGGGCTGGCCGACGACGGTCGTCCTCGGCGGCAAGGTCATGGTGCAGGATGGCGAGCTGACCGGAGCCAAGGGCGACGGACGCTACCGCGCCCGCGCCCTGCCCAAGGTCTGAAGACCGCCTCAGACGGCGCGCGTCGCCCCGCCGTCGACACGCAGCTTGGTGCCCGTGATGTAGGACGCCTGGTTCGAGGCGAGGAAGACCACGGCCGCCGCGAACTCCTCGGGGCGGCCGTAGCGCCCGGCGGGGATCGCGGCGATCGAGGCCTTCTGGACGGCCTCGACGCTCGATCCGGAGCGGGCGGCGTTGGCCGCGTCGAGTTCGGCGAGCCGCGTCGTCTCGATCCGGCCCGGCAGCACCACATTGACGGTCACGCCGTCGCCCGCCACCTCGGCCGCCAGCGTCTTCGACCAGCCGAGGACGGCGGCGCGGATGCCGTTGGACAGGGCAAGGTTCGGGATCGGCTGTTCGACGCCCGACGAGGCGACCGTGACGATGCGGCCGAAGCCGCGCTCGCGCATCGGCGGCAGCAGTCGCCCTGTCAGGTGAAAGAGGTTGGCGGCCATCGTTTCGAACTGGCGGAGCCAGTCGCCGCGCGCCATGCCCGCCGCGGGGCCGGGCGGAGGACCACCGGAATTGTTGACGAGGATATCGACGCCACCCTCGGCCAGCAGCCGCTCGGCGAGCGCGTCGATCGCCGCGATGTCCGAAAGGTCCGCCGAGACGGCCGTCAGGCCCGTCCTGCCACCACCCCAGGCCTCGATCGCCGCCGCATCGCGGGCGACCGCGGTGACCGCGACGCCTTCGTCGAGCAGCCCTTCGGCGATCGCACGGCCGAGGCCCCGGCTCGCGCCCATGACCAGCGCGCGGCGGCCGTTGATTCCGAGATCCATCAGTTCAGTTCCTTCAGTCGCTTGTCCTGCCGCGCGATGAGCCGCTCGATGTCGGCCACCGTCTGCGGTGTGAGGGTGCCGCCGGGCCGGCGCAGCGCGGCATTCGCGATGATGCCGCGGCGCGCCATCACGTATTTGCGCACCGCCAGCCCGACGCCCGGCTGCTGCTCGAAGCGAGCGAGCGGCAGATAGGCGTCGAAGAGGTCGTGCGCACGCTCGATCTCGCCGGCTTGCCTGTGACGGACGACGTCGACCATCATTTCGGGATAGGCGAAACCCGTCATTGCGCCATCCGCCCCGCGCCCCATCTCCTCGGGCAGGAACATGCCGCCGTTGCCGCACAGGATCGAGATGCGCCGGTCGAGCGAGCCCTCGGCCCGCAGCGCCGTGATCTTGTCGAGCCCCGGCCAATCCTCGTGCTTGAGGCAAACGCAGGTCGGCAGGTCGCGAACGATCCGGCGGATCACCGGCACCGACATCTGCACGTTGGTGACGAGGGGGAAGTCCTGCAGCACGAACGGCACGTCGCCGATGAACTCGGCGGCCTGATGGTAGTAGGTCACGATCTGGTCGTCGGTGCGCAGGGCGCCCGGCGGGGCGATCATCACGCCGGCTGCCCCGTCGTCCATCACCATCGTCGTCAAGGCCGCCATCTGCGCGAAGCCCGCCGCCGACACGCCGACCACCACCGGCACGCGGCCGGCGACGCGGGCGAGGATGCGCCGGACGATCGTTTGCGATTCCTCGATCGTCAGCTTCTGCGCCTCGCCCATCATGCCGAGCACGGTGAGGCCCGTGGCGCCGCAATCGAGGTAGAAGTCCACCATACGATCGGTGCTCTCGAGGTCCAGCGCCCCGTCGCTCTGGAACGGCGTCACGGCAATGACGTAGACGCCCTTTGCGCTCTCGTTCAGTCGCATCACCGGTTGTCTCCTTGGTTCTGTTGGGCGCGGGCCAGCGCCACGCGGCCGATGGCCATGGCGGCCGCGGCCTCGCAGGGTTCGATGACGGGTCGCCCGAGCGCGTCTTCCAACGCGGCACGAAAGCGGGTCATCCCGGCGCAGCCGAGGATCAGGACGTCGGCGCCGTGCGCGTTTCTCAAGGTTCGCCCGACCTCCTGAAGACGCCCGAAGGTCCGCGCCTCGTCGGCAAGGTCCGCGACGCCGAGTTCGAGGGGCAGGTCGGCGGCGAGCCGGTCCATGACGCCCATCGCGCCGAACATGCGCATGTGTCGGGGCACCGATCGCTGTAGGATCGACAGGACGCCGAACCGCTGGCCGACCGACATCGCGGTAAGGATCGCGCTTTCGGCGATGCCAAGCACCGGACGACGGCTCTGCTCACGCAGCGCGGCTAAGCCGGGATCTGAGAAGCAGGCGACGACGAAGGCGGAGGCTTCGTTCTCCAAAGCCGCCGCGCGCTTCAGGAGCGGGCCGACGACGCTGTCGACATGGGCTTGGGTCTCGATGCCTTTCGGCCCCTCGTCGAGCTGGATCGCGGCGATCGGCGCGGGGCTAAAGGCTCGCAGCGGCTCCATCGCCCGGTCGATGCCGGCCGTCACCACGTCGCTGGAGTTCGGGTTGACGACGAAGATGGTCACGGGCGATCGCCCTCCGCTCGCGTTTCGGGATAGCGCGCCCGGCCCCAGAAGCCGTCCGGCAGGCCCAGCATGTCCTCGGCGCCGATCCGCGCGATCATGCGCTCGGCCTCGCGTTGCGCGTCGGCCAGGACGCCGGCCATGTCGGTCCGCACCGGCCGGCCGTCGCGCAGCAGGATCTCGCCGCCGACCAGCACGGTGTCGACGTCGTTGCCGTTGGCGAAGTAGGCGACGCGGAAGGGCTCCATGTTGACGGGGTAGAGGTGCGGGCGCTGCATGTCGATCAGGATGAGATCCGCCGCCTTGCCGACCTCGAGCGAGCCGATCGTGTCGGCCATCCCGAGCGCCTCCGCGGCGTCGATCGTCACCATTTCGAGCGCCTTGCCCGGCGGCAGCACGGACGGGTCGCAAAAGTGCCGGCGATGGTAGTGCATGGCCTGTTGGATGTGGCGGAACATGTCGGCGGAGCGGTCGGGCGCCGTCGCGTCCGAGCCGATCGCGACGACCGTCCCGGCCTCCATCAGCTCGATCGCCGGGCAGCGGCCGAGGATCGAGGCGATGGCGCTCGGATTGTGGGCGATCCGCGTTGCGGTCTCGGCGCACAGTGCGATCTCGTCCCGGTCGATGTCGATGCAGTGCGAGAGAAGCGCATCGGGACCGAGGAGGCCGAGCGCGGCCGCACGGCGGATCGAGCCGCGCCAGTGCCCGTCCTGCGTGAAGAGGACGCCGTGCTCGCGCGAGGCCGCCCGCACGATCTTCGCCTGTCGCACGGCCTCCGCATAGTCGGCGGCCGGCATCGTCGTCTCGTGCTCGTCTCGCAGGACGGGATAGAGAAGTGCGAGGTTCACCGTCCCGCGTCCGTGCCAGTCCCGGATCAGGGTCCGGCAGGTCTCCATCTGCCGCTCGAAGGAGACGGGGTAGGGCGCGGCCCGGTCTTGCGCATCGCGGGTGGCGTAGGTTCGGGGATGCGGCGCGCGGGTCGGGCCGACGGCCACCACCGAGCGCGTGCCGATGTCCTTGGCGCCCTCGCAATGGGCCGCGCCGTAGGCGGGATCGTCCGTCCGCATGATCGTGTCGCCGCCGCCGAGCAGGGAGACGCCGCAGGTGACGCCGAAGCGCAGCCGCTCCATCGCGGCGAGCCGCGCCTCCGCGTACCAGAATTCCGGCGGCGAGGCCTGCGTGTAGACCTCGCCGCAGATCCGCTCCCAGTGGTCGCCGTCCTCCATGCCCATGGTCTTGATCAGGCCATGCCCGGCATGGGCGTGGACGTCGATGAGGCTCGGCATCATCACCTTGCCGGCGGCGTCGAGCGACGGGGCGCCGGGATGGGTGGCCTCGATTTCGGCGCGGGACCCGACGGCGACGATGCGTCCGGCCGCGATGGCCACGGCGCCGTCGGGAATGACGCGGCGTGTGCCGTCCATCGTGATGACGTATGCGCGGGAGACGACGAGATCAGCCATGGGCCACCTGCCGCAGGCGCATGACGTCGAGCACCGCGTCCTTCGGCAGGGCGAAGCCGGGATGATGGCCCCGAAGGCCGGTGACGCGGATCGGGTTGTAGAGCGTCAGCCAGGCGGGATCGTCTTGGAGGACGCGATAGGCCAGTCGATAGATCGCCGCGCGCGCCGCGTCGTCCGTCGAGCGGCGTCCCCGGTCGATCAGGTCTTCGACCTCCGCGTTGTGGTAGCCCTCCCACCAGGACCCTTCGACGCGGGCGTCGAGCTTCTCGACAAGGACACGGTAGGTCGAGAGCGGGCTCGAATCGAACACGGCGAGATCGCCGATCTCCTTGCGCCGCACCTGATGCGCGTAGGCTTCGCGGTCCTCGTGATAGGTCACGTCGAGCGCGACGCCGATCGCAGCCAGTTGTCGCCCCAGCGCCGCTGTCAGCCGGACCGCCTCGTCCGGCAGGCGAGTCGGGCAGGAGACGGTGAGCCGCAGCCCGTCGGGATGGCCGGCGTCCTCGAGGAGCGCCCGTGCGGCCGCCGGATCGCGCGCGGGTGCCGCTTCGTGTCCGGCCCCGAAATGGACGGGACTGATGAAGCCTTGGAGCGGCGTCGCGCCGGCGTCCATCACGTCGCGTACCAGCGCGTCGCGGTCGAGTGCGAGTGACAAGGCGCGGCGAAGGCGGGCGTCCCGCAGGGGGCCGCGAGCGGCGTTCATCAGGAAGATGATCGCAACGGGATTAAGCGTCTCCACCCGCGTCGTCTCGGTCCCGAGATCGGCGGCGTAGGGGAGATTGGTCGCGACGTCGGCCTTGCCCTCGCGAAGCGCCGCGGCACGAGCCCTCGCATCCGGCATCGCCTGAAACACGAGCGGCGGCAGACCCGCACCTGCCACCGGTCGCAGCCGCACCGACCCGTTGGACACCGCCTCGACCCGGTAGGGTCCGGTCCCGACAATGGCTGCGATATCGCCCGCATCCATTTTCGGAAGGCAGTCCGGCGAGGCGATAAAGCCCTGGACGAGGACGTCGAGCAGATCGGCCATCGGCTCGGCGAGATCGATCGAGAGGTCGAGCCCGTCGCCCGTGATGGCCGCATTCCCGAGATACTGACGCCAGACGGCCGGGGCGCCGAGCGTGTAGCCCTTGTCCTCGCGCGCCATCCGTTGGAGCGACTGCGCGACGGCCTGCGCATCGCAGCGGCTGCCGTCGTGGAACGATGCGCCGTCGCGGATCCGGAAGCGCCAGCGGCGGGCATCCGGCTCGACAGACCAGCGCTCGGCCAAGCCCGGTTTGAAGCCGTCGTCGCCGCGCCGGACCAGCGTCTCGCAGATCGCCGAGAGGATCGACAGGTCGTCCGCGGCGTCGGTGCAGTCGTGCGGATCGACGAGATCGGCCCGCCGCTGGAGGATGGTGACGGGCGGCGTCATGCTTGGTCCCTCTGTGGCTCGTCGGTCAGGTGGCAGGCGACGGACTGGCCGCCGACCTCGCGCATGGCGGGGCGCTCGGTTCTGCAGCGGTCGAAGGCGAGCGGGCACCGGGTGCGGAAGCAGCAGCCCTCGGGAAGGGACAGGGCGCTCGGCACTTCGCCCGTCAGCGGGATTTCCGCCTTCGCGCGCGTCGGATCGATGCTCGGCGCCGCCGAGAGGAGGGCGCGCGTGTAGGGGTGACGGGGGCTGTGGAACAGCGTATCGCGCGGGGCCAACTCGACGAGGAAGCCAAGATACATGACGCCGATCCGGTCGGCGATGTGGTGCACCACGGAGAGATCGTGGCTGATGAAGAGGTAGGCGAGCGCGAACTCGTCGCGCAGATCCATCATCAGGTTGAGGATCTGCGCCTGAACCGAGACGTCGAGGGCCGACACCGGCTCGTCGGCAATGATGAGGCCGGGATTGACCGAGAGCGCCCGCGCGATGCCGATCCGCTGGCGCTGACCGCCAGAGAACTGATGCGGGTAGCGCCCGGCGTGCTCGGCGTTGAGCCCGACCTTGGACAGGAGCGTCGCGACGCGCTCGGTGACCTCGCGTGGCGGCAGCGAACCTTGGGCGCGCAGCGGTTCGGCCACGATGTCGCGCACCTTCTGCCGCGGATTGAGCGAGGCGAAAGGATCCTGAAAGATCATCTGCATCTTGGAGCGGTGCGGCAGCAGCGCCGATTGGGGCAGGGCGGCGATGTCCTGGCCGTCGAGCCGGATCGCGCCCGCCGTCGGCTCGTAGATGCGCGCCACCGCCTTGGCGAGCGTCGATTTTCCGCAGCCGGACTCCCCGACGAGCGCCAGCACCTCGCCCTTGGCGATCTGGAAGCTGACGCCGTTGACGGCCTTGACGACCCGGTCCTCCAGCCGGACCCGCCCGCCCTTCAGGCTGATGCGCTCGAGGAGGCCGGGATTGAGGCTGAACTCCTGGCGCAGGCTGGAGACGTCGAGCATCGTCGTCATGCCGTGCCTCCGGCCGACAGGGGAAAATGACAGGCCGCAAGGCCCCCGCCGGGCTGCGGTGTCAGCTCAGGCTCGACGCTCGCGCACAGCGCCTGCGCGCGCGGGCAGCGGGCGCGGAAGGCGCAGCCTTTCGGCAGGTGGCGCACGTCGGGCACGGTGCCGGGGATCTGGCGCAATCGCGGCTGTCGATGGTCGGGATCGGGGATCGAGTCGATCAGCCCGCGGGTATAAGGGTGGGCGGGTGCTTCGAGGATCTGGCGGACCGGACCGGTCTCGACCACCCGGCCGCAATAGAGCACCGTCACCTTGTCGACCATTTCGGCGACCACCGCGAGGTCGTGTGTGACGAGGATCAGCGAGGCGCCCTGGTCGCGGATTTCCCGGCGCATGAGGCGGAGGATCTGCGCCTGGATGGTCACGTCGAGAGCGGTGGTCGGCTCGTCGGCGATGATGAGGCGCGGCTTGGCGAGGAGCGCGATGGCGATGACGACGCGCTGGCGCATGCCGCCGGAGAACTGGTGGGGGTAGCTGTCCAGCCGCTCGGCGGCGCGCGAGATGCCGTTGGCCTCCAGCATCTCGATGCAGCGGGCGCGGCGCGCCGTCTTGTCGAGATCGGTGTGAAGGCGCAGCATCTCGTCCATCTGCCGGCCGATCGTCTGGACCGGGTTGAGCGAGGTCATCGGGTCCTGGAAGATCATCGCGATCTCGCGCCCGCGGACCTCCCGCAGGCGCTTCTCCGACGCCTTGGCGAGGTCTTCGCCGCCAAACAGGATCTCGCCGCCCTCGATCCGTCCCGGCGGATCGATCAGGCCGAGCAGCGAAAAGCCGACGACGGACTTGCCGCCGCCCGACTCTCCGACGAGACCCATGATCTCGCCGGCGGCGAGGTCGAAGCTGACCCCGTTCACCGCCTTCACAGTGCCGGCGAACGTGTGGAACCAGGTACGCAGGTCACGCACCGACAGGAGAGGCTGGGGTGGGGAGTGCATGACCAGCCCTATTTCAGCCGGGGATTGAGTTCGTCGCGCAGGAAGTCGCCGACGAGGTTGATGCCGAACACCATCGCCATGATCATCAGGCCCGGGAACAGCGAGGTCCACCAGAGGCCGGAGAACAGGACGTCGAAGCCGTTCTTGATGAGGAGGCCGAGCGAAGGCTGCGTCACCGGCACGCCGACGCCGAGGAAGCTCAAGGACGCCTCGATCAGGATGAAAGTGCCGACCTGCACGGTGGCCACCACGATCAGCGGCGTCAGGACGTTGGGCAGGATGTGGCGGCGGATGATCGGCCCGGTGCGAAGGCCCGCGACGCGCGCCGCCTGCACGTATTCGCGGTTGCGCTCGCCGAGCGTCGAGCCGCGTACCGTGCGGGCGTAGACCACCCAGCCGACCGCGGTCAGCGAGATCAGGATCTTGTCGATGCCGTTGCCGAAGGCCGACATCAGGAACAGCGCGATCAGCATCGAGGGGAAGGACAGCTGGATGTCGGCGACGCGCATGATGACGGCATCGATCCAGCCGCCGAAATAGCCCGCCATCAGCCCGAGG
Organism: Aureimonas phyllosphaerae; assembly: GCF_047943035.1. Classification (NCBI taxonomy): domain Bacteria; kingdom Pseudomonadati; phylum Pseudomonadota; class Alphaproteobacteria; order Hyphomicrobiales; family Aurantimonadaceae; genus Aureimonas; species Aureimonas phyllosphaerae. Next base: position 4,050,796 of record NZ_CP181348.1, on the reverse strand, counting down.
AAGGTCCCGATCACGCAGGACATCAGCGTGGCGGCGAGGCCGATCAGCGCCGAGATGCGCGTGCCGTAGACGACGGCGGCAAGAACGTCGCGCCCCTGTCCGTCGGTGCCGAGAAGATATTTCGGATTGCCGCCGTCCATCCAGGCGGGCGGCAGGTAGCTGTCCATCAGGTCGAGCTGCATCACGTCGTAGGGGTTCTGAGCCACGAGCGAAGGGCCGAACACGACGACGATGGCGCAGGCGATGATGATCGCCGACCCGAGAATGGCGGAGGTGTTGCGCCGCCAGTTGTAGGCGAGCTGCGAGGAGAGAAGACCCGTCGCCATCTCAGCGCACCGTGATCCGGGGGTCGATGACCGTGTAGAGAATGTCGATCACGAAGTTGATCACCACGAAGATCAGCGCGACGAGCATCAGGTAGACGACGATCACGGGGCGGTCGGCGCGGTAGATGCTGTCGATGAGGAGCTTGCCCATGCCGGGCCAGGCGAAGATGGTCTCGGTGATCGTGGCGAACGCGATGAGGTCGCCGAGCTGCAGGCCGAAGATCGTCACCACCGGGATCAGCGCGTTGCGCAGGCCGTGGCCGTAGAGAACCTGGGCCCGCGAGGCGCCCTTGGCGCGCGCGAACTTCATGTAGTCCTGCCGCGTCACCTCCATCATTCCGGCGCGCGTGATGCGCAGGAGGATGGCGAGCGTGCCGACCGAGAGGGTCACGGCGGGCAGGACGATGTGCTGCCATCCCGACCACGTGGCGAGCGAGGTTTCGATGCCGAAGATCGTGCCGACCGCCCCGCGGCCCGACGAGGGGAAGATCCGGTATTCCACCGCCAGCACCCAGATCAGCATCATGCCGACCCAAAAACCGGGCAGCGAGACGCCCAGCAGCGACCCCGACATGATGAGCCGCGACAGCGGCTTGCCGGGATTGGCCCCGGCATAGACGCCGAGCGGGATCGCCACCACGGTCGCGATAGCCATGGCGACCAGCACGATCTCCATCGTCGCCGGCAGGCGCTCCAGGATCAGCGAGAAGGCCGGCTGGCGGAACACGTAGGACAGGCCGAGGTCGCCCTGAAGCAGCCCCTTCAGGAAGATGCCGTACTGGACGAGCAGCGTCTGGTCGAGGCCGAGGATGCGGCGGGCCTGCTCGATCTCGGCCTGCGTCGCGTCGATCGGGACGACCATGAAGACGGGATCGCCGGTGAAGGTCGTCATCAGGAAGACGATGACCGACACCGCCCAGAGCACGACGAGCGTCTGGATCAGCCGTCTGACCGTGAATGCGAACATGGAGGGGATGCCTTTCGTCCGAGAAGACGAGGGCGCGACCGCGCCCCCGCCCGTCGGTATTTCCTACTCGGCGACGTCCATCTCGTAGGCCCAGATGAACTTGTCGACGCGCGGCTCGAAGGTGACGGTGTCGCGCGAGGCGTAGATGTCCTGCTCGTAGTGGATCGGGATCATCGGGATATCGGCCAGAAGAAGCTTGGTGGCCTCCTGCAGGTGCGCGTCGCGCTCCTCGACGTTGGCCGTCGAGTCCGCCTTGTCGAGGAGGGCGTCGACCTCGGGGTTCGAGTAGCTCGTCCGGTTCACCTCGCCGTAGCCCGGCTTCTTGTCGCGGCTGTAGTAGAGCGAGTTGTACATCGAGCCGGCGTCGCCCGACGGCACGTCCCAGCCCGACATGATCATGCTGGAATTGGGCGAGGGCACGCGGATGTAGCCCCAGAAGTTCGACTTCGGCATCAGGTTGAGCTTCAGCTGAATGCCGATCTTGCCGAGCATCGAGGTCAGCGCCTGCGCGACCTGCGCGTCGTTGACGTAGCGATTGTTGGTGGCGTCGAGCGTCACGGCGAAGCCGTCGGGCACGCCGGCTTCCGCCATCAGCGCCTTCGCGCGCTCGAGGTCGAACGGATACATCTGCCGGAAGTCGGCACCCTCGACATAGCCGAGATGGGATTCCGGCACGAACTGCGCGGACGGCGTCGCCAGCCCGTTCATGATGACGCGGTCGATCGCGGCGACGTCGATCGCGCGGGCCATCGCCTCGCGCACGCGCCGGTCGGTCATCGGGTTCTTGCCGGAGATGGTGGGCGAGGCCTCGCGCACGTCGAGGGCGAGGAGGATGTTGAGAAGGCTCGGGCGCGTCTCGACCGTCACGCCGCTCTCCGCCTTGACGCGGTCGATGTCGCGTACGGCGAGATCCTGCACCACGTCGAGTTCGCCGGTCAGGAGCGCGGCCGTGCGCGTCGCTGGGTTGGTGATCGGGCGGAACACCACGGTGTCGATCTTCGCCTTGCCGCCATAGTAGTCGGGGAAGGCCTCCAGCGTCAGCCGATCTTCCTTGGCCCACTCCTTCAGGCGATAGGGACCTGTGCCCATCGGCTTCAGGCCGAGTTCGGCGTCGCCGACCTTCTTCGTATAGGCCTCGTTGAGGATCAGGATCGCGGCGAGGTCGTTCGGCAGGGCGGCATAGGGGCCGGGCGTCGCGATCTCGACCGTGCGGTCGTCGACCGCCTTGGCGCTCGCGATGTTGGCGGAGAGGTTGGACATGACCGACGCCTTGAGGCGGTCGATCGTGAACACGACGTCGGACGCCTTCAGCGTCTCGCCGTTATGGAATTTCACCCCGTCGCGCAGCTTGAAGACCCAGGTCCTGTCGTCCTTCTGCGACCAGCTTTCGGCCAGGCCCGGTCCGAACTTCAGGTCCTTGTCGCGCCGGACGAGCGGGTCGTAGAGGTGATAGAACATGATGTTGCTCGACAGTTCCTCGCCCGCCTGCGGGTCGAGGATCGTCGGATCCGACGTCAGGCCGATCGTCACCTCCTTGGCCTCGGCCGCGGTGGCGAAGGCGAGGGGGCCGAGCGGCAGGGTGGCGGCGAGGGCCGCCGTCGCCAGCAGGCATCGGATCGAACGGTGCAGTGTCATCTTGTCCTCCTCCAGGAATGCGGTTGCCGGCCTTCGCCGTGACGTCGGTTGCGGAGGTCAGTCCAGCGCGGACTGGACCTCGATCTGGTAGCCCTCGGGATCGTCGAAGACGAAGGCGCGGATCTTCAGCGCCGCGCTGTCGCGCGGCTCGGTGAGATTGGCGACGCCGTGCGCCTGCACGAAGCGGTGCCAGGCGTCGACGTCGGGCACGCGGATGCAGAGCTGGACGGGCTTCGGGTCGCTCGCGCGATGCATACCGCGCGTCTCGTCGACGAGGCCGACATGCGAGGCGCCGGTGATGCGGTAGATCTTCGACCAGCCCTGATCGATCGCGAGCGTGAAGCCGAGCACGGTCTCATAGAAGCGCACGGCGCGATCGAGGTCGCGGTAGTAGAGGAACGTAATGCCGAGGATCGGCCCGTCCGGGCGCGCGGCGGTCTCTGCGATCATGTCGTCCCCTTTCGTATGCTGACGCCATCCAAGCGGTATACACAAAAAATGGCAAGAGGATTCCGTGCTGCCTTGCAGCATAACCACGAGTTTCAGAACAGGCGCGAGAGATGTCCGAGGATGGCGTTGCGTGCGTTGTCGATGTGGCGCAGCATGGCGGCCTCGGCGCGGGGCGGATCGCGGGCGAGGATCGCGTCGACGATTTCGATGTGCTCGTGGCAGCCCGGCACGAATCGTTCGGGGATCGAGCCGTTGTCGAAGATGCGCGTCTTCAGCTTCAGCCCCTTCACGAGATCCGTCAGGAGCGTCGAACCCGCCGTGCGCGCGACGAGCGTATGGAAGTCCTCGTCGAACTGGGCGTATTCGGCAACGCTCGGGCGTTCTCCCTCCAGATACTGCGTCAGCCGCCTGCGCAGGGCCAGAAACGGCTCCGGCGAGGCGTTGACGCTGGCCGCCTGACGCGCCGTTTCGCCTTCGAGCAGCCGACGGACATGGAGAATTTCCATAATCTCCGTGACCGAGATCCGGCTGACGGTCGGCACTCCGCCACCGTTACGTGTGACGAGCCCTTCGCTCGTCAGCTTGGCGACCGCCTCGCGCACCGGCGTCCGCGAGACGCCGAGACGCTCGGCGAAGAGCTTTTCCTGAAGCGGCGTGCCGGCCGGTAGTTCGCCGGCGAGGATCATCGCCTTCAGGCGGTCGTGCACCGACTGGCCGAGCGTCTGCGCCGTCGTGGGTTTGAGGCTCATGACCGTTCCTTCGCCTCGCGCCGTTGCGCCCGCATATGCCATGAACCCGCGTTCGCCGTCATCGTCCGATTTCCTGTTGCGGCCAAGTGTATACATTGAGTATCCCTTGGCAAGGCGGCGGACTGCGACAGGAGGGCGAAGTGCTGGACGTTCTGATCGAAGGCGGACGCGTGGTGACGAGCGAGGGCTCGCGCGAGGCGGATGTCGGCATCGCCGGCGGGCGCATCGTCGCGGTCGGGCAGGGTCTTGGCGAAGCGACGCACCGCATCGACGCGCGTGGGCGCCTCGTGATGCCGGGCGGCGTTGATACCCATTGCCATGTCGAGCAGATTTCCGGCGCCGGGTTGATGAACGCCGACACGTTCGAGACGGCGACCCGCTCGGCGCTCCATGGCGGCACCACGAGCATCGTGTCCTTCGCCGCCCAGCACCCTGGCAAGCGGCTCCGCCAGGTCGTGGACGACTACGCGGCGCTGGCGGCGCACGGGGCGATGATCGACCATGCCTTCCACATGATCGTGTCGGATGTTTCGGGGGACAATCTCGCTCGCGACCTGCCGGAACTCATCAGTGAGGGGCATCGGTCGATCAAGATCTTCACCACCTACGACAAGGTGCGTCTTGGCGACGAGGATATTCTCGACGTCCTGTGGACGGCCCGCGGCGGCGGGGCGCTGGTCTGTTTCCACGCCGAGAACGACGGGCTGATCCGCTGGATGTCGCGCCGCCTGATCGGGAGTGGGCGGACCGAGCCCCGCTTCCACCCGCTGTCGCATCCGCGCGCGGCGGAGATCGAGGCGCTGTCGCGCATGTGCGTCTTCGCCGAGTTCACCGGCCAGCCGATCATGCTGTTCCACGTCTCGACACGCGAGGGTGTCGAGATCGTGCGCGCGGGGCAGGCGCGCGGCGTTCCGGTCGTCGCCGAGACCTGCCCGCATTACCTCTTCATGACGGTCGACCAGCTCGATGCGCCGGGACGCGACGTCGCCGGCCTGATGTGCAGCCCGCCGCAGCGCCGCACCGACGATCAGGACGCGCTCTGGGAGGGCTTGAGTGACGGCACCCTTCGGGTCGTCTCCTCCGACCATGCGCCCTATCGGCTGGACGAGACCGGCAAGTTCGCCAACGGCGCGGACGCCCCCTTCAACCGCATCGCCAACGGGCTTCCGGGCCTCGAGGTGCGCCTGCCGCTGATGTTCGACGCGATGGTCAGCCGCGGGCGGCTCGGCGCGGAGAAGTTCGTGGAACTGACGGCGACCGCGCCGGCGGCGATCTTCGGCCTTCCCGCCAAGGGGCGGATCGCGGTCGGCGCCGATGCCGACATCGCGATCTGGGATCCGGAACGCCGCGTCACGTTCGGAGCCGACGACCTCCACGACAACACCGGCTACAATCCGTTCGCCGGCACCAGCGTGACGGGTTGGCCGGAGACCGTCCTGTCGCGGGGCGAGGTGGTCGTCGCGGATGGCGTGTGCCGCGCGACGCCCGGCCGCGGCCGGCGGATCGTCATGGAGCCGTCGGACGCGATGCGCCCGCGCACCGAATCAGAGGCCGACCGGCTGGACCACGCGCGCTGACGCGGCGACCTCGGACGGCGGCACGAGGGCGTCGCGCCCGAGCGCCTTCAGCTCGTCGATCGACGACAGGCCCATCAGGCCGAGGGTGACGTCGATCTCGACGGAGAGGAGCTGGATGACGCGGGCCGCGCCCGCCTCGCCGCCCGCGGCGACGCCCCAGACATAGGCGCGGCCGAGGAGGACGCCCGATGCGCCGAGCGCGATCGCCTTGACGATGTCGGTCCCGCGCCGGACGCCGCCGTCGAGAAGAACCTCCAGGCCATCGGCCGCGTCCACGATGCTGGGCAGGGCGCTGATCGTCGAGCGGGCGCCGTCGAGCTGTCGCCCGCCGTGGTTCGACGCCACGATCGCATCGGCACCCGCCGCCTTCGCCCGTCGCGCGTCGGCGGGATGAAGGATGCCCTTGATCGACAGGCGTCCACGCCAGCGCCCGCGCAGCCAGTCGACGTCGTCCCACGACAGGGCGGGGTCGATGAGGCGCGAGAGGGTGGCGGCCTGCGCCAGGATGTTGACGCCGAATTCCGCGCGGCCGCGCACCGCGCCGACGCCGGGCTTGCCGGTTCGCAGCATGTCGAACGCCCAGGCCGGGCGGAGCGCCATGCCGAAGCCCATGCGCGGCGTGATGCGCGTGGCGGCCCGGAAGCCGTTGCGCGCGTCGCGCTCGCGAATGCCGGTCACCGCCGTGTCGACGGTGAGGTGCAGCGTCTCGACGCCGGCCCGCTCAGCGGCCGCGACGAACTCTTCCGCCAGCCCGCGGTCCTTAAGGACATAAAGCTGGACCTGCAGCGGCCCGTCGCAGCCGACGCGACGAAGGTCGTCGAGCGAAGCGATCGAGAAATTGGACAGGCAGGTGGGAATGCCGGCCGCATGGGCGGCCTTGGCCGCGAGGATCTCGCCGTACCCGGCAAACAGGCCGAGAAAGCCGACGGGACCCAGCATGAAGGGAAGGCGGTTCCGCTGCCCCAGGAACTCGCTCGATAGATCTCGCGCGCCGAGGCCGGCGAGCACCCGCTGCTCCAGCCGGAGATCGGCGAAGTCGCCCGTGCTCGACGCCAGCGTCGCCTCGGCGGAGGAGCCGCCGTCGATATAGTCGAAGAAGATCTTCGGAAGACGCCGCCGGGCGATGCGGCGGGCGTCCTCGACATTGACGAAGCGCGCGATCATCGCGTCTTCGACAGGATGGCGTCGCGCATCTCCGACACCGCGTTCTCGTGCGAGGAGAAGCCCTCGTAGCGCGCGAGGCGGCGGGCATGCAGCGCGAGTTCAGGATAGCCGGTCGAGGTGACGTAGCCGATCGACGAGCGTTTGAGGAAGTCGGTCACCGACAGCGGCCCGTAGGTGCGCGCCCAGCGGCTCGTCGGCAGAACGGCGTTGGGGCCGAGCACGAAATTGCCGAGCGTCACCGGCGTATGCGGACCCATCAGGATCTCGGCGGCTTCCGTGATCCGGCCGAGATGGCGGAAGGGCTCGGTGGAGAGAAGCTCCAGATGCTCGGGCGCGTAGTCGTTGACGAAGCGGTAGCTGTCCTCCAGCGAGGGCGTCAGCACGATGCCGCCGTAAGGGCCGGTGAGCACGGTGCGCGAGAAGGCGGTGCGCTGCTCGCTCATGCGCGCCCAGTGGCCGGGCAGGGCGGCCATCGCCTCTTCCGCCACGCGCCGGTCGTGGGTGACGAGATAGGCCGAGCTATCCGGTCCGTGCTCGGCCTCGATCAGGAGGTCCAGCGCCGCGAGCGCGCCGTCCACCGTCTCGTCGGCGAAGATCATCGCCTCGGACGGGCCGGCGGGAAGGCCGGTGTCGAGGACGCCCGACAGGAGGCTTTTGGCCGCCACGACGAAGGGCGAGCCGGGGCCGACGATCTTGATCTTGGGTCGGATCGTCTCGGTACCGTAGGCGGCCGCCGCGACGGCCTGCGCGCCGCCGACCTTATAGACCGTCTCGACGCCCGCCAACCGCGCGGCGACGAGCGTCGCGGCATCCACCGAGCCGTCCGCCGTCGGCGGGGTGAGGATGCAGAGATCGGGCACGCCCGCCACCACGGCCGGCACGCTGGTCATCATCGTGACGGAGGGAAACGCGCCCTTGCCGCGCGGCACGTAGAGCGCGGCGGACTGGATCGGCGTCCAGCGGTCGCCGGCAAACGCCCCCGGACGCATCTCTTTGAACCACATGGGTTCGGGCTTCTGCTCCTCGTGGAAGCGGCGGATGTTGTCGATGCCGAAGCGGATGGCGTCGATCACCTCCGGCTCCACGGCCTTGAACGCCGCGTCGAACTCGGCCTCGCTCGTCTGCAGCGCGCCGCACGCGACGTTCGCGCCGTCGAGATCGCGCGCCAAGCGCAGGAGCGCGGCGTCGCCTTCCGATTTCACCGCCTCGATGATCGGGCGGACCGTCTCGACGAAGGACGAGAGGTCGGTCTCGGAGCGCCGCAGGAGCCGGGCGCGCGCGGTGTCGTCGAGCGTGGCGAGGTCGTGGAAGGAGCAGGGGGGCGAGGACATGGGAAGCGTCACTTCGATTTCAGGAAGATGTCGAGGCCGACGAGGCGGTCGAGCGCGAGGATCGCGAGCGCCGCGCAGGCGATGAAGACCACCGAGATGGCGGCGAGATCAGGCGTGATGATGGAGCGGATCGAATTGTAGATCTGGACGGGCAGCGTCACCGTGCGCGCGTCGACGAGAAGGAGGCTGACGAGGAACTCGTTCAGCGCTAGGATGAACATCAGGAGCGAGCCGGTGATGATGCCGGGCGCGACCGCCGGAACGGTGACGAGGAGGAACGTCTGGAGCGGCGGCGCACCGCACATCGAGGCGGCGAGCTCGAGATCGGGATCGAGCGCGCCGGCGCTCGCGCTCACCGCCCAGATCATGAAGGGCAGGTTGATGACGCAGGCCGCGACGCCGACCGGCCAGAGCGAGCCGAGGACGCCCCCCTCGCCGAACAGGAGCATCAGCCCGATGCCCGAGCCGATCAGCGGGATCGTAAAGGGCAGGAGAAGATAGACCTGAAGAAGATTGGCGAAGCGCACGCGGTACTTGGCGAGCGCGAGGCCTGCCAGCGTGCCGACCGGAATCGCGATCGCGGTGCAGATCAACGCCACCTGAAGCGATCGCCAGAACGCCTGGCGCAAGTCCGCCGCGCCCGCGACCTTGGCGTACCATTTCAGCGACAGCCCGTCGGGCGGGAAGGCGATGATGTTGCCGGCGGTGAACGAGGCGCCCAGCACCACAAGCGTCGGGGCCGAAAGGATGACGAGCGAGAGGGCGACGAGGGCGCCGATCACCCAGCGCTTGGAGCGCGCCTCGGTCATGGCGCGCGCCCCCGCAGCGCCAGCGTGCCCGCCCCGAAGAGCGCGAAGACGGCGCCGACGAGCGTCGAGCCGACGACGACGAGAAGCAGCGTCAGCGCGGCGCCCATGCCCTGGTCGGAGGTGCGGAAGAACTGGTCGTAGATCGCATTGGCGATGAAGTCCTGCCCCCCGCCGCCGAGGATCGCGGGAATCGCGAAGTCGGTCAGCGTCAGGGTCAGCACCACGAGCCCGGCGCCGACGAAGCCGGGCGTCGCCATCGGAAACACCACATGGAGGAGGGTCCGCCCCCAGTTGGCCCCGAGCGAGCCGGCGGCGGCCTCGACCTCCTCGGGGATCGCCGAGAGGGCGGGCGCCAGCATCAGGACGGCGAAGGGCAGCATGTACTGGACGAGGCCGAAGAGGACCGCCCAGTAGTTGAAGAGGAGGCGATAGGGACCGAGCCCGAACAGCGCGAAGATCTCGTTGGCGAGCCCCTGGTTGCCGAGGAGGATCAGCCAGCCGTAGGCGCGCACCACCTGCCCGATGAAGAACGGCAGGAACAGCGCGATCAGCAGCGCCTTGCGCCGGGCGGCCGAGCGGGTGCGCACCATCGCGTAGGCGTAGGGAAAGGCGAGAACGAGAGTCGCGAGCGTCACGATCAGCGCGCCGCCGAGGCTGCGCAGCGCGACATTGAGGAAGACCGGCTCGGAAAAGGCGCGGGCGTAGTTGGCGAGCGTGCGCTCCTCGGACGGCAGGAAGGTCGCCGTGTCGAGCGTGCGAAGGCTGGCGTCGAGAATGTCGAAGAGGCTGATCGCGAGGAGCCCGACGAGAAGGATCGCGGGCGCCAGCATCAACCAGGGGATCGCCTTGCCCACCCGCGCGGGCCAGACGGCGTGCGCCGCCGCCTCGGCCGCGTCGAAGACGCGCCAACGGAGGGGATAGGCGGAGCGTGAGGGGCGGAGCGGCATGGGCGTCGGGGTCTGGCGATGCGGTGTTGCGAAAGGGCAGCTTCGGGAACGGATGCGATCCGCCTCCGAAGCCCGATGGCGTCAGCCCTGCATGATGGCCTTGAACTTGCCGAACCATTCGGCCTCGTTCTCCACCTGCACCTTGGACGAGATGCGGATGAGGTTCTGGAAGTCTTCGGGCGTCGTCGGATAGGACGGATCGCCCGCGAGATCGGCCGGCGGCGTGAGGCCCGGCACGACGCCCGGCAGGCCGAGGCCGTCAAGCCAGACCTGCTGGCTGTCCTTGCCGATCGCCATGTCGATGTACTTCTTGGCCCAATACAGCTCGTTCTCGGGCAGACCCTTTGGGATCCACAGTCCGTCCGTGTCGAACTTGGCGCCTTCCTCCGGCACCACCCAGGCGACGTCGATGCCGTTCTTCTTGGCCTCGCGCGCGTTGGTCGAGATGGTGCAGGCGAGGTCGATCTCGCCGTTCTGGAACCAGGTCGTGAAGTCCGGGTCCTCGCCGAGCAGCGGCTGCTGCTCCTTCACCTTGGCGATGAAGTCCCAGGCCGGCTGCATGTTGGCCGGAATGTCCTCGAGCTTGCCGCCCCCGGCGACCTGCGCCGGGAAGTGGAAGCCGATGCCGTCGTTGTAGAGGGCGATGCGGCCCTTGAACTTCGGGTCGAGCATCGCCTTCCACGAGGTCGGCGGACCGTCCGGGAAGGCGGCCGGGCGGTAGGCGAGGACGTAGACATAGCCGTAGGTGTCGACGATCGGATAGCCGTCGAGGCCGACGGGCTTGGCAAGCTCGGTGACGCCCTTGAGGTTGGGCAGGTCCGAGAGGTCTTCGGTGACGCCGCGCAGCGCCGACTTGGTGGCGTTGGTGGTCGTGTCCCAGTTGATGTGGATCGGCGGCACGCGCTTCTGCGCCACGGCCGCCCAGACCTTCGGCTGGATCTCGTTGTCCTCGGTGAGGTCGTGGCGGACCGCGATGCCGGTCGCCTTCGTGAACGGGTCGGAGACGCCCGCCTTCAGCGCCTCGACCCAGGACCCGCCCCAGGCGCGCACGATGATCTCGGCCGGCTTTTCCGGCTCCTGCGCGACGGCCGCGCGAAGGCCGAGCGCCGAGGCCGCGCCGATCGAGCCCACGGCGGCCGCGCCCTGCAGGAAGCGGCGGCGGTTGAGATCACTGAGGAAGGGCTTGTCGGTCATGGCGATGGCTCCTTTCGCGAATGGGGCGGCGTTCAGGCTTGCGGAAAGACGATGAGGTCGCGGGTATTCCAGCCGAGCCGCACGTGGGCGCCGACGGGCTGGACGGCGTGGCCGACCGGATCGTGGTCGAAGGCGCGCAAGGTCACGCCGAGAGCGCCGGCGGGGCGCGCCTCGTAGACGACGCGCTCGCCCTCGAAGATCACGTCCGCAATCTCGGCGGTGAGATGGGTGTCGAGCGCCGGGCCGCTCGCGCCCGTGCCTTCGACGCGGATCTGTTCGGCGCGCAGCATGCCGGCCGCGGCTTCGCCCACGCGGGGCGCGCGTCCGGCCGGTGCCGACCAGCGGCCGCTGATGGCGCCGAGCGGCGTCTCGAGCGTCACCACCTCGCCCTGCGATCCCGCGACTTTGCCCTCCAGCCGGTTGGTGACGCCGATGAAGCTCGCGACGAAGGCGTTGGCGGGCTCGCGATAGGCGGCGATCGGCTCGGCCATCTGCTGGATCCGGCCCGCGTCCATCACGATGATCTCGTCCGATACGACGAGCGCCTCGCGCTGGTCGTGCGTCACGTTGATCGTCGTGATGCCGAGTTCGCGCTGGATGCGGCGGAACTCCAGCTGCATCTCCTCGCGCAGCTTGCGGTCGAGCGCGGCGAGCGGCTCGTCGAGAAGAAGAAGCTCCGGTTCGAAGACCAGCGCACGGGCGATCGCCACGCGCTGCTGCTGACCGCCGGACAGCTCATGGATGCGTCGGTCCCCGTAGGCACCGAGGTGCACGAGATCGAGGTAGCGTTCGACGCGGGCAGGAATCTCGCGCGCATCGAAGCGCCGCATCTTGAGCGGGAAGGCGACGTTCTCGGCTGCCGTCATGTGCGGGAACAGGGCGAGCTTCTGGAACACCATGCCGATCCGCCGCTTGTGCGCGGGCTCGGCCGACACCGGGCGGCCGTTGATCGCGATCTCGCCGCGGGTCGGCTTCTGGAAGCCCGCGATCATGCGCAGGAGCGTGGTCTTGCCCGAGCCGGAGGGCCCGAGGATCGTCAGGAACCGGCCGCCGGCAAGGTCGAACGAGGCATCCGCCACCGCCGCCTGTCCGGAGAAGACCATCGAGACGTCGCGCACCGAAACGGCGGGTGTGCCGAGAACGGAGGCTGGTCGCGCCAGGCTCATGCGCGCCATCCCGCGAGTGCGGCAGCGGCCAGGGAAATCGGGGCGGATTCGTCACAACGCATGACGTGTGCTTGATCCAGCTGCAAGCTCGGCGCAAGCCCAAACTTGCGGCAGACGCCTGTTCTTCCAGCGGTTTCAGATGGAAGCGAGGAAGCCGCCGTCGATCGCGATGCACTGCCCGGTCATGTAGCGGGACGCGTCGCTCGCCAGGAACAGCGCGGCGCCCGCCAGATCGTCGAGATCCCCGAACCGGTTCATCGGGATGCGCCCGAGCATGCGCTCGCGCCAGTCCTCGTTCTCGTAGAAGACGTCGGTCATGGCGGTGCGGAAGTAGCCGGGCGCGATCGCGTTGACGCGGATGCCGACTGGCGCCCATTCCGCGGCCAGCGCCCGCGTCATGCCGAGAAGCCCGGATTTCGAGGAGCCGTAGGGGATCGCGGTCGGCACGCCGACCATCGAGGTCAAGGAGGCGATGTTGACGATGCTGCCCGAGCCGTTCATGCGCATCGCGCGTCCCGCCGCCTGCGCCGCGAAGAACGCACCTTTCAGGTTGGTGTCGAGGATGCGGTCCCACAGCGTCTCGTCCACGTCGAAGCTCGGACGGACGTCTTCGACCCCGGCGTTGTTGACGAGCCCGTCGAGCCGACCGAAACGCTGCGTGGCCGCATCGACCGCCGCCTCGATGGACGCGACGTGCGTGACGTCGAGCGGAACGGTGAGGACGGGCGATCCGGCTTGCGAAACGGCTTCCGCCGTTGTTTGGAGATTCTCGACCTTGCGTGCGCCGACCACCAGCGAGGCGCCCGACTCGGCGAGAGCCGTCGCCAGCGCAGCGCCGATTCCGCGGCTCGCGCCCGTCACCAGCACGACGCGGCCCGTGAGATCGAACCGACCGACGCCCTTGTTCCGTTCCGACGCCATTCGATCCTCGACCTTCGCTTCATCCGGTCCGCCCTTTTCGCATGGGCGAACGGGCTCGCAAACGCCTTGCATGCGCTGGCGCGAAAGACCGGCGAAAGGCTGCCGGTGTTCCTGACGCGATGACCATGGCTTCCGAACCATCGACCGACGCGACCGGCGCTCGGCCCGAGACCGCGCTCTATGCGCCGGTGAAGGCGTTTCTCGAAACGCTCGGCTTCTCGGTGAAGGGGGAGGTCGGCGGGTGCGACCTCCTGGGGCTGCGGGAGGGGGAGCCCCAGATCGTCGTGGTCTGCGAACTGAAGCAGACATTCAATCTCGAACTCGTGCTGCAGGCCGTCGACCGGGCCGCGGCCTGCGACGAGGTCTGGCTCGCGGCGCGCCTGTCGCTGCGCGGCAAGGGGCGGGAGGCGGACGCGCGCTTCCGAAACCTATGCCGCCGGCTCGGCTTCGGGCTCCTTGGCGTCGGCAGCGACGATGTGGTGCACGTCCTTCTCAGCCCGGACGCGCCGATGCCGCGTCGCGACCCGAAGCGGCGCTCGCGCCTCGTCAGCGAGCACAAGCGGCGGCAGGGCGACCCTGTCGCCGGCGGGGGCTCGCGCGCCCCGGTCATGACGGCCTATCGCCAGCAGGCGCTGGTGCTCGCCCGCGCGCTGGCGACCGGACCGCAGCGCCCGCGCGATCTCGCCGCTGCCGTGCCGGCGGCCGCGGCGATGCTGCGGCGGAACGTCTACGGCTGGTTCGAGCGCACCGGCCACGGCGTCTACGCGCTGACGTCCCAAGGCCACGAGGCCCTCGTGCGCTGGCCTTGAGCCGGCGCGTCAGCCCGATTGGTACGCGGCGTCCGTGACGTGCTCCATCCAGTCGACGACCTTGCCGTCCTTCTGTTCCTGAATGGCGATGTGGGTCATGGCATTGGTCGGCGAGGCCCCGTGCCAATGCTTCTCGCCCGGCTCGAACCAGACGACGTCGCCCGGCCGGATCTCCTCGATCGGGCCGCCCTCGCGCTGGACGAGGCCGACACCCGCCGTGACGATCAGCGTCTGCCCGAGGGGGTGGGTATGCCAGGCCGTGCGTGCGCCGGGCTCGAAGGTGACCGTGGCGGCCGCTGCGCGCCGGGCCTCGTTAGGCGAGAACAGCGGATCGACGCGCACCGTCCCGCTGAACCACTCCGCCGGTCCCCGGCCGGAAGGCGACGATCCGTTCCTGACGATCTCCATGAGCCTTTGTCCTCATCTTGGGTGGCGGCGAGTCTGTGAGGATAGGGCCGCCCCGCGCGCTTCAAGGCCGTACAGGCGTAAGACTGGTTCTCGCCCACGCGTTTTCGGCAGCAGCCTCAGCGTCTTCCGGCTTGACCCTGCCGCCACGGCCGGCAGAAGTCGGGCCGATGCCGCGCGGGAGTCTGGCGGCAAGCGGAGAGGATACGGCGATGGCGGACGTCAGGATCGGGTGTCAGACCTTCACCTGGGAAATGCTGGGCGAGGGTTTCAACGGCAGACCCGATGACCTCCTCGATGCGATCGCAGCCGGCGGCTACGGCGGGATCGAGATCACCGACACGATGATCGGCGCCTACGGCAGCCAGCCCGAGGCCTTCGCGAGGGCGCTGGACGCACGGGGGCTCGCCCTCGTCGCCTTCACCTTCAGTTCGGCGAGCGGCTTCACCGAGATCGACGAGGTGGAACGCGACCTCGAAGCGGCGCGACGCTGGGCCGATTTCGCCGCGCGCTTTCCCGGCGCCGTCCTGTCGATGGGGTCGGCGACCGTCATGTCGACCGGGCCACGCGACGAGAAGTTCCGCATCGCCGCCGAGGTCTACAACCGGGCCGCCGAGATCGGCCGCGTTGCGGGCATCGAGGTGGCGGTCCACCCGAGTTCGCACCACGACACGCTGCTCTTCGACCGCGCCGATTACGACGCGCTGTTTAAGCTTCTTGATCCTGCGTCCGTCGGCTGGGTGCCCGATACCGGCCACATCCTGCGCGGCGGCATGGACATGCTCGACACGCTGCGAACCCACGCCGCGCGCATCCGCTACCTGCACCTGAAGGACGTCGATGCCACGGGCACCTGGGCGATGCTCGGGCGGGGTGCCTGCGACGTGCCTGCCGTGATCGCGGAAGCTGCGAAGGCGCCGGGCTTCAACGGCTGGCTGGTGCTGGAGGAGGAGTCGGAGGAGGCGGCAAGCGATCCCGCCCGCGCCGTCCGCACCAACCGGGAGACGATGCGCCGCTTCGTCTCCTGAGGGCTCCAAACGAAAGAGGCAGCCGCATGGCGGCTGCCTCGATCGGTGGGGAGGGGCGTCGGGCGAGCCGCGTCCCTCGATGCGATCCGCCTGTTACGGAGCCAGCGTGAACGGCGCCGTCATCTTGTCGGCGTTGTCCTTGTTGATCAGGATGCAGTCGAAGAGCTGCTTCTCCTGGTCGACGCCGGTCTTGCCGGTCTTGATGAAGCTGTCGGCCTGCTTGACGGCTTCCGCCGAGAACACGGCCACCGGCTGCAGCACGGTGTACTGGAGCTCGCCGGCCTTGACCGCGGCCACCGCGTCCGGCGAGCCATCGAAGCCGCCGACCTTGATGTTCGCGAGCTTGCCGGCTTCCTTCAGCGCCGCGACGGCGCCGAGCGCCATCTCGTCGTTGCCGGAGATCACGCCGATGATGTCCGGGTTCGCCTGCAGGAGCGACTGCATCTTGTTGTAGCCCTGGGTGCGGTCCCAGTTGGCGACTTCCTGGCCGGCCTTCACGAGGTCGGGATACTGCGTCAGCACCGTCTCGAAGCCGTTCGAGCGGGTCTGGGCGTTGTTGTCGGACGGCGCGCCGAAGAGCTCGACATACTTGCCGCTGTCGCCGACCGCCTCGACCCAGGCCTGGGCGCCGAGCGCCGCGCCTTGCGCGTTGTTCGAGACGAGCTGCGCCTTGGCGAGGCCTTCCTGGTTGATCTCGGCGTTGACGAGGATCACCGGAATGCCGGCATCGACCGCCTTCTTCACCGCGCCGACCGAGCCGTCGGCGTTGGCGGGGTCGAGGATGATCGCCTTGACCTGGCTGGTGATGGCCGTGTCGATCAGGCGCGACTCGGCGTTGGTGTCGCCCTTGTGGGCGGCCACGGTGGCCGTGTAGCCGAGCTTCTCGGCCTCGGCCTTGGCGACCTCGCCTTCCGTGAACCAGTAGGGGTTCGACGGGTCGTTGACGATGATCGAGATCGCGCCATCGGCGAAGGCGGGCGCGGAGAAGATCGTCATCACAGCGGCGGCGGTTGCCGCCAGAAGCGTCCGGGTCATGCGCATGGTTGGTCTCACTCCCTGGTATATGCCGGTTCCCGGCGAGGCTTGCCGTCGTGGAGGCGTCATGCCTTCGATGGCGAAGAGGTGTCGGCCTTCTTCGCGGGCTTGGGGCCGCGACGGCCGTACTGGATCGAGTTGAGGAGGACGGCGAGCACGATGACCGCGCCGGTGAAGACGGTCTGCCAGTAGGCGGACACGCCGATGATCACGAGGCCGTCGGCGAGGAAGCCGATCACGAAGGCGCCGAGCATGGTGCCGCGGATGTTGCCGCGCCCGCCGGTCAGCGCCGCGCCGCCGATCACGACGGCCGCGATCGCCGTCAGCTCGTAGGTCGTGCCGGCGGTCGGGCCGGCGGAGGTCAGCTGCGAGGACAGGACGAGGCCCGCGATCGCCGCGCAGATGCCCGACAGGACGTAGACGAGGATCGTCACCCGCTTCACCGGCACGCCGGAAAGCTCGGCCGCGCGCTGGTTGCCGCCGGTCGAGTAGACCCAGCGGCCGAAGGCCGTGCGGTTGAGAAGGACGCTGGCGAGGATCGCGACGGCGGCAAGGATCAGGACCCCGATCGGCACGTTGAGGACGCGGTTGAAGCCGAGCCAGTCGAAGCCCGTGTTGCCGAGTTCGGGGCGGCCGCCGAGATTGTTGTAGGTGAGGCCGTTGGTCATCAGGAGCGCGATGCCGCGCGCGACATAGAGAAGGCCGAGCGTCGCCACGAAGGCCGGCACCTTGAAGAAGGCGATCAGGATGCCGTTCGTCAGGCCGACCAGCGCGCCGACGACGCAGGTGAGGATCACGACCACCCAGACCGGCGGGTAGAGGATGACCCCGAGCGGCTCGAGCGTCACGCCCTGCATCAGCGCGCCGGCGATGACGCCGCACAGGCCCAGCGTCGAGCCGACCGACAGGTCGATGCCGCCGGTGAGGATGACGAGGAGCATGCCGATCGCCAGGAGACCGAAGATGGCGACGTGCGAGGCCATCGTCAGGAAGTTGGCGGTCGAGAAGTAGTAGGGCGAGAGCGACGAGAAGATCGCGATGATGGCGATCAGCGCGAAGAAGGCGCGCCCTTCCAGAAGCACGCGGCCGAGATCGAACCCGCTGCCGGACGCCTTGAGTGTGGAGGTGGTGCTCATGACGGGGCTCCGGTTCAGTGCGTCACGGCTTCGCCGGAGGCGGCCATGATCTCTTCCTTGGTGGCATCGGCGCCGAACTCGGCCGAGATCCGGCCGCGGTGCATGACGATGATGCGGTGGGCGACGGCGAGGCATTCGCCGACCTCGGACGTCGAGTAGACGACGGCGAGGCCCTTGCGCGCGCCCTCGGCGAGGAGCTTGAAGACCTCGGACTTGGCGCCGATGTCGATGCCGCGGCTCGGTTCGTCTAGGAGGACGACGGTCGGGTCGGTCGCCAGCATCTTGCCGATGACGACCTTCTGCTGGTTTCCGCCGGACAGCGAGCCGATCGGGGCACCGCCGCCGTCGGTCTTGATGTGGACGCCCCGGATCGCCTCCGAAACGATCTCGCGCTCTCGCCGCTTCGAGGTGAAGAGACCCCGCGTGAAGGAGCCGATCGAGGCGAGCGACAGGTTTTCGCCGACGCTCATCGTCTGGACGAGGCCGTCGCGCTGGCGGTCTTCCGGCACGAGCACGAGGCCGCGCGCGATGCGCTGGGCGATCGAGAGCCCGGACAGGTCGTCGCCTTCCAGAAGGACGCGCCCGCCGCTCGGGCGCAGGCGGCCGGCGACGGTCTCCATCATCTCGGTGCGACCCGCACCCATCAGGCCGTAGATGCAGACGATCTCACCGGCCCGCACCTCCAGCGAGACATTGTCGACCACCGAGCGGTCGGGCCGGGCGGCGTCGGGGACGCTGAGGCCCTCGATGCTGAGCGCGACCTTGCCGAACGCGTAGCCGGACGGGGGCGAACCGAGGTCGTAGTTGTCGCCCACCATGTTGCGGACGATCCATTCGAGGTCGATGTCGGAGCGCGGCGCATAGGCCGTCATCGTGCCGTCGCGCAGCACCACCGCGTGGTCGGTGATCTCCAGCGCTTCCTCGAGATGGTGCGAGATGTAGACGATCGAGACCCCGCGGCTCTTCAGGTCGCCGATGACCTTGAACAGGACCTCGACCTCGGTCGCGCTCAGCGCCGAGGTCGGCTCGTCCATGATGAGGATGCGCGATTTCACCGACAGGGCGCGCGCGATCTCGACGATCTGCTGCTGCCCGAGGCGCAGGTCCTCGACCGGGGTGAGGGGATCGATGTCCTCCTCGAGTTCCTCCATCAGGAGGCGCGTGATGCGCTCTTCTTCCGCGAAATCGACGCCCCCCGCGGGGCCGACGATCTCGCGGCCCATGAAGATGTTGTCGCGCACCGAAAGGTTGGGCGCGAGCGACAGTTCCTGGTGGATGATCGAGATGCCGCCGCGATCGCGCGCGTCGGTCGACGAGGAGAAGGTGACGGGCTCGCCTTCCAGCACGATCTCGCCCGAGGTCGGCTTCACGACGCCTGACAGGATCTTCATCAGCGTCGACTTGCCGGCGCCGTTCTCCCCGAACAGCGTCGTCACCTTGCCCTTGTGGACATCGAAGTTGACGCCCTTCAGCGCGTGGACGTTGCCGTAGGACTTGGCGACGTTGCGCGCCGAAAGCACCACGTCGTCGCGGGACCCGGCCAGGCTCATTGGACGCTCATGGCGACCGGCGTCACCAGCCAGTTCTTTGGATTGATGAGGCGGAACACGCCGGTGATCGTCACCGTCTTGCCGGTGAGGGCCGCGTTGTCGATCCCCGCCAGCACGTCCTTCTTCATCTGGTCGTTGATGGCCGCGCCGGCGTTCTGGTACTCGATCTGGTTCTTGAACTGGCCGAAGGCGATCGTGCCCGTCGCGTCGCGAAGGTCGGTGCCGTTGATCGCCGGGCCGGTCTGGACGCGCACCGTGGTCTCAGGCGGCATGCCGGCGACCGCGATCTTGTAGAGACCGGACTTGCCCTCGCCGACGGTGCCCGTGAACTTCACCGGGAAGACCGGGCCTGTTCCGCCGGATATGCCGTATTTCTGCGTCGCCGCGGCCTTGTCCGCGCCGAGCTCGGCGGCGAGCTGCGCGGCATCGACCGCCCGCGACTCGACGCTGGAGCGGATCTCGGGAAAGGCCTTGGCACCGAAGGTCGCGGGCGAGAACACCTCGGCCTGGACGTCGTGCTCCCCGCCGATAGTCACGATGCGTGTGTCATAGGCCATGGCTGCGACCACCACGAGCGCCACCACCGTGCCGATCACGACGCCGCGCGATCGGGTCGGGCGACGCGGCGCCCGTTCAGCCTGCAGGGTCATCGAACGCTCCTTGTCTCGGACGGCGCAGCGGGGTGTGACACATGCGAAACGGGGGCGCGCAAGGGCAAGGACCGATCGTTGATCGGCAGCCGATGCGGGCACCTTGTCCCCAGTCGCATGCGTGAACCCTCCCGTCGCCGTGTCGCCTCCGGGTCTCCATCTCCGGAAGCCGGGCCGACCCTTCGGTGACCCTTGGCATGGGGGAAATTATTGACACTCGGCGAACGAATGCAATAGTTTTCTCACATTGCAAAATTTTGCAGTGCAGATGGGGAGCCTGGGAGGGCCGGTGCGCACGTCGACCAAGCGCGACTCCGACGAAAGCCTTGCGATCCGTGCGGCATGGCTTCATTACGCAGCCGGAATGACACAGGGCGAGGTGGCGCAGAAGCTCGGCGTGTCGTCCACCAAGGCGCACCGGCTGATCGCCTGGGCCTATCAGAACGGTGCGGTGAAGGTGTCGGTGGTCGGCGGCGTCGCCGAGTGCGTGGCGCTGGAGGATGCGATTCGCGACGCGTTCGACCTTGCGCATTGCGAGGTCGTGCCGGATCTCCACGAGGAGGACGGCATGCCGCTGCGCGCGCTTGGCGGCGCCGGGGCGAGCTTTCTGGAGCGCGAGATCGAATCGGCCGAGGGCGGCGTGCTCGGCATCGGCTTCGGCCGCACGCTCGCCGCCGCCGTGACGGCGATGACGCCGACGGGATCCGGCGCCATGCGCTTCGTTTCGCTGATGGGCGGCCTCACGCGCAACTTCGCGGCCAACCCGCACGACGTCATCCATCGGCTGGCCGAGCGCACCGGCGCGCTCGCCTATGTCATGCCGATCCCTTTCGTCGCCAATTCTCCCGCCGACCTCGATGTCCTCCTGTCGCAGCGCGGGGTCGGCGAGATCTTCCGGCTCGCCTGCCACGCCGACCTGATGTTGATGGGCATCGGTACGGCGCAGCTCGACGCGCAGCTCGTCGGCTCCGGCATGATCCTGCCCGACGAGATCGACGAGGTTCGCCGAAGCGGTGGCGTCGGCGAGATGCTGGGCCACTTTCTCGACGAGGACGGCGCGCCGGTCGAGACGCCGCTGTCGGGGCGCACCGTCTCGCCGGCGCTCGACGACATTCGCGGCCGGCGGGCGGTGGCGATCGCGGGCGGACCGGGCAAGGTCGCGGCGATCCGCGCGGTCCTGCGCAGCGGCGTCCTGACGGGATTGATCACAGACGAGCGCACCGCGCGGGCGCTGATGCGCGACCAGGGGGAAAGGGTCGCCGGATGAGGAGACAAGCGATGGCGGAAGCGAACGACAGGAGCGGTCTCGATGGCTGAGGGCGCGGACGTCCTGATCGGCATCGATGCCGGCACGTCGGTGATCAAGGCCGTGGCCTTCGATCTCGCCGGCCGGCAGCTCGGCACCGCGGCGGTGGTCAACACCTATCGCGAGGAGCCGGACGGGTCCGCCGTCCAGTCGATGGAGCGGACCTGGGCGGACTGCGCCAAGGCGCTGCGCGAGCTCGGGCAGGTCGTGGACGGCCTCGCGCGCTGCACCGCGGCCGTCTCGGTCACGGGCCAAGGCGACGGAACGTGGCTTGTCGGCGCCGGCAACCGGCCCGTCGGCGACGCCTGGCTCTGGCTCGATGCCCGGTCGGCCTCGACCGTGCGGCGCCTCTGGGACGGTCCGCTCGAGCGCACCCGCTTCGAGCGCACCGGCACCGGCCTCAACACCTGCCAGCAGGGCGCGCAGCTTGCCCATATGGCAACCGTCCATCCCGACCTGATCGGGCAGGCCGAGGTCGCGTTCCATTGCAAAGACTGGCTGCACCTCTGCCTTACCGGCGTGCGCGCGACCGATCCGTCTGAGGCGAGCTTCACTTTCGGCGACTTCCGCAGCCGCGCCTACGACGACACGGTGATCGAGGCGCTCGGCCTCTCCCGCCGCCGCCATCTCCTGCCGCCGATCCTCGACGGCACCATGACGACGCATCCGCTGACGCGCGAGGCAGCCGAGGCGACGGGTCTTCTAGAAGGCACACCGGTCTCGCTCGGCTATGTCGACATGGTGATGACGGCACTCGGGGCCGGCGTCTACGCCCGCGAGCCCGGCGTCGCCTGCTCGACGGTCGGCTCCACCGGCGTCCACATGCGCGCGGTCCGCTCGGACGACGTGTTCCTGAACGCGGAAGGGACGGGCTACGTCATCGCGCTGCCGATCCCGGGCGTGGTCACGCAGGTCCAGACCAACATGGCCGCGACCCTCAACATCGACTGGGTGCTCGGAACCGCCGCCGATCTCGTCGCCGAGTTCGGCGAGCGCCCTTCCAAAACCGATCTCGTCGGCCGGATCGAGGGCTGGCTCGCCCGTTCCGAGCCGGGCGCGATCCTCTACCACCCCTACATCTCGGCCGGCGAGCGCGGCCCCTTCATCGACCCGGACGCCCGCGCCGGCTTCATCGGCCTGTCGAGCGGCCACCGCTATCCCGACCTCGTGCGGGCCGTGGTGGAGGGCATCGCGATGGCCGCGCGCGACTGCTACGCCGCGATGGGCGACATGCCGCGCGAGCTTCGCCTCACCGGCGGGGCTGCACGTTCGCGCGCGCTGCGCTCGGTGCTGGCGGCGACGACGGGCGCCAGCGTGCGCACCTCCTCGCGCGACGAGGCGGGGGCGGCGGGCGCCGCGATGATGGCCGCCGTCGCGATCAAGGCCTTTCCGACGATGGACGCCTGTATCGAGACCTGGGTGACGCCGCTGCTCGGGCCGGCCGAGGCGCCCGATGCCCGGCTCGCCGAGCGCTATGCCGGCGTCTTCGAGGGCTACCGCACGGCGCGGCAGGGCCTCGCGCCAGTCTGGAACCACATGGCGGCGCTGCGCTCGCGCGACGTTCGCCTCGATGCGGGTGCCGAGCCCGCCGAACTGGCGATCGCCGCCGGCAACGAGACAGGGAACTGACGCGATGAGCGAGACGAAGACGGTCGACGTGCTGGTGGTCGGTGGCGGCATCAACGGGGTCGGCATCGCGCGCGATGCGGCGGGGCGCGGCCTGTCCGTCGTCCTGTGCGAGAAGGACGATCTGGCGGAGGGCACGTCCTCGCGCTCCGGCAAGCTCGTTCACGGCGGCCTGCGCTACCTCGAATATTACGAGTTCCGTCTGGTGCGCGAAGCGCTGATCGAGCGCGAGGTGCTGCTTCGCTCCGCCAGCCACATCATCTGGCCGATGCGCTTCGTCCTGCCCCATTCGCCGGAGGACCGGCCGGCCTGGCTCGTGCGTCTCGGCCTCTTCCTCTACGATCATCTCGGCGGTCGCAAGAAACTGCCGGGCACGCGCACACTCGACATGCTGCGCGACCCGGAAGGCGCGCCGATCCTCGACAAGTACCCGAAGGGCTTCGAGTATTCCGACTGCTGGGTGGACGACGCCCGCCTCGTGACCCTCAATGCCGTGGATGCCGCCGAGCGAGGCGCCGAGGTGCTGACGCGCACCGCCTGCACCAGCGCCCGGCGCGAGGGCGACGTCTGGGCGGTCGAGCTGCGTGATGAGACGACCGGCGAGACGCGCCGCCTTCGGGCCCGCTGCATCGTCAACGCCGCCGGCCCATGGGTCAACGACATGGTCGGTCGCGTCGCGGGCCGCAACTCGCGGCGCAACGTACGTCTCGTGAAGGGCAGCCACATCATCGTGCCGAAGTTCTGGCGCGGCGAGCATGCCTATCTCGTGCAGAACACCGACAAGCGCGTGATCTTCATCAACCCCTACGAGGGCGACAAGGCGCTGATCGGCACCACCGACATCGCCTACGAGGGGCGCGCCGAGGACGTGAAGGCCGACGAGAGCGAGATCGCCTACCTGCTGGCCGCGGTGAACCGCTACTTCAAGGAGAAGCTGCGGCGCGAGGACGTCTTAGAGACGTTCTCCGGCGTGCGCCCGCTCTTCGACGACGGCAAGGGCAACCCGTCGGCGGTCACGCGCGACTACTCGTTCGACCTCGACGAGGACGGCGGCGCGCCGATGCTCAACATCTACGGCGGCAAGATCACCACCTTCCGCGAGCTCGCCGAGCACGCGATCGAGAAGCTGGCCAAGTTTTTCCCCACGATGGGCAAGGCCTGGACCGGCAATTCGACCCTACCGGGCGGCGACATCGAGGACGCCGACTTCATTCAGTTCTGCGAGACGATGCGCACGCGCTATCCGTGGATGGGCCGCGAGATGATCCACCGCTTCGGCCGCCTCTACGGTACGCGGATGCAGGCGATCGTCGGGTCGGCGACCTCGGCCGAGGGGCTCGGACGCCGCTTCGGGCGTCGCCTCTTCGAGGCCGAGGTGCGCTACCTCGTCGCCCACGAGTGGGCCGAGCGGCCACAGGATATCCTCTGGCGCCGCACCAAGGAGGGCCTGCACATGACGCCGGCCGAGCGCGCCGAATTCACCGAATGGTTCGAGAGCGCCGCGCTGCGCCGCGCCGCCTGAAGGAACGTTTCATGCCCTTGACGCTCTCGCTGAACACCAACCCGCTGGTGAACCGCTTCGCCGATCCCGACGACCTGATCGACGCGGTCGCGCGGGACCTGAAGATCCGCGACCTCCAGCTGACGCACGAGTTCATCAATCCGTCGTGGCCGGCGCCCGTGGTCCGACGCCTGACGCGTCAGATGGAGGCCGCCCTCCAGCGCACCGGCGTGCGGGTGACGAGCGGCATGACAGGCCCCTACGGCCGGCTCAACCATTTCGGCCATCCCGACCGCGACGTGCGGCGCTACTATGTCGACTGGTTCAAGACCTTCGCCGACATCACCGGTGATCTCGGCGGCACTTCGGTCGGCACGCAGTTCGCGATCTTCACCTATCGCGACTTCGACGATGCGGCACGGCGTGAGGAGCTGATCCGGATCGCCGTGGACTGCTGGGCGGAGGTCGCCGAGCACGCGAAGGCGGCCGGCCTCGCTTACGTCTTCTGGGAGCCGATGAGCATCGGCCGCGAGTTCGGCGAGACGATCGCCGAATGCATGAAGCTGCAGGACCGGCTGAAGGCGGCAGACATGGCTGTGCCGATGTGGATGATGGCCGACATCGATCATGGCGACGTGACGAGCGAGAACCCCGACGACTTCGACCCCTATGCCTGGGCGCGCGCGGTGCCCGAGGTCTCGCCGATCATCCACATCAAGCAGAGCCTGATGGACAAGGGCGGCCACCGTCCCTTCACGGCGGAGTTCAACGCGCGCGGGCGCATCCAGCCCGAGCCGCTGCTCGCCGCCTTCGCGGAAGGGGGCGCGACGGACAACGAAATCTGCCTCGAACTGTCGTTCAAGGAGCGCGAGCCCAACGACCGGCAGGTGATCGAGCAGATCGCCGAATCGGTCGCCTTCTGGGCCCCCCACATCGACACGGGCGCGGCGGACCTGCGGGTCTGAGTTGCGTGAGCGCTCCCCGGAGGAACCGGGGAGCGCCCGGGCGTCAGCCCTTGGCCGCCGCGACGAAGCGTGGATCGAAGGTCTGCGCGAAGGTGAGATCGGCGCTGCCGAACTCGTCCGGCTCCAACGTCTTCAGCATCGACAGCATCGACTGGAAGCCGTCCTCGGTGATGACGCCGTCGGGCGAGTACATCGGCCGCGCCTTCTCGAAGGCGGTCTTGTAGAACTCGCGATCGCCGAAAAGGTAGTCCTCCGGCACGGAGTCCGCAACCTGATCGGGCGTTGCGGTCTGCAGCCAGGCGAGCGACTTGAGGAACGCGTTGACGATCCGCTGCGTCGTCACCGGGTTGGCTTCCACGAAGTCGTGACGCAGGTAGACGGTGGCGGCCGGGTTGGTGCCGCCGAAGAGCTCGCGCGTGCCTTCCTCGGTGCGGGTGTCGATGAGAGGCACGATGTCGCCGTCCACCTCGAGCCGCGAGGTCACGGGGTCGAGGTGCGAGAGGCCGGCGATCTCGCCGCGCTTGACGGCCGCGACGGCACTCGTGCCGCCACCGATGCCCACGAGCGACACGTCGTCCGGCTTCAGGCCCGCCTTCACCAGCGCGTATTGCAGCATCAGCGCCGTCGACGATCCGGGCGCCGTGACGCCCATGGCGCGGCCCTTGAGATCGGCGATCGTCTTGATCTCGTCCTTCAGGGCCGAGCGTACCGCGATGGTGATGCCGGGGAAGCGTCCTAGATCGGCGACGGCTCGGATGTCCTGGCCGCGATGCTGCATGCGCAGCGTGTGCTCGTAGGCGCCCGTCACGACGTCGACCGACCCGCCGACCAGCGCCTGGAGCGACTTCGCCCCGCCGCCGAAGTCGTTGATCGCGACGGTGAGGCCCTCCTCTTCGAAGAAGCCCTGTCGCTCGGCGATGGTCAGGGGCAGGTAGTAGAGGAGCGGCTTGCCGCCGACGCCGAGCGTCAGCGACGGCTTCTCGATCGCGGCCGCCGTACCTTGCGCGAAAGCGGGCAGGCGGGCGGACAGGGCGGCGAGGGCGGCAAGGCTGCCGCCAGCCATGAGGAAGTCTCTGCGTTTCATGTGAAAGGGCCCCTCCCAAGGCCGTGGTTCGATGGGTCGTTCGGTTAGGCGGTCGCGACCTGCGCCTGCGGGCGCCAGACCAGAAGGCGGTCCTCGACCAACGTGACCACGGCGTCGATCACCAGGACGAAGGCCATGAGAACGAACATGCCGGCGAAGACGCCGGTGACGTCGAAGACGCCCTCCGCCTGCTGGATGAGGTAGCCGAGCCCCGCCGAGGAACCGAGATACTCGCCGACCACCGCTCCGACGACCGCAAAGCCGACGGCCGTGTGCAGCGACGAGAACATCCAGCTGAGGGCGGAGGGCAGGTAGACGTGGCGCAAGAGCTGGCGTTCGGTCATGCCGAGCATGCGCGCGTTGGAGAGGACCGTCTGGTTCACCTCCTTCACGCCTTGGTAGACGTTGAAGAAGACGATGAAGAAGACGAGCGTGACGCCGAGCGCCACCTTGGACCAGATGCCGAGCCCCAGCCACAAGGCGAAGATCGGCGCCAGCACCACGCGGGGCAGGGCGTTGGCCGCCTTGACGTAGGGGTCGAAGACCATCGCGAGCAGGGGCTTGCGGGCGAACCAGAAGCCGATCGCGACGCCGCCGAGCGAGCCGATCGCGAAGGCCAGCATGGATTCGGCCAGCGTGATGCCGAGGTGGTACCAGATCGAGCCGGAGACGAACCACTCGACGATCCGCTCGCCGACATCGATCGGTGTGGCGAAGAAGAACTTCGCGTTCGCCGGATTGCCGAACAGGCTCGTCGCCGTGAACAGGTGCCAGATCACCAGCACGACCACCGCGACGGAAACCTGGAGAAGGATGAGAACCGGCCTCGTCATGCGGGCAGCCCGTTGGTCTGGCGATAGCCCTTCACGACCTCTTCCTTAAGGGCGTTCCAGATCTCGCGATGAATGTCGTGGAAGAGCGGGTCGAGGCGCACGTCGGCGATCTCGCGCGGGCGTGCGATCGGGATGACGTAGTCGCCGATGATGCGCGCGCGCGGACCGGCCGACATGATCACCACCCGGTCGGACAGGGCGATCGCCTCTTCGAGATCGTGGGTGACGAACATCACCGCCTTGCGCTCTGCCGACCACAGGTCGAGGAGGAGGCCGCCCATGATCACGCGCGTCTGCGCGTCGAGCGGCCCGAAGGGCTCGTCCATCAGGAGGATCCGCGGGTTGCGAATGAGGACCTGCGCCAGGCCGACGCGCTTGCGCTGGCCGCCCGAGAGCATGTGCGGGTAGCGGTCGCCGAAGGCCGAGAGGCCGACGCGCGCCAGCCATTCGCGAGCGCGATCCTCGGCTTCGCGCCTCGGCGTGCCGGCGATGGTCAAGGGGATCGACACGTTGTCGAGCACCGTCTTCCACGGCATCAGCGAGTCCTGCTGGAAGAGGTATCCGGCCTTGTCGTTGAGGCCGGACAGCTCCTCGCCGAAGATGCGCACGCTGCCGGCCGAGGGCTTGAGAAGGCCGGCCGCAGCGTTCAGGAGCGTGGACTTGCCGCAGCCCGTCGGGCCCACCACGGCGACGAACTCGCCCTCGCGCACCACGAGGTCGGTCGGGGCCACGGCCTCGAAGCGGCCGCCATTGGCGAGGCGGAAGGCGATTTCGACACCCGACAGGCCGATCGCCTGCTCGGCTGCGGGCGCAACCTGCGTCGGCGCGGCCTGTGCCGGCTGCACCACCGTCAGCATGAGGGCCTGCCTCGGTGCGAAGACGGCATCCGCCCCCGTCCGGCGCCAGGCGCTTCGTTCGTTGTCATCGGCGTCCTCCCCGACGTCGTTGGTCCTCAAGACTAGATGATGCCCGGGGCCCCGTAACATGCGTTAGGCCGCAACGGGTGTTTCCCATTCGCGAACGCTCAAGACCCGCAGAGTTCCGGCCGCGAACGAAGGGCGTCTCGGACGCGCCCGCCGGCCTGGGCGCCCGGCAGGCGCGCGGCATCTTCCGCGACCGTCCGCAGCGCCTCGATGTCGATGCCGGTGGAGACGCCCATCCGCTCGAACATCCAGGCGACATCCTCGCTTGCGGTGTTGCCGGTCGCGCCCGGCGCGAAGGGGCAGCCGCCAAGGCCGCCCGCCGCCGCGTCGAACACCCGCACGCCCTCCTCGTAGGCCGCAAAGATGTTGGCAAGGCCGAGCCCGTAGGTGTCGTGCCCGTGCATCGCCCAATATCGCACGTCGGCAAACCGGGCCATCGCCTCGCCGAACACGCGGCGCACCTGATCGGGCACCGCCCGGCCCGTCGTGTCGCACAGGCAGATCTCGGCGTCGGGACGCGCGGGAACGAGGCGTTCCAGAAGGGTCATCACATCCGCCGCCTCGACGCGGCCGTCGAACGGGCAGTCGAACGTTGTGGCGAGGCTGAGGCGCAGGGGCGTCCCCGCCGGCACGCTCGACGCGAAACGCTCGTAGTCGGCGGCCGATTCCGTGGGCGTGCGGCGTACGTTGTTGCGGTTGTGCGCCGCCGACACCGACAGGACGTAGGCCACCATCGGCGCCCCGGCCGCCAGCGCATCATGGCCCCGCCGTTCCGTGGGAACGAGGAGCTGCGGCAGGAGGGTGCCCTCGCCGCGCACCCCATGGAGCACCGCCGGCGTGTCGGCCATCTGCGGCACCGCCGACGCGCTGACGAAGGAGCCGATCTCGATCCGCCGCAGGCCCGCCGCATGGAGGCGGCGCACGAAGTCGATCTTGGTGGCGGTCTCGATGAACGGCCCGATCGGCTGAAAGCCGTCGCGCGGGGCGACCTCGACGATCTCGACGTCGGTGCGGCGATCAAGCGGGCTCATCGTACGACACCTTCCTCGCGCAGCGACCGGATTTCGGCCTCCGCGAAGCCCGCTTCGCCAAGGATCTCGTCGGTATGGGCGCCGATCGCGGGGCCGGTCCAGCGGATCGAGCCCGGCGCTTGCGGCACGTGCGGCACGATGCCGGCGTGGAGTACGCGGCCGATCTGCGGATCGTCGAGCTCCCGCACCATGCCGCGCGCGCGATACTGCGGGTCGGCCGCGATGTCGGCGGCATTGAAGCAGAGGGTCGAGGGGATGTCGGCTTCGGTGAGAATGCGGTCGGCCTCCGCCGCATCGAAACCGCGCGACCAGTCCGCGATGATCGCGTCGAGCGTCGCCACGTTGCGCAGGCGGCCGGGATTGGCGGAGAAGTCCGGGTCGTCGGCCAGTTCCGGTCGCCCGATCACGCGGGCAAGGCGGCGGAACAGCGGGTCGGAGTTCGCCGCGATCAGGAGCCACTTCCCGTCACGAGTCGGATAGGCGTTGGTCGGCGCGGCGGTCTTGATGCGCGAGCCCTGCGGCTCACGGATGGTGCCGAAGACGCCGTATTCGGGCAGCGTGCCCTCCATCATCGACAGCATTGCCTCGGTCAGCGCGACGTCGAGCGTGAACGGTCCCGGCGTGCCGCCGGAGCGATCGCGCTGCCAGAGCGCCGCCATCACGCCGAACGCGGCATAGAGCCCGGCAATCGAATCGCCGATCGAGATGCCGACGCGCGAGGGCGGCAGGTCGGTCTCCTCCGGCGGATGATTGGTAAGATAACGCAAGCCCCCCATCGCCTCGCCGATCACGCCGAACGAGGCACGGTCGCGATAGGGCCCGTCCTGTCCGAAGCCCGAGATGCGCGAGATCACGAGACTGGGCCGCGCCTCGCGCAGCGCGGCTTCCGACAGTCCAAGCTTGTCGAGTTGGCCCGGCCGGAAGTTCTCGACGAGGGCATCGGCACCCTTTGCCAGCCGCAGCACCACGGCGCGCGCGCCGGGATGCTTGAGGTCGAGCGCGATGCAGCGCTTGTTGCGCGCGTGCATGGACCACCAGGGCGACCGGCCGTTGGCCTGCTCGCCCCATTGCCGCACCGGATCGCCGCCGGGCGGCTCGATCTTCACGACGTCGGCGCCGAGATCGGCAAGGAGGCGCGTGGCGAACGGGGCCGCCACGAAGTGTCCGAGCTCGAGGATGCGAAGGCCCGCAAGAGGCCCCTCGGCAGCCCTTGCTGCCGCCGCCGCTTCATTCCAGGTGTCCATGCCCGCCTCCCGCCGTGCAGTCGTCGTCGGCGGCGATTGAAGGGCGAGGCAGGCCCAAGGGTCCAGTCGTCTCCGGTCAACCCTCGTTCGCGGGTGGCGAACCTTCGGGGCGGAGGAGATGCTCGCGCAGGAGGCGTGTCGCCTCCGGTAGGCCGGCGGGATCGCGCGAGACGAGCTTCAGCTCGCGATGCGCCCAGCGATCCGTCAGCGGGATCGCGACGAGGTCCATACCGCGTGCGACGACCGCGAAGGCCCGGTCCGGGATCAGGCCGACGCCGAGCCCGCTTTCCACCATGCGCAGCACCGCGTCGAAGCCCGGCACGTGGATGCGCAGCTTCACGTCGCGCGCGGCGTGCGCGGCCTCCACCGCCGACCGGCGATAGATCGCGCTGTCCTGATGAAGTCCGATATGCTCGTAGTCGAGGGTATCGAGGAAGCCGACGCGCTCGCGCTCGGCGAGCGGGTGGTCACGCCGCACGGCCAGCACCAGCCGATCGCGGCGGTAGGGGGCGGCCGTGAGATCGCGGCTGTCGATGCTGGAAACGCAGAGCCCGATGTCGCCGACACCCTCCTCGATCCCCTTCACCACGGCGTAGCTCGTCCGCTCCTCCAGTTCGATGCGCACGCGCCCGTTGGCCCGGTAGAAGTCCGACAGGTCGTCGGGCAGGAATTCGACGATCGAGGAAATGTTGGCGAGGATCCGCACGTGCCCGAGGAGCCCCTGGGCGTGGTCGGCCAGTTCCGCACCCATCTTGTCGACCGAGCGCAGGATCGAGCGCGCATGATGAAGCAGCGTGTCGCCGGAGGCCGTCGGGGTCATCCCGCGGGCATGGCGCAGGAACAGTTCGGTGCCGAGCGTCGCTTCAAGTTCAGCAAGGCGTTTCGACAGGGCGGACGGCGCGATCCCCGCGCGCTCCGCCGCCCGCGTCAGGTGTTCCTCCTCGCACACGGTCACGAAAAGCTGGAGGGTAACGAGATCGACGCGCCGGACGAGGGAGGAAGGGATCATGGCTCGGTTGGAATATCCCTCTGCATTCCTCCCTTTTCTGCGCCGGGAGGCAGCAGGGCAAGAGCGGTCGCGAAATTCCGGCTGTGCCGGCAACTCGCGTCCCCACGTGCGTAAAGACCCGCAGGACCAATGTGCCGAGCCCACGGTCTGCGAGCGTAAGGAAACGCCCAAGTCTGCAGGGTGGAGGCTATCGAATGATGGAAGCTGGCTGGGGAACCTGGATTCGAACCAAGACTAGCGGAGTCAGAGTCCGCTGTTCTACCCTTAAACTATTCCCCAGCATGGGCCGCTTGCGCGGCGGAAGCGGTGGTCTCGGTGACCCTCGTTCCGTGAGCGGTCAGATAGGCGATTTGCGACCGGGCGTCAACCGCTTTGCGAAGCTGGCGTGACGCCCGCTCCCTTTGAGGCGAAAGCATGGTGGGTGCGCGGGTTTCGTGGGATGAACAGGGTTGCGCCTTGTGCATTGTGGCCGGTCGGCTACACTCCGGGCAACGACATTGGCCCTCTTCGGGCCTTGGAGCGCCTTCGTGGCCGGCTCCGGAGACAACTTGTGATCCATGACCAGCATCAAGGCCGAACACCCGCAAGGCATCTAGACAGCGATCTTTCGGCCGTTCTCGGTCAGCCCGCGGGCGACAGCCCGAAGAAGGAGGCCGTTGCGCCGCCGGCCCGGCGCGCGGAGCCGGGCGCGCGCAAGGAGAACGATCCGAAGGACGGGCAGAAGCTCTCGAAGCGTCAGCGCCGCCGTCGGCGCAAGGGGCCGTCGGTGTCGGGCGTCGACCACGCGGCGCGCGCGCTGCATGACTTGCCGCCGAACCTCAGCGCCAAGCTGACCGAGGCCGAGCGGGCGCTCGCCGCGCGAAGCGGAGCGGAGCCCGCGCCGCCCGTCGCCAAGTCGCGTCGGCGTCGCCGCGGGCGCGGGCGGGGCGGCGCGACCCCAACGGTCGCCGCACCTGCGCATGCACCGGCGATCTCGCCAGACGGGCCGCGTCCCGCTCTGCAGCGCCGTCCCGACCGCGTGGACGCCGATCCTGCCCGCATGCCCGCCTATGCCGCGCTGGATCTCGGCACCAACAACTGCCGCCTCCTGATCGCGACGCCGACGCGTCCCGGGCAGTTCCGGGTGATCGATGCGTTCTCGCGGATCGTCCGGCTCGGCGAAGGGCTCGGGCGCACGGGGAGCCTTGCGGCCGGCGCGATGGACCGCGCGGTCGCGGCGCTTGAGATCTGCAGCCAGAAGCTGTCCGCGCGCGAGATTTCCGGCGCGCGGCTGATCGCGACGGAAGCCTGCCGCTCGGCGGCCAACGGGGCGGAGTTCATCGAGCGTGTCCAGCGCGATACCGGCCTCGCGCTGGAGATCGTCTCGCGCGAGACCGAGGCGCGGCTCGCCGTGTCCGGCTGCGGCTCGCTGGTCGACCGCTCGGCCAAGGGCGCGGTGCTCTTCGACATCGGCGGCGGCTCCACCGAGATCGCGCTTCTCGATCTTCGGCGTGGCGCCAGCCGGCGGCTGTCGAACCACATCGTCGCCTGGACCTCGCTGCCGGTCGGCGTTGTGACGCTCGCCGAGCGCCATGGCGGACGCGACGTGCCGCCCGAGGTCTTCGAGCGGATGATCCGCGAGGTCGAGGAGATGATCTCGAAGTTCCCCGGCGCGGGGAAGCTCGGCGATCTCGTGGGCGGCGAGGGGTTTCACCTTCTCGGCACGTCCGGCACGGTCACGACGCTGGCCGGCGTGCAGCTCGAGCTGGAGCGCTATGATCGCCGCCAGGTGGACGGGCTCTGGCTGGCGTCCGCCGACATCGACAGGCTTGTCGGCAAGATCGCCGGCTGGAGCTTCGAGGAGCGCGTCGCCAATCCCTGCATCGGCTCGGAGCGCGCCGACCTCGTGCTGGCGGGCTGTGCGATCCTCGAGGCGATCCGCCGGGTTTGGCCGGCCCGCACCCTTCGCGTCGCCGACCGCGGACTGCGCGAGGGTCTTCTGACGGAAATGATGGTGGCCGACGGCGTCTGGCGGCGCCCGGCACCGACGAATGCAAGGCAGACGGTCTGATGGCGAGTTCGGGACGGGGTGACGACCGGGGCCTGGCGGTTCGGGTCAAGAAGAAGCGCGGCCTCAAGGCTTCCTCGCGAGAGTGGCTGCAGCGTCAGCTGAACGACCCGTATGTCCGCCGATCCAAGATCGACGGCTACCGCTCGCGCGCGGCCTACAAGCTCACCGAGATCGACGACCGCTACAAGCTCCTCCAGAAGGGCATGCGGATCGTGGACCTCGGGGCCGCCCCCGGCGGCTGGTGCCAGATCGCGGTGGAGCGCACCGCCAACACGCCGGAGGAGGCGCATGTCGTCGGCATCGACTACCTGCCGGTCGATCCGATCCAGGGCGCGACGATCCTCGAGCTCGACTTCCTCGACGAGACGGCGCCCGGCCGACTGATCGAGGCGCTCGGCGGCGACCCGGACATCGTCATGTCCGACATGGCCGCGCCGACGACCGGCCATCGGCGCACCGACCACTTGCGCACGATGCACCTGTGCGAGGTCGCGGCGGACTTCGCGGTGCGCACCTTGAAGCCCGGCGGCCATTTCCTGACCAAGACCTTCCAGGGTGGCACCGAGGGCGAGCTCCTCGCCATGCTGAAGAAGAACTTCCGCACGGTCCATCACGTGAAGCCGCCGGCCTCGCGCGAAGGGTCGGTCGAGCTCTACCTTCTGGCCAAGGGCTTCAAGGGCCGACGCGCCGAGACGGACGGGCAGGCCGAGGCGGTCGAGGACGACAGCGAGGCCGGCCCGCTTGGCTGACGCGTTATTCGGCCGGCACCCGCCGGCCGGCAAGCTCCGCCCCGGCCTCGCGCGACAGGCGCATGAAGGGGATCGCGGCGAGCATCGTCACGAGGCCGACCGCCAGAAACGCAACCGAGAAGTCTTTGAGCGTCGCATGGCCCGTCCCGTTGAGGATGATGCCGGCCTCGAGGATGCCACCGGCGGTCGCGACGCCGCCCGCGATGGCGACCTGCTGGAAGGCGGCGAGCATCGACGTGGCATCCCCGGAGCGGTTCTGCGGCACGTCGGCGAAGGCGATCGTGTTGGTGCCGGTGAAGAACATCGAGCGGAAGAAGCCGCCGACCAGCATCAGCGCGATCAGGACGGCAATCGGAACGACGGGCCGGTAGAAGGCGATCGCGCCGATCAGCGCGCCGCCGACCAGCGCCGATAGAACGAGGGTCGGGCGGAAGCCGAAGCGCTTGAGGATCGGCTTGATCAAGGCTTTGGTGGTCATCGCGCCGCCGATCGAGACGGCGCTGACGAGGCCCGACTGGAAGGCCGAGTAGCCGAAGCCGAGCTGCAGCATCAGCGGAAACAGGAAGGGCGTCGCGCCGGCGCCGATCCGGAACAGCGAGCCGCCGATCACCGAGGCACGCAGCGTCGCGATCCGCAGAAGGTCGAGCCGCACGACCGGGTGCTCGGTCCGGCGCGAATGCCGGAAGTAGAGCACGGCGAAGACGGCGCCGATCACGGTCGTCGCCAGCCCGACCGCCGGGGGCAGGGCGGGCAGCGACACAACCGACAAGCCGAACACGACGCCGGCGCAGGCAAGGCCCGACAGTGCGAAGCCGATCCAGTCGAAGGTGACGTCGCGCATCGGCTCGACCCGCGGCAGGAAGCGTTGCGCGAGCGCCATGCCGACGAAGCCGACCGGGATGTTGATGAAGAAGATCCAGCGCCAGTCGGCATAGGTGGAGATGAAGCCGCCAAGCGGCGGGCCGATCAGCGGGCCGACGAGGGCCGGCATCGTGAACCAGGCCATGGCGCTGACGAGATCGGATCGCGGCACGGCCCGCACGAGGAGCAGGCGCCCGACCGGCGTCATCATCGCCCCGCCCATCCCCTGCACGAAGCGCGCGAACACGAAGCCTTCAAGCGACGAGGCGAAGCCGCAGGCGAGCGAGCCCGCGAGGAAGACGCCGATCGCGGTCTGGAACACGGGCTTGGCGCCGAACCGGTCGGCCATGCGTCCCGAGATCGGAATGAAGACCGCGAGCGCCACGTAGTAGCTGGTGAGCGCGAGCTTCAGCGCAATCGGGCTCGTGCCGATGTCGCGGGCGATCGTGGCAAGCGAGGTCGCGATCACCGTCGAATCAATGTTCTCCATGAACAGCGCGACGGCGAGAACAAGGGGAACGATGCGCTTCACGAGAAGCCCCGGACGTCGGAGGTGGGACGGATCGCGCGGGATATAAGGCGAACTTAGAGACGGGGCCAGCTGCCGAGGGCGGCGGTTCGCCGCTTCGGCGCCGTTCCAGCCTTGTGGAGAAGGCCTTGGCACCCATGTTCACGTTTGTCCCGCACCCCAAGATCGAACGTGAGGTTCATCCGATGCCCGACGTCTTCGAAGTCAATCGCCGCAACGCGCTGCTCCTCGCTGCCGGCGGCGTCGCCGGAACGCTGGGCGCCCGTCCGGCCGCCGCGCAAGGATCGACCATGGAAATCACGAGCGACACCCATCCGCTGGCGCCCGGCTGGCGGCGCTTCAAGATCGGCGATGCCGAGGTCACGGTGATCCTCGACGGCATCCGGCCGGGCGAGGGGCCGTTCCCGACCTTCGGCGAGGACCAGAGCCAGGAGGCGGTCGGCGCTCTGATGCAGGAAAACCTGCTGCCGCCGCAGCGCTTCGTCAATTTCTTCCAGCCGGTGGTGATCCGCCTCGGCGACGAGCTGGTGCTGGTCGACACCGGCATGGGCGCCAACGGGCGCGCCAACGGCATGGGCCTCCTCACCCAGCGCATGGGACAGGCCGGCCTGTCGCCGGGCGATGTCACGCTGGTGGTGCTGACCCATCTTCACGGCGACCACATCGGCGGCCTGATGGAGAACGGCGCGCCGGTCTTCGCCAACGCGCGCTATGCGATCGGCCGCACCGAAATGGAGTTCTGGACCTCGGACGAGGCCAAGAACGGCTCGCGCGCCGACAACGCCAAGGCCGTCGAGGCGATGGTCGTGCCGCTGAAGGACAAGACGACGCTGCTGGGCGACGGCGATCAGGTCGTGCCGGGCCTCACCGCCCGCGCGGCCTTCGGCCATACGCCGGGCATGATGGCGTTCGAGCTGTCGTCGGCCGGCGCGCGTCTTTTCCTGATGGCGGACACGTTCAGCCAGTTCGTCGTCTCCTTTCAGAAGCCGGACTGGCAGGTCCGCTTCGACCAGGACAAGACGGCCGCCGCGCAGACGCGCCGGCAGTACGCCGCGATGCTGGCCGACCAGAAGCTGCCGTTCCTCGGCTACCACCTGCCGTTCCCGGGCCTCGGCTATGTCGAAAAGGACGGCGACGCCTTCCGCTTCGTGCCGGAGACCTACCAGCTTCTGGCGGGCGGCTGAGCCGCGGGGGGCTTCGGCTTTTCTTTGACGGGGCCTCGTGCTACGAGCCCGTGCCAATCCTCATAACGCCGGCGCCCCCAAGGGGCGCCTGCATTCATTTTAAGGACTGGCCATGGCCCGCATCATCGAGACCGCGACCGGCACGCTCGCACTGACCTTCGACGACGTGCTGCTGCAACCCGGCCATTCCGAGGTCATGCCGGGCCAGGTCGACGTGAAGACGCGCATCACGCGCAGCCTCCATCTTAACATCCCGATCCTTTCGGCGGCGATGGACACGGTCACCGAGTCGCGTCTCGCGATCGCGATGGCGCAGGCGGGCGGCATCGGCGTGATCCACCGCAACCTCACCCCGGCCGAGCAGGCCGAGGAGGTGCGGCAGGTCAAGAAGTTCGAGTCCGGCATGGTCGTAAACCCGGTCACGATCGGCCCCGACGCGACGCTCGGCGACGCGCGGGCCCTGATGCAGGCGCATCGCATCTCCGGCATCCCCGTGGTCGAGAACGCCGGGCGCGGCGGCCAGACGAAGGGGCGCCTCGTCGGCATCCTGACCAACCGCGACGTGCGCTTCGCCTCCGACGACCGCCAGAAGATCTTCGAGCTGATGACGCGCGAGAACCTTGTCACCGTGCGTGAGAACGTCGATCAGAGCGAGGCCAAGCGCCTCCTTCACAAGCACCGCATCGAGAAGCTCCTCGTCGTGGACGGCGAGGGCCACTGCATCGGCCTCATCACCGTCAAGGACATCGAGAAGTCGCAGCTGAACCCTAACGCCGCGAAGGACGCGCAGGGACGTCTTCTGGCGGCCGCCGCGATCAGCGTCGGCGACGACGGGTTCGAGCGCGCCGAGCGCCTGATCGAAGCGGGCATCGACCTTATCGTGGTGGACACTGCGCACGGTCATTCGCAGCGCGTCCTCGACGCCGTGACGCGCGTCAAGAAGCTGTCCAACGAGGTCCAGGTCATCGCCGGCAACGTGGCAACGCCGGGCGGCGCGCAGGCGCTGATCGATGCGGGCGCCGACGGCATCAAGGTCGGCATCGGGCCGGGCTCGATCTGCACGACGCGCATCGTGGCGGGCGTCGGCGTGCCGCAGCTGTCGGCCGTGATGGACTCCGTCGCCGTGGCCGAGAAGTCCGGCGTGCCGGTGATCGCCGACGGCGGCATCAAGTATTCCGGCGACCTCGCGAAGGCCCTGGCGGCCGGCGCGTCGGCGGTGATGGTCGGCTCGCTTCTCGCCGGCACCGAGGAAAGCCCCGGCGAGGTGTATCTCCATCAGGGCCGCTCCTTCAAAGCCTATCGCGGCATGGGTTCGGTCGGGGCGATGGCCCGCGGCTCGGCCGACCGCTACTTCCAGGCCGAGGTGCGCGACACGCTGAAGCTCGTGCCGGAGGGCATCGAGGGGCAGGTCGCTTACAAGGGGGCCGTCGGCGCGGTCCTTCACCAGCTGACCGGCGGCCTTCGCGCCGCCATGGGCTATACGGGCGCGGCGACGCTCGAGGAGTTCCGCGACAAGGCGACCTTCGTGCGCATCTCCAACGCAGGGCTTCGCGAGAGCCATGCCCACGACGTCACGATCACCCGCGAGAGCCCGAACTATCCGGGCTTCGGCGCCTGAGCCTCGAAGAGGCAGGCGCGGATGATCTCGGCCAGCCGCTCGAAGTCCGAGCGGCGGCCTGACGACGAACGATAGGCGAGAACGAGGGTCCGCGAGGGCGCGGGCTCCCGGAACGGCAGGAAGGCGATGCCGCCGGCCCGCCCTTCCGCTTCCACGGCGGAGGCCGGCGCGAGCGTGACGCCGAGCCCGCCCGCGACCATGCGCATCAACGTGTTGAGGCTGGTCGCGCCGAGGCTCGCCAGATCGCGCGCCTCGGCGATGCGGCAGACGTCGAGCGCCTGGTCGCGCAGGCAATGCCCCTCTTCCAAAAGGATCAGCCGCTCGCCGCCGAGCGCGTCGGGCGACACGGGCGAGGGAATGCGCGCGGCGGCGGTTTCCGGCACCGCCAAGAGGAACGGCTCCTCACCAAGACGGATCGTCTCGACCCCCTTCCGCTCCACCGGCAGCGCTTGGACCATGCAGTCGAGCTCGCCGCGCGACAACTCGTCGGCGAGCTGCGCCGTGACGTTTTCGCGAACGCCGACCGCAAGGCGCGGAAACGATCGTGTCAGTTCGGCCAGCAGCCCCGGCAGGAGATAGGGAGCGAGCGAGGCGATGATGCCGAGCCGAAGCTGCCCGACGAGAAGCTCGTCGCCGGCCCGCGCGAGCGCCTCGAGATCGCGAACCTCGGCGAGGATCCGCCGCACGCGGCGCGCCACCGTATCGCCCTCCGGCGTCAGCGAAACTCCGCTCGGCCGTCGCTCGAAGAGGGTCGCGCCGAAGTCCGCTTCCATCTGCGCGATCTGCGCGGACAGCGCCGGCTGCGAAATGTTGAGGCGCTTGGCCGCCCGCCCGAAATGCAGCGTCTCGGCGAGGGCCTCGAAATAGCGGAACTGGCGGAACGTGAACATCGCGATCGGATAAACTGATCGGGAGGACGGGTAAATACGATTGGAAACTATCGCGGGAATCGGATTGGAATGGCTCCAACTTCAGATCACGGAGGTTTCCATGACCGACAGACCGCGGCTCACGACGACGGCGGGCGCTCCGCTCTCTTCGAACCAGAACTCCAAGACCGTCGGCCGCAATGGACCGGTGCTGCTCGAGGACTACCAGCTGATCGAGAAGCTGGCGCACCAGAACCGCGAGCGGGTTCCCGAGCGCGTCGTCCATGCCAAGGGCTGGGGCGCCTTCGGCACGCTGACCGTGACCGAGGACATCACCCGCTACAGCCGGGCCAAGGTGTTCGGCAAGGTCGGCGGCAAGACCGAGATGCTGGCGCGCTTCTCGACGGTGGCCGGCGAGCAGGGCGCGGCGGATGCCGAGCGCGACGTGCGCGGCTTCTCGCTGAAGTTCTACACCGAGGAAGGCAACTGGGACGTCGTCGGCAACAACACGCCGGTGTTCTTCGTCGCCGACCCCTACAAGTTCCCCGACTTCATCCACACGCAGAAGCGCCACCCGCGCACCAACCTGCGCTCGGCGACCGCCATGTGGGACTTCTGGTCGCTCTGCCCGGAGTCGCTGCATCAGATCACGATCCTGATGTCCGACCGCGGCATTCCGGTCGACCCGTCTCGCATGAACGGCTACGGCTCGCACACGTTCTCGTTCTGGAACGACGGCGGCGAGCGCTTCTGGGTGAAGTTCCACTTCAAGACGAAGCAGGGCCACAAGACCTTCACCAACGAAGAAGCCGAGAAGGTCATCGCCAAGTCGCGCGAGAGCTATCAGGAAGCGCTCTACGGCATGATCGAGGCCGGTCATTTCCCGAAGTGGGACTTCTTCGTGCAGGTCATGCCGGAGATGGAAGCCGAGGACTTCGAGAAGAAGACCGGCTGGAGCGCGTTCGACCTGACCAAGGTCTGGCCACACGGCATGTACCCGCTGATCAAGGTCGGCGAGTTCGAGCTGAACCGCAACCCGGACAACTACTTCACCGACATCGAGCAGTCGGCCTTCAACCCGTCCAACGTGGTGCCGGGTATCGGCTTCTCGCCGGACAAGATGCTGCAGGGCCGCCTGTTCTCGTATCCGGACGCGCACCGCTACCGCATCGGCGTCCACTACGAGTCGCTGGAGGTCAACAAGCCGCGCTCGCCGGTGAACCACTACAACCGCGACGGCTCGATGCCCTTCGGCCTGCGCACCAACCCGGACGCCTACTACGAGCCCAACTCGTTCGGCGGCCCGGTCGAGGATCCGAGCGTCGAGGAGCCGCCGCACCGCTACTCCGGCCAGGTCGGCCGCTACGAGTATCGCGGCGAGGCGGATCACTACTCGCAGCCCCGCGCGCTGTTCGAAATGTTCGACGATGCTCACAAGGAGCGCCTGTTCAAGACGATCGCCGGCGCGATGCAGGGCGTGCCGCAGTTCATCGTGGACCGCCAGCTCGGCCACTTCGACAAGGTGCATGCCGACTACGGCGCCGGCATCCGACGGGCGCTCGCCGCGCAGCAGCGTGACGACGCACAGGCGAGCCTGACCACCAGCCACTCGGCGGAAGCGGCCGAGTAAGGTAAACTAGACGCGGCCGGCAGCACGCTTGATGGACGGCGAGATGTGGAGCGATTCACTATGGCGATGGGAGGTTATCTACCTCTCCTGTTTCGTGATCGTTCCGATCCTCGTCGTCCTCCTGTTCGGGCGGTCGATTCCCATGTGGCGAAGGTGTCTCGCCGTCGTCGGCTCGTATCTCTTGATGCCGGTTCCGCTGCTCTTCTTCTTGCAAGCCAAGGTCGGCGGGCAAATGGTGGGCGACACTTGGTATCCCGGGCCATCACCGTACTTCATGGTGTACGTTTGGGACGTGCTCGTGATGACTGGAGTACCCGCCTTCCTGATGGCGATGCCGTCTCTGCTTCGCCGCAAAGGTGGCAAAAAACACGTATGACGGCACAAGGATTAGCGGACGTTTCAACGCAGCGATTTCGTGAGCGGCCCAGAGAGATCCGGGCCGTTCTTCGTTGATTGCGCTTGTCGTCGCCGACGGTCGCCACTACCAAACGCTTCGAAACGGAGACGAGGTGTCATGCGGCTTGGCGGGCGGATCGCGGCGGCGGTCGAGGTGTTGGACGACATGGCCGCGCGCCGTCGCCCGGTGGCCGACGCGCTGAAGGACTGGGGCCTGTCCCACCGCTTCGCGGGCTCCGGCGACCGCTCGGCGATTGGCAACCTCGTATACGACGTCCTGCGCCGCCGCCGCTCGCTCGAATTCCGCATGGGCACGAAGGCGACAGCGCCGCTCGTCTTCGGCGCCTTTCTCGATTCGTCGGGCATGGCCGTTGCCGACCTTCGCGCAA
The DNA here is from genome assembly GCF_047943035.1 of Aureimonas phyllosphaerae. Taxonomy (NCBI): domain Bacteria; kingdom Pseudomonadati; phylum Pseudomonadota; class Alphaproteobacteria; order Hyphomicrobiales; family Aurantimonadaceae; genus Aureimonas; species Aureimonas phyllosphaerae. The sequence continues at coordinate 4,009,150 of NZ_CP181348.1, read as the reverse complement.
CGCTCGAGGGCGACCGCTTCGCGCCGCCGCTGCCCGACGACGAGGTGCTGGAGCGCTTCCGCGGGAAGGGGCTCGAGGACGCCGAACCCGCGGCGGCCGCCGACGTGCCGGACTGGCTGGCAGGACCGCTCGAGGCCGCGCTGGGGCCTGACTGGGTCGCCGAGGCGCGGGCGCTGTCAGACCGTCCGCCGCTCGACATGCGCGTCAACACGCTGAAGGCGTCGCGTGCCGAGGTCGAGGCCGAACTCGCGCCCTTTGCGGCCGAACCGACGCCGATCTCGCCGGTCGGCCTGCGCATTCCGCCGATCGAGGGGGAGGGGCGGCATCCCAACGTCCAGGTGGAGCGCGGATTCCAGCAGGGCGCCTTCGAGATCCAGGACGAAGGCTCGCAGATCGCGGCGCTCCTGTGCGGCGTGCGGCCGGGCGAGCGCGTTCTGGACTATTGCGCCGGGGCGGGCGGCAAGACGCTGGCGCTCGCTGCCGCCTCGGACAATCAGGCGGAGATCCACGCCTTCGATGCCGACCGTCAGCGCCTCGCGCCGATCTGGGATCGTCTCGCGCGGGCCGGCGCCGACGCGGTGACGGTCCACGCCCCGCGCGACGATCTCTCGTTGCTGGAAGGCACGATGGACCTCGTGGTGGTCGACGCGCCCTGTACGGGAGCGGGCACCTGGCGCCGCCGGCCGGACGCGAAATGGCGGCTCACCGAGGCGCAGCTCGCCAAGCGGACCGCCGAGCAGGACAAGGTGCTGGATGCCGCCGCGCGCTTCGCCCGGCCCGGCGCCCGGCTCGCCTACATCACCTGTTCCGTCCTGCGGCCGGAGAATGCGGGCCGCATCGAGGCGTTTCTGGAGCGCACGCCCGGCTGGCGGCTGGCGGATGCCGCGGCGGTCTGGTCGGAGCGCCTGCCGGGCGCGCCGTCCGCCTACCTCATCGAGTGGATCGGCGCAGGATCGGTCCTGACGCTGACGCCGCGGCGCTCCGGCACCGACGGTTTCTTCTTCGCGCTTCTGGAGCGGGTCTCGTAATGCGCTGGGTGAGCCTTCTTGTCTTTCTCGCGATCTCGCTCGGCGGCGGCCTCCTCGTCGGCACGAGCAACATGCCGGACGACTGGTATCGCCATCTCGCCAAGCCCTGGTTCAATCCGCCCAACTGGGTCTTCGGGCCGGTCTGGACGGTGCTTTACGTCCTGATCGCGGTCGCGGGCTGGCGCGCCTATCAGGCCGGCAACCGGCGGGCGCTGGTCGCCTGGGTCGTCCAGATGGCGCTGAACTTCCTCTGGTCGCCGCTCTTCTTCAGCGCCCATGCGATCCTGCCGGCGCTGGTGGTCATCCTCGGGATGCTCGCGGCGATCCTGACGTTTCTCGCGCGCACCGGCACGCGCGACCGCGTCGCCTTCTGGTGCTTCGTGCCCTACGCGGTCTGGGTCTCCTACGCGACGCTGCTGAACGCCGCGATCTGGAGGCTGAACGGGTGACGGAAGAGGCGGGGATCGAAACCTTCGGCGGCCGGCGCGTCCTCTTCGTGATGGCTGCGCCCGCCGAATACGGCCCGGCGCTGCGCGCCCGCATCCGGCCTCTGATGACCGGCATCGGGCCGATCGAGGCGGCCGTCGCCGTCGCCTCGACGCTGGCGACGCTCGAGCTTCGCAGCGAGTTGCCGGACCTTGTGGTCTCGCTCGGCTCGGCTGGATCGGCAAGGCTTGAGCAGGGCGCGATCTATCAGGCGTCGCACGTCTCCTGGCGCGACATCGACGCCAGCGCGCTCGGTTTTCCCAAGGGCGCGACGCCGCATCTCGACATGCCGGCGGAGATGCCGTTGGAGACGCCCATTCCCGGCGTGCCGACCGCACGTCTCTCCACCGGCGCCGACGTCGTCAGCGGCGCGGCCTATCGCGGGATCGACGCCGACATGGTCGACATGGAGACGTTCGCGATCCTGCGCGCCTGCCAGAGGCATGCGATCCCGCTCGTCGGCCTGCGCGGCATCTCCGACGGCGCGGCCGAACTTCACCGCTTCGACGACTGGACCGCCCTCCTGCCGATGATCGATGAGCGTCTGGCAGCCACGCTCGACCGGCTGGCGGACGCGTTGCAGACCCCGGCCTCTTGATTTCCAACGCTGCCTGACTAGAAGTCCGCCATGACCCAGCACCCCGACAATATCCTCATCGTCGATTTCGGCTCCCAGGTGACGCAGCTCATTGCGCGTCGCGTGCGCGAGGCCGGCGTCTATTCCGAGATCGTGCCGTTCCAGTCGGCGGAAGAGGGCTTCCGGCGGCTGAAGCCGCGCGCCGTGATCCTGTCCGGCTCGCCGGCCTCGACCACGGAGGAGAACAGCCCGCGCGCGCCGCAGGTCATCTTCGATGCGGGCGTGCCGGTGCTCGGCATTTGTTACGGCCAGCAGACGATGTGCGCGCAGCTCGGCGGCAAGATCGAAGGCGGGCTGCACCGCGAGTTCGGCCGCGCTTTCCTCGAGGTGCAGAAGGGCTCCCCGCTCTTCGACGGCATCTGGGCCGAGGGTACGCGCCATCAGGTCTGGATGAGCCACGGCGACCGCGTGACCGCGCTGCCCAAGGGCTTCGAGATCGTCGCGACCTCGCCGGGCGCGCCGTTCGCCGCCATCGCCGACGAAGCGCGTCGCTTCTACGGCGTGCAGTTCCACCCCGAGGTCGTTCACACGCCGGACGGCGCCAAGCTGATCTCGAACTTCGTCCACCGCATCGCGGGCCTGCCCGGCGACTGGACCATGGCGGCCTTCCGCAGCCAGGCGGTCGAGGAGATCCGCGCCAAGGTCGACAGCGCCAAGGTCATCTGCGGCCTGTCGGGCGGCGTCGATTCCTCGGTCGCGGCTCTCCTGATCCACGAGGCGATCGGCGACCAGCTGACCTGCATCTTCGTCGACCACGGCCTCCTGCGCATGGGCGAGGCGGAAGAGGTCGTCGGCATGTTCCGCGACCACTACAACATCCCCCTCGTCCACGTGCAGGCGCAGGACCTCTTCATCGGCGCGCTGGAAGGCGAGATGGACCCGGAGGTGAAGCGCAAGACCATCGGGCGCCTGTTCATCGAGACCTTCGAGGCGGAGGCCGCCAAGGTCGGCGGCGCCGAGTTCCTGGCCCAAGGGACGCTCTATCCCGACGTGATCGAGAGCGTGTCCTTTACCGGCGGCCCGTCGGTGACGATCAAGTCGCACCACAATGTGGGCGGTCTCCCCGAGCGCATGAACATGAAGCTGGTGGAGCCGCTGCGCGAGCTCTTCAAGGACGAGGTGCGCGAGCTCGGCCGCGAGCTCGGCCTGCCCGACCGCTTCGTCGGCCGGCACCCGTTCCCGGGGCCGGGCCTTGCCATCCGCTGCCCCGGCGGCGTGACGCGCGAGAAGCTCGACATCCTGCGCCAGGCCGACGCGATCTATCTCGACGAGATCCGCAAGGCGGGGCTCTACGACGCGATCTGGCAGGCTTTCGCCGTGCTCCTGCCGGTCCAGACGGTCGGCGTGATGGGTGACGGGCGCACCTACGAGTTCGTCTGCGCGCTGCGCGCCGTGACCTCGGTCGACGGCATGACGGCCGATTTCTACCCCTACGACATGGAATTCCTCGGCAACGCCGCGACGCGCATCATCAACGAGGTGCGCGGCATCAACCGCGTGGTCTACGACATCACCTCGAAGCCGCCGGGCACGATCGAATGGGAATGATCCCGCCGCGCGGGACATGCTGAGCATGAGACGAGGGGTCGTTGCCGAAGGGCGGCGGCCCCTTTCTCTTGGCCGCACGAAACACTTGGCGACCCGCAGGGCTCAAATGTTCGTCAATCTTTGCAGGATACAACTTTGAGGAACGGGAGGATGTCGGGTCCCGCGACCCTGAACGCCTCGATCGGCATGCAGCCTGTGCAGGGGACGTGAGAGAGCCATGATGCCGCAAGAACTTGCTACCGAGATCGACGCCGACGCGTTCGCGATGCCGTCGGCCGCGGCGCATGGCGAGGTGACGCTGGCGCCGGTTCTCGACCTGCGGGCGGCCAAGCCGCTCCACGCCGAACTTCTGCGCCTGCGCGGCGATACGATCATCGTCGACGGCTCGCAGGTCGAGCGCATCGGTGCGCAGTGCGCCGCCATCCTTCTCTCGGCCGCGCGCAGCTGGGAATCCGACGGCCAGGAATTCAGCCTGGTCAACCCTTCGGACGCTCTCAGCCGCGGTCTCGAACTTCTCGGCATCGGGCTCCACGAGGTCGGCGGCATCGCCCCGGACTTCGGCGACATCGAGGTCTGACGCCACCGCCTTCCGACCGGCCCGCCCAGCGGACGCAACGCATCTTCGAGCCAGGGAACAGACCAACATGAGCAAGTCGCACGAGGCGGAGCGCGCACGCGAACTGATCGCCTTTCGCGTCGCCGACCAGGAGTTCTGCGTCGACATCACGTCGGTGCGCGAGATCCGCGGCTTTGCGGCGGCGACGCCGCTGCCGCACACGCCGGGCTTCGTGACCGGCGTCATCAACCTGCGCGGCGCGGTGCTGCCGATCGTTGATCTGTCGCTGCGCCTCGGCTTCGGCCCGACGGAGCCGACGGCCCGCTCGGTCATCATCGTCGTCATGGTCGGCAACCAGCTCGTCGGCCTCCTCGTCGATGCGGTGTCGGACATTCTGACCGTGGTGGACGAGAACCTGCAGCCGACGCCGGACCTCGCGTCCGAGATCGCCCGCAGCTTCGTGCGCGGCGTCATCGCGCTGGAAGGCCGCATGATCTCGCTCATCAGCCCGGAGAGCGTCCTGCCGCCGTCGGCAGAGAACCTCGCGGCCTGAGGCGCGCGGAACAGGGCTCGGGAGGCCATCCATGTCGCGATTCCTGCCGGGCACCGCCGCGCAGTCCGGGACGGTCCAGCCGACCGGCGAGTTCGAGCTGACGCAGAAGGACTTCCTGCGCATCGCCAAGATCCTCTACGAGGATTCCGGCATCGCGCTTCCCGACAGCAAGATGGCGCTGGTCTATTCGCGCCTCGCCAAGCGCCTGCGCGCGCTCGGCATGCAGAGCTTCCGCCAGTACTGCGAGCACGTCTCGGGCTCGGAGGGCGTCGGCGAGCGCATGACGATGCTGGCGGCGCTCACCACCAACGTCACGCATTTCTTCCGCGAGATGCACCATTTCGACCACTTGCGGACCGACCTCCTGCCGCCGCTGCTCGAAGCGGCAAAGCGGGGCGGGCGGGTTCGCATCTGGTCGGCCGGCTGTTCCAACGGGCATGAGCCCTATTCGATCGCGCTCACCATCCTCGGGATGATGCCGGACGCGGCGAACTACGACATCCGCATCCTCGCCTCCGACATCGATCCCAACGTCGTCGCCTTCGGGCGCGCCGGCATCTACGACGATGGCGCCGTCCAGCCGGTGCCGATGGAGCTGCGCCGCCGCTGGTTCCAGCGCAGCGGCAACGGTCACTCGGTCAGCGAGGAGATGCGCACGCTGGTATCCTTCCGGGAGCTCAACCTCATCGGCGAATGGCCGATGAAGAACGGCTTCCAGGCGATCTTCTGCCGCAACGTGACGATCTATTTCGACGAGCCGACGCGCCAGAAGATCTGGAGCCGGTTCATGAAGTACCTGGAGCCCTCCGGCGTCCTCTACATCGGCCATTCCGAGCGCCTCACGGGATCGGCGTCCGACCAGCTCTCCCTCGTGGGAACGACCACGTACCGCCGGACCTGACACGCGTTTCGTCGGTCCGCTCACGCTTTCAGGCTGCGAGCACAGTTCCATGTCCACCACGCGAGTTCTCGTCGTCGACGATTCCGCCACCATGCGCGCCCTGATCCGGCATTCGCTGGCCGCGGACCCGCAGATCGAGATCGTCGGCGAGGCGGCCGATCCGATGCAGGCGCGCCAGGCGATCAAGGCGCTCGACCCCGACGTCGTCACGCTCGACATCGAGATGCCGGGCATGAACGGGCTCGAGTTCCTCGACAAGATCATGCGGCTGCGGCCGACCCCGGTGATCATGGTCTCGACCCTGACGCAGCCGGGGCAGGCGGCGACGATCGAGGCGCTGCGCCTCGGCGCCTTCGAATGCGTCGCCAAGCCGAACGGCATGGGCGGGCGCGATACGCTGGCGCAGCTTCCGGCGCTGGTGCACGAGGCCAAGCGCGCCAAGACGCAGATCGCGGGGAGTCGCGACCGGCAGATTTCGGCGCCCCAGACCGCCCATCACGACTGGCCCGACCTCATCGGCATCGGCTCGTCGACGGGCGGCGTCGAGGTGCTGATCGCGCTGCTCGCGCAGTTTCCCGCAGACACGCCGCCGGTCCTCATCGTCCAGCACCTGCCGGCGACCTTCACGGCGTCGTTCGCGGCCCGTCTCGACCGCGCCTCGCCGGCCCATGTGGTGGAAGCGCGCTCGGGCGAGCCGATCCTGCCGGGGCATGTCTATCTCGCGCCCGGCGGTCGCCATCTCAGCGTCCGGCGCAGCGGCGCGAAGCTGATCACGGCGCTGAGCGACGAGGACCCGGTGCAGGGGCACCGGCCGTCCGTCGACGTCCTGTTCCATTCGATCGCCAAGGTCTGCGAGGGCCGGGTGACGGGTGCGATCCTGACCGGCATGGGCCGCGACGGGGCGGACGGGCTTCTCGCCATGCGCCGGAGGGGCTTCCGCACGCTCGCCCAGGACGAGGCGACCTCGCTCGTCTACGGCATGCCGCGCGTCGCATGGGAGATCGGGGCCGCCGAGAAGCGCGTGCCGATCGGCGGCATGGCCAAGGCGATCTTCCACTGAAGCAAGCTAGGCTTCGCTTTGAATGAATCCTTCAGTTTTCTACGAGATGATCAATCTCGGAATTTTCGAACAGGGAACGGCGTGCCATGAGTTTCGTACAGCATCTCAAAGTGATGATCGTTGACGACCATCGGACCAGCCGCCTCCTGATCTACGAGGCGTTGACGCAACTCGGCATCACGCAGGTCGTCTACGCCGTGGACGGCGAGCAGGCGCTGAAGCAGATGATGGCGACGCCCTGCCATATCGTCATCTCCGACTTCAACATGCCCAAGCTCGACGGTATCCAGCTCCTCAAGGCGCTGCGCTCCTACGGGCCGACGAAGAAGACGCCGTTCTTCATCCTCACCGGCAAGGGCGACCGCGCGCTGGTGCAGCAGGCGGCCGCGGCCGGCGCCAACAACATCCTCGCCAAGCCCATCACGGTCCCCGTGCTGCGCAAGACCCTCGAAGCGGTGCTCGGTCCCCTGCAATGAGCTTGACGTCGCTCTCCCCCGCGTCCGCACCGTCGGATCGCCTGCGTATCAACCTGATCCAGGGGGAGGCCCAGGTCGACGACCGGCCCAACGTCGTGTTCACCACGCTTCTGGGCTCGTGCATCGCCGCCTGCATCCGCGACCCCGGCGCCGGGGTCGGGGGCATGAACCACTTCCTCCTCCCGGGCGACGGCATGGGGTCGTCGTCGACGAGCATGCAGTCCTACGGGCTCTACCTGATGGAGCTTCTCGTCAACGGTCTCCTCAAGAAGGGCGCGCGCAAGCATGCGCTCGAGGCCAAGCTCTTCGGCGGCGCGCGCACGATGGTCGGCCTTTCCGATATCGGCGCCAAGAACGCGAGCTTCGCCAAGCGCTTCCTGGAGCTCGAGGGCATCTCCTATGTCGGCGGCAGCCTCGGCGGCACGCAGGGGCGGCGCATCGAGTTCTGGCCGGTCAGCGGCCGTGCGAGGCAGATCCTGATGGAGCCGAGCGACAAGGCCATGCCGAAGATCATGGCGCCCCCGCCCGTCGCGGCGCCCGCCTCCGGCGGCGATCTCGAACTCTTCTGAGGACCTGGCCGGCATGACCGGAAGTGCGATGTCCGCCCACCTCCTTCTGGACCGCCTCGCGGACGAACTGGCCCGGCTCACCGCCGCCGCGACGCGCCTCGAAGGGCTGATCGCGCCAAGCGCCTTCGGTCCCGAAGCGATGATCCTGGCGCAGAGCCACGATCTTCTCAGCCAGACGATCGCTGAACTCGAGGGCTTCGTGCGCAACAGCGCGCCGGCCTTCGCAGGCGGCCCGGACTGCGAGCTTCAGGGTCCGCTCTCGGCGATCCGCCTCTCGGCGCTCGCCACGCGCCTCTGCGGTCTGACGGAAGCCGAGGCGCAGTCGGGCGACCTCGACCTCTTCTAGCCCCCGGCAGAAACGAAGTCCCAAGTCCACCGTGTCAACGTCGGACTTGTTCACGAAGAAGAAATTTCTGCAGACTACAGTAAACCTAGGATACCGATTTCAGAAAGGAACCGGTCGTGAAGACGATCTTGACCGTAGACGACTCGAGGACGATGCGCGACATGCTGCGGGCGGCGCTCGCGGGCGCCGGCTTCGACGTGGTGCAGGCAGAAGATGGCGTCCACGGCCTGGAGGTTCTGGCCGGCTGCGATCCCGATGTGATCGTGACCGACGTCAACATGCCCCGCATGGACGGCCTCACCTTCATCGAGCAGCTGCGCGCCAACGCCGACAAGCGGGCGATCCCGGTGCTCGTGCTGACCACCGAGAACGACGCCCAGAAGAAGGCTCGCGCCAAGGCCGCCGGCGCCACCGGCTGGATCGTCAAGCCGTTCGATCCGAAGAAGCTCGTCGACGCCATCAATCGCGTCGCCCCTTAAGTTCCAACCGCCCGCCGCACCCCGTTCGAAGCCGCAGTCAAGGGACCCGTCCATGGACACGATGGCCGCCATTCGCGCCACCTTCTTCGAGGAGTGCGCCGAGCAGCTCCAGGAACTGGAGGCGGGCCTTCTCGCCATGGAAGGCGGCCAGACGGACTCCGAAACGGTCAATGCCGTCTTCCGCGCCGTGCATTCGATCAAGGGCGGCGCCGGTGCCTTCAACCTTGATGCGCTGGTGCAGTTCGCCCATGCCTTCGAGACGGTGCTCGACCTCGTGCGCTCCGAGCGGCTCGAGGCCGACCAAGGCGTGGTCCGGGTGCTCCTGCGCTCGGCCGACGTCCTGACCGACCTCGTCACCGCCGCCCGCGACGGCGGAACGGTGGACCCTGCCCGTCCGCAGGCGCTGATGGCCGAACTTTCGGTTCTCGCCGGCGGCGGCGGCCATGCGGCGGCACCCGCGCAGCAGGCGCCGGTCGCGGTCGCCATGCCCGTCGAGGAAGAGGTCGACTTCGTTCCCGTCGCCGTCGACTTCAGCGACATGTTCGCGGCGGCCGGTCAGGACGTGACCTTCCGCGTCCGCATCCAGCCGAAGCCCTCGCTCTACGAGCACGCCAACGACGCCGCGCGTCTCATCCGCGAGACGATGGCGCTCGGCACCGGCTCGGTCACCTGTCATTCCGACGAACTGCCCGACCTTGCCGAGCTCGAGCCGGAGGGCGCTGCCCTGTCCTGGACGCTCGAGATCACGACCGCCGCCGGCGAGTCCGCGATCCACGAGATCTACGAGTTCGTCGAGGGCGACTGCGACATCACCGTCGAGCGCGTCGACGACGAGGCCCCCCAGCTCAGCGCCGAGGATCTCGACGCCCAGATGGCTGCGCTTCTCGGCTCGATCGGGGGAGGGGCCTCCGTCCCTTTCGCCGATGAGCCTGCCGAGGCGGAAACGCTCGAGCAGGCTCGCCCCAACGTCGTCGCGCTGACGCCTCCGGCCCCGTCCGCGCCGCCCGTAGCCGCGCCTGCCGCCGCCGCCCCCGCGCCGGCCGCGAGCGCCGATGCGGGTGCCGACAAGGGCACGCCCGCCGGCCCGGTCCCGACCATCCGCGTCGACCTCGAACGCGTCGATCGCCTGATCGATCTCGTCGGCGAGCTCGTGATCCATCAGGTGATGCTCTCGCAGCGCGTGATGCAGGCGGGCCTGACCCGCGCGTCCGACATCGCGATCGGCCTCGACGAGCTCGAGCAGCTGACCCGCGAGATGCAGGACAGCGTCATGGCGATCCGCGCACAGCCCGTGAAGTCGGTGTTCCAGAAGCTGCCGCGCCTCGTGCGCGAGGTGGCCGAGCGCACCGGCAAGAGCGTCCGGCTGGTGACGGAAGGCGAGTACACCGAGGTCGACAAGACCGTCATCGAGCGCCTGTCCGACCCGCTCACCCACATGATCCGCAACGCGATCGACCACGGGCTGGAAACGCCCGAGGGCCGCATCGCGGCCGGCAAGCCGACCGAGGGCGTCGTGCGCGTCGCCGCGATGCATCGCTCCGGCCGCATCGTGATCGAGATCTCCGACGACGGCGCGGGCATCAACCGCAAGGCCGTCTTCGACATCGCCGTCGCCAAGGGCCTCGTGCCGGCCGACGCGCAGCTCTCGGACGACGAGCTGGACAACCTCGTCTTCCTGCCGGGCTTCTCGACCAAGAAGGAAGTCTCCGAACTGTCCGGCCGCGGCGTCGGCATGGATGTCGTCAAGCGCTCCATCCAGGCGCTCGGCGGCCGCGTGTCGATCACCTCGCGCCCCGGCAAGGGCTCGCTCTTCTCCATGAGCCTGCCGCTTACCCTGGCGGTCCTCGACGGCATGATCGTCTCGTGCGGCGAGCACACGCTCGTCGTGCCGATGACCGCGATCATCGAGACGCTGCGTCCGAAGCAGAACGAGGTGAAGCCCTTCGGCGGCGACCAGCGCGTCATCAACGTGCGCGACAGCTTCCTGCCGCTGATCGACGTGTCGCGCCAGCTCGGCTACCGCCGCGACGCGACCGACGCGATGGCGGGCGTCGCGATCCTCGTCGAGGCCGAGAACGGCCAGCGCTCGGCTCTCCTCGTCGACAGCATCCAGGGCCAGCGCCAGGTCGTCATCAAGAGCCTTGAGGCGAACTACGGCCGCGTCGCCGGCATCGCCGCCGCGACGATCCTCGGCGACGGCCGCGTGGCGCTTATCCTCGACATCGACGCCGTGGCCGCCTCGACCCGCTTCGAGAACGGCATCGCCGCGATGGCCGCCGAATAGCCGGCGTCATAAGACGGGACGACCCCACCCACGCGACGCCGCCGGCTCCCACCGGCGGCGTCGTCGCGTCGCGTGCGCGCGTCGCCAGTGTCAGGACCGCACCGAACGATGAATCCTGTCATCCAGCTGTTGGTCCTCCGGCGTCTTCAGAATTTGCTATCGATTGGCGTGCTTATCTTCTGGGCAACCTGACCCGGACGGCGGCATCGATGGATCGCTCCGGGGTGTCGTTTCCTCGTATCGAGTCGAGCCCCATGAAGCTGTCCAACATTTCGATCGGCAAGAAGATCATGGCGAGCTTCGCTGCCATGGTCGTCGGGTCCGCCATCATGGGCACCGTGGTCTACGGCACCATGACCTCGATCGAGGACGCGCGTCAGTCGCGCCTCCTCGTGGCGGACAGCATCAACGACGCGATGCTCATGCGCTTCCTCGTCACCCGACAGGAGAACTCGGCGCGCGGCTATATCCTGCTGCCGTCCGACGAGATGGCCCAGAAGGTCGCCAAGCACTACGCGAACTTCAAGAAGACCGCGGCCGAACTCGATGCGACGGCGCTCGATCCGGCCGTCAAGCAGAAGCTTCGTGATGCCTCGACCGGCATGGATGTCTGGCAGAAGGAGATCGCACAGGTCGCCCTGAAGCTCGCCTCGGACCCGGCGACGATCGCACAGGCCGGGCCGTTCATGCGCTCCGACAAGGCCGACGCGCTGATCGACCCGATCGAAACCAATATCGATGCGGCTGTCGACACCTTGAGGACGCAGGCGGCCTCGCTCGCCGACGTGCAGCAGAATGCCTACGGGCAGGGGATCGTCCAGATCCTCGTGGCCATCGGCCTGCTGCTGGGCGCCGCATGCCTTCTGGGATGGATGCTGATCCGCACGATCGCCACGCCCGTCGCGCGTCTGCGCAAGGTCATGGGCGAACTCGCCAAGGGCCAGAGCGACGTCGCCGTCCCCTCGCTCGACCGCGGCGACGAGATCGGCCAGATGGCCGGCACGGTGGAGACCTTCCGCCAAGCCGCCGTCGAGCAGGCTCGCCTGGAAGCCGAGGCGTCGGCCCTTCGCGCCTCGCAGGCGGCCGAGCGCGAGCGCGTCGCCGCGGCCGAGCGCGTCTCGAAGGCCGAGCTTCAGGCCTTCGTCGACAGCGTGCAGGGCGGCTTCTCGCGCCTGTCGGACGGCGACCTGACGGTGCGCCTCGACCAGCCGGTCGCCGAACGCTACCAGCCGATCCGCGATCAGTTCAACACCTCGGTGGAACGCCTCGAAGGCACGATGGGCTCGGTCGTCAACGCGATCGGTTCGCTGCGCACGGGCCTCGGCGAGATCAACGCCGCCTCCAACGACCTGTCGCAGCGCACCGAGCAGCAGGCGGCCAGCCTCGAGGAGACCGTCGCCGCGCTCGCCGAGGTGACGCGCGCCGTGGACGAGACGGCGCAAGGGGCCGGCCGCGCGCTGACCTCGGCGGAAAGCGCCAACCGCAATGCCGCCAAGGGCGGTGAGATCGTGGGACGCGCGATCACCGCGATGCGCGCGATCGAGGAATCGTCGGAGAAGATCGGCCGCATCATCGGCGTCATCGACGAGATCGCCTTCCAGACGAACCTTCTCGCGCTCAACGCCGGCGTCGAAGCCGCGCGTGCCGGCGAGGCCGGCCGCGGCTTCGCCGTCGTCGCACAGGAGGTTCGCGGTCTTGCCCAGCGTTCGGCGGAAGCGGCGAAGGAGATCAAGGACCTGATCTCGGCGTCGGGCGCGCAGGTCGAAGCGGGCGTCGAGCTCGTGACGGCGTCGGGCCGCAGTCTCGACGAGATCATCGCCGAGGTCGGCGAGGTCAGCCGCACGGTCGCGGAGATCGCGACGCGCACGCGCGAGCAGGCCATCTCCCTCAAGGAAGTGAAGACCGCCGCCGACCAGATGGACAAGGTAACCCAGCAGAACGCCGCGATGGTCGAGCAGGCGACCGCCGCTGCGCAGACGCTCGCCACCGAGACCGACGAGCTCGCCCGTCTCATCGGCGAGTTCAAGCTGTTCTCCTCGCAGGGCCATGCCACGCAGCTCCAGCGCGCGGTCCGCCGCGAGGCGCCGCGCGCCGCGCCGGCCACCGCCGCCCACCCGGTCGTCCAGATGCGCAGCCAGGGACGGGGCGGCGCTGCGGCCGCGCATGCGGCCTCAGCCTCGGCTGACGACTGGGAAGAGTTCTGATCGCGGGCGGCCTTGCCGCCGACGCCGGACCGAGAAAAGAGCGCGGAGCCTTGAGCCTCGCGCTCTTTTGCGTATGCGGCGCGACCTGACACCGCCAACCCGACGCCTTGTCGTATGCCTCGCCTGAGCGCGGCGAATGGCGGAAAACGGTCCGCGCCATGCCCATGGCTTCCTTCGCGGGGAAAAATCGTTCAAAAGCGCAGGCCTATCCGGCCCAGCCGTGCCGGCCACCCGATCCAGCGCCAAGGTTGAGCGTCCATGAGCAATGACACATTCGTTCGCGAGGTGAACGAGGAGCTTCGTCAGGAGCGTGTCCGCGCGTTGTGGATCCGCTACGGCACCGCCGCCGTGATCGTCTCGGTCCTGATCGTGCTCGGCGTTGCCGGCTATGTCCTCTGGCAGCGTTACCAGGCGGGCGTCGCGGCCGCCGACGGCGACCGCCTGCTCCAGGCGACCGCACTTTATTCCGAGGGCAAGACGCAGGAGGCGGACGCCGTTCTCGACGGCCTCGCGCAGAACGGCGTCAACGCCTATCCGGCGCTCGCCCGCATGCGGCTGGCCGAAGCGCGCGAGGCGGACGATCCGGCGGCAGCCGTCGCCGCGTTCGACGAGGTGGCCAACACCAATGGCGCCCCGCAGGGCCTGCGCGACATGGCTGCCGTGCGCGCCGCCTACATCCTCGTCGACCACGGCTCGCTGGCGGACGTTCGCGCCCGCGTCGAACGGCTGACCGGCGACGCCGAGCCGCTGCGCTTCCCCGCGCGCGAGGCGCTCGGCCTGGCCGCCTGGAAGGCCGGCGACATCGAGACCGCCCGCACGATGTTCGACCAGCTGCAGGAAGACCTCAGCGCCCCGAACGGCATCCGCCGCCGCGCCGGCCTGATGCAGGAGCTGATCGCCGCCTCGACGCCGGCCGCGCCCAAGGCTGCGCCGGCCGCGCCCGTCACCGAAACACCCGCAGCGGCTCCGACCGCGCCCGCCGCTCCCGCGACGCCGGCCCCCGCCGCGCCGGCCGAGACGCCCGCGCCGACGACGCCTGCCCAGCCCCCGGCCTGACGGGAGCCACGAGGACAACCATGGTCACCATCGCCATCATCGGTCGGCCGAACGTCGGCAAGTCCACCCTGTTCAACCGGCTGGTCGGGCGCAAGCTCGCGCTGGTCGACGACCGGCCGGGCGTCACGCGCGACCGGCGCGAGGGCGAGGCGCGCCTCCTCGACCTCGACTTCCGCGTGATCGACACGGCCGGCCTCGAGGAGGCAGGCGCCGACACACTGGAAGGGCGCATGCGCGCCCAGACCGAACTGGCGATCCAGGATGCCGACCTGTCGCTCTTCGTGGTGGATGCCAAGGCCGGCGTCACGCCGCAGGACGAGACGTTCGGCGATCTCCTGCGCCGCCGGGGCAAGCCGGTGATCCTCGTCGCCAACAAGTCCGAGGCGCGCGGCTCCGATACCGGCTACTACGACGCCTTCTCGCTCGGCCTCGGCCAGCCCTGCGCCATCTCGGCCGAGCACGGCGAGGGGATGGGCGACCTGCGCGACGCGATCGTCGAGGCGCTCGGCATCGAAGCCTTCGAGGACCCCGATGCGGCTGACGCCGATCCGGAAGCCGAGATCGAGTTCGACGAGGACGGCGAGCCGATCGAGCGCTACGACGCGACGAAGCCGCTCAACATCGCGATCGTCGGCCGACCGAACGCCGGCAAGTCGACGCTGGTCAACCGCTTCCTCGGCGAGGACCGTTTGCTGACGGGCCCGGAAGCCGGCATCACCCGCGATTCGATCTCGGTCGAATGGGAATGGCGCGGCCGCCGCGTGAAGATGTTCGATACGGCCGGCATGCGCCGCCGGGCGCGCGTGCAGGAGAAGCTGGAAAAGCTGTCGGTTGCCGACGCGCTGCGCGCCATCCGCTTTGCCGAGGTCGTCGTGATCGTCTTCGACGTGACGATCCCGTTCGAGAAGCAGGACCTAACGCTGGTCGATCTCATCGCGCGCGAGGGCCGCGCGCCCGTGCTCGCCTTCAACAAATGGGACCTCGTCGAGGACCGCCAGGCGGTGCTGGCGGACCTGCGCGAGAAGACCGAACGCCTCCTGCCGCAGGTGCGTGGCGTCAAGGCCGTCACGGTCGCGGGCGCGACGGGCGAGGGGCTCGACCGCCTGATGAAGGCGATCACCGAGACCCACGAGACTTGGAACCGACGCATCTCCACCGCCAAGCTCAACCAGTGGCTGGAGCGCATGGTCTCGCACCACCCGCCCCCGGCGGTCTCGGGGCGGCGCGTCAACATCAAGTACATGACGCAGATCAAGACGCGCCCGCCGACCTTCATCCTCCACACGTCCCGGCCCGAAGCCGTGGGCACGGCCTATACCCGCTACCTCGTCAACGGGCTGCGCGAGCAGTTCGGGCTCACCGGCATCCCGATCCGCATGACGATGCGCAAGTCCGACAACCCCTACGCCCACAAGGCCAAGAAGTTCTGACGGGCGGGGCGACGCCGGCCGCCCATCCGGCTCATTAACTCTCCGATAAGGTTAATGAGCGATGATCGTCTTCCGATGGAACGCATGCGGAAGCCGGTCATGACAAACGCGAAGCACGGCGCCCGCAGGGCGGACCGCAGATCCGCCGCACGCCACGCCGCGTTTCGCCGCACGATCCTGTCGATCGGTGCCGCACTTCTGATTCTCTCCGCCCTGCCGACTTCGCTGCCCAACGCGGACCTTTCGGCGGTCGGAGCGCCGGACGATCTGGCCGGCCCGCTCCTCACGCTCTCCGCCTTCGCCGGCAATCCGGGCTTCGACGAGGGCGACGCCGATCTCGCCCAGCCGCCGGCCGACGGCTCGGTCTTCGTGCGCGACGGCTCGGCTCGCGTTCCCGCCGAGCGGGGAGGGCGCGTCGGGCCTCGTCCGCTCGCCGCCGTCCAGCCGAAGTTCGCGGCCGGCGCCATCTTCGCCGCGACCAATCTTCTGCGTCCGGGTCTTGCGATGGGCGACGACGAGATGCGCACCGCGCTGGCCGGCCCCATGCCGTTCGGCGGGCCGACCCGCGTCGCGGCCTTCCGACGAAACGGGGCGGAGGCAGGCGTGAAGTCGACGCCCGATCCGGTCCAGGTCGCCGCCCGCCACGACGCGCCCGCGCCGGACGCCATCCCCGCCGGCAAGGTCGACGCCTTGCAGACGCTCGCAGCCTATGCACCCGAATCCCAACCGGGTCAGTCCAGCCTCTTCGATGCCGTGCTCCATCCGCAGGGCCAGGACTTCATCCCGCCGATCTCGCCGAAGGATCATGCTTGGGCCGCCTCGATCCTGCCGACCTCGTCCTTTACCGAGAAGGAGCAGACCTGCCTCGCCAACGGCATCTACTTCGAGGCGCGCGGCGAAACCGAGAAGGGTCAGGCGGCGGTGGCGCAGGTCATCCTCAACCGCGTGCGCAATCCGGCCTACCCGAAGACCATCTGCGGTGTCGTCTACCAGAACCAGGACTGGAAGAATCGCTGCCAGTTCTCGTTCGCCTGCGATGGCATCAAGGACGTGATCTGGAACAAGCGCGCCTACGGCACCGCCAAGCGGATCGCCGACGAGGTGACGCGCGGAAAGACGTGGCTCCCCGAGGTCGGCTCGGCGACCCACTATCACGCGACCTATGTCCGTCCCCGCTGGGCAAAGACCATGCAGAAGGTCGACAAGATCGGCCTCCACGTCTTCTATCGCACCTTCGGCGGCGGCTGGCGCTGACGCCCTGTCGCCCGCCGCCCTTCTGCCATAGATGGAAGGGAGCGCCGGCCTGGAGCCGGACACGGTGAAGTGAAGGATGGGGCGGCCTGCGGCCCGCCACCATCGGCAGGGCGGCGACGGATGACCCAGGACCACGAGAAGACCGACGCCGAACGCGCTGCCGATCGCGCCGCCCTGCAGGCGCGCCTCGATCACTTCAAGGCGACCCAGAAGACGCTCCTTCCGGAGATGGACGGGAAGCCCGGTTCGATGCAGGGCATGGCGCAGGGCCTGAAGATCGCCAGCGAGTTCATCGCCGGCGTCGTCGTCGGCGCGGTGATCGGCTACGGCATCGACCAGCTTTTCGGCACGACGCCCTTCGGATTGATCGTCTTCCTGCTCCTCGGCTTCGCCGCGGGCGTCCTCAACGTGATCCGTTCGGCCAGCCAGCCGACCCCGCCGAGCGATCCCCCTTCACGATAAGTGGATCGCACGGGGACAGAGCAGGCATTTCGCCCCGGAGGGTGTTGCGAAGCGCGGTTCAGGACGCTATGGCAGTCTCGCTCCGAGAGGGCGAGCATAAGAGGACCAAGCGTTTGGCGAACGATCCCCTTCATCAGTTTCAGATTTCTCGGCTGGTTCCGATCGAAATCGGCGGGGTCGATTTCTCGTTCACCAATTCTTCGTTGTTCATGGTCGCGACTGTCGCGGTCGCCACGGGCTTCCTGTATTGGTCGACCCGCGGCCGTGGACTGGTGCCGAGCCGCTCGCAGTCGGTCTCGGAACTCTCCTACGAATTCATCGCCAGCATGCTGCGCGACGCGGCGGGATCGAAGGGGATGAAGTTCTTCCCTCTCGTGTTCTCGCTCTTCATGTTCATCTTGGTGGCGAACCTCCTCGGGATGTTCCCGTACTTCTTCACCGTCACCAGCCACCTGATCGTCACCTTCGCGCTGGCCCTGCTCGTGATCGGCACCGTGGTGGTCGCTGGCATCAAGGGCCATGGCCTCGGTTGGTTCAAGGTCTTCGTTCCCTCCGGCGTTCCGGCGGCCGTGGTGCCCTTCGTGGTGCTGATCGAGGTCATCTCGTTCCTGTCGCGCCCGGTTTCGCTCTCGGTTCGTCTCTTCGCCAACATGCTGGCGGGCCACATCACGCTCAAGGTCTTCGCGGGCTTCGTGACCTCGCTCGGCGCGCTCGGCGCGGTGGGTGTGGGCGGCGCGATCCTGCCGCTGCTCATGACCGTCGGCATCACGGCGCTCGAATTCCTCGTGGCGTTCCTGCAGGCCTACGTCTTCGCGGTCCTGACCTGCATGTACCTCAACGACGCGGTCCACGTTCACCACTGACCGCTTCCCCTCGTCACGCGGCCGTCTCGGTCGCGGGCCTCAATCCCCCGCACGATCCACTAAAGGAGTTTCTCATGGACGCGGAAGCTGCACGTTACATCGGCGCTGGTCTGGCTTGCTTCGGCATGGCCGGCACGGCCCTCGCGCTCGGCAACATCTTCTCGAGCTTCCTCACCGGCGCACTGCGCAACCCGTCGGCTGCCGACGGCCAGTTCGGCCGCCTGATCTTCGGCTTCGCCGTCACGGAAGCTCTGGGCATCTTCTCGCTGCTCATCGCGCTGCTGCTGCTCTTCGTCTAATCTCAGGTTCTTGGGATTGTGCAGCCGGCCGCCCCGGACGGGGCGGCCGGACCCGTATCATCGGAGTAGGACATGTTCGTCACCGAAGCTTTCGCGCAGACAGAGGGTGCGCCTGATGGGCATGGAACGCCGTTGACCTCCGCTCCCACTCCTGCGACGTCTGAAGCCATCGGCGTGCCTGAGGGCGCGCACGAAGCGGGCGGTACCTTCCCGCCGCTGAACCCCGAATTTTTCGCCTCGCAGATCCTGTGGCTGGCGATCAGCTTCGGCGTCTTCTACTACGTCCTGTCGAAGACGATCATCCCGCGCATCGCCTCGGTCCTCGAGAATCGCCGCGAGCGCATCGCCGCCGACCTCGAGGCGGCCGAGCGCATGCGCGCCGATGCCGACGAGGCCCAGGCCGCCTACGAGCAGGAACTCGCCAGCGCCCGCGCCAACTCGCAGAAGATCGCCGGCGAGGCGCGCGATTCGGCCCGCTCCAGCGCCGACACCGAGCGCAAGCGCATCGAGGGCGAACTCGACGCCAAGCTCGAGGCGGCGCAGGCCCGCATCGCAGAAATCAAGGCCCGCGCGCTCGCCGACGTCGACACGATCGCGACCGATGCCGCCGAGGCCATCCTGACCGAACTGACCGGTGCCAGCGTCTCGCACGACGAGGTTGCCAACGCCGTTCGCGCCGTTCGCGCCTGAGGAGCTGAACCATGGCATTCGACGCAACATTCTGGGCGCTGATCGGCCTCATCCTCTTCCTCGCCGTCGTGATGTACTTCAAGGCGCCGGCGATGGCGGCCCGCTCGCTCGACAGCCGCGCCAAGCGGATCGAGAACGAGATGGAGGAGGCCCGCGAGCTGAAGGAAGAGGCCAAGCGCCAGCTGGCCGACTACCAGCGCCGCCGCCGCGAGGCCGAGGCCGAGGCACGCGAGATCGTCGCCAGCGCCCAGCGCGAGGCTGCCGGTCTCGTCGAGGAAGCCCGCATCAAGAGCGAGGAATACGTCGCTCGCCGTACGCAGGTCGCCGAGCAGAAGATCTCCCAGGCTGAAGCCGACGCGATCGCCGAGGTTCGCGCCTCCGCCGTCAACATCGCCATCGACGCCGCGACCCGCGTCATCACCGAGCGCAATCTCGGCACCGACGGCCAGATGACCGAGCGTTCCATCGAGGAAGTCCGCCGCCGCCTCAACTGAGCGTCGCACAGAACCCATTGAAGCGAGCCGCCCCCCGGGGCGGCTTTTTGCGTTTTGAGGGGTCGGTCGGTTTGCAAGCCGACACGACAGGGGACCGGCAGCCCGGATGGAACGAGCCACCGTCCGGGCTGGCTTAGTAGGGCTTCGATGCATCGGCCGCCGTCGCACGCAGGATCTACACGACCAGTCCACGCGTCGTGTTGCGAAGCACCCTCCTAAAGAGTGATAGCGGATGCGGTCGGGCGGGAGTATCGGAACCACGGCGCTGCGCGAATGCTGGCGCCGCCGGCAAGTCCACTCCGATAGCCTGAAAACCGAGCAAGCGATCCGCGCGACGCCGACCTCAGTCGGCGCGCGCCAGACGGGCCGCGACCGGGGCGAAGCTGCGGCGGTGATGGACGCAAGGGCCGACCGCCTCGATCGCCTCTAGATGCGCAGCCGTCCCGTAGCCCATATGCCGGCCGAAGCCGTAGGCGGGATGGGTGCCGCAAAGCGTCGCCATCATCCGGTCGCGCGTCACCTTGGCGACGATCGAGGCAGCGGCGATCGAGAGCGAGCGTGCGTCTCCGCCGATGACGGCCGTCGCGGGGCAGGCGAGGCGTGACGGCACGTCTCGACCGTCGACGAGCGCATGGCCCGGCGCGGTCGCAAGGCCCGCCAGAGCCCGCCGCATGGCGTTGAGCGTCGCCTGCCGGATATTGATGCGATCGATCTCGAGAGCACCGGCCGTCCCGACGCCGACCTCGGCACAGAGGAGGATTTCGTCGTAGAGGCGCTCGCGCTCGTGAGCTTTCAGCTTCTTGGAATCGTCGAGCCCCTCTGGCAGACGCTCAAAATCCAGAATCACCGCTGCGGCGACCACCGGGCCGGCCAGCGGTCCGCGTCCCGCCTCGTCGACGCCGGCGATCCGCTGATGTCCGAGCGTCAGGAGATGCCGCTCGATCGCGTCGTTCGGTCCCGGCTCATCCGAGCGGGGCAGCACGAGGCCGGGTGCGAACAGGGTGGGGAGCGAAGGATCGGAGGAACGGCGAGTCATCGTGCGGCGAATCTCGCGCATTCTCCGATCCTTCTCAAGCCCGGCGGCGGGTTGGCGGACCGCCGGGCTCGTCTGTGACGGCGGCGGAACGGGAAGACCGCCGACGTCCGTCGTCCGGATGCGGCCCCGGACGATCGATGGGAAGGCTCGCAAGCCTCCCGGTATCTTCAGGGCCCGGTCGAGCGACCGGATGGCCCTTCAGTGTCAAAGCAGTGATAGCTGCACGCCGCCACCCTTCGGGGCGCGGAAGAGGTCGCTGCGCAGCGTCGAGCGCTCGAGGTTCAGCGCCAGCCGCTTGGCGGCGAGTTCGAAACGGCGCTTGATCTGCTGCGCGTAGGGCCCCTTGCCGGTCATACGCTGACCCCATTCGGGATCGTAGTCCTTGCCGTCTCGCATCGAGCGCAGGAGCGCCATCACGTGGCGATAGCGGTTGGGGTAGTGGCGCAGCAGCCAGTCCTTGAAGAGCGGCGACACTTCGAGCGGCAGGCGCAGGAGCACGTAGCCGACCTCCTTCGCGCCGGCTTCCGCGGCCGCTTCCAGAAGGCGCTCGATTTCCGAATCCGTCAGGCCCGGAATGATCGGCGCCGTCATCACCATGGTCGGGATGCCTGCCTCGGTCAGCTGGCGCACGGCGTCGAAGCGCTTCGTCGGCGTGGCCGCCCGCGGCTCCATCAGGCGCGCCAGCTGGCGGTCCATCGTCGTCACTGACACGGCAACCCGCGCGAGACCCTTCGCCGCCATGCGCTGGAGAATGTCGATGTCGCGTGTCACCAGAGCCGACTTCGTCACGATGCCGACCGGATGGTTCGCCCGTTCCAGCACCTCGAGGATTTCGCGCATGATCCGGCGCGTCTTCTCGATCGGCTGATAGGGGTCGGTGTTCGTGCCGATGGCGATCGAGCGCGGCTCGTAGCCGGGCTTCGACAGCTCGTCTTCCAGAAGCTCCGCGGCGTTCGGCTTGGCGAAGAGCTTCGATTCGAAGTCGAGACCCGGCGACAGGCCCATATAGGCGTGGCTCGGCCGCGCGAAGCAGTAGACGCAGCCGTGCTCGCAGCCGCGATAGGGGTTCACCGAGCGGTCGAAGGAGATGTCGGGCGACTGGTTGCGCGTGATGATGGTGCGCGCCGCCTCGTTCTGCACCTCGGTGCGGAACGGCGGCAGCTCGTCGATCGTCGCCCAGCCGTCGTCAAAGGCGGCCCGCGCGAAGGGCTCGAAACGACCGGACGGATTCAGCCCCGCGCCGCGGCCACGTCGCCGGTCGAAGCCGACCCGCAGCCCCGACTGGTTCAGCATATGGTTCGCGATGTCGACGCCGCGGCCTGGGCCCATCGCGGCGCGGTCGATGCTTCGGATCTCGGACATGGGATTGGGTTCCCTCGGATACGATCCCGTTGAGACCCTGATCCTATTCATCCAATAAGAACAATACAAGAACAAAAGAGAACGAAACCGGACGCTGGCGGGCGATCTCGCATTGCGATAACGGGAAGGGGATGCTCACCGTCCTGATCCATGGCGCCGACGATGCGCCAGCATTCGCCCAGACACTCTCGCCGCTTGTCTCGGGCGCGGTGGAGGGGATCCTGCGCGACGTCGTGGTTCTTGATACGATGGGGGAGGATGTGCGGCGCGTCGCCGATCACGCGGGCTGCCGTCTGGCATCCGCAGGCGAAGTGCTGGCAGCCCCGGCGACCCTGAAGGGCGAATGGGTCCTGATCCTGCGCTCGGGCGAGCGCCTGCCGGAGAACTGGATCGACCGGGTGGTTCGCTATGCCGGCGGCCGGTCTGCGGTCGCCGCGGCCCGGTTGCCGGAGCCCGAGCCCGGCATCTTCAATCGCCTGTTCGGGCGCTCGCGCGGCGGCGTCCTTGCCTCGCGCGCGGCGCTGGTGGCGGCGGCCCCCGCCAGCGGCGGGCGGATCGATCGCCTCGTGAGGGCGCTGAAACCCCGCCGGATGCGGCGCGGCGCGTGATGCGTCAGGCCGAAAGGCCGCCGCGCCGCAGGTGTTCGTCCAGCCGCGGCATGATCTCGACGAAGTTGCAGGGCCGGTGGCGATAGTCGAGCTGCGCGGCGAGGATGCCGTCCCAGCCGTCGCGGCAGGCGCCGGGCGAGCCCGGCAGCGCGAAGACGAAGGTCGCGTTGACGACGCCCGCGGTCGCCCGCGACTGGATGGTCGAGACACCGATCTTCTCGAACGAGATCCGGTGGAAGACGATGGAGAACCCGTCCATCCGCTTGTCGAAGATCGGCTCCAGCGCTTCCGGCGTCACGTCGCGGCCGGTAAAGCCCGTGCCCCCGGTGGTGATCACGACGTCGATGCCGGGATCGCGCGACCAGCCGAGCACGCACTCACGGATCGCCTCGACGTCGTCGCGCACGATCCGGCGGTCGCCGAGCCGATGACCCGCGCCCTCCAGCCGCTCGATCAGCGTATCGCCCGAACGGTCGTCCTCGCGCGTGCGTGTGTCCGAGACCGTGAGGACCGCGATCGACAGGGGAATGAAGTCGCGGTCGCTCATGAGCCCTGTCCCGCCAGTTGCGTCGCCTTGACCCACCAGCCCGGCCGCGATGCCGCGATCCGGCGTTCTGCCTCGTGGCAGGCCGCATCGGAGGCGAAGAGGCCGAACACCGTCGCGCCGGAACCCGACATGCGGGCGAAGCGCGCGCCAGCCGCGTTTACGGCGTCCAAGGCGTCGCCGATCGCCGGCGCGAGCCCGAGCGCAGGGGGCTCCAGATCGTTGCGCGCGGCCGCAAGGTAGTGCGCCAGCGTCTCGAGGTCCGCGAAGCCCTTAGCTGGTGGGGCCACGAGAGGCGCATTGTCGCGCCGCATGAGGCCGGCAAAGACGGCGGGCGTCGCGACCGGCACGCCGGGATTGACGAGGAGGACGGGGATCGCGGGTAGGGCGGCCAGCCGCTCGGCGCGCTCGCCGATGCCGCGCACCACCGCCGCCTCGCCGGACAGGCACATCGACACGTCGGCGCCGAGCGAGACGCAGCGCTCGGCAAGCGAGGGCCGAAGCGCTGGATGTCGCGCGCCGAACCAGGCGAGCAGGGCGCCGGCATCCGCCGAGCCGCCACCGATGCCCGCGGCGTGCGGCAGATGCTTGGACAGGCGGATGGCGAGCGGCGACAGGCGTACGCCGCTGGCAGGGGCCAGTTCCTGCGCCAACGCCAGCGCCTTCATCACGAGATTGCCGCCGTCGGTCGGCACGCCCGCCCCGAGCGGCCCGTCGACGCTGAGCGCGTCGCGCGTGCCGGGGGCGATCTCCAGCCGGTCGCCGAACTCGGCGAAGGCGACGAGGCTTTCCAGCTCGTGGTAGCCGTCGGCGCGTCGGCCGACGACATGGAGCGCCAGGTTGATCTTGGCGCGCGCGGTGACGTTCGTGACCCAGGGAACGTGGACGAAGGCGTCCATCGCGACTGTCAGTTCGAGACCTTGGGGGCCTCGGTCCCGCCACCCGTAGCGGGCGGCGGCGCGATGGTGGCGGTATCGGCCACCGGCGCCAGGCCCTCGGCGAGCTTCTTCTTGATCTTCTCGACCTCCGCCGCCTCCGGCGCGGGGTCACCGACCAGCGCACGGTTCCACTGGAATCGCGCCTCGCGGGTGCGCCCGACCCGCCAGTAGGCGTCGCCGAGATGGTCGTTCAGCGTCGGGTCGGCGGGCATGATCAGGACCGCGCGTTCCAGCTGCTCGACGGCCTCGTCGAAGCGGCCGAGGCGGTAGTAGGCCCAGCCGAGCGAGTCGATGATGTAGCCGTCGTTCGGCCGCAGCTCGACGGCGGTGCGAATCATGTTCAGCCCCTCGTCGAGATTGCGGTTCATGTCGACCCAGGAATAGCCGAGATAGTTCAGGACCTGCGGCTGGTTCGGCTCGAGTTCCAGCGCCTTGCGGAAGTCCGGTTCGGCCTTGTCCCACTGCTTCTGCCGCTCGTAGGCGATGCCGCGCTGGTAGTAGATGTTCCAGACGTTGGGCGCGTCGGCGGGCGCGAGCGACAGGGCCTTGTCGAGCATCGTCACGGCGCCCGCATAGTCCTTGTCGGCCGCCAGCACGTCGGCCAGCGCCAGATGCGCCTGGAGATCGTCCGGGTAGCTCTCGACGGCCTTGCGCAGGTGGACCTTCGCCTCGTCCTTGCGCTCGGCCTGCCAGAGGTCGAGGCCCATCTGCAGTTCCGCGGTGCGCCGGTAGGGCGAGCCCTCCGGGATCTGCTCGTAGTAGGAGATCGCAAGGTCGATCTGCTTGGACCGGTCGGCGACGCCGGCGAGCGCGGTCAGGAGCTTCGGATCGGCCGTGTTGGCGACCGCCTTGGCGAACTGAAAATAGAGAAGCGCGACGTCCTGGCCGTCGCCGCGGTTGATCGCCTGCCCGAGGATGTAGAGCGTCTCGGCGGCACCCCCTTGCGCGTCGCGGATCGGCGGGGCGATCTCCTTACCGTCGCGGATGGCGGCTTCGAGCTGCGTCAGCGGCTCGTAGGAGGGCGCGAGCTCGAGGCCGCGCGCCACGGCGTCGAGCGCCTGCTGCTTGCGGCCCGCGCGCGCCTCGATGCGCGCCAGGGCTTCGGCGCCCGCGAGATAGGCGTCGACCGAGGTCTGGGCCGTGCTCTGGTCGGAGATCAGCGCCCCGAGCGCGGTGCGCGCGCGATCGACGTCGCCGGTCAGGCCCGCGATCAGGCCGATCTCGTACTGGTTGAACGCCTCGAACCACGAGGCGCCGCGAAGCGCTTCGACGCGGCGGATGGCGTCCTGGCCGCGACCGGCGCCGACATCGGCCCAGGCGGAGAGATGGCCGACGAGGAGCGTGTCGAGATCGCTCGTGTCGCGCAGCTTCAGCGACTCGATCGCCGCGTCGAAGCGGCCGTCGTGCAGCGCATCGAGCGCGACCGCGATCTGGGCGACCTTGCCCACCGTGTCGTCGTCGACGAGCTTGGCCGCGAGGTCGACGCCGTCCTTGAAGCGGCCGTCCGCGAGATAGGCGAACATCGCCTCCTGCTGGAGGACCGCGGAGGTCGGATCGAGGCGCAGCGCCTCGTCGTAGTAGTCGGCCGCGATGCCGGGCTGGCGGTTCTCGCGCGCGAGCTTGGCCGCGAGATAGGCGCCCGACAGCGACTGGACGTTGACGGTCGCGCGCTCGGTGCCGGTGGCGGGCGCATCCTGCGCGGCGGGTTCGGTGGTCTGGGCCATGGCGGGCCCGGCCACGACGGCGGCGGCGAGGGCAGCGGCCAAAGCGATCCGCGAGATACGCGTTCTATCCACGTCGAACTTCCTTTTTCCCGACCCCGCCGGCGCGAAAGCGTCGGCCGCCGCACTCATGCTCGCCTGCTGCCTCGGCAGCGGGACGTGCGTCCACCCCTGTCCGCTTCCAGAATGTTTATTTTGCGACGGCGAAGGACGCCAGCCGCCTGCGAGGACTATCGGATTCGCTCGATCGAGAAAGCGACCACGGCGTCGAGCGCGTCACGGTGCGGCCCGGCGGGCAGGAGCGACAGCGCCTCGGAGGCCAAGCGCCCGTGTTCGCGCGCCCGCGCCTTGGTCGCCTCCAGCGCCCCGTGCCGCGCCAAGAGGTCGCGCGCGCGCGCCAGCGCCGCATCGTCGTTCTGCCCGTTCTCCATCGCCTCGCGCCAGAAGGCGCGCTCGTCCTCATTGCCCGCAGCATACGACAAGATGACGGGCAGGGTGATCTTGCCCTCGCGGAAGTCGTCGCCGACGTTCTTGCCGAGATCGTCGGCCGAGCCGCCGTAGTCGAGGACGTCGTCGACGAGCTGGAACGCGAGGCCGAGATGCAGGCCGTAGTCGCGCATCGCCGCCTCGAAGTCGGCCCCCGCGCCTGCGATCACCGGCCCGACCTCGGCCGCGGCGGCGAAGAGGGCAGCCGTCTTGGCGCCGATCACCGCCATGTAGTCGGCTTCCGTGGTCGACATCTGCTTGGCGGCCGACAGCTGCCACACCTCGCCCTCGGCGATCACGGCCGAGGCGTTGGAGAGGATCGCCAGGGCGCGCATCGAGCCAACCTCGACCATCATCTTGAAGGCCTGGCCGAGGAGGTAGTCGCCGACGAGCACGCTCGCCTGGTTGCCCCAGATGGTGCGCGCGGTCTTCCGGCCGCGCCGCAGGTCGCTCTCGTCCACCACGTCGTCGTGGAGGAGCGTCGCGGTGTGCAGGAACTCGACGCTGGCGGCGAGCTTCACGTGGTTCTCGCCGCGGTATCCGAAGGCGAGCGCGGAGGCGAGGGTCAGGATCGGCCGCAGCCGCTTGCCGCCCGACGAGATCAGGTGCTCGGCGATTTCGGGGATGAGCTCGACGTTGGACCCGGCCATGGAGAGGATCAGCGCGTTGACGCGATCCATGTCCGCACGCGTCAGGCCGAGGATCGGGTCGATCGAGGCGATCGCTCTCGTCTGATCCAGGGGGCGGGCAAGGGTCACTGGTCTTCTCCGTATCGCTGCGCGCGCAATAGCCGGGTGGGCGAGAGGCGGCAAGTGCGTAAAGTGGCGCGCTGGCGGCATCGGGCGACCTGGCATGCGTCCCGGCTTGCGTCCGGCGTGCTTTTCGGGCCACTGGACCCGGCCATGATCGAACTCCTGCGCTCCAACGATCCCGTCCTCCTGTCCTTCGTGCAGGCGCTTCTGCGCGATGCCGAGATCGGGCATCTCCTCGCCGACAGCCACATGAGCGTCCTCGACGGCTCGATCGGCATCCTGCCGCGTCGCCTCCTCGTGGACGACGAGGAGATCGATCAGGCGCGGCGTCTTCTCAGCGATGCGGGGCTGGCTCACGAATTGTCCGACCGTGCCTGAATCTCCGGCCGCCGAGGCCGTCACCAAGGACGCGTTCTACGGCGGCGCATTTTACCTGCTTCAGCCCGCAAAGAGCGGCCTTCGCGCCGGCGACGACGCCCTGCTTCTCGCCGCCACCGTCGAGCCGGAGCAGGCGGGAGCCGCCGCAGACCTCGGGTCCGGCTCGGGCGCCGTCGCGCTCGCCGCCGCGTTCCGCGCGCCGGTCCTCGCCGTGACGCTGGCCGAGCGCGACCCGACCGTGGCCGAGCTCGCCCGCCAGACCCTCGCGCTGCCGGAAAACGCGGGGCTGGCCGGTCGCCTGCGCGTCGCCGAGCTCGACCTCCTCCTCCAGCGCCCGGTGCGCGAGGCGGCTAGCCTCGTCGACGGCGCCTTCGATCTCGTCCTCACCAACCCACCCTTCCATCCCGCGGGCGGCCGAGTCTCGCCGGTTGCCGCGCGCGCGGCCGCCAAGGCCGAGCCCGACGATACCTTCACCACGCGCTGGATCGCCGTCGCCTCAGCGCTCCTGCGCCATGGTGGGCGCTTCCACATGATCGGCCGGCCCGACCAGGTCGCGACGATCGCGGGCGCCTGCAGCAACCGGCTCGGCGGTCTCGCCATCCGCCCCGTCCATGCCAGGGCGGACGCCCCGGCCGTGCGCATCCTGTGCGCGGCGACCCGCGGCTCGCGCGCGCCGCTGCGCCTTCTGCCGCCGGTCGTGCTCGACGCATCCACGCGGCAGGCGCTGGGGCAGGGGCGGTTCACCGTCGCGATGGGGTGAGCCGCATTGGCGTCGGGCGGGTCGGATGCCTACATGGCGGGCGTCCGACGTTTCATGAGAGCCAAGCCCCGTGCCGAACCCGATCGCCAAGCTGATCCCCAAGCGCTTCAGCAAGACGGAGACCGTCATCCCCGTGGTGCGGCTGAGCGGCGTGATCATGGCCGGCGGCTCGCCGCTGCGCTCCTCGATCAACCTCGCCTCCGTCGCGCCGCTGCTGGAGAGGGCCTTCTCCTGGAAGGATTCGCCCGCCGTCGCGATCTCGGTGAACTCGCCGGGCGGCTCGCCGGTCCAGTCGCGCCTCGTGTTCCAGCGCATCCGGGATCTGGCGGAAGAAAAGAACAAGCGCGTCGTCGTCGCCTGCGAGGACCTTGCCGCGTCCGGCGGCTACATGATCGCCTGCGCGGGCGACGAGATCGTCGCCGATCCCTCGTCGGTGGTCGGGTCGATCGGCGTCGTGTCCGGCGGCTTCGGCTTCGTCGACCTCATCGCCAAGCTCGGCATCGAGCGCCGCGTCCATACGGCCGGCCAGAACAAGGCGACGCTCGACCCCTTCCGGCCCGAGCGCCCCGAGGACGTCGAGCACCTGAAGTCCCTCCAGCTCGACGTGCACCGGACCTTCATCGACCTCGTGCGCTCGCGCCGCGCCGACCGTCTCGCCGACCACCCCGACCTGTTCTCCGGCCTCTTCTGGTCGGGCACGCGCGGCCTTGAGCTCGGCCTCGTCGACCGGCTCGGCGACCTGCGCACGGTGCTGCGCGAAACCTATGGGCCGAAGGTGAAGCTGGCCGTCGTCCAGCAGAAGCGCGGGATCTTCGGCATCGGTCGCGGCGGGGGCGCCGCCGCCTCGCTGGCGAACGCTGCGGTCGATGCCGCCGTCACGGCCGCCGAGGAGCGTGCGCTCTGGGCGCGCTACGGCCTCTGATAACGGACGGCGCCTTGCCTTCGCCCGAAACCGCCGAAATACTGGAGCCCGTGTGAATCATGGTCGATCCGATGCCCATCTTCCTCTTCGGCCTCGTCGGGGCCGCCGCCTATTTCGGCTATCGCCAGCTTCAGCAGGAAACCGCGCGGGTGATCGAGCGCAACCGCCGCTCCGAGGCCGAGCACCGCACCGGTGCGCACGGCACGCTGGAGCGCGGCGCCGACGGCGTCTACCGGCTGCGGCGCGACTGAAGCCCCGCGCCACGCGCCCGAGGCTTGACCCCGGCAAAGCGGGCATGGCAACTCGCGCGTCACAAGAACGCCGCGTCGAGAACATCCAGGGTCCGCTGCCATGTCCGAACTTGCCGATCACATGCGGCCCGAACGCTCCTTCCAGGGGCTGATCCTCGCGCTCCACCGCTACTGGGCCGACTACGGCTGCGTCGTGCTCCAGCCCTACGACATGGAAGTGGGGGCGGGCACCTTCCACCCGGCGACGACCCTGCGCGCGCTCGGGCCTCGGCCGTGGAACGCGGCCTATGTCCAGCCCTCCCGTCGCCCCAAGGACGGGCGCTACGGCGAGAACCCGAACCGCCTCCAGCACTACTACCAGTATCAGGTCATCCTGAAGCCGAACCCGCCCAACCTGCAGGAGCTCTATCTCGGCTCCCTCAAGGCGATCGGCGTCGACATGGCGCTGCACGACATCCGCTTCGTCGAGGACGACTGGGAGTCGCCGACGCTCGGCGCCTGGGGTCTCGGTTGGGAATGCTGGTGCGACGGGATGGAGGTCTCGCAGTTCACCTACTTCCAGCAGGTCTGCGGCATCGAATGCGCGCCGGTCGCGGGCGAGCTGACCTACGGTCTCGAGCGTCTGGCGATGTACGTCCAGAACGTCGACAACGTCTACGACCTCAACTTCAACGGCCGCGAGGGCGCCGAGAAGGTCACCTACGGCGACGTCTTCCTCCAGGCCGAGCGCGAATACTCGCGCTTCAACTTCGAGATCGCCGACACGAAGATGCTGCTCCAGCATTTCGACGACGCGGAAGCCGAGTGCGCCGCGATCCTGAAGGCCGGCGCGCCGGATGCCGCCGGCGCCCTTCACCGCTGCGTGCTGCCGGCCTACGACCAGGCGATCAAGGCCTCGCACGCCTTCAATCTCCTCGACGCTCGCGGCGTCATCTCCGTCACCGAGCGCCAGAGCTACATCCTGCGCGTGCGCACCCTTGCCAAGGCCTGCGGCGAGGCGTTCCTCCTGACGGAAGCGGGCGGGGCCGGGTGGAGCGCGGCGGCCGCGTAGCGCCGTCGGAGACGCCGTACCGCCAGGTGGTCCCGGGACGACGTCGGGTCCGCCGGTGTCGCCGGGAGTCCGGGACACTGAGCGACGGCGTGCGCTTCTCCTGGCGCAGCAATCCGCCCCTGAAGAGTTCGCTTGCGGGCCAGTGCTTTTGAGTCCTGGCCCGCTTGTCGATCAGAAGTCGATCGACGTGGAGACAAGGAAGGTTCGGGGCGCGCCGGCGGCGAGGAAGCCGCGTGCCGACGAGGCCCAGTAGGCTTCATCGAAAACATTCTCGATGTTGAACTTCACCTCGACGGGCTTGTCGTAGGGCCCGACGAAGCCGTAACGCGCGCCGACATCGAAGCGAGTCCAGTCGTCCACGCGCTGCGTGTTGGCCTGGTCGTAGCGCGTTGCACCGGTGTGCAGCATTCGGCCTGTCAAGGTCAGTCCGGGTGCGAGCCAGTCGACGTCGTATTCGCCGTAGAGGTTGATGGCGACCTTCGGCACGCCCGGAACGCTGTTGCCGTCGAACCGACCACCCGCCGTTTTTTCGAGTTCTGCCTCGATAAGGGTCACGCCGCCGAGCAGCCGGACCCCCTCGATGATTTCGCCGAAGACGGTGAACTCGGCGCCTCGGTTCGTCTGGAGGCCGTCCACCGAGAAGAGACGCGAAACCGGGTCCGTGAAGCCGCTCGGCTGCTCGATCTGGAAGAGCGAGGTCGTAAGGCCGAAGCCGCCGAAGTCGTACTTGACGCCGATCTCCTTCTGCTCGCTGACGACCGGCGCGAAGACCTCGCTCGCGTTCAGCGCCGTCGACGGAGCGGTCGGCCCCTCGGTCAGCGCCTCGATGTAGTTGCCGTAGACGGAGAAGTTCTCGGTGAGGCGGACGACCGCACCGACAGCCGGGCTGAACCGCGAATCCTCGTAGTTGTAAGTCTGATCGCCGAGCGTCGGACCGACGACCGTCGAGAAACCGCGCGAGCGGATGTCCTGATAGCGGCCGCCCACCGTCAGCTGGAAGCGCTCCTCCGCCACGGAGAGGGTGTCGGACACGGCAAGGCTGGTCACGAGTAGATCGGCAAAGAGCGGACGGCCGCTCGCCAGGGGAAAGTCGAAGGAGCTGATGCGGGTCGCCGGCAGGAAGCTCGGATTGTAGATGTTGGTCTGGAAGCTCGGCAGGGTGACGCGCGGAAAGCCGCCGCGATAGTTCTCGTTGAGGGCTTGCGAGGCGGAAACGTTGAGCTGGTGGCTGACCGCGCCGGTCTCGAAGCGTGTGCGCACGCCGACTTCCCCCGTGCGACCTTCGATCTGCTGAGGCTGGATGGCGAGCGTCCCCGTCGCGTTCCCCGCCACGTCGTTGATCAGGTAGGACGAGGTCAGGAAATCCTCGCGGTAGCGACTGGCGCCGCCGGCAGCGTAGACCGTCGTGTTGTCGAGGAGATCGAACTCGACGCGTCCCGCCGCCATCTCGTAGGCGCTGTCGATGTATTCGAACGAGTTGGCGGTGTTGATGCGGCCGTCGGGCGCGCGCGGGATCGGAATGCCGGGCGCCGCAGCGTTGAAGAGCGACGTCGGGGCGTCGATCTTCTGCTCGGAACGGTTGAGGTCGAGCGAGGCGCGCAGTCGCTCGCCCCGGTAGTCGAGCCCTAGGGAGCCGACGACGACTTCGTTCTCGTTGCGGTCGAGCGGCGTGTCGCCGGCGCGATAGGAACCGTTGGCACGGATGCCCCATTCGCCGGTTTCGCCGTAGCGTCGGGCGACATCGAAATGCGGCCAGAGCTGCGAGTCGCTGAGATAGGTCGTCGTGAGGCGGTTGAGCGGTTCGTCCGGCGCACGCTTCGGGACGAGATTGATCGTGCCGCCGACGCGTCCGACGCCGCCGTTAAGGAGCGCGGTCGGCCCCTTCAGGATTTCGACCCGTTCGACCCCCTCCAGGAACTGGCGACGCGGATTGGCGATGTAGAAGAGGCCGTCATAGGCCGTATCGAGATTGGTGACCGAGAAGCCGCGAATGAAGAAGGCATCGCGTTCGGAAAAGGCCGGCGCATCGTTGCGCACCGACGGGTCGTTCAGAACCACGTCCGACAGCGAGCGCGCCTGCTGGTTGCGGAACAACTGCTCGGTGAAGCTGACGACGTTGAACGGCGTCTCCAGGATGGAACGATTGCCGAGCGCCCCCAGCCGCGCGCCGGTCGCGACCTGGCCCCCGGCAAAGGGCGCCGGCGGCTGCCCGACCGTGCCCGTCGCCGGCGGTGCGCCCGCCGCACCGTCCACTACCACCACGTCGAGAACGACCGGTTCCGATGCGGCCTGACCGGCAGGGCGAGACCGCTGCTGATCCTGCGCCGATGCCGATGCGCAGCCCAGGGCCATCAGCGAAACGCCGAACAGGGCCGGGCGAAGGGATGCTGCGCAGCGATGCGGTCGCATGAGGAGGTCTCCGGAAGATCGGTCAGGGTTGGACGCGAGTGTTGTGATCTCCGTTTAGGGAGGGGGGGTGCGCTGCCTCAACGAAGAACGACTCTAAAACATGACGAATCAAGTCATGATTGCAAATCTGCAACAGCAAATCACGAGACGGTGAGAGATGCGGTCGATCGAAACGGCCGCAACGCCGCTTCGGAACCGCCGTCTGTTTCCAGTCGATAAACTGGACAAATCGGCTCCAGTATAGGAAACCATCCCGCGAAACCGACGTGAGGATGGGGTGTCGACGTGCTGACGATCTGCCTGCAAATTGCCGTCCTGCTCGTCTCGGTTGCGTCTGCCGGCGTTGCGTCGCCGGCCCTCGCGGAGCCGGTCACCGTTCGGCACGCCCAGGGGGAAATGACACTGGATGCGTCCCCGCAGACGGTCGTCGTGACCGATTGGGCCGCCTTCGACAATCTGCATGCACTGGGCGTTCCGGCCGCGGGCGTGCCCGCTTCAGCGACGCCGTCCTATCTCGCTCCCCTCGTGCCGGAGGGGACTCCTCGTGTCGGCTCGCTGCAGGAGCCCGACATCGAAGGCATTGCGGCCGCGGAGCCCGACCTCGTGATCGTCGCCAACCGCTCGCGCCACGCCTATAAGACGCTGCAGCAACTGGCACCCACGCTCGACATGACGGTCGACAATGCCGACATCGTCGGCGGCGTGAAGGCAAGCCTCGCGCAGTACGGCGCCATCTTCGGCCGGCAGGCACGCGCGGCCACCCTGACCGCTGCGCTGGATGCCAAGGTGAAGGAGGCGCGCGAAGCGGCCGCCGGCAGGGGCACCGGCCTCGTGGTCGTCACCAATGGTGGCCGCCTCGGCGTCTACGGGCCGGGCTCGCGGGTCGCCTGGATCTACGACGCGCTGGCCGTTCCCTCCGTATTCGCGGGGGTCGACGATGGCGACCACGGCGGGGATGCCATTTCCGCCGAGTACCTGTCGGAGAAGAACCCTGACTGGCTCTTCGTGGTCGATCGCGACGCGGGGATCGGACAGGAAGGATCGGCGCGCGCGACGCTCGACAACGAACTCATCCATGGCACGACGTTCTGGCGGAAGAACCAGATCGTCTATCTCGACCCGGCCGCCGCCTATGTGACGATGCACGGCGTGACCGGATTGATGCGGCTTCTCGACCAGGTGATCGAGGGATATCGCGGCGGGGCCTGACGGGTCGCAGCCGGCCGGAGCCGCGTCGCTTGAAGGTCCTTCTTCCCGCGTTCCTTGCGATAAGCCTCCTCGCGTCGATCAGCCTCTTCGTCGGTGCCGGCAGCGTGTCGCCGGGCCTGCTGTTCGGCGGCTCCGCGGACGATCACGCCATGCGGCTGCTGGTCGTCAGCCGCATTCCGCGCACGCTTGCCATCCTCCTTGCCGGCTCGTCGCTCGCGATCGCCGGACTTGTCATGCAGATGATCGTCCGGAACCGCTTCGTGGAACCCTCGACCACCGGCACCACCGAGGCCGCCTCGCTCGGTTTCCTCGTCGCGACGATCCTGGCGCCGGGCGCTTCGATCATGGGCAAGATGCTGGTCTCGGCCGCCTTCGCCCTCGCCGGCACCGCGCTCTTTCTTCGTATCCTGCGCGCGGTGCCGCTGCGCGACGCGATGCTGGTGCCGCTGGTCGGAATCATGTTGGGCGGGGTCACGGGCGCGCTCGCCACCTTCCTTGCCTACCGCTTCAACCTTCTCCCGTCGCTTCTCGCCTGGACGACCGGCGACTTCTCGGGCGTCCTTCGCGGACGCTACGAGCTACTCTGGCTGGGTCTCGCCGCGACCGGCCTCGCCTACTGGGCGGCGGATCGGTTCACTCTGGCCGGAATGGGGCGCGACGTTTCCGTCGGCCTCGGGCTCAGCCACGAGGCGTCGATGACGCTCGGCCTCGTCCTCGTCTCCGTGATCGCGGCCGTGTGCCTCGTATCCGTCGGCGCGATCCCGTTTCTGGGCCTCGTCGTGCCCAACATCGTCAGCCTGGCGGTGGGCGACAACATGCGCCGCTCGGTCCCACTGGTCGCGCTGGGCGGCGCGGGCCTCGTTCTGGTCTGCGACCTCATCGGGCGCCTGGTGCGCTACCCCTACGAGATCCCGATCGGCGTCGTCATGGGCGTGCTCGGCAGCCTCATCTTCCTCCACCTTCTTCTGCGCGCGAGGCGACGTGTCGCGTGAGTTCGGGAGTGCGGCGGGCATTAGTCCGACGGCGGCCCGCCTTCGGCGACGCCCATGGCCGAAGCGTGCAACGCTCGTGCTCATCCTCCTCGGCGTGCTCGCCCTCCTGTCGGCGCTCGCCTTTCTCACGATCGGGGCGCGTGGGTCCTGGGGGTTCGTCCTCGCGTTTCGCGGCCAGCGGCTGTTGGCGCTGGTCCTGGTCGCCTACTGCATCTCGATCTCGACCGTCCTGTTCCAGACCGTGACGCGCAACCGCATTCTGACCCCGGCGATCATGGGGTTCGACGCGCTCTACGTTCTCGTGCAGACCGCGATCGCCTTCTTCATCGGCATCCACATGCTGGCTCTCGTCGATCCTCATCTTCGGTTTCTCGGCGAGGTGGCGATCATGGTCGGCTTCTCGGCGCTCCTGTTTCGCTGGCTGTTCCTCGGAGAGGAGCGCAGCGTTCACCTGCTCGTTCTGGTTGGCATCGTGTTCGGCATTCTCTTCCGCTCGCTCTCGACCTTCATGCAGCGGCTGCTCGATCCCAATGCCTTCCAGGTGCTGCAGGATACGCTGTTCGCAAGCTTCGGCTCGGTAGACACGACCCTTCTCGGCCTATCCTACACGCTTGCCGCCGCCGCGACGCTGGTCCTGTGGCGGCTCGGCCGAGTGCTCGATGTCCTCGCGCTCGGCCGCGACCAAGCGATCAATCTCGGCGTCGAATACGCGAGGACCGTCCTGGCGATCCTCGGCATCATCTCGG
Organism: Aureimonas phyllosphaerae; assembly: GCF_047943035.1. Taxonomy (NCBI): domain Bacteria; kingdom Pseudomonadati; phylum Pseudomonadota; class Alphaproteobacteria; order Hyphomicrobiales; family Aurantimonadaceae; genus Aureimonas; species Aureimonas phyllosphaerae. Next base: position 3,973,310 of record NZ_CP181348.1, on the reverse strand, counting down.
TCCTCGTCGCTGTCTCCACCGCGCTTGTCGGGCCGGTCACCTTCTTCGGTCTCCTCGTCGCCAGCCTCGCGCATGCGCTGGTCGGGCATTCGCGCCATCGCGACGTCCTGCCGGCAGCTGCCCTCCTGGGGGTCATAGCGCTGGTCGGCGGGCAGACGGTGCTCGAGCGCGTCTTCCACTTCGATACCGCGCTGTCGGTGATCGTCGAGTTTCTGGGGGGCGCCGTCTTCATCGCCCTCGTCCTGCGGGGAGCGGCGCGTTGATCGAGATCCAAGGGGTCAGCAAGCGTTATCGCGGGGCGCTCGTCGTCGACGACGTCAGCCTGCGTATTCCGGCGCGGGGCGTGACGTCGATCATCGGGCCGAACGGTGCCGGCAAGTCGACCCTGTTGTCCATGATCGCGCGCCTCGTGGGGCTCGACGGCGGCACCATCGCAATCGACGGACTGGACGTCGTCACCACGGCAGGACCGGTTCTGGCGCGCCGGCTCGCCGTGCTGCGGCAGGACAATCACATGACGGCCCGCCTGACGGTACGGGACCTCGTCGCCTTCGGGCGCTACCCCCATTCGCGCGGTCGCCCGGCCGCAGGCGACGAGGAGCATGTCGCACGGGCGCTTGGCTACCTCGATCTCACCGATCTGGCGGATCGGTTTCTCGACGAGTTGTCCGGCGGCCAGCGGCAGCGGGCCTTCGTCGCCATGGTCCTGTGTCAGGACACCGACTACATCCTGCTCGACGAGCCGCTCAACAATCTCGACATGCGCCATTCGGCGGCGATGATGCGCATCTTGCGCCGGGCAGCCGACGAACTCGGGCGCACCGTGGTCGTCGTCCTCCACGATATCAATGTCGCCTCCTGGCACTCGGACCACATCGTCGCGATGCGCGCGGGCCGCGTCTGTCGGCAGGGGACGCCGGACGAGATCGTGAGCGAGTCGGTGCTCCAGGACATCTACGGCATCCCCCTCGCGGTCGAGCGGATCGATGGACGACCGGTCTGCCTGTTCTGGCGGTAGCCGAGGGTGCGCTGACCCCAACCTAGCCCTGAACTCCCATGGATGATGTCCCCAGTCGGATGGATGACGGCCTGTCGCCTGCTTCCAGCCGGCGGCACATGACGAGACAGCGCAGCACCCCGACCGCGATGACGCGGGACGGGCGCTTTCGCGCGTCCATGTCGCTCTTGGCGCCACCCGCTGCCGATCCATCTGTCGCCTTCGCCCATCGGAAGCGAATGGAAGCAGAGACATGAAAATCGCTGTTCACGACACCTTCGGCGATCCCGCCGCCGTCCTGCATCCGGGCGACAGCCCGACACCCGAGCCCGGCCCCGGCGAGGTGCGCGTCCGCACGCTTCTCTCGCCGATCCACAACCACGATCTCTGGACCGTGCGCGGCACCTACGGCTACAAGCCGCCGTTGCCCGCGATCGGCGGCTCCGAGGCCGTCGGCACGATCGAGGCGGTAGGCGAGGGCGTCGATGCCGCGATGGTCGGCCGACGCGTCAGCGCGGCTGGCGTTCACGGCACCTGGGCCGAGAGCTTCATCGCCAAGGCGGCGGGCGTCATGCCGGTGCCGGACGAGATTTCGGACGAGGCGGCCGCGCAGCTGGTCGCCATGCCCTTCAGCGCCATCACGCTTCTGGAATCGCTCGGCGCCAATTCGGGCGACTGGATCGTCCAGAACGCCGCCAACGGTGCCGTCGGGCGGATGCTGGCGAAGCTCGCCGAGGCGCGCGGCATCCACGTCGTCAGCCTCGTGCGCCGCGACGAGGGCGTCACGGAGCTGGAGGCCGCCGGCATCCGCAACGCCGTGTCAACGTCGGGCGAGGGCTGGAAGGATCGGGTGCGCGAGCTGACCGGCGGCGCGCCGATCAAGGCCGGCGTCGAATCCGTCGGCGGCCGGGCGGCGGCGGACCTTGCCGACGTGATCGGCGAGAACGGCACGCTCGTCTGCTTCGGCTCGATGACCGGCGAGCCGATGCAAATCCCGTCCGGCGCGGTGATCTTCAAGCAGCTGACGGTGAAGGGGTTCTGGGGCGCCAAGGTTGGCCCCGCCGTGTCGCCGGACGATCGCAGGCGTCTGATGGGCGAGCTGGTGACGCGCGTCGCCAAGGGCGAATTGAAGCTCGTGGCCGAGGAGATTGTTCCGCTTGCCGAGATCGGCCGCGCGGTCGAGGCCTCGCTCGCACCCGGCAAGGTCGGCAAGGTGCTGGTGAAGCCTTAAGTCAGCGCGGGCGGGCCAACGCGGCCCGCCCGTCCGAGGGTCAGTTGAGGGCAGCGAGGAACGGGGCGGTCGGCCACCCGTCCGGCGCGAAGCCGCGCTTGCCCTGCTCGGTTGCCACCGCCGCGCGCGTATTGGCCCCGAGGATGCCGTCCACCTTGCCGACGTCGTAGCCGAGCGCGACGAGCTTGTTCTGCAGTACCTTCATCTGGTCGCCGTCGAGGCCGGGCTGCGGGTTGCCCATGTCGACCACGGGCTCGCCGGCCAGCCGTGTGCCGAAATAGGCGGCGGTGAGCGAGTAGGTCAGCGAATTGTTCCACTGAAGGTAGATGTCGAAGTTCGGGAAGGCGAGGAAGGCCGGCCCGCCCTTGCCCTGCGGCAGGATGATCGAGGCGGGCACGTCGTCGCGCTCCAGCGGCGAGCCGTCCGACTTGGTGACGCCGAGCGCGGCGAATGCGCGGCGCGGTTCCTTGTTGACGAGGGCGGCGCGGTCGAACGGGAAGTCGGCCGGCACGCGGATTGCCTCGAGCCACGGCTGGCCGCGCTGCCAGCCCATCGACTGGATGAACTTGCCCGTCGTCATGAGGACGTCCGGCACGTCGGTCAGGAGGTTGATCTGGCCGTTGCCGTCCTGGTCGGTGCCGAAGGCGATGTAGTCCTCGGGCAGCATCTGCGTCTGGCCGAGTTCGCCCGCCCAGGCGCCGCGCATCTGGTCGGGGCGGAGATACCCCTTGTCCACGAGCTCGATCGCCGAGATCAGGTGCGGGCGGAAGATCTCGGGCCGTCGGCAGTCGTGCGCGAGGGTGGCGAGCGCCGACAGGGTGTCGAAGTCGCCGAGGACGGCGCCGAAGTCGGTCTCGAGACCCCAGAAGCTCGCGATCACCGGACCGGGCACGCCGGTCGCGGCCTCCACCTCGCGGAAGGTCGAGGCGTATTTCTTCAGCTGCGCCTGTCCGCGCGCCAGCCGGTCCTTGTTGACCATGCGCCCCTGGAAGCGGCTCCATTCCTGCTGGAACACGGCCTGGCCGCGGTCGCGCGAGAGCACCTTCTCGTCCTGGCGCACATTGGCGAGCGCCCGGTCTACGCCGGCCGGCGACAGGCCCTTGGCCAGCGCCTCCGCCCGGACGCCCTCCATGAACTGGTTCCAGTTGCCGCCGCACTGCGCGCCCTGCGCGGCCGCACCCGAAACGCCCGCGACGAGGAGGGTCGAGGCGAGCGCCAGCGATTTGAAGGAAGGGGCCATGGCGGTTCGGTTGCTCCTGAGCGGTTCGGGTTCGCCGCCTTTGACGGGCCAAATGGGGCGGTTTGAGGAAGTCAGGCGGCCGGGCGATGCGCCCGCAGCCAAGTCTCCCAATCGGCCTTGGTGCCGGAGAAGGCGTTGCGGTCCACCTCGCCGGAGACGCCGGGCACCGTGCTGGTCGCCGTCCATTGCCAGAACCGCCAGTCCTCGCGGCCGGCATAGTTGACGCTCGGATGGTCCTTCACACCGCGCAGCCAGAACTGATGGTTCGGAAAGGTGCCGACGAGGCGGTCGCGGTGGATGTCGATCGGCGCGTAGATGATCGGGCGCACGCCGTAGTGCTTCTCGAGCGCGTCCATGAAGGCGGTCATCTCGCGAACCATCTCCTCGCGCGGCGGACGGCGGGTGCAGGTCGGCGAGTCCGGCGTCCATTCGACGTCGAGGACCGGGGGGAGGGCGGCCGGATCGCGCGGCACGTTCTCGATGAACCAGCGGGCCTGCTCGATACCCGGCCGGCACCAGTAGAAGAAGTGATAGGCGCCGCGCGGCACGCCCGCCGCGCCCGCCGCGTCCCAGTTGCGGCGGAAGGCGGAGTCCACCCGGTCGCCGCCCTCGGTCGACTTGATGTAGGCGAAGGCGACGCCGCCCGCGCGCACCGTGTCCCAGGCGATCTTGCCTTGGTACTTCGACACGTCGATGCCGTGGACGGGATAGTGGTGGGGCTGCGTCCCGGAAACGCCGGTCAAGCCGAGATCGACGGGGTCGAGCGACGCGCTCCGGCATCCAGCAATGACGAGCGCCGCGCCGAGGACGACGAGGACGCGCGAGCCGAAGGCGGCCCGCGACAGGAGGCGTTGTATCGCGCGCATGCGTCTTCCCGTTGGCGTCGAAGCGGCCGGAGCCCGCCGGGACCTTCCCGTCGAAGCCTTGCGCCAGCCTGTCACCGACCATCGGGACCGAGTGATCGCAAGCGGTGTTACATCACGTCTTGCGGCGTGAACTGATGAAATTGAACCCATCCGGGTCCCGGTCGTTGTGAGGGCAGTGTTCACCAACGGAGACGATCCATGCGTTCCCTGACCCTCGCCATCGGCGCCCTCTCCATGCTTGCGCTGGGCGCGTGCTCGGACAACAACAGCTCGTCCACGACCCCGGCCGCAACGACCACGACGACGACGCCCGCCACGGGCACGACGACCACGACGCCCGCCACGGGCAGCTCGATGGCGCCCGCGACCGGCACCGCGACGACGCCTGCGACCGGCACTACGGGCACCACGACCACGCAGTAATTCGCGACAAACCCGCGCAACCGGGAGGGCCCGCGCCACGAAGCGCGGGCCTTTTCTCATGGTCGCCCGGCGGGTGGCGGCAAGACCTTTGAGCCGCCCGCCGCGATCGGATAGAACGGCGGGGACTCGCCCAACCGGCGGCAGGACCCGGCTCCCATGTCCATCTTCTCGACGCTCGCACAACTTTTCCGTGACCTCGCCGCCACCGGTGCGGAGGCGATCGAAGCCATCGTCGAGCGCGTGCGCACCGCCTATGCCGGCGACCGCGAGACGCGCCGGCGCGTCGCCTTCTCGGTCGCGATGATCGCTCTATCGGCGAAGATGGCGAAGGCCGACGGTGTCGTCACCCAGCGGGAGATCCGGGCCTTCCAGGAGATCTTCAAGATTCCACCTGAAGAGGTCGGAAACGTCTTCCGGCTCTACGATCTGGCGCGCCGGGACACGGCAGGCTTCGAGATCTACGCCGCCAAGATGCGCGTCCTGTGCGACGGGGGGCCGGGCAACTGTGCGCTGCTCGGCGACGTGCTCGACGGTCTCTTCCACATCGCCGGCGCCGACGACACGATCCACGAGCGGGAACTGGAGTTCCTCGCGCGGGTCGCCGAGATCTTCGGCATGACCGAGGCGGAATTCGAGCGCGTGAAGGCGCGGCATGTGCAGTCCGGCCCGGAGGGTGCCTTCGCCGTCCTCGGCGTGCGGCCGACCGATCCGCCCGAGGTGATCCGGCGGCGCTATCTCGAGCTCGTGAAGGAGAACCATCCCGACCGGCTGGCCGCCCGCGGCGTGCCGGACGAGTTTATGGCGATCGCCACGGAGCGGATGAAGGCGATCAACGCCGCGTGGTCGCTCGTGGGCCGGGTCGCGATGACATGATGCCGGACAGCACGCTCGTCGATCGGGTCGTCGCCTCGCCCCATCACGACGCCCGGCGCAACGGCGCGACGCCGGAGATCCTCCTCCTACACTACACCGGCATGGTCAGCGGCGAGGCGGCGCTGCGCCGCCTGTCGGGGGCGGAAGGGGAGGTCTCCTCGCATTATCTCGTGGAAGAGGACGGTCGGATCTTCCAGCTCGTGCCGGAGGCCCGCCGCGCCTGGCACGCCGGGGTTTCCTGGTGGCGCGGGCGAGATGACGTGAATTCGCGCTCGATTGGGATCGAGATCGTCAATCCAGGCCACGAACACGGTTACCGGGCCTTCCCCTCCGCGCAGCTGGCGGCGGTGATCAAATTGTGTCGCGATTGCGTCGCGCGCTGGTCGATCGCGCCACAAAGTGTCCTTGCACACTCCGACGTTGCGCCCACACGCAAGGAGGATCCAGGCGAACTCTTCCCGTGGGATCAACTTTTCGCGGCGGGGGTTGGCCACTGGACCGAGCCCGCTAAAGCGACCGGCGGCCGCTTCCTGGCGATGGGCGACAGCGGGCAACCCGTCGAAGCCTATCAGGGGCTGCTCGCGGCTTATGGATATTTCCAGGACATCAGCGGAACCTTCGACGAGGCAACGCGTTTCAACACATTGGCCTTTCAACGGCACTTCAGGCCGAGTCGTGTGGACGGCATCGCCGACATGGGGACCATCACGACGCTTCACCGCCTCCTGACGAGCCTGCCGTCCATCCTTTAGAGAATGTATGGCCGGCTTACGGCCGTCTCGAATTGTTTCATCTTGTAATGTTCCGTGATCGCCGCGACACATTGGCGGTGAATTGCTCCGGCAAAACCTCTCTCGTCATCGCCGCCGCGTATCCGGGCGGCTTTTGAGGGGGCCGGCCGTTCGTCCGTTCGACGCGCGCCGACAATCCACGGAACCAAAATGAACCGACTGCCTGCCGCGGCCTGCGCCGCGACGCTTCTGCTTGCCCAGATTTCTGCCGCTCAAGCCGATACCGCTTCATCCACGTCCCTGGCGCCCGTCGCCGAACCGTCCATCTCCGAGCAGAAGCCGACCGATCCGGTCGAGGACACGAACGACACCCTGGCCGGGCGTCCGTTCGCCGACATCATCGCCCGCGAGGCGAAGGCCAACGATATCCCCGTTGAGCTCGCCCATGCGATCGTCTCGGTGGAGAGCAACTACAAGGTCGAGGTGACCGGCCGGGCCGGCGAGATCGGCCTCATGCAGATCAAGCCCGCGACCGCGCGGGACATGGGCTTCGAGGGGGACTCGAGCGACCTCTACAATCCCGCGGTCAACATCAAGTACGGCATGAAGTATCTGGCGGGCGCCGAACGGCGTGGCGGCGGCACGCTTTGCGGCACGATCCTCAAGTACAATGCCGGGCACTATTCCAAGCGCATGAACCCGACCTCGGCGCGCTATTGCCAGAAGGTCAAGACGGTCCTCGCCTCGCTCTGATTGGTCCCCGCGAACGGCCGTCGGTGCTTGACAGCGCCCGGCCGCCGGGCGACACCGCCCGCAGCCAGCCGGCCGGGCGACCGCTGCCGCAATCGTCGAAAGACCGCGGGGGAGGAAAGTCCGGGCTCCAAGGAGGAACGGTGCCGGGTAACGCCCGGCGGGGGTGACCCCAGGGACAGTGCCACAGAGAGCAGACCGCCTCGCTGCCTTCGGGTCGCGGGGTAAGGGTGAAAGGGTGGGGTAAGAGCCCACCGCGCGGCCGGCAACGGTCGCGGCATGGTAAACCTCACCGGGAGCAAGACCGAATAGGGACGACGCGGCGGGCAACCGCCGGCCCGCTCCGGGCCAGTCGTCCGGGTAGGTTGCACGAGGCGCCGCGCGAGCGGCGTCCCAGAGGAATGGTCGCCGCACGGCATTTTGCCGTCGCACAGAACCCGGCTTACAGGCCGGCTGGCTCCTCAACCACCGGCTCATGGGATGAGCCCCCACCGCAACCGCTGGATGCCGACGACGCCTCGGCATGCTGGCGAGCGCGCATCCGTATGCGGCCGACGCGGACGGTCTTTAGCGTCGTGCCCTGACCCGGCAAGCGCCGCTTTTGCAAACATTTCGAGCGCGACTTTGCTGCAACGCGGCATGCTGTGTTGCGCGCGTACGCAATTTTTCAAACACTTGTTATTGCTCGATTATTTATACGAGCGCCCCGGCGCGCTGGGGGTCCTTGGCCGGAGCTGGGCGATCTGATCCCATTGACCCCCATGTACGCCCATGTTATCCCAAAATTCACATTCGAAGGCCCGTTCAGGGCCGATTCCGAGCATACCAAGACCTCGTTCGATCGATTGAGATCGGATCAACCGTGCAACCCTAGGTTGCTTGGATGGGTCCCGTTGTGCCGGTTTCGGTGGGGCGGGTGTGGTGGAAGGGTCGGTGCCGGGCGGGGTGTGGGGTTCGCAGTTGGTGGAGCGGTTTCTTTCCAATGCGATCAACAACATCGACGCCAAGGGTCGCGTGTCGGTTCCGGCCCACTTCCGCCAGGTCCTCGCGGGGCGTGGAGTTCGGGAACTCTATGCCCTCCAGGCGATCGGGCATCCGGCGATCGACGTCGGCGGCGTCGATCTCCTGGAGCGCTACGAAGCCCGCATGGCCGCCGAGGATCCCTTCGGCGAGGACTACGCCGACATGTCGCTCTTCGCCTATGGCGACGGGGCGTTCCTGAAGTTCGATGGCGAGGGGAGGATCATGGTCACCGATTTCATCCGCTCGCACACGGGCATCACGGACCGCGTCGCCTTCGTCGGTCGCAACCACTTCTTCCAACTCTGGGAGCCTTCCCAGTTCGAAGCCTATCGGGCCGAAGCGAGGGCGCGGCTGACCGCGCGCCGCCAGGGCCGAGGCGCGTTCGAGAGTACACCGGAATGATGGCGGACCACGGCTCGGCCCTCGTGCCGGCCGGTGGCGGACCGGTCCGCCACGTTCCGGTGCTTCTCGACCCCGTTCTCGAGGCGCTCGACCCGAAGCCGGGCGAGCGGATCGTCGACGGTACCTTCGGGGCCGGCGGTTATTCCGTGGCGATCCTCGACCGGGGCGCGAGCGTACTCGGCATCGACCGGGACCCCACGGCGATCGCGGGCGCCAAGCCGCTTCTCGAGCGCTATTCCCGCCTGTCCCTGCACCCCGGTCGCTTCGGCGACCTCAGGGCGATCGCGGCCGAGCGCGGCGAGGCACCGTTCGACGGCGTGGTGCTGGATATCGGCGTGTCCTCCATGCAGATCGACGACGCGGAGCGCGGCTTCTCCTTCCAGAAGGACGGGCCGCTCGACATGCGCATGAGCCGCGCCGGCCCGAGCGCCGCCGACGTCGTCAATCGGTTCAAGGTAGGCGATCTCGCGCGCATCCTGAACTTCCTCGGCGAGGAGCGGCAGGCGGGCCGGATCGCGCGCGCCATCGAGGCACGCCGCGCCGAGCGCCCGTTCGAGCGCACGCTCGATCTCGCGGGTCTCGTCGGCAAGGTGATCGGACGCTCGCACAAGGACCGCATCGACCCGGCGACCCGCACCTTCCAGGCCCTGCGGATCTTCGTGAACGACGAGCTCGGCGAGCTCGTGCGCGCGCTGGTGGCCGCCGAGCATGTCCTCAAGCCGGGCGGCCGGCTCGTGGTCGTGACCTTCCATTCGCTGGAGGATCGCATCGTGAAGCGCTTTCTGCGCGATCGCTCGGAGGCGGCGTCAGGTTCGCGCCATTTACCGGATGTTCAGCATAAGGACGTCACATTCGAGGCTCGCAACAAGGCCGTGACCGGCGACGAGCGGGAGATCGCTCTCAACCCTCGCGCACGATCGGCCAAGTTGCGATCCGCCGTCCGAACCGCGCTTCCGCCCCGGCGGGACGCAGAGGCGACGGCCTTCGTCGACCTGCCATCCCTTGCGGACCTGCCGCCGTCCGGAGCTGCCTGACCCATGCTGAAGACGCTCGACGTCCTTCTCGTCGCCATCGTCCTCGTCGTCGCGACGTGGACCTTCGGCCAGAAGTATCAGGCCGAATCGCTCGAGCACGAGGTGATGCTGCTCGACCGCAAGATCGCGCAGGAGCGCGAGACGATGCAGCTGCTCGAAGCCGACTGGAGCCTCCTCAACCAGCCGTTCCGCCTCGAGGCGCTGGCGCGCAACTTCGACGCCGTGCTGCAGCTGAAGCCGGTCGAGCCGCAGCAGATCGTCGAGCCCAACCAGCTTCCCGCCGTGCCCGTGCCTCCGGCTCCCGAGGAGGCCGCGCACAGCTCCAAGATCGCATCCGCCAGCCAGGGCCGCATTCGATGAAAGCTCTGCGCAAGCTACTGTCCGGGCTCGGGCTGACCGCCGCCGCCGCGCCCGCGACGTCCACGACGGGTCTTCGCCGCCGCCGCGTCGAGGCGCCGCGCAACAAGCCGCGCTTCGTCATCGCGACGGGCCTGTTCTGCGCGATCTACCTCGTGATCGGCGGTCGCCTCGTCTATCTCGGCACGCAGTCCGACCCGAACGACACCTACCGCTCGGCCGCGGGGCAGGGGCCGGTGACGCGCCCCGACCTCCTCGACCGCAACGGTGAGGTGCTGGCGACCGACATTAAGACCGCCTCGCTGTTTGCCGAGCCGCGCCGCATCGTCGACGCAGACGAGGCGACGGAGTCGCTTCTCACCGTCCTGCCGGACCTCAATCCGAAGATCCTGCACGCACGCCTGTCGTCCAAGGCGGGCTTTGCCTGGCTGAAGCGCGAGCTGACGCCGCGCCAGCAGCAGGAGATCATGGCGCTCGGCATTCCCGGCATCGGCTTCCGTACCGAGAAGAAGCGCTTCTACCCCGGCGGCCCGACCGCAGCCCACATCGTCGGCGTGACCAACGTCGACAATCAGGGCATCGCCGGCATGGAGAAGTATGTCGACGACGCGGGCTTCCGTGATCTCCAGCAGCTCGGTTTTGCCGGCAACGACAAGCTGGAGCCGGTCAAGCTGTCGATCGACCTGCGCGTCCAGCACATCGTGCGCGACGAGCTCGTCGCCGCCATGGCCAAGTACAAGGCGATCGCCGCCGGCGGCCTCGTCATGGACATCCAGACAGGCGAGATCATCGCCATGGCCTCGCTGCCCGACTACGACCCGAACTTTCCGGGCGACGCGCTGAAGAAGGAAAACCTCAACCGCATCTCGGCCGGCACGTTCGAGATGGGGTCGACCTTCAAGATCTTCACGACCGCGATGGCGCTGGATTCGGGCCTCGTGCGCTACAATGACGTGTTCTCGACGACGCCCTTCCGCGTCGCCGGCTTCACGATCAAGGAGTTCCACGGCAAGGGCCGCCCGCTCTCGGTGCCCGAGATCTTCGAGTATTCCTCGAACGTCGGCTCCGCCCGCGAGGCCGATCTCGTCGGCATCGAAGGGCACAAGGAGTTCCTGACGCGCATGGGTCTCCTGTCGCGCATCAAGACCGAGCTGCCCGAGACGGCGATGCCGACGCAGCCCAAGCAGTGGAAGAAGATCAACTCGATGACGATCGCCTTCGGGCACGGCGTCTCAACGACGCCACTCCAGACGGCGGTGGCCGCGGCCGCGATCGTCAACGACGGCTGGTACGTGCCGCCGACCTTCCTGCCGCGCACCAAGGAAGAGGCGGACAAGATCAAGGTGAAGGTCCTCAAGGACCAGACCTCGGCCGAGATGCGCGAGATCTTCAAGATCAATGGCGTGTCGGGCTCGGGCAAGAGCGCCAACCCGCCGGGCTACCACGTCGGCGGCAAGACGGGCACGGCGGAAAAGGTCGTCGCCGGGCGCTACTCCAAGGACATGCGCTTCAACGCCTATGTCGGCGCCTTCCCGATCGAGAAGCCGCGCTATCTGGTGCTCTCGATCATCGACGAGCCCAAGAAGGAAGAGGGCAAGTACGCGGCGACCGCCGGCTACAACGCCGCGCCGATGGTCGGCAACATCGTGCGCCGCGCCGCCACCTTCCTCGACGTGAAGCCGGACTTCGGGGAAACGGGCAAGTCGCTCCTCGTGTCGTACTGACGTCAAAATGCTTCAACAGGCTCGCCCCGTGTTCTACAGGACGAGCCCACGAGACGAACCCGGACAAGCCGGCGGGCCATCCGCCGGCTTTTCCATGCGATGCGGAAGATGGTGAATGAAGCTTTGCGATCTGGCCGAGGACCTCGCCACGGGGCCTAGCGATGAAACGGTCGACATCACTGGCCTGACCTCGGACTCGCGGCAGGTGCGGCCCGGCATGCTGTTCGCCGCGCTCGCCGGCACCAAGGGCGACGGCGCGGCCTTCGTCGAGGATGCGGTCTCGCGTGGCGCGGCGGCCGTTCTCCTGCCGGTCGGCGTGGAAGCCTCGCCGTCCGTTCCCGTTCTTCGCAGCGGCGACGCACGCCGCGCGCTCGCCCGAATGGCCGCCCGCTTCTACGGACGCCAGCCCGACCATGTCGTGGCCGTCACCGGCACCAGCGGCAAGACCTCGATCGCCGCCTTCACGCGCCAGATCTGGACGATGTGCGGCCTCAAGGCCGCCTCGATCGGCACGACCGGCGTCGTCTCGCCGACGCGCGACGAATACGGCTCGCTGACGACGCCCGAGCCGGTCGCGCTCGCCCGGCTTATGGCGGAACTTGCCGACGAGGGTGTGACCCATGCGTCGATGGAGGCGTCGAGCCATGGCCTCGACCAGCGCCGGCTCGACGGCGTCGAGCTGAGGGCTGCCGGCTTCAGCAATCTCGGCCGCGACCACATGGACTACCACCCGACGGTGGACGACTACTTCCGCGCCAAGATGCGCCTCTTCGACACGCTGCTGCCGAAGGGCGCGCCGGCCGTGATCTATGCCGACGACCGCTGGTCCGGTGCGGCCACCGAGGCCGCGCAGCGGGCCGGCGCCACCGTGATGACGGTCGGCAGCAACGGCGGCTTCCTGAAGCTGAAGCGGCTGGAGCACGAGCGCCACCGACAGGTCGCCGAGATCGAGGCGGCGGGCAAGCTCTACCGCATCGTGCTGCCGCTTGCCGGCGAGTTCCAGATGGCGAACGCGCTCGTTGCGGCGGGTCTCGCGATCGCCACGGGCCGCAACGTCGACGACGTCCTGCCGGCGCTGGAGCACCTGAAGGGTGCGCCGGGTCGCCTCGATCTTGCCGGCACGACGGCCGACGGGGCGCCGGTCTTCGTCGACTACGCCCACAAGCCCGAGGCGCTGGAGAACGTCCTGTCCTCCGTCCGCCCGTTCACCACGGGCCGCGTCATCCTCGTGTTCGGCTGCGGCGGCGACCGCGATCGCGGCAAGCGCCCGATCATGGGCGAGATCGCCCAGCGGCTCGCCGACGTGGTGATCGTCACCGACGACAACCCGCGCTCCGAGGTGCCGGCCACGATCCGCGCCGAGATCCTCTCCGCGGTGCCGGAGGCGGAGGAAATCGGCGACCGCCGCGCCGCGATCCGCCATGCGGTGGAGCAGGCGCGGGCAGGGGACACGGTGATCGTCGCCGGCAAGGGCCACGAAAACGGCCAGACGGTCGGCGCGGACACGCTGCCCTTCTCGGACCACGAGGAAGTGCGCGCCGCAATCGCGGGAGCGGCCCGATGACCGCGCCGCTCTGGACCGGCGAGGCGCTGGCCGCAGCGACCGGCGGGCGGCCCATCGGCGCGATGCCGGCTGCGGTCGCAGGCGTGTCGATCGACACGCGTACGCTCCAGCCGGGCGAGGCGTTCTTCGCCATCAAGGGCGACGCCTTCGACGGCCACGCGTTCCTGCGCCAGGCCGCGGCGGCCGGCGCCTCGATGCTGGTGGTGGCCGAGAAGAAGCTGCCGGCGCTCGGCGCGATCGGCTTGCCCATCGTCGTCGTCGACGACGTGTTGAAGTCGCTGGAGCGCCTCGGCTCGGCGGCGCGCGACCGCTCCGCGGCCCGCATCGTCGCGGTCACCGGCAGCGTCGGCAAGACTACGACCAAGGATGCCCTGCGCCACGTGCTCGGCGACCAGGGCACGGTGCATGCCTCGGCCGCGTCGTTCAACAACCACTGGGGCGTGCCGCTGACGCTGGCGCGCCTTCCCGCCGACGCGCGCTTTGCGGTGTTCGAGATCGGCATGAACCACCCGGACGAGATCCGGCCGCTGGTGAAGCTCGTGCGCCCGCACGTCGCGGTCATCACGCTGATCGCCGCGGCCCATCTCGGCTTCTTCAAGAGCCTCGAGCACATCGCCGAGGCGAAGGCCGAGATCTTCGAAGGCGTCGTGCCCGGCGGCACCGCGGTCCTCAACGCCGACGATCCGATGACGGCCTATCTCATTCAGGCCGCTCAAGGCGCCGGCGTCACCCGCATCACGACCTTCGGCGAAGAGGAGACCGCCGATTATCGGCTGGCCGGCTTCCGGCCCTCGGCGTCCGGCTCGCGCATCGTCGCACGCATCGACGGGACGCAGGTCGAGGTTCAGCTCGGCTCGGGCGGCCGTCATCTCGTTCAGAACGCGCTGGCGGTGCTCGGCGCGGCCGATCTTCTGGGCGCCGACGTCGAGCAGGCGGCAAAGTCCCTCAGTTCCTGGCGCGCCGGCAAGGGGCGCGGCGAGCGCCACGTGCTGCCGCTTCTCGGCGGCAGCGGCGAGTGGACGCTCATCGACGAAAGCTACAACGCCAACCCCGCCTCGATGCGCGCCGCGCTCGCGCTTCTGGCGCAGGGCGCGCCGGGTCCGAGCGGCCGGCGTATCGCCGTTCTCGGCGACATGCTGGAGCTCGGCGAGTTCTCGAGCGATCTCCATGCCGAACTGGCTGGTCCGATCCTCGACGCCCATCCCGACCTCGTGCTCCTCTGCGGACCGGAGATGAAGGGGCTGGACGGCGCGCTGGAGCGCCTCGTGCGCCACGAATGGTTCGCGACGCCCGACGAGCTTCGCGAAAGCCTCGTCCGGCATCTTCGCCAGGGCGACGTCGTGATGGCGAAGGCCTCGAAGAGCATCGGTTTTTCCAAGATCGTGGACGATCTGATCCGCATCCACACCCCGCCCTCCGAGGCGGCGTCCGGCATGTCCGCCCCTTCCGATCTCGGCCAGGGAGCCTGATCCATGCTGTCCTATCTCGCCACGCTCGCCGACGACGCGCAGCTCTTCAACGTCTTCCGCTACATCACCTTCCGCACCGGCGGGGCGATGATCACCTCGTTCATCGTGGTGTTCCTGTTCGGGCCGGCGATCATCGCGAACCTGCGCGTGCGCCAGGGGCGGGGACAGCCGATCCGCGCCGACGGGCCGCAGACGCACTTCAAGAAGGCCGGCACGCCCACGATGGGCGGCCTGATGATCCTCTCCGGCTTCCTGGTCGCGACGCTGCTCTGGGCCGAGCTCACCAACCTCTATGTCTGGATGGTGCTGCTGGTCACGATCGGCTTCGGCTCGATCGGCTTCTACGACGATTATCTCAAGGTGACGAAGCAGAGCCACAAGGGCTTCTCGGGCAAGTCGCGCCTCGGGCTGGAGTTCCTGATCGCGCTTGCCGCGGGCGTCATGGTGATCCTGGCGCAGCAGGGATCCTTCGCGAGCTCGCTCTCGATCCCCTTCTTCAAGTCGCTCTTGATCGATCTCGGCTGGTTCTATGCCGCCTTCGCCGCCTTCGTGATCGTCGGGGCCGGCAACGCCGTCAACCTGACGGACGGGCTCGATGGTCTCGCCATCATGCCGATCATGATCGCGGCGGCCGCCTTCGGCCTGATCGCCTATCTTGCGGGCAACACCAACTTCGCCAACTACCTGCAGATCCATTACGTCGCGGGCACCGGCGAACTCGCCGTGGTCTGCGGTGCGGTCATCGGCGCGGGCCTCGGCTTCCTCTGGTTCAATGCGCCGCCGGCCGCGATCTTCATGGGCGACACCGGGTCGCTCGCGCTGGGCGGCCTCGTCGGAGCCATCGCGGTCGCGACCAAGCACGAGCTCGTGCTCGGCGTGATCGGTGGCCTCTTCGTGATCGAGGCCTTGTCGGTCATCATCCAGGTCGGCTGGTTCAAGATGACCGGCCGCCGCGTCTTCCTGATGGCGCCGATCCACCACCATTTCGAGAAGCTCGGCTGGACCGAGAGCCAGGTCGTCGTCCGCTTCTGGATCATCGCCCTGCTCCTGGCCTTCGTCGGCCTGTCCACGCTCAAGCTGCGCTGAGGCTCGGGATGATCGCGGCCCACACGTTCAAGGATCGCAACGTCGCCCTGTTCGGTCTTGGCGGATCGGGTCTTGCGACGGTCCGTTCGCTGCAGGCGGGCGGTGCGCGCCTCACCGCGTTCGACGACAATCCGAAGAGCGTGGAAGCGGCGCGGGCCGAGGGCATTCCGACCGGCGACCTGCACGATCTCGACTGGGGGAGTGTGGAGGCGCTGGTCCTGTCGCCCGGCGTGCCGCTGACGCACCCCAAGCCCCACTGGGCCGCCGATCTCGCCAACGCCGCCGGCGTGCCGGTCATCGGCGACATCGAGATCTTCGTGCGCGAGCGGCAGACCTCGACACCGCGCGCGCCCTTCGTCGCCATCACCGGCACCAACGGCAAATCGACCACGACGGCCCTGATCGCGCATTGCCTCAAGGCGTCGGGCCGCGACACGCAGCTCGGCGGCAATATCGGCGTCGCGGTGCTGACGCTGGAGCCGCCCCGTCCCGACCGCTTCTACGTGGTCGAATGCTCGTCCTACCAGATCGACCTCGCGCCCTCGATTGCGCCGACGGTCGGCATCCTCCTGAATCTGACGCCCGACCATCTCGACCGACACGGCACGATGGAGAACTACGCCGCGATCAAGGCGCGCCTCCTGCAGGAAGCGGGCACCGCCGTCATCGGCGTCGATGACGACTACTGCGCCGGCATTGCCGCCTGGCATGAGAGCGAAGGCAACGTCGTCGTGCGCATCTCCAAGGAGCGGGCACTCGACGACGGCGTCTATTTCGCGGACGGCGAGGTGCGCGTCTCGCAGGGCGGAACGGTCAGGGCGCGCTTTCCGCTCGCCGGGATCGGTTCGCTGCGCGGGCGCCACAACGGACAGAACGCCGCCGCCGCGGTCGCGACACTGACGGCGCTCGGCCTTTCCGACGACGAGATCATGGACGGCCTTCGCTCGTTCCCGGGGCTCGCCCACCGGATGGAGGAGGTCGGTCGGCGGGCGAGGGTGCTGTTCGTCAACGACTCCAAGGCGACCAATGCGGACGCTGCCGCGCCCGCGCTCGGCAGCTTCGAGCGCATCCACTGGATCGCCGGCGGGCTGCCCAAGGAGGGCGGCATCGCCTCGCTGGAGCCGCTCTTCTCTCGGGTCGCCAAGGCCTATCTCATCGGCGAGGCGGCTCCGTCCTTTGCCGCCGCTCTTGGTGAACGAATTCCTTACGAAATTTCCGGTACCCTGGAGGTCGCGGTCGAGGATGCGGCGCGCGACGCCGCGCGGACGGGCGAGGACGAGGTCGTCCTTCTGTCGCCGGCCTGCGCCAGCTTCGACCAGTTCCGCAATTTCGAGGTGCGTGGCGACACGTTCCGCCAGCTTGTGGCCGCGCTGCCCGCGACCGAACCGTCTTCGAAGGGTTGAGCCATGTCGAGCCGCGCCAAGAAGGGCCTGATCACGGACTGGTGGTGGTCCATCGATCGCTGGTTCCTCGCCGCCTTCCTGATCCTAATGATCGGCGGCATGGTGCTGTCCTTCGCGGCGAGCCCTCCGGTGGCCGAGAAGATCGGGCTTGAGCCGTTCCACTTCGTGAAGCGGCATGCGCTGTTCCTGTTCCCCTCGATCGCGGCCATGCTGGCGACCTCGCTGCTGACGCCGCGGGGCGTGCGCCGCATGTCGATCATCATGCTGGCGGGCTCGCTGGTCGTCATGGTCATGGCGCTGTTCTTCGGCATGGAAGTGAAGGGCGCGCGGCGCTGGATGGACTTCGGGCCGCTCAGCGTCCAGCCGTCGGAGTTCATGAAGCCAGCCTTCGTCGTTACCTGCGCCTGGCTCTTCGCGGAGCGCTCGCGTCGTCCCGACGTGCCGGGCAACCTCTTCTCGATCATGCTGCTCCTCGTCGTCACCGCGCTGCTGGTCGCGCAGCCGGACCTTGGCCAGACGATCCTGACCTCGGCCACCTGGAGCTGCATGTTCTTCATGGCCGGCCTGTCCTGGGTGTGGATCACTTTGCTCGGCGGCGTCGGCGTCGTCGGCTTCCTCGGCGCCTATACGGTTTTCCCGCACGTCGCCTCGCGTATCGATCGCTTCCTCACCGGCGAGGGCGACACCTACCAGACCGACACGGCGCGCGAGGCGATCCTGTCGGGCGGCTGGCTCGGCCAGGGGCCGGGTGAGGGCACGATCAAGCGCATGCTGCCCGACAGCCACACCGACTTCGCCTATTCGGTGATTGCCGAGGAGTTCGGTATCGTCTCCTGCATGGCGCTCTCGGCGGTGTTCTGCTTCGTCGTGGTGCGCGGCCTGTCGATCGCCTTCAACCAGCGCGACACCTTCAACCGGCTTGCCATCTCCGGCCTCGTGATGCTGTTCGGACTCCAGTCGATCATCAACATGGCGGTGAACCTCCACCTGATGCCCGCCAAAGGCATGACGCTGCCGTTCATCTCCTACGGCGGCTCGTCGATGATGGCGGTCGCGATCTCGGCCGGCTTCGTGCTGGCGCTGACGCGCAAGCGCGCCGAGAACGTCTCGCAGACCGATCGGCTGGTGGAGCGCACGCTTGCCTTCCAGGCGCCTTATCCCGCGCGCTAGATCATCAAGATGACACGACCCATTCTCCTGTGCGCCGGCGGGACCGGCGGCCACCTATTTCCCGCCGAGGCGCTGGCGCACGAGCTGCACGCACGCGGCCACACGGTCCACCTCGTGACCGACGAGCGCGCCGGACGCTATGCCGGCAGCTTCCCGGCCGACGAAACCCATGTCGTGCCCTCCGCCACCTTCGGCTCGAAGAACCCCGTGGCGGTCATGCGCTCCGGCCTGAAGCTCTGGACCGGCTATCGCGGCGCGATTGCGCTGATGAAGCGGCTTCGGCCGGCGGCCGTCGTCGGCTTCGGCGGCTATCCGACCATTCCGCCGATGATGGCGGCGGTGCAACTCGGGCTTCCGACCGCGATCCACGAGCAGAACGCCGTGATGGGCCGCGCCAACAAGTTCCTGTCGACGCGGGTGCGCCGGATCGCGGCCGGCATCCCGCAGTCGAACACGGATGCTACGGTCGCGGCCAAGATCACGATCACCGGCAATCCGGTTCGGCCGGCGGTGCTCGACGCGGCGACGACGCCCTATCGGCCGAGCCGCGAAGGCGAGCCGTTCGAACTCGTCGTCTTCGGCGGGAGCCAGGGCGCGAGCTATTTCTCCGATGCGGCGCCGGCTGCCGTGAAGCTGATGCCGGCCGGTCTTCGCGCCCGGCTGCGCGTGACGCAGCAGGCACGCGCCGAGGACGAGGCCAAGGTCGTTGCCGCCTACCGCGAGATCGGCGTTCCCGCCGACGTCTCGCCCTTCTTCAAGGACATGGCGGCCCGCATCGCCAAGGCGCATCTCGTGGTCAGCCGCGCCGGCGCGTCGACGGTCTCCGAACTGTCGGTGATCGGGCGACCCTCGATCCTCGTGCCGTATCCTTACGCGCTCGACCACGACCAGGCGGCCAACGCGGCGCGTCTCCAGTCGGCGCACGGGACCATCGTCTCGAAGCAGGCCGACCTCACGCCCGAGCGCCTTGCCGGCCTCACCACGATGATTGCCAACGACGCCGACAAGGCCGAGGTCATGGCAGCCGCCGCCAAGGGCGAGGGCATTCCCGAAGCCGCGCGGTTGCTTGCCGATCTCGTGGCGTCTATGCCGGACGCCGCCGCAAGGCGCTGATCGTTCAACGAAAAGACCAGAGGAGCCGGCCATGAAGATGCCGCCCAATATCGGCCCGGTGCATTTCATCGGCATCGGCGGCATCGGCATGAGCGGCATCGCCGAGGTGCTGGTCAACCTCGGCTACACCGTGCAGGGCTCCGACGCCTCAGAGAACGCCAACGTACAGCGCCTACGCGAGAAAGGCGTCACGGTCCATGTCGGCCACGCCGCCGAGAACCTCGGGCTTGCCGAGGTCGTGGTCGTCTCGACCGCGATCAAGCGCTCGAACCCCGAGCTGTCGGCCGCGCGCGAGCGACTGCTTCCGATCGTGCGCCGCGCCGAGATGCTGGCCGAGCTCATGCGCTTCCGGCAGGCGATCGCGATCGGCGGCACGCACGGCAAGACCACGACGACTTCGATGGTGGCGACGCTGCTGGATGCCGGCGGCATGGATCCGACCGTCGTCAACGGCGGCATCATCAACGCCTACGGCACCAACGCCCGCATGGGCGAGGGCGAGTGGATGGTGGTCGAGGCCGACGAGAGCGACGGCACCTTCCTGAAGCTGCCCGCCGACGTCGCGGTCGTCACCAACATCGATCCCGAGCACCTCGACCACTACGGCACCTTCGACAAGGTGCGCGCGGCCTTCCGCGCCTTCGTCGAGAACGTTCCTTTCTACGGCTTCGCCGTCATGTGCCTCGACCATCCGGAGGTGCAGACGCTGGTCTCCGAGATCGAGGACCGCCGCATCATCACGTACGGCGAGAACCTCCAGGCCGACGCGCGCTTCCAGAACGTGCGCGCCGAAGGGCCGCGCTCGACCTTCGACGTGACGATCCGCGATCGCATCACCGGCGCGACCACGGCGATGAAGGACCTCGTTCTGCCGATGCCCGGCCGGCACAACGTGTCGAACGCGACGGCGGCCGTCGCGGTCGCCCATCGCATCGGCATCGGCGAGGAGGCGATCCGCAAGGGGCTCGGCAGCTTCGGCGGCGTCAAGCGGCGCTTCACCCATACGGGAACCGCGCTCGGCATCGACGTCTACGACGACTACGGCCACCACCCGGTCGAGATTCGCGCCGTGCTGTCGGCCGCCCGCTCGGCCGCGACCGGCCGCGTCGTCGCAGTGGTGCAGCCGCACCGCTACACCCGCCTCCAGTCGCTGTTCGCCGATTTCGCCGCCTGCTTCAACGACGCCGACACGGTGATCCTCGCGCCGGTCTATTCGGCCGGCGAGGAGCCGATCGACGGCGTCGATTCCGTGATGCTGGCCGAGCGCCTGCGCCTCGGCGGCCATCGCGACGCGCGGCTGATCGACGGTCCGGCGGAACTTGCGCCGCTCGTCCATCGCGTGGCGGAGGCCGGCGACATGGTCGTGTGCCTCGGCGCCGGCAACATCACGGCCTGGGCCTACGCGCTGCCGAAGGAACTCGAGGCGCTGGGGCGGGGGGCTTGAGCGAGCTTCTCGCTGCGTTGTCCGATCCCGCCCTCGGCCTGCGCGGCAAGCTGCAGGCCGATGCGGACCTCTCCAAGATCACCTGGTTCCGCACCGGCGGACCGGCGGACCTGATGTTCCAGCCCGCCGACGAGGCGGATCTCGCGGCGTTCCTCGCGGCGCTGCCGGCCGTGGTGCCGCTGACCGTCGTCGGCATCGGCTCCAACCTCCTGATCCGTGACGGCGGTATCGGCGGCGTCGTGCTGCGCCTGCCGGCCAAGGGCTTCGGCGAGGTCGAGGCGATCGGCGAGGGACGCATCCGGGCGGGTGCGGCGGCGAGCGACAAGCGCGTGGCGGCCGTGGCGCGCGAAGCGGGGCTCGGCGGCTTCCACTTCCTGCACGGCATTCCAGGCTCCGTCGGTGGCGCGATCCGCATGAACGGCGGCGCCAACGGGGTCGAGACGGCCGACCGGCTCGTGGAGGCGCGCGCGCTCGACCGGCAGGGCCAGGTGCATGTGCTGACGAAGTCCGAGATGGGCTTCTCCTATCGCCATGCCGACGCGCCCGAGGACCTCATCTTCGTGTCAGCGATCTTCGAGGGGCCAGAGAGCCCCCGGGACGAAATCCGCCGCGCGATGGACGAGGTGCAGCATCATCGCGAGACCGTGCAGCCGGTGCGCGAGAAGACGGGCGGCTCGACCTTCAAGAACCCGCCGGGCACCTCGGCCTGGAAGGAGGTCGACCGCGCGGGCTGTCGCGGCCTTCGCATCGGCGGCGCCGAGATATCGGCGCTCCACTGCAACTTCATGCTGAACGTCGGCGACGCCACCGGCCACGATCTCGAGCTTCTCGGCGAGACGGTGCGCGAGCGCGTCTACGCCACAAGCGGCATTCTCCTCGAATGGGAGATCAAGCGCCTCGGCCGCTTCGCCGAAGGCGCCGAGGTTCGGCCCTTTAGCCCGTAGAGGCCGAGCCTACCATTTCAGCCCGTTCTTGTTGGGCCCGAGCTGGCCGCCAGGAATGCCGCGGCCCGGCCACGGACCGACCGAATGGATGTCGCGACCGAGCGCGAAGGCATCGCCCCGACGCGGTCGCTCGCGCGGCGGGCGGACCAGGATCGCGACGTGATCGGTGTCTTCGGTGCCGCTCGAAGATCGCGCGGTGACGCTCAGGCGGTGCAGCCCCGGCTCGACCGGGCCTGACGGCGCGATCCAAGCGGCGCCCTCGCGCCGCAGCGTGATCTCCCGATCGCCGAGGCGCGCCGACACGGACGCGATGTCGGCGCCGAACACGCGGGCGCGGATCGTGAACTCGCCCTCCGGCACCTGGTCGCGGGACTGCGGATCCGTCATCAGCCGAAGATCGGAGGGCGAGGTGACCAGCACGAAGGGCCAGGGTGCGTCGAGCGGCTTGAAGCGCCAGCTGACCGCGTCGCCATCCAGCGCCCCGATCGAGAAGCCGGGACCGCCGGCCTCCTCGATCTCGCCGGTGGACCGCGTCGCAGCGTAGACGACGCGACCGTCGTTGAGGAGTTCGTTGTAGTGCGTGTGGCCGGTGCCGACGAAGCGCACGTTCCCGGATGCGAGGAGCGAGGCGACCTCCTCGGTGCCGGCATGCAGGTCGCCGGGATAGGCGTGCATGAAGACGACGGCAGCGTGTCCTGCCGCGTCGGCGGCGTCGAGTTCGCGGCGCAGCCAGAGGGTCTGCTTCGGGCCGAGGCGGAAGTCCGGGCCGCCGCTTCCTGCCGAGACGATGTCGAGAAAGAGGACGCGCGTCTCGCCGGCGGTGATCGCGTAGGGGAGGGGTTGGCGCGCGAGATGGCGATAGAAGCCGTCGAGGTTGCCGGCCTCGAAATCATGATCGCCGGGGATCGCGTGCAGCGGAATGCCAAGCGGTGCGACGGCTTCGGCGATCCGCTCGAACTGCTCGTCGGTCGCATGGTTGGCGTTGTCGCCCGGCAGCACCGCCAGATCGACCTGTCCGACGAGATGGTCGCGGGCGGATCCAACGAGCTGCCGGAACACGTCGAGGCTTGCCCAGCCGTCCTGCTCGCAGACATGCAGGTCGCCGAACTGAAGCCAGGTGATCATTGCCGTTTCCCGTTTCACCAACGCGTGATCGCGCCCGGCTGCCGAACAGCTGACGCTGCGTTAGGTTCCGGCGGGAGAGCATCGCGACCTGTTGTTGGGGACGTTCAAGCGATAGGGGAGCGGTGATCCGCCGATCCGTGATTTAAGAGTGACAATGACAGCCGCGACGCGAGAACAAGCCGCCCTGAAGCGATCGATCGCCGCAACCCTCGTGGTCGGGGCGTCGGGCGTCGTGTTCGGCGTCCTGTCGGGTTCCCTGTCGATCGCCTTCGACGGCATGTTCTCGGTGGTCGACGCCTCGATGACCGGCATGGCGCTTCTCGTCTCGCGCCTCATCGCCCGGCAGACGAGCGGCCGGTTCCAGCTCGGCTTCTGGCATCTTGAGCCGATCGTTCTCCTGTTCAACGGGGGGCTCCTGTCGCTCCTGTCGCTCTACGCGTTCGTCAACGCCGTGGGCACGCTGATGTCCGGCGGTCGGCCGCTCGAATTCGGCTGGGCGATCGCCTATGCCGCCGTGATCGTGGCGATCTGCCTCGCGATGTTCCTGATCGGGCGTCGTCAGAACCGCGAGATCGAGTCCGAGCTTCTGGCTCTTGACGTGAAGGGCTGGGCGATGGCGGGGCTCATCACGGCAGCGCTTCTCGTCGCCTTCGTGATCGCCGCGCTCCTGCAGGGCAGCGCCTACGAGGGCTGGACCCCGTATGTCGATCCTGCCGTCCTTGCGATCCTGACGCTCTGCCTCATTCCGGTGCCGCTGCGCACCGTGTTCGATGCCCTGAAGGACATCTTCCTCGTGGCCCCGCCGGAGCTCGACGCCAAGGCTCGTGCTGTCGCCGCCGATATCGTCGCGCGTCACGGCTTCCGCGAGGTGCGCACCTATGTCGCCAAGGTCGGGCGATCGCGCACGCTGGAGTTCCATTTCGTGGTGCCGCACGACCACCCCCGCCAGTCGCTCGCCGACTTCGACCGCGTGCGCGAGGAGATCGCGCACGCGATCGGCGGCGATCCGCGCGATCGCTGGCTGACGGTGGCCTTCACGGCCGACCCGAAATGGGTGGACTGACGCCGGACGTTCAGGCGGCCGATGCGTTGGCGGCGACGTAGGGAGCCCGGTCGAGGCTTTCGCGCGCGATGCGTTTCAGGACGTCGTCCGGGCGGAGCGGCCGATCGAAGTGGTAGCCCTGCCCGTAATGGCTGCCCGCGCTTCGAACGGTCGCCAACTCGTCCGCCGTTTCGATGCCTTCGGTGACGATGCGAAGGTTCAGGACGTCCGCGAGCGAGCAGACGGTGGCGATGATCGCGTGCCCGCCGACGCCGACGCCTTCGCCGCGCAGGAAGCATTGGTCGATCTTGATCTTGTCGAAGGGAAAACGCTGGAGATAGCTCAGCGAGGCGTAGCCGGTGCCGAAGTCGTCGAGCGAGACGCGGCAGCCGAGCGCGCGCAACTGGTGCACGAGTTCCAAGACGGTCGCGTCGTCGACGATCAGCGTGCTTTCCGTGATCTCGATCTCGAGACGGCCAGGCGCGAGACCGTTATCCTCCAGCGCCGCGCGCGACTGGGCGATGAAGCTCTGGTCGAGAAGCTGCCGCGCGGACACGTTGACGGCGACATAGAGGTGGGACGGCCAGCGGCTCGCCTCGCGGCACGCCTCCTCGATCACCCAGCGCCCGATCGCCTCGATCTGGCCGCTTCGCTCAGCGATCGGAATGAACTCCGTCGGCGAGATCGACCCGAGTTCAGGATGCTGCCAGCGCAGGAGCGCCTCGAAGCCGACGGTTCGGTCGTCGGACAGGTCGACGATCGGCTGGTAGACGAGCGAGAAGTCGCCGGCCGAGGGCGCGCGCCGCAGCGCATCCTCGATTGCCTGCTCGCGCAGGAAGGCCTGCTTCATCTCGGGCCGGAAGCGCAGATAGCGACCACGGCCTTCGCCCTTGGCGGCGTAGAGCGCGATGTCGGCGTCGTTCAGGAGCACGGCGCCTTGGCTCGCCTCCTGCGCACCGATGCCGATCGTCACATTGGCCTGCACCTCGGTGCCGGCGACGCGGCAGGGCTCGTCCATGCTGCGGAGCACCGCGTCGGCGCAGGTGAGGCTCCGCGCCTCGGCCGCCTCGCCCGAGAAGACGATGGCGAACTCGTCGCCGCCGATCCGGGCGATCGTGTCCGCGTCGGCTCCCGCAGTGCGCAGCCGCGATGCGAGTTCGACGATCACGCCATCGCCGACACTATGGCCGAGCGTGTCGTTGATGGTCTTGAAATGATCGACGTCGACGAGGACGACGGCGGCTGGCTTGCCGTCGACCTTGCGCAGGTCGGCGTCGAAGGCGAGGCGGTTGGCGAGGCCCGTGAGCCCATCGGTGCGCGAGATGCTGTCGAGCCGCCGGTTCTGGTGGAGCACGAAGCCGACCAGCACCATGCCGACGAGGACGAGGACGATCGTGACGGCGGTGACGATCGCCATGATCCGGCGCAGCGTCGTCTGGTTGCCGAGAACGATGTCGCCCGCCTCGCCATGGGCGCGCGAGGCCAGCCGCAGGATGGGCGTCGTGAGGGGCCCGAGGAGGTCGTAGGCCATTTCGAGACGCGCGGTATCAGACGGATCAGCGAGGAGGGGCTCGAGCTGCCGCAGCGCCTCGGCGAGGCGGTCCCCGGTTTCGGTCAGCTGATGGCGCGTGGCGAAGGCGTTGTCGCGGATGATCCCCAGCCGGTTCACCAGAATGTCGTGCCGAAGCTTGATCTGCGCCGGGTCTGCGCCGCCGATCACATCCTTGAGGGCGACCTGGAGGCGCAGGATCTCGGCGGCGGTCTGCGAGTAGTCGAACGTGACGTTGTATTGCGACGCCTCGCTGATCTGGCGCTGGTAGCGCACCACGAGGATCGACGACACGACGACGAGCAGCGCCAGCACCGCCGTGACGCAGGTCAGGCCATAGCTGACCTTGCGGACGCTCAACGTGAAGGGCCGCGGGCCGCCGACTGCGCTCATGGGGCGAGGTCGATCTCGGCGAGCTGCCAGACGGCGCGGCTGTAGTAGGACTGGTGCTGGAGTTCCGTCCGGCTGTCGAAGGGGAAGACGACGAAGACCGGGCCCTTGTCCGTCACGGCCATGGGCTGACCGTTCATGCGGGTGGCAAGTAGGGCTTCGCCCGAGGTGAGATCGCTCGCCTTCGTATCGACGACGTAGTCGTTGAGGGCGATCAGCTGCATCGAGCCTTCGGTCGGCGGCACGCCCATCGCCGCGAGGAAGTCGGCGACGGAGACGCCGGAGAATTCCACCGGGCCGCTGTGCCACGGCGTCGTGGTGCGGAACGTCGTCTGTGGCAGGGCGTCGAGATCCGCAAGGCTGAAACTCGCCGTCCCGTCGGCCCCCGCACGGGCGAACGCGCCACGAAGCGTGAGGATCGGCTCGGCGGCCGAGGCGGGAACGAACCGCATTGCGAGCGCAAGCGCGCCCATCCCAGTCAGAAGAGTTCTGCGGTTCACGATTCGGCCTTTCCCTTGGGGGATGGCCGCACGTTATCGCCGGGTTCTGAAGAAGACGTGAGTTTTCGACAGGAATGTTTCGCGCCGCAACATAGAAGATATCGCTGCGGCATCTGTCGCCGCTTCCGACCGTCCGATGGCGGACGCAACCCTTAACGACCCCTCTCCAAACGGCCTTACGATTTTCTTGCTTCCGCCGCACTCGGTTAACCACCGCTTAACCATCTGCAGGCGATGAATGGTTCCTGACCTTCAATGCATGGAATCCCGGTCGATGACCTCGCATGTCGCAGTGCTGTTCGGTGGCTTCTCGTCCGAAAGGCCGGTGAGCCTGTCGTCGGGCAAGGCCTGTGCCGACGCGCTGGAAGCCGAGGGCTTCCGCGTCACGCGCGTCGATGTCGGCCGCGACGTGGCCGCAGTGCTGAAAGACCTCGCGCCCGACGTCGCCTTCAATGCGCTGCACGGCCCATTCGGCGAGGACGGGACGATCCAGGGCATCCTCGAGTTCCTGCAGATCCCCTACACGCATTCGGGCGTCCTCGCCTCGGCGCTTGCCATGAACAAGGTGAAGGCCAAGACGATCGCCAAGGCCGCCGGCGTCCCGGTGGCCGACCACAAGATCCTCGACCGCCGTGCGGTCGCGAAGTCCCACGTCATGGCGCCGCCCTACGTGGTGAAGCCGATCGCGGAGGGCTCGTCCTTCGGCGTCCTCATCGTGCGCGCCGACCAGGAGCATCCGCCTCAGCAGTTGCACGGCGCCGATTGGACCTTCGGCGAGGAGGTCATGGTCGAACGCTTCGTGCCCGGTCGCGAGCTGACCTGCGCCGTCATGGGCGACGTGGCGCTGCCGGTCTGCGAGATCACGACGGAAGGCCATGCCTTCTACGACTACGACTCGAAGTATCTGCCCGGCGGCTCGCAGCATGTGATCCCGGCACAGATCCCGCCCGCCATCGCCAAGCGCGTGCAGGAGGCGGCGCTCGCCGCCCACCGCGCCGTCGGGTGCCGCGGCGTGTCGCGCTCCGACTTCCGCTACGACGACCGCTTCGGCGAGAAGGGCGAACTGGTCTGGCTCGAGGTCAACACCCAGCCCGGCATGACGCCGACCTCGCTGGTGCCCGACATCGCGAAGGTCGCCGGCCACTCGTTCGGCGAGCTGCTCTCGTGGATGGTGAGGGACGCCTCATGCGGTCGCTGAACGACGCCCCGATGTTCCAGCGCGTCAGCCCCGTCGTGCTGCGCCTCCAACGCCTCGGCCGCAAGACCGTGGTCTGGATCAAGAACGCGCGCGACCTGCCGCTGCCGCGCTTCCGCACGATCGCCGCCGGCCTCCTCGGCTCGACCGCGATCTACGGCATGGTTCTCGGCAGCCATACGACGGCCGTCATCGATGCCGTGGCCGAGCCGCTCGGCCTGTCGATCGATACGGTGGACGTGACGGGCTACTCGGAGACAAGCGAGATCGACGTCCTCCAGACGCTCTGGATGGCCGGCGCGCAGACGCTTCCGGCGCTTGACGTAACCGCCGCGCGCGAGGCGATCGAGGCGATGCCCTGGATCGAGAGCGCGACGATCGAGAAGGAATATCCGAACCGCGTGAAGATCGCGCTGGTCGAGAAGAAGCCCTTCGCCCTCTGGCAGCGCGACAAGGATCTCTGGATCGTTGACCACGACGGCCGCGAGATCGTGCCCTATGCGACGACGCGATTCACCGACCTGCCGTTCGTGGTGGGTCCGGGCGCGGCGCGCGAGGCGGCCGACATTCTCGACAAGATGGCGCTTGTCCCCGAGCTCGACCAGCGAATCAAGGCCTATGTGCGCGTCGGCGACCGGCGCTGGGATCTGCGCCTCGACAACGGCGTCGTGATCCGCCTGCCCGAACTCGATCCGATCGAGGCGGCCGCGACCGTGATGCGCGTCGACCGCAACGAGGGTCTGCTCGCCCGCGACATCGTCTCCGTCGACATGCGGCTGGCCGACCGGATGGTCGTCAAGCTCACCCCCGCCGCCAAGGAGCGCTGGGACAAGGTTCTCAAAGAGCGCGACAAGCTTTGGAAGCAGGCTCAGAAGGAAAAGCCGGTATGAGCTTCTTCTCCAAGACGACCGACGAACTGCCCCGGATCAAGAAGCCTTCGGACAAGCGCGTCCGCACCATCTCGGTGCTCGACGTCGGCTCCTCCAAGGTCACCTGCCTGATCGCCAAGCTGAAGCCGCGCCCGGAAAGCGAGGTCCTGCCGGGCCGCACGCACGTGGTCGAGGTCATCGGCATCGGCCACCAGCGCTCGCGCGGCGTGAAGTCCGGCGTGGTGGTCGACCTCGAGGCGGCGGAGAAGTCGATCCGCTTCTGCGTCGACGCCGCCGAGCGCATGGCCGGGCTGACCATCGAGTCGCTGATCGTGTCGGTCTGCGCGGGCCGCCAGAAGAGCCTGCGCGGCGCCGCGCGCGTCGAGATCGAGAGCGGCGAGGTCGGCGAGCTCGACCTCAAGCGTGTTCTCAACCAGGCCGCGCGCCTGCCGCTTCGCGAGGGGCGCGTCGCGCTGCACCGGGTGCCGTTCGACCTGTCGCTGGACGGCGAGGGGAGCCTGGAGAACCCGGTCGGCATGACGGGCACGGAGCTCGGTGCCGATCTGCACATCCTGTCGGCGGAGGAGACCCCGCTGCGCAACCTCGAGGCCGCGATCAACCGCGCGCATCTCGTGGTCGAGGCCTTCGTCGCGACCCCTTACGCGAGCGGCCTGTCGACGTTGGTCGACGACGAGGCGCTGATGGGCTCCGCCTGCATCGACATGGGCGCGGGCTCGACCACGATCTCGATCTTCCAGAACGGCCACTTCGCCTATGCCGACGCCGTGGCGCTCGGTGGACACCACATCACGATGGACCTCGCGCGAGGCCTGTCGATCCGGCCCGAGCAGGCCGAGCGGCTGAAGGTCATGCACGGCAATGCCCTGCCGAGCCTGATGGCCGACGGCGAGACGGTGTCGGTCGCCCCGCTCGGCGACGAGGCGCACGAGCAGCCCGTTCAGGTCTCGCGCTCCCTGATCGCCCGCATCATCCGCCCGCGCGTCGAGGAGACGCTGGAGCTGATCCGCGACCGTCTGGCGGCGTCGAACCTCGGCCACGTCATCGGCAAGCGCGTGGTGCTGACGGGCGGCGCCTCGCAGCTTGCGGGCCTCTCGGAAGCCGGTCGCACGCTCCTGAACCGGAACGTGCGCCTCGGCCGCCCGGTCGGCGTCGCGGGTCTGTCGGCCTCCAACAAGAGCCCGGCCTTCGCGACGGCGGTCGGATTGCTGATCTACCCGCAGGTCGCGGCGATGGAGCACGTGCCCGAGCAGTCGATGATCGACTTCGCGCTCGACCCGCGCACGCGCGTCGGCCGTTTCGGTTCGTGGCTCCGGCAGAGTTTCTGACAAGCTTCGCGTGCGAAGCTCGTCCATCCGAATACCCCATCGGTGCGCGCCGCGCACTGGTTCTTGAGACCCCAGGCCGCGCGGCGAACCGGCCCAGACACAAAGGGAAACCACGATGAGCATCACCCTTCAGAAGCCGGACATCACCGAGCTGAAGCCGCGGATCACCGTGTTCGGTGTGGGCGGCGGCGGCTGCAACGCCGTCAACAACATGATCAACGCCGGTCTTGAGGGCGTCGAGTTCGTGATCGCCAACACCGATGCGCAGGCGCTCCGCTCCTCGCGCGCCGAGCGGGTGATCCAGATGGGCGTCGCCGTCACCGAGGGTCTGGGCGCCGGTTCGCAGCCCGAGGTCGGCCGCGCGGCCGCCGAAGAGTCGCTCGACGAGATCTGCGATCACCTCCTCGGTTCGCACATGTGCTTCGTCACCGCCGGCATGGGCGGCGGCACCGGCACCGGCGCGGCCCCGGTCGTCGCCCGTGCGGCGCGCGAGAAGGGCATCCTGACGGTCGGCGTCGTCACCAAGCCGTTCCACTTCGAGGGGCAGCGCCGCCTGCGCATTGCCGAGCAGGGCATCGAGGAGCTGCAGAAGAACGTCGATACGCTGATCGTAATTCCGAACCAGAACCTCTTCCGTATCGCCAACGACAAGACCACCTTCGCCGATGCCTTCGGCATGGCCGACCAGGTGCTCTACTCGGGCGTCGCCTGCATCACCGACCTGATGGTCAAGGAAGGCCTGATCAACCTCGACTTCGCCGACGTGCGTTCGGTGATGCGCGAGATGGGCAAGGCGATGATGGGCACCGGCGAGGCGTCCGGCGAGGGCCGTGCGATGGCCGCCGCCGAGGCCGCGATCGCCAATCCGCTCCTCGACGAGACCTCGATGAAGGGCGCCAAGGGCCTCCTCATCTCCATCACCGGCGGGCGTGACCTCACGCTCTTCGAGGTGGACGAGGCTGCGACCCGCATCCGCGAGGAAGTCGACCAGGATGCCAACATCATCCTCGGCGCGACCTTCGACGAGAGCCTGGAAGGTGTGATCCGCGTGTCGGTCGTCGCCACCGGCATCGACAAGGCTGCGATGGAGGTCTACGGCCACGCCGCCGAGGCACGCGCCGCCGCCGCGCTCGCCGCCCGCCCGGCCTTCCAGCCGGCCCCGGCTCCGGTGCAGGTCGCCCAGCCCGCCCCGATGGTGCAGGCCCCCGCGCCGGTCGCTCAGGCGCCGGTCGCGGCGCCCGTCGCCTACCAGCCGGCCCCGGCGATGGCCGACATCGAGGACGACTTCACCGCCGCTCTCGAGGCCGAGATCGCCCAGGTCGCCCCGCGCGCCCCGGCGCCGCGCCAGCCCGTGCAGCAGCCCGCGCAGGCCCGCATGCCCCGCGTCGAGGACTTCCCGCCGGTGGTGCAGGCGGAGATCGAGCGTCGTGCCGGCGCTGTGGACGTCTCGGGCGACGAGCGCGGCCCCATGGGCCTCCTGCGTCGCCTGACGACCGGACTGTCGCGCCGCGAGGAAGACGAGGCGGTGCTTGCCGACCCCGTCCGCCCCGTCGCGCCGCGCCGTCCGGCCGAGGCCAGCCCCTATGCGCCGCGCCGCCAGGCGGCCGACTCTGCAGCCCGTCCGCAGAGCCAGGTTCGCCAGCCGAGCGAGGAAGACCAGCTGGAAATCCCGGCGTTCCTGCGCCGCCAGTCGAACTGACGGTCACAAACTCACCGCGGTTTGGTGCGGCCCGCCTTCGCAAGAAGGCGGGCCGTTTCCGTTAACGCCCTGATTTCGCTATGCTAAATGAAACTTTAAGACGCTTTCCGGTAACATCGGGTAAGAAAGCGTGATTTGGCCTCAATTCGTCCCAGACCTAAATTTTGTGACAGTTTCAGACACTTCGCGTTCGCCTACGGGTTCCCATGCGGGATCTTCCGGAAGCCGGGAAGAGTTTTCCTGCCGCCGACGCGATCATCTGGCGCGCGGCAGGCCGGCATAAGGAAGAGTAACACGTGGTCAGTCAGCACACGATCGGAGCGCGCATCGGTTTCGAGGGCGTGGGCGTTCACAGCGGTACGCTGGTTGAACTGTCCCTGCACCCGGCCGAGCCCGACACCGGCATCGTGTTCCACGTCTTCGAGGCGTCCGGCCTCGTTCACGAAATCCGCGCCGTCTCCGGCAATGTGACCTCCACCGACCTTTCGACGATCGTGGGCGATCGTCGTGGCGCGCATGTGGCGACGATCGAACACATCATGGCCGCGCTCTACGCCATGGACGTCGACAATGTCGTGGTCCAGATCGACGGCAACGAGATCCCGATCATGGACGGCGGCTCGGACATGTTCGTGCGCGCCATCGAGGCGGCCGGGCTGGTCGCCCAGCGCACGCCGCGCCGCTTCATCAAGGTCCTGAAGTCCGTCCGCGTCGAGCTGAACGGTGGCTTTGCCGAATACCACCCGCACGAAGGTACGCGGTTCGAGGTCGAGATCGACTTCGCCACCGCCGCGATCGGACGTCAGCGTTTCTGCGCCGACCTCAGCCCGAGCCTCTTCCGCGACGAACTCGCCCGCGCCCGCACCTTCGGCTTCATGAAGGACGTCGAGCGTCTCTGGGCGTCGGGCCACGCGCTCGGCTCCTCGCTCGAGAACTCCGTCGTGATCGGCGACGACGACCGGGTGATCAACCCGGCCGGTCTGCGCTACCCCGACGAGTTCGTCCGTCACAAGACGCTCGACGCCGTGGGCGATCAGGCGCTGGCCGGAGCACGCGTCCTCGGCTGCTACCGCTCATACAAGGGCGGCCACCGCCTCAACGCCATGGCGCTCCAGGCGCTTCTGGCCGATCCTTCGGCCCATGCCTTCGTCGAGGGCAGTGGACGCCGCGCCGAGCCGCTGCGTCAGGCGGGCATGGCGGCGATCGCCGTGCCGGCGATGGGTCCACAGGTTCTCTGATCGGGGCGGTTTCGACCCGTGCGGCCCGTGGCGGCCGCCGGGTGAGGGCGGCTCCATCGCGAGCCCAGCCCGAATGGACGGCCGAAACGTCCCAAACATCCCGAAAGTCTTAAAAAAGGCGCCTTGGCCTGTCGTGAAGCGTTGTCGCGATGCGGGACGTTGGCTAGGAAGATGTCCCGCCCGGTCCGTTCATGCCGGTCCGGGGAAGCCAGGGGGAACCAGTTCGATGGGAATCAAGATGCCGCTGTCCGGCCGCTTTCCGGTCGTGCCGATGGCACTGGCCGTCGCCGCGTCGGGCCTTCTTCTCTCGGGGTGCATGTCCTCGAAGGACACCGATATCGACGCCCTCGCGCTCGCCTCGCAGACCGAGCCGGCCGACGCACTCTACAACCAGGGCCTCGCCAATCTCGAGAACGGCCGGCTGAAGGAAGCCGCTGCGAAGTTCGAGGCGATCGACCGCCAGCATCCCTATTCCGAATTCGCCCGTAAGGCGCTCGTGATGCGCGCCTTCGCCAGCTACCGCACTGGCGACTATGACGAGGCGGTCGCCTCGGCGCGCCGCTACCTGTCGCTCTATCCGGGTTCGGAGGACGCGGCCTACGCGCAGTACATCATCGGCCTGTCCTACTATCGCCAGATGCCGGACGTGACGCGCGACCAGACCGACACCGCGCGCGCCGTGCAGGCGATGCAGGAGGTCGTCGACCGCTATCCCGACTCCGAATATGCCGAGGACGCCCGCACCAAGCTGCGCATCGCGCGTGACCAGCTCGCCGGCAAGGAAATGCAGGTTGGGCGGTACTATCAGGAGCGCCGCGAGTACATCGCCGCGATCAACCGCTTCAAGAACGTCGTGGACACCTATCCGGGCACGCGTCACGTCGAGGAAGCGCTCGCGCGCCTCACCGAAACCTACTACGCGATGGGCCTCACCCAGGAAGCGCAGGCTTCCGCGTCAGTGCTCGGCCAGAACTTCCCGGAGTCGGAGTGGTATCGCGACTCCTACGCGCTCCTTCAGAGCAACGGCCTGCAGCCCCGCAGCGGCAGCGGAACGTCCTGGTTCTCGAATGCCACACGGCTTATCACCGGCGCGGACCGATCGCCGACGGCGACGCGGGCGCAGGCCGATGCCACGGTGCTGGCGCCGCCCGCACGCGGCTGATCGCAGGACGAAAGACATAGGAAAAGGCCGGCTTTGCCCGGCCTTTCTTCGTTTCCGACGCCTGCCACGTGGGTCGCCCGCCCTTCTCTTCACCGGCTCGCATCCATATCTTCGGCGCTGCCGATTGCCATTCTTCCTCAGCCGGTCTAGCCCTTCTCGCGCATGCTTGTTCACCTTTCGATCCGCGACATCGTCCTCATCGACCGGCTCGACCTCGCGTTGAACGACGGTCTGTCGGTGCTCACCGGCGAGACCGGCGCCGGCAAGTCGATCCTGCTCGACGCCCTGTCGCTCGCGCTCGGCGGGCGCGGCGACGGCGGGCTGGTGCGCCACGGCTCGAAACAGGGTGAGGTCTCGGCCGTCTTCGACCTGCCGGCGGCCCATCCGGCACGGCGGCTTCTCACCGACAACGGCTTCGACGACGACGGCGACCTGATTCTGCGCCGTGTCCAGAGCGCCGACGGTCGTACGCGCGTCTTCATCAACGACCGTCCGTCGAGCGTCGGGCTGATGAAGGAGGTGGGCGCGACGCTGGTCGAGATCCACGGCCAGCACGACGACCGCGCGCTGGTCGACCCCGAGGCGCACCGGCTGCTCCTCGACGAATACGGCGGCCTCACGCTGGAGGCGATGGCGGTGGCGCGCGCCTTCGACGACTGGCGCAAGGCCGAAGGCGAACTCAACCGCCATCGCGCCCGCGTCGAGGCGGCGGCTCGCGAGGCCGACTACCTCCGCGCTTCGGTCGAGGAACTGTCCGAACTGGCGCCGATCGCCGGCGAGGAGGAGCAGCTGGCCGAGGAGCGCCAGCGAATGATGCGCTCCGAGAAGATCGCGACCGACGTCAACGACGCGCACGAGGAACTGTCGGGTCCTGCGTCGCCGATCCCGGGCCTTGGCAGCCTCCTGCGGCGGCTCGATCGCAAGAAGGACGAACTGCCGGGCCTGCTCGACGAGGCGATCGAGCGGCTGGAGGCCGGGCTCGACGCACTGTCGGATGCGCAGATGAGCCTGCAGGGGGCGCTGCGCACCCTGGAGTTTGATCCGCGCGCGCTGGAGAAATGCGAGGAGCGCCTGTTCGCGCTGCGCGCGGCAGGCCGCAAGTACAACGTGCCGGTGGACGATCTCGCCGACCTGACGGCGAAGATGGTGGGCGACCTTGCCGAGCTCGATGCCGGCGAAGAGCGGCTCGGCCATCTGGAAGCCGACGTCGTCGCCCGTCGCGACACCTTCGACCGCCTCGCGGCCGATCTTTCGGTGAAGCGGCACGAGACCAAGCGGCATCTGGAAGAGGCCGTGATGGGCGAGTTGCCAGACATGAAGCTGGAACGCGCCGCCTTCATCGTCGAGATCGCGACCGACCCCTCGGCCCGCACCGGCGCCGGTATCGACACGGCCGAGTTCTGGGTGCGTACGAACCCGGGCACACGTGCCGGTCCCATGATGAAGGTCGCCTCCGGCGGCGAGCTGTCGCGCTTCCTTCTCGCCCTGAAGGTCGTGCTCGCCGATCGCGGCTCGGCACCCACGCTCGTCTTCGACGAGATCGACACCGGCGTCGGCGGCGCGGTGGCGGATGCGATCGGTCGGCGCCTCGCGCGCCTGGCCTCGCGCGTGCAGGTCCTGTCGGTGACGCATGCGCCCCAGGTCGCGGCGCGGGCGACGACGCATCTCCTGATCTCGAAGGCGGAGACCGTGCCCGGCGACGAGCGCCTGTCGACGCGTGTCGCGACGATCGACGTATCCGCCCGTCGCGAGGAGATCGCGCGGATGCTTGCCGGCGATATCGTGACCGACGAGGCCCGAGCGGCGGCCGCGCGGCTGATCGGCCACCCCGGCTGACAGCCGGCTGCAGATACGGGATTTTCGCGCGGACTGCCCCAGAATCGGTGTACCCGCCTCAGCGTCCCCGTTTCAGTCGAGCCAGCCCATGTCCGACCATCCCCCCCTCGATGCGATGACCCCCGACGAGGCCGCAGCCGAGCTCGAGCGGCTGGCGCTGGAGATGGCCGAGCACGACCGGCGCTACTACGAGGACGACGCACCGACCGTCACCGACGCCGAGTACGACGCGCTGCGCAAGCGCAACGCGGCGCTCGAGGCGCGTTTCCCCGATCTCGTGCGCAGCGACTCACCCTCGCAAAAAGTCGGCGCCGCGCCCTCGGCGAAGTTCGCCAAGATCCGGCACGCCGTGCCGATGCTCTCGCTCGACAACGCCTTTTCCGACGAGGACGTCGCCGATTTCGCGCGGCGCGTTCGGCGGTTCCTGGGGCTCGGCGACGACGCAAGGCTCGCCATCACGGCCGAGCCGAAGATCGACGGACTGTCGCTATCGCTGCGCTACGAGATGGGTCGGCTCGTTTCGGCCGCAACGCGCGGCGACGGGCAGGTGGGCGAGGACGTGACCGCCAACGCGCGCACGCTGGACGACATTCCGGATCGGCTGAAGGGCTTTGCGCCGGACGTCTTCGAGGTGCGGGGCGAGGTCTACATGACCCATGCCGACTTTGCCGCCCTCAACGCCCGGCTCGTCGCCGAAGCGGGCGAGGGGGAGGGGGCGAAGGCCGCACGGCAGTTCGCCAACCCCCGCAACGCTGCTGCCGGTTCGCTGCGCCAGAAGGACGCCAAGGTCACGAAATCGCGCCCGCTGCGCTTTTTCGCCTATGCGTGGGGCGAGACGAGCGAACTGCCGGGCGAGACGCAGAGCGCCGTCGTCGCGGCGCTGCAGGACATGGGTTTCCAGACCAACACCGTGCCGCAGTTCGGGCAGAGCGAGCCGCTCATGCGGCGGCTCGACACGGTGGACGGCCTCATCGAGCACTATCGCCGCATCGAAGCGGCGCGCGCAGGGCTCGGCTACGACATCGACGGCGTCGTCTACAAGGTGGACGATCTCGACCAGCAGCGCGAGCTCGGCTTCGTCTCGCGCGCGCCGCGCTGGGCCATCGCGCACAAGTTCTCGGCCGAGCAGGCGACGACGACGGTCGAGGAGATCGTCATCAATGTCGGGCGCACCGGCAAGCTCGCCCCGCTCGCCAAGCTGACGCCGGTGACGGTCGGCGGCGTCGTCGTCTCCAACGTCACGCTGCACAACGAGGATTACGTCGCCGGGCGTGATGCCGACGGCCAGCCGATCCGCGGCGGGCGCGACGTGCGCATCGGCGACACGGTGGTGATCCAGCGCGCGGGCGACGTGATCCCGCAGGTGGTCGACGTCGTGATCGAGAAGCGGCCAGCGGATGCACAGCCCTTCCGCTATCCCGACCATTGCCCGGTCTGTGGCTCGAAGGCCGAGCGCGAGATCAACCCGCGCACCGGGCGGCTGGACTCCGTGCGCCGCTGCACGGCGGCGATGACGTGTCCCGCGCAGGCCAAAGAGGGGCTGAAGCACTTCGTCTCGCGCAACGCCTTCGACATCGAGGGCCTGGGCGAGACCTTCGTCGAGGAGCTGTTCGACGCCGGCCTCCTGCGCCAGCCGGCCGACATCTTCCGCCTCGAGTTCGAGCCGCTGCGCGAGGCGATCGAGGCGCGGCGACGGGCGCTGTCCGAGGCTCGCCGACAGGCCGAGGGAAAGGCCGAGCCGGCCAAGCCCGCGAAGAAGGCGGAGACCTCGAAGGCGATCGACAACCTCCTGTCGGCCATCGAGGCCCGCAAGACCGTGTCGCTCGACCGCTTCATCTTCGCGCTCGGCATCCCCGAGATCGGGGAAAGCTCCGCCAAGGCGCTGGCACGGCATTTCGACGACGTGCCCACGCTGGTCGCGGGCATCGATGCTGCGCGCGATGGGCAACCGGGCGAGGATTGGGCCGAGCTCAGCGCGCTGCGCACCATCGGCGGGACGACGTTCGAACGCCTGATGGCGGTGGACGACGCCAAGCTCGCCGACCCCGACTGGAAGCCGCTGCGCGACGCGGATCTGGGTCTCAAGGCGAACCAGCGCGTGGTCCTGCGCGAGCGCTACGGCGAGGAGGGCGACGGGTTCGTCGAGGCCCTTCGCCGCGCCAAGGCGGGCGGTCCGGGCGAGGCGTTCCTCCGGCTCACGCGCGACAGCGACATCGGCACGGTCGCGACGCTGTCGTTGATCCACTTCTTCGCCGAGCTGCACAACCGCGAGGCGGTCGGGGCGCTGCTGAAGGCCAGCGTTTCGACCACCAACGAGCGGGCAGCTTCGCCGCCGGCGTCCTCGCCCGTCAACGGCAAGACGGTGGTCTTCACCGGCACCCTGGAGAAGATGACGCGCTCCGAGGCCAAGGATCGGGCGGAAGCGCTGGGGGCGAAGGTGTCCGGATCGGTGTCGAAGAAAACCGACCTCGTGGTCGCCGGACCCGGTGCCGGCTCCAAACTGACCGACGCCCAGAAGCATGGCGTCAAGGTGATCTCCGAGGACGACTGGCTTGCGCTGATCGGGGAAGCCTGATTCAACCGGGCATCCCATCCGCCCGGAATGCCATGACCGTCGTCGCCCTCGATTTCGAGACCGCCAACCAGAGCCCCGACAGCGCCTGCGCGATCGGCCTCGCCTTCGTGGAAGGCGACCGGATCACGAGGCGGTTCCACACGCTGATCCGGCCGCCGGAGATGCGCTTCGACTGGGGCAACATCCGCGTCCACGGCATCCGGCCGGAGGACGTGATGGACGCGCCGAGCTTCGCTGACGTGTGGGACGAAATCTCCGACGTCTTCGACGGCGCGCTGGTGCTGGCGCACAACGCCTCGTTCGACATGAACGTCCTGAAGCGTTCGGCCGCGCGGTTCGGGCTTGGCCTGCCGGCATTCCGCTCGTTCTGCACCGTCTCGATGGCGCGCCGGCTCTGGCCGGACGAGCCGAGCCGCAAGCTCTCGGCGCTGGCGACGAAGTTCGGCATCGGGTTCCGGCACCACGATGCGGGGGAGGACGCCTTTGCCTGCGCGGCGATCGCGCTGGAGGGCGTTCGCGAGGCTGGCGCGGTGGACGTGAAACACCTTGCCGCCACGATGGGTCTCGCGCGCACAGTGACGGCCGATGCGGCGCCGCGCAAGGGCGGGGTCGCTGCGCGGGCCATGGCGGCACGTGGCGTGACGACGCCTGGCCAGCTTCGCTTCCGCGTCGCCGGAAGCCGCGGCACCCC
This sequence comes from Aureimonas phyllosphaerae, assembly GCF_047943035.1. Classification (NCBI taxonomy): domain Bacteria; kingdom Pseudomonadati; phylum Pseudomonadota; class Alphaproteobacteria; order Hyphomicrobiales; family Aurantimonadaceae; genus Aureimonas; species Aureimonas phyllosphaerae. The sequence continues at coordinate 3,934,249 of NZ_CP181348.1, read as the reverse complement.
TTACGAGATCGAAGCGATACCGAACGCACGAGGACAGCTGCGCCTTGCCTGCACCTGTCCGGCCTCGCGCTTTCACGCCGACTGCAAGCACCGCGCCGCATTGCGGCTCGGCGATCTCTCCGCCGTGGTCGGGCTGACGCCGGACATCGAGCGGGTGCTGGCGGCCGTCCTCTCTTCGCCGATGCGCGCCGCCTGACCGAACGCCCACCCAAACCAAAAGCCCGCCGGTTCCGATGAACCGACGGGCCCCGTTCGATGACGTGTTGGAAGGGCTCAGGCTTCCTGGATGGCCGAAAGCTTCCACTCGTCCTTGAAGTCGCGCAGGAAAGTCCAGACTTCGGTGGACTCGACCGGTGCGCCGCCGCCTTCGCGGATCGCACCCGTTTCGCGGTCGCGCACGGTCTCGACCATTGAGTATCGCATGGCGACGGTCGCGTATTCGCGCGAGCCTTCCTTCCAGCTTTCCGCCACGTCGCCCTGCAGCAGCGTCACGTCGCGCGCTTCGACGCGGATGCCCTTTGAGGCGTTGGTCGCCAGTTCCTCGGACAGGTAGGAGGCGACCTCCGGCGTCGTGATCTCGCGCAGCTTGGCGTAATCCTCGCGGCTGAACGCGTCCTGCAACGTCTGGAGGCGGTTCTCGAAGATATCGAGGTCGGCCGCAGTGATGCGAAGCTGATCGACGCCCGAAGCCCCGGTCGCGGCGGCGGCCTGCGCGCCGGCATAGCCACGCGCGCCGGCGGCCTGACCCCCTTGCGGGGCGCGCTGGCCGAGGCCTTCATACATCGAGCGATTGCCCATCTCGTTCGGGCGCCCGCCGGCCATCGCCGTCTGGCCTGCCGAGCGGCGACGGAACAGGCGGATCACGAACCAGACCACGAGACCGATCAGCAGCGCTTGGACCAGCAGGCCGAGCATGCCGGCCAGGCCGCCGAAGCCGGTGCCCATCAGGAGGCCGAACAGGCCACCGATCACGAGGCCGCGCATCAACGCGCCACCGAAGCCGCCGCCGAACAGGCCCGAGCGCGCGCCCGGACGCGCCGCCGCAGCCGCGCCGGCAGCCGGAGCGGCCGCGCTCGGCGAGGTCATCGAACGCTGGACCGGAGCCGTCGCAGGCGCGGTGTTGGTGGCCGGTGCGGACTGATAGGTGCGCGCGCCCCGGCTGCCGAAGCTGCCGCCGCGCCGTGCCTCGGCATAGTCGACTGCCGCCAGCGAGAAGGTCAGCGCCAGTACGCTCATGAGAGCGAGGCCGCGCGTCTTGGCCGAGGTGCCCATCGGGTCGTTTCCTTCCGGTCTGCCGTCTATCCTGCGGTCTCATATAGGAGGCCGGGTCGAGGGCTGGAAAGGATTCGCCCCAGCGATGAGGGCGCGGGACGATCACAACTTCGAAAGCTGCAGAGCTGTTCAGCTTATTCGGCGATGATCCGGGACTTGCCGAAATATTGCATCATGGCCCGTAGAGGCCGGGGCGTTGCGTCTTCGTCACGAAAATCGCCTGCGGGGGCGTAAATACTCCCGATGATTTCGCCGCGATGCGACAGGCGCAGTTTCATCTCGGGATCGGGCGACAGCGCGTCTTGCCAGTTGGCTGCGCGCGCCTGCAGGATCTCGCCGTATCGAGCAATGTCATGGGCGATCGCGGCCGGCATATGGGCGGCACTGCTCGCCACCGCGACGACCGATGCGACGGCCATCCAGGCAACGCCCCGGTGCCGAAGCGGCACGGCCCAAGGAGACCATGCGAGCAACCAGCCGACAGCGACCAGCGCGACGACGACCAGTTGCGAACGGATGGTCTGGTGACGCTCGCAGCAGTTCACGCCGAACTGGTAATAGGCAGCGAAGAGCGAGAACAGGGCGCTCGCCAAAGCCGCGAGCGCGAAGCAGGCGACGACGAGGCGCAGGCCAGATTGCTCGGTGCCAGGGATGCGTGAAAAGGCGAAGACGCAAAGGACGAGAAGCGCTGCGCGGGATACGAGACCGAGCGCGAACCCTTGCGGTGTGGATGGTCCGAGGTCGATTGCCAGCGCGTCGGCGGGGAAGGTCGACAGCGACCATCCGATGCTGGGCAGGAGGTGGCGCGCAATGGTCGCGTCGAAGATCTCGGCCTCGCTTCCGAACCTCGCGTTCGCCAGCATGAACAGGATGGTCAGGCCGGCAAGCAGCGGGGCGAGAAACATCGCGTCCCGCCGGCGCACCGCAAGTGCGCCCGTGTCGCGCCAGCGTCCGCCGACGGAAAGCAGAAGGCCTGCCGCGCCGAAGGCGACCGCGAAGAAGGCGCCGACCTCCGAGGCCATCGCCGCCAGCGAGACGCAGCCTGCGACCAGCCCATCGAGGCGACCGGTTCGATGCCCGGCCAAAACGAGGCACAGCAGGGGAGCCGCGATCAGGGCGATGGACGGGATGTAGGCCGCAGCCGCCTGCGACCAATAGAACACTTCCGCCACCGGGTGCCCGCATACGAAAAGTGCGAGAACCGTCAAGGCAACCAACAGGGCCGCACGGCGTGCGACGAGATCATTCGTCCGGACCAGCGCCGCCGGCACGAGACAGGCGAGGATCAGAAGGTTCCAGAGGCAGAGGAGAAACGTGCCCGTTAATTGCCGCCCGGTCGTGTGGACGACGGAGGAATAGACGTAGAGCAGCGTCTCCGAGAGCGGGCGGGGGCTCCAACTCGTGATCCGACCGAAAAGTGCAGACAATCCCCTGTCGCGAAAGGCCCTCATCATCAGAAGCTCGTCCATCTGCCAGTGGCCGAGCGGCGTGAGCGCAAGCATCGCCAGAACGAGGACGATGGGAAGAGCCATGGCCAGCAGAAGGACAGCCGCGCTTTGCGGATGGCTTGCTGCAAGTCGCTGACCGCGCACGCGTAAGTCGGAGAGGGCAGACACGATGAGCCTTCAGGTCTTGGACTGGCCGATCGCCGTCGCGAAAGACCAGCGGGCGTTGAGCGCGTAGGTGGCAAAGAGGCAGAAGGCGGTCGCAGCGATCTGGGCGGACAGTGGCTGCCAGCGCGCCCAGCCGACTAGCAGCGTGACGATCGACAGGTTGAGGACGAGGCCGAACGCCGCAACGGCGAGGAATCGGGGGGCCGCCTCGCGATGCGGACGCTGCGAGGCGAAGGTGACGGAGCGGTTCAGCCAGTAGTTCACGACGGCCCCAAGAACATATCCGGCGCAGGAAGCAAGAAGCACCGGGGCCATGAGCGACAGGAGGCCGAGGAAGAGGCCGTAATGCGCGGTCGTGCCGGCGCCGCCGACCAGCGCGTAGGCGAAGAAGCGCTGAAGCGACCGGTCCATCGCCGTCACGAGCGCTCGCTCGAAGGCTCGCCGCCGAAGCGAGCGCGCACGAAGTAGAGGGGGCGGCGCTTCGACTCCATGTAGATGCGACCGATATACTCGCCGATCATGCCCATGCCGATCATCTGCAGGCCGCCGAACAGGAGGATCAGGACGGTGAGCGACGCGTAGCCCGGCACGTCGACGCCGAGGACCAGCGTACGAACGGCGACGGCGATCGCGTAGATCAGCGCGCCGGCCGCCACGATGAAGCCGGCATAGGTCCAGATCCGCAGCGGCAGGGTCGAGAAGCTGGTGATGCCTTCGAGCGCGAAGTTCCAGAGCTTCCAGCCGGAGAACTTGCTGCGGCCCGCCGCCCTTGGCTGCCGGACATAATCGACGCAGGCAGTGCGGAAGCCGGCCCAGGCGAACAGGCCCTTCATGAAGCGGCAGCTTTCCGGCATCGCGTTCAGCGCGTCGACGACGCGGCGGTCCATCAGGCGGAAGTCGCCGGCATTCTCCGGCAGGTCGATGTCGGTCATCCGGCCGTGGAGGCGATAGAAGGCGTTCGCGGTCTCGCGCTTCAGGAAACCGTCGCAGGACCGGTCGATGCGCCGCGCGATCACCACCTCGAACCCCTCGCGCCACCGCTCGACGAGGCGCGGGATCACTTCGGGCGGGTCTTGCAGGTCGGCGTCGAACGGAACGACTGCGTCGCCGCGCGCCTCGGCCAGGCCCGCCGACAGCGCCGCTTCCTTGCCGAAGTTGCGCGACAGGTCGACGACGCGGATCGACGGATCGCGCATCGTCTGCCCGATCAGGAAGGCAAGCGTTCCATCCGTGCTGCCGTCGTTGACGAAGACGATCTCGTGCCGCAGCCTTGGCAAGGCCCGAAGGATCGGTTGCATGCGCTCGATGAAAAGCGGCAGCACCTCCTCCTCGTTGAAGCAGGGAACCACGAGCGAGACGAGCGGAGCTTGAGGTTCGTCCTCGTCGATCCGCGACGCCCAATAGGTCTCGTTGCTGTCCTTCGGCACGCGCGACACCAACCATAGGTTGCGTAATGCCGTGTCCTTGTCATTCCGAGGGTTGCGTTGGCAAGTGCAATTCGTCGGCCTTGCTCAACTTTCGGTGGAGTACCACCGATCTAGGAAAGCCTCGGGCGACAGCGTCTGCATGTCGGCCACAGCCTCGAACAGCTTTTCCTTCGGCCAGTCCCACCAGGCGAGCCTTTGGAAGCCTGCCGCGACCTCGGGCGAAAAGCGCGCTCGCAGCACGCGGGCGGGAACGCCGGCGACGATCGTGTAGGGTTCGACGTCTCGGCTGACCACCGCGGACGCGCCGATCACGGCCCCGGTCCCGATCGAGACGCCGGGCAGGATCACCGCCCCGTGGCCGATCCAGACATCGTGGCCGATCTCGACGCGGCGTGCGAGGCGACGCTCGCGGAACTGCTCGTCGACGCCCTGCCAGCGGAAATACTCGTTCGGCCGGTAGCTGATCTTGTGGGTGGTCACGCGCTCGACGGGGTGTTCCAGCGCGTTGATGCGCACGTGCGCGGCGATCGAGCAGAACTTGCCGATCACGGCGTGCGTCGCTTCGCCGCCGCGCTCGAAATAGGTGTAGTCGCCGATCGCGACGTCGCGCAGCACGACGCGCGGACCGATGTCGCAATGGCGGCCAAGACGCGTCTGCTTCAGTTCGGCGCTCGGATGAATGCGCGGCTCGTCGGGCCGGAACCGCAGATCGTCGCTCGCCGGCTCGCCGTCCTTCATTCCGCCCTCGGTCCGTGTTCTGCCGCGGCCTTGGATGCGGCGGATCAATCCTGTATCCGAGACCGCATCGAAGGAGCAATGCGATGACCGATCCGACCCCTGGCCCCAGCCGACGCCGACTGCCGGTGCTGCGCTACGCGCTGTGGTTCCTTGTGGCGGCGGTGCTGGCGCTTTTGGTTCTCGTCTGGGCCTTCGGCCGGGCCGAGATGCAGGAGGTGTCGGATGCCGCGCCCTTCGGCACCAGCTTTTCGCTGGTCGACCAGAACGGTGCGCCGGTCACCGAGGCGGCGCTGCACAGCCGCCCGACCGCCCTGTTCTTCGGCTTCACCCATTGCCCCGACGTCTGCCCGACGACGCTCTATGAACTGAGCGGCTATCAGAAGGCGCTGAAGGAGAAGGGCAAGGATCTCGGCATCGTGTTCGTGACGGTCGATCCCGAGCGCGACACGCCGGAGATCCTGAAGACCTATGTCGGCGCCCTGTCGCCGGACATCACCGCCGTCACTGGCAAGCCGGAGGACGTCGCGGCGATGCTGAAGGGCTACGGCGCCTATTCCAAGAAGGTGCCGCAGGGCGACGACTACACGATGGATCACACCGCATCCGTGATCCTTCTCGACAAGGCGGGGCGCTTCGTCGGCACCATCGCCTACGGCGAGAACCCCGACACCGCGCGGGGCAAGCTGGAGCGGCTCGTCACGCTGTGACGGGTTGGGCGGTCCGGCCGCCGGTTCAATTTCGGGAAGTGAGGTCGTGTTGGGTCAGGTTCGTTTCCATGCGCGCTCGGAGCGCGCGCCCGCCGAGGCGCTCTACGACCGGCTCGACCAGCGGTTCGGCGAGGAGGGCTCGCCCGTCGCGCTGACCGAGATCGACGAGGCCGCCCAAATCTTCGAGGTGTCCGTCTATTTCGAGGATGCCGAGACTGTGGACCTCGACGCCGTCCGGGAAGCGTTCGCCGACTTCGAGCCGGAGCGCGAGGACCTGCCGGAGATCGACTGGATGGCCGAGGTGCTGGCCGGGCTCAAGCCAGTTCGCGCGGGGCGCTTCCTGGTGCATGGGGCGCACGATCGACACAAGGTGCTGCCCAACGACCTGGCGATCGAGATCGAGGCGGGACAGGCTTTCGGCACCGGCCACCATGGCACCACCGCCGGCTGCCTCACGATGATCGAGACCGTGGTGCGTCGCCGCCGACCGCGCAACGCGCTGGATCTTGGCACCGGCAGCGCCGTGCTGGCGATCGCCTTCGCCAAGCTCGCGCGGCGTCCGGTGCTGGCGACCGACATCGACCCGGTCGCGATCGCCGTCGCGCGCGACAACGTACGGGCCAACGGCGTCGCGCGTTACGTTGAGACGGCAACGGCCACCGGCTTCGGCTCGCCGGCCTTCCGGCGCTCGGCGCCCTTCGATCTGGTGATCGCCAACATCCTCGCCGGGCCGCTGATGCAACTCGCCCCGCAGATGGCGCGGCATCTTTCCGACGACGGTGACATCGTCCTGTCGGGGATCCTCGACCGGCAGCGCGATGCGGTTCTGTCAGCCTACCGCATTCAGGGCCTGTTCCACCGGCAGACGCTGCGGCGCGGCGAGTGGGTCACGCTGCATCTCTGCCGCAACCGCGCCGGAGCGCTCTGATCGGACGGGGAGGGGCGGGAAGCCGCAGCGAGCCTTCGAACGACAAAGGGCCCGGCAATCTGCCGAGCCCTTTCAAATTCGCATGGGAGAGTGAGGCGAGCCTCGCGTCGCCGGTCAGGGACGCTGCGGTGCGCTCGCCTCGAACATCGAGCCGCGGCGCGAGATCATGTGGATCGTCGGCTCGGATTCCAGATACATCGGGCGGGCGGTGCCATGGGCGAAACGGCTGGACGGACGGGCGCGGTCGGCTCCCGGGCGGCGGGCGGTGGCGCCGATCTGCGTCGGGAAGGACCCGGTACGTTCGGTGCGGACGTTCAACATGCTAACCTCTCGGGACTGCTTTCTTGGGCTCCCTGAGACGTATATGCTGCATCGCGATATGAGCAGCTACCCCTTCCGGCGCATAGGTCCCCCGTCGAAGTTGCACGGCAATTCGTGCAAAATCTTCATCATTCCTTCACGAAAGGCTTGATCCGGGTCGGCCGCGACGCTGCTACTTCTCGTCCAGCATCTTCTGCAGTCGTTCGCTGACCACGTCGAGAGCGACCTCCATCGCCTCGAGCGACCGGTCGATCTCCTGCCTTTGATCCTGAAGCACGACCTTCTGATCGGCCATGCGCTGGAGCGCCACCTCGAGCTGCTTTCGCGCTCCGTTCGGCTGGTGGTAGACGTCGATGATCTGCTTGGCCTCGGTCAGCGAGAAGCCGAGAAGCTTGGCCGTCAGCACGAGCCGCAGGCGCATGCGGTCGCGGCGCGAATAGATTCGCGTCGTGCCCTGTCGCTCGGGCTGGAGGAGTCCCCGGTCCTCATAGAACCTCAGGGTACGCAGCGACACTCCGAACTCGCGGGCAAGATCGCCGATACGGAAGCTGTCCCCCACCTCGCTTGAACCCTCGGAGCCATAGCCCAGAAGGGTTTCGATGCTCAGACCGGCTTCTGTCTCGTCGTTCGGATCGTCCGACTTCGGATGTTTCATGATGTCTCACTCATCACCCGCCCATAACACACGAGTGTACTTCATCGCGACCATGATTTCGTAAGCCTGCCGCATGAAAAATATTTATCGGTGCAGGCGCCGGATCGACAAGGCGCGACGGGTCCAAATCCAGCCTCGCTCCCGGTTAGGTTTTTAAATCCTTAACCAGAGGACCACTGCTTAACCCTTCGTTAAGCCGCGCGGTCGTGAACTCAGGCAGAGCGGTCGTGCCCGCAGGCAGGCGGCGGCGGGCGGCGGAAGGAGCGGGACATGGGGCAGAACGAAGCGAAGGTGAGGCAGCGTCCCGAGGATGCGCCGGCGGCGTCGGACGGGTCGTTCTCGTCGCTCAGCAAGACGCTGGAAGATCTGGAGCAGCGGTTGAGTCGTCTGTCTTCCACCAAGACGGCCGCGGCCGCGCCGGCCGAGGAGCCGGCGGAGACCACCGCGACCCGATCGGCCGGTGAGAAGCTGCGCGTCGCGGCCGAGGCGCGCCGCGCCCGCCGTCCCTCGCTCACCGCCGCCGTCTCCAATGTCGCTGTCGAAAGCGTGCTGGCTTCAGAGGCGGACGAGCCGCATCGCCGGGCTGCCGCCGGCCGTCGCATCGGCACCATCGCCGCCGAGGTCGAGCAGCTGCAGATGCAGAATGCCTCGATTGCGCTGATCAAGGATCTGGCGGCCGAGCTGACCCTTCTGCGCGGCGACATCCAGAGCCGCATCGGCACCGACACCGACGAGCGCATCCGCGATCTCCAGACTTCGTTCGCCGAGTTGAAGCGCATGATCTCCGAGCGCGACGCGCCCGAGAGCATCGGCGCCGAGATCTTCGAGATCATGGAGCAGCTGACCGAGCTGACCGCCGGCACCGCCGACCAGGCGTCGCTCGAGGCGCTGCGCGGTGATCTCGACGCGGTCGCCCTGATGGTCGGGCAGATGGCTCGCGAGGAGTCGCTCGAGGCTGTCAAGCGCCGCTGGGATGCGTTCGAGACGCGCATCTCCGAGCACATGTCGCTCGACGCCGAAGCCAAGCGCAACCTCAAGGTCGAACTGGAGCGCCTGCGCACCTCGCTGCGTTCGCTCGCCACGGAAGACCAGGTGCTCGCGGTCCAGCAGCGCTGGGAGGAGTTCGAGGCCCGTTACCTCGATACCGCCCGCGTGCAGGCCGAGGAGTCGGTCGCCAACGTCCTACGCACCGAGCTTGACGGCCTGCGCGAGAAGCTCGACGCGATCGTCGCCGAGAACGGCCAGGAGGCGATGGACGCCCGCTTCGAGGCGCTCGCCGAGCGTCTCGACATCGGTGAGCTGGAGGCCGGCGTCGGCCGTCTCGGCGAGCGGATGCGCGAGATCGAGCACGCGCTCATGCGCATGCCCGAAATCCTGCAGATCGACCAGCTCGAAATGCGCGTCGCCGCGCTTGCCCAGAGCATCGAGATCCTGACGCAGGAGGTGCGCGAGCCCGACCTGTCGCATTTCGCCCTTCTCGAGGAGCGCCTCGACGAGATCGCTGCGGCGCTCGCCAGCCAGCCCGCCCCGGCGGTCGCGCAGATCGACATGGCGCCGGTGGAGCGCATCGAGGCGCGCGTCGCCGACCTCACCGGCCGGATCGACAAGCTGGCCGACCAGCGCGGCGTCGAGGCGCTGTCGTCGCAGATCGCGGCGCTGGCCGAGCGCGTCGAGGACATCGGCGCGGCCGCGCCCACGTCCGATCTCGGCGAGCGGATCGACACGCTGGCCGAGCGCGTCGAGACCCTGTTCCGCCGCACCGGCGGTGCCGACACGGCGGCCTTCGAAGAGCGCCTGACGGCGATCGCACAGCGTCTCGAGGACTCCGCTTCGGCGCGCGTCGTCGACCCCGAGGTCATCGTCGCCCTGGAAACGCAGATCACCCGCATGACGCAGATCCTGGCCGGCGTGCCGGGTGCGTCGGTGGAGGATGCCGGCGCCGTCAGCCAGCGTCTCGATGCGATCGAGCGCCAACTCGACGAGAACCGCGACAACGTCGTCGCCGCGGCCCGTGCGGCGGCCGAAGAGGCCGTACGGCGCATGAGGGTCGAGGACGCGCGCCGCGAGAGCGGCTTCGTCCAGGAACTCGCGCAGGACATGCGCAACCTCGAGGCCCTCTGCCGCGAGAGCGACGAGCGCACCTTCGGCGTGTTCGATGCGGTCCATGCGACGCTTCTCAAGATCGTCGAGCGCCTGACGCTGATCGAGCAGGAAATGCGCGGCCACCCGGTCGAGCGTGCGGCGGCCCCGATGCTGCGTCCCGCCACGATCGAGCCCGTGGCCATCGTCGAGGCTCCGGTGGCGGTGACGCCGCCGGCCGCCGAGATCGCCCCGGCGCCGGACGTCCCGGTGTTCGCCGAGCGCGCAAGCGCGGCCGACGCGGCAGCGGACGAGGAGCCCAAGGGACTGCGCGCTGCCCTCCAGCGCCATATCGGCCGCCGGAGTGCGCGCACGAAGGCCGACCCCAGCGCCGTGCCGAGCCTTGCCGAGCGCATCCGCCCGACCCCGATCGTCGAGGAGCCGTCCCTTGTCGACGCTCCGTCGTCGGAGGCCGACGAGCCGAAGGCTGCGGTTCTCGAAGCGCCCGAGCTTGATCCGGCCGACAGCCTGATCTCCCGCGAGGCCAACCGCCCGCTGGAGCCGGGCTCCGGCGCGCCGGACATCGCCGCCCTCATCGAGCGCGTCCGCCAGCAGCAGCGCGGCGAGGAGCCGGCGCCCGAGCCGATGGCGAAGGCAGACTTCATCGCCGCCGCCCGCAAGGCAGCCATGGCCGCCGCCGCCGAGGCGGAAGCCCTGCGCGAGCGTGAGGAGCGCGGCGAGGATCTGGTCGGCAAGCCGGCCGCCAGCCGCCGCAAGCCGATCCTCATGGGCGTCGGCGCCGTGCTGCTTGCCCTGATGGCCGTGCCGTTCGGCATCGATCGTCTGTCGCCGAAGCAGGAGGCCGCTGTCGGTCTCGGCGAGACCGCCACCGTTGCCGCCGCACCCGCACCGGTCGCCGTGCCCGAGACATCCGCGGCATCGTCCGAGCCGGTGGATGTCGCCGCCCTCGCTCGCCAGCCCATGCCTGCCGAGATGCCGTCGATGACGGAAACCGGTCCCGCCGTCGCGGAGGCTCCCGCCGCCCCGGCGATCCCGCAGGGCTTCGCGGAAACCGCGCCGGCTCGTCCGGACATGGTCGATGTCCCCTCGCAGACGTCGGTCGCCGAGCCGAGCCCCGCGCCGCTCGTCGAGACCGCGGTGGCGTCGCCTGCTGCCGTCGAGCCGGGCGCGCTTCTCGCCTCGGTGCGCCAGCAGCTTCCCGAAGCGGCCCGTGGCGCCATGCCCGCGCTGCCCCAAGGCATCGCGTCCGAGGCGCTCGCCAAGGCAGTCAGCGCCGAGGACCCGAAGGCCCTTTTCGAGATCGGCCTGCGCGTGATGGAAGGGCGCAACGCGCCGAGCGATCCCGCAGCGGCGCTCGCCTGGTTCGCCCAGTCCGCGACGCGTGGCTTCGCGCCTGCGCAGTACAGCCTCGGCACGCTCTACGAGAAGGGCAACGGGGTCGAGCGCAACGCGGCCACGGCCCGCGACTGGTATCTCCTGGCCGCCGAGCAGGGCAATGTGCGCGCCATGCACAACCTCGCGGTGCTCTATGCCACCGGGATCGACGGCAAGTCGGAGCCGGCGAACGCCGCCAAGTGGTTCATCCAGGCCGCCGACCACGGCATGCGCGACAGCCAGTACAACCTCGGCATCCTGTTTGCCCGCGGCGCCGGCGTCGAGCAGGACCTCGCCAAGTCCTACCGCTGGTTCGGCATCGTGGCATCGGCGGGCGACAAGGACGCCGCCGCCAAGATGCAGGAGGTCGGCAAGACCATGTCGCCCGAGCAGCGTCAGGCGCTCGACACCGAAATCGCCAGCTGGAGCGCGCAGCCGCGCGTCGAGACCGCCAACACGGTCGAGATCCCGGACGACTGGTCCGAGACCGCCGGCCGTACGGCCTCGGTCGACATGAGCCGCGCCATCCGCAACGTCCAGGCGATCCTGATCAAGCTCGGCTACGATCCCGGCCAGCCGGACGGCAAGGTCGGCGCCCGGACCGAAGCGGCGATCCGCCAGTTCCAGGGCAAGGCCGGCCTCGAGGCGACCGGCAAGGTCGACGAGCCGCTGATCCGCGCGCTTCTGGAGCGCAAGGACGCCTGAGACCCGGCGCTTCGCGTTTGACTTGGGGGAGGGGTTCGGGCCAAGAGGTCCGGACCCCTTTTCCGTTCCGGTGGATCGGCTTGGCGGAACCGCGCGCGTGACATTCTATCTCCCGATCGCCGAGATCACCGTCAACGTCTTCGTCATCGTCGGGATGGGCGCGGCCGTCGGCTTCCTGTCGGGCATGTTCGGGGTGGGCGGCGGCTTCCTGATCACGCCGCTCCTCATCTTCTACAACATCCCCCCCGCGGTCGCCGTCGCCACCGGCGCCAACCAGGTGATCGCCGCGTCGTTCTCCGGGGCGCTCGCGCACTACAAGCGCGGCACCGTCGACCTGAAGCTCGCCGCCATGCTGATCGGCGGGGGCGTCGTCGGATCGGTGGTGGGCGTCGGCGTCTACACGCTCCTGCGCCGGATCGGCCAGCTCGATCTCGCGGTCTCCATGCTCTACGTCGTGATGCTCGGCACGGTCGGCATCCTGATGATGAACGAGAGCCTGCGCGCCATGCGCCGGGTGCGCAGCGGCGGTTCGGGCGAGGTGCTGCGGCGCTCCGGCCACCACAGCTGGGTCCACCGCCTGCCGTTCAAGACCCGCTTCAAGCGGTCGAAGCTCTACGTCTCGCTGGTGCCGGTGCTCGGCCTCGGCTTCATCATCGGCCTCCTTGGATCGGTGATGGGCGTCGGCGGCGGCTTCATCATGGTGCCGGCGATGATCTATCTCCTGCGCGTGCCGACGAGCGTCGTGATCGGCACCTCGCTCGTCCAGATCATGGTGACGGCAGCCGCCACCACCGTGTTGCAGGCTGCCACCAACGAGACGGTGGACGTGGTGCTTGCCTTCCTCCTGATGCTGGGTGGCGTGGTCGGGGCGCAGTTCGGCGCCGAGGCTGGCCGCAAGCTTCGCGGCGAGCAACTGCGGGCGCTCCTCGCGCTCCTCGTCCTTGCAGTCGCCGGCCGGCTTCTGGTCGAACTCGTCGTGCCGCCCTCCGAGCCCTATTCCATCACGCTGCCGAGCGGAGAGAGCGGGTGAGGGCGCGGCGGAGCCTCATGGCCGCGGCGCTCGTTCTCCTGCTGCCGGCTGCGGCGCTGGCGCAGGACAACCCGGCACCCCTCGCCGAGACGTTCGAGATCGGCCTGTCCACCGAGACCATCTCCGTCGGCACCAACTTCGGCGGCTCGCGCCTCGTCGTCTTCGGCGCGCTGGACAATGCCGATCAGCGCCTCGTGCGCCAGGGGCGCTACGACATCGTGGTGATCCTGGAAGGTCCGCGCCGCGACATCGTGGTGCGCGAGAAGGAGCGAACGCTCGGCCTCTGGATCAACCGCGCGGCCGAGCGCTTCAACGGCGTGCCGAGTTCCTACTCGCTGGTCTCGACGCGGCCGCTGCGCGACATCGCCCCGGCGGTAACGCTGCGCCAGCTCGATATCGGCGTCGAGAACCTCGAGTTCGACGCGCCAAGCCTTCGCACCGTGCGCCCCGAGCGCAAGGCGGAATTTTCCGACGCGGTGAAGCGGCTCGGCGAGCAGTCGGCGCTTTACGGCCAGACATCGGGCGGGATCGAGTTCGTCAGCGCGACCCTGTTTCGCGCCAATCTCCAGCTGCCGGCCGATCTGCCGGTCGGTCGCCACGTCGCGCGCGCGATCCTGTTTCGCGAAGGGATCTTCGTGCGAGAGAGATCGGAGGATCTCTGGGTGGTCAAGACGGGCGTCGAGAGCCAGATATCCCGCTTCGCCGCGACGAACGGCTTCTTCTATGGGCTGCTCGCCGTCGGGGTGGCGGTGTTCACCGGCTGGTTCGGCCGGCTTGTCTTCAAACGGGACTGATCGAAAATGCACGACGACGCTTCCTCCGCCCTGCCGCGCAGCCGGGCCGAGCAGATGGTCCGCGCGGCCTGGATTCTCGGCCTCGGCGGCTTGGTGCCCTTCTTCGTCGGCGCCTGGATGATCGTGACGGGGTCCGAGGTCATCCCACTTCCCGATCTGCCCTTCGTGGTCCTCTCCTACGGCGCGGTGATCCTGTCCTTCCTCGGCGGCATCCGCTGGGGCGCGGCGCTGAACGAGCCAGGCCGCCAGAGCCCGACGACGCTGGCGCAGTCCGTCATCCCGGCGATCTTCGCCTGGGTCTGCACGCTGCTTCCCTCGCCGTGGTCCTTCGTCGGGCTGGCGGTCGCCTTCGCCGTGCAGGGGGTCTGGGACGTCGCGGCAATCCGCGCCGGGCGCATCACGACGCCTTGGTTCGCGCCGCTGCGCATCGTGCTCACCGTCGGTGCCGTCGTCGCGCTGGCGATCACCGCCTATGCCTCGGCGCAGCCGCTGGCCTACTGAGGCTCAGCCACGGCTCAGCGAGGCGAAGGGGATCGGATAGATCCGCGCCGCGCCGATCACGTAGGCGCGCGCCGTCTCGGGCCGGAACAGGCCGGCGAACGGCGCGCTGAGGACGTTCAGCCCGCCCGTCGTCACGCCGAAGGACGGCATCACCATGCGCGCGCCGTCGCTCGCAAAGCACGGCCCTCGCACGCTGCGACCGTTGCCGCTGACGCGCGCGGACGGATGCAGATGGCCGGCGACCTCGCCGGCCCGTGCCCCCGGCGTCGGCTCATGTCGGAAATGCCAGGGCCCGATCGAGACCTCCTCGGCGCAGAACCCACCAAGACCGGCAGGCGGCTCCGGATCATGGTTGCCCTCGATCCAGATCCAGTCGCGGCCGGCCATCGCGGCCTTAAGGCGGGTGCGCGGCTCGTCTGGCATCAGGCCCGCGCCGTGCCGGTCGTGGAAGCTATCGCCGAGCGCCACGACGACGTGCGGCTGGTAGCGGTCGAGCGCGGCCTCGAGCAGCAGGAGCGTCGCCTGTGTGTCGTAGGGCGGCAGGAACATGCCGCGCCGGGCAAAGGCCGCGCCCTTTTCGAGATGGAGGTCGGAGACGACCATCAGCCGCTCGGCCGGCGCATAGAGGACGCCGGAGGGGTCGCACACGACGTCGCCGCCGTTCAGCACCGTCTCGAACCCCGGCGCTTCGCCCTGCCGCATCCGGCGATGGATCATGTTCATGCGTTCTGCGTCCGGGTCGTCCATGTTCCTGAAGCGTTCTTGGAATCGATAAATGGCGGCGAAGGCAAGGCGGTGCGACGATCGGCACTTGATTCCGGCGCCGGTGCAAGACATTAAGACATCGCACAATGGACCCGGCGCGCCGGGTGGCTATGCCGGGCGCCTATCCCTCGGCCAATCCAGCGACGTCCAGACTCCTCGCGATCGAGCCTTTCAGGGCTTCCGACGTCGCCGAGATCCTCGTTGTTTCCACTCATGTTTTCGACTGATAACCTCCGGGCCGAATGGCTCGGCAATGTCCGTGGCGATCTCCTGTCCGGCCTCGTAGTGGCGCTCGCGCTGATCCCCGAGGCGATCGCCTTCTCCATCATCGCGGGCGTCGACCCGCAGGTGGGGCTCTACGCCTCGTTCTCCATCGCCGTCCTGACCGCCATCTTCGGCGGCCGGCCCGGCATGATCTCGGCCGCCACCGCGGCGACCGCCGTCCTCATGGTCACGCTGGTGCGCGACCACGGGCTGCAATACCTCTTCGCCGCGACGGTGCTGGCGGGCCTCGTGCAGATGGCGGCCGGGTTTCTCCGGCTCGGCGACCTCATGCGCTTCGTCTCGCGCTCGGTGATGACCGGCTTCGTCAACGCATTGGCGATCCTGATCTTTCTGGCCCAGATGCCCGAGCTGATCGGCGTTCCCGACATGACCTACGTTCTGGTCGCCGCCGCGCTCGCCATCATCTACCTCTTCCCGTATGTGACCAAGGCGATCCCGTCACCGCTGGTGGCGATCGTCGCGATCACGGCCGTGGTCCTCGCCTTCGGCATCGACGTGCGCACGGTCGGCGACATGGGCCAGCTTCCGTCGAGCTTCCCGAGCTTCTTCCTGCCCGACGTGCCCTTCAATCTCGAGACGTTGCAGATCATCCTGCCCTATTCGGTGGCGATCGCACTGGTCGGGCTTCTGGAGTCGCTGATGACCGCCCAGGTCGTCGACGATCTCACCGACACCGGCTCGGACAAGAATCGCGAATGCTTCGGGCAGGGCATCGCCAACTTCGTCACCGGCTTCTTCGGCGGCATGGCGGGCTGCGCGATGATCGGCCAGTCCGGCATCAACATCCGCTCGGGCGGGCGCGGGCGTCTGTCCTGCGCCTTCGCCGGCGTCGCGCTCCTCTTCCTGATCGTCGTGCTCGGCAACTGGGTCGCCGTGATCCCGATGCCGGCGCTCGTCGCCATCATGATCATGGTCTCGATCGGCACGTTCGACTGGGCTTCGCTGAAGAGCCTCATCACGCATCCGCGTCGCTCCTCCGTCGTGATGCTGACGGTGGTCGTGATCGTGGTCTGGACCCACAATCTCGCGCTCGGCGTGTTTGCGGGCGTGCTCCTGTCGGGCCTTTTCTTCGCGTCCAAGATCGCCCAGATCTTCGCGGTCACCAGCGTCGCGTCGAACGACGGGCGCGCACGGACCTATGTCGTCGAGGGACAGGTCTTCTTCGCCTCGGCCGGGCGCTTCCTGGAAAGCTTCGATTTCCGAGAGCCGCTGTCGCATGTCACGATCGACGTCAGCCGCGCCCATATCTGGGACCTCACCGGCGTCGGTGCCTTGGACAAGGCGGTCCTGAAATTCCGAAAGGCCGGCGTTGCCGTCGAAGTCGTCGGCCTCAACGCGGCCTCGCAGACGATCGTCGACAAGCTGACGATCCAGAACCGGGCCGACGCACTGGAGCTGCCGGCGGGCCACTGAGGACGACGAGGCGACGCGGAAATTCACCGCGTCGCTTCGCTTCCAGTGCTTCCGAATGGTCCCGGAAATGCCTGCGACGACTAAACCTTCCGTAAGGGCGGAACTTCGGTAACGCCTCCGTGTTCGCACAGAACCTTCGCTCCTCAAGGTTTCGTGATCATGGAAAGCACCGCCCTGTTGATCGGCTTCGTCGCGATGTCGGTCGGCTCCCTCGCCATCTACGCGACGGGCTCGAAGTCCAATGCGATCCGCCATCACACGCAGATCCACGCGCTCGTCCCGTTCATCGCTGCGACCGCCTATCTCGCGATGTATCTCGGCAATTTCGTCTGGGATCGCGGCGATGGTGCCCTGGTCTACCTGCCGCGCTACGTGGACTGGATCTTCACGACGCCACTCCTTCTGGCCGGCCTCGTGGCGCTGGCCCTGCATGAGCACCCGCGTCAGGGCGGCTACCTCACCGCCATCATCGGCCTCGATGCGCTGATGATCCTCGCCGGTCTTCTGTCGGCCATCAGCCTCGACGGCACGACCCGCCTGATCTGGTTCCTGTGGTCCTGTGCGGCGTTCGCGGGCGTCTACTACCTTCTCTGGGGCCCGCTGCGCGAGCGCTCCGCCAACTACGGCGGCGACCTCGACAAGGTCTATCGCCAGAACGCGCTGCAGCTCTCGGTCGTCTGGCTGGCCTACCCGGTGGTGTTCGCGCTCGGACCCGAGGGCTTCGGCACGATCTCGTCGGCCGCCAGCGTCTGGGCGATCCTCGTTCTCGATGTCGCGGCCAAGGTCGGCTACGGCTTCCTCGTGGGCGAGCGGCTGAAGACGGCCGAGCCGGAGCTGGAGCGCCGCGAGGCGCGGCGTCTGGCCTGACGACCGGGGGACGGTGGATGACGCTCGTCGCCGACAAGCCGGTCGCATCTGGACCGGTGGGGGCCGCAGCCGGCCCGGCCGTGTCCGGGCGTCTCGTCGCTGCGGCAGGCTTTGCCGCCCTCGCCTTAGCAGCCGACGGGGCGAGAGGTTCGGCGCCTCTCGCCTTCGCGGCCGTCCTGATCCTAGCCGTCGGACTGCCGCACGGGGCGAGCGACCATCTCCTGGCGCTGCGCGGCGAGCCGCTTCGACCTCAACTTGGGCGTCTGGCGTGGTTCCTCGCGGCCTATCTCGGTGCGGCCGGGGCAATGCTCGCCTTCTGGCAAGCTTCGCCGGGTGTCGCGCTCGCCGCCTTCCTGCTTCTGTCGGCGGCGCATTTCGCGATCGACGACGTCGACGCCCGATCCTGGCGGAATCGCGTGGTGGAACGGTTCGCACGCGGCCTGATGCCGATCACACTGCCGGCGCTCCTGCACGAGGATGCGCTCGCGCAGTTGTTCGGACTGCTGTCGACGCCGCAGGACGGGATCACCCTCGCGCGCCTCGCCGGATGGCTCGCGCCGCTGATCCTCCTTGCTGCGGTCGGTGCCGCTTTCTCTCGGGTCCGGCATCGCGATCGCGAAGGCGCGGCGGAGATCGCGCTCGGCGCCATGGCGTTGATCGTCTTCTCCCCGCTGGTCGGCTTCGCTCTCGTCTTCGCCTTGATTCACAGCCACGGCGAGACACGTGAGAGAATGCAGCGGCTCGGCCTGCCGACCTTGTCTTCGTATCTGCGCGCCTGCGCGCCGACGCTTCTTGGCGCGGCCGTCTTCTTCGCGGGATTGGCCCTCTGGCTGTCGCAGAGCCCGGCGCCGGCTCTCGGCTCGATCTTCATCGGCCTTGCAGCGCTCACCGTGCCGCACATGCTGGTGACACCGCTGTTCACCCGGGACGGCACGGCCGGCGGCGCGTCGCCTCAGCGCAGGTAGTTCGAGCGGAAGTCCTTCACTTCGCCGAGCGCCTTGATGATCAGCTCCTCCTCCATCGCCTCGGCGAGGAGGTCGTCGCGGGCCTCGCCCTCGATGCGCTCGCGCCCGGCTTCCAGCATGATCGGCACGGCGAGCGGCGAGATCTCCTCGAGGTCCTTGTGCAGGATGTGGCGCTTGATACGAGCGAGGAGGTCCGACACGCGCTTGACGTCGAGAAGGCCGGTCGCCGCGTCCGCCCAGGTTGCCCGCAGGAGGATATGGTCGGGCTCGTGCGCCCGCAGGACGTCGTAGACGAGGTCCGACGAGACCGTCATCTGCCGCCCGGTCTTCTCGCGTCCCGGCTGGCGCTTCATCACGAGGCCCGCGATCACGGCGCACTGGCGGAAGGTCCGCTTCAGGAGCCAGCTGTCGGCCATCCACGCTTCCAGGTCGTCGCCCAGCATGTCCTCGTCGAAGAGGTCTTCCAGCGATAGCTTGCCCGATCCTATCATCTCGCCCATGTCGGCGCGTCCCCAGATCGAGAGGGCGTAGTCGGTGGCGACGAAGCCGAGCGGCTTGGCGCGCGCGCGCTCGAGCCGGCGCGTCAGGAGCATGCCGAGCGTCTGGTGCGCGAGGCGGCCCTCGAACGGATAGGCCACCATGAAGAAGCGGTTGCCGTTCGGAAAGGTCTCGATCAGGAGGTCGTTCGGTCCGGGGATCGCGGACTTGCGCTTCTGGATCGCCAGCCACTCGCCGACCTGGGAGGGCAGGGCGCCCCATTGCGTCGGGTCGGCCAGCATCTCGCGCACCTTGGCCGCGAGGAAGGTGGTCAGCGGAAACTTCTGGCCGCCGTAATAGGGGACCTTCGCCTCGTCGTCCCGCGTCTTGGTGACGAGGCATTCCATCTCGTGAATGCCTTCGAACTTCAGCACCTGGCCGGAGAACAGGAACGTGTCCCCGATGGCCAGCGTCTCGAGGAAGTTCTCCTCGATCTTGCCGAGCACCGGCCCGCCGCGCGCCATGCCGCTCTTCGTCTTGGCGCGGATGAGGCGCACGAGGAGCGCTTCCGACTCGATGATCGTGCCGGCGTTCATCCGATAGCCCTGCACCACGGACGGGTGCGTCACGCGCCACGTTCCGTCCTCGGTCAGGCGGATCTTGGCATAGCGGTCGTAGACGCGGAGCGAATAGCCGCCGGTCGCGACGAAATCGACGATGCGGTCGAACGTGTCGCGGTCGAGATCGCGATAGGGGGAAGCGGTGACGACCTCGGCATAGAGGTCCTCGGAGCGGAAGGGCGCGGCGCAAGCCATGCCGAGGACGTGCTGCGCCAGCACGTCGAGGCAGCCCTCGCGCATCGGCGGCGAGTCCTGCGCGCCGAGATAGTTGGCATCGAGCGCCGCTTGGCACTCCATCACCTCGAAGCGGTTGGCCGGCACGAGGATGGCGCGCGACGGCTCGTCCATCCGATGGTTGGCGCGGCCGATCCGCTGGGCAAGGCGGGAGGCGCCCTTCGGCGCGCCGACATGCACGACGAGATCGACGTCGCCCCAGTCGATGCCGAGGTCGAGCGTCGAGGTCGCGACCACGGCGCGCAGCTCGTTGGCCGCCATCGCCGCCTCGACGCGGCGGCGCTGCGCCACGTCGAGCGAGCCGTGGTGAAGCGCGATCGGCAGCGTCTCCTCGTTGATGCGCCAGAGCTCCTGGAACAGGAGTTCGGCCTGGGAGCGCGTGTTGACGAAGAGCAGCGTCGTGCGGTGCTGCTTGATCGCCTCGTAGATCTCCGGCATCGCGTAGCGCGCCATGTGCCCCTGCCAGGGCACGCGCTCGCGCGATTTCAGGATGGTGATCTCGGGCTTGGCGCCGCCGTCGACGACGATGAGATCGGCCATCGGCGCGGCGTCCGGCCCCTGCGCGACCAGCCATTCGCGCAGCTCGTCCGGGTCGGTGACGGTCGCGGACAGGCCGATCGTCTGGATCGCGGGGCGGAGGCGCCTGAGACGCGCAAGGCCGAGCGCCAGGAGATGGCCGCGCTTGGAGGCGACGAGCGAATGCAGCTCGTCGAATATCACGTAGCGAAGGTCGGAGAAGAAGCTGTCCGCGTCCGGCGCCGAGATCAGCAGCGCCAGCTGCTCGGGCGTCGTCAGCATGATGTCAGGCGGCTTCAGCTTCTGGCGCTGGCGCTTGGCCTGTGATGTGTCGCCGGTGCGCGCCTCGAGGGAAATCGACAGGCCGATCTCGTCGACCGGCTTTTCGAGGTTGCGTCGAATGTCGGTGGCGAGCGCCTTCAGCGGCGAGATGTAGAGCGTGTGGATGCCGGGCGGCCGCGTGCCCGGCCGGCGCTTGCGCCGCCGCGAGAGATCGACCAGCGCCGGCAGGAAGCCCGCCAGCGTCTTGCCGGCGCCCGTCGGCGCGATCAGGAGCACCGAGGCGCCGTTCTCGGCGCGCTGGAGGAGATCGAGCTGGTGCGGGCGCGGCGACCAGCCCTTTTGCGCGAACCAACGCAGGAACGCCTCCGGCAGGTCGAAGCCGGGCAGGTCGCGGGGCGGTGTGGAGAGCGGCGCTGTCACCTGCGGGAGGTAAGGCCCCCATCGGCTTTCGCCAAGGCGTCAGACCGCGAGATAGCGGTCGGTGCGGTGGTTGATCGCGAGGAAGAAGTTGAGCACCAGCGCGCCGAGGACCGAATAGGCGACGGCGGCGGGCGAGACGGCCGCAAAGGCCGTGACCAGCACCACGAGATCGACGCAGAGCTGCGTCAGGCCCGCGCGCCAGCCGAACCGATCCTGCAGGTAGACGGCGAGGATGCCGATGCCGCCCGCCGAGGAGCGATGGCGGAACAGGGCCAGGAGGCCGAAGCCGAGCATCAGCCCGCCGAGGCAGGCGCCGAGCAGCGGGTCCACATAGGCAAAACGCAGGACGTCGGGGCTGAAGGCCGTCATCACCGAAAGGAGCGCGACGGCGAAGGCGGTCTTTATGGTGAAGGCGCGGCCCATTCGGCCGATCGCCAGCGCATAGAAGGGCAGGTTGGCGATGAAGAAGACGAGGCCGAAGTTCCAGCCCGTGAGGTAGTGGACCACGAAGGCGAGGCCCGCCATGCCGCCGGTGAGAAAGCCGAGTGAGCCGAGGATCGAGATGCCGACGGCCGTCAGCGTCACGCCCGCGATGACGCCGAGCGCATCCTCCCAAGGGCTGTGGCGCGTGGCGGTGGACGCCCAGGAGCCGAAGCGATGGGCGCGGCGCGTGGTCTCGCGCTCGATGCGCTCTTCGGAGAGTTCTGCAGCGCTCATGGACCCGCTCCGCTCGCGTCGAAGCCGGGAGAGTAGCCGGCCCCCGCGCGGCGACCAGCGCTGACTGCGCATGGGTGCCATGTCAGCGCTTCCGGGCGACAATGAGGGTCCCCGCGATCGCCTCGCCCCGGTCGCGCCGGAGCGTTTCGGCGCTCCGGTTCACGACGGCGTAGCCGGCATCCTGCAGCGCGGCCTCGAGATAGTCGACCGAATGCGCGTAGCGCAGCGACGGGCGCAAGACGAAGCCCGCGTCGTCCTCGGCGCGCTCGGTCGAGAAGGCCAGCCAGCCGCCTGCGTCCTGAAGGCTCGCCGCGTGGGCGAAGACCGGCCGGAGGTCGCCGAGATAGGTGAGGACGTCGGCGGCCGTGACGAGGTCGTAGCTGCTGTCGCCCAAGCGCGGCGCGGCGAGGATGTCGCCTTCCAGAAGCGTGTCGTAAAGCCGCTTGCGACGCGCCTTCTCCAGCATGCCGGCGGACAGGTCGATGCCGTCGAGCCGGTCGCAGAGAGGTTTCAGCCGCTCGCCCATCAGCCCGGTGCCGCAGCCGAGGTCGAGCGCCGCGGCAAAGCGCGCGCCCGGCGCGGCGCGGGCGACGAGATCGAAAAGAAGGTCGGGCACGCGGTATTCGAGCCGACGCACCAGCGCGTCCTCGAACCCGTCCGCATACTGGTCGAAGAGCCCGGCGACGAAGGAGGGCGAGGGCGCGTCGGGCACGGGCTCGGCCCCGAGCCGCGCGAGCTTCAGGCTGATCCCGTAGGGATCGGCCTCGTTCTGCGCGAGCGCCTGCCGAAACACCGCGCTGGCCGCTTCGGTCTCGCCGGCTTCCGCCAGGAACTCACCCCAGCGGACCCGCCCGAGCAGCCAGTCCGGCGCGCGCTCCACGGCCTGTGCCATCAGGTCGGCGGCGGCTGCCGTGTCCCCCGCCTTGGCATAGGCCTCGGCATACTCGGCGCGGCGGTCGGCGAGGTCGTCGCCGGATCGGTGAAGGCTGGAGCGCAAGGGCTGTGGGTTCCGAGAGGTATCGCCGGCATATGCGGCGGCGGGCCCCTGCTGCGCAAGGGCTTTCGCGCGGGGAGCCGAGCCCTATCTCACCGGGCGATGGCGCGCTTCGAAGACCTCCTCCGACCGACCCCCAAGGGCCTCTACTGCCCGCCCGGCGATTTCTACATCGACCCGGTGAAGCCGGTCGAACGGGCGCTCGTCACCCACGGCCATGCCGACCACGCGCGCCCCGGCAACGAAAAGGTTCTGGCGACGCGTCGGACCCTTGCGATCATGGCGCTGCGCTACGGCGAGGAGTTCTGCACGACGCGGCAGGTGGCCGACTGGGGCCGGCCGATCGAGATCAACGGCGTCACCGTCTCGTTCCATCCCGCCGGCCATGTACTCGGCTCGGCCCAGATTCTTGTCGAATGGGGCGGGATGCGGATCGTCGCGTCCGGCGACTACAAGCGTCGCGAGGACCCGACCGCTGAACCCTTCGAGCCGGTTCCCTGCGATGTCTTCATCACCGAGGCGACCTTCGCGCTGCCGGTCTTCCGCCACCCGGAATCGCGCGGCGAGATGCGCAAGCTGATCGCCTCGACGCGGCAGTTTCCCGAGCGCGCCCATCTCGTCGGCGCCTACGCGCTCGGCAAGGCGCAGCGCGTCATCCGCATGCTGCGCGAAGAGGGCTACGACGAGCCGATCTACATTCACGGCGCGCTGAAGCGGCTCTGCGACTTCTACCAGGAGGAGGGGATCGACCTCGGCGAGTTGCGGCCTGCGACGATCGCGCGCGGCAAGGATGCCGAGGGCGCGGCGAAGGCCGAGTTCGCCGGCGCGATCATCGTCGGGCCGCCATCGGCCTTCGCCGACAAGTGGGCTCGGCGCTTTCCCGATCCGGTCTCGTGCTTCGCATCCGGCTGGATGCGCGTGCGGGGCCGAGCGCGCCAGCGCGGCGTCGAACTGCCGTTGATCCTGTCGGATCACTGCGACTGGGACGAACTCGTCGAGACCATCGCCGAGATCGCGCCGCAAGAGGTCTGGGTCACTCACGGCCGCGAGGAGGCGCTGGTGCGCTGGTGCGCCCTCAAGGGCGTGCGCGCCCGCCCGCTCCACCTCGTCGGCTACGAGGACGAGGGCGACTGAGCCTCAGTCCGCGTCCTTCAGGATCACATCGAAACCGCCGAAGACCATGCGCTGGCCCGAGAACGGCATCTCCGTCTCGTCCATCTGCATCCGCGGATCGGTGAAGACCTTCTGCACGGCGTCGTCGCGCACCGCCTTCGACGGGTAGACGATCCAGGAGAAGACGACGTTCTCGCCGTCCTCCGCCTTCACCGCCATGCGGAAGTCCGTCACCTTGCCGTCCGGCAGGTCCGAGCCCCAGCATTCCACGACCTCGAGCGCGCCGTATTCGCGAAACAGCGGCGCGGCTCGGGTGGCAAGTTCCAGATAGGCTTGCTTGTTGGCTTCCGGCACGGGCACCAGAAATCCTTCGACATAGGCCATGAGTTCCTCCTCTCGCTTTGTGCGCCGTTCAGGCCGCGGCAGCTTCCGGGCCGTTCGCGACGGCGGCCGGGTCCATCCACATCACCTCCCAGATATGGCCGTCCGGGTCCTCGTAGGATCGGCCGTACATGAAGCCGTATTCCTGTGTCGGGGTCGGATCGGCCTTCCCACCGGCCTCGACCGCCTTGCCGACCTCGGCGTCCACAGCCTCGCGGCTCGACGCCGACAGGCACAGGAGAACCTGGGCGCCGGCCTTGGCGTCGGCGATCGGTCGCGGCGAGAACTGCATGAATTTCTCATGCGTCAGCAGCATCACGTGGATCGCCTCGGAGACGACGATGCACGCGGCCGTGTCGTCGGAGAACTGAGGGTTCTTCGCGTGGCCGAGCGCCTCGTAGAAGGAGATCGAACGCTCGAGATCGCGAACGGGAAGATTGACGAAGATCAGTCTCGACACGGACCCCTCCTGGTACCGATGGGCCGCCGGATGCGGCACCGATTGGACAAGCGTGGACCCGTCGGTTATGAATTGCAACCATGAAGTCAGAAGTAGTAACCAAAAGTCCGCAGCCGGGCGGCGTCGACGACCGGTGGTCCTATCGCGACGCCTGCGCCGCCGCGCATGCCCTGGAGATCGTCGGCGAGCGCTGGACGCTTCTGGTCATGCGGGAGTTGATCACGGGCCCGCGCCGGTTCAGCGACCTGCGCGCCGGCCTGCCCGGCATCAGCGCCAACGTCCTCGCGCAGCGGCTGGAATGGCTGGCGAGCCTTGGCATCGTCGTGCGCCGCGAACTGCCGCCACCATCCGGCGCGAAGGTGTACGAGCTGACCCCCTGGGGGATGGAGGCCGAGCCGATCTTCCGCGTCGTCGGCCGGTGGGGTTCGCGTTCGCCCTTCCACGATCCGACGGCTAGCTTCTCGACGGCGTCGCTGATGCTGTCGTTGCGCACGATGTTCGATCCGTCGCCGGCTGGTGACGGCCGGATGCGGATCGGTTTCCAGATCGGGCGGGAAACGCTGCTCGCGGTTGTGGAGCATGGTGCGATCGACGTCGCCTCGCACCCGATCGACGAGGCGGACGCCGTCCTCGTCGGCGAGCCGCGGGTGATCGCCGCCGCGATCTACGGCGGCCAGAGCCTCGAGGCGCTGGAAGGCGGCGGCGTGCTGGCGGTGGAGGGCGATCGCGAGACCGCCCGCCGTTTCACGACCTTCTTTCCGCTGCCGGAGAAGGCGCCCCGGCCGGCTGGCTGAAGGCTATTCGGCCGCTTCGAGAAAGGCCGTCGGCGCCAGCGGCTCGGGCAGCTTGCGCAGCGACGAGACGCCGGCGTCGCGCGCCAGCCCGGCGAAGATGCCGCCCTGCGCCACGAGCTCGTCGAACGTGCCGGTCTCCGCGATGTGGCCCCCATCCAGCACGATGATGCGGTCGGCCGAGCGGATGGTCGACAGGCGGTGGGCGATCACGAAGGTCGTGCGCCCCTTGCGCAGCCGCTCGAGTGCGCCCTGGAGGCGTGTCTCGGTCGCCGTGTCGAGCGCAGAGGTCGCCTCGTCAAGGATCAGGATCGGCGCGTCCTTCAGGAGCGCGCGGGCGATCGCAAGGCGCTGGCGCTCGCCGCCGGACAGGCCCAGCCCGCGCTCGCCGACCATTGCCTCGAAGCCTTCCGCCTTGCGGGCGATGAAGTCGACGGCTCCGGACAGCCGGGCGGCCTCCTCGATCTCGGCCATCGTGGCTTCCGGGCGGCCGATCGCGATGTTCTCGCGGATGGTGCGGCTGAAGAGACCCGCCTCCTGGAAGACCACGCCGATCGACCCGCGCAGCGAGGTCAGCGTCACGTCGCGGATGTCCTGTCCGTCGATGGTGATGCGTCCGCATTCGGGATCGTAGGCGCGCTGGAGGAGCGACAGGGCGGTGGATTTGCCCGAGCCCGTCGGTCCGACGATCGCGATCGTCTCGCCCGGCCGTGCCTCGAAGTCGAGGCCGCGCACGGCGCCGGACCCTCGCGGGTAGCGGAAGGTGACGTTCTCGAAGCGCACGCGCCCTTCGGTGACATTCAGCGGCTGCGCGTCCGCACGTTCCACCACGTCGGTCCGCTCGCCAAGGACGGCGAAGAACTGCACCAGCATCGGCGCGCGCGAAAAGAGGCCCATCAGGAAGCCGGTCAACTGATCGAGCCGGCCGATCAGGAGCGTCGCAAAACCGACGAAGGACACGATCTCGCCGACGCTCGTCTGCCCGCGCGAGGCGAGGAACGCACCGTAGGCGAAGATCGAGACGATCGAGATGGACGAGGCGCCGCGCGTCAGAACCGCCATCACCGCCCACCAGTTGAGGACCGGATATTGCGCGGCGAGGATCCGGTCGAGCGCCGAGCGCACGGAGCCGATCTCGCGCGGCACGGCGAGGAAGCTCTGGAGCATCGGCACGTTGCCGAACAGCTCGCCGACCGTGCCCGAGACGCGGGTGAAGTGGCCTTCGACCTGCGCCTGACCGCCCGAGGTGCGGCGCACAACAGCAAGGTTCACCAGCGTGTAGACGACGATGAGGACGCCGAGGAGCGAAGCAAGGCGCCAGTTCATCCAGAAGGCGACCGGTAGCAGCACGGCGAGCGCCACGACATTGCCGATCTGCTCGCGGAACAGAGGCAGCCAGAACGAGAACAGGGTGTCGACGCCCGAGATCATCACCCGCATCAGCCCGCCCGACTGCGAGCGCGAGTGGAACGAGGCCGGCAGCGCCAGGACATGCTCGAGGAAGGTCGCCATGGCGGCCAGCCGCCGCCGGTGCATGAGCCGATCGGCGAGCAGCGAGATCGTCATCGCCGACAGGAACGAGACGAAGCTCGCCGCGCCCCAGAGGAGCACGAGCTGGAGCGCATCGCCGCCCGACAGAAGCGCGTTGACGGCGTGGCCGAAGAGGACCGGTTCGGCCACCTGGATGCCCGCGACGGCCATGCCGGCAAGGACGATGCCGGCGACGCGGCCGGCTTCCGGGCGAAGGAGCGCGATCGCCCGCGCATAAGCTTGGAAGGATTGGGAAGCGGCGGGCATGGGCGAGGCATCCAAGAGCGCGAACCGGCCGTCGGATCGCATGCGATGAAGTCGGCGCGCGCCTTTCCTTCGCTTTTCCGTCCGAATTGGGGCAGATGCCCCTTGAAGTGTGGATTTGTTGCGCTACGCGAGACTTCCACGCAAGCCTTGCGGCGAGATGGACGCGGCTCAGGCCGCTTTCATCTGATCGCCCAGGAGATAAGGCGCAAGATGACCCGCCGTGTAGGCGGCGCCGTCGGCTGAGGCGTGGAAGCCGTCGCGAGAGAAGCCGGCCGGTTCGACGCGGGGCAGGGTGGTTGCGGGCACGACCCCGCGTTCCAGGCACAGGCGTGCACCGAGGCGTGCGAGAACGCGCTCGCGCAACGACAGCACCTTGGCGAGACCGCGTGGCAGGGCGGGCACGCGCAGCATGTCCACCGGCGGCGACCAGACGATGCGCGCGTCCGGCCAGCGGGCGCGCAGGGCATAGAGAAGACCCCCGAAGCCGCGCTTGAACCGGCGCGCAGTGTGGAAGTTCTTCACGTCGTTGGTGCCGATCGACAGGAGGATGTGCGTGAACCCCTCCGGGGCGACGTTCGGCACGATGTAGTCGCGCACGTCGGAGGAGACGGCGGAGTTGGAGCCGATCGCGCGCCAGCGCACGGCCTTGCCCGTCAGCGCGTGGAGACGCTCGGCGAGGCGGGCGGCGAGCCCGTCCTCCGCTCGGTCGACGCCGACACCGGCGGCCGACGAATCGCCGAGCACCAGAAGGCGGATCGGCGCCTCGTCATCCGACGCTCCGGCCGTTCCATGGAACGGCCCGGCCGGCGGCAACATACGCTCGATCGAGCGCCGGATGCCGATGCCCTGCCAGATATAGACGGGGAACATCAGCCAGGAGATGAGGGCGGGACGCACGATCCGATCCGCCGACGCCTCAGGCCTTCAGCGCGTCGACGCCCGGCAGCGGCTTGCCTTCCATCCATTCGAGGAAGGCACCGCCCGCCGTCGAGACATACGAGAACCGCTCGGACACGCCGGCCTGATTCAGCGCGGCGACCGTATCGCCGCCGCCGGCGACCGAGACGAGCTGGCCGGCCTCGGTGCGGCTCGCGGCATGGCGCGCGGCGGCCATCGTCGCCTTGTCGAAGGGCTGCAGCTCGAACGCGCCGAGCGGGCCGTTCCAGACCAGCGTCTTCGACTTGTCGATCCACTCGGTGATCGCGCCGACCGAGGCCGGGCCGACGTCGAGGATCATGGCGTCGGACGGCACGCGATCGACCGGCACGGTCTCGTTCTCGGCGTTCGCCTTGAACTCGCGTGCGACCACGGCGTCGACGGGCAGCAGGATGGTGCAGCCGCTCGTCTGCGCGGCCGCGAGAATCGCCTTGGCGGTGTCGGCGAGATCGTGCTCGCAAAGCGACTTGCCGACGTCCTTGCCCTGGGCGGCCAGGAACGTGTTGGCCATGCCGCCGCCGATCACGAGGCAATCGACCTTGGTGACGAGGTTCTGCAGGAGGTCGATCTTGGTCGAGACCTTGGCGCCGCCGACGATCGCGATCACCGGCTTCTCGGGCTGGCCGAGACCCTTCTCCAAAGCCTCGAGCTCGGCCTGCATGGTGCGGCCGGCATAGGACGGCAGGTGGTGGGCAAGGCCCTCCGTCGAGGCGTGGGCGCGGTGCGCGGCCGAAAAGGCGTCGTTGACGTAGATGTCGCCGAGCGCGGCCAGACCGGAGACGAAGGTCTCGTCGTTCTTCTCCTCGCCGTCGTGGAAGCGGGTGTTCTCGAGGAGAAGGACGTCACCGTCCTTCATATTGGCGACGATGCCGTCGGCGACCGGGCCGACGCAATCCTCGGCGAAGCCGACGGGCTGGCCGAGCTTTTCGGCGAGAACCGGCGCGATAGGGCCGAGCGACTGCGACGGGTCCACCTTGCCCTTCGGACGCCCGAAATGGGCGAGAAGGATCGCGCGGCCGCCCTTCTCGGCGATTTCGCGGATGGTCGGCAGGATGCGCTCGATACGCGTCGTATCGGTCACGACGCCGTCCTTCATCGGGACGTTGAGATCGACGCGCACCAGGACGCGCTTGCCCTGGAGGGCGGCATCGTCGAGCGTCTTGAACAGGGTCATCGCTGGGGCTCCGTCGGGAAAAGGGGTGAGGATGTCGCGCTCAGGCGCGCCGGAAAAGGGTGGGATAGTCAATCACCAGCCCGTCCTCGTCCACCGGCAGCTCGGCCGTGAAGCCGCCATCGACCGCCTCGTAACGGTAGAGGCCAGGCGAGCGCTCGGCGTAGCGCTGTTCGTCCACCAGCGGCTCGAACGTGTCGAAGGGGACGTAGACCATGCGCAGTTCGGTCGGCGCCGCGAGCCGACCGTCGAGGCGGCGGATGGGCAGGGTGTTGGTGAAGGGCGTGCCGGCGAGGTCGATGTCGATGCAGCCGTCGAGGTCAGTGCGGTGCGTGCCGTCCTCGCCCGTCCAGCGGCCGGGGGCCGCCTGCGCCAGTGCAAGGCGCTGCCCGTGCGCGGTCTCGATGCAAAAGCGCGTCACGTGCCACGAGGCGTCGAGGTCGATCTCGTAGAAGACGCCGTAGGGCCGGTCGCCCCGACTGCCGATCAGTGAGGAGCGAGCGACGACGCCGGTGGGCGTCGTCGCAAGATGGAGGTGCTCCAGCCCCTCGCCCTCGGCGGGAGCCCAACGGACATCGCGTGAGGACAGGGGCCGGAACGGCATCGGCTGGGATCAGCCGGCGTTGTGCATGGCGATCGCGGTGTCCGACATGCGGTTGGAGAAGCCCCACTCGTTGTCGTACCAGGACAGGATGCGCACGAAGGTGCCACCCAGGACCTTCACCTGATCCATCGCGAAGATGGAGGAGTGCGGATCGTGGTTGAAGTCCACCGACACGTTCGGGTCGAGCGTGTAGCCGAGGATGCCCTTCAGCGGGCCTTCGGCGGCGGCGCGGATGGCGTTCTGCACTTCCTCCACCGAAGTGGCGCGCTTGGCGGTGAACTTGAAGTCCACCACCGAGACGTTCGGCGTCGGCACGCGGATCGACGAGCCGTCGAGCTTGCCCTTGAGCTGCGGCAGCACGAGGCCGAGGGCCTTGGCGGCGCCCGTCGAGGTCGGGATCATCGACAGGGCGGCGGCACGCGCCCGGTAGAGATCCTTGTGCATCGTGTCGAGCGTCGGCTGATCCCCCGTGTAGGAGTGGATCGTGGTCATGAAGCCGGTCTCGATGCCGATGGCTTCGTCGAGCACCTTGGCGACCGGCGCGAGGCAGTTGGTGGTGCAGGAGGCGTTCGACACGATCTTGTCGCTCGCCTTCAGGGTATCGTGGTTCACGCCGAAGACGACGGTCTTCTCGTCGGCCGCGTTGGTCAGCGGGCCGGAGATCAGCACCTTCTTGGCGCCCGCTTCCAGATGCGCCGAGGCCTTGGCCGGATCGGTGAAGATGCCGGTGCACTCGAACGCGATGTCGACGTTGAGTTCCTTCCAGGGAAGGTTCTTCGGGTCGCGCTCGGCGCTGACCTTGATCGGGCCGCGGCCGACGTCGATCGTGTCGCCCGAGACCTTCACCTCGCCCGGGAAGCGGCCGTGGACCGAATCGTAGCGGATCAGGTGGGCGTTGGTCTCAACCGGGCCGAGATCGTTGATGCCGACCACCTCGATGTCGGTACGGCCGGACTCGATGATGGCGCGCAGGACGTTGCGCCCGATGCGACCGAAACCGTTGATGGCGACGCGGACTGCCATGGTCATTCTTCTCCTCAGGCGGCGAGGCCGGGATGGCCCGTCGAGTGCCGTCCGCAAGATCGGGACGGCGAATGCTTCTCGCCCGGCCCGACATAGGGCCGGTGCAGGACATTGTCAGCCGCAGCGCGGGAAACGGGAGACGACGGGCGGCAGGCCGGGCGCGGCGGGCGCGCGGGACGCAGAGGGCATGCCGGCACGGTATCTGGACCGCTTTCCTCCGGGATTCGGGCCGCGGGAAGAGGCTACATCGTTCGGCCCGCACACATCATAGGTCCCGAGCGCCTGTCAATCGCGGCCGATCCGTGCGCGCCTTTCGCTTTTCAAATCGGTCGGGGGCGCGATAAAGCAGGACAGCCTTGAACGAAGTGCCCGGCGGATCGGGGCGCGGGTGCGATTCCTTCGAAGGAGGCAGGATGATGGATGCGGCCAGTCCGCTCGGCGAGGCGACGCTTCGCCTGCAGAAGGCCCTCGAACGGCTCGAGGACGCGGTGGACGCGCGCATGTCGCGCGATCACGTGGTTCTGTCGGTCGAAGAGGAGGTGCAGCGGATGACCGCCGACCGCTCGCGGCTGGCCAGCGAGCTCGACACCGCACTGACGCGGGCCCAACGTCTCGAGACCGCCAACCGCGAGGTCTCGCGCCGCCTCGTCACCGCGATGGAATCCATCCGCGACGTCCTCGCCGAACGACGCGCCTGACGCGCGCTCCAGGAAGAAGCCGAGCCCCATGCCCCAGATCGCAGTCACCATCGACGGCAAGACCTACCGCATGGCCTGTGCCGAGGGCGAGGAGGAGCATCTCCTCGGTCTCGGCGCCGGGCTCGACGCCCGCGTCTCGCAGCTGCGCGGCAGCTTTGGCGAGATCGGCGACCTCCGGTTGATGGTCATGGCCGCCCTGATGGTGGCCGACGAACTCGACGAGGCGAAGGGCAAGCTCGCGGCAGCCCATGCCGAGATCACCGAGCTGCAGGAACGCGAGGCGCAGGCCGCCGGTGGCGCGCGGGCGGGCGACGCGCGCCTCACCGAGCATCTTCTCGGCGTGTCGGAGATCGTCGAGCGCATCGCGGCCAAGCTCGAAAGCGGACGCCGCTGACGAAAAAGCGCGCCGCGCGGCCATGGAAAGGCCGTGACGGGAGTGCTATATCTCGTCTCGGCGGGCTGCGCGGTTCGACAGGGATAACTTATTCCCCGGGGCCTTACGCATCCCTAAGGGAGCTGTTCCTGCCTCGGCCCGTGGGCTGGGGCATACGGCGCCCACCTACTCTGTAGGTTCCCGGGATCGATCTTCTCATCGGCCGAGGTGGCTCGCCACTCCTCCCGCCATTCGCTATGGGCAGCTTCGCGCGTTTCGCACCGAGGAAGCCATGTCCGACATCGCAGCCGCCAAGGCCGACCTTCGCCGCATGGCCCGCGCCCGGCGCGAGGCGCTGACGCCGGGCGCACGGATCGAGGCGGCCTTCGCACTGGCCGAGCACGTCGCCCGCGACACTTTGTTCGAGACGGTCGATGTCGTCGGCGCCTATCTTCCCATCGGTTCCGAAATCGATCCACGCCCGGCGATGATGGCGCTCGCCGACCGCCGGCTGCGTCTCGCCGCGCCCGCGATCGTGAATGGCGATCTCGAGTTCCGAGAGCTTCTCCGCGACGGCGAACTGGTCGCGCAGGGGCACGGCACCGTCGCGCCGGGCGCGGCGGCTCGGATGCTCGCCCCCGACATCCTTCTCGTGCCGCTCCTTGCCTTCGACCGGCGCGGCGCGCGGATCGGTTACGGGCGTGGCTTCTATGACCGGGCGATCGCCCGTCTTCTCGCGGTGAAGCCGGGGCTCGTCACCATCGGCCTCGCCCTCGACGCGCAGGAGGTGGCCGAGGTGCCGGTCGAGCCGCACGACCGCTTCCTCGACCGCGTCCTTACGGAAAGCGGAGTTCGGGTCCCCAGCGCAACGGCTTCTCCGCGCTAGGCTTGGCCGGATACTTCGACGGGCTGGCGAGGACCTGCGCCCAATAGGGGCGGGGGTTTCCCGGCACCTGCGCGCCCGCAAAGCCGATCTGCGTGACGTTGGGGTTGAGGAGGTTCTTCCGGTGGCCGGGCGAATGGATCCAGCCGACCATGGCCTCGTCGTAGTCCTTGTAGCCGCGGGCGATGTTCTCGGCCGTCGTGCCCCAGCGGTAGCCCACCCGCTCGACCCGGCCGGGCAGGGCGCCGTCGACCGCATGGTCCATCTTGTCGCGCCGCGCCATCGCTTCGCTCTGTGCGGCGGCGGCGGCCATCAGCCGCTCGTCCACCGTCAGCGGCTTCAGGCCGTTCTCGGCGCGGAACGCGTTGACCGCCGCAAGGCCCCGGTCGCGGTCGATCCGGAGGTCGGCGACCGAGGACGGGGTCATCCCCGTCGAGGCGCATCCTGCCAACAGCGAGGCCGCGAGGACCGCGGCTGCCGTTTTCATGCTCGTCTTCATTCGTCCGGTCGTCCTGCCTGCCACCACCCTCGCAACGCGAGCCTGCCCGCGCTACGTCGTTCGAAACTTGGCTGTCGGAGATTCGCCGCGTGATCGAGCTCTATACCTGGACCACACCGAACGGCGAGAAGCCGGTGATCATGCTGGAGGAACTCGGGCTCGACTACGCGTTGCGCCTGATCGACATCTCGACCGGCAAACAGAAGGAATCGGACTTTCTTGCGATCAACCCGAACGGTCGCATCCCCGCGCTGACCGACGACAGCGTGCGCGTCTTCGAGTCCGGCGCGATCCTCCTCCATCTTGCCGAGAAGACCGGGCGGCTGCTCGCCCCGACCGGTGCGGCGCGGGCCGAAGCGCTTGGCTGGATGTTCTTCCAGGCCGGCGGCACCGGGCCGATGATCGGCCAGATCCACTACTTCAAGAATGCGGACGAGCGCAGCGAGTTCGCCATCCGCCGCTTCGAGAAGGAGTCCGACCGGCTCCTCGGCGTTCTCGACAAGCGGCTCGGCGGGGTCGAGTACCTCGCGGGCGAGTTCTCGGTGGCCGACGTGATGAACGTCTCCTGGGCCCGCAGCGGCCTCAAAGACCTCAACGCGCATGAAAAGTTTCCGGCGCTCGCTGCCTGGGTCCGGCGCGTCGACGAGCGTCCGGCGGTTGCGAAGGCGCTCGCCAAGCTGAAGGCCGCCAAGGACGCGCTGACGTCATGAGGTTCCTGTTCCTCGGCGACATGGTAGGACGGACCGGGCGTGTGGCGGTGCGCGACCGGCTGCCGGGCCTCGTCGCGGACTGGCGGCTCGATTTCGTCGTCGTCAACGGCGAGAACGCGGCCGGCGGCTTCGGCATCACCGAGGACATCTTCGAGGAGACGGTGGCGGCGGGCGCCGATGTCGTGACCACCGGCAACCACGCCTTCGACCAGCGCGAGGCGCTGACTTTCGCCTCGCGCCACGACCGGTTCCTGCGCCCCGCCAACTACCCGAAGGGCACGCCCGGCCGCGGCTCCTGCCTCGTCGAGGCGCGAAACGGCGCGCGGGTGCTCGTCGCCAACGTCATGGGTCGGGTCTTCATGCATCCCGAACTCGACGATCCGTTTCGCGCCGCGGAGGACATTCTCGCCGCCTGCCCGCTCGGCGAGCAGGCCGATGCCGTGATCTTCGATTTCCACGCCGAGGCGACGAGCGAGAAGCAGTGCTTCGGCCATTTCCTCGACGGTCGCGCCTCGGTCGTCGTCGGCACCCACACGCACGTGCCGACCGCTGACCACCAGATCCTGCCGCAGGGCACCGCCTACCAGTCGGACGCCGGCATGTGCGGCGACTACGACTCCTCGCTCGGCATGGACAAGGAGGAGCCGATCAACCGCTTCGTCACCAAGGTGCCGCGCGGCCGTTTCGAGGCGGCCTCGGGCCCGGCGACGATCTGCGGGCTGGCGGTGGAGATTTCCGACCGCACGGGGCTGGCCGAGAAGGTCGGCACGGTGCGTATCGGTCCGCGGCTGGAAGGCTCCGTCCCGAATTTCTGGTGAGACCGGAGAACCGCCGCAATCGACCGATCAAGTCCCGGCATCCAAAGCGTGCGGCAGGGGGCCAGAACGTGTGCGGACCATCCGACTTCATCTCCTCGGCGTCCTGATGGCGCTGATCGGCGTGGTCACGTCGATGCCGCAACCGCCGGCTCGCCATCATGGGCACGTCTTGCGCAATCCTGCGCAGGTGCAGCTCGACGACGACGATGACGACCGCGACGACGAGGCCGCGATCCTGGAAGAGGAGGAAGCGGGCGGGGGCGGCGCGACCACGAGCGATCGCCGCCGTCGCGCTTGAGCATCAGACCCCGCTGAGCAGCACCACGGTCGGCTGGCGCGGCAGGCTGCGGGCCGAGAGCGTGATCGACGCGTCCTCGCGGCGCTCCACCGCGAAGTCCGGGATCTGCGCGAGGAAGCGCTCGATCGGCGTGCGGAAGCGATGCATCGGCAGCACTACCGAGGAATGGAGCCGCTGGGCGATGTCGCCCATACCCGCCTGGCTCATCGTCCAGGACCCGTCCACCGGCACCATGAGGACGTCGAGCCGTCCGATCGCGGCGTAGTCCTCCTCCGTCAGCTGATGGTGGAGATGGCCGAGATGGCCGATGCACAGGCCCGACGCCTCGACGATGAAGATCGAGTTCCCGTCCGCCTCGAACGTACCGTAGCGGTTGATGTCGGTCGGCACGTTCCGGATCAGGACGTCGCCGACCGTCACCGCGTGTTTCGCCGGCCCGCCCTCCGGATTCCAGCCGCGCAGCACCGTCGAGATGCCGGGGTCGGGAAAGTCGGTGTAGTGGGTGGAGTGCGCCTTGTTCATGGTCACCACATCGGGCGGCTCTCCGCCGCCGTGATAGCCGGAATAGTCGGTGGCGATGCGCACGCCGTCGGCGCTCTCGATCATGTAGGTGGCGTGGTGGACGTAGGTGATCGTCACCTCGTCCCGCCCGTTCTGCGCCAGCCGCACCGGGCCTTCGGGCGCGTCGAGCGAGGCGTAGCGCACGCCCGGCAGGCGCTCGGCGATCGCAAGGCAGGTGCTGACCGGTGCCTCCTGCGCCTGTGCGTGAGCCGTGCCCCCAAGGGCGATGAGAAGGGTCAGGGTCAGCCGTCGCATCGCGTGGACCTCGTGGGTTCGTGCGGGATCGGAAGGTGAGCCTGCGCCCGTTGCGGCCCGTGCCCAAGTCACACTCGCGTCATCCGCCGGGCGGCGCGTCGTCTGGACGCGGGCCCGCATGGAATTTATACGAACCCGCAAAGCGATCCCGTCAGACAAGAGAACAGGTGCCGCGATGGCCGGTCATTCCCAATTTAAGAACATCATGCATCGCAAGGGCCGGCAGGACGCCGTGCGCTCCAAGATGTTCTCCAAGCTCGCGCGCGAGATCACGGTCGCGGCGAAGAGCGGCACGCCTGACCCAGACATGAACCCGCGCCTGCGCCTGGCGATCAACAACGCCAAGGCGCAGTCCATGCCCAAGGACAACATCCAGCGCGCCATCTCGAAGGGCTCGGGCGCCGACACCGAGAACTACGATGAGGTGCGCTACGAGGGCTATGGGCCCGGCGGCGTCGCCGTGATCGTCGAGGCGCTCACCGACAATCGCAACCGCACGGCGTCCAACGTGCGCTCCTACTTCACCAAGTCGGGCGGTGCGCTCGGTGAGACCAATTCGGTGTCGTTCCTCTGGGATCGCGTCGGCGAGATCGTCTATTCCGCCAAGGCCGGCGACGCCGACAAGGTGATGGAGGCCGCGATCGAGGCGGGGGCCGACGACGTCCAGAGCGACGACGACGGCCACCGCATCATCACCGCCTTCGGCGACATGAACGATGTCGCCGCCGCGCTGGAGAAGAGCCTCGGCGAGGCCGAGAGCGTGAAGATCATCTGGCGTCCCCAGACCAC
Organism: Aureimonas phyllosphaerae; assembly: GCF_047943035.1. Classification (NCBI taxonomy): domain Bacteria; kingdom Pseudomonadati; phylum Pseudomonadota; class Alphaproteobacteria; order Hyphomicrobiales; family Aurantimonadaceae; genus Aureimonas; species Aureimonas phyllosphaerae. Next base: position 3,897,369 of record NZ_CP181348.1, on the reverse strand, counting down.
GACCCCGGTCGACGAGGAGAAGGCGCAGAGCGTGCTGCGCCTCATCGCCAACCTCGAGGACGACGACGACGTGCAGAACGTCTACGCCAACTTCGAGGTGGACGAGGAGACGATGGCCAAGCTCTCGGCCGCCTGACACAGGGGATCGGAAACGCAGGATCTGGAAAGGGGCGCACGGAGGCGATCCGTGCGCCTCTTTCCATGTCTCGAGGCTCCTGCCGACCGATCGCGGACCTGCAGTTCGGTTGAGCGGGGTCAGCTCTTGCCCTTAGTCGCCCGCCGAGCTTCCGCCGCCGGAATGATCGTCTCCGACACCAGCCGGTGCAGGTCCTGCACGTAGCCCGAGCGTGCGGAGGGCTGGTCCTCGGCCGAGGTGATGGCGACGGTGAGGGCGAGATCGGGGATGACGTAGATCATCTGTCCGCCATAGCCCCAGCCGTAGCGCCCTTCATGGCCGGCGAAGGTGTCGATGAACCAGCCGTAGCCGTAGCGTCCGTCGTGGAAGCGCGAGGTCGTGCGCGGCGTCCAGGACTGGGCGATCCAGTCTTTGGAGAGGATGCGCGTGCCGTCGGGGCCGAGACCGCCGCGACGGTAGAGTTCGCCGAAGGCGAGCAGCGAGCGAGGCGTCATCGCCATCTGGTTGCCGCCGAGATAGATGCCCTGCGGATCGCGCTCCCAGTCGGTGACGCGCACCCCGGCGGGCCCCAGCCAGTCGCGCGCGAGCGCAAGGGTCGTCCTGCCGCTCGCCTTCGTCAGGATCGCCGACAGGAGATGCGTCGAGCCCGTGGAGTAGAGCATCGAGCCGCCCGGATCGGTCACGAAGGGGCGGCGGAGCGCGTCGCGCACCCAGTTGCGCGAGGAGATCCACGCGCCGTAGTTGCCCCCGGACGTGCGCTCCAGCCCGGCCTGCATCGACAGGAGATGGCCGACCGTCACTTGGGTAAGGCGAGGGTCGGGGTTCTCCGGAAAGTCCGCGTGCAGGAAATCCGCGATCGGTTGGTCCGGTCCCCGGATCAGACCCTTGTCGATCGCGATCCCAACGAGCGCGGAGACCACGGATTTCGAGGCGGACTTGATATTGGCGGCCCGGTCCGTGCGATTGCCGCGAAAGCCCTCGTCCACCAGCGTCTCGCCGTCTTGCGCGATCTGCAGCGTCTCAAGCGGCGCGAAGGAACGGGCCCGCTCGATGGCCGCACCGAAACCGTCCCGCGCGACGGGGGCGGCGGTCGCTGGCGTCCGCGCGTCGCCGGGAACGGCAGGGGCGCCCTCCTGCGCCCATGCGGGGACAGCGGGCATCAGGAGAGGCGAGAGGGTTGCTGCGACGACGAGGCGCCGAATGATGTGGCGATAAGTCATGCGCCGGAAAGTGGGGGCCGGGACCCGGCGTCTCCATACGATTCACTGAAACGTGCGGCCAACGTTCAGTCCCTGAAGGCAAACCGGATGCGCGCGAGAGGCCAAGATTTCGATGCCGGGCGCGAGAACGAAACCTTGGTCGCCCGGCGGATGGGTTCGTCAGAAGGTCCGCCAGAGCACCATGTCGATGGCCGCGAGCCAGAAGACCGCGCTGAAAAGCAGGCCGTTCATCAGGCCGGTCATCGGCTTCAGCTCATCCATCTCTACCCCCTCCCTTTGATCGCCCAAGTTATATACGACAATAAAAGATGTTGCCATATCATTTTGCGCGGGGTGGTCTCATGGTTCGATATGGCCGCCCGTCCGTGCCCACCCGTTTCGATTTTGTTCACCACTCCGGCGTAGCGATGCGCTAGAAGAACGGAAGTGGAACGAGCATGCTTCAGGAGCGCACCATTCGCATCATTGGCATCGACCCGGGCCTTCGGCGCACGGGCTGGGGCGTGGTGGAGACGGTCGGCAATTCGCTGCGCTTCGTGGCGAGCGGCACCGTCACCTCCGACAACAAGCTCGACCTCGCGACGCGGCTGCGCCAGCTCCATGACGGCCTGACGGACGTCCTGCGCAGCTTCGGCCCGGACGAGGCGGCGGTGGAGCAGACCTTCGTCAACAAGGACGCGGTCGCGACGCTGAAGCTCGGCCAGGCGCGCGGCATCGCCATGCTGGTGCCCTCGCTCGCCGGGCTGCCGGTCGCCGAGTATGCCCCGAACGCGGTGAAGAAGGCGGTGATCGGCGTCGGGCACGGCGAGAAGGCGCAGATCCACATGATGGTGAAAGTGCTGATGCCCAAAGCCACTTTCGACACCGACGACGCGGCGGACGCGCTCGCCATCGCCATCTGCCATACCCATCACCGCCAGTCGGCGCATGCACGCGCGGCCTACGCCAACCTCTGATGTTCTTGACTTGTTCCTGCATGGCCGTTAGGTAATACCAAACAGGTATTACTAGGCGAGGCCGAGCTATGCGGGTGACCGAGAAGGGACAGGTGACGATCCCGAAACCGATCCGCGACAAGCTCGGGATCGGGCCGGGGAGCGAGGTCGAGTTCGTGGATCGGGGCGCGAGCGTCGAGGTCGTCCGGATCGACGATGCTGACGCGAAGCAGCGACGGCGCGAGCAGATCCGCAAGGCGCTGGAGGCACTCCGTGGAACGCTGGACCTCGGCGGAATGACGACGGACGAATACATGGAGATGATCCGAGGACCGCGTGACGATCTCGACCCTCGTTGATTCCAACATCTTCATCGACATCCTCAACGCGGGCGCGCAACCCGAACATCAGGAATGGTCGTCTCGACAACTCGACGAGGCATCCAATCTCGGCGTTCTATGCCTTAGCGCTGTGTCCTGGGCGGAAATCTCGCAACCCTATCCAGACGAGCGGACGCTCCTGTCCGCCCTGCGTCCGTTCGGTCTCCACTACGAAGCCTTGCCCTTCGAGGCCGCCTATCCCGCCGGTCAGGCCCACCGCCTCTACCGGACGCGGGGCGGGCGCCGTGAGCGGACGCTCCCCGACTTCCTGATCGGCGCCCACGCCATGGTCGCCGGCCACCGACTTCTTACCCGCGACGCCTCGCGCTATCGCGACTACTTTCCCGAGCTCGACATCATCTGTCCGGAGACGCATCCTTGATCGGCAAGCTGAAAGGCACCGTTGATACGGTCGAGGAGGACTGTGTGACCCTCGACGTCCACGGCGTCGGCTACGTCGCCTTCTGCGGCGCGCGCACGCTGGCGGGCCTGCCGGGCGCAGGCGAGGCGGCCTCGCTGTTCATCGAGACCTATGTGCGCGAGGACATGATCCGGCTCTACGGCTTCGCGTCCGCGGCCGAGCGCGACTGGTTTCGCCTGCTCCAGAGCGTGCAGGGCGTCGGCGCGAAGGTGGCGCTGGCGGTCGTCGGCACGCTCTCGACCGGCGACCTTGCCAACGCCATCGCGCTGCAGGACCGCACCATGGTCGCCCGCGCGCCGGGCGTCGGGCCGAAGGTCGCCGCGCGCATCGTCGCGGAATTGAAGGACAAGGCGCCGGCCTTCTCGGGCGCGGCCGCGGCTGAAAGCTTCGGCCTCAAGCGCGACCTCGGCGAGGGCGTGGCGCCGGCGCCGATCGCCGACGCCGTGTCGGCGCTGGTCAATCTCGGCTATTCGCGCGAGCAAGCGGCCGGCGCGGTTGCCGTCGCGGTGAAGGAGGCGGGCGAGGATGGGCCGTCCACGACCCTGATCCGCCTCGGTCTCAAGGCGCTGAGCCGCTGAAGCGAACGGACCCATGAGCAACACACGCCTCATCACCCCCGAGAAGCGCGGCGAGGATGTCGACGCGTCGCTGCGGCCGCAGCGGCTCGACGACTTCGTCGGTCAGGCGGCGGCGCGCGCCAATCTCAAGATCTTCATCGAGGCTGCCAAGACGCGCGGCGAAGCCCTTGATCACGTTCTCTTCGTCGGCCCGCCGGGTCTCGGCAAGACGACGCTGGCGCAGATCATGGCGAAGGAACTCGGCGTCAACTTCCGCTCGACCTCCGGTCCGGTGATCGCCAAGGCGGGGGATCTTGCGGCACTCCTCACCAATCTCGAAGAGCGGGACGTCCTGTTCATCGACGAGATCCATCGCCTCTCGCCAGCGGTGGAGGAGATCCTTTATCCCGCCATGGAGGATTTCCAGCTCGACCTCATCATCGGCGAGGGGCCGGCGGCGCGTTCCGTGAAGATCGATCTGGCGAAGTTCACGCTGGTCGCCGCGACGACGCGCATCGGCCTCCTGACGACGCCGTTGCGCGATCGCTTCGGCATTCCGGTGCGGCTGAATTTCTACACGATCGCCGAGCTCGAACACATCGTGAAGCGCGGGGCGCGGCTGATGAGCCTGCCGATGGGCGACGACGGCGCGCGCGAGATCGCCCGCCGTGCCCGCGGCACGCCGCGCATCGCAGGCCGCCTGCTGCGCCGCGTGCGCGACTTCGCGACCATGGCCGGTTCCGAGACGGTGGACCGGCGCATCGCCGACGAGGCGCTGACGCGGCTCGACGTCGACAGCCTCGGCCTCGACCAGCTCGACCGGCGCTATCTCGACCTCATCGCGCTGAACTTCGGCGGCGGCCCGGTCGGCATCGAGACCATCGCCGCGGCCCTGTCCGAGCCGCGCGACGCGATCGAGGACATCGTCGAGCCCTATCTTCTCCAGCAGGGGTTCATCCAGCGCACGCCGCGCGGCCGGCTCCTGACCCAACACGCGTTCAAGCACCTTGGCCTCGCCGTGCCCTCGACCTACCAGGGCATCCAGTCGAGCCTGTTCGAGGGCGACGAGGAATAGGCATGCGAAAAAGGGACGGTGCCTTGCGGCGCCGCCCCTTTCTTCATCCGATGCTTGAGCGTCAGTTGCGAACCGCCGCCGACTGCTCGTCCAGCTTGCCGATCTCGAAGAACAGCGTCTCGCCGGACGAGTCGTCGACACCGTCGTTGTCGGTCACAACGAAGGCGGTGCCGTCCTTGTCGATCGCAAGACCGTCGACCTTATCGACGACGTAACCTGCGGTCTGCGCTTTCAGGGCCGGCAGGAGGTCGAGCACCACGCTCTTCTCGACGGTCGGCAGATCACCGCCGAGCGGGGCCGACTTCAGCTGGTCGAGCGCGACGCGGGTGATCTGCTTCAGTCGCGCGGCACCGCCGATCAGGTTGTCGCGCTCGATGAGATAGGCGGCGTCGCCCGAGACCGTGATCTCGGACAGGCCGACCCAGGCGCCCTCGGTCGGCGGTGCCTCCAGCGGATACCGCACCGCGCCCCAGGTCTTCGCGTCCAGATCGTAGGCGAGGAGCTTGGTCGTGTTCTTCGGGTCGTCCTTCCAGGGACGCTGCACGGCGACCCAGAGCCTGTTGCCGACCTTGGCGATGCCCTCCGCACCGAAGCGGGTCTGGTGCGCCAGAAGCTCGGCCGGGAAGGCCACCGTCTCCACCACTGCGCCCATGCCGTCGACATGGAGAAGCTGGTGCGGCACCTCCTTCTCCGGGTTGCCCTCGCTCGCCAGCCAGAAGCCGCCGGCGCCGTCGAGTGCGAGGCCCTCGATGTCGAGCTTGCCCGCGGCTTCACCGTTCTTCGTGACGACCATCGCGTCGGTGATGCGGGCGGGCTTGGCCATGGCATCGATCGTGTAGATCGTCGGCGCCTTGCCGTAGACGCTGTCGCTCGCGGCGAACAGGCGCTTCGGCTCGTTCGCATCGGCGGCCAGCGCGCCGAGCGCACCCCAGCCGATCGGCACGCCGTCCCGCTCGATCGACACCATCTGCGGATAGGCGGGCGTTCCCTCGGCGCGCTCGTAGAGCATCACGTGGCTGCGCGCCGCGCCGTCCTCGACGAGGTCGGCCTCGTTGGCGGTGGCGAGGAGGTTGCGGCCGGGAATGGCGACGGCGCCCTCCGGCGAGATGCCGGACGGCAGGAGCTGCACGAACTCCGGCTCGGCGCCCGTGTCGCGATAGACGCCGACCACGGAACCGCGCTCCGACAGAACGAAGATGAAGCGCTCGCCGCCGAACTCGGCGACCTCGAGGCCTTCCGGCTCGACGCCCTTGGCGTCGGATCGCTTGTCGGGATAGTGGCCGGCCTTGGCGACCTCGCGCTCGAACGCGGGGCCGGACTCGTAGGCGACCGACCCATCGCGGTTGAAGATCGTAAAGCCGCGCGTGCCGCCTTTCCAATCGCCCTCGTTGGCGACGACGAGACGGTCGGTCCCGAGCCACTTCACGGCATCCGGCTCGCGCGGGCGCGCCTCGATCGTGTCGGTGAAGGCGATCTTGCCGTCGTCCTCGGCGTCCACGCCCTCCAGCGCGACGGTTCCTGCGGTGAAGTGGCCCGTGACCTTGGCCGTCTTCCCGTCGATCAGGACGATGTGATTGTTCTCCTGAAGCGTGACGGCCAACTCGTTGTTCGCGTTGAAGGATACGAACTCGGGCTCGGGATCCTCACCCGCGATGGCGGGAATGCCCGTCAGCTCGACGCGGCGCAGGCCCGCGCAGTCCGGCGCGCCGTCCCTCAGCGGTAAGAGTACGACATAGCCCGCCGGCATCTGCGGCAGGGCGCCGTCGTTGCGGTCCTCGTCACGCTCGTTTTCAATCGCGACCGCGGCGAGCGTGCCGTCCGGGGACACGGCGACGGAGTCCGGCTGGCCGCCAAGGTCGCAGCGCGCGGTGACCGTGCGGTCCGCCATCGAGACGGTGGCGAGGAAGCCCGACGGTTCGGTGAAGCTCTTCGACGTATTGACCGCCGCCAAGACATGGGCGCCGCTCGCTGCCACTGACGTCGGCTCGCCACCCTCGAAGGCGACATAGCCAGCACTCTTGGGCGCGCGGGCGTCGGTGATGTCGATGAAGCCGATGCCGCCGTGCGGGCTGTCCGAATAGACCAGGGTGTTGCCGTCGCCGGACGCCGTGATGATCTCCGCCGAGGTCGGCGCCTTGGCGTCGGTCCCTGCGGGAAGGTTCGACGCGACCGGGAAGGAGGCGATCCGGTTGAAGACCGGTTCCGCCGCGGCGGGCAGGGCGGTGGACGCGAGCAGCGCAAGCGCGGCGGGGAGGCGGATCGAACGCATGGCGGACCTTCCGGAAGATGAGCGGACGCGCCCTCCAATCAGCCGGACGTCACCGCGCGATGACGGTCCGATGACGGATCGATGACGGTTCGGGTCGCGGGCGGCGCTGGAACGCGGGCGCGCCGGGCGCTAAGAGGGCGCATGACCGATCAGCTTGCAGGCCGCCTCGTGGATGGCGGACACCGCCTCGACGTGCGCGTCTATTTCGAGGACACCGACTTTTCGGGCGTCGTCTACCACGCGCGGTACCTTCACTTTCTGGAGAGGGGCCGCACGGACTACCTGCGCCTGCACGGGATCGGCCATCGCGAGTTGATGGACGGCGCCTTCGGCGAGCCGATGGCGTTCGCCGTGCGTCGCATGGAGATCGAGTTCCTGCGCCCCGCCCGGATCGACGACATCCTGTCGGTCGAGACGCGCACCGCGCTGCTCGGCGGGGCGCGCGTCGTCCTCGACCAGCGCATCCTGCGCGGAGACGAAGTGCTGATCGAGGCCAGGGTCAAGGTCGCGGTGATCTCGCCGGACGGGCGACCGCGTCGCATGCCGGCTGCGGTGGCCGAGAGGCTGGGCGCGCCGGAGGCATAGAACCGCCCCGCGGCGCGAGCCTCGCGTCTTGCCGCAGCGCGGTAAAATACCGTCCGCAAACGATTTGTTAACCCTAACGATGCTTGATGGGGTCGGAGGGCTCACCCCCCGCCATGCCATTCTTTCACCGGAATCAACCGGTCAAAGGGCGCCATGGACGACGTTCCGCGCCGGCGATCCGGCTCGGGCGTGGTTCTGGTCGTGGCAGGGGCGGTCGGTCCGCCGGAAGCGAGACGCTTCCAGAGCCACCAAGACGATCCGACGGATTCGAGGGACGCAAAAGGAATGAACGAGGTCGCTCAGACTGCGCTGGCCGCGCCGGCCCACGACATGTCGCTCCTGGGTCTTTTCTGGCAGGCGGGCTTCATCGTCAAGTTCGTCATGATCGGCCTGCTCGCCGCGTCCGTCTGGACCTGGGCGATCATCTTCGACAAGTGGACGCGCTACGCCAGCTTCCGCCGGCAGCTCAACCAGTTCGAGAACAATTTCTGGTCCGGCCAGTCGCTCGAAGAGCTCTACCACACGCTGTCCGACCGCAAGACCAGCGGCATGGGCGCGCTGTTCGTGGCGGCCATGCGCGAGTGGAAGAAGAGCTTCGAGAAGGGGGCCCGCTCGCCGATCGGCCTCCAGACCCGCATCGAGAAGGCCATGGACGTGACGATGGCGCGCGAGATGGAGGGGCTCGAGTCCCGTCTCGGCTTCCTGGCCACCGTCGGCTCGGCTGCGCCGTTCGTCGGCCTCTTCGGCACCGTGGTCGGCATCATGACGGCCTTCCAGTCGATCGCCGCCTCCGAGCAGACGAGCCTTGCGGTCGTGGCCCCCGGTATCGCCGAGGCGCTGCTCGCCACCGCGATCGGCCTCGTCGCGGCCATTCCGGCGGTCGTTGCCTACAACAAGCTGTCGGCCGACGCCGGCAAGCTCGGCGCGCGGCTCGAGGCCTTCGCCGACGAATTCTCCTCCATCCTGTCGCGCCAGATCGATGAGCGTTCGGCTGCGCGCTGAGCGCCGGTCGTCTCGTTCCAATCCACTTGAGGGGTCGTTTCCATGGGCATGTCGACGGGAGCTTCGTCTGGGGGCGGATCGCGCCGCGGGCGTCGCGCGCGCAAGGCGCCCATGGCCGAGATCAACATGACGCCGATGGTCGACGTCATGCTCGTGCTCCTCATCATCTTCATGGTGGCCGCGCCGCTGATGACGGTCGGCGTGCCGCTCGAACTGCCCAAGACCAACGCCAAGGCGCTGTCGGCCGACAAGCAGCCGATCACAATCTCGGTCCAGAAGGGCGGCGAGATCTTCCTGCAGGAGACGCCGGTCGCGCCCGAAGCCATCGTCGAACAGCTGAAGGCGATCGCCGAGGCCGGCTACGAGGAGCGCATCTTCCTGCGCGCCGACGGCTCGGCCGACTACGGCACGGTCATGAAGGTCATGTCGCGCATCTCCGCGGCGGGCTTCAAGAACATCGGTCTCGTGACCACGCAGGAAACCGCGGGAAGCTGACGCGCGGCCGATGAAACCCTTTGCCACCTCCACGATCCTGCACACGGCCATCCTCACCTGGGGGCTTTGGCATTTCGGGACACCGGAAAAGCTCGACATGGGCGGCGAAACGCTGCCCGTGACGCTGGTGACCGACGTCAGCCAGGCGACGCTTGGCGAACAGGGCGCGCCCGAGGCGGAAAAGTCCGCGCCGACGCCGACGAAGACGCCCGAGAAGCTGCCGATGCCGGCCGAGAACGTTGGCGACAACGAGGTGGACCTCAAGACGCCGCCGGCGCCAAAGCCCTCGCCGCACGAGAACGTCTCGACCGCCGAGGCGCCCCCGCCGCCGCCGCCGCCGGCGGTGACGCCGCAGACGCGCCCCGAGCCGCCACAACCCACGCCGCCGGAGCCGACGCCCCCGCCCGAGCCGCCGGCCGAGGTCGCGGAACAGAAGCCCGAGCCGACGCCGGCCGAGGTCGCGCCCGAGATCGACCCGCTCGCCGCCGAGATCGCGAAGGCGGAGGCCGAGACGCCTGCGCCGCCGCGCAACGTGCCCCTGCCGCAGGTGAAGCCGAAGCCGCCCGAGCCCAAGCCCGCCGAGCCCGTGAAGGTCGCGGAGGCGAAGAAGGCCGAGCCGGTGAAGGAGCCCGCCAAGGAACCGGCGAAGGAGACGTCGAAGTCGAAGGAAAAGCCGAAGGACACCAAGAAGCCGGCGACCCAGACCTCGACCGAGAAGCAGTTCGACGCCGACCAGATCGCCGCGCTCCTCAACAAGCAGGATTCGTCCGGCGGCGGCGCGAAGCGCTCGACCCAGCAGGCGGCGCTCGGCGCGACGCGCCAGACCGGCGGATCGCTGTCGCAGAGCGAGATGGACGCGCTGCGGGGCCAGATCATGCGCTGCTGGAACCCGCCCGCCGGGAGCGTCGACGCCGGCAACTTCCGGGTGAAGATCTCCATGCAGCTCGGGCCCACGGGCGAACTGGAGGGCTTGCCCGAGATCCTGTCCGGTGGCGGCTCGTCGATGGCCGAGCGGGTGGCGAGCGAAGCCGCGGTGCGCGCCGTGCGCCGCTGCGCGCCGTACAACTTGCCGGCCGAGAAGTACGACACCTGGGCTCAGGTCACCGTCAATTTCGACCCGAGCCAGATGTTCTGACCGTTTCGTCTCCCGCGGCGGCACGCTGCCGCCGCCTCGTCCTTTTCTCATGCGAAGTCCGGGTCGCCGTCCCGATCGACGGCTTCGAACCCGATGCCCAAACGGGAAGGTCCCGCACATGACGCGCTTCATCCGATCCCTGGCTCTTGCCCTCGCCACCGCCACCGCCGGCCTCGCCCTGGCATCTGGTGCGCACGCTGCGGTCGAGATCGACGTGACGCAAGGCAACGTCCAGCCGCTGCCGATCGCCCTGCCGAACTTCCAGTCGCGCGACGCGCTGGGCGCCAAGCTGATCGAGGTGGTCGCCGCCGACCTCAAGCGCTCGGGCCTCTTCGCCCCGATCAACCCGGCCGCCTTCATCCAGAAGGACGTGACGCCGGACGCGACGCCCCGCTTCCAGGACTGGACCGTGATCAACGCGCAGGCCCTCGTGACCGGGCGCGTCACGCCCGAGGCCGACGGGCGACTGCGCGTCGAGTTCCGCCTGTGGGACACCTATGCCGGCCAGCAGCTTGACGGGCAGCAGTTCTATGCGAGCCCCGACAACTGGCGCCGCATCGCCCACATCATCGCCGACGCGATCTATGAGCGCTTGACCGGCGAAAAGGGCTACTTCGATACGCGCGTCGTCTTCGTCGACGAAAGCGGCGCCAAGACCGACCGCAAGAAGCGGCTCGCGATCATGGACCAGGATGGCGCCAACGTGCGCTACCTCAGCCAGGGCGGCGACCTCGTGCTGACGCCGCGCTTCTCGCCCAATCGCCAGGAGATCACCTACATGTCCTTCGGGCAGGGTGATCCGCGCGTCTATCTCCTGCAGCTTGAGACCGGGCAACGCGAGGTCGTCGGCAACTTCCCCGGCATGACCTTCTCGCCCCGCTTCTCGCCGGATGGCCAGAAGGTCGTCATGAGCCTCCAGCAGGACGGCAACTCCAACATCTACGCGATGGACCTGCGCTCGCGCGCGACGACGCGCCTGACCTCGACCAACGCGATCGACACCTCGCCCTCCTATTCGCCCGATGGCTCGAAGGTCGTGTTCGAGAGCGACCGCGGCGGCCGCTCGCAGATTTATGTGATGGGCGCCGACGGCGCGGGCCAGCAGCGCATCTCGTTCGGGCAGGGCACCTACAACACCCCGGTCTGGAGCCCGCGCGGCGACCTCATCGCCTTCACCAAGCAGACCGGCGGCCAGTTCCAGATCGGCGTGATGAAGCCCGACGGCTCGGGCGAGCGCATCCTCACCTCGTCCTTCCACGCCGAGGGGCCGACCTGGGCCCCGAACGGGCGCGTGATCATGTTCTTCCGCGACCAGGGCGGTGGTCCGCAGCTCTACTCGATCGACCTGACCGGCCGGAACGAGCAGAAGGTCGCGACGCCGAACTACGCGTCGGACCCCGCCTGGTCGCCGGCGCTGGAGTAGGATTCTCCAGCGCTTTCAATCGCCTGTTGACCACTCGTTAACCGCGATCATGGTAAACGGGCCCATACGGAAATCACAGAGTTAAGGAGACGGCCATGCGCCGCATCGCTACTGGGGTCCATGGTCGTATCGCCCTCGCGCTGGTCGCGGCGCTGGCGCTTTCGGCCTGCGCCAAGAAGAACAACGGACTGCCGGACAACGCGGCCGGCCTCGGCCTCGGCGGTGCGGGCGGCCTCGGTGGCGCCGGCGGCGCGGGCGGTCGCGGTTCGGCGGCGCCGGGCACCAGCCAGGACTTCACGGTCAATGTCGGCGACCGCATCTTCTTCGACACGGACTCGACCTCGATCCGCGCCGACGCACAGCAGACGCTCGCCCGCCAGGCGCAGTGGCTGAACCAGTACCGCAACTACTCGATCACGGTCGAAGGCCACGCCGACGAGCGCGGCACGCGCGAGTACAACCTTGCGCTCGGCGCCCGCCGCGCCGCCGCCACGCGCGACTACCTCGCCAGCCAGGGCGTGTCGCCGAATCGCATGCGCACCATCTCCTACGGCAAGGAGCGCCCGGTGGCCGTCTGCGACGACATCTCCTGCTGGTCGCAGAACCGCCGCGCCGTCACGGTGCTGAACGGCGCCGGCAGCTGATCTGCGGCATTTCTGCAACATCGAGCGTTTCGAAACGGCCCTCCGGGGCCGTTTTGCGTGAGGGCGTCCTTGTCTGTGCTAGCACCGGCCAAACTTTGGACGCCTTCCGCCGGTCCAAGCTGACGGGTCGACAGGTCGTCGCCCACTGGCTTCGAACAGCTTGCGGGCGAGGGGCCTCCAGCGATCCCGAGGGGATGTCCCGCATGGCCAAGATGAAGCTCGCAACCGTTTCCGTTCTCGTCCTCGCCGCGCTGGCGGGACCCGCATCCGCACTCGACCTCCCGTTCGGCCTCGGCGGCGGTGACCGTGCGCCGGTGGTGGCGCGCGAGCATGCCCCTGTCCTGATGGCGCAGGTCGGCGACGGCGGCGTCCGCATCTCCCAGATGGAAGAGGAAATGCGGCGCCTGACCGGCAAGGTCGAGGAGCTCTCCTTCCTCGTGCTTCAGCTTCAGGAGCAGCTGCGCAAGACGCAGGAGGACAACGAGTTCCGCTTCCAGGACCTCGAAGGCAAGGGCTCGGGCGCCGCCGCCAAGCCGGCCGAGCGCCGCACCGATGCCGCGCCTAACCCGGTCGGCAACGAGCGCGTGGCCTCCGCCGCGCCGCCGAGCGTCAACGATGCGAGCCGCGCGGCACCGGCGACCGCCGCGCCGCAGACCGACGAGATCGGCGCCCTTCTCGGCAACGGTGACACCAGCCTCAACGAGCCGACGCCGCCGCCGAGCACCACGGGCTCGAACAAGGTCGCCTCGATCGCCACCAACGGCCCGGTCGAGATGTATTCGCTCGGCTACAACTACATGCTGGCAGGCGACTACCAGCTCGCCGAGAACACGTTCCGCCAGTACACGCAGGCCTATCCGAGCTCGCAGGACGCGGCCGACGCGCAGTACTGGCTGGGCGAGGCGCTCTACGCGCAGAACAAGTATCGCGACGCCGCCGAGGTCTTCCTGAACGCGCAGAAGGAATTCCCCAAGAGCGCCAAGGCGCCGGAGATGATGCTGAAGCTCGGCATGTCGCTCGCCCGCCTCAACAACCGCGAGACGGCCTGCGTCACCTATGCCGAGGTCGGCAAGCGCTATCCCGACATGAGCGCCAACGTGAAGCGCAAGCTGCAGAGCGAGACGAAGTCCGCCAGCTGCGCCTGATCCGGGCCTATCGCAGGTGATCGACGAGACGGCCGAGGCGGTGAAGACCGCCCTCGGCCGTTTTGCGTTGGAAAGGCCCGCAGCGAGGCGCCTGCTTCTCGGAGTGTCCGGCGGGGCGGATTCGCTCGCGCTGCTCCTGGCCGTCGCCGCGCTGCCGCTGGAGGTCTGCGTCGCGACGGTCGATCACGGGCTGCGGCAAGAGTCAGCGGCGGAAGCGCGGTTCGTGGCAGGCATCTGCCGCGATCTCGGGCTTTCGCATCGGACCTTGGCGTGGCTCCAGAGCGATGCCGTGCGAGGCAACCTGATGGGCGAGGCGCGCGAAGCGCGATACCGCCTGCTGGGAGCCGAAGCGATCCGGGTGAGCGCCGATGCGATCCTCGTGGCGCACCACGCCGACGACCAGATCGAGACCCATCGTCTGGCGCGCGAGCGCGGCGCCAGCGGGGGAGCGCTGGCCGGCATGCGCGCCTGGCGCGATCTCGAGCCCGGTCTCGTCCTCGTCCGCCCGTTTCTCGACCTGCCGAAGCGCGCGCTCATGGATGCCGTGATGCGAGCGGGGCTGTCGCCGGTCGAGGATCCGACGAACGCGGACATGCACTATCGGCGTGCCCGCATACGCGCGGAACTCGCCGGCGACCCGCAGGAGGTCGCCGAGCTTCGGTCCGCGATCGCCCGCGCGGCAGGACTTCGTGCCGCGGAGGATGCGGCGATCACGGCGGCGATCCGGCGGGCCGGAGGGGAGGGGCGGCTTCGCGTCGACGACGCGGGCGCCGTCGTCTTCGAGCCCGCGCCCGGCGACGAGGCACTCTGGCCTCGCATCCTGACGGCGGCGGGTGGCGCGCCGCATCCTCCGCAGCGCGCCGCGGTGGAACGGCTGCGCGACGCCTTGGCCTCGGGCGGACGCGCGGCGACGCTCGGCGGCAGCCGGGTGGAGCGGGCGGGCGAGAGGCTGACGATTCGTCGCGAGTACGGCAGAACCGGTCCGCCGGGCGTCGAGGTCGCGGCGAGCGGCCGCCTTCTCTTCGATCGCCGGTTCACGATTTCGGGTGCGGGGAAGTCGGGCGCAGGGCGCCTCGAGCCGCTCGGCCGTCTCGGCCTCGGAGGTCCCGTATCCCGCACGCTCCCGGTCGGTATCGACCGCGACGGGGGCGTTTGCGCCGTTCACCCCCGGCTCGGGGAGCGGTTTCCCGATGTACCGACGCTTCGCCCCAGACCATGCGTCGCATGGCGCATCACCGCCGATCTGCCGGGCGGGACGGGGGATCGATTAACCGCCGATCCCCAAAATGCCGCAAATCCTGCGAAGGCTGTTGGCAAGGATTTGGCGGCCACCTATCTTCGATGACGTGTCAAGGTTCGCGCACCCTTCGGGGATCGGGGATCGGGGCCTCATCCCAGGACGGATAATGAACCAGAACTTCCGGAATTTCGCCCTCTGGGCGATCATCGCGCTTCTGCTCATCGCGCTGTTCCAGCTGTTTTCGAACGGCTCGCAGAACGCGAACACGCGGGAGGTTCCCTATTCCCAGTTCCTGTCGGACGTCGATTCGGGCCGCGTGCGCTCGGTGACGATCCAGGGGCAGCGGATTTCCGGCAGCTATACGGACGGGTCGAGCCCGTTCCAGACCTATTCGCCCGGCGACCCCCAGCTCGTGTCCCGTCTCGAGGGCAAGAACGTCACGATCAACGCCAGCCCGCCGTCGGACAACACCAATCCGATCTGGTCGATGCTGCTGTCGTTCGGCCCGATCCTGCTCATTCTCGGCGTCTGGATCTTCCTGATGCGCCAGATGCAGGGCGGAGCCGGCGGCAAGGCGATGGGCTTTGGAAAGTCGAAGGCCAAGCTCCTGACCGAGGCGCACGGCCGCGTGACCTTCGCGGACGTCGCCGGCGTCGACGAGGCCAAGCAGGACCTCGAGGAGATCGTCGAGTTCCTGCGCGAGCCGCAGAAGTTCCAACGCCTCGGCGGCAAGATTCCGCGCGGCGTGCTCCTCGTCGGCCCTCCGGGCACCGGTAAGACGCTGACGGCGCGCGCCGTCGCGGGCGAGGCCAATGTGCCCTTCTTCACCATTTCGGGTTCGGACTTCGTCGAGATGTTCGTCGGCGTCGGCGCATCCCGCGTGCGTGACATGTTCGAGCAGGCCAAGAAGAACGCGCCCTGCATCATCTTCATCGACGAGATTGACGCCGTCGGTCGCCATCGCGGTGCGGGCCTCGGCGGCGGCAACGACGAGCGCGAGCAGACGCTGAACCAACTCCTCGTCGAGATGGACGGCTTCGAGGCGAACGAGGGCATCATCCTCATCGCCGCGACCAACCGTCCGGACGTTCTCGATCCCGCGCTCCTGCGTCCCGGCCGCTTCGATCGTCAGGTCATGGTGCCGAACCCGGATGTCGGCGGCCGAGAGAAGATCCTGAAGGTCCATGTGCGCAACGTGCCGCTGGCCCCTAACGTCGATCTGCGCACCATCGCGCGCGGCACGCCGGGCTTCTCGGGCGCCGATCTCGCCAACCTTGTCAACGAGGCGGCGCTGATGGCGGCTCGCCGCTCCAAGCGCCTCGTCACCATGCTCGAGTTCGAGGATGCCAAGGACAAGGTCATGATGGGCGCCGAGCGCCGGTCGATGGCCATGACCGAGGAAGAGAAGAAGCTGACCGCCTATCATGAAGCCGGTCACGCCCTCGTCGGCCTCTACGTTCCGCACAACGATCCGTTGCACAAGGTGACGATCATCCCGCGCGGTCGCGCGCTCGGCGTCACCATGAACCTGCCGGAGCGCGACCGCTACGGCATGCGCAAGATCGAGATGGAGGCGCGTCTCGCGATGATCTTTGGCGGCCGCGCCGCCGAGGAGCTGATCTACGGCCTCGACAACGTGACGACGGGCGCCTCCAACGACATCCAGCAGGCCACCAATATGGCCCGCGCGATGGTCATGGAATACGGCATGAGCGACAAGCTCGGCCGCCTACGCTACCGGCAGAACCAGGAAGAGGTCTTCCTCGGCCACTCGGTGTCGCAGCAGCAGAACATGTCGGAGGAGACGGCCAAGCTGATCGACTCCGAGGTCCGCGGCATCGTCGAGGTCGCCGAGAATCGCGCCCGCCAGGTGCTGCGCGATCACCTCGACGATCTCCACACGATCGCCAACGGCCTTCTCGAGTTCGAAACGCTGTCGGGCGACGAGGTCCGCGATCTCCTCGCCGGCAAGACGCTCGCCCGCGACATGGGTGACGACACGCCGCCCTCGCGCGGCTCGGCAGTGCCCAAGGCCGGCTCGATCAAGCCGTCCGGCCCGCGCGACGACAAGGAAGGTGGGCTGGAGCCTCAGCCGACTGCCTGACGACTACTCCTTCAGATCAAGGGAAGGCGGGCTTTCAAGCCCGCCTTTTTCGTTCCGAGGTGGGGGTTGGCACGACGGATGCGTCGCTCTCATCTGCCTGCTGACATTCTTTTTTACTTTTGGCTTCATGCTTGCGCGCTTACAGCCCCAAGCCGATTGCCAGCGGAGACGAGACGCCATGACGAAATCCTATTTCGGGACGGACGGGATCCGCGGCCTCGCCAACCGGCATCCGATGACGCCCGAGATCGCGATGAAGGTCGGCATGGCGGCCGGTCTCGCCTTCAAGCGCGGCAACTACCGGCACCGCGTCGTGATCGGCAAGGACACGCGCCTGTCCGGCTACATGCTGGAGCCGGCCCTCTGCGCCGGCTTCACGGCGGTCGGCGTCGACGTCCTGATGCTCGGCCCGATGCCGACGCCGGCCGTCGCCATGCTGACGCGCTCGATGCGCGCCGACATCGGCGTGATGATCTCCGCCTCGCACAACCCGTTCGAGGACAACGGCATCAAGCTCTTCGGCCCCGACGGGTACAAGCTGTCGGACGAGCTCGAAGGCGAGATCAATCGGCTGATCGACGAGGATCTCACCCCGCGCCTGTCGGTCGGCGCCCATCTCGGCCGCGCCAAGCGCTACGACGACGGCGGCCGCGACCGCTATGTCGAGTTCGCCAAGCGCACCCTGCCGCGCGACCTGTCGCTCGACGGCGTGCGGGTCGCCATCGACTGCGCCAACGGCGCGGCCTATCGCGTGGCGCCCGACGTCCTCTGGGAACTCGGCGCCGAGGTCGTGAAGATCGGCGTCGATCCGAACGGCACCAACATCAACCTCAACTGCGGATCGACCAGCCCCGCCGCGCTGAAGGCGAAAGTGCGCGAGGTGCGCGCCGACATCGGCATCGCGCTCGACGGCGACGCAGATCGGGTGCTGATCGTCGACGAGCACGGCGAGGTCGTTGACGGCGACCAGATCATGGCCGTCATCGGCGAGGCCTGGGCGCAGGACGGCCGGCTCGCCGCAGGCGGCGTGGTCGCCACGATCATGTCGAACCTCGGGCTCGAGCGCTTCCTCAACGACCGGCAGATCCAGCTCGCGCGCACCAAGGTCGGCGATCGCTACGTGGTCGAGCACATGCGCGAGCACGGCTACAATGTCGGCGGCGAGCAGTCCGGCCACATCGTCCTGTCGGATTTCGGCACGACAGGCGACGGCCTCGTCTCGGCGCTTCAGGTGCTTGCGGTGGTGCGCGGGGCGGGCGGCACCGTATCCGAGGTCTGCCGCAAGTTCACGCCGGTGCCGCAGGTGCTGAAGAACGTGCGCTTCGCCGGTGGCGCGCCGCTCGAGAAGGAGCGGGTGCAGGATGCCATCAACGCCGGTCGCGATCGCCTCGGCGAGGGCGGGCGCCTCGTCATTCGTCCCTCGGGCACCGAGCCGCTGATCCGCGTCATGGCCGAAGGCGACGACCAGCAACTCGTCAACGACGTGGTGGACGACATCATCGGCGCGCTGAAGCGGGAAGCCGCCTGACGGCGGTCATTGCGCGACTATGCTTCCGTGCTGGTCAGGTTCCGGCACGGTAAACGCTCTATTAATCATTAATCTTTAAATTTGCGATCATTGCGGAACCCAAGCCGCGACTGTCGTTCAATCTGGAGATAATGATGATGCTACGGCTCGCGCTTGGCCTTCTGGCCTCTGCCGCTCTTCTTCCCACCCTCGCACAGGCGGCCGATATCATCGAGCCGATCCCGGTCATCGAGGAAGTTCCGTTCAGCGGCTGGTACATCCGCGGCGACGTCGGCTACAACTTCAAGTCGAAGACCGAAGGCAAGTGGGCCTTCTATAACATATTCCCGGGCGTCGAGGGCATCGACGACCACTACCGCTACGACGACCTGCGCCTGTCGGACGCCGCGACCTTCGGCGTCGGCGCCGGCTACCGCTTCACCGACACGTTCCGCATGGACGCGACGGTCGACTACTTCCGCTCCGACGTGAACGGCAAGACCAAGTGCCCGCTGATGATCATCACCGATCCGGCGCATGGCCTCGGGCCCTTCGAGGAGTGCAACTACAACGACAAGTCGGAAGCCGACGTCTGGACGATCATGGCGAACGCCTATGTCGACCTGCCGAGCTTCGGCGTCGTCACCCCTTACCTCGGCGCCGGCGTCGGCACGGCCTACGTGAAGTACGACGACGTCAAGTCGAACGAGGTCTGCCCGCCCTGCAGCCCGAGCTACACGCCCTATTCCGGCACCCATGAGGGTCTGGACGACTGGCGCTTCGCGACCGCGCTCATGGCCGGCGCCAGCGTCGACCTGACCAGCCAACTCGCGCTCGACATCGGCTACCGCTTCACCAAGGTCTGGGAAGGCGACGCCTGGTCGTTCGACAACGCCGACAAGCAGTATGGTGCGAAGGGCGTCCAGACCCGCGACGACGGCTTCGACATCCACACGATCCGCGCTGGTCTACGCTACAGCTTCTTCTGAGCCAACGCGCCATCGACATGACGAAAAGGGCTGCCCTCCGGGGCGGCTCTTTTCGCGTTCGGGGCAGGCGGGGACAGGGCGAAAGGTTCGGCAAAGGTTAAGCGGCATGGTTAACCGCGGATTAACGCTTTGGCGGCGATGGTGCGCTCGGAAGCTCCGGGGCGCGTGCCGCCGAGGGGCTTGCCGGTCCGCCCAGCAGGAAGCCTCGCCATGCCCGTCGCCCGTCACCTCCTTGCCGCAAGCCTCCTGACGCTCGCAAACCCCGCATTCGCGGCCGATATCGACATTCTCGCCGCTCCCGAGATCTCGATCCCCGTCGCGGAAACCGGCCTCTATCTTCGCGCCGACGCGACCTACGCGTTCGACACGACGTTCGGTGGCACGCAGACTCTCGCAGGACCGGGCGGTACGACGTCGAACCGCATGGCCGACTGGCGCCTCGACGACGGGTTCGGGGTCGGTGGCGGCATCGGCTACAAGGCGAGCGACTGGCTCCGCTTCGACGCGACGGTGGATTACTGGAAGCAGGACGTGGCAGGCGGCAACGGAGCCGGCTGGTTCTGCGGCTTCGACGCGTCTTGCGCCTCGCGCGAGCGGGGAGAGGTCGAGGCGGTCGAGCTCATGGGCAACGCCTATATCGACCTCGGGACAGTGGCGGGCTTCACGCCATACATCGGCGCAGGCCTCGGCGCGGTTCACGTCGAGTACGGCGACGTTTTCGGCACGGCGACCTGCAACGGCACGGTGCTTTGCCCGGCCGGCGGGCCCACCGCGGGCTATGGCGGCGATGCCTCCTGGCGCTTTGCCTATGCGGTGTCGGCCGGCGTCTCCTACGACCTTACCGACAACCTCTCGATCGACACCGGCTATCGGTACGTCAATGTCGACGACGGCGATGCCTATCGTCTCGACACGGCATCGGGCGCTGTGCTGCTGGCGAAGGACGAGGGCTTCGACCGGCACACGATCCGCGCCGGTCTCCGCTTCAAGCTCTGGTAGGACGCCGTTCG
Organism: Aureimonas phyllosphaerae; assembly: GCF_047943035.1. Taxonomy (NCBI): domain Bacteria; kingdom Pseudomonadati; phylum Pseudomonadota; class Alphaproteobacteria; order Hyphomicrobiales; family Aurantimonadaceae; genus Aureimonas; species Aureimonas phyllosphaerae. Next base: position 3,877,097 of record NZ_CP181348.1, on the reverse strand, counting down.
ATCAGGCCCGGTTGTCGCGCGCCGCTTGCGCGTCGCGCACGAACTGGGACACGCGGCCGGCTTCCATCGGGCTGCCGATCCGACCTGCCTTCTCGTTTTCCGCAAGCGTCATGCCGTCGCGTGCCGTGCGACCGGCGCCGGGCCGGCGGGCGCTGCGCCAAGCGTTGGCCCGCTTCAGCTTGAGGGCCCGGCGGGCGCTGGCCTGAAGGGCATCCGCCGCTCCTTCATGCTCGCGCCGCGTGCGCTCCTTGTTCAATCGGGCAAGGGCCTCGGCCAGCACGCCGGCCTTCTGACGCATGCCGGAGTTCTCGGGTTCCTGCGATCCCTGGCCTCGCCGGGCGGCGCCCCGCCGGCGATTGGCGATCGCCTGCGCACGGTCGCGTCTCTCGCGTAGCCGCCGGGTGAGGGCGTCGAGGTCGCCTCGTTCGAGATCGCGGATGGCCGGGTGATGAGTCTGTGCCACGAGATCGAGTTCGTCCTTGTCCAGAACCCGACGCTCCAGGCTTCGTCCTGCTGCCATGGTGATTCTCCGTTCCGCGTTTCGACGAGAGGGGAATCGGTTCGGAAAGGCTCGCGTTTCATAAGATAGGCGTGAGCTTCGCGTGAACGTCGTCCGATTGTCACTTGACCGTCGGCGAGGACGGGCATATCCGCAGACTTGGGACACGCCTCCCCAACGAGGCGCTTCTATCTGTAAGGATAGCTTTTGATGGCGAACATCGCACCGCCGGCCGCTCGTCCGGCCAATCCCCGCTTTTCCTCTGGTCCTTGTGCCAAGCGTCCCGGCTGGACGCTGGACGGCTTAGGCGATGCGCCGCTCGGCCGGTCGCACCGTGCCAAGATCGGCAAGACCAAGCTCGCCCAGGCGATCGACGACACCCGCGCCGTGCTCGGCGTTCCCGACGATTACCGCATCGGCATCGTGCCGGCGTCCGACACCGGCGCGGTCGAGATGGCCATGTGGTCGCTGCTCGGCGCGCGTCCGGTCGACATGGTCGCCTGGGAAAGCTTCGGCTCCGGCTGGGTGACGGATGCGGTGAAGCAGCTGAAGCTCGCCGACGCGCGCGTCCTCGAGGCGCCCTACGGCGAGATCGTGGATTTTGCCGAGATCGATTTCGACCACGACGTGGTGTTCACCTGGAACGGCACGACTTCGGGCGTGCGCGTGCCGAACGGCGATGCCATCCCAGCGACCCGCCAGGGCCTCACGATCTGCGACGCCACCTCGGCCGCCTTCGCGCAGGACCTGCCCTACGACAAGCTCGATGTGGTCACCTTCTCCTGGCAGAAGGTGCTGGGCGGCGAGGGCGCGCACGGCGTCCTGATCCTCAGCCCCCGCGCTGTCGAGCGTCTCACCACCTACAAGCCGGCCTGGCCGCTGCCGAAGATCTTCCGCCTCACCTCGGGTGGCAAGCTGATCGAGGGCATCTTCAAGGGCGAGACGATCAACACGCCGTCGATGCTTTGCGTCGAGGACTATCTCGACGCGCTCCAATGGGCGAAGTCGATCGGCGGTCTCGAAGCCCTGAAGGCGCGAGCCGACAAGAACCTCGGCGTGATCGACCGGTTCGTTTCGGCCAACGACTGGATCGGCTTCCTCGCCAAGACGCCCGAGATCCGCTCCAACACCTCGGTCTGCCTCCAGTTCACGGCGCCCGAAATCACGGGCCTGTCCAAGGACGAGCAGGACGCCTTTGCCAAGGGCGTGGCGTCGAAGCTGGAGAAGGAGGGCGTCGCCCTCGACATCGGTGCCTATCGCGACGCCCCTCCAGGCCTGCGCATCTGGGCCGGCGCGACGGTCGAGGCCTCCGATCTCGAGGCCCTGATGCCCTGGATCGCCTACGCCTACGAGGCGCAAAAGGCGACGCTGGCGCAGGCGGCCTGACGGCTCGAGCCTGCCCCGACGACAGGGGCAGGCTCCCTCATTCATTTTCCGTTTCCAGGCATCGTTCGATGCCGAAAGCTGCAGGAGAAGCCTGATGGCTCCGCGCGTTCTCGTTTCCGACAAGCTGTCCCCGACCGCCGTCCAGATCTTCAAGGACAAGGGCGTCGAGGTCGATTACCTCCCCGATCTCGGCAAGGACAAGGACAAGCTCCTCGAGGTGATCGGCCAGTATGACGGCCTCGCCATCCGCTCCGCGACCAAGGTGACGGAGAAGGTGATCGATGCGGCGCCGAACCTGCGCGTCATCGGCCGCGCCGGCATTGGCGTCGACAACGTCGACATCCCGGCCGCCTCGCGGAAGGGCATCATCGTGATGAACACGCCCTTCGGCAACTCGATCACGACGGCCGAGCATGCCATCGCGATGATGTTCGCGGTGGCCCGCCAGATGCCCGCCGCCGACGCCTCGACGCAGGCCGGCAAGTGGGAGAAGAACCGCTTCATGGGCGTCGAGATCACCGGCAAGGTGCTCGGCGTCGTCGGCTGCGGCAACATCGGCTCGATCGTGGCAAGCCGCGGCGTCGGCCTGAAGATGAAGGTGATCGGCTTCGACCCGTTCCTCTCGGAGGAGCGCGCGGCCCAGCTCGGCATCGAGAAGGTGGAGCTCGAGGACCTCTTCAAGCGCGCCGACTTCATCACGCTGCACACGCCGCTCACCGACAAGACCCGCAACATCATCGACGCCAAGGCGATCGCCACGATGAAGAAGGGCGTGCGCATCATCAACTGCGCGCGCGGCGGTCTGATCGTCGAGAAGGACCTCGCCGAAGCCATCAAGTCCGGCCACGTGGCGGGCGCGGGCATCGACGTGTTCGAGGTGGAGCCGGCGACGGAGAGCCCGCTCTTCGGCCTCGACAACGTGGTCTGCACCCCGCATCTCGGGGCCTCGACGACGGAAGCGCAGGAGAACGTCGCGCTGCAGGTCGCCGAGCAGATGGCCGACTATCTCGTGAAGGGCGCGGTCTCCAACGCCTTGAACATGCCCTCGATCACCGCCGAAGAGGCGCCGATCCTCACCCCGTACGTGAAGCTTGCCGAAATCCTCGGCTCCTTCGCGGGCCAGCTGACGGAAGAGCCGATCGACGCGGTCGAGATCCTCTACGACGGCGCGCCGGGCACGATGAACACGCGCGCCCTTTCGGCGGCCGCGATCGCCGGCCTTCTCAAGGCGCAGGTGCAGACGGTCAACATGGTTTCGGCGCCGCTGATGGCGAAGGAGCGCGGCATCGCCGTCTCCGAGGTGCGCCGCGACAAGACCGGCGTCTTCGACGGCTACATCATGGTCACCGTGAAGACCAAGAAGCAGACGCGCTCGGTCGCGGGCACGACCTTCTCGGACGGCAAGCCGCGATTCATCCAGATCAAGGGCATCAACATGGAGGCCGATGTCGGCCGCTACATGCTCTACACGGCCAACAAGGACGTGCCGGGCGTCATCGGCCAGATCGGCACCGCCTTCGGCAAGGCCGGGATCAACATCGCCAACTTCCACCTCGGCCGCGACGAGCAGGGCGGCAGCGCGATCGCCATCATCTATCTCGACGGGCCGCTGAGCGAGGAATTCCTCGACGAACTGCGCGGCCTCAACGCGATCGGCCAGGCGAAGATGCTGACCTTCGACGTTTGATCGACCGGAAGGCGATCGGAAAGGGGCGGAGCGGGAAACCGCTCTGCCCTTTCTCATTCCGCCGCGGGCTGGACCGTGCGCTTGCCGCGCTCGGCAATCGCGATGCCGCCGAGCACCAGCGACAGCGCTGCCAGATGATAGGCGTGGAAGGGTTCGGCGAGGATCAGCACGGCGAGGATCGCGCCGAACACCGGCACCGTGTTGACGAAGATGTTCGCCCGGTTGGCGCCGATCATCTCGACACCCTTGATGTAGAGCGCCTGGCTGAGGATCGACGGGAAGACGATCGTGAAGGCGAGGATCAGGAGACCTTGCGCATCCGGTGCGAAGGTCAGGCCCGCCGCGACCTCCCAGGCGAGCAGCGGCACCGCTCCGAGCGCGCCGCCGAGGCTGAGGAGAAAGATCGAGCTCAGCCAATGGACGCGCGGCTTGCGCGACAGAAGGATCGTGTAGACGCCGAAGATCGTCGTCGAGGCGAGGATCATCGCGTCGCCGATATTGAGGTCGAGCGCGAGGATCGTCTCCGGATGGCCGTGCGAGGCGACGAGGAGGACGCCGACCAGCGTCAGCGCGAAGCCGACGACCTGAAGCACCGACACCCGGATGTGGAAGAACAGGAACATGCCGACGAAGACGACGAGCGGCATCGCGGCCTGGATGATCATCGCGTTGATCGCGCTGGTGTAGCCCATCGCGACGTAGAACAGCGCGTTGAACGAGGTGAAGCCGAGGAGACCGAGGCCGACGAAGTAGAGCCAGTGGCGGCGGATGGTCGGCCGGTCGCGCTCGAGGTGCGGGCGCGCGAAGGGGAACAGGAGGATCAGCGCTCCGACCCAGCGCAAGAGCGTCAAGCTCATCGGCGAGATGTGGCCGACGGACAGCTTCCCCGCCACCGCGTTGGCGCCCCAGATGAACGCGGTGAGGAGGAGGAGAACGGCGGGGTGGGCGAGTCGCTTCAGCATGCTGAAGCTTTCGCGGATCGCCGCGTCACAGGCAATCGTTCGCATGGCTTAATTCTCGATCCGATCGTGTGAAAAAGGCGGCTCGCGACCTCGCGCTGCGGCAAAGCCTTGACTATAGTCCGCCGCGTTTGCGCCGGCGGACCCCCGACGGGTCTTTCGCGCGCCCGAAGATCAGCATCGTGAGGGCGGGACGCCTTCGAGGAGACTGCATGGCTAACGTCGTCGTCGTCGGTTCCCAGTGGGGAGACGAAGGGAAGGGCAAGATCGTCGACTGGCTCTCGGAGCGAGCCGATGTCGTCGTGCGATTCCAGGGCGGCCACAATGCCGGGCACACGCTGGTCGTCTCCGGCGTCTCCTACAAGCTCTCGCTCATGCCGTCGGGCGTGGTGCGGAAGGGCAAGCTGTCGGTGATCGGCAACGGGGTCGTGTTCGACCCGCATCACTTCGTCACCGAGAAGAAGCGCCTCGAGGGCCAGGGCGTCTCGATCTCGCCGGACACCCTTCGCATCGCCGACAACGCCTCGCTGATCCTGTCGCTGCATCGCGAGCTCGACGCCGCGCGCGAGGCGGCCGCAGCCGGCACCAAGATCGGCACCACGGGCCGCGGCATCGGCCCGGCCTACGAGGACAAGGTCGGCCGTCGCGCCATTCGGGTGATGGACCTCGCCGAGCCGGAGGCGCTGCCTGAGCGCATCGAGCGCCTGCTCGCCCATCACAACCCGCTTCGGCGTGGCCTCGGCCAGCCGGAGGTCGAAGCCTCGGCGATCCTCGAGGAGCTGACCTCGGTTGCCGACGAGATCACGCCCTATATCGACCGGGTCTGGCGTCTTCTCGACGAGCGCCGCAAGGCGGGCGACCGCATCCTCTTCGAGGGCGCGCAGGGCACGCTCCTCGACATCGACCACGGCACCTATCCGTTCGTCACCTCGTCCAATACCGTTGCGGGCCAGGCCGCCGCGGGCTCCGGCCTCGGGCCGTCCAGCCTCGGTTTCGTCCTCGGCATCACCAAGGCCTACACGACGCGCGTCGGCGAGGGCCCGTTCCCGACCGAGCAGGACAACGAGGTCGGCGAGTTCCTCGGCACCAAGGGCCACGAGTTCGGTACGGTCACGGGCCGCAAGCGCCGCTGCGGCTGGTTCGACGCGGTGCTGGTGCGACAGGCGGTCGCGATCAACGGCATCCACGGGCTGGCGCTGACCAAGCTCGACGTCCTCGACGGGATGGACGAGATCCGCATCTGCACGGCCTACGAGCTGGACGGGGAGCGGATCGACTACTTCCCCGCGAGCCTTGCCGCACAGAAGCGCGTGAAGCCCGTCTACGAGAGCTTCGAGGGCTGGAAGGGCACGACGGCCGGTGCCCGGTCATGGGGCGATCTTCCCGCGCAGGCGGTCAAGTACGTGCGCCAGATCGAGGAACTCGTGGGCGCCCCCGTGACGCTCCTGTCCACCTCTCCGGAGCGTGACGACACGATCCTTGTCCGCGATCCGTTTCAAGATTAATGAAACCTTGATAAAAGGTTTCTAGGTTCGTTCGAGCTTTCGGCTGCGCCGCGCGGCCCCCGCTTTCTCGAAGGCGGGGATCGTCCACAACCGGGAGGGGAGGCGATCCGCCTTCCTTCCATCGGCCCCTCCCGTCGCGATTCCCTGGCAGGCGGGATCGACCGGCACGGCGGGGCCGGACGGGTGCTGGATCGCCGCGAGGCTCGGTCCGTTCCCGGTACCGACCTCGAGTGAGTGCAGCGCTTCATGGCGAATCTGACCGCCGTCCTCCGCAAGACCATCGACGGCTTGCCGAATGCCACGCCGCAGTTGCGGGCCAAGGTCTACGAGAAGGCGCGGGCCGCCATCACGCGGCAGATCCAGTCTGCCGATCCGCCGCTGGCGGCCGAAGTCGCGGAGCAGCGCTATCGGGTGCTGGAAGACGCGATCGCCGAATCGGAAGCCCATTACCAGAGCCTCGAGGGTCCCGCGGCGCCGGTCGAGGCGCCGGCCGCTGCCCCTCCGTTCGCAGCCCCATCCCCAGCGCCGGTTTTGCCGCAGCCTGAGCCGGTCTCTCCGGCTCCCGAGCCCGCTCCGTCCTACGCGGCGCCCGAGCCGGAGCGTGCTCCGCCGCGCGCGCCGACCCCGGCGTTTCCGCGCGCCACCCCGACCATGCGGCCCGGGGACGCCGCTCCCTCTGCGCCGACACGCCCTCAGCCCCCCGCGCCCCCCGCGTACAACTCGCCCGCGGCTGCGGAGCCGCGTCCGGTGGAGCGCACGGCGCCTGCCTTCGAGCGCCCGCCGCAGCCCCGCGCCGAGCGCCCGTCGGCACCGATTATGCCGGAGCGCGCGTCCGCCGACGAGGTGCCGCAGGTCGGCGTCGTGGGACCGGCGCCGGACACGGATGAATCGTCCGCGCGTCTCGCGCCGTCGACGCGCGAGCGACGCGCGAAAGACGAGACGGGCGACAGGCCGGAGCCGCGCTCCGCCGCGCGCGGCGCCCTTCGACCCGCGAGCCCCGTTCCCGCTCAGTCGGCGGCGCCGTCGCCGGGCGCGATGCTGTCGGGCATTCCCGAGGCGGATCTCGGTGCCCCCCGCTATGCGCCGCGCCGGGCCGCGAGCCGAGGCCGCTCGCCGCTCTGGCCCGGGGTCGCCGTGCTGGCGCTCGTCGGTCTCGGTGCCCTCGGCTATCTCTATCTCGACGATATCCGCTCCGTCGTCCTCGGCACGCCGCAGACGGCATCGGTTCCCGCCGGGACCGCGCCCGGCCAGACCACCGACAGCGGCGAGGCCTCGGCTCCGGAGGCCGGTACGACGCCCGAGACCGCCGCGCCGCCGAGCGGCACCGTGACCGACGTCGCCCCGGCGACGCCGACGACCACGCCCCCCGCGCCGGGCGGGCGACAGTTTACCCAGCGCCTCCTGCCGGACGGGACCGAGGTGGACGAGGGACCGGGCACGAGCGCGCCGAACGCCTTCGAGGAGGGGACCAACGTCGCCGCCGCGACGATCGCGCCGACGCCCGCCCCGGAGACGGCGCCAACCACGACGCCCGCAACGCCGGAGCCGAGCGCGACGCCCGCGCCCCAGGCACCCGCGTCGACGCCGCAGGTGGCGGCCGGTACCGTGCCGGTCGGCCAGCGTGCGGTGTTCTACGAGGAGCGTTCGGCCGATCGCGAGGGCACGCAGCAAAGCGGCAACGTCGTTTGGAGCCTCGACAACGAGCCCCCCGCCGAGGGACGGCCGGCCGAGCCGGTGATCCGGGCCGTGGTCGATGTGCCCGATAGCAGCCTCAAGATGACGATGACCATCCGCCGCAACGCCGACACGACGCTGCCGGCGAGCCATGTGATCGAGATCCTTTTCGACACGCCCGCCAACTTCCCCGGCGGCCAGATCGAGAACGTACAACGGTTGGCGCTAAAGCCGACGGAGCAGGCGCGCGGCGAGCCGCTGATCGGTGTCGCCGGCAAGATCTCCGACGGGTTCTTCATCATCGCGTTGAACGACCTGCCGCAGGCGATCCAGAGCAATCTCGCGCTGCTGCGCAGCCAGGAGTGGATCGACATTCCGATTGCCTACACGTCGGGTCAGCGGGCGCTGATGTCGATCGAGAAGGGCATTCCCGGCGAGCGCGTGTTCCGCGAGGCGATCGACGCCTGGAACAGTCGGACCTGACATCGGCCGGGTCGGAGCCAAAGGAAAGGGCCGGTCTCGCGGGAGACCGGCCCTTTTTCATGTTTTGGTAGTCGGCCGCGTCAGGCGTGGGCGTCCTCGACGACCCGCAGCGAGCGGCGCGCGGCTTCCGCCGTGTCCTGCACCGCCTTCTGCACCTTCTCGAAGGCGCGCACCTCGATCTGGCGCACGCGCTCGCGGCTGATGTCGAACTCGCCCGACAGCGCTTCCAGCGTCAGCGGATCCTCGGCCAGTCGCCGCGCCTCGAAAATGCGGCGCTCGCGATCGTTCAGGACGTCCATCGCCCGGTGCAGCATGCCGCGGCGCTGTTCGAGCTCGTCCTGCTCGACCAGGATATCCTCCTGGCTCTCGGACTGATCGACCAGCCAGTCCTGCCACTCGCCCGACTCGCCTTCCGTCGCGCGGATCGGTGCGTTCAAGGACGCGTCGCCCGACAGGCGGCGGTTCATCGAGACGACCTCCTCCTCGGACACGCCGAGCGAGGTCGCGATCTGCTGGACCTGCTCGGGGCGCAGATCGCCCTCGTCGAGCGCCTGGATGCGGCTCTTCATCTTGCGCAGGTTGAAGAACAGGCGCTTCTGGTTGGCCGTCGTGCCCATCTTTACGAGGCTCCACGACCGCAGGATGTATTCCTGGATCGAGGCCTTGATCCACCACATCGCATAGGTGGCCAGACGGAAGCCGCGGTCGGCGTCGAAGCGCTTGACCGCCTGCATCAGGCCGACATTGCCCTCGGACACGACCTCGCCGATCGGCAGCCCATAGCCGCGATAGCCCATCGCGATCTTCGCCACGAGGCGCAGATGGCTGGTGACCAGCTTGTGGGCCGCGCCGCGATCGTCGTGTTCGGCGTAGCGCTTGGCCAGCATGTATTCTTCGTTCGGCTCCAGCATCGGAAAACGCCGGATCTCGTCGAGGTAGCGGCTGAGGCCGCCCTCGCCGGACGCGATGCTGGGAAGATTGGCTCTCGCCATATGGAACCCTCCTTCTGCCTGGATCGCTCGTTGCCCGAGCCGATCGGCTGCGAGGCGCCCTGAAGGCGCACCTCGCCGAGCTTCGATATGGTGACTCTGTGCCCCGATTACACGACCTGAAGAGGGCGAACGAAGGTTACATTTCGTTCACTCGGGAGAGACGCCGGACCCGTGTCGCCCTGCCGTCATCGCGGGCGTGTCAGGCGTCCAAACGGGCCAGCGCTTCGAGAAGTTCCTGCATGTCGTCCGGCAGTTCCGTCTCGAACTCCATCGCCTCGCCGGTGACCGGATGCTCGAAGGCGAGGCGGAAGGCGTGGAGAGCCTGACGGGGAAACGCCGAGACCACCTCGCCGACGTCGCCCAGTTTCTTCGCCTTCGTGCGGAAGTGTGCGCCGTAGACCTCGTCGCCGATCAGCGGGTGGCCGATATGGCTCATGTGGACGCGGATCTGGTGCGTGCGTCCCGTCTCGAGGACGCAGGCGATCAGCGAGGCGTTGGCGCCCTCCGTGCCGAAGCGCTCCAGCACCTCGAAATGGGTGACGGCGTGGCGCGCGTCCGGTCGGCCTTCCGGCACGACCTGCCGCTTGGTGCGGTCGGAGTTGGAGCGGCCGAGCGCGGCCTCGACCGTGCCGACGGGCCGCGACGGCACGCCCCAGACCACGGCCTGATAGGCGCGTTCCATCCGGCCGTCCTGCCCGTGGGCGGCGAATTGCTTGGCCAGCGAGCGGTGCGCGGTGTCGGACTTGGCGACGACCATGACGCCGCTCGTGTCCTTGTCGAGCCGGTGCACGATGCCGGGACGCTTCACGCCGCCGATGCCCGACAGCGTGTCGCCGCAATGGAAGAGGAGGGCATTGACGAGCGTGCCGGTCCAGTTGCCGGGGCCGGGATGCACCACGAGCCCCGCCGGCTTGTCGAGGACGACGAGGTGGTCGTCCTCGTAGAGGATATCGAGCGTGATGTCCTCGCCGGTCGGCTCCGGGGCGGCCGCCTCCGGCATGTCGAGCTGCACGGTCTCGCCCGCCGCGACCTTGCGCTTTGGGACGGTGACGGTCTCGTCGTCGATGCGGACCTGCCCGTCCTCGATCAGGGACTGAAGCCGCGAGCGCGACAACTCGCCGCCGAGCGCCGAGGCGAGGAACTGGTCGAGCCGGCGTCCGGCGTCCGCCTCGCCCACGACGAACGCGCTTGCGTCCGTTTCGTCTCCCCCTGTACCAACGATCGACATCTGACACTCCAGCGGCGCGGGAAGAACGTGACGGGAAACAATGAAACGGCCGGCGCGCCGAATGATCCGGCCTTCGAGAAGGTGCGGCGCAAGATGGTCCGCCTGCTCGCGATCTCGATCGCCGTCCTGTTCGTCGGGCTTATCGCGGTTCTGAGCGCCGTTGTCTATCGCACCAAGGACGGCGAGGGCGCGCAGCGCGCCGCCGGCACGCTGCCGCCTGTGGCGATCGGCGCGGGCGCGCGCGTCGTCGCGACCGCCCTCAACGGCGAGAATGCGCTTTTGACCGTGGAAGCCGCCGACGGCACGCAGTCGCTCGTCCTCATCGACCTCGGCTCCGGCACGCTCGCGGCGCGCTATCCGCTGTCGGCCGTCGAGCCTCCCGCGCAAACCGCGCGGTGATCCGCAGAAAGCGCTTGCCAAGCCGGAACGGGCTGGCTATATCCCCGATCACTGGTTCGCGCCCATCGTCTAGCGGTTAGGACGGCGCCCTCTCACGGCGCAAACAGGGGTTCGATTCCCCTTGGGCGTACCAGTCATCTTCTCTTTCACAATCCGTTTTGCTTCATCTCGCTGACTTGGCGTGAGTGGCCCATCATCGGCCGTACGTCGGGGGCGGGACGCGGGAGATAGCGATGGATAAAGGGCGGCAGGCACCGGAACGGCCGAGTGTTATCGCCATCCGCGATCCCGCCGACCCGCGTATCGCCGCGTTTCGCGACGTGCGCGAGCGCGACCTGACGCGCAGCGGGCAGTTCATCGCCGAAGGGGCGGTGGTCCTCGACCAGATCCTCGCTTCGTGCCGGTTCCGGCCCGTCAGCCTGCTGGTGCTGCGTGAGAGGCTCGATGGGCTGTCCGCGCGGCTTTCCGCGTTGCCGGCGGATGTACCGATCTATCGGGCGGAGCGGGAGGTGTTCGACCGGATCGCGGGCTTTCCCGTCCATCGCGGGGTTATGGCGCTCGCAGAGCCCGTGCTGGCGTCGGGCGAGGCGGACGTCGAGGCGGCCCTCGAAGCCACGCTGGAGGCGCGAGGCAATATCGTCGTCGCCTGCGGTCTGTCGAACCACGACAACATGGGCGCGATCTTCCGCAACGCCGCAGCATTCGGTGCGGGCGCCGTGATTCTCGACGAGCGAGCCTGCGACCCGCTTTACCGCAAGGCGATCCGGGTTTCGGTCGGAACCGTCTTCACCGTGCCGTTCGTGCGCTGGGGCAGCGCGGCCGAGATCGCGGAACGCCTGTCGTCGATGGGCTACGAGTGTCTTGCCCTGACGCCGAACGCTGCGGATGCGCTGCGCGACATCCGTGACATTCGGCCCCGCGCCCTGTTTCTCGGCGCGGAAGGGGATGGGCTGGACGATGCGGTAATCAGACGCTGCCGCCCGGTGCGCATCGAGATGGCACCCGGCCTCGACAGCCTCAACGTCGCGACTTCCGCCGCGCTCGTCCTGCACCATTTGGCTTTCCCGGCGCGGCCGTGACCGTCGCCCCCGGCGCGGTCGTAACCGTCACGTCCGGCGTCACCGCGACGCCGGGTGCCGGCGCGGAGGCGGCTTCACTAGCCTGAAGGCTGCGCACGCGGTCGGCGAGGAACGGCTCGCCGCCGCCCTGTGGCTGTGGCGCCTCGGCGATGAAGCGCGCAAGCTGCGAATCGGACCCTTCGACCTTGATCCGCTCGTGAATGACGCGCGCGGCGATGTCGCCGATGCGCTCGCGGATTTCCGCGTGGTCAGCCGCCGCGGCTGCGGGTCTTGCGGCTCCCGTGCGCGCGATCGCAGCCCGAAGTCGGCTGCTTCCGGTCGGGCCCGTGGCCGCCGGCGGAGCCGGAGCGAGGGGGGCAGGGGCGCCCTCGGGCTTTCCTGCCGCGAGCGGCTGCAGCGTCGGCCGCAGCGCGGGCGCCGTCGCGGCGGGAGGGCTTGCGGCAGCCGTTGGCGGCGAGGCAAGAGCGGCAGCGAGCTCGGCAACCCGCGCTTCGGCGGTCGCCAGCTGGAACCGTTGCGCGTCGAAGCGCTCGCTGAGGCTTGCGTGCTTGGCGGAAAGGCCGGCCAGTTCGCCCTCGCGGCGTTCGAGGCGTGCCCGCAGATCCTGGCGCGTCGCCAGAAGCGCGTCGCGCTCCTGCGTCAGCATGCCGATCTGGTCTTCGAGATGGCGGATGCGGCCGCTGCTCGTGGCGATCTCGCGGTCGAGTTCCGCCTGCCGCGAAAGAAGCTGGCCGTTTTCGAGGATGGCGCGGCCGGCCTCGGCGCGCTCGCGTACCACCGTCTCCTGCGCGGCGCGATGCCGTATCGCCTCCTGGCCGAGATCGAAGGCCGCCCTGGCGCGCGCAGCGTCGATCTCGGCGCGCATTTCGCGGACGGACGCCGGGATATTGGCCTCGAATTCGCGCCGCGCGAGGCGCTGGGCGTTGCTCCACAGGATCGGCGCGAAGACGAGGGCCAGGAAGCTGGCGACCAGGGCGCCGAGCGCGAAGACGAGCGCGGTTGCGATCATGAAACGTTCGACCTCGTGCCTGGCGGATGCCGTAGGTCGACATAGGCCAGAAAGGCGACCGGACGACGGCCGCATCGAACTGTCATACGTCAATCCGCCCCGGCCTGCCTAGCGCGGCGTTCCCGGTCAGAACGGGTTCCAGGTCGCGCTCGGGGTCAGCTTGAGATAGCCGACATTGACGCCGAGGCGGGCGCCGACGCCGGTGCGGATCGGCACCAGCGTGATCGCGTCGCGCTGCAGGAATGTCATGCCGACGCCGCCGACCAGATAGGCGCTGCCGCTCATGCCGACGAAGCGGCCGTAGACGCCTTCCACCGAGGGCAGGTTGTAGACGAGCATCATGGTGCGCGCCCCGTCGCCGCCGGCGTCGAAGCCGATCGACGGGCCCTGCCAGAAGATGCGGTGCTCGCCGGCGTTCTTGGTGAAGAGTGTTCCTTCGCCAAAGCGCAGGCCGCCGATGAAGGCGCCGGAGCCTTCCTCGCCGAGGATGTAGCCGTTGGGCAGGCCTCGCTCCTGGAAGGCGCGCTCGATCACCGTGGCGAGGCCGCCGGCCGTGGCGCCGAAGAAGCGGTGCCCCTCGCCGACGATCTCTTCCATCGTGTAGCCGCCGCTCTGCGCTTGGGCGCTCGCGGGCAGGGTGGAGAGGCCGATCGACGCCGGCAGCGCCACGGCGGCCATGGCGGCGAGGGCGAGGCGGCGGACCAGCCGGGTCGTGCGGTTCATCGCGGAAATCCTTCCGAAGGCTGTGACGGTCCGGGCGCCTGGGGCGGCGGCCGGACGAAGGTCTCGTCCACAGCTTGCGCGATGCATGGTTTCCGCTTCCCTAACGCCGGTGGCTGCCGCACGGGCAGGTGTCGTCGGGATGCCACAGGCGGCGGAAAGGGTGCCGGCGGCCCGGCTTTGCCTCGCCGCACGGGCGACCGCGTGATAGGGCGATTGTGTCCGATTTTCATCGAATGTTAACCAAGACGGAACGCCGATGACGAACCTGCCCGCATTGTCCGCGCCGGATCTGGCGGCCCTTCTGGCCAGCCGCCTCTGCCACGACATCATCTCCCCGGTCGGGGCGATCCAGAGCGGGCTCGAGCTTCTCGACGACATGCCGGACGATCCGGAATCGATGGCGCTGGTGCGCTCCTCCACCAAGAGCGCGGTGTCCAAGCTCCAGTTCGCGCGGATCGCCTACGGCGCGTCGGGCTCCTCGACAGCGCAGATCGACATGGGCGACGCCAGGACCGTCGCCGAGGGCTGGATGGCGTTCGAGAAGGCCAACCTGCAATGGTCGGGCGAGCGCGCCTACGTGCCGAAGAACATCGCCAAGCTGGTGCTCAACCTTCTCGTCGTCGCCAACGCATCTGTGCCGCGCGGGCGCGAGGTCGAGGTGGTGATCGAGCAGCTCGAGCCGGTGGCGCGCTTCACGATCACCTCGCGCGGCAAGCCGCTGCGCGTGCCGGCGAAGTTCCGCGAGCTACTGGCCGGCGAGGCGACGCCCGATTCGATCGATGCCCACGGCATCCAGCCCTACTATGCGCTGCTTCTGGCGCGCGAGGCGAAGCTTGCCGTCACCTTGGAGCAGACCGAAGAGGAAGCGGTGTTCCGCGTGGCGCCGATCGCTGAGGCCGCCGAGCCCGCCGACGCGGACGAAACGGTTGCATTCGACGGATCGCGTTGACGATCCGTTGGCCGTTCTCGTGAACCCGTCCGAAAAGATCGGCTGCTAAGGTCCGTCCCGAACGCCGGTCTTCGCCGGCGGCAAGCCGGAGCCGATCGCATGTCCGTCTGCCTCGTCATAGACGAATCCAGCATCGTCGCCAAGGTCGCCGCGCGCATCCTGACGGGCGTCGATCTCAAGACGATCGGCGCCGAGAGCATGGCCGCCGGTGCCCGCCTGCTGGCCGAGCCAAGCGCGACTGCGCCGGTCCTCGTGCTGGTCTCGGCCTCGCTTCCCAACACGACGGTAGACGCGTCGGTACGCGCGCTCCGGGCCGATCCGAAGACGGCCAAGGCCAAGATTCTCGTTTCGCTGGTGGAATCGAACCTCGGCACCATGACACGCGCCAAGCGGGCGGGGGCCGACGGCTTCATCTTCCGACCCTTCGACCGCGCCTCGCTTCTCGACTGGGTCGCGCCCTTCGTCGCGGTTGCCGAGCCGGCTGCGGCCTGAGCATGAAAAAGCCCGCCGTTCCGAAGGGAAGGGCGGGCTCTGGTCAATGAAGGCCGTTGGTTCAGGCGGCGCGGGTGTCGGATTCCGGCTCGCGCAGGACGTAGCCGCGGCCCCAGACGGTCTCGATGTAGTTCTTGCCCTCGGTGGCGGTCGCCAGCTTCTTGCGCAGCTTGCAGATGAAGACGTCGATGATCTTCAACTCGGGCTCGTCCATGCCGCCGTAGAGGTGGTTCAGGAACATTTCCTTCGTGAGCGTCGTGCCCTTGCGGAGCGAGAGCAGCTCCAGCATGGCGTATTCCTTGCCTGTCAGGTGCACGCGCTGGCTGTTCACCTCGACCGTCTTGGCGTCGAGGTTCACGGTGAGGTCGCCGGTCACGATGACCGACTGGGCGTGGCCCTTGGAGCGGCGCACGATGGCGTGGATGCGGGCGACCAGCTCGTCCTTGTGGAAGGGCTTGGTCATGTAGTCGTCGGCGCCGAAGCCGAGGCCGCGCACCTTGTCCTCGATGCCCGCCATGCCCGACAGAATCAGGATCGGCGTCTTGACCTTGGCGAGACGCAGCGTGCGCAGCACCTCGTAGCCCGACATGTCGGGCAGGTTCAGGTCGAGAAGGATGATGTCGTAGTCGTAGAGCTTGCCGAGATCGACACCCTCTTCGCCGAGATCCGTCGTGTAGACGTTGAAGCTCTCGGACTTCAGCATGAGTTCGATGCTTTGCGCGATCGCGCTGTCATCCTCAATCAAAAGAACGCGCATCAGTTAAATCCTCTGCATCAGCCCGGCCGGGGCGGGGGGACCGACAAGGTTGGAGTTCGTCTTAGAGCTGAAAGCCATCGTGCCAGTGAATGGTTAACAATGCCTTCCGCTCGAATCCTTTGTTCAACCGAGTCTTTCGATCTGTGTCCGTATCGCGGCGAAGATGTGTGGGATCCCATTTGGAAAGCACGTCGCATCCTCGCTTCGACTTGAACCTGATCGGTTTACCCTGCCTTAAATGATCCATGGCTATGATTAACGGCGCGCGTAAACAGACGGTTAAGGTGTAGCCGCCGAGGCTTGCCTGAAGCCGCACGAGCGTCGCGAAACGGGGGTTCATGTCGAGAACCCCTATGGAACACAGGAGATGAGGGCGTCATGGCCAAACGTGACAACCTGGTTCGGCTGGCGCGCTTCAAGGTGGCCGAGAAGCGCCGTCAGGCAGACCAGCTGCAGATGATGCTGAACGAGTTCGAGCGGATGGCCGGCGAGCTCGACGCCCAGATCGCGAGCGAGGAGAAGAAGTCCGGCATCACGGACCTCAACCATTTCGCTTACCCGACCTTCGCCAAGGCTGCGCGCACCCGCCGCGACAACCTGACGAACTCGGCCGGCGACCTGCGCATCCAGATGAACGCCGCGCGCATCGCGCTCGAGGAGGCCGAGGCGGAACTCGTCAACGCCGAGAAGCTCGAGCAGCGCGATGCCGGGGAGGACCGGCGCACCGCCGTCGCCTGACGATCCCCGCCGGTCACGATCCATACGAAAGGCCCGGGCGCTGCGGCACCCGGGCCTTTTTCTTTGTCCTGCGCCCGGCGCGTTGGAGCCAAGATACGAGAAAGGGCCGGCGCCTCACGGCCCGGCCCTTCGATTCCCTCGCGTGCCGATCGATCAGTGCAGATCGATCTTCTTGCGATATTCCTGGATCTGCGTCGTGCGCAGCCCGGCCAGGCCGTGGCTGTCGATCGACGCCTGCCACGACAGGAATTCTTCCACGGTCAGCGTGTAGCGCGAGCAAGCCTCGTCGAGGCTGAGGAGCCCACCGCGCACCGCCGCGACCACTTCCGCCTTGCGGCGGATCACCCAGCGCCTCGTATTGGAGGGCGGGAGGTCGGCGATCGTCAGCGGACTCCCATCGGGGCCAATGACGTATTTCACTCTTGGTCTAACCTGATCGGTCATTGAACTCTCTACACTACGCAAAGACCTAATCGCCACGTTCAAGCTAGACCGGCGGCTCTAAACATTCCGCTAAGCCCTTATTAGCAATTCGATAACAGGTTGAATCAAGCTTCAGGCCCACCCAGATGGAATTGTGGTCTCGCGGTGCCGAGAACGCGAATGCGATCCGATGGTTGGCACGTTCCGGCAGGCTGAGTAAAAGAAGCGCTTACCTGCCGGCCCGGCCGGCGCATGAGAGTTTGCCTGCCATGCTGAACAGTCTCGACCTGCCGAAGGCGCCCGCCGAGACGCGCGTCGTGGTCGCCATGTCGGGCGGCGTCGATTCGTCGGTCACCGCTGCGATTCTCAAGGAGGAGGGCTACGACGTCGTCGGAATCACCCTGCAGCTCTACGACGGCGGCGCGACGCCCAAGCGCGCCGGCGCCTGCTGCGCGGGCCAGGACATCGCCGACGCGCGCCGGACCTCCGAGATCCTCGGCATCCCGCACTACGTCCTCGACTATGAGCAGCGGTTCCGCGAGGCGGTGATCGATCCCTTCGCCGCGAGTTATCTCGCGGGCGAGACGCCGATTCCCTGCGTCGCGTGCAACCAGACGGTCAAGTTCCGCGATCTCCTGGCCACCGCGCGCGACCTCGGCGCCGACGCGCTGGCCACCGGGCACTACATCCTGTCGCGTCCGAACGGCGATCATCGCAGCCTCTATCGGCCGGCCGATCTCGACCGCGACCAGAGCTACTTCCTCTACGGCACGACGCAGGAGCAGGTGGATTTCCTGCGCTTTCCGCTCGGACACCTGACGAAGCCCGAGACGCGGGAGATCGCGGCGCGCTTCGGGCTCGGCGTCGCCTCGAAGCCCGACAGCCAGGACATCTGCTTCGTCGCCAATGGTCGCTACAGCGACGTGATCTCGCGCCTGCGTCCGGATGCCGGCGAGCCGGGCGAGATCGTGCACATCGACGGTCGGCCGCTCGGACGGCACCAGGGCATCGTCCATTTCACGATCGGCCAGCGGCGCGGCCTCGGCATCGCGTCGGGTGAGCCGCTCTACGTCGTCGGCATCGATGCGCGCGCGGCGCGCGTGGTCGTCGGGCCCCGCTCTGCGCTCGAGACCCGGCGGCTGACGCTGCGCTCGGTCAACTGGCTCGGCACGGCGCCGATGCCGGCGGGCGATGAGGGGGGCATGGACCTCTTCGTGCGCATCCGCTCGACCCGCCCGCCAGCGCCCGCGCGGCTTTCGCGCGGCGCCGACGGGGCGCCGGTGGTCGAACTGCTGGCCGGGGAAGACGGCGTCTCGCCCGGTCAGGCCTGCGTCTTCTATGCCGGCGAAGGGGAGGGCGCGCAGGTGCTCGGCGGCGGCGTGATCGCGCGCACCGAGCGGGCTGCGCTGTCGGACGACGGCTCGCAGAGCCTCGTCGCCTGACGCATCAGGCGGCCGAGCGCGGCGAGGCCGTTTCCAGGATGCGCACCGTCTCCACCGCCTCGTCCGCGCCGGTACGCGGCGGCTGGCGCGTGGTGACGCATTCAAGGAAGTGACGCAGTTCCCGGTCGAGCGGCAGGCCGGGCTCGGTCTCGATGTATTCCGGGTCGGCGGACTGGAAGGCGAAGGCCCGGCCGTTGCGCCAGACGCGGTGACCGTAGAAGGCGAGCTTCTGTCCCTCGGGAGCGAGATCGTCGAAGCACAGCATGCCTTCGGTTCCGATCGCCGTGAAGCGACGGTCGCGGAAGGGCGAGACACGCGAGACGTGGATTTCCGCTCCGACGCCCGATGGAAAGCTGAGGGCGATGTCGGCGACGTCGGTCTCGTCGCTGAGCACGGTGCGCCGCAGCGTCTCGATCGAGGCGGGATGTTCGCCCGCGATCCGCAGCACCAGCGACAGGTCGTGCGGGGCGAGGTCCCACACCGCGTCCATGCCGAGGAAGCGACCGAGGCCGAGGCGCGTCGAGATGATGTGCCGGAGCGTGCCAATGCGGCCTTCGGCGACCGCGGCCTCCAAACGCTCGAAGACGGGGTGGAAGCGCAGGACATGGCCCACCATCAGGATACGGCCGGCATCCGCCGCGGCCTTCGCGGTGGCCGCCGCATCCACCGCGTCGAGCCCGATCGGCTTCTCGATCAGGACATCCTTTCCGGCCGCGAAGGCGCGACGCGCGGTCGGCCCGTGCAGCGAGGGCGGCAGCGCGAGCACCAGCGCGTCGATCGCCGTGTCGGCAAGGAGCGCCTCGAGCGAGACCGCCGGCACGGCGAAACGCTCGGCGAGCGCTGCGGCGCGCGTGGGATCGGCGTCGGAGATGGCTGCGAGCGCGCCGATCTCCTTCAACGTGCGGACGTGATTCTGACCCCAGTGGCCACAGCCGATGACGGCAACGCGCGGTGTCATGAAAGCTCCATCCGCAACCTCGTTGGCGCGTTGCCTAGCCTCGGCGACAAGGCTTCGCAAGCCGCGAGGGGTCAGGCGGCGGCAAAGGCGCGAGGCGTTTCCATCCAGGTGCCGAGGTCGGCGGCGGGCATCGGCCGCGCGATCAGATAGCCCTGCAGCGCGTCGCATCCGGCCTCGCGCAGGAACGCCATCTGCTCTTCGGTCTCCACGCCCTCGGCCACGCATTGCAGGTCCAGCGAGCGGCACATGGCGATCACGGCGCCGAGAAGATCGCGCTGGGCGAGGGCCTTGTCGCCGCTGACGAAGCTGCGGTCGATCTTCACACGGCGGATCGGCAGTTCGCGGAGATAGCTGAGGCTGGCGTGGCCGGTGCCGAAATCGTCGATCGCCACCTGCGCACCCAGCGCGCTGAGTGCGCCCAGCGCCTCGCGGGCCGCCTCGAAGTCCCGCAGCATCGCCGTTTCCGTCAGTTCGAAGACGATGCGCGAGGGTGCGACCCCCGAGTTCCGCAGGGCGGAGATGATCGACAGGATCGTGCCGGGCGATGTCAGGTCGTGGGCCGAGAGATTGAAACAGACCGCGACCGTATCCGGCAGCGCCGCCGCCGCCGCGAGCGCCTTGTCGAAGAGTTTGACGGTGAGGCGGTGGACGATACCCGTGCGCTCCGCGACCGGCACGAAGACAGCGGGGCTGATCGTGCCGAGCGTCGGCGACGTCCAGCGCGCCAGGACCTCGACGGCGGAAAGCGCGTGGCTCTGTGAGTTCACCACCGGCTGTAGATGGATCGTCAGCTCACGATCGAGATCGGCGGCCTGCAGGGCGGCCTCGATCGCCCGGTCCGATCGGACGGCGGCCTCGTGCGCCTCGGAATAAAGGGTCGGCAGGCCACGCCGCGAGTTCTTGGACGTGTAGAGGGCGTAGTCCGCCCGTTCGTAGAGCGCCGAGGCGTCGACCTTGACGCCCACCACTGTGGCGATGCCGCAGGAAGCGCCGATGGAGATGGTGACGCCATCGGTCACGTAGGGTTCGGCGAGGCGCTCGCAGACGCCGGACATCATCCCGATCGCCGTCTCGCCATCGGCCTCGACGATGAACGCGAACTCGTCGCCACCGAGCCGCGCCACGATTCCCTTGTCTTCGAATTCCTCTGCCAGCCTCACGCCGACCTGTGCCAGGATCTGGTCGCCGACGAGATGGCCGTAGGTGTCGTTGGCGGCCTTGAACCGGTCGAGGTCGATCACGCCGAGCGAGAGGGCAGGGCTCGACGGATCGCGACCGGTCATGTGCTGCCGCAGATCCGAGAAGAACAGCCGCCGGTTCGGAAGGCCCGTGAGGAGGTCGGTGTGCGCGAGGATCGTCACCTCGCGGTTCAGCCGGGCCGTCTCGCTCTGCGATTGAACGAGCTTGGAGAAGGCCGAGAACCCGTTCATCAGCACCCGCATGACGACGAGCGTCACAAGGAGGATGTTCAGCGCGATCGCGATGTAGACCGTGCTCTTCGAAGCCAGGAGGTAGAACAGGAGGTAGGGGATGGTCGTGAAGGTCGCGACGAGAACGGCCCCCTGCGGCAGGTGGCTGAGGCAGAAGATGCATCCGATCACGGTGATGCCGACGAACATGGCGACATGCGCCCGCTCATCCGCCCCGCCGAATTGCGTCAGGCGCAGCGACCACAGGATGTAGGCGACCGACAGGAGGCAGCCGAGCACGGCGGTTCGGCGAAGGAGGCGGATGATGTCGGCGTGTTCGAAGGCCTTCACGTCGTAGCGCAGCCACGCAACCCCTCGCAGCGCGCCGAACAGGGCGAGCGAGCCGGGCACGAGGACCGACATCCAGAACGGCGCCTTGCCGTAGTGCGTGTAGCCGAGCGCGAGAGCGTTGACGCTGAGAAGCGCATAGAGGAGCGGCACCTGCGAGCGCAGTTCCTCGAACTGCTTTGCGGCCATGTCGGAACCGACCGACGAAAGGGTCAGCCAGCGCATCGTGTTCTTGAGCATAGACCGCCCGATATCGTCCAATGTCATGAGGACGTTACGCGGCAGGTCTTGAGATTGCGTAGCTGCAACCAGGGCCTATCGCGGCGCAGAGAGGCGGATCGGAAGGTTTGGTAGCAGTGGGCAGATTTGAACTGCCGACCTCCGGGTTATGAATCCGGCGCTCTCACCAACTGAGCTACACTGCCAAGGCGGAAGGATCGGTCTCGACCACATCCGAAGCGCCCGCCGTTGTCGTGCGGCGAGTTGAGGGCGATATACGGACGCTCGGGCGGCGCTGTCAAGACGGAACGGATGCGCCCCGGAGCTTTCGCCACAAGGGGACCATGCCGCCACGATCCGACGAATTCTTCGCACAGGATGCCGTTTCGCTGGCGGCCGCGCTGATCGGCTGCGAACTCTATCTCGACGGTGTGGGCGGGCGCATCGTCGAGACTGAAGCCTACCGCGCCGGCGATGCCGCATCGCATTCGTTCCGCGGCGAGACCTTGCGCAACCGCGCCATGTTCGGTCCGATCGGCCGGGCCTATGTCTACCGTTCCTACGGTCTGCACTGGTGCCTCAACATCGTCTGCGACGGCACGGAGCCCGGCAGCGCCGTACTGCTGAGGGCGCTCGAGCCGCTGGCTGGGCTGGATGTCATGGTTCGAAGGCGCGGTCTCGATGAGCCGAGGCTTCTGTGCGCCGGCCCCGGCCGGCTGACCCAGGCGCTCGGCATCGACGCCGGCCATGATGGCCTGGCGATCGACGAGCCGCCCTTTCTCTTCCGCCAGGTTGCGGCGCCGGGGCCCCTTGGTGTCGGGCCGAGGATCGGCATCACCAAGGCGATCGACGAGCCGTGGCGCTTCGGCTTGGCCGGCTCGCGCTATCTCAGTCGTCCGCTACGAAACGTGTTCGGCTGACGGGGCCTTCGCGATGGACGCTGCGCACGAGGGGCTGTAACCCAGCCTTGTCCACCTGCCGGCCTTCATCACCTGCGAGTCTCCATGTCGTCGCCTGCCAGCGCCTCACACTCCCGCACGGCAGCCCTTTGGGGCGTCGGCTTCATGCTGCTCGGCTGCTTCATGTTCTCGGTGAACGATGCGATGGGCAAGTGGCTGGTCGGCACCTATTCGGTGGGGCAGGTGCTGATGCTGCGCAGCGTCTCGGCGCTCGTGATCCTGATCCCGTTCATCCGCCGCGTCGATGTCCGCAGCGTCGTGCGTCCGGCGCGGCTGGGCCTGCATCTCCTGCGCGCTGCCGGATCGGCGATGGAAACGGGCTTCTTCTACTGGGCGCTGAGCTACCTGCCGCTCGCCAACGTCATGACCTTCTACCTCGCCGGGCCGATCTACGTGACCGCCCTCTCGGCGCTGATCCTGAAGGAGCGGGTCGGCTGGGTGCGCTGGAGCGCGGTGTTGGCCGGCTTCGGAGGCGTGCTGATCGCGCTGGGGCCGGACCTTGCGAGCGCCGGCTGGCCGGCGCTGATCGCGGTCGCGGGCAGCTTCTGCTACGCGCTCCTGATGATCTCGACGCGGATCCTTGCAGGAGCCGGCGAGACCACGCTGATCACCTGGCAGACCGTGATGGCGCTCGTGTTCGGGGCGATCCTCGCGCCGATGCACTGGGTCACGCCGTCCGCCTTCGACCTCGGGTTCCTGTTCCTGCTCGGCATCGTGGCGATGGCCGCGCATTCGGCCGTGAACCGCTCGCTGACGCTGGCGCCTGCCTCGACCGTGGTTCCCTACCAGTACTCGCTGATCGTCTGGGCGCTTCTCTTCGGCATCGTGATCTTCGACGAGACGCCGCGCATCTCGATGCTGGTGGGCGCCGCGGTGATCACGGCGTCGGGCGTCTTCATCTTCCTGCGCGAGCAGCGTCTGAAGGCCGAGACGACCGCGCAGGGGGCTTCCGGCATGGGAGGCGCGCCGGACGACATCCAGATCCCGCCGTCCAGGGGCTGAGCCTTCCATAAAAAAACCGCCGGCCCGCGTGAGCGGACCGGCGGTGGAGGGCGGAGACGGGGCCGGGCAGTCGACCCCGTCTTCCCATCCGGCCTCCGGCGGCAGGACTCGAATGCCGGAAGCCGAACGCTTGGATCAGTTGAAGCGGAACGAGGCCTTCGCCCACACCGTGTGGAAGTCGAAGTCGTCGTCCGACGCCGTCGTCAGCGTGGACCCGTTGCCGAGCGGCACGACGAGTTCGGCGTCCGTCGAGCCGAGGTCGGTGTAGAGATACTCGAGACCGAGGATCAGGTTGTCGGTCACCGCATAGTCGGTGCCCGCGCCGACCGCATAGCCGAAGCGCGTATCGTCTTCGCTGCCGGCGAGGCCGAACGGCGTGTTGACGATCGTCGTCTCGACATTGCCGAAGGCGACGCCGCCGGTGCCGTAGACGAGGAAGCGGTCGAGGCCGACGCCCGCCTTGAGGCGCACGGTGGCGAGGTAGTCGAGCTCGCGCGACACGCCGATCGTGTCGAAGCCGTTGGCGATGCCGGCGCTCTTGGTGATGTCGACATAGGACAGATCGCCGACGACGCCGAGCACGAAGCTGCCGCCGCCGAGCGCCACATTGTAGCCGACGTGACCGCCGCCCGCGAAGCTGTCGTCCTCTTCCGAGTAGGAGCGATGGTTCGCGCCGAAGTCGTAGGCATAGGTGCGGTCGGGAACGCCGGGCGTGCCGGGCACGGCAGGCGAGCCGGGCGTGGCCGGCGTGTCGGGCGTCGCCGGAACGGCCGGTGTGCCCGGGGTTCCCGGCGTGCCGGGGGTGGCGGGCGTTCCCGGCGTGCCGGGTTGCGCCGGCGTCACCACGACCTGGAACTCGCCGGCCACGCCGAGTGCCCCGGCGCCACCGACTGCCGCATAGGCTGCCGAGAGTTCCTGCGCGCTGATGATGCCCGTCGAGCCGTCGGGATACTCGACCGCGCAGCTGCCCGCGGCCGCGCCGCCGGCGCCCGCTGCCGTGCAGGAGTATTCCAGCGTGCCGAACACCGCCGGAGTGCCGGGGGTGCCGGGGGTGCCGGGATTGCCCGGGTTGCCGGGCGTGCCCGGAATGGCGGGCGAGCCGGGATTGCCGGGAATGAAGGGCGTGGCGGGAATCGCGTCGCGGCCCGGCGTCGCGGCAATGCCGGGAACGAAGACGAAGCTCGACGGAATGTTCGACGAGCCGCTGTTGAACGAGCCGCCGGCCTGGCCGCCGATGTAGAGGCCGGTCCACGAGAAGGCGGGTGCGAGGACCGCCACCGGGGGCGGCTCGGGCGGGTAGTCGACGATATCGGCGGCGAGGGCGGGGAAGGCGCAGGTCGCGGCCGCGAGCGTCAGGGCGAGCTTCTTCATGGGGTGCTCCAGCAAGCAGGTTCTTGTTGTTCGTCGCCCAACCTTTCCGGTTGCGGCGCGGCTCATGCATGCCGGCAAGGCCTGCCAGCTGTTCGGCCGGTTCGGGGAGGAGCGGGGGAACCGCCTGCGCGGCCCCCCGCATGCTGAGGTTTACTGGCCGGTGATCTGCGTGGAGACCGTGTTGGCGACCGCAGCCGGGACGTCCTGGAACGCCGCGCCGCTGTAGCCCATCGAGATCGTGCCGGTGTTGACCGCGCCGAGCACCGTGGTGGTCAGGCCGTTGAGGTCCATGCTGTTGGCCACGGCTGCCACCGCACCGTTGATCGTGCCGAGGTTGAAGGCGCGGTTGTTGGCGTACACGTCCTGCAGCGGTCCGTTGTAGAGCTGCTCGAGCGAGTTCGTGACCGTCGAGGACGGGCCGGTCACCGAGGCGAGGATCGTCTCCGAAGCCGCCGAGTTCGACGCCGTGTTCGAGGTGTTGGCGGCGGCACTGGCGGCAGCCGTCACGCTGTTGGTCACAGTACCAGTGGCAATCGTGGTCGACTGGCTGGCGCGGTTGGCCGATGCCGAGCCGACCGACGCGATATCGCCGGTGTTGACAGCACCGAGAACCGTCGTCTCGATGGCCGCGCGGTTGACGATACCGCCCGTGGTGCGGACGACCGTATCGACCTGACCAAGGTTGACGTCGAGACCGATTTCGGCGGCACCCGCAATAGCGGCTACCGCCGGAACGACGGTCGCGCCGGCGGCACCGGCACCCTGAATGTTGAGCCCGACCCGCGGCAGGTCGACGTTGGTGATGGTCTCCACACCGGCCTGACCGAGAACGACCGCACCGTTGATAGCGCCGATGTTGACGGCCTCGTTGACCCAGTTGCCGTTGCCGAAGCTAGCCTGAAGGTTGACGAGGTTCGAGTTGATCGCGGCATCGATGGTGGGAAGTACGGCCTGCGCCTGCGCGCCGCCGATCGAGGCCAGACCCATGACCAGCGCCGAGGCGCCAATTGCAAACAGAGATTTCATTGGTTAACTCCAGCTGTTGCCCGAGACTTGCCGGCTCCCTGTCGGCGGTCTCCTAGTTGGACAGGTCGTTCGAGAGAGCCCTGTCTCTCGGCGGAGCGGTTCCAGCGCTCCGCCGAATTCGTCATTGCGTCAGGATGGCCTGCGCCTTGGCCTGATCGCTGAGTTCGGGTTCGGTCTTCCCGCTGCCTGATCCCTGGAAGGCACCACTGGATCCCGCATAGGGTTTCTCGTTACGGCCCGCGGCCGGCGTCGTAGCGGCCACCGGCATTCCGGCTCCCATGCGAACGCCGGGCGGCGTTGCGGGCGCGGCGGCTCCGGCTGGAGCGGGGGAGGGTTTCGCACCGGGCGGCGGCGCGCCGACCGCCTTGGCCGCGCTCTTCGCCTTCTCCATCGCCGCCACGGCTTCGGCCGTCTTGGTGTGGTCGACAAAGCCGTGGGCACGGTCCACGAAAGTGCGGCACTCGGCGTAGTTGTCGGCCTTCATCACCTGCGTCAGCAGCTCGAAGGTCGCGAGGTTGAGCATCTGGCGCAGCGCGAAGTGGATGGCCTCGCGCTCGCGCCCACCGAAGTCGACATTGGTCAGCTGGTCGCCGATGAAGCGCCCGACGCCGATCCCGGCCTCCGAGGAGAAGATCTGCTTCTGCAGCGGCACATTCGCGACGATGAGGCCCGAGTTCGCGTCGGTCATCGCGAGATCGAGCCCGATCAGGATGCGGTTCTGGCGATACCGCGCCCCGACCCCCGCGACCTCGACCTCGGCGCCCGAGCCAGGGATGAAGTCGAGCGAGTTGATCGAGCCCGTGATGTAGAAGTTCGACGGGATCTGCCGCGACAGGTCGCGCACCCGCCACTCTGCCTCGGTCGTCGCGACACGCGGGTCGCGCCGGTTGACCACCGTCGCCCCGGCGCGGAACAGCGCCGACTGGATCATGTCGCCCGCGCCCTGGCTGATGAATTTGCCGACGCCGCCGTCGGTGAAGCTTTCCTTGCCGGTCTGGTCGAGCACCGCGCCGACCGAGAATACGAGCTGGCGCGCGATCCGCCCGTTGAGTCAGGTCAGCGCCTTGTCGAACGGCGTGACGATGTCGCTGATCGGCGGACCTTGGACCAGCTTGGCGTTGCTCGTCGAGCCCGCGACGCCGGGCGCTCCGGCGCAGCCCGACAGGACGCCGAGGGCGAGTATGGCCGAGGTGACGCGGGACAGGAACGCGGTCCGCATGGATGGCCTCAGTTGCACGCGGGCTGCGGCGAACCAGGGAAGGCGGAGTCGATCGAGACGCTGCCGTCCTGGCAACCCGTCGACTTCGCCTCGTTGCTGTTCACCACGTTGATGTTCTTGCCGGAGACGTTCGTGTTGTTGGTCGAGTTGTTGACGGCGCCGATCGCCGTCGTCTGCTGGCCGATCTCGTTCTTGGTATCGTTGGTCTGTCGCTCGATACGGTCGCCGTACTGCACGTTGTTGAAGGACGTGATCTGCGTCTTGCCGAGTGATTCGTAATAACCTTCCTCGTTCTTGCGCAGGATGTCGGTCTGGAGGAGGCGAAGGTTCTTCTCGGCGGTCGAGTTGAAGCTGTAGTTTCCGTTCCAGTCCGAGGCCGGACTGGCCGTGCTTTGTGCCGATGCCGCCGCCGCGCCGAAAAGCTGCAGGACGACGACGCTCCCCAAGATCCAGGACGACGAACCAGCCATGGATATTTCCCCTTATTTCGGGCGAGTGACGTCGTGCCCCGGACGCATGGTCCATGACGTTGACGGCGACCCACTTCTTCTTGAGGACTTTCCCGAAGGACCGACCTTCCCCACGCAGCGAGCTATCCACGGATGGTTCGTCGCGTGCAACTTAAAAGTGTAGTTGCACTTTTTGCACGCAACCGCTGTTGCCAAGCGGGCACAATCCTTGCGCGAGGCTGGGCGGATTCTTGCAACTTCATCAGGGTGGCGTATTACTCGCGGTCTTTCCGCCCCCACTGCGCCTCGCCCAAGGTTGCGCATCCTCCGAAGAAGGAACGCGCGGCCATGTCCACCTCTCCCCGTCTTTCCCTTCCGCTGCTGATGCCCCAGCAGGCGCAGCGGCATCTGACCTTGAACGACGCCTTCCGGCTTCTCGACGTGCTGGTCCAGACGGCGGTCGTCAGCGACAGTCTCGCCGTCGAGCCGGAGGACGCAGGGGAAGGCGATCTCTTCATCCTGCCGCCCGGCGCGACGGGCGCGCGCTGGGGCGCGATGCAACCCGGCGCGCTGGCGATGGTCGAGAACGGCGGGTTCGTGGAGATGCAACCGGTGCCCGGCCAGATCGCCTATGTCGCCGACCGGCGCGCGCTGGTGCTGTTCGACGGGGAGGCGTGGGGCGCGGGCCCGTTCGCGGCGAAGGAGACAGAATGCCTCGGCATCAACGCGGCGCCGACGGACGCGAACCGCCTGACCGTCGCGGCCGATGCCGAGCTCCTTACCTTCGACGCGCGCACGCCCGGGACGGGCGATGCCCGGAAGGTCATCAACCGGCAAGACACGGACCGGGTCGCTGCCGTCCTGTTCCAGACCGGCTTTTCGGGGCGCGCCGAGATCGGACTTCTCGGTGACGAGCGCTTCGCCGTGCGCGTGTCGACGGATGGCGCGAGCTTCCGTCCGGTGCTGACGGCGCGCCCGGCCGACGGTTTCCTGTCGGTGGCGCACGATTCCGAGCCGGTCTGCGCGCTCGACGTGGGTGGCGCGGTGCGTGTCGCAACCTATCTGAAGGCGGCGCTTCCCTCAGCGGAAGCCGGCGCCGGACAGATCATCCTGGTGTCGGATGCGGCTGGTGGAGCGGTGCTCGCCTTCAGCGACGGAGCCGCGTGGCGGCGGGTGACGGATCGCGCCATCGTGACCTGACCGGCGCGATTGGGGATGGCCCGTCAGCTTGGCGCCGGGCAAGGCATGCCACAGCCTTGCTTGGCGGCGTCCGAGTCGCGGACGGCCAGACTTTGGAGACGAATGCGATGTCGATGTGGGCGATCGGGTTGATGACCGGGACGGTGCTCGACGGCAATGTCGACATCGCCATGCTCTGCACGGACGGCGAGACCATCCACGAGTTCGGGCCGACGTTGCTGGCCCCTTACCCCAAGGACATCCGTCCGCTTCTGAAGGAAACGCTGGCGGCCGCCGCCCGATGGAACTTCGAGGGCCCGGAGCCCGCGATCTTCGATACGGCGGAAGAAGCGCTGACGGCGGCGCAGTCGGATGCGGTCGTAGCCTTCCTCGAGGACGAGGGGCTTCCGTCCGTCGATTGCGGTGTCGTCGGCTTTCACGGGCAGACGGTGCTGCATCGGGCGGCGACGCCCGAGCGCCCCGGCGACACGAGGCAACTCGGCGACGGCGACGAGATGGCGCGTCGCCTCGGCATTCCCGTCGTGTTCGATTTCCGCAGCCGCGACGTCGCCTTCGGCGGGCAGGGCGCTCCGCTGGCGCCGATCTACCACAAGGCCCTTCTCGCGCGGATCGGCGCGGGCGAGGAGACGGCCTTCCTCAACCTCGGGGGCGTCGCCAACATCACCTGGATTTCGGCCGACGGCGAGATGCACGCCTTCGACACGGGTCCCGCCAACGCGCCGCTCAACGACTGGATGCAGGCCCGCGCTCGGCAGGACATGGACCGCGACGGGCTGATCGCCGCCGCAGGCCGTGTCGACGAGGCGCGGTTGGCGAAGCTTCTCGACCATCCGTACCTTGCGGAGCCCTATCCGAAATCCCTCGACCGCAACGACTTCACCGCGCGCATGGCCGACGGCCTGTCGCTGGAGGACGGTGCGGCGCTTCTGACCGCCTTCACGGCCGGGGCGATCGGTAAGGCGCTGGACCTCCTGCCCAAGCGCCCGACGCGGCTCGTGGTGGGCGGCGGCGGGCGGCGCAACCCGGTCCTGATGCGCGAGATCGCCAAGCGTGCGGGCGTCGAGACGGTCGATGCCGATGCGCTGGGCCTCCGGGGCGATGCGATCGAGGCGGAGTGTTTCGCCTTTCTCGCTGTCCGCGTCCTGCGCGGGCTTCCGATCAGCTTCCCCTCGACGACCGGCGCACCCGAACCGCTGACCGGCGGTCGCATCGCGCGCCCGATCGGTCAGCCCGCGACGGCCTGACGCGCGAAAAAGCACGGTCCCCTTCCTTTCCTCGCATCCAACACGCTCCACCTTCGTTCCGAACTTGGAAACGTTACAGAGAGCGGGGCAGCCATGCGATTGAAGGTCAACGGAACGGAGCACGATCTCGACGTGGATGTCCGCACGTCGCTGCTCGACGCTCTTCGCGATCACCTCGCGCTGACAGGCTCCAAGAAGGGCTGCGACCACGGCCAGTGCGGCGCCTGTACGGTGCTGATCAACGGGCGCCGGGTGAACTCGTGCCTGTCGCTCGCCGTGATGCACGAGGATGACGAGATCACCACGATCGAGGGCCTTGGCGCGCCCGGTCACCTGCATCCGATGCAGGAGAGCTTCCTTCACCACGACGGCTACCAGTGCGGCTACTGCACGCCGGGTCAGATCGTCTCGGCGGTGGGCATGCTGGGCGAGGCGAAGGACAACTGGCCGAGCCATGCGTCCGAGACGCTCGACGGCAAGGTGAAATTGACCGACGCCGAGATTTCCGAGCGCATGAGCGGCAACCTCTGCCGCTGCTCGGCCTATCCCAACATCGTCGACGCGATCCGCGACGCCCACGGAAAGAGCGCGGCATGAAGACCTTCGATTACCAGCGCGCATCGAGCACGCAGGAAGCCGCGGCCGTCGCCGCCGATGCCGCGACGAAGTTCATAGCAGGGGGCACCAACCTTCTCGACCTCATGAAGCTGCAGGTCGAGACCCCAAGCCGCCTCGTCGACATCACGCGCCTGCCGCTGAAGAGCATTGAGGCGGACGACGAGGGCGTGCGCATCGGAGCCCTCGTCTCGAACAGCGAACTCGCCGCCGACGAGCGCATCCGCCGAGACTACGAGGTCCTGTCCCGTTCGCTCCTGTCGGGCGCGTCCGGCCAGCTCCGCAACAAGGCGACGACGGGCGGCAATCTTCTGCAGCGCACCCGCTGCGGGTATTTCTACGAGACCAGCGCGCGCTGCAACAAGCGCGAACCGGGCTCCGGCTGCGATGGCCGCGGCGGCTTCAACCGCATCCTCGCCATTCTTGGCACCTCCGATCATTGCATTGCGACGCACCCGTCCGACATGGCGGTGGCGATGCGCCTCCTCGACGCCGAGGTGCTGACGATCAAGTCGGACGGGTCCGAGCGCACGATCCCGATCGCCGAACTGCATCGCATGCCCGGCAAGACGCCGGAGATCGAGACCTCGCTCGAGCCCGGCGAGCTCATCACCGGCATCCGGCTGCCGAAACCTTTGGCGGGGCGCCATCTCTATCGCAAGGTGCGCGACCGGGCGTCCTACGCCTTTGCGCTGTTCTCGGTCGCCGCCGTCGTGCGGATGGAGGAGGGGCGCATGGCCGACGTCCGGCTCGCCTTCGGCGGCATCGGCACCGTGCCTTGGCGCTCGAAGGGCGTGGAAGAGGTGCTGATCGGCGAGGCGCCCGGCGAGGTGGTCTTCGCGCGGGCGGCCGACCTCCTCCTCAAGGATGCCAAGGGCTACGGCGACAACGACTTCAAGATCGACCTGGTGCGCCGGACGCTTCCCGCGGTCCTCGCTGACGCCACGCGCGGAGACGCCTGATGGACACGACCCACAGCTACAAGATGGACGAGCCGATCGGCGAGACGCGTCTCGACCACGCCGTTCAGAACGTTCTCGGTAAGGGCGTCGACCGGTTCGAGGGGCCGCTCAAGGTGTCGGGCCGCGCGCCCTACGCCTACGAGAATCTCCCCGGCGAGAAGGTGGCCTTCGGCTACATCGTGCTGTCCACCATCGGGGCGGGCAAGGTGACGTCGATCGACACGATGCGGGCGCGCTCGACGGCGGGCGTGCTGACGGTGATCGTCGACAAGCGGAGCCCGCGGGCGGCGGCGGATCCAAACGATCCCGCGCCTAAGCCCGCCGCCGGCGAAGTGACGCATTACGGCCAGCCGCTTTGCCTCGTGGTGGCCGAAAGCTTCGAGGTGGCGCGCGACGCTGCGAAGCTCGTCGACGTCGAGTACGAGAAGGACGAAGGGCGCTTCGACCCGATCGCCCTGCAGGACGAGAGCCACGTGCCGCCGCCGGGCGCCATGCCGTCGGTGACGGAGAAGGGCGACTTCCAGAAGGCGTTCAGCCAGGCCGCCGTCACGCTCGACGCGACCTACACGACGCCGAGCCAGAGCCATTCGGCAATGGAGCCGCACGCGGCGGTGGCTCATTGGGACGGCGACAAGCTGAAACTCTACGGCTGCTACCAGCTCGTCTCCACCAATGTCGGCCAGCTCGCCAAGGCGCTCGGCATCTCGAAGTCCAAGGTCGAGATCGTCGCGCCGTATATCGGCGGCGGCTTCGGCGGCAAGCTCGGCATCGGGCCGGAGTCGGTGTTCGCCGCAATGGCGGCGCAGGAGATCGGACGTCCGGTCAAGATCGCGCTGACCCGCCAGCAGGTGTTCCAGGCGACGTCGCGCCGCTCCGACACAATTCAGCGTGTGCGTCTCGGTACCACGAAGGACGGCGTGATCACCGCGATCGGCCACGAGACGATCACCAGCAACACGCCGGGCGACGAGTTCTTCGAGCCGGCCGGCATCTCGACCGTCTTCCTCTACGGCGGCGAGAACCGGCTGATCGCCCACAAGAAGACCGACGTGAACATTCTTCTGTCGTCGTCGATGCGCGCGCCGGGCGAGGCGGTCGGCATGCTCGCGCTCGAGAACGCGATGGATGAGATGGCCGAGAAGCTCGGCCTCGATCCCATCGAGTTCCGCAAGCGCAACGAGCCGGAGGTCGATCCGCAGGACGGCCTGCCGTTCTCCTCGCGCAAGCTGGTCGAATGCATGGACGAGGGCGCCCGGCGCTTCGGCTGGGACAAGCGCAACAAGCAGCCGGGCACGCGCCGCGAAGGCGAGTGGCTGGTCGGCATCGGCATGTCCTCGGCCTCGCGCAAGAACATGATCCAGCAGTCGTCGGCCCGCGTCACGCTATCGCCGGAGGGCGAGGCGCTGGTCGAGACCAACATGACCGACATCGGCACCGGCACCTATACGATCCTCCAGCAGATCGCGGCCGAAGTGCTGGGACTGCCGCTGGAGAAAGTTTCGGTCCGGCTCGGCCACTCCAACGACCCGGATGCGCCGGGCTCCGGCGGCTCGTGGGGTGCCAACTCGTCTGGTTCGTCGGTCTTCGTCGCCTGCGAGGGCATCGTCGAGGCGATCGCCAAGAAGCTGAAGGTGAAGCCGGACGAGGTGACGCTGAAGGACGGCACGGCGATCGCCGGCAACCGCCAGACGAGCTTTGCCGACATCCTGGCCGGCGAGCCGATCGTCGTGACGGGCACGTTCAAGCCGGGCAAGACGTCGGAGAACACCCACCAGGCGAGCTACGGCGCGCACTTCTGCGAGGTGGCGGTCAACGCCTACACCGGCGAGACGCGCGTGCGGCGGCTTCTCACCGTCGCGGCGGCGGGCCGGATCCTCAACGAGAAGACCGCGCGCTCGCAGTGCTACGGCGGACAGATCTTCGGCATCGGCACGGCGCTGACCGAGGAACTCGTCGTCGACAAGCGCACCGGCCTGATGGTCAACCACGACCTTGCCGAGTACCATGTGCCGGTGAACGCCGACGTGCCGCAGCTGGAAGTGGTGCTGATGGAGGAGCGCGACCACGCGGCGAGCCCGCTGGCCGGCAAGGGCATCGGCGAGCTGGCGATCTGCGGCGTCGGCGCGGCGGTGACCAACGCGATCTACAACGCCTGCGGCGTGCGGGTTCGCGACTACCCGATGACGCTCGACAAGGTGCTGCGCGGCATGCCGCGCCAGAACGTGGCGCAGGCCGCGGAGTGACGTGACGGCTCTCGACTGAAAGGGCGCGGGGCTTCGGGTCCCGCGCCCTTTCTCGTTCAGGAGAGGGAACCGTCCGGCCAGACCGTCGCCTCGCGCCCGACGATGGCGCCGTATTCGCCGATCACGGCGGATGCCATCCGATGGCCGGCCTCGGCCGCCCGGTCGAGCGATCCGCCCTTGAGCACCACCGCCATCGCCGCGCCGTTGAAGCTGTCGCCGGCCGATGTCGTGTCGACGATGCGCTCGGCCTTGCGACCGGCGATCTCGCGAACGTTGCCGGGCTCGGCGACGACGGCGGGTTCCCCGCCGGACTTCACGATCGTCGCCGAGGCGCCGAAACCGAGAAGCCGTTCCGCCGCCGCGTGGGCGTCCCGATCGCCGTATAGCGCCTGCTCGTCGTCCAGCCCAGGCATGGTCAGCGTCGCGACGCCATGGGCGGCCGCGATCGTCTCGCGCGCGGCGTCGGCGCTTTCCCAAAGGCGCGGACGATAGTTGCCGTCGAAGCCGACGATGCGGCCATCCTTCTTCATCCGCTCACCGAGCCCCAGCAGGCGCTGACGGCCTTCCGGCGGCAGGATCGCGAGCGAGATGCCGGTGAAGTAGAGCGCATCGAGGGCGGCAAGCTCGTCCGCCAACGCGTCTTCGCGCCCGTCGGTGAAGAGACGTCGCGCCGCGGCGGTGGAGCGCCAATAGGCGAAGGACCGCTCGCCGTGCGCATCGCGGCTGATGGCATAGAGGCCCGTGGTCTCGCCGGTCGCGGAATGGACGTGGGTCGTCCGCACCCCTTCGGCTTCGATGAAGGCGGGGATCTCGCGGCCGAACGGATCGTCGCCGAGGCGCGTGACGTAGTAAACGTCGACCGCCGGATCGCTGCCGAGCGCACGGCGGCAGTAGACGGCGGCGTTCAGCGTGTCGCCGCCGACCGTCCGGTGCATGGTGCCGGGCGCCTCGCCGGACTTTTCGTAAAGCTCGATCATGCACTCGCCGAGGAAGGCGATGCGGAGAGGCGCGGGCATCAGCGGGCCTCGGCCAGGAACTGGTCGATGCGCCCGGCCGACGGCATGGCGCTGCGGGCGCCGAAGGACAGGCAGGCGAGCGAAGCCGCGGCAACGGCCCGGCGGATCGCCTCGGGCATCGCCAATCCGGCGTCCAGCCCCGTCGCCAGCACGCCGCAGAGCGTGTCGCCGGCGCCGGTCGTGTCTACGGGCTCGATCCGGGGCGCCTGGAAACGGGTGGCTTCGCCCTCGCGCGAGACGAGGAGCGCGCCGGCGCCGCC
The DNA here is from genome assembly GCF_047943035.1 of Aureimonas phyllosphaerae. Taxonomy (NCBI): domain Bacteria; kingdom Pseudomonadati; phylum Pseudomonadota; class Alphaproteobacteria; order Hyphomicrobiales; family Aurantimonadaceae; genus Aureimonas; species Aureimonas phyllosphaerae. Next base: position 3,842,173 of record NZ_CP181348.1, on the reverse strand, counting down.
GAGCGTCGCCAGCACCGAGAGATCCGTCGCATCGGCCACAGCCCGCGCGGTCTCCTCCGGCTCGCCCGGCCGGAGGCCGAGAATGGTCGCGGCCTCGTCGAGCTCGTGCTCGTTGACGATCAGGAGATCGGTGGAGCGGAGGAGGTCTTTCAGGCGGCCTGCATCCACCCCCTGCGGCACCGGCGCGAGATTGAGAAGCACATGCGCGCCCGCGCCGCGCCCCTCGCGCGCCGCCGCCACGGTCTCGTCGAACGGCAGTTCCATCTGGAGCACCAGAACGGTGGAACCCGTGTCCCACGTACCGGCCAGCTGGCCGGCCGTGACCGCCCGGTTGGCACCGCTGGCGACCGTGATGGCGTTCTCGCCGTCGCTGGCGACCGAGATGAAGGCGCAGCCGGTCGGCTCGTCGAGGCGCGCCAGCGCGGAAACGTCGATCCCCTCCCGCTCGAGCGTGCCGGCCTCGCCGTCGCCGAACGCATCGCGTCCCACGGCCCCGACGAAGCGGACCCGTCCGCCCGCGCGCGCGGCGGCGACCGCCTGGTTGGCGCCCTTGCCGCCGGACAGCTGCTGGTATCCCGGCGCCAGCACGGTCTCGCCGGGCTTCGCAATCGCCGCGACCTTGCAGACCAGATCGACATTCACAGACCCGAACACGACGATCATGGCGGCCATCCTCCCGTTTCCTCGAAACGCTCCGTAGCGAAGGAGAGGAAGGCGAACAAGCGCCGATCCGGCCGCGCGCTGGACAAGCGGGCCGGGGTTGCCGACAACGGGGCATGAGCGCATCCGACACCCCTTTCGATCTCGACCGCGTTCCACGGCTGCGGCTGGTGTTCGGCGAGCGGCGGATCGTCGGGCCGGGGCGGGCCGACTTGCTGGAAGGGATCGCCGCAACCGGTTCGATCGCCGGCGCCGGGCGGCGCATGGGCATGAGCTACAAGCGCGCCTGGACGCTGGTGGAGGAGCTGAACGTCACGTTCGATGTGCCGCTGGTCGCCATGAGCCGGGGCGGCAGCGGCCATGGCGGCGCGGCGCTGACCGAGCTCGGCTCGGAAGTGCTGGAGCGCTATCGAAGGATGCAGGCGCTGAGCGACGCCGCGATCGCAGGCGACCTCGAGGCGCTGGCCCGCCGGCTCGGGCCGGTGAGGGAAGAGGTCGATATGGTCGAGCGGAAATAACGCTTGCCGTCCTCGTCGTCGGGCGTCTAGCCTGCCGATATGTCTCTTCGGCCATATCGGTGTCCTCGATGATTCGCAGCCTTATCCGTGTCCTGTCGCTGACCGCGTTCGGGATCGCGTTTCTGCCCCTCGGCGCCCATGCCGCCTCGACGCAGGTCGCGGTCGCCGCCAACTTCACCGACGCCGCCAAGGAGATCGCCGACGCCTTCAAGGCGAAGACCGGCGACGAGGCGGTGCTGTCCTTCGGCTCCACCGGGCAGTTCTACACGCAGATCACGCAAGGCGCGCCGTTCGAGGTGTTCCTCGCCGCCGACGCGGTGCGCCCGAAGAAGGCGGTCGACGAGGGCTACGGCGTGCCCGGCAGTGTCTCTACCTACGCGATCGGGCAACTGGTTCTCTATTCGACCGAGGCCGGCAGGGTGACGGGCGAGGAGACGCTGAAGTCCGGCACCTTCACCAAGATCGCGATCGCCAACCCGGAGGCCGCCCCCTACGGCGCCGCCGCGATCGAGGCGATGAAGGCGCTCGGCGTCTACGACGCTCTCCAGCCGAAGATCGTGCAGGGCACCTCGATCGCGCAGGCCTACCAGTTCGTCGAGACCGGCAATGCCGAACTCGGCTTCGTGGCGCTGGGGCAGGTCGTCAACGCCAAGGGCGGCTCGCGCTGGGATGTGCCGCAATCGCTCTACACGCCGATCCGGCAGGACGTCGTCCTTCTGAAGACGGGCGAGGCGAACGCGGCGGCCAAGGGCTTCGTGGAGTTCCTGCGTTCGCCGGACGCGATCGAGATTATCCGCAAGTACGGCTACCGGACCGGCGAATAGGGGACGATGGACTGGAGCGAGCTCTGGTCGCCGATCCGGCTGACGCTGGAGCTGGCGACCCTGACGACGCTGCTACTCCTCGTGATCGGCACGCCGATCGCGTGGTGGCTGTCGCGCTCGCGCGTCTGGTGGAAGGAGGCGGTCGCGGCGGTGGTCGCGCTGCCGCTGGTGCTGCCGCCGACCGTTCTCGGCTTCTATCTTCTGATCGCGCTGGGGCCGAGCGGGCTCGGCGGGTGGTTCGGACCGCTCTTCGGCCTGCGCACCTTCGCCTTCTCGTTTCCCGGACTGGTGCTCGGCTCGGTCGTCTACTCGATGCCCTTCGTGGTTCAGCCGATCCGCAACGCCTTCGAGGCGGCGGGCGAGCGGCCGTGGGAGGTCGCGGCCACCTTGCGCGCCTCGCCCTGGGACCGGTTCTGGAGTGTTGCCGTGCCGCTGGCGCGGCCTGGCTTCCTGACCGGGGGGGTGCTCGGCTTCTCGCACACGGTCGGCGAGTTCGGGGTGATCCTGATGATCGGCGGCAACATTCCCGGCACGACCAAGGTCCTGTCGGTGGCGATCTACGACTATGTCGAGACGCTGCAGTGGCAGAAAGCGCATGTGCTGGCGCTGGGCATGCTCGTCTTCTCCTTCCTGGTCATCTTCTCCGTCTCGCTCCTGGAACGGCGACGGGTCGAGGCGCGCCGATGATCGAGGCGCGGTTTCGTGGAGCGCTCGGCGGCTTCACGCTCGATGCCGCGTTCCGGGCGCCGATGCGGGGGGTGACGGCGCTCTTCGGGCCGTCGGGCTGCGGCAAGACGACGGTGCTTCGCTGCATCTCCGGGCTTCAGAAACTCGACGGTCGCCTCTCGGTCGGCGAGGCCGTCTGGCAGGACGAGCGGCACTTTCTCGCACCGCACAGGCGGCCGATCGGCTACGTCTTCCAGGAAGCGAGCCTTTTTGCCCACCGGTCGGTGCGCGGCAACCTTCTCTACGGCTACGATCGGGCGATGCGAGGTCGCCTCGAGCCGCCCGCCATCGGCTTCGAAGAGGTCTGCGACCTTCTCGGGCTCGACCGGCTGATCGAGCGCGCGCCGCGCCACCTGTCGGGCGGCGAGCGGCAGCGCGTCTCGCTCGGACGGGCGCTCCTATCGCAGCCGCGCCTTCTCCTGATGGACGAGCCATTGTCGGCGCTCGACGCGATGGCGAAGGCGGAAATCCTGCCCTACTTCGAGCGGCTTCACGCGCGGCTGAACCTGCCGATCCTCCTCGTCACCCACGACATCACGGAGGTCGAGCGGCTCGCCGACAGGCTGGTGCTGATGCGGGCGGGCCGTGTGGAGGCCGAGGGGCCGCTGAACGATCTCCTGACCGATCCGGCCCTGCCGTTCGCCCGCACGCGGGGAACGGCGGCGGTCCTCTCCGCGCGGGTCGCCGGGCGCGAGGCGAGCGACGGTCTCGTGCGGCTTGATCTCGACGGGCAGCCGGTGCTCGTCGCGGCCGTGCCGATCGAGCCGGGATCGCCCGTGCGGCTGCGCATCGCGGCGTCCGACGTCAGCCTCGCGCTCGACCCGCCCTCGCGTTCGACGATCCTGAATGTCCTTCGCGCGCGCATCGAGGCGATCACCGACGCGGGGGAGGCGGAAGCCGTGGTCACGCTGGCGCTCGGGGCGGGAGAGGGACAGCGCCTGCCCGCGCGCATCACGCGCCGCTCGCTGGCCGCGCTTCAACTTGCGCCCGGCATGGACGTCTACGCCCAGGTGAAGGGCGCTTCACTCTCCGCGTCGCCCGGCGCGGTGGAACCCTGACGGAACTCGAAGGAGACCGAACCCATGCGCATTTCCGCCCGCAACAGCCTGAAGGGCCGCATCGTCTCGATCGATAAGGGCGCGACCACCGCCCATGTCCGCATCGATGTCGGCGGCGCGATCGTCACCTCCGCGATCACCAACGCCGCTGTCGAGGAACTCGGGCTCGAGGAAGGGCAAGAGGCCTATGCCGTCGTGAAGGCCTCGGACGTCATGATCGGCGTCGACTGAGAAACCAGAAAGGGGCGCCTCGCGGCGCCCCTTTCTTCTTCCAACATCAATGGGCCGGCTCGGCATCCGGCGGCGGCAGCGCCTTGGCGTCCTTCTTCTTCGGCTTCTTGTCGCGCGCGAGCAGCTTGTAGAACAGCGGCACGAAGAAGATCGCGACGAAGGTGGCCATCAGCATGCCGCCGATGACGCCGGTGCCGATCGAATGGCGGCTGGCGGAGCTCGCGCCGGTCGCGATCGCCAGCGGCACGACGCCGAGGATGAAGGCGAGCGACGTCATCACGATCGGGCGGAAGCGGAGCTTGGCGCCCTCCAGGGCCGCATCGAAGGCCGAGAGGCCTTCCTCGCGTTTCAGGACCGCAAATTCCACGATCAGGATCGCGTTTTTCGCGGCCAAGCCCACAAGTGTCACGAGGCCGATCTGGAAGTAGGTGTCGATCTCCAGCTCCCGCAGCCAGATCGCCAGCAGCGCGCCGAACATGGCGAAGGGCACGGCGAGGATCACCGCGATCGGCAGCGACCAGCGCTCGTACTGCGCCGACAGGATCAGGAACACCATGACCATGCCGAAGCCGATCGCGATGGCGCCCGTGCCGCCCGCCTGGATCTCCTGATAAGCCGAGCCCGTCCAGGCGATCTCGTAGCCCTCGGGAAGGACCTCGGCCGCCGCTTCCTGCATCGCCTGCAGCGACTGGCCGGACGAGTAGCCGGGAGCCGGGCCGCCCGAGACCTTGGCCGCGTTGAACGCGTTGAAGCGCTCGATGAGATCGGGTCCGACGATGCGCTTGGTGATCAGAAGCGAGTCCAACGGTACCATCGAACCGTTTGACGCCTGGACATAAACGAAGCGCAGATCCTCCGGCTTCTCGCGGAAGTCCGATTCCGACTGGAGCGAAACGCGGTAGTTGCGCCCGAGAAGAGTGAAGTCGTTGACGTAGAGCGAGCCGAAGGTCGACTGCATCGTCTCGAAGATCGAGGAGATCGGTACGCCGAGCGCCTTTGCCTTCTCGCGATCCACGTCGATCTGGTACTGCGGCACGTTCGCTTCGAAGGTCGTGCGGACGCCCGCAAGCTCCGGCCGCTCGGAGGCGGCGGCGACCAGCGCCTGGGTGGCCTCGATCAGCGCCTGGCTGCCCTTGCCGGTGCGGTCCTGCACGAAGAGGTCAAAGCCGCCCGTGGTCGACAGGCCCTGGATCGGCGGCGGCGAAAAGGCGAGCACCATGCCGTCCTGGATTCCGGCGTTCATGCCGATGAAGGTGCCCGGCAGGTTGCGCGCGTCCATCGAAGGGTCGGTGCGCTCGCTCCAGTCCTTCAGCGTCACGAAGGCTGCGCCCGCGCTCGACTTCTGCGAACCGGAGAGAAGGTCGAAGCCTGCGAAGGCGACGACGTCGGCGACCGCCGGATGCTGACGGATGTTGGCCGAGACCTGGTTCATCACGTCGGTGGTGCGCGACAGCGAAGCCGCCGGCGGCAGCATGGCCACGGCGAGGTTCGTACCCTGGTCCTCGTCCGGAACCAGCGAGGAGGGGATGGTCTGAAAGAAGTAGACCGTACCGCCGATCAGCGCGCAGAAGAGGACGAGCGACAGGACGGCGCGGCGCATGACGAAGGCGACGCCGTGGCCGTAGGCGTTCGTCAGCTTGTCGAACATCCGGTTGAACCAGCGGAACGGCGCCAGCGGCTCCTTGTGCTCCTCGCGCAGGATCAGGCCGCAGAGCGCGGGCGTCAGCGTGAGGGCGACGATGCCGGAGATCGTGACCGAGGTCGCGATGGTCACGGCGAACTGGCGGTACATCGTGCCGGTCAGGCCGCCGAGGAAGGCGACGGGAATGAACACGGCGCAAAGCACCAGCACGATCGCGATGACCGGCGAGGTGACCTCGCCCATGGCCTTTGCGGTCGCCTCCTTCGGCGGCAGATGCTCGTCGCGCATGATGCGCTCGACGTTCTCGAGCACGACGATCGCGTCGTCCACCACGATGCCGATCGCGAGCACGAGCCCGAACAGCGTCAGGAGGTTGATCGAGAAGCCGAGCGCCAGAAGTACGCCGAACGTGCCGATGATCGACACCGGCACCGCGATCATCGGGATCAGCGTCGCGCGGAAGCTCTGAAGGAAGAGGTAGACCACGACCAGCACGAGCACCATCGCTTCGATGAAGGTGTGGATCACCGATTCGATCGAGGCGTTGATGAACTTCGTCGTGTCGTAGGGGATGGCGTAGGTGATGCCGTCGGGGAAGGACTTCGACAGCTCCTCCATCCGCGTGTTGACAGCCGCCAGCACGTTCAGCGCGTTGGCGCCCGGTTGAAGGTAGAGGCCGATCGGGATCGTCTCTGAGCCGTTGTAGGTGGCGTTGAAGGCGTAGTCCTGGGCGCCGAGCTCGACGCGGGCGATGTCCTTCAGGAGCAGCGACGCGCCGTTGGCGTCGGAACGGATGATGATGTTCTCGAAGGCCTGCGCGTCCGGCAGGCGCCCCGCCGTCGTCACCGAATAGGTGAAGGCGAGCGGCGTGTTGGAGGGCTGCGCGCCGAACTGGCCGGCGGCGAACTGGGCGTTCTGCTCGCGGATCGCGTTGGCGACGTCGCCCGGCGTCAGCTGGTACTGCGCCAGCTGGTCCGGCCGCAGCCAGATGCGCATCGAGTAGTTGCGCTGACCGAAGAGCTGGGCGTTGCCGACGCCCGGAACGCGCTTCAACTCGTCGAGGACGTAGAGCAGCGCGTAGTTCGACACATAGGTCGCGTCGTAGCGCGGGTCGGACGAGGACATGGTCGCGACCGCGAGGATCGACGAGGACTGCTTCGTCACCGTGACGCCGAGGCGCTGCACCTCGGAGGGAAGCGACGAGATCGCCTGCTGGACGCGGTTGTTGACGTTGATTGTCGCCTGGTCCGGGTCTGTGCCCGACTGGAACGTGACGTTGATCGTCGAAGTGCCCGCCGAGGAGTTCGACGAGTTCATGTAGATCATGTCCTCGACGCCGTTGACGACCTGCTCGATCGGGGCGGCGACGGTCTGGGCGACGGTCTCGGCGGAGGCGCCGGGATAGGTCGCCGAGATCTGGACCTGCGGCGGCACGAGTTCGGGATACTGCTCGATCGGCAGCGCGCGCATGCCGGCGAGGCCAGCCAGCACGATGATGATCGAGATGACGGCCGCAAAGACCGGGCGGTCGACGAAGAAGCGGTTCACTGGGCGGCTCCGGCCTGTGCCGACCCTTGCGCGCTGCCGTTCGCGGCGGCTTGCTGCGGTGCGGCTGCGGCGGCGGGCGCGGCGTTCGCGCCGGCGGCCGGCTGCGCGCCCGAAGCGTCGGGCTGGGTACCCGCCGGGTTCACCGGCGAGCCCGGACGGACCTTGATGACGCCGACGGTGACGACCTTGTCGCCGTCCTTCAGTCCATCGGCGATGAGGAGCCGGCCTTCCAGCTCGCGCCCGACCGTGACGGGCCGCACGGCCGCGACGTTCTTGTCGTCGAGCGTATAGACGAAAGTGCCCTGCGGGCCCTGCATCAGGGCCTCGGTCGGGATCGTGACCGCATTGGGGACGACGATGCCCTCGATCTCGACGCGGACGAACTGCCCCGGCAGGAGCTGGCTTTCCGGGTTGGGAAGCACGGCGCGCGACAGGATCGTTCCAGTCGATTCGTCGATGCTGGACGAGGTGAAGTCGATCGTTCCCTGCTGGGCATAGTTCGTGCCGTTGCCGAAGCGCACGGTGACGCGCAGCGTATCGAGCGAGCCCTCGGCCTTGCCGGTCTCGATCATGTTGCGGATCGAGAAGGCTTCCGAGTCGGCCGCCGAGAAGTTGACGTAGGCGGGGTCGAGCTGGGTGATGCGGGTGAGGAGGGCGCCCGAGGTGAGAAGCGAGCCTTCCGGCACCTGCTCGAGGCTGGTGATGCCGCTGGCCGGGGCCTCGACCGAGGCGTAGTCGAGATTGAGCGTCGCGGTCTGGAGTTGCGCCTCGGCGGCGGCGACCTGCGCGTCGGCGAGAAGGCGCTGCGCAGTCGCGTCGTCGAGCGTCGCGGTGGAGGTGGCACCCGAGCGCACGAGCGACTGCGTCCGCTCCTGCGTGCGCTGGGCGTTGGCCTGCGTCGCCTGCGCCTGCTGAAGCTGGGCCTCCGCCAGCGCGACCTGCGCCTCGAACGGGCGGCGGTCGATCTCGAACAGGAGGTCGCCTTCCTTGACGCGCGAGCCCTCGTTGAAGGTGCGCCGCAGGAGGATGCCGCCGACCTGCGCCCGCACTTCGACCTCCCGAGAGGCACTGACGCGCGCGGGGTATTCGAAGGTCACCGGAACGTTCTCCGGCTTGATCGTTATCACCGTGACCGCCGGTGGCGGCGGGGCCGCGCCGCCGCCGGGGGCCTGCGCCAGCGCGGGCGCGGCAAGGGTCAGGATCGCAACCGCCGAAAGGAGGAGGGAGGAACGGGGCATCGGGAACTCCGGGAGGCCGGACCGCAGAATCCGGCTTGAATGGTCGCTTACATACATTCATATATGCATGTAATCAAGGAGGCGGGCGTGCGGCGCACAAAGGCAGAAGCTCTCGAGACGCGCAGCGTCATTCTCGATGCGGCGGAGCAGGTGTTCTTCGAGCGAGGTGTCAGTCAGACCAGCCTCACCCACATAGCGTCGCATGCCGGGCTGACGAGAGGCGCCATCTACTGGCACTTTTCCGGCAAGAGCGACCTGTTCATGGCGATGCACGAGCGCGCCTACCTGCCGCAGCGCGTGTTCCTGGAAAGCCAGAACCTTCTGGCCGAAGACCGCCCGCTGCAGGCGCTCGAGCGCACCATGCGCGAGAGCATGCGCCGCTTCGCAAAGGACGAGCGCGCCAAGCGCGTCTACTCGATCCTGATGCTGCGCTGCGAGTACGTGGGGGAGATGGAGAGCGTCATGTGCACCCACCGCGAGGGCGAGGACCACATGCGGGACGTGATCCAGACGGCGTTCACAAGAGCGAGAGCGGTCGGCGAGATGCGATCGGACGTCGATCCTCAGACCGCCACGAACGTCTGCGTCGGCGCGATGACGGGCATCCTGACCGAATGGCTTCGTCGAAACGAGTGCTTCGATCTGATCGAGGCGGCCGACATGGCGCTCGGCTCCCTCTTCACAGGGTTCCGGGCGATGGACCGAAGCGCCAAGGCGGCCTGAGCGTCAGCGGTACCGGCCGGCCTGCACGAGCGCGATCAAGCGGCGCAGCGCGATCGGCTGGTCAAGGGTGCTGCCGTTCGCGCTCAGGGCGGGGCGTACTTTCCCGCCGCTTGCGTTGCCGCTGTCCGGCGTCGTCGGGGCGAGATGCTGCGCAAGGCCTTCCGCGAATCGGTCGAGTGCAATGCGGAGGCGATTCTCGAATTCCGTGACGGCCGGATCGGATCGGGACATGGGGCGGTACCTTCGCTGCGAAAACGTCCAGCCTGCCGACTCTGTCTGGGAAAAAGGACAGAATTCCTGTTTGCGTCTGTGGATTGCGGGGAAAGCCCACAGGTTTAACGCCGATCACACCGAAGGTTCGGCGCGCGATGGAAAGAAAATATTCCTACATGCGTTCCGCGCTTGCTAGCCTTGGCTTCCCGAGCAACGGAGCGTCTCCATGTCCCAGTGTTTCAACCCGTCCGCCGCTGCGGCCTTCCCGTCCGCCGTCACCGGCGCCGATCCCGGCGGGCGCGGGCGGCTGCAGTGCCGCGTCGCCGTCGACATCGTCTCGACCTTCCTCGGCGTGCCGGCCGCCGACATCCTGTCGGAGCGGCGCGCGCAGGCGCCGGTCGCGCGGGCGCGCCATGTCGCGATGTACCTGTCGCACGTGGCGTTCCAGCTATCGCTGAACGCGGTCGCGGCCGGCTTCGGGCGAGACCGGACGAGCGTCTCCTACGCGGTCGCGCGGATCGAGGACGAGCGCGACGACCGGGGCTTCGACGCGATGCTCAGCCGCATGGAAGCGCTGGCCCAGTCCTGTCGGCGGCTTGCCGTGCCCGGGGCGGGCGAGGGGGACTTCTGATCCGATGGGCATCCAGGACGAGTCGCCGCTCACCCGGTTGGCGAGCCGCAAGGGCGCGGACGGCCAGCCGTTCCTCGCCGCGCACGAGGTGGCGGCGGGAGAGCGGTTGAGAGCCGACTTCACGCGGGGCGGCCTGATGCCGAGCGTCACGCAGCGCTGGGACGCGGTGCCACGCTCGGGCGGCGGCGCGGCGGGGCCCGCCGATCTCTCGGATGCCGCGCTCGACTGCCGCCGGCGTGTGGAAAAGGCGATCGCCGCCGTCGGGCCAGAACTGTCCGGCGTCCTTCTCGACGTGTGCTGCTTTCTGAAAGGCACGGAGCGCGTCGAGGCGGAGCGCCAGTGGCCGGCTCGTTCCGCCAAGCTCATGCTGAAGACGGGACTGGCCGCCCTCGCGCGCCATTACGGCTACGTGCACGAGGGTGCGAGTGGCCGGGGCGCGATCCGCTCCTCGCGCGGCAGCTGACTCAGGCGGCTTCCATCGCCGACTTCGCGTCGGCCTGGATGCGGCGGACCATGGAGCGGAGCCCGTTGGAGCGCTGTGGGGTCAGGTGATCCTGGAGGCCGATCCGCGCGAAGAGGGCTTCCGCGTCGAGCGTCAGGATTTCCGGCGCGGTGCGGCCCGAATAGAGCGACAGGGCAACGGCGACGAGACCCTTCACGATGTGGGCGTCCGATTGCCCGGCGAACCGGATGCGCGGCGGCGAGCCTTCGTCGGTCCGGCTGGTCAGCCAGACCTGACTGACGCAGCCCGGCACCTTGGTGTGCTCGTTCATGTCGGCCTCGTCCATCGGCGGCAGCTCACGGCCGAGCTCGATGAGGAAGCGGTAGCGGTCTTCCCAGTCGTCGAGAAGCTCGAAGTCGGAGACGATCTCGTCGATGTCGCGCATGATGTCCTCGTTGGCGGACCGTCGCTGCGATCCGCCGCCTCATATAGGCAAGGCGCCAAGGCTTGTCAGGCGGCTTCAGCCGGCGGGGGCGACGTAGGGGCGCGGCGGGGGCGCGGCGGGCAGTCGGGGCGAATGCGCGGCCGGGTGCTCGGCGGGATCGACGTTGGCCGCGGCCGGCTCGACGGGCGCCGGGCCGGGAGCGGTCGCCGGAGCGGCGGTGGCCCCGGCCGCCAGCCCGTAGACGAAGGTCAATCCCTCGACGATCCGCGCACCCGCGAACTGGAGGGCGTCGCGTCCGCTCTCGCAGGCGCTCGGCGCCCGCTCGCAGAAGCCGCCGAGATCGGTCGCGGCCTGCTGCACCGCATAGACGAGGGCTCCGGCCGACAGGCCGGCCGGCACGCCGTCCGCATCGTCCTGCGCCGGGGCGAGGAAGAACAGGGCAAGGCCGATCAGGAACGCGAGCTTGATGAGGAGGCGCATGTCGGGCCCTGCGATGGTCCTGCGAAACGGTCGACCTTCGGCGGTCGACGGCGGCGGGTGCGGTCGATGCTGCGCGAAACCGTCACGCAACCGTTCTCCCCTTAGCCCAAATTCGAGACGATTGCGCCCCGCCGGGCATCTCGATGTTCCGTCGGCGCGGAAGAGGGCTGGTGTAAGATACTGATCCGTATGGGAGATCGATCGGTAATCGTTCGTTCAACATAAGTCGCGATCGAGGTTGGATGCCCCGGTTTTTCTGCGGGTGCGGCGGGGCTGCCACGGGTCGCCTGCGCTCGGCTTATGGCTTCTTTAAAAGGTTAAGGGCCAAGCTCCGTCCAAGATGTTTGACGGTTCGCAGGGCCCATGACGGGCCCGTTGATCGGACCGCCGCTTGTGGATGAGTGATGACGCAGTCGCGAAACAGCCGGGACACCGGACGATCGGCCGACTTCGGAAGCGGTCTGGCCGCAGGGCTGGACCGGATGGCGGAGATGGTCGGCGCAACCGGCGGCGCGTCGCCGCTTCCGCGCGTCGTGCGGCGCCTGGCTGCGGGCATGATCGCCTCCGGGCTCGGGATCGCCGTCCTGTCGCCGCTGACCCTGGTCATGCCGGTCGGGACCCTGATCCTGCCGGTTCTTCTCGGCGTCGCCGTCGTCTGCCTGGCGCTGGCCGCCGCGCTGATCGCGCGCATGGACCTCGACCTCGTGCTCGCCGGCCTACATCTGGCGGCCTCCGTGCTGGTCGGGATCCTCGCCCTGTCACTCGACAGCTTGTGGCCGCTGGCGCTGATCGCGGTCGGCCCGATAGAAGCCTGGACCGCGGGCGCCCGCCTGCGCGCGCGGCTGATGATGCCGGCGATGCTCGCGGCCTTCGGGCTGACCGGTTTTCTGTCGTTGCATGGGATGGGCCCGGCGGGCCAGGGCTTCGCCGGCTATACGGTGGCCCTGCCGCTTTGCGCCTCCTACGCGACCTTCGTGTTCTGCCGCCGCGCGTTCGGCAGGCGGGGCGCGACCGCAACGGAAGGCGATACCGATCTCCTCGCCGTGGTCGCGGCGGATGCGGCGGCCGACAGCTTCGTGTCGCAGCTGCATCTTCTCGACCGCATCGCCTACCTCAGGGGGCTCGACGACCTGCGCGCCGGCAGCGACGCCCGCATGCTGAGCCTGCGCCTTCGCGTTTCTGGCGAGACCTTCCGCGCCGCGACGCTCCGGCTTGAGCCGGTGCGCGAGGGGACGGGCGTTCTCGTGGCCGTGCGCATCCGCGAACCGGGTGCCCTGTGCGCCCCGCCGGCCGCGTCCGCCGTGGACGCACGCCAGGCCGCCTTCATCGCCACGGTCTCGCATGAGCTGCGCACGCCGCTCAACGCCATCGTCGGGTTCGCCGACATGCTCGACCAGGAACTCTGCGGTCGCTTTTCCGACCCGCGGCAGAAGGAGTATGTCGGGCTGATCCGTCGCTCGAGCGAGCATCTCGTCGGCGTCGTGAACGGGCTTCTCGACGTGTCGAAGATCGAGGCCGGGCGCTACGAGCTCCAGCTTCAGGACTTCAGCCTGTCCGACGTCGTCGAGGCGGCGGCCGAGATGGTCCGAGGCGAGGCCGATCGCAAAGGGCTGCGGCTCGTGGTGCGCGCGCCGGCCGCCGGCGAGAGCGTCACTGCGGACGGGCATGCCTGCCGCCAGATCCTCGTCAACCTCCTCTGCAACGCGGTGAAGTTCACCGATCGCGGGACGGTGTGCCTGACGGCGGCGCAGGACCCGGACTTCCTGACCTTCACGGTCAGCGACACCGGTATCGGCATCGCGGAGGCCGACATCGGGCGCCTCGCCCAGCCGTTCGTGCAGTTGTCGCAAGGGGCCACGCGGCGCTATCAGGGAACCGGGCTCGGCCTGTCGCTCGTGAAGGGGCTCGCGGAACTCCACCACGGCAACCTGCACATCCGCAGCCAGCCCGATCGCGGCACCACCGTGACCGTCCGTATCCCGACCGACTGCGCCGACCGGATCCAGGCCGACCGAACCCATTCCGAAAATATCGTAGCGTTGACCGATGCCCGCAAGAAAACCAGCACCCTCCGCCAAGACGCGCAAGCCCGCCGCTCGGCGTAAGCCGCGCGGCGGTCTGGCCGGGACGATCGCGCTCGGCATCCTGCGAGCCTCGCTCGCCGGTTTGATGACCGGCGCGCGCATCGTGGCGGCGCGACCCGCGCTGTTCGGCGGCATCGCCGTGTTCTCGATCTCGGCCGGGCTCGTCGCGGACAACGCGCTGAACCGGCAGGCCGGACCGCACCGCCATCCGATGCTGGTGACGCGCGACGTCTCGCCCGCCGCCGCGCCGGCGTCCGGCGTCCGGACGGCCGAAAAGTCCGCGCCCCGACCGATCGGCAACGATCCGCGCATCGTCGCCTTTCCGCTTGTTCGCGAGGTTCAGGCGCTTCTGGCCGAGCAGGGCTATTACAAGGCCGAGGTGGACGGGCGCGCGGGGCAGGCGACCGATATGGCGATCCGCGCCTTCCAGACCGAACGGGGTTTGCGCGTCGACGGCATGGCGACCCCGCTTCTCCTGACTCAGATCCGCGCCGCCGGACATGCCGAGGAGATTGACCCGACGCAGGTCGCGAGCCTCGAAGCCGCCGGAACCGCATCGGACGCCTCGGTGGGGGGCGGCAGCGATCTCGTGCGCCAGATCCAGGCCGGCCTCGCAGACGCGAGGGTGGCCGACCTGAAGCCGGACGGCATCCTCGGCGAACGGACCAAGGCGGCCATCCGCACGTTCCAGGCGCTCGAAAGCCTCGACGTAACCGGCGAGCCGTCGCAGGAGGTGCTGGACCGTCTGCGCTCCCTGTCGGCTGCGAACTGACGAGCACCATGCGACTGACCAGCGAGATGTTCGCGGCGTACCTCGTGCGCCGCGTCTTTGCCGATGGCGGGTTCGCCGCCGTCATGCGGCGGGGCGCGGATGCGGCGGGCGCGGTGTTCGTGGTGCTGCGCGAGCGCGACGCCGCAATCCGCCTGTTCGGGCCCGCGCCGCAATCCATGGCCGACGAAAAGGGCGACCGTCGCTTCGTGGCGGAGGCCGTGACCAACGAGGCGGCGCTCGACGCGCGGTTCGCGCGCGAAGCCCGCTTCGACCCGGATTTCTGGGTGGTGGAGATCGAGACCGATCGGCCCGATCGCTACATGACGATCGTGGCCGCGGACTGAGGCGTCAGCCCTGCGCCTCGCGCGGGGCGGGACGCTCGGTGCGACGCCCGAACTCGCGGCGTCCCGGCTCGAAGGAGCGAATGCCCTCGCTGGCGGCCCGTGCGGCCGGCTGGAGGCGCGCCGCGTTCACCATCGACCGGCAGTCCTCGACCTTCAGGGTGCGGTAGAACAGCGCCAGCCGGTCGAAGGCCAAGACCTCGAGCCCGACCGCGGGCTTCAGCATCATCATGATGCTCATCGCGTCGGCCGACGGGGTCTTCAGCGCCTTGAGGGCGACGGCGAGGCGCTCGCCGGTCGGGTCGGCGGCGATTTCGAGGACGGTACGGCCGTCGATCGGCAGCGCCTGCGATAGCATGTCGTAGAACGCGGCTTCCTGCCGCTCCATCGCGAGAAGCAGCAGCGCTTCCGTGTCGACGGGCTGCACCTGCGGCGCGGTCCGACCGGTCAATGCCAGACGTCGCAGCGCTTCGCGCACGCCGTCGACGGACGGACCCTGACGGCGCTTAGACGCGACCGGCTCGAGAAGCGGGGTCTCGGCGAGAAATTCGGGCGCAAGCGACGGGCTGTCCGGCTGCGCGGCGGTCGCTGCCGCTGCGGCGGGTTCGGCCGCTGCCATCTCGGCTACCGCCGGAGCGGATATGGTGGGGGCGGGCGCAGGACCCTCGGCGCGCCGTGTGCGGTTGTCGAGAAGGCGCGCGACGCGCTCGTCCCCGGTCGCACGCAGATGCGCGAGGTCGCGCTCCTCGAGCACCGGGCTCGAGATCAGGAAGGGTGCGGAGACTTCGATCGGTTCGGCGACGAGGAGATCGACCAGCGAGCGCGGCACGCGAGCCGAGTGCGACAGGGCGGCCGCGGCGTTGCGCCGCGTCTCGGACCCGATGCGCCCCCAGAGCGGCACCACGAGGCGGGCCATGTCGTCGGCCTGGCGCTGCGTCGGATGGCGCAGCGCGCCGTAGGCCGTGATGGCGGCGGTGACGACCGTGTCGAACTGCTGCTGGGCCGGTTGGCGTTCGAGGGATCGGAAGATCCGCGGTGCGGCGTCCTTCATGGGGCTCCAGGCGAATGTGCGGGTGGTGTCCGGCCGTTCGACAGGATTAGACGCAATCCCTTAGCAACCTGTTAACCCTGCGAACCCTGCCCGCGCCTGACCTTCCTGGTTCGCACCCGCAAGGTGCGAACGCACAACCGGCGGTCAGCGCCGGACAAGGCGTGGACGCGATATTGCGCCTCGGGAAAGACGACGGGACGACCCTCGGGTGGCGTTTCAGGGAACGGGTTGCCACGCCGATACTTTCCCGCGACCGAAACGCGGATTCGGGAAGGAGGCGAGAAATGACCAACGTGCTGAGACTCGTCGTCCCCAGGCGGGACGAAACCCGCAGGACTCAAGCGGAACCATTCCAACGAACGGGCGACGTGCTGATCCTGCCATGCGTGCGATACGAGCGGATCGAGGCTCGCGAGGGACCGGCTGCCAGGCGAAGCCTGAACGTATCCCTGACCCACGATCCGCTGCTGCAGGATCTTACGGCCTGAGCCGATCCCATCAGTCCGGGCAAGCCTCGTTCGGCGTGCCTGCGGCGCGGCGGCGGTCTTCCCGAATTGACGATAGCCCGATTTGTCCCGGCTCCTTCTCGCGTCAGCCCGCGGGGCGTCCCGCTTCCTCGTCGGTGGCCGGACGGCAGGCGATCGAGCGCACGAAGCGATCGACGAAGGGGCGCTCGCTTTCGCTGTCGACCAGCGAGCGGACCATCACGTAGCCTTCGTCCGTCGGCAGTTCGACCGACACCGTCTGGTCCGGCAACTCGCTTCCCTCGACCCGCGCGAGATCCAGCTGCTCGCGGGTTCCGATCAGGAGATCCAGCGCGCCTTCCAGCGCCACCCGCTCGCTGATGCTGAAGAGGTTGTCGCCGTTGCGCGCGTAGACCGAGGCGGTCCAGAAACCGGTGCGCTCCTCGGCCGTCAACCGTGCCGGGCCGTTCTCCAGCGAGAAGCGGCAGGCGACGTCGATGAAGGCCGGATCGATGAAGGCGAAGGCCGTCGCGGCCGGCTGCGCGCCGGAGGTGCCTGGAAGGTCGGCTACCCGTACGACGGAAAACAGGTCGCCGAAGCGCGCAAGGCGCGCCCACGCGTCGTTCTCGGCCTGCATCGGGATCGAGAAGATGATGGCGATGTGAATGATCGCCGCGCCGACGAGCCCGACGAGGACGGCGAGGAAAAGCTTACCCATCGACGAGGCAGCCGGTGCGCACGATGAAGGGCATGGCGATAGGCGCGGCTCCGATGTCCGTCGAGATCGGGGTGTCGTAGAAGGTGAGGGCGAGGACGTAGCCGCCATTGCCCTCGACCGCCAGCCAGTTGCCTGGCTGCGCGCGCGGACCGACCGAGACCAGCGCGCGGTTGTCGTCGGAGCGCATCCAGTTCAGCGACACGAGATGGGAGGGGCGGCCTTCCGCGACCGGGATCGGCTGGCCGGCGAAATCGAAAGCCGAAAGCGTCGCGATCCGGGCGGGCGGATAGGCGCCCTCCAGTCGGTAGTCGCATTCGCGGCGAAGCTCGCGCCCCTGCGTGTCGACGCGCGCCTGGAAGGCCACGCCTTCGCCGAGACCCAGCGTCAGGTCGCCGGAGCGGGCGAGGCGGGCCTTGGAATAGGGATCGGCCGTCGGCGAGCCGGCGGTGCGGTTGGCATGCCACGGGCCGACGATCTGGATGTCCGCGCCCTCGTAGCTCTCGAGCATGCGCGCGGCCGACCATGTGCCGAGGCCCAGCGCGACGCCGATGGCGAGGAGGGTGAGGACGAGAAATCGCATGGGCGGTGTATGACCCCGATCCGGCCGGCGCGCCAGAGGCGTTCCGTCAGCGGCTGACGCTCGGCGTCGCGCCGTCGGGCTGGGTGGACGCGAACTTCTCGGGCGCGGACGGCGGCAGGGTCGTCAGCAGAAGTTCCAGGTCGGACAGGATGCGCCGCGTGTTGTTGTTGATCAGCGCCGGGCGGGCGATCTGCGGCGCGTCCTCGCCCTCGGGCTTGGGCACGTCGATCGAGCCGGGGGCGGGGATCGGGTCGTCGATATAGGGGATAGGCCGCAGCTCGATGCCCTGATGCGCCGCCTCCATGAAGCGCTGCCAGGTCATGGCGGGGAGGCCGCCGCCGGTCAATTTGTTGGTCGGCTTGTAGCTGTCGTTGCCGAACCAGACGGCGGCGGTGAAATTGCCGGTGAAGCCGACGAACCAGGCGTCGCGATAGCTCTGCGTCGTGCCGGTCTTGCCGCCCGCGCGCGTCATCGAGAGGCGGGCGCGGCGGGCCGTGCCGACCTCGGGGATGCGCACGAACATCTGGTTCATGCTCTTCGTCGCCTGCTCGGACAGGACGCGGCGGCGCGGCGGCATGTCCCGCTCGGCATCCCAGAGGACGTGGCCCTCGGCGTCAGTGATCTGCTGGACGGCATGACGGTTCGACGTCAGGCCGCCGGCCGGGAAGACGGAATAGCCGGTCGCCTGGTCGAGGATCGTCACCTCGTTGGTGCCGAGCGCGATGGTCTTGTCGCCGCGCAGCGGGGTCTCGACGCCCATGTTACGGGCGAGTTCGGCGACCTTGCCGGGGCCGGCGCCCTTCTCCTGGCTGAGCTTGACGGCGACCGTGTTAAGCGATCGGGCCATCGCGTCCTGGATCTGCAGGCGGCCGGCGTATTTCAGGCCGTAGTTCTGGGGCGACCAGTTGCCAACGCTGACCGGGCCGTCGACGACCATGTCGGTCGGCTTGTGGCCGTTCTCCATGGCGAGCGCGTAGACGTAGGCCTTGAACGAGGAGCCCGGCTGGCGAAGGGCGCGGGTGGCGCGGTTGAACTGCGACAGGCCGTAGTCCCGGCCGCCGACCATGGCGACGACGCCGCCGTCGTCGGCGATCACCGCCATCGCGCCTTCCTCGACGCCGAAGGTCTTGCCGTACTGGCGCAGGTGGAAGTCGACGGATTCGTCGGCCAGTTGCTGGAGGCCCATGTCGATCGTCGTGCGGGCGACGAAGGTGCGCTGCGGCAGGTCGGCGGCGATGCGCTGGATCTCGTCGAAGGCGAAGTCGAGGAAGTAGTCCGGCGACTTGATGACGGAGCGATCGACCGCGGTCGCGGGATGGCGGCGCGCGGCGACGACCTGGCCCTCGGTCATGAAGCCGGAATCGACCATGGCGCTGAGCACGACGTTGGCGCGGGCGCGGGCGGCGGGCAGGTTGTTGTGGGGTGCGTACTGCGTCGGCGCCTTGAACAGGCCGGCGAGCATCGCGGCCTCGGCGAGGTTCACGTCGCAGATGTTCTTGCCGAAATAGAACTCGGCCGCCGCCGCCGCACCGTTGGCGCCGCCGCCCATGTAGGCGCGGTCGAGATACATGCCGAGGATCTCGCGCTTGGTGAGGTTGGCCTCGAGCCAGAGCGCCAGGAAAGCCTCGTTGACCTTGCGCTCCAGCGAGCGCTCGTTGGACAGGAAGACGTTCTTGGCGAGCTGCTGGGTGAGCGTCGAGCCGCCCTGCACGACGCCGCCGGCGCGCGCGTTCTGGCCGAGCGCGCGGCCGAGGCCGATAAAGTCGATGCCCCAGTGCTCGAAGAAGCGGCGATCCTCGGTGGCGAGCACCGCCTTGACGAAGTGGTCGGGCAGCTCGTCGATGGGAACGGCGTCGGCCTTGAGGATGCCGCGCCGGCCGATCTCGTTGCCGTGCCGGTCGAGGAAGAGGACGGAATAGTCGGCCTGCTGGGGAAGGCCGGCGACGGTCTTCTTCATGGCCGGCTGGGCGAGGACGAGGAGGACGATGAAGCCGGCGAGGCCGATCGTCAGCGTCTCGCAGCAGAGCTCCACGACGGCGCGGTTGAAGCCGCGCACGCGAAAGCGGCGGGATGCGATGGTGACGCTTTCCCAAGCGCCGGAAAAGCCATGGAAAAGACGCCAGAGCGTGGTATCCAGCCAAGCATCGACTTCCATCAGTCGGGATGGAGCGCGCCGCCCCTTCGGCTTGGACGAAAACAGTTTCGGCACGGTCAGCCCATCCCCCGGCGCGCCGCTTCGACGCGTCGAACCATCTTACAAGAACCTGTCGGCGAGACAATCAGCCGTCGGCATCGTCGGCCCCGAAAGGCCATCCAATGCAGACGTATATGGGCGGTTCCGAGGCGCGGCCCACAGGTTCCATGGATCGCAGAGCAAGATGAACGAAACCCCCTTCTGGGCGCGCAAATCGCTCGACGAAATGACGGCGGAGGAGTGGGAGTCGCTGTGCGACGGCTGCGGCCGGTGCTGCCTCAACAAGCTGGAGGACTGGGACACCGGCGAGATCATCTGGACCAACGTCGCCTGCCACATGCTGGACGGCGCGAGCTGCCGCTGCGCCGACTACGAGAACCGGCATGCGAGCGTGCCGGACTGCGTGACGCTCGACCCCGATCTCGTCCGCTCGATCGCCTGGCTGCCGCCGTCCTGCGGCTACCGGCTGATCGCGGAAGGCCGGCCGCTCTACTGGTGGCACCACCTCGTGTCGGGCGATCCGGACACGGTGCACCAGGCGGGCGTTTCGGTGCGGGGGCGCACGGTGAGCGAGGAGGGGATGGAGCCGGAGGACTACGAGGACCACCTCGCCGCGTGGCCGGGCGACGATCCCGGCGAAGGCGATCAATCCAAAATAGGAAAATCGTCTGAATTAGGAAAATAGTCATTGACTGCGTGACGGTGCCGATGTAGGGTTCAGGCATAGTCGAATTGGTGCGCTTCGAAGGCGGTCGCTTCCCGGCAGGGACGGCCGCCTTCTGCGTTTCCGGAAAGCGGGGTGGCATGGGGAAGCCGGACGACACGCTCCTGTCGGAGCGACTGTTCGCGGCGCTGACCGCCGAGGTCTCGGCGCTGGAGAAGCGGCCGCGGCGGGTGGCCGAAACGCCCGGCGTGCCGGTGCCGAAGAAGACGACGGCCGAGCGCGCGGGCGAGGCGAAGGCACGGGTCGAGGCGATCTCGCAGCTGACGCGCACGCTGGAAAAGCTCCTGGAACTGCGCCGGCTCGAAGCGCTGTCGCGCGAAACGGGCCGGCGCGAGGACACGGCCGAAGCCGACGCCCTGCGCGCGGAGATGCTGAAGCGCCTGCGGGCGATCGACGCGCGGCGTGGCGGGGCGGCCGGGCTGTTCGAGGCGTTGGCGCCCGCCGAGGCGGCCGTCTGATGGCCGAGGCGTTCTGGCAGGACGTCGAGCGGGCGCTGGACGGGCAGCCGGCGCATGTGCTGCGGGGCGCGATGCCGCCCTGGGCCGCCTGCGCGCGGCCGGCGCAGCTTCCGCCGCCGGGCGACTGGCGGCAATGGCTGCTGGTGGGCGGACGGGGCTCGGGCAAGACGCGGGCGGGTGCGGAATGGGTGCGGGCGATGGCGCTCGGCGAGGCGCCGATCGGCGCTTGCGTCCACGGGCGGATCGCGCTGGTGGCCGAGACGCTCGGCGACGCGCGGGAGGTCATGGTGGAGGGCGAAAGCGGCTTGAGGGCGCTCGACTACGAGACGCGGCCCGTGTTCGAGGCGTCGCGCCGGCGGCTGGTCTTTTCCAACGGCGCGGTGGCGCAGGTGTTCTCCTCGGAGGACCCCGACGCCCTGCGCGGCTACCAGTTCGATGCGGCCTGGGGCGACGAGCTGGCGAAGTGGACCCACGCGGAGGGCTGCTTCGACAACCTGCAACTGGCGCTGCGGCTGGGGACGCGCCCGCGCATGGTGCTGACGACGACGCCGCGCGCGGTGCCGATCCTCAGGCGGCTGATGGCCGAGGTGGGAACGGCGGTGACCCGGATGCGGACCGCCGAGAACGCGGGCAATCTCGCCGCCGGCTTCGTGGCGGCGATGGACGCGCGCTACGGCGGGTCGCGGCTGGCACGACGGGAGCTCGACGGCGAGATGATCGAGGCGCGCGAGGACGCGCTGTTCGACCGGGCGGCGATCGACCGGCTGCGGGTGCGCGTCGCGCCCGACCTCAACCGGATCGTCGTGGCGGTGGACCCGCCGGCGTCCTCCGGCCAGGCTTCGGACGCCTGCGGCATCGTGGCGGCGGGGCTCGCCGGCGACGGGACGATCTACGTTCTGGCGGACCGGAGCCGACGCGGGCTGAAGCCGCCGGAATGGGCGGGCGCGGCGGTCAGCCTCTATCGCGAACTGGAAGCCGACCGGATCGTCGCCGAGGTGAACCAGGGCGGCGAGATGGTGGAAGCGGTGCTGCGGGCGGTGGCGCCCGACGTGCCGGTGTCGAGCGTGCGGGCGACGCGGGGCAAGTGGGTGCGGGCTGAGCCCGTGGCCGCGCTCTACGAGCAGGGGCGCGTGCGCCACGCGGGGAGCTTTGCCGAACTCGAGGACGAGCTTTGCGATTTCGGCACGGACGGCCTGTCGAACGGCCGCTCACCGGACCGGCTGGACGCGATGGTCTGGGCGGTGACGGCGCTCAGCCACCCGCGCTGCGAGCCGCGCATTCGACGGCTGTGACGCCAGCCGCTTAACGCATTCCGTTCAACGGAGACATGAGATGGGTTTGACGACGAGGCTGAAGGCTTTGGCGGGGCTGGCGCCTGCCTCGGCGGGTGCGCCCGAGGTGCGCTCGGGTGCCGGCGGCGGGGCGCTGGTGTTCGCGGGTGCGGCGGACGAGGCGGACTGGACGGAGCGATCCTACGGGTCGCTGGCGCGCGCCGGCTTCATGCGCAATCCGCTGGTCTATCGCTGCGTCCGGCTGATCGCCGAGACCACGGCCGCGGTACCCTTCGTTCTCTACGAAGGGCGGCGCGAGGTCGAGACGCATCCGCTGCTCGATCTCCTGCGCCAGCCGAACGGATTGCAGGATGGCCCGGCGCTGATCGAGACGCTGGTCGGGCATCTTCTCCTTTCGGGCGCGGCGCATGTCGAGGCGAGCGTTCTCGACGAGCGGCCCCGGCAGCTTCACGCGCTGCGGCCGGACCAGATCCGGACGATGTCGTCGGCAGACGGCTGGCCGGAGGCGGTGGAGCAGCGGGTGGGCGGGCGCGTCCGGCGCATCGCGCTGGAAGGCGACGGCGAGCGGCCGGCACGGGTGCTGGCGATCCGGCTGTTCCACCCGTTGAGCGAGGCCGACGGGTTCGCGCCGGTCGGCGCGGCGCAGACGGCGCTTGATCTCCACAACGCGGCGACGCGCTGGAACAAGGCGCTGCTCGACAACTCGGCCCGGCCCTCCGGCGCGCTGGTCTACCAGCCCGGCGACGGCGGCAACCTGACGGGTGACCAGTTCGAGCGGCTGAAGACGGAACTGGAAAGCGGCTATGCGGGCGCAGCGCGCGCCGGGCGGCCGATGCTTCTGGAAGGCGGGCTCGACTGGAAGGCGATGGCGCTGAGCCCGCGCGACATGGATTTCATGGAGGCGCGCAACGGCGCGGCGCGGGACGTGGCGATCGCCTTCGGCGTGCCGCCCATGCTGCTCGGCATCCCGGGCGACGCCACCTACGCCAACTACGCCGAGGCCAACCGGGCGCTGCTGCGGCTGACCGTCCTGCCGCTGGTGTCGCGCCTGTCCGGCGCGCTCGGCAACTGGCTCGGGCCCTTCTTCGAGGGCGGGCGAGACCTTCGGCTCGGCTTCGACGCCGACCGGATCGAGGGGCTTTCGGTCGAGCGCGAGGCACTGTGGTCGCGGGTCGGCGCGGCAGGCTTCCTCGACGAGGACGAGAAGCGTGAGGCGGTGGGCTACGGGCCGCGCGGGCGGCGCGCGGCGGGGTAACGGGGGAATTTCATGGATACGATGACGGGGGACGTGGCGTCCCCGCTGGCGCTGTTCGGCGCCAAGCTGGCGGGCGCGGTCGGCGGTTCGGTGATCTCGATCGCCTACCTCCTGCCGAACGGCCGGCGCGAGGCGATGGCGCGGTTCTTGACCGGGGCCGTGACGGGCGTCGTGTTCGGCGGGCCGGCGGGGATCGCGCTCGGCGACCATCTGGCGCTCGGCGGGCGGGTCGGAGCGGCCGAGCTCCTGCTGATCGGCTCGGCGGCGGTGAGCCTGTCGGCCTGGTGGGCCCTCGGCGCTTTGCAGCGGTTTGCCGAGGGGCTCTGGGTCCGGCCGGCGCGAAAGGGGCAATCATGACGCGGGTGCCTTCTATCAAACGCACGGTGCCGCTTGCGGCCGTGGCTGACGAGGACGAGACGGGGCTGATCCGCGGCTATGCGAGCCTCTTCGAGCGGACCGACCGGGCCGGCGACCGCATCCGTCGCGGGGCCTTCGCGCGTTCGCTGGAGGAGCGCACGGCGGCCGGCGTTCGAATGCTCTGGCAGCACGATCCCGGCGAGCCGATCGGCCGCTGGACGGTTTTACGCGAGGACGCCCGCGGGCTCTATGCCGAAGGCCAGCTGGAACTCGGCAGCCGACGCGGGCGCGAGGCGCTGGCGCTTCTGCGAGGCGGGGCGATCGACGGGTTGTCGATCGGCTTCCGCACCCGGCGCGCCCAGCCGCTGCGGGACGCGGCGCGCCGGCTCCTGACCGATATCGACCTCTGGGAGATCTCGCTCGTGACCTTTCCGATGCAGGACGCGGCGCGGGTGCGCGAGGTGCGTGGCCTAGCCTTCGACTGGGCGGGCTGCCTTCGCGAGGCGGCCCGGCGGATCGCGCGGCCGGGACTTGCCGTCGGCGCCTGACGCTCCTTCCCCATTTCGACCTTCCTCGAACCCCGTGTCAGGCCTGCCGGCGCGGGGTTCGCCTTTTCCAGCCTGAGGAGACGACATGCAGACCTTCAACCAGGGCGCGCCCGAGACCAAGGCCAACGGTGGGCGCGAGGGCGCCGAGGCGCTGAACGAGCTGATGACGGCTTTCGACGCCTTCCGCGAAGCCAACGACGAACGAATGTCGCAGATCGAGAAGCGCATGAGCGCCGACGTCCTTTCGGGCGACAAGGTCGAGCGCATCGCGAAGGCGATGGACGAGCAGGAGAAGCGGCTGGAACGGCTGGTGCTGAAGGGCATGCGTCCGCCGGCCGGCGGCGGCACCGAGACCGCCGGCGGCGAGCCGAGCGAGCATCGCTCCGCCTTCGAGGCCTATGTGCGGGGCGGTGACGAGACGCGTCTGCGTCGCCTCGAGGAGAAGGCGATGTCGGGCCTCGTCGGTGCCGACGGCGGCTTCCTAGTGCCGGCCGAGACGGAGACGGAGATCGGCCGCAGGCTGGCGGCGGTCTCGCCGATCCGCGGCATCGCGAGCGTGCGCACGGTCTCGTCGGCGGTGCTGCGCAAGCCCTTCGCGGTGAACGGGGCGCAGACCGGCTGGGTCGGCCAGGCCGACGCCCGGCCGCAGACCAACGCGCCGCAACTCGCCGAACTAAGCTTCCCGACCATGGAACTCTACGCCATGCCGGCCGCGACCAACGCGCTGCTCGACGACGCGGCCGTCAACATCGACGCCTGGATCGGTGAGGAAGTGGAGCAAGCCTTCGCGGCACAGGAAGGCACGGCCTTCGTGACCGGCGACGGCGTGTCGAAGCCGAAGGGGTTCATGACCTATCCGACGGTGGCCGAGACGGCGTTTGCCTGGGGCAGCGTCGGCACGGTCTCGACCGGCGCGAACGGCGGCTTCCTGGCCGGCGCGGCGGGCGACGCGCTGATCGACCTAATCTACGCGCTGAAGGCGGGCTACCGGCAGAACGCGAGCTTCGTGATGAACCGGCGCACGCAGAGCGCGGTGCGCAAACTGAAGGACGGCGACGGCAACTACCTTTGGGCGCCGCCGACAGCCGTGGGCGCCCGGGCGACGCTGATGGGCTTCCCCGTGGTGGAGGCCGAGGCGATGCCGGACATCGGCGCGGGAACCAAGGCGATCGCCTTCGGCGACTTCGGGCGGTTCTACCTCGTTGTCGATCGCCAGGGCGTGCGCGTGCTGCGCGATCCCTACAGCGCCAAGCCGTATGTCCTCTTCTACACGACCAAGCGTGTGGGCGGCGGCATCCAGGACTTCGACGCGGCCAAGCTCCTCAACTTCGCGGCCTGATCGCGGCGGTGGGCCGGGCCTTCGGGGTCCGGCCTTCCTTGTCTCAGCATGCCAAGAGGTTTGGGGATGATCTGGATCGAGAACGGGCCGGTCGAGGCGGAGCCGGTGACGCTGGCCGAGGCCAAGGCGCATATCCGCGTCGAACGGGAGGATGAGGACACCGCGATCGCCGCCTTCGTACGTGCCGCGCGCGAGACGATCGAGGCGCGGACGGGGCTGGTGCTCGCACCGCGCGCGATGCGGCTGTGCCTCGACGGCCCACCGCTTCCGGACCTTGCCCTGTCGAAGGGGCCGGCGCGGGAGGTGACGGCGGCGCGGATCTTCGACGAGGCGGGGGAGCCGCAGGACGTCGATCCCGCGTTGGTGCGGATCGTGCGTGCGGGCGGCGCGCTGCGGCTACCGCCGGCCCTGACCGGCGCGGCGGGGCGGGACGTCGAGATCGAGATGGAGATGGGCGTCGCGGCCGTACCCGACATGCTGAGGCTCGCCATGCTGCACCTCGTGTCGGTCTCCTACGAGATGCGGGGCGCGGCGCCGCCGGCCATGCAGCCTGCCCACCTGCCGCCGCTGGTGCGCGGGCTTCTCGCGCCCTATCGCCGGGTCGGCCTGTGATGGCGCCGCAGTTCATCGATGCGGGGCTCCTGCGCCATCGCGCGACGATCGAACGCAACGAGATCGTGCCGGATGCGATGGGCGGCGGGCGGGACCGCTGGGTCGAGGTCGGCGAGACCTCGGTGCGGCTGGAGCCGCTGACCGTCGAGAGCGACTTGCGGCTGGGGCAGCGGATCGGCACGGCGACGCACCGGGTGACGCTCAGGGCGCGGCCCGGTCTCGACCGGGGCATGGCCTTCCGGGTCGGGTCGCGGCGCTTCGTGATCCGCACCCTTCACGACCCGGACGAGACGGGGCGCTATCTCGTGTGTCGCTGCGAGGCGGAGGCGTGACCGCGCGGGTGGAGGTCCGGCTGGCGAAAGCGCCGCTTGCGGGACGGATGCGGGAGGCCGTGCGCCGGCAGGCATCGCGAGTTGCCATGGCTCGGCTCGAGGACGACGAGCATCGAAGGACGATCCCTGACGAAAAGTTAACGGGCGGCGGTGACGCTGATAGGCTATCACGCGATGTGTAATACGGTATTGATTTCGTGATACCGGGAGCGAAGAGGACTGAATGCCATGGCGCATCCCAGCGCTGAACTCCAGACGACCATCGTTTCAACCTTGACGCAGGACCCGGCGCTTCTGGCGCGGCTCGGCGGCCCGAAAGTCTTCGACCGCGTGCCCGAGCGGGCAGCGTTTCCCTACCTGACCCTCGGCCGCACGGCGGTCGTGGACTGGTCCACCGGGACCGAGGACGGTGCGGAGCATATCCTGACGCTGCACGTCTGGGCGAAGGGCGGGTCGAAGCAGGAAACCTACGAGATCATGGACGTGGTTTCGAACAAGCTGCACGACCAGGCGCTGCCGCTGGCCGGCCACCGGCTGGTGAACTTGCAGCTTCAGTTCGCCGAAGCGCGGCAGGAGCCGGATAGTCCGGCCTATCACGGCATCCTGCGCTTTCGCGCGGTGACCGAGCCGCTGGCCTGACACCACCACATCCATACGACGAACATCGCGAAGGGCGGTCCGGAAGGGCCGCCCTTCTTCGTTTCGCCATTCTAAGAAGGACCGCACGACATGGGCGCACAGAAGGGCAAGGATCTCCTCCTGAAGGCGGATGCGGAGGGGGACGGCACGTTCGAGACGCTGGCGGGGCTGCGCTCGCGGCGCCTCTCGTTCAATGCCGAGACGGTCGACGTGACCGACGCCGTGAGCGCCGGGCGCTGGCGCGAGCTTCTGGGCGGCGCAGGCGTGCAGCGGGCCTCGCTCTCAGGCTCGGGCATCTTCAAGGACGCGGCGTCGGACGCTTCGCTGCGCCGGCTGTGCTTTGAGGGGCGCGTGGCTGCGTTTCAGGCGGTAATCCCGGACTTCGGCACGGTGACGGGGCCGTTCCAGGTGACGGCGCTGGAATACGGCGGCGAGCACAACGGCGAGGTCTCGTTCGAGGTCTCGCTGGAGTCGGCCGGAGCGCTGCAGTTCGCGGTGCTCTGAGATGGCGGTGAACCGACGCCGCGGCGAGGTGGAGGCCGTCCTGGACGGGCGGGCGCACCGGCTGTGCCTCACGCTCGGCGCGCTCGCCGAACTGGAAGACGCCTTCGCGCTCGAGGACATCGCGAGCCTTGCCGAACGCTTCGGCAGCGGACGCCTGTCGGCACGCGACCTGACACGGATCATCGGCGCGGGCCTGCGCGGGGGCGGAACGGCCACCACCGACGAGGAGGTCGCGGCCATGGCCGTCGAGGGCGGGGCGGCCGGCGCGGCGCGGATCGCGGCCGATCTACTGGCTGCGGCCTTCGGCGGGCCGGAGGAGACGACCGCCCGCCCTTGAGTGCCGCCGCGCTGCCCGCGACGGCCGGCGCGGCGGCTTTTCCCTGGGACGAGCTTTTCGCGACCGCGGTGTGCGTCCTGCACCTCGCGCCGGACGCGGTGTGGCGGGCGAGCCCGCGTGAGCTGGCGCTGGCGCTTCGCCCCTTCGCGGCCATGACCGAGCCGCCGAGCCGCGCCCGGCTCGACGACCTGATGCAACGCTTTCCCGACACGAGGTGAGACATGGCGGACGAGGTGGATGCCCTGCGCATTTCGGTCGAAGCCGATACCGGCGGCTTCGAACGTGCGCTCAACGATCTTTCGACCCGCGCCAGCGCGTTTGGCGCGGCGCTGACCTCGGCCTTCCGGGGCGCGGCCGGTGGGGGACGCTCGCTGGACGGCGTGCTGCGGCAACTGGGAGGCCGGATCTCGACCATCGCGCTGGATGCCGCCCTGAAGCCGCTGACGCAACTGGCAGGCGGGCTTCTCGGGCAGGTGCTCTCCAGGGTCGGCGGCGGCGGGCTCGCTCGGGCGGGCGGGGCGGCGCCGGGCGGCATCGTGCCCTTCGCCAAGGGCGGCGTCGTGCGGGCCCCGACCTTCTTTCCGAGCGGCGGCCGGATCGGGCTGATGGGCGAGGCCGGGGCGGAGGCGATTCTGCCGCTGCGGCGCGGGCCGGACGGGGCTCTGGGCGTCGCGGCGCCCGGCGGAACCGGGGCGCGCGGCGGGCCGTCGATCGTCTTCAACGTGACGACGCCGGACGCGCCGAGCTTCAAGCGGGCCGAGGTGCAGATCCAGGCGATGATCGCGCGCGCGGCGATGCGCGGGCAGAGGGGGCTCTGATCATGATCGCGTCCTTCAGCGAGGAGCGGTTTCCGCTGCGCGTCGCCTTCGGAACCGCGGGCGGACCGGAGCGGCGGACCGACATCGTGCGCCTGTCGAACGGATACGAGAACCGCAACCAGCGCACCCGCCATTCCTGGCGGCGCTACGACGCGGGCTCGGGCGTGCGCAGCATCGAGGACCTCGTCGCTGTGCTGCACTTCTTCGAGGCGCGGCGCGGGCGGCTGACCGGGTTCCGCTTTCGCGATCCGTTCGACCTTTCGTCGGCGCCGGGCGGCGGGGCGGCGACCGTCTTCGACCAGCGCATCGGCACCGGCGACGGCGAGGCGCGGGTGTTCCAACTGGTGAAGCGCTACGGCGTGGACGACGACGCGTATGTTCGGCCGATCGGCAAGCCGGTGCCGGGCAGCGTGCGGGTCGGTGTCGATGGCGCCGAACTTGGGCAAGGGTTTTCCGTCGATCCGTCTGCGGGAACGGTGAGCTTTGCGGTCGCTCCGATGCCGGGCGCGGTCGTGACCGCCGGCTTCGAGTTCGACGTGCCCGTGCGCTTCGACATGGATCACCTGTCGATCAACATCGCCGCCTTCGAGGCGGGGGACATTCCGTCCATTCCCCTCGTGGAGGTGCGGCCGTGAGCGGGCTTTCCGAGGAGTTCCGCGCGCGGCTCGCCCGTCCCGCAACGACGCTCGCCCACGCCTGGCGCGTGACGCGCAGCGACGGTCGGGTGCTGGGGTTCACCGACCATGACGAAGACCTCACGTTCGACGGGACACGGTTCTGCGCTCGCACCGGATGGACTGCGGGCGAGGCGGAAACGATGCTCGGACTTGGCGCGGGCTCGCAAGGGATCGAGGCGGCGTTGTCGGCGGATGCGATCCGCGAGGACGAGATCGCGGCGGGCCTTTTCGACGGCGCGAGGGTCGAGATTTTTCGGGTCGACTGGCAGCGGCCCGCAGACCATCTCCTGACGGAGGTCGCCGATTTCGGAGAGATCACGCGCACCGAGGTCGGGTTGACGGTGGAACTGCGCGGGCTCGCGGCGCGGCTGGACCGGCAGCAGGGGCGCTACTATCGTCGGCGCTGCGATGCGGCGCTTGGCGACGAGCGCTGTCGGGTGGACATGGGACCCTGGACCCGCATCGGGCGGATCGCGTCGGTCGAGCCCGAGACGGTGGTTCTCGATGGTCTAGGTGCATTCGACCCCGAGCCGTACCGCTCGGGGCAGCTTCGGATCGGATCCGTTCCGGCGCGGAGCGTGCGCTCGCTACGGGTCGGTGAGGACGGTCTTGTCCTTGTGGACCTCGTGGAGGGCGCGCCGCCGGTCTGGCAACCCGGCGACGAGGCGCGACTGACGGCGGGTTGCGACCGGAGCTTTGCGACCTGTCGCGAACGGTTCGACAACGGGCTGAACTTTCGGGGCTTCCCGCACATTTCGGGCGCCGATGCCGCGTTGGCTGTCGCAAAGAGCGATGCCTTGCACGACGGATCGGCGGTGGTGCCGTGAGCAGGCGAGAGCAGGCGCTGCAAGCGGCCCGCAGCTTCATCGGGACGCCCTCCCGACATCAAGGGCATCGGCGCGGGGTCGGGTGCGACTGCCTCGGTCTCGTGCGCGGGGTCTGGCGGGAGCTCTATCGACGAGAGCCGGAGGCGCCGGGGCCGTATTCCCAGGACTGGGCCGAGACGGGGCAAGGCGATCCGCTGCTTGCGGCTGCGCAACGCCATTTCCGGTCTCTCGCGCCGGGCGAGGGCTTGCCGGGCGATCTCGTGCTCTTTCGCTGGCGAGCGCTCGGCCCGGCGCGACACTGCGGCATTCTGGACGAAGCGGACGCGAGCGGACCGCGGCTCATTCACGCTTACGAGGGGGCGTGGGTCCTCTCGTCGCCGCTGACGCCCGGCTGGGCCGGACGCATCGCGGCCACCTTCCGCTTTCCCGACGAGGACTGAGCCATGGCGACCATTCTTCTGCAGGCGGCCGGCGGAGCGCTCGGCGGGCTGGTCGGGGGACCTTTCGGAGCCGTCGCGGGACGGGCGATCGGCGCGCTCGGCGGCTACGCGATCGACAACCGTCTGATGGGCGGCGGCGGACGGCGCGAAAGCGGACGGCTGCGGACGAGCCGCGTGATGGAGGCCGACGAGGGCAGCGGCGTCGCGCGGGTCTACGGGACGGTGCGGGTCGCGGGTCAGGTCATCTGGACGACGCGCTTCGAGGAAGCGAGCCGGACGGAGCGGCAGGGCGGCAAGGGTGGCGGGGCACGAGGCGCAACCAGCACGACGACCTACAGCTATTTCGGCAACGTGGCCGTGGCGCTCTGCGAAGGACCGATCGCCTGCGTGCGCCGCGTCTGGGCTGACGGCGAGGAACTCGACCTCGCTGCGGTAACGTGGCGGCTGCACCCGGGAACGGAGACCCAGGCACCCGATCCGCTGATCGAGGCCCGACAGGGGGCGGGCCGCGCACCGGCCTATCGCGGCGTGGCCTATCTCGTGTTCGAGCGGCTTCCGCTGGAGCGCTGGGGCAACCGCATCCCCCAGATTTCCTGCGAGGTCGTGCGGCCCGTCGGCACGTTCGAACAGAACATTCGTGCGATCACCATCATCCCCGGCGCGACGGAGCACGGACTCGACCCGCTGGTCGTGCGCGAGCGGATCGGCGATGGACAGGACCGGCTGCCGAACCGCAACGTGCTGCACGGCGCGAGCGACTTTTCCGCCTCCCTCGACGAACTGACGTCGCTCTGTCCGCGACTGGAGCGGGCGGCGCTGGTCGTCGCCTGGTTCGCCGACGATCTGCGGGCCGAGCGGGCGACCTGCCGCCCGGGCGTCGAGACGGCGGTACGGGACGAGACCGAGCGGTGGCGGGTGGGCGACCTGGCGCGCGGGGCGGCACGCCTCGTCAGCCGTGTCGACGGCGGCCCGGCCTATGGCGGCACGCCGTCGGACGCCGGCGTGCGGCGGGCGATCGCGGCGTTGCGGGCAAAGGGGTTGAAGGTCACGCTCTATCCCTTTCTCATGATGGATATTCCGCCCGGCAACGGGTTTCCGGACCCCTATGGCGGGAACGAGCAGGCGGCGTATCCCTGGCGCGGGCGAATGACGCTCGAGCGCGCGGAAACGCAGGCGGGGTCGGCCGACGGGACGCCGGCGGCACGAGCCGAGATCGCCCGCTTCGTCGGCACGGCCCAGCCCGCGGATTTCATCTTCGACGAGACGGGCGTGCGCTATGGCGGACCGGCGGAATGGTCCTATCGGCGGATGATCCTGCACCAAGCGTTTCTGGCGCGCTCAGCGGATGGCGTCGACGCCTTCGTGATCGGCTCGGAGATGCGGGGACTGACGCGGTTGCGCGACGAGACAGGTTGCTTTCCCTTCGTGGACGCGCTGGTCGATCTCGCGCGCGACGTGAAGTCGATCCTGCCCAAAGCACTGGTCACCTATGCTGCGGACTGGAGCGAGTATTTCGGCTACCAGCCGGGAAACGGCGACGTGTTCTTCAACCTCGATCCACTCTGGGCCGAACCTTCGATCGGTGCGGTGGGGATCGACAACTATCTGCCGACGTCCGACTGGCGCGACGAGGACGACCGGGCACCCCAAGACGGGATGGCTTCGCCTCATGACCTCGACGGACTGACGGCGGGGATCGCAGGCGGAGAGTATGCGGACTGGTATTACCCCGACCTAGCTGCGCGCCGCCGAGGGGAGCGCCAATCGATCACCGACGGGCACGGCAAGCCGTGGATCTTCCGCCCGAAGGACCTCGTGTCCTGGTGGAGCCAGCCGCACTACGAGCGGCGCGGCGGGATGGAGGCACCGTCGCCGACGGCCTGGGCGCCCATGTCGAAGCCGATCTGGTTTACCGAACTCGGCTGCCCGGCGGTCGACAAGGGGGCGGGGCAGCCGAACGTCTTCGTCGACCCAAAGTCCGCGGAAAGTGCCTTGCCTCATTTCTCGACGGGCGCCCGCGACGACCTGATGCAGCGGCGCTTCCTGGAAGCGCACCAGAAGCACTGGGACGAGACGGTCCCTGGCTTCAATGACGACCGCAATCCGGTGTCGCCGGTCTACGGAGACCGGATGGTGGCCGCGGACGCCGTGCACCTCTGGACATGGGACGCGCGTCCCTTTCCGGCGTTTCCCGAACGAGCATCGCTCTGGCGCGACGGGGGAAACTGGCAGCGCGGCCATTGGCTGAACGGCCGGCTCGGCCGTGCGCCGCTGGATGGGCTGATCGCCTCGCTCCTGCGCGACCATGGCTTCGAGGCCTTCGACGTTTCGGCCGTGGACGGCATGGTCGGCGGGTTCACGGTCTCCGGGCCCGGCACGGCGCGCGGGGAACTCGAAGAGCTTCTGCGGCTAACGGGCGTCGAGGCCTTCGTGCGCGGAGGCATCCTGCGCTTCCGCTCGCTTGGCCGGCGCGCATCGGTGCTCGGATCCGTGATGCCGGTCGATGCGCCCGACGAGGCGCCGGTCGAGATCCGGCGGATCGAGGACGGGGAAGCGTCGGGCGAGATCGTGCTCGGATTTGGCGACGCGGAACGGGCCTACCGGCCGGCGGCGGCGGAAGCCGTGCTGCCCGGGCGCTCTCGGCCCGGACAGGCGACGCTGGAACTGCCGGTGGTGCTGACCGAAACCGAGGCGCGGGAATTGGCGCGAGGGGTTCTGGAACGCGAGGCCGGCGATCGGGAAATGGCCCGCTTCGCGCTGTCGCCGGCCGAGATCGAGATCGGCGTCGGCGACCGGCTCGAACTCGAAGGGCGGTCTGGCATCTGGCAGGTGACGCGGATCGAGGACGGGCTGTCGCGGCGGGTGGAGGCAAGACGCGTCCGACATCGGGCTGCGCCGCCAGGTGCCGGCGCGCCGCAGCCGCTGCCGGACCTGACCGGACCGAGTTTCGCCTCGCGTCCTGCCGTCGCGCTCCTCGACCTTCCGAAGCTCGGCTCTGGCCTGGGAGGTGCGATGGTCGCGGTCTCGGCGAAGCCCTGGTTGCCCTATGTCGTGATGGCCTCGGCGACGGCCGCAGGACATCGCCCGGTGTTCGTCGCCGAAACCTGCGCGACGACGGGGCGACTGGCGGCGGCCCTCGGTGCGGGGCGAGAGGAGATCCTCGATCGGACCCATGTGATGACGGTCGACCTGGCGGCGGGCAGCCTTGCCTCCGCCAGCGCCGCGCTGGTTCAAGCCGGCGAGAACACGGCGACCGTCCTTTCGTCGAGCGGGGGGTGGGAGGTGGTGCGCTTCCTCGAAGCGGAAGAGGTGGCGCCGTCCCGCTACCGTCTTGCCGGCCTGACGCGTGGCCTCGGCGGAACCGGAGAGGAGGCCGCAGCCGGTGCGCCGGCGGGAGCCAGATTCGTGCTCCTCGACCGCGCGGTCCAGCGCCTGCCGCTCGCCGACGGCGAAGCCGGGATACCCGCGGACTGGCTTGTCGTTCCAGCCGGACATCCGCTGGACGACCCGGCATCCGACCGTCGCACGACAGCCCTCGGCAGACGTGCGCTGCGGCCCCTGTCGCCGGTTCACCTGAAAGGGCGGCTCGGGATCGATGGTCTCCATCTCGAATGGATTCGCCGAACGCGCTCGACGGACCCCGCCTGGGACGGGCTCGACGTGCCGCTGGACGAGGATCGCGAGGCTTACCGTGTCAGCCTGTTCGCCGGGCCGGGAACGGTTCGGACGGTGACGGTCGAAACCTCCGTCCTGCGTCTCACCACGGCTGAACTCGCCAGCTGGTTCGGCCGGGTGCCGAGCGAAATGTCGGTTGAGGTCGCGCAACTCAGCCAAGTCTACGGGCCCGGAGCGTCCACGAGGTTGATGGTCGCGGCGACTGGAAGTCTTTCAAACGAAGGAGCGGAACATGGATGATAGCAAGAACTGGTACGAGTCGCGCACCGTGTGGGGGGCGGCACTGGCGCTCGCGGCTTCGCTGGCGGGGCTCTTCGGGGTCGAGATCGTCGGGCTCTCCAGCGAGGAGGCGGTGACGGCGCTGACGGCTGCTGCGAGTGCGATCGGCGCGGCAGTCGCGATCTTCGGACGCTTCGACGCGCGCAGCCGCATCCGCTGAGGGGTCGGGCGCCCGGCGTATGGGCGCCCCGTTCATTCGACATTCAGACCGCAGTCCCTAGTCTAGCGGACGTCAGACCCTGGATGTGCCATGCTTCGACCTTCCCTCCGCCGTCTCTCCGCATTTTCGCTGCTCGGTCTCGTCGCTTTTTCCACGGCGGCCGAAGCGATGCCGGAGCGTCCGACCGAAGGCGGTTCGATCCCGGCGGCGCATGAGCGGTCGGAAGAGCTGTTCGCGCAAGGCGGTGGGTGCTCGGCCGCGGCGGCACAGGCGGCGGCACAGACCGGCGGGCAGGTTCTTTCCGTGCGCGCCTCGCAGCAGGGCGACCGGACCGTCTGCGTCGTCACGGTTCTGATTCCGGCGAGCGACGGCAATCGGCCGCGCCGCCAGACGATCACGATCGAGCAGTAAGCCATTCGGTCGAGCGGCACGAATTTTCGGGACGGGACCTTTCATGCGTATCCTGATCGTCGAAGACGATGCGAACCTGCGGCGGCAGTTGAACGAGGCGCTGACGGGCGCGGGCTATGTCGTTGACCAGGCTTCGGACGGCGAGGACGGGCACTTCCTCGGCGACACCGAAGCCTATGACGCCGTGATCCTCGACGTCGGCCTTCCGAAGATGGACGGCATCAGCGTGCTGGAGCGCTGGCGGCGCGAGGGGCGGGCGATGCCGGTCCTCCTTCTGACGGCGCGCGACCGGTGGAGCGACAAGGTGGCCGGCATCGACGCCGGGGCCGACGACTATGTCGCCAAGCCCTTCCACATGGAGGAGGTGCTGGCGCGCGTGCGGGCTCTCATCCGCCGCGCCGCCGGGCATGCGTCCTCGGAGATCCACTGCGGGCCCCTGAGGCTCGATACCAAGTCCTCGAAGGCGAGTCTCGACGGGACGCCGCTGAAGCTGACGTCGCACGAGTACCGGCTTCTGTCCTACCTGATGCACCACCAGGGCGAACTCGTTTCGCGCACCGAACTCATCGAACACATGTACGACCAGGATTTCGATCGCGACTCCAATACGATCGAGGTCTTCATCGGCCGGCTCCGCCGCAAGATCGGCGTCGACATGATCGAGACCGTCCGCGGCCTCGGCTATCGCATGCAGCACGGCGGGTGATGACGGACGAGCTGCAGCCCGAGGCGGACCGGACGGCGGCAGCGCCCGAGCGTCCGCGCTTCACCGAAAGCCTGACGTTCCGCGTCGTGTCGCTGTCGAGCGTCTGGGTGATCGCGGCGTTTCTCGTCGTCGCCGGCCTGATTTCCAGCCTCTACGAACGGACGGCGCAGTCCGGCTTCGAGGCGGTGGTCCGGGCCCAGCTCTACAACCTCATCAATTCCGTGACGGTCGACGAAACCGGCACGCTGTCAGGCGTGCCCAATCTCGGCGACCTTCGCTACTCCCAGCCCCTATCCGGCTGGTACTGGGAGGTGATCCCGGCGAGCAACAACACGGAAGGTCGGCTCGCCTCGTTCTCGCTCGGCCCCCGGAAGATCAATTCCCAGCCAACGGAACTCGCGCCTTTCGACATGCAGTACCGGCGTGACTACCGGACCGAAGGACTCGACGGCGAGACGCTTTATGTCGAGGAGGCGGAGGTCGTCCTCGACCAGGACAACCACGCGGCGCGCTTTCGCGTGATGGGCAACGCGAGCGTCGTCCAATCGGATATCGCGGCCTTCGACCGCAAGATGGCATTGTATCTCGGCTTCTTCGGGCTCGGCTCCATCGTCATCAACGCACTGGCCATCCTCTACGGTCTTCGGCCGCTCTCCAGCGTGCGTCAGGCGCTCGGCGACGTGCGGACGGGGCGCTCGGAACGGCTGAAGGGCAGCTTTCCCGCCGAGATCCGACCGCTCGCCGTCGAGATGAATGCTTTGATCGACAGCAATCGGCGCATCGTGGAGCGCGCCCGCACGCAGGTCGGCAATCTCGCCCATTCGCTGAAGACGCCGGTCGCGGTCCTCCTCAACGAGGCCTCGGCGATCGGCGGCGAGAAGGGACGCATCGTCGGCGAGCAGGGCGAGATCATGCGCCGACAGGTGCAGCACTATCTCGACCGGGCCCGCGTCGCGGCGACAGATGGCACCATCGCACGAGCACCGGTCGGTCCCGTCTTGGAGCGGCTGTTGAAGGTGATGCGGCGGCTGAACCCGGCGATCGATTTCGAGGATCATGTCGACGGGGACGCTGCCTCTACTGTCTTCGCGGGGGAGCAGCAGGATCTCGAGGAGACGATCGGCAACCTTCTGGAGAACGCCGCGAAATACGGGCGAGGGCGCGTGGTGCTGCGACTGCGCCCGGCGGGGGCGGAGAGCTTCGGCATCACCGTCGAGGACGATGGGCCGGGATTGTCCGATGTGGAGATGGCGGAGGCGACCAAGCGCGGGCGTCGCTTCGACGAGCGCGCGACCGGCAGCGGTCTCGGCCTGTCGATCGTCGCTGATACCGTTTTGCAATACCGCGGATCTTTTCGCCTCTCGCGTTCCGAAATCGGAGGATTGCACGCGGAGGTGATCTTGCCTCGCGCATCCGACGCGCCGATGTCCTGACATGACACTTTGTTGTGGCAGCATGGGCCGCTCGGGCGGCGAACGGACGCATGTCGAGATTCTGGACCACCTGTTTCGTCGTCGCGGCGCTGCCGATCCTTTCCGGATGCCTGACCAGCGCGCCGCGCGCGGCGCCTGAACCCTTGTCGGACCGGGCCGCGGCATTGCGCGGCAGCATCGCGCCGACCGGCACCATGAAGCTCAGTGCAACGGCGGAGCAGCGGGCCCTGCAGGCCCAATACCAGGCCCTTCAGTTCGGCACCGTCGGCCAGGTGATCCCTTGGGAGTCCGATGGCTTCAAGGGCGAGATCACGCCGACGCAGCTCTATCGTATCGGCGCGCAGGATTGCCGGGGCTATACGCTCGTCATCACCCGCGGGGCCTCGAAGGTCCGGCAGGTCGGAAGCGCCTGCCGTACCGGCGCCGACCTTTGGACGCCCGTCGCCTGACTGCGCGATGATGCGGTTTTGAATAGGCTTTTCCGGCGCGGCTTGTTAGAGCGGTTCCGAACCGGGGCCGGCGCCCTTCCGTCGGCGAGTGCGTCGCAGCGCAAGCCTGCTTCGGCGGCTCTTCCGGCCCCTGCGAACGATCGGACCCTTGCGTGAGGCGAGGGTCATGGAAGCCTCGATGCTGTTCTGGCTTGTCGCCTTCGTCCTAGCCGCCCTGACCACTGCCGCGATCGTCTGGCCGCTCCTGATGCGCCCCGCCCGCGGCTCGGTGGCTCGAGAGGCGTTCGACGAGGAGGTCTATCGCGCGCAGCTCGGCGAGCTGCGCGAGGACGAGACGCGCGGCGTCATCGGGCGGGAGGAGGCCGCGGCCTCGCGCGCCGAGATCGGTCGTCGTCTTCTGCGCGCCCACGAGGCGGCCGCCGCCAAGACCACGAGACCCCCGCGCGAACGCTCGGGCGTCGTCGCGGGACTGGCGGTCGCCCTCATGCTGCCGATCGGGGCTTTTCTATTCTACGACCGCTGGGGATCGCCCGACATTCCCGACCAGCCGCTCGCGCTTCGCGAACCCGAGCCGCAGACGCCGAATCTCGTCGCGGCCGTCGCCGAGATCGAGCGCCGGCTGGCGGCCCGGCCGGACGATGCGGAAGGCTGGAGCGTCGTTGCCCCCGTATATCTCCGGCTCGGTGAGGGGCAGAAGGCGGCCACGGCGTTTCGCAACGTCCTGCGCCTCCGCCCGCCGACGGCCCAGACCGTTGCGGGTCTCGGCGAGGCCCTGGTGCAGGCGGCGGACGGTCGCGTGACCCCGGAGGCGGCGACGGAGTTCCGCCGAGCGCTGACCCTCGACGCCAACTGGATTCCTGCAAGGTTCTATCTCGCGCTCGCGCTGTCGCAGGAGGGGCGATCGGCCGAGGCGGCGGATGCCTGGAGCGAGCTTCTGCGCACCGGCCCTCAGGACGGAGCCTGGCGCCCCGTCGCCGAAGCGGCTCTCGCCGACGCAAGGTCGGGCACCGCTTCGCAGCAGGTGCCATCCCAGCCCGGGCCGGCAGCGGCCGATGTCGAGGCGGCGTCGAAGCTCAGCGACGGCGAACGCCAAGCGATGGTGCAGGGCATGGTGTCGGGGCTCGCGGAGCGCCTGAAAGCGGAACCGAAAAACCCGGAAGGCTGGAAGCGGCTGCTCCGTTCTTATGTCGTGCTCGACCGTCCGGACGACGCACGTGCCGCACTCGGCGAGGTGCGGGCCGTATTTCCGGCCGCTTCGCCGGAGCTTATAGATATCCTGAGCTTCGCGCGGGGGCTCGGACTGAACCCGGATCAGACAACGCCATGACGCGCAAGCAGAAGCGCCTTGCCAGCCTTTTCGGTATCCTCGCCGTGGTCGGAACCGCGGCGGGGCTTGTCCTGACCGCGCTGTCGGACAGCGTCGCCTTCTTCAACTCGCCGACCGACATCGCGGCGCGCGCTCCTGACGACGGGCAGCGGCTGCGGCTCGGCGGGATCGTGGAGACCGGGACCGTGCATCGCGACGCCTCCCAGCGCGTGACGTTCCGCATCACCGATACGGTCGAGAGCGTGCCGGTCGTCTATGCCGGGCTGTTGCCCGACCTCTTCCGCGAGGGGCAGGGGATCGTGGCGGAGGGGCGGCTCGGCAGCGACCGCATCTTCGTGGCCGATACGGTGCTCGCCAAGCACGACGAGACCTACATGCCGAAGGAGGTCGTCGACGACCTCAAGGCGCGCGGCCTCTGGAAGGACGGGGCGATCGTCTCGGCGAAGGACGGGGCGTCGTCGGGGGCGGGACTTTGATCGTCGAACTCGGTCACTTCGCGCTGGTCCTCGCGCTCGGCACGGCGCTCGTGCAGTCGATCCTGCCGCTTGTCGGCGCCCGCATCGGCGACGCCAGGCTGATGGATAGCGGGTCGGCGACGTCGGTGACCGGGCTGTCGCTTCTGGCGCTCGCCTTCGGAGCGCTGACCGCAGCCTATGCCACGTCCGACTTCTCGGTTCTCAACGTCGTGGAGAACTCCCACTCCGCCAAGCCGATGATCTACAAGATCACCGGCGTCTGGGGGAACCACGAAGGGTCGATGCTCCTCTGGGTACTGATCCTGTCGCTGTTCGGCGCGCTCGTCGCGCTCTTCGGCCGGGACCTGCCGCCGAGCCTGAAGGCGACCGTGCTGTCGGTGCAGGGCTGGATCCTGACGGCGTTCCTCCTGTTCATCCTCCTGACCTCGAATCCGTTCACCCGCGTGGTGCCGGCGCCGTTCGAGGGCAACGACCTCAACCCGATCCTTCAGGACATCGGGCTCGCGATCCATCCGCCGCTGCTCTACCTCGGCTATGTCGGCTTCTCGATCGCCTTCTCCTTCGCGGTCGCCGCCCTGATTGAGGGGCGGATCGACGCCGCGTGGGCGCGCTGGGTGCGACCTTGGACGCTTCTGGCGTGGCTGTTCCTGACCGGCGGCATCGCGATGGGTTCCTACTGGGCCTATTACGAGCTCGGCTGGGGCGGCTGGTGGTTCTGGGACCCGGTCGAGAACGCCTCGTTCATGCCCTGGCTGTCCGGCACCGCGCTGCTCCATTCGGCCGCCGTCATGGAGAAGCGCTCGGCGCTCAAGGTCTGGACCGTGCTCCTCGCCATCCTGACCTTCTCGCTCTCCCTTCTCGGCACCTTCCTGGTCCGCTCGGGCGTCCTCACATCGGTTCATGCCTTTGCCGTCGACCCGGAGCGCGGGGTATTCATTCTTGCGATCCTCTGCCTGTTCATCGGCGGGTCGCTCGCGCTCTTCGCGTTCCGGGCTTCGGAGCTGGAAAGCGGTGGCCTGTTCGCGCCGATCTCGCGCGAGGGTGCGTTGGTCTTCAACAACCTGTTCCTGACGACCGCCACCGCGACGGTGCTCGTCGGGACGCTCTATCCGTTGT
Source organism: Aureimonas phyllosphaerae (assembly GCF_047943035.1). NCBI lineage: Bacteria > Pseudomonadati > Pseudomonadota > Alphaproteobacteria > Hyphomicrobiales > Aurantimonadaceae > Aureimonas > Aureimonas phyllosphaerae. The sequence goes on along the minus strand of NZ_CP181348.1, from coordinate 3,801,399 downwards.
TCCTCGAAGTCTTCACCGGCACCAAGATTTCGGTCGGCGCGCCCTTCTTCGACCTGACATTCGGCCCCCTAATGGTGCCGCTCCTGTTCGCCCTGCCGTTTGGGCCGCTCCTCGCCTGGAAGCGAGCCGATCTCCTCGGCGCGGCACAGCGGCTCTATGCGGCGGTCGGCGCGGCGCTCGTCGTCATGGTGATCGTGATCGCGGTGAACGAGGGCACGAAAATCCTCGCCTCGCTCGGCATCGGGCTGGCCGTCTGGGTGATGGTGGGAGCGCTCGTCGACCTCGCCGGGCGGGCCGGACTGCCGAAGGCGGGCCTGCGGGTCGCGGCCGCGCGCCTCGCCGGGCTGCCGCGCTCGGCTTTCGGCACGGCGCTGGCCCATTTCGGTGTCGGCGTGACGCTTCTCGGCGTGGTCTGCGTCAGCACGTTCGACACGGAAACCGTAACGGCCATGACGCCGGGACAGGTCGTCGCCGTCGGCGGGTTCGACTTGCGCTACGAGGGGCAGACCTTTCGCGAAGGACCGAACTACCGCGAGGACGTCGGCCACTTCACCCTGCTCGACGAGGGCAACGAGACGGCCGCAATCGAAAGCGCCAAGCGTTTCTATCCCGCGCGGCAGATGCCGACGACGGAGGCCGGCATCCACACGCTCGTCTTCAGCCAGATCTATATCGCGCTCGGCGACGCTGCGGCCAACGCCGGCGCCGTCGTCGTCCGTGTCTGGTGGAAGCCTATGGTCACGCTGATCTGGCTGGGCGCCGTGGCGATGGCGATCGGCGGCGCGGTCTCCTTGAGCGATCGGCGGCTGCGGGTGGGCGCGCCGGCGCGGCGCCGCGCTGCAAGGCCGGCCTGAGATGTCGCTGCGGACAGTTCTCCTGGCAGCGGTGGTCGCGGCAAACGCTCTCGTGGGCACGGCGGCGCTGGCCGTTCAACCCGACGAGGTTCTGCCGGATGCCCGGCAGGAGCAGCGCGCCCGCGATCTTTCGGCCAAACTGCGCTGCATGGTCTGCCAGAACCAGTCGATTGACGAGTCCGACGCGCCGCTTGCCCGGGACCTCCGGCTTCTGGTTCGCGAACGCATCACGAAGGGCGACAGCGACGAGGATGTCGTCGACTACCTCGTCTCGCGTTACGGCGACTTCGTGCTTCTGCGGCCCCGCCTGCGTTGGGATACTGTGCTCCTCTGGGGGACGCCCGTTCTCCTCCTCGCCATCGGGATGGTCGTGCTCCGCTCGTCGGGCCGGCGATCGAGCGGGCAGCTCGGCACCGCCGGACTGACGCCGGGCGAGGAGGCGCGTCTGTCGGAGATCACCGGCGAGGGGGCCGGCGCCTCCGAAGGCCGCCGAGCCTAGACCTTACGAAGCTTTCATCCCGACGAAAACTTGCCGTAACGTTGCGACCCCTACCTTCCGAGCATCGGATGGACCAAACGGCCCATCCCAGCGGATCGGGAATGGAAACGAGGGTCCTTCGCATGAACAAGAATCCCAACAAGACGACGCGTCGTTTCTCCACGGCCGTTCTGGCGGCGGGCGTCGCGGGCATGGTGCTGGCCGGTGGCGTCGTCACCAGTGTCGTGCCGAGCTTCGCCGAGCCGGTTTCGGTTCAGCCGACCGGTGTCAATCCGGGCTTTGCCGATGTGGTCGAGAAGGTCTCGCCCGCCGTCGTGTCGGTGCGCGTCAAGGAGCAGATCAAGCCGGCGAGCGATGACGGCAGCGATGCCGAGTCGCCCTTCGACAACCTGCCGCCGAATCATCCGCTTCGCCGCTTCTTCGAGTTCGGCAACCCCGGCATGCAGGGTTCGCCCGATGGCCGCCAGGCGCCGCGCCGCAGCCCGCGCCAAGGTATGGCGCAGGGCTCGGGCTTCTTCATCTCGGACGACGGCTACCTCGTGACCAACAACCACGTGGTCGAAGGCGGCAGTGATTACACGGTCGTCCTCGACGATGGTACGGAGTTGAAGGCCGAGCTGATCGGCACAGACTCGCGCACCGACCTCGCGCTCCTCAAGGTCGAGGGCGGCAATCGCAAGTTCACCTATGTGGACTTCGCCGATGACTCGAAGGTCCGGGTCGGCGAGTGGGTCGTCGCGGTCGGCAACCCGTTCGGCCTCGGCGGTTCGGTGACGGCCGGCATCGTCTCGGCCCGTGGCCGCGACATTGGCGCGGGTCCCTACGACGACTTCATCCAGATCGATGCGGCGGTGAACCGCGGCAATTCGGGCGGCCCGGCCTTCAACCTCGAGGGCCAGGTGATCGGCGTCAACACGGCGATCTTCTCGCCGTCCGGCGGAAGCGTCGGCATCGCCTTCGCCATCCCCGCCTCGACCGCCAAGACCGTCATTCAATCGCTTCGCGAGAACGGCAACGTCCAGCGCGGCTGGCTCGGCGTCCAGATCGCGCCGGTCACGCAGGACATCGCCGAGGCGCTCGGCCTCAATGCGGAGGAGGGGGCAATCGTCACGCTGCCCGACACCGACACGCCGGCCGTCAAGGCGGGCATCCAGACGGGCGACGTCATCACGGCCGTCAACGGGCAGACCGTGAAGGGCCCGCGCGAACTGGCCCGCAAGGTCGCCGAGTACCGTCCGGGCACCACGATCGACGTGAAGGTCTGGCGCAACGGCGAGGCCCGCGACATCAAGGTCGAGCTCGGCAACCTGTCCAGCCTCGACGAGGCGTCGAACACCAGCGGCAACCGCAACGTGCCGGTCAATCCGTCCTCGCTGCGCGGCTACGGCCTGACGCTGACGCCGTCCGACCAGGGCGACGGCGTCGTCATCACCGAGGTCGACCCCGACTCCGAGGCTGCCAACCGCGGCGTCTCGGCCGGCGACACGATCGTGGCGGTGAACGGCAGTTCGGTGAAGTCGCAGCGCGAGGTCGAGGACGCCATCAAGAAGGCCTCCACGTCCGGCCGCAAGGCGGCGCTGTTCCAGCTGCGTAGCGGCGACCAGAACCGCTTCGTCGCCCTGCCGATCAGCGGAAGCTGACCCGCGACGGACGGGCAACAAACGGGGGGCGGCGGATGTCGCCCCCTTTCCGCTCGGAGACTTGAAGGATAAAGACGATGACGATGTCCGCGCCGTCCCCTAGATCGGATCACATGCGCATCCTCATCATCGAAGACGACCGGGAAGCCGCGTCCTACCTCATCAAGGCCCTGAAGGAGTCGGGACATGTCCCCGACCACGCGGCGGATGGGGAAACGGGCCTGCACATGGCCCTGACTCAGGCCTACGACGTTCTTGTCGTCGACCGGATGCTGCCGCAGCGCGACGGTCTGTCCGTCGTCTCCAGCCTGCGCGAGAAGGGCAACGAGACCCCGATCCTGATCCTGTCCGCGATGGGGCAGGTCGACGACCGGGTCACGGGCCTGCGGGCCGGCGGCGACGACTACCTGCCCAAGCCCTATGCCTTTTCCGAACTCCTCGCCCGGATCGAGATTCTCGGCCGGCGCCGCGGCGCCAAGGACGTCGAGACGGTCTATCGCGTGGGCGATCTCGAACTCGACCGCCTGTCGCACGAGGTTCGTCGCGGCGGAAAGCCGATCACGCTGCAGCCGCGCGAGTTCCGGCTTCTCGAGTACCTGATGAAGCATGCGGGTCAGGTGGTGACGCGGACCATGCTGCTCGAGAACGTCTGGGACTACCACTTCGACCCCCAGACCAACGTCATCGACGTCCACATCTCGCGGCTGCGCTCCAAGATCGAACGCGAATTCGGCGAGCCGCTCCTGCATACGGTTCGCGGGTCCGGATATATCATCCGCGCCGGGGACTGACGCCCCTTGCGCAGACCGACCATCTTGCGCATCCGCGAGCTGATGCGCGTCACGGCCGTCCGTCTGTCGGCCGTCTATCTTGCCCTCTTCGCGCTGTTTGCGGCCATTCTTCTCGTCTACGTGACGGAGACCGCGTCCTCGATCCTTCAGACGCAAAGCCAGGAGGCGATCGCGGACGAGATCGAGACGCTCGATCGGATCTACCAGAACACCGGCATCTCGGGGATCGTGCGCGCGATCGACCGACGCGCCCGCCAGCCGGGTGCGCCCCTCTATCTCGTCACCGACGGCACCGGCCTGATCCTCGCTGGCAACGTTCAGAGTCTGGAAGCCGGCGTTCTCGACGATGCGGGGTTCAAAACGACGCCGTTCCGCTACGCGCGCTTCACCGAGTCGGAGAAGGACCGCTACCACATGGCGGTCGCCGAGGTCGTGCAACTGCCGAACGGGATGCGGCTCCTCGTCGGCCGCGACCAGACCGATCAGGAGCGGATCCGGCTGGTCGTGCGCAATGCCCTGATCCTCGCGCTTCTCCTGATGAGTTTCGGCGCGCTGCTTGCCTGGTTCCTTGTCGGGCGCACTGCGCTCCATCGGCTGGACCGCATGTCGGCGGCCACCGCGCGGATCATGGCGGGCGACCTGACGGAACGGCTTCCCGTCACCGGGACCGGGGACGAATTCGACCGCCTGTCGGAAAAGCTCAACGTGCTCCTCGCGCGGATCGCCCTGCTGCAGGAAGGGTTGCGGCAGGTCTCCGACAACATCGCCCACGACCTGAAGACGCCGCTGACGCGCCTTCGCAATCGGGTCGAGGCGGCACTTGGCGACGAGACGCCCGAGCGCAGCGGCCGACAGGCGATGGAAGCGGTGCTGGCCGAAGCGGACGGGATGATCCGCACGTTCGACGCCCTCCTGATGATCAGCCGCGTGGAGGCGGGGTCGCATCCCGCTCTCAAGAGCGGGCACGACCTTTCGTCGATCGTCGCCGATGTCGCCGAACTCTACGAACCATTGGCGGAGGACGCTGGCGGACGGCTTCTCGTCGACGCCCCGGAGCCGGTCGTCGCACCGGTCAGCCGCGAGCTGATCTCGCAGGCGGTCTCCAACCTCCTCGACAACGCGTTGAAATACGGACTGTCCGACCGGCCACTGGAAATTCGTGTCGCAGTGGCCCGACGCGGCGACGCATGCCTCGTTTCGGTGGCGGACAACGGTCACGGTATACCGGCCGACAAGCGCGATCGTGTGCTCGAGCGCTTCTACAGGCTGGACGAGAGCCGCACCAAGACGGGTTCGGGCCTCGGTCTGTCGCTGGTTCAGGCGATCGCCTCGATCCATGGCGGAACGCTGGCGCTTGACGACGCGGATTCCGGCCTCAAAGTCACGCTGGAGATACCGATGGAAAGGGTGGTCCCGGCGCATGACGGAATTCGCGGGCCTTGAGTTGCGGATCGGGGGGACGGCCGGCCTTCACGCGCTGAGCGACGTGGAAGCCGCCCGCCGCCGCGATGATCTGGCGTCCAGCGCGCGTGCCGCCGACCTCGACCGGCTGGCCGCATGGCTGGAGGTCGACGGCGCGGGCGACCGCGACCGGCTCGTTGCCGCGCTATCGCTCTCACCGCATCTCGCCTCGATCGCCGAACGCCGCCCGGACTGGATCGATCAGCTGTTCGACATCGGGGCTGGCGACCGCGTCCGCGCCATCATCGACGCCCTGGGACAACCCGTTCCCGATGGCGCCACGGAGGCTGCCGAGATGACGCGCCTTCGCGAGTCCAAGGCGGAAGCCTCGCTGCTGATCGCGCTGCGCGACCTCTTCGGCGCCGCCGGCCCGGAGGTGACCACCGCCGATCTCTCGGACCTCGCGGAGGCGGCGATCCGGCGCGCGCTTCGCTTTGCCCTCGCGGATCTTCACCGCCGCGGGCAGCTCGACCTGCCCGATCCGGTGCATCCCGAGACCGGCTGCGGGCTGACGATCCTCGGCATGGGCAAGCTCGGCGGGCGCGAACTGAATTATTCCAGCGACATCGACATCATCCTCTTTTTCGAACCCGAAGCGCCTGGGATCCGCGACCCGATGGAGAGCGTCGAGATGTTCTCGCGCCTCGGTCGCAAGCTTGTCCGGATGATCGGCGAGCGCACCCGCGACGGCTACGTGTTCCGCACCGACCTGCGCCTGCGGCCCGATCCGTCCGCGATGCCGCTGGCGATCCCGATCCCCTCCGCCCTCATCTATTACGAAGGCGCTGGGCGCGACTGGGAACGGGCGGCGATGATCAAGGCCCGCCCGGTGGCCGGCGATCCCGCGGTGGGCGAGGCCTTCCTGCGCGAGATCGCCCCCTTCGTCTGGCGCCGCTACCTCGACTTCGTCGCCATCGCCGACATTCAGGCGATGAAGGCCAAGATCGACCGGCACCGCGGCTTCGAGGGCGTGGCGACGGCGGGTCACAACGTCAAGCTCGGGCAGGGTGGCATCCGCGAGGTCGAGTTCTTCGCGCAGGCGCAGCAACTGATCGCGGGCGGACGGCTGCCCGCGCTTCGAACGCGCCGTACCGACGAAGCGCTGGCACGCCTCGCGGCCGAGGGCTGGGTGGCGTCCGCGGTGGCGACCGAGCTGACCGAAGCCTACTGGTTCCTGCGCCGTGTCGAGCACGCGATCCAGATGGTGGCAGACGAGCAGAGCCACACGCTGCCGACCGGGCCGGGCGATCTCCTGCGCATCGCGCGCCTCTGCAACTTCGGCGAACTCGACGCCTTCGAGACCGCGCTCCGTGACCGCCTGGAACGGGTTCAGGCGAGGTTTGCGGCGCTCTTCTCCGAAGGACGAGCCACGCGCGACGAAGGCGTGCTCGACGGCCTTCTGGAGGATGGCGCGGACGCCGCGGCCCTCAAGCGCCTCGGCGATCTCGGCTACAACCGCCCGGCCGATATCGGGCGGATCGTCCACCGCTGGGGCTCTGGCCGTTACCGGGCGATGCGCTCGGAGGCGGCGCGCGAGCAGTTCGTCGCCGTCCTGCCGTCCCTGCTCCGGGCCTTCTCGGGCGGCAGCGATCCCGACACGGCGCTGGCCGCTTTCGACCGGTTCCTGGAGGGCCTGCCGTCCGGGTTGCAGTTCTTCGCGCTGATCGCGTCGAACCCGAAGCTTCTCGAACTCCTCGCCGAAATCATCACCTCATCGCCCCGGCTTGCCGATACGATCGCACGCCGACCGCACGTCTTCGACGCCCTTCTCGATCCCGCCTTCTTCCGCGAACTTCCGACGCGCGACCTGATCCGCGAGCGGTTGTCGGCCTTCCTCGGGGACGCACGCTTCTTCGAGGAACGGCTCGACCGCCTGCGCATCTTCGCCGCCGAGCAGCGCTTCCTCGTCGGTGTCCGGCTCCTGTCCGGTGTACTGGAGGGCGAGGTTGCAGGCACGTCCTTTTCCGATCTGGCGGAGGCCGTGCTGGGCGAGGTGCTGACGGCGGTTGCGGACGAGTTCACCCGCGCACACGGGCGGATCGCCGGCGGGCGCATTGCCGTCCTGGGTCTCGGTCGCCTCGGCTCGCGCGAACTGACCGCCAATTCCGACATCGACCTGATGCTGCTTTACGACCACGATCCGGCGGCGGAGACGTCGGACGGTGCGCGCCCGCTTCCCGTTTCGACCTACTATGCCCGCCTGACGCAGCGACTGATCTCGGCCCTGACCTCGCCGACCGCCGAGGGCGTTCTCTACGAGGTGGATTTCCGTCTCCGCCCATCCGGCAACAAGGGGCCGCTCGCAACGCCGATCGAGGCCTTCCGCAAGTATCAGGCCGAGGCCTGGACCTGGGAACGCATGGCGCTTACGCGCTCGCGCCCGATTGCCGGCGATCCCGAACTGTGTGCCGAGATTGGCGAGGCAGTCCGCAAGGCGATCGTCACCCACCGCGGCGATCCGCTTCTGACGGACGACGTCGCCGACATGCGCGCCCGCCTCGACGTCCAGAAGCCGCCGCGCGGGGCGCTCGATCTCAAGCGCATTCCCGGAGGTCTCACCGATCTCGAGTTCCTCGCCCAGTGGGGCATCCTGACGGGCCGGGTGTCGCTCGATCTCGTGGGGGCGCCGACGGCGAGCGTCCTCGCGGCACTCCGAACTGCGGCGCCCGACGACGAGACCGGTTTCGATGATCTGCCGGGCATCATGCTGGAGATGACAAGGGTCATGCAGATCCTGCGCCTCGGCGGCGACAAGGCGTTGCGGGTGACGGACCTGCCGGGACCGCTGGCCGACAGGATCGCCGCCGCGCTCGATCTTGCCGACCGCACCGGCATCGAGCCCGAGATCGCAAGGCGAGCGGCCGAAGTGCGGGAGGTCTTTTCTCGGACGATCCCCTACCGGGGCGATCTCGGCGCCTGAAGAGCCTCAGGCGGCGCGGGAGAGAAGCGCCGCCTGCTCGGCCGAAGCGCTCGCGCAGTCGGGGCAGGGCAGGCGGAAGCTGACGGCGGTCCCGCGCCCGGGGCGGGAGGTGATCGACATCGTGCCGCCCTGCAGTTCGATCAGCGAGCGCGCGATGGCAAGGCCAAGGCCGGTGCCCTTGTGGGTGCGCGTCAACTCGTTCTCGACCTGCTCGAACGGCTTGCCGAGGCTTTTGAGCGACTCGCGCGGAATGCCGATGCCGTTGTCGACGATGGTGATGACGGCGTGGGCGCCGCGCAGTCGGGTGCGCACGCGCACGTCGCCGCCGGGCGCGGTGAATTTCACGGCGTTGGCGAGGAGGTTGAGGAGGATCTGCTTCGTCGCTCGGCGGTCGCCGCTCAGCGGCAGGACGTCCGGCATCTCGACGCCGATCGTGAGCGCCTTGGCATTGGCGGGCACCCCGACGATCCGCACCGCCTCGGCGAGGATCGCCGGCAGGTCGATCGCCTCGTTGGCGAGAGCCAGCCGGCCCGCCTCGATCTTCGACATGTCGAGGATGTCGTTGATCAGCTTGAGAAGGTAGTGGCCGCTCTGATGGATGTCGGCGGCGTATTCGGTGTACTTGCCGTTGCCGATCGGGCCGAAGCTTTCTTCGCGCATGATCTCGGAGAAGCCGATGATCGCGTTCAGCGGCGTGCGCAGCTCGTGGCTCATGTTGGCGAGGAACGTCGTCTTCGCTTGGTTCGCGCTCTCGGCGCGCTCCTTCTCGATCATGTAGTTGCGGTTGAGCTCGGCGAGCTGCCGCGCCTTGGCCTCGGCGTCGCGGCGGGCCGTGGACAGGTCGTTGATGGTCGCCATCAGGCGGCGCTCGGAGTCCGACAGGCGCTCCTGATGGACCTTCAGCTGCGTCACGTCGGTGCCGATCGACACGTGGCTGCCGTCGCCGGTGACGCGCTCGGACACCTGCAGCCAGCGCCCGTCCGCCAGCAGCGTCTCGGTCGCGCGCTCGCCGTAGACGAAGCTCGGGCTGGTCAGCTTGCGCTCCTCGATCGGGCGGCGGGCCTTGGCGCGCACCGCCTCGAACGGGGTGCCCGGGCGCACGTCCTGATCCGTCAGCCCGAAGACCTCCTGGTATTTCGTGTTACACAGGACGAGCCGGTGGTCGGCGTCCCACAGCACGAAGGTCTCGGAGATGTTCTCGACCGCGTTCTGGAGGCGGAGGTTCGCCTCGTCCGTCATGCGGGCGAGGATGTGATTTTCGCTGATGTCGACCGCGACGCCGATCAGGTGGATGTCGTTGTCGGGGTTGCGAACGATCTCGGCGCGGGCGCGCAGCCAGAGATACTGCCCGTCGACATGGCGCATGCGGAACGAGCGCTCGATGTTGCCGACGCTGCCCGAGGCGATCTGGCGGGCGAACTCGAAGAAGGAGCCGTCGTCGGGATGCAGGAGGTTCGAGACCTCCGCGAAGGAGAGGACGCCATCGCGCGGCGGCAGGCCGAGCATCTCGTACATCGAGCGCGACCAGAACATGCGTCCGCGCGACAGGTCCCAGTCCCAAAGCCCGCAGCGGCCGCGGGATAGGGCGGTCTCGACGCGGTGATGCTGCTCGCCGAGCAGGCGGTCGGCCGCCACCGCGTGGGTCGCTTGGCGGAAGTAGGCGACGAGGATGGCGAGAAGCACGAGGGCTGTCACGCAGAACAGCGTGACGTTAAGCGAGACGGATTTGCGCCAGTCGGCGAAGATGTGCGCCTCCTCGCGAATGAGGACGACGCTGCCGAGCGGCCCGGACAGGAGCGCGGCGGAAGCCATCGCGTCCTCGCCGGCCCACGAGACCTCCATGACGCCCGCGCGCTCGCCGAACACGAGAAGCGGTTGGCCGCCGTCCACCAGCGTGCCGACGTCGGCACCGAGCACGCTATCGTGGCCGGGCGTCGTGGCGACGACACGGCCGTCCTTGTCGGCGATCATCGCGATGAGGCCCTTGGCCTTCGAGGATACGGGCAGGGCGCTGTTGACGAGGATCTGCGCGCGGGTCGCCGCGTCGTCGGTGCGCGAATCCAGCGCCGCGTCCTCGGCCCGCAGAAGGCTGGCGGTGATGCGAAGATCCTCGCTGGCGCGCTCTTCCATGGCGTCGCGTTCCTCGATCAGCGCCGCCAGAAGCACGACGGCGATCACCATGAGGAAGCCGATGACGAAGACCGGGATGGCCCGTCGCAGGATGGGTTCGAGTTCGGCGATCCGATCCAGCCCCGGCTGGGGAATGCGGCGGCGGACGCGCTGCAGAAGGGTCGTCAATCTCTCCGTGGCCAGGGATGAGTCATCCCGTGCCGGAGCGCTTGTCGCGTCCGAACCCATCAATCCCATCCCTCGTCGCCGCATGCGACCCGGGCGCCGCGAGCCCGAATCCAAGGGTTAATGAATCAGACGGGGACTCGCTTGTCCAGAAGCGCGGGACGAGCGAGGGGCCGCGGTGCAATCCCGAATTCTGATTGTTGCACGGGATCAACAGGGGTTATCCGCAGCTTTCGCAGACTGTGGTTAACAAACCATTTCCGCGAAATTTTTCATCCCGCCGTCATGAGAGCGTGCGGTCGAGAATGTCGCGCATGTCGCGCGAGAGTTCCGGTCGGCTCGCAAGGGCCGAGAGCGCGGCCCGTGCCGCTTCCTGGCGAACCGGCTCGAAGGCGCGCCAGGACCGGAAGGCGGTGGCCAGCCGGGCGGCGGTCTGCGGATTGAGCCGGTCGAGTTCGCCGAGGCGCTCCGCCGTCCAGCGGTATCCCGCGCCGTCGACACGGTGGAAGACGCGCGGATTGCCGGTCGCGAACCCGCCGATCAGGGCCCGGGCGCGGTTGGGGTTGGCCATCGAGAACTTCGGATGGGCGGCGAGGTCCCGAACGGTGTCGAGCGTTGCATCGGACGGCACCGTCGCGCGCAGGGTGAACCACTTGTCGAGGACGAGCGGATCGTGCGCGTAGTCGGCATAGAAGCGGTCGAGCGCCTCGCTCGCCTCCGGCGTCTCGGCGAAGCGGTGGGCGAGGATGGTGGCGGCCGTCATCCGATCCGTCATATTGTCGGCCGCGCGGAACGCCTCGGCGGCGAGGGCCGGCGTGCCGTCGGCCGCGCTGAGGTACATCAGAAGCGCGTTCGACAGGGCGCGGCGTCCGGCGCTCGCCGCGTCGGGGCTGAAGCTCCCGCTCGAACGCTCCAGCCCGTCGCGCACCCGGCGGAAGGTCTCGGCGCCGGCGGTCGCAACCGCGCCGATCGCCCCCTCGCGCGCCTGATGGATCGCTTCCGGGTCGACGTTCGAGCCGACCAGCCGTGCGATCTCCGCCTCGCCGGGAAGCGCGATCATCAGCGCCCGCAGCGCCGGCTCGAGCCGCTCCTCGGCGGCGCACGCGACGACGGCTTCGATCAGGCGCGGATCGAGTGCCGGGCGGCCCGCGCCCGCCGTCGAGGCCGCCCGCAGGGCCTCGCCAACGAGATCGGTGAGCGCGCGCCAGCGTCCGAAGCCGTTGGGGTCGAGGCGGGCGAGGGCAAGACGGTCCTCGTAGGCCTGTTCGTGACGCAGCGTGACCGGCGCGGAGAAATCGCGCAGGATCGACACGCGCGGACGCTCGGCAAGTTCGGAGAACACGACCTCGGCCTCCGCGGTGACGAGATGGATCACGCCGCCCTCGACCTCGGCCGTCCCCGCCGTCGCTTCGGCCGCAAGATCCGTGCCGTCGCGTCCGACCAGCCCGAAGCGAACCGGAATGTGCATCGGCTCGGTGCCCGTGCCGGCGGCGCCGCGCGCCAGGCTCTGGCGCAGCGAGAGGGTCAGCCGCCCCGCTTCGAAATGCTCGGCGACATGAAGCTCCGGCGTACCGGCCTGATCGTACCAGAGCGCGAACTGCGAGAGATCGGTGCCGGTCGCCTCCGCGAAGCAGGCGAGAAAGTCCTCGACCGTCGCGGCGTCGCCGTCGTGGCGGGCGAAGTAGAGGTCCATCCCGGCGCGAAAGCCCGCCTCGCCGAGGATCGTCGCCAGCATCCGGACGAGTTCCGAGCCCTTCTCGTAGACCGTCGCCGTATAGAAGTTGTTGATCTCGCGATACTGGCGCGGCCGGACGGGGTGCTGGAGCGGACCTTGGTCCTCCGGGAACTGCTGTGCCTTCAGTCCATGCACCGAGGCGATGCGCTTGACGGTGCGCGAGCGCTCGTCGGCGCTGAACTCCTGATCGCGATAGACGGTGAGCCCTTCCTTCAGGCAGAGCTGGAACCAGTCGCGGCAGGTGATGCGGTTGCCGGTCCAGTTGTGGAAGTACTCATGGGCGATCACGGTCTCGACGCCCGCATAGTCGCCGTCCGTCGCCGTGTCCGGCGCCAGAAGCACATACTTGTGGTTGAAGACGTTGAGACCCTTGTTCTCCATCGCCCCCATGTTGAAGTCGGAGATTGCCACGATGTTGAAGACGTCGAGATCGTATTCCCGGCCGAAGCGCCGCTCGTCCCAGACCATCGAACGTTTCAGCGCGTCCATCGCATAAGCGGCGCGGTCGGCGAGGCCGGGCTCCGTGTAGATCGCCAGATCGACGTCGCGCCCGCTCTGCGTTTCGAACGTATCGGTCAGGACGTCGAGCCGACCCGCGACGAGGGCGAAGAGATAGGAGGGCTTCGGGTGCGGGTCGTCCCACACGGCATAGTGCCGGCCGCCATCGAGATCGCCATGTTCGCCGGGATTGCCGTTTGACAGGAGGATCGGTGCCGCCTCGCGATCCGCTTCGATGCGCACGCGGTAGGTGGCGAGAACGTCCGGCCGGTCGAGGAAATAGGTGATGCGGCGGAAACCTTCCGCCTCGCACTGGGTGCACCACACGCCGTTCGAGCGGTAGAGCCCCATCAGCTCGGTGTTGGTCGCCGGCGTCAGACGTGTCGCGATCGTCAGGGTGAAGGGTCCGGAAGGCGGCAGGTCGCGGATCGTCAGCCGGTCCGGCGTCGCCTCGAAGCGCTCGGCCCCGATCGCCACCCCGTTGCAATCGAGGGCGATGAGCGTCAGCGCGTCGCCGTCGAGCACCAGCGGCTCGGCGGCGTCCGTGTCCGGAGCCCGCTCCATCTCCATCACCGTCTCGACATCGGTGTGACCATCGTTCAGCGAGAAACGCATGTCGACGTGGCGGATGCGGAACGCGGGCGGACGATAGTCCGAAAGGCGGATCACCTGTCCGTCGTCGGTGCGCTGCATGGCTCGGGCCTTTCCCATCTCGATCCGACGGGGATAGTCGCCATGCCGGCGCTTGCCAACGGGAAACCGCGTTCACGCCCCGGTGCCCTTCGTCGCGAAAGGTGAGGCGCGGCTGAGGTTTCCGCCCTCGACCGCGGAAGGCCGCCGTCCTAAGAGTGCCCCGCTGCCATCCTGCGCGAAGGGAATGGCGGCGCCCGCCCCGCCTGTGGCGCCGAAGGCCGCGCCCGCTCCAGCTAGAGCCGAACAGCCGCCATGAATGCCCCGATCCACCACGCGCCCGCTCTCAAGCCCATGGTGGGCATCGGCCTGAAGGTGGTCTCGGTCACCGTCTTCGTGGGGATGCAGACCTCGCTGAAGGCGCTCGGTACCGACATTCCAGCCGGGCAACTCGTCTTCTTCCGCTCCTTCTTCGCGATGGTGCCGGTTCTCGCCTATCTCTGCTGGCTCGGCACCCTGCGGACGGCCTTCCACACGCGCGACATCGGCGGGCATTTCCTGCGCGGCGCGATCGGAGTGACGTCCATGGCGCTCGGCTTCTACGCGATCGGCCGACTGCCGTATCCGGAGTGGATCACGATCTCCTACGCCTCGCCGCTCCTGACCGTCGTCTTTGCAGCGATCATCCTGCGCGAGCAGGTGGGGCGCTTCCGCTGGACCGCGGTTCTCGTCGGCCTGTGCGGGATCGTGGTGGTGATCGCCCCGAACCTCTCGCTCGACCTCGGCACCCTGTCGAACGAGGAGCGGCTCGGCATGCTGGCCTCGCTCGCGGGGGCGGCCTTCGCGGCGGTCGCGATGATCCAGGTCCGTCGTCTGGTGCGCACCGAGCCGACGACGACGATCGTGGTCTATTTCTCGCTGTGCTCGAGCGTCATCGCGCTGGCGAGCCTTCCGTTCGGCTGGGTTTGGCCGACCCCGTGGCAGGCGACGCTCCTTGTTCTGGCAGGTATCTTCGGCGGCGTCGGTCAGCTCCTGCTGACGGCCTGCTACCGCTATGCCGAAGCGTCCACCATCGCGCCGTTCGAGTACACGTCCATGCTGATGGCGGTCGTCATCGGGGCGACGCTTTTCGATGAGGTCGCCAGCCCGACGACGCTGATCGGTGCGACGATCGTCGTGTCGGCAGGCGTCTTCATTATCCTTCGTGAGCACCGGCTCGGCCTCGAGCGCCGCCGCGCGCGCAGCGCATCGCCGCCGCAGACATGAAGAAGGGGCGCGGACCCCTGAATGATCCGCGCCCCTTTGCGTTCAAGGCAACCGAACGTCAGTACCCGAAGTACCAGTTCTTGCTGTCCTTGTGATAGTTGTAGAAAGCGGACCCCGACCCCGGAATGCCGAAGCTGGACGGCTCCGCGTTCTCCGGCTGCTGGGTTGCCGACCGGCCATAGCTCTGCCGGTTCGGGGCACCATAGGTCGCGCTGTCAGCGGAGCGTACGCCCTGCTTGCGCTGCTGGTCCCACATCTTCTCCTGCCGGTCGTGCTGGTAACGAACGGCCTTCTCCTGACCCGTCATGACATGCTTGGTCTGCTGGGCCATCGCCGAGCCTGCAAAGCCCGTGGTGGCGATCAGGGCGGCCGCGATCATGGCTGTGGTCTTCATGATCGAAACTCCTCATCGTTGACTGGCGCCGGTTGCTCCCTTCGGCAACCGGCTTCACCGGTGGTTCGCCTCCTAAACGCACGGCACACGCCGGGGTTTCACGAAAAAATATAAGCGTTACATATTATTTGGATCGACCGTTGGAGCCTCCGCCAGCCTCTCGCGCAACGTCTGCAGGTCGCGCCATGCCAGACGCTTCTGCATCGGCTGGCGCAGGAGGAAGGCCGGATGGAGGATCGGCAGGACCGGCAGTTCCAACCCGCCGGGGGTCCGCAGGCTTAGCCAGCGTCCGCGCAGCCGGGTGATCCCTTCGTCGGTGCGAAGCAATGCGCGGACGGACGACGAGCCGACCGACACGACGACCCGCGGTCGCACGAGTTCGATATGGCGCAGCGTGAACGGCAGGCAGGCCTCTGTCTCCGCGGGTGTCGGAGCGCGATTGCCGGGCGGGCGCCAGGGGACCGTATTGGTGACCCGTACCGCGTCCCGTTCGATTCCAATCGTCGCGAGCATTCGGTTGAGAAGCTGGCCCGACTTGCCGACAAACGGTTCGCCCGCGAGATCCTCGTCGCGCCCCGGCGCCTCGCCGACGAACATGACGTCCGCATCTTCGGCGCCATTGCCGAAGACTAAGTTCTTGGCTGTCTGACGAAGTCCGCAGCCCGTGAAGGCCGCCAGCATCTCGCGCAGTTCGGCGAGCGTCTGGGCCTGTCCTGCCTGATCGCGCGCATCCGCGACCGAACTCGCATCGGCGTCGGGCGCGATCGGAGCGGGGCGGGCGGTGACCGCAGGACGTGTCGCCGGGGCGGGGGGCTGCGCCGGCTTCGGTTTTGCCTCCGCCGCGGGGCTCCGCCGCCGCGCGGCCTCCGCCTCGGTCTCCGCGAAGCGGTCGCGCGGCGCCTCGCCGACGAAGGTCGAGATGCCGGCCTGTTCGTACCAGGCCAGCACGGCACGCCATTCGTCCAAGGGGGGTGTCGCGTCGGTTATAGACATGCCGCAGTATACCGGCGATCCGATGGAAACGCACGCATTCGTCAGCTCCGATGACGTTTACGTAAGAATGTCGCGTGTCGCTTCGGGGAAAAGTCCTGTATGAGCGGCCACAACCATTTGGACCTGTTCCAGACTCGATCCGAGGGAGGACGTTGCCCGTGTCAGAGACAGCCGCCGAACGCGAGTCGATGGAGTTCGACGTTGTGATCGTGGGGGCGGGCCCGGCGGGCCTGTCGGCCGCGATCCGTCTGAAGCAGGTCAACCCCGACCTGTCCGTCGTCGTCCTGGAGAAGGGCTCCGAGGTCGGCGCGCATATCCTGTCCGGCTGCGTGCTCGACCCGTCCTCGCTCGACAAGCTCCTGCCCGAATGGCGTTCTGAAGAGACGCCGATCCGCCAGCGCGTGACGGCCGACAAGTTCTACGTCTACGGCCCCCACGGCTCGGTGCGCCTGCCGAATTTCGGCCTGCCGAAGCTGATGGACAACCACGACAACTACGTCGTCTCGCTCGGCCTCGTCTGCAAATGGCTGGCCGAGAAGGCCGAAGCGCTCGGCGTCGAGATCTATCCGGGCTTTGCCGCCAGCGAGATCCTGTTCGACGAGGCCGGGGCCGTGCGGGGCGTTGCGACCGGCGACATGGGGATCGAGCGTTCGGGCAGGCCGGGGCCGAACTACCAGCCCGGCATGGAGCTGATCGGCAAGTACGTGCTGATCGGCGAAGGTGTTCGTGGCTCGCTCGCCAAGGAACTGATCGCCCGCTTCGATCTCGCGAAAGAGGCAGACGCGCCGAAATTCGGCATCGGCATCAAGGAACTCTGGCAAATCGATCCGGCCAAGGCGAAGCCTGGCCTGATCCAGCATTCGTTCGGCTGGCCGCTCGACATGAAGACCGGCGGCGGCTCATTCCTCTACCACCTCGAGAACAACCAGGTTTACGTCGGCTTCGTCGTGCACCTGAACTACGCGAACCCCTATCTGAATCCGTTCGAGGAGTTCCAGCGCTTCAAGACGCACCCGGACATCGCCGACCTCCTGGAGGGAGGCAAGCGCCTGTCCTACGGCGCGCGGGCGATCTCGGAGGGCGGCTACCAGTCGGTGCCGAAGCTCGTCTTCCCGGGCGGCGCGCTCCTCGGCTGCTCGGCCGGCTTCGTCAACGTGCCGCGCATCAAGGGCGTGCACAACGCGATCTCCAGCGGCATGCAGGCGGCGGAAGCTGCGGCCGAGGCGATCGCGGCGGGCCGCGCGCAGGACAAGCTCGCGCCCTACGAGGCCGGCTGGCGGTCTTCGCCGATCGGGCGAGACCTCTTCCGCGTGCGCAACGTCAAGCCGCTCTGGTCGAAATACGGCACCGCGCTCGGCATCGTCGCCGGCGGTCTCGACATGTGGGCGCACCAGCTCATCGGCCGTTCGCTGTTCGGCACGCTGAAGCACGGCAAGACCGACGCGGCATCGACTGAACCGGCCGCCAAGCACAAGCCGATCGCCTACCCGAAGCCCGACGGGCTGCTGACCTTCGACAAGACGTCGTCGGTCTTTCTGTCCAACACCAACCACGAGGAGGACCAGCCGGTCCATCTCAAGGTGAAGGACATGGGCCTGCAGAAGGCGTCCGAGCACGACGTCTATGCCGGGCTGTCGCAGCGCTATTGCCCGGCCGGCGTCTACGAGTGGATCGAGGAGGGTGCGGACGCGCCGCGCTACCAGATCAACGCGCAGAACTGCGTCCACTGCAAGACGTGCGACATCAAGGACCCGAACGGCAACATCACCTGGGTCCCGCCGCAGGGCGCCGAGGGGCCGGTCTACGGGACGATGTGAAGCGGGTTCGCGCCCGGCGTCAGCGCGCGACGACCGCGGTCGTCTCGCCGTCGGCTTCGGGCGCGACCGAGAAGCGGACCAGCACGGGAAGGTGGTCGGAGGCGGTTGCCGCCGGCCGCTCGACGCTGTGGATCGTCACCGCCGGCGAGGCGAGGAGATTGTCGATCCCGAGCCCGACGAGGCGCGCAGCCTCGGTCGGCATGCCCTCTAGCATCCAGGTCGGGCCGATGCCGGGAACGACGCGCGTATTCGTCGTTTTCGCATAGGTACCGAGGAAAGCGCTCCAGCCAGCGGCGTTGAAATCGCCCGCCAGAATCAGCGGCGCGGGCAGGGTGGCGAGCATCTCGCGTGCGCTGTCGAAGCGCCGCCACTGGCTGCGCGGCCAGGGCCAGAGCTGGTGGTGCGAGGCGATGGTGACGGCTGTGCCGTTGAGATCGATGCGCGCGGCAGCCAGCGAATCGCCGACGTCGCAGATCGGCGTCGAGCCCTCCCAGAAGGGGCGACGCGACAGGATCGCCGAGTCGCCGTGGAAGCCGTCAGCCTCCAGGCATACCGCCTGATAGGGATAGCTGTCGCCAAGCGGCGCGAGCGCCTCGCGCCAGTCGCCGGTCAGCTCCTGCACCGTGATGATGTCCGGCCGCGTCTCGGCGATGCGTCGGATCGCCTCCGCCCGGTCGCCGGCGTTCCACAGGAGGTTCATCTGCAGAAGCGTGTAGACCGGCGTCCCATCTTCGGGGACGGGACGCATCGGCAGGACGTAAGGGGCGACGCTTGCCAGCGAGACGCCCGCCACGACGAGGCCGACCACGCTGCCGACCCAGTGCCCGAGGACGAGGGCGAGCATCGAGAGGGCGAGGAGCGCGACCGCGGCATGGGCGCGGAAGTGCGAGAACGTGTCGAGCGGACGCGCGAAGCCGCCGAGGAAGCCGAGCACCAGAAACAGCGCGGCGCCGAAAAGAAGGACGTTCACCACGCGGTGCCACCGAACTCTTGTCATGATGCGAGCGACCGGCGCCTACTGGAACGCGGACTCGAAGAAGGACCGCAGCTTTCGCGAATGGAGGCGCTCGACCGGCATGTCGGCAAGGCTCTGCATCGCGCGGATGCCGATCTGGAGATGCTGCGCCACCTGCCGCTTGTAAAATTCGGTCGCCATGCCCGGCAGCTTCAGTTCGCCGTGCAGCGGCTTGTCGGACACGCAGAGAAGCGTTCCGTAGGGCACGCGCAGGCGATAGCCGTTGGCCGCGATCGTCGCAGATTCCATGTCGAGCGCGACGGCGCGCGACTTCGACAGGCGCTCCACCGGCTCGGTCTGGTCGCGCAGCTCCCAGTTGCGGTTGTCGATCGTGGCGACCGTGCCGGTGCGCATGATGCGCTTGAGATCGTAGCCCTCGAGCCCCGTCACGTCGGCGACGGCCTGCTCCAGCGCGACCTGCACCTCGGCGAGCGGCGGGATCGGAACCCAGGCGGGCAGGTCGGCGTCCAGCACGTGGTCCTCGCGGACATAGGCGTGCGCGAGCACGTAGTCGCCGAGCGCCTGCGTGTTGCGAAGGCCGGCGCAGTGCCCGAGCATCAGCCAGGCGTGGGGGCGCAGCACCGCGACGTGGTCGGTGATGGTCTTGGCGTTCGACGGCCCGACGCCGATGTTGATCATGGTGATGCCATTCGAGCCCGGCCGCGTCAGGTGGTAGGCGGGCATCTGCGGCAGGCGCTGGGGCGCGAGGCCGCGCTCCGGCTCGGCGGCGCCCGCCAGCGTGACAACGTTGCCCGGCTCGACGAAGCTCTCGTAGCCGTGGCCGCCGTCCTCCATCAGCGATCGCGCCATGGCGCAGAATTCATCGACATAGAACTGGTAGTTCGTGAAGAGCACGAAGTTCTGGAAGTGCTGCGGGCTCGTCGCGGTGTAGTGTGCGAGGCGCAGGAGCGAATAGTCCACGCGCTGCGCCGTGAAGGGCGCGAGCGGCAGCGGCTCGCCGGGCATCGGCACGTAGTTGCCGTTGACGATGCGGTCGTCGGTGGCTTCGAGATCGGGCACGTCGAAGATGTCGCGCAGCGGCTTGTCGAGGCGTTCGGCCCGCGCCCCGTCGACATAGGTTCCTTCCGGGAGGGCGAAATGCAGCGGGATTGGCGTCTTCGACAGGCCGACCTCGATCGGCTGGCCGTGATTCTTCAGAAGCTGCTCGAACTGCTGCACGAGATAGTCGCCGAAGAGCTCCGGCCGGGTGATCGTGGTGGCGTAATGGCCGGGGCCCGGCACGAAGCCGAAGGAGAGGCGCGAATCGACCCTGGCGTGGCCCGCCGTGCGGATCGCGACCTGCGGATAGAAGGCCCGGTATCGGCGCGACGTGTCGCTGGTTTCCAGCACCTCGTCGAAGCTCTCGCACAGGAACTCGACCGAAGCGGCGTAGATGCGCCGCAGCGCCTCGACCGCGGCCTCGGCATCAAGGAACGCCTTCGCCGCGATCGGCGGCGGCGTCAAGGGTTCGTGAGCGGGCTGCGCGAAACGGTCGGTCATGGCCCTTTCTAGCGGAGGACCGTGACAGGCGAAATGGGTCAGCGAACGCAGACCGCGCCCTGGTCGTAGCAACCCTGGCTGACGGTCGCGACCGGGCTGTGCGCGGCGCGATCGCGCTCCACCAGTGTCGAGAAGCTGACCGCGAAGAGGGCGAGCAGCGAGGTGACGACGGACAGGCGGACGATCATGGCACTCTCCCGTGAATCTGCGATGCGCGATCATTGCGTGCCCAAGCTGAATTCGGGCTGGCGTCACCGTTCAGCGGGCGTTCACGCAGTGTCTGTGCGTCCCGCGCTCGCCAAGCGGCCGCGTCCGCCCCACCTGATGCCACGACGCGCGAGGTTCGGCGTCGACGAGACAGTCTGGAGGCCGCATGGTCGAGCAAACGAAGCCCATCGAACTGCATTACTGGCCGACGCCGAACGGCTGGAAGGTGTCGATTCTCCTCGAGGAACTCGGCGTCCCCTACGATCTGAAGCTCGTGAACATCGGCGCGGGCGACCAGTTCAAGCCGGAGTTCCTGGCGATCGCGCCCAACAACCGGATGCCGGCGATCGTCGATCCCGAGGGCCCGGGCGGCCAGCCGATCTCTGTCTTCGAGTCCGGCGCGATCCTCCAGTACCTCGCGCGCAAGTTCGGCCGCTTCTATCCGACCGACGAGCGCAAGCGCGTGGCCGTGGACGAGTGGCTGTTCTGGCAGGTCGGGGGACTCGGGCCGATGGCGGGGCAGGCGCATCACTTCCGCCAGTACGCGCCGGAGAAGATCGCCTACGGCATCGACCGATACACCAACGAGGTCAACCGCTTGTACGGCGTCATGAACAAGCGGCTCCAGGACCGCGAGTTCCTGGCGGACGAGTATTCGATCGCCGACATGGCCTGCGTCGGCTGGATCGTCCCGCACAAGAACCAGGGGCAGGACCTCGACGACTTCCCTAACCTGAAGCGCTGGTTCGAGACCCTGAACGCCCGTCCGGCGGTCGAAAAGGGGCTAGCCGTCGGCAAGGAGGAGCGCGAGCGGCTGAACCTCGCGCAGGACAAGAACGCCCAGAGCGTTCTCTTCGGTCAGCGCGCGCGCTGACCCTTAGTCCTTGAACAGGAAGATCACGGCGACGATCGCGTAGACGCCGACATAGATCCACGCCCAGCGGCGGAAGCTCTCGGGCGTGGATCGATCCAACCGCTTGCGCAGCCACGCGTAGAGACGCAGGTCCAGCATGCCGAGCGGGATGGCGAGAAGAAGCGCCCCCACGACCGCCACCGTCCAGGCCGCCGCTCCGGTGAAGGGCAAGTGGTTGTAGGTGAACGAGATCACCGGCATGTGGCAGAGGTAGAGCGCGTAGCTCCAGTCCCCAAGCTTGGTCGCCACGCGCTGGGGCACCGAGTCGTCGGCGCTGCGCGACTCGAACGAGATCGCGAGCCCGACGAGGATCACTGCCGAAACGCCGGCAAGAAGGCGGCCCATGCCGACCGAATCCGTGCCGGGGATGGCGATGGCGGCCGCGACGGCGAGGCCGGCGAGCGCCGGGTGAAAGACGTTGCAGCGCACGAGCCACGGGATCAGCAGCCCGCCCGCGAAGGCGGCCGTCGCCGACATGAAGGGAAGTTCGGTGACGTAGACGGCGATCCGCGCCTGATTGTCCGGGCTGACCAGCGTGCCGCCGACCGATAGCGCGAGCGCCAGAAGGGCGATCGCCTCCAGCCGGCGGGCCAGACCCGCCGCGGCGACGAGGAAGAGCGCCACGTAGAAGGCCAGCTCGAACACGAGCGTCCATTCCACCATCAGCCGATAATTGCCGTTCTGCCCGATCGCGATGAGCGACAGCGCCCGCATGTCGAGGCCCGGATTGTTCCAGAACACGAAGGGCAGGGCGACCGAGGCGATCAGGAAGATCGGATAGATCCGCAGGATGCGGTGGATGAGGAAGTTCGGCGCCGGCGTGGTCTTCAGGATGTCGGCCATGAGGGCGCCGGAGATCGCAAAGAAGATGGCGACGCCGAGGATGCCGAAGCGGTGGTTAAAGATGTCGGCGAAACGGTCGTCGCCGAGCACGGCGCCGAGATGGCCGGACGCGTGGTAGAAGACGACGAAGAGTGCCGCGACCGCGCGCAGCCACTGGACGTTGCGATTGCGTGAGCGCCGCTGGAAGACCGGCTCGTGAACGGCCTCGACGCCGTCCGCCGTCTTTGCGCGAACCTGCGACGCGGCGGACATCAGCCGGCCCCTCCGACGCGGGTCCAGACCTGCGACCGGCAGAAGACCTTGGCGACGCACCCGGTCAACGTCAGCTTGTCGCCGGCGATCTCGACGCGGCCCTCGTAGCTCTTGTCGCTGCTCGGATCGACCACCGTGCCGGTGTAGCGCCCCCCGCTACCGGTGACCGTCCCGGCCGTCTTTCCCTTGTAGGCGCCCGTGCGGACGGTCGAGCAGAAGCTCCCGCCGCAGGGGCGATAGTCCACCGTCTCGCCGTTCGACAGGCGCCAGGTGCCGACGATGGCGTCGGCGGCAAGGGCGGGCCACGCGGCGGTGGCGATCACGGCCGCCAGGGCGAGCGGATACAGCATGGGTGGGCTCCGGAATTGACCGGGGCGAGCGATCCCCCGAAAGGGATCACCCCGTCAAGTGCGCCGACGCAACCGTCGGCCGCCCATGCCTCGCCGTACGGCCTGGAGCCCGTTCGGAAAGTCCCCGGTGGCGGATGGGCGACGGAAAGCACCGCCGAGCCGACCCGGCGGTTTCTTCGGACGGGTTCTCAGAGGCGGGTCAGCGACTGCGAGCGGCAGATGAGCCCGCCAAGCACGCAGCCGGAGACCGACAGCGTGTCGCCCGTCAGCTTGCCCTTGCCGGAATATTCCTTGCCGCCCTTGGTGTAGTCGGTGACCGTGCCCTGATAGGCGCCGCCGCCGGACGGGGTCATCTTGCCGAAGGTCTTGCCCTTGTTCGGGCCGTTCACGTAGGTCAGGCAGAAGCCGTCGCCGCAGGACGCGATGCGCGCGTCGTTGCCGGACGGCATGCGCCAGGTGCCCTCGATCGGGTCCGCCATCGCCGCGCCCGTGGTCGCCGCCAGGGCCAGCATCATCACCGCCAAACGTCTCATCGCATCCTCCCGTGCCGCCCCCGTCTTGAGCGCGGGATAGGCGGTTGACGCTAACGTAAATGGAAACGTCGATACCGCCAAGAGGCGTAGGGTGGAACGCCATCGGCGATCATGCTGAACGGATCGCCACCCGGCATCGTGAAGTAACGGTGAAGCGAATCACGCGAAGTCCGGCAATGCAGGGGTTTGCGGAGGCGAGCGCCCAAGACTCTCCAAAGGTAGAATCCTGCATTCAACTTGAATTAGCCAAGCCTTTTAAGCGTCGGTTCAAAGGACGCTGCCAATCTCGACGAAGGCACCCGAGGGGGCGCAATGGGAACAGGGAACGAGAGACATGGCACGCTTCGAACTTCTGGACGGCGATTTCGGCACCGCGCTCGGCGTTGCGGCGCCGATGGGCGAGACGCTCTTCGCGATGGGCCTGCGCTATGCTTCGGGCCGCGACGGCGAGACCGACCTCGTGTCGGCTCACATGTACTTCAACCTCGCAGACCAGATGGGCGCCGAAGAGGCCAGCGTACATCGTCAGGACGTCGCGGCGATGATGACCAAGGCCGAGATCGGACGCGCGCTGCGCCTCGCCCGCGAGTGGCTCGCCCGCAACTGACGCCGGCCCGTCAATCCGATGCGTCCGCCAGCGAGGCCGTGAGGGCCGCCGCGAACCGGTCGAGTTCGTCGTCCCGGCCCACCGTCACGCGGATCATGCGATCGAGCGGCGCGACACCCGGCATGCGGATGAAGACCTGACGATCGAGAACGCCTTCGAGGACGCGCCGCGCATAAGGGCCGTCCCGGCCGCAGTCGATCGCCACGAAGTTGGTGGCTGAAGGTAGGGGGCGAAGACCAACTGACGATGCGATCTGCCCGAGCCGATCGCGGGCCCGAACGATGCGCGCGACGACATCCGACAGATAGGTCTGGTCCTCCAGAGCCGCGACGGCGCCGGCCTGGGCCATGCGCGACACGCCGAAATGATTGCGCACCTTGTGGAAGTGCGAAACCGTTTCCGCCGCGCCGAACACATAGGCCACCCGCACGCCCGCCATGCCGTAGGCCTTCGAGAAGGTCCGGAAGCGCAGGACGTTGGGTCGCAACTCGTCCGCCGCCGGCAGGGCCGAAGCCGGTGCGAGATCGCTGTAGGCCTCATCGAGAACGAGAAGCGTGCCCTCCGGCACCGCGTCCATCAGGCGTCGCACCGCGTCCGCCTCGTGCCAGCTGCCGGTCGGATTGTCGGGATTGGCGAAGTAGACGAGCTTCGGCCGGACCGCCTGCATCCGCTCGATGAGCGCGTCGATGTCCTCGTGGTCGTCGCGGTAGGGCACGAAGTCGAGCACACCGCCGTGGCCGGTCACATGGTAGTTGAAGGTCGGATAGGCGCCGTGCGAGGTGACCACCGCGTCGCCGGGCTCCAGCACGATCTGCGTCAGCAGGCCGAACAGGCCGTCGATGCCCTCGCCGACGACCACCTCCTCGAAACGGATGCCGAGTCGATCCGCGATCGCCGAGCGTAGCGCGTGGTGCTCGGGATCGCCGTAGGCCCAGCTGTCGCGCGCCGCCCGGCTCATCGCCTCGACCACCTGCGGCGAGGGGCCGAAGACGCTTTCGTTGGCGCCGAGCCGCGCGAGGAACGGTCGCCCGAGCCGCCGTTCCAGCGCTTCCGGGCCGACGAAGGGGATCGTGGCCGGCAGGGCCAGGGTGCGGGCGTTGAACGGCATGGCTTCACTCGCAGAACGGCAATCCGGCCGTTCTAATCGCTGCGGCACCGCTTGCCCAGAGCGCGTGCGTTCCACGCCAAACCCGTTGATAAGCTTATGACCTCGGCGTTTTCTCCTTGAAACGACGCCTGCGTCTTCCCACGCTCCGGGCATGACATCCTGCAGCCCCCGAGCGTTTTCGTGATCCGCTTCGTCCACACGGCCGACTGGCAGATCGGCAAGCCGTTCGGCGGCTACCCCGACGAGACGCGCGCCGAGCTGCGCGCCGAGCGCTTCAACGCCGTGCGCCGCATCGCCGCTCTGGCGCAGGAGCGGGCGGCCGATTTCGTCGTGGTGGCGGGCGACGCGTTCGACGGCAACACGATCTCGGACCGCGACATCCAGCGCACCCTCGATGCGATGGCCACCTTTTCCGGTCCTTGGGTCTGCCTCCCCGGCAACCACGATCCGGCCGTCAGCGTCTCGGTCTGGTCGCGCCTTCAGCGCTTCGAGCATCGCGCCCGGCTCGTGATCGCGGACCGGCCGGAGCCGGTCGAGCTGTGCGACGGCCGCGCCGTGGTGCTGCCCGCGCCGCTCGTTCGGCACCGCGAGGGCGCCGACCTCACCGAATGGTACGACACGGCCGAGACGCCCTCGCATGCGGTGCGCATCGGGCTCGCCCATGGCGCCGTCGCCAACCGGCTGCCGGCCGCGGCCGAGAGCGGCAACCCGATCGCCGACGATCGCGCCGATCGGGCCCGCCTCGACTACCTCGCGCTCGGCGACTGGCACGGCTTCCTCGAGATCGCGCCGCGCACGTTCTATTCCGGCACGCCGGAGGCCGACCGTTATCCTGCGAACGAACCGGGTTTCGTCGCGCTCGTCGAGATCGACGCGCCGGGCGCCGCGCCGCGCGTCGAGAAGCTGCGCACCGCGCGCTTCGACTGGCGCGCCATGGTGGTGGACGTCCACGGCGACGCTGCCTCGCTCGATCATGCGCTGGCGGCGATTCCGTCGCCGGGCGAGGCGCTGGTGGACCTCACGCTCCGCGGTACCCTCTCCTTGCGCGAGCGGATCGCCCTCGACGAGACGCTCGCAGGTTGGCAGCGGCGCCTGTTCGACCTGCGGGTGCGCGACGACGACCTCCTCGACGAGCCGGACGAGGAGGATCTCGACCGTATCGACGCGGCCGGCTTCGTGCGGACCGCCGTCGATCGCCTGCGCGCCAAGGCCGCGAGCCGCGAGGATCCGGAGCGCGCGGCCGCCGCGCTGGCGCTCCGCATGATGTTTGCCGAGCACGCCCGGCTCGGACGCCGGGAGGCCTGAGCCGATGTACCTGCGCTCCCTGACGCTTCGCGAGTTCGCGGGCGTGTCGCAGCTCACGCTCGACCGCTTCGAGGACGGTCTCAACGTGGTGGTCGGTGACAACGAGGCCGGAAAGTCCACCGTCCTGACGGCGTTGCGCGCCGCCTTCTTCCAGAAGCATCGCTCGAGCGGCGAGGCGACGCGCGCGCTGGTGCCTTACGGCCGGCAGGTCCGGCCCGAGATCGAGATCGCCTTCTCCCTGGGCGGCACCGACTACGAGCTCCGCAAGGCCTTTCTCCAGAAGCCCGAGGCGGAACTCTCCTGGCCTGGCGGCCGGCTGCAGGGCGACGCCGTCGAGGAACGCCTCGCCGAACTCCTGCGCTTCACGCATTCGGGGGCGCGCAAGCCGAAGGAGGGCGATTTCGTCGGTACGTTCGGCCTCCTCTGGGTGGACCAGGGGCGCTCGACGGAAGGGCTCGACCTCGGTGCGGGGCGTGATGCCGTGACGGCCTCGCTGGAAGGCGAGGTCAGTCAGGTTCTCGGCGGCGAGCGGGGTCGCGCGCTGCTGGCCGCCGCCCGCGCCCGGCAGGAGCGGTTCTTCACCGAGACGCTGCGCGCCAAGGCCGGCTCGCCTGTGCGGGAGGCCGAGGAGCGGCTGGAACGGGCGCGCGAGGACCTGTCCCAGTGCCGCGCGGCGCTCGCCGAATATCGCAGCAAGCTCCAGCGCCTGTCGGACCGGCGTTCGGTGCTGCGGTCCTACGAGAAGGACGATGCGCTGGCCCAGGCCGCGAGCGCTCTCGCCCGCGCCGAGGCCGACCAGCGCCAGCTTGGGGACCTGCGCCGCGACTGCAACGAGGCGGAGCGCGAACTGAAGCACGCGCTGAGCCTGCGCGACCATGCGGGCGAGCGCCTGCGCCGGCGCGAGGCGCTTCTGGCGGCGGCCGCCAAGGCGACCGGGCAGGAGCGGGAGGAAGAGGCGCGTCTGGCCGAGCATCGTGTCGCGGTCGAACGGGAGCGGCGGCACGTCGCCGAACTCGAGGGCACGCTCGCCGCGGCGCGCGATGCTTTGGCGACCGCCGAGGCCGAGGCCGAGGCCGCACGCCTTGCGGACGAGCGCACGCGCCTTCGCGACCAGATTGCGAGACTCGAGGCGCAGGTGGCCGAAGGGCGGCACCTTGCGTCGCAGCTCGAAGCGGTTTCGCGCGCGGGCGACGCCCGTGTCCCGACGCGCCGCGAACTCGGCGAGCTGGAGGAAACCGAACGGGCTTGCCGGGAGGCGGAGATCCGCCTGTCCGCTGCATCGCCGACCGTGACCTTCGCGCCGGACGAGGCGGGGGCCGCGGTCCTTGTCGACGGCATGCCGCTCGCAAACCACGAGGCGCGGGTCGTCTCGAAGCCTACCAGCTTCGAAATTCCGGGCTTCGGCCGCGTCACCATCGAGCCGGGCGGCGGGTCCGCCGCGCTGGCCGACGAAGCGGCGCGCAGCCGCCATCGGCTCGAGAGCCGCCTGCGCGCGCTCGGCCTCGCCAGCGTCGAAGCGGCTCGCCGTGCCCTTCGCGACGCCGAGGAACGCGCCACGGAGACGAAGCGGCTTCGCGACCTCCTGGCGGCACGGCTTCCGTCGGGGCTGGAGGCGGCGGACGCCGAACTCCGTGCGCTCCGCGCGGCGGATGAGCGGTTGCCGACCGTCTCCGATCCGTCGCCTGCCGCCGTCGATCTCGATGCCGTTCGCGCGCTGGCACAGGCGGCGCGGGAGCGGCGGGCGCAAGTAGAGGGCGCGCTCGATGCGGCACGGCGCGATCTCCGCAACGCGGAGACCGATCTCGTCGGCCGCGAGGCGGGCGCTGCCCATCGCCGCGCCGAGGCCGAGCGACTGGCGCGCGAGGCGGAGGAGGCGGAGGCCGGCCGGCCGATCGCCGCGCTGCGCGAGGATCTCGCCGCCACCGAGCTGGAGCGCGCTGCCCGCGAGGCGGTGCTCGACGCCCGGCGCCGCGCGCTCGACGCGGGCGATCCCGAAACCGTGGAGCGAACCGTCGCGGCCAGGCGGCGCGCGCGCGACGAGATCGAGCGGACGCTGAACGCCCTGCGCTCCGAGATCGCCAGCCTCGAGGGCGAGATGCGGGTGCAGGGCGCGAGCGCCCTCGACGAGGTCATCGCGCGACTGGAGGACGAGATCGAGGCGGCCGAACGCCTGCGCTCGCGCCTAGCTCTGGAGGCCGAGGCGTCCCGCCTCCTGCACCAGACCCTCCTCCAGGCACAACGCGAGGCGCACGAATCGTGGCTGGCGCCGATCAAGGCGCACGTCACCCCGTATCTGCGCCTGATCCATCCAGATGCCGACATCGCGCTCGACGATGCGACACTGGAACTGACGGGCCTTCGCCGCCGCGGCGTCGACGAGGACTTCCGGCGCCTGTCGGCCGGCGCGCGCGAGCAGGTGGCCGTGGTCACGCGCCTCGCGCTTGCCGACGTCATCAAGAAGGGCGGCCACCCTGCGACCGTGATTCTCGACGACGCGCTGGTGAACACCGACGAGCGTCGGCTGGAGCGCATGCACCACGTGCTGCGCAAGGCGGCGGAAGGACTCCAGGTTATCATCCTGACCTGTCGCGAGCGGGACTTCCGCGACATCGGAGCGCCCATCTTTCGCCTTTGACGCGGCGACCCCAAGGCAAGGGCTGGCGCTCCCGGATGCGTGCCGGCATCTCTACCCCCACGTGGCGGGCTGGTGCGAAGATTGCGCCGGCATCGTCCAAACGCCTGCATCCCAAGGTTTTGGTCAGCCTCGCGCAGGCTTCTCCCGCAAATCGCCGCAATCCCTAATGGCGCGTCAACAAGATCGTGGCGCGTGTGCAACAGCGGTGTGGCCAACACGTCTCCAAGGCGCGCTTATGGCGTTTCCGTGATTGCATCCGAAGCCAGCCTGAATATTCTCACGATCAGAAGAGCGGGGGACGACCCGGACTTCTGCAGGGGATGGGGCAGGGAAGGCTGTCCTTCGAAACAAAAGCCCAACCCTAACCTATAACTTGACTGGAGGTCAGGACATGAACATCAAGAGCCTTCTTCTCGGCTCCGCTGCGGCCCTCGTCGCAGTTTCCGGCGCTCGCGCTGCCGACGCCATCGTGGCCGTCGAGCCGGAGCCGGTCGACTACGTCCGCGTTTGCGACGTCTACGGCAAGGGCTTCTACTACATCCCGGGCACCGAGACCTGCCTTTCGGTCGGCGGTTACGTCCGCTTCCAGGTGAACGTCGCCGGTGACCCGGCCGTCAACCTCGAAGGCGACGACTACCAGCTCGCCAGCCGCGTCCGCGCCCGCCTGAACTTCGACGCTCGCGAAGAGACCGAGCTCGGCACCCTGCGCGCCTTCGCTCGCCTTCAGGCGACCAACACCTCGGGCGCCTCGAACGGCGTCGCGATCGACCAGGCCTACATCCAGCTCGGCGGCCTGCTCATGGGCTACCGTGACTCGCTCTGGTCGTCGGACGTCGGCGGCATCGAGGACGGCCTCCTGACCGATACCGACCTCGTGGTCGGCGACTTCAACACCAACCAGGTGTCCTACACCTTCGCCGCCGGCGGCTTCTCGGCCACGATCGGCCTCGAGGACGACGGCACCGGCGACGTGGTTCCGGACATCCACGGCAAGCTCGTCTACTCGGGCGCCTGGGGCGGTGCTTACCTGTCGGCGGTCTACGACGAGACCTTCAACCAGGAAGACCTGAACACCCTCTTCGGTGGCAACTTCGACTTCGTGACGCTCTCGGGCTTCTTCCCGACGCTCCTCCAGGACGGCAACAACGACGCCTTCGCTCTGAAGGGCGGCGTGCTCCTGAAGGACCTGATCGCGCCTGAGTCGCAGCTGAAGATCGAAGGTCACTACGCCTTCGACCCGACGGTCTACGCCTCGATCGATGGTCTGGCCTCGGTCAACACCTTCGCCGCGAACAACCCGAACATCCTGAACCCGACCCCGGGCTCGCTGCCGATCGTTCTGGAGTGGGCTGCCGGTGCTGGTTACGCCCAGGCGTTCGGCAAGCTCGGCCTGGCCGTTTCGGGTCAGTACGGCGAGACCTTCGACACGCAGTTCTTCGCGCTGAGCCCGCTGGGCACGGTGGTTCCGGTCAACCTGTCGGGCGAGTACTACTCGTTCGTCGGCAACGTCGGCTACCAGATCACGAACAACTTCGCGACGCTCGCCGAAGTCTCGTACAAGAACGTCGACTTCGGCGGCCCGATCGGCGACACCGACCAGGTCAACGGCTTCCTGCGCTTCCAGCGCAACTTCTAATCCGAACCCTCGGATCGGAAACGGAAGGGCCCGGCGAAAGCCGGGCCTTTCTGCGTTTGGAGGCCTGTTGCAGCTGGACCATGACGTCGGCAAAGCATGACGTGACGGTGCGTAAGATCGCGGTCCGCCGTGCCCGCCCCGATGAAGCTAACGCGGCCACTCAGCCCGCGGTCGGATCAGGCTAGCGGTCGTTGTGAGAACACAGTTCCGTCGACGATCGGACGTTCGACAAGCAGCCGAGCCGCCTGCACTGCGGTCAGGTCGGCTTCAGATCAACGTCCGTCAGCCCATCGTTTGAGCGTGCCAAAGCTTCGATGAGGGGCGGATCAGCACGGGTGCCATCTCTGGCGTCGGGTGCGTGCCGCTCATGAGCGGTCGGGGCACCGCGTCCGCTGTGAAGCGACATTGGAAGACTGGATGCCAGTCTCCGGGAACCACTTGCTGGCGTCGGCGAAGCGCGATGCGTGAGGCAGGGGCGGGGCATATGGTTCGGCTCGGGATGGGCCTATCGGTCGTGTTGGAGGGGTTCGAGGACACGGCCATCCGTTGAGACTGGACTCGGCCGCCGAAGCCCGCTGCAATCCCGCAAGCACACTCTCGTCGTCGCGGACGTCCGACGAGCCGTGAGATCTGATCTCCCAAGGCTTTCAAACGCTCTCAGGAAAACGCCCCGCCCTTTTCTAGAGGTCGAGGCGTCGATCGTCAGGATCGGGAGACAGGGGCTGGCTAGCTGCGGCGGCCGAGGGTCAGGTCGCGCTCGATGTCGAAGCCGGCGCCAAGGCGCATCTTGTAGACCTGATAGTTCTCCATCACGCGCTGTACGTAGTTGCGCGTCTCGGTGAAGGGGATCAGTTCGACCCAGTCCACCACCTCGTCGATCGACTTGCGGCGTGGATCGCCGAAGCGGTCGATCCACTCGCGGGCGCGGCGGGGGCCGGCGTTGTAGGCCGCGAAGGTGAGGATGTAGGACCCGTCGAAGTTCGAGATCTGCTGGCCGAGATACTGGGTGCCGAGCAGCGTGTTGAACGAGACGTCGTTCTGGAGCTTGGAGTCGGAATAGGAAAGCCCGGCGTTCTTGGCGAGGCTGCGGCCCGTCGCCGGCATCACCTGCAGGAGGCCGAGCGCGCCGACCGGCGATTTGGCGGTCGGGTTGAAGGCGCTTTCCTGACGCGCGATCGCATAGGCCAGCGCCTTGCCGGACGCCGAGATGTTGGCGCTCGCCGGGATGACGCCGACTGGGAAGGCGAGGGCGGGCGCGTCGACGCCGCGCGAATAGGCCGCCTTGCCGACGCCGAGCGCCAGGCTGTGGTCGCCGCGTTTCTCGGCCATCGAGGCGAGGATCGCGAGTTCGCCGGGGCTGTTCAACTCGTCCGCCAGCGCCTTGTAGAGGCTGTCGGCGCGCCAGGCGGAGCCGATCGATTCCAGCCGCTTGATCGCCTGCACCGCCTCGCGGTTCTCGAACGCGCGGCGCTCGCCGGCCGAGGGCGAGGGATAGCTGATCTCGCCGGGCGAGCGCCCGAGCTTGGCGGCCGCAAGCTGACCATAGTAGGTCGCGCCAAAGCGCGCCGCCCGTGCGTAGAGGTCACGCGCGTTGCCGCCGCCGCCGGCCTCGGCCGCGCGGCCCATCCAGTAGTAGGCGCGCGACTGCGTGAGGGGCCGCGATGAAATCTGGCTGATGCGGGCGAAGTGCTTGGCGGCCGTGGACGGGTCGTTGAGATAGCGCAGCGCGTACCAGCCCGAATGGAACTCCGCCTCCACCGCCTCGGTCACGCCTTCCGCCGAATGAGCGGCGACGAGACGATAGGCGGCCTTGCGCTCGCCCTTCTCGAGCAGCATGCGCGAGATGATGCGGCGCTCGTTCCACCAGGCGTCGCCGTCGACGAGCGAAGCGCGGTCGCGTGGCGCCTTTTCCAGAATCGCGGCGGCTTCGAGGATGCGGTCCTTCTTGCGAAGGTTCTCGGCGGCCGTGAATAGGTAGCTCGGATCGGACTTCAGGCTCGGATGCACGGCGGCCAGAAGCTGATCGGCGTTGCCCGCGCCCTGGATCGAGGCCGCTCGCGCCTTGAACAGGGATTCGGCGCCGGCCATCGTCGCAACGCGCGACGCGTCGCCGACGCGGTCGGCATAGAGCAGCTTGTCCATGCGATACTTGTGGTCGGCGCGGGTCAGGAGCGTGCCGAAGGTCGTGAGCATGCGCTGCTCGAGCGCCTTGTCGAGACGGTCGTTGCGCCAGGAGTGGACAATCAGTTCCTTCGCCTTGCCGGCCTGGCCGAGCGCCAGATAGGCCTGCGCGAGCGCCATCGCGCCCTCGGGGGTCTGCGGGCGGTCGCTGGCGAAGGCCGACACCACGTCGCGCGCCGGCATCGGGTCGCGCAGCAGGGCGCGCTCGAGATTGGCGCGGATCGTCGACATGCCGGGCCAGCCGCGCAGTTCGATCGCGGTGTGGGCGATTTCGGCCGCCGGCACGTCGCTGGTGCCGCGCAGCGCGATCGCCCAGGACATGATGTGCCGGTCGAGCGAGCCGGGCGCCATGCCCTCGCGGATCGCGAGCGCGCGGCGGATGTCGCGATGTGTGGCGTCGAGACCGGTCTGCAGATCGCCGCGCATCGGGGTGACGCTGGAGGCACGCGCGCCCATCGCGGCGATCGATGACGTGAAGGCCATCGCGTCGGCGGGCGAGGACGGCGCGGCGCCGGCAGCGCTCGGGGTCGGCGCGCGGCGGACCAGCGGGTTGGCCGACGGGGCGGGCTGTGGCGTGCCGAAACGACCGGCGTCCGGCTCGGCCTCCTTGCGGCCGAAGAGCTTCGGCATCTTCATTTCGGGAAGGCCCAGCCGCGGCATCTCGAACGAATTAACGGGTGCCGTTCCAGTGAGCAGCACGGAGAGGAGGACCGGCACGATCAGGGCCTTGGCGCGGGTCGAATGGGTCATGGGGCCTCCTGCTGCAATGCTGCCACACGTTCGCGGCCGACCGCGCGCATGGTTGATCAAAGCTTGCCTGATCGCGGTGAAGAAGGCGTAAACCCTTCTCAGGCCCGATCATGCCCTTCGCTTGTTTCGCGGACATGGCTTCTTTATGGTGCGCCCGTCCGCGCGGACGATCGGTCACGGGCCGGTCGCCCGACGAGCGGCGCGGGCGCGATACGCCCGCCGCCCGACCCGAGCACGCCCGACGTCGCTTCGGCACCATTATCCGCACGTCGACGGGAGTGACGACATGACCTTCAAGGGTTCGATGACGGCCCTGGTAACGCCGTTCGCCGAGGACGGCAGCCTCGACGAAGCCGCGTTCCGCGCCCTGGTCGAATGGCAGATCGCCGAGGGCACGCACGGCCTCGTGCCGGTCGGCACCACGGGCGAAAGCCCGACCCTGACGCATGACGAGCACAAGCGCGCGGTCGAGATCTGCGTCGAGACGGCGGCCGGCCGCGTGCCGGTCATCGCGGGCGCCGGCTCCAACAACACGGTCGAGGCGATCGATCTCGCGCGCTTTGCCGAGAAGGCCGGCGCCGACGGGATTCTTGTCGTCACGCCCTACTACAACAAGCCGACGCAGCGCGGCCTCTACGAGCACTACGCCGCGATCGCGCGCGCGGTCTCGACGCCGATCATCATCTACAACATCCCGCCGCGCTCGGTGGTCGACATGACCCCGGAGACGATGGGACGCCTCGCGCACGACTTTTCCAACATCGTGGGCGTGAAGGACGCGACGGCCAAGCTCGATCGCGTTCCCGAGCAGCGCATTACCTGCGGCAAGGATTTCATCCAGCTGTCGGGCGAGGATGCGACCGCGCTCGGCCACATCGCCCATGGCGGGCGCGGCTGCATCTCGGTGACCGCCAACGTCGCGCCCCGCCTGTGCTCGGAGTTCCAGGAGGCGTGCCTTGCCGGCGACTTCGCCAAGGCCCTCGACTACCAGGACCGCCTGATGCCGCTGCACAAGGCGATCTTCATGGAGCCGGGCGTCTCGGGCACGAAGTACGCCCTGTCGCGCCTCGGCAAGGGGCGCAATCGCGTCCGCCTGCCGCTGGTCCCGGTGGAGGCCGCGACGCAGGACGCGATCGACGCGGCGCTCCGCCATGCCGGCCTTCTGAATTGATCCAGGGGCCCTTGCGGCCCATCTAAGGGGACGGCGCCGGCTTCCGGCGCGTCCTCCTCCATACCGGGCGCCCCGATCCTCATGGCCAAGTCGCCGAAGTCCAAGTCCAATATCGCTGCCGAAAACCGCAAGGCACGCTTCAACTACGAGATCATCGACACGCTGGAGGCCGGCCTCGTGCTGACGGGGACCGAGGTCAAATCGCTGCGCCTCGGTAAGGCGATGATCGCGGAGTCCTATGCCACGGAGGAGGACGGCGAGATCTGGCTGATCAACTCCTACGTGCCGGAATACCTGCAGGCCAACCGCTTCAACCACGAGCCGAAGCGCCGGCGGAAGCTCCTCGTCCACAAGACGCAGCGCAATCGGCTGGCCGGGGCGGTACAGCGCGACGGCATGACGCTCGTGCCGCTGAAGATCTACTTCAACGACCAGGGCCGCGCGAAGCTGGAACTCGCCGTCGCCAAGGGCAAGAATGCGCCCGACAAGCGCGAGTCGATGAAGGAACGCGACTGGAACCGGCAGAAGCAGCGCGTCATGAAGGAAGCCGGCCGGGACTGACGTCGGCCCTTGCACTCCGCGAGGCGAGGGGTAACCTTGCCGGACGATGCCGGGGAGGGCTGAGCGATGACCGACCTCAACAGTCTGCCGGAAGGTCTTGAGCCGCCGACCGACGACGGCGGCGCTGCTCATCTCGTCGGGCGGAGACTGCCGTCCGTCGCCCTGCCGTCGACGGCCGGGGGGCGTGTCGATCTCGGCGGTCTCAAGGGCCTTGTCGTCCTCTACGCCTACCCGATGACCGGTCGTCCCGGCGCACCGCTGCCGGGTGGCTGGAACGAAATTCCGGGTGCGCGGGGCTGCACGCCGCAGGCCTGCTCGTTCCGCGACCATTGGCAGGAGCTGCGCGAACTCGGCGTCTCAGCCGTCTTCGGCGTTTCCACCCAGACCACCGCCTACCAGCGGGAAGCCGCCGAGCGCCTGCACCTGCCGTTTCCGCTCCTGTCGGATACGGATCTCTCGCTGCAGGAGATGCTGGAACTGCCGACCTTCGAGGTGGATGGGGATACGCTCCTGAAGCGTCTCACCATGATCGCGCGCGACGGCGAGATCGTGGCGGCTCTTTATCCTGTCTTCCCGCCCGACCGCAGCGCGGTGGACGTCATCGGCTGGCTGCGCAGCCACGCCGATGGGGGGCGGCACGCGACGCATTGATCGGCTGACGGGGCAGAGCCTCGATCCTGTCGCGTCGGACTGACGGGGTCGGGATGCCTGACGATCGGTTGACGGGATCGCGAGATTTCGCGCCGACGGTCGACCGCTTTCTTCACGCTCCGCGGTTACCCTCTAGGGGCAAGTCAGGGAGTGGGCCATGCCGGTCGTCGATGTGAGATTGTTAGCTGCACCGGCCTTTTCGCTGTCGATCGGCGTCGACGGCGCGATGCGCTACGCCGGGGTGAACGACAGCCTCTGCCGCTTGACGGGACTCGACGTCGGTGATCTCGTCGGGCGAACCCCGGCGGAATGCCTTCCCCCGGAGATCGCGGCGCATGTCGAGACGCAGTACCGGCACTGCATGAAGCTCGGCTCGATCTACGAGTACGAGGAGCATCTCGATCTGCCGGGCGGGGCGAAATGGTGGCGTACCGCGCTGTCGCCGATCCTCGATCCGGCGACGGGCACCGCGACCGGCCTGTTCGGCATGTCGTCCGATATCACGGATCGCAAGCGCGACGAGCTGGAATTGCGCAGCGCGGCGTTCAAGGACTCGTTGACCGGCATCTGCAACCGCCGCCGCTTCGACCGCGACCTTGATCTCGCCGTGTCCGGTGCACTCGAGGCGGGCCGCATCTTCGCTCTCGTGCTGGCGGATGTCGACCGCTTCAAGCCGATCAACGACACCTATGGCCATGCGGCGGGCGACGCCGTGCTACAGGAGCTGGCAGGTCGGCTGGCGAAGGGCATCCGCTCCACCGACCGTCTGGCGCGCATCGGCGGCGACGAGTTCGCCGCAATCCTCTGGGTCGACAGCGAGGCGGCGACCGACGAGGCCATGCAGCGCCTGCGGTTCCATCTCGACGAGCCGATGCGGATCCAAGATCACGCCATGAGGGTCGGCATGAGCTTCGGCACCGTCCTCTGGCGGCCGGGCATGACGACGGCGGGCATTCTGGCCGAAGCCGACCATGCCATGTATCGCGAGAAGCGGGCGATCGCGGCCTGATCCGCCGCTTGGCGGCGACCCGATACCGCCGACGCGTTCTGCGATCGGGGCTCCGACCCTTGCTCGATCCGTCCTCCGCCCAAAAATGGGGGAGTTGAAGGTGTCGAGCGCTCGGGCGCCGCGGAGATCGAGACGATGGCCTTGCCGACATGGGCGGAGATCAGGAAGCGGTGGCTGACGCGCGCCCTCGTCCTGCGGTCCGTGCCGGTCGGGGTCGTGATCCTCGCCGGCGTCATCGCCACGACCTGGACCCATTCGCTGCTCGATGACCACCGCGACCTCGTAATCCACACCTACCGCGTGATCGACAACACCAAGGATCTCCTCATCGCGCTCGACGATGCCGAGACGGGCGAGCGCGGGTTCCTGATCAGCGGCGAGCGACGCTTCCTCGACCCCTACGAGAAGGCGCTGGATCGGATGGAACCGATCCGCACCCAGCTGCGACAACTGATTTCCGACAATCCCTCGCAGATTGCGCGGACCGACCATTTGAGCCTTCTGGTCGACCGGAAGCTCGCGGAACTCGCCGAGTCCGTCATCCTCTATGAGCAGGAGGGCTTTCCCGCCGCGCAGAAGCAGTCCGTCGCGATGATGGAGCGCGCGACGATGGACGAGATCCGGCGCGTGATCGGCGACATCACCGAGACGGAGAAGGCGCTTCTGGCGACACGTGATGCCCTGGTGGACCGCGACGAGAACCGGGTGCGGCTGGTCGCGATCCTGATTGCGCTCGCCTCGCTCGCGGTTCGCACCGGGGTCGAGTTCCACCTCGCGCGCTGGGAGCGCAAGAAGCGGCTGACCTTGCCGCCCGCCTCCGTCACCCGCTAGCCGAGCCGGGCCCGCGCCGCCTCGAACACGGCTTCGAACATCGCCGTCGTGAGCACGCCCGTGTTCGTGTTGTAGCGCGAGCAATGGTAGCTCGAGACGATGGTGTAGCCGCCGGCCTCGTGCTCGCCGCCGTGGCGGAAGGGGGCGTCCTTCAGGCGGACGCCGAGCGCCCGCAGCGTCGAGTCGTGCGCGATGCGGCCGAGCGTCACGAGGACGCGAAGGCGCGGCAGGGCGTCCAGTGTCGGGGTCAGGAAGCGGCGGCAGGTGTTGATCTCGGCGCCCGTCGGCTTGTTCTCCGGCGGCACGCAGCGCACGGCATTGGTGATCGCCGCGCCGCGGAGTTCGAGGCTGTCGTCCGGACGCGCTTCGAACTCGCCCGTCGCAAAGCCATACCGCTTCAGCGTCGCGTAGAGGAGGTCGCCGGCATAGTCGCCGGTGAACGGACGACCGGTGCGGTTGGCACCGCGAACGCCGGGTGCGAGGCCGACGACCAGAAGCTCGACCGTCTCGGCGCCCTCGCGCGGCAGGAACGTATCGACCGGCGCATTGTACCAGTCTGGCTCCCGCGCCTGCCATTCATGACGGAAGGCGGCGAGCCGCGGGCAGAGGGGGCAGTCGGCCGGCGGTGTCGCGCCGGGCAGGGATGGGGAATGGACGGGGGCCACGATCAGGCGTCGCCGTCGTCGCGGCGATCCGCTTCGCCTTCGGAGCGGCGGGCGAGGCGCGCCTCGCGCTCGGCCTGGCTGCGGGCGATCTCGGGCTGCAGCGTGCGCAGCTCGATGAACGTGTCGGCCTGCCGGCGCAGGTCGTCGGCGATCATCGGCGGCTGCGTCGCGAGCGTCGAGACGACCGACACCTTGCGCCCCTTGCGCTGCAGCGCTTCCACCAGCGAACGGAAGTCGCCGTCGCCCGAGAAGATCACGAAATGCTCGATGGTCTCGGCAAGCTCCATCGCGTCGACCGCGAGCTCGATGTCCATGTTGCCCTTGATGCGGCGACGCCCGAGCTGGTCGGTGAACTCCTTGGCCGGCTTGGTCACGACGCGATAGCCGTTGTAGTCGAGCCAGTCGACCAGCGGTCGGATCGAGGAATATTCCTGATCCTCGATGAGGGCGGTGTAGTAGTAGGCGCGCACGAGGTTGCCGCGTCCCTGAAAGGCGACGAGCAGCTTCTTGTAGTCGATGTCGAAGGCGAGGGCGCGCGAAGCGGCGTAAAGATTGGCGCCGTCGATGAAGAGGGCGATCTTCTCGCGGGGTTCAAACATGGCGGCCTTTGAAAGGGATCGGCGCGGGAGACGATCCGTCCCGCATTGCCTTGGAGAATAGGACGCGGGCGGGGCAAAGGCCAGCCGAACGAAGGAATGGCGCGGCCTTCGCGCGCGAACCGGGCGGCTGTCCCCTTGTACTTCCAAAGTCAAGAGGCTACACGAGGCCCTTCAGCTTACTGCGTCCGTTCCCAAGGAGACAGGCATGGCCCGCGTCACCGTAGAAGATTGCGTCGATAAGGTCGAGAACCGATTCGAGCTCGTCCTGCTCGCCAGCCATCGCGCGCGCCAGATCGCGCAGGGCCAGCCGATCACGGTGGACCGCGACAACGACAAGAACCCGGTCGTGGCCCTTCGCGAGATCGCCGACGAGACGCTCTCGCCCGACGACCTCAAGGAAGACCTGATCCACTCGCTGCAGAAGCATGTCGAGGTGGACGAGCCCGAGCCGCAGGCGCCGGTCGCCGGAGCGATCGCCGACGCGGGTTCGGAAGGCGCCACGACCACGGCGGCCGACGACGACGACAACATCGCCTTCGACCGCATGTCGGAAGACGATCTCCTCTCGGGCATTGAGGGCCTGATCCCGCCGGAGAAGAACGACGATTTCTGACGCGCGAAGGGCATCGAGCCCTTCCGGTTTTGCCGCAACGCAACCTATATTGAAGGGGCGCCCGCCGATCCGGCCGGGCGCCCTTTCTTTTTTGCGCTAGCGGAGCAGGCATTCGGGCATGATGCGGCAGTACGAACTCGTCGAGCGTGTGGCGGCCTACAAGCCGAACCTCGACGAGGGCCTCCTGAACCGGGCCTATGTCTATGCGATGCAGAAGCACGGTGCGCAGAAGCGCGTGAACGGCGACCCGTACTTCTCGCACCCGCTCGAAGTCGCCGCGATCCTGACCGAGCTGCATCTCGACGAAGCGACGATCGCGACCGCCCTCCTGCACGACACGATCGAGGACACCGACGCCACCCGCAAGGAACTCGATCAGCTCTTCGGCCAGAAGATCGGGACGCTGGTCGAGGGCCTGACGAAGATCCGGCGCCTCGACCTCGTCTCGCGCAAGACCGCGCAGGCCGAGAACCTGCGCAAGCTCCTGCTGGCGATCGCCGACGACATCCGCGTCCTCCTCGTCAAGCTCGCCGACCGGCTGCACAACATGCGCACGCTTCATCACATGAAGCCGGAGAAGCGCGCGCGCATCGCCGAGGAGACGATGGAGATCTACGCGCCGCTCGCCGGGCGCATGGGCATGCACGACATGCGCGAGGAACTGGAGACGCTGTCGTTCCAGTATCTCAACGCCGAAGCCTTCGCGACGGTCACCGAACGGCTCGCCGAGCTTCGCGAGCGCCACGCCGGGACCATCGCCCAGATCGAGGAGACGCTGACGGCGCGCCTCAGCGAAAAGGGCATCGCCGCCCGCGTGTCCGGCCGCCAGAAGAAGCCCTATTCGGTCTTCAATAAGATGCAGCGCAAGGCGCTGTCGCTCGAGCAGCTGTCGGACATCTTCGGCTTTCGCGTCATCGTCGCCGACGAGGAGGACTGCTACCGCACGCTCGGCATCGTGCACCGCACCTGGCCGCTCGTACCCGGTCGCTTCAAGGACTACATCTCGATCCCGAAGCAGAACGGCTACCGTTCGATCCACACCACGATCGTCGGACCGTCGCGCCAGCGCGTGGAGCTGCAGATCCGCACGCGCTCGATGCACCACGTCAACGAGTACGGCATCGCAGCGCACGAGCTCTACAAGGACGGGCAGGTCGCGCTGTCGACCGAGTCGGAAGCCTATTCCTGGTTGCGGCGCACGATCGAGATGCTGTCCGAAGGCGACACGCCCGAGGAGTTCCTCGAGAACACCAAGCTCGAGCTGTTCCAGGACCAGGTCTTCTGCTTCACGCCGAAGGGGAGGCTGATCGCGCTGCCGCGCGGGGCGACGCCGATCGACTTCGCCTATGCCGTCCATACCGACGTCGGCGACACCTGCGTCGGCTGCAAGATCGACGGGCGCATCATGCCGGTGGTGACCGAACTCACCAACGGCGACGAGGTCGAGATCATCCGTTCCAAGGCCGCGACGCCGCCGCCGGCTTGGGAGAGCGTCGCGGTGACCGGCAAGGCGCGCTCGGCGATCCGCCGCGCGGCGCGCAATGCGATCCGCAAGCAGTATTGCGGCCTCGGGCAGCAGATCCTTGAGCGCACCTTCCACCGTGCGGGCAAGACCTTCACCCGCGATGGGTTGAAGCCCTACCTCGCCAAGGTCGGTTTCCGCGAGCTCGACGATGCGCTGGCCGCCGTCGGGCGGGGCGAGTTGTCCTCGGCCGACGTCTTCCGCGCGGTGCATCCCGACTTTCAGGACAGCCGCGCGGCAAAGAGCGTGCTGCACGCGGAGAAGGACGGCTGGTTCAACATCCGTTCGGCGATCGGCCTCGTGTTCCGCGTGCCCGAGGAGGCCGGCGACGAGAGCCTCGTGCAGCTTCCGATCCGTGGCGCGGTCGGCGACCTGCCGGTGCGCTTCGGGCCGGACGGCGCGGTGCCGGGCGACCGGATCGTCGGCATCTTCGAGCCGGGCAAGGGAATCACGATCTACCCGATCCAGTCTCCGGCGCTGATGGATTTCGACGAGTCGCCGAACCGCTGGATCGATGTGCGCTGGGACCTCGACGCGGAGACGACGGCGCGTTTTCCGGCCAAGATCCGCGTCGCCGCGTTGAACGAGCCGGGGACGCTGGCCGAGATCGCCGAGACGATCGCACTCAACGACGCCAATATCCACAACCTTTCGATGACGCAGACGGCCCCGGACCTCACGACCATGGTGCTGGATCTGGAGGTCTGGGACCTGCAGCACCTGACGCGCACGCTCAATCAGTTGCGCGCGAAGACTTGCGTCACGGATGCCATTCGTGTGAACGGCTGATCTCCGAAGGCATACCCCCTGAGGCAGGAACCGTCGGACATGCAGACCGAAGACGTCATCGAGATCTTTCGCAAGGCCGGCGCCTATCTCGAGGGACACTTCATCCTGACCTCGGGACGCCGCAGCCCGGTCTTCCTGCAGAAGGCGCGGGTGTTCATGCACCCGCAATATACCGAGACGCTGTGCAAGGGGCTCGCCGAGAAGCTGCGCGATGCGATCGACGGGCCGATCGATTATATCGTCGGCCCCGCCGTCGGCGGGTTGATCCCGTCCTACGAGACCTCGCGCCACCTCGGCGCGCCGGCGATCTACGTCGAGCGCGAGAACGGCACGTTTCGCCTGCGCCGCTTCGAGATCCCGCGCGGGGCGCGTGTCGTGATCGTCGAGGACATCGTCACCACCGGCCTGTCGATCCGCGAGACGATCGAGTGCCTGAAGGAACTCGGCGCCGAGGTGCTGGCAGCCGGGTGCGTCGTCGACCGGTCGGCCGGCAGAGTCGACGTCGGCGTGCCGCTGGTGTCGCTGGCCGAGTACGAGGTGCCGAGCTACGCGCCGGACGAATTACCGCCCGAGCTTGCCGCAATTGCGCCCATCAAGCCCGGTAGCCGCTCGCTCTAGCTCCGTCCCCCGGCACGGGCCGGAGGGCAGGGCGACCGCCGTTCCGCTCCCACGGGTGCCGCTCGTTCCAGGAACCCTTCGCCTCATGCTGTTCAGGCGTCGCCAGCCAGAATCCTTCTCGCAGAAGCTGCGCCTCGCCCTGTGGCCGCGCCGCTCGTGGCGGCGCTCGCTCCTCTACATGAAGAAGCGCGTGCTCCGGCTGCGGGCGACGCCCCATGCGATCGCGGCGGGCGTCGCGGCCGGCGTCTTCGCCACGTTCACACCGCTTCTCGGCTTCCACTTCGTGATGGCCTTCGTGATCGCCTACCTCGCCCGCGGTAGCCTGCCCGCCGCCGCGCTCGGATGCCTGATCGGCAATCCGTTGACCTATCCCCTGATCTGGGGCGCGACCTACGAGGCGGGACGCTTCCTGACCGCCGCCGAGATCCCGGACGGTCGCGCGCCGGAAAGCCTCGGCGCCGCGCTGTCGCACGGCGACATCGCCGCGATCTGGGGGCCGTATCTGAAACCCATGCTGATCGGCTCGATTCCGCTCGGCCTCTTCTTCGCACTGGTCTCCTACGGGCTGGTTCTGATCGGCGTGCGCAGCTTCCAGGCCGCCCGCGCGCACAAGGCCGGCGGCGCGCCCGCCGCGGAGCCCGCCCCATGATCGTCGGCATCGGCAGCGACCTCATCGACATCCGCCGCATCGAGAAGACGCTGGAGCGCCACGGCGCGCGATTCACGGACCGCGTCTACACGCCGGTCGAACGCGCGAAGTCCGATCGGCGGGCCCAGCGCGCGGCCTCCTACGCCAAGCGCTTCGCCGCCAAGGAAGCCTGCGCCAAGGCGCTCGGCACAGGCCTGTCGCAGGGCGTCTTCTGGCGTGACATGGGCGTCGTCAACCTGCCGGGCGGCAAGCCGACGATGGCGCTGACCAACGGCGCGGCCGCGCGGCTCCAGTCCCTGATGCCGGCGGGGCACCGCGCGGTGATCCACGTCACCATCACCGACGACTTTCCGCTCGCGCAGGCCTTCGTGATCATCGAGGCGCTGCCGGAGGGGGCGTGACGGGCGGCAAGCCCGTTGCCCAAACGTATACAAGACATTACTAGAGCCGGGGTGCGGCCGAGGGTGCCCACGGCAACCGGGAACGAAAAGCGCATGGTCGATCGCGCCGTCAGCAAGGACAAGGGTGGCTTCGGGGAGACGGTGAAGGTCGTCGTCCAGGCGCTTCTGCTTGCGCTGGTCATCCGCACCTTCCTGTTCCAGCCCTTTTCGATCCCCTCGGGCTCGATGATGCCGACCCTCCTGATCGGGGACTACCTCTTCGTCTCGAAGTGGTCCTACGGCTTCTCGAAGTATTCCTTTCCCTTCTCGCCGGACCTCTTCGATGGCCGCATCCTCGGCTCGAGCCCCGAGCGCGGCGACATCATCGTGTTCCGCAAGCCGAACGAAGTGCAGACGGACTACATCAAGCGTCTCGTCGGCCTGCCGGGCGACCGGGTCCAGATGCGCGACGGCGTGCTCTACATCAACGGCCAGGCCGTGCCGAAGGAGCCGGACGGCTTCTTCACCAGCGAATCGGGCGCGCAGATCCCGAAGTACCGCGAGACGCTGCCGAACGGCGTGACCTACGACACGCTCGACGCCGAACCGAACTCGGTCGGCGACAACACTCGCGAATTCGTGGTGCCGGCCGACCACTATTTCATGATGGGCGACAATCGCGACAACTCGCTCGATAGCCGCTTCGACGTCGGCTACGTGCCGTTCGAGAACCTCGTCGGCAAGGCGC
This sequence comes from Aureimonas phyllosphaerae, assembly GCF_047943035.1. Lineage (NCBI taxonomy): Bacteria > Pseudomonadati > Pseudomonadota > Alphaproteobacteria > Hyphomicrobiales > Aurantimonadaceae > Aureimonas > Aureimonas phyllosphaerae. The sequence goes on along the minus strand of NZ_CP181348.1, from coordinate 3,756,965 downwards.
AGGTAATCTTCTTCTCGATGGAGAACGACGCTTCGCCGCTGCAGGTGTGGGAATGGCCGTCCAGCCTGCGGCCGAGCCGCATTCTGACATGGCTCGGGTAAAGGGCGGCGCCGACGCTCTCGACCGGCTCGAGGCTCGGCTCGGCCTCACGTTCGCCGACCGCGCCCGTCTTCAGCGCGCGCTGACCCATTCCAGCCTCAAGCGCTCGCCGACGGACGCGAGCTACGAGCGGCTCGAATTCCTCGGCGATCGCGTGCTCGGCCTCGTGATCGCGCAGAAGCTGTTCGAGACGCATCCGAAATCGGACGAAGGCGACCTGTCGCTGCGGCTGAACACCCTCGTCTCGGCGCAGACCTGCGCGGCGATCGCCGACGAGATCGGTCTGGCCGAGTTCATCCGACACGGGTCCGACCTCAAGCGCGCGGCGGCCGGCAAGAACCGCTCGATCCGCGCCGACGTGGTCGAGTCGCTGATCGCCACGATCTATCTGGAGCACGGGCTGGAGACCGCCCGCGCTTTCGTCCTCAAGCGGTGGGCACCGCATCTCGAAGGACCTCAGGTCGCCCGGCGCGATCCGAAGACCGAGCTTCAGGAATGGGCCCACAAGCGCGCCGGTGCGCCGCCCGTCTACGAGCTGCTCGACCGCACGGGGCCGGACCATGAGCCCGTCTTCACCGTGCGCGCGAGCGTCGAAGGCGTCGAGCCCACGGAGGGGAAGGGCGCCTCGAAGCGCGTTGCCGAGCAGCGCGCGGCCGAGGCCATTCTCCTGCGCGAAGGCGTCTGGACGGCGGAAACCGCCTGACTTGCGCCCGGCCCTGTGCCGGGCGATCCTCTATCATCGGCGCGTTCCGCGCCAAGACCTGCGAGCCATGATTTGACCGACACCGACCAGACGCCCGACGCCGAGACCCAGACGACCGAGCCGCAGGAGCCGACCCGGTCTGGTTTCGTCGCGTTGCTCGGCGCGCCGAACGCCGGCAAGTCGACGCTCGTCAACCAACTCGTCGGCACCAAGGTCTCGATCGTCACCCACAAGGTGCAGACGACCCGCGCCCTCGTGCGCGGCATCGCCATGCGCGACCGCACGCAGATCGTCTTCGTCGACACGCCCGGCGTCTTCAACCCGAAGCGCCGGCTCGACCGCGCCATGGTGAAGACCGCCTGGGGCGGCGCCAAGGACGCCGACATCGTCCTGCCGATCATCGACGCCGATCGCGGCCTCAACGACGAGGTGCAGGCGATCCTCGACCGCCTCGCCGAGGTGAAGCAGCCGAAGGTGCTGCTGCTCAACAAGGTGGACCGCATCAAGCGCGACCGCCTGCTGGGGCTGACGCAGGAGATCACCGCCAAGGCCGAGTTCGAGCGTGTCTTCATGATCTCGGCGCTGACGGGATCCGGCTGCGACGACCTGATGGACTTCCTGAGCCAGCGCCTGCCGGAAGGGCCGTGGTACTATCCGGAGGACCAGATCTCCGACCTGCCGCTGCGCCAACTCGCGGCCGAGATCACGCGCGAGAAGCTCTACCTGCGTCTCCACCAGGAACTGCCCTATTCCTCGACCGTCGAGACCGAGCTCTGGGAGCAGCGGCCGGACGGTTCGGTGCGCATCGAGCAGACGATCTATGTCGAGCGCGACAGCCAGAAGGCGATCGTTCTCGGGCACAAGGGCGAGACCGTGAAGGCCATCGGCTCGGCCGCGCGCAAGGAGATTTCCGAAGCCGCCGAGCAAAAGGTGCACCTCTTCCTGTTCGTGAAGGTGCGCGAGAACTGGGGCGATGATCCCGAGCGATACCGCGAGATGGGGCTCGACTTCCACAGCTGAAGGAACGTGCGATCCGGTCCGGCGGCCCCTATATGAGAGGTCTGTCGCAACCGGATCGGGTCGCCCCTGCCGCATGGAATGGCGTGAAGAAGGCATCGTCCTCGGCGTGCGCCGCCAGGGCGAGACGAGCGTCGTCGCGGAGGTGATGACGCGCTCGCGCGGACGCCATCTCGGTCTTGTCCGCGGTGGTCGCTCGCGCCGCCTCCAGCCTGTACTCCAGCCCGGCAACACGGTCGACGCGACGTGGCGGGCGCGCCTCGACGAGCATCTCGGCTTCATGACGGTGGAGCCGGTGCATCTGCGTGCCGCGCGGCTGATGGAAAGCGCGGTCGGCCTCTATGGCATCCAACTCCTCGCCGCGCATCTGCGGCTTCTGCCCGAGCGCGACGCCCATCCCCGCCTCTTCGACACGCTGGCCCTCATCGTCGAGCATCTCGACGATCCCGTCGCGGCGGGATCGCTGATCCTGCGCTTCGAGATCGCCCTGCTGGAGGAACTCGGCTTCGGTCTCGACCTCGAAACCTGCGCGGCGACCGGCGGGCGCGACGACCTCGTCTACGTCTCGCCGAAGTCCGGCCGCGCGGTGAGCCGCGACGCCGGCGAGCCGTGGCGCGACCGGCTCCTGCCGTTGCCGGCCTTCCTCAAGGGTGATGTCTCACCCGCTTCGGCCGATGTGGCCGAGGGCTTCCGGATGACGGGTTTCTTCCTCGCCCGCCATGTCTGGGAGCCGCGTGCGATCAAGGAGCCGGATGCCCGCGTCGGTACGCTCGGCGTGATCGCCCGCTCTAGAGCGTCAGCGGAAGGATGAAGGGCGTGCCGGAAAAGGCGTCGGCCCCGCGCCCGATCGCGGCGATGGCCGAGACCATCCGACCGCCGCGCCCGAGTTTTTCGTCCGCCATCGACACGAGGAGCGGATTGGGCGTCGCGGACGGGGCGCGACGGCGGAGTTCCTGTGCCAGCGCCTCCTCGTCGAGGTGCGGGTTGATTGCGATCGCCAGGATATAGGCTGCCGCCGTCGACCGGCTGATGCCGGCCCAACAGTGAACCGCCAGCGGCTTATCACGATCCCAGCGGCGGCCGAATTCGAGGAGCCGGTCGAGGTGGTGCTCGGCCGGATGGGTGAGCCCTTCGGCTGGTGCCGCGATGTCGTTCATGCCGAGGAAGAGGTGACGCTCCGGCGCGATCGTGGAGGGGCGCTCGACCACCGTGTCGGCGTTGATCAGCGTGACCACGTCGGCCGCATCGTGGGCGGCGACCGTGGCGTGCAGGTCGGCGAGCGAGGAGACGACGAGATAGCTCATGGATGGTTCGCCTTGATGCCGACGGACAGGGCTTCGAGGAAGCGGAAGCGTTCGAGATACCGGCGGCCGACCTCGGCCGCGGGCTGGGGCGTAAAGCGTTCGGGCGCGGGGAGAAGGCCGCCCGGCCGCCCGAACAGCGCCTGCGCTTCGGTCGGCTGGAACCCCGCGAGAAGCTTCGCCTCGAAATAGGCCGACACGCGGTCCGCCGACTTGATGGCGCGCTTGACCGGGGGCGGCAACTCCGCCGGCAGGCCGAAGCGCCGATGCACCGCCGCCTGCAGCCGCGCCTCGACGCCCTTGTAGTCGCCGCCGAGCACGCTTTTGAAGGGCGAGATCATGTCGCCAATCACGTATTCCGGGGCGTCATGCAGGAGCGCGGCCAGCCGCCAGCGCGGATCGGGCTCCTTGGCGCCGACGATCTCCTCGACGATCAGCGAGTGCTGTGCCACGGAGAAGGCGTGATCGCCGGTGGTCTGCCCGTTCCACCGGGCGACGCGCGCAAGCCCGTGCGCAATGTCCTCGATCTCGATATCGAGCGGGGAGGGGTCGAGAAGGTCGAGCCGCCGCCCCGACAGCATCCGCTGCCAGACCCGAGGCGGCTTCGCGGTCCGGGTCGCGCCGGTCGCGCTCATGCCTCGCCGCCGCTGCCGGCTTCGGGAAGGGCGTAGCCGGCCCACGAGGGGACTTCCGCCTCGACCGGAACGCCGTCCGCCGACAGGCTTGCCCCGGCAGCCAGCGCGTCGACCAGTCGGTCGATGCGCACCATGCCGATGCCGAGCCCCGCGTGAGCCGAGAGAACGGTCCCGATCGTCCTGCCGCCCGCCTCGACGTTCGCGCCCGGCGTCAGATGCCCCTCGGCCCGCAGCACCATGACGCGCCGTCGCGCCGTGCCCCGATGCTGCATGCGCGACACGACTTCCTGGCCGACATAGCAGCCCTTGCGGAAGGACACGCCGCCATTCTGGTCGAGCAGCACGTCGTGCGGGAAGACGTCGGAGCCGGGGAAGTCGCGCTCGGCCTCGGCGATGCCGAGGGAGAGGCGCAGGGCCTCGAAGGCGGCCGGGTCGCCCTCGTCGACGTCCATGCCGTAGGATCGGAACACGCCGGTCGGAAATCGCCGGTCCGCGACGGCACCGGCCGGCCCTTCGCCCGTTTCCCAGAAGACGCCGACGGGGTCGTCGCTCGGGCTGATCGCGACCTTGGCGCGCAGCTTGTAGAGCGTGAGCCGCTTGGCGAGGTCGCTGCGGGCGCCCGCCGCCACGTCGAGCCGCAGCCCGTCGTCGATGCGGCTGAGGAGGAAGTCGAAGAGGATCTTGCCCTGCGGCGTCAAGAGCGCGGCCGGGCGCGCCTCGCCGGGCGCGAGCGCATCGAGATCGGCGGTGACGAGGTTCTGGAGGAAGGGCTCGGCATCCGCGCCGGTGACGTGAAGCGTCGCACGGTCCGAAAGGCGGGCACTCATCATGGCGTTCGTTCCGGGTCTTCGGCCGGCAGGCGCGGCCTTCGATCCCTATGTGCCGATCACCGCGGCGAAGACAAGGTGGTCAGTCGCCGTCGACGAAGAACTCGAAACGGCCCTCGGGCGAAATGCCGACGCGGTAGAAGTCGTAGGAGCCGTTGGCGACCATGCGCTGGTAGTCACCTGCCGTCACCAGCTCGAACAGCTGGACAAGCTGCGGCTTCGACAGCGCGCCGAGATCGACCTGCGTGAAGTAGGGCCAGACATAGATCTCGTTGTCGCCGCCCGGATCGAGGCGGACATGGCCAGCCTCGAGCGTCTCGAGCAGGATCGCGAGGAGCTCGACGCCTTCGCCGTCGCCAGAAGCCTCCTTGAGCGTCGTGACGGGATCCTGGTCCGGCATCGTCGCGGAGACGACGGTCGGGTCGGCCCCCGTCTGGAAGTAGGGACGCAGCTGTTCGATGTCGCCGGTGCGGGCGACCTCGATCAGCTTGGCGCGAAGGTCGCGCACCGGCTGGGGCAGGTCCTTGTCGCCGTAGACGATCTCGATCGGCGGCACGTCGCCGGTCGGCGCGCGCGCGGCGCCCTCGTCGGGCACCACGGCATCGTCGCCGGGTGCCGTCTCGATCGGGCCGGACGGCGACTCCACGGGCGCGGTCGCGTTGGGAGCAACCGGAACACCGCCCTCGTTTGCAGGCGGCACAGGCGGCTGGCCGTCATCCGGCGTCGTGGCGGGCTGGCCGGGAACCGGCGGCAGCGGCACGGCGACGATACCCTCGCGGCCCGGCGGGACGTTGCCGTCCTCGCCGGTGATCTGCGAGAGCGCGGAGGCCGGCAGGGCGGCGAGCCCGCTACCGGCGAGGATGGTGAACGCGAGGAGGGCGCGCTGGAAACGGGTCATGTCACCATTCGGGCGGACGCTGCCCGTCCTGCCTTACTGGAACGAGCGAACGGCGCGGAACTCGCCGTACTCCACGCGGCGGCGCAGCGCGTCGAGGAGGTCCAGGACCTCGGCTTCGCCGTGATGGCGCACGAGTTCGGTCACGGCCGTCGCCATCGCGGTCTCGGCGAGGATGTCCGCCTCGATGCCGTCGGAGATGCCGTCAGCCCACGCCTCGTTGTGGTATTCGCTCGCGACCTGCTTCTTTTCGGCGACGATCATGTCGTCGAGGTCGGAACCGTGCAGATCGATCATGCCGGATACTCCTTCTTCCGCTGCCCGGTCTGGCCGGTCTCCGGGCGGGGAAGGCGGGTCGCTGTCGCAAACCACCCTCTGAACAAAACGTTAACTTCCGTACCTTGCGCTGATCTCGCGCGAAAGGTCGGCACCTTCCTTGGCATATCTTTCCACGGCCACCGTCGCAGCCGGGGTACACTTGCGGTAGGTCGATTCGAAGGACCGATACCCCTGGTTGAAATGTGAGACCAGGGTTCGCCTGTCGGCCTCTCCGGGCGCCTGCGCCTCGAGGATCGCGTTCATCTTCTCGCGCCACACGTCGGCGTTGGCATCGCCGCAGAGCCCGCGCAGGAAGTGCAGCGAGCCGAGCACCGTGGCAAGGCGCGACAGCGGCTTCATGTAGGGCGCGTTGGAGGGCTTGGCGGCCGGTTCCTCCGCCGCGGGCGTCTCCTCGGCGGGAGGCTTGCCGCCCTGCGCGGACGCCGCCCCGCTGCCGAGCGCCAGCGCGATGAAAGCGGTCCCGAGAAGTCGACGAAAATTGTCCGCAACGGCCATGCGGCACGTTTGCAGGCCGATTGGGGTGAATGCAAGACACGCGAAGGACTTGGCCGCGCCTCGCACGCGTTAAGGTTAGCGCGCGGCCGCCTCTTCCACGATCGCGGCGAGCCCCGGCGTCGTGCGCCCCTCCGCCTCCATCGCGCGCACGTCGGTCACCGGAAAGAAGCGCGCCTCTTCCGCGTCGTCAGCGGCCTCGACCGCGGCGCCGTTCCACTCGGCCAGCGAGCGGAAGACGGCGATCACGGCATGGGCGTCGTGATCGGGGTCGATCGACTCGTGCAGGCGCAGAAGCTCGATCGCCTCAAGCTCGACGCCTGTCTCCTCGCGCATCTCGCGGCGCGCTGCATTCTCCAGCCGCTCGCCGAACTCGACGCGCCCGCCGGGCAGGCTCCAGGCGCCCGCCCAGGGCGCACGGCCCCGGCGCACGAGACAGACCTCGCCCGCACGCAGCAGGCAGACGGAAACACCAAGAAGGGGGCGGCGGGGGCTCATGGCGCGGGAGATAGGGCGAACGGTAGCGCGACGGCAAGACTTGCCGCGCGGCATCGGCTCGCCCATCCTCGCCGCCATGTGCGGACGTTTTGCCCTGACCGCGTCACCCCAGGCGGTGGCGGCGGCTTTCGATCTCGTGTCGGTGGACCCGTTTCCGCCGCGCTTCAACATCGCCCCGACGCAGCCGGTGCTGCATGTGGCGCTCCATCCCGGTCGCGGCGGATACCGGCGCGAGACCTGCCTCGCGCGCTGGGGATTGATCCCCGGCTGGGCCAAGGATCCCGCGCACCTGCCCCTCCTCTTCAACGCCCGCTCGGAGACGGCCGCCGAGCGCCAGTCCTTTCGTGGCGCGCTGCGCCACCGACGCTGCCTCGTGCCCGCCACGGCCTTCTACGAATGGCGCCGGGCGGGCGCCGGAAAGCCGCAGCCCTTCCTTGTGCGCCTGGCTGCCGGCGAGGTCGCCGCGTTCGCTGGCCTGCACGAAACCTTTCTCGCGGCGGACGGCAGCGAGATCGACACGGTCGCGATCCTGACCGCCGCGGCGGGGCCGCACCTATCGTCCATCCACGAGCGCGCGCCGGTCGTGATCGCGCCGGACGATTTCGAGCGGTGGCTCGACGTGTCCGGCCAGTCCTCCGCCGGCATCCGCGATCTCCTCCATGCCGGACACGTCGACGGCTGGGAGACGGTGCCCGTGTCGGACCGCGTCAACGCGGTTGCCAACATGGGGCCGGAGGTTCAGGACAGGGTGGCGGAAGCCGCGGCGCCCGAGAGCCCCGGCCAGCTTTCGTTGTTTCCAGAACCTTCCGACGGACGGACCCCATGAACATCGATCTTCTGAAGCGGCTGTGCGAAACCCCCGGCGTGCCCGGCCACGAGCATCGCGTGCGCGATCTCATCGCCCGGGAAGCCGCCGATCTCTTCGACACGATCGAGACCGACGTGATGGGCTCGCTGGTCTGCACCAGGAAGGGCGAGGGCGAGAACCCCGAGCGCATCGTGCTTGCCTGCCACATGGACGAGATCGGCTTCCTCGTCAGCCACGTGTCCGACAAGGGCTTCGTGCATGTCTCGCCGGTCGGCGGCTTCGACCCGCGCAATCTCTTCTCGCGCCGTGTTCTCGTCTGCACCGACGAGGGCGACTATCGCGGGATCATGATGGCCGAGGGCAAGCCGGTCCACATCTCGGCGCCCGAGGACCGCAAGAAGGTGCCCGAGCCGACCGACTTCTTCATCGACCTCGGCCTCGGCGCCGCGGCGAAGGACAAGGTCCGCGTCGGCGATTTCGTGGTGATGGACGAGCCGCTGGTCGAGATGGGCGAGCGCATCGTATCGAAGGCGCTCGACAACCGCATCGCCTGCTGGCTCGGCCTCGAGGTCGTGCGCAAGCTGCTGGCGGACGGCCGCAGCCACACGTGCCAGCTCACCGTCGCCTTCACGGTGCAAGAGGAGGTCGGCCTTCGCGGCGCGCGCACGGTCGCCTACGACCTGAAGCCGCATATCGGCATCGGCATCGACACGACGCTCGCCTGCGACACGCCGGGCGTGCCCGAGCGCGACAAGACGACCGAGCTCGGCGCCGGGTTCGGCCTGCACATGAAGGACAACTCCTTCATCGCCGACGGCGCGCTGGTGCGCGAGTTCGAGGCGGTGGCGAAGGAGGAGGGGATCGCCAGCCAGCGCACGATCCTCGCCGGCGGCGGCATGGACGGCGCCTCGCTCCAGCAGGCGGCGTCGGGTGCCCGCGCGATCGGCATCGTGGTCGGCACGCGCTACATCCACACGGTGTGCGAGATGATCGACCGGCGGGACCTTCTGGCGGCGCGCGACGTTCTCGCGGCCTTCCTCTCGCGGCACTGACAGAGCCGCAAACGAGAAGAGCCCGCCGCAGGGGCGGGCTCCGAGCGGCTCGATCCGGCAGCGCCGGAAATCCTGCTTTTTCGATCAGTCGCGGGCGTTGACGTTCGCGACGGTCCGCTGCGCGGCGGCCTTGCCGCTCTCGTCCTTGCGACGCGTGGCCTTCGCCGCGAGCACCGCTGCGATGCCGATTTCGCGATAATTGCTGACGAGCTTCGAGTCGCGCTCGCGCTCGGTGCGGGATCGAAAGTTGAATTGCTGCTGGTTCATTGCCGCATGCCTGTGGTGACGTGATGGGCCGAAGAAAGCCGTCCGAATGCGTCTTTCTAGCGGCGCAAATCTGAAAAGACGACGAATCTATACTTAACAAATGGTTGCCACCGTGACATGTGGCGTGATTGCATCATGCTGCATTGCGCAATAAGGAACGGCACTGCGACGAATACTTAACACAAGCTGAACGGCGGCGGCGGGTTCACCTCGGTTTGAACGGTTTCCGGTTTGGCTGTAGCTCTGCTGCGCTGCCACGACGGCGGCGGACCGAGGACCGACATGACCGACGAGACGCATCGCCTGCACCTCACCAACACGCTGACGCGCCAAAAGGAGGCCTTCCGGCCGCTCGACTGGCGCGAGGGCAGCGTGGCGGAAGCCGACCGGCGGGTGCGCATGTATGTCTGCGGTCCGACGGTCTACGACTTCGCCCATATCGGCAACGCGCGGCCGGTGATCGTCTTCGACGTCCTGTTCCGCCTGCTGCGTCACCTCTACGGCGAGACGCGCGTCGTCTACGCCCGCAACATCACGGACGTCGACGACAAGATCAACGCGCGGGCCGCGCGCGACTTTCCCGACCTGCCGCTGAACGACGCCATCGCGCGCGTCACCGAGAAGACGGCCGCGCAGTTCCACAAGGACGTCGCGGCGCTCGGCTGCCTGCCGCCGACGGTCGAGCCGCGCGCGACCGCCTTCGTCGCGCCGCGCGCCGACGGCCTGCCCGACATGATCGGCATGATCGCGACGCTGATCGAGAAAGGCCACGCCTATGTCGCGGGCGGGGAGGTGCTGTTCGACGTCCAGTCCATGCCGGCCTATGGCGCGCTGTCGCATCGGCGGCTGGAGGACCAGCAGGCCGGCGCGCGCGTGGCTGTCGAGGCGCACAAGAGGAACCCAGCCGACTTCGTTCTTTGGAAGCTGTCGGCGGCCAACGAGCCCGGCTGGGACAGCCCATGGGGCCGCGGGCGGCCCGGCTGGCACATCGAGTGCTCGGTCATGTCGGCGGCCTATCTCGGCCAGACCTTCGACATCCATGGCGGCGGGCTCGACCTCATCTTCCCGCACCACGAGAACGAGATCGCCCAGTCCTGCTGCGCCCACGGCACCGAACGGATGGCCGAGGTGTGGATGCACAACGGCTTCGTGCAGGTCGAAGGGCGCAAGATGTCGAAGTCCGAGGGCAACTTCGTCACCATCGCGGACGTCCTCGAGACCGACAAGGTCGGCGGGCGGCGTTGGCCGGGCGAGGCCGTGCGGCTCCTCATGCTGAAGACGCACTACCGCGAGCCGATTGATTTCACGGCGGCCAAGCTCGAGGATGCCGTGCGCGAGCTCGACAAGTGGGAGCGGCTGGCTCGCGCGGCAGGCGCGGACAAGGCGGACGCGAGCGTGCCGGACGATGCGTTCTTGGAGGCGGCCTGCGATGACCTTTCGCTGGCGCCGGCCATCGCGCGCGTCCACGCGCTGTTCGACGAGGGCCGGGCGATCGAGGCGCTCGCCTCGCTGCGCCTCCTCGGCATCGACCCGGTTCGCGAGCAGGCGCTCGGCGCCGACGTCGCCGCGCGGATCGCGCGCCGCCTCGACCTCCTCAAAGCGCGCGACTTCTCCGCCGCGGATGCCCTGCGCGACGAACTCGCCACGGAAGGCGTTCTCCTCAAGGACGGCAAGGACCCCGCGACGGGCGAGCGCGTCACCACGTGGGAGATCCGGCGTTGAGCGAGGCGCGGCGGCAGCTCTATCCGACGATCCAGCCCTACCGCACCGGGCAGTTCGACGTCGGCGACGGGCATATCCTCTACTTCGAATTGTGCGGAAACCCCGACGGCAAGCCGGTGATCTTCCTGCACGGGGGGCCGGGCAGCGGCTGCAACCCGTCGCACCGCCGGCTCTTCGATCCCGACCAGTACAACGTCCTTCTGTTCGACCAGCGCGGCTGCGGCCGGTCTTCGCCGCTCGGCGCGCTCCATGCCAACACGACGCAGCACCTTGCGGAGGATGTCGAGCGCCTGCGTCGCATGGCGGGCTTCGGCAAGGTCATGCTGTTCGGAGGATCCTGGGGCTCGACGCTGGCACTGGCCTACGCGCAAGCCTATCCCGCCCACGTGAGCGAGATGATTCTGCGCGGCATCTTCACCGGCCGCCGCGAAGAACTCGACTGGTACTATCGCGAGGGCGCGAGCCGCCTGTTCCCGGACGAATGGGAGCGCTTCCTCGCGCCGCTCGACGAGGCCGGCCGGGCCGACCCGATCGCGGCCTACCGGCCGCTGCTCCTCGACCCCGACCGCAACGTGCGATCGCGAGCGGCCCGCGCCTGGACCGACTGGGAAGGGCGCACCGTGTCCATGCGCACGCTCCATGACGTCGCGGGAGGTTTCGGCGCGAGCGACCACGCCATCGCCTTCGCCCGGATCGAGAACCACTTCTTCGTCCACGACCTCTGGCTGGAGGAAGGCCAGTTGATCCGCGACGCCGGACGTCTGGCGGGCATTCCCGGCGTCATCGTGCAGGGCCGCTACGACGTCGTCACGCCGCCGAAGACCGCCTGGGATCTTCACAAGGCATGGCCCGGCTCCGAACTCCAGATCGTCGAGGACGCGGGCCACGCCTATTCCGAGCCCGGCACGCTGGACCGTCTGATCCTCGCCACCGACCGGTTCACGCCCCATAACCAGGGGCACGTCCAGCCGGGAAGGAGCGCGCGATCATGACCCTGCAAGCCGAGCCGTCACACACGGGTGGGTGCCAGTGCGGCGCCGTCCGCTTCCGCATTCATGGCAAGCTCGGACGCGCGTCCGTCTGCCATTGCCGCATGTGCCAGAAGGCGTTCGGCGGCCTCTACGCTCCGCTCGTCAACCTCGGCCAGGCCGAGATCGTCTGGACGAAGCGTGAGCCGAAGCGCTTCCGCTCGTCCAATCACGTCCTGCGCGGCTTCTGCCCGGACTGCGGAACGCCGCTGACCTACGAAGCGCCGGACGGCGCGGCGCTCGCCATCGGCGCCTTCGACGACCCGTCCCAATTGGCTCCGCAGATCCAGTTCGGCATCGAGGGCAAGCTGCCCTATGTCGACGGCATCGCGCACCTGCCGGTCCGGAGCAGCGTCGAGGATGCGGACGGCGACAGCTATCTTGCCGATATCGTCTCCTGTCAGCACCCCGATCGCGAGATGCCGGGCGAGGCGCCGGGAGACGCTCGGCATCCCTGACGCGGCCCAGCGTCGCATCAGGGAAACGAATGGCAGCCATCAGAGAAACTAAGGTGCGGTGATGGTTGCGGGTTGCTAGAAGCGGGGCACGTTTCCGGATGCCGAGTGTCGCGCCATGCCCAACGCCTCCGCCGAGCCCGCCAGCGGTTACGCCTACGGCATCGCCGCTTATTCGATCTGGGGCCTCGTCCTGCCGCTCTACATGAAGGCGCTGGCGCATGTCCCCTCAATGGAGGTCATGGCGCAGCGCGTCCTGTGGTCGTGGGTGCTGACGCTCGGCATCCTCGCCTTCGGCACCGGCCTCGCCGGTCTGCGGGCCGCGCGCAGCCCGCGTGTGTTCGGAACGCTCGTCCTCACCGCGCTCCTGATCTCGGTGAACTGGGGCGTCTATGTCTGGGCGATCGCGACGGGGCACGGCCTTGATGCGGCGCTCGGCTACTACATCAACCCGCTGATCAACGTCGTGATGGCCGCCGTCTTCCTGCGCGAGCGGCTGACGCGGTTGCAGACGATCGCCGTCGGCATCGCGGCGGCCGGCGTGATCGTTCTGACGATCGAAAGCGGCGGCCTGCCTTGGGTGTCGCTCGCGCTCGCGCTCTCGTTCGCCTCCTACGGTCTTCTGCGCAAGACCGTGAAGATCGGGGCGACGGAAGGCTTCTTCCTTGAAGTGACGATCCTGTTCCTGCCGGCGCTTGCCATGGCCATCTGGCTGGTGCGGGCCGGGGGCGGTCATTTCGGGGTCGGCACCACGGAGACCGCGCTTCTCGTCGGCACCGGTGTCGTCACGGCCGTGCCGATGATCCTTTTCTCGGCCGCCGCGCGCCTTCTGCGCTACACGACGGTCGGCCTCCTCCAGTACATCGCCCCGACCCTGATCACGCTGACCGCGATCTTCGTCTTTGGGGAGCCCTTCGGCGTCTGGCAGGCCGTCGCCTTCGGCTGCATCTGGACCGCGCTCGCGCTCTACAGCTACTCGATCGTCCGCGGCCGCCGGGTGGCGGCCGCAGAGACCCTGGCCGCCGAGCCCGCGCGCTGACGGGCCGTTAGAGCTTCTCGATCACTTCGGCGACGCCCTCGCTCGCGCGCTTCGGGGCCGCCGCCTCCAGGGCGGGCAGGAGGTCCTCGATCCGGTCCACCACGATCGGCTTCACCATGTGGGCCGTGTGGATGAAGCCCGCATCGCGCATGTGGTCGAGGAGGGCGGCGAACGGCTCCCAGAACCCGTTGATGTTGGCGATCGCGATCGGCTTGGCGTGACGGCCGAGCTGGCTCCACGTCATGATCTCGACGAGTTCCTCGAGCGTCCCGATGCCGCCGGGTAGCGCGACGAAGGCGTCGGCGCGCTCGAACATCAGGTGCTTGCGCTCATGCATGTCCTGCGTGATCACCAGCTCGTCCAGCCGCTTCAGCTCGGACTCGGTCGCCTCCATGTCGATCAGGAAGCGCGGGATGATGCCGGTGACGCGCCCGCCCGCGGCGATCACGGCATCGGACACCGCGCCCATGATGCCGCGCGTGCCGCCGCCATAGACGAGATGCATGCCGGCGCGGCCCATGGCGGTGCCGAGCGCCTCGGCGGACTCGCGGTAGATGGGATCGCGGCCCGAAGAGGAGCCGCAATAAACGCAGAGAGATCGAATCGAAGTCATGGGGCCAAGGTCGGTCGAACGGGTTGCAGGGTCAAGCGGTCGAAGGGGTGAAATTGCTGCAGCGCGTCAGCTACGCGCGTCGATCGCCTCGGCGATCTCGTCGGCCATCCGCAGGGTGCGCAGCGTCAGCGGCACGGCCAGCGCGAAGACGGAGCGATCGAGCCCGCGCGCGGCCTGCGCCTCGCGAATGTCGGCCGCGACGCTGGCAAGCACCGGGACGAAGCGGACGGCAAGACCGAAGGCGAGGCCGACACGGGCGGGATCGACGCCGATCACCCGGAGGGGCCGGAGGAGCCACGCGATCGTCTCGGCGATGGCGGAGGGGCGGGTCGTCGCGGTGACGAGCCCGGCGAGGAGCAGGAGGGCCGCAAGTCGCACCCCGTAGAGCGCCGCCTCGTGCCAGCCCGCGAACCAAGCCTGCACGGCGGCGACGAGAAGCACGACGGGCAAGGCGGCGCGCACGGAACGCGCCGCAAAGCGCCAGCCGAGGCCGGCCGCGCCGATCGCTGCGAGTGCCGCCGCGAAGGCAAGCGAGGACAACGGCAGACTCGGGATGACGAAAAGGCCCGTGCCGATCGCCGCAAGCCCCGCGAGCTTCGCGCCGGCCGGCGCCCGGTGCAGCGCGGACGCTCCCGGCCGGTAGAGATCGGCGATCATGCGCTCGCGATCCGTCGGTAGGCGTCGAGGGCATCCCGCGGTGGCCCGTCGCAGACGAGGCGGCCCGCCTCGAACACCAGCACCCGGTCGAAGCCTTCGAGCAATGCGAGGTCGTGCGTCACCATGACGACCGGTGTGTCGGCGGCTTCCACCGCAGCCATGACCCGCCGCGTGTTACGCAGGTCGAGAAGCGTCGTCGGTTCGTCGAGCACGAGAAGGCGCGGCTCGAGCACCATGATGCCGGCAAGCGCAACGAGCTGCCGCTCGCCGCCCGACAACTCGTGCACCAGACGCTCGCCGAAGCCGGCGAGGCCGAAGCGGACGAGCGCGGCGTCGACGCGGGGGGCGATCTCGCGCTTCGGCAGGTCGCGGTTCTTCAGCCCGAAGGCGAGGTCTTCCGCGACGCCGGGATAGACGATCTGATGATCGGGGTTCTGAAAGAGGAAACCGACCGCCCGGCGCGCCGCTTTCGGATCGGCGGCCGTGTCGATGCCGAAGACCCGCACCACGCCTTCGCTCGGCTTCAGCAAGCCGTTGAGAAGGCGCACGAAGCTCGACTTGCCCGAGCCGTTGGCGCCGACGACGCCGATCCGGCGCTCCGTCAGGCGAAGGTCGAGCCCGGACAGGACGCGCCGCCCCGCGCGATCGAGGGCGACGCCCGAAAGCTCGATCATCCCGCGCGGCGGGCGGTGCGCGTCTCGATCAGCGGGTAGGCCTTCGACACCGTCACGATGATCGCGGCGGCCAGTCCCGCCTTGACGAGATCGCCCGGAATGAAGGCGAGCGAGCCCTTGGCGGCCGTCAGGAGCGGAGTGCCGGTGACCAGCGAGATGCCGGGAATGCCGCAGGCGTAGAGAACCACGATACCGCCGGCCACCGCTGCGAGGAAGGCGGTGACGAAGTTCAGCTTCGGCATGAACCGTTCGGTCAGAAGGCCGGTGACGAAGGCCGCCGGCAGCCAGCCGAGGAAGAAGCCGACCGTCGGCCCGGCAAGCACCGCAAGGCCGCCGCGCCCGCCCGACAGGAGCGGCAGTCCGGCGAGCACGATCACGATGAACAGGAGGATCGCGAGCGTGCCGCGGCGGGCGCCGAGGATGCCGCCTGCGAGCATCACGCCCATCGACTGCGCGGTGATGGGGACGTTGATCAGCGGCACCTGCAGCGCCGGGAAGGTTCCCAGAACCGCCATCAGGGCGGCGAATAGGGCGATGAAGACGATGTCGCGAGTGCTCATGCGGTTTTCCCTTCGATCGGGGACGCGAAAACGATGGGGCAGGCTCTTACGCAACGGACGGGTCGCCGTCGAGACGCTGCGTTCAAAGGGCCTCTGCGATCGCGACGTCGAGATAGGCGGCGCGCAGGCGGCGAGCGATCGGGCCCGGCCGACCGTCGCCGACCGCGACGTCGTCGATCTCGACCACAGGCGTCACGAACGCCCCGGCCGAGGTGACGAAGGCCTCGCGCGCGCCCTGCGCCTCCTCGATTGTGAACGGCCGTTCCTCGACATGAAGCCCGAGTTCGCCGGCGACCTTCAGAAGCGCCGCGCGGGTGATGCCGTGCAGGATGTCGTGACCGAGCGCGCGGGTGCGGATCGCGCCCTCGTGGGTGACGATATAGGCGTTGTTGCTGGTCCCCTCGGTGACGGTGCCGTTCTCGACGAACCAGGCATCGTCCTTGCCCTTCCGCTTGGCCTCCATCTTGGCCATCGACGGATAGAGAAGCTGCACCGTCTTGATGTCGCGCCGGCCCCAGCGAAGGTCGGGTACGGAGGCGACCTTGAGGCCCTGTTCGGCCTCGCGGGTCTCGATCGCGTCGCGGCGCTGCGTGAACAGGACGAAGCTCGGCGGCGTGTCGACTTTCGGAAAGACGAAGTCGCGGTCCGCCTCGCCGCGCGTGACCATGAGGTAGACGTGCCCGAGCTCCAGCCCGTTGCGCGAGACGAGTTCACGGTGGATGGCGAGGATCTCGTCGTCGGTCGCGGGCGAGGGCAGGCCGAGTTCCGCGAGCGACCGGCGCAGGCGTGCGCAATGGCCGGGAAAATCGATCAGCTTGCCACCGATCACCGCCGTCACCTCGTAGACCGCATCGGCGAACAGGAAGCCTCGATCGAAGACCGAGACCTTGGCTTCGGCTTCCGGGCGATACGCGCCGTTGACGTAGACGATGCGGGTCATGGAATGGTCCGGTGCTGATGCGCTTCGAGCCGCTTCTAGCCTGTTCGGCGCCGGATCAGAAGCGGTCGGGGCCGCTCCGGCTTCACCGATGCACGGTTGGCGGTTGATGATGACCGGCATCCGACGTTACCTGTGAAACTCAGGAAAGAATCATCGCCGCTCGGGGCTTCCCGACCGGGGGAGGACGGGACGCGAATGGGCCATTATCTCGGGCTGGATCTGGGCACGTCGTCGCTGAAGGCCCTGATCGTCGACGAGGATCAGAACCCCGTCGCAACGGCCAGCGCCTCGCTGAACGTCACGAGACCCGCCTTCGGCTGGTCGGAGCAGGCGCCTGTCGACTGGATCGCCGCCTGCGAGGCGGTGCTCGTGGAACTGCAGGCGAAGCACCCGGCCGCGATGGCGTCGGTGAAGGGCATCGGCCTGTCCGGCCAGATGCACGGCGCGACGCTGCTCGACGGGGCCGACGAGGTGTTGCGTCCCTGCATCCTCTGGAACGACACGCGATCCCACGAGGAAGCCGAGGAACTCGACGACGAGGAAGCGCGGGCGATCACCGGCAACATCGTGTTTCCCGGTTTCACCGCGCCGAAGCTCCTCTGGGTGTCGCGCAACGAGCCGCGAATCTTCGAGCGCGTGCGCCGCGTGCTCTTGCCGAAGGACTACCTTCGTCTCTGGCTGACGGGCGAGGCCGCGTCCGATATGTCGGATGCCGCCGGCACCGCGTGGCTGCGCACCGGCGAGCGGCGCTGGTCGTCGACGATGCTGCGCCGGACGAAGCTCTCCGAGGCCGAGATGCCGCGCCTCGTCGAAGGCACCGAGGCGAGCGGAACGCTGCGCCCCGAACTCGCCAGCCGCTGGGGCCTGCCGCAGGGCGTCGTCGTCGCGGGCGGCGGCGGCGACAACGCGGCCTCGGCCTGCGGCGTCGGCGTCACGCGCCCGGGTACGGGCTTCCTGTCGCTCGGCACGTCCGGCGTCCTGTTCACGGCGAGCGCCGGCTACGACCCGGTTCCCGACACGGCGCTCCACACCTTCTGCCACGCGCTTCCCGGCCTCTGGCACCAGATGGGCGTGACGCTCTCGGCGGCGGGCTCGCTGGAATGGCTGTCCGGCGTTCTTGCCGAGAAGCCGGGCGCGCTCGTCGCGCAGGCGGGGGACGACCTGCGCGCGCCAGGGCGGCTCCTGTTCCTGCCGTATCTCTCGGGCGAGCGCACGCCCCACAACGACGCTGCCGTACGCGGCGCCTTCATCGGCCTTCAGGCCGATACGAGCCGCGCCGACATGGTCCGCGCCGTGTTGGAGGGCGTCGCCTTCTCGATCCGCGACTGCCTCGACGCCGCGCCGCATGCCTCGTGGGTGCGCCAGCTGATCGCGGTCGGCGCCGGCTCGCGCTCGGAACTCTGGCTGAAGATCATGGCGAGCGTCCTCGAGACGCCCGTCGCCCTGCCGGCGGCCGGCGACTTCGGTGCCGCCTTCGGTGCGGCGCGCCTCGGCATCTGCGCGGCCACCGGCGCGGACCCGGACTCGGTGATGACCGAACCGCCGATCGCAGCGCGCTACGAGCCGGACGAGACGCTGGTCGAATCCTTCGCCCGCGCGCACGACCGCTACCGCTCGCTTTACCCCGCCCTGATGGCCGCCGGCCGCGCCTGAGGAAGCACCTCCTGCGGCTGATCAGGCGCGCAGGAGGTGCAGGGCTGCATACTGCAGCAGCATAATCGTCTTTCCGTCGCGGATCGCGCCGGAAGCGATCATGCCGAGCGCCTCATTGATGCCGAGTTCGAGGACATCGATGTCCTCGCCCTCGTCGGCATTGCCGCCGCCGGCGGACGCACGGTCGCGGGGCGCGTATTCCGCGACGAAGAAGTGCAGCCGCTCGGTCACCGAACCGGGGCTCATGAAGGCGTCGAAGATCGGGCGGACCTCGCCTATCGCAAAGCCGGTTTCCTCGGCGGTTTCCGCGCGGATGCGTGCTTCCGGCGTCGCGTCGTCGAGAAGGCCGGCCGGCGCTTCGATCAGGAGATCGTCGTGCCCGTTCACGAAGGCCGGGTAGCGGAACTGCCGCGTCAGGATGACCGTGCGACGTTGCGGATCGTAGAGCAGGATCGTCGCGCCGTTGCCGCGGTCGTAGGTCTCGCGCGACTGTCGCTGCCAACTCCCGTCACTGCGGCGGTAGGAGAAGACGGTCTTCTTCAGGACATACCAATCGTCCGACAGGACCGTGACGTCTTCGACGCGAATGCGCTCGGCGATGCTCATGAAACCGTTTCCTCAATGGCAGCGCGAGAAATACACCGCTTGGCACACGTCCAACATTCGTGCATGATCGTGCAGAGTCAAGATATTTCGTGCAACCAAGGTGAACCATGCTGACGAGCGAGCGCAAGGCGCTGATCCTGGAGACCGTGCGACGCGACGGACGGCTCGTCGCGAAGGAGTTCAGTCGTCAGCTCGGTCTGTCGGAGGACACGATCCGGCGCGACCTGCGGGAGATGGCGGGGGAGGGGCTTCTTCAGCGCGTCCACGGCGGCGCCCTGCCGGCCTCGCCGGCCACGGCCGACTACGGCGTGCGGCAGACGATCGAAACGGACGCGAAGGCGCGGCTCGGCGCCGCGGCGGCGCGGCTCGTCCGGCCGGGTCAGGTCGTCTTCCTCGATGGCGGGACCACCAATGTCCAGCTCGCGCGTCAGCTGCCGCCGGACCTTGAGGCGACCGTCGTCACCCACAGTCCGAGCGTCGCGGTGGAACTCGCGCGACATCCACGGATCGAGGTGGAGTTGATCGGAGGCCGCCTGTTCAAGCATTCGGTCGTCGCGATGGGCGCGGCCTGCGTCGAGACCCTCGGCCGGATCCGCGCGGACCTCTTCGTCATGGGCGCCACCGGCGTCCACGCACAGGCCGGGGCCAGCACCGGCCAGGCAGAGGAGGCGGCTCTCAAGCGCTTCATCGTTCGCCAGTCGGCCGAGACGATCGTCCTTGCGACCCGCGACAAGCTCGGCGCCGCGTCGCCCTTCGGCATCGTCCTGCTGGCCGAGATCTCATCGATCATCGTCGAGCGGGACCTTCCCGATCTGCTTCTCGCCCCGCTGCGGAAGGCGGGACCCGAGATCGTCGTCGCTTGAGCGGGTACGGTCGGCTGCAGCAAGCAAAGCGCCCGGCCGCGGAAACGAGAACGGCCCGGCATGTCGCCATGCCGGGCCGTCCGTCTGTCAGGTGACAGCGTCGCTTACTTCGCGGCGGCCGTCTGGATGTAGTCGTACTTGCCGTTCTTCCATTCGTAGATGACGTAGCCCGGCAGGGTGACGTCGCCCTTGCTGTCGAACTTCAGGTCGCCGATCACGGTCGGGAAGGTCTCGGAATCGAGCGCCTTGACGACGTCCTCGTACTCGGTCCCGCCGGCCTTCTTGGCCGCCTCGACCCAGGCCTGAATCGCGGCGTAGGTGTAGAGCGCGTAACCCTCGGCGCTCTTGCCCGAGCCCTCGATCGCCTGCACGACGGGTGCGGCGGTCGGGTTCTTGCGCGGATCCGGCGAGAAGGTCATCAGCGTGCCTTCGCCGGCATCGCCGGTGATCGCCCAGTACTCGTCGGTGACGATCGCGTCGCCCGACATGATCTTGGCGCTGACGCCCTGTTCCTTCATCTGGCGGGCGATAAGGCCGGCCTCGGTGTGGTAGCCGCCGATGTAGACGAGCTTGACGTCGGCCTGCTTCAGCTTTGAGACGAGGGCGGTGTAGTCCTTTTCGCCGGCCGAGTAGGACTCCGTCAGCGTCGGCTTCTTGCCGTTGGCTTCCATCGCCTTGGCGGTCTGCTCGGCGAGACCCTTGCCGTAGGCCGACTTGTCGTCGAGCACGGCCACGTTCTGGTCCTTGAAGTTCTCGGCGATGTAAGCGCCGGCGACCTCGCCCTGCTGGTCGTCACGACCGCAGACGCGGTAGATGCCGTCCGACGGGCGCTTGTCGGTGTAGTCCGGGTTGGTCGAGGCCGGCGAGATCTCGACGATGCCCTCTTCCGAGTAGACCTGGCTGGCCGGGATCGACGAGCCCGAGCAGAAGTGGCCGGCCACGAAGGGCACGCCTTGCGAGGCGAACTGGTTGGCGACCGCCACGGCCTGCTTCGGATCGCAGGCGTCGTCGCCCACCGACAGCTTCAGCATCTCGCCGTTCACGCCGCCCGCGGCGTTGATGTCCTTGACGGCCTGCTCGGCGCCGACGCGCAGCTGCTCTCCGAAGGTGGCGTACTGGCCCGTCATCGGGCCCGCGACGCCGATCGTGATGTCGGCGAAGGCGGCGCCGCCCAGCACGACGTTGAGGGCCACACCGGCCAGAAGCGCTTTCATCATCGTTCTGTTTTCCCTGTTGATTCCCGGATCGTCATGGGCGGTCCGGCGGGTTCGTGCGTTTCGTCCCCGATGGGAGTAAAGACCAAGCCCTTGCCAAGCGGAATAGTCATTTTCAGCCGATCGCCTATTTCTGCCGCTTTTTTTCAACGATCGGGCGAATGCTCAAGTTTTATGCCTTCTCGAAGCGGTACTGCCGCGCCATCTGGCCGGCTCGCGTGCGACCGCGACCGAGCGATGCGACGGCGAGAATCACGGCAAAGTCGATCACAGCGTAGTGCAGGGCCGTCGGCAACGTCGCCGCGGGCAGGAAGAACGTTCCGTGGAACAGACTGAAGTGCAGGAAGCGAATCGCGACCGCGAGGAGCAAGCAGTAGAAGACCATCAGGCCCCAGCCGCTCCACGAGCGCGCAGTGGAGCGTCCGATCGCATAGGCCAGCGCGCCGCCGATCACGACCGTGACGATCAGGAACTCGAAGAACGTCACCTCCCAGAGGAGGGCCATTTCCTTCTGCATCAGTGATGCCCTCCCTCAAGATAGGCGCTGCGGACTTCCTCACGGGCCAAGAGTTCGCGCCCGGTACCGCTCATGGTGATGCGGCCGTTGACCATCACGTAGCCGCGATGGGCGAGGCGGAGTGCATGGAAGGCGTTCTGCTCGACGAGGAAGACTGTAAGGCCCTCGTTGCGGTTGAGCTCGCGCACCGCCTCGAAGATCTGCTTGACGATCAGGGGGGCGAGGCCGAGCGAGGGCTCGTCGAGGAGGAGCAGCTTCGGCCGGCTCATCAGCGCGCGGCCGATCGCCAGCATCTGCTGCTCGCCGCCCGACAGCGTGCCGCCGCGTTGCCCGGCACGTTCTTTCAGGCGCGGGAACAGCTCGAACACCTTGCGCAGGTCGTCGTCGAAGTGCTCCTGCCCGACGAGCGTCGTGCCCATCTGGAGGTTCTCCATCACGGTCATCCGGCCGAAGATGCGCCGCCCTTCCGGCGACTGCGCGATCCGGCGGGTCATGATCGTGTGGGTGGGGAGCTGCGAGATGTCCTCGCCGCGGTAGAGGATCTGCCCAGAGCGCGCGCGCGGGTTGCCGCAGATCGTCATCATCAGCGTCGACTTGCCGGCGCCGTTGGCGCCGATCAGCGTCACGATCTCCCCGTCGCCGACGTCGAGATCGACGCCCTTCAGGGCCTGGATCTTGCCGTAGAAGGTCTCGACGCCGCGGATCGACAGGAGCGGGTCGGAGACTGCCGGAGCGATGGTCGGAACCTCGGTCATGGTCGCGCTCATGCGCCCGCTCCTCCCGGCAGTCCGGCGGTGGCCGCCGCGCCGTCGATGTCGCCCTGGTCGAGCTTGGCTTCCACCGCCTCGACTTCCTCGTCGTCGACGCCGAGATAGGCGGCGATGACGCGCGGATCGTTGCGCACCGCATGCGCCGTGCCGTCCGAGATCTTGGTGCCGTAGTCGAGCACGACCACGTGGTCGGAGATCTCCATCACGACGCCCATGTCGTGCTCGATCAGCAGGATCGAGACGCCGAAGTCGTCGCGCAGCGACCGGAGCAGCGTGTTGAGCTCGGCCGATTCGCGCGGGTTGAGGCCGGCGGCCGGCTCGTCGAGGCATAGGAGCACCGGGTCGGTGCACATGGCGCGGGCGATCTCCAGGCGGCGCTGGTCGCCGTAGGACAGGTCGGCCGCCGGGTCGTCGGCGCGGTGGAGGAGGGCGGTGCGCTTCAGCCAGTCCACCGCGCGGTCCTGCGCGGCCTCCCTGGCGCGGCGGTAGCCCGGCAGGCCGAGGAGGCCGCCGACCGTGAAGCCGGACGCCGCCATCAGCTTGTTGTGCTGGGCGACGAGAAGGTTCTCGAAGACCGTCATGCCGCCGAAGAGGCGGATGTTCTGGAAGGTGCGCGCGACGCCGGCGACTTCCGTGATGCGGAAGTCGCTCATGCGCTCGAGCAGGAACACCTCGCCGCCCGAAACCTTGCGGCTCTGCGCGCCCGTGCGGGTGAGCGCCACGACCTCGTCCTTGCCGATGCCGGTGCCGCGGCGAAGCGCGATGCGCCCCTCGGTCGGCTTGTAGAAGCCGGTCACGCAGTTGAAGACCGTGGTCTTGCCGGCGCCGTTCGGGCCGATCAGCGCGGTGATGTCGCCGCGACCGACCTCGAAGGACAGGTCGTTGATCGCTACGAGCCCGCCGAACCGCATGGTCAGGTGCTCGACCGTCAGCACCGGGTCGCGCATCCAGCGACCCATCGTTTCCGTCGTCATAGCCATGATCAGTGCCCCTCGCCCTGAGCGACCATGTCGGCCCCGATCGCCTTGCGTTCCTTGTAGACGGCCGACGGCTGGCGGGAGGACACGAGCCCGCGCGGCTTCCAGACCATGATCGCGACCATGGCGACGCCGAAGATCAGCATGCGGTACTGCGTGGGATCGAAGCCCGCACCGAAAACGACCTCCAGGAAGCCGAGATTACGCAGGAGTTCGATGCCGCCGATCATCACGATCGAGGCGATCACGACGCCGATCTGAGAGCCCAGGCCGCCGAGCACCACGATGGCGAGGATGATCGCCGATTCGAGGAACGTGAAGCTCTCCGGCGAGATGAAGCCCTGCCGCGTGGCGAAGAACGAGCCCGCGAAGCCGCCGAACATGGCGCCCGTCGCGAACGCCGTCAGCTTGACGTTGGTCGTGTTGATGCCGAGCGCCCGGCAGGCGATCTCGTCCTCGCGCAGCGCTTCCCAGGCTCGGCCGACCGGCATGCGGCGCATGCGCAGCGTCACGAAGTTGGTCAGAAGCGCGAGCGCCAGGATGATGTAATAGAGGAAGATGAAGCGGTGGATGCCGTCGTACTGAATGCCGAAATAGTCCGAGAACGACCCTTCGCCACGGCCGAAGTCGAGGCCGAAGAGCGTCGGACGCGGAATGCCGAGAAGACCGTTCGGGCCGCCCGTCACCTGGTACCAATTGAGAAGCACCACGCGGATGATCTCACCGAAGGCGAGCGTCACGATGGCGAGATAGTCGCCGCGCAGGCGCAGCACCGGGAAGCCGAGGACGATGCCCCAGAGCGCGGCGAAGAGTCCCGCCATCGGCAGGCAGACCCAGAAGCCGAGCTCGAAGTTGATGGCGAGGAGCGCGAAGGAATAGGCGCCGACCGCGTAGAACGCGACGTAGCCGAGATCGAGAAGGCCCGCGAGACCGACCACGATGTTGAGGCCCCAGCCGAGCATCACATAGGTCAGGATCAGGATCGCGAGGTCGATCAGGTAGCGGTCGCTCGACGGCGCCACGACCCGGATCAGGAACGGCAGCACAAGCGCGAGACCGAGCAGCCCGACGCCGAGGAAGCGGCCGAGGCCGGCGCCCTTGGTGGAGACGGTCTTGCCGGCCTTGGCCGAGCCCGTGCCCTTCTCCTTGCGCTGGAATAGGACGAGGCTGAGGACGAGGCGCACGCCGAAGGCGAGCGCGATCGCGATGAACCAGAGGTCCCAGCGCACCGACAGGACGAGGCCGCCCGGCGCGATGTCCGTGCGCATCAGAAGGAAGAACAACGTCAGCGCGCCGACGATCGCGGCGGTGACGAGCGCCTCGCGCAGCGCGACGGCAAAGCTCGGCCCGGAGGGCGGCGCTTCGGCCGCCGGCGGTACGCCGCGCATGGCGTCGCGACGCATTTCCTCTTCGATCTGCGCGCCCTCGGGCGTGGTCGTGGACGGGGTCTGAGGACCGGCCATGATCAGACCTTCTCCACTTCAGGCCGGCCGAGAAGGCCGGAGGGCAGGAAGATCAGGACGATCGCGAGGATCGAGAAGGCGGCGACGTCCTTGTACTCGACCGAGAAATAACCCGACCAGAAGGTTTCGATGAGACCGATCGCGAGGCCGCCGAGCATGGCGCCCGGCAGCGAGCCGATGCCGCCGAGAACGGCCGCGGTGAAGGCCTTAACCCCGGCGAGGAAGCCGATGTAGAAGTCGATGACGCCGTAATAGAGGAGGTACATCGTGCCGGCGACCGCCGCGAGCGAGGCGCCCATCACGAAGGTCAGCGAGATCGTCCGGTCGACGTTGACGCCGAGAAGCGCGGCCATCTTGGAATCCTGCTCGCAGGCGCGCTGCTGGCGACCGAGCGGCGTGCGCGCGATGAGAAGCGAGAACACCGTCATCAGCACCAGCGTCACGATGATGATCGTGATCTGCATGTAGGAGATTTGAACGCCCGGGATGACCTGCACTGCGCCCTGGATTTGCGGCGGCAGCGGCTTCACGCGGGCGCCCTGCGACACCTGCACGAAGTTCTGCAGGAAGATCGACATGCCGATGGCGGTGATCAGCGGCGCAAGGCGGAACGAGCCGCGAAGCGGACGGTAGGCGATCCGCTCGATCGACCAGCCCCAAAGGGCGGTGAACAGCATCGCCACGACGATCATCAGAAGCAGCACGATCGGCAGGAACGTCACGCCCATCGAGATCAGCACGAGGAACGTCGTCAGCGCGATGAACGAGCCGATCATGAAGACCTCGCCATGGGCGAAGTTGATCATGCCGATGATGCCGTAGACCATCGTGTAGCCGATGGCGATCAATCCGTAGATCGATCCCAGCGTCACGCCGTTGATCAATTGTTGCAGGAAGTATTCCATGGAGCCTCGTTGATTCGAGCCGCTTCGGGCGGCGAGCGTCAACGCTCCGTCGCACATCCCTCATGCATGGCGAATTTCTTAGCAACTCGAAAAGCTTTCGCCAACGCGCCCATAGCGCACGGGCGTGGAAAAGCGACAATTCTGCGACAACCATGCACGATGCCGCCGCATTTCCCATGCGCTTGGAATTGTTCTAAGGAAACATCATCTGCTCGGCAGCCCGCCCGAGGGAGGACTTGATGCGGCTCACGCGCCAGACGAACTACGCCATCCGACTCCTGATGTACTGCGCGGTCAACACCGAGCGGCTGAGCCGCGTCGGCGACGTCGCGGCAGCCTACAACGTGTCGGAACTCTTCCTCTTCAAGATCCTTCAGCCGCTGGTGGAGGCGGGCTTCGTCGAGACCGTCCGCGGCCGCAACGGCGGCATCCGGCTGGCGCGTCCTGCCGCCGCGATCACCCTTCGCGAAGTGGTGGAGACGACGGAAGAAAGCTTCGCGATGGCCGAATGCTTCGAGACCGGCGCGGTGGATTGCCCGCTGATCGACAGCTGCGCCCTGAACGCCGCGCTCCGCAGCGCGCTCGACGCCTTTCTCTCGACGCTCGGCAACTACACGATCGAGGGGCTCGTGTCGTCGAGCGGCGCGATCCGCAACCGGCTCGGCCTCGGCGAAGCGATAGCGCCCGCGCCGATTCCGCTGGCGAGCTGATCAGCCGAGCATCCGGCCGATCAGGTTGAGCTGTGCGGGCAGACAGACCCGCTTCAGGTCGTAGTCGCGCACGATCGTCCGCCGCGCTTCGCGGCGCATCTCATGATACTTTTCCGGCTGGCGCAGCGCCTCGACCACCGTCTCGGCAAGCTCCTGCGGATCGAAGAAGTCGACGAGCAGCCCGTTCTCGCTGTGGCGCACCACCTCTTCGACCGGCGCGGTGCGCGATCCGATGAGCAGGCACTCGGTCGCCATCGATTCCAGCATCGACCAGGACAGGACGAACGGATAGGTCAAATAGACGTGGGCCGCAGACACCTGCAGCAGCGTCTTGAAGTCCTCGTACTCGACGCGCCCGACGAAGTGCACGCGCGTCTCGTCGACCGGGTTCTCCTTGAGGAAGCGTGCCTTGTAGGTCTCGCCCTCTGGCAAACGGGCCCCATAGGACACGCCGTCGCCGCCGACGATTACGATCCGCGCGTCCGGCGCCTTGGCAAGGATGCGGTTGATCGCGCGCATGAAGATGTGCGAGCCGCGATAGGGCTCGATGTTGCGGGCGACATAGGTCACCACCGGCGCCGACTTGTCGTAGGTTCGGCCCTCGATCGTGATGGAAGGCGCTTCGGCGGGTCTGATCTGGTCGGTGTCCACCCCGTCGTGGATCACCTTCACCTTCGGCTGGAAGACCGACGGGATGCGGCTGTGCTGCCAGCGCGTCGGCGACAGGCCGAGATCGGTCGATTCGAGAGCGGACAGAATGACCTGGTTGCGGCAACGCAACTGGAACTTGAGCTCCGTCTGGCTCGGAAATTCCGGGTCGAAGCCGACGTCGGCGCCCGTCGCGCTGTAGTAGAACTCGATGTAGCTGAGCAGAGGAACGTCAGGGAAGATGTCCTTGACGAACTGTGTCTCGCCCCAGCCGCTGTGCCCGATGATGATGTCCGGGCGCACGTTCTCCTTCTGCATCTGCAGGAGGAGGCGGGCTACTGCCTGCCCGTGGAGGATCGCGTCTTCCGTGGTGCGCAGGTAGTTGTGGATCTGCGGATTCGGCGCGCGGTGCGGCGTGTATTCCACCAGCCGGACGCCTGCGAGGCGGTTCTTGGTCGGCTTGGTGATGAAGAAGACCCGGTTGTGCTGGGCCAAGGCCCGGCACAGGTGGAGAAACTGGCCGGGAAAGTTCTGATGGATGAAGAGAAGCGTCTTGTTCTGGATCATGATCTACGCGGCGTGAAATCGGGACGGCATCCCGTCACGCGGCGACGATCGGGACGGCGAGAGGCGGCGCACCGAAGCGCGCCGCCGGATTGGCTCTATTCCTCGCGGAAGGCGCGATCCATCGAGCGCGTGATCGGCGCGAGGATGTAGTCCAGCGCCGTGCGCTCGCCCGTCGGGATGATG
Organism: Aureimonas phyllosphaerae; assembly: GCF_047943035.1. Taxonomy (NCBI): domain Bacteria; kingdom Pseudomonadati; phylum Pseudomonadota; class Alphaproteobacteria; order Hyphomicrobiales; family Aurantimonadaceae; genus Aureimonas; species Aureimonas phyllosphaerae. The sequence continues at coordinate 3,729,268 of NZ_CP181348.1, read as the reverse complement.
ACCTCGGCCGGCATGCCGGGATAGAGGCGGATGTCGTGCGACAGATGGGCGAGGGCGCTCGGAGCCACCTCGACGTCGGCCTTGAAGTAGGCCGTGCCGTTCTCGGTCGTCAGCCGGTCCGGCGACACGCGCAGGATTCGTCCGTTGACCGACGGCGTGTTGCTCTGGTTGTAGGCCGTGAGCTTTACCATCGCGTTCATGTCGGGCTCGACCTTGGCGATGTCCTGCGGCTGGATCATCGCCTCGATGATGAGCTGCGTGTTTTCCGGCACGAGATCGAGGATGCGCTCGCCGGGGCCAAGCACGCCGCCGTCGGTGAACTGCGTGAGACCGAGCACGGTGCCGGTCACGGGCGCACGGACCTCGGTCAGCGCCAGCGTCGCCTTGGCCGACTGGAGGCGCGGCACAATGTTGGCCATCTCGGACTGGACGTTGCTGATGCCCTCGTTGGCTTCCGTCAGACGGTCCTGCTTCAGCCGGTTCATCTGCATCTCCGCCTCGCCCTGCGTCTCGCGGGCCTCGGCGATCTGCGACTTCAAGGATCCGGTCTGGCCGCCGAGATCGACGGATGCACGCTCGAGCGCCAGAACCTGCGTTTTGGGCGCGAGGCCCTTGGCCAGCAGCGAGGCGACGCCCTTCTTCTCTTCCTCGATCAGCTCCTGCTGGCGGTCGATCGAGTTGATCTGGATCTGGTATCCGCTGATGCGGGTTTCGAGCTGCTGGCGGCGCTGCTGCAGAATTTCGACCTGCGTCTCCAGGCCCATCTTGCGGGTCTGGAACAGGGTGGTCTGATCGGTGATCAACTGCTCGATCGCCGGGTCGTCGCGCCGCTCGAGCACCTCCGGCGGGAAGGTAATCTCCTCGTCGCCCTTGCTTTCCGCGGTGAAGCGAGCGCGGCGGGCGAGAAGGTTCATGAGCTGGTTGTCGTAGACCTCGTAGGCCGAGCGCGCCTGCACGTCGTCCATGCGCAGGAGAACGTCGCCGGCCTGCACATGCTGGCCGTCGCGCACCATCACCGACTTCACGATGCCGCCGTCGCGGTTCTTCACGACCTTGCGGCTGTCCTCGACCTTGACGACGCCGCCCGCCAGCACCGCGCCCGAAAGCGGTGCGAAGGCCGCCCAGGTGCCGATGCCGACGATGAAGACGCCGACGATCACCGAGCCCAGAAGGATCGGGCGGCGAAGGTTGAATTCATAGGCGCCGTCGTCCCCGCCGGGCTTGGCGAGCTTGGGCACCTCGCCCGGCTGCGCGGGCTGCTCATCGTCGGGCTTCTTCCTGAAGGCGATCACGGACATGGGTCTATCTCTCGAAGCTTCAGGGTCAGGACGAGGCCGGGATGGCCTTCGGCTCCGGCGCAGCGGCCACCGCCGGCTGCGACTGGGGCTGCTGCGCCGCCGGAGCCGGAGCCGGGGCGACGACGCGGGCGAGCACCTCGTCGCGCGGGCCGAAGCGCTCCACCATGCCGTCGCGCAGGAGCAGGATCTTGTTGGAGTAGTTCAGCGCCGACATGCGATGCGAGATGACCACCACGGTCGAGCCGATGCGGCGAAGCGCGACGATCGCGGCCAGGAGCGCCTGCTCGCCATCGGAATCGAGCGAGGCGTTGGGCTCGTCCAGCACCACGAAGGACGGATTGCCGTAGACGGCGCGCGCGAGCGCGACGCGCTGGCGCTGGCCGACCGAGAGCATCGCACCGCCTTCGCCAAGTTCGGTGTCGTAGCCGTCCGGCAGGCGCAGGATCAGGTCGTGGCAGCCGGCCATCCTGGCGGCGGCGAGCACGGCGGCGTCGTCCGGCTCCGGCGCAAAGCGCGCGATGTTCTCGCGCACGGTGCCCGAGAAGAGTTCGACGTCCTGCGGCAGGTAGCCGATGTGGCGGCCGATATGGTCGCGGCCCCAGGAGTGCATCTCGGCGCCATCGAGGCGGACCGAGCCGGAGGTCGGGCGCTGCACACCGATCAGGAGGCGGGCGAGCGAGCTCTTGCCGGCGCCCGACGGGCCGATGAGGCCGAGGCAGTCGCCCGGCTCGAGTGCGAAGTTGAGGTTCTTCAGGAGCGCCTTGTTCGTGCCCGGAAAGGCGTAGAAGCAGCCTTCCACCGAAAGCTTGCCGGCGGGACGCGGCAGTTCCATGCCGCGCTCGGCGGCCGGGAACTCGATGAGGAGGGCGTTCAGGCGCTCGAAGCTCTGGCGCGTGTTGACGATCGTGCTCCACGAGCCGACCGCTCGCTGCACCGGGGCCAGCGCCTTCGACACCAGCATCACGGCCGCGAACATGATGCCGGGGCCGGCAAGGCCCTCGATCACCAGCAGCGCGCCGCCCGCCAGCATCGAAACCTGCAGGAAGTTGTTGAGGAAGCGGATCGCGGCCTGCACCGACCCGCCACGCTCCGACGCCTCCTCCTGCGAGGCGAGCATGGCGAGGCGGTCGCGGTTCCAGCGGTTGGTCAGGCCCGGCAGCATGCCCATCGCGTAGATGACTTCGGCGTTGCGAAGGCCCGAATCGGTCGCCGCATAGGAGCGCTGGCCGGCGATGTTCGCCTCCTTCAGCGCCGGCTTCGTCACGTACTCGTTGAGGAGCGCGAGGCCGAACAGGAGAATCGCGCCGACCGTCGCGGCCATGCCGAGGCGCCAGTCGATCATCGTGATGACGATCAGGAAGATCGGCGCCCAGGGCGTGTCGAGGATCGTGTTGGTGACGTTGCCGGCGATGCCCTGCCTGAACGTGTCGAGATCGCGCAGCGCCGAGGCTCGGGCGGGGCGCCCGGCGCGGAGCCCGGCGTTCACGACTGCGTCGAGCAGGCGCGGCGCCATCTTGCGGTCGATCATCGAGCCGATGCCGATGAGGATGCGCCCGCGCAGCTCTTCCAGCGCGATCATCACGACGAAGGCCATGATCACCGCGATCGACAGGTAGATCAGCGTCGCTTCCGAATGCGAGGTGATGACGCGGCTGTAGACCTGCGTCATGTACAGCGGCATCGCCAGGAACAGGAGGTTCGATCCGAAGGAGAACAGCGCGGCGAAGGCCATGGGCTTGGCACCGGCGCGGAGCGCATCGCGCATTTCGGGCGCGAGGTTGACGTTGGGCTGCATGGATCGCCTTTGCGGACGGAACGCTGCGGAACACGAACGACGCCCGCAAGCCGGACTTCGCTCCCATCAGCCAATCACGGCATCATGAGGGCAGTCCCGGCAGGCACTCGGCGTCGCGCCCGGACCATACAACCAAACACGCGAATTTCCTACGTCCCGCTTGCGTTTCGGTTGCGGTCCGAAACCGGGGAGCTCGTGATTGGATCAGCGAGGCGGATGGCTGAAGCGACGTGAAATCCGCGCGCGGCGAGCGATCTGGTTTCGAGAATGCTTCGTCCGCGATCGGGCGCCGCCGCGAGCGCGTCCTTGACTGGCAGGTGAGAAGCGCGATGGAGCCGTCCTTGTTCGCGATTTGATCGCGTTTGTAGGGCGGATCGCGCACTCTATTGAGAAACCGTTAAATGGTTCCACCCGCAGCAGAAAAAATCTGCGACGCCCGTAGTTGTGGCGGCCGCGCCACACGCTTTGAGCCGCCTGCTGTTTGGTCCTCTAAAGTTTAATCATTGCGCGTTGCCTTACCCAAGACCGTCTGCTACCCGGTTAAGCAGTTTCAAGGTTCTGGGCCTGTGCGGTGGCGACATCGCTTGGTCGGCCTGAGAGAGGCCTATCTCGGCCTCACCGGGACCTGGGAGCTTTGATCAAACCGCTTGGACGGAGATTCCACCGTGGCAGTCTACAATTACGAAACGATCACCGCAGCTGAAGCGGCGGCGTTCAACCCGGCTACCGACAACCTGCTCTTCACGAACGTCAGCGCGTCCGCGATCGCCGTTGCGCTCGGTGCTTCGACGACCACGCTGGTGGGTGCTGGCCGCACCGTCGTCCTCGGCACGACGGGCACGACCGTGAACGACTACATCTTTGCTGACGGCTCGCAACTCTACGTCGGCACGACTGGTGCGAACACCGAGACGCTCGGTGCCGCGAATTCGGCCGCCTTCGGTTTTGATGGCATCGACACCTACACCGTGAGCGCGACTGGCGCATACGTGTCGGGCGGTATGGGCGCCGACGTGATCACTGTCGACGCCGACGGCTCCGGCACCGTGTTTGGTGGTATGGACGGTGACACGATCAACCTTGGTGGCGACGTTGGTTCCTTCGCCAACGGCAACGTCGGCAACGACACCTTCGCGATCACGGGTACCGGCTCCAACACCGTGTACGGCGGTCAGGATAACGACATCTTCAACGTGTCGGGCACCGGTTCGCATTTCCTCTCGGGCGACCTCGGTACCGACACCTTCAACATCTCCTCGACGTCCGGCACGAGCACCGTGTTCGGCGGTGAGGGGGCTGACGCCTTCAACGTCACGGGCAACTCGGCCAACCTGCTGAGCGGCAACCAGGGCGCTGACACGTTCACGATCAGCGGCAACGGCAACAACACGGTGTTCGGCGGTCAGGATGCCGACATCTTCTCCGTGACCGGTACCGGCAACAACACGCTGTCGGGTGATCTCGGCGACGACACGTTCACGATCGGCGCTGCTGCCACGGGCAACAACACGATCCTGGGTGGCGACGGCGTCGACACGATCACGATCTCGGGCACCGGCAACAACGTTGTGAACGGCAACGTCGGTGCGGACGTCATCACCGTGTCGGCTTCGGCGACGGGCGAGAACGTGATCTTCGGCGGTCGCGGTGACGACTCCGTCGACGCCTCGCTGTCGACTGTTGCCATCACGCTGAACGGCGACAACGGTAACGACACGCTGATCGGCGGCGCGGGCAACGACACCATCACCGGTGGCGCTGGCAACGACAACCTGACCGGCGGTGCGGGCACGAACACGTTCGTGTTCAACGCTGGCGACGCTCCGGTTTCGGCTACGGGCGACGTGATCGTGGACTTCACGGCCGGCACCAACAACGTGATCGACTTCGGTTCGACGGCCGGCAACGGCATCAACTACGTCGAGCAGTCGTTCGGTTCGGCGATCTCGTTCGACGCCGCTGTGACGCAGGCTAACAACGCGTTCAATGGTTCGGTCACGTACGCTCTGTACGAGAACGTCACGGTCAACGGCACCGCCACGACCGTTCTGTTCGCCGACACGAACGGCGACGGCACGGTTGACGCCTCGGTCGTCCTGACCGGCGTCACGACCGCCGATTTCTCGGCTGCCAACATCGTCGGCTGATCGGCTTCGATCGACTGACCATCGGGAAGGCCGCCTCGTGCGGCCTTCTTCGTTTCTGCAGGCGGACGGCGGGTTCTCATCGTGGCCAAGGTCAATCTCATCGTCGGCGGCGTCCAGAAGGGCGGGACGACGACGATCTCGCAACATCTGCGCAACCATCCGCTGATCGCCTTCGGCGATACGAAGGAACTGCACGTCGCAAGCGACAAAGATCGCTTCGCCGATCCCGACTACGACCTGAACGACGCCTACCCCAGGCGCTTCGCCAACCTCGTCGCGATGGAAGGCGTTCTGCCGCGCTATCTCGCGGATGCGACGCCCGTCTACTGCTACTGGCCGAACGCCATCGAGCGGCTGGCGGCCTACAATCCCGCGACGCGCCTCGTGCTCATCTATCGCGACCCGATCGAGCGCGCCTATTCGCACTGGAAGATGGAGTACTTCCACGGACGCGAGACGCTGTCGTTTCCGGAAGCGATCCGCTCCGGCCGCTCGCGCGTCGCCAGCGACCCGACCGCGCCCGGCTTCCACCGCGTGTTCTCCTATGTCGAGCGCGGCTTCTACGCGAACCAGCTCCGCCGCGTGTTCGCCCATTTCCCGCGCGAGCAGGTGCTCGTCCTCGAGACGCGCGCGCTGGAACAGCGCGTCGAGGAGACGCTGGCCCGCATCTGGAATTTCCTGGAACTCGACGCACCGGCCGCGGCCCCGAAGCCGTTGCGCGAAAACACCGCTTTCGCGCACGACTACGGCTACGAGTTCGATCAGCGCGACGGCGAGTTCCTGTATCGCTTGTTCCAGTACGAGATCGAGGCCTTCGCGGACCTCAGCGGCGTCGATGTCTCGCACTGGGGCGCCGCCTATCGCGGCATGAGCCCGATCGCCTCGGCTGACGTCCTGCGCGAACGCGCCCTACGGCCGAACCTGGCATTCCAGCCGTTCGACGCCTCGCACGCGTCCGCCTCCGGCGCGCTGCACGAGGACACGGCCTTCGAGGGGCCGCCGGTCAAGCGGGATCTCCAGGCCGAGATCGACCGGCTGCGCGCCGAGAACGAGGAACTGCGGGCCCAACTCGCCGGCACGACGGAGAAGCGCCGGAGCTGGTTCGGTCGCTGATCAGTCTCGCAGCGTCAGCCGCAACCCGTCCATGAACGGCGTCTTCGGCCGCCAGCCGAGGAGCTGACCCGCAAGCGTGATGTCGAGGACGTTGGCGTCGACGTCCGAATTGCGCGTGCCGCCGTCCTCGCGGGCGAAGCGTTCGCCGAGCACGCTTTCCACCGCCTCGATCACGTCCACGATTCGCCGGCCTTCGCCCGAGCCGATGTTGATCGTACGGCCGGCCGCGCCCGGGGCGGTGAGGCTCAGCGCCACGGCGTCCGCGAGATCGTCGATATAGAGGAAGTCGCGGATCGCCTGACCGCCGTTGATAATGCGCACGGGTAGCCCCTGCGCATGGCGCTGGAGAAGGGCGGGAATCAGCCCCTGTCCCTTGCGGAAGGTCTGGCCGGGGCCGAACGGGTTGGCGACGCGCAGGATCACCGAATCAAGATCGTGCAGCCGGCCGTACATGCCGATGTACTGCTCCACCACGAGCTTCGTCATGCCGTGGGAGGAGAGCGGCCGGGCCTCGTGCGTCTCCGGGATCGGCAACGTCTGCGGCTGGCCGTAGACCGTGCCGCCCGACGACAGGAACACGTAGCGCTCGATCTTCGCCGCCAGGCAGGCTTCCAGGAAGGCGACCTGCGGCAGCACGTTGTCGCGGATGTCGCTGACGGCATAGCGGTTCTGCAGTCCGGGCGACGAGGTCGAGATGAGCTGCACCACGACGCGCAGGTCGGTCAGCGCCGAGGCCATCGCCAGTTCATCGCCGAGATCGGCTTGGACGATCTCGACATCGGTGGGAAGCGAAGCGGCGAAGGCCGGATCGATGTGGCGCGAGACGGCGCGCACGCGCTCCGGCCCGCCGGCGAGCCGCCGCACGAGATGCCGGCCGATGAAGCCGTTGGCGCCGAAGATGCCGATCATCGAGGAACCCTCATCTCCCGATCGTCCTAGCGCACCGAGCCCCGCACGAGCGTCGTCGCGATCGTGTAGCCCGCCTTTTCCGCCGCGAAGGGCAGGAGGCGCTCCAGCGCGTGCAGCAGCGTTCCGTCCTTCGGCAGCGGCTCCGACGGGTAGTCCTCGACGCTCAGGCCGAGCTTGAAGAGCGGCTCCAGCGCGGCCGGCCGGGCCCAGAACATCGTACCGTTCGGGAAGTCGAACGCATGGGGCAGGGGCAGGGCGACGCCCATCCGCGATGCGAGATCCTCCGCCGCCTTCCGGCTGCCGTCCCAGCCGACGAGGTTGGGGTCTTCCGGGAAGACGAGACCCAGCCGCGCGTCGCGAGCGAAGGCTGCCGCGACGCGATCGGCCATCGGGTGGGCGCCGCCGAGGAGGTGCTCCCACAGGAAGGTGCGCCAGCGCTCGCCATAGGTCGCGTCGACGCCCTGCGTGTGGAGGCTGCGCTTGCCGTGCAGATGCCCGACGAGATCGTACTCCCCGAGCGTGCTGCGGCCGAGGGCGGTGAGGAAGGGGGCGATGTCGCGTCCCCGGTTCGGCACTTCCAAGAGTTCGACGCGACCTTTGCGATAGCTGTGGCTCGCGCCCCGAAGCGCCGCGAGCGCTTCGGGCGTATCGGTGGTGAGGAAGAGGTCGCAGGCGAGCGTGTTGGCCGAGAGCCGCTTCAAAAATTCCGGCAGAAGCTCGGGATAGTGGAAGTGGCCGTGAAGCATGACCTTGAGGCGAGTGGGCGCGGCTTCCGCCGGAGCATCCGCGCGGATGACGGGATGCGACCAAGGGCCTGCGGGGCGTCCGAGCGCGGCATATTCCGCCAGCGGATCGCGCTGGAGGCCCGGGTGGTCCGCCTCGAAGCGCAAAGGGTTGAAGCCGGGCAGCGGACGGCGGGGATAGGCGTAGGATTCGGGCGCCGCGCCGCGTGTCCGGCGGGCGGACGCGGCGACGTAGTGCGCGATCGCCGCCTCGCGGTCGAGCGTCGTCAGCACCTCGCCGGTGAAGAAGTCGCGGTCGAAGAGGTCGGGTTCAGCCGCGATCGCCTCGCGATCGCGCGCCTCGTCCCTCGCGCCGGCGATCGCCGCTTCCCCGAGATCGGCGAGCTTTCCGACATAGACGTTCATGTCGAAGGTCCGCCGGGCGATGGCGGTCAGATCCGCCGACACCGCCTCGTAATGCGCGCGGTCGGTCGCCAGCTTCGCGATCTCGACGCCGGCCAGATGCGTGTCGAGATGAGGCACGACGAGCGAGCGGGCGGCCTCGCCTTCGACCAGGATGTCGGACATGCCGGTCGCGCCGTCGAAGCAGACCACCGGCACGCCGCGCAGCGCCGCGTCGATCGAGACATTGGGCAGAGGATCGAGACGCGAGGGCAGGAGCAGCGCGTCCATCCGCTCGTAGACCGGCTCGAGGTCCGCCACGTTGTCGATGATGTCGAGGCAGTCCTCGAGACCAGATAGCTCGATTTGCGCCTGAACGTAGACCGAGAAGTTCAAGTCCTCGGCGGGCTTGTAGCCGTGGCCGATCCAGAGGAAACGGAATTTGCGGTCCGGGGCGGCGTTGCGGGCGGCCAGCGCGGCGGCGACGAAGAGATCGACGCCCTTGCGCTGCTGCACGGTTCCCATGCCGAGCACGAGGAAGGCGTCCTCGAAGCCGGGCGGGCGGAGGATGCCGGGAAGCTTTGGATCGTTGACGGCGTTCTTGGCCTTCGCGCTCGCGACCTTGGGCACCTCGGAGGGCCCCTGCGGAACGATGTCGCAGGCGCGCTTGCGCACGGCCTCGTATTCCAGCCGCGAGACCTCGTGGACGACGCGCGCCGGGAAGACGAGCCGCGACACCGTCTCGTAGAGATCGTGCAGCATGCCGGGCGGGCGATAGTAAGTCGAGAATTCGTGGACGAGGGCGATCACGGGGACGCCAGCGCGCTCGAGCGCCACGGCGAAGTGGCGGGTCTCGACGCTGTTGGCGATCGCAAAGTCGATCCGGTAATGCCGGACGATCTCTTCGACCACCGCCTCGGCTTCGAACGGATCGAAGCAGGCGGGCCGTCCGACCGGGCCGAGTGCCACGTCGGCCGCGCGCGCGAAGGTTTCCTCGAACTCGCCCCCCGCCATCAGCAGCGTCACGACGTTGTGCGTGCGGTGAAAACGGTCGGCGATGTTCCAGGCGAGGATCGGCGCGCCGGTGCGCGAGGCCTCGTGAGCAATGACGAGGACCGTGCGGCGCGCTGGATCGAAATGCGCCTCGGGGAAGGTCATCGACGCGGCGGCCGAGCTGCCCGCGCGGCCCTCGGTTGCGCCATGCAGCACGTAGTGCGCCAGAAGGTTCGGAACCGCTTCCGCAAGGTCAGGATAGCGCAGTGCATAGAAGCGGGGGTCGAAACGGGAGGACGGCCGTCGACGCGCGGCTTCGCCGACCGTCACGTAGTGCAGCGCCGCGTCGAGGCCGGTGAGGCCGATGCCCGCCTCGCGGGCATAATAGGCCACATCGAAATAGGGACTGCGCAGGATCGCCTCGGCGGTGCGCAGATCGTCCTCGGAGTAGGAGCGGATCGGACCCTCGATCGCCCCCGTCTCGCCGGCCTCCGGCGCGACTGAGCCGCGCTCGATCGCGGGTGGGGCCGGCCGGCGCGGGCTGGCGATGCCGCGCAGGAGCCGTACGGCTGGACGGACGGAAGAGCGGATGCGCGCGCGCGCGGCGGGCGAAACCCGATCGGCCATGCGGCGCAGCGGCGCGCCGGCGCGCCAGCTGAACGAAACGAGGACGGCCTGCAGGCTCTGCTGGGTCGCCTGCCATGCGGCGTACAACTGGTCGCGCTCGTCGCGAAGCTGCTGGCCCATCCGTTCGAGCGCATCCCGCTCTTCGGTCAGGAAGCCGGCATGGATGCGCCAGCGTTCCGTCTCGGCCCGTTCGACGTCGAGCCGGTGTGCCGCCTCGTTGGCCTGGCTCTCGACCACATGATCCATATGGGCGGCGTGCTGCTCGAGCGAATCGATCCGATCGTAGCGCGCCTCGAGGAGCCGGTTGGCACCCTTCACATAGCCGCGGAACAGGTTTTCGGCCGCGGCCAGCGTCTCCGATGCCGCGTCGAGCCGGGCGATCGCCTGGGGCGAGGCGGGCTCCTCGATCAAGGCGGCGAGCGCGTCCCAGACGTCCCCAACCAGCCATTCCAGCGAGCCCGGCGCGGCCTCGATGCGTTCGGGCGCGGTGTGATGGCGCATGTCGCCGGACAGGAAATCGTCGATGTCGGCGGCAACCTCGTCGAAGGACCGGGGCCATTCGATGCCGATGTCGGAGGCAATCCGGCTGGCGGCCGAACGCCAGTCGCGCATCACGGCATCGTACATCAGGAAGGAGCGGGGGCGCCCGCGCGAGTCGCGCTCGGCTGCCAGCACGTGCGAAAGCCAGAGAAGAAGGCCTTGCTCCAGCGGAAACTCGTTCCGCTTCTGCAGCGACTGCGCGACTTCCATCGGGTGGCGCAGCGGGTGAATGGTCGCGACCACCCGGCCCGTCGCCTCGACCGCCGGGATCCAGAGCGGCAGAAGCCGGCAGATGCGTGGATCCTTGATGAGGACGGACTCGGCCTCGCCGAGTTCGAGCGTCGCCAGCCGGCGCAGACGCTCCACCGCGCCAGCCTCTCTGGCGACCGCGAATGCGGCGTGCGGAATGCTGACGGCGTCGTCATAGAGATAGCCGAGTTCCCCGAGCAGCCGGTCATCGAACTCGACGAAACGGCGGTTCTCGAAGAAACCTTTCGGATTGTCGAAGGCTGCTGGGATCAGGTCGCCGGGAACGTCGATGCCGAGCCGCATCATCATGCCGGCGAGCGCCGAGGTGCCGCTGCGGTGCATTCCGACGATCAGGATCGCAAGACCGCGGGACGCGTCGAGCCGCATTTGGTCCGAAGCATGGATTCCGGCAGCTGCCTGGTTGTCTTCGATCATACTCGTTCCTGGTCGCGGCCGGCGATCGCAGCGCGGCTCCGTTTCTTTGGCCCCCCCGCACCGTCAAGGCAACAGGTTTCGAAATACGCTACGCTGGATCGGTTGTGCAGCCGTCCTCCGGCTTGCCAAGTCGTTCAACTCGCGGTCCACTCGCGGTTTGGGGATGGATCATATCGCTGGACGGACGATTCGTCCCGTTGGGGAGTTGAGTGCGAGTGCCGGTGAGCGAGACCGAACGAGCGGAACGCGCAGTGCCGAGGGGGCGCTCGCAGCGATTGCATGGCTCGATCGCGCAGGAGATCGGCACCGCGATCCTGACGGGCGCCTATGCGCCGGGCGACCTTCTCGCCAACGAGGTCGACTTCAGCGAACGGCTTAGCGTGTCGCGCACGGCCTATCGCGAGGCGGTGCGCATTCTGGCGGCGAAAGGGCTCGTCAGCAGCCGGCCGAAAGCCGGAACGCGCGTCAACGCCCGCAGCAACTGGAATTTCCTCGACCCCGACATCCTGCGCTGGATCTTCGAGAACGGGCCGCCGACGCCCGCCTTCGTACGCGAGCTCTTTGAACTGCGGCAGATCGTCGAGCCGTCCGCCGCCGCGTTGGCGGCGCAGCGCCACACGCGTGCCGACATCGCGGAACTGCGGGCAGCGCTGGAACTCATGGGACGGCACGGCCTTGGCGTCGAGGAAGGGCGCAATGCGGACCGCCTGTTCCACGAGACCATCCTGCGGGCGACGCGCAACGAGGCTCTTGGCACGTTGGCAAGCGGCATCGCCGCCGCGGTGCGCTGGACCACCCTATTCAAGGCGCGCGACGGGCGGATGCCGCGTGATCCGGTGCCCGAGCACGCCAAGGTCCTTGCGGCGATCGCTGCCGGGGATCCCGAGGCGGCCCGTCAGGCGATGGAAAACCTCGTCGGTCTCGCCTTCCAGGATATCCGCTCGGTGGATCCTCGTCTGATCGACGAGAGTGTCTGAGGACGCTCCTCACGACGGACGGATGCGCGGGCGCTAGGCAAGTTCGGCCGCCAGGCGACGTGCCTGTGCCCGAATGTCCGGTATCGCCGTGATCTCCCAGAAGCGTGCCTTTGTGACGGGACCGAGCGCAAAAATCCGGCCGGATGCCGTACCGGAGCGATCGGCCAGCCCACAGTTGGCCGCGACGTCGAGCCCGAGGCCGAGGGGGTCCATTCTCGCGATGCCGCTCTCGATCAGCTGTGTGACGAGGCCGGTTCCATCGGCGTCCGGTCGCCGCCGAATACCGGTGCAGTCGATGATCCGGTCGACGACCAGCGTTTCATGGTCGCCGCGGCGATGACGAATGCGCACGTGGTGGCGGTCCCCGTCCACGTGCTCGTCCACCAGCCGACCGGCGACAAGCCGGAGGAGGCCGCTCGACAGCGCTTCATGCGTCAGGTCGGCGAGAGCGGGCGGCATCCGGTGGCGATGGACGTCCCACATCGTCCGGCCGTGGCGCAGGAAGCGAGCGCGGCCCGAGGCGGGCATGGCGGACCAGATGGCACTGGCATGCGGGCGCACCGCATCCATGACCTCGCGCCAGTCGCGGCCCTCGCTCTCGGCCCAGCGCACGGTCCGCCTCAGCCAGCGAAGGAAGTAGCCGGGCCCGGTGCCGAGCGGGATATCAGCGGGATCGAGGTGGAACGGCGCGGTGACGGCATGGATGCGCGGCAGGAGCGCCCGACGCGACAGGGCGGTGACCCGGCCGCGATGGCCGCGCGCATGGAGCGAGGCGAGCTTGTCGATCATCGACAGGCCAGCGCCAAGGACCAGGATGTCCTCGTCCGGCCCGATCCCCAGATCTTTCGGCGAAGACCAGGCGGGATCGTAGGGGGAGGGGCCGACAGGGACGGCGTGACCGATCGCCAGAACCGCGCGATCGGCGGTGAGGCTGAGGCCGCTCGCCAGCGTGGCACTCACGCCGCGATGCGTCTGCGCCAGCGCGATGCAGGTGTCGCGCAGCACCCGCAGGCGCCCGTCGCCGCTGCCGGGCAGCCAATGACGGACGAGGTCGACGAGATAGTCGCGATACCGACTTCGCGGCGCGAAGCTGAACGCTCCCTCGAGTTCGCAGGCCGTCGCCGCCCCGCTCTCGACCAGCCAGCGCCAGAAGTGCTGGGGGTCGTCGTCGAAGGCGCTCATGTTCGCCGCGCGCGTGTTGAGGAGATGACAGGAATCCTTCGTCGAATAGGCGAGACCCTCGCCGATGCCCGAGCGCGGCTCGACGATCGTGACGTCGGTCCGATTGGCCTGTCGCAGGAGATGCGCGGCCAGCAGGACGCCGCTCGCACCGCCGCCGACGATGATCACATGATGCGTCATCCGGATACCCTCGTCCTTGCAGCGTCTCCTCGGCCAGGCAGTTCGGTGGAAAGCTCGATTTCCGATCCAGGCGTTTGCGGCATCATGATCCTTCAACTGCCGGAAGCCTCCAAACGAGGCGAGCGGTCGGTCTGAGCATCAGGCTAGGCAAGGAAACGCGCTTCGACGACGAATGGCGTTCCTCAATCCATCATATTTGTAGAAAAATGAGGCGTCCAGCGGTGTCGCCGACCGCCGAACGCCGGACACAAGACGTCGGCTATGCGGGTTGTTGTGGAAGTTCGGCACGGAACCGGGTAGTGGGCCCCGACGAAGAGGCGGGAGACCGGCATCGCATGGTATTCGAAGCGGCAAAGCGCGTGCGCTCGAGCCCGTTGAGCGCCTGGAGCCTTGCATGCGTCGCGTTCGGACTGGCCTTGGGGCTGCGGTTCGGCTTCGACCATATCCTTCCGGCCGGCTTCCCGTACCTGACGTTCTTTCCGGCAGTCATCCTCACCGCGTTCTTCGCGGGACCGCGGCCGGGTCTCGTCTGTGCCATCGCTTGCGGCCTGTCGGCCTGGTTCTGGTTCATTCCCCCGTTCGGCAGCTTCACTCTCGGCACGCCCGTTCTCATCGCGCTGGCCTTCTATTTGTTCGTCGTCGGGGTCGACATCGCGTTGATCGAGGCGATGCATGGCGCGGTCAGGCGGCTCGAGGCGGAGCGTGCGATCAATCAGCAGCTCCTCGCGCAGCAGAAGCTGCATCTGGAGGAAAGCCAGGCGCAGCAGCGCCAGCAGCGGGTGCTGCAGCGCGAGCTGTCGCATCGCATGAAGAACACGCTTGCCATGGTGCAGGCCGTGGTGTCGCAGAGCCTGCGCAACGCGACCGACCCGAAGGAAGCCGCTACGATGGCGTCGGCGCGGATCCAGGCGCTGGCGCGCGCGCAGGACATGCTGACGGCGACGGACTGGGCCGCGTCCGACGTGAAGGCGATCGTCGAGGCGTCGATCGCGCCCCATGTCGACGACCCTGCGCGCCTGCGCCTCGCGGGCCCATGCGTCGATCTCGACGCCCGGCACGCGCTCGGCCTCGCGCTCGCGATCCATGAACTGGCGACCAACGCCACGAAGTACGGAGCCCTTTCGGCCGACGGCGGCCACATCGCCGTTTCCTGGGACGTGGGCGACGGGGAGCGCTTTTCCTTCGAGTGGCGTGAGGAAGGCGGTCCGCCCGTTTCGGAACCGAATCGACGCGGCTTTGGTTCACGCCTGACGGAAAGGGTTGTTCCCGGCTATTTCCAAGGGCATGCGCAGACCGAGTTCGCCCCCCGTGGGCTTGTGTACCAACTCGACGGATCGCTGGCGGCGGACCGTCACGACCATTCCTGAGCACGACGTCGCATGACCATTCCGTTCGACAGATCCCGCATCGGCATCCTCGTGGTCGAGGACGAGCCGCTTCTCCTCCTCGATGCGATGGACATGGTGGAGGACGCCGGTTTCAAGGCCTACGGGGCGACCAGCGCGGACGAGGCGATCCGCCTGCTCGAGCGCCACGACGATATCCGCATCCTCTTCACCGACGTCGACATGCCAGGGTCCATGGACGGGCTGAAGCTCGCCCACGCCGTTCGCAACCGCTGGCCGCCGATGTCGATCATTGTGGCATCCGGGCACGTCAACGTTTCGCCGGAGGAGCTTCCGCGGGACGGTCTGTTCTTCGCCAAACCCTACCCTCCCGCTTCCCTCATCCGAACGGTCGAGGCGATGGCGCAGCGGATCGCGGGATAGGGTTTCAGGACTTCAGGAACGACAGAAGCGCCGCGTTGACGCGTCCGGGCTCCTCGCGATGCAGCCAGTGCGTTGCGTCCCGAAAGGTCTCAAGTCGCCCATCGTCGCAGAAGCGCAGGCTCCGGTCGGCGAGCCCACGCTCCAGAGCGGTATCCTGCAGACCCCAAAGAATCAGCGTCGGAACGGTGATGCGTTCCTGCACGCGCGGTCGCAGGCGGAGCGCACGATACCAGTTCAGCATTCCGGTCAGCGCGCCAGGGCGGCTCCAGGCCTCTCGATAAAGATCGAGGTCGGCGGACGTGAAGGCGTCGGGCCGACCGGTTTGGCGAAGGGCGCGCACCATCACGGCGAAACGGCGCGCGCCGAGCACCGCCTCGGGCAGAAGCGAAAACTGGAAGAATGCGGCATATCCACTGCGCAGGAACTGCGTCGGGGATCGCAGGGCATGGGGAAACAGCGCTTCCGGATGCGGGGCGTTGAGGATCGCCAGCCGCCGGAGCCGATGCGGCGCCTTGGCGGCGAGCGTCCAGGCGACGATGCCACCCCAATCATGGCCGACGAGGTCGAAGCGTTCGTGGCCCAGCGCGTCCGAGAGGGCGAGGACGTCGCCGACAAGCTTCGGCAACGCATAGGCGCCGACGCCCTTCGGCTTGTCGCTGAGATTATACCCACGCTGGTCGGGCACGATGACGCGAAAGCCGGCTTCCGCCAGCGCCTCCATCTGCGGACGCCAGCCGATCCAGAAATCGGGAAAGCCGTGCAGGAGAACGACCGGCGGTCCGCTCGCCGGCCCCGCCTGCACCACGTGAAGGCGCAGACCGTTGCAATGGATGGTGCGATGGGTCGGCGCGAAATCATCTTCCATGGTCGATCAACGTCGTCCCGCTCCGTCCGCTCCATCGCGCGTGCTAAAGCCGCGGGCGGTTCGGCGAAGCGAGGTGAACGATGAGTGCGGACGACAAGACCGAGACGACGCAGGAGAAGACGCAGCGCCTGAAAGCCGCGCGCCTTCAAGCCGAGCGGGACCGCGATGCCCGGATCGAGCGCGACACCCGCAAGGCCGCCGCGCGCCGGAAAGTGCTGGCGGGGCCGGCACCGGGCAAGGCGCCGCGCTAGTCCGGCGGCGGACGACGTCTCAGGGCACCTCGGGGTGCGGCTTCAGCGGCGTGTCGTCCATCACTGGAACCGTCTGCCGCTCGATCATGCGGTGGACGCGCGGCCGGCTCGCGCCCCGGTGGAGAGCCAGCAGGCGATCGTAAACGTCGGCGTCGGCCTTGGTGCGCCGCGTGTTGTGTCGGACGTACTCGACCCAGGTCGGCACATGGTACGTCTCGGTCCAGATTTCCGGGTTCTCAAGATCGCGCAGCAGCGACCATTGCCGGGCGCCGTCACGGATGCGCACGCGCCGTCGCTCCGCCATGACGGCGAGAAAGGCCTGCACGTCTTCGGCCGCGATCTCGTAGTCGACCAGCACCATGATCGGGCCGCTGCGCGAGCGAAGGTCCAGGCGCAGTTCCGGCTCCTTGAACCGGTCCAGCGGGTCGAGGTCGAGCGCGACGAGCGCGGGGATGCCGAAGCGCAGGCCGACCGCGGCGCCCGTCGCGAGAACCGCGCTTGATGCGAGGAGCGCGGACGAGGGGTCGTAGGCATCCGCGATGAGGCCCCAGATCCAGCTGCCGAGCGCCATGCCACCGAAGGTCGCTGTCTGATAGATCGACAGCGCGCGGCCGACCACCCAGCGCGGCGTCGACAGCTGAACCGTCACGTTGAAGAGGGAGAGCGTAAGCACCCAGGCGGCGCCGGCGGGCATCAGCGCGAGGCCCGTCAGCCAAGTCTGGCGGCTCCATGCCACCACCACGGCGCTCAGCGCGAATGTGAGGAAGCCGATCCGCGCGATCATCTCGCTCGACAATGCGCTGCGCAGCCGCGTCGAGAGCAGCGCGCCACCGATCGCGCCCACACCGAAGCAGCCGAGGAGGAGGCCGAAGGTCGCCGCATTGCCGGCGACGAGGTCGCGCGCGACGAGCGGCAGCAGCGCCAGAACGGACACCGCGCCGACACCGAACAGGAAGGCCCGGCCGATCACGGTGAGAAGGTTCGGCGACATCGCGACGAAGCGAAGGCCCGCCGACATCGCATGGCGAAATGTCTCGCGCGGCAGTGTCGAGGGTTGGCGCCGGTAGCCCCACCGGCCGAGCGCCGCGATTAGGGGAATGTAGCTGACCGCGTTCAAGGCGAAGGCGCCGGCCGCGCCGACCGATGCGACGATCAGGCCGCCGATGGCCGGACCGATGCTGCGCATCAGGTTGAAAGCCATGCTGTTCAGCGTCACGGCCGACGGGATGTCGGACCGGCTGACGAGATCGCCGATTGAGGCTTGCCAAGACGGGTTGTGGAGCGCCGTGCCGCAGCCGATCAGGAAGGTGAATAAGAGAAGTAGCCAGGGCGTCATCCAGCCCTGGATGGTCAGCGCGGCCAGTGCGACCGACGCCCCCATCATCAGGCTCTGCGCGACCAGCATCACCCGTCGCCGGTCGTAGCTGTCGGCGAGAGCCCCAGCCGCCAGCGAGAAGATCATGATCGGCAGCGTGGTCGCGGTCTGCACCAGCGCGACCATGTCGTCCGACGTCGCGATGCTCGCCATCATCCACCCGGCGCCGACCGCCTGGATCAGCCCGCCGAGGTTGGAGGCGAGAACCGCGGACCAGAGGAGGCGGAAGTCGGCGCTGCGGAACGGGCGAAGGAGCGGAGCGGTATCGGACAAGGAAGCGGAACGGGAAGGAATCGGGATCGTCTGGGACCCTTCCGGTTGTAGGGTGCGCGCGACGCCGCGTCCCGTCCGAAAGCGCCGGCCGGATCAAACATTGCAACGGCGGACGCGGAACCGTGAGGCTCCACGCCCGCCGCCGATGGTCGTTCAGGCGACGTCCGGCAGGTCCTCGATCAGCTTGTCGAGGGTGATCGGATAGTCGCGAACCCGGATGCCGGTGGCGTTGTGAATCGCGTTGGCGATCGCCGCCGAGACGCCGCAGAGCCCGAGTTCGCCGACACCCTTCGCCTTCATCGGCGAGACGTCGGGGTCGGTCTCGTCGAGGAACACGACCTCTTGATGCGGAATGTCGGCATGAACCGGCACCTCGTAGCCGGCGAGATCGTGGTTGATGAAGAGACCGTGCCGCTTGTCGACGACGAGATCCTCCATCAGCGCGCCGCCGACGCCCATTGTCATGCCGCCGATGACCTGGCTGCGGGCGGTGAGGGGATTGAGGATGCGCCCGGCCGCGCAGACCGCAAGCATGCGGCGTACGCGGACCTCGGCCGTCGCCATGTCGACTCCGACTTCCACGAAATGGGCGCCGAAGGTCGACTGCTGCTTGTTCTTCATCATCTCCTTCGAGAACTCGATCTTGTCCTCGGCGACGATCTCACCCTCACTGGCTGCATCGGCAATTGGCACCTGCCGGTCGCCCGCGCGCACCATCCCGTCCGCGAACTCGGCGGTCGACGGGTCGAGGCCGAGCTTGCCGGCGATCGCCTCGCGCAGCTTGACGCAGGCAGCATAGACGCCGGCCGTCGAGGAGTTGGCACCCCACTGGCCGCCGGACCCGGCGGAGACCGGGAACATCGAGTCGCCGAGCGTGACCTGCACCTTGTCGAGCGGCAGGCCCATCATCTCCGCCGCCGTCTGCGCGATGATCGTGTAGGAGCCGGTGCCGATGTCGGTCATGTCGGTCTCGACCGTTACCACGCCGTCGCGGCCCAGTCGGGCGCGGGCGCCCGAATCCATGTTCATGTTGTTGCGGAAGGCGCTCGCGACGCCCATGCCGACCATCCAGCGGCCGTCGCGGACCTGCGCGGGCCGGGCATTGCGCGCACTCCACCCGAACTTTTCCGCGCCCTGGCGGAAGCAGTCCGCGAGACGACGCTGCGAGAAGGGACGCGACGGATCCTCGGGGTCGACCTGCGTGTCGTTCAGGATGCGGAACTGGACGGGGTCCTGGCCGAGTTGCTCGGCGAGTTCGTCCATCGCGACCTCCAGCGCCATCAGGCCGGGCGCCTCGCCGGGCGCGCGCATGGCGTTGCCTTCCGGCAGGTCGAGAACGGCGAGCTTCAGCGACGTCATCCGGTTGGCGCCGGCATAGAGAAGCCGCGTCTGCTGCGTGGCGACCTCCGGCTGGCCGCCCTCCAGATCGCCCGACCAGCTTTCGTGCGCGATCGCCGTGATCTTGCCGTCGCGCTCCGCGCCGATCCGCACGCGCTGGATCGTGGCGGGGCGGTGCGTCGTGTTGTTGGCCATCATCGGCCGGGACAGTGCGACCTTGACCGGGCGCCCCGCCGCCTTCGCGCCGAGCGCCGCCATCACGGCATCCGCCCGCAGGAACAGCTTGCCGCCGAAGCCGCCGCCGATGAAGGGCGAGACGATGCGCACCTTCTCCGGCGCGATCTTCAGCGTCTTGGCAAGATCGGCCGAGCCCCAAGCGATCATCTGGTTGGAGGTCCAGACGGTGACGCTGTCACCATTCCATTCGGCGAGCGACGCGTGCGGCTCCATCATCGCGTGGCTCTGGTCGGGCGTCGTGTAGCTTTGGTCGAACTTGACGGGCGCTGAGGCGAAGGCGCTCGCGAAATCGCCCGCGCCGGTCTGGGTCGGCGACTCTTCGGTCGACGGCGCGTCGGGCGCGGTGTCCTTGGCGGCCGCGAGGTCAAAGGCGCCGTCGGCGCTCTCATAGGCGATGTCGAGCATCATGGCCGCGGCGCGGGCCTGCTCGAAGGTCTCGGCAACGACGACCGCGACCGCCTGATGGTAGTGCTGCACTTCGGGCCCGCCGAGGAGCTTGGCGGTGTTCTTGTCGCCCTTGCCGAGTTCTCCGGCGTTCTCGTGGGTGACGATCGCGACGACGCCCGGCGCGCGCCGGGCGACCGTCGAGTCGAGGCGCGTGATGCGTCCCTTGGCGATGGCGGAGCCCACGACGTAACCGTAGGCGACGTTCTCGGCGACGTCGTGGTGCTCGTAGGCGTAGGGCGCGGTGCCCGTCACCTTCAGGCGACCGTCGATGCGCTCGTGCGGCTGACCGACGACGCGTTCCCGGTCGATCGGATTGGTGCCGGCGGGGGTGTCGAACTTCATCGGATCAGCTCCTCGCTTCGGTCAGCACGGCGCCGAGCGTGCGCTCGGTCAGCGGAATCTTGAAGGCGTTGTGCTCGGTGGTCCTGGCATCGGCGAAGAGCCGCGCGGCGGCTGGCTTGGCGCCCTCGCGCAGCCGCGCGTCGGCTTCCGCGACGCGCCAGGGCCGCGGCGCGACACCGCCGATCGCCACGCGCCCCGTGCCGTCCGGCTGGATCACCGCCGCGACCGAGACGACGGCGAAGGCATAGGACGCGCGGTCGCGAACCTTGCGGTAGATGTGCTTGCCGCCGAGCGGCGCGGGCAGGGTGACCGCGGTGACGAACTCGCCCGCCTCCAGCGCGGTCTCGACCTCCGGCGTGTCGCCGGGCAGTCGGTGGAAGTCGGCGAACGCGATGGTGCGGGTCGCCCCGTCAGGCTTCACGGTTTCGACCGAGGCGTCGAGGACGCTGAGCGCGACATTCATGTCGGACGGGTTGGTGGCGATGCAGGCGTCGCTGACGCCGACGACGCCGAGAAGACGCGAATAGCCCTCGATCGCGGCGCAGCCGGCGCCCGGCTGGCGTTTGTTGCAGGCCATGTTGGTGTCGTAGAAGTAGGGGCAGCGCGTGCGCTGGAGGAGGTTGCCGGCCGTCGTCGCCTTGTTGCGCAGCTGGCCGGACGCACCCGCCACAACCGCCCGCGTCAGCACGCCGTAGTCGCGCCGCACGCGCTCGTCGGCGGCCATGTCGGTGTTGCGCACGAGCGCGCCGATGCGAAGGCCGCCGTCCTCGGTCGCCTCGATCGTGTCGAGGCCGAGCCGGTTGACGTCGATGAGATGGCGTGGCGCCTCGATCTCAAGCTTCATCAGGTCGAGGAGATTGGTGCCGCCGGCGATGAACTTGGCGTCGGGCCGGGCCGCCGCAGCCTTGGCGGCTTCCGCCGGGGAGTTGGCGCGCTCGAAGGTGAAGGACTTCATGCGGGCCTCCCGGCGACTTCGGCCATGGCGTCGGCGATGTTGGAATAGGCGCCGCAGCGGCAGATGTTGCCGCTCATGCGCTCGCGCATTTCTTCGTTCGTGGCTTCCATCGAACCGTTGAGATCGGCGGTGACATGGCTCGGAATGCCGGCCTTGACCTCTTCGAGGACGCCGACTGCCGAGCAGATCTGACCCGGCGTGCAGTAGCCGCACTGGTAGCCGTCGTGCTTCAGGAAGGCCTCCTGCATCGGGTGCAGGTTGTCGGGGGTCCCGAGGCCCTCGATCGTCGTGATCTCGTCGCCCTCGTGCAGCACCGCGAGCGTCAGGCAGGCGTTGATGCGCCGGCCGTTGACCATCACGGTGCAGGCGCCGCACTGGCCGTGGTCGCAGCCCTTCTTCGTGCCGGTGAGCTTGATATGCTCACGCAACGCATCGAGGAGCGTGGTGTGCAGATCGAGGTCGAGCTCACGCCGTTCGCCGTTGACGGTGAAGGCGACAGGCGCCGTGATCGCGGCGTCCGCAGCCGCGCCGCTCGTCGCGGACGACTGCGCCAGCGCGGAGGCGGGCAGGGCGCCGAGCGCGGCGGTCGCCGTCACGCCGGACATGAGCTGCCGCCGGTTCAGTTCAAGGTCGGGGAATCTCGACATGGTTCGCGAGGCTCTTCGGTGGGGCGCAACGGGAGACCCAACGCGATTCGCCGTTGCCGGTCGGCGGATCGGGGGCCTGAACGCAAGGGATCGATGCCATCGCGCTCCACCCGGACGGTGATGCGCTGGCATCGCTGCAGTTTGTAACTAATCCAGATTGCGCCGCCGGCTACCGGCAGCACGCGCGTCGTCATCCGGTCGCGGCACACAATGTCGGGAGGCGCTGGGCTCCGACCCATGCACGCGATCGCTTCCCGAGCCGCTGCCAAGGGCCTGCAGATGCTGGCCGTCCGGCAGTTGGCCAGTCTCGGCCGTGCGGCTGAGTTCGGTTCCCGGATCGGCTGAACGCGACCGAGGCAGCGTGGCGCTTCGCCGCGTCGTGGGTCGCCGATGCCTCGCTTGCCGGAATGTGCGAAAGCCCGTGTCCGACGCGAGACGGCGGTTGCAGCGGGCCCGTCCCTTCCTCCATCCTGTCGCGGTAAAGGGAGGCCGTGCATGTCGTCGACGATTGAGGAACTCGAACGCCGCCGCGCCGCCGCGCGCGAGGGCGGCGGCGAACGCCGCGTCGCGGCGCAGCACGCCAAGGGCAAGCTCACGGCGCGCGAACGCCTCGACGTCCTGCTCGACGAAGGTTCGTTCGAGGAGCTCGACATGTTCGTCGAGCACAACTGCACCGACTTCGGCATGGAAACGCAGATCGTACCCGGCGACGGGGTCGTTACGGGATCGGGCACGATCAATGGCCGGCTGGTCTTCGTCTTCAGCCAGGACTTTACGGTGTTCGGCGGTTCGCTCTCGGAGCGCCACGCGGCTAAGATCTGCAAGATCATGGACATGGCGCTGAAGGTCGGCGCGCCGGTGATCGGGCTGAACGATTCGGGCGGCGCGCGCATCCAGGAAGGCGTGGCTTCGCTCGGCGGCTATGCCGAGGTGTTCCAGCGCAACGTGCTGGCGTCCGGCGTCGTGCCGCAACTCAGCCTCGTGATGGGGCCGTGCGCGGGCGGCGCCGTCTATTCACCGGCGATGACCGACTTCATCTTCATGGTGAAGGATTCGAGCTACATGTTCGTCACCGGCCCGGACGTCGTGAAGACGGTGACCAACGAGGTGGTGAGCCAGGAGGATCTCGGCGGCGCGGTGACGCACACGACGAAATCCTCGGTCGCCGACTGCGCCTTCGAGAACGACATCGAGGTGCTGCTCGCCGCGCGCGACTTCATGGGTTTCCTGCCCGCCTCGAACCGGACGGGGGTGCCCGAGCGCCCGAGCCCCGACCCGTTCGACCGTCTGGAGCCGAGCCTCGACACACTGATCCCGCCGAGCGCCAACCAGCCCTACGATATGCACGAGCTGGTCTCAAAAGTCGTCGACGAGGGCGAGTTCTTCGAAATCCAGCCGAACCATGCGGGCAACATCATCGTCGGGTTCGGGCGCATCGAAGGGCGCACGATCGGGCTCGTGGCCAACCAGCCGATGGTCCTCGCGGGCTGCCTCGACATCGCGGCCTCGAAGAAGGCGGCGCGCTTCGTGCGCTTCTGCGACGCGTTCGAAATCCCGATCGTCACCTTCGTCGACGTGCCGGGCTTCCTGCCGGGCGTCGCGCAGGAGCACAACGGCATCATCAAGCACGGGGCGAAGCTCCTCTTCGCCTATGCCGAGGCGACGGTGCCGAAGATCACTGTCATCACCCGGAAGGCCTATGGCGGCGCCTACGACGTGATGGCGTCCAAGCACCTGCGCGGCGACCTGAACTACGCGTGGCCCACCGCCGAGATCGCGGTGATGGGCGCGAAGGGCGCGGTCGAGATCATCTTCCGCGGCCGAAGCGCCGAGGAGATCGCGACCCGTACGGCGGAATACGAGAGCCGCTTCGCCAACCCGTTCGTCGCGGCGTCCAAGGGGTTCGTCGACGAGGTGATCATGCCGCATTCCACCCGTCGGCGTGTGGCGCTGGGCCTGCGCAAGCTGCGGGGCAAGCAGTTGCAGAATCCCTGGAAGAAGCACGACAACATTCCGCTATGAACGGCAAAGGGACGGGAGGCCCCGCGATGTTCGGACGCCTGAATCATGTCGGGGTGGCGACGCCTTCGATCGCGCGCGCGGGCGAGCACTACGCCGCGCTTTTCGGAGAGGCAGCGGTCGGCACGCCCTTCGATCTGCCCGAGCAGGGCGTGAAGGTCTGCTTCGTCGACGCCGGGAACACGCAGGTCGAACTCATCGAACCGCTGGACGACGCCTCGCCGGTCGCCGGTTTTCTCCAGCGCAATCCGGCCGGCGGGCAGCACCATCTCTGTTTCGAGGTCGCCGATCTCGATGCCGCCATCGCGGACCTTGCATCCCGAGGCGTCCGCGCGCTCGGACCCCCGCGCATCGGCGCCCACGGGACGCGGATCGTCTTCCTGCACCCGCGCGACATGGGCGGCGTTCTGATCGAACTCATGGAGGCCCCCGATGGCGGACACTGAGCGGCCTTCGCTGCGGGACTGGGACGCGCTGGCGGCGCGCGAGGTGAAGGGCCGCGATCTCGACTGGGAGACGCCCGAGGGTATCACGGTCAAGCCTCTCTACACCGCCGAGGACGTCGCCGGCTGGGATCCCGGCCTGCCGGGCTTCGCGCCTTTCACACGCGGCGTGCGCGCTTCGATGTATGCCGGGCGCCCCTGGACGATCAGGCAATATGCCGGGTTTTCGACCGCCGAAGAGTCCAACGCCTTCTATCGCCGCAATCTCGCGGCGGGCCAGAAGGGCCTGTCGGTCGCCTTCGACCTGGCCACCCATCGCGGCTACGATTCGGATCACCCCCGCGTCGTCGGCGACGTCGGCAAGGCGGGCGTCGCGATCGACACGGTTGAGGACATGAAGATCCTCTTCGACGGCATTCCCTTGGGAGAGATGTCGGTTTCGATGACGATGAATGGGGCGGTGATCCCGGTACTCGCCTTCTTCATTGTCGCGGGGGAGGAGCAGGGCGTGCCACGCGACCGGCTCGACGGGACCATCCAGAACGACATCCTCAAGGAGTTCATGGTCCGCAACACATATATCTATCCGCCCGAACCCTCGATGCGGATCGTCTCGGACATCTTCGCCTACACGAGCCGCGAGATGCCGAAGTTTAACTCGATCTCGATCTCCGGCTACCATATGCAGGAAGCCGGGGCGACGCAGCTCCAGGAGCTTGCCTTCACCATCGCCGACGGCATGGAATACGTGCGCTACGGCGTGGCGTCGGGGCTCGATATCGATGCATTTGCGGGGCGTTTGAGCTTCTTCTTCGCGATCGGCATGAACTTCTTCATGGAAGTCGCCAAGCTGCGCGCCGCCCGCGTCCTGTGGCACCGGGCGATGACCGAACTCGGGGCGCGGGACGAGCGCTCCAAGATGCTGCGCACGCATTGCCAGACGTCGGGCGTCTCGCTGACAGAGCAGGACCCGTACAACAACGTCATGCGCACCACGATCGAGGCGATGGCCGCGATGCTCGGCGGCACGCAGTCGCTCCACACCAACGCGCTCGACGAGGCGATCGCGCTGCCGACCGACTTCTCCGCCCGCATCGCCCGCAACACGCAGCTCGTGCTGCAGGAGGAGACGGGCATGACGAGGGTCGTCGATCCGCTCGGCGGTTCCTACTATGTCGAGAGCCTGACCAAGGCGCTCGTGGACGGCGCGTGGGCGCTCATCGAGCGCATCCGTGCTGAGGGCGGAATGGCCAAGGCCGTCGCGGCCGGCTGGCCGAAGGCGATGATCGAGGAAGCGGCGGCAGCGAAGGCCGCTCGGGTCGATCGCGGCGAGGACGTGATCGTCGGCGTCAATCGCTATCGGCTGGAGGCCGAGGCGCCGATCGAGATCCTCGACGTCGACAACCATGCCGTCCGCGAGGCGCAGGTCGCGCGGATCCAAAGGGTCAAGGCCGAGCGCGACGCCGAGGCCGTCAGGGCGGCGCTCGATGCCTTGCGCGAGGGGGCGTCGGGACGCGGCAACCTTCTCGAACTCGCCGTCGCGTGCGCGAGGGCCCGCGCGACGCTCGGTGAAATCTCGGCTGCGATGGAGGACGTCTTCGGTCGCTACGACACGCAGCCTCGGCCGGTCAGCGGCGTCTATGGCGGAGCCTACGCCGACGATCCCCGCTGGACGCGGCTGACGGACGCCGTGGCGGCGACGGAGCGGCGCCTCGGGCGTCGGCCGCGCATGCTGGTCGCCAAGATGGGGCAGGATGGGCACGATCGCGGCGCAAACCTCGTGTCCTCGATGTTCGGCGATCTCGGCTTCGAGATCGTGCCGGGCCCCCTGTTCCAGACGCCGGACGAGGCCGCGGCTCTCGCGGTGGAGCGCGAGGTCGATATCGTCGGCGCCTCGTCACTGGCGGCCGGCCACAAGACGCTGATCCCGGACCTGATCGCGCGCCTCGGCGAACTCGGCCGCTCCGACATCAAGGTCGTGGCCGGCGGCGTCATCCCGGCGCAGGACTACGACGCGCTTCGCCGCGCCGGTGTCCACGCGATCTTCGGACCCGGCACCAATCTCGTGGAGGCGGCGGCCGAAGTGCTACGCCTCCTCGGCCACAACATGCCGCCGCTCGGCGACACCGGCGATCGCAACGCCGCAGAATGAAAGCGTCTCCCGTGTTCCGTAAGATCCTGATTGCAAACCGGGGCGAGATTGCCTGCCGCGTCATGCGCACCGCGAAGCGCATGGGCATCGCGACGGTCGCCGTCTATTCCGATGCCGACGCGCTGAGCCCGCATGTTCGTATGGCGGACGAGGCCGTGCGCCTCGGGCCGGCGCCCGCGGCGGAAAGCTACCTGCGCGCCGACCTCATTCTCGAGGCCGCGAAGGCGACCGGCGCCGACTGCATTCACCCCGGCTACGGCTTCCTCTCGGAGCGCGAGAGCTTCGCGCGCGCCTGCGAGGACGCCGGCATCGCCTTCGTAGGCCCGCCGCCCGGCGCCATCGCGGCGATGGGCGACAAGATCCAGTCCAAGAAGCTGGCGAAGGCGGCCGGCGTCAACGTCGTTCCCGGCTTTCTCGGCGAGATCGAGAGCACGGACGATGCCGTGCGGATCGCGTCCGAGATCGGCTTTCCCGTGATGATGAAGGCTTCTGCCGGCGGCGGCGGCAAGGGTATGCGGCTCGCTTGGGGCGAGGGCGACGTGCGCGAGGGCTTCGAGGCGGTCAGGCGCGAGGGGCTGGCGAGCTTCGGCGACGACCGCGTCTTCATCGAGAAGTTCATCGAGAGCCCCCGCCACATCGAGATCCAGGTGCTCGGCGACAAGCACGGCACCGTCCTCTACCTCGGCGAGCGCGAGTGCTCGATCCAGCGGCGGCACCAGAAGGTGGTCGAGGAAGCGCCGTCGCCCTTCGTCACGCCCGAGATGCGGCAGGCGATGGGCGAACAGGCCGTCGCGCTCGCCAAGGCCGTCGGCTACCAATCGGCGGGCACCGTCGAACTCATCGTCTCCGGCGCCGACCCGACGGGAAAAAGTTTCTATTTCCTGGAGATGAACACGCGTCTTCAGGTGGAGCATCCGGTGACCGAGATGGTCACCGAGCTCGATCTCGTCGAGGAAATGATCCGGGTCGCGGCGGGCGAGCCGCTGCGGATCGGCCAGGACGACGTTCGCCTCGATGGCTGGTCGATCGAGACCCGCATCTATGCGGAAGACCCGTATCGCGGTTTCCTGCCGTCGACCGGCCGCCTGACCCGCTATCGCCCGCCGGCGTCCCGCGACGGCGTTCGCGTCGACGACGGCGTCGCCGAGGGCAGCGAGGTCTCGATGTTCTACGACCCGATGATCGCCAAGCTCGTGACCCACGGGTCGACGCGGGGCGAAGCCATCGACCGCCAGGTCGAGGCGCTCGACCGCTTCGAGCTGAGCGGCCTCGGCAACAACATCGATTTCCTCTCCGCAATCATGCAGCACCCGCGATTTCGCGACGGGCACCTCACCACCGGCTTCATCGCGGAGGAGTATCCCGAAGGCTTCACCGGCACCGAGCCGGACGCGGCGCTGGCGCGAAAGCTCGCGGTGGCCGGCGTTCTCGTCTCGGTTCTCCGGGCCGAGCGCGATGCCCGGATCGACGGTCAGCTCGGACCGCCGATCCGGCCGAATGCTGCGCGCATCGCGCAATTCGGCGACCAACGTTTCGAGGTCGTCGTCTCCGGCGAGGGCAGCGAGCGTCGTGTCTCGATCGATGGGGCCGAACCCGTGCCGGCCGCGCTCGACTGGCGCTTCGGCGAGGCGATGGCGCGACTGCGGTTCGTGGGCGAGGACCTGTCGCTGCGCATTCGGCCGACCCTGACCGGCGCGCGCCTGACGACGCGCGGGGCGACGCACGAGGTCCGCGTCTCCCTGCCGCGCGTGTTCGAACTGTCCCGCCACATGCTTCACAAGGAGCCGCCGGACCTGTCGCGCCTCCTGATCTGCCCGATGCCGGGCCTCCTGACGCGGCTCGGCGTGAAGCCCGGAGACCGGGTGGAAGCGGGGCAAGTGCTTGGCACCATCGAGGCGATGAAGATGGAGAACAACCTCAGGGCGCCGAAGGCCGCGACGATCGGCGCGGTGCACGCGGCGGTCGGCGACAGCCTGCCGGCCGATTTCGTCATCCTCGAATTCGAATGACGGGGCGCGTCCGCGTCAGCGGATTGCGCTGGCGCGCTTCGCCCAGGTGCCGGCCGTCTGCGGCTTGACGAAGACGGTGGTCACGTCGGGCAGTTCGGCCTTCACGCGCGCCTCCAGCCGCTGGACGCAGGTTTCGATTTCGGGCGCGGTCATGTGATCCTCGAACTCGACGCTGAGCGCGACCACGATCTGGCGCGGCCCCAGCTGGGTCGTGATCACGCCGTTCGCCTTCTGGATCGCCGGGTCCGCCTCCGCCATCTTGAGGATCGCGGCCTGCACGGTCGGTAGCGCCGGCTCGCCGATCAGCAGCCCCTTGCTCTCGCGCGCAAGAAAGATTGCGACGCCCGCCAGAACGATGCCGATGCCGACCGAGGCGACGCCATCGAGCTCCGGTCGTCCGAGCGCTTGCGCGAGGAAGATACCGACGAAGGCGATCGCAAGGCCGATCAGCGCCGCGCTGTCCTCGAGAAGCACCGTGAAGGTCGTCGGGTCCTTGCTGCGCGTGATCGCCTCGACGTAGCCGGCCGATCCCTTCTGCTCCCGGAACTCGCGCAGCGCCACGATCCACGAGAAACCCTCGAAGAGGAACGACGCCGCAAGCACCCCATAGTTCCAGCCGACGTTCTCGATCGGCTCGGGCTCCATGATGTGGTGGATGCCCTGGTAGATGGATACGCCGGCGCCGAGCGCGAAGACGAGAAGCGCGACGATGAAGCTCCAGAAATAGAGCTCGCGTCCGTGGCCGAGCGGATGCGTGCGGTCCGGCGGGCGGCCCGCGCGACGCATCCCGTAGAGGAGGAGCACCTCGTTGCCGGTGTCGACAAGGGAATGCACACCCTCGCTGAGCATCGCCGACGAACCGGTGAAGAAGGCAGCGGCGAACTTCGTCGCGGCGATGAGCGCGTTGCCCGCCAGTGCCGCGTAGACCACCATCTTCGAACCGTCTGCCACGCGCCATCACCCATAGTTGATCGCTGCCGAAACTGGCGCGGGCGGGTCAAAGGTCGAGGGCGGGGCGGGAGCTGCGCAGCGCGTGCGACTTCATCCGGCGGCCGAATCCCCGTAAGCCGGTACGCGAGGCCAGGAGGACGCCGCCGCCATGCAGACCTACAGGATCGCCGCCATTCCTGCCGACGGCATCGGACCGGAGGTCATCGCCGCTGGCCTTCAGGCGCTAGAGGCGCTGGAGCGGCGCGACGGTGGCTTCAGGCTGGACGTGACGCAGTTCGACTGGGTGTCGGACTACTACCGGAAGCACAGCGTCATGATGCCGGCGGACGGCACCGAGCAGCTGAAGGGTTTCGACGCCATCTTCTTCGGCGCCGTGGGCGCGCCCGATGTGCCCGATCATGTCACGCTGTGGGGGCTGCGTCTGCCGATCTGCCAAGGCTTCGACCAGTACGCCAACGTGCGCCCCACCAAGATCCTGCCGGGCATCGTCTCGCCGCTGGCGGGGTCAAGCCCGGCGACCTCGACTGGGTGATCGTTCGCGAGAACTCGGAAGGCGAGTATTCCGGCCACGGCGGCCGAGCCCATCGCGGCCTGCCGGAGGAGGTCGCCACCGAAGTCGCGATCTTCACCCGCGTCGGCGTCACCCGGATCATGCGCTATGCCTTCCGCCTCGCCCAGTCCCGGTCGCGCAAGCTCCTGACCGTCGTGACGAAGTCCAACGCCCAGCGCTTCGGCATGGTGATGTGGGACGAGATCGCGGCGGAGGTGTCAGTCGAATTCCCCGATGTGACCTGGGACAAGATGCTGGTCGACGCGATGACGGTGCGCATGACGCTCAAGCCGCAAAGCCTCGACACGATCGTCGCCACCAACCTCCATGCCGACATCCTCTCGGACCTCGCCGGTGCGCTGGCCGGAAGTCTCGGGGTCGCGCCGACGGCAAACATCGATCCCGAGCGGCGGTTCCCCTCCATGTTCGAGCCGATCCACGGCTCGGCCTTCGACATCACCGGCAAAGGCATCGCCAATCCCGTCGCGACCTTCTGGACCGCGGCGCAGATGCTGGAGCATCTCGGACAGCCGCAGGCCGCCCGGCGCCTGATGCATGCCATCGAGACGGTGACGGGCGGCGGCGTGATGACGCCGGACGTCGGCGGCACGGCCACGACGCAGGAGGTGACGGACGCCGTATGCGAAGCGATCCGCGGCTCCAACGTCGTGCCCTGAAGGCGAACGGTTCAGGCAGTCAGGCCGACCATTTCGCCGTCCTCTTTGCGGAAGCTGGCGACGGGACGGTCCAACAGGTCCAGCACACGTTCCGACGGGCGGCAGAGGGCCGTGCCCTTGGCCGTCACGACGATCGGACGGTTGATCAGGATCGGGTGCGCCATCATGGCGTCGAGGATCGCATCGTCGGAGAGCGCGGGATCGTCGAGGCCGAGTTCGGCATAGGGCGTGCCCTTCTCGCGCAGGAGCTCACGTGGGCCCAGACCCATCGCGCCGATCAGTTCGACGAGACGCTCGCGGCTCGGCGGCGTCTTCAGGTACTCGATCACCGTCGGATCCTCACCCGATTGGCGAATCATCTCCAGAACGTTGCGGGACGTGCCGCAGGCGGGGTTGTGGTAGATCGTGACGCTCATCGTGGGGTCCGGGTCGGAAGAAAGAGGCGCGGCGGGGCGGTCTAGCATCCCAGTTGCCTTGCGGCATCCACGAGATCCTCCGCCACCACGTCCCAGTCTCGCGCGGGCTCGAGATCGGTCGCTTGTTCGGAGCCGTGCTCGCGCGGTCGGCAGATGAAGACGGTGCCAAGGCCGAGGGCGCTGGCGGCTGCGAGGTCGTCGTTGTGGGCGGCGACCATGGCGGCGCGTTCGGGCGGCAGGCCGACGGCTTCGATGGAGCGCAGGTAGGTTTCCGGCCGCGGCTTGTAGGTCTGCGCGATCTCGGCCCCGACGATCACGTCCCACGGCAGGCCGCCGAAACGCGCGAGGTTCATCATGCCTGCGATATGGCTGTTGGAGATCGGGCCGATCGCGAAACGACGCTTGAGGCGTGCCAGTCCTTCGACGCTGTCCGGCCATGGATCGAGCCGCTCCCACGCGCGGTTGAGGTCGGCCAGTTCGCTGTCGGGCAGGGCTGCGGGTTCGACGCCATGGCGCAGGAGGACGCGTCCTAAGTTCTCGCGGTTCAGGATGTCGAGCCGCACGAACGCGCGCTCGCCTGACCGCACCCGTTCCATGGAAGGCTGGTACTCCGCCCGCCATTCGTCGGCGAAGCGTGAGGGATCGACGTCGATCCCATGACGCCGGAGAAACGGTTCGGCCCTGCGCGCGACGCTCGTGCGCCAGTCGACCACGGTGCCGAAGACGTCGAAGCCGAGAAAACCGATCGTGTCGAACGTATCCATGCCCGCGCTCCCTGATTGGCCTTCGAAAGATAGATCAGGACCTGCGACCGTCAGCCGCCGGTCACAGCGGCAGCGCGAACTGGGCGGGCGGTGGGGCCGACATGGTTTCGTTGGTCAGCGCCGAAAGCGTCACGCCGAGAAGACGGACACCGCGTGGATCGGCCGGCAGATCGTCGATCAGGCGGAAGGCCGCCCGCTCGATCTCGGCACGCGAGCCGACCGGTGCGGCGGACGACAGGGCGCGGGTGATCTGGCGGAAATCGGCATACTTGACCTTCAGCGTCACGGTCCGCCCCCGCGTTCCCGCGCCCTCGCAATGCCGCCAGACCTTGTCGATGATCGGCCCCAGCGCCTCGCGCATTTCGTCCGGCGTATAGAGATCGGCGGAGAACGTGTTCTCGGCCCCGACCGACTTTCGGATGCGGTTGGCGCGCACCGGACGCTCGTCGATGCCGCGCGAGATGCCGTAATAGTAGGGGCCGATCTTGCCGAAGCGCTCCTGCAGGAAGGCGAGGGATTGCGCCTTGAGGTCGGCGCCCGTGTGGATGCCGAGCCGCTCCATCTTGGCGACGGTCGCCGGGCCGACGCCGTGGAAGCGGCCGACGGGCAGCGTTTCCACGAAGGCCGCGCCCATCGCGGGCGTCACCACGAAGAGCCCATCGGGCTTGCGATGGTCGGAGGCGAGCTTGGCGAGGAACTTGTTGTAGGAGACGCCGGCCGAGGCGGTGAGGCCGGTGACCTCGCGGATGCGCCGGCGGATCGCTTCGGCGATCGCGGTGGCGGACGTGATGCCCTGCTTGTTCTCCGTCACGTCGAGATAGGCCTCGTCGAGCGACAGCGGCTCGATGATGTCGGTGTGTTCGGCGAAGATCTCGCGAATCTGGAGCGAGACGGCCTTGTAGACGTCGAAGCGCGGCTTCACGAACAGAAGGTCGGGGCAGCGGCGCTTGGCGGTGACCGACGGCATGGCCGAGCGTACGCCGAAGGCACGGGCCTCGTAGCTTGCCGCCGCCACGACGCCGCGCTGCGCCGAACCGCCGACAGCCAGCGGCTTGCCGCGCAGCGACGGATCGTCCCGCTGCTCGACCGAGGCATAGAACGCATCCATGTCGACATGGATGATCTTGCGCTGGCGGGTCGGTCTCGCGGCGCCCGCGCGATCGATCCCGTCGTCGGCTTCCACCTCTGCCTCGCGCGCCACCATCGCCTTTCTCTGCGGCCGTCGTCACCAGCCGACAGAACAGATCAGGAACGCAATGGCAAGCCGCTTCGCACGGCGCCAGCCCCTAGTCCACAGGAGCGTTGGCCGAGCCGTCAGACAACCCAGCGCCAGATGCCGGCCGCCCAGCCGGCGAGGGGAATGTGGGCCCAGGTTGCGACAAGCCAGACCACCACCCCGCCCGCAAGGGCATGCATGCCGAAACCGCCGAAACGCGCCCGGCCTGCCGCGACGGCGGCGAACGGCCAGAAGCTGGTTCGTGCGCTCCAGGATCGCCATCCCGCCGGATCGAGCGCCGCGCGCTTGCGCTCCTGCAGCGCCGAGCCGACCAGCGCCAGGATGATGATCGCCAGGCAGAGCACGACGTTCTTCGGGATCGGATAGACGAGGATATGCGACAGGCCCCAGATCGCGAAGGACCACATCATCGGGTGCCGGGTCACGGCGAAGACTCCACGTGCCTCGGCATGGGCGGGGTCGGTCTTCGAGCCGGACAGCGTGGGGTTGCGGACCAGCGAGCCCATGAAGAGGATCGAGGCGACGAGCATCAGGACTGTGGCGATCGCCCAGAGACCGTCGCCGACGTCCCAGAGGGGTTCGGTGACGGGCGCGGCGCGATAGGCCCAGACCGTGGCGCCGAGCGTTGCGAAGGCAACGAGCGTGTAGACGCCCTGGAAGCCCTTCTCTCCCAACCTCGCGACGAGAGGGCCCCGGAGCGGGTGGGACAGAAGAAAGTGCGAGCCGACGAACAGCGCCGAGGTCGCCAGAACACTGAAGGCACCGTCCATCCGCCATCTCCCGCTTTGCGCCATGCAGATTAGCCTATCCGCGCTTCCGGCGGATGACGCCGTGTGTCGCGGTGGGGCTAGCTCTGAACCGGGATCGGCCGCGGCTTCCGATTGGCGTCGATCGCGACGAAGGTGAAGACGCCTTGCGTCACCTGCTCGACCTCCTCGCCCTCGCGGCTGCGGCGCCAGGCCTCGACGTTGATGCGCATTGAGGTGCGGCCGACATGCAAAATCTCGGCGTAGAGGCTCACCTCGTCGCCGACATAGACGGGCTTGAGGAAGCGCATGGCCTCGATCGCGATCGTGGCGCAGCGACCTCGTGCGAGGCGAGCCGCCGCCGTGCCGGCCGCGAAGTCCATCTGTGCCAGCAGCCAGCCACCGAAGATGTCGCCTGCCGGGTTGGTGTCAGCGGGCATGGCGATGGTGCGGATCGTGGGGGCGCCCGACGGGGCGGTTGCGGGCTGCGGTTCGGGCGCGTCCAATTTGAAGCTCCGGTTTCGGCGACACGGATCACCATGTCGCCGAAACCCCCATCGATCGGCAAGGGCATGGATGCTGGGAGCGATCCGTCGGACCGTCCCGAAGGGTCATGCGCCGTGCCGGCTCAACGCTGCGTCGGCTTCACCTCGTAGCGGTCGAGCATCATCACCTTGTGCCAGGCATCGACGAACTCGCGAACGAAGCGGTCCTTGCCGTCGTCAGCCGCATAGACCTCGGCGATCTGGCGAAGCTGCGAGTTCGAGCCGAACACGAGGTCGCAGCGCGTGGCGGTGAAGCGACGCTCGCCGCTGTTGCGGTCCTTGATGTCGAACGTCATCTCCGAGGCGTCCTGCGGCGACCAGACGTAGTCCATCGAGGTGAGGTGGCGGAACATGTCGTTGGTCAGCGTGCCGACGCGATCGGTGAAGACGCCGTGCTGCGAGCCGCCGGCATTGACGCCGAGGACACGCAGGCCGCCAGTGAGGGCAGTCCATTCCGGCGCGGTCAGGGACAGGAGCATGGCGCGGTCGAGGAACAGCTCCTCCGGCGATACGGTGAAGTCGATCGACGTGTCGTGGTAGTTGCGGAAGCCGTCCGACACGGGCTGAAGCCAGTCGAACTGCTCGACATCGGTCAGCTCCTGCGTCGTGTCTCGGCGACCCGGCACGAACGGAACCTCGACATTGGATCCCGCGTCGCGCGCCGCCTTCTCGACGCCCGCACAGCCGGCGAGCACGACCATGTCCGCGAAGGACACGCGCTTGCCGCCGGGCGCCGAGCCGTTGAAGCGATCGGCGATCTCCTCCAGCTTCGGGATGACGCGCTCCAGCCGGTCGGGCTCGTTGACCGCCCAGCCGCGCTGCGGCTGCAGGCGGATGCGACCGCCGTTGGCGCCGCCGCGCTTGTCGGACACGCGATGCGTCGAGGCGGCGGCCCAGGCCGTCGCGACAAGGTCGGTGACCGACAGGCCGCTCGCGAGAATGTCCGACTTCAGGCGCGCGATGTCCGCGTCGTCGATTACGGCATGGTCGAGCGGCGGGATCGGGTCCTGCCAGATCAGGTCCTCGGCGGGCACCTCGGGGCCGAGGTAGCGAACCTTCGGGCCCATGTCGCGATGGGTCAGCTTGAACCAGGCGCGCGAGAAGGCGTCGGAGAAGTAATCGAAGTCGGCGAGGAACTTCTCGCAGACGGCGCGATAGGCCGGATCCTCCTTGAGGGCGATGTCCGAGGTCATCATCATCAAGGGGTTCATTCGACCCTCAACGTGGGCGTCCGGGGTCTTTGGCGCGTCCGGATCGACCGGGGTCCACTGGATCGAGCCGGCCGGGCTCTTGGTCTTGCGCCACTCGAAGCGGAAGAGGTTCTCGAGGTAGTCGTTGTCCCACTGCGTCGGGTTCGGCGTCCACGAGCCCTCGATGCCGTTGGTCATCGTGAACTCGGCGTTGCCCGAGCCTTCCGGGTTGTGCCAGCCGAGACCCATCTCGTGCATGCGCGCGACTTCCGGCGCGCCGCCGATGCGGTCGGCCTTCACCATGCCGTGCGACTTGCCGAAGGCGTGGCCGCCGGCGATCAGCGCGACCGTCTCCTCGTCGTTCATCGCCATCCGGCCGAAGGTGAGGCGAATGTCACGGGCCGAATCTAGCGGATCGCCGTTGGCGTTCGGGCCTTCCGGATCGACGTAGATCAGCGACTGGTGCGAGGCGGCGAGCGGGCTGTCGAGCTCGTAGGTCGCGTCCTTCGGGCCGCCCTGCCAGCGTAGGCCGCGATTGACCATCTCTTCCGGGTGTCCGGCCATGGGGCCACGCGGCGCGTCCTTCGGGGCCTTGCCGGTCCAGCCCTCGGGACCCCAGTAGGTCGAGCGATCCGGCTCCCAGGCGTCGACGCGCCCGCCGGCGAAGCCGAAGGTCTTGAAGCCCATGATCTCCAGCGCGCAGTTGCCGGTCAGGACCATCAGGTCAGCCCAGGAGAGCGCCGCGCCGTACTTCTGCTTGATCGGCCAGAGAAGGCGGCGGGACTTGTCGGTGTTGCCGTTGTCCCACCAGGAGTTGACCGGTGCGAAGCGCTGCATGCCTTGGCCCGCGCCGCCGCGCCCGTCCGCGATGCGATAGGTGCCGGCCGAATGCCAGGCCATGCGGATCATCTGCGGCCCGTAGTTCCCGTAGTCGGACGGCCACCACGAAACCGACGTCGTCAGGAACGCCTTGATGTCGGACTTCACGGCCTGGAGGTCGAGCGCCTTGAAGGCCTCGGCATAGTCGAAGTCCGGGCCGAGCGGGTTGGCTGCCGGCGGCTCCTGATGCAGGAGCTCGACCTTCAGCCGGTTCGGCCACCAGTGATCGATCTGCGGCTCGCTGCCGGCCGCACCGCTGATCCGGGTCCCACCGAAAGGGCAGGTCCCTGCGCCGGGCGTCATCGTGTCCATGTCGAGCTCCTTCGGATGATCGCGCGGCAAGGTCCAGCCGTCGAACGATCGGGAAGGGGCACTTAGGCAGGAACGCTTCGCTGGCTAGAGACCCTCCCGCCGCTGACCATAGCTTGCGACAACCTGCCCGCCCGACGCGCTGGTGCTGCCGGTCTGACCTCGGCCTATGACACGCTCGGAGGGTACAGCCGACAGGTCAAACCGTCGCCGCGATCTCGCGCAGCGCCTTCTTGTCCGCTTCCAGCGTCATGGCGACTTTGGCCCTTTCAAGCGCCTGCCTTGCATGGTGCCGGGCGGCTGGCGCGTAGTCGGGATGGTCGAGACGCGAGAGCGTGCGCAGCGCCTTCTGGAGACGCACCCCGACCTCGACGATGCCGGCCCCGTCACGGGCCACTGCGAGAAAGGCATCGTCGAACAGATCATCGACCCGGAGCGGCGGGACAAGCACCTCGGCGAACGCGGGCTCGTCGGCTTCGCCCAGCTCGGCCCATGCGGCCAGCACGCGCAGGAGCCGGCCGACCACGTCGACCGCCGTGCCGAGATCGTTGGTCGCCGGCGACAGGGCGCGGCTGGCGACCTCCCTCAGCACGCAGATGCCGAAGCGCGGGTCCTGGTCGAAGGAGCGACGGTCACCGATCGTCACGCACCGGAGAAGCGCTGCTTCCTCGATCCGCGCGCCCTCGACGGCCAGGATCGCTTCGGTCGGATCGGCCATCTCGCCGGGCAGACGCAGAACGAACACGCGTGCCCGAGCGCGGCGGGCCAGCGAAGCCAGCGCTTCGACGTCGATGTGCTGGACGTAGCCGATCTCACGCGCCGCCAGCCGCACGGCACCGGCCGGAACGCCGGACGTGCGGTCGTGCAGCGGTAGCCCGCCGAGATATGGCCGCCGCCGCCTCTCGCGGACCGCCGCGATGGCGGCTTCCTCGACGCGCTGCGTCGTCTCGGTCACCCGGCCGAGCCGCGACAGATGATCGATCCAGCGAAGCAGCGTCACGATGATGAAGCCGATGACTAGGATCGTGACGCCGAACAGGACGACGCGCCCCTGCTCGCCATAGGTGCCGGTCGACAGGGCGATGATGCCGACGAGGCTGAACAGGAACGAGCCGATGAAGGTCGACAGGACGTTCTGGGTGGTCGAGTCCTCCATGATGAGGACGTTCGCGCGCGGCGTGACGTTGCTGGTCGCGGCGGAATAGGCCGAGACCATGGTCGACAGCGAGAAGGTCGTGACCGTCAGCATCGAGGAGGCGAGGATGCCGAGTATGTTGTCGACCGCATCCGCGCCGATCGAGGCCGACAGCCCGAACGAGATGAAGGGGCTGGCCCACGCCCCGACGAGCGCCGTCGCTACGGCCAGAAGCGAGAACAGTCCTGCCCGGAACCAGATGCGCCGCGTGACGCGGCGCAGGACCCACTGCCAGCGCGTCGCCGTCACGTCGCTGGGCCCTCGCGTTCGCTGCGTGTCTGCCGAAGCACCTCGGCGACGTAGTTGCGCGAGAGGCTGTGATAGAGAGGCGTGCCCGAGACGAGCCGCGCGGTGCCGAAGCCGATCAGCGACGCCAGCATGATCGGCACGACGTTTCCCTGGTTGCCGGTCATCTCGAGGATGATGACGAAGGCCGTCATCGGCGCCTGCACGACCCCGGCGAAATACCCGGCCATGCCGAGCGTCGCGGCGAGGCCCGTGCCGAGGCCGAGCACGAGGCCGATCGTCGAGCCGATCCCGGCGCCCACCGAGAGCGAAGGCGCGAAGATGCCGCCGGGGATGCCCGAGACCATCGAAGCCAGTCCGGCCGCGAACTTGGCGAGGAAATAAGATGGCGGAAGCGGCGACCCTTCGATGGCGGAGCGCGCCTGCTCGTAGCCGGTGCCGTAGGTCGCGCCGCCCGATGCGAGGCCGATCAGGGCGACCAGCAGGCCGCAGGCACCCGCGATGCCCACGACGCGCATCGCCCGGCCTTTCGACCAGACCCGAACGCGGCGCATGAGGGCGAGAGCGCCCGCGCTGAACAGGGCGCCGAGCCCACCGCCGACGACGCCGCATGCGATGACGAGCATCCACTCGCTGGCCGACGCGACAACGGCGTCGCTCTGGCCGAAATAGGTATAGTTGCCGGTCAGCGCGAGCGATGCGAGACCGGCAAGCACCACCGCCGACAGGACGAGGCCGTTGGTCCGCGCCTCGTAGGCTCGGCCCATCTCCTCGATGGCGAAGACGATCCCCGCCAGGGGCGTGTTGAAGGCGGCGGCAATGCCGGCGGCGGAGCCGGCGAGGATCAGCCCCCGTGCATGCGCCATGCCGCCGAGCCGCCCCGCGGCCAGCATGATGGCTGCGCCGACCTGCACGGTCGGGCCCTCGCGCCCGATCGAGGCGCCCGACAGGAGACCGAGCAGCGTCAGCAGGATCTTGCCCGCCGCGACGCGGAGCGACAGGAGGATGCCGCGTTCTCCGTCCGCCTCGAAATGGCGCGCCGCAATCGCCTGCGGGATGCCGCTGCCTTGCGAATAGGGAAAGAAGCGAAGGGCAAGGAAGCTGGAAAGGGCGAAGCCGAGAGGCGGCACCAGAAGCGCGACGAGAAAGCCGGTGCCATCGTCGCTGCGCATCGAAGCGAAGGCCCGTTGTGCCCAGTCGGCCAGTTCGGCGAAGGCGACGCTGACGAGGCCCACTGCCAGCGCGCCGAACCAGAAGACGAGCCGGGGCCGCCACAGGCGCCTCGACAGCCACATCGCACGGGAGCGACGGACCATCGGGGCGCGTCCGATGCGGCGGCGTCGCGATCCGGAACCTGTCGTCTTCACCATGAGAACCGCCGCTTGTGTGCCTGTCCCCTGATGGGCAAGCGGGCGCCTGTTGTCGAGACCCAACCGTTCGGGATCACGCTCCGGTCAGCCGTTGCAGGCCTTTTCTCGCCGCGAACGCTTCGTCGGCTGCGCGAACGCCGCTGTCGTGCGCCCCGTGCGCGGTCGAGAAATCGGTGCGGCTCGTGGCTTCGCCGGCGAAGAACAGCCGGTCCTCGAACGGGCGGGCGAGGCGGGCCCGAGCGTCCGCATGGCCGGGCAGGGCGCAACTGTAGCCCCCACCGATGGTCACGAGCCCGCTCCAATGCGTCGACGTCAGTGGGCGGAGCCACCGGGCGATGTCCGAGCCGAAAAGTCCCCTGAGCTCACCGACGGCAAAATCGAACCCGGCCTCCGGTCCGCCATCCAGAACCTCGGCGCTATCACCGCCGAGGAATGCCTCGATCACGGGCGCGCCGAGCGGGCGAATGTAGTAGCTTCCCGTCCTGCGGCTGTGCGGTGCGCCGACGACGTGCGTTTCGTCCTCGAACGGTGCGTCGCCCACGATCTCGAGGAACACCTTCTCGTTGCGGCCGAGGGGCAGGCGCGCGGCGGCGTCGCGCCAGGGATCGAGCGCGGCGGGCATCGCGATCGCATCGCCCGCAAGGACGTTGGTGGAGACGGTGGAGATCACGCAGCGTGCGCGCAGGGTGCCCGCGTCGGTCTCGACCATCGCGCGATCCGCGCCCAAATCGATCCGACGCACCGAAACGCCGAGGCGAAGGTCCGCGGCGGGCGGGAGGCTGGCGGCGACGAGCGTTCCGTAGCCGGCCTCGACACGCCAGTTCTCGTCCGACGAGGCTTCGTCATAGGCGACGTAGTCGGCCACCGAGATGCGTTCCGGGCCGACGCCGCTGATATAGCCGGTGCGCGCTGCGATGAAGTCGTTCCAGGGGTTGTCCGGCTCCAGGGCATCGCTCGCGCGATCGCTCGCCGGGGGCGCTTCGACCAGCCGCTCGGCCCAACGCTCCATCGCGGCGGAGGCGGCCGCCTGTTCGCTCGGGGAAAACCCGAGGCTGCGGTACTGTCGGCCCCAGGCGGGCGTGCGCCGGTCGACGGCGAAGCCGGTCTCCGTGGCGATTTTCGTCCAGGCATTACGCTCGGCCGAATGCAGCCAGCCGCATCCGAGGTCGAGCGCGAGAGCCCCATGGTAAAAGGTCTCGGCGCGTCCCCCGATGTGGTCGGCAGCCTCCAGGACGAGAGGCGAGGCACCGAGGCTCCTGAGCTGGCGCGCGGCACCGATGCCGGCGGCTCCTGCCCCGATGATGAGAAAATCGACGTCCTGGGTCATGCGCATCCGTTGTTTCGGCGATCGGCTTCGGCCTTCGTCCGTCCGAGGACGAGCCGCAGGAGCCTGCGTGCAAACGGTGCGGCGCGACCAGTGTTCCGAA
The DNA here is from genome assembly GCF_047943035.1 of Aureimonas phyllosphaerae. NCBI lineage: Bacteria > Pseudomonadati > Pseudomonadota > Alphaproteobacteria > Hyphomicrobiales > Aurantimonadaceae > Aureimonas > Aureimonas phyllosphaerae. Next base: position 3,688,075 of record NZ_CP181348.1, on the reverse strand, counting down.
GGTGGCCCGGCTTGTTGTTTCGACTAAGCCGTCGTGGCGAACCAAGCACTTTCGGTTTCGGCTTTAGCGGCTCGTGCCTATCTACGGCAGCGACTGGGGCCGGCCTTCCGCCCCGACCCGTCACTTACGGAGCTCCCATGAACCAGCAAACGACCGTCTCGCTCAACGATGGCCATACGATCCCGCAGGTCGGTCTCGGCGTGTGGCGCACGCCCAACGACGGCGCGGCGGACGCCGTGTCCGCGGCGATCGGTGCCGGTTACCGCCATGTTGACACGGCGGCGGTCTACGAGAACGAGAGCGGCGTCGGCGAAGGCCTGCGCCAGTCGGGCGTCGCGCGGGACGACCTCTTCCTGACCACCAAGGTCTGGAACGCCGACCAGGGATTTGACGCGACACTGAAGGCCTTCGACGCGAGCCTCAAGCGGCTCGGCCTCGAAACCGTCGACCTCTATCTCATCCACTGGCCGGCGCCGAACCGCGATCTCTACGTCGAGACCTGGCGTGCGCTGGTGCGGCTGAAGGAAGAGGGACGCGCCAAGTCGATCGGCGTTTCCAACTTCACCGTGGAACATCTCGACCGACTGATCGCGGAAACCGGCGTGAAGCCGGTCCTGAACCAGATCGAACTTCACCCGCGCTTCCAGCAGCGTGCCATGCGCGCCGCACACGCGGAGCGAGGTATTGCCACCGAATCCTGGAGCCCGCTCGGCCAAGGCCAGTTGCTGGAAGATCCGACGATCGGCTGGATCGCGCAGAAGCACGGCAAGACGCCGGCTCAGGTCATCATTCGCTGGCATATCGACAACGGGCTGGTGGTGATCCCGAAGTCCGTGACACCAAGCCGCATCGTCGCCAATTTCGACGTCTTCGACTTCCGCCTCGACGAGGAGGACATGGCGACCTTCGCCGGCCTCGATTCGCCCGACGGGCGCATGGGTCCCGATCCGATGACCGCGAACTTCTGAGGCTTGTCGGCGGGGGCATCGCAGCAGCGGGCCTCCCGCCGATTCCGTCGGCGCTTCCACGTTCAATGCGTCGGCGCGCCCTACGACGCGGCCGTGCCGGCCTGAACCAGAGCCGCCTTGGCAGCCGCCCGCACCGCGTCGGTGAGGCGCGGGAGCGATGCGACGGGCAGCCTCGCGACGGTCCAGTAGAGCATGACGTCGAGCGTCGCGTCCGGCGTCAGGGCGACCAGGTGACCGGTCGCCAGATGCGGCGCGGCCAATGCGGCTGGCTGCATGCCCCAGGCCAGTCCCGCCAGCGCGAAGTCGACGAAGGCGTGCGTCGAGGCGACCGTATGGACGGGAGCGTCGAACTCGACCCCGAGGGTTTCCCTCGCCCAGCGCGCCTGCAGTCCATCCCGCCGATCGAATCGCAGGCAGGGCGCTGCCGACAACGACGTCGGTGTCACCCCGTCTGCGAAAAATCGTGCCGCAAAGTCCGGGCTCGCGCAGGCGATGTAGCGAAGGCCGCCGAGCCGCGTCGTCCGGCAGCCTTGAACGCTACGCGCATCGGCAGTCACGGCCGCAAGCACGTCTCCCGAGCGCAGGCGGTCGGCCGTGTGAGCTTCGTCGTCCAGCGTCAGATCGAGAAGCGCGCCCGTCGCCCGGCCGAAGGCGGCAACGGCTGCGGGAAACCAGGTCGCCAGACTGTCGGAATTGACCGCGATCCGCAGTGGCAACCGGTTGGTCTCGGAGGCTCCCGTGGTCGGGAGGCCTAGCGCGACCTCCATCTCCATCAATCGCACCCGCTCCAGATGCGCGCAGAGGGTGCGACCGAGATCCGTCGGACGGCAGGGCTGCCCGCGGACGACGAGGATCGCCCCGAGCCGTTCCTCGAGCCCTCGCACGCGCTGCGAGACGGCGGACGGCGTGATGGCCAGAACCAGGGCTGCCCGTTCGAACGACCCTTCGCGGATCACGGCGGCAACGGCTGAAAGGGCGGGATAGTCCAGCATGGTGTGAAGCTATGCTTCACTGGCGTAAGGCGAACAAGTTTTACTTCACGCAGTCGATCCCGCATCCCTTGCGCCATGACAGCACCGCTCTCCGCCTTCTTCTCCGGTTTCGCCCTGTCCGCGGCGCTCATCATGGCGATCGGCGCACAGAACCTCTTCGTTCTGCGGCAGGGGTTGCGGGGCGAGCACGTCGTGCCGCTCGTCCTCTTCTTCGGATCGTCCGATGCGGTGCTGATCGCGGCTGGCGTCGGCGGGATGGGTGCATTCCTGTCGGCCGTCCCGCAACTGGAGATCGCGCTCGCTCTCGGCGGTGCAGCGTTCCTCACGTGGTACGGCGTTGCAGCCTTTCGCCGGGTGGCGGCGCCGTCCGCGATCACGACCGGCGCGGCCGGCACCATCTCGCTCGGACGCGCGCTGACCACCGGCGCCGCTTTCACCTTTCTCAATCCGCACGTCTATCTCGACACCGTGCTTCTGATGGGCACGGCGGGGTCGGCGCAACCGGAGGGGCTGCGCCCGGTCTTCGTGCTCGGTGCGGCCTCGGCGAGTTTCCTGTGGTTTGCGGGCCTTGGCTACGGCGCGCGCCTGCTTCAGCCGGTCTTCGCCCGGCCGGCGGCCTGGCGCGTTCTCGACGCCTTGGTCGGCATTGTGATGCTCTCTCTCGCGGCCTCGCTCGTCCTCGGGGCCGTCAGCGCGATGCGGTGAGCGATGCGCCGGATCGCGGCACGTTTTGCAAGGAGAAGAGACCGCTCAGGCGTCGGCTTTTCCCGATGCGGCGGCGGCTGTTCGAACGGGGGCCGTCGAAGCACCGGGGATCAGCGGCACGTCCCAGACTTCCGCGAGATCGGACGCCGGCGTGCCCTGCCGTCGCTCGATCGCCATTTCGGCGACCCGGCGCCCCGCGAGCCGAACGCTGGACCGGAGCACCGTAAGGCTCGGGGCCGCGATCTCCGGCGGCAACGCGGCGATCACGTCGTCATGGGCCATCAGTGAAACGTCGCCGGGCACCGACAGTCCGGCTTCCGCGATGGCGCGCGCGGCGCCTGTCGCGACCAGGACGGACGTGCACAGGAACGCGGTGGGCCGCTCTAGCAGGTCAAGCATCCGCCCCGCTGCCGCATATCCCTCCGCGAAGCTTTGCGGCCCTTGCGCCATCAGGTCCTGATCGATGTGCAGCCCCGCCTCGCGAAGGGTCGCAAGGTAGCCCTGCCGCCGGTCGCGGGCGTAGGCGTAGTCCTCCTCGCCGTTGAGAAGCGCGATCCGACGATGGCCAAGGCCGGTGAGGTGGGCTGTGCCCTTGGCGAAGGCGCCGAGATTGTCGACGCTGAGCGAGGCGACGGATTGGCCGAGCAGCGGCCGGCCGTGACAGACGACGGGAAAGTCGATCTCCGCCAGATCCGCCGTCTCCGGCCGATCGAGGATCGGCGAGAGAAACACGAGGGCGTCCACCGCGCCCGATCCGACGATCCTCTCGCAGGCCGACCGCTCCTCGCCAGCCTTGATCGGAAACAGGTGGATCGCGAGGCCGTGTTCTGCCGCCGTTTCGCTGATCCCGGTGAGGAGGTCGGTCACGATCGGGTTGGCGAGAAGATGGTCGGCAGTGCTGAACAGGATGCCGATGGCGTCGGCCCGCCCGGTGGCAAGGCGTTGCGCCACGGGGTTGGGCCGATAGTTCAGCCGTTCGGCCGCCTCCTCGACGCGGCGACGTGTCTTGGCGCTGACCTCCGGGAAACCGTTGAGCGCCCGGCTGACGGTCGCGGGTGAAAGCTTCAGGTGTTCCGCCAGATCCTTGAGATTGCGCACCATGCTGCCGGACCTCCCCTGCGCATCGCCCGACTGGCTGCGCGCGCTTGTCGCGCCGCAGCGTCGCCGTTGGCGAATAAGCCATGTTGACACGTTTCTCAAACCGCTTCAAACTCAGTCCAAAGCGCTTTGAGAGGTAAGCTACAACTTTTTGACACAATCGTTCGTCGGCGGCGGGAGACGCGGGCGAACAGGGCGCTAGGTGTCTTGGGGCCGAGCCATTGCCGTTTTAGCGTCGGCGTCGGAGACCATCGCATCGGCCCGGTGCAGAGAGCAGAGTTCGGCGGGAGGCCCGGTCTCAACGGGCGCCGAGGTATCCACGGGAGGAATCAACGCATGCCCAAAGTCCTTGCCGCCGCACTTCTGGCCGCGACCATCCTGTCCGTCGGCTCCGCCCGGGCGGAAGAGATCTCCATCGCGCTCGGTTCGGTCGGCCGCGACGTCGACGAGATGCGCGGCCAGCTCGACGCCTTCCAGGAGGCGACCGGCCACACGGTGAAGATCGTGACCATGCCGGCATCGACGACCGACCAGTTCGGCCAGTACCGCCTCTGGCTTTCGGCCGGCAATAAGGACGTGGACGTCTATCGGACCGACGTCATTTGGGCGCCGCAACTCGCCGCCAATCTCGTCGATCTGACGGACGCGATGAAGGACGTCGTCGGCCAGCACCTGCCGGCGGTGATCCAGTCGCAGACGGTCGAGGGCAAGCTCGTCGCCATGCCGCTCTTCGCCGATGCGCCGGCGCTCTACTATCGCAAGGACCTTCTGGAGAAGCACGGGCGCGAGGTGCCGAAGACCTGGGCCGAGCTGACCGAGACGGCCAAGGTGGTGCAGGACGCCGAGCGCCAGGGCGGCAACGCCCAGATGAACGGGTTCGTGTTTCAGGGCGCGGCCTATGAGGGCCTGACCTGCGACGCGCTGGAATGGGTGGCCTCCAACGGGGGCGGCCAGATCGTCTCGCCCGAGGGCGAGATCACGATCAACAACGGGAAGGCGGCGGCTGCTCTCGATCTCGCCAAGGGCTGGGTCGGCACGATCGCCCCGCAGGGCGTTCTCGGCTATATGGAAGAGGAGTCGCGCGGCGTCTGGCAGACGGGCAATGCGGTCTTCATGCGCAATTGGCCCTATGCCTATCCGCTGAGCGCGGCCGACGATTCCCCCGTCAAGGGCAAGTTCGATGCGGTGCCGCTGCCGGCAGGCGAGGGCGGGCAGTCCGCCGCGTGCCTCGGCGGCTGGAACCTCGCGGTCTCGCAGTATTCCGAGCATCAGGACGTCGCGATCGAGCTCGTGAAGTTCCTGACGTCTGCGGAGTCGCAGAAGTCGCGCGCGCTCGGCACGGCCCGCCTCCCGACGATCCCCTCGCTCTACGAGGACCCGGAAATCGCCGAGAAGCAACCGCTCGTCGCCAAATGGAAGACGGTCTTCGAGAACGCGACGCCGCGCCCCTCCGCACCCACGAAGGCGAAGTACAACGAGGTGTCCCAGCAGTTCTGGACCGCGGTCAACAAGACGCTGGCCGGGCAGGGCGACGCTGCGACCAACCTCCAGGATCTCGAACGCCAGTTGCGGCGCCTGAAGCGCAACGCCTGGTAGGAGCCGCCGCCGCCGACCTCCGGCCGCAACGATCATTCCGCGCCCCCAATCTGCGGCGGGGCGCGGACCGCAGCCTCATTCGCTTGTCCTCGGCATGGCGCGGCCTCTCGCGGTCCTGCGCCCGAGGCTTCCCGTTTCCAGCGAGGCGCTTGTCCCATGTCCAGCACAACCCCCGGCGCTCCTCCGACCGAGGCCGCCTTTCGCGCCGAGGCCGCTCCGGCGCGGCGCTCGGCACTCTCGTCGCAGCGCCGGCGCGCGGCGTGGCTGTTTCTGCTGCCGATGCTGCTCGTGCTGGCGCTGGTCGCCGCCTGGCCGCTCCTGCAGACGATTCGCTTCTCGCTCACCGACGCGCGCCTCTCCGACCTCGAGGGTGCCAGCTTCATCGGCTTCGGCAACTATTACGAATGGGTCGACTACGGCGGCGGGGAGGGCGAGGCCTTCGGACTGCTCGCCGATCCGGTCTGGTGGCAGGCCGTCTGGAACACGGTGCGCTACACTGTCATCTCCGTTTCGATCGAAACGGTGCTGGGTCTGATCTTCGCGCTGGTACTGAACGCCGAGTTCAAGGGCCGCGCCTTCGTGCGCGCCGCCGTCCTCATCCCTTGGGCGATCCCGACCATTGTCTCGGCCAAGATGTGGGCCTGGATGATGAACGACCAGTTCGGCATCCTCAACGACATCTCGGTCAAGCTCGGGCTCATCTCGGCGCCGATCGCCTGGACGGCCTCGCCGGACACGGCAATGATCGCCGTCATCATCGTCGACGTCTGGAAGACCACGCCCTTCATGGCGCTCCTCATCCTCGCCGGGCTCCAGATGGTGCCGGGCGACGTCTACGAGGCGGCGAAGATCGACGGGGTCAATCCGATCAAGGTCTTCTTCCGTGTCACCCTGCCGCTGATCCGCCCGGCGATTCTGGTCGCGGTTATCTTCCGCGCGCTCGACGCCCTGCGCGTCTTCGACCTCATCTACGTGCTGACGCCGAACAATCCGCAGACCAAGACCATGAGCGTCTACGCCCAGGAGAACCTCTTCCAGTTCGACAACTTCGCCCAAGGGTCCGCCGCTTCGACGATGTTGTTCCTCGTGATCGCGATGATCACGCTTCTCTACATCAAGACGGCGCGGCTCAATCTCGAGGGAGGCAAGTGATGAGCGCGCGCACGATCCAGCGCACGGCCGGGCGGGTCGGCTTCTACGCCCTCGTCATCGCCATCGTCGTCTTCTCGGTCTTTCCGTTCTACTACGCGATCCTGACCAGCCTGAAGACGGGCACCGACCTCTTCCGCATCGACTACCTGCCGCGCGCGATCACCCTCGCCAACTACGAGGGCGTGCTCAGCAGCGGCACGTTCCTGCAGAACATCCTGAACTCGCTCTTCGTCGCGGTGTCGGTGGTGGCGATCTCGCTGTTCCTTGCCGTGACCGCCGCCTATGCGCTCTCGCGCGTGCCGTTCCGGGGGCGCGGGCTCCTGCTGCTGACGATCCTTGGTGTGTCGATGTTTCCGCAGATCGCGGTGCTGGCCGGTCTCTTCGAGATGATCCGCTGGATGGGGCTCTACAACACCCTCTTCTCGCTGATCTTCACCTACATGATCTTCACGCTGCCGTTCACGGTCTGGGTGCTCACCACCTTCATGCGCGATTTGCCGGTGGAGATCGAGGAGGCGGCGATCGTCGACGGCGCCTCGCCGTTCACCATCGTGCGCCGCGTCTTCCTGCCGCTGATGTGGCCGGCGCTGGTGACGACGGGCCTCCTCGCCTTCATCGCTGCCTGGAACGAGTTCCTCTTCGCGCTGACCTTCGTCGCCAACAACGACACGCGAACGGTGCCGGTCGCCATCGCGCTCCTGTCGGGCGCCTCCGAGCAGGAAACGCCGTGGGGCACGATCATGGCCGCCTCCGTCGTCGTCACGGTGCCCCTGATCGTCCTTGTCCTCATTTTCCAACGCAAGATCATCTCCGGCCTCACGGCAGGCGGAGTGAAGGGCTGATGTCCATGCTCGACTTCCCGACGCCCGCGACCGCCGCGCTCGCCGCGGCAGCGCCCGCTCCCGACCGCGACTGGTGGCGCGGCGCGGTGATCTACCAAGTCTATCCGCGCTCGTTCCAGGACTCCGACGGGGACGGGATCGGCGACCTTCCGGGCATCACGCAGCGTCTTTCCCATATCGCCGCGCTCGGCGCCGACGCGCTCTGGATCTCGCCCTTCTTCACATCGCCGATGGACGACTTCGGCTACGACGTGTCGGACTACCGCGACGTCGATCCGATCTTCGGGACGCTGGCCGATTTCGATGCGCTGGTGGCGGAGGCCCATCGCCTCGGCCTCAAGGTCATGATCGACCTCGTTCTCTCGCACTCCTCGGATCGCCATTCCTGGTTCGTCGAAAGCCGGCGCGACCGTACCAATCCGAAGGCCGACTGGTACGTCTGGGCCGACGCCAAGGAGGACGGCTCGCCGCCGAGCAACTGGATGTCGAACTTCGGCGGCTCGTCCTGGGAGTGGGATGCCGGGCGGCAGCAGTACTACCTGCACAACTTCCTGATCTCGCAGCCCGATCTCAACTTTCACAACCCGGCGGTTCAGGACGCGATGCTGGACGTCGTGCGCTTCTGGCTCGATCGGGGAGTGGACGGTTTCCGGCTGGACACGGTGAACTTCTACTTCCACGACGGCGGGCTTCGCGACAACCCGCCGCTCGCCGAGGCGGACTGGAACGAGCGCACCGCGCCGCGCGACCGCCCGTACAATCGCCAGGATCACCTCTACGACAAGAACCGGCCGGAGAATCTTGCCTTCCTCGAGCGCTTTCGCGGGCTTCTCGACGAGTACCCTGCGGCTGCGGCTGTGGGGGAGGTGGGCGAACTGATCCGCGGCGTCGAACTGATGCGCGAATACACGCAAGGCGGCGACCGGCTCCACATGAGCTACGCATTCGACTTCCTGAACACCCGGCTACCCTCGATCGACGACATCCGTCCGGTAATCGAGCGGTTTATCGAGGGGGGTACGGATGCCTGGGCCTGCTGGGCCTTCTCCAACCACGACGTGACGCGCCACGCGACGCGCTGGGCGGAGGGGGAGGAGGACCGCGACGCCGTCCTGCGTCTGGCCGCCGTGCTGCTTCTCAGCCTGCGCGGCTCGGTCTGTCTTTATCAGGGCGAGGAACTCGGGCTGACGGAAGCCGACATTCCCTTCGAAGACATCGTGGATCCTTGGGGAAAGCGCTTCTGGCCGACCATCAAGGGGCGCGACGGTTGTCGCACGCCGATGGTCTGGGAGGCGGAGGCGCCGAATGCCGGCTTTACTGACGGCGCGCGCGCCTGGCTTCCGATCCCGGCCGAGCATCTGGCTCTGGCGGTCGATCGGCAGGAGGGACGGCAAGGTTCGCTGCTCGAAACCTATCGCCGCTTCCTGTCCTTCCGCGCCGGGCATCCGTCGTTGGTGAAGGGCGATATCGCCTTCCTCGACCTCGGGGCGGGCTGCCTCGCCTTCACGAGGACGGCCGGCTCGGAACGCCTGCTTTGCGTCTTCAACCTGTCGCGCCAAGCCGCGGATCTTGCGCTGCCCCATGATCTCGGCGCCGTGCGGCTCCTGTCCGAAGCCGGCGCTCTCTGCGCCCGGCTGGAGGGATCGCGACTGAACCTCGCGCGGCATGGCGCCGCCTTCATCCAACTCGACTGACGGGGAGGCAGAACCGATGGCCCATCTCAAGCTCACCGGCGTTCGCAAGGCCTACGGGTCGGTCGAGGTGCTGCACGGCATCGACCTCGATATTCCGTCCGGCGAGTTCGTCGTCTTCGTCGGCCCGTCCGGCTGCGGCAAGTCGACGCTCCTGCGGACCATCGCGGGACTGGAGGACATCACCGGCGGCACGCTCGCGATCGACGGTCGCGTCGTCAACGAGGCGACGCCCAAGGAGCGAGGCATCGCCATGGTGTTCCAGTCCTACGCGCTCTACCCGCACATGACGGTCTACGACAACATGGCCTTCGGCCTGACGCTCGAGAAAGGGCAGTCCAAGGGCGAGATCGACCGGCGGGTGCGCGAGGCCGCGAAGATCCTGCAGATCGAGCCCTATCTCGACCGCCTGCCGAAGGCGTTGTCAGGCGGCCAGCGCCAGCGCGTGGCGATCGGCCGCGCCATCACGCGCGACCCCAAGGTCTTCCTGTTTGACGAGCCCCTGTCGAACCTCGACGCGGCGCTTCGCGTCCAGACCCGCATCGAGATCGCCCGCCTGCATGAGCGCATGCCGGACACGACCATGATTTACGTCACCCACGATCAGGTGGAGGCGATGACGCTGGCGGACCGGATCGTGGTCCTGAACAAGGGCCATGTCGAGCAGGTCGGCACGCCGCTGGAACTCTACAACGATCCCGACAATCTCTTCGTCGCCCGTTTCATCGGCTCGCCGGCCATGAACATCCTGCCGCTGACGTCGTCCGGCGGAGGTCTCTCGCTGAAGGGCGGGACTGGTCGCGTACCCTTGGCACCGCCGCCCGGTGAAGAGAGCGAACTGCATCTCGGAGTTCGGCCGGAAGATCTCTCCCTGGCGGTTGCGGGCGAGGCGGCGCTGGTGGAGGGAACGGTGACGCTGACCGAGGATCTCGGTGAGGTGACGCTGGTCTATGTCGACGTCGGCCGTGAGGACGAGCCGCTTGTCGCGAAATTACCGGGCAGCGTCGAGCTGGCGCGAGGTACCGCCGTGAGTCTGGCCGCCAGCCCGGAGAAGCTGCGGCTGTTCGGCAGCGACGGGCGGTCCGTCACGCATTCGGCGCGGTCGAGCGACTGAACGTCACGACCGGTTCGTTGCCGAAAGACATGCCATCGATCGCGTGGAAAATCCGGCTTTCGGAACTCGTCACGAACTTGACCGATCAGCTATCGCAGACCGGTCCGGTCGATCCGCGGAACTGCAGCTCGTTGGGTAGGATCTCGCGTGATAACGACAGCGGCGGTCCCGCCTCGATCGCCTTGAGGAGGATGCGGGCACCGGCCTGGCCGAGCTCCAGGCGCGGCTGGCGGATGGTGGAAAGTGTCGGGCGGCAGAAGTCGGCGAACTCGATGCCGTCGAAGCCCAGAACGGACACGTCGTGCGGGACGCTGACGCCCGCTTCCTGCACCGTCTGAAGGAAGCCGATGGCGTTCTCGTCCGACACGGCGATGACGGCCGTCGGTCTCTGCTTCATGGACAGGAAGTCCCTCGCGGCCGCAACGCCGGCTGCGAGCGAGAAATCGCACTGCCGCGCGCGGGACACCGTGGCGTCCGTCGAGGCCGACGCAAAGACCTCCGCCAGGGCCGCCCAGCGCACCTGCTCGTTGTAGTTGTCGGATGGCCCCGGCAGATACAGGAACTTGCAATGGCCGAGCCTCAGAAGCTCGCGGGCGCCGCGTGCGATGCACTCGCCCTCATCGGTCAGGATCGTGTGCGTGCCTTCGATCGCGGCGCAGAGCGAAACCAGCGGGAGGCCCGCCTCGAACATCGTGCGGCCGTCGGCTGCGGCGACACGGCCCGACAGAAGCACCGCACCGTCGATCGTGCCCGAGAACATCATGTCGACGAGCTGACGGCTGCGTTCGCCGCCGTCCTCATCGACGTTACCGAGGACCATCGCGTAGCCAGCGGCGGAAAACTCCTCGTCCAGTCCGCGCAGAACTTCGGCGAAGAACGGGGCGCTCCAGCGACGCCGCGTCACCACCAACGCCGTTCGGCTGCGCTTGATGCGCAACTGCCGCGCTGCGGCATTGGGTGTGTAACCAAGCTTGGCAACAGCCGCCTGAACGCGGGCCCGCAGTTCCGGGCTCACCTGATCGGGGCTTGCGAGCGCGCGGCTGACCGTGGCGGTGGACACGCCAGCCTCGACCGCGACATCGCCAATCCGTGCACCCCGTCCGGCCCCCGTGGCCTGCCTCCCATTCACGTGATGCTGCTCCGCAATGACGAATTACAGCAAGGCATACTTGTAATCGATTACCATGTCGAATAGCCTCGGGATTGTAATCGATTACATCAGTCGAACGAGACGTCTCTGGGAGGAGATACCATGTCGAAACTGATGCGCGGCGCTCTTCTGAGCGCCACGATGCTCTGCGCCCATTTGACGGGGGCGGCGGCGCAGGAACCGAACCGTGCAGAAGTCATGCACTGGTGGACCTCGGGTGGCGAGGCTGCGGGTGTCCGCGTCTTCGCCGATGCTTACGAGAAGGCCGGAGGCACCTGGGTCGACGCGGCCATCGCCGGAGGGCAGAACCTGCGGGCTGCCGCCATCAACCGGATCGTCGGCGGCAATCCGCCCACCTCGTCGCAGTTCAACACCGGCCGCCAGTTCGACGACCTCGTTGGTCAGGGCCTTCTGGTCGATCTCGACACCGTAGCCGGCGAGGGCAGGTGGCGCGACGTGATCCCCGCGCCGATCGTCAACGCGGCCTCGCGCGAGGGCAAGTTCTATGCGGTGCCGATCAACATCCACGGCCACAACTGGATGTTCTACAACACCGCAACGCTCCAGAAGGCCGGCATAACCGAGGCGCCCAAGACGTTCGACGCCTTCTTCGCCGATATGGACAAGCTGAAGGCCGCCGGCGTCACGCCGATCGCCTGGGGCGGCCAGCCCTGGCAGGAAGCGCTCGTCTTCGACGCCGTGCTGCTCGGGCAGGGCGGCAAGGACCTGTTCCTGAAGGTCTATCGCGACAAGGACGAGGAGGCGATCACCTCCGAGGCGTTCCAGAAGGTCGCCGAAACCTTTCATCGGATGCGCGACTATGTCGACGCCGGCGCGCCGGGCCGCAACTGGAACGACGCGACCAACATGGTTATCACGGGTCAGGCCGGCGTGCAGATCATGGGCGACTGGGCGAAGGGCGACTTCATCGCCGCCGGCATGACGCCGGGTGGGGTTGCCGGCTGTGCGCTTGTGCCGGGCGAGACGGGGTACGTGATGGGCGGCGACGTCTTCGTGTTTCCCAAGCTCGGCGGCGGTGCCGCCACCGAGGCGCAGAACCTTCTGGCCCGAACGATGCTCGATCCCGCCACGCAGATCGCCTTCAACGAGAAGAAGGGTTCGATCCCCGTGCGCACCGACGTCGACGTGTCGGGTATGGACGCCTGTGCGCGCCGCGGCGCCGAACTCGTGAGAGATCCGGCAAACCAGGTACCTTCGGTCAACTTCCACGTCTCCGCCGACACGGTGGGCGCGCTGCAGGACACGATCACCTCCTACTTCAACGATCCGGCGGCGACGCCGGAAGACTTCGCGGCGGATTTCGCCTCCGTGATCGGCTCGGCCGACTGAGCGGACCGCGGGCCGTCGTCGCGGCGGCCCGCTGCCTGACCGAACGCTGAAAAAGGAGGCCCGCCCATGGCGACGCGCACCCTGCGCTCGGCCGCTCCGGTCGTCGCGCTGTCCCCCACGATCCTGATCGTCCTCTTCGCCTATGTCGGCACGATGGGGTGGACGGTCTGGATGTCCTTCACCGGCTCCCGGCTCCTGCCGGTCAACACGCTGGTCGGCACGCAGCAGTACGAGCGCCTCTTCGGCGATGCGCGCTGGCTGATCTCGCTGCAGAACATGGCGCTGTTCGGCGTGCTGTTCATCGGCTTCTGCCTTGTGCTCGGTTTCCTCCTCGCGGTCGCCATCGACCAGCGCGTGCGCGGCGAGGATGGGCTCCGCACCATCTTTCTCTACCCGCACGCGATGTCCTTCATCGTCACCGGCCTCGTGTGGCAGTGGATGATGAACCCGACGCTCGGCATCCAGGAAGCGGTGCAGGCGATGGGCTGGGAGAGCTTTCGCTTCGACTGGGTCGTGCGGCGCGACATGGCGATCTATGCCGTCGTCATCGCCGGCGTCTGGCAGTCCGCGGGCCTCGTCATGGCGCTCATGCTGGCGGGCCTTCGCGGCGTCGACGAGGACCTCTGGAAGGCCGCGCGCGTCGACGGCATCCCGCCCTGGCGCGTCTACACGTCGATCGTCCTGCCGCTGCTCAAGCCGATGATCATCACATCCGTCGTGCTGCTCTCGATCGCGGTGGTGAAGGTCTACGATCTCGTGGTGGCTCTCACCAACGGCGGTCCCGGCACCTCGACAGCGGTGCCCGCGAAATACGTGATGGACTACCTCTTCGAGCGGCAGAATATCGGTCTCGCGGCGGCGGCCTCGACCGTCCTCCTCGTCACCGTTCTGTGCGTGCTCGCGCCGTGGATCTACGCCGAATACTTCCGTAAGGAGAGGGGAGGCGCCTGATGGCTGCGATCGATACGATCTCGCCCGCAACGCTCGATCGTGCCGCGGCCAATCGCGGCCGCCGGCCTCGTCGGCTCACCGCAGGCCGCGTCGGCCTCTACGCCTTCCTCGGGCTGTCGGCGGCCTTCTTCCTCCTGCCGCTTTACATCATGGTCGTCACCTCGCTGAAGACGATGGATGAGGTGCGCCTTGCCAACATCTTCGCATGGCCGTCCGATCCCGGTTTCCAGGCCTGGGTCGCCGCCTGGTCCACCGCCTGCACAGGGCTCGACTGCTCCGGCATTCAGGTCGGCTTCCTCAATTCCGTGAAGATCCTGATTCCATCGGTGATCGCATCGATCGCCCTCGGGTCGGTGACGGGCTACGCCCTATCGCTCTGGCGCGTGAAGGGGGCGAACATCCTGTTCGTGGTGCTGCTGCTCGGCGCCTTCATCCCCTATCAGGTCTTCATCTATCCGCTGGTGCGCATCTTCTCGACGCTCGGCATCTACGGCTCGCTTCCCGGCATCGTGCTGGTCCACGTCATCTTCGGCCTGCCGGTGATGACGCTTCTCTTCCGCAACTTCTACGCGGGGCTGCCGGTCGAGCTGTTCAAGGCCGCCCGTATCGACGGAGGCGGCTTCTGGCAGATCTTCGTCCACGTGATGCTGCCGATGTCGACGCCGATGCTGGTCGTGGCGGTGATCCTGCAGGTCACGGGCATCTGGAACGACTTCATTCTCGGCCTCGTCTTCGCCGGCCGCGAGAACCTGCCGATGACGGTTCAGCTCAACAACATCGTCAATTCGGCTCAGGGCGAGAAGCTCTACAACGTCAACATGGCGGCGACGATCCTCACGGCGCTGGTGCCGCTCGTCGTCTACCTCCTGTCCGGCCGCTGGTTCGTGCGGGGCATCGCAGCGGGGAGCGTCAAGGGATGATGATATCCACGGTCCATCCGGCGAGCGTCGCGGTGCGCGAGCTCGACATCCACTACGGCGCGCACAAGGCGATCGACGGGCTCGATCTCGAAGTGCGGCAGGGCGAGTTTCTGGTGTTGCTCGGGCCCTCCGGCTGCGGAAAGTCGACGCTCCTCAACGCGATCGCCGGGCTTCTCGACATCACGGACGGCGAGATCTGGATCTCCGGCCGCAACGTCACCTGGTCCGAACCCAAGGATCGCGGCATCGGCATGGTGTTCCAGTCCTATGCGCTCTACCCGCGCATGAGTGTCGAGGAAAACCTCTCCTTCGGTCTTCGGATGAACGGGGTGTCGAGGGCCGAGATCCAGACGCGGATCGCCAAGGCGGCCAAGATGCTGCAGCTCGAGCCCTACCTGAAGCGGCGGCCGGCCGAGTTGTCGGGTGGTCAGCGGCAGCGCGTCGCCATCGGCCGCGCGTTGGTGCGCGAGGTCGACGTCTTCCTGTTCGACGAGCCGCTCTCGAACCTCGACGCCAAACTGCGGGCGGAGCTTCGAGTCGAGATCAAGCGTCTCCACCAAAGCCTCGGCAACACGATGATCTACGTCACGCATGATCAGATCGAGGCGCTGACGCTGGCCGACCGGATCGTCGTGATGAAGAACGGCCTGATCCAGCAGATCGGCCCGCCGGGCGAGGTCTATCGCCGCCCGGTGAACCGGTTCGTCGCCGGGTTCATCGGCTCGCCCGCCATGAACTTCATCGAAGGGCGGATCGAGAACGGCCAGTTTCTCGCCGGCACCGACGTGCTGCCGCTTCAGGGCTACGAGGTGTCGGGCGGCGAACCGCCCTTCGGCGAGGCGACGCTCGGCCTGCGGCCGGAGCACATCCGCCTCGGCCTCGCCGATGCGCCGGGGCTCGTCGAGGCTGAGGCGAAGGTCGAAGTGGTGGAGCCGATGGGTGCCGACACCCTGCTCTGGACCCGGCTCGGCGGCCAGCCGCTCGCGATCCGCACGGACGGCGAAAGCCGGCACCGCGTCGGCGAGGCGCTGCGTTTCACCCTCGACCTGCGCAAGGCTTCGATCTTCGCGCCCGACGGCGCGCGCCTCTAGGCCCGAACCACCGCGCCACGCCGCCACGCGATTCCGACGGTCAGCCCGGACGGTCCATCGGCCGCGCCATGGCCGGATGCCCCTAACTCTTTCGTTACAGGGAGTGCCTCATGACGACCTTCTCCATGCAGCTTTATTCCGCCCGGAACGCACCGCCGCTCGCCGATCGGCTGCGCGAACTCGCCGAACTCGGCTACACTGACGTCGAGTGCTTTCGCGGGCTCTACGACGACGTTCCGGCCTTGAAGTCCGGGTTGGAGGCCAACGGCCTGACCGCCCGCAGCGGTCATTTCAGCGTCGATCTCTTGGAGAACGAATTCGACCGCTCGCTCGATATCGCACGCATGCTCGGCAACGAAATCCTCGTGCTACCCTATGTCGTGCCAGACCAGCGGCCGAAGGACGCGGCGGGATGGCGCGACTTCGGCGCGCGCATCGGGGCCATCGCCCGGCGCATCAAGGGCGAGGGTCTGAGGGCGTCCTGGCACAACCACGACTTCGAGCTGCGCGAGGTCGAGGGCGGCGGCCGTCCGCTCGAATACATCCTCGACGCCGATTCCGCGATCGAGTGGGAGGCCGACCTCGCCTGGGTGGTGCGCGGCGGCGAAGATCCTGCTGCGTGGCTAGAGCGCTATTCCGGGCGGGTCTCCGCTCTCCATGTGAAAGACATCGCCGAAGCCGGGACCAAGACCGACGAGGACGGCTGGGCCGATGTGGGAGATGGAACGCTCGACTGGTCGTCGCTCTGGGCCAGGGGCCGTGCCGCCGGTGCGGACCTGATGATCGCCGAGCACGACAATCCGAGCGACTTCAGCCGTTTCGCGCGCCGGACGATCGACGCGTTCGGGCGCTTCGAGAAGGGAAACTGAGACCATGGTGCAGCGCATCGGCCTCGTCGGCTGCGGAGTGATCTCCGACATCTACCTCCGCAATGCCGCACTCTTCAACGACATCCGGTTTACCGCCTGCGCCGACATGCGGCCCGAAGCGGCGGAGGCACGGGCAGGACAGTACGGCCTCCGTCCGATGACGCTCGATGAACTCTACGCATCGTCCGACGTCGATATCGTCCTCAACCTCACCAATCCCGAGGCGCATGCCGCCGTTTCGCTCCGCGCACTCGATGCCGGCAAGCACGTCTACACGGAGAAGCCGCTCGCGACCTCGCGCGCGGATGGCGAGGCGATCGTGATGAAGGCTCGGGAGAGGGGACTACAGGTCGGCTCCGCGCCCGACACGATCCTCGGACCCGGTCTTCAGACCTGCCGCCGGATGATCGATGACGGAACGGTCGGTCCGGTCATCTCGGGCGTCGCGACGATCATGTCGCGCGGGATGGAGCACTGGCATCCGGCACCGGCCTACTACTTCCAGCCGGGCGGCGGGCCGGTGCTGGACATGGGGCCCTATTACATCGGCGCTCTGGTCACGCTCCTCGGGCCGGTCTCGACCGTCACTGCGGTTGGTCGAGTCGGATTGAAGGAACGGATCGTCACCGCCGAAGGGCCCAACGTCGGCCAGCGCATTCCGGTCGAGGTGCCGACGACAGTCCATGCGGTCCTCTGCTTTGAGAGCGGCGCGCAGGTGACGTTGCTCGCGAGCTGGGACGTCTGGAAACATGCGCATGCGCCGATCGAGCTGCATGGCGAAACGGCTTCCTTGCGGGTTCCCGATCCGAACTTCTTCGGGGGGCGCATCGAGCGTGCGGTCGATCGCGACGTCTGGTCCGGCCAGGACATGGCCGACCGCTTCTATGGCCGCGCGAACTATCCTGCGGCCAAGCCGATCCATGCCAACTACCGGGGACTCGGTCTTGCGGAGATGGCGCGTGCGATCGGAGACGGACGCCCACCGCGCGTCAGCGGCGAGTGGGCCTTCCACATCCTCGACGTCATGCTCACCATCCTGCGCTCCGCGGAAGAAGGCCGAAGCCTGGCCGTCGCCTCGCGCTGCGAGCGACCCGCCGCCATGAGCGACGACGAGGCCCTGTCGCTGCTCGCCGAGAACCCCTTGCGCCAAGCCGGTCAAGGGTCGGGCGAGAGGAGCCGGTGAAGCACCAGCCTGTCAGCGCCTGATCGCAATTCGATTTGGTGCTGGCAGTCGGCGCTTCGGGACATCTGCCGTCCCCGGCAAAAGGCGTCGGACCGATGTTCACGGCCCTCTAACGCGTCCGAAGGAGTTGTCTTCTTGTGGTTCCGGTCGCATCAACCTCCGGAACGGAGGGTCAGATTCTCTTGTCATCGAGAGCTCTCATCCGCGCTGAGCTCCGATGTCAGACCGCGATGCGGGGCTCGTGCGGCAAGTCCGCTCGCTTCTCGCGAACCGAGTCGCTCCTCCGCGAACACTCAAGGTTCCCACGAGAATCGCCGACCGCCCTTGCGAGGCGGTCGGCGGCGTTCGTAGGGTTAGACCGCCTTCCAACTGACGCCGAGGCGTTTCGCGGCGGGGCAACGACGTCCGAAGACGATCTTCGGGCGCCGATGTCACGACCGCCAAAGGATGCCTCAGGGTTTCTGCAAGTATCTGTAATCATTGCAATCTCTAGACGTGATTGCCTCGGCCAGCAGCCATTGCCGCTCCCTAAATGCCTCGATCCTCAAGATAACGCCGGGAAAAGGTGAGGCAATCCGAAGACGGCGGATTGCGGCATCCAGGTGTTTCGCAGTTCGCCACAAAGAAAAGCCCCCGGCGTTTCCGCCGAGGGCTGTTTCCGCATTCGATCCGGAATCGGATCAGCCGGGGCTCGTCCCCGGAAGGTTCGTCAATCTCGACTTCTCGTAGAAGATGGTCGGTCCGATCACGAAGGCGGGCTCGATCTTGTTTCCGCTCAAGATGGTCCGCATCCGCCGAGGAGGCACGCCCGCTCCTCGCGCGAAATGGAAGAGCTGCACGTAACGGTTTTCGAATGCCGCGACGTCGGCTTCGTCGATCACCGTCTGTTCGCAGCGGTTCACCGGGTTGCGGGCGTGCCGAAAGTGGAGATGGCCGGCATCGAGGAGTTCCTTCATCCTTCGGTTCGAGAGTTGCAGACGCCGCTCCGCATCTCGTAGGGACATCCCGCCGTGATCGGGCTGCCGTACGAGCGGCAGTATTTCCTCGACCCTGACCAGAATTGCCGCGCATCGCCTGGCGCTCGGATCGAGGTCGACGGTTTCGAGCCGCCCGGCGACGAGAAGGCGGAAGATCTCCAGGATGGAGCAGTTCGCTCGCTTCGCTGCCTCGCCGACGGGCCGGAGGTCGCCAGCGTCCGGATCACCCTTGCGAATGAGAACGGTCGCCAGGAAGCGGTCGAGATCGGCGCGACGATAGGCGTGATCGCCGAGGCCGTCAGCACCGCCTTCGATCCACGGCTCGAAGAGATCGCTCTTGAGGAGGAGCATGTCCACGGGCCGCTCCACCCCCAGATACCTGCCAGCCGCCTTCAGCGACATCGAGCCGGCGACGTGCCCCAGGAAGACATCCATCCGCTCGGCGGCGACGAGCACCCGGTCATCGCTGAGGGCGTCCGTCTCCTTCCCGATGATCCCGGCAGCCTTCGCCAACTTCCGAAGCCGCTTCGGGTGCGCCCCGGACTGCAGCGCGGCGGAATGGATCGAGTGCAGACGACGTTCGGGAACAGGCCTACCGAAGAGATCGTCGCCCGGACCGACGGGCATCGTCTCGAGAACGTGCCTGATCATCAGATCTCGGAGCGGATCATAGGCCGCGTCCTCGCACTCGTAGGCGAGGAGTTCATAAAGTCGCCCGAAGGTCGCTCTCGGTCCCCAGGTCGTCTTCGACGCGACGAAGCGGTTCTGAAGCCGCTCGAGGAACGAGCGGATGGACTGCTCGCCACCTTTGACGATGTCGTAGCCGACTGAATCCGCCATATACTTCTGGGTCTCGGTAAGCTCATCCGTGCGGTAACGCCGTCCGAAAAGTTCCGTCGCGCCGACGACTTCCGCCATCCGGCAGACGGCATAGAGCGGGAGCGGCGCCAGCCAGCCGTCCGGGGCGCCGCCGGCGATCCTGTCCGCCACGTAGTGCTCGAAGCGGGTAGGCTTCCGCACATTCTTCGGTACCGCGGAAAGCGAAGCTAGGGACGGCGCGACGAGGCCGGCGAAATCGTGCAGCGAGTTCGGTCGGCCGTCGTCGGACGCGACGACCAGTTCCCGGACATGCCGGAAGCAGGTCCTGATCGGATCGATCAGCCAGAGCGTGCGGCCGTAGGGTCGGACATCCGCCCGCCCACCGCCGCTTTCGACATCGGCCGCCAGGCAATCCGGGCAGACGCGCAGGGCCTTCCGGCTCAAGGTTTCACGAGTGAGGAGCTGGCCGGCCAGTTCGAACCGGTGTCCGTGTCCGACGATGGGCAGCCCGTTGAACCGGCCCTGAGGCAGATGCGTCAATCGAGCGAGCGAATCCAGCTCCACCGGATCGCCGTCGACGAGCCCCTGGAAGCGGAGCCCAAGATCGAGGCAGAGATCACGAGCGCTGCGACCGACGGCAAGGGCCGTGCGGGAGCAGAAGCTCGCCGGGGTTTCGTCCTGATGGCAGGAGGGGACGAGATCGGGGTGTATCATTATGAATCCCTCACATCGCGAGGCTTCTTCGCTTCGGTATCGGCTTTCGCCGCCGCCGCGACGGACACGTTCATGACGTCGAGCGAGCGCCAGTCGTCGACAAGGAAGACGTTGCCCTGATCCCCGCATCCGCTCCGCCTGGCGTAGACGGATGCGAAATGGTCGGATCCGACCTCTTCGTCTCCGGCGCGGGCCGCTTCCAGCACCGCGTCCTGAACCAGTTCGATCGTCGTGCCGGCGGCGCCTCCCGATGCATGCAGGAGGCGAAGGAAGAAGTCGTCGCCCGGCATTCGGCGAACCCGGACGCCGCCGCGGTTGGCATACTGCCTGAAGATGCCGAGAACCTCGTCACGGTCGTTCGCCAGCGTCAGCGGTTCGAACCGGAGGAAGAGGCAACGTCGCCTGATCTGCCTGTCCCTCTCGATGACGTCGGCAATCTCCGGGAGACCGGACAGCACGAGCCACACCGGCCATTCCGGGGCCTGAAGCATGCCCTTCAGCGTGTCGCGCACCTTCTGGATGTCGGTCTCGGACTTGTTCGTGAGAAGGTGCTGAAGTTCGTCGATATGGATGAACTTGACGCCCCTGATCGGAAGAATCTGGCGGACCATCGACCAGACGACGTTCTCCTTGATGTCCCGCGTCGAGTCGTAGCCGAGCTTGCGCAGCAGCGTCTGCCCGAGGAGCTTGAGCGTGCAGGGCGACGGAGCGACGATCGAGACGAGGACCGATCCGCCGTCCGCATTCAGATAGCCTTCGAACTCCGGCATGTTCGAGAAGCACCGATGCAGCGAGCGCGTCTTGCCGGACCCGGACGGGCCGATCACGCCGAGCACGCGCCCTTCTCCAAGCCGACCGACGGCCGGCATACCCTTGGTTTCGCCCTCCGCCACGTTGAGGAGGCAGGCATCGACCAGATGCTCCATCTCCGCCTTCAGCTTCGTGTCCCGGGCGAGGGGGAAGAAGCCGCGCCACACGGACGACGTCATGCGTGCCCTGTCCAACCGCTCCGGTGTCTGCCCAGCCTGCAGCCGGGCCAGAACGTCGTGAGACTTCGCGTCGTTCTTCATGATCAATCCTCCAGAAGATCTTCGTCGTTTCCGTCGCCGGACACGGAGCGGTCCGGTTCGTCCGTGTCGGCCAGGCGTTCGGGCTCTTCGGAGACACCTTCGTCCTGTGTCGGGCCTTCGAGCAGGAGGACGCCGTCCCCTTCGTTCCGAACCACGTCGAAGAGGGCGTCGTTGATCTCCGCTTCCGTGCGTTCGAAGCCCGTGAACACCGCCTTCTCGATCCGGGCGTAGTCTGCGAAATCGAGGATCGGCGACGCGATACCTGCACGCCTGCGTGCCCCCTCGGCCGCAGCGCGGATGTCGCGGACGGCATCGAGAACGATCTTCTCGCTCGCGGCGGCCTCCTTTTTGAAGCGGGATCGAAGGTTCCTGGCGGCCATCAGCCAGTGGTCCAGCGTGACGCCGTCCATGCCGTGACGTCGGCAGGGAACCGTCAGCCGACCGTTCGGCATGCGAACGGAAATGCTTCCGAGATCGGACGGATCGACGCGCACGAGAACGTCCATCCGCGACCGACCGGCGAGCAGGGCGTACAGCTCGGGCGACTGGTAGAAGAGCCCCATGAAACGAACGCCGTTCTTCGTCACGCGTCGTTCGAGCAGCGTGCCGAAGATGTGCCGCCGCTCTTCCGCCGTCGGCGGCAGAGGCACCCCGAACCTCTTCCGCAGTTCGAGCCAGGCATTCCGGGGCGTCTGACCGCCGAGGCCCGCATGCGGCGTGTTGTGGTAGATGTCGACGATGTATCGAACGAGGAGCTGGCCGAACCTGACCTCGTCCAGCGTCGCGTTGGCCTCGGACTCGTAGTCACCCTTCTCGACCACGTTCGCGAAGGAGCGGCCGTCGAGCATGGTGATCAGGGCGGTGTGGATCGTTCCGTAGACGCGCTCCTGCGTACCGCGCAGCCGCGGCTGCTTCGCCGGGGGTCTCAGAAGCTCGCAACCGAGATCGGCGACGCATGCGGAGAACTCGTCCGAGATGTAGGCCGAACCGCCATCGACCGCGATCGTGTCGATCCCCCCATGCATGTCCCATGGGGTCCTGCAGCCGGCAGCCCCGGCAATGTCGGTCTTGTCCGAGACCGCCATTTCCAGCGTCGCCACCGCGGCGGCAGCGCACGGGTTCCTGATCAGGCGCAGCGCAAGGAAGCACCTCGATCGCGTATCGACTGCGGTCGAAACCCAAAGCCTCGCCTTTTCCACCGCGGTCCTGACGCTACCGTCGAGCGTCTTCCAGGCGCCCACATCCTTGAGGAGCTTCTGCAGGGGAAGCTTGCATTCGTCCATTTCGACGCGTTCGAGCGGAGCCGTGACGTCGAGCTCGCTCCTCACGATGGCGAGGCGCCTTCGTGCCGCGTCGACCCCCTCCCTGCCGGCGAGGACGTGGAACTGGTTCATCGCCGCGATCCTGTTCGCCAACGCCGTCTTGCCCGGACACCGGATCGTCGCGATGCCGCGTGCCTTCCTGAACCGGTTGATGCGGGCGACGACCGCCTTCATCTCGAGAAGGAGGGAGGCCTGCGTCGGCTTCCGCCGGCTCGCGTAGCGTTGCGCGAACCGCTCGATGACGACGCTTTCCGTCTCGCCCAGACGCGGCACGGTATTCCCGCTGGCATGGTAGCGCCGACGCAGCGAGAGAGCCTTCAGGCTGAGCCGCTCGTAACGCCGGAGCCATTTCCTGAGCGTCGTCGGGCTCGGGCTGTTGAGCAGCGTGACGGCCGTACCGCAACGTCCGTCGACCGTCTGCCGTGCGATCTCCCGGGAAACGTATTCGCCGTAGATCTTCGGGATGACCTCGGACATCGACGCATCCGACCTCGACGCCTTCCCGGCCTCGATCAGGCGCAGCATCCCGTCGCACATGTGCTGGCGGAACAGGATGGTCCGCCGTTCCTTCGCAGTGAGGTCGCTCAGGCGACAGGCCGGCTCGGCGAGCGCCAGGGCGGAGCGCGCAACCGACAGTCCGGCCTCGTTCTCGATCAGAAGTCCGCCTTCGACGAGCGCGTGGATGTCGTCGTGCGTGAAGCTCTCGACGACAAGGGGGTTGTCGGCCCGCCGCATGACGTGCCCGTGCTCGTCGTCGGAAGCGGGAACGTACGCGGTCCCCTCTATCATGACGGTCGAGGTGGGCGCGAACCTGTAGCGCGGCACCGTCGGAGCGGCGGGCACCCGGACGTCGGTGCGATCGTGCGATACGACGAGGGACATCACGCAGCCTCCATCGCCGGTGCGCCGATGTGGCGAACGCTGGTGGACATGGAGAGCCGGCCGGTCCCCACCGGTCGCAGCACGCCCTCGTCGACGAGGTTGACGATCCGCATGAAGACGGCCGGGATGTCCGGAAGGGCGTTGCAGATCGCGTCGACGGAGATGCGTCCGTTCGTGCGACGCACCCATTCGGCAACCGCTTCGACATCCCGGGCGACGCGGGTGCGACGGGCACGCAGGATCATCCTGGCGTCGGCGGCCCGATCGCGGGAGATGTGCCGGTCGGTGCGCAGGACGACCGCATCCGCCCGGTGTCGCGACGGACCGGTGCCGATCCGCTCGAGCGTCTCTTCGATGCCGCTCGAAATGACCCTGGCCTGCGGCTTCACGGCGATCCAGATCCGCCTTCCGTCGCGAAGTGTCGCCATGAAGTCGAGCGTGTGGCGCCGGATCCTTCCGGTATCGTCGAAGTATTCGACGGCAGGCGGCTGGTCGAGCAGGGATGCCACCCTCCGGTCCGCCAGCAGAATGCACAGCAGGTCGCGCTCGAGCGTGCTCTCGTAGACGATCTCGCGGTTCGTCGCGGGGTCAATGATGACGCCCCGGACCGAGAAGACGTTCTTGGTGGGCGGGCGGCGGCTGCCGCGGGAAGACTTCGGGGGGACCCAGAGACGGGTTCCGTCTACGCGTACGGGCATCGAGTGCTCCTCGTGTCGAGGCCAGCCGATCCCGATCGCACGGGACGACGCTTGACCGAATCGCGGCCGGGCGGCATCTTGTGCGTACCGAGAGCGTCTTGGCTCTCATGGATGGATGGTCGGACCCTGCTTCCTACGGCGAGGGGTCCGGTTCGTGTCAGGACGCGTCGGCCCTTCCGGGTCGGCGCGTTTTTTCGTTTCGACGATGCGGCGGACCCGGAACGCAAGCACTCCGACCCGTCCATTCGTCTGTCCGACACCTGATCCTGCGTCGGCAGGTTTCACGGTCGAGCGAGAGAATTCGGTAACGAGCAGGTGCTACGAATCGCCCTCGCTTCGAAAATAGAGGCGCAGGGCTAGGCAATGAAACCCGTTTGTCGGGGCTGATTTCAGCTTGAGGCTTACTTGTCGAATCAGTCTGGCTGAGTCAAAAATCGGACCCGGAGTCAAACCTGCAAGTATCTTGTTGGAATCCATCCTGATTCGACATCGGGGCTGATTCGGTCTGAATCCTGTCAACTGGCTTCGGAAGCACGATGTTGTGATGATACGGCACCCCCGCGGCTTCCCGCCGGGGTCGGGCGGACCCTATGCTACGGCCGGTGGCGCTCGGCCGCTCCGCGAAACGTCACCGGCAGCGTGACGGGACGACCGTAGATCTCACGGCCCAGATATCGGAGCTCGTCGTCGAGATCCTCTACCGGCAGCTCGCGTGACCAGCACCGCTCCTTGCCGTCCGACCCGTTGCTCCAGCGGTAGCTGCGAGCCTTCAGGACGTCCTTGACCGCGTAGGGCGCATCGACGGCCCGCACTTCGGCGGTCACGCGCCGAGATGCGTCCAGGACGTGTGCGAATGCCGTCGTGTCGCCACGAGGAGGGGGCCTGGCCAGGACTTCGAGCAGGGCATGGCAATCCGCAAGAGCTCGGTGCCCCTCGTGGTAGAGGCCGAAGCGCGTCAGGATGTATCCCAGCTTCGTTCCCTCCACGCCAAGCCTGCGCCAGGGAACCTCGGCTGCCGAGCACGCCCAGGCCAAGCGCGAGAAGGCCGGATCGAGACGTTCGGCAAAAGGGCGGTCGAACCTGGCATTGTGGGCGATCACGAGGTCGACGCCGTCCAGGAACGCGGACAGCTTCTCGCCGTCGATCGCCTGACCCGACAGCATCGTGTCCGAAAGCCCGGTCAGGTCGGAGACCTCGGGCGACAATGGACCGGAAGGCTGCTGCAGGCCTTCGAACACGTCGATGACGTCGAGGATCTCGGCGCCCCGATAGCGAAACTTGATCAGGGCGATCTCGACGACCTCGTCCGTGGCGTGGTTCAGGCCGGTCGTCTCCGTGTCGAGCACGATACCGGTGCGGATGCCTTCCGCCGAATCGGAGTTCGTCGGTACCACGATGCGGCGCGGTTCGATCCTTCTCAGGATCCGATACCGGCCGCTTTCCTGGAGCGATGATGCAATCCTGTCCAGGACGTCGGGACGCGCCGTTGCCGATCCTTCCGAAGTGCCGGGGCAGATCGGGTCCTGAGCAGTCTGGTCCGTCGATGCCGTAGCAGTCTGCATACTGCTGCCTTTCGTTGTGGGGGATCGAGAGATGACGGTGAAGGGTGTCGTCCGGATAGGTCGGCGAGCGGTGCCCTCCTACTCGTCGAGAGGTCGTCGGCGGCGCCGGTTCAGATGGTCGAGCACGACCGCCGCTGCGGGATCGCCCTCTTCGGTCAGCTGCCGCAGTTTCCTGACGAGCCAGCGTCTGCGTGGGCCGTCGATGCCGTGCGCATGGCAGCGGATCGCCGCGCCGATGATCGTCGCCGACCCGATGTCGGCGGGGGTGGGCGATATGACGGTTGCCTTGGGACGGCGCGGTACGACGGCGCCTGTGAAGCGGATGACGGCCACGTTCTCACTCCGCGTGCCGAATGGGCCGCATCGCTGCGGTCATTCGGATTTGGGTCGGGATGCGTGACGGGTCGACACGATCGATGGTCGACCCGCAGGTCTTCGCGACGCGGTTCCTCAGTCCGAGGAGCAGGATTGCGGGGGAAGCGGCGTTGTACATGCCCGAAGTTCGAACGCGGGAATTTCCGCGAGAAACGGGGCGATCTCCGTGCCGTCGAGATGCCCCGCATCCATGAGCCGCTCCGCAAGGCGCTCGATCGCGTATCGATGATGCCTCACCAGACGCGCAGCTTCGGCTTCGGCGTGACGCAGCAGACTGTGGACGGCAATCATGGCCCCCGGGGGGCTCCCGAGCGCGGACAGGCCGTTCGTCGGATCTCCGTGCCAGAGCGGGCCGACGTGCCCGAGGCCCCAGCTCAGTTCGAATGCCATGGCGATGCCGGTCGCCTTCGCCAGATCCGATGCCCTGGTTCCGCCGGCACCGGCGGACGGAGAACCCAGGAAGACGATCTCGCCGGCCCGACCCGCGAGGACGCTGACGATGTCCCGGAGCGCACGGTCCGCAGTCACGATCTCGCTCGAGGGAGTCAGATGGATCGCGCCGCCCGCATCGCTGAGTGTCAGATATCCGATCGTTCCGATGCCGAGAGCCGCTGCCGCGCAGGCATGCGAGGCTTCGTGCAGCGCGCAGCGACGGAGATCCTCGGCGGAAAGGTCGGTGCGGTCACCTCGCACTGCCTCGAGGAGATCCGCGACGCACAGGTCGCGTCCCGCCCGTCTGGCGAAGCCGCGTGCTCTCCGGCACCAGGAGGCGGCATCCGCACCGCTCCCTCCGGCCCCGGCACGCGCCACGGGCATGAGGTCGGCGCCGTGAAGATCGCGTCCCAGGCATGTCCTGAGGATGCCGACCAATTCGCCAGGTGTGGGAAGGTCGATCCGGATCATGCGGTCGATCCGTCCGGGCCTAACGATGGCCGGATCGATCATGCCGACATGGTTCGTTGCGCCGAGGACGACGACGCCCTCGCGGTCTGCGGCGCCGTCGAGCTGCTCGAGCAGGCCGTTGACGACCTGGACGGAGTAGTCACGATGCCGGTGCTCGAACGTCGACCTGTCGCCGAGCGAGTCCAGCTCGTCGATGAAAAGGATGCAAGGCGCGGCCGCCCGGGCTTCCGCGAACGTCCGCTTCATCGCCTTGAGAAGATCGCCGAGATGGCCGGCGGCCTGCCACTGCGCAAGCGACGCGGAGACGAGCGGCAAGCCGGCCGAATGCGCGAACACTTTCGCGAAGTAGGTCTTGCCGACACCGGGCGGACCGGCGAGCAGCATGCCGCGGTCGATGTCGCACCAGCCGATCTTCCCCTCGCGGTAGGCCTTCAGATCGGCGATCAGATCGAGTCCGATCTCCTTCGCCTCACCGTAGCCGGAGAGGTCGTCGAGCCAGGGCAGCCCCTCGGAACTTGCGAGCCTCCTCTCGACGGTCCAACGGAGCCGCTCCAGCGAGTCCGCAGCGCCGCGACGACGCGAGACGGACGACCTGACGTCGTCCAGGGCGATGCTGCCGATCCACGGACCGTTCGGCACCTCGACCGCCGATCCCGTGACGGCCTCGATCACCAGGCTGACGTCCTGCCTGGTCCACCTGCCGAAGTCCAGGACATGATCGGCCGCGGTGCGGATGCGCTTCGGAATGCCTTGCTGCGGGTCCGTCGAGACGGCGCAGATCGGCACTCCGAGAGACATCGCACCGATGGCCCAGTCGTCGAGCTCGTCACGCTTCCGAGCCCCGTCGCAGGGCATGACGACGGCAGCCCGCCGATCTGCGCGCAGGCCGGCGAGCTTGTACATCGCGGACACGTCCTCGACGATCGGCGTCGGACGACCGAACGCGCAGACCGCAAGGACGGTCTTCAGCGCGCTCAGGAGATCTTCGTCGGGAAGACGGAAGACGACGAGGGGCGCGGCCGTACGCAGCGCACGCAGCACGCCGGGCTCCGCCTCGAACGCTGCGGCCAGGAGAACGGCCGTCGCCGCGACGTCGACCGACAGGCCGATCTCGTCGGTCGAGGGCGCATCGGTCGTGCCGGGCAACGTGCCGAACTCCGGCAGATCGTCGAGGTCGGGCGCCGGATCGCCGCCCGCCATGACGGAATGCAGACGGGCCGCATCGGCGAGCAGCAGATCGATAAAACGGCGCCCGAGTGTCGGGGGCGGAGCGCCGCCCGGCTGGGTGTCGTCCTGAACGGGTGCAGGAAGGGCGTGCATGGGAACTCCTCTGGTGACGAATGGCGCGGCAAGGCATCCCGCCGGTTGATACCGGGCGGGATGCGGCGGCACGGTCGCCGAGCGCGGAATGCAGTCGGCGAGCGGATTTCCATGTGCGGGGAGGTTCGGGTCCGCCGAACGTCTCAGCCCGGCGGACGTATCCGACGGGACTAGAGGCGGCGCAGGACGATCGTCCGATCGTCGGCGTTCTGGAAGTCGGCGACGAACTTGCCCCGATCCAGAAGATAGAGAAGCTCGACGATTGCCGTGGGGCCGTGCCAGTCCAGCACGGCCGCTGCATCCTCGATCGCGATCGTATCACCCGAGCAGGGAGCACGGTCGAGAAGGTCCTGGCGCGCCTTTCGGTACCGGCGGGCCTCGGCGGCGTTAACGAGATATGCGGAAAGCGCGTGCGCGCAGTTGCCGTCGCGCTGCGGCGCAACGATATTGCCGTCAACCATTGCTGAGCTCCACAAAAGCTACGTGATGGCCAGGCCGTCGATGCAGTTGGCGCTGCTCGGCGGCCGATCAGGGGCGTCGGGGAGGATATTCGAATCGCCCGACCGCCGACGATCTAATCACGATCCGGCTGAAAGCAAGTTTGTCGATCGAAGCGAGTCGATCGTGGTTAACGGACTCACCCCCGCTTCGTTATACTGCTGTTCAAATAGACGTTCTCCACAATCTGTGCGAGTTATCGCACCATCCTGACGTGTTTTCACGCCCTGATCAATGGATCGGGTGCCGAACAACGCCGGAGCGTCCGATGTCGCGCCTGTTGCAAGGCGAAATTATCTTGCAGGAACGTCCGACGTCTTTCGGTCCTCTTGCCGGCGAGGACCGATCGTCGCTCTTCATTCGCTCGCGACCCAGCCGTCCTCGACCTTCGTGAACCGCATCGGTGCCGTTCTGGTCTGCGGCGCGGGCATGTGGCCGCCCGAGACCGTGACGGTCACGTCGCAAACGTACGTCGCCCCCTGCTGGAGCGTGCAGCCGTGCTTCGTCACGTCGGTCGCGACGAGCGGCTGGGGCGCACGCTTCGCGACGATCTTCCCCAGTTCGACCATGAACGCCGATACCGATGTCCGTATCTCGGATTCGGACGGCTCGCCAGAACAGCCGGCCAGAAGCAGGGGAGCCATCATCATTCCGATCGCGAAGCGCGTCTTCATTTCCGTATTCCTGTCGTTGCGGGGGAGGGATCAGAAGGTGTCGAGACCCACGCCGCCCTTGCGGCCGGCTCCCGACGTCAGGGCTTCGCGCATGTGCGCTCCGACGGCTTCCGCGTCCTGGACGATGGCGCCGGTGTAGGCCAGCTCGACTACGATGCGGCTCGACAGGTCGTCCTGACTGCCCGGGTAGAAGACGACCGTCGCAAGGGCCGTGCAGTCCCTCGGTACCTTCTCGCCGGACGCGAGGGCATTCACGGTGTCGATCAGCGGATCGTTCGAGACGTAGCCTGCAAGAGAA
The DNA here is from genome assembly GCF_047943035.1 of Aureimonas phyllosphaerae. Classification (NCBI taxonomy): domain Bacteria; kingdom Pseudomonadati; phylum Pseudomonadota; class Alphaproteobacteria; order Hyphomicrobiales; family Aurantimonadaceae; genus Aureimonas; species Aureimonas phyllosphaerae. The sequence continues at coordinate 3,658,291 of NZ_CP181348.1, read as the reverse complement.
CTGCATGCATCCACGCGGCGTTCGAGGTCTCCGAGTTCGCTCGGCCGAACGCCAGTCGCTTCCATTGTCGCCAATACCGTCGCCTTCAGGTGCGGAACATCGGCTCCGGCGATCAGCCTCCCGTCCAGCCAGACGTAGGACCACTTCGGCGTCGTCTCGTCGTAGCGGCCGGTCGGCTGTCCGAGCGCCGCCACGATGGCTTCCTGGATCGCGGGGATCGACAGTTCTTCGCCGCCTCGGCCGACGATGCTGCGCTCCAGGGTGAGCAGCTGCGATCCGGTCAACGGCGAGGAGAAGGTCGCCGTGCGCTCCTCCCGGATCGGCCCGGCGCCGTCCGCCTTTCCCGCCAGCTGGAGCGTGTCGGGGAAGGAGAACTCGACGGTTCCGTCTCTCGAGTTTCCGAACTGCAGTTCGCGGTTCCCGCGCTTCAGCTGGAACTCGTCGCCGACGGCCGCGGCGAACGTCCTTTCCACGTCCTCGTACGAGGTTCCGAGCGACAAGCCGGCGATGGCCGGCACGGTCCCCTCGAACACCTCAGACGCCGCCGCTTCAGGAGCGGAGAAGGGAAGTTCGGCCGCCGCGCAGACGCAAGGGATCAGCAGCGCCGCGGCGAACGCGGCACTCGACAGATGGTTCTTCATGTTTCTCTCGGAGGTTTAGAGCTCGGGAGGGGATTCGTACTTGAAGACGAGGCGGCTGTTCGGCGAAGAAGAGGAGTATCCGGTGATCGCGCAGCCGGACGCGGCGCGGACCGGAGCCTTTCCCCGCAGGATCAGAGTTGACGCGTAACCGTCGGCGAACGCGCCGGTGACGTCGTATGCCGCCGGTTCGCAGCCGTACCTGAACGTGAAGGACTTGCCGCGGACGCGTCGCGGATCGCTCATGTCGCCACGGAACAGGATCGCCCCGCGAGGAATGGAGCGGCGTATCGAGGCCTTGGGCTCGGCGTAGGCGATGACCCCAGAATGGACGTCGATCGTCATCCCGCTGCCGTTGTGCGTGAACGGCTCGCCGAGGATCTCGCCGCCCGCTGGGCCGACCTTCGCCGCGGCCTTCATTGCGGCCGGAACCTTGGCACCGCAAAGGAGGAGCCAGTTCGTCGCGAGTTCGCGGCCGCCGCTCGCGTGGTCGGTCGACACGACGCTGCCATCGGCGCGTGCGAACTTCGGCGTGCCGCTCGCCACGCCGGTGGGATCCTCGCGTCCCCAGACCCCGACGATACGATAGTCCACATCGTCGACATTCCTGATGCGGCCAGCGGTGCAGTCGGCGGAGGCGGTGAGGGCGGTTCCCAGATCCGTCTTCCGCGTGTCAGTCAGGCATGTCAGCAGGCGTGCCGGATCGCCGACCTCGCGTTCGCAGTACTCTGCAACGTCCGCTTCCCTCACCTCCGACCGTATACGCGCTTTCGCCGTGCTGATGCCGGACGAGGCCGTCAGAGTCGTGCCGACGCAGCGGCCACAGGTCAGGAGACCTTGAGCCGCGAACGAGACGCCCGGCATCGAGGCCAGTACGGTCACTGCGATAAACGCTGCTGGTATCCGCCACATCGTCCAACTCTGATGGGAAGCTTCCGCGGTGCGCCCCCGCGATATGCTGCCTCGACCCATGATCGGGGAGTTGGAAAACCGGACTACGTACGGTCCCATGGACCTTTAGTTCGTGAGAACCTGGACATGCGTCCACGGCTCCCCGACCCAAAGATCAAGGATACGGCGCCGTTCTGGTCGGCGGCCACACCAACGTAGTCCGGGGTTTCCACGCCCCAAGCTGCGCGTACAGCTCGAGGAAGATGCTATGCGATCTGCCTTGTGCGGACCAGTAGGGAAGTGCCCAGCAAGGATGTCACAGTTCACGGAACGTAAATCGGCAATCGTATCTATCGCGTGCCGGATACGTCCACCTATGGCGGCTGAAGACCAAATCCCGTTACACCACTGTTGATGCCGACAACGTGCCTGTCGCACGGCATGTAGGGAGATGGGCACAACGCTCACACTCCCGCTGACCTTGCCCCCTGAATGCCCATTCATAAACAGGTTCGGTCCTAGTTCTGTCTGCTCCGGGGTGCAAACTCGTTCGGAGTTAGGCCGCCCAAGCGCGTATGGGTGCGGCGTGTGTTGTAGTCGATCCACCTCCGACTTCGATGATCCGTACCTTATTTGAACGTCTTGTCCGCCAGTCTTGCTGCCAAGACCGACGTCGACAGCCCGCGGACGCTCCCCACATCCGGAGCCAGACTGATGATGTCTAGGTGCCGGTGCTCAAGTAGAAACTGAACATGGGAGGGTCAACCAGCGCGGTCGCCGATGAGATCATGGCGGATCTCGGCGAGACTGCCACTTCAGCCGTTTCCTGATAGCTTAAGGGTTAACCCTCGCCAAACTCAGCTCTTGCTTCGCCGGTGAGGACCCTCAGAAATCTAGGTCGACGAGTTCGCCTGAACGCGTTAGGATGACCGAACGATTCGGGGGGCTGGCGTGCAGACGGCGATCGATCTCTATTGCGGCTGCGGAGGCATGTCGGCGGGTGCCCAGATGGTCATGCCCGATCTCAAAATCAAATGGGCTCTCGATATCGACAAGCATGCGACCGAGACATTCCGAAACCGTCACCCGGAAGCTATAGTAGAGAACAGGAACGTCGCTGAAGTTTCGGCTGCGGGTATCATTCGAAAGGCAGGCTTGACGGCGATCGACTGGTTCTTTGCCGGTCCGACTTGCCAAGCGGTCAGCACGATGGGGATCTTCCATCCCGGCGATCCACGAAACGCCTTGTTCGTGCATTTTGCCCGACTGCTCGACGGGTTCATCGACGAAGGCGTCCAGCCAACGAACATCGTCCTCGAGAACGTTCCAGGCATCGTCTACGGCAAGAATCTCGCCATTGTCCGAGAGCTTTTCCAATTCCTTTCCAAACGCGGCTACAACGTCGCAGCCGATGTCGTGAGCTTCGCGGACTACGGGCTGCCACAGCTTCGCAACCGCTTCATTCTGATGGCGACCATGACGGATGCGCCGTTGACGTTTCCGCTGCCGAAATTCTCCGAGAACCCTGACGGAAACCTTTCTCCCTATCGTACCGTTCGCGACGCGATGTCCGATCTCTATGGGCAATCGCCCATCGAGAACGCACACGAACCATTGACCTACGCTGCGGGTCCCGAAGGCGTCTACCAATCGGAGCTGCGAAGCGACTGCAGTCAAGTGCACAACCATGCATGCTCCCAAATATCGCCGTTGAACGTCTCCCGCATTGCCGGCGTCCCTCAAGGAGGAAGTTGGAAGGACATTCCACCCACCCTTCTACCGGACCGCTTCCAACGAGTGCGGATGACTGACTATGGGACGCTCTACGGCCGACTGCACGAGGAGGCTCCGTCCTACACAATATCGGCTGGGTTCTCGAACATCACCTCCGGCTGCTTCACCCATCCCAGACGTAACGGTTCGCTGACCATTCGCGAAGGCGCCCGTCTTCAAGGGTTTCCCGACGACTTCGTCTTTCGGGGGCCAAGGAGTGCTCAATATCGGCAAGTAGGCAACGCTGTACCCCCTTATGGCTTTGCCGCTATCATCCGACACCTGATCTCCGGTGCAGAGGGAAAGACTCCGAGGCTTACGGTGCAGACCGTGAACGCAAATCAGGGCCTTCCCAAAGCAGTCCGTCGCTTCATGGGACGCAAGACGGAGTCGGTGCTGGGCAAGGACGGGTATGGCGGCGGTACTTACTGGCCGAAGGGCTGGGGACCGGAGCTCGAGCGCGATGTCATCGCCAGGAACGGGCACCGCAAGGATAGCGACATGCCTCTGCGATATGCGCGCAGGGAGCGCCGCGAAGCGCGTGACGGAGTCGCTCTCGAGCCCCTTGCGCGTCTCTTCAGGGACGGCTCTCACGACAAGGAGGCGGTCGCAGAGGCTCTTTCCGCGTCCAGCGACAGAACGTCTTTCTCAGTCTCGATCGTCCCAGGCCCGCAGAAGAAGCTCGACCCCCTGGACTGCGCGATCGTCGGACTACTCTCGGCCATGTCCGAAGCAGGGGGACAGTACACGATCCAAGCTCCTTTCGGCTACGTTCGCAACCGCATGGCGCTAATCGCTGGCCTGTTTCGAGAGAAGGAGATTGAGCACGCTCCCCGATCGGTAACGGCAACGGATAGCGACGAGACGATCAGGATCGTGTTCGATCGTAGACGTAAGATCGCGATGACCCTCGGCTTCGACGGGCATGCCGACGAGGGCAGCCACATCGCTTGCCTGACGATCAAGAACGTCCAAGCCGCGGCGCCTGCGACGCAGCAGATCAAGATCGTTGACCGGAAGCGTAAGCTTGGCTGAGTCACCCGTCGATCCCGCACGAAGCGAGCTGATGCGCCGGGTCCGACGGCGGGACACCGCTCCTGAGCTCGCCGTACGTCGCGCACTGACGTCGCTCGGGCTGCGCTATCGCCTGCACGCCAAGGAACTGCCGGGTAGTCCAGACATCGTCAACAGGCGTCGCAAGCTGGCGATCTTCGTCCATGGATGCTTCTGGCACCGTCATGCCAATTGTCGATTGGCCTCTACTCCCAAGACCCGCACGGACTTCTGGGAAGCGAAGTTCGCGAGGAATGTCGAACGGGATAGACGTTCCGAGATAGCCCTCGAGGAAAACGGCTGGGCGGTGATAGTCGTCTGGGAATGTCAGACGCGGAATCCTGAGCAGCTTCGTGAACGATTGAGCGAGTCCATTTCCACAATCCATGCAAGTGCCCACACGACTTAGTCGAAGAGATACCAGCAACGTGAGGAAGGCGGATGCCGACATCAGCCGAGTGGGAAGATTGGTGTCTTGAGACATTCTTCCTGAATGCAGCGGTGGATGGGAAGATCGAAGCGATCGAAATCAACGACGAGAGGATCGTCGATTTTTCGAATTCTCTAGACATTGCTGGGGCTCACAGAGAATTCCTCTCTGTTCTGCCTTCAACAATTGACGGCTATCTAAAAGGCGAAATAAGCCCCTCGTTCAAAACAGTGGGAAAGGCCTCCGCTCGCTCACTCGGCGGAAGCGAAGCTCGGCCCAACTTCGTCCGCATCCTACTTTTCTTCCTTTGGTTGCAGATTACAGCATCGAAGGACGAAGACGAAGGCGATATCAGGCGTATGGCGAGCAAGGCTCTCCAGCGTCAGTCGCCACAGGTTCTTGTCGGCCTTCATCACATGTGGGTGGCGCTGTCGAAGTGGCTTAGAGACCACCGGGACATCGTCCTCGTACTTCCAGATCACGGAAATGAAAACCACGTCGGCATTACGAAACGCCTCGCCTTTCCGACGAAGCGGGATCTCGACCTTCTTCGACGCGTCCGCGACGACGGTTATTCGCGAACGGATCTGAGATCGGTCACAAGGCGCATTGCCGGAGACAACTCGTTCGACCGCACCTCGCCCGCCTTCCGCCGCGCCTTCGCCGCTTGGCAATCCACCGCCGTCATCGATGAAGAGGCCGCAAGAGAATTGCCGTTCATGGGCGCCTGGGTTCGCGTGCTGGCGGAAAAGGACATCGGCACGACGATTGTCTTGTCGTGTGACGAGTTCGGAAGCATCGAGGCCCTCAAGTGCCTCGCGGACGGTCGGGTACGGACTCTCCAGACTGATAGGGATTTCGTTTCGGAATGTCGCAAGCTCGGGAGCAAGATAGCCAAAAGCACAATCAACGGCCTGCTTCCTCTAAGAAAGACGGGCCTAGCATCCTGGATAGTCACGGATAGCGGCGGCGGAGACGATTACCTGGTCTCGCACGCCGCCTTCGAGAATTTTACTCCTGCTGCACAGAGCACGATCCATGCACGCGGAGAGGTTCGGTATCTGCCATGGCGGCTTTGCACGATAGAGTTCGGAACGAGAAAGAAGGTAGCTGCGCCGCAGCAGGTGACGTCGCTTCGCTTCATCGACAAGGTCCGGGTCGGTGCACGCGGCACTTATCTTGGTCGGTGGCCTATGACGCCACGTGTCGCCTTTCCGGGTTCGGAGCGCCCCATCCTCGAAATCGCCGGACAGCCCCTCGATGCGGACCACCTCGGTGACGGCACGGCGTCCTTCCCGGAAGGCATATGGAACGGCGTAGCGCGAGCACGGACCGGTCGACAATCGACGGAAATCACGCTGCGCAGTGATGCTTATCCACACGCGGACCAAGACATCCGTTTCATTGACCGGGCGCGGCACGTGCCTGAAGACGGCGTCCTACACGACACGCAACCCCATGATCCCGACGACCTTCCGATCGGCATGTTCGAAACGGGTGTCGAGCCGGATCCGCGGCTGATAGCCCTTCAAGAAGCACTGTATGCTCGCAGCGCCAGAACCATACCTCTTCAGGCTGCAGTGGACATGGCATCGAGAGTCGCGACGATGCCCGGAACTCCTGACGTTTGGGGCCTCGTTCGTCTGTTCGTGGATAGCGGATGGTTCGACGTACCGTCTCTCTCTCAGGTTCCAGCCCGAATTCTCGTTCAGCGGCGCCCCAGTTTTCGCTGGCGCAGCAAGAACGACTTGTACGGAATGACCATCGAAGGGCCGCTGCCGATCAGGCTCGAAGATTCCATCCGTAGGAAAGCTGAGGCGCTTGGACTGGTGCTCGAGCGAAACCTGGGCCGGACAGCGTGGAGCCTACCCAAGCTTTGGATCGGGTCGAGGGAAAAGGAGGCAGTCCACGCGTTCATCGACTCCAGTGACCTCGGTGAGCTGCAGATAGCCGAAGCGCGAAACCGCTCTATCGAATGGGCCGCCATAGAGGTCGGCGCAGAGTTCGAGCGTACGGGCACTTGGGATTCCGTAGAGATCCGCTTCGGTGGAAATTACGCGACGGAGCGTTGGCCTCGGTTGTCGAGGATGGATCGCGCAGATCGCGACACTCACGCCCGCTTCCTGATCGAACACGAGAACGGGCTACGGGAAACCTTCGTTTCCGCGAACCTCGCCCTTCTTCGATACCTCGATCTTCAGGATAGTCCGGCGTTCGTCGCATCAGGAGACGAAATCAGAGCAGTGCATCCTCGCTTCAGGCTTCCGTCTTCATGGGCGAGATGGCTCAGCGTTGTACACCTTCGAAACTGCGCCCTGCAGGAGAATGACGAGGGCTGGTCGTGCAGCTATCCAGCGACATTTCGCTCCGCTTCGATCTTGGCAGAAATTTACCCTGCTTTGCATATGATTCCCAGTCATAGCGCGACCGAATCAGGCATGCTCCCATGGATGGAACGGACAAGAATCCGCTTCGCAAAAGACCGTCGTCCGATCTGGCTCGACGGGAAGCTGAGGGCGACATACGATCTGGGCGGCCTGCGGACATGCTTACGAGAACACCGCGATACAAGTTGATATGCAGGCTGAGAGGTCACGTCGGCCTCGGCACCGTCATGATCGAACCTCTCAAAGGCTTGGACGGCCACGCCCCTGAGCATGGCAACCTTCCGACGCACCCGCTCGTCGTACAAGCCAGTGCACTCCAGAACGAGAGCATCGGCTCGTTCTGGGAAATCGAACTGGACGACGCGAAGAAGTCGACGCTCGATGCCCCTCCGGCAGACCCATTCACCCCGCTTGCCAAGAAACCTGAACCCTCCAAGCAATTTCCGACAGCCGCAGGCACCAGCCACTTCCGTGCATCGGTTTCCCTCCCAGCGACTTCTGTTCGACTGGCCGACACCGGATCGGCGAGACTGGTTCGCAGTCTCACCAAGCTCGTCGCCGCGCTTCTTCCGAACCAGACGTCCGAAGACTCCACCACGATCCTCAGATCGGACGGAGTGCCGGCACCCGGCGGTGTCGAGCTGGACTTCATAGGAATCGGCCGGAATCGGTTCGTTCGCCGCGAATCCCTTTCTCTGCGCGATGGACGTTTCATTGCGCCGGACCGGCAGCTCTCTCGATTTCCTACCTACGCTCTGTCGGGCAGGCATCAGGACATTGTCCTGTCGGGAAGTACGATCCGAATATTTCTGGACGGCCCAGTCCGAGAAGAACATCCCGCCGATATTCGTACAGCGCGAGAGAAGGATGAGGCACTCCGCGATCTGCTCGACAGAGGTGCTTCGTCGGAACATCTCAAGCCGGCGGACCGGGAAGTGCTCTCGCGAGCAGCCGAACTCGTCAAACTTCTGGCCTCGGGATCGCTCGATGCCGACGAGATCGACGTCGCTAGAGCGACGCTCATCGGAATCACCGATCGGACACCGATCATTGAGGCAATCCCTGCGTTGCTACGCGAAGACCCTGTCTACGCGGAAGAGCTGCGTACGTCGGCGGAACGGGCCACAGAGGAAGCGCTGGACAAGATCGAGAAGGACTTCGCTGCTCCCAGGAAGGAGGCGGAGTCCCAACTCGCCGCCGCCCGCGAGACGCTGGAGAGCCTGAAGCGAGAGGCCGCTTTGGCTTCGGAAAGACTTCGTGCATTCAACGAAAGCGCCGCATCGGCGAAAGCCGGGTTCAAGAACGATCTGGAAGAGGCCGTCATCCAGTTCCTTGGCGAAGGCGCAATCGACCTTTCCGATCGTGTCTCCGCACTGGAAAGCAAACACGAGGCGGCAGAAGGTCGAGTCCAGGAGCCTCGTATCGAAGTCGACGACCTTCTCGCCGATGATCGTCTTATCCAGCGCATAGTCTCGGTAGTACGTTCTCAAGATAGCACCGGGATCATCGGTTCTACGCCACTTCGACCTCGCGCCGAGAACGCCTCCGCAAGAAGCAGTAGCCTCAGGGGATGGGCGCAGAAGGCAGAGGTTTCTTTCGCTTCGCTCGCAGCTGCCTTAGGCGTCGCGATGTCCGGACGCGTGCCGATGCTCTACGGTCCCCATGCCGATCAGGCCGCGGAGGCAGTCTGTAAGGCCATCGTCGGCGGCGACGGCTTCGCGTCGATCCACTGTGATCCGACGATGATTTCGTTGGCGGATCTCATCGGGAGGCAAGACGAGTTCTTCGCGCCTTTCAAAGACGCCATAAAGACGGCAAGAGAAACTCCGGATCTGCTGATTCCGGTCCTACTCCACAACATCAACTATGCGCCTTGCCAGTTCTGGCTGAGTGCGATTGCAAAACGACGTGGGGCGACGCCTATTCCAAGAAACATGATCGTCCTTGCAACAATAGCGGTGGACGATCTCAGAGTCGGTGTTCCTCAGGGGCACTGGATGCATCTGGTTCCACTATCGGCAGAACACTCGCAGGCGGAAGATCAGACAGTCGCTGGTTCGAATCCAGAGGCCTTCATGCATACGCACTGGCCGTACTGCCCCCCGGCCGAAGGACCCTTTCCTTCGGGTGTCACAAAAGCGCTTCTCCAAGTTGCGCGAAGAGCATGCGGCACTTCGTTCGTCCCGGAGGTTGCTCACGATGCCGACACCTTGCTCAAGACGGTATGCGGCTACCTCGAACTCGATCCGGTTGACGTAGAACGTGGGTTCGAGAAGCCATTGAGGTGGGGTCGCCGAGCAGATCTTGCTGCCGATGATGCGATCGTCCAGGCGATCGAAATTCTTAAGGGCTGAATCCAACATGTACGATCCGATCGGCGGCTTCGAACGCTCAAAGCAATTCCTGATCTCGTACATCGAGACAGCTTTTCGGATCGATGACCCGATGGTGTCGAGGGTCCGCCGGGAGATCCTAGAGCGACCCGGAACACTTACGCTGGACCCCATCCTCGAGATGGTGCCGCGCTACAAGTCCGCCGACGCCAGGATTGAAGACCTTATCGGTCCTGCCGGAGACAAATATCTTTCTGGGTATTCGTCGAAGCAGCGGCGTGCCTTCGTTGGACTCGTCCTGTCCGGCCTCTTCGAAAGTCGCATCAGCCAAGATGGAACTGTCGTTGGCGCATACGCGCCTTACGCTCATCAGTTGCAGATGCTCGAGAAGGGAACACTCGACGGCAACCCGGGCATTGTGACTTCGGGAACCGGCTCGGGCAAGACCGAGTCGATGATGCTGCCGGTGCTGGCGCAGATCGCGGCAGAGGCAGTCTCTTGGGCAGCCCCTTCCCGCCATCTCGGGACCAGCTGGTGGGAAGATGGGAACAGTTTCGCCTATCAACGCTCGGGCGAACGCCGAACCGCCGCGGTTCGCGCTCTCGTACTCTATCCGATGAACGCGCTCGTTGAGGATCAGTTGACGAGGCTGAGAAGGGCACTCGACTCGCCTGCAGCCCGAGCGGTTCATAAGGATCATTTCTCGGGAAACCGGATCTACTTCGGTCGTTATACAGGAGCGACTCCTGTGACCGGCTTCCTCGATCATCCTCGTCCAGTCGAAGACTACGAAAAGAAACGGAAAGATCGAAAGGTTCGCGACCTTCGCAGGAAGCTCCAGGAACTGGACACTCTGCAGACCAGGGTGCGCGAAGACGACGAGCGGCGCCTGGCGGCGAACCGCGGTGCCGAAGAGAACAGATACCTCTTCCAGTCTCTGGACGGCGCGGAGATGTACAGCCGATGGGACATGCACGCCTATCCACCAGATATCCTGGTGACCAATCAGGCGATGATGAGCGCTCTTCTGACACGCGAGGTCGATCGCAACATTCTCGATAAGACACGAGAGTGGCTGCTCCGGACCAAGGAGGCACGCTTCTTTCTTGTGATGGACGAGCTTCACCTTGTCCGCGGCTCGGGAGGTGCTGAAGTATCGGCACTGATCAGAATCCTTCTGCAAAGACTGGGCCTGGACGAGCTGGATCACAGACACAAGCTTCGCATCCTTGCATCATCGGCCTCGCTGCCGGTCGATGACGAGGCCGTCGCGGAAAGAAGCCTGGGTTATCTTTCGGACATGTTCGGCTCCGCCGGAACGAACGGCCGTATAGACAAAGACCGCGACGTTCCCTCCGTCTGGGAGGACTCGATCGTGAAGGGCGAGGCGATCAGGCCATCGATGCCTGAAGGCGTGATCATCGACGGTCCGAGCCTGATCGAACTGGCTGGCGAGTTCGAACAGAGGGTCCCCGACGCCGCTCGTTGCGGATCGGCCATCGCCAAGGCTGCCGATCGGCTTTCGGGAAAGACCGGTGCGACGGCACTGAAAGAGGCCGTCATCTTGGCCGGACGCGTCATCGCCTCGGTCCTAGCCGAAGGACCCAAGCCGATCTCGTCCATCGCGAACGGACTATTGGGATCGAGCGATCCGAGGGTCACTCGAGGCTTGATGCTTCTCCGCGCCATTCCCGACATGCCGGATACCATCGTTCCAGATGCCATAAGGCCTCCGAAGAACTTGTTCACGGAGCTACCCAGCTTTCGCGGTCATTTCTTCTTCCGCAGTCTCGAAGGCTTGTTCGGATCTCTTGCTTCCAAGGAAGGCGCAGGATTCCAGTGGATCAACCCCGACGTGGAGAGAGGGGTAGGCTTCGATCCGGGCGAAGGCACCGAGCGACTGCGCCGCTTCGAGATGCTCTACTGCGAAGCCTGCGGAACGCTTCTCGTGGGAGGCCGACGCGGAGGGGACGGAGCGAAGACCAACAAGGTCTCGCTCCTACCGACGCCGCAGGCCCTCGAGAGACTTCCGGAGACCGCATCCACGGGTCGCTTCGAAGACTCCAGCTTTCGGGAATATGCGGTCTTCTGGCCGAGCCTGGCAGACCCGGTGCTGGACGACCCAAAGTACCACTGGACGAAAGCCTGCCTCGACCAGAGGACCGGTGTCGTCTCGACCGCCGCAGTTGAAGGCCAGGTGCCCGGGTTCCTTCTTTCCCACAGATCCACCGGCAAGGATACGCACAACAGGACCGACGATTCCCCGGGGACATCGGTCCCTTACTGCTGTCCGAAGTGTGCGGCGAACTATTCCACTCGCCGCCTTTCAGAGAACGCACTCCGGCGAGAAGGCAGACTATCTCCCATCCGAAGCTTCAGAACCGGCTTCAACAAATTCTCGCAGCTTCTCGCCAGCGAACTCGTAGGCGCCTTGAAGATGCAGGGCGGCGACGGCAAGCTGGTCGCGTTCTCGGACAGTCGACGGGATTCGGCGAGTCTGGCAATGGAACTGGAGGAAGCTCACCAAAGAGATCTTCGCCGCGAGCTGCTGGTCATAAAGGCGGAGAAGATCGCGCAAGGACAGGCGTTCTCAACGCAGGACGCCGACGCCCTCAAGGCTGCCGAAGCCGAGGCGGAATCTGCTTTTAAGAACAAGCAGTTCGGCAATCTAGCGGAGATCAGCAGTCGCATCGAGTCTCTGGAGCGTAGAAGAGACAGCGCGAACCTTCCAGTCGCTGTGCCCCTAAAGGACCTGTTCGAATTCAACGAGGGATCGGATCGCGAGCACGGGAGATTGCGTCCCCTGATGTCGACTCTCGTCGGCCTCGGAACGAATCCTATCGAAGGCGCCGACACGAAGCGCAGACTGCTCGGTAAACGGCGGTGGGAGGAGAACTTCTACCGGCACGAGGACGGAAGCTTTCGTTGGAAGCAGAGCACCGACGCGACAGACGCCAAGAAACTCGATGACGCTCGCTCGCAGCTCGAGCTTCAGCAGAGTCCGGAGGCGACGGATCTGCTCTTCAGCAAGACCTATTTCGCTCTGGAAGAGACCGGCCTCGGCTGGCCCAGCTTCTTCGGAACCCAGGCGTATCTGGATGAACTGGACCAGGAGGACGCGCTCCTCCGGATATTCGGCGATGCATACAGGATCGTTCCGAATCGTTTCATGAAGACCGACGATGCGAAGCCTTGGGACAGCTGGCACGACGTTTCGAGGAACCGGAGGGTTCGTGAGCTGACCAAGTCGATCTTCGGAACCGATGCGGCTGCAGCACTGACGATAGACGGTTTCTTGAAGAAGATCGACGCGGCGGGGCACAAGAACGGCAGGATCGACGTTCGAAAGCTCCACCTCCGTCCGACCTTGAGCGGCGATCCGTTCTGGCGATGCGGAACATGCTCGAGGATCCATCTGCACAGAGCCTTTCGGAAGTGCACCCGCTGCGCAGACCCGCTGCCGGAATCGGCTTCCGGGGCCGTCGACGAACTGCGCAACGGAAACTTCTTGGGATCTCGCGTCGTGCGGGCCATGAATGGAGGCGGCGAGCCGTTCCGGCTGCGTTGCCAGGAACTGACGGGCCAGACCGGAGATCCGAGCGAACGCCTGCAACAGTTCAAGGGGATCTTCGTCACAAGGCAGGGTGAGAGCAACAAGGCCTTCGAACTGCGACGCAGCGCCCACGAGATTGATCTGCTGTCGGTGACGACCACGATGGAGGTGGGTGTCGACATCGGAGCGCTCCAGGCCGTGTATCAGGCAAACATGCCTCCACAACGGTTCAATTATCAGCAGCGTGTCGGTCGGGCGGGTCGGCGAGGGCAGGCATTCTCCTCGGTCTATACCGTCTGCCGAAGCCGGTCGCATGATCTGCACTACTTCAGAAACCCGGTGGCGATCACTGGAGACGCACCACCGCCTCCGTTCCTTACGAATGGCCTCACCGACATTCCGGCCCGTCTGCTGAGGAAGTTCTGGATGATCGCGGCATTCGAACTGATCCGCGAAGAAGCAGGAGACCAGTGGGCGGGCGACGACCTGGTCCCCGGCGACTTTCACGGCGAGTTCGTCAAATGCTCCACCTATTTCGAGGACGGAGCCGATTGGCCGCAGAAGTTGAGCGACGCCCTCGATCGGACCGATGACCGCCGGCGAAAGCTCGCACGTCTCCTAGCCTCGGCGTGTTCGGTCGACGAGAGCGAGTTGCTCGCTCTCGTCTCGCAAGACAAGCTCCTGGATTCGATCGCCGGGATGGAGGAGGAGTTCGGGCTTCAAAAGACGGGCCTCGCCTCTGCGATGGCCGAGAGGGGCCTATTTCCGCTTTACGGCATGCCGACCCGTAGCCGTAACCTCTACTTGGAGATGGAGCGTGAGAAGACTGGGGAGTTCGACGGCTGGGATACGATCGACCGAGATCAGGACATGGCGATCTTCGATTTCGCGCCCGGCAGTGTCGTCGTCCGAGACAAGGAGCGTCATCTCGCCGTCGGCTTTACCGGAGAGCTGCCAGACCTTTCCTTTCACAAGGAAGCTGATGTCGAGCCTTACGGGCATTGGTACAAGGACAAGTACGTCCTGGGCTATTGCGCCGCATGCGGAAACTGGCAGAGGGACCTTCTGGAATGCGCAGTCTGCGGAAGCTCCATAGACGAGGGCAGCCGAAGAGCCTGCATCAGCCCGGCAGGCTATCGGACGGACTTCTCTCCACGGCAGGACGACGTGAGGGTTGGCGGACGCCGCAGTCTTAAGCTCTCCAGCATTGGAACGCTGCAGAAGCCAGAAACTACCGGCAATCTCGATATCTATTTCCAGGAGGTCACCGAAATCCACACCATCAATCCCGGCCCGGAGGTTCAGGATGGAAAACCCTATGGGTACCTCGTCCGTGAGGTGACTGATACTCAGCCGGTCCGAGGCTTTCCGAAAAGACGCGTGTTCGGCCGGGACGTCAACACCATACTGCACGATCAGGCGGTGCAGGCAGACCTTGTCGATGAGCATCGCTTTCCGTTGGCGGGGGAAACCGGCGTCCATGGCTGGCTTGCCTCGTCCAAGAGGACGAACGCTCTTCAGATATCACCCCAACGAGTGAACGCCGCGCTCCGAATCCGCGACATCGATGCATCGCCCTTCGGCGAGCGACAGCCGGAACTCACCAGTGTTCGTGCGGCTGCGATCAGTGCGACGCAGATTGTTGTCAATCGGGCGGCCCTCGATCTCGATGTCGCACCTGAAGAGTTCGAGATCCTTTCGCCGCGATCGGCAGCAGGGTCCGACGGCACAATGAAGCCGTTTCTGCAGATCGCCGACAGCCTTGCGAATGGATCTGGGTTCTGTCGCCATCTGCAGTCCGGCGAAGGTTCAGTTCCTCTGTTGATCCGCAGTATCCTGCAAGATAGGCATTCATGGCCGCGGAAGGCCTTGGAGTTCAAGGATGCATCGCTCGACCATAGAAAGGCATGCGATACCTCCTGCTATCGCTGCCTTCAGCGCTTCGACAATCGAAACTATCATGGTCTTCTCGACTGGCGTCTCGGGATTTCTTATCTTCGAGCTTTCGTTGACCCGGATTTCACCTGTGGCTTGGACGGCCGTTTCGGCGATCACTTCGAGCTGCAGGATTGGCGTGAGATGGCGTCCGCCATGGCGGACGAGGTCGAAAGCTATGTTCCGGGACGCATGCGTAGACCGATCGGGAAGCTGGATCTGCCTGGCTTCACCGTCGATCGAGAAGGCATTCGCTGGGCGGTCGTCGTTCACCCTCTCTGGGAACTGAGCGGACTGAGGGAACGCCTCGCGATACCAGAAGATATCGCTCTGGTGGACACCTTCGAGCTTGCTCGACGGCCACTAGCTGCGATCGATCTCGTCAGGAGCGTCGTCTGACCCGAACCAGAAGCAACGAAGAAAGGGCCGCGGTGGAAACATCCCGGCTCTTTTGGCTTGGAACGCCCATTTCTCCTAAGCCCCTAATAAATCGCACTATGTTACGGAAAAGATGGACTCTCGTAGAGCTTCGGTGAGCTCGACATTTGTGCTCGTCGTCCTGTTGGTCTCGGGGAAGGGCGATTCGTGGATCGTCCTGGGGACGGCGATGGTTGGGAACCCGAAGCGGCGGGATCGGCGATCCTATTGGCACTGTGGATAGCTGAAGAAGCCGGATCGGTCGCAGATGAACTTCGGATCGATCGCGCTACACAGATGAAGGAGAGATCTCGGAGGGATGAATGTGCGCGCATCGTACCAAATGGAATAGGGCAGGATGACCGACTTTTTCATCAGCTATACCGGTAGGGACCAAGCGTGGGCGGAATGGATCGCGTACGTGCTGGAGGAGGAGGGGTACACCGTCGTCATCCAGGCGTGGGACTTCCGTCCCGGCAGCAACTTCGTCGTTGAGATGCAGAGGGCCGCATCCACGGCCGACCGCACGATCATGGTCCTGACCGAGCGTTATCTCCAATCGGATTTCGCCGAGCCCGAATGGGTCTCGGCCTTCTCCAGAGATCCGAAGGGACTCCAGCAGAAGCTGCTGCCCGTCGCCGTCGAGGCTGTCGATGCGCCCGGCCTTCTTACCTCGATCGTCCAGATCAGGATCAACGGAGTGACCGAGGACGCCGCTCGAGCGGCTTTGCTTGCCGGGCTCGATCGCAGCCGCGCCAAGCCGTCGATCCGTCCGGCATTTCCTGGTGCCGTAGGGCACGCGCAGGCGAAATCGTTTCCGGGTCCTGGCGGATCTTCTTCGCAAGGAGGTACCAGGACGGACGAGGCGACCGTCCGTCCCAGTCCGGTGCCCAAGCTTCGGCTCGCTGCGACTGATGCGGACAGACGCCGGTTCCTGCGGCAGGGGTTCGAGACGATCCGCAATCTCTTCGAGGCGCACGCCGTGCAGGCCTCCGAACACGAACCCCGCATCACGATTGATATCGAGATGCGGACAAACGCCGATCTGCGGGGAGAGCTGTTCGTTGACGGAGCGAGCCGCGGAGCGTGCCGCGTGTGGATCGATGACATGATGGGCAGCGATGCGATCCTCTTCGCCGAAGGCAGGTCGATGTCCGGCAACGCGCACAACGACATGATCACGGTATCCGGTGAAGACGAACTCGTGTTCTCCGCGCTCATGGCGATGGGGTACACCGAGTTCGAGAAGTCGCACGACATGAAGCGGCTGAGCGCAGACGACCTGGCTTCATATCTATGGGCACGTTTCGTCGCTCCATTGTCGAGATGAAGCCACGATGGCATCGTCGGCGATCCAGCGGCGCACCAAACAGCCGCCTACGCCGGGGAAGTGCTATCCCGGCGAGGGCAGACACCCGGACGCATCAAAAACGTGGTCGTCCTCCTGCACCGCTGCTGCGGACTTGTGATCGTGCTGTCTGAGCCGATCTACGATCTCTGCGGAGAAGCGATGCAGGAGCTGTCGAACCGGTCGCCCGAAGATCGGACGCGCGATTCCGTCTAGCAGTTCGCCGCAGTCTCCGAGGAAGCTACCATGCTGGAATGAACGAGCCGCAACCGTGTCCATGCACCATAGATCGAGCAACTGCGTGACCCGGACGCCCGCTTCGATCGTCGGCGTCGGGAGGAGAGCAAGCGGTCCTTCCTCGGCCGAAAGCATGTGCACGAGCGCAACCTTCAGACTCCATTCGTCGAAGGAGGGTGAGAAGACCGAGGTCACGTCCAGCACCGGACGCGTGGTCGTCTTCGTCGGCGTTCGATTGAATAGCTTCCTGAAGGCGAGGGCCTCGTCGTAGGCTGGGAGCGGAAAGATGAAGGGTACGGGTCCTCCGCCAGAAGGCCGTGCCTCGAACCTGCACCTCCACGAATAGCAATAGGAGAGCTCCGGGCTGCCGTCCGGTCGTAGATCCACGCGCAGCACCGGTTCCGGAATCCGCATATAGATGTAGTTCGGGTGGGGTGCCGCGAGGAGCCGGGTGCAGAATTCCCGGAACATCTCGGCGATCTCACTCCGTTTCGGCGCCTTTCGCGTCGGCCGATGCGCTGGCCGAGGCGCAGGCCAGCGTCGACGTCGCGCAGGAGGACCACGCGATCGTCTTGCGACAGCTTCCGGATGGAATCGCGCAAGGTATCGAAGCATCCGAATTCACCCAGATCGCGGCGGCGACAGAATACCTGGTGGACAGTCAACTCGGCGTCCTGCTGTTCAAACCCATGACCGACGGACAGGGTTTTTGCATCGCTACCACGAAGCGCAGGAGCGCTTTCAGGAGGATCGGAGAACTTTCCCATCCGGATCGGTAGATCGCGATCCTGCAGGATGGAACGACGCGGTCGGCAGGCTTCCTGTACTGCAGCATCCAGCAAGGGGAGCGGACCATCAAGGAGGCCGCCTTGCGCCTGGTCAGGGTGAAACCGTGGATCTTCGATCGCCAGGAGCTGTCCGCGGCTGCAGGTCGTCTCCTGAAAAGACAGCGCAGCGCGGACGAAGCGCTGGGCGGATTCTACGACGCGACCTTGTCGCTGTCCGGGGCGGCCCAATCGCTCGGCCTGGCACGAGCGGCCTACTTGAGAACCTTGATCGACCCGTGTTCCGAACTGTCCCAGCTGCCGGCCATGATTACGGCGCTCTACGAAGTTTCGACCCGGGAAGACGTCGTTTTGGCGGAGGACGTCAGAGCCGAGGAGGAAGCCGATACGGAGAGGGCGTCCAACCCGTCTCGGCTCTGGTGACAGCGATGGAAACAAACTGCTTGTCCCGCATCGGCTGGTAGCTACGCGGATCGCATGCGATGCGGACCCGCTTCCTCACCAGTGCGGAGGTCTCGCGATGTCGCGCTTAGTGACAAGCCCTTGTTGATCTTGCCTGCAAATCTCGGTGGTCCATGCCGTCAAGGTGCGGCTGCGCGAGGACCGTAGTGGGCGGCATACGCGGGTCTGGGGCCATCGAAGAAGGCGGCGAGCTGCTGCCGGTTTTCCTGGAAAAGGCGCTCTCCCTCCGGCGGAAGTAGACTGACGGCCGCCTTGAAGTCGTCCAGAGGTATGGGATGAACCTGATCCGGGAGATCCAGTCGGCAGAAGCGATCCGCCCCGACGAGCAGCCTAGCCTGACCATCGGCATTCTGGCTGCTCAGATCCATCGCCGTACTGACGAGGTCGCGCCAATCCCACTGGCCGCCGCGTACCATCTGCTGCTCAGTGAACCTCAGTTCTCCTGAGCCGCAACCGAGAGACAGGATGCGGATCTTGTGCCTGTCGAGGTCGTAACACGTCAGGGCGTCCACGAGGCCCAGCATCACCGGATTGTTCGCCCAGACGCCGCCGTCCGCGAAGACCTGCGTCCCGATCCTGTGAGGAGGCAGATACGTCGGCGCTGCGGACGTGGCCAAGGCTACGTCGACCATCCGCTTTTGCCAGTCGACCTGGAAGTCGGGGTGATGCGGCGTCTTCAGGACATTGACCTTCGTATGAGCGTCGAAGGTCGGGATGACGAGCCGGCTCTCGCTTTCTCCGTACACATCGCTGCCGAACGTCTTTTCCAATTGCGCCGTAAGAGCATGTGGACTGTACCGGACACGATGGACGTTCCGACTGATCCTCAGCCACTTTTGCGAGATTCGAGCGATCCCCTCCGCCTCGGGCTCCGGCGGGAAGATCTCGTTTCCATGATCCGTGTAGAGCTTCAGGATCTCGGCTGCAGTCTTGCCCCGCCCTAGCCCCAAGGCGATGATGCCGCCGGTCGACGTGCCCGCGATCATGTCGAAGCAACGTCCTGCCGAACTGCCGCCCAAAAAATGCCGTTCACAGAGTTCGAGGATCGTCGCCGGAAGGATCCCGCGGATGCCGCCCCCGTCGATGGACAGAATGCGGAACTCGTCAGACGGCCAAGGTTGCTGAGGGCGTCGCGAGCGACGAACCCCTGTCGAGCGAATGCCTCGAGGGATCGGTGCCAGGTCCTCGCTCTCGCTTGTAGTCTGGTTCACCGGTGCGCTCCTGTCCTGGATGACGTCCGAGGCCTAGCCAACGTCCTGTCGCGAGCCATCCCTCATATGACTGCAGCCAATGTAGGGTGTAGGGAACGGTCGTCGTCGACAACGGGTCGCTGAGGGTCCACTCGCGTGCATCCGGGTCGAACACGCATAGGAACGGTCCAGGACGCGACGTGCGCGGGTGGGACCAGTAGACGTGCGGCAAGGATCCTTCGGGGTTGCCCGGTAGGCGGCGAAGGCGCGGCGCCACCACCTCAACGAGCGGCTGCAGGTAGACCAGGCTCCTGTATTCTATCACCGGAGGGACGTTAAGCTCCAGGCGGACACTGTAGGTGGTGTTGTAGGGTCGGAGTTCGCCTGTCCACGATGCCGTCCGTTCATCGATGCGGCTCACCGTCCATTCCGGCAACCGGGCGGCCATGTCGTCGATCTGACGGTCAATCGTCATCATGGGGGATCGGACCTCCCATACCGGTATTGGCTCGGGCCGGCGTGATGAGGCCGGCACCTGCCGCGGCCCCGCCGATGATGGCGGGTCGGCCGAGAGGGGGCGGAGGGGCGGGTACCGCCGGCGAACTCAATCTTCCGTCCTGCGTCATGCGCGACGTCCCGTCGAGAATCGCCCGGTTCTGAACCTTGAAATGCTCTTCGAGCACGAGGGTAGCGACCTCGGCTCCGAAGAGATCATCGAACGTTCGCGTCACCGATACGGGATCGAAGCCTCTGGCCCGCAGGTTTTCCAGCCCCGCGACGAGGTCGCGAAGATCGGCGGCCCAGAGCTGCTGATCGCTTCGATCTTCCGGCCATCGATCCGTGAAGACGTCCGGATGGTGGGCAGGATTGCGGACCTCGAGCGTACGCCCCGCACGTTCCGCATCGATGATCGCGTTTCGAATGGCGGTCGCGACAGCGATGACCTCGTCGGTCAAGGTAGGCGCGGTCGACACCGCATCGAGAGCGAGGGCGGCCAGAACGACCGAAGGCGGCTTCCTCCGTCCGTGGTGATCGTCACGCATACGATATCGCTTGTCGCGGAGCCGCTTCAGGATCTGCAGAGCCACGACACGGGGAGATTTCTGGTCGAGAGGCAGATAGTCGGGCATCGGCTGGGTTTCAGCCTTCTCGGCCAACACCTGCTCGCTGGCGTTCAGATCCCGGACGAGCCGCTCTGCATAGGTCGCCCCCTCCACCAGGAAGCGACGCGTGTCGAACCGCTTCGCGAACTCCTCGCTGACTTCGACGGCCTCGTTGAAATGCAGGGCGAATCCCTTCGGATTGACCTCCTTCGGGTACTTCTCGCCTTTGTCGGCATTGTGGTGGAACAGATTGGCGACCCGGTCGGGGGTGTTCGGGAGCCGGACCACGGGCATCAGATCCACCGTGACGCCGTCCGCATAATGGATGGTGATGCAGCGGCTGTTGCGCTCGACCTTGAGTTGACGGTATCGGCTCCCCGGATCGCCGATGATGGCTTCGTAAAGATCATCGAGGACGACCTCGGGATCGGCATTCAACTCGACCAGCAGCTCGAGGACCGCATCGACGTCGTGCTGCTCGCGCTTCACGTCCGATCGCGTGGCGGCGTGGATGGCGAAGCTTCCCGACGGATACACCTCCGTTACCCTGTCTTCGAGCGGGCTGCCCGGGCGATCGACATAGTCCGCGAGCGCTACATAGCGGTCGGTGGCCTCTCGGTGCATCGTGGGGGTCAACTGTATCGCGCGGGCGAGATCCATCAGGGCGGCCTCGACCGGATCGATCGCGAGTCTGTCGTCGATGTTGGCACGGATGTTCATGGTGTCTCCCCGACCGCGAAGCCAGTTCCGGATATGGTGATTGCCTCCGAACGGCGCGACCCTCAGGTTGGATTGTGTCTTCGGCTCATTAGGTCTGGCTCGTCATTCGACCACGGCTCTTCAGAGTGCGGCAAAACGGTCGTCAGATCGTGCAAAGCGGCCGACCGGCTGAAGTTTCACGATATGTTCCTCTTACTGGTTCCGGCCGCTTCCGAGAGAAGCGGCCGGTCTGCTTTTCAGGTGGTCCCACTGCCTCGATCAGGTGAGGCAGTCGAATGGCGGCAACGAGTGCGAACTATAGGCGCCCGAGTGCATCCTTTGTGAAAGACGTGGCAAAGGATGGCGCACCCGTAGTATAAGTTATTGGTAAGGAATGATATTTTAGGGGAGTTGGCGCGTCCGTAGATGATATGAAGCCATTCGTGTGGCTCACATTGCAGTCTTAAAGGTAGCGCACCTGCTACTCTTGCAGCCAAGGCAATAAAAAACCCCGGTCGACGCCGGGGTTCTCTGTTGGCGAAAGGCAAGGGGATCAGAGATCCACTGACAAGTCGTCGATCATGGGCATGATAAGCGACCGCTCGAAAAACCGAGCGCCGATCTTTTCCGGATCGAATGCCGGAGTGGCGCCTCTCCGGGTGATCTCGGAATTAAGGCGACGGAAATGGACACCGGTTTCGTCGGCGAGCTTCATCAGCGAGACGTAACGAGACATGAAGTCGTGAAGATCGGTCTCGGAAACCACCGTTTGAGGACATCTGTTCGTCGGGTTGATCGCCCGTCTGGACGGAAGACTTCCCGAATCCACCAGAGCTTTCACGACCGAATCGTTCGTTCCCATCCGGCGCATCACCTCCCGAAGCGATATACCGCCGTGTTCCGGTCCCCGGACAAGCGCACCGACTTCCTTGGGATCGACCATGATGGAAGGGAAAGGCTTCAGCTTCGGCGTGATACGAACCGCGCGAAGACGCCTATCGAGCAGCAGTTGAACAACCTCCATCACGGAACAGTTCGCTTTCTTCGCGGCAGCCAGGATCGGCACGAGGTGCGTCTCGGACGCATCGATTAGTGATGCATCGGCTTGGAGTCGCTCCACCAGACGTTCGAGATCCGCAACCGAGTACACGTGCTTGAGGGGACCGCGATGCGACGTTGAGACTAACGGATCGATCACACCAGAGGTGAGTAGAGCACGGTCGTTTGGCCGGGGAACACCGAGGTATCGGGCTGCGCCGGCCAGGGTCATCGTCCCCAGCATTTTACCACTCAGGCTATCGGCAACAACGGCGGGGAAAACGACCCGATCGTCCGACAGAACTGAGGTTTCGGGCCCGACAACTTCAGCGGCCACGAGGAGCTTACGCAGACGTTTCGGGTGTTCACCGGTCGACAGATGCAGCGTGTGGATGGAATGTACCTTCCTCTCCTCAACGGCTTTCCCAAGGAAGGTTTCGCCTGGTCCGAGAGGCAACGCGTTTACCGCCACGTTCCTCATGATGACGCGAAGCGGCTCGTAGACTGCGTCATCGGTCTCATGCGCGAGCCATTCGTAAAGACGGCCAAACACAAGCCGTCCGCCGAGCTCGCCTTTCTTCGCCCCGTGAACAGAAACGAGGCTCTTCAAAGCGGCTTCAATCGAGGATGGTCCCGCGTCCAAAATTTCGAACCCGAGTTGGCCTGCAGCGTACAGTTCATCGGCCGTCAACGACGCGGGAGCAGCCGACGAGCCATGAGAAACTACCGCGCCGAAGATCTCGCACAGGCTAACCACCGCATAGGGCGGGTAGGTTGCGAGCCAGCCCGTCCCGCCGGTCCTGCCCTGAAACAGATTGATCAGGTGATTTTCCAGCCGGGATGACTGTCTACCCTTAGTCGCAAATGTGCCGTGGCTGAGGCCGTCGGCGAATGGCGCCACGAGTTGCGCGAAATCGTGCAACATGGACGGCGCGGGATCTTCATCGATCACGACGAGGGCGATGCCGTGCACATGACAAGTGCGGATCGCGTCGATTAGCCAAATAGCTCGACCATACGGTCTAGCTTCGACCGGTCCGCTGCCGTTTTTCACATCGTCCTCAATGCAGCAAGCGCACACCCGCAGGCGGCCGCGGCTCAAGAGGTGACGCGGAATGTGCTGGTTCGCTATCGCGAAGGTCCGGCCAGCACCCTCGACGATCACCCCCGGAAATGGGCGTCCAATTGTCCTCTCGAATAGTCTGAGTTCATCAAGTCTACCCTCCACTATGCCCTGGAAGAGGCCTCCGTAATCCGCGCAGAATTCGCGAGCGGTGCGGCCGAGGCGGGCGGACGTGCGCGAGACGGCACTGGCAAGCGTCTCGTCTTCATGCAGGTGCGGGACAAACGAGCGGTGGAGCAGCATCAATACGTGCCCCCGTTCTTGACAGTGCGGCGGCGGCTTCGATCCTCTTCCTTCAAAGCGTTTTCAGGATACAGCGCGCTGCGCACGTCAATCGTTTCCCATTCGAAGGCCAAGAAAACGTTGCGCATAGCGTCGCAACCGGTCCGACGCTGATACGCCGACGCAAAATGTCCGCCCGTTAATTTGTCGTCTCCGGCCCGGATTGCGATCGTGATCGCATCCTGGACCATCTCGATGACTATGCCGATTTCATCGATCGATGCGTGCGCGAGCCGTCGGACGAATTCGTCGGTGGCTTTATCCTCTTTGCTACGTAGATCGCGTATCAAGCCGTCGTGGTCGAGGCCCCCGCGTTGGCAGAATTGCGCGACGATCGTGCGCACGATGGCGATGTCGCGGGGCATGCTGAGGCTGTCGAACTTTACGATGGTGCACCGGCGTCGGATCTGCGTATCCGCCTGCAAGAACGGCGCGATCTCAGGCGTTCCCGACAGGATCAGCGAGACCGGCCACAC
Source organism: Aureimonas phyllosphaerae (assembly GCF_047943035.1). Lineage (NCBI taxonomy): Bacteria > Pseudomonadati > Pseudomonadota > Alphaproteobacteria > Hyphomicrobiales > Aurantimonadaceae > Aureimonas > Aureimonas phyllosphaerae. Next base: position 3,634,138 of record NZ_CP181348.1, on the reverse strand, counting down.
GCTGTTCTGCATGAGCGCCTTCAGCGTATCCCGGACTTTCTGTATTTCGATTGGGTTCGGGACCTGATGGATGTGCTGTAGCTCATCGATGTGTACGAAGCGTACGCCGCGCAACGCGATCTGGCGACGAACCAGATCCCATGCGACGTTTTCCTGCAAAACCCGTTCGGTCGTGTACCCAAGAGCTCGCAAGAGCTGCATCGCGACCTGCTTCGATACACCAGGGGAGGGGGCAACGATCGAGATCAGCAGGCTGTCACTAGTCGGGTCTTGATAGCCCTCGAACGCCTTCACGCGGGCGAGAGCTTTGTGCAAGACAGTGGTCTTTCCGGTTCCGGATTGACCGATCAGGCAGAGTGCGCGCCCCTCCAAGAGACGGCCACGGGCGCGTCCCTCAGACACCTGTTCCAAGGCCATCGCGCAGTGCTCGATAAGGTCGTTAAGCCGATCCTGAAGTTCCTCGTCACGGGGCAAAGGGAGATACGCATTCAGAACGTGCTGGACGCGCTTGCTCTTCGCGACATCGTCAGCATTGCGGTGGGCACGCAGCCGCTCGATGGCGTTGATCGGTTCTTTACTAGATGTTTCAATCGCCATGCTCAGTCCTCCAAGGTGAATTTGGTTTCGAAGTCATCCTCGTCGGGCTCTTCGTCCGGTTCGACATCACGCTCCAGGACAAAGCTCGCGGCTATTAAGTCATCGTCTTTTGCATGTTCCGAAGAGTCGGCAGCACGGACGTCGACCGAGTTGGGGGGCAACACTGCGAGCCGCTCCGGCGGAGCCGGGTCGTGATCGATCATTTTCGTGTCTACGGGGAGTGAGCGTTCGGCCAGAATGTCGATCGCGTCTGCGTCAGCTCTGTCGAAACCACTGAAAAAGTGCTTCTCGATACGGCGGTAGTCTGCATCCGACAGGACAGGCGAGGCGATACCCGCTCGCCGTCTTGCGCCCTCCGCGGCCGCCCGGACGTCACGCAGCGCTTCTAGGACCACCGGTTCGGATGTTGCAGCTTCATCCGCGTAGCGGCGTCTCGCAGTCGCCGCCGCCAAGAGCCACTGCTCCAGGCTGACCCCCACCATTCCTTGCCGCATGCATGGAATGCGCTGCCAGACGGAGCCGTCGAATGCCCAAACCCATCCGAGGTCGGAAGGATCGACCCGAATCTTTACATCATATCGGATCCGCCCACCGCGAATGCGTTGAAGAGGGAGGGACTGGTAGTGCAGACCGCAGAACGCGACGCCCGAGTTCGTGATCCGACGTTCGACGACTGTGCCGAAGATCGCAGCAGCCTGCGCCTTCGAGGGCGGCGGACGGACGCCGTAACGTCCACGGAGATCAATCCACGCATTGCGCGGCGTCTGACCATTCAGCCCCCGGTGAGGCGTGTTGTGGTAGATATCGACCACGAAACGCACTATCAACTTTGCTATGAGCTCGAGGTCGAGGGTCGCATTGGCCTCGCTGTCGTAATCGCCTTTCTCGACGACATTCATGAACGAGCGCCCGTCGAACATGGCGATGAACTGACCGTGGAGCGTCCGGTACAGACGCTCCTGTGTGCCCCTCATTCGAGGCATGCCGGCCTGCGGGTTGAGATACTCCGCGCCCAGATCCAATACGGCGGCACGATACTCGCCGGATCTGAATGCCGACCCGGCGTCGACGCCGAGCGTCTCGAAAATGCCGCACTGATCCCAGTGCGACTTGCACCCCGCCGCTTGCGCGTACGCGGTCTTGTCGGATACCGCCATTCGAAGCGTCGAAACCGCGTTCGCTGCCGTGCACGTGCGGCTGAGTCGCATCGCCAGCACGACCTTCGTGCGCACGTCGATGACAGTCGACAGCCAGAGCCGCGTCGTCTCAACCGCCTTACGCTGCAGTCGATTCAACTGCTTCCACAATCCCGCGTTCGTCAGGATGACCTGAAGAGGGAGCTTCCACTCGTCTGCCTCGACGCGTTCGAGCGGCCGCTCCACCTCCAAGCCGCGAGCGGTGATCGCGAACCGACGTTTGGCTGCATCTGCGCCTTCGCGTCCGGCGTAAACGGCGAACTGGTCCAGTTGGTCGATCGCATGTGAGAGCGCCATGCGGCCGGGACAGACCAACGGGCGCAAACCGGCGTGACCGCGCATGCGGTTTAGCCGATCGACGATTGCCTTCATCTCACGCCAGATGCTGACCTTGGTCGGCTTGCGCAAACTCGCGTAGCGGGAGGCGAAGCGGTGCAGAAGGACCTGTTCCTCTGGTTCGAAGCGCGACAGTCGATTCCCGCTACGCCCGTAGCTTGGGCACAAAGCCATGGGATCGTAAGCCGCTGCCTTCAGGATCTTCATCCAGCGACGCACCGTTGTGGGCGACGGCGGGTTCGGAATCGTCGTAGACTTTCCGCAGCGACCATCGGGCGACGTCCGGCGCCTTGCGTCTTCTGCGTACTGCAGCCACGCGTCGGAAATGGTCTTCGACAGGGCTCTGTCCGAGAGCGATGTTTCGCCGTGTTCGAGTGCCCGGAGGATTGCATCGCAGATCTGCTTGCGGAAAAGCACCGCGTCCACCCGGGCTTTCGGCAGATCAACCAATCGTTCACATGGACGGCTTGCCGCCAGAAGGGCGGACGTCGTGGAGAGTGCTCCGGCGCGTTCGATGAGCAGTCCGCGCTTCTGGTAATCCGCCAGACGGGCATGTGTGAAACTCTCGACCAAGTCGGGAGCATCAGCCCGCGTCATGACATGTGCATGCTCGTCGGATGCGACGGGGACGAAGAGAATCCCGTCGATCTCAACGAGCGACATGGGCGCGAACGCGTAGCGTTGGCTGGACTGTCGAGTTTCATTGGTGATCTTCAGGGCAGTGGGTTGGAAGAGTGCCTTTGACATCAGGCGTTCTCCACACGTTCGACGAGCGTCGCCGCGGTGATCAGTCCGGGGGTCGCACAACGCAGGCGACCGTCGTCGATCAGCCGAATGGCGGCGAAAAAGGCGAGCGCCTGATGCGGTATTTTCGCGCAGATTATTCCGATCGCGCACGCGCCTCGCAGCGACTCGACGATCGACGTCACCTCTGCGATGGCCTCATCAATCGCCAAACGGCGCGAGTGCATGATGAGGCGGGCATTTCTCGCGGCCACCCGAGAGATGTCGCGTTCGGTGCGGATCTCGAAGCGGTCTGCGAATGTCGGTCGCTGTGCAGCAACCAACGTGAGCGTCCGGACGAGACCGGACGATACGACGCGCCACGACGGCTTAACGGCAACTGCAAGCGACGTTCCGCAGCGGAGGCGCAGCAAGAAGTCGAAGGTGTGATATCGAATGCGGTCAGTGTCGCGATAAGCGACTGTCGGCGGCTGTTCCTGAACAGCGTCAACGTCGGGATGCGTCAGCGCGATCGCGCTGAAATCCCGCTCCAGCGTGCTTGCGTAGACAACCTCGCGGCCCGTCGCATCGGCAAAAGCGCCGCGCACGGATCCCCGCGACCGGCTCGGGGGACGGATCGCCGCCGACGATTCGACGTGCGGACGGAAGCTGGCTTCGTTCATGAGAGACCGCGTCTTCAAGACATGCCTCCGTGCTTGTTGGAGAGCGCGGGAACCTGGCTGAGAGCGAGTCGGACAGGGTGGTCTTCGAGATCAAACGCTGGATGCGTGTGCTGATCGAGCAAGTCGATGAGCAAAGCCTCCATGCGGCTTCCCGGCAGCAGCGACGGGTTCTGGAGCGGGTGATGGTGCGGCGTACGTCGTGCCGAACGCGATGACGAATTTCCGGCCGGGGCCAGTGGGAGGTTAACCATGGACGCCTTCTTTCAGGGCAACCGTCCACGATCGCCGGTACCGCGCTTGACGATTGGCGAGCAATCGGCAAATGTCGGCACACGATCGGATGATCGGACGTGATGGGTGGATGACTGCTCGGCCAGCGTTCCTGGAAGTCTGCAGGGCCGAGTATACTTCGTGAACGCCTAGTTCATGTTAAGCCTCATCGTTTGACGCCGACGCTTATGACGGGGGTGTGTGTGGTGACACACCCCCGGTCATTACACGCCAAGTGCGGATAATCCCGCATCGACAATCGACTTAGCGAATCAATCTTCGAAGGTCGAGTCCGAGCGGCTTGGTTGCTTGCTCCGTCTAGGATCTATGTAAGCAAAACCAGTTGACTCCGGTTTTTGGCAAGCAAGAATCGTTAGAATTGACTCTGAATCGCGGGTGCTAGGTTCATTTAGACTCTCGATCGTGTTGATTCCACACACGGAATCGAGTATTTACTATCTGTTAACTCCTCCCGGTGTTGGATATAGCTTGTTAACGCCTCCCGGTGTAGAATAGTCGCTGCATGCGCTGCGTTCATCGGGACTTCCCGTGAACGTATTGCGTCCGAAGCGTGAACATCGCGTCGAAAAATTTTTCTTTCTAATTTCGACGGTACGGTTAATCACCGCTTGCAGGGCTTCGCGGGTTCCCGAAAGTTGATGTTCATGAGCTGCTTCGGACCGTCGGACTACCTTCTTTTGCGTAGACTGTGGATTTCAGCCAGGCAATCTCGCGATCTGCATCGGCTTTAGCGAGTTGAACAAACCAGCCTTTGGGCGTCGTTGTTGTTCCTGGGGACCACCGATATCCGCGGCGTTTCAGTTGATCCCTCCAAGCGTAGGTCGGGCCGCCTGCAATGATTTCGACTTTGGCGGTCCCCAACGACGCCAGTAGACTTGCGAACGGTGAACGCTCTGCTGTCGACCATCGGTCCGCGGCCAGGATCTCCACCAAAGCATCGCAATCAGCCATTGCGCGATGCGCCGTGTGAAACAGCCCAACATGCCCCAATATGCCGGAGAGGCGGCTGTTCTCGGCACCAAATACACGCCAGTCGATGTCACGATAGGAGCACAGCCACGGCTTTGCTGAGAGGCTCGCGAAACGACGTCGGCAAAACTTGCGGTCGAAATCTGCGTTGTGTGCGACCACGAAGTCCGCACGCTGAATAAATGCTGCGACGGCGTCTGGATCGATTGTATGGCCACGCAGATCGTCCAGCGTGAGACCCGTCAATGAGGTGATTTGCGGGGTGATCTCTGTCGACGGCTCACTCAGGCCAGTGAATCGCTCAACGACATCATGGAGACCGCGTTCGTCATATGTGACGGCGATCATCGCGAGCTCGAGGATTTCATCGACCTCCGGGTCGAGCCCGGTCGTCTCTGTATCAAGCACGATCGCCACGCGGCGTGCCGTGGGTGTCGTTTGATGGGAGAACGGCCGAACGGGGCGAGGTTCAAGACGGCGAAGAATTCGAAACAAGCCCGTCGTCTCCAACCGGCGCGCTGTTTCCTCCAGTGTGCCGGAGGGTCCTGCGTCAACAAGGTCCGCTTTTTCAACAACGTCCGAGTGCACACGGAAATTCGTCGCGAGCGTTCTCATGCCGGTTCTCCACTCTTGCGTTTGCTGTTGTGGTCAAGCGGTCCGGGTAAGAAGCCATGCCCAACGGCGAAGCGATGAAGCGCATGCTCGCCGAGAACCCGCGCCGTCATCACGACCGTCGCCAAGTTGATGATTGCGTCTCGGTGGCGCCAAACCAGGAATGTCGCTTCGGCTTGGAGGCGGCGCATATGTGACTCCACGAAGGCGCCGTCCGCGGTCTCCGAAATGCTCAGCCGAGTGCCTAATCCGGCCATTCCATCGAGAGCAGCGAGCATGCCCGTTGCCCTCCCGAGATCCGACTGAGGCCCACCTCCGGCACCGACCGACGCGGCACCAAGGATGATCGTCTCGGCTGCCCGTCCGGCCAGAACGGGGATGAGCGAACTCAAGACGTCATCGAATGTGCCGTCGCCGATCGTGTTGGGGAGCCGTACGTGTCCCTCAGTCGAGGCAGTCGCCATGATGGATATCGACGATGGCAGGTTGCCCATTGCCATCGATGCAACCGCGTGACCCGCCTCGTGTATCGCGACCCGCCATTGGACGGCTTGCGGTCGATAGTCCGGCGGGAACGCAGCTGCCGTAAGATCGGCCGCGATCACCGGACGCCGTTCGTGGCGTGCGCGCTTTCGCGTGTCCCGGGCGATACGGGCGACGTCCGCACCGGAGATGGTACCCGCAAGTGCTGTCGCGACCGCAGAAATATCGGCGTCTGATACAACCTCTTGAAGATACGAAGAGAAGATCTTCTTCAGGGCGCTTTCATCGGGAAGCGCGATGTGGAACGTGCGATCGAGGCGCCCTGACCGGACGAGGGCAGGGTCCAGGCGTTCCGGTGCATTGCAGGCCGCGATGACCACGACACCGTCCGGCCTGCAGGCGCCGTCGACATGCTCAAGAAGTGCATTGACGACGGCGTTCCACCAATCCTGGCTCGATGCGCTGCCGGTCCGTGCTGGCAGCGTATCGATTTCATCGATGAAAACTATGGAAGGCGTTACCTCCGCAGCATCGTTGAAGATTTTGGCGATCTTCTTGGTGACATCTCCGAGATGTCCCGATCCGCTAGACTGCCAGTCAGCATATGACGTCGCCGTGAATGTGCAACCGATATGTTCAGCAAGACTCTGCACAAATGTTGTTTTACCTGTACCCGGGGGACCGGCAAGCAGTGCTCCGTCGTCCACGTCCGACCACTGCAAGGTGCCAGCCTTGTATGATGCTATGTCGGCAGCGAGTTGAAGCCCCCAAGCCTTGGCTTCACCGTATCCGTCAAGCGTTGCGAACGGCGCGACACGGGGCGTTGATGGGCGTCGCATGCCTAACGTTGGCGTTTGATGCAGCCGCGTCAGAACGGAGATCGCTCGCTCTGCATCTGCCGACCGCGTCATTGCAACGTCGATCACGGTCGGAGCGAGCCTCGAGGGATCGCAGTCAGCAGGCCATGCACCGTCCCAATCTTTGAAGCGACGACGGAGCATTCCTGTCATGGCTCCGGCATCCAACGGGTCGATAATGACCTGGATGTCGGTAAGGGTACGCAGCACGGCGGGTAGCTGGTGCGGCGGAACATCCGTGCAGAGTATAACTGTCTGGTCGGACATGACCGACAAAAGCCTGTCGAGGTCTCGATCCAAGCGGTCCGTCGCGAGCGTATGCACAAGCACCCGACGCGTCCATTCGGCTGCTCCTCGCGAAGTTTGGATAAACATTTCCGCCGCCGTCGATGCCAGCTGCGTCCAAGCCGAATTACTTACCGAAACAATCATCAGAAACGACTTGTTGCTGGCAATCGTGGAGGACTGATCAATTACCGAATACGTTAGACGCTCATATACGTACTGTGCGCACGGTAGTAGGCCAGCGAGAGTATTAGGCGTACGCTGATCGTCGGAATAGGGAACGTCGAATTCGAAATCGAAGGTCGACATCGGGATCTCCTGGCGGGAGGGCGGCCGCCAATAGCGTTCAGAGAGGGTTTGCGGATGACGGAGCTGCATGCGCTACGAGCGGCTAAAGCTCCGACGAACATCAGTGAGCGCTACGGGTCTGATGCGGACTCGTCCGAAACAAGTCCGTGTGAGCGCGCAAAGTCAGCGAGGTCGGTCGAGCGCAGCGTGATGCGGTCGATGAGATCGGCGGCCAAGCTTCCGATCGCGAGGGAGTGCTCGCGGACGAGGGCCGTCGCGTCGCCATAGGCATACCGAAGCCGCGTCGCGACGACATCAGATGCGTCGTCCTCGCCGATCTTGGCGGATTGGTTATCTTCACCACAACTGTCAGACAAGGATGCCAGACGTCGCGCCTCAATCAACACAAGTCGCTTCCGCTCAGCGAGGTTGATGGAAGACACCCCAAGCAGGACTTCTTCTGCCGCGCATCCAGCGAGCATGGAGATGAGCGCGTGGTCGACGCGCATATGCGGATAACGTTCGATCCTGCGCCCTGCTCCTTCCGCGATACTTATGAACGCTGGAATACGACCATGTAGGAGCAGCGAGGTCGCGGCGCCGGCCGCATGGACAGCATGCATAAGCCGCGCTGCAGCCGGGCGAACATCTTCGAAAGCGGCTGCATCGACGTCTTCTGGTCGCACCGGTCTGTCGGCAAGGCGCGCCCTGCGACGGATCCGGCGGGCGAGGGCTGCCATATCCCGAGCGGTGGCTACGCCTTCCAGATGGCGGATCGAACGGACGAGATTGCTTGGGGACAGAACGCCATACAGCGCATCACTCAAGGACTTGGAGAGATCAGCCGCATCGGGGAAGCCAATGCGCACGACCCCTCCTGCCGAACCGTAATTGCCCGAACATGGGGCATCTTGGCAAACGATGACGATTGGACAGCCAACGGTTTCCCGAAATTCGCTGAGCTGGGCTAGCCAATATTCCCCTGACTTCGAAGGCGATCCGCTTCCGTCGTGCGCAACTGGGATATGTAGCGCCAGCAGGGCGGAGGCGCCGTCGGCGGCGCCATCCAAGGTGCAGCGGGACGTTCCCATGAACGTGCGGTCGCGACGATCCAGCGTCAGGTGCGGCCAGTCCAGCTCAACCAGGATGAGGCCGGCGGCCGCAGCAAGACAACGAAGCAGATCGTGCGCTCCGACCCCGTAGTGGTCGTCGAAGACGGCTCGGCTGTCGACATCCCGCCATGGCAGGTTGCCGTTCTTGAACAGGGCGATATCGGCGACCAACTGCCTGGCGAAGTCGCCCGCGTCACCGTAGCCTGAGAGACCCGTTGGAGTAAGCAGCGGTCTCTTGTCAGCAGGATTACTGCGTAGAAGCATGCGCCGGAGCCGCGAAGCGGTTTCGTGTGAAAGGGCGCTGGACAAGGTCGCAAGCATCGGCGTCGCTTCCGATGGGTATGGATTCAAGTTCATATGAACTCCAGAATGCCACGGTGCCGGCCCTCGTGCGTTCCGGCAGTGAGCACAAGATCGGTGCGGCAAGCTGAACGGGGAGAAGCGGCCAGTCTGGTTGTAAAGATCAGCAACCATCAACGCCCCCAACAGCACGGGACAGCAGCGAGGTTGCGTCCCGGCAGATCGTTGTGTCGCGGTCGAACCAAGCGAGGACGAGCGCCGATGCAGAACAACCCGCGGCTGCGAACTCCGCAAGTGTCGTAGCGATTGCCGCTCGGGTCGCTGCATCAGCGTTGCGACGGGCGGCTCTGATCGCGGCACCTACGGCGACGGCAGGGTCGAGCTGAACAACCCGGGCCCGGGCATCAGGCGTGCGGTGGTGAACACCGAGATGCGACGCATCCGGTGTGAGGTGAGGGGAGGACATGAGAACCCTTCGGCCTGCTCGAGGCTCATCAGGAACACGAGAGGGCGAGCCGGATCGTCCGGCTCGCCAGTGGGTCCGCTCGGGTTAGATCCGACGGATCACGATCTCGGGGTCGATCGAAGGGGCGTCGATGAAGTCAGCGGAAACGAGACCGCGCTCCATCATTGCGACAAGGGCTCCGTACGCGTGCGGCTCGTGACGCGAGAGAATGGCGATGGCGTTGTCGAGGTCCATCACGTCGCCGGGTTCGGGAATGCACTCGAGCAGGGCGTTCAGTCCAGCCGATAGGGCCGGCAGAATTCGAATATTAACCACGTTCGCGTGCTGCGAACGCGTGCCGTTGCGGTTCGCCCTTGGCGAATTATAATTTGCGGTAACCAATTTTCGTTGCTCCAAAACAGCATCGGGGTTTGGCCAGGCCATCGTGATGTTACGAGCATCGCGGTGGCCGCCGGTTCATTCATGAGTGACGCGAGATTTATATCTCACATGGGATAATAATGCAGTGGATAAGCTGCGCAAGTCCCTTTGAGAAGAAAAGTATAGTTAACAAAACGGCGTATTTTTATTAAGATTGGTTGTATCGCGGTTTTGCAGTTTCATTCCATAGGCTTAGCGGTCAGCCGTAACTGTTAAGCTGCGTGAGATTGATGTAAGATTTGAGTAAGTCGGCTGAGTTGCAACACTTGTCAGCCTTAATCGACTGTTGACAAAAGCATACCGCGCGGGTCGTCCGTGCGCGATTCGTGGACTTCGGGTGCATGCAAACTGGACTGACTGTCTCAGCTTACAGCTAGGAACCGATGTGCGCTTGGCGGGGATGCGGCACCATTCAGCGCGGTAAGTAGCCGATTTGGTGATGTGGCAGTCAGAGGGTCTCCCTGCCGAACCACACGCGTTCAATCGTATTGTTGCGGCGTCAGGAATGCTTCCTGTCCTCGAAGCCGGGCGAGAGATGGTTCGAAACGGATACCCAAGGAATTAACGCGTCGCCTTGCGGAGACGATGGCTCTGCATGGTGCCGACAATCGCCAAGATTATCGGCTTCGGTCGGGAGCGCGGATCGTCCCGGCTTCTAAAGCCCTATGTCGCAAAGCCTCCACCACAGCGACGAAAGCTGGCGAGGACTGCCGCCGACTGGGATAGTAGAGATGATATCCGTCCCAGTAGGGTGAGAACTCTTGTAGCACGCGGACCAACCTGCCTGCCTCGACGTGAGGCAAGATGACATCTTCGGGGATGTAGGTCAGGCCGTGACCTTCGAGTGCGGCGTCGAGGCAGTGGAAGGTGTTGTTGAAGGCGAGCTGCCCGGTCACTCGGACTCTGATCTCGTGACCGTCCTCCTCGAACTCCCAGGCGTAGAACGTTCCCGATCCCTGCAGGCGGAAGTTGATGCAGGTGTGCGCGGTGAGATCCTTGGGATGCGTCGGAACGGGGTGCTCGGCGAAGTACGAAGGCGAACCGACCACCGCGAGGCAGAAGTCCGGCCCGATCCGAGCCGAGATCATGTCCTTCGCCAGATGCTCGCCCATGCGCACGCCTGCGTCGTAGCGCTCGGTCACGATGTCGGTCAGTCCGTTGTCGAGAACGAGTTCGACCGAGATGTCGGGATAGCGCGGCAGGACGTCCTTCAGCTTCGGCCAGATGACGTGCTTGAGGGCGTGGTCGGATGCCGCGATCCGGATCGTGCCAGCCGGCTTGTCGCGAAGTTCCCCGAGTGCCTCGAGCTGCGCCTCGATCTCGTCGAGATGAGGTCCGATGCTGTTGAGAAGCCGCTCGCCGGCGTCGGTCGCCGACACGGCGCGGGTGGTGCGCGTAAGCAGCCGGACGCCCAGACGGGCTTCCAGCTGCCGGATCGTATGGCTGAGGGCCGACTGCGAGACGCCCAGTCTCGCCGCCGCCTTCGTGAAGCTGCTCTCGCGGGCGACCGCCAGAAACGCGATCAGATCGTTGACGTTCTCGCGGAGCAACCCTTCACCCTTCTCCCATCCGGTCACGCCACTTCGGGCATGCTTTCGAGGAGTTTGTCCAGAGTGACGGGATAGTTCCGCACACGGATGCCCGTAGCGTTGTGGATCGCGTTGGCGATGGCCGCCGACACGCCGCAGAGGCCGAGTTCGCCGACGCCCTTGGCCTTCATCGGCGAGGACATCGGATCGGTCTCGTCCAGGAAGATTACCTCCTGATGCGGGATGTCGGCGTGAACCGGGACCTCGTAACCGGCGAGATCGTGGTTGACGAAGAACCCGTACCGCTTGTCCACGGCCAGGTCCTCCATCAGCGCGCCGCCGACCCCCATCGTCATCGCACCGATCACCTGGCTCCGTGCCGTCATCGGATTGAGGATGCGGCCTGCGGCGCAGACGGCCAGCATGCGGCGCACCCGGACCTCCGCGGTCGCCATGTCGACGCCGACCTCCACGAAGTGGGCTCCGAAGGTCGACTGCTGGTGGGAGGTCGAGAGGTTCTCTCCGAATTCGATGGCATCCTCGGCTTCGATCTCGCCATTCGACGCGGCATCGACGAGGGGCACCTCGCGGTTGCCCGACCGGACGACACCGTCCACGAACTCCGCCTCTTCCGAGTTGAAGCCGAGCTTGCCGGCGATGGCCTCGCGAAGCTTGACGCAGGCGGCGTAGACGCCGGCGGTCGAGGAATTGGCGCCCCACTGGCCGCCGGAGCCCGACGAGACGGGGAACGACGAGTCACCCAACGTCACCTGCACGCGGTCGAGCGGCAGGCCCATCATCTCGGCCGCCGTCTGCGCGATGATAGTGTAGGAGCCGGTACCGATGTCGGTCATGTCCGTCTCGACCGTCACCACGCCGTCCCGACCGAGGCGCACGCGTGCGCCGGACTTCATGACCGCGTTGTTTCTGAAGGCCGCAGCGACGCCCATGCCGACCATCCAGCGTCCATCCCGCACCTGCGCGGGGCGAGCGTTTCGGGCGCTCCAGCCGAACTCTTCTGCCCCCTGAATGAAGCAGTCCACCAGTCGACGCTGCGAGAACGGGCGTGAGGGATCCTCGGGATCGACCTGCGTGTCGTTCAGGACCCTGAACTCCACCGGATCGAGACCGAGCTTCTCCGCCATCTCGTCCATGGCGATCTCGAGGGCCATCAGGCCCGGCGCCTCGCCCGGTGCGCGCATGGCGTTGCCCTCCGGAAGATCGAGCACCGCCAGACGCATGGCTGTCAGCCGGTTCTCGCCGGCGTAGAGAAGGCGGGTCTGCGCGACCGCCGTCTCAGGAGCACCGCCGGGCTGGTCGCCCGACCAGCTCTCGTGCGCGATGGCCGTGATGCGTCCGTCGGTTCCAGCTCCAAGACGAATGCGCTGGATGGTGGCGGGGCGGTGCGTCGTGTTGTTGGCCATCAGGGGACGGGTGAGGGCCACCTTGACCGGTCGGCCGGCGGCGCGGGCACCGAGAGCCGCCATGATCGCGTCGGCGCGCACGAAAAGCTTACCGCCGAACCCGCCGCCCACGAAGGGCGACAGGATGCGCACGTTCTCGGGCGGGAGCTTCAAGGTCCTGGCGATGTCGCCGGCTCCCCATGCGATCATCTGGTTCGATGTCCAGACGGTCAGCCGGTCGCCCTCCCATTCGGCGAGGGAAGCGTGAGGCTCCATCATCGCATGGCTCTGGTCGGGTGTCGTGTACGTCTCGTCGAACGAGACCGGAGCAGCGCGGAAGGCGGACTCGAAGTCGCCGGCCTGCGTCGCGGGTGCGCCCCAATGACCGTCGCCCGCCATCGGCGCTTCGTCACGGGCCGCGGCCAGATCGTAGGCACCCTCGGATCTCTCGTAGGAGACGCGGACCTTTCCGGCCGCTTCACGGGCCTGCTCGAAGGTCTCCGCTACCACGACGGCCACGGCCTGATGGTAGTGGTCGACGTCCGGACCCGCGAGGAGCTTGACGGTGTTCATCGCCCCCTTACCGAGTTCGCCAGCGTTCTCGTGGGTGACGATGGCGACGACGCCCATCGAGCGGCGGGCCGCGGCGGTGTCGATGGAGGTGATGCGGCCCTTGGCGATGGCCGAGCCCACGACATAGCCGTAGGCGACGTTCTCGGCGACGTCGTGATGCTCGTAGGCGTAGGGCGCGGTGCCCGTCACCTTCATGCGGCCGTCGATGCGCTCGTGCGGCTGGCCGACGACGCGCAGCCGGTCGATCGGATTGGTTCCGGCGGGGGTGTCGAACTTCATCGGATCAGCTCCTCGCTTCCACCATCACCGCGCCGAGGGTTCGCTCCGCCAGCGGGATCTTGAAGGCGTTGTGTTCGGTGGTGCGGGCGTCCTGGAAGAGGCGGGCAGCGACGGGCTTGGGGCCGTCGCGCAGCCGCGCATCCGCCTCGTCGACCCGCCAGGGCTTCGGCGCCACGCCGCCGACGGCGACGCGGCCCGTGCCGTCCGGCTGGATCACGGCCGCGACCGAGACGACGGCAAAGGCATAGGAGGCTCGGTCGCGGACCTTGCGATAGAGGTGCCGACCTCCGAGGGGGGCGGGCAGGGTGACGGCGGTGATCAGCTCGCCCTGCTCCAACGCGGTCTCGACGTGCGGCGTGTCGCCCGGCAGGCGGTGGAAGTCGGCGATCGGAATGGTACGGGTCTCGCCGTCCGGCTTCACGGTCTCGACGCCCGCGTCGAGCACCCGCAGCGCGACGTTCATGTCGGACGGGTTGGTGGCGATGCAAGCGTCGCTGACCCCGACGACGCCGAGCTGGCGCGAGTAGCCTTCCAGCGCCGAGCAGCCCGAGCCCGGCTGGCGTTTGTTGCAGGCCATGTTGGTGTCGTAGAAGTACGGGCAGCGCGTGCGCTGGAGAAGGTTGCCGGCCGTCGTCGCCTTGTTGCGAAGCTGGCCGGAGGCGCCTGCCACGACCGCCCGGGTCAGGACGCCGTAGTCGCGCCGAACGCGCGCATCGGCCGCCATGTCGGTGTTGCGCACCAGCGCGCCGATGCGAAGACCGCCGTTCTCCGTCGCCTCGATCGTGTCGAGACCCAGCCGGTTGACGTCGATGAGATGGCGTGGCGCCTCGATCTCGAGCTTCATCAGGTCGAGGAGGTTGGTGCCGCCGGCGATGAACTTGGCGTCGGGGCGTGCGGCCGCGGCCTTGGCGGCCTCTGCGGGCGAGTTGGCGCGCTCGAAGGTGAAGGACTTCATGCGGGCCTCCCGGCGACTTCGGCCATGGCGTCGGCGATGTTGGAATAGGCGCCGCATCGGCAGATGTTGCCGCTCATGCGCTCGCGCATCTCCTCGTTCGTGGCTTCCATCGAACCCGTGAGATCGGTGGTGACATGGCTCGGGATGCCGGCCTTGACCTCTTCGAGGACGCCGACCGCCGAGCAGATCTGCCCCGGCGTGCAGTAGCCGCACTGATACCCGTCGTGCTTCAGGAATGCCTCCTGCATCGGGTGCAGATTGTCGGAGGTCCCGAGGCCCTCGATGGTGGTGATCTCGTCGCCCTCGTGCAGCACGGCGAGCGTCAGGCAGGCGTTGATGCGCCGGCCGTTGACCATCACCGTGCAGGCGCCGCATTGGCCGTGGTCGCAGCCCTTCTTCGTACCGGTGAGCTTGATGTGCTCACGCAACGCATCGAGAAGCGTGGTGCGCAGATCGAGGTCGAGTTCGCGCCGCACCCCGTTCACGGTGAAGGCCACATTCGATACGACAGGTTCGTCGACCCTTCCCCCTTCCGTGGGAGTCTGAGCCAGGGCTGCGACGGGAAGCGCGGTCGCGGCGGCGCAGGCCGTCGCGCTCGTCATGAGTTCGCGCCGGTTCAACGCAAGGTCTGGAAATCTCGACATGGATCGCTCACTGCTCGATGGTCCGCGACTAGGCTTGGCCGGACCCTTCGGCTGGGCGTAAGCCGGGTACCGGGTCCTGGCGGGCGGCGACCTCGCAATCTCGTGCGAACGGCCTGGTTGGCCGGTGCCGCGTGCTGCCCGTTCCGTACCTTGAAACTAATCTAAATCTCATCACGGACTACCGTCGTCCAGGGACATACAGTCATGAGCGGGATCGATGAATCCAACGCTCCATCGCGTTCCCTTGATCGACGGGCCAGGACGGTTTCGAAACGGCCATGGTGGCAGCGGGCGTCCGGAGCCCGCTGCCACCACGCGATTGTCACGGATCAGAAGCTGTCCGAGCCCGGCACGATCGAGCCGATGCCGCCGGGGCCAGCGGTGTAGCTCGCACCGGGCGTGCCGTTGATCACGCTCATCACGGCATCGCGCTCGGCGGCGTCGTCGACGGAACGGGAACCGGGAACCAGGGAGCCGCCGGGCGACGTAGCGTTCGGGAAGCCGTAGGACGTGCTCTGGGTCACGGTGCCGCTGCGCTGGGCGGCCGTCCCTTCGATCACGGACTGGACGGCAGCGCCGTCGCGGGCCCGCTCGTAGGTGTCCGAGCCCGGCACCACGGCGTTGGCGGTCGACAGCGAGGCGAAGGAGGCGGCGGTGAGAAGCGTGGCAGCGAGGATGTGGGTCTTGGTCATGGGAGCGTTCCTTAATGGGGCCTCGTCGGGCCGTTGGGGCAGGGATGTTGGCGATCCGCCGCTTCCCCGTGTTTGACGAGGATCAAGATATCCGCGACCTGTCGCAGCGCTGTGCCGCAACCGTCTGAAATTGTCCCAAAAGTGTATCGGTTCGGACAGTCGATCCGAAGCAACGGCCCGTCTTGCGACAAGTTGATACAGTTTTTCGCGCGATTTTCCGGCACCGTGGCTTTATGATGACCGCCGACCCTAAGTTCGAGACCATTCGATGGACAGCGTAGCCCACATCATCGTCGTCGACGACCATCAGGACATCCGCGACCTCGTCGGCAGCTACCTGGAGCAGCAGGGATACAGGGTGAGCGCGGCCGAGAACGGCGCGGCGCTGCGCCGCCTCCTGGAGCGCGGCATGCCGGACCTGATCGTCCTCGACATCATGATGCCGGGCGACGACGGGCTGACCATGTGCCGCGAGATCCGCGCCATGGGCGAGACGCCGATCATCTTCCTAACGGCGCGGGCCGAAGAAACCGACCGGGTCATCGGCCTGGAACTCGGCGCCGACGACTACCTGACGAAGCCCTTCTCCTCCCGCGAGCTTCTGGCGCGTATCAAGGCCGTGCTGCGCCGGGCCAGGCCATCCGGTCCCCAGCGCACAGTCCGGCGTCCGTCCACCCTGCGCTTCGACCGCTGGACGCTCGACGTCAGCCGCCGCGAATTGCAGGACGAGGACGGCGTCGGCGTGCCGCTCTCGACAGCGGAGTTCCGCCTCTTGAAGGTGTTCGTCGACCATCCCGGCGCCGTCCTGACCCGCGACCAGCTCCTCGACCTCACCGTCGGGCGCGAGGCAGAGCCCTTCGACCGGGCGATCGACAATCAGGTCAGCCGCCTGCGCAAGAAGGTCGAGAGCGACCCAAAGAACCCGACCATCATCCTGACCCATTGGGGTGGAGGCTACAGCTTCGTCCCTGAGGTGATCGCACCATGACCATCGCCTGGAGCCCTGTCGCGGGATTGAAGCGCGTCCTTGGCCGACGTCCTACGCACGCCAAACGGTGGAGCCCGTCCTACTGGTGGCACAAGAGTTTGGCGATCCAGCTGCTGGCGTCGATGCTGCTGGCCCTCTTCGGCAGCCTCGCCTTCGGCCTCTACATCTGCTGGGACGAGTACAAGGGTGCCATTCAGTCGGCGGCGAGGACCGAACTTCATAGCCGGTCGGCCGCGGTCGCCAGACTGATGGAGGTCGCCGACCCGAACCTTCGGGACGAACTCTCCCGCGTCAACAGCACGCAGTACACGCGGTTCTGGGTCGGGTCGGTCGGAACGCCCGACGTCGATGTCTGGGTCGACGAGGCCTTCGCTCGGTTCCGGACGCCCCTGCGCGACCTCCTCGGCGATGAGGCGGAAGACACGCCTGTCGGTAGTCCGGCCACCGGTCTCGCCTTCGAACCGGACGCGACGAGCGACCTGTTCCGTCACGGTGCGCGATGGGATGGCCCATCGGCTGGCAGTGCGAACGATGCGCCTCTTCGAGCACGTTACCTGGACTTCGCCGACCGGGATGGGGCCGGCGTGATCGTACCTCTCAGCGACGGGCAGACGCTCAACGTCGCCTTCTACAAGCATATCGTGCCATCGATCTGGGCGACGCCGCTACCTCTGACCTTGGCCCTGACGGCGGCTCTGGTGGCGCTCGTAGGTGTCTTCACCGCCAGACGGATCGCTCGTCCGCTTCGGCAGCTCACCACGGCTGCGGAATCCCTCGGACGAGGCGAGGCCGTCGAACCGCTGTGCGAATGTGGGCCGGACGACATCCGTCGCACCGCCGAAGCCTTTAACCGGATGCAGGAGCGCCTTCACCGCTTCGTGGAGGATCGGACCCGTATGCTGGCCGCGATCAGCCATGATCTGCGGACGCCCCTCACCACCCTGCGCCTGCGTGCCGAGCTGGTGGAGGACCAGAACCTCCAGGGACGGATGCTGTCGTCGATCGACGAGATGCAGGCGATGACCGACGCGACGCTCGCGCTGATCCGGCAGGAGACGACGGCGGAGGCGACGCGCACCGTCGACCTCTGTGCGCTCGTCGAGAGCACCTGCGAGGATCTGGCCGACCTCGGCTACGACGTCACGTTTGAGGCCTGCGAGCGGTTTCCCTACCGGTGCCGCCCCGATGGCCTCCGGCGTTCCGTGCGCAATCTCGTCGAGAACGCCGTTCGGTACGCCGGTCATGCGGCGGTTCGTGTCGTGATCACACGCTCGACCGTCGAGATCGTCATCGACGACGACGGCCCCGGTATTCCGGCCGACAAGCTCGACGATGTCTTCGCTCCTTTCTTCCGGCTCGAAGAGTCGCGTTCCCGCGAGACCGGAGGCACGGGACTCGGACTTTCGATCGCCCGTGCGATCGCTCGTCAGCACGGGGGCGACGTCCACCTGCGCCGCCGTCCTCGTGGACTGAGTGCCGCGGTCAGCTTGCCGGTGTGACAGCTCACCACCGCGTCCACTGGTCGCGTGGAGTACGCCATGATCTTCGGAGACAACCTTCCGAGGCATGTTCCACTCAGCGACCTTCCGCCGAAGACCTAACCATCACGATGGACAGGGCGCTCGCTGCAAGTGCCAAGGCGGCATATCCCGTCGCGATATCCATCAGCTCGACATGACGGGCCAGTGGACCCGCGACGAGGGCCGGGATCGCCGCCCCGGCATACGAGATGAGATAGATCGTCGAAAGCAAGCCGGCCCGTTCGTCCTGGCGCACGCCCAGCAGCAGCGAGCGGATGGCACAGGTCGACGCCACCCCCTGGGCAAGGCCGACCACGAGGCTTGCTGAAACGACGATCTCCACTGCGCCGAGATAGAAGCCGAACATGATCGCGAGGACGGCCAGCGAGAACACGGTCAGTCCGCCACGGATGCCGGAGACGGTCGAAAGGCGACCCGCCAGCGGACTTCCGAAGGGGTTGAGGACAAGAATCGAGGAGAAGACGATAGCGACCAGGAGGGGGCTTCGCGTTCCAAGGTAGTCCGTCGTGACCGACGCTCCGAATGCCTGATAGAAGCCGCCGAACGACCACGTCGCGACGAAGGCAGCGCCAGCTACCGTCAGGCGACGCCCGGCGTCGTTCGGGATCTCGAGACGCGGTCGCAACGACGCGAGCACGCCCCGCTTGCTCGCGACCGTCTCGGGGCTCGCCAGAAGCAGGGCCATGGACAGACAGGCCAATCCTGCAAGGGCAAGGTGCACGAAGGAACGAGGGGCCGGGCCATACTCCGCAAGAATGCCGCTGGCCAATGCACCAAGCGAGATACCGACCATCGGGGAACTCCCCGTGATGGCTGCAGGCAGCCACCGTGCTCGCGAGGGAGCGGTGTCGACGACGTAGGACCCCAACGCGGTCGATGCGATGCCGCAGGCCATTCCCTGCAGAACCCGCGCCACCGAAAGGGAGAAGGCACCCTTCGCCACGGCGAGGATTAGACAGGAAAGCATCGCGCAGACCAGGGCGCACACGGCGACTGGTCGGCGGCCGAGATAATTGGACAGCCGCCCGAGAACCAGGAGCGCGGTAGCCGCGGACAGGAAGTAGGCGACCGAGACCCAGCCGAGTTGCGTATCGGTGACGCCGTCCTCGGCGCGATAGAGCGAGAAAAGCGGGATCGGTGCACCCGAGACAGCGAAGACGAGAACGAGGGACGCGGATGCGATCAGGAATGGTCCGGAACCGTTCCATGGCGTGGGGGCGGGGCGCCTCGGCTGCATCGATCCGCTCGCTATCGTGATGTCAGGTGTTGTGGCGGATCGGCGCGATGACGACGGCCGCCCACGAGGGGTTCGATCCGGTCGGGCGGGCGAACGTAAGGTTTGAGTTCACTACGCTGCGGGGGAGGGGCGAATATGCCGGAGGCGTTCGCCGATCCGCCTTTCGGGATTCGATCGGGATCGATGTCAGCGGAGACGGCCGTTGACCTTCAGCCTGACGAGATACAGCGAATTCATGGCGCACACGTACATCAGGTTGCGCCTGGCGCCACCGAACGTCAGGTTGGCCGCGATCTTACCGAGCCGGATCTTGCCCACGAGGGCACCCTCGGGCGAGTAGCAGTAGACACCGTCACCGGTGCTGATCCAAAGGTTGTCGTCCAGATCGAGCCGCAGGCCGTCGAAGATGCCGACCGGGCAGTCCGCGATCACATCGCCACCGCCGACGTTCGCACTTTCGTCGATCCGGAAGGCGCGCACGTGGGCCGGCCCGTCGTCGAAATGGCTCTTGCCGCTGTCGACGACGTAGAGCCTCCGCTCGTCGGCCGAGAACGCCAGTCCGTTGGGCATCACCATATCGGTGATCTTCGCTTGGACCTCGCCGGTCCGCGGATCAACACGATACACGTGACATCCTCCGATCTCGGGATCGGCCTTGCCGCCGTCGAGGTCGTGCAGGATGCCGTAGGTCGGATCGGTGAACCAGACCGCGCCGTCCGAGGTGACGACGACGTCGTTCGGCGAGTTCAGGCGTCTCCCGTTCCAGCGATCGGCGATCGTGACGATGCTTCCGTCATGTTCGGTCCGGCTGACACGCCGGTGTCGGTGCTCGCAGGATAGCAGCCGGCCCAGCGGATCGAAGGTCTGCCCGTTGGGGTGGCCGCAGTCCTGACGAAAGACGCCGACGCTTCGGGTCGCCTCGTCCCAACGCAGGATCCGGTCGTTCGGTATGTCCGTGAAGAGGAGGTAGCGACCAGCCGCGTAGTATGCCGGCCCTTCGAGGAAGAGGCCGCCGGAATAGAGTTCTTCCGGTGGGAAGATCGGTACGACCATGTCCGCGAACCGTCGGTCCACGATCTCGTAGTGTTCGCTCATTGCGTGCGTCCCGGTGACCAATCGGTTATACGACCGAAGATGTCCGGTCAGGCCCGCCTCGACGGATATCGAGGCGAGCCTGATCGGAGGGCGACCTACTTCTTGCCGATCACATCCGCCAGGGTCGTGTCGTAGTCGTACTTCACCCAGGCGATGTCGCTGTCCGCCATGCCCTTGTAGCTGGCTTTCAGCTCGTCGAGCGTGAGGGTCGGGATGGGGGCCGTCATCTTCATCGGCACGTCGACGCCCGAGAGTTTCGCGACGGCCACGTTGACGGCCAGGCTGCCGATGCCCGGATCGACGTTGATCGCCACCGATTCGTATCCGGTTCGAGCATTCAGATCGAGCAGCAGGTTGATGTCCGAACCATCGAAGCCGTAGACCTGAAGCGGGACGTCCTGTCCCGCCGCCAGGAAGGCCTGGGCCGCGCCGAAGGCGGCGACGCCCTGCGAGAAGATGATGTCTACCTCGGACAGGGTCGGTAGGATCGTCGATACGCGCTGCTGGGCGGTGGACTGGTTCCAGTCGCCGTAGACCTCCTGGACGACCTCGATCCCTGGATACTTAGCGAGCGCCTTGGTGTAGCCGTCCTGGATCGCCTGCTCGGCTGCATTCCCGGCCAGTCCGCGGATATTCAGGGCGCGGCCCTTACCGTCCGTCCTGCCGGCGATGTACGTCACGTACTTCTCGGCCAGCTCGTCGTAGTCGAACTGGAGATCGATCGCCTTCGGGTTGGTGACTGAGCCGAGAGCCGTCGTTAGGACGGGGATCCCGGCCCCCACCGCATTGTCGATCGCGCCGTTCATGGCCGTATCGGAGAGCGGCTCGAGGATGATGAAATCGACACCCTGAAGGGTCAGGTTGTTCAACTGCTGGATCTGTGTCTGCGGGTCGCCCGCGGCGTCGACCACCGTCAGCTCGACGTCGCGGCCCTTCGCCTTCAGTTCGGACGCGGCCCACTGAGCCGCAGCCAGGAAACCCTTCTGCCAGCCGTTCCCTTGAAAGGGCATGGCGACACCGATCGTCACCTTGTCCTGTGCCTGGGCAGGAACGGAGCCTACCAGCGCGGCGAGGACCAGGCCGCCGGCCATCAGAGCCCGCTTGTCGACGATGCGAATGTTCATTGTATTCCTCCCGGTGATGTCTCGATCGACCCGCCTCCCGCGGGTCATCTCAGGTGTCGTGTGCGAACGGCGACGAGGCTGACGGTGACGAGGACGATCAGCCCCTGGATCACGTACTGGGCGCCGATGCCGAAGCGGAGCAGCATCAGGTCCGACTGCGCGAGCGTCAGGACGAGCGCGCCAAGAGCCGTGCCGACGATCGACGTCACGCCACCCGCGATCCGCGTCCCACCCACCACGACCGCAGCCACCGATCCGAGGAGGTAGCTGCGTCCGAGGTCGGCCGATACGCCGCCCTGGTATGTCGCCAGCAGGATGCCGAGCCAGGCAGCGAGCACGCCGGAAATCATGAAGGTCCAGAGCGTGGCCCAGCCCAGACGCACGCCTGCGAGCCTGGCGGCTTCCGCGCTCTGGCCCATCGCGTGCAGTCGAAGCCCGTAGACGCTTCGACCAAGGACGATCGCGAGAAGCAGAAGTGTCACCCCGGTCACGACGAGCGCACCGGAGATGCCCCAGAAGCGCAGACGTAGGAGGGCCTCGAGAGAGCCGCCGACGCGGTTGAAGCCGGCACTCTGGATCGCGACGATCAGGCTGTAGATGATGTAGCCCGTCGCCAGTGTCGCGACGATCGCGGGGATGCGAAGCCGGACGATGAGAAGCGCGTTGACGGCGCCGACGACCGCGCCGGCGGCCAGCGTGAGAAAAAGCGATCCAAGGACGTTACCGTCGCCGAGAAATCCTGCCGACATGACGTAGGCGCTGAAGGTGACGACGTAGGGCAGCGACAGGTCGAAGTTGCCCGAACCACTGGCGATGACCGTCATCTGGGCGGCACCGGCGAGGGCCAGAAACCCTGCGATCGTCGCGTTCGCCAGAAGGAACGACACAGAAAGGGTTCCGGTGATCGCACCCGCCAGTGCCCAAAGCAGGAGCGCTGCGACCAGGGCTCCGAGCCAGGAATGACCGAGGATGAGCGACAGGCGAGCGCCGCCGCGACGCTCATCGACATCCGGCTTGGATACGAGGGAGGTGTCGGCCGGCTTCATGAGGCGCTCCGCGACGTCATGGATCGGAAGCTCAGGGCGAGGATCAGGACCAGCCCGCCGATCGCGGTCGAGTACTCGGAACTGACGCCGAAGAGAACGAGATTGGTGGTGATCAAAGAGATGCCGACGACCGCCATCACGGCTCCGATCGGGGAGACGATGCCGCCTGCGAAGCTCGCACCTCCCACGACGACCGCGGCGATCGTCGCGAGAGTGAAGTTCGCGGCGACGTTGGCGTTACCGGCTCCCGTCGCAGCCGTGACGAACAGCCCGGACAGGACCGCGAAAAGCCCGGCCAGAGAGTAGAGCGTGATCCGTCCGGCTAGAGCCGAGTAGCCGAGGGAGAGGTAGGTCCGACGGTTCTGGCCGAGTGCTCTCAGGCGGACGCTGAAGCCCCAGCCACGGCAGAGCCACAGGCCGATCAGCGCGACCGCGACGAGCACGTAGCAGGCGAGCGGAAGTGGCCAGAGCTTGATCCGCGAGATGGCCGAAAGCCATTCGGGAGAGCTTCCACCCGGCGTCTCGCGGATCATCAGTCCGATGCCGAGCCAGACGAACGACGCGCCGAGCGTGGCGACAACGGACGAGACCCCCAGTCGTTCGACCAGAACGGCGAGGAGGACGTAGCCTGCGACAACCCCAGCTAGGGCGAGCGCGCCGACGAACGGCATGTCGATGAGGTAGGTCGCCGCCAGTACGTTCACCAGTCCGATCGCGAAGCCGAGGCCGAGATCGATGTCGCCTCCGAGTAGGAACAGCATCTGGGCGATGACTGCGAAGGCGAGGGGGAGCGACGCCTGCAGCAGCAGGTCGAGGCCGAAGGTGCTGAGGGCATTCGGCTGCTGCCAGAAGGCCAGGGCGAACATGCCGACCATCAGGAACGCCGCCGGCAGCGCACGCCAGCCGAGGAACCGTGCCGCATGGGAGACAGTCGAGGAACCTTCCGTCGCACCTGCAGGAACAGGGCGTCCGTCGATGACATCGTCCTGTGTCGGATGGGCGAACGAGGCACGGACGATGCGCTCCTCGCTGGCCTCGGCGCCCGCGAACTCGTCGACGATCCGCCCACGTGCCATGACGTAGACGCGATCGCACCGGCGGAACTCGGTGACTTCGGTCGAGTACAGGATGGCGCTTCTTCCCGCGCCCCGGACCTTGTCCAGGATCGCGTAGATCGAGGCCTTGGCCGATGCGTCGACACCGCGTGTCGGATCGTCGAGAAGGAGGAGGGGAGCCTCGCTGGCCAGCGCACGTCCGAGGAGGGCACGCTGCTGGTTGCCGCCGCTGAGACTGACGATGGGCGAGTCCGCACGATGGGCGAGTCCGAGGTCGTCGAGCCAGGCCATGGCCGCCGCCCGCAGGCCGGCAAAATCCACGAGGCCTGCTTTCGAAAACTTCGTTGCGGCGGTGATGGAGACGTTGTCCGCGACGGTGCCCAACGGCAGGAGACCTTCGCGCTTCCGGTCTCCGCTCACGTAGGCGATGTCGGTCGCGGCTCGGATCGTCCCCGTATCGCGGCCGCGGGCCGAGAAGATGGCCTGCAGCAGCTCGCGTTGTCCCGCTCCCTCCAGACCTGCGATGCCGACGATCTCGCCGTCGCCGACATGCATCTCGATGTCTCGCAGGCGACGGTCGGAGAAACCGGAGACCTCGATCACCATTCGTCCGCCGCGCACCGATCTTGCGGTGGTCGAGCGAGCCGTCTTCTCGGTCGAGGCGCCGAGCAGGGCGAGGAGCTGATCGTGCGTCAGGCCACGGCCTGGTCCGTCGAAATGGAGGCGCCCGTCACGCAGGACGACGACGCGATCCGCGAGGCGGACGGCCTCCTCCAGCTTGTGCGTCACGTAGATGATGGCGACGCCCTCGCGTGCTTTCCGCAGCACAAGGTCGGAGAGCTGGTCGGCCTCCTCCGACGACAAGGCGGAGGTCGGCTCGTCCAGGATCACCAGCCGTGTTCCTGGCTCCGTCGTCGCCCGCACGATCTCGACCATCTGCCGCTCCGCGATCGACAGGTCCGAGACCGGAGCGTCGATCGGAATGCGGTTACCGGGAAACGCCGCCATCCGTTCCCGCGCCTGCCTGGAGTGTCCTCCGATTGCAGGCGCCGATTTCGACAGCGAGGTGAGCGACAGGTTCTCCGCCACCGTGAGGTTCGGAAAGGTCGAGAGTTCCTGGAAGACGCGTTGGATGCCGCTCGCTCTAGCCAGGGAGGCGTCGTAGGCTTCGAACTCGACCGGTCGTCCCTCGAAGAGAAGTTCTCCGGACGTCGGGGCCAGCGATCCTCCGACGATGTTCAGGAAGGTCGACTTGCCGGCACCGTTCGGTCCCAGGAGGACGAGAACCTCACCAGCTCGGATGTCGAGACTGACATCGTGCAGGACCTTCGTCGGCCCGAACGACTTCGAGAGGTTCCGCACCGACAGGATGTTTCGCGCCTGGGGCGGCGCGTTCTCGACTTCCGTCGCGATGCTTTCCAAGGGAACCTCCTCACCATGGTTGCGCTGTAAAGCGCTATGCGTTCGGATCTCGCGGACCACGGAAGTCATTCAGGGACGCACGTCCCCGATGACCCACGCGGGCATCACGCCTCCCAGCAGTGCGCGAGATACAGGAGTCTCCCGGCGAGATGCCGGGGACCGTCTTCGGCTCGAAATCAGAGACAGGCGGTCTCGCCGCCGTCGACGGAGACAACCGCGCCGGTCATGTAGCTGGCATCGTCCGTCAGCAGGAACACGATCACGGCGGCGATCTCCTCGGGGTTGCCGATGCGACCGATGGGATGGGCCGCATTCATGCGTGCGACGGCTTCGGGATCCTTGAGCATGTATTCGACGAGAGGCGTCTTCGTCATGCCCGGAGCGACCGCGTTGACCCGGATGCCCAACGGTCCGAGTTCGGGCGACATCGATTTGGTGATGCCGGAGATCGCGAACTTGGAGGCGACGTAGGGCAGTCGGTTGGCGACACCCATCAGTCCCGCGCCCGACGAGATGTTGACGATGGCCCTCGGGTTCGCGTCCTCGTGCACCGCCCGGACGAAAGCCTGGCACATGTTGACCGTTCCGCCCAGGTTGACGGCGAGGACACGCTCCAGGTGATCCGGCTGCACGTCCATGACGTTCGCCACGCCAGTGATGCCGGCGCAGTTGACGAGGCCGTCGAGGCGACCGAACGAAGCGCGTTCCGCGGCGACGAGGTCGATGGCCGCCTTCTGGTCGCAGACGTTCAGGACCGCGCCCTTCACGCGGGAGTCGCCACCGAACTCGGACACGATCGCATCGACGCCCTTGTCGTTGGCGTCGAGGGCAAGGACATGCGCACCTTCCGAATGTAGGCGCCTCACGCAGGCGGCCCCGATGCCGCTGCCGGCACCGGTAACGATCACGGCTCGACCCTCGAACCTATTCATTCTCAGTCTCCATTCGGATGGGGTGCACGGACCACCGCGGGAAATGCATCCAAGGTGCGGCGTGCGACTTCGTCGAAGTATGGGGCCCGCCGGGGAGGGCAGGCGGACCCCGACGACAGATCGGAAACAGCCGGCCGATCGGCCGGCGAGCCGACCGTCGTCAGTTCTGCAGGCTGATGCCCAGATCCTTGATCAAGGGCTGCAGCACGGCCTTGTCTGCCTGCCAACGGTCGGCGAACGTCTTGGGATCGCTCGCCGGCATTCCGAGGCCGAGTTCGGCGTATCGCGCCTTGACCGCATCGTCCTTCAGCGCGAACGCGAGTGCATCGCTCAACCGGGCGACGACGTCGTCGGGGGTCTTTGCCGGAACCACCATGCCCTGCCATGCCCCGGCCGAGAAGCTGGGGACGCCCTGCTCGGCGATCGTCGGGAGGTCGGGAGCCGCGGGAAGCCGCTTCTCGGAGAGCGTGGCGAGAGCCTTGATGCCGCCGGAACGGATCATCTCGCGAGCCGTGGTGTAGTCGATGACGATGCTCGGGACCACGCCGGCCAGAACGTCGTTCAAGGCCGGAGCCATGCCACGGTAGGGGATGTGTTCCAGCTTCAGGTCGGCGGCCCGTGCCAACCGCTCCATGGCGAGGTGCAGCGGCGATCCGATGCCGGGGCTGGCGTACGGCAACGGGTCGGGCGAGTTGCGCGCCTGCTCGATGAACTCCGCGACGCTGTTGATCGGCTGGTCCTTGCCCACGGCAAGAAGGATGTTGATCTCGGCGTAGAGTCCGACCGGGCGGAAGTCGCGATCCGGATCGTACTGCAGGTTGTTATAGGCCACCGGGTTGATGACCAGCGTTCCGTTGTCCACCGCCATGACGGTCTGCCCGTCGGGAGCCGACTGGGCGAGGGCGGTGGCACCGACGGCGCTACCTGCACCGGGGCGATTGTCGACGATGATGGTCTTGTCGATCTTGCCCGCGAGCGGGCCGGCCAGCAGTCGTGCGATCGCGTCGGTCGATCCGCCAGGCGGGTATCCGACGATCCAGCGGAGCTGACCCGATCCACCGGCGGCAAGGGCAGAGCCTCCCGCCAGCGAGGCCGCGCCGAGGGCGAGGCTACCAAGTAGCATCTCCCGCCTGTTCATAAACATACTCGTCATCGCGGTCTTCCTCCCTCCGGGCCCTCTAGAGGCGTCCGGCTCCATTTGTTCGTTGTATGAACTGCTTGCGCTTGCTCGTCCGATGTCTCGGATCTTCTTGCGTGCTCGAGCGGATGCTATCTGCCCGATCCCATCTCCGACAGAGTTCTCGAGGCGGGTATATAAGTTTTCTTATATCCGGGGCAGGCAGAGGCTCCGAAGCTGGATTCCCGGAAGTCGGGCGAGGGATCGACTCCGTCGCCCGAATTGGAGCAGGCGCTCGGATCGCCCCTTAGGCGAAGTCGTTGCTGAGCGTGCCGATCCCCGAAACGGAGATCTCGACTCGATCGCCGCCCCTGAGGAAACGCGGCGGATCGAAGCCAATGCCGACTCCGGCAGGTGTGCCGGTGGCCAGGACGTCGCCGGGCTGCAGTGTGAGACCTGCCGAGATCGCGGCGATCAGCTGCGGGATCTTGAAGATCAGGTCGGTGGTGTTGGCCTGCTGCCGGACCTCGCCGTTGACCCGGCATTCGATGTCGAGGTTCTGGCCGTCGATCTCGTCCGCGGTCACGATCCAAGGACCCATCGGACAGAACGTGTCGAGGCCCTTGCCGGCGAACCACTGCTTGTGCCGCTTCTGGCGGTCCCGAGCCGTGACGTCGTTGACGATCGTGTAACCCCAGACGTGCTCCATGGCGTTCGCCTCGGAGATGTTGCGTCCTGGACGCCCGATGATCACTGCGAGTTCGGCCTCGTAGTCGACGGCCTGCGTCGCCTCTGGGTGCATCTCGACCGTGTCGCCCGGTCCGCAGACGGTGCTGGGAGGCTTCGAGAAGATGGCGGGGTACTCGTCGATCTCCTGGCCCTTGACCGCTCCGGCCTCGAAGCCGCTACCGGCGAACTCCTTGGCGTGCGCGTAGTAGTTCTTGCCGACGCAAAAGATGTTTCGTTCCGGAACGATGGGGGCGAGGATCCTGACGTCGGAGAGCGCGATCGCTTCGGAAGTCCCGGAAGCGGGCGATGTACCTTCGACAGACCTGCGGATGAGGTCCGCGACCGTGCCGATGGAGGATTCCACGGGGCTGACGGTCGCGTTCGCCTCGTCGACGATACCGATCCGGACGCTACCGTCCTTGGAGAATCTAGCAACTTTCATGGGGTTCTCTCGTCGCGAGCGCCCGGCGTTCGGCCGATGGGGCCGCACGCCGGGACGAGGCGACCTCGGTTAGAACTTCGGGAGACGGACGGAGAGGAACAGGGCGTCCTCGGACGCCTGGATCCGGCTCGGCGCGTCCTCGGGCAGCAGCTCGATGGCGGTCTGGGGGCCGTAGTCCTGACCGTCGACCGAGATCCTGCCCTCGCTGAGGAAGAGCACCTCGATCGCGTCACGCGTTCCGGTGTCGAGGGTCGCGCCGGCGTCCACCTTGATGAAACCGATCCGCGTCTCGCGTTCGGTGAAGACGCCGAGGGTCTTGGTCGCGACGCCGGGCGCCTTAGAGGCAACCCACTCGCTGGCCTCGGGCTCCATCATGATGACGTCGTCGTAGCGCGGGGTCGCGAAGGTCAGCTTCCGCCCTGTCGCCTCCTCGACGCAGGCTGCGGAACCATCCATGTTGTGCTTGCCGCCCTTCTCGTCGAACCACGTGAAGACGCCGTTCGCGAAGGTTCCCTTCTTCTTGAGTGCCTCGTTCGCGGCCTCTCGCTTGGCGACGCTCAGGAAGCCTTCTCCGCTGGCGCCTCCGAACTGGATCACCATCATCTCGAGGCCCTCGGGCCGATCCTGCGGGCCGTAGTGGACGCTCTCCGGGAAGTATGCGACCGAGCCTTCCTTCATGACCTTATGCGGCGAGACGGGATAGCTGCCCTTCAGCACGTAGCGGATCTGGTCGAAGTTGTGCCGGTGACGCGGCGTGCCCCAGCCGCCCGAGCCGGTCTTGCCGACGTTCAGGAGGTAGTTGTTCGGGCTATTGTCGTCGCCGGTCAGCAGGAACTTCTGATCGAGCTTGCCGTCGCGCATGCTGCCGACGGCCGCACCGTCTGCCTTCGCTGCCTCGGAAATACGCATGGTCTCCTCCTCGGGTGTGTCGAAATCGGATGCAACGAACTCTTAGAGGACCGACGTCCGACCGAAAATCCTCGCTCGGATCGAGGTATAGATAAATTTATAGGGCCGGACGGGCAGCATTCGTCTTCGGTTGATTCCGCACCCTGCTCCCTTCAACTTGCAGTGCCGGAAGTGATCGACGCCCCGTGCTCCGCCGATGTGCGGTGCCGACTTGGGCCGCGTCGTTCGTGGTGAGGATGTTCCTCCGGCAACTCGCGGGAGACCTTGACCTTGTCCAAGATCGGATCCGGTTCGCCGAACCCGTTGCTGTCGAAGATGGCTGCCGGGGAACTTGCCGTCGGAATGATCGTGCGCCTCGTCCGGGGCGTGGAGATCGTGGCGATCGCCAAGACGGCAGGTTTCGACTGCCTGTTCATCGATCAGGAGCACAACAGCTTCTCGCTCGAGACGATCTCGCAGATCTGCATCGCCAGCAACCTGACCGGGATGACCGCGTTGGTGCGCGTCGCCGATGCGGGCCACGCTTCGATCGCCCGTGCGCTCGAATGCGGTGCTACCGGCATCATCGTTCCTCAGATCGAGACCCCGGAGGCCGCGGCTGAGGTCGTCAGGGCGGCGAAGTTTCCCCCTCATGGAACACGTTCGATCGCTCCCTGCCTGCCTGCGCTCGACTTCAGACCCACCCCGGCCGAAGAGGCGATGGCCGCGATCAACGAACGCACGATGGTGATCGTGATGATCGAGTCGACCGATGCACTCGCCCGCGTCGGCGACATTGCTGCCGTCCCCGGCGTCGACATGCTCCTCGTCGGCGCCAACGATCTCGCCAATGCCCTCGGCGTGCCGGGGCAGATCGGGCACCCGACGGTCCGCGACGCCTTCGGGCAGGTCGCCGCCGCCTGTGCGGCCAACGGCATCCATCTCGGTGTCGGGGGACTGGGCGGGCAGCCTGAAGTCGCACGCGAGATGATCGCGCTCGGCGCTCGCTACGCGACCGCCGGCGCCGACGTCACATTCTTCACGAACGCCGCCATCGCGCACGCAAGGAAGTTCAAATGACCACCGTGAGCAACGGGCTCGGAGCCGAGCCGACAAGAAGCCCCTCGAACGGGGTCCCCGTGGCCAACGAGATCTTCGTTCAGCTGCCGCAGGATTCCGGCGTGCCGGAGTGGGGGCGGGACTTCAGCGTCGTCGATCGGGTCGTGATCGTCACCGGGGCGGGACAGGGCATCGGGCGTGAACTTGCCCGGCAGTTCGCAGCAGCCGGCGCCGTTCCGATCGTGGCCGACCTCAACGTCGAGAAGGCCCGCCAGGTGCGTGACGAGATCGTTGCGCAGGGTGGGCGTGCCAGCGCCGTCGAGGTCGACATCGCCGACCCGAAGTCGGTCGAGGCCCTCGTCTCCGCAACCGTTGCCGAGCACGGTCGCATCGACGTCCTGATCAACAACGCCGCGATGTTCGCCACCCTCGATAAGCGTCAGTTCGAGGCGATCCCGCTCGAGGAATGGGATCGGGTCATCCGCGTAAACGTCACTGGACCGTTCCTCTGCGCCAGGGCCGTCGCTCCCGTCATGCGAGCGGCCGGCTGGGGGCGGATCATCAACATCTCCTCGGACGCCGTTCCGAAGGGCGTGAAGAACTACCTCCACTACGTCGCGTCGAAGTCGGCCATGATCGGAATGTCGAACGCGATGGCACGCGAATTGGGCGCCGACGGGATCAACGTGAATTGCGTACGCCCCGGACCGGTCGCTACGGAGGTCGACCGCACGGTCAATCCGACGCCGGAACTCCGGCGTCTGCAGTTGTCCCATCAGTGCATACAACGCGGGATGATCCACACCGACCTCGTCGGGCTGATGCTCTTCCTGTCGACGCCCGCGTCGGGATTCATCACTGGACAAACGATCGCCTGCGACGGCGGCTACACCCACAGCAGCTGAGGAGCGGACACCATGCGTCATTACGAAGGTGTGTTCGTCGACGGTGTCTGGCGGCCTTCCGAACGTCGCCGCGAACTCGTTGATCCTTCGAACGGCCGACCGTTCGCGACGGTCGGGCTCGGCGGAGCCGAGGAGACGAATGCGGCCGTCGCCGCGGCACGGCGGGCGTTCCAGGAGTTCTCCGAGACGACCGTCGCCGAGAGGCTCGACCTGCTGAACCGGATCGCCGCGGCCTACGAGCCTCGGATGGACGAGTTGGCGGACATGATCGCCGAGGAGATGGGTTCACCCGTGTCGGCGAGGGTACAGGTCGAGGGACCTCTCGCGCATTTCCGCCAGGCCGGGAAGGTGCTGGAGGCGTACGACTTCGAGACGCGGATCGGCGAGACGATCGTCCGGCGCGAGGCGATCGGCGTGTGCGCCCTGATTTCCCCCTGGAACTGGCCGATCCAGACGCTCGCCGTGAAGATGGCCTATGCGTTGGCCGCTGGCTGCACGGTCGTGTGCAAGCCGAGCGAGGCGACACCTTTGGGGGCGATCGTCCTGACCCGTATCCTTCACGACGCCGGCGTTCCGGCGGGCGTCGTCAATCTCGTCGTCGGCAGCGGACGGACGGTAGGAGAGGCGATGACAGCCCATCCGGACGTCGATCTCGTGTCGTTCACGGGGTCGACGGAGGCAGGAGCAAGGGTCGGGCAGGTCGCCGCCCAGACCATCAAGCGGGTTTCCCTCGAACTGGGCGGCAAGTCCGCGAACATCGTGCTTCCCGACGCGGACGTCGCGCAGGCGGCTCGCTGGAACATACAGCGATGCTTCTTCAATGCCGGGCAGTCCTGTCATGCGCCGAGCCGACTGCTCGTACCGCGGACCAGGATGGAGGAGGCGATCGATGGGATACTGGACGAGGTCGGCCGGATCCGTATGGGCGATCCACGCGATCCTTCCACGACGATGGGGCCGATGGTGACGAAGGCGCACTACGACAGCGTCCGTCGCTACATCAGGACCGGATTGGAGGAGGGCGCGACGCTCATCTGTGGGGGGCTGGAGCCGCCGGAAGGACTTTCGGACGGTGCGTATGTGCGGCCGACGGTGTTCGGCGACGTCACGCCCGACATGGCGATCGCGAGAGAGGAAATCTTCGGTCCCGTGCTTGCGGTCATGCCCTACGACGACGAGGACGAGGCCGTCGAGATCGCGAACGAGAGTCCGTTCGGGCTCGCGGGATACGTCTTCAGCGCCGATCCCGAGCGTGGATATGCGGTCGGCAGGAGACTTCGGGCTGGACGCGTCTTCTACAACGGTGCCCCCGCGAACGCCGCTTCGCCGATGGGAGGCTACAAGCAGTCGGGGAACGGCCGTGAGATGGGGATCTTCGGGCTTGAGGAATACCTCGAGACCAAGGCCGTCTTCGGCTTCTCGGAGAGGTCTCGGGCCCTGCCTTCTCTGGTGCGCTGAACGCCCGACCGCGTCAGGCCGCGGTCTCGACGGGCCGCGGCGGTGCGAGAGCGTCGCTGCTGGCCATCTCCTGGCCGACGGCGCCTATGATCGTCACGAGTTCGCGGCTCGGCTCGTCGAGCTGGAAGCCTTCGCGGAAGAAGACCGCGATGTTGCGGTCCAGCGCTGTGTCCGTCACGTCCAGTCGACACAGACGCCCGTCCTCGAGTTCGGCCCGGACGGCGTGGACGGGGAGCACCGCGAGGTGGTCGCCGTTCATGAGAAGCGCCTTCAGGAGTCCGACCGATCCGCAGACGGTCATCTGTTCCGGCGTCGATAGGCCTTCCTTCCTCAGAACGGCATCGAGGATGACGTGCGAGCGGCGGGCGGTCGGACAGACCCAGGGGTACTGGATCAGCGTGGCCCAGTCGGGCTGCCTGACGGAAGCCAGGGGGTGGTCTGCGCGTGCAACGACATAGAGCTTGTCGCGGAACAGCACTCTCTGCCGCAGCCCGCTCTCGAGATCGTAGCATTCCGTGAAGCCGATCACGAAGTCGAACTCACGCCGGAGAAGCCCCGTCAGAAGGTCGATCTGCGGAACCTCCACGATCTGCAGTTCGCGATCTGGGTGAATGTGCCTCCATTTCTCGAGAGCAACGGCCATCAGCGAACTCGCCAGGCTGGGCAGGCTTCCGATCCGGATCACGACCGGTGTGCCGTCCCTGGCGTTCATGAGCGCACGCTTGACCAGCCCGATCTCGTCGCGGATGAGCCGGGCGTGGCAGTACAGCACTTCGCCTGCAGCCGTCGGGACGATGCCTGCAGGCCCACGCTCCAGGACCTGGACGCCGATCTCCTCTTCGAGGCGCTTCATCGATGTCGACAAAGCCGGCTGGGTGACCTCGAGCGCCTTCGCGGCGCTGTTGAGGCTCCCGTGCTCGATGATGGTCGCGAGGAACAGCAACTTCTTGGGGTCGATCGTCATGCGATCGGACGACATGGCACTCTCCCGAAGCGAGCCTATCCGCCGGCATGAATGGTCGCCCGATCCCCGGCTCGCATGGGGTAACGCTAGCACGATATAATGCCGTTTTATACCCTCGTCCTGTCAGGCGGCATCGTCGGTAGCATCGCGGAGTCGATGCCAATAAGACTCAACTGACTGGTGCCGTTTGGAGGCGGTTCCATTTCTGGGAGGAAAACATGATCACGCGCAGAAGCTTCCTTCTGAGTGCAGCCGCCGTCGCGATGCTGGCCCCCGGCTCGATTCGACTTGCCGATGCTCAGGACAACTATCCGAACCGTCTGGTCACGTTCATCATCGGCAATGCGCCCGGCGGAGACGACGACACCTTGAGCCGCTTCCTCGCGGAGGAAATCCGTGAGGATCTCGGGCAGACGATCATCGTCGAGAACCGCGGTGGCGGCGCTACGACGGTCGCTGGCCAGGTGGTCGCTTCGTCCGATCCTGATGGATACCGTCTGCTGTGCCTGACGACGTCGGGCATCGTGCAGACCGTACTGCGCGACAACCTCCCGTACGACCTCGATGCGTTCTCTCCCGTCATCGGGATCGGCGGCTACCCGATGGCGCTCGTCGTCTCGGCGCAGTCGGACATCAAGACGATGGACGACCTCGTCGCCAAGGCGAAATCCGCCGATGGCGTCACCTATGCGAGTGCCGGCGCCGGAACCCTTGCCCATCTCACGGCGGTCCGCTTCATCAACGAGATCGGCGGCAATGGAGTTCACGTCTCCTACCGGAACAATCCGGAGGGACTGCAGGCGTTGACGGGTGGGTTCACCGAGATCATGTTCCCATCCGCCCGCGAGGCCGCCGTCCTTGCCGGCAACGGCGGCATCCGCGTCTTGGGTGTCACGTCGGCCCAGCGTACGGCCAACCTTCCCGACGTCCCCACGATGACGGAACTCGGCTACCCAGACATCGACAGTACCCTCTGGTACGGATACATGGCACCGGCCGGCACCCCGGACGCGGTCGTGCAGCGTCTCTTCGGTGCGATCCAGAAGGGCGTCCAGAGCGCCTCCTTCCGCGACAAGTTCGGGCCTCTCTCTTTCCAGGAGAACATCCTGACCGGACCGGAACTCAAGGACTTCATGACCACTCAGGCCAGCCGTTGGCAGAAGGTCATTCAGGACAACGGCGTTCGGTTCACCGACTGATCCGACCATCGTGACACCCCATCAAGAGGCACGGCCCGAAGCCCTGCGCTGCTGCGCGGGGTGCGCGGCGCCCTGCCGCCGACAGGACCGGAAGGCATCGTCCATGCAGAACTACCAGATGTTCATCGGCGGCGTGTTCGCCGACGCCTCGGACGGCGAGACGCTCGAGACCGTCGACCCGTTCCGGGGAGACGTCTGGGCCCGAATTCCTCGCGCCCGTTCCAAGGACGTCGACGATGCCGTCCGAGCGGCTCGAGAAGCGCTCGAGACGGGTCCATGGGCAACGATCACGGGCACGGAGCGCGGAAAGTACCTGTCCGCGCTCGCGGACCTGATCGAACGGAATCGGGATCGCCTTGCGGAGATCGAGACCCGCGACAATGGCAAGCTCCTTCGCGAGACGCGGGGGCAGCTCGGGGGCGTCGCCGAGTGCTGGCGATACTACGGTGGTCTTGCCGACAAGATCGAGGGGCGTTCGATCCCGCTCGGTAAGGCTGACACGATCTCCTTCACCACCAGGGAGCCGATCGGAGTGGTGGCAGCCCTTACGGCCTGGAACTCTCCGCTCTGGTTCACGGCGGTCAAGTGTGCCCCGGCTCTTGCGGCAGGGTGCACCGTGGTCGTGAAGCCCTCCGAGTTCGCCTCGGCCAGCACGCTCGAGTTCGCCGAA
This sequence comes from Aureimonas phyllosphaerae, assembly GCF_047943035.1. NCBI lineage: Bacteria > Pseudomonadati > Pseudomonadota > Alphaproteobacteria > Hyphomicrobiales > Aurantimonadaceae > Aureimonas > Aureimonas phyllosphaerae. The sequence continues at coordinate 3,598,574 of NZ_CP181348.1, read as the reverse complement.
CTCGTGCGACAGGCGGGCCTGCCGGACGGTGTGTTCAACGTCGTCACGGGACTTGGGCAGGAAGCGGGTGCGGCGCTGGTCGAGCATCCCGACGTCGCCAAGATCACGTTCACGGGCTCCGACAGCACGGGCGCACGAGTCTACGAGACGGCGGCCCGATCTATGAAGCGGGTGTCGCTCGAACTGGGTGGGAAGTCGCCCAACATCGTGTTCGCGGACGCCGATCTGGATCTGGCCGCCGCAGGTGCGGTCTCCGGCATCTTCGGGGCCTCTGGGCAGATGTGCACGGCGGGATCGAGACTCCTGGTCCAGCGATCCGTCATGGAGGAGTTCAGCGGACGGCTCCTCGAATTGGCACGGCGGATCCGGCTCGGCGACCCGATGGATCCAGAGACCGACGTCGGCCCGATCTCCACTCCACCTCAGTTCCGAAAGGTCATGGAATACCTCGCCGTGGCCGAGGCGGACGGCGCTCGTTGCATCCTCGGTGGCCGAGCCGCCGAGGCTCCGAACCTCACCGGCGGGCAGTTCGTCGAGCCGACGATCCTGGCCGACGTGTCGAACTCGATGCGCATCGCCCAGGAGGAGGTCTTCGGACCGATCCTTTCGATCATCGGCTTCGACACCGAGGAGGAAGCGATCCGCATCGCCAACGACACGCAGTACGGGCTCGTCGCAGGCGTATGGACCGGCAACATGGCCAGAGCCGTCCGGATGTCGAAGGCACTCCATGTCGGGACCGTCTGGATCAACACGTACCGGGCCTACAGCTACATGGTGCCGTTCGGCGGCATGAAGCATTCCGGGCTGGGCCGCGAGGGCGGCATCGAAGCCGTGGACGAATTTCTTGAAACGAAGAACGTCATGATCTCGACCGCCGAGACGGCGCCGAGCAATCCCTTCGTGATGCGGTGACGATCTTCTCGAAGGTCCCGATATCCCGTCGGAGGAAAGCGCGATGAACGACACCACTCCCCATACGTCAGTCCCGCGCCTGAAGGGCCGGCGCATCCTGGTGACCGGCGCAGGCTCCGGCATCGGTCGGGCGACCGTCGAACTCTTCGCGTCGGAAGGGGCGCTCGTCGCGCTTCTGGATCGCGACGCAGGCGCCGCCAGCGAACTGGCGCGTACCATCGGGGGACATGTGGTGCAGGCCGACATCGTCGACGAGACGCAGGTCGAGGCCGCCGTCAGGAAGGCCGAAGGGTTGCTCGGCGGGATCGACGGGCTCGTCAACGCCGCTGGCATCATGGCGACCGGCAACGTGAACGAGATGCCGGTCGAGACATGGCGCCGGGTCGTCGAAGTCAACCTGATCGGAACGTACCTCGTCACCCGCAGCTGCGTGCCGGCGTTGCAGGCCGCATCCGACGCGACCGTCGTGAACATCGCCTCCGCTCAGGGACTTCTTCCAAACGCGCCGGGGCACACCGCATACGCGGCATCTAAAGGCGGTGTGGTCAACCTGAGCCGGGCTCTCGCGGCCGAACTGGCACCGCGGGTCCGTGTCAATACCGTATGCCCCGGTATGGTCGACACGCCCATGGCCGACGGCCACCGTGCGAACGTGACGAACTACGCGCTGAAGCGCATCGCCACGCCCGCCGAGATCGCCCAGGCCATTCTCTTCCTGACGAGCCGTGAGTCGTCCTACGTGACCGGAGCCGCGCTGGCGGCCGATGGCGGACGCTCCTTCCACTGAACCCCTCACCCCGCAGGCGACAGCATGGCGAAGAACATCAACGTACGGGACGTGACGGCGGGTCTACTACTTCTCGTCCTTACCGCCTGCGGTCTCTACCTGAACCTCGACCATACGGTCGGAACGGCGAGCCGCATGGGGCCCGGCTACATGCCTCTCGTCGTATTCCTGGCTCTTGGGGGGCTCGGTGCTGCGGTCCTCATCACCGGATTCTTCGGCGAGCCGGCCGCCATCGAGGACATCGCCTGGCGGAAGGTCGCGCTGATCGTCGCCTCGCTCGTCGCCTTCGGACTTCTCCTCGAGGATCTCGGGATGGCGGTCGCGACGATCGTCCTGGTCGTCCTCAGTGGTCTTGCGGATTCGGATCAGACACCGAAGGGCATCGCCGCACTGACCGTAGCCCTGGTCGCGATCTGCTGGGTCGTCTTCGCCTGGGGACTGCGCATCAACGTACCGTTCCTTCCTCCATTCCTGACCAACGGTTGAGGAGGCCGACATGATCGACAATCTCGCGCTCGGCCTCTCGGTCGCCTTCACCTTCAACAACCTCACGTTCGCGTTCTTCGGCTGCCTCATCGGCACCGCCATCGGCGTACTTCCGGGAATCGGCCCGGTTGCGACGATCTCCCTGCTGCTGCCCCTGACGTTCGGACTGGATCCGATCACGTCGATGATCATGCTCGCGGGCATCTACTACGGTGCCCAGTATGGTGGTTCGACCTCCGCCATCCTTCTTAATCTGCCGGGGGAGGTCACCGCCATCGTCACGACCCTGGAGGGGCACAAGATGGCTCGCGCCGGACGGGCCGGTGCAGCCTTGGCCGTGGCAGCGCTGGGTTCCTTCTTCGCCGGAACGGTCGCGACGCTCGTCGTCGCGATGGCCGGACCTCTGCTGACCTCCGTCGCTATGAGGTTCGGCCCCGCCGAATACTTCTCGCTGATCCTCCTCGGCCTGGTCGTCGCCACGGTCCTTGCCCAGGGCAACCTCTTCAAGTCGCTCGCCATGATCGTCCTGGGCGTTGCCCTGGGTCTGGTCGGAACCGACCTCCAGAGCGGACAGATCCGCTTCACCCTCGGGTTCAGTCAGCTCTTCGAGGGCGTCGGGTTCGTGCCGCTGGCGATGGGACTCTTCGGCATCGCCGAGATCATCCGGAACCTGGAGAACCCGGAGAACCGTTCCGGCTCCGTGGCGCGGGTGGGCAAGCTGTGGCTGACGAAGGAGGAGTTCTCGCGCTCCGTCCCTTCCGTGTTGCGCGGCACGGCGCTCGGTTCCATCCTCGGTGTCCTGCCGGGTGGCGGTCTCGCGTTGTCGACCTTCGCCGCCTACATGCTCGAACGAAAGGTCTCGAAGCACCGCGACGAGTTCGGGAAGGGGGCCATCGAGGGTGTCGCCGGGCCGGAAAGCGCCAACAACGCCGCGTCGCAGACGTCCTTCATTCCCATGCTGACCCTTGGCATCCCGGCCAACGCTGTCATGGCGCTGATGATCGGCGCCATGATGATCCAGGGCATCCAGCCGGGCCCGCGCATGATGGAGGAGCAGCCGACGCTGTTCTGGGGTCTGATCGCCAGCATGTGGATCGGCAATTTGATGCTCCTCGTCATCAATCTGCCCCTGATCGGCGTCTGGGTGTCCCTTCTGAAGGTGCCCTACAAGTACCTCTATCCGGCGATCTTGGTGTTCTGCGCGATCGGCGCCTACTCGGTGAACAACTCGGTCTTCGACGTCTACCAGATGGTCCTGTTCGGTGTCGTCGGCTACCTCCTGATCAAGCTGGACTTCGAGGCCGCGCCGCTTCTGATCGGCTTCGTCCTCGGACCGATGCTGGAGGAGTACCTGAAGCGGACGCTGGTCCTGTCCCGAGGCGACGCCATCGTGTTCCTCGAGCGTCCGATCAGCGCGGCCTTCCTGGCGATCGCGGCCCTGGCCCTCGTCGCGATGGTTCTACCCAAGGTTCGCCGCAAGAAGGACCAGGCGCTCGCCGAGTGATCCCTCGGTCCAACGAGCCGCAACCGATCCCGTCCTTCTCGTTTCGCACGCAACCGAGAGGACTCGACCCCCACCATGCGTCCCGGCGACGTCGGGAGCAGGAAAGACCTCGAACCCTGTCACACAAAAGGAATCCAGCATGCCGTACGTGATCCGCTACACCGACAACGAAGGAACGGTCGAGAAGCGCAAGGGGCTGCGCCCCATCCACCTCGAGTACATGATCGCGAACGCTCACCGCGTGATCGCCAGCGGTGGTCTCTTCACCGACGATGGTGAGGGCTACAACGGCGGCCTGATCATCCTCGACACGGACGACAGGCAGGAGGCGGTCGACTTCATCGAGAACGACCCGTTCTTCAAGAACGGCATCTTCTCGAACTACAGCGTGAATCGCTGGAAGAAGGCAATCTTCGACTACAAGCGCATCACGATCTGACGAAACCGGTGGCTGGACCCCGCGCATCGGTTCGCTCTTGGCAAGCGAGCAGGTGCGCGGGGTCCCGAGCATCTCCGGACATTCGGAGGATGCCTCCGGCGCGCCCGAGGCAGCGGGTTACGCGAGTGGACCGGCAGCACCGATCGTTTCCGCGGTCGCAGGACGAGGACGACGAAGTTGGCGAGGTTCACCCGTTTCACAGTCGGCGACGTCGAGGTCTTCGTCCTCTCGGCGGGGCCACTGCCGATCGGAACGCCGGATGCCGTGTTCGCGCCGCTTCCCGGCCCATGGGAACATCTCGATGGGCTTGAACCAGGAGAGCAAGTCGTCGTCCCCCAGAATGTACTCGCGTTGAGGCGGGGGAATCAAATTGCGCTTCTCGACACGGGAAGTTCCGACGACGATGTTCCCGGCTCGCCGCTGGAACTCGCGCTGAACGAGGCGGGGCTGAGACGTGACGCGGTGGATACGATCCTGCTCAGCCATGCACATCGAGACCACGTGGGTGGTATCCTGTGCTCCGATGGCTCGCTCCGCTTTCCGTCGGCCAAGATTCATCTCCATTCCGCGGATCTCGACTTCTGGCTATCGGACGAGCGTATGGGCACACCGCGAGAGCGATCCGCCCGAGAGGCACAGCGCACGCTCGGCCCTCATCGCGACCGCATCCGCACGTTCGAGGATGGACAGGAGCCGTTTCCCGGAGTCGTCGTCATCCACACACGCGGTCACACGCCCGGACACTCGAGCTTCATGGTCTCGTCCGGCGGCCAATCCCTCTTCGTTGCCGGCGATATCATCCATCATCGCTGCCAGTTCGACTTTCCGGACATCGGAATGCGCTTCGACGTCGAGATGGAGGAGGGGACAAGGATGCGTCAGCGGCTTCTCGATCACCTCGCGACGGCCTCCACTCCCGCATACTTCTATCATCTGCCGGCGACACATCCGGTTCGGGTGGAGCGTCTCGGTTCAGGATCCGGGTTCGTGCCGGTTGAGTACCGTTGAACTGAATTCGAGACGCAGAGACGATCGAAGCGGGCAGCGTAAATGCTGGCTTGGTCAGTAGACCGACCGTGCCATGGCCATCGTCGGGTCTTCATCCTCTCGACAACGTGGCACTGGCAAAGTGCGAGCCGGCATCATTGGGCCGGTACGGACGCCGCCGTCGACGACGCATGTCGACCACGACGCCTCGACGATCGGCGAAGCCCGACATCCGGGAAGCGGAGGCCGGACCGTCTGCCTCCGCTCCGTCACCACGGCGAGCCTGAAATCTAGGAGCCCCGTTCTCTAGTCGCCCAGGCGAAAGACCGGGAAATGGCTCGCATCCCCATAGTCCTTGATGCGTTCGGCATTCTCCAGGATCGCCATGTCCTCCGACGAGATCTCGAAATCGACCGAGGCGTTGGAGCGCATGTGTTCCGGGTTTGCCGTCTTGGGAAGCGGCAGAAGGCCGAGTTGGAGACAATAGCGGATGCAGAGCTGCGGGATGCCGACACCATAGGCTTCCGCCATAGCGGCAAGGTCCCCGTTCCGCAGGAGATTGCCATGGGCCACCGGCGAGTACGCCTCGACGAGGATATCCTTGCTCCGCGCATATCGTATGAGATCGAAGGGCGTGTTGCCGACGTGGGCCAGGACCTGATTGACCATCGGCTTGAGCGCGCCGTTCTCGATGATGTTGTCGAGATCGACCGCCTCGAAATTCGATACGCCGATGGCCCGGATCTTCCCCGACCGGTAAGCCTCCTCGAGCGCTCGCCAAACCTCGAGATTGCCCTCGAAGTGATGGTCACCGCTGCGGAAACCGGACCAGGGCTGAGGGCTGTGAATGAGCATCAGATCGATGTGGTCGAGACCCAGCGCCGCGAGCGAGCCGTCGATGCTCGCCACTGCCCCGCGATAGTCCTTGATGTCGGCACCGACCTTCGTCGTCACGAAGATCTCCTCTCTCGGCCGCCCGGCAGCTCGGACGCCTTCTCCGACTCCGCGTTCGTTCCCGTAGGCCTGCGCCGTATCGATATGACGATAACCTAGCGCAATCGCCTCTCGAACGGCATGCGCCACCTCGTCGTCGCCGATGCGCCAGGTGCCGAGCCCGAGCTTCGGTATGGTGACCCCGTTGTGGAGTTCAAAGGTCGTGGTCGATGTCATGATCGCCTTCTCTCGCTATCGGTACGGCGGGTTGGCTGCGGTGTGCTCAATCGGCCTCGTAGACCTCGTCTGAGACCTTCTCCATCCAGTCGGCGTTCTTCCCGTCGCGGACGTTGGTGATCGCTATGTGCGACATGCTGGTCGTGTCGGTCGCTCCATGCCAATGCTTCACGCCAGGCGGCGTCCAGACGACGTCACCCGGCCGGATCGAGCGCTTCGCCCCGTTCTCCTCCTGAACCCATCCCGTCCCTTCGACGACGATCAAGGTCTGACCTGCGGGGTGGCTGTGCCAGGCGGATCGTGCGCCCGGTTCGAACGTCACCACGGCGCCGCTGTTCGAAGTCTCCTCGTTCGGGTCGTAGAGTGGATCGACGGTGACGGACCCGGTGAAGTTCGCTTCGGGTCCCTTGGCCGATGGCCTCGATCCGTTCTCCGAGATCACGGTGCTTTCGGCATAGGCCGCCCCGACGAGCAGACCGAGCGTGACGAGCGTGACGAGCGTGGTCGTGAGCATCTTGGTCGACATCGATATTTCTCCTATCATCCGTTGGCACCGACTGGTCGTTCAGCGACCTGGGCGCGAGTTGGGATCAGGCCTGGCGGTATTGGTCGTCGGTGACGTGTTCCATCCAGTCCACGACCTTGCCGTCCTTCTGTTCCTGGATGGCGACATGGGTCATCGCGACCGTCGCGCAGGCTCCGTGCCAATGCTTCTCGCCCGGTTCGAACCAGACGACGTCACCAGGGCGGATCTGCTCGATGGGGCCACCCACGCGTTGAACGAGGCCGACGCCACTCACGACGATCAGGGTCTGTCCGAGGGGATGGGTGTGCCACGCCGTACGAGCGCCTGGTTCGAACGTGACGGTCGACGCCGCCGCACGTCTTGCGTCGTTCGGGGCGAAGAGCGGATCCACGCGCACCGTGCCCGTGAACCAGTCCGAAGGTCCCTTACCGGATGGGTTCGTTCCGTTTCTGACGATGTCCATCACCTGATCTCCTTGTCGCTTCCACGAGCGGCTATGCCATCCGGCATCGAGCCGCACCTGGGTTCGGGTTGTTCCAAATCTCGTTCAGATCCGCGGGCGTCAACGGACGCTCCGTCAGGGGACCGTCGCGCCGCCATCGACCGTGAGTCCCTGTCCGACGACGAAGCTCGCGTGCTCCGAACAGAGCCATAGGACCGCTGCCGCGATCTCCTCGGGACGGCCTGGTCGACCGATCGGAATGCCCTCGACCATCCTCGCGTATGCATCCGGATCGCCGTCGACCACGTCTTTCCCGATCTGAGTGTCTATCAGTCCGGGATTGACGGCGTTCACGCGTATGCCTTCACGGACGTACTCGAGCGCCGCGGTGCGCGTCAGGCCGATCACGCCGTGCTTCGATGCGATGTACGCTCCGATGCCTGGGTTGCCCGTCAGAGCCCCGACGGACGCGTTGTTGACGATGGCCCCGCCACCCTGTCGTTGCATCTGACGCAGTTCATGACGCATGCAGTTCCAGACGCCACGTAGATTGATCCCGATGACCCGGTCCCACTCCTGGTCCGTCGCTTCCGCCGTCGGCGCGATCCGGGCCATGACACCAGCGTTGTTGAAGGCGGCGTCGAGGCGTCCGAACTCGCTCACGGTCCTGTCGATCATCGCTGCGACGTCGCCGTCGTTCGATACGTCGCAACGAACGGCGATCGCACGATGCCCGGAGGCGACCAGCTCGCGGGCCGCCTTTCCGACGGCTTCGTCGCCCACATCGGCGAGCACGACCGCGGCTCCAGCATCTGCGAACGCTTGTGCGGTCGCGAGACCCATGCCGGATGCGGCGCCGGTGACCAGCGCGACCTTTCCGTCGAAATCGATCTTCATCTCTTGCTCCTCGGGTTGATCCGGTCAGGAGGCGGCCTCGGGGGCCGGCACGCCTTGAAGGTCCATGACCACGCCGGTTCGCGTGGCTCGAATGCCGGATAGGGTCAGTTCCCCTTGGTCTCGAAGACTTCCCTCACGACGGGGACCGCGGAGAACACGTTCGGCCAGCCGCCGTAGAAGGCGAGGTGGGTCAGCACCTCGGACGCCTCGGCCTTGGTGAGGCCGTTGTCCATGGCCTTGCCGAGATGGAAGCCGACCTGTCCGGTCTGTCCTGAGACGATCAACGCCGTGACCGTGATCAGACTCCGATCTCGCGGCGCCAAATCAGGACGTTGCCAAACCCGATCGAAAAGGAGGTTCGTGTACTCGACGACGCCGCGCGAGACGGGGCCGACCGTCTCTTCCACGGTCTTCTCGCGGGCGGCTTCAGCCGCCCCATCCTGCGGCAGCAGATCGATATCGAAGCCCGGAAGCTGATCGGCCGTGATACCCCTGCGATCGAAGACGGCCTTGGTAGCTTCGGCCGCGCCCGCGGCGTTGGGGAAGCCCGAGTAGAAGGCGAGGTGCGTGACGATCCCAGACAGTTCGACAGGCGTCACGCCTTCGTCCAAGGCGCGCTCGACGTAAAATGGCATCTCGCCTGTCTGTCCCCTGGCGATCAGGGCAGCGACGGTGACGACGCTTCGATCCCGTCGCGAGAGATCGGGTCTGTTCCAGACCTCGTTCAGAAGCGTATCGCGGGTGAAGGCACCGAGAGCCGGTGCGACAGCATCGACCGCAGGCGTCGGTAAGGGCAGTAGCATTGAGGAGGAGCGCGACTCCTGAGCCGAGGCGGACGAGAGAGTTCCGGCGACGAGACCCGCCGACACGATTCCAAGGATGTTCATCGAGAGCCCCTTCAGATTCTAGTAGTCGGTCTGAAGGTAAGGGTGCAGTACGATGCGATTAGTCGGCCACGATCGATAGCGCCGATGAGCGGTGCTCATGAATGACACGCCCGGAGCGACCGGTTGTTTCGGTGTCATTATTTCGGAAAGGGGATGGCATCGGTTCCGGAGCCGGGTGAGAATCCCTCGTCGTCGATGGTCTCGCTTTCCGTCCGCGACGGATACGGAGCGCGAAATGATACGAGTGAACGCATCGATCTCCCGTCGGACGCTCATGACGGCTGCAGCCACGGCGGCGGCGTTCGGCTCGCGACCTGCCCTAGGTCAGAAGGGGGCGGTCACGCAGGAACGCGTGTCCAGTGGCATCCGTGTTCGCATGATCTTCGGTGACCGCGAGATGATCGCAGAACTCTACGAGAATGCCACGGCGAACGACTTCGTCTCGATGCTGCCACTCGACCTCACCATCGAGGATTTCGGTGGCAACGAGAAGATCGCTCATCTGCCGCGCAAGCTGACGGAGGAGGGAAGCGCTCCCTTCGGTGACGAGCGCCCCTACGACCTCTGCTAATACGTTCCCTGGGGCAATCTGGCGATGTTCTACGCCGACTACCGCAATCCGGGCCTCATACGCCTCGATCGTTTCGAGGAGGGCCGCGAGGCCCTCCACGTATCGGGGACATTCCCCTTGCGGGTCGAGCGCGTGTCTTAGAGAGGCCGTGCTCGGGTCAACGTGCCGACCGGGAAGCGGCCATGCTGGCGATCGCCGATGCGACGAGGATAGCGGCTGCGAATATGAACGTCGCCTGATACCCGCTTCCGTCGAAGATCATACCGCCCACCGTCGCGCCCAGCGTGATGGCAAGCTGAACGACGGCGACCATCAGACCCCCACCGGCCTCCGCGTCGTCCGGAAGCGTGCGGGCGAGCCAAGTCCACCAGCCGACCGGCGCCGCCGTCGCCAGGAAGCCCCAGAGGATCAGTAGCGACACGACCACGTGCATCGAGGTACCCGCGATGACAAGTGCCGCGGCGACGGATGCCATGAGGAGCGGGATCGCGGCGAGGGTGGCATGAAGGCGGCGATCGAGCACGAAGCCGATCAAGGCTGTGCCGACGAAGCCCGCGATGCCTATCGCCAGAAGGATCAGCGACAGCAGGGCGACGTCCACGTTCAGTACGGTCTCGAGAAATGGGCGCACGTAGGTGTAGAGCGCGAACTGGCCCATGAAGAGAAGGCCGACCCCGAGCATGCCGATCACGACGACCTTACGGCGCAGGATCGAAAGGATGCCCGTTCCACCAGTACGAGCCGGTGCTTCGAGGGCTGGCAAGGACAGCCACAGCCAAAGGAAGGCAGAGACCGCGATCGGAACGACGAAAAAGAATGCTCCGCGCCAGCCGATCAGTCCGCCCAGGAAGCTTCCGAGAGGAGCCGCGACGATCGTCGCGAGGGCGTTTCCTCCGTTGAGCACCGCCAGGGCTTTCGGAACCTGATCGTCCGGGACGAGGCGCATGACGGTTGCAGCCGACAGGGACCAGAAGCCGCCGATCGCGACGCCGACGAAGGCCCGCCCGATCATGAAGATCGCGTAGTTCGGGGCGATGGCGGCGATGGTGGCTGAGACGATCATGAGGCCCGTCAGACCGAGCATCAGGAGGCGCCGGTCGATCCGACCGAGAAACGAGGGCAGGAGGAGGCTCGTCAGCACGGCGAAGCCACCTGAGACCGCGATGGCTCGGCCGGCCATGCCATCCGTCACTCCGAGATCGGAGGCGATGGGCGTCAGCAGGCTGACGGGCATGAACTCGCACGCGATCAACGTGAAGGCGCCGAGGGAAAGTGCCAGGACGGAACTCCAGGAGGAGGCATGGGTTCTGGCGTCGGTCGGATGGATCGTGGCTTCTGACTGCATGGTGTTCCTTGCTCCTGCCGAAGCGGAACGGTCGGGGACGATGGAGAGCGTCACCCGACGGATCCGTCCGACCGGTCAGTCGGAGGGGGCGGGGCCTATGGACGGATCGTGATCTGATCAGGTGCCGTCGTCGATCTCGTCATCGAGCCGCGGCGTGAACCTATGGGTCGGATCGCCATCGAACTAGCTCTCGAAAGTTTGATGCGGACATGAGCGCCACTCATCAGTCGTGCCGAGCCAGAACTGATGCTCACGGGTGCGTGATTGTTCATGAGCTAGCTTCATGACGACTTGCGAGACGGCGCTGATAATCGTCTGCGGCCCGATGCCTTAAGTCTCCATCCAAGCAAGCTGGCGGGTCGATGCCCGCCTTGGATGAACGCCACCAAGCAGGATGGAGACGGACCGATGACCGACCACGACATGACCCCCCCGTACGCCGCGTCGAACGACCGCCCGGCGATCGGTGGCCTCTTGAGGTTGGCGACGGCGGGAGCGATGGCTCTTGGCCTTGCCTCCGTCGCCACGGCGACGAAGAGCCTCGCTCAAAATCTGTCGAACGGGGCTGCCAACTTTTACGCCAGCGACGCCGTGACCGTTCAGCCGATCACCTTCCAGACCCAGTACCGGACGACGGTCGCCGGCAACATCTTCATCCCGAAGGATCTGGATCGGAGCGTGGATCACGCCGCGATCGTCGTCGGCCACCCGATGGGAGCCGTCAAGGAGCAGAGTGCGAACCTCTATGCCACCAAGATGGCCGAGCGGGGCTTCGTCACGGTCTCGCTGGACCTCCCGTACTGGGGTGGTAGCGAAGGCGAGCCCCGCAATGCGGTGGCCCCCGACCTCTACGCGGAGGCCTTCAGCGCCGCCGTCGACTACCTGGGGAAGCAGGACTTCGTCGATCGGGACCGGATCGGGGCGATCGGCATCTGCGGCAGCGGTTCCTTCGTAATCTCGGCAGCCAAGATCGACCCCCGCATCCGCTCGATCGCGACGGTCTCCATGTACGACATGGGCGCCGCGAACCGTAACGCCCTGCAGAACTCGCTGTCGGTCGAGGATCGGAAGGCCATCATCGTGGCGGCTGCCGAGCAGCGCTGGGCGGAGGTCGACGGGGCCGAGACCGCCGTGGCAGGCGGCACGGACCTCGAACTGACGTCCGAGACGCACCCGATCCAGCGCGAGTTCTACGACTTCTACCGGACCGAGCGTGGGCAGGTGACGCCGGAAGGCGCCTCCGCGGAACGCACGACCAAGCCGACCGTGACGTCGAACGTGAAGTTCATGAACTTCTACCCGTTCAACGACATCGAGACGATCTCGCCTCGTCCGATGATGTTCGTCTCCGGTGACCAGGCGCATTCGAAAGAGTTCTCGCAGAAGGCCTACGAACTCGCTTCCGAGCCGAAGGAACTCGTCTGGGTGGCGGGCGCCGGTCACGTCGATCTCTACGACCGCGTCGACCTCATTCCGTTCGATCGCCTCGAGACCTTCTTCGAAAGCAGCCTGGCCAGTCGCGAGGCAGGTCTCGCGAAGAACTGAGGAACGGATCGGAGGAGGATGGGTCCACCCCGTCCTCCCGAACTCGAGGACTGCCGATCATGTTCAGGATCGCACTGGTGACCACGGCTCTTACGGCCATGATGGGAATGGCGATGGCACAGGAACGCATCTCGATCTCGTCGGACTGGGGAACGGTCGATGCCGTCGTCGCCGACAACGCTGCAGGCAACGCTCTACTCGAGATGCTGCCCGTCACGATCCGGATGCGGGATCACCTGCGTCAGGAGAAGACCGGCAACCTGCCGCGCCGACTTCCGGAAAGTCCCCGCGTTCGGGACTTCGCGCCCGGTACCGTCGGGCTTTGGGGTTCGGGCGACTTCGTCGTCTACTATCGCGAGGGCCGCGTTCCTCGACCAGGGATAGTCGTCCTTGCACAGGTCCAGGGCGACGTCTCAATCTTCGATCGGCCCGGCGACGTCTCGGTGCGGATCGAGCGAACGGACCGCTGACGGTTTGAAACGTCTCCCGCCCTGGTCCCGGCGCACACCGCCGGACCTCCGGCCCGCACGCTCCTGGTCGTGCCCTCGGACTTCCACCAGATCTCGTCGCGACATTCGCGTCGTAGATCGATGTGTCTCAACAAAATTCGACGCCTCTCGACACTGGCACCACGGCCCGTCCGGGGACGCTTGCCGGGCAGTCGCGAGCCACAATCCAATCGGAAGGAACTCGACATGAAGTATCACATCGCGACCGCTGGCCTTCTGATGGTTGCCCTTGCCTCGACAGCGATGGCGCAGTCGCCGGGTGGTGATTCCGCCACGCGGCTCCAGGGTGTCTGGCGGATGACGTCTCTCGAACAGGGGACCCCGGGGAGCGACCTGTCGGCGGTCGACTTCACCGGACAAATCGTCTTCACCGACAATGGCGTCGTCGCCGTGCAGGCCATGAAGACCTCGGGCGATGACCCCGGCAACCCTTATGCGGTGAACGGATACGAAGCCTACTACGGCGCCTACGACGTCGCGGCCGACGGCACCGTCGTCACGTTCGACGTCCAGTCCTCCGTCGTGCGAGACCTCATCGGGAGGAAGCTGGAACGGGCAATCGAGGTGACGGACGACCGGCTGGTCATCACCCCGACGAGCAAGGACGAGAACTGGCGCGTCACCTACGAGCGCCAGGACTGATGGACCCGCCGACGGGGCGTCGTCGGATCGCAGGTAGCGTCCAGAAAGGGGGCGCCGCAACGGCTGCGGCTCCCAGGACAAGCCATCGAAGCATCGAGAGGAAAGGCCAGATGAAGCATCATTCGTCGAATACGCCTTGGCGCGCTCGCGGGTTCGCGGGATGGGCCGTAGCCGGCATGGCAGTGGCGGTAGTGTTGGCGACCTCGCTCTATCCATCGCCTCCGGCGCTCGCCCATCATGGATGGCCCGGCTTCGAGACCGGTCGCCTGATCTACGTCGCGGGATCGGTCTCCTCGGAGGGGGTGTGGGGCAATCCGCATTCGCAGTTCGACGTGACCGTGGACGACGACCTGCCGGCCAGAACGCCCGATCTGCCCATCCCGGAGCAGTTGCAGGACCCGGAGGACAGCACCCGCGTCAAGGCCGCCCTCGCGTACGACGGTCCGCACGAGGATCTCGAGATCATCATCGCGCCGCCGGCATGGTCGGGCAGGTGGGGCCTTGATCGTGCCCTGAGGGTGGGCGAGCGCTTCCAGGCCGTTGGATACATCAATAGGACGGACGACGGCCTCTTTCGTCCGGTCGTGTTCTGGTACGGCGACGACCTCGTCCCGGTGAACCAGGTTCTCGGCAACACGCTTCCCGAACGTGCGCCGCTATCGAGATAGGCGACGACGAAATCGACAGGTCTTCCCATCGGGCGCGCTCGTTCCGCAGCAGACATCTCGACGAGCGTGTCGCCGACCCGCGGACGGCGGCGGTAGGCAGGGCGAGCGGCGTCCCTATCCTTCCCTTACCCCGGTTAAATCAAGAGGCAGCAGCCGAAAGGTGCGGGCAGGAACGGCTCTCGGGACGCGGTCGGCGCGTGGCGCCGAAACGGCTTCACTGCCCACATGGCGTGGCACGAACAGGAACGAGAGATGCCCAATATCCTGAATACGGCCCTTCAGCTGCTGCAGGGATCCGCCCTCGGCGAACTGGTACGTAACTCCCAGTATCTCTACCCGGTCATCGAGGCGACCCACATTCTCGGGATCGCGCTTCTTGTCGGGCCGGCGTTCGCCTTCGATCTCAGGATCTTCGGGTACGGACGTCGCGTCGTCTCCGTGACGACGGCTGCGCGTCATCTGCTCCCCGTCTCCCACGTCGGCTTCGCGGTGACCATCGTGACCGGTATCGCGTTGCTCAGTGCCCAGGCGACCATGGTGGCCGCGGCGGGAGCCGCGCCTTGGAAGCTCGGGCTGATCCTGGTCGCCGGCGTGAACGTCGCGATGTTCCACCTCGGGATTTACCGCAGTGTCGGCGATTGGGCAGGACGGGGAACCACGCCAATCTCGGCCCGCATAGGAGCAGGTGTCTCTCTAGTCACATGGACGGGAGTGATCTTCGCCGGTCGACTGCTTGCATACACCTAGGTCCTGACCCCAATCACGGCTTTCACAGTGGAACTGTTCGGCTGTCACAGCCATCACGAGCCCGCGTCTCAAATGCGAGCATCCCCAAGCAAGGAGCAGATGCCCCGCATCCAAATCGATGGCGAGGGTGTACAGCGAACGATAAGGACAACTCCCAGCTCATCTACCAGGCCACGCGCAAGGCAGTTGGTCGGACTCTATACAATCTGCCGATTGGCAGGTCTAAGCTGTTGTGCGCAACCTCTTCGGACATTCGGTTGCAAGGGACAATATCCCCGCTAGCGGGAATCCGTCTTTATCGACTATCACTAGCTGCATCGCTGCAGCATCTCGATTCGCTTGCCTCCTGCAGCCATTCGCTTGCTGATTGTGGAGAATCACGTTGGAAGAGAAGTCAAACGCGGTCGAACTAGCCGTCGAGATCACGACTGCGTGGCTCTCAAACCCAAACACGCGAGTCGCTCCAGAGGATGTCCACACCTTCCTGAAGAACAGTCACGCCGCTCTCGTAGGCATGATTGATCCGCCGGTCGAAGCGTCGGCTGATCAGTTGGAAGCGTCAGAGGAATACCAGGGCGCCGTTAGCGTGCGAAAGAGCTTGGCCGATCCCGAAGTCATCATCAGCATGATCGACGGGAAGCCCTACAAAGCGCTTCGACGTCACCTTGCAACGCACGGTCTGACGCCTGAGACTTATCGTGAGCGGTATGGTCTGAAGGCAGACTATCCGATGGTAGCTCCGAACTATTCGAAGCGACGTGCGGAAGTGGCCAAGCAGTTGGGGCTTGGACGAAAGCGCACTGTCCCGGCAGACGCCGCGACGGAGGATGCTGCGGTATCCGAACCAGTGGCTGCGCCGGAACCCACGGCCAAGCAAAAGACCAAGCGGTCCGCGAAGAATGGCGCGAGGGCGGACGCTTGAGGGTTCTCGATCGATCTTCATTTGAAATCGGATTGCCGAGGAAACGAGATTGGCCGGACGTGGGGATACCTACCTGCCAATTTGATCTTTCGCTGACTGCGGAAGGTCGAACTCTCGTCTTCGGTAGAAGATGAGACTAGAATTGCCTCGAGCACGACTGCTTCGTCGTCAATGCAGATGCTGCCTCGATTAATTGGGGCGGGTTGCGAAGATGAAGCTGAAAGCGCGAGGCGAACGGCCAGCCGATCGCCTCGCACAATTACTCTACTGCAGCATCTCGGGCGGCAGGGCGGAGCCGTGGAAGCGCTGGTAGATCTCGTTGAGCTTGCCGTTCTTCAGGTTGGCGCCGACCCACTCGTCGAGCTTGGCCTTCAGTTCGGGCTCGTTCTTGCGCAGGCCGATCGCGAGATCGAAGGTGCGGATCACGAACTTCGGCTCGTAGGCGAGGTCCGGATTGCGCTGCCCGATCTGGTTCACCAGCGTCGCGGAGGTCGCCACCATCTTGGCCTGTCCGCTGACGGCCGCCGTCACCATCGTGGCGTCGTCGTCGTAGCGGGTGACGGTGAAGCCCTTTTCCGAGGCGAGGCTCGTCAGCTCGGTATCCTGCGTGGTGCCGCGGGTCACCGTGATCGCTTGGCCGCGAACATCGTCCCAGCCAGTGATGGTCGAAGCCTTCGGCGCGCCGACCACCGACTGCAGCGCGGCATAGGGCCTTGAGAAGTCGATCACCTCGGCCCGCTGAGGCGTGACCGACAGCGTCGAGATTACAATGTCAGCCTTGTTCGTTTGAAGGTTCGGGATGCGCGTGGCACCCGTTGTCTGCACGAACTCGAGTTCTAGGCCCCAGTCGGCCGCCAGGAGCTTCGCCGTCTCGACGTCGGAGCCCGTCGGCTGGAGGTTGGCGTCGAGCATGCCCGACGGCGGGATCGCCATGTCGGTGGCCACCCGAATCTTCTTGGCGGCCATGATGTCGGCCAGCGCATCGGCTGCGGCCGGCGCAACGCCGGCGGCAAGCGTTGCGAGAACCGCAGCAACAGCGGTGAGCGTCTTCAGCGTCATGTGGTTCCTCCCTTGTTGCGGCGGGTGCTGGATCGCCCCGCCGTCACAGTTCTTCGGCGACGAAGTCGCGCAGTTCGGGCGTCGCCGGCCGATCGAGGATCGCCGCCGTCCCATGCTCGTGGATGCGGCCTTGGTGCATGAAGACGACCTGGTCGGCGATGCGCCGGGCGAAGTTCATCTCGTGCGTCACCATGATCATCGTCATACCGCCGGCGGCCAGGCTCTCGATGACGCGCAGCACTTCGCCGGTGAGTTTGGGGTCGAGCGCCGAAGTCACCTCGTCGAAGAGCATGACCTTGGGCTCCATCGCCAGCGAGCGGGCGATCGCGGCGCGCTGCTGCTGGCCGCCCGACAGCTGTTCGGGATATTGGTCCGCCTTCTCGGCGAGGCCCACCTTGGCGAGAACGCCCTCGGCCACCGCCCGCGCCTCTGCCTTCGCCATCTTCTTTACCGAACGGGGCGCCAGCATGATGTTCTCGGCGATCGTCAGGTGCGGGAAGAGGTTGTAGCTCTGGAAGACGATACCGACGTCCTGCCGTAGCCGCCTGAGGTCGAGCTTCGGGTCGTCGACCCGGTGGCCGCAAACCTCGATCTCGCCGCTGTCGATGACCTCCAGCCGGTCGATGCAGCGCAGCGCCGTGGACTTGCCCGAGCCGCTCGCCCCGATCAGCGCGACGACCTCGCCCTTCTCGACGGAGAACGAGACGCCGTGCAGCACCTGGACGGACCCGAAGCTTTTCCTGACGTCCTTGAGGGCGACGATGGGCATGGCTGTATCCTGGTTGGAAGCCGCGGTCATGCCGACAGGGCCTTGAGGGTGCGAAGGCGCGCCGCGCCGCGCTGCTCCAGCCGGCGACTGAGAAGCGACACCGGGTAGCAGAGGCAGAAGTAGAGGGCGGCGACGATCACGTAGATCAGGAAGGGCTCGAAGATCGAGTTGTTGATGAGCTGCCCGGCGCGGGCGAGCTCAACGAAGCCGACGACGGAGGCGAGCGAGGTGTTCTTGATGATCTGGACGCAGAAGCCGACGGTCGGCGGCGTCGCGATGCGGATCGCCTGCGGCAGGATCACCTGGAACATGCGGCTGGTCTTCGAGAGCGCGAGGCACTCGGCCGCTTCCCACTGGGCTTTGGGCACCGACTGGAGGCAACCGCGCCAGATCTCGCCGAGATAGGCGCCGACATAGATCGTCAGCGACAGGCCGGCGGCGAGGAGCGGCGAGATCGAATAGCCGAGCGTCGGCAGGCCGAAATAGGTGATGAAGAGGATGATGAGGAGCGGCGTGCCCTGGACGATCGTGACGTAGAGGCCGGCGATGATGCGCAGCGCCCGCAAGGGCGCGGTGCGTCCGAGCGCGACGAGGAAACCGACGAGCCCTCCGCCGACGAACGCCATCAGCGACAGGACGATCGTCCACATCGCCCCGACGAGGAGGAACTGAAGGTGGCCGAGATTGACGGCGGTGTTCATGGTTGCGACCCCTAGAGAGCCGTGCCGAGGCGTCGCAGCCGCGGGAAGATGAGGAGGCCGAAGAGCCAGAAGACGAGGCGCATCACGAGCGACAGCGCGAGATAGAGGAAGGCGGCGACCAGGAAGGTCTCGAAGGGGCGGTAGGTCTCGGACTGGATGAAGTTGGCGGCGGCCGTCAGTTCCTCGACGGAAATCTGGGAGGTCACGGAGGAAGCCAGCATCAGGAGGATGAACTGGCTGGTGAGCGAGGGGTAGACGCGCTCCATCGCCGGGCGCAGCGCGACGTGCCAATAGGCTTTCGGTTTCGAGAGGCCCAGGCATTCGGCCGCCTCCCACTGTCCCCGGTGCACGGAATCGAACCCGGCCCGCATGATCTCGGCCGTGTAGGCGCCGACGTTGATGGTCAGCGCGATGATCGCGACGGTGACGGCGGAGAACGAGAAGCCGAGGCTCGACAGCCCGAAATAGACGACGAAGATCTGCACCAGGAACGGCGTGTTTCGGATGCTCTCGATGTAGACGCCGGCTGCCCAAGAGGCCCAGCGCAGGCTCGAGCGCCTCGCGATCGCGCAGGCCGTGCCGATCAGGAAGCCGGTCAGCGTCGTCACCGCGGCGAGCTGCACGGTGAGGAGGAGGCCGTCCTGCAGCATCTGCCAGCGGGCGAAGATGGCGGTGAAGTCGATGCTCATGGCCGCCCGTCCGGCGCGCCGGCGGCACGCTGCCCGGTCATTCGGTCGTAGACGCGGAACAGGGCCTGGTTGCCGTTGGCACCCTCGCCATGCGCCTTGGCCTCGAGATACTGCGTGGTGACAAGCGAGGTCGCGGGCAGGGGCACGGAACGCGCCTGCGCCATCTCGAGCGTCAGCCGTAGATCCTTCAGCATCAGGTCGATGCGAAAGCCCGCTCCGGCATCTCCCGCGATCATCGCGGGGCCGAGCTTGTCCAGCATCCATGAGGAGGCCGAGCCGCCCAGGAGCACGTCGCGCATTTGGTCGAGATCGACCCCGCAGGCGCGGCCGAGTGCCAGCGCCTCGCAGATGGCCTGGAGGTTCACGCCGCAGACGAGCTGGTTGCAGAGCTTCACCGTCTGGCCGGCGCCGCTTTCGCCCACGTGCGAGATCGTCGTGCCCATCGCGGACAGGACCGGCTGGACGCGCTCGAACGCCTGCGCGTCGCCGCCCACCATGATCGAGAGCGTGGCGTTCTTCGCACCGATCGGGCCGCCCGATACGGGCGCGTCGAGCATCGAGATGCCGGAGGCGGCCAGACGCTCCGCCATGGCCCGCGTCGCCACCGGCGAGATTGTGCTCATGTCGACGAGGACCGTGCCCGGACGCATCGCCTCGACGAGACCGCCCGAGCCGAGGGCCACATCCTCGACATGCGGGGTATCGGGCAGCATGGTGACGACGACGTCCGCGCTTGCGCCGACATCCGCCACGCTCGGCGCGGGACGGGCCCCGATCGTCGCCAAGGCCTCGACGGCCGCCGGGTCGATGTCATGGGCGGCGACGCGATAGCCCGCCTCGACGAGGTTGCGGGCCATCTCGCGGCCCATCATGCCGAGGCCGACGAAGCCGACCCGCGCCCTATCTGTGTCGTTCATCCCTGACCTCCTCCCATAGTCGTCGTCCGGCCGGTCAGTCCGACGTTTCGAGCTGGGCGAGCTTGTCGACGCGACGCACGAAGTCCTCGTTGCGGTCGAACTCGGCGGCGAAGAAGGCGTCGACGAGGTCGTTGGCGAGCCAGGGGCCGACGATCTGGGCGCCGATGCACATGACGTTGACGTCGTCGTGCTCGACCGACTGGTGGGCCGAATGCACGTCGTGGCAGACCGCGGCGCGGATGCCGCGGATCTTGTTGGCCGCGATCGCGGCGCCGACACCCGTGCCGCAAACGAGGAGGCCGCGCTCAGCGGCCTTGCCGCGCACCTTGTCGCAGACGAGGCGGGCGATGTCGGGGAAGTCGACCGGGTTCGGGTCGTAGCTGCCGACATCCTCGATCTCGTGCCCACCGGCTTTCAGATGCTCGATGACCTGGGCCTTCAGCGGAAAGCCGGCGTGGTCGCTGCCGATGACGATTTTCATGGATGGGTCCTTGCGTTCGGGTCGTTCGACGGCTCGGCGGAAGAGGCCGTCCCCCGACGCTCCCCCATCCGGTGCGCGGTCTCGAGCATGGTTGCCCGGCGTCGGAACTCGGCGCCGATCTCGAAATGGCGGGTGAGGAGGTCGTCGGCCTTCGGTGCGTCGCGGTCGACGATGGCGGAGAAGATCAGCCGGTGGTGGTCGATCAGGAACTCGTCGATCCCCTCGATCCGGATGATCTGCTCGCGGCGGTCGAGATGCGAGCGCATCATCAGGGCTGAGAGCGAGCCGTAGATGCTGACGAGCGTCGGCGAATGGGCGGCCCGCACGATCGCCTCGTGGAAGCGGAAGTCGGCGGCGCCGCCCGCCTCGACGTCGTGGATGGTCTCGGCGATCAGCTTCAAGGCGTCGGCGATCCGATCGAGATCGGGTTGCGTCGCCCGGCGGCAGGCGAGACGCACGGCATGGTGCTCGATCGCGATGCGCGCTTCCATGATGTCATCGATGACATCGGCCTGCTGCGCCAGCACGAAGGAGAAGAACTCGCCGAGGGTCGAGACGTCCGGCCGCTTCACGATCGTGCCGACGCCGTGGCGGATCTCGACGGCTCCGATCATCGCCAGCGCCCGCAGCGCCTCCCGCAGCATGGGACGGCTGACGTTCAACCGGGCTGACAGCTCACGCTCGGGCAGGAGGCAGTCGCCGGTCTTCAACTGGCCCGACAGAAGCTGCTCGCGCAGGAACGAGACGACGCGCTCGTAGCCGCTTCGGGTGTCGGTGTCGCCGCGCGTGATGGAAACGTCACTGCTCATCAGGTGATCCGTCCGTGGTCAGACCACTTACGGATGAGTTGAGGTGCCTGTCAACCGAGCTTGAGAGGTCTTCGAAAGAATCACCTCTTCCTAGGCAGCTTCAGCGGTAGGGTTTGCGTGGCGTCGCCCGGGGAACATGACCGAAATGCGCTCGGTACTGGCGCCCGAAATCGCTCATGTGGGTGAAGCCCCAGCGTCGAGCTGCCGCAGCGATCGACAATTCATCACGGTACGTCGTCCGAAGATCCTCGTTGACTCGCTCGAGGCGGCGACGGGTCACATACTGCGTTGGTGAGCAACTTCTGAACTTTTGGAAGTTCTGCTGCAGCGAGCGCACGCTTATCCCTGCCGCTCGTGCGACGTCTTCAAGGCGGAAGGGCTTTGCGAGATTGTCCTCCACGAATTCAAGAGCCCGTGATATCCTTTCGACGGCAATTGGCTCTCCCGGCCGCGGGGATGGCATCGTCGCTTGCCTTGGCCAAGCGGTCAGCAGCTGATAGACGATGATTTCCTCAAGCAGCGCCAACCAATGA
Organism: Aureimonas phyllosphaerae; assembly: GCF_047943035.1. Lineage (NCBI taxonomy): Bacteria > Pseudomonadati > Pseudomonadota > Alphaproteobacteria > Hyphomicrobiales > Aurantimonadaceae > Aureimonas > Aureimonas phyllosphaerae. Next base: position 3,576,627 of record NZ_CP181348.1, on the reverse strand, counting down.
TCATCCAGCGCTGCGCCAGTCTCCAAACGCGCCATCAAGCTGACGAAGCTGCTCTTAAAAGCTCTCATTTCCCGCGTTTGAGAGGGCGCAATAGGAACCAGAAATGGCGGCGCTGTTCCGTCGCCCTCAAGAGCTCGGTGACCACGCAGCAGGCCATCTCGAGAGATCGTCCCGCCAAAGGACGAGAAGCCCTCGGAAGCCTCTTCGTTGCGCATGTCCTTGAACGCCACGAACATCGCATGACCGGGAAGACCGACATGTTCGAATTGTCCGTTGCGCCGGATCATCCGGCCGCTCTCGATGAAGCGGATCGTGATGACGTCGGCCTCATGCTTCGGTACGCTTACGAAGCCTGACCGAGAGCTCGTTGCCCAGCAGCAGAAGGTTTGACTTTGAGCACCCTGCAACACGAGATCAGACGTTAATGGCCGAGCAAATGGCAGGAAGTCGATTGCGATCGCCCCGACCTCGTTCAGCAATTCTAGTTGCTCAGGACTGGACACGCTGTGCCGAAAGCTGGCTTGGGATCGCCATTCCCCGATCGTGCACGACGGACCATGATCCATGTAGCCCCCTTCGATGCCTTCGTTGATTTCCGGGAAATTGTTCGACTGCTACACCATGCAAGATCGGAGGCATCAGAGAGCCGAAGGTTTCACGGATCTCCGCCCCGGATCGAAAACAGGTATTCATCCAAAAAACCGAACATGCTCGTTCGCTTGGGACTCGACCTGTTCTGGGTGAGCCTGCGGCCTGCCGAACAGGAAGCCTTGCATGTCCGTACAGCCGGAGCGCAACAGGAACTCCCTCTGCTCCTGCGTCTCGACGCCTTCAGCAGTCACCGATAGTTGGAAGCTCTCGCACAATGTCATGATGGCGCGCACGATGCCGATCGAGCGAGCCGAGCCGTCAATGCCACGTACGAAGCTGCGATCGATCTTCAGTCCCGTGAGGGGCAGATCTTTCACGAGGGAAAGTGAGGAAAACCCTGTTCCGAAGTCATCGAGGGTGATCCGGACGCCCATCTCCCTAAGTTGGTGGATGACATGCCGTGCGAGATCCAAATCTTCAAGAATGGCTGTTTCCGTAATTTCGATCTCTAGACGGTCTGGACGCAGCCCTGTTTGCGTTAAGATCTCCGAGACCTTGCCCACTATGTCGACGCTACGTAGTTGTGTCGGCGACAGGTTGACGGCCACCGTCAGGGCGGGATCCCATTGAGCCGCCTCTTTGCACGCCGTAAGCATTACCCATTCGCCCAATCTAGCCATAAGACCCAATTCCTCGGCAAGCGGAACGAAGGTCGAAGGTGAGATTGTTCTGCCTGTTTGGTCCGTCCAGCGCAGCAGAGCCTCGTAGCCGATGAGTTTACTCGTTTTTCCATCGACAATTGGCTGGTAGACGAGAATGAATGCCTCGGCGGTAACGGCATGGCGGAGCTGAATTTCGAGGGCGCCGCGGGTGAGGGCCCTCTCATCCATCACGGGGTTGAACATGCAGGCGCGGTTCCGGCCGCTCCTCTTAGCTTGGTACAGCGCCAAATCCGCATGACGGATTAGCGTCGAGCTATCCGTCCCATGCAAGGGGGCGACTGCGATGCCGACGCTGGCACCGATCATGGCAGGCTTCGCGCCGATATCGAACGGGCTGCCGAGAGCGGCTATTATCGTTCGGGCGAGGTCCACCGCATCCAGGGTGCCGGTGGTCGCGGTCGTCATGATTGCGAACTCGTCTCCGCCGAGCCGCCCAATACATTGAGCGCTTGGAGCTACGGCTTTCAGGCGAGCCGCAACCTCGACGAGAACGCGGTCTCCCGCTGAATGGCCGAATGTGTCGTTGACCGGCTTAAACCGATCGAGATCGATGTAGAGAAGACTGGCGAAACCATTGGGAGGCAGCCGCCTCAACTCTTCGTCGATAGCCTCGAGCAGTCCAACGCGGTTGCTGATGCCGGTCAACGCGTCTGATCGAGCCTGATAGGCGAGAGCTTGATCGGCTCGACGCCGCTCCGTCATGTCGCGTGTCACCTTGCCGAAGCCGAGCAGAACACCCGTTTCGTCGTAGACCGGTGTGACAGTAACAAGGGCCCAAAAGGCCGAGCCATCCTTGCGGTACCGAAGACCCTCTTCGGAGAAAACACCTGCTTCCAACGCGAGTTCGAGGTTGCGAAGGGGCGCCCCATCCAGTTGCTCGTTAGGCGAATAGAAGCACGAGAAGTTGCGGCCAAGGATCTCGTCGGCGCGATAGCCCTTCGCTCGTTCGGCACCTTCGTTCCAATTCATCACTGAGCCGCTTGGGTCGACCATGAAGATGGCGTAATCTTTTACGCCCTGCACAAGCAGGCGATACATCTGATCTGCCGACACTCGGTCAGTATGTGAGCGGTGAGGCGATGGCATACTGCAAGCTTTCGGCATATTAGCGCCCACGAGAGAAGAAACTGCACGCGGGCCCGTGTGGAATCTCTCTGGCCTGCCGCTCGATCAATTCCGACTGGATGTTGGCGCAACCCTACGCTGAGGATGGCGGTTCCCTACCAAGGCTAGAACCGGCTTCGACAATCGCTGTCTTCCCGGTGGTGATGCCGCACCTGTCTGAAAGCGGCTGACCATGACAGAAAGCTTCTCGGTCTCGTCTAGGAGGTTCTGAACGGCAGCAGTCGTCTCCTCGACCATGGCGGCATTCTGCTGAGTAACTCTGTCCATGGCGTCCGCAGCCGTCGCCACCTCGCCGAGCCCGATCGACTGCTCCCGAGCACGCTGTGCCACGTCCGAAATCAACGTCGAGACGCCGACAATGTGGTGCGCCATCTTTTCAAAAGAGCGACCGGTTGCTGAAACGAGTTCGGCGCCGTCACTCACGTGTTTTACCGAAGACGCAATGAGCTGTTTTATCTCCTTCGCAGCTTCCGCCGAGCGCTGTGCTAGGCCTCGAACTTCCTGCGCCACAACCGCGAACCCGCGTCCGGCTTCTCCCGCTCTGGCCGCCTCGACCCCGGCGTTGAGCGCAAGGAGGTTCGTCTGAAAGGCGATTTCGTCGATCACTCCAATGATGCGCTCAATCTTTTGGGACGACTCTTCGACGTCCTTCATGCCGCTGATTGCCTTACCGACGGTTTCGGTGCCTCGCTGGCCTTCATCGTCCGCGATGCTCGCAGCGTGTCTCACATCGTCCGCGTTGCGAGCCGTATGCTTGGCACCCTCGGCGATCTCGGACAGCGCCGCCACGGTCTGTTCCAGCGATGCCGCCTGCTGCTCGGTCCGATACGCAAGGTCCTGAGCTGCCGACGCGATCTCACCCAGCCCCGAACGCATGGACCCGACCGAATGCACAACGGACGTCATCGTTGCGTCCAATTGGGTCATCGAAGTATTGAAGCTGCTCCGCAGCGGTTCGAGCCCAGGTGTAAATTCGCCATCGATCCGATGGCCGAGATCACCTTCCGCGAGGCACTCGAGGGCCCTTTCGAGGCGCCGAACTGCCATGACGCGATCGGTTACGTCGGTTGCAAACTTAACGACCTTCATCACTCGGCCGGCATTGTCGAAAATTGGATTGTAAGAGGCCTGGATAAAGACTTCGCGACCTCCCTTGCCGATGCGACGGAACTCATCAGCGACAAAGGTGCCAGACCGCAAGCGGCTCCAGAAATCCTGGTAGGACGCCAAGCCATGTTCCTCAGTCGGAACGAATATCTGATGGTGACGGCCTTCTATCTCCTCGAGGAGGTAACCTAATGCGCCGAGGAAATTGTCGTTCGCTGTGAGGATCGTCCCATCTACGGCGAATTCGATGATAGCCTGAGCCCGAGACGCCGCCGCCAGTTTGGACCGGTCCTCATCCCGAATTGTTCTCTGTGCCGTAATGTCGAATCCCGTCAGTTGCATGTGACGCAGACGCTTCCGCCGATCGAAAACAGGTGTCAGCGAACCCAGAAGCCAAAGCTCCTGTCCCGTCCTTGTTCGAATTGGGAACTCACCGGCTGTGGGGTTGCCCGCCTGGGCCTGCGTCCAGATAGAACGGAACGCGGAGCCGCCATCCGTGGTCGTCGGAGTGATGTCCAATTGCTTTAGATCGCTGGCGTCGGCCGTCTCTTGGCCTATGGCGACGAGTAGCAGATCGTTTGCTGACAGGATGGATTTGTCGGCCCCAATCGACGCCGCAAGGTGGGAACACGCGGACGCCCGGATCGGCGTTGTCGTATGGGACGTCAGAAAACTTAGCATATGACGTTTCCGAAAATAAGTGCGGCTGACGATTTGGGGCGCGATCAAATTTATGATGCGATATATTTCTTAAATCGTGGATAAAGAGTAATAGCGGAAAAACGCAAATGATCATTGCGCAATGGCGATATTTGCATCCCGAAAATGATACGGTCAGCGTAATGCGATCTCAGAAAGGTTCAACGGCCGGAAAACTCCGTGCCGTCTGATGATATCTATTGCGCACGTTAGGCGTCTGCCCAGGCGAGCAGGTTGTTCTATTCAATGTTTGCGTATTCAATCCGCTATCGAGGGGCAGGGGGCGCCACATGCGGATTCGCGCAGTCCGCTCTATGGTGCAACTTCGCTTGCAAAGCGTCCCTATAACAGCCGAGAATATTCGTGGTAGGACGCTAACTTGATGCAGCCCGCGCCACGAACTGCTGGCGATGAGCCTCCAACGATCGTTCAGATCATCTGAGCTTAGGGCTGAACCAATTGATTCGAGGGGGCTGCCTCATTCTGGCTCCGTGGAAGGGCCAGATATGCGCAATCTGCATAGGCTAACGGACGAGCATGGTCTGCCCCCTGAAAAGTGGTCCTCCCTGAAGTAGGCTTACGAGCCTTTTGGTCCTGACCCGGACTTTGGCCCAGGTGTCATGAGAGTTCTCGGGCTCTTCTGAGTTGATCCGCGAACTCGGCCGGGGTCAAGTTTCCCAGGCTCGTATGCGGACGGTGGTGGTTGTAGTCCTCCCGCCAGGCTTCGATCCGGACCCTGGCGTCGGCCATGGACAGGAACCAGGAAGCGTTCAGGCATTCGCTGCGCAGGCGGGCGTTGAAGGCTTCGATGAAGGCATTATCCGTAGGCTTTCCAGGCCTCGAGAAGTCCAACTCGACCTTGTTCAGGTAGGCCCACTGGTCAAGCATCCGACCGGCGAACTCCGGGCCGTTGTCCACCCGAATGCTGGTCGGCTTGCCGCGAAGGGCAACGAGCCGGTCGAGTTCCTCGGCGACCTGATACGCCCGGAAGTTCGTCCTCGCACAGGTCGCGATAGCTTCTCTCGTATGGCAATCGAGAACCGTCAGGATCCGGAACGGCCGATCGTCGAACAGCCGGTCCGATACGAAGTCCATCGACCAGACCTCGTTGGCATGCTCCGCCGTCGCCCGGCCCACCCGGTACCGCGATGACCGCCTGCGCTTCGGGCTGCGCGTGCGGATCGACAGCCCTTCTTCGCTGTAGAGCCGATACACGCGCTTGTGGTTGACGACCCAGCCCTCCCGCTGAAGCAGGATGTGTAAGCGCCGATACCCATAGCGCACTCGGCTCGCGGCTAGATCCTTCAACCGCATGCGCAGCGCCGGCGCTGGATCGCGGCGCGACTTGTAGCGATGGGAGGCCCGTCCAAAGCCGCTGGCTTGGCAGGCCCGACGCTCCGACACGGCGAACGCCGCCTGGAAGTGCCGGACCACCTCGCGGCGCCGAACGGGTCTCACCACTTGTGGGATGGTCCGCCCCCTTACGGAGCGGCTTGGTCAGGCGCATCCTGATCGCCTTCACCGAGGAGGACCGTCATGACAGAGGTAGCGGTAATCGGCATCGATATCGGCAAGACATCGTTCCACCTCGTGGCGTTAAACGCCACGGGTGCGATCCTGTGGAAGAAGAAGGTCAGCCGCACGCAGCTGATGCGGCAGATGGAGGCGCTGCCTCGCTGCCTGGTCGGAATGGAAGCGTGTTGCGGCGCTCATCACCTGGCGCGTGAGCTGGCGACCTTCGATCACGACGTGCGGCTGATGGCGCCCCAGTTCGTCAAGCCGTTCCTGAAGTCCAACAAGAACGACTACCTCGACGCCGAGGCGATCGCGGAAGCTGTCCAGCGACCGACGATGCGCTTCGTGCCGGCAAAGTCGGTCGAGCAGCTCGATCTGCAGGCGCTGCACCGTGTGCGCGAGCGGCTGGTGAGCCGCCGGACCGCGGTGATCAACCAGATCCGGGCCTTTCTTCTGGAGAGAGGCATCGTGTTCCGCACGGGACGGCGCTGCATGGCACGCGAGATGCCAAAGCTGTTCACCGACGAACGCTCGACGTTGTTCCCGCGGATGCGCACCATCCTGCAACAGCTCTGGAACGAGTGGTGCGGCCTCGAGACCGACATCGCCACCGTGACCAAGGAGATCGAAGCGATCGCCAATGCGGACGAGGGCTGCCGGCGTCTGCTCGCCATACCAGGTGTTGGACCGCTCGTCGCCACGGCGCTGGTCGCGGCCGTGGCCGATGGTACGGGGTTCAAGAGGGGCCGCGATCTGGCGGCTTGGCTCGGCCTCGTTCCACGCCAGCATTCCACTGGCGGCAGGTCGACGCTGCTCGGCATGTCCAAGCGCGGCAACAGTGACGTGACCCCCTGAATTCCAGCCACGGATGGCTAGAGTCCGCCCAACGACGAGGGACGGACGGATGAAGAAGTCACGGTTCACGGAAGAGCAGATCATTGCGATGCTGCGGGAGCAGGAGGCGGGCGTTGCGACGGCCGAGGTCTGCCGGAGGCACGGCGTCAGCTCGGCGACGTTCTACAAATGGAAGGCCAAGTTCGGCGGCCTCGATGTGTCGGAGGCGCGACGCCTGAAGGGGCTGGAGGACGAGAACGGTCGCCTGAAGCGGATGCTGGCGGATGCGATGCTCGACAACGCCGCGCTGAAGGATCTCCTGGGAAAAAAGTGGTGACGCCCGCCGCCCGACGGGAGGCCGTAGCGTATCTCGCCGCGACCTTCCAGATGAGCGAGCGGCGGGCGTGCCGGGTCATTGGCGCGGACCGGGCGAGCGTGCGCTACGCGGGAACGCGGCCTGACGATGGTATGCTTCGGCAACGGTTGAAGGAGTTGGCGGGCGAACGCCGACGCTTTGGCTACAGGCGGCTGCATGTCCTGCTGAAACGGGAGGGCCATGCGGTCAACCGCAAGCGCATCCAGCGGCTTTATCGGGAGGAGAAGCTGACCGTCCGTCGTCGCGGCGGGCGCAAGCGAGCCATGGGAACCCGTCGTCCGATCGAGGCACCCGTAGCCGCCAACCAGCGCTGGAGCCTGGACTTCCTGTCCGACCAACTCACGGACGGGCGCCGCTTCCGGATCCTGGCGGTGGTCGACGACTGCACCCGCGAATGTCTGGTGCTGGCCGCCGACACGTCGCTGTCGGGTCTGCGGGTCGCTCGTGAACTCGACGCCATCGTGCGTCATCGCGGGCGCCCAACGACCATCGTCAGCGACAACGTCCTATGTCGCGACGCTTTGGGAAGCTTAAGCCAACAGATCTCCATCGCCGGCAGCAGCCAGCGTCGGCATTGAACTTGAGCCAGATGGCTCCCACCGTCAACGGGATCGTTCCCTGCCATAGCAAACACAGGATCCATCGGCGCCGAGGCAACCGTGGTCCTCACCATCCTTAAGACGGGATACGCACCCAGGTGGAAGGCCCGAACATTATCTACAGGGTCGCATGCTGCGCCCTCACGGCACTTGCAGAGAGGGGTCCTTCCACCTGGCATCCGACCGCTCGAGGAACGGTCGGTATTCTGTCTCCGTCTTGATGACGGCATGAACGACCCGCGCCATCTTGGCGGTGAGCGCGGTCATGGCCTTCCGGCGCCTGTCGGCATCGCCCGCATGACCTGCGACGTATCGGCCGAGCTTGTCGCGGAAGCTGTTGTCGCATTGGCGCGCCGCCACTTGGGCGGCCATCCAGAAGGTTCGACGCAAACGGGCATTGCCGTACTTCGACAGCTTGGTCCGCCCCCGAAAGGTGCCTGACTGGCACGTGGCGAGATCCAGACCGCAGAACTTTAGGAACTGGCGGTGATGGCGAAAGCGACGCAGGTCGCCGGCTTCCGCCAGGATCGTCAGGGCGTTGATGGGGCCGATCCCGGGGATCTTGATCAGGAGCTGATAGTCCCGGTTCTGCGCCAATGTCGCTTGGGCGGTCTCCTCGATCCGGTTGCGCTGCTGGATGAGGCTTCGAGCCTGCGCGATGATCATGCGGAACATGGCGATCGCCGCGGCGTCCGCAGGGACGGGCAAGGCGATCGACGAGCACGCCGTCTCGTAGATGTCGTTGATGAGGGCTGCCTTGGAGACCTTCCGGCCGACCAGAGGCCAAGCCTCTGCCGCGAAGGCCTCACGACCCATGGCGGTGATGCTGCCGGGCGTGGGAAAGCGCTCGATCAAAGCCAGGAACCAGTCCGATCGGCTGTTGCCGGCAAAGCGAGCGATCTCAGGAAAGTAGAGCGGCAGATAGTGGGTCAGGATGCGATGCCAGGTTTGCGTCTTGGCCTTCGAGATCGTCTCGTGGGTCTTCGACAGTTCCTGAAGGTCATTGATGCCGGCTGCCAGCGGGTCGACATAGACCTGTGTCGCGCCGATCCGCAGCATGTGCAGGATGACCTGCGCATCCTTCGGATCATTTTTGTCCCAGCCGTTGTGAAGCGCTTCGCGCGTTCTGGCCAAGGCGACTGAGGAGATCAACCGCAGCTCGAACCCTGCGGTCAGGAGCCGATGGGCCAGCGTGCGGTGGTAGTTGCCCGTCGCCTCGAAGCCGACGACGATCGGACGCCCGATGGCGACGAGATCGTCCACCAGGCGGTCGTAGTCGGGCTTGGCTGCCATCACGGTCATGCGGCGTCGGCGGCCGCCCTCCGGTCGCTCGATCAGGATCTCCTGACGATGCTTCGACATGTCGATCGCTACCAGCACGCTGCCGGTCGGAGTAGAAAGGCGTTTGGCCATGGTCGGTCACGCTCCAAAGTGTTGTCTCGACAACCTCACTTTAGAGACCTGTTGGCCGGCCATGGCCGCCTGAGAATGCCCTGCGCCCTATCGGGCTCCGCGCATCCTCAGGCGGCCCCAGCATCCGCTTCCCAATGTGCTACGGTCCCGAGTTCACCTCCAACGCGATCCTGACATGGGCGGACGAGACCTGCGTCGGCTGGCATTACATTGCGCCCGGCAAGCCGCAGCAGAACGGCTTCATCGAGAGCTTCAACGGACGGCTGCGCGACGAGCTTCTGAACGAGACGTTGTTCCGATCCCTGCCGCACGCTCGCGCCGTGCTGGAAGCTTGGCGGCGGGACTACAACGAAGAACGACCGCACTCCAGGCTCGGCTGGATGACGCCTCGGGACTTTGCCCGCACCATTACCGAAACCACCGGCCGAAACGCTGCGCTCAACAACGGCTCCGCGCTTCGGCCTCTTGCAACCGCCATCGACGATGGCTCAGATCACGACAGGACTCTCGCTCCCGCTGGATGAAAAACGGGGGTCACGTCAAGCTCGACATAGCAACGATCGATCCGCGCCCGAACTACGGCGGATCTTGGTTACCCCCTGCCGCCTCCGTTCTCGAAGGGCGTAGGCCACCTGATCGTTCATAGACAGGAAGTTTGCCGACAGCTCTTCCTCGGAAGTCATCGTGCCTGGAAACCTCGAATGCGTCGCGATGGGGTTAATGGGACAGGGACCTGTAAACTGGCCGGTCATGACCTACGAGTATACGAACATCCTGTTTCCGACCACTGCTGCGGACGGAACTGCCACTGCATCTTCGCCCTAAACCCATCAAGAGGTGCGATCGGTTATAAACCCGACCTATGACTTTCCCTGCCAGGTTGCTTTAGTGAAAGGTGCAAGTGAGCAGTAAGCCTCGCGACGGCGCGTGTCTTCGCCAAGGCTCGAGCGCCGGTTGTTCTTGGGGATATTGCTGGGGACGGGATCGAGACCGCCGTGCAAATGCTTGGTGAGGCAAGTCAGCGAGTTCCAGCTGCCCGGTGTGATACAAGCGAGGACGTTCAGGTGTCTGACCTGGTTGGGAGGACGGTCACCGAGTAAGACGGGATCCATGCTGCGTCCGACAAGGACGGCGTCCGTCGCACCGCTCGCCGAAAGGACGCGGGAAGATTGAGACCGGTCATCGGCGTCAACACGGTAGCCGCGTCGCCCTTATTCTCGGTGACCGCCATTCGGGACGCATACTAAGCCGATGCGACTCTCCGGGACGTAACGAATTTTGCTAGCTCGAACAGTGGGGTCCATTCTCGTTGTGATCCGATGATTTGCAACAGTTTATTTAGGTTCCCTGGTTCGCACACTGGACTGAAGCTCGTCTAGGCAACGACGAAGTGATCCGTGCCGACCTGCCGCTGCGTCCGGCTAGGCGGTTCATAGCCTAGGGGCCGTATGGGGGACGGAAGTTCAGATACCGCTACGCCGATCCGACGATGCCGGTTCTGACTGGGCTCAGAACTCGGAACAGCCGCCATCAGCTTGCGCGTGTAGGGATGCTGGGGGTCGGCGATCACTTTGTCACGTGGACCAATCTCGACGATCTCGCCGAGATACATGACGGCGATCCTATGACTGACACGCTCGACGATCGCCATGTCATGGCTGACGAAGAGGTAGGATAGGCCCATTTCTTCCTGGAGGCCGACAAGTAGGTCGACGACGTGGGCCTTCACCGACACGTCGAGCGCCGACACTGCCTCGTCGGCGATGATAACCTTGGGATCAAGCATGAGGGCGCGTGCGATCGAGATGCGTTGGCGCTGGCCGCCTGAGAATTCGTGTGGAAGCCGCGACACCATTTTGGGTTCCAGGCCGACCCGTTCCAGCAAATGTTCGGCCTTCTCACGTGCCTCCGCTCGCGTCGCCAGACCGTGACAGAGAAGCGGCTCGGCCAAGATCGCGCCGACTGTCTGCTTGGGATCCAGCGAGCTGAACGGGTCCTGGAACACCATCTGGACATTGCGCCGGAGATGGGAGAGGGCTGTCCGGTCCGAAGCGTCCACCGTCTTCCCCTCCAGTGTGATCTCGCCGGAGTCCGGTTTATTCAGGAAGAGGATGCTGCGGCCGGTAGTCGACTTGCCGCAACCCGATTCCCCGATCAGCGAAAGCGTTTCGCCACGAAGGATGTCGAAGCTCAGCCCTTCGACGGCATGAACCTTTCCGACCTTGCGGTTGAATGCACCGCCCCGCACGTCGAAGCGGGTAACAAGATTTCGGATGCTGAGGACGGGCGATTGCCGTGGCCCTGCAAACGGTGCCCTCAGCTGCGTACCGGTTTGCTGCCCTAGGCGTGGAACGGCGTCGATCAGGGATTTTGTATAGTCTTCTCGGGGCCTTTCAAAAACCTCATGGACGGTTTCCATCTCCACCGTCCGCCCGTGGCGCATGACCATGACGCGGTCGGCCATGTTGGCGACCACGCCCATGTCGTGGGTGATGAAGAGGATGGCCGTGCCACTGTCACGTTGGACCTCGTTAAGAAGGTCTAAGATCTGGGCCTGGATCGTGACGTCGAGCGCCGTGGTCGGTTCGTCCGCGATGAGGAGCTTGGGCGAACAGGCCAGCGCGATGGCGATCATGATGCGCTGGCGCATTCCCCCCGAGAACATGTGCGGATAGTCGAAAAAGCGACGCTTAGCATCAGGAATGCGTACCCGGTCGAACAGGCGGATGCCCTCAACGGTAGCATCCCTGTCGCTCAGGGACATGTGCTGACGCAGCATCTCCTTGACCTGCGAGCCGACCTGTAGAACCGGATTAAGGCTCATCATCGGTTCCTGAAAGATCATGCTGGCCACCTTGCCGCGCATCTCCCGCAGTTGTTTCTCCGGAGCGCCAATGACCTCCGTCCCGTCAAGCCGGATTGAACCGGCCAAGCGCGTCTCGCGAGCGGGCAGGAGGCCCATGACCGCCATGGCCGTCACGCTCTTCCCTGAGCCCGACTCTCCGACGACCGCAAGCGTTTCGCCCGGGTCGATATGGAGGTTGACGTCCTTCACGACGCCGAAGCTGCCAAAGGCAACGCTTAGGTTTCGGATGTCCAGAACGGGCGACGTCGGCACGGCGATCATTTCGCTTGTTCCTTGGGAACCGTGAAGCCCGCCTGTCCACGAGAACGTTCGGAAGAAGGCATCCAGGTTCTGGTTTCAAGATCGTAGAAGGCTTGCAACGTGTTCGCGGAGACGGGAATGCCCTTGGCGTGAGCTTGCAGGACAACACGTGCGTCTACTGTTTCGATCGAGCCACTGCGGTCGAGACCAAGGTTGCCAGACGTGACGAGGAGTAGAATTTCCCCCGGTGCCGGGTTGGCCTTGCGCAACCAGGTTTCGATGGTCGGGTTCTGTGATCGTGGACGATCGGGGGCTCCCTGGCCACTGGCACCATGAAGCACTACGCTCCCATCCTCCGGCTCAGCTCCGCTCCAAGCCATTTCCCCGTCCTTGCGCACAAGCGCAAGCGAGCCAAGGCCGTAGTCGGCACCAATCAGCAGGATTGCGGGGAGCAGCCCTATGTCGTCCGCTCCGACGATCCGGCAATGGAGCGTGCCTGCGTCTTCCGCATAGGCCGCGAAGTGGTCCATGACGACGGGGCCGATCTCAAGCAGCGACACACCGTCCGCTTCGATCACCAGCCCTCCTGCCGCCTCACGCGTGAGGCGGAAGCCTTCGGCGGGGCGATGACCGAGCTGGGCAACATCGTCGAGCGTCGTTGGATCCAGGGCAGCGGCGGTTGCGATCACGTGGGAGCCGCGGTCGGCTGTACCCAGCGGATAGCCGAGTGCGCGCAACGACCACGGTAGGACCCGGGTGAGTTCGGAAAAGGCTACCGTATGCGTCCGGGTCACGACACGACCTCCGCCAGTCGCCGATCGCCTCTCGCGGCGGGTCTCTCGTCCGCGAACTCGGCCGGCAGGGGGTGATCCTGGTAGAAGGTGCCTCTCACGTAGCGGATGCTGAGGGGGACGGACCCGCGAATGCCGAGTGAGGCCAGAAAGAAGCGGATGAGGTCGGACGGTCGGAAATTGCGGTCCGCGAGGCCACCCCTGATCTCGGCATACGGAACGCCGTCCAGGTACTGGACCCTGGAAATGGCGAAATGCAGTTCCGGATGATCAAGAACGAGGTCGCCCACGCGCTCGTCGTCGCGACGGGTCATCACGACGGCGGCCAGCCGATGGATCAGTCCCACGTGATCGATGAAGGACTCGAACGTTTCGTGCTGGTCGATGATCCGCTCGCCGCGCCTTTGCTCGCCGTTGTCGGCCGAGTGGTACCAGAAATGCTGGTGCGTCGAGGCGAGGGTGCGGTCCATCCGAAGGGCCCAGCCGTAGTTGCGCCGCAGGATCTCCCGCAACTCGGCGATCGTCATCGCGGGCTCGAGCGAGCGCTTGCGTGCCGCGCCCAGGCGGAGATAGGGAGCGACCTCGTCGCAGAACTCGGGCACGAGGTCGAGCAGCAGGCTGTTGAGCTGCTCGACGCTCTCGCCGCCCATGCTGGCTGCGACCCGCACGGCGAGGTCGTTCCAGATCCTTAGGTCCGGTGCCTGCGCCATCTCAGCGATCGCTCTCAGGTCAGCGATCATCTCGTCGTTGCCGGCGACATAGTCCTCCACTTGGGGATCGGCCCGCTCGTAGACACGGATCGATCGCACGATGCCCGCGGAAAGGGTCCGACGGCCTTCGTCAGTGACTGGGCGGCTCTTGGCAAAGGCCAGCGCGGTCTCTCGAACGCTCACCCAACTTGCGACCCAATGGGGCCACCGTTGCAACGCCACACACATGCCCTGGCCCGAAGAGTTCCCGATCCCGATCTGGCGTGCCACCGACCCGTCGAGCTGGGCGGCGTCTGGGTTCCTCCGGCGTGCAACCGCATTCGCCAGGTCGATCGAGGTCAGGCGCACGAGGTAGACCGCAAAAAGGTCGGCGAAGAAGGGATGGGAAAGGGGATGGTCCGACGGAATACCGAGGAAGGAAACCGAGCCGTTGCGTCCGCTGCTCTGGAATCCGCCGTTTCGCATCAGATAATTCAAGCACTCGCCGGTCGGCTGCTCACCACGCGCCAATGCGTCCACTGCGGCGTCAAAATGGCGGCTGCTACGATTGGCTGGGGTCCAACCGATGACGTCGGCGTCGGTACGCATCGCCAGACCCTCCGTCTTGGCGTCGAACGTCTCGAACTCGGCGGCGATGCGCTCGGGACTGGCGACCCGGACGAACAGGGCGCCGAACATGTCGCGGCTTGCGCCGTCTGAGCGACGTCCGACCTTCTCGACACCGTCCCAGGGATAGGCGCGGGCGATGTAAGTGAAGGCGTGCCCCTCTGCCTCGATCCGGTAGATGATCCGGGCCGCGCCTTCGTCATCGCATTCCTCATGCAGGCGACGGATCTGCCAGCGTTCCTTGACCATCCGCTGGCATAGAAGGTCGGCAAAGCTCAGCCGGGACGCCTTGAAGCACCGGAGCTGCTCCACGGTCATCAGAGTGTCCGCTGGTCGCAGGAGGGAGCGGACCATGTCGGCGCCGTCGGCACCTGCGAACTCCACGATACGCTCGTCGAGGAAGGGTGGGAGCGGGTAGGGAGTGGAAAAGGACATCGGAATGGCAACTCCGTTCATCGACTGCGCCTCGCGGCGGCTGCGTTGATGCTCGAACCCACGAGGTAGAAGGTGAAGACGGTGAGGGCGACAGCAGCACCCGGTCCAAGACTGAGGAGGGGCCGGAGCGGAAGGAAGCTTGATCCGTCACGGACCATCCCGCCCCAGTCCGGAGCCGGGGGCGGAACCCCCATCCCGAGGAAGCTGAGGCTTGCCGACGTGAAGATGGCGAGCGACACGTTGATCGCGAACTGCGACCAGACGATCCGCATCGTATTCGGCATGATGTGCTTGCGGATGATCCAGAACGCGCTGGCCCCGGTGGCGCGGGCCGCCTCGACGAACTGGGTCTCGCGAACCACGAAGACTTGACCGCGCACAAGACGTGCCACCGTGGGCGCAGTGACCACGCCGAGCGTGATCGACAGATTCAGGACCGATGGTCCGAGCATCGCGGTGATGATGAGCGCCAGGACCAAGTTGGGCAAGGCGACGAAGATGTCGATCACCTGCACGAGAACGAAGTCGATCCAACCGCGAAAGTAGCCAGCCGCGAGGCCGATTGGCGCACCGATGAGGATGGCGACAATCGCAGCCGAGGCGCCGACCTGTAGCGAAACGCGGGTGCCATACAGGACACGCGAGAACACGTCCCGACCGAGCATGTCCGTCCCGAAGAGGTTGGTCGCCGAGGGCGGGGCGAGCACGCTGGTGGTAGTCACCGTCGGCGCAAACGGTGCTATCAGCGGTGCGAAGACTGCCGCAAGCGTGATGACGGCAAGCAGGACGAGGCCGAAGGCGAGACGGATAGGAATTTTTTTCATCGGTCTACCGCGCCGTCCGCACAAGGGGATTGATTAGGCTGTAGGTGAGATCGGCGACGAGGTTCATGAGCATGACGCCGACAATGATGACCATGCCGACAGCCAGCATGACCGGGAAATCCCGGGTGTTGATCGCATTGACAAGCAGCCGTCCCATGCCCGGCATGGAGAAAACCGTCTCCGTGACAACGGCACCGCCAACAAGCTGGCCGAGCGAGAGACCTGCATACGTGATCAGCGGCAGGATGCTGTTGGGCAGGATATGCCGATACGAGATGCGGGCTTCCGAGAGGCCTTTGGAGCGGGCGGCGCGGACGAACAAGCTTCCTTCCGTTGCCTGGTACTCGCCTTTGTAGACCAAGCTGAAGGAGCTGAAGTAGAAGGCCGTCAGCGTCAGCGCCGGCAGGATCATGTGCTGGAGATGGAGGCCGACGCCGGCGGACCAGGGCGACCATCCCGTGGTCGGCAGCAGCCTGAGATAGATCGAGAACACGTAAATCAGGATCAGCCCGAGGAAGAAGTTCGGCACCGTGATGCCGACGATGCTGACGGCCGTGGTGACCCGGTCGACGACAGAACGAAGGATGGTCGCCGAGTTGATAAGGACCGCCCCGGCAAACGCGATGAAGATCGCCCAGACGGCGAGCTCGAGCGTGAGCGGGAGCGCATCCGCGATCATTCGGCCGACAGGCTGCTGGGTCGAATACGAGCGGCCGAAGTCGCCCGAGAATGCCGATGAGACCCAGTTCCAGTAGCGCTCAAGCAGGGGCGCGTCGAACCCCATGCTTGCGTTCAGCTCCGCAACCGCCTCCGGCGATGCCTCCTCACCCAGCATGATCGCCGCAGGCGTGCCCAGAAAGGACGTGACGGTCGCGAAGAGCAGAAACGTCAGCAGCACCGCGTTGGGGATCATGACGGCGAGCCGCCAGCCGATGAGAGCGAACATCCGGAGGCCTCAGCGCATGACGAAGGGATCGGCGACCTTCTCGCCCGACAGATCGGCGAAGATGGCCTTGGTGCGGGTGTAGTCGTGGATTGCCTCGATGCCGCCCTCGCGGCCGTAGCCGCTGTCCCCCGAGCCGCCGAAGGGCATCATGAACGAGGTCACGCGATAAGTGTTGATCCAGAACCGACCGGCTGGAATGGCTTGCGCCGTACGGTAGGCCTTGCCGAAATCGCGGGAGAAGACGCCGCCGGCGAAGGCGTATCTTGAATCTCGGGCCAGCGCGATCGCGTCCGCCTCGGTGGAGAAGCGCAGCACGCTGAGCACCGGGCCGAACAACTCGTCTCGGACCACCGGATAGTCCTGGCTATTGCACTCGACGATGGTCGGCTCGAAGTACCAGCCGACCGAGCGGCCGGCCCGTCCGCCGCCCGTCACGATCCGGGCGCCGGCGGCGGTCGACTCTGCGAGCAGCGCCTCGATGCGGTCGCGCTGGCGCTTGGTGGCCAGCGGACCCATGTGGACGTCCTCGCCCATCGGATCGCCGATTTGGATCGTTCTGGCGCGGTCGACGAGGCGTTCCATCACCGCGTCGTAGACGCCGTCCTGAAGGAGCAGTCGCGAACCCGCCGCGCAGCTCTGCCCGCTCGCGGCGAAGATCGCCGACGTCACGCCGCTAACCACGCTGTCGAGGTCCGCGTCGTCGTAGACCACGACCGGCGACTTGCCGCCGAGCTCGAGCGACAGCATTGCGATGTTCTGCGCGGAAGCGGCGATGACCTTGCGTGCCGTATCTACTCCGCCCGTGAAGCTGACGCGGCGGACAAGTGGGTGGGAGACCAAGGTCTGCGCACAAGGGTTGGCAGAGCCGGTCACGACGTTAAAGACGCCCTTCGGCAAGCCTGCTCGCTCCATCACGGCGGCAAAGGCGACGACGGCGGCCGAGGCTTCCTCCGAGGGCTTGAGCACGATTGTGTTGCCGGCGGCTAGAGCCGGCGCGATCTTGAAGGCGGCAAGCTGTAGCTGCGAGTTCCACGGCACGATGGCGGCGACGACGCCGAGCGGCTCGCGCAGGATCAACTGCAGCGGGGCGCCGGGACCGGAGGGTGGGATCTGCCCTTCGATCTTGTCGGCGAGACCGGCGTAGTAGTCGTAGACTTCCGCCAGGTTGCGCGCCTGCCATCGCGTCTCCCGCAGGAGCTTTCCTGTGTCGGTTGTTTCCGCGACTGCAAGTTCCTGCCCGGCGCTCTCCAGCTCCTGCGCGACCCGCCGAAGCACCTTGCCCCTGTCACGCGCACTCATGCGAGACCAGGGACCATTCAGGTAAGCCTCGTGGGCGCAGCGCACCGCCCGGTCGACGTCCTCCGCGCTCGCTTCCGGGAAGCTCGCCCACTCGACCTCGGTCGCAGGATTGACCGACACGAAACGGCGTCCGTCGCTCGCCTCCGTGAAGGTGCCGTCAATATACATCTGATAGGCTTGAAGGGACATGGCGGATCCGGCTCCTTGCGGGCAGAGGTTCGGTGTGCCCGGACCGCGGTCCGGGCCGTATCCCTCGATGGAGGGAGGTGCGCGGGCACGATTTCCCGCGCAAGCGGATCAGGGTTGGCTCTTCCAGAAAGTGCGGAAGCGAGTGATCTGATCGGGCATGGCGACGAAGCCCTTCACCGAGGTCCGCATGGCGTTGAATTCGCTGCTGAACCCAACAGGCATGTAAGGGAGATCCTTCGAGATCTGGAGCTGGATCTGGTCGTAGAGCTCCTTCCGGCGGGCTTGGTCGGACGACACCCGTGCCTCGTTGATCCACGCGTCCACCTGCGGGTTCTTGTAACCCGTCGAGTTGGCCGTGCCTTCGGACGAGAACAGGTAGTGGATCAGGCCGTCCGGGTCGGCGCGCTGCGACCAGCGCATCGGCGTGAAGCGAATGTCGCCGGATACGGTGCGCGCGTAGTACTCACCCTGCGGAACAGGGGCGAGCTGCACGTCGAGTCCGACCGCGTTCAGGTCCTCTTGCGCGAGTTCGGCGAAGCGGCGAAGCGTGTCGCCACTGGGGGCCGCCAACGTGAGCTTGGTGCCTTGGAGTCCAGCGTCGGTCAGGATCTTGCGTGCCAGTTCGGGGTCGAACGCATACTCCTCGAGTTTGCTCGGCGCCCACCAAAGGGAGGCAGGCACGAAGCCGTTCGAGATCGTCCCGGCTCCGGTCCAGAGGATCTGGTTCAGACGATCCCGGTTGAGGGCGTGCGCGACGGCCCGGCGCAGTTCGGGATTGCTGAACGGCTCGGAGTCCCAGCGCCACTGGAGGGAGTACCACGGGCCACCGTTCGACTTCTCCAGGACGATCTCGGGGCTGGCCTGGGCAAGCTGCGTATCGAGCGGGTCGAGCTGGCCGATGTAGTCGAGCTCGCCGATCATCATCCGCTGGATGCCGACGAGGTTGGTCGGGATGTCGTTGAAGTTCACGGCGTCGAGGTAGGGTTGTCCCGACTGCCAGAAGGTGGGGTTGCGCTTGAGGGCGATACGCGATCCGCGCACCCATTCCTGGAAGACGAAGGGCCCGGTGCCCACGGGATGCGAGCCGATGTCGGCGCCGTAGGTCTTTGCGGCCGTGGGCGACGCCATCAGTCCCGCACGATCCGCGAAGAGCGCCAGAAGGGGCGGATAGGGTTCCTTCATGTCCACCGCCACGGTGAACTCGTCCAAGACCTCGACGCCCGTCACTATCTCCCGCAGGAGCTGACGCTGCGAGGAGTTGCCGGCCGGGTCGAGCCTCGTGTCGAGGTTCCATTTCACCGCCTCGGCGTTGAAGGGCGTGCCGTCGTGGAAGGCGATGCCTTGGCGAAGGTGGAGCACGACGCGGCGGCCGTCGTTCTCGAAGGTCCAGCGCTCGGCCAGGCCGGGCTTCAATGCGAAGTCGGGTCCCACGTCCACGAGCGTGTCGAACACGAGGAACAGCACCTGCCGCTCCGTCCATTGCGAAGACTGAAGGGGATCGAGGGTACGCACGTCGCTGATGTAGCCGACGTTCAGGGTGCCGCCGCTGACCGGGGTGGGGTCCTGGGCGCTCGCGTCGAGCGTCAGGCAGGTGGCAAGTAGCATTCCGCCGACGGCGGACATCCAATTCCGGTATGCCATGATGGTCTCCTTGGCTCGTGCATCGTTACGTGCTGCCGTCTTGCCCCCGGGGGGCTGTCCTCAGGCGGTCTCCTTCAGTGGCCTGCCGGCCTGGTCGACGCCCATCGCCTTCATGTCGAGGAAGCGGTCGCCGATGCGCTGGTGCGGCCGGCCGCCGCTTGCCGCACCGATCGCGACGACGATCTCGTCGGCTGCCGGGGCGTCGGGAACGTGGAACTCGACGGTGAGGAAGTGCGAGCGTGCGCCTTTCCGGCTCTCGCTCTTGTGCGTCATGGGAACGGTCACCGCCGTCCCGAGCCCCGCCCTCTTGTTGGTGAAGGGCAGATAGGCGTCGCCTCCCGCACCCGAACGGAAGGCGTTGCCGAAATGGAGCGTATGGATCAGCCCGGCAGCATGCTCGACCTCCCCGCGCTCGCCGACTACCGCAGCCTTCCCATAGGCCTCGATTCCGTCGGCACCGCCCATCAGGGCAACGAGGCGGGGGACGAGGACGTCGCCCAAGACCCGGGCATGGGCCAGGATCCCGGGTTGAAGGTCCTCGACGAACCGTCCTGCCCACGGGTTGGAGATCACGGCCGCGCAGGCGGCCATGCGGAGAGGGGCGCCCGCTTCGCGCCCGCCTTCCGCGAAAGTGTCCTCGACGTAGTCGACGACCTTGCGGATCGCCGGCGCGCTCAAGACGCCGCTCCGTCCGTGACGGTCATCGCGGTGTCGTGCTCGGCGAAGACCCGGTTGGCGATCCGGTGGCACTCGACGCCGACCGGCACGCCGCAGTAAATGGTCAGGTGTGTGATGAGCGCGTCGAGTTCGTCCCTCGTCACCCCGTTGCGCACGGCGCCGCGCAGATGCAGCTCCCATTCGTGCATGCGGTTGAGCGCGGCGATCATCACGATGTTGAGCATGCTGCGCGTGCGGGCGTCGAGGCGGTCGTCGCCCCAGCCGGCGCCCCAGCAGTATTCGGTGATGAAGGACTGGAAGTTCTGCGAGAACGGCGTCGCCCGGCTGAGGGCGTTCTGGACGTACTCCGGCCCCAACGTCGCCTTGCGCCGTTCCAGTCCCAGATCGAACAACTGCTTGTCCATGAAGCCTCTCCTCAGGTCGGCGTTCTGTCGGTTGCGAGGAAGTTCCTGACGTGCTCCGCCACAAGCTCGGAAGCCTCGGTGAGCACGCTGTGCCTAAGGCCGGGCAGGATGCGTAGCTGCGCGTCCGGGATCAGCCGGTGCATCGTCTCGGCCATGCGGGTGTTCGACCCCGGATCCAGTTCCCCTGTCATGATGAGTGTTGGGTGCCTGATCCCCGCAAGTTCGTCGACGAGTTCGGTGGTCCC
Source organism: Aureimonas phyllosphaerae (assembly GCF_047943035.1). Taxonomy (NCBI): domain Bacteria; kingdom Pseudomonadati; phylum Pseudomonadota; class Alphaproteobacteria; order Hyphomicrobiales; family Aurantimonadaceae; genus Aureimonas; species Aureimonas phyllosphaerae. Next base: position 3,555,772 of record NZ_CP181348.1, on the reverse strand, counting down.
GAAAACACGGTAGGCTTCCAGGTACGATGGGACGTGCGCTGCGTGCATCTCCTCGATCCGGCGCTCCACGATCTCGGGATGCCGAGCCGCGAACTCTGGGGTGAACCAGCGCTCGCGTGCCGCGCCCGTCACGGCCCGCATGCCGCCGGTGCGGATCATGTCCAGCCGCTCCAAAACCCTTTCGCGCTCCACGGGGGTGCGGCCTGCGACGGCCGACAGAAGAACGACCCGTCCGAACCGCTCGGGATATTCGAGAGCGAGCTTCTGGGCGATCAGACCGCCGAGCGAGAAGCCCACGAGGTCGGCCTTCGCAACACTCGCCGCGTCCATCACGGCGACCACGTCACGGGCGAAAGCCTCGATGGAGTAGGGACCGTCGATTGGGGCGGACTGGCCGTGGCCGCGGAGGTCGAGGCGCAGGACATCATGGTCGGCTTCCAAAAGGGCGCAGACCTCGTCCCAACTGCGCAAGCTGGCACCGACCCCGTGGATCAGAACGAGGGTCGAGCCCGTACCGCTACGCTCGAAGTGAATGAGATCGTCGGGTGTCCGCATCGGTCGCTCCGGGCTGGAACCTCAATTCGTCCGATGGTATACCGACAGACAATACGGCGTCAAAGTGCTTTTTGCGCATGATTGTCGGCACCGAAAGACGGGCGTAACCCAGATGCCGAAGAAGGTTGGGAGGGAGGCTACAGCGTGGAGCAAGTAGCGAACTGGACGCTGGCTGAGGTGCCGACGCTGCGGATGCAGACCGCCGACGTCCTGCGCGAGGCCATCCTTGCCGACGTTTTTCGGCCTGGAGAAAAATTGGTCGAGCGAGCGTTGGCTGACCGGACGGGGGTCAGCCGCACGAGCATTCGCGAGGCGTTGCAACTTCTCGAAGCCGAAGGTCTCGTCACGCGTGTTCCCGGACGCGGCGTCTTCGTGACCCAGCTATCTCCTGCCGCCGCGGCCGAGATCTACGAAGCTCGCGCCGTCCTCGAGTCTGCAATGGCGCGTCTCTTCGTCGAGCGTGCGAGCGATGCTGACATCGACGTCCTGCGTGACCTCGTCGCGCAGGCGGAAGCGACGAGCCAGCCCGAGCTTGCCCGTGTCCACGCTGAGAAACTGGACCGGATCGCGGAGGCCATCACCCGCGGTGCCGGAAATGAGATGATGCGGCAGATGGCGTCCGTCCTGCGGACGCGTATCACCTACTTGCGCACGATCACGGCACGTGTGGCGAGTCGAGAGCGTCGCGTAGAGACCATGACTCTGCTCAACGGCATCCTTGACGCCCTTGCTAGGCGCGACGCCGATCAAGCCGAAAGCCTGATGCGTGCCTACGTCGAACGCTCGGCGCGATTTGCCCTCGCAATCATTGGCGGGGTGGGCGCAGCGGACGCCTCAAAGACTACGAACGAAGGAACGTCTTGACCATGGAATATGCTCGACTTGGCCACAGCGGCCTGAAGGTCTCGCGTCTCGGCCTCGGCGCAATGGGGTTCGGCTCAAAAGCTTGGCGTCCCTGGGTGCTGGACGAGGCTGCCACCCTGCCAATCGTCTCGCGAGCCATCGAGCATGGGATCAACTTCTTCGATACGTGCGACTTCTACTCCGCAGGGGAAAGCGAACGCATCCTCGCCGCGACGCTGGTGCGCCGTCACTCACGCGACAGTTTCGTGCTCGCGACGAAGGCGGGTAACCCGATGGCGGCCCATCCGAATGGGCGCGGCTATTCGCGGAAGCACCTTCTGCGGGCGATCGACGATTCTTTAACTCGTCTGGGCACCGATCATGTCGACCTCTTCCAGACGCACATCTGGGACCCGAAGGCTGATCTCGACGAACTTGTCAGCACGATGGGAGATATCGTCCGCTCCGGTAAGGCGCTCTATGTCGGCGTGACGACGATGCCAGCCTGGACTCTCGCGATCTGCCGGGCGAAGGCTGCGCAGGGCGCTGGGGCGGCCTTCCTGTCAATGCAGTGCGAGTACAATCCAGCCCATCGCGAGTGCGAGCGCGAGCTCGTGCCGCTGTGCCTCTCGGAAGGCGTCGGGCTGATCCCCTTCAGTCCAATGGCCAGGGGCTTCTTGTCCGCTGACCGCCGCGATCCGGCCAATGACACGGCCAGGACGCGTAATGACGACTACACGACGAAATACTACTACCGATCGTCCGATCATGCGGTGCAGGAGGCTGTGACGCGAGTTGCGGAACGGCACGGGAAGTCACCTTCGCAGGTCTCTTTGGCTTGGACGCTGTCTCGGCCGGGGGTCACTGCTCCGATCTTTGGCGCCACCAGCGTCGATCAGGTGGACGCGGCTGTCAAAGCTCTTTCGCTTGTGCTGGAGGACGCGGACGTTGCATCGATCGATGCGGCCTACGCGCCACGACCACTCTGGGCATCTGGCCATTGACGCTCGCGAAGGTACGTCCGGACGCGTACGCCGGGGAGGGACGGCTTTCCTCCTTCGGCGGATCCTCTAGAAGGATCTGCGAGAGACCGCAGGAGCGATATCGAGCGTGAGCGATCTAAAGGTCACCGTCGGCCCACGACTGCGCAAACAGGTGGCCGACACACTCCGGGCCGCGATCGCCTCCGGCGAGCTGCAGCCTGGCGATCGGCTCGTGGAGCGGATCTTGTGTGAACGGATCGGCGTGTCGCGGGCGTCGCTTCGCGAGGCTTTGCGCGAGTTGGAGAACGAAGGCCTCGTCACCGACCAGCCCAACCGCGGGATGATCATTTCAGTGCTGACGGACAAGAGCGCCCGAGACGTCTTCGACGTTCGGGCGTCATTGGAGGGGCTTGCCTGCAAGCTCTTTTGCCGCAATGCGACCGATGCTCAGATTGCGGAACTCGAACCACTCTTCGATCGACTTTCCACCGCCTATCGAGATGGCGACCCGCGCTCAATGATTGCCGAAAAGACCCGGTTTTACGATCATCTCATGGCCGGGGCCGGCAACGACGAGGTGGAGCGGATGTTGCGCTCCATCCATATTCGCGTCTCTCAGCTGAGGATCCTCTCGTTGAGCAGCGGCGAACGGCGCATTGCTTCGCTCGAAGAACTTCGTGCTTTAGTCGCTGCGCTAAAGTCCCGCGACGGCATGAAAGCCGAAGCCCTCAGTCGGCATCATGTGGATCAGGCAGCCAAGGTGGCGTTGCCTGGGGCAGCTGAAACAAACGCCACGGGCACGTCCCAATCTGAACTTTGATGTCGGAGCCTAGCCCTCAGAAACGCGGTTCATGAATTTAGATCAGCGTCGATGGGCGAGTTCAGTGCGTAGCTGCCGACAAGGGTAAGGGAAGCTCCGCCTCAATGGCAGCCCAGCCAATGTTCTGTTGAACAGGAGGCGTGGACCCCGTGTCGCGATGCGGCGTCGACGACACGCGGAAGATTTCCTCTAAGTCGACGGACGGCACTTGGATCCTCCGCGCCCTCCAAGACGGCAAATGCTCCGTCGTGTCCACGGAATGATTCGGTAACCGACTCCTACTGCTTTCCGCAAGTCTGCATTCGGGCGTTACCGACCAGTCTACCGTGCATCAGCTTGAACCAGGGCACATGCTGAAACGATCACTCAAACAAGGTCAATTGGCGCGGAGCGCGCTCGATTCCCTCCGCCTCAGCTGGATTTCTTTTCGACGCCGACCGCGCTGCTTTCGGCAGAGCGTCGCGTGCAGCTTTTCTCTCTGCACGCCGCCGGCCGGACGCAACCCGCCTGCGCTCCTCGCGGTCAGCAAAGCGCGCTGTGTCCTCGTCGCGCTCGCGCTCGCGTTTTCTGACTTCAGCGTCGGAGAAATAGTGGCCGTCTGGGTAACTAGGCGGCGGCGCGCCAAGATGCTTTGCGACCATTGATCGCAAACCATCGAGCGTAAACCAAAGCAACTTCTCGCCCCATTCGGCAGCTTCGGTAAACGTCGGTTCACGCCCGAGACGTTTGCAACCTCGCTCGAGATCATCGATCTTGTGCCTAACACGCTGTAGCCCGTCGCCACTGAACCGAGCTGCGGCGATAGTGCGGAATGACTGAACTTCCTCGCTTATCGTGCTCATTGTGTCCTGCCATACTCATAGTGGGGCAACTGATGCCCCGTCGATCCTCGCACCCAACGTCTAAAGCCAGCAGTGCCGAATTGCGTCTGACATTATGATCTTTTCGTGCCAAATGACACGGACCGGGTTCGCCTTCTGCGTAATGTTGGATTTCCATCCGACGACGCGGAGCGCCCGATCATACCTCAGACATCCGGGGACGAATGGTCCGTTCCATCGACCGCAGGTTCTTCCTCATCCGGCTGCTCCCTGAGGTATGCCAGATAGTTGTCGAATGCCTTTTGCTCTTCGGACGTCAACTCCGACGCATCTTCGGATCGTTCCACGAAGGCGAATGCCGCCTTCTCGAAGCCGTCGGCGGTCCGTTCCATGGCCGGCAATCTCGCCAGCACGGCCGGGGGAACGCCAACCGCCTTGGCTAGGTGACGTATTGCGCCGCTCGCTGGTCTGTGTCCGGGATCCCGTTCGATGAGACGTAGCTCCAGCTCGTCGACGTGCACCCGTGCTGCGAGTTCGGCAACCGTCATGCCCCGGCTTCGTCGCATCTGCCTCACGAAGAGCGAGAACACGCGTGCGGAGTGAGCCGTTGGTTCGGAACCGGACCGAAAATGCCCCTCGGGCTGCAGGCCGGCTTCCGAATCAAAGCCGACATCGGCCTCCGCGTGCCGGGTGAACCATTCGTCAGAAACGTGAAGTCGCATTTGCTCCGTCCTCCTGCTGCCTGTGAACCGCCGAGGCGATGGTCAGGACAGGAACGCCCGCGCCTGCTCCGACGTCATCTCGAAATAACTGAGACCCTCGTAGGGTCCATCGACCTCACGTCCGAGGTCGCTCATCGCGCACTTGTCGCGATACCATGACTCGCTCTGTGGCAGGGAATGGAGGCCGGTACGTCCCGCCAGTTCCTCTTCGAGACTCAAGCTGACCGCAGCCGCCAGAAGGGCCCGACCGATGCCACCGAATTTCGGTGCCTCGACGAGACGGTAGCGGTTCCATGGTGCACTTGCGAGAAGGTCCACGTAGACGATGTCCAATCCCCGGTTCGCACCCGCTCTTCCGAACGCATCCAGCCGGGTCGACATCACGCCCTGCGTCATGCCATCGAACTCGATCGCGAACGAACGCCAGGATGGACTCGCTCGCCTGCCAATCAGCTTTCTTCGCCATTCCCAATGAGCATCCTGCGCATTGACCTCGCCAGCCCTCAGGCCCGTCAGCGGGCCGGTGGCACGCAAGCCGTTCAAGGCATCGGACAACATCGGCTTCCAGGCATTCTCGATATCATCGAGATTACCATCGCTTATGGCGTCGTAGAGATCTGCACGCACGAGGGTGCGCGTCGTCCGATCGCACAGGGGAATTTGACCAACAAGCGAACGCATCACAAAACGAGGAACTCGGCCTTTTCCTTGCTCTCAGGATTCTCAGCGAACACCTTTTCACCCTTGCCGAGGCGATCAGTGACAGAGGCATAGAGACGCAACGCTTGTCGGACGAGGCCCGTCTTGGTCATGCCGCGCTCTTGAGCGAGGCGTTCGAGTGCCTCCATCTCCTGAACGCTCAGATTCAAGGTCATCGTCTTCTGCGCCTTGTCCGCCATGCCGATTATCTCCGATCTGCATCGGAGATAATACAAGGAATCGCAAAGGTCAACAGTTTGTGGCCACGAAGTGGCTAAAAAATCCGCAGTGCGTCGTGCCACTTGAGATAGGTGCCGTCGACCAAACCGTAATGGTGCCGCCAGAGCTCAACGGCGTAGTGGCGGACCGAGTGTCGTATGATCGACCAAACGGAACTTTACGTTATGCAGTCAATGTTCAAAGCGTGATTTCCTGACCTCGTCCAGTTGAAGGAGATCGCCGTCACGTGCTGCCTTCGACACCGTGGGTCTGACGTCGCCGTAGTACTTGCGCCCTTGTCCGTAGGGGGTCCTGTCGGCAAGTTCAAAGAAGCGGGCTTGCACAATGCGACTGCCGACTACCAACTCGACAGGATTGTTTCCGTGATTGACCAGTTCGAGCGAGGCGGCGCCGCGAAAGCCCGGCTGCAAGGCCGTGCTCAGGTGTATGCCGAGCCTGTTGAAGCTCGATCGAGTGAATAAGTCCGCATAGACGGATGTCGGCAGCGAGACGTACTCAAGCGTGGTGGAGAGGGCTGTCTGGCCTGGATACAACATGAAACGGTCGCCCAGGTCGCGCCGCGTGAATTGGAAATAGGTCTCGACCGCCCGCCGTTCGGCGTCGGGGCCGGCGAGGGCGATGAACGGCTTACGGGTCAGGATCGAGACGAGGAAGTCACACCCAAGCCTTAGATCTACGGAGACCTCACCGACCTGCGAGGCTTCGTCGAGCATTGGATCGAGGCCGAGCGTATCGGGTTCATTTGAGTTCAGACTGCGCAGTATGTCCGACTTGCTCCATAGCCGCATTCCGCCACTTCTCCTTGAGATCCATGTTGCGGATGCTCTTCTCGACCAGGTCGTTGATCGTACGGTTCGCGCTCTGTCGACTCCAATCCGACCAGGAGGGTCGCCTGTCCTCTAGAATTTCGGCAAGGTAGGCCTGGGCTGCAGGAAATATGCCGTAGAGTTCCTGGTCGGAAGCGATGGAGCAGGGTCGGATGTCGTCGAAAGCTGCTGCAACGTCGGGAAGGGCGAATCGCGTATGCAGGGACGGGAGTCCTCTTTCCTGCAGGATCGCATTGAACTGGTCCACGACGCGGTGCGTTCGGCCCGCGAGGAACGCTTGAACAACCTCGATTCGATACGACGGGTCGGGATGCGTTCGCGTGGCGCCGTTCACATTGTTCAAACGCATGATGTCGTGGACGATCGTCTCACCCAAGTAGCAAGCCGAAAACAGATCGGCAAAATGCTCACGCATGTAGCGACGTTGGAGATCCCGTCCGGGCCCCACGTCGGTGAACCTCGCTTGGAGGATGAACTCGTCCGAAACGTTGACGGTATCGTCCAGATAGTGGGCAAGCTCATGGAAAAGGGGCGCACACCGCAGGGGATACGTCCGATAGAGACGCGGAAGCGATATTTGAACTAGCGTGTAGGGACGGCGGGGCTGCTCGAATTCCGGCAAGAGCTTGGCAATCCCGGGCCAACGCAGACCACGCGTGAAATAGAACGCCGGCTCGTCAAGGAGCGCGGTCGTGACGAGCACATCCCTATCGTCGATCCAGCTGCGGAGTGCTCGGGTCAGGACATGGACGATCTCGTAGGGGATCTCGTTGGATGTGGAGCCGTTTAAATGCTGGTGGTCCGTCCAAATCTGACGACGTAACTCGTAGGCGATGAGATCGGGCATTCCATCGACACGCGGTGCCACATGGTCGATCAGAGCGATCACGTCGCGGGCATGGTCGTTCAGCGCATTTTCGAAATAGGCGGTTTCGGTGAGACGATAGAGTTGCTCGCGGATCAGCAGCAGATCATCCTGCACGTGCATCCGCATGCTCCATTCGTCTCAGGAAGCGACTGGCCAGTTCTGGTGTGATGCGTGTGTGGCCACTCGTACCGTGAAGGCTTTGGAAGAGTTCGCTGTCGCCAAGGATTTCCAGAGCGAGGCTGATGGCCTCCGGTTTCGTTTCCGGCCCGACCGACTCGGATCGATTAACCAGCCGGATGGCTTGGTCGAGAACACTCTCAACGTATGTGACGAGCGAGCTTGGTATGCCCACGGCATTGTTGGATACCAGCTCGAAGGCCAGCACGACAGTTTCCAGTTCTCCCGGACTATACCTAGTATAATTAGACATGGTTATCCAGCACCCCAACACTCGCCTGATTGTTGATCGGAGATGAGACCACTGTAGAACTGTCGAGTTGCCTGGGTTCCAGCATCGTTGATGAAGGTTACGATTCCGTCACCATCCGGACCACCAATGCAGCATCCGCCGTGCCCGTCGCAACGACCGCTCTTCGTAGGTTTAGCGGGCGAACGCGGCGATGGTCAGGCAGGGGCAGAGGACTTGTGCGCATCGCCACCACTCGGAGCTTAACCGTTCGGCGAGCTCTTGCTCGGCGCCGACAGACGGGGAGCCATGCACCCGCATGATGCGCGGCGCACCCGGACGGACGAAGGATCCAGTTGACGGGCGTGGAAAAAATGGCCATATTTTGTGTATCGAGCGCTGGTTGCTCGAGGTGGTGGTCCAAAGCACCTGTCGCACTGTCGCCCGCAACGATCCGAATCGGTTTGGTGCAGAAAGACAGCGCCACGGTGCGAATTAGGACCATCGGCGTAACTCGATACAGGAAAAAGGAAGCTTCGCATGGCAACGAATACCGGTAATGGACACCGACGCGGTGCGGTGACGGCTCGGACGCAGTTCCAACGGCCTGATGGACACTGGCAGAAGCGCGATGAGCGCACTGGACAACTGATGTCGGTCAAGGACAACGGACAGCCGTTCAAGGGCGTAGCGCGTGAGCCTGATGGCCGGGACACCCCGAACGCGTAGGCGCCCGTGAGCCCCAGGTGTGAGAGTGGCGGTTAGACGCGGCGTTTGCCGCCACCCAACGGGGGCCGACCGCAATTGCAGACCACGAATGGTTACTCCCGGAAGTTGATCCGAGATGACAACCCGAACGGCTCAGGGATCTCGAAGCGTGTCGTGACGCCCCATCGATCGTCGCAGCCCACCGAGCTCTATGGGATTGCTATATAGACGACGGTGACTAGAGCGTTTTCCGATCAGTCCGCGTCATAGCCTGCGGCTTTGAAGTAGTTGGCGCTTTCGCTGGGCAGGAAGCACGCGACGACCGCCGACGGCTTGCCACAGTGCTTCGACGGTGCGCTCTGCCTTGGCGCGCATCAGAGCCTTAAGCTTAGAGAAGGCTATCTCAATCGAGTTGGAGTCTGGCGACTAGGGCGGCAGGAAGCGTAAGGACGCCACGGCCGCCTCGATGGCTGCTTGTACGCCTTCAACTTTGTGCGCCGGGACGCTGTACATCACAACGATGTCGCCGGGCGAGAGTGTGGGAGCGAGCACTGGGTCGACATAGGCCCGGAACACGACGCCGTTCACAGGCCCGCCCAGAACCATTAGCGCTGTCATGCACGATAAGAAAAACGCCCCATTGAGGGTGATCGTCTTCGCACGATGGGGTTGACGCCCCCTACGGCGTCATCGTGCCAAGATGAAGGTGTTTGAGCCGCCAGAGGGAGGCCGAGCACTCGAGGCACGAGTCGGAACTCACGAGCGGTTCCAGTAAGCATTCCTACGGGACCAAAGTTGCATAGATTTCTTCTGCCCTTCACCTGACGCTAGATACTCGCAACTCACGGGGAGTGTCTCCGTCGACTTGCTGGCGCTGCCCGGATGGATGTCGAAGTCCATGACATCGCCTCGGTGGCGGCCGAGATCCGCGGACAACTGATTAGCGGTGCTTGGAGTCGTCTTGGTCGGATCGGAGTTGTGCATACCCGCCACTTCGGCGTGCCGTGATACGTATCGCTTCCTCAACCGCCCGACGCCAGTTGCCATTCGGGTCTGGGGGCTCGCGGAACGGATCCCAGGCATACGGTCCCCAGGCGTCGCTGCGCGGGGGGCTACTGTCTTCAACGCGTCGCATCGACGCAATCCTCCATGAGAGACAGGCTCGTCGCATCTCGGAGATCGAACTCTCCCGCCCAGATCGGACAGTCCCCCAGGAGCATTGCCTTCCCAAGAGGGACTACTTGTGGCTCTAGTCCTCCACGGCGCCGGAGACGGGGCTCCTCAACTGGGTCCTTTAGGTCGGCGATCAGCCGCATCGTCTTAGGATCGTTGGACATCAGCATCATGACGATCTCCTGGGTCCGTGCGGGGCCCAGCGTTTGCGAAAACTGCATCAGCGACCGGATGCAAGCCTCTCTGATGGACCGCCAAGAGCCCCGGTCGGGGACGAACCCCATCCTTACCCAGGAGTACCGCCCGACGTCGTCTGCATCCAGACGGATCCGATCGCAACCGAGGAAAAGTCCGGTATCGACCGCATTCTTCATCAAACGCCGCCCGATGCCCTCGAACTGCCAGTCGTCCGCAACTGCCATACGCAGTGCTTCGACGAATTTGCCGTCGAGATCGATGCAACGATCGACGAGCCAAACCGTGGCATCCCCGCTGCTATCATGGACCGAGAATGAGATCTCCGGACGGTCCGGATCGATCGTCTTGAACTCGATCTGCCGATGGTCCGCCCATGACGCGGTGAAACGCTCGGCCAGGGCTTCCGGCGTGAGCCCATGTGGATCGAACATGTGCTCCTTCCACCAATCCTCGATCTCCTTGGTTGGCGAGAAGTCGAAACGGATGCGGTTGGTATTGGAGAACCAACTGCTTTGCATTCGTCGATCTTCGTCACCAATCGGGATTCTCATAGACCGCTCCGTCCTCGGCAGCCCGTGATCTTGACCGCTGAATGGCTCAGATAATGATTCAACAACCCGATCGGAAGTCTTCAGACGGAAACATCGCAGGTATTCTTGGACTAGTGACGCGGACAAGCGGCGTGACATGCGCGGGCTGTAGGATCGTCAGAAAACTTGAAATGTTGACCTGACCTTCCGCCAGCATCGAATAGCATTCCTTCGCGTCGAACTCGCCCTCGACAGCATCACCTGCACGGAGGCCACGTCGCCGCCGAACTGACGTTGGGTTGAGGTCGCCGGTCTCGTTCTTGTCCGACCCGTTTTGCAAAATTCGGTGGTATCACTAGAATAGCTTATTCAAAGCAAACTGGTTTTGAGGATCGGTCAAATCAAAGGTTCCTTAGAGCAACATCCGCGGCTCCATCGCGTCTTGCCACTTCCGTCACCTACGGCTTCGGAGTCGACGCAATAGTCTTGATATCCTCGATGACATGGGCTCGTATCAGAGCCAGTTCCAGGCTTCTTTGGAATTCGGAAAGGGTAAGATAAGTAACAAACCCACCCCGTCTGGCTTCGACCATTTCTTCTGAGCCGGACGACGCTGTCCATTCTACGCGGTTTCTGGCCAGGAATTGAAGATATTCTTGCAGTTTTAAGACATCCTTGAAAGAGCGGAGGCTCACCGACCTGCTGGTAGGCGAGCTATCGAAGTCCCAGTATTTTGCATTAATCAAACGAAAATGAGGATAATGACTATTGCCTGTCTCGAATTTTTTCTGTTCTATCGGAATTATTTCCTCTCCATATATCATATAGTGACCGAAGTTACTCTTTCCAAATTCCTTTTCGAACGCCCTCCCGGCAGATTTGATCCTATCTTTCGCCGATGCATCCGTATGTGTCGCTGGATATTTGAGCCACTCAGAAGACCTGGTGTCGGCTGACCGTTTGAATTCCAAAATGCGGAATTCTCCGTTCCCTTTTGTAATCGCATCACCAATAAGCTTCTCGGTCGGACCAGCGAAAGGAATTATTCCTTCGTGGAGATGGCTGCGTATTACATATTTGTATTCTACTGTCTTTTCGAACCAAGTCATCAGTATTCCCGTGGAGGGGGGCTGTCATTGTTAGTCCTGTCGATTGGATCAGCAGGACCCTGGTGACGATAGAGTGGAAAGCCTGCAAGGGGGGTTAAGGTCCCTCTCTCTTACTGTTCGCCTCTGCCATCCGGGCCAGGGTACTCCAACTCGGCCAACCTATTTCGTCGGGTCATCGCCCACTGCCTGGAACTTGTCGTGCGTAATGACGATGCGACTGTGGGTTGGGATCGAGTCCAGAGTGATCGGCCCACACTAGGTGGTCCGAGCAGAGTGCGAGGTCGAGAGCATTCCGCGTCGTTCCGATGCCGGTCCTGCGCCGAACGCTCCGACTCCCTTCCAAGGTGCATGCGAACCCATGTAGGCTTAGGCGGAGGAGTGCAGGACGGCTGGGAACTTTAACTACATCTCATACGGAGATCCGGAGGTAGAGCTATCGGACGAGATCATCCTAGGGAGGGGGCGACTGTTCGAGTACACGCCGATCGACACAGCGAAACGGCTCGAGGGTATGCGCTCGGACGCCATCGCCTACCTGGAGGGTTTACCGACATTCCTCTGCTCCGAAGTCTCCAGATCGGGCAACGCAGAGATGTTCGTCCGTTTTGGAAGGGTCGTCGGAACGACCGTCGATCAGAAGCGCATCTCGGCGACCTTCCAGCCGATCCGGGACTTCGGCCGGATCGCCTTCGGCGATGAGGCGACCGCCAGGAGGGTGTTCGGTGCCAATCAATGGCAACTGCACCGCACGCACTGGGCGGTTCGTTCAGGCAACGCGGAAGATGTGCTCCGCAGGTTGTCCGATGCCCGGCCCGAGACTCAGGAGAACGTCGCGGCCGTGATGCGGGCGGCCCAACCTATTCCCGACGTTGCCCCTCCACCCATCGAGAGAAATGTGGTCGACACTGTCGGGAGCGTCGATGACTTCCTGCGTGTGATGTATCGGCTTTCGGGAAGCACGGAGACGACGCCCTTCTATCGCGGACACGAGAGCCTGAGCTACGAACTTCAGCCATCCCTGATGCGGAAGTGGCCCAATGGGAGCTGGAAGCATCTCCCGAACGAACACGCACTTTGCAAGGAACTGCAGATCGCTCACGACGACGAGTTCATCGGTGACCGCTACTGCTTCGACAAGCTGGTCAGGATGCAGCACTACGGTCTGCCGACGCGTCTGCTCGACATCACGGGCAATCCGCTAGTCGCCCTCTTCTTCGCCTGCCACGGCTCCGGCGGTCCTTCCGATGAGCCAGGAGAGGTCGTCGTCTTCCGGGTCCAGAGGGACAGGATAAAGTACTTCGATTCCGATACGGTGAGCTGCATCGCGAATCTGTGGAACCTAACGTTCGATCAGCAGGACACCATCGACCTCGATCTAGACAAGACCACCTTCAACGAGCAGCCAGCGATCGGCAAGCTGCTGCACCACGTCCGATCAGAAAAAGGGTACTTCGAACCTTGGATGGACCCCAAGGACGTAGGGGCGGTCGTCTGCGTCAAGGCCAAGAGAACAAACATTCGGATCCGCTCTCAGGATGGTGCCTTCCTCATATTTGGGCATGATGCCCAACTCCCGGAACAGGGCATCGACGGCATCGAAATCCAACGGATCACGGTCAACGGGAAGGCAGAAGTCCTCTACCAACTCGCAAGCATCGGGATCGACGCCACGACCGTATATCCGAGCATCGACCAGACGGCGGTTCACCTTCGCCAAATGTTGCAATGTCCTCCATCGGATCCGAAGCCTGTCTGATTGAACGATCAGCCGTGATACGCCTGCGAACTGGACGAGGAGATCGGAATGACTGGCAGCGCGGATTCCAAACTGGTCGGCCCGTGGTGGCTGCCGATAGCCATCGGCGTCGCCGTCGTACTCGCAGCGGAGGTTTTCGAACTTACCGAGACGGAGTGGCTCGCAGTCGTCGCACTGGTACTTGTCACGATCCTCGGACAGAATTTCGAATCGATCAAAAGCTTCAAGTGGAGCAAAGGCGAACTCGAGGTCATCAAGCATGAGATCGATCTGAAGGCGAAGGCGATCGAAGCCGACGTGCAGACCGTTCAACAGGCCAAGGAGGAAACTGCAAGACTCGTGACCGCCAACGCCGTCCTCGCGGCGGAGGTGAGCGCGATTCCAACTGGTACGCTGAGCGGAGGGCATGTCGCTCAGCACGATCGCCTGCTGCGCGCCGCTGTGGATGGGATGAAGGGAGCGGGATTGTCGGACCGTGAGATCGACAAGGCGTTGGCACCCGCAGCACCTGGCATCGAAAAGCGGGTCTACATCGATCTCATAAGCAAGGCCGGGCTTAATCCACAGACCACTCCAGGAACGGAGCTATGGGTTCCGGACGACATCGGAATACGACCGGTTGTAACGCCTGATAGACTTGCGGACCATCTTCGGGCGAGCACTCTCGCACCGGACATCGCGGAACGCCTCGTTGCTCAATACCGCAGTTGGTACGCCGGACCGGGAAAGGTCGGAGAGTTTCTGCAACGTGCGGGTACATGATGCCAAGGATGGGATGGTGCCCGCTTCCGTCCGAAACGGTCGAGAATGTCCTATGATGACAAGTATTCGGCTTTTCTGAACGTCATCGCCGGCTCCCGCGAATTGGCTTAGGCGCTCATGGCGGCTCAGGACTCGGATCCTACCGTGCACTGCGTTTCAAGCTTGTTCCACGGCGACTGCGGCTTGATCACCTACCACTCGCGATCCGTCAGTTCACGGCGACGCATGGCAACTCCTTCGCTAAGATGAAATCAGATCAGCCCGAACTGCGAACCCCGCGATACATCGTCTTCTTCGTCGCCGACGAGGGCGACGTGAGCTTGCTGACGGGCAGCATGCGGAACGCCGGTCCTGGGTCGGCGATCGTGTGGCGTCCCGGAAGGCTGGAGCGTTTTGAGAACCGTTGGCGGCCTTCGACTGGAGGTCGCTCGCCGGCCTGAGTGAACGCGGACCTCAGACCGGCAGGCTCAAGTCGACCAGATCGGTCTGGCTGGTACTCGCCCGAGGGCGAAGGCGAACGATGTCAAACGGCCTGCAAAACTGGGTCTGACTCATCTTCGGTGCAGTTTGGCGGTGGGATTGGCGGTTTCCGATGGAGGTCGTCCAGATGCCATGCCGCCTTCCGCTCTCAGCCGTCGCTCCCGCCGGGCTCGCGATCGATCATCAGGAGTTCTTGGACGGTGTCCTGATCATCAGCGCATCGATGCGAGGAACATCGGCGGCGTGCCCGTCCTGCAATCGTCCCTAGCAACGCGTGCACAGCCGGTATCATCGCCGCGTGGCGGACCTGCCTCTAGGTGGCCGAGCCGTCCAACTTCAACTTGTGGCGCGACGCTTCCGCTGTGACGGGCTGGACTGTCGCCAGAGGATCTTCGCCGAGCGCTTCGGGGCGAGCGTGCCGGATCCGCGTAAAGACAAGGGACTTCCGCTGAGGCTTGGTTGGCAGACTATGCGCGACCGCGCCTGCCTCCCCGTGCACCGAACGCCTTTTCCGCCGGTCGTACCCCGCTCTCGAGGGCGCTATGCGCGGTGAGGAAGTCGAAGCGCTCGTCGCCTCGCCCCTGGAGAAGATTCGCCCGTCGAGTGGCCGGGCCAGCCGGGACCGCTCGATGGATCCGCGCTCCGGCCTTTTGCACATGCTCTCGACAGTGACTCGCATGATGATACCTGAAACTGAGTCCTTGTCAGGAACACACGATTCCTCACCGTGCGATCGTGGAGAACCTCGCCGATTGCGACTACGACCCCACCTTCGAAGCTTTCGAGCGTCTCAGCGCTCGTTGCCGTCCAAAATGGCTTCGGCGGCCGACGTATCGACCTTTGACAAAGGTGCGAGACGTCCTCGTCGTCCGGCGATAGGTAAAGTCAAACGACGGTGTAGTGAAAGGATAGCTAATGAACCTCGCCGAAGAATTGGAGACGGGGGGCACCAAGTTTGAGGCACCGATCCGGCTCGTTAGCTCGCATCACGTGTCGAACCCTGGTTTCCTGTCCCATCGAAAGGGGGAGTTCTGGTTCGGTCGGCAGCATATCGCGCAGAATCCGTTCCACGAAGCGGACGTCCACGTTCTCGGCGTCGACCTGAAGTCGATATCCATCACCTACGTACACCAGGACGTGTTTCTGCTGACGGTCGAATTCGCGGTGAGTAGATCGTTTGACCAAGTGGAAGAGTTCCTAGGCAAGGTTGCGGAAGCCTTCTCCTCGGCCTTGGCTCGAAGCCAGCAGGATGCGTGGTATGGGAACCTCGTCCTGAAGCTGGACGTCGAGGGCTTGCGAGATGTCTCGCCGAAGCTGGCGGGGACCTTGCACATCGAAGCGAGCGTGCAGTTGTCCTCCATAGATACTGTTCCGGTAGACAGAAGGATATTCGAGAACCTACGTTGGACGCCTCTTACCTCGATCTTCGTCGAAGGTATGCGTTCCCCCCAAGCAAAATCCAAGTTCCTGTTTTGGTTTGTGATCCTAGAAGAGTTGGAGAAGCGCGTGGAGTTTTTGCGGCTGTTTACTCCGCTGCTGTCCAAGGAAGAGAAATCACAAATCTCGGCGATGTCACTTAGCAAGGAAGCGAAAAGCCGGATCGAAAACGTTCTGAATGCTCCGACGACGACGCGAGAGGGAAGGCCTGAAAAACTCCTGAGGATCCTCCAGCACATAGGATTGGGAGAGATATCGAACTCCGATGGAAAATTTACTGTCGACGAAGCTGTTTGCAGATCTCTTATCAAGCAAAGAAACAATGTCGCTCACCTGGGCGCCGTAATCGACGAGCATCAGCTTTACCGCGTTCTATTTCCTTTGGCTCAGGGCGCTCTGCGTTACCTCGAAAAAGAGGGTCCATGATTCCAAGAAGCCGTGACGGGCCTGATCGGTGAAACTGGTCCGAATGAAAACAGCAGATCCCAAGCGAGTGTCTACTGTATTATATCTTCAATTCCGTATTCGAGAGCCGACCAAAATATCCGCGTTGCTTAAACGGACTGCCGCGAGAGGGTCATAGATACGATGATGCCCACGGATTGGCTAGTTCGGGCCGTCAAGGAGCCGCCACGCGAGGACCGTAGTGGGCCTCATACGTAGGTCTAGGCCCTTCGAAGAAGCTGGCGAGCTGCTGCTGGTTCTGCTGAAAGAGTCGCTCCCCTTCCTGCGGTAGCAGTTTCATTGCTGTCTCGAAGTCGTCCAGCGGTATGGGATGGACCTGGTCCGGAAGATCCAGCCGACAGAAGCGATCTGCTCCGACGAGCAGCCTGGCCTGACCGTCGGCACTCTGGCTACTCAGATCCATCGCCGTGCTCACGAGGTTACGCCAGTCCCACTGGCCGCCGCGCACCATCTGCTTCTCCGTGAACCTAAGCTCTCCGGAGCCGCAACCGAGGGAGAGGATGCGGACCTTGTGTCTGTCGAGGTCGTAGCACGTCAGGGCATCCACGAGTCCCAGCATCACCGGATTGTTCGCCCAGACGCCTCCGTCCGCATAGACCTGCGTTCCGATCCTATGAGGAGGAAGATACGTCGGCGCTGCGGACGTAGCCAACGCGACGTCGACCATTCGATTCTGCCAGTCGATCCGGAAGTCGGGGTGGTGAGGCGTCTTGAGAACGTTGATCTTCGTGTGGGCGTCGAAGGTTGGGATGACGAGCCGCCGCTCGCTTTCTCCGTAGACGTCGCCGCCGAACGTTTTCTCCAGATGCTCCGTCAGAGCCCGTGGGCTGTACCGGACTCGACGCACGTCCCGCCCGATCTTCACGGACCGCCGCCAGATCGAAGCGAGACCCTTCGCATCTGGAACCTGCGGAAAGATTTCGCCTCCGTGATCCGTGTATAGCTGCAAGATCTCCGCAGCGGTCTTGCCCCGTCCGAGTCCCAAGGCGATGATGCCACCGGTTGACGTCCCGGTGATCATGTCGAAGCAGCGTCCTGCCGAACCACCCCCGAGGAAATTCCGTTCGCAGAGTTCGAGGATCGTCGCTGGGAGGATGCCGCGGATGCCGCCCCCGTCGATGGACAGAATGCGGAACTCGTCGAATTGCCACGGCTGCTGCGGGCGCCGCGAGCGACGCACGCCCGTCGAGCGCATGCCTTGAGGGAGCGGCGCCAGGTCTTGGTTCTCGTCTGCAGTCCAGTTCACTTGTTCGCTCCTGTCTTGGACGCCGCTATGGCTCTTGCCGACGTCCTGTCACACGCCACCCTCCTCAGGTATGCATTCGGTGCAGCACGACAGGCACGCAAGATGCCACGGAACCAGTGCGGTTGTCGGAAGCAGGCTCTTCAATAGCGGAACTTCGAGCGAGTGAATCCTCGTTACGGAACTGCTTGATATCGGGATATGAAACAGCCATCGGCCCCACCGTATGACGGCAAGGCAAAGAGCACGGTGCATTTGTCTGGACGAGACCCAACCTACGGCTGACCGCTCTGGCCACGCCCGAGCGATTCCGTTCAAGAGGATTCGATATGGCGAAGACGAGGGTACCAGCGAAGACGCAGGCTGCACTGTGGGCGCGTGCGGCAGGGCGTTGCGAGTACCTTGGGTGCAACGCGGAACTCATCGGCGACCTGATCTCGGGGAACGAGGACGGCACGTACGGCTTCGTCGCGCATATCGTCGCCGATGCACCGGATGGTCCACGTGGCGACGCGACCAGATCGCCTCTCCTCGCGAAGAGCCTGGACAACCTCATGCTCCTCTGCGCGACCCATCACAAGCTGATCGACGTCGAGGAGGTCGACAGGCATCCCGAACCGACGCTGCTCGAGATGAAGCTCGAACACGAGGATCGCGTAGCGATCGTAGCCGGTATCGACCGCGATCGGGCCTCCCACGTGATCCGCTTCGGCGCCGACATCGGCTACATGGAGTCTCTGGTATCCACACGAGCGATCTTCCAGGCGATGCCGCCGGACCATCACCCGGCTTCGCGACAGACCATCGATCTGTCGCTCACGGGCTCGACGTATCGCGACGATGAGGAAGCCTACTGGACCATCCAGGCCGAGAACCTGCGGCGCCAGTTCGACGCGAAGGTGAAGGGGCGCGTCGAGACGCAGGAGATCCGCAACCTCAACGTCTTCGCTCTGGCTCCGCAACCTCTCCTGATCGAGTTGGGGCGCCTTCTCGGTGATATCGTTCCAGCGACCGTGCATCAGCGGCATCGGGAACCAGCGACCTGGAGATGGCAAGCCGATCAACCTGCCATCCGCTTCGTCGAACATGAACCGGCGCTGGAGACGAAAGCATGGCCCGTGGCGCTCAAGCTCGTCTTGAGTGCCACGGTTACGGACGACAGGATCCGTGACGTGCTCGGCGACGATGTCGCGATATGGTCGCTGACCGCGGAGGAACCCCACAACGACATCATGCGCCGTCCCCAGGACCTCTCCGAGTTCAGGCGACGTGTTCGACGTATCTTGGATCGGATCAAGGCTATCCACGGCGAACAGGCGCTGGTGAACGTGTTCCCTGCGCTGCCGAACTCCGCTGCGGTCGAGGTCGGTCGCGTCCGAATGCCGAAGGCCGATCTCCCTATGAGGATCTGGGATCAGAATCGGCAGGTCGGACGCTTCGTTCCGACCCTTACGATCGGGTGAGCCATGCTACTTCAATCGACGACCGGAAGATTGTTGCCATGTCCTGTTCGGGCATGAACGATTGGGGAGTGCGTCGAGGTGTCTAACCATGTTGGTGTTTAAAGGCATCACCGACCGACATGATTGCTTGAGGCGATCCTCGATCATGACGGTGGACGCTTGAAACCTCAGGTAGGACGATCGCAGTCGGCTTCCTGAAGGAACGGAATGGTTCCCGGGTGCTGCCCCGTCGTAAAAAGCGTTGCGGATGCCTGCAATCTATCTCGGCGACGCAGCTTCAGGATCAGCAGAGCGGCGAACGCTATGCCCTCGTCGCCATCGACCATGGCCTGCATGCTGCACAGGTCCGTCGAGCTCGGCGCGACGGAGAACCGTGGATGCGAATGCCATTCGCCCAGATAGTTGAAGCGCTCGTAGTCGCCTCCGGTCCTCTCGAAGAACCTCCTGAGGGTATGCGCATGATGGTCCATATCTCGTAGGAATCGATCTCTCTCGCGTCTACCTGCGTCAACACTGAAATCGACGATTCGAAACTTTCCCAGCGACAACTGTTCGCCCATGAGGATCCCACCGATCTCGTCCGCTCCGGCTTCGACGAGGTGTCGCCTGAACCTTTGTGCGATCTCACTCGGTAGGAGGAGCAGCATCGGACTTGCTCGTCACGAGATCGCGAATAAGATCGGACGCATGGGCCGCCCGCTCAGGATCCGTTGCGGCTCCCCATGTACCCTCCATCCGGTACTCCACGGGCCATGTGTCGAACGGCGCATCGAAGATCCACGAACGGGTCAAACCGACGAAGTAGGCCGAGTAGGGAAACAAGCTCGTTTCCGGCCGGACTAGCGTATCGATCGCCAAGCGAGTCGCGTGGGCTGCGATGGTCGAGACGTCACCGTCGTCCGCGACCAACACTGCGCCTTCTCCCGCCGCGTACGGAATATCCGAAGTGGTCGGGGCTGGCACTCCTCGCGCCTCGGTCCAGGCTAGGATCTGGCGCCGCGCCTCCTGTGGCGGCGGGTCGACCTCGGGACGCGAACGAGCGAACAATCCGCCGATACCGCCTGCCAGGACTTCTACCCAGAGCATCGCGACGGAGCGGGTCCTCGCTAGCGAGGCGCAGTAGTTGAAGACTTGAGGGTCCGCCGTGGCCTCGATGACAAGGTCGCAGCCGGCGAGATCGTCGAGTACGGAAGCGAGCGTCTCCGCGCTCTCCTGTCCGCCGAGCGTGACCCGACGAGCGACTACCGTCGCCTTGCCCGAGACATCCTGAAGCCGTTGCCGGAGGCCATCTACCTTGTGCGTTCCGATGAAGCGGCCGTCCAGATCGTGCCGCTGCAGATTGATCGGAAGCATGATGTCCGGATCGACGAGGACGAAACGACCCACGCCGGCACGCGCGAGCGATACGGCGATCTTCGAACCGACGGAGCCGCACCCGACTATGCCTACCGCACGAGATTCCAGCACCTCGTTCGTCGCATGGTTCCGACGGTCCCCTTCTTCAGGGATGACAATCGTGACGTCGCGGGTGATGGTTCTAGCGCCCCCGGCGCCATCAATTAGGAGAAGGGTGACGTCGGTGTCCGAGACGACGATGAGATAGACGCCGCCGGCGTCGGATGAGACCTTGTCTGCGAGTTCGTCGTGGCCGAGGGATCTCACGAAGCTCGCCAAGATCTCGATCGTGCAGTCTGGGCGGAGGGTGAAGTCCGTGGCTATCCGGACGGCATCGCATCGCCTGGACCAGGTTCCATCGAGGTGGTTCCGTCCGGAGGGATCAAGAGCGTCCGGGTCTTCAGGAAACTCGATGAAGGTAACGATGCATCCAGCGGCAAAGCGCATCCGGAGCCAGACGGGCGTACGACTCATTCCAGGATGGCTGCGCAGCTGGCCGAGGACTTCCTTATCGACAACGAGCCGGAGCACTTCGTTCCTAACGGCCTGCCCGAGTGGTACGTCGTGCGCGGACGGGACGCGGGGCGCATCCTCGCCCGATCGCTCGCCCGCGATCAGGTCGTAGGCACTCGTGATCATGTCGACGCCGGTGACGTCTGACGACCAGTTGTCGGCTCGCCATTCGAGACAAAGGTCGCCGGCCGGGTACTGGTGAGCGGAGAGGCGTCGGCGATCGACCGGAACGACGACGGGCGGAACGTCCGGAAAGTACTCCGGGTACGTCATGACGAGCGGAAAGTCCTCGTCGGCATGACGTACCACGAAATTCGCCGTCAGCCGCGCCTCCTCGTCGATACCCCATACGACCGAGGTCAGCCAAGGTGAACGGTCCATCAGCGCAGCGACGCCGCGTCGCTCCGCCTTCGCCCGGGCTGGCTGCATGACCCAGAAGGTCACGCGTACCCGCGAGGCTTGGTCGGGACACGGGCCTGGGAACCGAACGAGGGGGTGGCCGACGCCGCAGCCGGCGGGACGATCGCGGTACGCAGAAGGCCCGGGCGGGGGGCATCGAGCGATCGGCGCGCCTCCGCTCGATGGGCGGCTCCATGACCGATGCTGCCGGCGAGCTGGTCGGCGATGGTCTTGCGCTCCAACAGGACGGCCGCCTGTCCGAAGTCCCTGCGTGCCGCCCCGAGCCACTCGAAGAAGGCTCGCGCACGCTCGGGGTGCTTTCCCCACTTGTCCGCGAAGTTCTCCAGCGGGTCCGCCGGGTTGGGTATTAACCAGCCGTCATTGGTCCTCCCCACGTAGGCCTCCATACGCGAGAGGATTGACAGCAGGGCGCCCGCGATCGTCTCCTCGCCGGCATAGGCGTGCGCCGCGAGGGTCGTCACGATGACGGAGATGGGACGGTCAGAGTAGCGATCGACGAACATCATGTCGCGATGCCTCTTCAGGAGCATCACTGCGGCCTGAAGAGGAGTGCGGACCTTATAGTCTGGGATGTCCTCGACGCTGGCCCGAGCGCTTTCCGCGAGTCGCTGCTTGCGTCGAGCGAAGGCTACGGCCATTCGACTCCGGAACCAGTCCGCGTAGCCCTTGGGGTTCGATCGTGGCCAGTCGTCGGACACGATCATGTAGTTCCAGACCTCGTTGTCTGTGATGCCGATCGCCGTCGCCGCCCAACGCGGATCCATTCGCCGGGCTTCGAGGATCAGCCGTGTATCTCGGCCGTTCGGAACGGCGGGAACGATGTCCATGTGGAACTGCGCTCCGTCCGCGTAGTCGAGGACCCAACATCGGCGGCCCTCGCGCATCGGCTTCGTCATGTTCTGGGAGCGGCGATAGGCCTCTACCTCGACGCCGAGCCGGCGCTTCAGTTCGGCCTGGCTCAACGACCCTTTCCCGACCCTCCCGAACTCGCAAACCGAGTCGATGTCGTACTCTTCCTGATCGTTCAGCGGCTTGATCGTGGTGCCCAGCCGAAAGGACCCTTGGACGTAGACGTTCGGATCGAGGTCCCTGACGGTCGAGTTCGGTCGGTGGAGCCAGCCACCGAGTGATTTGTAGCTCCGTTCCGCCTGCTCGATGCGGCTGACGGGGACCTGCAGATCCTCGACGAGATCCTCAAGGAAGTCCTCCGCCTGCGTGGACGGACGTGGCACACCGGTCTGGATGTTCATGTCGTCTTCCTTCGGTTGCGAAGCACCTTGGACACGATGCCCGAGGGCATTCACGATATGTTCTTCCAAGTTCTTCCGGTCGCCGACGGGGGCGACCGGAGACTTCTGAGGGGCAGAGCCCTGATCGGCAGCTCGTTCATTTCAGCAGAGCCGAATGCCGATCTATGACGTAGCGAAACAGCTAAATCCTTGCTCCTGCTGTGTATTTGTCTCGGGAATGCGCAAACTTTGGTTTATTTCACATACGTCTTCAAGCCCGTCTTCAAGGGCCGACCGAACTATCCGCGTCGCTGGAACGAACTACCGCGACGGAGTCCGAGATACGGTGACGCCCAAGGCCAGCCAACGGGAGGGTGAGGCATATGGATGGCTTCATCGATGCCAAACTATGCCGACAAATGACCATCCTATGCCAGCACCTTCACTTTGGGCGCCGTGATAGCCGAGATCTATCCTGACGCCGGATCAGGAGCAGCCGCTGGTCGAACCGCAGGTGTCGCACTTCAGGCAGGTGCCGTTTCGAACCATCGTGAAGTTCGAGCACTCCGAGCAGCTATCGCCGGTGTAGCCCTTCATCAGGGCCTGGGCTCGGCGTTCGGCGCTTGTCGCCTTGGCGGGCGCCTCGACGCGCGAGACGTCGCGTGGGGAGGCGGCGTAGGCGAGCGGGCTGTCGAAGAGGCCCTGCGCCGGCGACGCGTCGGCGGTCGGAGCGGGCTCGTCGAGCGGGGCCGCCTCGTAGTCGCGCTTGAAAGCGGTAGCCTGACCGCTGCCGAGCGTTGCCGCGGCGCGCGGGGCGGCGCTCGCCGTCGTCACCGGGCGGGCGACCGCGGTCACGCCGGCCGGCTTCGACTGGCCGGCGGGAGCCGTCGTCCCCTGCGTGTCGGAGGAGACGAGGCGGAACTTCGCCGTCTGGCCGCGCACCATGCCGCTCGAGATCGGCAGAGCGGCCGGCTTGTCGCCTTCCACGCCGCGCCCGATGGTCGAGGCGCCGAAATCCTCCGGCTGGACATGCGCGAGGTCGTGGCGGCCGAGATAGGAGACCGCGAGTTCCCGGAACACGTAGTCGAGGATCGACGTCGCGTTCTTGATCGCCTCGTTGCCCTGGACCATGCCGGCCGGCTCGAAGCGCGTGAAGGTGAAGGCCTCCACGTACTCGTCGAGCGGCACGCCGAACTGCAGGCCGAGCGAGATCGCGATGGCGAAGTTGTTCATCATCGCGCGGAAGGCGGCGCCTTCCTTGTGCATGTCGATGAAAATCTCGCCGAGGCGGCCGTCGTCGAACTCGCCGGTACGCAGGTACACCTTGTGGCCGCCGACGATGGCCTTCTGCGTGTAGCCCTTGCGCCGGTTCGGCAGCTTCTCGCGCTCGCGGGTGACGCGTTCGATGACGCGCTCCACGATACGCTCGGCGATCTCGGTCGCCTGTACCGCGGCCGGAGCCGCGGCGATGGCCGCCGCGGTCTCCTCGACCAGATCGTCCTCGTCATCCTCGTCGGAGATCAGCGAGGCGTTGAGGGGCTGCGAAAGCTTGGAGCCGTCGCGATAGAGGGCGTTCGCCTTGAGGGCGAGCTTCCACGACAGCATGTAGGCGCTGTTGCAATCCTCGACCGTCGCATCGTTCGGCATGTTGATGGTCTTGGAGATCGCACCCGAGATGAACGGCTGCGAAGCCGCCATCATGCGGATGTGCGATTCCACCGAGAGCGAACGCTTGCCGATCCGGCCGCAAGGCGAGGCGCAGTCGAACACCGGTAGATGCTCGGCCTTCAGGAACGGCGCGCCTTCCAGCGTCATCGCACCGCAGACGTGGATGTTCGCCGCCTCGATGTCCTTTCGGCTGAAGCCGAGGAAGGGCAGCAGTTCGAACGAGAAGTCGTTCAGCTGCTCGTCGGTGATGCCGAGCGTCTCTTTGCAGAAGGCTTCGCCGAGCGTCCACTTGTTGAAGGCGAACTTTATGTCGAAGGCGCTCTTCAGACCGTCGTTGACGGCTGCGATCTGGTCGTCACCGAAGCCCTTGGCGCGGAGCGAGCCGGGATTGATGGCCGGCGCCTGGTTGAGGTTGCCGTGGCCGACGGCATAGGCCTCGATCTCGGCGATCTGCGCCTCGGAGTAGCCGAGCGTGCGCAGCGCCTCGGGCACCGCGCGGTTGATGATCTTGAAGTAGCCGCCACCGGCGAGCTTCTTGAACTTGACCAGCGCGAAGTCCGGCTCGATGCCCGTCGTGTCGCAGTCCATGACGAGGCCGATCGTGCCGGTGGGCGCGATGACAGAGACCTGCGCGTTGCGATAGCCGTGCTTCTCGCCGAGTTCCTGCGCGAGCACCCAGGCCTGCTTGGCGCGGGCGGAGAGGCGCTTGTCCTTCAGCGAGGCATGGTCGAGCGGCACCGGATCGACGGCGAGGCCCTCGTAGCCGTTGGCAAGCCCCTGAGCGGCGCGCGAATGGTTGCGGATGACGCGCAGCATGCCGGCGGCGTTGCGCTCGTAGTCCGGGAAGGGACCAAGCTCACGCGCCATCTCGGCCGAGGTCGCATAGGAGATGCCGGTCATGATCGCCGACAGCGCACCGCAGATCGCACGGCCCTCGGCCGAGGAGTAGGGAATGCCGGCGGTCATCAGAAGGCCGCCGATATTGGCGAAGCCGAGGCCGAGCGTGCGGTAGTCGTAGGAGCGCTGCGCGATCTCCTTCGATGGGAACTGCGCCATCAGCACCGAGATCTCGAGCACGATCGTCCAGAGACGCGTCGCATGCTCGTAGGCGTCGATGTCGAACCGGCCGTTCGTCTCGCGGAACTGCAGGAGGTTCATGGATGCCAGGTTACAGGCCGTGTCGTCCAGGAACATGTATTCCGAGCAGGGGTTCGACGCGTTGATCGCGCCGGCCGCCGCGCAGGTGTGCCAGTCGTTGATCGTGGTGTGGAACTGGATGCCGGGATCGGCCGAGGCCCAAGCGGCATAACCGATCTGGTCCCAGAGTTCGCGAGCCTTGAGGGTCTTGGTGACCTTGCCGGTGGTCCGGCCGATCAGCTTGTGCTCGCCGTCCTGCTCGACCGCCTGGAGGAAGTCGTCGGTGACGCGAACGGAGTTGTTGGAGTTCTGCCCGGCGACGGTCAGATAGGCCTCGGAGTCCCAGTCCGTGTTGTAGACGGGGAAATCGATGTCCGTGTAGCCCTGCCGCGCGAACTGGATGACGCGCTTGACGTAGTTCTCGGGAACCTGCGCCTTCTTGGCGTCCTTCACGGCGCGCTTGAGGGCAGGGTTCACGTTCGGGTCGAAGCACTCCTCGCCCGTGCCGCCCTCGCAGTTGACGCAGGCCGACAGGATCGCCTTCAGGTGCTTGGAGACGGTCTTGGAGCCGGTCACAAGCGCCGCGACCTTCTCCTCCTCGCGCACCTTCCACATCACGTAGTTTTCGATGTCCGGATGGTCGATGTCGACCACGACCATCTTGGCCGCGCGGCGCGTCGTGCCGCCCGACTTGATGGCGCCCGCCGCCCGGTCGCCGATCTTGAGGAAGCTCATCAGCCCCGAGGACTTGCCGCCGCCGGCGAGCTTCTCGCCCTCGCCGCGCAGGGCCGAGAAGTTCGAGCCGGTGCCTGAGCCGTACTTGAAGAGGCGCGCCTCGCGCACCCACAGGTCCATGATGCCGCCCTCGTTGACGAGGTCGTCGGCGACGGACTGGATGAAGCAGGCGTGCGGCTGCGGGTGCTCGTAGGACGAGGCCGAGCGCGTCAGCTCGCCCGTGCGGTAGTCGACGTAGAAGTGGCCTTGGCCCGGGCCGTCGATGCCATAGGCCCAATGGAGGCCGGTGTTGAACCACTGCGGCGAGTTGGGAGCGACCTTCTGGGTCGCGAGCATGTAGGCGAGTTCGTCGCGGAAGGCGCGCGCATCCTCCTCGGACTGGAAGTAGCCGCCCTTCCAGCCCCAGTAGGTCCAGGTTCCGGACAGGCGATCGAACACCTGCCGGGCGTCCATTTCGGACCCGTAGCGCTCGCCCTCGGGCAGCTGGTTCAGCGCCTCCTCGTCGGCGACCGAACGCCAGAGCCAGGACGGAACGTCGTTCTCCTCGACCTTGCGAAGGGCCTTGGGTACGCCCGCCTTGCGGAAGTACTTCTGGGCAAGGATGTCGGACGCCACTTGGCTGAACTGGGCGGGCACGTCGATATCGGCGAGCCGGAACACGACCGAGCCGTCCGGATTGCGGATCTCGCTCGTCGCCTTGCGGAACTCGATCGAGTCATAGGCGCCCTGGTCTGCCCGCGTGTAGCGGCGGTCGATCTTCATGCCCATGGTCCAGCTCCGATGCCTCTCGCCACATACGGACACGACGCGGCCTTCATCGACTCCTCAGCCGATGCCCGACCCGGTCGTACCGGTGGCAGATGATTCTCAATTGGTAGACCCTACCATATATGGTGTCGACGTTTCGATCGACTACCAATTCTAGGGGTCGGATATCCACATCTTGGAGGATGGTTAAAATTCGAACGAATTTCGACCGTCCGTGTCTCGCGATTCAAACCTCGATGGAACCATCGGTTCCCGAGCGAAATGCTTATCCACAGGTTGGTGGGAGCGCCCCGACGGTTCGGTTCTGCAGATGACGTTAATGACGCGTGGATGACGGCGCCAGACGCCCCGAAAAAGGGCGTGGGACGGGTGTGGAAGCTGGGGATAAGGCTGACTTGCGAATTGCCCCGGCGGGGTTGCGCCCCAGCGGCGGGCTCAGCCCGCCGAGCCCTTGGCGATCGGTGCCTGGAACGACAGGCCGAGATCCCACGGGAAGAAGATCCACGTGTCCTGGCTGACTTCCGTGATGAAGGTGTCGACCAGCGGGCGGCCCTTCGGCTTGGCGTAGACCGTCGCGAAGTGAGCCTTCGGCAGCATGGCGCGCACGAGGGCGGCCGTCTTACCGGTATCGGTGAGGTCGTCGACGATCAGGATGCCGTCGCCATCGTCCTCGCGCAGGGCGGGGGCGATGTCTTTCAGAACCTGCAGTTCCCCTTGCGTGTCGTACTCGTGATACGAGGCGATGCAGACCGTCTCGATCATGCGGGTGCCGAGTTCGCGGGCGATGATCGCCGCCGGCACGAGCCCGCCGCGCGTGATGCAGACGATCGCCTTCCACTCCGACCGCTGTCCCGCCAGCCGCCAGGCAAGCGCGCGCGCATCGCGGTGGAACTGTTCCCAGGAGACGGGGAAGGACTTTTCGGGCGTCGACATCGGCGGATCTCCTCAAGGCTGACGGGCGCGATAGCTTGTCGTCGTGGCCGGCGCAAGACGGCCGGACGGGAAGCATCATGCGACGGATCCTCGCCCACGGCCTCCTCGCGGTCGTCCTAGCTCTCACAACCTACGGCCTTGCGGCCTATCTCGTTCTGCCCCGCATCTGGACCCGCTACGACGAGCGCAGTGCCGGCCTGCTGCGGCCGATGGTGACGGTGACGCTCCAGGGGCGACCCGGCGACCCGATCAATGTCGGGATCGTCGGCGATCGTGCGGCCCTCGATCGCGCGATGGCGGATGCCGGCTGGCATCCCGCCGATCCCGTCACGATCGTGTCGAGCCTGCGCATTGCGGCGAGCGTCCTGTTCGACAGGCCGTATCCGCAGGCGCCCGTCAGTCCGCTCCTCTACGACGGCCATGTCGAGACGGTCGCCTTCGAGAAGCCCGTCGGACAAAGTGCCGACCGTCGCCAGCATGTCAGGTTCTGGGCGCAGCCAACCTTCGGCGACGGGGTGTCGTTCCCCGGATCGGTGACATTCGATGCCGGGGTCGGCTTCAGCCATTACACGGGCGCCGTGACCCACCTGATCGCGCCCGACGTCGATGCCGCTCGCAACGGTCTCGTCGCAGACCTCGACGCCACGGGTATGGTCACCGCAGTCCGCACCGTCACCGGGATCGGACCGGTGCAGGACGGGCGGAACGGCGAGGGCAGTCCGTACCGGACGGACGGCGATGCGCGCATCCTCGTCCTCGACGGCTCATAGGAAAGATGCCGCGGACCTCGGGCGTCGTCCCGTCAGGGCTTGGCAAGGCCTTCGATCATTGCTTGGATTTCCGCCGCTGCGGCATCACGTGCCGCCTCGCTGCGCGAGCGCACCACGAGTTCGGTCGAGTACCGCTGCCCGTCGAACTTCGGATAGGAGCCGATCGCCGTCTCCGGGTGGCGCTTCTGGATTTCGGAAAGCGGGCCGCCGATGTCGCCTTCGCCGAACGGGCAGGCGATCGCCGTGCTCAACATCACCGGGCCCGTCGGCAGGGTCGGCAGGATTTTGTCGAGCATCGCGGTGAAGATGCCGGGCACGCCCGCCATGACGAAGACGTTGCCGACGCGGAAGCCCGGCGCCTTCGACACTGGGTTGTCGATCAGCGACGCGCCGCGCGGCGTGCGGGTCATCCGACGGCGCGCATCGGTGAAGGGCAGGGACCGGCTTTCGTAATAGGCGGCGAGCAGTTGCGTGGCCTCGGGATGAGGCTCGACCGGCAGACCGAAGGCGCGCCCGATCGCGTCGGCCGTGATGTCGTCATGCGTCGGTCCGATGCCGCCGGAAGTGAAGACGAAGTCGTAGCGCGTGCGCAGCGCGTCGAGCGCGGCCACGATCTCCTCCTCGACGTCCGGAACGATGCGCACTTCGCGAAGGTCGAGCCCGGCCAGCGTCAGCACGCTGGCGAGATGGGCGATGTTGCGGTCCTTGGTGCGGCCGGACAGGAGCTCGTCTCCGATCGCCAGCATCGCCGCCGTGTGAACCTTCTGCGCGTCCGTCATCCGCTCTCTCCGCCAAAGCCGATGGTTTGGGGCGGAACACGGCGGAAGGAAAGGGGGCGCCCGACGCGGCCGATCGGTAAACGGTGCGTCACGTCGCCGAGGCCTCGTATTCTTGTAACGCGAACGCTCTAAGTGCGACACACGGCGAGGCCCGGACGCCGCACGGAGTTTCCGGCAATGGACGAGGATGCGATGGCGAAGGTACTGGTTCTCTATTATTCGAGCTACGGCCACATCGAGACCATGGCGAAAGCCGTGGCCGAGGGCGCACGCGACGGCGGCGCCGAGGTGGACATCAAGCGTGTGCCCGAAACCGCGCCGGCCGAGGTGGTCGCCGCCGCGCATTTCAAGACGAACCACGACTTCCCCGAAGCCCAGCCGGACGAGCTTGCCCAGTACGATGCGATCATCGTCGGCGTTCCCACGCGCTACGGCAACATGGCCTCGCAGATGGCCTCCTTCTGGGACCGCACCGGCGGCCTTTGGGCGCAGGGCAAGCTGATCGGCAAGGTCGGTGGCGTGTTTTCGTCCTCGGCCACCCAGCACGGCGGCAACGAGGCGACGATCCTTTCGGTGCATAAGACGCTGCTGCACCATGGCCTGGTGATCGTCGGCCTGCCGTATTCCTTCCAGGGCCAGATGGCCTCCGACCAGATCGTCGGTGGCTCGCCCTACGGCGCGACCACGATCGCCAACGGCGACGGTTCGCGCCAGCCGAGCGCGATCGAGCTCGACGGCGCCCGCTTCCAGGGCCGTCACATCGCTCAGATCGCCGCCAAGCTCACGGCCTGACGCCAAGGTCTCCGGCTTCTCTCACACGAGAGGGGCCGGACTGTCGGCCAATGACGGCAGGTCAAGAAAAGGCGTTCGCCGATCCGACCTGTTCGCCGTCGGCGACCAGAGCGTCGCGCAGCCGAGAGAGCGCCAGATTGTCGCTCTGGAGGTGCTGAAGAAGGTCGGACGCGGTTTCGTCCTCCGAATCCAGCCAGGGATCGGACGGTATCGAGGCGGACAATGGGATGCGCTTGATGTCGGGCATAGATCGATCCCTTCTCGAGCTGCTGCCGTTCCTCCGTTAACCGCCCGAGAAGAACACGTCCCCGCGGGGAAGACAAACAAATCTTCGATAAGTCGCTGCGACACTTCAGCAGTCGTTCGCCGGCTTATCTTCTGTCCGACAATCGTTCGACAGTCCGTGTTCCGCCGACGTTCATTTAGTCTGATGATTACGTCGAAGACACGGTGCAAGCTGAACATTTGATCCGGCCGACATCGTGATGACCCATCGTGTTACGGGGTGCAGGCGGCGGGACTCGAACCCGCATGCCACTCGGACAACGGATTTTAAGTCCGTCGCGTATACCATTTCGCCACGCCTGCCTCGGGCCCCGGTCGCTTCTAATGCGGCCAACGCGTCAGCGGAAGGGGCTTGCGGCTTTACAAGTCGGCGATGTTGGCCCATGGAACGCGCACAGGAAACGCAAGGGAAAAGGGAGCGCGCGATGCCATTTGTTGCTTCGATCGGCGGAGCCTTTCTCCTCATTATCGGCGCCGGCGTCCTTTCGCTGACCGCCGCCCGATAAGCACGGTCAACGAGGGCACGTCCGGCGGAGACGATCCGGCGCCGATCCGGCGCATCGTCCCGATCCGACCGCCGGGGACATCGCCCCGCACCCTTTCGG
Source organism: Aureimonas phyllosphaerae (assembly GCF_047943035.1). NCBI lineage: Bacteria > Pseudomonadati > Pseudomonadota > Alphaproteobacteria > Hyphomicrobiales > Aurantimonadaceae > Aureimonas > Aureimonas phyllosphaerae. The sequence goes on along the minus strand of NZ_CP181348.1, from coordinate 3,524,635 downwards.
CGCACCGGTCCCGTGTCGCGCTTTTTCTGAAGTATCCTGGATCATCCATGACCAACGTCGATTTTCGTACCGGCGTCGAGGCCGCCCTCGGCGCGCTGCGCGACCTGTTTCCCGAGACGCCGCTCCAGCTCAACGAGCACTTGTCGAACCGCTACGGCGCGCGCGTCTTCCTCAAGCGGGAAGATCTGACGCCCGTTCGCTCCTACAAGATCCGCGGCGCCTTCAACTTCATGCGCAAGCGCATCGAAGCGGGCGAGACCGCCGCGAGCTTCACCTGCGCCTCCGCCGGCAATCACGCGCAAGGCTTCGCCTTCGCCTGCAAGCACTTCGGGCTGAAGGGCCGGGTCTTCATGCCCGTCACCACGCCCCAGCAGAAGATCGCCAAGACGCGCATGTTCGGCGGCGACGCGATCGAGATCGAACTCGTCGGCGACATTTTCGACGAAAGCTATGCCGCCGCCCGCCGCTACGCCGAGGAGACGGGGGCCGCCATGGTGCCGCCCTTCGACCACCCGGATATCGTCGAGGGACAGGCGACGGTCGGGCTCGAGGTGATGCAGCAACTGGGCCATGAACATCCCGAGATGCTGATCCTGCCGGTCGGCGGCGGCGGTCTCGCGTCGGGCATGACGCGCGTCTTCGAGGGGCCGTCGAGCCCCGACATCCGCCTCGTCGAGCCGCTCGGCGCGCCGAGCCTTCGCACTAGCCTGATCGAGCGTCGGAGGGTTCGGCTTGAGCAGGTCGACGGATTCGTCGACGGCGCGGCGGTCGCCGAGATCGGCGCGTTGCCGTTCGAGATCCTCAGCCGCTTCACGCCCGAGCACGTGCTGCTGTGCCCGGAAGGGCGGCTCTGTCAGACGATGATCGAGATGCTGAACGTCGAGGGCATCGTGCTGGAGCCGGCTGGCGCGCTTGCCATCGATGCCTTGCGCGCGCTCGGAAGCGAAGTGCGCGGGAAGACCGTCGTCCTCGTGGTGTCGGGCGGCAACTTCGACTTCGAGCGCCTGCCTGACGTGAAGGAGCGGGCGCTGCGCTTCGAGGGGCTGAAGAAGTACTTCATCCTGCGCCTTGCCCAGCGCCCCGGCGCCCTGCGCGACTTTCTCGACCTCCTCGGGCCCGAGGACGACGTGGCGCGCTTCGAGTACCTCAAGAAGTCGGCCCGCGACTTCGGCTCGATCCTCCTCGGCATCGAGACCCGGCATGCCGGCAACTTCGACACGCTGCTGCAGCGTTTTGCCGAAGCTGGCATCCGCTATCAGGACATCACCGACAACCAGATCATGTCGGATCTCCTGATCTGATTGTCAGCTGCCGAGCGTCCGGCGGATCCAGTCGCTGATCTGCCGGGCGAGCGGCGCAGTGGTGGCGGGCGAGCGAATGTCGCCCGCGATCACGTGCTGCGTCGGATCGGTGCTGTCGGTCACCTCGATCACCTCGTGCGGCCCACCCCAGCGCGCGGCGATCTCGCGGGTTCCCTGCGGGTCAACCGTGGCGTCGTTCGGCGAGAACAGGAACAGCGCTGGTGTCTTGATCGTCGCCGGATCGATCCGACGCGCCACCTCCACGAGCCGAGCCATCGGCAAGAGAGCCGCCGAGGGATAGTTCGTGGTCCAGACGCCGTTCGATCCGTCGCCCGAGCCGTAGGTCGCGGGGCCGAGATAGGGCAGGAGGTCGCGCGCGAAGGGAAGCGTCAGGATGAAGGAGCGCCATTCGCGAAGGGCGAAGTTCGGCGAGATTTCGACGAGCGACCCAAGACCATGCGATAGATCAGGCCGGCTGGCGCCGATCGTCGCAAGTGTTCCGCCGTTGGACGTGCCGATCACCACCACCTGCTCGCCGATCGCCCGGCCGATCGCCATGGCCTCGGCGAAGTCGTCGATCCAGTCGCCGACCTCGGCCTGCTCCATAGCGGCGGCATCGCGTCCGTGTCCCGCAAGGCGCGTGTAGAAGAGATTGGCGCCCAGTTCCTTGGCGACAGCGTCTGCCAGCGGGCGCGTCTCGCCCTTCGAAGCCGAGAAGCCGTGGGTGTAGACGATCGCGAGAGGGGTCTTGGCGCGTGAGGCCGGGTATGCCCAGACGATCTCCTTCTCCGCCTGCGGGCGAAGGTTCGGCACGTTCGCCTCTTCGCCCGCAAGGTATCGGGCGGGATCGCTGCCGATCGCGGCCGGATCGAACGACGTCGTCAGTCGGACGGGTTCGCGCGGTCCGAAGACGAAGGCAAGCGCGAGACCTACGAGAACGAGACCGACGAGCACCAGAACGACGCGTCCGAGAAGGCCGCCGCCGCGAGCCGCAGGTGCCGGTTGCGATGACGGGGGAGCCGGGTCAGTCGTCGTCATGGGCGGCCGTCGTGACTTCGCGCGTGGAGACCGGTCGGAAGCCGAGCTTCCGGTAGAGCGGCAGGGCGGCGGGGTGATCGAGCGTGTTGGTCTCCACGGTCAGCGCGCTCGGCATTTCCTCGAAGCCCGCGACGATCGCCTGGCCGAGAAGGTGACGCGCGAGGCCCTGGCCGCGAAACTCTGGCATGATGCCGAAATGCACGAGGCGCGTCTCGCGGGGCGCGCGGCCTGCGTCGAGCTCGAACCAGCCCGCCGGCGCGCCGTCGCAGTAGAGGATGCGCATACGCACGTTCGGTGCATGGATCTCGCGCGCCAAGGCCTCGTCGCCGAGATTGCGCGACGTCCAATGATGCCCGCGACCGACCGCCGCATAGAGGAAGCGGTAGTAGGCCAGCGGGATCTGGCGAACCTTCAGGACCTCGTAAGCCCGGCCGTTGCGCGGCGCAGGCGTCGGGTGCTCGGGAGGCTGGTGCATCACGAGCTGAGTGACAGTGGTCCTCAGAATGCGCATGTAGGTCGGTTCAAGTCCTTGGGCTGGCTGGTCCGCCTTCCACAGGCGTGTCGGGGCGCGAGCCCCATTCGGTCCAGGAGCCGTCATAGAGCTTCACGTCGCTCTTGTGGAGCGAGGCGAGCGCGAAATTGATCGTCGCGGCCGTTACGCCCGATCCGCACGAGGTCACGATCGGCGCATCGACGTCGACGCCAGCCTCGGCAAACAGGCGCGAGAGTTCCTCCGGCGACTTCAGGCGGCCGTCAACGGACAGGTCGGAGGCGGGCAGGGAACGCGCGCCGGGCATGTGTCCGCCCCGTACGCCGGGCCTCGGCTCCGGCGCTTCGGCCGTGAAGCGGGCGGCGGGCCGGGCATCCGCGATCTGCCTGGAGCCATGCTCGACGACCGCGCGCATCTCGTCGAACGTCGCCACCGCCGATGCGTCGAACGTCGCTTCGAAGGTGGCCGGCTCGATCACTGGCTCCCCGGTCTCGACCGGGCGGCTCTCCGCGATCCATGCGGGAAAGCCGCCGTCGAGGATGCGCACGTCCTTTGCGCCGAATGTGCGGAACATCCACCAGACGCGCGGCGCACTGAAGAGGCCGAGGCCGTCATAGACGACGATCGTATCGGCGTGACGGATGCCGAGCGCCCCGGCAGCCTTCGCGAAACTCTCCGCCGAGGGAAGGGTGTGAGGAAGGTCGGACGACGGCGCGACCACCGCGTCCTGATCGAAGAAGACCGCGCCGGGAACGTGCCCGGCGAGAAACTCCGGATGCGCGAAGCGCTTCTGTGCCGGCAGATACCAGGAGGCGTCGACGATCGACAGGCCGGGGTGGCCGATCTCGCGGGCGAGGTGTTCGGTGGAGATCAGGAACGGATTGCTGGTCATGACAGGACCTCGGCGATCGTAGGGGGTCAGACGGCCGGATGACCGAAGCGCAGGCGGAAGCGGCGATTCGTGCGCCCCTTCTTCTCGATTTTGGCGACGTAGATCTCGCCAATCTCCTGCGTTTCGCCGACATGGGTGCCGCCGCAGGGCTGAGAGTCGATCGAGCCGTCCTCGCCGATGACCACGACACGGACGCGCCCCGTTCCGCGCGGCGGCCGGACGTTGGCCGACTTCACGAGCCCCGGATTGGCGTCGAGCTCCTCGTCGGTGATCCAGCGCGTGAACACCTTGTGGTTCTCGGCCACGAGCTTGGCGAGCGCCTTCGACACCTCGTCCTTGTCGGTGTCGGCCTCCGGCATGTCGAAGTCGAGCCGGCCCTCGTCCTCGCCGACGGCAGCGCCCGTGACGGGGAAAGGGCAGACGACGGTCAGGAGATGGAGCGCGGTGTGCATGCGCATCATCTTGTAGCGACGCGCCCAGTCGACATGCAGGACCAGCCTGTCCCCGACGGACGGCCTGTCGCTGTCGCCGAGATGCAGGACGATCTGCGAGCGATCCTCGCCGTATCGCGTGTCGACGACCGGGACCTGTCGCCCGTCGGCCAGCTCGATCGAACCGGTATCGCCGGGCTGACCGCCGCCCGCCGGATAGAAGTTGCAGCGGTCGACGACGATGCCGCGATCGCGTTCGTGCGCGACGACCGTGGCCTCCAGCGTCGAGAGATAGGCGTCGTCGAGATAGGCAGCCTCGGTGCGGGCCATGATCAGACCGCCTCGTAGGGAACGGAGATGGTAGGCTTGCGCTCCAGCCATGCCGGCACGGGGAGGCTCTTCTCGCGCAGGAAGTCCGGGTTGAAGAGCTTGGACTGGTAGCGATTGCCGTAGTCGCAGAGGATGGTCACGATCGTATGGCCAGGCCCCATCTCCCGCGCCATGCGAATGGCGCCGGCGATGTTCACGCCGGACGATCCCCCGAGGCAGAGACCTTCGTCGCCGATCAGGTCGAAGACGATCGGCAGGGCTTCCTCGTCGGGAATCTGGTAGGCGAAGTCCGGCGTGAAGCCCTCGAGGTTCGCGGTGATGCGGCCCTGGCCGATGCCCTCGGTGATGGAGCTTCCCTCGGAAGCGAAGGTGCCGGATGTGTAGTAGCTGTGCAGCGCCGCGCCCATTGGGTCCGCGATACCGATCTTGATGTGGCCGGATCGGCGCTTCAGGCCCATCGCCGTACCGGCCAGCGTTCCGCCCGTACCGACTGCGCAGATGAAGCCGTCGACTTGGCCGTCGGTCTGGTGCCAGATCTCTTCGGCGGTGGTGACGACGTGCCCGTCGCGGTTGGCCGTGTTGTCGAACTGGTTGGCCCAAATCGCGCCGCCGGGAACGCTCGATGCCAGCTGTTCGGCAAGTCGCCCGGACAGCTTCACGTAGTTGTTCGGGTTCTTGTAGGGGACCGCCGGAACCTCGATCAGCTCGGCGCCCCAGAGGCGCAGCGCGTCCTTCTTCTCCTGGCTTTGGGTTTCCGGAATCACGATCACTGTCTTGTAGCCGAGCGCATCGGCCACCATCGCCAGCCCGATGCCGGTGTTGCCTGCGGTGCCCTCGACGATCGTTCCGCCCGGCTGCAGCAGGCCCTTGGCTTCGGCGTCGCGGATGATGAAGAGCGCCGCGCGGTCCTTCACCGACTGGCCCGGGTTCATGAACTCGGCCTTGCCGTAGATCTCGCAGCCCGTCAGCTCCGAAGCCTTGGCGAGGCGGATCAGCGGCGTATTGCCGATGGCGTCGATGACGGAGTTATATCGAGGCATGATGTCCTGGCGACCGGATTCGTTTCGCAGGACGGTAAGGTGCGGCGCGGAGCGAGACAAGGAAGGGCTTGCTGCCGGAAAGCCATCCCGCGGAACGCGGTTTCCGATCAGAACCGGTGGATCGTCACGCGCGGCCCGCTGGCGTCATCGCGCGAAGGTCTCTCCCCACCGCTGCCGTGCGGTGCGAGCCCGAGCGAAGCGCTTCCGCAAGTCGGACGAGATCGTCTCCCGCAGGCACCCATCCGCATGGGCAGGCGGCGGGGCCGCGATGCGCCGAGGCGACGTCCTGGTAGAGGGCGCCGAGCGCCCGCGCGATGTGTTCCAGCGCCTTTAGCGGCGGCGTCCGGCCGTCGCGCATCGCGAGTTCGAACAGCCGCGCCAGACTTTGCGCCGTTTCGACGGAACGGCCCGCGGGATCGCTGCTCATGCACGAGGCTCCCCGGCTTCGACGCTGCCCAGGAGATCGACGACGCGGCGCGTGCGGCCATCGAGCTCCGCATAGGCCTCGAACTCGTCCATTTCGCCATGCCGCAGGCGACGGAGCGCCTCGCGGAGTTCGGCCGCCGACACACGGCTGCGAACCATTTCATGGACCACCACGGCGCTGACCGGACCGAGAACGGCCAGCACTTCGACCGGTGTGACGACACTCATCCTCGACTCCCGCAATCTCGAACCGCAACGGTCGTATCACGTGAGAAAAGCTGCGCAAGTCACTGACGAAAGATGATAATTAGTCCAATTCCAGACTGCGTTCGCGAAGTGCCTCAGACGAGAGCCGCGCGTGCCGCCTCGACGATGCGGTCCTGCGTCGCCTCATCGAGATAGGCGTGCATCGGCAGGCTGACGACCTCGGTGCAGAGCTGATCCGTCACCGGCAGGCCGTTTCCGCCGACCGGCCAATGCCTGTAGGCGGTCTGCCGATGGAGCGGCTTTCCGTAATAGATTACGCTGGGAACGCCGGCTTCCTTCAACGACGACATGAAGGCGTCGCGGCGTCCGCCCGGCACACGGACCGTATACTGCGCCCAGGTCGAGACGATGTTCGGGGCAATGGTCTGCGGCGCGACGATGCCGTCCAGCATCTCCGAGTAGCGCGCGGCGATGCGCATGCGCGCTTCGATCTCTTCCGGGAAGAGCGCGAGTTTCTCGATCAGCACCGCGGCCTGGAACGTGTCGAGCCGGCCGGTCAGGCCGAGGCGCACGTTGTCGTACTTGTCGCTGCCGCTGCCGTGGACGCGGATGGATCGCAGGACGTCGGCGAGACCCACATCGTCCGTCTGGATCGCGCCGCCGTCGCCGTAGCAGCCGAGCGGCTTGGCCGGGTAGAAGCTCGTTGCGACAACGTCGGCCCAGGCGCCCGCCATCCGTCCGTCCAGCGTCGAGCCGAAGCCCTGGGCGGCGTCCGAGATGAGCTTGAGGCCGAACTCGTCGGCCACGGCGCGAATGGCCGGGTAGTCGGCGATCTGGCCGAAGAGATCGACGGCGATGATGGCGCGCGGCGTGAGGTCGCCCTTGGCTAGGGTCTCTTCGATCGTGCGGCGCAGGTGCGCCGGGTCCATGTTGAACGTGTCCGGCAGCACCTCGACGAAGACGGGTGCAGCGCCGGCGAGGCCGACCACTTCGGCGGTCGCCGCGAAGGTGAAGCTTGGCACGAAGACCGCATCGCCGGGACCGATGTTCCAGGCCATCAGCGGCATCAGGAGCGCGTCGGTGCCGGAGGCGCAGGAGATGGTGTGCGCCATGCCGCCGAAGTCGGAAAGCTGCGCCTCCAACTCCATGACGTCCGGGCCCATGATGAAGGAGCCCTGGTCCATGATGCGCGAGAAGCGGGCCTCGATCCGGTCGCGAATACGGTCACGCTGGGTGGCGAGGTCGATGAAGGAGATGGCCTGGTTCATGGGGGATCCTGCGGTTCGCGCTCCCGGCGTCGCATCGCTGGATTGGCGAGCGGCCCGTCGCGGTGGGGAAAGACGTGAATTGCAGGGCTACCCGTTCGCGCGGGCAAATCAAGCGCCTTGCTGGGGTGAGGCATCACGTTTGGCGCATTCGGTGGGCGCAGCGTGATGGAAACGGCGTATCTTCAACGGAGGAGATCTCGGTAGAGGGCCTGCATCTGCGCACGCACGTCCGCCTCGGTGAACCCGTTGCGTACGCGCACCGCGGCCGACGCGCCCATCCTCTCGGCAAGGGTGCGATCCGCCGCGAGCTTGCCGATGGCGGTCGCCAGCGCGCCCGCGTCATCGACCGGCACGACGAAGCCGTCGATGCCGTCGCGCACGAAGCTGCGGCAGCCGGGAACGTCGGTGGTCAGCGCCGCCCGCCCACAGGCGGCGGATTCCAGAAGCGTGCGCGGCAGGCCCTCGCCACCGCGCGACGGCAGGCAGGCGACGTGATGCTCGCGCCAGACCGCGGCAGGCGACGTCGTCGGCCCATGCCAGATGATGCCCGGACGGTTCGACCACTCCTGCAGCGTTGCCAGCGGGATGGCCTTCGGGTTCGAGGGATCCGGTGCGCCGTAGAGCGAGAGCGTGACATCCGCCCCCGCTCTGCGGGCGCGCTCGACGGCCTCCACCGCAATGTCGACGCCCTTCGACCACAGCATGCGCGACACCACGGCGAGGCGGAGCGCGTCGCCCGGTGGCAGCGCGGTTGCGAGATAGGCTTCGGGATCGATCCCCGCGCCTCCGAGGATCGTCACGTCGTCGGCCGCCGCGTCGAGCCCGAGGAGGCGAGGGTCGTCCTCGTTCTCGAACACGAACCGGGTGCGGTCCGAGGCAAGGCCGCCGCGGATGATCCGGCGGAGCGCCCAGCGCGCGCTGCGGCCGGTGCGGTCGGTCTTGGCGCCGAGAAAGCCGAGACCGGTCAGCGCGAACACGCGGCGGCGAATGCCGGCCAGACGACAGGCGGCACCGCCGACGAGAATGGGCTTCAGCGAGATGCAGTGCGCGATGTCCGGCTTCTCCTCGCGCAGGATGCGGGCGAGACGCAGCACCGTCGCGCCCGCCGCCAGCGGGTTGAGGCTGCGTCGCTCGGCCTCGAGCGATCGCACCCGCGCGCCCGTCGCCTCGATCGCAGCGGCATGGGCACGGACTCGTGCGATCACCACGACATCGAGCCCCATCGCGACCGCCGCCCGGGCCATCGGCAGGAAGTGCGATGCGAAGAACCAGTCCTCGGTGACAATGAATGCGAGCTTGGCCAAGGGGCGTCCGGTGCGGTGGTCGACGTCGCTGACTGGTTAGCCGCGGTTGCGGCGAATGGAAAGACCTGGGGAACGGCGCTACCTTCCGCCGAATGGCAAAGGGCATGATCCGCATGACGCTCGAAGACGGTCTCGTTCTCCTCGGTTTCGTGGCGCTGTCCGGACTGGTCGCCACGAGCGGCATCCTGTTCAAGCCGGGTCCCTGGTACGTCGGCCTGCGCAAACCCGGTTGGACGCCGCCGAACCTCGCGTTCCCGATCGTCTGGTCGATCCTCTATCTGCTGATCGCCGTCTCCGGCTGGCTGGTCTGGCGGGCTGCCGGATGGCCGGCGGGCGCCTTCACGCTGTTCGGCATCCAGATGATCCTGAACTTCCTGTGGTCGTGGCTCTTCTTCGGATTGCGCAAGCCGCTGTTGGCCCTCGCCGATATCGGGCTTCTTGCCCTGGCGGTCGCGGCCACCGCGTTCGCCTTCGCGCCCTACAGCCGAACGGCCGCATGGCTTCTCCTGCCATATCTCGCCTGGGTCTGCGTCGCGTTCGGTTTGAACTTCTCGGTCTGGCGCCTCAACCGCGATCGCGGCGTGTTCGCCTGAACGCAAACTTGTCTGCGTATTTCCGGCGAGCGGCTTGACCCCGATCCCGCGCCCGGCGCAAAGCCCCTGCGACACGAGCGTTTCGCCGGGAGAGAGACCATGACCTTCGCCATCTATCCGAGCCTCAAGGGGCGCACGGCCTTCATCACCGGCGGCGCGTCCGGCATCGGTGCCGACATGGTGCGCGCCTTCGCCGAACAGGGCACGCGGGTCGGCTTCGTCGACATCGATGCGGAGCGGGGTTCGGCGCTAGCGGCCGAACTCGGATCCGACGTCGCTTTCGAGTCGTGCGACCTGCGCGACATTGAGGCGCTGAAGGCGGCCTTCGGGCGGCTGAAGGAGCGGGTCGGCGCCGCCAACATCCTCGTCAACAACGCCGCGCGCGACGACCGGCACGGCTGGGAGACGGTGACGCCGGACTATTATGACGAGCGGATCGCGGCCAACCTGCGCCACGCCTTCTTCGCGACGCAGACCGTCGCGCCGGACATGATCGCGGCCAAGGGCGGCTCGATCATCAATTTCGGCTCGAACTCCTGGATGCAGGCGAGCGGCGGCATGCCGGTCTATACGACGGCCAAGTCGGGCGTTCACGGCATGACGCGCTCCTTCGCGCGCGACCTGGGCCCGCACGGGATTCGCGTCAACACGGTTGTGCCGGGCTGGATCATGACCGAGCGGCAGAAGCAGCTCTGGGTCACCGAGGAAAGCCTCAATGCCCAGCTCGAGCGCCAGTGCCTGCCGGTGCCCGTGGAGCCGGTCTATGTTGCCCGCATGGTGCTGTTCCTCGCCTCAGACGATGCGGCGATGTGCACGGCCAACAACTTCATGGTGGAGGGTGGCGCGCTCTGATCGCGCCTCCCTTGTAGCCTGCCGCGACGGCCGCCCTCGGGGCGGCCGTTTTCGTTTGCGCGCCGACGCAAGGCTGGCGCGTGCTGCAGGAGTTAACCCTCGGTTAAGCCTGAGGCGCTTAGATCGGCTGGCAACGAAACGTTAATGAAGATGACCGAAGCCTTACCCACACGCAAAGCGGTCCGCCTTCGCGGCCGGTCCTTCCTGGCCCTGGTGCTGTCGCCCGAGCTTCCCTTCGGCGAATGGCTGACCCAGCTGGACGACCTCGCACGCCGCTCGACCGGCTTCTTCCTCGGCAGGCCGATCGTGCTGGACGTGGCGGGTCTGCCGATCACGCGCGAGCAGCTCACCGACCTTCTGGCCGAGCTCACCAAGCGCAACGTGCGGGTGATGGGCATCGAGGGCGCGTTGCCCTCCATTCTTTCGCCCGGCATGCCGCCGGAGATGAAGGGCGGCCGGAACGCCGCCGACATCGAGGCACCGGAGACGCCGGAAGGTGGCCCCGCAGCCAAGGAGGCGAAGTCGGCGGCTGCAGGCGCCGAAGCGCCGAAGACGCCCGAACCGGTGCGCGCGACGCATGTCGCGACGACGCCCTCGCTCCTGATCGACGAGCCGGTCCGCTCCGGCCAGTCGATCATCTTCCCCGAAGGCGACGTCACCGTGCTCGGCTCCGTCTCCTCGGGCGCCGAAGTGATCGCCGGCGGCTCGATCCACGTCTACGGCGCTCTGCGCGGCCGGGCGCTGGCGGGTTCGGCTGGAAACGCCAATGCGCGCATCTTCTGCCGCAAGCTGGAAGCGGAACTCATCGCGATCGACGGTCTCTACAAGACCGCCGAGGACATCGACCCCAAGATGCGCGGCCAGGCGGTTCACGTCTGGCTCGACGATACCGTGCTGAGGACGGTCGCCCTCGCGAACTGATCGCCATGACGGCGACGGCGGGACGACCGGAAAGACAACCATGAAGAGGACGGGCCCCAATGGCTGAAGTGATGGTGGTGACATCGGGCAAGGGAGGCGTCGGAAAGACGACCTCGACAGCCGCGCTCGGCGCCGCGCTGGCACAGAACGGCCAGAAGGTGGTGGTCGTCGATTTTGACGTCGGCCTGCGCAATCTCGACCTCGTCATGGGCGCCGAGCGCCGCGTGGTCTACGACCTGATCAACGTGGTCCAGGGCGACGCGAACCTCAATCAGGCGCTGATCCGCGACAAGCGCGTCGACACGCTCTGCCTGCTGCCCGCCTCGCAGACCCGCGACAAGGACAACCTCACGCAGGACGGCGTCGATCGGGTGATGGATCAGCTCCGGTCGATGTTCGACTGGGTGATCTGCGACAGCCCGGCCGGCATCGAGCGCGGCGCGACGCTGGCCATGCGCCATGCGAACGTCGCGGTGGTGGTCACCAACCCGGAAGTCTCGTCGGTGCGCGACTCCGATCGCATCATCGGCCTGCTCGACTCCAAGACGCTGCGCGCCGAGAGCGGCGGCCGCATCGACAAGCATCTGCTTCTCACCCGCTACGACACGGCCCGCGCCGAGCGCGGCGACATGCTGAAGGTCGACGACGTCCTCGAGATCCTGTCGATCCCGCTTCTCGGCATCGTGCCGGAGAGCCCGGAAGTCCTGCGCGCCTCGAACCTCGGCACCCCGGTCACGCTGTCGGACGCGGCGAGCGCCCCGGCCCGCGCCTACATGGACGCCGCCAAGCGTCTGATGGGTCAGACCATCCCGATGAACGTGCCCTCCGACAAGAAGGGTCTCTTCGGCAAGTTCTTCAACCGGAGGGCCGCATGAGCCTGTTCGGTTTCTTCCAGAAGCGATCGTCCACGACGGCGCCCGCCGCGCGTGAGCGGTTGCAGGTCCTTCTGGCGCACGAGCGCGCCGAGATCGGCCAGAACGACCTCGTCGCCGTACTGCGCGAGGAGATCCTTGCGGTGATCGCCAAGCACATGCCGGTCAACCGCGACAAGGTGAAGGTGAAGATGGACCGGGGCGAGCAGATCTCGACCCTCGAAGTCGACATCGAGCTGCCGCAGCTGGCGACAGCCGCCACGCACTGATCGACCGGCGGCACCACGCCGCCGGCCGAACTCCGCCATCGCGAAAAAGGAGATAGCGATGAACCGAGCCGAACTCCTGGTCCGCCTCCAGCGGGTGCAGCAGCTGCCGCAGATGCAGGGACGCAACATCCGCAGCATTGCGGCCGTGCTCTCGACCGAGGCGCTGCTCAAGCACGTCGAGGTCTGCGAAGCGCAGGCCGAAAAGGCGGCGATCCGCCAATGACGAAAAGGGCTCGGCAGCGTCGCTGTCGGGCCCTTTCTTTTACGACGCAACGCCTTTGCGGCGTTACTTCATCAGGTTCTTCGAGCGGAGATAGGCTTCGGCCACTGCCTTCGCCGGTTCGCCACCGACCTGGACGCGTCCGTTCAGTTCCTGCAGCGTCACGAGGTCGAGACCCTCGAACACAAGCTTCAGGAGGTCGGCGATCTGCGGATTGGCCTTCAGCACGTCCTCGCGCACGATCGGCGCCGGCTGGTAGACCGGCTGGACGCTCTTGTCATCCTCCAGAACGACGAGGCCGGACGGCGCGATGCCGCCGTCGGTGCCGTAGACCATCGCAACATTGACGCCGTTGGTCCCTTGCGCGGCCGCGGCGATCGTCGCCGCCGTGTCACCGCCGGAGAGGGTCAGCAGCTGGTCCGGCTTCAGCTGGAAGCCGTAGGCGGTCTGGAACGAGGGCAGCGCCGACGCCGAATTGACGAACTCGGCCGAGGCCGCAAGCTTGGCCGCGCCGCCGCCCGCAACCCATTTGCCGAAGTCCGACAGGGTGACGAGCTTGTTCTCGTCCGCCACGTCCTTGCGTGCCGCCATGCCCCAGGTGTTGTTGGCGGGCGAGGGCGTCAGCCAGACGATCTTGTTGGCGTCGTAGTCGAGCGTCTTGGCTTCCTCGTATGCCTTCGCCGCGTCCTTCCAGAGCGCGTCGTCGGCCTTGTTGAAGAAGAAGGCCGCGTTGCCGGTGTATTCCGGATAGATGTCGATCTCGCCGGCCGTGATCGCGTTGCGCACGACCGGTGTTCCGCCGAGCTGGATGCGGCCCGTCGTCTCGATGCCGGCGTTCTGAAGCACCAGAAGGATCATGTTGCCGAGGACGCCGCCTTCGGTGTCGATCTTCGAGGACACGACGACCGGCGCGGCAAGCGCCGTCTGCGACAGCAACACCGCCGCCGTCAGGGCGAGCGCAAAAGACTTCAGACGCATGACCGTTACATTCCCCTCGCGCTTCGCGCCGGGGATCGGCTGCGCGCCCTTTGGATTCTGTCGCCGAAGCGGGCGTTCTCAAGGGGCGAGGCGCAAGGAAGTTCCCATGCGACGACGGGGTGCGCCGCTTTGCCGCCTCAAAATCTTAAGAGACTCGGAACCGAACCCTGATCCGCGGATTCCGCGAACTGGACAAAGGAAGGGTGGGACACATGAGCACGACCGATATCATCGAGGCCTACGAGGCCGGTCTGATCACGCGTAACGAGGCGATCGAGCAGGGGCTCGTCGACGATCTGAACCAGCTCTACAAGCGCGACGCCCAGCCCGCCGGATGGTCGCCCCGCGACCGTCAGGCGATGGCGCGGGTCCACGCGGGTCGCTGACCCCGGCCGCTGTCCAAGCCGACTGCCACGCCGTATGAAGCTCTCGCAGAACCGAACGATTCGGAGAGTTTCATGAGCATTCGTCGCATCGAGCCCGGCCGTCGCATGAGCGCCGCCGTGGTCCACGGCAACACCGTCTACCTTGCCGGTCAGGTCGGCAATCCCGGCGAGGACGTCTCCAAGCAGACCGAGACCGTGCTCGCCGAGATCGACCGCCTGCTGGCCGAGGCCGGTTCGGACAAGTCGAAGATCCTGCAAGCGACCATCTGGCTCGCCGACATGAAAGACTTCGCGGCCATGAACGCCGTGTGGGACGCGTGGGTCGATCCCGCCAATCCGCCGGCGCGCGCGACGGGCGAGTCGGCTCTGGCCGCACCGGAATACCGCGTCGAGATCATCGTCGTCGCGGCGATCTGATCCTGCAAGGCGGAAGCTTCGGGCCTCCGCCTTGCTTCGGTTTTACGAGATCAGGCCGTACTGGCGCGCCTTGTTGCGCAGGAACGGCAGGCCTTCGCCCAGCACGATCTCGCGTGCGGGCGCCACGGGCCGCCACACCGACAGCGCGGCGGCGAGCGCCGGCGGAACGGTGATGAAGCTTTCCATCGCCATGCCGCCCTTGAAGCCGATAGCCGCGAGGGCGCCGAAGACCTCGTCCCAGGCCACGGTGTCGGCACCCGGCGTGCCGCGGTCGCTCGCCGACAGGTGGATGTACTTCAGGTGCTCGCGTGCGGTCAGGATGCCGTTCGCGATGCCCTTCTCCTCGATGTTCATGTGATACGTGTCGAGGTGGACGAAGAGGTTGGGCGCGCCCACCCGCTCCACCATGTCCACCGCCTGCCGCGCGGTGTTGAGGATGTGGTTCTCGTAGCGGTTCACGGCCTCGAGGCCGTAGAGCATGCCAAGATCATCGGCGTAGTTCGCCGCCTTCTCGACGATGCGCGCGGTCGCGTCGATTTCGTCCGGCGTCGGCGGGAAGCCCGTGCGCTGGCCGATGCCGCCATAGACGACGCCGCTCAGCGCCTTGGCGCCGATCGCCTTCGACTGGTCGAGCGCGATCTTCAGGTACTCCCAGGCGCCCTCGGGATTGTTGGTCGGCAGGCGGTCGAGCGGCATGCCCAGCGAGCAGACGCAGTCGACCTCGTGCCGCTCGAGAAGCGCGCGCGTGTGCGCGGCATCGATGACGCGCGGGTCGGGAATGGTGATCTCGAGGAAGTCGATCCCGTACTTCACCGCTTCCGGGATCGCGAACTCCGCCGCCGCGTGGTCCCACTCCATCGACCACATGGCCGTGTGGACGCCAAATCCCTGTACGCTCATCGCTGAAATCCTCCTCGTCGACGATCGCTTCGTATCGCACGGACGAGGAGGCGGAAGAACGCGTGATTTGGCAGGAGCCTGCGCTTTTTTGGCCGCCGTCAGTACGCGCCCTTGGGGTTGAGAAGGCTGTAGGGCGTGGCGAACAAGATGTAGAGGTCGAGGAGCAGCGACCAGTTCTCGATGTAGAAGAGATCGTGTTCGAAGCGCTTCTGCAGCTTCACGTCGTCGTCGATCTCGCCCCGCCATCCCTTCAGCTGCGCGTAGCCGGTAATGCCGGGCTTCACCTTGTGGCGACCAAAGTAGCCGTCGACGATCTCGGTGAAGGTGACCTGCGTGCTGGATTGGGCATGCACGGCATGCGGGCGCGGGCCGACCAGCGACAGATTGCCGATCAGGACGTTGAAGAGCTGCGGCAGTTCGTCGATCGACGAGCGGCGGATGAAGCGGCCGACGCGGGTGACACGCAGGTCTCCCTTGGTCACCAGCTTGCGCGCGGTCGGATCGGCCATGTCGTGCCGCAGCGAGCGGAACTTCCAGACGAGGATTTCCTCGTTGTTGAAGCCGTGCCGCTTCTGCCGGAAGAAGACGGGGCCGGGCGTGTCGAGCTTGATGGCGATGGCTGTGACGACCATGATCGGCGCGACCGCGATCAGAGCGGCAATGCCGAAGACGAGATCGAAGCCGCGCTTGGCGACCTGGTTCCAGTCGGCGATCGGACGATCCATCACGTCCAGCATCGGCACGTCGCCCATGTAGGAATAGGAGCGCGAGCGGAAGCGCAGGTTCTGCGACAGCGCCGAGATCCGGATGTCGAGCGGCAGGACCCAGAGCGACTTGAGGATCGTCAGGATGCGCTTCTCGGCCGACAGCGGCAGGGTGACGACCAGCATGTCGATCTTGGCGATGCGCGCGAACTCGGTGAGCTCGGCGATCGTGCCGAGCTTCGGATAGCCCGCGACGAGCGGTGGCGAACGGTCGCCGTCGCGGTCGTCGAAGATGCCGCAGATGCGGATATCGCTGTCAGGGACGGCGTCGAGCTGCCGGATGAACTGCTCGGCCGCGCCGCCGCCGCCGACGAGTACCACGCGGCGCTCCAGCCGACCCGTGCGGCTCCAGTGCCGGATGCGGCGGGCCAGAATGCGCCGTCCGAGCGTCAGCGCGCCGATCGAAACTGCGGCGTAGGTCAGGAGGCAGGCGCCGAGCGGCGCGTCGAGGCTGCCGGTCCAGGCTGCGCAGGGAACCGTCGCGGCGATCCCGGCCACCATCGCGAGCGCGACGCGCACCGGCTGGCGTCGCTGCGATCGAAGCTGCGAGGGTTCGTAGCCGTGGAGAAGCGCGAGCGTCGCGATCGCCAGCCCGGAGAGAGGCAGTGCGAGGGGGGCGTCTGCAAGACGGCCGTAGGCGGAAAATATTGTGATCGCGATGATCAGCAGCACCGCGAACTCGCCAAGGCCGAACAGGCCGGAGAGGAGTCGCGGCGACAGGACGTTCTTGTTGAACTGCTCGGCGATGCGTCGAGCATGCGGATTAAGAACGCTTGCCTCGACGAGGCGCGGCGGGTGATCGGGTTGAAACGTTCGAATCGCTTCGCGCGCGAAAAGAGCCTGTTCGCTCCGCTTCAAAGCCATGATCGAGAGTCCCCGTCGTATGGCGCGATCCTGGATCGTGCTCGACTGGCACACTCTCATCGATAGGCTAATGAAGGCTCACAACAATAGACATCATTCGAAGGAGTTGGCGAATTCTTGGCCGGCTGACTAGAACAGACGCTCTCGGATCGTCACCGTATCGCCTGGCAGCACGGGGTCGGACAGGACGACGCGACCCGTGATCACCTGGCCGTTGACCTGACGCGTGATGTCGACGGTGCGCTTTTCGGCCCGCGGCGAGAAGCCGCCGGCGATCGCCACCGCGTTCTGAACCGTCATGCCTGGAACGTAGGAATACTGCCCACCCGTCGCGACCTCGCCCATGACGAAGAACGGACGATACTGCTCGACCTGCACCGAGACGTCGGGATCGCGCAGGAAGCCATTGCGCAGTGCCGCCGTGATGGCGCTGCGCACCTCGTCGGGTGTCTTGCCGCGCGCCGGCACGGAGCCGATCAGCGGAAGCGACAGGTAGCCGGCCTTGTCGACGGCATAGATCGCGCTGAGGCTGTCCTGCTCGAAAACGGTGACGCGCAGGCGATCGCCCGCGTCCAGGCGATATTCCTGATTCAAAGCGGCATGAAAGGCTTCCGGCGGTGGAGGGGTCGTCACGCAGCCGCCCAGAAGGCTGGCCGATAGCGCCACGAGGGCTGCGCGTGCGACTCGCATGGTGGTCTCCGGGAGCGTGGCGGGCAGGGAGGCCGACGCCTCGTTTCAGGCTCAAACCTATGAGCAACGTGGTTAATTAACCGTAAAAACGATGCTGCATTGCTTGGAGAGGCGGTGACCTTATCCTGTGGACGTAGCGGAAGGCCGACCAAGAGGAGTCGTTCTGGACCGAAGGGGAAGCCGAATGGCCAGTGCGGACGAGCGGAACGATGAGGAGGGAGGCATCGGCCACGCCCTTTGGTCGAACCGCAACCGTATCCTGGCTTCGACCGCTGCGCTGGGCTTTGCGGCGTTCGCGGCCGGATCGCTCGTGCCGCCGGTCCAGCAGGCCACGGTGCGCCTGTCCGCCCCCCCGGAAGTGTCGGCGCATTGGGACGATGCCACGCTGCAGCGCGTCATCTCCGAAGCGCCGCGTCGACCGGAGCCATCTCGATCGACGGTCCTGTCCGCGTGGCTCGAACTGCTGGATCAGACCGAGGGCGGGCGTGCTGAAACGGGTGCTGAACGTCGGCCGGACGGGTCGGTCGAGGTCTGGGCGCGGGACCGGGAAGCGGAGGTCGCACGAGCGCACGCCGAGGCGCTGGCGGAGCAGTTGATCGCCGACCTCGACCCCGTCGTTGCCGATGTCTCGACGCCTGCTGGAGAGGCGGCCCCGCCGCCGGAGACGTCGCAGCGGAATTCTGCGATCGAAGCCTTGGACGCGTCCATCGCGTCGGCGCGCGAGACACTGGCCAGTGCCGAAGACCGTCAGGCTGCACTGCCGCCTCCGCGGCCGTCTGATCAGGCGAAGACGTCGAGCCGTTCGTCGCAGGATGCAGCCAACCGCAACGCGCCAAGTCTTCGCCGGGAACTGGAAGGGCTGGTGCGCTTCGCACGCTCGTTGCCCTCGGCGACCCCGAGCGACGCGCCTGCCAGCCTTCGTGAAAGCGAGGAGTGGCGGTCCTGGCGCAACGCCCGCGTGCGGCGCGACACGGTCGCCACCCAGATCACGGAGCTCTCGCGCACGCTTCTCGACGGGCATCCGCGCATGGCGACGTTGCGCCTTCGCCTCGACGATCTGAATTCCGAACTCGACGAGGCGCGTGATCGACTGGCGAC
This sequence comes from Aureimonas phyllosphaerae, assembly GCF_047943035.1. Taxonomy (NCBI): domain Bacteria; kingdom Pseudomonadati; phylum Pseudomonadota; class Alphaproteobacteria; order Hyphomicrobiales; family Aurantimonadaceae; genus Aureimonas; species Aureimonas phyllosphaerae. The sequence goes on along the minus strand of NZ_CP181348.1, from coordinate 3,506,084 downwards.
GGCGATCCAGCGGAGAATCGGCGGGCTTCGCCGAGATCTGGCGAACACCGAGCAGGCGATTGCGCAAGACGCGGCAGCCTCGAAAGCAGACCAACAGGCGACTGCCGCGCGTGCCGAGGTCGAAGCCGAGGTCGCGGCCGCCCGGCAGACGCTCGACGCCTTATTGTCGGCGCGCGCCGCCGCGGTCGCCGCCACTTCCGCCGCGCCGACACCGGAGCCTGTCGTCCCGCCCGTGGTGAACCAGCCTGCGGTACCTCAGCAAAAGCCGGCTGTTTCGATGGACGTGACAGTCCGGGAGCTTCGACCGAACATCTGGCCCATCGTCGCCGGGTCGGCAGCATTCGGCTTCATCGCCGCCTCGCTTCTTGCCATCTTCGCGTCCCCTCGCGGCGTCTTCGCTCCGGCGGCTTTCCCGCAGAACGCGCCGGCCCGCACACGGCGGGGTGCTACGGCCTCCGCCGGGAGCGCTGCGATCCCGCACCCGCAAGCGCTGGGGATCGACATCACGCCGGCCGACGAATTGATCGCCGGGATTCTCGCCAGCGAAGTCAGCCGCGTGGTGATCGTTCCGGTCGCGGAAGACGAGCGGCCGGTTGCCGTCGAGATCGTGCGCCGGCTCTCGCTCCGCGGATCGCAGGCAGCGCTTCTCGACCTCAGCGAACGACAGCTCGCGGCCCGGGCGATGGGTGTAGAGGACGGCTCGCTCGGCGTTTCCGACATGATAGCCGGGGAGGCGACGTTCGCCGAGATCGCCCGCCGGGACGTCCCCACGCAGGCCGAGGTCTTCGGTCGCGGTCAGGCGGTGATCGGGGAGGCGGCATTCCTCGCGATGGAACGACGCAACGTTCTCGACTTCATCGAGCGAAACTTCGAGGTGCTGCTCGTCGTCTGCGGCGGCGTCGCGCCGGAGACTGTGAAGTCCCTGCTGACGCCGGATGCGGCCTTGGTGGTCACGGTCGACGGTGAGGACGAAGCGATCGTCACGGCCGGGATCAGGCGCCTGCGCGAAGCCGGATTGTCCGACATGATCCTTGCCAACGGGCGGCAGTTCGCCCTCTGAGCGACGATGAGCTTAAGCCTTCGGCTCCCGCTGCATCCAACTGATGACGAACATCGCGGGGACGATCCAGAACAGGCCGGTGATCAGGAAGTACAGGAGATGCACCCAGCCCGGTGCATCGGCGAGGCGCAGCGAGGCAAACGCGGTGGCGACGACGGCGTAGATCACGACGAGCGCCAGTAGAATGACGACGCCGATGAGCTTCTTCAGACGGACGGGCATGCGGGTCTCGCTCGGGATGGTTCGCCGGTGTCCTCGCAAGTTCCGGCGGCAGCGGCAAGCGGGTAGGACAATATGATCCTTGCCATTGCGCTCGCTTCGTAACACATCACGTCGCAAGAAGCTCGGCGCCGACGCTCGGATCGGTGCGCGTCGCCGAGCCGTCATTCCAGAAGGGACGGTTCCGCGCCGTGGCGCCGGAGGCCGTCAGCGAGTTCCATGACGACCCTGACCGACGCAACCTTCGTTCCGCCCCGCATCGCCGACAATCGGCGCCTGATCCGCATCTGGCTCTATGTCATCGCCGCCATGGTCATGGCGCTGGTCGTGGTCGGCGGGGCGACGCGGCTGACGGAATCGGGGCTTTCCATCACCGAATGGAAGCCGATCCACGGTGTGGTGCCGCCGCTGTCGGACACGGAATGGCAGGAGGAGTTCGACCTCTACCGTCAGATCCCGCAGTACCAGCAGATCAACCGCGGCATGGCGCTGTCGGAGTTCAAGGTGATCTACTGGTGGGAATGGTCTCACCGGTTCTTGGCGCGGTCCGTCGGCGTCGCCTTCGCGCTGCCGCTCCTGTTCTTCTGGGTCACCGGGCGGATCGAGCCCTGGTTGAAGCCGCGCCTCGTCGGTCTTCTGGCACTCGGCGGCCTCCAGGGCGGCATCGGCTGGTGGATGGTGGCCTCGGGCCTCGTCGAGCGCACCGACGTCAGCCAGTACCGGCTGGCCGTCCACCTGACCATGGCCTGCATTATCCTGACGGCGACGCTCTGGATCGCGCGCGGCCTCGTCAACCGGCCCACGGAGCGGGCGCCGACGGACCACTCCTATCTCGTCGGCTTCCTCCTGGTCGCAATGGTGCTGTTCCAGATCTATCTCGGCGGCCTCGTCGCAGGGCTCAACGCCGGCCTCAGCTACAACACGTGGCCGCTGATGGATGGGCAGGTGATTCCGTCCAATCTTCTCACGATGACACCAACTTGGCGCAATTTCTTCGAGAACCCGATGACGGTCCAGTTCGTCCATCGCCTCGGAGCCTACGCGCTGCTGACGGTCGCGATCCTCCATGCGATCGCGGCGCGCCGGATCGCGCCGGGGTCGCACCACGCGCGGGGCGCGACATGGCTGGCGGTGGCGGTTTTGGCCCAGGCGATGATCGGCATCACGACCCTTCTGATGCACGTGCCGATCGATGCGGCCTTGATGCATCAGGCCGGTGCTCTCGTGGTGCTCGCGGGCGCGGTCTTCCACGTCCGCGGTCTCTTCGGCCGCTACCCGGTGCCGGCTGCGGCCTGATCGTCGTCATGCCGACAGCATCAGGTCCATGTTCTGGACCGCGGCGCCCGAAGCGCCCTTGCCAAGGTTGTCGAGAACCGCGACGAGGTTGGCGCGCTCGCCGTCTTTCGAGCCGAACACATGAAGCACCATGCGATCGGTGCCCGCGAGTTCCGTCGCGTCGATGCGCTTCAACGCAGCGCTTTCCGCCAGCGAGGATACGGTCACGACCTCGCTGCCGGCATAGTGCGCCGCCAAAGCCTCGTGCAGCCGCTCGGCCGTGACCGTGCCGTCGAGCAGCAGCGGCACCTGAACGATCATCCCCTGCGGAAACTTGCCGACGGAGGGTGAGAACAGCGGATCGCGCGGAAGCCGTCCGTAGACCCGCATTTCCGGCAGATGCTTGTGGTTAAGGTCGAGCCCGTAGAGGAAGTGCGGCGCGGTGATCGCATCCTCGCGCGAGGGATCCTCCATCTGCGCGATCATCTGCTTGCCGCCACCCGTGTAGCCCGACACCGCGTTCACGGTGAGGGTCTCGCCGTCGGGCAGGAGGCCCGCATCGCGCAAGGGACGCACGAGTGCGATCGCGCCGGTCGGATAGCAGCCGGGATTGGCGACCAGACGCGCCGTGCGGATCGCCTCCGGCTGGTCGCGCGAAAGCTCGGCGAAGCCATAGGCCCAACCCTCGGCCGTGCGGTGCGCGGTCGACGTGTCGATGACGCGGGCCCGATTGTTGCCGCTAAGGAGCGCGACGGCCTGCCGCGCCGCGTCGTCGGGAAGGCAGAGGATCGCGATATCGGCCGAGTTCAGGAGATCTTCGCGCATCGCCTCGTTGCGCCGCTCCGCTTCCGGAATCGACAGGAGTTCGACGTCGTTGCGCCCCTCCATGCGCGAGCGGATCTGAAGGCCCGTCGTGCCGTGCTCGCCGTCGATGAAAATGCGGGGCTTCATGCTGCGCTCCGTCCTGGGAGGTGAAACTGCGGGCGCCGGGATCAGCGCGTCTTCTTTTCGGCGAGAAGGCCGAGGACGTACATCGCGATCGTCGCGCCGGCCACGGCCGTTATGTCGGCGTGGTCGTAGGGCGGCGAGACCTCAACGAGATCGGCGCCGACGATGTCGAGCTTTCCGAGCTGACGCAGGACGGCCAGCATCTTGGCGCTGCTCGGGCCACCCGCGACCGGCGTGCCGGTGCCCGGCGCAAAGGCGACGTCGAGGCAGTCGATGTCGAAGGTGAGGTAGCAGCGGCGGCCGCCGACACGCGCGGCGATACGCTCGGCGATGGCGGACGAGGAGAGGTCCTCGACCTCGTAGCCGTGCAGGATCTCGATGCCCCCGGTTTCCGGCGCGTGGGTGCGGATGCCGATCTGGATCGAGCTTTCGGGGTCGATCAGGCTCTCGCGCAGGGCGGCCGAGACGAAGGAACCGTGGTCGACGCGGGGGCGACCGTGCGTGTCGGTCGCGAGCGGCCACGTGTCCTGGTGCGCGTCGAAGTGGACGAGGCTGAGCGGTCCATGCTTGGCGGCATGCGCCTGCAGCAGGGGGAACGTGATCGAATGGTCGCCGCCCAGCGTCAGGAGGAAGCCCGTCTTGGCCAGAAGCGCCTCGGCCTCCGTCCGCATGGCGAGATGGGCGCGCTCGGGCAGTCGGTAATCCAGGAGGCAATCGCCGTAGTCGACGACACCGAGCGCCTCGAAGAGGTCGGCGTGAAACGGATATTGCGGATCGTTGTCGAAGATCGCGGAGGCGCGTCGAAGCGCCTGCGGGCCAAAGCGCGTGCCGGGACGGTTGGACACCGAGGCGTCGAACGGGATGCCCCATACCGTTACGTCCGACCCCGCGACATCCTTCGTAAGCCGCCGGCGCATGAAGGACAAGGCACCGGCATAGGTCGGATCGCTCGCCGCGCCGATGGCTTGCGTCGCAGTGAAGGCGTGGTCGATCGTTTGTCCGGCCATGAAACAGTCTCCGTCGTCGGCGCCACAGATAGGGGAGAAGCGCGACGGCTTGAAGAACGAAAAAGGGCCCCGGTTTCCCAGGGCCCTTCGATCGGCGATCCAGCAGTGGAAGCGATTAGCGCTTCGAGAACTGGAACGAACGACGGGCCTTGGCTCGGCCGTACTTCTTGCGCTCGACGGTGCGCGAGTCGCGGGTCAGGAAGCCGCCCTTCTTGAGGACCGAGCGCAGGCCCGGCTCATAGTAGGTGAGGGCGCGCGAGATGCCGTGGCGAACCGCACCGGCCTGACCGGACAGACCGCCACCGGCGACCGTCACGACGATGTCGAACTGGCCGTCGCGAGAAGCGGCGACGATCGGCTGCTGCAGCACCATCTGGAGAACCGGACGGGCGAAGTAGTCGACGTAGTTCTTGTCGTTGACCGTGATCTTGCCGGAGCCCGGCTTGACCCAGACGCGGGCGACCGCGTCCTTGCGCTTGCCGGTCGCGTAGGCGCGGCCGTGAGCGTCGAGCTTCTGGACGCGCACCGGGGCGGACGAGGTCTCGGCGACGTTCGCGGAGCCCAGATCCTGCAGCGAATTCAGGTCGGCCATTATGCAGCCCTCGCGTTCTTGGAGTTCAGCGCCTTGACGTCGAACGCCTCGGGCGACTGGGCGGTGTGCGGGTGCTCGGCACCGGCATAGACGCGCAGGTTCTTGAGCTGGCGACGGCCGAGCGGACCGCGCGGCAGCATGCGCTCGACGGCCTTCTCGAGCACGCGCTCGGGGAAGCGACCCTCGAGGATCTCGCGCGCCTTGCGCTCCTTGATGCCGCCGGCATAGCCGGTGTGCCAGTAGTAGGTCTTGTCCTGGTACTTCTTGCCCGTGAACACGACCTTGTCGGCGTTCACGATGATGACGTTGTCGCCATCATCGACATGCGGGGTGAAGGAGGGCTTGTGCTTGCCGCGGAGGCGAAGCGCAACGAGGGAGGCGAGGCGACCGACAACGAGCCCTTCGGCGTCGATGACGATCCACTTCTTCTCCACCGTCTCGGACTTCTGCGAGAAGGTCTTCATCGGGGTATCCTTGGGTCGTTCATGGCGCGGGGCGGAACGAAACCTGCCCGCGGCGGAAAAAGCGCAGACCGGGCCGCGCTCCTTGACGGTCTCCATACACATGGGTTGAAAGCGATGCAAGCGCTGAGAGTCGCCGAACGGCCGGTCTGAAAATCAAAATATCTAACAAAAACAATGTGATAGATTTGTGGTTATAGGATACCGTAAATTTGGTAACGGAATACCGCATGGACGCGACCTGGCTGCGAAGCGTAGACTAGCTGCTATCAGCCACAGGAGTTGCCGGTGAGCCATGCCATCCGCGTTGCAATCGACGGCCATGAACCCGAGATCTCGCGACCCTCATCGGAAAAGATCGTCGCGGGGGACCCCGTCCATCGGACCTGGAATCTCGAGGAACAGGAAGGCGGACTCTATGCGGGAATCTGGGAGTCGACGCCGGGCGAGTGGCGCGTGTCCTACGACGAGTGGGAGTTCTGCCAGATCCTGGAGGGCCATTCGGTCCTGACCGAAGAGGGAGGGGACGCGCGCGACCTTCGGCCCGACGACGCGGTGGTCATCCGGCCGGGCTTCAAGGGAACGTGGCGCGTGCTGGAGACGACCCGCAAGACCTACGTGATCCGCCTCTGATACGCCTAAACGAATAGGGCGCCCGCCGAAGCGGACGCCCGTGTCTCAGGCAAAGCTGATAAGTCTCAGCGCTCGACTTCGATCATGATCTCGTTGCGCTTCAGGAAGCCCGGCGTCCACGGCGCGTCGTAGAAGGCGTAGATCGGGTCGCCCTTCTGCTTCAGGTTCTCGTCCGAGATGTAGTTGTAGAGGGTCATCAGCTTCTTCGACGCCGTGGTGGCGGTGAAGTTGCCGCTGAACCGGATCGCGACGACACGCTTAGCCGGCACCTCATGGATCGCCACGTCGTTGTTGTTCGGCGTCGGAAGGCTCGACTTGGTGTACTTCTTCGGCATGATGAAACGGATGGCCCAGCCCTTGGTGCGGCCCTCGCCCTCGGAGAGCTGCTGGAGCACCGGCACGGTCATCGCGATCTTCTTGCCCGAACGGTTGTTCGAGGCGATGTAGTCGTAGAGGCTCTCGAAGCCGCGACGACGGGCTTTCTCATGGTAACCGGTCTTGATCGTCTCAGCGACCACCAGTGCGTCGTAATCGCGGATCTCGATGTCGCCGTCCTTGCGAACGGTATCGAAGTCGGGCTCTTCGGCGTGGTCCGCGATCTTCTTCGTCACGTAGATCGCGCCGGCCACGGCAAGGATCGCGCCGCCCGCGATCAGCGCGGTCGAAACGTTCGGATTCTCGCGCAGATAGTCCTTGCTGCGCTGGTATCCGCGGCCCGTACGGAAGCTCGCCTGATGACCCCAGGACGGCGACAGCGAGGATCTGGACGGCAGGTAGCGGCTGAGACCCGAAGCATGATCGGCAAGATCATGGGCGCCGTCGGATAGCGAACGGCGGGCGCTGTGGATCCCGGAGCGTGCGTCTTCGGTGGAGGGAAGGGACCAACCCGTCAGGAAGCTCGGGAGGTAGCGGGCATAGGACGGCTCGGCGGAAGCGTAGAGACGGTTGACCTCGCGCTCGACGGCGCGGCGCAGCTTCTCGGCCTTGGACGGGCGGGGGTGAAGCCTCTCGACGATCCGCGCCTCGACGTCCGAAAGCCGCTCGCCGATGTCGCCGATCGCGTCGCTGATCCGATCGTAGGCCGAAGGCTTATCGCGGAACATCTCGTTCTCCTTACTTCTACAAACAAGGTGCCGCGGCGGTCACGCAGGATGCGAGCGTGCGGCGCCGTTGTAACGTGGCGGGAGAAGCTTGGTTGCGACGCGAGGTGAAATCCGAACGGCAGCGAGAGGCTTAAATTTCCGTAAGCTTCGTCGCAACCATCGGCCTCCGTAACCAATTAAAGGGCATCGGGTTTTTCATGGACCTGATACTCCAGCCAAACTGGGCGGCCTCTGTGCCGCCCCTTTTTTTGCCTTCATGAAGCGGGGGCGTCGATCGTCTCCAGCAGAATCCTGGCCGCAACGAAACGCTCGGCAACGGTGTCTCCTCCCTTCGGGGAGACAAGCTTCATGTCGCCCCACTTCCATCCCGCCGGAAGCTTCACCGCCGTGTGGCGTGCGGCATCGTCCTTGGTCCGGAAGGTCGCCGCTGTCCCTTTCGGGCCAGACGCCAGCTTGCTGACGCCCAGCTCGCGGCACCGGAGGCGGAGTTCGGCGGTCTTCAGGAGGATCTTGGTTTCCGGCGGGATCGGGCCGAAGCGGTCGTCGATCTCTTCCACGAGAAGCTCCAGCGAGGCCCGCTCGCGCAGCCGGTCGATGCGGCTGTAGAGATTGATGCGCGCCGCGGGATCCGGCACGTAGTCGGCCGGAACGGATCCGCTCGCGCCGAGCACGATATCGGGTGTCCAGTCGTCGTCGACAGGCTTGCCCTCAGCCACCGCAAGCGCGCGTTCGATGAGGTGGCGATAGAGGCTGAGGCCGACGAGCTGGAGATGTCCCGCCTGTTCTTCGCCGAGAAGTTCGCCCGCACCCCGAAGGTCAAGGTCGCGGGTCGAGATCGTGAAGCCGGCGCCGAGGCCCGAGAGAGATTCCAGCGTACGCAGGCGCGACAGGGTTGTCTCGCCGAGATCGGATTTCGGGTCGGTCAGGAGGAAGGCCGTACCGCGACGCGATCCGCGGCCCACCCGGCCGCGCAGCTGATGCAGCTGGGCAAGACCGAAGCGGTCCGGGCGCCAGACGATCATGGTATTGGCGGCAGGCACATCGAGGCCGCTTTCGATGATGTTGGTGGCCAGAAGAACGTCGCCGCCGCCTTCGCCGAAGCGCAGCATCACCTCGTCGATCGTCTCCACCGGCAGCTTGCCGTGGACGACCGCGACCTCGAGTTCCGGCACGAGCGACTTCAGGCGCTCCGCCATCGGCGCGATGTCCTCGACGCGCGGACAGACGACGAAGCTCTGTCCCTGCCGCCGCTTTTCCCGCAGCAGGGCGCCGCGCACCAGATCGTCGTCGAAGTCTTTCAGGATCGTGCGGATGGGCCGTCGCAGGATCGGCGGTGTCGCGATGACACTGATCTCGTTCAGTCCGACGAAGCTGGCCTGCAGGGTCCGCGGAATGGGCGTCGCCGTCATGGTCAGGACGTGACCGCCCGGCGCAAGTTCCCTCAGGCGCGCCTTGTGGCGTGCGCCGAAGCGCTGCTCCTCGTCGATCACGACGAGCGCGAGATCCCTGAAGGCGACGTCGGCTGCACAGAGCGCATGGGTGCCGACGACGATGCGGATCTCGCCGCTCTTCAGGCCCTCCTTGACGCGCCGAACCTCATCGGGGGCGGACAGGCGGGAGAGATGAGCAACCTCGATCCCGAGGGCGCGGAAACGCCGGGCGGCCGAACGCGTATGCTGCTGTGCGAGAACCGTCGTCGGCGCCACGATCGCCACCTGCCGGCCCGCGGAGACGGCTACGGCGGCTGCGCGAAGGCCGACTTCGGTCTTGCCGAACCCGACGTCGCCGCACACCAGCCGGTCCATCGGACGGCCGGATGCGAGATCCGCCAGAACCGCGTCCACTGCGGACGACTGATCCGGCGAAAGGGCATGCGGGAAGCCGGCGCAGAAGCGCTCGAAAGCTCGCCGCTCGGGTTTTAGGGCACGCGCCTTCGACCTGCGGCGGGCGCTCATCAGATCGACCATTCCCCGCGCGGTGTCCTGCACGCGCCGCAGGAGGTCGTTGCGCCGGTTGGTCCAACCCTCGCCCTTCAGGCGGTCGAGCTTCAGGTCTCCGGGATCGGCGCCGTAGCGCCAGAGCGCACCGATTTCCTCCATCGGAACCAGGAGCGAGGCGTCGTCAGCATAGGAAAGCCGCAGTGCGTCCATGGTGCGGCCGTCGCGCTCGATCGTCTCCAGTCCGCGCAGGATGCCGACACCGTGGTCGATATGCACCACGGCGTCGCCGATCTCGTAATCGTCGAGATGGCCAAGCAGCGCGGCGTGACCCTGGCTATGCGCGTTCGCGGCGTTGCGTCCACCGAGATCCTGAGGGGTGACGACGACCACGCCGCGGTCGCGCAGCACGAAGCCTTCGCTGAGCGGAAGCAGCATCGACCAGTTGCTCCCCGGCGGAGAGGCTTCGACGGTCGACCATCCGGTCGCACGCTCCCATTCGCCGCCGAGGTTCCGCCGGGCGCGTCGATGCCAGTCGTTGAGAAGGGGCCGCGAGCCGGCGGCGATCACGACGCGCAATGGCGACTTGCCCTTGCCGACGAACGCGCGCAGGGCCGCCCAGGGCGCGCTTTCCGCAGCGAAGTTCGGAAGGCGCGCGACCGCTTCGACATCGTCTTCGGCCGGGTCGTCGATCACGGCCGCCAGACTGCCGGACACCTGCTCGCGCCATTCGGCCGGCGTGAGAAGAATCTTCTCCGACGTTGGTAACGTGGAGCGTGACCCCGAACCGGCCGAATCACGAGCTTCCGCGGAGGCCGCCTCCGCAGCCTCGAGAAAGGCCTCCGCGCGGCGATCCGACCCTTCTTCGAGAAGAAGCTCGGTTGCGCCGAGATAGTCGAAGACCGTCTCGAGCTTCCGGCGACCCTTCGCCAGCCGAGCGTCGGTCACCGGCTCGGGCGCGGTCTCGTCCCCGATGATCTCGCTGGCGGGATCGACGATCAGGCACTCGATCTCGTCGATAGTCCGCTGGGTGACCGGATCATAGGACCGGATGGAAACGATCCGGCCTTCCTCGTGTTCGATGCGGCAGGGAAGCTCTCCGCCAGCGGGGAAGAAGTCCACGACCCGGCCGCGGATCGCCGCTTCGCCTGGTTCGTCGACGCGGTCGTCGAACAGGTAACCGAGGCTCTGGAGGAACGGACGCATCGCCTTGACGTCGAACACGTCGCCGGCCCGAAACTCTCGGTGCAGCGTCTTCCAGATGGAGCGGGGCGGCACGCGCCTCATCAAGGCTTCCGCGGTGGTGACGACGATTTCCGGCAGGTTCCCGCGGTTGGTCAGCCAGCGCAGGACGCCCATGCGCTGTCCCATCACGGCGCGGGCCGGGGACAGGCCGTCATAGGGCAGGCAGTCCCAGGGCGGGAAGTAGGCGATCTTGGCGCCGGGCTCGAGCGCTCGGAGGATCGATGCGATGTCGCTGGCGCGACGCGCGGTCTGGGCCACGAAGACGAGAGGGGACTGAGGCGCGCGGGCCTTGCGATCGATCAGCCGAACCGCGGTCGCACCCACGGGATGTAGCGGCGAGATCGTCTCAGCGGCCGAAATGCGGGTGTCGAGGTCGACGGACTGGAGCATATTACGCATCACTCATGGCGGCGGAAGCCGGATCGCGTGGGAAACGCGCGATGGGGGACTCCGATCCTCGCCGCCGGAAGCTGGTTCAATGTGTCGCCAACGATCGTGCGCCCGGTGCCGCGAGGCCGGGCGACAGGGGAGCGACGAATGACCCATCACACGACCGACGCAGCTGACTCGCACCGTCCGCTCGGGCGCCTGGACATGTCGAAGACGATCGAGAAGGACGAGTACGAGGATCGCCTGAAGGCGGTGCAGGTCCGCTTCATGGAAATCCACCAGGCTTATCTTCATACTGGCGATGCGGCCGTCTGCGTCTTCGAAGGCTGGGATGCCGCGGGCAAGGGCGGGACGATCCGCCGGATGGCAGCCGTCATGGACCCCCGGGGCTTCAAGGTCTGGCCGATCGCGGCACCCTCGCCAGAGGATTTGCGCCACCATTACCTCGCCCGCTTCTGGCAGCGCCTGCCGGGCAAGGGGGAAATCTGCGTCTTCGACCGCTCGTGGTATGGTCGCGTTCTCGTCGAGCGTGTCGAGGGCTTCGCCAAGCCGGCCGAATGGGGGCGGGCCTTTGACGAGATCAACGGGTTCGAGAAGCTGTTGACGGATGCGGGAACCCGCATCACCAAGGTCTTTCTCTACATCACGCCGGATGAACAGCTTCAGCGGTTCAAGGACCGGATGGAAGATCCGCTGAAGCGCTGGAAACTGTCCTACGAGGACTTTCGCAATCGGGAACGCTGGTCGGAATACGAGAATGCGGCCAACGAGATGCTGGAGCGCACATCGACCGCCAACGCGCCCTGGCTCGTCGTCCCCGCCAACGACAAGCGCTACGCCCGCATCACGGTGCTGGAGCACATCGCCCACAAGCTCGCGGAGGGTGTCGACCTCAAGCCCGAGCCTGTCGGCAAGGAGATCGAGAAGCAGTTCGAGAAACTGCAAAAGCTGCACGAAAAGGAGACGCGCTGACGCGCTCCATCAGCGATCGAGCCCGGCACGCCGCATCGGCATGGCATCGACGACGGCATTGATCTCGTTGAGCGATGCGGGCGTGCGGGACGTCCATTTGACGCCGCCGTCAAGGCCGATCAGGACGGCGACGAAGGGGACGTCGCCGACGCCGGCGTCTCGGCGGAGTACAGCTGCGGACAAACCCGTCGGCGACCTGCCCGCCAGCGTGCGAACCTCATCGCCGCGAACCGCGATCACGGTCATCTGCCGTTCGGAGAGGTCCCGGTCGCGCCCGCGCAGGAACGCCTCCTGCCGTTCGGCCTCCGCCGCGCCGGCCTCGCTGGACACGATCAGCAGCACGCGGCTTTCCCAGCGCATGGCATCCAGAGATGCCGCCGACGCCGCAACGCTGGAGGCCATCAGGATCGGGATCACGAGGTGAAAGTCCATCGGTTCGCCTCCTTGAACGCTGCGGACAACGAGGCGACGACACTGGTGTTCCTTGGCAGACGCGACGCGCACCCGTAAGCCTGTTCCAGGGATCGCGCTGGACGGAGAAGATCGTATGCCGGAGGCAGTGGGACGGCGAGACGCGCTGGTGGTCGTCGACGTGCAGAACGACTTCTGTCCCGGCGGAGCGCTCGCCGTGACGGACGGCGACGCGGTGGTCCCGCTGGTCAACGCGCTGGCCCCGCGCTTTGCGATCGTCGCGCTGACGCAGGACTGGCATCCCGCCGGGCATATCTCGTTCGCCAGTACGCACGGACGCGATGCGTTCACGACGATCGAGGTCGCTTACGGAACGCAAGTCCTCTGGCCCGATCATTGCGTGCAGGGGACGCGCGGGGCCGAATTTCATCCCGAACTCGACGTGCCGAACGCCCAGGCCATCGTGCGCAAGGGGCATCAGCTGGGAATCGACAGCTACTCGGGGCTCCGCGAAGCGGACCGCACCACGGTGACGGGTCTTGCCGGCTATTTGCGGGAGCGTGGCGCCGAACGGGTGTTCGTGTGCGGACTAGCCACCGATTTCTGCGTTGCCTGGACTGCCTTCGATGCGGCGGAAGCGGGCTGGCCGGTCTTCGTCATCGTGGACGCCTGCCGTGCGATCGACCTCGGTGGTTCGCTGGAGCGCGCGTTTGCCGAGTTCGACAAGCGCGGCATCCGAAGAATCGAGGCCTCCGACCTCGTGTGAGGCGGAAGCCTCAACGGGTCAGTTCGTCCCGTTGGCGTCGGCCTGGGCCGAGGTCTTCGGCTCCGAGGTGCGCTCGATCCACTTCACGAAGCGATCGACGTAGCGCTGAAGGAACTCGCGGGTGTGGTCGTTGCGGATCGTGCCGTCCTCGGCGAAGTCCTCGGCCTTCCAGACGAGGTAGACCTCCGGCTGACCCATCAAGACGACGTCCACCACGTTAAGGACGCTCTTCAGGTGGTTCTGCCCGGCCGCCGCTCCCGTACCACCGGGCGAAGTCCCGACGAGACCGCCGGGCTTGGCGCTGAAGGCGTTCTGGCCGTAAGGGCGCGTGCCCCAGTCGATGGCGTTCTTGAGGACGGCGGGGAAGGACCGGTTGTACTCGGGCGTGACGAACAGAACCGCGTCCGCCGTCTCGATCTCCCGCTTCATGCGCAGAACGGCCTCCGGGACGTTCGGGAACAGATCGTCGTTGTACATCGGCACGTCGCCGAGTTCGACGATGCGAAAGTTCAGGCGCGGCGCGGCGAGCTTGCCGAGGGCCAGCGCCAGCTTGCGGTTGATGGATTCGCGGCGCAGCGAGCCGACAAGGACGGCGACGTCAGTCATCGGGACCTCCTGAAAAGTTGATCCCTATGTGCCGCTTTCGATTGTGCGCTGCAACCACCGTTGGCGGTCGCGTGTCGTGAACGGATCGTCGCCGATCCGTCAGGTGGCGACGAGTTCGCGCGTCTCGTCGAAGCGCAGGTCGGGATTGCGCTCCCGAGCGTAGCGCAGCTCCCAGTCACCCTTCGGCAGGAAGACGGGACGACCGTCCCGGTCCTCGGCCACCGACATCTTGTTCTCGTCGATGAAGGTCTTCAGCTTCTTCTCGTCGGGCGACGAGATCCAGCGCGCCGTGGAAAACGGCACGGGCTCGAAGCCGATGTCGGTCTTGTATTCCTGCTTGATGCGCGAGGCGAGGACGTCGAGCTGGAGAGGGCCGACGACGCCGACGATCCAGTTCGAGCCGATGACCGGCTTGAAGACCTGCACAAGACCTTCTTCAGCCAGATCCTCAAGAGCCCGGCGCAACTGCTTCATGCGCATCGTATCTTCGAGCCGGACGCGGCGCATCACCTCCGGCGCGAAGGAGGGCAGGCCGGTGAAGCGGAAGGTCTCGCCTTCGGTCAGCGTGTCGCCGACGCGCAACGTCCCGTGGTTCGGAATGCCGATCACGTCGCCTGCGAAGGCTTCCTCGGCGAGGTCGCGTTCCTGTGCGAAGAAGTAGATCGGGTTGTTGACCGCGAGGGGCTTTCCCGAACGCACGTGGTTCAGCTTCATGCCGCGCTTGAAGTGGCCGGAGCAGAAGCGGACGAAGGCGACGCGGTCGCGGTGGTTCGGGTCCATGTTGGCCTGAACCTTGAAGACGAAGGCCGAAACCGCGTTCGTGCGTGGATCGACCGGACCCTTGTCCGAGGGCTGCGAGCGCGGCGGCGGTGCGAAGCGCGCGACGATGCGCAGGAGCTGGTCGACCGAGAAGTCCCGCAGCGCGCTGCCGAAGACGACGGGCGTCAGGTGTCCCTGGCGATAGGCGTCGGCGTCGAAGGGCGCGTAGCCCTCGCGCGCGAGTTCCGCCTCTTCGCGAAAGCGGGTCAGGACGTGTTCCGGCACCATCGCGTCGAGTGCCGGATCGTTGATGCCGGTCATCTGCTTGACGCTGTCGCACGGTCCGCCAGCCCGCAGCGACGAATAAAGGTATTCATTGGTGAAGAGGTCGTAGCAGCCGTGGAAGTCGGAACCCATGCCGACCGGCCATACCTGCGGCGAGACGCTGAGCTGCAGCGCCTCCTCGACCTCGTCCATGACCTCGAACGCGTTGCGGCCCTCGCGGTCCACCTTGTTAGCGAAGGTGATGATCGGGATGTCGCGCAGCCGGCAGATCTCGAAGAGCTTGCGCGTCTGGCTCTCGATGCCCTTGGCGACGTCGACGACCATGATGGCGCTGTCGACCGCAGTGAGCGTTCGGTAGGTGTCTTCGGAAAAGTCGCTGTGGCCGGGCGTATCGAGCAGATTGAAGGTGATACCCTCGCGCTCGAACGTCATCACCGAGGACGTGACCGAGATGCCGCGCGACTGCTCGATTTCCATCCAGTCCGACCGGGCGCGCCGGTTCTCACCGCGCGCCTTGACGGCGCCGGCCATGTTGATGGCGCCACCGGCGAGCAAGAGCTTTTCGGTCAGCGTGGTCTTGCCGGCGTCCGGGTGCGAGATGATGGCGAAGGTCCGCCGCGCGGCGAAGCCCTTGGGTGCTGGCGAATCGCCTTGGCGGGCGCCTGTCGTGATGTCCGTTGCGGCGCTCATGGTCGCCCTTTCCCGATCGTCTGGGCACCGGCTCGGGCCGATGCCGAATTCTTTGCCCCTCCAATGACGGCTTACCTGAGCGATCGCAAGGGTTTCGCCGCTTCCTCTCTATTGAGGCCGAGCGCCACCGCAGCGCAGCACATGCGACCAATTGACAGACAAAACGACGCCTGAAAGGCTCAACTGGTCCGCTGGTCGTGCCAGTGGCCAGAGGTGGATCGCATGTCGCTGTCGGAATTCGTCCTGGAGAACACGCCCGAGCTGCGCGAGGCCATCGTGCGCCGGAACGTGCGGGACGTTGTGGCGGAAAAGATCGCGATGCTGATCGCGTCCGGCATCTTCAAGGTGGGCGACGATCTGCCGAGCGAGCGCGATCTCGCGGCCGCGTTGCAGGTGAGCCGCGAGTCGGTTCGCGGCGGTGTGCAAATCCTGGCGGCCAAGGGTCTGCTGGCCGTTCTGCATGGCGCCCGCACGCGTGTTCGCTCGGATGACGTCGGACCCGAGTTCCACCGATCGCGTGAACCGCGGCTGATCAACAGCTACGGTCTCGACGACGTTCATCAGGCTCGGCTCCTGAACGAACTCGTGGTGGTCGGCGACGCTGCCGGGCGGATGGACGAGGAAACGCTCCGCCTCCTCAACCAGTCCCTGAAAATGCAGGAGACCGCTCTCGAGGACCCTGTGCGGTTCCTCGTGCTGGACCGCGAGTTCCATCTGGCGATCTATCGCCGCTGCGCCAACCCGGTGCTGGCGGAGTTCGTCGGCGACCTGTTCGGATACATGATGCAGCAGCGGCATCGCGCGGTCTCGGAGCGAGGTGCGATTGCGCGCAGCCATACCGACCACACGAACATCGTGCGGGCGTTGGAGGGGCGGGATCGCGACGCGACGATGAGCGCCTTCGAAGTGCACATCCGAAGGATCTACGAAACGACGCTGCGTGTGATGGGCATGTCGCTCTCGCGCGGCGACGAGACTTACGCCGCATGACGGAATAGGCGCCGGCTGGCCGCGGGGAGGCGGCCTCCGGCGTAAAGGGGGAGGAATACGCATGAAGGTTCTGATCGTCGGCGCGGCCGGAATGATCGGGCGCAAGCTCGCTGAGCGGATCGCGGCCGACGGCGGGCTCGGCGGCCAGCCTGTCGAGCAATTGGTGATGGTGGACGTCGTCGAGCCGAAGGCGCCCGGCGGCAAGATCGCCGACATCGTCTGCAAGGCGATCGACGTTTCCGCGTCGGGAGCCACCGAGCCTCTGATCGCCGAGCGGCCGGACGTCGTCTTCCATCTTGCCGCGATCGTTTCGGGGGAGGCGGAAGCCGACTTCGAGAAGGGCTATCGCATCAACCTCGACGGGACGCGCGACCTGTTCGACGCGATCCGGCACGAGCACGGGCGCTCCGGCTACAAGCCGCGCGTGGTGTTCGCCTCGTCGATCGCGGTGTTCGGCGCACCCTTCGACGCGCGAGTGCCGGAGGATTTCGCACTGACGCCGCTGACAAGCTACGGTACGCAGAAGGCGATCGGCGAGCTGCTCCTCGCCGACTACACCCGTCGCGGCTTCTTCGACGGTGTGGGGCTCCGCCTGCCCACGATCTGCGTGCGCCCCGGCGCCCCCAACAAGGCCGCCTCCGGCTTCTTCTCCAACATCCTGCGCGAGCCGATGTCGGGCAAGGAAGCCGTGCTGCCGGTTGCTGACACGGTGCGCCACTACTTCGCGAGCCCCCGCGCGGCGGTCGGCTTCTTCCTTCATGCCGCGACGATGGACACGAGCGTAATCGGGCCCCGGCGCAACCTCAACATGCCCGGTCTCTCCGCGACGGTCGGCGACGAACTGGACGCACTACGCATCGTCGCTGGAGACGCGGCTCTGTCGCTGGTGAAGCGGGTGCCGGATGAGACGATTATCCGCATCGTCGACGGCTGGGCGCCGGATATCGAGGCGAAGCGTGCGCGGGATCTCGGCTTCACCGTCGAGGATTCCTTCGAGGAAATCGTGCGCGCGCATATCGAGGATGAACTCGGCGGCTCCGTTCGGGCCCCGGCCTGACGAATGACGACGACGGCAACGGAAGGATTGGACGGCATGGCGGACGAGACGGCAAACTCCGGGACGGCAAGCCGCATAGCGCTGGTGACGGGTGGCGGCACCGGTGTCGGCAAGGCCATCTCGAAGGCGCTGGCGGCGGCCGGATGGACGGTCGTGATCTGCGGTCGCCGCCAGAATGTTCTGGAAGCGGCGGCGGGCGAGATCGACCATGGCGCGGTGGCGATGGTGGCCGATATCGGCGATCCCGCGTCCGTCGCCGGGCTGTTCGAGGGGATTGCCGAACGGTTTGGGCGTCTCGACCTTCTCGTCAACAACGCGGGCTCGGTCGCGCCGCCGATCCCGCTCGAAGACCTCTCGTTCGAGCAGTGGAGCACGGTCGTCTCGGCCAACCTTACGGGCGCCTTTCTCTGCACCCAGCAGGCGTTCCGCCTGATGAAGTCGCAGCAACCGCATGGCGGGCGGATCATCAACAACGGCTCGATCTCGGCGACGACGCCGCGGCCGAACTCGGCACCCTACACCGCGACGAAGCACGCGATCGCCGGTCTCACCAAGTCGACCGCGCTGGACGGCCGCCCGTTCGACATCGCCTGCGGCCAGATCGACATCGGCAACGCGGCCAGCGACATGACCGCCGCAATGTCGGCCGGCGTCTTGCAGGCCGACGGTCGCACGGCTTCCGAGCCGACGATGGACCCGGCCCATGTGGGGGCGGCGGTCGTTCACATGGCCGCGTTGCCGCTGGAGGCCAACGTTCTGACCATGACCATCATGGCCACCAAGATGCCCTTCGTCGGGCGAGGCTAACCAGTCAGCGCGGCCCCAAAGGGTCGCCGACCAAACGCGGGGGCGCCGCCCCCAGGAGACAGACACGGCCGCGGAGGCGAGGCAACTGGCAGCATAAGCCGGGCTCGCGCGTCCTGGCCTTCGGGAGGATAGTGATGGCGTCAGTCGATATCGTCGACGTTCGCAAGTCGTTCGGCTCGCACCCCGTGATCAAAGGGGTCGACATTCAGATCGAGGATGGCGAGTTCGTCATCCTCGTTGGCCCGTCGGGCTGTGGCAAGTCCACGCTGCTGCGCATGCTGGCAGGACTGGAGCATGTGACGAGCGGCCAGATCCGCATCGGCAGCCGCGTCGTCAACGACGTGCCGCCGAAGGACCGGGACATCGCGATGGTGTTCCAGAACTACGCGCTCTACCCGCACATGACGGTGGCCGACAACATGGCCTTCTCGCTAGCCTTGAAGAAGGCTTCGCGCGAGGAGATCGAGCGTCGCGTCAAGCCGGCGGCCGACATTCTCGGCCTGTCGCATCTTCTCGACCGCTACCCCCGCCAGCTTTCCGGCGGCCAGCGCCAGCGCGTCGCGATGGGGCGCGCCATCGTGCGCGATCCTCAGGTGTTCCTGTTCGACGAGCCGCTGTCGAACCTCGACGCCAAGCTGCGCGTCTCGATGCGCACCGAGATCAAGAACCTCCACCAGCGCCTGACGACGACCACGGTCTACGTCACGCACGACCAGATCGAGGCCATGACCATGGCCGACAAGATCGTCGTTATGCACGACGGCATCGTCGAGCAGGTCGGCGCGCCCCTCGAACTCTACGACCGGCCGAACAACCTCTTCGTCGCCGGCTTCATCGGCTCGCCGGCCATGAACATGCTGCATGGCCGCCTCGACGCGAACGATCCGACGCGCTTCATCACCTCGGACGGCGTGGTGCTGCCGGTGAGCAGCCGGCACGCGGCGGCGAGGGGGCGCGATCTCGTCTATGGCGCGCGTCCGGAAGCCATCAGCCTCGGCGGCTCCATTCCGATCAGGGTCGTCGTGATCGAGCCGACCGGCTTCGAGAGCCAGGTGATGGGCGAACTGGGCAAGACGGCGGTCACCTGCGTGTTCCGCGAGCGTGTGACGCTGAAGCCGGGCGAGACGCTGAACGTCTCGATCGATCCGGAAGCTGTGCACCTGTTCGACGCGGCCACGGGCCAGCGTCTCTAGCGTCCGAGCGTATCGGCGCCGGCGGCAAGGGGCACGACCGGCGCGAAAACCTCAAAAGAACGCCCCGATCCTTGAGGAGGAACATCGTGATCAACCGTAGACAGATCCTCGCCGGCACGGCCGGTATCGTGGCCGGTGCAGCCCTTGGCGGTCGGCTCGGCATGGGGCAGGCCTTCGCACAGACGGCCGCGCCGACCTTCACGCCGGAAGCCGGCGCGAGCCTGCGCCTCCTGCGCTGGGTGCCCTTCGTGCCGGCCGAGGAAGAGGCGTTCCTCGCCAACACCAAGAAGTTCACCGACGCGACGGGCGTGCAGGTGCGCGTCGATAAGGAAAGCTGGGAGGACGTGCGTCCGAAGGCGGCCGTTGCGGCCAATGTCGGCTCCGGGCCGGACATGGTGATGAGCTGGTTCGACGATCCGCAGCAGTACCCGGACAAGCTCGTCGACGTGACCGACCTCGGCACCTCGATCGGCGCGGCGGGCGGCGGCTGGTATCCCGGCCTCGAAAGCTATGCGCGCCGCGGCGACAGCTTCATCGCCCTGCCGCTCTGCGCGATCGGCAACGCGGTCGTCTATCGCGACAGCCACATGAAGGCTGCCGGCTTCCAGGAGTTTCCGAAGGACACGGCCGGCTTCCTCGAGCTGTGCAAGGCGATGAAGGCGAAGGGCACTCCGGCCGGCTTCCCGCACGGCAAGGCCGTCGGCGACGGCAACAACTATGCCCACTGGCTCCTGTGGAGCCACGGTGGCCGCATGGTGGACGAGAACGGCACCGTCACCATCAACAGCCCGGAGACGCTGGAGTCCGTCAAGTATGCGATGGAACTCTACAAGACCTTCATCCCGGGCACCGAGAGCTGGCAGGACGTCAACAACAACCGCGCATTCCTCGCCGGCCAGGTGTCGCTGACCGCCAATGGCGTGTCGGTTTACTACGCCGCGCTGAAGGACCCGGCGCTGAAGGAGATCGCCGACGACATGCGCTCGGTGAACCTGCCGATCGGCCCGGTCGGCCAGTCCGTGGAACTCCACCAGGCGTCCACGATCTCGATCTTCAAGCACACGAAGTTCCCCGAGGCGGCCAAGGCCTATCTCCAGTTCCTGTACCAGCCGGACAACATGAGCGCCTGGATTCAGGGCGCCAGCGCCTACTGCTGCCAGCCGCTCAAGGCCTATGAGAGCAATCCGGTCTGGACGGCAAAGCCGATCCACGCAGCCTATGCGAAGGCATCGGCCAGCTTGCGGCCGAACGGCTACGCGGGACCGCTCGGCGCGGCGTCCGCCGGCGTGATGGCGGACTACGTTCTCGTCGACATGTATGCCGAGGCCGTGACCGGACAGTCCTCGCCGGAGGACGCGATCAAGAACGCCGAGCGTCGCGCCAACCGCTACTACCGGGTCTAGCCCCGTCATCGCCGATGCCGCGCCTGCCCTCGGGGGCGGGCGCGGTTCCATCCCTCACGCGCGATCGGGACTTGCCATGTCCAGCATCACGGCGGGCGACCAGCCACCCAAACCGTCCTTCTTCGAGCGGCTGTCGCAGAGCCGGAACGGGCTCGGCCTCCTGTTCATGCTGCCGGCGGCCGTCTTCCTTCTGTGCTTCCTCACCTATCCGCTCGGCCTCGGCGTCTGGCTGGGTTTCACCGACACGCGGATCGGGCGACCCGGCATCTTCATCGGACTGGAAAACTACCAGTACCTGATGGAGGACAAGGTCTTCTGGCTCTCGGTGTTCAACACGATCGTCTACACCGCGGTCGCCTCGATCCTGAAGTTCGCGCTCGGCCTGTGGCTCGCGATCATCCTGAACGAGAGCCTGCCCTTCAAGACGTTCTTCCGCGCCATCATCCTTCTGCCCTGGGTGGTGCCGACGGTGCTCTCGGCGCTGGCGTTCTGGTGGATCTTCGACTCGCAGTTCTCGATCATCTCCTGGGTGCTGATGCAGTGGGGCGTGATCGACGCGCCGATCAACTTCCTCGGTGACGCCACGAATGCGCGCCTGTCGGTCATCGCCGCCAATGTCTGGCGCGGCATCCCGTTCGTCGCGATCTCTCTGCTGGCCGGCCTCCAGACCATTCCCGTCTCGCTGCACGAGGCGGCAGCGCTCGACGGCGCGACGTCCTGGCAGCGGTTCCGGCGCATCACGCTGCCGCTGCTGACCCCGATCATCGCCGTCGTCATGACCTTCTCGGTGCTGTTCACCTTCACCGACTTCCAGCTGATCTACGTCCTGACCAAGGGCGGGCCGGTGAACGCCACGCATCTGATGGCGACCCTGTCGTTCCAGCGCGGCATCCCCGGCGGCGCGTTGGGCGAGGGGGCGGCGATCGCCGTCGCCATGGTGCCGTTCCTGCTGGCGGCGATCCTGTTCAGCTTCTTCGGCCTGCAGCGTCGCAAGTGGCAGCAGGGCGGAAACGATTGAGGAGACCTGCGATGACCGCCAACACGACCGAAACCGCAGGCCACCTCACCGATGACGTGGTCGGCATGTCCCATCACGACACACTGGCGCGCAAGATCCTGGTGATCTACCTGCCGCTCGCTGTCTTCATCTTCGTGCTGCTCTTCCCGTTCTACTGGATGGCCATCACGGCGGTGAAGCCCAACGACCAGCTCACGAACTACTCGGTGTACAGCCCGTTCTGGGTGGTCGGGCCGACGCTCGACCACATCAAGTACCTCCTGTTCGAAACCTCCTATCCCGGCTGGCTCTGGAACACGGTGATCGTCGCCGTCTGCTCGACGATCATCGCGCTGGCCGCCTCGGTCTTCGCGGCCTATGCGATCGAGCGCGTGCGCTTCACGGGAGCGCGGGTGACGGGACTCATGGTGTTCCTCGCCTACCTCATCCCGCCGTCGATTCTCTTCATTCCGCTCGCCTTCATCGTGTTCCAGCTCGGCATGTTCGACTCGCGGCTGGCGCTGATCCTCACCTATCCGACCTTCCTCATTCCCTTCTGCACGTGGCTGCTGATGGGCTACTTCCGCTCGATCCCCTTCGAGCTCGAGGAAAGCGCGCTGGTGGACGGGGCGACACGCTGGCAGATCCTGACCAAGGTGGTGCTGCCGCTGGCGGTGCCGGGATTGATCTCCGCTGGCATCTTCGCCTTCACGCTTGCCTGGAACGAGTTCATCTACGCGCTGACGTTCATCCAGTCGTCGGAGAACAAGACCGTGCCAGTGGGGGTCCTGACCGAACTCGTGCGCGGCGACGTCTACGAGTGGGGCTCGCTGATGGCCGGCGCACTGATCGGCTCGCTGCCCGTCGTGATCCTCTACTCCTTCTTCGTCGACTACTACGTCTCGTCGATGACGGGCGCCGTGAAGGAATAGCGCTCCTCGCTGGCGACCCGATCTCGCGGGCCGCCAGCCCTTGCCGGACCGATCGTTCGGGGCAGTTTCCCGGCGGAGTGTCGTGCGGGATCATGTTGCATGCGTGCGTTCGATTTGTTCACGAGGGCTGCCTTCGGTCTGGCCAGCCTCATTTTGATGATCCTGGCCTGCGGCCTCATCGTCTATGCCGTCGCCGGCGTCTGGACGAGCTACAACGCGGCCGATCTCGACGTCGGCTCCTCGCTGTTGGAAGCCGTCGGCTACACAGTCATCGCCATCGCGGTCTTCGATGTCGGCAAGTACCTTCTCGAGGAAGAGGCCATCCGCGGCCGCGAGATGCGCAGCGCTGGCGAGGCACGGCGCAGCCTGACCAAGTTCATCTCGACCATCGTGATCGCCGTTCTTCTGGAAGGGGTCGTCACCGTGTTCCAGGCCGGCAAGCAGTCGATGCCGCTGATGCTCTATCCGACGCTCCTGCTGGTATCCGGCATCCTTCTGATGGTCGGACTCGGCGTCTACCAGCGGCTGTCCGTCAGCGTCGAGAACGAGGCGAAGGATCCGCCCGAGGACGAGGATCAGGACGCCGTATCGAAGGCGTGATCATCACGGGAGACGAGATGGCGAAGGTCTTTCCGGATCGATGCCACGCTCCGCGCGGTCGAGCGACAACTGGTTCTCTGAGAAACCGCGCAGACTGCGACAACGCTATCCAGCCGGCGATCCAACCGGCGGTGAACCACCTTGCGCACATGCTCGTTGGAGACGCGGGACGCTGGGAAAAACTTGCCATGATCGATCGGCTCGAACGTTACGCGCGCGTTGTCCGCAGATATGTCGCAGCGCTTGCTTTGGGTTCGGCTTTGCTGATTCCAGGCATCGCGGCTGCCTACACCTATACGAACCCGAACTTCGGCACGTCCGCGACCTTCCCCGCCCGCGCGTTTCCCAACATCGAACCCTCGACGCCCGAGGGGCAGATCTGGCGCTCCGACGCTGGGGCCGAACTCGTCGTCTATGCGATCGAGGACCCTGAATGGTCCACGCCCCGCGATCTCGTTCGCTGGCGGAGGTCCCTCGATGACGTGACCTACCAGCGCACGGGCTCGAACTGGGCGGTGGTTTCGGGCTTCCTAGAGGATGGCCGCATCTTCTACGAGCGGTACATCTTCCGCGGCCGGCTGACGCATTCCGTGTCCGTCCGCTATCCGGAAGCGCTGCGCGACCGCTACGACGGCCTCCTGAAGGAAATCACCGAAAGCCTGCGCGGACCCTCGCGCTAGTTCCCGTCGAGGCTTCGCAAGACGCCGGGCGCCGGACTGGCAAAGCCTAGCCAGCGCGTCTAGAACGCCTGCACGAACCAATGGGGACCAAAGCCACATGCCCTTGGCCGAGAACATCGCCCGCCTCAGGGTGACGGACGGCAAGACGATCGAGGATGTGGCACGCGGCACGGGACTTCCCGTCGCGCTCATCACTGCCGTCGAAGGCGGCCGCCGCCAGCCGCCGCCGAAGTCACTGCGATCGCTTGCGAGCTACTTCGGTGTGAGCGTCGATACCCTTCTTCGCTGAAGGCCGGTCTGGACGAAAATCTGGTGCCGGCTGAGGGGATTGAACCCCCGACCTTCGGTTTACAAAACCGCTGCTCTACCGCTGAGCTAAGCCGGCCCTGCGGTCGATCTAGCACAGCGGTACCACGATGGCATCCGCAAATTTCTCGAGGACGCGGACCGTTCGCGAAGGCGTGACAAATACGCCCGCAAGTCCTTTCACGGCACGCGTTTTACGGGCATACGGTTCGGGTCCGCAGTGTGGGAGGAACCCGATGGATCGTCGTCAATTCATTCGTCAGGCCGGGGTCGTCGCCGGCGGTGCCGTGGCCGGAATCGGGCTTGCGGCACCCGCGATCGCGCAGGAGGCGCCGACGCTGCGCTGGCGCATGACGTCGAGCTTTCCGAACACCCTCGATACACTGTTCGGTTCCTCGCGCCTCTTCTCGGAGATCGTCTCCAAGCTGACGGACGGCAAGTTCACGATCGACGTCTTCCCCGCCGGCGAACTGGTGCCGGGCCTGCAGGCGCTCGACGCGACGCAGGACGGCACGGTCGAGGCGGCGCACACGGTCCTCTACTATTATGTCGGCAAGGACCCGACCTTCGCGATCGGCAGCTCGATCCCCTTCGGCCTGAACGCGCGCCAGCAGAACGCCTGGCTCTATAACGGCGGTGGCAACGAGGCGATCAACGAGTTCCTGACCTCCTACGGCGTGCGCGCCTATCCCGGCGGCAACACCGGTACCCAGATGGGCGGCTGGTTCCGCAAGGAGATCAACTCGCTGAACGACCTGCAGGGGCTCAAGATGCGCATCGCAGGCATTGCGGGGCAGGTGCTCGCGCCGCTCGGCGTCGTGGCGCAGCAGCTTGCGGGCGGCGACGTCTATCCGGCGCTCGAGCGGGGCACGCTGGACGCGACCGAGTTCGTCGGTCCCTACGACGACGAGAAGCTCGGCTTCTACCAGGTCGCGCCGTACTACTACTATCCGGCCTTCTGGGAGGCTGGCCCGACGGTCCACTACATGTTCAACCAGGCGAAGTACGACGAGCTGCCCGACAGCTACAAGGCGGCGCTGGAGAACGCGGCGGCCGTCTGCAACACGCGCATGCTCGCCGACTACGACGTGAAGAACATGCGCGCGATCCGCTCGCTGGTGGGCAAGGGCGTCCAGCTTCGTCCGCTGCCGCGCGACGTGCTCGACGCGGCGCTCGCGTCCTCGCAGGATTTGTATGCCAAGCTCTCGGCGTCGAACCCGAAGTGGAAGGCGATGTACGATCCGTGGAGCCAGTTCCGCACCCAGATCTACGAGTGGTTCCGCGTGGCCGAGTACACCAACGACACGTACAACTACAGCCAGCAGGCCGCCGGGAAGTGACGGTCAAATTGATGTGATGACGAAAGGCCGGCTTTCTCGAAGCCGGCCTTTTTGTTTGCCCTCCCGCCTTATTGCGCAGGGTCGCGGCGTGGTCTCCTATGTCGGCGTTTCGCTTCGCAGCGATTGGGAGGACAACGCGTGGATCGCAGAAAATTCATTCTAAAGTCGGGAGCCGTAACCGGTGGTGCCGCCGCCAGCACGGTGCTCGCCGCGCCCGCCATCGCGCAGGAGATGCCGAGCATCCGCTGGCGCCTGACGTCGAGCTTTCCGAACACGCTCGACACGATCTTCGGCGGCGCCAAGACGCTGTCGTCCGCGATCTCCGAGATCACCGGCGGCAAGTTCCAGATCGACGTGTTTCCCGCGGGCGAACTCGTCCCGGGTCTTCAGGCACTCGACGCCGTACAGGATGGCACGGTCGAGGCGGCGCACACCGCGGCTTACTACTACGTCGGCAAGGACCCGACGTTTGCGATCGGCGCGACCATTCCCTTCGGCCTGAATGCGCGCCAGCAGAACGCGTGGCTCTACCACGGCGGCGGCAACGAAGCCTATGACGAGTTTTTGGCCGGCTACAACGTGAAGGGTCTGCCGGGCGGAAACACCGGCGTCCAGATGGGCGGCTGGTTCCGCAAGGAGATCAATTCGGTCGCCGATCTCCAAGGCCTCAAGATGCGCATCGCCGGTCTTGCCGGGCGCGTGCTGGAGCCGCTCGGCGTCGTGCCCCAGCAACTGGCCGGCGGCGACATCTATCCGGCGCTGGAGCGCGGCACGATCGACGCCACCGAGTGGATCGGTCCCTACGACGACGAGAAGCTCGGCTTCTATCAGGTCGCGCCGTACTACTATTACCCGGCCTTCTGGGAAGGCGGCCTGACGCTCCACTTCCTCTTCAACAAGGCGAAGTACGAAGAGCTTCCGGCCGCCTACAAGGCGGCGCTCGACACCGCGGCGAAGGCCGTGAACGTGAACATGATGGCGCTCTACGACGCCAAGAACATGCAGGCCATCCGCTCGCTGGTCGGCAAGGGCGTCCAGCTGCGGCCGCTGCCGCGCGACATCCTTGATGCGTCCTACGATTCCGCGATGAAGCTGTACGCTTCGCTGTCGGAAAGCAATCCGAAGTGGAAGGCGATCTACGACCCCTGGGCGAAGTTCCGCGCAGAGAGCTACGAGTGGTTCCGCGTCGCGGAATACTCCTACGACACCTACGTCTACACGCAGCAGGCCGCCGGAAAGTAGGCGTGACGGCGTCCTGAACGAACAAGGCCGGCGGAGCGATCCGCCGGCCTTTCTTTTGAGCTGCACCTACTGCTGCGGTGCCGGAGATCCAAAGCTCGGCGGTGCCGGTGACCCGAAGCTGGGCGCAGCGGGTGCCGAGGCGGGGTTGGCAGGTTGCGTGCCGAAGGACGGAGCGGCCGGTGCGCCGAAGCTCGGCGGCGGCGGAGAGCCGAACGATGGCGCTGGAGGAGCACCGAAGGAGGGCGGTGCCACGCCGCCGGGCGTCGGCGCCACGGAGCCCGGCATCGGCACGTTGAGCTGGATGGTCGAGGGATCGATCACCCGCTCCTCCTTGAGGAAGTAGGTCACCGACTGCGGCCACACGATCAGGATCGCGACAAGGATCAGCTGCAGGCCGAGCCAGGGAATCGCGCCGAGGTAGATGTCGGAGCTCTTCACGTTCGCCGGTGCGATGCCGCGTAGGTAGAACAGCGCGAAACCGAACGGCGGGTGCATGAAGGCCGTCTGCATGTTCACGCACAGAAGCACGCCGAACCATACGAGATCGATGCCCAGCGCATGCGCGGCGGGCGCCAGCAGCGGCACGATGATGAAGGCGATCTCGAAGAAGTCGAGGAAGAACGCGACGAAAAAGATGAAGATGTTGACGAAGAGCAGGAAGCCGACGACGCCGCCCGGGATGTGGGAGAGGAGGTACTGGATCCAGTGGCCGCCATCCATGCCCTGGAATACGAGGCTGAAGACGGTCGAGCCGATGAGGATGAACACCACCATGGCGGTGAGGCGCATCGTCGTCGCCATCGCCTGACGCGTCAGCGTCCAGCTGAGGCGACGGTGGAGGGCGGCCAGCAGGATCGCGCCGACCGAGCCCATCGCGCCGGCTTCCGTCGGCGTCGCGAGGCCCATGAACATGGTCCCGAGCACGAGGAAGATCAGGGCGAGCGAGGGCACCATGCCCTTGGCGACCTGCCACCAGAGTTCGCGGCCGCTCTTGGTGCGCGCTTCCGGCGGCAGCGGCGGCATCTTGTGCGGCTGCAGCTTCGACATGACGAAGATGAAGCCGAGGAAGAGGAGGATCTGCAGCAGCGACGGGCCGATGGCGCCGGCATACATGTCGCCGACCGATCGACCGAGCTGATCGGCCAGAATAATGAGGACGAGCGAGGGGGGGATGACCTGCGTGATCGTGCCGGAGGCCGCGATGACGCCGGTTGCGAGCCGCATGTCGTACCCGTAGCGCATCATCACTGGCAGGGACACGACGCCCATGGCGATCACGGAGGCTGCGACCGTGCCCGTGATGGCACCCAGCACGGCGCCGACGAGGATGACCGCGTAGGCGAGGCCGCCCGGCGTCGGGCCGAAAAGCTGGCCGGACCCTTCGAGGAGATCCTCGGCAAGGCCGCAGCGCTCTAGGATCGCACCCATGAAGGTGAAGAACGGGATCGCCAGCAGGAGATCGTTGGAAATCACGCCATAGAAGCGCAGCGGCAGCGCGTTGAGGAGCGCCGGGCTGAAATGCTCGAAGTAGACACCGAGCGCGCCGAAGAGGAGGCCGACTGCCGCCAGCGAGAAGGCGACCGGAAAGCCCATGAGCAGGAAGACGATCATGCCGCCGAACATCAGCGGCGGCATCGGCCCGTATTCAAACATTCGCGTGTTTCCCCCGCGCGGCCGCTTACTGCAGCGGCTTCTCGTACTTCGTTTCGATCGTGATGAGCCCGGCCAGAGCGGCGAACCGCTTGATGAGTTCGGACAGGCCCTGAAGGAAGAGCAGCGCGAACCCGAGCGGCAGCGTCGCCTTGGCGGGCCACAGGATCAGCCCCCCGGCATTCATCGAGACTTCGCCGCTCGTGAAGGAGCGCCAGAAGAACGGGAACGTCAGGGCGAAGAGGTAGCCGATGACGGGCAGGAAGAGGACAATGAACCCGAAGATGTCGACGAAGAGCCGGCCCTTGGTGCTCAGCGCCGAATAGACGAGGTCGACGCGAACGTGCTCGTTGAGCCTCAGCGTATAGGACGCGCCGAGGAGTACCATGCCGGCGAACATGTACCACTGGATCTCGAGAAGACCATTGGAACTCATGTTCAGCGTGTAGCGGATGAGGGCGTTGCCGGCGCTGATCAGCACCGCGATCAGGACGAGATAGTCCGCGATCACCGCGAAGCCCGCGCTGAGCCTGTCGACGCCTCGGCTGAAAGCCAAAAGAACTCCCATCATCCCTCCCTGGATCGGGTCGCGGACCGTGCCAATCAAGGCAAATCTGCGACACCTTCTGGCCTACGACAGCAAATGCTGGCAAGGCCAGCGTTTTCTCGGCGATCGGTCGCGGTCGCGGCGTTCCGTGATGATGTCGGGACGATGGACGGCAAAGAGGAGCATGTCTTGGACGAGGCGCGGATCGATCGTCAGGTGGAGACCGTCGCTCGGCTGGCGCGCGAGTTGCGCTTCGAACTCCTGCTCCTGAAGCGCATGCGCGGCCGCGGCACCGTCCGGACCGAACGGACGGAGGTCGCCCCGATGCGATCTCTGGCCGAGGTCTATGCGGCCGCGCTTCTCCGCCGGGCCGAGGCGGAGGCGAAGGCGGGTTGAAGGATCAGCCCTTCAGATGCCGTCGCGCCGCGTAGAGCGATACGGCGGCCGCGTTCGACACGTTGAGGGAACGGATTGCACCGGGCACTTCAAGGCGAGCGAGGACGTCCACGGTCTCGCGGGTTTTCTGGCGCAGCCCCTTGCCCTCGGAGCCCAGCACAAGCGCGAGCTTGCCGCCGTCCAATGCGGGTTCGAGTTCGTCGGCGCCAGCCGAATCGAGCCCGATCGTCCGGTAGCCGCGATCCTTCAATTCGCCGAGGGCGTCGGCAAGGTTGGTCACCTGCACATAGGCGATGAGCTCCAGCGCCCCCGAAGCGGACTTGGCGAGAACGCCGGACTCCTGAGGAGAATGGCGCGAGGTCGTCACCACGGCACCCGCTCCGAAGGCGACAGCTGAACGGAGAATCGCACCGACATTGTGCGGATCGGTCACCTGGTCGAGCACGAGCACCAGATCGGTCTCGCCGAGTTCGCCGAGCCGCGCCGGGTTCAGCGGCGCCGTTTCGAGGAGCACGCCTTGATGAACGGCGTCCGACCCGAGTTCCTGATCGAGGAAGCGGGGCTCGACGATTTCGATCGGGCAGGGCGCCGCATTCTCGTCGAGCTCGAGACGGTTCAGCGCGTTGCGCGTCACGTAAATCTGCATGAAGCGACGGCGCGGGTTCGCGAGCGCCGCCTGCACCGTGTGGATGCCGTAGAGCCGAACGCGGTCGGCCGGGGCAGGCCGGCCCGCATGCTGTGGCTTGGGCGGCCGGGCGGACGGAGCGGCCGGTCCGCCGGCGGCCTGATCGCGATGCGCCCGCCGCAACCGGGCGTAGTGCGAGTCCTTCGGAGTGTGGCTCTTGGGATGATTGGTCATGATGGCGCTTTATCGGAGTTCGGCAGGCGAGCAAAGGCGAGCATTCGAACTCCCTTCATATCGCTGTCGTCGGCATGTTGACACGGGCCCGGCCTGTCGCCATAACGCCGCTCGAAGCGAACGGGCACCGCCCGCTGCTTTCGGCGGCCCGCGAGGGGCGCAGGGTGACCTGGAGGGATGCCCGAGTGGTTAAAGGGGACGGACTGTAAATCCGTTGGCTTAGCCTACGTTGGTTCAAATCCAACTCCCTCCACCATTCACCCATCCGGCGCGGGTATAGCTCAATGGTAGAGCAGCAGCCTTCCAAGCTGAATACGAGGGTTCGATTCCCTCTACCCGCTCCAACCCATCGATCATTGTCGTCGATCATCCGAGCCAGATCGTCAGTCCGATGACCGCGGTCAGAATCGTCAGCGCGTAGGCGAGAATCATCAGGGCGCCGTCGCGAACCATCATCGCCAACCCGAAGGCTGCAATGGCGGCCATCGGTGCCGTGCTGGCGAAGGGCACGAGTTCCAGCGGTGGAACCGTGAGCGTCAGTGCCAGACAGGCCAGTGCGGCTCCCTTAAGGAAAACACCCTCTGTCAGCCATGCCAGACGACCGTGGAACCATCGGTCCAGGAAGAGCGCGATCGGCCGGAGCTTGTCGGTGGCAATCCGCAATTTTCGCGACGACAACGTCTGCCTGGCGAGGAAGCCCGGCAGCCACATCGTCTGACGTCCCGCCAGAATCTGCATCGCGAAGAGCGCAATGATGATGGCGATGACGGTCGGCACGCCCGGTATGCCCCCGATCGGCGAAATTTCCAGCAGCGCCGGCAGAAGCAGAAAGGGCCCGTAGCTTCGGGTATCGAAAGCCCTGACGATGCTTCGCAGATTGAGGGACGGTTTTCCCTCCGCCGCGTCGTTCAACTCGTCCAGCGTCTTTCCGACGCTGGCCTCATCATGGGGTTCGATCACCTGACCCGACCGAACCTCTCCCGTGACGTCCGACATCTATTGCGAGCTTTCGCGCTTCTCGGTTTCTGCTGCGCCATCGGCGGCGGCGCCATCGTGTTTCTGTTCCCGCAGATGGCGTTTGGCGTCCTCGACGCTGATGTTGTGCTTGGCAGCCATCTCCTCCGCCTCGGGGTCCGGGCGGGACGGATCGGCGTTTTCGAGTGGGATGTTCGACATGCAAATCTCCTTCGCGTTCCCTGCCGAAACGCGCGGTCGTCTCGAAAGTGCCCGTCGCCACCCGTCGAAACACTGAGTCGCGATCACGCCTTCATGAGCCATCTGCCGGGGGACGCTTGTGTTTCGCTTTCCCACTCGCTATGTCGCGGCCCTGTCGTGCTAGGCCCAAGGTAGAGATCATGGCGAAGAGCAAATTCGAGCGTAACAAGCCGCATGTGAACATCGGGACGATTGGTCACGTTGATCACGGGAAGACGTCGCTGACGGCGGCGATCACGAAGTACTTCGGCGAGTTCCGCGCGTACGACCAGATCGACGCGGCGCCGGAGGAGAAGGCGCGCGGCATCACGATCTCGACGGCGCACGTCGAGTACGAGACGGAGAACCGTCACTACGCGCACGTCGACTGCCCGGGGCACGCCGACTACGTGAAGAACATGATCACGGGCGCGGCGCAGATGGACGGCGCGATCCTGGTCTGCTCGGCGGCCGACGGCCCGATGCCGCAGACGCGCGAGCACATCCTCCTGGCGCGCCAGGTCGGCGTTCCGGCGCTGGTGGTGTTCCTGAACAAGGTGGACCAGGTCGACGACGCCGAGCTTCTGGAGCTCGTCGAGCTCGAGGTGCGTGAGCTTCTGTCGTCCTACGACTTCCCGGGCGACGACGTTCCGATCGTCAAGGGCTCGGCGCTGGCCGCTCTCGAGGACTCCAACAAGGAGATCGGTGAGGACGCGGTTCGCGAGCTGATGAAGCAGGTCGACGCCTACATCCCGACGCCCGAGCGTCCGATCAACATGCCGTTCCTGATGCCGATCGAGGACGTGTTCTCGATCTCGGGCCGCGGCACGGTGGTGACGGGTCGCGTCGAGCGCGGCATCGTGAAGGTTGGCGAGGAAGTCGAGATCGTCGGCATCCGCGACAACAAGAAGACGACGGTGACGGGCGTCGAGATGTTCCGCAAGCTGCTGGACCAGGGCCAGGCGGGCGACAACATCGGCGCGCTGATCCGCGGCGTGGACCGTGAGGGCGTCGAGCGCGGGCAGGTCCTGTGCAAGCCGGGTTCGGTGAAGCCGCACACGCGCTTCATGGCAGAGGCGTACATCCTGACGAAGGAGGAGGGCGGCCGCCATACGCCGTTCTTCACGAACTACCGCCCGCAGTTCTACTTCCGCACGACGGACGTGACGGGCGTGGTGACGCTGCCGGAGGGCACCGAGATGGTGATGCCGGGCGACAACGTGACGATGGACGTCAAGCTGATCGTTCCGATCGCGATGGAAGAGAAGCTGCGCTTCGCCATCCGCGAGGGCGGCCGCACCGTCGGCGCCGGTATCGTCGCATCGATCGTCGAGTAAGTTCGACACCAACGATGAAATGCGAGCGGGCCCTTCGGGGCCCGTTTTCGTTTGGCGGGCGCCCGCGACATTGGAGGCGTTCTTGCTTGTCGCCGACCGGGCGCGGTTCTAGAAGCGTCGACGAACGGAAGAGGAAGTGTCCATGGCTGCCGAAATCGCGCGTGTCTTCGTCGGGTTCGATTCCAAGGAGGTCGTGGCCTATCACGTCCTCGCGCAGAGCATCATCGAGCACGCCTCGATGCCGGTGATGTTCTGCCCGATCGTGCTGCCGCACCTCGAAGGCACCTTCACGCGCGAGCGCAACGCGCTGCAGTCCACCGAATTCTCGTTTTCGCGGTTCTTGGTTCCGTATCTCTCGCACTACGAGGGATGGAGCCTCTTCATGGACTGCGACATGCTGATGCGCGCCGACATCGCCGAACTCTGGGCGCTGCGCGACGAGAACGCGTCGGTGATGTGCATCAAGCATGACTACCAGCCCAAGGTCGAGACCAAGTTCCTCGGCCAGGTGCAGACCAAGTACGAGAAGAAGAACTGGTCGAGCGTCATGCTCTTCAACAATGCCAAGTGTCGCGCTCTTTCGCCGGAGTTCGTCAACACGGCGACCGGGCTGGAGCTTCATCAGTTCAAGTGGCTCGACAACGACGGTCAGATCGGGGAACTGCCGACCGCCTGGAACTGGCTGGTCAACGAATACGACCACGACCCGGCCGCGAAGAACGTGCACTTCACGGATGGCGGTCCGTATTTCGACGAGTATCGCAACGACGACTACGCGGACGAGTGGTTCGCCATGCGCGACCGTGTGCTGCACGTGACGCAGCGCGCGCCGAAGGAATGACGAGTTGACGGGCGTCCTCCCGCTCGCGGACGAACCCGGCGCGAACGAGCGCTGGGCGGCCTTCTTCGGAGCTTACGCGACGATCGTCCTCGTCGCCAACAGCGACGCCGTCGACATCGCGTCCTTGCGCGCACGCTACGGCGCGAGCGTGCTCTTCGTCTTCTTCAACAAGGTCTACAAGGTGCTCGACGCGCCGTTCGACGGCGAATGCCTTCTGGTCGCGCGCTCCAGCCGGGCGGGCGCCAACATCGTCTATCGACGCGAGGTCGAGGACGTCCTGAGGCTGGTCCGCTCCGAGCGGTTCCGGGGCATCTGCAACCTGCGCGCCGGTCGGCACGAGCGGTTCAGCGCACCGGCCGAATTCGGCGCGGGCATCGCCGTCGGCCAACTCGACACGGCCGCCAGCATGGACGGGTTCTATCCTTTCGATCAGGTGGCGACCAGCGGCTTCGCCCTCGCGCTTTTCCTGGCCGAGCGATGCGCGGGTAGCCGAATCGTCCTTGCCGGCTTCACCGCGCGACGCTCGAAGCGCTGGAAGCTCTTCACCGACCACGATTGGACCTTCGAGCAGATCGTGCAGCGCCTTCTCGTCCGCGCGGGGCGCATCGAGACCGCAGGCGTTGCGAGCGATGACCTGTTCGGCGCGATCGCGCAGCGCTTCCCGGGCATTTCGCCTGCGGACGTGGCGCTTGTCGGCGTGGAGGTCGTGGCGGAGCGCCTCGACGGGGCGAATGCCGCCATCGACGACCTCCTTCGCACCACGCGCCCCCAGCGGTGCGTTTCGGACTGGCTGCGTTGGTTGAAGCCGAAAACACGCAAGGCGAAGATTGCCGAACAGGATGCGGCCGCGGGGCGGGGATAAGGCTTGCCAAAACGGCGCGGCCGCATTATTCGAAAATCCGCTTCGGCACACAGGGGTATAGCTCAGTTGGTAGAGCGGCGGTCTCCAAAACCGCAGGTCGTAGGTTCGAGCCCTACTGCCCCTGCCATGGATCTCATGCGCAAATTGTCCACCCCCGGCCCTTGTGAATCACGGGGGCTCCGGTTATGTAGAGCTTAACAGACACGTGGCGCGTGGGGCTGGCCATCCAGCTTTTGCGCGCCCGCAGTCGTGAGCGGTACATGGCCACCAAGACTAACCCATTCACGTTCATCCAGCAGGTTCGGTCCGAGGTCGCGAAGGTGACCTGGCCGACCCGGCGCGAGACGCTCATCTCGACGGTCATGGTCTTCATCATGGTCGCCTTCGCCGCCACGTTCCTCTTCGTGTCGGATCAGCTGATCGCCTATGCGATCGGCTACATCATGGGCACCGGCCGCTGATCGCTGGACAGAAGCAGGAATTTCATGACCGCTCGCTGGTACATCGTCCACGCCTATTCGAACTTCGAGAAGAAAGTCGCTGAGTCGATCGAAGAGCAGGCCCGCCAGAAGGGGCTGACCGAAAAGTTCGAAAAGATCCTCGTGCCGACCGAGAAGGTGGTTGAGGTTCGGCGCGGCCGGAAGGTCGATTCGGAGCGCAAGTTCTTTCCGGGCTACGTGCTGGTGAAGGCTGAGCTGACCGATCAGGTCTTCTCGCTGATCAAGAACACGCCGAAGGTGACGGGTTTCCTCGGGCCGGACAACCGCCCGGTCCCGATCTCCGAATCGGAGGCGAATCGCATCCTGAATCAGGTTCAGGAGGGCGTGGAGCGTCCGAAGGCGACCGTCCTGTTCGATGTGGGCGAGCAGGTTCGTGTGTCCGACGGACCGTTCGCCTCGTTCAACGGCGTGGTTCAGGAAGTCGATCAGGAGCGCGCCCGCCTGAAGGTGGAGGTCTCCATCTTCGGCCGTGCGACACCGGTCGATCTCGAATTCGGTCAGGTCGAAAAGGTCTGACCGCTGTGGGTGGCGATGCCACCCGAACCCCGTGCGGAAGGCGGGTGGGGCTGAAGCCGGCTCCACCAAAAACCGTACCGCACTCCTGCGTGGTCGCTCCGGCGGCCGAACGGCCGGTTCGCCGGTCCAACATGAAGGCAGAAGCTAATGGCTAAGAAAGTAGCGGGCCAGCTCAAGCTGCAGGTCAAGGCCGGCTCGGCGACCCCGTCGCCGCCGATCGGTCCTGCGCTGGGTCAGCGCGGCATCAACATCATGGAGTTCTGCAAGGCGTTCAACGCGCAGACCCAGGAGATGGAAAAGGGATCGCCCGTTCCGGTCGTGATCACCTACTACGTCGACAAGTCGTTCACCTTCCAGATGAAGACGGCTCCCGTGAGCTTCTTCCTCAAGAAGGCGGCGGGCCTGACCAGCGGCTCGAAGGAGCCGGGCAAGGTCAAGGCCGGTTCGGTGACGACCGCGCAGGTGCGCGAGATCGCCGAGAAGAAGATGAAGGACCTGAACGCGAACGACGTCGATGCGGCGATGGCGATGGTGATGGGCTCCGCCCGTTCCATGGGCCTGGAAGTGGTGGGCTGAAAACCATGGCGAAGATTGGCAAGCGCATCACGAAGGCTCGTGAGGGCATCGATCGCGAGAAGCTCTACGACCTCTCCGAGGCCGTGTCGCTCCTGAAGGATCGTGCGTCGGCGAAGTTCGACGAGACGATCGAGGTCGCGATGAACCTCGGTGTCGATCCGCGTCACGCGGACCAGATGGTCCGCGGCGTCGTCAACCTGCCGAACGGCACGGGCCGCACGGTCCGCGTCGCGGTGTTCGCGCGTGGCGACAAGGCCGAAGAGGCCAAGGCTGCCGGTGCCGACATCGTGGGCGCCGAGGATCTCGTCGAGAAGGTCCAGGGCGGCCAGATCGACTTCGACCGCGCCATCGCGACCCCGGACATGATGGGTCTCGTCGGTCGCCTGGGTAAGGTGCTCGGCCCCCGTGGCCTGATGCCGAACCCGCGCGTCGGCACGGTGACGCCGGACGTCGCTGCGGCCGTCAAGGCTTCGAAGGGCGGCGCCGTCGAGTTCCGCGTCGAGAAGGCCGGCATCGTCCATGCCGGTATCGGCAAGGCGAGCTTCGGCGCCGATGCGCTGCTCGAGAACATCCGCGCTTTTGCGGATGCCGTGCAGAAGGCGAAGCCCACGGGCGCCAAGGGCAATTACGTCCAGCGCGTCGCGGTGTCCTCGACCATGGGGCCGGGCATCAAGATCGACCCGGCCACCGTTCGCGCGGCCGAGTAGTTTGAATTTCGGAAGCGGCCGACCTATCTCGGCAGCTTCCTTTGAAAGTTTCCTCGCGGCTTCGGTCGCGCGGAAAGGGGCGGGGGCTTCCTAACCCTTGCCTTCCTGTCCGAGATTGCGGGCGACGGGGCGGTTCTCGGACCGTTCCATCTTAATCGCCAAGCCCGCATGAGACGGGGAAAGATCCGAATTCGTCGGCCCTGCCGATACCTTCGGTTCGAACCTCTGAATGCCTTGCTGCGACTGCCGGTTCCATTGCGGATCCCAGAAGCCAAGGGGACAGGATCCTCGAGCGTCGTCCGATCCGTCGGACGGCTAACGGCAACCGGAGTGCAGCCGCAAGGGTGCGCTCCAACTGGAGAGTGGCAGTGGACAGAGCGGAAAAGCGCGAGTTCGTCACGGAGCTGAACGAGACCTTCAAGGGCTCGGGCGCGATCGTGGTGGCTCGTTACGCCGGTCTCACCGTCGCGCAGATGAACGACCTCCGGTCGAAGATGCGCGCGCAGGGTGGCACCGTCAAAGTCGCGAAGAACCGCCTCGCCCAAATCGCTCTTCAAGGCACGGACGCCGAGAAGATCCAGGGATTGTTTCAGGGTCAGACCCTGATCGCCTATTCCACGGATCCGATCGCGGCGCCGAAGGTGGCCAACGACTTCGCCAAGGGTAACGACAAGCTCGTGATCCTCGGCGGTGCGATGGGCACCACCGCTCTCGATGCGGAAGGGGTCAAGGCTTTGGCCGCCCTTCCGTCGCTCGACGAACTGCGTGGCAAGCTGCTGGGTATGATCCAGACCCCGGCGACCCGCATCGCAGGCGTCGTTGCAGCGCCCGCGGCTCAGCTCGCGCGCGTTTTCGCGGCGTATGCCAAGAAGGACGAAGCGGCGTGAGGCTCGTTCCTCAGCTAATTCAGAACATTCGAACCGTAAAGGAAGACTACCATGGCTGATCTCGCCAAGATCGTTGAAGACCTGTCGGCCCTGACCGTCCTCGAGGCCGCTGAGCTCTCGAAGATGCTCGAAGAGAAGTGGGGCGTCTCCGCCGCCGCTCCGGTCGCCGTTGCTGCCGCTGGCGGCGCTGGCGCCCCCGCCGCCGAGGTCGAGGAGAAGACCGAGTTCGACGTGATCCTCGCCGACGCCGGCGCGAACAAGATCAACGTCATCAAGGAAGTCCGTGCGATCACGGGCCTCGGCCTCAAGGAAGCCAAGGACCTCGTCGACGGCGCTCCGAAGCCGGTCAAGGAAGGCGCGTCGAAGGACGAGGCCGCCAAGATCAAGGACCAGCTCGAGAAGGCTGGCGCGAAGGTCGACGTCAAGTAAGACCGCCATCTGGCGTCTTGCGTCTGAAACTGGCGGGCGGGACGGCATGTTTGCCGTTCCGCCTTCCGTGCTCGGATCGAACCGAAGGCCATGACGGCCCCGATCGATCCAACGTCCACGTGCTCCGAACCCTTCGACGAGGTGGGTTCGGATGACGCGGGCGGGCCGCTACGGCGGCGCTGACGGCCCGGCCTGTCCTGCGAGGGACGGGCGATCGGCTCTCCGACGGGAGGGCACGAAATTCGAGCCCTTCGGTCAGGGGCGATGACGAGAGCAAGGAGCGACGATGTCTCAGACGACGACGTTTAGCGGTCGCAGGCGGGTGCGCAAATTCTTCGGGTCGATTCCCGAAGTCGCCGAAATGCCGAACCTCATCGAGGTTCAGAAGGCTTCCTACGATCAGTTCCTGATGGTCGACGAGCCGGAAGGCGGGCGCCCCGACGAAGGCCTGCAGTCCGTCTTCCGCTCTGTGTTCCCGATTTCCGACTTCGCCGGCAACTCGATGCTGGAATTCGTCAAGTACGAGTTCGAGCAGCCGAAGTTCGACGTCGACGAGTGCCGACAGCGCGACCTGACCTTCGCCGCGCCGCTCAAGGTGACGCTGCGCCTCATCGTGTTCGATGTCGACGAGGACACGGGTTCGAAGTCGATCAAGGACATCAAGGAGCAGGACGTCTACATGGGCGACATGCCGCTCATGACGTCCAACGGTACGTTCATCGTGAACGGCACCGAACGCGTGATCGTGTCGCAAATGCACCGCTCGCCCGGCGTGTTCTTCGACCACGACAAGGGCAAGTCGCACTCGTCGGGCAAGCTCCTGTTTGCCGCGCGCGTGATCCCGTATCGCGGTTCCTGGCTCGACATCGAGTTCGACGCCAAGGACATCGTGTTCGCCCGCATCGACCGTCGCCGCAAGATCCCCGTCTCGAGCCTTCTCATGGCGCTCGGCATGGACGGCGAGGAGATCCTGTCGACGTTCTACAACGTCATCCAGTTCCAGAAGGACAAGAACGGCTGGCGCGTGCCGTTCTCGGTCGAGCGCGTGCGCGGCCAGAAGGCGCTGACGGACCTGATCGACGCCGACAGCGGCGAGGTCTTGGTCGAGGCTGGCAAGAAGATCACCGCCCGCCAAGCGCGCCAGATCAAGGAAAAGGGCGTCGTCGCCCTTCGCGCCACCGAGGAGGATCTGTACGGGAACTACCTCGCCGAGGACATTGTCAACTACCAGACGGGCGAGATCTATCTCGAGGCCGGCGACGAGATCGACGAGAAGACGCTCAAGGTCCTGCTCGACGCGGGCCATGAGGAGATCCAGGTCCTCGACATCGACCACGTGACGGTGGGTGCGTACATCCGCAACACCCTGGCGGCCGACAAGAACGAGAACCGTCAGGACGCCCTGTTCGACATCTACCGCGTCATGCGTCCGGGCGAGCCCCCGACCATGGAAACCGCGGAGGCGATGTTCCAGTCGCTGTTCTTCGACGCGGAGCGCTATGACCTCTCGGCCGTCGGCCGCGTGAAGATGAACATGCGTCTCGACGTCAATGCCGAGGACACCGTGCGCGTGCTGCGCAAGGAGGACATCCTCGCGGTCGTGAAGACGCTGGTCGACCTGCGCGACGGCAAGGGCGAGATCGACGACATCGACAACCTCGGCAACCGCCGGGTGCGCTCGGTCGGCGAGCTCATGGAGAACCAGTACCGCGTCGGCCTCCTTCGCATGGAGCGCGCGATCAAGGAGCGCATGTCCTCGGTCGAGATCGACACGGTCATGCCGCAGGACCTGATCAACGCGAAGCCGGCGGCTGCCGCCGTGCGCGAGTTCTTCGGCTCGTCGCAGCTCTCGCAGTTCATGGACCAAACGAATCCGCTCTCCGAGATCACGCACAAGCGTCGTCTCTCGGCGCTCGGCCCCGGTGGTCTGACCCGCGAGCGCGCCGGCTTCGAGGTGCGCGACGTGCACCCGACGCACTACGGCCGTATCTGCCCGATCGAGACGCCGGAAGGCCCGAACATCGGTCTGATCAACTCGCTGGCGACGTTCGCGCGCGTCAACAAGTACGGTTTCATTGAGAGCCCCTACCGCCGCATCGTCGACGGCAAGGTGACGCAGGACGTCGTCTATCTTTCCGCCATGGAAGAGGCGAAGCACCACGTCGCGCAGGCGAACGCGGTGCTCACCGAGGACGGCAGCTTCGCCGAGGATCTCGTCATCTGCCGTCACTCGGGCGACGTCATCATGACGCCGCGCGAGAACGTCGACCTGATGGACGTGTCGCCGAAGCAGCTCGTGTCCGTCGCCGCGGCGCTGATTCCGTTCCTCGAGAACGACGACGCCAACCGCGCGCTCATGGGCTCGAACATGCAGCGTCAGGCCGTGCCGCTGGTGCGCGCCGAGGCTCCGTTCGTCGGCACCGGCATGGAGCCGATCGTCGCCCGTGACTCGGGCGCGGCCATCGCCGCGCGTCGGACCGGCATC
Organism: Aureimonas phyllosphaerae; assembly: GCF_047943035.1. Lineage (NCBI taxonomy): Bacteria > Pseudomonadati > Pseudomonadota > Alphaproteobacteria > Hyphomicrobiales > Aurantimonadaceae > Aureimonas > Aureimonas phyllosphaerae. Next base: position 3,465,392 of record NZ_CP181348.1, on the reverse strand, counting down.
GTCGATCAGGTGGACGCCACACGTATCGTCATCCGCGCGACCGAGGACCTCGAGTCCGGTCGCTCGGGCGTCGACATCTACCGCCTGATGAAGTTCCAGCGCTCCAACCAGTCGACCTGCATCAACCAGCGTCCGCTGGTGAAGATGGGCGACCGGGTGCGCAAGGGCGACATCATCGCCGACGGTCCGTCGACCGATCTTGGTGATCTGGCGCTCGGCCGGAACGTGCTCGTCGCGTTCATGCCGTGGAACGGCTACAACTACGAGGACTCGATCCTCCTCTCCGAGCGCATCGTCGCCGACGACGTCTTTACCTCGATCCATATCGAGGAGTTCGAGGTCATGGCGCGCGATACCAAGCTCGGACCCGAGGAGATCACGCGCGACATCCCGAACGTCTCGGAAGAAGCGCTGCGCAACCTCGACGAGGCGGGCATCGTCTACATCGGTGCCGAAGTGCAGCCGGGCGACATCCTGGTCGGCAAGATCACGCCGAAGGGCGAATCGCCGATGACGCCGGAGGAGAAGCTTCTCCGCGCCATCTTCGGCGAGAAGGCCTCGGACGTTCGTGACACGTCGAACCGCATGCCTCCGGGCACCTACGGCACGGTGGTGGAAGTGCGCGTCTTCAACCGGCACGGCGTCGAGAAGGACGAGCGTGCCATGGCGATCGAGCGCGAGGAGATCGAGCGCCTCGCCAAGGACCGCGACGACGAGCAGGCCATCCTCGACCGCAACGTCTACGGGCGTCTCGTCGAGATGCTGTCCGGCAAGGTCGCCATCGCCGGGCCGAAGGGCTTCCGCAAGGGAGCCGAGCTGTCGGCCGAGGTGATGAACGAGTACTCGCGTTCGCAGTGGTGGATGTTCGCCGTCGAGGACGAGCGTCTGCAGGGCGAGCTCGAGGCGCTGCGTCAGGTCTATGACGACTCCAAGAAGCTGCTTGAAGCCCGCTTCATGGACAAGGTCGAGAAGGTCCAGCGCGGTGACGAGCTGCCTCCGGGCGTCATGAAGCAGGTGAAGGTCTTCGTCGCCGTCAAGCGCAAGATCCAGCCGGGCGACAAGATGGCCGGCCGTCACGGCAACAAGGGTGTCGTCTCGCGCATCGTGCCGGTCGAGGACATGCCGTTCAACGCGGACGGCACGCATGTCGACATCGTTCTGAACCCGCTCGGCGTGCCCTCGCGCATGAACGTCGGTCAGATCCTGGAGACGCACCTTGGCTGGGCCTGTGCCGGCATGGGGCGCAAGATCGGCGAGATGCTGGAAGCCTACCAGCAGTCGCACGATGTCCAGCCGCTTCGGCAGGAGATCGCGGGCCTTCTGGGCGACAGCGACCGGAACGAGCGCGTGGCCAACTACGACGACGAGTCGGTGCTGACCCTCGCCAAGCAGATGAAGCGCGGCGTCTCGATCGCGACCCCCGTGTTCGACGGTGCGGTCGAGCCGGACATCGTCGCCATGCTGGAGAAGGCGGGGCTCAACGGTTCGGGTCAGGTCACGCTCTACGACGGGCGTACCGGCGAGCCGTTCGATCGCCAGGTCACGGTCGGCTACATCTACATGCTGAAGCTGCACCACCTGGTGGACGACAAGATCCACGCCCGCTCGATCGGCCCGTACTCGCTGGTCACTCAGCAGCCGCTCGGCGGCAAGGCGCAGTTCGGCGGACAGCGCTTCGGCGAGATGGAGGTCTGGGCGCTCGAGGCATACGGCGCGGCCTACACGCTGCAGGAAATGCTGACGGTGAAGTCGGACGACGTCGCGGGGCGCACCAAGGTCTACGAGTCGATCGTGCGCGGCGACGATGCGTTCGAGTCGGGCATTCCGGAGAGCTTCAACGTGCTCGTCAAGGAGATGCGCTCGCTCGGCCTCGACGTCGACCTGTCGCAGTCCGTGCCCGACCAGCTTCCGTCGAGCGCCGGCCCGCTGCAGGGCCTCCCCGACGCGGCCGAGTAGGCCGCCACGCAAAGGTCGCCTTGTGCGGCCATGGTCGGCGCCACAGCCAAAGGGCGCCGATCGGACTTTGCGGATGATCTTGGCGCCGGCTCCGCCCGGCGCGTGGCGGGGCACGAGGCCCTGAAAAGGAGACAGCACCATGAATCAAGAGGTCATGAATCTCTTCAATCCTCAGGTGCAGGCGCAGACGTTCGATTCGATCCGGATCTCGCTCGCGAGCCCGGAGAAGATTCTTTCGTGGTCGTTCGGCGAGATCAAGAAGCCGGAGACGATCAACTACCGCACGTTCAAGCCGGAGCGCGACGGCCTGTTCTGCGCGCGCATCTTCGGCCCGATCAAGGACTACGAGTGCTTGTGCGGCAAGTACAAGCGCATGAAGTACAAGGGCATCATCTGCGAGAAGTGCGGCGTCGAGGTCACCCTCTCTCGCGTGCGCCGCGAACGCATGGGCCATATCGAGCTGGCTGCGCCGGTCGCGCACATCTGGTTCCTGAAGTCGCTCCCGAGCCGCATCGGCACGCTGCTCGACATGACGCTGAAGGACATCGAGCGCGTCCTCTACTTCGAGAACTACATCGTCACCGAGCCTGGCCTCACCGCCCTGAAGGAGCATCAGCTCCTGACGGAAGAGGAGTACATGATCGCCGTCGACGAATACGGCGAGGATTCGTTCACGGCCCTGATTGGCGCCGAGGCGATCCAGGAGCTCCTCGGCTCCATGGAACTCGAGCGCATCGCGGGCGACTTGCGTGAGGAACTGGCGACCACCACGTCGGATCTGAAGCAGAAGAAGCTGATGAAGCGGCTGAAGATCGTCGAGAACTTCCTTGAGTCGGGCAACCGACCCGAGTGGATGATCATGCGCGTCGTTCCGGTGATCCCGCCGGACCTGCGCCCGCTCGTGCCGCTGGACGGCGGCCGCTTCGCGACGTCGGACCTGAACGATCTCTACCGCCGCGTCATCAACCGCAACAACCGCCTGAAGCGGCTGATCGAGCTGCGCGCGCCAGGCATCATCATCCGCAACGAGAAGCGCATGCTTCAGGAGGCGGTCGACGCGCTGTTCGACAACGGCCGTCGCGGTCGCGTCATCACGGGCGCCAACAAGCGCCCGCTGAAGTCGCTGTCCGACATGCTGAAGGGCAAGCAGGGCCGCTTCCGCCAGAACCTCCTCGGCAAGCGCGTCGACTATTCCGGCCGCTCGGTCATCGTGACGGGCCCGGAGCTGAAGCTGCACCAGTGCGGTCTGCCGAAGAAGATGGCGCTCGAGCTCTTCAAGCCCTTCATCTACGCACGCCTCGACGCCAAGGGCTTCTCCTCCACGGTGAAGCAGGCGAAGAAGCTCGTCGAGAAGGAGCGCCCGGAGGTCTGGGACATTCTGGACGAGGTCATCCGCGAGCACCCGGTTCTCTTGAACCGCGCGCCGACGCTGCACCGTCTCGGCATCCAGGCGTTCGAGCCGATCCTGATCGAGGGCAAGGCGATCCAGCTTCACCCGCTGGTCTGCACGGCCTTCAACGCGGACTTCGACGGCGACCAGATGGCGGTGCACGTGCCGCTCTCCATCGAGGCGCAGCTGGAAGCGCGCGTCCTGATGATGTCGACCAACAACATCCTGCATCCGGCGAACGGCGCACCGATCATCGTGCCGTCGCAGGACATGGTGCTGGGTCTCTACTACCTCTCGATCATGAACGAGAACGAGCCGGGCGAAGGCATGGCGTTCTCCGACATCGGCGAGATGGAGCAGGCGCTCTTCACCAAGGCGATCACGCTTCACACGAAGATCAAGGGCCGCTTCAAGACGGTCGACGCCGAAGGCAAGCCCGTCTCGAAGATCTACGAGACCACGCCGGGTCGCATGCTCATCGCGCAGCTTCTGCCGAAGACGCACAAGATCCCCTTCGACATCGCCAACGACCTGATGACGAAGAAGAACATCTCGCGTCTGATCGACCAAGTGTATCGTCACTGCGGTCAGAAGGACACGGTGATCTTCTGCGACCGCATCATGCAGCTGGGCTTCAAGCACGCCTGCATCGCCGGCATCTCCTTCGGCAAGGATGACATGGTCATCCCGGAGACGAAGCCGAAGCTGATCGGCGAGACGCAGGCGCTCGCGAAGGAATACGAGCAGCAGTACAACGACGGCCTGATCACGCAGGGCGAGAAGTACAACAAGGTGGTCGACGCCTGGGCCAAGTGCACGGACAAGATCGCCGAAGAGATGATGGGTCGCATCAAGGCGGTCGAGTTCAACCCGGAGACGGGCCGGCAGAAACCGATGAACTCGATCTACATGATGTCGCACTCCGGTGCGCGCGGCTCGCCCACGCAGATGCGCCAGCTCGGCGCGATGCGCGGCCTGATGACCAAGCCGTCCGGCGAGATCATCGAGACGCCGATCATCTCGAACTTCAAGGAAGGCCTCACGGTTCTCGAGTACTTCAACTCGACCCACGGCGCCCGCAAGGGCCTCGCGGATACGGCGCTGAAGACCGCGAACTCGGGCTACCTGACCCGCCGTCTCGTCGACGTGGCGCAGGACTGCATCATCACGCAGGCCGATTGCGGCACCGAGAACGGTCTGACCATGCAGCCCATCGTGGATGCCGGTCAGGTCGTGGCGACGCTCGGTCAGCGTATCCTCGGCCGTACCGCGCTTGAGGACATCGTGAACCCGGCCACCGGCGAAGTGCTGGTCAAGGGCGGCACGACGGTCGAAGAGCGTGACGTCGAGGTGATCGAGAAGGCGGGCGTCCAGTCCGTGAAGATCCGTTCGGCGCTGACCTGTGAGGTTCGCACCGGCATCTGCGCGATCTGCTACGGTCGCGATCTCGCGCGCGGCACGCCCGTCAACATGGGCGAGGCCGTCGGCGTCATCGCGGCGCAGTCGATCGGCGAGCCGGGCACGCAGCTCACGATGCGTACGTTCCACATGGGCGGCACGGCGCAGGTCGTCGACTCGTCGTTCCTGGAAGCCTCGTACGAGGGCACGGTCCAGATCCGCAACCGCAACGTCGTGCGCGACTCAGACGGTCGTCTCGTGGCGATGGGCCGCAACATGGCGGTCCTGATCCTCGACCCGTCCGGCAAGGAGCGTGCGTCGCACCGTATCACCTACGGTTCGCGCATCTTCGTCGACGACGGCGATCAGGTGCGTCGCGGCCAGCGTATCGCCGAGTGGGATCCGTACACCCGTCCGGTTCTCACCGAGCTCGACGGCACGGTGGAGTTCGAGGATCTGGTCGAGGGCCTGTCGGTCTCCGAGCAGGCGGACGAGTCGACCGGCATCACGAAGCGTCAGGTCATCGACTGGCGGGCCAACCCGCGCGGTGCCGATCTGAAGCCTGCGATGGTGATCCGCGCCAAGGACGGCTCGGTCGCCAAGCTCGCCCGCGGCACGGATGCCCGCTACTTCCTCTCGGTCGACGCCATTCTGTCGGTCGAGCCGGGGGCGACGGTGCGCGCCGGTGACGTTCTCTCGCGTATCCCGATGGAGTCCGCGAAGACCAAGGACATCACAGGCGGTCTGCCGCGCGTGGCCGAGTTGTTCGAGGCCCGCAAGCCGAAGGACAACGCGGTCATCGCCGAGATCGACGGCACGGTGCGGTTCGGACGCGACTACAAGAACAAGCGCCGCATCATCATCGAGCCGCACGAGGATGGCGTCGAGCCGGTCGAGTACCTGATCCCGAAGGGCAAGCCGTTCCACCTCCAGGAAGGCGACGTTATCGAGAAGGGCGACCACATCCTCGACGGCAACCCGGCACCGCACGACATCCTGGCCATCCGGGGCGTCGAGGCGCTGGCGAGCTACCTCGTAAACGAAATCCAGGAGGTCTATCGTCTCCAGGGCGTCGTGATTAACGACAAGCATATCGAGGTGATCGTTCGCCAGATGCTGCAGAAGGTCGAGATCGTGGAGTCCGGCGACTCGGGCCTCATTCCGGGCGACCATGTCGACCGGATCGAGCTCGCCGAGATGAACGAGCGCCTAGAGGAGGAGGGCAAGAAGCCCGCGTCCGGTAACCCGGTGCTGCTCGGCATCACCAAGGCCTCGCTGCAGACGCCGAGCTTCATCTCGGCGGCGTCTTTCCAGGAGACCACGCGCGTCCTCACCGAGGCGGCGGTCGCCGGCAAGATGGACACGCTGCAGGGCCTCAAGGAGAACGTCATCGTCGGCCGTCTCATCCCGGCCGGCACGGGCGGCATGATGACCCAGGTTCGTCGCATCGCGACCTCGCGCGACGACCTGATCCTCGACGACCGTCGCAAGTCGTCGAACGCGGCGGAAGCCGATCGCATGCTGACGAAGCTCACCGACGCCGCCGAATAAGGCGTTCGTCCGGCATGAGACAGGGAAGGGGCCGTTCCGATCGGGCGGCCCCTTTTCATTTTCACATCGCGCCCCATCGAGGCCCGCACAGGGTTGACGTTCGGGGACGGAATCGTTAAACACCCGCCAACAGAGCCGATGTGAGGCATCGCTTTCCTGACGACACGTCGGGGACCAGCGCTTCAAACAAGGCTTCGTTCAACGAGACGTACCATTGCTGGACGCACGATTGCGGTTTCGCCCGTGATCCTCTGCTTCAATGCCGGGCAGACCTCTTACTAGGTGAGGTCGATGCCCGGTTTCGCGCATGAGCCGATGGCTTCTCGCGTCGTGGTGCCGAACGTTCCGAACCGGGATTTGAAGAGAAGGAAGGTTGGAATGCCGACCATCAACCAGTTGATCCGGAAGCCGCGCGTTCGCCCCAGCGAGCGCAACACCGTTCCGGCGCTCCAGGCCAATCCGCAGAAGCGCGGCGTTTGCACCCGCGTCTACACCACGACCCCGAAGAAGCCGAACTCGGCTCTCCGTAAGGTCGCCAAGGTCCGTCTGGTCAATGGCTTCGAAGTCATCGGCTATATCCCGGGCGAGGGGCACAACCTTCAGGAGCACTCCGTGGTGATGATCCGCGGCGGCCGCGTGAAGGATCTTCCCGGCGTTCGCTACCACATCATCCGCGGCGTGCTCGACACGCAGGGCGTCAAGGACCGTCGTCAGCGTCGTTCGAAGTACGGCGCGAAGCGTCCGAAGTAAGCCCGAACGACCGTCCGAGATTGAGAGACTAGAATATGTCCCGTCGTCACTCTGCCGAGAAGCGTGAGATCAACCCGGATCCGAAGTTCGGCGATCTGGTTGTCACGAAGTTCATGAACGCCGTCATGTACGACGGCAAGAAGTCGGTCGCCGAGACCATCGTTTACGGCGCCTTCGACGTCGTGAACCAGAAGACCCGCCAGGACGCGATCGCGATCTTCCATCAGGCGCTCGACAACGTTGCGCCGCACGTGGAAGTCCGTTCGCGCCGCGTCGGCGGCGCCACCTATCAGGTCCCGGTCGACGTCCGTCCGGAGCGCCGTCAGGCCCTCGCCATCCGCTGGCTCATTACCGCTGCCCGCAACCGCAACGAGACCACGATGGTGGATCGTCTGTCGGGCGAACTGATGGATGCTGCCAACAACCGCGGCACCGCCGTGAAGAAGCGCGAAGACACGCACCGCATGGCGGAAGCGAACCGCGCCTTCTCGCACTACCGCTGGTAAGCCACTCTTCTCTTCGAAAGGCGACGCCCCATGGCCCGCGAATATAAGATCGAAGACTACCGCAATTTCGGCATCATGGCCCACATCGATGCCGGCAAGACGACGACGACCGAGCGTATCCTCTACTATACCGGCAAGTCCCACAAGATCGGCGAAGTCCACGACGGCGCCGCGACCATGGACTGGATGGAGCAGGAGCAGGAGCGCGGCATCACGATCACGTCCGCTGCGACCACGACCTTCTGGGAAGGCCGCGACGGCAAGAAGCGCCGCTTCAACATCATCGACACCCCGGGACACGTCGACTTCACGATCGAGGTCGAGCGTTCTCTGCGCGTGCTCGACGGCGCGATCGCGCTGCTGGACGCCAATGCCGGCGTGGAGCCGCAGACCGAGACGGTCTGGCGCCAGGCCGACAAGTACAACGTCCCGCGCATGATGTTCGTCAACAAGATGGACAAGACCGGCGCGGACTTCTACCGCTGCGTCGAGATGGTCAAGACGCGCCTCGGCGCGAAGGCCATCGTCGTCCAGCTGCCGATCGGTGCCGAGAACGAGTTCAAGGGCGTCGTCGATCTGATCGAGATGAACGCCCTCATCTGGCGCGACGAGTCGCTCGGCGCCCAGTGGGACGTCGTCGAAATCCCGGACGACCTCAAGGACAAGGCCGCCGAGTATCGCGAGCTCATGATCGAGACCGCGGTCGAGGTCGACGAGGCCGCGATGGAAGCCTACCTCGAGGGCAACATGCCTTCGAATGAGCAGCTGCGCGCGCTGATCCGCAAGGGCACCTGCGAGGTGACCTTCACGCCGATCTTCTGCGGCTCGGCCTTCAAGAACAAGGGCGTCCAGCCGCTTCTCGACGGCGTCGTCGAGTTCCTGCCGTCGCCGGTCGACGTGCCCGCCATCAAGGGCATCGATCCGAAGACCGAGGCCGAGACGAGCCGCGTGTCGTCGGATGAAGAGCCGCTCTCGATGCTGGCCTTCAAGATCATGAACGACCCGTTCGTCGGTTCGCTCACCTTCTGCCGCATCTACTCCGGCAAGCTCACAAAGGGCACCGGCGTCCAGAACACGGTGAAGGAGAAGAAGGAGCGCATCGGGCGTATGCTGCAGATGCACTCCAACTCGCGTGAAGACATCGAAGAGGCGTATGCCGGCGACATCGTCGCCCTGGCCGGTCTCAAGGAAGTCACCACGGGCGACACGCTCTGCGATCCGCTGAAGCCGGTCATCCTCGAGCGCATGGAATTCCCCGATCCGGTCATCGAGATCGCGATCGAGCCGAAGACCAAGGGCGACCAGGAGAAGATGGGCCTCGCGCTCAACCGTCTTGCGGCCGAGGATCCGTCCTTCCGCGTCAAGACGGACGAGGAGTCCGGGCAGACGATCATCGCCGGCATGGGCGAGCTTCATCTCGACATCCTCGTCGACCGCATGAAGCGCGAGTTCAAGGTCGAGGCGAACATCGGCGCCCCGCAGGTGGCCTACCGCGAGACGATCACCCGCGCCGCGGATGTGGACTACACGCACAAGAAGCAGACCGGTGGTACCGGCCAGTTCGCCCGCGTGAAGCTGCATATCGAGCCGGGCGAGCCGACCACGGGCTTCGTGTTCGAGTCGAAGATCATCGGCGGTGCGGTTCCGAAGGAATACGTGCCGGGCGTCCAGAAGGGTATCGCTTCGGTGATGACCTCGGGTCCGCTCGCGGGCTTCCCGATGGTCGACATCAAGGCCGAGCTGATGGACGGTGCCTACCACGACGTCGACTCGTCGGTGCTGGCCTTCGAAATCGCCTCGCGCGCCGGCTTCCGCGAAGCCATCGCCAAGGCGGGTCCGAAGCTTCTCGAGCCGATCATGAAGGTCGAGGTCGTGACGCCGGAAGACTACGTCGGTGACGTTATCGGCGATCTGAACTCCCGCCGTGGCCAGATCCAGGGCACCGAGGCTCGCGGCATCGCGACCGTGGTGAACGCGATGGTGCCGCTGGCCAACATGTTCGGCTACGTCAACACGCTCCGCTCGATGTCGCAGGGCCGTGCGCAGTACACGATGCAGTTCGACCACTACGAGCAGGTGCCGAACCAGGTCGCCGAAGAAATCCAGAAGAAGTACGCCTGAGGCCTCCGGCCTCGGCGACAACCCTCTGAAGCCCTCACGGGCGCGTGAATTGGAGAGCCTCAAATGGCGAAGAGCAAATTCGAGCGTAACAAGCCGCATGTGAACATCGGGACGATTGGTCACGTTGATCACGGGAAGACGTCGCTGACGGCGGCGATCACGAAGTACTTCGGCGAGTTCCGCGCGTACGACCAGATCGACGCGGCGCCGGAGGAGAAGGCGCGCGGCATCACGATCTCGACGGCGCACGTCGAGTACGAGACGGAGAACCGTCACTACGCGCACGTCGACTGCCCGGGGCACGCCGACTACGTGAAGAACATGATCACGGGCGCGGCGCAGATGGACGGCGCGATCCTGGTCTGCTCGGCGGCCGACGGCCCGATGCCGCAGACGCGCGAGCACATCCTCCTGGCGCGCCAGGTCGGCGTTCCGGCGCTGGTGGTGTTCCTGAACAAGGTGGACCAGGTCGACGACGCCGAGCTTCTGGAGCTCGTCGAGCTCGAGGTGCGTGAGCTTCTGTCGTCCTACGACTTCCCGGGCGACGACGTTCCGATCGTCAAGGGCTCGGCGCTGGCCGCTCTCGAGGACTCCAACAAGGAGATCGGTGAGGACGCGGTTCGCGAGCTGATGAAGCAGGTCGACGCCTACATCCCGACGCCCGAGCGTCCGATCAACATGCCGTTCCTGATGCCGATCGAGGACGTGTTCTCGATCTCGGGCCGCGGCACGGTGGTGACGGGTCGCGTCGAGCGCGGCATCGTGAAGGTTGGCGAGGAAGTCGAGATCGTCGGCATCCGCGACAACAAGAAGACGACGGTGACGGGCGTCGAGATGTTCCGCAAGCTGCTGGACCAGGGCCAGGCGGGCGACAACATCGGCGCGCTGATCCGCGGCGTGGACCGTGAGGGCGTCGAGCGCGGGCAGGTCCTGTGCAAGCCGGGTTCGGTGAAGCCGCACACGCGCTTCATGGCAGAGGCGTACATCCTGACGAAGGAGGAGGGCGGCCGCCATACGCCGTTCTTCACGAACTACCGCCCGCAGTTCTACTTCCGCACGACGGACGTGACGGGCGTGGTGACGCTGCCGGAGGGCACCGAGATGGTGATGCCGGGCGACAACGTGACGATGGACGTCAAGCTGATCGTTCCGATCGCGATGGAAGAGAAGCTGCGCTTCGCCATCCGCGAGGGCGGCCGCACCGTCGGCGCCGGTATCGTCGCATCGATCGTCGAGTAAGACTCGGCCTCTTGAAATCAAGGGCGCGGCGGTCTACACCGCCGCGTTCTCTTTGCCCTACGGGGCGGTTCGGGCGCCGTTCAGGCGTCCGGTTTGATTGGCTGAAGACTGTTTAGCGATCGGAAAGCGCCGGCACTCCGGCATGGCTCCGACGGAAGGACGAATGCAATGAACGGCCAGAATATTCGCATCCGCCTGAAGGCGTTCGACCACCGTGTGCTCGACGCTTCCACCCGCGAGATCGTATCGACGGCAAAGCGCACCGGCGCCAACGTGCGCGGGCCCATCCCGCTGCCGACCCGTATCGAGAAGTTTACGGTCAACCGCTCGCCCCACGTGGACAAGAAGTCCCGCGAGCAGTTCGAAATGCGCACCCACAAGCGGCTGCTCGACATCGTCGACCCCACGCCGCAGACGGTCGATGCGCTGATGAAGCTCGACCTCGCCGCAGGCGTCGACGTCGAGATCAAGCTCTAACGAGCGGACAAGAACCGGCAGGACCTCTCTGGGTCTCATGGTTCCTCTGGAGATAGAACGAGAATGCGTTCAGGTTTGATTGCACAGAAGGTCGGCATGACCCGCATCTACAATGATGCGGGCGAGCATGTGCCGGTCACGGTTCTCAAGGTCGAGAACCTCCAGGTCGTGGGGCAGCGCACCCAGGACAAGAACGGGTACACCGCCGTTCAGCTCGGTGTCGGCACCGCCAAGGTGAAGAACACCTCGAAGGCGATGCGCGGCGTGTTCGCCCAGGCCGCCGTCGAGCCGAAGCGCAAGATGGCCGAGTTCCGCGTGTCGGACGACAACCTCATCGACGTGGGCGCCGAGATCACGGCCGACCACTTCGTCGCGGGCCAGCTGGTGGACGTCACCGGCACCTCGATCGGTAAGGGTTTCGCCGGCGTCATGAAGCGCCACAACTTCGGTGGTCTTCGCGCGACGCACGGCGTGTCCGTGTCGCACCGCTCGCACGGTTCGACCGGTCAGCGCCAAGATCCGGGCAAGGTCTTCAAGAACAAGAAGATGGCCGGCCACATGGGTCAGACCCGCGTGACGACGCAGAACCTCGAGGTCGTCCGCACGGACGCCGAGAAGGGCCTCCTCCTGATCCGCGGCGCCGTGCCGGGCTCGAAGGGCGGCTGGATCCTCGTCCGTGATGCGGTCAAGGCGAAGCTCCCCGAGAACGCCCCCAAGCCGGCTGCCCTGCGCCAGGCCGCCAACAACGGCGCTTCGGCCGCTTCCGAGGGAACCGAGTAATGGACATCAAGATCAAGACCCTCGCCGGCGCCGAAGCCGGTTCGGTGACCCTCGCTGACGAGATCTTCGGTCTCGAGCCGCGCGAGGACATCCTGCAGCGTATGGTTCGCTACCAGCTCGCCAAGCGCCAGCAGGGCACGCACCAGTCGCTCGGTCGCGCGGAGATCGCCCGCACGGGTGCCAAGCTCTACAAGCAGAAGGGCACCGGCCGCGCTCGTCACGGCTCGGCTCGTGCGCCGCAGTTCCGCGGCGGCGGCAAGGCCCACGGCCCGGTCTCGCGCAGCCACGCTCACGACCTTCCCAAGAAGGTGCGCGCGCTCGCGCTCAAGCATGCCCTCTCGGCGAAGGCCAAGTCGGGCGGCCTGATCGTCATCGACGATCTGACTTCGGCCGACGGCAAGACCAAAGCGGTGCTGGCTCAGTTCGCGGGCCTCGGCCTGACGAACGCGCTGATCATCGGCGGCGCGCAGTTGAACGAGAACTTCGCTCGCTCGGCCCGCAACATCCCGAACATCGACGTGCTGCCGGTTCAGGGCATCAACGTTTACGACATTCTGCGCCGTCAGACGCTTGTCCTGTCGAAGGCTGCCGTCGAGGCCCTCGAGGAGCGCTTCAAATGAGCGATCTGCGCCATTACGACGTCATTACGAGCCCGGTGATCACTGAGAAGTCGACGCTGGTCTCCGAGTTCAACCAAGTGATCTTCAACGTTGCGAAGACCGCGACCAAGCCGCAGATCAAGGCGGCCGTCGAGGCTCTGTTCGGGGTCAAGGTCACTGCCGTCAACACCCTCGTCCGCAAGGGCAAGGTGCGGCGTTTCCGCGGCCGTCCGGGCCGCCAGAGCGACCAGAAGAAGGCGATCGTGACGCTGGCCGAAGGCCAGTCTATCGACGTCTCGACCGGTCTCTGACGGCTGGCTGCGAGGATAGAAGATCATGGCACTGAAGAACTTCAAGCCGGTCACCCCGAGCACCCGCCAGCTGGTGCTGGTCGACCGCTCCGGCCTTTGGAAGGGCAAGCCGGTCAAGCAGCTGACCGAGGGCCTGCACTCCAGCGGCGGCCGCAACAACATGGGTCGCATCACCGCTCGCTATCAAGGCGGCGGTCACAAGCGCACCTATCGCATGATCGACTTCAAGCGTCGCAAGCTTGATGTCGTCGCGACGGTGGAGCGCCTCGAGTACGATCCGAACCGCACCGCGTTCATCGCGCTGATCCGCTACGAGGACGGCGAGCTGTCCTACATCCTGGCTCCGCAGCGTCTGGCTGCCGGCGACAAGGTGGTGGCAGGTCTCACCGGCATCGACGTGAAGCCGGGGAACGCTATGCCGCTGTCGGCGATGCCGGTCGGCACCATCATCCACAACGTTGAGATGAAGCCGATGAAGGGCGGCCAGATCGCCCGTTCGGCTGGCGCATACGCCCAGCTCGTCGGTCGTGACCAGGGCATGGCGATCCTTCGCCTAAACTCGGGTGAGCAGCGCCTCGTGTCGGGTTCGTGCTTCGCCACGGTCGGTGCCGTGTCCAACCCGGACCACGGCAACATCAACCTCGGCAAGGCGGGCCGCTCTGTCTGGCTCGGTCGCCGCCCGCACGTTCGCGGCGTCGCGATGAACCCGGTCGATCACCCGCACGGCGGTGGTGAGGGTCGCACCTCGGGTGGTCGCCACCCGGTCACCCCGTGGGGCAAGCCGACGAAGGGCAAGCGCACGCGCCAGAACAAGGCGACCGACAAGTTCATCATGCGCTCGCGCCATCAGCGCAAGAAGTAAGGGAAACACTCCATGACACGTTCCGTCTGGAAAGGTCCGTTCGTTGATGGCTACCTCCTGAAGAAGGCCGAAAAGGTCCGCTCGGGTGGTCGCAGCGAAGTCATCAAGATCTGGAGCCGTCGCTCCACGATCCTGCCGCAGTTCGTTGGCCTGACGTTCGGCGTCTACAACGGCAACAAGCACATCCCGGTCTCGGTGAACGAGGACATGGTCGGACACAAGTTCGGCGAGTTCTCCCCGACCCGTACCTATTACGGCCACGGCGCCGACAAGAAGGCGAAGAGGAAGTAACATGGGCAAGGCCAAGGCCGAGCGCGTGCTCAAGGACAACGAGGCGAAGGCTGTCGCCCGTACGATCCGCGTGAGCCCGCAGAAACTGAACCTCGTCGCGCAGATGATCCGCGGCAAGAAGGTGGATCGCGCTCTCGCGGACCTGACCTTCTCGCGCAAGCGGATCGCCGAGACGGTGAAGAAGACGCTGGAAAGCGCCATCGCGAACGCCGAGAACAACCACCATCTCGACGTCGACACGCTGGTCGTCGCCGAGGCGTTCGTCGGCAAGTCGATCACGATGAAGCGTTTCCACGCCCGCGGTCGCGGTCGGGCGAGCCGGGTCGAGAAGCCGTTCTCGCACCTGACGATCATCGTCCGCGAGAAGGCCGAAGAGGAGGCCGCGTAATGGGTCAGAAAGTCAATCCGATCGGCCTGCGCCTCGGCATCAACCGGACCTGGGACTCCCGCTGGTTCGCCAACACCGGCGAGTACGGCCAGTTGCTCCACGAGGACCTTGCGATCCGCAAGTACCTCCTCAGCGAGCTGAAGCAGGCGGCGGTCTCCAAGATCGTCATCGAGCGCCCGCACAAGAAGTGCCGCATCACGATCCACTCGGCGCGTCCGGGCATCGTGATCGGCAAGAAGGGCGCGGACATCGAGAAGCTTCGCAAGAAGCTGTCGGCGATGACCAACGCGGAGACGCACATCAACATCGTCGAGGTCCGGAAGCCCGAGACCGATGCGACGCTGGTGGCGCAGTCGATCGCCCAGCAGCTGGAGCGCCGCATCGCGTTCCGCCGCGCCATGAAGCGCGCCGTGCAGTCGGCGATGCGCCTCGGCGCCGAGGGTATCCGCATCAACTGCGGCGGTCGTCTCGGCGGCGCGGAAATCGCCCGCATGGAATGGTACCGCGAGGGCCGCGTCCCGCTGCATACGCTTCGTGCGGATGTTGACTACGGGACCGCGGAAGCCCATACGGCGTACGGTGTCTGCGGCGTGAAGGTCTGGATCTTCAAGGGCGAGATCCTGGAGCACGATCCGATGGCTTCCGAGCGTCGTGCGGTCGAGGGCGACGGCTCGAACTCCGGTGGCGGCAATAACCGTCGTCGTGAGCGCGAGCGCGAGCACGCCTGATAGTCGAAGTTTCGGAGTAATAGGAAATGTTGCAACCAAAGCGCACGAAGTTCCGGAAGGCGTTCAAAGGACGCATTCACGGCAACTCCAAGGGCGGCTCGTTGCTCAGCTTCGGGACCTTCGGTCTGAAGGCCCTCGAGCCGGAGCGCGTCACCGCCCGCCAGATCGAAGCGGCTCGCCGCGCGATCACCCGTCAGATGAAGCGCCAGGGCCGCGTCTGGATCCGGATCTTCCCGGACCTGCCTGTCACCGCCAAGCCGACGGAAGTCCGCATGGGTAAGGGCAAGGGTGCGATCGAGTACTGGGCGGCCCGCGTCGCTCCCGGTCGTATCATGTTCGAGATCGACGGCGTGGCGGAAGATGTCGCTCGCGAGGCCCTGCGCCTCGGCGCGGCGAAGCTTCCGATCCGCACGCGGTTCATCCAGCGCATCGCCGAGTAAGGAGAAATTCGATGAAAGCCTCCGACCTGACCACGAAGACGCAGGACGAGCTGACGGCCGACCTCGGCAAGCTGAAGAAGGAGCAGTTCAACCTGCGCTTCCAGCGTGCCACGGGCCAGCTCGAGAACACGTCTCGTGTCAAGGAAGTCCGTCGGGACATCGCCCGGATCAAGACCATTGCCCGCCAGAAGGCCGGCACGGCCAAGGCCTGAAGGTAGTCAACTATGCCGAAACGCGTTTTGCAGGGGACCGTGGTCTCCGATAAGAATGACAAGACGGTCGTCGTGCTCGTGGAGCGTCGCTTCACGCATCCGCTCTTCAAGAAGACCGTTCGCCGGTCGAAGAAGTACAAGGCGCACGACGAATCCAACCAGTACAAGGTCGGCGACATCGTCTCCATCGAGGAGACCAAGCCGATCTCGAAGGACAAGACTTGGATCGTCGTTGCCTCCCAGGCTTCGGCTCAGTGAATATAGGCTCGGGTGCAGCGCATGATCCTGCGCTCCCCGGCTGCTCGTGATTTGAAGGCGGCCTGACATGATTCAGATGCAAACAAACCTCGATGTGGCGGACAATTCCGGCGCCCGTCGTGTCATGTGCATCAAGGTGCTGGGCGGCTCGAAGCGGAAGTATGCCTCGGTCGGCGACATTATCGTCGTTTCGATCAAGGAAGCCATTCCGCGCGGCCGCGTGAAGAAGGGTGACGTGATGAAGGCGGTCGTGGTTCGCACGGCCAAGGACATCCGTCGTCCGGACGGTTCGGTGATCCGGTTCGACCGCAATGCGGCCGTGCTGATCGACAACAAGAAGGAGCCGGTTGGAACTCGTATCTTCGGACCCGTCCCGCGTGAGCTGCGCGGCCGGAACCACATGAAGATCATTTCCCTGGCCCCGGAAGTGCTGTAAGGAGCCGGACCGATGCAGAAGATCAAGAAGGGCGACAACGTCGTCGTGCTGGCCGGCAAGGACAAGGGCCGCTTGGGCAAGGTGCTCCAGGTCATGCCGAAGGAGGACCGTGCGGTCGTCTCCGGCGTTAACATGGTGAAGCGCCACCAGAAGCAGTCCGCCAGCCAGGAAGCCGGGATCGTCTCCAAGGAGGCCCCCATCCACCTCTCGAACCTTTCGGTCGCCGACCCGAAGGATGGCAAGCCGACCCGCGTCGGTTTCAAGGTTGTCGGCGAAGGCGAGAACGCAAAGAAGGTGCGTGTCGCCAAGCGTTCGGGAGAACAGATCGATGGCTGAGACCAGCTACACGCCTCGGCTCAAGGCCGTATACCGCGACGAGATCCGCAAGCAGCTTTTCGAGGAGTTCAAGTACTCCAACGAGATGGAAGTGCCTCGGCTCGACAAGGTCGTGATCAACATGGGCGTCGGTGAGGCCACCGGCGACTCCAAGAAGCCGACGATCGCGGCGGAAGACCTGGCGAAGATCGCCGGTCAGAAGCCCGTCATCACGCGCGCCCGCAACTCGATCGCCGGGTTCAAGGTGCGCGAGAACATGCCGATCGGCGCGAAGGTCACCCTTCGCAAGGAGCGCATGTACGAGTTCGTGGACCGCCTGGTGCAGATCGCTCTGCCCCGCGTGCGCGACTTCCGCGGCCTCAACCCGAAGAGCTTCGACGGCCGCGGCAATTTCGCCATGGGCCTGAAGGAGCACATCGTGTTCCCGGAGATCAACTACGACAAGGTTGATCAGATGTGGGGCATGGACATCATCGTGTGTACGACGGCGAAGACTGACGAAGAAGCCCGCGCCCTTCTGAAGGCGCTGAACTTCCCGTTCCGCCAGTAACGGCAGGCGAAAGGAAAAGTTATGGCCAAGAAGAGCGCCATCGAGAAGAACAAGCGCCGGCAGAAGCTGGTCGCGAAGTACGCGGCCAAGCGCGAAGCGCTGAAGGCCGTGACGACGAACCAGGAGGCCTCGATGGAGGAGCGTTTCCGCGCTCAGCTCCAGCTGGCCGAGTTGCCGCGCAACTCCTCCAAGGTTCGCGTCCGCAACCGTTGCGAGGTGACGGGTCGTCCGCGCGCCTATTATCGCAAGCTGAAGATGAGCCGTATCGCGCTTCGCGACCTCGGCAACACCGGGCAGATCCCGGGCATCGTCAAGTCGAGCTGGTAAGGAGGCACTGCAATGGCACTTTCCGATCCTCTCGGCGATATGCTGACGCGCATCCGCAACGCTACGATGCGGAGCAAGACGTCAGTCGCCACCCCTGCCTCCAAGCTTCGCGCGCGCGTCCTCGACGTGTTAAAGGACGAAGGCTACATCCGCGGCTATTCCGAGACCAAGTTCGAGAACGGCACGGCTGAGTTCAACATTGAGCTCAAGTATTACGAGGGCGCTCCGGTCATCAAGGAGATCTCCCGCGTGTCGAAGCCCGGCCGCCGCGTCTACGTTTCGGCGAAGACGATCCCGCATGTCGCCAACGGCTTGGGCATCTCGGTGCTCTCGACCCCGAAGGGCGTCATGGCGGACCACGCCGCTCGCGAACAGAACGTCGGTGGCGAGATCCTCTGCCGCGTCTTCTGACGCGGCATCGAGGTCTCCCAAGCGATCAACGGACAGGTTCTCAGATGTCTCGTATTGGCAAGAAGCCGGTTGCCGTCCCGGGCGGGGTCACCGCCTCGGTCGACGGTCAGACCGTCCGGGCTAAGGGCCCGAAGGGCGAGCTTTCGTTCGTGGTGAACGACGAGGTGCTCGTGAAGATGGAAGACGGGTCGATCAAGGTCGACCCGCGCGACGACTCGAAGGATGCGCGTTCGAAGTGGGGCATGTCCCGCACGATGATCGTGAACATCCTGTCAGGTGTGAAGGATGGTTTCGAGAAGCGTCTCGAGATCAGCGGCGTCGGCTATCGCGCGTCCATGCAGGGCAAGAACCTGCAGCTGGCGCTCGGCTTTAGCCATGACGTTCTCTACCCGGTTCCGGAGGGCATCTCGATTGCCGTGCCGAAGCCGACCGAGATCGTGATCACCGGCATCGACAAGCAGCAGGTCGGTCAGGTCGCGGCCGAAATCCGCGAGTATCGCGGTCCCGAGCCGTACAAGGGCAAGGGCGTGAAGTACGCGGGCGAGAAGATCGTCCGTAAGGAAGGCAAGAAGAAGTAAGGCTCGGGACATGGCAACGCAGAAGGAACTCCTCCGGCGCCGCGCATCCCGCGTCCGCCGTTCGATCAAGGCGGTGGCGAACGGGCGTCCGCGCCTGTCGGTCCACCGCTCGTCGAAGAACATCTACGCCCAGATCATCGATGACGCCGCTGGGCGTACGCTCGCTGCCGCTTCGACGCTAGACGTCGGCCTGCGCGGTGACCTGAAGACCGGTGCGGACATCGCGGCCGCCGCCGCTGTCGGCAAGCTCGTCGCCGAGCGCGCCAAGGAAGCGGGTGTGACCGACGTCGTGTTCGATCGCGGCGCGTTCATCTACCACGGCCGCATCAAGGCCTTGGCCGAGTCCGCGCGCGAGGGTGGTCTGAACTTCTGATCCTCGGCCTTCGGGCCGACGATCTTCGGTGTGATTGCGGTCCGGTGGGTTTTCCTGCCGGCCGTGTCATGCTTTAAGCCGGGTGCCGCATCGATCGGCATCTACCCTAGGACGCCTCCGGAAAAAAACAAGGACAGGATATGGCGCCTCGTAATGAACGTAACGACCGCGAAGAGCGGGATGACGGCTTCGTCGACAAGCTCGTCCACATCAATCGCGTCGCCAAGGTGGTCAAGGGCGGCCGTCGCTTCGGTTTCGCCGCGCTCGTCGTCGTCGGCGACCTGAAGGGCCGCGTCGGCTTCGGCCATGGCAAGGCACGCGAAGTGCCGGAGGCCATCCGCAAGGCCACGGAAGCCGCCAAGCGCGACCTGATCTTCGTGCCGCTGCGCGACGGCCGCACGCTGCACCACGACGTCGCCGGTCGTCATGGCGCCGGCAAGGTGCTTCTGCGCACCGCCGAGGCGGGTACCGGCATCATCGCCGGTGGTCCGATGCGCGCCGTCTTCGAGGCCGTCGGCATGCACGACGTCGTCGCGAAGTCGCTCGGTTCGTCGAACCCCTACAACATGGTTCGCGCCACGTTCGACGCCCTGAAGGGTCAGATGCATCCGAAGGATGTCGCTGCCCGTCGCGGCATCAAGTATTCCACGCTCCAGGCGCGCCGTCGCGACCTGGTCGGCGCTGAGGACTGATGGAGCAGCGCGAGCGCGAGACTCTCGCGCTTGCCGCCCGTCGTCCCCATTCAAGGAGCCGAATGATGTCCAAGACCCAGACCCAGGGCTCGACGATCACCGTCGAACAGATCGGAAGCCCGATCCGCCGTCCGAGCGAGCAGCGCGCCACGCTGATCGGCCTCGGGCTGAATAAGTTGCACCGCGTTCGGACGCTGGAGGATACGCCTTCGGTCCGTGGCATGATCGCCAAGGTCAGCCACCTCGTCCGCGTCGTCGACGGCCAGTGAGCCGGGAGTAAACGAGATGAAGCTCAACGAGATCGCCGACAAGGACGGCGCCACCCATTCGCGCAAGCGTCTCGGCCGTGGCATCGGTTCCGGTTCCGGCAAGACCGGTGGTCGCGGCGTCAAGGGCCAGAAGGCCCGCTCCGGCGTTGCGATCAACGGCTTCGAGGGCGGCCAGATGCCGCTCTATCGTCGCCTTCCGAAGCGCGGCTTCGTGAACATCTTCGCGAAGACCTTCAACGTCGTCTCGCTGGACAAGATCGCCAAGGCGATCGAGGCGGGCAAGCTCGACGCGAAGGCCACGATCGACATGGCGGCTCTTCAGGCGGCCGGGCTTGTCGGCCGCTCGCGCGACGGCGTCCGGATCCTCGGCGACGGCGACGTCTCCGGCAAGCTGACGATCCAGGCCGACGGCGCGTCGCGCTCGGCGATCGAGAAGGTCGAAAAGGCCGGTGGCACGCTCACCGTGCCGCAGAAGGCCTCGGCGGAGGCCTGATCCTCCGCTTCGCGGTTGAAGTTCGAAAGCCGCCCTCCCACACGAGGGCGGCTTTTTTCTTTTGGGACCGCCCGACGACCGAATTTGTCTTGTAATTCGCTTCGGTAGGCCGTTCTACATAACGTCACGAACGTGTCGGAATCGTCCGCGCGGCCTACGCATTGCGTCGGGCTGGGCGCGTCGGATCATCCGGAGAGAGCGCAGACATGGCATCGGCCGCGGAACAACTTGCCGCAAACCTGAACTTCTCCGCCTTTTCGAAGGCGGAAGACCTGAAGAAGCGCATCTGGTTTACGCTGGGGGCGCTCCTAGTCTATCGGCTCGGCACCTACATCCCGATGCCCGGCATCGATCCGCACGCGCTGGCACAGGCGTTCCAGCAGCAGTCGACGGGCATTCTCGGCCTGTTCAACATGTTCGCCGGCGGCGCCGTCGGCCGCATGGCCATCTTCGCGCTCGGCATCATGCCGTACATCTCGGCATCGATCATCATCCAGCTGATGACATCGGTCATCCCGTCGCTCGAGGCCCTCAAGAAGGAGGGGGAGTCCGGGCGGAAGATCATCAACCAGTACACGCGCTACGGCACCGTGCTTCTGGCGACCGTTCAGGCGTACGGGATCGCGGCGGGCCTCCAGTCGACGAGCAGCATCGTCACCAATCCGGGCACGTTCTTCATCCTGTCCAGCGTCATTACGCTGGTCGGCGGGACGATGTTCCTGATGTGGATCGGCGAGCAGATTACCGCGCGCGGCATCGGTAACGGCATCTCGCTGATCATTTTCGCAGGCATCGCGGCGAACCTGCCGTCGGCTCTGGCCAATCTCCTCGAGCTCGGCCGCACGGGCGCGCTGTCGACCGCGATCATTCTGATCGTCGTCGTCGTGGTCGTCGCCTGCATCGCCGGCGTGGTGTTCTTCGAGCGTGCGCAGCGCCGGCTTCTGATCCAGTATCCGAAGCGTCAGGTCGGCAACCGCATGTTCCAGGGCGACACGTCGCACCTTCCGCTGAAGCTGAACACGGCCGGCGTCATTCCGCCGATCTTCGCATCGTCTCTGCTGCTCCTGCCGGTCACGATCGCGAACTTTGCCGACACGAGTACGCTTCCGGGTTGGGCAACCGCGATCATCGCGTCTTTGGGCCACGGCCAGCCGCTCTACATGCTGCTTTACGCCGGCATGATCGCGTTCTTCGCCTTCTTCTACACGGCCATCGTCTTCAATCCGAAGGACACGGCCGATAACCTGAAGAAGCATGGTGGCTTCATCCCGGGCATCCGTCCGGGCGAGCGAACCGCCGACTACATCGATTACGTTCTCACCCGCATCACCGTGGTTGGCGCGATCTACCTCGTGGTGATCTGCCTTCTCCCGGAGATCCTGATCTCGGCCGCAGGCATCCCGTTCTACCTGGGTGGTACGTCTCTGCTGATCGTCGTGTCGGTGACGATGGATACGGTCGCTCAGGTCCAGGGACACCTGCTGGCGCATCAATACGAAGGCCTCGTCAAGAAGGCGAAGCTGCGCGGAGGAAGGCGAGGAGCTCGATGAGGGTCATACTGCTGGGCCCCCCCGGGGCGGGGAAGGGGACTCAGGCGCATCGTCTGGTGGAGCGGCATGGGATACCGCAGCTTTCGACCGGCGACATGCTGCGGGAAGCCGTGGCCAAGGGGACGGATGTCGGGCGTCGCGCCCAGGCCGTGATGGATGCCGGTCAGCTCGTGTCGGACGAGATCGTCATCGGCATCGTTGCGGACCGCATCGACCAGGACGATGCTCGCAAGGGCTTCATTCTGGATGGCTTCCCGAGGACTGTGGCGCAGGCGAGGGCGCTCGACGAGATGCTGGACGAGCGCAAGCTCGCCATCGATGCCGTTCTGGAGTTCCGTGTCGATGAGCAGAGGCTCGTCGAGCGGATCGAGAAGCGGGCGCGGGAAACCGCCGAGGCTGGTCTTCCGGTGCGCAAGGACGATACACCGGAGGTGTTCCATCGGCGTCTTCGCGAGTTTCGTCAGGCGACGGCTGCAGTCTCGCCCTACTATCGCGAGCGCGGTCTCCTGCGGCAGATCGACGGCATGGCGCCGGTGGATCACGTCACCGACGAGATCGAGACGCTGCTGACGACACGGGTTTCGGCCTGACGGTTGACTAAGGGCCGGGGAATCTTATAAGGACCGGTCCAATTCGCGCATCATCAGGCGATCGGCGTATACGCGGAAGCGTTTGCGTACGGTCGCTTGGCGTTTAGGAGCGGCCCGGACGGGTCGTGCAGATCAGTGTCGTGGCGGATCCGCGACCAAAGGAGGCTCTCTTGGCCCGTATTGCAGGCGTCAACATTCCCACCAACAAGCGCGTTCTCATCGCGCTCCAGTACATCCACGGCATCGGCCCGCGCTTTGCGCAGGAGATCATGGACAAGGCGAACCTCTCGGCCGAGCGCCGCGTGAACGAGTTGTCCGACGCCGAGGTGCTTCAGATTCGCGAGCTTATCGACCGCGACTACCGCGTCGAGGGTGATCTTCGTCGCGAGACGTCGATGAACATCAAGCGTCTCATGGACCTCGGCTGCTACCGTGGCCTGCGTCACCGTCGCGGCCTGCCGGTTCGCGGTCAGCGCACGCACACCAACGCCCGCACCCGCAAGGGCCCGGCGAAGGCGATCGCCGGCAAGAAGAAGTAATCGGGTCGACCCGGACCGTCCGGGTCGGTCGAGTTTGATGGCCGGAAGCCAAGCGCTCTCCGGCCGGTGGAGCCGCCGGCATTACGGCGGTGTCGAGATCCAAGGATAAGAAAATGGCCAAGGACGCACAGCGCATCCGTCGTCGCGAACGCAAGAACATCACGTCGGGCGTCGCTCACGTGAACTCCTCGTTCAACAACACCCTGATCACCATCACGGACGCGCAGGGCAACACCATCGCCTGGTCTTCGGCCGGCGCGCAGGGCTTCAAGGGGTCGCGCAAGTCGACGCCGTTCGCCGCGCAGATCGCCGCCGAGGACGCCGCCAAGAAGGCGCAGGAGCACGGCATGCGGACCCTCGAGGTCGAGGTGTCGGGTCCGGGTTCGGGCCGCGAGTCGGCTCTGCGCGCTCTGCAGGCTGCGGGCTTCACGATCACGTCGATCCGCGACGTGACGCCGATCCCGCATAACGGCGTTCGCCCGCGCAAGAAGCGCCGCGTTTAAGCGAGCGCAGTTTCGAGACTATGCCGCGCAGTCCGACATGGACTGCGCGGCTTTCGCCGTATTCGGGAAGCCGATCCTTCCCAAGGGACCTTTCGCCACGATTGGATGGTGGCGAGGTAGCTGAAAGGCAAGCGACATGATCGCCAGCAACTGGCAGAACCTCACGAAGCCGAACCAGGTCGTCTTCAAGAACGGCGGAAGCCGCACGAAGGCGTCGCTTGTGGCGGAACCTCTTGAGCGCGGCTTCGGCCTGACGCTCGGCAACGCCCTGCGCCGCGTTCTTCTCTCGTCGCTCCAGGGCGCGGCTGTCACCGCGATCCAGATCGATGGCGTGCTGCATGAATTCTCCTCGATCGCCGGCGTGCGCGAGGACGTGACGGACATCGTCCTGAACGTGAAGGAAGTGTCGATCGGCATGCAGGGCGACGGCCCGAAGCGCATGGTGCTTCGCAAGTCGGGGCCTGGCGTCGTCACGGCCGGTGACATCCAGACCGTCGGCGATATCGAGATCCTGAACCCCGAGCACGAGATCTGCACCCTCGACGAGGGCGCCGAAATCCGCATGGAGTTCACGGTCAACACCGGCAAGGGCTACGTCCCGGCCGACCAGAACCGCGCCGAGGATGCCCCGATCGGGCTCATCCCCGTCGACGCCCTGTTCTCGCCGGTGAAGAAGGTGTCCTACAAGGTCGAGAACACCCGCGAGGGGCAGGACCTGAACAAGGACAAGCTGACGATGGAGATCGTCACCGACGGCTCCATCAGCGGCGAGGACGCCGTGGCCTACGCCGCGCGCATCCTGCAGGACCAGCTTTCGGTGTTCGTCAACTTCGAGGAGCCGCAGCGCGAGGTGCGCGGCGCCGAGGAGCAGATCGCCGAGCTCGCCTTCAATCCGGCGCTGCTGAAGAAGGTGGACGAGCTGGAACTGTCGGTTCGTTCGGCCAACTGCCTGAAGAACGACAACATCGTCTACATCGGCGACCTGATCCAGAAGACCGAGGCGGAAATGCTCCGCACCCCGAACTTCGGCCGCAAGTCGCTGAACGAGATCAAGGAAGTGTTGGCCTCGATGGGCCTGCATCTCGGCATGGAAGTCAGCGCCTGGCCGCCGGAGAACATCGACGATCTGGCCAAGCGCTACGAGGATCAGTACTGATTCGACCCGAACACGGTGCTCGCCGCGTCTGCGGCGGGCAGCACGCATGACACCCAAAAGATTCAAAGGCACATGCACCGGCAGCAAGCCGGGTTGCGAGGATGCCGTCCCCGGCGCCAAGCCGGACCTGACTGAGGAGAAACACCCATGCGCCACGGTAATTCCGGTCGCAAGCTCAACCGCACCCACGAGCACCGCAAGGCGATGTTCGCCAACATGGCGGCCTCGCTCATCGTGCACGAGCAGATCGTCACCACCCTCCCCAAGGCGAAGGACCTGCGTCCGATCGTCGAGAAGCTCATCACGCTCGGCAAGCGCGGCGACCTGCACGCTCGTCGTCAGGCGATCAGCCAGATCCGCGACGAGGCTGCCGTGCGCAAGCTCTTCGACACGATCGCCTCGCGCTACGCCGATCGCAACGGCGGCTACTGCCGTGTGCTGAAGGCCGGCTTCCGTCGTGGCGACAACGCCCCGCTGGCCGTGATCGAGTTCGTCGAGCGCGACGTCAACGCCCGTGGCGCCGCCGACCGCGCGCGTCTTGAGGCCGAGGCGCAGAACGAAGCAGCCTGACGCTTCGTCGCACCGCGATCCGACTGCCATTGAAAAGGGGCCTGTGGGCCCCTTTTTGCTGTCCAGATCCAAGTGGGGATGCGGATGGCACGCGACAGGGTTCTCGTCACCGGAGTTTCCGGCTTCATCGCCAAGCATGTCGTTCTCGAATTGCTGCGCGAGGACTTCGATGTTCGCGGGACCGTCCGCACCAATTCGCGTGCCGAAGAGGTAAGGGCGGTGGTGCGGGCTCACGGGGGCGATGCCGTGCGCTGCGAATTCGTCGAAGCCGATCTCGGGTCGCAGGATGGCTGGAGCCATGCCGCCGAGGGCTGCCGATACCTCCTGCACACCGCTTCGCCCTTTCCGCTCGTCCAGCCCCGCCGTCCCGAGCAGCTCGTGGAACTTGCCAGTCAGGGCACCGAGAGGGCCCTGCGGTCCGCGTCCCGAGCGGGGGTGGAGCGCGCGGTCGTCACGTCGTCGGTCGCGGCCGTCTTCTACGGGCATCCGCGCGATCGAATGCGAGCGTTCGACGAGAGCGATTTCACGAATCTGGCGAGCCGATCCGTCTCCCCCTACGCACGTTCGAAGACCGTCGCCGAGCGCACAGCGTGGGATGTGGCGCGCGAGACGGGACTGTCGCTCTCGACGATCAATCCCGGGCTCGTGCTGGGACCCGTGCTCGATTCGCGACTGGGCACGTCGGCGCAGTTGATTGCGTCGATGATGAAGGGGCGCATCCCGCTGCTGCCGGACGTCGCCATTCCCTCCGTGGACGTCCGAGACGTTGCTCGTGCCCACGTCCGCGCCATGCTCGCACCGGAGGCGGGACGGCGCTTCCTCCTCGCATCACCCGATACGCCGTCACTTCTTCAGTTGTCGGCGTTTCTCGCCGAGGCGTTTCCGGACCGGCGGTGGCGATTGCCGAAGCATCGACTGCCGTCCGCCCTGATTCGTCTGGGCGCTTTCGTTTCGCCGGGAGCCGCGATGCTGGCCGACGATCTCGGACGCTCGAAACGGGTGGACACATCCCCGGCCCGCGACGTTCTCAGGATCGATTTCCGGTCGGCAGGAGAGGCTGTCGTCGCACTGGGGGAAAGCCTGATCCGATATCGCTGCGTGTGATCGCGACCCTGCCGGTCGTGCCCTCTGCAGGACGCAGTGCATATCCTGTGAGTGTTGCTAGCCCGCGATAGCGGTCACGTCGCCCTTGTGCAATTGAAAGCGCGAAGGCAACCCCTCACGACATCCGATGCTTCGCATGCAACCTTTGGTGGATTGCGGCATTTTGCTGGCGAATGGGGGCTATCGCCGAGCGGCACCGCGGCGAGTTTAGACGGATTAAACGGATATCATGGAAAATCGAACCGCTTCCACCCACACGAGCGAGTTCTCGATGCGTCGTACTATGCTGACCCTTCTGGGCGCTGTCTTTGCTTTCGGCATCCTGACCGCGAGCTATGCGACGGCCGAGTTACCGGCGACGGCATCGGTCGACGTCCAGCAGGACGTCACCGCCCGCTGAGCCACTTCGGCAGCGACTTTGGAAAAAGGGCCGCGAGGCCCTTTTTTCGTTCGAAGAAGGCGCGATACCAGACGCGTGATTCGATCTTCGAGGCGAACGAGCATGAAGCATCGCAGGCTGATTCTTGGACCGGGCGTCGCAGCATTGGCGCTGGTGGCATTTTCTGCGCCCGTCGTGGCGCAGTCTCCCGTCGTTCCTGCGCCGATCGCGCCGGCCGCCCCCGTGGATCGGGTGCCGGGTTCGGAAGCCGAAGTGAAGCTGAGCTTCGCCCCGTTGGTTCGCAAGAGCGCGCCGGCTGTGGTCAATGTCTACGCGGCTCGGCAGGTCCCGGTGCGGACGCCGTTTGCGGGCGACCCGTTTTTCGAGCAGTTCTTCGGTCGCGGAGAAGGGCGAACGCGACGTGAATCCTCGCTCGGTTCCGGGGTGATCGTCGATCCTGCGGGACTTGTCGTCACGAATCACCATGTCATCGCCGACGCCGAGGAAGTGCGCGTCGCGCTGGCCGACGGGCGCGAATACGACGCGCGCATCCTGTCAAAGGACGAGCAGGCCGACCTCGCCGTTCTGAAGATCGAAGACGACGAGCCGTTCCCGAGCATCGCGATCGCCGATTCGGATACGACGCAGATTGGCGATCTGGTGCTCGCCATCGGTAATCCGTTCGGCATCGGACAGACGGTGACGAACGGCATCGTGTCGGCGCTTGCCCGAACGCATGTCGGCGTCAACGATGTCGGCTACTTCATTCAGACCGATGCTGCGATCAATCCCGGCAACTCGGGTGGTGCGCTGATCGACATGCGCGGCGAACTCGTCGGCGTGAACACGGCGATCTTCTCGCGGACGGGCGGCTCCAATGGGATCGGCTTTGCCATTCCTTCGAACATGGTCCGCGCCTTCACGGACGCAGCAAGGGAGGGGCGTCCGTTCGAGCGCCCCTACATCGGCGCCGGCTTCGTGGCGGTGACGTCGGACATGGCCGAGGCGCTCGGGCTCGATCGGCCGATGGGGGCTCTGGTTCAGATGGTGCGTCGAGGCACGCCGGCCGACGATGCCGGACTGCGGGAGGGTGACGTCGTCCTGTCGATGAACGGCTTTCCCGTCGATAACCCCGACACGCTCGGTTATCGCCTTGCGACGGCGGGTCTCGGGCGCGAGGCCGAGATGGAGGTCATGGCGGGCGATGGCAAGCGCGAACGGGTGCGCCTAGCGCTAAAGGCGGCGCCCGAGACCCCGGCGCGCGATCTGCGCACGCTCGACGGACGCACGCCGTTCGCGGGGGCGACGATCGCAAACCTCTCGCCGCGCCTCGCCGGAGAACTCGAGATGCCGCAAACCGCCGACGGTGTCGTCGTGACGGACGTCGAGCGCAACTCGCCGGCGGCGCGATTGGGGCTTCGACCGAAGGACATCATTGCGAGCCTGAACGGCCGCGATGTCGTTTCAACGGAGGAACTTGAGGAAGACGCGGCAGGAGAACGCGGCGGCTGGCGTATCGAGGTTGACCGGAACGGGCAGCGGCTCGTTCAGACCGTGCGCTGATCCGACGTGGCCGACCTCTTCGCCGACGCCGACCCGCAGCCCAGCAGGCGCAGCGAACCCGCCGCTTCGGCGGTCAACGGACCGCTGGCCGAGCGTCTGAGACCGCGGCGGCTCGGCGATGTCGTCGGGCAGGAACACCTGACCGGCCCCGAAGGGGCGCTGACGAGGATGCTGGAAAGCGGTTCGCTGGGCTCGGTGATCCTGTGGGGGCCGCCGGGGTCCGGCAAGACCACGGTTGCCCGGCTGCTGGCGCGGGAGGTCGACTACGCGTTCGAGCAGATTTCGGCGATCTTCACGGGTGTGGCCGATCTGAAGAAGGTATTCGAGGCGGCCCGCCTTCGCAGGACGAGCGGGCGGCAGACGCTGCTGTTCGTCGACGAGATCCATCGGTTCAATCGAGCGCAGCAGGACTCGTTTTTGCCGGTCATGGAGGACGGGACGATCGTCCTGGTCGGTGCCAGTACCGAGAACCCGTCGTTCGAGTTGAATGCGGCGCTTCTGTCTCGTGCCCGCGTGCTGACGTTCCGGGCGCACGACGCGGAAAGCCTCGGTCAACTGCTCCTGCGTGCGGAAGAGGCGATGAAGGGCCCTTTGCCGCTCGACGATGCCGCCCGCGATATGCTGGTCCGGATGGCGGACGGCGACGGGCGGGCGGTGCTGACACTCGCCGAGGAGGTATGGCGCGCGGCTCGGCCGGGCGAGATGCTCGACGGAGAGGGTCTGAGGTCCGTCGTGCAGCGGCGTGCGCCGATCTACGACAAGGGGCAGGACGGTCATTACAACCTGATCTCGGCGCTACACAAATCGGTCCGCGGGTCCGATCCCGATGCGGCGCTCTACTACCTCTGCCGGATGCTCGATGCAGGCGAAGATCCGCTCTATCTCGGTCGGCGCATCGTGCGCATGGCGTCCGAAGATATCGGGCTTGCCGATCCGCGCGCGCTTCTCGTCGCGAACGCGGCCAAGGACGCCTACGACTATCTCGGCTCGCCGGAAGGCGAGTTGGCGCTGGCGCAGGCTGTCGTCTATCTCGCGTCCGCACCGAAGTCGAACGCCGTCTACGTCGCCTACAAGGCGGCGATGCGGGCGGCCAAGGAGCACGGATCGCTGCTGCCGCCGCGCCATATCCTCAATGCGCCGACGAAGCTTATGAAAGACGAGGGTTACGGGTCGGGCTATGCCTACGATCACGATGCGCCGGACGCCTTCTCCGGGCAGGACTATTTCCCGGAAGCCATGGGTCGGACGAGCTTCTATCAGCCGACCGGGCGAGGCGAGGAGGCGCGGATCGCCGAGCGGATGGAACGTTGGGCTCGCCTGCGACAGGAACGCCGGAAATGACCCGATGCTGAATGTCGCGCTCGTTGCGTTGGGCGGCGCCCTGGGAAGCGTCGCCCGCTACGGCGTGTCCGTCGCGGCAGGCCGCTGGCTCGGTGTCGCGTTTCCCTATGGCACGCTGTTCGTCAACGTCACCGGGTCGTTCGTGATGGGCGTGCTCGTCGCTTGGCTCTCCCAGCATCTGGAGATGCCGCCCGAACTGCGCGTCTTCCTCGCGGTCGGCGTCCTTGGGGGCTACACGACCTTCTCGTCCTTCAGCCTCGACGCCGTCAGTCTGTGGGAAGGCGGCAGCCAGGCTGCGGCTCTTCTCTATGTCGGCCTGTCGATGTTCGGCGGACTTTTGGCGCTCGCCGCAGGGCTCGCGCTCGTCCGGCACCTCGGCTGAAGAACGCTCCCGGTGTTCCGGCCGCGCGCCGAATGCTGTATCGCCCTTGGCAAGAGCGATAGGAAAAGAAGATGTCGGTAGTCGAGCAGATCAGGGTGGAGGCGGACGAGACGGGCCTGCGCCTCGATCGTTGGTTCAAGATCCATTATCCGGGCCTCGGGTTCGGACACCTCCAGAAGCTGCTGCGATCGGGGCAGGTGCGCATCGACGGCGGCCGCGCCAAGACCGATACGCGCCTCAAGGCCGGCCAGATGATCCGCGTGCCGCCGATGGGCGTCGACGCCGGACGGCCGCGGACGGCCGTGCTCACGCCCAACACGATGCGCGACAAGCACGACGGCGACGTGCTCGGTCAGATGCTGATCTACGAAGACGAGAAGGTCTACGTCTTCAACAAGCCGGCGGGCCTCGCCGTGCAGGGCGGCTCGGGCGTCAACCGCCATGTCGACGGAATGCTGGAGGCATGGCGCAACAAGCGGGGCGAGAAGCCGCGTCTCGTTCACCGCATCGACCGGGACACGTCGGGCATCCTGGTGGTCGCGCGTACCCGCGGGGCGGCCGTCTCGCTGACCAAGGCATTTCGCGAGCGCGATACCAAGAAGCTCTACTGGGCTCTCGTGAAGGGCGTGCCGACGCCGCACGACGGCCGGATCTCGACCTACCTTGTCAAGGAGCAGACGCGGGACGGCGACCGGATGCGGATCGCCAAGCACGGCGAGGAGGGCGCAGACCATGCCATGTCCCATTACCGCGTGGTGGATCAGGTGGCGCAGGCCTTCGCCTGGATCGAGATGGAGCCCTATACCGGGCGTACCCACCAGCTGCGCGTCCACGCCGCGCATATCGGCCATCCGATCCTTGGCGACCCGAAATATTTCGAGCACGACACCAACTGGGAGTTTCCCGGCGGCGTGCAGCAGCGGCTCCATCTTCACGCCCGCCGGATCATCATTCCTCATCCCGACGGCGGACGGCGCATCGACCAGATCGCGCCGCTGCCACCGCACATGGTCCAGACGTGGAACCTGTTCGGCTTCGACGAGGCCGCCGAGAACGACTGATGCGTGCGATCCTCTTCGACTGCGACGGGACGCTGGCCGACAGCTTCGGCCTGATCTGCGAGACGATGCGGCGCTGTTTCGAAAAGGCAGGGCTGCCGGAGCCCGATGACGCCGCGACCCGTGGCATCATCGGGCTGTCGCTCGATCTCGCGATCCATCGTCTGGCGCCGACCGTCGCGCCGCGAGACCTGCCGGCGCTCGTCGACACCTATCGCGACGCCTTTCACGAGATCCGTGCGGAGGGCACCTACCCGGAACGGCTCTTTCCCGGCATTGAGCCGATGCTCCGCCGTCTTGCCCAGCGGGACGACGTTCTCCTCGGCATGGTGACCGGCAAGTCGCGACGCGGCGTGTCCCACGTCGTG
This sequence comes from Aureimonas phyllosphaerae, assembly GCF_047943035.1. Taxonomy (NCBI): domain Bacteria; kingdom Pseudomonadati; phylum Pseudomonadota; class Alphaproteobacteria; order Hyphomicrobiales; family Aurantimonadaceae; genus Aureimonas; species Aureimonas phyllosphaerae. The sequence goes on along the minus strand of NZ_CP181348.1, from coordinate 3,433,567 downwards.
GAAGCCCACGACCTGCACGGGATGTTCGCGGCGGTGCGCACCGCGGACGACTGCCCGTCGAAGCCGCACCCCGCAATGGTGACGGAGTGCTGCGATCTTCTCGGCGTGCGGCCGCAGGACACGCTTGTGGTCGGCGATGCCGTCTACGACATGCAGATGGCCGTTGCGGCCGGCGCGGTCGGCTGGGGTGTCGCCTGGGGCGCGCAATCGACGGAGACACTGATCTCTGCAGGCGCCCGAGGCGTCGCACAGACGATCGGCGAACTCGAAGCGGCGCTGGCCGCATGGTCGATGCCGGAACCGTCGAGGGTGGTCGGAGCGTGAGAAACGAGTTGCAGCAGGGACTTCCCGCCATGTCGAACCCGCTCCAGAAGCCCGAACTGCCGAAGCGCTTCTATCAAGGTGTCGCGGTCGAGGAGACTGCGGCCGGCTTCGAGATCCGCCTCGACGGGCGGCCCGTGCGCACGCCGATCCGCACGCTCCTGGCGGTGCCGGACCGCGTCATCGCCGAGGCCATCGCAGCGGAATGGGAGCGGCAAGAGACGCATGTCGACCCGTCGACCATGCCGGTGACGCGGCTTGCCAATACGGTGCTCGACGGAGTGGTGAACGATCTTGGCGCAACGCGCGACGACCTCGCGCGCTATGCCGAGACCGATCTCATCGCCTACCGGGCGGACGAGCCGGAGCGCCTTGTGGCCCGGCAGGCCGAGGCGTGGGATCCGCTGATCGCGTGGGTCGAGGCGCGCTTCGGTGCTCGTGTCAGGACGGGCGCCGGGGTCATGCACGTCGCGCAGGAGCCCGCCACCATCGAGGCGCTTCGGGCACGGCTTGCCGAGGAGAACGATCCGTTCCGGCTGGCGGCGATCCACCAGATGACGACCCTGACAGGCTCGTTGATCATTGCGCTGGCCGTCGCCGAAGGGCGCCTCGGTTCGGACGAAGCCTGGCGCCTCGCCCATGTGGACGAGGACTGGAACATCTCGCTCTGGGGCGAGGACGAGGAAGCGCAGGCCCGCCGCGCGTCCCGTTTTACCGACATGCGCGCGGCGGACCTTTTCCTGCACCGCTGATCAGATGCCTGCGAACCACTCGTAGCCACGATCTTCCCAAAAGCCCCCGTTGCCTTCGCCATAAGCGACGAGCGAGTCGGTGACGACGATGGCGCGGATGTATTTCGCCATCTTGTAGCCGAGCTGCCGTTCCACCCGCACCCGCAACGGTGCACCGTTGGCCACGGGCAGCGCCGTGCCGTTCATCCCGTAGGCGAGGATCGTCTGCGGATGGCGGGCGTCGAGAAGATCGATCGATTCGTAGTAGCGGATCGGACCGGCGAACCCGTTGTCGAGCGTGTCGAAGCACAGGAACACGACGTAGCGGGCGGAGGAGGCGACCCCGGCCCGGTCGAGCACGAGGCCGAGCGGCGTCCCCGTCCACTCCGCAATGCAACTCCATCCCTCCACGCAGTCGTGGCGGGTGATCTGTGTCCGCGCGGGCATGGACTGGAGATCGGCGAGCGACAGCGACAGCGGAGTTCTGACGGCTCCGGTGACGGACAGCCGGTAGTCCTGGAAGCTGTTGCGTGCGAGTGCGAGGTATGGCTCATCCTGCGGGTTCGTCGAGCCGTTCGGCCGCATCGGCTGCCGAATGTCCGAACGATCGAACTCGCGCGCGAGATGATCCGATCCGAGGAGCAGTCGCTGCGCCTTGTAGGTGAGCGTGTTCGCACTCTCCAGAACGCCGCGAACCTCGGAGTCGCTTGCCACCAGCGGGTCGAAGCAACCCGACAGCGGCAGCGTCGACGCAGCTGCCAGGCCACCCAGGAAGCGGCGCCGGTCGAGGAACGTCTTCATCGGGCGTCCTCCTTGCCGTCGACCCGCATCCAGCCGGTGATCATCGAGCGCATCTCGTTGATCGGCCCGGCGAGGAGAACCATCGCGATGTGCACCACGAAGAAGACGACGAGTGCCAGCATCAGCACGAAGTGGATGGTGCGGGCGGTCTGCCGTCCGCCGAAGAGATCGAGCGTCCACGGTGCCCAAGCGTTCATCCCCGGAGACATCGTCAGCCCGGTCGCCACCATGAGCGGCAGCACCACGACGAGGATCGCGAAGTAGGAGATCTTCTGGAGCGGGCCATAGGTGCGCTTGTGGTGCAAGCGCAGCCGGGCATGGTCGGCGATGTCGCGGGGCAGGGCCGCCCAGTCGCTCCCGCGCGGCAAGATTTCGCGCGTCAGATGGCGGTTGACGAGGCTTCCGACCAGCCAGACCAATAAGGTACCGACCAGCGCCCAGGCGAAGAAGAAGTGCACGACGCGCCCGGTCGCCAAGTCGCGGTAGGAAGGGATCGTCATCCAGCCGGGAAAGGTCTGCGGCCGGAAATCGCCGTTCTCGTCCTCGATCACGCCAAGCGCACCGGTCGTGTCGAAGCTCTTTCCGAAGACCGTCGTGACCCCGCCGAGTTCGCCCTCGTTGAAGGCGGCGCCGATGCTGAGCACCCGATTCTCGAACTCGAAACCGGACTGCTGACCGATGTAGAGATCGGGCCGCGCCATAAAGATCTGTAGCCCGGAGAGCAGCAGAAAGAACAGGCAGACAACCCAGACCCAGTGGGTGAGGCGGGTGACGAAGCGCTGCCGATACACCAGCGGGCCGTCGCGTTTGGCGAGAAACTTCATGTGTCGTCCATCAAGAGCCGCGTGCCAAGCTACGTCTAGACGAGGCGCGCGGACGCATCACGGTGCGATGATGACGCGGCGGAGAGCTTTGTCGAGTTCCTGTCGAAAGCGCGAGCGGTCGGCCGCGGTGAACGGCTTGTTGTAGCCGCTCGATGCGCCGGTCTCGCGAAGATGCTGGTTGAACGAGCGAAAGGATAGGGCAGCACCGATGTTGTCCGGCGTGAACGGCCGCCCGTCGGGGCCGATCACCACCGCGCCTTTTTCCAACGCCCTGGACGCCAGCGGAATGTCCGCCGTGATCACCACGTCATTGGCCGTCGCTTCGTCCGCGATCCAGTCGTCGGCCGCGTCGAAGCCGCTTGAGACGCTGACGATGCGGGCGCCGGGATAACGCGAGGGTCGCATCCCGCCGTTCGACACCAGAACCACACCGGCACCGAGCCTGTCCGCGACGTCCATCACCTCGTCCTTCACCGGGCAGGCGTCGGCGTCGACGATGACACGGGCAGTCATGGCGCGCTCCCACCGGGTACAGGCATGACGGTCGCACCGAAGATCGCCTCGAAGCGACGGCGAAGGATTCCGTCCACCTCGGGCATCGAAACGACGAAGCCAAGGTCGAGAAGGCTGGTGACGCCGTAGCCGCGGATGCCGCAGGGCACGATGCCGTCGAAGTGGGAGAGTTCGGGATCGACGTTCAGGCTGATGCCGTGAAAGGTCACCCATTTTCTCACGCGGATGCCGATCGCGGCGATCTTGTCCTCGGCCGGGTCGCCGCCGGGAAGCGGCGGGCGCTCGGGGCGCCGGACCCAGACACCGACGCGGTCCTCGCGGCGTTCCCCGCGGACCTGGAACTCGGCGAGCGTCGAGATGACCCATTCCTCCAGAGCCGCGACGAAGGCGCGAATATCCTGACGACGCTGTTTCAGGTCGAGCACGACGTAGGCCACGCGCTGTCCGGGTCCATGATAGGTGAACTCGCCGCCGCGCCCGGAGCGAAAGACCGGGAAACGCGCCGCGTCGAGGAGATCGCCGTCCTGTGCGCTGGTGCCGCTCGTATAGAGCGGGGGGTGCTCCACGAGGAACACCGCCTCCGGCGCCGTGCCGTCCGCCACGAGAGCCGCGCGGTCCTCCATCAGCGCCACCGACGCTGGGTAGTCGATTCTCCCGTCGATCACGATCCACTCGACCGGAGGGCTGTCCGATCGGGCAAAAAAGCTTCCGGTGTCGAGCGCGTCGCGTGGTGTCGGGTTGTCCATGCGGCTGAGATAGCGCCGCAAAGGCCGGTGCGCAAAGGGCTTGCGCATTCCGAGCCACCGTCTTGAAAAAAGAATGCGGGCGGCGCTGCGAAAAGGCTTGTGCGCCTTCGGGGCGTTTGTTACATCGCCGCCACCGGTCGAGACAGACCGGGCCGGCCTTCGGACCGGAACACGGCGTGCGGTCGTGGCGGAATTGGTAGACGCGCAGCGTTGAGGTCGCTGTGGGGCAACCCGTGGAAGTTCGAGTCTTCTCGACCGCACCAGCCTTGCTTGATATCCCCTGACATCGATGTTCCGACTTGAGCCTTGCGGCACCGCAAGGCGGTCCGATGGCGTCGCGATTGACTTTTACGTCAATCTGGTTTGTCTCGCCTGAAGAGGGGCTGCCGGATGCGCGACTACTACACGATCACCGAACTCACGCGGGAATTCGACATCTCCACGCGCACGATTCGCTTCTACGAGGACGAGGGGCTGATCGCTCCCATCCGTCGCGGCCGCACGCGACTGTTCCGGCATTCCGACCGCCAGCTCCTGAAGATGATTCTGCGCGGCAAGCGCCTCGGCTTTTCGATCGCCGAGATCCGCGAGATCATGGGCATGTACCGCACGCCGCCGGGAGAGGCCGGCCAGCTGCGGACGATCATCCGTCGCGTCAGCGAGCGTCGCGCCGAACTGGAGCAGAAGCGTCGCGACATCGAGGATCTCCTGTCGGAGCTCGATCAGGCCGAGGAAGCCTGCCTCACGCGCATGGCCGAGCTTGGCATCTCGCCGACGAGCTGACGCCTCATGGTTCGGCCGAGAAGGAGCACTGATCGACGGTTTGTCGGACCGTCTGCTGCTTGGTCTCGTCGAGCCGCCCGGAAAGAAGGTCCGCAAGGAGATCCTGCGTCTTCAGGTTTCCCAGGACGCATCCGCAATAGCGCTGGCAGAAGCCCTCGTCGCGGGTCTGAAGACAGGTCTGCCGGCAGCTCTGGTCGAAGGCTGCGGTCGGGTCGGGTGGCGAGATCCACGCGAACGCGGCGACGAGGCCGATCGAGATTGGCTGATGGACGAGATAGAATAGAAGCGAATGCTGGCCGAGGCGTCCGAGATGGCGAGCCGGTCCGAAGCGCCCATTCAGCCGTCGCAAGCGGGGCCAGACGTCGAAGCGTTCCGCCATTTGGGCCAGCGTGATCCCGACCAGCACGGGGGCCAGCCAAGGGATCACCGGCACGAAGTCGTTGGAGATCGGAGGGTGCTCCGACAGCCCGATCCAAGCCAGCCAGCGCGGGTCGGTCACCGGCGTCGAGACGACGAGCGGCAGGGCGACGAGGACGGCGGCGAGCGCGAGATTCACGGCGAAGGGAACGCGAAGCGCCGGAAGGCCGATCACGCTCGCGACGGCGATCAGGTGGAGGATGCCGAAAAAGACGAAAGAGTCGGGCGTGAACGCGTAGGTCGCGAGCGAAATGACCGCAGCGCCCGCAACGATCTGCGCCAGGCGCTTTCGAAATGACGGCCAGCGCACCTCGTTGCGATTGGCGAGAAAGAGGCTGAGACCGACCAGCACGAGGAAGCTGATCGCGATCGATCGAGCGAAGATGCGCCAGCCGCCGACCTGCGCATAGCCCGGCGGAAGGTAGCCGAAGAATTCGAGGTCCCAGGTGAAGTGGTAGGCCAGCATGGCGAGGAGCGCGACCCCGCGCAGGACATCGAGGAGTTCGACGCGCGAGCCGAAGCGGCTGGCCTGGGATGCGATCATAGGCTGGTCCTCTGGTCCTGACGGCATCTCGCCTATCTGAAAACCCTCTTGATGGCGACCGCCGAGGTCGCCGCAGCAACTGCAGCGGGACGGGCGGATACCATGCACATCATCGAAGCCAACGGCGCCCGCATTCCTGCGATCGGGCTCGGCACCTATCGTCTCGAAGGCGAAACCTGCGTCGAAATGGTCGGCCAGGCGATCGACGTCGGCTACCGGCATCTCGACACGGCGCGCATGTACGGCAACGAAGCCAAGGTCGGCGAGGGCGTTCGCGCCAGTGGCATCGGTCGCAACGAGCTCTTCGTCACGACCAAGGTTTGGACCGACGATCTCGCGCCGGCGGACTTCAGGCGATCGGCGGAGGCGGCGGTGCGCGCGCTCGATATCGGCGCGGTGGACCTTCTCTTGATCCATTGGCCGAACGCCGCGATTCCGCTGGAGGGTACGATCGACGCACTTAATAAAGCGCACGAGGATGGCCTGACCCGGCACATCGGGGTGGCCAATTTCGATTCGGCACTGCTCGATCGCGCGGCCCAACTCAGTCGGCAACCGCTGGTCTGCAATCAGGTCGAGTATCACCCGCGCCTGTCGCAGGAGAAGGTGCATGCGGCCTGCCAGCGCCTCGGCATGGCGATGATGGCCTACTCACCGATCGGGCAGGGCAAGGATCTACTGACGGACCCTGCGGTCGCCGACATGGCGAAGCACTACGGCAAGACGCCAGCGCAGGTTGTGCTGCGTTGGGAGATCGAGCAACCGATGGTCGGGGCCATTCCCCGCACGTCGAAGCCAGAGCGACTGGCCGAGAACCTTGACGTCTTCGACTTCGAACTTCAGGACGAAGACCGTCGCCGCCTGCACGAGATGTCGCGCGCCCGCCAGCGTCTGGTGAACCCGTCCTTTGCGCCGCGCTGGGACGATCGCTGACGCCAAAGCGCCCTTCGCCGTGCGGGACGCGGCGGCGACCCATGCCACGAGACGATCTGATCCATGTTCTTCGCCGCGTCCAAAATCGTCTGGTTTCTCGTCCAGCCGCTCGTGATCATTCTCTTGGTCGGGGCGGCCGGCATCCTCACCTTTCTCCTGAAGATGCCGCGCCTCGGGCTCGGTCTGGTCGGGACGTCGTTTTTCATCCTTGCGATCGTCAGCCTAACGCCGCTCGGGCTCCTGATGCTGAGCGTCCTCGAGAACCGCTTTCCGAAGCCGCAGCTACCGGAAGACATTGCCGGCATCGTGGTTCTCGGTGGATCGTTCGATACCCGCATCGGACGCACGAGGGGCGAACTGGAACTCAACGACGCAGCCGACCGCATCACGACGACGATGGCACTTGCGCGCAAATATCCTCAAGCGCGCGTCGTTTTCAGCGGCGGCGCAGCGGCCATGCTGGAAGAGGACATCACCGAATCGTCGATGGCCGAGGAACTGTTTGCGGCGCTAGGCTTGCCACCGCAGCGACTCGAACTCGAGGACCGCTCGCGGAACACCGTGGAGAATGCGATCTTCACCCGTGAGATTGCCCAACCGAAGCCGGGGGAAACCTGGCTTCTCGTCACGTCGGCCGCGCACATGCCGCGCTCCGTCGGATGCTTCCGCGTCGCGGGCTTCGACGTGCTGCCTTATCCGACCGACTACCAGACGCCGTCCGGGACCTCGCTTTATCGCCCATCCGCGACGACGGTTCGAAACCTCGAGAAGGTGCATTTCGCGATCCGGGAGTATCTCGGCCTCGCCGTCTACCGGATGACGGGGAAGACCGACGCCCTGTTTCCCGCACCGCGGGCTTGAGCGTCAGGCGCGATCCGGCAGCGATAGACGGTAGATGCCCTTCAGGTCGGCCGGCGCGACCGGGCGGCCCTTGCGCTTGATGACGACCAGTCCGTCGTCCGAAAGCGCGCTCGCTGCTTGGCGTATGGGCTGCATGAGAAGGCGCCAGCGCTTCTCGTCGGACCCCGCGAGATTGCGGGCGATCTCGGACGGGCAGACGGTCTTGCCCACTCCGCGCTCGTGGACCGCGCGCAAGATTTCCTCGCGCAGCGCTGACTGGTCGTGGCGGTCGGGCATCAGGAATCTCGCAGCGACACGTTGGCATCGGAAAAGAACTGGCGATGTCCGAGGATCAGGATCACCAGAACGGTGGTGCCGACCAGCACCAGCGGTCCGACGAACCAGCCGAGATAGGCCAGCCCGAAGAAGATGCCGCGCAGGCCCGCGTTGAAGTGCCGCGCCGCAATGCGGTTCATCGTGAGGGCACGCCGGACGGCGGCTTCGGCAGCCTCCGGATCGGCGTCCGCTTCCTGCCGCATCGGGATCGCGCCGATCAGGATCGAGCAGTAGTTGAAGAGCCGGTAGGACCAGCCGAACTTGAAGAAGGCATAGGCGAAGATGGTGACGAGGCCCAGCAGCTTCGCCTCCACCAGAGCCCGGTCGAACCGCCCCTCCAGAGGCAGGTCGGTGACGATCAGCGCGATCTGCTCGGCCGAGCCAATCAGCGCGAAGCAGCCGCCGATCGCAAAGATGCAGGCCGAGGCGAAGAAGCCCGTCCCTTGTTGGAGCCCTGTCATGATCGCCGTGTCGATCATGCGAAGATCGCGCTTCAGGAGGGTCTGCATCCAGACCTCCCGCTGCCGGTTCATCTGCCGGCTGAGCCCGTGCCGGGCGAAGACCGGAAATTCGACCACGAAGGAATAGGCGACCCAGCCTCCGAGAAAGGCGAGGAAGGCGATGAGGTCGGGGAGATCGAAGATGTCGGCGATGCGCATAGCGGCTCGAAACAACGACGGGACGGGCTTCGACGGTCGGTGCCGCGGCGCCGATCCGTCACATCGGCGCTTGCCTTGACGACGCCCGAAGGCGCGAGCAAACAGCGCGCATGCCGCTCCATATGATCAAGCTTTGCGTGGGTGTCGACAGCGTCGAGGATCTCGAGGCCCATGTGCGCACCCGCCTGTCCGCCGGACCGGGCGCCGAACAGACGCATGTCACCCGCGTGATGCCGAAGCGCGCCGACGAGATGGTCGGCGCCGGTTCGCTCTTCTGGGTGATCAAGGGACAGGTTCAGGTGCGACAGCCGATCCTGCGCTTCGACGCGATTCGCACCGAGGACGGGATCGAGCGCTGCCGGATCGTGCTGAAGCCGGACTTCATCCGCACGTGGCCATTGCCCAAGCGCCCGTTTCAAGGGTGGCGCTATCTGACGGCCGAGGATGCGCCCGCCGATCTAGGCGATGCGGCGGATCTTGCCGAACTCCCTTCCGCGCTCCGCCGCGAACTGGCCGAACTCGGCCTTCTCTGAGTCTCAGCGGCCGAACGCGATCCGGACGGCCGGGTTGCCGGACGCCGAGCGCACGACGAGACGCGTGTTGGAGCGCGGCTGCGAGGCCCGCCAGGCACGCGCGCCGTGGCACAGAAGCATACCCACCAGATCCTTGGCACGCATCCGCGAGCGGCCATCGCGGTAGTCGGTCAGCCGTGCAGCCGCCTGCTGCAGCGGGTGCAGCCCGATCACGGTCGACTTCTGCTCGGCGGTCGGCAGGAGGGCGCTTTCGGTTTCGAACGACATGACAACCTCGGTTACGCTCTGAAAACTGCAGGCGAAGGGGGACCGCTCGGAGCCCGGAGGCTCCGCGTGACGCACGGCGGCTAGGGTGGAGTGGTCGCGGGCGATCAGTTCGCCGCGATGGCGTAGCAGGCGTAGGCCTTGCTTTTCAGCACGTCGCAGGCAGCGTTGGCGGCCGCCTTGTCGGCGAAACCGGAGAAGCGGGCGCGGTAGAGGGTCTGCGAGCCGCTGGCGACGGCCTGCGTGAACGCCTGGGCGCCGATGAGGGCCGAGCCGGCGCGCTGCTTGGCTTCCGCCAGGATGTCGTAGGCGGTGGCTTCGGCAGGGGTCGCGGCGATCTGGACGACCCAGCCCGAGACGGCGTCGCGGCTGGAGGTCGGCACGACCGTCGCTGCGGAGGCCTGGCTGATGACGTTCGGGATCGACGCGCGGGGCACGGGGGCCGCGGCGAGTGCAGTGGCCACGTTCGGCGCGGCACGATCGTTGGCCTCGAGCGCTTCCCGGATCGCGTCGCGGCCGACCACCGAGCGGCGCTCGGGCGCCGTGATCGCGTTCATCGCACCGGTGGCGTTGGAGCCATAGGCCTCGGCGACGCGCTGGTTGATGTTGGACGTGCGGCGTGTCGGCACCGGCACGGCGCTCGGAAGCATCGCTTCCGCGACGGTCTCGGCATGGGCGGTGACGGCCGGGCCGCGAGCGCTCGGGTTGTAGGCCGCGATCAGGGCCGTCGATGCACGGGTGCTGACCTGCGGGAGGTACTGCTTCACCAGCTCGGCCATATGGTCGTCCCGCGAGCGAGCCGTGCGACCGCCCATCACCACGGCGACGAGCTTGCGGTCGCCGCGAACGACGGAGGTAACGAGATTGAAGCCGGACTTGTTGATGAAGCCGGTCTTGATGCCGTCGACGCCCTCGACGCGGCCGAGGAGCCGGTTGTGGTTGCCGATGGTCTGGCCGCGGAACTTGAAGCTGCGTGTGCTGAAGTACTTGTAATACTGCGGGAAATGCTCGCGGAGCGCGATGCCGAGCGTCGCCATGTCGCGTGCCGTCGTCATCTGCGCGTCGTTCGGCAGGCCGTTGGCGTTCTGGAACGTGGTCCGGGACATGCCGAGCTTGCGCGCCTTGGCAGTCATCATCTCGGCAAAACGGCTTTCCGTGCCGCCGAGGAATTCGCCGATAACGACCGAGGCATCGTTCGCCGAGCGCGTCACGAGACCCATGATGCCTTCCTCGACCGAGAGCGTCGAGCCGGTCTTCAATCCGAGCTTGGAAGGCGGACGGGCTGCCGCGTAGGCCGACACCTTCATCGGCGTCGACAGCGTCGCGCGGCCGCTCTCCAGCGCGTCGAAGAGCATGTAGAGCGTCATCATCTTGGTGAGGGAGGCGGGGTAACGGCGGTCGTCCGCGCTTCGCGAGAAGAGCACTTTGCCATTGTTCGCGTCGATCACGATCGCCGAGTAGCGTTCCGGAGATTCCTGAGCCTGCGCCGGGACGATCGCGAGAACCGCACCGCCGATCAGGGTGGCCGCCATCAAACAGTGGGACATGCGCTTCGCTGCGGCGGTGATCGTCGACATGGACAGCGGCATGGGCGGCACTCTCGTGTTCGTGTGTCGAGATGCTGCCCCCGGTCGCGACGCCAAGCGCCTGTCCAGGTCCTAAAGACTGTGTCTTCGCGATCTCTTCTTGAGGGAAAGATACGCAGGGCGGTCTTACCAATCCGTTTATGGTTGCCGGAACCTTGTGATCGGTTTGTGGCATTCGCCTCGAATTGTCGTGATCGACCTCGTCGCCAAACAGTAGGTATCGCGGCGCACCATCCCCTTGCAGGAATTTGTGCAGTGCAATATATGGCACCCGAAGACGGTGTTGGACGCTGCCCGCCGTCACCCAACCATGCAAGGGAGAGTTCGATGAACGCATACACCGACGCCAACAAGGTTGGTAAGGACAACATGGACAACGCGCTCCGCTCCATGTCGGCCATGACCAAGGGCTTCCAGCAGATCGCCGCCGAGGCGACCGAGTACACCAAGAAGTCCTACGAGCAGTCCGCGCAGATGCTGGAGCGTCTCGCCCAGGTCCGCACGCTCGACAAGGCGATCGAGGTCCAGTCCGAGTACGCCCGTTCGGCCTACGAGGCCTGGGTGTCGCAGGCGACCAAGATGGGCGAGATCTACCAGGACATCGCGCGCGAGGCCTATCGCCCGCTCGAGTCCTCGGCCCAGCAGAACCAGCAGTTCGCACAGAACATGGCGAACCAGGCCGCCAACCATACGAACTGATCCGGTCTCGCGATCGGGACCGTCCCTCCGGGGATGCATCCTGGAAAGGCTCGGCTCCCGCCGGGCCTTTTTTCGTTGCGTGGCGTCCGGTCGTAGCCGCACTGTCCCGGCTGGACCGGCGATTCCAGATGCGACACCCGGCGTGGCGGCCGGCTTAGGCGGAACGAAATTTTGCCGCATCCTGAGGGCGTCTTAAATTGTCGATCGGCGCACATACATATCGAGCGATGGCGAACGTGAACTCCTTGAACGAACGGGCGGCTCCGCATGGGGCCCGAATGATGGCGACCCGGTCGCAAGGGCCGGACGACGATCGTCCGAACGGGCCCGATCGCGGCACCTCCGTAATCACCCGGACCAAGCCCAAGACCAAGAAGCCGAGCCTTTACAGGGTCCTGCTTCTGAACGACGATTACACGCCGATGGAGTTCGTCATCCACGTCCTCGAACGCTTCTTCCAGAAGGACCGGGAGGCGGCCACGCGCATCATGCTCCACGTGCACCAGCACGGGGTGGGTGAGTGCGGGGTCTACACCTACGAAGTGGCCGAGACGAAGGTGACCCAAGTGATGGATTTCGCACGCCAGCACCAGCATCCGCTTCAGTGCGTGATGGAAAAGAATTGAGGTGAAGCTTGCCGACATTTTCGCAAAGCCTGGAGAAATCTCTCCATCAGGCGCTCACCTTCGCCAACGAACGGCACCAGGAATTCGCGACGCTGGAGCACCTGCTCCTCGCGCTGCTTGAAGACAAGGATGCCTCCGCGGTCATGCGGGGGTGCAGCGTCGACATCGACGTCCTGCGTTCGTCGCTGACGGAGTATATCGACACCGAACTCGCCAACCTCGTGACGGGGCATGACGAGGATTCCAAGCCGACAGCCGGGTTCCATCGGGTGATCCAGCGTGCGGTGATCCACGTCCAGTCGTCGGGCCGCGAGGAAGTGACAGGCGCCAACGTGCTCGTCGCCATCTTCGCCGAACGCGAGAGCCATGCGGCCTTCTTCCTGCAGGAGCAGGAGATGACCCGCTACGACGCCGTGAACTTCCTTTCCCATGGGATCTCGAAGCGTCCGGGCGGCTCGGAAAGCCGTACCGTGCGCGGAGCGGAGGACGAGCAGTCTGTCATGGGCAACGAGGAGGAAGGACGCCGCAAGACCGCCCAGGACGCGCTCACCGCGTACTGCGTCAATCTCAACGAGAAGGCCAAGACCGGCCGGATCGACCCGCTGATAGGCCGTGCGAGCGAGATCAACCGGACGATCCAGGTCCTGTGCCGCCGCTCGAAGAACAACCCGCTTTATGTCGGTGATCCCGGCGTCGGCAAGACGGCGATTGCCGAGGGGCTCGCCAAGCGCATCGTCGAGGGCGACGTGCCGGAGGTGCTGGCGGACGCCACGATCTTCTCGCTCGACATGGGGACGCTGCTCGCCGGCACGCGCTATCGGGGCGACTTCGAGGAGCGCCTGAAGCAGGTCGTGAAGGAACTCGAGGAGTATCCGGGCGCGGTCCTGTTCATCGACGAGATCCACACCGTGATCGGCGCCGGCGCGACGTCGGGCGGGGCAATGGATGCATCGAATCTTCTGAAGCCGGCCCTCTCGTCGGGTGCGATCCGCTGCATCGGGTCCACCACCTACAAGGAGTATCGCCAGTTCTTCGAGAAGGACCGGGCACTGGTCCGCCGCTTCCAGAAGATCGACGTCGCCGAGCCGACGATCGAGGACGCGATCGCGATCCTCAAGGGCCTCAAGCCCTATTTCGAGGACTTCCACCACGTGAAGTTCTCGAACGATGCGATCAAGTCGGCGGTCGAGCTGTCGGCGCGCTACATCAACGACCGCAAGCTGCCGGACAAGGCGATCGACGTGATCGACGAGACGGGTGCGTCGCAGATGCTGCTGCCCGAGGCGAAGCGGAAGAAGAGCATCGGCGTCAAGGAGATTGAGGCGACTGTCGCAACGATGGCCCGCATCCCGCCGAAGTCGGTGTCGAAGGACGACGAGGAGGTTCTGTCGAACCTTTCCGAGCAGCTGAAGCGCGTCGTCTATGGCCAGAACGCGGCGATCGAGAACCTGACGACCGCGATCAAGCTGGCGCGCGCCGGCCTTCGCGAACCGGAGAAGCCGATCGGCTCCTACCTTTTCTCGGGCCCGACCGGCGTCGGCAAGACCGAGGTCGCCAAGCAGCTTGCGTCTGCGCTCGGCATCGAGCTCCTGCGCTTCGACATGTCGGAGTACATGGAGCGGCATACCGTCTCGCGGCTGATCGGCGCGCCTCCGGGCTATGTCGGTTTCGACCAGGGCGGTCTCCTGACCGACGGCGTCGACCAGCATCCGCATTGCGTGCTGCTGCTCGACGAGATCGAGAAGGCGCACCCCGACCTGTTCAACATCCTCCTGCAGGTGATGGATCACGGGAAGCTGACGGATCATAACGGCAAGCGGATCGACTTCCGCAATGTGATCCTGATCATGACGACCAACGCCGGCGCATCCGAGTCGCAGCGCGCAGCGATCGGCTTCGGTTCGAGCAAGCGGACCGGCGACGACGTGGAGGCGATCAATCGCCTGTTCACGCCGGAGTTCCGCAACCGTCTCGACGCGATCATCCCGTTCGGCGCGCTGCCGACGCCGGTGATCCACGAGGTGGTTCAGAAGTTCGTCATGCAGCTGGAAGCCCAGCTCTCCGAGCGCGGCGTGACCTTCGATCTCGATCAGGAGGCGATCGCCTGGCTGGCGGACAAGGGCTACGACGAGCACATGGGCGCGCGTCCGCTTGGCCGCGTGATCCAGGAATACGTCAAGAAGCCGCTGGCCGACGAGGTCCTGTTCGGCAAGCTGAAGCGTGGCGGCACCGTCAAGGTGACGGTGGTCGATGGCGAGGACGGCCGCAAGCTGCACCTCGAATCGATCCCCGAGGAAACCTACGCCAAGCCCAGGAAGGCCGACGAGGCGCGAGGCAAGGTCCGCGTCGGACCGGACGGCGAGGAGATCGAGGACGAGCCGACGTCCTTCGACGAAGACGAGCCGGAGGATGACGCGCCGGACGTCCAGCCGGCGAAGGAACCCGCAGCCGCCAGAGAAAAGGCGGAAAAGCGGGCAGGGGCGGTTCCGAAGGTTCCCAGAAAGCCCGCCGAATGATCTAGAAGAGGCCGCTCCCCGGAGCGGCCTTTTTTGGCTCGATGCACAGGCGGGCGAGCAAGCACATGACAGAACCGATCGAGGCGCCGGCCGACCCCGCCTCCCGATGGATCCTTCTCGGCATGAGGCAGGTGCTGAGCGCGCCGGCCCTGATTCTCGTGGTTGCCCACCTCGGGTTTGCGGGCCTCGCGCGCGAGGCCGGCGTCACGTGGACCGAGGCGGCCTTCATGGTCGCGACGATCTGGGCCTTGCCTGCCAACCTGATTCTGCTCGGCGCGGTCACGGCGGGCTTGTCGCTGGCCGCGACGGCGCTGGCGGTCGGCCTCTCCTCATTGCGGATGATGCCGATGGTGATCGCGCTCCTACCGGATCTTCGCGGTCCCGGGACGAGACGCTCGACGCTCCTGTTCCTGTCCCACTTCGTCGCGGTGACGGCCTGGGTGGTGGCTCTGGACAAGCTGCCGGGTGTCCCCCGCGCCCATCGCACGCATTTCTTCGGCGGATTCGCGATCACGCTCACAGCGGTCAACACCACGGCGGTCGCCTTCGCCTTCAACCTGATGGGCCAACTGCCGGCCCTTGCGACCGGAGCGCTGGCGTTCTTCACGCCCGTCTACTTCCTGACCTCGCTTTACGGATCGGCGCGCGAACTGTCCGGGCGCCTCGCGCTTCTGACCGGTCTTCTTGCCATTCCGCTGGCGCACTGGCTGACGCCCGGTTTCGATATCCTCGTCGCCGGCGTCGTCGGCGGTGTAGTCGCCTATGCGATCGGGCGCTGGAAGGCGGCGTCGGGGAGCGTGGAATGAATGCGCTGACCTACGACGGGATCGACGCCGCCTGGTGGCCCTACGTCTTCATTCTGCTGGCGGGATGGCTGCCGACCGATGTCTGGCGCTGGCTGGGCGTCCTGTCGGCCGGCCGGCTCGACGAGCGATCACCGGCCGTGGCGTTGGCGAGGACGATTGCGACATCACTCGTGGCGGCGGTCATCGGCCGGCTTGTGCTCGTCCCCGGCGGCTCGCTCGAGGCGATCCCGCTGCCGATCCGGATCGCCGCGCTCGCGACCGGGTTCGCCGCCTATTTCTGGCTGGGGCGCCAAACCCTCGTCGCCATCCTGTTCGCCGAGGTCGTTCTCTTCGGCGTGCCATGGGCGCTCGGGATGCTCTGAAGCGTCAGGCGAGCGCGGCGCGGATCGCTTCGGCGTGCTCGCGCAGTTCGGCAGGGTCCGCCATGCCGCCGGCATGACGCTTGAGCGGTACACCCTCGTAATGCGGCACGACGTGGAAATGCAGGTGGAACACCGTCTGGCCGCCGGCTTCCTCGTTGAACTGGTTGATCACCACGCCGTCAGCGTCGAAGGCGGCCTTGGCGGCTCGGGCAAGGCGCGCGAGTTCCGGCAGCGCCTTCGCCAGCGTCGTGTCGTCCGCGTCGAGGAGGTTGCGGGAGGGCGCCTTCGGCAGCAGCAGGCAATGGCCTTTCGACTGCGGCATCACGTCCATGATCGCCACGAAATCGTCGGTCTCGAAGATCTTCGCGGCCGGAATTTCGCCGCGCAGGATCTTGGCGAAGATGTTGCCGTCGTCGTAGCCGCTCATGCAGTCCGTCCCAAGTTGATGCCGATTCTGACGGACCCGATCTAGCGTCGATGGCCCCGGCGCGTCTACTCGACCTCGCCTCGACGAAAGGGCGTGGCGGCCGCGAGTTCCGGCTGCGCGAGGAGAACATGCCGACGCTCACGTTCGAGGTAGTCCTCGATGGCCGAACGCAGGCCGGGATGCGCGATGTCGTGCGCCGAGTGGGTGATCACCGGTTCGTAGCCGCGCGCGAGCTTGTGCTCGCCCTGCGCGCCTGCCTCGACGATCGAGAGCTTGTGCTCGATCGCGTAGTCGATGGCCTGGTGGTAGCAGACCTCGAAATGCAGGAACGGGTGGTCTTCGGTGCAGCCCCAATAGCGACCGAAGATGCGGTCACCGCCGACGAAGTTGAGCGCCCCGGCGATGTAGCGCCCCTCGCGCCGGGCCATGACGAGGACAATTGCTTCCGCCATCCGCTCGGTGACGAGCCGGAAGAAGGCGCGGTTGAGATAGGGCCGGCCCCACTTGCGGCTTCCCGTATCCATGTAGAAGGCGAAGAAGGCGTCGAGCGCCTCCTCGCTGATGTCCGAGCCCGACAGACGCTCGATCGTGATGCCGGCGGCCAGCGCTTCGCGGCGCTCCTTGCGCAGACCCTTGCGCTTGCGCGAGGCCAATGTATCGAGGAAGTCGTCGTAGCTGGCGTAGCCGCGATTGACGAAGTGGAACTGCTGGTCGGTGCGGTGCAGGAAACCGGCTTGCAGCATCGGCTCCAGGTCTGCGTCCTGAAGGAAGGTCGCGTGCGCCGACGAGACGCCCGTCTGCCGGACATAGCCGGAGATGGCCGAGACCATCGCGCCGCGCAGCACGGTCGCCTCGGCGCCATGCCCGACGAGCAGGCGAGGTCCGGTCGCAGGTGTAAAGGGAACGCTGATCTGAAGCTTCGGATAATAGCGTCCGCCCGCGCGCTCGAATGCGTCCGCCCAGCCGTGGTCGAAAACGTACTCGCCCTGACTATGCCCTTTAAGATAGGCGGGCACGGCGGCGAGAAGCTGTCCGTCGGAATCCTCCAGCAGGAGGTGCTGCGGAAGCCATCCGGTGCGCCCGCCGACGCTGCCCGAATCCTCCAGCGACGACAGGAACGCGTGCCGCGTGAAGGGATGCGGAAACGCGTCCTTCGTGCCGCCGGGATCGGCCAGCGCGTCCCAGGCGGCCGGCTCGATGTCCTTCAGGCCCTCCGCCACCCGCACGATGAAGTCCGCCCCGTCGTCGCCGGAAGGTTCATCGATCATGCGGGTCTGTCCTGCTCTGTATCGACGCTAGGGCGTGAAGCCCTCGAACGTCATCTGATCGGCGTGGGCTTCGGTCTGCGCGACATCGGCCGGGGTGCGGACGGTCCAAGTGATGACAGGCGCGCCTCGATTCTCCCGAACCCACGTCACGAATGCGTTGGGAAGATGGTGGACGTTATAGGACACAAAGGCGCAGCGTCTCTCGAACACGGCACGATGTCGCGCCAGAACGTCGGCGCGCGTGCCCTCCGCCGTAAGGCCCACCGGAGCGCCGATCCCGTCGGTCTGGTCGAGCAGCCATTCGTCGAAGGACATCAGCGCCAGCGGCCCACGGTAACCTTCGATGACGGGCGCCACGTCCGCCATGAACCCGGCGTCGGTCGCGGCATCGATCCCCTTGGCCTCGACGACGAGCGGAACGCGTCCATCCACGAGTTCCAGAAGCGCGGCGAGCGTCGGCGGAGCCTCCTCAGTGTCGAAGAGGCGGAGATCGGCGACCTCGGCGGGCGATAGCGCGTCGATCGTCCCCGTCCGGCCGGTCAGCCGTTCGAGATCGTGGTCGTGGAAGACGACGGGAACGCCATCGCGCGTGCGGTGGATGTCGCACTCGATCGCGTAGCCGCCATCGATGGCGGCGCGGAACGCCGCCATCGAGTTCTCCGGGATGCCCCGCGCCTTGTCGTGCAGGCCGCGATGGGCGATCGGGCGGGCCGTCAGCCAGCCGAGGTCGGATGCCGCGCCGCTCATCGGATCACGCGATCTCGAACATCGCCTCGATTTCCACCGCCGCATCCATCGGCAGCGCGGGCACGCCGACCGCCGAGCGGGCATGGCGACCGCGCTCGCCGAGGATTTCGGCGAGGAAGTCGGAGGCGCCGTTGGCGACCTTGTGCTGCTCGGTGAACTCCGGCGCGCTCGCCACGAAGACCGTCAGCTTCAGGAGGCGCCCGATCGTCTCCAGATCGCCGAGCGCGGCCTTTGCCTGCGCCAGAATGTTGATCGCGCAGAGCCGCGCCGCGCGCTGGCCGTCCTCGAGCGATACGCCCCCGCCGAGCTTGCCGGTCACGGCGACCTTGCCGCCTTCCATGGGAAGCTGGCCGGACGTCTGCAGGATCGAGCCGAAACGGACGAACGAGACGTAGTTGGCAGCGGGCGCCGCAGCGTCCGGTACGGTCACGCCGGCGGCGGCGAGGCGGTCTGCGATCGATTCGGTCATGATCCACTCCGGATGGGAATTTGCGCCGCACACGGCTATCAGGTTTTATCGGCCGGTTCGATCGTCGAACCCATGAGCCTTCATGATGGGATGCACGCGCCTTGAAGCAATACGGCATGGCCCTTTCGGCGATCGTCCTGGCCTTCGTCCCAAGCGGCGCCGCCGGCGCTGCGGATCTCCAGCCGCACGAGGCGGTCTACGACCTGGCGCTGGCGTCCCAGACGTCCAACTTCAACAGCGTCGACGGGCGCATCGCCCTGCAGCTGAAGCCGGACGCCTGCGACGCGCTCTCGCTGGATTACCGGTTCGTCGCCAGGTTCCACGAGGATGACGAACTGACGGTGACCGACCAGCAGACGCTGGCGAAGGAGACGCGCGACGGCAAGCGCTACGAGTTCCGCACCCGGACAGTCGTCGACGGGGTGGAGCAGGGGATCGTCGAAGGCGTCGCGACCAACGGGGTCGATGCGACGGCGGTGTCCTACACCTCGCCGGTCAAGCGCGAGACCGAGCTGCCTCTATCGGTATTCCCTCTCGGCCATACCGCCAAGCTCATCGATCGCGCGCTCGCCGGAGAGCGAATGGTCCAGGCCAATCTCTTCGACGGCGACGACGACGCCGACAAGCATCTGACCACGACCTCGCTGATCCTCCCCGCAAGGAAGGACGAGGTGCCGGCCAAGCCCGAGGTCGCCAAGATGCTGGACGGCCTGCGATCCTGGAACGTGACGGAATCCTATTACAACAGCGACAGCGACGGGGACGGCCTGCCGATCTTCGAGACGAGCTATCGTCTCTACGAGAACGGTGTCACCGACCGGCTGAAACTGGACTTCGGCGACTACACGCTGGAAGGTGGACTGGCGCGCCTGAACTTCTACGACCGTCCGGCGGGGTGCCCGGCGAACTGACGCCGCGCGAGGGTTCCACTTGCCGGGGCGGCGCATATGGTGTATGCGCGCCGACATTCCACACACGGAAGTTGGGCATCTGAAGAGCGAAAGCTCTTTCTTCCCTCCGGTGGCGGCCGCCGGCCGCTTCTTTCCGTGGAGGCATAAACCGGTCAAGGAAAACGATCATGGCTCTGCCAGACTACTCCATGCGCCAGCTGCTCGAGGCGGGCGTTCACTTCGGTCACCAGACCCACCGTTGGAACCCGAAGATGGCCCCGTTCATCTTCGGCGCGCGCAACAACATCCACATCATCGACCTCGCGCAGACGGTGCCGATGCTGCATCGTGCCCTGCAGGCGGTGTCGGACACCGTCGCCAAGGGCGGCCGCGTCCTCTTCGTCGGCACCAAGCGCCAGGCTTCCGAGATCATCGCCGACGCCGCCAACCGCTCGGCCCAGTACTACGTCAACGCCCGCTGGCTCGGCGGCATGCTGACGAACTGGAAGACCATCTCCAATTCGATCCAGCGCCTGCGCAAGCTGGACGAGCTCCTGGCGGGCGAAGCCCACGGCTTCACCAAGAAGGAGCGCCTCACCTTGCAGCGCGAGCGCGACAAGCTCGACCGCGCGCTGGGCGGCATCAAGGACATGGGCGGCGTGCCGGACATGATCTTCATCATCGACACCAACAAGGAAGCGATCGCGATCGACGAGGCCAAGCGTCTCGGCATCCCGGTCGTCGCCATCGTCGATTCGAACTGCGATCCTTCCCGCATCGACTACCCGATCCCGGGCAATGACGACGCGGCTCGCGCCATCTCGCTCTACTGCGACCTGATCGCCCGTTCGGCGGTCGATGGTATCGCCCGTCAGCAGGGCTCCATGGGCGTCGATCTCGGCGCGATGGAAGAGGCGCCGATGGAAGAGACGCTCGACGAGCCCGAGGCGGCTTCCGAGGAGCAGGCTGCTTCGGCCGCCTGATCCGACCCACCATCGTTGTGACGGCGTCACCGCGCCGTCACAGGACTGGCGCACTCCTTCCCGAAGAAGCCGTGCGCCGTTTCTTTTTCTGATAGAGGCCAATTCATGACGATCTCCGCTTCGATGGTGAAGGAACTGCGCGAGAAGACCGGCGCAGGCATGATGGACTGCAAGGCCGCCCTGGCCGAGACCAACGGAGACATGGAGGCCGCGATCGACTGGCTGCGCGCCAAGGGCATCGCCAAGGCCGACAAGAAGTCGAGCCGCACGGCCGCCGAGGGCCTCGTGGGCGTCGCCAGCGGCGACAACAGCGCGGTCGTCGTCGAGGTGAACTCCGAGACCGACTTCGTGGCCCGCAACGACGCCTTCCAGGCGCTCGTGCGCAACGTCGCGCAGGCGGCCCTCGGCACCGACGGTACGGCCGACGCCACGGGCGCCGCGACCCTCGCCGACACCGGCAAGAGCGTCGTCGACTCGATCAAGGACGCCGTCGCCACGATCGGCGAGAATATGAACCTGCGCCGCTCGGCCAAGCTCACGGTCTCCAACGGCGTGGTCGCGACCTACATCCACAACCAGGTCGCCGAGGGTCTCGGCAAGCTGGGCGTGCTGGTCGCCATCGAGTCGACCGGCGACAAGGCCGCGCTGACCGCCTTCGGCCGTCAGGTCGCCATGCACGTCGCCGCGACCAACCCGCTGGCGCTGACCGACGCCGAGGTCGACCCGGCCACCGCCGAGCGCGAGAAGGCGATCTTCTCGGAGCAAGCGCGCGAGTCCGGGAAGCCGGAAGCGATCATCGAGAAGATGGTCGAGGGCCGCATGCGCAAGTTCTACGAGGAGGTCGTCCTCCTCAAGCAGAACTTCGTCATCAACCCCGACCTGACGGTCGAGAAGGCCCTCGAAGCCGGCGCCAAGGACTTCGGCGCCCCGGCCAAGATCGTCGGCTTCGTGCGCTTCGCCCTCGGCGAGGGCATCGAGCGCGAGCAGAGCGACTTCGCGGCGGAAGTCGCGGCGGCTGCCGGCAAGAAGTAAGCGTTTCCTAAGCTTTCTTCCTTCATGGAACTGGGAAAGGGCGTCCGCTTGAGAAGCGGGCGCCCTTCCTGTATCGCAGGCCGGCATCATCCGAAGGACATTCCATGGCGATCCGTTTCACGCGCGTTCTTCTGAAGGTTTCCGGCGAAGCGCTGATGGGCGGGCAGGGGTTCGGCATCGATGTCGCGGTGGCCGATCGCATCGCCGCCGACATCAAGGAAGCCCGCGATCTGGGCGTCGAGATTTCGGTCGTCATCGGCGGCGGCAACATCTTTCGCGGCGTCGCCGTCGCGTCGAAGGGTGGCGACCGGGTGACCGGCGACCACATGGGCATGCTGGCGACCGTCATCAACGCGATGGCCCTGCGCACGTCGCTGACGAAACTCGGTGTCGACGCGATCGTGCTGTCGGCCATCGCCATGCCGGAACTGTGCGAAAGCTTCTCGCAGCGCGCCGCTCTGGCCCATGCCAGCGCCGGGCGCGTCGTGATCTTCGCTGGCGGCACGGGCAACCCGTTCTTCACCACCGACTCCGCCGCAGCGCTGCGCGCCGCCGAGATGGGCGCGACCGCGCTCTTCAAGGGCACGCAGGTCGACGGGATCTACAGCGCCGACCCGAAGCTCGTGCCCGACGCCACCCGCTTCGACCAGTTGACCCACGACGAGGTGCTGTCGAAGGGTCTTGCCGTCATGGATGTGACGGCTGTCGCATTGGCGCGCGAGAACCATATTCCGATCGTCGTGTTCTCGCTCCACGAAAAGGGCGAGTTCGCGCGCATTCTCACCGGTGGCGGACGCTCGACCATCGTCACCGACTAATCCGCCCAGACAAGACGAAGACCAGCAGAAAGGAACCGCAATGGCCGCTCCCGACCTCAACGAACTGAAGCGCCGCATGGATGGCGCGATCACCTCGTTCAAGGGCGATCTCGCGGGCCTTCGCACCGGCCGCGCGTCGGCGAACCTTCTGGATCCGATCGTCGTGCAGGCCTACGGCTCGTCCATGCCGCTGACGCAGGTCGCCAATGTGTCGGTCCCGGAGCCGCGCATGGTGTCCGTCTCCGTGTGGGACAAATCGATGGTCGGTGCGGTCGAACGTGCGATCCGCGAGTCCAGCCTCGGCCTCAACCCGATCACCGACGGCACCACGCTGCGCATCCCGCTGCCCGAGCTGAACGAGCAGCGCCGCAAGGAGCTGGTCAAGGTCGCGCATACCTATGGCGAGAACGCCCGCGTGGCGGCCCGTCACGTGCGTCGCGATGGTATGGACACGCTGAAGAAGTCCGAGAAGGACGGCGATACCAGCCAGGACGACAGCCGCGTCATCGCCGAAAAGATCCAGAAGATGACCGACGAGACCATCGTCGAGATCGACAAGGCGCTTTCGGTGAAGGAAGCGGAAATCATGCAGGTCTAGGCTGTCCGGATTCGGCGGCGGCGGATTCAGGACAGGCGGAGACGATGGCTGATCAGGTGCGGCATCCCAGGCATGTCGCCATCATCATGGACGGAAATGGCCGCTGGGCGAAGGCTCGCGGCCTGCCGCGAACCATGGGACACAGGCGCGGCGTGGAAGCCGTCCGCCAAGCCGTCCGCACGGCCCGCGAGATGGGCATCGAGTATCTGACCCTGTTCGCCTTCTCTTCGGAGAACTGGAAGCGACCGCAGGAAGAGGTGGGCGAGATTCTGCGCCTCCTTAAGTTCTTCATCCGCCGCGACCTCGCCGAGCTTCACCGCGAAGGCGTGCGCGTGCGCGTCATCGGCGAGCGGGACAACCTGCCGCCCGACGTGCGAGGACTCCTCGAGGAAGCCGAGGAACTGACGGTCGGCAATGACCGCAACACGCTGCTCGTCGCCTTCAACTACGGCGCGCGGGACGAGATCGCCCGCGCCATGCGCCGTATCGCCGAGAAGCTCGTCGCCGGCGAGACGACGGTTGAAGCGGTGACGCCCGAGCTTCTGGATGCGCATCTCGATACGGCCGGAATCCCCGACCCCGACCTTATCATCCGCACGAGCGGCGAACTGCGCCTGTCGAACTTCCTGCTCTGGCAGGCGGCCTATTCCGAGTTCGCGTTCCTGCCCTGCTACTGGCCGGATTTCGACGAGGCGATCTTCTCGGAGACCGTGCGTGAATATTCCTTGAGGGATCGCCGCTTCGGCGGCCTCTCGCAAGAGATCGCGTCCTGACGCGATGGGATTGGGCCTCGGACGACTCGTCGCCAACGCGACCTGGACCGACCTCAAATCTCGGCTGATCTCCGCGCTGATCCTCGGCATCGCGATCCTGCTTCTGACCTTCGCCGGTGGCGCGGCGTTCCGGATCCTGTGCGTCGCGACCTGCATCATCGTCTTCGACGAATGGATGCGGATGACGCGCGGCAAGCGCGCCGGCGACATCTATCTCTTCGCGCGCCGCGCGCTGTTCGTCAGTCTGGTCGCGTTCTTCTTCGGTTTCCATGCCATCGCCGTCGGGATCGTGGTCCTCTCGATCGGGTTCATCGCGCTGGTCGACCGGGGCGAGCGAAAGGCCGACTGGGTGATGACGGGCCTCGGCTACGCGGCCCTCGCCGGACTGGCGCCCGGGCTGCTGCGCGACGATGGCGCCGAGGGGCTCGCGGTTCTCGGCCTGATCATCTGCGTCGTCTGGGCGACCGACGTCTTCGCCTACTTCACCGGCCGCATGGTCGGCGGCCCGAAGCTGCTGCCGATGGTGTCCCCGAAGAAGACGATCTCCGGCGCTCTCGGCGGCCTTGCGGCCGGCGTCGGGTTCGGCGCCCTCTATTCGTACTGGCTGGTCGGATCGGTCGGCGGGCTGGTCATCGTGCTCAGCGTCATCCTTTCGATCGTCGGGCAGGCGGGCGATCTCTACGAGTCCTGGGTCAAGCGCCGTTTCGGGGTCAAGGACTCCGGCCGTCTGATTCCCGGTCACGGTGGCCTGATGGACCGGATCGACGCGCTCATCTTCGCGGCGGGTGCCGCCTGGGTGTTCGGGATGCTGGTCGCGGGCGCAGAACATCCCGCAAGAGCCATATTCCGTCTCTAGATCCATCGTGATCCCGCAAGGCATGGCGTTGCCCGCAGATGCGGTGATACGGACAGTTGCGTGCATTCCGGTGCGCCGACGTCAATTCGGCGCGTGCAGCATGCGCATTTCCCCGACGAGGCGCATCCGGTCGCCCCGGGAACGACGTTAGGTGAATGGAATGGGCCTCGAAGGCTGGTGGACGACGATCTGGGACACGGCGCTGATCCGGATCGTCCCCTTCCTGTTCGTGCTGACCGTGATCGTCTTCTTCCATGAACTCGGCCACTATCTCGTGGGCCGCTGGTCGGGCATCCGCATCCTTGCGTTCTCCGTCGGCTTCGGCCCGGAGATCGTCGGCTTCAACGACCGGCGCGGCACCCGCTGGAAACTCTGCGCCATCCCGCTCGGCGGCTACGTCAAGTTCTTCGGCGACGAGAATGCCGCCAGCGTTCCCGACCATGCAGCGCTTGGCCGGATGAGCGAGGAGGAGCGGGGCGGGGCATTCCATACCGCCAGCGTCGGACGGCGGGCCGCGACCGTTGCCGCCGGGCCGATCGCAAACTTCATTTTGGCGATCGCGATCTTCGCGCTCACGGCATTCTCCACAGGTATCGTCGTGGGTGATCCGGTGGTGTCCGAAGTGCGGCCGGGCTCCCCGGCGCAATCTGCAGGCCTTCAGCCGGGCGATCGCATCGTAAGCGCGGACGGTGAGGCGATCGAGTATTTCGGCGACCTCCAGCGCTATGTTTCGACACGAGCCGGCCTGCCCGTGCAGCTCGGAATCGACCGCGCCGGACAGGTGATCGCGCTGACCGTGACACCTCAGGAACAGGCGCAGACGGACGGCTTCGGCAACGAGTTCAAGACGGCCGTCATCGGCGTCGTCGCCAATGCCGAGCAAAGCGGCTTCCGCACTAGGGAACTCGGGCCGCTCGAGTCGTTGCGCTATGGCGTTTCCCAGACTTGGTTCGTGACCGAGCAGACCGTCTCGTTTATCGGTGGCATCTTCAAGGGTTCGCAGTCGAGCGACCAGATCGGTGGTCCGATCCGCATCGCGCAGGTCTCCAGCCAGGTTGCGACGCTCGGCATCGCCCCGCTCCTCAACCTCGCGGCGCTTCTTTCGGTTTCGATCGGCCTTCTGAACCTGCTGCCGATCCCGATGCTCGATGGGGGCCATCTCATGTTCTACGCGGCTGAAGCCGTACGCGGGAGACCGCTCAGCGAGCGTGTTCAGGAGTTCGGCTTCAGGATAGGCCTCGCACTGGTGCTGATGCTTATGGTATTCGCATTCTGGAACGACCTATCCAGCCTTGGCTGAGGTCGATTTGGGGACATTCGAGGGGGTTTGCGGTTCGTTAACCATAACGGTGGCCGGCGTGGCGACCGTGCAACGGTTTTGTGATTCCTAAACGGAATCCGTCCAGTTTGGTTGAACGGCTCCGTAAAGCCGATAGAAACGCACGGGCATGCCGAGTCTAGCACTCGTGCCATCGGCGGAATGAGAAAAGGTAGTAGCCCTATGCAGGCTGGATCGAAGCTTTTGAACGCCCTGTCGGCGGCGGCTCTTTCGTCCACGGTTCTGGCAGCTTCGGTCATCACCCTTGAGCTGGGGACCATGTCCCAAGCTTTCGCCGCCGTGGTCAACCGGATCGAGGTGCGCGGCAATCAGCGCGTGGATGCCGAGACCGTGCGCAACGTTGCGCAGATCCGGGCAGGCCAGAACGTCTCGGACGCCGACGTCGACGCCGCCGTGACGCGCCTCTTCGGCACAGGCCTTTTCTCGGATGTTCGCGCTCGCCAGTCCGGCGGCTCCCTGATCATCGAGGTCGACGAGAACCAGATCGTCGGCGAGGTGATCTTCCAGGGCAACAACAAGATCAAGAACGAGCAGCTGGCCGCGACGGTCCAGACCGCAACTCGCGAGCCGTACAACGCCTCCACGGCCCAGGCCGACGTCGAGGCGATCCGCGCTGCTTACACCCGCATCGGACGTTCCGACGCGGTCGTCTCTGTTCGCACGGTTCCGGCCGAGGGCAATCGCGTCAACGTCGTCTACGACATCCAGGAAGGCGACCGCACCCGCGTCGAGAGCATCAACTTCGTCGGCAACAACGCTTTCGGCGACGGTCGGCTGAAGGAAGTGATCTCGCTGCGCGAGTCGGGCATCTTCAGCTTCCTGCAGCGCAACGACATCTACGACGAGGACCGCCTGCGCGCCGACGAGGAGGCGCTGCGTCGCTTCTACTTCAATCGCGGCTATGCGGACTTCCGCATCGTGTCGTCTGTCGCAGAACTCGACGCCGCGAAGAACCAGTACTTCATCACCATCACGGTGGATGAGGGCGAGCGCTACGCCTACGGCAACATCAACATCGATTCGACCGTTCCCGGCATCGATGGCGAGACGCTCCGTGGCGAGCTGAAGACCAAGACCGGCGATGTCTACAGCGCCGAGCAGATCGAGGAGTCGCTCGTCTCCTTGACCAACGCCGTCGCGAACCGGGGCTACGCGTTCGCGCAGGTCACCCCGCGCGGCAATCGCGACTTCGCCAACAACACGATCTCGATCGACTACGTCATCGACCAGGGTCCGCGCGCCTATGTCGAGCGCATCGAGGTGCGCGGCAACACGAAGACCCGTGACTACGTTATCCGCCGCGAGTTCGACGTGTCAGAAGGCGACGCCTTCAATCAGGTTCTCGTGCAGCGCGCCAAGAAGCGCCTCGAGGGCCTGCGCTTCTTCAAGACCGTCAACGTCTCGACCGCACCCGGCAGCCAGCCCGACCGTGTCGTCGTGATCGTGCAGGTCGACGAGCAGTCGACGGGCGAGTTCTCGGTGGGCGGCGGCTACACGACCGGCGGCGAGAACGCCGGTCCGGTGGCCGAAGTCAGCATCACCGAGCGCAACTTCCTCGGTCGCGGCCAGTTCGTGAAGGTTTCGGCCGGTTTCGGCGAGGAGACGCGCAGCTACAACCTGTCGTTCACCGAGCCCTATTTCCTCGGTCGCCGCCTCGCGGCCGGCTTTGATATCTACCGCACCGAAAACTCGTCCTCGACGGCCTACGACATCACGCGCACGGGCGGTTCGCTGCGTCTGGCGGCGCCGATCACCGAGGATCTCACGGCGCAGATCGCCTACAACTACAAGGAAGAGACGTTCGGCGACAAGCAGGGCATCGCTCTGCGCGACGCGAACGGTTTCCCGCTCGTGATCAACGGGGTCCAGCAGTTCTCGACCTGCGCCAACTCTGTCGTCGCACCGCTCTACACGCTGTCGCCGATCATCAACCAGGCGATTTGCGATAGCCCGTACACCACCTCTTCGATCTCCTACGCGCTGACCTACAACACGCTCGACAATCAGCAGGACCCGCGTGACGGTCTGTTCGCGCAGGTCGGTCAGGAAGTCGCCGGTCTCGGTGGCGATGCGCAGTTCATCCGCACCACGGCGCGGGCGTCCTGGTTCAGCCTTCTGTCGGAAGAGTACGACGTGATCGGTCAGCTGAGCGGTGGCGGCGGCAATGTCGCGTCGCTCGGGGATGATCTGCGTGTGTTCGATAACTTCTTCAAGGGGCAGGACATCGTCCGCGGCTTCAAGTATCAGGGCCTCGGCCCGCGCCAGAACGGCGTGGCGATTGGCGGCACGAACTACGTGAATGCCTCGGCGGAAGCGACCTTCCCGCTCCCGCTGGTCTCGCGCGATTTCGGCTTCCGCGGTGCGGCCTTCGCGGATGCCGGTTCGCTCTGGGGCGTCGACAACGTCGAAAACCAGTTCGGCATCCAGGGCGACGACTTCGCTCTGCGCGCCTCCGCCGGTGTCGGCCTCATCTGGGCGTCGCCGTTCGGACCGCTGCGCGTCAACTACGCCGTGCCGTTGGCGAAGGAAGATTACGACCGCACGCAGGAGTTCTCGTTCGGCTTCTCGTCGCGCTTCTGAGCGGCGAGACAAGGCTCGGATGGCCCATCCCTTTTTCAAGCTCGGCAAGGGTCTGACCCTTGCCGAGCTTTGTTCCGTCTGCGGCGCGTCCGTGGAGCCGCAGTTCGCAGACCGCACGGTCAACGGCATCGCGTCGCTCGACCAGGCCGGCCCGGACGACGTCAGCTTCTTCGATACCCTTCGCTACGAGGCGGCCCTTCGGTCGACGCGCGCGAGCGCTGTGATCACGGCGCCTCGCTTCGCCGCGCTGGTGCCGGAGGGCGTGGTCGCGATCATTGCCAAGAGGCCGGTCATCGCGTTCGCGCAAGTGGGCCGTGAACTCTATCCCGATGCCATGAGGCCACGATCGAACTTCGAGGCCGGCTCGGTTTCCGATCAGGCGAGCGTGCATCCGTCCGCGCATCTAGAGGCTGGCGTGACGGTCGAACCGTTCGCGGTCATCGGTCCTGACGTGGCAATTGGAGCGGGGACGGTTGTTTCGAGCGGGGCGGTCATCGCGGCCGGATGCCAGATCGGCCGCGATTGCAGCATCGGAAGCCACGTCAGCATCCAGCATGCGTTGATCGGCAACCATGTGATCCTTCATCCGGGCGTGCGGGTCGGGCAGGATGGTTTTGGCTACGTGCCGGGGCCTCAAGGTCTGACGAAGCAGGTCCAGGTCGGGCGCGTGATCCTGCAGGATCACGTCGAAGTGGGTGCCAACACCACGATCGACCGTGGCGCGGTTCGTGATACGGTCGTGGGCGAGGGCACGAAGATCGACAATCTCGTGCAGGTCGCGCACAACGTGGTGATCGGCCGTCATTGCGTAATCGTCGGCCAGGTCGGCATCGCGGGCAGCGTGACGATCGGCAATGGGGTTTCGATCGGCGGGCAGACGGGTTTCAACGGTCACGTGACCGTGGGAGACGGCGCGCAAATCGCTGGCGTCAGCGTCGTGGCGTCGGATGTTCCGGCAGGCGCGCGTTGGGGCGGAGTGCCGGCTCGGCCGGTGAAGGATTGGTTGCGGCACATGGCATCCCTGCGGGGGTCGCCAAGGGAAAAGCAAAAGACGGCGGGTGGGGATGACGGAAACGACGACGCTTGAAAGCCTGGATATCCTCGGCATCCTGAAGCTCCTTCCGCATCGCTATCCCTTTCTGCTGGTCGACCGGATCGTCGATATCGACGGCGATCGCAGCGCGCGCGGGCTGAAGAATGTCACGGCGAACGAGCCGCATTTTCAGGGGCATTTTCCGGATTACCCGGTCATGCCGGGCGTCCTGATTATCGAAGGCATGGCGCAGACCGCGGGCGCGATCTGCCAGAAGGCGACAGGCGGCGACGCGAATTCGATTGTTTACTTCATGACGATCGACGGCGCGAAGTTCCGCAAGCCCGTCGTACCGGGTGATCTGCTCGAGTACCACGTGACCCAGACGAAGAAGCGCGGCAACATCTGGAAGTTCGACTGCGCTGGCATCGTCGGCGGTTCGAAGGTTGCGGAAGCGTCGATCAGCGCGATGCTCGTGCCCGGCGACGCAAAGTGAGCAGCACGTCCACGATTCATGCGTCCTCGATCGTTGAGGACGGCGCACAGATCGGCGACGGATGCGAGATCGGCCCGTTCTGCGTCATCGGGCCGAACGTCGTACTCGGAGCCGGCGCTCGTCTGAAGTCGCATGTCGTCCTCGCGGGAAACACGACGATCGGCGAGGGCGCGCGGATCCATCCATTCGCATCGATCGGAAACGAGCCCCAGCACCTCAAGTATATGGGCGAGGACACGCGACTGGTGATCGGCAGGAACTGTCTGATCCGCGAGCATGTCACGATGAATCCCGGAACGATCCAGGGCCTGTCCGAGACGAAGGTCGGCGACAATTGCGCCTTCTTCACCGGCGCTCATGTCGCGCATGACTGCGTGATCGGCAACAACGTCACGCTGATCAACAACGTCATGCTCGCTGGTCACTGCGTCGTGGGGGACTTTGCGACGATCGCGGGCGGGTCCGGCATCCATCAGTTCACCCGCATCGGGCACCACGCCTATGTGGGCGGTCTCGCCGCCGTGGAAGGCGACGTCATTCCCTTTGGGATGGTGCTCGGCAACCGTGCCTATCTCAGCGGCCTCAATGTGATCGGCATGAAGCGCGCCGGGTTCAACCGCGACGCGATCCGCAATGTCCGGAAGGCCTACCGGATGTTGTTCTCGGACGATCTGACATTCCGGGAGAATCTCGACGAGGTCGAGTCGGAATATCCCAACGATCCGCTGGTGCAGGACCTCCTTGGTTTCATCCGCGCGGGGGGCGACCGCGCCATCTGCTTCCCCCGTAGCGTTCGACCGAACTGAACCCAATGGGAACGGGGCCGACCGAAACGCGGCTCGGGATCATCGCCGCCGGCGGTGTCCTGCCCCGGCTGGTCGCCGAGGCAGCGCGCGATGCGGGGCTGACACCGGTCATCATCGCGATCGCCGACGGCCTGAGACAGGAATGGCCCGGCTACTGCGTTGTCCGGTTGCCCTGGTCTAAGACCGGCGACGTTTTCAGTCGGTTGTCGGAACATGGGGTCAGCCGCGTCGTGTTCTGCGGCACGATCTCCGTCCGGCCGGACTATCGCTCGATGATCCCGAGTCTTCGGACGCTGAAGTTGATGCCGGAGTTGCTCCGCATGGTGCGCGGCGGCGACGACAGCCTGCTGCGAGCCGTCGCCGGACTCTTCGAGCGCCGAGGGTTCGAGGTCGTCTCGGTCCATTCGATACTCCGCAATGTCCTGACCCCCTTGGGAACGCTGACACAGCAGACGCCGGACAAATCCGACCGGCTGGCTCTCCAGCGTGCGTCCGCGGCGGCAACGGAGATCGGACGCCTCGATATCGGGCAGGCGGTCGTCGCTTCGCCCGATCGCATCATTGCGGTCGAGGGGATCGAAGGGACGCGCGCCATGCTGGAGCGGGTCGGCGAGTTGCGCGCGAACGGGCGGATCGGACGAGGGGAGCCCTGCGTCCTCTTCAAGGCCTTCAAGCCACAACAGGACGAGCGCTTCGATCTTCCGAGCATCGGGACCGAGACGATCGAGCAGGCTGGCGCCGCCGGGCTGCGCGGCATCGGTCTCACGCCTGGCCGTTCCCTGATTCTCGAAGTGGGACGCGTCGTGGACGCCGCCAATGCCAAAGGTCTCTTTGTGACCGGGGCATCAGCCGAGGACGGGGGCGCGGCGACATGAAGGTGGCGTTCATCTTGGGGGAGGAGTCGGCGGACCGGATCGGTGCCGATCTCCTGCGTCATCTCAAGCGTATGGCGCCCGAGACGATCTCGGCGATCGGGTTGGGCGGTCCGTCGATGCGCGCCGAGGGGCTCGAGTCGCTGTTCGACATCGAGGAATTGTCGATCATCGGCATCGGAGCCATCGTCGCTCGACTGCCGAAGCTTCTGGGACGGCTCAATCAGACCATCGCGTTCCTGCGGGCGCAGCGCCCCGATGTCATCGTCACGATCGACAGTTTCACCTTCTCCAACCGCGTGGCAGCGAAGCTTCGACCGAGCCTCCCTGAGACGGTGTTCGTGAACGTGGTGCCGCCTGCGATCTGGGCCTATCGCCCGGAGCGTGCTCGCAAGCTGTCGTCCGCGGTCGACCGGACGCTGTGCCTGTTTCCGTTCGAACCGGAGGCACTGCAGCGCCACGGCGGGCCGCCGGCATCCTATATCGGCCATCCGATCATGGCGGATTCGCACCTTCGCACCATTCTCGAGCGGGATGCGGCGATTGGCTCGCGCCAGCCGGCGACGCGCCCGACGCTCCTGATACTACCCGGCTCGCGCCGCGGCGAAATCACGCGACTGATGGACGATTTCGGCCGGACCTTCGCGGATTTGTCCGAGCGGGTGCCGAACCTGCGCGGCATGCTGCCCGCCGTTTCCCGCGTGCGCCCGCTGATCGAGGAGAAGCTACGATCCTGGCCGATTCGTCCGGAGTTGGTCGAAGGCGAGGATGCCAAATGGCAGGCCTTTTCCGAAGCCGACGCGGCGATCGCGGCTTCCGGCACGGTCGCGCTGGAGTTGGCGCTCGCAGCGGTGCCGATGGTTCTGGCCTATCGGCTGGACCCCATATCCTATCGCCTGCGTCACCTGATGACCGGTTGGACGGCCGCCCTGCCGAATTTCGTGGCGGGACACCCGCTGGTGCCCGAGCATTTTCATGAGACAATCCAGCCGGAGCATCTGGCGCGACGGCTCGAAAGATTGATGACGCGGACGCCCGAGCGAGCGGCGCAGATAGCAGGTTTCGAAGCGATCCGAGCGGCGATGACCGTGCCGGAGGCGCCGGGAGTTGCCGCTGCCCGGATCATCCTCGACATGCAGGCCGCAAAGAAAACGGGCGCCGAAGCGCCCGTCTGATCGATCTCATGTTGCCCGAGGTCAGCCGCGGGCGTCGACCGGGGTGTAATCGCGCTGGGCCGCGCCGGTGTAGAGCTGGCGAGGGCGGCCGATACGCTGATGCGGATCCTCGATCATCTCTTTCCATTGCGCGATCCAGCCGACGGTGCGGGCGACCGCGAAGAGCACGGTGAACATCTCGGTCGGGAAGCCGAGCGCCTTCAGCGTGATTCCGGAGTAGAAATCGACGTTCGGGTAGAGCTTCTTCTCGATGAAGTACGGATCGTGCAGCGCGATCTGTTCGAGTTCCATCGCGACCTCGAGCAGCGGATCGTCCTTGATGCCGAGCTCGGTCAGCACCTCGTGGCAGGTTTGCTGCATGATCTTCGCGCGCGGATCGTAGTTCTTGTACACGCGATGGCCGAAGCCCATCAGGCGGAACGGATCGTTCTTGTCCTTGGCCCGCGCGATGAACTCCGGAATGCGGTCCTTGCTGCCGATCTCGGCCAGCATGTTGAGCGCCGCCTCGTTGGCGCCGCCATGCGCCGGACCCCACAGGCAGGCGATGCCGGCCGCAATGCAGGCGAACGGGTTGGCGCCGGACGAACCGGCGAGACGCACCGTCGAGGTCGAGGCGTTCTGTTCGTGGTCGGCATGGAGCGTGAAGATACGGTCCATGGCGCGGGCCAGCACCGGGTTGATCTGATACGGCTCGCAGGGCACCGCAAAGCACATATGCAGGAAGTTTTCCGCGTAGGAGAGGTCGTTGCGCGGGTAAACGAACGGCTGGCCGATGTGATACTTGTAAGCCATGGCCGCCAGCGTCGGCGTCTTGGCGATCATGCGGATCGAAGCGACCATCCGCTGGTGCGGGTCCGCGATGTCGGTCGAGTCGTGGTAGAAGGCCGAGAGTGCGCCGACCGAACCGACCATCACGGCCATCGGATGCGCGTCGCGACGGAAG
Source organism: Aureimonas phyllosphaerae (assembly GCF_047943035.1). Taxonomy (NCBI): domain Bacteria; kingdom Pseudomonadati; phylum Pseudomonadota; class Alphaproteobacteria; order Hyphomicrobiales; family Aurantimonadaceae; genus Aureimonas; species Aureimonas phyllosphaerae. Next base: position 3,399,622 of record NZ_CP181348.1, on the reverse strand, counting down.
CCAGTGTAGAAGCGCGACATCTGCTCATGCACCATGGTGTGGCGCGTCACGCGGTAGGTGAAGTCGTTCATCTCGGCGGCGGTCGGCAGTTCGCCGTAGAGCAGGAGATAGCAGGTCTCAAGGAAGTTGCCGCGCTCGGCGAGCTGATCGATCGGATAGCCGCGGTGCAGCAGCACACCTTCGTCGCCGTCGATGAAGGTGATCTTTGATTCGCAGGAAGCGGTGGACGTAAAGCCTGGGTCGTAGGTGAAGAGCCCAGTATCCTTGTAAAGCGCCGCGATGTCGACAACATCGGGACCGATCGTCCCGTGGCGCAGCTTAAGCTCGGTTTCCTTCGGGCCTAAGGTCAGTTTCGCCGAATCGGTCATTCGTTCCCCTTCTGGATGTCCGCCGGGCAGCGCCCGGCGAGAGCCGATCGGCAGGGAATGCGCCGAGCGCACGTTCGATGCCGATATCGTACGGAATTATTGCACCGCACTCTGTTAAGCGCCAGTGCAGGCCAAGGGTTCATGCAGCCTGATCGCGCAGCCTGGCCAATGTTTCATCACGCCCGAGGACGTCGAGCACGTCGAAGACGCCCGGAGAGGTCGTCTTGCCGGTGAGGGCGGCGCGCAGCGGCTGCGCCGCCTTACCGAGCTTCAAGCCTTCGCGCTCCGCATAGTCGCGGACGACGGCTTCAATGGAGCCGGCATTCCACTCGGTCAGGGCTTCGAGGGCCGGCAGCAGCCCCGAGACGACCTCCCGCCCGCCGCCGGCCAAGATCTCCTCCGCCTTCGGGTCGATGGGCAGGGGGCGCGAGGCAAAGAGATAGGCAGCGCTCTCCGTCAGCTCGACCAGCGTCTTGGCGCGCTCCTTGAGGCCCGGCATCGCGCGCAGCAGACGGTCACGCACCACGTCGTCGGGCGCCGAGCGCAGGATAGCGCCGTTCGGCAGGTGCTCGCGCACGTCCATCAGGTGATCGACGAGATCGGCATCCACGCTCATACGGATCCAGTGACCGTTTACGGCATCGAGCTTGGCGAAATCGAAACGCGCCGCGCCACGATTCACATCGTCGATGTCGAACCAGGCGATCATGTCCTCGGGCGAGATGATCTCCTCGTCCCCATGGCTCCAGCCGAGACGCACGAGGTAATTCTTCAGGCCGACGGGGAGATAACCCATCTCGCGATAGGCCTCGACGCCCAGGGCACCATGTCGCTTCGACAGCTTCGCCCCGTCCGCCCCGTGGATGAGCGGGATATGGGCGAAGACGGGAACGTCCCAGTCCAACGCCTTGTAGATCAACGTCTGGCGACCGGCGTTGGTCAGGTGATCGTCACCGCGAATGATATGCGTGACGCCCATGTCGTGGTCGTCGACGACGACCGCGTGCATGTAGGTCGGCGTCCCGTCCGAGCGAAGGAGAATGAAGTCGTCGAGGTCCTTGTTGGGAAAGCGGACTTCACCCTGGACACGGTCGTGCACCACAGTCTCGCCGTCCATCGGAGCCTTGATGCGGATCACCGGTTTGACACCCGCCGGCGCCTCGGACGGGTCGCGGTCGCGCCAGCGCCCGTCGTAGCGCGGAGGGCGCTTCTCCGCCTTGGCCTTCTCGCGCATCTCGTCGAGTTCGGCCGGGGAGGCGTAGCAGTAATAGGCCTTTCCGGCCGCAACCAGCTCCTCGGCCACCTCACGGTGACGCGGCGCGCGCTCGAACTGGGAAACCGGCGGCTCGTCGGCGTCGAGACCGAGCCAATGCAGACCGTCGATGATCGCCTTCACAGCGGGTTCGGTGGAACGCTCGCGGTCGGTATCCTCGATGCGCAGCAGCATCTTGCCGCCCGTCTTGCGAGCGTACAGCCAGTTGAAGAGCGCCGTACGCGCGCCACCGATATGAAGATAGCCCGTCGGCGACGGTGCGAACCGGGTTACGACGCGGTCGGTCATGGAAGGTCCTCGAAGGTGGAAGAATCGCGCCAGCCGTCGGACACGAGGTCCGAAATGGTCTGTGCAGAGCCGGCTGGACGATGCCTGTCTTTCTCGGCCCGTGGTGTAGCATAGCGGGAAGGCGAGACAAGCGAAGCGAACCGATGTGACGACCAAGGGACATAGCGTCACGACACCATCGCTCGGCAGCCGGGTCGGCAAGAGCGGTCCGTCCTCGCTGCCCCTCCTTGCCGCGATGCGCGCGTGGCTGGCACGTCAGGTCGCGCTGGAGGAGCGTTCGCGCACGGCGTTCGCGCTCTTTCCGATCGCGATGATCGCAGCAGCGGCGACGTTTTACCGAACGACGTTCCAGCCGGGTCTCGCGGCGATCGCGCTTCTCGCGGGCGTCGGTGCCCTTTCGCTCGCTCTGCCAGGAATGGCACGCTCGTTCCGTGTCGGCGGCGTCGTCGGGCTCGGTCTTGCGGCGGGCTTCGCCGCCTGTATCGCGGAGCGCGCCCGCACCGAGACGACGCTTTTCTCGGGCGAGGCGACGGTGCGGATCGCCGGGCCGGTGTTGGCGCGGGAGCAGGACGACCGCGGTCGCTATCGATACATCGTCGAAATCGAATCGACAGAACGCCCGGTCCTCTCACGACCGCCGGAGCGCGCGCGGATCGTTGTTTCGAGCCGACACGAGCCCTTGCCCATCGGCTCGACCTATCGAGGGCTCGTGCGCCTGCGTCCACCTTCGGGGCCGGCCTATCCCGGTGCGCACGATTTCGCCTTCGGGTCATACTTCGGGGGGCTGGGCGCCTACGGGTTCTCGCTCGGCGCGCCGGCACCACCGGGCGCATTGCGCGACCCGTCGATCTCGGACCGCATCGCGACGCTGCGACTTGCTATGGGGGAGACAATTCGGGCCGTCCTTCCGGGCGCGACAGGTGCGGTCGCCTCGGCCCTCGTGACCGGGGAGCGAGCCGGAATCCCGGAGGAGATCAACGAGGATCTGCGCGTCACGGGGTTGGCGCATGTGCTGTCGATCAGCGGCTTTCACATGGCGCTCGTCGCCGGTTTCTTCCTTCTCGTCACGCGCCTCGGCCTCGCGACCGTCGTGCCGATGGCTCTCCGTTGGCCGATCAAGAAACTGGCGGCGGTCGTTGCCCTCGTAGGGACCGGCTTCTACTTCCTTCTCGCCGGCGACAACGCCGCAACGGAGCGCTCCTTCGTCATGATCGCGGTCATGCTGGGCGCGGTGCTTCTCGATCAGCCTGCACTGACCCTGCGAAACGTCTGCATCGCTGCGGTCGTGGTCATCGCGCTGTCGCCTCATGTCGTACCGACAGCCACCTTTCAGATGTCCTTCGCGGCAACGGCAGCATTGATCGGCGCATATGGCGCCTACGCTCGATGGCAGTCCCGGCGGAACGAGGGCCAGCGTAGGGAAGGCCTGTCGATCCGATGGCTGAGCCTCATTCTTCTGGGGATGGCGATGTCGTCGCTGATTGCCGGCGCCGCTACCGCGCCGTACGCGATCTACCACTTCCAGCGCGGCGCTCCGTTCTCGCTCATCGCCAACATCGTGGCGACGCCTTTCTTCAGCTTTTGGATCATGCCGTTTGCGATGCTGGCCGTGCTGGCCATGCCGTTCGGCCTTCACGTTCTTCCCCTCAAGGCGATGGGGTGGGGCCTCGACCTCGTCTTCGCCCTGGCTGCCTATCTCGCCGACGCGTTTCCGGACTATCCGACCGGCCTGATCAGCGGCCCAGCACTCATCTGCTTTTCGGCCGCGATCCTCATCGTCTCCTTTTCCGCCAGCGGACTTCGCTGGTTCGCGCTTGCGCCGATTGCCATCGGCTTTGCGCTCTTGCGTCCCGGACCTGCTCCGGAGCTCTTGCTCTTCGAGGACGGTCGCGAACTCGCTTTGATCGATAGGGACGGGCAACTGCACTCCGTCCAGCCACGACCATCCACCTTCGTCTGGGACCAGTGGCGACGCGCGTTGCAAACCGAGCCGGGACAGCGGGCAAGTCACAGCCGGACTAGCTTGGTGTCCGCCCCAACGACGGACGGCGCCGTGACGTCCAATCTTTCCAGCGCCGGAGCATTCCGATGCGAAGACGGCATCTGTCGCGGACTAACCCGGTCCGGACTGCGGATCGCGTGGAGCGATGATTATCAGAAGCTCGACGACGTCTGCCGCGACAGCGATATCGCCATCATGGCGCGGGCTGTCCGGGCGAACGCCTGCCGGACCGGCGATGCCCGACTGGTCACGTTGAGGACCCTGCGCCGAACCGGCTCTCTCGCGATCTCCCGCGCCTCTGACGCAACGATCGAAATGCGCCACTCCATACCGACCGAGCCGCAGGCCTGGAACCGCCATCGCTTCGCGGCATGGCCTGAGTACTGGCGCAAATCGGACAGCGCGACGGCCGAAACGACAGGCCGCGCCGAGGATCGTCGCGCTGTCAGTGATAGCGCCGGATCAGCCCCACCAGTTTCCCCTGGACCTTGACCCGATCAGCGCCCAGCAGACGCGTCTCGTAAGCCGGATTGGCGGCCTCGAGCGCCACCATGCCGCCCTTGCGGCGAAATCGTTTCAGCGTGGCTTCCTCATCATCGACGAGCGCGACCACGATTTCTCCAGCGCTCGCCGACTCGCTGCGCTGAATCACGACGGTATCCCCATCCAGGATGCCGGCTTCGATCATCGAGTCGCCCTTGACCTCCAGCGCGTAATGTTCGCCGGATCCAAGCATCTCGGGCGGCACGACGATGTCGTGCGTGTTCTGCTGAATGGCCGAGATCGGAACACCGGCTGCGATGCGGCCCATGACCGGCACGGAGGAAACGTCGCGTTCGACGGCTCGCGGTGTCTTGAACAAGGGCTCCACGTTGGACGGACGGGAGGCAGGCGGCGCGGCCGCCGCCTTGGCTGCGGACTCCGGCAGCTTCACCACCTCCAGCGCCCGCGCCCGATTTGGTAGGCGCCGGATGAAGCCGCGCTCCTCGAGCGCCGTGATCAAGCGGTGGATGCCGGACTTCGAACGGAGATCCAAGGCGTCCTTCATCTCGTCGAAGGACGGAGGGACGCCCACCGATTGCAGACGCTCATGAATGAACATCAGAAGCTCGTGCTGCTTGCGCGTCAGCATGGGACGATTCCTCGAAACAAAACCTGAACAAACCTAGCTGTTCCGTTTGTGTTCTGCAAGGATCATCCGGTGGTCAGCATAACGTACTCGCACGGCTCGCCTGCGACGGCAGCCGGCGCGAAGGCCGGGCGAACGAGGAGAGCGTCGGCACGCGCGAAAACCGAGAGAAGCGAGGAGTCCTGCCGAGGCAGCGGCACGACGCGGCATGGCGAGCCGGCGGGGTCGATTTGGATGTGGGCGCGCAGGAAGTCCGTCCGCTTGTCGTTGGCCTTGACGTCGAGCCCAAGGATGCCGCGTCTCCGGCGACTGACGGGAGCGGCGCCGGACAGTTTCTCGATCAGCGGGCGCAGGAACAGTTCGGCGGTGACGAGGCTGGACGCTGGGTTTCCCGGTAGACCAAGGATGCGCATAGGGCCCAGCGAGCCAGCCATCAACGGTTTTCCCGGCCGCATTGCGACCCGCCAGAAATCGAGCGTGGCACCGGCTTCGGTGAGGACCGGTCCGACGAGATCGTGGTCGCCCACCGATGCGCCGCCGACGGTCACCAGGATGTCGGCCCTTGCGTTCTGGGCCCGCTCGATGGCCGACGCGAGATCGTCCCGGCGATCGGGGATGATCCCGAGGTCGATGACAGAGCCACCGATCACGCGAACGATCATCGAGATGGCCAGCGTGTTGGATGCGACGGTCTGCGAGGGTCCCGCCGGCGTGCCCGGAGGAACCAGTTCGTCGCCCGTGGCCGCGATGGCGACACGCACCCGTCGCCGGACTTCGATCGTTCCATAGCCGCCGCTTGCCGCGAGGGCGCAGGCAGCGGGTGTCAGCCGGGACGCGGCTGGCGCGAGGACGTCGGAGAGGCGGAAATCGTTGCCAGCGCGGCGAATGTGCGCCCCGGGCTCGACGCGTTCCAGAATGCGGACCTTAGACTCAGCGGGTCGATCCGTATTCTCCTGAATGACCACTGCATCCGCACCATCGGGGACCGGCGCGCCGGTGAAGATGCGCACCGCCTCGTCCGTCGACAGACTGCCGGAGAAGGCATGCCCCGCCGCCGATTCCCCGACGACCTTCAGAACCGGAGAGGGGCCGGTCAGGTCCGCCGCACGCACCGCGTACCCATCCATCGCGGAAGCATCGAACGCAGGTTGGGTTCGGCGCGCGTGGAGGTCGGCGGGTAGGACGCGTCCACACGCGTCTTCGATCGCGATGGCTTCGATACCGTCGACAGGGCTGACATTGCGAAGCAGCCGTTCAACGGCCTCGTCGAACGGAACCAGCGTCATGAGGCCGACCAGTGTCCCGAACGCCCGCCCGTCTTCTCGATGAGACGGATGGCCGTGATCGACATGCCCCGATCGACGGCCTTGGCCATGTCGTAGATCGTGAGGCACGCTATGGAGACAGCGGTAAGCGCCTCCATCTCGATGCCGGTCTTGCCGGTCACGCGTGCGCTCGCCGTAACGCGGATGCCGGGAAGCGCTGCCTGAATCTCCAGATCGACGGACACCTTCTCGAGCAGCAGCTGATGGCAGAGGGGAATGAGTTCGTGCGTGCGCTTGGCCGCCATGATGCCGGCGATGCGCGCGATCGAGAGAACATCGCCCTTCTTTGCCGAGCCGGAGCGGATCATGTCCAGCGTCTCGGCCGCCATCAGCACCAACCCTTCGGCGGTGGCTTCGCGGACTGTCGCATCCTTCGCGCCGACATCGACCATCGCCGCGTTGCCGGCTTCGTCCAGATGGGTCAGGCGATCGCCGCTCATGCCGCAGCGCCCGTCAGAAGCGCCTGCGTGGCACCCTCGACGTCCGCCTGTCGCATCAGGCTCTCGCCGATCAGGAAGGTGGAAATTCCCGAGCGATGCAGCCGACGGCAATCCTCGTGGCCACCGATGCCGCTCTCGCCCACCAAAATCCGGTCGCTACCCACCATGCCCGCCAGCCTCTCGCTCACAGCGAGATCGACCGCAAAGGTTCGCAGGTTGCGGTTGTTGACGCCGATCAACGGCGAGCGGAGCTTCAAGGCCCGCTCCGTCTCGGCCTCGTCATGCACTTCGATCAGCGCCGCCATGCCGAGATCGTCGGCCGCAGCCTCCAGATCGGCAGCCAGGGCGTCGTCGACCGACGCCATGATGATCAGGATCGCGTCCGCGTCCCACGCTCGCGCTTCCAGCACCTGGTAGGTGTCGAACAGGAAATCCTTGCGCAGGGCGGGCAGGGTGGTCGCGTTCCGGGCGGCGGTCAGAAACTCCGGAGCACCTTGAAAGGACGGTGCATCCGTCAGCACGCTGAGGCAGGCGGCGCCAGCCCGCTCGTAGGCTTCCGCGAGTGAAACGGGATCGAAATCCTCCCGGATCAGTCCTTTCGAGGGGCTGGCCTTCTTCACCTCTGCGATCAGCGCGAAGTCCCCGGCCTGGTGCTTCCTGCGGATGGCCGACGTGAAATCGCGCGGCGGCTGGCCGGCGGCGATGCGTCGGGTGAGTTCGCTAGCCGAAACGCTCGCCTTTGCCTTTGCGATCTCCTCGCGCTTGTAGGCTTCGATCTTCGCCAGGATATCGGACATCGTCAGGCTCCCTTCGCGCTGCCCGTTGCGGAGACCAGCCGGTCAAGTGCATCCCGCGCCTGCCCGCTCGCCAACGAGTCCCGCGCCATGACCAGCCCTTCTGCCAGATTCGCAACGCGGTCTGCGACGACAAGTGCAGCCCCCGCGTTCAGAAGCACGATGTCTCGATAGGCGCTTGGCTCGTCCGCTAGGACGGATCGAAGTGCGGCGGCGTTCTCAATGGCATCGCCGCCGACGATATCGGCGAGGCGGCGGCGTTCGAAGCCGAACGCTTCCGGTTCGATCGTGAACTCGCGGATCGACCCGTCACGGATCTCGCAGACGGTCGTCGGACCGCAATTCGTGATCTCGTCGAGACCGTTGCCGTGCACGACCCATGCAGCCTGCGTGCCGAGCGCCAGAAGGGCTTCGGCGATCGGCCGAACCCACTCGGCGGCATAGACACCTACCAGAAGGCGGCGAACGCCGGCGGGATTGGCAAGCGGTCCAAGCATGTTGAAAATGGTGCGCGTGCCGAGTTCGACGCGCGACGGGCCGACGAAGCGCATCGCCGCATGATGGGTCGGCGCGAACATGAAACATAGGTTGGCGCGCTCGGCGACCTTCGAAATCTCCCCGGGCGTCAGGTCGACGTCAACGCCAAGCGCCGCGAGGACATCGGCCGAACCCGAGCGCGACGACAGGGCCCGGTTCCCGTGCTTGGCGACAGGCACGCCGCATCCGGCCACCACGAAGGCCGCACAGGTCGAGACGTTGTAGGTGCCAGCACGATCGCCCCCGGTGCCGACGATGTCGACCGCCTCGGCCGGCGCGCGCACTCGCGCCATGTTGGCGCGCATGACGTCGACGGCACCGGCGATCTCATCGACGGTCTCGCCGCGAACCCGCAGGGCCATCAGGAAACCGCCGATCTGCGAGGGTGTCGCCTCGCCGGACATGAGGATGCCAAACGCCTCGCGCGCCTCTTCGCGCGAGAGCGCCTCGCCACCCGCGACCTTTCCGATCAGCGGCTTCAGGCCGGCGCTCATCGCACTGCCACCTTCGCCTGCTGGAGGGCGGCGTTGTTCAGCGACACCGGAATCGATCCCTGGAGGTAGGCGACGTAGCTCTGGAAGAGATCCTCGCGCATCGTCTCGTCCAGCGACTGGCGCGCCTGCGCGGGGACGTTCGCAGCGGGGTCAGCGGCGTCGGCGACCTCCGTGACCTGTAGGACGACCGCCTGACCGGACTCGAGCGCGGGCGCTTCGGCGACCGTACCCTGCGGACCGGAGAAGGCGGCGCGTGTCGCCGCCTCGCCGATCTCGGCGCGGCCGCTCTCACGCGTGATGGCAGCTGCCGTTTCCACCGTGAGGCCTTCCGCCGCTGCGACGTCGGCAAGCGACTGCCCACCTCGGACCCGCTCCGCCAACGCCTCGGCCCGGTCGGTCATCAGACGCTCCGCTTCGTCGACCTTCCAGTCCGCCACGACGCGATCGCGCACTTCGGCCAAGGGGCGGTCTCGTGCGGGCACGACGTCACCGAGTTCGATGAAGACGTAGTTGTTGCCCTGGTAGTTGACCGGCTGCGGCGGCATGCCGGGCTGGGCCGCGAACACGGCCGCGAGAAGCTGGGGTTTTGCCGGAAGATCCGGGGCAGCGGACGCGTCGGCCGGGTTGCCGGAGGCGTCGACCGGCGCCACCGTCTGTAGCGCATAGCCGGCCTGCTGCGCGGCCTCGGCCAGCGGCGCGCCGTTCTGCATCGCCTCCGAAATCGCGTTGTAGGCGTCTGTAACCTTCGAGTTCGCCGCCTCCAGCGCGAGGGCGTTTCGCACCTCGTCACGCACCTCGTCGAGCGGACGCACGACTTCCGGCGCGATCTCCCGGACCTGCATGATGACGGGGCCGAAGGGACCGTCGACCACGGCGGTCGGCGTATTCAGGGTGGCCGAGAAAGCTGCATCGGCGAGCGTCGCATTGGGAATGGCGGAGCGTGGCACAAGGCCGAGGTCGGCGACCTGACGCCCTTCCGCGGTGGCCGCATCCGCGAAGCTCGTGCCGGACGCCATCGCCTGCATGGCACGATCTGCGGACGCGCGGTCGGCGAACACGATCTGCTCGACCTGACGGCGCTCCGGCGTCGTGTAGCGCGCGCGGTTGGCCTCGTAGCTCGCAGCGATCGCGTCGTCCGTGATGGCGGCAGGATCGGCGAGCGCGGCGGGCGAAAGCGACAGGAAGGAGAAGCCGCGATACTCGGGGGCGCGGTAGGCGTCCTGGCCTTGCGTATAGAAGTCGTCGAGCGCTTCGTCGGTCGGCGCCTCGACGCTGTCGACCGGCGGGGGCGTCAGGCGCATGAAGTTCACGGTGCGACGCTCGCCGTTATAGGCACCGAGCGCCTCGACGAACGCGGCGGGAACGGACGCGCCGTCGGAGAGCGGCGCGATCAGCTGGTTACGCGTCGCGCTGCCGCGCAGGTCCTCGAGGTAGGACTGCTCGGTGATCTGCGCGTTCGCCAGCACTGCGCGCATCGTGTTGCGCGAGAAATTTCCGGACTGGTCCTTGAATGCCGGCTCGTTCTGGATGAGCTGGATCAATCCGTCGTCGGAGACGCCGACGCCGAGGCGGCGGGCCTGCTCGTCGAGAAGGGCACCGGCGGTCAGCTGTGACAGCACCGCCTGATCGAGGCCGAACGCTTCCGCTTCTTCGGTGCTCGGGCGACGCTGCAACTGCTGCGAAAGGCGGTTGAGGCCCTGGCGATAGGCGAGCTGGAAATCGGGAACGGAAACGCGCGTGTCGCCGGCGGTCAGGATCGTGCTGCCGCCATCGCGATTGCGCAGGACGTCCGTGATGCCCCAGCCGACGAAGCTGACGGCCAACGCGCCCAGAAACAGTCTGGCCACCCAGCTCGACGCGCCGCGCCGCATCTGACTCATCATCACCCGTCTCCCGAATTTGTTCTTTGCGTCAGGGCAATAGGCATTTTGGCAGAGGAAGGAAAGCGTGGCGCCGGTGACGTCGCGCTTGATTTCGCCTCGCGCGTGCCGCTAGCACCTTCGTCACGAGCGCAGCGGAAACGATCCGTGCCAACGAATCGGGAGAACACATGAGCCGAACGCCGCTGATCGCGGGAAACTGGAAGATGAACGGCTCGCGCGCGGCACTGGATGAACTGTCCGCGATGGTGGCCGATCTCGCCGCCAACCCGGTCGACGGGGTGCAGGTCCTGATCTGCCCGCCGGCGATCCTCGTTGCGAGGGCTGCAGAACTCGCCGGCGAGACGGTCGCGATCGGCGGCCAGGACGCGCATGCGAAGGAAAGCGGCGCCCATACCGGCGACGTCTCGGCGGCCATGATGAAGGACGCAGGCGCCAGCCACGTCATCCTCGGGCATTCCGAGCGTCGGACCGACCATGGCGAGGCGAGCGAACTCGTGGCGCGCAAGGCGGAGGCCGCCTGGGCGTCGGGCCTCGTCGCGGTCATCTGCATCGGCGAGACCGAAGCGGAAAAGAACGCAGGCCGGACTCTCGACGTACTCGCCGACCAGATCGAGCGCTCGCTGCCCGTCGGCGTCACGCCGGCGAACACCGTCGTGGCCTACGAGCCGGTCTGGGCGATCGGCACCGGCCGCACACCGACGGTAGCCGAGATCGGCGAGACCCATGCCTTCATCCGCGGTCGGATCGCCGATCGCTTCGATCCCGAGACTGCGGATGGCATGCGAATTCTCTACGGCGGGTCGGTGAAGGCGTTCAACGCGGCCGAGCTACTCGCGCTTGGCGATGTCGACGGAGCGCTCGTCGGTGGCGCCAGCCTCAAGGCTTCGGACTTCCTGCCCATCTGCCGTGCCGCGCGAGGCTGACGCTCCGCCGCTGCCGAAAGCGGTTGGAATACGCGAAAGCCTCCTATAGAAGACGCGCAACTTGTGAGAGATTGCGCCTCGAGGCCATGCAGACCGTTCTGATCGTCATCCACCTCCTGATTGTCTTGGCCCTCGTGGTCGTCGTGCTGCTGCAGCGCTCCGAAGGCGGTGCGCTCGGCATGGGCGGCGGCGGCGGCGGGCTGATGACGGCCCGTGGCGCAGCCAACATGCTGACGCGCACGACCGCGATCCTGGCGACGGGCTTCTTCATCACGTCGCTGTCCCTTGCGCTTCTGGCTCGCTACGGCTCGAACGGCCTCGACATCCTCGACCGCGTTCCCTCGCAGACGGCTCCGGCGGTTCCGGGAGCTGCGGGCGGAGCGGCGGGCGGTTCGCTGCTCGACCAGCTCGGCGGACTGCCGGAGCAGCAGGACGGCGCCCCGGTCGACGTGCCGTCGGGCGCGTCTCAGACCGCACCGACGACGACCGCGCCCGCGACGACGCCCGCAGCCCCGGCCAACACTGAGGGCGTGCCGACCGGCGCGGCTTCGGCGACGATCCCGGCGAACCCGGCTCCGCAGTCGCCGGCTGCTGCCGAGGTGCCGACGGTCCCGCCCGTCGAGACGCCGCCGGCCGGTGCGACCGCGACCGATCAGTCGGCTCCTGCGACGACGGCGCCGGCCCAGCCCGCGCAGTAGTGCTGGGCTCTGCACGGCAACACCCCAAGGGGCGCTGCGGCGCCCCTTTTTCATTTCGACCACAAGGGGACTGGTCGAATCCTGCTTGAGCGAGTATCGGGAAGGCCCATGGCGCGATACATTTTCATCACCGGCGGCGTGGTTTCATCCTTGGGGAAGGGGATCGCATCGGCGGCCCTCGGCGCGTTGCTGCAGGCACGTGGCTACAGGGTTCGGCTCCGCAAGCTCGATCCCTACCTGAACGTCGATCCGGGCACGATGAGCCCGACGCAGCATGGCGAGGTCTTCGTGACCGACGACGGCGCGGAGACGGACCTCGACCTCGGCCACTACGAGCGTTTCACCGGTCGCTCCGCGAACCGGATGGACAACATCACGACGGGCCGGATCTACCAGGAAATCATCGCCAAGGAACGCCGCGGCGACTACCTCGGCGCGACCGTCCAGGTGATTCCCCACGTCACGGACGCGATCAAGAACTTCGTTCTGGAAGGCAACGAGGAGTACGATTTCGTGCTCTGCGAGATCGGCGGCACGGTCGGCGATATCGAAGCGATGCCGTTCATGGAGGCGATCCGCCAGCTCGGCAACGATCTGCCGCGCAACGGCGCCGTCTACGTGCACCTGACGCTGATGCCTTACATTCCAACGGCCGGTGAGCTGAAGACCAAGCCGACGCAGCATTCCGTCAAGGAACTGCGCTCGATCGGCATTCAGCCGGACATCCTCCTCGTGCGCGCCGATCGTCCGATCCCGAAGGAGGAGCGTCGGAAGATGAGCCTCTTCTGCAACGTCCGGGAGAGCGCAGTCATTCAGGCGCTGGACGTCGCGACGATCTACGACGTGCCGATCGCCTATCACAACGAGGGCCTCGACACCGAGGTGCTGGCCGCCTTCGGCATCGACCCGGCGCCGAAGCCGAAGCTCGAGCGCTGGCTGCAGGTGGTCGAGAACGTCGCGCGCCCCGAGGGCGAAGTGACGATCGCCGTGGTCGGCAAGTACACAGGGCTGAAGGACGCCTACAAGTCGCTGATCGAGGCGCTTCAGCACGGCGGCATCGCCAACCGCGTGAAGGTCAATCTCGACTGGATCGAATCGGAGGTCTTCGAGAAGGAAGACCCGACGCCCTACCTTGAAAAGGTCGGCGGTATCCTGGTTCCCGGCGGCTTCGGCGAGCGCGGCTCGGAGGGCAAAATCAGCGCGGCGCGCTTCGCCCGCGAGCGTGACGTTCCTTACTTTGGCATCTGCTTCGGCATGCAGATGGCGGTGATCGAGGCGGCGCGTTCGCTGGCCGGCGTCGCCGAAGCCGGGTCGACCGAGTTTGGGCCCACCTCGGAGCCGGTCGTCGGCATCATGACCGAGTGGATGCGCGGCAACGAGTTGGAGCAGCGGGCGTCCGAGGGCGATCTCGGCGGCACGATGCGTCTCGGCGCCTACGAGGCGTCGCTGGCGCCCGGCTCGCGCATCGCCGACATCTACGGCGCAACCACGATCACCGAGCGCCATCGTCATCGCTACGAGGTCAACCGCACCTATCGTGATCGGCTGGAGGGTGCGGGCATGATCTTCGCCGGCATGTCGCCGGACGGATTGCTGCCGGAAACGGTGGAACTGCCCGATCATCCGTGGTTCATCGGCGTGCAGTATCACCCCGAGCTGAAGTCGCGTCCGTTCGAGCCGCACCCGCTGTTCGCCTCGTTCATCGCCGCGGCGATCGAACGCTCGCGTCTGCTCTGACCCCGATCGAAAGGCCGACCATGCTGGCTCCGAACTCCACCATCCGTCTTCGGGGCGCCGAGTTCGCGCAGGACAAGCCGTTCTCGCTGATCGCCGGTCCCTGCCAGATGGAAAGCCGCGATCATGCGCTGATGATCGCCGAACGCATGAAGCGGATCACCGGCGATCTCGGGATCGGCTACGTGTTCAAGGCAAGCTTCGACAAGGCAAACCGGACGAGCCGGGAGGGCCGGCGCGGCATCGGCCTCGAAGGGGCGCTGCCGGTGTTCGAAGAGATCCAGGCACAGTTCGACGTGGCGGTCCTGACCGACGTTCACACGGCCGAGCAGTGCGAACCGGTCGGCGAGATCTGCGACGTGCTGCAAATCCCGGCCTTCCTATCGCGCCAGACCGACCTTCTCGTGGCAGCGGCCCACACCGGCCGTGTCGTGAACATCAAGAAGGGCCAGTTCCTTGCGCCTTGGGACATGCGCCATGCGATCGAAAAGGTGACGGGCAGCGGCAACGCCAACGTGCTCCTGACCGAGCGCGGATCGTCGTTCGGCTACAACACGCTCGTCAGCGACTTCCGGGCTCTGCCGATCATGGCCGAGACCGGGGCGCCCGTCGTCTTCGACGCAACGCATTCGGTGCAGCAGCCGGGCGGGCAGGGCGGCTCGTCGGGCGGCGAGCGCCGTTTCGTGGCGACCCTTGCGCGCGCGGCCGTCGCGGTCGGCGTCGGCGGTCTTTTCATCGAGACGCACGAGGATCCAGACAACGCGCCGTCCGACGGGCCGAACATGGTCGCGCTCGACGACATGCCCGAGCTCCTGAAGCGGCTGCGCGATCTCGACGCGGTCGCCAAGAACTCCTGACACAAAGCATTCCGGCCGGCGCCTGTTCGGGCCGGCCGTCTCAACCCGGCGTTTTGCCAGAGCCAAGGGACGGAACATGACCGCCATCATCGATATCATCGCGCGCGAGATTCTCGACAGCCGCGGCAACCCGACCGTCGAGGTCGACGTGGTGCTGGAAGACGGCTCGATGGGCCGTGCGGCGGTACCCTCCGGCGCCTCCACCGGCGCGCACGAGGCGGTCGAGCTGCGCGACGGCGACGAGCGTTATGGGGGCAAGGGCGTGCAGCAGGCCGTGCAGGCCGTCAACACCGACATTCTTGAGGCACTGGTCGGCTTCGAGGCCGAGAACCAGATCCGCATCGACGCCGTCCTGAAGTCGCTCGACGGCACGCCGAACAAGAGCCGCCTCGGCGCCAACGCCATCCTCGGCGTCTCGCTCGCCACCGCCAAGGCCGCGGCGGACGCCGCCGGCCTGCCGCTCTACCGCTATGTCGGCGGTGCCAGCGCCCACGTCCTGCCGGTTCCGATGATGAACATCATCAACGGCGGCGCGCATGCGGACAACCCGATCGACTTCCAGGAATTCATGATCATGCCGGTCGGCGCGGAGACCTTCGCCGAAGGCCTGCGCATGGGCGCCGAGGTGTTCCACACGCTGAAGAAGGCGCTGAAGTCTGCCGGTCACAACACCAATGTCGGCGACGAGGGCGGTTTCGCGCCGAACCTCGAGTCGGCGAAGGCCGGCCTCGACTTCGTGATGGCCTCGATCGAGAAGGCCGGCTTCCGTCCGGGCGAAGACATCTATCTCGCCCTCGACTGCGCCTCGACCGAGTTCTTCAAGAACGGTGTCTACGACCTCGAAGGCGAGAAGCGGAAGCTGTCGGCCGACGAGATGGCCGGCTACCTCGCCGAACTCTCGGCGGCCTATCCGATCATCTCGATCGAGGACGGCATGGCGGAGGACGACTGGGCTGGCTGGAAGAGCCTGACCGACAAGGTGGGCGGCAGCGTCCAGCTGGTCGGCGACGATCTGTTCGTTACCAATTCGGCTCGCCTGCGCGAGGGCATCGAGAAGCGCGTCGCCAATTCGATCCTGGTGAAGGTCAACCAGATCGGCACGCTCACCGAGACGCTCGACGCCGTCAGCGTCGCGCATCGCGCTGGATATACGGCGGTCATGTCCCATCGCTCGGGCGAGACCGAGGACTCGACGATCGCCGACCTCGCGGTCGCCACCAACTGCGGGCAGATCAAGACCGGTTCGCTGGCGCGCTCGGACCGGCTCGCCAAGTACAACCAGCTCCTGCGCATCGAGGAGGAGCTCGGCGACCAAGCGGTCTACGCCGGCCGCTCGATCCTGCGGCACCGTTGAGTGATCATCGAGGGGCGCTCCGGCGCCCCTTTTCGTCTCTCGCAATCGTTACGCTTAACGAGATGTAAATCGCTGAGGTCTAGGGTCGCTCCGTTCCGGAGACCCTCGTCATGCATACGAAGCAAAAGCGCAGATCGCGTCTGTCCCAGCTGATCGTCCCCGCTATCACCCTGCCGTGCCTCGCCTACTTCGTATTCCACGCGCAGAGCGGACGTTACGGAACGGAAGCCAGTGTCGTTTTGAAGGAGGAACTGGCCCGCAAGCAGGCGGTCTACGTGGAAATCGTCGACACCCGGGAAGCGCTGGAGACCCGGGTTCGTCTTCTCAGCGACGGCACGCTCGAACGCGACATGATCGACGAACGTGCCCGACGCTCCCTGAACTTGTCGAACGGGGACGAAGTGACGATCCTCCTCAAAACAGGCGTCGAGGATTAACTTGTAACAGGTTAATTGAGACACCGCGGCGCGAATTAACGTCACGCTGGTTAAGGAGCGGGCCGCGTCTTGCGTGCCTGCATCTTGTCCATATACTTGCCCAAAACTTGCCCGCCGGACTCGGGGCG
This sequence comes from Aureimonas phyllosphaerae, assembly GCF_047943035.1. Classification (NCBI taxonomy): domain Bacteria; kingdom Pseudomonadati; phylum Pseudomonadota; class Alphaproteobacteria; order Hyphomicrobiales; family Aurantimonadaceae; genus Aureimonas; species Aureimonas phyllosphaerae. The sequence goes on along the minus strand of NZ_CP181348.1, from coordinate 3,382,958 downwards.
TCAAGGGATGGGAGTCGAAATGGCCGCACTCAAGAAATCAGGGATCGGCGGCGACGGCGAAGCGAAGGCTCCCGGCGCTGGCGAGATCGAGAAGACGCTGAAGCAGTACACCGCGCCAGCGCCCGTCGACTTCACCAAGGATGAGGACGTTCGCGCGTATCGCGACATGCTCCTGATCCGCCGCTTCGAAGAGAAGGCCGGCCAGCTCTACGGCATGGGCTTCATCGGCGGCTTCTGCCATCTCTACATCGGCCAGGAGGCCGTGGTCGTCGGCATGCAGATGTCGATGAAGGAGGGCGACCAGGTCATCACCGGTTACCGCGACCACGGTCACATGTTGGCCACTGGCATGGAATCGCGCGGCGTCATGGCCGAGCTCACGGGTCGCCGCTCCGGCTACTCGAAGGGCAAGGGCGGCTCGATGCATATGTTCTCGAAGGAGAAGCACTTCTACGGCGGCCACGGCATCGTCGGAGCGCAGGTTTCTCTCGGAACGGGTCTCGCCTTCGCCAACCGCTACCGCGGCAACGATTCGGTCGCGATTGCCTATTTCGGCGACGGCGCGGCCAACCAGGGCCAGGTCTACGAGAGCTTCAACATGGCCTCGCTCTGGAAGCTCCCGGTCATTTACGTGATCGAGAACAACCGCTACGCGATGGGCACGTCCGTCAACCGCGCTTCGGCCGAAACGAACTTCGCGCACCGCGGCCTGTCGTTCAAGATTCCGGGCATCCAGGTCGACGGCATGGACGTTCGCGCCGTGAAGGCGGCCGGCGACCTCGCGATCCAGCATTGCCGCAGCGGCGAGGGGCCGATGATCCTCGAGATGCTGACCTACCGCTACCGCGGCCACTCGATGTCGGATCCCGCGAAGTACCGCACCCGCGACGAGGTGCAGAAGATGCGTGCCGAGTCTGATCCGATCGAGCAGGTCCGTCAGCGGCTGATGGAGGCGCACAACGCCTCCGAGGACGATCTGAAGGCCGTCGATCGCGAAGTGCGTGACATCGTGGCCGACGCTGCCGAATTCGCCCAGAACGATCCCGAGCCGGATGTCTCGGAACTGTGGACCGACATCTATGCGGACGCCGTTCCGCAGGCTTCGAAGTAAGGGGAGGGGCGCATGCCGACCGAAATCTTGATGCCCGCCCTGTCTCCGACGATGGAGGAGGGCACCCTCTCGAAGTGGGTCAAGCAGGAAGGCGACAGCGTCGCCCCCGGTGACGTGATCGCCGAGATCGAGACCGACAAGGCGACCATGGAGGTCGAGGCCATCGACGAGGGCAAGATCGGGAAGATCCTGATCGCGGCCGGAACCGAGGGCGTAAAGGTCAACACCCCGATCGCGATCCTCCTGGCTGACGGCGAGAGCGCCGACGACGCCGTGGCGTCCGCGCCGAAGGCCGCACCGGCCGCCGAAGCCGCGCCCGCAGAGGCGAAGCCGGAATCGTCCGATGGCGACAAGTCGAAGCCAGCTCCCGTGCCCGCGCAGGGCATGTCGCACCCGGAGCCCGAGGATGTCGACGGCGAGTTCGCCGAGGAAATCCCGGCCGGCACCAAGATGGTGACGAAGACCGTGCGCGAAGCGCTCCGCGAGGCGATGGCCGAGGAGATGCGCCGCGACGATACCGTCTTCCTGATGGGTGAGGAGGTCGCCGAGTATCAGGGCGCCTACAAGATCAGCCAAGGCCTTCTCGACGAGTTCGGCGCGCGTCGCATCGTCGACACGCCGATCACCGAGCACGGCTTCGCCGGCATGGGCGTCGGCGCGGCGTTCGCCGGCCTGAAGCCGATCGTCGAGTTCATGACGTTCAACTTCGCCATGCAGGCGATCGACCAGATCATCAATTCGGCGGCCAAGACGCTCTACATGGCGGGCGGCCAGATGGGATGCCCGATCGTGTTCCGCGGCCCGAATGGCGCGGCAGCGCGCGTCGCGGCGCAGCACAGCCAGGACTACGCCGCCTGGTACAGCCAGATTCCGGGTCTCAAGGTCATCCAGCCCTACTCGGCGGCCGATGCCAAGGGTCTGATGAAGTCGGCGATCCGCGATCCCAACCCGATCGTCTTCCTCGAGAACGAGATCCTTTACGGTCACTCGTTCGAGGTGCCCGATACCGACGACTGGACCGTTCCGATCGGCAAGGCCCGCGTTCACCGCAAGGGCAAGGACGTCACGATCGTCTCCTTCGGCATCGGCATGACCTATGCCGTCGCGGCGGCCGAACAACTGGCCAAGGAAGGCATCGACGCCGAGGTCATCGACCTTCGCACGATCCGTCCGATGGATATCGATGCGATCGTCCGCTCGGTGAAGAAGACCAACCGCTGCGTCACGGTCGAGGAAGGCTGGCCGCAGGGGTCGGTTGGCTCGCACATCGCCTCGGAACTGATGGTGCGTGCGTTCGATCATCTCGACGCGCCCGTGCTCAAGGTCTGCGGCAAGGACGTACCGATGCCGTACGCGGCAAACCTCGAGAAGCTCGCGCTGCCGTCGGCCAAGGAAGTCGTCGAGGCGGTGAAGGCCGTCTGCTACCGCTGAGGCGGTCGGTGCCCGGTGCCGCGGGTGCCGGGCTTTTCACCCATCGGGACGGACCCGTTGCCCGTCCCCTCTGCCGCGCTGCGGCATACATGGCCGCTTGACGTGGCAGCCGCACAGGCAACCTTGATGCCGGCCGTACGCCCGCTCGCGCAGTGGGTCATGGCGCCGAGACCTATCGATGCCCGTCGAATGGGCGACTGAGGAGACGTTCGCCGATGCCGATCAACGTCACGATGCCGGCCCTCTCGCCGACGATGGAAGAGGGCAACCTCGCGAAGTGGCTTGTGAAGGAGGGCGACAAGGTCTCCTCCGGCGACGTCATCGCGGAGATCGAGACCGACAAGGCCACGATGGAAGTCGAGGCGGTCGACGAGGGGACGGTCGCCAAGATCGTGGTGCCGGCGGGCACCGAAGGCGTGAAGGTCAACGCGGTCATCGCGATCCTCGCAGCCGAAGGCGAAGATGCATCGGCCGCCGCCTCGGGCGGGCAGAGCGCCGCGGCTTCCGGTTCGCCTTCGGCCGATGCCGCCGTGAAGGGCTCGACGGACGAGGCCAAGGATGCGGACAAGCGCGGCTACGAGCGCGCGGCCGAGACCGCATCGGCAAGCGAGGGCGGATCGTCTGCCAAATCGCCCGGCGGTTCGCGGGCAACGCAGGGCGGCCGCGTGTTCGCGTCGCCGCTGGCCCGGCGTCTGGCCAAGGAGCAGGGAGTCGAACTGTCCTCCGTGCAGGGCAGCGGTCCGCACGGCCGGATCGTGAAGGCCGATATCGAGAGCGTGGCCAAGGGAGGCGCCCAGAAGCCGGCATCCGCACAGACCGCATCGGCTCCCAGCGCCGCCGCGCCGGCACCCGCTCCGGCCGCACCGAAGCCGGCGAACGACGATGCGATCCTCAAGCTCTTTGCCGAGGGCTCATACGAGAGGATTCCGCACGACGGGATGCGCAAGACCATCGCCAAGCGGCTGGTGGAATCGAAGCAGACCGTGCCGCACTTCTACCTGTCGGTGGACTGTGAGCTCGACGCACTCCTGGCGCTGCGCAAGCAGCTGAACGGCGCGGCGCCGAACGTGAAGACCGATGCGGGCGAGCGTCCGGCCTACAAGCTCTCGGTCAACGATATGGTGATCAAGGCGATGGCCTGCGCGCTCGTCGCCGTGCCGGACGCCAACGTCTCGTGGACCGAGAGCGCCATGCTGAAGCACCGCAACGCCGACGTCGGTGTCGCCGTGTCGATCGAGGGCGGCCTGATCACTCCGATCATCCGCAAGGCCGACGAAAAGACGCTGTCGACCATCTCCAACGAGATGAAGGACCTCGCCAAGCGTGCTCGTGCCCGCAAGCTGAAGCCCGAGGAGTATCAGGGCGGCACGACCGCCGTGTCGAACCTCGGTATGTTCGGCATCAAGGACTTCTCCGCCGTGATCAATCCGCCGCATGCGACGATCCTTGCGGTCGGCGCGGGCGAGGAGCGAGCGGTCGTCAAGAACGGCGCAGTGACGGTTGCCAACGTCATGACCGTAACGCTCTCGACCGACCATCGTGCGGTGGACGGCGCGCTCGGAGCCGAGCTCATCTCGGCCTTCAAGCGCTTCATCGAGAACCCGATGAGCATGCTCGTCTGAGCGCGCCTCGGGAGACGCGCCCGTGAAGACCGTTCTCTGTTACGGCGACAGCCTGACCTGGGGCTACGACGCGGCCGGCCCCGGCCGTCATCGGTTCGAGGACAGGTGGCCGAGCGTCGTCGGCGCGCGGCTAGGCGATGCGGTTCGCGTCATCGCCGAGGGACTGAACGGACGCACGACGGCCTATGACGACCACTTGGCGCCGGCGGACCGGAATGGCGCCCGCATCCTGCCGACCGTCCTTGCGACGCATGAGCCGGTCGACGTCCTCGTGATCGCGCTCGGCTCGAACGATCTGAAGAAGCACACGGGCGGCGGCCGTGCAGCAGAGGCCGCGTTCGGTATCGGACGACTGGTTGAGGTCGCCCGCAGCTTTCCGTCCTCGTTCGGCTTCCGGGTCCGGGAGATCGTTCTGGTCTCGCCGCCAACGCTGGTCGCGACGCCGGATGCCGACTTCGACGCGATGTTTGGACATGCGATCGACGAATCGCGCCGGTTTAAGGACGCCTACGCCCGCGTCGCATCTGCGACCGGGTGCCATCACGTCGCCGCATCCGATCATTGCGTCGCCACTCCGCTCGACGGGGTGCATCTGGACGCTGCAAACACCCGAGCGCTCGGCGAGGCAATCGCGCAGACGCTGACGTCGCTGATCTAGCGCCAACCTTTTCGACGGAGAACCACGATGGCCGATACCTATGACATCCTGATCATCGGCGGTGGGCCGGGCGGCTACGTGGCGGCGATCCGTGCCGCGCAGCTGGGCTTCAAGACGGCTGTCGTCGAGCGCGAGCATCTTGGTGGCATCTGCCTCAACTGGGGCTGCATCCCGACCAAGGCGCTGCTTCGCTCGGCCGAGGTGTTCCATTACGCCGAGCATGGCGACAACTACGGCCTGAAGATCCAGAAGCCCGATTTCGACATCGCGGCGGTGGTGAAGCGTTCTCGCGGCGTGTCCGCTCAGCTGAACGGCGGCGTCGCCGGATTGATGAAGAAGAACAAGATCGACGTGATCTGGGGCCAGGCCAAGCTGACGAAGGCCGGCAAGGGTGGCCCGGTCGAGGTCGAGGTCGGAGAGCCGACGAAGCCGGCTGTTCAGCCGCAGAACCCGGTGCCGAAGGGCGTCCTCGGGCATGGGACCTACAAAGCCAAGCACGTGATCGTCGCGACCGGCGCCCGGCCGCGCGTCCTGCCGGGCATCGAGGCCGACGGCGAGCGCATCTGGACCTATTTCGAGGCGATGAAGCCGCAGGCGATGCCCAAGTCCCTGATCGTCATGGGCTCGGGCGCGATCGGCATCGAGTTCGCATCCTTCTACCGCACGATGGGGGCGGACGTGACGGTGGTGGAGCTGCTCCCACAGATCCTGCCAGTCGAGGATGCCGAGATCGCGGCGGTCGCACGCAAGCAGTTTGAAAAGCAGGGGATGAAGATCCTTTCGGACGCGAAAGTGGCGAAGGTCTCCAAGACCGCGGACGGCGTGGAGGTCACGGTGGAGCAGGGCGGCAAGAGCCAGGTCCTGAAGGCCGAGAAGCTGATCTCGGCGGTCGGCGTGCAGGGCAACACGGAAGGGCTCAACCTTGAGGGCGTCGGCGTCACCGTCGAGCGCGGCCTTGTCAAGACCGACCCCTACGGCCGAACCAATGTCGAAGGCGTCTATGCGATCGGTGACGTCGCCGGCGCCCCGATGCTCGCCCACAAGGCCGAGCACGAAGGCACGATCTGCATCGAGAAGATCAAGGGCATGGACGCGCATCCGATGAAGCGCACCCAGATTCCCGGCTGCACGTACTGCCAGCCGCAGATCGCCTCGGTGGGCCTGACGGAGGCGAAGGCGAAGGAGGAGGGACGCGAGGTCAAGGTCGGTCGGTTCCGCTTTCTCGCCAACGGCAAGGCGATCGCGCTCGGTGAGCCGGACGGCATGGTGAAGACCGTGTTCGACGCCAAGACCGGCGAGCTTCTCGGCGCGCACATGGTGGGCGCCGAGGTGACCGAACTCATCCAGGGCTTCGTGATCGCGATGGGTCTCGAGACCACCGAGGAAGAGCTGATGCACACGGTGTTCCCGCATCCGACGCTGTCGGAAATGATGCACGAGAGCGTTCTCGATGCCTACGGAAAGGTAATCCATATGTAATTGCGCGAAAATTGCAGCGAGCTGCGACAAGAGGTCTTGTCCACATTTTCGCCGCACTATCTCAACTCTCGGTATTTGTACCGTAGGAGATACGTATGGGTTGGCTCGCTGCAATTATCGTTGGCGGTATCGCCGGATGGCTCGCAGAGATGGTCATGAAGAGCAACATGGGCGTCTTCCTGAACATCATCCTCGGGATCGTCGGGGCCGTCTTCCTGAACTTCCTGCTGGGTATTCTCGGCGCTTTCGACCTTCAGGCTGGTGCGAGCTTCTCGATCCAGTACCTGATCGTCGGTTTCATCGGCGCCTGCCTGCTGATCTTTATCTTCCGGGCGGTTCGCGGTCGTCGCATCTAACGCGCGATTGCGTGACCGTCGAACCGAGCTTAAATGACGGTCAATGGTCACGATCCTCGACGCACGTAGCCCCGCCGGCGCCGCAAGGCCTCGGCATCCCGAAAAGGCGCATCGCCCTGATACGGCGGTGCTCCCCAAACCAGACTGGATCCGCGTCAAGGCGCCTGTATCGGCCGGCTACCAGGAAACGCGCGAGATCGTGAAATCCAACCGCCTCGTCACCGTGTGTGAGGAGGCGGGTTGTCCCAACATCGGCGGGTGCTGGGAGAAGAAGCACGCAACCTTCATGATCATGGGCGGCATCTGCACGCGCGCCTGCGCGTTCTGCAACGTCGCCACCGGCCTGCCGCATGCTCTCGATAAGGACGAGCCGGCGAGCGTCGGACGTGCCGTCGCCAGCATGGGGCTTTCGCACGTCGTCATCACGTCGGTCGATCGCGACGATCTTGCCGACGGCGGGGCGCAGCATTTCGTCGAGACAATCGAGGCCATCCGAGCCGCGGCGCCGGGCACGACGATCGAAATCCTGACGCCGGACTTTCTGCGCAAGCCCGGCGCGTTGGAGAAGGTCGTGGCGGCTCGGCCGGACGTGTTCAACCACAATCTCGAGACCGTGCCGTCGAACTATCTGACGGTTCGCCCCGGCGCGCGCTACTTCCACTCGATCCGGCTCCTGCAGCGGGTCAAGGAACTCGATCCGACGATCTTCACCAAGTCCGGCATCATGGTCGGTCTCGGCGAGGAGCGGAACGAGGTTCTGCAGCTGATGGACGACCTGCGATCCGCGGACGTCGACTTCATGACCATCGGCCAATACCTGCAGCCGACGCGCAAGCATCACCCGGTGATCCGCTACGTGACGCCCGAAGAGTTCAAGTCGTTCGAGACCGTCGGTCTCACGAAGGGGTTCCTCGTCGTCGCTTCTAGCCCGCTGACGCGTTCGTCGCACCATGCGGGCGAGGACTTTGAGCGCCTCAAGGCGGCGCGTCTTGCGAAGGTCGCAGCCTGAACGATGCCGAAGTTCGAAAACGCCCGCGTCGTCCGGCACTCTCCCGACGAGATGTTCGCCCTTGTGGCCGACGTCGAGCGCTATCCGGAGTTTCTGCCACTCTGCCAGAGCCTTGTCGTTCGCTCGCGCCGCGAGCGCGACGGCAAGACGCTGCTGATCGCCGACATGACCGTCGCCTACAAGCTGATCCGCGAGACCTTCGCATCGCAGGTTCTTTTGAAGCCGGCCGAGCGGCAGATCGACGTGAAATATGTCGACGGCCCGTTCCGCTATCTCGAGAACCGCTGGAACTTCGAGCCCCATCCGGATGGATGCGAGGTGCGGTTCTTCATCGACTACGAGTTCAAGAGCCGCACACTCGGTCTCCTGATGGGCTCGATGTTCGATTACGCCTTCCGGCGCTTTGCCACAGCCTTCGAAGAGCGGGCGAACAAGGTCTATCCGGCTTCGGCCTGAGCCAGGCGATCGAGGGTTTCCTCGATCAGTTCCAGCGCCGTGGCCGCGCTAGCCTGGCGTACCACGCTGCGACCGAGCGGCCCGAACCGTCGTTCGACGTGGACCGTCCCAAGCTTCGATGCGCAGGCGAAATGGACGAGCCCGACCGGCTTGAGGTCCGAGCCGCCGCCCGGTCCGGCGATGCCTGTGATGGACACGGCGATATCGGACCCAGCCTCGCGCCGGGCACCTTCCGCCATGGCCTCGGCGACTTCGCGCGAAACGGCGCCGAATCTCTCCAGCCGATCGGTCGGCACCTTCAGAAGACGCGCCTTCGCCGCGTTCGAGTAGGTGACGAAGCCCGTCCCGAATACGGCGGACGATCCGGCGATCTCGGTGATCGCGGCAGCGACCATCCCGCCGGTGCAGGATTCTGCCGTCGCGATCGTCAGACTGTGCGCCAGCGCCTTCTCGACGATGCGCGCAGCGACGGCATCCAGCCGGTCACGGAACTCGTTCTCATCGGCCATAGACGACACTCGCCGTTGCGATCGCGGCGATCCCCTCGCGCCGGCCGATGAAGCCGATCGTCTCGTTGGTGGTCGCCTTGATCGAGATCCGTTCGGCCTCGAGCCCGGTCACATCGGCGATGACCTCGACCATGGCGGAGCGGTGGGGGCCGACCTTCGGTGCCTCGCAGATAAGGGTGACGTCGACGTTGCAGATGCGTCCCTTGTGCCCCTCCACGATCTCGACCGCGCGTTTGAGGAAGATGCGCGAGGCGACACCGCGCCACTGCGGATCGCTCGGTGGAAAGTGGGTGCCGATGTCGCCTGCGCCGCAGGTCGCAAGCAGCGCGTCAGTCAGCGCATGGAAGCCGACATCGGCATCGGAATGTCCGAGAAGAGCCTGATCGTGCTCGATAAAGACGCCACACAGCGTCACCCCATCGCCCGGCACCAACTTGTGGACGTCGTATCCGTTGCCGGTACGCACATCGATCATCGCGGGTTCTCCTCGGAATCGCTCGGCGGCCAGAGTCAACTCGCGCGCCAGGGTCAGCTTGACGTTCTCCGGGTCCCCCGGGACTAGGCGGACCGGGATGCCGGCCCACTCGGCGATCGAGGCATCGTCCGTGAAGGCCGTCCTCGTGTCACGCGAGGCCTTCGTATGCGCCTCGCGAATCAGGCCGTAAGGAAACCCTTGCGGCGTCTGGGCTCCAAACAGACCCGACCGGTCGACCGTGACGTCGATGAGATCGCCGTCCGAGCGCTTCAGCGTATCGACAACGGGGAGGGCGAGGATCGCCCCGGTCTTCGGATCGATGTCCGCGACCACCCGCTGGATCGCATCGGAGGAAACGAAGGGGCGAACGGCGTCATGGATCAGGACGATCTCGGGAGCGACCTCGGCGAGGGCCTCGAGACCGCAACGCACCGATGCCTGCCGTGTCGCACCGCCTTCCACGAGAAGAACGCGATCGAGTAGCCCGTCGAGAGCGCGGCCGGCCATGGCGTGATCGTCGGGGTGGATTACGACGATCACCGGCCCGATGCCGGGCGTCGAAAGGAAACGCTCCGCGGTTCGCCACAGGACGGGGCGTCCGCCGAGGTCGAAATACTGTTTCGGTCCATAGGGCGTCAGCCCCGCGCGCGACCCGCGGCCAGCGGCAACAAGGATCGCTGCGACTTTCATTAACCACCCGAATTCGAACCGTTCCACCGACAGTGGTCAGCACATCCGCCAGCAGGGGGCAAGAGCGCAGCACCGTCGGATTTGCAATGCAGCATGGCGTTGCTTTGCACACTCATTTTGATTGTCTTTTGAGCACATGGCGATATGCTGTTTCAATGTGCTGTCCGGATGATCTTCCGATCTCGAACCGTCGCCTTGCGGCGCATCCCGGTGACCTGTCGCTAGGCAGGCTCTCGATTCGCTCGCGCGTTTTTCTCGCGCCGTTGTCGGGTATCACTGACGTCCCGTTTCGACGTCTCGTCCGTTCGTTCGGAACGGAAGTGGTGTATTCGGAGATGGTGGCGAGCGGGGAACTGATCCGCAACGATGCCGACAGCCGGCAGCGCGCAGGCGCCGATGGCCTCGGACTTCATGCCGTTCAGTTGGCGGGCCGCGAGGCGTCCGCGATGCGCAAGGCCGCCGAGATCGTGGCGGCCGAAGGGGCCGACGTCATCGACATCAACATGGGGTGTCCGGCGAAGAAGGTCGTCGGCGGGCTGTCGGGCTCCGCGCTGATGCGCGATCTCGATCAAGCGCTGCGTTTGATCGAGGCGACGGTCGCGGGTGCCGGCTCGGTGCCCGTGACCCTCAAGATGCGTCTGGGCTGGGATCGATCGAGCCTCAACGCACCCGATCTCGCCGTGCGTGCCGAGGGGGCAGGCGTCAGGCTGGTGACGGTCCACGGGCGGACAAGAGACCAGTTCTATACCGGGGAGGCGGACTGGCCGGCGATCGCCGCCGTCTCTCGCGCCGTGACGATCCCTGTGGTGGCGAACGGCGACCTACAGTCCGTCGCCGATCTCTCTTCGATGCTGCACGCAAGCGAGGCCGATGCCGCGATGATCGGACGGGGCGTCTGCGGGCGGCCGTGGTTTCCCGCCCTCGTCGGCGGTCACCTTGACTGCAACCAGATGCAGCAAAGCTTCGCCGATCTCGCGGTCTCGCATTACGACTCGATGCTCGAATTCTACGGGGAGCAGGCCGGCCTGCGCCATGCCCGCAAGCATCTCGGCTGGTATCTCGATCGATGGGAGGCGGCCGCTGCGTCGCGTCTTGCGAGCGACCGGGCCGAGTTGATGCGGGCGACCGACCCGGCGCTCGTCCGCGCTCGCCTGCGAAGCCTCCTCGGCGCTGCGACCCTCAGCGACGTCGAGCCGGATCTTTCCGCGTCCCTCCGCCAGGCTGCCTGATCGATGACGTCCTCTGCATCCGCCCCGCCGCTCGATCAGTTCGCGCTTCTGAACGCGTTGCCGCATCCGGTCGTCGCGCTTGACGAAAGCGGCCGCTTCACCTTTGCCAACTCTGACGCCGAGCAGTTCTTTTCGGCGAGCGCCTCGCATCTCGCCAAGCGCCGTCTTGCGGATTTCGTCCCGCACGACAGCCCGGTGCTCGGTCTGATCGAGCAGGTGAAGAGCGAGAATTCGCGGATCAGCGAGTATCGCGTCGACGTGTCCTCGCCGCGCCTCGGCATGGATCGGCTGGTGGACGTCTATGTCTCCGGCCTCAGCGATCCGCCCGGCCACGTGCTCGTCATGTTCCAGTTGCGGTCGATGGCGGACAAGATGGACCGGCAGCTGACCCATCGTTCCGCGGCCCGCACGGTGACGGGGCTTGCCGCGATGCTCGCGCACGAGATCCGCAACCCGTTGTCGGGTATCAAGGGCGCGGCGCAGCTTCTGGAGGCGGAAGCGAGCGACGAGGACCGCATTCTCACGCAGCTCATCCAGGACGAGAGCGAGCGGATCGTGAAGCTCGTCGACCGGATGGAGGTTTTCTCTGACGAGCGACCGGTCGAGCGGTCGGCCGTCAACATCCATTCGGTGCTGGAGCACGTGAAGACGCTGGCCAAGAGCGGCTTTGCGCGCGACATCCGCATCACGGAAGCCTACGACCCTTCGCTGCCCTCGGTGTTCGCCAATCGCGACCAGCTGGTCCAGGTCTTCATCAACCTCGTGAAGAACGCGAGTGAGGCGGTGGGTGGGCGGCCGGACGGCGAAATCAAGCTGTCGACGGCCTTCAAACCCGGCGTGCGCCTGTCGGTGCCGGGCGCGCGCACCCGCATGACGCTGCCGCTCGAGTTCGTCGTCGAGGACAATGGCGGCGGCGTGCCGGACGACATCCGCGAGAATATCTTCGATCCGTTCATCACGACCAAGCCAAACGGCACCGGCCTCGGTCTCGCGCTGGTCGCGAAGATCGTGCGCGACCACGGCGGCGTGATCGAGTGCGACTCGTATCCCGGACACACGATCTTCCGCGTGCTGATGCCGGCCTGGACGGAGCCGGATGCTCCCGACACCGACGGAACGACCCCGAAACGCAGGCGAACGCGCTGATGGCCACCTCCCAGATTCTCGTTGCAGACGACGATGCGGCGATCCGCACGGTCATCTCGCAGGCCCTGATGCGGGCGGGTTTCGAGGTGCGCGTCACGTCGAACATCGCGACGCTCTGGCGCTGGATCAGCGCCGGGGACGGCGATCTCGTCGTCACCGACGTCCTGATGCCTGACGGCAACGTGTTCGATGTCCTGCCGAAGATCCGCAACACGCGGCCCGATCTGCCGGTCATCGTCATGAGCGCGCAGAACACGTTCATGACGGCGATCCAGGCGTCGGAGAAGGGCGCCTACGACTACATTCCAAAGCCGTTCGACCTGACCGAACTCGTCAGCATCGTGCGTCGGGCGCTGGCCGAGCCGAAGGCCGAGGCGCGCAACAAGGCGATGGACGACGGTGGCGAGACGATCCCGCTGATCGGTCGCTCGCCAGCCATGCAGGACATCTACCGCGCGCTCGCGCGCATGATGCAGACGGATCTGACGGTGACGATCACCGGCGAGTCGGGCACCGGCAAGGAGCTCGTCGCGCGCGCGCTCCATGATTACGGCCGGCGTCGCAAAGGTCCCTTCGTCGCGATCAACATGGCGGCAATCCCGCGCGATCTGATCGAGTCGGAGCTCTTCGGGCACGAGAAGGGTGCGTTCACGGGGGCTCAGGCGCGGGCAAGCGGCCGTTTCGAGCAGGCCGAGGGTGGGACGCTCTTTCTCGACGAGATCGGCGACATGCCGATGGAAGCGCAGACACGGCTTCTGCGCGTGTTGCAGCAGGGCGAATATACGGTCGTCGGCGGGCGCACGCCGATCGCGACGGACGTGCGTATCGTGTCTGCGACGAACAAGGACCTCCGTCAGCTGATCCAGCGCGGTCTGTTCCGCGAGGATCTGTTCTATCGGCTGAACGTGGTACCGCTGCGTCTGCCGCCGCTGCGCGAGCGTATCGAGGATCTCGTTGATCTGACGAACCACTTCTTCGGCCTCGTCCAGAAGGAAGGCCTGTCGCGCAAGACGTTGACCTCCGGGGCCCTCGACGTGATGCGGCGCTATTCGTGGCCGGGAAACGTGCGCGAGCTCGAAAACCTCGTGCGGCGCCTCAGTGCCCTCTACCCGCAGGACGAGATTACCGCCGAGATCACCGAGCACGAGCTGGCCAGCGAGCAGTCGAGGCCCATCGGTGGCGATGGCGACAGTTCGAAGCCGATCGACCTTTCGGCCGCCGTCGAGCGCTATCTGTTCGAGTATTTCGGCTCGTTCGGCAACGAGCTCCCGCCACCCGGGCTGCACGGCCGCATTCTGCGCGAGGTCGAGTATCCGCTGATCGCAGCGGCCCTCGCGGCCACGCGGGGTAATCAAGTGAAGGCGGCTGATCTCCTCGGCGTGAACCGCAACACGCTGCGCAAGAAGATTCGCGATCTCGACATCTCGATCGTTCGATCGATCCGCTAATTTTCTGCAAATGCTCGTTGCATTCTAGACACATTGCGTTGCAAGACTGCCACGTGATCTGATCACGGGTGGCTGATGGCAGCGCAGACGACCACGATGGACGGGGAGATTCCCGCACTCGGCGAACGCCGTCGGTTCATGCTCGTGCCGGGCATCCTTGCAGTGATCGGCGCTCTCGTGACGGGCGCGATCTCCTTCGTCGTCCTCATGGGGCTGACGCCGATTGCGCCGACTGCCGCGGTGGTCAAGACGGCGACCCTCGTCAACGGCGTCTTCGTCCTGCTTCTCTGCGTCCTCATCGCGCGCGAGGTCGTGCGGATGACGAAGGCGCGACGCCACGGCAAGGCAGCGTCACGCCTCCATGTGCGCATCGTGCTGCTCTTCTCGATCGTCGCGGCATTGCCCGCGCTGCTCGTCGCGATCGTGGCAGGCATCACCCTCGATCTCGGCCTCGACCGCTGGTTCGAGATCCGCACCCGCACCATCATCGACTCGTCGATCAACGTCGCCGAAGCCTACGTCAACGAGAACGCCCGCAACCTGCAGGGCTCGACCCTGTCGATGGCGCAGGAACTGCGCGGACAGCGGCAACTCTTCAATCTCGACCGGACCGGGTTCCAGGACCTCCTGACCGAGCAGGCGCGGGGGCGCTCGCTTCTCGGGGCGCAACTCCTGAATGGCGACGGCACGCCGTTCCTGCGGGCCGATATTCCCGTGGAGCGTCCGCTGCCGGTGCCGCCGACGGACGCGCTGCAGCAGGCGGCCGAAGGCAACCTCGTCTTCATTCCGCCCGGCGTCACGAACCTTGTCGGCGCGGTGATGCGCCTGCGGGAGTTCGGCGACGTCTACCTCTACACGATCCGTGTCGTGGATCCGGAGGTGATCGGCGCGCTGCGGCTGATGCGCGAGCGCACCGCGGAATATTCCAGCCTCGCCGACAACCGTTTCGGCCTGCAGATCGCCTTCGCCCTCCTTTACCTCGGTATCACGCTGATCGTGCTCCTCTCGGCGATCTGGACCGGCATCGGTGTGGCCGACCGCCTGGTTCGCCCCATCCGCCTTCTGATTTCGGCGGCCGACGAGGTCAGCGAGGGCAATCTCGGCGTGTCCGTGCCGGTGCGCATCTCGGACGGCGACGTCGGTTCGCTGTCAAACACGTTCAACAACATGATCCGGCAGCTGCGCAGCCAGCGACATGAACTCGTCAACGCGAAAGACGTGATCGACGAGCGGCGCCGCTTCACCGAGGCTGTGCTGTCGGGCGTCACGGCGGGCGTCATGGGCGTCGACCGGCGCGGTGAGATTTCGATGTTGAACCCGTCTGCCGAGCGCATCCTGTCGATCCGCGGAAGCGACGTCGTCGGACGGCCGCTAGAGGAGGTTCTGCCGGCGCTCAGCGAGGTCTATGCCGCGGCACGTCATTCGCGCCGTCGCGAGCATCAGGAGCAGATCAAGCAGCGGGTGCGCGACCGCGAGCGCACGCTCGACGTTCGCGTGACCTCTGAAGAGGAGGAGGCCGGCGTCAGCGCGAGCGTCGTGACGATCGACGACATCACGGATCTCGTCGACGCCCAGCGTTCCTCGGCCTGGGCCGATGTCGCGCGGCGCATCGCGCACGAGATCAAGAACCCGCTGACCCCGATTCAGCTTTCGGCTGAGCGCATCCGTCGCCGCTACGGCAAGTTCATCGAGACCGACCGCGAGATTTTCGACCGCTGCGTCGACACGATCATCCGGCAGGTCGCCGACATCGGTCGCATGGTGGACGAGTTCTCGCAGTTCGCGCGTATGCCGAAGCCGACGCTCGAGGATCGGGACCTGCGCGAAGCGCTTCGGGAAGCCGTTTTCATGCGCGAACTCGCCGCGCAGGGCATCACGATCGAGGGCGACTTCGGCGACAAGCCGCTGATGGGCTCCTACGACCTTCGCCTCCTGTCCCAGGCCTTCGGCAATCTCGTGAAGAACGCCGTCGAGGCGATGGAGCCGATGGAGAACCATGCGGGCCGCATCGTCGTGCACGCCTTCGATAGCGACGGAACCAACGTCGTGGAGATCGAAGATAATGGCCTCGGTTTCCCGAAAGAGGATCGAGATCGCCTTCTCGAGCCCTATATGACGACCCGCGAAAAGGGGACGGGGCTCGGTCTGGCGATCGTGCGCAAGATCGTGGAGGAGCACGGCGGCACGATCGCGCTCGACGATGCGCCGAACTTCGACCACGGCGCCTTGGTCCGCATCCGCCTTCCTGCCGACGACACGTCCAAGACCGCCCCGACGACGAACTCAGAAGAACACGGTGAACACTGATGGCAGCGGATATCCTCATCGTTGACGACGAAGCCGACATCCGCGAGCTCGTCGCCGGCCTTCTCGACGACGAGGGCTACGAGACACGCATGGCGAGCAACTCGGACGCGGCGCTGCAGGCGATCGCCGACCGCGTGCCGCGCCTGATCTTCCTCGACATCTGGCTGCAGGGGAGCCGTCTCGATGGGTTGGACGTGCTTGATGCGATCCGCGCCCAGCACCCGGAGGTCCCGGTCGTCATGATTTCCGGCCATGGCAACATCGAGACCGCCGTCTCGGCCATTCGGCGCGGTGCCTACGACTACATCGAGAAGCCTTTCAAGGCGGACCGTCTGGTGCTGATCGCGGAGCGCGCGCTGGAGACCTCTAAGCTGAAGCGCGAGGTTTCGGAACTGAAGCGCCGCTCCAGCGACTCGCCGGACCTTCTCGGCAAGTCACACCCGATGAACCAGCTGCGCGCGACGATCGAGCGGGTCGCGCCGACCAACAGCCGCGTGATGATCCTCGGGCCTTCCGGTTCCGGCAAGGAGATGGTCGCGCGCGCCATCCATGCCGCGTCCGCCCGCGCCAAGGGTCCGTTCATCGCTTTGAACGCGGCTGCCATCACGCCGGACCGGATGGAGGTCGAACTCTTCGGCACCGAGACCCCGCCCGGTATGGAGCGCAAGGTCGGCGCTCTGGAAGAGGCGCATGGCGGCGTTCTGTATCTCGACGAAGTCGGCGATATGCCGCGCGAAACGCAGAACAAGATCCTGCGCGTCCTCACCGAGCAGACGTTCGAGCGCGTCGGCGGGGCCAAGCGCGTCAAGGTCGACGTGCGGATCATCTCCTCGACCTCGCAGAACCTTGAATCGCTCATGGCCGAAGGCTCGTTCCGAGAGGATCTGTTCCACCGCCTCGCGGTGGTGCCGATTTCCGTGCCGCCGCTGGCGGACCGGCGTTCGGACATCCCGATTCTGATCGACGCCTTCATGAAGCAGATCGGCGAGCAGACGGGCATCCGCCCGAAGGCCCTCAGCCCGGAGGCGCTGGCCGTCCTCCAGTCGAGCGACTGGCCGGGCAATATCCGGCAGCTTCGCAACAATATCGAGCGGCTGATGATCCTGTCGCGGCAGGACGGCGCCGAGGCGATCTCCGCCGACATGCTGCCGCACGAGGTGAGCGACATGCTGCCGCGCACGCCGAGCCAGTCGGACGGGCGCATCCTGGCGCTGCCGCTGCGCGACGCGCGCGAGGTGTTCGAGAAGGAGTATCTCGTCGCCCAGATCAACCGCTTCGGCGGCAACATCTCGCGTACGGCCGAGTTCGTCGGCATGGAGCGCTCGGCGCTGCATCGGAAGTTGAAGTCGCTCGGCATCTAGGCGGGCGCCGACCATGCCCATGAAGATCGTGATCTGCGGCGCCGGTCAGGTCGGCTACGGCATCGCCGAGAGCCTTTCGGCCGAGAGGAACGACGTGTCGGTGATCGACACGTCGCAGGCGCTCATCGCCAACATCCGTGAGAACCTTGACGCCAAGGGCATCGTCGGGCACGGCGCGTTCCCGGATACGCTGGCGGAGGCCGGCGCGGCGGAAGCCGACATGCTGATTGCCGTGACGCTCCATGACGAGGTCAACATGGTTGCCTGCCAGGTGGCCCACTCTCTCTTCAACGTGCCGACCAAGATCGCCCGCATCCGCAGTCAGGCCTATCTCCAACCGCACTGGCAGGACCTGTTCTCGACGGACCACATGCCGATCGACGTCGTGATCTCGCCCGAGGTCGAGGTCGCGCAGATGGTGCTCCGGCGCATCGCGCTGCCGGGCGCGGTCGATACGGTGCGCTTCTCGGAAGGTGCGATCTCGCTGATCGCGATCGAATGCGGCGAGGAATGCCCCGTGCTCGGGACGCCGCTCGGCCAACTGTCGGAGCTTTTCCCGGATCTCGGCGCGACCGTCGTCGGCATTCTGCGGGACGGGGCGATCTTCGTCCCCAACGCCGTCGACATTCTCTACGCGGGCGATCTTGCCTATGTCATCGTCGAGCAGTCGCAGGTCCGTCGGACGTTGACGATCTTCGGCCACGAGGAGCCGGACGTCGGCCGCATCGTGATCGCCGGTGGCGGCAATGTCGGCATGACCGTCGCGATGGAGATGGAAAGCCGCAATCTCGCGTCGCGTTTGCGCCTTGTGGAAGCCGACCCGGGCCGGGCGCTCAACGTCGCCGACAAGCTGAAACGCACGATCGTCCTCCAGGGCAGCGCGCTCGACCCGGCGATCCTGCGGGAGGCCGAGATCGGCGACGCCGATCTCATGGTCTCGCTGACCAACGACGATCAGATCAACGTGCTGAGCTCCGCCATGGCCAAGCGCCTCGGGGCAAAATCGAATCTGGCCTTGATCAACAGCCCGACCTTTCAGGATCTCGCCAAGCACCTCGGGATCGATGCGGTGCTGAACCCGCGATCCGTCACGACCTCGCGCATCCTCCAGCATGTTCGCCGGGGTCGCATTCGCGCCGTGCACTCGGTGCAGAACGGCATGGCCGAGGCCATCGAGGCCGAGGCGCTCGAGACGTCTCCGCTGGTCGGGCAGCCGCTGCGCGATCTCGACATCCCCGACGGCATGCGAATCGGCGCGATCACCCGAAACGGCGTCTTCATCCGTCCGACCGGCCAGACGCGCATCCGGCCGAAGGATCGCGTGGTCCTGTTCGTGCGATCCGACACCGTGCGGCAGGTCGAACAGTTTTTTCGCGTCAGCCTTGAGTTCTTCTGATGTGGCGATGCAACGCCGCGGTACCTATCTCCGTCTCGGTTCACACGAACGATCAAGCCGTATTGAACGCGTCGTCCTGCTGAAGGACAACCTTCGGCGGCGGCGCGTCCTCGTGGACCGCGATTTCCGTCCGTTCGCGCCTTGGTGGCGCGGGCACGGCAAGAACAAGAACAGGACAGCCCGATGGCCGAACGCGCGCAGAACCTTCAGGATCTCTTCCTCAACACCGTCCGCAAGCAGAAGATCTCGCTGACGATCTTCCTCGTGAACGGCGTCAAGCTGACCGGGGTCGTGACCTCGTTCGACAATTTCTGCGTGCTCCTGCGTCGCGACGGCCACTCGCAGCTCGTCTACAAGCACGCCATCTCCACGATCATGCCGTCCCAGCCCGTCAACATGAACGACGGCGGGGACGAGGACAGGAAGGTCTGATTGACCGAATACACCGAAGAACACGAGCACGAACCCCGCACGCCGATCGAGCATGAGCGCGTCCCCACACGTGCCGCCGTCTTCGTGCCGGTCGTACGACAGCGCAATCCGGCCGACGACGCGTCGGAGGCCGTCCGACGCGGTGACGAGGAGCGGCTGGTCGAGGCGGAAGGCCTTGCGCTGGCGATCGAACTCGACGTCGTCGCCCGCGGCATCGTGCCCGTCTCGAAGATCCAGCCCGCGACACTCATCGGCTCGGGCAAGGTCGAGGAACTCGCCGGTCTGATCGCGGCCGAGAAGATCGGTCTCGTCATCGTCGACCATCCGCTGACGCCCGTGCAGCAGCGTAATCTCGAGAAGGAACTGAACGCCAAGGTTCTCGACCGGACGGGCCTCATTCTCGAGATCTTCGGCCGGCGCGCGCGGACGAAGGAGGGCCGACTTCAGGTCGAACTCGCGCACCTCAACTACCAGCGTGGCCGCCTCGTCCGCTCATGGACTCACCTCGAGCGTCAGCGCGGTGGTGCCGGCTTCCTCGGCGGCCCCGGCGAAACGCAGATCGAGTCCGACCGGCGTCAGCTGCAGGAGAAGATCAAGCGCCTGGAGAAGGAGCTAGATCAGGTTCGCCGCACGCGCTCGCTGCATCGCGCCAAGCGCAAGAAGGCGCCGCACCCGATCATCGCGCTCGTCGGCTACACCAACGCCGGCAAGTCGACGCTCTTCAACAAGGTGACGGGCGCCGAGGTGCTGGCGAAGGACCTTCTGTTCGCGACGCTCGATCCGACCCTTCGTCGGATCAACCTGCCGCACGGTACCGAGGTCATCTTCTCCGACACGGTCGGCTTCATCTCCGATCTGCCGACGCACCTCGTGGCCGCGTTCCGTGCGACGCTCGAGGAGGTGGTCGAGGCCGACATCGTGCTGCACGTTCGCGACATCGCCAACCCCGATACCGGGGCCCAGGCGGCGGACGTGCGCAAGATCCTCGCCGATCTCGAGATCGACGCCGACGACCCGGAACACGTCATCGAGGTCTGGAACAAGGCCGATCAGCTGGACGAGCAGGCACGTGCGCAGGTGGAGCTTTCGGCCGCGTCGCATCCGCGCGGGCAGGCGGTTCACATCGTTTCGGCGCTGACGGGTGAGAACGTGTCGGCGCTCTTGGCCGACATCGAGGGCCGGATTGCGGGTCTTGCCGAGCCGGTGTCGCTGACGGTGCCCGCCGATGCGCTGGGCATCCTGCCCTGGATCTACGACAACAGCGTCGTGCGCGAGCGCGAGGACCTGGAAGACGGCAGCGTCCAGCTGTCGATCGATCTCACCCGGGCGGCTCGCTCCGATCTCCTGCGTCTGAAGCACCGACACCCGGACGTGCAGATCGAGGGTCTGCCGATGATGGAAGAGGTCGAGGACTGAAGAGAAGGGACGAGAGGCGGCGGCCTTTCGTCCCTAGCGTTTTCCGCGGTTCTCCGAGCCCTTGGCGCGTTGCCACAGCGTTTCCTGATCGTCGAGACTCATTTCGGCGAGGGTTCGTCCCTCCCGCACGGCCTCGGCTTCCATCGCAGCAAAGCGTGCGCGGAACTTTGCCGCCGTGCGGCGAAGCGCGGCATCGGGGTCGATGTCGTAGCGACGGGCGAGATTGACCACGGTGAAGAGGATGTCGCCGAGTTCCGCCTCACGCGCATCGGGATCGTCGCCTGCAACCGCCTCCTCGAACTCGTCCGTCTCCTCGCGCAGTTTGGCAAGGATCGGCGCGGCTTCGGTCCAGTCGAAGCCGACGGTCGCAGCCTTTTCCTGAATCTTGCGGGAAAGCGCCAAGGCGGGCAGGGCGCCTGGCACCGAATCCAAGAGCCCGTTCAGGGTCTCTTCGCGACCCGGCGTCCATTCACCGAAAGCTGCGTCAGCCGGAAACGCCGCACGAGCCTTCTCGCGGGCTTCGCGTCGCTCCCGCTTCTCCTCCGCCTTGATCCGTTCCCATTGCCCCTTCGCGGAGCGGGCCGAGCGCGCCTCGGCGTCGCCGAACACATGCGGATGCCGTCGGATCATCTTGTTCGTGATTCCCTCGACCACGTCCTCGAAGCGGAAGAGGTCAAGTTCCGATGCCATCTGCGCGTAGTAGACGACCTGAAGCAGAAGATCGCCCAGTTCCTCCTTGAGATCCTGTGCGTCGCGCCGCTCGATCGCGTCGACGACCTCGTAGGTTTCCTCGATCGTGTAGGGGATGATCGTATCGAAGGACTGCTCGATGTCCCAGGGACAGCCTGTCGTCGGGTCCCGCAGGGCGGCCATGATCTCGACGAGGCGCGCGATATCGCGGGAGGGCTGCATGGGATCACCGGGCAGAGAATGGTGAGCGCGCTGGGACTCGAACCCAGGACCTACAGATTAAAAGTCCGTTGCTCTACCAACTGAGCTACGCGCTCGCACGCGATCGAGGATCGCGGCTGAAAGCTGGCGGACCATAGAAAGGTGAACCCGGCGGGTCAACCGGCCGAACCCGCATTTGCCCGCATTTCGACGCTGCGATAGGACAGGACAAATCGACGCCGCAACACGAGACGAGTACCGCCGACCTTGCTTCCCGATCCGACATTCTCGGCAGCACTCGTGGCAGGCGCCCTGTCGTTCCTGTCCCCATGCGTTCTTCCGCTGGTGCCGCCGTATCTCTGCTATATGGCCGGCGTCTCCGTGGACGATCTGCGCCAGACCTCGCGGGTGTCCGTACGAGGGCAGGGGCGGATCGTTGCAGCTTCCGCGCTTTTCGTGCTCGGCTTCTCGACCGTATTCGTGGCGCTTGGGGCGGGAGCCAGCTCGATCGGCTATCTCCTGCGGACCAATCTCGACTGGTTGAGCATCGTCGCCGGGCTTGCGATCATCGCCATGGGTCTCAACTTCCTCGGCGTCTTCCGCATCGCCTTCCTTTCGCGCGAGGCACGGTTTCAGGCGCCTTCCGAGCGCGGCAGTCTCCTCGGCGCCTACGCGATGGGCCTGGCGTTCGCCTTCGGCTGGACGCCCTGCATCGGGCCCGTCCTCGGAGCGATCCTCGGTGTCGCCGGCTCGACGCAGACCATCGGCAGCGGTGCCGGTCTCCTTGCGGTCTATTCGCTCGGGCTTGGCATTCCGTTTCTTCTCGCGGCGATGTTCTCGGGCGCCTTCCTGCGTGCGCTGCAGGGTTTCCGGTCGCATCTGGGAACCGTCGAAAAGGTGATGGGCGGTCTCCTCGTCCTCACCGGCATCCTGTTCTTGACCGGGGGTATGCAGGCCATGGCCTTCTGGCTCCTCGAGACTTTCCCTGCCTTCCAGCAAATCGGCTGACCCCATCGACGCCGAGCCCTGGGAGCCGGCCGGAGAACGATCCATGACAAGAACCTGTCTTTCCGTGGTCCTGGCGGCTGGCGAAGGCACCCGCATGAAGTCACGTCGGACCAAGGTCCTGCACGAGGTCGCGGGGCGGGCGCTGGTCGCTCACGTGCTGGCGAGCGCGGCAGATGCGGGCTCGGACGCCGTGGCCCTCGTGGTTGGCCGCGACGCCAAGGCCGTCACCAAGCTCGGCAACGCCCTTGGCCATCCCGCGCAAAGCTTCGAGCAGACGGAGCGCCTCGGCACCGCTCACGCCGTGCTGGCCGCGCGCGCGGCGATCGCGGAAGGCTACGACGACGTGCTCGTCCTGTTCGGCGACACACCGCTCCTGTCGGCCGAGACGCTGCGCCGCGCGCGCATCCAGCTGGCCGATGGCGCTGCCGTCTGCGTCGTTGGTTTCGAGGCCGACGATCCCGCCGGCTACGGGCGGCTGCTTCTCGATGGCGGCCAGCTCTTGGCGATCCGAGAGGATAAGGATGCTACCGCCGAGGAGCGGCGCGTGCGCCTCTGCAACAGCGGCGTCATGGCGCTCGACGGACGGCATGCGCTCTCGCTTCTCGAGCGCGTCGGAAATGCGAATGCCAAGGGCGAGTTCTATCTGACCGATGTGGTCGAGATCGCGCGGGCCGATGGTCTCGGTGTGCGCGTGGTGTTGGCCGACGAGGTCGAGACGCTGGGCGTCAACACGCGAGCCGACCTCGCTCGCATCGAACACCTCTTCCAGGAGCGACGCCGCGCCGAGATGATGGCGGCCGGCGTCACGCTGGTCGCGCCGCAGACCGTGTTCTTCTCGGCGGATACGGAGATCGAGGCCGATGTCGTGGTGGAGCCGAACGTCGTCTTCGGTCCGGGCGTCTCGATCGCTGCGGGCACCGTGATTCATGCCTTCTCGCATGTCGAAGGGGCGCGGATCGGTGCGGATGTCTCGATCGGACCCTTCGCACGTCTGCGACCGGGCACGGAGATCGAACCCAAGGCTCGGGTGGGTAACTTCGTCGAGACCAAGAACACCAAGCTCGCAGAGGGCGCGAAGGTGAACCATCTGACCTATCTCGGCGACGCGTCGGTCGGGCCGCGGTCCAACATCGGTGCGGGAACGATCACCTGTAACTACGATGGCTTCAATAAGTACCGAACGGCGATCGGCGCGGACGCGTTCATTGGATCGAACTCGTCGCTGGTGGCGCCGATCGTGATTGGCGACGGCGCTTATGTCGGCTCGGGCAGCGTCGTCACGGAGGATGTGCCGGACGAGGCTTTGGCCATCGGGCGAGGGCGGCAGGTGACGAAGGCCGGGCGCGGCGCGGAGATCAACGCGCGCAACGCGGCTCGCAAGGCAGGCCGCACCTGACGGGCCGTCGTCGACTTCAACCAAAGCATTAACATGGCGATGAGCCCAGCGTGCTAAGCTCCGGGCTTGATCGAATCGAGGGCTTTGACAATGTGCGGCATCATCGGGATCGTCAGTCGGGAGCCCGTGGCGCTGCGGCTCGTCGAGGCGCTGAAGCGGCTGGAGTACCGCGGGTACGATTCGGCAGGGATCGCGACGCTCGATGGCGGGACGCTCGATCGTCGACGCGCCGAGGGCAAGCTGCGCAACCTCGAGGCCAGGCTGGCCGATGATCCGCTGGCCGGCACAATCGGCATCGGCCATACTCGTTGGGCGACGCATGGTGTGCCCAACGAGACCAACGCCCATCCACATTTCGCCGATGGGGTTGCTGTCGTCCACAACGGCATCATCGAGAACTTCGCCGAACTGAAGCGCGACATTCAGGCCGAGGGCGCGCATTTCGCAAGCCAGACCGATACCGAGGTCGTTGCGCATCTCCTCGCGCGCTACCGGCGCGAGGGCGTCGGTCGCCGTGAGGCGATGGAGAAGCTCCTGAAGTCCATCACCGGCGCCTATGCGCTCGCCGTGATGTTCGAGGACGATCCGTCCACCGTCATGGCCGCCCGCTCGGGCCCGCCGCTCGCGATCGGCTATGGCGAGGGCGAGATGTTCCTCGGCTCGGACGCCATCGCGCTTTCGCCCTTCACCGACGAGGTGAGCTATCTCGAAGATGGTGACTGGGCCGTGATCGGGCGCGAGGGCGCCCAGATCTTCGATGCCGACAACCGTCCGGTGGAGCGCCCGCGTCGCCGATCGGTCGGCAAGCAGCACTATGTCGACAAGGGCAATCATCGCCATTTCATGCAGAAGGAAATCTACGAGCAGCCCGAGGTGATCGGTCACACGCTCGGGGCCTTCGTCGACATGACGACGGGGCGCACGCGCATACCCGCCGGCGCCGACCTCGACTTCGCCGACGTCCGTCGCATGGCGATCTCGGCCTGCGGCACGGGGTACTACGCCGGCATGGTCGGACGCTACTATTTCGAGCGCTACGGCCGGATCGCCTGCGACCTCGATGTGGCGTCGGAGTTCCGTTATCGCGAAAGCCCGCTTGGCGACGTCGATCTGTCGCTCTTCGTATCCCAGTCGGGTGAGACGGCCGATACGCTGGCCTCGCTGCGTTATGCCAAGGCCGAGGGCTTGAAGACGGCGGCGATCGTCAACGTGCAAGGGTCGACGATCGCGCGCGAGGCCGACGCGGCACTCCCGACGCTGGCGGGGCCCGAAATCGGCGTCGCCTCGACCAAGGCCTTCACCTGCCAGCTGACCGCGCTGGCGGCCCTGTCTGTTCGCGCGGGCGTGCAGCGCGGCGTCCTGTCGGTCGAGCAGGAGGCGGAACTCACGCAGGCGCTGGCCGAGGCGCCGCGGATGGTCAACGCTGCGCTGCATGTCGAGCACGAGATCGAGGCGTTGGCACGCGAGATGACGACCTATCGTCATGCGCTTTTCCTCGGCCGGGGCTTCTCCTTCCCGCTAGCAATGGAGGGTGCGCTGAAGCTCAAGGAAATCAGCTACATACACGCGGAAGGTTATGCGGCAGGTGAGCTGAAGCACGGGCCGATCGCGCTGATCGACGAGACGATGCCGGTGATCGTCGTTGCGCCCTACGATCGCGTGTTCGAGAAGACGGTCTCCAACATGCAGGAGGTCGCCGCGCGCGGCGGGCGGATCATTCTCTTCACCGACGAGCGTGGTGCGGATGCCGGCAAGGGCGTCAACGCTCACACGATCCTGTTGCCGGAAATGCCGGAAATCCTGACGCCGATCGTCTACAGCGTGCCGCTGCAGCTGCTCGCCTACCACACGGCCGTGCAGATGGGGACGGACGTCGATCAGCCGCGCAATCTCGCAAAGTCGGTGACCGTCGAGTAGCGCCTACCCTGCGCGCAGGAGGCGGATCGCGTCGTCCTTGCCGAAGAGGTAGAGGAGGTTGCGGATCGCCTGGCCGCGGGGCGAGGCAAGGTCCTTGTCGGTCGCAAGAAGCAGCCGCGCGTCGTCGCGTGCGATCTCCAGAAGATCGGCGTGCTCCTCCAACCGGGCGATGCGAAAGCTCTGGACGCCCGACTGCCGAGTGCCGAGGAGGTCGCCTTCGCCGCGCAGGCGCAGGTCTTCCTCCGCGATGCGGAACCCGTCGTTGCTCTCGCGCATGACGGCGAGGCGAGCCTTGGCCGTTTCGCCGAGAGGCGCCTTGTAGAGAAGCACGCAGGACGAGGCCTTGTCGCCACGCCCGACCCGCCCGCGGAGCTGGTGAAGCTGCGACAGGCCAAACCGTTCGGCATGCTCGATCACGATGATCGAGGCGTCAGGAACGTCGACGCCAACCTCGATGACCGTCGTCGCGACGACGATCCGCGTCGCGCCCGACTTGAAGTCGGCCATCACGCGGTCCTTCTCCTCGGCGTTCATCCGGCCATGAACGAGGCCGACGCGATCGCCGAAGAACTGGCGCAGCACTTCGGCGCGCTCTTCCGCCGCCGTCAGTTCACTCTTGTCGCTTTCCTCGACCAGCGGGCAGACCCAGTAGAGCTTGTCGCCTTCCTCGATCGCCTGGCGGGCACGCGAGACGATGTCGTCCAGCCGCTCGAAGGGAACGGCAACCGTCGTGATCGGCTTGCGGCCGGCCGGCTTTCCGTGAAGGCGCGAGACGTCCATGTCGCCGAAGGCGGCGAGCACCAGCGTGCGCGGGATCGGCGTCGCGGTCATGACGAGAAGGTCCGGCGCGCGGCCCTTTCGCGTCAGGCTGAGGCGCTGGTGGACGCCGAAGCGGTGCTGTTCGTCCACGACCACGAGGCCGAGATCGTGGTAGGCGACATCGTCCTGGAACAGAGCATGCGTGCCGACAATGATATCGGCCTCGCCGTTGGCGATGGCTTCGAGCTTGGCCGTGCGCACCCTACCGTTGTCACGACCCGTCAGGAGGACGATCGACAGGCCGGCTGCCTCGCAGTAGCGGGCGAGACCGGCGAAATGCTGACGCGCAAGGATTTCGGTCGGCGCCAGCAGGGCCGACTGCGCGCCGGACTCCTTGGCCGCTGCCATCGCCAAGAGCGCAACCACGGTCTTGCCGGCGCCGACGTCCCCCTGGAGAAGGCGGAGCATGCGCACGGGTTTGGCCATGTCGGCGTGGATTTCGGCCAGCACCTGCCGCTGACCTTCGGTTAGCGCGAAGGGCAGGGCCGCGTCGGCTCTCGCCCGTACCGCGCCGCCGTCCCCCAGCGAGCGTCCGGGCTTACGACGTGCGCGCTCCCGCGCGAGCGCCAATGCCATCTGGCTGGCCAGAAGTTCGTCATAGGCGAGGCGGCGAAAAGCCGGTCTGTCAGACGCGAGATCGGCTGGATCGGTGGGTCGGTGAAGCTGGACGAGGGCGTCGGCGAACGTCGGGAACCCTTCACGTTTGAAGACGCCGGGTTCGATCCATTCCGCCAACGTCGGCAGCCGCTCGAGCGCGCTGTCGACGCTCCGACGCAGCACCTTGCCCGAGAGGCCCGCGGTGAGCGGATAGACCGGCTCGACCAGCGGCAGAGAGGCCGCATCCTCCGCCCGCCCGACGAAATCGGGATGCACCATCGAAGCGCGGCCGTTGAAGCGCTCGACCTTGCCCGAGACGAGCAGCGTTTCGCCGAGCGGTAGGAGCTTCTCCAGCCACTGCGGCTGGGCGCGGAAGTAGGTGAGGGCGATCTCGTCCGTCGCGTCGAAGGCGATGACGCGCGTCGGCTGGTTGCGCGCCTCGCGCGATGGAAACTGGTAGCGGTCGATCCTCAACTCAAGCGTCACCAGCGTGCCATCCGGCGCGCCGCGGATCGTCTCGCGTCGGCGGCGGTCGATGACGCCGCTCGGCAGATGGAACAGGAGATCGCGCACCTTTGCGCCGTCCTGAGCCCCTGGCGGCGAGACAAGCCCGTCGAGAAGCTTCGACAGTTTGGGGCCCACACCCTGAACGGTGGAGACCGAGGCAAAAAGCGGATCGAGTTCGGCAGGGCGCATGGGCGGTGTTTATCGTCTGTTCTCCCGCTCGCATAGGCTGACACCGCCCGCTCCGGCGCCTATATCGGATCGCAGCGGGAAGGGCGCGACAGGCGTCCGGCCCGATCTCTGTTCACAAGACGGGCTGATGCGATGACCGGCACGACGCGATCCTCCTCCGACCTCGACCCGCGCCGCCGCAAGGCGCTGTTCCGGTCCTGGCACCGGGGCACGCGCGAGATGGACCTCGTCCTCGGCCGCTTCGCCGATGCCGAGATCGACAAGCTCGATGACGAGGAGCTCGGCGTGTTCGAACACCTGATGGAGGCGCCCGACCGCGATCTCTTCTCGTGGCTGACCGGCTCGTCCGAGACGCCGGCGAACTACGACACGCCGGTCTTCCGCCGCATCCGATCGTACTACGAGTTGAACGATGAGGCGCAGGCGTGAGTTCGGCGGCGGTCCTTCAGAAGCAGCTGAAGAAGGGCGGCGGCCTTCGCATCGGCAACGTGCTGGATGGCTACGAGCCGTTCCTGCTGGCCGAAATCGCGCGCCACCGCGGCGGTTCGAAGCCCATCGTCTTCGTCATGCGCGACGGCAACCGGATGGGCGAACTGGAAGACGCGCTGCGCTTCGTGGCGCCCGATCTGCCCGTGCTGACGCTGCCGGCCTGGGACTGTCTGCCCTACGATCGGGTGGGCCCGTCGTCGGAAGCGGCCGCACGTCGCCTGTCGGCCATGTCAGCGATCGGCGCCTTGCGGGAGGACCCGCATCGCGCGATCATCCTGACGAGCGCCAACGCGCTGCTTCAGAAGATGCCGCCGTTGAAGGTGCTGCAGGACGAGACGATCTCGGCCAAGGCGAGCGGCCGCATCTCGATGGATCACATCGTCCGCGTCCTGCAGCGTGGCGGCTTCGAGCGGCAGACCACGGTCCGCGAACGCGGCGAATTCGCGGTACGTGGCGGCATCCTTGACCTGTTCGCGCCGGGCGACGACGAGCCGCTGCGGCTCGATTTCTTCGGCGATACGCTGGAATCGATCCGCAGCTTCGATCCGGCCAGCCAGCGGACCACCGGCCAGCGCAAGAGCTTCGAACTCGCGCCGGTCTCCGAGGTGACGCTCACGGAAGAGACCATCTCCCGATTCCGCACGAACTATGTCCGTCGGTTCGGCGCACCCTCGCGCGATGATGCCCTCTACACCTCGATCAGCGATGGCCGCCGGTTCAGCGGCATGGAGCATTGGCTGCCGCTCTTCTATGAGAGCGTCGAGACGCTGTTCGACTACGTCGACGGCTTCCCGATCGTGCTCGACCATCTCGTCGTGGAGGCCATCGGCGAGCGGCGCAAGCTGGTCCTCGACTATTACGAGGCGCGCCGTCGCGGCATCGCGGAGGCGAGCGCGGGGTCGGTCCCCTACAATCCGCTGGGTCCGCAGGAGCTCTACCTCACCGACGACGAACTGAACGGCCGGATCGCCGGCGCCG
The DNA here is from genome assembly GCF_047943035.1 of Aureimonas phyllosphaerae. NCBI lineage: Bacteria > Pseudomonadati > Pseudomonadota > Alphaproteobacteria > Hyphomicrobiales > Aurantimonadaceae > Aureimonas > Aureimonas phyllosphaerae. The sequence goes on along the minus strand of NZ_CP181348.1, from coordinate 3,353,636 downwards.
ATCCCATACGCTTGTCGGCCTACGCCATCACCGACGCGGGCTTCCAGACCGAGGTCGTCAACCTCGACGTCCAGCGCGGCCGCAACTTCGCGGCCGAACGTCAGGCCGAGGACGTCAACGTCTTCAAGGTCGCTGTCGACCACATCTCGCGTCTTCGCGCCGGCGGCAAGCAGGTCATCCTGGCGGCTTGGTCCGAGGGGTCGCGCGAGCGCCTGACGCAGGTCGTCGAAGAGCACGGACTCGGTAATATCAAGCCGGTCGAAAGCTACGCCAAGGCACTCGAGGTCGGCCGGAACATCATCGCGACGGCCGTCCTCGGCATCGAGGCGGGCTTCGAGACCGACCGCATCGCGGTGGTCGGCGAGCAGGATATCCTCGGCGATCGTCTCGTCCGGCGCGGCCGGAAGAAGAAGCGCGGCGCGGACTTCATTTCCGAAGTCACCGGTCTCGACGAAGGCGACATCGTCGTTCACGTCGATCACGGCATCGGCCGTTTTGTCGGTCTTCGCAAGATCGAGGCGGCCGGCGCGCCGCACGACTGCCTGGAACTGCGCTACGCCAACGACGACAGGCTGTTCCTGCCGGTCGAAAACATCGAGCTTCTCTCGCGCTATGGCGGCGAGGGCTCCGAGGCGATCCTCGACAAGCTCGGCGGCGGCGCCTGGCAGGCGCGCAAGGCGAAGCTCAAGAAGCGCCTTCTCGACATGGCGGGCGGTCTGATCCGCATCGCCGCCGAGCGCGAGATGCGCGGCGCGCCGAAGCTCCTGCCGCCGGAAGGGCTGTGGGGCGAGTTCCAGGCGCGCTTCCCCTACGAGGAAACCGAGGACCAGCAGAACGCGATCGACGCGGTGGCCGACGACCTGTCGGCTGGAAAGCCGATGGATCGACTGGTCTGCGGCGACGTCGGCTTCGGCAAGACCGAAGTGGCGCTGCGCGCCGCGTTCATCGCCGCAATGAACGGGCTGCAGGTCGCTGTCGTCGTGCCGACGACGCTTCTGGCGCGCCAGCACTTCAAGACCTTCTCCGAGCGCTTCCGCGGCCTGCCGCTGAACCTCGCGCAGGCTTCGCGACTGGTGACGACCAAAGAGCTCAACGAAACGAAGAAGGGCCTTAAGGAAGGGCAGATCGACATCGTCGTCGGCACCCATGCGCTGCTCGGCAAGGCGGTCGACTTCAAGCAGCTCGGGCTCCTGATCATCGACGAGGAGCAGCACTTCGGCGTCAAGCACAAGGAGCGGCTGAAGGAGCTGAAGTCGGACATTCACGTCCTGACGCTTTCGGCGACGCCGATCCCGCGCACGCTGCAATTGGCGCTGACGGGCGTGCGCGAGCTCTCGCTGATCACCACGGCCCCGGTCGACCGCATGGCCGTTCGCACCTTCATCGCGCCGTTCGACCCGCTGGTGGTGCGCGAGACGCTGCTGCGCGAGCGTTACCGCGGCGGCCAAAGCTTCTATGTCGCGCCGCGCTTGGCCGACCTTGCGGGCATAAAGGAGTTTCTCGACGAGCAGGTGCCGGAGCTGAAGGTGGCGATCGCGCATGGACAGATGCCGTCCGGCGAGCTCGACGACATCATGAACGCCTTCTACGAGGGGCAGTACGACGTGCTGCTGTCGACGACGATCGTCGAATCCGGCCTCGACATTCCCTCAGCCAACACGATGATCGTCCACCGAGCCGACATGTTCGGTCTGGCGCAGCTCTATCAGCTGCGTGGTCGCGTCGGCCGGTCCAAGCAGCGCGCCTATGCGTTGATGACGATCCCGGCGAACAAGACTCCGACGGCAGGGGCCGATCGGCGGCTGAAGGTGCTGCAGTCGCTGGATACGCTGGGAGCCGGCTTCCAATTGGCCAGCCACGACCTCGACCAGCGCGGCGCCGGCAATCTTCTCGGCGACGAGCAGAGCGGCCATATCAAGGAGGTCGGCTTCGAACTCTACCAGCAGATGCTGGAGGAGGCAGTCGCCGAGATGAAGGGAGTCGAGGTCGAGAACGACGGCTCCTGGTCGCCGCAGATCACGCTCGGCACGGCGGTCATGATTCCAGAGGGCTACGTGCCGGATCTCCAGCTTCGCATGACGCTGTACCGGCGGTTGGCGGACCTGACGGAAGCGCGCGAGATCGATGCCTTCGGCGCCGAACTGATCGACCGCTTCGGGCCGATGCCGGTGGAGGTCGAGCATCTCCTGAAGGTCGTCTTCATCAAAGCGCTGTGCCGCCGCGCCAACATCGAGAAGCTCGACGCCGGACCGAAGGGCATCGTCATCCACTTCCGCGACAAGAGCTTCGCCAACCCTGCCGCTCTGGTGCGCTACATTTCGGAACAGGGCGTGTCGGCCAAGATCCGTCCCGACCAGTCCATCGTTCTGATGCGCGACTGGCCAAAGCCGGAGCAGCGGTTGAACGGCGCGGCGTCCGTCGCCACGCAGCTTGCCCGTTTCGCCGACGAGACGCTGAAGAAGGCGGCGTGAGCCGCCTTCAACTCTTCTCGTCGGCGATCCAGAACGCCGGCAGATAGTAGCCGGTCAGCGGCGTGACGGAGGGATGGTGCACGGTCGACCAGCGCGCCATCCATTGCTCCGGCACGTAGTAGAGCGGCACCACGTAGAACCCGGAGATCAGCAACCGGTCGTAGGCGCGCACCGAGGAGGCGAAGTCCTCGCGCGAACGCGCCGCGACCATCTTCGCGATCAGCGCGTCCACCGCCGGATCGGCGACGCCGGCGTAGTTGAACGAGCCGGGTCGATCCTTCGCCGCCGAACCCCACCGATTGATCTGCTCTGCGCCGGGCGACAGCGTGCCCGAGAAGGCCGAGATCAGGACGTCGTAGTCGAAGTTCTGCTTCCGCTTTTGGTACTGTGCGTCGTCCACCTGCCGGACCGTCGCCGTCACGCCGATGCGCGACAGGGTACGCGCCCAGGCGAGCGAGATCCTCTGCTGATCGGTCGACTGGACGAGAATCTCGAACGCCACCGGTGCGCCGTCCGGCGTCACCATGCGGGTGCCCTCGAGACGATAGCCGCGGGACTGGAGAAGATCGAACGCCTCGCGCAGCACCGTGCGGTCGGCGCCTGTGCCGTCCGCGACCGGCTGGCGGAAACGGCCGTCCATCACGGCGGGATCGATACGGCCGGCGTAGGGCGCCAGAAGCTCCTGCTCCAGCGCGTCGGCCGGCCGTCCGATGCTCGAAAGTTCGGAGTTGTCGAAATAGCCGCTCATGCGCGTGTAGGCGTCGTAGAAGAGGTTGGCGTTCGCCCACTCGAAGTCGAACACCATGCCGAGCGCGCGTCTCACCTGCGGGTCGGAGAAGATCGGACGCCGCGCGTTGAAAAAGAAGGCGTTCAAGTTCGCGGGACGGCCGTTCGGGAAGACGTCCTTGATGACCTTCCCTTCAGCCACGGCCGGGAAATTGTAGGCCGTACGCCAGTGTCGCGGGTTCGGCTGCTGGTAGAGATAGACCGACGACAGACCCTTCTTGAACGCCTCGAACTGGGCGTTCTGGTCGCGGTAGTACTCGACGACGATCTCGTCGTAGTTATCGAGACCGCGCTTGGTCGCGAGGTCCTTTGCCCAGTAATCGGGATTGCGACGGTAGGTGATACGTTGACCCGGCTCGACGCGGTCGACGAGGTAGGGGCCGGACCCGATCGGCGGTTTCGTCGTCGTCTGGGTGATGGTCGTCGCGTCGAACGCGTCCTCAGGCAGTACCGGCAGGCCGGCGAGGAGGAGCGGCAATTCGCGATCGGCCTTCTCGTTGAAGGTGAAGCGGACGCCGTTCTGTCCGGCCAGCTCGACCTTCGCGACCTTCGAGAGCCAGTTGGAGTATTGAGGCCGGACGCTGCCTTGAACCTTCAAGAGATCGGCGGTCGCGATCACGTCCTGCGGGCGGATCCGGCGTCTGTCGGAGAAGCGGGCCGCGGGATCGAGCTGGAACTCGACGAAGGTCCGCTCGTCATCGGTCTCGACGGTTTTTGCGATCAGCGGGTACAGCGTGAACGCCTCGTCCATGGAGCGCTGCATCAGCGGCTCGTACACGAGGTTGCCGAACTCCTGGTCGCCGAAGATGCCCCGCGCCGTTGTCAGGGCGCCGCGGACGCTGACCGGGTTGAGATTATCGAAGTCGCCGAAGACGCCGTAGACCATGCGCCCGCCCTTCGGTGCCGATGGATCGGCATAGGGGAAGTGGTCGAACCCATCCGGCAGCTTCGGCTCGCCCTGCATCGCGATGGCATGGCGCGGTTCGGCGGCGGCCTCGCGCGCGGGGGAGCCGAGCACGAGAAGACACAGGGCTGCGGAAATCAGCCAAAGACGGCGGTTCGAAGCCATTCGGCCGAAGGTCATGGTCGCGGGCACTCCATCCATTTCGGGCGGGAAACTACCGAAAGCACAAAGCCTTGCCTACCTCCCGCAGGCTCGACGCAAGCTTCGCGCAGGTCTTCAAACGGCCGTATTTGCAGACGACCGCACAGGTCGCTATGGAAGGCGCCGACCGGACAGAGCCATTCCGCCAAAGAAGGATGCACAACCCGTGAGAACCCGCTTTTCCGCCCGCCAGCGCGCCGCCACGATCGCCGGCCTTGCTCTCCTGGCCGCCGTGCCGGCAACGGGCGCGATGGCCCAGGCCCAGGCCCAGCAGGTCCCGGCCGAATGGTTCAAGGTCTGCTCCAAGCAGGGCGAGAACGAGATCTGCAACACGCAGTACACGATGATCGCCGACACCCGTCAGCTCATCACGGCGGTGAACCTCATCAACGTCAACGGCAAGGTGAAGCAGAAGGTGCTGCAGGCCGTGGTGCCGACCGGCCGCGTGATTCCGGCCGGCGTGCAGATGCAGATCGACGGCAACAAGCCGCAGACGCTGAACTACTCGGTCTGCTTCCCGGATCGCTGCATCGCCGAGGTCGAACTGTCGGACGCCGTCGTCGCCTCCATGAAGAAGGGCACCAACCTGAAGGTCACCTCGGTGAACTTCCAGCGCCAGCCCAACCCGATCACGATCACCCTGTCCGGCTTCACCGGCGCCTACGACGGCCCGGCGCGCGCCGAGCCGGAACTCGCCCAGCGCCAGCAGCAGCTGAACGAGGCGCTGCAGAGCCAGGCCGAGGCCCGCCGCCAGCGTTTCGAGGAAGCGCAGACCAAGGCGAAGGAAACCGCCGCGCAGTAAGTCGCGGCCCACCTCTAGACACGCGGACGGCGGCTCTCGAGCCGCCGTTCTCGTTTCCGGGCCGCACTTAGTTCAGGTTCGTCTCCTTCAGCACGTAGGCGCCGTCCACGGGGCCATCGAAGATCTCGGCGATCTGCGGATGGCGTACCGGGCCACCCTCGCTGTCCGGCAGAAGGTTCTGCTCGGAAACGTAGGCGACGTACTCCGTCTCCGTGTTCTCCGCGAGGAGATGATAGAACGGCTGGTCCTTGCGCGGCCGCATCTCCTCGGGAATGGACTGGTACCATTCCTCCGTGTTGTTGAATTCGGGATCGACGTCGAAGATCACGCCCCGGAACGGAAAGAACCGGTGGCGGACGATCTGTCCGATGGAGAAGCGGGCGGTCTTGGACTGGTGGGGGCTCATAAGCGCCCCTTACCCAGAAGCGCGCTGCCCCGGCAAGAGCGAGCGCACCCGCGCAGCAATTCCTGCGAGCGCCGACCCCGGCTGCACACCCTCCCGCATCAGCGCATGACGAAGCGCCGGAACGGACGCCAGCGCGCCGAGGCCGATAGCGCGCGCGGCCTGTACCGGCAGGAAGCCGGTCAGGAGCGAACGGTTCAGAAGGTCGACCGCCGCCGTGCGCGTGGCGACGTCGGCGCGACGCCGGGCTTCGTAGGCGGCCAGCATCGCTGTGCCGCCAGGATCGTCGCGATGGTCCAGCGCGACATCCAGAAGCGCCTCCACATCGCGGATTCCTAGGTTCAACCCCTGCGCGCCGATCGGCGGGAAGACGTGGGCGGCCTCGCCGACAAGCGCCGAGCGCAGGCCGGACAGCCGCGAGACCGATGCACCGGACAGAGGGAAACTCTGGATCGGCTCCTCGACCTTCACGGCCCCGAGGATGGAGTGGAGGCGTCGCTCGACTTCGCGCGAAATGTCTTCGACCCTCAGATCCTTCAGCCGCAGCGCTTCGTCGGGTGTTTCCACCCAGACCAGCGAGGATCGACGGCCCGGCAGAGGGACCTGCGTGAACGGACCGGTCGCGGTGTGGAACTCGGTCGAGATGCCTTCATGATCCCGCTGGTGACCGAAGTTCAGGACCAGTGCGACCTGCGGGTAACTCCACGTGCGAACCGGCGCCTGCATCGCCGTGCGGACGACCGAATGACGCCCATCGGACCCGACGAGGAGGCGGCACGAGATCGTGCGACCGCTTTCGGTACGGACCGTCGCGCGCTCGGGTTCGAGATCGACCGAAACGACGGGCTCCTCGACATGGGTCAGGCGATCGGCAACCTTACCGGACTCCTGGGTCAGGGTTTCCAGGAGTTCCCGGTTCAGGACGTTCAGTCCGAAATACGGGAGGCCGATCTCGGCGGCTCGAAACTCGACCGGCGCCGCCCGTAGGAGGCGTCCCGTATCGTCGACGAGCCTCATGGCAAACATGGGCTGCGCGCGCTCCTCCAGCGCTTGAACAACCCCGAGCCGTTCGAGGAACCGCACCGATGGTCCGATGAGAGCGGTCGAGCGACCGTCGTGACGATGCGGTGCGGCAATATGCACCGTGTCGAACCCCGCCTGCGCGAAGGCCAGCGCAGCGCTGGCGCCCGCCAGACCGCCGCCGACGATACCGATTTCATGACGCGATGGGTTCAAGCGTCGCACTCCTGCTCGCGCGTTGCTGGGACACAACTGCGGACGATTCCATCGCCTCAGATGCGCTCCCGGCAACGCCGACCGTTCCGTTTCGCCCCAACGTCGCTGCCGCGACCGGCCGTACGGGCGGCGCGGGAGCATGCGGGCGTCTTTCAACACATTCTGGAGATACGCGACGCCGAGCGGATGGCAATGGCGGGATGGCTGCGTTACTTCACGTGAATGGCGATAGAAGAAGCGAAGCGCGTGGCAGGTTTTGATTTCAGGCAGTGGCGCCCGTTCACCGTCCACCTGCTGACCGCCAGCGGCGCTTTCTGGGCGTTTATGGCGATCATCGCAGCGGCCGAGCGGCACTGGGTCGATATGTTCGCCTGGCTTGGTCTGGCCTTGTTCGTCGACGGCATCGATGGACCGCTGGCTCGGCGCGTCGATATCAAGCGGCGTCTTCCCAACTGGTCCGGCGATATGCTGGACGCGATCATCGACTATTCGACCTATGTGTTGATCCCCGCTTTCGCTCTCTATCAATCGGGGATGATCGGCCGGCCGCTGTCGTTCGTCGCCGCGGCCCTCATCGTGATCACCAGTGCCGTCTACTATGCGGACACGCGCATGAAGACGAAGGACAACTTCTTCCGCGGCTTCCCGGTCACCTGGAACATGGTCGTCTTCACCCTGTTCGCGGCGACACCGAACGAGTGGATGGCTTTCCTGTTCGTGGTGCTGTGCGCGGCGACCACCTTCCTGCCGATCAAGTTCCTGCATCCGGTCCGCGTCGTGCGCCTGCGGGCGCTCAATCTGACCATTCTGGGCCTTTGGTGCGTCTTTGGCGTGATCGCGCTCCTCTTCGCCTTCGACTCGCCGATATGGGTGCGAGCCGGCATCCTGCTCTCGGCTATCTACCTGTTTTCGATCGGTGCCGTTCTTCAGCTCCTCGATCGCCTTCGCGGTCGCTCAGCGGAACAGGAGTTCTACGAATGACGCACGCCATGGTCATCGACGCCACCGGCGGTCCCGAGGTCATGCAGTGGCGCGAGCAGGATCGCGCGCCGCCGGGCCCCGGCGAGTTGCGCGTTCGTCAGAGCGCCGCGGGTCTCAACTTCATCGACGTGTATTTCAGGAACGGAACGTACAAGGCGCCGTCCTTCCCGTTCGTCCCAGGCAAGGAAGGGGCGGGCACCGTCGTCTCTGTCGGCCGAGACGTCACCGGCTTCGCGGAAGGCGATCGGGTCGCCTACGCCGGCGCGAGCGGAACCTACGCTGAAGAGATCAATGTCGCTGCAGCCGGCGCGGTGCGCATCCCCGAGGGCATCAGCGACGAGGTTGCGGCCGGCATCATGCTGAAGGGCATGACGGCAGAATACCTGCTGCGCCGGACGTTTCCCGTCGGGCCGGGGCATACGATCCTGATCCATGCGGCTGCCGGCGGTGTCGGGCTGATCGCCGGCCAGTGGGCAAAGCATCTCGGCGCGACCGTGGTCGGAACCGCGGGTTCGGATGACAAGGTTCGCCTCGCGCTGGACCACGGCTACGATCACGTCGTGAACTACCGGACAGAAAACTTCGTGGAACGCGTCGCCGACATAACCAACGGCGCGAAATGCGACGTGGTCTACGATTCGGTCGGCCGGGACACCTATCCGGCAAGCCTCGACTGCCTGAAGCGTCGCGGCCTGTTTGTCAGCTTCGGCCAGTCCTCAGGGACGATCGAGAACTTCGACCTCGCGCTCCTGAACCAGAAGGGATCGCTCTATGTCACCCGGCCGAGCCTGTTCGGCTACACGGCGACGCGAGCCGAGCTCGAAGAGAGCGCCAACGCGCTGTTCGATGTGGTCCGGAGCGGTGCCGTCAGGGTGCGGATCGACCAACGCTACCCCGTGTCCGAAGCCGCGCGCGCGCACCGGGATCTCGAAGGACGTCGCACGACCGGGATTTCAATTCTGACGATGCGATAAGCGATCGCAGACCGTCGCTGCCGACTGTCGCGTGAGGTCGCATTCGCATTGGAAATGACGGAAGCCGCGGCCGGTTCCAAGCCCGGTGGAGGGCCTCGGTCAGACGCTACCGGCCAGAAGCCAGACTGCGATAGCGACGTTGCCGACGATACCGATGACGGCAATCGCCCCGATCACCAACCAGAGAAGCGAGCGTCGCGGACGGGGGGCTTCGATCAATGGTTTGGCTCCTGCGGCTTTGAGTCCCGCCAGGCGGCAGGCGTCGTCTGATCGGTCATATAGGCGATGCCGCAGCCGGAGTCGCCCTTCGGCCGGTTGACGCTGGCGAGAGCTTGGCGCTAAAGCCGAAAGCCCGGGGTCGCGCGTCGTCTTCGGCTGGGATGGGTGGCCGAGTGGTTTAAGGCAGCGGTCTTGAAAACCGCCGTGCGGGGAACCGTACCGTGAGTTCGAATCTCACCCCATCCGCCACCCCCTCCGCGACGTTCCACCGCTTTACCTCCCATCCCTCCGGAGTGGACGATCCTTGCCGCGATTTCACTTGTCGGTGAAGCGTGCGGCGGCCTTAGTCGCAGGTCTCTGCTTTCGCATGTCGTGGCGAGTTTGGGGGCAGGTCCAGCATGCTGCGTTGGTTAGTCCTCATTGGTGTCGTTCTCCTGGCCGTCGCGGGGTTCGAGCGTGACCGTCTCGCGCCGTACGCACCGGCGATCCTGGCGTCATGGCTGTCGAGTTCTCGGACGGCGGATACCGCCAGGGGCGGTAATGGACACGGGCGGCAACAGAATGGGGGTGGTGCACCGATCGCCGTGGATGTAGCGCAGGCGGTTAGCGCTTCGTTGCCCATCCTGCGTGACACGATCGGCACGGTCGAGCCAGTCAATTCGACGGTGATGAGTTCGGAAGTCACCGGAACCATCGCGACGATCGCCGTACCTGACGGCGCGGTCGTCCAGCAGGGTGACCTCCTGGTATCCCTCGACGACCGCGCCGCGCGCGCGCAGATTGCGAAGGATCAAGCCGCCATTGCCCGGGACCAGGCAACGCTCGATCAGACGCAGCGCGATTTGCAACGAGCCGATGCACTTCTGAAGTCGGGCGCCGTGGACGCACAGCAGGCCGATACGGCGCGCAGCGCGGCACAATCGGCCGCAGCGGTCCTGGAAATCGACAAGGCAACGCTCGCCGCCGATCAGGTCGCGCTGGACAAGCTGAAGATCACCGCACCGTTCGACGGGCGCCTCGGAGCGCTCCAGGTTTCGCCTGGCGCGCTCGTGACGCCGGGCGCCGCGATCGTAACGCTGACGCAGGTCTCGCCCGTACGGGCAGCCTTCACGCTCGCCGAGGGCGACCTTCCAATCCTGCAGGACAGTCTGGCGAAGGGAACGCTGACGGTGATGCTGCGTCCGGCCGGCGATACGAACCACGCGTTGTCGGGCAAGGTCGACTTCATCGACAATGCCGTCGACCCGGCTTCCGGCTCGATCTCGCTGCGGGCCACGGTGGACAATCCGGACGGCCGGCTTGTCGCCAAGCAGGCGTTCTCGGCCGTGGTGCAGGCGGGCGAGAGAAGCGGTCTCGTCGTCGTTCCAACGGTTGCCGTGCAGCCGCGACAGGATGGGAACGTCGTCTACCTCGTCGATCCCGACGATACGGTTTCGATCCGAAAGGCAGACGTCGCGCTTCGGGTCGGCGACCGAACCGGTCTCACGGCCGGTATCTCCGCTGGGGATACCGTGGTGGTCGAGGGGCAGGGCACCCTGACCGATGGCGCCAAGGTGAAACCTAACACTGCGGCCGCACCCGGCGGCGACCAGACGACGCCGACGCCACCCGCTGATGCGACGGCTGCGCGATGAACATTTCCACGACCTTCATCCGCCGGCCGGTCGCGACGCTCCTCTTGTGCCTGGCGGTCCTTCTAGCCGGTATCGCCGCCTACCGGTTGCTGCCCGTCGCGGCGCTGCCACAGGCCGACTATCCGACGATCAGCGTGTCCGCCCAGCTTGCAGGCGCGTCGCCCGATACGATGGCCAGCGCCGTGGCGACGCCTCTGATCAAGCAGTTCGAGACGATCGACGGCGTCGATACGATCACGGCTCGGTCGTCGCTCGGAAATACGCAGATCACGATCCAGTTCGTCCTGTCGCGCGATATCGACGCGGCCGCTGCGGACGTGCAGGCCGCGATCGCGCGCAGCACGCGTCAGTTGCCGGACAACATGACGACGCCTCCGAGCTACCGGAAGGCGAACCCGGCCGACGCACCGATCCTGCTTCTGGACCTCGTGTCGCAGGGAACGCCGCTGACCGAAGTCGACGACCTCGCCGAGAATCTGATCTCCCCGGCGTTGTCGACGATCCAGGGCGTGGCGCAGGCCCAGGTCTACGGCGCCAAGACCTTCGCCGTGCGCGTCGGGGTCGATCCCGACAAGCTCGCGGCGCGTTCGCTCAGCATGTCGCAGGTGTCGACCGCCCTCGCCGCGGCGAACAGCCAGACGCCGGTGGGCACCATTCAGACCGGAGGGCAGGCGCTGACCGTGGACGCGCCGACGCAGCGCACCAACGCCGACGAGTTTCGAACGCTCGTGATCGCGCGACCGAACGGCGTGCCCGTGCGCCTCGGCGATGTCGCGAAGGTCGAGGACAGCGTCGACAACCTCAATCAGGGAAGCTGGCTCGACGGAAAGCCCGCGATCGTGCTCGCGGTGCAGCGTCAGCCGGGCGCCAACACGGTCGAGGTCGTGGACGCGATCAAGGCGAAGCTGCCCGAACTTCAGGCGGCGCTACCGGCTTCCGTGCAGTTGCAGGTGGTGAACGACGCCTCCGTGTCGATCAGCGCGGCGGTGGACGACGTGCAGCAGACGCTCGGGCTGACGATTCTTCTCGTCATCCTCGTCATCTACCTGTTCCTCGGGCGGCTTTCCGCGACAATGATCCCGGCCATTACGGTCCCTTTGTCGCTGGTTGCCACGTTCGGGGCGATGTACCTCCTCGGGTATTCGATCGATAACCTGTCGCTTCTGGCACTGACGCTGTCCGTCGGTCTTGTGGTCGACGATGCCATCGTCATGCTCGAGAACATCGTCCGACACGTCGAGGACGGCGCTTCGCCGATGGAGGCGGCCCTGCAGGGCAGCGGAGAGGTGTCCGGCACAATCGCCTCGATGTCGCTGTCGCTGGTGGCGGTGTTTCTGCCGATCCTGCTGATGGGTGGTGTCGTCGGGCGAGTCCTCAACGAGTTCGGCGTCGTCGTGGCGCTCGCAATTCTTGCGTCGGCCGTCGTGTCTCTGACGCTGACGCCGATGCTCGCAGCCCGCCTGCCGGCCAATCATGCGCCTACCTCAGGACTTGCGACCAGATTCACGCGCGGGTTCGACCGTGCAACGGCGGTCTATGGGCGCATGGTGGACTGGTGCCTCCACCGCAACGGTTTTGTGGTAACCGTGTTCGTCCTGTCCTTCGCGGCTTCGGCCGTGATGATGGCGACTCTGCCGCGCTCGTTCCTGCCGCAGGAGGACAATGGTCTCCTGACCATTTCGACGCAGGCCCGCCAGGACATTTCCTACGCGGCGATGTCCGCCCTTCAGGCGCGGGCGGCCGCTGCCGTGAAGGCCGATCCGGCGGTCTCGTTCGTCACCTCGACGCTCGGTGCCGGGCCCGGCGGCGCGACGTTCAATTCCGGCTCGATGTTCGTGCAGCTGAAGCCGAAGGATCAGCGGCCGCCGATCGAACAGACGCTCTCCTCGCTCCGCCTCGAACTCGGCGCCGTGCCGGGCCTGAAAAGTTTCGCGACGCCCGTGCAGAGTCTGCGCTTCGGCGGGCGGTCGACGCAGAGCCAGTATCAGCTGGTCGTCCAGTCGCTGGACGCTGGTGCCGCACGGCAGTGGTCGGCTCGGATCCTCGACGCGATGCGTGCCGACCCGTCCCATTTCGTCGATGTCGCGACCGACCTTCAGGACAACGGTCTTCAGGAGCGGATCAAGGTCGACCGCGACCGGGCGGACGCTCTGGGCGTCGATCCCGCCGGCCTGCGGACCGCACTCGAGGCCGGATTCGGTACCCTTACGGCCGCACAGATTCAATCGACCGGAAACAGCTACGACGTCATTCTCGAATACGATCAAAGCGGCGCCTGGACCGACGATCGTCTCGCGGCGATCCGCGTGCCGGCCGCCAACGGAACGCTGGTCCCGTTGGCGGCCTTTGCGACGCTGTCGCGCGAGGCGGGTCCCGTGACCGTGAACCAGACGGGACAGCTGACGGCGGTCACCCTGTCGTTCAACCTGCCCGCGGGCGTATCGCTCGGCACGGCGACCGCTACCGTCGAGGCCATCAAATCTCAGCTTCAGCTGCCGTCGAACGTGTCCACGAGCTACGCAGGCACCGCGCAGGTCTTCCAGCAGGCGACCGGCAATCTCGGGCTGCTGATCGGCGCCGCCGTGCTGGTGATCTACATTGTCCTCGGCATCCTCTACGAGAGCTTCATCCATCCGCTTACGATCCTGTCGGGCCTGCCGTCCGCCGCTTTCGGCGCGCTCGCGGCCCTGCAGTGGTTCGATTTCGATCTTTCGATCATCGCGGTCATCGGACTTCTTATGCTGATCGGCATCGTCAAGAAGAACGCGATCATGATGGTCGACGTGGCCCTGGAACTGCAGCGCGAAGCGGGACAGGAGCCGGAAGCCGCGATCCGGGAGGCCTGCCTGCGCCGCTTCCGACCGATCATGATGACGACGTTCTGCGCGCTCCTCGGTGCCCTCCCCATCGCACTCGGAACAGGCGTTTCGTCCGAACTTCGACAGCCGCTCGGCGTCGCGGTTGTGGGTGGTCTTCTCGTCAGCCAGGCACTGACGCTCTTCATCACCCCGGTCATCTTCGTCGAGATCGAGCGCGCTCGTCGCTTCGTCGGTCGGCGCCTCCTGCGCCGCGAAACGGCGTGACGATCATCTCCTCGCCAGCCTGAGGCCAGCCGTTTGCGGCAGGGTTCGCTCCGCAAAGGAGATGCTATGCAGGACTTGGTCGACATCGCTTCCCTCACGGAGCGCCTGAAGCGGACGCTGGGCGAGATCGAAGCCATGCTGGGCGAGGATCGCTCGGACGAGGATGTTCGCCAGGCGGACTACCTCGAGATGCTGCGTCGAAAGGCATCCGGTGAGATTAGCGGGAACGTAACGGCCCAGTTCTTCGCCTGAGGCCGCGGCGTCCGCTGCCATGCCTCGAACCCATCCGACCATCACAGTTTCAGGGTGAAGAGACGGTTGCGCACCGTCGCGTCAAGTTTGCCTGACGTGGGTCTTTGTCGCACACAGGCGCCCGCTTCGCGATCTGGAAGTATCAGCACGGTGTTGCAGCGTTCTTCGAGGTCGCCTTTGAATCTCGTGGCGAGATCTCGTCGGCTCGGGCCGCGATAGACCTGATTGTGGCAAGATTTCGGCAAGGCATCTTCTGTAGTCTGTAGGGCCTAGAATCGGCTGCACTTGCTTTCGCTTCATCTGTTGGTAAGTTTTGCGAGGAATATGGTGGGGATGACGCGGCGGGGTGTGCGCGTCGAAGCGACAGGTGGGGGCAGAATGATGGCTGGAGCCGGACGCGACCGGAGGATCGGGCTTGGTCTCGCTTTCGGATTGTCGCTGGCACTGGCCGGGTGCCAGTCCACGTCTTCGTCGACCCATCAGGAAGAATTGGCGCCCGAAGGCGATGCGCCGTTCTTCACATCCAAGATCTTCGGGGTGAAGGCCAGCCCGCGCGTCACCCGCCTGAAGAAGGTGCCCAAGGGCGGCGGCCGTGACCAGACCGGCAAGCCCTACATGGTTCGCGGCAAATGGTACTACCCGAAGGAGGAGCCCGGCTACGTCAAGACCGGGACTGCCTCATGGTATGGCGCGAACTTTCACGGTCGCCTGACGGCGAACGGCGAAGTCTACGACATGTATCACCTGTCGGCAGCGCATCCGACCTTTCCGCTGCCGTCCTACGCGCGCGTGACCAACCAGAAGACCGGAAGCTCGGTGCTCGTGCGCGTCAACGATCGCGGCCCTTACATGCATAATCGCGTTCTCGACGTGTCGTCGAAGGCCGCCGAGATGCTGGGTTTCCAGCATGACGGCGTCGCCGATGTGAAGGTCGAGTATGTCGGTCGTGCGCCGCTCGAGGGCGACGATACGCCGATGCTGATGGCGTCCTATCGACCCGGTAATGCTCCGGCGATCAACGACGGGCTGCCGAGCGGCGTGATGATCGCCTCGCGACAAGAGCGTTCACCCTTCCTCATGGCGGCGGCATTTTCCGCCCCCCGCGCCTCGACGCCGGCTCCGGCGCCGCGCGCCGTCCCGGTGCGCACGCCTTCGATCGAGGACCTGATCGAGACCTACGACGCGGCGTCCGACGCGCCTGTGCCGGTTCCGGTCCCCCGTGGCTCGCTTCTTTCCTATGCTCCGGCCGAACAGGCAGGCGGCGCGCGTGGTGCCCTGGCGTCGATGATCGCCACGCCCGCTAAGCCGGAAACGATCGAACTCGGGGCCTTGGACGACGTCGCGTTGCTGATGCGGGTCGCCAGCCTCGCCGACGGCCGGGCCGATCTGAACGAGACGGGCGCGGATGGAAAGGTGTCGCTGTCGCTGAACATGCGGCCGGGCCAGGATGCCGATGCACTGCTGCGCGAAATCTGGGATGCCGGTGCCTCGGATGCGTTCGTCGTGCGGGCGGACGAACCCTGAGCTTCCCACAGGCAGAGGCTCGGCCGAGATATACGCCGAAGCTCCGATGCCCTATCTATGACCGGACAGATCTTCGTTCCGGCAACCTCATGAATCATCCCTTGCGTCTTCTGCGGAGCGCGGCGCTCCTCGCCGTGATCGGGTTCTCCGGCGTTGCCCAGGCGCAGGATACGGATGCGGCTTTTGTGCCGGATACGGCAGCTAAGGTCGCCGTCATCATGGACGGGAAGACCGGGGGAATTCTGTTCAACAAGAACGGCAGCGCGCCATTTCCTCCGGCATCGCTGGCGAAGATCATGACGGCCGAGCTCCTGTTCGAAGCGCTCGCTTCGGGACGGATCGCGCTTGACGCCACTATGCCGGTTTCCAATCATGCCTGGCGAACGGGCGGGGCGCCGTCGCGCACCGCGACGATGTTTGCCGCCGTGCGATCTTCGGTACCGGTCGAAGCGTTGGAGCGCGGTCTCGTCGTCCAGGCGGCCAACGACGCCGCCATCATCATTGCCGAAGGGCTCGAGGGATCGGAAGCGGCGTTTGCCGCGCGGATGAACGAACGCGCGAAGGCGCTCGGGATGGTCGACAGTCGTTTCGTCAATCCGACGGGACTACCTGAGGGCGGGCAGGAGGTGACGGCCCGCGACATGGCGACGCTCGCGCGGCACGTGCGCCTGACATACCCCGACCGCTACGCTCTCTACGCGCAGCCCGACTTCGAATGGAATAAGATCCTTCAGCGCAACCGGAACACGCTTCTAGCGGCCAAGCCAGGCGCGACAGGGATGGCAACCGGCTTCTCGGAGGAGGGCGGCTACTCGATCGTTGGGGTCGTGGAAGGCGAGGGCAGTGGGATCACCATTCTGGCGCTCGCCGGGCTCGACAAGGAGCAGACCAGGCTGAAGGAGACGATCGCTCTGGCCGATTGGGCAGCGTCGACATTCGAGGAGAAGACGATCTTTCCGGCCGGTACGCCGGTGGCATCCGCGCCGGTTTTCGGCGGGCTGGCGGCATCCGTGCCGCTGGTGCTGGATAGCGATCTCGTGGCGCAGATTCCGAAGCGGCATGCCGACAGGGTCACCGCGCAGGTTCGCTACGATACACCGTTGCAGGCACCGGTTCGCCGGGGGGACAAGATCGGCCGGATCGAACTGCGCATTGAGGACCGTTTCTCGCTGGAGCGCGATCTCTATGCGGGAGAGGACGTTGCCGAGGGCACGTTCGCGGGGCGGGCGGCAGACGCTATCCAGGAACTGGCCTTCGGCTGGATACGGAGCCTTTGAACATGGTTGCGGATGCTGCCGGCGCGCCCCGACGCGGTCGCCTCATCACGTTCGAAGGCCCGGACGGCAGCGGCAAGTCCACGCAGGTGGCGCGGCTGGCGCTTCGTCTGGAGGCGCGCGGCCTGCCGGTTGTGACGACGCGCGAGCCCGGCGGCTCGCCGGGCGCCGATGCGATCAGGCACATCGTCCTGTCCGGCGCGGCGGAGGGACTCGGCGTCGAGACCGAGGCACTCCTTTTCGCGGCGGCGCGCTACGACCATGTCCGCACCGTGATCGCGCCTGCCCTGCGCGATGGTGCCTTCGTCCTGTGCGACCGCTTCTTGGATTCCACTCGCGCCTATCAGGGATCCGTCCCCGGCCTGGACCAGACGTTTCTCGCTGAACTCGAAGCCGCCACCACATCGGACGTTCGCCCGGATCTGACGCTAGTTCTCGACGTGGACAGCGCTGTCAGCCAGGAGCGTATCTCGGCGCGCCGGCAGGCGGAGGCCGCAGACCGGTTCGAGAAGGATGGCCTGGATATTCACCGACGCCGGCGGCAGACGTTTCTGGAGATTGCGGCTCGCGAGCCGGACCGCTGCGTCGTCGTAGCCGGGGGCGGATCGGTCGACGAGATTTCCGACCGCATCGAGCGCATCGTGGTGGAGCGCTTCGGCCTCGAAGGCATGCCTGAGCTTGGTCGGCGCGGCGGGCGGTCGACCTGAACTCGATGGACGTTCGCCCTTCCCACGACGACATCGACGGCATCCCGCCACCGGCCGCCACGCCGTTTCTCGCAGGTCATACGCGGGAGTGGCAGGAACTCGTTGCGGCGTCGAAAAGCGAACGCATGCACCACGCGTGGCTGCTTCAGGGGCCTCGTGGAATCGGCAAGGCAACCCTCGCCTTCGCATTCGCCCGCCATCTCGTGGGGGTGTCTTGGACGTCCGGCGAAGAGCAGACGGTAGCGTTCGATGCCGAAGATCCGATCATCCGTCAGATCGCGTCGGGAGCTCATCCGAATGTCATTCATATCCAGCGAGCCGAGGCCGACCGGAGCGGATACAAGACGCAGATCACCGTCGATGAAATTCGCCGGCTTCAAGGGTTCTTTCGATCCACAGCAACACCCGGTTGGCGGATCGCGATCCTCGATCCGGCCGACGATCTCAACCGGAACGCTGCTAACGCGCTGCTGAAAATTCTCGAAGAACCGCCGGCGCGATCGATCTTCCTGATCACGAACCATGCACCCGGGCGTATCCTGCCGACCATTCGCTCGCGTTGCCGGACGTTGCGGATCGATGGATTGGATTCGCAGACCCTGAAGACGGCCACGCAACGCCTCCTGCCGGACAATGGCGGCGATGACCTCGCAGCCGTCGCCGATCTGGCGCGGGGAAGCCTGCGTCAGGCCATCATTCTCCGACAGGGGGGCGGCGTCGACGTTCTGCGCGAGGCTGACCGGATCCTGGGAAGCGTCGATCAGGACTGGCAGGCCGTTCACGCCCTTCTCGACGGTTTGCAGCAAAAGGGCCGGGAGGTCGCCTTCGACCTCTTCCGCGATCGTCTTTGCGATCGCCTTGCCGAACTGGCCGCCGACGCGGCGTCGAAGGGCAGGGCGCGGGAGGGCGCAGCGATTGCGGGCTTCTGCCTTTCGGAGCAGGCGAGCTTTCGAGAGGCTGCCGCCTACAATCTCGATCGTAAGCAGGCGATCCTTAGCTTCCTTGACCGCTACCGCTCGCTTCGGGCCGGAGCATCCTAATCATGCGCCACGTCGACCTTCGTTGAGCGCGGCGAGCCGATGGGCTATCTCCCATCTCGATACGATCCGGGCAGAAGCAGTACGATGGCCGAACGATTCTACACGACGACCGCGATCTCCTATCCGAACGGAAGTCCGCATATCGGACACGCCTACGAACTGATCGCGACGGACGTGATCGCCCGTTTCAAGCGTCTCGACGGCTTCGATGTCCTGTTCCTGACGGGAACCGACGAGCACGGCATCAAGATGCTCCAGACGGCTCGAAACCTCGGCATCTCGCCGCTCGAACTCGCGGACAAGAACTCGGCGAAGTTCCGGGAGATGGGCCGTCTTCTCGACAGCTCGAACGACGACTTCATCCGTACGACCGAGGGCCGCCACCGCAAGGCGTGCCAGGAAATCTGGCGTCGCATGCTGGAAGCGGGGGACATCTACAAGGGCTCCTACGCCGGCTGGTATTCCGTCCGCGACGAGGCCTATTACGCCGAGGACGAGACGCGCCTTGCGGAAGACGGCAAGCGGCTCGGTCCGCAGGGCACGCCGGTCGAGTGGGTCGAGGAGGAGAGTTACTTCTTCCGCCTTTCGCAGTTCGCCGATCGGCTGCTTGCGCATTACGACGAGCACCCGGATTTCATCGGCCCTGCGGAACGCCGGAACGAGATCGTCTCGTTCGTCCGCTCGGGGTTGAAGGATCTTTCGATCTCCCGCACAACCTTCGATTGGGGCATTCCAGTGCCGGGCGACGAGCGGCACGTCATGTATGTCTGGGTCGACGCGCTGACCAACTACCTGACCGCCACCGGCTTTCCCGATGGCGGCGATCGCGCCGGATTCTGGCCCGCCGATCTTCACGTCATCGGCAAGGACATCGCCCGTTTCCATACGGTCTACTGGCCGGCATTCCTTATGTCGGCCGGGCTGCCGGTTCCCAAGCGCGTTTTCGTGCACGGCTTCCTGTTCAATCGCGGGGAGAAGATGTCGAAGTCGGTCGGCAACGTGATCGATCCGAACGCGCTCGTTTCCGCTTATGGGCTCGACCCGGTGCGCTACTTCCTGCTCCGCGAGGTGCCTTTCGGACAAGACGGAAACTATTCGCACGAAGCGATCGTCGGACGGATGAACTCCGAGCTCGCGAACGATCTCGGCAATCTGGCGCAACGCTCGCTTTCGATGATCGCGAAAAACTGCGACGGCTTCCTGCCGACGCCCGGCGCATTCACCGAGGCGGACGAGGCCATCCTGGCGGCCAGCGGCCAACTGCTTCAGCGTTGCCGTGCAGCGGTGGACCGGCAGGAACTTCACGTCCTCCTCGCCGCCATTGTTTCGGTCGTGTCCGAGACCAATCGCTACTTCGCCGGCGAAGAGCCATGGGTTCTGCGAAAGACCGATCCGGCGCGTATGGGAACGGTTCTCTACGTCACGGCCGAAGTTCTGCGTCGCGTCGCGATCCTGCTTCAGCCGGTCATGCCCGGATCAATCGCCAAGCTCCTCGACTTGCTTGATGTTCCCGATGAGGAGCGGCGCTTCGAGCGTCTCGACCAGGGTTTCATGCTGGGAGCTGGACGGCCGCTTCCGGCGCCGGCCGGCGTCTTTCCGCGCTACGTCGAACCAGTCGCCGACGAGGCCTGATGTCCGATTTCAAACTCGTCGACAGCCACTGTCATCTGGACTTCCCGGATTTCGACGGGGATCGCGAAGCGCTGATCGCCCGCGCCAACGCCGCAGGTGTTGGCCTGATGGTGAGCATCTGCACGCAGGTGACGAACCTCGACCGGGTGCTTGGCGTCGCCGAACGCTTTCCTTGCGTCTACGCCTCGATCGGAACGCATCCGCTGAATGCGGCCGACGAGGAGGAAGTGCCGGTCGACGTTCTCGTCGCACTGTCGTCCCATCCGAAGATCGTGGCGATCGGCGAGGCTGGCTTGGACTACCACTACGATCGCGCACCGCATGACCGGCAGGAGCGTGTCTTCCGCCGTCATATCGAAGCGGCTCGCGAGACGAAACTGCCGCTCGTGATCCACGCTCGCGACGCCGATGCCGATGTCGATCGCATTCTCCGCGACGAAGCCGGGAAGGGGGCCTTCCCCTTCGTTCTTCACTGCTTCACGGCAGGTCGACGTCTTGCCGAGGTCGGGATCGAACTTGGTGGTTACGTCTCCTTTTCCGGCATCGTTGCCTTCAAGAATTCTGGTGAGTTGCGCAGCATCGCAGCGTCGGTCCCGCCCGAGCGGATCCTCGTCGAGACAGATGCGCCATATCTTGCACCGCCTCCCAACCGCGGCAAACGGAACGAGCCGGCCTTCGTGCGCGATACTGCCGAGGCCTTGGCAGACGCGTTGGGGAAAGACTTCGACGCGTTCGCCGGCGAGACGACTGCCAACTTCTTCCGGCTCTTCCGAAAGGTACCGGATCCTCGCTTGAGCCCGCGCTGATGGCCCGGCATCTTCGCCTGACGATCCTTGGATGCGGGTCATCTCCGGGAACGCCGCGGATCACCGGCGACTGGGGTAACTGCGATCCGACCAACCCCCGTAACCGCCGCACCCGCTGTTCGGCCATGGTCGAACTTGTTGACGGCGACGATGTCACGCGCGTGGTCATCGACTGCGGCCCTGATTTTCGCGAGCAGATGCTGGCGGCAAGCGTCACGCGGATCGACGGCCTCCTGATCACGCATCCGCACGCCGACCATATTCATGGTCTCGACGACGTTCGTGGCTATGTCATCGATCACAGGAAGCTCGTAGATCTCTACGCCGACGCCGACACGTACGCACGCCTGTTCGAGGCCTTCGGTTACTGCTTCAGGACGCCGCCCGGGAGTTCCTATGCCCCGATCGTCCGGTACAAGCCGATCGCAGCGGCCGAACCCTTCGTCGTCGAAGGGCAGGCCGGCCCGTTGACGATCCGGCCGTATGCCCAGACCCATGGCACCATCCACTCGCTCGGTTTCCGCATAGGTCCTCTGGCTTATTCCAGTGACGTATCCGACTTCCCGCCTGAAGCGATCGACGTGATCGATGGCGCGGAGCTTCTAGTGGTCGATGCTCTCCAGCATCGTCCGCATCCGAGCCATTTCTCATTGTCACAGGCGCTCGAATGGATCGAGCGCCTTGGCGTGCCTCGGGCGATCCTGACGCATATGCATACGCCGTTGGACTATGAAACCGTCAGCCGAGCTGTGCCCCCATCGGTCCAGCCCGCCTATGATGGCCTGCAGGTTGAGCTGAACCTCTAGATGTTCAGTCCCGGCATCTGGTGGATTGGATTGACGATGAACCGGTCTGGCTCCGAGGTCCAGATTTTGGCGATGTATTCGTAGGGTGTGAGACCGCCAAGTGTCTTGAGCCGACGGCCGAAGTTGTAGGCCGCCATGAAGTCGGCGAGATGCGTTCGAAGCTGATCGTGGCTCTCGTAGTGGAAGCGTTTGACAGTGGCATCCTTGATCGTGCGGTTCATCCGCTCGACCTGACCGTTCGTCCACGGATGGTTCGGCTTGGTCAGCCGATGCTCGATACCGTTTTCCTCGCAGATCATGTCGAAGCGTATCTGCCGGGACCAGGCGGTGTTACGGTTGCGCGGCTGCTCGGCGAACTGGATGCCGTTGTCCGTCAGGATGGTGTGGATCCGATACGGCACGGCTTGCAGCAGCCGCTCCAGGAACTCCCAGGCCGTTTTCCTGTCCGCCTTGTCGACTAGCTGGGTGACGGCGAATTTGCTTGTCCGATCAATGGCCACGAACAGGAAGAGCTTGCCTTCGCCGGTCTGCACCTCGGCAATGTCAAGGTGGAAGAAGCCAGTCGGATAACGTTTGAACTGCTGCCGCTTCGGCTTGTCGCCTTCCACATCCGGCAATCTGGATATGCCATGCCGCTGAAGACATCGGTGCAGCGCTGACCGGGTCAGATGTGGGATCGTCGGCTGTAGCGCGTAGAGGCAGTCATCCAACGGCAGCAGCGTGTGTCGTCGAAACGCGACGACCATCGCCTCCTCGGCCTCGCTCAGTGTCGTCGATCGCGGCTCCTTCGGCCCGGTCTTCATATCCTCCAGGGTCTGGCGTTTGCGCCACTTGGCCACCGTCTTCGGATTGATGCCGAGCTCCCGGCTCAGCGTCGCGAGCGAAGCTTGCGATCGCTGTATTGCTGCTCGGATGGCGTGCGTGGTCGTGGCGCTGCCGTGACGAACCTGTCCCATAGGGCCTCCTTCCATTCCATGGAGAGGATCACACCATCAAACCCTGGGATCCAACACCTAGCACTACTTTGGCAGAATGTGCCTAGAAGGGGTTCCCCGGGCATTTGATCGGTGATTCATAGGAGGTCGGCTTAGGGAGGGCCGACCGTGGGATCGGATCGGCGAGTGGAACTGGAACGGTGGCTGTCGCCGTTCCTGACGGCGCTGGGGCATAAGGCGTGGGCCAGGATATGCCCGGCCTATGTGGCAGGCCTGATCGCGATTGGTGAGCGCAAGAGCATTCAGCCGATGGCGCTGCGCAACGGCGTCGTCGGCTACGATCAGTTGCATCATTTTGTCGGCGCCGGTGTGTGGGACGCAGCGCCCCTGGAGCAGGAACTGGCACGTCAGGCCGATGCGATGCTGGGCGGGGACAAGGCCTTCCTGATCGTCGACGGTGAGCAGGAAAAGCGAATGATCCAGCGAATCATTCGCCTGCGAACGCGCTGCCGAAGAAGGGCGCGCACTCGGTCGGCGTGGCGCCGCAATACGCTTCGGCGCTGGGCAAGAATGCCAACTGCCAGACGCTGGCGTCGCTGACGCTCGCGTCTCGTGAGGTGCCGGTCATGGTGGGCTTGCGGCTGTTCCTGCCCGAGAGCTGGACGAGTGACGAGGCGCGGCTCGCCAGAACCGGTGTGCCGGAGCATCGCAGAGCCTACAGGACCAAACCCGAGATCGCGATCGAGGAGATCGATCGGCTGCGCGCCGCCGGTGTTCGCTTCGGCTGCGTTCTGGCGGATGCGGGATACGGCCTGTCGGCACCGTTCCGACAGGCTCTGAGCGACCGCGGCCTGTCCTGGGCGGTCGGCATCCCCGAACACAAAAGGTCTACCCGTCCGACGTGGCGATGATCTTCCCCGTCGCAAGCCGCGGGCGACCCAGGAAGAACCATATGCCCGACGTCGTCTCGGTTCCGGTCCAGGCCATGCTGGAGAGCGTGCGATGGCGCAAGCTCTCCTGGCGGCGCGGCGTGAAGGGCCCGCTGGCCGCCCGCTTCGCTGCCATCCGCGTGCGCGTGGCAGACGGCCCGCCCCAGCGCATCGGCGCCATGGGCGCACAGCACCTGCCGGGCCAGGAGGTCTGGCTTGTCGGCGAGCATCGCTCGTCGGGCGAGAGGAAGTACTATCTCGCCAATCTGCCACCCGAGACGCCGTTGACGCGCCTCGCCGGCGCCATCAAGGCGCGCTGGGTGTGCGAGCCAAGCGCACCAGCAGATGAAGGAGAAACTCGGCCTCGACCACTTCGAGGGCCGATCATGGGAAAGGCCTTCACCAGCACGCGCTCATGAGCATGATCGCCTTGCTGTTCCTTCAATCTCGCCGCCTGACCGAGGCGAGGCGGGAAAAAAAGAACGGCACGCCCATCACCGTCGGGACCACCGCAACCGAGCTTGCCAGCCGTTCGGGCCGCGCTCATCCAAGCCTTCGCCCAACCGCCCCCAAACATATGCCCGCATTGCAGGCTCCCGCTCATCACCAATGATCTGCCAAAGTAGTGCTAGCGGAGCGACGCAGCCACATATTCGTCGGCCGCCAGCTCAGTCTGTCCGTTTCGCAACAGGCACTCAGTTTACGTTCCATAATCTATATTATAACATGTCTGGAACTTATGATGGAGATGGTGTTGGCGATTAGGTCAGACTCTGATCGCCGCTGTCCCCTGTTTCGGGTTAAGTTTGGTACTCGATCAACGGCGCCACGCAAGCGGACAATTGCTCGGAAGGATTGTGGCCTTGGTGTTCTAAGTTGCCTCGGCAGCAGTGCGTTCTAGGCGAGGCTGGCACCCTCATGATATCATCATCGTCATCGACGTTTCGCTTTGGTAAGCGCCTTCTGTTCGCAAGTTCAGCGGACAACAGTGGAAAATTTCTGCGCTCGAAATGGCTGCGTCGGGTTTTGCGATGTGCTGCTCAGTCACTCACGCGACCCCTGACTATCGATTCTCCACTTTTTCGACCTGGCTGACGGGCTTCGAGAGAATGAAGGCCATCATCAAGCATCGCTCTCCCAGGGGCGAGCGCAAACGGCAAATGTCGCACGGGTAGTGACGTGACCCCCGTTTTTCATCCAGCGGGAGCGAGAGTCCTGTCGTGATCTGAGCCATCGTCGATGGCGGTTGCAAGAGGCCGAAGCGCGGAGCTGTTGTTGAGCGCAGCGTTTCGGCCGGTGGTTTTGGTAATGGTGCGGGCAAAGTCCCGAGGCGTCATCCAGCCGAGCCTGGAGTGCGGTCGTTCCTCGTTGTAGTCCCGCCGCCAGGCTTCCAGCACAGCGCGGACATGCGGCAGGGATCGGAACAACGTCTCGTTCAGAAGCTCGTCGCGCAGCCGTCCGTTGAAGCTCTCGATGAAGCCGTTTGGCTGCGGCTTGCCGGGCGCAATGTAATGCCAGCCAACGCAGGTCTCGTTCGCCCATGTCAGGATCGCGTTGGAGGTGAACTCCGTGCCGTTGTCGCTGACGATGGTCGTCGGGCGCCCGCGACGACGCACGATGGCGTCGAGCTCACGCGCAACCCGCAGACCCGACAGCGACGTGTCGGCGACCAGCACCAGACATTCGCGAGTGCAGTCGTCGACCACGGCCAGGATCCGGAAGCGGCGACCGTCTGTGAGCTGGTCGGACAGAAAGTCCAGGCTCCAGCGCTGGTTGGCGGCCATGGGCGTCTCGATCGGTCGCCGTGTTCCCATGGCCCGTTTGCGCCCGCCGCGACGGCGAACGGTCAGCTTCTCCTCGCGATAAAGCCGCTGGATGCGCTTGCGGTTGACGGCATGGCCCTCCCGCTTCAGCAGGACGTGCAACCGCCTGTAGCCAAACCGACGGCGCTCGCCCGCCAACTCCTTCAGCCGTGCTCGGAGCAACCCATCATCAGGTCGCGTCCCCTCGTATCGAACACTCGCCCGGTCCGCCCCGATCACCCGGCACGCCCGCCGCTCGCTCATCTGGAAGGTCGCAGCAAGGGCGCCACGGCCTCCCGTCTGGCGGCGGGCGTCACCACTTTTTTCCCAGAAGATCCTTCAGCGCGGCGTTGTCGAGCATGGCATCTGCCAGCATCCGCTTCAGGCGGACGTTCTCGTCCTCCAGCCCCTTCAGCCGTCGCACCTCCGACACGTCGAGGCCGCCGTACTTGGCCTTCCACTTGTAGAACGTGGCCGAGCTGACGCCGTGTCTTCGGCAGACCTCAGCCGTTGCAACGCCCGCCTCCTGTTCCCGCAGGATCGCAATGATCTGCTCTTCCGTGAACCGTGACTTCTTCATCCGTCCGTCCCCTATCGTTGGGCGGACTCTAGCCATCCGTGGCTGAAATTCAGGGGGTCACGTCAGTCCGGAGGCAGTTCTGGTGATCCATGTGGGCGGTGTGTACGGCGACGTCCTGGCGAGCCGCGAGCGGTGGGCCCGCACGTGGGAGACGCTTCCCGAGCCGGTTCGGCGCCGGCTGGTTCTGGAGCACGATGACCTCCGGTTCTCGGCGGCGGACACGCTGTGGCTTCACGCCCGGACGGGAGTACGCCTTGTGTTTGACCACCAGCATTTCTGGTGCCTGAACCCGGACGGTTTGGATCTGCGGGAGACGGTGTCGCGGATGCTTTCGACGTGGCCGGCTGGCGAGGTCGCCAAGATCCACTATTCGTCGCCGCGCACGGAGTTGCGCGAGCAGCGGGTGGTGGATCGGGCGACGGGGCGCAAGGTCTTGCGGCCTGTTGCGCCGGTGATGACGGGCCATGCGGATTTCATCAACCCGTTCGAGTTCGTGATGTTTCTGGAGCGGGTGGCGGGTCTCGACTTCGATGTGATGCTGGAGGCGAAGGCGAAGGACCTGGCGCTGTTCCGGCTGCGCGAGGACCTGCGGCGCTATGGCGGGGCCCTGGCGGCGCGCTTCGGCCTCTCAGCGGCTGGGCGGGGTGCCGATCGCGCGGCGAGCGGTGAGGCCGGTGCCGATCGCGCGGCGGCCGACGCAGGTGCGACCGACGCGACCGACGCGGGTGCCTGAACGCCAGAACGCCCGCCTCGGGGTGACCGGGGCGGGCGTTGAAGGGCATGAAGAGAGGGAGGATGCGATTGGCAGACCTGGCAGCGACCGACTTTCCCGCGTCTTAAGACGAAGTATCATGGGCGCTGAGGCGTTTCACGGCCGAGTTCGGAATGGGATCGGGTGCGGCCGCCCCGCTAGAACCACCAGGTCGGCCAATCGCATCAGTCTGGAAGCTGGATTTCGAAGAGAATGAGCTCATGATCTATGCCACCTGGAGCGACAATTCCTATCGGAATTGCGCCGGTATGGCGCCTCGCGACAATCGCTTTGGCGATTGCGCGGGGATGATCATGGGCGAATGAGAACGATCAAGCCGATCGGGCGATTAGTACCGGTCAGCTTCACGCGTTACCGCGCTTCCACATCCGGCCTATCAACGTGGTCGTCTTCCACGGCCCTGATAGGGAATACTCGTTTCCAGGTGGGTTTCCCGCTTAGATGCCTTCAGCGGTTATCCCGTCCATACATAGCTACCCTGCACTGCGGCTGGCGCCACAACAGGTCCACCAGAGGTATGTCCATCCCGGTCCTCTCGTACTAGGGACAGATCCTGTCAATATTCCTGCACCCACGGCAGATAGGGACCGAACTGTCTCACGACGTTCTGAACCCAGCTCACGTACCGCTTTAATTGGCGAACAGCCAAACCCTTGGGACCTGCTCCAGCCCCAGGATGCGATGAGCCGACATCGAGGTGCCAAACAACCCCGTCGATATGGACTCTTGGGGGTCATCAGCCTGTTATCCCCGGCGTACCTTTTATCCGTTGAGCGATGGCCCTTCCACGCGGGACCACCGGATCACTATGACCGACTTTCGTCTCTGCTCGACTTGTCTGTCTCGCAGTCAGGCGGGCTTATGCCATTGCACTCGACGACCGATTTCCGACCGGTCTGAGCCCACCATCGCGCGCCTCCGTTACTCTTTGGGAGGCGACCGCCCCAGTCAAACTACCCACCATACACTGTCCCGGACCCGGATGACGGGCCGCGGTTAGACATCCATGACGATAAGGGTGGTATTTCAAGGATGGCTCCACGCGAGCTGGCGCCCACGCTTCAAAGCCTACCACCTATCCTACACATGCCGACACGAATGCCAGTGTAAAGCTATAGTAAAGGTGCACGGGGTCTTTCCGTCTGACCGCAGGAACCCCGCATCTTCACGGGGAATTCAATTTCACTGAGTCTGCGTTGGAGACAGCGGGGAAGTCGTTACGCCATTCGTGCAGGTCGGAACTTACCCGACAAGGAATTTCGCTACCTTAGGACCGTTATAGTTACGGCCGCCGTTTACTGGGGCTTCGATTCAGAGCTTGCACCCCTCCTCTTAACCTTCCAGCACCGGGCAGGCGTCAGACCCTATACGTCGTCTTGCGACTTCGCAGAGCCCTGTGTTTTTGATAAACAGTCGCTACCCCCTGGTCTGTGCCACCACCACAAGCTTGCGCCCGTGGAGGTCACGCTTCTTCCGAAGTTACGCGTGCAATTTGCCGAGTTCCTTCAACGCAGTTCTCTCAAGCGCCTTGGTATGCTCTACCAGTCCACCTGTGTCGGTTTCGGGTACGGTCTATACGGTGGGGCTATTTCCTGGGACCCCTTCGCAGCCGACCCAATCCAATAAGGGTCGACAACACACGGGATCCGTCACTCACCACCAGGCCCACGACTATTAACGTGGTTCCCATCGACTACGCCTTTCGGCCTCGCCTTAGGGGCCGGCTCACCCTGCTCAGATTAACTTTAAGCAGGAACCCTTGGACTTTCGGCGAGGGTGTCTCTCACACCCTTTATCGTTACTCATGTCAGCATTCGCACTTCCCATACCTCCAGAGGTCCTCACGGATCCTCCTTCAACGGCCTAGGGAACGCTCCGCTACCGCTTACGCCAGAGGCGTAAACCCGAAGCTTCGGTGTATGGCTTGAGCCCCGTTACATTTTCGGCGCAAGAACCCTTAAATCTAGACCAGTGAGCTGTTACGCTTTCTTTAAATGATGGCTGCTTCTAAGCCAACATCCTGGTTGTTTTGGGATTCTCACATCCTTTCCCACTTAGCCATAACTTGGGGACCTTAGCTGTCGGTCAGGGTTGTTTCCCTCTTCACGACGGACGTTAGCACCCGCCGTGTGTCTGCCGACTAGTACTTCCAGGTATTCGGAGTTTGATTGGGTTTGGTAAGACGGTGAGTCCCCCTAGCCCATTCAGTGCTCTACCCCCTGGAGTATTCGGTCGACGCTCTACCTAAATAGATTTCGCGGAGAACCAGCTATTTCCGAGTTTGATTGGCCTTTCACCCCTAGCCACAAGTCATCCCAATCTATTGCAACAGATGCGGGTTCGGTCCTCCAGTGCGTGTTACCGCACCTTCAACCTGCTCATGGCTAGATCACTCGGTTTCGGGTCTAATCCGACGAACTGAACGCCCTGTTCAGACTCGCTTTCGCTGCGCCTACACCTATCGGCTTAAGCTCGCTCGCCAGACTAAGTCGCTGACCCATTATACAAAAGGTACGCAGTCACCCAGGACAAACCTTGGGCTCCTACTGTTTGTAGGCATCCGGTTTCAGGTTCTCTTTCACTCCCCTTGTCGGGGTGCTTTTCACCTTTCCCTCACGGTACTGGTTCACTATCGGTCATGCACGAGTACTTAGGCTTGGAGGGTGGTCCCCCCAATTTCAGACAGGATTTCACGTGTCCCGCCCTACTCATGGACCATCTCAGACATTGCGCCTACGGGACTATCACCCACTCTTGTCAGGCTTTCCAACCTGTTCGGCTTCTTCTCAAGATGGTCACTGGCCTGGTCCGCGTTCGCTCGCCACTACTAACGGAGTCTCGGTTGATGTCCTTTCCTTCGGGTACTTAGATGTTTCAGTTCCCCGAGTTCGCTTCTAACCCCTATGTATTCGAAGGTTAGATACCTCGCTGTTGAACCTTGGTCACCGCAACACCACCGGACAGCTCATCGCCATCCAGTGCCGTTCCGATCTGACCAAGGCTCGGAGGTGGGTTGCCCCATTCGGAAATCCACGGATCAAAGCTTATTCGCAGCTCCCCATGGCTTATCGCAGCGTATCACGTCCTTCATCGCCTGTGCATGCCAAGGCATTCACCAGATGCCCTTAAGACACTTGATCGTTCTCATCGCCCATGATCATCAGTTCTCAGCTCCGCTCACGCCGATCGCCTATCGAGGCGATCGTCTGCGCGGGGCGCGCCGCACGAGCGGCGACGGCCGGTCGGCCTTGCGAACCCTCATCGGGTTCGGGGCGTCTCGTTCGTCATCGTCGGCTTTGCTGCTGAGAAGAGAGAGATGCTCATGTGCGCTTCATTCTCTTCGAGCCATGCAAACACCGGCCCGCGTGCAACGGGGATCGGCGTCCTGCAGCATGGCTCATGCCAATCCCACCCCGGCTAGAGGCGGAACTGGCGAAAGACCAGCTTCCAGAGACGAACCCCAAGGGCGGCGGTCAGGCACACCCATCCAACAGAAGCCCTCGTTTGACCCGGTCGGGCGATGAACCCTTCCAGCGAGGAACCTCGGACCAGTCCACCCGTGCGTTGCCGCCAGGTGACCCGTCAGGATCCGTCTTCTCTTCACATGTTCAAGAACGGGCGACACAACCAAAGCCGTGCCGCAAACTTTGCTTTCTTCCGAATGGTGGAGCTTGTCGGGTTCGAACCGACGACCCCCTGCTTGCAAAGCAGGTGCTCTCCCAGCTGAGCTAAAGCCCCTATTCGAGGACCAAACCGCAACCCTGGGAGGGACCCCCGGGTCCACCACGCCCCTTCCTCACGAAGAAGCATGGTGGGCCCGGGTAGATTCGAACTACCGACCTCACCCTTATCAGGGGTGCGCTCTAACCAACTGAGCTACGGGCCCGAACTCTCGTCCGTCATCGGCACCGCATCGCTCTATCAGCGCTGCGGCCACCACCACCATTCGAGGAAGAAAGAGAAACATGGGCGGCGATGCCGGCCATCACCCCAATCCCACAACCGAAGCTGCTTGGACAGGGCCTAGTCTATGTCGACAACAGCCTGACTGGCCGTCGTCTTGTTCTAAAACAGACCGATACGGTGGTCCCGGGCGCCGATCCGAGGATCGGGGGCCAAGAGGCCGTCAAAGGTCCATCCTTAGAAAGGAGGTGATCCAGCCGCAGGTTCCCCTACGGCTACCTTGTTACGACTTCACCCCAGTCGCTGACCCTACCGTGGTCGCCTGCCTCCCTCGCGGGTTAGCGCAACGCCTTCGGGTAGAACCAACTCCCATGGTGTGACGGGCGGTGTGTACAAGGCCCGGGAACGTATTCACCGTGGCATGCTGATCCACGATTACTAGCGATTCCAACTTCATGCACTCGAGTTGCAGAGTGCAATCCGAACTGAGACGGCTTTTGGGGATTAGCTCACCATCGCTGGCTGGCTGCCCACTGTCACCGCCATTGTAGCACGTGTGTAGCCCAGCCCGTAAGGGCCATGAGGACTTGACGTCATCCCCACCTTCCTCCGGCTTATCACCGGCAGTCCCCCTAGAGTGCCCAACCAAATGCTGGCAACTAGGGGCGAGGGTTGCGCTCGTTGCGGGACTTAACCCAACATCTCACGACACGAGCTGACGACAGCCATGCAGCACCTGTGTCCACGTCCCGAAGGAATGACCCCATCTCTGAGGACGTCGTGGCATGTCAAGGGCTGGTAAGGTTCTGCGCGTTGCTTCGAATTAAACCACATGCTCCACCGCTTGTGCGGGCCCCCGTCAATTCCTTTGAGTTTTAATCTTGCGACCGTACTCCCCAGGCGGGAAGCTTAATGCGTTGGCTGCGCCACCGAAAGGTAAACCCCCCGACGGCTAGCTTCCATCGTTTACGGCGTGGACTACCAGGGTATCTAATCCTGTTTGCTCCCCACGCTTTCGCACCTCAGCGTCAGTATCGGACCAGTGAGCCGCCTTCGCCACTGGTGTTCCTGCGAATATCTACGAATTTCACCTCTACACTCGCAATTCCACTCACCTCTTCCGAACTCAAGACACCCAGTATCAAAGGCCGTTCCGGGGTTGAGCCCCGGGATTTCACCCCTGACTTAAATGTCCGCCTACGTGCGCTTTACGCCCAGTAATTCCGAACAACGCTAGCCCCCTTCGTATTACCGCGGCTGCTGGCACGAAGTTAGCCGGGGCTTCTTCTCCGGGTACCGTCATTATCGTCCCCGGTGAAAGAGCTTTACAACCCTAGGGCCTTCATCACTCACGCGGCATGGCTGGATCAGGCTTGCGCCCATTGTCCAATATTCCCCACTGCTGCCTCCCGTAGGAGTTTGGGCCGTGTCTCAGTCCCAATGTGGCTGATCATCCTCTTAGACCAGCTACCGATCGTCGCCTTGGTAGGCCTTTACCCCACCAACTAGCTAATCGGACGCGGGCTCATCCTGAACCGATAAATCTTTGCCCCTCAGGGCACATGCGGTATTAATTCCAGTTTCCCGGAGCTATCCCGCAGTTCAGGGTAGATTCCCACGCGTTACTCACCCGTCTGCCACTCCCCTTGCGGGGCGTTCGACTTGCATGTGTTAAGCCTGCCGCCAGCGTTCGTTCTGAGCCAGGATCAAACTCTCAGGTTTGATAAGAGTTATCCCGACTTCAAGTCACTGTCTCAAAGCATCAACGAGAGTTTGTACCGGACAACACAAACCAGCCAGCCAGGCTCACGCCCAACCAGCCAGCAAACATGCCGTCCGCTCTCATCTCAACGAAACGTGTCTATCGTCGGTTCAGCTCTCGGACATAACCCAGGGCGAAAAGGATATCGCCCCAAGCCGTCCTCGGCCAACACCGCCGTCCACGTCTCTCTTTCTTCCGTTCTCTCTTCAATTCTCAAAGAACCCGGCAAACCACAACAGTCCGCCGCTCGGGTGACCAACCTGGCCAGCCACCCTTCAAGCATGCCAGAAGCAAACTCGAAAAAACTCGTCCGACACTCACAAGAGGCGCAAAACCGAGCCAGCCAGCCATCCCCTCCCAGAAATCCCGGAAGAACACAACCGCCAACCCAACTTCCCGGCAAACCAACCAGACCGCCTCAGCCGTCCAACCCGTCCGCCCCGGCGCCACCGCCGTCGTCGATGAGCGGCTTATAGGGGGAGATACGCAGGAAGGTCAACAGGGAAATGCGGGGGAAAGGGGAAAAAAGTGGTCGGAGCTTCTCCATGAGGCCTCTTGGTCCTGAGCGAGGCGCTCAGCGCCGGGATGCTCCCCTCGCCTCCTCACCCTTCGCCCAGCCCTCGGTGGTCTCGGCGACGAAGTCGCCGAACCGTCCGGTTTCGATAGCCTGCCGAGCGCCCGCCATCAGCGTTTGGTAGTAGGCGAGATTGTTCCAGGTCAGCAGCATTGCGCCGAGTGTTTCCTCGGTGCGGACGAGATGGTGAAGGTAGGCCCTCGCATAGTCCCGCGATGCCGGGCAATCGGAATGCTCATCCAGCGGCGAGGCATCTTCGGCGTGCCGGGCATTTCGCAGGTTGATGCGCCCATAGCGCGTGAAGGCGAGCCCGTGGCGTCCCGCTCGGGTTGGCATCACGCAGTCGAACATGTCGATCCCGCGCGCGATTGACAGCAGAAGATCGTCCGGCGTGCCGACGCCCATGAGGTAGCGTGGCTTCTCCACCGGCAACACCGGAACCGTTTCCTCGAGAATGCGAAGCATCACCTCCTGCGGCTCGCCGACGGCAAGCCCGCCGACGGCATAGCCCTTCAGCTCCATGGCTCGTAGGCGTTCGGCCGAGCGGACCCGGAGATCCACGACGTCGCCGCCCTGAACGATGCCGAACATCGCCTTGCCGGGTTGATTGCCGAAGGCGATGGCGCAGCGTTCTGCCCAGCGCAGCGAGAGCTCCATGGCCCGATCGACCTCCGGACGCTCCGCGGGCAGACGGATGCATTCGTCGAGTTGCATCTGGATATCGCTGTCGAGCAGTCCTTGGATCTCGATCGAACGCTCGGGCGTCAACTCATGCACCGAGCCATCGACATGGGACCTGAACGTGACGCCCTTCTCGGACATCTTCCGCAGGCTCGCGAGCGACATCACCTGAAATCCGCCTGAGTCCGTCAGGATCGGATAGGGCCAGCGGGCAAACTCGTGTAGCCCGCCGAGGCGTGCCACGCGTTCGGCGCCGGGACGCAGCATCAGGTGGTAGGTGTTGCCCAGAATAATATCCGATCCGAGATCGCGAACCTGATCGAGATACATCGCCTTGACCGTCGCGGCCGTCCCGACGGGCATGAAGGCGGGCGTGCGGATCTCGCCGCGCGGCATGCGGATTGTGCCGCGCCGGGCCAGACCATCGGTCGCGGATACGTTGAACTGGAACTCGGTCAAGCGCTGCGCTCCAGGAGACAGGCGTCCCCGTAGGAATAGAAACGGTAGCCGCCGGCAATCGCGTGATCGTATGCGGCGCGCATTCGGTCGAGGCCGCTGAAGGCCGACACCAGCATGAAAAGCGTCGAACGCGGCAGGTGAAAGTTCGTCATGAGCGCGTCGACCGCCCGGAACTGGAAGCCTGGCGTGATGAAGATGTCGGTCGCATCCGAGAACGGTTCGATCCGCCCCGTCGCGCGCGCTGCGCTTTCCAGAAGGCGAAGCGATGTCGTGCCGACAGCAACGATCCGGCGCCCCTCGTCCCGCGCAATCTGCAATCGCTCCGCGACGTCCTTCGTTACGACGCCAATTTCGCTGTGCATGCGGTGCTCGGTCGTATCGTCGGCCTTGACCGGCAGGAACGTACCTGCGCCGACGTGCAGAGTAACAAACTCCTGCATTACGCCGCGGTATTCGAGCTTTGCCAGAAGCTCCGGCGTGAAATGGAGGCCCGCAGTCGGGGCGGCAACCGCACCTTCCTCGCGGGCGAAGACCGTCTGATAGTCGCGCAGGTCGTCGTCGTCGACCGCGCGCTTCGATGCGATGTAGGGCGGAAGAGGCAAATGCCCGACGACCGAGATCGCCGCGTCGAGTTCGGGGCCGGCCAGTGTAAACCGGAGGTCGACCTCGCCGCCCTCCCCTTTCTCGAGGACGACGGCTTCGAGGCCGGGATCTATCGCGGTGCCGGACGAGAATACGACGAGATCGCCGACCTTGATCCGCTTGCCTGGCCGCATGAAGGCCTTCCAGCGATCGAGCGCGATGCGCATGTGTAGCGTCGCGTCGACTGCTACGCGGGACGATCCATCCGAGCCGGCCCTTATCCGCTCACCGGTCAGCTGGGCCGGGATGACCTTGGTGTCGTTGAAGACGAGGACGTCCCCTTCGCGCAGAAAGTCCGGCAGGTCGCCCACCCGGCAATCCGCGAATGGACCCGACGCGGGGACATAGAGAAGCCTGGCGGATTCGCGCGGAAGAGCGGGTCGCAAGGCGATCCGCTCTTCCGGCAGTTCGAAGTCGAAGAGATCGACTTGCACGGGAACCTTGTCAGATGTCCGCGGCGACGCGCATGGTGGTGATCGAGTCGGGATCGCGGACCGGCTCGCCACGCTTGATCTTGTCAACGGCGTCCATGCCCTCGACGACCTCGCCCCAGACCGAATACTGGCGATCCAGCCAGGGCGCGCGCTCGAAGCAGATGAAGAACTGCGAGTTGGCGCTGTTCGGGTTGGCCGTGCGCGCGGCCGACACCGTCCCGCGCTTGTGCGGCTCGGCCGAGAATTCCGCCTTCAGGTCCGGCTTGTCGGAACCACCGGTGCCGGTGCCCGTCGGATCGCCGGCCTGGGCCATGAAGCCGTCGATCACCCGGTGGAACACGACGCCGTCGTAGAAGCCTTCGCGAGCGAGCTCCTTGACGCGGGCGACGTGGCCCGGCGCGAGATCAGGCCGCAGCTTGATGACGACCTGCCCCTTCGTCGTTTCCAGAACCAGCGTGTTCTCGGGATCTTCGAAGGCCATTGTGCGTCTCCTATCAATGACGGAGGGCGATCCGACAGACTCGGATCGCCCAGATGCTTGCGTGAATGGATGAAGCGCCCTGCGGTTGCAAGGCCGATATCAGCGGGTCTCGACCTTCACCATCTTGTCGGGGTTCTCGACGGTGCCGTTGTTGGCCTCGTCACCCTTCTTGATCTTGTCGACGACGTCCATGCCCTTGGTCACTTCGCCGACCACCGTGTACTGGCCGTTCAGGAAGTCGCCGTCGGCGAGCATGATAAAGAACTGGGAGTTGGCGGAGTTCGGGTCCTGCGCGCGCGCCATGCCGACCGTGCCGCGCTTGAACGGCGTG
Organism: Aureimonas phyllosphaerae; assembly: GCF_047943035.1. Lineage (NCBI taxonomy): Bacteria > Pseudomonadati > Pseudomonadota > Alphaproteobacteria > Hyphomicrobiales > Aurantimonadaceae > Aureimonas > Aureimonas phyllosphaerae. The sequence continues at coordinate 3,317,616 of NZ_CP181348.1, read as the reverse complement.
TCGGAGAACTCGGCCTTGAGGTCCGGCTTGTCCGAGCCGCCCATGCCGGTGCCGGTCGGATCACCGGTCTGGGCCATGAAGCCGTCGATCACGCGGTGGAAGACGACGCCGTTGTAGAAGCCTTCCTTCGCGAGCGCCTTGATCTGCTCGACATGCTTGGGCGCCAGATCCGGGCGGAGCTTGACGTCGATCTCGCCCTTGTTGGTCTCGATGACCAGCGTATCGCCGGCGGCTGTCTGTGCGTGCGCCGGCGCAATCGCGGACATCGCGACGGCCGCGAGGAGACCAAGGGTCGGAAGAAATTTCATCATCGAACTCCGGGCAGCCCTCAGGAAGACGAGAGCTTGGGTTTCAGGGCGGCGGCGACGGGCTCCGGTACGAAAGAGGAAACGTCCCCACCCATCTTGGCGATCTGGCGGACCAATGTGGCCGTAATGGGCCTGGTGGCAGGCGATGCCGGCAGGAACAGGGTCGTCAGATCCGGCATCATCGCGCCGTTCATGCCGGCCATCTGCATTTCGTAGTCGAAATCGGTGGCATCGCGCAGGCCGCGGACGATGGCGACGGCTCCCTGGCGACGTGCCTCCTCCACGACGAGGTCGTTGAAGAAGGACACCCGCACCTGCGCTGACATCGCAGTCTCGGTCTCCAGGCTATTGCGGATGAGTTCGGCACGTTCCTGCGGCGAAAACAGCGGCGTCTTGCCCGGATGCACGCCGATCGCGACCACGATCTCGTCGAAGAGGCGCGAGGCGGAGCGCAATACGTCGATATGCCCGAGGGTCGGCGGATCGAAGCTACCGGCATAGATGGCGATACGGCTCATGACGACTCGCTAACCACGTTCGAAGTCTGACGACCCCTCTTGAACCGGCTAGGGCGTCGATACCATTTTGCAAAGCATTGGACCGGCATACTGGCGAAAGAAGATCGCGTCGCGTGAACGCGAAGCGGATCGATCCATGGCGGGAACGATTCGTCAACCATTCACGTTATGGCGTTGTATTCCGGAGGAAATCCATGCTGTTTCTTGCTCTTTCGCTCGCGATGGTCGCCTCGCTGTCCACCGCTACGGTGATCGCGATGCACAACGAGGCGAGCAAGCAGCGTGCGCGCGCTTTTGCGCGTAAGCCGAAAATTCTTGGTTGAGGACATATCGCGGCAACCACGCCTGAAGCTGCTACCGCGATAAATCCCCCCAGCCCGGTCAGTCTTCCGACGTCTCCGAAGACGGATCAGCGGTTGCGTCCGCCAGGGCTGGTTCTTCCGTACCCTGATCCGGGATGCGCTCCACCGAAACCACCCGTTCGTTATCAGCCGTGTTGAAGATCGTCACGCCCTTCGTTGCGCGACCGGCAATGCGGATGCCCTCGACTGGAACGCGGATCATCTGTCCGCGATCCGAGATCATTAGCACTTGATCTCCAGATTCCACCGGGAAGCCCGCAACCAGTCGACCGATATCGGCCACGCGCCCGATGTCTGTTGCACGGATGCCCTTGCCACCGCGACCACTGGTGCGGAAGTCGTAGGACGAGGAGCGCTTGCCGAAGCCGAACTCGCTTAAGGTAAGGACGAACTCCTCGCGTGCCCCGAGATCCGCATAACGCTCGGCACTAATCGACACGCTCTCCGCGGCTTCCTCGTCCGCCACCTCTTCGGCGACGTCGCCCTCGACCGCCCGCCGCTTGCGCAGATAATCGGCTCGCTCTGCCGGTGTTGCCTCCACGTGCCTAAGGATGGCCATCGAGATTAGGCGATCGTTCTCGCCGAGCGCCATGCCCCGGACACCGACCGAATTGCGGCCAGTGAACACGCGCACGTCCGTGACCGGGAAGCGGATGCAAAGTCCCGCCGACGACACGAGCAGAACGTCGTCGTCCTCGCCGCAGACGGCAACCGCCAGAATCTCGTCTTCCGCCTCTTCCAGCTTCATCGCGATCTTGCCGTTGCGGTTCACCTGCGTGAAATCCGACAGCTTGTTGCGGCGAACCGTTCCCTTGGTGGTCGCGAACATCACGTTCAGCCGCTCGGCCGCTTCCTCCTCGCTGGGAAGCGGGAGGATCGAGGTGATGCGCTCGCCCTTCTCCAGCGGCAACATGTTCACGAGTGCCTTGCCCCGCGACTGCGGGGTGGCCAGCGGCAAGCGCCAGACCTTTTCCTTGTAGACGATGCCACGTGAGGAAAAGAACAGGACGGGCGTGTGGGTGTTCGCGACGAAGAGCCGGGTGACCGAGTCTTCCTCGTCCTTCAGCGACATGCCGGAGCGGCCCTTTCCGCCGCGCCGCTGCGCCCGATAGATGCTGAGCGGGACACGCTTGATGTAGCCGCCGTGGCTGACGGTCACGACCATGTCCTCGCGCGGGATCAGGTCCTCGTCGTCGAGGTCGGCTGCGCCTTCGAGGAGCAGCGTGCGACGCGGGGTCGCGAACTCGTCGCGGACCGCCGTCAGCTCGTCCTTGATGATCTCGCGCACGCGCACCCGCGAGGACAGGATCTCGAGGTAGTCACGGATCTCATTCCCGATCGTGTTCAGCTCGTCGCCGATCTCGTCGCGTCCGAGGGCGGTCAGGCGCTGCAGTCGGAGGTCGAGGATCGCGCGCGCTTGCGTCTCCGACAGCCTGTAGGTGCCGGCGTCACTGATGCGATGACGCGGATCGTCGATGAGGCGGATCAGCGGCGCGACGTCCTTCGCCTCCCATTCCCGCTCCATCAGCTGCTCGCGCGCCGTCGTCGGGTCGGGCGCATGGCGGATCAGTTTGATGATCTCGTCGATGTTGGCGACCGCGATCGCGAGGCCGACCAGGACGTGAGCCCGCTCGCGCGCCTTGCGCAGAAGGTACTTCGTGCGGCGCTGTACTACCTCTTCGCGGAACGCCACGAAGGCGGACAACATGTCGAGGAGATTCATCTGCTCCGGCTTGCCGCCGTTCAGCGCCACCATGTTGGCACCGAACGTCGTCTGCAGGGGCGTGAACCGATAGAGCTGGTTCAGGATGACGTCGGATGAGGCATCGCGCTTGCACTCGATGACGACGCGATAGCCCTCGCGATCGCTCTCGTCTCGAATGTCGGAGATGCCTTCGACGCGCTTTTCGCGCACCAAGTCGGCCATCTTCTCGATCATCGAGGCCTTGTTCACCTGATACGGGATCTCGGTGATGACGATCGCCTCGCGGTCGCCGCGCATTTCCTCGATGTGCACCTTGCCGCGCATCAGGATCGAACCGCGCCCGGTGGCGTACGCGCTCTGGATGCCCGCACGACCGAGCACGATGGCGCCGGTCGGGAAGTCCGGACCCGGAACGATGTCCATCAGGTCCGTCAGCTGCAGCGCCGGATTGTCGATCAGCGCGACGCAGCCGTCGATCAGTTCGCCGAGATTGTGCGGCGGGATATTCGTCGCCATGCCGACGGCGATGCCGCCCGAACCGTTGAGGAGGAGGTTCGGGACGCGCGCCGGAAGCACGACCGGCTCTTGCTCGCGGCCGTCGTAATTGTCCTGGAAGTCGACCGTTTCCTTGTCGATGTCCGCCAGGATTGCGTCGGACACCTTCTCGAGCCGGCATTCGGTGTAGCGCATGGCTGCCGGCGGATCGCCGTCGATCGAACCGAAGTTCCCCTGCCCGTCGATCAGCGGCGCTCGCAGCGAGAAGTCCTGCGCCATGCGCACCAGCGCGTCGTAGATCGAGGCATCGCCGTGAGGATGGTACTTACCCATCACCTCGCCGACGACGCCGGCGGACTTGCGATAGGACTTGTTCCAGACCAGTCCCATCTCGCTCATCGCGTAGAGCACGCGCCGATGCACCGGCTTCAACCCGTCGCGAACGTCGGGAAGCGCTCGGCTCACGATCACGCTCATCGCGTAGTCGAGATAGGAACGCTGCATCTCCTCGATGATGGAGACCGGCTCGATCCCCGTCGAACGCTCGGGCTGGATGGAATCGGGAGGAAGATCGGACAAGATGAAATCCTGGGCAGAATGTACCGTCCTTATATAAGGAACCGGCACCTCGACGCAAATCGGCGCGCTTGTAATTCGAATGTCGGATCAATAAGTTGGCAGGCGACCCGCAAATAAACGTCGCACGTTTCGCACAATCCGCCGCGCAGCCGTCGCACCGGCATCCCGTCGACGCTATGAGAAGAGGATTTCCAGCGACGTGCGGAGCCCGCGAATGATCGAGACATTGCTCAACGGCTTCGCCACGCTGTTCGTCATCATCGATCCGATCGGGCTGGCTCCGATCTTCCTCGGACTGACGGCCGGAATGTCGCGGACCGATCGTGCGCGGATCGCGCGCAACGGCTGTCTCATCGCCTTTGCGATCCTTGCCGTCTTCGGCCTTGCGGGCCTCAGCGTCCTGACGGCGCTCGGCATCTCGCTCGGCGCCTTCCGCGTGGCCGGCGGGCTGTTCCTGTTCTGGATTGCGTTCGAACTGGTGTTCGAGAAGCGGAAGACGCGCAAGGAAAAGGATGCCCAGACAGCCATGACCGAGCACGAGGCCGGGGAGATTGCGGCCGTGCCGCTGGCGATCCCGCTGATGGCCGGACCCGGCGCGATTTCCGCCGTGATCCTTCTTTCCGGCGAGTTGCCGTCCGCCGCGGGACAGGGGAGCGTGCTGGCGGTCGTCGCCATCACGATCTTTGTCGCCTACCTCTTCCTGCGCGCAGCCGATCGGCTCGAGCGCCTGATGGGGCATACGGGCCGCGCGGTCGTCACCCGTCTTCTGGGTGTTCTCCTGGCGGCGCTCGCCGTCCAGTTCGTCAGCGACGGGGTCAAGGCGTTGTTCCTCGTTCCCGCCGCCTGAGCGTTCGACGACCGATCAGAACGGAATCTCGTCATCCATGTCGTCGGACGGACGACCGCCGCCGCCCCCGCCGCCATATCCACCGCCGCCGCCCGAACTGCGGCCCCCGGCGCCACCGCCGCCACGGCCGTAGTCACCGCCCCCGCCGGAGCGTCCGCCCGAGCGCTCGCCGCCGCCGTCATAGGACGGGCCGCCGCCGTCGCCACCGCGTCCGCCGAGCATCTGCAGTTCGCCGCGGAACCGCTGCAACACGACTTCAGTCGTGTACCGCTTCTGGCCCTGCTGATCTTCCCAGGAGCGCGTCTGCAGCTGGCCCTCGATGTAGACCGTCGAGCCCTTCTTCAGGTATTGCTCGGCGACCTTCACCAGGTTCTCGTTGAAAATCACGACGCTATGCCACTCCGTGCGCTCCTTGCGCTCGCCGGAAGCTTTGTCGCGCCAGGTCTCGGAGGTCGCGATCCGCAGGTTCGCGATCGCATCGCCGGAATTGAGGCGCTTGATCTCGGGATCGGCGCCGAGATTGCCGACGAGGATGACCTTGTTGACGCTACCCGCCATTCTTCTTCTCCGTATGAACTCTCGTCGCGCGGACACTAGTGACATTGCCGCCGGCACGATACCGCCGGAAACGTCGATCCCCAGCCTTCTCGGTGGCCGCAGCCGCCGACATGGATTGCCGCACTGCATGATTCTGTCTAGAACAAAATGGGAACTGGGCGAAGGCAAGGCCAGTCCGGCAGACCCGGACCTTTGATTCTTCGCGTGCCTTCCCGATATGGGCTGTGGGCTGGAGTGGAAAACCGGAGCGGGTGGGCGAACCGAATCCGCCGGCTTTCCATTCAAGCCCTTGTATTCGACACAGTGCGGCGAACTCCATGAAGAACGTCATTTCCATTCGCGGCGCTCGCGAGCACAATCTCAAGAACGTCGACCTAGACCTTCCGCGCGACAAGCTGATCGTGATGACCGGCCTGTCGGGTTCCGGCAAGTCCTCGCTCGCCTTCGACACGATCTATGCCGAGGGGCAGCGCCGCTACGTCGAAAGCCTTTCGGCCTACGCTCGCCAGTTCCTCGAGATGATGCAGAAGCCGGACGTCGACCAGATCGACGGTCTGTCGCCCGCGATCTCGATCGAGCAGAAGACGACGTCCAAGAACCCGCGCTCGACGGTCGGCACGGTCACCGAAATTTACGACTATCTGCGCCTTCTCTTCGCGCGCGTCGGCGTTCCCTACTCGCCGGCGACCGGCCTGCCGATCGAGAGCCAGACAGTCAGTCAGATGGTCGACCGGATCATGGTCCTTGAAGAGGGAACGCGGCTCTACCTGCTGGCGCCGATGATCCGCGGCCGCAAGGGCGAGTACAAGAAGGAACTTGCCGAACTTCAGAAGAAGGGCTTCCAGCGCGTTCGGATCGACGGCGAATTCCACGACATCGCCGATGCCCCGACCCTCGACAAGAAGTTCAAGCATGACATCGACGTCGTGGTGGATCGCATCGTCGTGCGCGGGGACATCAAGTCGCGTCTTGCCGACAGCCTCGAGACGGCGCTTCGGCTCGCGGATGGACTGGCGGTCGCGGAGTATGCGGACGGCCTCGGCGACGATGGCAAGCCGCGCCAGATCCTCTTCTCCGAGAAGTTCGCCTGTCCCGTATCGGGCTTCACCATCCCCGAGATCGAGCCGCGCCTGTTCTCGTTCAACAACCCGTTCGGCGCCTGCCCGCGTTGCGACGGTCTTGGGTCCCAACAGCAGATTGACCCGAAGCTCATCGTTCCGGACGAGAACCTGACACTGAAGGGCGGCGCCATCGCGCCCTGGGCGAAGTCGACCTCGCCCTACTACGGTCAAACGCTGGAGGCCCTCGGTCGCGAGTATGGGTTCAAGCAGACCGAGCGCTGGTCGGCGCTGTCCGAGACCGCGCGCAATGCCATTCTGAACGGGACCGGCAAGACCAAGATCGAGTTCCGCTACAACGATGGGCTGCGGTCCTATTCCACGACCAAGACCTTCGAGGGGATTGTCCCGAACCTCGAGCGTCGCTGGAAGGAAACGGACTCCGCTTGGTCGCGCGAGGAGATCGAGCGCTACATGTCGGCGACCCCCTGCCCGGCCTGCAGAGGCTACCGGCTGAAGCCGGAGGCGTTGGCGGTCAAGGTCGCAGGGCTTCACATCGGTGAGGTCAGCGAACAGTCGATTCGAAATGCGCGCGACTGGTTCGAAGCGCTACCCGAGAAGCTGACGCAGAAGCAGAACGAGATCGCGGTCCGGATCCTCAAGGAAATCCGCGAGCGCCTGCGGTTCCTGAACGATGTCGGCCTCGAATACCTGACCCTGTCGCGTGCGTCTGGCACGCTGTCCGGCGGCGAGTCGCAGCGGATCCGCCTCGCCTCGCAGATCGGCTCGGGCCTAACGGGCGTTCTCTACGTTCTGGACGAGCCCTCCATCGGCCTGCATCAGCGCGATAACGAGAGGCTTTTAGCCACGCTCAAGCACCTGCGCGACATCGGCAACACGGTGATCGTCGTGGAGCACGACGAGGATGCGATCCTAATGGCCGACCACGTGGTCGACATCGGTCCGGCAGCCGGCGTCCACGGTGGTCAGATCATCGCCTCGGGCACGCCCGTTGAGGTGATGGCCCATCCGAACTCGCTGACCGGCGCCTATCTTTCCGGCGCCAAGGGGGTGCCGGTGCCCGGCAAGCGGCGCAAGTCGCAGAAAGGCAAGGCGATCAAGGTCGTCGGCGCGCGCGGCAACAATCTGAAGAATGTCACCGCCGAAGTGCCGATGGGCGTCTTCACGTGTGTGACTGGCGTCTCTGGTGGCGGCAAGTCCACCTTCCTGATCGAGACGCTGTTCAAGGCCGCGGCACGGCGCATTTCCGGCGCACGCGATGTGCCGGCCGATCACGACCGCGTCGACGGGCTGGAACTCCTCGACAAGGTGATCGACATCGACCAGTCGCCGATCGGTCGCACGCCGCGGTCGAATCCGGCGACATACACCGGTGCTTTCACACCGATCCGCGACTGGTTCGCCGGCCTACCGGAAGCGAAGGCGCGCGGCTACCAGCCGGGCCGCTTCTCCTTCAATGTGAAGGGCGGTCGCTGCGAGGCATGCCAGGGCGACGGCGTCATCAAGATCGAGATGCACTTCCTGCCAGACGTCTACGTCACCTGCGACGTCTGCCATGGCAAGCGCTACAATCGAGAGACGCTGGAGGTGACCTTCAAGGAGAAGTCGATTGCCGACGTCCTCGACATGACCGTCGAGGAAGGCGTCGAGTTCTTCTCGGCCGTCCCGGCGGTTCGGGACAAGCTTGTGACCCTCAACGAAGTCGGCCTCGGCTATATCAAGGTCGGGCAGCAGGCGAACACCCTGTCCGGCGGCGAGGCGCAGCGCGTGAAACTGGCGAAGGAGTTGTCGCGTCGGGCGACCGGCCGCACGCTCTATATCCTCGACGAGCCGACGACCGGGCTTCACTTCCACGACGTCGCCAAGCTGCTGGAGGTGCTTCACGAGCTCGTCGATCAGGGCAATACGGTCGTCGTCATCGAGCACAATCTCGAGGTCATCAAGACGGCGGACTGGGTCATCGATATCGGTCCGGAAGGCGGGGATGGCGGTGGCGAGATCGTTGCGACGGGAACGCCGGAGGCTTTGGTGAAGGTTCCGCGGTCCTACACCGGCCGCTTCCTGAAGGATCTGCTGGAGCGCCGTCCGATCGCAAAGGCCGAAGCTGCCGAGTGAGGTCAGCCGCCCCGCATGGCGCCAAGTTCAGCGTGAACGCGGGGCAGCATCTGCGGCAAATCCTCGGAGATGAGGCCCGGCCCGAAGAGTTCTGCCGCACGTCCGTGCATCCAGACGCCCGCGCAGGCCGCCTCGAAGGTCGGTGTTCCCTGCGCCAGTTGTGCCGCGACGATGCCAGCGAGGACGTCGCCCGTTCCCGCCGTTGCCAGCCATGGCGTTCCGGTCGCGTTGATCGCAGCCCGGCCGTCGGGCGCGGCGATCACCGTGTCGGCGCCTTTCGACACGACGACAGCGCCGGATGTCCGCGACGCGGCTCGCGCGGCGTCGAGCTTCGAAAGCGACGGATCGGCCGCGATGTCTGGAAACAGGCGCTTGAATTCTCCAGCGTGCGGCGTGAGCACAACGCCGCCCTTGCTTGCGTGGCATGCGCTGAAGAGCTGGTCCGGTTCTTGCGCGAACGCCGAGATTCCATCCGCATCAAGCACCAGGTGGCGGCCAGCTTGCAGGACCATTCCCGCGAAAGCTCGCGCCCTTCCAGCGTCTCCAAATCCCGGCCCGAGGACGAAGGCGTTGAAGCGCGCGTCCTCCAGCAATGTTGCGAGATCGCTCTCGCCGTCGCACCCACGCAGCATGATGGCCGTGACCTGAGCCGACAGACCCGCAAGCGCGTCGCGCTGGCCGACAAGTGTCACGAGGCCCGCGCCACCGCGTAGGGCCGCCGCCGCAGCGAGACGCGACGCGCCGCTGTGCTCCAGCGGTCCGGCGAACACTACCACGTGGCCTCGGTCGTATTTGTGTCCGGCCGACGACGGATGACGCAGCCGGTTGAGCCAGAGACCGGGTTCGTTCGCATCAGCCGGAGCCGGCACGTCGGCCCAAACCTCATCAGGTATTCCGATCTCTGCGACGATCAGTTCCCCCGCATGAAGGCGGCCGGGCATAAGGAGGTGACCCAACCGACGCCTTTCAAACGTTACGGTGCGTTGAGCCCTGACGGCCGCCCCAAGGATCGCGCCGGTCCGCGCGTCGATGCCGCTCGGAATGTCAATTGAGACGACGGGTGATCCGCTCCTTGCAAGACGTTGCACCGCTTCGCAGCAGACTGCGTCCAGCGGGCGGCGGAGCCCGGTCCCGAAGAGCCCGTCGACGACGAGGTCAAACGCCGTGCCGTCATAAGCATCCAGCGGCAGACAATCGTCTCCATGGATGGCCCGGCCATACGCGAAGACCGTCACCGCGAACCGACCGCGCAGAAATTCCGCCGCCTTTCGCGCATCGGCACCGTTCATGCCCGGGCCCGCCCAGACGGCGATCCGCGCCCCGTTTTGCAGACCCATCGCCGCGACGTCCGCGACGCGGGTACCCGCATTCGCAACCAGCGTATCGAGCGCGATGCCTGCCTTCTCTGCGAGGGCGTCCGACCTTTTGACGCCGCTGTCGTCCAGAAGAGCGGTCGGCGATCCCGATACAAGCATAGTGCTGAAACTCTCGTCAGATGCCCATCAATTGAGCGCAACCTGCCGCATCGATACCCAGTCGGCCGGGACTGTTCGCTGGTTTTCGCGCCAGTCATCCGCTACACATCTCACAGGCAATTGCCGCATCGACTCGGCCGGGCAATCGGTCTACACGCTGCCTGGCCGGGAGCAGACGGTCACCCGTCCGAGGGCGGGTACGTAGGGGGAGACGAACTTCGGTGAAGAAGGTCGAAGCGATCATTAAACCCTTCAAGCTCGATGAAGTGAAGGAAGCCCTTCAGGACGTCGGTCTCCAGGGGATCACCGTCATCGAGGCCAAGGGCTTCGGACGGCAGAAGGGCCATACGGAGCTCTATCGCGGCGCCGAGTACGTGGTCGACTTCCTCCCCAAGGTGAAGATCGAGATCGTTCTCGCCGACGAGGCGGTCGAGGGCGCGGTCGAGGCGATCCGCAAGGCGGCGCAGACCGGCCGCATCGGCGACGGCAAGATCTTCGTTTCGCATGTCGAGGAAGCCGTGCGCATTCGCACTGGCGAGAGCGGCGTCGACGCCATCTGATTTCCGGCGACCAACCGGACAGCCACACGAGCACAGTCGTCCATTCGGAAAGGACTCTCATGACTTCGGGCAACGATATTCTGAAGCAGATCAAGGACAACGACGTCAAGTTCGTCGACCTTCGCTTCACGGACCCCAAGGGCAAGCTCCAGCATGTCACGATGGATCAGACCATCGTCGACGAGGACATGTTCTCGGAAGGCACGATGTTCGACGGTTCGTCGATCGCCGGTTGGAAGGCGATCAACGAGTCCGACATGACCCTGATGCCGGACCCCGAGACGGCGCACATGGACCCGTTCTTCGCGCAGTCGACGATGGTTCTTTACTGCGACATCCTCGATCCGGTTTCGGGTGAGAGCTACAACCGCGATCCGCGCGGTACGGCCAAGAAGGCCGAGGCCTACCTCAACCAGTCCGGCATCGGCGACACCGCCTATTTCGGACCGGAAGCCGAGTTCTTCATCTTCGACGACGTCCGCTACAAGGCTGACCCGTACAACACTGGCTTCAAGCTGGACTCGACCGAGCTGCCGTCGAACGACGACTCCGAGTACGAGACGGGCAACCTCGGCCACCGGCCGCGCGTTAAGGGCGGCTATTTCCCGGTTCCGCCGATCGACAGCTGCCAGGACATGCGCTCCGAGATGCTGACGGTGATGGCCGAAATGGGCGTCGCGGTTGAGAAGCATCACCACGAAGTGGCTGCAGCCCAGCATGAACTCGGCATCAAGTTCGATACGCTGGTCCGCAACGCGGACAAGATGCAGATCTACAAGTACGTGATCCACCAGGTCGCCAACGCCTACGGCAAGACGGCGACCTTCATGCCGAAGCCGATCTTCGGCGACAACGGCTCGGGCATGCACGTGCACCAGTCAATCTGGAAGGGCGGCAAGCCGACCTTCGCGGGCAACGAATATGCCGGTCTGTCCGAGAATGCGCTGTTCTACATCGGCGGCATCATCAAGCATGCCAAGTCGCTGAACGCCTTCACCAACCCGTCGACGAACGCCTTCAAGCGTCTGGTGCCGGGCTATGAGGCGCCAGTGCTCCTCGCCTACTCCGCGCGCAACCGCTCGGCGTCCTGCCGCATCCCCTTCGGCCAGTCGCCGAAGTCCAAGCGCGTCGAGGTCCGCTTCCCGGATCCGACGGCGAACCCCTACCTCGCCTTCGCCGCCATGCTGATGGCCGGTCTCGACGGCATTAAGAACAAGATCCATCCGGGCGCCGCCATGGACAAGGATCTCTACGATCTGCCGCCCGAGGAGCTGAAGGAAATCCCGACGGTCTGCCGTTCGCTCCGCGAGGCGATGGAGAGCCTGGACTCCGACCGCGACTACCTGAAGGCCGGCGGCGTGTTCGACGACGACCAGATCGACGCCTTCATCGACCTGAAGATGGCCGAGGTTCTGCGCTTCGAGATGACGCCGCACCCGGTCGAGTTCGACATGTACTACTCGGTCTGACCGGTTCCGATCGGCTTGCATCAGGGCTTCGGCGCTTCGTGCGCCGGGGCCCTTTTCGTTTTCGCGCGCAGGAGGGGACGCTCCCATGGCACCGATCGTCGTCGATCCCGCACGCATCCACGCCTTCGCCTCGGCGGCGGAGTTCGAACGATGGCTCGGCGTGCATCACGCGATCGAGTCAGAGATTTGGATCCGCATCTTCAAGAAGGCCGGCGGCTACGCCACGGTGTCGCCCGCCGAGGCGATCGACGTCTGCCTCTGTTGGGGTTGGATTGACGCGATCCGCAAGGCCCACGACGAGATCAGCTACCTCCAACGCTACACGCCGCGCAGGCCGCGCAGTATCTGGAGCCTCGTCAACGTCGGCAATGTGGAGCGCCTCGCAGCGGCCGGTCGCATGACCGAGCATGGCCTGCGGCGCGTGGAGACGGCAAAGCGCGACGGACGCTGGGATCGGGCCTATGCCGGCAGCCGCGATATGGTCATGCCGGACGATCTTTCGGCCGCCGTCGCCGCCGATCCCGCTGCGCAGGCCACCTTCCAGGCCCTCAGCGCGCAGAACCGCTTCGCCTTGGCCTTTCGGCTTCACAATATCCGCAGGCCCGCAGCCCGGCGGCGCAGGATCGATGCCTTCGTGCTGATGCTACGAGAGGGCCGAATGCCGCATTCGCAGAAGCGATCGCCCAAAAGCGAAGCCTGAATGCGAAGAGGCCCGGCGGATCGCTCCGCCGGGCTTTCTCGCGTCCGTTGTCCCGTAGGCTCAGGCCGCCGCAGAAACCTGGGCGCCGAGCGGCACCTCGGAGATCGTCTTCAGAACCTGGCTGGCGATCTGGTAGGGGCAGCCCTGCGAGTTGGGGCGGCGATCCTCGAGATAGCCCTTGTAGCCGTTGTTGACGAACGAGTGCGGCACGCGGATCGAAGCACCGCGATCGGCCACGCCGTAGGAGAACTTGTTCCAGGGCGCGGTCTCGTGCTTGCCGGTCAGGCGCAGGTGGTTGTCCGGGCCATAGACGGCGATGTGCGCGTCGAGGTTCTTCTCGAAGGCGGCCATCAGCTGCTCGAAATACTCCTTGCCGCCAACCTCACGCATGTAGGCCGTCGAGAAGTTGCAGTGCATGCCCGAGCCGTTCCAGTCGGTATCGCCGAGCGGCTTGCAGTGCCACTCGATGTCGATCTCGTACTTCTCGCAAAGACGCTGCAGCAGGTAGCGCGCCATCCAGATCTGGTCGGCGGCCTTCTTGGAGCCCTTGCCGAAGATCTGGAATTCCCACTGCCCCTTCGCCACTTCGGCATTGATGCCCTCGTGGTTGATACCGGCGGCGAGGCAGAGGTCGAGATGCTCCTCGACGATCTGGCGCGCGATCGAGCCGACGTTCGAATAGCCGACGCCCGTGTAGTAAGGGCCCTGCGGCGCGGGGTAGCCGCTCTCGGGGAAGCCGAGCGGGCGGCCGTTCTTGTAGAAGAAGTATTCCTGCTCGAAGCCGAACCAGGCGTTCTCGTCGTCGAGGATCGTCGCTCGGGCGTTCGAGGCGTGCGGCGTGGCGCCATCCGGCATCATGACCTCGCACATGACCAGCACGCCGTTGGTGCGGGCCGGATCGGGATAGACGGCGACCGGCTTGAGAACGCAATCGGAGCTGCGACCCTCGGCCTGCATGGTCGACGAGCCGTCGAAGCCCCAGAGCGGCAGCTCTTCCAGCTTCGGGAACTCCGAGAATTCCTTGATCTGCGTCTTGCCACGAAGATTCGGCACCGGGGTGTAGCCGTCGAGCCAAATGTATTCGAGCTTGTACTTCGTCATCCCACTTCTCCAAAGCGCTGGCCGGTTCCCGAGCGCATCGCATGGCGCACGGCCAGTCCCAGCCTGCCGACCATCATGCATATCCCGTGCCAGTTTGCCCGTGTCGTGCCGAGGGCGGGTCGAAAAGTCGTCGAAACACTCTAGGGCGACGCGTCTCTCCCGCTCGTCTCGACGTTTCCGATCTGATCAAGCGGACGATGTCGGATGAAAGATGATCTTCAGCCCTTCGCGGCATCATGACGGTTTCATGTCGACCGCGGTCGGCGGCCCTTCCATCTGATGAAATTGAGTGCATATTGCATATGGAATGAGCAGGCCGCGATGCTGAAGAACGCGGCGCTCCGATAGGAGGAGATCGCAATGGAACGCAATCCGCTCTCTCCAACGGCAACCATTCTCGCATTTCCAGTGGGCGGCCGGCGGGAGGCACGGCTCTGGGACGCCGCCCCCCAGGAAAGGGCCACGGTTCGCGAGGTGATCGTGGATTGCGACGCCTGGTATCATCAGGCGGCGATGGACGAGACGGAGCCACGCGGCAACGCCTGACGTCGGTCAGGCCCCGAAGATCGAGACACCCGAACGCTTGGCGAAAGTCTCGAGCGCGATCCGCCCGAGATGGGAGTTGCCCGCGGCGTCGAGACCCGGCGACCACACTGCGATCGATGCCTGCCCGGGGACGATCGCCAGAATGCCGCCGCCGACGCCGCTCTTTCCCGGCAATCCGACCCGATAGGCGAATTCGCCCGATCCGTCGTAATGGCCGCATGTGAGCATGATCGCGTTGATGCGTCGCGCCCGCTCGGCCTGGATCACCGAGAGGCCGGTGCCGGGATGGCGTCCAGAGTGGGCGAGAAACCGGCCTGCGAGTGCGAGCTGCCGGCAGGACATGGCGATGGCGCAGTGGTGGAAGTAGACGCCGAGCGTGAACTCCACCGGGTTTTCGATCACGCCGAACGACTTCATGTAGTTGGCGAGCGCCATGTTGCGGAACCCCGTCCGTTGCTCGGACTCGGCCACCGCCTTGTCGATGGTGATGGACGGGTCGTCCGACAGGAAGCGCATGAAGCGCAGGATCTCGCCCAGCGCCTCGCGCGGCTTGTGACCCGACAGGATCACGTCGGTCACCGCGATCGCACCCGCATTGATGAAGGGATTACGCGGCACGCCCTTCTCGTTCTCCAGCTGCACGATCGAGTTGAAGGCGCTGCCAGATGGCTCGCGTCCGACCCTCTTCCACAAGCGATCGCCGGCAATGCCGAGGGCGAGCGTCAGCGTGAAGACCTTTGAGATGCTTTGGATCGAGAACGCCGTATCGGCATCGCCGGCTGCGGCCACCGTGCCGTCCGGCAGGGCGACAGCCATCCCGAAATAGCTGGGATCCACCGCTCCGAGTTCGGGAATGTAGTCCGCCACACGCCCGCGATCCGGCCTTGCCCGCATGTCCGCGGCGATCTCCGACACCAGCGACTGTAGCTCTGGTCCTGCAATCAAGGGATGCTCCGGCAGGGAAAGACGCACCGCGCAATACTAGCGCGCAGCGGTAGGGCTAGCGCTGGCCGCGATCCAATTCAACGTGTCGCGCCAGTCCACCATGCGGATCGGGGTGCCGTGATTGCCGTCATCGAAGCCGACGAAGCGGACGGGATCGGCCGGCCAGCGCTTGCGCACCGCTTCGAAAGCGGCGAGCTGCCGATCGAAGGCGTAGACCTTATCCCGCGTCCCATGAGCCATGAAGACCGGCAGCGCGCTCCCCCGCACGCGTCGCATGGCCTCGAAGCGCTGTGGCGTCGAATCGGACCCGAGGAGGACCATCGCATCGATGCTGGTGACTGTTGGGCCAATCCCGATTGACCAACAGATCTGGCCGCCCATCGAGGCGCAGGCGAGGATCAGTTCCGAGGTTGCCGACTCGTTCTTCAACTGTGTCAGAAGGGCGGCGACCTTCTCGGCATCCGCGTCGCCGAGTTGGCCGGCATCGACGGTAATGTAGCTGCCGCCGTTTCGAACCAGAAGATTCTTCAGCCGATTGAAGTTGCCTCCGAACGTCCAGTCGTTCAGCCCCAGCCGCCGATCGCCGTTGCGGCCATGAACGAACACCAGTATCGGCTGGCCCCTCGATGACGCGCCGACCTGCGCGTAACGCAACGGCCCCTTCGGCGTCGCCAGTTGCTTCTCGTGCGCCTCTAGATCACGGCCGAGTTCGACGTACTGACGCTTGACGCGCCGCTCGGGCACCTCGTCGCGGCGGTCGATGTCTCGGGCTTCATCGTAGGGCACATCAAGACGGCGTCCGCCATCGAGCGAAGCGACCGGCTCGGGGTAGCCGAAAAGATCGTCCTTGAAGGGCGGGATGGAAGCCGCCGCGGCCGAGCCGGCGATCGCCAGTCCAATGCAGGATCCTATGATCCGGATGATCTGACGCATGTACCCGCTCGCCTGTCGTCGCCGAACGCATCATAAGCGGAACCTGCGTTCGCAAGCCGTTGCGGCAATGCGTCATGTGCGGGATAAACGCGCGTCGGCGTCGGTCCGCGACGGTGGCGGGCGTTGAGAACACTTGCAGAACATCGATCGAAAGGCTACCTCGACAGCATGCTGACACACGCCCGCGCGTGGCCTGTCGAAGGCCGGATGACCGTATGAGCCAGGATCTTTTTGCCGGGGCGCGTGCCGCGTCCCGCCCCGTTCCCGACCGCGCCGCGCGGACGCCCAAGGCAACGACGCCGCACGTCGTCCCGGCTCCATCGACCGACTACACCGCGGCCGACATCGAGGTGCTGGAAGGCCTCGAGCCCGTACGCCGTCGCCCCGGCATGTACATCGGCGGCACAGACGAGAAGGCGCTGCATCATCTCTTCGCCGAGGTCATCGATAACTCGATGGACGAGGCCGTCGCCGGGCATGCCAACTTCATTGAAGTCGCGCTGGAGGAAGACGGATCGCTCTCGGTGACCGACAATGGTCGTGGCATCCCGATCGATCCGCACCCGAAGTATCGCGACAAGTCCGCGCTCGAAGTCATCATGACGACGCTGCACGCGGGCGGAAAGTTCGACTCGAAGGTCTACGAGACGTCGGGTGGCCTGCACGGCGTCGGTATCTCGGTCGTCAACGCCCTTTCGGACTTGCTCGAGGTCGAGGTCGCCCGCAACCGCAAGCTCTACCGCCAGACTTTCTCGCGCGGTCTGCCGACCAGCCCACTTGCCGAGGTCGGCGAGGTCCAGAACCGCCGCGGCACGCGCGTTCGCTTTCACCCCGATGCTCAGATTTTCGGAGCCGGGGCGAAGTTCGAACCCGCCCGCCTCTTCGCAATGGCCCGCTCGAAAGCCTATCTCTTTGGTGGCGTCGAAATCCGCTGGTCCTGCGCGCCATCGCTCCTGCCGGCGGATGGCAAGATTCCCGCACGCGCGAGCTTTCATTTCCCCGGCGGCCTGAAAGACTATCTTGAAGCCTCGCTGGAGGGGCAGACACGCGTCACCGCCCAGAGTTTTGCGGGTCGCTCGGAGAAGGTGTCCGGCCACGGCGCGGTGGAATGGGCCGTCTCGTGGACGCAGGAGGACGGCGCCGTCCGTTCCTATGTCAACACGATCCCGACCCCCGAAGGTGGAACGCATGAAGCGGGCCTGCGTGCGGTTCTGCTGCGCGGCCTTAAGGCTTTCGCGGAGTTGTCCGGGAACCGGCGGGCGGCGAGCATCACCGCCGAGGACGTGATGATCACGGCGTCGGCGATGCTCTCGGTCTTTATCCGCGAGCCGGAGTTCGTGGGCCAGACCAAGGATCGCCTCGCAACGGCGGAAGCTCAGCGCATCGTCGAGAATTCGATCCGCGACTCCTTCGACATATGGCTGGCGTCCTCGCCGCAGGATGCCGCGCGCCTCATCGACTGGGTGGTCGAGCGGGCCGACGAACGGCTGCGGCGCAAGCAGGAGAAGGAGGTCAGCCGCAAAACGGCGACCCGCAAGCTGCGCCTGCCCGGCAAGCTCGCCGACTGCTCGCAGACGGGCGCTGCAGGTGCGGAACTCTTCATCGTCGAGGGCGACTCGGCCGGCGGCTCCGCCAAGCAGGCGCGCGATCGCGCGCGTCAGGCCATCCTTCCGCTTCGCGGCAAGATCCTGAACGTGGCGTCCGCAGGTCGTGAAAAGCTGGGCGCCAACCAGCAGCTCGCTGACCTGACGCTGGCGCTCGGTTGCGGCACGAAGGCAAAGTATCGCGACGACGACCTTCGCTACGAGCGCGTGATCGTCATGACGGATGCCGACGTCGACGGGGCGCACATCGCCTCGCTCCTCATCACCTTCTTCTACCAGGAGATGCCGGACCTCATCCGCAACGGCCATCTCTTCCTCGCCGTGCCGCCTCTCTACAAGCTGACGCAGGGCGGGAAGACGATCTACGCGCGCGACGACGCCGATCGCGAGCGAATCGTCGCGCGTGAGTTCAAGGGCAAGGGAAAGGTCGAGGTGAGCCGGTTCAAGGGCCTCGGCGAGATGCTTCCCTCGCAGCTGAAGGAGACCACGATGGATCCCCGGAAGCGCACCTTGCTTCGCGTCGAGATCGATGCCTCTCCCGAAGCGGGAACCGCGGGGGCCGTCGACGCGCTGATGGGCAACAAACCCGAGGCGCGTTTCCGCTTCATTCAGGACCGGGCGGCCTTCGTCCGAGATCTCGACGTCTAGACCTGCCGTGTCGAAAGCCAGGGGCCGACCATGAACCGGATCATTCACAGCGCCGTCGCGATCGTGCTTCTCGCCGGCAGTGCGGCTGCGGCACAGGAGGTGACGGCGCCGGCCACGACGCCCGCCGAGACCTCGCCTGCGGCAGCTATGGCGCCCCCTGCCCCCGTCGCGCCGGGGACCGCGCCGGACGCCTCTCAACCGTCACCCGCTGCTCCGACGCCAGCAACGGCGGCAGGGTCGGCAGAGCGGAATGCCGAGGTGATGAGCGCCATCGCGGCGCTGTCGCCGATCATCGGCGATGTGCAGATCGTGGGTCCCTGGGCCGTTGATGGACGCAACGGGGTGTGGCGCACGATCATGACGCAGGCCCTCGGCGAGACCAAGGGAAGCCGCTTCTTCTTCCAGCAGGTCGAGGAGCGCGACGGCAAGCCGACGGTCGTCAGCAGCACCGAAGTGACGGAGATCGCCGAGGTGGATGGTGCGATCGTCGGATACCGCGCCGACGCGCCGGCCGAAGGTCAGGAAAGCAACCTGACGCTGTTCTTCGACATCGTACCGATGGACGGAGAGATTTCGGAAACATACGAGCTTTTCGTCGCGCCGGGCCAGCCTTATCGCTTCGGTCCCGCATCGAACTGAGACATTGGGCCCATTCGGTTTTTCCACCGATTGGATCCCTTCCGTGCCGTTCGAATAGTTCGGATGGCCAAGTCCAGCCTAGATTCGCCTCCGCCGGATTAGTTTCTGGCGGAGGATAACTCGCGTGCGCAAGTGTTCTCTGGTTGACAGAGGCATGCGGGACGCCTATCGCCCGTCGAGGGATACGAAGCTCCTTCGGACTTGCTCCTAAGTCCGGCAGCAAGAGACATCCGATTTCATGCCGTTTTCCGATCTTGGTTTGAGTGCGAAGGTTCTGTCGGCTGTCGAGGCGGCCGGTTACACGGAGCCGACGCCGATCCAGGCGCAGGCCATTCCCCATGCGCTGCAGCGGCGGGATGTGCTCGGCATCGCTCAGACCGGGACGGGCAAGACCGCCTCCTTCGTGCTGCCGATGATGACGCTGCTGGAGCAAGGTCGCGCCCGCGCACGCATGCCGCGCACGCTGATCATCGAGCCGACGCGCGAACTGGCGGCGCAGGTCGAAGAGTCCTTCATCAAGTATGGCGTGAACCAGCGCCTCAACGTCGCGCTCCTGATCGGCGGCGTGTCGTTCGAGGAGCAGAACAAGAAGCTGGAGCGTGGCGTCGACGTTCTCATCGCGACGCCGGGCCGCCTCCTCGATCACTTCGAACGCGGCCGCCTGCTGATGACCGGCGTCGAGATTCTCGTCATCGACGAGGCCGACCGGATGCTCGACATGGGCTTCATCCCGGACATCGAGCGGATCTGCAAGATGATCCCGTTCACCCGCCAGACCCTGTTCTTCTCCGCCACCATGCCACCGGAGATCACGCGCCTCGCCGACCAGTTCCTGCAAAACCCGGTCCGCGTCGAGGTGGCGAAAGCCTCCTCCACCGCGTTGACTGTCGAACAGCGTCTGGTTGCCACCCGCAAGGAAGACTACGAGAAGCGCGAAACCCTTCGCCGGGTGATCCGTGCGCAGGGTGAAGAACTGACCAACGCGATCATCTTCTGCAACCGGAAACGCGACGTTTCGCTCCTGTTCCGATCGTTGGAGAAGCATGGGTTCTCCGTCGGCGCGCTGCATGGGGACATGGACCAGCGTGCCCGCACGATGACCCTCCAGGCGTTCCGCGACAACAAGCTGACGCTGCTGGTGGCATCCGACGTCGCGGCGCGTGGCCTTGATATCCCAATGGTCAGTCACGTCTTCAACTTCGACGTGCCGATCCATGCCGAGGACTATGTCCACCGGATCGGCCGGACCGGTCGGGCCGGGCGTTCCGGCAAGGCCTTCACACTCGTATCCAAGGCCGACAAGAAGTATCTCGATGCGATCCAGACGATGATCGGCAAGGAGATCGCGTGGCTCGACGGCGACGTCTCGTCCCTTCCGGCTGTCGAAGAGTCCGATGAGACCGCTTCCAACGATCGCCGCCGCGGTGGTCGCCGGAGTGAGACCGACGGAAAGCGTTCGTCGTCGCGTTCGGGCCGGACGTCACGCCGTGGTCGCGATGCGACTGCCGAAGCCGTCATCGACGATGAGAACGCTCCCGAGACGCCGGCAGCGGTCGCCGTCGAAATGGTAGCTCCGGCGCCTGTGGAAGCGACCCGTCGTTTGGAGTCTCGCGATGACAATCGCGGTCCTCGCCGCAACGATCGCCCGCAGCCGTCGTCGTCGGGGCGTCGCCCGAACGATCGCAACGGATCGGGCCGGGAGGAAGCGACGCCGGTCGGTTTCGGCGACGAAATCCCTGCGTTCATGCTGATTCAGACGGGCGCCTGATCGTTCAGTCGATTTGAGACGTTCTCGAAGCCGCCGGACCCGTGGAGCGTCTCGGCGGCTTTTTCGTGCCGTGCCGAATGGCAGCCTCCATCGCGAGGCGCGCCCAATCAGCCATGAGGTCCGGATCGTCCAAGGCCTCATCCGGCACGGAGTGATAGGGCATCGCGACCGGTGCCGCGCCCTCGCGCTGGTATGTCCAGCGTCGCGATCCCGCGGCTTCGAAGCAGAACGCCGTTTGCGCATCCGTCTTAAGGTAAAGTTCGTCGTTCAGCATGAGCGCGAAAATGCGGCCGCCGGCATAGATGCCCTTGCCGCCGAACATGCGGCGAATGCTGATCGGTTGGAGTACGGCGAAAAGTTCGTGGATCGTGTCGTCGTCCACGATCTCGTTCAGGCGACCGAGCGAGCTGCCGCGACTTTCGCGCTGTCCGCAGGCTTGAGTTCGATCGATTCGCCGCAGCCACAAGCCGACGTCTGGTTGGGATTCACGAACGTGAAGCCGGACCGGAGCGTCGTCTCCTCGTAATCCATGCGCGTCCCGAGAAGGAACAGCACCGCTTCCGGCGCCACGAAAACACGGGCGCCGGCATGTTCGACCACATCCTCGCCCGGCTTCGGTTCGGTCACGAGGTCGATCGTGTACTCCATGCCCGCGCACCCGCCCTTCTTGACGCCGACGCGAATGCCCTCCGCTTCTCCACCGCGCGCATCCACAATCGCGCGCACGCGTTCGGCGGCGGCGTCGGACATGGAGAGAACGGAAAAGCGGCCCATGGGAGGCTCCTTCGAAGCATGCTTGGCATAGATTTGGTACGGCGGGCGTGTCGACGCAAGCCGTACTGTAGCGTCCTAGAACCAGCCCACCGCCACTTGGGCTTCCTCGCTCATGCGCTCGGGCGTCCAGGGTGGGTCGAAGACCAGTTCCACCTTGACGACCTGAATTCCTTCGACCGAGCCGACCGCATTCTCCACCCAGCCCGGCATCTCGCCGGCGACGGGGCATCCAGGGGCCGTCAACGTCATGTCGATATCGACGTTGCGGTCGTCGTCGATGTCGATCTTGTAGATCAGGCCGAGTTCGTAGATGTCGGCGGGGATTTCGGGATCGTAGACGGTCTTCAGCGCCGCGACGATATCGTCGGTGAGCCGCGAGAGTTCGTCCGGCGGAATCGCCGAGCTCTTGTCGGCGCCAGCGGTCTGGAGGTTGGCGCCGACGCGCTCCGCCTCGTCCGGCGTGGGCGACGGCACTGCCGCTGTGTCTTGTGTATCGGCCATCAGATGGCTCCTCAGGCGAAGAAGCTGTGCGCTTTTTCAAGCGCTTCGGCGAGGCGATCGACCTCGGCCATGGTGTTGTACATGCCGAACGACGCGCGGCAAGTCGAGGTCGCGCCGAAGCGCTTCAGAAGCGGTTGGGCGCAGTGGGTGCCGGCCCGTACGGCGACGCCTTCGCGGTCGATCACCATCGACACGTCGTGAGAGTGGATCCCCTCGAGATCGAATGCGACGATCGCACCCTTGCCGGATGCTTCGCCGTAGATACGAAGCGTCGGTACCGCCTTCAGGCGCTCGTGCGCATAGGCCCGCAAGCTCTCCTCGTGCGCCGCGATCTTCTCGCGGCCGACGGAGCGCATATATTCGAGCGCCGCCCCGAGGCCAATGGCCTGAACGATCGGCGGCGTGCCGGCTTCGAAGCGATGCGGCGGGGCGTTGTAGGTCACGCCCCCCTCGCTCACTTCCACGATCATCTCGCCACCGCCGTTGAACGGCTGCATCCGGTCGAGCATGTCGAACTTGCCGTAGAGGACGCCGATGCCGCTCGGTCCGTACATCTTGTGGCCGGTGAAGACATAGAAGTCGCAGCCGATCTCCTGCACGTCGACCGGCAGGTGAACGGCGCCTTGGCTGCCGTCGATGAGTACCGGGATCCCACGCGAATGGGCAAGTTCCGTTACGGCCTTCGCAGGCGTAACTGTGCCCAGAACATTCGACATGTGGGTGAATGCAACGAGTTTGGTGCGCGGGGTGATCGCGTGCTCGAAGTCTTCCAGCGTGATCGAACCGTCGTCCGCAACCGGCACGAAGACGAGCTTGGCACCCTTGCGCTCGCGCAGGAAGTGCCAGGGCACGATATTGGAATGGTGTTCCATGACGGTGAGAACGATCTCGTCGCCCTCCCCGATCTCCTGCATGCCGTAACCGTAGGCGACGAGGTTGATGGCCTCGGTCGCGGATTTGGTGAAGACGATTTCCTCATGACTTGCCGCATTCAGGAACGAGCGTACAATCTCGCGCGCCGCTTCGAAGTCTTCCGTCGACTTGTTCGACAGGAAGTGCAGGCCCCGGTGGACGTTGGAATAGTTGTCCGCGTAGGCGGAATGGATGACGTCCAGCACCTGACGCGGCTTCTGCGCCGAGGCTCCGTTGTCGAGATAGATCAACGGTTTGCCGTAGACTTCGCGCGACAGGATCGGAAAATCGCGGCGGATCGCCTCGACGTCGTAGCGTTCGGTCATGATCGTCTGGATGTTCATTGATCCGTTCTCCGCGTTTCCGGCCTGCGGCCGGCTCGGACGGTCGCGAGAAATCAGCGATCCCGCGCCAGCCAGTCGTCGATCCGCGTTTCCAGCGCCTCGACCACCGCCTCGTCCTCCAGATCTCCCACCACCTCGTCGACGAAGGCTTTCACCAAGAGCGCCCGCGCCGGCGCTTCGGGGATGCCGCGACTCATGAGGTAGAAGAGGTGATCGGCGTTGATCTCGCCGGCCGTCGCGCCGTGCCCGCACTGAACATCGTCGGCGAAGATCTCGAGCTCGGGCTTGGCCGAGAAGTCGCCTTCGTCCGACAGGAGCAGTGTGTTGCAGGCGAGGCGCGCGTCGGTCTTCTGCGCACCCTTGGCGACGCGGATCATGCCCTGAAACACGCCGTGTCCGCCGAATACGACGTTTCGGAAGATTTCGGTCGAGGTCGTGTGCGCGACGTTGTGATTGAGCGTCGTCGTGACGTCGATGTGCCGGCCGGCCTCCAGAAGGTTCACGCCGCGGATCTGGATATCGGCACCCTCGCCGACCGTGACCGCGTGCACTTCCTGCCGGACGACAGCACCGCCCGCGTTGAGCACGAAGAGCTTGAGCTTCGCGTCCGCGCCGAGGCGCACGTTGAGCTGGCCGAGATGCGTCTCCGCTGCGCCCTTCTCCTGCACCACAATCCACAGCGCCTCGGCGCCATCGCCGATGTCGAGATGGTGGACGGCCGATGACAGGTCGCCTGCCGCGCCCGCGGGCGCCCGCTCGACGACGGTCGCCCGTGCGCCGGCGCCCACGTCGACGCTGGAATAGGAATGGCTCCCGCCGGCCGCCGGCTGCGGTCGCAGTTCCATGACGCCCTCGACCCCATCGGTCTTGGTGAGGCGCAGCGCGGAGCCGGCGGCACCCATGGCGGTGTTGAGAAGGCGAATCGTATCGACGGCACGGTCGAGATGGTTCACGACTTCGTCGAACGCGGCCGGGTTCGAAGCCTGCGAGACCGAGACGCCCGGTGCCGGATCATTGCCGGCGCCGGCCGATCCGAGCTCCACCACGGTGCTGTGCGGCAGGAACGGTGACAGGAACGTTGCGCCGCTCGCCTCGCTGCCTGCCTCGGCCTGCCGGCCGAGCAGAACGCGCAGGTCGGTGTAGTGCCATGCCTCGACGCGTCGGCTCGGCAGCCCCTCGCTGGCGAGAACGTCCAGTGCCCGGCGCTGCGCGTCGCTTGCCACGGACGTCTGGCCGCGTTCGATCAGCGCCAGTTCCGCCTTCGTGCGGGTCTGGTTGATGGCGGACATCACGCCGCCTCGCCGATGATCTGGGCGTAGCCTTCGTTCTCCAGCTGAAGCGCCAGCGACTTGTCGCCCGACTTGATGATCCGGCCCTTGTAGAGGACGTGTACCTTGTCCGGCACGATGTAGTCGAGCAGGCGCTGGTAGTGCGTGATGACGAGGAACGAGCGGTCCGGCCCGCGCAGCGCATTCACGCCGTCGGCCACGATCTTCAGCGCATCGATGTCGAGACCGGAATCGGTCTCGTCCATGACGCACAGCTTGGGCTCGAGAAGCGCCATCTGCAGAATCTCGGCGCGCTTCTTCTCACCGCCGGAGAAGCCGACGTTTAGCGGGCGCTTCAGCATCTCCGCGTCGATCTTGAGATCGGCGGCGGATGCCTTCACGCGGCGCATGAATTCGGGCGTCGTCAGCTCGCCCTCGCCGCGCGCCTTGCGCTGCGAGTTGAGTGCCGTCTTGAGGAAGGTCATCGTCGCGACGCCCGGAATTTCCAGCGGATACTGGAAGGCCAGGAACACGCCCGACGCCGCCCGCTCGGCCGCGTCCATCTCCAGGATCGACTCGCCGTTGTAGAGGATGTCACCCTCGGTGACCTCGTAGTCCTCGCGGCCCGCGATGATGTAGGACAGGGTCGACTTGCCCGACCCGTTCGGCCCCATGATGGCCGCCACCTCGCCGTCCGCGACGGTCAGGTCGAGACCGCGCAGGATTTCGGTGTCGGTATCCGCCACGCGGGCGTGCAGGTTTCTGATTTCCAGCATCTTCGTTCTTCTTAAAGCGTTGGTCGGCGCCACCCCGGGCGCGGTCGAAATGGTCAGTCGCGGAGCGTCGGCCTCAGCCGACGCTGCCTTCGAGCGAGATGCCGATCAGCTTCTGCGCTTCCACGGCGAACTCCATGGGAAGCTGCTGGATCACGTCCTTGACGAAGCCGTTGACGATCAGCGCCACGGCCTCCTCCTCGGGAATGCCGCGCTGCATGCAGTAGAAGAGCTGATCCTCGGAGATCTTCGAGGTGGTCGCCTCGTGCTCGAACTGCGCCGTCGCGTTCTTCGCCTCGATGTAGGGCACGGTGTGCGCGCCGCACTCCTCGCCGATCAGGAGCGAGTCGCACTGCGTGAAGTTGCGCGCGTTCGCGGCCTTGCGCATGGCCGTCACCTGGCCGCGGTAGGTGTTGTTCGAGTTGCCGGCCGAGATACCCTTCGAGATGATCCGGCTCGACGTGTTCTTGCCGATGTGGATCATCTTCGTGCCGGAATCGATCTGCTGGCGACCGTTGGACACCGCGATCGAATAGAACTCGCCGCGCGAGCCGTCCCCGCGCAGGATGCAGGACGGGTACTTCCAGGTGATCGCCGAGCCGGTCTCGACCTGCGTCCAAGAGATGCGCGAGTTCGCGCCGCGGCAGTCGCCACGCTTGGTCACGAAGTTGTAGATGCCGCCCTTGCCCTCCTTGTCGCCCGGATACCAGTTCTGGACGGTGGAGTACTTGATCTCGGCATCGTCGAGCGCCACGAGCTCGACGACGGCGGCGTGAAGCTGGTTCTCGTCGCGCTGAGGCGCGGTGCAGCCTTCGAGATAGGAGACGTAGGAGCCCCTGTCGGCGATGATCAGCGTGCGCTCGAACTGGCCGGTATTGCGCTCGTTGATGCGGAAGTAGGTCGATAGCTCCATCGGGCAGCGCACGCCCGGCGGCACGTAGACGAACGAACCGTCGGTAAAGACCGCCGAGTTCATGGTGGCGAAGAAGTTGTCCGACACCGGTACCACCGAGCCGAGGTACTTCTGCACCAGTTCGGGGTGCTCCCGGATCGCTTCGGAGATTGGCATAAAGATCACGCCGGCCTTCGACAGCTCCTTCTTGAAGGTCGTCGCGACCGACACCGAATCGAACACGGCGTCGACGGCGACGCGCCCGCCATAGCTGCCCTCGGAGGGCGGCACGCCCGAGTCGTCGTCGCTCTCGAACTGCGAGGGCTCGTCCGGCCGGCGGACGCCCGCCAGGATCTCCTGCTCCTTAAGCGGGATGCCGAGCTTCTCGTAGGTGCGCAGGATCTCGGGATCGACCTCGTCGAGCGAAGCCGGCCCCGACATCGACTTCGGCGCCGCGTAGTAGTGGATATCCTGGAAATCGATCGGCGGATAATCAAGGCGGGCCCAGGACGGGCTCTCCATCGACTTCCAGCGCTCGAACGCGCCCAGACGCCATTGCAGCATCCATTCCGGCTCGTTCTTCTTGGCCGAGATCAGACGGATGGTGTCTTCGTTCAGCCCCTTCGGAGCCACATCCATCTCGATGACGGTCTCGAAACCGTACTTGTACTGGTCGACGTCGATCTGGCGGACCTGATCGATCGTTTCCTGGACTGCTGGCATCGTCTCTCTCCACACTCGCCGGATTCAAGGTCCGGTGGTTGGCTTGTGCCCTGCCCTATAGCGGCAGTTTACAACGGTTCAAATGGGGGGCCGCCCTCAAAAGTTGAAGAAGGGAGACCACATTAGCTGCGGCTTTTCATGCGACCTGCCGGACGAGCGCTGCGCCGGCCTGCCGTGCCCAGAAGCTGGCGAACGCGGCGAGGAACCGATCGATCTCGGCGGCGCCCGTCTCCCGGCCGAAGCTGACGCGAATGCCTCCTTGCGACGGATCGATCGCAGCGCCTCCGCGCGCCATCGCCTCCAGCACGGTCGAGCCGCCGATCTTGCCCGAGGAACAGGCCGAACCCGCCGATACGGCGAAACCCGCGAGGTCCATGGCGATCTGCGCGGTCTCTGCCCGCAACGCGGGATGATGGATCATCACGGTCTGGGGCAGGCGCGGCGCTTCGGCGCCAAGGACGATGAACTCCGGCGCCAAAGCGAGCAGTCCCGTTTCCAGTTGCTGGCGCATGGCGAGCAAGTCCGCCGGTCGCGCAGCCTCGTCCCGCACAGCTCCCGCCGCCGCTCCGAAGCCAGCGATCAGCGGCACCGCTTCGGTGCCCGCCCGCTGCCGTGTTTCCTGCGCACCGCCGGTGAGGAGCGGAGCCGGACGCATTGTCGGCGAGCCGAGGATGAAAGCGCCGATGCCTTTCGGCCCCCCGATCTTGTGGGCGGAGAGGATCATTGCATCCGCACCCCGGCGGAGCGCCTCGAGCGGCATGCGGCCGGCCGCCTGCACGCTGTCGCACACTACGACGGCTCCGGCCGTACGGCATCGCTCGACGATCGCCTCGGTGGGCTGAACCACGCCCGTCTCGCTGTTGGCCTCGCAGAACGCCATCAGTCCGGGCGACCCCGCGGCGAGCCAGGCGTCGAGTGCGTCCAGCCGCAGCGTTCCATCCGACCGGACCGGCAGGCGCGTGACATCCGCGAAGGCGAAGCGCCCGCCTTCGCGGATGCAGGGATGGTCGGTATCGATGACGGCGAGGCGCGGAAAAAGGAGACTTTGCCCGTCCCGCATCCAGTGCGGCGTCAGACAGGTCGAGGCAGCCTCGGTTGCTCCGCTCGTGAAGACGACAGCCTCGCCCTCCGCTCCCGCCAATGCGGCGACCTCGGACCGGGCCTTCGCGACGATGGACCGGGCGGTACGGCCTTCCGTGTGGACCGACGACGGATTGCCGAAGACGCCGAGCGCGGCCACGATCGCGTCCCGCGCCGGTTGGAGAAGCGGCGCGCTTGCATTGTGATCCAGATAGACACGCATCTCGCGCACAGCCGACCTTCGTGCTTTTACGGTTGGCCCCTCGAAGGTTCGCCCAACGATCAACGCTCGAAAATGTTTGTGTTTCGAGCGCTCGGCAGACTACATAGCGCCCCTGTAGGAGCCGTGTAGTTTTGAATCGTTCTAAGAAAGAACTTTAAGAGGCTGCCCATCCTCCGTCAAGGTGTCCGGTCCCTCCGGTCATCGAGCCCCCTTGAGGTTTTGCAATGCCCGAAGTCATCTTCAACGGACCGGCCGGCCGACTGGAAGGTCGCTATCAGGCGGCGAAGGAGAAGAACGCGCCGATCGCGATCGTTCTCCACCCCCATCCCCGCTTCGGCGGCACGATGAACAATCAGATCGTCTACCAGCTGTTCTACATGTTCGTGGAGCGCGGCTTTACGACGCTGCGCTTCAATTTTCGGGGCATCGGTCGCAGCCAGGGCGAGTTCGACCACGGGGCCGGCGAGCTGTCCGATGCCGCGGCGGCGCTCGACTGGATCCAAGCCCTTCATCCCGATTCGAAGCACTGCTGGGTGGCCGGCTACTCGTTCGGCGCCTGGATCGGCATGCAGCTCCTGATGCGCCGGCCGGAGATCGAGGGTTTCATGTCGATCGCCCCACAGCCGAACTCCTACGACTTCTCGTTCCTGGCGCCATGCCCGTCGTCGGGCCTCATCATCCATGGCGACAAGGACAAGGTCGCACCGCCGAAGGATGTGCAAGGTCTGGTGGACAAGCTGAAGACCCAGAAGGGTATCCTCATCACGCAGAAGACGCTGGCGGGCGCCAACCACTTCTTCTCGGAGCAGACCGAGGAGCTGATGGCCGAGTGCGCCGACTATCTCGACCGCCGCCTCGCGGGCGAGCTGTCCGACGCGCGCCCGAAGCGCCTGAAGTAAGACGACAACGAGCCGGTCGGCGTGCGCTCCGCGCCGCCCCGGCGGAACGGACGACCATGAGCCGCTACAAATCCGACTTCCTGCGCGTTCTCGACGAGCGCGGCTTCATCCATCAGGTCTCCGATCCGGAGGGCCTTGATGCGCTCGCCCACAAGGGGCGTATCACCGGTTATGTCGGCTACGACGCGACCGCGACGTCGATCCACATCGGCAACCTCATCTCCGTCACCATGCTCTACTGGCTGCAGGAGACCGGGCATCAGGCGATCAGCCTGATGGGCGGCGGCACCTCGATGGTCGGCGATCCTTCGTTCCGCGACTCGCAACGCGGGATGCTGACGTCCGAGCAGATCCAGACCAACATCGACGGCATCCAGCGCGTCTTCGGCAACATTCTGCGCTACGACGGCCCGAACGCGGCCATCATGGTGAACAATGCCGACTGGCTCTTGAAGCTGAACTACGTCGAATTCCTGCGCGACGTCGGCCGTCACTTCTCGGTCAACCGCATGCTCAGCTTCGACTCGGTGAAGCTGCGCCTCGACCGCGAGCAGTCGTTGAGCTTCCTCGAGTTCAACTACATGATCATGCAGGGCTACGACTTCACCGAGCTCAACCGTCGCTACGGCACGGTGCTGCAGATGGGCGGCTCCGACCAGTGGGGCAACATCATCAACGGCGTCGACCTCAGCCATCGCATGGGTGGCCCGCAGCTCTACGCCCTGACGACGCCGCTTCTCACCAAGTCGTCGGGCGAGAAGATGGGCAAGTCGGCATCCGGGGCCGTGTGGCTCAACGGCGACCTCTTCTCCCCTTACGACTTCTGGCAGTACTGGCGGAACACCGAGGACGCCGACGTCGGTCGCTTCCTGAAGATCTTCACCCGCCTGCCGCTCGACGAGATCGCGCGTCTCGCCGCGCTCGGCGGCGCCGAGATCAACGAGGCCAAGAAGATCCTGGCGACCGAAACGACGGCCATCGTCCACGGCCGTGAGGCCGCCACGCAGGCCGAGGCGACCGCCCGCACGACCTTCGAGCAAGGCGCGCTGGCCGATACGTTGCCGACCGTGCTGCTTCCGAAGTCGGAACTCGCGTCGGGGGTCGGCATTCTGTCGCTGATCGTCAAGGCGGGGCTCGCCGCGTCCAACGGCGAGGCCCGGCGTCATGTCGCGGGCGGCGCGGTTCGTTTGAACGACCAGCCCGTATCCGACGAGCGCCTGTCGGTCGATGCCGCCGCGCTCAACGATGGCGTCGCCAAGCTGTCGCTCGGCAAGAAGCGTCACGTTCTCCTGAAGGCCGACGACTGAACCCTCAGTCGAAGGCGAAGATCTGCCGGAAAATGCCCGGCGCGATTGCCGAGATCGGATTGACCACGAGCGTGGGCGAAGCCATCGCCCCGCTCAACCGGTAGGTGATCCCGATCAGGCCGCCCTCCTGCCCGTTGCCCAGGATCTGGCCGATGATCGGGATCGCGCCGAACACGCGGTTCAGGCCATAGGCCGGCATGAAGGAGCCGGTCACGTCGATCTGGCCGCTCGGGTCGTAGACGATACCCGCAAAGCTCGAGCCAAAGATCGGACCGCGCACGATTCCGTCGGCTACGCGCAGCGATCCCCTGTCGTAGCCAAGCTTGGCCGAGGCGTGGTCGAAGAACGCGCGCTCGGTCCGTAGTTCCTGTCCGATCGCTTGCGAAAGGCTAGCTGCCCCCGGTGCCGGCGATGAGCCGACGATGCGCGACAGCCGCGGTTCATCGACCAGATTGAAGTTCGCGAGCTTCACCTCTCCACGGTAACCCGCATCCGAAGAGCCGACCAGCGTCAGAGAGCCTTGCCCGCCTTCCATATGGCTGTAGAGGCCGGTGAAGCCGAGAAGCCCGCCGACGTCGCCCGATGCGATGCGGATGCGACGATTGTCGTTCTGCGGCGCGAGATCGCCGGCCAGATCCGCACCGCCGATGGAGCCACCGAGCGCAAGAGCCGCAAGCCGTCCGTCGGCAGATGCGTAATTCAACGAGAAGCCGTCCACGCCGCGACCGTTGAAGCCGTCGATACGGCTCACGTCCATCGTGATGTCGAACGTCCCGCCCCCAACACGTCCCTTCTTGTCTCGGCCGATCCCGGCCCGCAATTCGGCGAGGATGGGACGAGCGTCGAAGCGATCGCCCTTCACCTGCACGCCGAAGCCTTCTCCGTGCCGTTCGACCTCGACGCGAACGTCATCGCCGGGATTGAGAGCCACCTGCGTCAGCGCCGCGCGGCGGAGGCCGCGCTTGTCGACCGAAAGAGAGCCCTGTGCGCGGAATCCGTCGCCTTCAAGGTCGAGATCGTCGAGTTCCGTTGTCTCCCCATCGCGGCGAACGACGAAAGCGAGGTTGGCAGGGATGCCGGGCCCCTTTTTCCAGGCGACGGCCGGCAGATCCAGTTCGGTCTGCGACAGATCGAGCTTGGCACGCATGCCGTCCGCATCGTCCGTGACGCGCGCCGCGATCGGCCCCTTCACGACACCGGACAGCGCAGGCACCAGATCCACCACCTTTGCGGAAGGGACCTTCAGTTCAGCTTCGAGGCTGCGTGATCCCACGGGGTTCGTACCGAACGGCAAGGCGAAGGTGAGCTTCGCCGGCATTCCGTCCATCATCCCGTCGAGCGATCCGCTGGCTTGACCCGGAATAGCATGAAACAGGCCGCTCAACTTGGTGAAGGTACGACCCTCGATCGGCTGTCCTGGTTCCACATTCTCGAGTTCGGCTTCGACACTCCAGTCCCTGACCTGCTGGTCGCGAGGAATGCTATCGCCGAGCACCAACCGCGCGCCGACCTCGACCGTGCCGCTTCCGCTGAAGGCGTCGGGCTTCAAGGACAGGTTGCGGAACGCGCGGATGGGATCGCGGTCGGCGATTGCCAGAAGCTCCGGCACCGCACCGGAAGCCTGGACGTTAAGATCGATTCCGAGATCGCGCAAACCGCCATCCGGCGGCCGCTGAAGCACCAGCGTCGAAGGCTTGATCTCGACTCGATCGAGGCCGACGACCTTCGCCTCGTCTACGGCGATATCCGTGCGGATCCCCCGGACGGTCACTGTTCCGTCTACCTGCATCAGGTCCGGCAGATCGCCGACGGTTGAGAGGCTGACGCCCCGCACCGGAATATCGAGCTGCAGTTCGGCTTCGGTCGGCGTTCCTCCGATCTTGAACGCATCTCCGATGCGGTCGCGCAGGATATCGATGGCGATCCGGCCTTCCGGTACGTCCCCGTCGTCGGCAAGGTGCGCCAGCACCCACCGGCGCGACTTGCCGGAGATGTTGAACGGCCAGAACGCCTTGACCGCCGAGGCGGTCAGAGAGGTCGCTTTCAGGTCCAGGAATGTCCGCGCATCGGCGGCCGAGCCGTCGTATCGGGCCTGACCTTCCAATCGGCCGCCATCGGTGAGCACCACCGCCTTGTCCAGCGTCAGCCGGCGCTTGCTCGGCTCGAAGCTTCCGGCGAGCTCCAGGGATGCGGTGAGAGGTCCGGCCTCCGCCATCTCTTCGCGACCGACCTTCGACCGCACGTCGGGCGATGAAACGGCGAAACCGTAGATCGGCGCCTCGTCGGGATTGCCGCGGTTGGTCTGCCCGACCGTACCGGAAAGCTCGAAGGAGACGTCCCGGAAGCGGAAGGGACTGGGCTCGATGACGACGCGCTCTTCGCCCTGGCGATAGGTCAGGTCGAGCCGCGCGTCCTCGACCCGCGTCCGGTTGAGGCCGAGTTGCAGATGTCCCGCCCCGACATGCGCGCTCGCCCGCACGTAGGCCGGTTCGTCGGGGTCCTTCCGATCAAGCGAGAGCTCCAGCGACGCCTCGGAATCGCTGCCGAACGGTCGCTCGTCGTCTTCGTCGGCCTCGTCGGCCGGCGGCACGATGCTCCCAAGCGCGATGCGACCGGTACGCCCCTGGAGGCGCGTCAGACGGCTCGTGCTCGAATCGAACTCCGCAGTGCCGGACATGACGACCGGCATATCGCCGACTTCGATGCTGGACACGAGCCGCAACGTGCCGTCGAGAGCGCGGTGGAGGTCGGCCCGCTGAAGGGTCAGCTGGGTCAATGATCCGGACCGGACGGGAAGCCCGGTCACCCGAATGTCCTGAAGGCTCAGCGTATCGAAATGATAGGCCTGCAGGGCCTGGAGTTGGCGCTCCAGGGCTGAGATGCCTCGGTCGATCGTGCGGGCGAGAACCGAACGATCATCGACGTCGGTCGTCGACGCGGCAGGCATTGCAGGACGCACTCCGGCGAAGGCCGCCAGATCGAGGTCGGCTCCGACGATCTCGAGCCGGCCGAACTCCAGGCTGCCGCCCACCAGCGGCATCAGCCGCAGCGCGACAGAGATCCGCTCGACGCGCGACTCGAGTTCAGGCCGGTCTCGGCGATGCAGCGCCGCGTCGTACCAGTTCAGTGCGAGCGTACCGTCGCCGCGGAATTCGAACTGCTGTCGGCCAAGCGTCGCCTCGTAGCGAGGACCCAGCAGGCGCGAAAGCGCTGCCGTGGTCTGGGACTGGACAAAGCGCTCACCGGCCGGCGTCCCGAGCAGGAACATGCCGGCCCCTGCGATCGTGATCGCGAGGAGGAGGACGAAGCTCAGGATCGCACCGACGAGACGCCGAATCTTTCTCATCAAGTCCGATGGTCTCCCGCTGCACAGGCATGACGATGGATGCTCCGCCGCTTCCGGGGTGCAACAAACGGATCATAGCTTGCCTTCGACTTGCGGGCGCTATGATACAGGGCGGATACGTCAGACCTGTCGAAGCCGCGCCACACTGTGCCGCCTCGGCGCAGACGTGTCAGCGCAATGGGCCGAAAGGAGGGCCGAATGGCGACTTTGACGATGGGGCAGACTTTTCCGCCGTTCGAGCTTCCGGCGGACGACGGAAGCACAATCTCGGACGCGCAGCTGCGCGGCCGGCCCTATGTCATCTTCTTCTATCCGAAGGACGACACCTCGGGTTGCACGCTCGAGGCGCTCGACTTCACGGCCTTGTCGAAGGATTTTCAGGCAGCGGGCGTATCGGTCTTCGGGGTGTCGCCCGACCCGATCGACAAGCACTGCAAATTCCGGGACAAGCACGGCCTTCAGATCCCCCTTCTCGCCGACCCCGATCGCGCACTCCTCGAGCCGGCCGGCGTTTGGGTCCAGAAGAGCATGTACGGCAAGACCTACATGGGCGTGGAGCGGACGACCGTTCTGGTCGACGGCGAGGGACGGATCAGCCGGGTCTGGCCCAAGGTGAAGGTCGATGGTCACGCCCGCGAGGTTCTCGACGAGGCTCGCAAGCTGGTGGACGCGTGAGCCGACCGGCTGCACAGACGCTGCGCAGCCTCGCCATCGAGGCCCTGCGCGAGCCCGATCTCGACGAGAAGCGGCGCCTGACGCGGCTGGCCGGTGAGCGTTGGGCCGAGCGTACGCTCGGCCTGTCCTCGCCGACCGACCCCGCCCTTCCCTCGCGCCCGGGGCGCCCGGCAAAGCCCGACCTGGTCTCGCCCCGAAACGTCCCAAGACGCTCGGTCCATACGGTCGAGGGGCGCGTCGCCATGATTCACGCTCTCGCCCACATCGAACTCAACGCGATCGATCTCGCGCTCGACATCGTCGCGCGGTTCTGCGGCCAGCCGGTCCCGCGTTCGTTTTTCGACGGTTGGATGATGGTTGCGACCGACGAAGCTCGGCATTTCGGGCTGCTCTCGGATCGTCTTGCGGGGCTTGGCTCGCATTACGGAGCCCTCCCGGCGCATGACGGCCTCTGGCAGGCAGTCGAAGTTACCGCCCATGATCTGGCGGCCCGCCTCGCGGTCGTGCCTTTGATCCTCGAGGCCCGCGGGCTCGACGTTACCCCTTCTCTCCTATCGAAGCTGAATGAGGTCGGCGATCCCGAAACCGCGGCCATTCTCGAGGTGATCTACAACGACGAGAAACGGCACGTCGCCGTCGGAGCGAAGTGGTTTCGATTCCTTTGCGCGCGCCAGCGCATCGATCCGGCGCGGCGCTTCCAGGAGCTCGTTCGAGAATGCTTCCGGGGCGAGGTGAAGGCGCCGTTCAATGACCGGGCCCGCGCTGAGGCCGGCCTCACGCCGACATTCTACCGGAGCCTGTCGCCGCTCTCGCAGTAGCGATCGTCATCCGTCAACGAGGCTTTAACCTTAACGGTTTCTAATTCCTCCATGCGGCCGAACGTCCGGCGCGCGTGGAGCGAGTGCATGAGTTCGCAGCTTCGCGGTTCCGTCTTCGGCAACCGGATCAAGTCCCATACGATCGTCATCGCGCGCGGCGAGCGCGTGCGTCACTGGACCGTACCGTCCTGGCTTCTGGGAACCGCCGTCGCAGGCTCCTTGATCTGCGTCGTGGGCGGCATCGGAGCGATCGCGCTGTCCTTCACTGGCGACAGCGTGGTCCGGATGATGATGGATCGCGAGGTCCGGGCGACGACCGTCTACGAGAAGCGGATCAGCGGGTTGCGGCAGGAACTCGACAAGCTCACGACCCTTCAGCACATCGACCGCGACCAGATTTCGAAGGAATTGCAGGCGCTGCTGTCGCAGCAGGCGCAACTGGTCGGCCGCTTTCAGAAGCTTGAGCCCCTTCTGGATCAGGCGGCGGACGCCGGCCTCATCGACACCGCGACGACGGGTTCGACGACTGCGGACGGCGGCAGGGACTGGGACGTCATGGGCAGCATCGGAAAGGCCCTGTCGCCGTTCAAGGCGGCCCGGCCCGATTCGGTCGAGCATATCCGCGATGTCGTGCTTCCGTCGATCCGCGAGAGCGTCGGGCTCGTCGAGGGGCAACAGGCGGCCGGGGTCGCCAAGCTTTCGCAGGAGGCGTCCGAGAAGGTCGACCGCATGACCGATCTTCTCGGGCCGCTGGGTGTCGACCAAGGCGAAGGCGGCATCTTCGTGCCGCCGCCAGCCGATGCCGGCTTCGATGCCCAGCTTCGCCAGTTGGAGGACATGCTGTCCCGGATGGACGACCTGCGCGGCGAAGCCGAGCGCCTGCCGATCGCCGACCCGAAACCGGCCGGCACGGTGCGCACCTCGACGTTCGGCATCCGGTCCGATCCGTTCCTTGGTCGCGAGGCGATGCACACGGGCGTGGATTTCGCCGGGGCGATGGGGACACCGGTGCGCGCGACCGGCCAGGGCCGGGTCGTGTCCGCCGGAGATCAGGGCGGCTACGGCTTGGCGGTCGAGATCGACCATGGCAACGGCGTCTCCAGCCGCTTCGCCCATCTGTCCCGTATCGATGTCTCGGTCGGTCAGGCGGTCACGGCCGGATCGCGCCTCGGGCTGATCGGAACCACGGGCCGCAGCACCGGTCCTCATCTGCACTACGAGGTGCGGGTGAACGGCGAGCCCGTCAATCCGCAGCGCTATATTGACGCCGGACACAAGTGGGCGAAGCTCTGACGAGGAAGGCCGCCCGTTTCGGGGCGGCCTCGTCGGGTTCGTCCGGTTGTTTCAGTCGACGTCGCTGACGTCGGCGTCGCCTCCGAAGACGCGCTGCGCCAGTGCCGCCTCGATGAACGGATCGATCTTGCCGTCCAACACGTCGTCCGGCGCCGTGCTTTCCATGCCCGTGCGAAGGTCCTTGACCATCTGGTAGGGCTGAAGAACGTAGGAGCGGATCTGGTGACCCCAGCCGATGTCGGTCTTCGACGCGGCCTCGGCGTTGGCCTTCTCCTCGCGGCGCTTCAGCTCTTCCTCGTAGAGCCGCGCGCGCAGCATGTTCCAGGCGGTCGCCCGGTTCTTGTGCTGCGAGCGTTCCGCCTGACACTGCACCACGATGCCTGTCGCAAGGTGCGTGATGCGTACGGCCGAATCCGTCGTGTTGACGTGCTGCCCGCCCGCGCCCGACGCGCGATAGGTGTCGATGCGCACATCGCTTTCGCTGACGTCCACCTCAATCGAATCGTCGACGACCGGGTAAACCCAGACGGACGCGAATGAGGTATGGCGGCGCGCCTGACTGTCGTAGGGCGAGATGCGGACGAGGCGGTGGACGCCGGACTCCACCTTCATTTTGCCGTAGGCGTTGTGGCCTTTCAGCAGGATGGTGGCGGACTTGATGCCGGCCTCTTCGCCGGAGTTGTGCTCCAGCATCTCGACCTTCATCTTGGCCCGTTCGCCCCAGCGCATGTACATGCGCAGAAGCATCGAGGCCCAATCCTGGCTCTCCGTTCCCCCGGCACCCGAATGGATTTCCACATAGGTGTCGTTGGCGTCGGCTTCGCCCGACAGCAGCGTTTCGATCTGTCGTTCCGCGACGTCCTTCTCGAGTGCGCGGATCGCGTTCTCGGCTTCCGTCACGACCTCGGCATCACCTTCCTCCTCGCCCATGGCGATGAGTTCGATGTTGTCCTGAAGGCTCTGCTCCAGCGCGCGGATGCCGGTGATGGCAGTTTCCAGTCGCTGACGCTCCTTCATCAGGCGCTGCGCCTCGGCGGGATCGTTCCAGAGGGACGGATCCTCGGCGGCCGCGTTCAGGCGATCGAGTTCTCGGACCGATTGATCCCAGTCAAAGATGCCTCCTCAGCAGGCTTACGGCCTGCTTGATGTCGGAGACAATGGATTCGATTTCGGCACGCATGCCGGCATTCCTCTCGAAAACGGATCGGTGAATGGCGCGGACCATAGGGACGGGGCGCATGGGTGTAAAGCGGATCGGCCCCGCGCGGATAGCCGCCGGGGCCGATCGGAAGAGTCGCGTCGGAAGCCGAACCTAAAACAGGCCGCCCGCTCCGCTAGCGATCGCCTGTGCGGCTTCCGGCGATATCGACTGCTGCGCTGGGGCGCTGGCATAGGTGCCGCCGATCACCTCGTACTGGTCAGACGGACCCGTCCCCGGCTTGAAAGCCTCGATGATCGAGCCGTCGGCGCCCGGCGCCGCCGCCATGCCCGTGGCACGATTGACGGCGACCTGCGTCATGCCGTCGGGGATGCGGAAGTCGACCACCGGCTTGCCGGCGAGCGCCTGCTTCATGAACTCGTTGAACACCGGGGCCGCAAATCCGCCACCGGTCTGGCCATGGCCAAGCGGCTGAGGGTTGTCGTAGCCAAGGTAGACACCGGTCACGAGGTTCGGCGTGAAGCCGACGAACCACGCGTCCTTCTCGTCGTTGGTCGTCCCGGTCTTGCCAGCCACCGGCACGCCGAGTTCCTTGACGATCGTCGCGGTGCCGCGCTGGACCACGCCCTCCATCATCGATGTGATCTGATAGGCAGTCATCGGATCGAGGACCTGCTGGCGCTCGTCCACGAGTTCCGGCTCCGCCTGACCATCCCACGAAGCGGCGTTGCAGCTGTCGCACTTGCGGTTGTCGTGGCGATAGACCGTTCGACCGTAGCGGTCCTGCACGCGGTCGATCACCGAGGGCTCGATCGAGCGGCCGCCGTTGGCCATCACGGAATAGGCCGTCACCATCCGCATTACCGTGGTCTCGCCCGACCCGAGCGCCATCGGCAGATAGGGTGCCATCTTGTCGTAGACGCCGAAGCGCTCGGCATATTCCGCCACGAGCTTCATGCCCATGTCGTCGGCCAGTCGCACCGTCATCAGGTTGCGGCTCTTCTCGATTCCGAGGCGAAGCGTCGAGGGTCCTGCGACCTCGCCCCCGTAGTTCTTCGGCTCCCAGAAGCCGCCGCGGCCATCCGGGATCGAGACTGGGGCGTCCAGAATGACGGAGGCCGGGGTGTAGCCGTTGTCGAGCGCTGCCGCGTAGACGATCGGCTTGAAGGAGGAGCCCGGCTGGCGCATCGCCTGCGTGGCGCGGTTGAATTCCGACTGCGCGTAGGAGAAGCCGCCGACCATCGCGAGCACGCGGCCGGTATGCGGGTCCATGGCGACCAGCGCGCCCTGCACCTTCGGCGGCTGGCGCAGGACGTAGCCGTCGCCCTTCTTCTCGACATAGACGACGTCGCCGCGGGCGAGGACGTCGTCGACCGAGCGCGCCGTGCTGCGCTTGCCCTCGCGGTCCTGGCGCATGGCCCACTTCATGTCGGCGGCGCTCAGTGTCGCGATTTCGCGTTCCGAGCCGCGGCGGCCGGAGA
Organism: Aureimonas phyllosphaerae; assembly: GCF_047943035.1. Classification (NCBI taxonomy): domain Bacteria; kingdom Pseudomonadati; phylum Pseudomonadota; class Alphaproteobacteria; order Hyphomicrobiales; family Aurantimonadaceae; genus Aureimonas; species Aureimonas phyllosphaerae. The sequence goes on along the minus strand of NZ_CP181348.1, from coordinate 3,278,194 downwards.
CATCGCGCGCCGGCTGAAGTCCGACGCTGGCCGAATTGGAATCGGATGAGAGCACCACCGCCAGACGCCATTCCGGAACGTCCGCGTAGGGCTCGATCTTGTTGAGCGCCGGTCCCCAGTCACCGCCGAGTTCCACCGTTTCGATCGGGCCGCGATAGCCACGGGTCTGGTCGTACTGGACGAGTGCGTGCTGCAGCGAGGTTCGTGCCTCGACCTGCATCTGCGGATCGAGCGTCGAGCGAACCGAGAGACCGCCCTCGTAGAGCGCCTTCACCCCGTAACGGGAGATCACCTGACGGCGGACCTCCTCGGTGAAATACTCGGCGGAGGCCAGGTAAGTGCCGCTCGGTCGCGGGTTGACGCCCAGTGGTTTGGCGATGGCCGCCAGTGCCTCGTCCTGCGTGATCGCGCCGTTCTCGGCCATGCGCTGGATCACCCAGTTGCGGCGGCCGATGGCCTCTTCGGGGTCGCGGAACGGATTGTAATTCTCCGGCGCCTTGGGCAGCGCGGCGAGATAGGCCGCTTCCTGAATCTCCAGCTCGTTCACCGACTTGTCGAAATAGGCAAGCGAGGCCGCGGCGACGCCATAGGAGCCCATGCCGAGATAGATCTCGTTCAGATAGAGTTCGAGGATCCGGTCCTTGGAATAGGCCTGCTCGATGCGGAGCGAGAGAATCGCCTCCTTCACCTTGCGCTCCATCGAGCGCTCGTTGGTGAGGAGGAAGTTCTTGGCGACCTGCTGGGTAATCGTCGAGCCGCCCTGCATCGGGCCGCCGCGAACGTAGAGCAGCGCAGCGCGACCGATGCCTTCGAGATCGACGCCCGGATGGTTGTAAAAGTTCTTGTCCTCGGCCGAGAGGAACGCGTCCTTCAGGCGCTGGGGAATGGTCTGGATCGGCAGATAGAGACGCCGCTCCTTGGCATATTCGGCCATCAGCGAGCCGTCGGCGGCATGGAGGCGGGTCGTCACCGGCGGCTCGTACTTCTCGAGCACCTGATAGTCCGGCAGATCCTGGCTCATGTCAGCCACATACCAGGCGACGCCGCCCGCCACGATCAGCGCAAAGACGGTGCCGATGCCGAACAGGTAGCCGAGAAGTCTGATCATCGTGTCTCCATGGGCTACCGCTTTCGCGACCCGACGAGAGCCGCGCGGCATGGCCCGCCGGGCATAGCGGGACGGGCCCGCATCTCGGAAAGTCCTAACGCATCGTTCATGCATGGAGAATGCGGCGGGCGAATGATGCCGGCGCGTTGCCCCGTCGAATGTTGCATAAGCGCAACGACCGCTTTGTCAACGAGCGCTGGTCAGCGGTGGGCGCTTCGCGAACTCCGCGATCGAGCGAGCCAGGATCGCGGCGAGCCTGGTCTGCCACTCCTTAGACTGAAGCGCCTGTTCGTCTTCGGGGTTCGAGAGATACCCCATCTCCAAAAGGATCGAGGGAACATCCGGCGCGCGAAGCACGCGAAAGCCCGCGGAACGGCGTGGATTGTTGATGAGGCGGATTTCGCCTTTGCCGAGATCCGCGACCAGCTGGATGGCGAAATGCTCGGACAGCGCTTCCGTCTCGCGACGTACGAGATCGACGAGGATGTCGTGGATCTCCGGCGCATCCTGGTCCCACTCTGGCCCCGCGAAGCGGTCGGCCGAATTTTCGGTATCGGCCAGTTCGCGCGAGAGGCTGTCGGACGCCTTCTCGGACAGCGTGTACACGGTCGCGCCCCGCAGATCCTTGTAGCGGATCGAATCGGCGTGCAGCGAGACCATCAGATTGGCGCCCGCGCGCCGAGCGATGGCCGCTCGCTCGTTGAGGGGGATGAAGGTGTCGTCGTCGCGCGTCATCACGACCTCGACGCCCGGCAGCTTTTCCAAGGCGGATCGCAGCGCGAGGCCGAAGGAGAGGTTCACCGCCTTCTCCTCCGTCCCCTTCTCCCCGGTCGCGCCCTTGTCGATGCCTCCATGTCCGGGATCGAGAACCACCACGAACGGGCGTTCCTCCGCCGGTCCGTTGCCAGCTGAAGCGGTCGGCTTCGTTACCGCGGGAAGCATGAAGGCGGTTTCGTCGGCCGGCGTCAGCCGCAGCGAGATGCGCGAGCCGTTCGCGGTCTGCGTGACCGTCAGTTCCGGCTTGGCGGGCTTGGCAAGCGTCACGATCAGGCGATACCGGTCGCTTCCGACGAGACCGTGCCGGATGTCGGTCACCAGCGCCGTCGCACCAAGCTTGGGAGGCTTGGCTGCCGCGAGGGTTTCATCGAGATCCAGAGCGACGCGATAGGGATTTCGCAGAAGAATGAGTTTCGGCTCGGCCTTGCCGTCGACGTCGACGGTCAGAGCGAAGCCTTCCGCCGTCGCAGTTTCATCGATCCCGGTGACGATCGAGGGACGATCGCCGGCATGGCTTGGCGAGACCGCGAGCGCTGCGGCGAAAAAGGCGAGTGTCAGTAAGGCAAGAAGCGTTCTCATCACGGTTGTCGGCCGCCAACTTCTATGGGCATGCGGGTCGTCGGAGCGAGCAGGATCGCGGCAGTTCTCTAAGCTGCCGCTTTGACAGGCTGTCCCCTTGTTTGCCGGACTATAGCGCCTTACAAGCATAAATGAGGCTCCTGCGTCATCAGAACGGGTGCGTCGTCGAATTCGTCGGCTCCAACGGGCCGAAAGCATCGGCCGGCGCACGATTCCGTCCGACGCCGGAAACTCGCACAGATTTACGCCGGTCGGGTCTCACACGCTCACCGGTCTCTCCGCGGGCGAAGACAGGATCCAGTTTCCGCCGAGCTCGCGTCCTCGTCGGCTGCGCAAGCAGCCATCCATTGTTGCAGGTCGTTCACGCGTGTTTCCGGCATACCAGTTCCCTTCGATGCCTGCGCTCCGCCCGTTCGGGCCGGACGCTCGTGCGTCGGGGAGGCTCGGCCCGGCATGCCCCGAGCGCGCCATTGCGGACCCCCTCACGCCTGGCCCATGGCCGACCCTCGAGGTCGCGCATTCCGGGCCGCCGCGGGTCCCGGAGTTGAGATTTCATGGCAGACAAGATGCTGATCGATGCCGCCCACCCGGAGGAAACCCGGGTCGTCGTCGTCAAGGGTAACCGGGTCGAAGAGTTCGATTTCGAGTCCGAGCACAAGAAGCAGATCAAGGGAAACATCTATCTGGCCAAGGTGACGCGCGTTGAGCCGTCGCTGCAGGCCGCGTTCGTGGAGTACGGCGGCAACCGTCACGGCTTCCTCGCCTTCAACGAGATCCATCCCGACTACTACCAGATCCCCCATGCCGACCGTCAGGCGCTGATCGAGCACGACCTCGCGCAGGCCGAGGAGGACGAGGAAGCCGAGGAGCGCAAGCCGGCCAAGGTTGGCCGCTCGCGTAGCCGTCGTCCGCGCGGTGGGGAGGCCAAGGCCGCCGAGGCCAGCGACGACAGCGTTTCGGAGGTCGTCGAGAGCGAAGCGTCCGAGGATGCCGCGCCTGCCGCCTCCGAGAATGGCGAAACGGTCGAGGTCGAAGCCGGCGACGCGCCGGTCGCCGAGGTCGTCGAAGCCGCCACGGGCGACGATGCCGCAGAGGCCGTCGAAGCGAAGGCGGATGGCGACGAGGACGGGAAGCCGCGCCGGGGTCGCCGTTCGCGTCGGTCGCGAGAGACCGAGGAAGAACCTGTCGCCGACGAAGCTGACGAGGTGGACGACCTCGGCAGCGAAGATGCGATGGAGGAGGTGCCGGTCCGCAGCAACCGCGCCCCCCGCAAGCAGTACAAGATCCAGGAAGTCATCAAGCGGCGGCAGATCCTGCTGGTGCAGGTCGTCAAGGAGGAGCGCGGCAACAAGGGTGCTGCGCTCACCACCTACCTGTCGCTGGCCGGCCGCTACTCGGTCCTGATGCCGAACACGGCCCGTGGCGGCGGCATCTCGCGCAAGATCACCAACGCGGCCGACCGCAAGCGCCTCAAGGAGGTCGCACGCGACCTCGAGGTGCCGAAAGGCATGGGCATCATCCTGCGCACGGCCGGTGCCAACCGTACTAAGGCCGAGGTCAAGCGCGACTACGAATACCTGATGCGCCTCTGGGAGACGGTGCGTACGCTGACGCTTCAGTCGACCGCCCCTGCCCTCGTCTACGAGGAAGGCAGCCTCATCAAGCGGTCGATCCGCGACCTCTACAACAAGGATATCGACCAGATCCTCGTGGCCGGCGAAAGCGGCTACCGCGAGGCGAAGGACTTCATGCGCATGCTGATGCCGAGCCAGGCAAAGGTCGTGCAGCCCTATCGCGATCCAAGCCCGATCTTCGCCCGACAGGGCATCGAGGCGCAGCTCGACAAGATGATGCAGCCGCATGTGACGCTGAAGTCCGGCGGCTACATCATCATCAACCAGACCGAGGCGCTCGTCGCGATCGACGTGAACTCCGGCCGTTCGACCCGCGAGCATTCGGTCGAGGACACCGCTTATCAGACGAACCTCGAGGCGGCCGAGGAGGTCGCGCGCCAGCTTCGCCTGCGCGACCTCGCCGGCCTCATCGTCGTCGACTTCATCGACATGGAGGAGAAGCGCAACAACCGGAACGTCGAGAAGCGTCTCAAGGATTCGCTGAAGGACGATCGGGCGCGCATCCAGGTCGGACGCATCTCGCATTTCGGCCTGCTCGAGATGAGCCGCCAGCGCATCCGCGCCAGCGTTCTCGAATCGACCACGCAGACCTGCCCGATCTGCAGCGGCAACGGCTTCATCCGCTCCTCGTCCTCGCTGGCACTTCAGGTGCTGCGCTCGATCGAGGAGCATCTTCAGAAGCACGGTACCCACGATCTCGTGGTCAAGGTGCCGACCGCGACCGCGCTTTACGTCCTCAACGAGAAGCGTTCGACGCTCGACGAACTGGAGCGGCACTACGGTCTGCGCATCCTCTTGGAAGCGGTCGAGGGCTTCGGCCACCAGCACGTCACGATCGAACACGGCGCCGAGGCGACGCGCCGCGTGAAGCCCGAGGCGATCACCACCCTGCCCGCCGTCTCGCCCGAGACCATCGAGATCGAGGATGTCGTGATCGAAGCCGAGCCGGACGCCGTTGAAAGCGCGCGGCCGACGGAAGCCCGGGAGCGTGGATCGGACGGCGAGGAGTCGCGCGACGGATCGCGCCGTCGTCGGCGTCGCCGTCGTGGCGGTCGCCGCGGCGACGAGACCGGGCACGGCGAGCATGCCGAAGTGTCGTCGGACGACGATGCAGCCGGCGAAGCCATCGCCGCGTCCGCCGACGTGGACGGCGAAACGGTGTCCGACGACGCCGGCGAGGGTGACGGCAACGGCGGTGACCGCAAGCGTCGTCGTCGCGGTCGTCGCGGCGGTCGGCGGAACCGCGACGAGGAGACCCGCGCGGACGGCTCGGCTGAGGCTGAAGCCGAAGAAGCCTCGGACGCAATCGCTGAAGACGTCGCACCGGAGCTTCCCGCGCTGGCGGCTGCCGAGGTCGACGCTTCGTTCGAGCCCGAGATGACCGATGCCGTCGAGGCGCTCGAAGCCGATCCGTCCGAGATCGGCGAGGGCGAAGTCGGCGCGGACATCGCCGCGCCGGACGAGAACGAGGTCATGGCGGCGACCGCTGAGGCGAGCGCGGCCGTCGATGGCAACCCGCCGCTCGACGAGGTTTTCCCGGCGGAAGGCGGCGATGCGACGGCGGACAACACTCCAGCCGAAGAAGCCCCCGTACGCCGCGGCCTGCGCCTCATCGCCAATGGCGAGGAAGCCAGCGAGGACGCGGCCGATGAGAAGCCGAAGCGTCGCGGCTGGTGGTCGCGAAAGAGCGCCGAGTAGGAAGACAAGGGAGCGGCCGAACGGCCGCTCCTTTCGTTTGAGAACTAGGAGCTAAGACCCGGATCGTTTCGGAGTCTGCGAACCGCCTCCGCGATCTCCTCGGGATCGCCGGCGTAGGACATGCGCATGGTGCGGTGGCCCCGCTCCAGGTCGAAATCGAGCCCCGGCGTCGCAGCCACATGCGCCGACTGGAGAAGATGGTTTGCGAGTTCGGTTGCGTCCCCGAACCCTTCCGGGATGGTGGCGTAGGCGTAGAAGGCTCCGTCGATCGGCGCGATGTCTCCGAAGCCGAGCGTCGGCAGGGCCTCCATCAGAAGCGCTCGGCTTCTCTCGTAGCCGAGCTTCACGGTCTCCAATTCATCCGTCGCGTCGAACACGGCTTCCGCGCCCACCTGGCTGAGTTCGGGCGCCGAGATGTAGAGGCTCTGGCCGACCCGCTCGGCGGGCCGCACCAGATGAGGCGGCAAGACCAGCCAGCCGATCCGCCAACCCGTCATGCAGTAGTATTTCGAGAACGAGTTGACGATGATCGCCTGATCGGAAAACTGCAGGGCGGACGCCGTGTCGCGGCCGAAGGCGAGGCCGTGGTAGATTTCATCGGACACGAACACGATCCCGGCCGCGTCCGCGAATTCCACGAGCCTGCGAAGCTCGTCCGCCGGCGTGACGGTGCCGGTAGGATTCGCGGGGCTGGCGATCAGTACCCCCTTCAGAGGCTTCTCGCGGTGCGCCCGCTCCAGAGCTTCGGCCGTCAGGATATAGTCGACATCCGGGCCGACGGGGATCTCGACCGGCTCGATCCCGAGCGCTTTCAGGATGTTGCGATAGGCGGGGTAGCCGGGTGTCGAGATCGCCACGCGGTCGCCGACGTCGAAGGCGGTGAGAAAGGCTAGATTGAAGCCGGCGGATGATCCGGTCGTGACCATCACGCGCTCGGCGGGAACGTCGACGCCGTAGGCATCGGCATAGTGACGCGCGATGCGCCGACGCAGAGACGCCCGACCGAGGGCGTCGGTGTAGCCCACCCGTCCCCGCGCAAGAAAGGCACCGACCGCCTCCGCGACGACGCTCGGCACCGGCGCTGACGGCTGGCCGACCGCCAACGAGATCACATCCCGGCCGTCCGCGATCATGCGGTTGGCCGCGGCCATGACATCCATCGCGCGGAACGGGTCGACGTCGGATCGGCGGGATGCCTTCGGCGGCGGAATGTCGAACATGGAAGCCTCATAAACGCCGGAAAAAGATGACCTTGCAGACGGCAGGGATGGCCGTCCGGGAAGCCGCGTTCTAGAAGTGCGTGCACAAGCCTGGGAAGACTTGGGGTGGATTTTTTGTTGAAGGGCATCTTTGCCAAGACTGTCGCGGCTGCGTTGGTGGTTGCGGCCGCGGTCCCTCCGGTCCAGGCGCAGACGGCGCGCCGCTCGTCGCTTCCGGTCGTGCGCGATGCAGAGATCGAAAGCCTCATCAAGGATTATTCGCAGCCAATCCTCCGGGCCGCCGGGCTGTCGCCGGCGCGTGTCGAGATCGTGCTGGTCAACGACCTTGGCTTCAACGCCTTCGTGGCCGGGCGACGCATCTTCATCAACACTGGCACGATCCTCGAATCCGAGACGCCGAACGAGACCATCGGCGTTCTGGCCCACGAGGTCGGCCATCTGGCTGGCGGCCATCAAGAGCGACTGCGGGATCAGATCGAGCGCGCCAAAACGATCGCGGTCGTTGCCGGCCTTCTTGGCGCTGGCGTCGCGGCAGCGGGCGCGGCCAGCGGTTCGGGATCGGTGGCGGGCCTCGGCGGCGGCCTGATGACCAGCGGAGGCAACATCGCGCAGCGCGGCCTCTTCGCCTACCAGCGCACGGAAGAGACGACCGCCGATAGGTCCGCCCTCACCTATCTTCTGAAGACCCAGCAGTCGCCGAAAGGGCTCCTCGACAGCTTTGCCGGACTGATGCGAAAGAACATGCTGTCCGGCGTTTCATCCGACCGCTACGTCAGTTCGCATCCGGCACCGCAGGAACGCATCGGCTTCCTCCAGACGGCAGCGAAGGAAAGTCCCTACTTCGACAAGAAGGACCCCCCGGAACTGCAGCTCCGCCATGACTTGGCACGCGCCAAGATCGCCTCTTACAACGGCGGCGCAGGGCAGGTCCGACGGACGTTCGGGCGAAACCTGACGAGCCTGCCGGCGAGATACGGCGATGCGATCGCCACCCATTTGGCAGGATCTCCGGGTGCGGCACTGCAGAAGATCGATGCGCTGATCAGGGAGGTACCGGGCAACCCGTGGTTCCAAGAGGTGCGCGGCGAGATCCTGATGGCGGCCGGGCGGTCCGACGAATCGGCTGCAGCCTTCGCCAAGGCCGCCAAGCTCGATCCGTCGAAATCGGGCATCTTGGAAGCGGCCGTCGGCCAGGCGCTGGTCACCGGCGGAAAACCCGAGCGGATGAAGGACGCCATCGCCCAGATTCGCAAGGGATTGGAAGACGATCCCGGCAACTCGACGGCCTATCAGTTCCTCGCGATGGCCTACGGCAAGACCGGCGACATCGGCGCAGCGGAACTGGCGACGGCAGAGGGCTACTGGGAAGCCGGCAATTTCCGTCAGGCCAAGATCTTCGCGGCCCGCGCCCAGCAAAAGTTCCGTCCGAACTCGCCGCAGTGGAGGCAGGCTCAGGACATCATCACGACGAAGGTAAGCCGCAAATGATGCCTGATCCGGTGTTGAAAATTCTCGCGCTGGGTCGGCGTCTGGTCGCTGCGGCAGTTCTAGGCGTGTCGCTTCTCGGGTCTCCCGCCTGGGCGTTCGACGACGCGCAGACGCGTGAAATCGAGACCATCGTGCGCGACTACCTCATCGCCAATCCCGAGGTTCTGCTCGAGTCCATGCAGGCACTCGAAGCGAAGCGGACCGCGGAAGCCAAGGCTGGACAGAGTGAAACGATCGCCAGCCTGCGCGACCGGCTGGACGCTTCCCCGGCCGGGACGGTAGCCGGAAACCCGCAGGGCGACGTCACGCTGGTCGAGTTCTTCGATTACAATTGCGGCTACTGCAAGCGAGCGGCGAGCGATCTTCAGGTGCTCCTGGAGAGCGATCCGAAGCTGAAGGTGGTCTACAAGGAAATCCCGGTTCTGGGGCCGGTATCCGAAGCCGCTGCGCGCGTCAGTCTGGCGTTTCGCGAGACGAAGCCGGACAGCTATCCGCAGTTCCAGAAAACGTTGCTTGCCTCGCGGACGCAGGTGGACGAGGCGCGAGCGCTCGAGGTGGCCGCACAGCTCGGCGTCGAGGAGTCCGTGCTGCGACCGCTTCTCGGCGGCCGGAGCGTGACGGCCGCGCTGAACGAGAGCGCCGAGCTCGCGACGGCCCTCGGAATCAGCGGGACGCCGAGCTACGTGATCGGCGACGAGCTGGTTCCCGGTGCCGTCGGCGCCGATGCCCTGGCCGAAAAGATCGCGAACGTGCGCGCCTGCGGCTCGGCGAGTTGTCCGCCGACCGCAAACTGAGTTCGGGCGCACCACCCTCGCCTTCCGGCTTTGCGAGCCGCTCGCAAGTGTTTATACGGCACGGATCGAACGGATACGCCACTTCGGCGTTCGATCCGTCAAGCAACTGTCGGCAGGCTCACGTCTGCCTCGTCCGGGGCCGGGATCGTCGTGATCCGGGCTTTTCGTCGCATGAATGACCGAGGCCGAGCGGACAGTCCCGCGTCGCAGCCCCGGCGAGTTCGAAGGACCATTATGGAAAAGGATTCGACTGTGGACCGTTCGCTGGTGCGCGAGCTCGCCGACATCCTCAACGACACGGATTTGACCGAGATCGAGATCGAGCAGGGCGAACTTCGCATCCGCGTCTCGCGCCAGAAGGAATACGTGGCGTCCGCCGGCTACAGCTACGGCGCTCCGGCGCCCGCGCCGATGCACGCCATGCCAGCGCCGCAGCCTCCCGCCCCCGCCCCGGCTGCTCCGGCGGCGTCGAGCGGGCCGGAAGTCGGCTCGGTCCCCTCGCCCATGGTCGGCACCGTGTATCTGGCGTCCGCGCCGGGCGCCAAGCAGTTCATCGAGATCGGCCAGTCGGTCAACGAGGGCGACACGCTTCTGATCATCGAGGCGATGAAGACGATGAACCAGATCCCGGCACCGCGCTCGGGCATCATCAAGCGCATCTGCGTCGACAACGGCCAGCCGGTCGAATACGGCGAGGCGCTGGTCGTCATCGGTTGATCCTCTCGGGATCGTCGAGGCGAGTTCGCGGGCGGGCGAGGAAAGGCATACATGTTCAATAAGGTACTGATCGCCAATCGCGGCGAGATCGCGCTCCGCGTCCTGCGGGCCTGCAAGGAGCTCGGCATCGCGACCGTGGCCGTGCACTCCACCGCCGACAATGCGGCCATGCACGTGCGGCTGGCCGACGAAAGCGTCTGCATCGGTCCCCCGCCGGCTCGCGACAGCTACCTGAACATTCCGCAGATTCTCGCGGCTTGCGAAATCTCGGGCGCCGACGCCGTTCATCCCGGCTACGGCTTCCTGTCCGAGAACGCGCGTTTCGCCGACATTCTGGAGGCGCACAACATCGCCTTCATCGGCCCGACCGCCGAGCATATCCGTATCATGGGCGACAAGATCGAGGCCAAGCGGACCGCGAAGGCACTCGGAATCCCCGTGGTGCCGGGTTCGGCCGGCGCGGTGACCGACGACGGCGAGGCAATGCGGGTCGCTCAGGAGATCGGCTTCCCGGTCCTCGTCAAGGCGTCGGCCGGTGGCGGCGGACGCGGCATGAAGGTGGCCCATACGCCTGCCGATCTCTCCATGGCCCTTTCGACGGCCCGCGCGGAGGCAGGCGCAGCCTTCGGCGACGACGCGGTCTATCTCGAGAAGTATCTCGGTAAGCCGCGCCACATCGAGGTGCAGGTCTTTGGCGACGGCATGGGCAAGGCCGTGCATCTCGGCGAGCGCGACTGCTCGCTGCAGCGTCGCCACCAGAAGGTCTGGGAAGAGGCGCGATCCCCGGCGCTCGACGACGCGCAGCGTCTGCGCATCGGCGAGATTTGTGCCAATGCCATGGCCCAGATGAAGTACCGCGGCGCCGGCACGATCGAGTTCCTGTACGAGAACGGCGAGTTCTATTTCATCGAGATGAACACGCGCCTGCAGGTCGAGCACCCGGTCACGGAGGCGATCACCGGCCTCGACCTCGTGCACGAGCAGATTCGCGTCGCCGCCGGACTCGGGCTTTCGGTGACGCAGGACGACGTGAAGTTCAACGGCCACGCGATCGAGTGCCGCATCAATGCCGAGGACCCGCGGACCTTCGCGCCCTCGCCCGGCCAGATCAGCTACTACCACGCCCCCGGTGGTCTCGGCGTGCGCGTCGACTCGGGCGTCTACCAGGGCTACTCGATTCCGCCGTTCTACGACTCGCTGATCGGCAAGCTGATCGTCCACGGCCGTACCCGCAACGAGTGCCTGATGCGGCTTCGGCGGGCGCTCGATGAGATCATCGTCGATGGTGTCAAGACGACGCTGCCCCTGTTCCAGGACCTCGTCGAGAATCCGGACATCCAGGCCGGCGACTACGACATTCATTGGCTGGAGCAGTATCTCGCCGCCGCGGCGAAGGCTGCCTGACACACCATTGGCGCGCAGCGGACGGTACGGCTCCGAGCCGCTGATCACACCCGAGATCCTGCTGCGCGCCTACGCGGCCGGCATCTTTCCGATGGCGGAAGATGCCGAGGACCCGTCGATCCATTGGGTCGACCCGACGTTCCGCGGCATCCTCCCGCTCGACGGGTTCCACGTCCCTCGGTCGCTGCGCAAGACGATCCGGCAGCAGCCCTTCGACATTCGGTTCGATACCGCGTTCGCAGCCGTCGTCGACGCGTGTGCCGAACCGGCGCCCGGTCGCGACCAGACCTGGATCAACGCGCAGATTCGCGACCTGTATCTCGGGTTGTTCCGGATGGGTCATGCCCACTCCGTCGAGGCTTGGGCGGACGGCGAGCTCGTCGGCGGCCTTTACGGCGTCAGCCTCGGCGCGGCCTTCTTCGGCGAGAGCATGTTCTCGCGGCGCACGGACGCCTCGAAGGTGCCGCTGGTGTACCTATGGGACAGGCTGCGGCGCGGCGGCTTCACACTCCTCGACACCCAGTTCATCACCGGGCACCTCCAGCGCTTCGGGGCGATCGAGGTTCGGCGTGCGCAATATCGCGAGCTTCTGGCCGACGCGCTGGAGCGACCGGCCGACTTTCACTGTGCCGGCGGCACGCTCGCGTCGGTTTTGCAGTCCTTGAGCCAGACGTCGTAGACGGGGTGCTCGACGGCGTTGAGGCCGGGCGAGTCGGCAAACATCCAGCCGGTGAAGATTCGGCGGATTTCGCGGTCGAGCGTGATCTCGTCCACCTCGACGAAGCCATCCGTCTTCGGGGCCTCCTCCTGCGTGCGGGTGAAGCACGCCCTCGGCGTCACCTGCAGCGCGCCGAACTGCACGGTCTCGTTGATCCTGACCTCGAAGGAGGTGATCCGGCCCGTGATCTTGTCGAGCCCGGAGAACACGGCTTCCGGATTTTCGATCCGGGCGGCATGTGCGCTATGCGATGGGACGCATGCCAGCGCCAGAAGCGCCGCGAGCCGCGCGGCGGAGGAAGCGAAACGCATCGAGCGAGCGATCCCGATCAGGGCGTCCAGGCGTCGTAGTCGCCCGTCACGCGCGGCCGCTCGGCGGTGTTGAGGAGCGAGCCCTTCGGACGATAGGCGAAGCGCGTCCCGGTCTGATTGGGCACATGCGGCTTCTGCCAGTCGCGCGGCTTGTAGTTCTCGTCCACCGGGGGGGTGTCCACGCGGTGATGCATCCAGCCGTGCCAGCCGGGGCCGATCTGGCTGGCCTCCGCCTCGCCCGCGTAAATGACCCAGCGACGCTTGCCGTCGGCCGACTGGTAGTAGACGTTGCCGCGCTCGTCCTCGCCCACCCGCTTGCCGAAGCGCCAGGTATGGAAGCGCGTTCCGATCGTCTGGCCGTTCCACCAGGTGAAGATCTGCAGCAGCCAGGGTTTCATCGCATCGTGTCCGTAAATGCCGTGGCTGGGTTATGCTGCCGCGGCCGGTAAAAGTCTAGGCGTCGAAAGCGCCCAGCGGGCGCTCGAAGATGAGGACGGTCGAGCCACCCTCGCTCTCGGAAGCGCCGACACGCGCAAAGCCCAGCCCGGTGTAGAAGCCGATCGCACGGGCGTTGGTTTCCTCCACTTCGATACGCATGCGGGTCGCCTGGGGGAAGCAGCCGGCGATCTCGGAGAATAGTTCCGTCCCGACCCCTCGCCCTTGTGCATCCGGCCGGACGTAGAGGTCGTGCAGGATCAGGAGGGTCCGGTCGTCGCGTGCAGCGCGAGCGAAGGCCATGCCGCCAAGACGCGTCCCATCGTCTGCGACCAGGAACTCGGTATCCGGTTGTCCGAGACGGCCGCGGAGCGCCGTCTCGTCATGCGACGTACCCGTCACCTCCCGCAAACGCTCGGCGTCATGGATCGCGCCGTAGGTTGCCTGCCAGGTCTCGACCAAGAGCTGACGAACGGCCGCCATGTCGCGGGCCGTCGCAGTTCGGATGAAGTAGGTGCTCATTCCAGTCCGAGCTTGGCCTTCACGAGGTCGTTGACCGCCTGCGGGTTCGCCTTGCCGCCGGTCGCGCGCATGACCTGACCGACGAACCAACCGGCGAGCGTCGGCTTGGCGAGCGCCTGTGCCACCTTGTCGGGGTTGGCCGCGATGACCTCGTCCACCGCCTTCTCGATCGCGCCGGTATCGGTGACCTGCTTCAGCTCGCGGCTTTCGACCAGCTCGCGGGGGTCCCCGCCTTCGTTCCAGACGATCTCGAACAGGTCCTTGGCGATCTTGCCCGAGATCGTGCCCTCGCGAATGAGGTCGAGCACGGCGCCTAGCTGGTCGGCCGAGACGGGCGTCTCCTCGATCGACTTGCCGCTCTTGTTCAACGCTCCGAGAAGGTCGTTGATCACCCAGTTCGCAGCCTGCTTGGCGTCGCGCCCCTTCGCCACCTGCTCGAAGAAGTCGGCGATCGACTTCTCGGATACGAGGATCGAAGCGTCGTAGGCCGAGAGTCCGGCCTCGCTCATCAGGCGCTGGCGCTTGTCGTCGGGGAGTTCCGGCAGCTTCTCCCGCAGCGCCTCGACGAAGGCGTCGTCGAACTCAAGCGGCAGGAGATCGGGATCAGGGAAATAGCGGTAGTCGTGCGCGTCCTCTTTGGAGCGCATCGCACGCGTCTCGCCCTTGGCCGGGTCGAACAGGCGCGTCTCCTGGTCGATCGTGCCGCCGTCCTCGATGATCGCGATCTGCCGGCGGGCTTCCGACTCGATCGCCTGTCCGACGAACCGGATCGAATTGACGTTCTTGATCTCGCAGCGGGTACCGAACTCGCCGCCCGGACGGCGCACCGAAACGTTGACGTCGGCGCGCATGGAGCCTTCGTCCATGTTGCCGTCGCACGTGCCGAGATAGCGCAGGATGGTGCGCAGCTTGGTGAGATAGGCGCGCGCTTCGTCGGCGGAACGCATGTCCGGCTTCGAGACGATCTCCATCAGCGCCATGCCAGAGCGGTTCAGGTCGACGAAGGACATCGTCGCGTGCTGGTCGTGCAGCGACTTGCCTGCGTCCTGCTCGAGATGCAGGCGCTCGACGCCGACTTCGACCTCCTCGAACTGTCCCTTGGAGTCCGGACCGACCGACACGATCACGGTCCCTTCGCCGACGATCGGCTGCTGGAACTGCGAGATCTGGTAGCCCTGCGGCAGGTCCGGATAGAAATAGTTCTTCCGGTCGAAGACGGAGCGATTGTTGATTTGCGCCTTCAGGCCTAGGCCCGTCCGCACGGCCTGTCGCACGCATTCGACGTTGATGACGGGCAGCATGCCGGGCATCGCCGCATCGACGAGCGACACGTTGTCGTTGGGCTCGGCGCCGAACTCGGTCGACGCGCCCGAGAAGAGCTTCGACTCGGACAGGACCTGGGCATGAACTTCCATGCCGATCACGATCTCCCAGTCCCCGGTCGCGCCGGGAATCAGCTTCTTCGGATCGGGGGTGCGTGTATCGACGAGGGGCATCGGGCGAACTCGTTCATCTCGGGGCGCAGCTGGGCTGCAGTCATTCGATCACGTCGGCGCGACGGAGCGCGCCGAAGCGTCCTACCACCAGCGCTTCGGAGCGAAGCGGCCGGCGCTCTTCTCGATCACGGAGGCCGTGGCGAAGAGCGTCTCTTCGTCGAACGGACGACCGATCAACTGGAGACCGAGCGGCGTGCCCTCACCGGACAAGCCGGCCGGCACCGCAATGCCCGGAAGACCGGCGAGGTTGACGGTGATGGTGAAGACGTCCTGCAGGTACATCGCCACGGGGTCAGCCGCGAGCTTCGCATCGCCGATGGCGAATGCGGCGGAGGGGGTCGTCGGCGTCAGGAGGGCATCGACGCCGTCCGCGAAGACGGTCTCGAAGTCGCGCTTGATCAGGGTCCTGACCTTCTGCGCCTGAAGATAGAAGGCGTCGTAGTAGCCGGCCGAAAGCACGTAGGTGCCGACCATGATGCGGCGCTTCACCTCGCGACCGAAGCCGGCGGCACGGGTGTTCTCGTACATCTCGGCAATGTCCTTGCCGGGCACGCGAAGGCCGTAGCGCACGCCATCATAGCGCGCGAGGTTCGACGAGGCTTCGGCGGGCGCCACGATATAGTAGGCCGGTAGGGCGTACTTCGTGTGCGGCAGCGACACGTCGACGATCTCAGCCCCGGCTTCGCGCAGCGTCGCAATGCCCTTCTGCCATAGCGCCTCAATCTCGGCCGGCATGCCCTCGACGCGATACTCTCGCGGGATGCCGATGCGCAGTCCCTTCACCGACCGACCGACGGCGGCCTCGTAATCGGGCACCGGGCGATCCACGGACGTCGTGTCCTTCGGGTCGCTTGAAGCCATCGACGTCAGGAGAATCGCTGCATCGCGGACGTCGCGCGCGATCGGACCCGCCTGGTCGAGCGACGAGGCGTAGGCAACGATGCCCCAGCGTGAGCAACGACCATAGGTCGGCTTGATGCCCACGGTTCCCGTGAAAGCCGCCGGCTGACGGATCGAGCCGCCGGTATCGGTGGCCGTCGCACCGGCACAGAGGCGCGCGGCAACCGCCGCCGACGAGCCGCCGGACGAGCCGCCTGGCACCAGCGCGACGTCCGACCCGTTGCGGCGCCACGGGTTCACCACCGGGCCGTCATGGCTCGATTCGTTGGACGAGCCCATCGCGAACTCATCCATGTTCAGCTTGCCGAGCATCACGGCGCCGTCGGCCCACAGATTGGCTGTGACGGTCGATTCGTAGCGCGGTTTAAAGCCGTCGAGGATGTGGGACGCGGCCTGCGTGCGCACGCCCTCGACCGCGAAGAGGTCCTTCACGCCGAGCGGAATTCCTTCGAGCGCCCCACCCTCGCCCTGCGCCAGCCGCGTGTCGGATGCGGCCGCCATCTCGCGCGCCTTGTCGGCCGTGACGGCGACGTAGGCGTTCAGCGCGCCGTTGGCAGCCTCGATCGCGCCGAGATAGGCGTCCGTCAGCTCGCTCGCCCGAAAGGTCTTGGCCTTCAGCGCGTCGCGGGCTTCGGCGATGGTGAGTTCGGTCAGATCGGTCATGGTCTCGCAACGTCGAATGGTCGGGACGCGGCCGGATCGGCTTCGCGAACCGCGAGGGTCTTCCGATAGAACGCGGCGTAGCCGCTGTCGGGGTAGTCGGCGAAGGGGCCGCTCAGCTCGAAGCCAGCCCGCTCGTAGGAGCGGCGGGCAGCCTCGAAGCCGATGCCGGTCTCGAGAGCCAGCGCCCCAAGCCCGAGGCTTCTGGCTTCCGCCTCGATCCGATCGAGGAGACGGGCGGCCAGCCTCTGCCCGCGAACCGCGGGTCGCAGGTACATCCGCTTGACCTCACCGAGCGACGCGTCGTGCCGCTTCAGGGCCCCGCATCCGACGGCCGCGCCGTCGATGCGGACGAGGAACGTCGTCGTATCGGGTCGCGCCATCTCCTCGGCGGTCATGCGAAACTTGAACTCGGCCGGCGTGTCCGGCTCCTGGCTGTCGATCGCGTCGTTCAGCTCGGCGATCAGGGCGCGCAGGTCGTCCTGCAGCGGGGTCTCGGCGCGAATCTCGACGCGTCCAGCGCTCATTCCACGACCTTGGGCACCATGAAGAAGTGCTCTTGCGTGGCCGGGGCGTTGGCGACGATGTCCTCGGCCTTGTGGCCGTCGGTCACGGCGTCGTCGCGCTTCTTCATCTCCATCGGCGTGACCGAGGTCATCGGCTCGACGCCGGACACGTCGGCTTCGCCGAGTTGCTCGACGAAGCCGAGGATGGCGTTCAATTCGCCCTGCATGGTCGCGACCTCGTCGTCGGACACCGCGATGCGGGCGAGACGGGCGACACGACGAACGGTGGCGGTATCGACGGACATGCGCATTCCCGAACTGATGGTCGAGACGGTGCTATAACGGCGGGGTTGCCCGGAGGCAACGCCGCCGCCTGTCCGCGAGGGGGCCGTCAGATGTCGAACGGCTGGCCGACTTCGGGCAGCAGCACGCGGGAGGCCTCGTCCTCCATCGCGTCCATGAAGCGCTGCGGATCGGCGTCAAGAATCGGCATCGTTCCGTAGTGCAGCGGGATGATGGTCTTGAAGTTGAAGTAGCGGCGGCAGGCCAGCGCGGCCACCGCCCCGCCCATCGTCAGCCGGTCGCCGATCGGAACAAGACCGATCTTGGGCTGGTGCATCTCCTCGATCAGCGCCATGTCGCCGAAGATGTCGGTGTCTC
Organism: Aureimonas phyllosphaerae; assembly: GCF_047943035.1. Taxonomy (NCBI): domain Bacteria; kingdom Pseudomonadati; phylum Pseudomonadota; class Alphaproteobacteria; order Hyphomicrobiales; family Aurantimonadaceae; genus Aureimonas; species Aureimonas phyllosphaerae. The sequence goes on along the minus strand of NZ_CP181348.1, from coordinate 3,260,567 downwards.
CCATGTGGTAGACGCTGTTGCCGTCGTCGAAGTGAATGACGATGCCGTTGGGCATACCGAGATAGGTGATCTTGCCACCTTCCTCGACGCTCGCGGAGGAATGGAAGGCCTGCGTGAGGGTGACGGAGAAGCCGTCGAACTTGACGGTGCCGCCGGTATTGGCCGGCTCGATGGTCTCGACACCCTTGGACGCCAGCCAGTTGACCAGTTCATAGGTTCCGAGGACGCGGGCGCCCGTACGCTTGGCTATCTCGACCGTATCGCCGACGTGGTCGCCATGACCGTGCGACAGCAGGATATGGGTGGCGCCTTCGGTGGCCTTTGCGACGTCGCCCTTGAAGTGCGGGTTCCCCGTCAGGAACGGGTCGATCAGGATGACCGCGCGTCCCGTGTCGATGCGAAATGCCGAATGGCCGAAGTAGGTCATCTTCATGCTAGGGGATCTCCGATGATGCGGTCGCGGGAAACCTAGCGCCGGAAGCCCCGTATCAAGGAGGCAGGATGCTGATCGCCGATATCGCTGATGTGGTCGACATGAGGGCGGCAGGAGGCACGGCCGTCGGGCTGGACCTCGGGACGAAGACGATCGGCGTCGCGGTGTCCGATCTCGGATGGGGGCTGGCCAATCCGCGTCCCGTCATCCGCCGCGCGAAGTTTCAGGCGGATGCCACTACCCTGTCTGCATTTCTCGCCTCGGTCGATGCGCGGCTCGTGGTCATCGGGCTGCCGCTCAACATGGACGGCAGCGAAGGCCCGCGGTCGCAGTCGACGCGGGCCTTCGTGCGCAATTTCCAGCGGATCGACCCGCGTCCGTTCGTCTTCTGGGACGAGCGCCTGTCGACCGTTGCGGCCGAGCGCAGCCTTCTGGAGATGGACGTATCGCGGCGTCAGCGTGCCGAGCGGATCGACTCGGCCGCCGCGTCCTTCATTCTTCAGGGCGCCTTGGACAGGCTGTCGAGGCTGACCGAGCTGCGCGACGAATAGCGCTCGCGAAGGAAGCCGACGATCGCCTTGCGACGACGCAATGCGCAGAGCGCCAGCACGATCAGGCTGTCGAGGATCAGCGCCCTCACCACCAGCGGCGGCAAGGTTTCGGGCGCCACGCCCAGCACGTTCGCGTAGACGCCGAACACGGTGTCGTACATGTCGCGCGAGAAGAAATGCAGGCCGAGGCTCCAGTCGTTGGAGGCGAGCACGAGCCAAAGCACAAGGAAGCCGATCGGCAGGAACCAGAGAGACAGCAGCCAGCGCATCACGCGTCTCCATCGCGGCGCACGTCGGTCTGGCGCGGGATCGAAGCGCTGATCGCGGCGACCGTCCGGCGGAAGGCCATCTCGTCCATCTCGTCTTCGTCGTCCGGCGCAAAGATGCAGGCGTCGAACGCGAGCGCCACCAAGCTGAGGCCGAGGGACCAGAAGGCGAGGTCGAGGCGGTCGAAGACCGCCGCGAACGGCTGACCGAAGAGGGTGGCCGCGATCACCATGGCCGAGCAGACGCCGATCCCGGCAAACGACAGGAGTTCGCCCTGCCCGATCTCGGCATCGTCGCGCCCGTGCAACCGGATGAGGCCGACGGCCAGAAGCGCCGCTGTACCAATGCAGAGAAGCGCGACGCCCCAGCCGACGGGACCGGTTCCGACCGACGGTTCGAGCGCGAAGCCGCCGAGGGCGGCATGACCGTTCAGATGTAGAATTTCGTTGGCGCCGGTGACGGCGAGAAAGCCGGCCCAAGTGGAAAGAGCGAAGGTCGTGGGTATGCGCTTCACGGGCCAGCCCTCCGAAGAGTTAACGAAAACTTAACGCCAACATCCGCGCTTCGCTCCCGCCCCGCAACGCGAACTCTTCGGCATGGTTAATTGCGGAGGTGCATCGGCGGACGACGCGCTTGTGGCCCCTCCCCGTTTCTCCTATAGGCGGTGCTCGCCATGACAGCGCTGACACCCCCCTCCGCCGCTCCCCGACGCCATCTCCTCGGCATCGCGGGCCTGTCGCTTCCCGACATCCACATGCTGATGGACCTCGCCGAGCGCGAGATCGCGGTCAGCCTCGGGCGCGACAAGAAGAAGGCGGCGCTGAAGGGCCGAACGCAGATCAACCTCTTCTTCGAGGCGTCGACCCGAACGCAGGCGTCCTTCGAACTTGCTGGCAAGCGCCTCGGCGCCGACGTCATGAACATGTCGGTCGCCAATTCGTCGGTGAAGAAGGGCGAGACCCTGATCGACACGGCGATGACGCTGAACGCCATGCGCCCCGACATCCTCGTCGTGCGTCATCACGCTGCGGGCGCGGTCGCCCTTCTGTCGCAGAAGGTCGGCTGCTCAGTCGTGAACGCGGGCGACGGCGCGCACGAGCATCCGACACAGGCCCTTCTCGACGCATTGACGATCCGCCGTCGCAAAGGCCGCGTCGCGCGCCTGTCGGTCGCGATCTGCGGCGACGTGCTGCACAGCCGCGTCGCACGCTCGAACATCCTGCTTCTCAACGCGCTCGGCGCCGACGTGCGCGTCGTCGGACCTTCGACGCTTCTGCCCAACGGGATCGAGCAGATGGGCGTCCGGGTCTTCCACGACATGGACCGGGGGCTTGAGGACGCCGACGTCGTGATGATGCTGCGCCTGCAGCGCGAGCGGATGGAAGGTTCCTTCGTGCCTTCGGTGCGCGAATATTTCCGCCTTTTCGGCCTCGACGGGCAACGCCTGTCGCGAGCCAAGCCCGATGCCCTCGTCATGCATCCCGGCCCGATGAACCGCGGCGTCGAGATCGCCTCGGAGGTCGCGGACGGCCCCCAGAGCGTCATCGAGGAGCAGGTCGAGATGGGCGTCGCCGTCCGCATGGCGGTGATGGAATGGATGATGGGCAACGAGGAGTCCGCATCGTGACCGGCCTCGACAGTGCCCGCCCCCTCCTCGTTCGCAACGCCCGCATCTTGGACCCGTCGCAGGGGTTGGACGAACTCGGCGACCTTCTAGTCGAAAACGGTGTGATCTCCGCCGTCGGCGCTGCCTCGGCCAACGAGAACGCGCCCGACGGCGCCGAGGTGATCGACGCGTCCGGCCTTCTCCTGATCCCCGGCCTCGTCGACATCCGCGTCCACATGGGCGAACCCGGCAGCGAGCATCGCGAGACGATCCGCTCGGTGAGCCGCGCGGCCGCGGCGGGCGGCGTGACCTCGATCGTCACCATGCCCGACACCGATCCGGTGATCGACGACGTCGCGTTGGTTCAGTTCGTGATGCGAACGGCGCGTGAGACGGCGTCGGTGAACGTCTTCCCGGCCGCGGCTCTAACCAAGGGTCTGAAGGGCAAGGAGATGACCGAGATCGGGCTTTTGGCCCAGGCCGGCGTCCGAGCCTTCACCGACGGGCGGCGGACGCTACGGGACAGCGGCCTCATCCGACGCATCATGACCTACATGCGCGACTTCGACGCTCTGTTCGCGCACGATACGCAGGATGCCGACCTTGTCGGGTCAGGCGTGATGAACGAGGGGCTGCTCGCCTCATGGTTGGGCCTTCCCGGCATCCCGCGCGAGGCCGAGCTGATCCCGCTGGAGCGGGACCTGCGTCTAGCGGCTCTGACCGGCGTGCGTTACCACGCGGCTCAGATCTCGACCGAACTGTCCGCCGAGGCGGTGCGCGCCGCCAAGCGTCGCGGCGTCGCTGCAACGGCGGGCGTGTCGGTCAACCACCTGTCGCTCAACGAGAACGACATCGGCGAGTATCGAACCTTCTTCCGTCTTTCGCCACCGCTGCGACACGAGGACGACCGGCAGGCAATGATCGCCGCGCTCGCCGACGGCACGATCGACGTCATCTGCTCGGCGCACGACCCGCAGGATGCCGATGGCAAGCGTCGACCTTTCGCTGAGGCGGAGGTCGGGGCGATCGGTCTCGAAACCCTGCTTCCGGCGTCGCTGCGGCTCTATCACTCCGGCCGGGTGGAACTCGCTCGCATCGTGGAAGCGCTGACCGTGGCGCCGGCCAAGTTGCTCAAGATCGACCGCGGCACGCTGCAGCCGGGGCACCCGGCAGACTTCGCGCTGGTGGACCTCGACGGCCCCTACGTCTTCGACAAGAGCCGCATTCGTTCGCGCTCTAAGAACACCGCCTTCGAGAATGCGCGGTTCCAGGGCGAGGTCGTGAAGACCTTCGTCGCAGGGCGCGAAGTCTTCTCCCTCCAGAATCAGGGACACTGAGCCGATGGACATGGCCGCGGGAATTGACCCGACGATCCTCGTGGCCGCCCTCGTCGTCGGCTATCTCTGCGGCACCATCGCGTTCGGGCTGATCCTGACGAAGATGTTCGGCCTCGGCGACCTTCGATCGATCGGCTCCGGCAATATCGGCGCGACCAACGTCCTGCGGACCGGCAACAAGAAGGTGGCCGCGCTGACGCTTCTCGGCGACCTTCTCAAGGCGACCGTGCCGGTTCTGATCTACTGGCGCTGGGGTGCGCCGGCGGCTGCGGTCGCGGGCTTCGGCGCCTTCATCGGGCACCTCTTCCCCGTCTGGCTCGGCTTTCGCGGCGGCAAAGGGGTCGCGACATATATCGGCGTGCTCCTCGGCTTCGCGCCGATCGGGGTTCTGGTGTTCGCCGCGGTCTGGCTCGGGGCCGCGAAGATCTGGAAGTTCTCGTCGCTGGCGGCGCTCCTCGCCACGCTGGTCGTGCCGGTCGTCTACCTCACCCTCGGCAACACGATGGCCGCCGGCCTCACGGCCATTCTGACGGTCCTCGTTTACATCAAGCACGCGCCCAACATTCGCCGGCTCCTGACCGGCACGGAAAGCAAGATCGGGTCCAAGGGTTGACGCCGTCGCCGGCGGCCGCTTCGCCGGTCCTGCTTGACGCCGAGCGGATTGCGGCGCTGCGGTTGATCCGCAGCGAGAACGTCGGTCCCGTTACTTACACGAAGCTGGTCGCCCGGTTCGGAACACCCTCCGCCGCGCTGGCCGAGCTGCCCGACCTCGCCGCGCGGGGCGGCGCCCGGCGGCAGGTCGCGATCGCTCCCCTCGCTTCGGTCGAGACGGAACTCGCCGCGGCGCAGCGTATGGGCGCCCGCTTCGTGATCCGGGGAGAGGCCGACTATCCCGCCATGCTCCTGCGGACGGACGCCGCGCCGCCGGTTCTGGCCGTGATGGGCGAGACCGCGAAGTTCGAGCGGCCGGCGGTGGCCATCGTCGGCGCTCGCTCGGCGACGGCCGCGGGCGGCAAGCTCGCCCGGCTCTTCGCGGACGGCATCGGTCGCGAGGGCTACGCCATCGTGTCAGGTCTTGCCCGCGGCATCGACACGGCGGCGCACGAGGCGAGCCTCGCCACCGGCACGATCGGGGTCTTCGCTGGCGGGCTCGACCGCCCGTATCCGCCCGAGAATCGACCGCTCATGCGCCGCATCGCCGACGGCGGCGGTTGCCTCGTCACGGAGATGCCTTTCGGCTGGGAGCCGCGCGCCGTCGACTTTCCTCGTCGCAACCGGGTGGTCGTGGCCCTATCGCTCGGCGTCCTCGTTGTCGAGGCCGCGATGCGCTCGGGAACGCTGATCAGCGCCCGGCTCGCCGGCGAGCTCGGCCGCCTCCTGTTCGCCGTGCCGGGCTCGCCGCTGGATGCAAAGTCGGCAGGGTGCAACGCGCTGATCAAGGACGGCGCGATGCTGGTGACGGAACCGGCCGACATTCTCGATGCGCTCGCGCCGCTCGATGGTCGCTCCAACGCGCGCCCTGGCCTGTTTGCCGAGCCTTCGCCGTCCGAACCCTTCGACGAGCCGGGCGATGACGAACGATCGCGGCTCGTGCGCTCGCTCAGCACGACGCCTGTCTCGCTGGACGATCTCATGGCCCATGCCGAGGTCGATTGGAGCGCGGCGCAGGTCGTCCTTCTCGAACTGGATCTCGCCGGGCGGCTCGAACGCCACAGTGGCGGACGCCTCAGTCTCCTGCCCTGACTCGCGAGGGGCTTGGGGACCGGGGCGGGGTTGACCCACGCGTCCGGCCTGTCCATGTGAGCGAAGCTTTAAGTTTTCGGCGGTCCCCGTTCGCGCCCGCCCCGTTCCCCAGGACCGTCCGCTCATGGAAGTCGTTATCGTCGAGTCGCCGGCCAAAGCGAAGACGATCAACAAATACCTCGGCAGCAACTACAAGGTGCTCGCCTCCTTCGGCCATGTGCGCGACCTGCCGCCCAAGGACGGCTCCGTGCGTCCGGACGACGACTTCGCCATGGACTGGGAGGTCGACAAGCCCTCGCAGAAGCGCCTGACCGAGATCGCGCAGGCCGTGAAGGGCGCCGACGGCCTGATCCTCGCGACCGACCCGGATCGCGAGGGCGAAGCCATCTCCTGGCACGTGCTGGAAGTTCTCCAGCAGAAGAAGGTCATCAAGGACAAGCCGGTCAGCCGCGTCGTCTTCAACGCCATCACCAAGAAGGCGGTGCTGGATGCGATGGCGAACCCGCGCGAGATCGACGTGCCGCTGGTGGACGCCTATCTCGCCCGCCGCGCCCTCGACTATCTCGTCGGCTTCACGCTCTCTCCCGTCCTCTGGCGCAAGCTGCCGGGCGCGCGCTCGGCGGGCCGGGTCCAGTCGGTCGCGCTACGCCTCGTTTGCGACCGGGAAGCGGAGATCGAGCGCTTCAAGACCGACGAGTACTGGCAGATCGCGGCGCGTCTCTCGACGCCGCGGGGCGAGGATTTCGTCGCGCGGCTCACCGCATTCGACGGTGAGAAGCTGCAACGCCTGTCGATCGGCACGCAAGCGCGGGCCTTCGAGATTCGCGACATGCTGAACGGCGCGTCGTTCAAGGCTGTCTCGGTCGAGGCCAAGCCCACCCGTCGCAACCCCTCTCCGCCGTTCACAACGTCGAGCCTCCAGCAGGCGGCGTCCGCAAAGCTCGGTTTCGGAGCGTCGCGCACGATGCAGATCGCCCAGCGTCTCTACGAGGGCATGGACATCGGGGGCGAGACGGTCGGTCTCATCACCTACATGCGAACCGACGGCGTCCAGATGGCGCCCGAAGCGATCGACGACGCGCGCAGTGCGATCGGCAAGACCTTCGGCGGCCGCTACGTGCCGGAAAAGCCGCGGCTCTACTCGACCAAGGCGAAGAACGCGCAGGAGGCTCACGAGGCCATTCGCCCGACGAGTTTCGATCGCCATCCGAAGGACATGGAGAAGTTCCTCGATCGCGATCAGGCACGTCTCTACGACCTGATCTGGAAGCGGGCGATCGCCAGCCAGATGGCATCGGCCGAGATCGAGCGGACCACCGCCGAGATCGAGGCGACGGGTGCGGGGCGCAGGGCGATGCTGCGCGCGACCGGCTCGGTGATCCGTTTCGACGGCTTCATCGGGGCCTATCAGGACCACCGCGACGACTCCAAGGCGCCGACCGAGACGCCCGAAGAGGAGGACGAAAGCGCGCGCCTGCCCGAGATCGCGGCGAACGACACGTTGAAGCGCCTGTCGGTCGACCCGACGCAGCATTTCACCGAGCCTCCGCCGCGCTACTCCGAAGCCTCGCTCATCAAGCGGATGGAAGAACTCGGCATCGGTCGCCCGTCGACCTATGCCGCGACGCTTCAGACGCTGCAGGACCGCGAGTACATCGTCCAGGACAAGCGCAAGCTGTTCCCCGACTCGAAGGGCCGGTTGGTGACGGCCTTCCTGCACAACTTCTTCGAGCGCTATGTCGAGTACGACTTCACGGCCGATCTCGAGGGCAAGCTCGACGGCATTTCGGCGGGCGAACTCTCGTGGAAGGACGTCCTGCGCGACTTCTGGCGTGACTTCTCGGCGCAGGTCGACGGCACGAAGGAGCTTCGCGTCACCGATGTCCTGGACGCGCTGAACGAAGAACTGGCGCCGCTCGTCTTCCCGGACAAGGGCGACGGCACGGACCCTCGCGCCTGCCCGCGCTGCGGCGAAGGCCGGCTCAGCCTGAAGCTCGGCAAGTTCGGGGCTTTCGTCGGCTGCTCGAACTATCCCGAATGCGGCTTCACGCGTCAGCTCGGCTCCAACCTTCAGGCCGAGGGCGTCGAAGGTGACGGCGGGCTCAACGAGCCGAAGAACCTGGGAAGCGACCCGGAGACCGGCGAGCCGGTCACCCTCCGCTCGGGCCGCTTCGGACCGTATGTCCAGCGTGGCGACGGCAAGGAGGCCAAGCGCTCGTCCCTGCCCAAGGGCTGGCAGGTCGCCGACATCGACTTCGAGAAGGCGCTTCAGTTGCTGTCGCTTCCGCGCGAGGTGGGTCTGCACCCGGAGACGGGCAAGCCGATCCTCGCGGGCCTTGGCCGATACGGACCGTTCCTTCAGCACGACGGTGCCTACGCCAACCTCGAATCGATCGAGGACGTGCTGACCGTCGGGCTCAACCGCGCCGTGACCGTGATCGCCGAGAAGAAGGAGCGTGGGCCGCGCGGGCGTTCGACGCCGGCAGCCCTTGCAACGCTTGGCGAGCATCCGACGATCGGCGGTTCGATCACGGTGCGCGAGGGGCGCTTCGGCCCCTACGTGAACGCCGGCAAGGTCAATGCCACGCTGCCGCGCGGCAAGGACCCCGCAAGCGTGACGCTTGAGGAAGCGATCCAGATCCTCAACGAGCGCGCCGAGAAGACGGGCACCAAGGTCAAGAAGGCGCCGGCCAAAAAGACGACGAAGGTGGCGAAGGCCGACGGCAGCGAGGCGGTGAAAAAACCCGCAGCGCGCCGAACGGCAGCGGCCAAGACAGGCGAGGCGAAGAAGCCTGCCGCAGCGAAGAAGCCGGCCGCCAAGGCCAAGGCGAAGGCGGACTGAACGAGATGGCGAAGCGAGCGAAACCTTACGGAGAAACGCGCTCGCTGAGCCGGGAGGCGGTGCTCCGCTTCCTCGCTGAAAACCCGGGTCGCGCCACTAAGCGCGATCTGGCCAAGGCGTTCGGCGTCAAGGGAGACGACCGTTACGTCCTGAAGGACATCCTTGCGGACCTTCAGTCCGAGGGACTGCTGGAGGGCGGGCGCAAGAGCTACCGTCGCCCGGGCGAGTTGCCGACGGTCGGGGTACTCGAAATCCGCAGCCGCGATGCGGACGGCGGCCTCCTCGGCGATCCCACAGGCTGGGACGAGGACGAACGCGGCCCCCGCCCCCGCTTCGCCCTGCGCGGCGCGTCGTCCGGGCCGGCCGTCGGCATAGGCGACCGGGTGCTGGCCGAACTTACCTACGAGGGCGATGCGGGACCCAGCGCCAAGGTCATCCGCAAGCTCGAACGCCGGACGGCCCGCGCCATCGGTATCTTCCGCAAGACGCCCGGCGGCGGTGGCCGGGTCGAGCCCGTCGAGCGCCGCCAGCTCGAATACATGATCCCGCCGGGCGCGACGCGCGATGCCGAGGACGGCGATCTCGTCGAGGTCGAACCCGCCGAACATCAGCGTCGCGGTCTTCCGACGGGCTCGATCGCCGACGTGATCGGGTCGATGGCGACGGAGCGCGCGATCTCGACGATCGCGCTGCACGCCCACTCCATTCCGCACGCGTTTCCGCAGGCTGTGATGGCCGAGGCCGAACGCGCCGGACCCGCCACGATGGAAGACCGGGTCGACTGGCGCGATCTCCCGCTCGTGACGATCGATCCGCGCGATGCGAAGGACCACGACGACGCCGTGCACGCGAAGCCGGACGAGGATCCTGCCAATCCGGACGGCCATGTCGTCACCGTCGCGATCGCGGATGTCTCCTGGTACGTGCGGCCCGGCACCAAGCTCGACGCGGAGGCGCGGCTGCGCGGCAATTCGGTCTACTTCCCCGACCGGGTCGTTCCGATGCTGCCGGAGCGCATTTCCAACGACCTGTGCTCGCTGCGCGAAGGCGTCGATCGACCGGCGCTGGCGGTACGCATGGTGTTCGACGCGCAGGGCCAGAAGCGCTCGCACGCCTTCTTCCGCATCATTATGCGCTCGCACGCCAAGCTCGCCTACGAAGAGGCGCAGGCGGCGATCGACGGGCGCGACAACGGTGTGGCGAAGGAGATCCTCGAAGGCGTCCTGCGACCGCTCTGGGCGGCCTACCGGGCACTCGTGAGCGCGCGCAGCGATCGCCAGCCCCTCGACCTCGATCTCCCCGAGCGCAAGATCCTGCTGAACGGCGAGGGCAAAGTCGATCGCGTCGTGGTGCCCGAACGGCTCGATGCGCATCGCCTCATCGAGGAGATGATGATCCAGGCCAACGTCGCCGCGGCCGAAACGCTCGAGCGGCACAAGCAGGCGCTGATCTACCGTGCCCACGACGCGCCCTCGCTTGCCAAGATGGAGTCCTTGCGCGATTTCCTGCGCACGCTGGATCTGCCGCTTGCCAAGAGCGGCAACCTTCGGCCGGCGCATTTCAACGGCATTCTCAAGGCCGTGCGCGGCACGGAGCACGAGAGCCTCGTCAACGAGGTGGTCCTTCGTTCGCAAAGCCAGGCGAACTACTCGACCGAGAACATCGGCCATTTCGGCCTTAACCTCATGCGCTATGCGCACTTCACGTCGCCGATCCGCCGATACGCCGATCTCGTCGTGCATCGCGCGCTGGTGAAGGGTTTGGGGCTGGGTGCGGGCGGCATCACGCAGGCGGAAGAGGCCGAGCTAGAGAAGACCGCGGAGGAAATCAGCCAGGCGGAGCGCCGGGCCATGGCAGCCGAGCGCGATACGGTCGACCGGCTCATCGCCCAACACCTCGCTGAGCGCCTCGGCGAGGAGTTCGGGGGCCGTATCACCGGTGTCACGCGCGCCGGCCTCTTCGTGCAATTGCCGAGCTATGGCGCCGACGGGTTCGTGCCCATCTCGACGCTCGGACGCGACTACTTCCACTATGACGAGGCCGCTCACACGCTGGTGGGCGAGCGGACGCGGCTTGGCTACAGGCTAGGCGATACGGTCGAGGTGAAGCTCGTCGAGGCCGCGCCGCTGTCGGGTGCGATGCGCTTCGAGATGCTGACCGAAGCCCGCGAACTGCCGGGCACGACCGCCTCGTTCCACAAGGCGCGCCCCCGGGCTCGCAGGCCGAATCGTCCGTTCCGGGCCAAGAACGTCGCTGGCAAGGTGAGAGGGAAACGATGAGCGCATCCGGTGATCCCGTCGAGCTCGAGCCCCGCGGTATTCTCCTTTCGATGGCGCGCGGGTTTCGCATGCGCTGCCCGCACTGCGGCAAGGGCAAGCTCTTCCGCGGGTTCCTGAAGAGCGTCGATCGCTGCGACCGGTGCGGCGAGGAATATTCGCATCACCGCGCAGACGATCTCCCTCCGTATCTGACCGTCTTCATCGTCGGTCACATCGTCGTCGCCCTCTTCATGGGTGCGGAGACCTGGGTAGATCTGTCGCTCGCCGCCCATTTGGCCATCTGGATCCCCGTGACGCTCGTTCTGTCGCTCGTCCTGCTGCAGCCGTTGAAGGGCGCGACCATCGGGTTGCAATGGGCGATCCGCATGCACGGGTTCGGCGGCGCTCCAGCCGAAGCCGACCATTGAGCGACCCTGCGAGGCGGGTTCGGCCGAAGGACGCCGCCTCGCTTCTCGTTTACGATCGCACGGACGGCGAGATCCGCTTCCTGATGGGAATCCGCGCGGCCGGTCACATTTTCATGCCGGGCCATCTCGTGTTCCCCGGTGGCCGACTGGAAGCCTCGGACATGGCTCTGGCGCGGCATCTTGCGGTCGACGCGGCTGTCGCCACCCGATTGATGGCTGGAAGCCCGAAACCGCGCATAACATGTCACGCCGCGGCCCTCGCGCTCGCCGCGATCCGCGAGACGCAGGAGGAGACCGGCCTTCTCGTTGCAGAGTTGGGCCGGCCCCTCGCCATGCCGGCCGGCTGGGAGCCCTTCGCGGCGGCCGGTGCCGTTCCGACGCCTCGCGCCCTGATGCCGCTGGCGCGGGCGATTACGCCGCCCGGCCTTCCTCGTCGGTTCGACGCGCGCTTCTTCCTCGTGTCAGCGGACCGTCTCCTCGACCGACGATTACCTGCTCGGCCACCCACCGACGAATTCGACACCGTCATATGGGTGGGACCGGAACAGCTTAAGAACTTCCGCGTCGCTGAGATAACGGCACGGGTTCTGGACGCAGCCTTTCGGCGGCTCGAAGCTGGCACGCAGGACGATCCATGGGCTCCGATCCCCTTCTTCCGGCGGCGTCGGGGCGAGCACACCGTCGAGTACCTATGACCGCAGGCGCACAGGTGTCCGACAGTCCTGCCCCGACGAGCGATCGCGTCGCCTGGTCGGGCGTGGTTGCGGCGATCGCCTCGATTGGCGCTGTCGGCCTAGGGCTCGGGCTCGGGCTCCCGCTTCTCAGCGTCGTCCTTGAAGCCCGCGGCATCTCCTCCACCCTGATCGGCCTGAACACCGCGGTCGCCGGTCTCGCCTCGCTTCTGGCGGCTCCCGCCTCACCCTACCTCATCGCTTGGTTCGGCATCCGCGGCACGCTGTTCCTCGCCATCGCGGCGGCGGCGATGTCGGCGATCGGCTTCTATGTCTTCGAGCCGTTCTGGACATGGTTTGCGCTGCGTCTCGTCTTCCATTTCGCGGTCACCGTCATGTTCATCCTGTCCGAGTTCTGGATCAGCGCCGTTTCGCCGCCATCGCGCCGCGGATTGATTCTTGGCATCTACGCGACCGTACTCGCGCTCGGCTTCGCACTCGGGCCCTTCGTCTTCTCGCTCGTCGGCAGCCAAGGCTTTCTGCCCTTCGGGATCGGTGCGGCGATGATCCTCTCGGCTGCCGTCCCGCTTCTCTTCGCTTCGCGCAGCACACCCGTCCTGGACGAGTCGCCGACGGCGCCGTTCCATCGCTATCTCTGGGCGGTGCCGAGTGCCACCTGCGCCGTGTTCGTCTTCGGCGCGGTCGAGTCGGGCGGGCTTGCCCTATTTCCGCTCTACGGGCTGTCGATCGGGTTCAGCGAAGGCGGTGCCGCGCGCCTCCTGTCCGCCATCGGCCTCGGCAGCGTCGCCCTGCAGATCCCGCTCGGCCTTCTCAGCGATCGGGTCAGAGATCGCAGGCACCTCCTTCTTGCGTTCGCCGCCATCGGCCTCGCAGGCGCACTGATCATGCCTCTGCTTCATGCGAACTGGGTGCTCCTGGCGATCGTCCTTTTCCTGTGGGGCGGTGTGGTCGCCGGTCTCTACACCGTCGGTCTAGCGCATCTCGGGTCGCGCCTTGCAGGCGCCGACCTCGCGGCGGCCAATGCCGCCTTCATCTTCTGCTATTCGCTCGGCATGCTCGTCGGTCCCCAGACGCTTGGGACTTCGATGGATCTGTTCGGTCCGAGCGGCTTCGCCTACGCTCTCGCCGTCTTCTTCGCGGCCTATCTCGTGGCGATCGGAGCCCGTACGCTGCGCCGTCCCTCTTGACTTGAGCGCCGCCATGCGTAGTGTCCGCCGCGATAGTCGAGGCGGCTCGTTCGCCCCGTCGAGCATCGAGCCCGAAGCCCGGTCCGGTACTCGAATCTTCTTGAACCCTGTCCTGCATGCCTCTTGCGACGCTCACCCGTCGCATCGCGCGGCGCAGGAAACGACAATTGATAGACGGACGGACCGAAGACCATGGCCAAGGCAACCACCATCAAGATCAAGCTGCTGAGCACGGCGGACACCGGCTTCTTCTATGTGACCAAGAAGAATAGCCGTACGATGACCGACAAGCTCACCAAGACGAAGTACGATCCGGTCGTGCGCAAGCACGTCGAGTTCCGCGAGACGAAGATCAAGTAAGCCGCTTCTGGCCGAACGACGATCTGCAGCGCCGCCCTTCTGGGCGGCGTTTTGCGTTTGCGGCATGCGTGACGCAGCAACGCACGAAGGATCGGTTGTCGGATAGACAGGAAAGTGGCCGGCCGGCTATCCGATCACGGTACGAGGAAACCGCTTGAGACCAGATGCCGGCCGACCGCCCCACGGGACCCAGGAGATGCGGCGGACCTGAGCATTCCATGGGGAAACTCGAAGGGAGCGGCTTGCCTGCGCCCGTTTTCCCACGCTCCGAGAGTTGCCGAGAATCGCCCGAGAATCAATCCGGTGGACTGATCCCGTCCACGAAGATTTCACGAATGGTTAACCTTGCGGCGGTCGCGCGCAACTTGATGGATCGTCGCCCACGGCGACTCACGCGTCGCCAAGGAACGACTTAATCGTCTCGATGAACTTGGTGACCGCGATCGGTTTTGAGATATAGGCCTCGCATCCGCCCTGACGGATCCGCTCCTCGTCGCCCTTCATCGCGAAGGCCGTCACCGCGATGACGGGAATGCGCTTGAGATCCGGGTCGGCCTTCAGCAGCTTTGTGACCTCCAGCCCAGAAATTTCCGGCAACTGAATATCCATGAGAATTAGGTCCGGCTGGCTCTCGCGCGCGAGACCCATCGCCGTCAGGCCGCTGCGCGTCTGAACGGTGCGGTAGCCATGGGCCTCGATGAGGTCGCGGAAGAGCTTCATATTGAGCTCGTTGTCCTCGACAATCATGACGGTCTTGGTCATTGACGCAACCTTCGTGGCGGAATCGGGCAGCATCCGTTTCCTGTGTCGGTTCGCGAAAGTACCCGCAATTTGATTTAACAAAGGTAGATATGCACTCGCCGATCGTGCGAGGCGTCATCGTGGTTAAGAAAGGCTGAGACATGCAACGCGCAAGCGAAGATGATGCGTCGACCTTGGCGATCGAGGCCTTGTCCTTCGTCGCATCCGATACAGTCCTCTTCAATCGCTTCCTGCGGCTGACGGGACTGGAACTCGAGAACCTGCGCGAGGCTGCCACCGAGCCCGCGTTCCTGGCGGGCGTCCTTGACTTCGTCATTGCGGACGAGGCGACGCTGAACGACTTCGCCGCCCACGCCGGCATCCGTCCGCAGGACGTAGCGGCCGCCCGGCGCTCGCTCGGAGACACCTACGCCGAGTCCTTTTCGTGACGAGAGGCGACGTTACGCGCGGACCGCGGATCGCGGATCTCGAGCCACGCCACGCCGCACTTCTCGTGTTAGATATCGACGAGGTCGTGCTGCACTTCATCGCGCCATTCTGCGAGCTTCTGGCAGAGTGCGGAGCGCAACTGCATTTCGACAGCTTCCGGCTCACCGGCAACGTCCGGTCGATCTCCACGGGCGCGGCCCTCAGCGGGCACGAACTCGACGGCGTGACGGAGCGCCTCTACGCCCAGCAGGAACAGCGGCAGAAGCCCGTCGAGGGGGTTGCCGAGGCGCTGTCTCGCCTGTCGCGGATAGCGGACATCGTCTTCCTGACGGCCATGACGCCGTCATTCTACGATCAGCGCCGAGCCCTCCTCGATCAGGCGGGAATGCCCTGGCCGATGATCGCGACCGAGCGCTCCAAAGGTGGCGTCGTGGCCGAACTGGCCGAGCGCTGGGTTGGACCGGTCGCCTTCGTCGACGATCTCCCGCCCAATCTCGAAGGGGTCCGGCGAAGCGTCCCGAATGTCCGGCTCGTTCATCTCATGGCGAACGCAGATTTCCGGCCGCATCTCCCGCCGATGCCGCACGGAACGATCCGGACCGAAAGCTGGCGAGAGGCCGAGGCGGCTCTGCAGGCCATCATCGAAGGATCCTGAGCGCTCGCGCGCTCAGACCAGTTCGACGTCGACCACGCCCGGCGCCGCCTTGATCGCGCTGGCAATCTGCGGCGACACGCGGAAGCGACCGGGCAGGTCGATCTCGACCTCGCGCTCGCCGTCGTTGCGCAGGAGGATCAGCGAGACTTCGCTGTCGCCTCCCGGCCGAAGCTGACTGCGCACCGACTGCAACGGCTTGGCGTCCCGCAGAAAGACGCGCAGCGCCTTCTGCATCTTCTCCGCCTCGCCTTCCAGCGACTGAACCCCGGAGGCCCGAAGCGAAATTCCTTCTGGTCGATCTTCGGCTGATACAGTGACGATCACCGACGCGCCCGGCTCCAGCATGTCGCGGAAGTTGATCAGCGTCTCGGTGAACAGGACGACCTCGTACTGGCCTGAAGCATCGGAGAGCTGGACGATGCCGATCTTGCCGCCCGACTTCGTCTTGCGCTCCTGACGCGAGGTGACGGTTCCAGCGAGGCGTCCGGCCGTCTGGCCACGCCGCACCCCCGCAACGACCTCGGCATAGGACTGGACCTTCAGGCGCTTGAGGGCAGCCTTGTACTCGTCCAGCGGATGCGCCGACAGATAGAAGCCGATCGCCTGGAATTCCTTCAGCAGTCGCTCGGCACTGGTCCAGCCCTGCACGTCTGCGAGGCGCAGCGGTTCCGGTCCGGCATTGGCACCGCCGAACATGTCGTGCTGGCCCGACGTGCGTCCCGACTGGGCCATGGCCGCATAGCCTGCCAGACGGTCGAGGTTGCCGCACAGCTTCGCCCGATCATGACCGAAGCAGTCGAGCGCGCCGGCGCAGATCAGGTGTTCCAGCGTGCGCTTGTTGACGATCTTCGGATCGATCCGGGCGCAGAAGTCTTCGAGGCTCTCGAACCGGCCGCCCTCCTGCCGCCGCTCGACGATGTGCTCGACCGCCTGCTCGCCGACGCCCTTGATCGCCGCCAGCGCGTAGATGATCTTGCCGTCCTCCACCTCGAACGGCCTGAACGAGGTCTGGACGGATGGCGGTACGACCTCGATGCCGAGCCGCTTGGCGTCGAGGCGGAAGTCGTTGAGCTTGTCGGTGTTGCCCATGTCGAGCGTCATCGACCCGGCGAGAAACTCGACCGGATGGTTCGCCTTGAGATAGGCCGTCTGGTAGGAAACCAGCGCGTAGGCTGCTGCGTGGCTCTTGTTGAAGCCATAGTCCGCAAACTTGGCCAGGAGGTCGAAGATCGTGTTGGCCTGCGCCTTCTTGATGCCGCCCTTCTCGCAGCCTTCCACGAAGCGAACGCGCTGGACGTCCATTTCCGCGCGGATCTTCTTGCCCATGGCGCGGCGCAGGAGATCGGCTTCGCCGAGCGTGTAGCCCGAGAGGACCTGGGCGATCTGCATCACCTGTTCCTGGTAGACGATCACCCCTTGGGTCTCGCGCAGGATGGGCTCGATCAACTCATGGATGATCTCGACCTCTTCCTCGCCGTGCTTGCGCGCGTTGTAGACTGGAATGTTCTCCATCGGCCCCGGACGGTAGAGCGCGACGAGAGCGATGATGTCCTCGAAGCAGTCCGGTCGCATGCCGATCAGCGCTTTGCGCATGCCGATCGATTCCACCTGGAACACGCCCACGGTCTCGCCGCGCATCAGGAGCTGGTAGGTCGGCGCGTCGTCGAGCGGCAGGGCGCCGAGGTCGATCTGAACCCCGCGGCGGGCGATCAGATCCACGGCGGTCTTGAGGGTCGTGAGCGTCTTCAGGCCGAGAAAGTCGAACTTCACGAGGCCGGCTTGCTCGACCCACTTCATGTTGAACTGGGTGACGGGCATGTCCGAGCGGGGATCGCGATACATCGGCACGAGCTTCGACAACGGCCGGTCGCCGATCACGATGCCGGCGGCATGCGTCGAGGCGTGGCGGTAGAGCCCCTCCAGCTTCAACGAGATCGTCAGCAGGCGGTCGACGACCTCTTCCGCCTTGCGCGCCTCCTGAAGCCGCGGTTCGTCTTCCAGCGCCTGCGCCAGCGTCACCGGGTTGGCCGGGTTCTGCGGAACGAGCTTGCAGAGCTTGTCGACGTGGCCGTAGCTCATCTCGAGCACGCGGCCGACATCGCGCAGCACGGCGCGGGCCTGCATCGAACCGAACGTGATGATCTGGGCGACCTGCTGGCGGCCGTACTTTTCCTGGACGTAACGGATCACCTCTTCGCGCCGGTCCTGGCAGAAGTCGATGTCGAAGTCAGGCATCGACACGCGGTCGGGGTTCAGGAAGCGCTCGAACAGGAGCGCGAAGCGCAGAGGGTCGAGATCGGTGATCGTCAGCGAATAGGCGACCAGCGAGCCGGCGCCGGAGCCGCGGCCCGGGCCGACGGGAATGCCATTGGCCTTCGCCCACTTGATGAAGTCCGACACGATCAGGAAGTAGCCCGGGAACTTCATCCGCTCGATGACGGACAGTTCGAACTCGAGCCGCTCGCGGTAAATTTCGACGGTCTGTCCCGGAGCCGGCCCGTGAAAGGCAAGCCGCGCTTCCAGACCGGCCTCTGCCTGCCGGCGCAACTCGGCGGCCTCCGCCCGTTCCGCCTCCGCAGCGTCGGCATCCGCACCGGCAAAGCGCGGCAGGATCGGCTTGCGCGTGCGCACGCGATAAGAGCAACGGCGCGCGATCTCGATCGTGTTTTCCAAAGCCTCCGGCAGATCGGCGAAGAGCTCCGCCATCTTATCCTGGCTTTTCAAACAGTGATCGTTCGTCAACCGACGACGGTCCTCGTGGCTGACGAGCCTGTTCGACGCCACCGCGATCAGCGCATCGTGGGCGTCGAAGTCTTCGTCGCAGAAGAAGAACGGCTCGTTGGTGGCCACCAGTGGCAGGCCGAGGTGATAGGCGAGAGCGACCGTGTCCGGTTCGGTCCGCCGCTCGCGCCCACCGTGGCGCTGAAGCTCGACATAGAGCCGGTCGCCGTAGAGGGCAGCGAGCCTCTCCAGACGGGCGTGTGCCAGACCACCCTGCCCGGCCGCGATGGCCGTGCCGATCGGTCCCAGCGGACCACCGGTGAGGACGATCAGCCCCTCTGTGCGACCTTCCAGCCAAGCGACCGGGACGTGCGGGCGGGCGTTACCGTCGTGCGCGAGGTAGGACAGGGAAACGATCTCGACGAGATTCTCGTAACCCTGCTCGGTCGCGGCGATGAAGGCGACCGGGGCCGCAGGCCCGAAGCCAGAGCGGTCACGTGGATTGATCTCGGCGTCACCAAAATCGACCTCGAGCTGGCAACCGATGATCGGCTGCACGCCGGTTTTCGCCGCCTTCTCCGAAAACTCGAGCGCCCCGAAGAGATTGTTGGTGTCGGCAATGCCGATCGCCGGCGCGCCATCACCCTTGGCGAACTTGACGATCTGGTCGATCCGCAGCGCTCCTTCCAGAAGGGAGAACGCGCTGTGCACCCGCAGATGAATGAAGCGTGGCGGCGCAATCGGCTCGACATGGTCGGACACGGCGATCTCCTCGATCGTCGGCGCGTCGTCATCGAACGACTCGCCGACCGGCCGCAGATAACCGAGATCGTCGTAGAACGACTCAGGGCCGCTTGCGGCGTCAGAAGATTCCTCAGTGTTCCAATCCATGGGGCAGAGTCCAGCCTGCTATTTCAGGATGCGCCCGTCCCCGAGAGCCAATCCCCAGATAAGATGCAGCTGCCGCGACCGCCAGCAGTCGGCGCGGCGTCGGTGTTCGTCAGAGGATATGGACGATGAGAGCGAAGCTCGCAAAGAAGAGGCAGAGAGCGGTCAGCGAAGCGAGTTCCTTCAGAATCAGCATGTCGTTCCCCTTTCGTTCCTATGTTCCTTTTTTGTTCCATATTTGGGTGAAGATCAAGAGGCCGCAACGCGGATAGTGAATCAATCCTTGATTCGGTCGTGCTGCTGCCATGTCGAGAGGGTTGCTAGGAACTCGGACAGCGATCGAGCAGGTCGTCCGCCACGCCGGTAGAAGAGCGACGAGTTGGGAGACGAAGATGCTCCCTCGGGGACAGCCATCATCCCGCCAACGGTCATCCAAGGCCGAACGAACAGAGCAATGCGTCCGCGGCGCTTGAGTCGCGGCGTTGCGGCGGGAAAACCGGTTCTATCGATGGGGAGAACGAAGCTGAAGCGTCGCGCTTTGCCCTCGTCAGTCATTTACGAGCACACGGACATTCGGAGACCGGCAGTGCCATAGAGACCTTCTCGCGTCCCGAGGCGTTGAGGGATAGGTCTTCCGGTAACCGTGCGCGTCCCTATGGGTTCGCGGTCGCCCACTGGCCGCTTCGAACCATCCAGCCCGGACGAGCTAACCAGATCGCTGCCTAGACCAGCACGTGGTCTATGATCTTGCCGTCACGAAGAGTGATCGCCCGATCCATTCGCTTGGCCAGGTCGTGGTTGTGCGTGGCGATCAAAGCTGCGACGCCGGATTGGCGTACGAGTGCCGTCATGGCGTCGAAGACGTAGTTCGACGTCGACGGGTCGAGGTTGCCGGTCGGCTCGTCGGCGAGCAGGACGTAAGGGTTGTTAGCGACGGCGCGCGCGATGGCGACGCGCTGCTGCTCGCCGCCGGACAGCTCCGCCGGACGGTGGGTCACCCGTTGACCAAGACGCATGTATTCGAGGAGCATTCGGGCTCGGTCGGCCGCGACCTTGCGCGGCAGACCGCGGATCATCTGCGGCAGCATCACGTTCTCCAGCGCCGAGAACTCCGGCAGGAGATGGTGAAACTGGTAGACGAAACCGATCGATGACCGGCGCATGTCGGTCCGCCCGGCATCGTCGAGACCTGCACAGGACGTGCCGTTGACGAAGACGTCACCCCCGTCAGGCTTCTCGAGAAGACCGGCAATGTGGAGCAGCGTCGACTTGCCCGCACCCGACGGCGCCACAAGCGCAACCATTTCGCCTGCACGGATTTCCATGTCGGCGTGGTCGAGGATCGTCAGGCGGGACTCGCCCTGAACGTAGTGTCGCTCGACCTGCGCCAGGCGAAGTGAGGTATTCGTGCTCATTCGTAGCGCAGGGCCTCGACGGGATCGAGCTTCGATGCCTGCCAGGACGGGAAGATCGTCGCGAGGAAGGACAGGCCGATGGCCATCGCGACCACCGTGACGACTTCGCTCCCGTCGATCTCGGCCGGCAGGCGGGACAGGAAATAGAACTCCGGATTGAACAACGTGGTGCCGGAGACCCAGGAGAAGAACTGCCGGAGGTTCTCGATGTTCAGGCAGAACAGGGTCCCGAGCACAAAGCCCGCGAGCGTACCAGCAACGCCGATCGACGCGCCGGTGATCAGGAAGACGCGCATAATCGAGCCGCGCGTCGCGCCCATGGTCCGCATGATGGCGATGTCGCGGCCCTTGTCCTTCACGAGCATGAAGAGACCGGAGATGATGTTCAGCGCAGCGACCAGAACGATCAGCGTCAGGATGATGAACATGACGTTCCGCTCGACCTCGAGCGCCGAGAAGAAGCTCTCGTTCATGCGCTGCCATGTCACGGTGTAGTTCGGACGCCCTGCGGCCTGCTCGATCGGCCCCTGCAGGGACACGACCTGATCTGGATCGTTCAGGAAGATCTCGATCGACTGCGCCTTGTCCTCGGAATTGAAGAAAAGCTGGGCCTCGCTCAGCGGCATGTAGATGTAGGACGCGTCGTACTCCGACAGGCCGATCTCGAAGACCGCGACCACCGGATAGGCCTTCACGCGCGGCGTGACGCCGAGCGGCGTGACGTCTCCCTCCGGCGAAACCAACGTGATCGAATCTCCGAGTCCAAGGCCGAGGGACTGGGCCAGTCGCGAGCCGATCGCCACGCCTTGGCTGGTGTCGAAGTGGTCGATTGAGCCCAGCTGGATATTGCCGGCGACGGGTGTCAGCTTCTGGAGGTCGGCGCCCCGGACTCCCTTCACGAGCGCGCCCGTCGACGCCGTGCCGGAGCCCGAGCCCGTTGCCAGGACCTGCCCCTGGACGAGCGGCATCGTGTAGGCGACGCCGGGCACGGCAGATATGCGTTTGGCGACTTCGTCGAAATCCGTCAGCGGACTATCGATCGGCTGCATGATGACATGGCCGTTGACGCCGAGGATGCGCGTCAGGAGTTCGCCCCGGAAGCCGTTCATCACCGACATGACGATGATGAGCGCCGCAACGCCCAGCATGATGCCGATGAAGGAGAAGCCGGCGATCACCGACACACCCGCATCGCGGCGGCGCGAGCGCAGATAGCGCCCGGCGATCATCCACTCGAAACGGGAGAACGGGCGGGTCTTGCCCGCCGCTTGCCCGCCGTGGACGGCGTCTTCCAGGGTCTCGGCCGACGTCACGCGGACAGACGCGCCAAGATGTCGCCGACCGGCAGCGTCTCGCGCTCGCCGCTCGCACGATGCTTGATCTCGACCTCGCCTGCCTTCGCCCCGCGCGGACCGACGATCACCTGCACGGGCAGGCCGATAAGATCCATCGTCGCGAACTTCGCTCCGGCGCGCGTGTCCTCGTCGTCGTAGAGGACGTCGTGCCCGGCCGCCTGAAGTTCGGCGTAAAGACGGTCACAAACCGCATCGCAGTCCGCATCGCCCGGCTTCATGTTGACGAGGCCGACGTCGAACGGCGAAACGCCCTTCGGCCAGATGATGCCGTTCTCGTCGTGGCTCGCCTCGATGATCGCCGCGATCAGGCGGCTTGGACCGATACCGTAGGAACCCATCTGCACGGGTACTTCCTTGCCGTCCGGACCTGTGACGGTAGCGCCCATCGGCTCGGAATACTTGGTGCCGAAGTGGAAGATGTGTCCGACCTCGATGCCGCGCGCGGCGAGGCGATCGCCCTCGGCGACGGCGTTCCACGCGCTCTCGTCGTGCATCTCCTCGGTCGCGGCGTAAGGCGTCGTCCACTGCTGGACGATCGAGGCGAGCTGGGCGGCGTCGCCGAAGTCGATCCCCTCGCCCGGCACCGCCATATCGAGGTAGTCCCGATGACAGAACACCTCGCTCTCGCCGGTCGACGCGAGAATGATGAACTCGTGGGAGAGTTCGCCGCCGATCGGGCCCGTGTCGGCACGCATCGGGATCGCCTTCAGGCCCATGCGCGCGAAGGTGCGAAGATAGGCCACGAACATGCGGTCGTAGGCGGTCTTGGACGATTCGTAGTCGATGTCGAAGGAATAGGCGTCCTTCATCAGAAACTCGCGCGAGCGCATCACACCGAAACGCGGGCGCACCTCGTCGCGGAACTTCCACTGGATGTGGTAGAGGTTCAGCGGCAGGTCCTTGTAGGAGCGCACGTAGGACCGGAAGATATCGGTGACCATCTCCTCGTTGGTCGGGCCGAACAGGAGGTCGCGCTCGTGCCGGTCCTGGATGCGCAGCATCTCCTTGCCGTAGTCGTCGTAACGTCCGCTCTCGCGCCAGAGTTCGGCCGACTGAATGGTCGGCATCAGAAGCTCGACCGCGCCCGAGCGGTCTTGCTCCTCGCGGATGATCTTCGTCACCTTGTCGAGCACCCGCTTGCCGAGCGGCAGGAACGAGTAGAGCCCCGCTGCCTGCTGGCGGATCATGCCCGCCCGCAGCATCAGCCGGTGCGACACGATCTCGGCTTCCTTCGGGGTTTCCTTGAGGATCGGCAGGAAGTAGCGGGACAGGCGCATGGAAACTCGTGCGGTTCGCGTTCGGACTTGTGACGTGTCGTCAGCAAGCTCTTAACCACTCGCCGAAAGCTTGGGAAGCGAAGCGCGGAACGGACAAGCCGCAGCGCAGGATTGATGCAAGGTCGGCGCAGATAGGAATTTGCCGAAAACACAGGCAGCGTGACGAAAAACTGTCACAAAAGTCGGAATTCGAGTCGACAAGGCTCGGGATTCGCCGATAGATACTCACCGTCAAGAGAAACGCCCGAGGGGCGCAGATCGCTTGGTTCAGTCATGGGAGGACGTGGTTTCCGGCGCGCGAGAAGCGCCGCCCCGGTCTCGACACCGGAGCGGAACCCGGACCAGGCACCTTGAAATGCGAAGCGAAAGCTTCGCATTTTTTTTTGTGGGACCGTTCGGCTCAGGTTCCGGGGACGATGTGCGGGAACGACCCCGGTCCGATGCCCCAGACTTCCGTCACGAGATAGAACAGCGCGAACACCGCAGTCGCTAGCAGTGTATTGTGGAATGCGACCCGCGCCACGCTGAAGCGTGCGGGAGCGCTGTGCGTGGTGCCGAGCACCACTTCGCCTTCGTCCGCCTGCGAGCGCATGCGGATCGGAAGGACGATGAAAAGCACGGTCCACCAGATCACGAAGTAGATGGCGACCGAGGTCAGGATCCCCATGATGCTCCTCCAGCCTTTGTCAGGCCGCACGGAGGTCCGGGCGCCTTCCCGGACCTCACCTTACGCAGGGATGCGGCGTGAGCGAGGCGCGACGTCAGCCGCGAGTCACGAAAACCGTCACCGCCGGCTTCTTGCCCCAGACATCGTAGGCCTCGCCGCGCACCGCGCGGCGAACCGCCTCGCGCACGAGTTCGAGATCCTTGCGACGCCCGCGTGGAATGCTCTCGACGGCACCGGCGGCAGCCTCCATCAGGACGTCGACGAACTCTTCGCCTTCCTCGTCCTTCTCCGGCAAACCCATCGCGACGACTTCGGGGTCGATGTCGAGTTCCAGCTTCTCGTCGAGCTCGACCAGAACCGAGACGTGGCCCGCAAACGACAGGCGCCGGCGCTCGCCGATGCCCATCTGCTCAGCGGTCCCCACGAGGTGACCGTCCTTGTAGATGCGTCCGAACGGCACGTCGTCGATCACGGTCGCCGCGCCCGGCGCCAGCCGGAGCAGCTTGCCGTTTCGGATCGTCACGACCTCCGGCACGCCGAGTTCGCGTGCGAGGCCCGCGTGGGCCATGAGATGCGCGGCCTCTCCATGCGCCGGTACGGCGATCTTCGGGCGAACCCACTCGTACATCTGCCGCAACTCGCTGCGGCGCGGATGGCCGGAGACGTGCACGAGCTGGTCGTGATCCTCGATCACGCGCACACCGCGCTCGATCAGGGCGTTCTTGATGTCGAGTATCGCCTTCTCGTTGCCCGGGATCGAGCGCGAGGAGAAGATCACCGTGTCGCCCTTCGACAGCGCCACGGTCGGGTGCTCGTCGCGCGCCAGCTTGGCGAGTGCGGCGCGCGGCTCGCCCTGGCTTCCCGTGAGGACGATCACGGCCTTGTCGCTCGGGAGGTAGCCGAAATCCTGCTCGCTCACGAACGGCGCAATGCCTTCGAGGTAGCCGAGTTCTTCCGCCACATCGGCGACGCGCTTCATCGAGCGCCCCAGCAGAAGAACCTGCCGGTCGGCCTCGGCCGCCGCCTTCGCGATCGAACGCACACGGCCGACATTCGACGAGAAGGTCGTGATCGCCACGCGACCCTTCGCCTCGCGGATGATTTGCGACAGCGACTGCGTCACGTCCTGCTCGCTGGGCGAAACACCCTCGCGCATCGCATTGGTCGAATCGCAGACGAGCGCAAGCACGCCCTCGTCGCCGATCTGGCGAAGGCGCGTCTCATCGGTCGGGTCACCGAGGGCCGGCGTCGCGTCGATCTTCCAGTCGCCGGTATGAAGAACCGTACCGGCGGGTGTCCGGATCGCAAGCGCGACCGGCTCCGGGATCGAATGCGTCACGTTGATGGCCTCGATCGAGAACGGCCCGATATCGAAACGGTCCCCGGCCCGGAAAATCTCGAGCGGCACCTTGGGCGCGCCGGGCTCGCCTTCCCGCTTTGCCTGAAGCAGAGCCGCAGTGAAGGGAGTTGCGTAGACCGGGGCCTTAAGCCGGGGCCAAAGGGTAAGCACGGCACCGTAGTGATCTTCGTGAGCGTGGGTAATGATGATCGCCTTCAGGCGATCCAGCCGTGCCTCGATGAAGGACAAGTCGGGCATCACGAGGTCGATTCCGGGGAACTCAGGCCCGGCAAACGAGACGCCGCAGTCGATCGCGATCCATTCGCGCTGGCCGGGAGGGCCGTAGCCGTAGAGGCCGAAGTTCATTCCAATTTCGCCGATGCCGCCGAGCGGCACGAAAACCAGTTCGTTCAATGTCGTCATTCTTTCGTTCTTGGCATGCCTCAGCATGCAGCCTTTCCGTCGTTCATCAGCCGGGGGTCGCCCGGAATCGGTTTTGGCGTGAGCTGTGCTCAAACGCCTGCGGTCTGGCGGAGGAAGAAGAGATCCCCTGCCGAAAAGTGTCGACGCTCGCCGTTCGGCAGTCCGAGAACGAGGCGGCCGCCCTCGTCGAGATCCACGAAAATCCCTTCCACCGACGATCCATCGGGAAGGTTGACACGGCACATCTCGCCGCGGCCCACCGAGTGACGGAGCCACTGCGCCCTCACCTCGTGAAACTGGCGACCCGCGTCCCACAATTCCAGTGCCGCCTCGACGCCTGCGGCGACATGCTCGAAAACCGTCGGCAGATCGCCTCGATATCCGGCGTCTCGGAGACTGGTCACGGAATAGGGCGTATTGCCTGCCCCCGTCGCAACGTTGACGCCGCAACCAATGGCGACCGCTCGACGCTCACCGTCGCAGCGCTCGCTCTCCAGGAGAATACCGACCGCTTTCGCGCCACTGAGCAGGATGTCGTTCGGCCATTTGATGCCCACCAGCGCGGGATCGATCCCGGGAAGCCGAGCCAGACCGTTGCGGACGCCTAGGGCCACCACCAGCGGAAGATCGACGACATGCTGGTCGCTCGACGGATCGACGATCAGAAGCGTGGCGAACAGATTGCCGCGCTCGGAGAGCCAGGACCGTCCGCGACGTCCACGACCCGCCGACTGGCGGGCCGCCGTGATCCAGAGGGGACCGGGATCGCCTGCTCGAGCGGCCTCAAGCGCGACGGCATTGGTCGAGCCGACTTCGTCGAGCGCGAGATGACGCCGCGAGCGATGAGGTCGGCCGGCCATTCGCCCGTCAGAAGAAGGTTTGGGCCGCTGCCGCGGCGGCCGTGAACAGCGGACCCGCGAGAACGATGTAGGCGGGGAAGATGAAGATCGTCGCGGCGCCCGCCACGAGCTTCAGCTCCATGCTCATCGGCTCGAAACCGGCGAGCGGCTCGTCGAACCACATCACCTTTACGATCCGCAGATAGTAGAACAGGCCGATCGTCGATGCGATCACGCCGATCACCGCCAGCGGCACAAGCCCCGCGCCGACCGCGGCGATGAAGACGTAGTACTTGCCCCAGAAGCCGAGCAGCGGAGGCAGGCCCGCCAGCGACAGCATCAGCACCGTCATTGCCAGCGCCATCATCGGGTTCGTGCGCGACAGGCCGGCGAGCTCGTAGACATCCTCCACCATGCCGTCGCGGCGACGCATCGCGAGAATCAGAGCGAAGGTTCCGAGCGTCATGGTGACGTAGGTCGCCATGTAGATCAGGACGCCCTGGACGCCCGCCTCGGTGCCGGCCGCAAGACCGACAAGCACGTAGCCCATGTGGCCGATCGACGAGTAGGCCATCAGGCGCTTGATGTTGCGCTGACCGATCGCGGCGAAGGAGCCAAACAGCATCGACGCGATCGACAGGAACACGACGACCTGCTGCCAGTCCGGCGTCATCGGTCCGAAGCTCTGGACCGTGAATCGGGTGAGAAGCGCTACCGCCGCAACCTTCGGCGCACCAGCCAGCAGCGCCGTCACCGGCGTCGGCGCGCCCTCGTAAACGTCGGGCGTCCACATGTGGAACGGCACGGCCGAAATCTTGAAGGCAAGGCCAGCCAGCACGAAGACGAGACCGACGATCAGGCCGAGCGATCGGGCGCCGTCCTGCGCGACGGCCTCGGCGATCGCACGGAACTCGATTTGGCCCGTGAAGCCGTAGACGAGCGACGCGCCGTAGAGGAGCATGCCCGACGAGAGCGCGCCAAGGACGAAGTATTTCAGGCCCGCCTCGGTCGACTTGACGTGGTCGCGGTGGATCGCGGCGATCACGTAGATCGCGAGCGACTGGAGCTCGAGACCCATGTAGAGCGCGATCAGGTCGCCTGCGGAGACCATGACCAGCATGCCCGTCGTGCAGAGCACGATGAGAACCGGAAGCTCGAAATTGGCGAAGCGCTCGCGCTCCGCGTAGCCGGTCGACATCAGCACCGCA
Source organism: Aureimonas phyllosphaerae (assembly GCF_047943035.1). Taxonomy (NCBI): domain Bacteria; kingdom Pseudomonadati; phylum Pseudomonadota; class Alphaproteobacteria; order Hyphomicrobiales; family Aurantimonadaceae; genus Aureimonas; species Aureimonas phyllosphaerae. The sequence goes on along the minus strand of NZ_CP181348.1, from coordinate 3,232,885 downwards.
GCCGCCGCACCGATCAGCACCAGAGCCTTCATGAAGCGAGCGAACGGGTCGAGGATGATCGAGCCGCCGAACGCTAGGCCGGTTGGCGTGGCGAACAGCAGCCAAACCAGTGCGAAGAGCAACGTTCCAACCGTCAGTGACGTCACCAGCCTGGCGCTCTTCTCGCCGAGGAACGTCCCGACCATCAACAGGCCCATCGCACCGACGCTGAGGATCAGCTCGGGGCCGACGATGGGGAGGCTTTGCGCCACGAATTGCGAAAACATCGGTTCGCCCTGCCCGTTCTTTAGTTCTGGATCGAGGCGACGCTGGACGCGGCCTCGATAGCGGCCGTGTAGCTCGACAGGAGCTGATCTACGGATGCCGTCGTCACGTTGAAGACCGGCATCGGATAGACGCCGAAGAAGACCGTCAGCACAGCTAGCGGATAGAGCAGCGCCTTCTCGCGTGGCGTCAGGTCGAGGATCGACTTGAGGTTGTCCTTGTCGAGCGCCCCGAGAATGACGCGGCGGAAGAGCCAAAGCGCATAGGCCGCCGACAGGATGACGCCCGTCGCCGCGAAGATCGCGACCCAAGAGTTCACGCGGAACACGCCCATCAGCGTCATGAACTCGCCGACGAAGCCCGACGTGCCCGGCAAGCCGACATTGCCCATCGTGAAAAGAAGCATCATGGCGGCGTAGGCCGGCATGCGGTTCACGAGGCCGCCATAAGCGGCGATATCGCGGGTGTGCATGCGGTCGTAGACGACCCCGACGCACAGGAACAGCGCGCCCGAGATCAGCCCGTGGCTGAGCATCTGGAAGATGGCGCCCTGAACGCCCTGCTCATTGGCCGCGAAAATGCCCATGGTGACGAAGCCCATGTGCGCGACGGACGAGTAGGCGATCAGCTTCTTGATGTCCTCCTGCATCAGCGCAACCAGCGAGGTGTAGATGATGGCGACGACCGACAGCACGAAGACGAACGGCGCGAAGTCGGCCGATGCCAACGGGAACATCGGAAGCGAGAAGCGCAGGAAGCCGTAGCCGCCGAGCTTCAGAAGGATGCCCGCGAGGATCACGGAGCCGGCCGTCGGTGCCTCGACGTGCGCGTCGGGTAGCCAGGTGTGGACCGGCCACATCGGCATCTTCACCGCGAACGAGGCGAAGAAGGCGATCCAGAGCCACGTCTGCATCGACGCCGGGAACTGGTAGGCGAGGAGCTCCGGAATCGAAGTCGTGCCGGCGGTCCAGTACATCGCCATGATCGCGACGAGCATGAGGACCGAACCGAGGAACGTGTAGAGGAAGAACTTGTAGGACGCGTAGACGCGCCGCTTACCGCCCCAGACGCCAATGATCAGGAACATCGGGATGAGGGAGCCCTCGAAGAAGAGGTAGAACAGCACGATATCGAGCGCGCAGAAGACGCCGACGACCAGCGTCTCGAGTACGAGAAACGCGATCATGTATTCCTTCACCCGAACCGTGATCGCGTCACGGCTGGCAAGGATGCAGATCGGCATCAGGAAGGTCGTCAGGATGACGAACAGCATGGAGATGCCGTCGACGCCCATCCGGTAGGCGATGCCCCCGGTCAGCCACTCAGCTTCCTCGACGAACTGGAAACCGGCGACGGACTTGTCGAAGCCGATCCAGATGAACAGCGAAAGCAGGAAAGTGAAGACCGAGACGAGCAGCGCGACATTGCGGATGTTGCGGCGCGCCAGCTCGGAGTCGTCCCGTGTGAACAGGATGATCAGCACGCCGACCAGCGGCGCGAAGGTGATGGTCGATAGGATCGGCCAGCCGGACATCAGCGCATTCCCCCGAACATCATGAAGGTGACGAGCGCCGCGACGCCGATCAGCATGACGAAGGCATAGTGGTAGAGATAGCCGGTCTGCAGGCGGACGACCCAGCCGGTCACGTCGAGAGCGCGGGCCGAGATGCCGTCCGGGCCGAGGCGATCGATGACCGCGACGTCACCCTTCTTCCACAGGAAGCGGCCGAGCCACTTGGCCGAGCGCACGAACAGGACGTCGTAGAGTTCGTCGAAGTACCACTTGTTGAGGAGGAACTTGTAGAGGCCCGGATTGCGCGCCGCCATCTGCGCGGGGCGCTGCGGCTGCCGGATGTAGAAGATGTAGGCGACCAGGAAGCCGAGAACCATCGCGATGGTCGGCGACCAGACGACCAGCGCCGGGACCTCGTGGGCCTCGTGCAGGATGTGGTTCTCCGGGCCGGCGAAGAGAGCCGTATGCCAGAAGGTCTCGTAGCTGTCGCCTAGGAAGAACGGATAGAAGACGATACCGGCGAGCAGCGCTCCGGCCGACAGGATGAACAACGGCGTCGTCATCACGGGCGGCGACTCGTGCACGTGGTGCATGACCTCGTGGCTCGCGCGAGGCTTCCCGTGGAAGGTCAGGAAGACGAGGCGCCAGGAGTAGAAGCTCGTGAGCGCCGCCGCGATGACCGTCATCATGTAGCCGTACATGGCGAAGGCGTTTTCGCCCGCGAACGCGCTCTCGATGATCGCGTCCTTTGAATAGTAGCCGGCCGTGAACGGGAAGCCGGTCAGCGCCAGCGTGCCGATCATCATCGTCCAGTAGGTGATCGGGATGTGCTTCCGCAGGCCGCCCATGTGACGCATGTCCTGCTCGCCGTCGACCGCATGGATCACCGAGCCGGCGCCGAGGAATAGGAGCGCCTTGAAGAAGGCGTGGGTGAACAGGTGGAAGATCGCGGCCCCGTAGGCTCCGACGCCGAGGGCGACGAACATGTAGCCGAGCTGGGAACAGGTTGAATAGGCGATCACGCGCTTGATGTCGTTCTGCACGAGGCCGATCGTGGCCGCGAAGAACGCCGTTGTCGCGCCGATGAACGTGACGAAGGTCAGCGCGGAATGGCTGAGTTCGAATACCGGGGACAGCCGGGCGAGCATGAAGACGCCGGCGGTGACCATCGTCGCCGCGTGGATCAGCGCCGACACCGGGGTCGGGCCTTCCATCGCGTCGGGCAGCCAGGTGTGCAGGCCGATCTGCGCGGATTTCCCCATCGCGCCCATGAAGAGCAGAAGGCAGATGGCGGTCATCGCGCCAGCGGCGGGCAGCGAGTAACCGGCGAAGTTGAGGATTGGAGCGGCAGCGTTGGCGGCCGCCTCCCCGCCTTCGGGATAGATCGTCCCGACCATTTGGCCGGCGCCGGCGAAGATCGTGTCTAGGTTGGCGGATCCGAACACCATGAACAGGCCGAAGATACCGAGGAGAAAGCCGAAGTCGCCGACGCGGTTGACGACGAAGGCCTTCATCGCCGCGGCGTTGGCCGAGGGCTTCTGATACCAGAAGCCGATCAGAAGATAGGACGCGAGGCCGACGCCTTCCCAGCCGAAGAACATCTGAACGAGGTTGTCGGCGGTCACCAGCGTGAGCATCGCGAAGGTGAAGAGCGACAGGTAGGCGAAGAAGCGCGGGCGCGAGTCGTCGTGGTGCATGTACCCGATCGAGTACACATGCACGAGCGCCGACACCGTGTTGACGACGACCAGCATGACAAGCGTCAGGCGGTCGATCCGCAGCTGCCAGGAGATATCGAGCGTGCCGGCCTTCATCCACTGAAGGACCTGCACGTGCTGCGTCTCGCCGCTGAACGACAGGAAGCCGATCCAGGACAGGAGCGCCGCCGCGATCAGGAGACCGCTAGTGACGTATTCCGAGGCCTTGGCGCCGATGCGGTTGCCGAACAGGCCGGCGACGATGAAGCCGACGAGCGGCAGAAGGACGATCAGGGTATACATCGCCGCGCGCTCAGCCCTTCATCGTGTTGACGTCATCGACGGCGATCGAGCCGCGATTTCGGAAGAAGACGACCAGGATCGCCAGGCCGATCGCCGCTTCCGCCGCGGCGACCGTGAGGATGAACAGGGCGAAGACCTGTCCGGCCAGATCGTTCAAGAAGGCGGAGAACGCCACGAGGTTGAGATTGACCGACAGGAGGATCAACTCGACCGACATGAGGATCGTGATGATGTTCTTGCGGTTCATGAAGATGCCGAAGACCCCCGTAACGAAGAGGATCGCGGCGACCGTGAGGTAGTGTCCGAGGCCGACAGCCATGGTTCGTGTATCCCTATCTGCCTCAGATGCCCTTGCCGCTCTCGACCTTGCGGATCTCGATGGCGGTGGCCGGGTTGCGGGCGACTTGAACGGGGATCGACTGGCGCTTGAGGCCCGCCTTGTGGCGCAGCGTCAGCACGATGGCGCCGATCATCGCGACGAACAGCACGAGGCCGGCCATCTGGAAGAAGAAGACGTAGCGCGTGTAGAGAACGTGCCCGAGCGCCTGGATGTTGGAGAGCTGCTCCAGCGGCGGGGTCGGCATCACCGTCTGCGCGCTGAGCTGCGGGGAATAGTAGCTGCCGGTGACCGCGATTATCAGCTGCGCGAGAAGAACCAGACCGATCACGGCGCCGATCGGGGCGTACTGAAAGGCGCCCTGCTTGATGCGACCGAAATCCAGATCCAGCATCATAACGACGAAGAGGAACAGGATCGCCACCGCACCGACATAGACCACGATCAGGATCAGTGCGAGGAACTCCGCCCCGGTCATCAAAAACAGGCCCGCGGACGCCACGAATGTCAGGATCAGGAAGAGGACCGAGTGGACGGGGTTCCGGGAGAGGACCACCATCATCGCCGAGCCGACGGAGACGATGGCGAAGACGTAGAAGAAGAAGGCTTGCAGCCCCAACATGTCGGGCTCCCCCTGAAATCGCGGTAGCATCAAAGGGCGGACGAACGATGACCTCGTTCGCCGCCGGCAGATTCGGTTCGGAGCGTGGCGCGACAGGGCGCCACGGGGTGCGGATTAGCGGTACGGAGCGTCGAGCGCAATGTTGCGAGCGATTTCACGCTCCCAACGGTCGCCGTTCGCCAGCAGCTTTTCCTTGTCGTAGTACAGTTCTTCACGCGTCTCGGTGGAGAACTCGAAGTTCGGCCCCTCGACGATCGCATCGACCGGGCAGGCTTCCTGGCAGAAGCCGCAGTAGATGCACTTCACCATGTCGATATCGTAGCGCACCGTGCGGCGCGTTCCGTCGTTGCGACGCGGCCCGGCTTCGATCGTAATGGCCTGCGCAGGACAGATCGCCTCGCAGAGCTTGCACGCGATGCAGCGCTCTTCGCCGTTGGGGTAGCGGCGAAGCGCATGCTCCCCCCGAAAGCGCGGGCTTACCGGTCCCTTCTCGAACGGGTAGTTCACGGTCGCCTTGGGAGCGAAAAAGTACCGCATCGACAAGCGGAACGCCTTCAGGAACTCGACCAGGAATAGGGATTTGACGGACTGGGCCAGGGCACTCATCGAACGATCCGATCTCCGGTAAAGGAGGCTTCGGGCGGCACGATCACCGCCCTCGTTGTGTCTTTATGGCTTACCAGGACAGGGCCGCCGCCTGGCGAGCAGCGTCCGCGCTCTGGCCGTCGCCCCAGCCGGTCAGCTGAAGCACCAGGGCGACCAGCACGACCATCGCCAGCGACAGCGGAAGGAACACCTTCCAGCCGAGGCGCATGAGCTGGTCGTAACGGTAGCGCGGCACGAAGGCCTTCACCATCGCGAACATGAAGAAGCAGAGCGCCACTTTCGCGAGGAACCAGATGACGCCGGGAACCCAGGTGAACGGTGCGAAGCCGAACGGCGGAAGCCAGCCACCCAGAAACAGGATGGTCATCAGCGAGCACATCAGGGTGATGGCTGCATACTCGCCGAGCATGAACATCATGTACGGGGTCGAGCCGTACTCGACCATGAAGCCCGCGACGAGCTCCGACTCCGCTTCCGGCAGATCGAACGGCGGCCGGTTCGTCTCGGCGAGTGCCGAGATGAAGAAGATCACGAACATCGGGAAGAGCGACAGCCAATGCCAGTCGAGGAAGCTGGCGGGCAGGCCGACCATCGTGCCGACGCCGGTGTTCTGCGACAGGACGATCTGGGTCAGGTTCAGCGAGCCGGCACACAGAAGGACGGTGACGATCACGAAGCCGATCGAGACCTCGTAGGACACCATCTGGGCCGCCGAGCGAAGTGCGCCAAGGAAGGCGTATTTCGAGTTCGACGCCCAGCCGCCCATGATGACGCCATACACCTCGAGCGACGAGATTGCGAAGATGTAGAGGATACCGATGTTGATGTCGGCGATCACCCAGCCGTCGGAGACGGGCACAACCGCAAAGGTCGCCAGGGCCAGCGTCACCGCGACCAGCGGCGCGAGGAGGAAGACGACCTTGTCGGACGAGGCCGGAATGACCGGCTCCTTCAGGACGAACTTCAGAAGGTCGGCGAAGGACTGGAAGAGGCCGAAGGGGCCGACGACGTTGGGGCCGCGACGCATCTGCACGGCTGCCCAGATCTTGCGATCGGCCAGAAGGATGTAGGCGATCAGGACCAGCAGGACCACCAGGAAGAGAAGGCTCTGACCGATAATGACGAGGGCCGGCCAGATATAGGCGGAGAACAGCTCCATGGGTTCGTACCGTCCTTACTCGGCCGCTTCGAGATGCTCGACATGCGCGAGGCGCGAGCACTCCGCCATGACCTTCGAGGCCCGGGCAATGGGATTGGTCAGATAGAAGTCGCCGATGCCGGACTTGAACGCCGCCCCCGACGGTGTGCCCGCACGGTCGGCAAGATGCGTGATCGCGTTGGGATCGGCAGCCTGCAACTCGGAACCGACGAAGATCGGATGAGCGCCCGCAAGGTCGCGGCGCAGCGCACCGAGTGAGTCGAATGGCAGGGCCTTGCCCAGCACGGCGGACAGGGCGCGGAAGATCGCCCACTCCTCGCGCGCGTCACCTGGCGGGAAGCCGGCGCGCGAGCCCGTCTGCACCCGGCCTTCGGTGTTGACCCAAGTCCCGGACTTTTCCGTGTAGGCCGCACCCGGCAGAATGACATCGGCGCGATGCGCACCCTTGTCGCCGTGCGTTCCCACGTAGACGACGAAGGCGCTGGGCCCGATGTCGATCTCGTCGGCTCCGAGATTGAAGAGGACGTCGACGCCGTCCGATACCATCTCGGCCACCGCCTTGCCGCCCTCGCCCGGCACGAAGCCGATATCGAGGCCGCCGACCCGGCTTGCCGCCGTGTGGAGGACGTTGAAGCCGTTCCACTCGTCGGACACCGCGCCGATCTCACGCGCAAGCGCTGCGATGCTGGCAAGAACGTCGGCGCCGTTCTCGCCGCTGATCGCGCCCTGCCCCACGATGATCATCGGGCGGGCCGCATTCTTAAGGGCGTCGAAGAACTCGCCGTTCGCGGTCTCGATGTCGGACAGCGTCTGCGGTCCCGCACCGAGGTAGGTGACGGCATAGCGCAGGTCCGACTTCTCGCCGATGAAACCGACCGGGAAGTCGCCGCGGCGCCAGCGCTTGCGGATGCGCGCGTTGAGCACCGGAGCTTCGAAGCGCGGATTGGAGCCGATGATCAGCAGCGCGTCAGCCTGCTCGATGCCGGCGATCGTCGTGTTGAAAACGTAGGAAGCACGTCCGTCGGCCGGGTCGAGCTTCGCCCCGTCCTGACGGCAGTCGAGATTGGCGGATCCGAGCTGGCCCATCAGGCGCTTCAAAGCCCACATGTCCTCGACGGCCGACAGATCGCCCGCGATCGCGCCGATCCGGTCCGGCGCGACGCCGGACACTTTCTGGCGAATGGCCTCGAACGCCTCGGGCCAGGAGACCGGCTGGAGACGACCGTCGCGGCGAACATACGGGCGGTCGAGGCGCTGGGTGCGCAGGCCGTCCCAGACGAAGCGGGTCTTGTCGGAGATCCACTCCTCGTTGACGAGGTCGTTGATGCGCGGAAGGATGCGCATCACCTCGCGGCCGCGCGTGTCGACACGGATCGCCGAACCGACCGCGTCCATCACGTCGACCGACTCCGTCTTGGTCAGTTCCCACGGACGGGCCTGGAACGCATAGGGACGCGAGGTCAAAGCGCCGACCGGGCACAAGTCAATGACGTTGCCCTGAAGCTCGGAGGTCATGGCCTGCTCGAGATAGGTCGTGATCTCGGCGTCCTCGCCGCGACCGACGAGGCCGAGCTCGGAAATGCCCGCCACCTCGGTCGTGAAGCGAACGCACCGCGTGCAGTGAATGCACCGCGTCATGATCGTCTTCACAAGGGGGCCGATGTATTTGTCCTCGACCGCGCGCTTGTTCTCCTGATAGCGCGACGAGTCGACGCCGAAGGCCATCGCCTGGTCCTGAAGATCGCACTCGCCGCCCTGATCGCAGATCGGGCAATCCAGCGGGTGGTTGATCAGGAGGAATTCCATGACGCCCTCGCGGGCCTTCTTCACCATAGGCGTATTGGTGAAGATTTCCGGCGCTTCGCCATTCGGGCCCGGACGGAGATCGCGCACGCCCATCGCGCACGAAGCGGCAGGCTTCGGCGGGCCACCCTTCACCTCGATGAGGCACATGCGGCAGTTACCAGCGACCGACAGGCGCTCATGGAAGCAGAAGCGCGGAATCTCGGCACCCGCCTCCTCCGCCGCCTGCAGCAGCGTGTAGTGGTCGGGAACCTCGATCTCGTTTCCGTCGACTTTGATCTTTGCCATTTTCAGACCCGATCGAACTTGGCTTTCAAAGTGCGACGGCCGCCGAACGCGTGGCGGCCATTGTCACTGGCCAGATATCCATTACCTCGGCGGACTGTCCGGCGGCCTCTTGTCGGAGGCTATCCAGTTGTCCACCACCTTGCCGGCCGAACTCCGATCCAGATCGAAGCCGATCGACCACCGAGACCCTATTCCGCCGCCTGCAGGATCGGCTTGCGACCCGTGTCGGCGTTGCGCGAGAACTCGTCGATGCGACGCTCGATCTCCGGGCGGAAGTGGCGAACCAGACCCTGGATCGGCCAAGCGGCGGCGTCGCCGAGCGCGCAGATCGTGTGGCCTTCGACCTGCTTCGTCACGTCGAGGAGCATGTCGATCTCGCGCTTCTGCGCGTTGCCGACCACCATGCGTTCCATGACGCGCCACATCCAGCCCGTGCCTTCGCGGCAAGGCGTGCACTGACCGCAGCTCTCGTGCTTGTAGAAGTATGCAAGGCGAGCGATCGCCCGGACGATGTCGGTCGACTTGTCCATGACGATCACGGCGGCTGTGCCGAACGAGGACTTCACCTCGCGCATGCCGTCGAAGTCCATCGGCGCGTCGAGGATTTGCTCGCCGGGCACTAGCGGGCAGGACGAGCCGCCCGGAATGACGGCCAGGAGATTTTCGTAGCCGCCGCGCACGCCGCCGCAGTGACGATCGATCAGCTCCCGGAACGGGATGCCCATCGACTCCTCGACCGTGCACGGCCGGTTCACGTGACCCGAGATCGAGAAGAGCTTCGTGCCCGTGTTGTTCGGACGGCCGATGCCGGCAAACCAGCCACCGCCGCGGCGCAGGATGGTCGGCGCAACGGCGATCGACTCGACGTTGTTCACCGTCGTCGGGCAACCGTAGAGGCCCATGTTCGCCGGGAACGGCGGCTTCAGGCGCGGCTGGCCCTTCTTGCCTTCGAGGCTTTCGAGCAGCGCGGTCTCTTCACCGCAGATATAGGCGCCGGCGCCATGATGGACGAAGATGTCCATGTCCCAGCCGCACTTGTTATCGCGTCCGAGCAGGCCCGTCTCGTAGCATTCGTCGATGGCGAGCTGCAGCGCTTCCCGCTCGCGGACGTACTCGCCGCGGACGTAGATGTACGCCGTGTGCGCGCCCATCGCGAAACCGGCGATCACGCAGCCTTCGACCAGCGTGAACGGGTCGTTGCGCATGATCTCCCGGTCCTTGCAGGTCCCGGGCTCGGACTCGTCGGCGTTCACCACGAGGTAATGCGGCCGCTCGCCGACTTCCTTTGGCATGAACGACCACTTGAGACCCGTCGGAAAGCCGGCCCCGCCGCGACCGCGCAGGCCCGATGCTTTCATCTCGTTGATGATCCAGTCGCGGCCCTTGCCGATGATGTCGGCCGTGCCATCGAAATGGCCGCGCTTCATCGCGCCCTTCAGGCTTTTGTCCCGAAGGCCGTAAATGTTGGTAAAGATCCGGTCCTTGTCCTGAAGCATGTTCCGATCTCCGCCTATTCCGAGGCCTTCGGCTTCGTGCCGCGACGACCCTTGGCCGGTTCGCCCTTGCCGACGTCCGGACCTGGAAGAACGTCATCCGTGTCGGTGCGCTTGCCTTCGAGCGTACCGGTCGCGGTATGATCCTTGCCCGACAGATCTTCCTTGCCGGTTGCGGCAAAGCCCCGATCGCTGTCCTCGACGAACTTTTCTTCCAGAACGACGGCGCTCTGAGCGCTGACGCCCTTTGTCGTGAGCGGCCCATCCGTGCGGGCCTCGCCCGACATGGTTTCGGCCTTCTTCTGCTCTGCAGCAGCATTGGTCTGCTCGGCGCCGGTCGGACCCTGCTGCGTTCCTCCCGTCCGTCCGGACGTGGCGGAATGGTTCGTCAGGTCAACGCTGGTCGCTTCCTCGGCCGCCGGATGTGTCTTGGCGACCCCGTCCGGACCCTTGATGGTGGGATCCGTTTCCGGTGCGTGCGTATCGACACGACCGGCCTGCGAGGGTGCCGAGCCGGCTCCGCCATCGCTCGGCGCGGACGTGCCGCCGGTCTGTGGCGCCGTACGGGCCTCGTCGGTGCCACCGTCGTCGTCATTGAATGTGTTCAGCGTCGTCAGGCCGCCCACCGGGACCGATAGATGTCGGTCGATCTGGGGGCCTTTCTTGATCGCAGCGCCCTCGCCGCGGTCGAACGCGTCGATGATCTCCGCCAGCCGATCGGCCGTCAGGTCCTCATAGGTGTCCTTGAACACCATCACCATCGGGGCGTTCACGCAGGCGCCGAGGCACTCGACCTCTTCCCAAGACAGAGTGCCGCTATCGTTCAGGTGAAACGGCTGCGGATGGATCTTCTCACGGCAGACGCGCTTCAGATCGTCCGACCCTCGCAGCATGCACGGCGTCGTCCCGCACACCTGGATGTGGGCGCGCGTGCCGACAGGGGCGAGCTGGAACTGCGTGTAGAAGGTCGCGACCTCGAGCACGCGGATCATCGGCATGCGAAGCCGCTGCGCGACGTGCTCGATGGCGGCTTTCGTCACCCAGCCGTCCTGCTCCTGTGCACGCATCAGGAGCGGGATGACGGCAGACTGCTGACGGCCTTCGGGATATTTGCGGATCGTCGCCTCGGCCCATTCGGCGTTCTGCGCCGAAAAGGCAAAACCTTGAGGCTGAACGGCATCTTCCGCAAGACGTCTGACGGACATCGGACCTCGACTTCAGAACGGTTCCAACACACCCGTGTTGCGGCGCGTTCTAACACATTAAGCATGAAAGACCAGCGCCCGAACCCGTGCCGGACGCCGTGTCGTATCGATTTTCGATCGCCCACCAGCGAGGCGATCGGGACAATTCCAGCTGGTCGTTACCGGTCTAGCGGTCGACCTCGCCGAACACGATGTCGCACGATCCGAGAATCGCCGAGACGTCGGCCAGCATGTGATTGCGGCACAGGAAATCCATGGCCTGCAGATGGGCGAAGCCAGGCGCGCGGATCTTGCAGCGGTACGGCTTGTTGGTCCCGTCCGCCACCAGGTAGACCCCGAACTCGCCCTTCGGCGCTTCGACGGCCGCGTAGACCTCGCCCTCGGGCACATGGAAGCCTTCGGTGTAGAGCTTGAAGTGGTGAATCAGCGCTTCCATCGAGCGGCGCATCTCGCCGCGCTTGGGCGGCACGACCTTGCCCTCGGTCGAGGCGAAGGGGCCGGCCCGGTCGCGGCCAGCGAGACGCTCAACGCACTGCTTCATGATCGCGACCGACTGACGCATCTCCTCCATGCGGATGAGGTAGCGGTCGTAGCAGTCGCCGTTCTTGCCGATCGGAATGTCGAAATCCATCTGGTCGTAGCACTCGTAGGGCTGCGACTTGCGCAGATCCCACGCGGCGCCAGAACCGCGGACCATCACGCCCGAGAAGCCCCAGGCCCAGGCGTCCTCCAGGCTGACGACGCCGATATCGACGTTGCGCTGCTTGAAGATTCGGTTCTCGGTCAGGAGTTCGTCGATATCGGCGAGGCGCGGCAGGAACTCGTCGCACCAGATGCCGATATCGTCGACGAGCTGCGGCGCAAGATCCTGATGCACGCCGCCCGGCCGGAAGTACGCGGCGTGGAGGCGAGCGCCGGACGCGCGCTCGTAGAAGACCATCAGCTTCTCGCGTTCCTCGAAGCCCCAGAGCGGTGGGGTTAGCGCGCCGACGTCCATGGCCTGGGTCGTCACGTTGAGGAGATGCGAGAGAATGCGCCCGATCTCGCAATAAAGAACGCGGATCAACTGACCCTTGATCGGGACCTCGACCCCGGCGAGACGCTCGACCGCAAGGCAGAACGCATGCTCCTGGTTCATCGGCGCGACGTAGTCGAGCCGGTCGAAGTAGGGCATCGCCTGAAGGTAGGTCTTCTGCTCGATCAGCTTCTCGGTGCCGCGATGCAGCAGGCCGATATGGGGATCGACGCGCTCGACGTTCTCACCGTCGAGCTCGAGCACGAGGCGGAGCACGCCGTGTGCCGCCGGATGCTGGGGGCCGAAATTGATGTTGAAGTTCCGGACGTCGATCTCGGCCACGGTCAGGCACCCTGCTCGTTTGCGAACTGCGCGACGGTCTGCGCGCCCGCGATCCTACGGGCTTCGTTCGCGAAGGAATATTGCGACGACTTGTCGTCAACGGACCTGGGACTGCTGATCGACGGACCTCGGCAACCGAGGCCGCCGGACGGCAAAGTGCCCTCGCCCGTCATCCTCTCAGTTCGCCTTCGCCTTCTCGTCGCCGGGCAGCACGTAATCCGTGCCCTCCCACGGCGACAGAAAGTCGAACTGCCGGAACTCTTGGCGCAGTTCCACCGGCTCATAGACGACCTGCTTCAGCTGCTCGTCGTAGTGCACCTCGACGAACCCGGTCAGCGGGAAGTCCTTCCGCAGCGGATGCCCCTCGAAACCGTAGTCTGTCAGGATGCGGCGAAGATCCGGATGCCCGGTGAACAGGATGCCGTAGAGGTCATAGGCTTCGCGCTCGAACCAGTCGGCACCGGGAAATACGCTGGTGATCGAGGGAACCGGATCGTCCTCACCGGTCAGCACCTTCACGCGGATGCGCTGGTTGAGGTACGGCGAAAGGAGATGGATCACCACCTCGAACCGATCGACGCGAGCCGGGTAGTCCACGCCGCACAGATCGACGAAGGACTTGAACTGGCACTGCGGATCGTCGCGCAGATGCGTGACGACTTCGACGAGGTACCCCGGAGCGACCGTCAACGTCAGTTCATCCAGCCGGAAGTCCGACGCGACAAGCTTCTCGCCGAACAGTGGGACCAGATATTCCGAAAGCTCGTTCATGCGCCCCTCAACGCTCGATCGTTCCAAGACGACGAATCTTCTTCTGCAGAAGAAGGACGCCGTAGAGAAGCGCCTCGGCCGTCGGCGGGCAGCCCGGCACGTAGATGTCGACCGGCACTACGCGATCGCAGCCGCGCACCACCGAATAGGAATAGTGGTAATAGCCGCCACCGTTGGCGCAGGATCCCATGGAGATCACGTAACGCGGCTCCGGCATCTGGTCGTAGACCTTGCGGAGCGCCGGTGCCATCTTGTTGGTGAGGGTGCCGGCGACGATCATCACGTCGGACTGGCGAGGTGACGCACGCGGGGCGAAGCCGAAGCGCTCGCCGTCGTAACGCGGCATCGACATCTGCATCATCTCGACCGCGCAGCATGCGAGACCGAACGTCATCCACATGAGCGAGCCCGTGCGCGCCCACTGGATGAGGTCCTCGGTCGAGGTGACGATGAAGCCCTTATCGGCCAGTTCGTTGTTAACCTCGGTGACGAACGGATCGGCCGCAGGAGCTACCTGCAGGTCGGATCGCGCGGCAAACGGGGCGGTACCGGGGTTCAATCCCATTCGAGGGCACCTTTCTTCCATTCATAGACAAACCCGACGGTCAGAACGCCGAGGAAGACCATCATCGACCAGAAGCCCGCCCACCCGAGATCGCCGAAGGAGGCAGCCCAGGGGAACAGGAATGCGACTTCGAGATCGAAGATGATGAAAAGGATCGACACCAGATAGAATCGGACGTCGAACTTCATGCGCGAATCGTCGAAGGCGTCGAAGCCGCACTCGTAAGCCGACAGCTTCTCGTCGTCCGGCGCCTTGAAGGCGAGCAGGAACGGTGACACGAGAAGCGCGATACCGATCAGGAGCGCGACGCCGACGAAGATGACGATCGGTAGGTAGGATCCAAGAAGCTCGTTCACAAGCGGGTCTTCCTCTGAGCCGGGTGCGCCAAGTCCGCACACCGGCCGCGGCAGTGCGGCTTTGAAAACCTGACGGGGACATGAGCGATCGGAGGACGTATTCAATGCGTCCAACGGCCACGGCTCACGCCCTTCGCATTGCGGCGAGGATTAGACCCTTCCTAATGTGGACGCAAGCAGCATCCCCGCCCATTGGGCGTGCTTGAAGCAATCTTCGCAGACAGGCAAACGAAGCCGGAACAGCGCAGCAGCGTGGGCTGAAGACGAGTTCGAGCATAGAACATATAGGAAGAGAGATGGCGCGAGTGACGGGGCTCGAACCCGCGACCTCCGGCGTGACAGGCCGGCACTCTAACCGACTGAGCTACACCCGCGCATGTCGTTGCCTCTAGTCAGTGGCAACGTAAAAAGTCGAAATACAATGGCGCGAGTGACGGGGCTCGAACCCGCGACCTCCGGCGTGACAGGCCGGCACTCTAACCAACTGAGCTACACCCGCGCATCGTATTGTGTCGCTGGCGTGTCCGTCAGCGGCATGAGCGGTCGTTTACGGGCTCCCCTTCCGTCTGTCAACGCGCTTTCGCACGTGATTTGAAAACCCATTCCGATCAGTGCGTTCGAAGCGCCTGTGCTGAAGAATCGGCTCGGAGGATGTGCGCTCGAGGGCCCGGACTTCCGGGGCGTGCCCGCGAATCTCCTCTCTCAGTGCTATCAGCGGGGAGGCGTGCCCGTGGCCTCTTGACCGATGGTCGGCCAAACGCGTAATCGGTGGCCCCGGAGGGCGATTAGCTCAGTTGGTAGAGCGCCTCGCTTACACCGAGGATGTCGGCAGTTCGAGCCTGTCATCGCCCACCAAGGACTGCACCCAGCGCCACGTGGGGGTTGCACCTTCCGGCCGCTCCAGTCCCTATCCTGATCAAACTAGGCTTCCGTCCCTGTTCACCGACGTTGCGCCGGCCGTGAAGGTCAAGGACGATCGGCTGCTTGTGGATCGAGATCGAGGGATCGAGAAGATTCCGCAGTGGGAATTTCGGTGGTGGTTCGAAGGCTGCGGGTCGACCGTAGAAAGACCGACCGATCGAAAGCCTGAAGGATCGCCCGTCAGCCATGATCCGCGGCCGTCCTCCGGCAGCCGAAGACCCTTCCGATCCGGACCCAGTCTGCATTGTCCGTTATTCAGGTGTAAGTCCGTCCGGAGCGATCCGTCGCGGAAACATTCGGACGATGCGGCGCATCACACAGCGAAACCAACCGACGGGCGGCTGTTCGTGGCTCGTCAAAGGAATTCGACGGACTAAGAAAGCATCCGCTCGCGGTTGCTCTTGGCCATCAAGCCAACTCGGAAAAGCAAGATGCCGTCCGGTCAGCCCCGGCCCCTGATCATCCAAGCGGCGGGTCGCGCGACGGCTTGCTCGAATAGCCTTTCCCCGGCTGAGGTGAGATGCCTGCCGAGCCGCCGGTCGATCAGGATGGCGAGGCATGCCGCTCCGGCCGCAATCACCATCGCACCGAACATGTCCAGCGGAAAATGAATGCCGAGATAGACGCGGGACCAAGCCACGATCAGCCCCGCGCAGCCGATGCAGAGCGCATGGCACCAGTGCCGCAGGGCTAACATCACCGCGGCATAAGTGAACATGGCGAGCCCATGATTGCTGGGGAAGGAAGGGCTGCCGCGGTGTTCGATGAGTTGGTTGCCGAGAGGGATGAGGAAGGGGCGCTGCGTCGGAACGATCATCCCGATCGCGAAGCTGGCAAGGGCAGCAAGGAGAAGAGCGATGGCGAGGATCAATGCCTGCCGGCGGACGTCGTGCGTCCCCGCAATCCAAAGAAGCGCGAGGTGGCAGGGAATGACCAACACGACGTAACGAGCGGCGAAATAGGCGAACCAGGCCGTTGCGCCCCATGTGGGCGATCCGGCGTTAATGGCGGAAAAAAGGGTCTGATCGAGCGCGTTCATCGGTGAACGTCCTCCGTGTCGGCTGGGTCTGTCGAAGTGTCGGGAGGGTAGATGAAAATCCGGCCTAGACGCCGAGACGAACGAAAGCGAAGCCACCGAGGAGGGCGACGATTTCCGCCATGAAGATGATGCCCAGTCGCCTCTCGATGAAAGCTCGAACGGATGGTCCGAAGCGATAGAGCAAGCCGGCCACTGCATAGAAGCGGATGCCACTCGCCACGATGCTCGACAAGACGAACACCGCGGGATCGAGCCCGGTCGCGCCGCTCGCGATCGCGACCACCATGAGGGGAAACGGAGTGAGGCCCGCTATGAGGACGATCCAGGCACCCCATTCGTTGTAGGTCATGGCGAACTCGGCGAAGCGGTCACCATAACCGTAGATCGCAAGAAGCGACTTGGCGACCTCGTCGAACAGGAGCGCCCCGATGAGGTAGCCGAGGATCGCGCCGAGAACCGACATCGTGGTGCAGATGAAGGCGAGCCGCCAAGCTCGGCGACGCTCGGCGACGATCATGGGAAATAAGAGCGCATCCGCGGAACGGGAAAGAATGAGCTTTCCGCAAAAGAAACCAGGCTGAGGGCGTATGTGGCTCGCGGCTTGGCGGACAGACGCAAGGTCGAGTCATTGAGGATTCGGAGCATCGGGCCCCCTTCAGGAATTTCTTAGTCTGGCTTATCACGAGAACAGCACAAGGTGACCCGACGCCTGCGATTTCGACCATGGTTTGCAACCAGGCACCGAACTTGCGGTTTCTCGACCGTCTTCCTCTTGCCCCCCTGACCCTGCAGCCCCATACCCCGTCCGGGTGCGCGTCCCGCTCGGACGCGCAGGTGTACTCACGTTGGTCGGGCCGCCAGCGGTGAGAACCTGTGGACGCCCATGAGTGAACGCTTCTTAGCTGCCATTCCACCCTTCCTCGCGTTGACAATTGCCGCTCGCCGCGTCGTGTCGGTGGCAGCGCATGGAGGGCCGAATGCGCGACGGCGCACAGCGCGTGGCGTGGTCCGAAATGTCCAAGGCATCGAGCTGCCCTCCCGAATGACCGGTATGACGGCGGGAGGCGGCAGGACGGCGGGATTCAAACGCCGATTCGCTGCGAGGGTGCGCCGACCGCAGTTCACCTCCGCAGACGGGGCGGCGCTCCGGTTCGCCGGAATCGAGGTCGTTACCGCATGCCGCTGATCGCCTG
The DNA here is from genome assembly GCF_047943035.1 of Aureimonas phyllosphaerae. Classification (NCBI taxonomy): domain Bacteria; kingdom Pseudomonadati; phylum Pseudomonadota; class Alphaproteobacteria; order Hyphomicrobiales; family Aurantimonadaceae; genus Aureimonas; species Aureimonas phyllosphaerae. The sequence goes on along the minus strand of NZ_CP181348.1, from coordinate 3,215,393 downwards.
CATCGCCGTCGCCATCGCTTCCGCCTTGGTCGCGCGGGTCACGGCCCCGCATCTGCGCCATCCCGGATGGGCCCTGGCGACCGTTCCCGCCGCCCTGTTCTGCGTCTTTCTCGGATTGGGATTGAGGCTCGAAGGGGTGGCGTCCCTCACCGAGCGCGTCGAGTGGGTGCCGGCGCTCGGCGTCGCGCTGGATTTCCGGCTCGACGGCTTCTCGCTCCTGTTCTGCCTGCTGATCACCGGCATCGGCGCACTGGTGACGATCTATGCTGGCGCCTATTTCGCCGACAAGCCACGGGACAAGGGGGCGCGCTTCCTGGCGCTGACGCTCCTGTTCATGGCGGCGATGCTGGGCACGGTCCTGTCGGACAATCTCATCGGCCTCTATGTCTTCTGGGAGCTGACGAGCCTCGTCTCGTTCCTGCTCATCGGCTTCGATTCCCATCAGTCCGCCGCTCGCAAGGCGGCGCTGCAGTCGCTGATCGCGACAGCCGGCGGTGGTCTCTGCCTGTTCGGTGCGATCCTCCTGATCGGTTCCGCGCTCGGCACCTTCAGCCTGTCCGAGGTCGTCGCCCGGGGCGACGAACTGACGGCCTCGCCGCTCGCGCCCGCGATCCTCGTGCTCCTGTGCCTCGGCACGTTCACCAAGTCCGCGCAGGTCCCCTTCCACTTCTGGCTGCCCAATGCGATGCAGGCGCCGACGCCCGCCTCGGCCTATCTCCATTCGGCGACCATGGTGAAGCTCGGCGTCTATCTCCTCGCCCGCTTCGATCAGGCCTTCGCCGGCATGCCCGCCTTCGGCATGACCCTCGTCGTCTTCGGCACGGCGACGCTTCTCGTCGGCGGACTGCGGGCGATGATGCAGTCGGGCTTCAAGGGCGTCCTCGCGCAGTCCACCGTCGGGTCGCTGGGGCTTCTGGTCCTCCTGATCGGTCTTGGCGGCGAGACGGCGGCCGTGGCGACGGTCGGCTTCATCCTGGCGCACGCGCTCTACAAGGCCGCCCTGTTCTTCTGCGCCGGCAACGTGATCCATGCCACGGGCCGGACGCAGATCACGCAGATGGCCGGACTGGGGCGCAAGCTGCCAATGACGGCTCTGGCCGCCGCGGCCGCTGCCCTCTCCATGGCCGGCCTGCCGCCGATGGTCGGCTTCATCGCCAAGGAACTGGTCTTCGAGGCGCAACTGGCCGATGCCGCCGGCACGGTCGCCATCGCCCTGGCCGTCGTCGGCAATGCGGCCTTCGTCATGGTCGCCCTCCTGTCGGCCATCAATCCGTTCTGGAAGCGGCGCGGGGTCCCGAGCGAGGTGCACCACGCCGACACGCCGGGGCTCGTGGTCGGCCCGCTCGTTCTCTCGGCGCTCGGCCTTCTGTTCGGCCTCGCGCCCGGTCTCATGGCAAATTCGCTTGTCGTCCCGGCCGCGAGCGCTTTGGCCGGCAGACCGATCGAGGCGTCCTTCTATCTCTGGCACGGCTTCACGCCGATGCTGGCGCTCAGCGCCGCCGTGGTCGCGCTTGGTGCCGTCCTCTATGCCATCTGGCCCCGCGTCCACTGGCGCTTCGGTGAATGGCCCCCGCTCGTCGCGCTGCTGGGAGACCGCGGCTACTACGGTGTCTTCAACGGCATCCTCAATCTCGCCGAGCGGTCCACGCGCATCCTGCAGAACGGCGACCAGCGCGCCTACACGGCGACGGTCGTTGCGGCGACGCTGGCGATCCTCACGTTGGGGCTCGTCTTCAACGCTCCGGGCCTTGCCGTCGACATCGACCTCGCGGACCTGCGGATCGCGCCCGTCGCCGTGCTCGCCTTCATGATGATCGGGGCCGTGGCCGCCACGCGAACCCGCTCGCTTCTTACAGCCCTGGTCAGCGTCGGCATCGTCGGCTTCGGCTCCGCGCTCGTGTTCCTGCTCAACGGCGCGCCCGATCTCGCGCTCACGCAGTTCTCGGTCGAGGTTCTCGTGGTGGTGATCCTGACCGCCCTTCTCCTGCGCATTCCGCTGCGGCCGGCCTCGACGCGGACGACGGCGGAGCGCCGCTTGGACCTGGCATTGGCGGGAGGCTTCGGCATCGTCGTCTTCGTCGCCCTCATCGCGATGACGGCCGTGCAGTTCGACCCTCGCCTGTCGGCCTTCTTTGCTGCAGCGAGTTACCCGGAGGCCTGGGGCCGCAACGTCGTGAACGTCATCCTCGTGGACTTCCGCGCGATCGACACACTCGGCGAGATTGCTGTGGTTTGCTTTGCCGCCCTCGGCGCCTGGAGCCTTCTGCGCCGCACCGGAAAGACCGGAGGCGCCCGATGAACTCCCTCGTCCTCTCCGCCTTCGCGCGGATCTTCTTCTGGCTGATGATCGCTGTGTCGCTCTACATCCTCTATCGCGGCCACAACGAGCCGGGCGGCGGGTTCGTCGGCGGGCTGATCGGTGCGTCCGGCTTCGCCATCCTGGTGCTCGCCGAAGGCGTCGAGGCGGCGCGTACCGCGCTGCGAATCCATCCGGTCGCCGCTATGGGAGCCGGGCTCGTCCTTGCGCTCCTGTCCGGTCTGCCGGGCCTCCTTCTGGAAGGGTCGTTCCTCACGCACTGGTGGCTGCATATCGGCAGCTTCCATACCGGGACGGCCCTCCTGTTCGATATCGGGGTCTATCTCGTGGTCGTGGGCGGCATCCTCGCCCTCGTGCTCCGCTTCTACGAGGAGGATGCCCGTTCATGAGCCTTGTCTATGCCCTCGCGATCGCGGTCATCTCGGCCTGCGGTGTCTATCTCATGCTGTCGCGCCATGCCGTGCGCATCCTCTTCGGCGTGGCTGTCCTGTCGGCCGCCGTCAACCTTGTGATTCTCTATGCCGGGCGGATCGTGTCGACCGTGCCGCCGGTCATTCCCGGCGGCGAGACGGCGCTGGCGGTCGAGGCCGCCAACCCGCTGCCGCAGGCGCTGATCCTTACGGCGATCGTCATCGGCTTCGCCCTGGTCGCCTTCGTGGCCGCGCTGGCCCTCCGGCTGCATCGCTCCACCGGAACGCTCGACAACCGCGCCCTCAACGACGCCGAGCGCCTCGGAAGCCCCTTCGTTCCGACGGAGGATCGGCCATGATCGGGGTGCTCGCGAGCAACGCCGTTCTCTGGCCCGTCGCCGTGCCGCTGGCGACGGCCGCCGTGTGCGCCGCGCTCTGCGGGCGGATCGAGGCGCAGCGCGTCGTCTCCTGGATCGGCACGATCCTCCTCTTCGCGGTCTCGCTCGCGCTTCTGTCGCGCACCGTCACGGACGGCATCCAGGCCATCCAGTTCGGCAACTGGGCGGCGCCCTTCGGCGTCACGTTCGCGGCAGATCGACTGGGCGCGGCGATGGCCGCGATCACCGGCCTCATGGCGCTCGCCACCATGATCTTCGGGCTCACCGACATCCGGCGGCGCGAGGAAGAGGCGGGCTTCCACGTCCTCTTCCACGGCATGCTGGCCGGGGTGAACGGCGCCTTCCTGACGGGCGACATCTTCAATCTCTACGTCTGGTTCGAGATCATGCTCATCACCGCGATGGGCCTCCTCTCGATCCGTCGCACGCGGGCGCAACTCGATGGCACGCTGAAATACGCCGTTCTCAACCTCTTCTCGACGCTGCTCTTCCTCCTGGCGGTCGCGCTCCTCTACGGGGCCGCTGGTACGCTCAATATGGCCGATCTCGGCCGCGTCCTGCCAACGCTGCCGCCTTCCGCGACGCTCACCATCTCGGCGCTTCTGTTCCTGGCGGGGTTCGGCATCAAGGCGGGCTACTTCCCGCTGTTCTTCTGGCTCCCGGCCTCCTACCACACCGCCTCGATCACGATCGCGGCGATCTTCGCCGGCCTTCTCACCAAAGTCGGCGTCTACGCCTGCTATCGCGTCTTCACACTGATCTTCGCGGTCAATGGCTCGGGCCTGCGGGACATTCTCGCGGTCATGGCGGCCGGTACGATGCTGTTCGGCGTCTTCGGCGCGGCCGTGCAGTGGGATGTCCGGCGCATCCTGTCGTTCCACATCGTCAGTCAGATCGGCTACATGCTGCTCGGCCTGGCGCTCGCTACGCCCGCCGGCCTTGCGGGCGGCGTCTTCTACATCGTCCACCACATCGTGGTGAAGGCGAACCTCTTCCTGATCGCGGGCGCGATCCACCGCGCGTCCGGCACCTTCGACCTTTGCCGCTCCGGCGGGCTCCTGAAGCGCTCGCCGCTGCTTGCCATGCTCTTTCTCGTTCCCGCCCTGTCGCTCGGCGGCATCCCGCCACTGTCGGGCTTCTGGGCGAAGTTCATGGTGATCGACGCGGCGGTGAAGGACCAGGCCTGGTGGCTGGTCGGCGTCTCGCTCTTCGTCGGCATCCTGACCCTCTACTCGATGACGAAGATCTGGATGGAAGCCTTCTGGAAGAGCCCCGTCCTACCCCGCGAGGCGGCACGGCCGGTTCCGCGTCCGATGCTCGTTGCAATCGCTCTCCTGTCCGCCGTCACGGTCGTGATCGGTCTCGTGGCCCAGCCCTTTGTCCTCTATGCCAACGAGGCGGCAGCCGGGCTTGCCGACCCCGCCGTCTACATTGACGCCGTGCTCGGGCCGGGCATGGCGGCGCGCCCGGGAGCGACCCCATGAGATCATCGCTCGTCACCCGCGCCTGGGATTGTGTGGTCCTGGCAGCCGTCTTCCAACGCGAGCTTCTCAAATCGTCGGTCGCAGTGGCCCACGCAGCCTTCGCGCGGGAGCCGCGCACGGCGTCCGCCATCATCGCCATGCCGATCCGCCTGAAGACCGACCTCGGCATCGCGGTGCTCGCCAACCTGGTGACGCTCACGCCCGGCACCTGCTCGCTGCACATCAGCGACGACCGGCGCACCCTGTTCATTCACAGCCTCGATGCCGACGATCCGGAGGCGATCGTCGCCGACATCCGCTCGACGTTCGAGGACCGCATCCGGAGGATCGAGGGATGATCGAAACCCTCTCGAACGCCCTCGACTGGCTGAGCGCATCCTTGGTCGTCGTCCTGATGGTGCCGCTGGCGCTGACCTTCTGGCGCATGGTGCGCGGGCCCGGCTATGCCGACCGCTTCATCGCGATCGACATGCTGACGGGCATCGCGGTCGCGATCGCCGCCTTGACGGCGGGCACGACGGGGCGGCGCGAGTTCCTCGACGTCGCCTTCGGGATCGCGCTGATCTCCTTCGTCGCGACCTGCGCCCTTGCCGCTTTTCTCGAGCGCAAGGGAAGCCGCCGATGATCGTCCTGTCGCTCGCCTCCGTCATGTCGAAGCTCGTCGGCGTCGTCTTCCTGTTCGCTGCCGCCGTCGGGCTGATCCGTTTCTTCGATCCGCTGCAACGGATGCACGCGGCCACGAAAGCGGGAACGCTGGGCGCGGGGTTCATCGTCCTCGGGGTCGTCCTCCAGCTCCAGCGATTGGATGTAACGCTGACGGGGCTCGCGGTCGTCCTGTTCCTGCTCCTGACCATCCCGGTTGCCGGCCACCTCCTCGGTCGGGCCGCCTATGTCTCGGGCGCCGACATCGGCGGGCTGAGAGGCGGCGATGCGCTGGAGGGCGTGCTCGATCGTCATCCGGGGGCGCTCGAAGCCCGCATCGGAGAGACGTCAGCACAGGTCGAGGCGCAATAGACGACGCAGCGTTGATGGACTCACGCGGCTGGCAGAAAGCCATTCAGCTTGTTCGTCTGCCGCAGATTTCTGGGAGGTAGCGACGAAGTTCAGCTTTCAGCGAACCTGTGTCGGATCACGGACGAAGGTTCGCCGCAGAGCCGGTTGGGCTCCGCGGCGACAGACGGCTACGTGAACCAGGGGCGGAAGACGCGTCAGCTGCGCGGCTTGACGTTCTCCGGATCGTATAGCGGCTTGTAACCGACCGCAGCGACCTCGACCGGGAACGTGTCGCCGAAGTACTCGACGTCGAGCTTGCGTCCGATCTCGCAATGGCTCCACGGCAGGTAGGCGAGTGCAATGTTCTTTCCGATCGTCGGTCCGTACGCGACCGACGTCGTGAAGGAGCGGCGACCGAGTTCGTCGACCAGCGTCTCGCCCGTCTTCGGATCGAGAACCGGCATGGTACCGACGGGGTAACGCGCGATGCCCTTCGAGTCGTTGTTGTCGGTCATCACCAGCGTGCAGAGCATCGCCGGCTGGTTGGCGCGGGCCCGATACTCGATGTGCTTGGCCTTGCCGCGGAAGTCGGCTTCCTTGACCTTCGGGCGGGCAAGGTCGGCTTCGAGAAGATTGTACTCGGTGAGGAGGTCCGCGTTCTGCAGGCGCAGGCTCTTCTCCATGCGACGCGTGTTCGCATAGGTCTCGACCCCGACCGCGATCGCGCCGGTGGACCGAAGAGCGTCCCAGACGGCCAGCCCGTCCTCGTAAGCCATGTGCAGTTCCCAGCCCTGTTCGCCAACATACGAGATGCGGAACGCCGTGACGGACTTGCCGGCGATGGTGATCGGCTTGATCGCGGCGAACGGGAAGTTCTCGGGCGACAGGACGGACGGGTCCTCCAGCAGCTTGCCGAGGTTCTCGCGAGCGCTCGGACCCCAGATGCCGATCGTGATGTACTTTTCGGAGACGTCCGTGATCGTCACGTCGAGGCCGCGGTCGGCAGCGGTGCGCCGCATGTACTGGAAGTCGCGCGGCCCGGCGTCGGCGCCGTTGATCATCCGGATGCGGTCGGCCATGCGGATGACCGTGAAGTCGGCCCGTACCATGCCCTCGTCGTCGAGGAAGTGGGTGTAGATGCCTTTCCCGATATTGGCGTCGCCCCCGATCTTGGCGGCGCACAGCCACTCCATCAGCTCGACGTGGTCCGGGCCCTCGATGTCGGTGATCGAGAAGTGCGACAGGTTGATGATGCCGCAGCTCTCGCTCATCTCGAGATGCTCGGCGTTCGAGACGCGCCAGAAGTGGCGGTTGTCCCACTCGTTCTCGCGGACCGGAATGCGGTTGCCGTGCTTCTCCAGAAGGTGCTCGTTCGCGGCGTAGCCATGGGCACGCTCCCAGCCGCCGAGCTCCATGAAGTAGCCGCCGAGTTCCTTCTCGCGCTCGTGGAAGGGCGAGCGGCGGATGCCGCGCCCGCCCGCGAAGGGCTCGCGCGGATGGACCGGCGGGTTGTAGATCTTGCGTGCCGTCTCGGTGCAGCGCTCCTCGATGAACTTCTCGTCGAGCTGGAAGCTGGCGAAGCGCGCGAAGTCGATCCGGTTGTGGTCGATCGCGGTGCGCCCGTCCGTCATCCAGTCGGCGATGAGCTTGCCCATGCCCGGGCCGTCCTTGACCCAGATGCCGACGCAGTACCAGAGGCCCCGCACCTTCTGGCTCTCGCCCATGGACGGGCCGCCGTCGGTGGTCGTCTGGAGAAGGCCGTTGAAGGAGTGGCCTTCATTGTAGCCGAGCTCGCCGAGGATCGGCGTCAGTTCCATCGCACGCTCGAGTGGCTCGATGACCTGCTCCATGTCGAGGTCACGCTGCGAGGGCGAAAGCCGGGCCTGATGCTTTTCGAGAAGCTCACGCGGATGCACAAGGCGAACGTCGTTCTCCTCGTAGTAACCCCATTCGATCTGGCCGCCCTCGGCGGTCGTCGGATCGCCGGTGTCGCGCAGGTAGGCCGAGTTGCCCTGGTCGCGGAGCAGCGGATAGCCGATCTCCTTCCCGGTGCCGGCGAACTCCTCGTAGGGACCGAAGAAGGTCAGCGGGTGGTCGACCGGCATGACCGGCAGGTCCTCGCCCGCCATCTCGGCGATCAGGCGGCCCCACAGGCCTGCGCAGACGACGACGCGGTCGGCCATGATCGTACCGCGGCTGGTGACGACGCCCTTGATGCGACCGTCCTCGATCACGAGGGACTGGGCCGACGTATTGGCGAAGGCCTGCAGCTTGCCCGCGTCGACCGCCTGGTCGACGAGCTTGCCGGCGACCGTCTGCGAGCGCGGAATTACGAGGCCGGCGTCGGGGTCCCAGAGCCCACCCTGCACGACGCTTTCCTCGATCAGCGGCATCTTCGCCTTGATCTCGGCCGGCTCGATGAGCCGCGCACGCGTCCCGAACGCCTTGGCCGAGGCGACCTTGCGCCGGATCTCGTCCATGCGCTCGTCGTCGCCGACGCGCGCGACCTCGAGACCGCCGACACGAGCGTAGTGTCCCATCTTCTCGAAGAAATCGATCGAGTAGAGCGTCGTCCAGCAGCTCAGGAAGTCATGGCTGGTCGTGTAGCAGAAGTCGGACGCGTGGGCGGTCGAGCCGATGTCGGTCGGAATGCCCGACTTGTCGATGCCGACGATGTCGTCCCAGCCGCGCTCGACGAGGTGATGCGCGATCGAGGCGCCGACGATCCCGCCCAGTCCGATGATGACGACCCGCGCCTTTTCGGGGAAAGCAGCCATGTCCTTCTGTCCTTCAGTTCGCTGAGCGGAGGCGCGGCGCGCCGATGGCGTTCTGCGAGAGATTCACGGCGTGAAAACGACCGTACGATGATGATTGAGCATGACGCGGCCTTCGAGGTGATACTTCACGCCCCGCGCGAGCACGCGGGACTCGATGTCGCGTCCGGCCGCCACGAAGTCGTCGCCCGTCATCGCATGCGTGACGCGCTCGGTTTCCTGCTCGATGATCGGCCCCTCGTCGAGATCGGCCGTCACGTAGTGCGCCGTCGCACCGATCAGCTTTACCCCGCGCTCATGCGCCTGATGATAGGGCTTGGCGCCCTTGAAGCTCGGCAGGAAGGAATGGTGGATGTTGATCACCATGCCGAACAGCCGGTTCGACAGATCGTTGGAGAGCACCTGCATGTAGCGGGCGAGAACGACGAGTTCGGCGCCGGTCGTCTGAACGAGCTCGATCAGCTGCTCCTCCCGCTCGGCCTTGTTCTCCTTGTTGACCGGCCAGTAGTGGAAGGGGATGCCCTCCTGCTCGGCGGTGCAGCGCGAATCCTCATGGTTGGACACGATCGCCGCGACCTCGGCGTTCAGCCAGCCAACCTTGATCTGGTAGAGGAGGTGCAAGAGCGCATGGTTGAACTTCGAGACCATGATGATAATCTTCGGCCGCCGCGACAGGTCCTCGACCTTGATGCGCATGTCGAAGCGGTCGACCGACGGCTTCAGCGCCAGATCGAGCACCGACTGCGTGGTGGCTTCGGGCGCCGCCACCGCGATGCGCACGAACAGCTGGTTCGTCTGGCGATCACAGAACTGGTTGGCCTCGACGATGTTCGCGCCGCGCGAGGCGAGCGCGGTGGCCAGCGCAGCCGTGATCCCCGGCTGGTCGAGACAGCTGAGCTTGAGGATGAACTTGTTCTCGGCCATCACGGACTACTCGACTGGAGGGGAACAAATGCCTCGAGCGCTGTCCCGGCGGCGTGCCTGAAGGGCGGGTTCGGCTCGTGAGGGGTAGCATTGCGACAGCAGATGCGGCCCGGACAGGATGTTTGCGTCAAAGCCGGATTAGCAGTACGACAGCCGGGCGAGAGCGCACGGCGAGGTGGAGCTGATGGACGCGAAGGTAGGCGAAGGCCGCACAAGTTCGGCGGCTTCTGCGGTCTACAAGCCGCGAAAGTCGACGGCGCGCCTGTCCGTCGGTTTCATCCTCGCCAAACGCTTCACGCTCTGCGCCTTCGCCAACTTCGTCGACGTCCTCCGTCTTGCGGCGGACGAGGGCGACCGCAGTCGCCCCATCATGTGCAACTGGAACGTCCTCTCGGATACAATGAGCGCGATTCCATCGAGCAGCGGCGTGTCGGTCCAACCGAACGAGCGCCTCGGGGACCCAACGAAATTCGACTATCTAGTGGTCGTCGGCGGCGTCATGGACGACCTGACGGGGCTGGGGTCCGCTTACGTCTCCTATCTCACGCGAGCGGCTGCCGCGGGCGTTCCCTTGATCGGGCTGTGCACCGGTGGCTTCCTCCTGCACAAGGCGGGGCTGATGAAAGGCTACCGCTGCTGCGTCAGCTGGTTCCACCACGCCGACTTCCTCGAACAGTTCGACGGGCTCGATCCCGTCTCCGACCAGATCTTCATCGACGACGGCGATCGGCTGACCTGTTCGGGCGGCGCCAGCTCGGCACATCTGGCCGCTTATCTCGTCGAGCGGCATGTCGGTCGGGCGCAGGCCAGCAAGAGCCTCCACATCATGATCATCGACGACGCGCTGCGGCCGGAGAAGCCGCAGCCCGGCGTCTCGATGGACATTTCCACTCGCGACCCGATGGTGATGCGGGCGCTGCTTCTGATGCAGCAGAACATCGACACGCCACTGTCGGTGGCGGAGCTTGCCAAGCGCATGGGTCACAGCAAGCGCCAGCTGGAGCGTCATTTCCGTTCGGCGCTCGGCGCCTCGCCGCAGGCGGCCTTTCTGCAGATCAGGCTCAGCTTCGCCCGCCATCTTATCGAGACGACCGACAAGCTTGTCGCCGCGATCGCCGTCGAATGCGGCTTCTGCGACTCATCGCATCTCAGCCGCATGTTCCGCCAGCGCTTCGACATGACGCCGCAGGAGGTCCGTCGTCAGGCGCAGCAGTCCGCTTCGATCGGTCAAGCGCAGGCCGCCTGATTCCGTCGATCGACAGCGCCGTCGCGTTCCTCGCCTTCCGTTTCCGGCCGCCTCGACTAGGGCGCATTGCTGGTTCTTAAAGTGCGACCCGATTGACGCAAATGTCCTGTCTCCGGCAGGGCGTTGTCGCAATGATACCCCGGCAATGGTCGTTTGAGGTTCGCGATGACCCGCTTCTCCTTCCCTTCGCTCGTGGCGAATGCGCTGTCCGGTCACAAGAACTGGAAGCCGCAATGGCCTGATGCCGAGCCGAAGGCCGAGTACGACGCCATCATCGTCGGCGCCGGCGGACACGGGCTCGGCGCGGCTTACTACCTCGCCAAGGAGCACGGCATCACCAATGTCGCGGTGATCGAGAAGGGCTGGCTCGGCGGCGGCAACACCGGCCGCAACACGACCATCATCCGCTCGAACTACCTCTATGACGAGAGCGCGATGCTCTACGAGCATTCGATGAAGCTCTGGGAAAACCTCACCCAGGAGCTGAACTACAACGTCATGTTCTCGCAGCGTGGCGTGATGATGCTCGCGCACAACGTGCACGACGTTCAGAGCTTCAAGCGGCACGTCCATTCGAACCGTCTAAACGGCATCGACAACGAGTGGCTGACGGCCGAGGAAGCCAAGGAATTCTGCCCGCCGCTCGATATCTCGCCGAACGCGCGCTACCCTGTGATGGGTGCGGCGCTTCAGCGTCGCGGCGGTGTGGCGCGGCACGATGCGGTCGCCTGGGGCTATGCACGCGGCGCGGCGGCGATGGGCGTCGACATCATCCAGAACTGCCCGGTGACGGCGATCCGCCGCGATGGGGCCGGTCACGTGTCCGGCGTCGACACCGCGCGGGGATTCATCAAGGCGAAGCGGGTGGGCGTCTCCGCCGCCGGCAACACGTCGGTCGTCATGGAGTCGGCCGGCGTCCGACTCCCGCTCGAGAGCTATCCGCTCCAGGCGCTCGTGTCGGAGCCGGTCAAGCCGATCTTCCCCTGCGTCGTCATGTCTAACACGGTGCACGCCTACATCTCGCAGTCCGACAAGGGCGAGCTCGTCATCGGTTCGGGCACGGACCAGTACGTGTCCTACAGCCAGCGCGGCGGCCTGCCGCTGATCGAGCATACGGTCGCGGCGATCTGCGAGATCTTCCCGATCTTCACGCGCATGCGCATGCTGCGCAAATGGGGCGGCATCGTCGACGTCACGCCGGATCGCTCGCCGATCATCGGCAAAACGCCGGTGCCGGGACTCTTCGTCAATTGCGGTTGGGGTACTGGCGGCTTCAAGGCGACGCCGGGCTCGGCCAACGTCTTCGCGCACACGATCGCGCGCGGCGAGCCGCACCGGATCAACGCGCCGTTCACGCTGGAGCGCTTCGGCACGGGCCGGCTGATCGACGAGGCGGCCGCGGCCGCGGTCGCGCACTAGAGGGGTCGGACCATGCTTCTCATCCGCTGCCCTTACTGCCGCTGCGAGCGGCCCGAGGTCGAGTTCGCCTATGGTGGCCAGGCGCATATCGCTCGTCCAGAGAACCCGTCCGTCCTCTCCGACGACGAATGGCGCGACTTCCTCTACATCCGCGACAACCCGCGCGGAAAACATCATGAGCGCTGGCGCCACATCCACGGCTGCGGGCGCTTCTTCAACGCCATCCGCGATACCGTGACCGACAAGTTCCTGACGACCTACGAGGCCGGCAAGCCGCGTCCCGAAGACGCCGAAGCCGAGGAGATCCGGGCATGAGCGATTTCCGCGTTGCCAATCGCGGCCGGGTGAACCGCAACCGGCGCGTCAGCTTCTCCTTCAACGGGCAGACGTTCAACGGATTCGAGGGCGATACGGTCGCCTCGGCCCTGCTCGCCAACGGCGTCCACCTCGTCGGCCGCTCGTTCAAGTACCACCGCCCGCGCGGCATCCTGTCGGCCGGCTCGGAAGAGCCGAACGCGCTGCTCGGCGTCGACCGCGGGCCGGGCCGCTTCGAGCCGAACACGCGCGCGACCGTGCTCGAAATCTCGAACGGGCTGAAAACGTCGAGCCAGAACCACTGGCCGTCGCTGAAGCGCGACGTCGGAGCCGTGAACGACGCCCTGTACATGCTGTTCTCGGCAGGCTTCTACTACAAGACCTTCATGTGGCCGAAGTCCTTCTGGAACAAGGTCTACGAACCGGTGATCCGCGGCGCCGCAGGCCTTGGCAAGTCGCCGACCGAGCCCGATCCCGACCGCTATTCCAGCCGCTTCGTGCATTGCGACGTGCTCGTCGTCGGCTCCGGCCCAGCGGGTCTGGCCGCCGCGCTGGAAGCCGGGCGCTCCGGCGCGAAGGTGATGCTGGTCGACGAGCAGGCCGAGTTCGGCGGGTCTCTCCTGTCCGAAACCGACGCGTCGGTCGACGGCGGCACCGGCTGGGCCTTCCTCGAGAAGGCGGTCGGCGAGCTTTCGGCCATGCCGAACGTCACCCTCCTGCCGCGCACCACCGCCTTCGGCTACTACCACCAGAATTTCGTCGGTCTTTGCCAGCGCCTGACCGACCACCTTGCGTCGGCGCCCGACGGCGCACCGCGCGAACGCATGTGGAAGGTTCGCGCCAAGCAGGTCGTCCTCGCTCAAGGGTCGATCGAGCGCCCGCTCGTTTTCCACGGCAACGACCGGCCCGGCGTCATGCTCGCGGGCTCCGCCCGCAGCTATCTCAACCGCTACGGCGTGAAGGTCGGCAATGAGGTCGTCGTCGTCACCAGTCACGACAGCGCCTGGCTTGCCGCGCTCGACCTCGCAAGGGCCGGCGTGAAGGTGTCGGCGATCGTTGACATCCGGTCCATCGTCGACGCCGAACTGAAGGCGGAAGCGGAAGCGGCCGGAATCGAAGTCCTGCAGGGCTGGACCGTGACGGGAACCAAGGGACGCCTGCGCGTCGAGTCGGTCCGCGTCACGCCGGTCAACGGCGGCGCGTCCCAGGCTCGCACCCTCTCCTGCGACGCGCTCCTGATGAGCGGCGGCTGGACGCCGAGCCTCCACCTGTTCTCCCATACGCAGGGCAAGCTGGAATGGCGCGAGGAAGGACAGACCTTCCTTCCCTCGACCCAGAAGGAAGAGTGCCGTTGCGTCGGCGCCGGGGACGGCGATTTCGGGCTGGCCAACGCGCTGGCCGGTGGTGCCAATGCGGGTGCCGCGGCGGCCTTCGATGCGGGCTTCCCCACCCGTTCGAGCAGCTACGAGGTCGGCGGCGAGCGCCGCCTGACGGGCGTGACGAGCCGCGAGCTGCCGACCGACCTCAACCCGTCGAAGGCCAAGGCCTTCGTCGACTTCCAGAACGATGTGACCGCCAAGGACATCCGGCTGGCCGTGCGCGAGGGCTTCCGCTCCATCGAGCACATCAAGCGCTACACCACCAACGGCATGGCGACCGACCAGGGCAAGACATCCAACATCAATGGTCTCGCCATCGCCTCGGATGCCGTGCAGCGCCCTGCCCCGGCCGTCGGCCTCACGACCTTCCGCCCGCCCTATACGCCGACGACCTTCGGCGCCTTCTGCGGCTACAATCGCGGCCGCCTGTTCGACGTCACGCGCAAGACCGCGATCGACGCCTGGGCCGAGGAGCACGGCGCGGTGTTCGAGCCGGTGTCGCTGTGGCGGCGCGCCTGGTACTTCCCGAAGACCGGCGAGGACATGCACACCGCTGTCGCCCGCGAATGCAACGCGACGCGCGAGTCCGTCGGCATATTCGACGCTTCGACGCTCGGCAAGATCGAGATCGTGGGTCCGGACGCGGCCGAGTTCCTCAACCGCATGTACACCAACCCCTGGACGAAGCTCGAACCCGGCCGCACGCGCTACGGTGTGCTTCTCGGCGAGGACGGCTTCATCCGCGACGACGGCGTGATCGGTCGCCTGTCAAAGGACCGCTTCCACGTGACGACGACGACGGGCGGTGCCGCTCGCGTGCTCAACATGATGGAGGACTATCTCCAGACGGAGTTCCCCGAGCTCCGGGTCTGGCTGACCTCCACCACCGAGCAGTGGTCGGTGATCGCGCTGAACGGCCCGAACGCCCGCAAGCTCCTGGAACCGTTGATCGAGGGCATCGACCTGTCGGATGACGCCTTCCCGCACATGTCGATCGCCGAAGGCAAGATCGCCGGGGTACCGACGCGCCTCTTCCGCATGAGCTTCACCGGAGAGCGCGGCTACGAGGTCAACGTGCCCGCACGCTTCGGCCGCGCGATCTGGGAAAAGCTGATCGAGGCCGGCAAGCCCTATGGCATCACACCCTATGGCACCGAGGCGATGCACGTGCTGCGCGCCGAGAAGGGCTACATCATCGTCGGGCAGGACACGGACGGCACGTTGACGCCGGACGACGCGGGCCTCGGCTGGGCCATCGGGAAGGCAAAACCCGACTTCGTCGGCAAACGCTCGCTGAGCCGGCCCGACATGCTGAAGGCCGATCGCAAGCAACTCGTCGGCCTCCTGACCGAGGACCCGAAGACGGTCCTCGAGGAAGGGGCGCAGATCGTCCTCGACCCGAACCAGCCTGTGCCGATGAAGATGGTCGGACACGTGACGTCCTCCTACTGGAGCGTCGCGCTCGGCCGGTCCATCGCGCTCGCGGTGGTCGAAGGCGGCAAGGGGCGCATGGGTGAGACCGTCCACATCCCGATGCCGAACGAGACGCTTCGTGCGACGGTGACCGGCACGGTCTTCTTCGATCCCGACAACTCGCGCCTGAGCGCCTGAGGAGGACGCCACGATGTTTCAGGAACGTCACCCTCTTGTCGGCCGCGAACTCTCCGTCGCCCGTCGCACCTCCGTCGCGATCCGCGCACTCGACAATTGCTCACGTTTCAACCTGCGGATCGCACCGTCCGATCTCGCTGCGGCCGCTGCGGCCTGGGGCTCCGACCTTCCCGCGGCCATCGGTCAGGCCACAGCCACGTCGTCGGGCCGTCTGGCCGCCTGCATCGGTCCGGACGAATGGTTCCTGATCGCGCCGCTCGCGGACCAAGACGCGATCGAAACGGCGTTTGCCGATCTCTACGCGACGACGATCCACAGCCTCGTCGATGTCGGTCATCGCGAGGTCGGGATCGCCATCGAGGGACCGGAGGCCGCCGCGGCTCTTCAGTCGTGCATCGCGGCCGAGGTCGCCCTGATGCCCGTCGGCAGCGCGCGCCGGACGATCATCGACCGCGTGCAGATCATCCTCTTTCGCGAGGCCGAGGACCGCTTCCGGATCGAGGTCTGGCACTCGTTCGCCGATCACGTCTGGCATCTTCTAGAAGGCATCTGCCGCGAGTTCGAACTCGGGCTCTGATCCTGCTGGAGGCCGGGGCGCGGCAGCGCCTCGACCGCTTGCCGACACTGACGGCGGCCGGCGCGCCGGGAGGGCGCGCCGATCGGCTTTCCTCCGAAGCGTGAGCGGCCTGCGTGTTCCTCAGTGTTTTCGACGTCTTCAAGATCGGGATTGGACCGTCCTCGTCTCATACGATGGGGCCGATGACGGCGGCCGGCGCCTTCCTCGACCTCCTGCGCCACTCTCCGTCGGCGCAAGCCGCCGCATCGCTCAAGGTCAGCCTGCACGGCTCGTTGGCCTTCACCGGCAAGGGCCATGCGACCGATCGGGCCGTGGCGTTCGGTCTTCTCGGGTGGGTGCCCGCGGACATCGACATGACACGGGCCGAAGGCGAGCTCGCCGCGCTCGCTGAAGAGTGCGTCCTGCGACATGCCGGCCTGCCGCCGCTCGCCTTCGACCCGGCTCGCGACATCGTCTTCGATTTCGGGCAGCCGCTCCCCGGCCATGCCAACGGTCTGATCTTCGCGGTTCACGACCGTGACGGGCGGGAACTCTTCTCGGAGACCTACTATTCGATCGGCGGCGGCTTCGTCATGACGGCGGCGGAGCGCGATCGGCCGAAGGCGATCGATCCGCATGGGAGTGTCGCCTGGCCATTTCCCTTCCGCAATGCCGCCGGCATGCTGAGGATGGCGCGCGAAAGCGGCCTGACGATCGCGGAGATGAAGCGTGAAAACGAGGCGCAGCTGCGCCCCCATGCGGATGTCGATGCCGATGTGAACCGCATCTGGGCCGTCATGAGCGACTGCATCGACCGTGGATTGTCGATCGACGGAGAACTGCCGGGCGGGCTGCGCGTGCGTCGACGAGCCCGCCGGATCCACGAGCAACTGCTCGCCGAAAAGCTGCGCAATTTCAGCCAGCCGCACGGGGCCTCGGACTGGCTGAGCGTCTATGCGATGGCCGTCAACGAGGAGAACGCGGCCGGCGGGCGCGTCGTGACCTCTCCCACCAACGGCGCGGCCGGCGTCGTGCCGGCGGTCCTGTGTTATTATCTCGACAACTGCCACGGAGGCTGTCGCTCGCGGGTTCCCGACTTCCTGTTGACCGCTGCCGCCATCGGGGGTCTGATCAAGCACAATGCGTCGATTTCGGGCGCGGAGGCCGGTTGCCAAGGCGAGGTCGGCTCTGCCGCCGCGATGGCGGCTGCGGGCCTTTGCGCGGTTCTCGGCGGAACGCCGGAGCAGGTCGAGAACGCGGCGGAGATCGCGCTCGAACACCATCTCGGCATGACCTGCGACCCCGTAGCGGGTCTTGTGCAGGTGCCCTGCATCGAGCGCAACGGCATCGGGGCGACCAAAGCGGTCGCCGCCGCTTCGCTGGCACTACGCGGCGACGGTTCGCACTTCATGCCGCTCGACAACTGCATCGAGGCGATGCGGCAGACGGGCGAGGACATGAACCTGAAATTCAAGGAAACCAGTCTGGGAGGACTGGCCGTCAACCTGCCGGAGTGCTGAACGCTCCGGGCAGGTGAACTCTGGGAGGAGACGAACATGAGCAGCAATCGGGGCGTGGTCTATCTGGAGCCCGGCAAGGTCGAGGTGCGCGACATCGACGATGCCAAGCTCGCGGCGCCCGATGGCCGCCGTATCGAACACGGCGTCATCCTGAAGGTCATCTCGACCAACATCTGCGGCTCGGACCAGCACATGGTTCGCGGGCGCACGACCGCCGAGCCCGGTCTCGTGCTCGGGCACGAGATCACCGGCCAGGTGATCGAGAAGGGCATCGACGTCGAGATGCTGGAGATCGGCGACATCGTCTCCGTGCCGTTCAACGTCGCGTGCGGGCGGTGCCGCTGCTGCAAGTCGCAGGACACGGGCGTTTGCCTGACGGTCAATCCGTCGCGAGCCGGCGGCGCCTACGGCTATGTCGACATGGGCGGCTGGATCGGCGGCCAAGCCCGCTATGTCACGGTTCCCTATGCCGACTTCAACCTTCTGAAGTTCCCGGATCGCGACCGGGCGATGTCGAAGATCCGCGACCTCACGATGCTGTCCGACATCCTGCCGACGGGCTTTCACGGCGCGGTCAAGGCAGGCGTCGGCGTCGGATCGACGGTTTACGTCGCCGGTGCCGGGCCCGTCGGTCTCGCAGCCGCGGCTTCGGCCCGGATTCTCGGCGCGGCCGTCGTGATGATCGGCGACTTCAACAAGGATCGGCTCGCTCATGCCGCCAGGATGGGCTTCGAGCCGATCGATCTCTCGAAGCACGACAAGCTCGGCGAGATGGTCGCGGAGGTCGTGGGCACCAACGAGGTCGACAGCGCGATCGACGCGGTCGGCTTTGAGGCACGCGGGCACTCCGGCGGCGAGCAGCCGGCGATCGTTCTCAACCAGATGATGGAGATCACCCGCGCCGCCGGCTCGATCGGCATCCCGGGTCTCTACGTCACCGAAGATCCGGGCGCCGTCGACAGCGCGGCCAAGCAAGGCAGCCTGTCGCTTCGCTTCGCTTCGGTCTCGGCTGGGCGAAGGCGCAGTCGTTCTACACCGGCCAGACCCCGGTGCTGAAGTACAATCGGCAGCTGATGCAAGCGATACTCCACGATCGCCTGCCGATTGCCGACATCGTCAACGCCAAGATCATTCCGCTCGACCAAGCCGTTGAAGGTTACGAGACGTTCGATCAGGGCGCGGCCGTGAAGTTCGTCCTCGATCCGCACGGTGAACTGGCCGCCTGAGCGGGTCTCGGCGGGGCGGACGGCTCGACGCCGCTTCGTCTCGCCTTGTTCCTTCGGGCCACTTGCGTCACGCTGCCGCAGACGGAATGATCCGTTCGATCGAAACTGGTCCGGGCCGCCGGGGCCCAACTCCTTCTCCTCCACGGGGATCGAGGAAAGTCGCTTGCCTGATTACAAAATAGCCAGCGTCGATTGATGCGGTGCTGGTGCTCAGTTCGTCGCAATAAATCTATTCCAGCGTCGCAATAATCCTATTGGTTGCCCCGTGCGCCGATAGTCTCATGGTCGAAGCGACCGAAGTCGCACCGAGCATCGAGGTGGATTCAGGTCTCCCGCCCTCATCCGTCTCCTTCGTTCGCGGGATCGAGCTCGAGCCGCGATCGGATCAGGACCCCAGCACATCCCGGCACATGGCGCCGCCGGGTAGGCCCCGTTCTCGCGCCGCAGGAGTATCGACTGATGAAGCATCTCTTGGCATCGACCGTTCTTGCGCTGGCGTTCAGTTCGGTGGGCACCCTCGCCGCTCACGCCGCGGGTGACTGCAGCGAGGTCACCGTGGCTGCGATGAACTGGCAGAGCGCCGAAGTGCTCGCCAGCCTCGACAAGTTCATCCTGGAAAATGGCTACGGCTGCGAAGTCTCGATCATTTCGGGGGATACCGTGCCGACCCTGACGTCGATGGCCGAGCGAGGTCAGCCGGATATCGCGCCGGAAGGCTGGGTCGATCTTGTGCCCGAGGTCATCAACCGCGGTCTGGCCGAGAAGAAGCTCGTCGCCACCGGTCACGCCCTGTCCGACGGCGCGCAGCAAGGGTGGTTCATCCCGAAATACGTCGCGGACGCCCATCCCGACATCAAGACCATCGGCGATGCGCTGAAGCACCCGGAACTCTTCCCGAACCCGGAGGACTCCAGCAAGGGTGCCGTCTTCAACGGACCGCAGGGATGGGGCGGCACGGTCGTCACCGCGCAGTTCTTTAAGGCTTACGATGCCGCCAACAAGGGCTTCACGCTGGTCGACACCGGCTCGTCCGCCGGTCTCGACGGATCGATCGCTCGCGCCAACGAGAACAAGCAGGGCTGGCTCGGCTATTATTGGGCCCCGACTGCGATCCTGGGACGCTATCCGATGGTTCGCCTCGGCTTCGATGCCCCGCACGATGCCGCGGAATGGAAGCGCTGCAACTCCAACGCCGACTGCCCCGATCCGAAGCTCAATGAATGGGTGGCCGACAACGTCGATACGGTAGTGACCGCCAAGCTTGCCGAGCGCGCGGGCGAGCCGGTGATGACGTATCTCGGCAAGCGGTCGTGGTCGAACGCGACGGTCAACGAGCTGCTGGCATGGATGACGGACAACCAGGCCAACGGTGACGATGGCGCGAAGCACTTCCTCGAGACCAAGAAGGACGTCTGGACGAAGTGGGTCACGCCGGAAGCGGCTTCCAAGATCGAGGCGGCTCTCTGACGCCTGATCCAGACCTCTGGTTGGCACCCGCGCGAGTGGCGCGAGTGCTCGGCCGATGATGAGACGAACAGACGACGGGGGACGCGATGGACTGGTTGTGGACCTTTCCGCACATGGACGACAACCATCTGCGAATGCTTCGCTCGACCATCGACGATAGCTTTCGCACGTTCACTCGGGCTTGGGGCGATCCCATCCAGGCGCTGTTCGAGCCGCTCCGGATCCTCCTGGTCTGGATGGAATGGATCATGCTGAACACGCCCTGGCCGGTGATCATCCTGGCCGTTGCCGCCCTCGCCTGGGCGGCAAGCCGCCGTTGGCCCATCGTGATCGGCTCGGTCGTGACGCTGCTGCTGATCGGCTATTTCGACATGTGGGAAGACACGATGCGGACGATCTCGATGATCATCGTCTGCACGCTGATCTCGCTGGTCGTTGGCATTCCGGTCGGCATCGCCATGGCGCCCTCGCGCCGCGTCCGCAGTGTGATCAGTCCGATCCTTGACGTGATGCAGACCCTGCCGAGCTTCGTCTATCTCATCCCGGTGGTGATGCTGATGGGCATTGGACGCGTGCCGGGGCTGATCGCCGTGGTGATCTACGCCATTCCTCCGATCATTCGCCTGACCGATCTCGGCATCCGGCTGGTCAACAAGGAAGTGCTGGAAGCTTCGGACGCCTTCGGGTCGTCGTCCTGGCAAAAGCTCGTCAACGTCCAGCTGCCGTTGGCGATGCCAACCATCATGACGGGCATCAACCAAACCATCATGATGGCGCTCGCGATGGTCGTCATCGCTTCGATGATCGGTGTGCAGGGACTCGGACAGCCCGTGCTGCGCGCCATCAACAACCAGTACTTCACGATGGGCATCTTCAACGGTCTGGCGATCGTCGGCATCGCGATCATCTTCGACCGCATCAGCCAGGCATTCGGCCAGCGTTTGCAGCGCCACAAGGAGCTCGGGCATGCTTGATACCGCGACGCCCCTCCAGCGCGCGGCTCCTACCCGCCGCGAACAGACGCAGGATCACGCGATCGAAATCCGCGGCCTCTCCAAGGTCTTCGGCAAGACGCCTGATAAGATCGTCCCGCTGTTGAAGCAGGGCGTGACGAAGCAGGAGATCATGGATGTGCACAAGCACGTCCTTGGTCTCAACGACATCAACATCTCCATGCCGGCCGGAGCGATCCAGGTGATCATGGGCCTCTCGGGCTCCGGCAAGTCGACCCTGATCCGACACATCAACCGCCTGATCGACCCGAGTGTCGGCGAGGTGCTTGTCGCGGGGGTCGACGTCTGCAAGATGTCGCCGAAGGAGCTGCGCGAGTTCCGGCGCCACAAGACGGCGATGGTGTTTCAGCAGTTCGGTCTGCTGCCGCACCGGACCGTGCTCGACAACGCCGTCTACGGGCTGCAGCTACAGGGTGTCCCGCGTGCGCAACAGGTCGACGCGGCGATGCACTGGCTCAGCCGGGTCGGTCTGTCCGGCTTCGAGAACCACTATCCTCACCAGCTGTCCGGCGGCATGCAGCAGCGCGTGGGCCTTGCCCGCGCCCTCGTCAACGATGCGCCGATCCTGCTGATGGACGAGGCCTTCTCCGCCCTCGATCCGCTGATCCGCGTCGACATGCAGTCGATCCTGCTCGAGCTCCAGAAGGAGATTCGCAAGACCATCGTCTTCATCACGCATGACCTGGACGAGGCCCTGCGCCTTGGCGACCGGATCGCCATCCTGCGGGATGGGGAAGTCGTCCAGCAGGGTACGGGCCAGGAAATCGTCCTCTCACCCGCCGACGAGTACATCATGGAATTCGTCCGCCATGTGAACCGCGGCAAGGTCGTGCAGCTGTCCGCCGTCGTGGAACGGCAGGCGATCCCTCCGGACGTCGACGGCATCGAACTGCCGTGCAGCACGCTCCTGGAAACGGCGGTTTCGAGCCTCCTGGCCTCCGGCAAATCGATGATCGTCGTGCGGGATCCTCGGGGAGAGGCACTGGGCTGCCTGTCGCTTCCAAAAGTCGTCGCTGCGATGGTCGGTCCCTGACCCTCCGTGCGGTCGACCGACGTTTTCGCTCGCCGAGGATGTGACCGCGCGTGCAGTCGACAGCGCAGGCTGCTAGAGCCGGACGTCGAATTCCGATCTCGGCGCGCGAAACGAGCGCCCAGGCAATCGAATGGTGTCCATGTCCGACGCACGCGCAGAACTCGCAGCCATCTTCAATCGCCTCGGCATCGAGCCCGTCGAGATCGAGCATCCGCCCGTCCACACGGTGGAAGAAGCCCTGCCCTTCTGGAACTCGCTGGACGGCGTCCACACGAAGAATCTGCTTCTGAAAGGCGCGAAGGGGAGCCTTTGGCTGGTCTGCGTTCCGACGGATCGTCGGCTCGACCTGAAAGCTCTGGCAGCTCACCTCGGCGCGAAGAAATTCTCCTTCGCCAGCGCCGACACCTTGATGGAGTCGCTCAGCGTCGTTCAGGGTTCGGTCAGTCCCCTCGCCCTCGTGAACGACAAGTCCGGAGCGGTGCAACTCGTGCTGGCGAAAGACATGCTGGCGCATCCGCGCATCACCGTCCATCCCCTCGTCAATACGGCCACGATGTCACTCGCCAGTGGTGATCTGCTTCGCGTGGTCGAGGCGACCGGTCACAAACCCGAGATCATCGATTTCGACGCCTTGGCCAGCGGCTGAGCGTTACGCCGGCGTGACCTTGCGCTCCGCTCGAGGAGAGTGGCCGAACCGCTCGAGATAGCTTTGCGAAAAGTACGACGCAGAATTAAAGCCGCTCGCCATCGCCACGTCGAGAATGCTCATCCGCGTTTGCCGCAGAAGTTTCCGAGCATGCTCGAGCCGAATGTTGACGTAGTGGCGCGTCGGCGACACCGCCACGTGTTCCAGAAACAACCGTTCGAGCTGACGTGACGACAACGCGACGCTCCGAGCGAGCTCATCGATGCTCGTCGGACGTTCGATCGATGCCTCCATGAGCGTCAGAACGCGCTGGACCTTCGGATGGGGGTTGATGGACCGCGTTCCCAGATCGGGGCGCTGGGGTTCGTCGGCGTCGCGGATGCGCTTGTGGATCATCTGATCGGCAACCGCCCGTGCGAGCGCATCGCCAAAGTCGCGGCGGATGAGTGACAGCATCATATCGGCCGCCGCCACGCCCCCGGCGCAGGTGAAGCGATCTCTATCGATCTCGAACAAGTCGTCCCCGACGTCGAGATCAGGAAAGTCCGCCCGCAAACCCGGGCGGTTCTCCCAGTGGATCGTGCAGCGATAGCCGTCGAGCAGCCGCGCCTTCGCGAGCACGTAGGCACCCGTGCAGACCGCGCCGGCCTTGACCCCGGATTTCGCGAGCTTGCGCAACGTCGGTATCAGGTCGTGATGGTCGTGAAGGTGAACGTTCACGCCGGCGCAGACGACCACGGCATTCAGCCCCAGGGCATCGCGAAAGGATCCGTCGACGGCAACCCGCACGCCGTTCGAAGCTTCGGCCGCAAGGCCGTCAGAAGCAAAGAGCTTCCAATCGTAGAGACGACGATCGGCAGCCCGGTTGGCGAGTCTGAGCGGCTCGACGGCCGCGGTGAACGCGATCATCGAGAAGCTCTCGGTCAGCATGAAACCGAAGAGTTGGGAATCCGAACCGACCGTCACGGTGCACCAAGCGAGCGCGATGTCGCAAAAGCTAAATTAGCTGTCGTCGTCGTTCAAGACGGACGCTGCGAAAGCGAGAATTCTTCCAAGCTGAAGAGGCTGCTAGCCTTGCTGCGGGGAGTCGCGGTCGGTCATGCTCAACAAGCTGGATACGCTGGAGTCTTTGGTCTTGGGGCGCCGCCCCGGACACAGCCTCGATGCGCCCTTCTACACCTCGCCGGAGGTGTTCGCGGCGGATATGGAAGCGATCTTCTACCGCCACTGGATCTATGTCGGCGTCGAGCCCGACGTACCCGAGCCCGGCGACGTCGCGACGGTCGAAATCGGCAAGGCGTCGATCCTAATCGTTCGCGACGATGACAACGAGGTTCGCGCCTTCTTCAACGTTTGCCGGCACCGCGGCGCCCGTCTCGTGGACGAGGAGAAGACGACGGTGGGCAACCTCGTCTGCCGCTATCACTCCTGGACCTACGGTCTCGACGGTCATCTCGTGCATGCGCCGCACATGGGGTCGGACTTCGATCCGTCCTGCAAGGGTTTGAAGCCGGTCAATCTCCGCTCGCTGGAGGGGCTGCTCTTCGTCTGCCTCGCGGACAACCCGCCCGAGGACTTTGACCAGCTCGCCGCCCGCATGGCCCCCTACATCGCACCTCACAACGTGCGCGGCACCAAGATCGCCTACCAGAGCGATCTGATCGAAATGGGCAACTGGAAGCTGACGCTCGAGAACAATCGCGAGTGCTACCACTGCGAGGCCAATCATCCCGAGTTGACGGTCCCGCTTTTCGCCTACGGCTTCGGCTTCTCTCCGGAGGAAATGGACCCGATCGATCTGGAGAATGCGCAGCGCTACGACGCGCTGCGGGCCACAAGCCATGACGAGTGGGAGAGGATGGGCCTCCCCTCGCGCGAGGTCGAGGAACTCGACACCCGCGTCAGCGGCTTCCGCACCGAGCGACTGCCGCTCGACGGCGATGGCGAGAGCCACACGATGGACACGCGCGCGGCGTGCAGCGTCCCGCTTGGGCGCTTCAGCACCGCCAAACTCGGCGGCCTGTCCTTCTGGACGCAACCGAATTCCTGGCATCATTTCCTCGGCGACCACATCGTCACCTTCTCGGTCCTGCCGCTCGATGAAGGACGCACGCTGGTCCGCACCAAATGGTTGGTCAACAAGGACGCGGTCGAAGGCGTGGACTACGAGATCGATCGGCTGATTGAGGTCTGGACCGCGACCAACGCGCAGGATGCAGCTCTTGTCGAGATGTGCCAGCAGGGCGCGCTCAGCCCTGCCTACGAGCCCGGCCCCTATTCGCCCAATACCGAAATGCTCGTGGAGAAATTCATCCGTTGGTACGTCGCCCGCATGACGGACTACATCACGAAATGAGCGAGGCCGCGGGTGGAGGCAATTCGGGTTCGGCCTCGATCGAGCTCGCCGACGGGCTGTGGGACAGCGAGGCGGACGATACTCTCGTCTGCCAGGCGGTGCGCGATGAGACCCATGACGTCAAGACGTTCGTCCTGAAGCCGGCGGCGCCAGGCCGCTTCCGCTTCAAGCCGGGTCAGTTCATGACCTACGCCTTCGAGATCGATGGCGAAACCATCTATCGCTGCTACACGATCTCTTCGGCTCCGACGCGTCCCGACCGCATCAGCTTCACGGTCAAGCGGGTTCCGGGCGGGCCGGTCTCGAATTGGCTGCACGACAGCTTTAAGCCCGGTATGCGCATTCGTGCTGTCGGCCCGATGGGTGACTTCACCTGCGCCGATCTGCCCGCCTCCAAGTACCTTTTCCTCTCCGGCGGCAGCGGCATCACGCCGTTGATGTCGATGGCGCGAACATTCCACGATCTCGGGCAGCGAGAAGACATCGTCTTCATCCACAACGCGCGATCGCCCGCCGACATCATCTTTCGCGAGGAACTGGAGGGAATGGCGCGCGTCGACGACGCCTTCCGCTTCGTTCCGATCGTCCAGAACGTGTCCCCGCTCGCTCCGTCGAGCGGGCTGAGAGGCTTCCTCACGCGCGGCATTCTCGATGTCGTCGCGCCTGATTTCCGCGAGCGCGAGGTCTTTGTCTGCGGTCCGGCCCCGTACATGGCGGCCGTAAAGGCGATCCTGGCCGAAGCCGGCTACGAGATGGCGCGCTACCACGACGAAAGCTTCAACTTCGAGACGCTGACGGCGTCGGAGAAGGCAGTCGCGGCTGAGGCCGAGGTACAACTGGAAACGGAAGCCGGGCCCACGGTCCGGACCTATACGGTCGAGTTCACGAAGACGCGGCGCAGCGTCGAGGTCCCGGAGACCATGACCGTGCTCGAGGCGGCCAAGCGAGCGGGCATGCGGCTGCCGTCATCCTGCTCGAAGGGGATGTGCGGCACGTGCAAATCGAAAAAGGTCTCGGGGACGGTCGCGATGACGCATCAGGGCGGCATTCGACAACGCGAGATCGATGCGGGCATGGTGCTCTTGTGTTGCTCCAAGCCGAACAGCGATCTGGTGATCGAACGCTGAGGCAGTCGAGCCCTTTCGAGGGCCCGTCTCTCCTTACCGATTGACGAAGCTGCAGTTGCCGAGCCCGGTCCCCATCGTGACGGCAGCCCAGCGCTCGACATCCTTCATCCGGGG
Source organism: Aureimonas phyllosphaerae (assembly GCF_047943035.1). Taxonomy (NCBI): domain Bacteria; kingdom Pseudomonadati; phylum Pseudomonadota; class Alphaproteobacteria; order Hyphomicrobiales; family Aurantimonadaceae; genus Aureimonas; species Aureimonas phyllosphaerae. The sequence goes on along the minus strand of NZ_CP181348.1, from coordinate 3,189,065 downwards.
CCATTCGCTGAGCGCCTGAATCACCGCGTCGTTGTGAAGCGCCACGATTTTTTCGCGTATGCCCTTCTGTTCAAGGCGGTCATCGATTTCCTGCGGTAGCGAGAAGGACGGATCGCACCACGCGCCCGGCAGGTTCTGGCAGCCGTCCGAGAATTTGCCGTCGGAGCGCATCACACCCGGGCAAGAGATACCGATGAGCGCTGAAAGATGCAGCCCGTCCTGCTCGGCCCGGCGCAACATCTCGGCGATGCCGTCGACCAGTCGGTCCAGAAGAGCCTCGCGATCGACACCCTCCTCGGCGTGGCCCCACTTCTGGTGGTGAACGACTTCCGGCTCGGCTGACGACGCCGGCGCGCCCTTGTGGCGAACGGTGCTCCAGCGGATGTTGGTTCCACCGATGTCGACAGCAACGAAGCCTGGTGCCTGCTGGATGACGGACGAAGGGGCCGCGTAGGCCCAGCCGATCATTCCGGCCTCGTCGGGGGCATGATGCAGTCGGCTGAGTGGAACGGGCTTTTCGCCTTCTTGCAGAAGCCGTGTCGTCCGCTCGACGATTTCAGCCCCAACCAAGCCTTCCATCAAACCGCCGCCGCAGGCGATCCGTTGTGTTCCCTCCCAGTCGGCCGTGTCGAGAAACCGGACCAGAACATCGGCCAGATGTCGGGAGAAGGTTTGGATCGCCTGATCGATGATCCGCCCCTCGGGCGTTGTCGCCCGCTCTAATAGCGCGGCATCGAGTTCGTCGCCCCCGATCTCGTGAGTTCGATCGTGCCCGAATGGAGGCGCTTCGCGAACCTCGATCCTGTGCCTTTCTTCCCGCAGAAGCTCACGGAACCGCGAACCGCTGGCCAAGTCGCCGAGGAAGGCATTGCCGGCTTGCAACGGAAGACTGTGTCCCCTGACCTCGACGAGCGGCAGCGTTTCGCCGCCGTGGCGGATTGCCGGATTATCCGGGATCACGTTCATTCATGGCATTCCGAACTATTTCGTCTGAAGCCAAAACCGGTCCGAGCCCGACAGTTCCAAAAACTTTCCGCGAGGTGAGCCGCAGCGGCGCACGCCGGATGATGGAGGGCTTCGGCGACGTGTCCTACCGCGAGCCCGTCAGCTGATCTGCGAACCAGGGGCAGCAGGGAGTCAGACCTCTCCTGGAGAGCTCACGGCGTTGATCTAAGCAAGGTCGATCGCCAATCTGGTGGGCATCAGAGACTAGCCCGTCGAGAGCACATGATCCCGCGCCCGCAGGTCGCTGCCGGCGACTCCTGGAGCTCGGATGGACAGAAGTCTCTAGTGGACTCGGCACCAATGGACGCTGGCGACCCCGGCAGGATTCGAACCTGCGACCATCGGCTTAGAAGGCCGGTGCTCTATCCTCTGAGCTACGGGGCCGAACGCGCCGGACCGGTCAATGCGTCCAGGGCTGTGCGCGATCGTATCGGAAGTTGTCGGAATAGGAGACCTTAGGACGTCCGGCGATATGCTGTTCCTCGACGCGATACGGGATCCCGTTGCGCTCGGCATACTCGATCGCGAGTTCCTTGGTCTCGAACGAGAGGCGCACCTGCGAGCGCATGTCGCGCGAGGACGTATAGCCCATCAGCGGCTCGACGGTCTTCGGGTCTTCCGGCTCGTAGAGGAAGAGCCACTCGCGGGTTCTTCCCTTGCCCGACTGCATGGCCGTGCGGGCCGGACGATAGATGCGGGCCACCATGTTCTCGCCGTCTCCGAATACGTTGTCCTGCGGTGTTCCAGATATGGTCGGAGCGGCAGGATTCGAACCTGCGACCCTCTGGTCCCAAACCAGATGCGCTACCAGACTGCGCTACGCTCCGACAGATCGAGAAGCCGACCGTGCAAGGCATTTGCGGCGGCTGACGGTCAAAGTCAATCCGCAGAACCGGGCACAAAGAGCGAACCGCAAACAATCCGCCGACAGGATCACCGGAATATCACCGGAGGATGTTGCTCGTCCGTTCTGGTGCGGCCGTTCCGCGCGTCCGAACGCTACGAGCTGCATCGCGCGTTCGACGCGAGACCGCCCGCCCCCTTCGCCATCGGCTCTGCCCTCTATGCTGGAGGGGCGGAATGAGCGCGTCAGTGCGCCTAACGCAGATTGACGGCAAGCTGCCAAACCTCGCCCTCGCACGCCTCGGGGCGTGGCATCGGCAGCAGGGGCACGAGGTCCATTTCTCGCGTTCAGCTACGCGCGACGTGTTCGAGCCCAAGCGCTACGACTTCGCCTATGGCAGTTCGATCTTTGCGTTCAGCAAGGAGAAAGTTGAGCGCTTCGCCGCCAATTTCCCCGAAGCGGCGATCGGCGGGACAGGCGTAGATCCTGACGGGGAACGGACGGTCGAGAAGATCGCGCCCGGTGTGACCGATCTGGCCGACTTCACGTTCTGGCCCGACTTCAACGCATCGCTAGGCTACACGCAGCGTGGATGCCGGCTGAAATGCAGGTTCTGCGTCGTCCCGAAGAAAGAAGGTGCGAACCGTTCTGTCGGCACGCTGCACGACATCTGGCGCGGCAACGGGCGACCGAAACACATTCACCTTCTCGACAACGACTTTTTCGGCCAGCCGTGGTGGCGCGAGCGGATCGAGGAGGCGAGGACGGGCGGCTTCAAGCTGTCGTTCAGCCAGGGTATTAACGTCCGGATGGTGACGGATGAGGTTGCCGAAGCGCTGGCCTCTGTGGATTTCCGCGATGCCTCGTTCGGCAAGCGCCGCCTCTACGTCGCGTGGGACAACCTCAAGGACGAAGGCGTGTTCATGCGAGGTGTGGATACGCTGGAGCGGGCTGGCATCCGCCCGACGCAGCTCATGGCGTACATGCTGATCGGCTACGACAGAAAGGAGACATGGGAGCGCATTTTCCACCGCTTCGACGCGATGGTGGCGCGAGGCATCGACCCGTATCCGATGCCGTTTGATCAGACGAGCCGCCCCCACAAGCGCTTCCAGCGATGGGTTGTGACGCGAGCATACCGGAACGTCCCATTCGATCGCTACGATCCGAGCGCCAAGGGTATTCGGTTCGATCGGCAGGGCAAACAACTCGACATCTTCGGGGAGGCCGCATGATCCCCCTCCCCCTATCCGTCCCCTTCGGCTGGTCTTGGCGAGAACGAGAGGTGGAGAGATGAGGCGCAGCTACCTGATGCACACGCCGTTCGGCAGCTTCTGCGCCGTCTGCCAGTCGCCGGTCGGCTTTGAGGAAGTCGATTGGGACGAGTGCGATACGTGCGGGGGCGAGGGTGTCGGAGAAACCGACACTCTTTCAAGCGACTTCGAAGATGACGAGGTTCCCTCCCGCTCCCCCACCCCCTCAGAGATCGGCTGGAGACAGAGACAGGGAGGGAGCGAAGCATGACGGTGAAGCTGACGAAGGCGCAGCACGACTATCTTGGGCTACTGGCCGCGGGAGATCGACGCTGTTCGGCAAGCTACAAGCCTGCAATTCGATTGCTGCGCGATGGTCTGGCGGAGAGGCAGCGAGGCTCAATCTGGAAGACGAGCACGATGCTGCTTTCCATCACCCCAGCCGGCCGCTCCCTCCTCTCCCCCGAGGCTCCCGCTTCCAGCAAGGAAGAAGGTGAAGCGCGATGAAGCCACGACAGATGATGTTCGTAGGCCTCCTGACGCTCATAACCAGCATCATTGTCGAAATCGCGAAAGCCGACATTGGATCGATCGCGGTCTTTGCCTTCGCTGGCGGGTGCGTCTTCGGCAAAGGGTACGGGATATGGGAAGAGCGAAGCAGCAAGCGATCCGCCTAACCCCTTGCCCTCCCCGTCCCCCCTGTGCTTCCTCGGGGGATGGGGCGCAATCCAGACGGCAGTATCACATCGGCACGTCTTTCCAGACCGGCCGCCTGAGCACCTGAATCGACGTCAGCTTCCGCAGCACCTTCCCGTTCTTCTCGTGAGCCGGAAGGTCCTTGCCGATGACCTCGACGTAATCGCGCTTCCCGCAATCCTCGCACTTCAGGCGCCGGCGTAGACTGTCGACCTCGACGTTCCCGAGGAGCACCCGCATGTCAGCCGGGCTGTAGTAGCGCGTCGTCCGGCAGAAGTTGCATGCGACCTCGACGACCAGGCCGAGCCGTTGAGCGTCATCAAGAAACAGACCATGGTTGTCGCGCGGGGGCATCGAGAACGGATAGAGAACGTTCGGACGATTCGACAAGATCGAAAAGGGGACATCGATGCCGCATCTCTCCAAGCTGACACCGATCCAGATCCGCGCGCTCGTGCGGCTCGATGACGGCCACGGTCACATGGACAGCGTAGGCCAGGAGGCCGAGCAACTGTCGGACGCCGTGCTTGTCGCCTGCTACGAACTTTCGCACATGGGTCTGGTTGAGGCATCGTCCGGCTGGCGCGGCACGGTCTGGTTTCGCCTGACCGCACGAGGGCGGACCATCCGCGAAGTGGGAAGGACCTGACACCATGAGCGACGACAATCCCTGGCGCACCTTCCTCGCGCGGAGATCACACGGCGTCCGCGAGGTGCATGTGCCAACGGTCATCACGGACGAGCAGCGTCTGGAGGGCTGGGAGCGTGCAGTAGATCGCCTCGAGCAGGAACTGAAGCGCCAGAAGGGTGAAAAGCCGGAATGAGACGTTGGATTGCGCCGGCCCTTATGGCCTGCCTTCTCGCGACACCAGCAGTCGCACAGACGATCGAAGGCCTGGCGACCGTGACCGACGGCGACACGATCGAGGTGGCCGGCACGAAAGAGCGGATCCGTCTCTACGGCATCGACGCGCCTGAGAGCGGCCAGACGTGCGATGACGCCAACGGCAAGCGCTATCTCTGCGGATCGCGGTCGGCGGACTTCCTGGCGGAGCTCATCGGCCGATCCGGCCACGTCAGCTGCACGGAAGAGGACCGCGATCGCTACGGCCGCATCGTTGCCGAGTGCACCGCGCGCGGCGGGGAGGTCGTCAACGCGGAGATGGTCCGCGCCGGCTGGGCGGTCGAGTACAGGCAGTACTCGGATGGCCGCTACAGCGACGCCGAGGCTGATGCCCGTGCAGCCAGGCGCGGCATCTGGCAGGGCACGTTCACCGAGCCGTCGAAGTGGCGCCGCGGTGCGCGGATGGCGTCCGAGCAGGTTGCTCATGACCAGCCGAAGGGCTGCACGATTAAGGGCAACATCTCGAAGTCCGGTCGGATCTATCACATGCCCGGACAGGACGCCTACGAGAAGACGAAGATCGACGAGCGCCGCGGCGAACGGTGGTTTTGCTCGGCGGCGGAGGCGCAGGCTGCCGGCTGGCGGGCGGCGAAGCGCTAGCCGAGCCCTGCGAAGCGTCGCAGCGCCGGGGCACCGCCTTGGGCGTCCTTCCGGCGACGCCAAGCGAGTTCCTCGTTCACCAGGATCGTAAACTCGCGCGGCCGTAGATCCTGCTCGAGCGGGAACAGGCGCTGCATCGGATTGCAGGCGAAGCGCAGCGTTCCCTTATAGACGGCCTTGCCCGGCGCCGCCGCCATCGGCACCGGCACCCGGATCGTGAACCTCTGCCGACCCTTTTCGACGACCCGTTCAGAGCGCGAGATCGGCCACTCCACCTGCATCTCATCGATGATGTAGCGGAACGCCACGATCTCGCAGCGCGACGCCCACACGACGTCGTAGTCGATCTGGAGGAAGTCGCCCTGCCGAACGTCGCGGCTGAGGACTTCGGAGACGCTCGAGGCGACCGGCTCGCGGTCGATGATCAACCAGTAAGCCGGGGGCAGCATCAGGGCGCAGACGATCGCGGCAACCGTGTTCGGGAACGTGAGAATGCGACGCAGGCGGCTCATTTGCTTAGCCCCTTCAGGATCTCGCGCACGACAAGCAGACCGCCGGACATAGCAGTCAGCCAGACGGCCACCGTCTTGAGCGTTGCCATCACCAACGCCCAGGAGCGCCGCGCCTGCACCATCTCGGCGATGTCCGGCTCCATTCGGATCAGGTTCTCGACCCTCTCCCTGTCTTCCTCGTCCAGCCATTGCACGGCTCCCGATGGGGGGTAGTACGGTTCACCCCGACCGACATGCGGCGGGTCTCGTTCGTCTCGCATGATGCGCTCGGCCAGCCGGCGCGGCGGGTCGTCGTTGTCGTCAGCCACCGGCTCTGCCTTTCGTACGCGTCAGGGCGAGCCCTGGGATTGAAGCGCGACCGCCGCATCGGCGAGCGCGTTGTGTCTATCGCGGCAGGCGCCGAGCGCTTGCCGGTCCCTGCCCCACAGCCGCACGGTCTCGGCTGTCGTCAGGTCGCGCTCGGGAAGCGCCACTGCATCAGCGCACGGCAGCAGGAGCGCCTGCGGGATCGTTGCGAGGCGCGGCGCGACCGATACCGTCGAGCGCGTTGCGCAGGCCCCGAGGAACGGCAGGGCGGCAAGCAACAGCGCCGCGGTCAGCGGCAGACGGGATCGGGACACGGTTGGCCTCCTGGTCGAGGGCAGCTTCAAGGTTGGATAGCTGGGCAAGGCGCTCGGTCTCGCGCTGGTGGAAGTCGCGCTCGATCGCATCGATACGGGACTGCGCCGCGCGGCGATCCGCTTCGGCCTTTGCCTCGGCTTCACGCTGCCGGGTCTCCCAGACTACGCGCTCGGATTGCACACCGGCCTCGCGCGCCGCCGGCAGCGACACGAGTTCGGCGTAGAGCCCGCCGACGAGCCAGCCGATCACAAGGCCGACGACGAGGACGATCGCGGCCTTGATGGCCTCGAGGGCGCCCATCACTTCAGCCCCGACAGGCAGGTTTCGGCCTCGCCAAGTCGCTGCGCGTCGCCCATCTCGCGGCGTTTCACGAGCCCTTTGACGACCTGGCCGCCAGCCTTGCTGAACGCGGTCTGCGCCGCGCAGGCTTGCGCATATCGACCGGCGGAGACGTGGCGCGCCGCCGTGGACCCGACCGCAGCGCCGACGCCGAAGTTGTAGGCGCCGGACAGGAGCGAGGCCTGCACGCTGATCGGCGCGTCGTTGTACCCCTTCACGCGATCGACGAGCGGCAGGAAGTAGTCGGAGATCACACGCCGATTGAGCATCTGCTCGCACTCGGCTTTGGTGAAGCGCATCCCGGCCGTGACGGGCTTCCCGTTGATGCGGGTCTCGCCGTAGCAGATGTCCCAGATCTTCGCGTAGGGATCCCAGTGCGAGGTCAGCACCAGACCTTCCCATGGCTTGATCAGCCGATCGACCGCGAGTTGCACGGCCGGCGGAGTGATGCCCTTCGCGATGGCAGTGCGCACAACCGCAGGCGTGACGGACGGTTGCGTCGCAACGTAGGCCGCCCACCCGCCGGCAGCCGCCGCGAGGACGGCGCCGAACACCGCTGCCTTGCCTCGCTTGGAGGCTGCAATTTTACCGATCGGCATTACGGCCTCCGGACAGCGAGGACTGCGCGACGAGGCGAGCAACGAAAGCAGCGCCGATCGTAAGGCCGGTCAGAAGCGTGTAGCCTCGGGTCGGGATCGGCAGGCTCTCACCGAACGTCTGGAGAATGAACTCCAGCGCCGACAGCCCGAAGGCGAGGATCAGGAACCGGACGGACCAGGCGCGCGAAAGCACCCGGCGCCAGTTGGCGACGAGGGTCATGGAAGAGGCCTTTCGGAAAGAGAAAAGGCGCCCGAGTAGGGCGCCTTGCGTGTCACGTCTTAACCAATCCTAAATCGAACTATTGTCGATCCGGCGGATATTGGTAAATCAATTGCTCCAGGCCCACCAACACCTTAAGACTTTAGGTTTTTTGCAATGCAGTACAGCAAGCGGCCCATCTACCGCCCGGCGCCTTGGTCGAGATGGTTCGCGTGGCGCCCTGTATCATTGCCCGTTTGGTATGGGACGAAAACCTACAGAATTGTTTGGCTGCAGTGGGTGCTGAGGCGCAGAAACCGAAAGGGAGCCTGGCAATACCGCTCCCCCAAGCCTGTTGAAAGACCAACCTGGGTCGACGCCTACTTGCAGAAGGGGCCGACCGTTGTGCCTTTCCGCCCGCGGTCTATGGTGTCGAACCTACAGCCACAAAACGAGCAACAGAAGCCAAACGACACTGGACAGGAGAAGGCCGAGAAGAAGGCCTGAGGCGGGACGCAGTCGCTCTGGCGTTCCGCTGTTGGCTGTTCGGTGAAAGGCAGGTTTGGCTGTTGGGCGCGTTGCTAGCGCTTCATTCTGCATTTCGGTGTCCCTCCCGAAGTCCAAACTTTGGCGGCTACTCGGCGGCAGCTCTTGTCGTTAGGTCTGAGCCTTTTTGACTCCTCCAGAGCATGTAAGGTTGTTGAGCGGATTTCCCACACCCCGCGGGCAGAGAACCCCGTCCTTTTTTGCCCTCAGCAGAGCGGAACGAATCGTTAAGCGTACTGTGGTCATCTACGACCTAGCAGTCGGGCGCGTTGCGTAGGTCCGACAAGCGAAAGGCGTCGGGCCTCCAAGCACCCGGCGCCTTTCTCGTTTCAGCACCCCGCCATTTGGGGTACGGGTGATTTCTTAAGCTGTTTGCGGGATGATCTGCCTCGCGCCAACCTCCTGCTGAGCTCGGCGCGGAGACCCGCTCGGCAATCGACCCCCTAAGTTGACGCCGAGCGGGTCGTCATTTGAGGCGGGATTGACTCTGCGGTTTGACGCGGGCGAACTTGGCCGATCGCGAGCACCTTCCTACGGTATTCCCGCGAAGACCCGTCTGGTTCCGCCAGCTCCGGGCGGGTTGCTCTAGTTTTGGGAGGGCGCTGTGGCGGAAGGCAGAATGAAATCCGTCCTACTTGCCTGCTTGCTCGGCATCGTCGGAATGCCCAGCCAGGCAAAGGATCTTACGTTCACCGCAGGCAGGATTGCCGACGCCTCCGTCAGGTTCTCTAGCGTGTTCCACAAATCGCGAGACGCCTCCAGATTGCTCAAAGTGGCCGACACAGGATCTGCAGATCGTTTTCGGAAAGAGGTGTTAGCAGTACCGCGCGCCGGCAGAGTGACATGGTCGATCCTTCTGCCTAGGCGCCTGCCGAATGTTGAAAGTGTCGAAGCGCGTTCACAGGCGATCAACCTGCGTCATCTGCAGCACTGACCCAGCCATTCACTGTTCGGTTGACTCCGACCGTCGGAGCTGGCGAACTTCAGGCTCGCGTCCTCGCTCCTATGGTCCGAACGCGAAGACCCGCTTGATCCTCGGCCCCACATGAAGTGGTCAAGCGGGTCGCTGTGGAGTGAGGCGAATTTCGTACCAACCGCAACCCTGGACATAACCTACACGCACGACTTGTGCTTCTCTAGGCGGTTACGCTAGGGCAACGGAACTTCCATCGCGTCCCCGCATGGAAGGTTTCTTGCCGCGTCACCTAATCTCCAGTTTGGGTGACGCGGTTCTTTTCCTTTGAATTGGCACGGTAAACGATGGAGGTCTTGAGATCGTTTGCCGAGCGCGCACTGCCGCGATTGCTGCAGCTCGCGGCATGGCTCGCACTGTCAGTCATCGTCTTCATTACCGTCTCGCCGATGGAATTCCGCCCCCATGACATTGTTCAGGTCAGCTATGACCGGGCGCTGGCCTTCACCATCCTCTCAGCACTCTTCGTTTTCGCCTACCCCAAACAATGGCTATCCGTAGGCGTGGCGCTCACCGTTGCTGCCGGAGGTTTCGAATTCCTGCAAGCGCTATCCCCAAGCAGACATGCAAGACCGAGCGATGCGCTGGTGAAGGCCGGAGGAGCCGTACTTGGGGTAGTCCTAGCTCGTTCGCTCAACGTTTGGCGCGAGCGCCGCAACCAAGCAACTGAGCGGGGCTGAGGCTTTGCCCTGCGCGGCTGGCTTGTCGTTTTCCTCATCGCATCGGCAACTTGGGTAGCCGATGTGTAGACCCGTCCGGTATCTAGAGCTCCGGGCGGGTCGCCCTTTGAAGTGAGAGTGGCAGCTCTTTGGCGCGTTGATGACGCTGCGGCCACACATCAACCACGAATTGAAACGCAGGATGGTGGCTGCGCCGCAATGAGATAAATTGCGGCGCAGCGACAAGCTTGTTGGGGAACCGGCTTGTCGTCAGGCCCGGGGAACGGGCAACTCTGTTTCCCGGGCCGCCTTGGTCGGCAAGCGTGAACGCTGCCTGAACAGAATAACCAAATAGTTAAAAAGATCGAGAACCGCTGCCCCGATCGCGAGGCAGACGGGGAACTCAATCTTTTGACGCAGGGCGGCGGCATGAGAAAGCTCGGCTGGGGGCGGGTCAGGGCTGACTGTTTGGGGATTGCAGGTTGGCTGATCAGCCCTCTACAACGCAGCGGTCGCAACGTTGTCGGAGGATGTTATGAACGCATACACGTTCAGTCCGGATCTTGTGTTGATCCGAGATTACTGCCGGCTCGCCGCACGTGACGGTGGTGCGATCACAATCATTCCGGGTTTATCTTCCAGCGAGGAAGTGCGAGCGCTGCAGGCAGCTCTTAGCCTCGGGTATATGACGGAGAGATCCTATGTCACCGTCACAGATGATCGGATCGAATATGCCCTAACTGACGCGGGGTGGAATCTTGCCAGGGAGCAGGCGCCGAATGAGCCGCCAATATGGGCCCCTTTCCGCTTTGTGTCCGGCGTCTTCGATTTTCTTTTCGGGAAACCGAAATGAGCCAAGCAAGACCATCGGCGGCGGATAGTGCAGCGCTACCGACCTTCCAGCAGATCCAAAACTCGACAGCGTAGATCAACGCCGCCTCCTTCGATCCTCATCACGAATTACGCTTTCGCTTCCGCAGCCCCAAGGCCCTGGTTCCCCGCAGGCCGGAGCTTGGGAACAGGCCCCCCGTTGAAGAGAACACTGAGGAGGGTGGACCGTCTCACGATCTCAAACACGACGACGGATCCGATCACCGTCCCCCCACAGATCAGAGCCATCTCGATGTAAGGATCCAATCCGATGTCGAGAAGCGCCCCACCAAATGCAAGTAGGAAGACCTCGTGAACTAGGTAAATGCAGAATGACGCCTCTACGAAGTACGATACCGTCCGAGAACGTCGGTTCAGAATCAACCGCATCGCAACATAGAAGAATTTGGCGGCGTAGAACCCCGCAAGGCACTCCACCGATATGCGGACGAGCGTGAAAATCCTATCGACTGCGGAGCTTCCGGACGGGCCATCGGGATAGAAAGCGAAGTACGTCACGAAATACGACAAGAGGGCAAGTGCAGCAATGGGAAGTTCCCAGCGCTTGATGTGCAAAAGGCCCTCAAAGGATCGACGGGTCGAAAAAGTCCAGTAGCCGATCGCGAAAAACGGCAGGTACTTTACATACAAGTTTGCATACTGCTTGAGCGTGGGAGCAATCCAGAACCATTCGCCAGCCACTTTCCCTGCTACGATTGCCAGGAAAGGCGCGAGCATCAAACCAACAAGGATGCCGACTTTGGCAATCAAGCTATTCCCGGATCGATCTTGACTAGCGGCTGCGCTAACGGCCAAACGCGGGTGCAAAAGCGCGAACGTGCCGCAGTACATCAACAGGGTGACCAAAAACCATCGGTGATGCACCCATTCTGAGATGGGGGCGTCGGTCGCCAAGGCCCACGCCGAACTCCATGAGATACCGTCTTGGTGATACAGGGCGATGCTATTCTCAAACCATCCGAGCAGTAGGGTCGTTGCGACCAACGGTATCCCGAGCTTCCAGGTCCTCCCTTTCATCCAACTCTCCGGCGTGCCCTTCTGGAGCAGCATCGCTGCGAAGAAGCCACTTAGGATGAAGAAGGCAGGCATTCGGAACACATGGACTGCAGCGCTTATAGCACTCGCGAGGTAGGACGCATCCGGCGAGTCAATCGAGTAGCCGTTCGAGACGCGATAGATTTCTGAGACGTGGAAGGGGATGCCCAGCAACAGCATCACTGCCCGCGCCGCGTCGAGAAAATAGACACGGCTGCTTGGTGGCAGTGGCGCAGACATCGAACATCCCCAGCGTGTATAGTTCACATTCCGTACGACCGAGGGCATTCACGCGTCAATCAAATTCGCGTGCCAGTTAAGGGGATCACTTTCGTAACCTTACCTTGCGGCGCGCATACCGTCCTCGAGCGGCGGCTCGGGCGGGAACGCCTCGTCTGTGTCGAGCGATACGACCGTCAGCATGCGGAAAGCGTCGCGTCGATCCTCGAATGCCGGGTCGAAGATGACGCGCTCCGGCAGCACGAACTTGTTGATGTGCGGACCACCGCGGACGGGCACCGGATCGAGCTGGTTCTCGTCATTGGCCGTTTCCTCGCGGAAGCGGGCGGCCTGTAGCTTGTCCATAAGCAGGAACGGGCGAAGGTTGGCCATCAGACGGCTCCAACGTTGGTGAGGAAGGTGTTGATGCGGTTGTGCAGGGCCTGCACTTCCGAAGCGGTCAGGCCGGATCCGGTCGTCGCCGCCGACAGACGGTCGTCCGTGTAACCGGCGCCATTCCTGAGTAGGTATGCGGGACCAGTTGGGATCGCTGACGATGTGGTCATGTCAGCCTGACCCTGCGCGCCGTTGCGATAGTAGGCTCGAGCAAGAGCGCCCGTGCGGGTCAGTATGCGGCCGCCGAGCGAGGTCTCTGCCGCGCCGAGATTGAACGAGGCCGAGTCGTTAATGCGAGCCTGTCCAGCGCCGGACGTATGCGGCTGGATGAAGCTACGGGTCGACTGCGACGAGCCGATGTGGTTCCGCAGTCCGTCCGTCGCCCCCTGCCCCGAGCACCAGACGCCAAGATGCGCCGAGTTCAGGGCGTAGACGTTCCCCGTCGCGTTGAACGCTTCGCCGAAGCTGAGATGCGAGGACAGGTTGTCGCCAGCATAGCCTCGATCGACGACGAAGGCAGGCGTGTTGACCGCGGCGAGCGACTTGGCGGGCGCGCGAAGGTTGAGACGAGCGGTCTGCGCGTCGTGTGCCGCCATGATGCAAAGCCAGTCGAGCTTCGACCAGAGACCGTCGGCTTTCAGGTTGAGGATCAGTGCGTTGTAGAGCCACTTGCGCTGCGAGCTCGGCTGCACCGTCATCGCGTTGAAGGCGGCCTGGGCATCGGCATCATAGCTGCCGCCGGCCTCGAGCAGCAGCGCACCAGACGTTAGTCCAACGCCCGTCGCACTGCCGGCCAGAGCCGTCGCAGCGAGAAGGGCCCCGGACGCCTGCCCTATGCCCGTCGCCGCGCCCGCCCGTTCCGACGAAGCCTGGACCGTGCCGGATGCCGTGCCCCGCCCGACCGCCGTGGCGACGATGGTGAGGTCGAGAAGCAGCATGCCGTCAGCGGTCGCCCGTCCGGTCGCCATCGCCTGCAGCGTCAGATCGGTGCCGAGACGCAGCATGCCCGACGCTTGCGCCCGGCCAATAGCCGCGCCAGCGAGTTCAAGCGCGACGGAAAGCTGCCCCGCCGTCGTCGCCCTGCCTGATGCGGTGCCGGAGAGGTCAAGGGCGGCCGCAAGACGTGCCGTCGCCGAACCAGACGCAGCAGCAACAGCGGCGAGATCGAGCCACGCGCCGAGCGTCGCCGAGACTGTGGCCGTCCCGAACGCAGCACCGGCGATCTCGCGATCCGCTCGCAGCGAACCGATTGCAGCGGCGGAGCCTGCGGCCGAGCCCACCAAAGCGAGTTCGATCGGCGGCAGCGCGCTTCCGCCCTGGAACTCGAACTCGTGCACCACGCCGTCCGACATGATGACGCGCACCGTCACGACGCCGTCCGGCGACTGCGTGCTCGAGAAATCCACGACCGCCGGTGCCGAGGCGCCTGGGATGCCCGCTACGCCCGCAATGTCGATCGGGGCCGTCAGGACGGGCACGACCTTGACGGGTACGCCTTCGGCAGGACGTACCGTGATCGGCTGGCCGGTCGCCGGGGTGATGACGATCGCGTTCATGCGCGAGGCCTCGTCGGCAGCAGCACGACCGGCACAGTGACGATGACGCCGATCGCGATCTCGTCACCGCCTCGATCGACAACGAAGTTCGTGACGACTGCGTCCTTCGCAAGTCGGGCCATGGCGCTCGTCTGCGCCTCGTCGAGTTCCACGAACAGCCGCGCCCCTTCGATGCGCGTGATGGCCGTGGCAAGCGGCAGTCGATCGGACGCGTACTGGCGAAACTCCGCCCGCACCTGATCGCCCGGCTGGAAGAAGCCTTCGGGGAAATCGAAGGCCTGGCGCCAATCGAAGCCGATCGCGATGGGATTGGTCGTCATGGCGCGGGCCCTCGCTTACTGCACCGTGAGGGTCAGGCTGTCGACCGGGAACGAGACGTTGGTGTTGGCGCCGATCGACTGCGCACCGCCGGTCAGCGCCCCGTACATCAGAAGGTTGCCGCCGCTCGCCGCATCGAACAGGGCGAAGTGCGAGACGGTCGCCGAGGCCGCCGCTGCGCCGTAGTTCACGACGGCCGAGTTCTTGATCACGCCATCGTTCGGGGCACCGAAAGCACCCGCCACCCGGCCCGCGGCGCGGATCGTCGCCGTCACCTCAGTGCCGCCGGTGCCCGTATCGGTTGGATCACCATTGAACAGAGCGACGTAGAGGGCTGCGGGAGCGCTCGGCATCGCGGTGCCACGCAGCCAGTTGCAGATCGCGGCTTCGAGGTAGTTTGAGAATGCGGACATGGCCGAAGGCCTCCACTCTTGGATTGACGATGCGGAAAGGTCGCAGGGGAAGGACGCTGCAGCGCAATACTCGCGCAAGCATCGCGCCCTAGCTCACCGCTCAGCAGCAAGCATGTTGGGGAACCGGTTTGCTGTTCTGCCCGAGCGGAGTTCAATCCTTCGCTCGGGTCATTCTTCGTTCAGAACGAGCTGGCCACGATGTCATCGAGGTGCATGGTGAAGCCGTTCGGCATCGAGGCCATGTTGAAGGCGAGCACGATGTGCGTGGCCCATTCCGGCGCGTAGCCATCGTGAGCCGCCGTCGCGTCGACGCGGGTCGTCTTCCAGGACAGGCGCGTCCAGTCGAGACCGGCGGCGAGATCGAGCGCGATGACCTGATTGGTGATGGCCTGCCGCGTCGCCGAGACAATCGGCGCGTCCGAACTGTCGCCCTGTGCCAGCGCCGCGAAGTAGGTATCGAAGAACAGCGACTGGTTGCCACTAAGCCCCCCAAGCACCTTCAGGTACAGCTCGCCCCCGGCGGCATGCCCGCGCTCGACCGGGACTGCGACGTACGCGAGAAGCGATGTCGTCCCGATGCCTGTCTTCTGCACCTTCAGCGAGCGGCCGCCGGTGCGGAACACGACGTCGTCGGCCGTCATGACTGCCGTCGCATTCACAGCGCCGTAGGCCGTCAACGACTTCAGGCCGTTCCCACCGACCGGGTTCGACAGCGTGATCGACGCACTGCCGTTCACCGCCGTGATCGAAGTTCCCGGAATGACACCATCGCCCTCAATGGTCATCCCGACGACGAGGCCGGTGTTGTCGCCGGTGTTGATCTGCACCGAGCCGCGCGTCAGCGTGCCGGTGAACGCCTTCACCGGTCCCCACTGGATGGTTCGGCGATCCGGCTGCTTTTGCTTCGACGTCGAGGTGAGCCAGGCGTTGACGATGACCGGCTGGTTGTCGAGGTCGCCGAGGATGCGGTTGTTCAGCGACGTGCGCGACAGGACCGGCTCGGTTTCCTTGCCCGTGCCGCCGCGGATCTTCGACTTGATCCGCCCATCGCCCACCGCCCATGCACCGCTGGTCGTGCGCATGTTGTAGACGTCGGTCCCCTCCATATCGACCGTCGCGTTCTTGGCGATCCGGAAGATGGCCTCGGCCTGCGGCGTGGTAGATCCGTCGACCTGGATGAGCCCGCCATACAGCTTCAGCGTCCCGCCTTGGACGTCGAAGCGGTACTGCGTCTCGGAGAAGCCAGCGACAGCGGCATCATCGGCCGTGTGCTGGTTGGTCTCGAACCAGCCGCCATGCGCTTCCAGCGTGCCTGTGCCGACATAGAACTGGCGCGAGAAGTCGATCGAGGTGCCGAACAGGCGGAACGCCATGCCCCGGTTGCGAATGCCGCATTGCCCGGCGCCGAGGTTGCCGCCAAAGAAGGCGATGTTCTCGCCGGCATCGTCCGGGTTCTCCATCGTCTCGACGCAGGCCAGAGCCGCAGTGAACCGGCAGGAGTGGAAGTTCATGAGGTAGGCGCGGTTGCCGAAGAGAAGGCCCCGCCCGACGCCCTCGGACGCATCGACGTTGTAGAAGTTCACGCGCGAGGCAAAACTCTCCGTCGGCGTCTCGAACTCGAACATGTCAACGAACGACGACTGGTCGGATCGACCCGCCAGCTTCAGGTTGCTGACCTCGCGCTCGTTGTGGCCGCGCAGGCGCCCGCCGGTCGGCGTCTGGATCAGGAAGCAGGTGTTGTCGGGCAGCACCTTCACGCTAATCGAGCGGATGCTCATGTTCGCGCTGGTCTGGATGCGCAGGAACGGGTTGGCCGTCAGGATGCCAACGTCGTACTGGATGAAGGCGCCCGGCTTGTAGGCGCCGTCCTGGTTCGAGATCGTCTTCGACTTACCCGACACGCCGCCCGTTGCAAGGTTGCCGGCGCGAAAGCCGACCGTGATGGAGCGGTAGGTGTTCGCCCCGACGGTGATCGTGTTGATGTAGCCGACCTCGACGACGACGCGCAGCTTGGCCCCGGCGGGCGCCGCGATCTGTCGGCCGACCTCGAGGAACGAGTAGACGTCCGACGGCGCGTCGAAGCGCATCTCGCCGTTGGCGAAGACCGGCTGCCGGTTCGAGTTGGACGTCACGACCCAACCGGAGCCGTCCTGATCGAACGAATAGTTGCCGACGAGCTCGGGCGACAGCGCCGGGTCGGTGAAGCTCTTGCCGCGGAAGTCGATGCGCGCGCCATTGCCGAGCAGCATGGTCCGGCTGGGATCGAAGGACAGCTTCGACTTCGGATAGTAGGTCCGGTTCGGATCGAGCGAGACGACGCCCCCGAGACCCGAGTTAGCGACCGAGGCCGCGTCGAGGGCCGCCTGAAGGCCGGGCGCGTCGTCCTTCGTCGGATCGTTGCCGAGCGCGCTGAACGCCTCCGGCAGAAAAGCGCGAGACATGAGGCGGGCAAGGTCGGTCGCCGACGCACCGCCACCGCCGGGCGTGCCAGAACCGGAACCGGACGACGCCGCAGCGCCAGCCATGCGAGAAGAGAAGGCAGGCATGGGAGGCTCCGGTTACGAGATGCAGATCTTCGACGAGCCGACCACGGCTCGCGCATAGACTTTCTGCGCGGCGGTCAGCCCGATGAAGGACATGGCGGGGTTGAGGTTCGTCAGCGTGTGGCCGGTGTCGACGCCTGAGGCCGGCGTGCTTTCGGCGACGCGGATCAGGACGGGCGCCACCCGCGTCTCCAGCGAGACGTAGACGTCCGACACCCCTGAGGCGACCTGCGTCCATTCGGTGTTCAGAAGGTTGCTGTCACGGGTATTCTGGACCATGGGGCCTCACAGGATGGCGGGCACGAAAAAAACGCCTCTGAGGGCGCCCGTGCGGAAGGCAATCGATTTCAGGCGATCGGAGGAGGTCCGGTCACGGCACCCACGAGCTGCCGTAGACAGCTTTCGCGAACGCCAGCGCATCGTCATAGGAGGTGAAGAACGTCACGCAGCCGACGCCGAAACCTCCAGGAAACAGCTGTCCATTTTGGGTTGTAACCTCGCCAGCGCCGAGTCCTGCACCGGGTTGCTGTGAGCTTGAACCCCTTTGCCCACCAGCCCCGCCGAAGCGACCGCCTCCGTTGCCGCCGACGCGCGGCGAAAGGGTGCCTTGCGTTCCAGGATACTTGCCGGCCCCTGCAGCCCCTCGAGTGTTGCCGGCATCGGGAGCGCTTGCCGCCGTCAGAACCAACTTGTCGCTGATCGTGATCGTGGTTGCCATGACTGCAGCGTGGGAGGCATCGATCGTCAGGTTTGCGCCAGGCGACACCGCGACGATTGCATCCTCACCAGCGCCACCGCCGCTAATAGCTGCGGCAGGATTAGAGCCGCCAGTGAAAGCGAGCCCACCCCGGCCAAGTCCTTCAACGAAGGCATAGGCAGCGCCGTCCGGCACGACGCTTTGCTTGACCTGCGTGACGGGTGTTCCCGCGAACCAGACCTGGCCGAGGATGCCGCCGCCAATCCGATCGCTCGACCGCTTGACGGGCCGATCAAGCCCGCTGCGAAACGCGGTCATGCAGCCTCCTCATGGATCTTGGTAACGAGCAGGTAGATGTCGCCGCCGGCAGACGCCGCCGACTGGATGCTGTCGCCGGGATCGAGCGTCACGTTGGTGGAAAGCGTTTCTCGTGCTCGCACCGTGGTGTTGACGCCCATGACCGGACGCTGGGCGTTCGACGCGCTGCTGTCGATCAGGATGCACTGCGTGATGTCGGCCGGGTTTACGCCGTCGATGTTGGAGAACCGGAGTTCCACGACGCGCGTCTTGGCATCGGCCGACGCGTTGGTGACGATCGTCTGAAGGGTCGTCGTCAGCGTAGCGCCGCCGAGGATCGAGGTGCGGGCCATGGCTTATGCTCCGAAGGCGCGGTTGTAGGAGATGGCGTCGTCGAGAAGACCGGCCTGCGCGGCGACGAGGTTCGCCTGCGCCGTCTGGACCTGCTGCAGGGCGGTGTTGACCTGCGCCGACAGCGCCGACAGGTCGATCTTGACCGCACCGCTCTGGATGGGGCCGTCGCCGACCTGCACGGTGGAGACCGGCCCGCCCTCGACGAGAAGGGCGGCAAGCTGCGCCTGGTCGGTCAGATCCTGGACGAGCGCCAGCAGCGCCTGCGTCTCGCGCACGACCGCCGATCCAAACAGTGACAGGTCGTCCGCAGCGCTGATGTAGTTGCGCTGGCCGCCCTGCCCGAGGCCATACGGGTTCGTCGGCGAGACCTTGCCGATGTTGTAGAGGCCGAGCCGCGTACCGGCCGCGGCTTCCTCCGGTGTGAACGCCATCAGAGAAGCTCCTTCAGCCGAAAGCCGATGTTGGCCCGCTGGAACACCACCTGCTCCCACGGCAGCAGCTCCTCGAAGCGGGCGAGGAAACTGGTTCGCGTGAGGTTCGCGGCGTCGTCAGGGTCGTGGATGTAGAAGACCTCGCCGTGCTTCCCGGCCCGGCGCATCATCTCGAGACCGCGGTCGAGTGCCTCCTGCTGCGGTAGGAACTCGAAGCCGATCGCGAAGGTGCGGAACGGCGCGCGGACGTCAAAGAACTCGGCACCGGACAGCGCGGCCTCGACCGTCGTCAGCGAGTTGAAGGCGAGCGCCGACTGCCCGTAGCTCATGTTGTGCGAAGGCTGCCAGCCGGTCGCCATCCAGAGCCGGCCGAACTGGAGGAAGCCCGCCTCGTTGTCGTCATCAATCAGTTCGATGCGCCAGTGACGGAGGTAGTAGGGCTCGGGCAGGACGTGGATCGCGTTCTGCGTGAAGCCTTCCAAATCCTGCAGAAGCGGCTTCTGATCGAACCAGTTCGCCTGCTCGAACGGCGTATCTTCCGGGTAGCCGAGCGTCGGATAGACGTCCGTCTCGATCTGGTAGGCGTTGTCGAAGTAGGAGCCGTCGTCGTCCCAGCCCGTGATGCGCCAGCGCGCGACGGGCGAGAAGTTGTGGTTCACCAGCACGATCGCCCGGACCTCGCCGTAGGCATCGAACGTCACCTCGAACTGCGTGTCGGCAGGTGCTGTAGATGCGGACCGCGCGATCTTCGACAGACGGCGGTTCTGAACGTTGGCGAGCGGCAGCACCCAGTTGCCGCCCTTCAGATCGGCCCCGGGCGTCGCGCCTTTCCGGACGTCCGACAGGTTCGGATAGAGGAACAGGCAGCGAGCCATCAGCGCCAGAGCTCCAGTTCGGTGACGTTGGTCGCATAGGTCGAGACAATGCCGGTCACGCGCGCGGGCACGCCGTCGGCCATGCCAAATCGATCGGGGGCGAGGGTCACGACGTCGCCGAGGTCCAGCGTTGCCACTTCGTCGCTCGCCACTTCGACGTTGAACACGTCGCGCCGGGCGCCGTAGATCGTCATCAGCCGGTTCGCCTCGGCCAGCGCGTCGTCGCGGTTGGCGAAGCAGGTGTCGAAGGTCAGCTTCGGACCCTTCGGGTGCCGAGCCTCGTTCGCTTCGCTCTTCACCTCTTCGACGCGCCATTCCTGCGTCGCGAAGGATCGGAAGGCCTCGGTGGTCGCGACGCCCTTCAGATCCTGTTCGCTGTAGACCGTGTTCGACCGGCCCCAGCGCAGCGTGATCGACGGGGACGGTACGCCCTGCCCGTCGTCACTTGGCGCCGAGCGCGAGAAGCCCTCGCCGCGGTCGAGGATGTTCGTCTCGTCGATCAGGATGGCCCCCACGCCGATCGGAAGCTCCAGCCGGCGCACGCGCACAATCCCAAAGCGATCGATGCTGAGCGAAGCGCCCACGCTATTCAGGACGGCCATCGCGACCGAGAGGATCGTGACCTCGTTCGTGCCGATCCACAGGCCGCATTCGGCTGGGTTGGCGGCGTGCAGCGCGTCGAAATCGCCCGCCGACAGCGGGATCGTGCCCGGCATCATCCGCTGCACGATGCGCGCAGCCGAGCGGTCGGCGAACGTCGCGCCTTCATAAGCGTCTACCGTCAGACTGCCGGACGTCGTCTGCGTGCGGATCAAGCCGAACGCCAGGCAAGTCGCGTACTGGCCCGCCTGGAGCGTCGCGGCCTTCAGCAATGCCAACGTCGCGTAGTCCTGCGTCGCCGTCAGCAAGACGCCGGTGTCGTAGGCGGCCGTGATCCCGTCCAGCCGCCGCGCGACGCGGAAGATGCGATTGAACGGATCGACGACGATCGGCGGGATGGTGCGCGCCGTGCCGAATAGTTCGGGCACCAGCACGTCCTTCAGGTCGACGTTGCCCTCTGCCTCGGTGGAGTCGCCGGAGGTCGTGGTGCCCTTGAACCGCTGCGTCTGGAGCGGCTCGCGCAGGAGGTCGAGGCGATCGCGGATGCGGATTTCGACCTTCCGGCCTGGGAACGTCGCCTGCTCCATGGTGCCGACCAGAATGGTCTGGCGGCTCGACCACGGCGCGTCGACGTCCTCCAGCCCCCAGATCGTGAACCGACGTCCGTCAAAGGCGAGATCGAGCAGATCGTCCAGTTCACCGTCGGCGTTCACCAGCACGATGTCGCCGCCGCCGACCGACGATTCCCCGCGCGTGCGGCCGCGGCTGAACAGAAACCGCTCGTAGTTGCCGGGGTCGGCGACGCGCTCCTCGAACTCGGTGTTGGCGGGCGTGTCCGTCGGTAGGGTGACGAAGGGTGCCGAGCCGTAGCGCAGCACCCTTGTCTCCCCGGTCGCTTCCACGACCGGCTCCATCTCGATCAGGTAGATCATGCGGCCTGCTTGTTGTTCGACGACCGGCGCGCGGCGAGTTCGGCCTGGCGGGACGAGCGAGTGCCCTCCTCCGTTGCCACGGCGACGCGCTGAAGACCCGAGCCCGTGGTCGTGACCTGCGCCCGCATGAGCGACTTCAGTTCGCGGACCTCGGCGATCAGCGCCGCACTGTCGCCGGCACCAGCCGAGGCGTTCGGCATGTCCGGCATCCGCGCGACGCGCATAGCGTCGACGCGAGCTGGCCCGCCCCAGGCCGCGACGTCACGCTGGTTCCAGACGACCTCGCCGCGATGAACCATCCCGGCGAACTCGTTGATACCGCCGGGGCCAGTGTAGCCACCGAGCGCGAAACTCTTGCCAGCGAACTGTGCCACGATGCCGTCGACGATCGGCTGGATGATGGCCTGCTGCTTCGTCGACTGCTGCGTGATCCATTCCAGGAACTGGCCGCCACCGAAGTTGCCGCTGTACTGGATGCCGGCACCGGACAAGGCCTTGATGATGGCCTTGTTCTGGTCCGCCATCGCGCCCCAGTTCCGGTTGCCGTTGATCGTCTCGTAGGCTTTGTCGACGGCCGACTGCGCCTTCAGGAAGTCCGCCAGCAGGCCGGACAGGCCCTTGGTGCTGGTGACGATGTCCTCAAGGAACGTCGCTTGTCGGCGCGCCACGTCGAGCTCGGTCTCCATCTTCGAGGCCGAGGCCTTCAGGGTGGAGTTGATCTCAGCGTAGACGGCGCCGTAGGCCTCGGACGTGGCATAGTAGGCCTTGGCCTCGTCCAGATAGTCCTGGCCGACGCCGAGCAGCTTGTCCTGCGCCTCCCGGTCGCCGCCGTTCGCCTTGAACAGCGTCTCGCGGTAGGCCTTCTGGGCGGCGTCGAACTGCTCCTTGCCACTCAGCGTCGACAGGTTGTCGTCGAGAGCGATGTCGGACAGGAAGTCCGTGATGCTCTTGATCCGGTCGACCGTCCGCTCGTACTCGGCGCGCAGCAGGCTTTCGGCCTCGGCCCGATCCGACACGGCCCGGTCGAAGTCCGCCTGCATCTTCGACGTGACGGCGAGCGCGACCTTCGCCAGCTCGGGGAACTTCTTCTTTAGCTCCTCCAGGGCCTGTGCCGTCAGGTCTGCGTTCGACACGATGTCCTGCAGCGCGAGCTCGAACCACTTCGTGACGATCGACGGGTCGACGCCGAGCAGCTTGGTGTCGTTGAGGCTCGTGTCGCGGTTCTTCACGAGGTCCGCGATGTCGTTCAGGTAGCCCTTGCCGGACAGATCGTTGATCTGCTGCTGGAACCCGTCGACGAAGGTCTCGCCCATCTTGGCGATCGCTTGGCTGAGACGATCGTCGATGTCGGCCGCCGCGGCTTCGGCCGTCCAGCCGAGATCAGTCAGCACCTTCTGCAGGCCAGCGGCAGTGCCGCGGAAGCCGTCGAGGCTCTTCTCGACGTCCGAGGTCGTCTCCGCCGTGTAGAGGAGCGACAGGGCGTATTCGCCGGCGGCCACCTTCGCCTCGGCGATCGCCTTGTTGCGCGTCTCCTCCATGGCCTTGGACGCTTCAGTCCAAGCCCCGTTGACGCCGACGCCGATATCGTCCGATCCGAACGCGATCGACACGTCGTCGATCATGTCCTTGATCTGCTTCTTCAGATCTTTGGTCGCCGCTCGGCCCTTGGCGAACGCGCCGCCGAGGCCTTCACCCGAGGATAGATCCTCCACCATGTCGGTGAAGCCCTCGCGGAACTCCTCCTGCATCTCCATGAACCGGGTCCACATCTTGGTCCCGGTCGACGCGAACTGCGCCGATGAGTTGCCCTGGCCGTACTTCCAGGCGTCGCCGCCCACTTTCCGGAACTGCGCGAAGGCCCCTTCCTGTTCGGTGATCCACTGCCGCAGCTGGCCGTTGCCGTCGCCGGACAGCGACTTGTCGAACGCCTCGTACTGCGGGCGCAGCTCTTCCCACTTCGCCGCCTTGTCGCGATGCGCCTGCTCGCGCTGCTTCCGCGCTCCGAGGATGCCGCCAAGGATACCGAGCGCAGCGCCGCCGACGACGCCCAACGCAGCGCCCGCTCCTGCACCGATGCCCAAGAACGACGAAATCGCCCCGCCCGCCTGGTAGCCCCCGAGGGCGCCGGATAGGCCGCCGGACAGCGGGGATCCTGACTGATAACCGGAGCCGAAAGCGCCGAGACCCGCTCCGAGTACGCTCATCCCGGCTTGGCCACGAGGCCCAAACAATCCAGCGCCAGCAGATGACGCCGAATTGGTTTGCCCGCCCACGTAGTTCTCAACGGCGCGGGTGTATCCCTTCTCCGTCCCGGTCGCGGTGGCCTTCTCGATGACCCGCGCGTCGCTCTTCGAAGACGCGACGTTTGAGCCGCCATACTCCCCGTAGGCCTCATTCGCGAAACGAAGCCGCCCGGAGTAGTTGTGCGAGTTCTTGACGCCAGTGTTGTAGCCGTGGGGCCGCTCAAAGCCGAGGAAGGCTTCGGTGGCCTCAGTGACATTGGTCGCTTGCAGGAGTGCGCGGTAGGCGCGGCTTTCGGACGTCTGGAGCTCTTTCCAAGCGAAGTTGAGCTGTCCCTGAAGATCACTGCGCCAATCGGAACCGACGAACTTCTGCATAGCGGGGCCGCGATCGTTCCACTGGAAAAGGCCCAGCGCCGCCCCGCCATCACCACGGGCACCGATGTCGAAAGCACTTTCCGCCCGCGCGTTGCCCATGATGCCGGCAATCTGGTGTGCCGACAGGCCCTTTCCGGCGAAGAAGTTCCAGACGCGCGCTGGCACGGACTGGCTCGCGACACTGGCAGCCTTGGAAGCGGAGAACCCCTCACCGGTTACGAGCGGCGGAAGCGGAGCGCGGTCCACGCGGCCGATCGGAGCGGTGTAGACCTGGGGCGACTGGCTCAAGGCCTGACCGACACCAGACGCAATCTGCCCGGCATTCAGTCCAGTTGGCTGCGAGGCTCCAAACAGACCACCGAACAGCTTTTCGAACCCCTGCGACGCCAGCTTGTTACCAAGCTGCGCGAACGCGCCGACGAAGGATTCTAGGATGCCCTTGCCGGACGAGAGCGACGAGAAGAAATCGCCGGCCGCATCGCGCAGGCTCTCGAATGCTTCCTGCTGCTTGTCGAGTGCGTTCTCCAGCGTCGCAATCTCGCGCGCATTATCGACGTAGCTCTGGCCCCACGCGCCGTTCAGGTCGATGCCCTGACGGCGCAGGTCGGCTTCTGCCTGCAGCGTGGCGAGCGCAACGCGGCGCGCGTCGTCATTCATGCCGATCATGCCGGCTTCGGCCTGAAGCTGTCGGAGCGACTGCTCTTGCGACGAAAACAGCGAACGCCGTGTCGAGATCTCGAGCGCCTCAAGTTCAGCGTCGCGCGCCGCGGTCAAATCGCGGACAGCAGCCTCCGAGCCCTCGGCCAGCCTGATCTGCTCCGCGAACTGCGCGTTCACAGCCGCTACCTGCGCAGCGTAGCCTTCGAGGCCGGCCTGATCGCGGGTATCGCGGGCTTGGCGAGCAGCCTCTGCAGCCTCCCGCTCAGCCTGCGCATAGACCATCAGCGATGCGGCCGAAGCTTTGCGTTCTACCTCGCCCTTGTTCGCCCCCGGCTCCGACAACGCCAAGCGCTCGCGCTCAGCCGCCAGAAGCGCGCGCTCGGCGACGGTCTGCGCGTTGATACCCTTGATGTCGAGCTCGCGCCCCTGGCGCATCACCTCCTCTTGGCGGTCGATCTCCTTCAGCGCAGCAAGGCGCTGCGCCTCGGCCGTATTCATCCGGCCTTCCATGGCGCGCGGATTGTCCTGCAGCGACTGAATGGCAGCGACACGCTCGCGATAGGCCTGCTCGATCTGCTCGCGCTGAGTGCGGTTGTTCGGCAAAAACTGGTCGAAGGCATCCGTTGCCTTCTTGTAGTTTTCGGTCGCAAGCTCGCGCTTCTGCTCGCGGATGGCCGTGGTGATGGCCTTAATGCGAGCCTCGACCTCAGCGGCCTGCTTGGCGCCTTCCAGCATCCGATTGCCGAGCTCGCGCAAGTCATCCGGCAAGCGGTCGTCGAGCAGGATCTTCTCGACCTCCTCGCGCAAGGACTGCGCCGACCGACGTCCCGCCTCGAACTCCGCACCGAGGTAACCGAACGTGCCCTTGTTGGTCGCGCCCTCCCCCATGCGGAACAATTCGCGCATCGGGCCGAGTGGATTCAGCGTCTCCAGCATGCCGGGCATGCCGGCATCCACCAGCGTGTCGCCGATCGCCTTCTTGGCACGAATTTGCTCCTGGGCCAGAAGTGCAAGCTGGCGGCGCGCGTCGTCCACCGACTGGATCATTGCTCGGTCGAAGATGCGGCCCATCACGCCGCCGAGGTCGCCCTGAGCCGTCTTTAGCGACTGGATCGACTTCTCGTAGGACTTGGCTGCTTTCTCGGCCTTCTCCATGTTCGCGGCCGTGTCGTTGCCGAAGTAGCGAGCAGCCGCAGCTGCTGCGGCAAGCCCGGCGATTGCAAGTGTGGTCGGCGTGATGAGGCCTAGAATTGCCGAGCCGAGCGCCTTCAAAGAGCCGCGGAGGCCCTGCGGCCCTTCCTCGAGCGCCCCGTAGACCTGGCCGATCTGAGTGGCGAACACCTGCGTGATGTCGGATCCCGAGGCCAGCATCGTGAAGGCGTCGTTCGCCTGCCGCGACAGGTTCAGAAGCTGGTTGCTCGTGAGCTTCACGTTCTGGTTGGCTGCGACGAGCCCTGCGCCCATCGACGCCGCGCCTGCTGCCGTGGCAGCGATGCCGGCTGCCGCAGAGGATCCGCTGGCTCCAAGCGTGGCGACCTGTGCCGCCGCCTTAGTCGCAGCCGCTCCTGCCCCGCTGACGCTTGCAGCGACGCCCTGTGCGGCTTTCGAAGCAGCTTCCATCTGTGCTTCAACGCGCCCCATGGCGCCGCCCATGTTGCCGAGCGCGGCACTCTGGTCGCGGACTGCGCGCTCGACCTTCTCAATCGCGGCCAGGAGGCGCTCGACGGCCTTGGAGCCCGCCGCCATCCGCGTGGAGGCCTGTTCAGACGCCTTGCCGGCGCTATCGGTCGCCTTCTCGGCCTTGGTCGCGGAAGCCGTCAGCTTGTCGAGGTCGTTGGACGCCTTCAGCGCACCATCGCTCTCGATTTGCAGGCCAAGGACGGCGAGATCGGCCACGGGCATGCTCCAACGAAAAAGGCGCCCCAAAGGACGCCTGTGCAAATGCTTCTGCGTTGTCTGGACACGTCGCCGCCGCTATGTCCCGAATGGCTCTTCGCCTCGGGAGTGTGCTGGATGCGACGTTCGATTCTTACGGTTGCGCTGTGCGTTGGATTGGTAGGGTGTCAGACGCCTTACCAAGAGGAGGGATCAAGCGCAGTCGTCGGCGGTGTCCGGGCAGAGCAGGTCGGATACGACCGATACCGCGTCTCAGCGCTGGTCAACCAGAACACACCATCGAGCCGCGTGGGCGACTATCTGTTGCTGAAAGCGGCGCAGACGGCCCAATCGAATGGATCGCGCTATTTCGTCAGGGAAGGTGACATCCAGGACTCTAGCCAAGTTGCGACCTATTCCACGCCGGGCATGGTGAACCCCAACGGGTTCGGCGGTTACACCGTCACTCCCGCGAGCACCAGCTCTGCCTATCAGCCGGGCGCGACGGTCTACATTCGGCTCGTGAAGGGATCGGCACGTCCCGACGGGGCGATCGACTCTCAAGAGGTTCTGGACACGATCGGCCGCCGCCTGCTGCCGAAGAAGTAGGCCGGGCAGACTTCCTACAGCTGAAGCCTAGATATTCAGGAAGGCCTCTGATGCGCGCCCACTCTCTCGCCATGGCACTCGCCACTGCGCTTCTCGCAACCGAAGCGTCTGCAGCATCATGCGATTACCTGAACACGAAGACGGATGCCTTCGCGGACGGTCCGTGCAAGATCGAGCAGACGTCGAAAGGTTATCGCCTCGCGATCCCCGGACTGCCGAAGCCGGTCGTTATTCAGCAGGGGCCACATCAGGGTCAGTTTCACCGATGGAAGCTGAACGGCCGAGCCGCGACGTTCTACGAACTCGACCGCGGATCGTTCTGCGGGACCACGGACGACCTGACGGAGAATGTGTGCTTCTCGTCGTTCAGGTAGGCTGGCCTGGCCGCCCATCTGTCCACCGTTGACAGATGGGGTGAGCCAATCAGCGCAGCACAACGAACGGTCGCAGCCTAGCGTCGAACTCGGCGAGATCGATCTTGCGCTCTACCAGCGCCTCGATCCAGGAACCGACTTCTTCCGTGTCGGGCGCGGCAAAGGTGCCGCCGTTCTGCGCGATGAATGGCAGTCCCACATAAAAGCCAGCGCGCTCGTTCCCGTCGGAGAAAGCATGGGCACGAGCGACCTCCGCCGGCACTGGCCCCTCAGCGATGCGACGTCGTGCTTACGCTGTACGGTATGTTGGTCATACGCCGATCCTGTTGGTGAAACTCATCGTGAGTTCATTGATTGTTCGGTATGCGGGGTGCATATTCGTGGTGTCATTCATGCACCGTTATGCGCCACGGTGCGTCGAAAGGTGTCCTAGATGTTCACGATAGATGG
Organism: Aureimonas phyllosphaerae; assembly: GCF_047943035.1. Lineage (NCBI taxonomy): Bacteria > Pseudomonadati > Pseudomonadota > Alphaproteobacteria > Hyphomicrobiales > Aurantimonadaceae > Aureimonas > Aureimonas phyllosphaerae. The sequence goes on along the minus strand of NZ_CP181348.1, from coordinate 3,161,172 downwards.
TCACGAAATCACGCGGCAGCAGATCGGGCAAAAGCTTGTCTACACGTCTGCTACCGTTGATGGCCTGTTCGTTTCATTGAATCCTGCGGATGAGGAACGAGCAGAATCCTCGGTGCGCTCAGCTATTGCGATGCTTAAGCGCATGGATGAGCGGCGCAAAGCTCGGCAGGAGTTTGCCGAGGATCGCCGAGAGCGTCGAGTCGCTTGAGCCGCTATGACTTTTACGAGGTTGTCGAGCTTTTAGAAGAAGCTGGATGCCATTATTACGGCGACTCGTACGATGACGGTATGGGTTGGGAAACAGCGGACGGACATACGTTCACCTTCCCTGACCCCGATCATGACGACCAGGGTGTCTGGCTCGACGCCGACGTTATGGACTACATCGCAGCCAATCGTTGGCTTGGGCAGATTTTCGCGGTCCTTAAGAGACATAACGATCTCGAACCTGTCGCGACGCCAACTCCAGGCGGGTAGCAGCTAGCAAGCCCCTACCCGATCGTCACCTCGGAATTCCGAGGTCAGGCATAATACCCGCAGAGTCTCACCCCCCGTAGTGCAGGGCGTAAGCCATCGACTTGTGTACCCCCTTCTGCACCTCCCGTACGAACGCGGCTGGATCGGTGACGAAGTGGCGGAAGCGCGATCCATCTTTGATCGAGACGATTTGGAACTCGAACATACGGTTGGCGGCCAAGGCGACCGACAGTTCGGTCCCAGATACGGCTTCGAAGTCCGCATTGAAGGTTAGGTTGCGCGCATCGGCTCCCGTGAGGACGAACAGCCGAAACACGCCCTCCTGCGCGTCGATAGGCGCACTGACTGTCGTGTCAGCAATTGGCCGGAATAGAAATGTTCTACCCTTCGAGCAGTCGATCGCGATGTCCGCTGCGGAGCGGATATCGACCACCTGCGTATCGCTCCGGATCACCACCTCTCGCGAGTAGGTAAGCTTGAAGATCCAGAACGTTGCCGCACCCGCCAGCAGTGTGAGGCTCGGCAACACCCACCAAGGCGTACGAAGAAGGTATGTTAGGAGGTCGTGCAGCAGACCCATTGCAACCTTCGCATCGTCGGGGGTTGTCGAATAGCCGATCATATCGACAACAATTCGGACGGCGGACAAACCGCCAAGCAGAACCGTTCCAACGGCGAAAATGAGACGAGTGAGGCCTGGGCGCATTCCCGACCATCGTCATAGACCGTTGCCCCAGCCTGACCTCCTCCTACCCGAACAGCGCGTCGAACATGGCCGGGTTGATCGCCTGCGTGACCGGCGCCTCGGACTGCAAGTCCTCCTGCGGCCCTTGCTGGCGCGCACGGGACATCTCCAGCAGGATCCGACCTTCCCAGGGTTCGACTGTCGTACCGGTCAGCCCCGCCCATGCCTGGATGCGGAGAGCATCAAGCGGCACGAGGCCGAAGCCCGTTGAGCCGCACAGGCTGTCCGCATCCCAGAACCATTCGACGAGATGGGAGCCGGCGTCATAGACCTCCGGCTCCTCAATCTCGACGCCCGCCTCTTCCCAGCTTTCCCGCCGCGTGATGCCGGACTTCTCATCCCGTTCCGCGAGGAACAGGGTGTGCCGGACGGCGCGGCAAAGCTGGTCTGTCAGTTCGACAAAAAATTGGACTGGTCGCCCGCGAAATCGTCGATCTGCTGTCCGATGAAGGGGAAGCGGCGGATCAGGGCTTCCACCGCTTCCTTGTTGCACTCGCCGATCGGCTGACCGTCGAGTTCGAAGTCGGCGTCGCCCTGCCAAGACAGCACGGACGCGACGATCACCTCACGCCCCGCCCGCTCGATCTCCTCGACCGTGACCTTCTTCGAGCGCTTGTGAAGGCGCTCGTTCTGCTGCTTGCGCTGAAGGCGCTTCACGACGTCGGACTCGTAGCCCGAGACCCGCAGCGTCAGGCCAATGGGATCGCCTGAGATCGGATGCTTGATCTGCAGCTCCATGCCCTCGTCCTGATTGGACTTGAGGGCGTCGAGCGAGGCGAGGTCGAACTTGGACATGCGGGCTCCTTCAGAGCTTCAGGGCCTTGCCGATCTGGTCGGCGAAGTGCGGGTAGCGGGTGAGCAGCGGGACGGCGCGCGCCTGGCTGAACGGATAGGCTTCGCCGTCGACTTCCATGGAGGTCCACGACGTGATGCTCTTGGCGAGGCGGCGGACGTGTGCAGCCTCGGGCGTGTCGTCCTCGCCAACGGTCTCGTCCTCAACCGGATCGTCCTTCAGCGTGACGGTCACGCCGATCGGCTGACCGGCGGCATCCACGAGATCGACCTTGCGCGGGTCGGCGTCCGGGGCTTTCGCCTCGGGCTCGGAGGTGACGGGCGCCTTCATGGTCAGCTCGCCGACGGTCCGACCTGGACCACGTTCGAGTTGATCTTCACGGTGGCGTCGACGGTGGCGAACTGGTTCGCGCTGCCGAGGTTCTCGGGCACACCCATGACGAGGCCGACGAACAGACGCTGGGACCCCTTGGGGCTGGCGCCCGTCGCGGGGGCATCCGGGAAGACGATACGGAAGGCATAGTTCGAGATCGACTTCTGCGCAGCACGCAGCGCGATCTGACCGGTGTCGGAAGTGTCAATGTTCGCCGTGAGCGTCATGGTGCCGGCATTGGCCGTACCCTTTGCCGAGACGTCACGACCGAGGCCGATTTCGTTAGCGGTGATTTCCGCGTTGGTATCGCCCACCGATCCGATCGACGTCAGAGCGCCGATCTCGACCCAGGTCTGCGACGTGAAATCCGCCGCGACGAAATCGGTGGTCTTCAGGTCGAGCGGGGCGCCGATGTAGACCTTCGACCCGGCTGTAGCAAAACGAGGCATAAGGGAAACTCCGTGTTCGCCTCAGTCGAGGCATTCCCATGGGATGGTGACGGGGATCATCACCCGGCTCCCGTCGATCAGGAGGTCTGCCAGTGCCGGGTAGCTGGTGATGCGAACGGACACGCCGTCGCGCACGAGGCGGAGATCGGTCGAGAAATGCTCGGCGATGCTGCCGGCATAGTTGCGCGGGAGCGTCTCGCCCTGATCCTGCGGCCACATGACGGCCACCTGGAAGAGGCCGCGGCGCCGGGGCGCGTCCTCAGATCGGATCGATGTCCGCTCGACGAGGTTCGGGATGAACTGGGCCCGCAGGAACTTGCCGTCACCGGGCGCCGTGAAGGCTCGGTTCGGCCAAGCGATCGGCAGCACACCGGGCATGTCTACGAGATGCGCGTAGAGCGCCTCCATGATCGATGTCTCGACGGGCATTCCGTGCTATCCGTTCCGATGATGGCCGACAAAGAACCGCTCGACGACATGGCCGCCTATGACCGGCTGCATGCTGCGATGCTCGCGCTCGGCAGCGAGGATGGCGCTACGGTTCGCGCTGATACGGCTCTGAAGGCCGCTCGCCGCTCTCTAGGGATGCTGCAGCTCGCGCTACTCACGGCGTCAGACAACGCTGCGGCTAAAGACCAAGGCGCCCCTTAAGCTCGGCCGCTTTGGCGTCGACGATGCTCGGCCACTTCTGAGCTACTGTTCGCACGAACGCATAGGCCGGCCCGCCACCGGATCCGTATTCCATCGCTCGCGCGTAGGCGGCCGTGTAGCCGAAGTAGAGGGTCTGCCCGATCTCGGCGCCCGCGATTACCGCCTCGATGCTGCTCTCGTCGAAGGCGTACTTCTTACCGTCAGCCGGGACGAACTGGCTGTCGATCGGCGGCGGCGCGGTGGTGGAAGCTCGGAGCGAGGCTCGGAGAAACCCGGTGTCGACCGGTAGGCGCCCGCCCTGTCCGGCAGCCGGCACGGGACCGGCAATGGCGCGCTTCTTCTTGCCGCGCCCGATGGTGCCGAGACCGGCCTTGATGTCTGCCCTCGTCGAAGCAACCGACGGTCCGGGCCGCTGTGCCTCAGACACGACCTCCTGTGCGCTCTCCCGGAAGACGACCTCGACGGCGCCCTCAACCTTGTGCGCCCACTCGGACACCTGGGCGGCGAACGACTTCATCGCTCGACGATGGCCTGCCGGATGGCACGCGCGTCAGCCCGGCGGCGATATTTGTTCGAATGGGCTTTCGCGACAGCCTTCCGGCACCATGCGCCGCGTCCCCGCTTCGGGCCGCAGTGCTCGGTCTTCAGCGCGCTCTTCTCCATGGCCATCACGCGACCTCTTGCGCTCGGAAGCGGCGGACCAGCGCACCGGCGAAGTCCACCTTGTACTCGACCCAACACCGACAGCCGATGATCTCGCTGGCAGGGGCGTTCGGGTCGCCGGGGAAGCGCAAGGCCGCGCCCGACGACGAGTAGAACACCCCGTCGATCTCGACAGCACGCCCATTCAGCAGGCGATGCGTGTGCCTCACCCGACGATCGCCGGCCGAGCGCAGGTCTTCGTCACGTCCTGCTGCTCGACCTTTCCCGCAGCGATCTGCTGGCGCATCGCATCATCGCGCGCCGTCGCCATCGCAGTCATGGTCTCGCTGCGTGCCAGCATTTCGCCCCTGAGAGTGAGAAGCCGGTCGGAGTAGCGCTCGGTCGCCCGCTGCACGGTTTGCGCGTCCACAGCCTTCCCTGCCCGTATGGCGGCCATGATCGTGCGATCGAACCGCTTGTCGCGGCGCTCGCGGGTCAGGTAGTGCGCCATCTGTTCGGGATCGCCGGACAAAAGCTCGGCACGGGCTGATGCCACGTAGCGCTCCTGGGGCGCCGTGAGGCCGATGATGCCGCCCTCACGCTTGCCGGTCGCTCGGCTGATCCGCCCCACGACGTCGAGCGCGGTGGAGCGCGGGTTGCGGCCTTCGGATAGGCCGGTCTCGAGCGCTTGCCGAAGCGACTGAAGCTGGTCGTCAACGATCCGCGTCACAAGGCTGGAAGAATGCGCCCGCAGCCGTTGCTCGGCCTCCGGGTTGCGCGTGCCAAACCGGAACACGATGCGAGTGCCCTGCGGGTCCGTTGCGCGCGGCAGGTCGGCGATAAGCCCCTGCCCGCCTGCGTCGTAGGCCTCCGCGATGGCACGCTCGAGCGGTGCGAAGGCATCGGCGTCGAGGTGCAAGGCGTCGATCGCGCCGGCGATGTCGCCGCGCTCCAATCGCTCCACCACAATCTTGAGCGTGATGGCGGACCGAATGTCGTCGATGCTCGCGAGGAATGCGTCGCGGATCCGCGCGTCGAACGTGTCGAGCAGCGCTTCGATGCGCTCGCGAGTCGTGGTCATGCGATCAGGTCGATCTCGTAAAGGACCGCGATGCCGGCGGGCGCGAGCGGGCGCACCTCGGCGATCTGGACCCATTCCGTGTTCGTGTCGGGCACGGCCGCGCCGATCGCGATCGTGTCACCGCTTGCCGGCACGACGTCAGGGATGGCAGTCACCGTCAGCGTGCGGACCGACTGGCCGATCAGCGTGCCGCTGGCGTCGCGCACCTCGCGGACCGTCTCGATGGCGTGCAGGGGAAAGTCCGTGGCGTTCGTGAAGGCCGGGTTCCAGGGATCGCCGCCAACGCTCGTCTGTTTCCGCAGTACGACCGGGAAGCCGCCCGGCTGGGACACATCCGCGACGGAGCGCAGGGCATCGGCCACCTCGGCAGCGATCGCGTTCCAATCTTCCATCCTCAAGCCCTCAGCAGAAAGCGCGACGAAGAGGCGGACGGAGTTGGCATGAGCAGGCCTGACAGCAATCCGTCCACAGCGGTTGCGACAGGTCGCATGCCATCCTTGCCGGTTCCGCCACCAACAACGGTCCAGCGGATGCCCTTTACTTCCGTCAGCACCTTCTGCTCACTCGGCGTGTATGCGCGAGAAAAGAAGCCAGGTCGGCCAAGTTCGATAAGCGCAGCCTCATAGGCGGCGTGCACGACTTCGCCTGGGACCTCATCGTCTGCAATCGGCTCGCCAATGGCGTCGGCAGCGTTCAGCCTAGGCCATTCGAGCGCTTGGGTTCGCCCCCCGGACTTTCGGCCAGAGAAGCGATCCCGATAGCGACCGTCGATATAGCTCGAAGCGCGGATGAGCGCTGCGCTTCGAGCTACTTCACTAGCGCCGACCCACGCGTCGTTTCCTCGGGCAGCATGAAATGCGTCTGCTCCCTCGAGGGTGCCGTAGTGCGACGCAACCACGGGTCAGCCTCGACGCGACCGCTCGGCTGAGATGATGTCGTTGGCCTCTTCAGCCTTCACATCGTCTCGACCCGAAATCCGCTCGGCCAGCGCAACGCGGGTGCGCCAGTGCGAACTCTCCCACCCGTCCGGAATCTGCACGATGCCAGCTTCGTCGGCCGTCTGTGCAGGCTTGCCGGTCGCGGGGTTGGTGTTGCTCGCCTCGACGCCGATACCGCCGGCGGTCGCAACCTCGATGTTCGGCGCAAAATTGCCGGCGCTGTCGGACAAGAGGCGTGTCACACCGGAGAGATCAGCGGGTCGATCATCCAGATCGCCGCGGAGCTTGTCGACGTGATCGTTCGATTCCTTCGCGTTGGCCACAGCCGTGTCGAGGTCGTCCTGATAGGCGTTGTTCTGTCCCGCCATGCCGCGCAGGATCTCGACTTTGCTTTCGTCGGCGCGGGCGATGCCCTCGGCCTCGAGGATGTCGTCCGGCAGCTCACGCTTCGTGTTCTCGGTCATCGGACCGTCTCCATGATGAAGGGTTGGGGAAGCGGAGCCGAAGCCCCGCCGGATCAGCCGTTGGTGACGACCGCGACCATGCGGAGAAGCTTGGGGTCGTAGCGGCGCGTCCAGTTGGAGCCGTTGGCCAGCTCGGCGTTGGTCGGCGAGTTGCCTGCGGGCGAACCCGTGAAGGCGATGCCGCGCGGATGCAGCACGAAGTGACGGCGGTACCAGACCGTTTCAATGCCTTCACCGTTACCTGCCGACGCCGCGCTCTCGATCTCGACCGGCTTCTTCGGACCGCCCTCGCCCGTCGCCTCAGCGTAGGCCAGCGCGCCGTCGCCGAAGAGGTACGACGTGTACTTGAAACCGGAGGTCGAACCCGCGACACGGGGGCAGGCGTCCGAGACGTAGACGCGCTTGTCGTCCCAGGTGTCGAAGGACAGACCGGAGACCGGATCCTGGAACTTCTGGATCGCACGCTGGGCACGCAGGTTGTAGTAGACGCGGCTGTGCATCAGAACGCCCGAGAGCGTCTGGCCGTACTCGCCGAGCAGCGCATAGGCGTTGGCGGCCACTTCCGGGTCGAGCTTGACCGGCGTGGTGGCACCGGCTTCGGAAGCGACGTCGAGCTTGTTGCCGGCCATGCCAGACGAGGCGAAGATGCCGTTGACGACCTGACCGAGGACAGTCTCCTCGTCGCGCACCCAATACTCGGCAATGAGCTGGGCCACGACGTCGAGCGGGTCCTCCGCCAGAACCGCGGCAACGAGATTGGCGGACTGCCAGCCGTTGTTGCGCCGGTTCTTCCGGGCCATGTCCTGGCCCTGCGTCAGCTTGTTCGGAACCGCCGTCTGCGCAGGATCGTCGGAGGAGACGTTCGAGGCGCCGTTGAGGTCGTTCCAGAACGGCATCTGTACGATGTCGCCGGGACCGTTGGCGAAGCGCTGGATTTCGGGGTCGTTCGAGACGATCGGCGAGTTCCGCAGGCGCGACAGCTGCGCGATGCGCTGGATGGTCGTAGGCAGGAAGAGCGGACCGTAGATGACGTCCGTCAGCCGGGTGGTTGCCATGGGAATGGCTCCTGTCAATCAGTGGGGTGATAGGGTTCGGGCGGCCACCCCACTGGGCGCGGCCTGGAATGCAGAGGGGCGTCACTGACGCCGGGAAGTCACCAGGTCGGCGTGATGCCTGCAGCCTGCGCCATCTGGCGGGCCTTGACCGGGTTCTGAGCGATGAGCTCCTGCTGTTTCGTCAGGTTCGGCCTCACGGTGCCGCCCTTCGTGTCGAACGGGTTCTCGCCAAAGCGCTGCCCGTCACCGCCCTTCGCATCGCCGCCGGTCGGCTTGGTGATGAAAGGCTTGCCTTCATCCTGACCTGCCCAGGCGCGCACGTAGTCGGCAAGCGGCGTGCGGTCGTTCACGCCATCGTCGGCGAAAACCTGGATCGCGTCGTCGTCCTCGATCAGCTTGATCTGGCCGCGCTCTTTCAGCAGCGCCTTGGCCGCCGGCAGGAACGTCTTGTCGATCCCGGCGTCGAGCAACGCCTTCGTCAGGCCTTCGTCGACCATCACGCGGCGAAGCGCACCGTCGAGCTTGGCAATCCGTCCGTCCAGCTTCTCGCGGTCCTTCGCGAACTTGCCCTCGAGCTGAGTCTTTTGCGCAGCCAGGCGCTCGTCCAGCTTGGCAGGCTCGTTGCCCTCAGCGCGCGAGCGAAGGTCTTCGTAGGCCTCGGCGTCGAAGTCGTCGGGCAGACCAGTCAATCGCTCTTCTGCAGACGTGAGCTTCTCCGAGACCGTACGCTTCTCGCTCCGGACGCGATCGAGCGCCGACTTGAGCGCCTTCGTCTCGGGATGCTGGTCGATCCCATCCACTTCGAGGACGAACTTGCCGTCTTTCTCCGTGTACAGATCGTGGAGGGTCGTTTCGACGCCATCGAGGCTGTCGAGGATTGCTTTCAGGGCCACTGGCCGCTCCTATGGTGAGGAACCCGCACTGCGGGCGTAGAACGGCCCGCCGACGCAGGCCGAGGAATGAAGATGCTGATGTCTCAGAGACTGGCGCTTGGAGTGATCGCAGTGGCCGTTGTGGCGTGGGCGATCGGCTGCACTGAACGGAACCGGCAGGTCGAAGGCCAAGACCCGCCACCGCCTGACCGTGTGCCTACGCCCGTTCCGCACTGACCAATCCGCAAGGCAGCGAAAGACACGATGGCTGTAAGGCGCATCAACCCGACAATTGCGCGCGCGATCTTGAAGGCTAGGATGCTTCGAATTCCGACCGCTCGTGACGCCTACGAGTTCAGCGTCGGAACCCCGATCAACGACTGGCTGTGGCAGCGGGTCGCTGACGATTGGGAATGGCACTTTGCGCAGCCGTCGGAGACGCTGCGGGCTCGCAGGTCGTGAGTTTCGAGCCCTACGCCGAACGATCGAGCAGCCCAGCTTCCACCGGATCGCTGTCGACGTCCTCCTTGTCGATTTGCGCTTGTTCCTCTTCAGCGGTCCGCTCTGCGCTCGCGATCTCCCCGCGCTGCAGGTTCTCATACATTGTCGCGTAGCTGATCGCCCCGTTCTGCCACATGGTGACGAGGGCGGTGGCAGCTTGCGGGTCGAGGGTGCTGTCGAGGAAGTCGAGGTTCGGCTTCACCACCACCTTCATCGGGTCCTGCCCGAGCATGATGGCGATGAAGCGGAGAGCCTTCTCCAGCCCCTGTGCGCTGGCCTGGGCGATCGACGTCAGCGTAGCTGTCTGGGCGGCATATCGGAGTTTCAGCGCCTCGCCGCTTTCGGCCGCCTTCTTGGCGCTGTCGAATAGCCTCGCGCCGGCTGACACTGCGTTCTCGCGCTCATCCTGGATCGCGGTCCGGTGCGCTTCGATGCCTGTGCCCTGCGGACCGACGTATTTTGCGTCCGGCGTTCGCTCTTTGCCGTCCTCGCCTGTGCCGCTGTGAAGCGTGATGACGACCCCGGCGCCGATCGCCTCCGGCGCGTCGCCGTTGATGATGACCAGCGTCTCTTGGCCCGACATGTAGAGCTGGTGGCGGTAATCGGCGTCGAGGCGGTACTGCGCTAGCGCCGCACGTGCAACGCCGATCAGCGGCGGCTCGGTTGGTGAGACTGACAGATCCAGCGGACCGATCACCACGAAGGGGATCGCGTCGAGCGCCTTGTTGCCCTGCGCAACCGGCTGCAGGGTATCGCCTTCCTTTTCTGTGCCCTCATAGCGCTCAACCTCGTAGCGGCCTTCCACAAGTTGCAGGACGCGGAACCGCTTCTGGTCGCGCCATTCAAAACCTTCGCGCTTCAGACCGCTTTCGTCGAGCACGTAGAAGTCGCGATCGGCGCTCCAGTTGATAAGCGCTTCAGCCGAATACCCGGCGAGGAATGGCAACTCGGAGCCCGTAGAGGCAGCATCCGCCAGGATCGAGTAGCGGCCCGTCAGCAGAAGCTCCGACGTGATCCGGCGGTGGAAAGCTTCCAAAGCCAACCCGTCAGCTGTTGCCCGCTCCCAAAGCCCTAGCATGGCGTCCGGCATTTCGATCTGTGCTTCGGTGCGATGGATGACGCCGATCATGCCCCGGACCGTCGGCGCGACGATCTCGGGGAACTGCGCACGGATCCGATAGGCGCCGTACATCCGAGTGCCGCCATCCCCCTGCGCTCGGTAGCCCGATGGCATCGGCAGGTATGTTTCGCCCTCCTCCTTCACCGCACGAGCGCCGCGGGAGGTATCGCGCATTTCCTTCCATTCCGGGGCACGGTCGGCGTACTCAGGGTGACGGGTATCAACGGACATCAGTACGCACCCATCGTGGTCGTTGTGGTCACTCGGCCGGGCTGCGCTTCCTTGCGTTGGACGAGCCGCCCGAATGCGCCCGAACTCGCGTCGACCTGATCCTTGAATGAGCCGCTCGGGAACAGGCACAGCTCGTCTAGGTAGTCCTCGTTCCAGGCCCCCTCGACGATGTAGACGTTGCCGGCCTCGCACTGGACCGAGAACGGCTCGGCGCGGGTTACCTTATCGCCGGTCTCCGGTTCGGCCTTCGCCTTCCAGCCGGCCAGCATGGCAACCATATCCTGCGCCTGCACCTTGCCCGCCTGACCCGGATCCTGCGGCAGGCTGATTTCCACCTCGCGCCCGTCGGCCTCCGCGGTGGCCTTGATGAGCTGGCGGACGCGGTTGCCCTCGTCCTGCGTCTTCACGGCGTGCCCGACGATGAACGAGCCGTCAGGTGCGCGGCCGATCTTCACGCCCGCGGTGCGCGCGGCTCCTGCCTTCTTTGTGGCGGCCAAGTCCCAATGTCGGATCCAGCGCGTGCCCTGCGGCGCCTGGCGGATGATCTTCCCCGCGAACCATTCGCGCTTGAACAGGCCGCCGTCGCGCGGCACCGGGCGCTGCTGAAACTGCCCGGCCACGGCGTAGGAGCCCATCGGCACCTTGTCGCGCTCGACTACGTTGCGCGGGAAGCGCTCGGGAAACAGAAGTTCCCCGTCATAGTTGCGCGGATCCTCGAACCCGATGGCCGTCCGGCAACGGCGTTCCGGCTCGAATTCCATCGGCAGCATGAGGTGCTGATACCCGAGCTTGAGTGCTAGGATCTGACCCGACACGTCCCGCTCATGCAGCCTCTGCATCACCACAACGATCGCCGATCGCTCAGGATCGTTGAGACGTGTCGGCACGGATTCGCGGAAGGTGCGCGTCGTCGCCTCGCGCTCGGCCTCCGATTCCGCAGTGTCGATCGAATGCGGGTCGTCGATGATCACCCGATCACCGCGCGAGCCGGTCAGGCTCTTGAACGGCATGCCCTCCCGAAAACCGGTCTTCGAGTTGGCGAACGACGCCTCACCCGACCGGATCAGCTTCACCTCGGGCCACAGGCTCTCGTACCACTCCGACGTCACCAACGATCGCATGCGCCGGCTATCGCGCTTGGCGTAGGTCTCCGAGTAGGAAGTCGTCACGAACCGGTGCGAGGCAAGCCCCTTCGGCCCCCACTCCCAGGCGGGCCAGAACACCGAGACGATGAGCGACTTCATCGTGCCCGGCGGGATGTTGATCAGCAGGCGGTTGCTCAGCCCCTGTGCGAGGAAGGCGCCGGACGTGATGGCCTCAAGGTGCGCGGCGATGGCGTCGATGTGCCAGCCGTGCAGATACGGGTTCGTCGGCTCCAGCACATGCCAAGCCTCACGGATGAAGCCGGCCAGCGTCTGGCATCGCGACCGGATCCTCTCGACGTCGCGCGCTACCCGATCCCGTTCAGCCTGTGCCGCCCGCCTCGCCCTCTCCGCTCGGATCTCCGCCAGCGACGGCAAGCGGACCGAGAATAGCTTCGAGGCGTGCAAGGTCATCGTCGCTCAGGTTCGATAGGTCGACGGTTTGGATGGGGCCACCACCGGGCCCCGCATGCTGGTGCTTCGCCGGGGCATGACTGCCCTGCATCTTGTTCGCTTCAGCGATGGCTGAGACGGCGACGCGAGGATCGTCGCTCAGAGCCTTGTGCGCGATCGTGGAGAGCATTCGGAGGCGATCGGCTGCTGACCACTCGGCACGATCGGCGGCGCGTTCCTGAAGCTCCCTGGTGCGCCTCACAACGTTCACATTTGTTGACAACCGCGACGCAGCGCTTCGGCTGGGGTTGTACCCGGCCTGCTCGTAGGCTTCGCTCGCGCTCAACCCTTTGGCGAGACCGCTTGCGAAGCGCTCGTGCTTGGGGTTCGTCAGAGATGGCATGAGGGTTGGTCTCTTGAGCGTTCGTGGGTTTGCAGCAGGGCTCCGTGCTGAGATCGAAGCCTTGAAGGAAGGCGGCGCTCAGGTGATCGAGGTGGACAACCTACTGAACTATCTTCGAGGGATCGAGGCATCACCAGAACCGGAACCGCCCGAGGCCACACTGGAACGCTACAAGGCCGAACTCGCGCAAGGCGTGGAGGCGTACAAGTACACGACCGCTGCCACGCTTGAAGAGTTCCGAAGCATAATTCAGATGGGCCAGACCGCAACGCGGTTCATGGTGCTCATCAATGGCGGTGCCGCCATCGCCATTTTGGCCCTGCTTGGGAACTTGGCGCGGCTGGACGGGAACGCGGTACAGAATTACGCGTCCTGCCTGCTTCCATTCGTGGCTGGTACGCTCGGGGGAGCATTGGTGGCAGGATTTACGTACCTCTCTCAGGCATGCTTCGCTTCGAAGAAGCCCTGGGTGCAAAAACTCGGATACGCCTTTCAAGCCACCTGCATCGCTCTCGGCATAGCTGCCTTTTCGGCGTTTGGCGTCGGTTCTTGGTGGACCTATGAAGCTTTCCGATACATTCCGATCGACGGCACGATCACTTCAGCAGCGATGGCATTACGTTGACTTCCCCCACCTTCACCACTCGCCTGATCGGCAACAACTGGCACATGGTCGTTACGATCAACGGCAAGGAGCAGTTCTACCCGGCCGGCACCGAGCTGCATGCCAACGTCATGGTCAGCTTGGAGCGGACCGATCACGAGCGGAAGGTGGCGGGACTGCCGCCGATCGTGCGGACGTAAACGAAAGCCCCGCCGGCCGAAGCTGACGGGGCTATAAGTCGGTCGATGTTGGCTCAGCAGCGTATCCCGCATTTCACGCTGGGCTTCCCATCGGGGCCGATCTCGACCCAGCATTGCCAGGTGCAGCCCGTCGGAACCGCCGTGGCAGCTAGGTCCTTGCCGCTGAGAGCCTCGGAGATCAGATCTTCTAACTTTCGGCCCTTCGACTTCACGTCGTTGGGGGACAGCGTATTCGACATCGGGGACCTCCCTGTTTCAACAGGGAATTCCTATGTCTTGAGCCAGCGAACTACCACTCAGCAACTTGTATAGCACCGTGCGTTCAATCTCATCCCGTTGGATAAGATTTCAACTTTCGACGCAAATCGGTATTCGGCGGTGATCCCACCTTTTGCTCACGCCGCTTGCTCTTCTTCGCGCTCACGCCGCCGACGGTTCTGATCGTCGGCCCAGCTGGTGTCGCGCATCTCGGGTTGATTGGTCGGCCGGGCGTTCGGTGCGTGCCAAGCTGTTTGCCTCTCCGCCACACGTTCCGCGACCATATCGAAGTCTGTAGCCCAATCGGGCATGAGTGGTCCAGTCCTCGACCAGTCCGGCTCGCGCAACGGTTTAGCCAGTTTTCGCAACCCGCTGGCAACGCTTTGGAATGCAAGATTGACACGTCGATCTGCGGTCGTTCGATTTCGGCCTGTTTTCTTGCAGAACGAGCGGAAGGAACCAGCAATCCTGGGCACAGCGAGGCTTGCGGCCCACCGGCAGGCGACCACACGTTGCTCCTGATCCGCCACGAAGTCGAGCAGCCAATCTTGCATCACCTCCTCGGCGCGGGAGATGGCGGCGGCCGACGGGCGGTAGCGCTCAAGGTAGTCGCCATCCACGATGTCGGCGACGCCAGGCCATGTCCCGCTCTTGTCCGACGGGCGAGTTCCTCGGACCTGAAGGTAGGCCATGGTCTCGGCCGCCTCGACGAAGCGGTGGCGGGCGATGATCTCGATATCGGCGAGCTCGGCCGCTTCGATGGTGAGGTCGGTCATGCGCCTTCTCCAAACAGGTCTTTGTCGATCGCGGTGTCCAAGCGCTGCTCCAGCGCGTCGTAGAGGAAGGCCCGCATGGTGTGCCGGATCGGCCAGGGTCGGCGGCGCACCGCGCGCTCCCGCATCTTGTTGAGGTCGATGGTGTCCATGGCGGCGAAGACGTCCGAGGGGCGATCCTGCCAGTCGGGGCGCTGGGCGAGGACGTCGGACAGGGCCCCGGCCGTCTCGGACCAGAGCGCGGTCTTGTTCCCCTCGCTCTCGATGATGAAGCGCACCACAAGGCCGAGGTGATCCCAGCCATGGTGCTTGGCGATCTCGCGCAGCTTGCCGCGGGCGTGGCTCTGCGCCCCCTTGCGCCGGCGCCAGACGGGAAGCAGGCGAACGCCAAGGCCATCCAGGAACGTGTCGAGGTGACCCTTGGCGTTGGTCATGCGCTCCTCATCAGATCGGGGCGGTCAGCGAGTGCCAGCAGCACGGCGGAGCAGAGCGCCATGGCTGCCGTCGCGCCGGTCGCCTCGTATTCCTTCCCGGTGCTGCCGGTGTAGGAGTTCGCGTTGTCCTCGACGAGCGCGGTGTGTCCCTGGCAGTTGTTCCAGTAGGACATGCGGCCCCAGTCCGGCAGCATTCGCTCGGCAAGGACTGTGGCGGCTTCGATGCTGCCGGTGAACCGGAGGCTATCCCATGATGGACCGCGCCCTTCGGATGTCACCGCCTCGACCATGCCGAGCTTCGTCGCGCGCCAGACCGGAAAGCGTTCATGTGCCCATGTCGGCAGGCTGTCCTTGCCGACGCGAAGGGTGGCGTCGATGGCTGCGTCGATCTCGCGGTCGGGACCGGTGGCGTCATCCAGACGGTCAATGATGTCGAACAGGTCGGTCATGCCGCCACCTCCGCCCTGATCTCGGCCTCGCGCACCACGATCATCCGCAGGATCAGCCCCGCAAATCCCTCCGGGTCGCCCTCCTCGGTCATCGTCAGTGAGCGCAGGAGCACCGTCGGCGTGGCGCCGTACTGGAGCGCGATCGAGAGCAGCACTGACTGGTCCCGCACCATCGTGTCGATCGCGGTGCCGACCTTGCGGGTCGAGGCGAACACCTCCGTGATCCGCCAGTCGTCGGTCCAGCCGAACGAGACTTGAACGTCCATGCCCTGAAAGCGCACGTCGACGTTCTCGGCCGGGCGGCGGTTGGGTAGATGCTGACGGCTCATGCCCGCCTCCGCTTCGTCTCGACTGTCAGGAAGCCCTTACCGAGGCCGCGGAACACCTTCCGGTCCTCAATCTGCTGCTGCACCTTCCGCGCCTGCCAGCCGGCAACGTCGAGCACGTCAGCGGCGGGCTGAACCTCTTCCGCGATCGTGCTGCGAATGTCGGGCTCGCAGACCTTCCGGACCTGCATCTGCGCGGCCGCGATCGCGTCGGTGGCGCTGGTGAACTGGACCACCTTGCCGCCCTCGCAGAACATGCGGGTTCGCTTGTTGCCGGGGTAGGCGAACACGGCGGCGTAGCCTCGTCCGTGCGCGGTGAACCAGGCGTAGCTCTTGCCGGCCTCGTACTGCATCAGAACAGCTCCTGCCCGCCGGAGCGCATGGTCTCGTATTTCGTGAAGCGCCCGTTCCAGCGGACGATCTCGCGCACGTCGGCGCGGCCGTAGCGCACCTTCAGCGCGCCCAGCTCGGCCTTGCCTTCCGGGTCTTGGCCGTTGATCCGGAAGCGGGCTCGGATCTTGTCCTCTTCGGTCGCCGAGCCAGCCACCTTCAGCTTCTCGTTCTGCCAGTGCTCCGGACGGTAGAGGTAGAGGATCGAATCGTAGTCCTCGCGGGCCATCTCGCCGCCGAACAGGTCGGAGATGATCGGGCGCGGCACGTCGCGCTTTGAGCCGCCGGAGTTGCGCTGGTTCAGGAACAGGACCGCAGCGCCCAGTTCTTCCGCCAACGCCTTCCCAGCCCCGTTGATGGACGCTGCAATACGGCCCTCGTGATCGTTCGGCCGGTCCGGTGCGACCTTGCGGTTGTGATCGAGTACGATCAGGCAGGGCTTGTCGGTCGTGCGGGCCCAGCGCTTGGCGAAAGCCTGCGCTTGGCCGCAGATGCGGCCGATCTTCTCGGTGCGGAGCGTCTTGACCTCGATCGGCAGCTGCCGGACGCCCTCGACCTCCTTCGAGACGATGCCCCACTCGCGATCGTTCAGGCCGTTCTTGCGGCGCATCTGACCCAGGCTGATCTCGGTCCGCTGCGAGACCATCTGCCGGACGACCTGCTGGCCGGTCTGGTCGAAGCTCATGAGCAGGACCGGATGTCCGGCTTCGGCGGCCGCGCGAATGATCTGGAGCAGCAGCGAGGTCTTGCCCTCGCCTGATGCCGCCAGCAGCCCGTAGAGGTTGCCGGGCTCGAATCCGTCTTCCTGAAGGATGGACGCGATCTCGGGCAGCGGGAACGGGATAGTGGCGCGGGCCGAGGCGTCGGCGTCCGACAGCTCGGCGATGAAGGTGTCGACGTAGGCGTTGATAGAAGACCGCTCAGCGCCTTTCGGCGCGAGATTGCGGATGGCTGCGATCTCGTCCTCGAGGTCGCCCACGATGTCCAGAATGCGCTCGGATCCGGTGCGGACGCGGAACCGGGCGGCGAAGTCCTCGCAGGTGGCCGACGCCAGCCGGACGGCGTATGCCTCGAGCACGGCGAGACCGTAGTCGCGGACCATGGCGATCGGCACGGCGGCAGCGACGAGGCGAGCGATGTACTGCGCTCCGTTCGTCATGTCGTCGATCCGCTCGGCGCGGAAGTCAGGAATCAGCGTCACCGCGTCGGCGCGGCGGCCCGCGTCGGCATAGCGGCGCACTGCGTCGAAGATGTCCTGATGGATTTTCTCGCCGAAGTGCTCGCCTTGGAGAAAGCCGAGGCGCGCGTCGAGCACGGAGTTGTCCATCAGCACACAGCCGAGCACGGCCTGCTCCGCCTCGATGTTGTAGCTCTTGTCCTCTTCGATGGGGGCGTGCTGGTTCATTCCGCCGCCTCCGCTGTGTCCTTGATCAGGATGGTGATGTGCCCGCGCTCGGCGGCCTTCACCCGGCGGATCAGGCCACGGTCGGCGAGATCGGTCAGCGCGACGCTGACGGCCGCCGCCGACTTCCCGGTGTCTCGGTAGATCACCTCGGTGTCGAGCGACGCGCAGCTGCCGTGTCGTACCTTCTGGAACATGGCGAGGATGTCGTCGGCGAGCGCGCGGACCTTCTTCGAGTTTGGCCGAGCGGGTCGGGCCCTTTCCGAGTCCAGCCGCACGGCGGGCAGCGGCTTCGAGATGACGGCCTCGATTGCTGATGTTGCCGCGATCGGCCGGACGTTGGATTCGCGCCGGGGCGGCTCGATCGGATGCTCGGCAGGATAGTCGAGCGCCGGGGTGAACGGGGCGACCGGGGCGACCTCGACCAGCGGCGGCTCGCCATCCTGCCCGGCGCGCAGGCCAAGCCCGTCGAGCACCGTTTCCGCGGCGACCGGCGCCGGATCATCGCCGAGGATCTCAGCCGCTTCCGGCAGGCGCTCGACGGCTTCGATCGCGCCACGGATACGGATCACAACGCCGTGCGCCTTCCGGTGCTCATCGCGAGCCGCAGCTTCGGCTTCCTTCAGCGCCGCGCGCGATTCCGCGAGGCTGTTGAGTTCGGAGAAGCGCGCGGCCGCGTTCTGTTCGGCGCGCGCAAGGAGTTCGTGCAAGGCGCTCACGCTGCCCTCCTAGACTGCTCATATTGGATCTGTCGGAACTCGGGGGTAATCTTGGCCGCGATCGCGATGCCCACCGCGTCGGCCATGTCGTCGTTGGTGACTGTGATGCGCTCGCGGGCGCACTGCTCGCGGACGGCCTTCTTCCACGCCTTGCGATCCCATCCGGGCTGACGGGCGAAGCCGAGGAAGGCCTTGCGCCAGGTCGCCGCCGGAATGCAGACGAAGGTCAGCGCCTTCCATCCGCAGATGGCCGAGATCGCGCCGACGAGCTGGTTGGACGAGATCATGGCGTTCGCCCCGCCGCCGGCGCCGACGATGGTCTCTTCCTCGCCCATCATCTTCGCGGTGCGCTTGCCCTGCGGCAGCATGCGGAGCGGCGTTTCGATCGCGACCAGGGCGGGCTTGCCGGTCTCTTTCAGCAGCAGCCCGAACTGGCGGCCGAGCGTGGCGGCGCGCTCTTCAAAGCTCTCGCCTTCCGCCTTGAGAACTCCGGCCTGAATGGCCGAGATGCTGCGGTCGGGGCGATAGGCGGCCCAGCCGGTGCGCTGGGCAACGTCGAGGCCGAGGATCAGGTTCATGCGGCCTGCCTCCCCGCCAGCGCCGCGGGCACCTTCGCCGACTCAATCGCGTCCAGCCCGGCCGTCACCGCGCGGAACGAGAGATTAAGACGCCGCGCGATGTCGGTGATCGGGTAGCCCTGCTGACGGTAGACCGAAATCAGAGGAAGATCCGGCCCTTCGAACTGGATGCGGCGCTTGCGGCCCTCTTCGAAACGACGAGCGCGCAGGACGGCGGCCTTACCCTCTTCGTCGAGCTCGATGCGGTAGCCGATGCCCCACTGCGTCGTGATGGTCAGGCCGAGGGGTTCGATCTTCGGCCGGATCTTGCAGGCCATGACGTCGAAGACCTTGATGCCCGCCGCGTCGTCGCCGTTTGCATAGATCGCCTCGACCAGATCGTCACGCGAGAGAACCCGCGGGAAGGCGTCGAGCAGAACCCGGAAGAATTGGAACTGCTTCCCGGTCAGCCGAGCGACTTGGCCTGCGTAAACGATGGTGCGGGTCTTCTCGTCCATGATGAGGTCGAGCGGCGACACAGCGCCGCCGCAGCATGGGCAGGCGATCTCGGGATCGGACATCAGGCGTCGTCCTCGTCCAGATCGCCGCCGTCATCGTGGCCCGGCCCTTCGATCAGCTCGGCCGCCGCTTCCTCCTTCGCTTTAATGCCGGTGAACAGCGCGCCCTGCCCGTCGTGCCAACCCTTGGCGTATTCCTGCCCCTCGGCCGATCCCTCGTTGTACGGGTTCGCCAGCGTGTCACCGCGCAGACCCGCCTCGCGCCCGTCGCGGAAGGCGCGCTCGACGAGCGGCATGCGGTCGGTCAGCAGGTCGAGCTGCGTGTTGATCGGGATACCGGCGAAGCCCATGGCCTGCCGCTCGGCTTCCTGCCGTGCCTGGATGCGTGCCTTGCCTTCCGGCGACTGCGATTCTTCGTAGGCCTTGATCATCAGCAGGCCGTTGGCGCCGAGGTCCGCCTTGATCGTCTTGCCGACGTCCTTCACCCGCTTGTTGGCGGCCTTCTGCTCCTCCAGCGCGGCGAGGTAGCTGCGTCGGTTGACGAAGAAGAGCACCTCCGTTTCGCTGGCGGGGCGCTGGTTGTGGCCGACGCCGGCCGGTTCATTCGCTGCGGCTGCATTCGCACGGGCCATGATCAGGCTCCCTTGCTAGCGGTGGTGGATGGGGGAAGAAGGCCGAGGACGGCGAGAGCCTCGCGCGCCGGCAGGCCCTTGTTGTTCAACAGGAAGCGGTAGTCGGCGGCGATCTCGGGCGGGATCGCGGCGCCGCGCAGTCGGTCCTGCGCCAAGCTGATCTTGCGGCAGCGGGCTGGCTTGCGGTTCGTCTCGAGGATGATCGGCAGAACGCGGTCACGAAACGCCGGGTCGGCCCATCTCTCACGCGCCTTGGCAGCGAGCCGGCGTCGGAGGGCGGCAGGACGCGGCTTGCCCTTGTTCCGCTCGGCAGTCAGCATTGCCGAGCGGCCGCGACTAGAGAACCCGGCCTTGTACGAGCGGACCCGCACGGCGTTGACGGTGCATCCAAGGTTCGCGGCGATCTCCGCATAGGAGAGGCCAAGGTTCATGTCGCGGCGTAGGCTGGCGAGCGCCTCGTCAGTCCAGCGGAAGCGGGTCATCAGTGCCCCGCCCCCGGCACCTCGGCTTGCTCGATCGAACCGCCTTCAATGCTCTCCTGCGCCTCGCGATCGGTGCGGGCTTCGCTTGCCGCCTTCAGCACGCGGACCGCGGGCATGATGATGTGCTCGAACGGGGCGACCGACTGAAAATCGTTGGCGGGGTTGAGGAGCGCGCTCATTGACCGCCCCCAGCCGCTCGAGCGTGCGCCGCGTCGATGATGCGCTGGAAGAACTGGATCGCGCGCTTGCCGACACCTTCGATGCACTCGGCTTCGCGCGGCGTGATCATGTCATCCGCATTCGCCTCGAGCATCACCTGAAGCGCGCGGCCGCTCTCCCCAGCCAGCGCCGAAATCATGGAGCAGATCGGCATGTCCGGGTCTTCGGGCGTGACGGCGCGGATCTCGAACCCGTCGATCCCGCACATCGCCTCCTTCATCACCGGGTAGCCGGCGATGCGGTCGACGACGTTGAACAGGCGGGATGGCAGAACGTCGGGATAGGTGTCCGACTGCCACTTCGAAACCTGGCCGGCCTGCCGATCCATCCCGAGTAGCCGGGCCATCTCGCTCGTGCCGCCGGCCATATCGCAGGCGCGCTTGAACGCTCGTTTGAAGACCTTCTCGTCGTGCGACAGGGGCTTTGCCAGCATCGGTGTTCTCGAAAGGTTCGGGGTTCGAATTTCGATGACGGAGCCGTGAGCGAGCGCCATCTTCCGGTTCATGAGCACCGCCACCCGCACCGACGAACCGATGACGATGGACGAAGCCTGCGATGCGGTACTGCGGAGGCTTGGACGGTTGGCGGGGAAGGCCGAGGGAGGAATCGCCTTCCCCGCCGGCGCTCGCGGGGCAGTGGGGGAACCCGCAAGCGGAGTGGTGTCAGCTGGGAGGCGCGAGCGGCGCGACGGCGATCAGGGTCAGGCCCAGCACGGCAACCGCCGCATCCATCGGCTTGCGATGGGTGAGGAAGCGACCGAGGGAAACGCCGAGCGCCAGAGCTCCAGTGAACGTGAGCGCGGCGAAGATCATGCTGCTGCCTCGGCAACCGCCTCACGGGACTTCAGGAAGTCAAGCCGCGTGCGGTGCATCCCATCAGCGGTGACGGCGCCGCCAGTGATCTCGGCGATCTTGGCGACCACATCAGCATCGGGCCGGCTGCGGCCCGTCTCCCAGCGCCAGATCGTGCCGGCACCGGACCGGGCGTCCAAGCCGAGCTCGTCAGCGACCCGCTGCGTGCTCCAACCCTGCGCCTCCCGCCATTCCTTCAACGTCGTCATGCAGGGGCTCCTTCGATGAGCCCTTATATCGCACAATCTGCGATACCGTCAACATCTGTATCGAATTTCCTGCGATACGCATCTTTTGCGATGACTGCTAGCGGTTGTGCGATGAGCAATCGCCTGAAACAGTTACGCGAAACACGGGGATGGACGCAGGCTGACCTCGCCGACCGGATCGGCGTTCAGTGGCAGACCATCAGCCGTATGGAGAACTCCAAGACGCGCATCATGCCCAAGCATGAGCGGAACCTGGCGACCGCGTTGGAAGTGCCCGTCTCGGCTCTCTACGCCGAGCCCGAGACCGATCAGGTTGAGGATGATGAGCGCGAGACGGTGGAGGTGCCTTTGCTCGCGAGGATTAGCGCCAGCACGTTCCGACAGCAGGACGGGGTGCGCCCGGCCGATATCGAACGCCATATCAAGGTCTCGCACCTCCCAAAGGGCGACTGGTTCGCGTTGACGGTGGAAGGCGATTCCATGAACCGGATCGCGCCGGACGGTTCGATCATCATCGTGAATCGAGCAGATGACGTTCTGATCGACGGCAGGAACTATGTCTTCTCGCTCGACAACGGCGAGGCGACCTTCAAGAAGTATCGCCGCGATCCAGAACCGATGGTGATGCCCTACTCGTGGAATCCGGACCACGTTGCGACAGCCGTTGGCGACAAGGATCTCTACGTGTTCGGCCGCGTCTTCAGGGTCATCATCGACCTCTAGGCATAGCTCGGTCATAGACGGGTACTGCACCACCCCGACTGGCGCCGCGATCCTGTGCGGCATGTGCATCCGTCGAACCGATATCCCCCACGAGCTAGCCTTTGTTCTCGCGGTGCCCCTCCGCGCTGCACCTGGCGCCGTGTGAGCTTGTAAAGCTCGGCATCTGCCAGGAGACCGGACCAGCCGGCCGTGGTGCTTCAGTGCTCGTGGTTGTCCGGCGCGCTGCCTTGCGCGTGCTCCCGGCGGGCCCGTCATGCCCCGTCAGTTCGGTCCGGTCAGCCTGGGGCCGGCACCGCTAGACCATCATCGGCGGCGTGATCCGCGATCGAGGGGCATGGTCGGGAGACCTCGATCAAGAATCGGCTGTGGAAAAGCCAGCGGCGGGAACCTCCGAGCAGACCCGCCGGCCCCTTCAAGGCCGATTCGCCGCACCCCGCGGTTGTGAATAACGGGGAATTTTGGTAGGCAATCTGCATCCAAGCGACTGCCGGTGCGGCGGCTCGGACCTCATCACGCGGGTCCGGGCCGTTTTCTTTTGCGATACTCTGACAGGTGAGCGCAAGCGGATATCGCATTTTTTTCGATACTTCCTCTTGCAAGCATCGCAAATTCTGCGATATTCGGACCCATCCCTAGCGCACTGCTGACCCGATGGAGGCCGACTTGCCCCGCATCCCCCAATCCGACCACCCCATCCCGATCGGCCGCACGCTGGCCGCGTCCATGCTAGGCGCCACCATTGTCGGCCTCGGCTTCTACGGCGCGCTGTGGATGGCGGAAGGCAACCTCGCCAAGCGCGCTGTGGAGCGACAGGAGGCGTTCCGCTCGGTCCGCACTGCTTCGATGGAGCAGGGGCGATGATCGCCACCCTCCTCTCCCAGACCACCCGCGCCGATCGCCTGTGCTTCGCCACCTGGGCTCTTGGCCTCGTTCTTGGCCTCGCCGCGCTCGGAAAGGCGGTGCTGTGATGCGCGACACCGTTGGCTTCTTCGTCACCGAGGCGTTGGCCTTGGTCGATCTGTCCGAAGACGATGCCCAGGCCATGCTTGGCTACGATCTCGTCCGCGACATGCAGGCTCGGGTGTTCCTGAAGCACACCGTTCTGCCATCGGCGCCGGACGTCGAGACAGCATTCCTCCGCCAGTGGATCGTCCGCGAGACGCTCGCCGCCGTCGGCAAGGAGGATCGCTACGATGACGTCTACCGCGACGCGCTGATCGCCTACCGCAACCTGCGGAACGGCTACGTCGTGCTGCATTCGCCCGTCGAGCCGCGGTCGCACGCCAAGCTGTCGGCCGAGGACCGTGCAGACATCGCTTACGATCTCCAGCGCGAGGCTGGCGGACGCTGGGACGATCTCGAGGACAAGGCGCTGTGGGCGAAGCCTGCGGCGGCGGTGGCGGCGTGATGGCTGACCGTCCGATCCTCTTCTCCGCCCCGATGGTGCAGGCCCTTCTGGCCGGCCACAAGACGCAGACGCGCCGGGCGCTAGCGCACGAGACGTGCCGTCCGGGACCCGCGCTCAACGAGTACGGCGACTGGATCTACATCGAAGGGGACGGCGGCGGCCGAGTGGCCGTTCGGTTCGCCGTCAGTGACCGTTTGTGGGTTCGCGAGGCGTTCAGCGGCCCGCATTGGTGCCATGGCCTACCGCCTCGCGATTGGCCGTTCGACTGCCCTCTCTGGTATTGGGCGGATGATAATCCTGACGAGGGCGACTGGACGCCGCCGAAGCCCGGCATCCACATGCCGCGCTGGGCCTCACGCCTGACGCTGACCGTCTCCGACGTCCGCGTGGAGCGACTTCAGGATATCTCGGAAGCAGACGCACGCGCCGAGGGCATCGTGGACGGTGGCTGCCTCTCCTGCGGCCAGCCCGAGCCGTGCGGGTGCGCCGACGCTTCGCCGGATGCGGTTGAAGCTTACGCCCACCTCTGGGACAGCATCAACGGCAAGGGAGCTTGGGTCGAGAACCCATGGGTCGTCGCGGTGACGTTCAGCGTCGTGCAGCGGAACATCGACCTCGCACCTCGGCAGGTGGCAGCATGAACCGCGCACCTCGCATCCTGGAAGCGCAGTCGCAGTTCGTCGGATCCTATGACCCGGACGCCGACGCGCGCCTCGCCCGGCCCCGCCAGTCCGCGAAGAGCTGGCCGCCGGCCCAGTCCGCCGATGCGATCGAAGCCGCCTGTTTCGCAGGCTTCGTCCACTTCATCCGAGAGCGCGATCCCGACCGCGCCAAGGCCCGCTGGGACAAGCTGCCCGATCGTGCCCGCCAGATCCGCCGAGCCGAAACCGCCGCCGTCATCGCCGCCTACAAGGCCGCCGGCGGTCGCTGACCCTCTCACCCATCAGGAGGCTGCCATGCCCGCCACAGGCTCCCGCCGCGCGCATCTCGCGCCCTGGTTCGCCGTCATCGCCGCCTATGTCGCCACCATCGCGCAGGGAGGCCGCCCGTGATCGAGAGCACCCGCTTCGTCGCCTATCACGCACCGTGCGCCCCGGCCGGTCGCCAGTGGCAGGCGCAGATTTTCAACACGCCGGCCCCAACCGCCAGCAAGCCGAACCCCGGCGAGGTGCCGTTCAACATGTCGTTCTGGGGATCGTCTCGCGACGACTGCCTGGCGAAGGCGGAGGCGTGGTGGGCCGCAGAGACCGGCAAGGCCGCTGCCCGCGAGGCCAACATCGTCACCCGCACCGAACGGGCGAAGGCGACGCGCGCCGCCAAGCTGGAGGCGTCGGCATGAGCACCGAGCGCACATGGGACGGCAAGACCATCACCGAGGCTGGCGTCTACGCGTCCGTCCCGATCGAGACCTACCACGGCGACACGTCACTGCTGAACGGCTTCGCCATCTCGTCATCCGGCGTCCGGCAGGTGATCGACCGCCCGTCGGCCTATTGGGTCCACAGCCCCTTCAACCCGGCGCGGATCGAGAAGGAGAGCACCGAGGCGCTGAACTTCGGCAAGGCGGCGCACCATCTGCTGCTTGGCGAGGAAGGCTTCTCGGAGCACTTCGCGATGCGGCCGGACGAGATCGGCGGAAAGCCGTGGCAGGGCAACCGGACGGAGTGCAAGGCGTGGATCGCCGAGCGCGAGGCAGAGGGCCGCACCGTTGTCCTGCCGGCGCAGATCGACACGCTGCGGCGGATGCGGGACAGCCTTGCCGCGCACCCGATCGTCCAGGCCGGCGCACTCAACGGCCGCATCGAACGCTCGCTTTTCGCACGGGTGTCCGGCGTCTGGCTGAAGGCTCGGCCCGACGTCATCCCGCGCGACGACGGCTCGTTCGTCGACCTGAAGACCGCGGCCGCCGTCGACGACGACAGCATCGCCCGGTCCATCCACGATCGCGGCTACCATGTCCAAGGCGCAGTCATCCGCATGGTGTGCCGCGCGCTCGAGCTTCCGTTCGAGAGTTTCGTGCTCGCCTTCGTGGAGAAGACCGCGCCCTACGAGGTTCGCTTCTTTGAGGTTCGGACGCAGGATCTGGACCTTGGCGAGCGCCAGGCGCGCAACGCCCTTCGCATGGTCGGCGAATGCCTGAAGCGCGGCCAGTGGCCCGGCTACGACGGCTTCGCCCCTTCCGTTCTGAACATCGACATCCCGCAATGGGCCCGCACGCGCGCTGAGACGACGCTGGCGGCGAAGGAGGCCGCATGAGCCATATCGCAGTCCGCGAGGAGCGCACATCCATCCAGTCCGTTGCATTCGGCCAAGGCGCCGGCGGCGGCATGCTGGCTCCGCAGAACCTTGGCGACATTGTACGCTTCGCCGAGGTGATGGCGCGCGCCGACATCGCGATCCCGAAGCATCTCCGCGACAATCCGGGCGCCTGCCTCGCCGTGTGCATGCAGGCCTTCAAATGGGAGATGGACCCGTTCTCGGTCGCCCAGAAGTCCTACAAGGTCGGTGACCAGATGGCCTATGAGGCGCAGCTGATCGCGGCCGTCATCAACACGCGCGCCGGGCTGAAGCGTCGGCCGCAGATCGAATACCGCGGCGACGGCCAGGACCGGCAGTGCGTCGTGACATTCGAGGCATCCGACGGATCGGTCCATGTCTACGAGAGCCCGCGCTTCGCCGCGATCACGACGAAGAACTCACCGCTGTGGAAGTCAGACCCGGACCAGCAGCTCGGCTACTATTCCGTCCGTGCCGGCGCCCGTCGTCACTTCCCCGAAGTGATCCTGGGCGTCTACGATCGCGACGAGCTCGACGGCGCACGCGACATCACGCCGACGCAATCTGGCCGATCGGCATTTGCCGATCGTATCGCCGCACAGCCCGCACAGACGTCGCAGAGCGCGACGGAGGGTTTCCGGGCGGATCACATCGACGGGGAGCTTGGCGCGCGTCCTGAGCCTCAGGTGGAGGCCCAGGCTCCCGCAGACGAGATCGACCCCGACGCGCCAGCATTCGAGCACGAGGCGGCGCTGGAGCAGGAGGCCGACGACCGCGAGGCGGATCGCACTGTGTCCTCCGCCAGCCACGATCCGGTCCTGCTTAACCTGCTGACCGAGTGCGCGGCGAAGATGCTGGAGATTGCAGCCGGCACCCAGCCGGCGAAGGACCGCGGCGAAGCCCTGACCTCGGCGAAGGATGCCTGGAAGCGCGAGCTGCCGTCGAACCTCGACGACCTGAAGAAGATCGTCGACCGGGCCTACTCGGTCATCACCGGCAAGCTGAACATGCCAGCGGCCGTGAAGCTGATCGCCACCGAGGTCGGCGTGGATGAGGCGGACATCCGCCCGGCAGTGCGCTGATGGCCCGCACCGTCAAGGAATGGCGCGGCCGCACCGACGACAGCATGCCGGGCACCAACGTGAAGCTGCGCATCGCTGCCCGGCACGGAGACGCCTGCCCGTCCTGCACGCGCAGCCTCGCGGACGTGAAGTCTACCGCCTGCGACCACATCACGCCGCTGGCTGACGGCGGCGAGAACGTCGAGAGCAATCTGCAGATCCTGTGCGGCGACTGCCACGGCAAGAAGACCTCCGCCGAAGCCAGCGAGCGCGCCGCTGTTCGCAGCCTGAAGGCCAAGCACCTGAAACTCGGCGGCAAACCCACCCACCCCAACTTCCGCAAGCCCGACGGCACCCACTACGACTGGGGCCGTGGCGGTCGTCTTGCGAGGGACGCTTCCCGATGACGACTTCCCCCACGAACGCGGCCGGCGATCTCGTCACGGACGCCCCGGTAGCATGGGTCCGCGAAGGCGACATGAAGAAGCTGGCCAAAAGCCAGAAGCCCCTTCAGCTTTGGGTGTTCAATCGCGATCCGTCCGACATTTCGGGCACGCCGTATGTCGCCCTGTCGCCAGAGGGAAAGGCCGGCTCGGCAGTGGCGGACGCTAGCGAGACCGCACGAGCAGATCGCCACTTCGAGCAGTCGCAGCGCAACGCGAAGATGGTCGCAGAGTTGGAAGCCCGTATCGAGAAGATGCAGGCAGGCTCGGCTGCGGCGGTCCAGCGCGAGCGCGATCGAGCCGAACACGCCATCAAGCAGCAGCTGATCAACGAGCGCCGCTATCAGGCCGCAGAAGCGCGGCTGACTAGGCTGAATTCTCGGGCGGCCTCCATTGCGGAGAGCGCGTTTGACGACCGGCCCCGCGCCCGCAGCGACAGCGCCGACTGGAACGACGGTTATCTAGACGGAACAAGGGCCGCTGCGGCAGCAATTCGCGCCGCCCTCTCCTCACCCGCACAAGAGGGAGAGGCCGCCCCCGTTCGCACCGATGCGGATGGGGAACTGCACCGGCTGCTAAACGCCGTGTCGAACATGCTGTTCGGCGATACGGAGCGCGATTTGCCCGAACTGGAGGAAGCCGCCAAACCGTTCATCGACATGGACACCGGCGAGCCGTTCGTTCGCAAGCACGAGGGTGAGACCGGCCCGGCTGTGGCGGAGCCCGTCGCTTACCGCTGCACTGGCAATCCACACGCCCATGACATTTCCGACATTCTCGTATGGGAACGCGGAACGGCGGAAAGCTATGAGCAGCGAGGTTGGTCCGTGACGCCGCTCTACGCCGCCCTCACCGTCTCCCCGTCCCCATCCGAGCGCGACCAGCACCAGGGGGAGACGGGACGATGAGCCTCAGCCTTCGCCCAACAACCCTTCGGGCCGCGAACGACTTCGTGGCGCAGCATCATCGCCATTCGGGCCGCACGGCTCGGAATGGCGGCAAGTTCGCGGTGGCGGCCGTCGCGGGTGGTGAAGTCGTCGGCATCGCGATCGTCGGCAACCCTGTGAGCGTCACGCTGATGGACGGCGTGACCGCCGAGGTGCTGCGCGTGTGCACCGCGCCCGACGCGCCCAAGAACACCTGCTCGTTCCTCTACGGCCGGTGCTGGCGGATCTGGCAGCAGATGGGCGGCATGCGGATGGTGACGTACACGCTCGCCAGCGAGAGCGGCGCAAGCATGCGCGGCGCGGGATGGAAGATCGCCGGCACCGTTCGGCCTCACCGTCGATGGGCGAATAAGGGCCGCGAGCAGCGGGATATCTACGTTCAGCCGAAGATGCGATGGGAAGCTCTCGCCGCCCTATCCACCCCCGAAGCGGTTCCGGTGGCGGACAAGCGGGAGGGAGAGGCCAATGGCTGACCTCACCGATTGCGCTGTCTTCCTCTGCGACCGGACGGGCGTTGCGGCCCAGCCGTGGGGCGAAGCCGGCATCGAATGCTTTTGCGTCGATGTCCAGCACTCCATCCGCCGAGACCGTACCGAGGGCCTAGTCCACTACGTTTGGGGCGATGCCCGCGCGTGGATCCTGCCGGCCGGGTATCGCCCGGTGTTCGTCGCCGCTTGGCCTCCGTGCACCCACGTCTCGGTGAGCGGCACGCGCGACCACGGCAAGAAGCGCGGCCACATGCTGCGCGATGCGCTGGAGGTCTTCGAGGCGTGTCGACAGGCCATTGCCTGGTCAGGCGCACCGGGCTTTCTCGAGAACCCGGTGGGCATCCTGTCGAGTATCCCGCACATCGGCAAGCCGGGACACTACTTCGATCCAGCCGACTACACCGGCTGGTGCGAGGACGACCACTACACGAAGAAGACGTGCATCTGGCCGCTGAACGGGTTCGTCATGCCCGCACCTCGCGTTGCGCCGCAGTTCATTGACGTGAAGCCGGACAATCGCATCCACTTCGCCAGCCCTTCCAGTGACCGCGGCGACGTTCGGAGCGCCACGCCGCTTGGCTTCTCGCGGGCCGTCTTTCACGCCAACGCGCCGGAGCAGTACCGGCAAAGGAGGGCAGCATGACCCGCCTCCCTCACCACGGAGCCCCGCTCGTGAGCGCGGACGATACGCTGGTGGACGATCTCGCTCAGGAAATCCGTCGCGTCGATGGCTCGAACAGCCTCGGAGCCGGTGCGCTGGCGGAAGCTCTCATGCCGTTCCTCGCCTCCCGCCTTCCCCGCCAAGAGGCCGAGACCAGAAAGGCGGCGCTGGAGGAGGCAGACCTCCTGAAATGGTTCGGCGAGCGCTCGGCTCACGAGCTATCCTACGGACCTGTCGATGAACGCGACGAAATGGGCGAGCACGGCTGGCGCGTCATTGAGAAGCGCGGGAACATCAATGATTGGGAGTGGCATATCCTGGCGACAGGAAATTCGCCCGCCCACGCGCTGAAGCGAGCCCGAGCCCTCTCCCAGAAGGGGGACGAAGCCGATGGGTAGCCCGCTTCTGCCTCCGAGCGTCGCTGCCCTGATCGCGGCAGCCTTTGCGGATGGCCCGTTCCTGTCGGAGCCGGCAGCCGCGTCCGTCCTGCAGATTTCTTCGACCACCTTGCGCCGGGAAGCCGAGCGGGGAAGCATCGCGTTCCGCATCCGCGGGAAGCGGCGTTGCTACGCCCGCGAGGACATCGAAGCCTACCTGACCCGGAGCCCTGAATGTCAGTCTACCGCCCCAAGGACAAAGCCGGCAACGAAAAGTCGCCCTTCTTCCACTTCGATTTCACGATCAAGGTCAACGGGGAAAGCCGACGGTTCCATGGCACAACTGGCGAAAAGGCGCTTGGACGAGCTAAGGCGTTTGAAGAAGCAGAGAAGCGCCGGGTCCGCAGCGCCGCACCTAACGATCATCTCACCCTAGACGACTGCATCGGGCGGTACATGGACGAGGTGCTGGCGCAGAAGCCTAGCGGGATCGACACCGCTATCGGCTTCCAGCATTGCGCCCGGCTCATCGGCGGCGAGCGGCGGCTGATCAACGTCACGGCAGACGACATAGCGCTGGCGTGTCAAAAGCGCGCGGGCGAAGTGGTCGGAAAGGACGAGAAGACTGCCCGACCCATCTCGGGTGCGACAGTCAACCGCAACGTCATCGAGCCGATGCGGGCGCTCATGTTTCATGCCTCACGCGCCTGGGGCATGACGTGCAGGCCCCATACGATCGACTGGAAGGCGCTTCGGCGACGAGAGAAGCCTGCCCGCGATCGCGAGTTATCCGAGGCCGAGGCGCGCGCATTCTGGGAGGCGCTGCGGGAGGACTTCATCCCGTTCACCACCTTCCAGTTCGAACGTGGCTTCCGACTGCAAGCCGCGCTCGGGCTGAAGAAGCTGGACGTGGACGTGCCGAACCGCCGAGTGCGGATCTGGATCAAGGGACATGGGGAGAAGTGGCAGCGCGTGAGCCGGGCTGACATTGCCCTTCTTGAGCGCGAGATGGGCAAGTCGCCCCTGCCCTGTGTCTGGACCTATGAGGTGCAGCGAGGGCCGAAGAAGGGCATGCGCTTGCCGCTCACCGTGGCGGGCTACCGGCGCTCCTTCGAGACTGCGCTACGCCAGGCAGGCATCGCCGACTTCCGGCGCCACGACATGCGCCACGACTTCGCGACGAAGCTCCTGCGGGCGACCCGCGACCTGGCGCTGGTGAAGAAGGCGCTCGGGCACTCGGACATCTCGTCCACCATGCGCTACGCCCACGTGCTGGACGACGACGTTGGAGACGCGCTTGATGCAATTCCCCGGACTGGCCCCGGAGAAGTTTTCCGAAGCCCCCGAAAATCGCACCCAACCCGTTGAGAAATATGCTAGTTTAGGAGGAACGCCAAAATGGTCCCAAACCAGATGCGCTACCAGACTGCGCTACGCTCCGATGATCCGGAACAATCCGAAACACAGGGCTTCTAGACGAACCGCTCCGGGCACGCAATGCGGCGTTTCCGGCCCGAACCGCCAATCTAGCGTCCCTTGATCAAGGAATGCTCGAGTTTATCGCCCGCCTTCGCGCCATACGTCGCTGCTGCGCCGCCGTTGATTTCGAGAACGAAGCGTACGGTCTTCCCAGACGGGATCGTTTCCAGCGAATGCGGCTTCGCGTTGCGCGCGATTCGCACGATCGTCCCGTCCTTGTCGACGAACAGCATGTCGAGCGGGATGAGCGTGTTCTTCATCCACATGCTGACGGGACGGCTTTCGCGAAAATCGAACAGCATGCCGGTGCCCTCCGCAAGGGACTCGCGATTCATCAGGCCGATCTCGCGCTCCGATGGCGTGTCGGCGACCTCGACCTCGATCGCGTGTGCTCCCGTTTCGGTTATCAAGGTTGCCGTATCGGCAAACGCGGCGGATGCGAGCATCAGGACCATCGCAGCGGCCGCTCCGCCAACCTGTGCTGCCCTTGCGAAGAACGTCGACATCAGTGGGCTCCCGGCCGGACGGGCCCGGTCAAGGGGTGGATTTCGGCCGCCATGAGGCCCTTGTCGCCGTTGCCGTATCGCACGAGCACCTCCTGCCCCGGCCGGAGTTCCGCCATGCCGTAGCGACGCAGCGTCTCCATATGGACAAAAATATCTTCGGTGTCCTCCCCGCGCGAAATGAAGCCGTAGCCCTTGCTGCGGTTGAACCACTTGACAGAGGCCCGTTCCAGATCGCTCGTGGGTACCACCTGCACATGGGTACGGGCTGCCGCCGTCTGGGCCGGTGCGACGGCAGTGGAGGTATCCATGCTGAGCACACGGAAAGCCTGAAGGCCGCGCTCGCCACGCTGGATCTCGCACACGACCGTCGCGCCCTCGAGGGCGGTGGAGAAGCCGTCGCGGCGCAGACAGGTGACATGCAGAAGCACATCGTCGCCGCCTCCGTCCGGAACCACGAAGCCGAACCCTTTGGCGACATCGAACCACTTGATCCTGCCGGTGACGGTTTCGAGATCGAGCGGCCGCGTCGAACCGTCAGCTTCATGATCCATCGCGCTGGGTGCACGCACTGTCATCGAACGTTCCGCCTCGTTCGTCACTTACGCCCGCCGCGAAGACGGCCTGACGCCGACCGTTCCAACATTCGTGCAGGACGCGTCAGCATTCGCGATCCATCACCATTCGTCAAACGATCACCTGAGTTTTCAGAATAGTTTGAATAGTGAGTTTGGGAATCCTCAAGCGCCCCGTTTTTCCCGTTCCGCGCAAAAAACATCGCCCGGACCCCGTGCCGCAAGCTTCGCAAAAAGTCGCAGACGTAGTGGCTGTTCCAATGGGTCGCACATTGGCGGATCGCTTCGTGCCCCTAAGTCGCAACGGAACGACGTTCTGAGCAGGATCCCATGCGATATCTCCATACGATGGTCCGCATCGCCGACCTCGACAAATCCCTGGATTTCTACTGCAACAAGATGGGGATGGTCGAAGTTCGCCGGACCGAAAGCCAGGCCGGACGCTTCACGCTCATCTTCCTCGCTGCGCGCGACGACGAGAGCGCGGGTCGCTCGAACGCTGCTCCCCTTCTCGAGTTGACCCACAACTGGGATCCTGAGGACTACACCGGCGGCCGCAATTTCGGGCATCTGGCCTACGAAGTCGATGACATCTACGAGACCTGTCAGCGGCTGATGGATCAGGGCGTGACCATCAATCGCCCGCCGCGGGACGGTCGCATGGCCTTCGTAAAGTCTCCCGACAACATCTCCTTCGAACTGCTGCAGCGTGGCGAAGCGAAACCTGCGGCGGAGCCCTGGTCCAGCATGCCGAACACCGGAACCTGGTAGCATTCACTGTGAACTGAGGCCGGGCTAGCCTCGGAAACGACACAGTGCTAACGAAATAGTCATACTTCGCGGTGGGCCCCGGTATCGGGCCCGCGCTTTGGGGAAGCGAACGCGATCGAAGCGGCAGTCTTCCGAAGACCCGATCCGGGGCTTCGGTCATGGCTTGGGTGAACGGCCTTACGAGCCGACACCGAGAGGGTGGACGACCGGTTGACCGAACGATTTTTCTCCGCACGCGGCCTGCTGCCGCGCAAGGCACTCCTTGCCGCAACCATCTTGTCGCTGTCGCCTCTCCTGGGCGGATGCGTGTCGGCGGTGGACGAAAGCAGCGCCTTCGGCTTCTCGCAAGCGCCCGAGCCGAAGTCCGTCGAGGATGCCATCGCCCAAGCGGCAAAGGAGGGAGAGCCCGGAGGGAAGGGCGAGGAGCCCGCCAAGGTCGCCGAGGCGAATGACAGCACGCCGGCGGCATCGCCGGCCCCCCTCGATCCGACTCTGACGGCGCGCGTCGCCGAGGCGGGCGCGTCCGAAAAGACCGAAGCCGTCGTCGCTGCGGTTGCGGGAAACAGTGATACAGCCGGAGGCATCCAGCCTGGGCGCCTTCTGACTCGAACGACAGGCCCTGCCATCGCGGCCTTTGCCGCGCCGAAGAAATCGGCCGAGGCCGACCGGTCCCTCTACGCTTCGCTCTACAACCAGTCGCAGGCGAAGACACCGTTGCGAAACGCCGAGGCTGGCAAACCCGGCCGTGTGATCGTCCATCAGCGCAACGACGCCGAAACCGATATCGGCGCCAACTCGCTGCCGGGTGTAGATCCGAAGTCTCTGTTCGAGATCGGACAGCGCGCATCGGTCGATTCGGAGCTGATGGACGACATCGGCAGCAGCTATCAGCTGGCCTCGCTCTCCGGCATCGCGCGACTCGCACCCAGCGGCCTCCTCATCCAGCGCGAGGATGTGGTCACCAACTGCTTTGATTCGAACCTGATGTCGCTGATCAGCCAGATCGAGCGCCGGTTCAAGCAGAAGGTCGTGATCACCTCCGGCTTCCGTTCGCCGCAGCACAATCGCCGCGTCAATGGCGCGAAGGCTTCGATGCACATGGCGTGCAAGGCGGCGGATCTGCATGTGCCGGGCGTCAACGGACAGGACGTCGCCCAGTTCGTCCGCGCCCTTCCGGGTCGAGGCGGTGTCGGAACCTACTGCCATACGGCGGCTATCCACATCGATGTCGGCAAGATGCGCGACTGGAACTGGCCCTGCCGCCGTCGTCAATCGACCTGAACCCGGCGCGCGTAGCGCACCCTCTGGCGGCGCAGCGTGCGCCGCGGCGAAAGCGTCGCCAAGGGTCACATTTCGGGTTGCACCACCAAGCGACTCGCCGTATAGACCCACTCGTCCGCGCCCGTCGTCTATCGGTTAGGACGCCACCCTTTCACGGTGGAGAGAGGGGTTCGATTCCCCTCGGGCGTACCACTCCCTTCCGTACTCGCTATGCAGTCGTAACGGCGGTCATTCGCTGCCTACGGGTCGTTGCTGCGGGCATCATCAGATCGCGGGAAGCGCCAGATCGATGATGCGGAAGGTGACCTTCTCGCCGCCCTGGTAGCGGTCGATGGAGACATTCCCGGCGACGTGGACATCCTCGCCTCGACGACCCATCAGCGCGTCGCCGAGCGGCGTTCCTGCCGCGCGAAATGCGATAGCCGACGTCGTCGCGCCGTCCGCACCCCGGAGCGTGGCGCGGATGTGGCCCCCGGAGCCGACGGCAGCGGACGACACCAGTCGATGACGTGGCATCGCAAGGATCGGCGCCGCGTGACCCGAGCCGAAGGGCCCTGCCCGCTCGATCGTGCGGACCATGTCCAGCGTCAAGCCGCGAGCGGCCAAGGCGCCGTCGACAGCCAGCGTATCCTCGGCGCGCAAGGCGTCGACGGTCGTGCGGGCGTAGGTTTCCGCGCGCAGGCGAAAGTCCGCGAGCCTCGACCGCGCGATCGTTAAACCGGCAGCCATCGCGTGCCCGCCGCCGCGGACCAGTGTGCCGTCTTCGACCGCATCGCGCACGAAGCGTCCGATATCGAACCCTGCGATGGAGCGTCCCGAGCCGGTTCCGCGACCGTTGGCGTCGAAGGAGATGGCAAAGGCCGGGCGTCCGAACCTTTCCTTGAGCCGCGCGGCGATCAGTCCGACGATGCCGGGGTGCCACGTCGGTCGACCAACGACGAGGATCGGAGGTCCGTCGCCTGTCCCGATCTCGGCATGGATTTCCTGTTCGGCCTCGGCGAGCATCTCACGCTCCATCGCCTGCCGTTCGGCATTCAGGAGTTCGAGTTCCGCCGCGATGTCTCGCGCTTCGACCTCGTCGCGCAAGGTCAGCAAGCGGCTTCCCAACGCGGCGTCGCCGATCCGACCGCCGGCGTTGATGCGGGGCCCGAGCAGGAACCCGAGATGAAATGCCTCGACCGGCCCCTGTAGGCGGGCAACCTCGGCGAGAGCGCGAAGACCCGGGTTGCGCCGAGCACGCAGAACTTCCAGACCGCGAACGACCAGAGCCCGATTGAAGCCGATAAGCGGCACCACATCGCAGACGGTCGCGAGGGCCACGAGGTCGAGATCACCGAGAAGGTCAGGCAATTGCGTGGTCGATTTGCCGCGTCGACGAAGTTCTCGTGACACTGCCACAAGCGTCAGGAAGACCACGCCGGCGGCGCAAAGATGCCCCTGTCCCGACAAGTCGTCCTGACGGTTCGGATTGACGACAGCCACCGCCGGCGGAAGATCCACACCCACCTGATGGTGGTCGAGGACCACGACGTCGGTCCCGTCGCTGGCCGCGGCCGACAGGGCGTCGAGGCTCGTCGATCCGCAGTCGACGGTGATGATCAAGGTGGCGCCCGCATTGGCCAGATCCCGCAAGGCCTTGGCGTTCGGGCCGTAGCCTTCCGTGACGCGGTCGGGAATGCGGATGTCGCAGCGCAGGCCGAAATGCGCGAAGTAGCGCTGCACCAACGCGGCGGATGCGGCGCCGTCCACGTCGTAGTCGCCGAAGACCGCAACGTTCTCCCTCCGCTCGACCGCATCGGCAATGCGCGTGGCCGCCGTATCCATCGCCGTGAGCGTCGAGGGATCGGGCATCAGGTCGCGGATCGTGGGCGCCAGGAATTCCGCAGCCGCTTCGGGTGCGACGCCTCGCGCTGCCAGGATACGAGCCACGAGATCCGGCATTCCCGAGAGCTGTGCCATGCGTGCGGACGCCGCTTCCGCGCGGGGATCGAGTGCATGGATCCAGCGGCGAGCGCCGACGGAACGTTCGACGCCGAGGAAGGTCCGTTTCAAGTCAGGCATTCAGTGTCGACGACGCGTCAGCTATCGGAAGCGGTCGACGTGAGATGGCGGGTACGCATGTCACGCAACGTGCCGTTGCGCGAATCCATGACGAGCGAATGCGTCACCGTCCGACTAGCGTAGAATCGCACACCATCGAGAAGGTTACCGTCGGTGACACCCGAGGCCGCGAAGATCACCTCGCCGCGCACCATGTCCGACAGCTTGTAGATGCGCTCGGGGTCGGTCAGGCCGAGCTTGTCCGCACGATTGCGTTTCTCGCCCGTGTTCAGTTGCAAGCGGCCTTGGATCTGGCCTCCCGTACACCGGATCGCCGCCGCCGCCAGGACGCCCTCCGGCGCGCCGCCGATGCCCATGTAGATGTCGATGCCGGTGCTCTCCGGGTTTGTCGTGTGGATCACTCCTGCCACGTCGCCGTCGCCGATCAGACGGATCGCGGCGCCGGTGGCGCGGATCTCCTCGATCAGTTTGGCATGGCGCGGACGATCGAGGATGCAGGCGGTGATGCGATCCACGGGAACGCCCTTTGCCCGGGCAAGCGCCTCGATATTCTGGCGCGGGGTCCGGTCGAGACCAACGATCCCTTCGGCGTAACCCGGTCCGATCGCGATCTTTTCCATGTAGACGTCCGGCACCACCAGCAGCGAGCCGCGCGCCGCGACCGCGATCACCGTCAGCGCGTTCGGCAGGCTCTTGGCGCAGATCGTCGTACCCTCCAGCGGATCGAGCGCGAGATCCACTTCCGGTCCTCCCAGCCCGAGGCGTTCGCCCACGTAGAGCATGGGCGCGTCGTCGCGCTCGCCCTCGCCGACCACCACCGTACCATCGATGGCCATCGCCTGCAGTTCGCGGCGCATCGCATCCACGGCCGCCTGGTCCGCCGCTCGCTCGTCACCTCGACCGCGAAGCATCGCTGCCGCGACGGCCGCCCGCTCGGTGACGCGGGCGATCTCGACCGACAGGACCCGGTCTAGCGGATCGGAGAGCTTCGAAACGTCGCTGGCCATCGTGCTCTGTCGCCATCCTCTACCGACGGTCGCCGCGCATACGCAGCACCGAAGGCCATCCTTGCTCGGGTTAGTCGAGCGCCTCGATCCGGATCATCCGAGGCGCTTCCTTGAGGTGCCCGTCCTTTGACACCGCGTCCAGCGCCTTCTTCACAGCCGCCTCGGTGGTCTCGTGGGTGATGAGGATCACCGGCGCCGTATCGCTCGCGTCCTGGCCGTCCCGTTTGCGCTGGACGATCGACTCCAGCGAGATATCGTTCTCGGCCATCCGCCGCGCGATCGAAGCGAAGGCTCCGACGCGATCGAGCACGCTGAGACGGATGTAATAGCCGCCCTCGTGGGCGCGCATGCGGGCGCGCTTGTAGGGCGCGAGTTGTTTGGCATCGACCGCGAAGGTCGGCAAGCGAACGCCCTGCGCCATATCGAGGACGTCGGACAGGACAGCAGACGCCGTCGCGTTGCCGCCGGCGCCCGGGCCGACGAGCAGGATCGAACCGAGAAGGTCGGTATCGACGGCAACTGCGTTGGTCACGCCGTCGACCTGCGCCAGCGCCGAATGCGCCGGGATCATCGTCGGATGGACACGCTGCTCGATCCCGCTGTCGGTGCGCTGCGCGACCGCCAAGAGCTTGATGCGATAGCCTAGCTCCGCCGCGGCCTCGATATCGGCATTCGTCACCGACGAGATGCCCTCGATGAAGATCGAGTCGAGGTCGATCTCGCAGCCGAAGGCCAGCGAGGTCAAAAGCGCGAGCTTGTGCGCGGCATCGAAGCCGCCGATGTCGAAGGTGGGATCGGCTTCCGCATAGCCGAGCCGCTGCGCGTCGGCGAGGCAGTCGTCGAAGGCGATGCCCTCCTTCTCCATGCGCGTCAGCATGTAGTTGCAGGTGCCGTTGAGGATGCCGTAGACGCGATGGACGGCGTTGCCGCGCAGCGCCTCGCGCATCGTCTTGATGATTGGGATTCCCCCAGCCGCCGCCGCCTCGAAGAAGATCGTCGCGTTCTTCTTCTGGGCGAGCTTGGCGAGTTCGACACCGTGGTGCGCGAGCAGCGCCTTGTTGGCCGTGACGACCGGGATACCCCGGTTCAGCGCCGCCTTGACGCTGGTGAGCGCCGCCCCTTCCGATCCGCCGACGAGTTCGACGAAGAGATCGATCTCGGCCTTCGAAGCGAGCGCCACCGGATCGTCGAACCAGGCCATCGCGGACAGGTCGATCCCACGGTCGCGAGAGCGGTCGCGGGCCGACACGGCGACGATCTCGATCGGCCGCCCCGCCCGCAGCGCATAGGTCTGCG
Source organism: Aureimonas phyllosphaerae (assembly GCF_047943035.1). Classification (NCBI taxonomy): domain Bacteria; kingdom Pseudomonadati; phylum Pseudomonadota; class Alphaproteobacteria; order Hyphomicrobiales; family Aurantimonadaceae; genus Aureimonas; species Aureimonas phyllosphaerae. Next base: position 3,122,462 of record NZ_CP181348.1, on the reverse strand, counting down.
CCCGGGTCGACAGAAGGCGGGCGAGCGAAGCGCCCACCGTTCCCAATCCGGCCAAGCCGATCCGCAGCGGGCTATCCATGGCTGTCCTTGAATCTTGATCGTCGGAATGGGACGCCTGGCCGACCAGCCTCAAGCGTCCGCAGATGCCGCCTTTTGAACGGGATCGTTGCCCGACGCAAGGAAGCGGCGAATGTTGCGCGCCGCCTGACGGATGCGATGCTCGTTCTCGACGAGAGCGATGCGCACGTAGTCGTCGCCGTATTCGCCGAAGCCGATACCCGGCGCGACCGCGACATCGGCCTTCTCGATCAGGAGCTTCGAGAACTCCAGCGAGCCCATGTAGCGGAAGCGCTCCGGTATCGGCGCCCAGGCGAACATGGTCGAGGACGGAGGCGGCACCTCGAAATGCGCGCGCCCGAACGATTCGACGAGCACGTCGCGGCGATGGCGATAGACGGAACGCACCTCTTCGATCGCGGCGTCGCCCGCGTTGAGTGCCGCGGTCGCCGCCACCTGAATCGGCGTGAAGGCGCCGTAGTCGAGATAAGACTTCACGCGCGCCAAAGCCGAGATCAGCCGCTCGTTGCCGACCGCGAAGCCGACACGCCATCCCGGCATGGAGAACGTCTTCGACATCGAGGTGAACTCGACCGTCACGTCCATCGCGCCCGGAACCTGCAGCACGGAGGGCGGTGGCGCACCGTCGAAGAAGATTTCGGAATAGGCGAGATCCGACAGGATGACGATCTCGTTTTCCTTCGCGAACTTCACGACCTCGGCGTAGAAGTCGAGGTCCGCCTCGTAGGCCGTCGGGTTCGACGGGTAGTTGAGGATGATCGCGATCGGCTTGGGGATCGAGTGCCGCACGGCGCGATCGATCGCCCGCAGAAAGTCCTCGTCGGGCTTGGCTGGGATCGAGCGGATCGTGCCGCCCGTCATCAGGAAGCCGAAGGCGTGGATCGGATAGGTCGGGTTCGGGCAGAGAACGACGTCGCCCGGCGCCGTGATCGCCTGCGCCATGTTGGCGAAGCCTTCCTTCGAGCCCAGCGTCGCGACGACCTGAGTGTCCGGGTTCAGCTTCACCCCGAAACGCCGCTCGTAATAGGCGGCCTGCGCGCGGCGAAGGCCCGCGATGCCCTTCGAGGCGGAATAGCGGTGCGTGCGCGGGTCGCGGATCGCCTCGCACAGCTTGTCGACGACGAACTTCGGCGTCGGCAGGTCGGGATTGCCCATGCCGAGGTCGATGATGTCGACGCCTCGGGCGCGCGCGGCCGCCTTCTTCTTGTTGACCTCCTCGAAGACGTAGGGCGGGAGGCGGCGGATCTTGTGGTATTCTTCGCTCATGGATGCGGGCCTTCGGCTGGACGCATGAAATGGGCTGGCGGCATGAACCGGCAGCCGAACGGGCTCATTCGCTGAGCGTCCGCTGGTGCCGGGCGCATCGACCGCGTCTGGCGGTCGGCGGCGCTCTACTGCGCCCGGCTGCTGGCTGCCGCGTCCGCCGGCGCCGCGCTCGTCGCCAGCACCCTGTCCGCTTCCGCCCGTTGGCTGGCGGCGATCGCTTCGAGTTCCGACACGTCGCGACGGTAGGAGGCCTCGGAATTGCCCGGCGCTCGCGCGCCCGCGTTGGCGTAGCGCTGCTCGGTCCGCTGCACCGCTTCGTCCGTCGCCTGCGGCTTTGCCGCGCGCGGCATGCGGCCGATGATCGGATAGCCGTTCTCGTCGAGCTTCTGGCCGGACGACGACACGCCGGGCGCCGCCGCAAGCGGCGGAAGGGTCACCGGGGCCTCATCGCGCGGTAGGAACGACTGGCAGGCGGACAGGCTCAGCACGAGCAGGAGGCTCGTCACCGTCGATCGCACCGCTCGCACACCCAAGATCATGAACGCCTTCCCCCGAACGCGACCTTCTTAACCGAAGGATTCCGGCTTGGGAATGGCGCGTTGCCGCGCATCCCGATGTTGCGGCGCGGCGACGAAAGTCCGACGCAAGACGCTTCACGCCGCTGTCGTGGCGGCGACATAATGCTTTAAGGGACGATCAAGGAGGACCGGCCATGGCGGAATCGACATCCACGACCGACGGCCCCGCCGGGGAGATGCCCTCCTTCTCGGATTACGCGGTGCGGGATCCCGAAGCGTTCGCGCGCAACATGGCAAGAATGCTGGAACAGGTCGGCAAGGCCGCGTCGGCCTGGGTCGAGCCGCGCGAGCGCGGCGAGATCAAGGATGGACCACTCAGCTACTCCGACATGGTCGCGACGCTGTCGCGCGTCGGCGAGTATTGGCTGACCGACCCTGCGCGCTCGCTGGAGGCGCAGAGCGCACTGATGATGCGTTTCATGGGGCTGTGGGCGGATTCGATCCGCAAGGCTTCCGGCGCACCGCCGGCCGAAGCGCCGGCGGGTCGGCCGGACAAGCGATTCACCCACGAGGACTGGAGCCGAAACCTCTTCTTCGGCTTCCTCAAGGAAGCCTATGTCATCACGTCGGACTGGGCGAACATGCTGGTCGAACGGTCCGATGGCCTCGACCCGCACACGCGCCAGAAGGCTGCATTCTATGTGAGGCAGATCGCCAACGCGATTTCGCCCTCCAATTTCGTTCTCACCAACCCCGAGCTCTACCGCGAGACGGTCGAGCAGAACGGCGAGAATCTCGTGCGCGGCATGCGCATGTTCGCCGAGGACATGATGACGGGGAAAGGCCAGCTCAAGCTACGCCAGTCCGATCCGACGAAATTCGCGGTCGGCGAGAACCTCGCGATGACGCCCGGCAAGGTCGTTGCCGAGAATGAGGTCTGCCAGATCCTTCAGTACGCGCCGCAGACGGAAGCCGTTTTCCGGCGACCGATCCTGATCTCGCCGCCCTGGATCAACCGGTTCTACATCCTCGATCTCAACCCGGAGAAATCGTTCATCCGCTGGATGGTCGAGCAGGGGCACACGGTCTTCGTCATCTCCTGGGTTAACCCGACCGAAGCGCACGCCGACCGGAGCTGGAAGGACTACATCGACGAAGGCATCGCCTTCGGGCTCGACACGGTCGAGCAGGCGACCGGCGAGCGCGAGGTCAACATGGTCGGCTACTGCGTCGGCGGGACGCTGCTGGCTGCCTCGCTTCCCTACTTGAAGGCCCGCGGAGACGACCGGATCGCCTCGGTCACGTTCCTGACGACCCAGATCGACTTCAAGCACTCGGGCGATCTGAAAGTCTTCGTCGACGAAGGCCAGCTCGCCGAGATCGAGCGCACGATGGAGAAGGGGTATCTCGACGGCTCGCAGATGGCGACGGCCTTCAACCTTCTCCGATCCGGCGACCTGATCTGGCCGTACTTCGTCAACAACTACCTGAAGGGCAAGGAACCCCTGCCCTTCGATCTCCTGTTCTGGAACGCCGACGCCACACGCATGGCGAAGGCCAACCACCTCTTTTACCTGCGCAACTGCTATCTGGAGAATCGGCTGTCGCGCGGCATGATGGAGATCGGCGGGGTCAGGCTCGACCTGTCGTCGATCACCCTGCCCGTCTACAACCTCGCCACCAAGGAAGACCACATCGCGCCGGCGCTCAGCGTCTACGAGGGCAGCCAGGCTCTCGGTGCACCGGTCACCTATGTCGTGTCCGGCTCGGGCCATATCGCGGGCGTCGTCAATCCGCCTGCCAAGAACAAGTATCAGTTCTGGGTCGGACCCTCGCCGTCGCGCGACCTGTCCTTCGACGACTGGTGGCGTCAGGCACGAGAGACGAAGGGGTCGTGGTGGCCGCATTGGCAGGCGTGGCTTGAGGCGCAATCGAACGAACGGGTGCCGGCCCGCGAACCCGGCGCCAACGGCTTGCCGGTGATCGAGGACGCGCCGGGGCGATACGTCCGCCAGTGACCCGCCGGACTTGAAGCGATGCGCCATCGGTGCGACATCACGCACAAGCTCTTTCTCTCCCGTCGCGGGCACGCATCGCTGCAATCATGACAGTCTACCTCGAAGCCGAAGCCAATCCTCTCCGCAACACCGGCTCCATCCGGCTCTACGATGCGGAGGCCTTCGAGGGGATGCGCCGCGTCAGCCGGCTCTCGGCGGAGGTGCTGGACCAACTGGCCGAGATCGTGAAGCCGGGGATCACGACCAACGAGATCGACCGGTTCGTCTTCGAGTTCACCCGCGATCACGGTGCGCTGCCGGCGCAGCTCAACTATCGCGGCTACACCAAGAACGTCTGTACCTCGATCAACCACGTCGTCTGCCACGGCATTCCCAATGACAAGCCGCTGCGCGAAGGTGACATCGTCAACATCGACGTGACGCTGATTCTCGACGGCTACTACGGCGACACGTCGCGCATGTATCCCGTCGGTCAGATCAAGCGCGCCGCCGAGCGGCTGTGCGAAATTACCTATCGCTCGCTCCTGATCGGGATCGAGGCGGTGAAGCCCGGCAACCACGTCGGCGACATCGGCGCCGCGATCCAGGCCTACGCCGAGGGCGAGCGCTGCTCGGTTGTGCGGGATTTCTGCGGTCACGGGATCGGCCGCCTCTTCCACGACGCGCCGAACATCCTGCACTACGGGCGTCGCGGCGAAGGCGTCGAGATGCGACCCGGCATGATCTTCACCATCGAGCCGATGATCAATCTCGGACGCCCGCATGTGAAGGTACTCGCCGACGGCTGGACTGCGGTCACGCGCGACCGCTCGCTTTCGGCACAGTACGAGCACACCGTGGGCGTGACCGAGACCGGATGCGAGGTCTTCACGAGGTCTCTCAACGGACGCGACATGCCGGGCTTTCCCGCTTCGGCCTGGGCCGAAGCCGAGGCCTGAACGGATCATGGCGCAGGGGGACGACGGCCTGAAGGAAGCGCCGCAGCCCGACTGGACCGCTGCTGTCGAAGTGCCCCTCCCGAAGCCGCGCGCGGCTGCGAAGGATCACGACGGGCATCGCGACCGGTTGCGTGAGCGCTTTACGTCGGCCGGGCCCGACGCGCTGGCCGACTACGAACTTCTCGAACTCCTGCTGTTCCGCTTCATCCCCCGCCGCGACACCAAGCCGATCGCGAAGGCTCTTCTGAAGCGCTTCGGGACGCTCTCCGACGTATTGAACGCGCCCGCAGAACTGCTCACGGAGATCGACGGGATCGGCGCTGCCACGGCACTCGATCTCCGGATCGTGACCGCGGTCAATCAAAGGGCATTTCGCGCTTCGATCCGTGGGCGCGAGATGCTGTCGTCTTGGTCGGCGGTCTTGGACTACTGCCACGCCGTGATGGCGCACGAGACACGCGAGCAGTTCCGCATCCTGTTCCTCGATCGGAAGAACGCTCTCATCGCCGACGAGGTGCAGCAGGTCGGCACGGTGAACCACACGCCGGTCTACCCGCGCGAAGTGATGGGCCGAGCCCTCGCCCTGTCGGCGAGCGCGCTGGTGCTCGTCCACAACCACCCGTCCGGCGATCCCAGTCCGTCGCGCGCCGATATCGACATGACGAAGACGCTGGTCGACGTCGCCGAAGCACTCGGCATCAAGATACACGATCACGTCATCATCGGCCGAAACGGCCATTTCAGCTTCCGCGCCGAAAGTCTCATCTGACGCGTCAGTTGAGGTAGCCGACCTCGCGCACGAGCTTGATTTCGCGCGGCTGGATCAGGCCCTGGTGCATCACGCGGACAGAGTGGATCTTTGCCTCCACGTCGCGCTCCCAGTGGTCGAGGAAGCGTCGGAGGCGCGGATAGTCCGGCGCGATGTCGTCGAACTGCCAGAAGAAGGTCTGGAGGAAGGCCGGGTGATCCGGCATGCGGTAGAGGATTTCCGCGAACGTCAGGCCGTAGCCGGACAGCATCTTCAGTAACTGCGGATCGGGCGTACGTGCGGCAGGCATGTCGGCTCCTTCTGCATCGGGCCGAGGAAGCAGCCCTCGGTCTCAAGGCTGCGCCCGCATGTTTAACGAAGTCCTAACCCGGCCAGCTCTTCTGCCGCAAAAGCCATCGTGTTCCGGTGGTGCAGCGAATCCGTGCAGCTTTCCGCTAATCCCAGACCCCGCCCGCCTCTCGCATCACATCCGGCGTATCGACGTCCAGCGACGCCGCTCGTCCGAGTTCGACCTCGCGAACGAGCTCGCCGCTCGACTGAACTATGGCGCGTGCGCCGACATCGCCCTCGATGGTCGAGATGGCATTCGCGAAGATCGATGAAAGGATCACAGGATTGGCCCGGCGGCCGTCGTCGGTCGCGAGGACGATGGAGCCGACCCCCGCGGGGCTAAACGCCTCGATCATCCGATCGAGATCGGCGCTCGTCAGCAGCGGCTGATCAGCCAGGAGCACCAGGACACCGTCTGAGTCCTGGCTCGCTACCGCGAAACCACGCCGCAATGACGTGGACAGTCCGGCGGCAAAGTCCTCGTTGTGCACTATTCTGGCGCTCGTACCTTCGAGGGCCGCGCCGATCTCGTCGGCCATGTGGCCCGTCACCGCCGTGACACCGCACGCACGGCTGGCGAGCGCGGTCTCGACAGTCCGCCGGACCAGCGGCTCGCCTCCGAACCGCGCCAGGAGCTTGTTGGGCCCGCCCATTCGGCTGGAACGCCCGGCGGCCAGCACGAGCGCATGGACTCGCGGCGTCGACGGTCGGACCGAGACGACGTCTTCACGGGCTTGCGGTCTCGTCGCGATTTCCATCAGTAGCCCCCCGACGCCAAGGCCGACGATCTCCTCGCGCCCCACCTGAAGATCCGCCATGAGACGATTGAGAATCCAATCGAAACCGTTCTCGATTGGGCTTCGTGCGCAGCCGGGGGCACCCAACACGAGACGCGGTCCGATCTGACCGAGAAGCAGCAGATTGCCGGGATCCACCGGCATGCCGAGGTGCCGGACGGCACCCCCGGCCCGCCGGATCGCGTCCGGCACCACATCGGCCTCGTCGATCACGGCGGATGCGCCGAAGACGATCGTCAGTTCCTCGTCTGCCGCCGCGTCGCTCAGTCGGCGCGCCAGTTCGCCGGCGTCATGCGGGCATCGGACTTCGCGAAGCAATATCGAACCCGACGGAGAGAGCCGTCCCTCCAGGATACGCCGGGTCTTGTCGAGCGTGGTGGCCTTGATCGTCGGCAGTTCGGTCTGGACGAGCCCGACGCCGCGAGCTCTGTACCGCTTCAATCGAAGCGCCGTCCCGCCGGACAGAACCCGTTCCGCCTCCGCGACAGCCGCTCCCGGTACCGCGAGCGGTATGATCTTGACCGTCGCGAGCATGCGATGAGCTTCGACCGATGTATACTCCGCAAGGGTCGCCACGGTGATGCCCGGATGGATGCGGTTGACGGCATCGATCAGCGATCGGTCCGGCAGGAAGATTCCCGATGCCTCGGCGTGAAGATTGGCTCGACCGGTCCCAGGCGGCGCGACGGATATGCCGTCGGCAGCCAGCGCGAGGGCGATCCTGGCAGCGGCATCGTTTTCCGTCACATCGTCCGGGTCCAGCCGGGCGACGACGACCTCGCTGACGCCTTGGTCCTGAAGTTGCCGCAGGTCGTCGCCGGAAAGCGCGTGACCCTTTGCGAGCCGGCGTCCGTCGACGGTCAGGGCGTGCGCCAAGAGGCCACCTCGAGCCTCGGCCGTCGGCACAGGGCCGAACTTCATGCGCCTCCCGCCTCGCCCCGACGTTCCGCGTGCATCTTACGACCGCGGAAAGCCGCAATCACCGATGCCAGAACCGCGACAGCAATTTCTGCTGGCGTCGATGCGCCGATATCGACGCCGATCGGCGCCTCGATCCGGCCGATCCGATGCTGCGGCACGCCGGCCGACAAAAGTCGCTCGATCCGACGCGCATGGGTCTTTCGACTGCCCAATGCCCCGACATAGAAGCAGCCGACTTCAAGAGCCTCGATCAACGGATGGTCATCGATCTTCGGATCGTGCGTGACCGCGACAAGCGCTGTGTAGGCATCGAGTGGCCGTTCCTTCAGCGCATCTTCCGGCCATTTCGCATGCAACGGGACGCCGGGAAACCGCTCCGGTGTCGCAAAGGCCGTGCGCGGGTCTATGATCGAAATGTCGAAACCGGCAATCGACGCCATCGGAGCCAGCGCCTGGCTGATGTGGACCGCGCCGACAACCACGATCCGTGGCGGCGGCAGATAGACATTCAGAAACGTCTTCGTTCCCTCGAGAATGCCTGAGCGTCCAGCGCGGAGCGCTCGCTGCACAGCCTCTCCTTCCGTCTCTGCATCACCCTCACGCACCAGTCGCTGGGAACCGGTGGCCAGATCGGTCAAGACGAGACATCCGCGGCGTGCCCGTCGCTCGGCGTTCAACGCCCGGAGAAGATCCGCTCGCATTAGCCCACGCGCTCGACATAGACACGAATACGGCCGCCGCAGGACAGGCCGACGCGCCAGGCGGTCTCGTCGGCGACACCAAACTCGAGCATCTTCGGCTCTCCGCTGGCGATCACGTCCAGAGCCTCGGAGATCACCGCACCTTCGACGCAACCGCCTGACACCGAGCCCTCGAACCCGCCGTCCTCGTCGATGACGAGGTGGCTGCCGACCGGTCGCGGGGCGGAGCCCCACGTCTCGACCACGGTCGCCAGAGCTGCACGTTTCCCCTCGGAGGCCCAGCGTTCGGCGGTAGCCAGGATATCCGTTGCGTCGCTCATTTCGCGTTCCTCAAGCGGCCTCGCCGGCTTTCAGCCAGGTGCGCGGCTCCATATCGCGACCCGCCCGCGTGCGAGAGAGCGCGGCGCAAAGATCGGCGAGGGAATCCAGCGAATGGGCGGACCGGAACTCGTCGACATGCGGCAGCAAGGCACGAACGCCGCGAGCGCGGGCCGAGAATCCATCGAACCGCAGCAAGGGATTGAGCCAGATCAACCGCCTGCACGAGCGATGAAGGCGATCCGCCTCACAGGCAAGCCGCTGCATGTCGTCCCGCTCGAGACCGTCCGTCACCAACAGAACGATGGCGCCGCCGGACAGGACGCGTCGCGACCAGCGTCGATTGAACTCTTCAAGCGCCGCGCCGATGCGCGTCCCTCCCGACCAGTCCCGCACCAGATTGCTGCACGCGGCAACGGCCTCATCGGGATCCTTGCGGGCGAGTTGCCGCGTGATGGGGGTCAGCCGCGTGCCGAACAGAAAGGCTCGAACCCGACGCTTCGCCGACATCGCATGCATGAAATGCAGTATCACGCGGCTGTACTGGCTCATGGAACCCGAAATGTCGGCGATCACCACCAGCGGGGGTAGCACGGTACGCGGGCGATAGAACCGCGGCAGAATGAGATCGCCACCGGAGCGGATCGAGGCCCGCAGCGTGCGCCGTGCATCGAAACGTCGCCCGTGGCCGTCTGAGCGAAAGCGGCGCGAGACGACTCGGTCGTCGGGCGAAACCAGGCGGCGGATCGCCGCCCTCGTCTCCGCGAGCTCCGCCGCACTCATCTGAGCGAAGTCCTTGGCCCGAAAAACCTCATCCGCCGAGACCGTGAGCCGCGCATCGACATCGAGCGTCGGACGTTCCTCAACGCGGCGGGCATCGGCGCGGCCTTCCAGCGCGTCGAATACCCGCCGGGCACCGGCCTTCGCCGGGGGCGGCTCCGCCTTCGCAGGTGTCTTTGCCGAGAACATCGCCAGCATGCGCTCGACCAGTTGTCGTGAACGCCAGAACAGTCGGAACGCCTCGTCGAAGACCGGCGTGTCTTCGCGGCGAGCTACGAGGACGGCGTGCAGCGTCCAGTAGAAATCGTCGCGCGATCCGATACCCCCGGCGCGGATGGCCTCGATCGCGGCAAGCGTATCGGCCGGACCGACACGCAGTCCCGCCCGTCGCAGCGCGCGCGAAAAGTGCGTGACGTTTTCGGCGAGGTGCCCTCCCGCGATCATGCGGAAGCGTGCTCCCTACGAATGGCCCTCAGCATCTCGTCCGCCTCGCTTTGGCCGATCCGCGCGATGTCGTCCTGGTACTTCAGCAGGACGCCCAACGTATCGGTGATCAGTTCGGGGTCGAGCGCGACGGCATCGAGTTCGGTCAGGGCCGTCGCCCAATCGAGCGTTTCGGCAACGCCGGGCGCCTTGAACAGGTCCTCGCCCCTCAGGCGCTGAACGAAGGCGACGAGTTCGGCGCTCAAGTCGGCGCGCGCCGTCGGCACCTTGCGGCGCACGATCTCCAGTTCGCGCGCGGCGTCGGGGTAGTCGAGCCAGTGATAGAGGCAGCGGCGCTTGAGGGCGTCGTGGATCTCGCGGGTACGATTGGTCGTCACGATGACGATCGGAATCTCTGTGGCGCGGATCGTGCCGAGTTCCGGGATCGTCACCTGAAAGTCCGACAGGACTTCCAGGAGGAACGCCTCGAACGCCTCGTCGGCCCGGTCGAGTTCGTCGATGAGGAGAACCGGCGCGCGTCCGGGGTCGCCTTCCAAAGCCTGCAGCACCGGGCGACGAATCAGGAACCGTTCGGAGAAGATGTCGGAGCGCATCGCATCGCGCGCCGTGTCGCCACTTGCCTCGCGCAGGCGGATCTCGATCATCTGCGCGGCATGATTCCACTCGTAGAGCGCGGTGGAGACGTCGAGACCTTCGTAACACTGGAGCCGGATCAGGGGACGTCCCAGCCGATCCGCCAGGACCTTGGCGATCTCCGTCTTGCCGACCCCGGCTTCCCCTTCGAGAAAGAGCGGACGCCGCATGCGCAGTGCCAGGAACAGGACGGTGGCGAGCGAGCGGTCGGCGACGTAGCCCCCTTCGGAAAGGAGGGTCTCCGTCTCGTCGATGCTGCGGGGGACTTGGGTCAACGCATGATGTCCGCTGGCGTGGGTCTCAACAAGATAGGCCGAACGCCCCGCGTCACAACCATGTCATTCCGGGTCGAGGTGCTGCAGCGCATGATATCGCCGCGCACGGTACAGCAAGCTGTGCCCCGCTCTCGGGACCGACAGCCCGACGACCTGACCGATCGTCACCTGATGGGTCGCGACCGTCCGGCTTTCGAGGATGCGGCAGTCGAAGGATACGATCGAATCCTCGAGAATCGGCGCACCGGTCTCGATGGTCGTCCAGCGCCCCGACGCGAACCGCTGATCGAGGTCGAGCTTGCCCTCGCCCGCAAAGGCGCGCGCCACCGTCTCACTGCGGTCGGCGAGGACATTGACTGCGAAGACACCGTTCTCGGCGAACCGGGCGTTGGCCGCGCTGGACCGGTTGAGGCAAACGAGAAGCGTTGCCGGATCGTCGGAAACCGAGCAGACCGAGGTGACCGTCACGCCGCGCCGTCCGGCCGGACCGTCCGTCGTCACGAGGCTTACCGCGGCGGCGAAATGGCTCATCGCCTCGCGGAAAGCCGTCCGGTCGATTTCGGCGTGGGTCAGAAGCAAGATTCGTCCTTCGGGCTGTCACGTCGTTTGCGGGACGCCCTCTCAACATGGGGCGCTGGCCGACAGTGCGCACCATAGGCCCTGAAACTTTTCGAGTTCGTGAGCGACGCGAACGTCAACGCGTTTGACATCGCAGCCGCAAGCCTTCAGGACGTGCCCGCTCCCGCGGCGCCGCGTTCGTGCGCCGCTTCGGGAAATGTTTCAATGCGATAGGAAGCCGACATGGCGCCGATCCTCGAGGTCAGGGACGTAACGCGCCGGTTCGGCGGCTTCACGGCGGTGAACCGCTGTTCGCTGACGGTGGAACAGGGCGGCATCACCGGGCTGATCGGGCCGAACGGCGCAGGCAAGTCGACGCTGTTCAACATGGTCGCCGGCAATCTGGCGCCCTCGTCCGGACAGATCCTGTTCGAAGGGCGCGAGATCCAGGGCCTGAAACCGCATCAGCTCTTCGACCGCGGGCTCCTGCGCACGTTCCAGATCGCCCACGAGTTCTCGCATCTGAGCGTCATTGAGAACCTGATGATGGTGCCCGGCGGCCAGCCCGGCGAGAACCTTCTGGAAGCCTGGTTCCGAGGCCGGACGGTCCGCGAGTTCGAGGTGCGGGTGCGCGAACGGGCGGAAGACGTGATCGACTTCCTCAAGATCGGCCATGTCGCGCACGAGCTTGCAGGCAACCTTTCCGGCGGCCAGAAGAAGCTCGTCGAGCTTGCCCGCACGATGATGGTGGATGCCAAGATCGTACTTCTCGACGAGATCGCGGCGGGGGTAAACCGCACGCTTCTCAATGACATCGCGGCCAACATCGAGCGCCTCAACCGCGAACGCGGCTACACCTTCTTCGTGATCGAGCACGACATGGACCTGATCGGCCGTCTTTGCGACCCGGTGATCGTCATGGCCGCAGGCGAAGTCATGCGGACCGGAACGCTGGCCGAGATCCAGGCGGACGAAGCCGTAGTCGAGGCCTATTTCGGAGGCTCCCCCACCGGCCATGCGACCACGGGCCCGGGAGCGAGCGCATGAGCCTCCTGAAGGTCGAGAACGTCGTCGCCGGCTACGGCGAGGCGATGATCCTGAACGGGGTGAACCTCGAGCTCGAAGCCGGCGAGATCGGCGTCATCGTCGGACCGAACGGGGCCGGCAAGTCGACGACGCTGAAGGCGATCTTTGGACTGCTGCGCGTCTCTTCAGGCCGGATCATGTTCGATGGGCAGGAGATCACCAATCGCCCGACCGACAGCCTCAGCGCCCTGCGCATGGCGTTCGTGCCGCAGGAGCACAACGTCTTCAAGACGCTGAGCGTCCACGAGAACCTCGAAATGGGGGCCTATGTCCGGCGCGACGACGTGTCGGGGTTGCTCGATCGCGTCTACGACATTTTTCCACCGCTCAAGGACAAACGCCGGCAGCCGGCGGGCGAACTCTCGGGCGGCCAGCGCCAGATGGTGGCGGTGGGACGCGCTCTGATGATCGACCCGAAGCTGATCCTTCTGGACGAGCCGACGGCTGGCCTCTCGCCCCGCTACATGAGCGAAATCTTCGACCGCATCCTCGCGGTCAATGCCTCGGGCGTCACCGTCGCGATGGTCGAGCAGAACGCCAAGCAGGCACTCGGGATCGCCCACAAGGGGTTCGTGCTGGCTGGCGGGCGCAACCGCTTCACCGACACCGGCGCGGCTCTTCTGGCCGATCCGCATGTCGCAAAATCCTTCCTGGGCGGCTGAGCCGACGCCTCGCCCCTTGATCGAACTCTTCGAGACAATCCGTTGGACGAGCTAGTTTTCTTCATCAACCGTGGCCTGATGGGCGGGCTGATCATCGGCTCCATCTACGCCCTCGGCGCCGTCGGCGTGACGCTGATCTTCGGCATCCTGCGCTTCGCCCATTTCGCCCACGGCGACATGATGACGGCGGCTGCCTTTTTCGCCTTTATGCTGGCCAGCCTGTGTGCCGCCTTCGGCATATCGTTGCCCGTCCCGTTGGTACTCTTACTCCTGCCGGTCGTGATGCTGCTGACGTCGGTCTTCGCGATCGGGCTCGACAAGGCGTTCTACAAGCCGTTGCGCGAGCGCGGCGCACGGCCCGTCGTGATGGTGATGGCGTCGATCGGCGTGACGCTGATGCTGCAAGGGCTGATCCGCCTCTTCGCCGGCACGGGCTCGCGCGATATGTATCAGGAGGCACCCAAGCAGATTTTCCGCATTCCGACGGGTGGTCGACCGATCGTAATCACCGAGCCGCAGCTGGCGCTGATCGTCCTGACCGTCGTGTCCGTCGTGGCTCTGCACGTCTTCCTCACGCGTTCGCGGTTGGGCAAGGCGATGCGCGCCGTATCTGACAATCCGGACCTCGCCCGCGTGACCGGCATTCCGCTGGATACAGTGGTCAAGGCGACGTGGGTCATCGGCGGGTCCCTGGCCGCCATCGCCGGTACGATGCTCGCGATGGACGTGCAGCTGAAGCCGGACCTCGCCTACAACATCCTGCTGCCGATCTTCGCCGCGACGATCGTCGGCGGCATCGGCCAACCCTACGGTGCCATCGCCGGAGGCTATCTCATCGGCTTCGCTGAGACGCTGTCCGTGTTCAATCTGTCGGTGCTGCTACGCCCCTTCCAGGGACTGCTGCCCGCAGGGCTCGAAATTCCCGCAAACCTCGCCTTCGTGCCGACCGAATATCGTCTCGTGGTGCCGTTCTTCATCCTGATCGTTGTGTTGATCTACCGGCCGACCGGTATCTTCAAGGGGCGGGTGTTCTGATGCGCGGCGGATCCGTCTCCTCGAACCGCAACCGCGAACTCGTCCTGATCCTGGCGCTCTGTGCGCTGGTCGCGCTCGTCTTCTGGCTTCAGGGTTCGGCCTATGCGACCCGCATGCTCGTCGAAGCCGCGGCCTATGCGATCATCGCGATCGGGCTGAACATTCAATGGGGTTACGCCGGCCTCTTCAACGTCGGCATCATGGGCTTCATTGTGGCTGGTGCTTTCGCCTCCGTGCTGATGACCTTCCCGGTCAACGAAGCGTTCTGGGCGTCGCGCGGAGCGCCGATGCTGGGTGAAGCTCTCGTGTGGCTGGTCGGTGCAGTTGTCGTCGTGGGGCTCATATCGCAGACACGCCGGCTAGGTCTGCCGCAGGGACTCGTCACCGCCCTCACCGTGATCTCCAGTGCGATCGCCTTCATGCTGGTCACCGCGAAGTTCGATCCGGCGACCACCGCTATCGAGGCCGAGGCAGGCTTCATCGGCGGCTTCGGTCTGCCGGTTGGCGTCGGTTGGGTCGCGGCTGGCGTCGTGGCAGGCGCGATCGCCTATGTCATCGGCAAGATCTGCCTCGGACTGCGAGCCGACTATCTCGCCATCGCCACGCTCGGAATCGCGCAGATCATCAAGACCTTCCTGCGGAACGCCGATTGGCTGACGCGCGGCACCCTCACCGTCTCGCCGCTGCCGTGGCCGGTACCCACGCCGGCGGAGGTCGGTTTCCTCTGGGGCCGGAGCCTGTATCTCGCCGTCACCGCCGTGATCCTCCTCGTTGTCTACCTCCTGATGGAGCGCGCTTACCGAGCGCCGTGGGGCCGCATGATGCGTGCCATCCGCGACAACGAGGCGGCCGCGGCCTCGATGGGCAAGAACGTGGATGGGCGCCGGCTCGAGATCTTCGTCCTCGGCGCCATGCTGATGGGCCTTGGTGGAGCGATCCTCGTCCATTTCACCTCGATCTTCGATCCTTCGGGCTTCGTCGACCTGAACCACACGTTCCTGATCTGGGTGATGGTGATCCTGGGAGGCGCCGGAAACAATCGCGGTGCGATCTTCGGTGCAGTCTTTGTCTACATCGTGTGGACGATGTCAGAACCGGCTGCGCTGACGCTCTTCTCGCTGGCGCGCGACTGGGGTCAAAGCCTCTTCGGATGGGTCGCCCCCGCAGACCTCGATTCGCGTGCGTTGCAGATGCGCGTGTTCGTGATCGGCCTTACGATCACGCTGGTCCTGCGCTTCGCGCCCCACGGCGTGCTGCCGGAACGGTGTCGGACCGACTGAACGGTTTTCGCAGGAACCGTCCACAGGAAGGAGTCGTTGGGCGCGCAACCACAGCGGGAGCGCACCAATGGACGACGACAAGCGAGCCGAGGTCTATGCAGAGTTCAAGGACCTCGTGAACATGACGCCGAAGCAGCTCGAAACGTGGCTGGAGACGGACGAGTCCAAGGACGTCGGAGCCAAATCCGGCGGCAAGGGGGAGTCCGTTGGACACAAGTCCGGCCGCGAGATCATCGAGATTAAGGGCATGAAGAAGTCAGATCTCACCGACGCCGAGTACGAGCACATGCAGAAGGTCGTCGGCTACATCAAGCGGCACATGAAGCAGAAGCCGAAGGGCGAGATCGAGGACACCCCCTGGCGGTACTCGCTGATGAATTGGGGACACGACCCCATGAAGAAGCACTGACACGAAAAAAGCCCCGGAGCGCGAACTCTGGGGCTTCGTCGTTTCGAATGCGCTCGCTCGGCTTACATCGCGGGCCCGACGACCACGATCTTGCCGTCCTTGACGGTGACCTCGTCGTATGAGCCGGGAACGTCGCCCTTGGCGTCGAACTCGAGTGCGCCTGACGCACCCTCGTAGTTGATGTCGGTGCCGGCCTCGATCAACTGCTTCGCCTTCGTCCACTCGCCCGGCAGGATCACCTCGCCAGGCGCCGAAGCCACGTCGCGCAGCGCTTGGCTCAGGCCCTCGCGCGAGCCGCCCGTCTTTTCCAGCGCCAAGAGCAGCGCGAAGGCCGCGTCGTAGGACGTCGAAGTGTAGGTTGCGGCGGGATCGATGTTGGCAGCCTTGGCCGCGGTCGCGAACTGCTCGGCGCCCAGCGCCGCCGTGCCGCCCGGACGCGTCAGGATCAGCTTCTCGTCACCTCCGGTGACGTTGGTCAGGTTGCCGCCGACCATGCCGTCGCCGCCGACGAAGGTCGAGAAGTCGCCCGTTTCGCGCGCCTGCGCCACGATGCGCCCGCCCGAGCCGTCGACATAGGCCAGCACCACCAGCGCATCGGCGCCCGACGACGCGAGCGAGCCGATCTCGGCACGGTAGTCGGCCTTGCCGTCCTCGTGTGCCTGCGAGACCGTCACCGTGCCGCCGTCCGCCTCGTAGGCCTTCTGGAAGGCCTGCGCGAAACCGGTTCCGTAGTCGTTGTTGACGTAGGTGATCGCGACATTGTCGATGCCGTTCTTCTTGACGACGCGCGCCAGCACTTCGCCCTGGTAAGCGTCGGACGGCGCGGTGCGGAACACGAGGTCGTTGTCGTTGAGATCGGTCACCGCCGGCGAGGTCGAGGCGGGAGACACCATCACGACGCCGCCTGGGATCGCCGCGGCGTTGGCGGCGGCGATCGTCGCGCCGGAGCACATGGCGCCGACGATGCCCGCCACCTTCTCGGAATTTACCTGACGGTCGGCGGCGTCCGACGCGCGCGCGGCATCGACGCAGCCGTCGTCGCCGATCACCATTTCGACCTTCGCGCCGCTCTTGCCGATGCCGCCGGCTTCGTTTACCTGCGCGACCGCGAGCTTCGCTGCATTGGCGATCGGCGGCATGAGGCTCTCGATCGGGCCGGTGATGCCGCCGATGAGGCCGACCTTGATCCCGGCATCCTGCGCCCACGCGGCGGAAACGCCGAGCGCGAGAAGAGAAGCCGTCAGGCCCAGAATGGCTTTGCGTCCGCCGATCATGCTTGAACTCCCGAAACAGTTTGGGACCATCGGCCTTGATGCCGGGTCCGATCTCCCGCTGCGCGCCGGTTTCGGCGGCCCGCGGCGACTTAAGCGGCGCGTGCGCGAAGGGTCAAGCGAAGCCACCTCGCTCCCGGTCCCGGAAGGCGCTAGAAGAAGGCATGCCACATGCCGTCCGCGCCCTTATCCTTGCCGCTCTCCTCGCAACCGTGCCGATAGCGTCGGTTCGGGCGCAATCCGGTGACGCGCTCGTGATCGGCATCGCCGCCCCCCTCAGCGGCCCGAACGAGATTCTGGGCCGCCAGATCGAGGCGGGTGCCAAGCGCGCCGCGGAGGAAAACGGAGGGACGACCGTATCGGTCGACACGTTCTGCTCGGCAGATGGCGGCCGCGAAGCGGCGAATGCGTTGATCGCTGCACGGGCCGCGGCAGCGGTCGGCTTCCTCTGTACCGTCGCACTCGAGGCGGCCCTGCCGAAACTGTCCGCGGCGGCGATCCCGGTTCTCGACGTCGGTGTGCGGGCGGCGCGCATCCAGCGACAACGGCAGCAGCACGGTGCCCTCGTCTGGCGACTTGCGCCGGCCGCAGGTGCGGAGGCGCGGGCGCTCGCCGGGTTTGTGCGCGAAAGATGGTCCGACACGGCGTTCGGCATCGTCGAAGACGGTTCACCGCAATCGCGCGATCTCGCCGATAAGGTGCGTCAGGCGCTGGAGGCCGATGGCCTGCGTGCGGCCGTCACGGAAACCTACCGGCCAGCGGAGGAAAAACAGTTTCCTGTCGCCCGTCGTCTTCAGCAGAGCGGGGTGACCCGTGTCCTGTTCCTCGGGGCACGCAGCGATACGGCGGTGATTTTGCGTGACGCGGCGGAGATCGGGTCGACGCTCGAGGCGGCAGGGGGCGAATCCCTGATCGACGCCGGAGGCGGCGTGGCGCTACCCGCCGGTGTCGTGGCGCTTGCTAGCGGCTTCGATGTCGACTGGGCGCCGTCCGAAACGCCCCCGGAAGACGAGGGCTATGCGCGGATCGCGCGCGTCGGCGCCGAGATCGCCATTCAGGCAGGGACGCGGGCTCGAGCCGAAAGTCGCAGCGTGATCGACCTCCTGAACGACGAGACGTTCATCACCACCGCCGGTCTCGTGCGCTTCGATGGCGAAGGCGCAGCCGATGTGGCGCCCTTCCGCGCCTATCGCTGGGACGGGCAACGCTTCGTGCCGGACGCCGAGGGTTGAGCTGAATGGCCGCCATCTGGCAGACGGGTCCGCGCAACCTCCTGACCGATATCGCAGGGGTGCGCGTCGGAAACGCACAGGATGAAAAGCTGAAAAGCGGCTCGACGGCGATCCTTTTCGATGCGCCGTGCGTCGCGGCCGTGGAGATTCTCGGCGGGGCACCCGGCACACGCGAGACGGACCTGCTCGCGCCCGACAAGCTCGTTCCCGGTATCGACGCTCTTGTCCTGTCCGGCGGCTCCGCCTTCGGTCTCGATGCCGCGTCCGGCGTACAGGCCTACCTGCGCTCCGTTGGTCGAGGTTTCCTGGCCGCCGGCCACCGCGTCCCCATCGTTCCGGCGGCGATCCTGTTCGATCTCGCCAATGGTGGTGCCAAGGACTGGGGCCTCCACTCGCCGTACCGCGAACTGGGCTTCGAGGCGGCGTCTGCTGCGAGCGAACGGTTCGAACTGGGAAGCGTCGGCGCGGGAACCGGCGCAACGACGGCGGTGGTCAAGGGTGGCCTCGGATCGGCCTCCGTCAGGCTTCGGTCGGGCGCGACGGTCGCGGCACTCGTGGCGGTGAACGCGCTCGGCTCGCCGCTGGTCGGCTCCGGCCGGCACTTCCATGCCGCGCCGTTCGAGATCGATGACGAGTTCGGTGGCCTCGGGTTGCCCGTTCCCCATCCAGTCCTGTCGGAGTCGCCGGTCACGAAGCTTGACCCTCGACCGGGAGGCGCCACGACAATCGCGGTGGTGGCCACCGACGCGGTTCTCGACAAGGGGGCGGCTCGCCGCCTCGCGGTCGCCGCGCATGATGGCTTCGCGCGCTCGCTCTGGCCGGCCCACACCGACTTCGACGGCGACCTGGTGTTCGCTGCTGCGACGGGCGGCAGCGGCTGGCGGCCGGAAGGCGCCGAACGCGTGGAACTCGCGGCCGCCGCAACCAGCGCGATCGCGCGCGCGGTCGCCCGCGGGGTCCATGCCGCCCGTTCCGCACCCGGCGACCTCAAGCGCTGCTGGTACGACTTGCCGGCCTGAGACGCGGGGTTCGATTGAGGCGCGGCGGCGCGTCTGTTACAGCGCGGCCGAGCCCCCGTTTGCCGTCCGCCAGAAAGGCCCGCCGATGATCCCCCGCTATTCCCGCCCCGAGATGGTCTCCGTCTGGTCGCAGGAGACCAAGTTCCGGATCTGGTTCGAGATCGAGGCTCATGCCTGCGATGCGCTGGCCGAGATCGGCGTGATCCCGAAGGAGGCGGCGAAGACGATCTGGGAGAAGGGCGGCGCGGCGCAGTTCGACGTCGACAAGATCGACGAGATCGAGCGCGTCACCAAGCACGACGTCATCGCCTTCCTGACGCATCTTGCCGAGTTCGTCGGTCCCGATTCCCGCTTCATCCATCAGGGCATGACCTCGTCGGACGTGCTGGACACGTGCTTCAACGTCCAGCTCGTGCGGGCGACGGACATTCTCCTCGCGGACATGGACGCGCTGCTTGAAGCTCTGAAACGTCGCGCCTTCGAGCACAAGGACACTGTCACCATCGGCCGCAGCCACGGCATCCATGCCGAACCGACGACGTTCGGTGTCAAGCTCGCCCTTGCCTATGCCGAGTTCGACCGCTGCCGTGACCGCCTCCGCGCGGCGCGCGAAGAGGTGGCGACCTGTGCGATCTCAGGTGCGGTCGGCACCTTCGCCAACATCGATCCGCGCGTCGAGGAGCATGTGGCGAAGGCGCTCGGGCTGAAGCCGGAGCCGGTGTCGACGCAGGTCATTCCGCGCGATCGCCACGCCATGTACTTCGCGACGCTCGGCGTGATCGCCTCCTCCATCGAGAGGCTCGCCACGGAAATCCGCCACCTTCAGCGGACCGAGGTGCTGGAAGCCGAAGAATATTTCTCGCCCGGGCAGAAGGGCTCGTCGGCGATGCCGCACAAGCGCAACCCAGTCCTCACCGAGAACCTGACGGGCCTCGCCCGGATGGTCCGCTCCTTTGCCATGCCGGCGATGGAGAACGTCGCTCTCTGGCACGAGCGCGACATCTCGCATTCCTCCGTCGAGCGCTACATCGGCCCGGACGCCACGGTGACGCTCGACTTCGCGTTGGGACGCCTCACCGGCGTGATCGACAAGCTGCTGGTTTATCCCGAGCGGATGGACCGCAACCTCAACCAGTTCAAGGGTCTCGTCCATTCGCAGCGCGTGCTGCTCGCTCTCACGCAGGCCGGCGTCAGCCGCGAGGACGCCTATCGTCTCGTCCAGCGCAACGCGATGAAGGTGTGGGAGCACGGCGCCGACTTCCTGACCGAGCTCCTCGGCGACGCCGAGGTCACAGCCGCTTTGTCGGAAGCAGAGATCCGCGAGAAGTTCGACATCGGCTACCACACCAAGCACGTCGACACGATCTTCCGCCGCGTGTTCGGCAAGGCCTGATCGCGCTCAGGCGGCTTCGGCGTCGGCGGCGACGAGGACGGGTGTGTTCAGCGGTCCTGTGCCCTCCTCGTCTGCGCCTTCGATATCCAGCTGGATCATCTGGTGGTCCGAATATGGCTGGTCGAGGATCGCGATCTTGCAACGGTCCTCCAGATCTTTCGTCAGGAGGCAGATGTCGAGCGCAGCGCGATAGGGCCCGAGCCGAAAGGTCGGGCCCGAATGTGCGTTGGCGTGCACCAGCCGTCCATCGGCGAGGAGCGGTCGCAACTCGTCCACGCCGCGAAAGAGGTTGAAGTCGCCGATCACCACGGTTGGGACCTCGCGCTCCTTCACCCAGCGCGAGAGTTCGGCCATCTGCAGACATCGGACATGATAGCGCAGCGAAAGATGCGCCATCAGGATCCGAATGCCCGAAATCTCGATGTCGTAGACCAGCCGCTTCTTGCCTGACGACAGATAGCGCGCCGTGTAGGTCAGCGGTCGCGACGCGAGGAACGCGTTCGACTTGCCGCGCGAGACCGACAGGCGTCGGAAGTGCCGCCCGGCGCCATACTTGTTGTCGATCCGCACGGTCGTGTGATGCGCCTCAGCCAAGGCGCCGACCTGGTCGAAAAAGCCGTTGTTGAGCGAGCCCTTGTCGATCTCGGCGAAGCAGGAAAGGTCCGGCTTCAGTTCTCGAAGCCGCTCGCGAACGAGCCCGAGGCTTCGCAGTTGCACGCTACGGGTCGTGAAGACGTGGTGATGCGCCCGGCGGACATGGTGCTTCAGGGAGCCGTCGATGTCGCGGCTGTAACCGAGGTTGGCGTAGACGATCCGCAACATGCCCTCACCGTTCCGCACGGAACACCCCTCGCCAGCGGCCTCGCCGTCCAACGTCGGAGAGATCGAGGCGTTCCGGCAAACGAATGTTTCCCGCGCGTCTCGCCCGGTGCCCGGCTTCGCCCATATCGCCGGGTAGGAACCCGCGCAAGGCGCAGCCGACGGCACGACGATCGAGGTCGAGACACGTATGATCGAATTCGTCGACGGCACAGTCTTGCCGATGGCCCTCACCTTCATGAGTTGGGCCATCCTGATCGGTGCCGTGATCTACATCCCGTTCCGCCGCAGCCCGGTGGCGGCGCAGGCTTGGCTTCTCCTTTTCTTCTTCCTGCCGTGGGCGGCGCTGGTTGTATATCTTGCGGTCGGTAATGCCCGCCATCCGAAGTGGCGTCAGGACCGTCTGAAGAACGTGCCCGACATCATCCGCCGCGCGATCGCCCACATGACGCTGGAGGGCACGGGCGGAATGCGCACGCTGCGGCCGCAGCACCGGATGACGGCGCACCTTGTTCACCGGATCGGTCGCTTCCCTTGTCTTGCCGACAACCGGATCGTGCTGGATGCAGACTACAATCGCGTGGTCGACCGCATCGCCGCCGATATCGATGCCGCGCGGCACCATGCGCATGTGATGGTCTACATCCTGCAGAACGATCAGGCCGGCAACAAGGTGCTGAGCGCGCTGCAGCGGGCCGCCAAGCGTGGCGTGAAGTGTCGCCTCCTGATCGACGCGGTCGGTTCGTCGCGCGATCGCAAGGCGATCGCAAAACGGCTTAAGAACACCGGCGTCGAGCTACGTTTGATCCTGCCGCTTCGGTTCTGGAATCAGGCGACGCGCATGGACCTGCGCAACCATCGCAAGATCGTCGTGGTGGACGGCAAGGTGGGGTGGGTCGGCTCGCAGAACATGCACCGCATCGAGTACGAGCCGAAGACCTTCTACCGCGAATTGATGGCACGCGTGGAAGGCCCGGTCGTCTTGGAATTGCAGGCGATCTTCATCGGTGACTGGTACCTCGAGACGGCCGAGGACATCGGCTCGCCCGAGCTGATGCCAGCGCCCCAGCCGCCTTCGGCGGAGCGGACGGCGACCGCGCAGGTTCTTCCGTCGGGGCCGGACTACCCGGAAGCCGGCGTCGACATCCTCTTCACAGATCTGATCTACAGCGCACGCCAGCGCGTGGTCCTGGCGACACCGTACTTCATTCCCAACGAGCCGTTGTTGCTGGCGATGCGCACGGCGGTCGCCAAGGGCGTGCGGGTCACGCTCTTCGTGACGTCGACGACCAACAGCTTCCTGATCGATCACGCCCAGCAGTCCTACTACGACGAGTTGCTGGAAGCCGGCGTCGAGGTGATGCTCTACCGCGAGCGTTTCCTGCACGCCAAGCATCTGTCGATCGACGACGACATCGCGATCATCGGCTCGGCCAACATGGACCGCCGATCCTTCGAGCTGAATTCGGAGGTGACGCTGATCACCTACAGCGAGGATACGGTACGCGATCTGCGCGCGATCGAGGACGACTACCGAACGAAGAGCCGCAAGCTTCATCTGGAGGAATGGAACAAGCGAGGGTTCTTCGTCCAGCTCGGCGAGAACGTCACCCGCCTGATCAGTCCGCTGCTCTAGTTGCGCCGCTTGACAAGCCGGTGCCCCCTTCGCATCTGCGGACGATGCGAGTTTCCGACGTCGATATCCTGATCATCCCCGGTCTCAACGGTGCCTCAGAGCAGCACTGGCAGTCCCGCTGGGAATCGAAGCTTTCCACGGCGCGCCGTGTTGCTCCGCCCGCCGCCGAACAGGCTGACGCCGTGCGATGGACCGCCGATGTCATGAAGGCCGTGGATGAGGCTACACGCCCCTTGATCCTTGTGGCTCACGGTCTGGGGGTCGCCGCGGCCGTCGAAGCGGTGCCGCACCTGTCGAAGCCGGTTGCCGGCGCATTCTTCGTGGCGCCCCTCGACCTCGGCGACGGCGCGCACGGCTTCTCCGCCTATTCGCGCGATCCGCTGCCGTTCCCTTCCGTTGTCGTCGCAAGCCGGGGCGAACCCGATCATAGCTTTGACGCGGTCGAGGATGTGGCAGCGGCTTGGGGTTCCCTCTTCGTGGATGCGGGCGAGTCGGGGCGTCTGGACGAGGCCAGCGGGCACGGTCCCTGGCCGGAAGGTCTTCTGACCTTCGGCAAGTTCCTCGCCCGCTTGCCGGCGCCCCAGCCGAGGTGAAGCATCAGCGACGGAACTCCGTGTTCAGCCGCTCGCATCCTGCCTTGAGGATGGCAACATCGGAGGAAATGCCGATGAGCTGGCATCCCATCCCGGCGTAGCGCCGGGCGTCGTCGGCATCCAGCGCATAGATCGCCACTGCCTTGCCGGCGGCGCGTGCCCGCCGGGCCACGTCGGCCACCGCTGCATCGGTCGCCGTACCCTTCGGGTCGAGCGCGCCGTTGCCGATCGCGATCGAGAGATCCGAAGGTCCAAGGAAGACGCCTCCGAGTTCCGGAACGGCGAGGATCGCATCGAGGTCGGCTATCGCCCCGGCCGTCTCGATCATCGCAAACGACAGGACCGCCTCGTCGGCTGCAGCGAAGTAGTCGCGCGGCGTCAGTCCGAAGAGGTCCGCCGCTCGCGTCGGCCCGAATGATCGCGTGCCGCCGGGCATGTAGCGGAGCGCCTTCGCGAAGGCTTCGGCTTCCGAAGCGCTGTCGACCATCGGCAGGATGACGGCCGATGCGCCGAGATCGGCCATTCGCCCGGCAAGCGCGAGGTCGCCGGGCGCGACGCGCAGGATCGAGGGCTTCCCGAGAAGGGCGGCACGTGTGCATCCCTCGCGCAAATCCGCCATATCCTGAAGCCCGTGCTGGCCGTCGAGGATCAGGGCATCGAAACTGCGCAGAAGGATTTCGTGAACGACCGGATCGGCAAGGCTGGACCAGCCGCACAAAGCGGGCTCCGGCCTGTCGAGAAGCGTCTTCAGGCTTCCGATCGGCATCAGGATGCCGCGACCTGCTTTTCGGCCTCTTCCAGGCATTCGGTGCGATGGCGCTCGATCTGGTGGTCGGACTGCTGGACGCCGGCGGCGTTGAAGTCGGCCCGGATCCTGGCGAACACGTCCTGCGGTCCCGCGGCGCCGAGGTCGAGATTGACGAGTTGCGACGCGTAGGCTTCACCTTCAGTGCCGGTCTTTCCGAGCTTGCCGGCGGCCCAGAGACCCAAAAGCTTCGTGGCGCGCGCTTCGATCCGGAACTTGCGCTCCTCGTCGTGCGCGTAGCGGCCCTCGTGATCGTGACCCCGGTCGTTCAGCGACATTCCCGTATCCTTTCGCTGGCTGCGTAGCGTGTCTGCGGGAATGCTAGCGGCCTGCTCGGGCTTGTCCAGCGAAGCTCCGGCGCGTCCCGCAAGGGACGCATGTCTGGTTTGCGATTGTTTAGGCGGGGCGTTTGGTCTATTCACCCGCGGGAGACATATGGTTTTCGCGGGTCGCCGTTCGACTCGCCCCTTACGCGATCAGGCATCATCCATGACACGTCGCCGCCGTATCTACGAAGGCAAGGGCAAGATTCTCTATGAAGGCCCGGAACCTGGCACGCTGGTTCAGTTCTTCAAGGACGATGCGACCGCCTTCAACAAGAAGAAGCACGAGGTCGTCGACGGCAAGGGCGTCCTCAACAATCGCATTTCCGAATACATTTTTAGCCATCTGAACCGGATCGGCATCCCGACGCACTTCATCCGCCGGCTCAACATGCGTGAGCAGCTGATCAAGGAAGTCGAGATCATCCCGCTCGAGGTCGTGGTGCGCAACGTGGCGGCGGGTTCGCTCGCCAAGCGCCTCGGCATCGAGGAGGGCACCGTGCTGCCCCGTTCGATCATCGAGTTCTACTACAAGGCGGACCAGCTCGACGACCCCATGGTGTCGGAAGAGCATATCACGGCCTTCGGCTGGGCGACGCCGCAGGAAATCGATGACATCATGGCGCTCGCCATCCGCGTCAACGACTTCCTGTCCGGCCTCTTCCTCGGCGTCGGCATCCAGCTCGTGGACTTCAAGATCGAGACCGGCCGCCTGTTCGAGGGCGACATGATGCGCATCATCGTGGCCGACGAGATTTCGCCCGACTCGTGCCGCCTCTGGGACGTCCAGACCCAGGACAAGCTCGACAAGGACCGCTTCCGCCGCGACATGGGCGGCCTCGTCGAGGCCTACCAGGAAGTCGCGCGCCGTCTCGGCATCATGAACGAGAACGAGCCGCCCCGCCCTTCCGGGCCGGTGTTGGTCAAGTAGCACGGCGTCCCGTGTCGCAGCCGGCTCCGGCTCTCCGATTGGTTCATTCGCAAGGCAGGCAGACAACGTGATCAAGGCGCGCATCGTCGTCACCCTCAAGAACGGCGTCCTGGATCCCCAGGGCAAGGCGATCGAGGGGGCTCTCGGCACGCTCGGCTTCGACGGCGTGTCTGGCGTCCGCCAGGGCAAGGTCTTCGACGTCCA
Organism: Aureimonas phyllosphaerae; assembly: GCF_047943035.1. Lineage (NCBI taxonomy): Bacteria > Pseudomonadati > Pseudomonadota > Alphaproteobacteria > Hyphomicrobiales > Aurantimonadaceae > Aureimonas > Aureimonas phyllosphaerae. The sequence continues at coordinate 3,096,420 of NZ_CP181348.1, read as the reverse complement.
GGTCGACAGCGCGGACCGCGCGAAGGCGGAGGCGGATCTCAAGGCCATGTGCGAGAAGCTCCTCGCCAACACGGTGATCGAGAACTACGCGATCGAGCTCGCCTGAGGGATCAGTCCATGAAGTCCGCTGTCGTCCTCCTGCCGGGTCTTAACCGCGATCGCGACATGATCGCGGCGCTGACGAAGATCTCCGGTCAGGCGCCCGTCACCGTCTGGCAGACCGAGACCGCCATTCCCGACGTCGATCTGATCGTCGTTCCCGGCGGGTTCTCGTATGGCGATTATCTGCGCTGCGGCGCCATCGCCGCGCGCTCGCCGGTGATGCGGGCGGTGGCCGAGAAGGCGTTGGCGGGCGTGCCCGTACTCGGCGTTTGCAACGGGTTTCAGATCCTCTGCGAGGCAGGGCTGCTTCCGGGCGCGCTGATGCGCAACACGACCTTGAAGTTCGTATGCCGCGAGGTGAAGCTCAAGGTAACGAACGCTGGCACGCGCTTCACTGCTGGCTATGCACAAGATCAGGTCATCCGCTGCCCGGTCGCCCATCACGACGGCAACTACTTCGCCGATGCTTCGACGCTCGATCGCGTCGAGGGCGAAGGTCAGGTCGTGTTCCGCTATGCGGAGGGCACCAACCCGAACGGCGCCATCAACGACATCGCCGGTATCGTCAACGATCGTGGCAACGTCCTCGGCATGATGCCCCACCCGGAAAACCTGATCGAGCCCGAGCACGGGGGCAGCGATGGGCGACCGTTGTTCGAAGGGGCGCTTGGGCTTCTCGGACGGGGCCTCGCGGCTTGAACGTCGCGCGCGTCTCGACTCTGAGCCTCGCTCTAACTGCGCTTTTGATCGCGGCGGGGTGTGCGTCCCGCGCTCCGGCGCCCGAGAAGCCGGCGCCGCGACGTGCGGATACCGGCCTCGATCGGATGGAGCGGCTGACGCTGACCGCCAACCGCTGCTGGTTCAAGTCGAAAGACCCGGCCTTCGCGAGCTACAGCATCGCCCCGGAGCTCTCGTCCTTCTCCGGACGTCCGCGCTTCCTTCTCGTGCCGCGCGGCCGTCTCGAGGCCCGTCCGCTGCTTGTGGTCGAAGGCGCGGCGGGATCGACCGAGGTCGAGACCTACGGGCCGCTTCTCGATACTTCGCTGCGCACACGACTGGAAGGCGATCTCGCCCGCTGGCGTGCCGGCTCGACCGTCTGCAATGCCTGAACCGCTGGCCGCCTTCCGGACCGTGGGCTTCGGCCTGCTCGTCCTGGCGTCGACCGTTCTCGGCGGTTGTCGCACCGATGCAGCGCCCTTCGCCGAGACTTCAGGTCCCGCCCCGAACGCTGCGGAAATTCGCTACATCCGCGAAACAGGGTCGGCCATCTACCGCCGCCAGCCGTTCGAGTGGACACGCGGCTTCGTGACAGGCGTTGCGGCGTCCGGCTACGCCATCTGCCTGCGCGCGCCGATGCGGGACGGTCGCCTCGACCACACGCTGCTGATCCTGCAGCGCCGGATCGAAGGCGCGGTCAGCCAGGTCGAGGACGACGCGACGATCCTGCGCGCCAGTGCCGATGTCGGCCCTTGCCGCAACCGGTCGGATTGGGTACCGGCCAGATGACACGCAGCTTTCCCGCCCGATAGGCGGCGAAGGCTATTCGCCATTCCTGAAGACGGTTTCGGAGTCTCCATGGCCGACATCCAGATCACCCCGGAGCTCATCGCCAGCCACGGCCTCAAGCCGGACGAGTACCAGCGGATTCTCGACCTGATCGGGCGGGAGCCGACGATCACCGAACTCGGCATCTTCTCGGCGATGTGGAACGAGCACTGCTCCTACAAGTCGTCGAAGCGCTGGCTGCGCACGCTGCCGACGAAGGGCGAGCGGGTCATTCAGGGACCGGGCGAGAACGCGGGCGTCGTCGATATCGGCGACGGCGACTGCGTTGTCTTCAAGATGGAGAGCCACAACCACCCCTCCTACATCGAGCCGTATCAGGGCGCGGCGACGGGCGTCGGCGGCATTCTGCGCGACGTCTTCACCATGGGCGCCCGGCCGATCGCCGCGATGAACGCGCTTCGCTTCGGCGCGCCGGACCACCCGAAGACGCGACACCTCGTATCGGGCGTCGTCGCGGGCGTCGGCGGCTACGGCAATTCCTTCGGCGTGCCGACGGTCGGCGGCGAGGTGAACTTCCACTCGCGCTACAACGGCAACTGCCTCGTCAATGCGTTCGCTGCGGGCCTCGCGAAGTCCAACGCGATCTTCCTGTCCAAGGCCGAGGGCGTCGGTCTGCCGGTGGTCTATCTCGGCGCGAAGACCGGTCGTGACGGCGTTGGCGGCGCGACGATGGCCTCGGCGGAGTTCGACGACACGATCGAGGAAAAGCGCCCGACCGTTCAGGTGGGCGACCCGTTCACCGAGAAATGCTTGCTGGAAGCCTGCCTCGAACTCATGCAGACCGGCGCCGTCATCGCGATCCAGGACATGGGCGCGGCGGGCCTGACCTGCTCCGCCGTCGAGATGGGTGCCAAGGGCGACCTCGGCATCGAACTCGACCTCAACAAGGTGCCGGTGCGCGAGGCGCGCATGACGCCTTACGAGATGATGCTGTCGGAAAGCCAGGAGCGCATGCTCATGGTGCTGCGTCCGGAGAAGCACGAGGAGGCCGAGGCCATCTTCGTGAAATGGGGCCTAGACTTCGCGGTCGTCGGCAAGACCACCGACGACCTGCGCTTCCGCATCCTGTTCGACGGCAAGGAGGTTGCCAACCTCCCGATCAAGGAACTCGGGGACGAGGCCCCGGAATACGACCGCCCATGGGTCGAGCCGAAGCCGGCCGCGCCGGTCTCGGCATCCGATGTGGCCGAGCCGAAGGACTATGGTGCCGCGCTTCTCCAGATCATGGGTTCGCCCGACATCGCTTCGCGCCGCTGGGTCTTCGAGCAGTACGACACGCTGATTCAGGGCAACTCGATGCAGCGTCCCGGCGGTGATGCCGGCGTCGTGCGCGTCGACGGTCACCCGACGAAGGCGCTTGCCTTCTCCTCGGACGTGACGCCGCGCTATTGCGAGGCCGATCCCTACCAAGGCGGAGCGCAGGCCGTTGCCGAGTGCTGGCGCAACCTCACAGCCGTCGGCGCCGAGCCCTTGGCGGCAACCGACAATCTTAATTTCGGCAATCCCGAGAAGCCCGAGATCATGGGCCAGCTCGTGAAGGCGATCCAGGGCATCGGCGCGGCCTGCGAGGCGCTCGGCTTCCCGATCGTGTCGGGCAACGTCTCGCTCTACAACGAGACACTGGGCCAAGCGATTTTGCCGACGCCCACGATCGGCGGCGTCGGCCTGATCGACGATCGCACCAAGACCGCGACCATCGGCGGCTGGAAGGATGGCGACGTCCTCATCCTCGTCGGACAGGATGGGACGCATCTCGGCTCCTCTATCTACCTGCGCGAGATCGCAGGCCGCGAGGATGGCGGCGCGCCGGTGGTCGATCTCGAGGCGGAGCGGCGTCACGGCGATGTGGTCCGCGCCCTCATCCGCTCGGGACGTGTCAGCGCCTGCCACGATCTCTCCGACGGCGGCCTTGCGGTTGCGCTCGCTGAAATGGCCATCGCGTCGAACATCGGCGTCAAGGTCTCCGTCGGCGAGGGCGCGCGTCATGCGCTGCTCTTCGGCGAGGATCAGGCGCGCTACGTCGTCGCCGTACCGGCTGAAGCGGCGGAGGCTGTTGCAGCCGAGTTGGGTTCCCTGCCCCATCGTCGCCTCGGAACCATCGGAGGCACGTCGCTCGAGGTAGACGGCGTCCTGTCGGTCGCGGTCTCCGACCTCACGGTGGCGCACGAGAGCTGGTTCCCCAACTTCATGTCGGGCACCCTCCCCGTGGAAGCTGCTGCGGCCTGACACGAGCGGCCGGGTTCGATTGATCAGACCCGGCCTTCGCCCTATCCTCGGCGTTGCGACAACGCCTTCCGATCGTCGTCGCCGGCAGGAGATTACCGCATGCCCATGAACGCCCACGACATCGAGGCGATGATCAAGGACGCCATTCCGGACGCGACGGTCACGATCCGCGACCTTGCGGGCGACGGTGACCATTACGCTGCCGAGGTCGTGGCGGAATCGTTTCGCGGCAAGTCGCGCGTCCAGCAGCACCAGATGGTCTACAGGGCGCTGCAGGGAAACATGGGCGGCGTCCTCCATGCTCTTGCGCTGCAGACGAGCGCTCCGAAGTAGCGCCCGGCGCAGGTGACCTTTAAAGCGCGACCTGGACATCGTATGTGATCGGGAACGCACCATTGCCCGTCCATCGGCGGGCTCGACATCACGGGATTTGGCCATGGCCGGCATCATCGACTGGATCGACAACGAGGTGAAGACGAACGACGTGATCGTCTTCATGAAGGGCACGCCGGACTTCCCGCAGTGCGGCTTTTCCGGTCAGGTCGTCCAGATCCTCAACTACCTCGGCGTGCCCTACAAGGGCGTCAATGTCCTGAGCTCCGACGAGCTTCGCAACGGCATCAAGGAATACGGCGGGTGGCCGACCATTCCGCAGGTCTACGTGAAGGGCGAGTTCGTCGGCGGCTGCGATATTCTCCGCGAGATGTTCCAGGCGGGCGAATTGCAGGATTTCATGGGCGACAAGGGCATTGCCTTGAACGCCCCGACAACGGCCTCCTGATCGCCAGTCACTAACCAAGATAGGGCCCGCTCATCCGAGCGGGCCTTTTTCGTTTGCGGACCTGCCGCAGCGTTCGTCAGTCGACCTTGCTTTTTGTACCGCTCGGCTTAGAACGAACGCGACCAACGAAAGATCGGACCTCATGTCGAGCGCGCCCAAGACCGTGCGCGGGATCCCCTATTGGGAACTCGTGACCCTGATCGCCTGCATCATGGCGCTGAACGCGGCGGCCATCGACATCTTCATTCCGGCGCTCACCAACATCACGCAGACGCTGGAACTCGCGAACCCGAACCACGCGCAGTTCGTCATCACATCCTATGTGATGGGCTTCGGCATCTCGCAGATCTTCTACGGCACGCTGTCGGATCGCTTCGGGCGACGGCCGGTCCTGCTCTTCGGGCTGTGCGTCTACGTTCTCGCTTCGGTCACCGCGATCTTCTCGACGAGTTTCGCGATGCTGCTGGCGCTGCGCGCGATCCAGGGCATCGGCGCGGCCGCAACGCGCGTGATCGCGGTGTCGGTGGTGCGCGACTGCTTCGGCGGCGCGCGCATGGCAAGCGTCATGTCGCTCGTGATGATGATCTTCATGGCGATCCCGGTGATCGCACCGAACCTCGGCCAGCTCGTCCTCTTCGTCGGCGACTGGCACGAGATCTTCATCGCGGTGGCGGCGTTCGGCGCGTTCGTGACGCTCTGGACCTACTTCCGCCTGCCCGAGACGCAGCATCCCGAGGACCGCTTGCCGTTGACAATCGCACGCGTCGGGCAGGCGTTCCGGGTCGTCGTAACCAACCGCACGGCCTTCGCCTACACGCTCTCCACCGCGCTGACCTTCGGCGTCCTCTTCGCCTTCATCAACCAGGCGGAACAGATCTACGTCTCGATCTACGGCATGGGTCCCGAGTTCACGCTCTACTTCTCGGCCGGCGCCATCTTCATGGCCTTCGCGTCGTTCTGGAACTCGCGCCTCGTCGAGCGCTTCGGCATGCGGCATCTGTCACACGGCGCGATGTGCGTGTTCCTCGCGCTGAACGTCCTGCACCTCGTGATCGCGCTTCTGAACGGCGGCGTGCCGCCCTTCTCCGTCTATCTGCCGATGACGATCCTCTCGCTCTGCATGTTCGGCTTCATCGGCACGAACTTCAACGCGCTGGCGATGGATCCTCTCGGCCACGTGGCCGGCACGGCCTCGTCCGTACTCGGTTTCATGCAGACCTTCGGCGGCGGCGTGCTCGGCGGGATCGTCGGCTATATGTACGACGGAACGCTGATCCCGCTTCTGATCGGCTACGTCGTCCTGTCGCTCGGAGCCTTCGGCTGCGCGCTGATCGCGGAGAACGGAAAGCTCTTCAACGAGCGGCCGAGCCCGCGTGATGGCGGTCCGCGGGTCGTGGAGCCGGCGGCGGCCGAGTAGGCCGCCGCCAAACGGTTCAGGCGGTGATCTCGGGGCCGACGAGCTCGCGCACCGCCTTCCAAGTCGCCGCGTCCGGGGCGGTCAGAAGGCCACCGTCGACGTCGGTCGGCAGGTAGGGCGAGCCGTCGAGCTTGCGCACGTAGCCGCCGGCTTCCTCGATCAGCAGTGACCCGGCGAGGTGATCCCAGGGCATGAGCTTCAGATAGAACTGGAAGTGGACGTGGCCGGACGCCGCGAGGCGGTACTCGTGGGCGGCCGTGCGGTAGTTCGCGAAGACCCGGATCTCGGCCATGCGCTGCAGGAGCTGGCGACGCTCCTCGCGCGGCAGGAAGCTCGACGAAGCCACGCCGAACAGTTCCTCGACCGGAGCGGGTGCTGCGACCTGCAGGCGCTGGCGCTCGCCGTTCGGGCGAACGAGGAACGATCCGGCGCCGCGCTCTGCGATCATGAAGTCGTCGCCGAGCGGATCGTAGATGATGCCGCCGATCGTCTGGCCCTTCGAGACGACCGCAGCCATGACGCCGAACAGCGGCACACCCATCGCGAAATTGGCCGTGCCGTCGATCGGGTCGACGATGATGGACAAGTCCGCGTCGCCGATCTTCCGCAGAAGCGCCGGATCGGCCGCGACGCTCTCCTCCCCCACGAACAGCGCGTCGGGAAAGGCGCCGCCGCAGGCCGCCTTGATGAAGCGTTCGGCGCTCTCGTCGGCTTCGGTCACGAGGTCGATGGCGGACGTCTTCTCGCGGATGTCCCCCTCGTCCAGGCGCCGGAAGCGCGGCATGACCTCCGCCTTGGCGGCGTCGCGCAGGATGGTCGCAAGCGTGTCGATGTCGAAGGTCACGGTGTCTCGTCCGTTCGGGGCTGGAGGCTGGCGAAGTCGAAGAGCGCAGGGTCGAGGAGATGGCTTGGACGCACGTTGGCGAGCGCCCGGCCGATCGTCTCGCGGCGGCCAGGGAAGCGCGTCTCCATGTCCGACAGGAACGCCTTCATCGCGTTGCGCTGCAGCCCGTCCTGGCTGCCGCAGAGATCGCACGGGATGATGGGAAACCGCATGGCGCTCGCGAAGCGGGCGAGGTCGTCCTCGGCCGAGCGGATCAGCGGGCGCAGGACGAGGAGGTCTCCCTCGTCGTTCAGAAGCTTGGCCGGCATCGCGGAGAGCTTACCGCCATGGAACATGTTGAGGAAGAAGGTCTCGAGACTATCGTCGCGATGATGCCCGAGCACCAGCGCCTCGCAGCCTTCCTCCCGCGCGATGCGATAAAGGTTGCCCCGGCGCAGGCGCGAGCAGAGCGAACAGTAGGTCCCGCCCGTCGGCACCTTTTCCTTCACGATCGAGTAGGTGTCGCGATACTCGATGCGATGAGCAATGCCGTTTGCGGTGAGCCAGTCCGGCAGGACGTGCTTCGGAAAATTCGGCTGGCCCTGGTCGAGGTTGCAGGCGAGAAGCTCGACCGGCAGGAGGCCCCGCCACTCCAGGTCGAGCAGCAGGGCGAGGAGCGAATAGGAGTCCTTGCCGCCGGAGATCGCGACCAGCCAGCGTGCGCCGGGCCGCGCCATGGCATGGGCCTCGATCGTCTCGCGCATGTCGCGCAGCAGGCGCTTGCGCAGCTTCTTGAAGGAGACCGAGTCGGGCGTATTCCGAAACAGCGGATGCGCACCACTGGTGTCGGCTTCGTCAGCCGTCTCGTTGTTGGGCTGGTTCGGAACGTCGTCCAGCATCGGGCCATGTCCTCGCTTCGAGCCTCGATTAACAAGGGCGGCCCCAAAACAAAAGGCCGCCCGGAGGCGGCCTTCGCATTCGATAGCTTTCGGCGAACCGATCAGCGCGAGTAGAACTCAACGACCAGGTTCGGCTCCATCACGACCGGGTACGGCACATCGCCGAGGCCCGGAACGCGCTGGAAGGTCGCGACCATCTTGGAGTGATCCGCCTCGATGTAGTCCGGCACGTCGCGCTCGGCGAGCTGGGTCGCCTCGATGAGGACGGTCAGCTGCTTCGACTTCTGGCGAACCTCGATCACGTCGCCAGCCTTGCAGCGGTACGAACCGATGTTGGTACGCACGCCGTTGACGTTGACATGGCCGTGGTTGACGAACTGGCGGGCAGCCCAGATCGTCGGCACGAACTTCGCCCGGTAGACGATCGCATCGAGACGCGACTCGAGCAGGCCGACCAGGTTCTCCGAGGTGTCGCCACGACGACGGGCGGCTTCCTCGTAGGTCTTGCGGAACTGCTTCTCGGAGATGTCGCCGTAGTAGCCCTTGAGCTTCTGCTTCGCACGGAGCTGCGTGCCGAAGTCGGACATCTTGCCCTTGCGGCGCTGGCCGTGCTGGCCTGGGCCGTACTGGCGGCGGTTCACCGGGGACTTCGGACGTCCCCAGATGTTCTCGCCCATGCGGCGATCGATTTTGTACTTGGAAGACTCGCGCTTTGACATCGCATTTCCCAAAGGATGAGGCGCACGGACCATCCGCAACGCCAGGAAACGCGCCCTCCTTTGTCCTGCCTTTTAGGGCGGGACCGACAGGACTACCGAACGAAGCGCACGGTGAGTCCACGGGACACGTAAAAATGAAACCGGCGGACCTTTCGATCCGCCGATGCGCAGTCCCTATTGGCCGGGCGGAGATAAGTCAAGCCGTGACGGTCACTTGCGGGCGATCACCCAGATCGCGTGCACGATACCCGGAATGTAGCCGAGAAGGGTCAGGATGATGTTGATCCAGAAGTGCTTGCCGAGGCCGACCTCCATGAAGACGCCGAGCGGCGGCAGCAGGATGGCGAAGATGATCTTGATGAGGTCCATGGATCGGTCCGTTGGTTTCGCGTCCGCCTAACGAACGATGATGCGCTGCAACCGTTCCGTTCGCGAGCCTCCCGCGTTCGATACGAAGATCACATTCACGCGCGCTAGACGGAGATACTCGATGCGGATCGCTCACCTCCTCGCCATCGCCACTTTGGCCTTTCCGACGGCTGCTGCCGCCGATCCGGGTTTTCTCGAACGGTTCGACGGATCGTTCCGAGGAACCGGAAGCGTCCAGCGGGAGCAAGATACCTCGCCGCGTCGCGTCACCTGCCGGGTGGAGGGATCGCAGGTCTCGGAAAACCGGCTGCGGATCGCTGGGACCTGCCGGGCCGCCGTTATCGTGCGTCGCGAGATCGGCGCCGAAATCCGCTTCGATCCGGCCAGCGGACGCTTCGCTGGATCCTACACGGGATCGACGAAGGGCATCTCCCGCCTGACCAACGGTCGCCTGCAAGGCGACACGCTGACGTTCACCCTGACCTATCCGGTGACCGTTCACGGCGACCGGACCGCGACGATGACCATCCGAAACACCGGCGGCGGCACGTTCTCGCTGGTGGTCACCGACGATGTCGACGGGACACCCCGCCGGACCTCCGACATCACGCTTCGCCGCAGCTGATACGCTCAGGCCGCGAGCCCGAAGCCCCGGATCAGCGAGCGCGTCGACGCGTCCGGCTGGCCTTGGGTAAAGATGGCCCGGTCGGGATCGGTCGGAACGTTGCCCGACGGCGCGGGAAGAAGCGACAGGGCACGACGTGCGATCGCCTCGGCCGGATCGAGCCAGTCCACCGGCCATGGCGCCGTCTTGCGCATGCGGTTGGCGAGGAACGGATAATGCGTGCAGGCGAGCACCACGATGTCAGTGCGCCGACCAGCGCGCTCCACGAAGCACGGCGCGATCTCGGCCGCGACAGCCTCCTCCTCGACGAAGCCGTGGCGCATGTAGGTTTCCGCCAGCGCGGCAAGCCGTACGCTGCCGACGAGATTGACCTCGCACTTCGTGGCCCATTGCGTGATGAGATCGCGCGTGTACTGGCGCTTCACGGTACCGGGCGTCGCAAGGACCGAGACGAGCCCGGACTGCGTGCGTTCGGCCGCCGGCTTGATCGCCGGCACGGTGCCGACGAACTGCATGTGCGGGAAGGCCGCCCGCAGATTGCCGAGCACCAGCGTCGAGGCCGTGTTGCAGGGGATCATGCAAAGCGCCGGGTCGTGCTCGGCGAGGAGATCGCCGAACAGGCCGACGATACGGGACCGCAGGGCCTCCTCTTCCCAGTCGCCGTAGGGAAAGGCCGCGTCGTCGGCGACGTAGATGAAGCGGCGTTCCGGCATCAGGACGCGCGCCTCGCGCAGCACCGTCAATCCACCGATGCCGGAATCGAAGAGGAGAACGGGCTTGTCGCTCACTGCGGTCCTTTTTCGATTCGGTATTCGAAAGCGCGCAGCACGCCGCGGAGCATCCGCACCTCGGCATCCGAGAAGCCGGCCCGCGTCAGCATGATCCGCAGATTGTGGACCATCGATTCCCGCTTCTCCGGCGGGAAGAAGAAGTTTGTCGTGTCGAGCGCGCCCTCCAGATGGTCGAAGAGGCGGTAGAGGTCTTCCTTGGCGGCGGGCACGACATTGGGCGCCTGGAAGCGCGGCGCGGCACCCTCGCCGAGACCGGACTTCATCCACTCGTAGCTCATCAGAAGCACAGCCTGCGCGATATTCAGCGAGGCGAAGGCCGGGTTGACCGGGAAGGTCACGATCTCGTCGGCAAGATCGACCTCCTCGTTGGAGAGACCGAAGCGCTCGCGCCCGAAGAGGATGCCCGCGCCCTGCCCGGCCGTGATCCGCGCGCGCAGTTCGCCGCCAGCTTCCTCCGGCCCGCGAACCGGCTTGATCGAGTAGCGCGGACGGGCGGTGGTGGCGAGGAGGTAGGTGAGGTCGGCCGCGGCGGCCTCGACGGTATCGAACAGCTGCACCGCGTCGATCACGTGGTCGGCGCGCGAGGCGCTCGCCCTCGCTTTCTCGTTCGGCCAACCGTCGCGCGGGTTGACGAGGCGCAGATCGTCCAGGCCGAAATTGGCCATCGCGCGCGCCACCATGCCGATGTTCTCGCCGAGCTGGGGTTCGACGAGGATGATCGCCGGTCCGCCGGTCCGGTTCTCGTCGCTTCTGTTGGTGCCGGCCAAGTGCGCCCGTCCTCGCTGATCCGTGTTGGCCGGCACGATTATCCGAACGAAGCGGGCGGCGCAAAGGCCGGCGCGGCTTTGCGCGGCAGGGGGGCGATGCTATAGGCCCGAGCACCGTGCCGGGGGCGCACCAGCCCCCATCGTTCGAAAGCGCCCGTCCCCTCCGGCCGGGCGCGTCGCAAGGGGAAGACAGCGATGGCGAAGATCAAGGTCCAGAATCCGGTCGTGGAGCTCGACGGCGACGAGATGACCCGGATCATCTGGCAGTACATCAAGGACAAGCTGATCCACCCCTACCTCGACATCGATCTCGAGTACTACGACCTGTCGGTCGAGAACCGCGACGCGACCGGCGATCAGGTGACGATCGACTCCGCCAACGCGATCAAGAAGCACGGCGTCGGCGTGAAGTGCGCCACGATCACCCCCGACGAGCAGCGCGTCGAGGAGTTCAAGCTGAAGAAGATGTGGAAGTCGCCCAACGGCACGATCCGCAACATCCTCGGCGGCGTGATCTTCCGCGAGCCGATCATCATGAAGAACGTGCCGCGCCTCGTGCCGGGCTGGACGCAGCCGATCATCGTCGGCCGCCACGCGTTCGGCGACCAGTACCGCGCGACCGACTTCAAGTTCCCAGGCAAGGGCACGCTGTCGATCAAGTTCGTCGGTGAGGACGGCCAGACGATCGAGCACGAGGTCTATCAGGCGCCCTCCGCCGGCGTCGCGATGGCGATGTACAACCTCGACGATTCGATCCGCGAGTTCGCCCGCGCTTCGTTCAACTACGGCCTGCTGCGCGGCTACCCCGTGTACCTGTCGACCAAGAACACGATCCTCAAGGCCTATGACGGCCGCTTCAAGGACATCTTCCAGGAGGTCTTCGACGCCGAGTTCAAGGCCGAGTTCGACAGCCGCAAGCTGACCTACGAGCACCGCCTCATCGACGACATGGTCGCCTCCGCGCTGAAGTGGTCGGGCGGCTACGTCTGGGCGTGCAAGAACTACGACGGAGACGTCCAGTCCGACATCGTGGCGCAGGGCTTCGGCTCGCTCGGCCTGATGACCTCGGTGCTGATGACGCCGGACGGCAAGACGGTCGAGGCGGAGGCCGCGCACGGCACCGTGACGCGCCACTACCGCCAGCACCAGAAGGGTCAGGAGACATCGACCAATTCGATCGCTTCGATCTTCGCTTGGACGCGCGGCCTCGCGCATCGCGCCAAGCTCGACGACAACGCCGAGTTGAAGCGCTTCGCCGACACGCTGGAGAAGGTCTGCATCGACACGGTCGAGGCCGGCCACATGACCAAGGATCTCGCTCTTCTCATCGGTCCGGATCAGCCGTGGCTTTCGACCACCGGCTTCCTCGACAAGATCGACGAGAACCTGCGCAAGGCGATGGCCTGAGCGGCCGAATGACTTTCTGAATGGAGCCGGCGCGTCTAACGCGCCGGCTTTTTTCATGCGCCAGCGAGCGGTCTACGGCCTCGCTTAGACGAATCTCTTGAAGATCGGTTTCTGTCGGCAATCCAGAAGACCATCAGACTGCCCCGCTTAGCGAAAAATCGACCTTCGAAAACGGGGCGAACCTCCGGCAAAAATCGGGCGGTCTGGCAGAGGATTGACGGTGGACCTTCCCAACCTCCCTGAGGATGAGGACATCGCTTTCGCGCGCCCGCGCCGACGTCGTGACCAAACTGTGACAAAAACTCGAAAGCGCAAACTCCGCTCCCATCGAACGCGATAAAATCGCGGAACCGCATTTGAAATGCTGTCGTTAGGCGTGCATCCATCATCAAGGAGTGCATCAGATGCATCGCATGATTTTCGGCGCCACCAGCGTTCTCCTTCTCTCCGGCGCCGCCGTTCAGGCCCAGCAGGCCGCCGTGGAAGTGAATGAGAACGTCATGCTCATGCCCTGGAACAAGTCGGTCGACGCTGTCGAAGGCGCCAAGGTGCTGAAGAGCGGTGACGGCGTCGAGCTTGGCGAAGTCGAGGCGGTTCTGGGCACGGATGCCAACACCCCTGTTGCCCTTGTGGTCGACTTCAAGGGCACGACCACCGGCTTCACCGGCTCCAAGGTAATCCCGATCGACCGCTTCTCGCCGGACGGCAACCGTCTGACGCTGACGACCTCGGCCGCCGAGATCGCTTCGTTCCCGAGCTACAACGGCTGACGAAAATGAAAAGGGCGCCGAGAGGCGCCCTTTTTGTTCGAGATGTTGGCCGGCGGGTCGCCGGTCAGGCTGCAAGCCTGGCTTCAATGGCCGCGATCGCCTCGTCGGCCTTGTCCGCATCCGGACCTCCGGCCTGCGCCATGTCAGGACGGCCGCCGCCGCCCTTGCCTCCGATCGCCTCCGAAGCGGCACGGACCAGATCGACTGCGCTGACGCGCTCGATGAGATCGGCCGTGATACCGACGACGACGCTCGCCTTGCCGTCCGTGACGCCCACGAAGGCGACGACGCCGGAGCCGAGGGCGGCCTTCGCATCGTCCACCATCCCCTTCAGGTCCTTTGCGGCGACACCGTCCAGCACGCGTCCAATGAACAAGATGCCGCCGATGTCCTTCGGGGCGGACGACGACGACGAACCGTCGCCGGCCAGCGCCAGCTTCTTCTTCGCCTCGGTCAGTTCGCGCTCCAGGCGCCGACGCTCCTCGACCAGCAAGTCGATGCGATCTGCGATCTCGGCTGGGCCGACCTTCAGCGAGGCGGCGATCCGGCGGACGCGCGCATCCTGCTCCAGGAAGTAATCTCGCGCCGCCGCGCCAGTCAGCGCTTCGACGCGGCGCACGCCGGCGCCCACCGCGCTCTCGGAGACGACATGGACAAGGCCAATGTCGCCAGTCGCCCGTGCATGGGTGCCGCCGCAAAGCTCGATCGAGTAGGCCGCCTTCGTGCTGCCGTCCTTGGCCCCACCCATGGACACGACGCGGACCTCGTCGCCGTACTTCTCGCCGAACAGCGCCATCGCGCCCAGCGCGATCGCGTCGTCGACCGCCATCAGCCGTGTCTCGACCGGCGTGTTCTCACGGATCACGTCGTTGGCGAGCGCCTCGATACGAGCGAGTTCGTCCGCTTCGACGGGCTTGGGATGCGAGAAGTCGAATCGCAGGCGGTCGGGCGAGACCATCGAGCCCTTCTGTGCGACGTGCGTGCCGAGCACTTCGCGCAGGCCTTCGTGCAGCAGATGAGTCGCCGAATGATTGGCACGGATACGGGTGCGGCGCTCGTGATCGACGACGAGCTCCAGCGGTGCACCGACCTTCAGCGTGCCCTCGACGACCTTGCCGCGATGGATGAAGAGGCCGTCGGCCACCTTCTGGGTGTCGGTCACCGCGAAGCGAACGCCCTCGCCCTTCATAAAGCCGGTGTCGCCGACCTGACCACCGGACTCGGCGTAGAACGGCGTCTGATTGAGGACGACCGCAACCTCCTCGCCTGCCGCAGCGCTCTCGACTTCCTTGCCGCCTTGCACGATCGCGCGGACCTGGGCTTCGGCGGTCTCGGTGTCGTAGCCAAGGAACTCGGTGGCGCCCTCGCGCTCGCGGATCGAGAACCAGATCGTTTCCGCCGCGGCTTCGCCGGAGCCTGCCCAGCTGGCCCGCGCCTCGGCCTTCTGGCGCTGCATGGCGGAGTTAAAGGCGTCGAGATCGACGCCGACGCCGCGAGCGCGCAGAGCGTCCTGCGTGAGGTCGAGCGGGAAGCCGTAGGTGTCGTAAAGCTTGAAGGCTGTCTCACCGTCGAGCATGTCGCCCTGGCCCAGCGACACCGACGCGTCGTTCAGCAGCGACAGGCCGCGGTCGAGGGTGACGAGGAAACGCTTCTCCTCGAGCTTCAGCGTCTCGGAAATGAGCGCTTCGGCGCGGGTGAGTTCCGGATAGGCGCGACCCATCTCAGCCACCAGCGTCGGCAGGACCTTGTAGATCACCGGCTCGCGCGCGCCGAGCAGCTTCGCGTGGCGCATGGCGCGGCGCATGATCCGGCGCAGGACATAGCCGCGACCTTCGTTCGACGGCAGCACGCCGTCGGCGATCAGGAAGGCTGTCGCGCGCAGATGATCGGCGATGACACGATGCGAGGCGAGCGCATCGCCTTCGGCGCGCGACCCGATGGCCTCCTCGACGGCCGCGATCAGGCGGCGGAAGAGATCGGTCTCGTAGTTCGAGGTGACGCCCTGGAGGATCGCGGCCATGCGCTCGAGGCCCATGCCAGTGTCGATCGACGGCCGCGGCAGGTTCAGGCGCTCGCCGGGCGAGACCTGCTCGAACTGCATGAAGACGAGGTTCCAGAACTCGAGGAAGCGGTCGCCGTCCTCCTCCGCCGAGCCCGGCGGGCCACCCCAGACGCTCTCGCCCTGGTCGTAGAAGATTTCCGAGCACGGGCCGCACGGCCCGGTTTCGCCCATGGTCCAGAAGTTGTCGGAGGTCGGGATGCGGATGATGCGGTCGTCGGAGAAGCCGGCGATCGACTTCCACAGCTTCGCCGCCTCGTCGTCCTCCGAGTAGACGGTGACGAGAAGGCGCGACTTGTCGAGCGCGAACTCCTTGGTCACGAGGCTCCAGGCGAGGCTGATCGCCTCTTCCTTGAAGTAGTCGCCGAACGAGAAGTTGCCGAGCATCTCGAAGAAGGTGTGGTGCCGGGCGGTGTAGCCGACGTTGTCGAGATCGTTGTGCTTGCCGCCGGCCCGCACGACCTTCTGCGCGGTCGTGGCGCGCGTGTACGAGCGCTTCTCGAGGCCCGTGAAGACGTTCTTGAACTGCACCATGCCGGCGTTCGTGAACATCAGGGTCGGATCGTTGCGAGGGACCAGCGGCGAGGACGCGACCGGTTCGTGCCCGTTCTTCGCGAAGTACTGGAGGAACGTCGACCGGATCTCGTTCACGCCGCTCATGGGAAACCTTCAAGGCTTGGATAGGATCGCGGCGCAGGAACGCCGCAGCGCCAGCCTTTTAGCGAGGGGCCGAAACCCTGTCCATGCTCGCGCGCGACGGCCTACGAGCAACGCGCAAGCGACGCCGAGATCCGGCAATCTGCTGACGATCAGAGACGGAACACGAGTTCCATCCGGTCGGCAGGAAAGCGCGAGCGCATCGCCTGCACCGGGCGATCCTCGGCATCGACGTCGACTGCGCTGGAGACGAGGACGATGCTGTCGGGGGGCAGGTCAAGATGCTCGGCATCCACCGGATGCACGCGCTCGGCCGTGATTCGGGTCTCAAGCCGACGGTAGTCCGGCAATCCGTGCCGCCTGAGAGCCTCGGTGATCGATCCGGTCTCGGCATAGTCGCGCACGATGTTGGGAAAGCGATCGGCCGGGAAATAGCCGGTCGAGACCGAGAGCGGCAGGCCGCTGGCGACGGACAGCGTGTCGAGCCGGGCGAGCGCCGCGCCGAGCGGGCAGTTCAGCAAGGCGGCCAGCGCCTGATCCGCGCGCACCGTTTCGGATCGGATCAGACGCCCGGCAGGCCGCTGACCCTGCGCCGTGACGTTCTCGGAGAAGCGGGTTCGCAGGCCGACCGGGTAGGCAAGACGCGGAGCAGGTGCGTTGACGAAGGTGCCACGCCCCCGCTCCGACCGAAGAAGCCCTTCGGCCGCGAGCGACTGGATGGCCCGACGAACGGTGTGCCGGTTGACCGCATACCGCTCGGCAAGTTCCGTTTCGGGTGGAAGCTGATCGGAGACCGAACCGTCGGCGATGCTGGCGCGAATGCGGTCCGCCACGCGTCGCCAGCGCGTCACCCCCTCGTCCGCATCGTTCATTCCGTCGGGCTCCGTTTGACCGCGCGCCGCCGTCATAGAGGTGTCACCATCGAGGCGCTATACCTTCCCCGTCCAGATCGGTAGTCTAGACAAATAGACAATCGGAAGCGGGTCGTACTTGATGCCTCAAACCGCCACCCCCTCGAACATGCGAACTGAGGATGCCCGCAAGCGCGCCATAAACGCGCTGGCGCTCGCACCGCGAGGCTTCCTGAAGGATCGCTTTGCTGGTTTCGCGAAGGAGGTGCCGCCGGCCCTGCCCGTTCGCGGGCCGGAGGTCGGCCTCGTCATGCTGCGCGGACGCGCCGGCGGCGGTGGTGCGGCATTCAATCTTGGAGAGGCCAGCGTCTGCCGCGCCACGGTGCGGCTTGCGACCGGCGAGGTTGGGCACGCGATGATCCTCGGGCGTGATACCGAGACTGCCCGCATTGCCGCTCACCTCGACGCCCTCTGGCAGACCGATGCCTGGCGCGACCGGATCGAGACCGAGTTCGTGACGCCGGCGCTCGCCGCCGATGCCGAGGCGCTGGAGCGCCGCGCCGAGGAGACGGAAGCCACCCGCGTCGATTTCTTCACCGTCGCCCGAGGCGAGGATTGATCGTCATGTCCGCTGCGCTTTCCACCACCGCCGTCTCCGGCGGCTTCAACGATCCGGTCCTCGGATCGCAGGCTGCGTTCCGACGGATCATGGGCGCCTTCGCGGAGCCCGGCACGACGATCGACCTCGGCGGCTTCGTTTCCGCGCCGAGCCCCCTGACGCCCGCGATCGCGACGCTTCTGGCGACGCTCGCCGACGCGGACGCGCCCGTCTTCCTCGAAACCGACGACGCTGCCGAAACTTTGGCGTGGATCGCCTTCCAGACCGGCGCGGCCGTGCTGGCCGATCCGGCCGATGCCGCGTTCGCGGTTCTGTCGCCAATGTCGGATCCCAAGCGGTGGGAGCGCTATCCGCTCGGCACCGACGTCTATCCCGACCGCTCCGCGACCCTGATCCTGTCGGTCGAGGCGCTAGAAGGCGGAGCGTCACTGACTTTGTCCGGCCCCGGCATCGAGACGACGCGCCGCATCGCCCCACTCGGCCTGCCCGCCGGCTTCATCGCCGCCCGCGCGGCCAATCGCGCACTGTTCCCCCGGGGGCACGACCTCGTTCTGGCTGCCGGCGCGCACTGCCTCGTGCTCCCGCGCACGACCTGCGTCGAGGAGGCTTGAGATGTACGTAGCCGTCAAAGGCGGTGAAGCCGCCATCCAGAAGGCGCACCGGCTGCTCGCCGACCGTCGCCGCGGAGACCGGAGCGTGCCGGCCCTGACGATCGAGCAGATCGCGTCGCAGCTTGCGCTCGGTGTCGACCGCGTAATGGCGGAAGGCTCGCTCTACGATCCCGACCTCGCGGCGCTAGCCATCCGCCAATCCTGGGGCGACCTCATCGAGGCGATCTTCCTCCTGCGGGCGTTCCGGACAACTCTTTCCCGCTTCCGCGCCGCCGAGCCGCTCGACACCGGCGCGATGCGGCTGGAGCGACGCATTTCGGCGACCTACAAGGACCTTCCCGGCGGCCAGCTTCTCGGTCCGACCTTCGACTACACCCACCGTCTGCTCGACCCGGCGATGGCGCGCGACGAAGACGTCGCGGAGCCGGAGCGCCGCGCCGCACCGACCGCCGTCGCGCCCCGCGTGACCGATCTCCTCGGCGCGGAAGGCCTGATGGAGGACGATGGCGAACCCGGCGGCGAGCCCGGCGACATCACGCGCGATCCGCTCGATTTTCCGGCCGGACGCGACCTGCGGCTGCAGGCGCTGGCGCGCGGCGACGAGGGTTTCCTCCTGGCGCTCGGGTATTCGACGCAGCGCGGCTACGGGCGCACCCATCCCTTCGTCGGCGAAATCCGAATCGGGCTGGTGGAAGTCGAGGTCGAGCTCCCCGAACTCGGCTTCGCCATCACCATCGGGCGCGTTCGCGTCACGGAATGTCAGATGGTGGCACAGTTCACCGGTGGTCCCGACGAGCCTGCCCGCTTCTCGCGCGGCTACGGCCTCGTGTTCGGGCAGTCGGAGCGAAAGGCGATGGCGATGAGCCTCGTCGACCGCGCGCTGCGCGCGGACGAGTACGGCGAGGAGCGGCGCAGCCCGGCGCAGGACGAGGAGTTCGTGCTCGAGCACTGCGACAACGTCGCCGCGACCGGCTTCGTCGAGCACCTCAAGCTGCCCCACTACGTCGATTTCCTGGCCGAACTCGACCTCGTGCGTCAGCTCAACGCCGAGCGCGACGCCCGTCAGGAGGCAGCCGAATGAGCACCGAGCTTCCCGAAATCAACTTCGCCTATCTCGACGAGGCGACCAAGCGCATGATCCGGCGCGCGCTCCTCAAGGGGATCGCGATCCCCGGCTATCAGGTTCCTTTCGCCAGTCGCGAGATGCCGATGCCCTACGGCTGGGGGACGGGCGGCGTGCAGGTCACCGCAGCGGTGATCGGTCCGGACGACGTTCTGAAGGTCATCGACCAGGGCGCCGACGATACGACCAACGCGGTGTCGATCCGGGCATTCTTCCAGTCCGTCGCGCGCGTCGCCACGACGACGAAGACGGCGCAAGCCACGATCATCCAGACCCGCCACCGCATCCCCGAGGTGCCGCTCCGGGCCGGACAGATCCTCGTCTATCAGGTGCCGATCCCCGAGCCCCTGCGCTTCCTCGAACCGCGCGAGACCGAAACACGGACGATGCACGCGCTCGAGGAATACGGGCTGATGCACGTCAAGCTCTACGAGGACATCGCGCGGCACGGCCATATTGCGACCACCTACGCCTATCCGGTGAAGATCGAGGGTCGCTACGTCATGGACCCCTCGCCGATCCCGAAGTTCGACAATCCGAAGATGAACCGCTCGCCGGCACTCCAGCTCTTCGGGGCGGGCCGCGAGAAGCGCATCTACGCGCTGCCTCCCTACACCGAAGTCGTCAGCCTCGGCTTCGAGGACCATCCGTTCCGCGTCCAGAGTTTCCGCACGCCGTGCGCCCTGTGCGGCTCGACCGGCGTCTATCTCGATGAGGTCCTCACCGACGACCGGGGCGGACGCATGTTCGTCTGCTCTGACACCGATCACTGCGAGACGCAGCGCGAAGCCGGCGAAACCGGTCTCGCGCTCGGGGAGGCCGCGGAATGACCATGGAAACACCTCTCCTCCAGGTCCGCGACCTTGAAAAGCGCTACGGATCGCGCGTCGGCTGCATCGGCGTCTCGTTCGATCTCTGGCCCGGCGAAGTGCTCGCCATCGTCGGCGAGTCCGGCTCCGGCAAGACCACTCTCCTGTCGTGCATCTCCGCGCGCCTCGAGCCGACCGCCGGCAGCGTCTCCTATGCCATGCGGGACGGTGTGACCCGCGACCTCGCGACCCTCACCGAAGCCGAACGGCGGCTCCTGATGCGGACCGACTGGGGCTTCGTACACCAGAACCCGGCCGACGGGCTGCGGATGCGGGTCTCCGCCGGAGCCAATGTCGGCGAGCGGCTGATGGCCGTCGGCCAGCGCCACTACGGAACCCTGCGCGAAACGGCGCAGGATTGGCTCGGTCGGGTCGAGATCGCCGGAAGCCGCATCGACGACCGGCCGACCGAGTTCTCCGGCGGCATGCGCCAGCGGCTCCAGATCGCCCGCAACCTCGTCACGCATCCGCGTCTCGTCTTCATGGACGAGCCGACCGGCGGGCTGGACGTGTCGGTGCAGGCGCGGGTGCTCGACCTCCTGCGCGGCCTCGTCGCCGACCTCGGCCTCTCTGTCATCATCGTGACCCACGATCTCGCCGTGGCGCGGCTCCTGTCGCAGCGGATGATCGTGATGAAGGAAGGTCGCGTGGTCGAGGAAGGCCTGACCGACCGGGTGCTGGACGATCCGCACCACCCCTACACCCAGCTTCTCGTCGCCTCGATCCCGGAGTCGTGACCGTGTCCGCTCCGTTCCTGTCCGTCGAGGGCGTCGCCAAGTCCTTCACCATGCACCTGCGCGGCGGGCTGACGCTGCCCGTCGTCGAGAACGTCCGCTTCGAGCTTCACCCCGGTGAATGCGTGGTTTTGGGCGGGCCCTCGGGCGTCGGCAAGAGTTCGATCCTGCGCATGATCTACGGCAATTACGCGGTGGATCGCGGATCGATCCTGGTGCGCGACGCCGCCGACGGCGAGATGCGCGACCTCGGTGCCGGGGACCCGCGCACGGTGCTTCGCCTTCGCGAGCGCTCGATCGGCTATGTCAGCCAGTTCCTGCGCGCCGTGCCCCGAGCCTCGGCGCTCGAGGTGGTGGCCGACCCGCTGGTCCGGCTCGGCGTGCCGCGCGAGGATGCGAGCCGGCAGGCGGCCGCCATGCTGCGCCGCCTGAACCTGCCGGATGCCCTCTTCGACCTGCCGCCTGCCACCTTCTCCGGCGGCGAGAAGCAGCGCGTCAACATCGCGCGCGGTTTCCTGACGGATCATCCGATCCTGCTTCTCGACGAACCGACGGCTTCGCTCGACGCCGCCAACCGCGACGTCGTTGTGTCGATGATCCGCGAGAAGCTCGCTTCCGGTGTCGCCATCCTCGGCATCTTCCACGACGAGCCCGTCCGCGCGGCCGTCGCCACGCGCATCCTCGACGTCTCAGCTTTTTCCGCCCGGAGGGCCGCCTGATGCCGAAGCTCAGCGAGCGGACGCCGTGGATCCATCCGACGGCCGAGATCGAGACCACCTCCTTCGGCCGATACACCGAGGTCGAGGCGCGGTCCGTCCTGACCGAGACGGTCCTCGGCGACTATTCCTACGTCATGCAGGACTGCCGGATCTTCGCCGCTCGCATCGGCAAGTTCGTCAACATCGCCGCTTCGGTGCGCATCAATGCGACGAACCACCCGGTCTGGCGCGCCACGCTGCACCACTTCACCTACCGCGCCGGCGACTATTTCGAAGGCGCCGAGGACGAGGCGGACTTCTTCGAGGCCCGGCGCGAGAACACCGTGAATATCGGTCACGACGTCTGGATCGGCCATGGCGTGACCGTGCTGCCGGGCATCACGATCGGCAACGGCGCAGTGGTGGGCTCCGGCGCCGTAGTGACGCGTGACGTCGCGCCGTACACGATCGTCGGCGGCGTGCCGTCCCGTCCGATCCGAGACCGGTTCGGCCCCGGCGTCGGCGAGCGGATGGACGCGCTCGGCTGGTGGGACTGGCCGCACGACACGCTGCATGCGGCGCTCGAAGACTTCCGCACCCTCGATGCCAGCGCCTTTCTCGACCGCTACGAAGGCGTCACGGAACCTTCATCCGCGCGTCACGCGAACCGCATCGCTTCCTGACACTGTCCGCGAAAACCGGAAGGACGACCGCCATGACCGCGATCTCCGTGTCTCGCCTGTCGAAACGCTTCGGAACGACGCAAGCCCTCTCGGGCATCGACCTCTCCATCGGTTCGGGGGAAATGGTCTGTCTGATCGGCGCCTCCGGGTCCGGGAAGTCGACGCTGATCCGCCAT
Source organism: Aureimonas phyllosphaerae (assembly GCF_047943035.1). Lineage (NCBI taxonomy): Bacteria > Pseudomonadati > Pseudomonadota > Alphaproteobacteria > Hyphomicrobiales > Aurantimonadaceae > Aureimonas > Aureimonas phyllosphaerae. The sequence goes on along the minus strand of NZ_CP181348.1, from coordinate 3,074,078 downwards.
ATCGCCGGGCTGGAGTTCGGTGACGGCGGGGACAGCCGGGTCTCGATCTTCAACGTGCCGACACAGGCGGGTGGGCGCCGACTGCCGGGCGCGCGCACGATGCGTCACGACGTGTCGATCCTCTTCCAGCAGTTCAACCTCGTCTCGCGCCTGTCGGTCCTCACCAACGTTCTCGTCGGCAAGCTCGGGCGCATCCCGCGCTGGCGCGGCACGTTCGGCGTCTTCAGCGCGAGCGAGAAGTCGGAAGCCAGAAGCGCCCTCGCCCGCGTCGGCATCGAGAAGGTCTGGCGCCAGCGCGCCTCGACGCTTTCCGGCGGCCAGCAGCAGCGTGCGGCGATCGCCCGGACACTGGTCCAGAAGTCGCGCATCCTGATCGCCGACGAGCCGATCGCTTCGCTCGATCCGGCATCGGCCCGCCGGGTGATGGACATCCTGTCCGACATCAACCGCACCGACGGCATCACGGTCCTCGTGTCGCTTCATCAGGTCGAGTACGCGCGCCGCTATTTCCCGCGCACGATCGCCATGCGGGACGGCCAGATCGTTTTCGACGGTCCGTCCTCGGCGCTGACCAACGCCTTCCTGTCCGAGCTCTACGGCGCAGCCTCGGAAGAACTCGTCCTGCCGGAAGCCCCGGCAGCGCATCCCGACCACCGGCCCGAGCCGGCGGTTACCAAGCGGCTCGGAGCCTTCGAGGCCGCCTGAACCCATCCAACCATCGGAGACGACAATGAACGCGATCCTCAAGGGTCTGGCGGCGCTCGCGCTCGCCTCGACTTTCGCTGGCTCGGCCATCGCCGAGACCATCAACTTCGGCATCATCTCGACCGAGTCGCAGCAGAACCTGCGCACGAAGTGGCCGCCGTTCCTCGACGACATGAAGAAGGAAACCGGTCTCGAGATCGAACCCTTCTTCGCCACCGACTATGCCGGCGTGATCGAGGGCATGCGCTTCGGCAAGGTCCAGATGGGCTGGTTCGGCAACAAGTCGGCGATGGAAGCGGTAGACCGCGCCAAGGGCGAAGTCTTCGCCCAGTCCGTGCCGGTCAGCGGCGAGCCGGGCTATTACGGCCTGATCCTGGCGCCGAAGGATTCCCCGCTGAACAGCGTCGACGACCTCCTCAAGTGCGACAAGACGCTGAACTTCGGCCTCGGCGATCCGAACTCGACCTCGGGCTACCTCGTGCCGATGACCTTCGTGTTCGGCGCCCGGAACATCGACCCGAAGTCCTGCTTCAAGACGGTGACCAACGCCAATCACGAGACCAACGCGATGGGCGTGGCCAACGGCCAGCTCGACGCCGCGACCAACAACACCGAGAACCTCGCGCTGATCGAGAAGAACCAGCCGGCCGCCTTCCAGAAGGTCAAGATCATCTGGAAGTCGCCGCTGATCTCGTCCGACCCGCTCGTCTGGTCGAAGGACCTCTCCGCCGAGACCAAGGAAAAGCTTCGCACGTTCGTGCTGAACTACGGCACCGACCGCACCAAGGGCGATAAGGCCGAAGAGCTGAAGACGCTCGCCGGTCTGACCTGGTCGCCGTTCCGCGCCTCGAGCGACGACCAGCTCCTGCCGGTCCGCGTGATGGAAGTGTCGAAGGCGATGGCCGCGACCCGCAGCGACGCCTCGCTCTCCGCCGATGCCAAGGCTGCCAAGCTGAAGGAGCTGGAGGACAAGAAGACCGGCTACGAGGCGAAGCTCGCCGCGGCGCCGCAGGGCTGAAGCCGGATTTGAAACGTCCACCGCCGCGCCGGATGCGCGGCGGTGAACCGTCCGTCGAGGAGACACCGAGATGACGAACGTTCCCACTGCAGAGGCCGCGGCCGCCACGGCAACGGATGGCGCGCCGAAGCGCTCGCTCGGCAGCCTTGCCGTCTGGCTGGGATTGGCGCTCCTTCTCGTCTGGAGTTGGGGCCCGGCCGACATGGGGCGCTGGACCTACCTCTTCACCGATTCCGCCAACATGGCCGAATACGCGAAGGGCTTTCTGTCGCCGAACTTCGCGGACTGGCGCTACTACCTCTCGGAAATGATCGTGACGGTGCAGATCGCGGTCTGGGGAACGTTACTGTCCGTCCTCCTGTCGATCCCCTTCGGCATCCTTTCGGCCGCCAACGTCTCGCCGTGGTGGGTGCATCAGCCCGCGCGGCGTCTGATGGACCTCTTCCGTGCGATCCACGAAGTCGTCTTCGCGGTGCTCTTCGTCGTGGCCGTCGGCCTCGGGCCGTTCGCCGGCGTCATGGCGCTCTTCATCCATACGACCGGCATTCTCGCCAAGCTCTTCTCGGAAGCCGTCGAGGCGATCGATCCACGGCCCGTCGAGGCGATCCGCACCACCGGCGCCTCGCGTCTGCAGGAGATCGTCTACGGCGTTATCCCGCAGGTTCTTCCGCTGTGGATCTCGTTCTCGCTCTACCGTCTCGAGTCCAACGTGCGCGCGGCCACCGTGCTCGGCGTAATCGGGGCCGGCGGGATCGGACAGGTGCTGTTCGAGTCGATCCGCGGCTTCTATTATCCGCAGGCGTCGGCCATCCTCATCATCGTGGTCGCAACGGTCACGGTCATGGACATCATCTCGCAGAGCCTTCGAAAGCGCGTCATCTGATGCGCGCAGCCATCTACTTCACGCCGCCGCGCGACGCGCCTCTGACCCACCTTGCCGCCGCATGGCTCGGCCGCGATGCCTTCTCGGACGGCCCCGCTCCCGAGCCCGCGCCGCTCGTCGCGGAGCCCGCCCGTTACGGGTTCCACGCCACGATGAAGCCGCCGTTTCGGCTCGCCGAGGGTCGGACGCTGGATGAGCTCGACGAGGCGCTCGCCGACTTCTGCCGTCGGCACCGCCGGGCCGAGATCGCGCAACTGGAGCTTCGACGCATCGGACGCTTTTTCGCGCTGGTACCCGGCGCGCGCGAGCCAGCCCTTCACGCGTTGGCCGACGAGACCGTGCGAGAGTTCGAGCGCTTTCGAGCGCCGCTCGACGTGGCCGAACTGGCTCGCCGCGCGCCGGACCGGCTCACCGTACGGCAGCGCGGGCACCTCGATCGCTGGGGCTACCCTTATGTCTTCGACGAATTCCGTTTCCACATGACCCTGACCGGCCCCGTCGCAGATGAGGATGCGGCAGCGGTCGAGGCGCGACTTCAGGAACGCTTCGCGCCCGCGCTCGGGCGGCCGCTGGCGATCGACGGTCTCGCGCTGTTCGTCGAATCGCGTCCCGGCGAGCCGTTCCACGTCCACGCCCTCCACTCCCTGTCTTCCGATACCGCAACGAGCCCGACATGAGTAGTCCAGCGACCGAAGAGGTCTTCCACAACGCCCGCATCGTTTTGGCCGACGAGGTGATCGAGGGCAGCATCCTCGTTCGCGACGGACGGATCGCCGACATCTCGACCGGCACGTCTAATGTTGGGACGGACATGGAGGGCGACTACCTTCTGCCCGGCCTCGTCGAGCTTCACACCGATCATCTGGAAGGCCACTACCTCCCCCGTCCAAAGGTGCGCTGGAACATCGACGCTGCGCTGCAGGCCCACGATGCCCAAGTTTCGGCCTCCGGCATCACCACCGTGTTCGACGCCCTTCGAGTCGGCATGGACGAGGATGCCGCGCTCGGTTCATCCGATATGTCGGCGATGGCCGACGCGATCCTCGAGGCGACGCACGACGGCCGGCTGCGCGCCGAGCACTTCATCCATCTGCGATGCGAGGTCTCGGCGCCCGACGTCGTGCCGGCCTTCGAGACCATGATCGGTAACGAGCGCGTGCGCCTCGCCTCCCTGATGGACCACGCGCCCGGCCAGCGCCAGTTCGTCAACATCCAAACCTACCGTACCTACTACCAGGGCAAGATGCGGATGACGGATGCCGTGTTCGACGCGTTCTGTGCGCGGCGCGTGGCAGAGTCGGAAGCGAACTCGCCGGGCAACCGGCGCCATATCGCCGGGCGCTGCCGGGAAGCCGGCATCACGCTCGCCAGCCACGACGACGCCACGGCCGCGCATGTCGAGGAAAGCCGCGAGCTCGGCATCGCGCTGGCCGAGTTTCCGACCACGCTGGAGGCGGCAAGGCTGTCGCGCGAGTCCGGGCTGTCGGTGTTGATGGGGGCGCCCAACGTCGTACGTGGCGGCTCGCATTCGGGCAACGTGTCGGCGAAGGATCTCGTCGAGATCGGCGTTCTCGACGTCCTGTCGTCTGACTACGTGCCATTCAGCCTCATCCAGGCGACCTTCGTGCTGGCGGGATCGATCGGGCTGCCTGCGGCGACCGCGATGGTCACGCGGACACCTGCGCGCGTGGCCAGCCTCGACGACCGTGGCGAGATCGCCGTCGGCCTGCGCGCCGATCTCGTGCGCGTGCGCACGCAAACGGGTGCCGCCAAGCCGCCTGTGGTGCGGAGCGTCTGGCGCGAGGGACGGCGCGTTGCGTGACGATCGAACGCCCCAAGGGCTCCTTGTGGCCGTGGTCGGCCCGAGCGGTGCCGGCAAGGACACGTTGATCCGTCTTGCGTTCGAGGGTCTGACCGACGAGCCCCGCATCGAACTGGCCCGGCGCACGATCACCCGGCCACAGGACGGCGAGACCGAGGATCATGAGAGCCTCGACGCGGACGCGTTTGCAAACGTCGAGGCTGCCGGCGGCTTCTGTCTGACCTGGCGGGCCCATGGCCTCGCCTACGGACTGCCGCTTGCGATCGAGGACCGCGTCCGGTCCGGTCGGATCGTGGTGGCGAACCTCTCCCGTCGGTCCCTCGCGGATGCCGTCGCTCGCTTCGGGCGGATCGCAGTGGTCGAGATCACCGCCCCTCGCGCCGTCCTCGTCGAACGCATCGCCGCGCGCGGCCGGGAGAGCGCCGACGAGATCGAACGACGGCTCGCCCGCCAAGTCGGCCTCGACATTCCGGCCCGCTGCGAAAGCGCGCTAAGGATCGACAACAGCGGGCCGCCGGGCCCGAACGCAAAGATCTTGCAGGACCATCTGCGCGGCCTCGTGGCATCCATCCGGCATCCCGACTGACGGCCCGCCGCAGTCGTCTTGACGTTGCGACGCCGTTGCGGTGGAGGATGCTCCCGCCAGACGGAGCGCCGCACCATGAAAGCCATGATCTTCGAGACGTTCGGGACCGAACCGGACATCCGGCAGGTTCCCGATCCGACCCCGGCCCCGGACGGCGTGGTGATCGAGGTCATGGCCACGGGTCTCTGCCGCAGCGACTGGCATGGCTGGATGGGGCACGATGCCGACATTCGCCTGCCGCACGTGCCCGGACACGAGTTCGCTGGCGTCGTCGCCGCCGTCGGGCGGGACGTGCGAGGTTTCAGGCCGGGCGAGCGCGTCACCGTCCCCTTCATCGCGGCATGCGGGCACTGCCGGGAATGCCATGCCGGGCACCAGCAAGTCTGCGAGGCGCAGTTCCAGCCCGGCTTCACGCATTGGGGTTCGTTTGCCGAGTTCGTGGCGATCGAGCGGGCGGACAACAATCTGGTGCGCCTGCCGGAGAGCATGGACTTCCGGACGGCCGCCAGCCTCGGCTGCCGCTTCGCCACCTCCTTTCGCGCCGTAGTCGATCAGGGGCGTGTGCGCGGCGGCGAGTGGGTTGCGGTGCATGGCGCAGGCGGTGTGGGACTGTCGGCCGTCATGATCGCCTCGGCGCTCGGCGCGCGCGTCGTGGCGATCGACGTTGCCGACCACAAGCTCGAACTGGCGCGGAAGATGGGCGCGACTGCAACCGTCAACTCTCGCGAAGTTCCCGCCGTCGTCGAGGCCGTCCGCGACATCACCGGGGGCGGCGCGCATGTCTCGCTAGACGCGCTGGGGCACCCCGAGACCTGCTTCAATTCCATCGCCAATCTTCGCCGCCGGGGCCGCCACGTGCAGGTCGGCTTGATGCTGGCGGACAACGCGAAGGCGTCGATACCCATGGCGCAGGTCATTGCCCACGAGCTGGAAATCTACGGCAGCCACGGCATGCAGTCATGGCGGTACGACGCGATGCTGGAGATGATCCTTACGGGCTCCCTGCGTCCCGATCGACTGATCGGCGAAACGCTGCCGCTGGAAGCGGCGGTTCCCGCCCTCGTCGCGATGGGACGGAGCGCCCCGGACGGCATCACCATGATCGACCCGAAGATCTGAACCGTTCCTGCAGCAGAAATGAAAAGGGCGCCTTACGGCGCCCTCTCTCGTCCCGATCACTCGGCGTCGTCGTTCGGATCCGGACCGCCGTTCTGCAGCAGCTGCTCGGCGATCAGTCCCGCGTTCTGGCGGATCGCGGCCTCGATCTCGGCAGCGACGGCCGAATTGTCGCGCAGGAACTGCTTGGAGTTCTCGCGGCCCTGACCGAGGCGCTGGGAGTTGTACGAGAACCAGGCGCCCGATTTCTCGACGATCCCGGACTTCACACCGAGGTCGACCAGCTCGCCGACCTTCGACACGCCCTCGCCGTACATGATGTCGAACTCGACCTGCTTGAACGGCGGTGCGAGCTTGTTCTTCACCACCTTCACGCGGGTCTGGTTGCCCGTGACCTCTTCGCGTTCCTTGATCGAACCGATGCGGCGGATGTCGAGGCGCACCGAAGCGTAGAACTTCAAGGCGTTGCCGCCCGTCGTCGTCTCCGGCGAGCCGAACATCACGCCGATCTTCATGCGGATCTGGTTGATGAAGATGACCATGCACTTCGAGCGCGAGATCGAGCCCGTCAGCTTGCGCAGCGCTTGGCTCATCAGGCGAGCCTGCATGCCGGGCAACGAGTCGCCCATCTCGCCCTCGATCTCGGCGCGCGGGGTCAGCGCGGCGACCGAATCGACCACGAGCACGTCGATCGCACCGGAGCGGACCAGCGTGTCGACGATCTCCAACGCCTGCTCGCCCGTGTCCGGCTGCGAGATCAGGAGGCTGTCGAGATCGACGCCGAGCTTGCGGGCATAGACCGGATCGAGCGCGTGTTCCGCGTCGACAAAGGCGCAGACGCCGCCGCCCTTCTGGGCCTCTGCGACCGTGTGGAGCGCCAGCGTCGTCTTGCCCGACGACTCGGGGCCGTAGATCTCGACGATACGACCCTTCGGAAGACCGCCGACGCCGAGCGCGATGTCGAGTCCGAGCGAGCCGGTCGAGATCGTCTCGATGTCGAGCTTCTCGGTGGCACCGAGCCGCATGATCGAGCCCTTGCCGAAGGCCCGCTCGATCTGCGACAGGGCTGCGTCGAGCGCCTTTGTTTTGTCCACCGATGTATCCTCAACGAGACGGAGTGAATTCTGGGCCATGGGGCAGGACCTTATTCCATGAGCGATGGTGGGGTGCAACGTCGTTACCGTGGTTCTCCATGTACTCTTTTTGTTCTCGTTTCGCAAGCGATGATCCCGATTTGTTCTCGCAAATCGCCAGTGATTCGCTGGTTCGCAAACACGTCCAATGGTTGACGAAGCGTTGACGGATACGGGCCAACGCAAACCGCCTTCGGTCCTCCTGCTGGGAGCAGCTCACCTCGATCGCATCGCGCTTTCCAGCACCCCGTTCCGGCGGGGGTTCTCGAATCCTGGCCGCGTCGTCGAGCGTCTTGGCGGCGCTGCGTTCAATGCGGCTCTCGCGCTGAAGCTGTTCGGGAGTGCGGCGACCCTCGTCAGCGCTTGCGGCGGCGACGATGTGGCGGAACGGGTCGGTGCAGAGCTCGATCGCTTCGATGTCGTCGACGGCCGCATCGCGTGGCTCGACCGCCGCTCCGCCACCTACACAGCCCTTGTCGATGCCGGTGGCGATCTGGTCGGCGGCGTTGCCGATATGGAGATCTACGATCGTCTCACGCCGCGCGTTCTGTCACGTCGGCATCTCCTCGATCGAATCGCCGAAGCGGATGGCGTTCTTGTCGACGCCAATCTCCCGCCGGCGGCGCTGGAGCAGCTCGCTTCGCTTCGGCCTCAAAGACTCGGCGCGATTGCCGTCTCCCCAGCCAAGATCACGCGCCTGGCGACAATCCGTCCGGAGCTCTCAGTTCTCTTCGCCTCGCGTGTGGAGATCGCGACGCTCTTGTCATTGCACTCGGACGTCGGTGATGCCGACCTCGTCCGGTCGATCCGGAACGGAGGGCTCGAACGGGCCATCGTGACCGACGGCCCCCGGTCGGTCCTGGTCGTCGATGCGGACGTTGCCTTGCGGCAGGCACCCCCGATGGTCGCGGCTGTGACCGATGTGGTCGGTGCAGGTGACACGTTGGCCGGCGTGGCATTTGGCGCCTGGCTCGATGATCGTCCATTCCTAGATGCCGTACGCCTCGGTCTTGCGGCGGCGTCGCTGCGGATCAGCACCGGCCTCGCTGGCAGTTCGGCAAAGGATGCCGCGGCAATCGCGGCATCGCTTCCCCCACCCGAATTCCTGCAGATCTGACGGAGGCTCCCTGTGGCCCAAACCTTTCAATGTTCCCCGGCTGTCCAGGCGGCTCTCGATGCGGGGCGGCCCGTGGTCGCACTGGAGTCGACCATCATCACCCACGGCATGCCGTGGCCGCAGAATGTCGAGATGGCACGCGGCGTCGAGGCGTTGATCCGCGACGAGGGCGCCGAGCCTGCGACCATCGTCGTCCTCGATGGCGTCCTGCGGATCGGGCTGTCGGACGACGAACTCGTCAGGCTCGCGCAGACTGCCGGCGCCATGAAGCTGTCGCGTGCGGATCTCGCCTTTGCCATGGCGACCGGGCGCACGGGATCGACCACCGTGGCGGCGACGATGATCGCGGCTGCGCTGGCCGGAATCCGTACCTTCGCCACCGGCGGGATCGGCGGCGTTCATCGCGGCGCCGAGACGAGCTTCGACATCTCGGCCGATCTCGACGAACTGGCTCGAACGCAAGTCATCGTCATCTGCGCCGGCGCGAAGGCAATCCTTGACCTTCACAAGACGTTCGAAGTGCTGGAAACCAAAGGCGTTCCCGTCGTCGGGTTCGGGGTGGACGAACTCCCGTCCTTCTGGTCTCGCGGCTCCGGCATTCCCGCCCCGCTTCGCCTCGATACGCCCGAGGAGATCGCCGCCTTCCAATCCGCCCGCAAGGCGATCGGCCTCGACGGCGGAATGCTCATCGCCAATCCGCTGTCACCCGAACTGGAGATCGACCGCGAGACGGTGGGCGATTGGATCGAGAGGGCCCTGCGGGATGCGGAGGCGGCAGGCGTTCGCGGCAAGGCGGTGACGCCGTTCCTTCTTCAGCGGATCTTCGAACTCAGCGGCGGTCGCTCGCTGGAGGCCAACATCGAACTCGTCCGCTCGAACGCGCGGCTGGCAGCCCGGATCGCCGTCGCGAGCGCCTGCGCCTGACCGCCTATTCTTCCAGCGCTTCCTTCACCGCCACGGCCAACTCACGGAGAGAGAAGGGTTTCGGCAGGAAGCCGAACTTCTCCCCTTCGGGCAGGTTTTTGGCGAATGCGTCCTCGGCATAACCCGAGACGAAGATGAACTTCAGGTCCGGCCGCTGCTTGCGCATCTCGCGCAGAAGGGTCGGGCCATCCATCTCCGGCATGACGACGTCGGACACCACGAGGTCGACCTTTCCACCGATCTCCTCCATCACGTCGAGCGCCTCGAGACCGCTCGACGCTTCGTGAACCTCGTAGCCGCGCATCTTGAGGGCACGAACATTGCCGGCGCGCACATTGTCCTCGTCCTCGACGAGGAGGATCGAGGCGGTGCCGGACAGGTCCTGCTTGGCGTTGGAGGCCGCCGGAGACGGCACCTCACCCTTGGCGGAAGGGACCTCAGCCGGAATGTGCCGCGGCAGGAAGATGCGGAAGGTCGTACCTTCGCCGGGCTTCGTCTCGACGAAGATCGATCCGCCGGACTGCTTGACGATGCCGTAGACCATCGACAGGCCGAGGCCCGTCCCCTTTCCGATCTCCTTCGTCGTGAAGAACGGCTCGAAGATGCGCTCGGCGACATCGGCGGGCATGCCCGATCCGGTGTCCGAGACTTCCATCAGCACGTAGTCGCCCTCGCCGAGCTCGCTGTAGCCGAACTGCGCAGCCTCTTCGGTTGGAACGTTGCGCGTCGAGATGATCACGCGACCGTTCGTCGACATGGCGTCGCGCGCGTTCTGCACGAGGTTGGTAACGACCTGCTCGAACTGGCCGATATCCGCCATGACAGGCCAGAGATCGCGCGCGTGCTGCCGCTCCAGCTTCACCAGATCACCGGAAATGCGCTTCAGGAGAAGGTGCATGTCGGCGATCACGTCTGTCAGATTCAGCATCTTGGGACGCATGGTCTGGCGACGGGAGTAGGCCAGGAGCTGGCGAACCAGCGAGGCGGCGCGGTTGGCGCTCTGCTTGATCAGCAGGAGGTCCTGGAACGAGGGATCGCCGGTCCTGTGGTTGAGAAGCAGGAAATCGACCGACGCGGTGATGATGGTCAGGACGTTGTTGAAGTCGTGCGCGATGCCGCCGGCGAGATTGCCGATCGCCTGCATCCGCTGCGACTTGGCGAACTGGTCCTCCAGCGTGCGCTGCTGCGTGATGTCGACGCCGTAGAGGATCGCCACCTCGCCCGACCCGTCGCTGACGTCGGCATTGGCGCTGAGATAGAGGCGGGCCGAGCGGGTCGGCTCGCTCATAAGGTCGACGTCCAGCGACGGAATGCCCGCCTGCCCGCGCATCGCCGCCGACACGGCCTGGCGCAGCGCTTCGCGGTTCTCCTCACGCAGGCATTCCGAGACGGCGCCGCGCCCCATGGCGGCCTCGTCGCCGAAAAGGTTGGCGAACGCGGCGTTGGCGCGGGTGACGCGCCCGTTCGCATCCATCGCCGCAATCGCCATGGGCGACGAGTTGAAGAAACGGGTGAAGCGGATTTCGGCAGCGCGCAGCGCGTTCTCGTCGTCGCCCCGCGGGGCGCGGTCGAGGACGAGCGTGCGGGTGAGACCTGGCGCGCCGTCGGCGGTCCGGGTCGCATTGCGCAGGAGGCGGACCGGCAGGCGCTGTCCGGCGGACGTCACGAGATCGAGGTCGAAGCTTTCGACGCTTCCGGGCGTCCGCTGGTCGCCCGCCCGCCGGAGGAAGCCGGCCGCACCTTCACCGAGATAATCCTGGATCGAGCGCGAATAGGGTTTGAAGGTTGCGAGGTCCAGCGACAGCCAGTCGGCGAGCGTTGCATTGATGTAGGCGATCCGACCCTGCTCGTCGGCTGCGAAGAAACCCGCCGGCGCGTGGTCGAGGTAGTCGATCGCGTGCTGTAGGTTCTTGAAGAACGACTCCTGCTCTTCGCGCTCGGGCGTGATGTCGGCGATCTGCCACAGCTGCAAACCGGCCGCCGCGTCGCCGAACGGGCCGACCGAAGCGCGATACCAGTGCGGCGACGACGGCCCGGCGCTGCCGAGGCGTCGGGTCAGCCGAAATTCCTCCTGCCCGGACTTGTTCTCGCGCGCGAGGTTTGCCAGCCGGTAGATCGCTTCCGAAGCCTCCGCCTCGCGCGAGAGCAAACGCTCCAAGCTACGCACGGACGAAGCGCCCGCGGCACCGGTCGCCTCGCCATAGGCGCTGTTGGCATAGACGATGCGGCCCTTGCGATCCGTGACGAGCATGCCGACCGGCAGCGAGTTCAGGGCATCGCGCGCGATGTCGGCATCGGCGACGCGGGGCCCGACGTGCAGGAAGCCAAGTGCAAGGCCGAACACGGCGGCAATACCGCACATGGCGAGGATGCCGAACATCACGAGGAGCGCGAGCGCGCCATAGGAGTGGCCGAGCAGCGCCAGTGTGGCTGCGAAGACGAACACGAAGCCTGCGAGGAACAGAAGACGGCGGACACCGCTCGGATCGGTCCGTCCGTCGATCAGCGGCTTATCGCTCATATGCGTGGCGGAAGCGGGCGTCTGGTCCACAGCAGATGTTCCATATGCGATCGATCGACCCTTCCGAGGCAAAGCCGAACAGATTAATGCGGGACGGCACGGGCACGAGAATCTGTCGAATTTGCGCCAGTCGCAATCTCTCGACATGATGGCACGGCACTATGTTCCGAAGCTGACCCGGCGCTGGAGCCCGGCCGGCGGAACTCTACATGGCAGGCAAGGCGTCGTCCGGTGTAACCATGGGGTTTCATCGCATACGAAGGCCTAGGAGGATATGGTAAATGCGTGAGTGGCTCGCGAGCATCGTTGGCGAAAGCCTGGCCCCGATCATGACGGTGATTCTGGCGGCCGCGCTGGTGGTGCTCCTGGCGCTCGTGCTGATCGGGCTGGCAAAGCGCGTGTTTGCAGGCAGCGGCGGCATTGGAGGGCGCTCGCGCGCACCACGGCTGGCTGTTCTCGACATGGCGCCGGTGGATCCCAAGCGCAAGCTCGTGCTGGTGCGGCGTGACGACGTCGAGCATCTCATCCTGATCGGCGGGCAGAACGATCTCGTGGTCGAGCCAGGGATCGTCCGCGGCCAGCAGCGACGCGTCCGCCAGGAGCCCGGTTTCGCCGAGCCCGAGCAGCGCGTTGCTCCTCCGCAGCCGCCGTTGCCGCATCGGCGCTCCCCGCGGCCGACGGCTCAGCCCATTCCGAACGACGGACAGGATCTCGGAGAGCATCCCGCTCTGGCGCCCGTTGCGGAAACGCCCGTAACGGCTCCGCCCGAGCAGCGTGTGCAGCCCGCTGTTCGCAATCCGGTCCCCGCTTCCGAGCGGCAGCGCCCGATGGAACCGCGCGCTGCTGAGCCGACGCCCACACCAGTGGCATTGCCCGAATCGGAACCGCTCGTTGAGCCGGCAATGGCTCCGGCAAAGCCCGCCGCTCCGGTCGCTCCGCCTCCCCAAGCGATCGTGCCGCCGGTCGCGCCGCCGGTACGCGCCAACGAGCAGCTTCCCGCCACGCGCCCCCCCAAGCACGATCTACCGCTCGAGCCGACGACGCCTACGCGTCGCGCAACCGATATGCCGTCCCAGCCGCCGTTTACCGCTCCGCCATCACCGAGCGTCCCGATCACGACATTCGTCGAGCCGCCGGAGCGCAGGGCCGAGCCCGCGCAACCGTTGGTGGAACGTCCGATCCCGGCCAGCCCGACCTACGAGCCGCCGCGTCAATCGCCGATCCCGCCGGCTCCCATGCCGCGACCGCCGGTCCAGCCTGCCGCGATCGTCCCGCCGATCGCCCCTTCGACGACTGCGCCTGCTTCTCCTTCCGGCGCGAGCGCCCCGCGTCCGCCGGTCTTGCCGCCGCAGCCGCAAGCCGCACTGCAGCCTCCCGCGACGCCCCCCCGATCGATGGCGACGCCCACCCTGCCCCAGCCGTCGCGCGCAACGCCGGTCGTACCACCGGTTCGCAACGAACCCGAAGTCGCTCCGGCGCGGTCGTTCTGGTCCACGACCCCGGCGAGTTCGGGGCCTAATCAACCGGCTGGCAATCGGGACGGCGAAACGTCGCGCGACGAAGCCATCGAGACCCGTAATGAAGCTCCGGTACCGCCGCTGCCGGAGCGCATCCCGGTGCGTTGGCCTTCCGCGCCGGTCGCGCCTCGTGCCGACGCCAATGCGGACGCGGAGGTCGGGTTTGCCGGGCCGACGGCAGAGCCCGAGACAGCCACGCCCGCACCGCTGTCGGTTCGAAGCTTCGCGTCCACGATCCAAGATCGGCGAACGCCGCAGGCTGCCGAACCGTCGTCCCTCCCGGTGCAGCCTCAGCGGACGCCGACGCCGCCGCAGCCCGCTGCGCCGCCCGTCTATGCGGCAGCCCCGGTTGCGGCGGCTCCCATTGCAGTCACTCCTTCGTCGGCAGACGACGAGATGCCGTCTTCGGCTGACGAGCTCGCGGAACGGCCGCTGACGTTGGAAGAGGAGATGGAGCGCCTGCTCCACGACTTCACGATCGACGTCTCGGAACGCCGATAAGCCAAAGGCTAGCACGAAAAAGGGCCGCAGGAGCGGCCCTTTTTTCGGTGATCAGGATCGTAAGCGCGTCGCACTTACTCGTCGCGATAGACCTTCTCGCGCCGCTCGTGCCGTTCCTGCGCCTCCAGCGACAATGTGGCGATCGGGCGGGCGTCTAGGCGACGAAGGCTGATCGGCTCGCCGGTCTCTTCGCAGTAGCCGTAGGTTCCGTCGTCGATGCGCTCGATTGCGGCGTCGATCTTGGCGATCAGCTTGCGCTGGCGATCGCGGGCGCGCAATTCGATCGCTCGGTCGGTTTCCGACGAAGCGCGGTCTGCAGCGTCCGCGAGGTTCGCGTTCTCGCTCGCCAAGGCTTCCAGCGTCTCGCGCGACTCGCGAAGGATATCCGCCTTCCAGCCCAGAAGCTTCTTGCGGAAGTACTCCTTCTGGCGGTCGTTCATGAAGGGCCCGTCTTCCGGCAAGCCGGTTCCCAACGGAAGGGTTTCACTCATGCGGATCCTCCATCTGCACCTTGCGCGGGCTTATAGCGACCGTTCGAGAACCGGACAAGTTGCCAACACGCCCTGCAGCCTTTGCTTCCTCGAAGGCTAAACTGCGAAAATCGCAGCGAATTTGTGACGCGACAAGTCGGTCGCCGTGCTCGGCATCAGCCCCGGACCAGCCCGGCGCCAAGCGGGCTTCCGTGATGGAGCTACGCGCAGCGGTTGCAGACGGTCTCATGTGCCACCTCGCGATTCTCGACCTTCGCTCCGGCTTGTCCTATCGAGGGAACATGACGTCTGAACGCACGGTCCACATTCTGCGCCACGCTCACTCCTCATGGGCGGTCCCCGGACAACGGGACCACCAGCGCGTTCTCGACGACCGGGGTCGCGCCGATGCCGTACGCATGGCGGAAGAGGCGCATGCGATCGGATCGCGTGTTGGAATGGTGGTCTGTTCCACAGCGGTGCGTGCGCGGCAGACGCTGGACCTTTTTCGAAGGGCGCTGCCGCAGGACGTGCCGGTCCGCTTCAGCGACGAGCTCTATGCGCTCGGCCGCGCTGCATATGTCGGCGAGATCGACGCGTTCGTGGGACCCGGCGAACTGCTGCTCGTGGGGCACAATCCGACGATCGAGGATCTCGCGCTTCACCTTTGCGAGGGCGACGAGACTTCGCAGCGGTTGCTTCGGTCCGGTGTCGGCACCTCGAACTGGCTCACGATCGATCTGAACGCCGGGACCAGCCAGCGCGGACGTCTGCGCGTGTTGCTCAAGCCTTAGCGATCCGACCTGTCGAGGGTGGCGAGCGCCGACTATATCAGCGTCTCCTGTTCGCATCTCCCGAACCCGATCGGTTGACCATGCCCTCCATTGCCGACGAAGCGCGTATTGTCTTCGACAACATCTCGGATCGGGGAGCCGGGCTGTTCCATCCCACGCTGCGGCTTGGCGTTGCCGGGCTTTCACGCGCCGGGAAGACGGTCTTCATTACGGCGCTGGTCCACAATCTCCTGCACGGCGGTCGCCTGCCGGTGTTCGAAGCCCAAAGCTCCGGGCGCATCTCGCGTGCCTATCTCGAGGAGCAACCGGACGATGCCGTGCCGCGATTCCAGTACGAAGAGCACCTGCGAGCTATTCTGGAGGACCGGGTCTGGCCGCAATCGACACGAGCGATCTCGCAGTTGCGACTGACGGTCGAGTACGAGTCGGCCTCGGGCTGGATGCGCTTCCTGTCACCGGGAAAGCTGTCGATCGACATCGTCGACTATCCCGGCGAATGGCTGCTCGACCTTCCACTTCTCGAGAAGGACTTCGCCACCTTTTCCGCGGAATCGCTGGAGCGAGCGCGCCTGCCGTCGCGGGAGAGGATGGCACGACCGTTTCTCGACGTGCTGGCGACGATCGACCTCGAAGCGGTCGCCGACGAGACCACGAGCCAGCGGCTCAGCTCGACCTTCGCTGACTACCTGAGGGCCTGTCGGCAGGACCGTACGGCCCTTTCGACCCTGCCGCCGGGACGCTTCCTGATGCCGGGCGATCTCGAGGGATCGCCGGCTCTCACCTTTGCGCCGCTGCCCGTGGAACCCGGGCGCGTCTATCCGAAGGGCAGCTACGGGGCGATCCACGCGCGACGCTACGAGGCCTACAAGACCGTCGTCGTCCGACCATTCTTCCGCGACCACTTCGCGCGCCTCGACCGCCAGATCATCCTGATCGACGCGCTGCAGGCGATCAACGCGGGACCGGAAGCGGTGCAGGATCTGGAGACCGCCCTCAGCGACATCCTCGCCTGCTTCCGGCCGGGCCGCGCGTCCTGGCTCGGATCGCTGCTCACGCCGCGGATCGATCGTATTCTTGTGGCCGCTACCAAGGCCGACCACCTGCACCGCACCAGCCACCAGCGCCTCGAAAACATCGTCAGGCGGCTGGTGGACGGCGCGGTCGAGCGTGCAAAACTGTCCGGCGCCCAGACCGATGTCGCCGCGATGGCTGCGGTGCGCGCGACCCACGAGGCCACGGTTTCGGACAAAGGCGAGACGCTGCCTGTCATCGTTGGCACCCCGATCGAAGGCGAAGAGATCGCCGGGCAACGCTTCGACGGACGAACCGAAACGGCGGTCTTTCCCGGCGATCTGCCGGAGGACCCCTCGCGGATCCTGCGCGCGCGGGAGGATGGCACCGGAGCGCTCGATCCTCTGACCTTCGTCCGCTTTCGTCCGCCGAGGCTGGAGCGCACCGCCGAAGGGGCGACGCTCTCCCTGCCGCAGATCCGCCTCGACCGCGCCCTTCAGTTTCTGATGGGAGATCGTCTGGCATGAGCGACACACCGTCCCGCCGCCCATCGGCTTTCCCGGTCGATCCACCGCTGCCGCAGCCCCCTGTCGCAACGGCACGAACGCCTCGCAGCATTTCCGACCTCGCTCGGGTGCAGATCGAACCCGACGAAGCGCTCGAGGCTGAAGCCGCCGCGCAGCTGGACGCCGAACCGGCGACCCGCCGCCGCCGCACGTTCTCGTTCGGCAAGCTCGCCATGGGCGCGCTCGGTGCGCTCGCATCGCTGGCCTTCGGTCTGGCGATCGATAGCTTCGTGCGCGATCTCTTCCAGCGCTCGGACTGGCTCGGCTGGACGGCTCTCGGTCTTGCCGTGCTGCTGCTGGTGGGGTTGCTCGGTGTCGTCGGTCGCGAAGCCCTCGGCATCATGCGGCTCAACGACGTGGAGCGTGAGCGCAGCGAGGGGCGCCGGGCCTTCGAAACCGACTCCGCAAGGGACGCCCAAGCGGTCGTCGCCAAGCTGACAAAGCTCGTGTCGGCGAGACCGGAGACGGCCGCAGGTCGCGAGCGCCTCCATGCCTCGCGCGACGACGTCATCGACGGTCGAGACCTGATCACGCTCGCCGAACGCGAACTCCTCCTGCCGCTGGATGCCCGCGCGCGTGCGCTTGTGCTCGCTTCGTCCAAACGGGTGTCCGTCGTGACGGCGGTCAGTCCGCGCGCCTTCATGGACCTCGCCTTCGTCCTGTTCGAAACCGTGCGCCTGATCCGCTCGGTATCGTCGCTCTACGGCGCCCGACCGGGCGCTATCGGGCTCGTTCGGCTGGTGCGCGACGTTCTGGCGCATCTGGCTGTCACCGGGTCGATCGCGGTCGGCGATGGGATCGTGGGGCAGGTCGTAGGCCATGGGCTGGCGGCGCGGCTGTCCGCGAAGCTCGGCGAGGGCCTTGTCAACGGCCTTCTGACCGCCCGGATCGGCATCGCCGCCATGGACCTCTGCCGACCCCTTCCCTTCCTCAGCGTCCAACGCCCGAGGATCGGCGACTTCCTCAATGAACTCAAGCCGATGGGCGGCGAGAAGCTGTGACCCGAGTGCTGCGGCTTGTCGCTCGCGAAAGGTTCGGTTAACCGTTCCCGGCGATAGATAGGCCCATGTCCTTGCCGCTCCGAAGGCTCCCCATGTTCCGTCCCGTCATCGCCGGATTGTCGCTTCTCTCGATCGCTCTTACAGGCGCGATGCCGGCGCGCGCGGCCGATGTCGACGAAGCCTTCTTCAACTCGGTTTTCGGGCGCTGGTCGGGCCCGGGCGAAATCGTCGCCGGCAAGTACAAGGGCACGAAGTTCGTGTGCGACCTGTCGGGTCTCCAGCCCGAAAAGGCCGTCGGCATGTCGCTCGACGGGGCCTGCCGCGTCGGCATGTTCTCTCAGCCGATGAACGCGACCTTCACCAAGGGCGGCTCGTCCTACAAGGGCACGTTCCTCGATGGCTCGGGCGGCAAGGGCCTCGACATCGTTTCGGGCGACGTGTCGGGAAACAAGGTCGTCGTCGGCCTCGACCGCAAGCAGTTGAAGGGCGCAATGGTCGCCCGACTCGAGGACAAGAACAAGCTGATGATCACGATCTCGGTGCAGGTCGCGGGCGAGCTCGTTCCCGTCATCGGCATGACGCTGAAGCGCGACGAGAGCGTGAAGCGCGCCGCGTTGGCGGACTGAGCGTCAGGCGGTCCGCCACCAGTCCGGCTCCGTCGGCCGACGTTCGATACCCGTCGTATCGAGCGTCTTCAGCCGCTCGACGATCGTCACGCCATCCAGAATTAACTGTGGCGCGATCTCGACGAGCGGGACAAGTACGAAGGCTCGCTCACCCATGCGTGGATGCGGCAGCGTCAGTGTCTCGCTCCGCATGCTGACACCACCGAAGTCTAGGATATCGAGGTCGACCGTCCGCGGACCCCAGCGCACGCTGCGATCGCGATGAAGCTCGGTTTCTACAGCCAGGCAGAGCGACAGCAGGCCATCCGCCGAGAGGCTGGTTTCGACACTCGCGCAGGCATTCAGGAATGTGGGCTGCACGATCGGCCCCCAAGGCGGAGTTTCATAGACCGACGATACGGCGACCACGCTCGTGCAGAGATCGCGGTCGAGGGCACGCAGCGCCAGCGCCATTGAGTGGACGGGGTCCCCGATATTCCCGCCAAGCCCGAGATAGGCGGTGATCATTGCCCTCGCTCCCGAAGCGCGGCGTCGACCAGTGCCAGCGCGTCTCGTGTCGGGCCGACGGCATGGACCCGGAAGATCGATACGCCCCGCTCCCGCATCAGAACGCTCGTCGCGGCCGTGGCCACGTCGACGTCCCCGCTGTCCCGGTCGAGAACGCTCCGCACGAAGCGCTTGCGCGAGGTGCCGGCGAGGATCGGGTAGCCGAGGGGGGCGAGTTCGCCCAGCCGCATCATCAGTTCGAAGTTCTCCCTCGCATCCTTCGCGAAACCGAACCCGGGATCGAGGACGATCTGGTCCTCGCTGACGCCCGCGTCGCGCGCGATCTCGACGGAGCGCCGGAGAAACGACCGCTGATCCTCGATGACGTCAGGCAGTTTCTCGCGCTCTCGCCCCGTGTGCATCAGGCATAGGCCTGCCCCGGTTCGGGCCGCGACTTGCGCGATCTCCGGCTCGCGTTGCGCGCCCCAGACGTCGTTGACGATCGATGCGCCGGCCTCGATCGCAAGGGCCGCGGTCTCGGCGCGGTAGGTATCGATGGAGATCGCCACGTCTCTGTGAGCCCGTAGCGCGCGAATGACCGGCAGGACCCGGTCCTGCTCTTCCGCCGCCTCGACGGGTGCGGCGCCCGGCCGGGTTGACTCGCCGCCGATGTCGATGATGTCGGCGCCCTCTGCGATCATTGCGAGCGCGGCCTCGACCGCCCGCTCGGTGCTGCCGTCGAAGCGACCGCCGTCGGAAAAGCTGTCCGGGGTGACGTTGAGGATGCCCATGATGGTCGATCGCCGCCCGAGACGAATCGTCCGGCCGTGGGCCATTCGCCAGATGCGCTCCAGTGTCACGGGTTCGCCCGATCTCATCCGTATTTCCCAAGCCCGTTACTGACGACCGCAATATTTCCGCAATCGTCCCTTGTATCTCTTTCGAACCCGCGTAGCGTAGGGGTCAGGTGTTTCAAGGGTCGAGGCCAGCGACGATGCGGCGACTTCTGATCTCCAGCCTTGCGGCCGGATGCATGTTCGCCGGCTCGGCCCATGCCGCCGAGATCACCGAGCGCACCACGTATTTCATGGTGCGCGGAGCGACGTTTGCCGAGCTGGACAGGGCGCTCGGAACAAACGGTCCGCTTCTGGGCGGCGGCGAGCGTCACGCGGGGGCCACGAAGGTCACCTTCAGCCGCGACCTGCAGTTCGATATTCAGAAGACCGGCTGCCGCATTGCACGCACCAACCTCCGCCTCGATCTCGTGACCACCCTCCCGCGCTGGAACGCACCGCGTGGCGCCGACGCGAGGACGCGGACGATGTGGAAGGTGCTGCAGCGGGACATCGCGGAACACGAGGCGAAACACTCCACGATCGCCAAGAACTGGCTCGACCGGATGAACCGGGAACTCTTGGCCCTGCCCCCCGAGCCGAGTTGTGCCCGTCTGGAGGTGAAGGCCGCGCATCTGTCGCAGCAGATGCAGATGGCCCATGCCAAGGAACAGAACGGGTTCGATCGCGCGGAGACGCGCGTCGTGGACTCCCGTCTCAATGCGAAGCTCGCGGCGGCCACGAAACGCGCGGCACCCTAAGGAGGCAGGGCTTCGGCTTACGCCTGACGTGCAGGAACCGTCAGCGTCAGTCCGTCGAGGTCCGGCTTGACCCGGATCTGGCAGGACAGGCGCGAGTTCGGGCGCACGTCGAGCGCGAAGTCCAGCATGTCTTCCTCCATCGCTTCCATCGGCGGGATCTCCGCGAGGCGAGCCTCGTCGACATAGACATGGCAGGTCGCGCAGGCGCAGGCTCCGCCACAATCGGCATCGATGCCGGGCACATCGTTTCGGATCGCCGCCTGCATGACGCTCGCCCCGTCGGCAGCATCGATATCGTAGCGGGTTCCGTCGGGCGTGATGAAGCTGATCGCGGTCATGCCCGCGGGTAGAACGACTGCGGGCGGCCGTCAATGGTCGCTCGGACGACCGCAAGGCGTCGAAGCGTTCGGTTATCAACAACCATGTCCGCACAAGCCGACGTATGGTGACCGGCTTCGACGATCGACGCAGCGCGACAAGCGGACGCCGCGGGTTGGTGCGACGAAAGCAGACCAACTGACGATTCGAAGCCGGAAACCTCGCTCGACGCGACGTCAACGCAAGCCCGCGGCAAGCGCAGCGCCCTCGGATCGCAGTCAAGGGATCGATACCGCCGAAAGCTGCATTTCGAAATCGGCGTTAACCAAATGTTTAAACTTGTATCAAAGCCCGGAATTGCGGGTTTCCTTCCGCCCTCCGCGCCTCTAATTTGGTCGAATGTAAAAGGCCCGCCATCCGTGTTCTGGTGGCGGCCTTCCGATGGCGGGATGGTTCGGGGCGCGCGACAGGGCGGCGCGTCGGCGGCCACCCCGCGAGTAAACGAGTACGGGGCGGCGGGTCATGTCGAAGATCAAGACGGCTGAACAGCTATCGGACGAAGCAGTCACCGAGCTGGAGGCGGCGCTTCAGGACACGGATTTCCTGGGTGCCGATCCCGATCAGCCTCAGGTGAGCGGGACGGCCGAAGGCCATGTCGAGAGCGATACGCTCGCCCCGTCCGAGATCAACATCGAGTTCGCCCTCAATGAATTCGATCGCTCCGTGGAGGAAGCGACGAGCGCCCTCCGTGAGGAATCGATCGCCGAGCCAGTTGCGCAAACCGATCCGCTGAAGGCCGACGGGGAGGTTCCGCCCGAGCCGGACTTTCAGATCGCCGAAGAGGAACTGATCGCGTCGCTTGGCGATCTCGACCGCGTCGACCCGCCTGCGGCGGCCGATCGCCTCGGAAGCGCCGTGCCGCCGGTGGCGGCCGCGATCGCGGCAGGAACAGCCAGCACAGCGCGTCAGGATGCTCCCCCTCCTCGTGCGGAACCTGCGGCTCGGCGCCCGGAGCCGAGCGTCGCCCCCGAGCCCGTTCGTGCGTCGCGCACCCGCGACTTCAAGGCCGCTGTCGCCAATGACGAGCAGCGATCCGCCGCCGTGCGCGCCGATGCGCTGCTGACCCGCCGTTCATCGCGCCGCACGCTGGTCATCGGCGGCGTCGTCGCCGCCGCTTGGGTTCTCCTGGCTGGTGCGGCCGCCGCCGCTTTCATCAATTCCGGCACGTCGCCCGCCCCCGAGGCCGTCACGCTGGCCCTGGCGGCTTCTGCCGTGGTCCTGCCTGCCCTTCTCATCATGGCCTTCGCCGTGATGGTGCGGCGTTCGCAGGATCTGCGCCTCATGAGCCGCTCGCTTGCCGAGGTGGCTCTTCGGCTGGCGGAACCTGAAAGCATCGCTTCCGAAAAGGTGGCGAGCGTCGGCAATGCCATTCGTCGTGAAGTGGCCGCTCTCGGCGAAGGCGTCGAGCGCGCGCTTTCGCGCATGGGCGAGCTGGAGGGCATCGTCCACAACGAAGTGTCTTCGCTCGAACGTGCCTACGCCGACAACGAGGTGAAGATCCGCTCGCTTGTGACCGACCTGTCGTCGGAGCGCGAGGCGATGCTGACGCATGCCGAGAACCTTCGCTCGTCGGTGGTCGGTTCGCACGATCGCCTGATCGGCGACGTCGACACGGCCTCCACCCGGATCATCCGCCAGGTCGAGGACGCGACGCAGCGGTTCCATTCGCTCCTCGACGAGCGCGGTGCCGCCCTGTCGCAGGCCTATGAGGAACGCAGCCAGGCGCTGACGGCGATGTTCGATGCCCGCAGCCGCGAAATCGAAAGTGAACTGACTGGCAGCAGCACGACCGTGATCCAGCGGATCGGCGAAACCGCAGAGGAGACGACGCGTCGGCTGGCTCAGACCGGCGAGGAACTCGCCCGGTCGCTGCGAGCGCAGGCCGAGGAACTGCAGGCGCGATCCGACGAACTGGTGCAACGCGTCTCCTCGATCGGCGAGGAAGCGGGTGAGCGCCTTCGCCAGTCGAACGAGACCGTGCTGCGCCAGTTGGCGGAGCGTACCGAGAATCTTGCAACCGGCTCGGAGACCTTCGACCGACGCCTCGCCGAAACGCTCGACGAGCGTTCCTCGCGTCTGATCGGCGAGAACGAAGCGCTGATCGCTTCGCTGGCCGGTAGCCTGGACCAACGGCTCGCCAACCTGACGACCGAGACCGAGCGTCTTCTTGTGCGCCTCGACGAAGCCTTCGACAGCCGGATCCAGAACGCGACCACCCTCCTCGGCTCGCGCAACGACAATGTTCTCAGCCGCTTCGACGAACGTCTCGCTCAGCTGGAAGCGGCTCTGTCTGGCAAGGGTGCGCAGCTCGTGCAGACGATCGAGGGTCAGGCCCTTGCGATCGACCGCACGGCCGGTCGCCTCGCCGTCACCCTTTCCGAATCCTCCGGTAGCTTCGCGCGGACCGTGGCCGAGCGCGCCGACGAAATCCGTCAGGCGATCGACAGTGGCCGGGAGAATCTCACCGCTGCCGCAGACAGCGCTCGTCAGGGCATCGACGCCAGCTTCAACCAGCATTCCGATCATTTGCGCTCGACCTTCGACGCGCAGATCGGCTCGCTCGGGGCCGTTCTCAGCGATCGCGCGGCCGACATCGACACGTCGCTCGCTTTCGCGCAGCAGGCGTTGATTGCCCAGTTCGAAGAGCGCGGGACCGCCCTCACGCACTCCATCGAGAGCAACGTCGCCCGTATGGAGGCGATCATCGGCGGCGCCGAAGGCCGCCTGGTCTCCGGCGTGGAAGAACGGGCCGGACGGCTTGAAGCTGCTCTCGTCGCGGCCGACTCGCAGGCGGACGATCGCTTCCAGACCCGCCTCGACCGCATGAACGCGCTTCTTGCCGAGCGCGGATCGGCGATCGAAGTGGCGCTCGACCAGCGCACCCAGCTCCTGTCGAACGAATTCGAGACGCGTCTGGCTTCCCTCGACCGCATGCTCGCCGATCGCACGGAGCGCTTCGTCACCGACTTCGACGAGCGGAACGAGGCCTTGACCACCGGGCTTGCGGACCGCATCACCGCCAGCGAAGCCTTCATGCGCGACAGCGGCGAGCGGCTGTCGACCTCGCTCGACCTTTATACCTCGCGGGTCGGCGACGACGTCATCGGGCGCCTGGAAGCGGCGTTGATGATGGGCGACGACCGCCGGCAGGAATTCCTCGCCAATCTGGAAACGCGCACGGCCGGCATCGAGGCGAACTTCGAGCAGTCCGTCGAGCGCGTCGTCAACGATCTCGCCGTCCGGGTCCGCGAGCTTTCGGATGCGGTCGACACCTCGCATGCCGGTCTCACCGAAAGCCTGGACGAGCGCACTGCCCGCTTCGCCCGCGATATCGACCAGAATGCCGGCACGGTGCTCTCGGCTGTCGAGAACGCCCTGTCGCTCCTGATCCAGGGTCTCGACGGTCGTGGCGCGACGCTCCGCGAAGCGGTCGAGAACGCGCGCGGCGCCATTCTCGATGGCCTCGACGATCGCGTCGTCTCCATGCGCCAGATGGTTGACGCCTCGGAAAGCTCGCTGATTTCCGACCTCGACGAGCGGACCACCCGTATCGCCGCCACGCTCGACAGCGGCAACGCGGCGATCCTCTCCACGTTGGAGACCCGCATTACGGCCCTGCGTCAGGCGCTCGTGGAATCTGACGGCTTCCTGGCCACCGCGATGGACGAGCGTCGCGACAACCTCACGTCCGCCATCGAGGACGTTGCGGGATCTCTGGCCGCCACGCTCGGCGACCGGGCGGACGACGTGCGCCGCGTTCTTGAGCAGAGCGCGGGCAACGTCACCACCGCGCTGGAGACCAAGCGCGAAGAGATCGTCGCCGCACTCGCCGCAGGCACCGTCAGCCTCGCGGCCGCGGTCGACGAGCGGACGAACGCCATCAATGCCAGCCTCGAGCGCGGCCTCGGCAATGTCGAACGCACACTCTCGGGTCGCACGGCAATGATCGCCGACACCCTGCGAGAGTCCATCGTCGCTGCGTCCGCCAAGATGGGCGATGAGGCCGACCGTGCCCGCGCCGGTCTGGAAACCGAGACCCAGAAGATCGCCATCATCATCGGCGAGCTCGGCTCGACCTTCCGGTCGTCCTCTGCCGAGGCACAGGCCGAGTTCGTCGCCGAGGCCGGCCGGTTCGAGGAGCGCATCCGCGCCGTCGTCCAGTCGGTGCAGGAGACCAGCCAGACGGCTCGCGAGGAGCTGACCGGCCAGAGC
Organism: Aureimonas phyllosphaerae; assembly: GCF_047943035.1. Taxonomy (NCBI): domain Bacteria; kingdom Pseudomonadati; phylum Pseudomonadota; class Alphaproteobacteria; order Hyphomicrobiales; family Aurantimonadaceae; genus Aureimonas; species Aureimonas phyllosphaerae. The sequence goes on along the minus strand of NZ_CP181348.1, from coordinate 3,049,097 downwards.
GCGCAGATCGCCGAGGGCATTGTGCTTTCCGCCGACTCGATCCGCCGCATTGGCCAGGAGGCGCAAGAGCGCTTCGCCGCAGAGGCTCAGCAGCTCGGCCGTCAGGTCAGCGACGTCGCCGGGCGCATGCGTGCCGACGCCGAGGAACTGCGCGAGGCGCTCGCCCTCGAAGGCGACGCTTTTACCACGCAGATCGGCGGAGCCTCGCTCGCCATGCGCAGCGAAGCCGAGGCGGCGCGCGAGCGCCTCTCGGAAGTCGCCAACGAGTTCGCCGGTGGTCTGGAGGCGATGGCCGACCGCCTGCGGCATGACGCCGAGACGGCTCGCCAGATCGTTCAGGACCAGGCGCAGTCCCTCTCCGGCGATATCTCGGAAGCATCGGACCGCCTCCGCCTCATCGGCGACCGGACGCGCCAGCAGTTCGCGACCGACGCCGCTCAGATCCGCGAAGAGGTCGCTGCGGCGGCCGTTCAGGTCCGCGAGCAGTCGGATGTGCTGCGCCGCGAGGTCGCCGAGCAGACCGCTGCGATCGGCGCCGAGTTCACCGATGCGAGCGCCCATCTGCGGGAAGCCGGCGAGCAGTCGCGCCGTAACCTGCTGGACGATGCGGGTCGCATCACCGGCGAGGTCGCGCGGGTGGTCGAGGCCATGCGCGGCGAGACCGATCGCGTCCGCGAGCGGATCGGCGAGACGGCGGGTCAGCTGGTCGCCGAACTCACCGGTGCGACCGACCGCTTCGAGGCGAGCTCCGGCGACGTTCGTGAGCGTTTCGCCGCCGATGCCGCGCGCGTCGTGGGCGAAATCGACGCGGTGGCCCTCTCGATGACCGAGCAGGCCGAAAGCGCCCGGCAACGGTTCCTTTCGGATGCGGAAAGCTTCGCCGAACGCGTTCGCGGCGCCTCAACGCTCATCCGGGACGAGACGGGTCGCAGCGTCACGATGCTGGGAGAGCGGGCCGACGGCTTCGTCGGAGAACTGGCGACCTTGTCGGATCGCCTCGCCACCCTCCTCTCCAACACGTCCGGTGGACTCAACGAAAGCCTGTCGCGCTCGATCATGGACCTGCGGGCCGAGATCGACGGCACGTCGGAGACGATCCGTAACGACATCCTGTCGGTTGCAGCCAACATCCGCGACGAGACGGCCAACGTCTCGGGCGAGATCCTTCGCGAGGCCGAGAAGGCGCGTGCGGCGCTGAGCGCCGAAGGCTCGCAGGTCGTGCTCGGCCTGTCTGCGGCGGCAACCGCCCTCCGTCTGGAGGCCGAGCGCGCCCGCGATCAGATCGCCGAGGTGACGACGGGATTCGGCGCGGAGATCGCCGATCGCGTCTCGTCGTCCGAGCGCGAGCTGACGCAGAGCTCGGATCGTGTGGCGGAACGGATGGCGGAGCGCACCCGCGCCCTGTCGCAAATCCTGACCGATCGCAACGCCGAGCTTGCCACCCTGATCGAGACACGCACCCAGCCCATCGTCGATGCGCTGTCTCAGACGGGAACCGCGGCGATTGCCGCCCTGGAAGGCACATCCGACCAGGTGGCGGAGCGGCTGCGCGCCGAGAATGCGGCCGTGGTTGCCGATTTCGTGCAGCGGACGGAGGAGCGCGTTCAGCGCCTCAGCCGTTCGTCGTCCGAGCTGATTGCCGCGCTCGACCAGCGTTCGGAAGAGGCCGCAACCCGTGTGTCCGGTATTCAGGGTCAGCTCGGCCAGGAGGTCACGCAGCTTCTCGATCGGCTCGACAACAGCAACGAGACGCTTCGCACGATGCTGGAGGACGCCAGCGGCTCGATCGGCCGCGTGGAGACCTCGCTCATCGATACCCGCGATCGCTTCCGGACCGAGGCGCTGCGTGTCGAGGACGAGATCACGTCCTCGTCCGACCGCCTGGAGCAATCGATCGCCCGGATGGACGGTGTCACGTCGTCCGCCTTTATGCAGATCGGCGGTATGACCGAGAAGTTCGCCGAGCACGGGCGCCTTCTCTCCGACGCAGCACGTCTGCTCGACGAGACGCAGACCAACCTGCAGTCGACGCTCGAAGAGCGTCACGAGGGCCTGACGCTGCTTGCCGGAACGTTGGCCGACCGCTCACGCACCATCTCCGAGACGCTGAACGCGTTCGAGGGCGTCGTGGATCGTCTCTTCACGCAGGCCGAGGAGCGCGCCCGCGCCGTGGCTGCGACGGTCAATGGCGAACTTGGGTCGAGCCTCGGCGACGCCGAGCAGCAGCTGGAGGAGACCGAACGCCGTTCGCAGGCTGCCGCCGAGCAGATCCGCGAGGCGATGCGCTCGGTGATCGAGGAGGCGTCCGAGAAGTTCGCGGGTGCGACATCGGAAATGCGCCGCGCAGCTGGCGACATGCGTCGCGAACTGGAAACGGCGCGTACGGAAATCCGCCGCGGCGTCTTCGAGCTGCCGGAGGAGACTCGCGAGAGCACCCGGGCGATGCGCCGGGCGGTGTCGGACCAGATCCGCGCCCTGCGCGAACTCAGTGACATCGTTTCGACCTCCGGCCGTGCGATGGACGTGCGCAAGCCCTCGACCGACGACCGCGGTTCTCGCTCGGCCGGCTCGAGCAGCGAGAGCGAGCGTCGCGTGGCACCGCCGGCCGTCAGCGGCAACCTGGCCTATGACGTGCGTGGCAATGCCGACGCCTCGCGCATGCTGACGCAGCAGCCTTCGGCAAACCCGGTCCAGACGGGACGGACGGGCGAGTTCTCGCCGCTTCGCCCGGCTGCACCAGCGCAGGTCCCCGCTCCGATCGCCACGCCTGCGGCCCGTCCGGCGGCTGGTGAAAGTGATGGCGGCTGGGTGTCCGATCTCCTGCGTCGCGCCTCCCAGGATGAGGACGAGGGTGTGGAGCCTGCATCGGCTCCGGCCGCTCCCTCAGAAGCGGCGCGCACCGAGCGCAGCCAGGCGCACGTGGTCGACTCCCTGAACTCGCTGTCGGTGGATATCGCCCGTGCGATCGATCACAACGTGTCGGTCGAACTGTGGGATCGCTACCGCAACGGCGAGCGCAACGTCTTCACTCGTCGTCTCTACACGATGAAGGGGCAGCAGACGTTCGACGAAATCCGTCGCAAGTACCAGCGCGACGCGGATTTCCGTCATGCGGTCGACCGCTACATCGCGGACTTCGAGTCGCTGCTTCAGGACGCCTCGCGACGCGACCCGGACAACACGCGCAGCAAGTCCTACCTGACGTCGGATACGGGCAAGGTCTACACGATGCTGGCGCACGCTTCGGGCCGCTTTGACTGATCGGATGCTAGAGAAACCTTCGAACTGAGAAAGGGCGGCACCTACGGGTGCCGCCCTTTCTTGTGATGTCAAGCGCCCCATGCAACCCGCCCTGACGTCATCGACTGCACGCGGTCCGTGCCACAGGACGCGAGAGAGCGCTGACGGGCTTCTCCGTTCCGGTCGTCTGGACTGAGACTTCAGGCGGAGCGTGGAGAGCAATCGTTCGAAATCAGCAGCCACTTCGACCACGATTGCGGTGTCCATATCCGTAGAAAGGCATTCGCAGTCCCGCCTTCTATGGAACATGACACCGCTACGGTCAGGAGGCTAATTCCACCGCACGTTGGCGCCAGTGCCGACCGGACACGAAAGACTAGGAACATGTCCGAATGCCTTGACTGGCCGCCCTGCTCTTCCCACGCCCGTCGCGCGGCCAAGCGCTTTCGCTCTGCAGGGTCCACACTCGTCGCGCACGATGCGACGACATCGCATCCTCGTTATGCCTTGAGAAAATCCGTCATCAGACCCTCGGGCTATCCGACCCGGTCGAACGAGCGCCGATACAACGCAGGCTCATTCCAGAGTGTGGTCGGTTTTGTTTGCGAGACGCCAGTGGTCAGCGCTGCCTCCCGATCTTCATCCACGTGCGAGGCAAAGGCGAGCGTTCGGCGAACGTCCGCAGTTTAAACTGGCCGACGAATTCTTACCAAACCTTCAAAAAAGCCGTCGGCAGGTTCGGCTATAGCATGAGCCTCCGCGGACAGAGTGTGCGTGAGCGAAGGCCAAAGAAAAGCCCGCCGAAGCGGGCTGTTCAAGCTGATGAATTCGCTGGGAAAGCGTGCTCAGACGAGCCGGATCATCCATGCCACGATCTCGTCCGCCACGGAGCCGAAAGCCTGATCCAGCGCGGACACGTAGCCCGAGGGCTGGCCGTTTGCGACCGGCACGTCGGCGCGGAAGATACGAGTGCCGCGAACGACGCCCGTTCGGTCGTTCAAGGCTTTCACGGAAATCTCGACGACGGCCGTGGCCCCGGGCTCGAAAGCGATCTCGAAACGCCGAAGCTCGGTGACGACCTGATAATCGATCGCGAGGCCCTGTCCCGGCACGCCGGCTGCGCCGATGCGGCCCGTGTTCTGGAAGGCCTGCAGGAGGCGCAGTTGCACGAGACGCGGGAGGCGGTCGCTCCACTGACTGTCGGCAAGGTTCTCGATGGTCTGCGGTGTCGGCTTCACGACGATCCGCTGGCTGTCCAACGTCTGGGTTGCGGTGGGCTCCGGCAGGAGGATTTGCGACCGCGTCGAAGCGGACCCGACCGAGGCCGGGCCGGGAGGCGAGAGTTCGAAAGTGGCGGGCGGGGTCTTCAAGGACGCGCAAGACGAGAGCGCGAGCGCTGCCACCATGAGGCCGGACCATCTTGCCGCAGCGTTTCGTGCCATTTCGATCCTCGACGCATGTACTGACGGAAAGCCGAAGCTGGCGCGCTTCCCGCGGGTTTCAAAGTGGCGAAGTGCCTGATGGCAGCGCTTCGCGCGACGTATGTTGCCGGCTGGCCACCCGGCCCGCCGAGGAAGCTCGCCTATCGCCGGACGCGACCGTCGAACTGGCGGACCTCGCCCGATCCGTCGCCGCCATAGATGACGCGGCTCGGATTGTTCGCGAGATCGAGGATGGCCCGCTCGATCCGCGACACCGCCTGCGTCGTCTCGCGGATGAGGTTGCGTGCGTCCTGCAGCCCCTGCCCGGTGAAATTCTGCAGATTCGCCGCGATCGGTCCGACCGAACGCTGGATCGTCTCGGCCGTCGCGCGCACGCTCTGCAGCGTTGCCCTCGCCTCCGCGGTCAGGCCCTGCCCGTCCGGGCTGTTCACGAGGCCGTTCACCGAGTTGATGAGCGTCTGCACCTGGTTCGACGCAACCTTCAGCGCGGCGCTCGTGTCCTCGACGTTGGTGATGATGTCGTTGATGTCCTGGCGGCGTGAATTGATGTTGTCGGCAACGCCGCGCACGGAGTCGGCCGCCGCCGCGATGTTGTTGGTCGCGGACGAAACGTTGTTGACGGCCTGGTTGATGGTCGAGGCGCTGACGGCCGACAGAAGCGTGTCGATCCGGGCGCGGGTACCGTTCAGACCCTCCAGCGCACCGTTCAGGGTCTGCAGCATCGTGTCGGCGCCAGCGACGACCGAACCGACGCGGCCGGACTGGGCGTTGAGCGCATCGGTGAAGCCGGAGACGCTGTTGATCGTCGAGCGCACCTGATCTGGATTGACGGCTGCGGTGATCTGAGAGACGTCGGCGAGCGTCGAGTCGAGGCGCGTCGCCACGCTCGTCGCGGTCTCGGAGATCGGGCCGAGCCGCTGGAGGAAGGCCTGAACGCTCGGAAGATTCTGGGTGATCGTGTCGCCCACCGAGCCAAAGCCGGCGACCGCCGAGGAGACGGACTCGATCGCCCGCGTGAAGTTTCCGGTCTGATCGCGCAGCGACTGCGAAATCGCCGCAACGTTCTGGATCGACTGGTTGACGGCCGCGACGTCGAGCGCGCCGATAAAGTTGCTGGCGCGGCTCATGAGGTCGGGAAGCTGCACCGCGACGTTGTTGGCGCTGCGCGAAAGGTCGGCGAGACTCGCAAGGAAGTCGTCGATCTGGTCGGCGTTGGCGGCGAGGCTGTCGGTGAACGTGCGGACGTTGGTCGACGTCTGCGCGACGTTGTCGGCCGTCGTGCGCACGGCAGGACCGATCGCCTGCACGATGTCCTCGAACTGGCCGAGAATGTTGTTGGCGCGGTCGGCGATGTCGCGCGCGGTGGCGAGGATGTCGGTCACATCCGACGGGTTGGCGGTGATGACCGGCGTCGCGCCCTGCTCCAGCGCCGACTGGATGATGTTGCGGTCGTTGACGTTACCGCCCGTAAGTCCGATGAACCCGATACCGGTGAGGCCCTGGAAGCCGATCGTCGCGGTGGTCGAGGTGGTGACCGGCGTCGTGCGATCGATCTGCGTCGTCGCGATTACGACGCGCGGATTGTTCGGATCGATGCGCAGGTTGGTGACCGAACCGACTGCGAGGCCGTTAAACAGGACCTGGCTGCCCTGGCTAAGACCGGAGACGGAGCCTTCGATGCGCACGAGTAGCGGGACGCGGGAGTCGCGGTCAGACACGTTCGCGGACCAGTAGACGAAGCCGAAGCTTGCCAGGAGCACCGCGACGGTGAACACACCGACGAGGATGTAGTTGGCTCTGGTTTCCATCACTCGTTCCCGCTGAAATACGGATTCTCGTCCTTGGGCACGACGTATCGCGCCCGCTTGCCGTGGAAGTACGACTTCACCCAGTCGTCGTCGAAATCCAGCATGGTCTGAAGCGGCCCTTCCACAAGGACCTTCTTCTTGCCGAGCACCGCGATCCGGTCGCAGGCCTGGAACAGGCTGTCGAGATCGTGCGTCACCATGTAGACCGTCAGCCCGAGCGTGTCGCGAAGCGTCATGATGAGTTCGTCGAAGTCGGCGGCGCCGATCGGATCGAGGCCCGATGTCGGCTCGTCGAGGAAGACGATGTCGGGGTCGAGCGCGAGAGCGCGGGCCAGCGCAGCGCGCTTGATCATGCCGCCGGAGAGCTCGGACGGGTACTTGTCGGCGGCGTCGGCGGCCAGTCCCACAAGATCGATCTTCAGCCGTGCCAGTTCGTCCATGAGCTTGGGCGAGATGTCGAGATACTCGCGCATCGGAACCTGGATATTCTCCAGCACCGTCAGCGACGAGAACAGGGCGCCCTGCTGAAACAAGACGCCCCAGCGCTGCTCGACGCTCAGCCGCGCGGCTTCGTCGGCGCGCTCGTAGTCGACGCCGAACACCTCGATCGTGCCCGACTGCTTGGCGTTGAGGCCGAGAATGGTGCGCAGGAGCACGGACTTGCCGGTGCCCGAGGCACCGACGAAGCCGAGGATCTCGCCGCGACGCACGTCGAGCGACAGGCCGTCCAGAATCGTCTTCGAGCCGAAGCGGACCGTCACATCCTTGGCGCGGATGATGACGTCGTCGTCCCGGTTGCGAGGCGTGGTGTCAGTATCCGATGGCGGCATAGAAGATCGCGAATACGGCATCCAGAAGGATGACCAGGAAGATGGATTTCACGACCGAAGCCGTGACGTGGCGGCCGAGGCTTTCGGCGCTGCCGCCGACTTTGAGCCCTTCGAGCGAGGCGACGACACCGATCACGATCGCCATGAACGGCGCCTTGATCAGGCCGGCGAAGACGGTGCCGATGTCGATCGCGCTGCGCATGCGCGTGATGAAGGCATCGGGCGTTATGCCGGAATAGATCCAGGTGACGACGATGGCGCCGAGGAGGCCGGCGATGTCGGCGATGAAGGCGAGGAGCGGCAGGACGATCGTCAGGGCCACGAGGCGCGGAAAGACGAGGACGCCGATCGGGTTGAGGCCGATCACCTGCAACGCGTCGACCTCTTCGCGCATGCGCATCGAGCCAATCTCGGCGGTGATGGCGCTGCCCGAACGACCGGCGATCATGATCGCGGTCAGGAGTACGCCGATCTCGCGCAGCTGCAGGATGCCGACGAGATCGACGACGAAGATCTCGGCGCCGAAGTTGCGGAGCTGGAAGGCGCCTTGCTGCGCGATCACCGCGCCGATCAGGAAGCTCATCAGCGCGATGATGGGCACAGCGCGCACGCCCATGCGGTCCATCTGGCTGACGATGGCGGCGGGCCGCCAGCTCTGCTTGCCGGTGATGCGCCGACCGGCGCCGTAGAGCGAAGCGCCGACGATGTTGAGGCCCATCATCGTCTCGCGGCCGACGGCGAAGACATTGGCGCCGATCGCGGCGAAGAAATCCGCGATGGCCGAGGTCTTCTTTGTCTTGGTCTCCGGTCGAGGCGTGTCCATCGCCTTGCGCACCGCGCCGAACAGCTTCGTCTCCGCGTCGCCCAACCCCTCGGAGCGCACCTCGGCGCCCTTCTCGGCGAGGGCCCGCTGCAGACGCTCCATCAGAACCGCGCCTGACGTGTCGAGGCGCCCGACCGACGATAGGTCGAAGGTTACGGACTTGCCGAGGTCGGCCTTGCGCGTCTCGTCGACGACGCTTTCAACATGACCGATGGTACGAGCCAGCCAGTCGCCGGAGAAATGGAGGACGACACCGCCCTTGCCCTTCTCCGCCTCGAGCGAAGGCGAGGCGCCGTCGGGGCGACCTTCCTTCTTCGGAGCCCCTTCGGGGTGCGGAGTATCCAGCATGCGATCGCTCGGGTCGTGGGATGGCGGTATAGAAAAAGGCCGTAACACCGCTCGGGCCGGCTCAAGGTCTTAACGCCAGAGTTAGCTTGCGTCGTGTGCGATGCAATGCCCGTTAAGTTTTGCGAAGGAAATATGCCGATGCGTCGTCTTTCGGTCACAGTGGACCGCTTCCCGCTGGCGCGCCGTTTCACCATCGCGCGCGGCTCGAAAACGGAAGCCGCGGTGGTCACCTGCACGTTCGAGGCCGGCGGCTTTCGCGGTCGCGGCGAGTGCGTTCCCTATGCGCGCTATGGCGAGAGCGTCGAGACGGTGTGTACCGCGATCGAGGGCGTGCGCGCGACGCTGGAAGCGGGTGCCGACCGCGCGGCGCTCCAATCGCTTCTGCCGGCGGGTGCCGCCCGCAACGCGGTGGATTGCGCGCTCTGGGACCTCGAAGCCAAGGCTGCGGGGACCAGCGTCGCCCGGCTCCTCGGCATCGGGACGCCGCATCCGATCGACACCGCCTTCACCATCTCGCTCGACCCGCCCGAGGAAATGCACCGGGCCACCGCTGCCGTCGCGAACCGGACCGTCCTCAAGGTGAAGGTCGGCGGGCCGGAGGGCGACGCCGAGCGCATGCGCGCCGTCCGCGCGGCGGCCCCGGCAGCGCGTCTCATCATCGATGCGAACGAAGGCTGGCGCCCCGAGACCATCCGCGACCACATGCTGGTCGCTTCCTCGATCGGAGCCTTCGTCGTGGAGCAGCCGTTGCCGGCCGGTCAGGACGAGATTCTCGCGCGGATGCCGCGCCCGGTGCCGGTGTGCGCCGACGAGTCGGTGCACGGAAGCGACGACCTCGCCGCGCTCGTCGGACGCTACGACTACGTCAACCTGAAGCTCGACAAGACCGGCGGCCTAACCGAAGGGCTGCGGTTCCTGGCGGAGGCGCGGCGGCTCGGGTTCGGCGTGATGGCCGGTTGCATGGTCGGCTCGTCGCTCGGCATGGCGCCCGCGGTTCTCCTGGCGCAGGATGCGGAACTCTGCGACCTCGACGGACCGCTGCTTCTGGCCGAGGACCGGCCGGATGGCCTGCGCTACGACGGCTCGACCGTCGGCGTCCCCCAAGCGGCGCTTTGGGGCTAGCCGGGCATCAGGCGGCGCGGGCTGGCTCCAGTGCGTGGGCATCCTCCAACACAGGCTTCTCCACGATCTGGGGGACCGGCATCTGCGTGCCGGTCCAAGTCAGGAGTTCGAGCGTCCCATCGTTCCGCTCGGCGATGGCGGAGCAGCTTTCGACCCAGTCGCCGCTGTTGACGTAGAGGATGCCCGAACGCTCCGCGATCTGCGGGTGATGGATGTGCCCGCACACCACGCCCTCGCAGCCCATCCGGTCGGCTTCCGCCGCGAGCAACGTCTCGAACGCGCCGATGAAGGACACCGCGTTCTTCACCTTGAGCTTCGCCCAGGACGAGAAGGACCAATAGCCGAAGCCGAAACGGCGGCGGAACCGGTTGAACACGAGGTTGATCGCGATCGCCGCGTCGTAGGCCCAATCGCCGAGATAGGCGATGAGACGCGCGTTGCGGACCACGACGTCGAACTCGTCGCCGTGCATGACGAGAAGCTTGCGGCCGTCCGCCGTCTCGTGGACGTCGGTGAGCCGCACCTCGATCCCGCCGAAGTGCTGGCCGGGAAACCCGCGCAGAAATTCGTCGTGGTTGCCGGGAATGTAGACGATCTGCGTGCCCTTGCGTGCCTTGCGCAGGAACGCCTGAACCACGTCGTTGTGCGACTGCGGCCAGTGCCACGCCCGCTTCAGGCGCCAGCCGTCGACGATGTCGCCGACCAGATAGATCTTCTCGGCGTCGTGGACCGCAAGAAAGGCGAGGAGCTGCTCGGCCTGCGCCGCCTTGGACCCGAGATGGACGTCGGAGATGAAGAGGGTGCGGAAGTGCCGGTGCGTGCCCGGCTGACTCGTCGGCGTCATGGGCTTCGGCCCCTTCGATTGCCAATGCGGGCAAAATCGCCGGTTTGCATTGCATCCATGTGACGGCGCGGCTTCGGGTCGAAGGTTGTTTACCACCTGTCCGGCTGGCATTAGTCGATCGAAGCCCATCGTTGCCGACATGCCTCAGCGCGTCGGCGCGATTCGAAAGACTGGAGAGCCAAGCATGTCGAGCGCCGACGAAACCAGAAACACATCCGCCAAGCGGGATCTGGACGAGCAGGCGCTCTTCTACCACCGCCATCCCAAGCCCGGTAAGCTCGGCGTCCACGCAACCAAGCCGCTCGGCAACCAGCGCGATCTGGCGCTGGCCTACTCGCCGGGCGTCGCCGCGCCCTGCCTCGCGATCGCGGACGATCCGTCGGTGGCAGCGGACTACACCAGCCGTTCCAATCTCGTGGCCGTCGTGTCCAACGGCTCGGCGGTTCTGGGCCTCGGCAATATCGGCCCCCTCGCCTCCAAGCCGGTGATGGAAGGCAAGGCCGTCCTCTTCAAGAAGTTCGCCGACATCGATGTCTTCGACATCGAGATCGACGCGACCAGCATCGATCGCATGGTCGACGTGGTCTCGGCGCTGGAGCCGACTTTCGGCGGCATCAACCTAGAAGACATCAAGGCGCCCGAGTGCTTCGAGGTTGAGGAGCAGCTTCGCGCGAAGATGGGCATTCCCGTCTTCCACGACGATCAGCACGGCACGGCGATCATCGTCTCGGCGGCGGTGCGCAACGCCCTGCTGCTCGCAGGCAAGCGGATTGAGGACGTCCGGATCGTGACCTCCGGCGCGGGAGCGGCTGCGCTCGCGTGCCTGAACCTACTCGTCTCCCTCGGCGCCAAGGTCGAGAACATCATCTGCACCGACAAGGAAGGCGTCGTCTACGAAGGCCGCGAGAAGGGCATGGATCGCTGGATGGCGGTCTATGCGAAGAACACCGAGGCGCGCACGCTAACCGACGTGATCGCAGGCGCCGATATCTTCCTCGGCCTGTCGGCCGGCGGCGTCCTCAAGCCCGAGCTTCTCGAATCGATGGCCGAGAAGCCGCTGATCATGGCGTTGGCCAACCCGACACCGGAGATCATGCCCGACCTCGCGCGGGCCGTCCGCAAGGATGCGATGATCTGCACTGGGCGCTCGGACTTTCCGAACCAGGTGAACAACGTCCTCTGCTTCCCCTACATCTTCCGCGGCGCGCTGGACTGCGGCGCGACCTCGATCAACGAGGAGATGAAGATCGCCGCGGTCGACGCGATCGCGGCGCTCGCTCGCGAGGAAGTGTCGGAAGTCGCGGCCAAGGCCTACGGCTCCGAGACCCCGGTCTTCGGCCCGGAATACCTGATCCCCTCGCCCTTCGATCCTCGACTGATCCTGAAGATCGCCCCGGCGGTGGCTCGCGCGGCCGAGACGACCGGCGTCGCGCTGCGTCCGATCGCGGACTGGGATGCCTATCTCGATCGCCTCAACCGCTTCGTCTACCGCTCCGGCCTCGTGATGAAGCCGATCTTCGCCTTCGCCCGCAATTCCGAGAAGCGGGTGATCTTCTCCGACGGAGAGGACGAGCGCGTGCTTCGCGCGGCGCAGGTGCTCCTCGAGGACAAGGTCTGCCGACCCATCCTGATCGGGCGCCCGAGCGTCATCGAAACGCGGCTTCAGCGGTTCGGACTGCGCATCCGGCCGCACCAGGATTTCGAGGTCGTGAACCCCGAGGACGATCCGCGCTACCGCGACTACGTCGATCACTACTTCTCGAAGGTCGGCCGCCGGGGCGTGAATCCGGACACGGCGCGCGCGCTGGTGCGCACCAACACGACCGTGATCGGTGCGGTCTCGGTCTCGCGCGGTGACGCCGATATCCTGATCTGCGGTCTCGCCGGTCGGTTCTCGCGTCAGATCCGGGATATTCGGCAGATCATCGGCGTGGCGCCGGGGGTCGGTCGCCTCTCAGGGCTCAGCCTCCTGATCTCGCAGAACGCGACCACCTTCTTTGCCGACACCTACGTGCAGGACAGCCCGACGGCCGAAAACCTTGCCGAGATCGCGCAGCTCTCGGCGCGAATGATCGAGCACTTCCGCATCAAGCCGCGTGCCGCGCTCCTGTCGCACTCGAACTTCGGCACGGCCGACACGGCGGACGCCCGCAAGCTGCGCGCGGCGCTGGCTCTGGTGCGCGAGCAGATGCCCGACCTCGAGATCGACGGCGAGATGCACGGCGATACGGCGCTCTCGCGCGAGCTGCGCCAGCGTGTCATGCCGAACTCGACGCTGACCGAGGACGCAAATCTCCTCCTGTTCCCGACGCTCGATGCGGCCAACATCACGATGAACGTCGTGAAGACCATGACCGACGCGCTGCATGTCGGGCCGATCCTTCTTGGCACCGCCAAGCCGGCCCACATCCTGACGCCGTCCGTCACCTCGCGCGGCGTCGTCAATATGGCCGCGATCGCCGTGGCCGAGGCGCTGCAGCGCGACGAGGAAGCGAAGGGCTGAAGACGCTCCTTCAGCCGGCGTCCGTCAGGGACGCCGGCCAGCAGCTCGCTCGGGGCCGATCAACGGTAGGAGATCGGCGAGCTCCGGACCGTGTTCCAGCCCGGTCAGGGCCAGTCGAAGCGGCATGAACAAGGCGCGGCCCTTGCGGCCGGTTGCCGCCTTCAAGCGCTCCGTCCACAGCTTCCACGTTCCGGCATCCCACGGACATTCAGGCAGGAGGTCGAAGGCTTCGCGCGCGAACGCCAGATCGTCCTCCTTGAGAGGGGGCTTCTCGATCGCGGCACCGAACACGATGTCCCGCCACGCCTCGGCGTCTCGCACGCGCTCGCAATTCCGACGGACCGCCATCCAGAACGCCTCGGCCCGATCATCCGGCACGCCGAGGTCGCGCAAGCGATCCGAAACTGCCGCATAAGGCATTGCGTGGACGAGTTCGGCGTTCAGGCGGTGGAGTTCGGCGGGGTCGAACTTCGAACTCGACGCCGACACGTGATTGAAATCGAGGCGCGCCTCCAGAGCCTTCAGGTCCGACATCGCCTCGATCGAGCCAGACAGGCCGGTCAGCACCGCGAGCGACGCGACAGCCATCGGCTCCAGTCCGTCGTCGCGGAGCGACCGAAGCGACAGGGCGCCCGTGCGCTTTGAGAGCCCCTCGCCGTCGATCGTGGTCAGCAGGTTGAAATGCCCGAAGGCGGGCACGGCATGACCGAGCGCCTCGAAGATCGCGATCTGAACGCCCGTGTTGGTGACATGGTCGTCACCCCGCAGGACATGGGTGATCCCCATTTCGCCGTCGTCGACCACTGAGCAGAACGTGTAGAGGTAGGTTCCGTCCTCGCGGATCAGCACCGGATCGGACAGCGAAGCGAGATCGACCGTCTGGCGGCCGCGAACGACGTCGTCCCAGTGGACGTCCGTCCGCTCCGGCTTCAGCGGGTCGCTGGCGAAGTTCGGCAACCGGAAGCGCCAGTGGGGCCGCAGGCCCTCGGCTTCGAGCCTCGAGCGATCCTCGGCCGTCAGCCGCAGCGCCTCGCGACCGTAGACCGGCGGCAACCCGCGCCCCATGCGCCGCTTGCGCATGCGCTCGAGTTCCTCGGCCGTCTCGTAACACGGGTAGAGAGCGCCGCTGTCACGCAGGAGATCGGCCGCCGCATCATAGTGCGACAGGCGATCGCACTGCCGGGCCACCGCATCGGGGCGAATACCGATCCATGCCAGGTCCTCCGCGATCGCCTCGGCATATTCGGCCTTGGAGCGCTCGCGATCGGTGTCGTCGTATCGCAGGAGGAATTGGCCGCCGTGACGCTGCGCAAACAGCCAGTTGAACAGCGCCGGACGCAGGTTGCCGATATGGAGATAGCCCGTCGGGGACGGGGCGAAACGGACGAAGACGGTCATGCATTCCGCGATAAACGTCGCGCGTTCCCGTTGCAATCATGCGGACGCGAACGGAACCGGCCAACCGAGGAGCGCGGCACCGCCGAGCCACAGAGCGAGAATCGCGGCCAGCGCGAGGCAGACCATCCCGACGCCGAGCTGCCGCATGGCATGCCGCCGGTCCGGCTCCATCGCTTCGCCGAACGCCAGCGGACGCGTAGCGCCTCGCCAAGCTTGCGGTTCGCTCGGCCACCGGGCGCCGAGTTCGAGACGAATGCGACGCAGCGCCAGCACGAATCGAACGAGAAACAGCACGCCGACCGCGAAGGCGGCCGCCAGAAGATCGGTGGGGGCCGGTGTTTCCATGCAGATCGTTCCCTGTCCTTTCCGGCCCATACCCCACGATTACGACGGGGAGTGTCGAAGACCGCCAACGCAGGCCCGCGACCGCAGGTCACAACGCCTCACGCAACGGAGAGATGCGCGTCTGACGCTTGCCTCGCAATTGCAAATCGCGCATTCCGCCCGACATAGGACGCGAGGGAGATGCCTCGCACGACGAAGACGCCTGCGGAGACCGCGTGTACGAAATCCTCTCTCTGATCGACCGGTTCGGTCCTGGCATCGTGTTCGCCGGGACGTTCTTCGAAGGTGAGGTCTTCGCCATCATCGGCGGTTTCCTCGCCTATCGCGGGTCGTATCCAATCGAACTGATGGCCACGCTTGCCTTCATCGGGTCGTTCTGCGGCGATCTCGCGGTGTTCCTGTTCTCGCGCTACTTTTCCGACAGCCGCTGGGTCGTGCGCTGGAAGAAGAAGCCGAAGTTCGCCAAGGCCCTGCGCCTCGTCGACCGGTATCAGGCCTATTTCGTGATCGTGAACCGCTATGTCTACGGGCTGCGGATGCCCGGGCTGATCGCGCTCGGCCTATCGTCCATCACGATCCCGCGCTTCCTCGTGCTCAACTTCATTGGCGCCGGCATCTGGGCCGGCCTGTTCACAACGATCGGCTATGTCTTCGGATACTCCATCACTTCGGTCTTCCAGTGGCTGGAGCAGATGGAGCACGGGGTGATGATCGGTCTCGCCGTCCTGTTCGTGCTGCTGGGGCTCTTCTTCGCCTGGCAGCAGGGTGGCTCGGTGATCCGCGACAAGATCCTTTCTCGCGGCCGCGAGGACGGGGCCGGCGAGACCCTCGAGCCGGTCGCCTCCCGCTTTTCGGGACCGAGTGATCGCAAGGCGAAGGACTGAGACGCCGCACACGCCTCCAATCGAAAAGGGCCGGATGCTTTCACATCCGGCCCTTTTCATTGCGCAATCGTCTCGACCCGTCTCAGAAGCCGACGGCCTGCGGCGGCCGGTAGGCTTCCTGCTCCTTCTTGATCCGCTCGGCGGTCAGGAAGGCGAGCTCCAGCGCCTGGTTGGCGTTCAGGCGCGGGTCGCAATGCGTGTGGTAGCGATCCGACAGATCCTCGGCGAGAACCGGACGCGCGCCGCCGGTGCACTCGGTCACGTCCTTACCGGTCATCTCGATATGGATGCCGCCGGCATGCGTGCCCTCGGCACGATGCACATCGAAGAAGGCCTCGACCTCCGACAGGATGCGATCGAACGGCCGCGTCTTGTAGTCGTTCACCGTGATCGTGTTGCCGTGCATCGGATCGCACGACCAGACGACCTTGCGGCCTTCCTTCTGCACGGCGCGGATGAGGCGCGGCAGATGGTCGGCGACCTTGTCGTGACCGAAGCGCGTGATCAGCGTCAGGCGCCCCGCCTCGTTCTGCGGGTTCAGGATGTCGATGAGGCGGATGAGTTCGTCCGCCGACAGCGACGGGCCGCATTTCAGGCCGATCGGGTTCTTGATGCCGCGGCAGTACTCGACATGGGCGTTGTCCGGCTGACGCGTGCGATCGCCGATCCAGATCATGTGGCCCGAGGTCGCGTACCACTCGCCGCTCGTCGAATCGACGCGCGTCAGCGCCTCTTCGTAGCCGAGAAGCAGGGCCTCGTGACTGGTGAAGAAGTCGGTCTCGCGCAGCGATGGATGGCTCTCGGAATTGATGCCGATCGCGCGCATGAAGTTCATCGTCTCGGAGATGCGGTCCGCGAGTTGGCCATAGCGCTCCGCCTGCGGGCTGCCCGACACGAAGCCGAGCATCCACTGATGGACGTTGTCGAGGTTGGCGTAGCCACCCTGCGCGAAGGCGCGAAGGAGGTTCAGCGTCGCGGCGGACTGCCGGTACGCCATCTCCTGCCGCTCGGGCGACGGGATGCGCGAGGCCTCGTCGAAGTCGATGCCGTTGATGATGTCGCCCCGGTAGGACGGCAGCGTCACGCCGCCCTTCGTCTCGTTGCCGGACGAACGGGGCTTGGCGAACTGACCGGCGATCCGGCCGACCTTCACCACAGGCGAGGACGCCGCGAAGGTGAGCACGACGGCCATCTGGAGGAACGCGCGGAAGAAGTCGCGGATGTTGTCCGCGCCGTGCTCGGCGAAGCTTTCGGCGCAGTCGCCGCCCTGAAGCAGGAAGGAACGCCCTTCGGCGACTTCGGCCAGCGCCTTCTTCAGCTTGCGCGCCTCGCCTGCAAAGACGAGCGGCGGAAAGGAGGCCAGACGCTTCTCGGTTTCCGCGAGCGCCGCGAGGTCGGGATACGCCGGCACCTGCCCGATGGGCTTTGCGCGCCAGCTCGACGGGGTCCAATCCTTGGCCATGACATCTCCTCAGCCGATCGTGCGCCCGGTTCCTGTTTCTCGTTCGGGCAGAATGTTCGCGGGCACGGAGGCACCCAGAGCGATCGGTGGCGGCTTACTGACACGAACCCGGCCGTTTGTCACCAAAGGGTTGACGTTGACCGTTCAACCGGGGCCGACGATCCGTGCACCCCGATCGCACACGAGACGATCGAACAGATCCGCTTCGCCGGCGGAGAGAACGACGGATCGCGGATAGCGCGGGGCCGCGCGGTCCGCCACGATCCGGGTCGCGAAGCCTTCGGTTTCCGTGACGAACCGGCGGACGCCGGTCTCGCCGTAGAGCGAGAGAAAACCCTGCAACACGGCGTCGAGATAGGACTGCAGGATGAAGGCGCCGACATCCGCCGCGTCCGGTTCCACCGGCGATGCCTCGTAGATGAACAGCGGCACGTCGGGTGCGGGCGCATCCTCGATCGTGACATGCGAGGGCATCACGACGCGCCTGATGTAACCAGCTTCGCGCTCGTCCACGGCGGGCAGATGGTCGGCGAGGTCGTAGACGACGACGCCCTGCGTCTCGAAACCCTCGGTGGGACGAACGGACAGAAGCGCCGCTTCGGGCGTCCGGCGCGGCATCCAGAAGCGTCGCCAGCCCGTCACGCTCGCCCGGCGGATGCCGAGAAATTTCGTGCGCAGGGTGGCCCGGTTCACCAGCGAGCCATAGCCGAAGTAGGCGACGATCCGCCCCTCCGCGGCGAGCGCAGCAAGGTTCGGATCGTCGGGATGAACGGAGCCGCCGAGCGGCAGCTCACCCATCGACGCGCTGCCCGCTTCGAAGCCGATAGCTCGGCTCGTAGAGAGTCACCAGTTCTTCGGCTGCACTCGGATGCAGCGCCATCGTGCGGTCGAAGACATCCTTAGTCAGGCGGCCCTTCACGCAGACGCCGAGGATCTGCACCGTCTCGGCCGAATCCGGACCGAAGAGATGCGCCCCGACGACCCGGCGCGACGCGCCGTCGACGAGAAGCTTCATCAGCGTCCGGTCCTGCCGGCCCGACACCGTGTTTCGCATCGGGCGGAACGTCGTGCGGTAGACCTCCACCTCGTCGAACGCCTTGGCCGCTTCCGCCTCGGTCAGACCGACCGTGCCGATCTCTGGCTGCGAGAAGACGGCGGTCGGAATGTCGTCGAGATCGGGCTTCGTCGGTCGATCGCGATAGACGGTGTCGACGAAGCACATGGCCTCGTGGATCGCCACCGGCGTCAGCTGGACGCGATTGGTGATGTCGCCCAGCGCCCAGATATTGTCGGCCGTCGTCTTCGAGTAGTCGTCGACCTTCACCGCGCCCTTCTCGTCGAGCTCGACACCGGCCTTCTCGCAACCGAGATCGATCGTGTTCGGCATGCGCCCAACCGCAAGCATCACCTCGTCCGCGTCCAAAAGCCCGCCGCCCTTGAGGTGGGCCTGAAAGCGGCCGTCCGCCTTCTGGTCGACCTGCACGATCGTCTCCTCGGTCAGGACGCGGATGCCCTTGGCGACCATCGACGCTTGTAGCGCGTCGCGCAGGTCGTCGTCGAAGCCCTGCAGCACTCTCTGGCCGCGATAGACCAGGGTGACTTCGGATCCGAGGCCGTTGAAGATGTGAGCGAACTCGATGGCGATGTAGCCACCTCCGAGGATCACGATCTTCTGCGGCAGGCGCTTCAAATGAAACGCCTCGTTCGAGGTGATGCAGTGCTCGGCGCCGGGAAGGCCCGGGAAGGGATTGGCGCGACCGCCCGCAGCCAGAACGATGCGTTCGGCGGTGACGACCTTGTCGGTGGCGAGAAGCCGGATCTCATGCGGGCTTTCGAGAACGGCCCGAGACTTCAGGATCTCCGCGCCGGCATTCTCGACGTTGCGGGCGTAGATCGCCTCGAGGCGCTCGATCTCCCGGTCCTTGGCGGCGATGAGTTCGGACCAGTCGAAGCTCGGCTCACCGAGGGTCCAGCCGAAGCCCTTGGCGTCCTCGAAGTCCTCGGCGAAGTGCGAGGCGTAGACCATCAGCTTCTTGGGAACGCAGCCGCGGATGACGCAGGTGCCGCCGAAACGATATTCTTCCGCGATCGCGACCTTATGGCCGAGCGCTGCCGTCTTCCGGGCGGCCCGGACGCCGCCGGATCCTCCACCGATCACGAAAAGATCGAAATCGTATCCGCCAGACGCCATGATCGCTCCTGTTTCCATGGAAAAGGGCGGCTCGTGGCCGCCCCTTGCATTCGATTATAGGGCCTTGGCTCGAGCCGTCACTGCGTCGAGGTGGCCTGCGCCGGCGGAGCGAGCTTGGCCGCGCCGTTGATCGAGGCGTTGCGCAGATCGCGCACGATGCCGCTTGCCCAGACGTCGGCCGCCGACATCATCTCGCGCGAGGCGGTGGGGCCCTGCGCCAAAAGCTTCTTGCCGGCTTCGCCCTGATAGAACTCGGCGATCTCGCGCAGCTCCTGCTCGGTGAAGAGCTTGGCATAGATGCGCGCGATCTCGTTCTCGAGGTCGCCGCGACGAGGGGCGAGCTTCAGCGCCTCGTCATCGACCATGTTCGAGATCTCGGACTGGAGGTTCGGATTATTGACGATCAGCTCCGCCTTGATCTGCGTCGCCGCGTTCAGGAGGATCTGGTCGAATTGCTCGGTGGTGTCGAGAGCGTCCACAGCCTGACGCGCAGCCGCGATGTGCGAAGGGCTGGCGTCCTGTGCGAAGGCCGGAGCCACGGACAGGCCGAGCAGCGCGACGGACACGCACAGTCCGCGACGCAGTGTTTCGCTAGGAAGCTTCAAGTTCCCACTCCATTGATCTCGATGGGGCTATTGCGGCCCAAGTGCCAAACTCTGAATTGCGCCGCAAGCCCTGCCAGGCTTTCGCGAGGGTCCGTCAGCGCGGCGCGACGTGTTCGATCCCGTCCGGTCCAGCCAGGATCGCCGCGCTCGCCAGCCCCAGGAACAGCCCATGCTCAACCACGCCCGGAATCGCATGAAGGGCGGCCGAAAGCGCTTCTGGATCGGGAATACGGCCAAAAGATGCGTCCACGATGAGGTGTCCCCCGTCCGTGACGAAGGGGCTTTCGCCGACCTTACGAAGCGATAGGTCGCCGGTCAGTCCGAGAAGCTGCCCGGCCTTTTCGATCGCGATCAGCGAGGCGACGATGCCGAAGCCGTTGACCTCGACGGGTAGCGGAAAGGCGCCGAGCGTCTCCACCTTCTTCGAAGCGTCGGCGATGACCAGCATCCGGGCCGAGGCGGCCGCAACGATCTTCTCGCGAAGGAGCGCGCCGCCACCACCTTTCACGAGGCGAAGCTGAGGGTCCATCTCGTCCGCGCCGTCGATCGTCAGGTCGAGTTCGGGGATCTCTTCGAGCGTTGCAAGGGGAATGCCAAGGTCGCGGCACAGCGCCGCGGTTCGCTCGGACGTCGGCACTCCGACGATCCGCAGCCCCTCCTTCACGCGGACGGCGAGCGCGCGTACGAAGGCCTCCGCCGTGGAGCCCGTGCCGATGCCGAGGCGCATCCCGGTCTCGACCTCGGCCGCAGCCGCCTGCCCGACCTTCTCCTTCAACGATGCCGCGTCCATGACTGCCTTCCTGATCGTCTGCATCGGTCGGCTCTAACCGATCGCCGCGCGAGGTCAAAGCCGAACGGCACGGAGGCGATGCAACTCTTTGTTGGTGAATCCAGGCTTAACCTGTGACCCCAATGTTTCAGAGCGTCAGCAAATCCGCCGATCTGCGGGTCCGATGTCGCTCCGGAGCGTTGGCTCGCTTGACCGATCACCGAAGGTCCCCAAAGTCCGACTCGATGAGTGTTGTCCGTTCCGTTCCCCTCGCCCGCCCGGTCACCGGCTCGCCGGCACGCAGAACTCCGGCGAAGCACGAGCGGGCGCTGGACGGTGCGACCGTCGTGTTCGACCTCGACGGCACGCTGGTCGACACGGCGCCCGATCTGACCGGCGCGCTGAACCATTGCCTCGCCTCGGCCGGTCTTTCCGCGACGACGCTGGAAAGCGTCAGGCCGCAGGCCGGCCACGGTGCCAGGGCGATGCTGACGGCCGCGTACATGCGGGCCGACCGGCCGCTGGGCGATGCTGAACTCACCAAGCAGACCGCACGGTTCCTCGCCTATTACGGCGACCATATCGCCGTGTCCTCGACGCTCTTTCCGGGTGCTCTCGCAACGCTCGATCGCATGGCCGACGCCGGTGCGACGCTCGCGGTGTGCACCAACAAGACCGAGGCGCTGGCCATTCGGCTGCTGCGCGAGCTTCGCCTCGCCGACCGGTTCGCCGCCATCTGCGGCGCCGACACGTTCATCGCCCGCAAGCCCGATCCGGTCCACCTGTCCGGCACGATCGCGCTGGCCGGCGGCCGGATCGACTGCGCCGTGATGATCGGCGACACGGATACGGATATCGAGGCGGCCAAGCGGCTCGGCCTGCCCTCCATTCTCCTCGGCTTCGGCTATGACGCCGACCGGATCGCACGGGAGAAGGCGACGACGGTCGTCTCGCATTTCGACGAGATCGACGTCGCGCTGGTCGACCGGTTGATCCGCTGATCGACCCCGTTTGGCGGATTGACGAGGCCGGCTCGGGCGACTATAGGCAGTCTCGTTCGCAGCCGGCAACGCCCGGCGCGACGGGCGATTAGCTCAGCGGGAGAGCACTGCATTCACACTGCAGGGGTCACTGGTTCAATCCCAGTATCGCCCACCATTTCCGAACGAACATGAAGCGCCGATGACGATGGGCCGGGTTTGACCGGCCCTTTTCGCGTTCACGAGTTCCAGCCGGGCTCTTGTGTCGGAATCGCCGCAAGATCGGCCGTCCAGGCATGCGGGACGGCGTCGGACGGTGCGCGCCAGTCTCCACGCGGAGACAGGCTGCCGCCTGCGGAAACCTTCGGGCCGTTCGGCATCGCCGTCCGCTTGAACTGCGCCGTCTGGAAGAATCGGATCAGGAACTTCTCCAGCCAGCGACGAATCGTCGGGAGGTCGTAGGCGTTCTTCCCGGCGTCCGGAAAGTTCGCAGGCCAGCGTCCAGCCGACGCGTCGCGCCAAGCATGCCAGGCCAGGAACGCGACCTTGGCGGGCGGTTGGCCGTAGCGCATTGTATGGAACAGGAAGAAGTCGTTGAGCTCGTAGGGGCCGATCTTGGCCTGTGTGCTCTGGATCGCACCCGACGCGTCGGCCGGCACGAGTTCCGGCGAGATTTCGGTCGAGAGAATCGCCGTCAGCACCCGGCCCGTCGCCTCGTCGAACTGGCCGCTCGCGACCGTCCAGCGGATCAGGTACTGGATCAGCGTCTTCGGCACCCCGGCGTTGACGTTGTAGTGGCTCATCTGGTCGCCGACGCCGTACGTGCACCAGCCGAGCGCCAGTTCCGACAGGTCGCCCGTCCCAATCACGAAGCCGCTGCGCTGGTTGGCGAGACGAAACAGGAAATCGGTGCGAAGGCCCGCCTGCACGTTCTCGAACGTGATGTCGTAGACAGGCTCCCCCTTCGAAAAGGCATGTCCCATGTCGCCGAGCATCTGGCGGGCGGCCGGCTTGATGTCGATCTCGGCCGCTTCGATGCCAAGCGCTCGCATCAGCGTCCAGGCGTTGGCCTTGGTGTCGTCGCCCGTCGCAAAGCCAGGCATCGTGAAGCCGAGGATCGCGGTGCGCGGAAGCCCGAGCCAGTCGCAGGCCTTGGCGGCCACGATCAGCGCATGGGTGGAATCGAGCCCGCCGGATACACCGATGACCATGCGGTCGCCGGGCGTCGATTCGAAGCGTTTCACCAGCCCGTGCACCTGGATGTTGAAGGCTTCGTAGCAGTCCGCATCCAGCCGATCTTGAGCGTTCGGCACGTAGGGAAAGCGCCGCAACGGGCGACGGAGGCCAAGGTCTCGGAAGCTCGGCCGGTGCTCGAAGCGGATGCGCCGGAATTCCCGCTCGGGATGCCCTTCGAACGCCGCGGCATCGTTGAACGTCGGCGTTCGCAAGCGCTCCAGCCGCACGCGCTGCAGATCGACGTCCGCGACCGTCAGTTGCGGCTCGCGGGCGAAGCGCTCCGATTCGACGAGGAGATCGCCGAGTTCGTAGATGACCGCCTGCCCGTCCCAAGACAGGTCGTTGGTGCTCTCGCCCGCACCGGCCGCAGAGTACATGTAGGCCGCCATGCAGCGCATCGCATGTGCCGACGTCAGAACGTGTCGATCCGCCGATTTGCCGACGACGATCGGTGACGCCGAAAGGTTGCAGAGGAGAAGCGCGCCGGCCAGCGCACCCCGGATCGAGGGCGGGTTCGGAGCCCAGTAGTCCTCGCAGATCTCGATATGGAAGATGAAGTCGCGGAGGTCCTCGGCCTCGAACAGGAGGTCCGTTCCGAACGGCACCACGTCACCGGCGATCGTCAAATCCTCGCCGACGATCCCATGGCCGGACGCGAACCAGCGCTTCTCGTAGTACTCGCGATAATTCGGTAGGAAAACCTTCGGCACGACGCCGAGGATGCGCCCGCGTGAGAGAGCGACCGCGCAGTTGTAGAGCCGCCCGTTGCGTCGGATCGGAGCCCCGACGAGGAGAACGGACGGGAGGTCGGCGGTCTCGTCCCGAATGCGTCCGAGCGCCTCCTCGACGCGATCGAGCAAAGCGTCCTGAAGGTGGAGATCGTCGATCGCGTAGGCCGACAGGGAGAGCTCCGGATAGACGAGAAGATCGACGCCCTCGCCTGCCGCACGCCGAGCCTCCGCCAGGATCGCGTCCGCGTTGGCGACTGGGTCCGCCACGTGGACGCGCGGCGTCGAGACCGCGACGCGCACAAAGCCGTGCGTGTGCAGCGACGCGAAGCGCCGCGCTCGCTCTTCGGGTTGGGTCGGCGACAGGGCCACGGGCAAGCTCCGATGTTCAGGCGCGACCAGTGGGTGTCGGCCTCGGCAGAGAGGTTAAGTCCGATTCGCAGGCCGCGTTCCAGAGGTCGCCGCCCCTTAGCCGCCTCCCTGTTTCGCCGGGAACTGCGGGGTTGCGGCGCGCGTCCTTCCCAGAAGAAGGACTGCACCATGACCGACGATCTCAAGCTTCGACACGGACCGATCGGGCCGAACTGCGTGCATCTCTGCGTCGACATGCAGCGCATGTTCGCGGAGGACACGGAGTGGCGCACCCCATGGATGGAGCGTGTCCTGCCGCGGGTCGTGGCTCTCTGCGAGGCAGCGCCGGACCGGACCATCTTCACGCGCTTCATTCCGGCGGACAGGCCGGGACAGGGCGAAGGCACGTGGCGGCGCTATTACCAAAGCTGGCAATCCATGACGGTCGAGCGGATGGGCGCCGAGATGGTCGACCTTCTCCCCGCGCTCGCGCGGTTTCACCCGCCAGCGGAAATCATCGACAAGACCGTCTACTCGCCCTGGTGTGAGCCGGATCTCGACCGGAGGCTTCAGGCGCGGAACGTCGATACGCTGATCGTTTCAGGCGGCGAAACCGATGTCTGCGTTCTCGGCACGGTGCTTGGCGGCGTCGATCGCGGATACCGCGTGATCGTCGTCATCGATGCGCTCTGCTCCTCGTCGGACGAGATGCACGATGCGATGCTGGCGGTCTATCGTCGGCGCTACGGACAGCAGATCGAGACGGTCCTGACCGAGAGCGCCATCGCCGAATGGACCGGCGTTCAACCTTCGATATAGCTGGCCCGGACGTCGGCTCCGGGCATCGCCTGGAATGCGTGAAGGCGATCGAGGGCCTTGTCGCGCGCCAGAACGAGGTGGCGCTTCATCTCGACGGCCGCTGGTGCGCCTTCGCCCCGGCGCAGACATTCGATCACCGAGAGATGCTCGTCCACGAAGCGATCGACGGTCGCCGTCGGGCCGATGGCGCGCTGGACGTGCTTGCCGGACAAAAGCACCGTCCGGCTGCGCCGCAGCGCCTCCGTGATCTCCGGATTGGCGGCGTAACCGAGGCAGGTCACGTGCAGATCGGTTTCGAGCTGATCGAGCGTTGCGGCTTCGGTTGAGGTCCATGCGGCGGCGGCCATGCGATGCCGCTCCTCGATCTCGGCAAGGGGCGCGTCAGGGATGCGCCCAGCGGCCTGTGCGATTGCGACGGGTTCGAGGAGCATCCGCAGTTCGTAGAACTGCTCGATCCGCTCGGCGCCGAGTTCCCGGATCACCCAGCGGGAGTTATCGCCCTTTTCGAGGATGCCCGCCGCCTGCGCCCGAAGCAGAATGTCGTGGGCAACCGACCGCCCGATCTGCAAATGACGCGAGAGGGCCAGTTCGTTGACGCGCGAGGGGCCGCGAAGCGAGCGCAGGATCAACTCGCGCTCGACACCGTAATAGAGAGCGTCGGCCGGGCGCGCATGCACGAGGCCGATCGTGTCCGCGCAAAGGCCGAGCATGGCAGGCGTGACCTCGACCCGGCTCGGTGCTTCCTGCCCGACGAGAAACCCGCGGCCGTCGAACCGGCTCACGAGCCCGTCCGCCTCCAGACGGCCGAGCGCCTGACGCACTGGCGAACGACCCGCGCCGAACAGCCGTGCCAGCGGAACCTCGGACAGCACGGTTCCCTGCGGCACGCGCTCCGCCTCCAGTGCTGCGCGAAGGATCTCGGCGATCCGCTCGTAGGTCGAGCGCCGGGCGCCCGACTCGGCCGGCTCCACCGGCGTCAGGTGATCGCGCCAAGCTGCCAGGGCACGAATTCGTTGTCGCCGTAGTCGTAGATCTCGCTCTGCGTTCGCTTCCCGGACGCCACGGCCAGAATGGTCTCGAACATCCGCGTGCCGGATTCCTCGATCGTCTCCTCGCCGGTGACGATGCCGCCGCAGTTGATGTCCATGTCGTCGCTCATGTGCTCATACATGGCGTTGTTCGTAGCCACCTTGATGGTCGGCACCGGCTTCCAGCCCGACACCGACCCGCGGCCGGTGGTGAAGACGAGCATGTTGCAACCGCCCGCGATCTGTCCGGTCACCGCGACGGGATCGTATCCCGGCGTATCCATGAAGACGAAGCCCGGCCGGTCGATCGGCTCTGCGTATTCGTAGACGGCCTCGAGCGGCATCGAACCGCCCTTTGCCACGGCGCCGAGCGACTTTTCGAGGATCGTCGTCAGGCCGCCCGCCTTGTTGCCATGCGAGGGATTGTTGTTCAGTTCGGCTCCGTGGCGCGCGGTATAGTCGCGCCACCAATCGATGCGGTCCATCAGCTTCTGCGCCACCGCCGGCGTCGCCGCGCGGCGTGTCAGCAGATGCTCGGCGCCATAGATCTCGGGCGTTTCGGCAAGGCACGCCGTCCCTCCGTGGCGAACCAGGAGGTCGGACGCGTAGCCGAGCGCGGGGTTTGCCGAGATGCCGGAATAACCGTCCGAGCCGCCGCATTCGAGCGCCAGCTTCAGCTTGGAGACGGGCTGCTCGGTGCGCTCGACCGCGTTGATGACCGGGAGCATCTCGTTGATGATCGTGCTCGCTTCCTCGACGGTGCGCCGCGTGCCGCCGAGCTGCTGGATCGTCATGGTCCGCATCAGCGGCCCCTCCTCCAGCCCGTACTTCTCGGTGATGAAGGAAATCTGGTTGGTCTCGCAGCCGAGACCGATCATCAGGATGCCGCCGAAGTTCGGATTGCGCGCGTAGCCGCTGAGGGTGCGCGCGAGGTAGGTGTATCCCTCGGTCTTAAGGTTCAGCGCGCAGCCTTGGCCGTGCGTCAGCGCCACGACGCCATCGACGTTCGGAAAACCGTCGAGGCCGCCCTTGCGATTGAAATGGTCGGCGATGGCGCGCGACACGGTGGCCGAGCAGTTCACCGACGAGACGATGCCGATGTAGTTGCGCGTCCCAGCCTGACCGTCGGCCCTCGAATAGCCCATGAACGTCCGCCGTTCGTTCTCGGGCAGAAGCGGCGTCGGCCGTGCATCGGCGGCGAACTCGTGATGGACCTCGCTGTCCAGCATTCCGAGGTTCTGAAGGTGCACATGGTCGCCCGGCAGGATCGGCGCCGTCGCATACCCGATCACCTGCCCGTATTTCAGAACCCGGCCTCCTTGCGCGACCGCCTGAACCGCGACCTTGTGCCCGCTCGGAATGTCGGCCCGGGCGACGATGTTTCCGACGCCCACGCGCTCGCCCACTGCGATGGTCCGCCGAGCCACGACGACGTTGTCGTCCGCATTGAGACGGATGGTAGGCGAGACGTCGAGCACGTCCGACATGGCAAGCTTCCGAACAATGGAATGGATATTGTCGGCAATGATCATTTCGGGCCGGAGGGTGGAAGTCAATCCGTTTGATGTTTCAGCCCGCGCATCGCCTTGGAGACGATTGGCTCGCGCGCGGCGTACGGAGGCACTGGTTCACGATGCTGGCGAATAGAGGGCGCATCGAAGGGAACCATTCATTCCGGGCATCCACTGTCGGCGAACCGCAACAGGCCGACTCTCATGAGCCTTTCGATTCCGACCCTGCAGTTCACGGACTCCGTCGTCTTCCTGACGTGCGGCGTCGTGTTCGTCAGCTGCTGGCTCCTGCATCGCGAACGGCTCTATCACCTCCTGTTCGGTCTGAGCTTCCTCCTCTGCGCCAGCATGTCGATCGGCTTCGTCGACTTCGGCCGGTATGGCAGCGTCTGGTCACCGCTCGGGTGGTCGACCGCAGGCATGCTGTTCTGGGTCGGCTTGCGCCTCTTCGATCAGCGCCGCGCGATGACAACCTTCATGATGGTCATGGCGGTCGTGCCGGTCGCAACGCACGTGCTGCTTGACCTTGCCACCTTCGACGAGGAGGCCGTCAACACCGGCAGCACCATCGCCTATGCCATTCACGAGGCTGCGATGGCCGTCTACGTGCTATCGATGTCACGCGGACGCTCCCCGATCCGCAAGGTCATCGGCCTGTCGCTCCTGGCGATCTCCATCGCACTCTGTCTGCCGTTGTTGTCGTCAGCAATTTTGCCGCCCAACGTGCCGGTCATTCTGATCTTCGTCGTCGACCATGTGTCCTCGATTCTGCTGACGACCGCGATTCTGGCGCTCGAAGCGGACCGAGCGAACCTTGCGCTCGCCCGGCAGGCCCTGCGGGATCCGCTGACGCAAGTTCTCAATCGGGCGGGACTGGTGGCGCAGACGCAGCATGTGACGGGACGCGCCGGCGTCGTGGTCGTAGACCTCGATCACTTCAAGCGGGTCAACGACGGGCACGGCCACACGGCAGGTGACCATGTGCTCGGAACCTTCGCACGACGCGCAGAACTCCTTCTTCCGTTCGGTGCCCACATCGCACGGTTCGGCGGTGAGGAGTTCGTACTGGTGCTTCCTGGTGCGGGACGCGCCGAGACAGCCGTTTTCGCCGAGCGCTTGCGGCGATCCATCGGCGCGAAGCCGATCGGCTGGAACGGAGCCCAAATCCAAATATCCGTTAGTGTCGGTGTCGCGATCGCCCTCGGCGGCCCGGACATTCCTGCTGCCGTGGATCGTGCGGACAAGGCGCTCTACGTCGCCAAGACGAACGGCCGGAATCAGGTCCGGGTCGCTTAGCAGCGAAGCGGCTTCGGAAGGTAATTGATTGTCCGGTTAGTGGTCGGAGCGAGAGGATTCGAACCTCCGACCCCCTGAACCCCATTCAGGTGCGCTACCAGGCTGCGCTACGCTCCGACACGAGCTTCCCTAATCAATGCGCACGGCGGATGCAAGCGCGAACGCGCGTCCCAGCCGGTCAACGAACCTGATCGAGCAGCCGCTTCAGTTCCAGAAGCTCGAGAATCACGCCATTGAGGCGATCGACGCCGTCGCGCGACAGGGCGTTGCCGCCCGCATGGCCTGCGCCATCACGGTCGCGCCGCAGGAGATTCGACAAAGGCCCGCGCCGCTGTTCGGGAACCGGATGATCGATCTCTTCGTCTGGCACCTCGTCGACCAGTTCGATTTCGGCTGCGGCTTCGGGCTCGACGCGCTGCCCCTTGCCGGACTGAAGACGTTCGAGCCCAGAAAGATCGCCGGCACCGATCGCCATCACGGCGCGATGCCCGCTTTCCTTCAGAATTCGCTGGACACCCCGGATTGTGAAGCCGCGAACGTACAGGAGGTAGCGGATGCCCTTCAGAAGCTCGACATCGTCCGGTCGATAATAGCGGCGTCCGCCGCCCCGCTTCATCGGCTTGATCTGCGGAAACCGCGTCTCCCAGAAGCGCAGGACATGGGGCGGTAGATCGAGCTCCTCCGCCGCTTCGCTGATGGTGCGGAACGCGTCCGCGCTCTTCTCGCCGCTCAACCGCCGACGGCCTTCATTCCGCAGCCTTCAGTGCCGGTTCTACGTCCGGTCCGCGCGCCTCGTGGGCTTCGAGAATGCGGTCCTTCATGACGTTCGACGGCTTGAACACAGCCACACGTCGCGGCGAGATCGGAAC
The DNA here is from genome assembly GCF_047943035.1 of Aureimonas phyllosphaerae. Taxonomy (NCBI): domain Bacteria; kingdom Pseudomonadati; phylum Pseudomonadota; class Alphaproteobacteria; order Hyphomicrobiales; family Aurantimonadaceae; genus Aureimonas; species Aureimonas phyllosphaerae. The sequence goes on along the minus strand of NZ_CP181348.1, from coordinate 3,019,665 downwards.
CTCTTCGCCGGTCTTTGGATTGCGCCCGACGCGCTCGTTCTTGGCCCGAACGAGGAATGAGCCGAACGACGAAATCTTCACCGCCTCCCCGCGAGCGATCGTCGTGCAGATCTCCTCCAGGATCGACTCGACCAGATAGGCCGACTCGGACCGGGAAAGACCGATCTTGCGGAAAACCGCCTCGGCGAGATCGGCCCGCGTCACCGTCCTGTCTCCCATGCAAAACCCCTGCTGAAACCGAACCGGAACCCCCGCCCCGAGCGACGACGCGCTTCGGCTAGGCCTCGGAAAATACCGAAAAGAAAGGGTGAATCAAGCGCGCCCGTTACCAGCGGACGACGACGGCGCCCCAGGTGAAGCCACCACCCATTGCCTCGAGAAGCACGATGTCGCCAGCCGAAATCCGCCCGTCGCGCACCGCGACGTCGATCGCCAGCGGGATCGAGGCGGCCGACGTGTTGCCGTGGCGATCGACCGTGATCACGACCTTCTCGATGGGAATTCCGAGCTTCTTCGCCGAAGCCTCGATGATGCGTCGGTTCGCCTGATGCGGCACGAACCAGTCGATCTCGGCCGCAGAAAGGGAAAGGGCCTGAAGCGAATCCTCGACGACGTCGGTGATCATGCCCACGGCGTGCTTGAAGACCTCGCGGCCTTCCATCCGAAGATGCCCGATCGTACCGGTCGAGGATGGGCCACCGTCCACGAACAGCTTGTCGCCGTGCGATCCATCCGCCCGCAGCCGCGCGATCAGAACGCCCGGATCGCTCGCCTCACCCTCTTCCCGTTCGAGGACGACCGCGCCGGCTCCGTCTCCGAAGAGGACGCATGTCGTTCGATCCGACCAGTCGACGATTCGGCTGAACGTTTCCGCTCCGATCACGAGGGCCCGGCGCGCCATGCCGGCCTTCAGATAGAGGTCGGCCGTCGTCATCGCGTAGACGAAGCCACTGCAGACAGCTTGGACGTCGAACGCAAATCCTTTGGTGATGCCGAGGCGGCGCTGCACCTGCGTCGAGGATGCGGGGAACGTGTTGTCGGGCGTCGCGGTCGCCAGGATCACGAGGTCGATGTCGTCGGGCACGAGGCCTGCGGCCTCCAGCGCCTTGCGCGCCGCCGCCTCGCCGAGCGAGACCGTGGTCTCGCCCTCGCCCGCAATGTAGCGCTGCTTGATGCCGGTCCGCTGCTGGATCCACTCGTCGCTCGTCTCGACGCGCGTCTCGAGGTCCTGGTTGGTCACGACCTGACGAGGCAATGCCGAGCCGGTGCCGCGGACGACCGAGCGAAACATGGTCATGGCGCGACCTCTTCCGAACCGGCCGCTTCGCCTTCGAGCGGCACCGAAACCTCGTTCGCGTATACCCGACCGAGATCGCTCTCGATCTTGGCGAGCAGGCCGTTGGCGGCCATGGCGTAGGCGACGTCGATTGCGGCTGCCGTGCCTTCGGCGTCCGAACCGCCATGGCTCTTGATCACCACGCCGTTCAGACCGAGAAACACGCCGCCGTTGACCTTGCGCGGGTCCATCTTGTCGCGCAGCCGGTCGAAGGCGCTCTTGGCGAGGAGATAGCCGAGTTTGGCCATCCACGTGCGCGTCATCGCTGCTTTGAGATACGAGCCGATCTGGCGGGCGGTGCCCTCGGCGGTCTTCAGCGCGATGTTCCCGGTGAAGCCTTCGGTGACGACCACGTCGACGGTGCCCTTGCCGAGATCCGTGCCTTCGACGAAGCCGCGATAGTCGAGGCCGTCGATCGGCGTCTCCTTCATCAGGCGACCCGCTTCGCGAATGTCCTCCTGACCCTTCACCTCTTCGACGCCGATGTTGAGGAGGCCGACCGTCGGCCGGTCGATCTGGAACAGGGCGCGCGACATGGCCGCGCCCATCACCGAGAAGTCGATCAGCTGCTGCGAGTCGGCCCCAATCGTCGCGCCGACGTCGAGAACGATGCTCTCGCCGCGAAGCGTCGGCCAGATGGCGGCGATCGCCGGGCGTTCGATGTTGGCCATGGTGCGAAGGCAGAACTTCGCCATCGCCATCAGGGCGCCGGTGTTGCCGGCCGAGACCGCCACATCAGCCTCGCCGGTCTTCACCGCCTCGATCGCCTTCCACATGGACGACTTGTAGCGCCCCTGCCGAAGCGCCTGTGACGGCTTGTCGTCCATGCGGATCGAAACATCGCAATGGTGAAAGGTCGACCGTTCGCGCAGCTTCGGCAGGCCATCGAGCACCGGGCGCACGGCGTCTTCCTGCCCGAACAGCACGAAGCGCATGTCGGGGTGACGCTCCAGCGCCGTCTGCGCCCCCGCCAGCACGACGGCGGGACCGTGGTCGCCGCCCATCGCGTCCAGGGCGATCGTAATGGTGCTTTTCGACAACAAAGAGTACCTGCCTTCAGATCGATGCGATGCCCGGACCGGCGCGGCCCTTGCCGTCAGCCGCCCGCCGGCTTCAGGCGTCCGAGAGCGGCGAAGGGCGAAACCTTGCCGCCGGACGGATCGGGGTCCGTGTCGAGCTCGGAGAATTCGACGCCGGGCGCTCTTGGATAGGGGTCGAGCGACAGGCCGACAAGCTCTTCGATGAAGGGCCCGAGATCGATCGTGTCGCCGCGGAATGTTTCGGGAATGTCGGCGCCCTCGGGGTCGAGATGCAACTCGCCGTCGCCTTCCGGCTCGATGCGGGCGAGTTTGGAGGTCTCGGGAACGAAGATGAGATCGACCGCCTCGTCGACAATCTCGCGGACGGGATCGAGCGTCACGACACAGGCCTGGTCCAGCGATCCCTTGATCCGCCCTTCCACCATCACGCCATCGCGCTTCCAGCGGCGAACGAGAAGGTCCGCGGTGAGATCGTTCACGGCCAGAATGCCGAGCCGCTCGGCGACGCCAGCCCGTTCGTCGGGGGTCGTGTCGAGGCGCAGCGGCATTCCCGCCTGCGGAAGGCGAGCGACATGGACGACGAGGCTCAAGGGTGCCTTCGGATCGGCCTTCTTCATAGGGTCTCCGTCTCCGGCGGCTCGAGGAGGCGCCCCGCCAGGATCTGCTCGTTGGCAAGCGCGACGTAGCGGGCCTGCTGCCGGATCATATGGTGCGCCAGAGCTGCGGCCGCATCTGGGCGGCCGCCGACGGCTTCCGCGAGGACGGTCCGCGCCAGCGCGTCGGCGAGGCGTTCCTCGTCGCCTTCAGCCATCGCCGGCTGGCAGTCGCGAACGCGGGTATAGAAGCGGGCGGCGAACTTGCGCATGCGCTTCGGGACAGCAAGGTAGCTGATGCCGACCTCGCGCATGGAGTGGTCGATGTCGGTCATGAACCGATCCACCAGGTCCTGAGAAAGGGCCTTGAGGTCCGGCTGGCCGGACACTCGATTCAGGACGGCGATCATCTCGAGGGATAGAGCCTCGAAGCGGCCTTCCAGGGTATCTGGTAGCCCGCCTTCGGTGAAACGGACCGGATCGCGCGCGGCGGCGACGACCTGATCCCAAAGCTGGTCGACGATCTGCCGGTTGAGGCGATCCCGTCGGAAACGGGCCAGAATTCCCACGTCGTTTTCCCCTGTTTCGGATGCCCGGTTCGCACGCATGCGGCTGGATTGCAACGGTTGGCAGGTTGCTTTACCAAGTCGCAACCTTCAGGGCGGCGGCGGTGCCTCACTTTCCGACCAATCCGCACCTACGGAACGCAAAACCGATTCCCTCGGGAGGAGTAGCATCCGCGTGATCGAGATCCATCGTCCGTTGCGCCGCGTGGTCATGGCGACCAGCGTCGGCGCCATGATCGTTCTGGCTGGCTGCCAGACGGCGGAAGTCTACAACCAGGGTTACATCGTCGACGAGCAGGCGCTGGCGCAGGTTCCGGTCGGCTCAAGCCGCGATCAGGTTCTCCTGGCACTCGGCTCTCCGTCGACCACCGCGACGTTCGACAACGAGGTGTTCTACTACATCTCGCAGAAGCGCGTGCGCCCGGTGGCTTTCATGAAGCCGCGCCTTGTCGAGCAGCGTATCCTGGCGGTCTATTTCGGACCCGACAACACCGTGCGTCAGATTGCCAACTACGGCCTCCAGGACGGCAAAGTTTTCGACTTCATCTCGCGCACGACGCCGACCGGTGGCCGCGACTCCAGCTTCCTCGGCTCGATCCTCTCCGACGAAGGTCCTGGCTCCGGCAACATCCTCGATACGATGGGCGGCATGGGTCGCTCTGGCGGCGTTTCAGCCGGGCGCTGACCGATCTCACGAAAAAGGCCGGCATTGCCGGCCTTTTTTATGCGCTGTGGAAGCCGACGCCATGATGGCGTCAGTCCGCTTCCTTGGGGTCTTGGCCGCGCCCCTCGCCGCGCGAACGGCGGGCGACCCGATCGAGCACAGCGTTCACGAGACGCGACTCGTCCTCGTCGTAGAATGCCTTTGCGATATCGACATACTCGCTGACGATCACCGCGACGGGCACGTCCTTGCGGGCCGTGACCTCGTAGGTGCCCGCGCGCAGGATGGCGCGCAGCGTGGTGTCGAGGCGAGCCAGCGGCCAGTCCGTCGTCAGCGACGAGTGGATGAGCGGGTCGATGAAGGTCTGTCCGCGGACGACGCCGGAGACGATGTCGCGAAACCACGCGGCGTCGGCTTCGCGATAGGTGTCGCCGTCGACCTCCTGTCCGAGACGGAACGCCTCGTATTCCGCGACCGTCTCAAGAAGGCCGGTGCCGCCGACGTCCATCTGGTAGAGAGCCTGAACGGCTGCGAGGCGGGCTGCGCCGCGCTTGTTGGCGGGGCGGAAGTTGCGGAGCGCTGCGTCGGCCATGTCAGGCTCCGAGACGCTTGCGGATGGCGATCATGGCCAGCGCGGCGGCGGCTGCGTCGCCGCCCTTGTTCTTGCGATCCGGCATCGCCCGCTCCAGCGCCTGTTCCTCGTTCTCGACCGTCAGGATCCCGTTGCCGATCGCCAGACCTTCGTGAACCGAAAGGTCCATCAGCGCCCGGCAGGACTCGTTGGCCACGATGTCGAAATGATAGGTCTCGCCGCGGATCACGCAACCTAGCGCGATGAACCCGTCGTACTCGGTCGCGCCCTCGTCGGCACCGCTGAGCGCAAATCCGACCACCGCCGGAATTTCCAGCGCGCCGGGAACGGTCACGACGTCGTAGGTAGCACCTGCCGCATCGAGATGTGCCTTCGCCCCTGCCAACTGATGGTCCGCGACGTGATCGTAGAACCGGGCCTCGATGATGAGCAGATGCGGAGCGGACATGACAGCTTTCCAAAACGGGACGGCACGCGATTCAGCGACGCGCGGAGCGCCGGGTCATGCGAAGCCAACGAACGGGAACGAGTGGGCGCGGTCGGCCTTCCGAATTACTCGGCCTGTCCGGGCCCGAACAGACGCTCCGCATAGCGTGCAATCTGATCGACCTCAAGGTTCACGTGGTCCCCCTCGCCCTTTTCGCCCCATGTCGTCACCTCCAGCGAGTGGCGGATGAGGAGAACGTCGAACTGGTGGCCCGAAACGCCGTTGACCGTCAGCGATGTCCCGTCGAGGCAGACAGACCCCTTCGGGGCGATGTAACGGGACAGTTCCGGCGGCGCCTCGAGCGTGAAGCGGACGGCCTCGCCCTCGTCCTTGCGCGAAACGATGCGCGCCTGCCCGTCGACATGGCCGGACACGAGATGCCCGCCGAGTTCGTCGCCGAGCTTCAGCGCACGTTCCAGGTTGATGCGGCTTCCCTCCACCCACTGCCCGGCGGTCGTGAGCCGCAACGCCTCTTCCCAGGCCTCGACCTCGAACCACGCCGCGTTGGCGTTCTGCTCCGGCAGGCGGGTTACGGTGAGGCAGACGCCGGAACAGGCGATCGAGGCGCCGATCAGGATCGTCGCCGGATCGTAGACGGTCTCGATCCGAAACCGGCGTCCTGCGCTCAAAGGTTGGATGCTGGCAACGCGTCCGACGTCGGAGACGATTCCGGTGAACATGGCTCGATCCTTTCCCATTCGCTCCAGTGGTCGTCGCCGAACCGCTCGCGTCGGGCAAGACGGAAATTCTTCGGGGCGAGAACGCCGTCGGGCGCCGCCACCCCATTGGATCCGATCTCGACCGGCGAGCGGATAACGACGATCCGGTCCACGAGTTCGGCTTCGAGGAACGCGGCGGCCAGCACCGGTCCGCCCTCGACCATCAGCGTCTGCACGCCCGCGGAGGGCATCGCGTGGAGGAGTCGACGCAGGTCATCCCGATCGTAGCCGGACAGACGAAGCAGCCGACATCCAGCACGGCGATAGGGCACCGCTTCCGCACCGTCAGGATTTCGCGTCGAGGCGATGAGCGTCGGAACGGAGCGGGCCGTCGTGACGAGCTGGGCGCCGAGCGGCAGCCGAAGTTGCGGATCGACGACGATCCGGATCGGCGATCGTCCGGAAAGGCCCGGCAGGCGACAGGTCAGGAGTGGATCGTCGGCCACGGCCGTGCCGACGCCGACCATGATGGCGTCGGAGTTCGCCCGCAGGAGGTGAACCTGTCGATTGGCGATCCGCCCGCTGATGCCGATCCGCTCGCCGCCCAATCGTCCGACGAACCCGTCGCGCGAGACCGCCATCTTGAGCGTCACGAACGGACGCCCGAAGCGGAGGCGCTGGAGAAACCCCTCGAACGGACGGGTCACCACCCCCTCGCCGCTCAGGCAGCGCACCTCGATGCCCGCAGCCCGCAGGATCTCGACGCCGCGCCCGTTGACCCGAGGATCGGGATCGGGCGCGCCCACCACGACGCGGGAGACACCGGCCTCGACCAGGGCGTCGGCACACGGGCTCGTGCGCCCGTGATGCGCGCAGGGCTCGAGCGTCACGTAGGCCGTCGAACCACGCGCATCGGCCCCCGCATCGGCCAGCGCCACCCTCTCGGCGTGGGGTCGCCCACCCCAGGCGGTAACACCGCGGCCGACGACGCGCGCCGTCGCGCCAGATCCCTGAACGAGTAAGGCGCCGACCGACGGGTTTTCTGACGTCAGGCCGACATGGCGCAGCGATAGCCGACGAGCGGCGGCCATGAAGCGTTCGTCGTCGGCATGCTGCCGGTCCGTCGAATCAGCCACGGTCTTCGGTCTGAGTTTCAGGCGCTGCGGTCAGTTCGCTGATGATGGACTCGAAGTCGCGCGCTTCGCGGAAGTCGCGATAGACCGAGGCGAAGCGAACGAAGGCGACGTCGTCGAAACCGCGCAGGGCTTCCATCACCAACCGCCCGATGGCCTCGGAGGGAATGTCGGATTCACCCGTCGATTCTAGCTGGCGCACGATGCCCGAGATCATCCGCTCGACCCTCTCTTCCTCCACCGGCCGCTTGCGCAGCGCGGTGTGGATGGATCGGGCGAGCTTGTCGCGCTCGAAGGGAACGCGACGCCCCGACTTCTTGACCACCATCAGGTCGCGGAGCTGCACCCGCTCGAAGGTCGTGAATCGCCCGCTGCAGTCCGGACAGATCCGGCGCCGACGGATGGCCCCGCCGTCCTCGGCGGGGCGCGAATCCTTCACCTGGCTGTCCGGCGACCCGCAGTAGGGGCAACGCATGCGGCTGGATCAGCCGAGATTGGCGTAGATCGGGAAGCGACCGGTGAGTTCCAGCACCTTCTCCTTCACGCGCGCTTCGGTGGCGGCGTTGCCCTCGTCGGAGTTCGAGGACTTCAGGCCGTCGAGAACCTCGACGATCAGACGTCCGACCTGACGGAACTCTTCCGTGCCGAAACCGCGGGTCGTTGCTGCCGGGGTGCCGACGCGGATGCCCGAGGTGATCGCCGGCTTCTCCGGGTCGTTCGGCACGCCGTTCTTGTTGCAGGTGATGCCGGCGCGGCCGAGCGCGATCTCGGTCGCCTTGCCGGTCAGCATCTTCGGGCGCAAGTCGACCAGCATCAGGTGCGTGTCGGTGCCGCCCGAGACGATGTCGAGGCCGCCTTCGCGAAGCGTCTCGGCCAGAACCTTGGCGTTGTCGGCGACCGCCTTGATATAGGAACGGTAGCCCGGCTGCAGCGCCTCGCCGAAGGCCACGGCCTTGCCGGCGATGACGTGCATCAGCGGCCCGCCCTGCAGGCCCGGGAAGATCGCCGAGTTGATCTTCTTGGCGATGTCCTCATCGTTGGTGAGGATCAGGCCGCCGCGGGGGCCGCGCAGGGTCTTGTGCGTCGTCGAGGTCGCGACGTGAGCGTGCGGGAACGGGCTCGGGTGCTGGCCACCCGCCACCAGACCGGCGAAGTGCGCCATGTCGACCCAGAGATAGGCTCCGACCGCATCGGCGATCGCGCGGAAGCGCGCGAAGTCGATGATGCGCGAATAGGCCGAGCCGCCCGCGACGATGATCTCCGGCTTGTGCTCGTGCGCCAGACGCTCCACCGCGTCGTAGTCGATCAGGCCCGTCGACAGGTCTAGGCCGTACTGCACGGCGTTGAACCAGCGGCCCGACAGGTTGGGCTTGGCGCCGTGCGTCAGATGGCCGCCCGCATCGAGGCTCATGCCGAGGATCGTCGCGCCGGGCTTCGTCAGGGCGAGAAGAACGCCCTGGTTCGCCTGACTGCCGGAGTTCGGTTGGACGTTCGCGAAACCGCAACCGAAGAGCGCCTTGGCGCGGTCGATCGCCAGCTGCTCAACGACATCGACGAACTCGCAGCCGCCATAGTAGCGGCGGCCGGGATAGCCCTCGGCGTACTTGTTGGTGAGGACCGAGCCCTGCGCTTCGAGAACGGCGCGCGAGACGATGTTCTCGGAGGCGATCAGCTCGATCTCGTGCTGCTGACGATGCAGTTCGTCGCGCATCGCGCCGAAGAGGTCGGCGTCGACGGCGGCGATGCCGTCGGTGAAGAAGCCACTATGAGCGGTCGTCGTGTCGAGAACGTGAGCATGCGACATGACCGGTTTCTCCTCGCGTCGGCGGCGCTCGGGGCCGCGATTGGGCGGCGCCTTAACACGTTCCCGCCCGAGGCGCCACAGACGGGAACGAAACGGGAAAGGGCCCGGCGTCGCCGCCGGGCCCTTTCGAAATCAGTCCGCGCCGATCAGTACGGCAGGTCGGCGTAGGCCTGCTCGCCCTGTGCATAGGCGGTCGGGCGCGCATCGGTCATGACGAGTTGATCCGCACCGTCGCGAGCGTAGATGTCGTCGCGGAACTGCACCACGGTCGGGTCCGTCGCCCAGGCCGTGAGGTAGGTGAAGTGCAGCGGCACCGGGTTCGTGAAGTTCACGTCCTGACGCGTGCGGGCAGCGATCGTCTTCTCGATCGCGGCGCGGTCCCAACCCGGTGTGTCGCGGGCCAGCCAGACGATCAGGTCGCGCACGTTCTGGACGCGAACGCAGCCGGACGACTCGAAGCGCATCAGCTGCGAGAAGACGCTCTGCTGTGGTGTGTCGTGCATGTAGACCGAGTACGGGTTCGGGAAGTTGATCTTCACCGAAGACATCGCGTTCATCCGGCCCGGATTCTGGCGGAACAGATATTTGACCGCCTCGTCCGTCTGCCAGTTGATCGTCTCCGGCGGCACGACGCTGCCGTCCGCCGCGTAGATGATGATGTCGTTGCGCTGCAGATAGGTCGGGTCCTTCTGCATCAGCGGGATGATGTCCTTGCGGACGATCGACGCCGGCGCGTGCCAGTACGGGTTGAGGTTGAGGTTGGTGATCTTCGAGTCGAGGATCGGCGTCTGACGGTCGATCTTGCCGACGACCGCCGTGTGACGCTGCACGACGCGGCCGTTCTCCACAGCCTCGATCGAGGCCGCGGGGATGTTGACCATCACGAAGCGACCCGGATCGAGCTGAATTGCCGACAGGCGCTGGATGTTGGTGTTGAGCTGCGCCAGGCGCACATCCGCCGGCACGTTGAGCGCCTTGAAGGTGTATTCGCCAACGGCGCCGTCGGCCGGCAGGCCGTGGCGGGCCTGGAAGCGCTTCACCGCGGCGTCGACATAGGTGTCGAAGGCCTGCGACGCACCGGCGGAGCGGTCGAGATCGCCCGAAGCGACGAGACGTTCGCGCAGATAGGGAACGGCCGCGTTCTGCACGCCAAGCTCGAGCTTGCCGCTGTCCGGCACGCGCTGCCAGCCGCCGGCCATCGCGATCTGCTGGTACTGGCCGACAGCCTGCTGCATGGCCTGCAGCGTGTTCGGCGAGAAGACGGGCTGGTTCGATGCGACGTTGCGCACGCTCGCCTGACGCGTGTCGAACTGATCGTTCCAGCCGCCGCGGTTCGGCGCCGCGAGGACGCCTTCCAGCGCCGATTGCGCGCGCGCGGAGCCGGCGAAAGCCCCTGCCCCCAGCATGGTCGCCGCACCCGCCACGAAGCGCCGGCGGCTCATGCGGATCGAACGGTTGTCTGCGCCCTCAGTCATTCTCGAACCCCTTGGCAAGTCTTGCCCACTTGCGCCGCAACATAGGGGCGGCTTGGTAAACCAAAGCGTAACGGGCAATCACGGAAGCGAGTGGACGCGTGCGCCCGTCGCGTGAAGGCTCGAAAGGCCATTGGAATGCGGCAAAAAGGGGGATCGCGCGTACCTCAGTGGGCAAGGCGCCGCGACTTTTGGATGCTGTGTTGCAAAAAGCCCCACGAGCGGAACGACGCTCGCGGGGCTTGGGAGGACCGCGCACTGGAGGACGCGCGATCAGCCGATGGGGATGGGCTTACAGGCGATACATGATCGAATCGTTCCAGAAGCGATCGAGGCGCTGGAGAGACTTGTTGAGCTTCTGGAATTCGCCCTCGTCGAGCCCGCCGACCTTATCAATCGAGCCGATGTGCCGGTCGTAGAGTTCGGCGACGATCTCGGCGACCTCGATGCCCGACTTCGTCAGGGAGACGCGGACGGCGCGGCGATCGACACGGGAGCGCTGGTGATCGATGAAGCCGAGCTCGACGAGCTTCTTGAGGTTGTAGGAGACGTTGGAGCCGAGATAGAAACCGCGGGTGCGAAGCTCGCCGGCCGTCAGCACCGAGTCGCCGATGTTGAACAGGAGCAGCGCCTGGACCGCGTTGATATCGGTTCGACCGGCGCGGTCGAACTCATCCTTGATGACGTCCAGCAGGCGGCGGTGCAGACGCTCCACCAGTTGCAGCGTCTCAAGGTACAGCATCTTCAGCTCGGGCTTGTCTTCCTTCACAAGCTCTGCAGGGCGCTTGGCGACCGTATTCTTCATGATCGATCCCACTGTTGCTTCCCGAGGTTCTTCATGACCTCGTCTTGTCCTGCAACTTAGGGGCTGCGTCTAAAATTCGTTTTAAAACGCAGGCTTAACGCGGAGTTTAAACATTCGGAGCGCTTTCGTGCTGAACGCGAAGTGAACAGCACGGCCCGAATTCGAACCGTTTCGGCCTCACCAATCGCCGCGCAGGCGCCGGTGACGCTCCACCGCGCCGACGATCCGGAGCGCCGCGAGGAGCGCGAGCCCGAAGGCATGACCGCCAAGCAGCAGCGGGTCGGTGCCGAAGAGATGCGGGAAGCCCAGCCGCATCACGCTCTCGCAGGCGGCGACGAGAATCCAGATCACGCCGCCCCACGACGTCGCGAGCCACAGCCCGGTGCCGGCCACAGGATAAAGGACAGCCAGCGACGGACAGGCGATGCGCCACCAGACCGGCATCAGATCGAACCGCCAGAGCGGCCCGTCGAAGACGCCGATCAGACGGATCCAGTAGACGAGGCCGAAGCCGAACATGGCAAGGCCGGCGATACGGCACAGCCAGACGATCAGCGTGCGGTTGAGCGTCTCGTCGCGGTCCCTTTCGAAGATCTCCAGCGTCATGGATGCCGCAACGGGTCGCCGGTGCGGCAGGGCGCGAGCGCAGGGATCGAAGGGGTCATGCGGGGTCCTGACTGAGGCGCGCGCAGGACCTTCAAAGGATGCCGCGCGAGGGACAAAGGCTATGCACCTCGCCCCGCGCCGTCAATCGCGCCGGTCCGGCAGTGGAATCCAGAGGGGTTGAACAAGGACCGGCGCCGGGGGCATAGCTCTACCGAATTCGAGACGAAGGAACTGCATCATGGGCGAGCGCACCGCGACGAGCACCCGGATCGACCGGGCCACCGGCGGAACGCGTCTGCGGCGTCTGCGACAGAACGACTGGACCCGGCGGCTCGTCCGCGAGACGGACGTGCGCGTCGACGACCTGATCTGGCCGATCTTCGTGCGCGAAGGCGATGGCGACGCGCATCCCGTCGCCTCGATGCCCGGCGTCTCGCGCCGCTCCGTCGCAGGATGCGTCGAGGCGGCGCGTCGGGCTGCCGACCTCGGCATCCCGGTCGTCGCCCTGTTCCCCTTCACCGATCCGTCGCTGCGTGACGAGACCGGCTCGGAGGCGCTGAACGAGAGCAATCTCGTCTGCCGCGCGACACGCGCGATCAAGGACGCCGTGCCGGAGATCGGCATCCTCTGCGACGTCGCGCTCGATCCCTACACGAGCCACGGGCATGACGGGATCGTGCGCGACGGTGTGATCGTCAACGACGAGACGGTGAACCTTCTCTGCCGCCAGGCGCTGGTTCAGGCGCGCGCCGGATGCGACATCATCGGGCCGTCCGACATGATGGACGGCCGCGTCGCCTGCATCCGCGAAGCGCTCGACGCGGACGGTTTCGGGGACACGATGATCATGTCCTACGCCGCAAAATACGCCTCCGCGTTCTACGGACCCTTCCGCGATGCCGTCGGCTCGGCCGGCGCCCTGCGCGGCGACAAGCGCACCTATCAGATGGACATGGGCAACGCGCTGGAAGCCCTCCGCGAGGCCGCGCAGGACATCGCCGAAGGCGCGGACATGATCATGGTCAAGCCGGGACTGCCCTATCTCGACATCCTCGCCCGTCTCGTCGACGAGTTCCGCATGCCGACCTTCGCCTACCAGACGTCCGGCGAGTACGCGACGATCATGGCGGCGGCGCAGAACGGCTGGATCGACGGCGACAAGGCGATGTTCGAATCGCTGCGCGCGTTCAAGCGCGCCGGCGCCTCCGGCATCCTCACCTACTTCGCGCCCCGCGTGGCTGAGGCGATCCACGAGGGCTGAGGCGGGATTGCGAAGCCGCCGCCGCGACACCATGTCCTCGACGCGCCGGACGTTCCGGCGGGACAGGAGACGATGACGCGATGGTCGATGCAACGGTTCTCAATGGCGCTCCGACGACATGGCTCGACGAGCCGCGCGCTTACGAGGGCGTGCGGTCGCGCCGCATCTTGGCCTTCCTCGTCGACTACACGATCGTCCTGCTTCTCTGCATTCCCGTCACGTTGATCATCGGCGTCCTCGGGATCCTGACGTTCGGTCTCGGCTGGATGCTCTACGGCGCGTTGTTCCCGCTGGTCGCGCTGCCCTACGTCGCCTTCACGCTCGGCGGTCGGTCGCAGGCCACCCCCGGCATGCGCCTCTTCGGCATTCGGCTGGAGCGCCTCGACGGGCGACCGACCGATCCGGGCCTGGGTGTCGCCCATTCGGTGCTGTTTTGGGTCGCCGGCGCGCTGACCTCGGGCTTCATCGTGCTCGTCGGCCTGTTCACCGCGCGCAAGCAGCTGATCCAAGATCTCCTGCTCGGAACCGTGGTCGTTCGCCGGCGCTGACGCGGCGGCGGTCTCCGCGGATTTTTTGGCCGTGTTCGTCAGGAGAGCTTCCCAAGCGAGACTGCGACCATCACATTGAAGTGGCGCGCGCGGATCGGAACCGCGCGCGAGCCGAGGCGCCGACCGCATGACTGCTCATCCCCAGAGCCCGCAATTCTTCCTGACGGCGCCCTCACCCTGCCCCTATCTGGACGGGCAGTTCGAGCGGAAGGTTTTCACCCATCTTGCAGGCGCACGGGCTCCGGCGCTACTCGACCTTCTGACACAAGGCGGCTTTCGCAGAAGCCAGAACATCGCCTACCGCCCGGCCTGTGAGCGCTGCCGCGCCTGCGTCTCCGTGCGGATTCTCGTGGACGAGTTCGAGCCGACGCGGTCGATGCGGCGCGTCCTTCAGACGAATGCCGACCTCTTCGGCCACATGGCGGCAGCCGAGCCTACGTCCGAGCAGTTCGCCCTGTTCCGTCGCTATCTCGAAGCTCGTCATGCGAGCGGCGGCATGGCCGAGATGAGCGCGATGGACTACGCGATGATGATCGAGGACAGCCAGGTCGATACGCGGCTGATCCAGTATCGTCGCAAGGGGCCGGATTACCGGATCACGGGGCGTTCGGACGAGGGCCTGATGGCCGTCGCGCTCAGCGACGTGATGGCTGACGGCATGTCGATGGTCTATTCGTTCTACCGGCCAGACGAGGTCGATCGCAGCCTCGGAACGTTCATGATCCTCGATCATATCCGTCGGACGAAGGAACTCGGGCTCCCCTATCTCTATCTCGGCTACTGGGTCGAGGGCTCCCGGAAGATGCAGTATAAGATCCGGTATCAGCCGCAGGAGCATTTGATGGCGAAAGGCTGGGAGCGCTACGCCTCGCCCGAAGCGTAGTCGCCGCCTCGCGCCAAGCGCTCAAGCCAGTCCAGCCGCCGCGAGGCCAGTCAGCCGAAGCGACCACTCTTGGGAAAGCCCTTCGGCACCAGTCGACCGGCTTGGGCCCGATCGCCGCGCCATTCCATCAGCTCCGCGTCCGACCGCGTGAAGACGCGACCAGCCGGATCGGTCCAGGTCAGCCCCTCGGCCAGCTTGAACACCTTAATGTCGAGCAGCCCGCCGTCCTTGAAGCGCTGCAGCCGGACGCCCTTGCCACGGACCATCTCGGGCACCTGCGCGAGCGGGAAGACGAGCATCTTGCGGTTGTCGCCGACCGCCGCGACGGCATCGCCGCCATTGATCCGTTCAGCCCGCAGGAGGCGCACCGCGCCCGCGACGTTCAGGATCTGCTTGCCCTTGCGGGTGGACGATAGGAGCTCGCCCTCGGACACGATGAAGCCGTTGCCGTCGCTCGACGCGACGAGGCGCTTGGCCGCCGGATCGGGCACGAAACCCATCGCGATGTCCTGATCGTCCTCGAGTTCGATCGCAAGCCGGATCGGGTCGCCGTGTCCGCGTCCGCCCGGCAGCTTGTCGGCGCCGAGCGTGAACGCACGACCGTTGGTCGACAGGAACACCAGCTTGTCGGTGGTGAGAGCGGGGAACGCGAGCTTCAGCCCGTCGCCTTCGCGGAAGGTCAGACCGGACAGATCGGTGAGATGCCCGCGCATCGCGCGAAGGAAACCCTTCTGCGACAGGACGATCGTCACCGGCTCCTTCTCGATCAAGGCGACGGCGATGTCGTCGGACGAATGTTCGGGGGCGTCGGCGAAGGTCGTGCGGCGCTTGCCGAGCTTGGTCTTCTTCGAGAAGGCATCGCGCACCTCGCGCACCTCGCCCGCGACCGTCGACCACTGCAGTTCGGTGGAGCCAAGCAAAGCCTGCTTGGCGTCGCGCTCTTCGCTGAGCGAATCGAACTCGCGCTTCAGCTCGAACTCCTCGAGCTTGCGCAGCGAACGTAGGCGCATGTTCAAAATGGCTTCCGCTTGAACGTCCGACAGCTGGAACGTCGCCATCAGGACGGCCTTCGGCTCGTCCTCCTCGCGGAT
The DNA here is from genome assembly GCF_047943035.1 of Aureimonas phyllosphaerae. Taxonomy (NCBI): domain Bacteria; kingdom Pseudomonadati; phylum Pseudomonadota; class Alphaproteobacteria; order Hyphomicrobiales; family Aurantimonadaceae; genus Aureimonas; species Aureimonas phyllosphaerae. Next base: position 3,004,125 of record NZ_CP181348.1, on the reverse strand, counting down.
GATCCGGATCACCTCGTCGAGGTTGAGGAAGGCGATGATGTAGCCGCCGAGGATCTCCAGCCGCCGCTCGATCTGGTCAAGACGGTACTGCGAACGCCGGACCAGCACTTCGCGCTGATGCGCCAGCCACTCGACCAGCACCTCGCGTAGGGGCAGGACCTTCGGGACCTTGCCGCCTGACAGGACGTTCATGTTCAGCGGGATGCGTGATTCCAGATCGGTCAGGCGGAACAGCGACTCCATGAGGAGCACCGGGTCCACCGTCCGGGCCTTGGGCTCGAGGACGATGCGCACGTCCTCCGCCGATTCGTCGCGGATGTCGGCGAGCAACGGCAGGCGCTTGGCGGTCAGAAGGTCCGCGATCTTCTCGATCAGCCGCGACTTCTGCACCTGATAGGGAATCTCCGTGACCACCACGACGTAGCCGCCGCGACCCTGCTCCTCCCGCTCCCAACGCGCGCGAACGCGGAAGGAACCACGCCCTGTGGCATAGGCTTCGCGGATCGTCTCGCGCCCGTCCACCACGATGCCGCCGGTCGGGAAGTCTGGCCCTTGCACGAATCTCAGAAGCGTATCGACGTCGGCATCGGGCTGCTCGATCAGCTTCAGCGCGGCATCGCAGATCTCCGCCGCGTTGTGCGGCGGAATGGAGGTCGCCATGCCGACGGCGATCCCCGACGAACCGTTGGCCAGGAGGTTGGGGAATGCGCCCGGCAGGACGACCGGCTCCTGATCCTCTTCGTTGTAGGTCGGACGGAAGTCCACGGCGTTCTCATCGATGCCGCGCAGGATCAGCGTGGCGACATCGGTCATCCGCGCTTCGGTGTAGCGCATGGCCGCCGCGCTATCGCCGTCGACATTGCCGAAGTTGCCCTGGCCGTCGATCAGCGGATAACGGATCGAAAAGTCCTGCGCGAGCCGCACCAGCGCGTCGTAGATCGACGCGTCGCCGTGCGGATGGAACTTGCCCATCACGTCGCCGACGATGCGGGCGCACTTCTTGTAGCCTTGGCCCGGATCGAGCTTGAGCACGCGCATCGCATGGACGATGCGCCGATGCACTGGCTTCAGCCCGTCGCGCACGTCCGGCAGTGCGCGTCCCATGATCGTGGACAGGGCATAGGCGAGGTAGCGCTCCTCGAGCGCCGCCTTCAGGTCGATCGGTTCAATGTCGCCGCCGCTCGGCGGGGTGTCCACTGGCTTGCCCATGGCCTCGGCCATAGCCGAAACTGCCAAATGGAACAAGAGGAGAACAAAGCGCGATCATGGCCGTCAGTCGACTGTCCGCTCCCTTTCCTCCTCAGCGGAAACAGCCATATTAGCGGCGTTCTCTACGGGTTCGGTCGGTGCGGTCGAATCGGCTTCGGTCTCGTCACCGTCAGAAAGGTGTCTTCATGCGCGTCCTCCAGTCCCGCCGCATCCTCGCAGGCTTCGCGCTCGTCCTTGCGAGCACGACGTCGTCGCTGGCGGCGGACGCCCAGGCATTCGCGGAACGCCTCAAGGCGGCGATGGCCAGCCAGCAGGTGGTCCTGGACTATTCGAGCGCCACCAGCGACGGGAACGATGTCATCCTCTCAGCAGCGAACCTGCATGGCGGCGCGCCGGGCGACAGCCCGCTTCCGCTCGGCGATCTCCGGTTCCAGGGCGTCACCGGTTCGACACCCGAGGGTTGGCGGGTCGAGCGCGTCGCCCCGGCCGACATCGACCGCACGGAAGGACCGACTCGCACCCGTGCATCCGGCATCGTGATCGAGGGCATGCAGATCCCTCCGGCGAATGGCGGGACCGCCGCCTCGCCGGTGTTCTTCGATCGCATGGCCGTTGCGAACGTGACGGCTGAGCACGAAGGCCGTCAGGTGCTCGGCGTCGACGGCGTGGAGTTGCGCACCGGCGGCGGTAACGGCACCGCCTACAGCGGCACGTTCGGCGTTCAGCGGTTTACCGTCGACACGCAGGCAACGGGCGGCGAAGGCGGATCCGCCGTGATGGCCGATCTCGGCTACCAGCAGCTTGTGGGGACGATGACCGGAAACGGTTCGTGGAACCCGCAGTCCGGCGCCTTGACCCTCGACCCGCTGCAGATCGCGGTCGATAATGCCGGGACGTTAAATTTTGCCTACACGATCACGGGTTACACGCCGAGCTTCATCCAGTCTCTGAGTCAGCTCAGCCAGCAGATGCAGGCGAGCGGCGGGCAGAACGAGGCGAGTGGCATGGCCGTGATCGGGCTGATCTCGCAGCTCTATCTCCAGTCGGCCGAACTGTCCTTCACCGACAACTCGCTGACAAACCGCCTCCTAGAGTACTACGCCAAACAGAACAACCAGACGCGCGAGCAGATGGTGTCGGGTCTCGTCGGGTCGTTGCCGCTGGCGCTGGCCTACATTCAGAACCCGGATTTCCAGGCGCAGGTCAGCGGCGCGGTGAAGGACTTCCTCGAAAACCCGCAGTCGCTGCGCATCTCGATCGCCCCGGCGGCACCGGTGCCGGCGACGCAGATTCTTGGGGCCGCGATGGGCGCGCCCCAGACCCTGCCGCAGGTCCTCAACCTTTCGGTTCGCTCCGGCAATTGACGGCGGCCAGATCGGCGTGGACGTAGACCCGTTGATCCTGACGCTGCGGTTCGACGCGGCGAGCTTCGAGCGTTTCGACGCCATGCGCCGGCGGTACTTCCCGCCTGCGCGCAACATGCTGCCCGCGCATCTCACACTCTTCCACAAGCTTCCCGGCGAGCGTCTGCCGACGATCCATCGCGATCTGGCCGCGCTGGCCGCGGAAACGCGGCCGTTGCGGCTGGTCGCGGAGGGTATCCGCTTCCTCGGCTATGGATCGGCCTACGAGATCCGCTGCGACGCTCTGAAAACCGTGCGCGCGCGGCTCGCCGAGCGCTGGGCGGGAGACCTTTCGCGTCAGGATGCCTCGGGCTTCTCGCCGCATGTGACGATCCAGAACAAAGCGCCGGCGCGAGAGGCCAAAGCGCTCTGTGCCGACCTCAAGGCTGCGTTCTCGCCGTTCGATGCGGAGGGGACGGGGCTCCTCCTCTGGCATTACCGCGGGGGGCCGTGGGAGCTTGCGGGCGAATACGGCTTCGAGGGGCGGCCATAGAAAAGGGCGCCGCAGCGCCCTCCTCGTTGTCTCCAACGGTTTTCGGCTCAGCCCTTCGGCGGCTGCGGGATCGGACGGATACCAAGCTCGCGAAGCTGCGCGGGGCTCGCCTCGGCCGGCGCGCCCATCAGCAGGTCGTGTGCCTGCTGGTTCATCGGGAACAGCGCGATCTCGCGCAGGTTCTTCGCGCCGCAAAGGAGCATGACGATGCGGTCGACGCCCGCCGCCATGCCGCCATGCGGCGGCGCGCCGTACTGGAACGCGCGGTAGAGACCGCCAAAACGTTCCTCGACATCGGCCTGGCTATAGCCCGCGATCTCGAAGGCCTTGACCATGACCTCGGGCAGCTGGTTGCGGATGCCGCCGGACGCGATCTCGAAGCCGTTGCAGACGATGTCGTACTGGAACGCCTTGATCGACAGCGGCTCCTGCCCCTGCAGCGCCTCCATGCCGCCCTGCGGCATCGAGAACGGGTTGTGAGCGAAGTCTACCTTCTTGTTGTCCTCGTCCCACTCGTAGAACGGGAAGTCGATGATCCAGGCGAGCTCGAACCGCTCACGGTCGACGAGGTTCAATTCCTCGCCGACGCGCGTGCGCGCCGAGCCAGCGAAGGCGTAGAACTTCTCCGGGCGTCCGGCGACGAAGAAGCAGGCGTCGCCAGCCTCGAGGCCAAGCTGGATGCGAACGGCTTCGGTGCGCTCCTCGCCGATGTTCTTGGCAAGCGGCCCGGCGCCGCTGAGTTTGCCGTCTTCCTCGCGCCAGAAGATGTAGCCGAGGCCGGGCTGCCCCTCGCCCTGCGCCCAGGCGTTCATGCGGTCGCAGAAAGCGCGGCTGCCGCCGGTTTTCGCCGGGATCGCCCAGACCTCGACGGCCGGATCCGATGCGATCATCCCCGCGAAGACCTTGAAGCCAGAGCCCGCGAAATGCTCGGTTACAGCCTGCATCTCGATCGGATTACGCAGGTCTGGCTTATCGGAACCGTAGCGCCGGATCGACTCGGCGTAGGGGATGCGGCGGAAGGTCTGCGAGACGGGCTTGCCGTCAGCGAACTCCTCGAAGATCCCGCGGATCACCGGCTCCATCGTCTGGAAGATGTCTTCCTGTTCGACGAAGCTCATTTCGAGATCGAGCTGGTAGAATTCGCCGTAGAAGCGGTCCGCGCGGGGGTCCTCGTCGCGGAAGCACGGCGCGATCTGGAAATAGCGGTCGAAGCCCGACATCATCAGCAGCTGCTTGTACTGCTGCGGCGCCTGCGGCAACGCGTAGAACATGCCGTTGTGCAGGCGCGACGGCACAAGGAAGTCGCGCGCGCCCTCCGGGCTCGAGGCCGTCAGGATCGGCGTCTGGAATTCGTTGAAGCCGATCTCGTTCATGCGGCGGCGCATCGAGGCGACAACCTGCGTGCGGCGCATGATGTTGCGGTGAAGCGTCTCGCGGCGAAGGTCCAGGAACCGGTAGCGAAGGCGCACGTCCTCCGGGTATTCCGGCTCGCCGAAGACCGGCAGCGGCAGCTCCTTGGCCGGCCCCAGCACCTCGATCTCACGCGCAAAGACCTCGACCTCGCCCGTCGGCAGCTTGGCGTTGACGGTCTCAGGCGTGCGCGCCTTCACCTCGCCGTCGATGCGGATGACCCATTCGCCGCGCACCGTCTCGGCCGTCTTGAAGGCTGGCGACTCCGGATCGACCACGATCTGCGTCAAGCCGTAGTGATCGCGAAGGTCGATGAAGAGCAGGCCGCCGTGGTCTCGGATGCGATGCGCCCAACCCGACAGGCGTACCGTGTTCCCGACATGCTCGGGGCGAAGCTGAGCGCAGGTATGGGAACGGTAGCGATGCATGGCGGTCTTCTCTCGGCTGATCCGGCGGGTCAGGTGTGAGGACGGGACGTCCGCCCCCCACCCGAAATTCGCGCGGACAAGCGCATGCAGGTGCCATCCTGTCAAGAATCTTGGGAAATCCGAGCTTCGTGGCGCAGCAGCGCGCGATGAAAATGGTGGAAAGGCATCGCTCGCCGGGTCAGCCGGTGCCCAGCCAGCGCAAGTCGGCCTATAAGAAGGGATGGAGCCGATTACCACGACCGCCGCGCTGCAAGAGGCGTGCAACACCCTGTCCCGCGCCGAGTTCGTCACGGTCGACACCGAATTCATCCGTGAGACGACCTTCTGGCCGGAGCTCTGCCTCATCCAGATGGCCTCGGACGATCTCGCCGTGCTGGTCGATCCGCTGGCGAACGGCATCGACCTTGCGCCCTTCTTCGCGCTGATGGCCGATGACAGGGTCATCAAGGTCTTTCACGCCGCTCGGCAGGATGTCGAAATCATCCACAAGCTCGGCGGCCTGATTCCCGTCCCGCTCTTCGATACGCAGGTCGCTGCCATGGTGTGCGGCTTCGGCGAGTCGATCGCTTACGACCAGTTGGTGGCGAGAACGTCGAAGGGGCGGATCGACAAGACGTCGCGCTTCACCGACTGGCGCCGTCGCCCTCTGTCGAAGGACCAACTCGAATACGCGCTGGCGGACGTGACCTACCTCCGCGACGCCTATCGCTTCTTGAAGGCGGCGCTGGCAGTGGAGGGGCGCGAGTCGTGGCTTGCCGACGAAATGTCGGTCCTCACTGATCCCGCAACCTACGACATTCACCCGGACGACGCGTGGAAGCGATTGAAGCTTCGCGTGAGGAAGCCGATCGAACTGGCTGTTCTGAAGGAGGTCGCTGCGTGGCGTGAGCGGGAAGCACGCCAGCGCGATCAACCGCGTTCGCGTATTCTTAAAGATGACGCCGTCTACGAGATCGCCCAGCAGCAGCCGCGCGACGAGACGGCTCTCTCGCGCTTGCGGACCGTTTCGAAAGGGTTCGAGCGGTCTAGTGCGGGGCGCGAGATTCTCGCCGCCGTCGGCCGTGCGCTGGCGATCCCGAAGAACGAACTGCCGGCCATCCCTCGCCCACCGAACCAGCCGGAAGGAACGGCCTCGGCGGTCGAGTTCCTTCGCGTGCTCCTCAAGATCGTCGTCGACGAGCGCGGCGTCGCCGGCCGTCTGATTGCTTCCGGCGACGATCTGGAGAGATTGGCCGTCAAGGGTGCGGACGCCGATGTGCCGGCGCTCGAGGGCTGGCGCCGTGAGTTGTTCGGAAACCGCGCGCTGGAGCTTCTCGAAGGCCAGTCCGCCCTCGTCTACCGCAATCGGCGGGTCGAGGTGGTGAAACTCTAACCGTTACGGCCGGGCCAATGGGTCCGACCGGTGGTTGCTGCTGACGCCCTCGGCGTCAGCGCGCTTCCATCCGCAAGGTGCGCTCAACGATGCGGGCGAACGCTTGGAGGCGGGCTTCAGGGCGCTCGCCGATCAGGCCAGCGAGATCTTTCGGCACGACCAGCGTGAAGCCGCCTCGCGGATCTTGAGCCCACCGCAGACGCTCCAGAACACCCGGCATTGCCGCGGTCAGGAGATAGGTGACGCGGACGAGGCCCGCAAAAACCCTCGCAAGGTGGATCATCCGCGCGTCGACGATGCTGCTCAGCCGCTGAACGTCGACGGGGTCGAACTCGCCCTCGTAGCGGTAATAGTTCGCAAGGCTGAGATAGGCTCGGCCCAGATGATCGACCGCCGGGAACGCGGCGTTCAGCACCAGCGAGTAGGCCTGCGTCCCGCGATAGTCAGGGTGCGCGCGCCAGGCGATGTCGGTCAGGAGACAGGCCGCTTTCCTCAGCCGCTGCTCAGCCACCGACTCGGCGATGCCGAGGGCGGTGAACGTGCGAGTCGACCAGTCGATCAGCTCCTCGTTGTGACGTGCCGAGCGCGAACGCAGGAACGACAGCTCGAGCGCGGCTTCCAGAAGCGGGTCCTTCGCCTTCTCCTCGTCGCTCAGCCGTTCGTGGAGATAGCCCTCGCGCACGCCATAGGCGGACATGATGATCTCGGAGGGCTTCAGCGTCTGAATGACCGCCTGCAGCGCGACGGCCCCGAAGGCCAGCAGCGAGCGACGGTTGCGCGAGATCGCGGCGATACCCGGCAACTTTTCCGGGTCATTCTTCACGACAGCGGTCAGGAACTCGCCAAGATCGGCCGCCTTGACGGCGTAGCCGTGCATGACGTGGATCGGATAGCCCGTCTGCTCCATGTGGAGCTTCATCAGGTTTCGCCACGTGCCGCCGACGGCATAGAACGGCCGACCGGCAGCGATCGGCGCGAAGCCGGTCGCGATCATGTGGCTGTCGGCGATCAGCCGGGCCTTCGCCAGGTCGCCGCTCGACATGTCCTGCAGTCGCAGGCCGCCGAGCGGCATGGTGACGCCGTTTCCGATCCGCCCGTCCGCGACATCAACGATCTCGAGGCTGCCGCCGCCGAGGTCGCCTGTGATGCCGTTCGGCGCGTGAAAACCGGCGATCACGCCCTCGGCCGCGTACTTCGCCTCGTCGGCGCCCGAAAGAATGGTGATCGGGCAGCCGATCGCGGCTTCCGCCGCCCGCACGAAATCGGGACCGTTGGTCGCCTCGCGCGCTGCCGCGGTCGCGATCGGATGGATCTCGCCGACACGGAACTGGTCGCACAGAGCCCGGAAGCGTGTCAGCGCCGCGATGGCGCTGGCGACGGCCTTGTCGTCGAGGCGGTTGGTCGCGGCGATGCCGCGACCGAGGCCGCTCAGCACCTTCTCGTTGAAGAGCATGGTGGGGGCGCGGCTGTTGCCCTCATAGACCACGAGGCGCACCGAGTTGGAACCGACGTCCACGACGGCGACCGGCACGCGGCCGGGCATCCGCCCATGTGCCGCTTCGTCAGTCGTAGCGGGAATGCTCCGCACGTTGTCTCGCGATGAGCTTAGGAGCATTCGTCTTCAGGGCCTTTCCGCGTCCCGACAGGCTTGGATTGGTCATGAAATAGCGTTGGGCGTTGAACGGCTGCTCACCCTCCGACGGAGCGATCCGCCGCGAGGTTCCATCGGAGAGAACCGACCAACTCTGCTGGTTGTCCAGGATGTTGGCCAGCATGATCTGCGAGAGAACCTGGCTGTGGACGGTAGGCGTCGTGATGGGCACCAGCGTTTCGACCCGCCGATCGAGATTTCGGGGCATCATGTCGGCGGACCCCATGTAGACGATCGCCTTTTCCGAAGGCAAGCCATGGCCGGCGCCGAAGCAGAAGATGCGGCTATGCTCGAGGAAGCGGCCGACGATCGACTTGACGCGGATATTGTCCGATAGGCCGGGCACGCGCGGCTTCAGGCAGCAGATGCCGCGCACCACGAGATCAATCTCGACGCCCGCCTGGCTGGCACGGTAGAGCGCGTCGATGATCTGCGGATCGACGAGCGAGTTCATCTTGAACCAGATCTGGCCCTGACGGCCCGCCTTCTCGTGCGCGATCTCCTCGTCGATCATCTGCAGGATGCGCTTGCGCAAGTTGAGCGGCGAAATCGCGATCTTGCGCAGGTCCGTCGGCTCGGCATAGCCGGTGATGTAGTTGAAGATCAGCGAGACATCGTGGGCGATGTCCGGATCGGCCGTGAAGTACGACAGGTCCGTGTAGATCTTGGCTGTGATCGGGTGATAGTTGCCCGTGCCGATATGGCAGAAGGACACGATCTTCCCCTCCTCGCGGCGCACGACCAGCGAGAGCTTGGAGTGGGTCTTCTTCTCGATGAAGCCGAAGACAACCTGAACGCCCGCGCGCTCGAGATCGCGCGCCCACTTGATGTTCGCTTCCTCGTCGAAGCGCGCCTTCAGCTCGACCAGCGCCGTGACCGACTTGCCGGCTTCCGCCGCGTCGATCAGCGCGCGCACGATCGGTGAGTCGTTCGAGGTCCGGTAGAGCGTCTGCTTGATCGCGACGACGTTGGGGTCGAACGCAGCCTGCCGCAGGAACTGCACGACCACGTCGAACGATTCGTAGGGGTGGTGGACGACGATGTCCTTCTCGCGGATGGCCGCGAAGCAATCGCCGTTGTGCTCGCGAATTCGTTCGGGAAAGCGCGGGATGTAGGGCGAGAACTTCAGGTCGTCCCGCGGCAGCTTGACGATCTGGGACACCGCATCGAGCGCCAGCATGCCGTCCATGATCGAGACGCGCGATTCGGATACGTTGAGTTCGCTGGCGACGAAGTTGCGCAGCCCTTCCGGCATCACGTGGTCGAACTCGATGCGGATCACCGATCCGCGGCGACGTCGCTTGAGGGCGCTCTCGAACGTGCGGACGAGGTCTTCGGCCTCTTCCTCGACCTCGATGTCCGAGTCGCGGATAATGCGGAACGTGCCCTGCCCGCGCACCCGGTATCCCGGGAAGAGCTTCGAGATGAACAGCGCGACCACGCTTTCGAGCGGCACGAAGCGCGCGACGCCCGCGTCCGTCAGCGGCATCTCGACGAAGCGTTGAAGCGCCGTCGGCAGGCGCAGGAGCGCGTTCATCGTCTGCGAATCGCGCTCGCGGATCAGCGACAACGCCATCGAGAACCCGAGGTTCGGGATGAACGGGAACGGGTGCGCCGGATCGACCGACAGCGGCGTCAGCACAGGGAAGATCGCCTCGTCGAAGTGGCGCTCCAGCCAGACGCGGTCGTCCTTCTTGAGCTCGCCCGCGCCGACGATCAGAATGTTTTCGGCGCGCAGCGCCTTCACCAGCTCGGCGAGCGAAGCCTGCTGCTCCTCCTGAAGCTGGCCGACCTCCGTGAGAACGCGGTCCAGCTGCTCCTGCGGCAGGAGGCCGTCGTCGCTGCGGACCGACAAGCTGGCACGCACCTGCCCCGCGAGCCCGGCGACGCGCACCATGAAGAACTCGTCGAGATTTCCGGCCGAGATCGACAGAAAGCGTACGCGCTCGAGCAGCGGATGGTTGAGATTCTGCGACTCTTCGAGGACTCGGCGATTGAACTGGAGCCAGGATACCTCGCGGTTGACGTAGCGATCGGCGGGAAGCTCCTCGACGGTCGAGACCTGAACGGGAGGAACGGGCGCCGGCAGGATACCGACGGCTTCCATCAGGGGCTGATCCGGCTCCGGCTCGTCGCTTTCGACCTCAACCTGTGTCGCCGCATCAGACACCGCCTCCGTCCCGCCGTTGGCGCGCACCACATCGCGCGCCGGGCTCCTGCGACGGGTCGCCGGGCGGCTGGGCTTGGACTGATCGGTCGCGCTGGTCTCGCTCATCGGATGCTCTGTCGGTTCGGAACGCACGGGGGTCACGGTCGCTTAGCGGGGTCGCGCGACTGTTTCATGACGCTCGATTCGTTTCCAATGCCATTTCTTCGAGGACTCGCTGCGCTAACGTGCGCCCGATCCGAAGCTTGCCGGCGAGCGACGCCTGATCGAGCCGACGTACGAAGTCGGACGCCGCCTCGAACGAGCGCTCCATCCGGGGCAGCGCGAACTCCACGACGCGCGGGTCGAGTTCGATCTGCCGGTCGGCGGCAACCTTCATGACCACCCCGACAAGCAGAGTTTCGTCCGGCGCGCGCAGCTCGACCGCGGTTGCGGCCCGGAGACGCGAGCGGAGATCGGGAAGCTTCATGTCGAGCGCGCCTGCCGGCAAGCGCGAGGTCAGGAGGACGGTGCCGCCGCCGAGCCGCGCGGCATTCAGGAGCGCAAACAGCGCCGGTTCGTCAAAGTTCGCGCGATCGATATCCTCGACCAGAGCAGCGAAGGATCCGCGCGCTGCGGCCGGATCAAATGCATCGTCCGGCCAAACGGTGGCGCCGGACAGCTCGCACCAAGCCGAGGCGAGATGCGTCTTGCCCGAGCCGGGGGGTCCCGAGATCATGACGAGCGGATGCGGCCAGTCGGGCCAGCTGTCGATCGCTTCCACCGCGAGCGCGTTGGCCGAGCCGACCATCAGGTCGTCACGCGCCATGGACGAGCGCGCCGGGAGGTCCAGCGGCAGTTGCTGGGGCCTGCGCATCCGTTCAGTCGCCCTTGCCGCCGCGCGGGTCGAACTGGCTGCGTAGAGCGGCGTTAAGCCCGTCGCCCTCGATTTGGATCGGCTGCGGGGTCGCTGCCAGCTCGCGACCGAAGTACATCTCGCTCTCGAGGTACTTCTGCAGGGCGAAGCGGACGAGCACGCCGACCGCTGCGGCGGCCGGCACGGCGATCAGGAGGCCGACGAAGCCGAAGATCGCGCCGAAGGCGAACAGCGCGAACATCAGCCAGACCGGATGCAGCCCGACGGACGCACCGACGAGCTTCGGCTGAAGGATGTTGCCCTCGATGAACTGGCCGGAAAAGAACACGCCCGCGGCTGCCGCCACCCAGATCCAGTCCGGCGAGAACTGGACGAGCGCGACGCCGAGCGCGATCACGAGACCCACGGCCGAGCCGACATAGGGAACGAAGGAGATCACGCCGGCGAAGAAGCCGATGAGAAGGCCGAAGTTGAGCCCGACGAGCGTCAGGCCGACCGCGTAATACGTTCCGAGAATCAGGCAGACGCTGCCCTGACCGCGCACGAAGCCCGCAACAGACCGATCGATTTCCCGCGCTAGGCGCCGGACCGTCGCAACGTGCTGGCGCGGGACCAGCGCGTCGGTTTTCTCGATCATCCGGTCCCAGTCGAGCAGAAGATAGAAGGCAACGACTGGCGTGACGACGAAGAGCGACAGGAAGTTCACGACCGCAAGGCTGGACGTCCACAGCGACGAGACGAAGGACGTCACGAAGCCCGAGAGCTGACGGACCAGCGCCTGGAAATCCTGCTGGACCGACTGCTGGTCGTTCTCGATGAAACGCGACAACGGCCCCTGCCGGAGGTCGCCGGCCAGTTCCTGGAGGCGACCGAGATATTGCGGCAGGCGGGCGACGAAGCCTGCGATCTGGCCACCGATGACCGGGACGAGCACGAGGAGGACCAAGGCGATCAGGATCACGAACGTGACGAGGATAACGATGCTGGCAGCCAGCCGCGACATGCCCCGCCGCACCAGCCAGTCGGCGATCGGATCGAGGAAGTAGGCCATCACCATGCCCAGCACGAAGGGCAGAAGGATGCCGCGGAACAGCCAGAGAAACAGGACCACCCCGACCGCGGCGAGGCTCCAGAACAGGACCTGACGCTTGAGAAGTCGGCTACGATCGCGGACCATGTCATTCCTCCGTTCGCACGTGCGGGATATTTCGGGCGCGCGCGAACGAAATCGAGATAGGCAGGCCCGCCGGAACCGGTCAAGGGTCGAAGCGGGAGTCGGAGGTCACGGTTAGAATGGAAACCCACGGGGCTTGTCGGTGTGGCCAGCTGCGAATTCGAGTTCACGGGAAGCCGCTGGTTACGATGGCCTGCCACTGCGCGGGCTGTGAGAAAATGACGGCGAGCGCCTTCTCGCTCTCGGCCCTGTTTCCGGCCGCAAGCTTCGCTGTCTCCGCCGAAGAGACCGCCATCGGCGGACTGCATGGCGGCTCCAAGCACCATTTTTGCGCGCACTGCCTGACATGGGCCTTCACCCACCCCGAGGGCATGGACGATTTCGTCAACGTCCGCTCACCAATGCTGGGCGCCTCGCTTCTGCTCGAACCGTTCATGAACCTGCACGGCCGAAAAATTGCCGTGGGTTCGCATGCCTGCAGCCTTCAGTTTCGAGAAGTTTCCGCGGCCCGACGCTTTTCCATCGATTCTCGCGGCTTACGCCGCCGAAAACTCGACGATCGAAGGTCATGGCGTCTTGCCCGCATAGTCCGATCATGCGAACTCGCGACCCAAAGAGGGCCCTGCCATGACCGCTGATCCCAAGACCGGTTTGACCTATGCCGAAGCCGGCGTCGACATCGACGCGGGCAACGAACTGGTGCAACGCATCAAGCCTCTGGTGCGCTCGACCCGACGTCCCGGTGCCGACGGCGAGATCGGCGGCTTCGGCGGCTTGTTCGATGTGAAGGCGGCCGGTTTCACCGACCCGGTGCTGGTGGCCGCGAACGACGGCGTCGGCACCAAGCTCAAGATCGCGATCGACACCGGCCTTCACGACACGATCGGGATCGACCTCGTGGCGATGTGCGTGAACGATCTCGTGGTGCAGGGCGCCGAGCCGCTGTTCTTCCTTGATTATTTCGCGACCGGGAAGCTCGACCCGGCTCAGGGCGAAGCGATCGTGGCCGGCATCGCCGAGGGCTGCCGGCAGGCGGGCTGTGCGTTGATCGGCGGCGAGACCGCCGAGATGCCGGGCCTCTATGCCGAGAAGGACTATGACCTCGCGGGCTTCGCGGTGGGTGCCGCCGAGCGCGGGCGCCTCCTGCCGAGCGGCGAACTCGCGTCCGGCGACGTGATCCTCGGGCTCGTATCGTCCGGCGTCCATTCCAACGGCTATTCGCTGGTGCGCCGCGTGGTCGAGAAGGCCGGCGCGCGCTACGAGGCCCCCGCCCCGTTCGAGGCCGAGGGCTGCTCGCTCGCCGAGGTCCTGATCGCGCCGACCCGCATCTATGTGAAGCCGCTGCTGGCTGCGATCCGCGAGGGCGACGGCATCAAGGCGCTGGCCCACATCACCGGAGGCGGCTTCCCGGAGAACATTCCGCGGGTGCTGCCCGAGCATCTTCGTGCCGATCTCGATCTCCACGCCATTCCGGTTCCGCCGGTCTTCTCCTGGCTCGCCAGCGAGGGCGGCATCGCCGAGGCCGAAATGTTGCGCACCTTCAACTGTGGCATCGGCATGATCGTCGTCGTGAGTGAGGCGGAAGCCGCGGCGGTCGCCGCGATCCTTCAGAGCGAAGGCGAGACGGTCGTCCCGCTTGGCCGTATCCTCCCGCGCGAGGCCGAGGCCCCGGTCACCTTCAACGGGCAGCTCGCCCTGTGAGCTACGAGGCCGCCCGCAAGCGGGTCGCCGTCCTGATCTCGGGACGCGGCTCCAACATGAGCGCGCTGATCGGCGCGGCCATGGACCCGTCCTACCCGGCCGAGATCGTCGCCGTCCTGTCGAACAAGCCGGACGCGGGCGGCCTCGCCACCGCCGCGCGCTACGGCATTCCGGCCGAGGGGGTCGACCAGCGGCTCTTCCCTGATCGAGCGGCCCACGAGCAGGCGCTGATCGAACGGCTCGACACGTATCGCCCCGACATCATCTGCCTGGCGGGTTACATGCGGCTGCTGACGCCGCTGTTCGTCGGGCACTATGCCGGACGGATGATCAACATTCACCCGTCACTCTTGCCGCTATTTCCGGGGCTGCACACGCACGAGCGCGTGCTGGAGGCAGGCATGCGCATCCACGGATGCACGGTGCACTTCGTGACCGACGACATGGACGAAGGACCGATCATCGCGCAGGCCGCGATTACAGTGGAGCGCGGCGACACTCCCGACAACCTCGCCAACCGGCTGCTGCGGGCCGAACACCGCCTCTATTCGCACGCGCTTCGCCTCGTCGCCGACGGCACCGTGCGCCAGGACGGCGGACGTGCGGTCATTGCGGAGTCGCGCGGCGGGACGCCGCGCCCGGCAACACCGACGGTGCTCGTCGCACCCGACGGCCGCGAGTCCTGACGTTCGATCACCGGACAGAGCGCTGGGATTGGCCGCGGTCGCCGCGGCTCCTCCATCAAGCCGGGCGCATCCAGACCTTGTTGTCGTGGAAGGCCGCGCCGCCAAACGGCGCCGCCGGGTCGGCCCCTGTCAGGACGTTGATCCCCTCGCCGCGCTCGAACGCGCCGTTCGGCCACAGACCTTCGTGGATCAGAACGCCGGGCTTGGCGCCCGTGTCGATCTTGACCGGCAAAACGATCTCGCCTCGCCTGTTGCCGATTTCGACCCGCTGACCGTCGGTTACACCTTCACGCGCGGCATCGTCCGGGTGCATCCGCAATTCCGGCCGCCCCTCGCGCTTACGGGATCCTTCCGTCTCGGCAAAGGACGAGTTCAAGAACTGCCGTGCGGGCGGGGTCGCCAGCCGGTAGGGATGCTCCGCGTCGATATCCTCGATCAGGTCGGCATGGTCGGGGAAGCTCGGAAGCCGTTCGACGGGGCCGAGCAGGCCCATCGACGGCGGCGGCCGGTTCGGCGCCACGAGGCCAGCCCAATCCACACGGAAGCGGAACTTGCCGCCGGGCGCCGCGAACCCGTCGAGGTAATGCGCCGTCGCGAAGTCCGGCTGCACGTCCAGCCAGCGATCGCGCTCGAGCGAGTCGAGGCCATCGTAGCCGCTGCGGATCAGGAGATCGTCGATCAACTCGCGCTCGGTCATCCCGAAGCCCGGCCTATCGGCCACGCCAAGCCGCTTGGCCAGTTCCTCGATGACGAAATGATTGGTTCGCACCGTGTCGGGATGCTCGATGAGCTTGGGTCCGAGCAGGATGTGGCTTTGCCCGCCGCCCCGGTAGATGTCGTCATATTCCATCGAGGTCGCCGCAGGCAGAACGAGGTCGGCGAGCTTCGCCGTGTCCGTCATGAACTGCTCGTGGACCGCGACGAAGAGATCCTCGCGCATGAGGCCGCGTACGACGTCGCGCTGCTCCGGCGCGACATTGGCGGGGTTGGTGTTCTGCACGAGCATCGCCGTCACCGGCGGGCCGCTGGCAAGCGCCCCGGCATCGCCGGTCAGGACCGCACCGATGCGAGACTGGTCGAGATGGCGGATCGAATGGTCGAGGTCGCCAAGCCCCTCGATCAGCGCCTTGTCGAAGCGCCAGAGGGCCCCGTTGTTGTGGAAGGCGCCGCCGCCTTCGTGCTGCCAGTGGCCGTAGACGGTCGGTACCGACAAGGCGGCGTGCATCGCCACCGCACCGTTGCGTTGCCTGGAGAAGCCGTAGCCGAGGCGGAAGAAGGTGCGAGGTGTGCGACCGATGAGGGCCGCGAAACTCTCGATCTCGGCAACGGTCAATCCCGTGATGTCGCTCGCCCATTCCGGCGTACGGCTGGCAAGATGCGCCTCCAGCCCGGCGGGATCGTCGCCGAACCGATCGAGATAGGCGCGGTCAGCGGTTCCATCCCGGAAGGCGATGTGCATGAGGGCGCAGGCCAGAGCGCCGTCCGTACCGGGCCGAAGCTTTAGGGCGATATCCGCCTGCTTCATCGTCGGATTGTCGTAGATGTCGATCACGACGATCGGCGCGCCGCGCTCTTTTCGCGCGCGCACCGCGTGGGTCATGACGTTGACCTGCGTCGCGACCGCGTTGGTGCCCCAGATCACGACGCAGTCGGACTTCGCCATCTCGCGAGGATCGACGCCGGCCAGCTTCCCCGTTCCGGCGACGAAGCCGGTCCAGGCCGTGTTGGTGCAGATCGTGTCGAACTCGCCGGAATAGCGCTTGGCGTGTCGCAGCCTGTTGATACCGTCGCGCTGCACCAGCCCCATCGTTCCCGCATAGTAGTAGGGCCAGATCGCCTCGGAACCGTAACGCGCTTCCGCCTGCAGGAACTTTTCGGCGACAAGGTCGAGCGCATCGTCCCAGCCGATCTCGCGCCAGCCGCCCGCCCCCTTGGCGCCCACGCGCTGCAGCGGCTTCAGCAGGCGATCGGGATGGTGCACCCGCTCGGCATAGCGGGCGACCTTCGCGCAGATCACGCCCGCGGTGTAGCTGTTGTCTTCGGCTCCCCGCACGCGGCCGATCGTGCGCTCGTCGATGATCTCGACGTCGAGCGCACAGGTCGACGGGCAGTCGTGCGGGCAGGCGGTGTAGCCCTTACGGGTCTGGACGCGCTGGTTCATGGGCGCGACCATAATCGAGCCGACGGGCCCTCGCCCATTCTTTTTCGCAATGCGATCGATGCAGCTCGCTGATCGAAACCGAAAAGGCCGGGCACCCGGCCCGGCCTTTCGCGACAGTTGATCAGGCGGCCTGGGCGTAGCGCGCCCGCTCCTCCGGCGACAGTGCGGGATAGTCGGTGTAGCCGTGCTCGTCGCCGCCGTAGAACGTGTCGTTGTCCCACTCGTTAAGCGGCGCGCCGACCTCGATCCGGGTGACGAGGTCGGGGTTCGAGATGAAGAGCTTGCCGAAGCAAGCCAGATCGATCTCGCCCTTCTCGATCTGCTCGATCGCGAACTGCGGGTCGTAGTTGTTGTTGCCCATGTAGACGCCATCGAAACGCTGGCGAAGCGCCGCGTAGTCGAAATTGTCCTTGTTCCGATCGCCGCCGGTCTGTCCTTCGATCACGTGAAGGTAGAGCGGCTTGCGCTTGTTCAGCTCCTCGACATAGGCGTTGAACAGGCCCTGCTGGTCGCTCTCGCTGGAGCCGCCCATCACCGTCACCGGCGAGATACGGACGCCGACATGGTCATGGTCCCAGGCCGCAATCACCGCGTCGAGCACCTCGAGCGGGAAGCGCATGCGGTTCTCGATCGAGCCGCCGTAGCGGTCGGTGCGCGTGTTGGTGCCGTCGCGCAGAAACTGGTCGAGGAGATAGCCGTTCGCCGAATGGACCTCGACGCCGTCGAAGCCAGCCGCGCGCGCGTTGCGCGTCGCCTTCACGTAATCTTCGATCACGCGCGGCAGTTCGCTTTCGTCCAGCGCGCGCGGCGTCTCGTGGTCCTTGAAGCCCTCCTCGGTGAAGGCCTTGCCGCTCGGCTTCACGGCCGAGGGGGCGACCGGGGGCTGGTTGCCAGGCTGGAGGTCCGGATGCGAGATCCGGCCGACATGCCAGAGCTGCAGCACGATCTTGCCGCCCTCGGCATGGACGGCGTCCGTCACCTTCTTCCAGGCCGTGACCTGCTGGTCGTTGAAGATGCCGGGCGTCCAGGCGTAGCCCCGCCCTTCCTCGGAGATGTTGGTGGCTTCCGTGATGATGAGGCCGGCGCCGGCGCGCTGGCGGTAGTATTCGACATGCATGTCCTTGGGTACGCCGTCGCTCGTGGCGCGGCTGCGGGTCAGCGGCGCCATGACGGCCCGGTTCGCGAGGTGAAGCTGTCCGAGGTCGAACGGCTGGAAGAACTTCTTGTCGGCCATGGGTCTGTCCTCATTCTGGGTTCGCGGCGCGCCGCGTTTCGCGCTACCAACGCCCCATATGGGCGCGGGTTCGCGCTGCAGCATCCCCCTTTTCGCGAATGCTGCGTTCACGGAGCGTCGGACATTGAACTATCGGCATGCCTTTCACGCCGGAAACTTTGCGGATGTCGTGAAGCACGCCCTGCTGTCTCGGCTGATCGAGTACCTGAAGCGCAAGGACAAACCCTTCCGCGTGATGGATACACATGCCGGACGCGGCAGGTACGACCTCGACGCCGACGAGGCGCTGAGAACCGGTGAGGCCGAAGCCGGTATCGAGGCCATGCGGCGGTCGGACGTCTGGCACCACGCGCTGCTTGCTCCCTACCGCGAAGCCGTCGAAGCGGCGGGCGCGGAACTCGGACCGCAGAGCTATCCCGGCAGCCCGTGGATCGCGCGGCACCTTCTGCGCCGGCAGGACCGCCTCTCGGCCTACGAACTGCACCCGGTCGATGCGAAGGCCCTCGCCGAGACCTTCGCCGGCGACGTGCAGGTGAAGACGATCGAGCTCGACGGCTGGCTGGCGCTCGGCGCCCACCTGCCGCCGAAGGAAAGGCGCGGGCTGGTACTGATCGACCCGCCCTTCGAGGAGGTTGGCGAGTTCGAGCGGATCGTCGCGCGCGTCGGCGACGCCTGGCGGCGTTGGCCGGGCGGGACCTATGCGATCTGGTATCCGATCAAGCGACGGGGGCAGTACGAGGCCTTCCATGCAGCGCTGCGCGAGAGCGGGATGCGCAACGTCGTGGCGGCAGACTTCTTCCGCGAGCCGTTCAGCGCAAACGAGCGCCTAGTCGGTACCGGCTTTGCGGTGGTGAACCCACCTTTCACGTTCGCAACCGAAGCCCAGATAATCCTGAAGGCCCTGGTGCCAGTGCTCGGCGTCGCGGATCGCGGCAATTGTGGCATCATTGCGCTGGTCGCCGAATGATCCGGGTGCAATATAACCGCATCTGACGATGCTTCGCCTGCCGAAGCATTCCTAGCCATCGCAAGGATCCGACGCATGCGCCCCTGCCTCGCCGCCGTCTCCGCCCTGATCGCGGCCTCCATTGCCGGCCCTGCAGTCGCCGCCGACTATGTCGAGACCGCCCCGGCCATGATCGTCACCACCGCCAAGGTGCCGGCCTGCGATGACGCCCGCGTCATGGCGCAGGTGGAAGACCAGTTCGAGTATGGCGCGCCCAACACGATTCCGGCCTCGCTTGCGGTGGTCGAGTTCAGCGGCCTCTTCGAGAAGGCCTATCAGCCGAGGGGCGGCCACAAGGAAATCGAGCGGCGCTACTGCCAGGGAACCGCGCTGATCTCCAGCGGCGAACACCGCACCGTCTACTACGTCATCGAGTATCCCATGGGCTACGCGGGCCTCAGCTGGCGGGCCGAAGGCTGCGTGCTCGGCCTCGACCCCTGGAAGATCTACGGTGCCAACTGCGAATCGCTGCGCCGTTTCTGAAAGGGCCGAGCCTCGCCATGCGCCTCCTCTACTCGAAGCCCTCGCCCTATTCCTCCAAGGTGCGCATGGCCGCGCATCTCTGCGACCTCGACATCGAGCTCGTTCCGACGAACACCGCCGACGAGGGTGTCGAGCTCACCCAGTCCAATCCAATCGGCAAGATCCCGGCACTGATCCTCGACGACGGATCGACGCTCTACGACAGCCGGGTGATCTGCGAATATCTGGATCGCCTGGCCGGCAACCCCATCATCCCGCAGGCACCCGAAGCCTGGGCTGCGACGAAGCGGGTCGAGGCGCTGGCCGACGGCATGACCGAAGCCGCCATGGCCGCGCTCTATGAGAAGCGCTACCGACCCGAGCCCATGTGGTACGAGCCGTGGATGGACAAGCAGTGGCGCCGTGCTCATCGTGCGCTGGATGCGTTGGAGCAGGAGGTTCGGGGACTGCCGGAGAAACCGACGCTGGCACATCTCGCCGTCGCATCGGACCTCGCGTGGGTCCAGCTGCGCTTTCCCGAAGAGCTGAACGGCCCCCACCTTGTCCTGGTCACCTGGCTCGACCGCTTCTTCGAAACCCATCCGGATCTTGCGGCGCTGAAGCCCGTCGCCTGAAGCGCCGCAATGGCAAAAACAAAGGGCGGCGTGCTCGGCACGACCGCCCTTTCGCTTGGCCTAGATTGCGATATCAGAACTTCAGCGCGAGACCGGCGCGGATCGAGTGCTCGTCGAAACCCGACGAGATGGTCACGTTGCCGAGGTCATAGTCCTTCGATTCGAAATCGGAATAGCGGTACTCGACGCGCGAGGTCACGCTGTCGGTCACCTTCGCCTGCACGCCCGCGCCGACGGTGTACCCGACATGGGTCTGGTCGTCGGACACGTTGCCGAGCGACAACTCCTTGTTGGCAACGGCGACACCGCCGGTCGCAAAAAGCATGATCGGATCGTAGGCGACGCCCACCATCGCGCGCAGCGAGCCGAACGCGGTGGAGTCAGCCGAGATCGGAACGCCCGTCGCCACGTTGAAGCCGCCCGCGGACAGGTCGGATGCCCCGACGTCCGCCTCGGCGCCGTAGACGAAGCCGCCGTTCTGCAGCGAATAGCCGGCATAGACGCCGCCAACGACCCCTTCGCCATCGAATTTCGCGCCGCCGGTCTGGTCCATGTTCGCGAAGTTGTAGCCGACGAAGCCACCGGCATAAGGGCCGGACCACGTATAGACCGACGCCTCCGGAGCCAGGATGGGCGCCGGCTCTGCCACGACCGCATCGGCGGCCGAGGCGTGGGCCGCGGGCGCCAGCAAAAGTCCACTCAAGGCCAAGGTGCGAAACACCTTCATGGTCCAACTCCGCGAAAGGCGCTGATGCCCTTCAGAAAACTCTTGCGACCCCAACGCCTTCGATGGTTCGGCGTTCCGACGCCAGCCAACCGTCGCTTCGAGACACAGGCCAGCTTTCGTTGCCCATCATGTAAGCGTCATCGAAGCGCGTCGCCAATTGCACGGCGGTGACACTCGCCTTTTTCTGACGCCGCACTAGCCGAGTTTCCGCCTTTCTCGCGCCGGAATACCCCTGCAAAGCGCGAACATGGTGAATCATATAAGGGGTAGCAAAGCGCAGGACGCGGCCCGCCGGGCAGCTCCGTTCCGGCGCAGGCGCCGCCGGCTCGTCCGGCAGGGCCGAGGCATCCAACCCCGCTTCCCCGGCGAAGACGACATGGCTGATGAACTGACACCCGAGATCGACGACGACTTCGATACCGATGAGGACTTCGCGAACGAGACGGTCGAGGCCGAGGCCAACGTCGACGCGAGCGCTGCCGCCTCGCTGGTCGCGTCGATAGAATGGGCGGACGGCGGACGGGACGTCAATCAGACGCTGACCGGCGCCGAACTCATTTCGGAGTTCCAGAAGCGGCTGCCGAACAGCCCCGGTGTCTACCGGATGTTCGACGAGGCGAGCGAGGTCCTCTATGTCGGCAAGGCGAAATCGCTGAAGAAGCGAGTGGCGAGCTACACACGCCTTGCCGGCCACAACAACCGCATCATGCGCATGATCCGCGCGACGCGGCACATGGAATTCGTCACGACGCGGACGGAGACGGAAGCGCTCCTCCTCGAAGCCAACCTCATCAAGCGCCTGCGGCCCCGCTTCAACGTGCTGATGCGGGACGACAAGTCATTTCCCTACATTCTCGTCACTGACGATCACAAGGCGCCGGCGATTTTCAAGCACCGTGGAGCGCGCTCGCGGAAAGGCAGCTTCTTCGGCCCCTTCGCCTCCGGCGGCGCGGTGGGACGCACGGTCGCCTCGCTGCAGCGCGCCTTCCTGCTGCGGACCTGCACCGACAGCGTCTTCGAGACGCGCACCCGCCCGTGCCTCCTCTACCAGATCAAGCGCTGCTCCGGGCCATGCACGGGCGAGATCTCGCTTGACGGCTACCGCGAGCTCGTCGACGAGGCGAAGGGTTTCCTGTCCGGACGCTCGGGTCAGGTGAAGCAGTCGATCGCCAAGGCGATGCAGGAGGCGTCGAACGACCTCGATTTCGAACGCGCGGCGGTCTATCGCGACCGCCTGTCGGCGCTATCGCACATCCAATCGCATCAGGGCATCAATCCCCAAGGCGTCGAGGAAGCCGACGTCTTCGCCATCCATCAGGAAGGCGGCCTGACCTGCATTCAGGTCTTCTTCTTCCGCACCGGCCAGAACTGGGGCAACCGCGCCTATTTCCCGAAGGCCGATCCGTCGCTCGAACCTGGCGAGGTGCTCGGCGCCTTCCTCGCCCAATTCTACGACGACAAGCCGCCGGCATCGCTGATCCTGTTGCCGGTCGACGTCGAGGACCGCGAGCTCCTGGCCGGCGCGCTCGGCGTTAAGGCGGAGCGGCGCGTCGAGATCGCGGTGCCGAAGCGCGGCGAAAAGAAGGACCTCGTCGATCACGCGACGAGCAACGCGCGCGAAGCCCTCGGGCGGCGGCTGGCCGAAACCTCGTCGCAGGCACGCCTGCTGGCGGGGCTGAAGGAAACCTTCGGGCTCGCCGAGGTCCCACGCCGCATCGAGGTCTTCGACAACTCCCACATCATGGGCACCAACGCGGTCGGCGCGATGATTGTCGCCGGGCCGCAGGGGTTCGCGAAGAACCAGTATCGCAAGTTCAACATCCGCGGCGCGGACATCACGCCGGGCGACGACTTCGGGATGATGCGCGAGGTGATGACGCGTCGCTTCTCCCGCCTCCTGAAGGAGCATGGGTATGCCGGGCCGCAGCCCGCCCCGGCTGCGGAACCCGACGAGCCGGTCGATACGGCCGATATGCCGGCTTGGCCAGACCTCGTCCTGATCGACGGAGGCAAGGGCCAGATCTCAGCCGTGCGAACCATCCTGTCGGACCTCGGCATCGCCGACAAGGTGACCACGATCGGCGTCGCCAAGGGTGTCGACCGCGACGCCGGCCGCGAACGGTTCATCGTTCAGGGGCGTGAGCCCTTCTCGCTGCCACCGCGCGACCCGGTCCTCTACTTCCTGCAGCGACTGCGCGACGAGGCGCACCGGTTCGCAATTGGCACGCATCGCGCCAAGCGGAAGAAGGAACTGACCAAGAACCCGCTGGACGAGATCGGCGGGATCGGCCCCTCGCGCAAGCGGGCGCTCCTCCACCATTTCGGCACGGCCAAGGCGGTGTCGCGCGCCGCCTTCGACGATCTTCTCAAGGTCGAGGGCATTTCGGCCGCGATGGCGCGGACGATCTACGACCATTTTCACGAGCGCCAGTGACGCATTGGGCCCTGACCGGTCCTTTTTCCCCGCACGATGTTGACGGGGGCGTCATGCCGCGTTTGAACAGCCTTCATCGAACGCGCGTAACCCTCGGCCGACTCGTCCCTCCAAACGGACCGAACCCATGGCATCCCAGGCGTACAGTCTCCCCAACATCCTGACCTACGCCCGCATTGCCGCCGTTCCACTCGTAGTGCTGTGCTTCTTCGTGGAAGGCCGCCTGCATGGCTCGGACGCCGCACGCTGGTCGGCGCTCGGGCTTTTCGTTGCCGCCAGCGTGACGGACTGGCTCGACGGCTATCTGGCGCGCGCGTGGCAGCAGACGTCCACGATCGGGCGGATGCTCGACCCGATCGCCGACAAGCTGCTTGTGGCCGCCGCCCTCCTCCTTCTCGCCGCCGACGGCACGATCGCCGGCTGGACGATCTGGGCCGCGATCGTGATCCTGTGCCGCGAGATCCTGGTTTCGGGCCTGCGCGAATACCTCGCCGAGCTGAAGGTGTCGGTTCCCGTCACGCGCCTCGCCAAGTGGAAGACCGCGACCCAAATGGTCGCGATATCCTTTCTTCTTGCGGGTCCCGCGGGCGATCAAATCGTGCCCCATGTGACACAGGCGGGCATCGTCCTTCTGTGGATCGCGGCGATCATCACGCTTTATACGGGCTACGATTACTTCCGCGCCGGTCTGCGCCATATCGACGTCTAACGGCGGCGAGGAGCCGCCAGCAGATCGGGAGGCATGGCATGAAGCTCGTCTATTTCGCCTGGGTCCGCGAGCGGATCGGTATCGGTGAGGAAGAGGTGGTGTTGCCCGCCGGTGTCGTCACCGTGCAGGATCTCCTCCATTGGCTGAAGGGGCGTGGCGACAACTACGATGCCGCGCTGCAGGCACCTCAGATGGTGCGCGTGGCGATCGACCAGGAACACGTGCCCCACTCCCAGCCCATCGGCAACTGCACGGAAATTGCGATCTTCCCGCCGATGACGGGCGGCTGACGTGAGCGACGTCAGCATTGCCGTTACGTCCGACCGGATTGACCTCGGTGCAGAGGCGAGCCGCGCCGCGCCCGGTGGCCGTGCCGGGGCGGTGGTGACCTTCGCGGGCTACTGCCGCGACGAGGGCGGACGGCTGTCGGCGCTCGAGATCGAGCACTATCCCGGCATGGCGGAGCGGGCGATCCGCGAGATGGCCGACGATGCGGCCCGGCGTTGGTCGCTGCTCGGCGTCCGCTGCGTGCATCGCTACGGGATGATCGCGCCCGGCGAGGAAATCGTCTTCGTCGCCTGCTCATCGGAGCATCGGCACGCCGCCTTCGAGGCGGCCTCTTTCCTCATGGACTACATGAAGTCCAAGGCTCCGTTCTGGAAGCGCGAGCATCTCGTCGACGGCACGGCCGGAGGCTGGGTCGAGGCAAAGGACACCGACGACGCCGCTGCGGATCGCTGGCACCGCCTGTAGCGGTCAGGCCGAAGCGAGGGCGGTGGTTCGCTCGTCGGGCAACTCGTCCATGTTCGCCACGAGCGAAGGCGCCGCGAGCGGACAGGCCGGGCGGCGCAGACCGTAGAGATCAAGTTCGAAGAGAAGGCTTTCGGCCTCCGCGCGGGCACGGTCGAGCCCCGGCGCGTCGCTGTTGTTCAAGCTGTGCACGGTGCCGCCGACGAGGAACGGAGCCTCAAAGGCGGCGCGCAGCGATAGCCCGGCGGGGAGCCGGACCGTGCGGCTTTCGCAAAGCTCCTTTTCGACCGCGCGCGCAATGCGGCTCGAAATTTGGGTGATGGCGGTCGCGACGAAGGCTCGCCCGCCGGAGCGGCGACGGTTGATGCCGTCGATCAGG
The DNA here is from genome assembly GCF_047943035.1 of Aureimonas phyllosphaerae. Classification (NCBI taxonomy): domain Bacteria; kingdom Pseudomonadati; phylum Pseudomonadota; class Alphaproteobacteria; order Hyphomicrobiales; family Aurantimonadaceae; genus Aureimonas; species Aureimonas phyllosphaerae. Next base: position 2,979,078 of record NZ_CP181348.1, on the reverse strand, counting down.
CGATCCGTCTCGACTGCCGCGGCGACGGACAGCGGAGAGAATCGAACAGGGATCAGCGACATCCGGGCGATTTCGAAGGCGGCCCGAAGGCGATCGCGCTTGAACCCGGCATCGATCACGACGGTGCGCCCCTCGCGCCGACCGAGATGCGTCAGCTCGCGCAGGCCCTCGTCGTTGGTCGGCCGGGCCACGGAGATGAGATCGGGGCACCCCGGGCGGCGAGACCAGCGGACAAGGTCCGGGTTTCGCGCGGCATCGATGAGAAGAACCGATCCGCCGGCGTCGGCGATCGCGCTGGCGAGCGTCAGAGCAAGCGTCGAGGTTCCCCCGCTGCGAACACTTCCGATGGCGACGACCGCCATTCACCGCCTCTCCTTCTGCGACATCCATCGGCAGATGGTCCACTGATGGCGGCCATGCCGGATGTCTTGAATCGCACCATCCGTCGGCGCCCGCCTCCATTCATCGACACGTCACAATCGGTCGCAAGCCATTCTGTGTACGAGAGAACTTGCGCATTTAGGACTGATGCGAGCCGGCAACAAAAAGGGCGGCGGACATTACGATCCGCCGCCCCGAGCCACGACTTCTGCGCAGCTGTTCAGCCGACGATTTCGGTCTCGGAGAACCAGTAGGCGATCTCTTCCTTGGCGGTCTCGGGAGCGTCCGAGCCGTGCACCGAGTTCTCGCCGATCGACAGGGCGTGCGCCTTGCGGATCGTGCCCTCGGCGGCCTGCGCCGGGTTGGTCGCGCCCATCAGCTCGCGGTTGCGCGAGATGGCGTTCTCGCCCTCGAGCACCTGCACGATCGTCGGGCCGGCCGACATCGACTCGACCAGCTCGCCGAAGAACGGGCGCTCCTTGTGGACGGCGTAGAACCCCTCGGCCTCGCGGCGGCTCATCCAGACGCGCTTGGAGGCGACGACGCGAAGGCCACCCTCTTCCAGCATCTTGGTGATCGCGCCGGTGAGGTTGCGACGCGTCGCATCAGGCTTGATCATGGAGAAGGTGCGTTCGATCGCCATTGGCCGTTATCCCAAAGTCAAAGGGCTGAAGATGGCGCGCTCTATAGCCGTGCCCCCGCCCCGCGGCAAGGCGGGGCGCGCTCAGGAAGCGGCCGGAACCTGACGGCCGAGCCCGCCATGCAGGTCGAGACAACGCTCGAACCAGTCCGCGATCGGATCCCCGTCATCGAGGAGTTGGAACGTGGAGAGCACCCGCAGCCATTGGAACCCGCTGAACACGATGTAATCCGCGAACATCGGACGCTCGCCCGCCAGGAACGGCTGGTTGCGAAGGGTGGCACGCAGCGGCTCCAGCGACTTCGAGGCCGCAAGCCGCTTCTCTTCGGTCCGCCCGTCCTGCACCTCCTCAAGCGGCTTGCCGAAGGCCTTCTCGCGCTTCGCACGGAAGAAGGCCTTGTTCTCGTCGTCCTGCGCGGCGTGGATATCGAGGATCGTGGCGCGCACGATCACGGGATGCAGGGTGCGCTGCGTCCAGCTTTCGACGAATCGCGCGAGCGCTCGTCCGCTCTGGCCCTCGAAGAGCGGTGGCCGTTCGGGATAGGTGTCATCGAGATATTCGGCGATCGCGAAACTGTCCTGCACCACCGCGTCCCCGTCGCGGATCACGGGCACCGTCCGTCCGCCGCCACCCTCGACCCCGGCGACTTCGGTGAAGCGTGTGGGCAGGGCGTCGAATGCCAAGCCCTTGTGCGCGAGCGCCATGCGCGCCTTCCAGCAGTGCGGCGAGAACGGGCGCGAGGGGTCGCTGCCGACGAGGTCGTAAAGCAATATGGTCACGATCGAATCTCCCGAGAGCTGAGGCATTGTCTTGTATCAGGAACAGTTCGTCACCCTCGCGGCCTACAACGAATGGGCCAATCGACGACTTCTCGAAAGCGCGAGCGACCTGACGCCCGCGCAATTCGCCGAGGATCGCGGCGTCTTCTTCCGCTCCCTTCTCGGCACGCTCAACCATATCCTGTCTGCCGACCGGATCTGGCTGAGACGTTTCACCGGAGAAGGATCGGCGCCGGACCGGCTCGACGCGATCCTTTACATGGAGGTCGACGCGCTGCGCGGGGCGCGCGAGGCCGAAGACGCGCGTCTGGCCTCCTATGTCGGTTCGCTGTCCGAAAGCGATCTCGCCATGACCGTCCACTACTCGCCCCTGACGCGACCGGGCGTCATCGAAGCCCGTCTCGGGCCAACGCTCTTGCATGTCTTCAATCACCAGACCCATCATCGCGGTCAGGCGAGCGCGGTCATCACCGGGTTCGGCCTCCCGGGACCCTCGATGGATCTGGTCGCGTTCCTCCGGGACACGGGTCGCGGCTGAGAGCCTAATCGTCGGACTTTCGCCCCTGCGGCAAACATGGCAAAAGCGGGCCATGCTTCAGATCACCGACCTGTCCGCCCGCGTCGCGGGGCGCCTCCTGATCGATCACGCGAGCCTTTCGATCCCAGCCGGAACGAAGGCGGGTCTCGTCGGTCGCAACGGTGCGGGCAAGTCGACGCTCTTCCGCGTCATCACAGGCGATCTCGCGTCCGAAAGCGGCGGCGTCTCAATCCCGCGCAACACCCGCATCGGTCAGGTCGCTCAGGAGGCGCCGGGCACGGAGCAGTCGCTTCTGGAGGTCGTGCTCGCGGCCGACCTCGAGCGAGTCGCGCTGCTGGAAGAAGCGGAAACCGCTACCGACCCGCAGCGGATCTCGGAAGTGCACCTGCGCCTCGCCGACATCGAAAGCCATTCGGCCGAAGCACGGGCGGCCGCGATCCTCGACGGCCTCGGCTTCGACGCGGTCGCACAGGCGCGTCCCGTCTCGTCATTCTCCGGCGGCTGGCGGATGCGCGTGGCGCTGGCAGCCGTCCTGTTCTCCCGGCCCGACCTCCTGCTTTTGGACGAGCCGACGAACTATCTCGACCTCGAAGGCACGCTCTGGCTCGAGAACTTCGTCTCGCGCTACCCCTACACCGTCCTCATCATCAGCCACGATCGCGATGTCCTGAACAACGCGGTGAACGCGATCATCCATCTCGACCAGAAGAAGCTCGTCTTCTATCGCGGCGATTACGACAGCTTCGAGCGGCAGCGCGCCGAAAAGCTGGAGCTTCTCGGCAAGGCGATCGCCAAGCAGGACGCCGCTCGAAAGCACATGGAGGCGTTCGTCGAGCGCTTCCGCGCCAAGGCGTCGAAGGCTCGGCAGGCGCAGTCCCGACTGAAGGCGCTGGAGCGGATGAAGCCGCTGCAGGCCATCGTCGAGGAGCATGTGACGCCGTTCGTCTTCCCGAAGCCGGAAAAGATCCTGGCGTCCCCGATCATCCGCATGGAAGGCGTTTCGGTCGGCTACAGCGCGGAGCGCTCGATCCTGCGCGGCCTCGACATCCGTATCGACGCGGACGACCGCATCGCGCTGCTCGGCGCCAACGGCAACGGCAAGTCGACCTTCGCCAAGCTCATCGCCGAAAGGCTTACCGCCCAGCGCGGCTCGGTCACGCGCGCGCCGGGCCTCAAGATCGCGATGTTCGCGCAGCACCAGATCGACGACCTGCGCCCGAACGAGACCGCCGTACAGCACGTGCGGCGCTTCATGCCGGATGCGCCGGAAGCCAAGGTGCGCGCGCGGGTCGCCCAGATGGGCTTGCCGACCCAGAAGATGGACACGGTGGCCGACAGCTTGTCCGGCGGCGAGAAGGCGCGCCTCCTGATGGGCCTTGCCACGATCGACGCGCCGAACCTCCTGATCCTCGACGAACCGACGAACCATCTCGATATCGAGGCACGCGAGAGCCTCGTTTACGCTTTGAACGACTTCCCAGGCGCCGTCATCCTCATCAGCCACGACCGCCACATGGTCGAAGCGACGATGGACCGGCTGTGGATCGTCGGCGACGGCACCGTCAAGCGCTACGACGGCGATCTCGACGACTACAAGAAGCTGATCCTTTCCGGCGCGCGTTCGGGCGGCGGCAATCAGGGCGAGGCGATCGAGGAAGCAACGGCTCCCGTCGTCTCGAAGGTGGACCAGCGCCGGCTCGCGGCCGAGAAGCGCGAGGCGCTGAAGCCGTTGAAGAAGAAGATCACCAATCTCGAAGTCCAGATGTCGCGGCTCCAGGCGACGATCAAGGACCTCGACGAGAAGCTGGCCGATCCCGCGCTCTACACCCGCGATCCCGCGAAGGCTGCCGATCTCGGCCGCCAGAAGTCGTCAGCCGAAAAGACGCTCGAACGGTGCGAGGCTGAATGGCTCGAATTCACCGAGGAGCACGACTCCGCCATGGCGGACTGAGGGCTGTCGAAAAACCTTCACGAATCCTTGAGACGTCAACGTGACAGCGCTAGCTTGTCTTAAAGGCGGCCGGTAACGTCACCAAGGCGGCCCACGGAGCGGTTCGTCATGCGGCGTCCCATCCTTTCGGCAGTTCTCGCCGTCCTCACGCTCAACGCCTTTCCGGCGGACGAACCGCGCAGCCGCGGTTTCGACGAACCCATTCCTTTGCAAACAGGCTTTGCCGAGGTGAACGGCATCAACCTCTTCTTCCGTGTCTACGGAGAAGGGCCGCCGATCCTGATGATTCATGGGGGCCTGTCGGACAGCCGCGTCTGGCGAGCACAACTCGCGACACTTTCGGAGCATCACAGCGTCATCGTCGCGGACAGCCGCGGACAGGGACGCTCCACCAGCACCGCGGACGTCATCACCTACGACCTGATGGCGGACGACTACCTCGCGCTTCTCGACCAGTTGCACATCTCGCAGGTGGCGCTGGTCGGCTGGAGCGATGGCGGCATCATTGGGCTCGACATCGCGATCCGCCACCCGGAGCGCCTGTCGCGTCTGTTCGTACAGGCGGCGAACGCGACGCCGGACGGTTTCCTCGGCTTCAAGCCGGACGACCCGAACCGCCCGAAGCTCAAGCACTACGACAACATCAAGGACGAGATCGAAGCGCTCTGGGCCAACGAGCCGAACTTCTCGCAGGCCGAACTCGAGACGATTCCGGTGCCGACCGAGATTGCGATCGGCGAGCATGACGAGGCGATCAGCCGGGAGCACACCGAGTATCTCGCTGCGACCATACCGGGCGCCAAGCTTCTCATTCTGCCGGCCGTCGGCCATTCCGCCCCGCTGGAAGACCCGGACGGCTACGCCTCTGCCGTCCTCGACTTCGTCGACGGAACGACGACCTGAGCATCGCTCAGGCCTTTTTCGCCCAGCGCCCGCCCTCGGTCTGCTGCCAGTATGTCACGGCATGGCCAGCCGACTTCTCCGCCTTCCAGCGCTCGCGAGCGGTCGAGAGCTGGTCGGGGTCGTCCCCGTCAAAAAGGTAGACGCCGCGCTGGTACGGCGTCAGGTCGACCGGTACGGCCCCCTCCACCATAAAACGGACATGCGGATCGTTGGCGCGCTGCTCAGGCTCGATCGTCAGCAGGATCGGCTGAAGGGCGCCTCCCCCATCGGCATCTGAGCCGTGGGGAAGGAAGCTGTCGTCCTTATAGGTCCAGAGGTGCTGATCGAGGGCATCGCGTCGCTCGGGCGTCACCGCCTGAACCACGACGCGCCAACCGCGCGCGACCGACTTCTCGAGGAGGTCGGGCAGCGCGTCCTCCATCCGGCTTTCGGTCAGGTGATAGAACAGCACCTCGGCCATGCGGCTCAGCGCGCCTCGTAGTGGTCTTCCACGAGCTTGTTGAGGAGACGGACGCCGAAGCCTGACGCCCAAGACTGGTTGTATTCGTTCGCGGGCGATCCCATCGCGGTTCCCGCCACGTCGAGATGTGCCCAAGGCACGTCGTTGACGAAGCGCTGGAGGAACTGCGCAGCGGTGGTGGCGCCGGCCGCGCGACCGTTGCCGACATTCTTGATGTCGGCGAACTTGCCCTCGATCATCTTGTCGTACTCCTTGCCGAGCGGCATGCGCCAGACCTTCTCGCCGGTCTCCAGACCTGCGGTCAGAAGTCGTTCGGCGAGCTCGTCGTTGTTGGAGAACAGACCCGCATGATGGTTGCCGAGCGCCACGATGATGGCGCCGGTCAGGGTCGCGAGGTTCACTATGAACTTCGGTTTGAAGCGCTCCTGCGTGTACCAGAGCGCATCCGCCAGCACGAGGCGCCCCTCGGCGTCCGTGTTCAGCACCTCGATGGTCGTGCCCGACATGGCCGTCACGATATCGCCCGGGCGCTGTGCGTTTCCGTCCACGGCGTTCTCGACGAGGCCGACAATGCCGATGGCGTTGACCTTTGCCTTGCGGCCCGCGAGCGCCCGCATCAGGCCGACCACGGCCGCCGAACCGCCCATGTCGCCCTTCATCTCGTCCATGCCGGCGGCCGGTTTGATCGAGACGCCGCCCGTGTCGAAGATCACGCCCTTGCCGACGAAGGCGACCGGCGCCTCGCCGTCCGCGCCGCCGTTCCAGCGCATGATGCAGAGGCGCGGCGGCATCGGCGAGCCCTGCGCGACGCCAAGCAGCGCGCGCATCTTCAACTCCGCCATCCGAGTTTCGTCCAGGACCTCAATCTCGAGCCCGTCCGCGGCGAGCGCCTCGATGCGCGAGGCGTATTCGGTCGTGGTGAGAACGTTGGCGGGCTCGTTGACGAGGTCTCGCGCGAGGATCACGCCGTCCGCGAGCGCCTGTGCGGCGACAAAAGCTCCGCGTGCCTCGTCCGGCGTCGCCGAGGCGATGGTGTAGGTGCGGGACGTCTCGGCCTCCGCCTCCTCGCCCGGCGTCGACTTCTTGGACTTGTAGCGATCGAACTTGTAAGCGCGCAGAAGAATGCCGAGACCGATGGTCGCAAGATCGCGCGGCGTCGCGGTTGTCGCACCGCCGTCGCCCCACACCGTCACCGGCCCCTCGCCCTTCGTCCCGCCGGCGATCGTGCCGCCGAGCCGCAGCCATTCCTCCTCGCCGAACGGCTTGTCGCCCGCGGTGCCGACGACGACGATGCGCTCCAGCGACGAGCCCGCCGGAGCGATGGCTTCGACGGTTGAAAGCTCCTTGCCCTTGAACTTCGCGACGCCGATCGCCTTCTGCACGGCGTCCGCCACATCCGGCGAGACGTCGGACGGCAGAGTTCCCTCCGTCCCCGCGAGAATGACGAGCGTGCCCGTCCCGGGCATCTGCAGCGGCGCGAAGGCGATGGTAGGCTGGACGGACATGCGGTCTCCGATGCGCTATCGACGCGCCGGGACCTGTGCCCCGACACAAGGGATTCGGTCGTCATTCTGGTGACGGAGTGTTGCATTGCAAGGGTCGTGCACGGGCGAACAAAGCGTTAACCACGTTTGTTCGCCCTTCTTTAGCCAAGCTGGCTCAGTCTACGGCGGCCTAGTATGTCGAACCGCGCGGTTCGGTACCGCGCCGGAGGACGGCGGTTTGAACGGGACTGTCGAGACGACCACGGCATGAAGCTGATCGAACGCTACATTTTCCGCAGAGCCCTGACCTACACGGTCGGCTCGCTCACGGCGCTCGTTCTCATCGTCTGGATCGTGCAGGTCCTCCAGCGGCTCGACATTGTGCGCACATCGGCGACCGCTGCCGGCGACATCTTCTGGATCGCGCTGATGCTGATGCCGGATCTCGCCGCAGGGGTCCTTCCCTTCGCGCTGCTGATCGGCGCCGTGCAGACGCTGAACTCTTTGAACGCCGATTCTGAACGCGCCGTCATCGCGGCGTCCGGCGGCTCGCGCAGCGTGATCACCAAGCCGATCATGATCCTGGCGGCAGCGGCATCGGGCCTGATCCTCTTCAATTCGCACGTCGTCGGCCCCGCCGCCTCCAGCGCCTTTCAGAACGGGATCCGTTCCATCAACGCCGACGCGATCAGCCTTTTTCTGCAGCCCGGACGCTTCGAGCAGGTGCAGGACGGCCTCATCATGAGCATCGACGAGGCGCGCGGGCCGAACGTGCGGGGGCTCTTTCTCGCCGACACCCGTGATCCGACCCTCGACCTGACCTACTTCGCCCGCGAGGCATCCATCGTGGAGCGCGAGGGACAATCCTATCTCGTGCTCGACGACGGCCAGCTTCACCGCAAGCGCAACAACGACGGTTCCGTTTCCATCATCGAGTTCCAGACCTACGCCTTCGACCTCGCCAACCTGCGGCCCGTCGAGACGCGGGACTGGGTGCGCATGTCGGAGCGCTCGACGCGCGAGCTTCTGAACCCAGATCCGAACGACCGGGTCTACCAGCTTCATCCCAACCGCTTCACCGAAGAGCTGGCCCAGCGCCGGACCGACTGGCTCTATCCGATCGCCTTCGCGCTCTGGGCCCTGATCGTGGCCGGCCACCCGCGCACCAACCGGCAGGGCCCGGGGCCTGCGATGGCGCTCGGTCTCGGCGGCTCGCTGCTTCTCAAGGCGGGCGGCTTCGTCTCGCTGTCGCTGGTGAGCGACGACGCACGCTACACGGCCCTCGCCTACGGCCTGCCGCTCGGCGCGATCGCGCTCGACCTCTGGCTGCTGTGGCGCAACGTCAACGTGAGCGAGACCCGCGCCGTACGGGCCGTGAGCGACGGCACGTTGTGGCTGGGAAGCCAGTTGCAGCGCCTTCTGCCGGGCGCCCGGTCCGGAAAGGCGGCCGGCGCATGAAGCGGTGGACGCTTAACCTCTACTTCCTCCGTCGTTTCCTCGTCAGCTTCCTGTCGACCTTCGTCGCGGTCTTCGCGCTCGTATATCTCGTCGACATGATCGAGGTCAGCCGGCGCGGTCTGCCTGGCGACGTCGGCTTCGACACGATCGCGACCATTTCTGCGCTGCGCGTCCCCGCGTTCATCGAGCAGGCCTTCCCCTTCATCGTTCTCTTCTCGGCGATCTTCACGCTGGTGTCGCTGAACCGGAAGATGGAACTCGTGGTCGCGCGTGCTGCAGGCGTATCGGTCTGGCAGATGCTGGCGCCGTTCGCCGCGGGTGCCTTCCTGATCGGCGTCGTCTCGGTCGCGGTCTACAACCCGCTGGCCTCCATCGCGCAGAGCAAGGCGGCGCAGTTGCAGACCGAGAACGCCGGCTCGATGCAGACCACGACCGATCGCGCACCATGGCTGCGGCAGAACGGCAATGGGATCGAGTCCATCATCGGCGCCAAGATCGTCGCCGATCGAGGGGCGACGCTCGGCAGCGTGACGGCGTTCCTGCTCGACGGCGAGGGCGTCGTGCGGGAGCGGATCGACGCGCCGGTCGCCCACCTTCGCGACGGTGCCTGGCACATCGAGAACGCCAGCGTGACCCGAATCGGATCACCGCCGGTGAACGAGGGTGAGCGTGTCATTCCCACCACGCTCCTGCCCGAATACATCGAACAGCGGCTGGCCGATCCCGAGACGATTTCGATCTGGGAGCTTGCACCCAAGATCGAGGTCGCGCGAAGCCTTGGCTACAACGCAGATGCTTTCGCGATGCGGCTCAATGCCTTGATCGCGCGGCCCGCGCTCTTCGTGGCGATGGTGCTCGTCGCGGCGACCGTAGCTGTGCGCTACACGCGCATCGGCCAGTCTGGACGCATGATCGTCAGTGGCATCGCAGCCGGCTTCGTGCTTTACGTCGTTACTTTCCTCGCGCAGGCGCTGGGGAGCAATTCCGTGGTTCCCCCCGTCATCGCGGCGTGGTTCCCGGTCGTGGCGGCAGGATTGTTCGGGACGACGATCCTGCTCCATCAGGAGGATGGCTAGAATGACAGCGAGGGGGAACCCGCGCCGCGCCGAGACCGGGGGTTGGTCGAAGGCCAAGGGCGCTCTGTTGGCGGGTGTGGCCGTGGCCGCCCTCGCCTCGGCCTCGCCTGCATTGGCGCAGGCTTCGCTTGGCGAACTTGGTGGCACCGTTTCGGTCCCCGAGGGAACCCAGCTGTTCCTGGAAGCCGATACCGTCACCTACGACAGCGACCGTCAGGTCGTTCGCGCGGCGGGCGGCGTGCAGATCGACTACGGGCCCTACAAGCTCGTGGCGCAGGACATCGTCTACGATCAGGCTAGCCGGAGGCTTGTCGCGTCGGGTGACGTCGAGCTCGTCGAGCCGACGGGCAATCGCATCTATGCCGACTCGATCGACGTCACCGACGACTTCGCCAACGGCTTCGTCCAGGCGCTCCGCATCGAGACGCCGGACAACACGCGTTTCGCCGCCGGACAGGCCGTCCGCCGCGACGGCGCGGTGACCACCTTCGAGCGCGGCATCTACACGGCCTGCGAAGCCTGCGAGAAGAATCCGGACCGCCCGCCGCTCTGGCAGGTCAAGGCACGGCGTATCGTCTGGGATCAGAACGCCAAGGTCATCCGCTACTACGGCGCCCGCTTCGAGCTGTTCGGCAAGCCGCTGGCCTACCTCCCCTACTTTGCCTCGCCCGACCCCACCGTGAAGCGGCAGAGCGGGCTTCTGGCGCCCTCGTTCAAGTCGTCGGACAAAACCGGCTTCGGTGTTCGCATCCCCTACTACTTCGCGATCGACGAGTCGTCCGACGCGACGATCGCCGGTACCTACTTCACGAAGCAGGGTTTCCTCGCCGAGGCCGAATACCGCAAGGCGTTCGAGAACGGCTACATCACCCTTCAGACCGCCGGCATCAGCCAGGCGAACCCTGATCGTTTCAACGACTTCCGGTCCGACAACGTTCTCGGCTTCGCCGATCCGGTGGACGAGACGCGCGGCATGGTCGGCACCACGGGTCGCTTCGCGCTGAACGATCGCTGGACGTTCGGCTGGGATATCCTGGCGCAGAGCGACTCGAACTTCTCGAACGTCTACGAGATCGAGAACTTTTCGGAGATCTACCGAACGTCCGAGGTCTACCTCACCGGCCTTGGCGACCAGACCTTCTTCGATCTGCGCGGGCAGAAGTTCGACGTTCAGACCGAGAACACCCTCACCGACCGCGTTCAGCCCTACATCTGGCCGACGCTGGACTACCAGCGCATCGACGAGAACCCGGTCCTCGGCGGACAGCTCGAATACAACGTGAACGTGACCAACCTGTCGCGCAACGCGTCGAGCCCCGGCTTCCTGCTGATCTGCCAGAGCGAGTTCACGGTTTCGGGCGTCTGCGAGCAAGGCAACAGCTTCCCGTTCAGGACGGACTATTTCCGTCGCAATGCGCTGGAGGGCGACTACTCGCGCGCGTCCTTCGATGCGCGCTGGCGCCGAACCTACACGACCGATGCCGGACTGCAGATCACGCCCTCGCTCTCCGGTCGCGGCGATCTCTACCGGGCCGACATGAGCCAGATCGGCTATGCCAACGGAACCCCGCTCGGTCTCGGCGGTGTCGAGGTGGACGAAGCCGGCGGCCGCGCGATGGCGACGGCCGGGCTGGAGGCGCGCTACCCCTATCTCATCGAAACGGCGAACACGCAGCACGTCATCACACCGATCGCGCAGCTTCTGCTGCGCCCGAACGAAATGGATGCAGGTCGCCTGCCCAACGAGGACGCGCAGAGCCTCGTCTTCAACGCCGCCAACCTGTTCGATGAGGACAAGTTCTCCGGGTACGACCGGATCGAGGGGGGCACGCGTGCCAATGTCGGCGTGCAGTACAGCGGCGTCTTCGGCGCCGGCTATTCGCTCGACGCCCTGATCGGGCAATCTTTCCATCTCGCGGGCGAAAACCCGTACTCGCAGCTCGACTACGCGCTTGTCGGTTTCGATTCCGGGCTGGAGACCGACCGGTCGGACTACGTGTCGGCGGTTTCGCTCTCCACCCCCTACGGCGTGAACCTCGGAGCTCAGGGTCGCTTCGACGAGGAGACGCTGGACGTGAACCGCGCCGACGTCATGGCCGGTGTCACGATCGGCCGTCTGGACACGGCCGTCACCTACTCCCTGATCGGCGCGCAGCCGATCTACAGCTTCCCGGACGATCGCCACCAGGTCACGACGTCCGCGTCGCTGAAGGTAACGGACGAAATCCGCACGTTCGGCTCGATCTCCTACGATATCGAGAACGAAGCTGTGATCAACCGCTCCTTCGGCGTCGGCTACGCCGACGAGTGCTTCAGCCTCATCGCCGAGTACCAGAACACCAACGACCGCTATAACCTGCAGTCGTCGGAGTCGAAGGTCATGTTCAAGCTTGCGCTGCGCACGCTCGTGGATGCCGATTTCGGTTTCGGGGTTGGAAGCGGCGGCTGATTGCGGCTAGAAGACCATCGTTTCGCCAAAGCTCGACGCTAGCCATGCGTCGAGCGCGATTGCTTGTGGGCGATGCGCTGGAACCGGGAGACACGAGAGGCCATGATCGCACGTAACCTTGCCGTCCGACTTGCGGTCTGTTCGCTGCTGGCCTCGCCGCTCGCGCTGGCCGCGACTGCGTCCCTGTCTTCCGCGAGCTTTGCCGCGTCCGAGATCAAGGTCGTGGTCAACAAGCAGCCGATCACCACCTACCAGATCCAGCAGCGCGCTGCGTTCCTCAAGCTGCGCCGCGCGCCCGGCGGGGAGGAAGCGGCTACCAACGAGTTGATCGACGAAGCGATCAAGCGGCAGGAAATCGCGCGCCGACGCATCAACATCCCCGATGCGGCCATCGACGAAGCGTTCGGTCGCTTTGCGAAGGACAACAAGCTGACCGAGGCGCAGTTGACGCAGGTCCTGTCGCAAGCCGGCTTTTCGGCCAAGGGTTTCAAAGACTACATCCGCGTCCAGATGGGCTGGGGTCAGGCCGTGATCGCCAACGTGCGACAGACCGAGCGCCTGTCCGAGCAGGATGTCGTCGCCCGTATGCTGAAGGAGGGCGGCTCCAAGCCGAAGGTCACGGAGTATTCCCTCCAGCAGGTGATTTTCGTCGTTCCCAACGACAAGCGCAGCTCCCAGCTGGATCGTCGCATGTCGGAGGCCAACAGCCTGCGCCAGCGCTTCACGAACTGCCAGTCGACCTTCGAGACCGCCCGTGGCCTGCGCGACGTCACGGTGCGCGACCTGGGACGCGTCGCAGAGCCGGAACTTCCGCCGCGGTGGAAGGATGACATCATGAACACGAGCCGTGGCCGGGCGACCAAGCCGCAGGCGACGGAACGCGGCGTCGAGCTGATCGGCGTCTGCGACACCCGCACCGTCTCCGACGACCAGGTCGCCGCCATGGTGTTCCAGGAGAAGGATCTCGCGGCGATGGGCAAGAAGGAGCCCGATAAGGACTATCTTGCCAAGTTGAAGGAGAAGGCGACGATCGTTCGTCGCTGACGTGTCCCTCCGCGCAAGTCCCCTTCCTCTCGCCGTCTCGGTCGGCGAGCCTTCAGGCGTCGGCGTCGACGTCACGCTGGCGGCGTTTGAGCGTCGCCAGGTTCTGGATCTTCCGACCTTCTTCCTGATCGCCGATCCGGAAATGGTCGCGAGCCGCGCCGAAAGGCTCGGGCTCGACGTGCAGGTGCGCACCATCGGTCGCCCGTCCGAGTGCGGCGCGGATGCACGGTTTCTCGACGTCCTGCCGCTGGTGAACCACCATTCCGAAGCGCCCGGGCGCCCCGACCCGGCCAACGCGGCTGGAACGATCGAGGCCATCGACCGGGCGACGCGTCTCGTCCTCGAAGGATCGGCGGGAGCGATCGTCACCAATCCGATCGACAAGAAGGCCCTTTACGACGCGGGCTTTCGCCATCCCGGACATACCGAGTATCTGGCCGATCTCTGCGCGAACCTGACAGGGCAGGCCTGCCAGCCGGTCATGCTGCTGACCGGACCGGACCTATCCTGCGTGCCCGTCACGATCCACATTCCGCTGGCGGACGTCCCGGCGGCTTTGACGTCCGAACTCATCCTCTCAACGGCACGCATCGTCGCGCGCGATCTTCGCGCCCGCTTCGGGCTGGAGCGTCCGCGGCTTGCAGTTTCCGGCCTCAACCCGCATGCCGGCGAGCGCGGGGCGATCGGCCATGAGGATGAAAACATCATCCGCCCAGCGGTCGAGATCCTGCGCACCGAGGGGTTCGATGTGGTCGGTCCTCTGCCCGGCGATACGATGTTCCATCCCGAAGCCCGTGCGCGGTACGACGTCGCGCTGTGCATGTATCACGACCAAGCCCTGATCCCCGCAAAGACGCTCGCTTTCGACGAGACGGTCAATGTGACGCTCGGTCTGCCGATCATCCGCACCTCGCCCGATCACGGAACCGCGGCGGATCTCGCGGGCACCGGGACCGCACGGCCGAACAGTTTCATCGCGGCTCTGCGCCTCGCGGGCCGGATGGCCGGCGCGACGGAAGCCGGGCAGGACGCGGCAGCTTGACGACGGCCTTTGACGGCCTGCCACCGCTCCGGCAGGTGCTGGAAGCGCATGGCCTCGATCCGCGCAAGGCGCTCGGCCAGAACTTCCTTCTCGACCTGAATCTTACTGGGCGCATCGCACGACAGGCGGCGCCGCTCGAAGGCGCGACCGTGGTCGAAGTCGGCCCAGGCCCTGGCGGGCTGACCCGTGCCCTGCTGGCTCACGGGGCGGGCAAGGTCATCGCGATCGAGAAGGATCCGCGCTGCACGCCCGCACTGGCGCAGATCGCTGATCACTATCCCGGACGGCTCGAAGTCATCGAGGGCGACGCGCTGGCGATCGATCCGGCATCGCTCTGCGACGGTCCGTTCAAGATCGTCGCCAACCTGCCCTACAATGTCGGCACGCAGCTTCTTCTGAACTGGATCACCGGTCCGAGCTGGCCGCCGCGCTGGACCGATCTGACGCTGATGTTCCAGAAGGAGGTCGCCGAACGGATCGTTGCGGGCCCCGATGACGACCATTACGGCCGTCTCGGCGTGCTCTGCGGATGGCGTACGGACGCCGAAATCCTGTTCGACGTATCCCGCGAGGCGTTCACGCCTCCCCCCAAGGTCACCTCCGCGATCGTCAGGATCGTGCCGAAGACCTCGCCGCTTCCTGCCCGGCTCGCCGACATCGAGCGCGTGACCGCGGCCGCTTTCGGGCAGCGCCGCAAGATGCTGCGGCAGAGCGTCAAGTCTGTGGGGGGCGAAGCGCTTCTCGAACGCGCCGGGATCGACCCGACACGGCGTGCCGAGACCCTCTCGGTGGCGGAGTTCGTCCGCCTCGCCAACGCGCTGGCGGCTTGACCGCGCTCAGCGGCTGTCGAGCTTTCCGATATCGGCGGACGCCTGTTCGAGGAGAACCGACGTGAAGTCGAAGAGGCCGGGGCGCCGGTCCCGTCGCAACCGTTCGGCATTCACGATCGAGAGAACCGCCGAGAAGGCTCGATCGAGATCGTCGTTGATCACGACATACTCGTAGTCCCGCCAACGCTCGATCTCGACCTTCGCATTGCGCAGGCGCATGGCGATCGTCTCGCTGGAATCCTCCGCACGGCGCAGGAGACGCGACTTCAACTCCTCCATCGACGGGGGAAGGATGAAGATCGACACGATGTCGGCCTTCGCCTTCTCCTGCAGCTGGAGAGCGCCCTGCCAGTCGATGTCGAACAGCATATCTCGGCCGTCGCGCATGGCCTTCTCGGCCGCTTCGCGCGGGGTGCCGTAGAGGTTTCCGTGGACCTCGGCCCATTCCAGCAGCGCGTCGCCATCACGCAGACGGAAGAACTCGTCCCGCGTGATGAAGTGGTAATGAACGCCGTCGATCTCGCTGGGTCGGCGGGTGCGGGTCGTCACGCTGACCGACAGCGAGAACCGCGTATCCTGCTCCAGGAGGCTTCGCGCGATCGTCGACTTCCCTGCACCCGAGGGTGACGAGATGACGAGCATGAGGCCGCGTCGTGCGATCCGGACGGGGGACTCGATATCGGCCTGCAGTTTCATTCGATGTTCTGAACCTGTTCGCGCAGCTGGTCGACGACGACCTTCAGCTGGAGGCCGATGGCGGTCAACGAAGCCGCATTGGATTTGGAGCACACCGTATTCGATTCGCGGTTAAATTCCTGCGCCAGGAAATCGAGGCGACGACCGACAGGACCCTCTTGGGCCAGAAGGTCGCGGGCTGCATGAATGTGAGCGGTAAGCCGATCCAGCTCTTCGCGTATATCGGCGCGCGTCGCGATCAGGGCGGCTTCCGCATGAAGACGAATTGGATCAAGTCCTCCGGCCGCGCCGGTCAGCTCGGCGACCTGCCGCGCCAAACGGGCGCGAATGGTCTCGACGTCACGGCTCGGGTCCCGTTCGGCGAGATCGACCAGACGTTCGATCTCGTCCAGCCGGCCGTTCAGGACGGAAGCAAGTTGCCGGCCCTCGTCCGCTCTCGATGCGACGAGACGCTCGACCGCCTCGACCAGTCCGGCCAGAACATCGCGTTGACGCGCGGCATCGTCCTCCGGGTTGGCGACCCGCTCCGCAACGTCGATGACGCCACGGAGCGCCAACAGTCCGTCTGCAGACGGCAAGGTCGCGTGGCCGTCGCGCACGAGTTCGCCTGAAAGCCGTAAAACGGCATCCAGCATCTCACGATGAATGACGAAGGGCAGCGCCTCGTCGACGACGCGCCGCAGGTTGAGTGAGACCTGCAAATTTCCCCGGCTCAGCCGGCTCGCGACGATGCGGCGGACGTCCGCCTCGATGTTTTCCATCCCCTGCGGGAGGCGAAGCCGGACCTCCAGCGCCTTACCGTTGACCGATCGCAGTTCCCAGACGAAATCAGCGTCGCGCGTCGCGCCCTCGACACGGGCAAAGCCCGTCATGCTGTTCAACGGCATCTGGTCTCCGCTGTTGTGCGCGCTCGCCGTTGGCGGCCTGCCGCACGCCTACTGCGCAACGGCAGGATTTTCCGGCGAGTCGGCCTCGGCGCGCGCGGCAGCGGCCGCCCGCTCGATGTCGCGATAGCGACGGACATTGGCATTGTGCTCGTTGAGCGTGCGGGCGAAGGCATGGCCGCCCGTTCCGTCGGCGACGAAATAGAGGTCGCGGGTGTCGAGCGGATGAGCGACGGCCTCGAGCGACGCGCGGCCCGGATTGGCGATCGGGCCGGGCGGTAGGCCGCGGATCACGTAGGTGTTGTAGGGCGTCGCCCCAGCGATGTGCGATTGGCGGATCGGTTCGTCCGACGGCTTCCCGGCGCCACCCCAGACCCCGTAGATGATCGTCGGATCGGACTGGAGCCGCATCCCGTCGCGCAGACGGTTGACGAAGACGGACGCCACGTGCGGACGCTCCGCCGCGATTCCGGTCTCCTTCTCCACGATCGATGCCAGCGTCACGAACTCGCCGATATCCTTCACCGGCAGGTCGTCTTGGCGCCCGGCCCAGATCTGTTCGACGAGTTCCGACTGGGCTTCCTTCATCCGATCGACCATCGCCGATCGCGTCATGCCGCGCGTGAACGTGTAGGTTTCAGGAAGCAGGGTTCCCTCGGCCACCATCGGCGGCAAATCGCCGACGAGAACCGGATCGGCCGCGAGACGCGCGTAGATCTGGTGGACGGTCCAGCCCTCCGGGATGGTGACGGCATGCTGGATCGAATTGCCGCTGCGAAGCGTCTCCATGACGTCGCGCATGCTGGCACCGGGCGCGAAGGCGTACTCGCCGGCACGGATGCCGGTGTCGCCGCGACCGCTCAAACCCTCCAAGGAGGCGACGCGCACTCCGTATTCGAAGACCTGCGCATCGCTAACGATACCCGCGCGCTCGAGCCCGGCTGCGACGCTCTCCAGTCCGGCGCCGCGGCTGACGAGATAGGTCGCTTCCGTCTGCAGCGGACCGGCGCTGTCGAAGGTCTGCTTGCCCCAGTAGAAGACGAGCCCCCCCGCCACGGCCGCGAGAAGCGCCAGGCTGAAGCCGAAGTTCATCAGGATCACGAAGCCGTTTCGCGCATGCCGGGAGCGTCGTTTCGGCTTGTTGCGACGGCTCGATGCCTCGCCGCTGGGCTGGAGTTGTTCGTCGGAACCATGGGTCACGGCGGACCTCCCTGTACCAGTTGCAGGTGAGCGCCCGTCCATCGCGCCCGCTTGGCCGGCCTGTCCGCAGTCATGACTGCGTGAGCTGCCGGCGTCCTCACGCAGGTAGCAGCATTCGAATGTGGCGAAAGCCGGAAGGGCTCAGCCTTCGAAGCGGCGCAGAACGACCGATGCGTTGGTGCCGCCAAAGCCGAACGAGTTCGACAAGGCGATATCGATCTGCTTCTCGCGCTTCTTCAGCGGAACGAGATCGATCTTGGTCTCCACGGACGGATCGACCAGATTGAGCGTCGGCGGCGCGACATTGTCGCGGATCGCGAGCGTGGCGAAGATCGCCTCGACGGCACCGGCAGCACCGAGAAGGTGGCCGATGGCCGACTTCGTCGAGGACATCGAAATCTTCGACGCCGCATCGCCGACGAGCCGCTCGATGGCGCGCAGCTCGATCTCGTCGCCGAGTGGCGTCGAGGTGCCGTGGGCATTGATGTAGTCGATCTGGTCGGCAGTGATGCCGGCGCGCTTCAGCGCTGCCTTCATGCAGCGATAGGCGCCGTCGCCGTCTTCGGCCGGAGCCGTGATGTGGTGCGCGTCGCCGGACAGACCGTAGCCGATGACCTCGGCATAGATCCGCGCGCCGCGAGCCTGGGCATGCTCGAGTTCTTCGAGGACGACGATGCCGGCGCCCTCGCCCATGACGAAGCCGTCGCGCCCCTTGTCGTAGGGTCGGGAGGCCGCCGTCGGATCGTCGTTGTAGCTGGTCGAGAGGGCGCGGCAGGCGGCAAAGCCCGCCAGGGACAACCGTCCGACCGGCGATTCCGCACCACCCGCCACCATGACGTCCGCATCGCCCAGCATGACGAGGCGCGCAGCATCGCCGATCGCATGGGCGCCGGTCGAACAGGCGGTCACGACGGAATGATTGGGCCCTTTCAATCCGTTGCGGATCGAGACATGTCCGGATGCGAGATTGATGAGGCTACCCGGAATGAAGAACGGGCTGATCCGTCGAGGACCCTTCTCCGCCAGGATCAACGAATGGCGCTCTATGCCTTCGAGGCCGCCGATGCCCGAACCGATCAGAACGCCGGTGGCGCACTGATCGTCATAGCTCTCGGGATGCCAGTCGGCATCGTCGAGCGCTTCGGCGGCAGCGGCTACGGCGTAGACGATGAAATCGTCGACCTTGCGCTGCTCCTTCGGCTCCATCCAGAGATCGGCATTGAACGTGCCGTCGGAGCCGTCGCCGCGCGGGATCTGGCATGCAATCTGGCAAGGCAGGTCCGAGACGTCGAAACTTTCGACCCGGCGAGCCGCGCTGCGGCCCTCCAGCAGACGCTTCCATGTCACATCGACGCCCGCCCCGAGGGGGCTGACCATTCCGACGCCGGTGATGACGACTCGTCTCATTCCGAACTCTTAAAATGAAGGGCGGGCCAAGCCCGCCCGCCGATCTCAGGCCTGGTTCTTCTCGATGAACTTCACGGCGTCGCCGACCGTGAGGATCGTCTCGGCCGCATCGTCCGGGATCTCGACGCCGAACTCTTCTTCGAACGCCATGACGAGCTCGACCGTGTCGAGGCTGTCGGCGCCGAGGTCGTCGATGAACGAAGCGTTCTCGGTGACCTTCTCCTGCTCGACGCCCAGGTGCTCGACGACGATCTTCTTCACCCGTTCAGCGGTATCGCTCATGGTCATTCCTCTGTTGAGATGGCTTTCGCCGTTTCGTTAGACGCCGGGGTTCCGTTAATCAAGCGTTACCCCGTCGGTGCTGGTCCAAGCCCCATCTGCGAAGATGTGGGCGGATTCGTTAGCTCGGCGAGACCTGCGGCTTAGCATGGCGAAAGCGCGCTGGCCAAGCCGGGTTCAGATCATCGCCATGCCGCCGTTGACGTGCAGCGTCTGGCCCGTGACATAGGCCGCCTGCTCCGACGCGAGATAGAGGGCGGCGGCGGCGATCTCGGCGGGCTGCCCCATGCGGCGCATGGGGATCGCGCCCATGATGGCTTCCGTCTGCTTCTCATTGAGCTTGCCCGTCATCGCGCTCTCGATGAAGCCCGGCGCGATGCAGTTCACGGTCACGTTGCGCGAGGCGATTTCCTGGGCGAGCGACTTCGAGAAGCCGATCATGCCAGCCTTCGCAGCGCAGTAGTTGGTCTGACCCGGATTGCCGGTGACGCCGACGATCGAGGTGATGTTGACGATGCGGCCGTAGCGGCGGCGCATCATCTGGTGCGTCAGCGCGCGGGTCAAGCGGAAGACGGCGGTCAGGTCGACCTCGAGGACGCGATCCCAGTCGTCGTCCGACATGCGGACGAACAGCCCGTCCTTGGTGATGCCGGCATTGTTGACGAGGATGTCGACGCCGCCGAGTTCCTTGTCCGCAGCCTCTGCAAGGCCGCTCTGCCCCTCGCGGCTGCCGAGATCGGCCGGGAAGACGTGGACGCGCTCGCCGAGGGAGCTCGCGAGTTCGTCCAGCTTCTCGCGACGTGTGCCGTGCAGACCGACCGTCGCGCCCGCCTGATGCAGCGTGCGAGCGATGGATTCGCCGATGCCGCCGCTGGCGCCCGTGACGAGGGCCTTGCGGCCGGAAAGATCGAACATGTGCCGCTTCCTTACGTTGGAGAGTGTCAGGCGAGGCGCGCGAGCGCCGGCTCGATATCCGCCGGCTTGCCGACGCTGACGGCCGACAGACGCGAATCGATGCGCTTGGCGAGACCCGACAGGACCTTGCCGCTGCCGACCTCGAGCAGGAGATCGACGCCGCCGTCGGCGAGATAGGTCATGCTTTCGCGCCACCGCACCTGGCCCGTCACCTGCTCGACGAGATGCGCCCGGATCTCCTCCGGGTCCGAGATCGCGGAGGCAAGGACGTTTGCGACCAGCGGCACCCGCGGCGAGACGAGCGTAGCCGTGCTGAGGGCCTCCCGCATCTTTTCCGCGGCTGGCTGCATGAGCATGGAATGGAACGGCGCCGATACCGATAGAGCGATCGCGCGCTTGGCACCGGCGGCCTGCGCAGCCTCCATCGCGCGTTCGACAGAAGCCTTCGTGCCGGAGATCACGATCTGCCCACCGCCGTTGTCGTTGGCGATCTGGCAGACGCCGCCCTGCCCGGCCTCGGCGCAGACGGACTGAAGCGTCTCGTGATCAAGCCCCAGAATGGCGGCCATCGCGCCCTCGCCGGGTGCCACGGCCGCCTGCATCGCGTCGCCGCGGATCCGCAGAAGCCGCGCAGCATCGGCGACCGACAGCGAACCGGCTGCGGCGAGCGCGGAATATTCGCCGAGCGAGTGGCCGGCGACAAAGTCGCCGGATGCGCCAAGGTCGAACCCGCGAGCCTCCAGCGCCCGCATCGCCGCAAGCGATACGGCCATCAGCGCCGGCTGGGCGTTGGCGGTGAGGGTCAACTGGTCTTCCGGGCCGTTCCAGATCACGTCGCTCAGCTTCTCGCCGAGGGCGTCGTCGACCTCCTCGAAGACGCGACGGCTCTCGGGAAAGGCGTCCGCGAGTTCACGGCCCATTCCGACGGCCTGGCTTCCCTGTCCCGGAAAAACAACCGCGAGCGTCATAGCCTTCTCCCATATCGTTCAAAGGTCGCGTAGTGCGGAGCCGGGCGCGGCCTGTCAAGGCGACGCGACCCGTCCTCCGGCGCATTCACGCTTGGTCGTCCATGAAACGGTCGGAGTGTCGTTAAGACCTCGGAAACTCCGACACCCTTACGCTGCGGCAGTCGTTGGCACAAAACCGGTCGCCGAGACTTTTAGAGACCGGATCGAGGGTGCAGCCCCTCGGCACGACAGACATGAAGCAGGGAGCGAATCGAGTGACGGAACGCACGGATCATACCGGGCGGGATGGTCGCGGTCTTGTATCGGCCCCGACCACCCACCGCGATTTCGAAATCCTGTCAACCGTCCCGGTCGGCGTGCTCGTCCTGCGCCGCGACGCGTCCTTCCTCTTCGCGAACGAGGCCGCAGCCAACCTGTTCGGCGGAACCGCGGCACTATCCTGCCTTGCCGAGACGTTCTGCCCGACGGACGGCACGGAACTCGAGGACAACCTGCGCCACGGGCATCGCTTCGAAGCCATCGTCGCCGGGTCGGACAGTCATCGACAGGTGATGGTGAGCGTGGCGGAGCTGATGAGAGCCGACGAATCCGACTTCGTCGTCAGCCTCACCGACGTCACCGAACTGAAACGGGCGACCGAGCACGCCGAGTTTCTGGCGCACCACGACCCGCTGACGCGCCTCGGCAACCGCACCCTCCTGCAGTCCGTATGGGACGCGATCGAGGAGCGTCTCACCGCCGGCGAAGGCCCTATCCATGCGCTTGCGCTGGATCTCGACCGCTTCAAGGAGGTCAACGACCAGCACGGCCACGCGATGGGCGATCTCGTGCTCCGGCAGGCCGCCGAACGCATCCGCACGGCGGTCGGTGATGCCGGTCAGGTCTTCCGCTTCGGCGGCGACGAATTCTTCGTGATGCTGGACGGTCTTTCCCGCGAGACGGCTGTCGAGGTTGGGCGCCAGATCGTCGAGGCCGTCGGCGAACCGATGTCCGTTCTCGGTCACCGGATCACGATCGGTTGCTCGGTCGGTATCGCCTCGGCACCGCTCGACGGCACACGGCGGGACGCTCTGCACCGCGCGTCCGACATCGCCCTCTACGACGTCAAGCATCAGGGACGTGGCGATGTCGCCTGCTTCGACCCCCTCCGCGAGCAGTCGATGCTCGATCAGCGACTGCTGCAGGCGGATCTGATCGTGGCGATGGCAAACGACGCCATCGACCTCGCTTTCGAAGCGCAGCATGACAGCGTATCGGGTGAAATCGAGAGCGTCGAAACCGACCTGACCTGGACGAATACCCGGACGGGCCAGACGCTCGCTGCCGACGACCTGAGAGCGTTGGCCGCGGACGCCGGCCTTTCGTATCTCCTGGATCTCTGGTCAATTCGACGTGCGGTCTCGAGCTTCGTCGAGCGCCACCCGACCGAAGGCACCTGTCGCCATGTGGCTGTGACGGTCGATGCCACGACCTTGCTGAACCCCGATCTCGTCGACGCGACGCTTCGCGTCCTGGCGGACTGCGGGCTGTCGCCTGATCGGCTTGAACTGCAGATCGTGGAAAGCGCCGTCCTGGCATCCTGCGACGAGCTGACGCCTGCCATCCGGCGCCTGACGCAAACCGGCGTGCGGCTCGTCATCATCGGTTTCGGTGCCGGTCGCCCGGACCTCGGCTATCTCCGCTCGCTGGGCGTCGCCCGGCTGAAGCTCGACCGAAATCTCGCGGCACGCATTCTCGGGGACGCCGATGCCGAGGCGATGATGGGAGCGGTCTGGACCCTCTGTCAGCGCCTCGGAATCGAGATGTCGGCCGACGGCATCGCGACCGACCGGCAGTGGCGCGCCCTTCAGCGCTTCGGTCGGATGCGAGCGCAGGGGCCATATTTCGCCGGCAAGGCAGAGCCGACCATCGCGGCGGTGAGCCGCGGCAGCGACGCAGGCTTCGGCTGATCCACGGGTTCTGGCTTGCCATCCGGGCCGTCCTCGTCTATGGCGTGCGCCGTCATTGCCCGTGCGTCAGCCGGGGGCTGAACGGAAGGCGGTTCGTTTCGACGCCGCCGGGTTGGGGTGCGCCCCTGTCCGACTTCCCGTGTTCCCGCTCTCGACCGTCTCTATCGACGCGCCTTTCCGCCCCCGGCCATCTTGGCCAACAGGAGAGTCGCAGAGGCTTAGCCGCTGTCGCCGGGCAAATGCGCAACCGATGGAAAGGCAAACGCCATGGCTCTTTACGAGCACGTTTTCCTTGCCCGACAGGACATCAGCGGCCAGCAGGTCGAGGCGCTCGTGGATCAGTACCGCGGCGTGATCGAGGCCAATGGCGGCAAGGTCGGCAAGGTCGAGAATTGGGGTCTCAAGACCCTCACCTACCGGATCAAGAAGAACCGGAAGGCGTACTACACGCTGATGAACATCGATGCGCCGTCCGCGGCCGTCGACGAGATGGAGCGCCAGATGCGCTTCAACGAGGACATCCTGCGTTACATGACGATCCGCGTCGAGGAGCACGACGAGGGTCAGTCCGCGATGATGCAGAAGCGCGACGACCGTCCGCGCCGTGGCGACCGTGACGGTGGCGACCGCCCCCGCCGCGAGGACCGCCCGCGTCGCGAGGACGATGACCGTCCGCGCCGTCCGCGCAACGAGGAGGCCGCGTAATGGTCGACATCGCCCAGCTCCCCACGCGTCGTCCGTTCCATCGTCGCCGCAAGTCCGACCCGTTCGCGTCGGGTGACTCGCCGAAGATCGATTACAAGGACGTCCGTCTCCTGCAGCGCTATATCTCCGAGCGCGGCAAGATCGTTCCGTCGCGCATCACGGCGGTGTCGCAGAAGAACCAGCGCGCCCTCGCCCAGGCGATCAAGCGCGCCCGCTTCCTGGGCCTCCTGCCCTACGTCCTGAAGTAAGGACGGCGAGGCGCCTCCTTGGGGCGCTCTCCTGAAAGATCGGCGGCGGGTCACGGCCCGTCGCCTTCCCTTTTCCACCGCGTTCGGCACCGGTGGATCACGAAGGTTTCGAGAAGAGCCGAGTTGGGGCGATCGGTCCCCTAACTGCCGCAGGCAGGACAGCGAAACGAGCCCATGCAGTTCTCAGCCCTCCCTATCGGACTGGTCGCCGGCGTCGCAGCGGCTCTTCTGTTCGCCGGCGTGGTGACCCAGTCGCCCGGCGCCGTGGTGCTGGCTCTCGCGGCTCCCGTTCCCATTTTCATCGCAAGCCTCGGCTGGGGCAGCCGGGCCGGCTTCATCGCGGCTGCGACCGCCGCCATCGCGATCGCGGCGTTCACGGGCGCCGTTCTGTCGGGCGTGACGATGCTGCTCGGATCGGCGCTTCCCGCGGCGGCCGTGGGGCACATGGCCGGACTTGCGCGCCCTCGCGACGACGGCGCGGGCCTCGACTGGTATCCGGTCTCCCGCCTTCTCTTCGCGATCCTTTGCATCGCCGCAGCGACCTGCGTCGTGCTCGGTCTCCTGATGAGTTATGATGCTGCCGGTCTCGAGGCCGCTGTCACACAGGCTCTCCTCGAGCAGCCGGACGGTACGATCACGGGCGAGCAGGAGATCCGCAGCTTCGTCCAGCTCGTGGTGTCAGCGATCCCCTTCGTGCAGCCGATCATCTCGGTCCTCACCTGGATCGGCTGCCTCTACGTCGCAGCCGCGATCACGCGCATCAGCGGCCGCCTTCCCCGCCCGAAGGACGATCTCCCCGCGGCGACGACGCTGCCGCGTGTCGCGCTCCCGATCTTCGCTCTGGGTCTCGCTGCGTCCTTTGCACCGGGCATCGTCGGTATGCTCGGCGCCGTGCTGACCGGCGCGTTCGGCATGGGCTTCACCCTTGTCGGTCTCGCCGCGATGCACCGTCGCACGCGTGGTCGTCCCGCCCGCGGGCTGGTTCTCTTCTCCGCCTACGGCGCGATCATCCTCCTGTTCATCCCGCTTTTCGCCTTCCTGGTTCTTGGGGTCTTCGACACGGCCCGAAACCGGATGGCGGACGCATCCAACACCTGACCTTCAAACAAAGGAACAAAACCATGGAAGTCATTCTTCTCGAGCGCATCGCCCGCCTCGGCGGTCTCGGCGACACCGTCCGCGTGCGCGACGGCTTCGCACGCAACTACCTCCTGCCGACCGGCCGCGCGCTCCGCGCCAACGAGGCGAACCGCGCCAAGTTCGAGTCGCAGAAGGCCTCGCTCATCGCCCGCAACGACGAGCGTCGTTCGGAAGCCCAGGGCGTGGCGGACCAGCTCGAGGGCCTGCGCCTCGTGATCGTGCGCTCGGCTGGCGAGACCGGTCAGCTCTACGGTTCGGTCTCGGCGCGCGACATCGCCGACATTCTGAAGGAGCAGGGCTACAACGTGAACCGCAACTCGGTGGAGCTGAACGTTCCGATCAAGGCGATCGGCCTCCACACCGTGAAGCTCAACCTCCACGCCGAGGTGCAGGTCACGATCGAGGTGAACGTCGCCCGCTCTCAGGAAGAGGCTGAGCGTCAGGCCAAGGGCGAGAAGCTCAACTCGGCCGACGCGATCTACGGCGAGAACGAGGATGCCGTGGTCCCCGGCGGTGGCGAGTTCTTCGAGGAAGGCGCCGAGGACGAGGACGACCGCGGCTGACAAGCCTGAGGCGGCGGGCGAACTGCCCGCCGCAGCTCTGTGCACAGGAAGGGGTTTCCGGCTTCGACCGGGAGCCCCTTTTTCGTTCATAGGCTGGCTTCTGCCCCTGGGTTCGTCCACAGCTTGTCCACCGCCTTTCCCAAGGCCGTCCACCGCCTGCGGTGTTTTTCTGATCCCCGCTCTCGAACTGTTGGCCCGGAAGGCCCAACTCGGTTAAGAGGAATGTTTACCCAATCCGACGAGGTCGAGCGATGGCGGAAGCCGCACGCAAATTCGAGGAGGAGGCCCCGCTCTATCGTGAGGCGCCGGCCAACATCGAAGCCGAACAGGCGCTTCTCGGCGCCATCCTGGTCAACAACGACGCCTATTACATCGTCCACGACTACCTGAAGCCCGAGCATTTCTACGAGCCGATCCACCGGGAGATCTTCTCCAAGGGCTCGGCGATGATCCGCATGGGCAAGATCGCGACGCCCGTGACGCTGAAGACGTTCCTTCCGGCGAACGACCGCATCGGCGACATGACGGTCGCCCAGTACCTCGCGCGGCTCGCCGCCGAGGCGACGACGATCATCAACACCAACGACTACGGCCGCGCAGTCTACGACATGGCGCTTCGCCGATCGCTGATCCGCATCGGCGAGGACATGGTCAACGCCGCCTTCGACGCGCCGGTGGACGCCGAGCCGAAGGAACAGATCGAGGACGCCGAGAAGGCCCTCTTCTCGCTGGCGGAGACCGGTCGCTACGACGGCGGATTCCAGTCGTTCGAGGATGCGATGGCGCTGGCCATCGAGATGGCGGGCGCAGCCAAGGATCGGGACGGCGGCCTGTCGGGCATCTCGACCGGCATCCGAGAGCTCGATCGACGCCTCGGCGGCCTGCAGCACTCGGATCTCATCATCCTCGCGGGCCGTCCCG
Source organism: Aureimonas phyllosphaerae (assembly GCF_047943035.1). Taxonomy (NCBI): domain Bacteria; kingdom Pseudomonadati; phylum Pseudomonadota; class Alphaproteobacteria; order Hyphomicrobiales; family Aurantimonadaceae; genus Aureimonas; species Aureimonas phyllosphaerae. The sequence goes on along the minus strand of NZ_CP181348.1, from coordinate 2,952,167 downwards.
CGATGGGCAAGACGTCGCTTGTCACCAACATCGCCTTCAACATCGCGGCGGCCTACGAGCCAGCCGAACAGGCCGACGGCTCGTTCAAGGCGGCGAACGGCGGCGTCGTCGGGTTCTTCTCGCTGGAAATGTCGGCCGAACAGCTGGCGACGCGTATCATCTCCGAGCAGTCGGAGGTCTCGTCGTCGAAGATCCGGCGCGGCTCGATCACCGACGCCGAATATTCCAAGCTCGTCGCCTGCACCGAAATGATGCAGAAGGCGCCGCTTTATATCGACCAGACGGGTGGTATCTCGATCGCCCAGCTCGCCGCGCGCGCCCGGCGGCTCAAGCGTCAGCGCGGGCTCGACGTGATGGTGATCGACTACGTGCAGCTGATGCAGGGCTCGGCCAAGACCGCCGGCAACCGCGTGCAGGAGATCACCGAGATCACGACCGGCCTGAAGGCTCTGGCGAAGGAACTCCACGTCCCGATCATCGCCCTGTCGCAGCTGTCGCGTCAGGTCGAAAACCGCGACGACAAGCGCCCCCAGCTGTCCGATCTTCGCGAGTCCGGTTCGATCGAGCAGGACGCCGACGTGGTGATGTTCGTGTATCGCGAGGAATACTACCTGCAGGCCAAGGAGCCGAAGCTCGGCACCGACGAGCACATGAAGTGGCAGCAGGAAATGAACGAGGCGCGCGGCAAGGCCGAGGTGATCATCGCCAAGCAGCGCCACGGACCGACGGGCGCGGCGCAGCTGGCCTTCCAGGCCGAGTTCACGCGCTTCACCGATCTCGCCGAGGAGAGCCACCTGCCGGAGCGCTACGAGTAGTCGGGCTGCCCGCGACCCTTGTTGCAGGCGGCGTGTTCGGTCAGCGAAGTAGGTTCGTCGTGGCGAGTTCGACGACCTCGTCGCCTCGCCCGGACATGATCGCGCGGAGCATGTAGAGGCTGAACCCTTTCGCCTGCTCCGCCTGTATCTTTGGCGGCAACGAGAGTTCCTGCCGTGCCGTCACGACGTCGACGAGGGCGGGTCCGTCGTGCGCGAAGGCTTCGCGCAGCGCCGGCTCCAACGCCTCCGAGTCCGACACGCGGATGCCGCGCAGGCCGATCGTCTGCGCCATGGCCGCAAAATCCGGGTTCTGCAGATCGACATAGGTCGGCAGGTAGCCCGCCGCTTTCTGCTCCATCTCGACGAAACCGAGGGAGCCGTTGTTGAAGACGACGATCTTCACCGGCAGCTTCATCTGGACCGCCGTCAGCAGTTCGCCCATGAGCATCGCCAGCCCGCCATCGCCCGACAGGGATACGACCTGCCGATCCGGGAAGGCCGCCTGCGCGCCGAGCGCCTGTGGCAGAGCGTTGGCCATCGAACCATGATTGAACGAGCCGATCAGGCGGCGGCGGCCGTTCATCTTCAGATAGCGCGCGGCCCAGACCGACGGCGTCCCGACGTCGGCTGTAACGATGGCATCATCGCTGACGAGCTCGCTGACGAGCCGTGCGACATATTGTGGGTGCAACGGCTTGCCCGCCCCGCGCGGCGTGGCGAGGTCGTCCAGTCCCTCGCGCGCCTTTCGATAGTGGGCGAGCGCGGCTTCGAGGAACGTCCGGTCGCGGCCGGCGGCGATCCTGCCGGCCAGCGCAGAAGCAAACTCCCCAGCATCGGCCTCGACCGCGAGATCGAGGGGAACGCGTCGGCCTAGCGCCGACGGGTCCGTATCGACCTGAATGACCTTGGCGCCCTTCGGGTAGAAGTTGCGATAGGGAAAGTCGGTGCCGAGCATCAGGAGCACGTCGCACTCCATCAGCGCATGGTAGCCCGACGAGAACCCGATGAGGCCGGTCATGCCGACGTCGAACGGGTTGTTCCATTCCATGTGCTCCTTGCCGCGATAGGCGTGGACGATCGGCGCGGCCAGCCGGTCGGCGAGAGCGACGACCGCATCATGCGCCCCGGCCGTACCGGCGCCTGCGAGAATCGTCACCCGCTTCGAGAGATTGATGATCCCGGCCGCCTGCGCCACCGCCGCATCGTCCGGCAGACGGCGCGCGAAAATCGGCGCGGCGAACGCGGGCACGTCGCCTTCGATGTCCAGCATCGATACGTCGCCGGGCAGCACGATCACCGCCACGCCCTTGCGGGCGATCGCCGTGCGCATCGCGCGGTGCAGCACTTCCGGCATCTGGCGAGGGTTGCTGACCAGTTCGCAGAAATGGCTGCACTCGCGAAAGAGTTCGGTGGGATGGGTCTCCTGAAAGTAGCCGAGGCCGATCTCGCTCGACGGAATCTGTGCGGCGATGGCAAGCACCGGTACGTGATTGCGCTGGCAGTCGTAGAGGCCGTTGATGAGGTGGAGATTGCCGGGTCCGCAGCTGCCAGCGCAGACCGCAAGGCTGCCCGTCGCGGCCGCCTCCGCACCCGCAGCGAAGGCGGCGGCCTCCTCGTGGCGCACGTGGAGGAAGTCGATGCGGCCGTCCTTCGCCTGTGCGGCGGTCAGTGCGTTCAGGCTGTCGCCGGTGACCCCCCATATCCGTTTGACGCCCGCCTCGGCGAGGGTCTGAATCATCAGTTGAGAGATCGTGGTCATCGCATACTCCGGCGCCGGTTGCGGCTCTTCCGTGGACCGTGTCAGAACGGCCCCCCTTCCGAGACCGTTCCTTGCGCGACAAGCGATGCAGCCATGCACTGTGAACGACGCGGCCCCTTGCACGCGCCGTGACGCCGGAATCCTTGTTTCCCGTTTGTTCTCATGCCATCTACAGGGCGTCGATCACATCGCGGTACCCATGGCCAAGACCAAGACCACCTTCATCTGCCAGAACTGCGGTTCGGTGTTCACCCGCTGGCAAGGCAAGTGCGAAGCCTGCGGCGAGTGGAACACGATCGTCGAGGAGAGCGACACCAACGGGATCGGCGGCGGGCCGTTGCGCTCCAAGCGCAAGGGGCGTCCCGCGGCTCTCATGCCGCTGTCGGGCGAGACCGAGGAGGCACCGCGCATCGTCTCGGGCATCGCAGAGCTCGACCGGGTAACCGGCGGCGGCTTCGTGCGCGGATCGGCCCTCCTCGTCGGCGGCGATCCCGGTATCGGCAAGTCGACGCTCTTGATGCAGGCGGCCGCGGCGCTCGCGCGCGGCGGGCACAAGGTGATCTACGTTTCGGGTGAGGAGGCGGTGGCGCAGGTGCGCCTGCGCGCCCAACGCCTGAAGGCCGCCGATACCAGCGTCCAGCTGATGGCCGAGACCAACATCGAGGACATTCTCGCGACGCTCGGACAGGACAAGCGACCCGATCTCGTCATCATCGACTCGATCCAGACGGTCTGGACCGACATGGCCGAGTCGGCGCCCGGCACGGTGACGCAGGTCCGCGCCGGCAGCCAGGCGCTGATCCGCTATGCGAAGTCGAGCGGCGCGGCGGTGATCTTGGTTGGCCACGTGACGAAGGAGGGCCAGATCGCGGGGCCTCGCGTCGTCGAGCACATGGTGGACGCCGTTCTCTACTTCGAGGGCGAAGGCGGACACCACTACCGCATCCTGCGCACGGTCAAGAATCGCTTCGGGCCAACGGACGAGATCGGCGTCTTCGAGATGAGCGACATCGGCCTGCGCGAGGTCCAGAACCCGTCCGAACTCTTTCTCGGCGAGCGAAACGAGCAGGCGCCGGGCGCCGCCGTCTTCGCCGGCATGGAAGGCACGCGGCCGGTGCTGGTCGAGATCCAGGCGCTCGTCGCGCCCTCGACGCTCGGTACGCCCCGCCGCTCGGTCCTCGGATGGGACCAACCCCGGCTCGCCATGGTGCTGGCCGTGCTGGAAGCCCATTGCGGCGTGCGGCTCGGGCAGCACGACGTCTACCTCAACGTCGCCGGTGGATATCGCATCCAGGAGCCGGCGGCCGATCTCGCCGTCGCGGCGGCGCTCGTCTCGTCGCTATCTGGCCAGCCGCTTCCGACGGACTGCGTCTATTTCGGTGAGATCAGTCTGTCCGGTTCCGTGCGCCCCGTCGCCCATGCGGGCCAGCGGCTGAAGGAGGCGGAAAAGCTCGGGTTTCGCCAATCGGTTCTGCCTTCTGCGAGCGCCGATCTTCCCCGGAACCGGGAGGTCGCGGCGCATGAGATCGAGAGCCTGCCGCACCTCGTGGCACGGGTCGCGGGGCGGCAGCTTCAATCGGAGACTTGATTTTCCACTGTCTTCGCAGTGTAAGACACGGGTAACGGGCGTCGGCCGTGCCGCCCGATGGAAGCCAGACCGGAAAACGAATGACCGTCACCCTGCTGGATGCGATCCTGATCGCCATCATGCTCGTATCCGGGCTTCTGGCGATGGTTCGCGGGTTCTCCCGCGAGATCCTGTCGGTGCTGAGCTGGGTCGCGGCCGCCGCGGCGGCCTACGCCTTCTACGAGCGGCTGACGCCGTTCATGTCGAACTACATCCACAACGAGAAGATCGCGCTGGTGGCCTCGGCCGCCGCCATCTTCTTCGGCACGCTCATCGTCGTGTCGTTCATCACGCTGAAGATCGCGGACTTCATCATCGACTCGCGCATCGGTGCGATCGATCGCACGCTCGGCTTCCTGTTCGGCGCGGCCCGTGGCCTGCTGCTCGTCGTCGTCGCGATGGTGTTCTTCAACTGGCTGACGCCGCCGCAGTCGGGCAACCAGCCACCCTGGGTGGCGCAGGCCCGCTCCAAGCCCTTCCTTGACGAGCTGGGAAACCGCCTCGTCAGCGCCCTTCCCGACGACCCGCAGGAGACCATCCGCGACCGCTTCGGCACCCCGGCTCCCGCAGCCGACGGCGCGCCGGCGGGCGAGAACCCGGCAGCCGAGCAGCCCGGTTCGATCGAGGACGCGATCCGCGACAGCGAAGACCAGCCGGCGGAGGCACCGGCGAACTGATCACCGGCGGGGTTGCCCCTGCCGGTCGAAGGGGGGAAGCATGGTCGGCGCGGTGCCATCGCGCCGATCGCATTTTTGTTCGCGAAATCCGGTCGCCGTTCCCATATGCCAAGCGGAACCGGGCAGCGGGCCGCGATGGGCCAGAACGGGTGTGAGATGACCAAGCTCTCCTTCGACGAACTCGACGGCGACACGCTGCACGAGGAGTGCGGCGTGTTCGGCATTCTCGGACACCCGGACGCGGCGACGCTGACGGCGCTCGGCCTCCATGCGTTGCAGCATCGCGGGCAGGAAGCGGCCGGCATCGTCACCTTCGACGGCCAGCAGTTCCACACCGAAAAGCGCATGGGTCTGGTCGGCGACCACTACACCGATCCCGCGACGCTGGCGAAGCTGCCGGGCTTCGTCGCCATCGGCCACACGCGCTACTCCACCACCGGCGAGGTCGCGCTGCGCAACGTCCAGCCGCTCTTCGCCGAACTTGAGGTCGGCGGCATCGCGGTCGCCCACAACGGCAACTTCACGAACGGCCTGACCCTTCGCCGCCAGCTCATTGCCGATGGCGCGATCTGCCAGTCGACGTCCGATACCGAAGTGGTCCTCCACCTCATCGCACGGTCGAAGCACTCGTCCTCCTCCGATCGGTTCATCGACGCGATCCGCAAGGTCGAGGGCGGCTATTCGATGCTGGCGCTGACGCGCACGAAGCTGATCGCCGCGCGCGACCCCATCGGCATCCGCCCGCTCGTGATGGGCGAACTCGACGGCAAGCCGATCTTCTGCTCGGAGACCTGCGCGCTCGACATCATCGGCGCAAAATACGTGCGCGACGTCGAGAACGGCGAGGTCGTGATCTGCGAGATCCAGCCGGACGGCTCGATCACGATCGACGCGCGCAAGGCGCCCTCCCCGCCGCCCGAGCGGCTCTGCCTCTTCGAATACGTCTATTTCGCCCGGCCGGACTCGGTCGTCGGCGGACGCAGCGTCTATGTCGCGCGCAAGAATATGGGCGTGAATCTCGCGGCCGAAGCGCCGGTCGAGGCCGACGTCGTCGTGCCAGTGCCGGACGGCGGCACGCCCGCGGCTCTTGGTTTCGCGCAGGCGAGCGGCATCCCGTTCGAGTACGGCATCATCCGCAATCACTATGTGGGTCGCACCTTCATTGAGCCGACCCAGCAGATCCGCGCCTTCGGGGTGAAGCTGAAGCACTCCGCCAACCGCGCGATGATCGAGGGCAAGCGCGTCGTGCTGGTCGACGATTCGATCGTGCGCGGAACGACGTCGGTCAAGATCGTCCAGATGATCCGCGATGCCGGCGCGCGCGAGGTCCATATTCGGGTCGCGAGCCCGATGATCTACTTCCCCGACTTCTACGGCATCGACACGCCCGACGCGGAGAAGCTGTTGGCGAACCAGCACGATTCGCTCGACGCGATGTGCCGCTTCATCGGCGCCGACTCGCTCGCCTTCCTGTCGCTCGACGGTCTTTACCGTGCTGTCGGCGGCACGGCCCGGGACGAAGCCCGTCCGCAGTTCACCGACCACTACTTCACGGGCGACTATCCGACCCGCCTCCAGGACAAGGAAGCGGCGAGCAACGTTCACCGTCTGGCGGTGATGGCGAGCGGCTGAGCCGCCTGCCGTCCCCCCATTTCAGCGTCAGGAGTTCCCAGCATGTCCGGCCAGCTCGAAGGGCGCGTCGCGCTCGTCTCCGGTGCCTCGCGTGGCATCGGCTACCATCTGGCCAAGCAGCTCGCGGCACAGGGCGCGCATGTCGTCGCCGTCGCTCGGACCGTAGGTGGCCTGGAAGAACTCGATGATGAAATTCAGAAGGCCGGAGGCTCCGCGACGCTGGTGCCACTCGACCTGACCGATGGGCCTGGCGTCGACCGTCTGGGCGCCGCGCTGCATGAGCGCTGGGGCAAGCTCGACGTCCTGGTCGTCAATGCCGGTGCGCTGGGAACGCTGAGCCCCATAGGACACATCGAGGCAAAGACGTTCGAGCGCACGATGGCGATCAATGTCACGTCGGCCTGGCGCCTGATCCGCGCTGTCGACCCGTTGCTAAGAGCCTCGGACGCTGGGCGGGCCATCCTCTTGTCATCAGGGGCGGCACATTCCTGTAAGGCCTATTGGGGGCTCTACGCCGCCACCAAGGCTGCCCTTGAGGCATTGGGCCGTTCATGGGCTGCGGAGACGCAGAACCTTTCGCTGCGGGTGAACTCGGTCAATCCGGGCGGAACGCGGACGGCGATGCGGGCGCTGGCCATGCCGGGCGAGGACCCGAACACGCTGCCGACGCCTTCCGACGTCGCCTCGCGGATCCTGCCCCTCGCCTATCCGTCCTGCACGGAGACAGGCCGTCTCTTCGACGTCAGGCAGAACCGGTTCATGACCTATCACATGCCGGACTGACCGGGTTCAGGCCTCGTCGAGACCCGTCGGCAGGCCGTCGATGCTGACCGTGTTCTTCTCCCGGCGATAGGCGACGAGCCCCTCTTCGCCTTTAGCCTCGGCCCATCGGTCGAGGACGGGGCGCTCGCCGACATGCTCGAACAGCGGAACGGCAAAGCCGCATGACGTCTGGACGAGATCGAGATCGATCGTCACGACCTGCCGGGCTCCGACCGGCTCCCCGTTCGGATAGTGTTCGGCCAGAAAGGCCGCATACGCCTCGGAGCCGCGAAAATCGATCCGGGGGCGCCCGTACAGACGCAGGATCTGCGGCGCGCCTTCGAAGGTGCAGAACATCACCGTCGCCCGGCCGCCGGCTTTCGCATGCGCCGCTGTCTCGCTGCCACTACCGGTGAGGTCGAGATAGGCGACCGACAGATCTCCCAGCACATGGAAGTGGGTCGTCGAGCGAGGCGAGATGTTGACGCGACTGTCGCCTGCCGACGATCCGACGAAAAAGATCGCCTGACGGCCCATCATCTCGCGATGCGCGGGCTCGACCCGTTCGAACTGCTTGGCCATATCGAAGGGCGTCCTAGACGCTCGTCCGCCGCTTCTGCGCGCGGTATGAGCGGATGGAGAACGGGATCGTCGCGTAGTAGGCGATCGCCGAGAAGGTCAGTGTTTCCCAGAAGAAGCTGAGAAGAAGGCCGATGTAGAGCACCACGACCAGGACGGCGGGCGCCACATACTCGCGGCGCAGCGGAATGCTGATCGTCTTGCCGGAATAGGTCGGGATATGGCTCGCCATCAGCACGCCGACGACGACGAGGTAGATCGCCGCGGCAGCCGGCGTGATGTCCGGCAGGGCGACGTTCGAGGTAAACCCGAGGTAGACCGGAAACAGCGCGAGGCCGGCCCCGGCCGGCGACGGGATGCCGGTGAAATAGGCGCTCTTCCACGCCGGCTTGTTCGGTTCGTCCAGCATCGTGTTGAAGCGCGCGAGGCGAAGCGCGCAGCCCGAGATGTAGAGAAGCGCGCAGATCCAGCCGAACGATCCGACGTCGTGCAGCGTGTAGGCATAGAGAAGAAGCGCGGGCGCCACCCCGAAATTCACGATGTCGGCAAGCGAATCCATCTCGGCGCCGAACCGGCTTTGTCCGTTCACGAGACGTGCGATGCGCCCATCGATACCGTCGAGAAACGCCGCCCCCAGCACCAGCCCGACGGCCAGTTCGAAGCGGCCCTCGAAGGCGAAGCGGATGCCTGTGACGCCCGCACAGATCGACAGGATCGTGACGAGGTTCGGCAGAATCTGACGGATGGGAATGCGCGAGGATGCGGCGGGCGGCGGTTCGATCGGCTCGACCATCGCCTCAGTCCCGCCGGAAGGTCCAGGCCGGGTGGCCGGCGCCATACTCGGCGATCACGGTCTCGCCTGCGATGGCCTTCTGTCCTTCCGCGACGCGCGGCACGGCGCCGTCCGGCAGATAGACGTCAAGGCGCGAGCCGAAGCGGATGAGGCCGAAACGCTCGCCGGTCTCCAGGTGCTCGCCGGCGCGGGAGAACACGACGATACGGCGGGCGACGGCGCCTGCGATCTGCACAACGCCCACTTCGCCATGTGCGTTGGCGATGACCATGCCGGAACGCTCGTTGACCTCGCTCGCCTTGTCGAGCTCGGCGTTCTTGAAGAGACCTTCTTTGTAGATAATCCGATCGATGCGACCGCGGACCGGGGCCCGGTTCACGTGGCAGTCGAAGACGTTCATGAAGATCGAGATGCGCAGCAGCGGCTCGTCGCCGAGGCCGAGATCGGCCGGCGGACGCACCAGCCCGACCAGCGAGACCTTGCCATCCGCCGGGCTGACCACGAGGTCTTCGCCGACCGGCGTCGTCCGCGCGGGATCGCGGAAGAAGTAGGTGCACCAGACGGTGAGGGCGAAGCCGATCCAGAGCAACGGCTCCCAGAGGAGGCCGAGTAGCACGGAAGCGATGAAGAACCCGGCAATGAACGGATAGCCGGCCCGATGGATCGGAACGAAGACGTTTCGGATCGAGGCGATCATATCCATCGAGGCGGGAATCCTTATCAGTGCCGAAGAAGCGGCCGGCCCCGACACATAGGGGTAAACCGCGTGGGTCTCAACGCCGCCGAGCGCGACCTACTCAACGCTCGCCGGGCGGCGACGCTCGATGACGCCAAGCGCATCCGCCTCGCGGGCGCGACGCAGTGCTTCCTCGGCCTCGCTCGCCTCGCGCTGCATGGTCCACATCTCGGCGTAGAGTCCACCCGCCGCCAGCAGCGCGCGGTGCGATCCGCGCTCAACGATGACGCCTGAGCGCAACACGATGATTTCATCGGCGTCGATGATCGTCGATAGGCGGTGGGCGATCGTCAGCGTCGTGCGCTGCCTCGACACGAGTTGAAGCGCGCTCTGAATCTCCTGCTCGGTATGGGTGTCGAGCGCAGAGGTCGCCTCGTCGAGGACGAGGATCGGCGGGCTCTTCAGGATCGTACGCGCGATCGCGACGCGCTGCTTCTCGCCGCCCGACAGCTTGAGACCGCGCTCGCCGACCATAGTGCCGTAACCGTCCGGCAGCGCCTCGATGAAGTGGGCGACCTGCGCCAGCGCCGCGGCCTGCTTCACCTCATCCTCGGCCGCCTCCGTTCGGCCATAGCGGATATTGTAGGCGATCGTGTCGTTGAAGAGGACCGTGTCCTGCGGGACGATGCCGATGGCCGCGCGCACGCTGGCCTGCCGCACCGACGCGATGTCTTGCCCGTCGATGGTGATGCGGCCGGACTGAACGTCGTAGAAGCGAAAGAGAAGCCGCGAGATCGTCGACTTGCCGGCGCCCGAGGGGCCGACGATGGCCACCGATTTGCCGGCCGGCACCTCGAAGCTCACGCCCTTCAGGATCGGGCGCTCGTGATCGTAGCTGAAATGCACGTCCTCGAAACGGATGGCCCCCTCGCCGACCACGAGGTCCGGCGCACCATCGCGGTCACGCACCTCCTCGCGGATACGCAGGAGGCGGAACATCTCCTCCATGTCGGTCAGCCCCTGCCGGATTTCGCGGTAGACGAAGCCGATGAAGTTGAGCGGCACCGACAGCTGCATGAGCATCGCATTGATGAAGACGAAGTCGCCGAGCGTCTGCGTGCCCGCCCGCACCTCAAGCGCCGACATGACCATCGCGACGCCCATGCCGGCGGAGAAGATGACGCCCTGGCCGAAGTTGAGCCAGCCGAGCGAGGTCCAGGTCTGCGTCGCCGCCTTCTCGTAGCGCGCCATCGAGCGATCGAAACGCTCGGCCTCCATGGTCTCGTTGCCGAAGTACTTCACCGTCTCGAAGTTCAGGAGCGAGTCGATCGCCTTGGTGTTCGCCTCGGTATCGGAATCGTTCATCTCGCGGCGGATCGCGATGCGCCAGTCGCTCGCTTTGATCGTGAACCAGCCGTAGGCGAACACCGTCACCGCGACGACCACGAGATACCGCCAGCCGTAGGCGAAACCGAAGATCGCGGCCGTCAGCGCGAATTCGAGGATCGTCGGCACCGTGTTGAGGATCGTGAAGCGCACGATCGTCTCGATGCCCTTGGTGCCGCGCTCGATGATGCGGCTGAGTCCGCCCGTCCGCCGCTCCAGGTGGAAGCGCAGCGACAGCTGGTGCATATGCACGAATGTCTTGAAGGCGAGAACGCGGACCGCGTGTTGTCCGACGCTGGCAAACAACGAGTCGCGCAACTGGTTGAGCGCGACGGACACGACGCGAGCGACGTTGTAGGCGACGACGAGCGTCACCGCCCCGGTGAGCACGAGCGGTAGCCACTCCTGCGCCGTATGACTTCCGTCGAGGGCATCGGTCGCCCACTTGAAGAAGTACGGAATACCGACCGTCAAAAGCTTGGCGAGCACGAGGTAGAAGCTCGCCCAGACGACGCGGGCTCGCAAGTCGGGCCGTCCTTCCGGCCACATGTAGGGCCAAAGGCTCTTAAGCGTGCGCCACATGACGCGACCTTCGCCGGCGGCGGCGGGCTTGGATGTCTGGGACAAGATCGTGGCGTTCCATCGCGACGGGCGACCGGCCGGTGGCAGCCGCCGTTTTGGAACGCTTCTATCCCTCTACCCCTCGCAGGACCACCCCATCCCGCGCGATGCAAGACCCGCCCCTTCGCGAACAGCGCGTCAACCGCGAGGAGGCTCTCCGACAGTTGCGTCACCGGGGACCCGGAACACCTGTCCCGGATAGATGCGGTTGGGGTCGCGTATCTGGTCGCCGTTGGCGAGGTAGATCACGGTGTATCGGTTGCCACGACCGTAGGTCTCGCGAGAGATCCGCCACAGCGTATCGCCGCGGCGGATGATCACACGAGATGCCGACGCCTCCAGCGGCGCCTGACGAACCGTCGGGGGTTCCGTCGCCGGCGCGCTTCCGCTGGCGGACATTCCATCCGAACCTGCAGCCCCATCTGGCCTCTGCTCGGCGGACGCCATCGAGCCCGCCGCCGTCCCAGCCGCCGTGGTGGGAGATCCAGCCGCGGGTTCGATCTCCGCGGCGTCCGGCGCAGAAGACGCGGAAGCGGCGTCGGCTGAAGCGGCATCGCCGGGCGAGCCGACCGACGCCGCCGTTCCGGCAGAGCGCGGTCCGTCGGCGGCATCAGCCTTGCTGGCTGTGCCCGTCGTGTTTTCCTGTTCCCGCGTAGGCTTTGGTGCCGCGGCGATCGCAGCCATCGAATTTCCATCGGGGCGTTGGAACGGAACCTCGACCCGGCTGACGACGCGTCCAGCCTCGTCGAGCGCATCGACGCGAATGGTGTGCTGGCCAACGGCGACATTGGTGCGGGCGCTCGCGACATATCGTTCGCCGGCGCCGCTTCTGGCTTCCGCGACTGGCTGATCGTCCAGATACACTCGAACGGTCGACCGCTCCTTGGCCGAGCCGGCGATGAACAACCGATCCCCTTCGATCTCGACGGCGTCGACGCCGAGCAGCGTCCCAGTCGCCTCGGAGGGTGTCGGCACGGTCGGCGTGGCCGATTGGGGCGCGACCGCTGCGACCGCGTGCGGCGGCTCCGGATCGTCTCTCGATTCTTCGGCCGCCGAGTTCGTTCCGCTCGGTAAGGCAGCAGCAAGGCCGGCTTCCGCGGGACGCTGAATGATCTCGCTCGCTTCGCCCGGACGCTGCATCATGACCAGCAGTTCTTCCGACTTGCCGGGGGGGGGTACGTTGATCACCGCCGCGTCGTTCGAGACTTTATCGTCGCGCTGAGCTAGCTGAAGGCGGTGGCTTCCCTCCGGCAGGGACAGCGTCATCACGAAGTCGCCGTTGGCGTCCGTGTTGGCTTGCCCGAACGTGCGCGTGCCGTCGGTTAGCGTGATGAGCTCATTGGCAGCTCCCTTGCCGGCGACCACCGTCGAACCATCGCGCTCGACGCGAACCACGTCGAAACCCGGTGCCGGGCTGGAAGCGGATGCGGTTTCAGGTGACTGCGAGCTTGCGGTTGTGCCCGGTGGTTCGGAACCGGCAGCGGACGTCTGCGATGCGGTCTGCTCGCCACTCTCGGACGCGTTGCGCTGGCTCGTCTGACCGGTCGAAGGTACAGGCGCGTCGTCCGCCGCGATTTGCGAGGGTGCCGGCGAGCTCGATGTCGTTCCGGTCGGAATGGCCGGATGGGGCGCGGTCACCGACGTGCCGGTTTCGACCCCGAAGAGGCCGCGATACCAGCCCAAGGCAAATGCAGCGATCACCGCGACCGCCAGAATCGGCCCCTTCCGTCTGATCATCGCGTCGCACATCCTTCCAGTACAAGGTTCGATACAGGCGAACCTATCGCGCGCACTGTCCCGCCACAATGCGATTAGTCGTGCAATTCGAACGGGATGGGCAGTCCGTTGCCGTATGGTAACCAGCACGGCGGTCGTATGGCGCGGCATCCGCTTCGGCCGAGTTTGCCCTTGAACATTGTCGAGGCTTCCGATACTTCCAACCGCGTCGGAGAGGTGGCCGAGTGGTCGAAGGCGCTCCCCTGCTAAGGGAGTATACCGGGAACGGTATCGTGGGTTCGAATCCCATCTTCTCCGCCACATCGACCAGATATCGATGCTCCCAAGTTCCCTTATTTGGACAATACCGACGATCGTGCCATGGCACGAAACATCGTTCTCCTGATTGAAGAAGCGGGCACAAAACCTTCAAAACCACCCTATAGAAGCGTCTCGACTAGCCGGTCCTCGTGCTGGCCGATGCGGAATGTTCGATGCGCAAAAATCTCCTGCCGATCGTCTCGCTTCTGCTCTCCACCTTCTTCCTCATGGCGGGCGCGGGTCTGCAGGGTATCCTCTTGCCGGTCCGCGCATCGCTGGAGGGCTGGAGCCCCTATGAAATCGGCCTGATGGGTACGAGCTACGCGATCGGCTTCACGCTGGGCTGCGTGACCATGCCAACGGTGGTCCGATCGGCCGGGCATGTGCGAAGCTTCTCGGCGCTGGCGGCACTGCTCGCGATCGCGATCCTGATCCACGGCATCGCGGTCGAAACCGCACCCTGGGTCGTCGCGCGCGGCTTCTCGGGATTTGCGCTTGCGGGCGCATACATGGTCATCGAGAGCTGGCTGAACGAGCGCGTCACCAACGAAACGCGCGGGCGCGTCTTCTCGATCTACATGGTGGTCTCCATGGTCGCGATGATCGCAGGCCAGTTCGCCATGCCGCTGGCCGATCCGGCGCTCCCGACCGTCTTCATGATCTGCGCGATCTTCTTCGCGATGGCGGTGATACCGAACGCCCTGTCGCGTGCTCCGAGCCCGAAGCCTCTGACTCAGGTGCGCCTGGACGTCCGCAGCCTCTATCGCAACTCGCCGGCCGCGGTCGCGGGCGTCTTCCTATCCGGCATCCTGTCGGGCGCTTGGATCAACATGGCCCCAGTGCTGGGACAGGACATCGGTCTGTCGACGACGGAAATCTCGACGCTGCTTGTCGCGACCATGGCGGGCGGTGCCATCCTGCAGGTACCGCTCGGACGGCTGTCCGACCGGGTGGACCGTCGCTATGTCCTCGCGTTGTCGGGCGCCATCGGCCTCGGCGCTGCGTTAAGCGCCCTGACGCTCTGGTCGGGCGGTTCGCTCACATTGTTCGCGATAGCCGCCGCGATCGGCGGGGTGATCTATCCCACCTACTCGCTCGCCGTCGCGCACGCCAACGACATCGCCGATCCCAGCGATTTCGTGAAGATCTCGGGCGGGCTTCTGGTGCTCTACGGGTTCGGCACGATCGGCGGCCCGATGTTGGCTGCCTCACTGATGCAGACGTACGGACCGGACGGTATCTTCATCGCGACCGGCGGCGCGCATCTGGCGCTTCTCGTTTACACGCTCGCCCGTATTTCGCTCCGGTCCCCATCGCCCGCGAACCGGAGGCCGGAATTCCAATCCGTGCCTCTGGCGCGTGTTCAGATGCCCGCCTCAGTCACGCTGGACCCACGGGCGGACGCGGCCCTGGAGCGCTAGCGAGCGCCGCTTCCCGGGAGAACGCCGACCCGCAATGCGCTAGGCAGATCGGAGGCGGAACGACGCCCGATCCTTCGACGATCCTCAGTTGATCGCCCGCTGGAGGGCTCGCTTCTCTTCGTACCGGGTGCGTGCATCGCCGACCTCGGAGCGATCGGACACCTCCGGCACGGCGACGTCCCACCAGTGGCCGCCCGCCTCCGTCACGATCAGCGGGTGGGTGTCCACGAGGATCAGGGTCGTGCGAGTGTTGGACTTCGTGCGTTCGAGCGCGGCTTCGAGGTCGGTGATCGAGGCCACCTTCTCGGCTTCCGCTCCCATGGCCCGAGCGTGCGCCACGAAGTCGATGTCGGGCGTGACCTCCTGGCGGCAGTCCTGCAGCAGATTGTTGAAGTTGGCGCCGCCGCAGGCCATCTGCAGGCGATTGATGCAACCGTAGCCCCGGTTGTCGAGCAGCACGATGGTCAGCTTCTGGCCCAGCATGACCGAGGTCGCGAGCTCCGAGTTCATCATCATGTAGGAGCCATCGCCGACCATGACGATGACGTCCTTCTCCGGCCGCGCCATCTTGGCGCCGAGACCCCCGGCGATCTCGTAGCCCATGCAGGAGAAGCCGTACTCCATGTGATAACCGCCGGGCTGGGTTGGCGCCCAGAGCTTGTGGAGTTCGCCGGGAAGACCACCGGCGGCGCAGAGGACGATCGTGTCCTCCGTCCCGCGAGCGCGGGCGACAGCCCCGATGACTTGGGCATCGGACGGCAGTTCGGCGTTGCTGGAAGCCAGCGCCTTGTTGGCCGCCTCGAACCAGCTCGACCGCTCGGCCTTGGCGCGGTCGTCCTGCCCCGTCGCCCGCCAGCCGCCAAGTTCCCGAGAGAGATCCGCAAGTCCCACCCGGGCATCTGCGACGAGCGGGACGCCGCCGTGCTTGACTGCGTCATAGGGGGCGACGTTGAGACCGATGATCTTCAGCTCTTCGGACCGGAAGAGAGCCCAGGATCCGGTCGTGAAATCCTGCAGTCGCGTGCCCACCGCGAGCACCACGTCGGCATCGGCGGCCAGCGCATTGGCCGCGCTCGTGCCGGTCACGCCGACCGAACCGAGCGACAACTCGCTCCGCTCGTCGATCGCGGATTTGCCGGCCTGCGTGACCGCAACGGGCACGCGATAGCGCTCGGCAAAGGCGGCGAGTTCGGCTGTGGCTTCCGAATAGAGAACGCCGCCGCCAGCGATGATCATAGGTTTCTTTGCAGCCCGAAGCAGCGCGACGGCGCTGGCGAGTTCGTCCTGGTCGGGACGCGGGCGACGGAAGGCCCATACTTTCTCGGCGAAAAGAGCCTTCGGGAAGTCGTACGCCTCGGCCTGAACGTCCTGGCAGAGAGAGAGGGTCACGGGCCCGCAATCCACCGGATCGGTCAGGACCTGCATGGTCCGCTGAAGCGCCGGAATCAGCTGCTCGGGACGCTGGATGCGATCGAAGTAGCGCGATACCGGGCGGAAGCAGTCGGATGCCGAAACGCTGCCGTCTCCGAAATCCTCGATCTGCTGGAGGACCGGGTCCGGCAGACGGCTGGCGAAGACGTCGCCGGGAAGGAACAGGACCGGCAGCCTGTTGACGTGGGCGACACCAGCGGCCGTGACGAGATTGAGTGCACCCGGCCCGATGGAGGTCGTGCAGGCCATGAAGCGACGGCGGAAGCTGGCCTTGGCGAAGGCGATCGCGGCATGGGCCATGCCTTGCTCGTTGTGGGCGCGGTAGGTTGGAAAGTCGTCCTTCACCGCCTGCAATGCTTCACCCATCCCCGCGACGTTGCCGTGGCCGAAGATCGCCCAGCAGCCCGCGAAGATCGGAAGCGTCTCCCCGTCGATGACCGTCTTCTGCGCCATCATGAAGCGCACGAGGGCTTGGGAAGTCGTCAGTCGAACCGTGTTCGCCGTCATCTCGCTCGTCCTCCGCCTGCTGTCCGGATCGTCTCTCCAACCGGTCGGGACAGACTCTAAATTCGTCGCTCTTTGAAAGGTCGGTCGGGCGCCAAACCCAAGGTCAGCCCTTGCGCCCGCCGTATGGTCCCGTCAGCATAGAGGAAGAAGACCGATCGTCCGGATGAGTCGCGGTCGAGGTCACCTTTCTTCCGACTAGACCAGCCCGTATCGAAATAGAACTTCTACGCCGAAACATCGGTGCCTAGAACTTCTATTTCGCATGGACGGGTTGTGTCAACGCGCGAACGGTGGCCTAGTGTCATCCGATGCCCTGCTGGTCACGGACCTTCAGGATGGTGAAAGGTCGTCCTGATGCCGTCTTCCGTCGACGCCAGACTAGTCGGCGCCACGTCGCCGGGGACGTATGCTGAACTCCGGGACCGCCTGGCAGGCGGCTCGATCAAACTGCCCCGGCGCCTGCAGCAGGTTGCGGCCTACGCGCTGGCCCATCCCGACGACGTCGCGCTCGGAACAGTCGCCAAGATCGCGGAGGATGCCGGCGTCCAGCCTTCGGCGCTCATCCGGTTCGCCCAGACGCTCGGCTTTTCCGGATTTACGGATCTGCAGGCGGTCTTTCGCGAGCGCCTGCTCAGCCAGGTGACGAACTACGACGAGCGCCTGATGTCGCTTCGCGCGACCGGAGGCGAGACGTCCAAGGCAGGCATGCTGCTGGACGGCCTCTGCAAGAGTGCAACCCAATCGATCGGGCAGTTGCATGCGCGTATCGACATCGACAGCGTTGAGCGGGCTACAAGGATCCTGGCCGACGCGGAGACGATCTATCTCGTGGCGCAACGTCGGTCCTTCCCGATCACGTCCTATCTCAGCTATGCGTTGGGCAAGCTCGGCATCCGCAACATCCTGATCGGCTCCGCCGTCGGCACCGACCCGGAAACCATCTCCTTCGCGACCCCGCGGGATGCCGCGCTCGCGATCTCCTTCACCCCCTATGCGCCTGCCACGATCGCTCACACGCGAGAACTGGGGGATGCAGGCGTCCCGCTGGTCGTCATCACCGACAGCCCCTTCAGCCCCCTCGCCTCGGACTCTCGGATCTGGTTCGAAGTGGTGGAGACGGACTTCCAGGGCTTCCGCTCCCTGTCCGCCAGCATGGCCCTCGCGATGACTCTTGCCCTTGGGGTCGCCGACCGACGCCAGGGTTGAGACGTTCGCCTGTTTGCCCTGCTGGTCGGGACGAGACAAACAATTCAGAATGATAATTCCAAATAGACAAGAAATGGATTTCGTGCTTCAATACGGCGGATCGTGAAGCGCGGCCAGTGCCGCGGCTCGCTTGCCGCAAATGCCGCGCCGCGGCCAGGAGGGCCCATGTCCACATCGCTCGATGTCGTCACCATCGGCCGCTGCTCGGTTGATCTCTACGGCCAGCAGATCGGATCGCGGCTGGAAGACATTGCCACCTTCGCCAAGTCGGTGGGCGGCTGCCCCGCCAACATCGCCATCGGCACGGCGCGGCTTGGTCTGAAGTCCGCGCTTCTGTCTCGGGTCGGGGCGGAGCAGATGGGTGGCTTCGTTCGCGAGCAGTTGGCGCGCGAGGGCGTGGAGACGAGCGGCGTCGCGGTCGATCCGGAGCGGTTGACCGCGCTCGTGCTACTCGCGGTCGAAGACGAAGGCGTCTCGCCGATGATCTTCTATCGCTCGGACTGCGCCGACATGGCGCTCGACGAGGCCGACGTCAGCGAGGACCTGATCGCCTCGACCGCTTCCATCGTCGTGACCGGCACGCATTTCTCCAAGCCGAACACGGAGGCCGCGCAGCGCAAGGCAATCCGTCTTGCCAAGGCTCACGGCGCGAAGGTCGTCTTCGATGTCGACTATCGGCCCAACCTCTGGGGCCTCGGCGGACACGCCGCAGGGTTCGAGCGTTATGTCGCCTCGGATGCGGTGTCCAAGAAGCTGCAGACGATCCTGCCGGACTGCGATCTTGTGGTCGGCACCGAGGAAGAGATGATGATTGCCGGCGGGGTCGGCGATCCCTTGGGCGCCCTGAAGGCCATCCGCGCCGTTTCCTCGGCCACGCTGGTCCTGAAGCGCGGCGCGATGGGATGCATCATCTTCGACGGCCCCATCGACAGTCTCGACGACGGCATCGCCGGGCGCGGATTTCCGATCGAAGTCTTCAACGTCCTGGGTGCGGGCGACGCCTTCATGTCCGGTCTTCTGGCTGGCTGGTTGCGGGGCAAGAGCCACGCCGAGTGTGCCACGATGGCCAATGCCTGCGGGGCCTTCGCCGTCTCGCGCCTCCTCTGCTCGCCGGAATACCCGACCATCGCCGAGCTCGATGCGTTTCTCGCCAAGGACAAGATCAAGCGTCGCCTGCGCAAGGACGAGGATCTCAACCACATCCATTGGGCGACGACCCGTCGCGCAGCGCCGGAGCAGCTTGTGGCGCTTGCCTGCGACCATCGCATGCAGCTGGAAGAAATGGCCGATGCCGCCGGCGCTCCGCGCGAGCGCATCGAGGACTTCAAGGTCCTGACCGTCGAGGCTGCGTCGCGCGTCGCGGGCGACCGGCCCGGCTTCGGCATGTTGCTGGACGGGACCTACGGCCAGAAGGCCCTCTACAAGGCGAATGCCAAAGGGTTCTGGATCGGACGCCCGGTAGAGGAGCCCGGATCGCGGCCGCTCGACTTCGATCACATGCCCGACCTTGGGAGTCACCTTCAGGAGTGGCCGGTCAACCAGGTGGTGAAGTGCCTCTGCTTCTACCACCCGGACGACCAGGCCGAACTGAAGCAGCGACAGGAGCGCGAACTCCTGCGACTGGCGGACGCCGCACGCACCGTCGGCCGCGAGTTCCTGGTCGAGATCATTGCCGGAAAACACGGCCCCCTCGAAGAGGACACGGTCGCCTCCGTCATCCGGCGTCTCTATGATCTCGGCATCAAGCCCGACTGGTGGAAGCTTGAGCCCCAGCGCAACGCGGCCGCGTGGCAGCGGATCGAGACGGCGATCAGCGAGAACGACCCCTATTGCCGCGGGATCGTGCTTCTCGGGCTCGACGCGCCGGAAGCGGAACTCTTCGAGGCCTTCCGGGCGGTATCCGAAGCGCACCTCGTGAAGGGCTTCGCGGTCGGCCGCACGATCTTCGCAGACGCCGCCCGGCACTGGCTGAGGGGCGAGATCGACGACGAGACAGCGATCGCGGACATGGCCCGGCGCTTCGGGGCGCTGGTCTCGTCTTGGAATGCGACCCGGCCGGCCATCGCCGCCTAAGCCGGACGATTCGACACATCGGGAGACACTGAAGATGATCCGTATCGGCGCCAACCCGATCTGCTGGAGCAACGACGATCGGCAGGACATCGGAGGCCACATCAGCCTCGAGCAATGCCTGTCCGAGGCGAGCGCCATCGGCATCGAGGGAATGGAACTCGGTCACAAGTTCCCCAAGAATGCCGAGGCGCTGAAGGCGAAGCTCGCCGAGCACGGCATGGTGTTCGTGGGCGGATGGTATTCGACCTTCCTTCTCGAGCGCGATGCGGACGCCGAGTTCGCCGCAGCCAAGGATCACATCGCTCTGATCAAGGGCGCGGGAACCGACATCTTCATCGTCTGCGAGTGCACCGGAACCGTTCACGGGAACGAGGCAGCGCCTCTCAGCCAGCGGCCGGTCCTCTCGGACAAGCAGTGGGAGACGCTCCTGCCGCGGATGACGCGGTTTGCCGAGCTTCTGAAAGGCGAAGGGCTGAAAATCGCCTACCACCACCATATGGGCACGGTGATCCAGACCGGAGAGGAGATCGACCGCCTGATGGGCGGGACGGGCGACGCCTTCACGCTGCTCCTCGACACCGGCCATGCCGCATGGGCCGGCGCCGATCCCGCCGATCTGGCCGAGCGCTACCGCGACCGGATCGTCCATTTCCATGCCAAGGATGTTCGCCCCGGCGTCGCGCGCCAATCCAATGCCGAGGACTGGAGCTTCCTCACCTCCGTTCTGGCGGGCGTCTACACGGTTCCGGGCGATGGCTCGGTCGACTACGTTTCGGTTCTCCGGCAGCTCCCCGACTACGATGGATGGGTCGTGATCGAGGCCGAGCAGGACCCTGAGAAAGCCCATCCCGCCACCTACGTGAAGATGGGTCGCGACAACCTCGAACGCTTCCTGGCGGAAGCCGGATCGAAGCGCTGAAGGAAGGCGAGAGCGATGTCGAAACTTCTCGTGAAGCCGAGCGGCGAGACCGGCTGCGTCATCGACGTGACGCCTGAGAGCGCCGGCTGGACCTATGTCGGATTTGCCCTCCACAAGCTGAAGCCCGGTGAGCGCATCGTCGGCGGGGACGCGGATCGCGAAGCCTGTCTCGTATTGGTTTCGGGCAAAGCATCGATCACCGCCGGCGAGAGCAACTTCGGCTCGGTCGGACGACGCATGTCGCCGTTCGACGGCAAGCCGTCCTCGGTCTACGTTCCGGCCGGGATGGACTGGTCGGCAACGGCGGAAACCGAAGTCGAACTGGCCGTCTGCACCGCGCCGGGCACCGCAGGGGCCCGTCCGCCGCGCCTGATCGCGGAAGACGACAACGGGCAGGAAGTGCGCGGCAAGGGGTCGAACGTCCGGCACGTCACCAACATCCTACCGGAGACCGCCGAGGCCGACGGGCTGCTGGTGGTCGAGGTCGTGACCCCCGCCGGCAACACGTCGAGCTATCCGCCGCATCGTCATGACGAGGACGATCTGCCGCGTCAGTCTTCGCTGGAGGAAACCTACTACCATCGGCTCAACCCGCCTCAGGGCTTCGCCTTCCAGCGCGTCTACACCGACGCCGACGCGTCAGGCCGCCGGGAACTGGACGAGGCGATGGCGGTGGAAGACGGCAACACGACGCTGGTCCCCAAGGGCTATCATCCCTGCGCGACAATCCATGGCTACGATCTCTACTACCTCAACGTGATGGCCGGTCCACGCCGGCAATGGCGCTTCCACAACGCACCCGAACACGAGTGGCTGCTGAAGGCCTGACACCGTCCGATATCTTCGGCATCGATTTTGCGAGGGGCGCTATCGCGGCGCCCCTTTCGTATGTCGATTTCCCTCTTCGAGCGAAGGGCTCGAAGGGGTCAGGCCACGGTGATCGATGGGATACGCCCGCTGCGAAGCGACCACGCGAGTTCGTCGGCAGCGCCGATCATCAGGGGACGCCCGAGCAGGAAGCCCTGCGCTGTCCCGCAGCCGAGAGCCTGCAGGCTTGCCAGCTGATCCTCTTTCTCGATTCCCTCCGCCGTCGTGTCGATGCTGAGTTCACGGGCCATCGACACGACAGCGCGAACGATGGCAGCTGAACCCGCATCACTTTGGGACGCCGCGATGAAACTGCGATCGATCTTGATTCGGTCCACCTTGAATTCGCGCAAATGGGCGAGAGACGAGTAGCCGGTACCGAAGTCGTCCATCGCGATCCGAACGCCGATGGCGCGCAGGCCCGCGAGAACGACGGCTAGATGCTCGCTGTTCTCGACGATGGCAGTCTCGGTGATTTCCAGCTCGATGCGCGAGGCCGGAAGGGCATAACGTCGAAGCGCCTGATCGATCTGCGTTGCCAGGAGGGCCGAGCGAAGCTGCACCGCCGACACGTTGATCGACATGTAGAGCTCGTCCGGCCACTGCGAGGCCTGATGGCAAGCCTGATCGATCACCCAGGCGCCGATCGCCGAGATGAGCCCGCATTCCTCGGCGACCGGGATGAACTCGGCCGGACTGACGAGGCCACGCTCGGGGTGGCGCCAGCGTACCAGCGCCTCGAAACCCTTGAGCCGTCGGTCCGGCAGGCTGAAAAGCGGCTGATACCAGAGTTCCAGCTGGTTCGACGCGATCGCTTCGGAGAGATCGCGCTCAAAGTCGCGGCGCCTCGCCTCCTCCTCCAGCATGCCGTCACGATAGATGTCGAAGCGGCCCCTGCCCGCTTTCTTGGCGGAGTAGAGGGCGAGGTCGGCCTTCCGTTGCACGGTCGACGGGTCGTCGTCCGGGCGGCTGGTCGCGATGCCGACGCTCGCACCGATGATCACGACGTCCGACCCGGTTTCGATCGGACGCGACAGCGAGGCCACGAGTTCGGCCGCAAGCCCCTCGGCGCGCGTCTCGCCGGAGGCACTGAGCACCGCGAGTTCGTCGCCGCCGAGCCGGAACGCCTGCTCACCAGGCACCAAGAGGCTCTCGATACGCGACGAGACCTCTCGCAGCACCACGTCGCCGGTCGCGTGGCCCAGGCGGTCGTTGACGTCCTTGAAGCGATCGAGGTCGATCATCAGCATGGTGAGCGAGCCAGACCCCATCAGTTCCTCGATGGACTGCGCAAACATGCGGCGGTTCTTCAAGCCGGTGAGCGCGTCGTGAAAGGCCATGTGAGCGATCGTCTTCTGGCCGTTCCGAGCTTCCGTCACGTCCTCGTAGGTGAGGATCGCACCGCCTCGTCCGACTGGCTGGCAGCAGACATGAAGGATGAGGCCGTCATCGAAATGATGTTCGAGGCGCTTCACGCGCCCTTCGCGCATCCAGGCCTGATGGTTCTCGATCACCCGCGCAACCCGGTCGGATCCCCACCCGGCCTTGGCCCCGATCGCGCCGACATAGGCCTGAAGCGTCATGCCAAGCCGAAGGTCGTTCGTTTCGAGACGAAAGAGCGAGCGCACTCGTTCGTTGACGAGCGTGACATGTCCCGACGGGGATATCATCGTCAGGCCGTTCGACATGTTGGCCAGCGCGTCCGCAGCCGTCGCGCGGGCGCTGTTGTCGATAAAGCCGCTCGCAAAACCGGCCGAAACGATGGCCAAGCCGACGCAGGTCACGGCAAACGCCAGTGCATTGAGAGCTTCCGGATTGGAGAAGGACCCCTCGATCGCCATCGGCGTGACCTGGAAGGCGGTCATGCCGGTAAAATGAAGACCGATGATCGACAGGAAGAACAGGCCCGCACTGCCGTAAAAACGCGTCGCCTCCCCCTTGCCACGCATCGCCACATGCAGCGAAGCGCCAGCGAGAACGCAGGAGATCGCGATGGATGCGAACAGGAAATCAAGCTTCCATTCGACGATGCCCTGCACGCGATAGGCGAGCATGCCGACATAGTGCATGACGACAATCGACAGGCCGACCATCGCCCCGCCCAACGCTGGTGCTGCACGCCCGCGGGCTGTCGCGATCAGGAAGCCCACCCCGGACCCCACCATCGCGGCCAGCATGGAAATGATCGTGAGCACAGGATCGAAGCCGACGGGCAGCCCTGGCTCATAGCCGAGCATGGCGACGAAGTGTGTGCACCAGATCGAAGCCCCGGTGATGAAGGCGGTAAGGACGAGCCAGGCGCACCGCTCCGTGGACCTCGATGCAGCTGCTCGGAGGAACAGACGGACCATCGCCCAGGAACCGGCCGCGCAGATGACGGCGGCCATGAGCACGAGCCAGAGATCGTGCTCCACCACGATACAATTCAAAACCGTCATCATGGCTTGGCTCGTCAATACAGCATCGAATAGCACCCAATAACTACAGCGTGTAATTCGGGTCTCGTTCTTTCAGGCTAGCTTGCGAGTGTTGATGCATTCTGACGCCGGTGACGGGTTTTTTATCAGCGTGCCGTCGAACGCGGCTTTCCGCGCGGATATCCACGGAAAGGCGGAGCGTCAGAACAGCGCAGGTCCATGGGAACTCGCTCTCAGACAGTCGCCGTCCGCGATTTCCGGCTTGGCAGCGTCATGGCGATGACGCTGACCACCACGAGCGCCATGCCCATCCAGGCCGTCGGCTGCGGCAATTCCCCAAGGAAAACCATCCCGATGCCGACGCCGATCGGAACCCGAAGATAGGCTTGCGCCGTCACGCCGACCGTGCCGATACGCTTCAGAAGATAGAAGTAGAGTGTGAAGGCGAGTGCCGTCGAGAAGACGGAAAGCGCAACAAGCGCGCTCAACGACGACGCCGTCGGAGCGAGTGTCCAAGGGCGATCGACGATCAAGCTGACGGGCATCAGAATCACCGATCCCATGAGGAGCGAGCCTGCCGCCGGCATCATCGGGTCGAGGTCTCGGAACGTCCGTCCGAACGTCACCGCAGCACCATAGGCCATCGCGGCGATGATGATCGCGAGCTGCGCGGTCAACTGCTGGCTGGCGCCCTGAAGCGCGGATGGGCCAACGACGAGGCAGATGCCGACGAGGCCTGCCGCGACCCCAAGGGCCTTGCGGGTGCTGACAACCTCGTGCCGCGTGATCCCCCAGTTGATCAGAAAGGCGAAGACCGGGGTCAGGGAGTTCAGGATCGTCGCGAGCCCCGCATCGACGAACTGCGTCCCCCACGCCACCAGCACGAAGGGAACCACCGAATTCAGGCAGGCCTGGACGAAGAAGCGGCCGAGGTTGCGGCGATCCAGCGGAAGACGCAGGCCGCGCAGGTGCAGAACCACGAGAATCAGGGAGCCTGCGATGAGCGTGCGCGTCGCGATCAGTGTGATCGGGGGTATGGTCTCCACCGCGATCTTGATGAACGTGTAGGAAGCACCCCAAAGCGTCGCCAACACCAGAAGGAGGCCGAGGCTGACGGCAAGGGGAGGTTGCGGGTCCGCCATGAAGGCCGTCTCCTGGGGCATCAGGAGGCTTCCATCCCGAGCTCCATCACCTCTCTCCTGACGGATGACGCCATCCAAGGCAAGCGGGCACGCCGCGTCGGCGCAGTCCGCCCTTGCACCTGCGAGTGCGTCGCGGCATGTCGACGACTAGGAACCACCGACCCAACGGAACCCGCATGGCCACCCAAGCCGCCTGGAATCATCCTGTCCCACGCATCGAAGCGTCGGAGCGCCGGCGGCGGCTGGATCGTCTGCGGGCAGAACTGGACGAAGCCGGCATCGAAGCTCTTCTCCTCGGCTCCACCGAAAGCCTTCGCTATTTCACCGGCCTCGTCTGGCATGGCAGCGAACGGTTCTGCGGCGCGCTGGTGACCCGCGACACCCTGCGATACGTCGTGCCGGGCTTCGAGTGTTCGCGCGTGGAAACGTTGCCGCGGCTGGAGGGCGACATCGTCGCCTGGCAGGAGGAAGAGGAACCCGCAGAGCTCATCTCCGCCATGCTGTCGTCAGGTGGGACGTTGGCACTGGACGAGCAGTTGCCCCTGTTCCAGTATCACCGTCTGGCCCGGGCTTTCGGTGCGGAGCGGCTTCGTGACGGCGGGCCGATCGTCTCCCGCCTGCGCATGCGCAAGTCCCCCACGGAGATCGCGCTGATCCAGCATGCGATGAACCTGACGCTCGGTGTTCACGAGCGTGTCCGGGCGGATATGCAGCCCGGCATCGCGGCATCCGAGGTCGTCGCCTTCATCGATGCCGAGCATCGTCGGCTTGGAGCCGACAACGGCTCCACCTTTGCGATCGTCTCGTTCGGTGCCGCCACCGCCTTGCCCCACGGCGCGGATGGAGAACAGACGTTGCGGGATGGCGATGTGATCCTTGTCGACACCGGTTGCCGTCTGGATGGCTATCATTCCGACCTGACGCGCACTTACGTGATGGGCGAACCGGAAGCCGACGTCGCGCGCACCTGGCGGATCGAGCGCGAGGCGCAGGACGCCGTGTTTGAGGCCGCCCAGGTCGGGGCTTCCTGCGCATCGCTCGACGACGCGGCGCGGAAGGTTCTCGGACGGCACGGGCTCGGGCCGGACTATCGACTTCCCGGACTACCCCATCGCGCCGGCCATGGACTGGGCCTCGAGATCCACGAGGCGCCCTACATCGTTCGCGGCAACGACACAGTTCTCGAGCCCGGCATGTGCTTCTCGGTCGAACCGATGATCGTGGTCCCGGACCGTTTCGGCATTCGCCTTGAGGATCATGTGTACATGACCGAAACGGGTCCCCGGTGGTTCACGAAGCCGGACGACAGTCCGACGGCACGTCGTTAGACGCCGGACCGAGAAACGCTCCGGCTCTACGTTTTTTCCGCGTGCGCAGCGGTCTTCTGGAGCAGGAGCGCGACGAGCGCCGTCCAGCCGGTCTGGTGGCTGGCGCCGAGCCCCAGTCCCGTGTCGCCGTGGAAGAACTCGTTGAACTGGATCAGTTCGACATCGTCCGCCCCTCCGCGAGGGGCCGGACCGCCGAGCGCCGGGCGCGTCCCATCCTCATGTCGGGCGAACAGAGCGCAGACACGCGTCGAAAGCTCGTCGGCAATCTGCGTCAGCGTCGCCATGCGGCCGGAGCCCGTCGGGCACTCCTGGCCGAACTCGTCGCCATAGAAGCGGGCGAACTCGCGGATGGACTCGACGAGCATGAGGTTGAGCGGCATCCAGACCGGCCCGCGCCAGTTGGAATTGCCGCCGAACATGCCGGAGGTCGAGACGGCGGGCTCGTAGCGCACCTCGAAACGCGTCCCGTCGCGTTCCATGGCGAACGGAGCGTCCCTATGGGCCTTCGACAGAGAGCGAACGCCGAAGGGGGACAAGAACTCGTTCTGGTCCAGCATGCGGGCGAGCAGCCTCGACATGCGCTGTCTGCGCAGAAGCGACAGGAGGAAGCGCGCGTCCTTTCCGGGTTCGGCGAACCGCGAAACCTGCATGGTGAGATCCGGGCGATGACGCAGCATCCAGTCGAGCCGGCGGGCAAAGTCGGGGTATCGCTCCGCTAGTCCGGCATCGAGCACCTCGACCGCGCAAAGCGGTATCAGTCCGACGAGCGAGCGCACCCGCAGCGTCGCCTCGGAGCCATCCGGCAGGATCAGGGCGTCGTAGAAAAAGCCATCCTCGTCGTCCCACAGGCCCCGTCCCTCGCCGCTGTCCTTGTCCGCCTCGGAGGCGCCGACATGGGTCATGGCCGAAGCGATGACGAGGAAATGCTCGAAGAACTTCGAGGCGATGTCCTCGTAGACCGCGTCCGCGTCGGCCAGTTCCAGCGCCATGCGCATGAGGTTCAGCGCGTACATGGCCATCCAGGCCGTCGCGTCCGCCTGTTCGAGCATGCCACCGCCCGGGATCGGCTGCGAACGATCGAAGACGCCGACATTGTCGAGCCCGAGGAAGCCGCCCTGGAAGAGGTTGCGCCCCTGTGAATCCTTCTGGTTCACCCAATAGGTGAAATTGATCATCAGCTTGTGGAACAGCCGTTCGAGGAAGTCTCGATCGGGCGTACCGGTGAGCGCGGCATCCATGCGGTACACGCGCAGGGCGGCAAAGGCTTGGATGGGTGGATTGGCGTCGCCGAAGTTCCATTCGTAGGCTGGAAGCTGGCCGTTCGGATGCATGTACCAGTCACGTGTAAGCAGCAGCAGCTGCCGCTTGGCGAGCGTGGGGTCGACGATGGCCGCCGCCATGGCATGAGAGGCAAGATCCCAGGACGCGAACCATGGATACTCCCACGTGTCCGGCATCAGGATCACGTCAGCCGCATCGAGATGCGTCCAATCGGCGTTGCGTCCGTCGAGGCGCGTCGCAGGCGGTGCCGGCTCGGACGGGTCGCCATCCAGCCAGCGCTTCACGTCGTAGCGGTAGACCTGCTTCGACCACAGGAGGCCCGCCAGCGCCCGTCGCTGAACCAACCGCGCGTCCGCGTCGTCGATCGCCGCCTGCAGGACGGCGAAGAACGCGTCGCATTCCTCCCGGCGCTCAGCGAACGTCCGCTCGATCGTAGCCTCGTCGAGCCGCTCGGCATCATTGGGCGCGAAGCGATACCGCAGAACGACGTGGCCCCCGGTGGGAATGTCATGGACCGAGAGGGCGGCGCATTTCGTGCCAGCGGTTGGCAACGGGGCAACACGCCCGCCGACGATATGGTCGTTGATCGCGTCCTTGAACGCGCCTTCGGTTGACGCCCCATCGAGCCGACGGATGTTGGTTTCGTTCTCGCAGAACAGCCAGTCCGCCGGCTGAAGCGCCGAAAGCCGCATATGACCGAGCTGCGGATGGGAGGCGATCACCGAGCCACCGTCCGCCGGCCCGATCGAGGGTTTGGGCGCAGCGGGTTCCCAGCTCCACGTATTGCGGGCAACGAGTTGCGGGAGGACGTGGAGGACGGCGCCTTCCGGCCCGCGGTTCACCACGGTCACGCGCATCAGGATGTCGTTCGGAGCGGCTTTGGCGTAGTCGACCTGAACATCGAAGAAGCGGTCGTCGGCCAGGACACCGGTGTCCGACAGTTCGTATTCCGGTGCCACGGTTCCGCGTCTTCGTCCGTTCTCCGCCACGAGGTCCTCGTAAGGGAACCGCCTTTGCGGATATCGGTAGAGCATCGACTGCCAGGCATGGCTCGGCATCGCATCGAGATGCCACCACAACTCCTTCACGTCCTCACCGTGATTGCCCTCCGCATTGGTCAGCCCGAAGAGGCGCTCCTTCAGGATCGGATCCACCCCGTTCCACAAGGCGAGCGACAGGCACCAGGTCTGATCGGCGTCGCAGAACCCGGCGATGCCGTCCTCCCCCCAGCGATAGCTGCGCGATCGTGCGTGATCGTGTGGAAGATATGACCACGCGTCGCCGTCCGCGCTGTAGTCCTCGCGGACCGTGCCCCATTGGCGCTCCGCCATATAGGGGCCCCACCTGCGCCACGCGTCCTGTTCGGGACCATGGATTCGCTGGCCTTCGGCGGTTTCGAGGAGCGGCGAACGCTCCGCCTCGCTCATCCCGCCTTCGTCCCGTCGGCCATCCGCCGCCCGGCCTTGGCATCGGGCTGCGGCTGAAGACTGGCCCAGGCGCGGCCGTCCCGCGCCAACAGGGCATCGGCGGACGCAGGTCCAGCGCTACCGGCAGCATAGAGCTCCGGCTCGCCCGTCTTCCAGGCCTCCAGCACGGGCTCGACCGAGACCCACGGCGCCTCGATGGCGTCGGCCCGCTGGAAGAGCGACGCGTCGCCCATCATGCAGGCGTAGAGCAGCGACTCGTAGCCGATGTTCGGCACGTGTTCGAAGAAGTCGTCGTGCATGAAGGTCTCGGCAACCGGGGCCAGCGCCATGCCGGGTCCCGGCGCCTTGATCTGGAAGTCCGTCCGCAGGCCCTTGTCGCCATCGATATGAAGCGACAGCCGGTTCGCCTCGGGCTGCCCGCCGAAGATCGAATGCGCGGACGGCTTGAACTGGAGCACGATCTCCGTCCGG
The DNA here is from genome assembly GCF_047943035.1 of Aureimonas phyllosphaerae. Lineage (NCBI taxonomy): Bacteria > Pseudomonadati > Pseudomonadota > Alphaproteobacteria > Hyphomicrobiales > Aurantimonadaceae > Aureimonas > Aureimonas phyllosphaerae. The sequence goes on along the minus strand of NZ_CP181348.1, from coordinate 2,922,313 downwards.
TGCGCGGAGAGGCGCTTGCCCGTTCGCAGGTAGAACGGCACGCCCTGCCACCGCGGTGTCGCGATCTCGAGGCGAAGAGCGGCATAGGTCTCGATCGGGCTGTTCGGATCGACGCCGGGCTCCTCGCGGTAGCCGACGCGCGGTGCGCCGTTGACGGTGCCGGCCGCGTACTGGCCACGCACCATGTCCAGCGGCTTCACCGGCTGGACCGCGGCGAGAACCCTTCCCTTGGCATCGCGAACCGCACGCTCGCCGAGATCCTTCGGCGGCTCCATCGCGACCATCGCCAGAACCTGGAAAAGGTGGTTCGGCACCATGTCTCGCAACGCACCGGTGCGCTCGTAAAAGCTGCCGCGGCCCTCGACGCCGAGAACCTCCGCCGCGGTAATCTGTACGTGGTCGAGGTGTTCGGCCGACCACAGCGGCTCGAAGATCCGGTTCGCGAAGCGTAGGGCCATGATCGCCTGGACCGTTTCCTTCCCGAGGAAATGGTCGATCCGATAGATCTGGTGCTCCTGCGCCCAGCCGAGGATCTTGGCGTCGAGGGCGCGTGCGGAGGCGAGGTCATCGCCGAACGGCTTCTCGACGACGAGGCGGCGGAAGTCACCCGCGTTCTCCTGCAGGAGATCGGCCTTTCCAAGCCCGTCGGCGATGGGACCGAAGAACCGTCCCGCCACCGCGCAATAGAAGATCGCGCTTCCGTGCACTCGCGCCGCGAGAGCCTGATAGGTCGCGTCCTGCGTCACGTCGCCGTGCTGGTAGCTCAGGCGACCGGAGAGATCGCGCCATACGTCCTCCCGGATGGAGCCCGCGTTGAATTCGGCCGCTGGGTCCGCCGCCATCTGATGCAACGCGTCATAGAGGTTCTGGCGCCAGGTCTCATCGGTCAGTTCGGCACGGTCGATGCCGATGATACGAAAGTCTGGATCGAGAACGCCGGAAACCATGAGGTCGTAGATCGAGGGAACCAGCAACCGCTTCACCAGATCCCCGGCGGCGCCGAACAGGACGAGCGTACAGGCTGGGGCGACGGCGGGTGCGGTCATGGGGGGTTCCAAGCGATTCGGACGATGCACGGCTTGCTGCGAGACGACAGGTCGCACATCGTTGCGACAGGCTGAAGGGAGTTGGGAGCCTCGCGAGCGCTGTAAACACGCAAGCACGCAAGATTCTCGCGTCGACCCTGTCGCGGACGACCACAGACGGCCTCCGGGAAATGCCAAAGACAGAAGCCTCGCCCGGACCGTTTGTCCACGTATCCCGCGCGGATCGCTCGTGCTATCGAGGTCGAGAGGATTTTCGGGGAGCGATCGGACGGTGACGGCGCAGCGCAGGGTTTGGGCAGACTGGGTCGTGCGCATCGTCGCACTGCTCTTCGTCGTCCATGGCGCGCTGCTGGCCTTGTCCCAGGGCGCCAACGCCGACAGCGTGCGGCGGGACCAGTTCGGCAACGTCCTCTGTCTTGCCAGCGCCGAGATCGGGCACGCAGGCCACGATCGCCCGGCCCAAGACCATGCACAGGTCATGGCATGCTGCACGCTCGCCTGCGGCATGTTCGCGGGTCTGATTGATCCGGTCGTCGTAGCGCCGCTGGCCACCCCGTGGGGGCTCATCGTCGCGGCCCCGAGGTTCCGCAGTTACGTTGATGTCCTGCCCGGCATTGCGGAAACGCCACGCAACGCGCGTGGACCACCGAAAGCCGTCTGAGACCGCTTTCCGCCTTGAGCCATCATCGTATTTCCCTCGCGCCGCCCCTTGCGGGCCGGCCAGAACGGCGTGGATGGCTCATGCCTGGCCCATCGGCCAAGGCCAACGTCTCTCCGCTTCCGGATTACCCTCCATGTCGGACTTCACCCTCGATCGTCCGGGGCGCACTGCGCGCGCGACAAATGCGATCGACCTCTACCGCGCCGTTTGGCGATGGCATTTCTATGCGGGACTATTCGTCCTGCCGTTCCTCATAACGCTGTCGATCACCGGCGGTCTTTACCTCTTCCGCGACGAGATCGACGGGATCATCCATTCCGACGTCAAGCGTGTGGTCGCCCTAGAAGGCGCCAGCCTCGTCAGACCGTCGGAGATGGTGGACGCCGCACTCGCCGTCCATCCCGGCACCGCGGTCAAGTTCACGAGCCCCGCGGATCCCACGTCGTCCGCCGAAGTGACGGTGCGCACTGACACGGGGGAGCGGCTTGCCGTCTACGTGGATCCCTTCAGCGGCGATGTGCTGGGAGCCCTACCCGACCGGGGAACCGTCATGTGGACGATCCGTCAGCTCCACAGCCTCAAGTTTTTCGGACCGATCGCGCGTGGAGTCATCGAGATCGCGGCCGGCTGGTCGATCCTGCTCGTCGCGACGGGTGTGTTCCTATGGTGGCCGCGGGGACAGAAGGGCGGCGTCGTTTCCGTGCGCGGAACGCCGTCGCGACGCGTGTTCTGGCGCGACACCCACGCCGTCACCGGCATGGCGGTAGGAGGATTCCTCGTCTTTCTGGCGGTGACGGGCATGCCCTGGTCGCAGGTCTGGGGCGGGCAGGTGAACCAGTGGGCCAACGGCTCCAACTTCGGCTATCCGTCCGGCATACGCGTCGACATTCCCATGTCGAAGGCCAAGCTCAGCGACGCAGGCACGACCAGCTGGTCGATGGAGCAGGCACAGGTTCCTGTCTCGGCGCCTTCCGCGCGGTCCCCGATCGGCCTCGACGAGGCGATCGAAACCTTCGACCGTCTCGGACTGCATCGCGGCTACGCCGTGAACATTCCGACCAGCGAGACCGGTGTTTACACCGGCTCGGTCTACCCCGACGACGCAGCCAGTCAGCGCGTCGTGCATCTCGACCAGTACAGCGGCGTCCCTCTCCTCGACATGGGATACGGTAACTATGGACCGCTGGGAAAGGCCCTCGAATGGGGCATCAGCGTCCATCTTGGACAACAGTTCGGGCTCGCCAACCAGATCGTCCTCCTGCTGGTCTGCATCGGCAACGTCGTGCTGGCAGTCTCCGCCGGGGTCATGTGGTGGAAGCGTCGTCCGGCGCGCTCCATGGGCGTTCCGCCGATGCCGAAGGAGCCGAGAGCTCTCTGGGGCCTCCTGGCTCTGCTGGCGGTCGGCGGCATCCTCTTCCCGCTGGTCGGCGCTTCGCTCGTTGTGATGCTCATCATCGACACCGCCATCCGCAAGCTCGTCCGCCCTGCCGCCGCATGAGTCCTCGACGGGACAAGGTCTCGACGCCTTGTCCCTTCATCCCGAACAACACGTTTCGCACCCTCTTTTCTCCGGATGCACCTCATGGCCAACAAAGCTTCCGCCGTTCGGTCCCTTGTCGCGGCCGCTGCCGCTCTCGGGGCAGTTTCCACCCTGCCCTCCCTCGCAGCGGCTCATGAATACAAGGTCGGCTCGATTGAAATCGGGCATCCCTGGAGCCGTGCGATGCCGCCGGGCGCACGCACGGGTGTCGGCTACCTCGTCCTGAAAAATGACGGCACGAACGCGGACCGACTGGTATCCGTCAGTTCGCCGGCCGCGACCTTGGTGGAAGTGCATGACATGTCTATCACCGATGGGGTGATGACGATGCGCAAGGTCGAAGGCGGGCTCGATCTCACGCCGGGCAGCGAGGCGAAACTTGCGCCGGGCGGTCTCCACCTGATGCTGGTCGGGGTGAAGGAGCCGTTCAAGGAGGGGCAGATGGTGCCGCTCGATCTGACCTTCGAGAAAGCGGGGACGGTGGAGGTGCAGCTGAAGGTCGACGCCATGGGCGCGAAGGGCGAGCACACGGCACACGCCCAATAAGCGCGAACCGGCGCCGTCGATCACGACTTGTTTTTGCAACGTCTGCGGGAAGGCTTCGTTGCGAATGGGTTTACCGTCCAAACGGAGCGCTTCCATGCGTCGCCTGACCCTTTGCACGACCTTTGCCGTCCTCACCGTAACGGCCGGGGCGCTGGCCCCGATCCATTCCGCCAACGCGCAGCAGAATGCGCCGGCTACAGCCGAGACAGCCGCACAGTCTGAGCCGTTCAAACTTCCCGAACTCGGCTATTCCTACGATGCGCTGGCACCGATCATCGATGCGAAGACCATGGAACTGCACCACTCCAAGCATCATCAGGCGTTTGTGACCGCTCTCAACAATGCCGCGAAGACCGACCCGTCGATCGCGAACGTTCCTGTCGAGGAGTTGCTGGCGTCGGTCAGCGGACGTCCCGCAGCCATCCGAAACAACGCCGGCGGACACTGGAACCACACGTTCTTCTGGCAGATCATGGCACCGGAGGGTCAACGCGGCGAGCCGTCGGCCGAGCTGATTAGCGCGATCAACGAGTCCTTCGGTTCGATGGACGAGTTCAAGAAGGCGTTCCAGACAGCCGGCACCAGCCGCTTCGGCTCCGGCTGGGCTTGGCTGATCGTCGGCGACGACAAGAAGCTCGCGGTGGTTTCGACACCGAACCAGGACAATCCGCTGATGGACGTCGCGGAGACGCGCGGCATGCCGGTTCTCGGCAACGACGTGTGGGAACACGCCTACTATCTCACATACAACAATCGTCGGGCAGACTACCTGTCGGCGTGGTGGGATGCCGTGAACTGGACTAAGGTGTCCGAGAACTACGCCAAGGCGATGGAAGGCTGAGACGCGCCGAGCGATGGGGAGCGCCGATCGGCGCTCTCCGTTTTGTTCAGAGCGTCATTGCGAGCATCACGACGTCGACCATGCTGCGTCGCTCCATGCCCCAACTGCCGAAATGACGAGCGTCCACCATGCGCCGATCGATCTCAACAACCTGCTGGTGGCGCGTGTCCTGTCGGATGCGCTCGTAGAGCGATTGAACCGCTTCGGGAGGCCCTTCCAGGATTTGGAGCACCCGCCTGCCGTCCAACGCGAGCATGCCGGTCACGCCGTTCCGCTCGTTCCGTTTCGACGATTGCTCGACGATGTCGTCGAGGCTTTCGTGCGACACGTCGTCGGAAAGGTTGGATACGTAGACTAAACGCAGAAACATTCGGGCCTCCGAGCCATTGGACCATTGCCATCAGACGCCGAACCACGCAAGCAATCGGTAAGACGGGCGGCTCGAAGAAGATCCTGCTCGCGGCACGGATGTAGCGGGCGCAGGCGAACATGAGAGAGCAGGAACGCCGGCGCATCGGTCGGGAGCTGGAGATCACCAGCGGTCTCAGCGCCGATCCCTTCGCATCCGCGGTTCGCGTGACGCGCATGCCGATGATCATCACCAACCCGCGCGAGGAAGACAACCCGATCGTCTTCTGCAACGACGCGTTTCTCCGTCTCACGGGCTACGACCGTGACGAGATCTTGGGGCGCAACTGTCGCTTCCTGCAGGGTCCCGCGACCAACCGGGACGATGTCGGCCGTCTGCGTGAGGCGATCGAGGCGCGTCAATCGATCGAGATCGACCTTCTGAATTATCGCAAGGACGGCACCACCTTCTGGAACGCGCTTCTCGTCTCTCCGGTGTTCCAAGACGGCGAACTGGCCCACTTCTTTGCGTCCCAGTTCGATGTGACCGACCGCAAGCGCGCCGAGGAGCACCGCTTCCTTCTCAACCGCGAACTCGATCACCGGGTGAAGAACACCCTCGCGACCGTGCAAAGCGTCGTCCTGCAGACTCTACGCGACGCCAAGGTGCCGGCGAATGTCGCGTCCGCAGTGTCCGGACGCATTCAGGCCCTTGCTCGCAGCCACGACGTCCTGACCGCGGAAGCCTGGGCGAGCGCATTGCTGAGCGATGTCGTGAAGGGCGCCCTCGAGCCGCTTCACGATAGCGTTGGAGGGCGCCTCACGGTGGAGGGCCCGGAGGTTCGCCTGAAGCCACGGATCGCGACCATGCTATCGCTCGCGATCCACGAAATGGCAGAGAACGCGATCAAGCACGGCAGCCTTTCGAACCCTGACGGCACGGTCGAGATCCGCTGGGCGATCGAGGACGAGCAACTCGATTTCGGCTGGTACGAACATGACGGTCCGCCCGTATCGCGCCCGACCCGTACCGGTTACGGCATCCGGATCGTCGAGCGAGTTCTCGCGGCGGAATTCGGGGGCACCGCGACGATCGACTTCGACGCATCCGGCTTTGTGTTTCGCCTTCGCGCACCCCTTCAGCCCCTGGCGCGCGAAGCTACGAGTTGGACCTTTCCCTGACATCACAGGGCGGCCCTTTCGGCACTAGCCGAGAAGGTCCCGCACGACCCGCTCGAACACGCCCGTCCCGATCGGTATAAGTTCGTCTGGAAAATCATAGTCGGGATTGTGCAGGCGTGGGTGATCGACCCCCGCCCCAAGGAAAAACATCGCGGAGCGGGCGTGATCGCCGAACCGGCCGAAATCCTCCGACGGATACATCGGCTGCCCCGGCGAGTGAGGCACGCCCTGCGCATCCAATGCCGCGCGCAGGATGCGCACTGCATCCGGATGGTTCTCGCAGTGCCGGAAGACATCGTGGTAGCTGATATCGATCGAAAGGCCGTGCCCGGCGGGCGCCCGCTTTGCCAGCGCCTCGGCTTCGCCGCACAAGTCCGACATCCCACCGTCCCGCAGCGTGCGCAACGTCGCCCATATCTCCGCGTGTCCGGGTGCGATGCCGAATGCCGCCTCGCCGAGGCGGGCATGCGTGACCGTCACCAGTCTGAAGGCATCATCCAACTCGCGTCCACGGCTCAGTTCCGGCAGCACTTCCAGCAAATGCGTCAGTGCCGTCCGGGGGGAAACGCCGTCCCATGGCATTGAAGCGTGCGCCGTGCGCCCCGTTAGAACGATGCGCAGGCCACGGGACGCGCAGTTGACCGGCCCGTCACGAAGAGCGACTTCGCCGAGCGGCAGCCCCGGAAGATTGTGTAGGGAGAAGGCGAAGTCCGGCCGAATGGCGGAAAAGCGGGGATCCTCGATGACGCGCGCAGCGCCCTCTCCCGTTTCCTCGGCAGGCTGAAATAGGAGTATGACCCGGCCTCGCTCGGGCCGTCGCTCGGCAAGCCGTCGGGCGAAGAGGGCAAGGATGGCGCTGTGGCCATCATGGCCGCAAAGGTGCCCTACTCCGTCGCGCCGAGACCGGTGGGATCGATCTCCAATTTCCTGGATCGGAAGCGCATCGAGTTCGGATCGTAGCAGGACGGTCGGTCCCTCGCTGCCACCTCGAAATGTCGCGGCAACGCCATTCCCGCCTAGACCGGTGAGAAGCTCGTCCGGCTCACACTGACCGAGGTATTCCGCGAGCGCCCGAGCGGTACGAACTTCGTTGTTCGAGACCTCGGGGTCCGAATGAAGGGTGCGCCGCAGCGCCACGATCTCCGACAGGTGGGGATCGTCCAGCCGCATGGGCAACTCGCTCGCATCGAAGGGGACCGCCGCAGCACATGGGCTGCGACCGGGAAACGAACCGAGGCGCAGGCCGCCGTCGTGTAAGCTGCCGACTTTCGGTCTCGAGAATGGGAGCGCCGCAGGGCGCTCCCAACGATATCGGATACTTACTTGGCCTTGGCGGCCTTCGCCTTCGGCGCGGCCTCGACGTTCACAGCGTCCTTCAGGCCCTTGCCCGGGGTGAACTTGGCGACGTTGCGGGCCGGAATATCGACCTCGGCGCCCGTCGACGGGTTGCGGCCCTTGGATGCCGCGCGGTGGGAAACGGAGAACGTGCCGAAGCCGACGAGGCGCACGTCGTCGCCCTTGGCCATGGCGTCCTGCAGCGCGTCGAAGACGGCATCGACGGCAGTGGTGGCATCCTGCTTCGAAAGCTTGGACTTGTCCGCCACCGCGGCGACGAGTTCGTTCTTGTTCATACACAGTCTCCAGCGTTGAATTAGTCGCACCGACTCGGTGAGGTACACTGCGGAAAAGATGGTCGGCCTTCAAGGTCGAGATGGTCCCAAACCCACCAAAACAAGGGCCCCGAACGAAAAATGCCGCCCGGAGGGCGGCATTCTGAGCGTTTTTGACGGTGCCGGAGACCTCAGTGCGCGATGGCACCCTGCGAATCATCTTTCTGCTTGGCGAGGTGAGCCGCGGCATCCTCTTCGGTCCACTCGATCGGCTGCGGAATGCGAACCAGCGCGTGCTGGAGCACCTCGCCCATCCGGGAGACCGGAACGATCTCGAGGTTGTTCTTCACGTTGTCCGGAATGTCGGCCAGATCCTTGGCGTTTTCGGCCGGGATCAGAACCTTGGTCATTCCGCCGCGAAGAGCCGCAAGCAGCTTCTCCTTCAAGCCGCCGATCGGCAGCACCCTGCCCCGCAACGTGACCTCGCCGGTCATGGCGATATCGCGCCGAACCGGGATGCCCGTCATCACCGATATGATGGCGGTGGCCATTGCGATACCGGCGGACGGGCCGTCCTTCGGCGTCGCACCCTCCGGCACGTGGACGTGGATGTCCCGCTTGTCGAAGAGCGGCGGCTCGATGCCGTACTCGATGGCGCGGCTGCGGACATAGGAGGCAGCAGCCGAGATCGACTCCTTCATCACGTCCTTCAGGTTGCCCGTCACCGTCATCTTGCCCTTGCCCGGCATCATGACGCCTTCGATCGTCAGCAGTTCACCGCCGACCTCGGTCCAGGCCAGACCCGTCACCACGCCAACCTGATCCTCGGCTTCCGCCTCGCCGTAGCGATAGCGATGCACACCGAGATAGTCGGCGAGATTGGCCGCCGTCACCTCGACCTTGGTCACCTCGCCCTTGAGGATGCTCGTCACCGCCTTTCGCGCCAGCTTGGACAGCTCGCGCTCATAGGAGCGCACGCCGGCCTCGCGGGTGTAGCGACGGGCGATGTCGCGCAGCGCGTCCTCGCTGACCGAGAACTCGTGCGGCTGCAACGCGTGATCCTTGATCGCCTTCGGCAGGAGGTGCCGCTTCGCGATCTCGATTTTCTCGTCCTCCGTGTAGCCGGCGATCCGGATCAACTCCATGCGGTCCATAAGCGGACCCGGGATATTGAGCGTATTGGCCGTCGTCACGAACATCGTGGACGAGAGGTCGTACTCCACCTCCAGATAGTGGTCCATGAACGTCGCGTTCTGCTCCGGATCGAGCACCTCGAGCAGTGCCGACGACGGATCGCCGCGGAAGTCCTGACCCATCTTGTCGATCTCGTCGAGCAGGAAGAGCGGGTTGTTCCTCTTGGCCTTCTTGAGCGACTGGATGACCTTGCCGGGCATGGACCCGATATAAGTCCGGCGGTGGCCGCGGATTTCGGCCTCGTCGCGCACGCCGCCGAGCGCCATGCGAACATACTCACGTCCGGTTGCACGGGCGATCGACTTGGCGAGCGAGGTCTTGCCGACGCCCGGAGGGCCGACGAGGCACAGGATCGGGCCCTTGAGCTTAGCCTGACGGCTCTGCACGGCCAGATACTCGACGATACGCTCCTTGACCTTATCGAGACCGTAGTGCTCCTCCTCGAGGATCTCCTCGGCCTTCTTAAGGTCGATGCGAACCTTAGAGGCCTTGCCCCACGGCAGGCCGAGCAGCCAGTCGAGATAGTTGCGCACGACAGTCGCCTCGGCCGACATGGGGCTCATCTGCCGCAGCTTCTTCAGCTCGGCCGAGGCCTTCTCCTTGCCTTCCTTGGAGAGCTTCGTCTTCTTGATGCGCTCCTCGATCTCGGCAAGCTCGTCGCGGCCTTCCTCGCCGTCGCCAAGCTCCTTCTGGATCGCCTTCATCTGCTCGTTCAGATAGTACTCGCGCTGCGTCTTCTCCATCTGGCGCTTGACGCGCGAGCGGATGCGCTTCTCCACCTGAAGCACCGAAATCTCGGACTCCATGAAGCTGAGGGCGCGCTCGAGACGCTCCTGAACGCTGACGATCCCGAGCATCTCCTGCTTCTCGGGGATCTTGATCGCCAGATGCGACGCGACCGTATCGGCGAGCTTGGAGTAGTCGTCGATCTGACCGGCAGCGCCGACGACCTCGGGCGAGATCTTCTTGTTCAACTTGACGTAGTTCTCGAACTCCGAGATCACCGAGCGAGCCAGCGCCTCGACCTCGACCGCGTCGTCCTCGACCTCAGGCACGATGGTCGCATTCGCCTCGTGCCAGTCGGTGCGGTCAGTGAAGCCCGAGATCTTCGCGCGGGACACGCCCTCGACCAGCACCTTCACGGTGCCGTCGGGGAGCTTCAGAAGCTGGAGAACGTTGGCGAGCGTGCCGAGATCGTAGATCGCGTCGGGCGCCGGATCCTCGTCGCCCGCGTTCTTCTGCGTCGCCAGGAGAATCTGCTTGTCGGCGCCCATGACCTCTTCGAGAGCTCGGATGGACTTCTCGCGCCCCACGAAGAGCGGGACGATCATATGCGGGAACACCACGATATCGCGGAGCGGCAGGACCGGGTACTGACCGGCCTCGGCAGGCGCGTCGGCTTTGAACGTCGGGTCTGACATGCTTGTCCTTTCTGCGGCATGAGCCGCCGGAGGCCCTTTCGGATCGGCCCAGTTGGCGCCGGATCGAAAGGCCTTTTCGCAACTGCAATGTGGTCGCCGTTCTCCCTCCGTTCAACCCGTGGCACCCGGCCGCAGGCTCTTCGATGGTGAACGGTGCGGTCGGAGAACCGCCTCTTACAAAAGTTAAGCCCGCCCCGGCGCTCCGGAGCGGGCTCGATAAGCTCAGATGATCCGGCTGGAACGTGCGTCAGGCACTCGCGGTCTCTTTCTCGTCCTTGCGGTCCGAGTAGATGTAGAGCGGCCGCGCGTTCCCATCGATGACCTCCTCCGAGATCACGACTTCCTGCACGCCTTCCAGCGTGGGCAGATCGAACATCGTGTCGAGCAGCATCGACTCCATGATGGAGCGGAGGCCACGCGCGCCGGTCTTGCGCTCGATCGCCTTGCGGGCGATCGCCTTCAACGCGTCGTCGTGGAACGAGAGCTCGACGTTCTCCATCTCGAACAGGCGCTGGTACTGCTTCACCAGCGCGTTCTTCGGCTCGACCAGGATCTGCACGAGCGCCGGCTCGTCGAGGTCCTCCAGCGTCGCCAGAACCGGCAGACGGCCGACGAACTCGGGGATGAGACCGAACTTCAGAAGATCCTCGGGCTCGACCTTGCGGAAGAGCTCACCCGTGCGGCGATCCTCGGGGCTCTCGACATTGGCGCCGAAGCCGATCGAGGTCTTGCGGCCGCGATCCGAGATGATGCGGTCGAGGCCGGCGAAGGCGCCGCCGCAGATAAACAGGATGTTGGCCGTATCCACCTGCAGGAACTCCTGCTGCGGATGCTTACGGCCGCCCTGCGGAGGCACGGACGCGACCGTCCCTTCCATGATCTTCAGAAGCGCCTGCTGCACGCCCTCGCCCGACACGTCACGGGTGATCGACGGGTTGTCGGACTTGCGGCTGATCTTGTCGATCTCGTCGATGTAGACGATGCCGCGCTGCGCGCGCTCGACGTTGTAGTCCGCCGACTGCAGAAGCTTGAGGATGATGTTCTCGACGTCCTCGCCGACGTAACCGGCCTCGGTCAGCGTCGTCGCGTCCGACATGGTGAAGGGCACGTCGAGGATGCGGGCGAGCGTCTGGGCGAGCAGCGTCTTGCCGCAGCCGGTCGGGCCGATCAGCAGGATGTTGGACTTCGCAAGTTCGACGTCGTTGTTCTTCGACGCGTGGGCGAGGCGCTTGTAGTGGTTGTGGACCGCGACCGACAGGACCTTCTTGGCGAAGGACTGGCCAATGACGTAGTCGTCGAGGACCTTGATGATCTCCTGCGGGGTCGGAACGCCCTCGCGGGACTTCACCATGGAGGACTTGTTCTCCTCCCGGATGATGTCCATGCAGAGCTCGACGCACTCGTCGCAGATGAAGACCGTCGGCCCGGCGATCAGCTTGCGGACTTCGTGTTGGCTCTTTCCGCAGAAAGAGCAGTAGAGCGTGTTCTTGCTGTCGCCGCCGCTCACTTTGCTCATCGTTCTTCCTTCCGTTCCGTACCTCGGACGTGGAGGTCCGGAGATAGGTCGAGTGACCCGTGACTCATCCTATGCTGCACCGCGAACAAAGCAACCGCCCGCCGCGGACGCGGTTCCGGCCTCGGGCCCTCTCGCATCCGTGACAGTCTAGCGACGCTATCCTTGATCGACGCTTAAGAGAGGCGAGCCTGAGAGGCTAAGCCCGCCTCGTGGCGACTTCAAGGACGGTTGCGCGTCTCACGTCAGGACGAGATGGCCGCCTCGACCGCCTCGCGGGTCGAGTGAACCTTGTCGATCAGACCGAAATCCTTGGCCTCGTCCGCCGTCATGAAATGGTCACGGTCCAGCGTGCGTTCAATGGTCTCGTAATCCTGGCCCGTGTGCTGGACGTAGACCTCGTTGAGCCGGCGCTTCAGCTTGATGATGTCGAGCGCGTGACGCTCGATGTCCGACGCCTGACCGGAGAAGCCGCCCGACGGCTGGTGCACCATGATTCGGGCGTTCGGCGTCGCGAAGCGCATGTCCTTGTGACCGGCGCAGAGAAGCAGCGAGCCCATCGAAGCGGCCTGGCCGATGCAGAGCGTCGAGACGGCCGGCTTGATGAACTGCATGGTGTCGTAGATCGCCATGCCCGACGTCACCACGCCGCCCGGCGAGTTGATGTAGAGAGCGATCTCCTTCTTCGGGTTCTCGGCCTCGAGGAACAGCAGCTGGGCGCAGACGAGCGTCGCCATGCCGTCCTCGATCGGGCCCGTGATGAAGATCACGCGCTCCTTCAGGAGACGGGAAAAGATGTCATAGGCCCGCTCGCCCCGGTTCGTCTGCTCGACGACCATCGGAACAAGGTTCATCATGGTCTCGACGGGATGCTTCATGGTGGTCTCTCGTGAAGGGGCTGGCCGACGCCGTGTCGGTCGAATCAGGCTCGGTATTCCGCTTGCCTAGATAGGGCGCGCGGGGCGGCCTGCGCAAGAAGGCGCCCCTTCGCGCGGCAGCCCCGCGCGAGCCCGGCCCTCAGCGGGACGGATCTCCGTCGTCGTCGTGGTCTTCCTTCGGGTCCGGCGGGATGATGGTACCATCGGGGTTTCGCGTGACGGTCTTCAGCCTGGACGGATCGGTCGGCGTCGCAGACGCCGCCGCAGGATCTTCAGTCGGCGGCACGCCGCCGGCCGGCTCGACCGCAGTCACCCCCGCGAGGCGCAAGGGCGGCGCCTCGTGCGATTTTGTCTCACCGAACCAGACGGTCGTCTGCGGGAACGGAATCTCGATCCCGCGCTCGTCCATCAGTTCCTTGATGACTTCCCGGTAAAGCCGACCGATCCCCCACTGCTTGCCCGGCAGGGTCCTGACGCGGCCGCGAACCACGACGGCGTTGTCGCCGAGCGTTTCCACGCCGAGCATCTCGAAGTCGGCGATGATGCTGGTCCCTTCCGGCGACTGCCGTACGCGATCGAAGGCGTCCAGCATCACCGTCTTCACCTCGTCCACCTTCTCCCGGTAGGCGACGGAGACGTCGGCGACGAAGTTCGAGAAGTCCTTCGTCATGTTGGCGACCTGATCGACCGACGAGAAGGGAATGAGATGGTAGGTGCCATCGAGGGATCGGAGGCTGACCGAGCGGATCGTCAGCTTCTCGACGACACCGGACACGGAACCGAGTTGGACGACATCGCCCTCGTTCAGTGCATTCTCGATCTGGATGAAAGCGCCGGTGATGATGTCCTGAACGAGCTTCTGCGCACCGAAACCGACCGCGAGGCCGACGACGCCGGCACCTGCGAGGAGCGGCGCGATGTTGATGCCGATCTGCGAGAGCACCAGCATCATGACGATCAACGCCAGCGCGATCGTCAGCGCGTTTCGGAACAGCGACAGGAGAGTGCGCTCCCGCGCCGTCGGCACCGAACCGAAGTTCGGATTGAGGCGGTATTCGACCCACGATGAAAAGACGAGGTGGATACCGAAGCCGACGGTCAGGATCACCAGGGCTCCGACCAACGCGCTCATCATCCGACGACCAACGTCACTGGAAGCGAAGGTTTCCAGATCGATGATCGACCAGGCATGCAGAATGACCGCGATCACCGCCGCGATCACGATGATCCGGAGAATCAGGAGGAGTTTTGGGATGAAGCCGTTGATACGGCGTTCCAGAAGCGGAAAGCGCTCGCTTGTCCCAGCCGAGACGCGGATGCCTCGCGCGATGATTTTCGTCAGGATGGATACGACCAGTCCACCGATCGCCATCGCCGCGATCGACATCAGCGAAGCCGCGAGCATGAACTGGAAGCCGTTGCGCGGGCTGCTGATCCAAAGGGCGAAGAGCGCGCTGATGAAGCACGCCGCCAGAAGCCACCAGAGCTGTCCGAGAAGGTGATGAACCCGAGCCTGCGGATTGCGGGCGCCTTCCCGATAGGCGCGCTGCAACCGCTTCTTCACCCGCTCCCGGTTCGCCAGAACCAGCCAGAGCGTGAACAGATACGCGACCGTGACCACGAGGAAGCGGACGGCGTTGCCGGCGGCGATGCTGGAGATCGACTGGACCACTGGCGCAACGAACAGGAAGGTGTAGCCGAGAAGCGTGATCACCAGCGCCAATCGCCGATACCAGTATCGCGCCTGACCATCGCTGAAGGGCGTCAGACGGAGCGGCGGATTGAAAGGCGCGACGAAGGCCGCGAGACCAACCTTGACGAGTTCGGTCAGAGCGAATGCGTTCAGGAACAGCGCTTCGTTGATGTCGGGCGGACCACCAGACAGCACCAGCGACGTGGCATGGCCGGCCGCGACGGCGATGATGACCGTGAGCGCGTCGGCCAGCATGGCGACGGCGGCAAGAAACAATCGCAACACGGGCGCCTTGGGCTTCGCCCTTGCGCCGAGCCATTCGACAAGCCGGCGTCGCGGCCATGACACGACGGCGAGCGCGAGCAGCGTCGCAATCGCGATCGTCGACACCGGGAGGATCGCCTGCCAGACTCGAGGCAGGTTGATGGCCTGCGCACCCGACAAGAAGGTGCCCGCCTGAGCGATCAGACCCGCGATCTCCGTCGTACCGTCCTGGAGAGCCGCGACGGCCGATCGGGTGTAGGACGCGAGATGAGCGGGCACGGATTGGGCGAGATCGCCATCGCCGGAGAGAACCGGGGTCTCCGAAGCGGCCGATTTCTCCGGCGCCTGATAGGCACTCGCCTTCAGCGTCTCGATCAGCCGGTTGCGTGTCGCCTCCGTCTCAAGGATGCGGATAAGGTCGTCGATCCCTTCCCGCTGGTCGGTGCTGACGGTTCCTTCGCCACTCTGGGATCCGGAGGATGATGAAGGAAGCGAAGGAAGCAGGGTCGATGTCTGCGCCATGATCGGCTGCGACGCGATCATTGAGGCGAGCGAGAAGCAAAGCGCGAGAAGCAGCGCTCGAGCACCGGTGTGTCGGATCATGGAGCTCCGGTCCGTGGCGGGCATGGTTCTTCGCCGAAGCGGCTCAAAATGGGCGCCCGGGGGGTTCGCCACCCGAACTAGAGTCCGGATGCGACCATGCCATGGCGATGGCGGTATTCTCCACGCAGGGGCAAACAAAAAAGGCCGCCCCGATGGGCGGCCTCCGATGCGACGCTGCTCGAAATCAGGCGGCCGAGGACAGCTCGTCCTCGTCGTCCTTCATGAGTTCGTCCTTGCTCACGGTCTTGTCGGTGACGGCGACCGTCGACAGGAGGTGATCGACGACCTTCTCTTCGTAGATCGGGGCGCGCAGGCTCTGGATCGCTTCCGGCGTCTTGCGGAAGTAGTCGTAGACCTGCTGCTCCTGGCCTGGGTACTGACGGACCTGGTCGATCACCGCGCGCTGCAGTTCCTCATCCGACACCGTCACGCCGGCCTTCTCGCCGATCTCCGAGAGGACGAGACCGAGACGAACGCGACGCTCGGCTAGCTTGCGGTACTCAGCCCGCGCCTTCTCCTCGGTCGTGTCCTCGTCCTCGAAGCTCTTGCCACTCTGCTCGAGCTCGCGCGACACCTGATTCCAGATGTTGTTGAACTCGGCTTCGACGAGCTTCTCCGGCAGCTCGAACGAGTATTCGGCGTCGAGCTGGTCGAGGAGCTGACGCTTCACCTTCTGGCGCGTCGCCTGGCCGAACTGGCTCTCGATCTGGCCGCGAACGATCTCGCGCAGGCGAGCAATCGACTCAAGGCCGAGCTTCTTGGCGAGCTCGTCGTCGAGTTCCATCGCGTCGGGCGCCGCAACGGCCTTCACGGTCACCGCGAACTCGGCGTCCTTGCCGGCAAGATGAGCGGCACCGTAGTCCTCGGGGAACTTGACGTTGACGGTCTTCTCGTCGCCGGCCTTCACGCCGACCAGCTGATCCTCGAAGCCCGGGATGAACTGGCCCGACCCGAGCACGAGGTTGGAGTCCTCGGCCGATCCGCCCTGGAACGCCTCGCCGTCGACCTTGCCGACGAAATCCATCGTGACGCGGTCGCCGTTCTCGGCAGCGCCGTCCTTCGGCTGGTAGGTGCGGGCGCTCTCGGCGATGCGCTTGACCTGGTCCTCGACCTCGTCGTCGCCGATCTCGACGACCGGACGCTCGATCTTGATGCCGTCCGTCTCCTTCAGGTCGAAGGACGGGAGGGTCTCGTAGGCGACGGTGAAGCGGAAGTCGCTCTCGCCGCGCAGCACTTTTTCGGCCTCGCCCTCGTCCTCTGTCATCTGGATCTCGGGCTGCATCGCCGAGCGCTCGTTGCGCTCCGCAATCACCGAGCGCGGGGTCTCGTTGATGATCTGGTTGACGATCTCGGCCATGACCGCGCGTCCATACGACTTGCGCATGTGGCTCATCGGCACCTTGCCGGGGCGGAAGCCCTTGAGCTTGACCTGATCCTTGATCTCGTAGAGGCGAGTCTGCAGACGCGCTTCCAGATCGGACGCCGGCACGACGATCTCGATCTCGCGCTTCAGGCCTTCGGCCTTGGTTTCCCTAACCTGCATCGTCAACCCTTCATGGTCTCGACCGGCGGCCCTTGAGACCCGCCGCCGATCCTGATTGAATCTCGTTGTTGCCGAGCAGGCGCGGGCCGGAAGAACCGGACCTGAACGCCGCGGGCTGTCGGAACGCAACACCCGCCACCCGGCCATCCCGGCCTTTTAGTTGAGCACCCTTAGGGGATCAAGAGGCATGGAGCATGCCGCCTAGATCACAGAAAGCTCCCCCACCCGATCGATCCATCACCCGATGCGCCCCGCCGGGCGACCCGTGAAGACGTCTGCTCATGACCCAGCAAGGGTCGTCAGCTCGACTGAACGACTGGAACAGCCGGTATGTCTGCGCCCTGTGTCGGGCTCCGGCTTGATTTTCTGGCACCTCGCAAGAAGCGCTGAGCAGGTAACTCGATCAGCTCATGCAGCAGGAATGAGCCTAAAAGCGAAGCTAAAAGGAATACAGGGAGAGCGAGCGTTTCGTCGACGTGGACTTCCGCAAGATAGGCGACGAGTGGATGCGTCAGGTACAGGGCAAATGACGTTGCACCCAGATAGCGCATCGGCCGCCATGCCAGAAAACGCGAGATTACCCCTTCGCCTCGAGCGAGTACGTAGATCAGAAGAGCCGCAGGAAGGGCGGGCGCGAGACTGTTTCCAAACCAGAAAGATCCGGCAGCGCCCCAATTCGGCAACAGCGAAAACAGCGTTTCTCGCGCAATCGTCAGGTTGAAGACGACCAGTAGGATCGCGCAGAGCTCCAAGGCCGACGCCGAAAAAGCACTCCGCGTCAGTCGCGCACTGCGGGATCGGAAGAAAACACTGGCTGCGATCCCGCAACAGAACTCGAAAATGCGGGCAACGGGATTGACCATGACGACACCAAGATAATCGGCGGCGGCCGACCCGGGTACGTATCCGGGGAGCGCCCACCCGTTGGCCACCCGAACGCACACGGACGCAAGAAAGACGGTGAAACCGAGATACGCAGGCCAGAAATGCCGAACGCGATACATCAGGAGTGGGAAGACTGCGTAGAACGCCATCTCCGTAGAAAGGCTCCAGCTCACACTGTTGTAGGCAAAATATGTATCGCCGGAGGGCACCCAGCTTTGAAGCAGGAATAGATTGAAAAACAAATTGAATGGGCTTCCGTCGAAGCCGAACACGAGGAGCCAGATCGACAGCATGACGAGGTGAGACGGGAATACTTTAGCAGCGCGAGCGTACAGAAACTTCGCCGCCGCGGCTGGACCATTCACCGCAGGATATTGGTATGCCAGTATGAAACCGGATAGGACGAAGAAGATCGAGACGCCCTGGGCGAGACTTCCGCCGGCGTTCCAACTGTCATCCGGCATCAAACGACCGGATATGTGATGCAGGACGATAGCAGCGGCAGCAAAAAACCGAAGACCGGTCAACGCTCCCAAATGCCCACGCTGTTCCATCTGCCGTCCCCGCCGCCACCCTTGGGATCAGATGACACAACTCAAGCTTGCCAGTCCACTATTCAGCCATTGCACCTCGCCGGATACATTCATAGTGCGCCGTACTGTCATCAGTATGTCGCAGTGAACACCTGAGAGCTCGCCTACGCTAGGCGAAACACGGGCGAATCTGAAGACTGCCGAGCACAACATTAGTGCGTAAAGACGGCTACCTCACTGGTCCTTGGCACGCAGCCAAGGCACGTGGTGCGGGTGGAGGGACTCGAACCCCCACGCTTTTGGCGCTAGAACCTAAATCTAGTGCGTCTACCAGTTTCGCCACACCCGCACGCCTGCGCGCCCGGCCTGCGAAGCACGCCGGGCCGCTATAGCATCGAGCGTCCGGCACAGCCAAGGCGAAAACGTCGACGCCCGATGTCCAGCGGAACACGCCGCGTTCGACGCCGCCCGCATCGCTGCACCGAACAGTTAAGAAACTCTTTCCCGAAAACCGACCCTCGTCGATTGTGCGTTGCACAATCCGCAAGGCTGCCATGCGATCAACTGCCTAACTCGGTCGGTCTAAACCGATTATATCCCTTACATCGAAGCGAGGCGAATGGGTCCGAGCTTCCCAGTCACAACGTATCAGCCATCGGCAGAACCATGAACATCGTCCGCTCCTACAACAACTGGCGCCGTTACCGCGAGACCTGCGCGGAGCTCAACAGGCTCTCGAGCCGCGAGCTGTCCGACCTCGGCATTGCTCGCTCCGATATCCGCACGCTGGCCCGTCAGGCGACCCGCTAAGACGATCTCTCCTTTCGCGACGGCCCATTCTCCTCCCAAGGGGCCCGAGCGGATCAGAGCCTGCGATCTCCTCCTCCCATTCGCAGGCTGACACACGACACCCGCCGGTCCTCCCCCGGCGGGTGTCGTCGTTTGGGGGTGTTTCGTGAACGCGCCGCGAATGGTATCAAGCGCCATGGCAAACGATCCCATTCACATCGTCGGCGGGGGGCTCGCCGGCTCCGAAGCCGCCTGGCAATTGGCCGAATGCGGCGTTCCCGTCATCCTGCACGAAATGCGGGGCACGCGCGGAACCGACGCGCACAAGACGGACGACCTCGCCGAGCTCGTCTGCTCCAACTCGTTCCGTTCCGACGACGCCGAGACGAACGCCGTCGGCGTGCTCCATGCCGAAATGCGGCTGGCAGGTTCGTTGATCATGCGCTGCGCGGACGCACACCAGGTTCCGGCCGGTGGCGCGCTCGCGGTCGATCGCGAGGGGTTCGCGCAAGCCGTGACGGCGGCTCTCGCGGCTCATCCCCTCGTCACCGTCGTCCGCGAGGAAATCGGCACGCTGCCGCCCGCCGAATGGGGCTCGACCATCATCGCGACCGGTCCCCTCACCGCGGAGCGTCTTGCCGAAGCCATCCGAGCAGAAACGGGCGCCGATGCGCTGGCCTTCTTCGATGCGATTGCGCCCATCGTCC
The DNA here is from genome assembly GCF_047943035.1 of Aureimonas phyllosphaerae. NCBI lineage: Bacteria > Pseudomonadati > Pseudomonadota > Alphaproteobacteria > Hyphomicrobiales > Aurantimonadaceae > Aureimonas > Aureimonas phyllosphaerae. The sequence continues at coordinate 2,902,516 of NZ_CP181348.1, read as the reverse complement.
ATTTCGACACGATCGACATGAACACGGCCTGGTTCCAGTCGCGCTACGACAAGGTCGGGCCGGGCGGAACGGGCAAGGACTACATCAACTGCCCGATGGACCGCGAGCAGTACGAGGCCTTCGTCGCCGCGCTGGTCGCAGGCGACAAGACCGAGTTCCGCGAGTGGGAGGGCACTCCCTACTTCGACGGTTGCCTTCCAATCGAGGTGATGGCCGAGCGCGGGCCGGAGACGCTTCGCCACGGCCCGATGAAGCCGATGGGGCTGACCAACGCGCACAATCCGACGGTGAAGGCCTATGCGGTCGTCCAGCTTCGCCAGGACAATGCACTCGGCACGCTCTACAACATGGTCGGCTTCCAGACGAAACTGAAATATGCCGACCAGGTCCGCGTCTTTCGAACGATCCCGGGTCTGGAGAACGCCGAGTTCGCCCGCCTCGGCGGCTTGCATCGCAACACCTACCTCAATTCGCCGACGCTGCTCGACGGCACGTTGCGACTGAAGAACCGGCCGAGCCTGCGGTTCGCCGGACAGATCACCGGCTGCGAGGGTTACGTCGAATCGGCATCCGTCGGTCTCATGGCGGGACGCTTTACGGCTGCGGAGGCTCGAGGGCAGGTCGTCGCTCCGCCGCCGCAGACGACCGCGATGGGCGCTCTTCTTGCCCATATCACCGCGGGCCACCTCGCGAGCGACGAGGAAGGCGGCAAGCGCTCGTTCCAGCCGATGAACGTGAACTTCGGCCTCTTCCCGCCGGTCGAAGTCCCGCGCGAGGAGGGCAAGCGCCTACGCGGCAAGGAAAAGACGATCGCAAAGAAGCGAGCTATGGCAAGGCGGGCGCTCGCGGACTTCAGCGCCTGGCTCGCCGCCGAGCCGAATAAGCTCCCGGTGGCAGCGGAGTAGCGCCGCAACGGCGTTCAGCGAAGGCTTGCCCATTCGCCATGTCGCAGGGCCACAGCCGTCTGCAGCCAGACGAGTTCGCCCTGCGGACTCCATCTTAGATCCACGACCCGCAGCCGGATCGTGCGTCCTTCCGCGGACCTCAGGTCCACGACGAGCGCCGGAAGCTGCCGTTCCGCGCTGCGCACCCTGCTTGCGGGAAGTTCAGGCGTCAGGTCGAACCGGTCCGTCTGATCCCGATAGGTGAGGACCAGTCGCGTCCCTTCAAGTCGAAGGGACGAACCGTCGCCGCTAGCGTCCACGCCGGTTGCTGAAACGGGAAGAACCCGATCGAAACCGCCGACATCCCAGACGTCCTCGGTTTTGAAGCTCTGATCGATCGACCTTGAAGCATCGGCTTCGCGGATTGCCGCGACGGATAGAAGATTGCGAATTTCCGCCAGCCGCTTGCCGGGTTCGACCTTCGGGAGCACGCCCGATGCCTCGGCGAAATGCCTTCCCTCGTCCACGTCGTCCAGCGCATCGAGCCGTGATAGAAGGACGTCACGCTCCTGCCCGTCGAGGGTCTGGATGGCATCGGCACCACCGCGCAAACGCGTCCCAAAATCCCGCTCGATCAACGCGCTCTGACTCCTTGCGACCGTCGCGACCGCGCCCCAGGGACCGAAAGTCGCGAGCGTCAGGAGAACGGGCAGAACGGCGACCATCGTGCGGATGTCGGACCGCGTGCGCGGAAAGATTTGCAGGACGACGGCAAGACCGGCCGCGAGTCCGTAGGCGGCGGAGAAGTAGCGTTCAATCGTCCAGCCCTCGCCCGACACACGGAGAAAGAGCGCGTAGGCAAACAGAAGGAGCGGTACGACCATCGCGGCTGCCCAGACTTGAGCGAACAGGCGCGCGGGGGCCGCCAGCGTATCGAGGTAGGGCTCCAGCCCGACGCGGAGCGACAGCACGAAAGCCGAGTAGAGAAGGACGATCCAGCCGATTTCATTCGTCGGCACATCGCCAGTGAGAATGATTTTGGCCGCATAGACATGAATGATCATGCAGGCGACCAGCACGAGCGGCGCTGTCACCCACTCGAACAGTGGGCGGACGGCGCGTTCGAGGCGCTCGCCTGTCCGGTCCTGCAAGGCGACCGCGCCGGGCTGCGGCACTCTCCCCAGCGCGAACAGCGGGCCGACGAGGGTCAGTCCGGTCGTGAAGAGATGGGTGTAGGCGCGCTCGGTGAGCCCGAGACCGAAGAGCGTGCGGACCATCTCGAAGATGGCGGTGAACCCAAGCAGGAAGACCACGACGGAGAACCACCCGAGCGTGATCCCGAGTGCGGTCCAGAGCGTGAAGTCCCAGAAGCTGCGTGACGAACCGCGGCCCAGAAACGGCGCGAGCGGAACGGCCGTTAGCACCGCGAGCGTCAACGCCGGACCGTTCAACAGGAAGGGATGGGCGAGCCCGACCGCGACTCCCACAGCGGCAAGACCCGCACATCCGGCAAGCCGCGCGACCGCTCGGCTGGACCCTCGGCTTTCTGCGAACAGCGTGGCGGCCACGGAAGCCGCAGCGCCTGCGACAAGGCCAAGAATCCAGCGTCCAAGCGGGATCGTCGAGTCGACCTCGTTCGCGATGGCCCAGTTCGCGATGGCAGCGATCGCCACGATTGCGAGCGCGGCAGCGGGAAAACGGAACGTAGCTCGACCGGATCGCACGACGAGCGAGCGGAACAGCCCGATGAGGCGGGACGCGTTAGAACGCATATTCGAACTCTTCTTCGACCGGGACGCGCCTAGCGGCGCATCGTTCGCCAGTAGAACCAGAGACGGCGAAGAGGTTCCGTCGCGGACGGCGTCTTTCGCGTGACGCGATGGGCTGCATAGAGCGCGGGGAGCAGCGCCGGGCGCACGGACGTTGCGAGCCGACCGATCTGCGCGTCCGCTTTCGTCAGATGATCCTGCGCGAATGCGATCATCGCCTGCCGTGCGGGCTCGGTCGGCGGACCGCCGTTCAACCAGCCCGAAGCATCGAGCCCCGTTGCGCCGAGGATATCGGCGGGAACGAAGACCTGATGACGGGCGCGATGACGATCCGCATCTCGCAGGACGAGTGCCGCACCGGCTGCGACGCCGGCATGGCCCGCTGCCTCTGCGGCTGCCGGAGCCGCGGACCGATCAAGGATCATCGCGGAAAGCATGACGATCGCCGACTGCGTCTCTCCGGCATAAGCCTCGAACTCGCGGCGATCGCCCATCGGGTCGGAATAGAGGTCGAAGATTCGCGCATCGAGATATCGCTCGAATGCATCGACCGGCAGATCGTAGCGTCGTACGGTCTCTATCAGGGCCGTCGCCATCGGCGACCCCTGCCCGGCCGCCTCGGGCTCGGCATCGCTCCCCGTCAGGCGATCACGCCACCACTGGAGGCGAATTTCGCCCGGCAGCGGCTGGCTAACGTGATTGGGGATGGCGGCGGTCTCGTGCACGAAGGCGTAGAGTGCCCATAGTCCGTCCCGCCGATCCTCCGCAGCAAAGCCGACGGACACCGCCCGATCGGGATCACCGTCCTGGACGATCCGCTCGCACTCGGCATACGCAGCGCTTCGCGGCCCGTCCTGCGTCATTCGACGGCCACCAGCGCGGCCGCGACCGGGCGACCCTCAAGCAACATGATGTTGTAGGTGCGCACGGCTGCGCCCGTCGACATCGGGTCGCAGGAGATGCCCTGGTCCCGCAGGCGGGTCAGCAGCGCCGCAGGCGGGCGCCGAATGTCCTTGCCGGTTCCGAAGAGCAGGAAGCGGATGTCGGTCGCTTCATCGAGGACCTTCAACAGACGCTCGCCGGTGAAGGGCTGCTCCTCCGTCGCCGTCCAGCCGTAGATGCCGGAGGGGAGGCAAAGGATCGATCCGCGGTGGGACATGTCGGCGAAGCGGAATCCGCCGTTGCCATAGGCATCGATCGGGGCGCGACGCGGATAATGCGCGTCGCGGATTTCGCCGCTCACGTCAGGCCTGCCCGGCGCGCGGGGTGTTGCCAATGCGGGCCTTCTTGTCGGCCTCCATCGCGTCCTTCGGGTCGCCGCCGCGGATCGTCTCCGGACGCAGCTTGAAGTAGATCAGCACGGGCGCCGCAATGAAGATCGACGAGTAGACGCCGACGAGCACGCCCGCCAGCATCGGCGCCACGAAGACGCGAATCACGTCTCCGCCGAAGCCGTAGAGGGCCACCAGCGCTAGGACGAGTGTCACGGCGGTCAGCATCGTTCGCGAGAGCGTCTCGTTCAGCGAGCGATCGATGATCTCCGAGATCGGCATCTTCTTGTACTTGCGCAGGTTTTCGCGAATGCGGTCGAACACTACGACCGTGTCGTTCAGCGAGTAGCCGACGATCGTCAGCAGCGCGGCGATCGAGGTCAGGTTGAACTCGAGTTGCGAGACCACAAGGAAGCCCATCGTCATGGCGACGTCATGCGCTGTGGCAAGAAGTGCGCCGATCGCGAACTGCCACTCGAAGCGGATCCAGACGTAAGCGGCGATCGCAAGCAGCGAGGCTCCGACGCCGAAGATCGCAGCCCAGGCGAGTTCCCCGGACACCGTCGGGCCGACGACCTCAACACGCTCGAACGTGTAGTCATTCTGCAGCGAGGCGCGAACGGCGTTGACGCTCGTCTGCGGCGCTTGGAGGTCCTGCTCCTGCACGGCGTAGCGGATCAGCACGTCCTGCGTCGAGCCGAACTCCTGCACTTGGACGTCGCCTTCGATGATCGGCGATAGATCCTCACGGATCTTCGCGACGTCCGCCTGCGGTGCCTTCGACTTCACCTCGAGCACCGTGCCGCCGGTGAAGTCGATGCCGAAGTTGAGGCCGCCGACGAAGAGGCTGCCGATCGAGGCGATCGACAGGCCGATCGTGATCGCGAAGGCCAATTTGCGGATCGCCATGAAGCGGATGTTCGTGCCATGGGGCACGAAGGACACCCAACCCTTCGGCACCTCCTTCGGGCGACGCTTCTTCACCCAGAAGGCCACCATCCAGCGCGTCAGCGTCAGGGCGGTGAAGATCGTCGTGAAGATGCCGAGGGCCAGCGTCACGGCAAAGCCGCGAACCGGGCCGGAGCCAAGGAAGAACAGGATCACGGCCGCGATCAGCGTCGTGACGTTCGCGTCCATGATCGTCCCGAGCGCCTTATGGAAGCCGGCATCGATCGACTGGACGACCGACCGCCCGTTTCGGCGCTCCTCGAGGATGCGTTCGTAGATCAGAACGTTCGAGTCCACCGCCATGCCCATGGTGAGCACGATGCCCGCGATGCCGGGCAGGGTCAGCGTCGACCCCAGCACCGAGAGGAGCGCGACCAGGATGATGACGTTCACCAGAAGCGCGATGTTGGCGATGATGCCAAGGAAGCCGTAGGCGATGAACATGAAGGCGATGACAAAGACGCCGCCGATGATGCCGGCATTCTGACCGGCCGAGATCGAGTCGGCGCCAAGGCCCGGCCCGACCGTACGCTCTTCGATGATGTCGAGCGTTGCGGGCAAAGCACCGGCGCGCAGCAGAACCGACAGGTCGTTGGCAGACTGGACGGTAAAGTTGCCGGATATCTGCGCCTGGCCGCCGAGGATCGGCTCGCGGATATTGGGTGCGGACAGCACCTTGTCGTCGAGCACGATCGCGAACGGACGGCCGACATTCTGCTGGGTCACCTCGCCGAAGCGCTGGGCGCCGCGAGCATCGAAGCGAATGTTGACGACGGGCTGGTTGTTCTGTTGGTCGAAACCCGCCTGCGCGTCGGTGAGGTTCTCGCCCGAGATCATCACCTGCCGCTGCACCAGAACCGGAACGGGCGGCGTATCGTTTGTCTCGAGAAGCTCGGAGCCCGCGGGGACCGGCTGCTGCCCGGCCTTCACGGCCTCGGGCGAATTGTTGACGTCGACCAGACGGAAGGTCAGGCGAGCCGTCTGGTTCAGCAGCGCCTTTAGACGAGCGGGATCCTGAAGGCCCGGCACCTGCACCATGATGCGGTCGAGGCCCTGGCGCTGGATCACCGGCTCGGTCGTGCCGAGTTCGTCGACGCGGCGCCGCACCACCTCGATCGACTGTGCGACCGCGGTCGAGAGGCGGTAGTTGATGCCGGCTTCGGTGAGCGTCAGCCGGAAGTTGCCAGGCTCCGGCTCGGCCAGTTCGGTTTCGGTGACCGCCCCGCCCGCGAGAAGGCTCGTCGATACCGGCGACGTCAGGTTCTGAAGGGCCGTTCGCGCGGCCGCACCCTGCGTTGGGTCCCGCAGCGTGAAGACGACGCCGCCGTCGCGCTCGGCGAGATTGGCAAAGCCCACATTCGCGTTGCGCAGCGACAGCTGCACGTCGTCGCGCAGGCTCTGCAGCCGGTCATTGACGAGCGAGGCACGATCGACCTCGAGGAGGACGTAGGAGCCGCCCTGCAGGTCGAGACCCAGCGTCATCGGCCGATCGGGCAGAAATCCCGGAAGCGAGTCCCGCTGGGACTGCGTGAGGAGGTTCGGCATCGCGAACAGGATGCCGGCGACCACCGCGAGCCAGATGAGGACGGTTTTCCAGCGGGAGAAGTAAAGCATGACGTCCTCGATTCATGGCGAGGGGGCGAGTGGCTTGCGCCCTCGCCCGTTGCCGCCCAACGGCGGATCGACGCGAAGAAGGCCGAGAATCCCCGGCCTTCGGAATGCAACCTCGAAAGAGGTTATTTCGTGTTGGCGGCGACCGGCTCGCCCTTGGTCCGCACGTCCGCCACCATCGACTGAAGAACGCGGATCTTGGTCTGCTCCGAGATCTGAACCTCGAGTTCGCCGTTGTCCATGACCTTGGTTACCTTGGCGATGATGCCGCCGCCGGTGACCACGGTGTCGCCGCGACGGATGTTGCGCAGCATCTCGTCGCGCTTCTTGGCCGCGCCGCGCTGCGGGCGGATGATCAGGAAGTACATGATCGCGAAGACCGCGATGAACGGCAGAATGCTGATGAGGATGCTCTCCGGCCCCCCGGCTGCGGCGGCGGTCTGGGCGAAAGCCGGCGTGACGAACATCAACTACTCCTAGGACAGGACGAAAACGGGCGATCGCGCCCTTCACAAGTCGGCCGCAATATACGAACGGTCGGCGCGATTGCAACACGGGCTAACGGACTGTGAACACACGTTCCGGCGGCTTCAGAAGGACATAGCGAGACCGTGACCGCACTCGAGAACGACCAGCTGATCCTTCTGCGCCGCATCGCGGACGCGCTGGAGCGGCTCGCACCTGCGCCCTCGCCTCCCGCCGACCTCGAGAGGGCGGACTGTTTCGTGTTCCAGCCGCCTGCGACGCTCCAGCCGGTCCCGAAGGTGAACCGCGTCCCCGTCGAGCTTCTTCGCGGCATCGACCGCTCGCGCGAGATCCTACTGGAGAACACGAGACGCTTTGCCGCCGGGCTTCCCGCCAACAACGCGCTGCTTTGGGGCGCTCGGGGGATGGGCAAGTCGTCCCTTGTGAAGGCGGCTCACGAATGGTCCAACCGCGAGGCAGGAGCGGACGCCGCGCCCCTGAAGCTGATCGAGATCCACCGTGAGGACATCGACCACCTGCCGGCTCTGATGCAGGTCCTGCGCATGCAGCCGTTCCAGATCCTCCTCTTCTGTGACGACCTGTCGTTCGATCACGACGACACGTCCTACAAGTCGCTCAAGGCGGCACTCGACGGGGGCGTGGAGGGACGCCCGGCCAACGTCCTGTTCTACGCAACGTCGAACCGGCGCCATCTCCTTCCCCGCAACATGATGGAGAACGAGCAGTCGACAGCGATCAATCCCGGCGAAGCCGTAGAGGAGAAGGTCTCGCTGTCCGACCGGTTCGGACTCTGGCTCGGCTTCCACAAGTGTTCGCAGGACGACTATCTCGCGATGGTCGCGGGCTACGTTCGCGAGGGCGGGCTGGGCGTCGAGGGGGAGGAATGGCGAGCCGAGGCGCTGGAATGGTCGACGACGCGCGGCAATCGGTCGGGCCGCGTCGCCTACCAGTTCGTGCAGGATTTTGCGGGCCGCCTCGGCAAGCGTTTCGACATCTGAATCTCAAAGAAGAGGCCCCGACGCGGTGCGCCGGGGCCTTGTCCCGTTGAAACGAGAAGCGCCGAACTCAGCGCAGGTAGGTCATCGGGTTCACCGGCGAGGAATCCTTGCGAACCTCGAAATGCACCATCGGGGCATCCGCATCGCCGGTCATGCCCGCCTTGGCAATCTCCTGGCCGCGCTTCACAGTCGAGCCGCGCTGAACGAGGATGTCGTCGGCGTGGCCGTAGACCGTCACGAGGCCGTTGTCGTGCTTCACCAGCACGGTCTTGCCGAACTCCTTTAGCCCCTCGCCCGCATAGATCACGACGCCGTTCTCGGCCGCCTTGATCGGCGTGCCGCGGGGCACCGAGATGTTCAGGCCGTCGTTGCGGCGCGAGCCGACCTTGTCGCCGAAGTTCTTGACCACGCGACCCTGAACCGGCCAGCGGAACTGGTCGATGCCGGTCGAGGCAGGCGCGAGCGACGCCTCTTCCTTCTCCTCTTCCTTCGCGACCGTGGTGGCGGGGGCCGGTGCGGCAGCGGCAACGGCGGTGTCGCTCGCCTTCGGCGCGGCGGGCGCCGCCGGCGCCGCAGGAGTGGCGGTCGCAGCGGCCACCGCCGGCTGTGCGGGCTTCGGCGCCTGCGCGGCGGCATGAGCCGGCGCCGTCGCGGCCGAAGCGGCCGGAGTCGCGGCCGCCACCGGGCGGTTGGCGGGCGCGGCGCGCGGTGCCGGAATGGCGGCGGCCTGCGCCTGAAGCGTCGTCGGAGGCGCGCCAAGCGAGGCGACACGCGTGTTGGCGGAGGCTGGCGCGGAGGTACCACCCGGCAGCATCAACGTCTGGCCGATGCGGATGTTGTCGTTGGTCAGGCCGTTAGCGGCACGGAGGTCAGCAACGCTGACGCCCGAGCGACGGGCGATCCCGAGCAGCGAGTCACCGGACTCGACCGTCACGCTGGCAGAGCGCGAGCCAGACGCAGCGGGCACGGCACGGCTCATTGAAGACTGCGCGACCTGAGCCTGGCCGATCGGGGCGGCCGTGGCGCTCTCGACGGGCGCCGGCGCGGGGTAGGAGGACGCGGCCGCCGGCGCATTGCCGTAGGACGAAGCCGGCGGCGGCGGCAGCGACGAACGGCTGACGGCCGGCGTTTCGACCGCGGCGTATGTCTGCTGGGGTGCCTGATAGGCGGGGGCGACGGGCGCGGCGGCAACCTGCGTGCTTTGGATCGGCGCCTTAGGGATCGCCCCCGTGTAGAAGCCGTCCTGAAGCCGCGTCGCATCGGCGCTGCAGCCTGCCGTGATCGAGACAACCGAAACCAGCGCGGCAGAGCGAATCAGCTTCTGCCGAAAAAGCCGCATAACGTGCGTGCGCATCTCAATCCCCATGCCTTCACCAACCTTGGCCTATTCAACCGCGTTAATGTTACCCGCCGGTTAAATGGAGGAGCGAAAGCGAGGTATTCCTTTACAGGAGTGACGCTTTTCCGATCTCCAGCGGCTGAAGCCGCACGGGAAACAGGGGTGTCAGCTCGAAGCGGCTCCCTTGCCGATGATGACGCACGATCTGCTGGACGCTGTCCCCCGCCCCGATGGCGGCGACGAGCATTGCACCCGAGGCCATCTGCTCCACGAACGCCTTCGGCAGTTCGTCGAACGAGCCATGCACCACGATCCGGTCATAGGGTGCGGCCTCGGCATAGCCAGCCCGTCCGTCCTCCTGAAGGAACGTCACGTTGCTGAGCGAGCAGGCGCGCAGCCGCTCGTTGGCGGCAGAGGACAGCGTGCGGTAACGCTCGAGCGTGACGACGTGGACGCCAAGACGGGCAAGCAGCGCCGTGACGTATCCGCTGCCGGTGCCGATCTCGAGCACACGATGCTCGGGCTGCACCCGGAGGGCCGCGGCGATACGAACCGCCGTTCGCGCACTCGGCATTGTCTGACCGCATGGCAGCGGGAACGTGTGCTCGCCGTAGGGGTCGGCGACGCCGTCGGGCACGAAGAGTCGGCGCGGGATCGCCTCGACCGCCTCCATGAGGCGACCCGCGACGAAATCCTCCGAGCGCACGCGCATGAGGAGCGCCGCGAGTCCTTCCCTGTCGCCCGACATGTCCATGCCCGGTCAGCCGGCCGCGAAGACGGAACGCATCTCCTCACGCAGTGCGTGGTGCGTGAGGTCGAGTTGCAGCGGCGTGACCGAGATGAACCCGTCGCGCAAGGCGGCGAGATCGGAGCCTTCCATTTCCGGTCCCGACTGGCGACCGAACTTCAGCCAGTAGTACGGCAGGCCGCGGCCGTCGTGACGCTCTTCGATGCCAAGAGCGTAGTCGAGCTTGCCTTGCCGCGTGACCTTCGTGCCGCGTACGGCCTTGGGCTCGACGGCAGGAAAGTTCACGTTGAACAACGTTCCCTCGGGCGCCGACACACCCAACAGCTTGCGAATGACTTCGGCGCCGTGCCGCTCGGCCGTCGCCCACTGCAACTCACGCCCTCCGTCGGCGCGGAAAGTCTGGCTGAGGGCGATCGAGCGGAAACCCAGCATCATCCCTTCGATCGCTCCCGCTACGGTACCGGAATAACTGACGTCGTCGCAGACGTTCTGCCCGGCGTTGACACCTGACAGCACAAGATCGGGCGCCTCCGGCATCAGGTGCTTTGCGGCCATGATCACGCAGTCGGTCGGCGTGCCGGTGACCGCGAAACGGCGCTCGCCCTCGCGGCGCACCCGCAGCGGCGACGACAGCGTCAGCGAGTGGGACAGGCCGCTCTGGTCGGTCTCGGGCGCAACGGTCCACACGTCGTCGGACAGCTGGCGGGCGATCGCCTCCAGAGTCTTCAGGCCCGGCGCGTGGATGCCGTCGTCGTTCGTCAGAAGGATGCGCATGGTCAATCCCGGCCGATGATCTCGAGCCCGCCCATATAGGGCCGCAGCGCCTCCGGCACGCGGATTTCGCCGGCCTCCGTCTGATAGTTCTCCATCACCGCGATCAACGCGCGGCCGACGGCCGTACCGGACCCGTTCAGCGTATGGACGAAGCGCGGCGCGACCTTCTCGCCCGCCGGACGGAAGCGGGCGTTCATCCGCCGGGCCTGGAAGTCTCCGCACACGGAGCAACTGGAGATTTCGCGGAAGGCGTCCTGCCCGGGCAGCCAGACCTCGATGTCGTAGGTCTTCTGGGAGGAGAACCCCATGTCGCCCGTGCAGAGAACGACCGTCCGGAAGTGCAGACCGAGCCGTTCGAGAACCGTCTCGGCCGCCCGCGTCATCCGCTCGTGTTCGTCGAGCGAGGTTTCCGGCGTCGTGATCGACACGAGCTCGGCCTTGTAGAACTGGTGCTGGCGCAGCATGCCGCGCGTGTCGCGCCCGGCCGACCCGGCCTCGGAGCGGAACGAGGGCGTCAGCGCGGTGAAGCGCATCGGCAGCTTCGCCTCGTCGACGATCTGCTCGCGCACGAGGTTGGTCAGCGACACCTCGGCGGTCGGGATCATCCAACGACCGTCGGTTGTCCGGAACAGATCCTCGGCAAATTTCGGAAGCTGGCCGGTACCGAAGAGTGCGTCGTCACGCACGAGGAGCGGCGGCGAGACTTCCTCGTAGCCAAATTCCCCGGTGTGAACGTCGAGCATGAACTGACCGAGCGCGCGTTCCAGGCGAGCGAGCTTGCTGCGCAGGACCGTGAAGCGCGACCCGGACATGCGGGCGGCGGCATCGAAGTCCATCTGCCCTAGCGCTTCGCCGAGCTCGAAATGTTCCTTCGGCTTGAAGGCGAAGGCAGGCTTCTGCCCGGAGCGTCGAACCTCGACGTTATCGGCCTCGTCTGCGCCGCGCGGCACATCGGCCAGGGGGGCATTCGGGAGCGTCGCGAGGAAGCCGTTCAGCTCTTCATCGAACTGCCGCTCCTGCCGTTCGCCTTCCTGGATCTTGGCCTTGAGATCGGCGACCTCGGCCATCACAGCGTCGGCTCGCCCGGCGTCGCCCGATGCCTTCGCCTTGCCGATCTCCTTGGATGCCTCGTTGCGGCGGCTCTGCCAGCCCTGCAGCACCTGCAGATGCTCGCGGCGCGCATCGTCGAGACGGCGCACCTCTGGCGAAGCGGCGGCTGCTCCCCGGCGCTTCAACGCCTCGTCGAGAGCTTGCGGGTTTTCCCGGATCCATTTGAGGTCGAGCATGTTTCTCCAGTCCGCGCAGGACGGACCGGAGCCGGAGCATTACTCCGTTTGCGCTTCCGCTTCCGCCAGGCGCTCGGCTCGCTTCTTTTCGATCAACCGTGCCGTGATGATCGAGACCTCGTAGAGAATGATCGCCGGGATCGCAAGGCCGATCTGGGACAGCGGATCGGGCGGCGTGAGCACCGCCGCCACGATGAACGCCAGCACGATTGCCCACTTGCGCTTGTCGGCGAGACCCGCGGCCGTCACCATGCCGGCCCGCACCAATAGCGAGCAGACCACCGGCAACTGGAACACCAGACCGAAGGCCACGATCAGCGTCATGATCAGCGACAGATATTCCGAAACGCGCGGCAGCAGCGAGATCGCCGCATGGCTTCCGTCTCCCGACTGCTGCATCGAGAGGAAGAACCACATCACCATCGGGGTAAAGAAGAAGTAGACCAGAAGGGCGCCGAGCAGGAACAAGAGCGGCGTCGCGACCAGGAACGGAATGAACGCCGCGCGTTCGTCGCGATAGAGACCGGGCGCCACGAACTTGTAGACCTGGATCGCGATCACCGGAAACGCGAGAAAGAAACCGCCGAAAGCGGCGACCTTCACCTGCGTAAAGAAATACTCCTGCGGCGCGGTGTAGATCAGCTCCACCGCGGCTGGATCGAGCCCGGCCCACGCACTGGCGATCTGGTAGGGCACGATGAGGATGTTGAAGATCTGCTTCGCGAAAAAGAAGCAGATCAGGAACATGCCGAAGAAGCCGGCGATCGCCCAGATCAGACGACGCCGCAATTCGATGAGATGTTCGATCAGCGGAGCAGACGAGGCTTCGATGTCGGCTTCCGAACGCTTCACGTATTCTCTCCGGCGCGCGCGGGCGCTTCGACCTTCGTCACGGTCGGCGGCACGTTGCCTGCGACCTTCGTCTCGCCGTCAGCCGATACGGGCGCGAGGTCGACATGCGCGGCTGCCCCATTCGGGTTGGAGGACATCGGCGTCATCACGCTTGGCGGCTCGGCCGGCACGGCGGCTTCGCTAGGTTCCGGCACGCGCGGCACTGGCGCTGCGGTGGCGGCCCGCAACGACGACCGGATCTCATCGCCGACCGCACGGATCGGATTGAGGTTCTTCGAAATGCTTTCGCGCGGATCGAGCGCGCGGACGTCCTGCGCCGTCTTGCGCAATTCATCCAACTCGGCCTCCTGAAGAGCCTCGTCGAACTGCTTTCGAAAATCGCCCGCCATTCGCCGCATCTGCGACGTGACACGGCCGAAGGTCCGAAGCATCTTGGGGAGATCCTTCGGGCCAACCACCACGATCAGCACGATCGCGATGACGAGAAGTTCAAGTCCACCAACATCGAGCATGGCGGCACCGAATCAGGCGTGGCGGCGCCGGAACGCCGCCAGCGGCCTTAGATCCGCGACTTTTCGACGGGCGTCTCGGTGACAAGCGGCTCGCCGTCGCGATTCTCGAGCGTCCGACGCTCCTGAACGACCGCGGTATCCTCGTCCGCCATGCCCTTCTTGAAGTTCTTGATGCCCTTGGCAACGTCGCCCATCAGCTCGGGAATCTTGCCACGGCCGAAGAGGAGCAGCACCACCGCGAGAACGATGAGCCAGTGCCAGATGCTGAAGCTACCCATACTAGTCTCCTATGAGCGCGGCGCGCCCGAGATCCGGTTCAAGCCGATCCACCCGAGCCTTCAAACACGAAAGCCTCTTGCGGATCAACGGATACGAAGACCTCGTGCACACCATCGGGAAGATCACCCGGCCTGATCCGCGCCCGGATCCTCCGATCGAAGCCGTCGACGGCGAGCGACAGGAGGTCAGACCTGCCGACGAACTGCCGCGAAACGACGCGAGCCTGAACCGAACCTTCGTCCGGCGAGACACGCACGCCTTCGAGGCGCAGTCCGACGGTCATCGCTGTGCCATCCGATCGTGGCGAAGCTGCGACGGCACCGAGCGGACACACAACTGTGCCCCCCTGAACCGATGCCGGTAAGACGTTGATTTCCGAAAAGAAGGACGCCGCGAACAGATCTGCCGGCTGCCGGTAGAGCTCGCGCCCCGTGCCGTACTGGACGAGCCGGCCTGCGCGAAGGAGAGCGATCCGATCGCCGAGCCGCATGGCCTCCTCGGCATCGTGGGTGACGATCACGGCCGTTGCCCGCGTCTCGCGCAGGATAGCCACGGTCTCCGAGCGCATCTCGTCGCGCAGCCGGCTGTCGAGACCGGAGAACGGCTCGTCCATCAACAGAACTTGAGGACGCGGGACCAACGCGCGAGCCATGGCGACACGCTGCTGCTCGCCGCCGGACAGGTTGTGCGGGTAGGTCTCGGCCAGATGCTCCAGACCGACGCGCCTCAGCGCCGCCGTCGCCGTCTCGCGCTGCATCTCCCGCGGCAGGCTGCGCAGGCCGTAACGGACGTTGTCGACCAGCGTCATGTGCGGAAACAGCGCGAAGTCCTGGAACATCAGCCCCACGCCACGCTGCTCGGGCGGCACGAAACGATCGGGACCCGCAACCTCCTGCCCACCGATGAAGATCTGGCCGGCGGTCTGACGCTCGATGCCGGATGCGATGCGCAGGAGACTGGTCTTGCCGGAGCCCGACGGGCCGAGAAGACACAGGATCTGACCGGCGTGGATCCGGATGTCGATGTCCGAGAGGATCGTGCGCCCCGCCGCGCGGAAGCCGATGTAGCGGAACTCGAGATCGGCGGCAAAGCTCACGCCGGTCTTCATTCGCCCGGCATCGCGCGGGTCCCGTGGCTCCCTCGTGTCCGTTTGCATCCCGCCCGCCTGTCAGCGCGGAAGGTCGGCAGGACCTTCGCTCGAGCGGGACGTAACGTCTCGTTGCCTGCGGCTCAAGCCGTGAGGGCGAGAAGCGATGCGAACTCCTCGCGCATGCCCTCCCCGGCCGGCTCCGTCGCGCCACCTCGGATCACCGCATGGGCACATTCTGCACGCCGGAGACTCTCGCCCGCAAGTTCCGGCACGCCCGAGGCGATCGCGCGCATCTCGGTCATGTCGCCATTGCAGTGGAGAGCGAGATCGCAGCCGGCGTCGATCGCGGCGCGCGCCAGCATGTCCATGTCGCCCTGCAGCGCCTTCATCGACATGTCGTCGCTCATCAGGAGACCATCGAAGCGCAGCGCCCCACGGATGATCTGCGAGATGACGATGGGCGAAATCGTCGCCGGGCGATCGGGATCGAGCGTTTCGTAGCGGATGTGCGCCGTCATTCCGGCCGGGAGGTCGGCAAGCTCAGCGAACGGCAGGAAGTCGTGGCTTTCGAGTTCCGCGCGGCTGGCACGCACGTATGGCAGCTCCAGATGGCTGTCGACCTCGGTCCGGCCATGCCCCGGAATATGCTTCATCACGGGAAGCACACCGCCCGCCGCAAGGCCCGACGCAGCAGCGCGCCCCAGCGTGGCGACGACGTCCGGACTGTCGGCATAGGCACGATCGCCGATGACCGAATGCGACCCCGGCGCCGGGAGATCGAGGCACGGCAGGCAGTTCACGTTGATCCCGTAGCCGCCGAGAAGGTCGTCCGCCAGGAGCCGGCCCTGCAGCCACGCCGCGCGTCGGCCGGCTGCCTCGTCGGTCGCGAACACGCGTCCGATCTCGGCGGCGGGCGGGAAGCGCGGGGCGAAGGGCGGCCGGAGACGCTGGACACGTCCGCCCTCCTGGTCGATCAGGATGGGAACGTCGTCGCCGCCGCGCGCGTCCTTCAATTCGGCCACGAGATCGCGGACTTGCTGCGGCTCGCCGATATTGCGACCGAAGAGGATGAAGCCCCACGGGCGCTCGTCGGCGAAGAAGGCTCGCTCGTCCGCGTTGAGACGCTGGCCGATACAGCCGGAAATCCAGGCCTTCGATCCGTTCATCACCATATTCTCGCCGGGCATGGAAGCGTTGGGCGCGGGGGCTGCGTCGCGCCGAGGGGGTCCGGTCCGGCGATCGCCCGCCAGACCTCCAATTGTCGCCGCTGCGGCCAGCGTCAGCGCGTCACGAAGCAGCTGCCGCCGGCCGACTTCACGCTTTCGCATACGCTGTTCGCTTCGCTTTTCGACGCCGCGGCGACGCGCACGCGATAGAAGGTGCCCTTGCCAGGGATCTCTGCCGCCTTGATGCCGAGGCTACGGCCGCCGATGGCACCGGAATAGCGCTTGCCGAGGTTGGCGAGCGATTCTTCGGCGGCGGCCTGCGACGGCTGCGATGCGATCTGGACGTAATAGGCATCCGCGCCGGCCGGCGCCTCGACCGCCGCAACGCGCTGCGGCTCCGGCTTGGCGGGTGCGGCGACCGCTTCGACCTCCGCCGGCGTCGACGCCGTGGTCGAGGCGGTCGTCAGCGAGGTCTCGTCGGTGCCGAAGGGCATCTGCGGCGTGATACCGGCCACCGGATCGAGCGTCGCGGCATGCGCCTGCATGGATGCGGCCGCCGTCAGCAGGGACGTGCCATCGACCGGAACCTCGCTGGCGACGAGCGTTCCGTCAGGCCGAACCGAGAGCGTGCGCACCTTGCGGGGCTGGAGCGTGCCGTCGGCGGGCTCCTTGGCTGCCGCCACCTCCTGCGCCGGCTCTTCGCCCGGAAGCGGGATCTGATCGCCGACCTCGACGCCGGGCAGAGAATCGACCGGAGCGTCCTCCTCCTCGGCGATGTCCATCGGCTCTTCCATCGCAGTGACCAGCGAGCTCTGCTTCGGGGTCGTGGTCGCGGACGTCGCCCCGGCCACCTTCTGGTAGACGGCCTTGTTCTGGTTCGGGATCGTCTTGCCGCCGGGGTCGACCGGCGCGATCTTGTAGGGCTCCGCGTCCGCCTTGATCAGCATCGAGCCGTCGGCGGACGTCGGACCGCTGGTGCCCATCAGGCTCGCGCCGCCCGCGATCGCCACGATCGCCACCACCGCGACGCCGCCCATCAGCATGACGCTGCGCATGCGCGAGCGGCTGCGGACCGGCATGTCGTCATAGGGCTCGTAGTCGGGCTCGGCCTCGTCGTAGCCCACGACGTCCTCGTCGTCATAGTGCACCTGCGCCGGGGCGGGGCCGCCGCGCATGGCCGCAAGTTCGCTGTTGATGAGTTCGTCGAAGTCGTCGAGCGTGATCGCCTGACGCGGCTCGAGATCGTACTCGGCGTCACGTGCAGGGGCGAAGGACTGCGTTTCCGCCGGATTGGTGTTGCGCGGGCGAGCCGGCATGCTGAGACCGAGAAGGGCCTCGTCGATCTGGCGATCCGCGTCGCCGCTGCCGCGAATGCCGCGCGGCAGGGAGCCGGGCGCCGCGGCCACGCGCGGCGCTGCCGAAACGGCCTGGACCTGAGGCGCTGCACCGGTGGGCTGGTAGGTGAAGTTCTCCCACTCGGCGGTTTCCACCTCGACGGGCTCGAACCCGCCATAGGCCGAGGAACCACCGCGCTGGCTGGTCATCGGGGGATCGATGTGGCGCGCGGCATCGGAATACCGGCCACCCTCGCCCGCACCGCGACCGCCGAAATCCTTCGCGTCCTTCATGACCTGACCCCACTCCGCAAGACGATCCGTACGCCTGGACCGTGCCGTCGAACGAGGTCTGCCACTAGGGCGCGAACTTGTTCAAAGCGTGGTCCGTTCAGCGCATCTCTTCGGGCGCGTGGACTCCGATCAACTTGAGACCGGAGGCGATCACGAAGGCGACGGCCTGCACGAGCCCGAGACGCGCTAGGCTTGTTGTCGCATCGTTAGCCTTAACGAAGCGTAACTCCGGGTGATCCTTGCCGCGATTGTACTGTCCGTGGAATGCTGAGGCGAGGTCGTAGAGATAGAACGCGAGCCGATGCGGCTCCTTCGCGAGCGATGCCGCCTGCACGAGGCGCGGGTATTCGGCAAGCTTGCGGATGAGGGCGAGTTCGCCTTCGTCGGCCAGCAGCGACAGGGTTTCGGCGTCGACGGTAGCGACAGCCGAAACGTCGATCCCCTCGCCTTCCGCCTGCCGCATGATCGAGCGGGCGCGGGCATGGGCGTACTGCACGTAGAAGACCGGGTTGTCCTTCGACTGCTCGGTCACCTTCTGGAAGTCGAAGTCGAGCGGCGCGTCGCTCTTGCGGAAGAGCATCATGAAGCGGACGGGATCGCGCCCCACCTCGTTCACGACGTCGGCGAGCGTCACGAACTCGCCCGCGCGCTTGGACATGCGCACCGGCTCGCCGTTGCGGAAAAGCTTCACGAGCTGGCACAGGACCACGTCGACATGCGCCTTATCGCCGGCCACAGCCTTCGCGACTGCTTCCAGCCGCTTGACGTAACCGCCATGGTCGGCGCCGAGCACGTAGACCATCTCGTCGAAGCCGCGCGCGAACTTGTCGGCGAAGTAGGCGACGTCGGCCGCAAAATAGGTGTAGGTGCCGTCGGACTTCACCAGTGGACGATCGACGTCGTCGCCGACCTCGGTCGAGCGCAGGAGCGTCTGCTCGCGGTCTTCCCAGTCTTCCGGCAACTGACCCTTGGGCGGGGGTAGCGTGCCCTGGTAGACGAAGCCGCGCTCGCGAAGGTCATCGACGGCCTGGGTGATCCGGCTCGGGTCGCCCTCGTGCAGCGTCTTCTCGGAGAAGAACACGTCCTGCGTGATGTCGAGCGCCTTCAGGTCGTCGCGGATCGACATCATCATCGCCGCGATCGCATAGGACTTCACGGTCGGAAGCCATTCCGCCTCGTCCTGGTCGAGAAGTTCACGCCCGTAGCGGATCGCGAGCGCGGCGCCGACGGTCTTCAGATAATCGCCAGGGTAGAGGCCGGCGGGAATCTCCCCGATCGCCTCGCCCAGCGCCTCGCGGTAGCGCAGGAAGGTCGAACGCGCGAGCACCTCGATCTGCGCACCGGCGTCGTTGATGTAGTATTCCTTCGAGACCTCGTTTCCGGCAAACGCCATGACGTTAGCGATCGCGTCGCCAACGACCGCGCCGCGGCAATGACCAACATGCAGCGGTCCGGTCGGGTTGGCCGACACGTATTCGACGTTCACCCGGTGGCCCGTCGCCTCACCGCGCCCATAATCGAGGCCACGGCCCAGGATCTCGTGGAGGTGTTGGGTCCAGTAGGCGCTCTTCAGGCGCAAGTTGATGAAGCCGGGACCGGCGACCTCGACGGTCTCGACGTCGGTGTCCTGCCGCAGGGCGTCCGCGAAAGCATCGGCGAGGTCGCGCGGCTTTGCGCCGAGCGGCTTGGCGAGCACCATCGCCGCATTCGTCGACAGGTCCCCGTGCGACGGGTCGCGCGGCGGCTCGACCCCGATCCGCGAGAGGTCGGCACCCCCGTTCCCGCGAGCATTCAGAACCGCTTCGACCCGTTCCCGGATGCGCTGCTCGAAGTCGGCGAAGATGTTCATCAGATGATCCGGTCTTGGCGGGGCGCGCTCAGCCGAGGCGAAGGCAGCGCGCGCTGGGAACGATGACGGGGATGATCCCGCGAGCGGCGGCGCTAACGCAAATCCGGCGTATCGTCAAACAAACGGCGGTGCTCGGCGAGCGCGAAGCTGTCGGTCATCCCGGACAGATAGTCCCCGACGTGACGCGCCAGACGCTCGGGAGTCAGCCCCTCGGCAGCCCCGCTCCACCCGACTGGCAGAAGGTCCGGCCGCTCGACCAATCGGTCGAACAGCTCTTCCACCACCTGCTCGGCCTGCCGCATCGTGTCGAAGATGAGCGGGTTTCGATAGACGCGCTGGAATAGGAAGGCCCGCGTCTGCGCGACTTGCGAGCGCATCATCGGTGAGAAGTCGACGAGGGTGCGCCCCGCCGAGCGCACCTCGTCGACGCTGTCGACGGCGTGCATAGCAAGGCTCTCCAGCGTCGTCGCGATCACGTCCTCGACGAGCCGCGTGATGTGCCGGCGCATGATCTCGTGCCCCGTGCGGACTGGATCGAGATCGGGATGGCGGGCGCGCACCTCGCGAAGGATATCCCCGGCCAGATCGAGCGCTTCCAGACCGTCGAGCGCGATCAGCCCGGCGCGCAAACCGTCGTCGAGATCGTGGGTGTTGTAGGCGATGTCGTCCGAGATCGCCGCCGCCTGCGCTTCGAGACTGGCAAAACTGTCGAGCGCGAGCGGGAACCGAGCGTCGAACGCCACGATCTGCGGCGGCACGGGATGGCCGCTGGCGGCGTTCGGTCCGACCAACGGCCCGTTGTGCTTCACCAAGCCCTCGAGCGTCTCGAACGTCAGATTCAGGCCGTCGAAATCGGCGTAGCGGCGCTCCAGCGCGGTGACGATGCGCAGCGACTGCGCGTTGTGGTCGAAACCGCCGAAGTCGGCGAGCTTGCGGTCCAGAGCCCTTTCACCGGCGTGGCCGAACGGCGTGTGACCGAAATCGTGGACGAGCGCGATCGCTTCGGTCAGATCCTCATCCAGCCGCAGCGCGCGGGCGAAGGCGCGCGCGATCTGGGAGACCTCGATCGTGTGGGTCAGCCGCGTCCGGTAATGGTCGCCCTCGTAGGCCACGAAGACCTGCGTCTTGTGCTTCAGGCGGCGAAAGGCGGTGGAGTGGACGATCCGGTCGCGGTCGCGCTGGAAGGGTGTGCGCGTGCGGCTTTCGGGCTCTGAAACGAGCCGCCCGCGCGAGGCGTCCGCGTGCACGGCGAAGGGTGCCAGACCATCATGGCCGGTTCCGATGCGATGGGTCGTCCAGTCCGACATGGCCGTCCGCGATGTTGGGCGCCGGCGGAGCGACGCGAGGCAGGCAAGATTGACCCTCCCCTTGCGCGTCCATACCTTAGCGACACGACCCCAACAACAAGAGGCCGGACTGCCGCCGACGCGGCGCCGGGTCAGCCATGAGCGAGACGCTCGCCAATTCCATCACCGTGTCCGACGCGGCCGCCCGCCGCATCAAGGCGATCGTCGCCAAGAGCGAGACCGAGAACGCATTGCGCATCTCGGTCGAGGGTGGCGGGTGCTCGGGCTTCTCCTACAAGTTCGACCTGACGCACGACACGGAAAGCGACGACCTCGTGATCGAAAAGGACGGGGCGCGCGTCCTCGTCGACCAGACCTCGCTCGCCTATCTCGACGGCTCGGTGGTGGATTTCGTGGACGACCTGATGGGGCAGTCCTTCCAGATCCGCAATCCGAACGCCACGGCCTCCTGCGGCTGCGGCACGTCCTTCGCGATTTGACAGACCCGGTCGGCGGAGGGCATGGCCTCGCCCATCCTCTCCTGACCGGAACCCAGCCCATGTTGCTCGCCACCTGGAACATCAACGGCGTCAAGGCACGATCCGAGGCGCTGCTGGCGTGGCTGGACGAGCGCAAGCCCGACATCGTCGGGCTGCAGGAGATCAAGAGCGTCGACGAGAGCTTTCCCCGCGCCGATCTCGAGGCGCGAGGTTGGCACGTCGAGACCCACGGCCAGAAGGGCTTCAATGGGGTCGCCCTGCTCTCGCGCCAGCCTCCGGCCACGATCGAGCGGGGCTTGCCGGGAGACGCGACGGACGAGCAGTCGCGCTTCATCGAGGGCACCTGGGAGGTCGGCGGCAGGACGCTCCGCTTCGCCTCACTCTACCTGCCGAACGGCAATCCGATCGGCACCGAGAAGTTCACCTACAAGCTGGCCTGGATGAAGCGCCTCGAGGCGCACGCGCGCCGTCGCCTCGGCGAGGAGATGCCGTTCCTCCTGGCGGGCGACTACAACGTCATTCCCCAGCCTGAGGACGTGAAGAACCCGGCCGCCTGGGCCGAGGACGCGCTCTATCAGCCGGAGAGCCGCGAGGCCTATCGCCGGCTCCTCAATCTCGGCCTGACCGACGCCGTTCGCGCATCCAGCGATCAGGCGGAGACCTACACGTTCTGGGACTACCAGGCTGGTGCCTGGCAGAAGAACAACGGGATCCGCATCGATCACGTGCTGCTGTCGCCCGAGGCCGCCGCGGCGCTGCGTTCGGTTGGGATCGACAAGCATGTGCGGGCCTGGGAGAAGCCTTCCGACCATGTGCCGGTGGTCGTGGAGATCGACCCGGCGGCGCTCCGCTAGTTGGCGGGGTCGCGATCACTTTCGGCAAAAGCGATCGCGGTCTTGCGATCGTCCTCGGAGGAGAGCGAGAACGCCTCCTCCTGTAGCGGACGGATCCATTCGCGATCCTTGGGTGCCGCGAGCTTGTAGGCACGCGTCAGCATCGCCAATCCGCGAGCCGGCTCGGCCCGCATCGCGATCGCATCCCCATCGAAAATCAGGTAGCCGAGCAGCGCCTCGGCCTTCGCATAGCCCTTATGGGCCGACAGCTTGAGCCAGCGCGCGGCCTGTCGCGGGTTTGCCCGGCCGCCCTCGCCCGCCAGCAGCATCCGTCCGAGTTCGAACTGGGCACGTGCGTCGCCGAAATAGGTGGCAGCATGGGTGTAGAGCTGGCGCGCCTGCGACGCATCGGGCTTGACTGGCGTTCCCGAGATTCCGGAGCGCACGTATTCGGCCAGTGCCAGCACGGCGCTGACGACATAGGGGGCGTTGGGCGAGGACGCGGTGTCGTCCTCCTGATCGCGCACGATCTGCTCGAACATCTTGAACGCTTCGAAGTCGTCCTCGACGACGCCGTCACCGGCGGCATACATCTGGCCGAGCTTCCACCGAGCGCCGGGATGGCCGAGCTCGGCGGCATGCTGAAGCGCGTCGATCGCCGCAGCCGTCTCGCCGCGCTTGTAGGCCGCAAACCCCATCGAGAAGACGTCACGTGGGCTGGACTTCGGCGCTTCCAGCACGGGGTTGGCAGACGGATCGAGCGCGAGCGCCGGCACGGTGCCGACGAGCAGCGCGACCAGCCCGACGAGGCGGAGCGTCTCAGCGTGCCGCATGAAGGCGAACCGCACCGTTTGCACAACCGAAGGTCGACGCGGCCGCGATGCCACGGTCGATGAGACCAAGACGGCCATTCGGCCCCTTCCGGTCGGTTGTCGATTTCATAGTCCGCTCCTCCGCGTCGAGGTTCGGAAAAACAGCTCGCGCCATCATGCCCTGCGAATGTCCGTCCCCGCGCTTCGAGGTCGTGGGTGGTCCGCCTTTATGGCGGCAGCACGGCATTCTCTCTTGGCAAGTCTTATAGGCGATGCTTGCCTGCAATAGTGTTGCTGGCGCTCAACACTTTCACGACCCTCGGTCACGCGAACGGCGGCACCGGTGCTCACCCGATGCCGCCGTCCACAGAATTTCCCTTCGGCTCAGAACGAGAGCTTCAGCGAGACGTTCGCGGCATAGACCCAATCGTTGCCGACGTCGGCGTCGAAGACGGCTCCGCTCGTCCGACGCTGTTCGCCATCGGTCCAATATCCGATCAGGCCGCCGACGCGCAGTTCGGCCCAGTCGTTATTCTTAAGGGCGAGACCGCCCGACAGAGTGTAGAGGTCGGTGTAGGTGGTTTCCGCACCGGTCGATACGCCGCTGTCGTAGCCGAGCGAGATGCTTCCCGAGACGTTCTCGTTGAAGGCGCGGCCGATGCCGATGGTCGCCGTATAGCCGTCATCCCAGTAGTACGGGCTGACGGTGGAGTTACCGGCGACCGTGGTGACAACCGCGCGATTCGTGCTCCAGTCGGTCCAGCGGAACGAAGCGAGCAGGAGCGTGCCTTCCGCAATACCGGTCTGAGCGTTGATGTAGAGGCTCTGTGGGCTCGTTGCGGTGTTCAGCGAGGCCGGAAGGTTGTTGGCGAGCACCGTTCCGCCGGTCGGCAGCGCCGAGATCAGCGCAGGCGGTACGTTGATGCCGCGTTGCGCCAGGAAGGCCGCCGCTTGCGGGATCGAGAGCTGCCGCCCGTCGGCCAACTGCACGAACGCGTTGTTGGATGCGACCAACGTGCCCGTGCCGGTGATATCGTCATGCTCGACCTCGGACCGGTAGAGCACCTGTGCGCGAAGCGCGATCTCAGGCATCTCGAAAGCGGCGCCGATGCGGTAACCCGCCGAGAAGCCCTGGCTCGTGTCGGCCGTCAGGGCGACTGGCAGCAGGAGCTGGCCACCAAAGGACGCGAGCGCACCCTGAAGGGCGCCCGGAAGGGTGGGACCAAGGTTGCGCGCTGCAAGGCTCGTGCCGTTAAAGTTGAAGTCCTCGCCGAACACGCCGCCCAGAAGGCTGAAGCGCATCCCGTCGCGACTGTAGCTGACGCGGCAGGTCCCGCTGATCTCGTCGGAATCGAACTCGAGATCACGCACCCGCGACCCGCCGGGGAAGCCGGCCGGCTGCGCACCGCCTGGTAGCGAGGAGTAGTCCGCTTCCGCCGCGAAAGTTTCGGTATAGTTGCCGACGCAGGCCACGGTGTCGTTGCCAAGTTTCAGCGCCGCGCTGGGGATCTGATAGGTGCCCGTGTAGTCACCGAAGTCGCCTGACACGCCGTTGACGCGCTCGAAACCGCGAGCCGGGTTGACGTACGTGAAGCCGAGGCGCGTGCTGAACGGAGCCGCCTCGTAGAGGACATCCGTGTCGGCCGTGCCGCGCTGGAAGCCGCCGGCCTGTGCACCGCTGGCGCCCAGGAGAACCAGAAATGTCGTCTGCGCCAGGCGCGTCTTGAAACCGCTCATGCCTTCCCCCACCGGTCGTCGCTTGCGGGCATTCCTCCTGCCCGTCCGTATGAACGAACCGTGTCACGACGCTCGAGAGATGGGAATACAGGCGAAAGCACGGCGACAGGTTGGCGAAACGCACCGCTGGAGTTGCTCGGCATGAATGAACAACTCCAGCGCGCTACGGTAAGTCATTCCCTATGCTGTCGTTTCGCCTCCGGGCTGAACCTGAACGGCAGTTCGACTGAGCACGAATAGTCGGCCACAGTTGTCTTCCGTAAACGGAAGAATCCGACCACCGTTGCCAGAACGCTACACGCTCGGCGACGGTGGTCGAAACCAGAGCTAGCGCAGCATCGCCAAGGCGGCGTCCAACTTCTCGGCTTCCGCCTGATAGGCGTCCCGCTTCTCACGCTCCTGCGCCACCACGTCGTCCGGAGCGTTCGCCACGAAGCGCTCGTTCGAGAGCTTCTTGTCGATCCGGTCGACCTCGGTGCGCGCCTTGGCAGCAGCCTTCGTCAAACGTGCGATTTCCGAGGCGACGTCGATCGTCCCAGCCAAGGGCAAGGCGTAGGCGCGGGTGTCGAGGACGAATTGCACGGACTGCGGCGGAGCGATGTCCGCGGTCTCGACGCTCGACAGACGCGCGAGGCGCCGCAGGGCCGCATCGTGGCGGACCAGCCGTTGCTGCGTCTTGGCATCGACGCCGACCGCGACAAGCGGCGCTTCCGCACCCGGCGGCACATTCATCTCCGCGCGGATCGAGCGGATTTCGCCGACGAGAGCGACGAGCCAGTTGAGGTCGTCCGACGCCTCGGCGTCGTTATAGACGAGAACCGGCCACTCCGCGTGGCAGAGCAGCCCGTCGCGGGGACGCACGCCTGCGGTCGCCGCCCACAGTTCTTCCGTCAGGAAGGGCATGAATGGATGCAGGAGAGCGTAGACACGGTCGAGAACGAAGCCGGTCACCCGCCGGGTCTCGACCTTGGCCAACTCGTCCTCGCCGAGGAACACCGGCTTGGCGAGTTCGAGATACCAGTCGCAGACCGTGTTCCATGTGAAGCGGTAGATGGCGGCTGCCGCATCGTTGAAGCGATAGGAATCCAACGCTGCGTCGACCTCCGAGATCGCCGTCGCCAGTTCGCTCATCAACCAGCGATTCAGCGGCAGAACCAGCGCATCGGGATCGACGGTGACGTTGTGCTCCGCCCCGTTCATCTCGGCGAACCGTGTCGCGTTCCAGAGCTTGGTGCCGAAGTTCCGGTAGCCGCCGATCCGCTGCGGATCGAGCTTCACGTCCCGTCCCTGCGCGGCCATGATCGCCAGAGTGAACCGCAAGGCATCCGCACCGAACTCGTCGATCAGATCGAGTGGATCAACGACGTTGCCCTTCGACTTCGACATCTTCGCCCCGTTCTTGTCGCGAACGAGGGCGTGCATGTAGACGGTGCCGAAAGGCTCCTGGCCGGTGAAGTGCAGGCCCATCATCATCATTCGGGCAACCCAGAAGAAGATGATGTCGAAACCGCTGACGAGGACGTTGGTCGGGTAGTAGGTCGCGAGCTCAGGCGTCTTGTCGGGCCAGCCCAGCGTCGAGAAGGGCCAGAGCGCCGACGAGAACCAGGTATCGAGAACATCCTCGTCGCGGCGCAGGAAGCCGTCGAAGACCGATCCCGTCTCCGCCATTTCGCGCGCCTGCGCGTCCGTCAGCGTGCCGTTGGTGACGTAATGCGCCAGAGCCGCGCCGGCGACGGTTTCCTCGTCCTCGTCCACGAACACCGCGCCGTCCGGTCCGTACCAGGCCGGGATCTGATGGCCCCACCAAAGCTGGCGCGATATGCACCACGGCTGGATGTTCTCCATCCAGTCGAAGTAGGTCTTCTCCCAATTGCGCGGGACGAACGTGGTGCGCCCCTCCCGCACGCTGGCGATCGCAGGATGCGCCAGCGTCTTGGTGTCGACATACCACTGGTCGGTGAGGAACGGCTCGATCGGCACGCCGCCGCGGTCGCCGTGCGGCACCATGTGGACGTGATCCTCGACCTTCGCGAGGTAGCCTTCCCCGTCCATCCAGTCGACGATGAGCTTGCGGGCAGCGAACCGGTCGAGCCCCTCGAACATACCGACCGCGCGTTCGCCGTCGGCCGGGAACAGCCCTTCCAGAAATTCGGCGTTGTCGCGAATCGAGATCGTGGCATCCGACGCGAGGACGGAGATTCGCGCCAGACCGTGCCGCTCGCCGACTTCGAAGTCGTTGAAGTCGTGTGCCGGGGTGATCTTGACCGCGCCCGAGCCGGCTTCCGGATCGGCATAGTCGTCGGCCACCACGGGGATGACGCGACCGACCAGCGGAAGCCGGACGGTCTTGCCGACGAGATCGGTGT
The DNA here is from genome assembly GCF_047943035.1 of Aureimonas phyllosphaerae. Classification (NCBI taxonomy): domain Bacteria; kingdom Pseudomonadati; phylum Pseudomonadota; class Alphaproteobacteria; order Hyphomicrobiales; family Aurantimonadaceae; genus Aureimonas; species Aureimonas phyllosphaerae. The sequence goes on along the minus strand of NZ_CP181348.1, from coordinate 2,875,492 downwards.
AGCGCTCGTCGGAGCCGTTCACCGCGACGCCGGAATCGCCAAGCATGGTCTCCGGCCGCGTCGTCGCGACCGTGATGAAGGTCGTGGGATTGGACGGATCGTAGTTGCGCCCCTCCACCGGGTAGCGGAAATGCCAGAGATGACCGCGGATTTCTCGCTGCTCGACCTCGATGTCGGAGATCGCGGTCAGGAGCTTCGGGTCCCAGTTGACGAGCCGCTTGTCGCGGTAGATCAGGCCCTCGCGATGGAGCTGGACGAAGACACGGCGAACGGCTCGCGAAAGGCCGTCGTCCATCGTGAAGCGCTCGCGCGACCAGTCGCAGGAGGCACCGAGGCGCCGAAGCTGACCGAGGATGGCGCCGCCCGATTCGCCCTTCCATTGCCAGACGCGCTCGATGAAGCCCTCACGGCCCATGGCACGGCGACCCGGCTCCTTGCGTTCGGCAAGCTGCCGCTCCACCACCATCTGCGTCGCGATACCGGCATGGTCGAAGCCGGGTTGCCACAGGACGTTCTGCCCGAGCATGCGCCGATGGCGGACGAGGATGTCCTGCAGCGTATTGTTCAGCGCGTGGCCGATGTGGAGCGACCCGGTGACGTTGGGCGGGGGAATGACGATGGAGAACGGGTCGGCGCCGGGCTTCGCGCCCGCTCCCGCCCGAAATGCGTCGGCAGCCTCCCAGCGATCGGCCACGCGGGGCTCGATCGCGGCGGCGTCGTAGGTCTTCTCCATGGGCGGGCATCCAGATCGGTCAGAATCGCGACCGGGTTTCGAGCAGAACGCGAGCGATGTCAACGAAACGCGACCCGGATCGAAGCGTGGAGCGCGCACGAGACAAAGGGCGCGCTTCCGGAGAAGCGCGCCCCTTCGATCACCGATGCCGGGCGATGGTTACCTCAGCGCTTGATGCCGCCTCGCGCTAGCCGCTCGATCTCCTCGCGGATGAGACGCTCGACCATCTTCGGGAGGTTGTCATCCAGCCAATCGCGCAGCATCGGCTGCAGCATCTCCTGCGCCATGGCCTCCAGTGAGCGAAGCTCGCCCTGGCGGATGGCCTCGGCCAGTTCGTTAAAGGACGCGCCCACGAGTTGGCCGGTGGTCGGAGACACCAGGGGCGGCGGCACATCGCCATAACGACTGGAAGACGCACTCCCCTCATCCGCACGCCGGGCGTCGGTGTTGGCGGGCTCGAAGGCGCTGCGCTCCATCGGAGCCTCGTAGCTGGCGGGAGACTGTGGTGACTGCGACGAGGGCGCGTCGGCACCGTGTTGGAACTGCGGGTGTTCGGCCGGTGCCGCAGGCGTTTCGAAGTGGGGATGCTGGTCTTGACTCATGACGGGAGCTTCTGCCTTCGAAAAACGGTCAGTCTGAGACGGCGCCGCATCCGGCTGCGGTGCCCCGACGTCCTGGCCGATCTCGATCCGCTCCCATGTCGCCGCCAGTTCGTTTTCGAGTTCGGCGGTCAGGTGATCGTCGTCGCCGAGCGAACCCTGCTGGCCGGCATGAACCGAATCGAGCGGCGACGGAAAGCGGAGCGGCTGGGACACGTCCTGAGCCGGCGGCTCGGCCGATGACTCCTGGAACGATGCACCGGCAAGGAATGCCGGGATCTGCCGGGCTGCCCCAACCGCGGCTTCCCGATTCGCACTGGCCGACTTCTCGTCGCCTGTCTCGATGATCCGCCGGATGGATGCCAGGATCTCGTCCATTGACGGCTCCTGCGCGACACTCGCCTTGCTCATGAAACCCGTACCCGATTTGAATTCGCGGCCGCCACCCGACACGAATCTCACGGTACCGTACGCCCTCTGCCGACCGGCAGGAATCCCCAGTTCGTTCGAAGGGCGGTTTATAAACGAATTTTTAATGCGATCGGGCCCGCGAGCGCCGGCCCATCAGATGATCAGCGGCCGTCCGGGGTACGCAAGCCGTACCACTTGTCCTGAACAGCCTGGTAATGCTCTTCCGGCTCATAGCGGTCGACCGCCAGGGCGAGGCGGTCGGGAAGCAGGCTGCCGACCGCCGAGGCCAGCGTATAGGCCGCGACGATCGTATCGCGCTGCGCGCCCGCCAGGAGAATCTGCGCGGTGATCACGTCGGACTGCGCGTTCAGAACGTCGAGTGTCGTACGCTGACCGACGTTGCGCTCCTCGACGACGCCGTTCAGCGCCAACTGCGCAGCAGCGACCTGGGCGCGATAGCCCTGCACGTTGGCCTCGGCGGCCTGACGCTGGGCCCAGGCGCTCGCCACAGCAGAGCGAACCTGATCGCGGATATTGTCCACCTCGATCCGACGCTGCGAGAGCGTTTCCTTGGCCTGACGGACGCGCGAGGCGACGAGGCCGCCCTGATAAATCGGAACGGTGAGCTGCGCGCCGACCGTGCCCGAGACCTCGTTCTGCGTCACGACGCCCGGCAGATTGCCAGGATCAGGATCCTGATCCGACAGGGCGTAGGTGTTATCGATCTGCCCGGTTACGGCCAAAGTCGGAAGGCGGGCGCCCTCGGCTGATTTCACCTGGAACGATGCAGCATCGACAGCGAACTTCGTTGCTTGGATGGCTGGATGCTGTTCCTGCGAGACGCGTACGGCCTCGCCAACCGAAGACGGTATTGCACTACGATTGGGAGGGGTTCCGGCTTCAAGGTTGCCCGGGGGATCGCCGACGACGTCGAGATACTGCGCTTCGCTGCTGGCGACCTGCGAAAGTGCCGTATTCAACAGAGCGGTCGCTAGCGCCTGCTGCGCCTGCGCTTGCGCAACGTCGGTGCGTGTGCCCTCGCCCACGTCGAAACGCGCCTGCGCCGCGCGGACCTGCTCGTTCAGGAAGGCAAGGCTCTGGCGACGAAACGCAGCGACTTCGCGATCACGGCGCACGTTCATGAAGACGGTCACGGTGTCGAGAAGCGTATCCTGCACCGTGTTGTCGAGGTTTTTTTGAGAGGCACGGACCTGTGCCTGTGCGGCGTTCACATTGTTCGGGGTTTGAAAGCCATCGAACAAGGTCTGATTGATCTGAATTCCGGAGGTGATGGCTCCTGTGCGTGACCGCTGGCCGGGCAGATTGTCACCGAACGTGGTGCGGGACCGCGATCCCTGGGTCGACACGACACCCTGGACGCGCGGTCGAAGCCCTGCGCGGGCCTGCGGCACGTTCTCGTCGGTCGCGCGCAGCTGGGCACGGGCGGAATTGAGGCTCTGGCTGTTCGAATAGGCCTTGGCCAGCGCTTCCCGGAGGGTTTCGGCGCTGGCGAAATCGACGCTCGTCGCCATCAGAAGCGCCGAGAGGGAGGCCAGGATCCACGTCTTCTTGCGCAAGATGCATTCTCCGAAATCGGACGCATGCCAAACACACGGCACACGAGAGGCCCAGACGAACCTCGCCCGAACCTTATCGAGTAGGTAGTGTACCGAACGACGTGCGAACGCTAGCCTGCAAAACGGCCACATGCGGTTTTGACCAAAGGGTGTGGCGCGACTCAAACACTTGGCGAATGTATAGGCCGCCGGGACGAATACGCGCCGCCCTCTCCGCGAACGTCAGAACACGAACTCGCGCGGCTTGGCAAAGCCCGGCAACGCTGGAATGTGACAGTTGAAGGCGAAGCGGTCGGAGACGATCCCGTCCTCCTTCGTGTAGAGCTTCGCCATGCCCGAAGCTCCGGAGCGCTCGACGACCACGAGCCGGCCGCGATCCTTCAACTGGTCGATGTGCGGCTTCGGGAGCGACTCGACCGATCCCTCGAAAACGATGACGTCGTAGGGTGCCTCACCGGCCCAGCCGTCCTTCAAAGGACCGGACACGACGGCCACATTGACGATGCCAAGGGCATCGAACGCCGCACTCGCCTTCGCGGCGAGACCGGCATCCTCCTCGAGCGCGACGATCGAGCTTGCGAGATGCGACAGGACGGCCGATGAGTAGCCGGTGCCGCAGCCCACATCGAGCACGACGTCCTGCGGCCCGATCTCGGCCAGCTGAATGAGCTTGGCGAGAGGCGACGGCGAGATCAGGGCGCGACCGCTCCCGAGCGGAATATCCGAATCGATGTAGGCGAGCGCCTTCCGTTCCTCGGGCACGAAGACCTCACGCGGAACGCTCAGGAACGCACGCAGCGTCTCGTGCGACGTCACGTCGGTCGTGCGAATCTGGTTGTCCACCATCTTCACGCGGGCGGCAGCGAAATCCATGTCAGGCCTCGGCTCGATTGCTTGCCCCATCCCATATTCGCCGCCCCGCTGGCTGACAAGCGGAAGCACGAGCGGGTTGGCGGAAGCCATGGAGCAGAGGGTGGGAAATGAAGGATCCAGATCGGCGCGGTCTTGCGCGCTCATGCGTTGGAGGCCTCGCCGGGAATCGAACCCGGGTGCAAGGATTTGCAGTCCTCTGCGTCACCACTCCGCCACGAGGCCTCAACGGCGCGCTAGGTACGTGGACCCGGCGGTTTAAGCAAGCCCCGGACGGACCATTTGCATGATGGATCGATCAACGACGTCCCTTCCCTCGGCGCGGACTTTCGTCCACTCAGGCTCACCGCCTGTGTCGAACCGATGACGCCCCGATGCGTTTGCCTCGGCACGCCCGCTGTCTCACGAAGATCAAGCCCACGACGGACCCATGCTCCAGAACAAACAGATCCTGCTGGTCGAAGACGATTTCCTGATTGCGCGCCCGCTCGCCGAGCGGCTGGAGGACATGGGCGCGACCGTCATCGGCCCGACGGCCACGATCGAGGAATCGATTGCGCTGATCGCGCGAGTTCCCGACATCGATGCGGCCCTCATGGACGTCAACCTTGCCGGCGAAATGAGCTACCCAGTCGCCTACGATCTTGCACGACGCAACGTGCCGTTCGTGTTCCTGACCGCCTACGATCCGTCGTTGGTCGCGGCTCGCTTCCGCGACGTACCGGTGTTCGCCAAGCCGGTCGAGTTCGAGCGCGTTATCGAGGCGCTGCAGTCGCTGACCGACGGCAAAGCGTCATCGAACTAGATCAAGCCGCTGACCAAGGCCGCATCAAAACGACAGATGCCCACCAAGCAGAACGATGTTCAGCCCGGCAAGCCAGATCACGCTCGACAGAAGGCAACCCAGCGTCATGCCATGCGCTGCGCTGAGTGGCCCTTTCGTATGGTTCGTCATGTCCGTCCCCTCCGTCTGGCGCTCTTCTTACCGGAGCGTCCGTTGCTTCCGAGTGTATGGATCGCGGGAACCTTGGCAATCCTGCAATTGAGCGAAGCATACAATTCGACGCAAATTGTTAGCGCACAAGGACTCGACCGCAGGGATGTGTGCGAATCGCATAGCGGCCTTGCGTCATGTTGCGTTGCAACAGGACGTCAGAACCGCCATTTTCATCCTGTCAACCAAACCTTGGAGACAGGATCATGAGCATCACCCGCCGACTTCGAGCCGCCTTCCGCGCCCCGTCCCACGACGAACGCGCGTTGGCTTACTTGAATGATGCGACGTCGCTTGCCGACCTCGAGCGCCGCGAGCGCGAGATTGATTCCGGCCGCTTCCGTCAGAACCGTCACCCGTTCTGACCTCGGCGCGCCATGTCGCAGCACACGAACAGGGCGGCGGGCTAAAATGGATCTGCCGCCGTTCGCGCGAACGCGGATATGCGATCGCGCATCAGTCTGGTTTCGTATATCTGTAAAGCTTTGTGGCTCCCCGGGCCGGATTCGAACCAGCGACCGATCGATTAACAGTCGATTGCTCTACCACTGAGCTACCGGGGAAAAGTTCGCCCTGCGAACGAGGGTGCGTATACCCAGGGGTTCGCGATTTGCCAAGTGGGCCGAACGCTTTCTGCAAAAAAATCTTCCACGCCTCGTTTCCAACGAGGTTGTCCGTCACCCCTCCCGGCATCACATCCCCCGGACCGGCGGATCAGGTGAAGGCGTATGAACAGCGTGGAAGAGACGGCAGCGAAGCGACGCGAGTTCTTCCGGCTGCGCGGACATACGGTTCACATTCTCGGTCGAAAATTTCGGCTTCCCGCGAACCGTGTCGCGCGAATGGCGGTCGGGATCGGCTTCATCATTGGCGGCTTCCTAGCTTTTCTGCCGGTATTCGGCATCTGGATGCTGCCGCTCGGCCTTTTGATTCTGTCGATCGATCTCGCCTTCGTTCGCCGATGGCGACGGAAGGCGGATGTGAAGTGGGGTCGCCGGCGCCGCAGGAAGACCGCGAACGAGGAGATGTGACCCCTCGCCTTTCCCGCGCGGAACGCTTATAGCTCGCTCGAACACAACGGTGGTCCTGCTTTCGCAGACCGCCGTTCTTTCTGTTGCATGCCCGTCGGCCGCCGTTCCATCCGGCACATGGGCATTTCCCTTTCCAACGGCATCGCTCCCGACGCGAGGGCCGCGCCCGTCAGGGCCGAACACTCCAAGGACGATCCGCTTGGCCTTTCCCCCCATCCATCCCGCCCTCGCCCGGGCCCTCGAAAGCCGCAACTACCAGGAGCCGACACCGGTTCAGAAGAGCGTCGTGGAAGCCGCGGCGGAGGATCGCGACCTGCTCGTCTCAGCGCAGACCGGTTCGGGCAAGACGGTCGCCTACGGCCTCGCCATGGGCCAGACGCTCCTGCAGGACCGGGATACCCTCGGCGAAGCCGGAAATCCGCTCGGCCTCATCATCGCCCCGACACGTGAACTCGCGCTTCAGGTCAGCGATGAGTTGCGCTGGCTCTTCGCTGAAGCCGGCGCGCGCATCGTGACTTGCGTCGGCGGCATGGATGCGCGCACGGAGCAGAAGGCGTTGTTCCGCGGCGCGCATCTCGTCGTTGGAACTCCGGGACGTCTGCGCGATCATCTGGAGCGCGGCAACCTGCGTACGCAGGACCTGCAGGTCGCGGTGCTCGACGAAGCCGACGAGATGCTCAATCTCGGCTTTCGCGAAGACCTTGAGTTCATCCTGGAGGCGACGCCCGCCGAGCGCCGGACGCTGCTCTTCTCGGCGACCTTGCCCAAGCCGATCGTCGCGCTCACCAAGCGCTACCAGACGAACGCGCTGCGCATCGAGGTCGCGAACCAGAGCTCGAGCCACTCCGATATCGAGTATCGTGCGATCCGCGTCGCACCAACCGAGATCGAGCATGCGGTGGTCAACCTCCTGCGCCAGGCCGAATCGCCGACCGCCATCGTGTTCTGCAATACGCGGGAGCAGGTGCGGCATCTCCATACCGGCCTGCTGGACCGTGGGTTTGGTGCGGTGTCCCTGTCGGGCGAACTCGGACAGGCGGAACGGAACCAGGCGCTTCAGGCCCTTCGTGATGGCCGCTCGCGCGTCTGCGTGGCGACCGACGTCGCGGCGCGCGGCATCGATCTTCCGAACCTCGGCCTCGTGATCCACGCGGAACTGCCGAACGACGCCGAGACGCTGCAGCATCGCAGCGGGCGGACGGGCCGCGCGGGGCGCAAGGGCGTCTCGGTCCTCCTCGTGCCCTTGTCCAAGCGCCGCAAGGCCGATCGGCTCCTGACGGATGCCAAGATTCGCCCGATCTGGAGCGCTCCCCCTTCGGCCGACGAAATCCGCGCCCTCGACCGCGATCGGCTGCTGACCGACCCGCTGTTCTCCGACGAGGCAGGGGACGACGATCTCGCGACGGCGGGCGTACTCGTCGAGCGCTTCTCCCCGATGGAGATCGCCTCGGCCTTTGCACGTCTCTATCGCCAAAAGCTTCCGGCGCCCGAGGACATCTACGATCCGGGTCCGGGTCGCGACGACAAGACCGGCCGAAAGGCGAATGCCGAGCCGCGCAGCCGCCGCGACGGCGAGCGCGAAGAGGGAACCGGCGGTCGCCATGCCATCGGACCCGCCGTCTGGTTCCACCTCGACATCGGCCGGCGCAACAATGCCGACCCGAAATGGCTGCTCCCGCTTCTCTGCCGCCGAGGTAAGGTGACGCGCGAGGACATCGGTGCGATCCGAATCTTCGACAAGGAGACCAAGGTCGAGATCCGAGCCGATGCGGCTGAGCGTTTCGCCTCCGCAGCGCAGGGCAGCGACGACGACATCACGGTGACGCGGATGGACGGCGGCGCTCCGCCGGCCGGTCGCGATCGTGACGGCGGCGGCAACGCGAGGACCGGGCGCCCGCCACGCGCGCAGAAGGCATTCTCTCGGCGCGCCGATAGCGATGCGCCGCGTCGCGGCCCTCCGAAGTTCGGCACGAAGGGACCGGGCAAGGGTCCGGGAAAGCCCGGCAAGCCGCGCCGGGCGGACTGAGTTAGTAGTCGAAATTCAAAAACGACGTCGGGCGGCGATCACCCGCCCGACGATCGCGATAACGGTCGATCAGCTGCAGATCGCCGAGTTCAGATGCGCCGAGGACGCGGCGCCGCCCTGACGGTAGCGATACTCGACCTCCTCGACCTCGCCGCGGCGGAATGCGGAATGCCAGAGGCCGCAGCGCTCGGCGCGATCGCTGTCGCGCAGAAGATGAAGATCGACGCGCTCGTCGGCGACGAATTCCAGCGTCACCTTGTGGCCATCGAAATTGACGCCTTCCAGGATCGAGCCATCGGCCTGCGGTATCGGCAGGCTTGAGCGAAGGTCGCCGATCAGGGTGTCGGCGGTACCGACCGGGCCATAAAGTCCGCTCGCGTCGATCTCGCGGACGAGAAGCGCCGACGCCGTCAGGCTGATGCCTGCAAGCCCAGCCAGATGAACCTTGCGATTGCGAAACGCTTGCACGGCGATTCTCCAGCATGGGAGGAATTGCGATTGAAACGTTTCAATACGGAATATGTTGCAATGCGGTGAAGACCGACTAATCGTCCTGTCTAAACTTATCCACACCCGTGATCTGCGCATGCCGCTGGCGAAGCCGACGGCGCTTCTCGTCCGACAGGTCGGACGCGCAATGGGGGCAAGAGACCCCCTCCTCGAAGCGTGCATCGTTCCGTTCCTCCGGCGACAACGGGCTTCCGCAGCCGAAGCAGGACTGCCAGTCCGCCGGCCGAACCGCGGAGCCGACGGCCGTGCGGTTGTCGAAGACGTAGCAATCCCCCTGCCAGAGACTTTCAGTCGGCGGCACCACTTCGAGATACTTGAGGATGCCGCCCCTCAGATGCCTGACGTCCTCGAAGCCGTGGGCGAGGAGATAGCTCGACGCCTTCTCGCAGCGGATGCCGCCCGTGCAGAACATCGCGATACGCCGGTGCCGTTGCGGGTCGAGCGAGCGTTCGGCAAACGCCTTGAACTCCGTAAAGCTGTCGATCTCCGGATCGATCGCGTTGGCGAAGGTGCCGACTCGCGTTTCGTAGAGATTGCGAGTGTCCAGAACCAACGTTTCGGGATCGGCGATCAACGCATTCCAGTCTTGGGGCTCGACATATGTGCCGACCTGCCGCGTCGGGTCCGCCTCCGGCGCGCGCATGGTGATGATTTCCGGCCTGACGCGCACGCGAAGGCGGGCGAAGGGCTGCTCGTCAGCCGAGGAGAACTTGACCTCACCCCGTCGGATGGCGACATCGCGATCCAACCGGTCGAGAACCGCTTCCACGCCCGCCCGCGAGCCCGCAATCGTGCCGTTGATCCCCTCCGACGCCACGAGGATCGTTCCGCAGATATGCTCGCTACGACAGAACTCGTGTAGAGCATCGCGCAGACCGGTGGGGTCGGGGATGGATACGAAACGGTAGAGGGCGGCGATGGTCCAGGTCATGCCCGCCGCTATATCGCGAAGCCCGAGCGATGGCCAAGCCGCGCGACGCGGAGGACGGGATCGCTGAAGGGTAATGGAATGAGTCTTGATCTGGACCAGCGTTTCGACCCTCGGCACGGGAAGCCGGTCGCGATCGAGACCGGTATCGTGCGGGTCACCGCCCCCAACTCGGGACCCATGACCTTTCACGGGACGAACAGCTATCTGATCGGCCGTGAGCGCCTCGTCGTGGTCGACCCAGGACCGGACGATACAAACCATCTGGCGGCCTTGCTGGCGGCGATCGACGGGCGGCCAGTGGATGCGATCCTTGTCACCCACACGCACCTCGATCATTCCGGCCTCGCCGCCGCTCTGGCGCGAGCCACATCAGCGCCGCTCGTGGCGGAGGGACCGCACCGCACCTCCCGGCCGCTGCTCGAAGGCGAGATCAATCCGCTCGATGCCGCCTCCGATACCGCCTTCGCGCCCGACATCGTCGTGGAGGAAGGTTCGGAGATCGTGTTCGGCGGGACGAGGCTGCGCGGCATCCACACGCCGGGGCATACCGGCAATCACATGGCGTTCGCGCTGGAGGAGTCCGGCCTCCTGTTCTCGGGCGACCATGTCATGGCATGGGCGACAAGCATCGTCGCGCCGCCGGACGGCTCGATGACGGACTACATGCGGTCGCTCGATCGACTTCTGGCGCGTTCGGACCGCAGATACCTGCCGGGTCATGGCGGTCCGGTCGAAAACCCCGCCGCCTTCGTGCGGGGATTGCGGGCCCACAGGCGGATGCGTGAAAGCGCGGTTCTCGAGAAGGTGCGCGCCGGCCTCGACGGCGTGCCGGAGATGGTGGCGGCGATCTACCACACCACGGACCCGCGTTTGCACGGCGCGGCGGCGCTCTCCGTCCTGGCTCATCTCGAAAGCCTGATGGAGCGGGGGCTGATCGTCGCGGAAGGACCGTTCGGCCTGGCCAGTCGCTTTCGACCGGTCTGAACGGCGGCGCTATTCCTCGGGAACGATGCCTTCGGCGGCTCGCATCGCCTCGTCGACACCGTTCAGGAACGACACGATGATCCGGCGGTTCTGGCCGAGGTCGCGGTCAAGATCCCTCGAAGCGGACCGCATGTCGATGAAGGTTTGCGCCCCCTCCTCCGCGATTCGGATCGTCACGTCGCTCGGGAAGGCGAAGATTGGGGCATAGGCGACGGCCTGGATCGTGTATTCGCGGGCGTCCTTCATGGCGAAGCGATCCGGCGCCTCGGCCGCCAGGCTTCCGCGAAGCGTCGGGACCGGCACCTGTACGGTACCGCTGACGCCAAGATCCTCGCTGTCCCGCGGCGGTGTGAGGCTGCTCGCGACATCGGTGATCTCGATGCCCTCCTGCTCCAGCGCGGTGCGCGCCGCCTCGTAGACCATCGACGCCGTCGCCTGGTAATCGCGACCGGCGAGGACCGCATCGGGCGAAGCTGGCGCCGATGCGACCGGCGCAAGGGCAGCATCCACCAGCCCGGCGGTCTCGGCGCTGGAGCCTTCGGGATACTGACGGTACAGGAAGGCCGCGCCGGCAAACGGCAGCAGAGCGATGCTGGCGACGACGAGAGCCGAGACGGCCCGGCCGCCGCCGACTGCGCCGCGGCGCCAGACCTTGGCGATCGCCATCAGTGCCAGAAGAAGGCCAAATGCGGCGAGGCCGCCGGCCAGGAGAAGCGTCCACGATAGGTTCTGCAGATCGAGCAGGTTGAGCCGGAACAGGACGATGCCGACAGGAATGAGCGCGACCGCGAAGGCGGCGAAGCTCCATGCCCAACCGGCCGTGCGGGCTCGTGTCCTGATGTAGTGTCCGGCCAAGTCGTTCGCTCCGATACCTGCTGCCGCCGATCCTAGCGCAGCGCCAGGGACGGCGACACGGGGGCGCTGCGCCAGATCAATGCCGGCCGCGCGTCTTGGGCGCCGCCGCAGCGCGAAGCGCCCGCTCGAAGCGGATCGCCGCCTGCGCGGCCGCCAGACGCGCGATCGGCACGCGGTAGGGTGAGCAGGAGACGTAGTCGAGGCCGGTCCGCTCGAAGAAGGCGATGGAGTTCGGATCGCCCCCCTGCTCGCCGCAGACGCCGAGCGAGATGTCCGGGCGCGTGCGCCGGGCCTTCTCGACGCCCATCGCGATGAGTTCGCCGACGCCTTCGATGTCGAGGGACTGGAACGGGTCGCGCTCGATGATGCCCTGGCGTTCGTAGGTCGACAGGAAGTTCGCCGCGTCGTCGCGGGAAATGCCGTAGACCGTCTGCGTGAGGTCGTTGGTGCCGAACGAGAAGAAGTCGGCGACCTCGGCGATCGTGTCGGCCCGCACGATGGCGCGCGGCAGTTCGATCATGGTGCCGACGAGATAGTCGACGCTCTTGCCGCGCTCCTGCTTCACGAGTTCGGCGATCCGCTCGATGCGCGCCTTCACGAAATCGAGTTCACGCCGGAGGCCGACCAGCGGCACCATGATCTCCGGGACCACGGCCTTACCCTTGCGCTCGCCTGCCTCGATCGCCGCTTCGAAGATGGCGCGGGCCTGCATCTCCACGATCTCGGGATGCGAGATCGCCAGGCGACAACCGCGGTGGCCGAGCATCGGGTTGAACTCGTGCAGCGCCTCGATCCGCTCGGCCACGACGGCCGGGCTCATGCTGAGCATGACGGCGGTTTCGGCGATCTCCTGCTCGCCCTTCGGCAGGAATTCGTGGAGCGGCGGATCGAGAAGGCGGATCGTCACCGGCATGCCGGCCATGATCTCGAAGAGCTCGATGAAGTCGGACCGCTGAATCGGCAGGAGGCGTTCGAGTGCCGCGCGGCGACCCGCTTCGTCGGATGCGAGAATCATTTCCCGCATCATCGAGATGCGCTCGCCTTCGAAGAACATGTGCTCGGTGCGGCAGAGACCGATGCCTTCGGCGCCAAAGGCACGCGCGGCGCGGGCTTCGGCCGGTGTCTCGGCGTTGGTTCGGACCTCCATGCGCCGTGCCCGGTCGGCGAACGACATGAGCGTGGCGAAATCGCCGGTCAGCGACGGGCGCTTCAGCTTCGGCGAGCCGAGGATCACCTCGCCGGACGTTCCGTCGATCGTGATCTGGTCGCCCGCACGCAACGTGCGGCCGAGAGCGATGACGGTTCCGGCCTCCTGGTTGATGCGAAGCGATCCGGCGCCCGTCACGCACGGCTTGCCGATGCCGCGCGCCACAACGGCGGCGTGGCTTGTCGTTCCACCGCGCACGGTCAGCACGCCTTCGGTCACGTGCATCCCGTGAACGTCCTCGGGCAGCGTCTCGTTTCGCACGAGGATGGTCTTGCGACCCTCCGCCGCCACGGCGATCGCCCGTTCGGACGAGAAGACGATCTCGCCGCTCGCGGCGCCCGGCGAGGCCGGCATGCCCTTGGCGATGACGAGGACCTCCTCCCCGCGCTCGATCGTCGGGTGAAGCAGCTGATCGAGCGAGGACGGCTCGATGCGAAGGAGGGCGTCCTCCTCCGCAATCTGCCCTTCCCGCACCATCTCGACCGCGACGCGGATGGCTTCCGCGACGTTGCGCCGGGCGATGCGCGACTGCAGGAAAAACAGCTCGCCGTCGCCGACCATGAAGTCGACCTCGGTCGCATCTCCGACATGGGCCTCGATGCGGCGGACATAGTCGGTCAACGCACGAAGGTCGGCCGGAAACAGTTCGGGTTCCGCGTCGATCCGCTGGAGGCTCAAAGGCTCGCTGACCCCGGCCGGGCTCGCTCCGTCCCGGTTCCCGAACACGAATTCGCCGGTGAGGCGCGGCTCGCCGGTCTTCAGATCGCGCGACAGCGCGCGTCCCGTGCCTGACTTCTCGCCGCGTTCGTTGAAGATCATGGCGTGCACGGTGACGGCAACGCCGGCATTCTCGGCAATTCCGTGGGCCAGTCGGAAAGCGCGCGCGACCGGGCCGCGCCAACTGGCGAAGCTCGCGTCGATGACTTGGTAGAGCTGCTCCAGCGGCGTCTGCGGCATCGGACTGCCGACTTCGTCTTCGACGAAGCGCAGATAGGCCGCGATCAACCCTCGCCAGTCGACCAGGGAATGCGGCTCGTCGCCCTGCCAGCCTGCGCGGAGGCGTTCGGTCTCGGCAACTTCTTCGAAGTCGCTCGTATCCACCGCATGGATCAGGCTGCAATAGCTTTCGATGAAGCGACGATAGGCGCGGAACGCGAAGCCGACATCGCCGAGTTCTCGCGCCAGAAGCTCCACCGTTCGGCTGTTGAGACCGAGGTCCAGCACCGAATCGGCCAAGCCGGGCATGACGGAGCGTGCGCTGGTACGCACCGCGAGAAGCAGCGGCTTCTGGGCGCCGTCGAGCGTGCGCCCCGTGACGCGTTCAAGCCACTCGATCGCGGCGAGTACCTCGTTGCGCAGCGCCGGCGGGAGCGTCTCGCTTCCCTCGGCCTCGCGCCAAGCCGAGGTCGAGATCGTGAAGCCCGGCGGGACCGGAAGATCCAGCGATGCGAGCAGCGCGAGGTTGGAGCCCTTCAGCCCGAGCGCTTCTGCCGGATCCGCCGTGCGGTCCGCAGTGCCACGCATGAACGTGAACAGTCTCTTGGCCATGGAAAACCGACGCCGTCGCGGCTCGAACGAGCGCAATGTGAACTACCGGCGCCAGACATAAGTCAATCTAACGCCTGCGCCAATTGCTGCACTGCAAAAGTTTTGCGCCCGGCTGGATTCTGCCAGGCGCAAACGCAAGGGCTAGAGGTGCTTCTCGATCACCGCGGCCATCTCGTCGGCCGACAGGGCTCCGGAGTACTTGTCGCCATTGACGAAGAAGGTCGGGGTGGCGGACACGCCGAAATCGTTCTGGCCGGCGGCCTGCACCGCGACGACCTTGCCCTGAAGTTCGGTGTCCTTGAGGCAGGCCGCGAACTGGTCCTGCGTCATGCCGGCGAGCTGGGCAATCTTGAGAAGCGCGGCGGAGGCGTTCTCCGCGCCGGCCCATTCGCGCTGCTGGTCGAACAGGACATCGACCATCGCGGTGCGCTTGTCGTCGCCGGCGCAGCGCGCCAGCATGAAGGCACCGAGCGCACGCGGGTCGAACGGAAATTCGCGCAGGATCAGCTTCGCCTTTCCGGTATCGAGATAGTCCGCCTTGATCTTGGGATAGCTTTCGGAATGGAAGTCGCGGCAGTGGCTGCAGGTCATCGAGGCGTACTCGATGATGGTGACCGGTGCGTCCGCCTTGCCGATCACGATGTCCGGCAGCGCCTGCGGAGCCATGAGCTTCGCGACGTCCACGGTGCCTTCGGCGTTCGGAGCCGTCACGGCCGAAGGATTGGTCTGCGGAGCGGCAGCCGGTGCCGCTGCCGCCGGGGTCTCGGTCTGCGCGAAAGCTGGCGCCGCGCTTCCAAGCGCCAGCCCAGCAGTCAGGAGGCCGGCGAGCAGCGCACGGGCGCGCGGGTTGGAGGTCCGGGTGCGGGTCGAGGAGACGAGCATCGAGTGATCAGCCTTTCGCAGAAGCCACGATTCGGTTTCGCTTATGGCACGTAGGCGATCAAATGTGGCGATCCAACGTGCGCCTCAGCGCCCGTCGCCCTTGGGGCGGACGGCGTTCCGTCGCAGGACGCTCTCACCCAGCCGTTCCAGCGCCCTGCGCAGGTTGTCGCTCTCGATGCGTGCGGTCGCCTCCCGGATCGTGTCGCGATGGCTCGCCGTCAGCGGCCCGACCGGCGGCTTTCGGTTCGGTCGCACCTGCCGAACGGCGCGTTGCACGATCTTGATCTTGTCCACCGCGCGATAGCCGAAATAGTCGTTCACGCGCGAGAGGATCGTTTCGACTTCGTGCTGGAGCCGAAGCGCGAACGCACCTTCGCACGCGATGACGAGGGTCGCCGGCGGCGTCGTCTCGTCGCCGTAGCCCTTCGGCCAGACCAGCTTCTCCGGCCGGCAGCCTTCCTCGAGCCGGGGCCCGACGATCTCCGGCCACGCCCCGATCAGGTCGAGCGACATTCCGGCCTTGCGCGCCACCACGGGCTCGACGAGTTGCGACACGAGATCGCCGATCGGCCGAGCCGCCCGTCGCAGCCCCCAAGGCGACTTCGAACTCACGGCATGACCGCCGGCAGACCGCCGAATGGTCGTCTTCGGCGCAGTTCGGTGAGGATCACCGCCATGCTCGCAAAGG
This sequence comes from Aureimonas phyllosphaerae, assembly GCF_047943035.1. Classification (NCBI taxonomy): domain Bacteria; kingdom Pseudomonadati; phylum Pseudomonadota; class Alphaproteobacteria; order Hyphomicrobiales; family Aurantimonadaceae; genus Aureimonas; species Aureimonas phyllosphaerae. The sequence continues at coordinate 2,859,646 of NZ_CP181348.1, read as the reverse complement.
CGACCAGCACCATCCATTCGTTCAGAAGAACGCCGTGGAAGAGTCCGAAGACGAGGGTGAAGGCAACCAGCGCGACGCTGGCATCCCGCACGACCGGATCGTCCGCGCGGCGGAATGCGCCCGAGAGGAAGGTCACCACAGCCCCCGACATGAGCAGAACGCCGACAAGCCCGCTCGACAGCGCCTCATCAAGGACGAGATTGTGCAGGTGCTGGTAGCGCAGGATCTCACGCGCGTTCGGACCTGCTTCCTCGGCCACGAGGTCCATGCGCGCCGTGCCGCCGACGCCGATGAACGGATGCTCGGCAAGGACCCGGACCGCGGACGACCACATCGCCATGCGCGTATCCACCGAGCCGACCGCCAAGCCCGTCGCCTCGTAGGCCTCCATCTCCGAGATGCCCGACTCGATGCGGTCGAGCAGGAAGCCGCCGACCGGCACGACCGCCGTCATCGCGGCGACGATGCCCGCGACCAGCGCGATCGCGGCCCGTCTTCCAGTTGCCCGCAGACGAGGAAGCGCGCGGCGCAGGTCGAGGAGCGCCACGACCACGAAGAGGAGCATGGCGGCGCGGGTGCCGCTGAGGACGATCGGAACGGCCCCGAGATAGGTCCAGAACCGCCCGTCCGGAAGGAAGCGCCATCGCCCACCGGTCGGCAGCCGCGCCGCAATGGCCACGGCGCCGACCACGAAGGCGAAGATCGCTTCGTTCTTGCCGAGGCCGACGCGCGCACCGGTCATCGCATAGTCGATCGGAGCCAGGATCACCAGTGCGATCACCCCGACCCGCGCGCCCCAGGCCAGGGCATGCGCCGGATGGCGCACGAGACCGAGGCCGAGCGGAAGGAGGGCGCAGGCGAACTCGAGACCGGCATACGACAGGACGCGGTTCCCATCGAGGGATTCGCCGCGCACGAGGCTGAGGCCGATCTGCCAGATCGCCCAGGCGGCAAGCGTACTCGTGAAGACGACGGGCGCGCCGCGCCAAGAGCGGGGGCGCGCAAGCGCGAGATACAGACCGCAGACGGAGAAGAAGAGAAACGCGATCTTGCCCACCGAGATCAGCAGAGACAGGCAGAGCATGCCGACGGCGAGCACCATCGGGTCCCATCGGCGACGGCGGAGGAGCAGCGTCTTCACCGTCATCTCGCCCGCTCCGCTGCGAACGCATAAGCGATCCGGCGCACCAGTTCGCTTGCGCGGAAGACGAGCGTCGGCAGACGACGCCAGGGCTTCAGCTTGCGGGAGCCGTAGCGCCCGCCGACCTCGATCTGGCTGGTCTTGGAGCGCTGGCTGAAAGCGACGAGATCGTCCCAGATGTCGAACGTTCGGAGCTTCGTGTCCCACCCGCGCTCAATCGCGACGTCGAACGGAAGCGACATAGGCTTCAACGCTTCCGCGAGCCGCTGTGCGGCGGTTCGGCGCACGATATAGGCGGCCGCGCTGCCCGTCGGACCGTGAAACGAGGCCGCCAGCGTCCTGCCTTCGGGAAGCACCCGCAATCGACGTCGCGAGGGCCGCCTGTGATGGGCAAAGCGCACGACGTCCCAGTCGTCCCGGGATGCCAGCGCCTGAAGGACCGCCAGCATCTCCGGGCGCGGGCGAACGTCGTCCTCGAACACGACGCCGGCCTCGGCTGCACCGGCTGCAACGGCTTCGATCGCCTTGAGATGGCTGAGATAGCAACCATACTCGCCAGCCGCCGGCCTCTTGCCGTGGCGTCGCAGGAAGCGGGGCGTATCGAGCAGGTCGCGTTCGGCCTCCGGGATCGCCTTCCCATCGACCCCGGCGACCCGTATCAGGTCGATGCCAGCAGCCGCCATGTCGGCGCGAATGTCCGCGAGGCGCTCGGGCGACCGGTCGAGATTGATGACGAAGAAATCGATACGCACGATGCCGGCCCGAACGAGGGGCGATGAAGGCCCGGAAGGGCGGTTGGATGGACGGCCCCCGGAGGGAAGTCAACCCGACCGCATCGACGGGCGTTTCGCCGCCGCCCTCCTCCATTGGTACGACCGGCATGCCCGCACCCTGCCCTGGCGCGTCGCCCCCGCCGACCTTCGGGCCGGCATCCGCCCTGATCCTTATCGCGTGTGGATGTCGGAGATCATGCTGCAGCAGACCACCGTCGCGGCGGTAAAGAGTTACTTCGCGACCTTCACCGAGCGCTGGCCGACCGTCGAAGCCTTGGCGGCCGCGGAAGATGCCGAGGTGATGGGTGCCTGGGCCGGCCTCGGCTATTATGCACGCGCCCGCAATCTCCTTGCCTGCGCCCGCGTGGTCGCGGGCGAGCGAGGCGGACGTTTCCCCGAGACCGCCGCGCAGCTTCGCTCGCTGCCCGGGGTCGGCGACTACACCTCGGCCGCCGTCGCCGCGATCGCCTTCGACGAGCCGGCGGCGGTGGTCGACGGCAATATCGAACGGATCGCCACGCGCATCGCCTGCATCGAAACGCCTCTGCCAGCGGCCCGCAAGCCGATCCGGGCGCTCGTCCGGGAACTGACGCCGCAGACGAGACCGGGCGATTTCGCGCAGGCGATGATGGATCTCGGCGCCACGATCTGTACGCCGCGCAAGCCGGCCTGCGTCCTATGCCCCGTAACCGATCATTGTGAGGCGCGCCGGCAGGGCCGACAGGAGGCGTTTCCGGTCAAGGCGGCGAAGGGCGCGAAGCCCGCCCGCGTTGGCGCCGCCTTCGTTCTGCGCCGACCGGCAGATGGTGCGGTCTGGCTGCGCCGCCGCCCGGCCGCCGGTCTGCTGGGCAGCATGAGCGAGCCGCCGACGACCGCCTGGAGCTCGCGTGGCGACGGCGCGACAGGCGCCGAGGCCGCGCCCGTCGCCGGCGATTGGCATCTCGCCGGCTTCGTGCCGCACGGCTTCACCCATTTCGACCTGACGCTCGAAGTCTGGGTCGCCGATCGGACGGACGATCCGCCGATCGAGGGCTGGTGGGCCTCTCCCGAGAGCCTCGCGAACGAGGCCCTGCCGACCCTGATGCGCAGGGTGCTCGAGCGGGCCGGAGTGGCTTAGGCCGGCGCGCCGGCCATCTGGTCGCGCACGATCTGGCGAAGCTCGTCGATGACGCGCAGTCGCCCGTTCTCCCGCACGTGCCAGAAGGTCCAGCCGTTGCAGGCGTCGAGACCCTGGACCTTCGCGCCGATCCGATGGATCGAGGCCGCCTCGCCGCCGACAGCGATCGTGCCGTCGGCGCGCACGTTCGCACGCCAGCGCCCCTTGGCATCGGTCAGCTCGGTCCCGGGCGTGACGAGGCCGGACTCGACGAGGCTGGCGAAAGGCACGCGCGGTTCGGCGCGCTTTCCGGCCGCGACGCGCAGGATGTCCGCCCCGAGCGGCTCGACCGACAGGATGCGGTCGGTCGCCGCGTCGATATAATCGTCCTCGCGCTCGATCCCGACGAAGTTGCGCCCGAGCCGCTTGGCGACGGCGCCCGTCGTGCCCGTGCCGAAGAACGGGTCGAGGATCGTGTCGCCGGGCTTCGTCGAGGACAGGATGATGCGCGCCAGCAGTGCTTCCGGCTTCTGCGTCGGATGGACCTTCTGCCCGTCGTCGTCCTTCAGCCGCTCGCCGCCCGAACAGATCGGGAACAGCCAGTCGGACCGCATCTGCGTGTCGTCGTTGGCTGCCTTCATCGCATCGTAGTTGAACGTGTAGGCCTTCGCGTCGGCATTCTTCGACGCCCAGATCATGGTCTCATGGGCGTTCTGGAACCTCCGGCCGCGGAAGTTCGGCATCGGGTTGCTCTTGCGCCAGACGACGTCGTTCAGGATCCAGAAGCCGAGGTCCTGCATGATCGCGCCGACGCGGAAGATGTTGTGATAGGAGCCGATCACCCAGATCGTTCCATTCGGCTTGAGGAGGCGCCGCGCCGCCAGCAGCCAGGCACGGGTGAAAGCGTCGTACGCGGCGAAGCTTTCGAACTGGTCCCAGGCGTCGTCCACCGCATCGACCTTCGACTGGTCGGGCCGGTGAAGGTCGCCACCGAGCTGAAGGTTGTACGGCGGATCGGCAAAGATCGCGTCGACCGACTTCTCGGGCAGCGCCGCCATGCGCGAAACGCAGTCGCCCTTGATGATGGTGTTTAACCATTCGGGCTTGGCGGAAAGCTCGACGGGAAGACGGTGCAGGGTCTGCAGTTTCGACATCGGGCTACCTTGGACTCGCGACTGAACTCACGAGCACATGGTTACCGAACGAGCTTAATGATCGGTGAACCCGCGCCGGGTGTTCAGGTCGCCGACCCTGTGCTACCGCGTCCGCGTCTCCCCTCACCGTTTCGTTTCCAAGTGCCGGAGGGCATCCCCATGCCGCTTTCCCTCGTGCTGTTCGACTGCGACGGCGTCCTCGTCGATTCCGAGATCATCTCGGCCAAGGTCGACTCGAAGATGCTGAAGGAGGTCGGCTACGATATCCCGCCCTCCGAGATCGCCGAGCGCTTTGCGGGCCTCACGCAGGACCGGATCGCCGAGCTCCTGCAGGAAGAGGCGGGCATCCGCCTGCCGGAGGACTACAACGACCGGCAGCGGCAGGCGCTCGACGAACGCCTGGCCGCCGAGGTCGAGGCGATCGCGGGCGTCCATGAGATGCTGGATCGGATCGATCTGCCGCGCGCCATCTGCTCGAATTCATCCGGCGAACGGCTCAAGATGATGCTGGAGCGCGTGAAGCTGTGGGACCGCTTCCGGCCTTACGTCTTCCCGGCCCGCGAGGTGGGCACGAAGAAGACCAAGCCGGCGCCCGATGTCTATCTCTACGGCTGCCGCGAGTTCGACGCCAAGCCCGCCGAGACGATCGTCCTGGAGGACTCGGTGCACGGTGTCGCCGCGGCGGCGGCAGCCGGCTGCCGCGTCGTCGGTTTCGTCGGGGCGAGCCACACCTACCCCGGCCACGCGGACTCGCTGACCGACGCCGGCGCCGAAACGGTGATCCGGCGCCTCTCGGAGTTCCCCGCAGTCGTCGAGGCCTTTGCCGATTGGGAACAGGTCTGACGCGTCAGGAGCCGGGACGCTTTGCGCCGCTCTGCGGGCCTTCGTCGAACCCGGCATAGACCACGAGAGAGCGGCCCTTCGGCACGGCGATGCGGATCGCCCGGTCGACGTAGCGGAAGTCCTGCGCTCCGCCGGCCGGGGTCACTCCGACCGGTTGCTGGCCGAGCTGGCTGTAGACGAGCTGGTTGGCGTCGAGGATCGCAACGCGGATCGGCAACTGGACCTCGCCGGACCGCGCGGCCGGCCCCGGAACCACACGACCGGCAATGCCGACTTCCATGTAGAGCTGGCCATCCCGCACGCGGCACGAGCGCGTCGTGCCCGAGATCGAGGCGATGTACTGGAGATTGTCGCCCTCGCCTTTGCGCAGGATGGCCGTGCCCTCGCGAAGGCTCACCTGCGGACAGTAGTCCGGCACCGTACCCTCGCTCGAGGCCGCCCGGACCGGCGCGGGAGCCACCGACGCGCCGCCGCCGCCGGAGGTGCTGCAGGCGCCGAGCGCGAGGCCCGCCAGAACGAGGCCGGCGGCGTTGCGTGCGAAGATCAGCTTGGACATATGCATGCGGCGGTTCTTCCCATACCGTGTCGAGCCGTTCTATATCAGGCCCCTATCCGGGTTTCGACCGGGCGGGACGCGAAATCCGCGGCGCCCGGTTTTGCCGAACCGAAGGTTTGGGAGTTATCGTGAGATATGTCAGTTCGCGGGGCGAAGCTCCGGTCCTCGGGTTCGCCGACGTTCTCCTTGCGGGCCTCGCCAGCGACGGCGGCCTCTATGTGCCTGAGACCTGGCCGCAGATCGCCCCGGAAACGATCGCCTCCTTTGCCGGCCGCCCTTATGCCGAGGTTGCTCTCGAAGTCCTGAAGCCGTTCGTCGGTGACGAGATCGCGCCGGACGCGCTGGAGCGCATGGTTCGCGAAGCCTACGCGACGTTCCGCCATCCGGCGGTCGCCCCGCTTGTGCAGATCGGCGACCGTCATTTCGTGCTGGAGCTCTTCCACGGCCCGACGCTGGCCTTCAAGGACGTCGCCATGCAGCTCCTGGCGCGGCTGATGGACCATGTCCTCGCCCAGCGCGGCCAGCGTGCGACCGTGGTCGGCGCGACCTCGGGCGACACCGGCGGCGCAGCGATCGCAGCCTTCGCCGCCAGCGACCGCACTGACATGTTCATCCTGTTCCCGAAGGGCCGCGTCTCGCCGGTCCAGCAGCGCCAGATGACGACGGCGGGTTCGGACACCGTCCATGCGGTCGCGATCGAGGGCACGTTCGACGACTGCCAGGCGCTCGTGAAGGCGATGTTCAACGACGCCGCATTCCGCCGCGAAAGCGCGCTGTCGGGCGTCAACTCCATCAACTGGGCTCGCATCATGGCCCAGATCGTCTACTACTTTACCGCCGCCGCCAGCGTCGGCGCGCCTCGCAAGCCCGTCTCGTTCACGGTGCCCACCGGCAATTTCGGCGACATCTTCGCCGGGTTCGCCGCCAAGCGCATGGGCCTGCCGGTGGAGCGTCTGATCGTCGCCACCAACGAGAACGACATTCTGGAGCGGTGCCTGCGCACCGGGCGCTACGAGATGGAAGGCGTCCACGCCACCATGTCGCCGTCGATGGACATCGAGATCTCGTCGAACTTCGAGCGGTTGCTGTTCGAGGCGAGCGGGCGTGACGCGGGTGTGATTCGCCGGCTTATGGACCAGCTCAAGCAGTCCCGCGCCTTCACCGTGCCCGACGACATCCTCTCCTACATCCGTGCCGAGTTCGACGCCGGGCGCACCGGCGAGGGCGAAACGGCCGAGACGATCCGCGACCAGCTGGCGTCGACCGCCTATCTCCTCGATCCCCACACGGCGGTCGCCGTCGCCGTTGCGGAAAAGCGCATGGGCGACGTGCCGATGATCTCGCTCGGCACCGCGCATCCCGCCAAGTTCCCCGCGTCCGTCAAGGCGGCCTGCGGCACCGAGCCGCCCCTGCCCCCGAGCCATGCTGACCTGATGACGAAGGGCGAACGGTTCGACGTCCTTCCCAACGATCTGGACGCACTCCAGGCGTACATTCGCGAGCGCAGCCGCGCCGTGCGCCTCGGGGCCGCTGCATGAGCGTCGAGATCACGCGTCTTTCCAACGGGCTGACGATCGCCACCGAAACCATGCCGACGCTGGAAAGCGCGGCGCTCGGCGTCTGGGTCAAGGCCGGGGCGCGTGACGAGGCCAAGGGCGAGCACGGGATCGCCCACCTTCTCGAGCACATGGCCTTCAAGGGCACGAGCCGGCGCAGCGCGCGCCAGATCGCCGAAGAGATCGAGGACGTCGGCGGCGAGCTCAACGCATCGACCAGCGTCGAGACCACCGCCTACTATGCCCGCGTCATGAAGGACGACGTGCCGCTCGCCGTCGACATCCTCACCGACATCCTCCTCGACTCTCGCTTCGACGAGGAAGAGCTGGCGCGTGAGCAGCACGTCATCCTGCAGGAGATCGGTGCGGCCGAGGACACGCCGGACGACATCGTCTTCGACCACTTCCAGAGCGCGGCCTATGCCGACCAGATCCTCGGGCGTCCGATCCTCGGCACGCGCGAGAGCGTCAGCGGCTTCACCCCGGCCGAAATTCGCGCCTACCTGAAACGTCACTACTCGCCCGACCAGATGGTGGTCTCGGCCGCCGGCGCCGTGTCGCACGATGACGTCGTGCGCCGCGTCGAAGCGGCGTTCGGATCGTCGGCCTCCTCGGCGGAGGGAACGCATCGCCGCGCGCCTGCCGTCTATACCGGCGGCGACTTCCGCGAGGAACGCGATCTCGCCGACGCGCAGATGGTGCTCGGCTTTCCGGGTCGACCCTACTACCAGCGCGATTTCTATGCCGCGCAGGTGCTCTCGATTATTCTCGGCGGCGGCATGTCGTCCCGCCTGTTTCAAGAGATCCGCGAGACGCGCGGCCTCTGCTACGCGATCTCGGCGTTTCACTGGAGCTTCTCCGACACCGGCATCTTCGGCGTGCATGCCGCGACCGGCGAGGAGGAGATGGCCGAGCTCGCGCCGGTGATCGTGTCCGAACTGGTGCGTGCCACCGAGGGCATCACCGAGAAGGAAGTGAACCGCGCCCGGGCGCAGATGCGCTCTAGCCTCCTGATGAGCCAGGAGAGCCCCGCCTCCCGTGCCGGGCAGATCGCGCGCCAGCTGATGTTCAAGGGCGCGGTGCTCGAGAACGCCGAACTCCTCGAGCGACTGGCCGCGATCGATGCGCCGCGCCTCACGGACCTTGCGGCCCGCACGTTCCTCGGCACGACCCCGACGCTCGCCGCGATCGGCCCGGTCTCGCGCCTTCCCGACATCGGCGAGATCGCCAGGGGCGTTGCCGTCAGTTCCGCATCCGCGCCGGTCCGCAAACTCGTTTCGATCTAGACGAGCGAACCGCCATGGCCTTCTTCGACTGGGTTCAGCCAGCGGCTCAGCCTGTGCTGACGGGGCCCGGCGTCCTCCTACGGCTTCCGCGCGCCGCCGACTACGAGGCATGGCGCGACCTTCGTGCGCGGAGCCGCGCGTTCCTCACACCTTGGGAACCCAGTTGGACTGTGGACGAGCTCCATCGCAGTTCCTACCGGTTGCGGCTGCGGCGCTATCGACTGGATGCCCGGCAAAGGACCAGCTACACCTACTTTGTGTTCGACCGCGATGGAGCCGTGCTGATGGGAGGCCTGACCCTCGGTCGCATCCAGCGAGGCGTCGCCCAGACCGGAACTTTGGGTTACTGGATGGGCCAGCCCTTCGCAGGGCGTGGGATCATGACGCAGGCGGTCGAAGCGGTGATGGAGTTCGCCTTCGAGGTGCTCCGGCTGCATCGGCTGGAGGCTGCCTGCCTGCCACGCAATCCCGCGTCGATACGGCTTCTGGAGAAATCCGGCTTCTCGCGCGAAGGGCATCTGCGCCAGTATCTCAAAATAGCCGGTGTTTGGGAGGATCACCTGCTCTACTCGATTCTCTGCGAAGACCGGATGCTGGGCCGCATCCCGCCATCGGCTTGCTGACCATTCCTTCGCCTTCGCGAACAAAGGCCCGAACGCGCTCGATGCCGCAAACCTTCCGTCTCGCCCGCCAAATCCTGTGCCTGCTGACGCTGCTCGTCGCGTGTCTGGCGGCGGGGCCGAGCCACGCGTTGTCTCCGGTGTCCATCGGTCGCGAGGACATCGCGATCGACCTTGAGCCGGCGGTCGAGATCTTTCGCGACCGGGGTCGCAATTTCCAAGTCTCGACGGTGCCCGGCGCGGACGGCATCGTGCGCCGCATCGAGGTCGAGTCGACCGCCGCGACACCATCTGGCGACTGGGCCGTCTTCGCGTTGTCCAACAACTCGGACGAGCAGATCGACCGGATCGTCGTCGCGCCCCATTTCCGTCTCGCCAGCTCCGGATTCCTCTGGCCCGATCTCGGCTCGCAGCGCATCGCCGCGATCACGCCGTCCGAAGGATTCGCGCTCGATCGCCAGGAGAGCCCCGAGGCCGACGTCTTCCTGGTGACGCTCGATCCCGGCGCCATCATCACCTTCGTGGCCGAGCTTTCGTCCGATCGGCTGCCCGAGATCCGGTTGTGGGAACCGAACGCCTACAAGGACACGGTGAACGCATTCACGCTGTATCGCGGCATCGTCCTTGGCATCGCCGGTCTTCTGGCGGTGTTCCTGACCATTCTCTTCGTGGTCAAGGGATCGCCGATGTTCCCCGCGACCGCGGCGCTCGCATGGGCGGTGCTGGCTTATATCTGCATCGACTTCGACTTCTGGCAGAAACTGGTGCCGATCGTGCCGGGGCAGGAGCGAATATGGCGAGCGGGCACCGAGGTCGCGCTCGCCTTCACGCTCGTCGTGTTCCTCTACGCCTACCTCAACCTCAACCGCTGGCACGGCATCCTGTCGGCCTTCACTGCGCTCTGGCTGGTGGGGCTTGGCGCGCTCGGCGTGCTCGCGGCCTTCGATCCGCCGATGGCGGCCGGCATCGCGCGCATGTCGATGACGGCGACGGCCGGGTTCGGACTGCTCCTCATCCTCTACCTCTCGGCCATGCGCTACGATCGCGCAATCATGCTGATCCCGACATGGCTATTGATCGTCGTCTGGATCGCGGCGGGATGGCTGACGGTCACGGGACGCATCGACAACGACATCATTCAGCCGGCGCTCGGCGGTGGTCTCGTCCTCATCGTGCTTCTGATCGGCTTCACCGTCATGCAGCACGCCTTCGCGGGCGGCTCGTTCGCCGGAGGGCTCCTGTCGGACATGGAGCGGCGCTCGCTGGCGCTGGCCGGAACAGGCGACGCGATCTGGGACTGGGACGTCGCGCGCGATCGGATCTTCGCGGGTTGCGACACCGAAGGTCTCGACGGCATGCCGGTCGCGGCGATGAACGGTCCCGCTCGCGACTGGCTGCCGATCCTTCACCCCGACGACCGCGATCGCTTCAAGATTACGCTCGACACGATCCTCGAGCACCGACGCGGCCGGATCGCACAGGACTTCCGGGTGCGCGACGACAACGGCCACTATCACTGGATGAGCCTGCAGGCCCGTCCGGTGCTCGGCAGCAATGGCGAGGTGGTGCGTTGCGTCGGCACGCTGAAGGACGTGACGGAGCGCAAGAAGGCGGAAGAGCGCCTCCTCCACGATGCGCTGCACGACCAGTTGACCGGCCTTCCCAACCGCGAGCTTTTCATCGACCGGCTCGACTCGATCTCGTGTCTCGCGGCGACGCGCCCCGACGTCCGCCCCACCCTCTTCATGGTCGACATCGACCGCTTCAAGCAGGTGAACGACGAGTTCGGCATCGCCACCGGCGACACCATCCTGCTGACCGTCGGCCGCCGCCTGAAGCGTGTCCTCAAGCCGCAGGACTCGCTGGCGCGGCTGTCAAGCGACCAGTTCGGCGTCATCCTCATGTCGGAGAGCGACGTCGCAGCCGTCGGGGCCTTCGCCGAGACGCTGCGGGACGCCGTACGCGCGCCGATCACCTTCGCCAACCAGGACATCATCCTGACTGCCTCGATCGGCCTCACCGGCTGGACCGAGGGCGCCGGCGCCGACGAGGTTCTGCGCGAGGCGGAACTTGCGATGTACCAGGCGAAGCGTTTGGGAGGCGATCGTATCGAGCCCTTCCGCTCGGCCTATAAGACGCATAGTTCCGGCCGGGTCGAGCTGGAGTCCGATCTTCGGCGCGCCTTCGGTCGCAACGAGCTGTCGCTCGCGTTCCAGCCCATCATCAAGCTGTCGACCGGTGAGATTGCCGGCTTCGAAGCGTTGATGCGCTGGAACCATGCCAAGCGCGGCTTCGTCTCGCCGGCGGAGTTCATTCCGCTGGCCGAGAGCACCGGCCTGATCGTCCAGCTCGGCCAGTTCGCGCTCGACGAGGCGGCGCGACGGCTGGCCGACTGGCAGCGACTTCCCGGTCAGTCGAAGCTGTTCTGCTCGGTCAACATCTCCAGCCGTCAGCTGATCCGCCAGGACCTCCTGAACGACGTTCGGCAGATCCTGAAGCGCTATCACCTGGTACCGGAAACGCTGAAGCTGGAGCTGACCGAGTCGCTGGTGATGGACAATCCCGAGCGCTCCGCCAAACTCTTGGAGCGGCTGAAGGAGATGGGCGTCGGCCTGTCGCTCGACGACTTCGGAACGGGCTACTCTTCGCTCGCCTACCTGATGCGCTTCCCCTTCGACACACTCAAGATCGACCAGTCGTTTCTGCGCGGCGAACAAGTGCCGCAGCGCTCGATCCTCGTCCACTCCATCGTGACGATGGCGCACGAGCTGGGGCTGGCGGTGGTGGCCGAAGGCGTCGACAACGACACGGACGCCGCTCAGCTGCGAAAGCTGAACTGCGAGTACGCACAGAGCTTCATGTACGGCCATCCCCTGACGGCCGAGGAGGCACGGCGCCGCCTGCAGGAGCGCGGCGGCCGACGCGGCTCCGCCTGATCGAATGCGGCGGGTGCCGCCCCGTCAGGCGTGACCGGCTTCGGCCGCGAGGAAGACCGGATCGACACCGAGGATTGCGAGGGCCTGCGAGTACTTCGCGTCGAGTTCGTTGGCGAAGACGATGTCGAGGTCGGCCGCGCAGGTCAGCCAGCCGTTGGCGGCGATCTCGGACTCCAGCTGTCCCGCGCTCCATCCGGCATAGCCCAGTACCATGATGGCGTGGGTCGGCCCCTCGCCCCTCGATATGGCCTTCAAAATGTCGAGCGTCGGAGTCAGGGAGATACCGTCGTCCACCTCGACGGTCGATTCCGAATCGTAGTCATCCGAATGGAGGACAAAGCCGCGCCCCTGCTCGACCGGTCCTCCGTTGCAGACCGACACTTCCCTGCCCTTCTGCGGCAGGCGAATGTCGTCGGCGCTCTCGACGATTTCGAGCTGCGTCAGCAGCGTCGGGAAGCTCAAGGGCTGCGCCTTATTGATGATGAAACCCATCGCCCCGTTCGGGGAATGCGCGCAGACGTAGACAACGCTCCGGGCGAAGCGCTCATCATGCATGCCCGGCATCGCGATCAGAAAATGGCCTTCCAGGGAAGGCGTGTCGTCGGTCGATTGGCTGCGCATGTTTTCAAGGTCCATGAGGGGAAGATAGACATGTCCCGGCGGTTTTGCACCTGCGTCCGCACCGAAGGTCTTGGCCGTCTTGCGATGATGGCGACCGCCCTCCTCCTGGCCCCGGTTCCAGCGGTTGCAGCAGGCGGCGCAACGCCGGAAAATGTCTTTCGACAGGAAGGCGTGACCCTTCGCCTCACGGCTCTGCCAGCGGAGGCAGACGGTCACCTCCGCGGTGCGTTGTCGATCGAGCTCGATCCCGGCTGGAAGACCTACTGGATCGCCCCCGGTCCCGTCGGCCTCGCACCAAGGCTGGATCTGTCCGGATGCGTCGATCTCAAGGATGTCACGGTTGCCTTTCCGGTTCCTGATCGTTTTCGGGAGGGGGACGCGCAAAGCATCGGTTACTCGGACTCCGTGGACCTGCCGATCGAGGCACAAGCGACGGGACCCATGCCCCACCTGCATCTTCGCGCCTTTCTCGGCGTCTGCCGCGAACTCTGCGTCCCGGTTCAGGCCGAGCTTTCGGCCGATCCCAGCCGAAGCCTTTCCGACCGGGCGCTCGTCGCGCGAGCCGACGCGTCCGTGCCGGCCGCGACGGGTCCGCTCACCGTGCGCAGCGCTCGCTGGAGCGCGGACGCGACCGCGCTGCTCGTCGATGTGATTGCTCCTGAACAGACTGGTGCAGCGATCGATGCCTTCGTTTCGGCAGGGGACGGATGGGCCTTCGGCGTCCCGGTCCCGACGCATGCCGACCCGGTCAGTTCGCTGTCGATACCGGTCATCGCACGTCCGTCGGACGGAAAGCGTGCGGGTTCGGCCGATGTCCTGTTGACGCAAGGCGAGCGCGCGCAACTATCTCGTGCTGTACCGATCGCACCACGGTGAGACGTCGTGGGTTCGGCGATCGATAACGGAGACTGTATCCGAATGACCATTTCCATTGGCGATCGCCTGCCCGACGCTTCGTTCCGCGTGCCGGGCGAGGGCGGCCCCACCAGCATGACGACGGGCGATATCTTTTCGGGAAAGCGCGTGGTGCTCTTCGCCGTGCCGGGCGCCTTCACGCCGACCTGCTCGATGAATCATCTTCCCGGCTTTCTCGAGCACAACGATGCTCTGCGCGCCAAGGGCGTCGACACGATCGCGGTCGTTGCGGTCAACGACGTCCATGTGATGAAGGCCTGGAAGTCAGCCACCGAAGCCGGAGACCGCATCCTGTTCCTGTCCGATGGCAACGGTGAATTCGCCAAGGCGATCGGGCTCGACGCGGATCTCTCGGCCGGCGGCCTCGGGGTGCGCTCGAAGCGCTATGCCATGCTGGTCGAAGATGGCGTGGTCCGGCAGTTGAACATCGAGCCGAGCCCCGGCCAGGCCGACACGTCTTCGGCCGAGACCCTTCTGGCACAGATCTGACGATCAGGCCGTTGCCGAGCGCCGAGCCTTCTTGAAGGGCTCCATGCCGGCGCGCGCGAGCGCGTCGGCCCGCTCGTTCTCCAGGTGGCCGGCATGGCCGCGGACCCAGTGGAACGTCACCTCGTGACGCTGACGCTCCTCATCCAGCCGCTGCCAAAGTTCGGCGTTCTTGACCGGCTTCTTGTCGGCCGTGCGCCAGCCGTTCCGCTTCCAGCCGTGGATCCACTTGGTGATACCATCGCGCAGGTACTGCGAATCCGAATGGAGATGCACCGAGCAACCCCGCTTGAGGGCCGTCAGTCCCTCGATCGCCGCAAGCAGTTCCATCCGATTGTTGGTGGTCAGCGGCTCGCCGCCGGAGAGTTCCTTCTCGGTGTCGCCAAAACGCAGGATCGCACCCCAGCCGCCGGGACCCGGATTGCCTGAGCAGGCGCCATCGGTGAAGATATCGACCCGTGATGTCTCGCTCATACCGAGGGTCCCTGGCGTCTGAAACCATAATCCGCGACTGAGGCGACGCCGCGATGGAAACGGTTCTTGCGCAGATATTCCCGCGGATCCTTCTTGGTGACGAAGGATGTGTCGGGAATGTGGATCCAGTCGTAGAGACGCGTCAGGAGGAAGCGCAGCGAAGCGCCGCGCGCCAGCAGCGGCAACGCCTCGAGTTCCCGGTCCGAAAGCGGTCTCACCGCGTCATAGCCCTCGATCATCGCGCGGCCCTTCGTGACGTTGAAGGCGCCATCCACCTCGAAGCACCACGCGCAGAGGCAGATCGCGAGGTCGTAGGCGAGGATATCGTTGCAGGCGAAGTAGAAGTCGATCAGTCCCGAAAGCTCTCCCGAAAGAAAGAACACGTTGTCGGGAAAGAGATCCGCATGGATTACTCCACCGGGAAGGTCGGTCGGCCAGCGGCTTTCGAGCTCGGCGAGCTCGGTCGCGATCTCAAGGGATAATCCGTCGGACACCTTGTCGGCATCAGTGCCGCAGCCTTCGAAGAGCGGCCGCCAGCCGTCGACCGACAGCGCGTTGGGCCGAACGAGCTCGAAATCGGCCGATTTCGCATGAAGGTCCGCCAACGCGCGTCCGACATCGCGGCAATGCTCGGCGGTCGGCCGACGTGTCCACATGCCCTCGAGAAATGTGAAGAGCGCGGCCGGGCGTCCGGCGAGCTCGCCGAGCGTGCTTCCCTCACGCGGTTCCACGGGGAGCGGACACGAAAGGCCGCGTGCTGCCAGATGCTGCAGCAGTCCGATGAAGAACGGCAGATCGTTTCGATCAACACGCTTTTCATAGAGCGTCAGGATGAAGGTGCCGCCGTCGGTGCGCACCAGGAAGTTCGAGTTTTCGACCCCTTCCGCGATGCCCTTGTAGCTGAGGAGGCGCCCGACATCGTAGCGTGAAAGGAAGGCCGCGAGGTCGCCTTCGGCGACTTCCGTATAGACCGCCATGTCAGACCTGCCGGACGTTCGGCAGCGGCCGGTCGCCGTTGACGAAGGCCATGTCCGCCGACGTGAGCGGCACGTCGCGCAGCGATCGCATGACGGGGAAGTTTTCGTTCTCGACGGCGGTCTGCACGAGCTCGATCCGAACGTCGAACCGCTCGCGCAGCGCGGCGATGATCTCGTCCGTCAGGACTTCGGGAGCCGAGGCCCCCGCCGACATGCCGATCACCGCGCCCGGCGCGATCTCGCTCAATGGCACATCCTGCTTCCCCTGAACCAGAAGCGCGCGAGCCGCCCCAGCCCGCTCGGCCACCTCGACGAGGCGACGCGAGTTCGACGAGTTCGGCGCGCCGACGATCAGGAAGAGATCGGCGCCCGCGGCCGACGCTTTTACCGCGTCCTGGCGATTGGTCGTCGCGTAACAGATCGATTCCGATGAAGGCGCCTGCATCTCCGGGAACTTGCGCTGTAGCGCCTCGATGATTCCGGCCGTGTCCTCCACCGACAGGGTCGTCTGAGTGACGAATCCGAGCGCGGACGGATCAGCCGGCTGGTAGGCCGCAACGTCCTCTTCGGTCTCGATCAACGTCACTGCCCCTTTGGGAAGCTGACCCATCGTGCCGACGACTTCGGGATGCCCACGATGGCCGATCAGGAGCACCTGCCGGCCGAGCCGCATGTGACGCATGGCCTGCTTGTGGACCTTCGAGACGAGCGGACAGGTGGCATCGAGGTAGAGGAGTTCTCTCCGCTCGGCCTCGACAGGCACCGATTTCGGCACACCGTGGGCCGAAAACACGACGGGTTGTCCATCGTCGGGAATCGCGTCCAATTCCTTGACGAAGACCGCGCCCATCTGGCGCAAACCGTCGACCACGTACTTGTTGTGGACGATCTCGTGGCGGACATAGACCGGCGCGCCGAAGCGCTTGAGCGCCAGGACGACAATCTGGATCGCGCGGTCGACGCCGGCGCAGAAGCCTCGCGGCTCGCACAGGCGGATCGTGAGAGGCGGCTTGTCCTCGATCGCAGTCAACATCGTCTCCGGGGAAGCGTTCGGCGCGAATGAAGGGATCGGGGGCCCTCGTGTCAACCCTGACCGATCGTCCGACCCCGTCGCCAAAGATGCATCAGAAACAGAACGAGGATGACGGAGAGCGCAGCGGCCAGGCTGAACCAGGTGATGGCGTATTCGAGATGGCTGTTCGGAATGTCGATCACCGTAGTCCCACCGATCGGCGCGCCGGGCGCAATTTGTCCGGGTCCTGCGTCGATCAAAAACGGCAGCAGCCGGCTCCCTGCCGGCAGGTTCAGGCCTTGGGCCATGTCCGGGACGCTCCGCCAGAAGAAGGCGTTTTTCGCCGGATCGTTATCCGGCACGAACATGTTCGGCTTCTCGGTCGGCGCTGTCCGCGCCAGACCGGTCACAGTGACCTCGTCGGCCGGGTTACCGTCCTGGCGCGTGGCGGAGTCCTTTCGTTCATAGGGTACGAAGCCGCGATTGACGAAGACGACGGCTCCGTCGGCCAGCAGGAGGGGTGTCAGAACGTGCCATCCGGCGGCACCCTCGCGGGTGGCCAGGAAGAAGCGCTCGCCCGCGTGGAGAAAACGACCGCGGGCCGTAACCGGCGCATAGTCGATGTCCTCTCCCGCAACGACGCGCCGCGCGACGTCGGAGACGTCGACCGGCGGTGCATGGATGCGCGCGTTGATCGTCGCGATTAGTCCCTCTTTCCAGAATAGGCGTTCGACCTGCCATGCGCCGAGGGAGAGGAGGATGCCGAGCGCGGTGATCCCGACGACAAGGATGGCAGCGATGCGCCCCCGCGCCAGAGGTCGCGGCGCCGGCGCGTCGTGCGGACCCGTCCCGATGTCACCTGTGCTCATTTGGGTCATCTTCAGCTCTCGCCATCAACGAAAAAAGCGGCCGGGTCACGGCCGCTTTCGTCTTATTCGCTTCTGCGTGCGTCAGCCGTGGATCGGCGCGCCCCAGCCACCCCAGACGTAG
This sequence comes from Aureimonas phyllosphaerae, assembly GCF_047943035.1. NCBI lineage: Bacteria > Pseudomonadati > Pseudomonadota > Alphaproteobacteria > Hyphomicrobiales > Aurantimonadaceae > Aureimonas > Aureimonas phyllosphaerae. The sequence continues at coordinate 2,842,210 of NZ_CP181348.1, read as the reverse complement.
ACGGCGAAGAAGAGGAAGAGCCAAACCACGTCCACGAAGTGCCAGTACCAGGCTGCGGCTTCGAAGCCGAAGTGCTTGGCCGGGGTGAAGTGACCGCGGATCGCCCGCAGCAGGCAGACGGCCAGGAAGACCACGCCGACGAAAACGTGGAAGCCGTGGAAGCCAGTCGCCATGAAGAAGGTGGCGCCGTAGATCGAGCCGGAGAAGGCGAACGGCGCGTGAGCGTATTCGTAGTACTGGACGTAGGAGAAGATGAGGCCGAGCGCCACGGTGAGGGCGAGGCCGGTGATCAGCGACTTGCGGTCGTTCTCCAGCATCGCATGGTGCGCCCAGGTCGCGGTGGTACCGGACAGGAGCAGCGTGATCGTGTTGAACAGCGGCAGGTGAAGCGGATCGATGACCTCGATGCCGACCGGCGGCCATTGGCCACCCAACGCCTGTACACGCGCGGCCTGAACGGCTTCGTGCGGAAAGAGACTGGCGTCGAAGAAGGCCCAGAACCACGCCACGAAGAACATCACCTCAGAGGCGATGAACATGATCATGCCGTAGCGCAGGTGCATCGAGACGACGGGCGTGTGGTATCCCTCGTGGCTTTCCTTGATCGTATCCGACCACCAGGCGAACATCGTGTAGAGCACGATCGCGAGGCCGATCGCGAAGATCCACGGCGTGGCGAGGTTCATTCCAAAGATGTTGAACGGCGTCCCGGCGCTCCAGCGGAACAGCCCGACCGAGCCGAACAGCAGGAAGAAGGCGCCGACGGAAGCGACGAACGGCCACGGGCTCGGCTCGATGACGTGGTAGTCGTGATGCTTGATATGCGTGTCAGCCATGGTCCGTCCCGCTTGTCCCGCACCGCCGCACCCATGGGCGGCCGATGCGTCTGGATTCCGATTCCTGTTGTCGCCGTCCCCGCCGTCCCCCGACGACGGAGTGATTGTGCACTATAGGCCCTGCGCCGTCCCCTCGTTCTTTGCCGCTGCCACCGGGGTCTTCGGATCGGCAACCGGAAAGAACGTATAGGACAGGGTGATGGTCGGAACCTCCTTGAGGTCCGGATCGTCCTGAATCGCTGGATCGACGAAGAAGACGACGGGCATGTCGACCTCCTCGCCCGGCTTCAGCGTCTGCTCGGTGAAGCAGAAGCACTGAACCTTGTTGAAGTAGATGCCGGCCGTCAGCGGCGTCACGTTGAACGTGGCCTGTGCCGTGACTAGCTTGTCCGAGTTGTTGCGCACGCGGTAGGCGGTCTGGCGGGTCTCGCCGAGATCGAGAGTGATCTGGCGTTCGACCGGCTGGAACGACCAGGGCACGTGACCGGACGCATTGGCATCGAAGCGAACCGTCACCGGATGATTCACGACGTTGGTCGACGCCGACTCGGCCCGCTGCGTCGTACCGCCATAGCCCGTCACCTGACAGAAAAGCTTGTAGAGAGGAACGGACGCGTAGGCCGCGCCGACCATGCCGAAGACGAACAGGCCGCATCCCAGCGCGATGGTGCGCGCATGGCGGGCGGCCTCGGCCGGCGTGCGTCGAGGAGCAGTATTCATCCGAGCCCTCCTCCGATCCGAAACAGGCTGACGACATAGAAGAGGACGACCAGCACTGCCAGCACCACGCCGATCGCAACCGACCGGCGGCGGCGCGCGCGCTGTTCGGCGGCCGTCAACTGCACGAGTTCGTCACGGGGCTCAGGCGACATGAGCCGCCCAGCCGTGAACCAGCAAGCCTTCGACCAGAAGCCAGGCAAACAGGGCGAAGAGGTAGACAATCGAGAACGCGAAGAGCTTCTTGGCCGGCGCCATCGTGGCATCGCCGTCGGGCATGCGCAGGACGCCGTAGGCCAGACGCAGGAAGTTCAGCCCGAGCGCGGCAGCGAGCACCCCGTAGGCGGGACTGGCAAAGCCCATCAGCGCCGGCAGGACACCGATCGGCGCGAGGATCAGGGAGTAGGCGAAAACGTGCCGGCGGGTCGACCGCTCGCCCGCTACATTGGGCAGCATCGGAATGCCGGCCGCGCCGTAGTCCTTCATCTTGAAGAGGGCCAACGCCCAGAAGTGCGGCGGGGTCCAGAGGAAAATGATGAGGAAGAGGACGAAGCCTTCCCACGAGACGCCACCGGTGACGGCCGCCCAGGCGACCATCGGCGGAAACGAACCGGCGGCACCGCCGATGACGATGTTCTGCGCGGTCGAGCGCTTCAGCCACATCGTGTAGAAGACGGCGTAGAAGGCGATCGTGAAGGCGAGGAAGCCTGCGGCGAACCAATTCGCCACGAGGCCGAGCAGCAGCACGGAGAAGACGGACAGCGCCAAGCCGAAGGACAGGGCGTTCTCGGGAGCGACCCGGCCAGACGGGATCGGACGCTTGGCGGTACGTGTCATGATGCGATCGATGTCGCGATCGTACCACATGTTGAGAGCACCGGAGGCTCCCGCGCCCAGCGCAATGGCGAGAAGCGAGACGAAGGCCAGCACCGGGTTCATGCTGCCGGGCGCCGCGAGCAGGCCGGTCGCGGCCGTCAGCACCACCAGCGACATCACGCGGGGCTTCAGGAGGGCGAAGTAGTCGCCCGGCTCCGCCAGGCTGATGCCGGGACGGGCTTCGCTCACGGCGGGAAAGTCGATGGCGCTCAACGTCATGCCTCTTGCAGTCCGGCCGGCCCTCGCGATGCCCGATCGGGATCGCAAGGCCGGACGTTCAGACGGATGATCCCGGCCGGAGCCGGGATCGATCTTCGGTTCCGCCGATCAGCGGATGCGCGGCAGTTCTTCCCACTGATGGAACGGCGGCGGCGAAGACAGGTGCCATTCCAGCGTGGTGGCGCCGACGCCCCAGGGGTTCGCTCCCGCCAGACGCTTACGGGCGAAGGCCTCGTAGACGATGTAGAGGAACAGGATCACCGAGAGGCCCGAGATGTAGGAGCCCATCGAGGACACGAAGTTCCACCCGGCGAAGGCATCGGGGTAGTCCGCATAGCGACGCGGCATGCCGGCAGCGCCGAGGAAGTGCTGCGGGAAGAACACGAGGTTCACGCCCACGAACATCACCCAGAAGTGCACCTTGCCGAGCGTCTCGTTGTACATGTAGCCGCTCATCTTCGGGAACCAATAGTACCAGCCCGCGAAGATGGCGAAGACGGCGCCAAGCGACAGCACGTAGTGGAAGTGCGCGACGACGTAGTAGGTGTCGTGGAGAACGCGGTCCATGCCGGCGTTGGCGAGCTTGACGCCCGTGACGCCACCGACCGTGAAGAGGAAGATGAACCCGATCGACCAGAGCATCGGCGTCGTGAAGCGCAGCGAACCACCCCACATGGTCGCGATCCACGAAAAGATCTTGATGCCGGTCGGCACCGCGATGACCATCGTGGCGAACACGAAGTAGCGCTGCGTGTTGAGCGAAATGCCCGAGGTGTACATGTGGTGCGCCCAGACCACGAAGCCGACGACGCCGATGGCGACCATGGCGTAGGCCATGCCGAGGTAGCCGAAGACCGGCTTCTTCGAGAAGGTCGAGATAATGTGCGACACGATGCCGAAGGCTGGCAGGATCATGATGTACACTTCGGGGTGGCCGAAGAACCAGAAGAGGTGCTGGTAGAGGATCGGATCACCGCCGCCTTCCGGCGCGAAGAACGTCGTGCCGAAGTTGCGGTCGGTTAGCACCATGGTGATGGCGCCGGCGAGGACAGGCAGCGACAGAAGAAGCAGGAAGGCGGTGACGAGCTGCGACCACGCGAACAGCGGCATCTTGTGGAGCGTCATGCCGGGCGCGCGCATGTTCAGGATCGTGGTGATCATGTTGATCGCGCCGAGGATCGACGAGGCACCCGACAGGTGCAGCGCGAAGATCGCGAGATCCACGGCCGGGCCGGGATGACCCGCAGTCGACAGCGGCGGATAGAGCGTCCAGCCCGTGCCGGCACCGTTCGCGCCCGGCGCACCCTCGACGAACATCGAGAGGATGAGAAGGAGCAGCGAGGGCGGCAGCAGCCAGAAGGCGATGTTGTTGACGCGCGGGAACGCCGTGTCCGGCGCACCGATCATGATCGGCACAAAGTAGTTGCCGAAGCCGCCGATAAGGGCCGGCATCACCATAAAGAACACCATCACCAGACCGTGGGCCGTGGTGAAGACGTTGAAGATCTGCGGGTTGCCGAAGATCTGAAGGCCTGGCTCCTGAAGCTCGGCGCGAATGGCGACGGAGAGGCTGCCACCGATCAGGCCCGCGACGATCGCGAAGATCAGGTAGAGGATGCCGATGTCTTTGTGGTTGGTCGAGTTGACCCAGCGCACCCACCCGGTCGGGTGGTGGGGATGGGCGTCGTGCGAAGCTGCATGAGCCATGGGGACGTTCCCTGGAGGAGGGTTCAGCGCTGCGCCACGACCGAGTTCGCGGAGGCGATCTCGGCGGTCAGCTGAGCGTTGGCGTTTTCGAGATTCTCGCGAGCGGCCGCGAGCCAGGTGGCGAACTGCTCCTGACTCACCACGCGCACGCCGATCGGCATGTTGTAGTGGTCACGTCCGCAGAGCTCCGAGCACTGTCCGTAGAAGATGCCCTCGCGATTCGCCTCGAACCAGTATTCGTTGATGCGACCCGGGACGGCGTCGACCTTCACGCCGAGCGACGGCATGGCGAAGGAGTGGATCACGTCGCCGCCGGTCGTCAGCAGGCGGACGACGGTGTTGACCGGAACGACCATCTCGTTGTCGACGGCCAGGAGGCGCGGATAGGCGGCGCGATCTTCCTTGCCGGCCGCGGCGCGTGCATCGTCGGCGATCGGATACGACAGATAGGACACCGGCTCGGCGGCAGGCTCGGCCGGGTTCGCCGGGGTCCCCGCGGCGGCCGAACCGGCGGCAGCGACGGTTTGGGCCGGCTGGTACTCGTAGCCCCAGTACCACTGGTAGCCCGTCGCCTTGACCGTCAGTTCAGGCTCGCGCGGCGGATTGTATTGCGCCGTCAGAAGCTGGAACGACGGGATCGCGAGGCAGAGCAGGATCAGGACCGGCGCCAGCGTCCAGATGACCTCGATCACCGTGTTGTGGCTGGTGCGCGAGGGGACCGGGTTGCGCTTCTCGCTGTAGCGGACCGCGACCCACGCCAGGAGAGCCGCCACGAGAATGACGACCGGTACCAGGAACCAGAGCGTATAGTTGCTGAACCAGTGGATCTGCGCCTCGATCGGCGACAGGGCCTCCTGGAGGTTGATCTGCCAGGGATGCGGCTGACCGGGGTGCTGAACGCTCTCTTGCGCGTACGCCGCCATGGTCGAGCCGGCCAGCGCGGCGGCGGCTAGGGCTGGTCTCTTCACGAATGCTCTCCCTCGTGGCAGGCTTTTCTTCCCACGGTCTGCGGTCTCGTCGCGGGTTCGATCGGGCTCGCAGGCCGCAAATCTCGAATGCCGCTAATGTGCAGGTGCCTCCTGCGCTTCAACCATGAAACCGCCCATTTCGCAACAAGCGGCCGACACGAGGCCTTGCGACAAAGTGCGAATGTTGCAGCGGGTCCGCGCCGGTGCCGAGCGTTGCGCGAACCTGTCGCCGCAGGCTCGACGGGGCGCGGAGGCCCGGCTAATTTCGCGCGTGGAATCCGGGCCTTGTCGTCGCCCGGTGCCTGGAAGGACACAATGAAGCTAACTCTCGCCACGGCTTTGGCCGCCCTCCCCTTCCTCTTGGCCGCCCCGGCGCAGGCGCAAACCGGCACGGTCAAGTCGCAGCACGGAGCCTGGGCGGTGGTCTGCGACCAGCCGGCCGGCGCGGCGGGAGAGCAATGTGCGCTTCTGCAGAATGTCGTGGCCGAGGACCGCCCCGAGGTCGGCCTGTCGGTGCTGGCGTTGAAGACGGCGGACGGCAAGGCGCGGATCCTGCGCGTGCTGGCGCCGCTCGGCATTCTCCTGCCGAACGGGTTGGGCCTTTATGTCGATGGCAAGGACATCGGCCGCGCGCAGTTCGTCCGCTGCTTCGAGGACGGCTGCTATGCCGAGGTGATCCTTGAGGATACGCTGCGCGACACGCTGTCGACCGGCAAGTCCGCGACGTTCATCGTCTTCCAGACGCCGGAAGAGGGAATCGGCATCCCCGTCGACCTCGCCGGCTTCCGCGAGGGCTTCGACGCGCTCCCGTAAGCGCCGGGTGACAAGGGGCAGCCGCCTGCCTATCTGTGCCGGGCACAACGTAGGCCAGCGGAGCGTAAGATGGCTTCTTCCCTGATCGACCTCTTCGACCTGTCGCGCGCGGAGGTCGAGGGCGTCGTCGCACAGACGCTCCACGGTGCCGACGACGGCGAACTCTTCATGGAATACCGCGAGCAGGAATCGCTTTTGTTCGACAACGGACGCTTGAAGGCGGGAGACTTCTCAACCGAGCAGGGCTTCGGGCTCCGCTGCGTCGCCGGCGAAGCGATCGGCTATGCTCATTCAGGCGACCTGTCGGCGGCCGCGCTGCGCCGGGCCGCCGCATCCGTGGGAGCGGTCCGGTACGGCCATTCCGGAAGTGCGGCTGAAGGCCCGACCGGAACGAACCGACGCCTGTACGGCGACGAAAACCCGATTCCCGAACCCACGTTCGCCGAGAAGGTGAAACTTCTCGGTGAGATCGACGCCTATCTTCGAAGCGCGGACGAGGCTGTGCGGCAGGTGAGCGTATCGCTCGCCTCGCAATGGCAGGTGGTCGAGATCCTGCGAGCGGACGGTCGGCTCGTGCGCGACGTGCGTCCGCTTGTGCGGTTGAACGTCTCGGTCGTGGCAGGACGCGGCGACCGTCAGGAGACGGGCTCGGGCGGTGCGGGCGGGCGTCACGATTTCTTGCGCCTTATGGACGGCGGAAACTGGCGCTCGCTTGCCGACGAGGCGCTGCGCCAGGCGCGACTGAATCTTGAGGCTGCCCCCGCCCCCGCCGGCACCTTTGATACGGTTCTGGCGTCCGGCTGGCCCGGCGTGATGCTTCACGAGGCAGTGGGTCACGGGCTCGAAGGCGACTACAATCGGAAAAAGACGTCGGCCTTCTCCGGCCTTCTCGGCCAGCAGGTGGCGGCTCGCGGCGTCACCGTGGTCGACGACGGGACGATCTCGGAGCGTCGCGGTTCGCTTTCGATCGACGACGAGGGAACGCCGACCAACCGAACCGTGCTGATCGAGGACGGCAAGCTGGTCAACTACATGCAGGATCGCCAGAACGCGCGGCTCATGGGGATGGAGGCGACCGGCAACGGTCGGCGCCAGTCCTTCGCCCACGTCCCAATGCCGCGCATGACCAACACGATGATGCTGGACGGGCCGCATACGCCGGAGGAAATTCTCGCCTCGGTGAAGGACGGCATCTACGCCGTCTCGTTCAACGGCGGGCAGGTCGACATCACCTCTGGCAAGTTCGTCTTCAACTGCACGGAGGCTTATCGCATCCGGGAGGGGAAGGTCTGTGAGCCTCTGAAAGGCGTCATGCTGATCGGCAACGGGCCGGACGCCATGCACCGGGTATCGATGGTCGGCAACGACGCAGCTTTGGATCTCGGCATCGGCAACTGCGGCAAGGCCGGTCAATGGGTGCCGGTCGGCGTCGGCCAGCCGCATCTGCGCATGGACCAGATGACGGTGGGCGGCACGGAAGCGTGACGCCCGACCGGTCGCATCAGGGATAGAGACGTTCGATCGCCCATTCTCGGTCGCCGGCCGCTTTCACGAAGCGGAAGCGGTCGTGCAGGCGGAACTCGCCGTCCTGCCAGAACTCGATCTCGATCGGCATGATCCTGAAACCCGACCAGTGCGGCGGACGCGGCACGTCGTTCCCGTATTTCGCCTCGACGTCGGCGACCTGCGCCTGCAGCACCTCGCGGCTGGCGAGCGGCCGGCTCTGCTGGGAGGCCCATGCGCCGACCTGGCTGCCATGCGGGCGGCCCTTGAAATAGGCGTCGGCCTCCGCTTGCGTCACGACCTCGACGGGTCCGCGGGCGCGGAACTGCCTGCGCTGACTCTTCCAGTGCATGCAGAGCGCCGCCTTGCGGGCGCCGAGGATCTGCTCCCCTTTCCGGCTCTCGAAATTGGTGTAGAAGACGAGTCCGCGCTCGTCGAACGCCTTGAGGAGAACCATCCGAACATCCGGCAGGCCGTCCGCATCGACGCTGGCCACCGCCATCGCCGTCGGATCGTTGATCTCCGTTTCCTCCGCATCGCGAAGCCAGACCTTGAGGGCCTCGTAAGGGTCCAAAGGCAATCCGCCTTCACCGAACATTAAGGTCGACTTGCTCATTCTTGAATCCAATTGTTCGAATATTGGTCCACCCGTACCTACGGCAGACGTGGTCGGTGGCAAAGGCCGAGTTTTGATGATGGAAGGAACGCGCCTCGTTCTCCTCTGCCTCTTTGCCGCAGCCCTCTCGGGTTGCACGGTGATCAGCGGCAAGGGGCTGGAGGAAGCGGCGGTCGACAAGTCTTTGACGACGGCCTCGATTCCGCCGATCGACCCTGCGGTCGCGGCCGAAACACTGTCCGACAGCCGCACCGTTCGAAACGCCGTGTCCGCGGCCGACATCACAACGGTGGACGCCGCCCCTCTCGCCTGGTCGAACGCCGACACCGGCGCGAGCGGAACGATTACCGCCATCAAGGAAACGCGGGCCGGCGAGGCGGTGTGCCGCCAGTTCACCACCTCGCGTCAGCGCTTCGACGGTGTCGCCCTCTATGCCGGCGAAGCCTGCACAACCGGACAGGGCGAGTGGACGCTGACGCGCTTCTCCGAGGACCGCTGACCGGCAGCCGGGAGACAGAAACCCCTTCAACTTCCGGTGACGGCTCGCCATATACTGCGCCATCGCCCAAATGACGGGCGATTCCCGATGATGCCCACGGGAGACTCATAAAGCCGATCAGGAACCCGACCCCGTATGCGCGACCCCTATACCGTTCTCGGCGTGGCCCGCTCCGCCAGCGAGGCGGAGATCAAGTCCGCCTTCCGCAAGCTCGCCAAGAAGTATCATCCGGACGCCAACGGCGACGACGCCGGGGCCAGCACCCGCTTCAACGAGGCCAATCAGGCCTACGAGATTCTCGGCGACAAGGAGAAGCGTGGGCAATTCGATCGCGGCGAGATCGATGCCGACGGCAAGCCGAAGTTTCAGGGTTTTTCCGGTTTCGGTGGCGGAGGGGGCGGCGGGACCAGTCCCTTCGGGTCAGGCGCGAGCAGCGGTGGATCGTTCGACTTTCGCAACGGTGGCGATTTCTCAGGCGCCGACAGCATCTTCGGCGATTTCTTCGAACAGACCTTCGGTGGCAAGCGCAACGCACGCTCGGGCTTCAACGCCGCGCGCAACACGCCCGCAAAGGGCGAGGACATCAACGCGACGCTGAAGGTGCGCCTTGAGGACGTCGTCTCCGACGCCAAGGTCGAGGCGATCTTTCCGAACGGCAAGCGCCTCGCGATCCGCCTGCCGGAGGGCGTCGAGGACGGCCAGGTCATCCGTTTGCGCGGTCAGGGCCAGCCGGCCGTCTTCAACGGCGGTCCTGCGGGCGACGCGCTGGTGACGATCTCCTTCGCGGACCACCCCCGCTTCTCCGTGTCGGGTCGCGATCTTCTTCTGGAACAGGACGTCGATCTCCAGACCGCCGTTCTCGGGGGGCGCGTGACCATCGAGACGCTGGACGGACGGGTTGCCACAAAGATCCAGCCCTGGACGACATCGGGTCGCACCTTGCGCCTGCGCGGCAAGGGACTGACCCGCAAGGACGGCGGTCGCGGCGACATCCTCGTGACACTGTCGATCGCGCTTCCTGCCGAACCGATGCCGGAACTCGTCGCACTGTTCGAAAAGCGGTGGGACGGTCAGGGCGACCCCTGAGCTCAGCCGACCAAGTGTTCCCGCCGCTTGCTGGCCGCGGGTGGCTATGCCATACCGCCGCCCCAGCGGGAAAATGCAAAACGTAACGAAGGAGTTCAGGCCATGGTAGATTCGTTGGGCCTGATGAAGGGAAAGCGCGGCGTCATCCTGGGCGTCGCCAACAACCGCTCCATCGCCTTCGGAATCGCCAAGGCCTTGGCCGCCCAGGGCGCCGAAATCGCCTTCACGTATCAGGGCGATGCGTTACGCAAGCGTGTCGAGCCGTTGGCCGCCGAGCTCGGCGCCTTCGTCTGCGGCCACTGCGACGTCGGTGATCCCGCCACCATCGATGCCTGCTTCAAGACGCTCGAAGAGAAGTGGGGCAAGCTCGACTTCCTCGTCCATGCGATCGGCTTCTCCGACAAGGACGAACTGACCGGACGCTACGTCGACACGACGGAAGCCAACTTCAACAAGACCATGAACATCTCGGTCTATTCCTTCACGGCCGTCGCACAGCGCGCCGAGAAGCTGATGACCGATGGCGGGTCGATGCTGACCCTCACCTACTACGGCGCCGAAAAGGTGATGCCGAACTACAACGTCATGGGCGTCGCCAAGGCTGCGCTCGAGGCGAGCGTGAAGTATCTTGCGGTCGATCTCGGCCCGAAGAATATTCGCGTCAACGCGATCTCGGCCGGCCCGATCAAGACCCTGGCCGCTTCCGGCATCGGTGACTTCCGCTACATTCTCAAGTGGAACGAGTACAACGCGCCGCTCCGCCGAACGGTGACGATCGAGGAAGTCGGCGATGTCGGCCTCTACCTCCTGTCGGACCTGTCGCGCTCGGTCACCGGCGAAGTGCACCATGCCGATTCCGGCTACCATGTGGTCGGCATGAAAGCGGTGGACGCGCCCGACATTTCCGTCATCAAGGACTGACGGATATTCCGCAGTGACCAACCTCCCCCTGATCTACCTCTGCCGTCACGGGCAGACGGACTGGAATGCCGCGGCGCGCCTTCAAGGCCAGAGCGACATTCCGCTCAATCGGACCGGTGAGGCGCAGGCTCGGCGCAACGGTCGTTACCTCGCCAATGTCCTCGGCGCGGACGGCGGAACCTTCGACTTCGTTTCCAGTCCAATGCTTCGCGCATCCGCGACGATGCGTGCAATCCGTCGCGAGATGGGACTGGAGATCGATAGCTTCCGCACCGACGAGCGCCTGATGGAAATCCATTTCGGCGACTGGCAGGGCTACACGGTCGCCGAACTGGCGAAGCGGTTTCCGGAAGAGTCCGCCCGGCGCAAGGCCGACAAATGGAATTTTCAGCCGCCCGGCGCCGGAGCGGAAACCTATCAGAGCCTCGCCGGACGCGTGGCTCCCGTTTTCCGCGAACTCGTCCGCCCGACCATTGTCGTCGCGCACGGCGGCATCACGCGCGCCTTCCTCAACGCCTTCGCTGGCATGTCGCCCGCGGAGGCTTCGCAGGCGGACATCCCGCAGGACCGCATTCTTCGCGCGTCCAACGGGCATTTCGACTGGGTCTAGGCCCCGGCCTCGTAGACCACGACGACCTGCATGCCCGGCCTGACGGCGGAATAATCGAAGATTTCCGGCAGCCGATAGGTCGCCCCGTCGGAAAGCTTCAGGGTTTCGTCTTCCCGATCGATCCGTTCGATCGTACCGTCCACTTCGCGCGCGGCCGCCGGATAGCTGGCGGACACGCTGAGAAAAGAACAGGCGAAGAAGGCGACGACCCGTCTCGTCATCCGGCAGCTCCCGCAGCGGCTCGGGGGAGTGCTGGACCCCCGGCTCGATTCGAACGATGCGAGGTTCAGCGACGATTGTGGTTTTTTCGGGCGGCCGGCGGCTTGCCGCGCCGGCAAATTCGCTGCATCAACCCCGCCCATGCGGCCGTCGTGCCGACGTTTGTGCGCCAACGGGATCGGCAGACTTTTCATGTCGCATAACAGCTTCGGCCACCTCTTCCGCGTGACGACCTGGGGCGAAAGCCACGGCGCCGCGATCGGCTGCGTCGTGGACGGAACGCCGCCGGGCCTGCGCTTCTCGGAAGCGCAGATCCAGCGCTACCTCGACGAGCGCCGCCCCGGCCAGTCGCGCTACACGACGCAGCGGCAGGAGCCCGATCAGGTGCGCGTCCTGTCGGGCGTCATGCCCGGCGAAGCGGACGGCGAACTCGTCTCGACCGGCACGCCGATCGCCCTCCATATCGACAACGTCGATCAGCGATCGAAAGACTATTCCGAGATCGCGCGGCGGTATCGCCCGGGTCACGCCGACATCACCTACGACATGAAGTACGGCGTCCGCGACTATCGCGGCGGCGGTCGCTCCTCTGCGCGCGAGACGGCGACGCGGGTTGCTGCCGGCGCGATTGCCCGCCTCGTGGTGCCCGGCCTCGTCGTGCGCGGGGCGCTTGTCCAGATCGGCGGTGTCGCCATCGACCGCTCGCGCTTCGACTGGGACGAGACGCGGCGCAACCCGTTCTTCTGTCCCGACGCGCAGACGGCGGAACGCTGGGCCGATCTTCTCGACGGCGTTCGCAAGCGCGGCTCCTCGATCGGTGCCGTGGTCGAGGTGGTCGCGGACGGCGTGCCGCCCGGTCTCGGAGCCCCGCTCTACGGCAAGCTGGACGCCGACATTGCCGCGGGCCTCATGTCGATCAATGCCGTGAAGGGCGTCGAGATCGGCGACGGCTTCGCCTCGGCCGCCCTCTCCGGCGAAGACAATGCCGACGAAATCCGCATGGGCGATGACGGACGACCGCAGTTCTTGTCGAACCATGCCGGCGGCATTCTCGGGGGCATCGCGACGGGCCAGCCCATCGTCGCGCGCTTTGCGGTGAAGCCGACGTCCTCGATCCTCACCCCGCGCCGCTCGGTCGATGCCGACGGGCAGGAGGTCGACGTGATGACCAAGGGCCGGCACGACCCCTGCGTCGGCATTCGGGCGGTGCCGATCGGCGAAGCCATGGTGGCTTGCGCGATCGCGGATCACTATCTGAGGCACCGGGCGCAAACCGGCCGATGAAACCGGTTCGAAGCGTTTGGATGTCTGTCCTTTCAATCGGAGACGTTTGCCCGTGATGACGCGTCTCTACCACCACCCGATCTTCGCCGAGCATTTGACCGGCCCCGGCCATCCCGAGCGTCCCGAACGCATGGCCGCCGTTGCTGCCGCCCTGGAGGCGGAGGCCTTCCAGAACCTCGACCGGGTGCTCGCGCCCGAAGGTTCGGTGGAGGCGGTCTATCGCTGCCATTCCGTCGATCATGTCCGCAAGATCGCACGCGCGACGCCAGCCGAGGGGATGACGCGCATCGACGGCGACACCGTCGTCAGCCCGAAGAGCTTCTCCGCGGCGCTGCATGCGGTCGGTGCCGCCTGTGCCGCAGTGGACGATGTTGTCTCGGGCGAGGCGCGCAACGTATTCGTCGCAGCCCGACCGCCCGGCCACCACGCCGAGCGCGAGACTGCAATGGGTTTCTGCCTGTTCAACCAGGCCGCCGTCGCGGCCCGCCACGCTCAGGCGGTCCACGGACTGGAGAAGGTCGCGATCGTCGACTGGGACGTCCACCATGGGAACGGGACGCAGGACATCTTCTGGTCCGACCCGTCGGTGATGTACGTCTCGACCCATCAGGCACCGCTCTATCCGGGCACCGGCGCGGAAGCCGAAACGGGCGCCGGCAATATCGTCAACGTCCCGTTGAGCGAGGGAGACGGGACCGACGAGTTTCGCGCGGCCTTCGCCGAGCGCGTCCTTCCGGCGCTGATCCGGTTCCGGCCCGACCTCGTCATCATTTCCGCCGGATTCGACGCGCATCACCGTGATCCGCTCGCCGGGCTCAATCTCATCGAGGCCGACTTCGACTGGGCGACCGGCAAGCTCCTCGATATCGCATCCCGCTTTTCCGGCAACCGTCTCGTGAGCGTGCTGGAGGGCGGCTACGACCTCGTCGGCCTGGAACGATCGGTCGCCGCACATGTGCAGCGGCTGATGGTCGGCTGACCGCGAGCATCACAAAGGTTCATCATGTCCGACACGATCGCCCCCCTGCCCGCCGACGACAGCGACATCCGACGCATGAGCTTCGAGGAAGCCCTGTCGGCTCTCGAGCGCATCGTTTCGGATCTCGAGCGCGGCGACGTAGCGCTCGAGCACTCGATCCGCATCTACGAACGGGGCGAGAAGCTGAAGTCGCATTGCGATCGGCTGCTCTCCGCCGCCGAGGACAAGGTCGAGAAGATCAAGCTTTCGCGCGGCGGCAAGGCCGTCGACGTCGAGCCGCTCGATCCGGTCTGACCGCCGGGGCGGCCGGTGGACAACCCGTCCTGAAACGGTTCTAACAGGCCCGACCTACGGGGCGCGCGTCTGCGTCGGCCTTCGCATCAGGAGATGTCCTTGTCCCAGCGTCCGTCCACGCCGCTTCTCGATCGCATCGCCTCCCCGGCGGATCTCCGGGCCTTGCCCGAGACGTCGCTTCGGCAGGTGGCCGACGAACTGCGCCTGGACCTGATCGACGCGGTCTCGCGCACCGGCGGGCACCTCGGAGCCGGTCTCGGCGTCGTGGAACTGACAGTCGCGATCCATGCCGTCTTCGACACGCCTGCCGATCGGCTGATCTGGGACGTCGGGCATCAGGCCTATCCGCACAAGATCCTGACCGGCCGCCGCGAGGCGATGCGCACCGTCCGCCAAGAGGGCGGCGTCTCCGGCTTCGCCAAGCGCACCGAAAGCGAGTACGATCCGTTCGGCGCCGGCCACTCCTCGACCTCGATCTCGGCCGGCCTCGGCATGGCGGTCGCCGCCGAGATGGACGGTCGCCGCAACAACGTCATCGCGGTGATCGGCGACGGCGCGATGACGGCCGGCATGGCCTACGAGGCGATGAACAACGCCGGCGCGCTCGATGCCCGGCTGATCGTGATCCTCAACGACAACGACATGTCGATCGCGCCGCCGACCGGCGCGCTCAGCGCCTATCTTGCGCGACTGGTCTCCGGAAAGACCTACCGCACGCTGCGCAACCGCGCGAAGACCGTGACGAGCCACCTGCCCGAGTTCGTTCGCGAGGGCGCGCGCAAGACGGAAGAATACACGCGGGGCTTCCTGACCGGGGGCACGATGTTCGAGGAGCTTGGCTTCTACTATGTCGGCCCGATCGACGGGCACGACCTCGACCATCTGCTGCCCGTTTTGAGGAACGTGCGCGACAACGGCGACGGTCCCGTGCTGATCCACATCGTCACCCGCAAGGGCAAGGGCTACGCACCGGCCGAGGCCAGCGCCGACAAGTATCACGGCGTGTCGAAGTTCGACGTGGTGACGGGCACCCAGTCCAAGCCGAAGTCGAATGCCCCGAGCTACACCAAGGTCTTCGCTGAGACGCTGATCCAAGAAGCGCGCGAGGACGAGAAGATCGTCGCGATCAACGCGGCGATGCCGGACGGCACCGGCCTCGACCTCTTCGGACAGGCTTTCCCGAAGCGCACGTTCGACGTCGGTATCGCCGAGCAGCATGCGGTGACCTTCGCGGCGGGCCTTGCCACCGAAGGCTACAAGCCCTTCGTCGCGATCTATTCGACCTTCCTTCAGCGCGCCTACGACCAGATCGTGCATGACGTCGCGATCCAGCATCTGCCCGTGCGCTTCGCGATCGACCGTGCCGGTTTCGTCGGCGCCGACGGGCCGACCCATGCCGGCTCGTTCGATACGGGGTTCCTATGCCCGCTTCCGGGCATGGTGGTGATGGCGGCGGCCGACGAGGCTGAGCTGCGTCACATGGTCCGCACCGCCGTCGAGCACGAGGATGGCCCGATCTCGTTCCGCTATCCGCGCGGCAACGGCACGGGCGTCGAGATGCCCGAGCGTGGACGCGCGCTGGAGATCGGTCGCGGCCGGATCGTCCGCGAGGGCTCGAAGGTCGCCATCCTGTCCTTCGGCTCGCGTCTCGCCGAGGCGGTCGCCGCGGCCGAGGAACTGGAAGGGTTCGGCCTGTCGACCACGGTGGCCGATGCTCGCTTCGCCAAGCCGCTCGACACCGACCTGATCCGGCGCCTCGCCGCGAACCACGAGGTGCTGATCCTGATCGAGGAAGGCGCATCCGGCGGCTTCGCCGCGCAGGTTCTGGAGCATATGGCGCGCCACGGCCTGATGGATCGCGGCGTCAAGGTCCGGCCGATGACGATGCCCGACCGCTTCGTCGACCATGCCGCGCCCGAGGCCATGATCAAGGTTTCCGGCCTCGACCGCGCTGCGATTGTCGAGACAGTGTTCCGCGCGCTAGGCGACACGGCGCAGCGCGTCATGCGCGCCTGAGACGGGTCGGAATGAACGCACAGCGCATCCGCCTGGACCAGCTCGTCGCCGAGCGTCGTCTTCTCGACTCGCGCGCGCGGGCGCGCGATGCGATCTTGCGCGGCCGTGTCCGCGTCGAGGGCGTCGTGGTCTCGAAGCCCGGCCAGAGCGTGGACGAAAACGCGCAGGTCGAACTCGACGACCCGGCAGCGGCCTACGTGTCGCGTGCGGCGCTGAAGCTCCTCGCCGGCCTCGAAGCGTTCGACATTCACGCGGACGGGCTCGACGCCCTCGATGTCGGCGCCTCGACCGGCGGGTTCACGCAAGTTCTCCTGGAGCACGGCGCCGCGCATGTGATCGCCGTCGATGTCGGCCACGGGCAGTTGCACACGACGTTGCGCGAGGATGCGCGTGTCACATGCCTCGAAGGGCTGAACGCGCGTGATCTCTCAGCCGAGCATCTCGGCGGACGCCGGATCGGTCTCGTCGCGTCCGACGTGAGCTTCATCTCGCTGCGGTTGGCGCTCCCCCCGGCCCTCGCGCTGGCTGAGAGCGGCGCGAAGGCCGTGCTCCTCGTCAAGCCGCAATTCGAGGCCGGGCGCGAGGCGATCGGCAAGGGCGGCCTGCTGCGGGATCCGACCACGGCGCCCTCGATCGCGGCCGAACTGGCGGAGTGGCTGAACGAGCAGCCCGGCTGGCGGTCTCTCGGGATCGTTCCGTCGCCGATCACAGGAGGCGACGGCAACATGGAATTTCTGTTGGGTGGAGTGAAGGCGTGAGCGAGCAGGTTGCGATCGATGCGCTGGGAACGCGCGGCGACGGCATCGCGCGCCAGCCGACCACGGTCTTCGTCCCGTTCGCACTGCCGGGCGAGCGCGTGACGATCGAGCGCCAGGGGGGCCGCGGCCAGCTCCTGTCGGTCGACGCGCCCTCGCCCGACCGGCGCGAGGCGCCGTGCCCCCATTTCGGCCGCTGCGGGGGCTGCGACCTGCAGCATCTCAGTGACGATCTCTACGCGACGTTCAAGCGCGACCTCGTGGTCGACGCCCTGTCGCGCGAAGGCTTGTCGCCGGATGTCGCGCCGCTCGTGCCGTGCGACCCCGCCTCGCGCCGCCGCGCCGTCTTTACCGCCGTGCGGGCGGGACCGAGGGTTCTCTTCGGCTTTCACGAGGCGCTGAGCCACCGGATCGCGCCGATCGAAACCTGCCTCGTCGTCGTGCCGGAGATCGTCGCGCGGCTGAAGCGCTTCGAACGGCTGGCGACGATTCTGATCGACCGCAAGCGCGAGCTGCGGATGACGGTCACGCGCACCACGACCGGGCTCGACGTCGCCATCGAGCAGACCGCCAAGCTCACCGGCGACCTCCGGCAGGCGACGATCGCCTGGGGCGCGGAGGATGGCGCGGTCGCACGCCTCTCCGTCGATGGCGAGACGCTGATCGAGAACCGCGTCCCGGTGATCGACGTGGCCGGCATCGCCGTCCCCTTCCCGCCCGGCGCATTCCTGCAGGCGGTCGGCCGGGCCGAGGAGCGCATGGCCGAGATCGCCTTGGCGCATCTCGCGCCGTCGAAGTCGGTCGCCGATCTCTTCTCCGGCTTCGGCGCCTTCTCGCTGCGACTAGCCCAGCGCCACGCGGTGCACGCGGCCGAGTTCGACGCGCCGGCTCTCGCCGCGCTGGAAAAGGCCAAGCGCGGCGCGAGCGGGCTGAAGCCGATCGCCATCGAGCGGCGCGATCTCTATCGCCGTCCGCTAACCGTCAAGGAGCTGTCGAAGTTCGACGGTGTCCTGTTCGATCCGCCGCGCGCCGGCGCGGAGGCGCAGTCTCGCGAACTGGCGGCTTCTACGGTCAAGCGGATCGCCGCCGTATCCTGCAATCCGGTGACCCTCGCGCGCGATGCCGCGATCCTGGTCGGCGGCGGGTACAGGCTCCTGTCGGTCACGCCGATCGACCAGTTCCTCTGGTCTCACCATGTCGAGGCGGTCGCTCTCTTCGAGCGTTGAGGGCGCGATGCTGAACTGGATCACCGGCTTTCTGCAGGAATACGGCTACGGCATCCTGTTCCTGTCTATCTTTCTGGAATCGACCGGACTGCCGTTTCCGGGCGAGAGCATCCTGATCGCGGCGGGCATCATGGCCGGGCACGGCCAGCTGAATGTCTGGGGCGTCTTCTTCTCCGCTTGGCTCGGCGGTACGCTCGGCGACAATCTCGGCTACTGGCTCGGCTACCGTTACGGCAGCCAACTCGTCGCGCGGCACGGCCATCGCATCGGGCTGACGCAGGAAAAGTATCGCTATGTCGAGGAGCGGTTCCGCACGGTCGGGCCGCCGATCGTCCTGATCGCCCGCTTCATCCTGATCCTACGCCAAGTCTGCGGCTTCGCGGCCGGGACGCTGCATTTCCCGTGGTGGTCGTTCCTCTTCTATAACGCTCTCGGCGCTGCCCTCTGGTCGGGCGCCTACGGCTTCGGTGCCTACGTTCTCGGCGACCGGATCGACACCTATCTCCACGGCAGCCCATGGGCGTATGCGGCGATCGCAGCCGTGTTCCTGATCCTCAGCGGCGGGACCGTGCTCCAGTTCCGCCGCAAACTGAAGGCTCAGCGCGAGAAACCGTCCTAACCGCGCGTCAGGAACGCGGCGAAGGCCGCCTGCGCCTCGAGGGAACGGAGACGCTCCTGGAAATGGTCCGCCTCCAGCACGATGCGTTCACGCACGGCGTCCGGCGTCGCCCGTAGGAGATCGCGGCCGATCCGCACCGCCTCGCGCGGTTTCGCCGCGAGACGACGCGCCGCCGCTTCGCCGTCGGCTTCCGCATCGGCCACGATCGAAAGGACGAGGCCGGCCTCGCGCGCTCTTTCCGCGTCCCACGTCTCGCCCATCACGAGAAGCGCGAAGGCACGCTGGTGCCCCATCGCCAGGGGGCCGAGGAGGCTCGAGGCCGCCTCCGGCACGATGCCGAGATCGGAAAAGGGCGTGCGGAACAGCGAACGCGGCGTGGCGTAGACGAGATCGCAGTGGAGAAGCAGCGTCGTGCCGATCCCGATCGCCAGCCCGTCCACCGCAGCGATCATCGGCTTTCCGACCCCGGCCAGCGTGTGGAGGAAGTCCATCAACTCGCCCATCGGTCGGTCGGATCCGGCGAAGGCGACAAAGTCGGCGATATCGTTGCCGGCGGAAAAGGCGCCCGGAGAACCGCAGAAGAGAATGCAGCCGACGGACGGGTCGGCGTCGGCGCGCGACAAGGCGTCGTCCAGCGCGCGATACATCGCCCGGTCGAGGGCATTCTTCTTTTCGGCGCGGTCGATGCGGATGCGGCAAACGCCGTCGCTGGTCTCGACGCGAATGTGCTGGCTCATGTCGGTCCTCAGTTCAGGGCTACGGTCGCGGCACGCAGGCTTTCGCCCCCATCCATCACCTCGGCCGACAGGGCGTGGACGTCGGGCAGAAGCGTCTCCGCCATGAAACGGGCCAGTGCGGCGCGCGAAGGGACGTCGGCGTCCGCCAGCGCGCCCTTGGCGAGATAGCAGTTGCCGGCCGTCAGCGAGAACAGGCGCTGGTATGCGGTGGCGCCGGCCAGCGCCGCGCCGGTTTCGCCCCGCGCCATCCATTCGAGCAGACGCTCCGTCGTCTCGCGCAGCGCGGCGATGGCGGCGCGCAGGCGCTCCGCCGACCGGCCGAAATCCGGCCGGTTGCTTTGCTCGACGCTCGTCACGATCTCTTCGAGCTCCGCGATGTAGGCGCGCACAGTCTCGCCGCCGGACAGCGGCAGCTTGCGCGTCACGAGGTCGATTGCCTGGATGCCGTTGGTGCCCTCGTAGATCGGTGCGATGCGCGCGTCGCGCAGGAGCCGCGCGGCGCCTGTCTCCTCCACGAACCCCATGCCGCCATGAACCTGGATACCGAGCGAAGCGACCTCGACGCCGACGTCGGTCGGGAAGCTCTTTGCCATCGGCGTCAGAAGGCTCGCCCGCTCCGCCCAGAAGCGCTTGTCGTCGCCGTCCTGGCGCGATCGATCGATCGCATGACCGCAGGAGTAGGCGATCGCCCGGGCCGATCCGACGAGCGCCTTCATCGTGAGGAGCATGCGCGCGACGTCGGCGTGCTCGACGATCGGGGCCATGTCCGTCGTGCCGGGGACGGCCGAGCGGCCCTGCCGGCGCTCGCGGGCGAAGTCCAGCGCCTTCTGGAAGGCCGCCTGCGCGACGCCGAGACCCTGGATTCCGACATAGAGGCGCGCCGAGTTCATCATCGTGAACATGCAGGCGAGACCCTTGTTCTCCTCGCCGACCAGCCAGCCGACGGCACCCGCCTCCCCCGTCTCGCCGATGCCGTCGCCATACACCATGGTGCAGGTCGGCGAGGCGTGGATGCCAAGCTTGTGCTCGATCGACTGGCAGAACACGTCGTTGCGGGCTCCGAGCGAGCCGTCCGCGTTGACGAGGCGCTTGGGAACCAGGAACAGCGAGATACCCTTCACGCCGGCCGGGGCGTCGGGCAACCGCGCGAGGACGAGGTGCACGATGTTGTCGGTCAGGTCGTGCTCGCCGAAGGTGATGAAGATCTTCGAGCCGAAGAGGCGATAGGTGCCGTCGTCCCGCCGCTCGGCCTGCGTGCGCAGCGCCGAGAGGTCCGAGCCGGCCTGTGGCTCAGTGAGGTTCATCGTGCCCATCCATTCGCCGGACACGAGCTTTTCGAGATAGGTCGCACGGAGCGCGTCCGTGCCATGCGCCTCCAGCGCGTCGACCGCGCCGAGCGTCAGGGTCGGCCCGATGCCGAAGGCCATCGACGCGCCGTTCCACATCTCGTAGATCGCGGCCGACAGGGAGGTCGGCAGGCCCTGCCCGCCATGATCCACCGGACCGGTCAAGCCGTTCCAGCCGCCGTCGATCCAGCGGTGATAGAGGTCGCGCCAGCCCGGCGGCATGGTCACCGCGCCGTCGCGCCAGACGGCGCCGGTCTTGTCGCCCCCAGCGGCCATGGGGGCGATCTCGCTATCGGCGAACCGTCCGGCCTCGTCCAGGATCGCGTCGAGGAGATCGGGCGTCAGGTCGCCCGTCGCGCCTCGCGCCATCGCCTCCTCCAGCCCCGCCACATGCCGAAGCGTGAAGCTGATCTCGCCCACCGGTGCCCGATACATTCGTCTTCCTCCCGAACGCCATAGCTTGGCTCATGGCTACCGGACTTTGACGTGAACGTCAAAATTTCAAACGGTCGCGTCAGAGACGGTCCCAACCGGCGTCCGGCCGGAACCGTGGCACATGCGCCATTTCGAGTTCACGCAGCCGCGCGATCACTGTGTCGACACCGCGCTCGCGGGCATATCGGATCGGACCACCGCGGAACGGGGCGAACCCTGTGCCGAAGACCATCGCGCCGTCGGCGATCTCCTCGCTCTCCACCACGCCTTCGCGCAGGCACGCGACGACGGTGTTGACCATCGGCAGGATCAGCCGATCCTCGAGGTCGGGATCGTCGACCGAGCCGTCCGGCAGGGCATCCGGGTGGATCTTCTTCGGCTTGCCGTCCGTGTCGTAATCGTAGAGCCCCGCACCCGTCTTCACACCGAGACGGCCCTCGCGCACCATCTGGTGGAGCCAGCCCGGCATCTCCGGCAGCGGCATGCCGAGCCGCTCGGCCAGCGTCTGTGCGACCTCGACCGCGATGTCGAGCCCGACGCGATCGGCGAGTTCGATCGGCCCCATCGGCATGCCGAAGGCTTCGGCGCATGCATCGATCCGCTCTTTCGGAATGCCCTCGCCCATCAGGAGGATCGCCTCGGCGATGTAGGGGGTCAGCGCCCGGTTCACGAGGAAGCCGGCGCTGGGCCTCACCGGCGCCGGCAGGCGTGAAATCTCTGCGACGAAGCTCGTCGCGCGGCGCAACGTCTCGGGCGAGAGCCCATCGTGCCGGACTACCTCGACCAGCTGCATCCGCGATACGGGATTGAAGAAGTGCAGGCCGACGAACCGCGAGGGATCGGCGAGCCCCACGGCGAGGTCGGGCAGCGGCAGAGCCGACGTGTTGGAGGCGAGGAGCGCGCCGGGCTTCATCCGCACCTCGGCATCGCGCAGGATCGATTGTTTGAGGTCCAGCCGCTCCGGGGCCGCCTCGATCACGAGATCGGCGCCGGCAATGCCGAAGCCGGCTGGATCGGGCACCAGCCGGTCCAGCGCGTCGCGAACCTTGAGCTTGTCCTTCAGCGTCTTCTCCAGCATCGACGCCGCCTTGCGCAGCGCTTCGCCGATCGGCTTCGCATCGATATCGGACAGGGAGACACGGAAGCCTTCCCGCGCTGCCCAGGCCGCGATGTCGCCGCCCATCGCGCCCGCACCGATGACGTGGACACGTCGAATCCCGGATGGTCCGTCCTTCAGGCCGCGCATCGCCTCGCGCAGGAAGAAGACGCGGACGAGGTTGCGCGAGGTCGGCGTCTCGATGAGCTGCGAGAAGCTTTCGAGTTCGGCCGCGCGCATGCGATCCGCGCTGCCGCCGTGGGCTTCCCAGAGATCGATCAGCCGGAACGGGGCCGGGTAGTTCTCCGGTCGCGCCGCCTTCGCGGCTTGCGCACGCATGCGCCGGGCAGCGAGGCTACGGGCCGGACGCAGCGCGAAGGCCTGGCCCTTCCAGCCGGCGCCAGCCGGATGAAGCTCGCCGCCAACCGCCGCGCGCACGGCGTTGAGAACGTGGCGTTCTTCCAACACGGCATCAACCAATCCGATCCGCCGCGCGCGTCGCGCGGTCGCGCTCTTGCCGGTCAGCATCATCGTCATCGCTTCTAACGAATCGGCCACCGCGTGCGAGCGGAACGTTCCGCCGAGCCCCGGATGAAGGCCGAGCATGACCTCCGGGAAGCCGAGCGACGCGTCGGACACCGCGATGCGGAGGCGGCAGGCGAGCGCGATCTCCAGCCCGGCCCCGAGACAGTGACCATGGATCACGGCGACGGTCGGCATCGGCAGGGCGGCCAGCCGGTCGAGGACACGGTGGCCCTCACCCAGCATCGCGGCGATCTCGGCGCTGCCCGCGCCGACGAACTGGGCGATGTCGGCACCGGCGGCGAAGCCCGACGGCTTGGCGGAGCGGATCACGATGCCACGCGGCGGTGCGGCCTCCGCGCCATCGATCAGAGCGTCGAGCTCTTCGAGGACGCTTCGATCGATCGTGTTGACGGATCTGCCCGGCCGGTCGAGGACCCACCAGGCGACCCCGTCCTCATCAATCGCTTGGCGCCAGTTGCCCTGACGTTCGACGTCGGCGGCGCCGGATAGTTCGAGTTTGCGATCCGACAGCGCCTTGAGGAGACTTGCGCCGGTCATGTGGAGGTCATTGGCCTTCATGCGGCCTCCAGGAGCAGCGCGCCGCCCTGACCACCGCCGACGCACTGGCTGGCGATCCCGTAGCGGGTACCGCGGCGGCGCATGGCGTTGGCGAGGTGGAGCGTGATGCGGTTGCCGGATGTGCCGACAGGATGCCCCAGCGCAATGGCGCCGCCGTCGACGTTCAACCGGTCGGCCGCGATCTCGCCGACGGCGCCCTCGAACCCGAGCACCTCGCGCCCGACGCGCTCGTCGCCGAGCGCCCGGACGCAGGCGAGGACCTGAGCAGCGAACGCCTCATTGATCTCGAACAGCCCGATTTCGAACGGCGAAAGCCTATTTTCCTTGAGAAGCGCCGCGATCGCGATCACCGGTCCCAATCCCATGATCGACGGGTCGAGCGCGCCCCAGCGGCAATCGACGATCCGCGCAAGAGGTGTCAGTCCGTGCCGGGCGGCCGCCTCCTCCGAAGCAAGAAGCGTCCAGCTCGCGCCGTCGGTGATCTGCGAGGAATTGCCGGCGGTGACGTTGCCATAGGGCCGCTCGAACACCGGCTTCAGGCCGCCGAGGCTGCGCGCGGTGGAATCGGGCCGCACGCCGTCGTCTCGGTCGAAGACGCGCCCGTCACGCGAGAAGGCTGGAACGACTTCGTCCGCGAAGGTGCCGTCCGCCTGCGCGGCGGCGAGCCTGCGATGGCTTTCGGCGGCGTACTCGTCCGCCTCGCGCCGCGTAACGCCGAAGAGGTGGCCGACCTTCTCGGCGGTCTGGCCCATGTTCAGGTCGGTGATCGGATCGGTCAGGCCGCGCTCCAGCCCGATAACGGGCTTGAGGTATCCGGGCTTCAGTCCCGCGAGAGCCCTCAGCCGTGCGCCGGTCGAACGGGCGGCGTTGAGGCGCGCGAACCACTGGACCGCATCGCCGCTCAGCACCAGCGGCGAGTGGCTGAGCGCCTCCGCCCCGCCCGCCAGCGCGATCTCCGAGCGGCCGTCCGCGACGGCGCGCATCGCGTCGTCGATCGCAAGCATGCCGGAGCCGCAATTGATCTGGACCGTGTGTGCCGGGACGGTATCGGACAGTCCGAGGCGCAGCGCCGCGACGCGCGCCGGGTTCATCTCATCGGCGATGACGTTGACGCATCCAAGCACCACGAGATCGATCAGAGCGGGATCGAACCCCTGACGCATCAACAGTGGGCGACCGCACTGGACTGCGAGATCGACCGGCGTGAAAGGTCCCGGCTTGCCACGCGCCTTGATGAAGGGCGTGCGGGCACCGTCGACGAGATAGACGGCTCTCGTCATTCGGCGGCCTCGGCGCGCGCGTCGTCGTCCCGGCGTTCGTGGTCGGCGCGCCGATGCTGCGCGGCGAGCGGCGACACCATCTCCATCGGGAAGCTGTCCACCGCCACCGCGCGCGCGACCGCGGCCTCGGCGACGGCGAGTTCCTCGAACTCTTCCGGTGTGATGACGCCGGCCTCCAGCGCTGCCTGCGAATCACGCAGCTTGGCTTCGCGCATCCGCTTGGCGATCGCAGCGGTCTCGGTCACCTTCGTGAACGCCTCTTCGAGAACGGCGATCGGATGGTCGGGTCGTCCTTCGCCGAGATAGAGATCCGGCGTCAGCCGGTCCCGCTGCGATGACGGACGCATCAGGATTTCAGCGACCTCCGTCACCAGCTCGTCGGCCGGCGGGCGGAGCGGAACGCCGAGCGGAAAGGCGATGATGCGGGCTCCCATCGCGGCCCAGCGCGCCGGCAGGTTGGCGAAGACGCCGGCGAAGGCGAGGCCCATCCGGTTGAAGCCTCGTTGCATCACGAACTCGACGACCGGCTTGTCGACCTCCGGGCGGCCATCCGTCTCGAAGCGCTTCAGCGTGGCGCCGAGGAGATAGAGTTCCGACAGGATGTCGCCGAGACGAGCCGAGATCATCTCGCGCCGCTTGAGGCTGCCGCCAAGCGTCAACAATGCGAGGTCGGCCAGCATGGAGAATGTCGCGGCATAACGGGTCAGCTGCCGCCAATGGCTGGTGAACGCGGAGCCACGCGGCGCAGGCGCGGCGAGCCCACCGGTCCAGCCGAACAGGAACGTGCGCAGGAGGTTCGTCGTGGAATGACCGACGTGCTTCCAGAAATGCCGGTCGAACTCGGCCAGCCCCATTTCACGGTCGGGGTTGGACAAAGCACGCATCTCGTCGAGCATGTGAGGGTGGGCACGGATCGCACCCTGCCCGAAGATCATCAGGTTACGGGTGAGGATGTTGGCGCCCTCGACCGTGATGCCGATCGGAACCGAGCGGTGCGAGGCGCCGATCGGATTGGACGGCCCGTCGATGATCGCCTTGCCGCCCAGAATGTCCATCGCGTGCGCGACGGACTTGCGCATCAACTCGGTCGCGTTCTGCTTCATGATAGCGGAGATGACGGAAGGCCGATGCCCTTCATCGAGCGCGGCGACCGTCAGCCTGCGTGCGGCGTCCACCTGATAGGCATTGGCGGCAAGTTCCGCGAGCGGCTCCTGGATGCCTTCGAACATGCCGATGGGCAGGCCGAACTGCTGGCGCACGCGCGCATAGGCGCCGGCCATGCGCGCGGTCATCGCCGTCGCCGAAGCGGCCTGCGAGGGCAGCGAGATGCCGCGCCCGGTCGCCAGCGCCTTCATCAGCATGGTCCAACCCTCGCCGATCTGCGCTTCGCCGCCGAGGATCCAGTCCATTGGAATGAACACGTCCTCCCCGTAGAGCGGCCCGTTCTGGAAGAAGGTAAATTGCGGGATATGTCGGTCGCCGTGGCGCACGCCCGGCGTCGTCGTCGGGATCAGGGCGACCGTGATGCCAAGGTTCTCGCCTCGGCCGAGATGGCCCTCGGGGTCGAACAGCTTGAACGCAAGGCCCATCACGGTCGCGACGGGCGCGAGCGTGATGTAGCGCTTGGCGAAGTTCAGACGGATGCCAAGCGTCCGCTGCCCCTCGAACTCGCCATACTCCACGACGCCGCGATCCGTCATCGCCGCCGCATCCGAGCCGGCCCGGTCGGAGGTGAGGCCGAAGCATGGGATCTCGCGCCCGTCGGCAAGGCGCGGCAGCCAGTGGTCGCGCTGCGCCTGCGTGCCGAAATGCAGCATGAGTTCGCCGGGGCCGAGCGAGTTCGGCACCATGACAGTCACGCCGACCGCCACGCTCGCCGACGACACCTTTCGCACCACCTCGGAATGGGCCGTATTGGAGAAGCCAAGGCCGCCGTATTCCTTCGGAATGATCATCCCGAAGAACTTTTCTCGTTTCAGGAAATCCCAGA
This sequence comes from Aureimonas phyllosphaerae, assembly GCF_047943035.1. NCBI lineage: Bacteria > Pseudomonadati > Pseudomonadota > Alphaproteobacteria > Hyphomicrobiales > Aurantimonadaceae > Aureimonas > Aureimonas phyllosphaerae. The sequence continues at coordinate 2,815,459 of NZ_CP181348.1, read as the reverse complement.
TTTCCGGAGGCAGATCATGATCTTCCCAGACGATCTTCCACTCGTCGATCATCGCGCAGAGTTCGGTGACTGGGCCGTCGAGGAAGGCCTGTTCCTCGTCCGTCAGCCGCGCCGGGGGCATGGCGAGAAGCCTGTCCCAATCGGGAGCGCCGCTGAAGAGCTCGCCGTCCCACCAGACCGTGCCGGCATCGATCGCTTTGGCTTCGGTGTCCGAGATCGGCGGCATGGCGGTCTGAGCCCAACGGAAGATCGGGCGGGTCAGACGCCTTTTTCGAAACGACATGGTTCTCCTCCCACGGGTCGCCGGCCGCGCGATGCGCTCGTTCGTCACATATGGTGGCGAGCGGTCAATGCCATGCCGTTCACGTCAATGTCGGTCGGTTCATCCCCGCGCGCGATGCGCGATGTCGCGGCGGCAGAAGCCGTCCGGCCAGTCGACGGCGTCGACGAGGGCGTAGGCGCGCTCGATCGCCCGACCGATGTCGGCATCACGCGCCGTGGCGTTCAAGACACGACCGCCGTTGGCGACGAGTCGCCCGTCCTTCAAGGCCGTTCCTGCGTGGAAGACGATCTCGCCCTCGCCCTCCTCCGGGACGGAACCGATGGCCGTCCCCTTCTCCACCGCGCCGGGATAGCCCTTGGCGGCGAGAACCACCGTGACCGCAGGTTCCGGCGACCAGCGCGGTTCCAGCTCTTCGAGCGAGCCGGTGGCCGCGGTGAGAAGGATGGGCAGGAGATCGCTTTCAAGCCGCATCATCAGCACCTGCGCTTCCGGGTCGCCGAAGCGGACGTTGTATTCGATGAGTTTCGGCCCTTCGGCGGTCAGCATCAGGCCGGCATAAAGAACGCCGCGGAACGGCGTGCCGAGGTCGCGCATGCCCTCCAGGGTCGGGCGCACGATCTCGCGCATCGCTCGCTCGGTCATTTCCGGGGTCATCAGGCCGGAGGGCGAGTAGGCGCCCATCCCGCCGGTGTTCGGTCCCCGGTCGCCATCGAAAGCGCGCTTGTGGTCTTCCGCCGTGCCGAAGGCGATCGCGTTCTCGCCGTCGCAGAGGCAGAAGAGCGAGGCCTCCGGCCCCACCATGCACTCCTCGACCACCACTTCGACGCCATCAGCAGCGTCGGCGAAGCAGTCGTCGACGGCACAACACGCTTCGTCGACGGTCGCGGCGACCGTCACGCCCTTGCCGGCGGCCAGCCCGTCCGCCTTGACCACGATCGGCGCGCCCTCTGCCGTCACATAGGCCTTCGCCTCCCCGGCATTCGAGAAGCGACGGTAGCGCGCGGTCGGGATGTCCTTCCTGGCGCACAGATCCTTGGTGAAGCCTTTGGACCCTTCGAGGCGCGCGGCGGCGGCGCTCGGACCGAACACGGCGATGTCGACCTCGCGTAGAGCGTCGGCGAGCCCGGCGACGAGCGGCACTTCCGGCCCGACGACCACCAGGCCGATCGCCTCGCGCTTGCAGAAAGCCACGACGGCCGCATGGTCGGCGGCATCGAGGGGGACGAGTTCCGCGACCTTCGCGATTCCTGGGTTGCCCGGCGCGGCAAAGAGGCGGCCGAGTTCGGCCGACTGCCGCAACTTCCAGGCCAGCGCATGTTCGCGGCCACCGGAGCCGATCAGAAGGACGTCGATAGCCATGATGTTTCCATGCCCGTTGCGCGAAGAGCGACCATGGGGCGGCGATAGAGGCTCGGTGCGCGGGGGGTCAAGTGATTTGCCCGCTCCGCCGGCCGGGGCTTGACGGGATGGACCTCGGCGGGCTTTTGCCTGTCCCATGCGTTTTCAGGATGATTCAAGGGGAAACCCGGTCGACCGGGTGGTGGATGCCCCGTCCGAGAACTGGGTCTACCGCCTGCTGCCCCGGGCGCTCTGGCCCTATGCGCAGCTGGCGCGCTGGGACCGGCCGATCGGCTGGCAGCTTCTTCTCTGGCCCTGCTGGTGGTCGGCAGCGCTGGCGCCCCAATGGGCGGCACCCTCGGCCGTGCACACCGGGCTACCGGACCTCTGGCACCTCATCCTGTTCCTGATCGGCTCCATCGCCATGCGCGGCGCCGGCTGCACCTACAACGACCTCGTGGACCAGAAAATCGACGCGACGGTCGCGCGCACCCGATCGCGCCCATTGCCGTCGGGCCGGGTCACACCCGGACGTGCGAAGGCGTTCCTGGTGGCACAGGCGCTGGTCGGCCTCCTCGTCGTTGTGCAATTCAATCTCTTCGCGATTGTGCTCGGCATCGCGTCGCTCGGGGTCGTCGCGGTCTATCCGTTCTTGAAACGGGTGACGGACTGGCCGCAACTCGGCCTGGGCTTCGCCTTCTCATGGGGCGCGCTGATGGGCTGGGCGGCCTTCTGGGGCACGCTCTCCTTGAGCCCGCTCCTGCTTTATCTTGGGGCGGTGCTCTGGACGGTCGGCTACGACACGATCTACGCCCATCAGGACCGCGAGGACGACGCCCTCGTCGGCGTACGCTCGACGGCACGGCTGTTCGGTCGACGCACCAAAACGGCGCTGGTTCTCCTCTACGGCGGCGCGCTCGTCCTCTTCGCGCTGGCCTTCCGGCAGGCGGGCGTGGGCAGCGCCGGTCCCGCGTGGCCGGCCTATGCCGGGCTGCTCCTCGGGGCCGTGCAGATGGGCTGGCAGATCCGCAGCCTCGACATCGACAATGCCGACGAGTGTCTGAAGCTCTTCAAGTCGAACGGACTGTTCGGCTGGATCATCTTCCTCGGGCTGGTCTTCTCCAGCCTGTGGATGCTCTCGTTCCCCCGCCTCTACTGACGGGTCAGCCGCGGGCGATGATCTCCTCGCCCTGAACCATCAGGCGTACGCCGAGACCACCCGGCTTGCGACGGGCGAGGAAGCGCGGGCGACGGCCGCGGTGGGCGTTGCCGCGGCGTTCGATCGGATCGTTGCGGCGGACCTGGCCGAGCGAGTCCTCCAGCGCCGTCACCGAGCCGTCGGCCTCGACCATCAGCATCGGCAGGCGAAAGAGTTCGGACCAGCCGCGCCAGTCGGCCGCGACGTCGTAGAGGTCGGAGGCGACGAGAAGGGGCACCGACATCGTCGGGTCTTCGTGATGCAGTTCGAGCGTGACGGTGATCTCGCCTTCGCCGTTCTCCATCGCGCGGGCCGCGATCCCGCGGAACGAGCGGGCGGCGAGAGCGATCGACACCGGCAGGCCGCTCTTCTGCAGCGTGCGCCGGATCACCGCGCCGCGGCGATCGATCCGGTAGGAGACGACCTCGCCGTCCTGCACCAGTTCGAAGCTCTGCTTGCGGTCGGCAAGCGCGGGATCGAGGCGGATCGGCGTGCTGGCCCACTCGGGCTTCACGGACGTCTGATGGTGAACCACGCTCATGTCGTGTCCTCGTCTGTTGATCCGCAGACCTTGAGAGGTCTTGCTCATTCGGCCGATGTATCCCGGCCTTCGATGCTTGCAGACTAACGAGAGCGAGTTGCGCTCGGGCTAAGAAGTTCAGTTAAGTGAACCTGACCAACATCAGGGTGTCCAAACCGTAACTTTGAAGAGAACTTTAAACAAGCTTTCCGGGGTTCAGGATTCCGAAAGGATCGAAGAGCCGCTTGATGCCGCGCATCAGTTCCATCTCCAGCGCGGGCTTCGTCCGGGCCAGCTCGTCGCGCTTCAGCTGGCCGATGCCGTGCTCGGCGGCGAAGCTGCCGTCCATGTCCGCGACGATGCCGTGCACCAGCGCGTTGATTTCGCCCCAGCGGTCGAGGAAGCCCTGCTTGTCGGCGCCGACGGGCTGCGACAGGTTGTAATGGATGTTGCCGTCGCCAAGGTGCCCGAACGAGACGATTCGAACCCCCGGGATCGCCGCGCTCACCGCCGCATCTGCCCGGCTCAGGAACTCCGGCACTCTCGCCACCGGCACCGACACGTCGTGCTTAATCGATCCACCTTCCGGCTTCTGCGCCCAGCTCATCTCTTCGCGCATGCGCCAGAAGAGTGTCGCGTCGGCCCCGGACTGCGCGATCGTGGCATCTTCGATCTCGCCGGCTTCGAGGGCGCCGGACAGGATGCCCTCCATCGTCTCGCGCGCATCGTCGCCGGACCGGTTGGACGAGACTTCGAGGAGCACGTACCAGGCGTGCGGACCGGCCAAGGGATCGCGTGCGCCGCGTGTGTGGCGCACGGTGAACTCCATCGCCAGCCGCGGCATGATCTCGAAGGCGGTGAGCTGCGTTCCGGCTGCACCTTCAGCGCGCGCCAAGAGTGAAAGCATCGCTTCCGATGAGGCGAGGCCGGCATAGGCGACCTCACGCCCCTTCGGCTTCGGGAACAGCCGCAGCACCGCGCCGGTGATGACGCCGAGCGTGCCCTCCGAGCCGATCAGAAGCTGCCGAAGATCGTAGCCGCGATTGTCCTTCTTGAGGCGGCGGAGGCCGTGGAAGACCTCGCCCGAGGCGAGAACCGCCTCGACCCCGAGGCAGAGTTCGCGGCTGTTGCCATAGGCGATGACCCCGGTCCCGCCCGCATTGGATGCCAGATTGCCGCCGATCTGGCAGGACCCTTCCGAGCCGAGCGACATGGGAAAGAGCAGCCCCGCCTCGTCGGCCGCCTCCTGCACCCGCTGGAGCACGACGCCCGCATCCACGGTGATCGTATGGCCCGCGGCATCGAGGTCGCGGATCCGGTCGAGGCGCGACAGGGACAGGACGATCTCGGCCTCGGAGCGTGGCATCTGGCCGCCGACATGACCGGTGTTCCCGCCCTGCGGCACGACCGGCGTCCGTGTCTCGGAAGCGAGCTTCAGGATCGCCGAAACCTCCTCCACCGTTCCCGGTCGCAGAACGAGCCGGGAGCGGCCGGGGAAGAGGTCGCGCGTCTCCTTCAGATAGGGCGCAAGATCCGCCGCTTCGGTCAGCGCGCGGCCGGGCGGAACGAGCGCGGCGAAGCGGTCGCGAAGGGCGTCGGAAAGCGGGAGGGGAGCGAGCTCGGTCATGAGCGAGGTTTAGGCCCCTGCCCGCCGCGCGTCGAGATCAGCGATCGGCAGCGGCGCGCGACAGACGGTCGTTGATCGCTTCGCCGAGGCCCTCGCGTGGAATAGGCGCCACCGCGATCCGCTCGATCTCAGGCGCGTCGAAGGTCGACAGCGCGTCGAACAGGCGGCTTGCGGCCTCGCGGAGGTCGCCCGTCTCGCTCAACTGGAAGACGGCGGCCGCGCGCGCCGCGGCGGCTTCCGGGAGACGACCGAAGGCGACGAAGTGCTCGCCGGCCAGCGGTTCGGGTGCATCCAGCCGAACACGACCGTGCGGCGCGTAATGCGAGCGCATCTGGCCCGGTGCGACGATCGTGTGGCCGTCGTGCCGCCGGACGGGAAGCCCGCTGGCCGCCTCGATCTCAGCAGCCGTCACTGCCCCCGGTCGCAGAAGCACGACATGGTCGCTCCGTGGCTGCACGATCGTCGATTCGATGCCGTGCGCAGCCGCGCCCGCATCGGCCACCGCCTCGATGCGCCCGTCCAGCGTGCGCAGGACGTGCGCGGCCGAAGTCGGGCTGACGCGGCCGGACCGATTGGCGCTCGGAGCGGCGACGGCCCGGTCGAGATACGCGAGGATGCGCGACAGCCCGCCTTGCGGCGAGCGAAGGGCGACAGTCGGCAGATCCGCGGTCACCAGCGGATGAAGCGGCGCGCCGGGCCGCAGCGGCAGGACGATCGTCAGCGGGCCCGGCCAGAAGGCTTCCATCAATCGATGAGCCAGCGCGTCGGTTACCGCGTAGCGTTCGGCCATCGGGCGTCCGGTGACGTGAGCGATCAGAGGATTGAAGCGGGGCCGCCCCTTCGCCTCGAAAATGCGCGCCACGGCTTCGCCGTTCGCCGCGTCGGCGGCGAGCCCGTAGACCGTCTCGGTCGGCACCGCGACAAGCTCGCCGCGCGCCAACCGCTCGGCCACGTCGCGTTCGGCGGCTTCGCCCTGAAGCGGAATGGTGCGGGTTTCCATCATCCGACGGGTTTAGAGGCAGGCAGCCCCATCGGAAAGCACCCCCACGCCATTTTCAGGCAAGGTGGCGGCCCGAGAATCGGATGGGTGAGATCGACAAGGGTGGCAGGCGTCAACGGGTCGCGCGGAACGCCGATGCTACCCGCCGTTCAGGCGCGGCAAAGCTGGACAGGATGGTCCAGCCGCCGCGAGGGGCCGAAAGCTCGGCCCGCTCCTCCGGCTTCTTCTCCTCGACCGGCTTGTCGCCGGGCACGCCTTCGACCGCCGTCTCGGCAGCCTTCATCAATTCCAGGATCCGGGACTTCAACTCGGCTCCCTTGACCGGAGTCGCCGACGCTGCAGGCGTCGTCATCGCGGCGTCTCCTTCGACCTTCTCGTCGCTCAGGATCTCGCGGACAGCCTGCATTTCCTCGCGGAGCTGGCCGATCGTTCCAATCGCCTGCGCAGATCCTGCCACAGGGCGATCGGCGGGGGGCGCCGGCTCGGTCTTCGCCCCTTGCGTCACCGCCGAAAGGATCGGCGAAGGGTGCTCGGCCGCCTTCTTCTCCTCGAGAGCGGTCTCGGTGAGAAGCTTGAGCGGATCGATCGGCGCGTGGGTCGAAGGCCCGTAAGCGGCAGCCAGCGTCCCCGGCACGGTCTCGCCGCCGGCCTGCGCCTCGCCCGGCTTGGCAAGCGCAGCAACGTCCTCGGCGATCGCGGCCACCGCGCCGCGCGCCTCCTCGCCGACCTTGGCGATCAGCGCCCCGGTATCGGGAAGCGGTTCTGGCTCCGGCGCCACAAGGCCGTCGAACGGCCAGGCCTTCTTCAGATCCTCGACGTTCATGGCCGCGACATTCACGTCGATGTCGTCTTTCGCGCCGGCGACGCGATAGGGGCAGGCGCGCTTGTTGCAGTTGTGCATCGAGGAGAACTGCCACAGGGCGTACTTGTCCCAGTGGCCTTCCGGAAAGACGCCCGTCAGGTCGTCGCGATAGCGCGCGTACCAGAGCTGAAGCCGCGAGAGGAGCGGATAGGTCTCCTTGTTCTCAGCGATATAGGCGGCGGTCGAACCGTTGGTGTAGAGCACCGGATAGCGGTCGAGGCGGATCTTGATCTGGCGGGCGAACTCCTCGGCCTCGGCGAGCGACATCCACTGCGTCGGGTCGTTGTCCTCGATGTCGAGGGCGATCAGCTCGTCGGCTTCGGGCTTGGCGAAATCGATGAAGTGGTCGGCCTGCTCGCGCGGGTTGCCCGGACGGCCGAGATGGTAGGCACCCCACTTCAAACCCAGCGTCTTCGCCATCTCGCGGCGGGTCATGTAGAGTTCCTGCGTGACCGAATACTTCCACCACCGGTTCTTGCAGAGCTTCTCGTCGTCGCCCGACATGCCGCGGCACGACCAGGCAGGCGCCAGACCATCGGACGCCTTGTTGATGAAGGCGGCAATCCGCTTGTCGCCGGTCATCTGCTTCCAGTTGATCGGATTGAACTCGTAGGCGTCGATCACGAGGGCACGGGTGTCGTCGCGCCAGGGTCGGTCGAATTCCGCTTTCGCGGGGCTCAGGCCGGCCATCATCGTTCCTGCTGCGATGGCGCAAACCCAGCGCATGGCAACCGCACAGGCGGCGCGCATTCTCGGCATTCGGGCATCCCCTCGTCGGGCCGGCGGTCCCTAGGGGCGCGCCAAGCGAGATCAGGTCAGTCGAAACGAAGCCCAGCCGACTGCGGCTGGCCCCACCCCTCCATGAGAAGATCGAAGGGCCCGCAGGCAACTTCGATCGCGGCGATCCTTCTACCGCCAATTCGGCGGGTTGCAGGCGACGCGATCACAATTTGTTTCACGAAAGCGCGATCGGTGAGCTTCGCCAGCCACCGATCCTCGCGCGCAAGGCTTGCGCAGGGCTTAGAGCCCTCGCGGAGAATCATCCGCCGGCGAATCAGCCGGCGACGCGCGAGAGATCGGCGAGCCGACCGGCCGCCGAGCGAATGCGGGCAAGAAGCGCCAGGCGGTTCGCGCGTACGCTCTCGTCCTCGGCGTTGACCAGAACCTTCTCAAAGAAGGCGTCGGCCGGGGCCCGGAGCTTGGCGAGAGCCGCCGTCGCGCGGGTGTAGTCCTCGACCCGCATCGCGGCATCGAGTTCCGTTTCTGCCTCGACGATCGCAGCATGCAGCGCGCGCTCCTCGGGTTCGACGAAACGTCCGGGGTCGACCGACGTGGCAACCTGCGTGCCCTTCTTCTCTTCGGCGGCGAGGATGTTGGCGGCCCGGCGATAGGCGGACAGGAGGTTCGCACCGTCGTCCGTCTCGAGCAGGCGACCGAGTTCGGCCACCCGGCGCGAGACGTCGAGAAGATCGTCCTTGCCCTCGCCCGCGCCCCCCAGAACCGCATCCACGAGATCGTGGCGCGCGCCCTGCTCGCGCAACTGCACCTTCAGGCGGTCGTGGAAGAACGACAGGAGGTCGCCGGACGTCAGCAGCGATCCCAGCTGCAACCGGAGCTGGTTGTCGAGGATGATGCGGATGACACCGAGCGCGGCACGGCGGAGCGCGTAAGGATCCTTTGAGCCCGTCGGCTTCTCGTCGATCGACCAGAAGCCGACCAGCGTGTCGAGCTTGTCCGCAAGCGCCACCGCGATCGCGACCGGGTCGGCCGGCACGCTGTCGCCCGGTCCCTGCGGCTTGTAGTGATCGACCAGCGCCCTCTGGACCGACGCCGGCTCGTTCTGGAGCGCGGCGTATTTCTGGCCCATCAGCCCCTGGAGTTCCGGAAACTCGCCAACGGCCTCGGTGGTGAGATCGGCCTTCGCCAGCACGGCCGCGCGCCGCGCTTCGCTGGCGTCCGCGTCGACCATGGGCGCCAGAACAGCGGCGAGGTCCGCGATGCGACCGACGCGCTGTCCCTGCGTTCCAAGCTTCGCATGGAAGGTGACGCCGAGCGCGTCGAGCTTCGCCATGCGCTGGTCGAGAGGCTTTGAAAGGTCGAGGCCGAAGCGCTCGGCCGAAGCGGCGAGCGCTTCGCTATCCGGCAGCGCGCCTTGGTCGGTGTTCCAGAAGTACAGGGCGTCCGACAGACGCGCGCGCACGACCTTTCCGTTGCCGCGCGCGATCTCGGCGCCATGGTCGGCCGCCTCGATGTTGGCGACCAACAGGAAGTGGTTCGACAGGCCGTCCTGTCCGCGACGTCGCGTGACGAAGCATTTCTGGTTGGTGCGGATCGTCAGCTGGATCATCTCGGCCGGAATTTCGAGGAACGTCTCCTCAAAGCTGCCGACCAGCACGACGGGCCACTCGACAAGGCCGGAGACCTCTTCCAGCAGCCCCTCGTCAGCCACGACCTCGAGCCCCTGCGCGAAGGCGAGATTGTCGGCGTCGGTGCGGATGATCTCCTTCCGGCGCTCGGCATCGAGCACGACATAGGCCTTCTCGAGCTGGCCGATATAGTCCTCGAACCGGCGCACCTTGAACTCGGCCGGCGCATGGAAGCGATGCCCGACCGTCCGGTCGCCGGAGCGGATGCCCGCCACCTCGAAATCGATGACCGCCGTCTCGCCGTTCTCCGGCCCGAAGACGCAGAGGATCGACTGGAGCGGGCGAACCCAGCGCAGGGAGCCCGGCTCGCGCGAGGCGACACCCCAGCGCATCGACTTCGGCCAAGGGAAGTCGCGGATGATGCCAGGCATCGCCTCCGCGACGATCTCCTCGGCCGGACGGCCCGGCTTCTCGATCACGGCGACGAAGAACTCGCCCTTCTTGCCGTCGCTGCGCCGCTCGGCCTGATCGACCGAGGCAAGCCCGGCGCCCTTCAGGAAGCCTTCGATGGCCTTCCCGGGCGCGTCGGTGCGCGGCCCCTTGCGCTCTTCGCGGGTGTCCTTGGACCTTGCGTCAAGCCCGCGGATGTCGAGGGTGATGCGCCGCGGCGTCCAGTATTCGCGGGCCCCTTCGTAGGTCAGCCCGGCCGCGACGAGGGCGTCGGTCACCGCCTTCTTCAAGTCGCCCGCCGCCTTGCGCTGCATGCGGGCGGGGATCTCTTCGGAACGAAGTTCGAGAAGGAGGTCGGGCATGGGCTGTCACACGTCGCGTCTGGAGGCAATCGCGTGGGGTCACACCATGCCGCCGGCCGGATTGCAAGCTCCGGCCGGCCGTGGGCGCGTCGGTTCAGAGGCGGCCCTGAAGCGTGTCGCACTGCTTCATGTCTCCGGAGGTGAGGCCCCGCCGGAACCACTCCACCCGTTGCGCCGAGGTGCCGTGGGTGAAGCTGTCGGGGACGACGGTCCCCTGGCTGCGCTCCTGCAGCGTGTCGTCGCCGATCTGGCTGGCGGCGTTCAGGGCTTCCTCGACGTCGCCGTCCTGAACGAAGCCGGCCTGCTGCGTGTCGTGCGCCCAGATGCCGGCATAGCAGTCGGCCTGCAGTTCGACGCGCACCGAGATGGCGTTCGCGTCCGTCTCAGACGACTGCTGGCGCAGTTCGGTCGTGCGCTGCAGGGTGCCGAGAAGGTTCTGGACGTGATGCCCGACCTCATGCGCGATGACATAAGCCTGCGCGAAATCGCCCGGCGAATTCAGCTGGCCTTGAAGCTGCCGGAAGAAGGCGAGGTCGATGTAGAGCTTCTGGTCGTTCGGGCAGTAGAACGGACCGGACGCCGAGGTCGCGTTGCCGCAGGCAGAAGCGACCTGCCGGTCGAACAGGACGAGCGTCGGCTCGCGATAGGTCTGGCCCATCTGGCTGAAACGCGCGTTCCAGACGTCCTCGGTATCGCCCAGCACCACAGCGACGAAGTTGTCCGTCTCGTCTGACGTCCCCGAAACGCCCGGCCCTTGGCGCGACGCCGTCTGCGTGCTCGTCGTGGTCGTGCCGTCGTCCATGCCGATCACCGACAGCGGGTTGATACCGAAGCCGATCCACAACACGGCCAGGATGATGATCAGGCCGATGCCCCCGCCCCCGCCTGCGCGAATGGGGATCCGCATTCCCCCGCCGCCGAACCCGCCGCCGCCACCGGTTCCGCGACGGTCCTCGATATTGTTGCTTTCGCGTCGGCCGCGCCATTCCATGTCCGCACTCCCGGCAAGGGTCCCTTATGGTCGCAGATAGGCGCGGGTGCCTTGGAGGGAATGACGAAAACGTGCTCGCAACGCGATCGAACCCTCACCACATCTCTTGGGACGACGTCAGACGACGTTTCGAGAGGAGCCAGGAACTGCCATGACCGCCTTTGCCGATACCGGAACCGTGTGGGCCGAGGATCGCGAGCGCCGCATCGCCCGCCTCAACGCGCTCGCCCGCTTGATGGACACGGCCATCCGCGTCCCGGGCACCGACATTCGCTTCGGCGCCGACGCCCTGCTTGGCCTCGTGCCGGGCATCGGCGACGCCGGCGGCGCGTTGATCGGCCTCTTCATCGTCAACGAGGCTAGGCGCCTCGGCCTGCCGAAGCGCAAGCTGGCTCGTATGGTGGGCAATCTCGGGGTGGACGCGATGTTCGGCGCCGTTCCACTGGCGGGCGACGTGTTTGACGTCTACTTCAAGGCCCACAAGCGCAATATCGGGATCATTCTCGACCACTTCGACATGACAAGGGCGGACATCCGGGACGTCACGCCCGAGCGCCGGTAAGCTCTAGTCGGCCATCGTCTCGAGACTTGCGAACCCTTCGGCGCGCTCGCCCGCGTCGAAGGGGGTCTCCACTTCGACGAACGTGTCGGGATAGAACCCGTTGAATCGCGTACGCAGCGATAGCGAGTAGGCTCCGATATGGCCGATCTCGATCCAGTCGCCTGTGTCCACCGTCTCGGGAAGCCAGAAGGGACGCGAGAGGATATCGACCGAGTCGCAGGTCGCGCCGCACACGCGGAAGGCGCTGATCGTATCTGGATTGCCGTTACGCGACGTGCGGGCTGGATCCGGAATGAAACGAGCGGGCAGCGTGATCTTGCCGGTCCACGAGTCCGACAATGACGCCCAGATCCCGTCGTTGATGTAGAGCCGCCGTCCTTTGCGCAGGAGCACGCGGACGATCAAGGAGAAGGCGCGCGCCACCACGACGCGCCCAGGCTCGGCGACCAACGGTAGGTCGGAGAAGCCCCATTCGGTCATGTCGGCGCGCAGACGCGACATGATCTCGTCGAGCCCGGGCATGTCGCGCTTCTTGCGGCGCGGGTCGTGGCCATATTCGGCTGGGAAGCCGCCGCCGACGTCGAGGCCGGCCAGCGGGACGTCGGCCCGGTTGCGCACCCAGTCGGCGGACGCGAGTGCCCGCTCGTAGGTCTCCGGATCCTCGATCTGCGATCCCACGTGGAAGCAAAGACCGACCTTGAAACCGATCTTGTGGCAGCGCTGCAGAAGCTCCACGGCGTGAGCGGGGGCCGCACCGAACTTCTTGGAGAGCTCGTAGGCTGCGTGACCCTTCGTCTGGAGACGAACGAAGATCGTGATGCTGCCGGGGTCGAGATCCAGGGCACGCACGATGCGCAGGATCTTGGCGATCTCGTCCTCGTGGTCGAGCGACATCACCCGGATGCCATAGCGTTCCAGAGCCAAGCGGATGTCGGACTGGGCCTTGATCGGATGCATGTAGAGCATCTCGGCGTCCGGCGCGACGGCGCGCACGGCTTCGAACTCGCCCGGCGAGGCCACGTCGAAGGTCTTCACGCCCGCCTTCGCCAGAGCCTCGAGGACCATCGGCTCGCCGTTGGTCTTCACCGCATAGGCGGTCTCACCAGGAAACGCATCCATGAACTGGCGTGCATCCGCCACGAGGACGTCCGGCCGGAAGCAGTAGACCGGCACGTCGGGGCGAAGCGCCAGCGCGGCGTCCTTGGCGGTCTCGAATCGTTGCAATGGAACTCTCCGCGGCGGTGAATGGCGGGAGATAATCCTCCTGCATGTCAGGAGGAAGACCGATTCCGAAACGCGGCCGCCGCCAATTTTTCACGAATGCGACAATCGGAAGACGTTTTTGCTCCGCCAGCCACGCATGCCCGCAACGAAACGTCTTTTACGAAGTTGAAGGGTTGATTAACATCCGTAACAACTCGTGAGCAGGAGGCTGAACTTGGAACTCACACGGTCCGTGAATTTCCTCATGATCTGCGCGGCCTTCGTCTTCATCGCCGCCATGGTGACGGGCGTGATCTCCTAAGGGAGTGCGGCGATAGCCATCGACGAAAAAGGCCGGGTCTCTGACCCGGCCTTTTTCGTGCGCGGCCCAAGGCTCAGGCCGCCGCCGCCTCATCGACCCGAGCGGTCTCGCGAAGGCCCAGGATGTGGCAGATGGAATAGACGAGGTCCGCCCGGTTCATCGTGTAGAAGTGGAAGTCGGACACGCCGCGATCGACGAGGTCGAGCACCTGTTCGGCGCACACGGCAGCCGCCACATGGCTGCGCGTCTGGGCGTCGTTCTCCAAGCCCTCGAAGCGTTCGGCCAGCCAGAGTGGGATCGAGGTTCCCGTCGCGGCCGAGAAGCGGGCGATCTTGCTGAAGTCGTGAATGGGCACGATCCCCGGAACGATTGGAACATAGATGCCGGCACGACGCGCCCGCTCGACGTAGCGCTCGTAGAGGTCGTTGTCGAAGAAGAACTGGGTGATGGCCCGTGTCGCGCCGTTGTCGACCTTGCGCTTCAGAAGGTCGATGTCGGTTGCGAAATCCGGGCTTTCCGGATGCTTCTCCGGATAAGCCGACACCGAAACCTCGATCTCTGGGTCGATCGCCTTGATGCCCGCTGCCAGTTCCGCCCCGTTCCGGTAGCCCTCGGAATGCGGCACGTAGGCGCTGCCGGCGCCGCCCTGCCCGTCCCCGCGCAGGGCCACGAAATGCTTCACGCCCGTCGCGCGGTACTGCCGCACAACCTCATCGACCTCGGCACGGCTCGCATCGACGCAGGTCAGATGCGCGGCCGGAGCCAGATCCGTTTCCTTCAGAATCCGCTCGACGGTGTGATGCGTGCGCTCACGCGTCGAACCACCCGCGCCATAGGTGACGGAGACAAAATCCGGATGCAGCGGCGCGAGGCGCTCGATGGCCGACCAGAGCGACTGCTCCATCGCGGGCGTCTTGGGCGGAAAGAACTCGAAGGAGACCCGGATGGGCGGACGCGTATCGCGGCGTTGAATCATGGTGTCTTCCTCAGGCGACGGCCAGCGCGGACTCTGCGTCCGCAAGTTCGTTCGAAGTTTCGGTCGGCCGGCGGCCGACGATCACGGTGACGGTCAGACGCCCCGCTTCGTCATCGTGGGGCGGCAGGGTCTTCAAAGTTTCGACCACCAGTCCGGCCCTGTGCATCCAGTGTCGCAGTGCCGCCTCGCTGAAGCCGAGGCGCAGATGCGCATGCTCGGCTCGCAGGAACTCCAGCGCATGCGGAGCGAAGTCCACCACGGCCAGCCGCCCGCCGGGACGCAGGGCCCCGGCGCATTCGCGCACAGCGGCTGCCGGGTCGTCGAGATAGTGCAGCACCTGGTGAAGCGTGACGAGGTCGAAGCTGCCGCGCGGGCCCGGCAGCCGATACACATCCCCCTGCCGCACCGTGGCCTGCGTGACGCCCGCAGCGTCCAGTTTCGCCCGCGCGATCGCCAGCATCTCGCGTGAGGCATCCACGCCGATCGCGCGCTCCGAGAACGGCGCCAGAAGTTCGAGCATACGGCCGGTGCCCGTGCCGACATCGAGATGCGCCTCGAACCGCCCCGCCGACGCGAGCGCCGTCATGAGGGCCCTCTCAACGTCCGCATCAGGCACATGAAGCGAGCGGATCCGATCCCAATGCTCGGCATTGCGGGCAAAGTAGCTCGCCGCCCTCTCGGCTCGCTCGCGCCGGACGGCAGTCAAGCGTTCCCGATCCTGCGACAAGGCGCTATCGTCGCCGCCGACATTGTCCTTCAGCGAATGCACCAGCCGTCCCGCGAGCGGACGATCCGAAAGTCGGAAATAGGCCCAGGACCCTTCCTGATGGCGGTCCACGACACCCGCTTCCACCAGAAGCTTGAGGTGACGAGAAATCCGGGGTTGCGACTGGCCGAGGATGGCGGTCAAATCGGAGACGGTCAGATCCTGTTCCGATACGAGGAGCACGAGCCGGAACCGCGTCGGTTCGGCCAGCGCCTTCATCATCTCAACGGCGTCGTCGAAGGAGGCGGGCATGCGGTCTCCTTTCGCGACGCCTCAAAGATATAAAGATATGTTTATATGTGAACGCGCCACGCCGCAAGTGCGACCGGCGACACGTGGCGACGCATGACGGATCAAACCGACAAGCGCTCTGGCGAGGTGCAGTTCGCCGTCGATCCGGCAAAAGTGCCGGACGCGTCGCTTGCATATATCGGTCGCGTGCGTTCGCCCTGGACCGAGCGATCGCAATGTCCTCGCAACCTGCGAGAGGCGCGAGAGCGTGGCAGTGGCGGGCGAGCGCTGATCGACCCACCCTTCCGCCCTGCGCTCGAAGGCTTGAACGTCGGCGACTGGGTCCACCTTCTGACGTGGCTCGACCGCAGCCGGCGGGATCTGGCGTTGCAGATGCCGCGCCATGCGGAACGACCCAAGGGCACGTTCGCTCTGCGCTCACCTGTCAGACCGAACCCGATCGGCCTTCACCTGGTGCATCTGGTGGAGATCGACCTGTCCAGCGGCGTGCTCACCCTCGACGCCATCGACGTTCTCGACGGCACGCCGCTCATCGATCTCAAGCCCTATCTTCCCGGTGTCGATCGCCCGCCGGAGACCTGATGCCCACCGAACGCCAGAAATCCATCGCGCGGCAGTTGACCCAACTGATTCCCCGCGTCCCGTTCGTCGATGCCGAGGCGATCCGCGAGGCGGCTGGCTGGCGGCATATGCGGGAGCTGCCGACGGCAAGTGCCCTGTGGTTATCGACGCTGGCGCATATCCGGCATCAGCATACCGACTACGACGATCTGCGCGACGAGGGTTACGAGCGGGACGAGGCCCTGTTCTTCGTCATCGACGAGATCAATGCGGTTCTCGACCGATGGGGGTCGACCCGGCAGTTGACGTCGGAGCCCGGCGAAGACGAGTTCGAAGCCGTCGAAGACGATCCGGAAGGCAGGATCGAGCCCAGGCAGCGACCGCGGCCCGACGCCGACTGATTCCGCCTCAGGCGTAGATCCACTGCTCCGGCAGCCGAAGCTCGACCCGCGCTCCAAGCTCGATGCGGCCGGGCTTTTCGACCCAGGTCACGAGGCCGCGCCGATGGCGACCATGACGCACGAACCCGCGTTCGATCTCCGGACTATCGCCGAATTGGCGCGCGATCGACCGGCCGGATGCGCGGCACGGCGCGTTGTCGCCGTCGACCTTGAGCGTCACTCCGCCATCGAAGAAGAGCAGCGTACGGGGCGGTAACCAGCTGAGGCGGGTAACACCTGAGAGACTCATGTTGGCCCCCACCCACTCCGGCTCGATGCGATCCAACTCCATGTCCGCGGCGATGGACGCGAGTTCGTCACGTGCGACAATCGAGATCTGCCGCTCGTTCCGGATTTCCGTCCGGCGCGGGTACCAGGGCTCGCGCCCGCCGGTGCGCCGCGTATGTCCGCCGTGCCGGTCATTCGCGAGGCCCTCGAACGACAGGTCGACCGCATTCCGCGCCTCCGTCTCGAACGAGGGTCCGGCGCCCGCGAAGAGGCCATCGACGCGCGCTTCCAGCGTGCGAGCAGGATGCCGGAACATCAAGCCCTGCGTCACGCGGCGCGGTTGTCGTCGCCGGCCTGAAGGTCGATCGGGCGGCTGCGCTTCGAGGGTTTGAAGGTGACGACGCGATAGATGTAGATGAGCACCACGATCGCAATCACGCCGTTCGAGACAGGACCGACATACTGGTCGACGAGCTCGTACTGCTGGGCCAGGAGATAGCCCGCAAGCGCAAGGCCGGTGGTCCAGACGAGGGTGCCGATCGCGGAGAAGAACAGGAATGTCGGCATCGGCATACGGGAAAGACCAGCCGGCACGGAGATCAGCGTGCGGACGGTGGGCACGAGGCGTCCGAAGAGAACCGCCCACAGACCGTACTTCCTGAACCAGCGGTCGGCCGCTTCGACGTCTTCGGCCGTCATCGTCATCCAGCGCCCGTATCGATCTGCCAGCCGGATGATGCGCTCCTCGCCGAACCAGAGGCCGAGATAGTACCAGGGCAAAATGCCAAGGATGGATCCGAGCGTTCCGGCGATGACCACCGAAAAGAACGAATGGTCCCCGGTCGCGGCCTGATACCCAGCCAGAGGCATGATGATCTCGGACGGGATCGGCGGGAAGATGTTCTCCAGAAACATCAGGAAGGCGATGCCGACCACGCCGTAGTCCTGCATCAGGCTCTGAACGAAGGTATCCATCGGCGGTTCGGCCTCTTCCTCATGGGTCCCGCCGGTGGCAGTCCGGTTCGGTGTTCGGGTAGCACGGCAACGGCTTCGACGAAACGCAGCCGAAGCAGGAATGGTCAGGCGCCTGTGCCGGATCGCGCCTGCAGGATCGCGCTTGCGATCTGTTCGGACGTATAGGGCTTTTGGACGACAGGGCGCTCGGGCCAGAGACCCTCAAGACCCGGCCGGCCGTATCCCGTCGCAAACAGAAATGGCACGCCCATGGCGTGAAGGCGCTCGGCAACGGGGAAGACCTTTTCCCCCGCGACGTTGACATCGAGAACGGCGACGTCGACGGCCGCACCGCGATCGAGCACATCGAGCGCCTTGCTCACTCGCATGGCGAGCGCGACGACGATGCAGCCCAGTTCGTCCAGCATATCTTCGAGTTGCATCGCCACAAGACTTTCGTCTTCGACGGCGAATACCCGCAGACCCGCGAGTTGGCTTCGATCAGGTAAGGGCAAGGTGCGGAATTTCCTCGAGTTCGACCGCCGGCAGCTTCAGCGTCCAGATCAAGCCGCCATCTCCCGTGTCGGCGGACAGCTGGCCCTCCAGTTCGCCGGTCACGATGCGCTCCAGCATGCGCATTCCGAAACCCGGCTGGATCGCCACGGATCGTTCGTCGTCCAGGCTCTCGCGCCATTCGACGACGACCGCATCCCCCTGCTTGCCCCAGCGAACCGACAGACGTCCGTTGGGTGAACTCAGCGCACCGTACTTCAGAGCATTCGATGCCAACTCATGGAAGACCATGGCCATGGCGATCGCGGCCTTGGCGTTCAAACGCAGCGGCGAGCCCTCGACATCCATCCGGTCGAGGTCGAGTGCGCGCAATTCCGACAAGAGGATCGTCTCGAGATCGGCCGATTCCCAGTGCCGCTCGCTCAGGAGATTGTGGGCGTTCGACAAAGCCACGATACGCGCCTCGAACGCGCGGCGCGCCTCCTCGCGATCGCGATCCGCCCGAAAGCTGGGGCGCGCCAGCGACTGGATCGTGGACAGCGTGTTCTTCACGCGGTGGTTCAGCTCGTCGATCAGAAGCCGTTGACGATGATGGGATCGCACGCTCTCCGTGCGGTCGTATCCCTGAACGAAGATGCCCTCTACCGCGCCCGCATCGTCCCGAACGGGATGGAAGGACACGTCGAGAAAAAGCTCCCGCAGGCCACCCGTTGGATAACTCGCCAGCACCCGCAATCCACTGCCCTCGAAAGCCTCGCCGGTCGCGTACACGCGATCGAGCAGCTCGATCAGGCCCTTGGCCTCTGCTTCGGGAAAGACGTCACGTGTCGGAAGGCCACGCAGTTCCCGGTCGCCGGCCAGAAGTCGATAGGCCCGGTTGGCGAAGGTGAAGATGTGGTCGGGGCCGCGCAGCAGAGCGACGAGGCCCGGCGCCTGCTCGAAGAGATGCCTGAAGCGGTCGAGCTGGCTGCGCGAAGTTCGATAGGCCTCCTCGATCTCGCGGGTCCGCTGAAGGAGGGCCGTCTCCTCGGTGGGCACGGACGCCGAACTGCCTGCTGCGGTGCGAAGCCGCACGAGTTCGGTGATGTCGACCGTGTTCTGAAGGGCGAAGATAACTTGGCCGCCCTCGTCGCAAAGGGGCGAATGGACGGCCGACCAGTACCGCTTTTCCAGACCATCAGCCGGATCCGAGGAGATCGGAATCTCGTACTCGATGAAGGCCAGCGTATCCGGCTTGCCGGTTTCGAACACTCGCCTGATCGAAGATTCGAGCCGCTTGCGTTCAGGGCCTTCGCTGGGAAAGCAGTCGAACAGGAAGCGTCCGACCAGTTCCTCGCGCTTTCGGCCCGTCACGTTCTCGTAGGCTGGGTTCGCGGCGACGAAATGGAGGTCGCGATCCACGATCATGTGCGGGCTGGGAAGGGCGTCGAACAGTTGATGGAAGTTCAGTCTGTTCATCGAATGCGTTCCGCCGCAGCGCCGTTGCACCAGCCGACCCAGTGCAACGACATGCCCCGGATGCCCTAACCCTCGCCCACATAGGGGGAGCGGCGCGTGGGGAAAGGTGCCCTCGCGCCGCCTTGAGGTTCAGCGCGTAAGGCGCTTGTAGGTCGGGCGCTTCGGGTTGACGCTCTCAGGGCCGAGGCGACGGATCTTGTCCTGCTCGTAGTCCTCGAAATTGCCCTCGAACCACTCGACGTGGCTGTCGCCCTCGAAGGCGAGGATGTGCGTGGCCAGACGATCGAGGAACATGCGATCGTGGCTGATCACCACGGCGCAGCCGGCGTATTCCTCCAGCGCGTCCTCCAGCGCCGCCAGCGTCTCGGTGTCGAGATCGTTGGTCGGCTCGTCGAGAAGGATGACGTTCGAACCCGTCTTCAGCATCTTCGCCAAGTGCACACGGTTGCGCTGACCGCCCGAGAGCGTGCCGACCTTCTGCTGCTGGTCCGGGCCCTTGAAGTTGAAGTTACCGACATAGGCGCGAGAGTTCATCTCGTACTTGCCGAGCTTCATGATATCGACGGCACCCGTCACCTCTTCCCAGACGTTCTTGTTGGGATCGAGGTGGTCGCGGCTCTGGTCGACATAGCCGAGATCGACGGTCTCGCCGATCTTGATCTCACCGGAGTCGGGCTTCTCCTGACCGGTCAGCATCTTGAACAGCGTCGACTTGCCGGCGCCGTTCGGTCCGATGACGCCGACGATGCCGCCGGGCGGCAGCTTGAAAGAAAGATTCTCGATCAGCACCCGGTCGCCGTAGCTCTTGGTGATGCCGTCGACTTCGATGACCTTCTGACCCAGGCGCTCGCCCGTCGGGATGACGATCTTGCCATCGGCCGGACGGCGCTGCTCGGCGAGCTCCACCAACTCGTTATAGGCCTTGATGCGGGCCTTGGACTTGGTCTGGCGGGCCTTCGCGCCCTGCAGCATCCACTCGCGCTCACGCGAGAGCGCCCGCATGCGGGAGTCGTCCTCGCGGCCTTCCTGCGCCATGCGCTTGGCCTTCTTCTCCAAGTAGGTCGAGTAGTTGCCCTCGTAGGGCACGCCGCGGCCGCGATCGAGCTCGAGAATCCAGCCCGTCACGTTGTCGAGGAAGTAGCGATCGTGCGTGATCATCAGCACGGCGCCCTCGTATTCGCGAAGGTGTTTTTCCAGCCACGCGATCGTCTCGGCGTCGAGGTGGTTGGTCGGCTCGTCGAGAAGGAGGATGTCCGGCTTCGACAGGAGAAGCTTGCAGAGCGCCACGCGGCGCTTTTCACCGCCCGACAGCGGGCCGACTTCGGCGTCGCGCGGCGGACAGCGCAGCGCGTCCATCGCCATCTCGACCTGGCTTTCGAGGTCCCAGAGATTCTGGCTGTCGATCTCGTCCTGAAGCTTGGCGCCCTCCTCGGCCGTCTCGTCCGAGTAGTTCATCATCAGCTCGTTGTAGCGGTCGAGGATAGCCTGCTTGTCGGCCACGCCTTCCATCACGTTCTCGAAGACGGTCTTCGATTCGTCGAGCTTGGGCTCCTGCGGCAGGTAGCCGACGGTCGCGCCCTCGGCGGCCCAAGCCTCGCCGGTGAACTCCTTGTCGGTGCCGGCCATGATCTTGAGAAGGGTCGACTTACCGGCGCCGTTCGGGCCGAGGATGCCGATCTTGGCGTCGGGGTAGAAGGAGAGATGGACGTTCTCCAGAACCTTCTTGGTGCCGTAGGCCTTGGTAAGTCCGGCCATATGGTAGATGAACTGGCGTGCCATCGCGCGCGCGTCTCCGGGTTGTTCGGTCAGGAATTGAGTTGGCGCACAGGTAAGGCATGCGCGTTCGATGAGCAACAACGGGCGCGAAAATGCGCCGTCGCGCCGTGGCTTGCTTTTCCCGCCGTCGCGGTCGAAGAGGCGCCAACCCAGCGAGCACGAGACCCGCGCCATGATCCGTCACATCGTCTTCTTCAGCGCCAGGGACAAGGCCGACCTGCCCGCCATTCTCGAAGGCCTCGGCACGCTCGCCGGCATCCGTCACCACGATCATTTCGAGGTCGTCGAGAACGCGCGCGTCGATCCGATGGGCAACGACGTCGACGTCGTGGTCTATGCCGAGTTCCGCGACCGTGCGGCGCTCGACGCCTACAAGGCGGACCCGATCTACCTGGCCTCGACGCAGCGCGTGCGACCCTTGCGCGACATTCGCTACTCTGCCGACTACGAAGTGCCCGACCGCGCCTGACGCGTCAGTCAGCCGAAGCCGGGCGCGTCCACGCGGCCGCCCCGGCAACCGCGGCCGGTCTCTTCCGCCGCCGCGATCAGATCGGCGAGGCGCGGGCTGGCCCGGAGATCGCCTTCCAGTTCGACGCGCAGTTCCAGGATCATCGGCTCGCCGTTGGCGTCGTCCACGCAGTCGATGAGGACCCGGCGGCCGGCCCCTCGACCGAAGGCGTCGTCGAAGCCCGCCCGCACCTCGTCGGCCGTCAGCACATTGCCGATCGAGGTCTCGAAAAGCCGACGCACCGACGATCGGTTCAGCTCTTCGAGGAGCCGAACGGCTTCCGAGAAGTAGGTCTCGGCGTCGCCCTTGAAGCAGGTGCCGTGCACCCACCATTCGTGGCGGTCGAGGCCCGACTGGACGCCCGGCATCACCTCGGCAAGCGCACGGCGCGTGCCGGCCGATGCCTCGTAGTCCGGCAGACGCCGCCATTCGCCCCGCTCGTCCGTCCGGCGCACGTCCTCGGGAACGCCGCAGTACTCGCGCCCGCGCGGCTGGGGCCAGAGGCCGTGAAGTGAAAATCCGTTGCCGGCCGCCCCGCCCGTCCGGCATTCGCGCACCGACGGGCGGGTTTCACAGAAGGCAGGCTGCCAGCTTGCCGCCAGGACGTAGCGGTCGACCTGCCCCCTGCCCGCCGCCGGCTTTGCCGCCTCATCCGGCCGCGCCCCTTCCGCCGACTGGCTCGCGTCCTCCACGCGGCCGCAACCGAACGCGACCCATCGGCGCTCCGGTTCGGCGCCGGGCACGCGGATGAGATAGTGGCTGCCCGGCGACGCATTGCGGCCGATCAGGTCGTAGCTGCGCCCCGGCTCGGTCACGATCCGCCCCGGATTGTCGTCGGAACGGATGCTCGGCGTTGCGAAGCAACTGGCCTCCGCGGTGAAGACGCCGACCATGGGAACCTGTGCCCTCGCGGCCACAGGGGCAGCGACGAGAAGGGCTGCCGCCGCCGCGATCATCGCCGGAACTGTCCTCAGCGACATGTCTGGTGTTCCTTTCCATGGCATCTTCGGATGCCGAATCCGGCCCGTCGCGAGCTATTTCCATCGATGCCCCGAACCTTCAATCCCCCAGCGCGCTTCGTGATCGACAGCCCGAGCGGTGCGGCGCTCAATGTTCGCGCCTTCGCCCCGACCGGCGAGCCGGTGGCCGTGCTCCTGCTCTTCCATGGCCTCGCCGAACACAGCGCGCGTTATGAGCGTACGGCGCGCGATCTCGCGACGCTCGGCATTACGACCTATGTTCACGACCACCGCGGGCACGGGTCGACGACGGCGCACGACGCCCCGCTCCGCCGCTTCGCCAAGCGCGACGGCGTCCGCAAGATCCTGCGCGACTGCCACGCCGTTCGCGAACGAGCACAGCGAGACCTTGCCGACCTGCCCGTCTTCGTGCTCGGCCATTCGCTCGGCGGCGCCATCGCGCTCCACTATGCGCGTCGCTACGGCGGTGGGCTGTCCGGATGTCTCGTCTGGAACGCCGGCATGCGCTTCGGCTGGCAGACGCGCCTCGGCAGCGGGGCCCTGAAGGTCGAGAAGATGCTGAAAGGCTCGGACGTCGCGAGCCTCGTCTTCGCCCGCGCGACCTTTGAGGCCTGGGCGCGGACGGTGCCGAACCGCCGGACCGATGCGGACTGGCTGACGCACGACCCGGCGATTGCCGACGCCTATATGCGCGATCCGCTCTGCGGCTGGACGCCGACCGTCTCGATGGCCGAGGACATCCTCGTGCTCATTCGCGACAACGCCAGCCATGAAGCCCTGTCGCAGATCCCGCACGATCTGCCGATCCATTGCCTCGGCGGCACGCTCGATCCCGCCACCGAGGGCGGCGCCGAGGTCAAGAGACTGGCCGAGCGGCTGCGCGAGGCCGGCTCGCGCGAGGTCGAACTGACCATCGTCGAGGGCGCACGCCACGAGACGCTGAACGAGGTCGATCCCTTCCGCGCGCAGGCGCTGGACGCGCTCGAGGCCTTCGTCGAGCGCCATCTGGACACGCCGCCGGCCCGCCCGACGACGGTCGAGCCGGACTAGGCCGTCAGCTGGCTGGGGCGGGCTCCGGCGTCGTCACCAGACGAAACTCGCGAAGCTCGGCGGGCGTCAAAACGTAGAGTTCGTCGGCCGGGGTCTGCATGGCGTGAATCCAGAGCCGCGGATCGACGTCCATCGCGACCAGCAGGCTCTGGCATTCGGCGATCGTCGCCTGGATCTGGGCGACGGATCGGTCGAGGTCGCGCACCCCGCCGGGTTGGCTGCCCGGCACCGCATAGACCTGATGCACCCCGACCCATGCCGATTCGCCCGCCTGTCGCGCGACACCTCCGGCAAGGACGAGCGGACACGCCGATGCGCAATATCCGTCGGCAGGCACTTCGGTCTCGAGCTTCCGCTCGCGGATCAGGGTCGCCATCTCGATCGCGTCGCGCACCGAACCGCCCGGCGAATGCAGGGCCAGACGACGCACGTCGCGCCCCTCCCCATCCAGAAACCGCCGGAAGGCCTCCGCCGTGCTCGCGTCGATCCGCCCGACCGCGGACGCCGCGCCATCGGAGCCAAGATGGAACGACATCGCCTTCGCCATGGCGTCGCTGGCTGGGGGCGCGTCGTAGCCGGGAAGAACAGGCTCGCCGCGATCCGGCGCGACGGGGACCGCACGCGGGAGATAGGGCCGGATCTGATCGCCCGGCTGCGGACGAGGCAAGCGGAGCGGCTCGGTCCGCGTCAGGCGGTCGCGATCGCCCGCGTCGCCGACGACGTTCAGGACGTCCTGCGCCAGCATCGAGGCCCCCATCGCGAGGACACCGAAGAAGACGAGGCGGAGCATTGCGCCGTCCGGCAGCGAGAGGAGCCGGCGCTCGATCCAGCCCGGTGACGCCAGATGGTCGCTCACGGCGGCCTAAAGCCTCGCCGTCTTGGCGAAGGGAGCCGGATCGTTCTGCTGCACGATGTCGTCGGCCGGATCGACGGGCGGCGCCTCGATCGGCGTCGCCGCCACCTCGCTCATCAGACGGCGCTGGATGCGCATCGCGCGCATCATGTCGACCGCGCTCATGTCGCCGATCTCGGCATCCTCCTCCCCCTCCTCGCGGCGGATCTGGTCCTGCACGATGCACAGGATGAAGACGAGGACCGCCGGCAGGAGATCGATCGCGATCGCGCCCGCCCAGGATGGCAGGAAGTCGCGCGCATACATCACGACGGCATCGGGTGCAGACAGCGGCGTGAAGCGCACGGTCTCGACGCGGGGCCGTTCCAGAATGGCGTCAGCCGCGGAGGCGAGCGCGAGGCTCTGCTGGCGAACGGCCGTCTCGACCTGTCCGACGACCGCCGTCTGACGATCCTGCAGTCCGGCATTGCCGCCATCGGCCGCGGGAGCGATGAACGTTCGCCCGAGGTCTTCCGCCGCGCGCTTCACCGAGGGCGCGACCGAAGTCTGCTGCAGCGAGCCGATGATGCCGGCAAGCTCCGTCGCCTGCGCCGCGTAATCGGTGCCGCGTTCCTTGACGCTGCCGTCGGCGGCCACCAGTCGGCGCATCTCGCCGAGCCGGTCGCCCCCCTCCTTGAACAGGGCGCTGACGTCATCGCGGGAGGCCTCGATCTCCTGCGCGAGGTTCACGAGCTGCGTCGACATCTGGCTGAGAAGCTGCACCACGGTTCCCGAGCCGGACGTGCCGGTCAGCGCCCCGGACGAGCGCTCCTCGTCGGACAGGCGGGCGAAGCGCTGGGCTGCGAGCTGGATATCCGGGAGAAGGCTCTGGGCCGCCAGCGCGTTTTCATGCGCCTCGTTCAGCTTGCTCTGATACTCTTCCGTCGTGATCGACATGTGCTGTTCAAGCGCGGCCGCGCCCGCCAGCGCGGCGGCGTTCAGCCACGCCGACATCGCCATGATCATGCAGGAGCCGATCGCCATCGCGAGATAGAGCATGCGGCGGCCCGAGGGCCGGCGGACATGCGGCATGATGCGGATCAGATAGGACCAGAACGCGTAGATGCCGACGGACACCGACACGGAATAGATCACCGCGCCGAAGAAGACCGTCGTCGCGTCGCCGTCCAGAAGTTCACGCACGCCGAGATAGGTGAAGATGCCGCTCGCCGTCGCGAGGATGGCCAGCGTCATGCGCGTGGTCAGTTCGAGCCGGGAGACCTGCCCTCGCAGCGTGTAGGAATTGGACGCGGCCATGCGGCTCCTCGACGGTCGAAGCGCGGACCAACATGCCGCCGCTAGACCGTTAAGGGAAAATTAAGGCGCTGGCGAGCCGGCGCCTCCCTGCCTCAGCTGTTGGCGTAGACGAGATCGTTGCCGAGGTGGCAGCGCGCGAAGCGCAGCTCGAGCGGACGATCCTGATAGGAGCAGATGACGCGCTGAAGCCGCAGGATCGCAGCCTCGCCGGTCAACTTGAAGTTGCGCTTGTCGGCCGCGGTGGCGGCTTCCGCAGTCGCCTTTTCGCGCTTGTGGGTGGCCAGATCCTGGCCGGTCCAGCGCGCTGTCGCCATGCTCTCGAGGCCTTCCTGCGACATGGTCTTCGCCGACGCATCGACCCGCAGGAACACCTCCTCGGTCATGAACAGGCGGCCGAGATGCGTGCGGCGTCGCTCGAACTGGAGGACGGGCGTCCGGCCGTTCACACCGAGAATGTCCGCGGCTTCCGGCGGAGCCGTTGCGAGGACGACCTTGCCCACGGAGACCTCGCCCGAAATCCGGTTTCCGGACCGGTCGAAGACGTTGGAGAAGCGGCTACGCATCTTGCCGCCTTCGAAGTCGGCGACGATGGTGCCCTTGCCCTGATGACGCTCGAGCAGCTTGTGCTCGGTCAGGATGTCGAAGGCCTTTCGCACGGTGCCCAGGCTGATGCCGAGCGAACGGGCGATCTCGGCCTCGTTCTCGATGGCCTGGCCGGGTGCCCAGGTCTTCGATACGATCCGGGAGATGAATTCGTCCGCGACCTGCTGGTAGAGCGGGCGGGTATTGAAGGGTTTTGCGAGCGACACCGGCCGTTTCCTGTCCACTATCCTACGGAAGACGGCACACTGTAGATGCAACCTATGCGAGAATGCAACCTATGAGAGTGGTGGCGCGCAGAAATTTTCTCCTGCGCTTTTCCTGATGATCACGCGATCGGCTGCAACCGCTGGCGCGTCACGCTGATCCAATCCCGGGTCCGCGATTCCGGGTCGGGATGCCGAACGATATCGGTGACGACGGCCGCACTGTCGGCTCCCGCCTCCCAGACCGATGGCAATCGCTCAACCGTGATTCCACCGATCGCGACAAGCGGCAGCGGCCCCATCGCCTTGCGCCATGCTTGCAGTTTCGCCGGCGTCTGGGGCGCCCACTTCATCTTCTTGAGGACCGTCGGCCAGATCGGACCGAGCGCGACGTAGTCGGGCTTCGCCTCCAGAGCCGTCGCGAGCTCTGCTTCGTCGTGGGTCGAGAGCCCGAGGCGAAGCCCGGCTCCGCGGATCGCGGACAGATCGGCCTCCGCCAGATCTTCCTGCCCGAGATGGATGAAGTCCGCCCCCTCCTCGATCGCCAGCCGCCAGTGATCGTTGATGACGAGGACGCAGTCGTGCGCTGCGCAGACCGCGCGGCAACGCCGGATGTGGGAGCGCAGTTCGGGAACCGTCATGTCCTTTGCCCGCAGTTGCACAAGGCGGATGCCGAGCGGCACCAGCCGTTCGATCCAGTGCGCGTCGGGCAGCACGGGATAGAACGGATCGAGGGCGATCATGCCAGCACCCCCTTTCCGAAAACGGGAGTGGACGGCGCGGCCATATCTCGGGGCTCCATCCCGCCGGCCTCGAATGCGATGCGTCCCGCCTCGACGGCCAGCCGGAAGGCCCGGGCCATGGCGACAGGGTCCGCAGCGCTGGCGACGGCCGTGTTGAGAAGAACGCCGTCGTAGCCGAGTTCCAACGCGTCGGCCGCGTGCGAGGGGCGGCCGAGACCGGCATCGACGATCAGCGTCACATCGGGAAACTGTGCCCGCAGCGACCGAAGCCCGTAGCGGTTGTTGAGGCCGAGACCAGAACCGATCGGCGATCCCCACGGCATCAGCACCTCGCAACCGGCGGAGAGCAGCCGTTCGGCCACCACAAGATCCTCGGTCGTATAGGGAAGAACCTTGAACCCCTCGCCGATGAGGATCCGGGCGGCCTCGACGAGACCGAACACGTCGGGCTGCAACGTGTCGGCGTGGCCGATCACTTCAAGCTTCACGAGGTCCGTGTCGAGAAGTTCCCGGGCCATCTGCGCCGTCGTCACCGCTTCCTTCACGGTGTGACAACCGGCCGTGTTCGGCAGGAACGCGAGATCGAGGTCGCGGATCTCGTCCCAAAAACCCGGTCCGCCCTTCCCGATCCCGGCCGCCTCCCGGCGGAGCGAGACGGTGACGATCTCCGCGCCCGACGCCACGATCGCCTCGCGCATGGCGGCCGGCGAGGGGTAGAGTGCCGTGCCGAGCATCAGACGCGAGGCGAAGGTCCGATCATACAGGCGCATCTCAGCCCCCCTTCATCGGCGACAGAATTTCGACGGCGTCGCCCTCCGCGATCATTGTGCTTCCGCGCGCAGCCCGCGGCACGAACTCGCGGTTCAACGCCGTCGCCACAGCCTCGGGTCGGTAGTCGAGTTCGGCAAGCAGCGCATCGAGGTCAGAAGAGGCAATCTCGCAGGGCTCGCCGTTCAACCGGATCTTCATGCGGGCTCCTTGGCGCCGACGAGAATGTCGGCAGCGATCTTCGAAAAGGCGGGGGACAGGAGAAATCCGTGGCGATAAAGGCCGGAAAAGGCGACGCCGTTCTCGGTGCGGTCGACGCGAGGAAGGTTGTCCGGCAGCGCCGGGCGGCGCCCGCTGCCGACCTCCAGCACCTCCGCCTCCGCAAACGCCGGGTGCAGCGCGAAAGCGGCTGTCAGGAGTTCCACGGCCGAGCGAAGCGTGATGCCGCCGGCGGCCTCGCTCTCGACCATCGTCGCGCCGATCATG
Source organism: Aureimonas phyllosphaerae (assembly GCF_047943035.1). Lineage (NCBI taxonomy): Bacteria > Pseudomonadati > Pseudomonadota > Alphaproteobacteria > Hyphomicrobiales > Aurantimonadaceae > Aureimonas > Aureimonas phyllosphaerae. The sequence continues at coordinate 2,786,961 of NZ_CP181348.1, read as the reverse complement.
AAGACATGGTCGTCGCGCGGCACGACGTAGATCGGCCAGCGCGGATGAAGCAGCCGGACCGGCCGCTTGAGATGGACATCCGGGCATCGCACGATTGCCATCTCGCCGCGTACCGAGCGAAGACGGGGCATGGCGGCCGCAAGCCCTCGACAGTCGGCGACCCGTTCGCCTCCGAGACCGGAGGGATCGACGGCCGACCGGAAGCAAACGCGTCCTCCGGCCGCCTCGATCCGCCGGCAGAGATCGTTCAGCGCCCGGCGTGGGTCGAGATGCGCCTCGCCATCGAAGAAGAGCGCCCGCGGGAAACGGCCGCCGAGATCGGGCTCCAGCGCGGACAGCTCTTCGGCGTCCAGCCAGCGGTGCGCCTGCGTCCGTGCGGCGAACTGATTGAGATCAGCGGCGTCTCGGCCTGAAGCGATCACCAGCGTGCCGTTCATTCGGACGTCCGTCACGCCCTTCCAGAACCCGATCCCCTCGAGCCCTGGCACGATGACGCTGCGATCCGCGACGCTCGCCTCGCAAAAGGGTGCCAGCATCCCGCCGGCCAGCCAAGAGGCCGAAGCGCCGAGATCGGCGCCCCGTTCGTGAACCACGACGTCGCTCCCCGCCTCGACAAGACGCAGCGCCGTCGTGAGCCCGGCCACACCGGCTCCCAGCACGTGGATGGTCATCGCCGCTCCCCAGCCGCGATCAGTCGTAATGGCGGCTGGAAGGGAATTCGCCCGCCGCGGCAAAGGGCCGGACGCGTTCGACGGCGTCCGGCAAGCCCTTCTGGAGCGGGTCACTCCATCCCTACGCCAGTGCGAACTGGATCAGGTTCATGGGGTCGCCGGGCATTCGAGCCGGCCTCTCAGTTCCCTGTCGGAACTCCCCCTGGAAGCCTTCAGGGTAAGCGATCCGACCCGGCTGTCAATGCCGCGCCGTTCATCGGCTCCTCCGCCTGCAGAATCGGACCGTCGCCAGGCGGCAGGTCCGACCGGGCATCGAGTAGGTGTTCCGCGATGGCCCTTGCGGTCACCTCGTCGCCGTTGATTACCGTGTCCGCTCCAGCGTGGATCAGTCGCTCGCGTTGTTCGCCCGAATGGACGCGGGCGGTGATGCGGACCGACGGGTTGGCGGCGCGCGCCGCGTTGATGATCGCAACGGCTTCGAAGCTGTTCGGGAACGCAAGGACGATATCGCGCGCCTTGGCGATATTGGCCGCGCCGAGCACTTCCGGCTTCACGGCGTTTCCGACGACCGCTTCCAGACCCGCCGTTCGGATACGGGCGACGCGCTTGTCCGCGTCCTCGATCACGACAAAGGACCGTCCTGCATCCGCCAATCGCTGGGCGATCCGCGAACCGACACGGCCGTAGCCGACGAGGACGAGGTGGTCGACGAGAGCGGTCGGTCTCAAATTCTCCGATTCGATCGCAACGCTGCCGGCCGGGATGTGCGTCGGCACCGTACCGGCCGGCTGTGTCTGCGGCTCGTGCCCCCTGCCCCCGCCGAACGTCGCCGGTGAGACCGACGGCGCTGCTTCCACGAGCGCCCCGCGCTCGAGCCTCTGCCTGAGGCGGTCGATCGAGGAGAAGAGGATCGGGTTCAGCATGATCGACAGGATCGCGCCCGCGAGGATCAGGTCGCGAGCTTGGGGCGGAAGGATGTTCAATCGCCCGCCGAGCTCCGCGAGAATGAACGAGAACTCGCCGATCTGCGCCAGCGAAACGGAGATCGTGAGGGCAGTCGACACGGGGTGTCCGAATGCGCGCACGATGACGAAGGCGGCGAGCGACTTTCCGAAGACGATGATCAGCACCGTCGCGAGGATCGGAAGCGGATCCTCGATCAGGCTTCGCGGATCGAACAGCATGCCGACTGAAACGAAGAACAGGACCGCGAATGCGTCACGCAGCGGCAGCGTGTCCTCGGCCGCACGGTGGCTCAGGTCCGACTCGGCCATGATCATGCCAGCGAAGAAGGCGCCGAGCGCCAGCGACACACCGAACAGCGAGGCCGCACCGAAGGCGACGCCGAGCGTGATCGCAAGCACGGCAAGACGAAACAGCTCCCGCGACCCGGAGCTGGCCGTCATCTGCAACGCCCATGGAATGATTCGCCGTCCGACCAGCAGCATCAGAACGACGAAGAGGCAGAGCTTGAACACCGTCATCAGGATGACGCCGGAGACGCCGAGCCCGAGATCGGTGAAGACGCCGCTCCCGCTGCTCGGCGCGGTCCCGCCGAGCGCCGTGGCAAACGCCGGCAGCAGCACGAGCGTCAGAACCATTGCCAGATCCTCGACGATCAGCCAGCCGACCGCGATGCGCCCCTTTCCCGTCTCGATCAGTCGCCGCTCCTGCATCGCGCGCAGGAGCACCACGGTGGACGCGACGGAGAGAGCAAGCCCGAACACGAGGCCCGCCCCAACCGACCAGCCGAGAAGCCAGGCGAGGCCCATGCCGAGGAGCGTTGCACAGGCGATCTGAACGACGGCACCCGGCAGGGCGATCGCGCGCACCGACATCAGGTCCGCCAAACTGAAATGCAGTCCGACGCCGAACATCAGGAGGATCACGCCGAGTTCGGCGAGTTCCGTCGCCAGCCCCTGATCAGCGACGAAGCCCGGCGTGAACGGTCCGACGCTGATGCCGGCCAGGAGATAGCCGACGATCGGAGAGATGCCGAAGCGGTTCACGAGCGTACCGAACACGAAGGCGAGGCCCAGTCCGGCCACGATCGTCTCGATCAACGGCATATCGTGCAGCATCGTCGCGCCCCTCGGCTTCGAATCTCTCCGGATCGTGGTTCTTCCGGGGATAGGCGATGATGGCCGCGCTTGCAGCACAAAACGCGAGGCGCACCAAGGACGGGGCGGTTTCGGTCAGTCCCTTGAGCCGGTGAGACGCGTCAGGGCATTCTCCAGCCTCTACTCCTGCGCGGGTCAAGTGGAGATGGGATCGATATGCGTTTCAACCATATCGTTCGGGGACCGTGCTTCAATCTCACAATCCTAATGATGGAGGGTCAGACCCGGCCGGGATACCGACGCCCGCTTCGCTCTTTCATCATCCCGCGATAACCGTTGCGTCTGGCTGGCTCGATCTTGAAGATCGATCAACCCTCGCGCTTCCAGTCGAATGTCAGTTCCTCTCGGAATGCGAAGCGGCGGATATGGTCGGCAACGACGCCTTCCATCCGGTCCAGCGTCTCGGTCTCGTCGGCGACGACGGCGATCTCGAGCCGGTCATCTCCGGCCAGGAGCGAAACCCGCGCAGAAGACATGTCGATCGTGCCCTCCTGCGGATCGAAGGTCACCACAAACTTGTGGGACCAGTGCTTGCAGAGCTGCTGCAGGTATCGACTGGCGTGGGTCGTCGGAACAACGGCGCGTGCGGTCGGCATGAGGACTTCCTTGGTTCGCGTCGTTCGAGCCGTACCTCTCTCCGACGGCGCCCCGCAATCCTCCTGCCACGTACTCGACGCGAAAAAGGGCGCGGCGCCGAAGTCTCGGCGCCACGCCCTTCCGATGTTAGTGACGGACCGTCAGGCCTTATTGCGGTTGTAGACGTCGAAGCAAACGGCGGCGAGAAGCACGAGGCCCTTCACCAGCTGCTGATAATCGATCGACAGCTGCATGGACGTCTGCATGCCCATGTTCAGCGCGCCCATGATGAAGGCGCCGATGACCGCACCGGTCACCTTGCCGACGCCGCCGTAGGCGGAAGCGCCGCCGATGAAGCAGGCCGCGATGACGTCGAGCTCGAGACCCGTGCCGTTCTTGGCGGTGGCCGAACCGACGCGCGCGAAGAACACGAGGCCGGCGATGGCGGCGAGGACGCCCATGTTGACGAAGGCGAGGAAGACGATCCGCTCGGTCTTTACGCCCGAAAGCTTGGCGGCCTTCTCGTTGCCGCCGACCGCGTAGACGCGGCGGCCGATCGTGGTCCGCGACGTGACGAACGCATATATCGCGATCAGGACCGCCATCAGGATCAGGACGTTCGGCAAGCCGCGATTGGTCGCGAGCAGGTATCCCATGAACAGAATGGCGACGGTGACGAGCGCCACGCGGCCGTAGAAGAACGCCTGCGGCTCGGCGACCGGGCCGACGCGGCTGCGAGCCGAACGCTTGGTGACGGCGAACATAGCAAAGCCGACAGCGAGCACGATCGCGAGGATCAGCGTCGTCGAGTTGGCGAGGCCCATGACCGGCAGGAGGTCGGGGATCGTGCCCGTCGAGATCGCGCGCAGCGATGCCGGGATCGGCGAGATCGACGACGACGACCCGAGCGTCATGAAGGTCAGGCCGCGGAAGACGAGCATGCCGGCCAGCGTGACGATGAAGGACGGAATCCGCAGGAAGGCGACGAAGTAGCCCTGGATGGCTCCGATCACAGCGCCGACCACGAGACACATCACCACCGCGATGGGCACGGGTATGTCGTAGAGCACCATCAGGACGGCGCCGACGGCACCGACGAAACCGACCACGGACCCGACCGAGAGGTCGATGTGGCCGGTGATGATGATCAGCAGCATGCCGATCGCCATGATGATGACGTAGCTGTTCTGGAGGAACAGGTTGGTGAGGTTCGAGGCCGACACGAAGGTCGGGCGGCCGGTCGCGGCCGAGTAGGCGGCGAAGAACAGGATGATCGCGACCAGCGCGACCAGCATGCCGTATTCGCGAAGGTTGTTCTTGAAATAGTCGAGGCTGGCCCCGCCCCCCTGCCCGCCCGGGGCTTCCACGGTCTTGATGCTCATGCCGCGTCTCTCCCTGCGGTACGAATGATGGCGCGCATGATGCTTTCCTGTGTCGCCTCGCCGCGCGGCAGCTCGGCCACGAAGCGCCCTTCGTTCATGACGTAGATGCGGTCGCACATGCCGAGGAGTTCAGGCATTTCCGACGAGATCATCAGAATGCCCTTACCCTCGGACGCGAGCCGCTCGATGATGGAGTAGATCTCGAACTTCGCGCCGACGTCGATGCCGCGCGTCGGCTCGTCAAGGATCAGGAGCTCGGGGTTCGAGAAGAGCCACTTGGACAGCACGACCTTCTGCTGGTTGCCGCCCGAGAGGTTCAGCGTCTTGTGGAAAATGTTGGACGAGCGGATGCGAAGGCTCGACCGGTAGTCTTCCGCCACCTTGCGCTCGCGATCCTCGTCAATCACCCCGCCCTTGGCGATGCCGGGAAGATTGGCGAGCGAGATGTTCTGCCGGATGTCGTCCTCGAGCAGCAGCCCGTAGTGCTTGCGGTCCTCGGTCACGTAGGCGAGCCCGGCCTCGATCGCCTTTGGGATCGTGGAGACGTCCACCGGCTTGCCGTGCAGGAAGGCTTCGCCGGTGATGTGGCGCCCGTAGGACTTGCCGAATACGCTCATCGCGAGCTCGGTGCGCCCGGCGCCCATCAGGCCGGCGATGCCGACGATCTCGCCCTTGCGGACGTTGAAGGAGACGTCCTTCACGATCTGGCGCTGCGTGTTGAGGTGGTGGAACGCGTTCCAGCCCTTTACCTCGAACAGGACCTCGCCGATCTTCGGATGACGCGGCGGATAGCGGTCGTCGAGCTGACGGCCCACCATGTCACGGATGATCTGGTCCTCGCTGACGCCGGCCTTGCAGTCGAGCGTCGAGACCGTGGAGCCGTCGCGGATCACGGTGATGGAGTCGGCCACGCGCGAGATCTCGTTCAGCTTGTGGCTGATCATGATCGAGGTGAGCCCCTGCTTCTTGAACTCCAGAAGGAGGTCGAGAAGCGCCTGGCTGTCGCGCTCGTTGAGGCTGGCGGTCGGCTCGTCGAGGATGAGCAGGCGCACCTTCTTCGAGAGCGCCTTGGCGATCTCGACCAGCTGCTGCTTGCCGATGCCCATGTCCTTGATCAGCGTCGTCGGCGGCTCGGACAGGCCGACCTGCTTGAGAAGCTCGCTCGACCGACGGAAGGCCTCGTCCCAGTTGATGACACCGGCCTTGGAAATCTCGTTGCCGAGAAAGATGTTCTCGGCGATCGACAGAAGCGGCACGAGCGCCAGCTCCTGATGGATGATGATGATGCCGACGTGCTCGGAATCGCGGATGCCGCGGAAGGAGCGAACCTCGCCGTCATAGACGATGTCGCCCTCGTAGGTGCCGTGCGGATAGACGCCCGACAGGACCTTCATCAGCGTCGACTTGCCGGCGCCGTTCTCGCCGCAGATCGCGTGGATCTCGCCCCTTTCGACGACGAGATTGACGTTGTCGAGCGCCTTCACGCCCGGGAACGTCTTGGTGATGCCGCGCATCTCGAGAATCGGTGCCAAAGCGTTCTTCCCCGGCTTGCAGAACGACGGAGCGGGAGCCGATGGCTCCCGCGAAGGCGAAGGCGAGGCACCGATACGGCGCCTCGCCAGAGCGTCAGATCAGGGCTTGATCTGGTCTTCCGTGTAGTAGCCGCTGTCCACGAGAACCGGCTTGATGTTCTCCTTGGTCACCAGCACCGGCTTCAGGAGGTAGGCCGGAACGACCTTGACGCCGTTCTCGTAGGTCTTGGTGTCGGTCACCTCGGGCTCCTTGCCCTGGCCGATCGCGTCGATCATGTTCACGGTCACCTTGGCGAGCTCGCGGGTGTCCTTGAAGATGGTCGAGTACTGCTGGCCGTTCTCGATCGACTTGACCGAGGGCACCTCGGCGTCCTGGCCCGATACGATCGGCATCGGCTTGTCGCCCGAGCCGTAGCCGACGGCGCTCAGCGCCGAGATGATGCCGATCGACAGCCCGTCATACGGCGAGAGCACGGCGTTGACCGACTTGTCGCCGTAGTAGGACGACAGGAGGTTGTCCATGCGGGCCTGGGCGACGGCCGGGTCCCAGCGCAGGGTACCGACGCGGTCCATGCCGGTCTCGCCCGACGGGATCACGAGCTTGCCGCTGTCGATGTAGGGCTGCAGCACGCTCATCGCGCCGTTGTAGAAGAAGAACGCGTTGTTGTCGTCCGGCGAGCCGCCGAAGAGCTCGATGTTGAACGGTCCGGCTTCGCTCTCGAGCTTGAGACCCTGCACGATCGACTGCGCCTGGAGCACACCGACCTGGAAGTTGTCGAAGGTCGTGTAGTAGTCGACGTTCGGCGAGTTGCGGATCAGGCGGTCGTAGGCGATGACCTTGATGCCCTTGTCGTGCGCCTGCTGCAGCACGTCCGTCAGCGTCGTGCCGTCGATCGAGGCGATCACCAGCGACTGGACGCCCGCGGCCACCATGTTCTCGAGCTGGCTGATCTGCGTCGGGATGTCGTCCTCGGCATATTGCAGGTCGGTCTTGTAGCCGCGCTCCTGCAGCTGCTTCACCATGTTGTCGCCGTCGGCGATCCAGCGGGCGGACGCCTTGGTCGGCATCAGCACGCCCACGGTGCCCTTCTCCTGCGCGAACGCGCCACCGGAGAGGGTCATCGCGCCGAGGGCCACCGCCGCCAGCAGGGTCTTCATTCGAATCATAGTCGTCCTCCCATCGTGACGCCGCCTTCAGCGAGCGTCCGAAAGCGCGAACCCCTCGCGCCGAGCTCTTCGAACCGTCACGGGCCCTGCCCGTGCGCTTCTCGGCCCCTCCCCCGCCATGCTCCCGAACACACGGCGGCGGCGACCAATTGTCTGATGAATTATCGCATTGACGTTCACGTCGCCAATGAATTTTTTCTGCGCTCTGATTTATCGTAAACCGCAAACTCGGTCGTAGAGCAAGACGGCTTTGTCGGCGCGCTCGCGGATCTCCCCAACCGACATGCCGGGCTTGTAGAGCGAGGAGCCAAGGCCGAAGCTGCGCACGCCGACCTTGGCGTAGCCTTCGAAGTCGTCCTCCGACACGCCGCCGACCACGCCGATTTCGATGTCCTTCGGCAGGACGGCCCGGATGGCGGAGACGCCGGACGGCCCCAGCACGCTGGCGGGGAAGAACTTGAGGGCCGACGCGCCAGCCGCGATCGCCTGAAACGCTTCGGTCGGCGTGAAGACGCCGGGCATCGTCACCATCCCGTGCGCGGCAGCACGCCGCAGCACCGACGCATCCACATTAGGCGAGACGAGAAGCCGTCCGCCTGCCTCGGCCAAGCGGTCGACCTGCTCCGGGGTGAGAACCGTCCCGGCACCGATGTAGTGCTCCGGTCCGCCGAGGCGCACGGCGGAGGCGATGGAGCGGAACGCATCGGGCGAATTCAGCGGGATCTCGATCGCTTCGAAGCCGGCCTCGATCAGCGTCTCGACCGACGCCTCGACCTCCTCCGGCTTGATCCCTCGCAAAATCGCGACGAGCGAACGCTTGAAGGAGGGCCAGACGACCCGCGCAGGAACATCGCTCATGTTGGACTCCGATCGGAATGAAGACGGTGCGCGGCGGCCAGCAGCCCATGACGCACGCACTGGTCGGCGTCGAATCGGCGAGCCAACGAGAGGCCGGCCGCCGCGAATGCCGCCTTGTAGAGCGTCGCGATCGGACCCGACGCAAGCAGCGCCATCCGATCGCCGGTCCCATAAACGGTGGTCGCGCCGGCGAACTCCAGCCCGATCATCAGACCGGACAGGCGAGCCGCCTGTCTAGACGGCGCGGCACCATCCAGAAGCCAGCCAGCCCGCAGTTGGAACAGCGCGTTGGTCGCCTCGGCGGGATGCCGGAAACCTCGCGCGAATCCTTCGGCAAACCCGTCCGTATCCGGTCTCAGCGGCTCCGCGCCCTCGACCGCCTGGCGCAGGATCGATCCGGTGCGCAGAAGCTGGAAGAGTTCGCCGGTCATGAATGTCGAGAAGCCGACGACGGCCCCGCCGTCCAACTTCACCCATTTCGAATGCGTCCCCGGCATGCAGACCAGCCCGGTGTCGAAACCATCGGCCACGACGCCGAGGAGCTGCGTTTCCTCGCCGCGCATCACGTCCGGCGCATCGCCGCGCTGCGCGAGACCCGGCAGGATGTGAACCGGGCGGCCCGCACTCGGAACCAGCGTCGCGCGGTTCGCGAGGTCGTCGAGACGTGTGGGAACCGACAGATAGGCCGCCTCGACCCAGCCTGTCCGCGAGCCAACCATTCCGCACAGGATGGCGGGCGTGTCGCCCGCCACATCCATCACTGAGAGGTGCCGCGTCAGGACACCGGCGAAGTCGCCGTCGATGACGCCTGTGAGCCCCTCGGGCGCGCGGCGCTCGTTTAGGACCGTGCCGTCCGAAGCGCAGGCCCAGGCCCGGAACGAGGTCGTGCCCCAGTCGACGAGAGCGTAGGCCGCTCGCCGGCTCATGGCGTCAACCGCAGGCGCGGCTCGGCCACGCCCCGCACGCCGGCCTGCACGATGAAGGTCCGGCCGGCATTGGGATCGCCTGCCCGCTCGGCCTCGTCCATGCCCTCGTAGGCTGTGGTCACGAGCAGCTGGTCGAGGTGCCGGCCGGTGAAGGCCGGGCAGCTCGGCTGACGTGCCGGAACGGAGAGTGAGCGAAGGTGCCGGCCGTCGGGGGTGAACACCTCCAGCCGTCCGGCGCCCCAGCGAGCGTTCCATACGTTGCCTTCGGCATCGGTCACCGCGCCGTCGGGCCCACCCGCGAAAGCGCCAGCCGGCACGAAAACCGACGGCTCTCCGGCGGGAAGACCGGTCTCGGGATCGAGCGACACGCGATGGATGTCGCCGCGAGCGGTATCGGCGAAATAGCCCACCGTCCCATCCGGCGAGAAGCAGATGGCGTTGGGAATCGTAATCTGAGCGTAGAGACGACGGAGTTCGCCGCCACGGAACCAGTAGATCGATCCGCGACCCGCTTCGGCCTTGCGGCCCATCGTGCCGATCCAGAGCGCGCCGGAGGGATGGACGCGGCCATCGTTCGAGCGCGTATCGGTCTCGTCGGCTTCGAGTGCCGTGTGATGCGTCAGCCGTCCGGTGGCGACGTCGCGCACGTGGAGGCCGTTCTCGGTCGCGATGACCTGCGTGTTGTCGTCGACCGTGCAGAGCTGGCTCGCCATCATCGGCAGCTCATGGACGTGAACGTCCGAGCTAGCCGACGACTTCTGGAAAAGGCGGCGTCCGACGATGTCGAACCACCAAGCCTTGTCGCTCGCGGGATCGTAGGTCGGCCCCTCGCCGAGGTGGCAGGCGGGGGCGTCGAGGATGTGGAGGGGGGCCGCTTCCACCGCCCCCGTTGCGCCGTTCTGCGGATCCTGCATCGCCGGAGGCCTCAGTGGTTGTCGCGGGGCACGCCCCTCGTCTGCGCGAGGCGCTGGTACTGAACGGCGTTCTCCAGTACCGCGCCCGTCTCCATCTGACCGACCAGCGTGCGCTGAATCTCCTGCCAGGGAGTCTGGTGCTCGGGATACTTGTAGCCGCCCTCGGCCTTCAGCGCCGCGCGGCGCTCGGCGAGCTCGTCGTCCGAGATCAGGATGTTCGCCGTGCCGCGGCCGAGGTCGATGCGCACGCGGTCGCCGGTCTTGAGCACCGCGAGGTTGCCGCCCGCCGCCGCCTCCGGCGAGGCGTTGAGGATGGACGGCGAGCCGGACGTGCCGGACTGGCGACCGTCGCCGATGCAGGCGAGCGAGGTGACGCCCTGCTTGATAAGGTAGTCGGGCGCGCGCATGTTCACGACCTCGGCCGCGCCGGGATAGCCGATCGGGCCGGCGCCGCGCATGAAGAGGATCGTGTGCTCGTCGATGCCGAGCGCGGGATCGTCGATGCGGTGGTGGTAGTCCTCAGGCCCGTCGAACACCACGGCCTTGCCCTCGAAGGCATTGGGATCGTTCGGGTTGACGAGGTAGCGGTCGCGGAACTCGGGGCTGATGACGCTCGTCTTCATGATCGCCGACGAGAAGAGGTTGCCCTTCAGCACGAGGAAGCCTGCCTTTTCCTTCAGCGGCTTGTCGTAGGGCTTGATGACGTTCTCGTCCTCGATGATCGCACCGCGGCAATTGTCGCCGATGGTACGTCCGTTGACGGTCAGGGCATCCTCCTTGATGAGGCCCTGCTCCATCAGCTGGTTGACCACGGCCGGAACGCCGCCGGCGTGGTAATAGTCCTCGCCGAGATACTCGCCGGCTGGCTGCAGGTTCACGAGCAGCGGGATCTCCTGGCCGAACTCCTGCCAATCGTCCACCGTCAGGTCGACGCCGATGTGGCGCGCGAGGGCGTTGAGGTGGATCGGCGCATTGGTCGAGCCGCCGATCGCCGAGTTCACGCGGATCGCGTTGACGAAGGCGTCCTTGGTCAGGATGTCGGAGGGCTTCAGGTCCTCGCGCACCATGTCGACGATGCGAAGGCCGGTGCGGTAGGCTACTTCCTGGCGGTCGCGGTACGGCGCGGGGATCGCGGCCGAGCCCGGAAGCTGCATGCCCAGCGCCTCGGCCAGCGAGTTCATCGTGGTCGCCGTGCCCATCGTGTTGCAGTAGCCGGTGGACGGGGCCGACGACGCCACGAGCTTCACGAAGCCGGCATAGTCGATCTCGCCCTTGGCCATCAGCTCGCGCGCCTTCCAGACGATCGTGCCAGAGCCCGTGCGCTGGCCGCGGAACCAGCCGTTCAGCATCGGGCCGACCGACAGCGCGATGGCCGGAATGTTGACGGTCGCGGCCGCCATCAGGCAGGCCGGCGTCGTCTTGTCGCAACCGATCGTCAGGACCACGCCGTCGAGCGGGTAGCCGTAGAGAATCTCGACGAGGCCGAGATAGGCGAGGTTGCGGTCGAGGCCCGCAGTCGGGCGCTTGCCCGTTTCCTGGATCGGGTGGACCGGAAACTCGATCGCGATGCCACCAGCCTCGCGGATGCCCTCGCGCAAGCGGTTCGCGAGTTCGAGATGGTGGCGGTTGCAGGGCGAGAGGTCCGAGCCCGTCTGCGCGATGCCGATGATCGGGCGGCCGGACTGAAGCTCTTCCTGGCTCAGGCCGAAGTTCATGTAGCGCTCCAGGTAGAGCGCCGTCATGTCGGCGTTGTCCGGATTGTCGAACCAGGCGCGCGAGCGCAGCGTCGTGCCGGCGCGGCCGTGGCCGCGGCTGCCGCCGGCGGTCTTCAGCTCGTCCGTTCCTTCAATCTTCGTCAGGTCGTTCGACATGGTCATTTCTCCTTCGGCCTCGGAGCCCTTGGGGGCGAGACCTGACACGTCAGGCATGCGTAAAGCGATAGGTCGAGCGGTGGCGATAGGTCGCGCCGGGCTCGAGCCGGGCCGAGGGGTAGTCCGGCCGGTTGGGGCTGTCGGGGTAGCGCTGCGGCTCGAGGCACAAGGCGTCGCCCATGCGATGAACCAACCCGTTCTTTCCGACCGACGTCCCGTCGAGGAAGTTGCCGGAATAGAACTGAACGCCCGGCTGATCGGTCAGAAGCTGCATCGCGAGCCCGTTCGCCGGGTTGCGGACCGTGGCGGCCAGTCGCGGTTCGCCGTTCGATGCGCCCCGGATGCACCAGTTGTGATCGTAGCCCCGCCCCTGCCGGATCTGCTCCTCCGGCGCGCGGATGCGCTCACCAATGGGGTGCGGCGTGCGAAAATCGAAGGCTGTGCCTTCGACAGGAGCGCGTGCACCGAGCGGGATCGCCCCGTCGCCGACAGGCAGGAACTCGTCGGCCTCGATCGTCAGCTCATGGCCGAGAATGTCGGTCAACCGTTCGGTGCCGCCGAGGTTGAAGAAGGCATGGTTCGTCAGGTTGACGACGGTCGTCCGGTCCGCGCGGGCCTCGAATTCGATTTCGAGCTCGCCGGCGCGCAGGCGATAGGTGACGCTCGTGGCGAGTTCGCCGGGAAACCCGCCCTCGCCGTCCGGACTGGTGCGGGTGAAGCGCACGAAGGGCTCCGCGCCCTCCCCGGTCTCCGCGATGTCCCACAGATGCCGGTCGAAGCCTTCGGCACCGCCATGCAGGGCGTTATCGCCATCGTTCGCCGGCACCGAGAACGCCTTGCCGTCGATCTGGAAAGTACCGCGCGCGATGCGGTTGGCGTATCGCCCGATCGTCGCCCCGTAGAAGCTGCGCGTTTCGACATAACCGCCAAGGTCGTCATGCCCCAGCACGACATCCTCGATGCGCCCGTCCCTGGCAGGGACGAGGAGAGCCTGAAGCGTCGCGCCGTAGGTCATGACGCGCGCCTCGATCCCCGCGGCGCGCAGGCATACCAGTTCGACCCGGCGGCCATCCGGCAGCACGCCGTAGTCGCGTCGCTCCAGGCTCGCGCGCGTCGTCATCGATCAGCCTTCCACGAACGGTTCGACGACATGCCGCCGTCCGAGCAGGAAGGCATCCGCGACGTGCTGGAGCGGCGACAGGTCGACGTCGATCCCCCCGGTCGCCGCCAGCTCGGCAAAGCGACGGTAGATCGCGGCATACTCGCGGTCGGGCTCGTCGAGGCGCACCTGCCCGTCGACCAGCATGCGCTTGCCACCGTCGGCGACGGTCAGCGAGCCGGCGTCGGTTTCGGCCATGATGTTCCAGATTTCGCCACGCGTCTCGCGCCAGTCGAAGTCGGCCTCCACCGGCACGCCCACGCCGTCGGAGAAGGCGAGCGCCGCCGCAATGGGGGCCGCGCGGTTCTCCGGGAAGGACAGATCCGACTTCGTCAGGAAGACGGGACGCGGCAAGATGGCCGTGAGGATCGACAAGGCGTTGATGCCCGGATCGAAGACGCCGAGACCGCCGGGCTCCCAGATCCATTCCTGGCCGGGATGCCACTTGCGCACGTCTTCCTTCCACTCGATCCGAACCGAGCGAATCCGGCTCTGGGCCAGGAAGGCGCGGGCCGGCTCGACGGCGGGCGCGAAGCGCGAATGCCAGGTCGCGAAGAGCGAGACACCCTTCTCGCGCGCCAGCGCTTCGAGCGGCCGAACTTCGCTCACCGTCGCGCCCGGCGGCTTCTCGAGGAGCACGTGCTTGCCGGCGGACAACGCCGCATGCGCCAACTCATGACGGCCCTGCGGGGGCGTACAGAGCGCGACCGCCTCGAAGAGATCGGCGTGGCCGAGCATCTCATCGAGGGTCGAGAAGCACGCAACGCCATCGAGCGAGGCGTTGCGGCTGGCGACGGCGGTCAGCTCGACGCCCTCGACCGTGGCGATCGAGGGGACGTGCTGGTCGCGGGCGATCTTGCCGAGACCGACGATGGCAACGCGAAGGGTCATGGCAGGTCTCAGAGCGAGCGGACGGCGACAGGGGTCTCGCTGCCGGCGGTTTCAGCAAGCGGGTTCACCAGCGGCAGACGGAAGGGGCGCGCGTCGATCTCGAACCGGTCGCCCGCCTGCGTCTTCACGCCATGCGTCACCGACAGCGTCGCCGTCCCGAAGAAGTGGACGTGCAGGTCGCCGGGGCGACGGAACAGGTCGTACTTGAAGTGGTGGTGCTCGAGGTTGGCGATCGTATGCGACATGTTCGCCTCGCCCGACAGGAACGGCTTGTCGAACACCAGCTCGCCGTCGCGGCGGATGCGCGAGGTGCCCTCGACGTGGTCGGGCAGCGCGCCGACCAGAAGCTCGGGGCCGAGCGACGCCTGACGCAGCTTGGAATGGGCGAGCCAGAGATAGTTGCCGCGCTCGATCACGTGGTCGGAAAACTCGTTCGACAGGCAGAAGCCGAGGCGAAACGGTGTGCCGTCCGGCCCGATCAGGTAGATGCCAGCCAGCTCGGGCTCCTCCCCGCCATCCTTTGCGAAGACGGGAGACGTCAGCGGCTCGCCGGGGCCGACGAGGCAGGAGCCATCGCCCTTGTAGAACCACTCGGGCTGCACGCCGATCTGGCCGTCGGTCGGCTTGCCGCCCTCGAGACCCATGCGGAACATGCGCATGGAATCGGTCAGCTGCTCGCCGGCCTGCGCCTTATGCATCTTGTCGCGACCATCGGCCGAGCCGAGATGGGTGAGGCCCGTACCGGCGACGATGAAGTGCGCCGGGTCTGGATGATGGATCGGCATGAGGACGCGCCCCTCGACCAGCGCCGCCTCGAGATCCACCGCCTCGCCGCGACCGGCCCGCTCAACTTCCTGCGCCAGCGTCGAGCCACGCGCCACGGTCGCCTGCGCAAGGTCGTAGGACGAGAAATAGCCGGGCACCACATGGCCCGCGCCTTCGTCTCCGGCCGCCACGACCTGCACCGCGCCGTTGCCGTCTTTCACCTGGAGGATTCGCAGAGCCATGGCCGTTCCACGCAACTAGAGATCGTTCGCAGGGTCGTCGGCGGCAGGAGCGCTTCGCCGTTCAGACGTTCGACAACCCAATTGTCTGCGTTATTTCGAACCGCTCCATTCTTGTCAATCGAGTACCTTGCAGCCGTTCCAAAGCGCGCACGAATTCGTCGCTGCGCTGCAGCACGCGCGGGCTCGTTCGCCTGCCTTGCCAATCTGGACAGGTGGCCGGGCGGGCGCTACCCACGCGCTACCCGTTCGGCGGGTGATGGGGGAGTTCGGGTCATGGTGTCGCTCGGGGCGAATGTCGAAGGCGGCGCCGGGGCCCCGACCTCGTGGGGCGCGCATTTGCGCGGCATGCTGCTGCTCGGCCTTCCGCTGATCGGCGCGCAACTCGCGCAGATGTCGATCAACGTGACCAACACGATCCTGATCGGACGCCTCGGTCCCGTCGAGCTCGCGGCGGCGGTTCTCACGTCCCAGACCTTCTACGTCTTCTGGATGTTCGGCTCCGGCTTTGCCTATGCGGTGATGCCGATGGCGGCCGCCGCCAACGGGCGACGCGATACCCGGGCCGTGCGCCGCTCCGTGCGGATGGGCCTGTGGGTCGTCGCGGCCTACAGCGCCGTCGTGATGATCCCGCTGTGGTTCACGCACGACATCTTCGTCGCGCTGGGGCAGGATCCGCGCGTCGCCGAACTCGGCGGCCACTACATGCGCATCCTGCAATGGTCGATGCTGCCCTACCTCGCGACATTCGTGCTACGGTCCTATCTCAGCGCGCTGGAGCGCCCGCGCCCGGTGCTCGTCATCACGGTGCTGGGCGCGCTGATCAACGCGCTCGCCAACTACGCGTTGATCTTCGGCAATTTCGGCCTTCCCGCACTCGGGCTGACCGGCTCGGGCATCGCGTCGGTCACGACCTCGGTCTTCATCCTCGCGGCGCTCGTCGTCTACACACGAGCGCTGCCGGCACTCGCCCCTTACGATCTGTGGCGCCGGTTCCACCTGCCGGACTGGGAGGCGTTCTGCGAGGTCGCACGCCTCGGCTGGCCGATCAGCGCGACGATCGTCGCCGAGGTCGGACTATTCACCGCCGCATCGGTCATGATGGGCTGGATCGGAACGGTGGAACTCGCGGCGCACGGGATCGCACTTCAGCTCGCGTCGATCTCCTTCATGGTCCCGCTCGGCCTGTCGAGCGCGGCGACGGTTCGGGTCGGTTCGGCCTATGGGCGCGGGAGCGCCCTGGACGTCGCGCGCGCCGCGCGTGTCGCCATGATGGTCGCGATCGGCATCGCGTTCTTCGCCGCCCTCCTGTTCTGGATGTTCCCGGAGCGCCTGATCGGCCTCTATCTCGATCTCGGCCAGCCGGATGCCGCACGCGTGCTGGCGACCGCGATCCCGCTCCTCTTCGTCGCCGCCGCGTTCCAGCTCATCGACGCCATGCAGGTCACGGCGAGCGGCGTGCTGCGCGGCCTGAAGGACACGCGCACGCCGATGCTGATCGCAGTCGGCAGCTACTGGGCGGTGGGGATGCCGATCGCCTACACCCTCGCCTTCCCGTTGGGATGGCAAGGGGTCGGCGTCTGGTGGGGGCTTGCCGCGGGTCTGGCGGTCGCCGCCTTCTCGATGACCGCCCGCTATCTCCAGCGCGAACGGAGCGGCCAGATCACGGCCTGATCGCGCTCGCCTCGCCGCGATAGATGTGCGCCTCGATCGAGGCGCGCTTCATTTCGATCGAGAAGCCGGGCGCCTGCGGCGGCATGTAGCGACCGCCGCGCACGTCGCAGGGTTCGACGAAATGCTCGTGGAGGTGATCGACATACTCCGCCACGCGTCCCTCCATCGTGCCGGAGACGACGAGGTAGTCGATCATCGACAGGTGCTGCACATACTCGCAGAGGCCGACGCCGCCGGCATGCGGACAGACGGGCTTCCCGTACTTGGCCGCCATCAGCATGATCGCAAGGTTCTCGTTCAGCCCGCCGACCCGCGCGGCATCGATCTGCACGACGTCGATCGCGTCGGCCTGCAGGAACTGCTTGAACATGATCCGGTTCTGGCACATCTCGCCGGTCGCGACCTTGATCGGCGCGACGCCGGCCTTGATCTCGCCGTGGCCGAGAACGTCGTCCGGCGACGTCGGCTCCTCGATGAACCAGGGACGGAACTCGGCGAGCTTCTTCACCCAGTCGATCGCCTCACCGACCTCCCAGACCTGATTGGCGTCGATCATCAGGGTGCGGTCCGGCCCGATCTCCTCGCGCACGATCCGGCAGCGACGGATGTCGTCCTCGAGGTCGCGGCCGACCTTCAGCTTGAAGTGCGTCCAGCCCTCCGCCATCCCCTCGCGGCAGAGCCGTCGCATCTTCTCGTCGTCATAGCCGAGCCAGCCGGCCGAGGTCGTGTAGGTCGGGTAGCCCTTCTGCGAAAGGATCGCGATCCGCTCGGCCTTGCCCTCTTCGGCGCGCTGAAGAATCGCGTGCGCTTCGTCGCGGGTCAACGCGTTCGACAGGTAGCGGAAATCGATGAGATCGAGGACCTGATCCGGCGTCATGTCGGCGATCAACCGCCAGACCGGCTTGCCTTCGCGCTTGGCCCACAGATCCCAGACGGCGTTGACCACGGCGCCGATCGCCATGTGCATCACGCCCTTGTCGGGACCGAGCCAGCGCAGCTGGCTGTCGCCCGTGATCCGGCGCCAGAAGCCGCCCATATCGGCGGCGACATCGTCGATCGACACCCCGACAACGCGCTCGGCGGCGGCGCGAATGGCGGATGTGACGAGATCGTTGCCGCGCCCGATCGTGAACGCGAGGCTATGCCCTTCGAGATCGCCGTCGGTGCGCAGGACCACGTAGGCCGCTGAGTAGTCCGGGTCCGGGTTCATGGCGTCGGACCCGTCGAGCTTCATCGACGTGGCGAAGCGAATGTCGAATGTCTCGAAGCTCGTAATTGTGGTGGACATGCCCGATGATCCCTGTTCATATATGAAAACTGAAATCACCAGCGGAACTGCATGTCAATCGCGCGCAACGATGCCTCGGCCGAAGATGCCGCCCGCTACAGCGCCCCGGCGCTGGAGAAGGGGCTGGACATCCTCGAGCATCTGTCGTCGACGCGCGCAGCCCTGAACCTCGGCGAACTTGCCGATGCCCTGGGGCGCACGCGAAGCGAGATTTTCCGGATGGTGGCGGTGCTGGAAGCACGCGGCTATCTCGACCGCGAGGGGACCGACCGGTTCGTCGTCGCGGACAAGCTGTTCCGCCTCGGACTGAATCGTCCGCTCCACAGGTCCCTTACCGAAGCCGCCCTCCCCGTCATGCGGGACTTCGCCGAGACCAGCGGCTATTCCTGCCATCTCGCCGTGCCGAGCGGTACGCAGATGGTGGTGATCGCCCGCGTGGAGAGCGTTTCGCACATCGGCTTCTCCGTGCGCATCGGCTACCGACAGCCGCTCGTGCGCACCGGCTCCGGCCACTGCCTCCTCGCGTTCATGAGCGAGCGGCGCCGCGAGCGGACGCTTCAGGCCATCGCGGCCGAGGATCCCGATTTCGACTTCGTGGCGCTCGGCGCTCGCCTCGAAGCGTTCCGCGAGGCAGGGCGCGTCGTCCGTGCCTCCGGCATCACCGAAGGCGTCACCGATGTCTCGCTGCCGATCTTCGACCCCGACGACACGGGCGCGGTTGCCGCGCTCACCTGTCCGCACCTTCGCATCCTGAGCGATCCGGTGGAGCCCGAAACCCTCGGCCACGAGGTGGCGAAGGCTGCCGATCGTATCACCGCGGCGCTCGCCGCCCCCGTAGCTGCGCCGTTCGAGGACGCGGTCGCGGTAGGGAGCGGGACCAACAAAGGAGACCGCATTTGACCCAACGTCTTGCCGGACAGCGTGCAGTGGTGACGGCCGCCGCGCAGGGCATCGGCCGCGCGACGGCACTCGCCTTCGCGCGCGAAGGTGCCGAGGTCATCGCGTCCGACATCAACGAAGAGCGCTTGGCCGACCTTGCCTCCGAACCCGGCATCACGACGCGCCGCCTCGACGTGCGCGACGCGGCGGCCGTCAGCGCCTTTGCGGGAGAAGTCGGGCGTGCCGACATTCTTTTCAACTGCGCGGGCTTCGTCCACGCGGGCACCATCCTCGACTGCACCGACGAGGAGTTCGATGTTGCCTTCGATCTCAACGTACGCTCGATGTTCCGGATGGTCCGCGCCTTTCTGCCGGCGATGATCGACGGCGGCGGTGGATCGATCGTCAACATCGCGTCGGTCGCCTCGTCCGTGATCGCCGCGCCCAACCGCTTCGTCTACGGCGCGTCCAAGGCGGCGGTGATCGGCCTCACCAAGTCCGTCGCGGCCGATTTCGTGGCCAAGGGCGTGCGCGCCAACGCGATCTGCCCGGGCACGGTGGAAAGTCCGTCGCTGGAGGATCGCATGCGGGCCACCGGCGACCTCGAGGCGGCGCGCGTCGCCTTCGCGGCCCGCCAGCCGATGGGCCGTCTCGGGCGTCCCGAAGAAATCGCAGCCCTTGCCGTCTATCTCGCCTCGCACGAATCGGATTTCGTGACGGGCCAGGCGATTTCGATCGACGGCGGCTGGACCAACATCTGAGCGGGGACGTCATGCTGCGCAACATCCATCCGATGCTGGGGCCCGACCTCCTGCATGCCCTGCGCTCGCTCGGACACGGCGACGAACTGGTCATCTCCGACGCGAACTTCCCCTCGCATTCGCTCGGGCCCCGCGTCGTGCGTCTCGACGGGATCGACGCCGTCGCCGCCGCGGACGCGATCCTCGCCCACCTGCCGCTCGACACGTTCGTCGAAGCCGCCGCGTTCCGCATGGAGGTCGTCGGCGATCCCGACGCTGTCCCGCCGATTGCCGAAGAATTCGCCGAGGTCGTCCGCCGGCGCGCGGGCGACTTCCCGATCCGCTCGCTGGAACGCTTCGCGTTCTACGAGCGCGCCAGAACGGCATCCCTGATCGTCGCCACGGGTGAGACCCGCCATTACGGCAACCTCATCCTGAAGACGGGGGTGCTCTGAACCGCCGTATTCCAGCGACTTCGAGCTGCGAGGCCCTTGCCAACCAGTTCCACCGCCGATACGGTATGATTATGCCAATCAGAAGAAGAACCGGAATAAACGGTCCATTTTTGGGAGGAACCCAGATGTCTCTGAAGCTTACCCGCCGGCTCGCACTCGCCGGTATCGCCGCAGCCACTCTCGCCCTCGGCCTGCCGAGCGGACCGGCGCTGGCGCAGCAGCCGACCATTCCGATCATCGTCAAGGACACGACGTCCTTCTACTGGCAGATCGTTCTCGCCGGCGCCCGCAAGGCGGGCCGAGATCTCGGCGTCAACGTGCCCGAGCTCGGCGCCCAGGCCGAGACCGACATCAACGGCCAGATCTCGATCCTCGAGAACGCGGTGGCCGGCAACCCGGCCGCGATCGTGATCGCTCCGACCGAGCGCACCGCCCTCGGCCCCCCGATCACCGAGGCTGCCAAGTCGGTTCCGATCATCGGCATCGACTCCTCGGCCGAATCCACCGCCTTCACCTCGTTCCTCACCACCGACAACGTCCAGGGCGGCCGCATCGCTGCCGACGGTCTGGCCGCTGCGATCAAGGCGAAGACGGGCAAGGAAGAGGGTGAAGTCGCCCTCATCACCAACGCGCCGAACGCCGGCTCGCTGGAAGAGCGCAAGAAGGGCTTCATCGAACAGCTCGCCAAGCACCCCGGCCTGAAGCTCGTGGCCGATCGCTACGCCGACGGCCAGGCCGCGACCGGCCTGAACATCACGACCGACCTTCTGACCGCCAACCCGAACCTCGTCGGCATCTTCGCCTCCAACCTGATCATGGCGCAGGGCGCCGGTCAGGCGGTCGCCGAGAACGGCGTGAAGGACAAGGTCGCGCTGATCGGCTTCGATAGCGACGACCGTCTCGTCGGCTTCCTCAAGGACGGCGTGATCTCCGGTCTCGTGGTCCAGGATCCGTACCGGATGGGCTACGACGGCATCAAGACGGCGCTCGCCGCCTCCAAGAAGGAGACGGTCGAGAAGAACGTCGACACCGGCGCCAATCTCGTCACCACCGAGAACATGAACGAGCCGCGCTCGCAGGAGCTGCTCAACCCGAAGGTCAAGTAACGACCGTCGGTCGGCGGGCGGCTCCGGTCGCCCGCCTCGCCTGATGCAGGCTCGCGCCCGTCGTCCGCCCCGCGGACGGCGCGCTTCGACGCAGCGCTTCGGAGGGTGACATGTCCCCCACGCATCACGATCCCCTACCCGTCGATCTTCATCCCACGTCGGACCCGCTTCCGGCCGCGGGCACGACGATCCTTGAACTGCGCCAGCTCGCCAAGAGCTACGGCCCGGTGCTCGCGCTGAAGCCCGCCTCGCTCGCCTTCAAGGCCGGCGAGGTGCACGCGATCGTCGGCGAGAACGGCGCGGGCAAGTCGACGCTGATCAAGCTCCTCACCGGCGTGATCCGTCGCACCAGCGGCGAGGTCCTGTGGCAGGGCAAGCCGGTCGATCTCGCGACCCCGCAGGAAGCGATCGATCACGGTATCAACGCCGTGCATCAGGAAGTGGTGCTGTGCCGGCACCTGTCGGTCGCCGCCAACATCTTCCTCGGCGACGAGAGCGTGCGCTTCGGCCTTCTCCAAAAGCGCAAGATGAACGAGGCAGCGCAGGCGATCCTCGACGATCTCGGCTTTCATCTGCCGGCCGAGGCCGAGCTCGGCTCATTGACGATCGGCCAGCAACAGCTGGTCGCGACAGCCAGAGCCTCGCTGCGCGGGACGCGCTTCCTGATCTTCGACGAGCCGACCGCCTACCTGACGCGTCAGGAAGCCGCCCAGCTCTTCACGCTGATCCGACGGCTCAAGTCCGAAGGCGTGACCATCGTCTACATCAGCCACCGCATGGAGGAGATCTTCGAGCTCGCCGACCGCGTGTCGGTCCTGCGCGACGGCACCCATGTCGGCACCCGGCTGATCGGCGAGACCAACGACGCCGAACTCGTCGCGATGATGATCAACCGCTCGCTGGAGCAGATCTATCACAAGGACGACGTGCCGATCGGCGCTCCGCTGATCGAGGCGCGCAGCCTCTCGGGCAAGGGTTTCTCCGACGTTTCGCTCACCGTCCGGGCGGGCGAGATCGTCGGGCTCTACGGCCTGATCGGCGCCGGGCGCAGCGAGTTCGCGCTGAGCCTCTTCGGGCGCAATCCGAAGACCGATGGCCAGATCCTCTGGAAGGGGCAGCCGGTCGACATCGCGACCGAGCGCAAGGCGATCGATCTCGGCATCGCGCTCGCGCCCGAGAGCCGCCGCGATCAGGGCCTCGCCCTCAACCTTCCGATCGGGCTGAACCTCAACCTTCCGATCTACGACCGGCTGACGAAGGGCATCACGATCTCCTCGCGGATGGAAGCCGAGCACGCCGACCGGCAGATCAAGAACCTGTCGATCAAGACCCCGAGCCGCCGTTCGCTGGCGTCGTCCATGTCGGGCGGCAACCAGCAGAAGATCGTCATCGGCAAGTGGCTCAACCACGGCGCCGAAGTCTTCATCTTCGACGAGCCGACGGTCGGCGTC
Source organism: Aureimonas phyllosphaerae (assembly GCF_047943035.1). Taxonomy (NCBI): domain Bacteria; kingdom Pseudomonadati; phylum Pseudomonadota; class Alphaproteobacteria; order Hyphomicrobiales; family Aurantimonadaceae; genus Aureimonas; species Aureimonas phyllosphaerae. The sequence continues at coordinate 2,764,297 of NZ_CP181348.1, read as the reverse complement.
GACGTCGGCACCAAGGCCGAGATCTATCGGCTCTTCGGCCAGCTCCTGAAGAACGGCGCCGGCATCCTCCTCATCTCGTCGTACCTGCCGGAAGTCTACGAACTGGCCGACACGCTGCACGTGTTCCGCGGCGGCCACCTCGTCGGCACGCATGGCTTCCACCAGTCCACGCACGAGGACATTCTCACCCAGGCGATCGGCGTCTGAACGAGGCGAACATGACCATTCAAAGCTCCAACGCCGATGCCGTCGCCGCCCTGAAGAAGCCGCGCCGCAACTTCGGCTTCCTGTTCGCGCTGACCCTTCTCGGCCTCCTGGTCGCGCTCTGGGTCTTCCTGGCCTTCGCGACGCCGACCTTCGCCACCGCCAACAACATCTCGAACCTTCTGCGTCAGGGCTCGATGATCGCGATCCTGGCGATCGGCCAGACCTTCGTCATCATCACCGCCGGCATCGACCTCTCGGTCGGCGCCGTTGTCGGCTTCTCGACGACCGTCATCGCCTATCTGCTGCAGGCCGGGTTTCCGGTCTGGCTATCGGTGATCCTGACCCTCGTGATGGGTCTGGCGATCGGCCTATTCCACGGGTTCGGCATCGTGAAGATGGGCCTGCCGCCCTTCATCATCACGCTGGCGACGCTGACCGCGCTGCGCGGCATCGGCCTCGTCATCACCAACGGCTCGACGATCTCGATCACCGATCCGGCCTTCAACGAGTTCTCGCGCAACAGCTTCCTCGGCATCCCGAACCTCTTCTGGATGGTGATCGTGGTGGCGGTGCCGGCCTTCGTCTTCCTGCATCGCTCGCGCTTCGGCCGCTACCTCTTCGCGGTCGGCTCCAACCCCGAGGCCGCGCGCCTGTCCGGCGTCAACGTCTCGCGCACCATCTACATGGCCTACTCGCTGTCGGCGATCTGCGCCGCCTTCGTCGGCGTGCTGCTCGCCACCCGCATCGGTGTCGGCAACGCGACGCAGGCCGAGGGCTGGGAACTGCAGGCGATCGCGTCGTCGGTCATCGGCGGCACCAGTCTCTTCGGCGCCGTGGGCTCGATCCACGGCCCGCTGATCGGCGCCTTCATCCTTGCCACGATCAACAACGGCGCCAATCTCCTGAACGTCAATTCGTTCTGGCAGCGGATCATCACCGGCGGCCTGATCATCGTCATCGTCTACTTCGATCAGCTTCGCCGGCGCCGCAGCTGATGTGACACGCGGGTGACAGGCGGTCGGGAACCTCCGTTGGCTCCCGGCCGCTTATCTGTTCGCAAGGAACTTTCGCCCCATACTACGGCTTTGACGAAGGCGGTGTTCTAATGCATGCCGCCGCGCCCTCTGCGGTCGCCCCCGGCGACTTCGGTTCGAGTTGAGTGAGGTCGGTTTTCGTGGCAGCGACGAGTTCGACACTGGCGGGCAAGCACGTGCTGGTCGTCGAAGACGAGTTTCTCGTCGCCATCGATATCGAGGCGGAACTGCAGGACAACGGAGCGCGCGTCACCTGTGCGGCGACGCTCGCCGTGGCCGAGGCTTGCGCGAAGAACGAGCATTTCGACGCCGCAATTCTCGACGTCAACCTTCATGGCAAGGCGTCCTATCCGGTCGCCGACTACCTCAGGCAGGTCGATGTTCCCTTCCTCTTCCATACGGGACAGGGAGAGAAGCGCGTGCTGACCGAGCGCTACCCCGGTGTGGAAGTGTGCAACAAGCCCTGCGACGGCACCGCGCTCGTCTCGATGCTCGGGCGCGTCCTGCGGACAGCGCGCCACGCCTGACTGTGCCTCGGCCTCAGGCGCCGAGCTGGCCCTCCGTGAACTGGGCCAGCACCATATCATCGGTGATCTCGCCGCTCGCCTGACGACGCAGTTCCACGCGGCGGATCTTCCCCGACACCGTCTTCGGCAGGTCCGATACGATGACGAGTTCGCGGATGCGCTTGAACGGCGCGAGCCGTTGCACGGCGTGAGCGTGGATCGCTCGGGCGCTGTCGATATCGGCCCGTGCCCCGTCCACCAGCACCACGAAGGCGCGTGGAACGGCGAGCCGCAAGGGATCGGCAAGGGGCACGACCGCAGCCTCACGAACGAGTTCGTGCTCGATCAGGACGCTTTCCAGCTCGAACGGGCTGATGCGGTAGTCCGACGACTTGAAGACGTCGTCCGAGCGCCCGACGAAGCTGAGCCCGCCTCCATCATCGCGATACGCCACGTCTCCGGTCCGGTAGACTGCGCCGTCCGTCCCGAACAATGATCCGTCGGCACCGAGATAGCCGGCCATCAGGCCCGCGGGCCTCGCACCCCCGATACGAACGCAGACCTCGCCCTCTTCCGCAGGACGATCATCGGCATCGAGAATCTCGATCTCGTAGCCCGGGAGCGGCCGGCCCATGGAGCCCGGCGTGGTTCGAAGACCTGGACTGTTGGCCACCATGGCGGTGGTCTCGGTCTGGCCATAGCCGTCGCGGATCCGCAAACCCCAGGCCGCACGAACCTGCTCGATGATCTCGGGGTTCAGCGGCTCGCCGGCCGCGCAGAGTTCGCGCAGAGAGTGCCGGGTGGCGCGTAGATCTTCCTGCACGATATGCCGCCATACGGTGGGCGGTGCGCAAAGGGTGGTCGCCCCCGCGCTGGCGATCGCGGCCAGCAGGACTTTCGCATCGAAGCGCGCCTGATTGATGATGAGGACGCATGCCCCGGCATTCCAGGGCGCGAAGAACGAACTCCAGGCGTGTTTCGCCCAGCCCGGCGACGACACGTTGAGATGCACGTCCCCCGGCCGCAACCCCAGCCAGTACATCGTGGACAAGGCACCGATCGGATAGCTGCGATGCGTGTGCATCACGAGCTTCGGCTTGGCCGTCGTGCCCGAGGTGAAATAAAGCAGCAGCGGATCGTCGCCACGTGTCTCCCCCTCCGGAACGAACGTCGAGGGGGCATCCGACCGCCCATCGAGCGACGTCCACCCCGCGCGGTCCGGTGCGCCGGCGACGAGCCGGAGGCGCCCAAACCCGGCCTCGTCGACCTTGACGCATTGGAGAGGGTCGGTGACGACCGCCTTGACCGCGCCCCGCTCGATCCGGTCCGCGAGTTCGCTCGCGGTGAGGAGGAGCGTTGCCGGGATCACGACGACGCCGAGCTTGAACGCGGCGAGCATAACGTCCCAGAGCAGCGGCTCGTTTCCCATCAGCAGAAGCAGACGGTCGCCGCGCCCAAGGCCCTCGGCGCGAAGCATATTGGCCAAGCGGTTCGACCGCTCGGAGAGCTCCGCGAAGCTGACACTCTCATCCGAACCCGTCGCACAGTCCACGATCCGAAGTGCGGAACGATCCCGGACGTCGGGATCGGCAGCCAGAACACCGTCGAACCAATCCAGCGCCCAGTTGAAGGTCTCCGCTTCCGGCCACCGAAAACCGGCGCGCGCGGCATCGAGATCGTCCCGGTGAGCCAGAAGGAAGTCGCGCGCTTCCAGAAGCGACGTCATCGTGCGGTCTCCCCGCCGGTCGGCGACATGCCGCGTAGAAACTCGATCATGCCGGAGAAGTCGCGATCGCCGCCCCCCTCCTCCACCAGACGGTCGTAGAGGGCGCGAGCGAGCGCGCCCATCGGGGTCTCAACGTCGGCATCGCCAGCCGCCGCCTGCGACAGGCCAAGGTCCTTCGCCATCAGCGCCGATGCGAAGCCCGGCCGATATCCGTTGTTGGCAGGCGAAGCGGGCACCGGACCGGGGACGGGGCAGTAGCTCGTCAGCGACCAGCACTGGCCGGAGGATTTCGAGGCCACATCGAACAGCGCCTGATGCGAGAGCCCGAGCTTCTCGGCCAGCGTGAAGGCCTCGCAGACCCCGATCATCGAAATTCCGAGGATCATGTTGTTGCAGATCTTCGCGGCCTGGCCCGTCCCCGGCTCGCCGCAATGGACGATCCGGCCGGCCATGGGTTCGAGGATCGGCCGCGCCCGATCGACCGCTGCGTCCTCCCCGCCGAGCATGAAGGTCAGCGTCCCGGCCTCGGCGCCGCCCGTCCCACCCGACACCGGGGCGTCGACGGACTGCAACCCATGCTGGAGGGCGGACGCATGGATCGACCGCGCGCTGGCGATGTCGATCGAAGAGCAGTCGATGTGAAGGGCACCCTTCGGCAGCTGCGGATAAGCCTCCGAGCAGACCGCGACGACATGGCGACCAGCCGGCAGCATCGTGACGAGGACGTCGGCTCCGTTCAACGCTTCCGCCAGAGAGCTGGCCGTCACCACGCCGGCCGATCGAACCGCTTCCAACGCGGCGGGTGCGGCGTCGAAAGCGCGAACGCTCGCGCCGGCAACGGAAAGCCGGGAGACCATCGGCCGCCCCATGTTGCCGAGGCCGATGAAGGCGATGGTCGGTGTCGTCATGATGGTTCCCTTCCCGCGTCGTTCGGCTGGCGTTCGGGCTTCTAGCGGCCCATGACCTGCCGGGAGACGATCACACGCATGATCTCGTTGGTTCCCTCGAGGATCTGATGGACCCGGAGGTCGCGGACGATCTTCTCCAGCCCATAGTCGGCGAGATAGCCGTAGCCGCCGTGCATTTGCAGCGCCTCGTTGGCGATCGCGAAGCCCTTGTCGGTGCAGACCCGTTTGGCCATGGCGCAGAGCGTGGTCGCGTCCACGTCCCCCGCATCGAGCGCCGCTGCGGCACGCCAGAGGATGCTGCGGCCGACTTCCAGATCGGTCGCCGCATCCGCCATCCGAAAACGCAGGGCTTGATGTTCGGCCAGTCGTTTGCCGAAGGTCCGGCGCTCGCTCATGTAGGCGATCGCCTTGTCAAGCGCGGCCCAGGCACCGCCGAGGGAGCAGGCCGCGATGTTGAGCCGCCCGCCGTCGAGGCCGGCCATCGCGATCGCAAACCCTTGTCCTTCAACGCCGAGTCGGTGGGCCGCGGGAATCCGGCAGTTCTCGAAGATCAGCGCGCGGGTCGGCTGAGCATTCCACCCCATCTTCTGCTCGTTGGAGCCGAAGGTCAGGCCGGGCGTATCGCCCGGCACCAGGAAGGCGGAGATGCCGGAAGGCCCCTCGCCGCCTGTCCGCGCCATGACGACATAGACATCAGCCAGTCCGCCACCCGAGATGAACTGCTTGGTGCCGTCGAGGCGGTAGTGATCGCCGTCCGGCAGCGCTCGGGTGCGCAGCGATCCGGCGTCGGACCCCGCATCCGGTTCGGTAAGCGCGTAGGCCGCGATCGCATCCATGGATGTGAGGCGCGGCAGCCAGACGTCGCGCAAGGCGGGCGGGCCATGCCGGGAGATCATCCAGGTCGCCATGTTGTGAATCGACAGGAAGGCCGCAACGCTCGGGCATCCCGTCGCCAGCGCCTCGAAGATCACCGCGGCGTCGAGCCGGCCCAAGCCGGAACCGCCGAGCGCTTCGTCGACATAGATGGCACCCATTCCGAGCGCGGCGGCTTCGCGCAGCGTCCCGATCGGCAATTCCCGATCGCGGTCCCAGGCGCCCGCAAACGGCGCCATCTTTTCCGCCGCGAACTCCAGCGCCATCGCACGAATGGCCTCCCGGTCCGCACCGAGTGCGAAAGCATTCATGGCATCCTCCCGCCCGGCCGCATCTGCGTCGGCCTTTGGCGATTCCCCGGCAACGATAGCCTCGACACGTCCGTCGACCAAGCGCGTTCGACGGGCCGGTGGCAGGATATCGCCGCCGATCGCGGTTTCGCGCAAGAGGAACTAAACTTGAACGTCGGAGTTCTGATGGAGTGCCGAAGCGTGCAGCGTCTGGAGCGTTGCAACCGGCGTGTTCGATAGTTTCTGGGGAGTATGCAATGAACCGCCTGATTCTCGCCCTCGCCACCACGGCTGCCCTTTCCACCGCCGCATTCGCCCAGTCGTCCGAGACGACCAATCCGGTTCCTGGCACCAGCGCCGGCGAAGAGTCCGCGATGCCGGCGGGCGCCGCCAGCACCGTGACGACGCCAACAGATGCGCCTCCCGCCTCGACCGATGCCAATACCAGCAAGGTGCCGGTTCCGGGCAATGGCACGGGTGTCGCCTCGACGATGCCGGCCGACGCCGCGAGCACGGTCGTCGTCCCGACGGACGCGACGCCGGTTCCCGCCGAAACCAGCGTCCCCGTCCCCGGCACGAGCGCCGGCGATGACAGCGTCAAGACGAACTGAACGAAAGCTTGGTGAAGAAAAGGACGCCGGACCCATGGTCCGGCGTCCTTTCGTATGGTTCGACGTTCAGGCGTGGGATGCGTGCGCTTCGTCGTTCCGCTTGCGCGTCGCGGCTGCTTTCTTGGCCGACTCGGACCGCTGTGCAGCGGTGCGGGATGCGGACGCCTTTCCACCCTTCTCGCCGCCCTTTCGAGCGGAGGCGTGCGACTCGGCGTGTCCACGACCGGAGCCGCTCTTGTTGCCGCCGCCGCTGTCCTTGTTGACGGTCGCCCAAGCCCGCGCCTCGGCTTCCTTTTCGGGAACGCCGCGCACCTCGTAGCCCTCGGCGATATGCTCCGCCTTGCGCTTCTGCTTGTCGGTGTATTTCGACTTGTCGCCCTGCGGCATCGAAACCTCCTGTCGATCGCTTTCGTCAGGAGAACCGATCGCCGCGCGCGGCGGTTCCGCCTGGCTATTCCATGTTTGTATGGTTGGCGCGCATGGCCTCGGGGGTGACGCCGAGGCGGGTCTTCAGCTTCAGGACCATGACCTCGAACAGCACGAACAACGCGCCTTCGAACAGCGAGCCCATCGGCAGGACGGAGGTGGCGGCGGCGCCCTGGTCGTCGGCCATCGTCTGCGCCGGGACGGTGAGCACGTAGTCGGCCATGCCCGGCACCCGTCCCAGCGGCTGCGCGGTCACGACGACCACCTCGGCCCCTGCTGCCTTCGCGACCCCGACCAGCGCGACCGCCGTCGAAATCTCGCCAGGTCCGCAGACGACGAAGAACACGTCGCCCGGCCCGAGCGCCGGGGTCGTCATGTCGCCGACCACTGAGACCGATCGGCCGAGATGAAAGAGCCGCATGGCGAAGCCCTTCACCTGCAGACCTTCGCGTCCTCCCGCATAGACGCTGACATGCCGTGCCTCGGCGATGCGCCGGCAGGCTTCGTCCACGGCCCGATCGTCGATCTGGTCCGCGACGCGAGCCAGTTCCTCGATGGCGGTGCGGTAGAAATTGGTCATGCTCGGCTCCCTCAGACGATGCCGCCGCCAGACGCCCGCGCAGCCGGGCGCTCGCTGGCGACGCGGACACGATAGCCGCTCGTCCGGTAGGCCGCGACGGGATCGATAGCCCCGCCCGCATCGAGCCGCGCCCGCGCCAGGATCGGCTCGACGTCCAGGCGGAAGCCAGCCTTCAGCGTTTCGGAGGCCATCATGACGTCGTTCTCGTCCTGGTGTCCGCGCAGCGCCTGCCGGTCGACGAGCAGGGCCTGCGCGTAGGCGCGGCGGATCTCGCTTGCCGAGCGGATCAGGCTCTCGATCGGGTCGGTGACGTTGTGCGACTGGTCGATCATGTAGGACGGATGAAGCGCATCGAGCCGCCCCCCGGCCTCGACCAGTTCGTTGAAGACGAGGAATAGGCGGAAGGGATCGATCGAGCCGGCGTCGAGGTCGTCGTCGCCGTATTTGGAGTCGTTGAAATGGAAGCCGCCGAGCTTCCCGGCATGGATTAGCCGCGAGACGATCTGCTCGATGTTGACGTTCGGCGCGTGGTGTCCGAGATCAACGAGGCAGAACGCCTTCGGCCCGAGTTCCATGGCGGTCATCAGGCTCGTGCCCCAGTCCGCCATCACGGTGGAGTAGAAGGCCGGCTCGTACATCTTGTGCTCGGAGAAGATGCGCCAGTCGTCTGGCAGCCGCCCGGTGATGCCTTTCATGGCGTCGAGGTACCGCTCGAACGAGCGCCCGAGATCGCTCTGGCCGGGGAAGTTGGAGCCGTCGCCGACCCAGACCGTCAGCGCCTTGGAGCCGATGGCAGCACCGAGTTCGACCGTCTCGAGGTTGTGTTCGACGGCCTGCGCGCGAACGGCGGCATCGACATGCGAGAGGGATCCGAACTTGTAGGAGAGCGGCTGGCGCGGGTCGTCAGGATGATCCTGGAACGTGTTGGAATTCATCGCGTCGAAGGCGAGGCCAAGTTCCTCGCCCTTGGCGAGCAGGTCGGCTGGGTCCGCCTTGTCCCAAGGGTAGTGCAGTGAAACGGCCGGGGTCGCCCGACCGAGATCGTTGATGACCGCACAGTCGTCGAGTTTTTCGAAGATGCCGCGCGGCTCGCCGGCGCCTGGAAAGCGTGCGAAGCGCGTGCCCCCCGTGCCGACGCCCCAGGACGGAACGGCGACCGAGAAGGCCGAAACCTTGCGCGTCACCGCGTCGATCGAGACGCCGCGGCGCTCCAGCTTATGCCCCAGCGCGGCGTAGTCAGCTTCGTGGTCGGCGCGCAGCCGCTCGTTGGCCGCCTCGATGACGTCCTTATCGATTCTCATGGCTTGCCCTCCCGGCGGCCGGATGGATGAACGCGTCAGCGCGTGAACGAGATCTGGTTGCCGGCGTCGACGTTGACGATGTTGCCGGTCGACTTGGCGGACAGGTCGCTGGCCAGGAAGTAGACGGCTTCCGCGATGTCCTCGGGAAAGACGGAGCGCTTCAGCAGCGAACGCGCGCGGTAGTGCTCCTCCAGCTGGTCCTCGCCGATCTTCGAGGAAGCGGCCCGCTGTTCCCGCCACTCGCCGTTCCAGATCTTCGACCCGCGCAGCACCGCGTCCGGGTTGACCGTGTTGACGCGGATGCCGGCCTCCGCCCCTTCCAGCGCCAGGCAGCGCGCGAGGTGGATCTCGGCGGCCTTCGCCGTGCAGTAGGCCGAAGCGCCGGCGGAAGCCGCCAGACCGTTCTTCGACGCGATGAAGACGACGGCGCCGCCGAGCTTCTGCCGGCGGAACAGCCGGAAGGCCTCACGGGAAACCAGGAAGTAGCCGGTCGCCAGAATGTCGATGTTGCGGTTCCAGACTTCCAGCGTCGTATCCTCGATCGGCGAGGCAGACGCGATGCCGGCGTTGGAGACGAGGATGTCCAGCCCGCCGAACTCGGCGACGGCATCGACGAAGCCCTTGGCCACCGCCGCCTCGTCCGTCACGTTGACGAGAACGCCGCGAACCTGATCGGCCCCGAAGCTTTTCGACAGGTCGGCCTTCGCACCGTCGAGGGCGGCTGCGTCGATGTCGGCTAGCACGACGCAGGCTCCCTCCCGAAGAAGCCGCTCGGCGGTCGCGCGGCCGATGCCACCCGCCCCGCCGGTCACGAAGGCGACGCGCCCGGCGAGCGACTTCGGCTTCGGCATCCGTTGGAGCTTCGCTTCTTCAAGCAGCCAATACTCGATGTCGAAGGCTTCCTGCTCGTCCAGCCCCTGATAGACGTCGACGCCGGAAGCGCCGCGCATCACGTTGATCGCGTTGACGTAGAACTCGGCGGCGATGCGAGCCGTCGCCTTGTCCTTGGCGAACGACATCATGCCGACGCCGGACACAAGGTAGATCACGGCGTTCGGGTCTCGGATCGCCGGGCTATTGTCGTGACGGCACCGCTCGTAATAGGCGCGATAGCCGTCGCGGTAGGCCTCTATCGAGGCGTCGAGCCCGGAGACAACGGCGTCGACATCGCCGTCAAACGGCAGGACCAGCGGCCGGATCTTGGTGCGGAGGAAGTGGTCGGGGCACGAGGTGCCGAGTGCGGCCAGCGCATCGAGATCATGGGAGCCGACGAACTGCAGCACCGCTTCGGAATCGTCGAAATGCCCGATCTTCCGCTCGTCCTGGCCGATGCGCGCCCGAATTTCCGGCATCAGTTGGGCCGCGATGCGGCGGCGCTCGTCCGGTGCAAGCGGCGCCATGGCCTCGCCGCCGAACGCGGTCTTGCCGGCGAGCTGGCCGTCGAACCATTGGATGGCACGGTTGATGATGCGCAGGGTCGTCTCGTAGCAGTCCTTGGCCGTGTCGCCCCAGGTGAAGAGGCCGTGGCTCTCGAGAACCACGCCCTTGGCGCTCGGATGCTCGGCGGCGAAGCGCGACAACTCCAGCCCGAGCTCGAAACCCGGACGACGCCAGCCGAGCCAGCCGATCTCGTCGCCGTAGATTTCGCGCGTCAGCTCGCGCGACCGTTTCGTGGCGGCGATCGCGATCACCGCGTCGGGATGCATGTGGTCGACGTGGCGGTAGGGAAGATAGGCGTGGAGCGAGGTGTCGATCGAGGCGGCGCGCGGGTTGAGGTCGAAGGTGCAGTGGTTGAGGAGGCCGACCATCGCGTCCTCCTGCTCGACGCCGCGATAGATCGATCGCAGCTGCTCCAGCTTGTCCATGTAGAGCGTGGCGAAGCCGTCGAGCTTCATGGTGCCGACGTCGCCGCCCGAGCCCTTCACCCAAAGGACGGTGACGTCCTCGCCGGTCAGCGGGTCCTTTTGCTGGACCTTGGCAGACGTGTTGCCGCCGCCGTAGTTGGTGATGCGCTTGTCGGATCCCAGAAGATTGGAGCGGTAGAGGAGACGCTCGGGCTCGCTCATCGCTGCCGCGCGCGCATCGTCCCAGCGGTTCTCCAGCAGTTTCGTCGCCGCGCTCATCGCCAACCTCTTTTCGGAATCGCCGCCCGCCCCTCGCGTCCTCCGCGTCGGATCGGCGCGCGGACCATCCTCCCCAAGCGGCCGTATGTCAACAGAAACGATCACAACCGATCATGATGCAGCGCACAATGATTGAATGTGATCGAGCGTGATTGACATCGTGGCGGTGTCGTTCGATGGTCCATTCCGGGAGGACGAGCATGCATGAACGCGAACGCCAGCGGATGATCCTGAGTGCCTTGAAGGGGCGCTCGGTTGGCACCGTGCAGGAGTTCGCGGCCTTGACGGGCGCCTCCGAAGCCACGATCCGTCGTGACATTCAGGCGCTGTCGGCGGCCCGTCGGCTTCGCAAGGTGCGCGGCGGCGCGGAGGCGCTATCGTCGTCCGTGCCGGGACTGCCGGGCGGATCCGATCTGGCGCTTGCGCGGACCGTCAACGTGGCGGAGAAGCGGGCGATCGCTCGCGAAGCCGCCCGCCTCTGCGAGGATGACGACGCCGCGATCATCAACGGCGGCTCGACTACGTTCCAGATGGTCCATTTCCTGACGGACGCGAGCCTGCAGGTGATGACCAACTCGTTTCCGATCGCAGAGCACCTGATGCAGCATTCGCGCTGTACGGTTCTCCTGCCGGCGGGTGCCGTCTACCGCGCGCAGGGGCTGATCCTGTCGCCGTTTGAGGCCGACGGGACCGCGCATTTTCGTGCACGGCGCATGTTCATGGGCGTCCAGAGCGTTTCGGCGCTGGGTCTGGCCGAGACGGATCCCCTGATCATCCAGTCGGAGCAGCGTCTGATGCGGCAGGCGGACGAACTCGTGATCCTCGCCGACCATTCGAAGTTCGGCAATCGCTCGAGCCTGCTTCTGGCGCCGCTGGAGCGCGCGCAGATCCTCGTCACGGACGAAGCCATCTCCGACAAGGATGCGGCGATGGTCGAGGCAGCGGGTGTCCAACTTGTCGTCGCCAGGGTCGAGGGAGGCATGAATGGCCAACGCGCCTGACGAAACGCTCGCCTTCCGCATGGTCCTGAAGCCGGGGCAGGCGGAAGCCTATCGCCGTCGGCACGACGCAATCCCCTCCGATCTGGTGGCGCTCCTGCGCGAGGCCGGCATCCGCGACTACTCGATCCATCTCGACCCGGAGACGAACCACCTCTTCGCCATCCTGAAGCGACCGGCCGACCACGGCATGGACGCGCTGCCGCAGCACGAGGTGATGAAGCGCTGGTGGGCGATGATGGCCGACATCATGGACACCAACCCGGACGCCTCGCCCGTGGTGACGCCCCTCGAACCGATGTTCCGGATGGATTGAGCGCATGGATCGCCCTGCCCGTCATGTTGCCGTGATCGATATCGGCAAGACCAACGCCAAGGTGGTGCTGCATGATCTCGCCGAACGGCGCGATCTGGCGTTTCGCTCGATGACCAACGCCGTGCGGCGCGATGGGCCCTATCCGCATTATGATCTCGACCGCCTCTTCGACTTCGTCGTCGCGTCGCTCGGCGAGGTGGCGCAAGGACACGAGCTGGACGCCATCGCGATCACGACGCACGGCGCGTCGATCGTGCTGGTGGACGACGACGGCCTCACGCTGCCGATGATCGATTACGAGTTCGACATCGCCGGTCCGGAAAGCGACGCCTACGACGCCGTGCGTCCGTCGTTTTCCGAAACCCTGTCGCCGGCGATGGGGCAAGGCCTCAATGTCGGGCGGCAACTCTTCTGGTTGCAGGCGCGCTTTCCCGACGCCTTCGCCAAAACACGCTGGATCCTTACCTACCCGCAATATTGGGCATGGCGCCTGACCGGCGTCGCCGCCGTCGAGACCACCTCGCTCGCCTGCCATTCGGATCTCTGGTCGCCGGAGCGCGGTGACTACTCCTCGCTCGTTGACAGGATGGGCTGGCGCAAACTCTTCCCCGAGCGACGGTCGGCCTTCGAGACGCTCGGTCCCCTCCTGCCGGACATTGCCGACCGCGCGGGTCTCTGCGACCGCGGCCAGATCCCTGTGGCCTGCGGCATTCACGATTCCAACGCGTCGCTCCTGCCGCATCTCCTGTCGCGATCGACACCGTTCTCGGTCGTCTCCACCGGAACCTGGATCGTGAGCTTCGCGATCGGGGGCCGCGACGTGCGGCTCGATCCCGCGCTCAGCACGCTCGGCAATGCCGACGCCTTTGGGCGCACCGTGCCGTCCGGCATCTTCATGGGCGGACGCGACTTCGACCTGCTGACCGAAAGCCGGCCGGAAACGCCCGACGAAGCGATTATCGCCTCCGTGGTCGAGCGCGGCATCATGGCCCTGCCGGGCCAGACGCGCGGCAGCGGGCCCTTCCCGGGTGGTCCGGGCGGCTGGTCGGTCGATCCCCGCACTCTGACGAACGCCGAGCGCACGGCGGCCGCCAGCCTCTACGCCGCGCTCTCGACCGAGGCGGTCCTGCGCAATATCGGTGCCGACGGTCCGACGATCGTCGAAGGGCCTTTTTCGCGAAACGACCTCTATCTCGCGGCGCTGCGGGAGCTGACAGGACGGCCGGTCGCAGCGCCCGCCGAAGGGACGGGCACGAGCGCCGGGGCGGCGCTTCTGGCGCTCGGCCCCGATGCCGCGATACAACCATCTGCCGAGCGCGCCATTCCCGAGCAGCCACTGCCGAACCTCAAGCGGTATCGAGCGGCATGGAGCGCGACGGCCGAAGCATCTCGTCTGGAGGAGACGACATGACCTGCGACCGCCCGGACGCCGCGCCGGCCACCGGCAACGACCCTGCGCTCGAGATCATCCTGCGCGGGCCCGGCGAGAGCATCCGCTGGGCCAAGCACGACTACCCGCATCATCTCGCCAAATGGCACCGCCATCCCGAGTACGAGCTGCATCTCGTCACCGCCGGGCGCGGGCGGATGATGGTCGGTGACTATGTCGGTCCATTTCAGGAGGGCTGTCTGGTCCTGGCCGGACCCAACCTGCCACACAACTGGATCAGCGATCTCGAAACTGGCGGACGGCTGCCCAACCGCGACGTGCTCGTCCAGTTCGACGCCGCGGTCTGCGAGACGCTGGTGAACGGCTTCAGCGAATTCGCCGATCTTCGCGCTCTGGTCCGGGACGCAGCGTTCGGCGTCGAGTTTCATGGCGAGACGGCCGAACAAGGACGCAGAAAACTTTGCGCCATGGAACATCAGCGGGGTGCCGGACGGCTGGTCGCCTTCCTCTCGCTTCTGGCAGGTCTGGCCGCCCGGCCGGACGAGCGGCGGGTCCTCGCACGCTACGCACCGTCGCTCGGGCTGCACACCTCGGCATCGCGGCGTCTCGACCGCGTCATCGCCTTCATCAGCGAGCGCTACGCCACCGACATCTCGCTCGGCGAGGCCGCGGCGGTCTGCAACATGGAAGTGACGGCATTTTCCCGTTTCTTCAAGCACCAGACGGGCCATAACTTCACGTCTTACGTGAACCGGATGCGGGTCCAGCAGGCCTGCGCGCTTCTGACCGGGACCGACCTCCCCGTCACGCGCATCTGTTACGACGTCGGCTACAACAACACCGCCAACTTCAACCGGCAGTTCTACGCCGTATGCCAGCAGACGCCATCGGCCTACCGGGACGAGTCTCGCCGCATCCGGACCCACCGCACCGGCGAGACGCGGGCTGCCTAATATATCGGCCAAAAAAGTTTGCAATGTCGTGCATTGAGGCGTCGCGGGCTGATCGGAAGCCACCTAGCGTCTCGGCAGCACGGACGAGGATCAAGGGGGGAGAGTCGGTCATGCGGAACATCGACGCGTTGAAGGCGAGCACGGCGGGCGACCAGCGGGCACTGGTCCTCGAAGCCAAGGACAAGCTCGCTCTGCGCGATTGCCCCGTGCAGGAGACGCTCGGCGCCCACGACGTGCGCATCGCAATTCACACGGTCGGAATCTGCGGCTCCGACGTTCACTACTACACGCACGGCGCCATCGGCCCCTTCGTGGTGCGCGAGCCCATGATCCTTGGCCACGAGGCGTCCGGCATCGTCACCGAGATTGGCTCGGCCGTGACGACCCTGAAGCCCGGCGATCGCGTCTGCATGGAGCCGGGCATCCCCGACCCCAACAGCCGCGCGACGCGCCTCGGGCTCTACAATCTCGACCCCGCCGTCCAGTTCTGGGCGACCCCGCCGGTGCACGGCGTATTGCGCCCGAGCGTCGTCCACCCCGAAGCCTTCACCTTCAAGCTCCCGGACAACGTGTCCTTCGCGGCCGCCGCGATGGTCGAGCCGCTGGCCGTCGGCGTCCACGCCGTCACCAAAGCCAAGGCGGCACCCGGCAACGTCGCGGTCGTGATCGGCGCCGGGCCGATCGGTCTCGTCACGGTGCTGGCGGCGCTCGCCGGCGGCTGCGCGCATGTCATCGTGTCCGACATCGACGACACAAAGCTCGAGATCGCCCGCAAGCTCGGCTCGGTCTCGACGGTCAACGTATCGCGCGAGAGCCTCGTCGACGCCGTCAAGGCGCGCACGGAAGGCTGGGGCGCCGACGTGATCTACGAATGCGCAGGCTCTGAAAAGGCCATCGCGACGATCTTCGAGCCGCTCTGCCCCGGCGGCGTCGTGGTGTTCGTCGGCATCCCGCTGTCGAACCCATCCTACGACGTCTCGCAGGCGATGCTGAAGGAAGCGCGCGTCGAGCACGTGTTCCGCTACGCGCACGTGTTCCCGCGCTGCGTCGCGATGCTGGCGTCCGGCGCCGTCGACGTGTCGCCGCTCATCACCCGCACCTTCACGTTCGACCAGAGCGTCGAGGCGTTCGAGCTCGCGGCGAAGGCGCCCAAGGGCGAGGTCAAGATGCAGATCGAGATGGGCATCGGGGACTGAACCACCCCGCACCATCCACCGCGTTCGGGAGGAACGAGGATGAACTTCAAGGGTAGGACCGCCATCGTCACCGGTGCCGGAAAAGGCATCGGCCGCCACGTCGCGACGCTCCTGGCGGAGCGGGGCGCCGAGGTGGTGGCGCTTGGCCGCACGGCTGCGGACCTCGAGACGCTGGCGGCGGAGATCGGCTGCCGCACGATCACGGTCGATCTCGGCGATGCCGTGGCGGCACGCCGTGCAGCGGAGGAGGCCCTGCCGGCCGATCTCCTGGTCAACTGCGCGGGGATCAACATCCTAGAGCCGTTCCTCGAGATGAAGGACGAGTCCTTCGACGAGGTTCAGGCGATCAACGTGCGCGCAGCCGCCATCGTCGCTCAGGTCTTCGCGCGCGACGTCATCCGGCGCTCGGTGCCGGCCGCGATCGTCAACGTGTCCTCGATCTCGTCCTTCCTCGGTTTCCGCGACCATGCCGCCTACTGCGCCTCGAAAGGGGCGCTGGACGGGCTGACGCGCGTGATGGCCAACGAACTCGGTCCGCACCGCATCCGCGTCAACGCCGTGAACCCGGGCATCACGCTGACGGAACTTGCGCGCGTTGCCTGGAGCGCGCCGGAGAAGGGCGGACCGATGCTGGCTCGTACCCCGGTCGGCCGCTTTGCCGAGACCGGCGATGTCGCCGAGACCATCCTGTTCCTGCTCTCGGACGCCGCCGCCATGATCAACGGCCACGCCATGCCGATCGAGGGGGGCTTCCTTGTCAACTGAGACCGCGCCCATCATCGCGCTGCGCGCGATCGAGAAAGCCTTCGGGCCGGTCTCGGTGCTGAAGGGCGTCGATTTCGACCTTCGTCCCGGCGAAGTTCACGCCCTCATGGGCGAGAACGGCGCCGGCAAATCGACCATGATCCGCATCATGTCGGGTGCGCATCAGCCGAACGCCGGCGCAGTCGAGATCGACGGGCAGGCGCGCAAGCTGGACGGCCCGCGGGATGCGCAGGACCAGGGCATCGCCGTCGTCCATCAGGAACTGCTTCTGTTTCCTGCGCTGACGGTTGCCGAGAACATCTTCGTCGGCCATGCGCCCCGCACCGGCCGTGGGACCCTCGACTGGGCGACCATGCGGCGCCGGGCGCGGGAGATCCTCGACCGCCTCGACTGTCCCGACCTCGACGTCGACGAGACCGTCTCCAAGCTGTCCGTCGCCAACCGCCAGCGCGTCGAGATCGCGCGCGCCCTGTCGAAGAACGCGCGCGCGCTGATCATGGACGAGCCGACCGCGGCGCTCGCCGAGGCCGACGTCCGGCGCCTCCTCGACGTCGTGCGCTCGCTTCGCGCGCAAGGGGTAGGCATCATCTACGTCAGCCATCGCATGAACGAGATCTTCGAGATCTCCGACCGCGTCACCGTCTTGCGCGATGGCAAGACGATCGCGACGAAGCCCGTCGGCGAGGTCACCGAGGCCAGCCTCGTCTCGATGATGGTCGGTCGCGACATCGACGAACTGTTCCCGAAGGAAGACATTCCGATCGGCGAGACGGTGCTCGAAGTGCGCGACCTCGCCCACACCGGCAAGGTGCGCGACGTGTCCTTCTCCGTGCGCGCCGGCGAAATCCTCGGGATTGCCGGCCTCGTCGGCTCCGGTCGCACGGAACTGGCGCAGACGATCTTCGGGGTGACCCCCGCGACGTCGGGCGAAATCCTGATAGACGGCAAGCCGGTGAAGGTCGGCAGCGTGCGGGAGGCGATCGACAAGCGCATCGCCTACGTGCCCGAGGACCGGGCGCAGCACGGCCTCGTCCGACCCCAGACCATCCGTGAGAACGTCTCCATGGCGATCCTGGATCGCCTCACGCGCCGCTCGGTGGTCGATACGGCGCGCGAGAAGGCGCTGGCCGAAGACGCCATCAAGCGCTTCTCCATCCGTGCCCGCGGTCCCGGCCAGGTCGTCGCCCAGCTCTCGGGTGGCAACCAGCAGAAGGTCGTCATCGCCAAGTGGCTGGCCACCGACCCGCGCATCCTCATCCTCGACGAGCCGACGCGCGGCGTCGACGTCGGCGCCAAGACCGAGATCCACAAGCTCATGAACCAGCTCGCGCGCCAGGGGCTCGCCATCATCATGATCTCGAGCGAACTGCCCGAGGTGCTCGGCATGAGCGACCGCGTCCTCGTAATGAACGGCGGGCGGATGTCCGCGATCCTCGACCGCGCCGACGCCACGCCCGACGCCGTCGGCACCGCCATGATGACGGGACACGCGGCATGAAGGGTCCGACGCTCTCGCGCCGCCTGTCGTCGTCGGGTCAGGAGCTGCTGCTGGTCGTCGCGATCGCGGCGCTCTTCCTGGTGGTCGGCTGGATCAACCCGCGCTTCGTCTCGCAGAACAACCTGACCTCGATCTTCGTCGGCAACGCCTACATCGCGGTCGCCGCGATCGGCATGTCGATGGTCATCATCTCGGGCCATATCGACGTCTCGGTGGGCGCGCTGATCGGCGTCCTCGCGACGGTCTCCGGCATCCTCGTGACCAGTGGCTATCCCGTCTGGCTTTCCTGGCTTCTGCCGATCCTGATCGGCGGCGTCGTGAACGCGGGGCTTGGCGCGCTGATCGCCTACCTAAAGGTGCCGTCGATCATCGCGACACTGGCCATGCTTTCGATCCTGCGGGGCGGCCTCATCACGGTCACGGGCGGCGCCTGGATCTCCGGCCTGCCGCCGGAGTTCCAGCTCGCGCAGTTCCGCCTGTTCGATGTGCCCTCCCCGGTCTGGTTCATGATCGTCATGACCATCGGTTTCGCCTTCATGCTGCGCTCCACCGCGTTCGGTCGGGCCATCTACGCCGTCGGCGGCAACCCGGAAGCGGCCGAGGCGTCCGGCATTCCCTACAAGGCGACGATCGTGAAGGTCTTCGCGCTGCACGGCCTCATCGCCGGCGTCGCTGCGATCCTCTTTGCGACGCAGCTTCAGGTGATCCAGTCCACCGTACCGAACGGCCTCGAACTCATCGTCATCACCGCGTCGGTCGTCGGCGGCGTGTCGATCCTCGGAGGCATAGGCACCGTCGTAGGCTCGACGCTTGCCGCCATCCTCTTTGCCGCCATCGGCTCGTCGCTGATCTTCCTCAACGTGTCGGCCTACTGGCTTCGCGCGGTGCAGGGCATCCTCATCCTCGCAACGGTGCTCGCCGACATGGCGCGCCGTGGGCGAGCGAGCTGAGGGAGGAGAGAACCATGACCTTTCGCTCCCTCCTCCGCCACGAGGCAATCCTCGCGCTGATCCTCGCGCTCGCGCTGGCGGTCCTCGCCGTCGACAATGAGCGCTTCTTCACCGCGGCCAACCTTCTCAACCAGGGGCGGCTGCTGACCGAAGTCGGCCTGATCGCGGTGGTGATGACGTTCGTGATCGTCACCGGCGGCATCGACCTCTCGGTCGGCTCGATCCTCGGCCTCTGCGCGATCCTGATCGGCGTCTTCTGGAAGACGCTGGGGCTCCCGCTTCCCGTCGCCGTCGGACTGTCGATGGTGGTCGGAACGCTGGCGGGCTTCGTCAACGGGCTCATCATCACCCGCTTCCGCGTGCCGCCGCTGATAGCGACACTGGCGACGCTCGCGCTCTATCGCGGCCTCGCCGAAGGCATCAGCCAGGCGCAGTCGATCCGCGGCTATCCGAAGTGGTTCTTCGAACTCGGACAGGGCGACGTCTTCGGAATCCCGACGCAGCTCTGGCTGCTCGCCATCGTCGCCTTCGCCGGCTTCTTCATCCTGCGCTACACGGCCTTCGGCCGCGCGACCTACGCCATCGGCAACAACGAGGCGGGCGCAGCCTTTTCCGGCATCGACGTCGCGAAGACCAAGCTCTGGATCTATTCGGCCTCGGGTTTCGTCTCGGCACTGGCAGCCGTCGTCTTCGTCAGCCGCGTGTCGACCACGCGCTCCGACATGGGATCGGGCATCGAGCTCGACGTCATCACCGCGGTGGTGCTCGGCGGCACCTCGATCTTCGGCGGACGCGGCCTCGTGGTCGGCACGCTGCTCGGCCTCTGCCTCGTTCAGGTCCTGAAGAACGGCCTTGCCCTGTCGGGCGTGCGCGGCGACGGCACCATCGTCATCATCGGAGCCGTGCTGATCGCGGCCGTGCTCATCTCGAACTTCCTCAGCCGCTATTCCGGCGACTGAGGCACTGCTCCGGCCGATAGCGGCCGGGACTGAAGACCAGCCCAACGTCATCGTGGAGGAGACAACGGCATGCGCACCCTTCTGGCATTTCTCGTCGGCACCAGCCTTCTGACCGCACCGGCCATGGCGCAGAGCGCCTGGACCGGCGGCGACGACCAGCCGACCAACCCCCTCGCCTGCGACGCCAGCGTCACGGCCGTGCCGCCGGGCGACTACAACGGCGGCGAGCCGACCGGCGCGCCCGACCGCAAGGGCAAGCCGTTGAAGGTCGTCGATATTCCGAAGCTCGTCGGCGTCGGCTACTTCAACTCGACCGCTGCGGGGATCCAGGAAGCGGCCAAGGAGCTCGGCTCGATGACCGTCACCACCGACGGTCCGACCAAGGCGAACATCGACGAGCAGATCACCTTCATCGACAACTACATCACGTCGGGCGTCGACGGCATCCTGTTCGCCGCGAACGACCCGGTCGCGATCGCGCCGGTGCTGAAGCGCGCTCTGGAAGCCGGCATCAACGTCGTCGGCTATGATGCCGACGCCGAGGCCGACGCCCGCCAGTGGTTCGTGAACCAGGCCGAGCCGAACGGTGTCGCCAAGTCGATGATCGACCAGCTCGCCTCCGAGATCGGTGAGGAAGGCTCGTTCGCGATCGTCACCTCGACCTTCACGACGCCCAACCAGGCGCGCTGGATCACCGAGATGGCGGCCTATGCCGAGAAGTGCCACCCGAAGATCAAGTTCCTCGAGACGGTTGAGGCGCAGGAGGACAACATCCTGTCCTTCAACCAGGCGCAGACGCTGATCAACAAGTACGGCGACGAGCTGAAGGGCATCCTCGGCATGACGTCGGTCGCGACGCCGGCCGCCTCGGAAGCGGTGCAGCAACAGAACTTGTGCGGCAAGGTCTCGGTGGTCGGCCTCGCGCTGCCCAACGCGATGAAGCCCTACATCAACAACGACTGCATCAAGTCGACCATCCTCTGGTCGACGGTCGACCTCGGCTATGCCGCCGGCATGGCGATGCGGGCGGTCGCCGACGGCACGCTGAAGCCGGGTGACACGACGTTCAAGGCCGGCCGCCTCGGCGACCTACAGATTGTCAACCAGAGCCAGATCCTGCTCGGCGCGCCGAAGGTCTTCACCAAGGCCGACATCAATAACTTCGACTTCTGAGCCGAAGTGAAATGACCAAGGCGGCGTCGGTTCCTCCGGGAACCGGCGCCGTTTCCCGTTCAGAGAACGCTGCGACGTTTGCGCGTCAGGAGCTCGGCTCGACGCTGCCGCGATGCTGCAGCCATCGCGCCACCCACCAGCAGATGAAGGCCCAGGCGGACCCGGCACACCATCCCGCCAGAACGTCGGTGGGGTAATGCACACCGAGATACACGCGGCTCGATCCGATCAGGAGCGTCAGCACGATCGCGACACCCATGAAATAGGCGCGCATCACGATCCCGCGCTCTGACCGGGCAAGCAGCGAACCGAGCGTCAGATAGGTGACGGCCGAAAGCATCGCATGACCGCTGGGGAAGCTGAGGCTGTGGACATCGACGAGGTGGGCGACGACGTCCGGTCTCTGCCGGTCGAACCCGATCTTGAGCACGCTGGAGAGGATCACGCCTCCCACGACGGCGACGGCCATCATCAGGGCCGACGCCCGTTTGCCCTTCATCAGGAGGTAGGTGACCGCCAGAACGAGAATAAGCGAGAGGACCGTGTAGCCGCCGAGCGCCGTGAGGTCCCGCATGATGGCCTCGACCCAGAACGGGCCAATCGGGTCCGCCGGATCGGTGGGGCTGCGGAGCGCCCGCAGGATCGCATCGTCGAACGCGTGGGTTTCCCCCTCCCGCATCTCGCTGGCGATGGTGAGGAACCCGAAGAGCGATGCGGAGATGATGCCGAAGAACGCGAGGCCCCGCACCTCCACCTTCCGCAGGATCGGGATGCGCCCTAAGTCGGGACGCCGAGACGACAGGCGGAAGGCGGGCGGGGTCGGTTCCATACCCGGCAACATATGTCGCTCGCTGGGTCGGGCGAGTGGGCGGACGGACCCATCGATCCGCCCACTCGGTGGGGACGCCTATCGTCCCTTGTTGGCGTCGATCCAGGCCTGCAGTTCGGCGATCTCCTTCTCCTGCGAGGAGATGACGTCACGCGAAATCCGGGTCAGCGTCGGATCGTTCTCGCCGCTGTCGAGATAGGCGCGCGCCATGTCGATCGCGCTCTGGTGATGGGGGATCATCATGCGGGCGAAATCGAGCCCCGGACGTCCCGTCATCGGCTCCGTTGCCATCGCCTGATGCATCGTGTCCATCGCCTGCATCATCCGCTGGCTCGCCGTCGGGCTGCCGGGTTGCGCCGCCGCGCCATGGCCCATCGCACCATGGTCCGCGGCACCATGACCCGTACCGGGTTGGGGCGTATCCTGGGCCTGCGCGGTGTCGAGCGGAATCGCCGCGGCAAGGGCAAGAGCGAGAAGCAGAGGTGCGCGGCTCATTGCATCGCTCCCATCCGGCGGCAGTGCTCCGCACACTCCCGGCATGCGCGGACGCATTCGGCCATGCCGCCCACCCGTTCGCAGTCGTCTGCGCAGGCCGAGCAGATGGCGGCGCAGGCCGTGCAGGAATGGCGGTGGGCATCCGATCCCGTCAGCATGATATGGGCCGACGCCCGGCACATCTCGGCGCAGGCCGCCATCAGGCGGAAGTGCGCGGGTTCCGTATGGTCGCCGCCCGCTTCGAGGCAGTGATGCATGGCGGTCGACAGGCACGTTCGATAGCAGGCGAGGCAGGCGTCGATACAGGCCTGCATGTCTTGCGAATGATGGGTCATGGTTTCGCTTTCCAATCGAAAATTCGGGACGCCGGTTGTCGGACGCGTTTCGCGCCCACCGGCAGCGGTCGTCAGGTGCGCCCGTGCCCTCGCGGCGGCCGCAGCGGCACCGCGACGACGCGCCCCTCTCCGGCCTCGTTCGGCACCGACGTTCTGACCGTCATCGGCCAACGGTCGACCGTCTCGTCCATCGGCAGCAGGGGAAGTGCCGGGAGGCAGTGCGCGACGCAGCAGCTGGCGGTGGCATCCCCTCGGTCAGGCGGCGAACTCCACTCGTGGATGCCCGTCGCGTCCAGCCACCGGTCGTGCGACGCGGCCTCGACGGCGTGGGCGTGTGCGACTTGAACCGTCGGCATACCGTAGGTGAATGCGAAGACGAGCAGCACCAGCGACGACAGCACGTGCCGCCACCAACCGGAAATCCTCGTCGCATCGTCACCGCTCATGTCCGGGAAGGTGCCAAGGGCGCGAGCCATTTCAAGGGACGTCATGTCGGCGAGAAGTTCGCCGCATGAGGCTGAACTTGCGACGCGTGCACTCCATCTTCCCGCCAACCTTATCAACGGAGGCCGCGATGGCCGATACGCCGGACGATACCCCGCCTGAATCGAAACTGACCCGCACCAAGCAGGAGTGGGCGCGCCTCGGGCGCTTTCTGACGGGGCGGCAGGAGCGCCCCGAGAGCGACCGCCTCCCGCCGGGCCAACATCTCGTCAAGAACTGGCCGGTCCTCGACCTCGGCCTTCAGCCGGACGTCTCGGCCGAGCGTTGGAGGCTGCAGATCAACGGCGCGGTCGAAGAGCCGCAGATCTGGGACTGGGCGCGTTTCCAAAGCCAACCGCAGACCGAAGAGACGACCGACATGCACTGCGTGACCACTTGGTCGCGCTACGACAACCGTTGGTCGGGCGTGTCGACACGCGACCTGATGGCGGCCGTCCGCCCCCGCGAGGAAGCGGCCTTCGTGGTGCTGGGGTCCTACGACGGCTACACGACCAATCTGCCGCTCTCCGATTTCGCCGCGCCGGATGCGATGCTCGTCCATTCGTGGGAGGGACGTCCGCTCGCCAAGGAGCATGGCGGCCCGGTGCGGCTTCTGGTGCCGCATCTCTACCTCTGGAAGAGCGCGAAGTGGCTGCGCTCGATCGAGTTCCGTACGGCCGACCAGCCGGGCTACTGGGAGGTGCGCGGGTATCACAACCGCGGCGATCCCTGGACCGAGGAGCGCTACTCCGACTAACGAAGTCCCCGGCTTCCCGCTGGCCTTCCGGCCCCTCCCCGGCCCACAATCGCTCGACGATTCGGCCGGGAGGGCCGCGCGGGAGGGCAGACGAATGGACATGGGTCTGAAGGGCAAGGTCGCGGTGATCACCGGCGGCTCGGTCGGCATCGGGCTGGCGGTGGCGGAAGGGTTGGCGGCGGAAGGCGCCAACGTCATCCTCGCGGCACGCGGGCGCGAACGGGCTGAGGCGGAGGCGGAACGCATCGCAGGCGCGCATGGCGTCGAGGCGCTCGGCGTCGAAGCCGACGTTTCGACGTCCGCCGGTGTCGATGCGATCATCCGTGCGACCGAGGAGCGCTTCGGCGGGACCGACATCCTGATCAACAACGCCGGCACCGGCTCCAACGAGACGGTGATGGATGCGCCGGACGACAAATGGCAGGCCTACTGGGACCTCCACGTCATGGCGGCCGTGCGTCTTGCCCGCGGCGTCATCCCGCAGATGCGCCGGCGCGGCGGCGGGGTGATCCTGCACAACGCCTCGATCTGCGCGGTGCAGCCGCTCTGGTACGAGCCGATCTACAACGTGACGAAGTCGGCGCTGATGATGTTCTCCAAGTGCCTCGCGACCGAGGTCGTCGGCGACAACATCCGCGTCAACTGCATCAATCCGGGCCTGATCCTCACCCCCGACTGGAAGAAGACGGCGCGCCAGCTGACCGAGAATTCCGGGGGCGACTGGGAGGGATACCTTCAGGGCGTCGCCGACGAGCACGCGCCGATCAAGCGCTTCGGCACGCCGGAGGAGCTCGCCAACTTCTTCGTCTTCCTGTGCTCCGACAAGGCGACCTATTCGATCGGCTCGACCTACTTTGTCGACGGCGGCATGCAGAAGGGTCTCTGAGCCCTCAGCTTGCGGGGCCGAGATAGGTGTCGATCAGCGCCTCGACGCTGGCGTCCCGCTCGCGCCCCGTGCGCCCGCCCAGCACCACGACGATGACGCCCCGCCCGTTGCGCCGCGCGCTGGCGACGAGGTTGAAGCCGGACGCGTTGACGAAGCCGGTCTTCATTCCGTCGACGCCGGCCACCCGGCCGAGCAGCTTGTTGGTCGCCGTGTAGTGGCGCCCGCCGTAGTCGAAGCCTTCGGTCTTGTAGAGCGAGGCATATTGCGGAAAGCGCTTGCGGATCTCGTATCCGAGGCGGGCCATGTCGCGCGCGGTCGAGATTTGCGCCTCGTCCGGCAGGCCGCTCGGATTGGCGAAGTTGGTGCGCGTCATCCCGAGCGAACGCGCCTTGCGGGTCATGGCAAGGGCGAAGGCGTCGTCGGTGCCGCCGAGGGCTTCGGCGACGACCGACGCCACGTCGTTGGCGGACTTCACAGCCAACCCGAACATCGCGTCGCGCACCCGGATCGTGTCGCCGGGCCGCAGCCCAAGCTTCGAGGGCGCGCGAGCCGCTGCATAGGCGGTGACCGGCATGGCGTCGTCGAGCCCGATGCGCTTGGCGTCGATCGCTTCGAACAGCATGTAGAGGGTCATCAGCTTGGTCAACGACGCAGGATGGCGCAGGCCGTCCGGGTCGTCGGCCTGGAGGACCCGTCCCGTATCCATGTCGACCACGATCGAGGCCGGCGTCCGCTCGGCGACGGCCTCCGCGCCGACCATGAGGGCGGGGGCCTTGGTGGGCGGAATGAGCCCGGCGCGCACGTCGCTGCGCGACAGGTCCATCGACTGGCACGACGCCAGCGCGACGGACAGGACGAGGGCGGATGCGATGCGCAGGCGGCGGACGAAGGCCGGGCGGCCGGAACGGTTCGACGACAAGGGCGGAAATCCGGCTGAATCCAATCTTTCGATATCGAGTAGCACGGCAAACGTTTCAGTAAGCTTGCCGTAGCAGCCGGATGACCCGATGGCGCTGGCCGTCGCGCACGGTGGTACCAGATACCGGCATCGAACGAACGGTTTTCATTTTTCGCGATCGAAAGACCCGCCCATGTCCTCCATCGAGTCCCCCGTGTGGTTCATCACCGGCTGCTCCACCGGCTTCGGCCATGAACTCGCCAAGCTGGTGATCGCGCGCGGCTGGCGCCTCGTCGCCACTGCGCGCGAGAAGGCGCGCCTCCAAAGCCTGACCGATCTCGCCGAGGACCGTGTCTTGGCCCTGTCGCTCGACGTGACTGATCGCGTTGCGATCGACGCCGCCGTGAAGGCGACGGAAGAGCGGTTCGGGCGGATCGACGTCCTCGTCAACAATGCAGGCTACGGCTACCAGGCCTCGATCGAGGAAGGCGACGACGCCGAGATCCGCGAGCAGTTCGATGCCAACGTCTTCGGCCTCTTCGCGATGACGCGCGCGGTCCTCCCGATCATGCGCCGTCAGCGGTCCAGCCGGATCCTCAACCTCACCTCGCAGGCCGGGTTCATCGGTTTCCCCGGTTCGGGCTACTATGCCGCGACGAAGCACGCGGTCGAGGGCTTCTCCGATGCGCTGGCGGCCGAAGGTGCGCCGATCGGCATTCAGGTGACGTGCGTCGCACCCGGTCCGTTCCGCACTGATTGGGCCGGTCGCTCGCTGCGCCAAACGCCGAACGAGATCGCCGAATACGCCGACACGGCCGGCGCCCGCCTGAAGTCCACCTCCGAGATCAGCGGCAAGCAAGCCGGCGATCCCGTGCGCGCGGGCGAAGCCATGATCCGCATCACGGAGATGGACAAGGCGCCGCGGCACCTCGTTCTCGGCAAGGTCGCCTATGACGGCGTGACGGCGAAGCTGAAGCAACGGCTTGCCGAGATCGAAGGGCTGAAGGACCTCAGCCTGTCCGCCGACTTCCCGGACGCCTGAGGGCGGCTCACCCGCCGTTCTGGCGGATCAGGTCCTCGATGCTCATCGTGTCGAGAGCAGGCGGCGCCGCCGGGGCAGGCTGCGCCATCTGCCGCGCGATGCGGCTTTCGCGAACCGGCGCGCGCATCACGGCAGGCGCCGGTGCCTGCGCCGCGGCGAGGGCCCGCTCGGGCGGCGTGAAGGGCAGACGGCCTTCCTTCTCGGCCGCGATCCGCTCCGCCACCATCGACTGCGTCGACGTCGCGTTCTTGCGCTTCTCGTAGAAGGAGTTGCCGCCCTGGATCGTGACGTAGTGCATGTTCGAGTAGGGGTAGGAGTAACCGGCCGTGTGGAAAAACATCGCCTTCTGCACCTCGGAATGCCGAGCCCCGCGCAGAACCTGACGCGCGGTCCTCGTCGCAAGGTCCCGGCCCTTGCCCATCGGCTTGGACAGGACACCGGGCGCGAACTGGTTCTTCTGCCCGACGACGCCGCAGACCGACTTCGGGTACTTGCCGGACTCGAGCCGGTTCATCACCACCGTTCCGACCGCCAGCATCCCGGCTTCGGACGAGCGGTTGGATTCGAAGTACATGGCGCGCGCGAGGCACTCTTCGGCGCTCATCCGCGGCTCCATCCGCGCGCAGCCGCCGGCCACGCCGAGCGCGCCAAGGGCGAGGATGAGGGAAAGGCTTCGGCTCCGAGACATCCTGCGGCCCGCTTGCAACGTCGGTCAAATTTCGCGCGGGAAGCTTAAGAAGGCGTTAGACCTTTCGGATGCGAAAGGGCCGCCCGGCCGGGTGGCGGGGCGGCCCTTCGAGACCCTGAACGAGGCGAGAGACTAGAGGAGCGCCGAAACGGCTTCGCGCTCTTCCGACAGCTCGGCCACCGTGCGATCGATCATCTGGCGCTGGAAGTCGCCGATCTCGAGCCCGGTGACGCGCTTGTAGGAGCCGCCCTCGCAGATCACCGGCACACCGGCCATCAGCCCTTCGGGGATGCCGTAGGAACCGTCCGACGACACGCCCATCGACACCCAGTCGCCGTCCGAGCCCTGGATCCAGTCGCGCATGTGGTCGATCGCAGCGTTCGCAGCCGAGGCGGCCGACGACGCGCCGCGCGCCTCGATGATCGCCGTGCCGCGCTTGGCGACGGTCGGGATCAGCGTCTCCTTGTACCAGGTCTCGTCGCCGATCACCTCGGAGAGCTTGCGGCCGTCCGCCGTGGCGTTGGTCCAGTCGGCGAACATGGTCGGCGAGTGGTTGCCCCACACGACGAACTTCTTGATCGCGTCGACGGAGACGCCGGCCTTCTGCGCGAACTGCGTGAGGGCGCGGTTGTGGTCGAGCCGGAGCATCGCGGTGATGTTCTCGGTCGGGAAGTCCTTGGCGTTGGCGGCCAGGATCATGGCGTTCGTGTTGGCCGGGTTGCCAACCACGATCACCTTGGCGTCGCGCTTGGCGCCCTCGTTCAGGGCCTGACCCTGCGTGCGGAAAATCTCGGCGTTGGCATTGAGGAGATCGCGGCGCTCCATGCCCTGCGTGCGCGGACGCGAGCCGACGAAGAACCCGGCATCGATGTCGCGGAAAGCGGCCTTCGGGTCGTCGGTGATGACAACGTCCTGCAAGAGCGGGAACGCGCAGTCCTCAAGCTCCATCACGACGCCCTTCACGGCCTTTTGGGCCTGCGGCAGGTCGAGAAGCTGAAGCGCGACGGGGGTGTCCTTGCCGTAGACGTCGCCGTTGGCGATGCGGAACAGGAGCGAGTAGCAGATCTGGCCGGCCGCGCCGGTGACGGCGATGCGTTTGGGCTGCGTCATGGAATAACCTTTCCTACCTTGCGGTCGAGGCGAGCATGCGGCCCTGCCCTAGCGCGATCCGGTCCGGCAATCCACGGCGAAATTGCGCGCGACGATCCGAACTTCGGCTTCGGCCGGTCTGTCGAGGGGCTCGATCATCGGGCTTGTGGGAATGCTGACGCCGGTCGGAAGATTTTGCGCAGTTCGATCACGGACCAACCCCGGATTGGATCGGTTCGTATGACTGCCATATCGATTTAGGTCCATCATATTCCAATTCTGCGCAAAAAGTTCTGACGACGCGCATCGGACGATTGTGTTTTCGATCGATCGCGCTTTTACTCCGTTCGAACGCGGCGCCTCTGGGGAGAGAGACGCCGAAACCGTCCGGTGCGAACCGGCGGGGAAGAGAAACGAGGCATCGATCGGCCCGATCGCCGCCTCAAGGGATCGCCGGGGGCGAATCGCCCGGCCAGCGAAACGGCGTTGGCCAGGAGGGCCCGCCGAACATCAACGGGAGGAACATGATGTCGCGCAGCACCGTCCACCGCATCGCCGGCCTCGTCGCCGGCACCGCCATCGCAGCCTGCCTCATGGCGTCCGCGCCCGCGCGCGCCCAGGACGACATCCTGATCGGCCTCGTCACCAAGACCGAAGCCAACCCCTTCTTCGCCAAGATGCGCCAGGGCGCCAGCGAGAAGGCCGCCGAGCTCGGCGTCAAGTTCCAGAGCTTCGCGGGCAAGTTCGACGGTGATCACGACAGCCAGGTCACGGCCGTCGAGAACCTCATCTCGGCCGGTGCCAGCGGCATCCTCATCGTCGCCAGCGACTCTAAGGCCATCGTGCCGGTCCTCGAGCAGGCCCGTCAGGCCGGCATCCTCGTCATCGCGCTCGACACGCCGCTCGATCCCGCCAACTCGGCGGACCAGACCTTCGCCACCGACAATGTGAAGGCCGGCGAGCTGATCGGCCAGTGGGCGGCCAAGACGGTGTCCGATCCGAAGACCGCGAAGGTCGGCTTCCTCGACGCCATCGAAACGCAGCCGACCGTCGACGTCGCGCGCGACCAGGGCTTCATGAAGGGCTTCGGCATCGATCCGAAGGACATGAGCCGCTACCTCGACGAGGACGACGCGCGCATCGTCGGCCATCAGTGGGGCGCGGGCTCCGAGGAAGGCGGGCGCACGGGCGCCGAACTCCTTCTCCAGAAGGACCCCGACCTCAACGTCTTCTACACGATCAACGAGCCGACGGCGGCCGGTGCCTACGAGGCGATTAAGGCGGCCGGCAAGGAAGGCTCCGTCGTCGTCACCTCGGTCGACGGCGGCTGCCCGGGCGTCCAGAACGTCAAGGCGGGCGTCATCGGCGCGACCTCGATGCAGTATCCGCTGCTGATGGCCTCCAAGGGCGTCGAGGCCATCGTCAACTTCAAGAAGACGGGCGAAAAGCCGGCGGTGACGCCGGGCCTCGACTTCTTCAACACCGGCGTCGATCTCGTCACCGACAAGCCGGTTGATGGCGTCCCGTCGATCACGTCCGAGGAAGCCCTCAAGAAGTGCTGGGGTTGATCGTCTCCCCTTGAGAACAAGCGCGCGCCGCTTGCGGCGCCGCCTACGCGGTCGGTGCGAAAACCCCTTTCGCACCGATCGTCTCGACAGGCGCACAGAGAGGGTCGGAAATCATGTCAAGCGTCGAACCGACCGCGAACAACGCGGACGCCGTCGCCCATTTCGCCGAGGGTCGGCGCTCGCCGCTGCGTCGGCTGCAGCACCTCCTCCACCAGTATCCGACCATCGTGCCCTTCGTGGTGCTGGTGGTCGGTCTCCTGATCTTCAGCGCGATCGTCGGTCCGCGCTTCTTCCAGCCGTTCAACCTGTCGCTGATCATGCAGCAGGTGACGATCATCGCGGTGATCGGCATCGCGCAGACGCTGGTGATCCTGACCGCGGGCATCGACCTCTCGGTCGGCGCGATCATGATCCTTGCGACCGTCGTCATGGGCCGGCTGGCAGTGATGATGGGCGTGCCGGCGGAACTCGCGTTCTGCATCGGCCTCGGCGTCGGGTTCGCCTGCGGCTTCCTGAACGGCCTCCTGATCACCTACGTCAAGCTGCCGCCCTTCATCGTCACGCTGGGCACCTGGAGCATCTTCGGCGCCGTTTTCCTCTGGTACAGCGGCTCGCAGACGATCCGCGCGCAGGAAGTGGCCGCCGAGGCGCCGTTCCTCCAGCTCACCGCGACCGCGATCCAGGGCGGCGGAGCGCGGCTGACCTTCGGCACGGTGTTCACGCTCTTCGTCGCCGCGGTGGCCTGGTACATTCTCAACCGCACCGCCTTCGGACGCCACGTCTATGCGACCGGCGACGACCCGGAAGCCGCGCGCCTCTCGGGCATCGACACGCGCCGCGTGCTGCTCGCCGTCTACTCGCTGTCGGGCGTCATCTGCGCCCTCGGGGCCTGGGTCCTGATCGGCCGCGTCGGCGCCATCAGCCCCACCTCGGGGGGGCAGGCGAACCTCGACTCCATCACTGCCGTGGTGATCGGCGGCACCTCGCTCTTCGGCGGGCGCGGCTCGATCGTCGGCACGCTCATCGGGGCGCTGATCGTGGGCGTGTTCCGCAACGGCCTCGCCCTCTCCGGCCTCGACGCCCTCTGGCAGGAGTTCGCGGTCGGCATCCTCATCATCGTCGCCGTCGGCCTGGATCAGTGGATCCGCAAGGTCTCGGCCTGACCACCCTTCGCCCGCTCATTCGCATTCTTCGGAGCCCATCGCCATGAACACCGCCAAGACCATGGACCTCAAGCTCGCCCGCATTCGGCGCGGCAAATACACGCCCAAGGACTTCATCATCGCCGATGCCAAGGACGGCGACATGGCACTCGGCGTCGGCGTCTCCGGCCCGGAGCACGATGCCGACGGCAAGCCGACGGGCAAGATGCGCCCGCTCAAGGTCTATCGCGATGCGATGGAGGAGATGGTGAAGTCGGGCCTCGTCGACATCATGCTGACGTCGCTGTCCTCGGCCGAGCACCTGGCGTCGCGCGGGATCTACGCCGATACGGACGTCACGTCCGCCGTACGCCTCAACGACGGCAGCGACATCTGGCACTGGCGCGGCGCCAACTACAAGCACCTGCCGACCGTGCCTTTCCGCACGGCGCGCCTCGACCGGGTCAAGCCGGTCTCCGACCTCGGCCTCTACGCCGTGACCTTCTTCAACGAGCTGGACCAGGACCTGCGCACGATCGAGGCCTACGCCAAGTTCCGCGACGAGGCGTCGGCGGCCGGCGTTCGGCACTTCCTCGAAGTGTTCAATCCGCAGTTCGAGGTGAAGGCGCCCGGCTCGGACTTCTACACCTACAACAACGACTTCATCGCCAAGATCCTCGCCGGCGTTTCGAAGCACGACCGGCCGGAGTTTCTGAAGGTCGTCTATAATGGCCCGAAGGCGACGGAGGAGCTCGCCTCGTTCGACCCCGGCAACCTGATCGTCGGCATCCTCGGCGGCGCCTCGTCCACCAACCGCGATACGCTGGAAATGGTGAAGCAGGCCGAGAAGTACGGCGCGCGGGTCGCCCTGTTCGGCCGGAAGATTTTCTTCGCCGAGGACTCCAAGGCCATCGTGCGCGCCATGCGCTCGGTAATCGAGGACGACGTCTCCTCGGAAGAGGCGACGAAGGCCTACCACGACCACCTGCAGAAGAACGGCATCCGGCCCAAGAAGTCGCTCGAGCAGGATCTCGAGATCACCGATCCGTCGCTGAAGATGGGAGCCTGACCCCATGTCCGCAGTGCAGCGGCGCGGCTTCCTGACCGGGGGAACCTGGTGCGCCGACCACAACAAGCTCCTCGACCGCTGGCCGGTCGAGGAAACCGTCACGCGCATTCTCGAGGAAAGCGTCGAGGGCGGCGGATCGGCCTGCAACTTCGGCATCGACATCCGGCGGCTGGACCCGTCGATGCCGGTGGCGACCATCGGCTGCGTCGGCGACGACGAGGACGGCCGCATCCTGCTGCGCTATGCCGACGATAACGGCATCGACCGCACCGGCATGCGGGTGATCGCGGGCGGCCGGACCAACTACACCGACGCCTACAGCGCGCGCGACACCGGCAAGCGCACGCACATCTTCCACCAGGGCACGAGCGCCCTCCTCTCGCCTGACCACTTCGACTTCGCAGGCACCTCGGCCCGCATCTTCCACCTCGGCCTGCCGGGTATCCACGACGTGATGGACAATGCCTGGAAGGGCGAGGTGAATGGCTGGGTGGCGACGCTGAAGACAGCGCGCGCAGCGGGCCTCGAGACCAACTTCGAGCTGCTGCAGATCGCACCGGAGCGCCTGCGCGAACTCGCCGAGCCATGCTTGCCCCATCTCGATACGCTCGTCATCAACGACTACGAGATCGGCGCGATCACCGGCACGCAGACGACGCGCGACGGCGAGACCGACATCGCGGCCTGCGAGGCGGCGGGGCGCCAGATCATGGAGCGCAGCGCGGTCAAGGTGCTGGCCATCCACTTTCCGCGGGCGGCGATCGCCTTCACGCGGGACGGGGCGGTCTACCGCCACCCCTCGGTCAACGTACCGCAGTCCGAGGTTCGCGGTGCCAACGGTGCGGGCGACGCGTTCGCAGCGGGCTTCATGTATGGGTACCACGAGGCCCGACCGGTACCGGGCTGCCTGAAACTGGCCCATGCCAGCGCAGCGGCCTCGCTCCGCAGCGTCGGCACCACCGGAAGCGTCGAGACGGCCGAGCGGTGCCTCGCCCTCGCGGACGGCTGGGGCTGGCGCTCGATGCCGGCCGCCTGAGGATCGGGGTCCGGCGGCTACTCGGCTGCCGGGCGCTCCTCCATTCCGACGCCACCGTGAAGGCGTTCCTGCGCGTCGTTCAGGCGCCGGTAGGCGCCGCCGAGAGCCATCAGTTCGGCATGGCTGCCAAGTTCCGCGATCCGGCCATCAACGACCACCGCGATGCGATCGGCGTGTCGGATGGTGGACAGGCGATGGGCGATGACGAGCGTCGTTCGCCCCTTGGCGAGTTCGGCGAGCGACGTCTGGATCGCCCGCTCGGTCTCGGTGTCGAGCGCCGACGTCGCCTCGTCGAGGATGAGGATCTCCGGGTTCTTCAAGAACATGCGCGCGATCGACAGGCGCTGCTTCTGCCCGCCCGACAGCTTGACGCCACGTTCGCCGACGACCGTATCCAGCCCGTCCGGCAGGGCCGCGATGGTCTCGGTGAGGTGCGCGCGCTCGATGGCTTCAGCGATCTCCGCCTCGCTGGCATCAAGTCGCCCATAGGCGACGTTCTCGCGCACCGTCCCGCCGAACAGAAAGACATCCTGCTGCACGATGCCGATGTGACGGCGCAGCGAGGCCAGCGCCAGGGAACGAATGTCCTGCCCGTCGACGAGGATCGCGCCGGCGCTGACGTCGTAAAAGCGCGGGACCAGCGAGCAGATCGTGGTCTTGCCGGCGCCGGACGGACCGACGAAGGCGACCGTCTCGCCGGCTCGGATTTCGAGGTCAATCCCCTTCAGGACAGGACGGGAGTCCTCGTACGCGAAACGGACGTCCCGAAAGGCGATGGCGCCAGTGACACCCGTCAGCGTGCGCGCACCCGGCGCATCGGCGATCTCGGGCTTGGTGTCGAGGAAGTCGGTATAGCGGCGGAAGCCCGCGATGCCCTTCGGATAGGTCTCCAGAACGGCCGCGATCTTCTCGACCGGGCGGAAGAAGACGCCGACGAGGAGCAGGAAGCCGACGAAGCCGCCGTAGCTCAGCTCGCCCTTCATGACGTACCAGGTACCGGCCAGCATCACGATGACCTGCGTCAGGCGCATGGTCAGGTAGTTCAGCGACTGGCTGATCGCCATGATCCGGTAGGCGTCGAGCTTTCGGGCGCGATAGCCCACGTTATTGCGGGCAAAGAGCGCGCGCTCGTGCTCCTCGTTGGCGAAGCTCTTCACGACGCGGATGCCGCCGACATTCTCCTCGATACGTGCGTTGAAGTCGCCGATCGAGCCGTAGATCGCCTGCCACGTCGCGGTCATGCGGCTGCCGTATCGGGTCGTGACCCAGGAGCCGACCGGCACCACGACGGCCGTGATCAACGCCAGTTCGACATGCACGGCGAGCATCAGGAAGAAGGCGCCGATGAAGGTCATCACGGCGATGAAGAGGTCTTCCGGCCCATGATGGGCCACCTCGCCGATCTCTTCGAGATCCTTGGTCAGGCGGGCTACGAGATGGCCGGTCTTCTGGTTGTCGAAAAAGCCGAACGACAGCGTCTGAAGATGCTCGAACGCTTTGCGCCGCATCTCGGTCTCGATGTTGATGCCGAGCATGTGGCCCCAGTAGGTGACCACCGCCATCAGACCGGTGTTGAGGACGTAGATCGCCAGCAGTCCGGCCGAGGCGAGGACGATCAGCCCCCAGTTGCCGCTGGGGAGAAGGTCGTCGACGAAGACTTTCACCGCGATGGGAAAGCCGAGTTCGAGAAGACCGGCCAGCACGGCGCAGGAGAAGTCGAGCAGGAAAAGCCCGCGCCAGGGGGCGTAGTAGGAAAAGAAACGCGCGAGCATGGCATCCTCATGAGCCGGGCGCACCATGGTTGGCCGACGCCCGGTCTCCTTATTGCGGACCCGAAGGCCCCTCGCGCTTGCTGTAGGAAACCTGACTTCCGGCGTCAAATTTCCACCGATGACATCAGTCGAAGATGACACCCTTCTTGAAGATGAAGCAGCCGTGCGGCCTCGCCTCGCTGGTCCGCACGACGGCGTAGGCGCTCTTGGCCACATCGTAGAAGGCGAAGCGCTCGACGCGCTCGATGGTGATGGCCTTCCCCTCGGCCGCGTTGACGACCTCCTGCATCTCGCTGTGCACCTCGGGCACGGCGTCGGGATCGCCGACCACCGCCATCAGGCGCACCGGCGCGTCGACATAGGAGTCGAGCGGGAGAAGCGACAGGATGGCGCGTGCTGCCTCCGTCGTGCCGACGCCGGACAGCTGGACGCATGTGCCCGTGACCGTCTCGGCAGCGGTCGATTCGGCGGGATAGTTCCGATCGACCAGCACGAGATCGTCGCCGTGTCCCATCTCGGCAAGGATGGTGAGGAGTTCGGCCGTGATGATGGACGGAATGTTCTTCAGCATGGAAGCACCTCAGCTTTTCGATACGGGTTTGGAGCGCATGCGGCGGACGGTTTCGCGCTCGGCGCGGCGGGCGCGCACCGGGGGAAGGCCTGCGTCCATCAGTTCGAGATCATCGAGAAGGATATCGCCCATCCGCTTGAAGACTCGATCGAGCGCGCCGGCGCGATGGGCGGACAGGATCATGTTCGGCGTACTCCGGACCGGATCGTCCGCCGCCGGCGGCTCCTCGGGGAACACGTCGGTCGCGACCTTGATGTGCCCGCTCGCGGCCGCCTCCCGCATCGCGTCGAAATCGACGATCCCGGCGCGGCTGAGGAGGACGAACGCTGCACCCGGCTTCATCGAGGCGAAGGCCCTGGCGTCGAAGAGGTGCTGGTTGTCCGCGGTGACCGAGGCCGTTACGAACACCGTGTCGGACCTGGCGAGAATATCATCGAGCGCGGTCGCCTTGGCGCCCTGATCGGTAATGGTCGAGGCAGGCAGCCAGGGATCATAGACGCGCACCTTCGCCCGGAAGCCGGCGAGCAGCCGGTTGAGGCAGCGGCCGAGATCGCCGAAACCGACGATGCCGATGCGCGAGCCGGTCAGGAGCTGGGCCGAACCGTTGCCGTCGAGGCCCCACACCTCCTCGCCGCGACGGAAATCCGCGTCGGCTTTTGCGATCTGCCGGTGCAGCGAGAGCGCCATGCCGAGGCCCATCTCGGCCACCGGCTCGGCGAACACCGAGCTGGTGATCAGGACGTGGATCCCACGCTCGAAGCAGGTGGCATAGGGCATGTTGTCGGTGAAGTTGCCCTCGACGTTGACGATAGCCCGAAGGTTCGTCATCGCCGCCAGCAAAGCATCCGAAATGTCGGGCTGACCGACGAGGTATCGCGCGCGTGCCAGAACGTCGGTGGGCAACGCGTCGATCTCCCCGCTTGTCGTCTCGACGAGTTCGTAGCGCTCGCGGAACTCCCAAAGCGCGTCAGGCGTGAAGATCATGTCGAGATCGCGCGGATGCGGCGCGACGATCACCAGGGGCCGTTCGCTCATTCGTCCTCCCGGAGGCCCGGCAACGGCGCGGCCTCTTCGTGCTTCCGATAGAGGCGAACGCACATGATCTCAAACGTCTTCTCCGCTCGTCCCCATGATCGCAGCGTTTGCGCTGCGCCGGGCGATCGCGCTACGCGGGAATCTTCGGCACCATCGGGAGGATACGGACATGACGAGCGCCATTCTGGTCGACGCAACCCAACTCGAGGCCAGCGTCAGGGCGGCACTCCTAGGCGCCGGCGCATCGGACGAATCAGTCGACGCGACGACCCGCGCGCTGATGCACGCCTCGCGCGTCGGCGTGGACAGCCACGGCGTCCGACTGGTCCCGCATTACTGCAAGGTGATGGCGGGCGGCAGGGTCAACCCGCGCCCCAACGTGACGGTCAAGCGCACGGCGGCGGCAACCGGAACGGTGGACGGCGACAACGGACTCGGACACCTCACCAGCTACCGCGCCGCCGCCTTTGCGGTCGAACTAGCGCGTGAAAGCGGGATCGGCGCCGTGGGGGCGGTCCGTTCCTCACATCTCGGCGCTGCGGGTGCCTATGCGGTGGCGATCGCGGACGCCGGGATGATCGGATTCGCGACCACCAACACGGACTCGGTGGTCGGTCTGTTCGACGGAACGAAGGCCTTCCACGGCACGAACCCCCTTGCCTTCGCAGCGCCCGTCGCCGGCGAGAAGCCCTGGCTCCTCGACATGGCGACCTCGTCGATCCCCATGAACCGAGTGCTCCTCTATCGGTCGCTGGCGCAGACCCTGCCCGAGGGCGTCGCGGCCGACACATCCGGACACGCGACGCGCGATCCGCACGCGGCCGAGATGCTCCTGCCCCTCGGTGGAGAGGGATATGGCTTCAAGGGCGCCGCGCTGGCAGGAGTCGCAACGCTCCTCACCGGCATTCTCAACGGCACGACGCTGGACCACGAGTTCATCCCCATGGTCGGGGACGTCGATGTCTCGACGCCGCGCAACATGGGCCATTTCTTCCTCGCGATCGACCCGGAGCGCTTTGCCGGCGCCGCGCTCTTCGCCGACGGAATGCGCCGCTATCTCGATGCCCTGCGGTCCGTCTTGCCGGTCGAAGGCGGCAAGGTGATGGCGCCGGGCGATCGCGAATGGGACGTCGAGACACGTCGCGCGGCGGAAGGCATTCCGGTCGATCCGGACACGGCGCGTTTTCTCGGCTTGAGCGATCCGGCCTAACGCGACTTGACGCGACAGGCGCTCGCAGCCACACTCTGGCCAATTGGTCAGATCAATTGGCCAGCGCGAGGCTTGGGAGGGCATCGCATCATGCCCCTCAAGGTCATCGAGCCGCGTCGCCTCTACCGTCAGGTCGCGGACCAGTTGCGGCTCCTCATCGAATCCGGTGAGTACGGGGTCGGCGATCGCCTGCCGACCGAACGCGAGTTGGCCGAGCGCCTCGGCATCTCGCGCCCGACGGTGCGCGAGGCGCTGATCGCGCTCGAAGTCGAAGGACGCATCCGGATCCGGGTCGGCTCCGGCATCTACGTCACCGCGCCACCCGTCACAGAGCCGGTGGCGGACGAGGTCGAGGGGCCGTTCGAGCTTCTTCGGGCGCGCGAGTTGATCGAGAGCGCGCTGATCCGCGAGGCTGCGGCCAAGGCCACCGCCGCGGACGTCAGCATCCTCGATGCGATCCTCGGCCGCATGGAGAACGGCGACCATCCCTCGCCCGAGACGATCGCCGTGGACCGGGAATTTCACGTGGCCGTCGCCGGCATCCTCGGCAATGCGGTCATCACGCGCTTCATCGGCGAGCTCTTCGACCAGCGGATGACGCCGTACTTCGCCCGGCTGTCGGAGTATTTCGAGACCGGACAGACCTGGCGGGTCGCCTATGCCGAGCATCGCACCGTGCGCGATGCGATCGCAGGCGGCGATCCTGCGGCGGCCGAGGACGCGATGCGACAGCACCTTCGCCAGTCGCAGATCCGTTTCCAGCACAGTTTCGGCGAGGACGCCGGTATCGGGAAGGCCGGCGGGAGGACGCCGGCCACGCCTGCAACACGGCGCGCGACAAAGGCCGGCGCCGGGTCCAACGGGAGGAACGACGCATGAGGACGAAGACACCCTGGGCGCTCGCCGCCCTCGCCGTGGCCACGCTGATGTCGGGCACGGCGCTTGCGCAGACCAAACTGACATGGGGCCACGTCTACGAGGTGACCGAGCCCTTCCACACCGAGTCCGTCTGGGCGGCCGAGGAGATCAAGAAGCGGACCGACGGGCGCTACGAGATCAACGTCTTCCCCGCCTCGCAGCTCGGCAAGGAAGCCGATCTCAACCAGGGCCTGACGCTCGGCACCGTCGACGTCATCATCTCCGGCTCGAGCTTCGCCTCTCGCGAGTTCACGCCGATCGGCGTCACCTACTATCCCTATATCTTTCGCAACCCGGAGCACCTCCTCGCCTATACCAAGAGCGACATCTTCCGCGAACTGGCCAAGGGCTACGAGGAGGAATCCGGCCATCACATCACGGCCGTGACCTATTACGGCACGCGCCACACGACGGCGAACAAGGACATCAAGTCCTGCGCCGATCTCGCGGGCCTCAAGATGCGCGTGCCGGACGTGCCGGCCTATCTCGCGATGCCGCGCGCCTGCGGCGCCAACACCGCGCCGATCGCCTTCGCCGAGGTCTATCTCGCGCTCCAGAACGGCACCGTTGAGGCGCAGGAGAACCCGCTGACGGCGATCGAGGCGAAGAAGTTCTACGAGGTGCAGAAGACGATCGCTCTCACCGGCCATATCGTCGACCACCTCAACACGGTGGTCTCGCAGAGCCGCTGGGCCTCGCTGTCCGACGAGGACAAGAAGATTTTCACCGACGTGATGCTGGAGGCCGCCGAGCGCGCCACCAAGATCGTGCAGCAGCGCGAGGCCGACCTCGTGCAGACCTTCAAGGACAAGGGGCTGAACGTGGTGGAGGTCGACAAGGCGGACTTCGAGAAGAACGTGCTCGAGAAGGCGCCGCTCGAGACCTACGGCTACCGGCAGGCGGATTACGACGCGATCCGCGCCGTCCAGTAAATCTTGATGGTCCGCCGCGCCCCCGACCGGGGCGCGGCGGTTCTCCCATCT
Organism: Aureimonas phyllosphaerae; assembly: GCF_047943035.1. Lineage (NCBI taxonomy): Bacteria > Pseudomonadati > Pseudomonadota > Alphaproteobacteria > Hyphomicrobiales > Aurantimonadaceae > Aureimonas > Aureimonas phyllosphaerae. Next base: position 2,724,708 of record NZ_CP181348.1, on the reverse strand, counting down.
CCACAGAGCCGAACGACAGGCGGAGCCTCGCGTGCCCGCCAGGGAGCCGTCATGGCCACAGAGCACCATACCCAGACCACACCGGAAGAGATCGCACACGCGTTCGAGGAGGAAAGTCCGGCCGCCGATCTCAGTCCCTACGCGTTCGAGGACTGGCTGACGCTGCTCGTTTTCTGGGGCATGGCGGTCTGCGTCTTCCTGCAGTTCTTCACGCGCTACGTCCTGAACAACTCTCTCGCCTGGACCGAGGAGATCGCGATCAACTGCCTGATCGTGGTGGTGTTTCTGGGTGCCGTCGCCTGCGTGCGCATGTCGCGCCACATCCAGGTGGACGTCCTCTACCACTACATTCCCGCGGCGCTGGCGCGCGGGCTCTCGACCTTCGTCGACGTCCTGCGCATCGCGTTCTTCGCCTACGCATCTTACCTCTTGTGGCGCTACGTCAACATCGTCTCGCGGGAGCGGATGGTCACGATCGACCTGCCGCGCTCCATCATCTTCTGGACCGTGTTCGCCGCCTTCGTGCTCATGCTCCTGAGGGCAGTCCAGGTCGCCTGGGGCAACTGGCGGCGGGGCTATTCCGTGCTCGAGCGCCCCGGTGCATTCGACGGCTTGGGGGAGTAGGCCATGCTGGTCCTGATTGGTGCCTTTCTCATCCTTATGGTCGTCGGCGTGCCGGTGGCCGTGTCCATGTTCGTCGCCTCGGGCCTCTATCTAGCGGTCTACGGTGTCGCGCCTGACATCATCATCGCCCAACGCATGATGGCGGGCGTCGAGAGCTTTCCGCTGCTGGCGGTCCCCTTCTTCATCCTCGCGGGCAACCTGATGAACATCGCCGGGGTCACCGGCCGCATCTATGCCTTCGCCGTGGCTCTCGTCGGCTGGATGAAAGGCGGCCTCGCGCAGGTCAACATCATCGGCTCGGTGATCTTCTCGGGCATGTCGGGCACCGCACTCGCGGACGCGGCCGGCATCGGCACGATCGAGATCAAGGCGATGAAGGACCACGGCTATCCCGTTGAGGCCGCCGTCGGCGTCACTGCGGCCTCGGCGACCCTGGGGCCCATCTTCCCGCCGTCCCTGCCCTTCGTGATCTACGGCATGATGGCGAATGTCTCGATCGGCGCGCTGTTCATGGCCGGCATCATCCCGGGCGTCGTGATGACCGTCCTGATGATGCTGACGGTCGCGGTGTTCGCCTACCGCAAGGGTTGGGGCGCCGACACGCCCTTCGAGATGCGCCGGCTCCTGTCGGCCTCGATCGAGATCCTCGTCGTCGCGAGCTTTCCGATCTCGGTCTACGTCCTCGTCCACCTCGGTCTGTCGCTGAACCTTTCGGTCCTCATCGCGCTCGCCGCGCTGGTGGCGCTTGACTGGTACTACGACTTCTCCGCCGTCATGGCGTTGATGACCCCGGTCATCCTGATCGGCGGCATGACCATGGGCTGGTTCACGCCGACGGAAGCCGCCGTCGCCGCGGTCATCTGGTCGCTGTTCCTCGGCCTTGTGCGCTATCGCACGATGACCTTCCGCACGCTGGCAAAAGCAAGCTTCGACACGATCGAGACGACGGCCTCCGTGCTCTTCATCGTGACCGCGGCGTCGGTCTTCGCCTGGCTCCTCACCGTCAGTCAGGCGGCGCAGCTGATGTCGGACGCGATCCTGGCGATCACCGACAACCCGGTCGTCTTCCTGATCCTCGTCAACATCCTGCTCCTCGTCGTCGGCTGCTTCCTCGACACGATCGCGGCGATCACCATCGTCGTCCCGATCCTCTTGCCGATCGCGCTGCGTCTTGGCATCGACCCCGTGCATTTCGGGCTGATCCTGACGCTGAACCTGATGATCGGCCTTCTCCACCCGCCGCTCGGCATGGTGCTCTTCGTTCTGTCGCGGGTGGCCAAGCTCTCGGTCGAGCGGACGACGATGGCGATCCTGCCCTGGCTCGTGCCATTGTTCCTCGCCCTGCTGGTCATCACCTTCTTCCCCATAGTAACGCTCTGGCTTCCGACTCAGATGGGACTGATCCAATGACGACCGCGCGCGCAGCGACCATCTTCAGCGCAGAGGACCTTCGGGTCGTGGACCGCGACCTCGGAGACCTCGCCTCCGGCCTCGTGCGCATCCGTTTCGGTGCCGGCGGCATCTGCGGCTCGGACATGCACTACTTCCGCCACGGCAAGACGGGCGACTACGTCGTGCGCGAGCCCCTGGTGCTCGGCCACGAGATTTCCGGAATCGTCGAGGCCGTTGGCTCCGAGGTGACCGGTCTCCAGCCGGGCACGCGCGTCGCGGTGAACCCGTTCCGCCCCTGCGGCCATTGCCCGCGCTGCCGCGAGGGTCGGGCGAACCTGTGCGAAAACGTCTTCTTCATGGGCTCCGCCTCGAAGAACCCGCACATGCAGGGCGGCTTCTCCAGCTACTTCGACACGACGCCCGGCCAGTGCGTGCCGGTGCCCGACCACGTCGCGATCGAGGCCGCCGCGCTGGCCGAACCGCTTGCGGTCTGCCTCCATGCGGTGAAGCGCGCAGGTGATTTGACGGCTAAGTCGGTCGCGATCGTCGGCGCGGGACCCATCGGCCTCTTCACGCTCCTGTCGGCGCGCATGAAGGGCGCCGGCCGGCTCACCGTCGTCGACATGGCGGCCGCCCCCCTCGCCTTCGCGACCAAGCTCGGCGCCGACGAGGTGATTGATCTGTCGAAGGATGCCGAGGGCTTCTCGAAGATCACGCCGCCCGACGTCGTGTTCGAGGTGTCCGGCACGCCGGCGGGCCTGTCTTCGGCGATCCAGAACGTGCGGCGCGGCGGAACGGTGGTTCAGGTCGGCAATCTCGCCGCCGGACCGCTGCCGATCCCGGCGAACTCGGTCATGTCGAAGGAACTCGACCTTCTCGGCTCGTTCCGTTTCGACGTGGAGTTTGCCGAAGCGGTCGGCTTGATCTCCGAGGGCAAGGTCGACGTCCTGTCGATCGTTACCGCGCGGCGGCCGCTGACCGATGCGCCGGATGCCTTCCGACTGGCGCTCGATCGAAGCCAGAGCGTCAAGGTCGTCCTGACGGCCTGAGCCTCAACTCTCTTCGTCGCCGGCCGGCTCGTCGTCCTGCCGGCGACCCCGTCGCCAATAGGCCACCACGAGGTGCTGGTTCTTCTTCAGGCCAAGATCCTTGCGGCAGAACCGGCGGATCGCCTTGAAGGCCTCGAACTCGCATCCCGCCCAAACGAACGGTGCGGAAGCGACAGTATCGGCTGCGGCGCGCGCCGCATCCTGCAGAAGCGTCGTCGTCCCCGCCGGGGTGCCATTCCGGTGCAGCCAGCGCAGCTGCACGCCGGGAGGATGGAGGAGTGGCTGCTCTTCCGCAGGTCCATCCACCTCGATGATGGCATGGCCAATCGCGGTTCGGGGGAGTTCCTCGAGCGTGCGGGCGATGGCGGGCAGCGCCGTCTCGTCGCCCAGGAGGAGTAGCCGCTCCAGCGACCCGACCTCCCCGCCGCCCGGACCGAGCATCCCGACGGGATCGCCGGGCTGCGCTTCGCGGGCCCATCGGCAGCCGGCACCCGGCGGATCATGCAGGACGACATCGACATCGAGATGCCCCGCCGCCGGATCGATGCTGCGGATCGTGTAGACGCGGGTGACGAGTTCATCCTCGCCCTGCGGCCAAACCGGCAGCGCTGCGGGACCCGCATGGGGCCAAACCGGCACACGACCCCTGGGCGGAAAGAGCAGACGGATGTGGAGGCCCCCGGTCGCAAAGCGCGAGAGGTCCTGCCCGGACAGTCGGACGCGGCGCATGTGGGGTGTGATCTGCCGGGCAGAGACCACACGGAGGGCTCGGAAGTGGGCGAGTTCGCGTGTATCCGCTCCGTCGCCGGACCAGACCAGCGGCGGACAAGCGTCGCCGAGGATATGCTGCATGTAATAGGCGACGACGCCCTTGGCGACGCCGTGCTGCCCAGCCTCGCGGCCCTCGACGGTCACCGACAGGGTTTCACCGGTGAACCGCAGCCGCGTGTCGCAGTCGTAGATCGTGAGCGTCGTTTCACCCTCGGGATCGACCGAGCCCGCCATGTCCTCGTCGAGATGCTCGAGTAGGTGGCGCAGGAAGCCTTCGCGATCCGCAACCGGGGCCGACAGGCGCGAAACCAGCGGACGCACGTGTCCCCGTGGCGTGTCCGACGAAGCGCTCGTCTCGATATGGTTCATGCCGGCTCCTCTACGATGCCCCGGCCTACGATTTGTGGATGATCGTAGTCAAGTTTATTCCCTTTCGGACCAAGGGATGTTTCTTCGCGTCGCACACTCGACTTTCGCGAGGGGTTGTGGTGCCTAAAGCCGCCCCGAAGAGCGGGCGAACCGCGCCGTTTGCGTTGCAAAAGGGAGATCCACCGTCATGCCGATGCTCTCGTCCCGTCTCCTGAGACTGGCTGCCGGCGCGATCGTCTTCTTGAGCGTCGGATCGCAGGCCATGGCGGAGCCGCGGGATACGATCCGCCTCGGCATGAGCATCGAGCCCGCCGGCCTCGATCCGACGATCGCCGCCCCCGCCGCGATCGGCCAGGTCGTTTGGCAGAACGTCTTCGAGGGACTGACCCGCATCGACGCCGACGGCAAGGTGCTACCCCAGTTGGCGAAGGACTGGACGATCTCGGACGACAGCCGCACGATCACCTTTCGCCTTCAACCGGATGTGACCTTTCACAACGGTGCGTCCTTCGACTCGGGCACCGCGAAGTTCACGCTCGACCGAGCGCGCGGCGACACCTCAACGAACCCCCAAAAGCAGTTCTTCCAAGTCATCGAGAGCATCGAGACGCCCGATCCCGGCACGCTGGTGCTGCACCTCAAGGAGCCGTCCGCCAACCTTCTATACTGGCTGGCATGGCCGGCTTCGGTGATGGTAGAACCGGGCTCGGCCGAGACGAACCGGTCGCAGCCGGTCGGAACCGGGCCCTTCCGCTTCGCCGAATGGCGACCGGGTGACCGGGTACGGCTGGAGCGCGCGGACCGGTACTGGGACAAGGCGAACCGACCCGCGCTCGCGAGCGCCGAATTCCGCTTCATCGCCGATCCGCAGGCACAGGCGACCGCGATCCGCTCGGGCGACGTGGACGCCATCCCCGAGTTCGTCGCCACGGAACTCTACAAGAGCTTCGAGGGCGACGAGCGCCTTGCCAGCGTCGTCGGCAACACCGAACTCAAAGTCGTCGCCGGCATGAACGCGCGGCGAAAGCCGTTCGATGATCCGCGGGTGCGCCGTGCGCTGATGATGGCGGTCGATCGCGCCGGACTGGTCGAGGCGGCGATGAACGGATTCGGCCAGCCGATCGGCAGCCATTACACCCCAAACGATCCGGGATACCGCGACCTGACCGGCGTCGCTCCCTATGATCCGGAAGCCGCCAAGGCGCTTCTGGCGGAGGCCGGCTACCCCGATGGTTTCAAGACTTCGATCCGCGTGCCGCAGATGTCCTACGCGACGCGTTCGTCCGAGGTCCTGCAGGCCCTTCTAGCCGAAATCGGCGTGACGATGGAGATCGTCCCGACCGAGTTTCCCGCCGTCTGGGTCGATCAGGTGCTGAAGGGCCATGACTTCGACATGACGATCGTCGCCCATGCCGAGCCACTGGACATCGGCATCTACGCCCGCCCGAACTATTATTTCGGCTACGTGAACGAGGCGTTCACCCGTGAGAACCACGAAGCCGAGCGGGCGATGGACGAGACCGCGCGCCGCGAACACTACGGCCGCGCGCAGGAGATCCTGGCGCAGGATCTGCCGGCCCTCTACCTCTTCGTGATGCCCAAGCTCGGGCTTTGGGACAAGCGGTTGATCGGCCTGTGGGTCAACGAGCCGATCCCCTCGAACGATCTGACCGACGTCCGCTGGACGCAATGAGCTGAACCAGCGCGTTGGCGGGCTTCCTCCTCCGGCAATCGGCGGGTTTTCTCGTCCTCCTCATTGCCGTTTCGCTTCTCGTCTTCGTCGTGTTCGATCTCCTGCCGGGCGATCCGGCGGCCGTCATGCTGGGCACCTCGGCGCGGCCCGACACGTTGGTGGCCTTGCGCGCTGAACTCGGGCTTGACCAGCCGGTGTTCCTGCGCTGGCTGGCTTGGCTCGGGGCAGCGACCACGGGTGATTTCGGGCGCTCCATCACCTACGGCATGCCGGTGTCCGGCCTGATCGCACAGCGGATGGCGGTCACCCTGCCGTTGGCGCTGATGGCGCTTGCGCTCGCTTTGCCGCTCGGCCTCACCAGCGGCTTTCTCGCCGCTCGCCGACCGGGCGCTTGGGCGGACCGCGTCGCCGTCGTCTTCGCCCAGAGCGGCATGGCGGTCCCGAACTTCTGGATCGGTCTTCTTCTGATCCTCGTCTTCGCCAACACGCTGGGCTGGATGCCCGGCGGCGGCTTTCCGGGCTGGGATGCGGGGATAGCGAGCGCCCTGACCTCTCTGACGATGCCTGCCGTCGCGCTTGCCCTGCCGCAGGCCGCCGTTCTCTGCCGCGTAACGCGGGGCGCTCTTCTCGAGACGGCAAGCGAGGATTTCCTGCGCACGGCCCGAGCGAAGGGGCTTTCCGAGACCTCCGCCCTCCTGCGTCATGGCGCGCCCAACGCGCTGCCGCCGATCCTTACCGTCGTCGGGTTCCAGTTCGCCTTTCTTGTCGCCGGGGCGGTGCTGGTCGAAAACGTTTTCGCCCTGCCCGGCCTCGGCCAACTCGCCTATCAGGCACTGGCCCAACGCGACCTCGTCACCATGCAGGCCGTGGCGCTTCTCCTGGCTGCAAGCGTCGTCTTGGTGAACGCACTCGTGGATGCACTTCAAGTCTGGGTCGACCCGCGAAGGCGAGCGCCGACCTGATGGCGAGGCGTTGGAACCTCCGGCTCGCGATCGGCGGCTCGATCGTGGCCCTTCTGTCGACCGCGGCGGTTCTCGCGCCGTTCTGGACGCCTGTCGCGGCCCCGCTTCGCCTCCGGATCGGTGCGCGGCTCGATGCGCCGTTGACGGGCGGGCTTCTCGGTACCGACCAGCTTGGGCGGGACGTTCTGTCGCTTCTGATGCTCGGCGCCGGAAACAGCCTCGCCACCGCCGCGACCGCGATCCTGATCGCCGCCTGTCTTGGGGGTGTGCTGGGTCTGCTGGCAGCCGAGATCGGCGATCGCAGCGGCGGCGTTCTGATGCGGGCGACCGACGTTCTTTTCGCGTTCCCGCCTCTGCTCTCGGCCATGATGCTCGCCGCGGCGCTCGGCACCGGGTTCTGGAGTGCGACGGTGGCGATCGCGCTCTTCACACTGCCGGTCTTCGCCCGGGTCACGCGCGCGACGACCGCCTCGGTCCTCGCCCGAGACTTCGTGACGGCCGCCCGCGCACTGGGGCGCAGCGGCCCGGCGATCGCTCGGCGCCACGTCCTGCCCAACATCGCCGGAACGCTGGCGATCCAGCTCTCGCTGCAGATGGGTCTGGCGATCCTGACGGAGGCCGGCCTCGGCTATCTCGGCCTTGGCCGAGCGCCTCCGACGCCGTCCTGGGGCCGCATGCTGGCGGATGCGCAGACCTACATGGGATCGGCGCCGTGGTTGGCGCTGGCGCCCGGCTGCACGATCGCGCTCGCCGTGCTCGGGTTCAACCTGCTCGGCGACGGGCTGCGCGACTGGCTGGACCCGCGGACCCGACGCTAGAAGCCGATGCGAGCGACAAGCGGCAGATGATCGGACGCCGGCGCCGCAGCCGGCACGGCCTCGAGCGAATGCAGGGTAATGCCTTCGGATGCGTAGATGCGATCAAGGCAAGCGAAGGGACGCCGGACCGGCCAAGTCGGCACCGGTCGATGCACCGGGAGCGCCGCCACGAGCGCATGATGAACCGGCCCTCTCCGGCGCCATTCGTTGAAGTCGCCAAGGGCGATGGTCGCGATTCCGGGTTTCGCGAGCGAGGAGAGGAACGCGGCCTGCCGGGGCCGGGCGCGCGGGTCGAGCCCGAAATGGGCGGACAGAACCCGCAAGGCGCCGAGCGGCGTCTCGATCACCGCTTCGATCACGCCTCTCGGCTCGAAGCCGGGCCCCGGCAAAGCATGGGTCGTCACGCTCGCAAGAGGATAGCGCGACCACAACGCATGGCCGTATTCGCGACCCGGCGGCCCGAAGAGGCGCGTTTCCGCCAGGTGCCCGCCGAGCGCTTCACGAACCTGCTCGAACGCATGGGGCAGGCGGCGAAGATGCTCGCGGCCGTCGACTTCCTGCAGCGCCACGATGTCGGCGGCAAAGCTCCCGATGACGCGAAACGATCGATCGGGATCGGGACGTCGACCTTCCCCTACGAAGCCGTGGAGGTTCCAGGTTGCGATGGTGAGGCTGTCAGTGCTGTCCGGTGCCGACACGATCCCCCCGTCCCTTGCCTGTGACCGTCTGGAGAATCAGGAGAATGTCGCCGAGGAAGCTGCGGGTCGCCAGATATCGCGCATCCGCCTCCGCCAGCCGCTCGGGTTGAGACATGTCGATCTCATGCACCTGCGCCAGACCGGTGATTCCCGGACGCAACGCATAGACGCCGCGGGCGCGCCGTGCCGCGATGACATCCGCCTGCACCGGCAGCGACGGCCGCGGACCGACGAAACTCATCTCGCCTTTCAGGACGTTCCAGAGTTGGGGCAGTTCGTCGAGCTTCCACTTGCGCAGAGTGGCGCCGAGATCCGTCACCGCCGAGACCGGCGTGTCGTGCGAAGCCGCCGAAATCGTGCCCTGGCGCATGGTGCGCAGCTTGTAGCAGGTGAAGACGCGCCCATTCCTTCCCACCCTCTCCTGCGCGAAGATTCCCGGACCGGGACTGTCGCGCCGGACGAGCGCGGCGAGGATCAGGATGACCGGACCGAACACGATCAAGCCCACGGCGCTTGCCAGAATGTCGAACACACGCTTCATGGGTGGCGAGTGCCGCGAAAACGCGGCTAGGGCAAGTGGGGGCGATCCGACGTGCGCATTCTCGTGACAGGGGCCTCGGGCTTCATCGGCCGGCACCTCGTCGCCCACCTGATCGAGCACGGCGACGACGCGATCGCAGTATCGCGCGGCCACGATGGCGTGCCGGGCGATCTGCGCAACATTGAGCAGTGGGACGGATGGCCCGCGCGTCTAGATGCCGTGGTGCATCTGGCCGCGCTCAACCCCGCTCGCGGCGAGGCGGCGGCCAGCGACGACGCGGCGCTAATGGCGGCCAACTTCTCGGCGACGAAGGCGTTGGCGGAGGCCGCGGCGCGGCGCGGCGTCCGACGCTTCGTCTACGCTTCGACAAATCTCGTTCATCCCCTGACGACTGAGCCGTTCGACGAGAGCGCACCGGAAAAGCCGCAGAACGCCTATGCAGCCTCGAAGCTGGCAGGCGAAACGGCGATGTGGCAGGGGCTGGAGGGCTCGAGCACGGAAGGCGTCGTGCTCCGCCTCCCGCCCGTCTACGGGCCGGGCGGTCGTGGCGGCGTCGCGGCCCTGCTGCGCGTCTCCAGCCTTCCGATCCCCCTGCCGCTTGCAGCACCAAGCGCCAGCCGCAGCCTTCTCTCGATCGCCAACGCGGTCGAGGCGCTGACGCTGGCCGTAACCGCGCCCGGCGCGGCCGGCGGCACGTTTCTCGTCTGCGATGGCGAGCCTTGGAGCCTTGGAGAAATGGTCGCCTTCGCTCGTCAGGAGATGGGTCGCTCACCGCGCCTCTTCTCGCTGCCGACGCACACGCTGGCACGCCTCGCGAGCCTTGCCGGACGGCGCAAGCAGTACGAACACGTGTTCGGATCGCTCGTCGTGGACGACGCCGCCTTTCGCGACGCCGCAGGTTGGCATCCGCCGGAGACGACGGAGGACGGGCTTCGCCGAATGCTACGAGACCTCCACCTGAAACGACGCGGAAAGCGCCGGTAGCGATCGTCATGACACATGCTCCCATCGACCCCGCCAAGCTGAAGCGGCAGAAGCGGCTGGAAGAAACGCTGCGAGAGAACCTGCGACGCCGGAAGGAACAGGCGCGGGGGCGCGCCGAGACGCCGGTCGGCGATCCCCTACCCGAGGACGAGGCGCAGGCCGAAGGCCAGAGCGATTGAGCCGCCAGCTTGGACATTCTGTCCGGGTGGACTTCGCGGGATGCGGAATTTAGAACCCTTCTCACGAAGGAGTTCCGGATGATCGACTACCAGTCCCACTTCGCATCCGCGATCGAGGCTCTCCACGCAGAACGCCGTTATCGTGTCTTCGCAGACCTCGAGCGCATTGCCGGCCGCTTCCCCGCAGCGATCTGGCGACACGAGGGCAAGGCACGCGAGATCACCGTATGGTGCTCGAACGACTATCTGGGCATGGGCCAGCATCCGGCCGTGGTGGATGCGATGCGTGGCGCCGTCGCCTGCATGGGATCGGGCGCAGGCGGCACGCGCAACATCTCCGGTACGAGCCATCCGCTTGTCGAACTCGAAGCCGAGCTCGCCGACCTGCACGGCAAGGAAGCCGCGCTCGTCTTCACCTCCGGCTTCGTGTCGAATGACGCGTCGATCTCGACCATCGCCAAGCTCCTGCCGGACTGCCTGATCCTGTCGGACGAATTGAACCACGCCTCGATGATCGAGGGCGTGCGGCGTTCGGGCTGCCGCAAGCAGGTGTTCCGCCACAACGATCTTGCCCATCTGGAAGAACTCCTGAAGGCTGCCGATCCCGAGCGGGCGAAGCTCATCGTCTTCGAGAGCGTCTATTCGATGGACGGCGACGTGGCGCCGATCGCCGCGATCTGCGACCTCGCCGAGCGCTACAACGCGATGACCTACATCGACGAGGTGCACGCGGTCGGCATGTACGGCCCGCGTGGTGGCGGCATCACGGACCGCGAGGGCGTGGCCGGTCGCCTCGATGTGATTGAAGGCACGCTCGCCAAGGCGTTCGGCGTTCTCGGTGGCTACATTGCGGGCTCGCGCGCGCTGGTCGATGCCGTTCGCTCCTATGCGCCGGGCTTCATCTTCACCACCGCCCTGCCCCCGGCGCTGGCGGCTGCGGCCGCAGCCTCGATCCGTCATCTCAAGCAATCGGGTGCCGAGCGGGCCGGACAGCAGCGGCAGGTGGCGGAAGTGAAACGCGAGCTGACCGGCGCGGATCTCCCGGTCATGCCATCGGACACGCATATCGTGCCTCTCCTCGTGGGCGATCCCGAACTGTGCAAGCAGGCCAGCGATCGACTGCTCGACCGCCACGGCATCTACATCCAGCCGATCAATTACCCGACGGTACCGCGTGGCACGGAGCGGCTGCGCATCACCCCGACGCCGTTGCACGACGACGCGCTGGTCGCCTCGCTGCGCGATGCACTGGTCGAGACGTGGAGCGCGCTCGGCATCCCATTCGCCTCCGAGCGCCCGGTGGAGGTGACGGTCGAGGATTCCGCCCCAGCCCTGGTTCTGGCGAAGGCCGGCGGCTGACGACACGCGGGCGCCCGTTTCGACGGGCGTCAGCCGATCAGCGGTCGTTTTCGCTGTCGTGGGCGGCCAAGTCCGGCGCGCCCTCCTTCCGCACGACGCTTTCCTCCGTCCGCGAGCGCGGCAGGCGACGGGCCAGGACGGGCACGATCAGCGCCAGTCCGACAAAGCGCACCACGTGGTGAGCCGCGACATAGGCCGGGTCGAGGTTGAACTGGAAGGCGAGGACCGTCAGCGCTTCGAGAGCGCCCGGCGCATAGGCCAGCGCGATCTTCCCGAAGGCGATCCCGAGAAGGACGAAGGCGACGAGCCCCGCCAGCCCCGACAGGCCGAGACCGATCGCAAAAGCGCCGAGCGAGGCTGTGAGCAACTCGCGCATGGCGCTGCGATGTTCCGGCTTGAGGCGCGCGCCAATCGAGCAGCCAAGGACGACAAGCGCCGGGATTGCGATCCAGTTCGGGATGGCGACCGGCGCGATCTCCGTCCCATGCAGGAACGCGCTCGCAAACAGCGCGCCGAGGATCAGCCCGCCGGGCACGCGGCTGCGCATGCCGAGCCAGGCGCAGAGAGCGCACAGGCCGCCGAGGACGAGATATTGCAGCGGCGTCCCGATCACGCCGCCCCGCAGCTGCCCCTCGACGGCCTGCGCCCCCTCGAGCCAAGCGAGAAGCGGTGTCAGCGCACCGATCAGAAGCAGTAGCCGCGTCGACTGCACGACGACGATCCGCGTCATGTCGGCTCGCGTCTCCGAAGCGGCAGCCAGAACGAACGACATCGCGCCCGGTAGCGAGGCGAAGAGCGCGGTCTCGCGATCCCAGCCGAATACCCGCTGCAGGAACACCTTGGTCGCCACGACGATCAGGGCGACACCAACCATCTGGATGGCGAAGGACAGCGGCCAGAGGGCGAGTTGGTTGACGACGTCGGGCGTCACGCCGGAGCCTGCCTGAATTCCGAGCACGAAGAAGGTCAGGTCGCGCAGGCGGTCGGGCACACGAAGCCGCAGGCCCGAAAGTGTTGCGATGACGACGGCCAAGGTCGCCCCGAGGAGCCATGCGACAGGCAGGTTTGCAAAGGCCGCCAACGCGCCGCCAACGGCGCCTATGGCGATCGTCAGCGCCGCCTGCGACAGGCCGGTCAAGGTTGTCGTCCGATCCACTCTGCAAGCCGTTCGGCCGATTCCTGGACCTGATCGAGGCGCCGATGGAAGCAGGCCCTGAGATGTCCCGGCGTTGTCGGAGCGAAAGCGGCGCCGGGGGCGAGCCCCACAAGAGCCTCGTCGGCAATGCGAAGAGCCGCCTGCATCCCGTCGGAAACGCCGTCGATCGAAAAGAACGCGTAGAACGCGCCGTCGGGCGGCGCGATCGACACGCGGTTGGTTGCCGCAAGCGTCGTCGTGAAGATGTGCCGCGCCTCGGCCGCTCGCGCGACCTGACCCTCGATGAAGGGCTCGCCGTGTTCGATGGCCGCCACCGCTCCGCGCTGCATGAAGGCGGCGACGCCGGAATTCGAGTATTGAACGAGGTTCTCGATCAGCTGACCGAACTCGACGGGCGCCTCGATCCATCCGACGCGCCAGCCGGTCATCGCCCAGTTCTTCGAGAACGAATTTACGAAGATCAGGGCGTCCTCGTCGGTCATCGCGTCGTGGAACGAGGGCGCACGCAAGCCGGCGTAGAAGAAGCGGCTGTAGATTTCGTCCGCCACCACGAAGATTCCGGCGTCGCGCGCGATGGCAAGGATGGCTCGGATCGTCTCGGCGCCGGCAGTCCAGCCGGTGGGGTTGTTCGGCGTGTTGACGAAGATCGCGCGGGTCCGCGGCGTGATCGCGTCACGCAGACGATCGAGATCAAGCGACCATTGCGTTCCCGTCCACTCCAACGCGACCTCGACCGGCCGTGCTCCGGTGACGCCGGCCGCCGCTGCGAAGTTCGGCCAAAGCGGGGAGACGAAGACGACCTCGTCGCCCTCACCCGCCAGCGCCGTGAGAACGAGTTGAATCGCGTGCATGCCAGAGCCGGTGACGAAGATACGCTCGGGCGAAGTCGGGCGGGCATAGAGGCGCTCGGTATAGCCCGCGATGGCTTGCCTGAGTTCCGGGATGCCGCGCTGCCAGGTGTAAAAGGTCTCGTCGCCGCGCAAGGCTTCCGCTGCCGCCTCGGCAATGAATGCCGGCGTCGACAGGTCGCCCTCGCCGGCCCAGAGTGGAATCAGGCCCTCGCGCCCCCGGGCATGGTTGATGACGGCGACGATGCCGCTTTCAGGCGCGGCGAGCGCGGCCGGACGCAGACGCTGGAGAAGGCTCATATGGGCAGTCCCGGATGGCGGTTCGGCCCATCGACGATGGATGGCCCGTCCCGCCGGGACTCGGTCTTTCCACGCCGTTCGTCAAGCCCGGAGGCGCGCGGAGCGTGTGTCTAGAAGTCGCCGCCCGGCACCTGACCGGGACGAACCGTCGAGCGACCGGTGGCGAGAAGATCACGGATCTCCTCGAGGAGCTTCTCCTCGCGCGGCACGTCCTTGGCTTCGGGCGGCTTGGCCTCTTCCTTGCGCTTCAGCCGGTTCATGCCCTTGACGACCATGAAGAGCACGAAGGCGACGATCACGAAGTTGATCGCGAGCGTCAGGAAGTTGCCGTAGGCGATGACCGCGCCCTGCTCGCGCGCCTGGGCGAGACTGGTGGCGGTGACGCTGGAGCTCAGCGCGATGAACTGGTTCGAGAAGTCGACGCCTCCTGTCACGAGGCCGACGATCGGCATGATGATGTCTGCGACGATCGAATTGACGAGGCCGGAGAACGCCGCCCCGATGATGATGCCGATCGCCAGATCGACCATGTTGCCCTTGAGGGCGAACTCGCGAAACTCCTTGAGCATGGCAGAACTCCCTCCGGCCGACTCACAACCTCGTGAGAGAAACGTACCGCAAGGTTTTGCGATGGCAACCTTTGCGCGAACTCAAGGCTCTTTCGAACCGCCGATGAAGTGAAGGACGATCTCTCGTCGATGCGGACGGGCCCGGTGTTCGAACAGGTAGACTCCCTGCCACGTCCCAAGAACCATCCGTCCACGTTCGACGGGGATCGCGATGCTCGTGTCGGTCAGCGCCGTCTTGATGTGCGCCGGCATGTCGTCCGGGCCCTCGAGGGTGTGAACGTACGGCGCGTCCTCGGGTGCCATGCGATCGAAGGCCGACAGGAGATCGGTCCGCACGTCGGGATCGGCATTCTCCTGGATCGTCAGCGAGGCGGAGGTGTGCCGGATGAACACGGTGACGAGTCCGTCGCCGGCCCCATGGGTGGAAAGCGCCGCCGTGATCTCGCGCGAAATATCGGTGAGCGACTGCCCTCGCGTCTGCACGCTCAGTCGATGAAGGAATTGCTGCGTGACCGGCTGCATGATCGTTCCGTCCTCGGCGTCCCGTGCCATATGGTCCGCGAAGCTGGAGCGGCGAGAGGACGAGCAAATGGTCAGCAGCGAGGTTCAGGAGCAGTTCGCGTCCAATGGCGACGAAGAGCTCCGTCGGCTGAACGCGGAGATCGCGGCGTTCCAGGCGAGCCGCCCCAGCTCATGGTCCTTCCCCATCGAGGTGGTGCGCGAAGCGCGGCGAAAGGGCCTCGGGGTCTTTCCAGGTCTGTCGCCGGATCCCGATGCGCGTGCCGTCGACCTTCCGGGCGAGGCTGGCCCCATGATTCCCGTCCGCATCCTCCACCCCGCCGACGGCAACGCCCGTGGCACGTACCTGCATTTCCACGGTGGGGGATGGGTCTTCGGCGAAGCGGTTGAGAACGATCCGCGACTTCGCCGTCTGGCCGACGCAACCGGGCTCTGCGTCGCCTCGGTGGACTATCGACTGGCGCCCGAGAACCCGTTCCCGGCCGGGCCGGACGACTGCGAGGCGGCGGCCCTTGCCCTGGTCGAGGGCCGGCTTGCCGACCTGCCGACGCAGTTCCTGGCGATCGGAGGCGAGTCGGCCGGTGCGCATCTTTCGGCCCTCACTCTTCTCCGGTTGAGGGACCGGCACCAGATGGCGCCATTCCATGCGGCCAACCTCGTGGCGGGCTGCTTCGATCTGTCGATGACGCCAAGCGTGCGAAACTTCGGCCTCGAGCGCCTGATCCTGAACACGGACGATATCGGTGAATTCGTGCGCCGGTTCGTGCCGAGCGAGGTCGATCCGCGCGGGGCCGACATCTCGCCGCTCTATGCCCGCCTCGAAGGCATGCCGCCGGCCTTGTTCAGCGTCGGCACCCGCGACCTTCTTCTCGACGATACGCTTTTCATGCATGCACGCTGGCTTGCAGCCGGCAATCGTGCGGACCTTCGGGTGCAGCCGGACGGATGCCACGTCTTCGAGACGTTCGCGAGCGAGGCCGGCACGCGCTCCGAACAGGCGATGGCCAGCTTCCTAAACCGCCAGATCGCGGAGGTTGCGGCATCGCGTCCGCGGGTTTCAGCTGGGGTTGCGCCCGATTGACGGCGGGTCGAGCGTCTGGCAGGCGGAAGGGATGGAACAGCGCGCCCTCATCTTCAAACTGTCGCCCCGCTCGGAATGGCTCGAAGCCGAGGCCGCCGGCCGATTTGTGGGGGCTCCCGTCGACGTCGAGGACGGATACATTCACTTCTCGACCGCCGAACAGGTGCGTGAAACGGCTGCAAAACACTTCGCCGGAGAGACCTCGCTGATCGTCGCGGCCGTCGACCCCGCCCGGCTTGGTGGGGACTTGAAGTGGGAGCCCTCGCGCGGCGGCGACCTGTTCCCTCACCTCTATGGCGAACTGCTGATGGATGCGGTCGTCTATGTCGCGGATCTGCCACTCGGGGCGGACGGCCGCCACGTGTTTCCGGGCAGCATGCGATGAGCGGGCTCTATGGGCTCGCCCGTCCCCTTCTCTTCAAACTTGATGCCGAGCGCGCCCACACGCTCTCCATCGAGGCGCTGAAGCGTGGACTCGTGCCCCGTCGGAACCGGCCGGTCGACCCGAGGCTTCGCACCGAGGTGGCCGGTCTGTCGTTCCCCAATCCACTCGGACTTGCGGCAGGATACGACAAGAACGCGGAGGTCGCCGATGCTGCGCTGCGGCTCGGCTTCGGCTTCGTCGAGGTTGGCACGGTGACGCCGCTCCCGCAGGAGGGCAATCCCAAACCCCGCGTGTTTCGTCTGCCGGAAGCCGGCGCCGTGATCAATCGGCTCGGCTTCAACAACCATGGTCATGCCGACGTGGCCGAGCGCCTCGAAGCCCGGTCCCGCAAGCCCGGCATCGTCGGCGTGAACATCGGCGCCAACAAGGACGCCGAGGATCGCATTGCCGACTATGTCGCGGGGATTCATCGCTTCGAAGCGCTGTCGAACTACCTGACGGTCAATATCTCCTCACCCAACACGCCCGGCCTTCGCCAGCTCCAGCAGGGATCGGACCTCGACCGGCTTCTGGAATACGTGATGGCGGCGCGCGATGGGGCGGCGGCGCTGGCGGCCACGAAGCGACGTCCGGTTTTCCTGAAGGTCGCGCCCGATCTCAGCGAGGACGAGGTCTGGGCGATCGCCGATACGGCGAAGCATCGCAAGGTCGAGGGCCTGATCGTTTCCAACACGACGCTTTCGCGGCACGGCGTCGAGGGTCGCGCGAATGCAGGGGAGGCGGGAGGACTGTCCGGCCGCCCGGTCTTCGGTCGATCGACCTATGTGCTGGCGCTGTTTCGCCGGGCGATGGGCCCGGATGTGCCGATCATCGGCGTCGGCGGCGTGGAGAACGCTTCGACCTTCCTGCGCAAGATGGAGGCGGGCGCCGATCTCGTCCAGCTCTACACGGCTTTGGTCTATGGCGGCCCGGACCTGCCGATCCGCATCCTGAACGACCTGTCCCGTCACCTCGACCGTACCGGCATCGACACGATCGCAAGCGTGCGCGACACACGCGTCGACGAAATCCTGTCGGGCGGCCCACCGGCTGGCTGGGAGACCGACCGGCCGTGATCGGCTGATCCCGGTGTCGCTGGCGATCGTCCATCACCCCGCCTTCGATGCGCAGTTCGATGCCGCGCATCGCTTCCCGATGTCGAAGTTCACCCGCCTCGCCCAGATCCTCGTGGAGGACGGCCTGGCGGATGGGGGGTTCTTCCAGCCCATCCCCGCTCCCGAACATTGGCTCGAGTTCGCACACGCTCCAGCCTATGTGGAGGCTGTCCTCACCCAGCGCGTCGACAAGGCGACGGAGAAGGCGATTGGCTTTGTGGTGGATGATCGTGTGGCAATGCGCTCCCGCTGTGCGACCGGCGGCACAGTCCTGGCCGCGCGCCTCGCCTTGGAGCGTGGGATTGCCTGCAACACGGCGGGGGGAAGCCATCATGCCGCGCGCGAGGGCGGCGCAGGTTTCTCGGTGTTCAACGACGTCGCAGTCGCGGCTTCGGTCATGCTCGCCGACGGCGAAGTGGGCCGTGTCCTCGTGTTCGACTGCGACGTGCACCAGGGAGATGGGACGGCACGGATTTTCGCCGACGATCGGAGGGTCTTCACCCTGTCGATCCACGGCGAGCGCAACTACCCGCATCCGAAAGCCGTGTCGGACCTTGATCTCGGCCTGCCGGACAAAACGGGCGACGAGGACTATCTGGCCGTCTTGCCTGAACTCCTTGCCACCGCCTTCGACAGGGCGCACCCGGACATCGTCTTCTACAACGCGGGCGTCGATCCGCACGTCGACGATCGATTGGGCAGGCTGTCGCTGACCGATACCGGCCTCGCCGAGCGGGATCGGCGGATCATCGGATTCTTCCGCGATCGCGACGTTCCGGTCGCGGGCGTCATCGGCGGCGGCTACTCGCGCGACATCGAGGCCCTTTCGCGCCGCCACTCGATCCTTCATCGCGTGGCGGCAGCGTTCGCCTGACCGTCAGCCCCGCCCGGTCTTCAGAAGGCGGGAGACTATGAACACCGGGACCACGACGGCTGCCCCCAACAGGACATAGTCGATGACGCGGTTGAGCGATCCGAAGACGCTGTACCAGGCCCATTGAACGAAATCCCGTCCCCAGTCGACGATCTCGTAGGGCCGAACGTCGAACCAAGACAGAAGAATGCCCACGAGCAGCGAGATCACCAGAAGCCGGACCAGCACCGACAGCGGCGACCCACCCAGAAACGTCGAGACCCGATCGGCCATGGCAGTCCTCTTTCTCCAGCGACCTGTCGCAGGTAGAGGGCAGATTGTGGCGATGCAAGCGGCCGCGCCGCCACAGGCATGAACGCGCGGCCTCAGCCGTCGATCATGGCCTGCAGGGTTTCCAGGCGATCGGCTTCGGCGGCCGGCTTGTCCCACCGCAGGCGTGACACGCGTGGGAAGCGCATCGCAACCCCAGACTTGTGCCGGGTCGAGCGCGCCAGGCCTTCGAAAGCCACCTCGATCACCAGACCATGGTCCGGCTCCGCGCGGACGGAGCGAACCGGTCCGAAGCGCTCGATCGTGTTGTCGCGGATATACTTGTCGAGCTGCTTCAACTCCTCGTCGGTGAAGCCGAAATAAGCCTTGCCGACGGGGACCAGTTCGGGCTGTTCCTCCGGGCCGGTCCAGACGCCGAACGTGTAGTCCGAGTAGAAGCTCGATCGCTTGCCGTGGCCGCGCTGGGCGTACATCAGCACGGCGTCGATCAGGTGGGGATCCTGTTTCCACTTGAACCACGGCCCTTTCGGACGTCCCGGCACATAGGCCGAGTCCCAGCGCTTCAGCATCAGGCCTTCGATGACGGGATGGGGCGGGTCGGCCCGCAGACGGGCAAGATCCTCGAAACCGTTGAAGGATACGAAGGGCGAGATGTCGAAACGGCTGGGCTCAAGTCCTTCCACGAACATGTCGAGCCGTTTGCGACGCTCCGAGAACGGCAACGTGCGCAGGTCCTCCGTTCCGTCCTGGAGGAGGTCATAGGTTCGCAGGAAGACCGGGTGTTTCTTCATGACCGCGGCGGATACCGTCTTCCGGTTCAGCCGCTGCTGAAGGTCTGAGAAGGTCCCGACCACTATATCGTCCCGCACGGCCCCCTGATGCGGATGTACTGCTGGACGCCCTCCCCCCTTGGCGGCCGGTCGCGCGACGAGGAGTTCGCCATCGAGGGATCCCTCGAAGGTCATGTAGTCGAGAAGGTCGGGAAAGGCGCCCGACACGTCGTCGCCCGTGCGCGAATAAAGGCGCTTCACGCCGCGTTCGACGGTCGCCTGGACGCGGATGCCGTCCCACTTCCATTCGGCCGCGTAGTCTTGCGGTGTGATGCGGCCGTAGTCCGGCTGTTCCAACGGCTGCGACAGCATCACGGGCCGGAAGGGAGACGCCGCAGCCGACACTGGCTTTTCGGCGCGCCCCTCCAGCCAGTCGAAGAGTTCGAGATAGGGCGGGCGCAGCCCGTGCCAGAGTTCCTCGATCTCGACGATATCCTTCCCACCGAAATCGGCGAGCGCCTGCTTTGCAAGGCGCGAGGACACGCCGATCCGCAGCGAGCCAGTCACGAGCTTGAGGAGCGCGTAGCGACCCGACGAATCCAACTTGTCCAGCCACGCCTCGACGAGGCGCGGACCTTCCCCGCGGGTCGCAGCGTCGAGTTCCGTGATGACCTGCTCGAGGGTGGGCGTGTCGTTCCGGCGTAGCATTTCACCGTCGTGCGGCGAGGGCCAGACCAGCGCGATCGTTTCCGCGAGATCGCCGACATAGTCGTAGGAGTAGCCGAAGAGTACCGGGTCCATGCGTTCTGTCATCAGATCCCGAAGCATGGCAGGCTTCACCGACCGGATGTCCAGTTCGCCCGTGATCGCGGCGAGGGCATAGCCGCGCTCCGGATCCGGGACCGATCGGAAATGGTCGACCATCAGCCGCAACTTGCCATTGCGCGAGGGCGTCAGAACAAGACGGTCCAGAAGATCGGCGAAACGCTGCAAGCGAGGAGACCGGGTGGTTGGCTTTCCCGCCTAGATAGGCCGACGGCGGAGCCGGACGAGGAGCGGCGGCGTCGCGACGACCATCATAGACCTATCCTTTCAGATCTGACGGCCGCCGGCTGAATACAGTCGTGCGCCGAAAGCACCTCGCAGATCCCGCCGCGCCAATGTCGCGCAAACCCTCTCCGAGGAGCCTACACCGCAGGATACCACCGGGATGGCGACCTCTCGCGGCGACTCCGCTCCCGTTCGCACCGACCGTCAGACACTGGCGGGCAGCGGACGAGCGATCGCCGCAAGCGCCGTCTTCTCCCGCAAAGCCAGATGATGACGCGCCGTGAAGACGGCATCGGCGTCGATACCGGGCTCGCGAACCAACCATTCCAGATAAACGGTCGGCACGTCGGCGAGCGAGGTGCCCTTGTATCGACCGAAGCGGAAGCGCGCGAGCAGCGCAGGCTCGGCGGATACCTTCTCCGCCCGAGCCAGGAAATCTGCCGCATCGGCGCAACGCGGCATGAGTTCCTGCGTGATCCGGCGCAACAACACCGCCGTGCACAGGGCATCGTAGAGAGCGCGATGGGGATGCGACCCCTCGAGCCGTTCGGACACATCGCCGAGATCGAGTGGCACGTATTTGACGAGCGATTGAAGACCGTGCGCGCGCACGCCGGGAAACGCTCGGAGTGCAAGCTTGTAGGTGCACAGCCAACGTCCTGGGAGGCGGAGCCGCGACCGATCGAACGAGGCGCGTTGCGCGGCGTAAATCGCCGCGCCTGCGAACGCGCCGCGCGCCGTGGCGAAATCGGGCGCCCCGACCAGCATCTCGTCGCTGATCCGATGGACGCGGCGAGCGCCCGGCGAGATGGACACTCCGCCGGGATCCGCCAGCGTCTCGCGCGGATCGAAAATCTCACCCGACACCAGATCGAGATCCACGGATCCGATCTCGATCACCGCATCCTCCTCCAGTCGATGGCCTGCGGTCTCGACGTCGATCACGCGGACAACGAACGGCTGGGATGCCGCGAAAAGATCGGGCGTCTCGGCAACGGCGGGAAAAACTGGCGTCATCACCGACATATCGGTTTCGGCACCGCTTTGCGCCAGTGCGACGCGCGATCGCGCCGCGCCGATGACGACCACCCGCACCATCGCCCAGACGTCGCCCCTTGGCGTGAATGAAACGGCAAGCTACAGATCGTTTTACGTTTACGTCAAAGATGGGATTGAAGAGATGGCGTTACCTCCGGTTCTGCAAGGTCGGCTCCGGCTTCCTCTCATCGGAGCCCCGCTCTTCATCATCTCCCATCCGGCGCTCGTCATCGCGCAGGCCCGCGCCGGCATCGTCGGTGCCTTTCCCGCTCTGAACGCGCGCCCGGCCGAGCAACTGGACGATTGGCTCACCGAGATCGCGGAAGCACTCGATAAGCCGACGGCGGACGGGCGCCGCCCTGCCCCGTTCGCGGTCAACCAGATCGTTCATCGTTCCAACAAGCGCTTGGAGACGGACTTGGCGGTCTGCGTCCGGCACAAGGTTCCGATCGTGATCACCTCATTGGGAGCCGTCGAGGAGGTGAACCAAGCGGTTCATTCCTATGGCGGCATCGTCCTTCACGACGTCATCAACGACCGCTTCGCCCATAAGGCCATGGAGAAGGGGGCGGACGGCCTGATCGCCGTCGCGGCGGGCGCAGGCGGACACGCCGGCACTCTCTCCCCTTTTGCACTTCTCGCCGAAATCCGGCGCTGGTTCGACGGACCGCTGTTTCTCTCAGGCGCGATCGCAACCGGTGCCGGCGTGCTCGCCGCTGAGGCCGCGGGTGCGGATGGCGCCTATATCGGGTCCGCCTTCATCGCGACGGAGGAAGCGCGAGCGGACGAGCGCTACAAGGCAGCCATCGTTTCAGGCCGAGCGCGGGATATCGTCTACTCCAACCTGTTCACCGGCATCCACGGCAACTATCTGCGCGCATCCATCGAAGCGGCCGGGCTCGACCCCGACCAGCTTCCCGAAAGCGACCCGTCAAAAATGGATTTCGGCGCCGACAAAAGCACAAAGGCCTGGCGAGACATCTGGGGCGCAGGTCAAGGCATCGGATCGGTGGACGCCGTCACCCCCGTCAGCGCACTTATCGACCGGCTGGCGGGTGAATACGCCGACGCACGCCGGCGCTTGTCTCTCCGGTAATCTCCGCGCCAGTTTCGACCAAAAAGCGCTTGAATCCCGCCCGCAATGGCGCTATCAGAGCGCCATCCGCCGGGCAGCAAGCCTAGGCCGGGCCGCTTTAGCTCAGTCGGTAGAGCACATCATTCGTAATGATGGGGTCAGGTGTTCGAATCACCTAAGCGGCACCATTGTTTTTCGGACTTTGTCATAAACGGTTGCGTTCAGGGGTGGCCGTTGCGTCCAAAGCGTCTGTTCCCCGTAGTTCCGCGACCGAGGCAATCGTCGACCTGAGTCGGCTTCTTTCACGTGCATCGTTCTGAGGTGAAGACCGGATTCTTGACTACTGCGGTCGGAACGATGTTGGGCTGTATCGGATGTCGTCGGACATTGCGCCCTATGCGACGCATCCGGACATGCCGCAGTTTCATTCGATGGTGCGCGAGAGCGAGGCCGAGCTTGCGGCCGTCGGGGCGAAGGCGAAGGCGCTTGGCATCCGCCTGTCGTTTCACCCCTCGCAGTTCATTGTTTTGAACAGCCCGGACGCAGGCTTGGTGTTGCGGAGCGTCTGGGACCTTTCGAGCCAGGCGGAGATGCTGGACCTGATGGGTCTGGGTCCGGAGGCAGTTCTGGTGATCCATGTGGGCGGTGTGTACGGCGACGTCCTGGCGAGCCGCGAGCGGTGGGCCCGCACGTGGGAGACGCTTCCCGAGCCGGTTCGGCGCCGGCTGGTTCTGGAGCACGATGACCTCCGGTTCTCGGCGGCGGACACGCTGTGGCTTCACGCCCGGACGGGAGTACGCCTTGTGTTTGACCACCAGCATTTCTGGTGCCTGAACCCGGACGGTTTGGATCTGCGGGAGACGGTGTCGCGGATGCTTTCGACGTGGCCGGCTGGCGAGGTCGCCAAGATCCACTATTCGTCGCCGCGCACGGAGTTGCGCGAGCAGCGGGTGGTGGATCGGGCGACGGGGCGCAAGGTCTTGCGGCCTGTTGCGCCGGTGATGACGGGCCATGCGGATTTCATCAACCCGTTCGAGTTCGTGATGTTTCTGGAGCGGGTGGCGGGTCTCGACTTCGATGTGATGCTGGAGGCGAAGGCGAAGGACCTGGCGCTGTTCCGGCTGCGCGAGGACCTGCGGCGCTATGGCGGGGCCCTGGCGGCGCGCTTCGGCCTCTCAGCGGCTGGGCGGGGTGCCGATCGCGCGGCGAGCGGTGAGGCCGGTGCCGATCGCGCGGCGGCCGACGCAGGTGCGACCGACGCGACCGACGCGGGTGCCTGAACGCCAGAACGCCCGCCTCGGGGTGACCGGGGCGGGCGTTGAAGGGCATGAAGAGAGGGAGGATGCGATTGGCAGACCTGGCAGCGACCGACTTTCCCGCGTCTTAAGACGAAGTATCATGGGCGCTGAGGCGTTTCACGGCCGAGTTCGGAATGGGATCGGGTGCGGCCGCCCCGCTAGAACCACCAGGTCGGCCAATCGCATCAGTCTGGAAGCTGGATTTCGAAGAGAATGAGCTCATGATCTATGCCACCTGGAGCGACAATTCCTATCGGAATTGCGCCGGTATGGCGCCTCGCGACAATCGCTTTGGCGATTGCGCGGGGATGATCATGGGCGAATGAGAACGATCAAGCCGATCGGGCGATTAGTACCGGTCAGCTTCACGCGTTACCGCGCTTCCACATCCGGCCTATCAACGTGGTCGTCTTCCACGGCCCTGATAGGGAATACTCGTTTCCAGGTGGGTTTCCCGCTTAGATGCCTTCAGCGGTTATCCCGTCCATACATAGCTACCCTGCACTGCGGCTGGCGCCACAACAGGTCCACCAGAGGTATGTCCATCCCGGTCCTCTCGTACTAGGGACAGATCCTGTCAATATTCCTGCACCCACGGCAGATAGGGACCGAACTGTCTCACGACGTTCTGAACCCAGCTCACGTACCGCTTTAATTGGCGAACAGCCAAACCCTTGGGACCTGCTCCAGCCCCAGGATGCGATGAGCCGACATCGAGGTGCCAAACAACCCCGTCGATATGGACTCTTGGGGGTCATCAGCCTGTTATCCCCGGCGTACCTTTTATCCGTTGAGCGATGGCCCTTCCACGCGGGACCACCGGATCACTATGACCGACTTTCGTCTCTGCTCGACTTGTCTGTCTCGCAGTCAGGCGGGCTTATGCCATTGCACTCGACGACCGATTTCCGACCGGTCTGAGCCCACCATCGCGCGCCTCCGTTACTCTTTGGGAGGCGACCGCCCCAGTCAAACTACCCACCATACACTGTCCCGGACCCGGATGACGGGCCGCGGTTAGACATCCATGACGATAAGGGTGGTATTTCAAGGATGGCTCCACGCGAGCTGGCGCCCACGCTTCAAAGCCTACCACCTATCCTACACATGCCGACACGAATGCCAGTGTAAAGCTATAGTAAAGGTGCACGGGGTCTTTCCGTCTGACCGCAGGAACCCCGCATCTTCACGGGGAATTCAATTTCACTGAGTCTGCGTTGGAGACAGCGGGGAAGTCGTTACGCCATTCGTGCAGGTCGGAACTTACCCGACAAGGAATTTCGCTACCTTAGGACCGTTATAGTTACGGCCGCCGTTTACTGGGGCTTCGATTCAGAGCTTGCACCCCTCCTCTTAACCTTCCAGCACCGGGCAGGCGTCAGACCCTATACGTCGTCTTGCGACTTCGCAGAGCCCTGTGTTTTTGATAAACAGTCGCTACCCCCTGGTCTGTGCCACCACCACAAGCTTGCGCCCGTGGAGGTCACGCTTCTTCCGAAGTTACGCGTGCAATTTGCCGAGTTCCTTCAACGCAGTTCTCTCAAGCGCCTTGGTATGCTCTACCAGTCCACCTGTGTCGGTTTCGGGTACGGTCTATACGGTGGGGCTATTTCCTGGGACCCCTTCGCAGCCGACCCAATCCAATAAGGGTCGACAACACACGGGATCCGTCACTCACCACCAGGCCCACGACTATTAACGTGGTTCCCATCGACTACGCCTTTCGGCCTCGCCTTAGGGGCCGGCTCACCCTGCTCAGATTAACTTTAAGCAGGAACCCTTGGACTTTCGGCGAGGGTGTCTCTCACACCCTTTATCGTTACTCATGTCAGCATTCGCACTTCCCATACCTCCAGAGGTCCTCACGGATCCTCCTTCAACGGCCTAGGGAACGCTCCGCTACCGCTTACGCCAGAGGCGTAAACCCGAAGCTTCGGTGTATGGCTTGAGCCCCGTTACATTTTCGGCGCAAGAACCCTTAAATCTAGACCAGTGAGCTGTTACGCTTTCTTTAAATGATGGCTGCTTCTAAGCCAACATCCTGGTTGTTTTGGGATTCTCACATCCTTTCCCACTTAGCCATAACTTGGGGACCTTAGCTGTCGGTCAGGGTTGTTTCCCTCTTCACGACGGACGTTAGCACCCGCCGTGTGTCTGCCGACTAGTACTTCCAGGTATTCGGAGTTTGATTGGGTTTGGTAAGACGGTGAGTCCCCCTAGCCCATTCAGTGCTCTACCCCCTGGAGTATTCGGTCGACGCTCTACCTAAATAGATTTCGCGGAGAACCAGCTATTTCCGAGTTTGATTGGCCTTTCACCCCTAGCCACAAGTCATCCCAATCTATTGCAACAGATGCGGGTTCGGTCCTCCAGTGCGTGTTACCGCACCTTCAACCTGCTCATGGCTAGATCACTCGGTTTCGGGTCTAATCCGACGAACTGAACGCCCTGTTCAGACTCGCTTTCGCTGCGCCTACACCTATCGGCTTAAGCTCGCTCGCCAGACTAAGTCGCTGACCCATTATACAAAAGGTACGCAGTCACCCAGGACAAACCTTGGGCTCCTACTGTTTGTAGGCATCCGGTTTCAGGTTCTCTTTCACTCCCCTTGTCGGGGTGCTTTTCACCTTTCCCTCACGGTACTGGTTCACTATCGGTCATGCACGAGTACTTAGGCTTGGAGGGTGGTCCCCCCAATTTCAGACAGGATTTCACGTGTCCCGCCCTACTCATGGACCATCTCAGACATTGCGCCTACGGGACTATCACCCACTCTTGTCAGGCTTTCCAACCTGTTCGGCTTCTTCTCAAGATGGTCACTGGCCTGGTCCGCGTTCGCTCGCCACTACTAACGGAGTCTCGGTTGATGTCCTTTCCTTCGGGTACTTAGATGTTTCAGTTCCCCGAGTTCGCTTCTAACCCCTATGTATTCGAAGGTTAGATACCTCGCTGTTGAACCTTGGTCACCGCAACACCACCGGACAGCTCATCGCCATCCAGTGCCGTTCCGATCTGACCAAGGCTCGGAGGTGGGTTGCCCCATTCGGAAATCCACGGATCAAAGCTTATTCGCAGCTCCCCATGGCTTATCGCAGCGTATCACGTCCTTCATCGCCTGTGCATGCCAAGGCATTCACCAGATGCCCTTAAGACACTTGATCGTTCTCATCGCCCATGATCATCAGTTCTCAGCTCCGCTCACGCCGATCGCCTATCGAGGCGATCGTCTGCGCGGGGCGCGCCGCACGAGCGGCGACGGCCGGTCGGCCTTGCGAACCCTCATCGGGTTCGGGGCGTCTCGTTCGTCATCGTCGGCTTTGCTGCTGAGAAGAGAGAGATGCTCATGTGCGCTTCATTCTCTTCGAGCCATGCAAACACCGGCCCGCGTGCAACGGGGATCGGCGTCCTGCAGCATGGCTCATGCCAATCCCACCCCGGCTAGAGGCGGAACTGGCGAAAGACCAGCTTCCAGAGACGAACCCCAAGGGCGGCGGTCAGGCACACCCATCCAACAGAAGCCCTCGTTTGACCCGGTCGGGCGATGAACCCTTCCAGCGAGGAACCTCGGACCAGTCCACCCGTGCGTTGCCGCCAGGTGACCCGTCAGGATCCGTCTTCTCTTCACATGTTCAAGAACGGGCGACACAACCAAAGCCGTGCCGCAAACTTTGCTTTCTTCCGAATGGTGGAGCTTGTCGGGTTCGAACCGACGACCCCCTGCTTGCAAAGCAGGTGCTCTCCCAGCTGAGCTAAAGCCCCTATTCGAGGACCAAACCGCAACCCTGGGAGGGACCCCCGGGTCCACCACGCCCCTTCCTCACGAAGAAGCATGGTGGGCCCGGGTAGATTCGAACTACCGACCTCACCCTTATCAGGGGTGCGCTCTAACCAACTGAGCTACGGGCCCGAACTCTCGTCCGTCATCGGCACCGCATCGCTCTATCAGCGCTGCGGCCACCACCACCATTCGAGGAAGAAAGAGAAACATGGGCGGCGATGCCGGCCATCACCCCAATCCCACAACCGAAGCTGCTTGGACAGGGCCTAGTCTATGTCGACAACAGCCTGACTGGCCGTCGTCTTGTTCTAAAACAGACCGATACGGTGGTCCCGGGCGCCGATCCGAGGATCGGGGGCCAAGAGGCCGTCAAAGGTCCATCCTTAGAAAGGAGGTGATCCAGCCGCAGGTTCCCCTACGGCTACCTTGTTACGACTTCACCCCAGTCGCTGACCCTACCGTGGTCGCCTGCCTCCCTCGCGGGTTAGCGCAACGCCTTCGGGTAGAACCAACTCCCATGGTGTGACGGGCGGTGTGTACAAGGCCCGGGAACGTATTCACCGTGGCATGCTGATCCACGATTACTAGCGATTCCAACTTCATGCACTCGAGTTGCAGAGTGCAATCCGAACTGAGACGGCTTTTGGGGATTAGCTCACCATCGCTGGCTGGCTGCCCACTGTCACCGCCATTGTAGCACGTGTGTAGCCCAGCCCGTAAGGGCCATGAGGACTTGACGTCATCCCCACCTTCCTCCGGCTTATCACCGGCAGTCCCCCTAGAGTGCCCAACCAAATGCTGGCAACTAGGGGCGAGGGTTGCGCTCGTTGCGGGACTTAACCCAACATCTCACGACACGAGCTGACGACAGCCATGCAGCACCTGTGTCCACGTCCCGAAGGAATGACCCCATCTCTGAGGACGTCGTGGCATGTCAAGGGCTGGTAAGGTTCTGCGCGTTGCTTCGAATTAAACCACATGCTCCACCGCTTGTGCGGGCCCCCGTCAATTCCTTTGAGTTTTAATCTTGCGACCGTACTCCCCAGGCGGGAAGCTTAATGCGTTGGCTGCGCCACCGAAAGGTAAACCCCCCGACGGCTAGCTTCCATCGTTTACGGCGTGGACTACCAGGGTATCTAATCCTGTTTGCTCCCCACGCTTTCGCACCTCAGCGTCAGTATCGGACCAGTGAGCCGCCTTCGCCACTGGTGTTCCTGCGAATATCTACGAATTTCACCTCTACACTCGCAATTCCACTCACCTCTTCCGAACTCAAGACACCCAGTATCAAAGGCCGTTCCGGGGTTGAGCCCCGGGATTTCACCCCTGACTTAAATGTCCGCCTACGTGCGCTTTACGCCCAGTAATTCCGAACAACGCTAGCCCCCTTCGTATTACCGCGGCTGCTGGCACGAAGTTAGCCGGGGCTTCTTCTCCGGGTACCGTCATTATCGTCCCCGGTGAAAGAGCTTTACAACCCTAGGGCCTTCATCACTCACGCGGCATGGCTGGATCAGGCTTGCGCCCATTGTCCAATATTCCCCACTGCTGCCTCCCGTAGGAGTTTGGGCCGTGTCTCAGTCCCAATGTGGCTGATCATCCTCTTAGACCAGCTACCGATCGTCGCCTTGGTAGGCCTTTACCCCACCAACTAGCTAATCGGACGCGGGCTCATCCTGAACCGATAAATCTTTGCCCCTCAGGGCACATGCGGTATTAATTCCAGTTTCCCGGAGCTATCCCGCAGTTCAGGGTAGATTCCCACGCGTTACTCACCCGTCTGCCACTCCCCTTGCGGGGCGTTCGACTTGCATGTGTTAAGCCTGCCGCCAGCGTTCGTTCTGAGCCAGGATCAAACTCTCAGGTTTGATAAGAGTTATCCCGACTTCAAGTCACTGTCTCAAAGCATCAACGAGAGTTTGTACCGGACAACACAAACCAGCCAGCCAGGCTCACGCCCAACCAGCCAGCAAACATGCCGTCCGCTCTCATCTCAACGAAACGTGTCTATCGTCGGTTCAGCTCTCGGACATAACCCAGGGCGAAAAGGATATCGCCCCAAGCCGTCCTCGGCCAACACCGCCGTCCACGTCTCTCTTTCTTCCGTTCTCTCTTCAATTCTCAAAGAACCCGGCAAACCACAACAGTCCGCCGCTCGGGTGACCAACCTGGCCAGCCACCCTTCAAGCATGCCAGAAGCAAACTCGAAAAAACTCGTCCGACACTCACAAGAGGCGCAAAACCGAGCCAGCCAGCCATCCCCTCCCAGAAATCCCGGAAGAACACAACCGCCAACCCAACTTCCCGGCAAACCAACCAGACCGCCTCAGCCGTCCAACCCGTCCGCCCCGGCGCCACCGCCGTCGTCGATGAGCGGCTTATAGGGGGCACACGCCGCGGCGGTCAATACAAAAAATTCGACCATTCGGGAAAAAGTGCAAATCCGAAGCCCGAACAACAGCTTGCACCGTCGCCAGACCGTCAGACAGTCGTCACGGGGGGCGTCTTGGGATCCGAGATCGGTTGGTTGCGGCTGCGGTCCTACCTGTATCCGTATCCCCTCTTCTCTCCCCTCCCCACAAAACACTTTTGTCGCCGCCCTTCTGCCTTGACGCTTCGTCTCATTCGCTGTCTGCTGTCTGACAACTTTGCCACGTCGGGGGATATATGGCAATTGAGGGGCTGGCACGGATGCCGTCCGCGAACCGGACGAAAGATGCGATCCAGATCGTCGCGGATCACATCTCGAAAACCGGACTGAAGCCGTCCGATCGACTTCCGACCGAGCACGAGTTGATGGGCGCCCTTGGCATCGGTCGGTCCACCGTTCGCGAGGTCATGCGGCATTTCCAGGCACTGGGCGTCGTCGAGACGCGGCGAGGCAGCGGCTCATTTCTACGCCGGAGCATTTCGGCCGCGACGGTTCATCTCCCCTTGTCCTTCGATCCCGGCCCGGTCCGTGACGGGCTCCTGCGGACGCTCGACGTTCGGCGCGGGCTGGAGGTAGAGGCCAGCATGCTGGCAGCAAACCGGGCGGAGCGCGCCGATATCGAGCGCATGCGGGAAACGCTGGAGGAGATGGAGCGCGTTCATCTGGAGAAGGGCACTGCAGGCCGCGAAGACCTCGCCTTTCATCTTTCCATCTACGACGCCACGCACAACCCCCTTTTCGGCCAGCTTCTCGAACAGATGCGGGAGGCGTTCGAGCTGTTCTTCGAGAAGCCGTTCGACCGACCGGACTTCGCGCGCCGATCCTTTCCGTACCACCGCGAACTTTTCGACGCGATCGCCGGGCGCGATCCCGCCAAAGCGCGCGAGAAGACCCTGAACATCCTCGCCATCGTCGAGGAAGACATCAAGGACATGTCCCAATGACCGACGGGATGGACTGGCTGGACCATGCGTCCGGCATCGTGGCTCACGATGCGCCCAACGCCTACGCGGCGGTGGTGCCGCCGATCGTGCAGACCTCGCTCTTCACCTTCGAGTCCTATGCCGAGATGGAAGCGGTCTATCGCGGTCTGAAGCAACGCCCAGCTTATTCCCGCGGGCTCAATCCGACGACGCGGATCTTCGAGGAGAAGGTGGCGGAACTTGAAGGGACGGAGGACGCTCTCTCGTTTGCGAGCGGCATGGCCGCGATCTCGTCCACCGTCTTGACCTTCGTATCGCCAGGCGAGCGGATTCTTGCGGTCCGCAACGTCTATCCCGACGCCTATCGCCTGTTCGAGACCTTCGCCAAGCGAATGGGGGTCCAGGTCGACTATATCGACGGGCTCGACGAGGTGGCGGTCGAGAAGGCGCTGCCGGGGGCGAAGCTCTTTTACATGGAAAGCCCGACCAGTTGGACGATGGAGGCGCATGACGTCGGTACTCTCGCCCGGCTCGCACGCGATGCCGGTGTCATGACGGTGATCGACAACTCCTGGGCGTCGCCGGTCTTCCAGAACCCGATCGCGCTCGGCGTCGATCTCGTCCTCCATTCGGCCTCGAAATATCTCGGCGGACATAGCGATGTCGTGGCCGGCGTCGTGGCTGGCCCTGCCGCATTGATCAACCGGATCCGATCGGAGACTCACCCCTATCTCGGCGGCAAGCTCTCGCCGTTCGAGGGATGGCTGCTGATCCGCGGATTGCGGACTCTTCCGATCCGCATGAAGGCGCACGAAGCGTCGGGGCTCGCAGTGGCAAGGCGCCTGCGGGCGCATCAGGCCGTCGAGAGTGTGGCGCATCCCGGCCTCGCCAATGCGCTGCCCCAGGGTCTGCGCGGTACGTCGGGCCTCTTCTCCTTCGTCTTCAGGGAAGGCATCGACATCGCGCGCTTTGCCGACGCGCTTTCGACCTTCTCGCTCGGCGTCAGCTGGGGCGGGCACGAGAGCCTCGTCGTGCCCGGCGCGATCGTTCGGGCTCAGGCCGCGCAGCCGAATTCCGCGGTCGCCTTCGGCATTCATCCGCGCTCCGTCCGCCTGCATGTCGGGCTCGAAGGCACGGAACGTCTCTGGAACGACATCGAGGCGGCCATCGACGCCGCGACGCTTTGAACCCCGACGACAACCAAGGAGGAATGGCATGATCAGGACGCTTCTCACCGCCACCATGCTGGCCGGCCTCTGCGCCAGCCCCGGACTGGCCCAGACCCTGAAGTTGACTGAGGTGATCACGAGCCCCGAGCGCACCGCGACGCTGCGCGAGATCGTCAAGGGCTTCGAGGCCGCCAACCCGGGTGTCACCGTCGAGATCACCTCGCTGCCCTGGGGAGAGGCGTTCGAGAAATTCGCGACCACCGTGTCGGCCGGCGAGACGCCCGACGTCGTCGAGATGCCCGACACCTGGCTTGCGCTCTATGCGAAGAACGGCGCGCTCGAGAACCTCGAGCCGTACCTGAAGAACTGGCAGTACACGGGCGGTCTCAACGACCGAGCCCTCCAGTTTGGCCGCGCCGTCGACAACACCGCCTACATGCTGCCCTACGGCTTCTACCTGCGGGCCATGTTCTACAACAAGGATGTCTTCAAGGCGGCGGGCGTCGAGGCGCCACCGAAGACGCTGGACGAGTTCACGGCTGCCGCGGAGAAGATCAAGGCCGCCGGCAAGTCGGCCTATTGCCTGCGCGGCGGTCCCGGCGGACTGAACGGCTGGGTGATGTTCGGCGCGACGGCCAATGGCGACAATACGTTCTTCAAGGAGGACGGGACGTCGACCTTCTCCGAGCCGGGCTGGGTCAAGGGACTGACCTACGTGGTCGACATGTACAAGAACGGCTATGCGCCGAAGGACTCCATCAACTGGGGCTTCAACGAGATCGTGGCGGGCTTCTATTCCGGCACTTGCGCCATGCTCGACCAGGACCCGGATGCGCTGATTGCCATCGACGAACACCTGAAGCCCGAGCAGTACGGCGTCGCGCCGATGCCGAAGGGGCCCGCCGGCAAGGCCTTCCCGACCATCGGCTATGCCGGCTGGTCGATGTTCGCCGCGAGCGAGAACAAGGACCTCGCCTGGAAGCTGATTGAGGCGCTGGAAGGCCCCGAGGGCAACCTCGCCTGGAACAAGCGGACGGGTGCCTTGCCCGTCCACAAATCGGCCGAGCAGGATCCCTTCTATGCGCAGGACAAGTTCAAGGGCTGGTTCGATGAACTGTCCGATCCGAGCGTCGTGCCAACCGTCATGCCGACCGATCTCGAGGAGTTCGCCTTCTTCAAGGACTCGCTGGTGATCAAGACCAGCCAGGAGGCGCTCCTCGGCTCGATCTCGCCGGAGGACCTGGCCAAGCAGTGGGCCGAGTACCTGACGGCCGCCAAGAAGAAGCAGATGGGCAACTGACAGGCCTGACGCCGAGTGGGGGGCGGCTCGCCCGCTCCCCTCCCCTTCCCCTTCAGCCGGCCAGGAGTTCATGACCGCCATCGGCCAGACAGGCATCCCGCCTGCCCCGCAAGCCCTGCGCCGGAGCTGGACCACCAGCCTGCAGCCTTACCTCTATGCCGCGCCCGCCGTGATCCTCATCGTCACGATCATGCTGGTGCCGCTCGTGGTCGGCGTCTCCTATGCGTTCCGCGACATT
The DNA here is from genome assembly GCF_047943035.1 of Aureimonas phyllosphaerae. Classification (NCBI taxonomy): domain Bacteria; kingdom Pseudomonadati; phylum Pseudomonadota; class Alphaproteobacteria; order Hyphomicrobiales; family Aurantimonadaceae; genus Aureimonas; species Aureimonas phyllosphaerae. Next base: position 2,691,043 of record NZ_CP181348.1, on the reverse strand, counting down.
CGCCTGCTCAATCCGTTCAGCGGTGGCTTCGTCGGCTTCGGCCATTTCGTGAAGCTCGCGTCCGACGAGAACTTCCGACTGGCCCTCAGCAATACCGTGTTCTGGACCGGCACGTCGGTCGCGCTGCAATTCGTCTTCGGCCTGATCCTAGCGCTTCTCCTCAACCGTCCGTTCGCCAGCCGGGGTCTCGCCCAGGCGCTGGTGTTCCTTCCGTGGGCGGTGCCGAGCTTCCTGTCCGGGCTCGACTGGGCCTGGCTCTTCAATCCCGTGGTCGGTCCCATCCCGCACTGGCTGACAGCGCTCGGACTGATGGAAACGCCCACAAACATCCTGGCCGATCCCGACCATGCGATGTGGGGGCCGATCATCGCCAATGTCTGGTGGGGCATCCCGTTCTTCGCCATCACGCTTCTCGCCGCGCTGCAGTCCATCCCGAAGGATATCTACGAAGCCGCCGCGATCGACGGCGCCGGCGCCATCGAGCGCTTCCGCTCGATCACCCTGCCCTTCCTCGCGCCGACGATTGCGATCACCATCCTCCTGCGCACCGTGTGGATCGCGAACTTCGCCGATCTTATCGTGGTGATGACCAACGGCGGCCCGGCAGACCGAACGCAGATCGTCGCGAGCTACATCTTCACGACCGCCTTCCGCCGCCTCGACTTCGGATACGCGTCGGCGATCGCCCTCGTGCTGCTGGTGCTCCTGATGATCTACTCGCTACTCCTCGTGAGCCTGCGACAGATGCTTCTGAACAGGTCCTGACCCATGGCTGCCGTCACGCGCCGGCGCCTTGCCGGCACCATCGCCCATCGCACCGCGATCCTCGTCTACATCGTGGTGGCCCTGTTTCCGCTGTTCTGGCTGCTCAAGGTCTCGGTGACGCCGAACGCGCTGCTCTACAGCGAAGGGGTCCGCCTCTGGCCGTCGCAGACGAGCTTCGAGCACTACGTCTTCGTGCTCCGAAATAGCGACTTCCCACTGTTCTTCCGCAACTCGCTGATCGTCTCGCTGACGACGGCCATCATCGTTACGCTGATCGCGGCGGGTGCGGGCTATGCGATGTCGCGCTTCCGGTTCCGCGGCAAGCTCTGGCTGATCGGGCTGATGCTGGTGACGCAGATGTTTCCATTGGTCATGCTGATCGCGCCGATCTTCCGCATGTTGGCGCCGATCGGGCTCACCAACAGCCTCACCGGCCTCATCATCGTCTACTCCGCCTTCAACGTACCCTTCGCGGTCTTCCTGATGCAGTCGTTCTTCGACGCGATCCCGAAGGATCTCGACGAGGCCGCGATGATCGACGGGGCCAGCCGGTTCCAGGCGTTCCGCGAGATCATCGTGCCGCTGACCCTGCCCGGCATGGCGGCGACGCTCGGCTTCGTCTTCACCGCCGCCTGGAGCGAGCTTCTCTTTGCGCTGATGCTGATCTCGAAGACGGACGCCAGCACCTTCCCCGTCGGCCTCCTGTCCTTCGTCTCGAAGTTCGGCGTCAACTTCGGACAGATGATGGCTGCGGGCGTGCTCGCGCTCATCCCGGCGCTCCTCTTCTTCCTCCTCATCCAGCGTTTCCTCGTGCAGGGCCTGACCGCCGGCGCGGTCAAGGGCTGAAGGAACCGACACACATGGCCACGATCGACCTCAACGCCGTCGAGAAATCCTTCGGCTCGATCCACGTCCTCCAGCCTGTCGACCTGTCGATCCGAAGCGGCGAGTTCGTCGTTCTCGTCGGGCCGTCCGGCTGCGGAAAGTCGACGCTCCTTCGCATGATCGCCGGTCTCGAGGAGGCGACGGCGGGCGACATCCTGATCGGAGGGCGCCGCGTCAACGACATGGAGCCGAAGGATCGCAATATCGCGATGGTGTTCCAGTCCTACGCGCTCTACCCGCACATGAGCGTCGCCGGAAACATGAGCTACTCACTGCGACTTCGCAAAACCGCCAAGGAGCGGATCTCTGAAGCCGTGCGCGGAGCCGCTGAGACCCTCGGCCTGTCCAAGCTCGTCGACCGCAAGCCGAGGGCCTTGTCCGGCGGACAGCGCCAGCGCGTCGCGATGGGCCGTGCCATCGTGCGCCAGCCGCAAGCCTTCCTGTTCGACGAACCACTGTCCAACCTCGATGCGCGCCTGCGCGAGCAGATGCGGGCCGAGATCAAGAAGCTGCACCAGCGCCTCGGCGCAACCTCGATCTACGTCACGCACGATCAGATCGAGGCGATGACGCTGGCGGACCGGATCGTCGCGCTCGACGCCGGTCGCATCCAGCAGATCGGCACCCCGCTCGATCTCTACCAGCGCCCGGCCAATCGCTTCGTCGCCGGCTTCATCGGTTCGCCCGCGATGAACTTTGTCTCGGGCCTCTATCGCAACGGCCTCCGGCCGCATCTCGACGTCGGCCACGCCCAAATTCCGCTGGCGCCCCTCGGGCTGGCCGAAGGACGACCGGTCACGATCGGTATCCGGCCGGAGCATGTCGCCTTCGCGCCATCCGATGCGGTGGATGCCGTGGACTGCGCCGTGGAGCTCGTCGAGCCGACCGGGGTCGGTACGATCGTTCACCTGCGCTACGGCGAGGTCGCCATCAAGGCCTATCGGCCCGGCTACGGAGACTGGTCGGCCGGCGAGCGGTTGAGCGTGCTCCTGCCCGCCGAGCATCTTCATGTGTTCGACGACGAGACGGGAATACGCCTCGAACACGCCTGACCGCGCAGCACAATCTTTTCATCACGAAAGCGTGCGACATCTAGCGGCGAAGACGGGTCGCACCTTCGGCCCCTGCCCTCCCCTTCCGGGACGCGAGGCCCCCGCATGACCGTGGTCGCCGCCTATCTCTACCGCCACGGCAAGCGGGTTCGCGAGATCTCGATTCACGAGAAGGTGGATTGTCCGTCGGATCGGTCCGAGTTCGTCTGGATCGGCATCTGCGATCCGACGCATGAAGAGATGCAGGTCCTCAAGGAGCAGTACAATCTTCATCCCCTTGCGGTGGAAGATGCCGTCGACGCGCGGCAGCTGCCAAAGGTGGACGTGTATGGCGATCAGCTCTTCGTCGTCGCCAAGACGGCGGCGCTGGACGGCGACCGGATCGAATACGGGGAAACGGCGATCTTCCTGGGGCACAGCCACATCATCAGCGTGCGCCACGGTTCGGCCCGTTCGCACACGGCCCTGCGCCAGCACCTCGAGGCCGCGCCGACCCTTCTCATTCACGGCGTCGACTACGTCCTGCACGCCATTCTCGACTTTATCGTCGACGGATACCTGCCGATCGTGGAAGCGATCGAGGACAACGTGTTGACGATGGAGCAGCGCTCGCTCGACACGTTTCTCGGACGCGACGAGATCACCCGCATCTTCACGCTGCGCCGTCAGCTCGCCAAATTCCAGCGGGTGCTGGCTCCCATGGCCGAGGTCGCTGGAAAACTCGTCCGGCTGGACCTGCCCTGCATCGATCCGGAAACTCGGCCCTACTTCAGCGACGTGCTCGATCACGTCCGGCGCGTCCAGACGCTCGTCGACGGCCTCATCCAGATCGTCATTTCCGTCTTCGAGTTCAGCAATCTACTGGAGCAGCAGCGCACCGGCGCGATCACGCGCCAGCTGGCCGCATGGGCCGCCATCCTGGCCGTGCCGACCGCCATTGCGGGCATCTACGGCATGAATTTCGAATATATGCCCGAGCTGAAGTCGCACTACGGCTACTTCATCGTCCTCGGCGTGATCGTTGCCGCCTGCACCCTCCTTTACGTCCGCTTCCGTCAGGCGCGCTGGCTCTAGGCACATCAACCATATCGTCCGACTCTTCGGCCCTCGCACGACACCGCCGCAATCGGCGCAGATGACGGTTGCATGACAACCACCCTCCTGCGTGCTGCCGCCTGGATCGCCCTTGCGGCGATCCTCTTCGTCACCGTTTCCCCGATTGGGTTGAGACCCCACGACGTCATGCCGGTCGACTTCGATCGGGCCCTCGCGTTCTGCAGCCTGACCGCGCTCTTCGTGATGGCATACCCTCGGCACTCGATCGCGGTCGGTCTGGCCATCGTTGTTGGTGCGATCGCCATCGAATGGCTTCAGGAACTCTCGCCGACACGGCATGCAAGGTTCGACGATGCGCTCGTGAAGGCCTGCGGGGCGCTCGTTGGGCTGTTTCTCGGTCGCCTCCTGCTGCTCGCCCACGCGCGACTGCGGGACAACGAACGCGGAACCGGATCAAATGGACGAATGATCAAACCGACAGCCAGAAAACCAGAAGCCCCAGCCAAATGATCGCTGAGAGAACCAAGCCGACGAGGAGCCCCCGAGCCGGTCTCATTTCATCCCGAGGGCGCTCGCGATCAGCACCCTTGTAGTCGATGCGTTTCGGGGCGATCCCCGCTTCGATCTTCATGACGCTTCTCCCACCCGATGTAACTAGGAGTTGCGAAAGAAATGTCCAATCGGTTGCAGCAATCAGCCATCAACGACGAACCGTTCGGGTCGTCGGCCGTTCGCGCTGCCGCAACTGATGGGTCGTGCGATCTTCCTTTCTTCTTCCGCCAAGAGCACAGGCAGCCTTCCACGCCACGCCCTGCGCGTTGACAGGTAGAAAGGTGACGAGCGCACGGGACAAGTTGTCACCCCTCCGTGCTGTCGAGGCGGAAAAAGCGTTTTAGGTCAGAAGCGTACGGTACGCCGCTACATATGGAGCATTGCTGTCCCTTCCCCCATAACCTGATCCCCAAGCTGTACGTTCAAGCCGGCCATGACGCCCGGAACGCGCTGTTGTCTGGAGGAAGCGCCAAGCCGATGTCGGTCATACCGCAGTCCCGCATCCGCAATCGTCTGCTCTCAGTCGTCGGAGCCGAGACCTATGCGAGGATCGCTCCGCACCTGACGCCTGTCGAACTGTCGGTGCGTGAACTTCTGGTTGAGCCGCAAGCTGAGATTCTCGAGGTGCATTTTCTGGAAGCCGGTCTGGCGTCCATGGTCGCGACCAGCCGGGACGGCAAGGAAGAGATCGAAGTCGGACATATCGGCCCCGAGGGCATGACCGGGTTCTGCCTCCTTCACGGCGTCGGGCAGACGCCGCATCGCACCTTCATGCAGGCGGCCGGCGCCTCTATGCGCATATCGGCGCATGCGCTGCTCGTACTGGTGGCGGAGGACGAGGCCCTGCGCCAGCTCCTGCTGCGCTACATCCATTGCTACGAGGTCCAGCTTTCGCATTCGGCGCTTGCCAATGGGCGATACAACATCAACGAGCGGCTGGCGCGTTGGCTTCTCATGTCCCAGGATCGCTTGGAAACCGACGATCTTCCGCTGACGCACGAGTTCCTGGCGCTCATGCTGGGGGTGCGACGGTCGGGCGTGACGAATGAGATTCATGTGCTGGAAGGCGCCCGCCTCATCAAGGCGAGGCGCGGCCGCATCCACATTCTCGATCGTATGGGTCTCGAAGCGATTGCCGCCGGCTGCTACGGCATTCCGGAAGAGGAGTATAGGCGCTTGATTCAGGCGCCGGCCGAGAGGATGGGCCTCCTCAACTCCCCAGGCTGACCGGCTCGCGGATCAGCCGCCGAGAGCGCCGAACACGGCTTCGAGGTCGGCTTCCCCGCTACCCAGCGCGACCGCCGCCAGAATGCGCGCCTTGGCACCGCTAAGGTCCCCCGCAAAGATCGCGCCGGCCCGCTGGAGATCGCGACCGCCGCCGTTTCCGTAGACCGGCTTCACGCGACCCTCAGGACAACGCGAGGTCACGATGACCGGGATGCCGGAGGCGATGATCTCGGCGGCGGCGCTGGTCACGGTCGGCGGCGTGTTTCCACGCCCGAAACCTTCCAGCACGATGGCCCTGGCGCCGTCTCCCGCGACGAAACGCAGGAGCCTGTCCGAGCCTCCCATCGCCATGCGGACGAGTTCGACGCGCGTTTCAATGTCGGTCGGCGCGAACGTACGCCGCAACGTCGGGCGTCGGTGGACGCGCACGATCGTCCCGTCGACCTCGCCGAGCTTCCCGTGCTCCCCCGAACGGAAAGTGTCGGTGCGCGCCGTATGGGTCTTCGTGACATCGCGGGCGGCATGAAAGTCGCCCTCGAACAGGATCATGGATCCGAGTCCAACCGCGTCGGGGCATGCGGCCAGGCGCACGGCATCGGCGATGTTGCGCGGCCCGTCCGTATCCGGCGCGTCGGCGCTCCGCTGTGCCCCGGTGAAGACGACCGGCTTGGGCGAGGCGACGACGAGGTCGGCGAGGAACGCGCTCTCTTCCATCGTGTCGGTCCCATGCGTGACCACGACGCCGTCACAGGCCGGATCGGCGAGATGCTGGTCGATCCGCCTCGCGAGGGCGAATGCCAGCGGCAGGTCGATCGAGAACGAATTGACGCTACAGAAGTCGTCGACTGCGATCTCGATCCCCTCCAGCTTGTCATGGAGGCCGGCGCGCAACGCATCGCCACGCACGGACGCCACGACGTCGGCATCGGCCGCAGCCGTCTCGGCCCGCGAGGCGATCGTCCCACCGGTGGTAACGAGTTGGATGCGCGGCATGATGGGTCCCTTGTTCGAGGGCACGCCACGATCAGCGCAGGGACGGCAGCCTGGGCAGGAGAATCGTAGCGAGGCCGAGGAGCGGCAGATAGGAGACCGTGCGATACACGAACTCGATGCCTGCCGTATCGGCGAAATCGCCGAGGAAGGCCGCGCCGAGCCCCCCGGCCCCGAACGCGAACCCGAAGAACATGCCGGCCACGAGCCCGACACGGCCCGGCAGGAGCTCCTGCGCGAAGACGACGATCGCGGGGAAGGCAGAGGCGAGCACGAAGCCGATGATGACCGTCAGCACGGCGGTCAGCGGCAGGTTTGCGTAAGGGAGCAGCAGGGCGAAGGGGATCACACCGAGGATCGAGAACCAGATCACGAAGCGCGCGCCGTAGCGGTCGCCGATGGGACCGCCGAGGAACGTTCCGGCGGCCGCCGCGCCGAGGAACAGGAACAGCATCAACTGCGCCTCGCGCACCGTGAGCGCAAATCGATCGATGACGTAAAACGTGTAGTAGCTGGAGAAGCTCGCCATGTAGACGTTCTTGGTCGCCGTCAGGAGAACGAGGATCGCCACCGCCCACAGCACGGTGTTGCGGGGCAGCGGCAGGGCGCGGCTCACCGGCGGCCGTCCGATCTGCGCGCGGCGATGACCTGCATACCAGTTCCCGGCCCAGGTCAGGATCGCGATGCCGAGGAATGCGATGCCGGCGAACCATGCGATACTGTGCTGGCCATAGGGCAGCACGATAAACGCCGCGAGCAGCGGCCCGAGCGCGGTTCCCGCATTGCCGCCCAGTTGGAACAGCGACTGCGCAAACCCGTGGCGCCCGCCGGACGCGGCCCGCGCCACGCGCGAAGCTTCGGGATGAAACACCGCGGAGCCGAACCCGATCAGGCTGGCGGCCAGAAGCAGCATCGGGAAACTGCCCGCCGAGGACAGGAGCAGAAGACCACACAGGGTCGACCCCATGCCGACCGGCAGCGCGTAGGACATGGGCCAGCGATCGGTGACGACGCCGACGCCCGGCTGCAGCAGCGAGGCCGTGATCTGGAACGTCATCGTCAGCAGCCCGATCTGCACGAAGTCGAGCGCGTAGTTCTCTTTGAGGAGCGGATACAGCGATGCAAGCAGCGACTGCATCACGTCGTTCAGCATGTGGCATCCGCTCATCGCGAAGAGAACGGACAGGGTCGTCTTCTCGCGCAGCGACGTCGAGGAGGCAGCGATGGTCGACATGTGAACGAACCCCGGTCCGTGGCCACGTGCTTGCCGTTCGGGCCTCGATCGATAAGGACTACGAACGGTTCTGTGCTGCCTGTATCACGCCGGCCGGCCGCCTGTCGCGGGTCCTTTTCAGCGGTTTCCGGTCGTCGGCGAGGCCCCTGTGGAAACCGTACCGCCAGTGGTCGAGGTCGGACGCTCGCCATCGCGGCTTGAGAAGAACATGAAGAACAGGACTGATACCACGATGACCGCAGTGGTCACGGCCCACAGCGAGCCGCGCTTGCGGTTTGAAGGCTTGTCGAACTGAGCCAAGCTCCGATTCCTTCGGCTTGCTGCTATCGTCGAACCATATGGGGCACCCGCATTCGATGTCGCTGCTTCGAGCGAGACCGGGAGCGCCTTTGCGCATCGTGCGTTGCTCTCAGATACGATCGCGGAGGTTTTCCATGCAGCCGAACGAACAGAAGGCGAAGCCGGCGAATACAGAGGCCGAGGAGGCGCGTCAGATCGAAGCGCAGTTCGCAGGTCTCGACAACGATCTCGTTGAAGTGGAAGCGCAGGACGGCAAGCCTGAACCGCGCGATCCCATCCTCAGCGATGAGGATGTCGACGAAACCAGCGCAGGCGGGCTCCAATATCCGCCCGGCGTTACCACCAGCGATCCGGAGCGCCGGAGATGAGCGTCGAGGAAAGCATCCGCTAGGCGATCGTCGGCGAGCTACAGCGTCAGGCCGAAGTCGGTGATGGGCGTCTGATGGTCGAGGAGACCGAGACAGGCGTGATCCTGAACGGGCCGGTCGATCTCGACGAACTCATCATGGTGGTGATGGGTTCAGTCGCTGGCGGTCCCTGAACGATCGATCTTTCAGGGACTGGCAACGGCGTGTTCGTATCGGATGACGGCTCTTCGCGACCGCTCCGCGTTTGACTATGAAGGATCCACCAAGACGGGAATCCGGACCGATGGCCTTCAAGACACCGCACGAGACCGCAGCCGAAGCCAGGATCGCGAAAGCCGGCTGGAAGCGCGACAAGAAGACGAACCTCTGGAAGTGCTTCCGCGAGCCGGATCGCGGCAAGACCTTTTCGGGGACGGCCGTCGAACTCGCCCGCATCCTCGACGACAAGGCTGCCGCCAACCCTTGATCACCGATCGAACGACGGGTCAGGCCGCCCGTCGCGCTCGGCCAGGACGACGCCGAGGTCCGGCTGGCGCCAGCCTTCCCGCCTCGACGGCCATTGTGGGTTGCGATCCTTGTCGATCACGGCTGCCCGCACGCCCTCGTAGAAGTCGTCGACTTCGAGACAGAAGCAGGCGGCCCGAAACTCGCGGATGAGACAGGCTTCCAAGGTTTTGCTGGCTTCGCCGGCCGCCAGGAGCTGGTTCGTCAATGCCATGGACCACGGCGATCGGCCCTGCATCGTTGCAAGCGTCCGTTGGGCGAAGTCTCCATGCACGGGATCGGACTTCATGTCCGCGAGCGCCGTTTCGATTTCCGACAAGTCTTCCCTTCCGAACGCCTCGGCGATCGCGGTCCCATGATGATCGAGAAGCGGCGCTCCGATCTGGTCGGCTTCGCCTTCGATCAAGGCGGCAACGGTGGCGTGGTCCGTCACCGGCTGGAGCCTCGTCAGCTGGGCTCTTAAGTCCGCCAGCCGATTGGACGGGATGCAGCAATCGAAAAGGCCTGCCTCGATCGCATCCCCTGCCCCGATCGGCTCTCCCGTCAGGGCGAGATAGCGGCCGAACGCCCCTTCGAGGCGGGACAGGACGAAGGTCGCACCGACATCAGGGAGGAAACCGATCCCGACTTCGGGCATGGCAAACCGCACGCGCTCCGTGGCCACGCGGTGCCGGAGGTGCATGACCAGCCCGGCGCCTCCCCCCATGACGATGCCATCGGTGAGCGCGACCACAGGCTTGCTGGCGCCTGCGAGCCGCGCCAGCAACTCGTATTCCTCGCGCCAGAAGGCTTCCGCCACCCCATCTCGAGCGCGACCGCTTGCCACGACGGCGCGAATATCGCCGCCCGCGCAGAAGGCACGCTCGCCCTCTCCCTCGAGGATGACGAGCGCGACGGCGGGATCGTCGAGGAACATCTCGAGCGCCCTTCGCATGGAACGCACCATGCCGAGATCGAGCGCGTTGAGCGCCTTCGGCCGATTGAGGCGTATCACGCCCGCGCCACCCTCGCGGTGGGCGATCACCGTATCCTGTTCGTTCCCCATCGCGCCGCCTCCTCCCTTCGTGCGCTTCCACGTTGCCGTGGAAAACCCGGGCTGTCACGGCGAACTCGTCCTTCGCGATGCAACCGGTGCGTCGGTCGCGCGTAATCCCATCACGAATGACGTGAACGGGATAACAGAGATGAGCACGACGCTGGACGAGGATCGGGTTCGCCAGAAGGCGCACGAAATCTGGGAATCGGAAGGTCGGCCAGAGGGACGCGCAGCGTCGCATTGGCTTCAGGCTCGCGAGATCGTCGCGCTAAAGGACAGCTTCGGGTCCACCCTGACGCCTGTCGAGGAGACGCTCGAGGACGAGCCGGAGCCTGCCGTAGCCTTCGAGAACCAGGGCGAGTTTCCCGAACTGACCGACATCGGCGAAGGCGCGCGAGGCCCGAGCTGGCAGGCCGCACGCGAGACCACGGGCGCGAACGACGCCGACAAGGATCCCGACAACACGGTGCCCTCGCAGGGCACGCGCCCCTGAAGCAAAAGAAGGAGCACACGTTCATGGCCAAAGATTTTCCCGAGCAGCGCATGCCGAACGACCGGCAGCGCAGCGAATTTGCCGAGACCTCAGACATCAGCGAAGCCGATCGCGCCCTTCTCGAGTCCGCCACGGCGGAAGCGATGCGCGATCCGGAGGACCGCGCGGCCGATCCGTTGCTGGATGACGAGGCGACGCACGCCGACATTCGCGCCGAGCCGCGCAGCGAGATCACGGCGCCCATGCCGGGCACCGGCTACGACGAAACGGAGGATGGCCTCGCCGACCAGGACGAAGCCGTGCGCCAGCAGGCCGAAGATCGCGTTGCGGGAAGCCCCGAGGAACTCGACTTCAAGGTCTGACCCTTAGCCATCGCTGCGCTGGCCCCTGGCAACGATGCGCAAGGCACCGTCCGGCAGGGGCCGCTGCAGCGAACGGGCTTCGGGCCATGGTGCTTCCATCCATGCCTCCATCTCGGACGGCGTGGTAAGGATGACAGGCATGGCTTTCGGATGGATCGGACTGACGACCGCATTGGCCGTGATCGTCAGGAACCCGAACGCGTCCACCGTCACCTCGCCCTCTGCCTTGCGGCGAGTGCTGGTCCAGGTCGTCCAGACTCCGGCGAAAGCCAGCGTCGGTCGGTCCTCGGACGCGGCGAACCAGGTCGGGACCTTCGACCCGTCGTCCAAGGTTTCGTATTCGCAGAACGCGTTGAACGGGACGAGGCAGCGATGGGCAGGCGCCAGCCAGCGACGCCAGTGCGGGCTGTCCGTGTTGCGGATGTTGGTGACGCCGGGATCGGTCGACCGGCCCTTCAATGCGAACTGCGGCGAGGGCATGCCCCACCGGGCCATGGCGAGTTCGCGCTGACCGTCCGACACCCGGACGATCGGTGCGCTGTGGTCGGGGAAGACCGCGGGCATCGTCGCGAGATTTCCCAGCCGATCCCGTGTCGCCCGGGCAAAATCCCGCATCGCGGACTGCGTCGTCGTTATCGAATACAGGTTGCACATCCGTCGTCCCCTTCCAGCCGCGGACTTGCCAACAAACGGCAGGGCGTGGTCCAAGCCCCAAAACTAGCTGGCGATCGCAATGGGACCATCCCCGACCATCGCCGCCCCGCATCCAGGTTCGATCGATCCCCATGCATCAGGACGGGTTGCCTCCCCTTCGCCGCCGACTGGCCTTCGGCACGATCGCCATGGCGCTCTTCGTTGCCGTGCTCGACGGCACGGTCGCCAATGTCGCGCTACCACCCATCACGCAGGATCTCGGCGTTTCGCCAGTCGAGGCGATCTGGGTGGTCAACGGCTATCAGCTGGCGGTCACCGTTCTGCTCCTGCCGCTGGCGCGCCTTGGCGAGATCCTCGGGTATAGGCGCGTCTACCTGACGGGCCTCGGCATCTTCACCCTCGCCTCGCTCGTCTGTGCGCTGTCCCGCTCGCTGGACATGCTGATCGCCGCTCGCGTGCTCCAGGGCATCGGGGCTGCAGGCATCATGAGCGTCAACATCGCCTTGGTCCGCTTCATCTTCCCGGCTTCGCGGCTGGGACGTGCTGTCGGACGGGTCGCGATCGTGGTCGGCGTGTCCTCGGCGGCCGGCCCGTCGCTGGCGGGCGCGATCCTGTCGGTCGCCTCCTGGCCGGCCCTGTTCCTGATCAACGTTCCGGTCGGTCTCCTGGCGCTTCTCGCGGGGTCGCGAACCCTGCCCGACACGCCGAAGTCGGGTCAGGCCTTCGATCTCAAGAGCGCCGTGATGAGCGCCCTGACCTTCGGCATGCTGATCTCAGGCGTGAACGGGATCGGCCATTCCGAAGGCCTCGCGCTTTCGCTAGCGCTGATCGCAGGCGGGCTGATCGTCGGAACCGTGTTCGTGCTCAAGCAGCTGAAGATCGCCGAGCCGATCCTGCCGGTGGATCTGCTTCGGCGTCCCATCTTCGCCTTGTCCGCCGCCACATCGGTCTGTTCCTTCGGCGCACAGGGCATCGCGTTCGTGTCCCTACCCTTCCTGCTGCATGACCAGCTCGGCCGCTCTCCCGCCGAGACCGGGCTGCTGCTGACCCCTTGGCCCATTGCGACGGCAATCGCCGCTGCAATCTCTGGGCGTCTGGCCGATCGCTTCAATCCCGGCCGCCTGAGCGCCATCGGTCTGGTTCTGTTCTCCGCCGGCCTCCTGGCTCTCGTGCTCGTTCCATCGACGCCGAGCGACGCCGATCTCGTCTGGCGGCTGGCGTTGGCGGGTTTCGGCTTCGGTCTCTTCCAGACACCCAACAACAAGATCCTGATCACCAGCGCCCCGCGCGAGCGCAGCGGTGGGGCGAGCGGCATCCAGTCCACCGCGAGGCTGGTGGGTCAGTCGCTTGGGGTGGCCCTGGTGGCGGTGATGTTCGGCCTCGTACCCAGCCATCCGCTGACGTCGGCCCTGCTTCTGGCCGCAGCCCTGGCAGCCGCCGGTATCGTGCCTTCCCTCCTTCGTCGCTACGAGGCGCCGAAGACGGCTCCGTCCGCAAACACGCTGCATGCCGAGGAGACGGCGGCCGGCGGCTGATCCGCCGTTGGCAATTCCTTATGGCCTCCGGTGGCAGAGCTTGTCAGACGGGACTGCGCGGAGGCCGCCATGAACATCGCGATCGTCGGCTGCGGGTTCGTCGCCGACTACTACATGACGACGCTTCCCAATCATCCGGACCTGAAGCTCGTCGGTGCCTACGATCGCGACGAGTGGGCGGCCAAGCGGTTCGCGGCCTTCCACGGCACGCCTATCTACCCGACGCTGGAAGATCTTCTGGCTGACCCGACGATCGAGCTGGTCGTCAACCTCACGAACCCGGCCAGCCATTCTGCGATCTCGAAAGCCTGCCTCGAAGCCGGCCGGCATGTCTATTCCGAGAAACCTTTGGCGATGGAGATTGGCGAGGCCGAGGAACTCGTCGAACTTGCAAGAGCCAGAGGTCTGCAGATCGCCTCCGCGCCCTGCTCGGTGCTGGGCGAAGCCGCGCAGACTGCCCGGCGCACCATCGAGGACGGCACGGTCGGCGACGTCCGTCTGGTCTACGCCGAAATGGAGGACTCGATGGTCTTTCGCGAGAACTACCGGACCTGGCGAAGCCTGTCGGGTGCGCCGTGGCCGGCCGAGGACGAGTTCGCCGTCGGCTGCACACTCGAGCACGCCGGCTACTATCTCACCTGGCTCTGCGAGTTCTTCGGGCCCGTGGCGGAGATGACGGCGTTTTCCGCCAAGCTGTTCCCCGACAAGGGCACGCAGCAATCGCCGGACGAGATCGCCAACGACTTCTCGGTTGCCTGTCTTCGATTTCGCTCCGGCGTCGTCGCGCGGCTCACCTGCGGCCTGGCCGCCCCAAGCGACCGGTCAATGCACATCGTCGGCACCGGCGGCGTCCTTTCGGTGACGGACGGCTGGAACGCGCGCTCGTCCCTCTACCTGCGCGATCCCGCCGGCCACTGGCGGCCGCGCGCTGGCATCTTCGGCAAGGTACTGCGGCGGCTGGAACGCGGGCGACCGATCAAGCACTGGTTCGGGCGCCGGCTCAGCGTGCCGCGCAGCGGCGCCGTGGTGCCGGAAACCTCGTCGCGCATGGACTTCATGCGTGGGCCCGCACTGATGGCGCAGGCGATCCGAAGCGGCACGCGCCCACCGCTGGCCGACGCCTTCGCGCTTCACGTCACGGAGCTGTCGATCGTGGCGCAGGACACGAAGGGCTATCCGATGCCGTATCGGCCCCGCTCTACCTTCTGACGCGCCTTCGTTCCGCCCGAAGGGCTTGCGCAGGTCGACATTGCGGCTAGGTTCGCTCCCACGCGTCGACGGCGAGCCCGTCCAGAACGGACCATCATGCAGAGCACGTCACGCCCCATCGCGATCCTCGCCAGCGACTCGCCCGAGGCCACGGAGGCCGCCGAGCGTCTCGCCGCACTCTACCGAACCGTCGAGCCGGAGGACGCAGAGGTCATCGTCGCGCTGGGTGGCGACGGCTTCATGCTGCAGGTGCTCCACCGTTTCATGGATACCGGCAAGCCGATCTACGGGATGAACAAGGGCACCGTCGGATTCCTGATGAACGAGTTCCGGGAGGACGGCCTCTCCGAGCGGCTCGATCGCGCCAGCGAGACAGTGATCCATCCTCTGGAAATGACGGCCGTCGACGGCGATGGCCTCCCCCACTCGGCGCTGGCGATCAACGAGGTGGCCCTTTTCCGCCAGTCCTATCAGGCGGCGCGGCTGAAGATCAGCATCGACGGCAAGACGCGCCTCGAAGAGCTCGTCTGCGACGGCGTGCTCGTCGCGACGCCCACGGGCTCGACCGCCTACAATCTCTCGGCTCAGGGACCCATCCTGCCGATCAGCGCGCCGCTCCTCGCACTGACCCCCGTCAGCGCGTTTCGGCCGCGGCGGTGGCGCGGAGCGCTCCTGTCGCGTCATCAGGTCGTCGATGTCGAGGTGCTGGAAGCGCAGAAGCGGCCGGTCAATGCGGTGGCCGATCATCGCGAGGTCAAGTCAGTCCAGTCGATCCGCATCCGCGAATCGGCGGACCTGCGAAGCCTCATCCTGTTCGATGCCGAGCATTCGTGGGACGAGCGGATCCTCGCCGAACAGTTCCGCTACTGATCTCAGGCCGCGAGATAGCGCTCGGCCCGACGCCGCGCCGCGCCCTGCTGCACCTCGCAGGACATGCGATGCAGAAGGCGGCCGAGCTCTTCGCCTTCGCCCGCGCGCTCGGTCTTGCGGAAGGCGATCGTCAGGCGGTCCATCACGGTGGACGCAACGTCGGCGGAATCGAACCGGTCGTCGGCCGCCATGTCCTTCCAGACACGCACCGCCGACAGGAGGAGCGGCACCACGGTCTTCGGCAATCCGGCGGCTGAAGCGAGCGCGGCAAAGGCGGGCTCTCTCGCTTCGGCGATGATCGACCGGACGCGCGCCTCCGGCAGATTGGTCAGTCGGGCGAGGGATGCAGCGAAGAGGTCGATCCGCCCCATGCAGACCGCGCGCACGAGCACGGCGGCGTTGAGCTGGCTCGTTCCGCGCAACTGCTCGACGAAGGCCGTCATTTCGTCGGCCTTGATCGTATCGATCAGCGAAGCCGTCGCCTGCTCCTGCACCTCCTCGCGCAGCCGCGACGCTCGCGACAGCCCGACGACGTTGGCGACGAGCGGCGACGAGCAGAGCGCCTCGCCAAGCTGGGACAGGAGCGCATGGCGCGGCCCGGCCGGCAGGTCGCTCCGCTGGAGAAGCGCGTAGCGGAGCTCACCGACGTCGGCTGCCATGTCGACAAGACGCGTCATCGCCGCCTCGTCGAGAGTCGCGCCCTGGTTCCTTGCAAGTTCGAGACACGCTACCGGCTCCCCGACCGAAACGATCACGCCCGCCACGCCGACCGACACGTCGGCGCGCCGCGCGATGGCGACGCCAAGCCCCAACCGCCCCGCCCGCACGAGTTCGCAGAGATCGTCGTCGGTCAGCATGGGCGAGAGGAGGACCACCGGCAGCGCCACGTCGTCGATGTCGGTCGAAAGCATGCGGACGAGCTGGCGCGACACCGTCGAGGCATCCGCGATGCCGTCCGCGATGGCACGGCGCACGCGGGGCGACGCGTCTTCCGCTGCGATCACCAAGGCCGCTTCCGCCTCGCGGAGATCGTTTGGCAGGAACTTCCGGTTCACCACCGCGTCCGCAAGCATCTCCACGGCTGCGCAGCGTTCGGCAGCCGTCGCGGTTTCGCACCAGAAGACGAATTGCTGTGCCAGCATGGACCCAAGACCCGCATCATATTCGATGCGGGCCATGGTGACCTTGAAAGCTTTAAGAAAGCGTTCACCACGCTCGCTCGCAGTTGCTTAACCCTGCGGGACCGCGTCCGCTCGCGTCGGACGCCGAAGCTCGAAGGCGTCGTCGGTCGAGGCGAAGTCGAGATAGCCGAGTCGCGACAGAGGCCGGGCGAGATCGAGCGCGATCCGCCCGTCCCGCAGGATGCGTTCGTCGATGTGGATCCCGACGACCTGACCGATCACCATCACCGCGTCGCTGTCGTTGCCGTCGAGCCCGATCGGTCGGAACCACTGGGTCAGTCGGCATTCCAGCGCGGCGGGCGCTTCGGCGACGCGCGGTGCGGCGACGAGCCGGCAGGGCGCCTCGGTCAAACCCGTCAGGGCGAACTCGCTGACGCCCGCTTCGGCCGGCACGGACGATCGGTTGACATGTTCGGCGAGATCGCGCGTGGCGAGGTTGACGACGAACTCGCCGGTCGCGATCGCATGGCTCGCCGAATGCTTCATGCCGGTCGACGAGAACATGACGAGCTTCGGCTTGTCGGACAGGGCATTGAAGAAGCTGTAGGGCGCAAGATTGGTCGTGCCGTCCGGGGCGCGCGTCGAGATCCAGCCGATCGGGCGCGGTGCGACGATCGCCTTGAACGGGTCGTGCGGAAGACCGTGGTCGTTGGTGGCGGTTTCGTAGAACATCAGGCGACCACCGGCATCGGAGCATCGGACACCACAGCCGACAGGTCCGGCCTCGGACGGTCGCTCGGCACCTCGGACGGCGTGCCGACATAGACGAAGCCGACGACCTTCTCCTCCGCCGCGACGCCCATCAGCCGTTTGGCCTCCTCGTCGTAGGCGACCCATTCGGTGATCCAGTTCGCGGCGAAGCCGCGGGCGTGCGCGGCATGGATGAGGTTCATGGTCGCGGCGCCGGCCGAGAGGACCTGCTCCCATTCCGGAATCTTGAAGTGAGGCTTGGCGGTGGAAACGACGCCGATCACGAGCGGCGCCCGCGTGAAACGTGCTTCCTCGTAGGCGCGCCGCGCTTCGCTCAGAGGTCCTTCGCGCGTCTCCGCAAGGTCCGCCAAGGCCTTTCCGAGCGCCGGGGCCGCCACCCCCCTGAAAAGAATGAAGCGCCAGGGCGCCAGCTTTCCATGGTCTGGCACGCGCGACGCGGCGGTCAGAATTTCGTTGAGCTCCGCCTCGGAGGGACCGGGTTCCCGGAGCGCTGGAATGGAGACCGAGCGGCGCGTGGCCAGCAGTGTCTTGGCGTCGATCATCGAACGAATCCTCGTGAAGCCTGGACGTGGTGCTATCCGAGATCGGGACGCCGGCCAACCGGACCACTTGCCGCCGTCTTGCGAACCTGCCTTGAAATGACCTGAGAGATGGCCTTGAACAGGCATCCAAATGGCAGGCCTATGGAGGTTGAAGGTTGATCAAGCGCGCATCCGGCATCGCCTTGTCCCTCGCCGCTCTCCTCGCCCCACAGGGACCGGCCGGCGCGCAGGACGCCCCTCCGGGGCCGGGCGGTCCGGGCGGGCCCGATCAGCCCGGCGCCTATGCCTCTCCCTCCGCCATTCCGCAGGATGTGCGCAGCCGCGATATCGGCGTCCCGCCGTCGGTCGGATTGCGCAAGCTCGAGCCGATCGCCCTGCCCGAACGTCCGGATGCCGGCCTCGGCACCGATCTTGAACTGCCCAATCTCCCCGCCTTCGCACCCCAGCCCCCGCCGCAGCTCGACATCGTGCGTCTGAAGAAGAGCCTGCGCCTCAAGGCGACGCTTGGGAAGAACGGCCCGGAGATCCCGTCCGACCTCGTCTGGCGGCTGTTCGCCCCGGTGCCGGGACCCGATGGCAAGCTGCCGGTCGTCGCCATGGCAAAGGGCTCGCAGGCCGTGTTCGACGTGCCCGCCGGCAACTATCTCCTGCATGTCGGGTTCGGGCGCGCAGGCGTGACGAAGCGCGTCGATTTCTCGGGCGAGGAAACGCACGAAACGGTGGCGCTCGACGCAGGCGGGCTGCGGCTGCACGCGGAAATCCTCGACGGCGGAAAGCTGCCGGACGACAAGTTGACCTTCGATGTCTATTCGGGCGGGGGCGATGGCCGCGAGCGCCGGCTCCTCGCGCCTGGCGTCGGCCCCGGCAGCGTCCTGCGACTGAACGCCGGGGATTACCACGTGATCTCGCGCTATGGCTCGGTGAACGCCGTGGCGCGCGCCGACATCCGCGTGGAGGCGGGCAAGATCACCGACGCGAAGCTGCATCATCGCGCCGCGGAAGTAACGATGAAGCTGGTGCGCGAGAAGGGTGGCGAGGCCTTGGCCGACACGGCGTGGTCGGTCACCTCGGACCAGGGCGACATCATCCGCGAGAGCGTCGGCGCCTTTGCGTCGATGGTGCTGACGGAAGGCGATTACGTGCTCGTCGCCCGCAACAAGGACCGCATCTTCCAGCGCCAGATCGCCGTGCATCCCGGAGAGAACGAGGAGGTCGAGGTCCTGACCAGCGACCTCGTCGATCCCAACAGTCCGGAAGTCGGCACCGGCGACTAGGGAAGCCCCCAGCCGCCGGCAGAATCGGCTGACGTCAGGCGGCCGCGCGCGGGCGAAGGTCCGGCGCGACGGCTTCGTCGCGAAGGAGCGTCAGCGCGTCGGCAAGGCTCATCGCCTCCTGGTCGCGCGAGCCGAGGCGGCGAAGGTTCACCGAGCGCTCCTCGGCCTCGCGCTTGCCGCAAACGAGGATCACCGGGACCTTTGCGAGCGAATGCTCGCGGACCTTGTAGTTGATCTTCTCGTTGCGCACGTCGATGTCGACACGCATCCCGGCAGCCTTCAGCTCCTCGGCGACCGAGCGAGCGTAATCGTCGGCTTCCGACGTGATCGTCGCGACGACGACCTGCGTCGGCGCGAGCCAGAGCGGGAAGTGGCCCGCGAAGTTCTCGATCAGGATGCCGAGGAAGCGCTCCAGCGAGCCGCAGATGGCGCGGTGGATCATCACCGGCGGCACCTTGTCGGAGTTGCTGTCGATGTAGAACGCGCCGAACCGCTCGGGCAGGTTGAAGTCGACCTGCGTCGTGCCGCACTGCCATTCGCGACCGATCGCGTCCTTCAGCGTGTACTCGAACTTCGGCCCGTAAAAGGCGCCCTCGCCCTCGTTGATGCCAGTCTTGATCCGCCCGCCGGACTGCGCCTCGATCGTCTTCAGGACATCGCGCATGACGCTTTCCGCGCGGTCCCACACCTCGTCGGTGCCGACACGCTTCTCCGGCCGCGTCGAGAGCTTGACCACGATCTCCTCAAAGCCGAAGTCGCGATAGACCGAAAGGATCAGATCGTTGATCTTCAGGCACTCGGCTTGCATCTGCTCGTCGGTGCAGAAGATATGGGCGTCATCCTGCGTGAAGCCGCGCACCCGCATCAGCCCGTGCATGGCGCCCGACGGCTCGTAGCGATGCACCGTGCCGAACTCGGCATAACGGATCGGCAGTTCACGATAGGACTTCAGGCCGTGCTTGAAGATCATCACGTGGCCGGGGCAGTTCATCGGCTTCAGCGCGAAGACGCGCTTGTCCTCCGCCTCGTCGCCGGCCGACTGCACCTGGAACATGTTCTCGCGGTACCAGCCCCAGTGGCCGGAGGTCTCCCACAGCGACTTGTCGAGCACCTGCGGCGCATTCACTTCGGCGTAGTCGCCCTTCAGGCGACGGCGCATGTAGGCGACGAGGTCCTGGAACAGCGACCAGCCCTTGGGATGCCAGAACACGACGCCCGGCCCCTCCTCCTGGAAGTGAAAGAGGTCCATCTCGCGACCGAGGCGGCGATGGTCGCGCTTCTCCGCCTCCTCCAGCATGTGGAGATAGGACTTCAGCTGCTCCGGCGTCGCCCAGGCCGTGCCGTAGATGCGCGTCAGCATCGGGTTGTTCGAATCGCCGCGCCAGTAGGCGCCCGCGACCTTCATCAGCTTGAAGGCTTCGCCGATCTGGCCGGTCGAGGCCATGTGCGGGCCGCGGCAGAGATCGAACCACTCGCCCTGGCGGTAGATCTTGAGATCCTGGCCTTCCGGGATCGCGTCGACCAGCTGGACCTTGTAGGTCTCGCCCTTCTCGCCGAACACGCGGCGCGCTTCCTCGCGCGACCAGACTTCCTTGGTGAAGGGCGCGTTGCGGCGGATGATCTCCGCCATCTTCTTCTCGATCACCGGCAGGTCGTCCGGCGTGAACGGCGTGTCCTTGGCGAAGTCGTAGTAGAAGCCGTTCTCGATCACCGGGCCGATCGTCACCTGCGTGCCCGGCCAGATTTCCTGAACCGCCTCGGCCAGCACGTGAGCCGTGTCGTGGCGGATGAGTTCGAGCGCCCGCGGATCGTCGCGCGTCAGGATCTCCAGCCTGCCGGCGCGTCCGACCGGGTCGGACAGGTCGCGGACCTCGCCGTCCAGCGCATAGGCGATCGCCTTCTTGGCCAGCGACTTCGAAATGCCGGCGGCGATGTCTGCGCCGGTGGCGGAGGGCTCATAGGAGCGGACGGACTGGTCGGGGAAGGTCAGGTCGATCATGGCAGTGTCCTCGGATGCTCACCCCCGCCAACGATTGCGGGAAAGCTGGATCGATGGGGGCGCCCGGCCCCTCGCGAAGTCGCGACTTCTATCACCGCCCGCCACCGGCGCAAGCGCGCGGAAACCGACGAGGTCAGCGTCCCGCAGGCTTGTCGTCGCCCGGCACCGGGTCGAGCCCGCCCGATCCGAACGGTCCGCAGCGGCCGACCCGCCGAGCCGCCAGCCAGCCGCCCCGCCACAGGCCATGGCGCGCGACAGCCTCGTAGGCGTATTCGGAACAGGTCGGGATATGCCGGCAATGCCCGCCGACGAGGGGCGAGAACGTCAATTGATAAAGGCGAACGAGGCCAACGCCGAGAAGGCGGCCGGGCGTCCGCCGCCAGGGCCCCTTATAATTACGAGAAAGGCCGCGATGCCGCTCGCCGCTCAAGCCGCGACGCCGATTTTCGCCTCGGCCTTTTCGAGCGCTTCGACGACCGCATCGAAGGTCAGCATGGTCGACGCGTGCCGCGCCTTGTGCTCGCGGACGGGCTCGAGATAACGCAATTCCTCGAAGCGTCCCTCCGGTGACGGACCGCCGGCCTTCAGCATGTTCTGCATCGCCTCGCGCACCTCGCGCAGTTCCGCTGGCGTCGCGCCGACGATGTGGCGGGCCATGACCGACGAGGACGCCTGCCCCAGTGCACAGGCGCGGACCTCGTGGGCGAAATCGGAGACGACCCCGTCGGTCAGCTTCAGATCGACCGTCACGGTCGAGCCGCAGAGCTTGGAATGCGCCCTAGCCGAGCCATCCGGCGCATCGAGGCGACCGATCCGGGGGATATTGCCGGCGAGATCAAGAATTCTGTCGTTGTAGAGATCGTCGATCATGGCGTGTTCCGTGGACGCTGCGTCGCGAAACGATGATGCTGTGAAGCACCGTTCGGACCGACTATATAGGTGGGGCAGCGGGGCGTCGGTAGACGCTCAGGTGCTGCACCCGATCCGCCCGCTTGACGGAACTGGTATACTATAACATCAACGGGCCAACGGATCGAACGGCGTGTTTCGTCGGGCTTTCCCCGGCGCAATCGCCTCGGCTCAGGGTTCATCATGGACGCCACCATCAGAAAGCTCGCTCCGGCCGCCACGGCCGAACCGGTCGTTCGACCGACCCGCGAGGAGGCCGAAGCCGCGGTCGAAACGCTCCTGCGCTGGATCGGTGAGGATCCCGCGCGCGAGGGCCTGATCGATACGCCGCGGCGCGTGGTCAAGGCCTATGAGGAGCTCTACGGCGGCTACGGCCAACAGCCGGCCGACGTGCTCAGCCGCACCTTCGAGGAGGTCGCCGGTTACCAGGAAATGGTCCTGCTGCGCGACATTCCCTTCACCTCGCATTGCGAACACCACATGGTGCCGATCATCGGCAAGGCGCATGTCGCCTACGTGCCGGATGGCCGCGTGCTGGGCCTGTCGAAGATCCCCCGCGTCGTCGAAATCTTCGCGCGTCGCCTCCAGACGCAGGAGAAGCTGACCGAGCAGATCGCAGCGGTCATCGACGGCGCGCTGACGCCCAAGGGCGTCGCGGTGCTGCTTGAAGCCGAGCACATGTGCATGTCGATGCGCGGCATCCGCACCCACGGCTCGACCACGGTCACCTCCTCGTTCTACGGTTCGTTCCGTGACGACCGCGAGGAGCAGACGCGGTTCCTCGCCATGGTCGGCGGCCGTTGAGCATTCCGGCTGCCGTGTTCCCGCCGCCGGGCGCCAAGGCCGACCTCGAGGAAGGCAGCGTCCTGACGCCGCGTTTCGACGCGGCGGGCCTCGTCACGGCAGTCGTCAGCGACACGGACGGTAGCCTGCTGATGGTCGCCCACATGAACGCCGAGGCGCTGGATCTCACGATCCGAACCGGCATCGCGCATTACTGGAGCCGCTCCAGGCAGTCGCTCTGGAAGAAGGGCGAGACGTCGGGCGCGCTGCAGACGGTGCAGGAGATGCGCGTCGACTGCGACCAGGACGCGGTGTGGCTGAAGGTCACGGTCGCGAAGCCTGAGGACACCTGTCACACCGGGCGCGAAACCTGCTTCTACCGCAGCGTTTCCCTCGGCCCGCATGGCGGAAAATTGTCGGCGCGGTGACACGTTTTATCGCAGCGCACAACATGTTGTGTCTGCGTTTACGCTGATCGTGCATGGTGCGGAAAGCATCGTGGCCCATCCTTATTGGAAGGGACCGGCCTCAAGGCACGCGACATGATGCTGGATCGCATTTTCAGACAGGCCGAACGAACCGCCCCCATCGAGCGGTCGGGCAGCACCGGAACCACCAACCGGGCACAGAAACGTCGCGGGGTGGCGCTGGCGCTCGGCGGCGGGGCCGCACGCGGATGGGCACATATCGGTGTCCTGCGCGCGCTCGACGAAGCCGACATTCCGGTCTCGATGATCGCCGGCACCTCGATCGGGGCTCTCGTCGGCGGCTGCTATCTTGCGGGACGGCTCGACGAACTCGAAGCCTTCGCACGCTCGCTGACGCGGAGGGGCCTGATGGGGCTTCTCGATTTCCGGTTCGGCGGCGACGGGCTGCTCGGCGGCATGCGGCTCAACGCGCGGCTCGTCAACACGTTGAAGGACATCCGCATCGAGGATCTCGACCGCCCGTTCGTCGCCGTGGCGACCGAGGGCCGCAACGGGCATGAGGTCTGGATGGACCAGGGCTCACTGGTCCTCGCCATGCGCGCGTCCTACGCCGTTCCCGGCATCTTCCAGCCGGTCGAATGCGGCGGACGCCGCCTGTCGGACGGGGCCCTAGTCAATCCGGTTCCGGTCTCGGTCTGCCGCGCCTACGAGCAGCCGCTCGTGATCGCGGTGAACCTGCATTACGACCTCTTCGGACGCGCGGCGGTCCTTCGCATGCGCGCCGAAAGCAGCGACCCCGACGGGTCCATCGCCGAGAACCCAGTCGACCCACTGTTGCGCCAGCGTCCGAATGCGGACAACAGGCGGGATCGGATCGGTTTCGCGCGATCCGTCGTCGATGCGTTCAACATCATCCAGGACCGCATTTCCCGCTCGCGCCTGGCCGGCGATCCGCCGGATCTGTCGGTGCACCCGCGCGTTCGCGACATCGGCCTGTCGGAGTTTTTCCGAGCCAAGGAGTGCATCGCCTTCGGCTACGAAGAGACGATGCGCTCCATGAACGAGATCCGCCGGCTGCAGGAGTGCATGCCGGCGCTCTGATAGAGTCGGATCAGCCGGCCGCGGCGTGGATATAGCTTCGCATCTCCTCGGCCTCCTGTTCGGCCGCCTCGATCCGGCGCTTCACAACGTCGCCGATCGACACGATGCCGACGAGACGCCCCCCCTCGCAAACCGGCAGGTGCCGGAAGCGACGGCGGGTCATGATCTCCATCGCCTCGTCCACGGTCGTGTCCTCGCCAGCGGTCGTCACCTCGCGGGTCATCACCTCGCCGACGGTGCCCGACAGCGCGTCCATGCCGCCTCCGGAGACGAGACGCACGACGTCCCGCTCCGACAGAATGCCCTGGAGGTCGCCGCTGGCGCCGGTCACCACGAGAACGCCGATACGGCGTTCGGCCAGCGTCCTGACGGCCTCGGCGAGCGTCGTGGCCGGGTCGATCGTCACGACCTCCCGCCCCTTGGTCTCGAGAATGCGACGTACGGTCATTGACGGCCTCCTCCCATCGTTGTCCGCCCGCATCGTGCGACGAAGCCGCCGCCTCCGCAACTGGTCCGTCAGAGCCCTACCGGATGCTGCCGGCGCGGATCGAAGGCGGAGAAGCAGAGGAAGCCGAACAGGAAGCCGCCGACATGCGCCTCCCAGGCAACGGCCGTGCCCTCCCCCAGGAGCAGCCCGGCGCCGGATCCGAGCGCGATGTTGGTGACGAAGAAGACGATGATGAAGAAGAGGACGGTGCGATCCGACAGGCTCCGCGGGATCGAGAGCAGCGGCGCATAGGCGACGTCGCCGCGCCCCATGGCGCCGAGCGCGAAACGCGCCGCACCGCCCATCAGGGCGGACACGACGCCCGAGGCACCGATCATCGGCTGGATGAGGTCCGGGTTCATCACGTAGAAGAAGGCAGCGCCCGCGACCGCCCCGAAGGCACTGAAGACGAGGAACCGTCCGGCGCCGAGCCGCCGCGCCACCGGCGTCCCGAACGCGAGCATCCACACCGCGTTGGTCCCGTAGTGCACCCAGTCGCCGTGCAGGAAGGCGTGAGTGATCGGCGAGGTCCAGGCGGCGAACGGCTCGCGCAGGAGACAGATTTCGTCGCTCGACCCGTAGCAGCCCGCCAGGAACGACAGGTTCAGGAGCGCCCAACCGCCCTGCACGTCGTCGAGGACGTCGACGCGAACCCAGTGGATGAAGGCCAGGAATCCCAGAAGGCCGAGCACGATGCTCGGAACGTTGAAGGCAGGCTGCCGAGGCGGCGGCTGCGGGATGTCGAAGGGATCGGACGGCGACGGGCGGGGATCGAGCGACAAGACGTGAGGACTCCAGATGGCTGTCTCGTTGTATCGCCCGGCGGCGGGAGGGCAATGCGCCTGACGCCGCACGAGACGATCGGCGACACGCGCCGCTGCCCCTACGGCACTCCGCGATGGTTCCCGATCGCTTATCTCGACGGCACCGCGACAAGCCCTTGTTAAGCCTCATGGCTTATCACTTGGAAACCAGTGAAGCGGGCCGAGACCATGTTGAACACCTTGCCGAAGACCCTCGCCGTCTCGGAAGACCGCCGTCACTTCAAGCGGGTGTCGATCGATCTTCTCGGCCGCTTCATGCTGGAGGATCAGCGCGAATATCCCTGCCGGATCGACAACATGTCGCCGGGGGACGTGGCGATCGTGACGCCGGTGGAGCCGGCCAAGGGCGAGCGGGTCATCCTCTATGCCGATCAGATCGGACGCCTGGAAGGCAACGTCGCACGCTGCTTCAAGGGCGGCTTCGCGCTCGTCCTGAACGCCACGGAGCGCAAGCGCGAGAAGCTGGCGGCGCAGCTGATGTGGCTCGCCAACCGCTCCGAACTGTCGCTGCCCGAAGACCGCCGCCACGAGCGCCTTCAGCCGCGCAATCCGATCATCCGGATGGTGCTGGACGACGGCCGCGGTTACGAAGTCCGCATCAACGACCTGTCGCTGTCCGGCGCGGCGATCGTCTGCGCCGTCCGTCCGGCGATCGGCTCGCGCATCACGCTCGGCACCATGACCGGACGCGTCGTCCGCCAGCTCGAAGACGGTGTCGCCGTTGAGTTCTCCTCGCTTCAGACGCGCGAATCCCTGCTCGACCATCTCGGCTGAACGACGCGTCCGAACCCTTCCCGCGACGAAGCTGTGGATAACGGGGAGCATTTTCGGCTCCCCCCGGCGCCTCGCGCCAGGGCCCGTTAAGGTCTTGCTCATCCTTTCTTAAGGAGTGTGGCAAGCGTGTTCTGCGTTCCCGACTGCGACCGACCCGGCCCCGTTAACCGGAAATGCGTCGGCGCATTAACGCTTCGCTCCGCCCTCCCCCGATCCCCGGTCCCCGCATCGGCCACGCCTTCATCTTCATGGAGGCGGGGGCGTCATGCTTACCGAAGCATTCTGCGTGCGAACCGCTTCTTAAGCGTCATTCTTCAGATCCCGGCAAGCAAAAGATCTGAACAAATCGAGGATCAGTTTACGAAAATTCATATCGGGCGTTTGGACTTCAAGTAAATCCGGTCTGCGACTGTGCGTGCGTCACCGCTGGAGACCGAAAGTGCAGATCTCGAACCGCCTCTTCTCGCTCGTCATGCTTCTGGTCGCCGGCCTCCTGTTCACGGGCAAGGCCGACGCCGCGATGACGCTGCGCGGGCCGACCTCCCAGCCGATCGGACATTTCGAGTTCTGCAAGTCCTACCCGGAGACCTGCGGACCCAACGCCGAGACCGGCATCATCCAGATCACCGACCGTTCGTGGCAGTCGATCATCGAGGTGAACAACACGGTCAACGAGGGCATCATCCCGCGGACCGACATGGAGATGCACGGCGTCGCCGAGCTCTGGTCGTATCCGTCGATCGAGGGTGACTGTGAGGACTTCGTTCTGCTCAAGCAGTACATGCTGGAGCGCGAAGGTTTTCCGCGCTCGGCCCTGCTGATCACGGTGGTTCGCCAGCCGAACGGCGAGGGCCACGCGGTCCTGACCATCCGCACGAACCGCGGCGACATCGTTCTGGACAATCTCGACAAGCGCGCGCTCGACTGGACGCTGACGCCCTACAAGTTCCTGAAGCGCCAGTCCGAGCAGAACTCCGCCAAGTGGGTGGCGATCGAGGACGGCCGGGACATGCTGGTCGGCTCGGTGCGCTGACCCTTCCCGCCGCTCGTCCCACGAAAAAGGCCGGCTCGAAGCCGGCCTTTTTGCTGTCTGCAGTTCGGCCTCGCGAGCGGGCGGAACGTCGTTTCAATCGAGATCGATATCGAGAACCGTGATCGTGACGTGGTAGGAGGTCTCACCCTCGTCGGTGTCCTTGCCCACCGTGCCGATGAAGTCCTCGCCGACATAGATCTCGGCAGTGTCCTTCTTGCGCGGCATCGCCTTGACCTGAATGCCGGATGTCTTGAACGTCCGGTTCAGATAGGCTTCGAGCTTGCGGATTTCGTCGGGCTTCACGAGGTCGGTCTCCTTGGGCGCATTCTGCGCGACGGGCGTGCAATGGCCGAAACGGCCAAGAGGATGCAGCCTCAGTCGGCGCGGGTGAAATTCTGATCCATGGCGCGCGCGGGCTCGGCGCAGCCGGACGTTCCGACGATCCGCGCTGGCACGCCGGCAACGGTGGAGTTCGGCGGCACCTCCGCCAGGACCACCGAACCGGACGCGATCTTCGAGCAGTCGCCGACCCTGATGTTGCCGAGGATCTTCGCGCCCGCCCCGATCAGGACGCCGTTGCCGATCTTCGGATGCCGATCGCCGAACTCCTTGCCCGTGCCGCCGAGCGTCACGTCCTGCAGGATCGAGACGTTGTCACCGATCACCGCCGTGAAGCCGACGACGAGGCCCGTGGCATGATCGAGGAAGATGCCGCGCCCCATGCGCGAGGCCGGGTGGATGTCGGTCTGGAACACCGACGACGAGCGGGACTGGAGATACAGCGCGAAATCCTTGCGGCCCTCGTTCCACAGCCAATGCGCGAGACGGTGCGTCTGGATCGCGTGGAAGCCCTTGAAGTAGAGCAAGGGCTCGATCATCCGCTCGCAGGCGGGGTCGCGATCGAAGACGGCCTGAAGGTCGATGCGTAGGACACCGCCCCATTCGGGACGGGCGGCGGCCATCTCCTCGAAGGCCTGCTCGATGTGGCAGGCGGGAAGGTCGGCATGGTCGAGCCGCTGTCCGATCCGGAAGGCGATCGCCGATTCCAGCGAGCGATGATTGAGGATCGAGGCGTAGAGGAAACCGCTGAGCGCTGGCTCACGCTCGGCCGCGGCCATGGCTTCGTCCCGCGCCCGGTTCCAGATCGGATCGATCGCCTGAACGCGGTCGACGGCAGACTTCATCAAGACGGTCATCGTCATCCTGCTTTCGCTCGCTCGCGTTCCGCATGTCGCAGACAAGATAAGCGCGCTGCCACGATGCACCAGTCCATGGGTGAACGGGTCGGCGCGGCATTCCGTTTCGCTGGCTCTAGCCGAACGCACCGATTTTGAAAATGCCGACCGCCCTCAGGCGTCGAGCTCCCCTCGGTTTCGATCGAGGAAATCGACGACCGCCGCCTTGAACGTCCGGTCGCCGACCGCCAACATGTGATCGCGGTTGGCGATGGCGAAGACCTCGGCGTTCGGCATCAGGGCGCCGAGGCGCTCGGGCGATCCGGCTATGTCGTCGCGCGTTCCGACGCCGATCAGCGTCGGCTGATGGAGCGCCCCCACCTCGGCCTCCGTCAGTTCCCGGCGGGACGTCGCGATGCAGGCAGCGAGCGCATGACGATCGCTGCCGGTCCGATCGGCGAAGGCGCGGAACATTCGGCCGCGCTCGTGCGTGACGCCCTCGAGCGAGGGCGCCATCAGCGCGTCGGCGATCGGGTCCCAGTCGCCGACACCCTCGACCAGCCCGATGCCGAGCCCGCCGAAGACGAGAAGCGGGAACCGATCCCGATGCATGCGCCCTGCAAAGGCCGAGACCCGCGCGCCCATGGAATAGCCGAAGAGGGCGGCGCGCCGGATCGCGAGGCGATCGACGAGCGCGACGAGATCGCCCACCATGGCTTCCGGCGTGTAGCCCGCCGGATCGTGCGGCTTTTCGCTCTGGCCGTGCCCGCGATGGTCGAAGGCGACGACGCGCCAGCCGGCCTTCGTCAGCGTGTCCACCCAACCCGGATCGATCCAGTTGACGCGCATGTTCGAGGCGAAGCCGTGAACGAGGACGATGGCGGGCGCCGTGCGATCGCCCTCGTCGATGTATTCCAGACGCAGACCGTCGTTATGAAACTCGGGCATCGGACACGTCACTCCGCTCTCGCCGAACCAAGGCGCTTCCGATAGCGCGAAGCAGGCCGCGAGAACCACCTGTTCTTTTCGTTGAGGGATGGATAAGTTCCGCCCGCTTCGAGACGAGCGAATGGAGGCGGCAGCATGGCCGACTACGGAACCCCCCACTTCCAGAACGACGGGGGCCATGGGGTGATCGAGATCGGCGTCGCCGAATTCATGTGCGTCGGCGCGACCCCGCCCTACGATCACCCGCATGTCTATCTCGACATGGGCGACGAGGGCGAGAAGGTCTGCCCCTACTGCTCGACCCTCTACAAGCTCAACACGTCGCTGAAGCGCGACGAGAGCGTGCCGCCCGGCTGCTTCTACCACCACCGCGCCGCCTAGAGCCCAGCGCGCATGCCGGACGCCATCGTCGCCGGCGCGGGCATCGGGGGGCTGACCGCAGCGATCGCGCTGGCGCAAAAGGGCTGGCGCGTCCGTGTCCGGGAACGGGCTGCCCGGCTGGAGCCGGTCGGCGCCGGCATCCAGCTCTCGCCCAACGCGCTCGACGTGCTCCACCGCCTCGGCGTGCCGATCGATCAGGTCGGGATCGCGGCCGACAGCGTCGTGCTTCGCGATGGTCCAAGCGGGCGGCGGATCGCCACGGTTCCTGTGTCGAGTTCGGACGGCCGCGGCTACCGCGTTCTCCACCGTGCGGATCTCCAGCGCGCGCTTCTGGAGACCGTGTCGGGCATCTCGGGGATCGAGCTTTCCCTCGGCGACACCCTCGTCGATCTCGACGCTGACGACGGGGGTGTCCGCACCGCCTTCGAAAGCCGGCAAGGCACGACGCAGGACCGAAGCGACCTTCTCGTCGCCGCCGACGGCGTGCATTCGGCCGCAGCACGGCTCCTCGGTTTTCCAGCCCCCTTGGTGTCCGGCGCGACCGCGTTGCGCTTTATCGCAGGTTCGGGCGTACGGGCCGGGCCGGCCGCCATTGAGGCGTGGCTCGGTCATCGCCGCCATGTGGTGCGCTACCGCATCGACGCCGCCGGTACGCAGAATATCGTCGTGATCGTCCCGGACGGTGATCCGAGTCTCGGACCGGTCGCCGCTTGGGATCCGTCGCTGGCTGCCATGCTCTCGGCGGCAGAGCCGGTCGGCTCCTGGCCGCTTCTGACGGTGGAACCGCGCTGGCGGGCGGAAACCGGGTGGCCGGTCGCGCTGATCGGCGATGCCGCCCACGCGATGTTGCCTTATGCCGCCCAGGGCGCGGCGATGGCGATCGAGGATGCCTTCGTCCTGGCGGCCTGCGTTTCCGGCGGCGGCGGCTACCTGGCGGATGGCCTCCGCCGGTTCGAGGCGCTACGCGCGCCGCGTGTTCGGCGCGTTCTCGAGCGGGTCGCGTTCCACAAGCGCGTCTATCACCTGCCTCGCCCGCTCTCGTTCGCGCGCGATCTTGCCCTCGCGGTCCGGTCTGCAACCTCCCTGCGCCGCGATCTGGCTTGGCTCTACGACTGGCGGGCGAGCGCCGGCGGGGATGATTCCACGAACTGATCAGCCGCCTCGCGGTCTGCATTCCCTAATGCATCGACCGGCCTAGTTTGCCAGGCAACGGCTTCCCCCGACGTGCGCACGCCGTCGACGGACCAACCGGCAGTTGCAAGGGACGTAACCAGAAGGCCGATCGATGATCAGACTGAAGAACACCGGACGCTTGCTGACGGTGACGGCTCTCGCCGCCTCCACCGCCATGACGGGTCCGCTCGCCGCCCTTGCCCAGGGAGCGGAAGGGCGTCCGCCTGCAATCGAGGAAGGGGCACCGGAGGCACCGCGCGGCCGCGTCGCCGAGCCCGAGGCACCGGCGGAACGCCCGGCCCCAAGCCGTCAGCAAGAGGCTGCTCCGGAAGCCGAAGCTCCGGCCGAGCGTCCCGCTCCGCGCCGCCAGCGCGAGGCCGCGCCCGAGGCGGAAGCCGACGCCCCCACCGAGCGCCCGGCGCCTCGCCGTCAGCGCGAGGCCGCCCCGGAAGAAGCACCGCAGCGTGCGCGACAGGCCGAGCCTGATGCGCCCGCCGAAGAGCCGGCTCAGCGTCGAGGTCGCGAGCGTGCGCCGGAGCCGGACGCCGCGCCCGCGCGCGGCAACGCGGCCGAACCGGGACAGGCCCGCGAGCCCGAGGCTCCGGCCGAGCGTCCGGCGCCACGCCGCGACCGCGCCCCGGCGCCCGAGGGGCAGGCCGAGCCCGAGCGCCCGCGCGCACCAGCCGACGCCGAGCGTCCGCCCGAGCCCGAGGGGCAGCCGCGCCGCGGTCAACCGCGTGATCCGAATCGTCCCCGCGCGCCCGGCGAACCGGAGGCTCCGGCCGGCGAGCGTCCCGCCCGCCCTGCGGATGCCGCGCCCGATAGCGGGCCCGCACGCAACGCGCCTCAGGGCAACCCGGCCGAGCTTCCGACGGACGCGGGAACGCAGAACGACCTGTCGAACGGCGCAGCCGGAACCCGCAACGGTGCCGAGCCCGCCGCCCGCCCGCCGGCCGCTGCCGCGCCGGGCAACCGCCCGGCCGGGACGGGAGAGACGCCCGCCGCTCCGCCGACCGCAGCGCCGGGTGCTCAGCCTGCAACGCCGCCGGCCCCGGGCGCCCAGCCGCCGGCGGCCGGCGCCAACCCGGCCGAGCCTCTGGCCACGCAGACCGCCCCGACCGATCCCGCCCTGCGTGGTGCGCCTGGCGCACCGGTCGCACCCGGGACCCCGCCAACGCCGCCCGTTCCGAACGGGGCTCTTCCGGTGCCGGGCACCGTGCCGGGCCAGCCGGCCCCGGCTGCCCCCGGCACGTCTCCAACGCCGCCGCTTCCGAACGGCGCGCTGCCGGCTCCCGGCACCCCGGCACCCGGCCAGCAGGCGGTCGCGCCGCCGCCGGTCGAGAACCCGCGTCCCGTCGCTGCCGACGTCCAGACGGCCCCGGTGCCGGCGGGCGGTGTCGCCACCAACGACGCGCGCGTTCAGCAGTTGGCGGCACCGGTCCAGGTGCGTCCGATCACGGCCGAGCAGGGGCAGCGCCTCGAAGCGCCTCCGCAGGTCGTCCTGCCGAACGATGTCCGGGTGGTGGAACGCGTCGGCGACCGTGACGTCCTGTCGCTCGTCGGTGCGGGGATCGCGGGGGCTGCGGCCGGTGCGGCCGCGGCCTACTTCATCCGCTCGGACGACACCGATCGCCTCGTGGTCGACTCGCGCGACGTGTACTACGAGCGGCTGCCGCGGGGACTGACGCGCCAGATCATCACGCGCCCGAACGGCGTTCAGGTCGTCACGATCGAGAACGAATACGGCGACGTGATCCAGCGCTCGCGCATCGCGGCCGACGGTCGCGAGACGGTTCTCTTCTACGATCCGTACGCGGAAGACGACAACCGGCCGGACTACTCCTACGACGCCGGGGCGGACCTTCCGCCGCTGCGCCTCGAAATCCCCGAGGACCGCTACATCGTTGATGTCGCGCAACCCAACGAGGAACTCTACTACGACACGCTCGTCGCTCCGCCGGTGGAAACCGTCGAGCGGATCTATTCGATCAACGAGGTTCGCCGCAGCGAGCGTATCCGTGACAAGGTGCGCCGGATCGATCTGAACACGATCAACTTCGCGTTCGGATCGGCCGAGATCGAGCAGAGCGAGGTCGACAACCTTCAGGCGTTGGCCGATGCGGTCAAGCGCGTGGTGGATCAGAACCCCGCCGAAGTCTTCCTGCTCGAAGGCCACACGGACGCGGTCGGCAGCAACGTCGCCAACCTTGCGTTGTCGGATCGGCGTGCGGAAGCGGTCGCGAAGGCGTTGACCGAGTACTTCGAGATCCCGGCGGAGAACATCGTGACGCAGGGCTACGGCGAGGAAGACCTCAAGGTCGATACGCAGGAGGCCAATCGCGAGAACCGCCGCGTGACGCTGCGCCGGATCACCCCGCTGGTGAAGCCGGTGGAAACGTCGCAAGCCAACTGACGGAACATCGATCGCAAGGGCCGGGGCTGCAAAGCCCCGGCCTTTTTCGTTGACTGCAATTCAGGTCGTCTTGTCCTCGACCTCCGCGACCGGCTGGCGCTCCGCCGACAGGAAATTTGCCAGCGGCTGAAGGCTGTCGATGTATCCGGCGACGATGCGCACGCCCACCATGATCGGCACGGCGAGAAACATGCCGACGACGCCCCAGATCCACCCCCAGAACGCCACCGCGAGAAAGATGGCGGCGGCATTCATCGCCAGCCGGCGCCCGACCAGAATCGGCGTCAGGAACTGCCCTTCGACCGTCGTCGCCGCAAAATACAGAAGCACCGGCAGGAGGGCGCCCGCCGCGTCGCGGTGCTCCGCAAGGCCGACCAGCCCGACCAGCATCATCCCGCCGATCGCGCCGAGATAGGGAATGAAGTTGAGAGCGAAGGCCAGAACGCCGAAGACCGGCGCCATCGGCAGACCGATCACCCACATGAGGCACCCGATCACGCAGCCGAGCCCGGCGTTGATCACGGTGATCGTGAAGAGGTAGCGCGACAGCTCGGTCTCGATCTCGTGGGCGATCGTCAGCGCGAGCTTCTTGTCGGAGAGCCTTGGCAGGGATTCGATGAGCTTCTGGTAGAACAGGCTGCCGGACGACAGGAGGAAGAACAGGAAGATCAGCGCGAAGGCTATGCTCGCCCCGATCTGCGGGACCATCAGCGCCGCGCTGTTGAGAAGCTGCGGCCCGTCGATGATCACGCTTTGCGGCTGCTGCGTTCCGTCCTGTGCGCCCACGGCCTCCGACGCCTCCATTCGAGCGCCGCGCAGCGCGCCGAGACGTTCGCGGACGGTATCGATCTCCTCGTTCACGACGGAGACGTATCGGGGAATGTTGCCGGCAAGGTCGGTCAGCGGTCCCGTCAGGAACGAGAAGGCGCCGATCAGCAGCAGGAAGGTTCCGAACACCAGAGCCGCTGCCGTCAGCGGCGGCCAGATATGGAGCCTGCGCTGGCCGAAGCGGACGACCGGTGCCAGTACGAGCATGAAGAGAAGGGCGAAGACCACCGGGAGCACGAAGCTCGATGAGAGGTACAGCGCCCCGAACAGCATGATTAGGAAGATGCCGACGATCGCCCAGCGGGGTCCGGCCTGGAAGGTCTGCCGGTTCACGAGGCCGATGGCGGGGGTCACGATCGCCGGCTCCCGGGTCTCTCCGCTCGTCTCGCTCATCGCTGTCTTCCGGCATGCCTTCGAGTTGTAACGCCGGACGTACCGCGACGTTCCGCCGCGCTCCAAACGTCAGGGCCGGCCCCGCGACAGCGGGACCGGCCCTCGAAACGCCTGCCGGACGAACCGGAGGATCAGTGCAGGATCTGGCTGAGGAAGAGCTTCGTGCGCTCGTGTTGCGGGTTCGAGAAGAACGCGTTCGGCTCGTTCTCCTCGACGATCTGACCGGCATCCATGAAGATCACGCGGTCGGCCACTTGGCGGGCGAAGCCCATCTCGTGGGTGACGCAGATCATCGTCATGCCGTCGTTGGCGAGCGACACCATCGTATCCAGCACCTCCTTCACCATCTCGGGGTCGAGCGCCGAGGTTGGCTCGTCGAAGAGCATGACCTTCGGGCGCATGCAGAGCGCGCGCGCGATCGCGACGCGCTGCTGCTGGCCGCCCGAGAGCTGGCCTGGATATTTGTTCGCCTGCTCCGGAATGCGCACGCGGGTGAGGAAGTGCATGGCCACCTCCTCCGCCTTCTTCTTCGGCATCTTGCGCACCCAGATCGGGGCCAGCGTGCAGTTCTCCAGAATGGTGAGGTGCGGGAAGAGGTTGAAGTGCTGGAACACCATGCCGACCTCCTGGCGCACCAGATCGATCTTCTTGAGGTCGTTCGTGAGTTCGACGCCGTCGACGACGATGCGGCCCTTCTGGTGCTCCTCCAGCCGGTTGATGCAGCGGATCATCGTCGACTTGCCGGAGCCCGAGGGGCCGCAGACGACGATCTTCTCGCCGCGCCGGACGCGCAGGTTGATATCGCGCAGCACGTGGAACTCGCCGTACCACTTGTTGACGCCGGCCAGTTCGATCGCGGGGCCGGACGACTGCGGAGCCGGATTGGCGGACGGATTGCTCATGTCAGGATCCTGCGCGCTGGAATGTGGTTGTGCCGGTCGATACGCCGGCTTGGGACAGGTGCGACCGGGTCAATGCTTTCGACCTCGCGCCAGCCGCCGCTCGATGAAGATCGAGTAGCGCGACATCGAGAAACAGAACAGCCAGAAGGCGAAAGCGCCGAACACGAGGCCCGTCGCCGGCGTCGACGGCGTGATCCAGATCGGATCGCCGAACCCGCGCCGGATCGTGCCGAGAAGATCGGCAAGACCGATGATGTAGACGAGGCTCGTGTCCTTGAAGAGCCCGATGAACGTGTTGACGATACCCGGGATCACCAGCGTCAGCGCCTGCGGCAGGATGATCATCCGCATCTTCTGCCAGTAGGTCAGCGCCATCGCGTCGGCGCCCTCGTATTGCCCCTTGGGGATCGCCTGGAGACCGCCGCGGATCACCTCGGCCATGTAGGCCGCGGCAAACAGCGAGACGCCGACGAGGACCCGCAGAAGCTGGTTGAAGCTGACGCCCGCCGGCAGGAGCAGCGGCAGCATGAAGTTCGCCATGAAGAGGACGGTGATCAGCGGAACGCCGCGCCAGAACTCGATGAAGATCACGCACAGGAGACGCACCGCCGGCATCTTCGACATGCGTCCCAGCGCGAGGAGGATACCGAGCGGCAGGGATGCGGTGATGCCCGTGAGCGCCACCGTCAGCGTGATCAGGAGGCCGCCCCAGAGGTTGGTCGGCACGAACTCCAGACCGAAGTTCGATGTCAGGATGAGCACGAAGGCGAGCGCCGCGACCGTCGGCAGATAGAGGCCGAGGAGGCTCGACCCGGTCTCGGCGGTACGGGTGGTCGCGACGATCGCCAGGACGATCGAGGCGACGGCCGCGGCGAAGCCGACGAGGCTCAGCATCTCGAAGCGAAAGGACAGGAACAGGATCCGGCCGCTGTTGATGTAGAACGAAGCGAACGAGACCACGAAGGCGAGAACGGCGAGCCACAAGGCCACCTTCATGGCGCCGGTGCGCATGACCGTGGTGCTTCGTCCGGTGGCCAGGAAGATCGTCGCCGCCGCTGCCAGCGCGAAGACGATGCCGATCGCCGAACCCGACATCGCGAAGCGTCCGCCTGTCAGAAGAACGAGCGCCGCAAGCGGGAACAGGAGGAACAGGAGCGCCGCGTTCAGACGCTTGAACGGCACCTTCGGGATCGCGATCGGCACGATCAGGGCCACCAGCGCGAAGAACACGAGTTGCACCCTCCACCGCTCGTCGAGCGGATAGGTGCCGTAGAGAAACTGGTCGAACTTCGCCCCAACAAAGGCCCAGCAGGCGCCGACCTCGCGCGTTTCCGTCGACAGGCAGGCCGTGCGGTCCGATCCCGTGAAGACCGCGTTGACGATCCCCCACTGGACGAGCCCGTTGATGACATAGGCGACGAGGAGACCGCAGACGATCGTCAGGACGGCGTCGAACGGGGTCGCGAAGAGATGCTTGCGGACCGTGCCGAAGGCTCCGGTCTCGCTGGCCGGCGGCGGGAGCGGCTCGATCTGGCCGCGGGCGACGAAACGGGCGACTTGTTCTTCCATCGTCCGGCCCTCAGCGCTCGACAAGTTTCATGCGGCGGTTGAACCAGTTCATCAGGATCGAGACCGTGACACTGATACCGAGGTAGACGGCCATCCAGATCACGACCACCTCGATCGACTGACCTGACTGGTTGAGCACCGTCGACCCGACGGCAACGAGATCGGGATAGCCGATCGCCAGGCCGAGCGAGGAGTTCTTGATGAGGTTCAGATACTGGGAGGTCAGAGGCGGGATGATGACGCGGAAGGCCTGCGGCACGATCACGAGGCGCAGCGCCTGGCCGCGCCGCAACCCGAGCGCGGCAGCGGCCTCGTTCTGCCCCTTGGAGACCGACAGGATGCCAGCGCGCACGATCTCGGCGATGAAGGCCGCCGTGTAGACCGAAAGGGCC
The DNA here is from genome assembly GCF_047943035.1 of Aureimonas phyllosphaerae. Classification (NCBI taxonomy): domain Bacteria; kingdom Pseudomonadati; phylum Pseudomonadota; class Alphaproteobacteria; order Hyphomicrobiales; family Aurantimonadaceae; genus Aureimonas; species Aureimonas phyllosphaerae. The sequence goes on along the minus strand of NZ_CP181348.1, from coordinate 2,653,731 downwards.
AGAAAGATCGCCAGGAACTCGGGCCGGATCTGGAAGCCGCCGGAGAGGTTGAACGTGCCGAGCTTCGGGATGTCGAGCTTCGCCGGGAAGCCGGTCGCCGCGAAAACGACGAGCGGCAGGACGATGATCAGGCCGAGAGCCGGCAGCATCAGTCCTGGACGGTGTCCCGTGGCACGCTGGCGCGCGGCAAAGACGCGGGAGAGCACGATCGTGGCGACGATGCCGACCACGAACGCCCAGAAGGTGGCGGCGGCGGCGGGCTCGAAGATCGCCTTTGGCGTCTGCAGGCCGCGGTTCGAGATGAAGGAATCGAACGGCAGCTCGATCGCGTTGCGCGGGAGCGGCAACACCGAGAGCACGCCGAAATACCAGAAGAGGATGACGAGGAGCGTCGGGATGTTGCGGAACGTCTCGACGTAGACGGTGCAGAGCCCGCGCACGAGGAAGTTGTGCGACAGACGGCCGATGCCCACGAGAAAGCCGATGATCGTGGCCGCGACGATCCCCGTGCCGGCAACGATCAGCGTGTTGACGATGCCCACCACGATCGCGCGGCCGTAGGGCGCGTTGTTGGTGTAGGCGATCGGCACCTGCGAGATGTCGAAGCCCGCGCGCGTGTCGAGGAAGCCGAAGCCCGAGGCGATGTTGGCGCGCTGCAGGTTCTCCGCGGTGTTGCCGACGATCCACCAGGTGAAGGCCGCAATGGCGGCCAAGAGCGTCACCTGGATGACGATACTGCGCACCTTGGGATTGGTGAAGACGGAATCACGCGTGTGTTCCTGTGGCGCCATGCCCGAGCTTACCGTCATGAAGGTCCTTCTTCGGATCGGGAGACGGACCCGCCGCCGAAGCGGCGGCGGGTCTCAAGGCTAGCGGTCGGCTGGAATCAGCGGATCGGCGGAGCGTACTGAAGGCCGCCCTTCGTCCAGAGCGCGTTCTGGCCGCGCGCGATGCCGAGCGGCGAACCCGTGCCGACGTTGCGCTCGAAGAGTTCGCCGTAATTGCCCACCGCCTTGACGATGTTCACGACAAAGTCGTTCGACAGGCCGGCATCGGCGCCGAACGTGCCTTCGACGCCGAGCAGGCGACGGATCTCGGGGTTGGCCGAGTTCTTCATCTCCTCAACGTTCGCCTGGGTCACGCCGAGCTCCTCAGCGTTGAGCAGCGCGAAGTGGGTCCACTTCACGACGTTGAACCACTGGTCGTCGCCCTGGCGGACGGCAGGGCCGAGCGGCTCCTTCGAGATGATCTCGGGCAGGACGACGTGGTCGTCCGGCGTGCCGAGCTCGAGGCGCGAGGCGTAGAGACCGGACTGGTCGGTGGTGAGAACGTCACAGCGGCCGCTGTCATAGGCGCTGTTGACGTCCGACTGCGCCTCGATGACGACCGGGTTGTACTGCATGTTGTTGGCGGCGAAGTAGTCGGCGAGGTTCAGCTCGGTGGTGGTGCCGCTCTGCACGCAGACGGTCGCGCCGGACAGCTGCAGCGCGGAGTTCACGTTGAGTTCCTTGCGGACCATGAAGCCCTGGCCGTCGTAGTAGTTCACGCCAGCGAACTTGAGGCCGAGCGAGGTATCGCGGCTCATGGTCCAGGTCGTGTTGCGGGCGAGGACGTCGACCTCGCTGTTCTGCAGCGCCGGGAAGCGCTGGACGGCCGAAAGCGGCGAGTAGACGACCTTGGACGGGTCGTTGAAGATCGCTGCGGCGATCGCCTTGCAGTAGTCGACGTCGAGGCCGGCCCACTGGCCCTGGTCGTTCTGGAAGCCGAAGCCCGGCAGGCCGGTGTTGACGCCGCAGCGCACCGTGCCGCGCGCCTTGGTGTCGTCGAGCGTTGCGGCGGAGGCGTGGGTCGTCACGGCGCCGAACGCGGACAGGCAGAGAGCGGCGGTCAGTAGCTTCAGTTTCATCCGATTACCTTCAAGTTCGCCCGGTTGCTGATATGAATGAGGGGACCCGGCGCTTCTCTCGAAACGTCCGATGCCGGAACCCACGTGAGGAGGCTCGGCGCGGATCACATGCCATCGGAATGGGCAGGTCAAGCGACTGGCGTTTTTTTCCAAGGCCCACGTGGCAAATGCTCGTGAAGTGGGCACATATTCCACAGGATGATCGGCTTTTGACGTCTCAAGACCCCAAAAATTCATCAAGGCTGCGGCCCGCCACCCGCCGCATGCGTGTCGGGCACGATCCCGAGACGACGCAGGGATTCGTCAATCCGCCGATCGTCCGCGGTTCGACCGTTCTCTTCCCGGACACCTCGACCATGCGGCGCCGGGCGCAAAAATATACCTACGGCTTGCGCGGGACGCCGACGCTGGACGCGCTCGAAGCGGCGATCGACGAGTTGGAGGGCTCGCACGGCACGATTCTCGTCCCATCGGGCCTCGCAGCCGTCTCGCTTCCGCTCCTCGCCTTCCTTGGGGCCGGCGATCACTGCCTTGTCGTCGACAGCGTCTACGGCCCGACACGCCTCTTCTGCGACACGATGCTGAAGCGCATGGGCGTCGAGACCGAGTATTTCCCGCCCGGCATCGGTGCGGGCCTTTCGCACCTCATGCGGCCGAACACGAAGGTCGTTTTCCTCGAAGCGCCTGGCTCGAACACGTTCGAGATGATGGACGTCGCTGAAGCCGCCGGAATCGCGCGCGCGGGCGGCGCCGTCAGCATGCTCGACAACACCTGGGCGACACCGCTCCTCTTCCGTCCGCTAGAGCATGGCGTCGACCTGTCGATCCATGCGCTTACAAAGTACCCCGGCGGCCATTCCGATCTTCTGATGGGCAGCGTCTCGGCGACGCGCGAGACCTTCGGCCGATTGCGGGACGCCCAGATGCAGCTCGGCATCAATGTTTCGGCCGAGGACGCCTATCTCGTGTTCCGCGGCCTGAAGACGATGGACCTGCGCATCCGGGCGCACGAACAGTCGACACTGGCGCTGGCGCGCTGGCTGGACGGCCACGAGGATGTCGCCCGCGTCCTCCATCCCGCCCTCCCCTCATTCCCCGGCCACGATCTCTGGCAACGCCAGTTCGACGGCTCGACGGGCCTCTTCAGCTTCGTCCTCCGAGGCGGCGGACGCGAGGAGGCGGCGGCGTTTCTCGATGCGCTCTCGCTCTTCGGCCTCGGCTATTCCTGGGGCGGGTTCGAGAGCCTCGCGCTGGAAGTCGACCTCACCGACCGGATCCATGCGACGGCTCCGACCGAAGGACCGATGATCCGGCTGCAGATCGGACTGGAGGACGTGGCCGATCTGCAGGCCGATCTCGAAGCGGGTTTTGCCGCCGTCCGCGCGATGAGTCGATAAGCATTCCCCGTTCGGCGGCTCGCTCTTTCGTGATGGCGAAGTGAGCGCCGCCGCCGGATGGATCGGTCGCGCCATCCGTATATCCGGGTATGCGCGACACGCGGACGACCGACGATCTATTCGCCCAGCTGGGGCCCCTGAAACGCTACGCCTTTTCGCTCACGCGCGACCGGGGCGAAGCGGAAGACCTCGTGCACGATGCGCTGGTCAAAGCGATCGAGCGCGAGCGCCAGTTCCGGCCGGGACGCAACGCCCGCTCCTGGCTCTTCTCGATCCTCCACAACACCTTCATCGACCGTCGCCGGGCTCGCGCGGTGCGAGCCGGCGTCGAGATGCCGAGCGATGCGTCGGTGGACGTCGCCCAGCCGGCCTCGCAGCACGACGCGCTCCGGCTACAGGATGTGCGCCGGTCCTTTCTGGCCCTGCCGGAGGAACAGCGCGCCGCGCTCCACCTGGTTGCGATCGAAGGCCTGTCCTACGAGGACGCCGCGACGGCGCTCGACATCCCGGTCGGCACGCTGGTGTCGCGCGTCTCGCGAGCGCGGGCGCAGCTGAGAGCGCTGGACGCGGACGAGGGAGACAATGTCGTGCGGTTCCGGGCGAAGGGAGGAAGCTCCGATGCATCCGTCTGATCCGATCCGCGACACCGACCTCGCCGCCTATGTCGACGGCCAGCTGCTGCCCGAGCGCCGGGCCGCGGTCGAGGCGTTCCTGTCGGAACACCCGGCCGACGCGGCGCGGGTCATGGCGGATCTGCGCCTCAACAGCGAACTTCGCCTCGCCCTTCCCCTGCCGGAGGGCGGCGCGGGACTTCGCGTCTCGCATGCGGCTCGTCTGCTGCAGGCGAGCCGGCTCCGGCGACGACTGGCGCCTCGAGTCGGCCGGATCGCGGCGCTCGGCCTCTTCGTGGCGATCGGCTGGACGGCGCATTCGCAGTTCGGCGCGCTCGGCGTCCGCGAAAGCGTCGCGTCGGTGCAGCCGCCGGCCTATGTCGAGGACGCGATCCGCGCGCATCGGACCAGCCAGTTGCGTGCCGGCATGGCCTCGCAGCCGGAGACCCGGCGTTACGATCCGGCGGAGATCCTCTCTGCCACAGCGATCCGCCTGCCGAAGCTGCCGGCCGACTGGGCGGTGAGCGACGTGCAGGTGTTTCCGTCCACCCACGGCCCGAGCGTCGAGGTGGCGCTGAAGACGCTTGGACAGGCGACGGTCTCGCTCTACGCCGTGCGGCCGGGCGGCTTCGATGTCGTGGACGCCTCGCTGGCTCCGGCCGGCGAAGCCGACACGGCCTATTGGCAGATCGGCGAGGTCGCCTACGCGCTCGTCTCGTCGGGTGTCGACCGTGATCGCCTCGGCCAGTGGGCCGGCGAGCTGTCGCGCACCCTCTACTGACCCCTTCCATCCTCAGGAGTACGATCCGATGAACACGCCCTTCCGGGGGTTCGGCGTCCGCGACACCGGCGCCTACCAATCCCAGGCTCTCTTCGACGAAGGCCTGCGCCAGCACATGCTGCGCGTCTTCAACTACATGGGCCTCGGCCTCGTCGTCACGGGCCTCGTGGCCTTCGTGGTCGGCAACACGCCGGCTCTGTATGTGCCGATCTTCCAGTCGCCGCTCAAATGGGTGGTGATGCTGGCGCCGCTCGCCTTCGTCCTCTTCTTCTCGTTCCGAATCCACGCCATCTCGGCGGCCACGGCGCAGGCGCTGTTCTGGGCCTTCTGCGCCACGATGGGCCTGTCGCTGTCGTCGATCTTCCTGGTCTTCACTGGCGCCAGCATCGCCAACACCTTCTTCATCGCCGCCGCCATGTTCGGCGCGACGAGCCTCTACGGCTACACGACGAAGCGTGACCTGACCCAGTTCGGCTCGCTCCTCATCATGGGCCTCATCGGCGTCGTGATCGCGAGCATCGTCAACATCTTCGTCGGCTCGTCGGCGCTTCAGTTCGCCATCTCGGTGATCGGCATCATCGTGTTCGTCGGTCTGACCGCCTGGGACACGCAGACGATCAAGGAACAATATGCCGAGAACCACGGTTCGGAGTCGCTCCAGAAGATGGCCGTGTTCGGTGCGCTGTCGCTGTTCCTGAACTTCATCAACATCTTTCAGCTCCTTCTGAACTTCACGGGCGAGCGCGAGTAGTCCGGCACAGCCGCCGACTTCCCTCCCCTTCAGACACGAGGTCAATTTATGGACACCAACGACCGTCAGGCCATCGAAGGCCTCTTCCAGAAGCTCGGCACGCTCGAGCGCGACATGCCGCAGCGCGATCCCGAGGCCGAGCGCTTCATCAACGATCAGGTCGAGCGCAATCCGGGTTCGCCCTACTACATGGCCCAGACCATCGTGATGCAGCAGATGGCACTGGAGAACCAGCAGCGCGAACTCGAGGCGATGCGCTCGCAGGCGGCGGACACGCGCTACGCCAGCCCGCAGAGCACCGGCAGCAGTGGCGGCGGCTTTCTGTCGCGCATGTTCGGCGGCGGCGACCAGTCCCGCCAGCCGGCAGCCGCCCCGATGGGTGCGCCGGGCGCGGCCGCCGGCCCCTGGGGCGGCCAGAGCCGCTACGGCGCGCCGCAGGGCCAGCCGGGCATGATGGGCCAACCGGGCATGCAGCCGGGCATGATGGGCGGCCGCGGCGGTGGCGGCTTCCTTGCCGGCGCAGCGCAGACCGCGATGGGTGTGGCCGGCGGCGTGCTGCTGGGCAACGCCATTGCCGGCATGTTCGACGGCAACGAGGCTCAGGCTGCCGAGGCGACCCCCGTGGACGAGCCGCAGGTCGAACAGACGGCCGACGAGGGCGGCTACTTTGACGACGGCGGCGGTTTCGACGAAGAAATCTGAGCCGCCAGCCGGTTCCTGTAAAACATTTACGAATTCGAGGCGCGATCCGTCGTAGGGTCGCGCCTCGTCATCTTCCGTACACGCCGCGCCCGCATGGTCCGGCAGCACCCACCCGGCACTCGCGAATGGCAGGCATGCGATGGAGGCTTTTCTCTCCGAACTCGGCGGACTGATCCAGGCGAACCCAGGCTGGGCGGCCCTGATCGTTGCCGTCATCTGTCTCGGCGAGTCGCTCGTGCTGGTCGGCCTCGTGATCCCCGCGACCGCCGTGATGCTGCTGATCGGCGGGCTGATGGGAACCGGCGTCATCGATCCGGTAGCGACCTTGATCGCGGCGGCCATCGGCGCCATCGTCGGCGACATCATCTCCTATTTTCTTGGCCGCTGGCTGGGGCCGGGCGTGGTGCACCGGCCTCCGCTGCGACGCTACCGGCATGCCGTGGCCAAGACGCGCCTGTTCTTCCGTCGCTACGGGTTCTGGGCAGTGTTCCTCGGGCGCTTCCTCGGGCCGATCCGCTCCACCGTGCCGCTCGTCGCCGGCATGATGGCCATGGACCAGAAGCGCTTCCAGATCGCCAACGTCCTGTCGGCCGTGGTCTGGGCCCCCGCGATGTTCGCGCCCGGCTGGCTCGGCATGAAGGGCGCGCAGGGCGTGACCCACATGTCCGCCACCGACGGCCTCCTGATCCTCGCCGCCGTCCTCGGCGTGACCGCAGTCGCCACGGTGATCGGCGGGCGCTACCTCGGGCGCGACCGGCGCGCCGAACGCAGTGCCCGGCGCCGCACCCTCCGCAATCCGACCTGACACGGGCTGGTTGCTCGCGGATGACCTCGATCGTCAAATGGGCCGTGGTCGGGACGGGTGCGATCGCCCGCCGCTTCTCGGCCGACATGCGCTACGCCAAGTGCGGACGCGTCGTCGCAATCGCCTCGCGGGAGGCCGAACGGGCTTGCGGGCTGGCTCGGGCGATCGGCCCGGGCGTGAAAGGCGACACGTTGGACGCCGTCCTCGCCGACCCTTCGATCCAGGCCGTCTATGTCGCAAGCCCAACGTCGGAGCACCGCGCCCACGCGCTGGCTGCCATCCAGGCCGGCAAGGCTGTGCTGGTCGAAAAGCCGCTGGCGTCCTCGGCGTCGGAAGCGGAGGAGATCGCCGAAGCCGCCCGGCTCGCCGGAGTCCTGTGCATGGAAGCGATGTGGATGCGCTTCACGCCGGGTGTGCTGACGGCAAAACGACTTGTCGACGAGGGGCGGATCGGCGAGCCTGTCGGCCTCGAAGCGTCCTTGTCATATCGCAACGCGTTCGATCCGGCCCACCGATTGTTCGACCCGCGGCTTGGCGGCGGGGCGCATCTCGACCTCGGCGTCTATCCTCTTTCGCTGGCGGTCCACCTGCTGGGGCTTCCCACCGACGTCGCGGTGAACGCCGTGCGCGCTCCAAACGGCGTGCCGATGGCCGGGGGACTCATCCTCGCCTATTCCGGCGCGGTGGCGACGCTCGGCTTCGGCTTCCTCGGTGAGGGAACGAACGGTGCGACCGTGACGGGCACGTCGGGACGCCTGCGCCTCGGGGCGCCCTTCTTGTGTCCCCCAGCCCTGTCACTGAAACGAACGGGTGCAGCGCCCGGCCCGTCAGGCACGGATGATCAGCCGCTCGGCCCCACACGACGCGGATGGAAGGGCGCGCTGCCGGCCGTGAAGGCAATGCTGCGCCCGCTTCGGGAACGGCCAATACCGACGCTCTATGAAGGCTCCGGGCTTCAGTATCAGGCGGATCACTTCGCCGACCTTCTGGCGAGCGGCGCGATCGACAGTCCGGTTATGCCGATGCGGCAATCGATCGAGGTCCTGCGCATCCTCGACCGCTTCGCCGTCACCGATCTAGTGTGAAACGGCGGAACAGGGTGCGCGCGACGCGCCAGATCGGTTGGGGCGAACGCGTATAGACGTGATGGGCGGCGATCAGCATCCACGGATGTCGTTGCCAGAACTCCGACATCGGCAGGACGAACGGGTTATCAGCGTCCCGCGCGGATCGCTCCACGATGTTTTCCATCTCCGCTCTCGAAGCCCCTCGTTCGGCGCCTTCGAGAAGGCCCGGCAAAGCCTCGGTTCCGGCCGCGAGGTAATCCCGACGATGCGTTAGCGCCGCGAACAGTCGCTCGGCGGCGTGCGCGGCAGTGCCGTCGAGCTGGCCACGTTCCGGCGCGAAGAGGCTGTCGAGTGACGGGTCGGCCAGTGGCGATAGAGCCTCCCGCCGGAACCAGAACATTGAGCCGGCGGCAAAGCGCTCCTCTTCGAGTTCCCGCAGCGTCAGGTCGAGGCCGAGGGCCGCGATCATCCGGCGCGTGATGCGGCCGTTGAGAACGATCCGGCCGCGAAGGCCGAGAAGGTGCGCCTCCGGGACCACGAGCCCGAGCGAAGGCAACGCCTCCATCGCCGCCAGTGGCGCGGGAACGCCGTCGCGGCCGGCCAGCAGCGAGCGTGTCAGGAAGCGCCGCCAGTCGTCACCGTCGTCGCGATGGACGGACTTCTTGGTGTGAAGCTTCAGACCGATGTCGAACCCGTCGCCCTCGGCCCGCAGCGCCTTCATGAAGGGCAGGACGTCGCGGCCGCGATTCTCGACGACGACCTGGCGCGTGAAGAGGACATGCGGGCTGTCGACCGCCGCCAGCGTCATTCCCGCGTCGCGACATGTCAGCACCAGCCCGAAGGGGCGCTGGAGGGCCGCAGCGAGATCGCGTGCCATCTCCTCCCACACGTCGGGATGATGCACATGGACGAAGACGATCGGAACGCCGGTCATCGCGGCGTCGCCGGCCGAACGGTCATGGGACGAAACCAGATCAAGCCTTGGCCGTCCCGAGGCGCTGGCCGGCGTATCGCTTCTGGCGGATCGGGCGCCACCAGTCGGGATGGTCGAGATACCAGCGGATGGTCTTCTCGAGCCCGGTCTCGAAGGTTTCCTCGGCGCGCCAGCCGAGTTCGTTCTCGATCCGGCTGGCGTCGATCGCATAGCGAAGGTCGTGTCCCGGACGGTCGGTGACGAAGTCGATCAATTCGCGCCGCGGCTCGCCATTGGGGAGCGGCGACAGGCGGTCGAGCGTGTCGCAGATCGTCTCGACGACGGCGAGGTTGGAGCGCTCGTTGCGCCCGCCGATGTTGTAGGACCGGCCGGGCTCGCCCCGGGTGACGACGAGCGCCAGGGCGCGGGCATGGTCGTCGACATAGAGCCAGTCGCGCACGTTCTCGCCCCGGCCGTAGACCGGCAGGCGCTGGCCCTCCAGCCCGTTCAGGATGACGAGCGGGATCAGCTTCTCGGGGAAGTGGTAGGGACCGTAGTTGTTCGAGCAGTTCGAGAGCACCACGGGCATGTGGTAGGTGTGGAACCAGGCCATCGCCAGGTGGTCGGACGCCGCCTTCGAGGCCGAGTAGGGCGAGGACGGCGCGTAGGGCGTGTCCTCGGTGAAGAGGCTGTCGTCGAGCGGCAGGTCGCCGTAGACCTCGTCGGTCGAGACGTGGTGAAAGCGGAAGGCTTCCCGCCGGTCGGCCGGCAGCTGCATCCAGTAGGCGCGCGCGGCTTCCAGAAGCTCGTAGGTGCCGACGATGTTGGTCTGGATGAAGTCGCCCGGCCCGTCGATCGAGCGGTCGACATGGCTTTCGGCCGCCAGATGCATGATCGCGTCGACCTGCTCCTCAGCAAGGAGATCGGCGACGAAGGCGCGGTCGCCGATGTCACCCTTCACGAAGCGGTAGCGCCGGTCGTTCTCGATCTCGGCTAGCGACGACAGGCTCGCGGCGTAGGTCAGCTTGTCGAGGTTGACGACGCTGTGGTCGGTGTCGCGGATCAGGTGGCGGCAGACCGCCGAGCCGATGAAGCCGGCGCCGCCGGTGACGAGGATCTTCATTTTGCGTTCTCCCCGAAGCGGAAGGGCGTCCTGATGTCGGCAAGGCGCGGTGCGGCCTCGTCCTTGGCGGAGAGGACCGGGTGCCGGCCCCTGAGCGGCCAGCTGATCGCGATGTCCGGGTCGTCGAAGCGGATCGAGCGGTCGTGCGCGCCGCTGTAGGGCGCCGACACCTTGTAGAAGACCTCGGTGTCGGGCTCGAGCGTCAGGAAGCCGTGGGCAAAGCCCGCTGGGACCAGGATCTGGTTGAAGGCGTCCGCCGACAGCTCCAGCGCGACCCATCGGGCAAAGGTCGGCGACCCCTCGCGAATGTCGACCGCGACGTCGAGGATGCGCCCGCGCAGCACGCGCACGAGCTTGTCCTGCGCGAACGGCGGCTCCTGGTAGTGCAGGCCGCGCAGCGTGAAGGCCTCGGCCGAGTAGGACTGGTTGTCCTGCATCCAGTCGATCTCGATGCCGTTCTCGCCGAGCCGCGCCCGGTTGAAGGTCTCGGAGAAGAAGCCCCGGTCGTCGCCGAACCGGCGCGGCACGATCTCCAGGATCTCCGGAATGTCCAGCTTTCGGACGTCGAGCATGGGCCACCCTTGCGGCATCGATGAGATGGCCACGCTTTTGCGTCATCGCCGGGCCGCCCGCAAGGGAGGCCGGCCCGCCGCCAAGAACGATCTGGCAAGTTCCGCCCTTGCGCGATAGAGAACGGCACGACCTGGGGCGTGGCGTATCGAGGAAGGCGGAGAGCGATGAAGGGTATCATCCTGGCAGGGGGCAGCGGCACGCGGCTGCACCCGATGACGCTGACGGCCTCCAAGCAGCTCCTGCCCGTCTACGACAAGCCGATGATCTACTATCCGCTGTCGACGCTCCTGCTGGCGGGCATCCGCGACATCCTGATCATCTCGACGCCGCACGACCTGCCGCGCTTCGAGGCGCTGCTGGGTTCGGGCGAGCGCTGGGGCGTGCGCTTCACCTATGCCGAGCAGCCGAGCCCGGACGGCCTGGCGCAGGCCTATCTCATCGGCGAAGAGTTCGTCGGCGGCGAGCCGTCGGCCCTGGTTCTCGGCGACAACCTCTTCTACGGCCACGGCCTGCCCGAACTCCTGCGCGCGGCGGCGGGCAAGAGCCAGGGCGCCAGCGTCTTCGCCTACCACGTCAACGATCCCGAGCGTTACGGCGTCGTCGCCTTCGACAAGGCGGGCCGCGCCACCACGATCGAGGAGAAGCCCCAGAACCCCGCCTCGAACTGGGCCGTCACCGGCCTCTATTTCTACGACGGGCGGGCGTCGGAGCTGGCGCGCGGCCTCAGGCCCTCGCCGCGCGGCGAGCTCGAGATCACCGACCTCAACCGGCTCTATCTCGAAGAGGGCTCGCTCAGCGTCCAGTGCATGGGGCGGGGCTTTGCCTGGCTCGACACCGGCACACCGGACTCGCTTCTGGAGGCGGCCGAGTTCGTGCGCACGCTGGAGCACCGCCAGGGCTTCAAGATCGCCTGCCCCGAGGAGATCGCCTTCAACCTCGGCTTCATCGACGCCGACCAGCTGGAGCGCCTCGGCCGGGAACTCGGCAAGAGCACCTACGGCATCTACCTCCAGAAGATCGCCCGGCAGTCCCGCGACTGACCGACACCACCCGGCTTGTGCGCCGGCACGCCCGCAAGGTATCAGGACCGGCCGCAAGACAGGGGCCGGGTCTGACCCGTTCGAACGACGATGGCCGACGCCGCCGCCAAGGGGTGTCGTGAAGGACAAGACGCGTGAAAGCAGCCACCAGCGCCCGGACCTGGGTCACCGACGGCCACCAGGACCGCGCGGCCATGCTTCGCGCGGCCGGCGCGGACTTCCTCGCCGGGCTGCGCATGCACGAGCTGTGGCTCTTCCTCGGCTGGCGAGACGTCCAGAAGCACTACAGCCGTTCGGTGCTCGGCCCCCTCTGGCTGACGCTCTCGATGGGCGTCATGGTGGCGGGCCTCGGCGTTCTCTACTCGCAGATCTTCCGGCAAGACATCAGCTCCTACCTGCCATTCCTGGCGATCGGCTTCATCATGTGGGGTCTGATCTCCGGCCTCATCACAGGTGCCTGCGACATCTACTCGTCGGCTGCCGCCTCCGTGCGGCAGGTGCGGATGCCGCTCAGCGTCTACGTCTTCCAGTTCGTCTGGCGCCAGCTGCTGACCTTCGGCCACAACTTCGTCATCTACATCCTCGTCGCGATCATCTTCGGCATCTGGCCCGGCGTGACGGGCCTCCTGTTCTTCCCGGCGCTGCTGATCCTGATCCTCAACGGCGTCTTCGCCGGCATGATTCTCGGACCGCTCTGCGCCCGTTTCCGCGACATTCCTCTGATCATCGCGAGCGTCGTCCAGGTCGTGTTCTTCATGACGCCGATCCTGTGGAGCTCGCACATGCTGCCGGACCGGGCCGTGCTCCTCGCGATCAACCCGTTCTACCACCTCATCGAGATCCTGCGCGATCCGCTGCTCGGCCAGCCGGCGCTCTTGCAGAACTGGCTGGCCTGCATCGCCCTGACGATCGTCACGGGGACGGTGGCCGTCCTCTTCTTCGCGCGCTTCCGCGCCCGCATCGCCTACTGGGCCTGACCGTCATGGCGTCGATCACCTTCGAGAACGTCAGCGTCGACATTCCGGTCTTCAATGCGACCAACCGGTCGCTGAAGAACAACATCATCTCGGCGGCCACCGGCGGTCAGATCAGTCCGCGCGACACCAAGCGGATGAGCGTGCGGGCGATCGACGGCCTGAACCTGCGCCTCGACCACGGCACGCGGGTCGGTCTCGTCGGCCACAACGGCGCGGGCAAGTCGACCATGCTGCGCGTCATGGCCGGCATCTACGCGCCGACCGGCGGGCGCGTCGTCGTCGAGGGCGACGTCGCCCCGATGTTCGACCTCGCCTTCGGCATGGATCCCGACGCCACCGGCTGGGACAACATCATCCTGCGCGGTCGGCTCCTCGGCTTTTCCAAGTCCGAAATCCGCAAGCGCATGGATGAGATCGGCGCGGTCAGCGACCTCGGCGGCTTCCTCGACATGCCGATGCGCACCTACTCCACCGGCATGGCGACCCGCCTCGCCTTCGCGGTATCGACCTCGATCCGGCCCGACATCCTCCTGATCGACGAGGGCATCGGCGCGGGCGATGCGGCCTTCATCCAGCAGGCGAAGGAGCGCATGCGCTCGTTCATCGGCGAAGCTGGCCTCCTCGTGCTCGCCTCGCACTCCGACGACCTCCTGCGCCAATGGTGCACGACCGCGCTGTGGATGGAGCACGGCCGGATGCGCATGCACGGGCCGATCGAGGAGGTGCTAGCCGCCTACCAGGCGTCGCTGCACGGCTGACCTCCGTCGCGCGGACACTGTTCGACGCCGAGAACACGCCCCCGGTTCCGTTGGAATTTGCCACATGGTCGGGTTCCCGCGGCGATACCGACCCGCGCGACGCGACCGCAATCAGCGCAAACGCAGCACCATGCGCCAGCCGGCCCGCATGATGCGGAATACCCCAATTCGCTCGAGGAACTGGGACCGCTCGAAGGATCGCAGGGCCCGCAGCCGGATCCGGGCGCGGCGCTGCATCCCCTGCGGCAGGAACGGAATGATGTGCTGCAGATCGGCAACCGACCGATCGTAGAGCGCTCGGTCACGGAGCATCGCAGCCCGCTGAAGCTCCCCGAAGACCGTCATGTAGAAGCGCTGTGCGATGATCGTCTTCCACTGCGGCATTAGTGGCATGTCGGAATTGTCGAAGTCGTTGTAGAGCTTCTCGAAATAGATCATCCGCGAACGGGCCATCCGCGGCGAATACGACGTCGAACCGGTGTAGATGCACCAGTAGGATAGCGACTTCGGCAGGAACACGTTGTCCCATCCCGCGTAGAACAGCCGGATGAAAAGGTCGTCGTCCTCGTAGCCGCTGAGGCGTTCGTCGAAGCGGCCGACGTCCTCGAACGCCTCGCGCGCGATCAGCGAGGCCGACGGAAGGATGAACATGTCCTCGGAAAGGCAGCGCGCCAGCTGGGTCTTCGGATGCTCTTGCGGCAGCATCTGGAGCATGCAGCGATTGCGGACGCGACCGAAGCGGTCGCATTCGTCGAGATCGCTGTAGACCCATCCGAGCTTGAAGCGATCTCCCGCCTCGAACGGCTTGATCAGTTCCTCGATGTGGTTGGGATACCAGCCGTCGTCCTGGTCCAGAAGCGCGATGAGACGGCTCGTGGAATGGGTGACCGCAAAATTGCGTGCCGAAGACTGGCCGCCGTTCTCCTTCTTCAAGAGGCGGATTGACGGGTGTTCCTCGGCGAGGCGCTCGACGATCGCCGCGCCGCCATCGGTCGATCCGTCGTCCACGACGATGAATTCGTCCGGCTTGCGGGTCTGCGACAGGACCGTCCGGATCGAACGTTCGATGAATTCCGCGCCGTTATACAGCGCGATGATGGCAACGACGGAATACGGGGATCCGCCAGCAGCCTCGGAGGTCACGGTCAAACGAACTGTCTCGCCAAATACTCAACTGACCGCAGCGTTTCTCACGTTTCGGGCAAAATTGAAATCGCGACGCCTCGGTGGGCGCCGCGAACGTCCAACCATGGTTGCCAGAAACGATGCTGACCGAAGGTCGGAACCGGCCTCCCCCTCATCTCCAGAGGCGATGGACTCAGCGGATCGCCAACCCTTGCGCGTCGAAGCGGTGCATCCGCCCCTCCTCCGGCGTCAGCCAGACCGTGTCGCCGTGGCCGACGCGGAAGTCGCCGGGCGAACGCGCCGTGACCATCTCGCCGGAATCCATCTTCACGTGGACGAACGTGTCCGAGCCGAGATGCTCGGAGACACCGGCCGTGCCCTTCAGCGCGCCGCCCGTCGTCGACAGCGTGAAATGCTCGGGCCGCACGCCGACGGTCGCCGCGCCGTGCTGGCTCGCATACGCACCGGCCAGGAAGTTCATCTTCGGCGATCCGATGAAGCCGGCGACGAAGAGGTTGCGGGGGTTGGCGTAGAGTTCGAGCGGCGATCCGACCTGCTCGATGTTGCCGCGGTTGAGCACCACGATCTTGTCGGCCATCGTCATCGCCTCGACCTGGTCGTGCGTGACATAGATCATCGTCGTCTTCAGCTGCGCATGCAGCTCGGAGATTTCGAGCCGCATGTTGACGCGCAACGCCGCGTCGAGGTTCGACAGAGGCTCGTCGAACAGGAAGCCCTTCGGCTCGCGCACGATGGCGCGCCCGATCGCCACGCGCTGGCGCTGGCCGCCCGACAGCTCGCGCGGACGACGGTTGAGGTAATCGGTGAGGTTGAGCGTCGAGGCCGCGGCCTGCACCTTCTTCTCGATCGCTGCCTTGTCCATCCCGGCCATCTTCAGCGGGAAGCCGATATTGGCCGCGACGCTCATGTGCGGATAGAGCGCGTAGGACTGGAACACCATGGCGAGGCCGCGCTTGGCCGGCGGGGCCTCGGTGACGTCCTTCCCGTCGATCACGATCGATCCGCCGGACACGTCCTCCAGCCCTGCGATCAGGCGGAGCAGCGTGGACTTGCCGCAGCCGGACGGGCCGACGAAGACGACGAACTCGCCGTCGCGGATCTCGAGGTCGATCCCGGGAATGATCACGGCGTCGCCGAAGCGCTTTTGGACGTTCTTGAGGGTGATGGCACTCATGTCTGGATCTCCCGAAACGGCTTCTTACTTCACGGCGCCGAAGGTCAGGCCGCGGACGAGCTGCTTCTGGGAGAACCAGCCGATGATGAGGATGGGCGCAATGGCGAGCGTCGAGGCCGCCGAAAGCTTGGCGTAGAAGTTGCCCTGCGGACTCGAGAAGGAGGCGATGAAGGCCGTCAGCGGGGCCGCGTTCGTCGTCGTCAGGAGCAGCGTCCAGAACGCCTCGTTCCAGGCGAGGATGACATTGAGAAGCACCGTCGAGGCGATGCCAGGCAGCGCCATCGGCGCCAGCACCCGGAAGAGCTCCTGCCGGAGGTTCGCGCCGTCCATGCGCGCGGCTTCCAGAATCTCGCCGGGGATCTCCTTGAAGTAGGTGTAGAGCATCCAGACGATGATCGGCAGGTTGATCAGGAAGAGGATCACGATCAGGCCGAAGCGACTGTCGAGGAGACCGAAGTTGCGGAACAGGATCGTCACCGGCACCAGCGCGCCAACGGCCGGCATCATCTTCGTCGACAGCATCCAGAGCAGTACGCCCCGGGTCTTCGGCGTCGGCGAGAAGGCCATCGCCCAAGCCGCGGGAATCGCGAAGATGAGGCCGAGCGCCGTCGAGCCGAGCGACAGGTAGACCGAGTTCAGGAGGAAGGCGAAGTAGTTCCGCTGCTCCTGGATCGCGACGTAGTTCTCGGTCGTCCAGTTGAAGAACATGAACTTCGGCGGGATCGAGATCGCGTCGAGCTCGGTCTTGAACGAGGTCAGAACCGTCCAGAGGATCGGAAAGAAGATCAGGAGACCGACGGCCCAGGCGAGCACCGTCATGCCGATCTTGCGCTGGGTGGAAACGCGGCGCGCCATATCAGGCCTCCAGATTCTTGCCGACGAGGCGCACGAGGAAGATGGAAACGATGTTGGCGAGCACGACGGCGACGATGCCGCCGGCCGACGCCGTACCGACATCCCCTTCCAGCGAGATGATCGAGGCGATCAGGAACGGCAGGTTCGACGAGGACACGCCGCCGCCGGTCGTCACGAAGATCTCCGCGTAGACCGACAGAAGGAAGATGGTCTGGATCAGGATCACGACGGTGATCGCGCGCTTCATATGCGGCAGGGTGATGTACCAGAAGATAGACAGCGCCTTCGCCCCGTCCATCTCGGCGGCTTCCTTCTGGTCCTCGGAAAGCGACTGCAGCGAGGTGAGGAGGATCAGCGTCGCGAACGGAAGCCACTGCCAGGCGACGATGATGATGATCGACAGGAGCGGGTAGTTGGTCAGCCAGTCGATCGGCGGCAGGCCGATCGCGGTGAGCCCCTGCGCGATGACGCCATAGACCGGGTTCATCATCATGTTCTTCCAGACGAGCGCCGCCACCGTCGGCATGACGAAGAACGGTGCGAGGACCAGAAGGCGCACCGGCGACTGGCCGAAGAACTGCTGGTCGAGAAGGAGCGCGATCAAGGTGCCGCCGATGACGGTGATGCACAGCACTCCCGCGACGAGGATCAGCGTGTTCTGGAAGGCGCTGATGAAGCGCGGGTCGGTCAGGAAGTAGGTGTAGTTCTCGATCCCGATGAAAGGCGTCAGCGGGTCGTAGAACGTATAGCGGAGCGTCGAGAACCAGAGCGTCAGCGCCAGCGGCACGATCATCCAGATGAAGAGCGCGATGACGGACGGCGCCATCATCAGGCGCGCTGCGGACCGTGTGTGCGTTGTCGCCATGGGATCGCTCCGAAAAAGGCCGTTGCTGCGCGACGAACCGGACCCGTGCGGTCGGCGTCCAGCGCGGCGACGGGAAATTCTTACGGGGAAGCGGATGCGGCGCGGCCGTTCGGGCCGCGCCTGCCGTCCGAAACTCGGAAGGCTCCTCGGCTTGAGAGCCGGGGAGCCCGAGGCGGCTTACTTGATGTAGCCGGCGCGCGTCATTTCGCGGGTGGCCTGCGCCTGGGCGGCGGCCAGCGCCTGGTCGACGCTCTGCTGACCGGACAGCGCCGCGGCCATCACCTGACCGACCGCGGTGCCGAGACCCTGGAACTCGGGGATCGCGGCGAACTGCAGGCCGACATAGGGCTTGTCCGGACCGGCCGACGGGTCGGCCTTGTTGATCGCGGCCAGCGTCTGCGCGGCGAAGGGCGCGGCCTTCGTGTAGTTCTCGTTCGCGTAGAGCGAGGAGCGCGTGCCCGGAGGAACATTCGCCCAGCCCTCTTTCGACGCCACGAGTTCGGCGTAGGCCTTCGAGGTCGCCCAGGAGATGAAGGTCTCGGCGGCCTCCTTCTTCTGCGACGAAGCCGGGATGCCGAGCGACCAGGCCCAGAGCCAGTTCGCACCCTCGTTCGGGCAGTTGTCCGTGCCGCAGGGCGCCGGCGCGAAGCCCACCTTGTCGGCCACCTGGCTCTGCTTCGGATCGGTCACGAACGAGGCGGCGACGGTGGCGTCCATCCACATGCCGCACTTGCCCTGGCCGAACAGCGAGAGGTTCTCGTTGAAGCCGTTGGCGGCGGCGCCCGGAGGTCCGTACTTCGTCATCAGGTCGACGTAGAGGGTGACGGCCTTCTTCCAGCCTTCGCTCTCGAACTGCGGCTTCCAGGACGCATCGAAGTAGTTCGCCCCGAACTCGCGCGCCATGTTGCCGAGGAAGGCCATGTTCTCGCCCCAGCCCGGCTTGCCACGCAGGCAGATGCCGTAGACGCCGGCATTCTTGTCCGTCATCTTCTCGGCGGCCTGCGAGATGAAGTCCCAGGTCGGCTTCTCGGGCATCGTCAGCCCGGCCTTCTCGAGGAGATCCTTGCGATAGAGCGTCATCACGCTCTCGGCGTAGAACGGCGCGGCGTAGAGCTTGCCGTCGGTGGACAGCGCCGCGCGGATCGGCGGCAGGAGATCGTCGGCATCGTACTCGGTGCCGAGATTGTCGAGTGGCGCCAGCCACTGCTGCTTCGACCAGATCGGAACCTCGTAGGTGCCGATTGTCATGATGTCGAACTGCCCGCCCTTGGTGGCGATGTCGGTCGTCACGCGCTGACGCAGGATGTTCTCTTCCAGGGTGACCCAGTTCACCTGAATATCTGGGTGAGCCTTGGTGAACTCACCCGTCAGACCCTGCATGCGGATCATGTCGCTGTTATTGACCGTGCCGATCGTCAGCGTCGTCTGCGCCTGCGCCGGCAGCGCGACCGAAGCGGCAAGCGCCATGGCGCCGGCAATCCAAAACCGTTGGTTCATCGTCAGAAGCCTCCCAGCCCCACATGGGCAAATACCCACTCTGCGAGCAAATTCTCACCCGTATGCGCAGGTGTCAAATGATTCACACGCTGCAATGCAGCGTATCCCACGGACTTTCCCGCCCGGCGCCCTCCCCCGCGCCGCCTTCAATTCCCGACCAGGGCGGATGCAGTGATCTCGTCGGTGATGAGCCCGCCGATCAGACCCCCTTTCAGGGCCGCGAGGATACTGTCGCGTTTCGACGCACCCATCGCGACGCCGATCACTTCGGTTCCGGCGGCAAGAGGGAACGGCGGGCTGACCACGCGCTTGTTGAAGGCGCAGTCGAGAATCCGTCCGTCGGCATCGTAGACCCAGCCGACGACCTCACCGATGCCGCCGGTCGCCACGAGTTCGTCCCGCTCCGATTCGGAGATGAAGCGGTCCATCAGGAGCTGCGCCTGCGGGCCGACCTCGCCGATGCCGACGAAGGCGATATCGGCCTGGCGGGCCAGTTGCAGCGATGCCTGGACGACCTTCTGCTGATGTAGAAGCGCGCGCTCCTGCGGCGAGGTCGCGACCACCGGCAGTGGCATCGGGTAGTGGGCTGCATCGATCTTGTCGGCGAGCGAGAAGATCACGTTGTAGATCGCGGCCGAGCCATCCGGCGCGATGTTGCCCGTAAGCGAGACCAGTCGATGTTGCGGACACTTCATCCGCGGCAGGCTTTCCACAGCCGCGCGGAGCGTCCGCCCGGTTCCGACGCCGATCACCAGCGGATCGGGGCGCAGGAGCGTGCGCTCCAGCCGGGCCGCGCAGGCTTCCGCGATGCCAAGGGTCGTCGAGGGCGATTCGGGGTCCGACGGCACCACTTCGGCGGAGCGCAGGCCGAAGCGCTCCACCAGTCGGGCGCCGAGTTCAAGGCAGGCGGCGATGGGATGGTCGATGCGAACCTTGACGAGCCCGGCCGACACCGACAGCGACACGAGGCGCTGGGCGCCCTGCCGCGAAATGCCGAGCTTGACGGCGATCTCCTCCTGCGTGTTGCCCGCGATGTAGTAGAGCCAGCCGGCGCGCGCCGCGTCGTCGAGACGGGCCGAAGCCTCCTCCGTCGCCTTGCTCATCCCCGCCTGCTCCCTCGTCATGATGCCGGGCGCTACGCCGACCGTCCTCCGTCGCCGGAGATGCAGGTCCCGCATCCCATCGCCCGGCCGCGTTCATGGGCAGAATATCGCATCGACGGCCTCTGGCATCTTGGAATCTCGCGCATTTCGCGCATTCTGATGCTGCACAGCAGCGAGGAGACGGGGCGTGGCTGGATTCGACGAGATGCTGAACGGAAGCGACGGCGTACGTGCTCCCTATCGCCGTTTCCAATCCTGGTACGAGAAGCAGGTGCCGGCGACGCTTGCCGCCAAGGCCGGCGAGGCCGAAAGCTTTTTTCGTCGCACCGGCATCACTTTCAACGTCTACGGAAAGGAGGAGGCCGCCGAACGGCTGATCCCGTTCGATCTCGTGCCGCGCATCATCTCGGGCTCGGAATGGTCGGTCCTCGCCGAAGGCATCGAGCAGCGCGTTCGCGGCCTCAACGCCTTCCTCGACGACATCTACCACAATCAGGAGATCGTGAAGGCCGGCATCGTGCCCGAGCGCCTGATCGAGGGCAACGAAGCCTTCATCCCGCAGATGGTCGGCTTCCGGCCGCCCGGCGGGGTCTACACGCACATCATCGGCGTCGACATCGTGCGCACGGCCGAGAACCAGTTCTACGTCCTGGAGGACAATGCGCGGACCCCGTCCGGCGTGTCCTACATGATCGAGAACCGGGAAACGATGATGCAGATGTTTCCCGAGCTTTTCGCGCAGAACCGCGTGCGGCCGGTCGAGACCTATCCGCGGCACCTTCGCCGCTCACTCCAGGCGACGGCCCCGTCCGCGACGACCGGCGTTCCGCGAGTCGCGATCCTGACGCCCGGCATCCACAACTCCGCCTATTACGAGCATGCCTTCCTCGCCGACCAGATGGGCGTGGAACTCGTCGAAGGATCGGACCTCAAGCTCATCGACGGGCGTATCGCGATGCGCACGACCGAGGGCTACCTGCCGATCGACGTCCTCTACCGCCGGGTCGACGACGCCTATCTCGATCCCCTCTCCTTCAAGCCGGACTCGCTTCTCGGCGTCCCCGGCATCATGGAGGTCTACAAGAACGGCGGAATCACCATCGCCAACGCGCCCGGCACCGGCATCTCCGACGACAAGGCGATCTACTCCTACATGCCGGCGATCGTGGAGTTCTACACCGGCCGAAAGGCAATCCTCGAGAACGTCCCGACTTGGCGCTGCGCCGAAGCGGACAGCCTCGCCTACGTGCTCGAGCACCTTGCCGAACTGGTGGTGAAGGAGGTGCACGGTTCCGGCGGCTACGGGATGCTGGTCGGCCCGGCCGCCTCGAAAGCCGAACGCGAGGCATTCGCCGCAAAGCTGCGCGAGCGGCCCGGCAACTACATCGCCCAGCCGACGCTCGCCCTGTCGACGGTGCCAATCCTGACCGAAAAGGGGCTGGCGCCGCGCCATGTCGACCTGCGACCCTTCGTGCTGGTGTCGGACACCGTGAAGATCATCCCGGGCGGGCTCACGCGCGTCGCCCTCACCGAGGGCTCGCTGGTGGTCAATTCGAGCCAGGGCGGGGGCACAAAGGATACCTGGGTTCTGGAGGACTGACGGAAACGACGCCCCGCCTCCCCCATCGAACTGCTCACCAAGGATCGTCGACCGCCCATGCCTCTCCTCGGACGTACCGCCAACGGCCTTTTCTGGATGCAGCGCTACATCGAGCGCGCCGAGAACATGGCGCGCCTTCTCGATGCCGGCCTGCGCTTGTCGCTCACCAACCTGTCGGCGGAGCCCGACGAGTGGCAGTCCGTCCTGGTGTCGGCGGGCGTCGAAAGCGGCTACCTTGCCAAGTATCCAGAATACGATCCCGAGCACATCATCGACTATATGCTGCGCGACCTCGACAATCCGTCGAGCGTCCTGTCCTCGATCGGCGTGGCGCGCACCAACGGTCGCATGGTCCGCACCGCCCTGACGCGCGAGACGTGGGAGGCGCTGAACGAAAGCTGGATGATGCTGCGCCAGCGCCTGTCCCGCCCCGTCGAGGACCTGCCCGCCCTCCTCGATTTCGTGAAGGCGCGCACGGCGCTGATCCGCGGCACGTTCTACGGCACGATGCTGCGCAACACGATCTTCGACTTCTGCAACCTCGGCACCTTCGTCGAGCGGGCTGACAACACCGCGCGCATCCTCGACGTGAAATACTGGGTGCTCCTGCCGGAGCACTCCTCGATCGGCTCGTCGCTCGACAACTACCAGTGGGGCTCGATCCTCCGTTCGGTCTCGGCGCTGCGCTCCTATGCCTGGGAATACGACGCCGACTTCCGGGCGATGGACATCATCGACTTCCTCCTTCTGAACAAGCGCATGCCGCGCTCGCTCGCCTATTCCTACCGCTGCATCAACGACAGCCTGGACTTCCTCGCGCGCGCCTACGGTGTCGAGCACGACTGCCACGCCACGGCCCGCGCGATTGCCGCGCGGCTGGAGGACCGGTCGGTGAAGGAGATCATCGACGGGGGACTGCACGAGTTCCTGGAGACGCTGATCGTCGAGAACAATCGCCTCTCCAACGAGATCGCACGCTCCTACAGCTTCTACTCCTGAGGCGTCCCGTGCGGCCCGAAAGCCGCACCCGGAATATGTTCGTCGGAGCCCACTTGCCCGCGCGACTGACGCCGGGGATACCGCTTGTCCGATGGTTGGAGAACGCCGGACGCGGCGTGAAAGCGGAGACTGCAACGTGACCTATTGCGTCGGGCTTCTCCTGAAGCGTGGCCTCGTCTTCATGTCCGACACGCGCACCAACGCGGGCATCGACAACATTTCCGTCGTGACCAAGCTCCGGTCCTGGAACGTGCCGGGCGAGCGGTTCCTGACCCTGCTGAGCGCGGGAAACCTGGCGACGACGCAATCGACGATCTCGCTTCTGGAGGAGCGCGGCCTTGCGCCCGCTCAGCGCAAGTCGGCCCTTCTCAGTCAGCCTTCCATGTTCCAGACGGCCAAGCTGATCGGCGAGACCTTGCGCGAGGTCATCTCCTACACCTCCGACAGCGGACAGGAGGCGAGCGGCCGTTTCTCCGGCAGCTTCATTCTGGGCGGGCAGATCGCGGGCGGCCAGCCGCGCCTGTTCATGATCTATCCGGAAGGCAACTTCATCGAGGCCGGCCCGGACAACCCGTTCTTCCAGATCGGCGAGCACAAGTACGGCCGGCCGATCCTGGTGCGGACCTACGATCCCGACATGCCGCTGGAGGACGCGGTGAAGCTCCTCCTCGTGTCGTTCGATTCGACCATCAAGTCGAACCTCTCGGTCGGGCTGCCGATCGATGTGCAGGTCTACGAGACCGACAGCCTGCAGGCCGGTTTTCGGCAGCGGTTCGACGACCGCGATCCCTACTACCGGACGATTTCGGACGGCTGGTCCGATGCCCTGAAGTCGGCCTTCGAGAGCCTGCCGCCGTTCGTGCCGACACGTCGCGACGCTTGAACGCAGCCTAACGAAGAAGCCCCTTCGCCGCGAGGTCGGCGAGGTGCGCCTGCCAGAGCGCATCCTTCTCGGTGCCGAGCCGGTCGAGATAGGACCAGGTGAAGAGCCCGGAGTCGTGCCCGTCGTCGAAGACGATGCGCACCGCATAGTGGCCGATCGGACGGATGTCGCTGATCGCGACCTCGCTCTTGCCGGCGACCGTGACCCGCTGCTCCGGCGAATGCCCCTGCACTTCGGCGGAGGGCGAGAGGACGCGCAGCATCTCCGCGGTGAGTTCATGGCGCCGCCCGTCGGCGTAACGAAGCGTCAGGAGGCGGCGGTCGCGCGAGACGGCCAACTGTTCGGGTGCGGTCACGCCAGTCATGGTCTGCGTCCGTTCTCGTCCTCGTTCGGGTTGACCCCATGCACCCCCGAAGCCACATTCACAAGGCAAGGCAACGAGAAGGGGGCGGTTTTCCGCCCGGCGACATGCTCGACATCCCAACCGTCCAACGTGCAGCGCCGTCCAAGGCGGGGCTGGTCGATCCCTTCGGTCGGCATGTCACCTATCTCCGCGTCTCGGTCACCGACCGCTGTGATTTCCGCTGCGTCTACTGCATGGCCGAAGACATGCAGTTCCTGCCCAAGCGCGATCTTCTGACACTCGAGGAGCTCGACCGGATCTCGTCCGCCTTCGTGGAACGGGGCGTCAAGCGCCTTCGCCTGACGGGCGGCGAGCCGCTCGTCCGCCGCAACCTGATGCAGTTGGTCCGACGGCTGTCGCGTCACCTTGAGAGCGGCGCGCTGCAGGAGCTGACGCTCACCACCAACGGGTCGCAACTGGCGAAGTTCGCCGACGAACTCGCGGACTGCGGCGTCCGCCGCATCAACGTCTCGCTGGATACGATGGACCCCGAACGCTTCCGCCGCATTACCCGGCGCGGCGACTTCGCCACGGTCATGGACGGCATCCGCGCGGCCCAGGCGGCGGGCATCCGCATCAAGCTGAACGCCGTGGCGCTAAAGGGCGCCAATGAGGACGAACTGTCCGAGATGGTGCGCTGGTCGCACGGACAGGGCATGGACCTGACGCTGATCGAAACCATGCCGCTCGGCGAGATCGACGAGGACCGTACCGACCGCTACCTGCCGCTGAGCGTGGTGCGCGAGCGACTGTCGCGGGAGTTCACGCTCTCCGACCTGCCGGAGCGGACCGGGGGACCGGCCCGCTACGTCTCGGTCACGGAAACCGGCGGCAAGCTCGGTTTCATCACCCCGATGACCCACAACTTCTGCGAAGGCTGCAACCGCGTCCGCCTTACCTGCACCGGCACGCTCTTCATGTGCCTCGGGCAGGAGGACGCGGCCGATCTGCGTTCGGTGATGCGTTCCAGCGAAAGCGACGAGGCTCTGCACCGCGCCATCGACGCCGCGATCGCGCGCAAGCCGAAGGGCCACGATTTCGTGATCGATCGAACGACCAGCCGACCCAGCGTCTCGCGGCACATGAGCGTGACCGGCGGCTGAATTCATTCGTCGGAACCGAACGGGGCGCTGCGCATTTTCGCCGCAGTAGAACCTTGTGAGGACTGGAGAGAGACATGACGTCCACCTGGAAAACCGCGCTGGTGCTCGGCGCTGCGACCCTGACCATGGCCGGCTGCACCACGACCGAGCGCACCGTGGGCGGTGCGGTGATCGGCGGTACGGGTGGCGCCGTGATCGGTAACGCGATCGGTGGCTCGGGCGGCGCTGTGATCGGCGGTCTGGCCGGCGGTACGACCGGTGCGCTCGTCGGCCGCGATATGGGTCGCCGCGACCGCGGATATTCCCGCTACTGATCGAGTTTCACGCTCGTCTGAAATCACCCCGCAACATGCGTTGCGGGGTCATTTTTTAATGGACGTCTTTGGTGGTGAGCACCTCGCCAAGCCGCTACGGACACGTTACGCCTGACTGACGATTCGTCCGGTTCCGTTCCGTGTCCTCTGCTTCTGTCCGCTTCGCATCGCTCGGCGCCAACCTGCAGGCGAGCATCCTGATGACGCTGTCGATGGCGACCTTCGCCACAAACGACATGCTGACCAAGTTCGCCACGCAATCGATCGAGCCGGTCCAGATCATGGCCGTGCGCGGTGTGATGGCGTCGCTCCTGCTGTTCCTCTTCGCCCACTGGCGAAAGGCTGCCCTGTCCTTTTCAGTCCTGCGCGAACCTGCGGTTCTGGTTCGCGCCTTCGCCGACATCTGCACCACGCTGACCTATCTGAACGCCCTGCGGCATCTGCCGCTCGCCAACACTGCCGCGATCTTCCAGGCGCTGCCTCTGACGATCACCCTTGGCGCCTTTCTGTTCCTCGGCGAAAGCGTGGGTTGGCGTCGTTGGAGCGCGATCGCGGTCGGCTTCGCGGGCGTCCTCGTCATCCTCGCGCCGGGAGTGGACGGATTCAACGTCTACGGGCTGTGGGTGCTGGCTTCCGTCGTCTTCGCAGCCATGCGCGACTTGGCGACCCGTCGGATGCCTCCGAATCTGTCGTCGCCACAGATCGCGCTCGTGACCTCGATCGCCGTGACCCTCACCGGCTTCGCGTTTTTGCCCGTCGTCGGCTGGCGACCGATGTCGGGATCGGTCTGGATCATTCTCGTGTTCGCTTCGATGACGTTGGCCTGTGGCTATGCCTTGATCGTCGCGGCGGTGCGCCTTGGCGAAATGAGTTTCGTCGCGCCGTTCCGCTACACGATCCTCCTGTTTTCCATCATCCTCGGCATGTTGGCCTTCGGCGAGCGCCCGACGGCGCGCGAGACGCTGGGCTCGCTGATCGTCGTCGGCAGTGGCCTCTATACCCTCCATCGGGAGGCGCGCCGACGACCCGCCAGCAGCGCCGCGTGAGTGGGACCG
Source organism: Aureimonas phyllosphaerae (assembly GCF_047943035.1). NCBI lineage: Bacteria > Pseudomonadati > Pseudomonadota > Alphaproteobacteria > Hyphomicrobiales > Aurantimonadaceae > Aureimonas > Aureimonas phyllosphaerae. Next base: position 2,627,330 of record NZ_CP181348.1, on the reverse strand, counting down.
CACCGATCGTCATCGGCCTGATTTTTGCAGGAGGCCGGTCGTCGCGGATGGGGCCGGGCCAGCCAAAGCCTCTCCTTTGCATAGGCGAACGCAGCATGATCGGTCGGGTGGCCGACCGTCTGCGGCCGCATGTCGCCGAGCTTCTGGTCGCGACCGATCGGCCGGACCTCTACGCCGGTCTCGATGCGGGCTGCCTTCGGGATCATGTGCCGGGCTACGCCGGCCCGCTGGCCGGACTCCAGACCGGCGCGCGCCACGCCTTGGCCACCCAATCTCGCGACGCGCGCCTCCTCAGTGCGCCATCGGATACGCCCTTCCTTCCTGAGGACTTCGTGCCCCGCCTTCTCGGGGGAACGCGCAGCGAGAGGTTACGGGTCGCATCGTCGAGCGGACGCTTGCATCCCGTCTGCGCCCTGTGGCCGGCGGTCGCGCTCGAATTTCTCGCCGACCAGCACCTCGATGCTCAAGCCGCGCCATCGCTTCGATCCGTGATGGAACGCTTTGACGTCGAGGAAGTCCCATTCCCTTCGTCTCCCGCGGCGCCGGGCGGCGATCCGTTCTTCAACGTCAACACCCCAGACGACCTTGGCCTGGCGCGGGAATTTGCGCTTTCTCGGGGATGAGGCGCCGCCGTTGCTGTCGGACGGGTTGCCAAAATTGACGGAAACGGCAACATCGCCCTTTCGAGAAGCATGCTCAGAAGGCAGGCACGGTCTATTTCGGCTCGGCAGGATACCCAAGGCCCATGACAAAGATTCAGAACCTCCTGGCAGCCGTCGCGCTGACCGCCCTCGTCGCCGCTCCCGCCGCGGCGCAGGAGAGCGATGCGAACAAGACCTGGTCCGAAGTCCGCATCGGCTCGGAGGGCGCTTATCCTCCGTTCAACTACCTCGACGCATCGGGCAAGCTGCTCGGCTTCGACATCGACATCGCCAATGCGCTCTGCGACCAGATGAAGGTGACGTGCACCTTCGTGACGCAAGACTGGGACGGCATGATCCCCGCCCTCCAGAACAACCGCTTCGACGCGATCATCGCTTCGATGTCGATCACGCCGGAGCGCTCGCAGCAGGTGCTCTTCACCAACAAGTACTACAATTCTCCGGGCGCGCTGGCCGTACCGAAGGACTCCGACATTGCCGACACGAGTGCCGCTTCGCTCGCCGGCAAAGCGATCGGCGCACAGGGTTCGACGACCCACGCGCAGGCCGTTCAGAAGTTCTTCCCCGATGCCGACGTGCGCGTCTATCCGACTGCGGAGGAGTACAAGCTCGACATCGAGAACGGTCGCCTGGATGCCGTCAGCGACGACGTGGTGGTGTTGACGCAGTGGCTCGAGAGCCCGGCGGGCGCCTGCTGCAAGCTTCTCGGTACGCTCCCCGTCGATGAGTCTATCTACGGGCCGGGAGCCGGCATCGCGCTTCGCAAGGGCGACGAGAAGCTAAAGAAGATGTTCGACGACGCCATCGTCGCCATCCGCGAGAACGGCACTTACAAGACGATCAACGACAAGTACTTCAAGTTCGACGTCTACGGCGGCTGATCGAGGTCGTCCGAGTTCGCGCCGGACCCGCGCCATCGTGCCGGGCCCGGCGCTCTTGTCTTCCAGCGTCGGCGGGTTGCGATCGGCAGATGGACTATCTTTCGCTACTCGCCTACGGCGACACCGGCTGGGGTGATGAGATCGCCCGCGGCGTGATCGTCACCGTATCGCTGGCTCTGGCGACCCTTCCCTTCGGCCTCCTGCTCGGGCTCGGGCTCGCTCTCGCCAAGCGCGGCGAGGACCCTGGACTGCGGCTCTCCGCCGACATCTACACCACCCTGTTTCGTGGCCTTCCCGAGCTCCTGACACTCTTCCTGGTCTACTACGGCGGCCAGAACCTCCTGAATGCGGCCACCGGTGCGCTCGGCCTCGGCCAGTGGACACTGTCGAGCTTCGTATCCGGAATGGTCGCGCTCGGCCTCGTGTTCGCGGCCTACTCGTCCGAAGTCTTCCTGTCGGCCTTCCGCGCCATCCCCGATGGCCAGTGGGAGGGCGCCAAGGCGCTCGGTCTGCCGCACCGGCGGATCCTGTGGCTGGTGATCCTGCCGCAGCTTCTGCGCATCAGCCTTCCCGGCCTCTCCAACGTCTGGCTGAACCTCCTGAAGGATACGGCGCTCGTGTCGGTGATCGGCCTTGCGGACATCATGCGCGAGACCGGCGTCGCGGCGCGGGTGACGCGCGAGCCGTTCTTCTTCTTCGTATTCGCTTGCGTCCTCTATCTCGTCCTGACCCTCGTGTCGGCCGTCGGTCTGCGGCGGCTCGAACTTTGGACCAAGCGCGGCGAGGTGGCGCGATGAGCCTGGCACCTCCTCCCGTCCGCCGCCCTCGTCCCGGAGTGACCGGCCTTCTGACGCTGGGGCTCTGGGCAGTCGGCGGCGTCGCCCTTCTGGTCTATCTCGTCCGGGCCTGGAACCCAGACCTCATCGCGACCTACGGTCCGGTGTACCTTAGGGGCCTCTGGACGACGCTGACGATCGTCACCCTGTCCTACGTGCTCGGGGCAGTCCTGTCCGTGCCGATCGCGGCGGGCCGCATGGCTCGGAACGGGCTCGCGCGCGGCGCCGCGTTCTCATACGTCTCGTTCTTCCGCGGCACGCCGCTGATCGCGCAGGTCTTTTTGATCTACTACGGCTTCGGCACGTTCCGGTCAGCTTTCGAGATGGTTGGCCTTTGGTGGTTCTTCCGAGACGCCTGGTATTGCGCGATCTTCGCGCTCTCTCTCAACACGGCCGCCTACCAAGCTGAAATCCTGCGCGGCGCGATCCAGAGCGTGGCGCAAGGACAGTGGGAGGGCGCCCGGGCGCTCGCCCTACCCCGCAGCGTCACGATCCGACGCGTGATCGCACCGCAGGCGATGATCGTCGCCCTGCGACCCTATGCGAACGAGTTCATCCTCATGGTCAAGGCGTCGGCGATCGTCGCGATCATCAGCGTGTTCGATCTGTTCGGCGAAACGCGCCGCGCGTTCTCGCGCAGCTTCGATTTCCAGACCTATGTCTGGGCCGCGATCTTCTATCTCGCGCTCGTCGAGATCGTCCGTCGCCTTACCAACCTTGCCGAGTCGCGGCTGACGCGGCACCTCCAGCGCTGACACTGGAGAAGCGCTCCGGCCCCTTGGCCTAGGTGTTCAGTCCCGGCATCTGGTGGATTGGATTGACGATGAACCGGTCTGGCTCCGAGGTCCAGATTTTGGCGATGTATTCGTAGGGTGTGAGACCGCCGAGCGTCTTCAGCCGACGGCCGAAGTTGTAGGCCGCCATGAAGTCGGCGAGATGCGTTCGAAGCTGATCGTGGCTCTCGTAGTGGAAGCGTTTGACAGTGGCATCCTTGATCGTGCGGTTCATCCGCTCGACCTGACCGTTCGTCCACGGATGGTTCGGCTTGGTCAGCCGATGCTCGATACCGTTTTCCTCGCAGATCATGTCGAAGCGTATCTGCCGGGACCAGGCGGTGTTACGGTTGCGCGGCTGCTCGGCGAACTGGATGCCGTTGTCCGTCAGGATGGTGTGGATCCGATACGGCACGGCTTGCAGCAGCCGCTCCAGGAACTCCCAGGCCGTTTTCCTGTCCGCCTTGTCGACTAGCTGGGTGACGGCGAATTTGCTTGTCCGATCAATGGCCACGAACAGGAAGAGCTTGCCTTCGCCGGTCTGCACCTCGGCAATGTCAAGGTGGAAGAAGCCAGTCGGATAACGTTTGAACTGCTGCCGCTTCGGCTTGTCGCCTTCCACATCCGGCAATCTGGATATGCCATGCCGCTGAAGACATCGGTGCAGCGCTGACCGGGTCAGATGTGGGATCGTCGGCTGTAGCGCGTAGAGGCAGTCATCCAACGGCAGCAGCGTGTGTCGTCGAAACGCGACGACCATCGCCTCCTCGGCCTCGCTCAGTGTCGTCGATCGCGGCTCCTTCGGCCCGGTCTTCATATCCTCCAGGGTCTGGCGTTTGCGCCACTTGGCCACCGTCTTCGGATTGATGCCGAGCTCCCGGCTCAGCGTCGCGAGCGAAGCTTGCGATCGCTGTATTGCTGCTCGGATGGCGTGCGTGGTCGTGGCGCTGCCGTGACGAACCTGTCCCATAGGGCCTCCTTCCATTCCATGGAGAGGATCACACCATCAAACCCTGGGATCAAATACTTAGGTGGCTGGTGCGGCTCCTCTCAGAAAGAGCTCCACGGCATACTGGGTGCGGAGCGCGATGGCATCCGCCCCATCCGTCTTGGGGACGCCGTAGATGCTGGCACGGATATCGCCGCCGCAGATCGCCTGGACGAACTGGTTGGCAAGGAACTCCGGTGGCATGTCGCGAACTTCTCCGCGTTCGCGGGCCCGGGCGAAGACGTTCGTCAAAGCGACGATGATCGGTCGCAGGACACGGCTCTCCGAATAGTCCGCCAGTTCGGGATGCCGATGCCCTTCGGCAGCGAGAAGCCGAAAGAGCGAGATCGTCCGCGGGGCGAACGTGTTGGTTCGCAGCCAGACGGCGATCTGGGGAAGGACCTCCGCGATCGGGCCTGTCTGTGTCTCCAGAACCCGCAAGGCGTCGTAGTTGAACAGTATCTGGTGGTGCAGCGCCGCCTCGAACAGACGCTGCTTGGACGGAAACCGATCGTAGAGCGTCCGCTTCGACGTGCGGGCCTCGGCTGCGACCGAGTCCATGCTCGTCGCACTGTAACCGGCTTCGAGGAACTGGCGGAAGGCGATTTCGAGGATCGTATGCGACAGACCGGCCGCGGCCGTCTTGGTCGGGCGTCCCCGCCGCCGCTCGGCTCCCACGGTCTGGTTCGGCCCGTCGCCGACACTGTGATGCGTCGTTTCTCCCCCGTCCACCAAGGTGCCTTTCCCGCTCGAATTGAAACGCCGATCAACTTCTCGCCACGCCCGTTCCCGAATTTCGGATACGAGGCCTTGCGTCCTCTCCGTGATCATTCTCTACCCGTCTGCGATCAGGCAGCTGAACACTGTTGTACAGCTAAACTTTTCGCAGTGTTCGGCAAACGGAGGGACGTTCGAATGGTTGCAACCAGCTTCATCGGCATGGGTGTCATGGGCTTCCCTATGGCCGGCCATCTGGCGGCGAAGGGTCACGACGTCACCGTGTACAACCGTAGCGCCGGCAAGGCCGATGCGTGGGTCGGGAAGCACGGCGGCCGGAGCGCATCGACACCGCGCGAAGCGGCACATGAGGCCGACATCGTCTTCGTCTGCGTCGGCAACGACGACGACGTGCGCTCCGTCATCTACGGCGAGGACGGGGCCATGGCCGGCATGAAGGCCGGAGCGATCCTCGTCGACCACACGACGGCATCCGCCGAACTCGCCCGCGAACTGGAGACGGCCCTGCGCGACAAGGGCCTCCGCTTCCTCGACGCGCCGGTATCCGGCGGACAGGCAGGGGCGGAAAACGGCGTCCTCACCGTGATGGTCGGCGGCGAGGCCGACACGTTCGAGGCGGCGCGCCCGGTCATCCAGGCCTACTCGCGAATGATCGGCCTGATGGGGCCCGCTGGCTCCGGCCAGCTGACCAAGATGATGAACCAGATCTGCATCGCGGGCCTCGTGCAGGGGCTGTCGGAAGCCGTGCATTTCGGCCAGCGGGCCGGTCTCGACATCTCCAAGGTCGTCGAGGTGATCTCCAAGGGCGCGGCGGGCTCCTGGCAGATGGAGAACCGCCACAAGACGATGGACGAAGGCCGCTACGACTTCGGCTTCGCGGTCGAATGGATGCGCAAGGACCTCGGCATCTGCCTCGCCGAGGCCAAGCGCAACGGCGCCTCACTCCCTGCGACTGCGCTGATTGACCAGTTCTACGCCGAGGTCGAAGCCATGGGCGGCAAGCGCTGGGACACGTCCTCGCTGCTCGCGCGCCTCAACCGCTGAAACGTCCGGCCGGCGGGAGGGGTCAGCTCTCCCGCTGGTCCTTGTCCAGCACGAGATAATCGAGCGGAAGCTCGGTCGTGTACTTGATCTGCTCCATCGCGAACGCCGAGGAGACGTCGCGGATCTCGATCCTGGCGATCAGCCGCTTGTAGAACGAATCATAGGCCGCGATGTCGGGCACGACGACACGCAGGAGATAATCGACGTCGCCGCTCATGCGGTAGAACTCGATGACCTCGGGAAACTCCTGAACCACCTCGGAAAAGCGCTTCAGCCATTCCACCGAATGCGAACCGGTCCGCACCGACACGAAGACCGTCACCCGCGCGTTGACCTTGACCGGATCGAGGACCGCGACGCGCCGGACGATGACGCCTTCCTCCTCCAGCTTCTGGATGCGGCGCCAGCACGGCGTCGTGGACAGCCCGACGCGCTTTGCGACGTCGGCGACCGCCAGCGTCGCATCTTCCTGCAGGAGCCGAAGAATCTTCTTGTCGAGCCTGTCCAAGCCGTTTCCCCTTCCGGGCAGACCGAGGCGCCCGGCGACCCCTCGCCGCCATCTTGCCGTCGATCCACGATCTTTCGCGGTTTCTTAAGCCAATTCTTTAAGTTTTCCGCAACAGGATGATGCCGAACGACTGCATGCAACCCTTGCCCGAACCGTTTCGATGTCGCTTGCCGCCCCGCCATCCCTGGACAAGTCGAGCATGCCCCGAGGCGGAGCGGGCGGCCAGCGCGTGGAACTGGCGCGCACGCTCCGCCGGACGCGCGACCAGCTGATCTCGGCCGATGGCATGCCGCCGCGAATCGAACTGGAGCTTTTGCGCCAGCACGTTCCCCAGTTCTCGGCCGGCCTGCCGATTCTGGCGATCATCGTCGGTGCCGCCGGCGCCCTCTTCGCGCTCGCCGATCTGCCGGTGATGATCGCCTGGGTCTGCCTCAATCTCCTGACGGCCCTGCCGCTGCTCGTGATGCTGCGCGCCTTCGAGAAGACAGCCCCGTCGATGGTCGCGGCCTTCTCGTGGCGTCGGCGCTTCCAGGCCGGTCACGTCGTTCTCGGCGTGCCCTGGGCGATCCTGATGCTGTGGCCGTCCTGCGAGGCCTGCGGCTTCGAGGCGCTCGATGCGGTCCGCCTCGCCGTGGTGGTCGCGGCGATCGCGACCCTCGCGCTGATCGGCGCAAGTCTCAAGGGCGTCGTACTCTGGAGCTTCGGGCCGCTGGCCCTCGCCGCCGCCTATCTCGCCTCGACCACGGACGACCCGTCGCGCATGGCGCTTCATGGCGTCCTACTGGCCGCCGTTCCGTTCTTCGCGGTGGTGTCCAGCCGGTTGCGTGCGTCGAAGGTGGATCGCATCCGCCACCGCACGGAGCGCGACCAGTTCACCTTCGAGATCGAGGCGGCGCGGATCGCGTCCGATCAGGCCCGGCAACGCGCGGAGGAAGCGAACCTCGCCAAATCGCAATTCCTGGCAACGATGAGCCACGAATTGCGCACGCCGCTCAATGCGATCCTTGGGTTTTCCGAAGTGATCAGCGAAGAGATTCTCGGCCCCGTCGGCAACGACACGTATCGCGACTATGCGCGCGACATCCACAATTCGGGACAGCACCTTCTCGACCTTATCAACGAAATCCTCGACCTTTCGCGCGTCGAGGCCGGTCGCTACACGCTGAACGAGGAGGCCGTGAGCCTCGTCGCGATCGCCAAGGCCGCCATCGGCTTCGTGCAGATGAAGGCCGACACCAAGCGGATCGAGATTCGCGCCGAGTTCGAGCCGGACCTGCCGCAGCTCTGGGGCGACCCGCGCTCGCTTCGGCAGGTGATTCTCAATCTCCTGTCGAACGCCGTGAAGTTCACGCCGCCCAAGGGGCGCATTCTCGTGCGGGTCGGCTGGACGGCAGGCGGCGGGCAATACGTGTCCGTGCGTGACAACGGCCCGGGGATTCCGAAGGAGGAGATGCCGCTCGTCCTATCCTCGTTCGGCCAGGGAACCAACGCCATCAAGAGCGCCGAGCAGGGCACGGGCCTCGGCCTGCCCATCGTTCAGGCGCTGGTCAGCCTGCACAACGGCTCGTTCGAGTTGAGTTCCGCAGCCGGTCAGGGAACCGAAGCGCTCGCCACGTTCCCCCATGCGCGCGTTCTCGAAGTCATGCCGGCGCTTGGCGATCTGTCCTAGCGGCGCGGAGCGAACACGTCGCAGCGAGGCGACGTTGCGGTGCCTCTGGCGCCGCCATATCTCCTTGCCCATGACATCGACGTCCAAGCCCCTCGCCTCCCCTTGCGTTCGCGTCTGCGCCCTCGATGCCGCCGGCGCTCTATGCATCGGCTGCGGGCGCACGATCGAGGAGATCGCGGGCTGGTCCGACATGTCCGAGGAGGGGCGACTGGCCGTCATGGGCGAACTCGACGAGCGCCTGCGTAAGGTAGAGGCGCTTTGAGATGCGGTCCGGCACCCTACTCGTGGTCCTGTTGGCGGTCGTCGGCCTAGCACTCCTGGCGCTGACCTTCGGCGGCGGCGAGGTGCTAGGCCTTCGGGACGATGCGTTTGCCTCGTTGGTCTACATGGGCCTCTGGACCACGCTTCTCGGCTCCGGTCTCCTCGTGGCCTTTCGCGGACGGTGGGGTGAAGCTGCTCGCAGCGCGGCGATCTGGATCGCCGCATTCGCGGTGCTGATCGCGGCGTATGCGTTCGGTCCCGAGCTTCGCACGGTCGGTGATCGGATGATGGCGGTGCTCGTGCCCGGTCGCACGGCGACCCTCAGTGGCGCCGACGGTCAGGTGATGGTGGCGCGCGGAGACGGTAGCCATTTCGCACTCGACGCCGAGGTGAACGGCCGGCGCGTTCCGTTCCTCGTCGATACGGGAGCGAGCGTCATAGCCCTCGACCCGGACACGGCGGCGGCGATCGGCATTGATCCGGCGAGCCTTCGATACACGGCACGCATCCGGACCGCGAACGGAGACACCGTGGCCGCGCCCGTCACGCTCGACAGTGTTCGCGTCGGCAACATCGAGCGGCGGCGCGTCTCGGCCGTCGTGACCCAGGGAGACGGGATCGGCGTCAATCTCCTCGGCATGAGCTTTCTCGGCACCCTGTCGTCGCTCGACTTCCGCGGCGACCGGCTGGTGCTTTCGGACTGACGGCGATCAGAACGCGCTGACCATAAAGCGAAGCGCCACCGTCAGCAGGAAGAGACCGAACCCCACCTCCAACTGACGCCTGGTCAGGCGGTGCGCCAGCGTCGCACCAAGCTTCACGGTCGGCATCGACATCGGAATCAGGATCGCAAGGGCCGCAAGGCTAACATTTCCGAGGCTGAGCGGGGGCAGGTCCAAGTGACCCCAGCCGCCGATGATGAAGGGCACGACGCCGGGGATGGCGATCAGGACGCCGACGCCCGCGGACGTCGCGACCGCCTGATGCATCGGACGGCCGTAGAGCGTCATGAACGTGTTGTTCAGCACCCCGCCGCCGATCCCCATGATCGCCGACAGGCCACCGATCAGCAGTCCCGCCACCGTGCGTCCGACATGGCCCGGCAGGTCGCTGCCGAGCACGAAGGGCAGCTTGCCGATCAGCATGCGCAGCCCGAGCACGAGAGCGATGGCGGCAAAGATTGCGGCCAGCACGTCGGACGGCAGAAGGTTGGCGATGGCGCCGCCAAGAATCGCACCCAGCGGCACCGCGATCAGCCACTGCTTCAGCAACGCCATGTCGACGGCGCCGCGTGCCATATGGGCACGAAGCGAGCGGATCGAGGTCGGGATGATCAGCGCAAGCGACGTGCCCACTGCGACCTGCATCCGTACGCCGGACGCGACATCAAGCGTCGTCAGCACCTGATAAAGGACCGGGACCGTGACGGCGCCGCCGCCGATCCCCAAAAGGCCCGCGAGGAAGCCGGACAGGAGGGCGCCCGCCGCGAGAAGGGCCGCAAGCGTCCCGATGTCCGCCCAATCCATTGCAGAAGGTCCTCGCCGTCAGGCCGCAGCCGCGCTTGCAGGATCGAGCTGCACCTCGGCAAAGGCGTCGCGTAGAAGCTCCGGCGTCGCTCCCGGACGAACCGCTCGCTCCGACAGGATCTGACGCCAACGACGAGCGCCCGGCAGGCCGGTGAACAGCCCGATCATGTGGCGCGTGACGTTCGACAGGCGGCCGCCGGCGGCCATGTGCCGCTCGGCATAGGCCGCCATCGCGTCGATCAAGGCGGGGTAGTCGACCGGGACCGGCGGCTCGCCATGGCAAAGCTCGCCGACGCGTGCGAGTTCGGACGGGGTCTGGTAAGCGCCCCGCCCCATCATCACGCCATCGAGGCGATTCAGATGCGATGCCGCGGCCCCGGTCGTCGCGAGTCCGCCATTGAGGCCGACGAACATTTCGGGCAGTCGCTGCTTCAGCCGATAGACGCGCTCGTAGTCGAGCGGCGGAATCTCGCGGTTCTCCTTGGGGCTCAGCCCCTGCAGCCACGCCTTGCGCGCGTGAACCCAGATCGCCGAGACGCCGGCTTCCACGGCCCGGTCGGCCAACGCATCGAGCGCCGGTTCCGGGTCCTGGTCGTCGACGCCGATCCGACATTTCACCGTGACCGGGATTGCGACCGCCTCGCGCATCGCGGCGAGGCAGCGTCCGACGAGGTCGGGATCGCGCATCAGGCAGGCACCGAAGGCACCTGACTGAACCCGGTCCGATGGGCAGCCGACATTCAGATTGATCTCATCGTAGCCAAAGGCTTCGCCGATCCGTGCGGCTTCCGCGAGCTTGGCCGGATCGGACCCGCCGATCTGGAGCGCGAGCGGGTGTTCGGCAGCATCGAAGCCGAGAAGCCGGTCCCGGTCACCGTGCAGGATCGCATCGGCGACCACCATCTCGGTGTAGAGAAGCGCCCGAGGCGCCAGCTGCCGGTGCAGGTAACGACAATGACGATCGGTCCAGTCGATCATCGGCGCGACGGCGAACCGGACGGGGAGATAGGGGCGCATGGGGTCCGGGCCGTTTTCGCGAGCGACGGGATAAAAGAGGAGCCGGCGGGTTCGCTTTGCAAACGCTGGAGGATTGCATATAGGTTCGCCGCACGAACGATCCGACAGATTTACGAGGAAGATCCCTTGTCTTCAACCTTCGACCGGGTCGCCGACATCATCGCCGAGACCAGCGAGATCGACCGCGACCAGATCACCCCCGAGAGCCATACGATCGACGACCTCGGTATCGATTCGCTCGACTTCCTCGACATCGTCTTCGCGATCGACAAGGAATTCGGCATCAAGATTCCGCTCGAGAAGTGGACGCAGCAGGTCAACGAAGGTGCGGCTTCCACGGAAGAGTACTTCGTCATGAAGAACCTCTGCGCCAAGATCGACGAGCTGCGGGCCGCCAAGGCGGTCTGACCCGGCCGACCGCACGATCGAGCACCTATCTTCCGCGGGCGCCCGGCGCGCCCGCGCTTACCCTTCGACGGAACCGACCATGGATCAGCCCGCGCGAGACGTCTTGATCACCGGGGTCGGCTTGGTTTCCTCGCTCGGCGAGGGCGTCGAGACGCATCTGGCTCGGCTGGCCCCGTACGGCAACTTCCAGCCGGCGATCGAGAGCGTCGAGCCGACCGGGCATTTCGTCCATCCCCTCCCCCCGATCGACTGGTCGCTGCAGATCCCGAAGAAGGGCGACCAGCGCCAGATGGAAACCTGGCAGAAGCTCGGCGTCTATGCGGCCGGTCTTGCCCTGACGGATGCGGATGTCGCAGCCGACGAGGCGACGCGTGCGAAGGTGGACATGATCGTCGCGGCCGGCGGCGGTGAACGTGATCCGGACGTCGACGCCCTCGTGATGGCGCGCGCGCGCGGCCAGAACGATCCGCTTCCGATGATGAACGAGCTTCTGTCGAGCGAACTGCGCCCGACGCTGTTTCTCGCGCAATTATCCAACCTCATGGCCGGCAATATCTCGATCGTCCACAAGGTGACGGGCTCCTCGCGCACCTTCATGGGTGAGGAAAGCGCCGGCATCTCCGCCGTGCAGGTCGCCGCAGCGCGCATCCGCGCCGGCCAGAGCCGCATCTGCCTCGTCGGCGGCGCCTTCTCGGCCGCTCGCAAGGACCTTCTCGTGAATTACGAGCTCGGCGGATACCTTCTCGGCGGCGACTGGCGGTCCGTGCCCGCCCGCACGAGCGCGGACGCCGGCTTTGTCCCGGGAAGCGTCGGAGCCTTTCTGGTGCTCGAAGAGGCCGAGCACGCTCGGGCACGCGGCGCGACGGCCTATGGGCGTCTCAGTTTCGTTGCCGGCGACCGCGGACCGCGTGGCGATGGCCGGCTTGCAGAGCGCCTCGGGCGTCTGTTCGATGAGAGCGGCGTCAGCGACGAGGAGCTTCTCGTCCTGTCCGGCGCGAGCGGACAGGCCGATGCCACAAGCGAGGAACTGGCGCTTCTCAACCGCCGATTCCCGCAGGCGGCCGTTCGCACCTTCGGAAGCGCCGTTGGCCACGCGATGGAGGCACATTTTCCAACCGGCGTCGCACTGGCCGCCATTCACCTGTCGGCCGGTCGCCTCCCCGCACCTGCTGCCGGCGGTGAGGAACGCCCCGCCGACTTCGCCCCGTCCCGCGCTCTCGTGACCAGCGTTGGCCACGTCCGGGGCGAGGGCGTTGCGCTGGTCGAGGCGATCGAGCCCCGCTGAAGCATGACTGTTGAGCCGGGCGCTCCGGCGCAAGGACGGATGGAACGGATGACGTCTCGCGATCTCGATTTTCAGGGTCGGCCGATGGTCGCGGTCACCGGCGTCGGCGTTGTGTCGTCGCTCGGTCGCGGCGTTGCCGACAATTGGGCGGCCCTGACGGCCGGCCACTCCGGTATCCATCGTATCACGCGGTTTCCGACCGACAACCTGCGCACCACGATCGCCGGCACCGTCGATTTCATGGCCGTCGAGCCGTGGAGCGGCATCGCACTGTCCTATGCGCTGGCGGAGGCCGCGGGGACGGAGGCCATCGCTATGGCGGGCCTCGACCCCACGGCTTTCGGCGCCCCGCTGTTTCTGGCCGCCCCGCCGATCGAGCTCGAATGGTCGCAGCGGCTTGTGCTGGACAAGCTCTCGGGCGAGGCGCGCGAGGAAGCGGGCTACGACCGGCTTCTCGAACTCGCGCGCACCAACCGTTCCGCCGCGATCTACGACCTGACGCTGTTCGGCGGCATCTCCGAGCGCCTGGCCGATACGCTCGGCACGCGCGGCCTGCCGATCACGCTGTCGACCGCCTGCGCGTCCGGCGCGAGCGCAATCCAGCTCGGGCTGGAAGCCATCCGGCGCGGCGACGCGGAACGCTGCATCGCCATCGGTACCGACGGCTCGGTCGGCGCCGAAGCCCTGATCCGCTTCTCGCTCCTGTCCGCCCTGTCGACGCAGAACGAGAATCCCGAGCGCGCCTCGAAGCCGTTCTCGAAGGACCGCGACGGCTTCGTGATGGCCGAGGGCGCAGGGGCGCTGGTGCTCGAGTCCTTGGCGTCTGCCCGTGCCCGCGGCGCCGAAATCCTCGGCGTCGTCCACGGCATCGGCGAGCAGGCGGACGACTTCCACCGCACCCGCTCCAAGCCGGACGGCTCGCCAATCATCTCGACCATCCGCGCCGGCCTCGACGATGCCGGCCTGACGCCGGCCGACATCGGCTACATCAACGCCCACGGCACGTCGACACCGGAAAACGACCGGATGGAATACACCGGTCTTGCGGCCGTGTTCGGCGATGCGATCGCCTCGGTGCCGATCTCGTCCAACAAGTCGATGATCGGCCACACGCTGACGGCCGCCGGGGCGATCGAGGCCGTGGTTTCGATCCTGTCGATGCGCAACGGCACGCTTCCGCCGACGATCAACTACCAGCAGCCCGATCCGGCCATCCCGCTTGACGTGGTGCCGAACACGGCGCGCTCGGCCGATGTATCGGCTGTCCTGTCCAATTCCTTCGGTTTCGGCGGCCAGAACGTCTCGCTCGTTCTCGGCCGCGAGCCGCGCTGACCGTTCTTCCAGGAGCTTCCATGCGAGCCTTGCAACTCGTCGCCGACCGAGACCTGCGGACCGTCGAGGTCGACGCGCCGGGCGCCCCCGGTCCCGGCGAGGTGACGGTTCGCATCCAGGTCGTCGCGCTGAACCATATCGACGTCTGGGGTTGGCGCGGCATGGCCTTCGCCAAGCGCAAGCTGCCGCTGACGATCGGCGCGGAGGCGTCGGGCGTCGTCGAGACGCTGGGCGCGGGCACCTCCGGGCTGGTGCCCGGTCAGCTCGTCTCGATCTACGGCGCGCGTACGTGCGGGCTCTGCCACGCCTGCCGCGAAGGCCGCGACAATCTCTGCGAGCATGTCGGCGGCGTGCACGGCTTCCATCTCGACGGCTTCGCGCAGGAGCGCATCAACCTGCCCGCGCGCCTGCTCGTGCCGGCTCCTCCGGGCTGCGATGCCATCGGCGCGGCGCTGGCGCCCGTCACCTTCGGCACGGTCGAGCACATGCTGTTCGACAACGCCAAGCTCCAGCCCGGCGAAACCATTCTCGTCCATGCCGGCGGCTCTGGCATCGGCACGGCTGCCATCCAGCTCGCCAAGCGCCATGGCGCGACGGTGATCACGACGGTCGGCTCCGACGAGAAGATCGAGCCGGCCAAGGCGCTCGGCGCCGATCACGTCATCAACTACCGCGCCGACCGCTTCGAGGGCGTCGTGCGCAAGCTCACCCGAAAGAAGGGCGTCGACGTCGTCTTCGAGCATGTCGGCAAGGACACGTTCGCGGGCTCGATGCTCTGCCTGAAGCGTGGGGGCCGGCTGGTCACCTGCGGTTCGACCTCGGGCGTCTCGACCGAGGTCAATCTGATGATGCTGTTCCAGCAGCAGCTCAAGCTCCTCGGCTCGTTCGGCTGCCGAATGGAGAACATGGCCGACGCGATGGAGAAGATGGCGCGCGGCTGGGTGACGCCCGTGATCGACACCGAGGTCGGCTTCGACGACATCGACGTCGCGCTGAAGCGCATGGAAGGCCGGCAGGTATTCGGCAAGATCGTGCTGCGCGTGGATCGCGACATCGCCGCATGAGCGGACGGTTGCTGGAACGTGTCTGGAAGCGGCAGCGGCAGTCGCGCGACTGGCTCGTCGCGCAGGCCCTGTTCGCGATGCTTGCCGTGCTCAGGCGGTTTCCCGCGCGCAAGGGTCTGGCGTTCGCCGACCGGCTTGCCCGATGGATCGGCCCGAAGACCTCGCGGCATCGGATCGCCATCGAGAACCTGACGCTCGCCTACCCCGAGAAGAGCGCTGCCGAGATCGAGGACATCGCCCGGCGCAACTGGGGCCAGATGGGTCGCATTGCGGCGGAATACGTCTTTCTCGACGAGATCTTCGATTTCGACCCCGCCCGCGAGCCGGGCACGGGAATGGTCGAAGTCGAGGGGATCGACCTGTTCCTCCGGCTGCGCGACAACCCGAAGCCGATCATCTTCTTCACCGCTCACCTCGGCTCGTTCGAACTTCTGCCGATCTGCGCCGCAACCTTCGGGCTCAATCTGACGGCGCTCTTCCGTCAACCGAACAATCGCTACATCGCGCGTAAGGTTCTGTCGGCTCGGCGCACGCGCGGCGGACATCTCGTTCCCTCCAAGGCCGGGGCGGCCTGGGCGCTAGCCGGCACGCTGGAGGCCGGCGGCAATGTCGGCATGCTGGTGGACCAGAAGTTCAAGCGCGGCGAGCCGACAACCTTCTTCGGGCGTCCCTGCCGCACCAATCCCCTCGTTCCCAAACTCGCCCGCAAGTTCGATTGCGACATCCACCCTGCCCGCTGCGTGCGTCTTCCAGGCGGGCGCTACCGGCTGTCGCTCGAGCCCCGGCTGGAGCTCAAGCGATCCGCCAACGGCGAGATCGACGTCGCGGCGAGCTGTCAGCAGCTGAACGACGTCGTGGAGCGCTGGGTGCAAGAGAATCCGGACCAATGGATGTGGTTTCACCGACGCTGGCAGGTGTGACGCGCACGTCAAGATCGCACACAAGCGATCCGCTTCCTTAACCTTCGTCGCCTAGGGTCGCCTGGCGAAGGAATCCGGGTGCGATGATCACATTCCTCAAACGGTATTCGGCAACGGCGATTGGCGCGGGCGCGGTGCTTGCGGCGGTATCGGTCGCGGGCGTGTATATCAGCAAGGAGACGGTCTCCAGCCTGCTTGCCTCGACCGCGCAGCAGCGCGTCGGGGGCTTCGTGACATATCTTGAAGAGACGAAGGGGGCCGTCGAAGCGCTCCTGACCGGCATCTCCCGCGATCCCGAACTCGAAAGCGAAATCCGGTCCGTCGCCCTGGCATCGGGCCTGACCAACTTCACGATCTTCAACCTTGCCGGCGAACCCCAGTTCTCGCTGAAATCCGAGGACCATGCCTGGCTGCTGCGCGAGCGCCCCGGCGGCATCAACGGTCTGGAAAAGCTCGCGGTCAGTGCCGTCGAGCGTCCCGGCCAGTGGAGCGAGGTGGTTCGATCAGCTTCGGGTGAAAGCCTTGTAATCTCACCGCTCGAACGCGCCGGAACGCGTCAGGCCTTCGTATCGGTCGCGCCCGACATGTCCGGGGTGGAGGAAAATCTCGCCAAGACCGTCGGACTGGCGGTGGCTGGCCTGATCGGCGTTCTCGTGACGGGCGCCGGCGTCCCGGGCCTCATCTATATTCGGCGCAAGTGGCGCATCGAACAGGCCGACGAGCGCATCCAGTTCCTCGCCAATCACGATACATTGACCAAGCTCCTCAATCGAAAGCGGATCGAGGAGGAAGCGGGGCGGATCCTCGCGACTTGCCGCGCCACGCGCGAGCGCCTCGCGGTCTGGGCCGTCGACATCAAGGGCCTTGGGGATATCAACCAGACGGTCAGCCAGGCCGGCGGCGACGAGCTTCTGCGGACCGTCGCCGATCGCCTGATGCGCATCAACGATCGCAACGATCTCGTCGCCCGCACGGGCGCCGACGACTTCATGATCGTCCAGCGCAACCTGCGCGGCATGAACGATGTCGAGGCGTTGGCGCGGCGGATCCAACAGGAGATCGAGGCGCCGGTCACGATCGAGGGGATCGAACTGACGCCGCAGCTGTGCATGGGCGTGGCGCTGGTGCCCGAGCACGGGCGTACCATTGGCGAGCTGTTCCAGAACGCAGAACTCGCCGTGCTCGTCCACAAGAGCACGAAGCAAGGCGACTTCGTCCTGTTCGAGCCATCGATGGACGAGGAGGCGACGCGTCGCCGGATGATTGAACGGCGCATGCGCGAAGCTCTGGAGCACGAGCAATTTGAGCTTTTCTACCAGCCGATCGTGCGCGCCAGCGACCAGACGATCCTCGGCTTCGAGAGTCTGATCCGACTGCCCGATGGGAAGGGCGGCTATATCCCGCCCTCGGTCTTCATCCCGATCGCCGAGGCGCGAGGCTACATCAAGGCGATCGGCGACTGGGTTCTTCGCGAAGCGACGCGCCAGATCGCGCTGTGGCCGGAAGAGCTGTTCATTTCCGTCAATCTCTCGGCCGTGCAGTTCCGCGACGGGGATCTCGTCTCCATCGTCCGCAACGCGCTGGAAGCTGCCGGCATCGCAGGCCGCCGGCTGGAGATCGAGGTCGTCGAAAGCCTGCTTCTCGATCGGTCCGACACGATCCTCGAGCAGTTGCAACAACTGAAGACACTCGGTGTGTCGATCGCGATGGACGACTTCGGCACCGGCTACTCGTCGCTCGGCTACCTCTGGCGCTTCCCCTTCGACAAGCTGAAGATCGACCAGTCCTTCATGATCGCCTTCGAGCAGGGCGAGCCGAACATACGCCACATCATCGGGACGATCGTCAGTCTCGGACACCACATGAACCTGAAAGTGGTAACCGAAGGCATCGAGACGCCTGCGCAGGCGAAGATGCTGATGGAAATCGGTTGCGATCAGTTGCAGGGCTACCTGTTCGGAAAGCCCGTTCCCGCTGAACGCGTGGCGGCCGAACTCCTCACCTCGCTGTCCAAGCGCGCGGTGGTTTCGGATGCCTCGACGACGTCGATCCCCGTCGGCGAACCGATCGCCTCGTTGGCTTGAGACCTGACGCCACAACCGGCGGCTAAAGGGCTCGCCGCTGGCATGGTAAATGAAAAGTCAAGAAGTCGCTGGAAATTTATTTCTTGTTAAGGCGAACCTTGTGCGAAGCGGGTCGTTGTACGGGAAACGAGGGCTTCTTCGATGCGCGTACTGATCCTGGAAGATGAACCGCTGATCGCCATGGACCTCGAGGACATCGTGGTCGAGACGCTGCAGGCGGACTGCGTCTGGGCCAGCAGCCTGACGGATGGTCTTCGGCGTATCCAGGAAGGCGTCGACTTCGCACTTCTGGACTTCGATCTGGGTGGTCACAATTCGACGTCGATCGCCCGGACGCTTGAGGACCTCAAGGTGCCCTTCTGCTTCGTGTCCGGAAGCCTCTCCGACGTTCCCAGCCGGTTCAGCCGGATCCCGAAGATCGC
The DNA here is from genome assembly GCF_047943035.1 of Aureimonas phyllosphaerae. NCBI lineage: Bacteria > Pseudomonadati > Pseudomonadota > Alphaproteobacteria > Hyphomicrobiales > Aurantimonadaceae > Aureimonas > Aureimonas phyllosphaerae. Next base: position 2,608,912 of record NZ_CP181348.1, on the reverse strand, counting down.
CAAGCCCTATCGTCCTGCGGATATCGTGCGGGCGCTGACGGCGGCCTGAAATCTGCGCTCGGGCCGAAAGCGTCTCTGCCTCCACGCTGGCTCCGGTACGCGAGACCTGATCCGGAGCGCGCCAGCGCGGCGACACCCGGATCATCGCCTTTTATGCTTACCAATCGACTAACGGCCCTCAACCCGCTCCATCGAGCATGAAAAAAGGCCGGCGAACCGGCCTTTCTCGTTAGCACGGCTTGGAGGCGAACGCCTTTCTCAGCGAGCCACGTCCTTGACCGCAGCGCCGGTCGCATCGACCGTGTTGCCGACGTCACGGCCCACGCCGCGCACGGTATTGGCGCAACCGGAAACCACCATGACGGCAGCGAGCGTTGCGGCGACGACGGAAATGCGACGGATCATGACCAAACTCCTCAGGGTCCCGATTGCGGCGAAGAAACGGCAACTGCGACATTCGGTTCCCTGAAGCGAACATATTTTGACGCGACCGGAATTTGCGGGTCATCATCGGCAGCGGCGCGACCTGTCTGACAGTTGAAGGCGTATCGCTTTCCACCGTACCGCCTCAGGCTTATGTCTGTTGGGGCAGGCCGTTCGTCGGCAGCGCTCGGGCATTTGCCGCGACAGGGAAGGAGCAGGCATGAAGTGGAAGGACGCCATCTGGCCCATCGTGGGTCTCGCGGCCGTGGTCCTCTCCTGCTGGATCCTCTATAAGGAAGTGCGAGGCCTCTCGCTCGACGACATCTGGGTGAGCTTTCAGAACGTGAGCTTCGGGCAGTGGGCGCTGTCGATCCTCTGTGCCCTGCTCGCCTATGCCGTGCTTGCCTATTACGACCGGCTGGCGCTTCGGCATCTCGGGCGAAGCGTGTCTCTCCCTTTCGTGGCGGCAACCTCGTTCACGACCTACGCCCTGTCGCACAACATCGGGGCATCGGTCTTTTCCGGGGCCGTCGTGCGCTATCGCGCCTACAGCTCGCGCGGGCTGACACCGTCCGAGATCGCGTTGCTCATCGCCTTCTGCTCGTTCACCTTCGCGCTCGGCATCCTTGTCCTCACCGCCCTGACGCAACTCGCCGACCCCGGCATGATCCGTCGCTATGTTGACGTCGATCCCTGGGTGCCGATCGGACTGGCCGTCCTGATCCTGCTTCTGGTGGGGCTCTATGTCTTCGGCAGCTTCCGCGGCTTCCGGCCGCGCAAGATCGGAGGTTTTCTGCTGCAATACCCGAGGCGCGACGTCGTTCTGCGTCAGCTTATCGCCGCCCCGCTGGAGATCGTGGCCGCCGCGGGCATCATCTACTTCGCGCTGCCGCCGGAGACCAATCCGGGTTTCGTGATCGCGCTCGCGATCTTCGTCGTGTCGTTCTCCCTAGCGCTGGTGTCGCACGCGCCGGGCGGCCTCGGTGTCCTGGAGGTCACGTTCCTCACCGGACTGTCCGACGTGCCGGAGACCGACGTTCTCGCGGCCCTCTTCGTGTTCCGGATCCTCTATCTCCTGATCCCGTTCGCGGTCGCGATCGTAATGGTCCTGAGCTTCGAGCAGAATGCGATGCGCCAGCGTCGCCGGTCGTCGGCCGGCGTCCCCGCGCCGCGGGCCTGAACGCGCAAACGGCCGTAACGCTCAGCGCTGCCAGCGTTCCTGCCATTGGGCTTCGCCGATGAGACAGTTCGCGGGCGCCCCTTCCGTCGCCGCGGGGACGATGCGGTCCTGCCTCGCGCGGATCGGCCAGAGCCCGGCCAGTTCGAGGACCAGCTTGCGCCTGACCGCTTGCGGGAACTGCGCCCAGTCGTTCACGGGGATCATGAACGAGCCCGGACCGCCGATCACGCAATCGGTGTAGTAGCGGTCAAGATCCCGGATCGATCCCCAACCGCCGCGAAGATCCTCACCCTGCGTCATCAGCGGCAGGCCGTTGATCGTGATGCCGCGCGCCACCGCCGCATCGCGCGCGTCGGTGACCGGGCGCCCCTGATTGTTCGGCCCGTCGCCCGAGACGTCGATGACGCGGCGCATACCCTCGAAGCCGTTGCGGTCGAACAGACCGGCCGCGAAATCGATCGCCGAGGAGATGGAGGTCCGCCGCATCCGGTCCGGCCGCGCCTCGGACAGGCGATAGGCGAAGGCTTCGGCGGCTTCCTTGCCGTCGATCAGCGTCCAGGGCAGCACCACCTGCTGCGACGTGTCGCCGGCCCATTCGACATAGGTGACCGCTACGCGGCCGTGCATGCCGTCGGTGATCGCCTGCTGCAGTTCGGCGGAGCGGAAGGCGGCGACGTAGCCGTCCCGCTGGATGTCGAGCTCGCCGTAGTCCATCGACCACGAAACGTCGACTGCAATCACCAGCTCGACGTCGACCGGCTCCTCGCCCGCGGCCTTGGCGGGGATCGAGTTCAGGAGCGATCCGCAGATCGCAAGGGCGACGAGCTTCAGCATCGCATCAACGTCCGCCCATTCCGATTCGGATGCAAGTCCCGAACGAAAGGCTGCGACGACGGATGCCGTCGAGACGGTACTTAATGGCGGCTTAAGGCCGTTTTGTCAGAGTGTGGACGACCCGCAACTGCCGGAAGCCGTCGATGTCCCTCCCCCTCGAAACCCGCATCGGCGCCCATCGCGTGCCACACGTATCGCCCTCGTCCGCGATCCTGTCGCCGCTCGCGATCGGACTGGCGACGGTGCTGGTGGCGGCGCTCCTGCTTAGCCTGCCGATCTCGCTGCCAATCGGTGCAATGTACTGGGACGTCGTCGTCTTTATCGACGGGGGCTGGCGCGTGCTCAACGGGCAGACGCCGTCGGTCGACTTCTTCGCGCCCGTCGGCCCGCTCGGTTACTGGCTCTTTGCGGCAGGTCTCGAGATCTTCGCCAAGCCGCAGCCGCTCCTGCTGGCGCAGTGGATGCTGCTGCCGGTGACGCTCGCCGGCCTCCTTCCCGTGCTCGTGCGCATCGACAGGAGCTCGCGCACGCTGGCATTGGCACTGCTGCTGCCGTTCCTCCTGTTTCAGCTTCTGCCGACCAATCTCGAGCAGTTCTCGTCCTATCCCGGGTTCGACGGCTTCGGAATCTACAACCGCCACGGAACGCAGCTTCTCTACGTGCTGATGGTGGCTCTCGTGTTCGAGCGCCGTCAGCGCGTGCTCCTGTTCGTCATCGCCTGGACCTGCGCGGCGCTGTTCCTGTCGAAGATCACCGGTTTCATCGCGGCGGGCGGGCTATGCGCCTTCGCGTTCGCGGCCGGACGGGTGCGCCTGTCGACAGCGGTCGGTGCGCTCGCGGCCTTCGCGGCGGTGCTGGCTGGACTGGAGGCAACGACCGGCGTCGTCAGCGCCTATCTCGGCGATATCGCTTCGCTCGTCGGCATGAACGAGGGTGTTCTCATCAGCCGCTTCGTCCAGGCGGCTTCGATCCATTTCGGCATCTTCGCCTCGGGTTGCCTCCTCGTCGCCGCCCTCCTGTTCCTCGACAGCCGCCCCATCGCCTCGACGATCGGCGCCGCCGTGCGTCATCCCCTGCGAGCCGCGACCTGGGTCGCGCTTCTCGATCGGAACGCCGTCTGGCTGGGCGTCGCGCTCCTCGCAGGCCTGTTTTTCGAGACGCAGAACACGGGCGGTCAGGCCTTCATTTTCATCTGGCCGGTGCTAGTGCGCATCGCCTGCGACGCCTCGCGCCATTCCCAGCGCGCGACGGTTGCCGTTCTCGTCCTCGTCGCAGCCGTCGCGATGCCTCCGTTCGTCAACGTCCTGCACCGCTCGGCTCGGGCCGTCGTCGGGCAGCTGATGTACGTGAAGGTGCCGGCACAGAACCTGAAGGCCCTCGACAGCGTGACCCAGCGGCCCGAGGTGATCGACCGGGCGGCGCACATGATCGACAACTACGTCGCCTATCCCCGGACCTACGAGGCGCTGGCCGCCGACGGGCAGCTGCCGATCTTCAGCCTCTATTCCGAGCTCGATTTCCAGGCGGCGTGGCTGATGACGGCCAACGAGGCGGTGGACGCGATCCGCGCATACGAGACGGCCCACGGTGTGCGGTTCGAGACGATCATGAACCTCAACTTCGTGAACCCCTTCCCCTACGCACTGGGCCGTCAGGGCACGCCGTTCATCGCGATCGGCGCCGATCCGTTCCGTGCCATCCCGCCGCCGAACGCGCGGACGATCGAAGCCGTTCGCAACACGGACCTCGCGCTCCTGCCGCTTTGCCCGGTGACGGTGGCGAACCAGACGATCCAGAAGATCTATGCGGAAGGCCTGCGCGACCACGTCGCCGTGCCGCTGTCGCGGTGCTGGACGGCGTATATTCGCCCCGGACTGATCCGGGGCAATTGAGGCGACAACAAAAAGGCCGGGTCGATCGACCCGGCCTTTTTCGTGACGGGTATGAGCCTCCGGCTCAGCCCATCTGCGTCTTCACGAAGTCCTTGACGATCGAGACGATGCCGCGGCCGAGAAGCTCGTCCAGCGCGTCGCAGAACTGGTCGACGTTCTCGTGGGAGCAGATCAGCGGCGGCTCCAAGCGGATGACGTTGCGATTGTACTCGGTGAAGGCGACGAGGCAGTCGTAGTCCTTGAGGAGCAGCGCCCCGATGAAGCCCGACAGCGAGCCCTTCAGCTTGTCGTCGAGGAGCGCCACCACGGGACGCAGCGCGAAGGGCAGCGTCTGCGAGAAGTCGTGGAACTCGAGACCGACCATCAGCCCCCTGCCCCGGACCTCCTTGATGATCGACGGATACTTCTGCTGGATCGCCTGGAGGCGCTCCTTCAGGTACGCGCCGACCACCTCGGCGTTGCCGATCAGGTCCTCGTCGTAGAGGGTGTTAAGAGCCTCGATCGAGGTGGCGCAGCCCTCGCCGATACCGCCGAACGTGGCATGGGCATGGATCATCGCCGTCTTCGGCGTGCCGTAGGCCTTCATGTAGACGTCGCGCTTGGCGATCATCGCGGCCATCGCCGCCTTGCCGCCGCCGAAGCTCTTGGCGAGCGCGGTCACGTCCGGCACGACGCCGTGGTGCTCGAAGGCGTAGAAGCGACCGGTGCGCCCGTAGCCGCACTGCACCTCGTCGGCCACCCAAATGACCTTATGCTGGTCGCACAGCGCGCGAACGCCCTGCCAGTATTCGGTCGGCGCCTCGACGATGCCGCCGCCGCCCTGCACCGTCTCCAGCACCACGACGCCGACGTCCGGGTCGGAGCGCACGACGGCGGTCAGCGCCGCGAGGTCGCCGAAGGGCACGCGATAGGTGTTCTCGACCAGCTTGAACTCGCCCTTGTAGAGCGGCGAGTCGGTGATCGAAAGGACGCCTTTGGTCTTGCCATGGAACGAGTTCTCGGCATGGACGATCTTGCAGTTCTTGCGACCGCTAGCGCGCTCGGCGACCTTGATCGCCGCTTCCATGGCTTCCGAGCCGGACGAGCCGAGGAACACCATGTCGAGGTCGCCGGGCGAGCACGCCGCGACGTTCTTGGCCAGCGCAGCCGCGTACTGCGACAGGAAGGCGATGGCGATCTCGTGGCGCTTCTCGTCCTGGAACTGCTTGCGCGCGCCGACGATCCGCGGGTGGTTGTGGCCGAAGGCGAGCGAGCCGAAGCCGCCGAAGAAGTCGAGGATCTTCCGGCCGTTCTGGTCGATGTAGAACATGCCCTCGGCGCGCTCCACCTTCACCTTGTGGAAGCCGAGCAGCTTCATGAAGTGAAACTGGCCGGGGTTGATGTGCTCCTTGAACACGTCGGCCATGGTGCCGACGTCCATGGCCTTCGCCTGGTCGAGTGTCAGCATGTCGGGCTTGGGCGGCCCGAGGCGCGGGGCGTCGTCGAGCGCGGGGGCGGTGGTCGTCGGACGATCAAGCATGGCGCGGGCTCCTCACTCGGCCGGATGGGGATAGGCGGAGCGGGCGGCCGAGCGGCCCTCCTTCTTCGCGCGATACTCGGTATAGGCGGCGATCAGCATGTCCTCGTCGCGGTACTGCGGCACCCAGCCGAGGTCGCGCTTGCCCTTCGAGACGTCGAGCACGCACTCCTCGTCGGCGATGAGGTACTGCTCCGGGTCCATCAGCGGCATGTTCAGCCAGTCGAGGAAGTCGAGCGTACGCTTGACCGCAAAGCCCGGCGTCGGGATCAGGATCGACTTCGAGCCGGCATGGCGCACGAGGTCGCCGAGAAGCTTCTTCACCGGCGGCGGGTTGAGCGAGCCGAGATTGTAGGCCTCGTTCGGAACGCCAGCCTTCCAGGCGAGACGCGCCGCCTCGGCGCAGTCGAAGACCGAGATGAACTGATAGGGGTTCTTTCCCGAGCCGATCATCGGAACCGGAAGGTTCGCGTCGATCAGCTTGAACAGCTTCTCGAGGATCCCGAGGCGCCCCGGCCCGATGATGAGTCGCGGGCGGAACAGCGAGATGTTCATGCCGCGCCGGCGCCAGTCGGCGGCCAGCACCTCGGTGTCGAGCTTGGACTGGCCGTACTCGCCGAGCGGCGCGACCGGATGATCCTCGGTCATCGGCGTCGTGACCGTGTGGCCGTAGATCATGTCGGTTGTGAAATGGACGAGCCGGCCGGCGCCCGCGCGGTCCATCGCCTCGATGATGTGCTTCGTGCCGTCGTAGTTGACGGGGTAGAAGAACTCGTGGCGCTTGGCACGCACCTGCAGCGGCGACAGCATCTTGGCCGACAGGTTGTAGACCATGTCGTCCGCTGCGATCGGCACCCGGTTGACGGCGGCCGCATCGGTGACGTCGACGTTGAGATGCGTGGCGCGGGCGTAGTGCGGCAGGTCGGCCTTGGCGATGTCGGCGACCACGACCTCTTCGCCGTCCGAGACGAGGCGCTGGGCGAGATGGCGGCCGACGAAACCGTCGCCGCCGAAGATCACGTGCTTCATCGAATGGCTCCTTCGGTGGAATGGGTCTTGGCGGTGATGGTCACCGGCACGTCGTCGGCGATCGTAGAGCCCGTGCGGGCGATCAGGATCGTGCCGACGCAGATGAGAGCGATGCCGCCGATGCGGGCCGCGTTGAGTTCCTCGCCGAAGAGGAACCAGGCGGCGAAGGCGACGACGACATAGGCGAGGCTGAGGAAGGGATAGGCGTAGGTCAGCTCGACCTTCGACAGCACGAAGAGGTGCGAGGCCATCGAGATCACGAAGGTCAGGAGCCCCAGGAAGACGAAGGGGCTGAAGACGATCGAGAAGATCTTGAGGATCGGGTTGACGCCCGAAAAGCTCAACGGGCCGAGCTGCATCATCCCGTATTTCAGGAGCATCTGCGCGGCCGCGTTGGTGAACACGGTGAAGAGAATGAAGGGGATGTACCGGCTCACGCCTTGCCTCCCGGCTGTTGGATCTCGGGCCGGATCCTTGGCGGAACCGGTATGCCATGCGGTAAAGACGGGGCGGGCTCGCGCGGTTGTGAACCGGCATTTCCCCCGCCAGCGTCAATCAATCCTTGCCTACGCGGCCGCGCCGTAGTGCTGCCGTCCCGCGTCGAGCCGCAGCGCCGTGCGCCGCCAGAAGTCCGAGACGATCGCGGGGTCGCGCATCGCCTCCAGCCGGCGCCATCGCGGGAAGGAGGCGGCGAAGACCTCCGGTGACATGCGGGCGTCCTTGTAGGGGTTTACCGCACCGCCCGCCTCGATCGTGATCCGGTCGAGCTCGCCCATCAGGGCGAGCGTCGGGGGACCGCGATTGGGGAAGTCGAGCGTCAGTGTGTAGCCGCGCCGCGGGAAGCTCAGGAGCCCCGGGCTCGGCAGGTCGCCGAACCGCTTGAGCACGGTGAGGAACGAGCCCTGGCCGTGGGCCATCGCGCATTCCATCAGCGCCCGCACCGCCTGCCGACCCATTTCCTCCGGCACGACGCTCTGGTGCTGGCGAAGGCCCTGCGGCCCGTAGAGCCGGTTCCAGCCGCCGATGCGGTCGAGCGGATAGAAGAACCCATCGAAGGGCACGTTGCGCCTGACCTCCGCCCGGCGAAGCTTGCGGAAGTTCAGCTCGTTGAACGCCTTCAGCGCCAGACCACGCAGTGGACTGACAGGCGGCGTGAACGGCACCGAAAACAGCGGCCGCCGGGCGCGGCCCGTGTGGTCGCCCTTGCCGGCATGGTCGCCGCAGATCAGATGGCCGCGGCCGAAGCGGGACCCGCGCGCCAGCTGGTCGATCCAGGCGACGGCGTATTCGTGGCGCTCGTCGGCCTCCGCGGCCCGCGCGAAATAATCGTCGAGGCAGGACAGCCGCTGCGTCGTCTCGCAGATGGTCAGGGACGGCACCGCGAGGAGGCGGAGGCGAACGCGGGTGACGATGCCGGTCAGGCCGAGCCCGCCGATCGTGGCGGCGAAGACGTCGGCATTCTGCGTGCGAGAGCAGACGAGCGTACCGAGGTCGGAGCGCGTCAGCGTGAAGGATTCCACCCAGGCCCCGAAGGTTCCGCGACGGTGATGGTTCTTGCCGTGGACGTCGTTGGCGAGAGCCCCGCCGAGCGTGACGAACTGGGTGCCCGGCGTCACCGGAAGGAACCAGCCGTGCGGGGCGATCCGCTCGGTGATCTCGTGGAGGAGGACACCGGCTTCCGCCTCGATCACCCCTTCCTGCAGGTCGAGGGAGAGGATGCGGTTGCGCACGCGCATGTCGACGAGGACGCCCGTCTCGTTGAGGCACGTATCGCCGTAGGATCGGCCGTTGCCGCGCGGCAGAAGTCCGGCTTCATTGGGCGCGACCGGGAACACGGCCGCCTGCGGCGCCTCGATCGCCCGTCGCCCCTCCGGCGGGGGTGGCATCCGCCCCCAGTTCTCGTAGAGCTCAGGCATAGGCCGCCACCAGGAACATGCAGGCGCCGAGCACCATCATGATCTGCGAGCGCCAGTCGTGCATGATGAAGACGACCGGATCCTCGTGCATGTGGTTGCGGCGAGCGAGAACCCAGATGCGCACGATGATGTAGAGGACGAGCGGGCAGAGCGGCCAGAGAAGATAGGGGTGCGAGTAAAGTTCGCGGACCTCGGCGCTGTCGATGTAAAGAGCGAGAACCATCACCGCCGCAAAGCCGGAGGCCATGCCCGCCTGCCCCACCGTGTCGAGGTCGACGTCGACATAGCCGCGACCGGTCGAGGAGCGGTTCGCGCCGCCGCCGAAATCCATGATCTCGACGAAGCGCTTCACCAGCGCCAGCGACAGGAAGAAGAAGATCGAGAAGGCGAGGAGCCAGAAGGACTCGTTGGAGTCGATCGCCATGGCACCGGCGATGATGCGCGTCGTATAGAGTCCGGCGAGCGTCAGGACGTCGATCAGGAGCATGCGCTTCAGCGCGAAGGAATAGGCGGTGGTCGCGACCATGTAGAAGGCGAGCGTCGCCATGAACTCCCATGGCAGGACAGCCGCAATCGCGAAGGACGACAGGAACAGGCCCGCCGCCAGGGCCAGCCCGACCGGGATCGGCACGAGGCCGCTCGCGAAAGGACGCTTGCGCTTGGTCTTGTGGCGACGGTCGGCGGCCAGATCCAGAAGATCGTTCAGGATGTAGACCGAGGACGCCGCGAGCGAGAAGCAGATGAAGGCCAGAAGCGCCTTCAGCGCCATCGGCACGTCGAGGAATTCGTGGTTCAGCGCCATCGGCACGAACACGAGGACGTTCTTCGTCCACTGGTGCGGGCGCATCGCCTTGAGCATGCCGCGCGCGAGCGAACCGGTATCGGTGATGAGACGCGAGGGGCGCGTCGCCGCACCATGCCAGCGGCGGGCCGAGCGGTCGGGCTGGACCACGGTCGCGCTTTCGGCCGCTTCGAACAGGCAGACGTCGTCGTGCGAATTGCCGACATAGTCGAAGGCTTCGCCGTCGCAGCGAGCGCGGATGCGCTCGAGCTTGCGATCGGCGGAAAGATTGGTCGTCCGGTCGCTCGCCATCACCTCGTCGAAGAGACCGAGATGGGCGGACACGGCGTGGGCGAGGCGTTCGTTGGAGGCGGTGGCCAGAATAATCGGCCGACCGGCCTCGCGCTCGGCCTGCAGCGTAGCGACCACCTCCTCGCGATAGGGGAGCGTCGCCGCGTCGATCTCGGTGCGCGCCGCCAGCTCGTCCTTCAGGACCGCCTTGCCCTGAAAGGCCCAGCCGAACAGGCGCCAAAAGCCGAGCGGCTGCTGGCGCGCGAAGTGAAACAGGCTTTCCCACAGAAGGTCTCCACGGATCAACGTTCCGTCGAGGTCGACGAACAAGGGTCGTCCCGTTCGAGTGACGTAGGTATCCATGACATTGTCCTTCCCGAGGCTTTGTCAGCTGCGGGGGACTATCTTCGCGGCGAGGTTTCCCCACGGTAAAACAAAGGAAAATCGTCCGGATATTGCCGAACATGCTTAAGAGGATGCCGCAGGAAACGCGGGCATTTGAAAGAGTTGGCACAGCTCTGAAACAGCGGCGTCATCGGCTTTCTTGCGTGGAGCCTACCGACAGGCGAAAGCGGGCATCACGCAGCGGTGAGCCGTTCTTCAGTGTCTGAAGAAAATCCAACCAAGGCTTTGAACTGGTTTGCGAAACGCTCCCTTCCCTCGCTTTCAGGATCGCACAGCGCGTGTTCTCAAGGCAACACTCGCGGAGCCAAGCCGGCAAGGTCGGCTTGCGTTCGCTCGCTCGACATTATCTTGTTCACACGAGAGGCGGAGCGATACCGACCTTCCGATTCCAAAATAACAGCCGCCCCGCATCGACGGACGGCGGCACGCTGGAGATCAACCATGAAGCGCCTTGCCCTGCTGCTCGCCTCGGCCGCCCTCGCCTCCCCGGCTTTCGCCGCCGACGTCGTCTACGAAGAGCCGGCAGCGCCGATGGCGGTGATGGCCCCGGTCGCCAACTGGACCGGCCTGTACCTCGGTATCCAGGGCGGCGGCGCCTTCAATCCGGACAACGGCGACAACCTGTCGATCGTCCCGAACTTCGGCGGTGCCGGCGCCGCCTTCCTGACCAACGCCTTCGGCAACAACTTCTCGTCAGAGTTCGAGTCGAGCTTCATCGGCGGCGCGCACATCGGCTACGACTACCAGATCGACCGCTTCGTGGTCGGCGCCCTCGTGGACATCAACGCCCTCGACATCGCGCAGCGCTCCAGCGCCTTCTCGAACACGCCGGCCTTCTACACCGCCGAGCGCAGCCTCGACTATCTCGCGACCGGTCGCCTGCGCGCCGGCTACCTCGTCACCGACATGGCGCTCCTCTACGCCACGGGCGGTGTCGCGTACGGCGAGATCGACTACGGCTTCTCGACCAACAGCCCGGCCGTCACGGCCGCCTTCCCGGCCGTCATCAACTCGGACGAGGACGACTGGGGCTACTCTGTCGGCGGCGGCATGGAAGTGAAGGTCACGCAGAACATCTCGTTCGGCGCCGAGTACCTCTACACCAACCTCGGTGATGGCGGCTCCTCGACCATCCTGAACGGCGGACCGTTCGACGGTTCGGGCGCGGCGGTCATCCCGGGCCAGTTCACCGACTTCCGCTCGAGCGGCGACTTCGACTTCCACACGATCACGGCGAAGCTGTCCTACCGCTTCAACTGATCGAGCCTTCCGGCACAGAAAAGCCCGCCGCGTCGAAGGACGCGGCGGGCTTTCTCATGGCGCCGTCCGGGGCGCTCAGGACGCGTTGTACTTCCGGTCGAGCGCATCGATGGCATCGACATTGGCGGCCGACGAGCCAGCCGGATCGAACTCGGATTCCAGGTACTTGTCGACGATCGCCTTGGCGAGCTCGGGGCCGATCACGCGGGCGCCCATCGTGATCACCTGCGCGTTGTTGCTCTTGGCGGCGCGCTCGGCCGAGTAGGTGTCGTGGGTGAGCGCAGCGCGGATGCCGGGCACCTTGTTGGCCGAGATGTTGACGCCGATGCCGGTGCCGCAGCACAGGATCGCGCGGTCGTACTCGCCGTCCACGACCGAACGCGCGATGCGCTCTGACGTCGTCGCGTACTTCTCCGCCGACCCGTCCGGCGCCTGGCTGGCGTCGACGACCGTCAGACCGGAGCGGCCGGCGAGGTGGTCCTTGATGGCCTGGACGAGAGGCTGGCCGGCGCTGTCGCCGCCGAGAATGATCTTCATGGGTCTCACCTGATGGTTGAGGAGCGGGTCCAAGGATCCGGACCGACGACGCCGGGGCGCCCTCCCGTTCATAATATCGCAGCCTTGTTCAAACGATCAAGGTCCTTCAACCACCCTTGCTCGCCCGATCGAGGGCGAGGATGCCATGGGCGTTGGCAAGCGAGGTAGCGATGACGTCGATCGCGCCGGTCCGCAGCGCCGCAAGGATCGGCATGGCCTTGGTCGGCTCCGCCGCGACTGCGATCGTCGTCGGGATCGCCCGGATGTCGGCGAGACGCAGGCCGACGACTCGTCCGCCGAGGATCTCGTTCCGCTCGCGCCCGTCGATGTCGTAGAAGTCGTAGCCCATCAGATCGCCGACGACCCCGGCCGCCCGCGCGCCGAGAAGTTCCTCCCGGCGAAACCAACCCATCCGGGCCATGTGGCTTTCCTCGCCGAGGTCGCCGATGCCGACGAGCGCGAACGCGGCGCTCCGCCCAAGATCCAGCGTCTGCTTCACGGTCGGGTTCGCCATCAGGCCGGCGCGCAGCGTCGCGTCCGGCACGTAGGCCGGCGCGTAGAGCGTTTCGGGCACGCCGCCGAACCGACGTGCGAGCTTGCGGCAGATGTGGTCGGCGTTGGAGGGCTCACCCGCCTGATGCGCGCCGCCGGTGGCGGAGACGAAGGTCGCATGCTCCAGGAACGGGCGACCGCGCGTCTCGGCGACGGCTGCGATGTTGCGACCCATGCCGACGGCGACGACCGCACCCTCGAAGAGTTCGCGCTCGAGATAGTCCGCGACCAGCAGCGCCACCTCGGCGCGCTGCGCGTCGGCTTCCCGCCGGTCGACCGCGATCAGCGCCGCCTTGACGCCGAACCGCTCCCTCAGCCGTCGCTCGAGATCGGCTTCCACGGCACGGTGGACGCGGATCCGAACGTCCACGATCCCCGCATCGCGCGCTTGGCGCAGCAGGCGGTTCACTTTCATGCGAGACAGGCCGAGTTCGGCCGCAATCTCGGCCTGCGTGGCCTGCCCCTCATAGTAGCGGCGGGCGACCTGCATCATCGCATCGACATCGGCGGGTGCTAAGGCGTCCATGTTCGCTTCCGCAAGTCAGACTTCACGTATCGACGGCGATGAGCCATGGCTGTTCATATGGCAGGCATGCGTTCATATGAACGTTTTTCATGTCGCGCGGATTGATTCAAGCGCCGTGGCGTGGTTCTGCTGGCGCAGCACCGCGCGAGTCCGGCAGGCCGGGTCGCTTCGCGCAGGGCCCACTGAAGCGCCGCGACCAAGATCGAGGGAGACGACCACCGTGGACACGACACAAGCCCCCAGCCTGGATGCCAAGCAGATCCGCGCGATGGCCAGCGGCATCCGCTTCCTGTCGATGGACGCGGTGGAAAAGGCCAATTCCGGCCACCCGGGCATGCCGCTCGGCATGTCGGACGCGGCGACCGTCTTGTTCAGCCAGTTCATGAAGTTCGACGCCAAGCGTCCGCACTGGCCCGACCGCGACCGCTTCGTGCTGTCGGCCGGCCACGGCTCGATGCTGCTCTACAGCCTGCTGCACCTCACGGGCTACGAGGACTTCACGATCGACGAGCTGAAGCGCTTCCGCCAGCTCGGCTCGAAGGCCGCCGGTCACCCCGAATTCGGCGAGGGCGCCGGCATCGAGACCACCACCGGCCCGCTCGGCCAGGGTCTCGCCACAGCCGTCGGCATGGCGCTCGGCGAGAAGATCCTGCGCGAGCGCTTCGGCGAAGAACTCGTCTCGCACTATACCTACACGATCGCCGGCGACGGCTGCTTCATGGAGGGCGTGAGCCAGGAGGCGATCTCGCTCGCCGGCCACCTGAAGCTGAACAAGCTCATCGTCCTGTGGGACGACAACCGCATCACCATCGACGGCGCGACCGACATCACGACGTCGGACGATCTCGCCGCCCGCGTGCAGGCGTCGGGCTGGGCGACGGCGGCCGTGGACGGACACGACCCAGAGGCGGTCGCCGCCGCGATCGAGACCGCGCGCCGCTCGGACAAGCCGACGCTCATCGCCTGCCGCACCACGATCGGCTACGGCGCCGGCAAGAAGGCCGGCACGTCCGGCGTCCACGGTTCGCCGATCGGCGCCGAGGGCATCGCGTTCGCCCGCGAGCATTTCGAGTGGGCGCATGAGCCCTTCGTCCTGCCGGACGTCGTCACCGACTTCTGGAAGGCCGTCGGCACCCGTGGCGCCGCGGAAGCCGATGCCTGGGAGAAGCGCCGCGCCGCCTCCGCTCATGCGGACGCCTGGAAGGCGCTGATGGTCGAGGGTTTCGACGGCGACGCTGCCGCGATCCTCGCCGACGTGAAGGCGAAGTTCGCCTCCGACGGCGCCTCTGTCGCCACCCGCAAGGCCAGCCAGACCGTCATCGAGGCGCTGGCGGCCAAGTCCGCGAAGCTCATCGGCGGCTCGGCCGACCTCACCGGCTCGAACCTCACCAAGGCCGGCGCGATGAAGCCGGTGACGGCGACGGACGCGTCGGGCAACTACATCTACTATGGCGTGCGCGAGCACGGCATGGCCGCCGTCATGAACGGCCTGTCGCTGCACGGCGGCTTCACGCCGTTCGGCGGCACGTTCCTCTGCTTCTCCGACTACGCGCGCCCCGCGATGCGCCTGTCGGCGCTGATGCACCAGCCGGTCGTCTACGTCATGACGCACGACTCCATCGGCCAGGGCGAGGACGGCCCGACGCACCAGCCGATCGAGCACCTCGCCTCGCTGCGCGCCATGCCGAACATGCTCGTCATGCGCCCGGCCGACGGCGTCGAGACCGCCGAGTGCTGGGAAGCCGCACTCGTCAACACCAAGTCGCCGACGACGCTGGTCCTGTCGCGGCAGAACCTCAAGGCACTGCGCACCGGAACGGTGGGCGAGAACCTTTCCGCCAAGGGCGGCTACGTGCTGGCTGAGGCCGAGGGCGGCGCGCGTCAGGTGACGATCCTTGCCACCGGCTCGGAGGTCGAGATCGGGGTCGCGGCGCAGAAGCTTCTGGCGGACAGCGGCGTGCAGGCGGCGGTGGTGTCCCTTCCCTGCTGGGAACTCTTCGCCAAGCAGCCGAAGTCCTATCGCGAGGAGGTGCTCGGCTCGGCGCCGCGCATCGCGGTCGAAGCCGCCTCGCCGTTCGGCTGGACGCGCTTCGTCGAGGACGAGGACGACGTCGTCGGCCTGCCCGGCTTCGGCGCCTCGGCCCCCGGCGGCGATCTCTACAAGCATTTCGGGCTGACGCCCGAGAAGGTCGCCGAGAAGGCCCGCGCCAAGGTCGGCGCCTGACAGCTTAGAACACACCCGAACGGGGCCGGCCGAGCAGCATCGACCGGCCCCGTTCGTTTCTTCAGTCGCTTACGGGAGAGAAGGCGACCCGCATGACCAAGCGTCCCTGGATCGGCACCAGCTGGAAGATGAACAAGACGATCGCGGAGGCTGACGCCTTCTGCGAGACTGTCGCAAGATCCCCGTGGGCGAGCGACGATCGCGCCCAGCTTTTCGTAATCCCGCCCTTCACGGTTCTTCATCGTGTCGCCCAAGCACTCGACAAGACCGACATTATCGTCGGCGCGCAGAACGCGCACTGGAAGGACGCCGGCGCCTGGACCGGCGAAGTGTCTCCGGTTCAGGTCAAGGACTGCGGCGGCCGCCTCGTCGAGATCGGGCATTCCGAGCGGCGCGAGCATTTTGGCGAGACCGACGAGACGGTCTCGCTTAAGACGGAAGCCGCCGTGCGCCATGGCCTCGTCGCCCTCGTCTGCATCGGTGACACGCGCGAGGAATACGACGCCGGCCGAACGGCCGAGGCGCTGCGTCGCCAGACCGAGGCCTTGATCTCGCGCGTCGAGTGGAGTCAGCCCGCCAAGGTCATCATCGCCTACGAGCCGGTCTGGTCGATCGGCGAAGGCGGGACGCCGGCCGAACCGAGTTTTGCGAACGAGCAGCATGCCCGCATCAAGGAGCTGACCCGCGAGAAACTGGGCTTCGCCCTGCCCGTCCTCTACGGCGGCAGCGTCAATCCCGGCAACTGCGTCGAGCTGGCGAACCAAGAGCATATCGACGGCCTGTTCATCGGCCGTTCCGCCTGGAATGCGGAGGGCTATCTCTCCATCGTGTCCGACGTCGTCTCGTCCCTGTCCTGACCCCGCCCGGAGAAACCCCTTGGCCCTGATCACGCTTCGCCAGCTTCTCGACCACGCCGCCGAGCACAGCTACGGCGTGCCCGCGTTCAACATCAACAACATGGAGCAGGGCCTCGCGATCCTGGCCGCGGCCGCCAAGACGGACTCGCCGGTGATCCTGCAGGCGAGCCGCGGCGCGCGCGCCTATGCCAACGACCTCATCCTCGCGCGGCTGATCGAGGGCCTGTCGGAGATGCATCCGGACATCCCGATCTGCATGCATCTCGACCACGGCAACAACGAAGCGACCTGCATCACCGCCATCCAGCACGGCTTCACCTCGGTGATGATGGACGGCTCGCTGAAGGAAGACGGCAAGTCGCTCGCCGACTATGCCTACAACGCGGCGATCACCCGCCGCGTCTCCGACATGGCCCACTGGTGCGGCGCGTCGGTGGAAGGCGAGATCGGCGTCCTCGGCAGCCTCGAGACGGGCGGCGGCGAGCAGGAGGACGGCCACGGCTTCGAGGGCACGCTCGACCACGACCAGCTTCTGACCGACCCCGAGGAAGCCGCCCGCTTCGTCGAGGACACGCATGTCGACGCGCTGGCGGTGGCGATGGGCACCTCGCACGGCGCCTACAAGTTCTCGCGCAAGCCGGACGGCGACGTGCTGGCGATGAACGTCATCGAGGCGATCCACCAGAAGCTACCGAACACGCATCTCGTGATGCACGGCTCGTCGTCGGTGCCGGAGGACCTTCAGGAGATCGTCAACAAGTACGGCGGCCAGATCAAGCCGACCTGGGGCGTGCCGGTCGAGGAGATCCAGCGCGGCATTCGCCATGGCGTGCGCAAGATCAACATCGACACCGATTGTCGCCTCGCGCTGACCGGCGCGATCCGTAAGGTCTTCGCGGAGAACCCGGAAGAGTTCGACCCGCGCAAGTATCTCGGCCCCGGCATGGCGGCGATCACCAAGCTCGCCGCCCAGCGTTTCGAGGAGTTCGGCACCGCCGGCCATGCCGGCAACATCAAGCCGATCGACCTCGCCGACATGGCCAAGCGCTACAAGAACGGCAGCCTCAAGGTCTCGAACGCCGCCTGACGGAGCCGGGTGCGGCGGTCAGGCCGCCGCGCCCCTCGCCTGCGTGTCCCCCGCGATGAGGTCCACAGCGCGGCTCGCCAGCGCCATGACCGGCGCGTTGGTGTTGCCGGACGGGATCATCGGCATTGCCGAACAGTCGATCACCCTCAAGCCCTCGACGCCGCGCACGCGCAGGGATGCGTCGAGTACGGCCATCGGATCGCCGTCCGGACCCATCGGAGCCGATCCCACCGGGTGGTAATTCGTCTTCACCGTCTTGCCGCAGAAGGCCTCAAGGCCAGCATCGTCCGTCACGTCGCGCCCGGGGAGAAGCTCGTCCCGGATCCTGTCCGACAGCGGGCGCGACGCCAGCACCTGCCGTGCGAAGCGCAGCGAGGCGACCGTCAGGCGCAGGTCGTCGGGATGGCCGAAGAAGTTCGAGTCGACGAGCGGCATCGCGTCGGGGTCGCCCGAGCGCAGTCGCACGCTCCCTCGTGCCTTGGGTCGCAGGAGACAGGACGTCAGCGTGACGCCGTGGCTCGGCTTGGCGCTCGACACGTCGCGGTCGAGATAGACGATGGGCGCGCAATAGAGCTGAATCGTCGGCCGCTCGCCCCCGTCCGGATCGTAGAACAGGCAGGACTCGATGCCCGTCGTCGTCACCGGACCGGAGGCGAAGAGCAGGTATTGCAGGCCGTTGCGCACCATCGGCCAGCCCTTGTCCTGACCGAAATAGCCGCTCGGCCCCTTGGTCGTCGCGATCGCCGGGACCTCGTGATGGTCCTGAAGGCTGGAGCCGAGACCCGGCAGGTCGGCGCGAACATCGATCCCGTGCTCGCGCAGATGATCTGCCGGTCCGAGACCCGACAGCATCATGAGCTTCGCGGTGTTGTAGGTGCCCGCGGCGAGGAGCACCTCGCGCGTTGCATGAACCGTCTTCGCCTGTCCGCCCACGCGGTAGGACAATCCGACCGCGCGCTCGCCCTCGAACAGGACGCGGTCCACCTGCGCCCCGGTGACGATCGTCAGGCGACGGTCGTTCAGGAGGTCGGCGATGAAGGCGGTGACGGCGTCGCAACGCTCCATCCGCCCGTTCCGCACGCCCATCGTATGCTGCATCACGCCGACGCCCGCCTGCTGCGCACCGTTGAAGTCCGGATTGAGCGGGATACCCATTCCCTGCGCCGTCAGGAGATAATCTTGCGTCGTGTCGCAGAGCGCGCCGGGATCGGAGACGAGAAGCCCGCCGTCGATCCCGTGATAGCGATCGTTGAACTTGGTGTTGCGCTCCAGCGCGCGGAAGTGCGGCAGCAGGTCCTCGTAGGCCCAGCCGGAACCGCCCCCGAGATGGGCGTCCCAGCCATCGTAGTCCTCGCGCTGGCCGCGCATGTAGACCATGGCGTTGACCGCGCTGCCGCCGCCGAGTGCCTTCGCCTGCGGCACGATCGGCGCCCGCCCGCCGAGGCGCGGCTGCGCGGCGGTCTGGTGCATTTCGAGAAAGTCGTCGCGGGCGAGGTACTTCATGTAGCCCGCCGGCATGCGCATCAGCCGCGCCGTCTTCGCCGGGCCGCGCTCCAGGATCAGGACGCGGGCCCCGTGTTCCTTCACGAGCCGCATGGCGGCAACGCAGGCCGCCGTGCCGCCCCCGGCGATGACATAGTCGTAGGCGCTCATCGCAGTTCGTTTCCTCAACCGAGCAACGTCGTTGAATGCGCCGCCTCGACCCCGAAGGTTGCCGAGTTGCCGCGCCGAAGCAAGCTCAGCCGTAGCGGGCGAGATCGCTCAAGGATGGGAAGAGTTCCGGCGAGGCGGCCACCAGCGCATTGCCCGAGAACAGGCTGTCGCCGGACAGGAAATCGCTGACCTGACCGCCGGCCCCTTCGATCACCGCCATCGCGCCGAGGCAGTCGTAGGCGTTGATGTGGGACTCGACGTAGCCGATCAGTCGGCCCGCCGCGACATAGGCCAGCGAAAGCGCCCCCGATCCGTCGCGATAGAACATGCCGCCGGCCTCCAGAAGGCGCTGGAAGACCGGCAGGAGGTCGGAGGGCGGGCGCCGGGTCGAGTATCCCGTCGCGACCAGCCCCTCGCGCACGCTGGCGGCCGTCCGGACGCGGATCGGCCTGCCGTTCAGGGTCGCGCCCCGCCCGGCGCCGCCGGCGAAGAGTTCGTCGCGCGCCGGTGCGAAGACCAGACCGAAGCGGTTGACGCCGCCCTCGACGAAGGCGATCGAGATGCACCAGCTCGACATGCCGCAGACGAAGGGCTGCGTGCCGTCGATCGGATCGACCACCCATATGCCCTGACCGGCCGCGAACTCGCTGCGCCCGCTTTCCTCGCCGAAGAAGGCATCGTCCGGGAAGTTCTCGGCCAGCCGACCGCGGATCAGCTTCTCGACGGCAACGTCGGCCTCGCTGACGACGTCCTGCAGGCCCTTGGATGCGATCGTCAGGGTCTCGACACGGGCGAAATAGTCGAGCGCCAGCGCTCCGGCCTCCCGGATCAGCGCGAGCGCAAAGTCGAAGCGGCGGTCGAGTTCGCTGGACTGCATGATAGGCCTTTCAAGAATTGGGAAAGAGATGCAGGGCGCGCTGCCGTCAGCCGTCCTTCCACAGCCAGGCGGCACCACGCACGCCGCTGGAATCGCCATGGCGAGATGGGACGATCGGCGTGTGGAAGACGGTCGAGAACGTGTACTTCGCGATACGCCCCGGCAGTTCGTCGTAAAGCTCCGGAATGTTCGACATGCCGCCGCCCATGACGAAGACGTCCGGGTCCAGCGTGTTGACCACCACCGAAAGACCACGCGCCGTCCGGTCGCAGTAGCGGTCCCAGATGAGGCCGGCCAGCCGGTCGCCGGCCCGCACCTTCTCCATCACCTCCCGCGCCTTCAGTTCGGTGCCGGTGTGGCGGGTGTATTCCGCCTCGAACGCCCGGCCCGACACCCATGTCTCGAGGCATCCGTGCTTGCCGCAGTAGCAGGACTGGCCCGGCAGTTCGGACGCATGCGGCATCGGAAGCGGATTGTGACCCCATTCGCCGGCCGAGTTGTTAGGGCCGTGATGGGCCTTGCCTCCGACCGCGATGCCTGCGCCGGCACCGCTGCCGAGGATGACCGCAAAGACAACGTTGTAGCCGGCGCCCGCGCCGTCCACCGCCTCGGAGGCGGCGAGGCAGTCTGCGTCATTCTCGACCCGGAGTGGTCGGCCGAGGCGCGCATGAAGATCGGCCTCGACAGGCCGATTGAGCAGCCAGGTGGAACTCGCGCCCTTTCCGAGGCGCGACTTCGGCTCCAGCGAGCCGGGAATGCCGATGCCGACCGAGCCTCGCTGGCCCGTGGCGGCCTCCAGCCGATCGATAATGTCGCGAATCATCGCAATGCAGCCGTCGTAGTCGTGGCGCGGCGTGTCCTCGCGAAAGCGGGCAAGCTCTTCGCCATCATGCGAGAGAGCGACGCCTTCGATCTTCGTGCCGCCCCAGTCGATCCCGATCAGCATCATTGCGCCCCTCCCTAAGATCGCTCGTCTGCGCCCATCCCCGCGCAAAGGACGTCATAAATGCTCATGATACCAGACGCCAGCGGAAGCTTGCCCGCGACCATGCTCGAACGGTGGAAAGTTCGGCCGTCCGGTCCCATCTCGGGTTCGGAAACACGACCCGGAGATCCCAACCGATGGGCATCGCGATACCGTTCGACAACAGCTATGCGCGCCTGCCGAGGGGCTTCCACGCCTCGATCGCACCCAAACCTCTCGCCCGGCCAGAGATCGTGAAGGTGAATCACGCACTGGCCACCGAACTCGGGATCGATCCCGCATCCCTCGAAACGGAGGAAGGCGCGGCCATTTTGTCGGGCGCCGGCGCGGCGCCGGGCTCGGAGCCGATCGCCCTCGTCTATGCCGGCCATCAGTTCGGCCAGTTCGTGCCTCGCCTCGGCGACGGGCGCGCGCTGCTGCTCGGTGAGGTCGTCGATCGCAACGGACGGCGTCGTGACCTGCAGCTGAAGGGCTCGGGCATCACGCCCTATTCGCGGCAGGGCGACGGGCTGGCCGCGCTGGGTCCTGTGCTGCGTGAATATCTCGTCAGCGAGGCAATGCATGCGCTCGGCGTCCCGACCACGCGCTCGCTGGCGATCGTGACGACCGGCGAGACAGTCTACCGCGAAACGGAATTTCCCGGCGCCGTGCTCACGCGGGTCGCCGCTAGCCATATCCGCGTTGGCACGTTCCAGTATTTCGCCGCACGCGGCGAGGACGAGAACCTACGCGCCCTCGCAGATCACGCGATCGCCCGCCACCAGCCGGACGCCGTCGATGCGCCGGATCGCTATCGCCGGTTCCTGGAAGGGGTTGCCCGTCGACAGGGCGCGTTGATCGCGCGATGGATGCTGCTTGGCTTCGTGCATGGCGTCATGAACACCGACAACATGGCCGTGTCCGGCGAGACGATCGACTACGGCCCTTGCGCCTTTCTCGATCGATACGATCCGGCCACGGTCTTCAGCTCGATCGATCGCGGCGGGCGATACGCATACGGCAACCAGCCGGCGATCGGGCAATGGAACCTGGCACGGCTCGCCGAATGCCTCCTACCCCTGCTGTCGTCGGTCGAGGCGGAGGCGATGGAGCAGGCCACCGGCGCGCTTTCGCTCTATGCCGATGCCTTCAACGAGACCTATCGGCAGGGGCTCATCGAAAAGATCGGCCTTCCGGACGGCGACGAGGCCGACACGGCGCTCGCCGAGGATCTCCTTGATCGCATGAAGATCGGCGGTGCCGACTTCACGGCGACCTTCCGCGCCCTCGCGCCGCTCGCCGAGGGGACGACTGGTGCCATGTCTGAGGTGGGGTTTGCAGACCCATCCTCCGTCCGTGAGTGGGAGGAAGCCTGGCGCAACAAGCTGGCGGCCCGGAACCTTGACCCCAAGCAGGTCGCGGGATCGATCCGACGGGTGAATCCGGCCTTCATCCCGCGCAACCAGCGCGTCGAGGAGGTGATCGCGGCGGCGGTGGAGAACGGCGATTTCGCCCCGTTCGAAGCCTTTCTTTCCGTTCTGATGAGGCCCTTCGACGATCAGCCGGCAGCCGCGCGCTGGGCCGACCCGGGTCCAGTCGCCCCCTATCGCACCTTCTGCGGCACCTGACAGGGCGTCACGAACGCGTCATCTCCCACCGTGAGCCGAGACGGCCATTGGCGAACGGCTTCCACGCCTTAGTCTTGCTGGTGGTCGGTCCGAGGGGCTGGATGACGCAACACGAGACGAGGCGGTGCCCCGGGCCATGCTTGAGCGAGCATACGATCCCTATTGCGGCAGCGCGCCCGTTCCGGGCGACCTTCTTCGGGCCTGGAACCTCGATCCGGTTTTGATTGCCGCCCTCTCGCTTGGCTTCATGGTCGGGCTCGCTGCGATCCGGAGGCACGGAGGCGACGTCGCCAGCCGTCGGCGATGGCTGATCGTCTGCCTTGCGGTCCTCGCGGTCACGCTGATCTCGCCGCTCTGTGCGCTGTCCTCAGCGCTCTTTTCCGCGCGCGTCGTGCATCACATGCTGCTCGTAGCCGTGGCGGCACCCTTGCTGGCCCTCGCCTTTCCGCTGCGGCGGCCCGCCAGCGCCCGATCGTTGAGCGCGGCCGTGGCGGCTCACGTCCTGACGCTCTGGTTCTGGCACGCGCCGCAACCCTACGCTTTCGCGCTCTCGAGCGATGACGCCTACTGGCTGATGGAACTGACGCTGTTCGGATCGGCAGTCGCCTTCTGGCGCTGTGTGCTCGGCCCCGGCGCCGCAAGCGCATCGGCCCTTTTCGGGCATCTAACCGTCATCGTGCAGATGGGCCTTCTCGGCGCCCTCATCACCTTCGCGCCGAGCGCGCTCTATGCGCAGCATGTCCTGACGACCGAGCCTTTCGGCCTTTCGGCCCTGGACGACCAGCAACTCGCCGGCCTCGTCATGTGGGTCCCGGCGCTGATCCCGTATCTCCTTGCGGCCCTCGCGGGCGTCGTCAGGCTGGCGGGCGGCGAAGACGTAAGGGGAGGGTCGGCCGTTTGATCCTCGTCTGGGCGAAGAGCCTTCACATCGCCGCGCTGGTCGTCTGGGCCGCGGGTCTGCTGACGCTGCCGATCCTGATGAGCCAGCGCGAAGCGCTTGGGCATGGACAGGAGCTCCACCGGCTCCACGCGTTCACGCGGTTTGCTTATGTGGTCGTCGTCTCTCCAGCGGCCTTCGTCGCGGTGGGAACCGGAACGGCGCTGATCCTCCTGCGGGAAGTGTTCACGCCCTGGTTTGCCATCAAGCTGCTTCTGGTCGGTCTTCTTGTGACGATCCACGTGCGACTTGGTCTTCTGGTCCTGTCGGTGTTCCGCGAAGAGGGCCATTTTCGAGCCTGGCGCGTCGTCCTGTCGACCGTAGCCATCTGCAGCGTCCTGACGGGCATTCTCTGGGTCGTTCTGGCGAAGCCCGCCGTGTCGCTCGACTGGATGCCGGCCGCCGCTTTCGAGCCGGGCGGTCTCGGTCGCGTCGGCGAGGACGTCATTCGTCGTCTGACACCATGATGCCGACGCCATGATGCAGGATCAGTTTGCCGCCGTGCCATCCCGCCAGCCCCGTGAAGACGCTTCCCAGCACCGACAGGAACAGACCGACCGGCAGGATAGACTCCGGGCTGGCGAGGCGCAGACCCCAATTCGTGGCGATGATCGAGATCAGCATCATCGCGGCGATCGCGTGGGTCCAACTCGCCGCCCGAGCGCGGATGCCCGGTACGAAGATCAGCTCCATGGTGCCGGCCATCGAGGCGAGCACGCCGAACCCGAGCGCTGCGCCGGCGGACCAGAGGCCGGCGCGAAGCCAGAAGTCGTCCCCCGACCACCAGTAGAAGATGTCGCAGCCGAGCGTTGCGATCACGAGCGCGATCGGGAAATGGACGGCCATGGCGTGGATCGGATGCCCCGCCACGGCGATCGCCGAGCTGACGTCCTTTTCCGCCACCCGTCGAAGAACCGGGCTCTTGCTCGTGACCGACTTGCTCATCGACGGGTCTCTGCGTTGCGATCCACTCGGCGAATGCCTGGCAAAGGCATCTGGAGCATCTTCCTGCTTCTGCCACTCCTGGCCGGCTGCACGGGTCCTCTCTCGACGCTTCAGCCGGCCGGACCCGCCGCCGCTTCGACCGCGCTCCTCTGGTGGGTGATGCTGGCCGGGGCCACCGCGATCTTCGTGCTGGTCATGGCGCTGGTCGGCATCGCCTTCTGGAAACCGGGCATCGGGCGAAACGTGCCGCCGAAGCGTTGGCTCGTATGGGGCGGCCTGGCCTTTCCCGGCGTCGTCCTGACCGCTCTCCTGGTCTTCGCCCTCGTCACGGGGGAGAGATTGCTGGCGCATCCCGGCACGCCGGGTCTTTATTCCGTGGAAGCCCATCCCTATCGCTGGGCATGGCGCTTCCGTTATGCCGACGGGCGCGAGAGCGCCGACGTCCTTCATCTCCCGGCCGGGCGCCCGGTCGATATACGGGTCGTCGGCACCGATGTGATCCACGCCTTCTGGGTTCCTCGGCTCGGCGGAAAGATTGACGCCATTCCCGGCCACGTGAACACGATCCGCCTGATGGCAGACCGGCCCGGCACCTACGGCGGCGTCTGCGCCGAGTTCTGCGGGGTCGGCCATCCCACCATGAAGTTCGAGGTCGTAGCGCATGCGCCGGACGATCTCGAAGCCGCACTGTCCCAACTCCCGCAGGGCTCCCCATGAGCGTGACCGAGCCCATCCGGCTTCACCAGGAACTGGAGCGCATCTGGCGCACGCCGCGCGGGCTCGGCCTGCTGTCGGCCGTAAATCACACGGTCATCGGTCGCCGCTTCATCGTCGCGGCCTTCGTGTTCTTCGCCATCGGCGGCGTCCTGTCGATGCTGATCCGCGCGCAGCTCGCCTCGCCGCACAGCGCCTTCGTAGGCCCGGAGCTCTACAACCAGATCTTCACCATGCACGGCACGGTGATGATGTTCCTGTTCGCCATCCCGATGTTCGAAGGGCTGGCGATGTACTTTCTTCCCAAGATGATGGGCGCGCGCGACCTCGCCTTCCCGCGCATGTCAGCCTACGGGTTCTGGTGCTATGTGTTCGGCGGCTCGATCCTGATCGTCGCCATGATGGTCGGCGTGGCGCCAGACAGCGGCTGGTTCATGTACACCCCGCTCTCGTCGGGCCGTTACTCGCCCGGTATCAACGCGGACGTCTGGCTGCTTGGCATCACCTTCGTCGAGATTTCGGCGATGGCCGCGGCGGTCGAGCTCACGGTGTCGATCCTGAAGGTGCGCGCGCCCGGCATGTCGCTCGCCCGCATGCCCATCTTCGCCTGGTATATCCTGATCACCGCCGGAATGATGCTGGTCGGTTTCCCGCCACTGATCCTAGGCTCGATCCTTCTCGAGATGGAGCGGGCCTTCGACCTGCCCTTTTTCGATCCCACGCGCGGCGGCGACGCGCTTCTGTGGCAGCACCTTTTCTGGCTCTTCGGCCACCCCGAGGTCTACATCATCTTCCTGCCGGCGGCGGGCATGATCTCGACCATCCTGCCGGTCCTCGTCGGACACCGGCTGCTCGGCTATTCCTGGATCGTCGTCTCGGTCACGGCCATGGGGTTCCTGAGCTTCGGGCTCTGGGTCCACCACATGTTCACGGTGGGCATTCCCCATCTGGCGCAGGCGTTCTTCTCGGCCGCGAGCGTGCTCGTGGCGGTGCCGACGGGCGTGCAGATCTTCCTGTGGATCGGCACGATGATGGCGGGGCGCCCCCGCCTCTCCCTTCCGATGCTCTACCTTATCGGCTTCTTCGTGGTCTTCGTCTGCGGCGGATTGACGGGCGTCATGCTGGCGATCGTGCCGTTCGACTGGCAGGCTCACGACACGCATTTCGTGGTCGCCCATATGCACTACGTCCTCGTGGGCGGCTTTGTGTTCCCGATGCTGGCGGCGGCCTACTTCTACCTCCCGCATTTCAGCGGGCGTATGCCGCTTTATGGCGTCGGCCATGTCGCGTTCTGGCTGATCTTCGTCGGCTTCAACCTGACGTTCCTGATCATGCACCTGACCGGCCTTCTCGGCATGCCGCGCCGCTACTACACCTACGAGAGCGGTTACGGCTGGGACTGGCTGAATCTCGTCTCCTCGATCGGCGGCTTCATCACGACGATGGGCTTTGCCCTCGTCGCCTTCGACTTCATCTTCCAGTTCCGCTACGGGCGCATCGCCCCGCGCAATCCCTGGAAGTCCGGCGGTCTCGAATGGGCGACCGCAACGCCCCCGCCGTCCTACGGCTTTGCCTCGCTGCCGATGGTGGAAGGGCGCGATCCCCTGTTTTCCGATCCCGAAACGGGCCGGAAGCTCGCGTCCGGCCAAGGATACCTCGCAATGCCGCGCAACGACTGGCAGGAAACGCTGGTGGTCGAGATGGCGACGGGGCGAGCGCAGGCGATCCAGATCCTGCCGCAGCCGACCTTCCTGCCACTATGGACGGCCGTGTCGACCGGCGTCTTCGTCCTGTCGCTACTGTTCAAGGTCTACCCGCTCTCGATCGCAGCCATCGTCTCGACACTCGGGCTCCTACTCCTCTGGACGCGGGCGACAGGGGCGACCGTCGACCGTGGCGAGCTGGACGCCGGGCATGGCCTTCGCCTCCCGATCCATCCGGAAACGTCGCGTCCGCTGTCCTGGTGGGGCATGACCTTCGTGCTCCTGGCCGACGCGACGATGTTCGCCTCGCTCCTGTTCGGTGCGCTGTTCCTGTGGCTCGTCGCTCCGAGCTGGCCGCCACCGCTCATGACTGACCTGCCCGCGACGATCCTCGTCGCCGCAGCCGCGGCCCTCCTTGTCGCCGTCGGCGGAGCGGCCTTCGCGCTGCGTTCTTTGAAGAAGGGCTCGGGCCTTCCCGGAATGATCGTTGCGGTTGCCGGAAGCGCCGGCGCCACCGCACTCCTCGGATGGCTCGTCTGGCAGGTACCCGCGCCCACAAGCCACGCGCATCTCGCGCTGACCGCGGCAATTCTCACCTATCTCGGCTTCCACGCCGCCGTCGGTCTCGTTTTCGCCCTGTTCGGTCTCTGGCGCATCCGGGCCGGCATCGTATCGGCGCGGCGCAGCGCCGACCTGTCGATCGGCGCGTTGTGGCACGGGTACACCGCCGCTACGGGGATCATCGGCCTGGCGTTCGTGGCCATCATGCCTTGGCTGGCTGCGGTGGAAAGGGTCGCGCCGTGATCGGGGATCGCTCCGCCGCCAATCTCATCGTGCTGGTTGCCGGACTCGTCGTCTGGAGTTCAGCCTTCGTCGCGCTCTATGCGCTTCTGTCGATCGGATGCGCATTCGGCTGGGAGGATCGAGACATCGGTCCGATCTCGCTGCAGCGAGCGGTTCTGATCGGCGTCTGGCTTCTCCACCTCGCCATTCTCGCCGGGCTGGTCAGGTGGACCTGGCGCCGCACACAGCGGGCACCCGCTGACGAGGAGATGTCGCGCTTCTTTGCGCGGACCGCCCTCGCTGCGACCGTGGTGTCGGTCGCGGTGACGATCGTCAACTACGCGCCGATCCTGGGACTGTCCGCCTGCCTTTGACCGGCATGGCCCGGGTCGAACCACTTCGACCCGGCTGTGATCCCGTGTTGTGCAGTCGTTCCGTCAGCGGACGGCTTCGAACCCGTTGCACCAGGCGCGCCAGTCGGCACTGCCGGGGCGATAGGGGTTGTCACGACGCGTGCGATGGCTGCGGGCCGCATCCTCGCCTTCCATGCGCACCATGTCGTCGCGCGTCAGGGCGAAATTCGCTGCCTTCATCATTCGATTTTCCTTCACGATATCCATCAGTCCCTCCCGTCTTCTGGATCACAACATTTGGTCAACCATGCGACGGGGCCGCTCTATAGGGCGGCTTCGGCTTCCGGCAAAGGGCCGGTAGCGAATTTTCTGGTCGATGGTTTCCGCGTGAAAACATGTGCCCGTTTCCTTTCGCGCGCAACTGACACTATGTTTCGCTTCGTAGCATTCCGCTTTCGCTTTTCGCTCACAATCGAACGAGGGTCCGCATGTTGTCCGAGCGTCAGGCCCGAATCGTCGAAACGGCCAAACGTGAGGGCAAAGTTCTCGTCGACGCCCTGGCTGGCCGGTTCGAGGTCAGCGTCCAGACGATCCGCAAGGACCTGAACGAGCTTTGCGAGCAGCGCCTGCTCTCGCGCATCCATGGCGGCGCGGTGCTGGGATCAGGGGCCGAGAACGTCGGCTATGATGCGCGCCGTGCCATCGCCGCAACGGAAAAGCTCGAGATCGGTCGCGCGGCCGCCGACCTCGTGCCCGATCGGTCCTCGCTCTTCATCAACATCGGCACGACGACGGAGGCGGCGGCCCAAGCGCTGCTGCATCATGCAGG
Organism: Aureimonas phyllosphaerae; assembly: GCF_047943035.1. NCBI lineage: Bacteria > Pseudomonadati > Pseudomonadota > Alphaproteobacteria > Hyphomicrobiales > Aurantimonadaceae > Aureimonas > Aureimonas phyllosphaerae. The sequence goes on along the minus strand of NZ_CP181348.1, from coordinate 2,580,216 downwards.
TCTCCTCGTGATCACGAACAATCTAAACGTCGCCAACGTCATGCGGGCGAGCCCGCATATCGAGGTGATCGTGGTCGGCGGCGTGATCCGGCGCACCGACGGCGGCATCGTCGGGGAAGCCGCGGTCGACTTCATCCGACAGTTCAAGGTCGACTTCGCCATCGTCGGCGTCTCGGCCATCGATTCCGACGGTGCCCTTCTCGACTTCGACTACCGCGAGGTTCGCGTAGCGCAGGCGATCATGGCCAACGCCCGCCATGTGATCCTCGTTTCCGACTCCTCGAAGTTCGAGCGCAGCGCACCCGTTCGAATCGGCCACATCTCGCAGGTGCAAAGCTTCGTCACCGATCGCTGCGGCTCGGAGGAAGTGCGCGACATTTGCCATCAGGCCGGGGTCCGACTGGTGGAAACTGCGGCAACGGCGGATCCGATCTGACGCCGCTTGACTTTCGTTTGTTTTCGTTTGTAATCGCCTTACTTTCGCATTTGCGCGGTTCTTGCTGCATTGCGAAAGCGGTGAGGTCATGCAGCGCTTCGACGTCTTCATTATCGGTGGCGGGATCAACGGCTGCGGCATCGCTCGCGACGCCGCCGGTCGCGGATACTCGGTCGGCCTGGCGGAAGCCAAGGATCTGGCGAGCGGTACGTCCTCATGGTCCACCAAGCTGATCCATGGCGGCCTGCGCTATCTCGAGCACTACGAGTTCCGTCTGGTGCGCGAGGCGCTGATGGAGCGTGAGGTGCTCTGGGGCATCGCGCCCCACATCATCGAGCCGCTGCGCTTCGTGCTGCCGCACCATGCGGGCCTGCGCCCGTCCTGGCTGCTGCGCCTCGGCCTCTTCCTCTACGATCATCTCGGCGGCCGGAAGAAGCTGGCGGCGACCCGCACGGTCGATCTTCGCGGCCCGCTCGGCGCGCCGCTGAAGCACGAGTTCACCAAGGGCTTCGAATATTCCGATGCGCGCGTCGACGACACGCGACTGGTGGTGCTCAACGCCCGCGACGCACGGCGCCATGGCGCCTCGATCCGGGTGCGGACGCGCGTCACGGGCGCCCGCCGCGAGGCCGACGGTTGGACGATCACGCTCGAGGACACCGAGACCGGCACGGTCGAGACCGTTGCCGCGAGGTTTCTCGTGAATGCAGCCGGCCCCTGGGTCGATCAGGTGATCCGATCGGCGATGGGCCGGAACGACGCGCACAACATCCGTCTCGTCCAGGGCTCGCACATCGTCATGCGCAAGCTCTTCGATCACGACCGCGCCTACATCTTCCAGAACGCCGATGGCCGGATCATCTTTGCGATCCCCTACGAGCGCGACTTCACGCTCGTCGGCACGACCGACCGCGATTACACCGGCGACCCGGCGAAGGCCGCGATCAGCGAGGAGGAGACGACCTACCTCCTCGACGCCGCGAGCGAATATTTCGAGACGCCGCTGCGGCGCGAGGACATCGTCTGGACCTTCTCGGGTGTGCGTCCCCTGTTCGACGACCACGCCTCGAGAGCGCAGGAGGCGACGCGCGACTATGTCCTGAAGGTGGACACGTCGGCGGGCGCGCCGCTTCTCAACATCTTCGGCGGCAAGATCACCACCTACCGTCGGCTCGCCGAAGACGTTCTCGGCTCGATCGAGAAGGCGCTCGGTGCCAAACGCGGCGCCTGGACCGGCGAGGCCCCCCTCCCCGGCGGCAATTTTCCGGTGGACGGTCTCGGCCTGCTCGAAGCCGAACTTGCGTCGCTCGCGCCGAGCCTTTCGAAATCGACCCGCGAACGCCTCGTCCGCGCCTATGGCACGGATGCCCTGGCGATGGCCAAGGACGGTGGGGCCGACTGGGGCCGCGACCTCGGCCACGGCCTCAGCGAGCGCGAGGTCGCGTGGCTCGTGCACAACGAATGGGCTCGCAGCGTCGAGGACGTCCTGTGGCGCCGCTCCAAGCTTGGCCTGCGCTTTGCGCCGGACGAGACGGGGCCGCTGGAGGAATGCCTTCGAACCCTTGTCGCGCGGGAGCGAAGTCCGGGGCTCGCCGCTGAGTAGCGCGGGTCGCACCGGAGGACGGGTGCGAACGCGGTGATGAAATCAAGGCTGCACGGGAGGAAACGGGTGCTGCTTTTGGAACAGGTCGGCAAGCGCGTCGGCGCCGAGACCCATATCGAGGACGTGAGCCTGACGCTGCAGCGCGGCTCGCTGAACGTCCTTCTGGGCCCGACCCTGTCGGGCAAGACGAGCCTCATGCGCCTGATGGCCGGGCTCGACCGGCCGACGAGCGGCCGTATCTTCATGGACGGGCACGACGTGACGGGCGTGCCCGTGGCCAAGCGCAACGTCGCAATGGTCTACCAGCAGTTCATCAACTACCCCGCGATGACGGTGTTCGAGAACATCGCCTCGCCGTTGCGCGTGAAGGGGCGACCCGAAGCGGAGATCCGCGCCGAGGTGACGAATGCGGCCAAGCTGATGAAGCTCGAGCCCTATCTCGATCGCACCGTGCTCAATCTTTCCGGCGGCCAGCAGCAGCGGACCGCGCTAGCACGTGCGCTCGTCAAGAAAGCCGACCTCGTGCTTCTCGACGAGCCGCTCGCCAATCTCGACTACAAGCTGCGCGAGGAACTGCGCGAGGAGCTGCCACGCATCTTCGCCGAAGGCGGCGCGATCTTCGTCTATGCGACGACGGAGCCGACCGAAGCGCTGCTTTTGGGCGGCAACACCGCGACGCTCTCCAAAGGGCGTGTCACCCAGTTCGGCCCGACCCCCGACGTCTACCGTCGCCCGGCGGACCTTCAGACCGCGCGCATCTTCTCCGATCCCCCGCTGAACGTCCTGCCGATGGGCGCGCGCGGTGGCCAGCTCACGTCGCCGCACGGGTTCTCCATACCGGCGCCGGGCCTCGCCGATGGCGACTACTTCGCCGGCGTCCGGGCGCACCATCTGCGTGCCGGTTCGGCCGCGCCGGGTGCAGCCAGCTTCGAGGCTCGCGTCGTGGTGACCGAGGTCACTGGCTCGCAGACCTATCTGCATGCCGACCTCGGCGGCGAGCGCATCGTGGCCGTCCTGCCGGGCGTCCGCTCGGCCGAGCGCGGCGATCCGATCACTCTGCATTTCTCGCCCGCCGACATGCGCATCTTCGGCGCCGACGGGCGGGCGGTTGCCCCGGCCCTCGCGCGCGCGGCCTGAGGGAGGAACCGATGGCCAAGATCCAGCTCGACCATATCCGCCACGCCTACACGCCCGAACTCGCGCGCGCCGGGACCTACGCCCTGCGCGAGGTCGACCACGTGTTCGAGGACGGCGGCGCCTACGCCCTGCTCGGCCCGTCGGGCTGCGGCAAGACCACGCTCCTCAACATCATCTCCGGCCTCCTGACTCCGTCCGAGGGGCGGCTGCGGTTCGGCGAGCGCGACGTGACCGACCTTGCGCCCGAGGCCCGCAACATCGCGCAGGTCTTCCAGTTTCCGGTCATCTACGACACGATGACCGTGGCGGAGAACCTCGCTTTCCCGCTGCGTAACCGGAAGGTGCCGGAAGCCGAGATTTCGCGGCGCGTCGCCACGATGCTGGATCGCCTCGCCCTCACCCCGAAAGCCAACCGCAAGGCGCGCGGCCTAACCGCCGACGAGAAGCAGAAGATTTCGCTCGGTCGCGGCCTCGTGCGCAACGACGTCAACGCCATCCTCTTCGACGAGCCGCTGACCGTCATCGACCCGCAGATGAAGTGGGTGCTGCGCTCGCTCCTGAAGGAGCTTCATCGCGAGTTCCGCGCGACCATGGTCTACGTCACGCACGACCAGACCGAGGCGCTGACCTTCGCCGAGAAGGTCGTCGTCATGTACGAGGGTCAGGTCGTGCAGATCGGCACGCCGAAGGAGCTCTTCGAGCGGCCGCGCCACACGTTCGTCGGCTACTTCATCGGCTCGCCGGGCATGAACGTCCTGCCCTGCCGCATCGAAAACGGCCGCGCGATCCTCGAGGGCGGATCGGTCGAGACGCGCTCGGCGGCCCCAGGCGCCGCCCGCAAGATCGAGCTCGGCGTGCGCCCCGAGTTCGTGCGCCTCGTTCCGCAGGGAAGCGAGGGGTCGCTGCCGATCCGCATCGACAAGATCGAGGACATCGGCGCCGAGCGCATCGTGCGCGCGCGTCTGGGCGCCGACAAGCTCGCCGCGATCCTGCCCGAGGGCGCCGAGGTACCGGCGGATGCGGCCGTGCGATTCGAGCCCGGCGCGGTGAACCTCTATGCCGACAGCTGGCTCGTGGCGGAAAGGGGCTGAACCATGGAGAAGACCTGGAACAACAAGGCCTGGTTCATGGTGCTGCCGGTGCTTCTGCTGGTGGCCTTCTCCGCGGTGATCCCGCTGATGACCGTGGTCAACTACTCGGTGCAGGACTCGTTCGGAAACAACGAGTTCTTCTGGGCCGGGACCGAGTGGTTCACCGACGTCCTCCAGTCCTCGCGCTTTCACGACGCGCTGGTGCGCAACCTGATCTTCTCCGGCATCATCCTTGCGATCGAGGTGCCGCTCGGCATCCTCGTGGCGCTGGCCATGCCGAAGAAGGGCATCTGGGTGCCGGTCTGCCTCGTGCTCATGGCCCTGCCGCTCCTCATTCCCTGGAACGTCGTCGGCACGATCTGGCAGGTGTTCGGGCGCACCGACATCGGCCTGCTCGGGCACACGCTGGCGAGCCTCGGCATCCCGTACAACTACGTGCAGAACTCGTTCGACGCCTGGGCGACGCTCATCGTCATGGATGTCTGGCACTGGACGAGCCTCGTCGTTCTCCTCTGCTACGCCGGCCTCGTCTCGATCCCCGACGCCTATTATCAGGCCGCCAAGATCGATGGCGCCTCGCGCTGGGCGGTGTTTCGCTACATCCAGCTGCCCAAGATGGGCCGCGTGCTCCTGATCGCCGTGCTGCTGCGCTTCATGGATAGCTTCATGATCTACACCGAACCCTTCGTGGTGACGGGCGGCGGTCCGGGCAATTCGACGACCTTCCTGTCGATCGACCTCGTGAAGACCGCGGTCGGGCAATTCGACCTTGGACCGGCCGCTGCGATGAGCCTGATCTACTTCCTGATCGTGCTCCTCCTGTCCTGGGTCTTCTACACGGTGATGACCAACGCCGGCACCGATCGGCCGAGCGCGGGAGACCAAGCATGAGTGCGACCACCGTCTCCACTGGCGAGGCACATGCCGCCATTCCCCCGGCGCTGCATTCCGAACAGGCGCTGAAGGCGCGCTCGCGCATGGCGTCCGGCCGGTTCCGGCCCAAAGCCCTGATCCCGGCGATCTACATCCTGTTCCTGCTCCTGCCGATCTACTGGCTCGTCAACATGAGCTTCAAGACGAACCAGGAGATCGTGTCGACCTTCACGCTGTGGCCTCAGAACCCGACGCTCGACAACTACCGGACGATCTTCACCGACCCTTCCTGGTACTCCGGCTACATCAACTCGATCATCTATGTCGTGATGAACATGGTGATTTCGGTCTCGGTGGCGTTGCCGGCGGCCTACGCCTTCTCGCGCTACCGGTTCCTCGGCGACAAGCACCTCTTCTTCTGGCTGCTGACCAACCGCATGGCGCCGCCGGCCGTCTTCGCCCTGCCCTTCTTCCAGCTCTACTCCGCCTTCGGCCTGATCGACACGCATATCGCGGTGGCGCTCGCGCACTGCCTCTTCAACGTACCGCTGGCGGTGTGGATCCTGGAAGGCTTCATGTCCGGCGTGCCGAAGGAGATCGACGAGACCGCCTATATCGACGGCTACTCGTTCCCGCGCTTCTTCTTCAAGATCTTCATGCCGCTGATCGCGAGCGGCATCGGCGTCGCCGCCTTCTTCTGCTTCATGTTCTCCTGGGTCGAACTCCTGATTGCGCGGACACTGACGGTGACCGACGCCAAGCCGATCTCCGCCATCATGACGCGCACGGTCTCGGCTTCCGGCATGGACTGGGGCGTTCTGGCGGCCGCCGGTGCGCTGACCATCATTCCGGGCGCGATCGTGATCTGGTTCGTCCGAAACTATATAGCCAAGGGCTTCGCCCTGGGCCGCGTCTGAGGAGGCACGAATGGACTTCTCATGGATGGCCTGGACCTGGCCGACCGCCGCCTTCTTCCTCTGCATCTTCGCCCTCATCGCCATGATGGGCGTCTGGGAGGTGGCGTCACCCGGCGGCAGCCCGCGGGTCGGCGTGCTGCGCTTCGAGACGACGCGCGGCGACCGCCTGTTCGTCTCGCTGCTCGGCTCGGCCTTCATCTGCCTCGGCTCGCTGTTCCTCTTTCCCGACGCCCAGCTCTGGTGGGCGCTGGGTGTCTGCCTCGTCTATGCGGGGCTCGTGTTCCGCTTCGTCTGAAGCGGCGGAAAACCCCGTCGCGCGCGGCCGGTCGCGCGGGAGGGCTCGTGGGACCGGCCGCAGACTGCATGGCTCTTGGGAGGACACCGACATGAAGAAACATTGGATGATGAGCGCGGCGGGCATTGCCATCGCGCTCGCCGCCGGGCCGGCCTTTGCCGACATGAACGCGGCCAAATCGTTCCTCGACGCCGAGATCAAGGACCAGTCCAGTCTCTCGCGCGCCGAGCAGGAAGCGGAGATGCAGTGGTTCATCGATGCCGCGAAGCCCTTCGCCGGCATGGAGATCAAGGTCGTCTCCGAGAACATCACGACCCATGACTACGAGTCGAAGGTGCTTGCGAAGGCCTTCTCCGACATCACCGGCATCAAGCTGACGCACGACCTGATCGGCGAAGGCGACGTGATCGAGAAGCTGCAGACGCAGATGCAGTCGGGCGAGAACATCTACGACGCCTATGTCAACGATTCGGATCTGATCGGCACGCACTGGCGCTACAATCAGGTGCGCAACCTCACCGACTGGATGGCCGGCGAGGGGAAGGACGCCACCTCGCCGACCCTCGACATCGCCGACTTCATCGGCACCAGCTTCACCACAGCGCCCGACAAGAAGCTGTACCAGCTGCCCGATCAGCAGTTCGCCAACCTCTACTGGTTCCGCTACGACTGGTTCAACGACGAGAAGAACAAGGCCGACTTCAAGGCGAAGTACGGTTACGATCTCGGCGTTCCGGTCAACTGGTCGGCCTACGAGGACATCGCCGAATTCTTCACCGGTCGCGAGATCGACGGCAAGAGGGTCTACGGCCATATGGACTATGGCAAGAAAGACCCCTCGCTCGGCTGGCGCTTCACCGATGCCTGGCTTTCGATGGCCGGCAATGGCGACAAGGGCCTGCCGAACGGCCTGCCGGTGGATGAATGGGGCATCCGCGTCAACGACCAGTCGCAGCCGGTCGGCTCGTGCGTCGCCCGCGGCGGCGACACCAACGGTCCGGCGGCCGTCTACTCCATCGAGAAATATCTCGAGTGGCTGAAGAAATACGCTCCGCCGACCGCGCAGGGTATGAACTTCTCCGAGTCCGGCCCGGTGCCGGCGCAGGGCGAGATCGCACAGCAGATCTTCTGGTACACGGCCTTCACGGCCGATGCCGTCAAGAAGGGCCTGCCGGTGGTCAACGAGGACGGTACGCCGAAGTGGCGCATGGCCCCCTCCCCGCACGGCGTCTATTGGGTCGAGGGCATGAAGCTCGGCTACCAGGACGTCGGCTCGTGGACGCTGATGCAGTCCACGCCGACCGAGCGTGCCAAGGCTGCCTGGCTCTATGCCCAGTTCGTCACGTCCAAGACGGTGGACGTGAAGAAGAGCCACATGGGTCTCACCTTCGTGCGTGAATCGACGATCCGGCACCAGAGCTTCACCGACCGCGCCAAGGACCTCGGCGGCCTCGTCGAATTCTACCGCTCGCCGGCTCGCAAGCAGTGGTCGCCGACCGGCACGAACGTTCCCGACTACCCGAAGCTCGCCCAGCTCTGGTGGCAGGCGATCGGTGACGCGGCGGCCGGCAACAAGACCCCGCAGGAAGCCATGGACTCGCTCTGCGCCGAGCAGGAGAAGGTCATGGCGCGCCTCGAGCGGGCTGGCGTGCAGGGCGAGAAGGGACCGAAGCTCAATGAGGAGCACGATCTCGCGTACTGGAACGCCGAGGCTCAGAAGAACGGCACCCTCGCTCCCCAGATGAAGAAGGAGAACGAGAAGGAAAAGCCGATCACGGTCAACTATGACGAGCTCGTCAAGAGCTGGTCCGACATGGCCCAGGGCGGCGACGCCGGCATGACGGCCACGCCCGCTTCGGCAACGCCGAAGAACTGACCGCTGCGCCTTGAATGACGCGGGAGGGCCGGTCGACCGGCCCTCCCGCACCCGTTTGAAACCAGAGGGCTTCGCTTCATGACCGGATACGTGCTGGCGATCGATCAGGGCACCACGTCCTCGCGCGCCATCGTCTTCGACGATTCGTTCCGCGTGATCGGTGTTGGCCAGCAGGAGTTCGAACAGATCCTGCCTCGCTCGGGCTGGGTCGAGCACGACCCGGAAGCGATCTGGCGCTCCGTCGTCGAGACGGTGAAGACGGCGCTCGCCGACGCATCTCTCTCAGCCAGGGACATCGCCGGCATCGGCATCACCAACCAGCGCGAGACGACGCTGATCTGGGACCGCGAAACCGGCCAGCCGATCCACAACGCCATCGTCTGGCAGGACCGGCGGACCGCCGACATCTGTCGCCGCCTTGCGGAGGACGGCGCGGAGGGGATGATTTCCGAGCGCACCGGCCTCGTGATCGACCCTTACTTCGCGGGCACCAAGATCGCCTGGATGCTCGACAACGTGGCGGGCGCGCGGGCCAGGGCCGAAGCCGGCAAGCTCGCCTTCGGCACCGTCGATACGTTCCTGCTCTGGCGCCTGACGGGCGGGCGCGTCCACGCGACCGACGCCACCAACGCCTCGCGCACCATGCTCTTCGACACCCAGCGCAACGAGTGGGACGACGAGTTGCTGCGCCTTCTCCGAGTGCCGCGCGCGATCCTCCCCGAGGTGCGCGACTGCGCGGCCGATTTCGGCACGACCGACGCCTCGCTCTTCGGCGAGGGCATCCGCATCTGCGGCATCGCCGGCGACCAGCATGCCGCCACGCTCGGCAACGCGTGCTTCCAGCCGGGCATGATGAAGTCGACCTACGGCACCGGATGCTTTGCCGTGCTCAACACCGGCACGGAGCGTGTTCGCTCGGCGAACCGGCTCCTGTCCACCATCGCCTACCGGCTGGACGGGAAGACGACCTACGCGCTGGAAGGCTCGATCTTTATCGCCGGCGCCGCGGTGCAATGGCTACGTGACGGGTTGAAGATCGTCGAGAAGGCATCAGACACCGGACCGATGGCGACGCGCGCCGACGAGGGGCAGGACGTCTATCTCGTGCCCGCCTTCACCGGCCTCGGCGCGCCGTGGTGGGACGCCGAGGCGCGCGGCGCAATCTATGGGCTGACGCGCAACACGGGGCCGAACGAGATCGCCCGCGCGGCGCTGGAAGCCGTCTGCTTCCAGACGGCAGACCTCCTGTCGTCCATGCGCCGCGACTGGAAGGGCGCGTCCGACACGGTGCTGCGGGTCGACGGCGGCATGGTCGCGAGCGACTGGACGATGCAGCGTCTCGCAGACATTCTCGACGCGCCGGTAGACCGACCGACCGTCCTGGAGACCACGGCACTCGGCGCCGCCTGGCTCGCAGGGCATCACTGCGGCGCGTGGCCTGACATGGGCGGCTTTTCGGCCCGCTGGCGGCTGGAACGCCGCTTCGAGCCGGCGATGGGAGCCGTGGAGCGCGGCGCCAAGCTGAAAGGCTGGTCGCAGGCGGTGCGCCGTACGTTGACGGAAACGGTGGCCGGTTAGGGGCGACCCAACGAGCGTAGGGACAAGCCAGCGGCGGATTTCAATTCCCAACACGGGGACAGACGCCGACGTCATCGTCGAACGTCGAGACCGGTCATGAAATGCGCCGGCGGGTCGTCTTGGCGGCCCCCCGACGCAGCGCCTCAGAAGACGGTCACGTCCGCCCCGTCGCGCAGCGAAGCGATCTGGCAGCCCGGATTGAAGAGGTCCGCAGGATCGAGCAGCGCCTTGATGCCGGTGAGAATCTCCTGCTGCACGGGCGATCGGCGCGCGGCGAAGTCGTCGCGCTTCAGTCGCCCGATTCCATGTTCGGCGCTGATGCCCCCCTCATAGCGATCGACGATCGCGTTCAGCACCTTCTTGGCCGACGCCAGCTTCGCGTCGCGCTCCTCGCGCGGCAGGCCGGCCGGCGGCAGCACGTTGAAGTGGATGTTGCCGTCGCCGACATGGCCGTAGGCAACGGGCAGGCAGTCCGGCAGACGTAGGGCCATTTCCCGCATGCCCTCCTCGATGAACGCGGCGACCTTGGACGGCGGCACGGACAAGTCGGTGCGAAGGTGGACGCCGCGCTTCGCCTGCCCCTCGTTCATGCCGTCGCGGATCTGCCAGAGGTCGGCAGCCTGCGACTGCGAAGCCGCGAGGACGCCGTCGATCACATAGCCGCGTTCCATCGCGAGTTCGAAGAAGCGCTCGACCAGGGGCTTCAGATCGAGCGAGCCCGTGGCCGCGACATCGATCAGCGCATAGGCTGGCGCATCGGCGATCTGCGGCAGCGCGAGGCTCGGATCCGCTTCCTTCGCCAGCGTCATGCCCTCGGGCGGCACCAGCTCGAAGGCCGACAGGAGATCGCAACATTCGCGCCGCGCCAGCGCATAGAGCGCCATCACGTCGTTGCGGTCGGCCAGCGCCAGGAACGCCGTCTCGACATGCGAAGGCTTCGGGACGAGGCGGATCGCTGCGGCCGTGATGAGGCCGAGCGTCCCTTCGGCGCCGATGAAGAGCTGCTTGAGATCGAGACCGGAATTGTTCTTGCGCAGCGTCGACAGGCCGTTCCAGACCGTCCCATCGGCCAGCACCACCTCGAGGCCGAGGATCATCTCGCGCGTCATCCCGTAGCGCAGGACATTGATGCCGCCAGCATTGGTCGAGATGTTGCCGCCGATCTGGGCGCTTCCCTCCGCGCCGAGCGACAGCGGGAAGAACAGGTCCTCCGCTTCGGCCGCGTCCTTGATCGCGGCGAGCACGCAGCCGGCCTCGACCACGGCGGAAAAGTCGGCCGCGTCGATGTTGCGGATGCGGTTCATGCGCTCGGTCGAGACGACGACGTGGCCTCGCGCGCTCGTCGGAAGCGCCCCCAACACCAGCCCTGTGTTGCCGCCCTGCGGGACCACGGCCAACCCATGTTCGGCGCAGAAGCGCACCATGGCGGACGCCTCTTCCGTGTCGCCGGGCCGCAGAACCGCGACCGCGCTGCCCTCGACGTCGCCGTGCCAGTCCCGCCGGTAGCGCAGCGTGTCGGTCGGCTCGGTCAGGACGGAGCGCGGCCCGAAGCGCTCGAGCATCATCGCAGCCAGATCCGCGGCGTTGGTCAGCTTGGTATCCATACTCGTATCCTCCCGGTCTCCGCTCGATGGCACGCCTCACCAAGCGGATTCAAGCTCGTATCCTTGCGCTGGCTAGCCGGCAGGCGTCCGGGCCCCGTTGCGCTCGAGCCAGGTTTGGAGCTCGGCCTCGGCCTGATCGAGCCCGGCACGGTTCAGCAGCCGGCGCATCAGGGCCAGACTGACGCAGCGCGTTCGCAGGTTGAAGAGGTCAGCACCGCCCGCGCCGTCATAGGCGCCCACCTTCTCGTAGACCTGCTGCAGCCGGTTCTGGACGCTGCGCAGCGAAATGCCGCGACGCTCGGCGATCATCCGGTCGGTGAGGCCGAGGGCGAGATCGACGAGCACCTCGTATTCGACGTCGGACAACCCTTCCGAACGATTGGCCGCCTTCTGCTGAACGCCGCGGATCTCGCGGTCGATCACGCACTGCCCTTCGACGAAGACGCCCTTCAGCGCGAGCCCAAGCCGTTCCTCGGATGCCGACTTCAGGATGTAGCCGTAGGCCGCGCCCGCCGGCACGATGCGCGAGACACCGCGCACATAGGCTTCGTCCGCGTAGTTCGACCAGAAGATGATGCTGGTGTCCGGCCGGTCGCGCCACAGGGAGCGGGCCAACTCGACGCCGGTCCGGCGGGGCATCTGGAGATCGACCACGATCGCGCGGGCCTCAAAGCGCCGGGCGAGCTTCTCGCCCTCCTCGCCGTCCGCCGCCTCGATCAGCGCGCGCCCCGGCAGCACGGCGCGGATCACGTCGCGCAGGAAAGCGCGGTGCACGGCGTCGTCCTCGACGAGAAGAATGTCCTGTTCGCTCACCGCGAAGCCCTCCGTTCGATCGGCAGGACCAGCGACATCAGGGTTCCGCGCCCGCCCGGCAACCCGTCGAGGAAGAAGCTTGCCGAAATGAGCCGGGCCCGCGTCTGCATGTTTCGGATGCCGCCGACCCGGCGACGCTGCGGCATCGGCGCAAAGCCCACGCCGTCGTCACGCACCTCGATCTGCAGGGCGCCATCCTTGCGCACGGCGATGCCAACGTCGATCCGCGACGGATCGGCGTGCCGCGCGGCGTTGTTGACGGCCTCCTGCACGATGCGGAACAACGCCACGCGAAGTGCCGGATCGAGTTCGTCGACGAGACCATCGCTGGTGTCGCCGAGCTGCCACTGGATCCCGCTGTCGGCGGCCACGCGTCCGAGAAAGTCTTCGACACCCTCGGCGAAGCCGAACAGTTCGAGGACATTGGGTCGAGCGTCGTCGATGATGCGCCGGAGTTCGCCGACACAGCGATGAAGTCCGACGATCGCCGGCGACAGGCTGTCGGGATCGACCAGCCCTTCGCGCAGCGCCTCCAGACGTCGGACGATGCGGGTCAGGTCCGCCAGCGTCTGGTCGTGAAGGTCCATGCCGATCCGCTGGCGTTCACGCTCCAGTTCTTCCGTCAGGCGCAGCGCGCCCTCGCGCAGGCCCTCCTCGCGAGCCCGCCCCTCGGCCTCCTCGATGGCGAGGCGGCGTGTCTCCTGGCTGGCCCGTAGGGCGTAGAAGTAAGGAGCCAGGAGGTCCGCGACGTGCCGCGCCAGCGAGGCGTCGCCCTCGCCGTAGAAGTCGGCATCGTGCTTGGAACAGGAGAACGCGCCGATCACCTCGCCGCGCACGAGAAGCGCGGTGTGGATCCGCGAGCGCAGGTTCTGGTCGAAGATCGGGTGATTGAAGGCGCCCTCGAACCGGAAGCGCGGGTCCAGCGTCGCATCGCCCGTCCGCATCACGAGGGTCTCGCCCTGCAGGATGCTGCGGATCGGGCTTCCCGATACGGGAACGGGGTGCGGGTTCAAACTCCAGTCCGTGTGGAGTCCGGCCTCGTAGGCAGCGTGGATCGTGCCCTCCGAACCGAGGAGGCAGATGTCGAGATGGTCGTGCGGCAGCACATCGCCGAGCTCGGCCGAGACCGCCTGGATCGCCGCCTGGAAATCGAGATGACCCGCCATCGCTCGCGAGATGCGCAGAAGGTGTGCGAACACGGCCTCCGAACCCGGCACGGCTCGGACGGGCGCTTCGGCGGGCAGGACGTTGCGGGCAAGGGTCATGGCCCGATCGCATCATGTTTGCGGTCGCGCCGCCAGCCCGCAACGCGCGGTCGACGGTGGAAGCGACGCACGACGTTTGCGGGAACCCGCAAAAGCCTTGCGCAAATCGGGTTGGACATCCGCCTTCGCGGCGTTCCACACTGCGCTTCGGCCGTCGGGAGCGGCCAAGCCTCGCGCGTCTCGCGCCGGGCCGGATGGGAGGGCCGATGCGGCCCATGGGAGGACCACTGATGCTGAAGCATCTTCTGATGGCCGGCACGGCCGCCGCATGCCTTTTCGCCGCCGGCTCGGCCTTCGCCGACACCGCGGACAAGACCATCGCCCTGTCGAACAACTATGCCGGCAACTCCTGGCGCCAGGCGATGCTGCAAAGCTGGAAGACGGTCACCGACAAGGCCGTCGCGGACGGCGTCGTGAAGTCGGCCGACGCCTTCACGACCGCCGAGAACCAAGCGACCGAGCAGGCCGCGCAGATCCAGAACATGATCCTGCAGGGCTACGACGCGATTGTCATCAATGCGGCCTCGCCGACCGCGCTGAACGGTGCGGTCAAGGAAGCCTGCGACGCGGGCATCACGGTCGTGTCGTTCGACGGCATCGTGACCGAACCCTGCGCCTGGCGCGTCGCGGTCGACTTCAAGAAGATGGGCTCGGGCCAGCTCGACTACCTCGCCAAGCGCTATCCCGACGGCGGCAACCTGCTCGAGATCCGCGGCCTCGCCGGCACGTCGGTCGATACCGAGATCCACGAGGGCATCGCGGCAGGCGTCGCGGCCAATCCGAAGTTCAAGATCGTCTCCGAGGTCCAGGGCGATTGGACGCAGACCGTGGCCCAGAAGTCGGTCGCGGGCGTCCTGCCGAGCATCCCGCAGGTCGTCGGCGTGGTGACGCAGGGCGGCGACGGATTCGGCGCGGCGGAAGCCTTCACCGCCGCCGGCCGCCCGACGCCGACCATCATCATGGGCAACCGCCAGGACGAGCTCGCCTGGTGGAAGCAGCAGAAGGACAAGGACGGCTACGAGACCATGTCGGTTTCGATCGCGCCGGGCGTCTCGACGCTGGCCTTCTGGGTGGCGCAGCAGATCCTCGACGGGCAGGAGGTCCCGAAGGATCTCGTCGTACCGTTCCTGTCGATCGACCAGGCCGGGCTCGAAGAGTCGCTGAAGACGACCCCGGAAGGCGGCGTCGCCAATGTCGAGTACAGCCAGGACGACGCCAAGAAGGTGATCGCCGAGGCGAAGTGACGCGAAGCGGCGGAGGACGCATCCCGTCCTTCGCCGCCTGCTTCCGCGATTCGATTTCGAGAGCATTCCCATGATGCCATCCGACGGCGGCCTCGCGCCCGCCCACGCATCCGCACGCCCGCTGGTGGACCTTCGCGGCGTCGCGAAGGCCTACGGCGCCGTGCGCGCGCTTGGCGGCGTCGACTTCGCGATCGCGCCCGGCGAGTGCGTCGGCCTCGCCGGCCACAACGGCGCGGGCAAATCGACGCTGATGCAGGTGCTCGCCGGCAATGTGCGACCCGATGCGGGGACGCTGTCGGTCTCGGGATCGGACGAAACGGGCCACTATTCCGTCGAGCGGGCGGGCAAGCTCGGGGTGCGCTGCGTCTTTCAGGAACTGTCGCTCTGCCCGAACCTGACCGTGACCGAGAATGCGCGCGTCCGGCATCCCTTCCTCAAGGGGTTCGGCTGGCGCAAGCGCGCGGCGCGGCTCATCACCGGGCAACTCGACACGATCTTTCCGGGACATGGCATCCGGCCGGGCGACCTTGTCTCCGACCTCGCCCTCGGCCAGCGGCAGATGGTCGAGATCGCGACGGTCTTCGCGGCCGGCGAGACGCCGCTCTCGCTCGTCATTCTCGACGAGCCGACCTCCTCGCTCGACGCGCAGGTGGCGAGCCAGTTGCTCGCCCATGTCCGGCGCTTCGTGGAGGGCGGTGGGAGCGTCGTCCTGATCTCCCACATCCTCGGTGAAATCCTCGAAACCTGCGACCGCATCACCGTCATGAGCGACGGCAAGGTGGTCGCCGACCGCCCTGCTCGGGCGTTCACCCGCCATTCGCTGGTCGAGGCGATGGGCCATGTTGCGCATGGATCGGAGGAGACCGCCGAAGCGGCGGCCGCCCCCCGATCCGCGGCGCCGATCGTTGCGTCCGCCGCGCCGCCGCGCCAGGGCAACGGTCGCCGCGTCGAGGCACGCCGTGGCGAGATCATCGGGCTCGGTGGCCTCGCGGGCCACGGACAGACAGCGCTGCTGGTGCTTCTGCAGAACGCGTCGGGCGGACGCTCGCGCTACGCCGAGCTTCAGGGCCGCACGGCCTTCGTCGCCGGCGACCGGCAAACCGATGGCGTGTTCCCGCTCTGGTCGATCGGCGGCAACGTCACGGTCCGATCGCTGAAAGCCATGAGCCGTTTCGGGCTGATCAACCCGAACGCCGAGCGCGCCATGGAGGAGGAGTGGAAGGCGCGCATCGCGATCCGCACGCCCGACATGGCCAACGGCATCCTGACGCTCTCGGGCGGCAACCAGCAGAAGGCGCTGTTCGCGCGTGCACTGGCCTCCGACGCCGACATCGTCCTGATGGACGATCCGATGCGCGGCGTCGACATCGGCACCAAGCAGGAGGTCTACGCCCTGATCCGCGCCGAGGCTGCCAAAGGCCGCACCTTCCTCTGGTACACGACGGAGTTCGACGAATTGCGCGCCTGCGACCACGTCTATGTCTTCCGGTCCGGGCGCATCGTGGCCGACATGGCGCGCAGCGAACTGTCGGAAGCGCGGGTCCTCCAATCCTCCTTCGAGGAGAGCGCGGCATGACGCGCTCCCCTGCCCTCGCCCGCACGCTGCGCGACCTGCTTCCGCCGATCTCGCTGGCGCTGCTCCTCGTCGCGATCTTCGTCATTCAGCCGCGCGCGATGAGCTATCTCGGCCTGTCGCTGATGCTCAACCTCGCGCTTCCGATCGCACTCGCGACGATGGCGCAGCTCTGCGTCATCGCGGTCAACGATCTCGACCTGTCGATCGGCGGCTTCGTGTCCTTCGTCGCCTGCATCGGCGCGACGCTGATGAACGAGACGCCGCTCTACGGCATTCTCGCGCTCGCCGGCTGCATCGGCGTCTACGCGCTCCTCGGCGCGCTGATACACCTGCGCAACCTGCCGTCGATCGTCGTCACGCTCGGCATGAGCTTCGTCTGGCTCGGCGCTGCCGTGCTTCTTCTGCCGAGCCCCGGCGGCACCGCTCCGACCTGGCTCTCCGGCCTCGTGAAGCTGAAGACGCCGCTCGTGCCGCTCACCATCATCGCGAGCGCGCTGCTTGCCGTCACGGGACATTTCCTCCTGATGCGCTCGTCCTTCGGCGTGGTGCTGCGCGGCGCCGGCGGCAATCCGCAGGCGGTCCAGCGTGCCGGCTGGTCGCTCCTGCGTGCCAAGATGACGATGTATGCGCTCTGCGGGTTCTTCGGCGTCCTCTCCGGGCTTGCCCTCGTCGGCCTCACCACGTCGGCCGACGCCAACATCGCCCTTCGCTATACGCTCCTGTCGATCGCGGGCGTGATCCTGGGCGGCGGCGAGTTCACCGGCGGGCGCATCTCGCCGATCGGCGCGGTGCTCGGCGCCCTGACGCTGACGCTCGCGGGCTCGCTCCTGTCGTTCCTGCGCATCTCGCCGGACTGGCAGATCGGGGCGCAGGGAGCGATCCTGATCGTGGTGCTGGCGCTGCGCGCCCTCGTCAACCGCGTGGAAAGGCAGGCGGCATGAAGAGCGCGACCACCCCCTCCCCGGCGACGCGCCGAGCGGGCCCGAGCCGTCCCTGGATCTTCTCGTTCCTCGGCGCGGGCGCGGTGTTTCTCGCCACCATCGCCTTCACCGGCGGCACGGGCGCCGGCCAGATCCTCTCCACCGCCCTCACCTTCGCGACGATGTACGTGATCGTCGGCCTTGGGCAGATGTTCGTCATCACGACGGGGCCGGGCAACGTCGACCTCTCGATCCCCTCGACGATCGCGCTTGCGGGCGCCGTGTCGATGACGGTCATGGGCGGCAACGATGCGATGATCCTGCCGGGGCTTCTCGCCGCGCTCGGGGTCGGCGTCGTGGTCGGCTGCTTCAACTTCGCGCTGATCCGGCTTCTCCAGATCCCGCCGATCATCGCGACCCTTTCGGCGAGCTTCCTGATCCAGTCGGTCGCCATCGCCTATGGTCGCGGCCTGCGCGTGCGCCCGCCGGAAGCCTTCGGCGACTTCACCACCGGCCGCGTCCTCGGCGTTCCCTATCTGGCGATCGCAACGCTCGTGGTTTGCGTTCTGATGGGCATCGTCCTTCATCGCACGGTCTACGGACGGTCGATCGCCGCGATCGGGCAGAACGCGCGCGCCGCCTCGCTGGCGGGCATTCCCGTTGAGCGGCTGCGCTGGGTGACCTACGTCCTGTCGGCCCTCCTTGCGGGCCTCTGCGGCGCGGTCCTCGCCGGCTTCTCCGGCGGCTCGTCGCTCAACATGGGCGAGGAGTATCTCCTCGCCTCGATCGCCGTGGTCGTGGTGGGCGGATCGTCGGTCTCGGGCGGGCAGTCGAACGTGCCGGGCCTCTGGGGCGCATCGATCTTCCTCTACCTCCTCGTCACGATGCTCAACACGTTCGGCGTCGGTGCAGGCCTGCGGCTGCTGCTCACCGGCCTCATCATCATCGCCATCATCACGATCGCCGGCGGTCCGAAGACCGGGCGCAACTGAGGAACTCGTTCATGGCGATCATGACGCCGTATCAGGTCGACGACCAGCGTTTCGAGGCGCTCACCCTTCTCAACGTGGAACTCGAGATGCTGTTCGACGGCTGCCGCTGGGCGGAAGGGCCCGTCTGGTTCGCCGATGCCGGCCACCTCGTCTGGAGCGACATCCCGAACAACCGGATGATGCGCCACATTCCCGATGTCGGCACGTCGGTCTACCGACAGGGCGCCAACTTCTCGAACGGCAACACCCGCGACCGTCAGGGACGACTGATGTCCTGCGAGCACGGCGCGCGCCGCGTGACGCGCACCGAGATCGACGGCTCGATCACGGTGATTGCCGACATGTTCGAGGGGAAGCGGCTGAACTCGCCGAACGACCTCGTGGTACGCTCGGACGGCTCGATCTGGTTCACCGATCCGACCTACGGGATCATGGGCGACTACGAGGGCTCGAAGGCCGAGCCCGAACAGCCGGTCCGCGGCGTTTACCGGGTGGACGGGCAGAGCGGTGAGATTCGCCGGGTCGTGGACGACTTCCTCCAGCCGAACGGCCTCGCCTTCTCGCCGGACGAGAGCGTCCTCTACGTCGCGGATTCCGGCGCGAGCCACACCCACGGCGCGCCGACCCACATCCGTCGCTTCCGGGTCGAGGGCGAAACGCTGAAGGACGACGGCGTCTTCTGCGTGATCGACGTCGGCGTTCCCGACGGCATCCGCGTGGATACGGCTGGCAACCTCTGGTCGAGCGCGGCGGACGGCGTCCACTGCTTTGCGCCGGACGGCACGCGCCTCGGCAAGATCCTGGTGCCGCAGGTCGTTGCGAACCTTTGCTTCGGCGGTCCGCGGCGCAATCGCCTGTTCATCACGGCGACGCGTTCGCTCTATGCGATATATGTGGGTGCCCGCGGCCTTTGAGGCCCCGCACCGTCACAGAAGGCTGATGATGCCGTTCGATCCTGCGGTGTTTCCGAACAGCGCCAGGATCGGCGAGGACGCCGCGCTGTTCTGGCTGTCGTAGATCGACGAGAAGCGGACGATGAACTTGTCGAGCTTCTTGGCGTCCTGGAAATCCTTGAAGTCGATCTTGGATTCCAGAAGCTTCGCCTGGCTCTCGATCGCCATGCCGGAAATGCCGGCGGGAAGGCCGAGGGCCGTACGGGCGACCTCAAAGAGCGCCTTGTCGGCGAGGATGCCGTAGGCCGAGGTCACGTCAGGCGCCTTGCGCAGGAAGTAGAGGGCGAGCCGCGCGCCCTCGCTCTGTTCTCCGACCTGGCTCTCCATCGTCTGGAGCAGGAAGCGGTTCTGCGTCGAGAGCAGCTTCGCACCCGACTGAACCCCCTCGCCGTCGCGCTGGATCGTTCCGGACGGCGTGAAGTTGAAGGCCGACACAAGGTCGACATATCGCTTGTCGCCCTTGGCGTTCGCGAAGCTCTTCGGGTCGCCGAGATCGCTCGTGAACAGTCGCTTCAGGTCGCGGTCGGACAGGTTTTCGTCCGAGAGGCCGTACGCCTTCAGCGCGTAGGCGACCGTCTTCTTGTCGTCGAGAAGATCGTCGAGCGACCTCACTTGGCCGATCGCGCCGAGATAGGTTTCGGTGTCCTTGCGGATCAGTTCCTTCTTGGCGGCGTTCACATCGGTTCCGAAGGAGGCCGTGTAGAGCGAGCCGGTCGCGGTCTGCGCGGACACGGACTGGGCGAGACGCTGGGTCGTCGCCTTCCCGTCGGGGCCAAAGTTGAACGCGGCGGCGAGACGCTCGTAGCGTTCGTCCTTGAGACGCGAGACGTAGCTCGTTGGATCGGACGGATCGCTGAGCAGAACGCGCCGGATCTTGGATGACGACTCCGTGCTCGGGTCGATGTCGAAGGCGGTCAGAATGTAGTCGAAGGCAGCCTTGCCGAAGGCGGCGTCGCGACCGAGGAGGTCGTTGATCGTCTTCATGTTGGACAGGCGCGCCTGGAAGACGGACGTCTTGCGCTTGTCGTCCTGCAGGGCGAACGTCTGGTAGTTCTGATAGAACCGGTCCTCGATGCCCTGCGCGTCGAAGCCGGTGGCGAACACGGTGCCGCCGTTGGCACGAGTGCCGTCGGCCTTAAACGCGAAGGCGGCGTTCAGGGCCGTGAAACGCTGCTTGGACGCGATTTCCTCGGCCGTCGTCTCCGGCATCTGCGCGAGCGCGCTGTTGGCGTCGCCACGCTGCGAGCGCAGGATGTTCTCGACGAAGCCGGCCGACGTCAGCGACGGGTCGATGCCAAAGGCGCTGAGCGTATAGTTCAGAAGCTGCGGGTCGCTGGCGAGTTTCCCCGCCGTATCGACGCCGGCGATCGCCTGCTGGAAATAGGTCGTCTTCACGGCGGCGGCTTGCGACGTCGCGCCGGCACCCCTGCTGTCGAAGTAGGTCGAGGAGAGGTCCGCGATCTGCGCCGCGGTCTGCAGCGGCATATTCGCCTTGATGCTGCCGTCGGCATTGAAATTGAACATGTCGCGCAGCGCGACGAGGCCGGGGTGGCTCGACAGCGTGCCGCCCGTCAGGGCCTGGCGGATCGCATCCTTGTTGGAGGGCAGAGGCTCGAGATCGGCGGCCTTCTCCAGGAACGACAGCAATGCCGGGTCGCTGAGGATCGCACCCGCCACATCGGTCGACTGAGGATTGGCAATGCCCTGGACGAGGCTGCCCAGCCTGACTTTGAACGCGTTGACATCGGCGCTGGCGCGCGTGGCGAGCGTCACCCGGTGAGAGCTGTAGGCTTCCGTCAGGGCTTCGGTCTGCGAAGCGGTCTGGATCGCCGCCTTGCTGCTGCTGCCGAACTGGAAGGCGGCGGCAAACTCCCGGTAGCGCTTGTCGACGAGCTTGTTGGCGAAGCTGTCGGTCTTCGACAGGTCGCTTTCCAGCACCTTGCGCATCAGACCCTTGGACTGGATCTGATCTTCCAGCCCATAGGCCTTCATTGCGTATGCGTAGAGCCGCTGGTCCTTCAGGAGGTCTTCCGGCGTCTTCACCTTGCCGATGTTCGCCTTGTAGTAGTCGGCGTCGCGCTCGACGGCCGCCTGGCTCGCGATGCGCGCCAGCGACTTGGCCATGTCGGCGCTGTAAAGGCGGTAGTTCATCAGGGTCGAAAGCACGGCACCAGCCTTTGTCGGGCGCGCCCATGCCGGCGCGGGACATTCGCACCATTCTCGCGCGCCATGATGAACCGTTCGTAAAGAGCGGCTCGTCTACTTGGTCTTCAGGACCTCACCGCCGAGCTGGTTCTTGGGGAGGAAGTCGAACTGGTCGATCATCACGTCTTCCACCACCGGCTTGCCGTATTTGGTGTTGACGTTGTCCTTCAGCTCCGCCAGCAAGGCCGGTAGGTCGTAGCGCTCCGGGTTGCGGAAGTCGAAGCTCGTGACCGAATAGACCGACTTGAACGCCTGATCCAGGATGATGGGCTCGGGCGGCACGGCAAGCGCCGCCGCCGTCTTGCCGTCGATCGTGTAGACGAAGCGGGCCAGGACATAGCCCTGGATGGCGTTCTCGGCGATGATCGGCACGGCGATCGTGTCGGTCTTCTTGTAGTCGAGACCTTCGAAGTAGTTAGCGGGCGGCGGCGCCTCCGGCGCAGCGCCGGCCGCCATGTTGGCGACGGCATAGCCCGTCCCCAATGTGACCAGACACACCCAGATGCCGATGCCGAGGATCTTGATCATCCGTTCCGCCTGCCGCCGTTCTGGGGCGCGACATAGGTGCCGTCGGACTCGGCTTCGGCGATCGCGCGCGTGATGAGACCGGCCACCTCGGCCGTGGCTTCCATGTGAAGCTCGAGGAGACGGCTGTTGTCGTTGAGGCGCTCGCGCAGGACGGTGAGACGCGTGCGCAAGCCGTCGCTGACGCTCTCCGGCTCGATGCCCCGCGAGATGCGGGTCAGTTCAAGAAGGCTCTGGTTCTTGCGGTGGCTGATGTCCCCCAGCCCCGTGTGGTCGCCGGCCTGCAGCGCCATCATCTCCCCGGCGATGACAGCTTCGAGCCTGTTGATCGCCTGTGTCAGAACCGCTTCCAATGCCTCAACCCTTTTCAGATGCGGACGAGCCGCTTGTGTTTCGTTGCCGGGGGCTCCCAACCCCCGGTTCGTCAGGCCTTCGTCTTGGCGACGCCGGGGGCGTCGGCCCCGTCCCGACCGTCCTTCTCGAGCATCTTGGCGATGCCGACCCCGCCGGCCTTCGCCATCTCGTCGCCGATCCGCTCGGCCAGCATCGAACGCCAGATGTTGCCGGCGGTGCCCGTGCCGAAGAACGCGGTGTTCTTCGACGGCAGCATGCTTTCGACGAAGCTGCGCAGCACGAACGCCTCGAACTTCTGCAACGGCTTCATCTCGGCGCTGCGCGAGCTCTGGTGGTGGAAGTTCACCTCGTCCAGGGTCGCGTCGGCGGAAACGGGCGCGGCCTGCATGGCCGCCTCGAAGGCTTGCGTCTGCGATCCGGCATCGACCTTGCGGGTCGCGGCCGACGGCGCGGACTGGTCCGCGCGCAAGGCCGGCAGCGGGCCCGCGAGAGCTGAAACGGTCATGGAGGACAATCCCGGAGTTCGATCGCACCGCGACACCTCGTTCGGTGCCGCGATCGGCTGACACGATTCGTAGACCAGTCCACTTATTCGAAACTTGCGGCCCGTGCGGCGAGATGGTCTTCTAGAGCCAGCAGGAGTTCGGAGCGCTCCGTGGCGGCGCGCTCGGTCGCCTCGGCTTTATCGGCGGCGCGCTCCAGGCGCTTCTCGGTCGCCTGCGCCTTCTGAACCTTCTCGCGCGCGACGGCCTCCCTCGCCTGCGTCTCGCGCAGCACGACGTCGTTCCGCCGGAGCGCCGCGGCCTTTCCTTCCAGAAACAGACCCTGCATCAGCGACTGGGAGCCCAAGGTCTCGAGGAGCTCGCGCTCGGTCTCGCGAAGGCGCGCTTCCTCGCGCACCAGTTCGCCGAGCCGCCATTCCTCCAGCTGGCGCATCTTCTCCTGAACGTCCCGCACGCGCGCGAGACGCGCTGCCCGGCTTTGTCCGCTCATCCGTTCAGCACCCAGTTGCGGAAGCCCTCGATGAACAGCGTCAGGTAGTCGCCGATCGAGAAGCCGAGAAGAACGAGGCCGCCGGCCAGAACGAAGGGCAGCGAGATGAAGTAGACCGGGATCTGCGGCGTCATCTTGTTGGCAAGGCCGATCGCGAAGTTGACGATCACGGCATAGACGACGAAGGGGCTGGCGATCCGCAGGCAGAGGTGAAAGGTCTCGTCGAGATTGTCGACGAGTGAGGCCAGCCCCGAGCGGATCGAGAAGCCAAGCTCGACCGGCATCGCGCGGTAAGACGCCAGAAGTGCCTGCACGATCTCGGCATGCAGGTTGAGTGAGAAGATGAGGACGGTCGCCGTCAGCGTGATCAGCGAGACCAATGCGGGGTCCGCCTCGTGCCCCTCGATCGGCACGCCGAGGGTCTGGCCCATGCCGATCGCGTTGGCGATGACGCTGCCGGAGAACTGCAGCGCGATCATGAAGACGCGGCCGAGAAGGCCGATCAGCAGCCCGTTCAGGAGTTCGCCGAACATCATCGCGATGCGCATGTCGTCGGACGCGCCGCGCACCAGCGGCATAATGTCGGGCAAAAGCCGCGGCGCGACCGCGAAGGCGATCGCCACCGCCACGAACAGGCGAATCTGCGCCGGGATGCGCATGGACGAGAAGCCCGGCAGGACCATCAGGCACGAGCCGATCCGGCAGAACACCAGAAAGGCCGAAAGAACGAGGACCTCGACGTCCGGCGTCACGCGATCGACCCGAGCGCCTTGATGTCGACGCCACGCGCAATCTCGAGATGCGACAGCACCGGCAGGTTGACGAAAATCCGCTCGATCATCATCCGCACGTAGGGGCGCGCATCGGGCGAGGCGACGAGGACGAAGTTCTCGCCCTGGTCGGTCTTCTCGCGGATCACCTTGGAGGCTTCCGTCGCGAACTGTTCGACGAGGCGCGGATCGATATCGAACTCGATGACGTCGCCCTTGGCGTCGCGCTTGAGCGCCTGATGGAAGGCAAGATCCCAGCGGTTGCCGAGGCGCAGGACGCCGAGCTGCCCGTTGTGAAGGAGATCGCCGCAGATCTGCTGCGCCATGCGCGTGCGCACGTGCTCGACGATCTTTTCCGATCGACGGACATGCGGCGCGATCTCGGCGATGGCCTCGAGGATCAGCGTGAGGTTGCGGATCGAGACGCGCTCGGCAAGGAGGAGCTTCAGGACGGCCTGAAGGCCGGAATAGCTCATGTGCGTCGGCACGATCTCCTCGATGAGCCGCTTGTACTCCGGCTCCAGCCGGTCGAGCAGCGAACGCATGTCCTTGTAGGACAGGAGGTGCGCAAGGTTGTTGCGCATCACCTCCGACAGGTGCGTCAGGATGATCGACAGCGTGTCGACCGGTTCGAAACCGGCGCGGCGGGCGGACGAGGCGAAGGTTTCCGAAATCCACGCGGCGCGAAGGCCGAAGGCCGGCTCCTTCGTCAGGTCGTGCGGCATGTCGGGCGCGGGCGCGTCGCCAAGCACGATGAGAAGGTCGCCGAGGCGCACCTCCTGCGTCGCGACCGTGGTGCCATGCACCTTGATCGCATAAGCCTTACCGCCGATCGACAGGTCGTCCGACAGCTTGATCTCGGGGATCACGAAGCCGTAGCGCGAGGCGAAGCGGCGGCGCATCTTGCCGACGCGGTTGGCCAGCTCGTCGCGCGAGAAGGACAGGTGCGCGGCCACCTGCTTGCCGAGCACCAACTCGACCTCGATGATGCGCAGCGACTCCTTGACCGACTGGCGTTCGGCCTCCACGGCCTGAGCCTCCTGCTCGCGCTTGGCGACCTGCACCTTCTCCGCTTCCGTCGCCCGGCGACGCGGGATGACATAGGCGATCGTGCCCAGAAGCACGGAGACGATGGCGAAGGGCATGAAGGGCAGGCCCGGCAGCAGCGACAGCACGAAGAGCAGCGCGGCGGCCACCATCAGCGCGCGCGGGTAGTGCCCGAGCTGCATCATGATGGCGCTCTCGGCCGCGCCGCGCGTACCGCCCTTCGAGACCAGAAGGCCGGCGGCGAGCGAGACGACGAGCGCAGGGATCTGCGTGACGAGACCGTCGCCGACCGACAGCTTCACGAAGACGTCGGCGGCATGCGCGGCGTCCATGCCGTGGCGCGTGACGCCGATGATGATGCCACCGAAGATGTTGACGGCCGTGATGATGAGACCGGCGATGGCGTCGCCGCGCACGAACTTCGAGGCACCGTCCATCGAGCCGAAGAACGAGCTTTCCTCTTCCAGTTCGCGGCGACGGGTCTGCGCCTGCTTCTCGTCGATGAGGCCGGCCGAAAGGTCGGCGTCGATCGCCATCTGCTTGCCGGGAATGGCGTCGAGGGTGAAGCGCGCACCGACTTCCGCGATACGCGTCGCACCCTTGGTGATGACGAGGAAGTTGACGGTGATCAGGATGATGAAGACGACGATGCCAATGACGAAGTCGCCGCCCATCACGAACTGCGAGAAGCCGCCGATGACGTAGCCGGCCGCGTTGTGGCCTTCGTCGCCGTGGCTGAGGATGACACGCGTCGTTGCGATGTTCAGTGACAGGCGCAGCATGGTCGCCAGCAGCAGCACCGTCGGAAAGGCCGAGAAGTCGAGCGGCTTCTCGATCCAGAGCGCTACCATCAGGATCAGGATCGACAGCGCGATCGAGACCACGAGACCGATGTCGATCAGGAAGGACGGGATCGGAACGAACAGCACCGCGAGGATCGCGACGATGCCGAGCGCAAAGCCGATGTCGCGCATGCTGGCGCGCGGCGGCAGCGCTGATGAGGGAATCTTGAGGGTGTCGACGGCCATGCGCATCGGTCCTGGACGGCTGGCCGGCGCGCGGCACGGACAGCGGGATCGTTAACGCTTTCTTGCCATTTCGATCTGGAGCCGGGCTGGCGCAGGGCCCGAAACGAAAAGGCCCGAACCGCGTGCGGTCCGGGCCTTTTCTATGCTTTGCGCAACTGAGGTCGTCAGAACCCGTGCTCGATCCGCGAGAAGGTTTCCTGCGTGAAGGCGTAGACCTGCGCGCCTGTAAAAGAGGCCGTGAAGGCGATGATGACGAAGATCGCGAGGATCTTCGGAACGAAGGTCAGCGTGACCTCCTGGATCTGCGTCAGTGCCTGGAACAGCGCGATCACGATGCCGACCAGCATTGCGCCGCCGACGGCGGGCCCGCAGGCGGCGACCACGGTCCAGATCGCGGACTGGACGATGTCGATGGCGTCGGCCTCGTTCATGCTACTCGACCTTGATGCCGGCTTCGAGGAGTACGAGCTTGCCGTCGGCGAGCGTGGCGACCGCACCGTCGCTGGCGACCTGGATCGACTTCACGACGCCGCTGACCGACCCGTCGCCGGTGGTAACGGTGCGCCCGATCAGGTTGTTCGCCTGCGTCAGCGTCGAGAGCGTCGTCATCGCCTCGAGCTTCTGGTTGAGCTTGATCGACTGCTCGACGTTCGAGAACGAGGCGAGCTGGCTCATCTGCTGGGTCGGATCGGTCGGGTTCGTCGGATCCTGGTTCTTCATCTGGGCGACGAGAAGCTTCAGGAAGGCGTCGTAGTCGAGCCCGGTCTTCATCTCGCTCGAGACGCTGCCGGAGGACTTCGTCGCTGCGGCCGTGGTCGCGGCGTTCGTAGAGACGTTGGAGACGGTGGACATGACTATCGGGCTCCCATGGCGACGACCGGACGGGCGATCGGCTTGATCTCTGGCATCACGACGCCTTCACCCTGCATGACGAGGTCCTCTAGCGGCAGCAACGAGCGGAGCCGCTTCAGTCCTTCGAAGTTGCGCTCGCGGTGGACGAGATCGACGACATCCTGGATGCCCGAGCGAATCTCGGCGGACGAGAAGGCGGCAAGCAGCGAGGGATAGGTGCGGTCGAAGAGCGCCCGCGCCTCGGCGGCGCCGGCCGGGTCGATCAGCATCAGCTGAATGACGAAGTAGAGCTGGCGAAGGGGCGTCGTCGCGTCGTCGGCCTGCATGACGTGGCTTTCCAGCAGGAACGTCACGTCGTTCATGAATTCCAGATGCGTCTTGCGATCGACGCGCATCACCGCGCCGTTGACGAAGATCCGTTCTCCGGCACGCAGCGTGATCCGAAGTGTGGACATCGTTACTCTCCGAGACCGTCGCGGATCATCGCGGTGATCTCGATCATCGCGGAGAAGTCGTCGCTGCGTCCAAGACGGATGGCCTCGGCCTCGCGCATGATCCAGAGACCGATCGAGATCAGCGCGGCGCGGAGTTCCTCCGGAAGCGCATTCTCGGGGTTGGCAAGATCCTCGACGAGCACGCTCCAGAGGCTGCGCGTCAGGTAGATCGCCTCGACGGCTTCGCGCGACTTCGGGCCGGCGGCCTGGGCGCGCTGAAGGGCGGCCACGGTACGGTCAAGCGCCTCACGCTCGCGGTCGCGAGCCGTCGCGGAACTCTCCGAACTGACTTCCGCATAGGAGAACTGGTACATGCTTCGTATCCCGTGAGGCTGGTTCGCGGCTGCCTGGCGATCATGCCGGCCGTTCGAAGGGGTCAGAGATAGTTCAGAAGGCTGAGGTTCTTCAGGCGCCCGGTCACCGTGAACGAAGCCTGCAATTGCGTCTCCAGGGCCGACACCCGGAGGCCCGCCTCGGCGGTATCGACACCTTCCAGACGGTCGATCGCATTCTGGACCAGCGCCTTCTGGGTGTTCAGCGCGGTGTTGGCGATCTCGACGCGGTTGAGGCGCCCGCCGATCTGCGTCTGCAGGGCTGTCAGGCCCTTCATGCCGTCGCCGACCCTCTCGTAGGCGGCCGAGGCGACTGCCGTGCGGGCATCGGCGCCCATCTTGTCGAGGCCGACGCTGCCGATCAGGGCATAGGCCGCCGTGATCTTGCGGATCGCGCTGTCGCTGGTGCTGAGCGACGACTCGATCGTCTCGGTCTTCGAGATGCGCGACACGACGGGCGTGTCGGACGCGGTCGACCAGTCGTTCCAGCTTGGCTGGAGCGGTGCGGTCGGAGGCAGGTTGTCGGCGAACATGTCGTCGAACCGGTAGATCTGGCCGCCGGTGGCAGTGAAACCGTCTTTCGAGAAGTACCGGGTGAGCTCGTCCTTCGTCACGGTCTCGGGCGTCTTGCCGGCGGCGGCCAGAAAGGCCTGGAACTGCGTCGCGACGACGTTGCTGGCGTCGGTCATCGGCAGCTGGTCGGTCTGCGCGCCGGCGAACAGGTACTGGCCCGTAATGTTGACGTTGAGCGAGCCGATCAGCGAGCCGAGAGCGCCCTTGGCCGCGATCATCGAACCCGCAACCGCATCGGCGTTCGCCCCGTTCGCCACCACCGTCATCAGGTTCGACGAGACGGATTCCGCCGAACTGCGCAGATCGTCGAGCGTGTCGTCCATCAGCTCGAGGCGGCTGGTGACGAGATTGTTCGACTCCAGCATCTTCACGATGCTGGTCTCCTGCGAATGGTACTGGACCGCATCCCCCGTCAGCCGACCGAGGGTCATGCCGATATCGGCGTGGCGCCCCGAACTCAACTCCGTCGTCGCGTCCTTCAGCTCGGACTGGAGACGCAGGATCGTCGCTCGGGTGGCGGCGTTGAAGGACAGCGAGGAAATGCTCATGACTTACGCGATCCGTCAGATGGATTGGAGAAGCTGGGCCAACATCTGGTCCACGGTGGAGATGATCTTGGCCGACGCCTGATAGGAGCGTTCGAGTTCGATCAGGCGGGTCAGCTCGACATCGAGATTGATGCCGGTCTCGCTGGACAGCGTCTCGTTGGTCTTGTTGACAAGCGTCGCCATCGACGTCGCGGAATTGCTGGCGGCGGTCCGCGACTGCTGCACCCAGCCGATCGAGGAAGCTGCGTAACCGGCCAGCGTCGCCTTCGGATTGGCACCCGCGTCGCTGGAGAAGGAGCGGGCCGTATCCAGGGCCTTGCCGAGCGCCACGATGCGATCGCTGAAGCCGCCGAGCTTCGTCGGCGAGCCCGGGTTGTACTGGTAGTTCACGCCGTCGCGCACCAGCGTCGGATCGGCGCCAAGGCCGGCGGCAATCGTCAGGTTCGAGCTGAGGCCACGATAGACCGGCTCGGGATCAGGCGTGCCGGTCCCGGCGGTGACGCCGGCCGCCGTCATGTTGGCGGAAAGCCCGGAGATTGCGAACCCGATGCTATCGCCGACGCCGGTTGCCGACATCGACAGCGCGGTGCCCGTGCTGGTGACGGAGATGCGTCCGGCGCCGAGCGTCGCTCCCGTCGTGGTCTTGGCGCCCGCGACAAGCGACTGAAGGCGGCTGGCGAAGGCTGCCTCGCTGGCGAGATCCGCGGCGGTCAGCGTTCCGGAAGCCTGGTAGGTCGTGCCTTCGTAGGTGACCGTGAAGGACACGTCCTTGTCGGCCGCAAAGGCGCCAGGCGTCGTCAACGCGCCGGCCGAAACGGGCCCGGTGGTCGTGGACATGTCGACGGTCGAGGTGAAGAGGCCGGTCTTGGCGACGCCCGTGCCCGACGGATCGAACTCGGAGAAGGCGGACACGAGGCCGCGGGCCAGTTCGTCCAGCTGCGCGCCGTAGGTGTTGGCGATCTCGTCGCGGACTTCAGTCAGCCCGGCGATCTTGCCGGTCTTCACGGGCATGTACGACTTTTCGCCGGTCACGGCGACGCCGTCGATGTAGAAGCTGTTGCCCTCGGCGCCCGGCGCAAGGGAATTCGTCGACTGGTAGGAAACGCTACGCGCCGTGTTCTCGAGGAGCGTCACGCCGGAGTCGGTGTAGATCACCATGTCGTTGCTGCCGCGCAGTTGGACGCTGACGCCGACATACTGGGACAGCTGCGTGACGAGCCGATCGCGCTGGTCGGATTGGTCGGTGATGTCCTGGCCCTTGTTCGTGCCCTGCACGATCTGGCGGTTGACCGTTTCGAGTTCGGCCAGGATCTGCTGCATGTCGGCAGCCGCTGCCACCAATCCGTCGTCCGCGTCGCGACGGATCGTGTCGACGGTCGCGGCATGGGTGCGGATGGTGGTGACGACGTCCTGAGCGGCCTGCACGGCGTTGCGGGCGAGATCGAAATTGCCCGGCGTGTTGGCCAGCGTCGAAAGCGCGTCGTTCAAGGCGGCGATGCGGGCCTGCGGCGACTCCTTGGCCGCGGTGTCGCCGAGGATTTCATTGATCCGCGAGTAGGCGTCGGACTGAGTGACGGCGACCTGCAGCTTCGAGGTCGCGTCCAGCATGTTGCGGAAGAGGACCGAGTTGGAGGCCTGCGAGATCGAGGAAACGGTGACCCCACCGCCAGCGCCCGTCACCACGTTCGCGATCTTGCGGGTGGCACCCGCCGTGTTCACATTGGCGATGTTGCTCGAGACGATCTGCGTCTGAAGCTGCGACGCGGCCAGCGACGACTTGGCAGTGTTCAACGCGGCAGAGAGCGACATGGGAGCAATCCGGTAGGGTACGAAGGACGATCGGTCCGGCGGCGCGCCGCAGTCCTGCGACGCGCATTGCTGTCAGGAAAGGTTGGGAACCGACGCCGTCAGCGCTTCAGGTTCACCAGCACGTCCATGATTTCCGAACCGGTCTGGAAGACCTTGGAGTTGGCGGTGTAGGACCGCTGGCTCTCGATCATGGTGGTGAGCTCGGAGGCCATGTCGACGGTGGAGTTCTCGAGCGCACCGGAGATCAGGTCGCCGAAGCCGTCAGATCCGCCGAAGCCCATCAGGACGCTGCCGGATTCGAGGCTCGGCGCAAAGGCGTTGCCGGACAGGACGGTCATGTTGTCGGGCGCGGCGACCTTGGCGAGCGGGATCTTGTATAGCTCGCGGGTGGCGCCGGACGTGAAGGTCGCGAGCACCGTGCCGTCCTTGCCGACGTTGACCTTATCGATCACCTCGGCGGGGTTGCCGTCGACCTTGGCTTCCAGCGGCTGGTTGTCGCCGGTGAACTGGGTCGTATTGCCGATGTCCAGATTGAAGGCCGCGACACCGCCGATGCTGGAGAGGTCGATGTCGAGGATTCCGGTCGCGGTGCCGTCGATCGACGCCAGCGAGTAGTTCTTCGTGGCGTCGAACGCGAGCGTCGCCGTCTTCAGCGGGCCGTCATCGTAGGGGAATGGGCGGTTGGTGCCGGTCTTGCTGGCACCGCGGCTGTCGAAGACCGTAACCTCCCACTCGTTATTGGCGTCGCTCGTCTTTGTATAATAAATGTCGAGCTTCACCGCCTCGCCGGAGTTGGTGTAGACCACCAGCGAGTTCGAGACCGTCTTCTTCGGGTCGGGCGTCTTGTCGGTGTTCGCAGATGGCAGATCGCCGGTCTGCTCCGTGAAGTCCTTGTTCAGCGGGATCGTGAGGATGCCCTTGGTGCTCGGGCTGGCGCTGAGGAGGCCGGCGTTGAGGTTCACGGGCTTGAGCCCGGCGAAGCCGTTGAGGACGAAGTCGGTGCCCGTCGCACCGACCGGGTAGCCCTTCAGCGCGTAGCCGGCGGCGTTGACCAGCGTGCCGTCCGGCTGCTGCATGAAGGAGCCGGCGCGCGTCAGGACGTTGCCGCCGTTGCCGTCGTCGACGACCAGGAAGCCCTGGCCGGAGATCGCAAGGTCGAGCTTCTTCGAATTGACGGAGTTGGCGGTGTAGCTGAGGCCGCCCTGCTCGCTGATCAGCGTGCGCACGTTGGCCTCCACCGCTCCCGAGTTGTACTGGCCCTTGCCGTTGGCCAGCATCTGCGAGGTGAACTCGGTGGTGGTCTGCTTGTAGCCGTTGGTGTTGGCGTTCGCGATGTTCTCCGACACCGCGCTGAGGCGCGTCGCCTGCGCGTTCATGCCGGAGACGCTCGTGCGCATTAGGCCGCCGATGCTCATACTGCCACCCTTATCCGTTACCTCAGATTGCATTCACACTAGTGGGAATGGCTTGCGCGAAGCTGCTGTCACATAGAATTTAAATAACATATCATTAACCATATCTTCATAAATCGAAGGGCCCGGCACTTTCGTGCCGGGCCCTCAAAGTCGTTCGTCTACTTTACGAAGCGAGTTGCTTCAGACGCCGATACCATAACCGAGGTAACGCTTCGACGAGACCGGATCATAACCGAGACGCATCTTGAGCTTCTTGCGCAGCTTGGAGATGTGGCTTTCGATGACGTTCTCCTCGACGTTCTCGTCGAAGATCCCGTAGATCGCACTGAACAGCTGCTGCTTCGAGACGCGGCGACCCTTGTTGGCGACCAGATACTCGAGGATGCGGCGCTCGCGGCGCGGCAGCACCATCGGCTGGCCGGCGACTTCGGCGTCGCGACCGTCGGCGAAGACGCAGATCTCGTCGACCGTGGTCTTGGCGCGGTCGATCGTCACCTCGCGGCGGCGGATGGCGCCGACACGGGCCAGGATTTCCTTGACGTGCACGGGCTTGGCGACGACGTCGTCGATGCCGGCCGCGAAGAGGTCGAGCGTGGAGGTCAGGGCCTTGGCTTCGGCCAGGGCGATCATCGGGGCGGTGGAGCGGCTGCGGACGAGGCGGGTGAAGGCGCCGCGCTCGGGGAAGTCGCCGAGCAGGAAGGCTTCGACGGCCGACAGGTCGTTGTCGGACGCGGACTCGACCCAGTCGCGGAATTCGTCGACGCCGAAACCGGCGGAGGAGACCCCTTCCGTCCCGAAGAGGGACTTGTAGCCGTTCGTGACCAGCTCGCGATTGTCCACAACTACGATCATTTGTCCCCGCCGCGTGACTTGCGTTTCGTTAGGAAACAAATAACCAACCCACCGCGAATCGGGCCATCCCCAAAAATCACTATAGGGTTAATGGTTCGTAACAGTCAGCGTCGATTTACCATTTGTTGACAGACGCTTGTTCGGAACCATTCACATTCGAGATAAATCACGGACCGTTGATTTTCAATCTATCCGTGCAAGCTATCGCGAGTCTTGCAACCGTTTTGCGCTCGATCGGGTGTCGCAACCTCGGGTTACGAAAAGAGAAGGGATGCCGAAGACCTGATGGCCGACGGCATCCCCTGTCCGATTGCTCAGAGATAGGTCGATCCGGCCTGAGACTTGGCCGGAGAGCCGTCGTCGCGGCCCTGCTGGGTGGGACGGCGTCGGCTCGCCTGCTCGTCCGATCCGCTGGACTGGCCGCGGGCGTCGGAGCGCCCCTCCCCCGCCGGACGACCGCCCTGGTCGTTCGGCTGCGAATTCGTTCCGCTGGCGTCCGCGGTGCGCAACTGCCCGTTGTCCCGCGTGATAACCGAGATCGCAGCGTCGTCGAGCGAGAAGCCGGCATGCTCGAGAAGCTTGCGCAGGGACGCTTGATCGTCGAGCAGCATCGAGGCCGTGTCGCTCCGGCTGGCGGCAAGTTCCAGCGTCAGCCGTCCCTCGTTCAGCCGCATCGACACGTCCACGGTGCCGAGGTGCTCGGGATGGAGCTGGATCGTCAGCGTCTTGAGCGCGCCGCCGCCGGCCCGCATGCGGAGATGGGCGTCCGAGCTGGCGGGCGCGGACTGGGCCGGCGCCTTGGCAGGATCGCCGAGCGCCTCCATGATCGGTCCGGCCACCTGCCCGGCCAGGTTGTAGGGCGACGAGGACGGGAGCGGCGACGCGATCGAGACGGTGCCCGATGCCGCGTCCGCGCTTCTGGCCGCGCTTCGACGGTCCGCCAATTCGCTGAGGGCCGACTTCGCAGCGGCCGAGCCGTCGCGTCCTGCCTCGCGGCCCGAACCATCGGACGCGCCGCGTCCGAGTCGCGCGAGTGCCTCGTCGAACCGCATCGGCGGGCTGGCACCGTCGTCGGCCACACCCTTGGCAACATCGCCCGCCGCCGACTTGCCGTCGCCGACGCGTCCCTTGGCGATGTCGGCGAGGGCTGCGGACAGCGCGCCGGGCGCGGCGCCCTTGGACTTGGCGTCCACGACGGGGGTCGCCTCGTCCTTTGCACCTGCCTTGCCCTCCACCAGAACCATGCCGTCCTGGTGCGGCTCGAAATGCGTTTCCATGCGCAAGACGT
This sequence comes from Aureimonas phyllosphaerae, assembly GCF_047943035.1. NCBI lineage: Bacteria > Pseudomonadati > Pseudomonadota > Alphaproteobacteria > Hyphomicrobiales > Aurantimonadaceae > Aureimonas > Aureimonas phyllosphaerae. The sequence continues at coordinate 2,545,958 of NZ_CP181348.1, read as the reverse complement.
CGAGCTTCATTCCGCCCTTGGTCTTGCCTTGCGCCTCTTCGGCGATCGCGACCTTCTGCCCCGCGCGTTCGAGCGACAGCTTGGTCTCGCCATCGGCCTTGGCGTGCTCCTTGGCGACCTGCTTCGCAAGCTTCGCCGCGGCCTTGGCATTGGTGACGGCCGCGAGCGAGCCGAGGAGAGCCTGGAGCTGGTCGGCCTTCACATCGTGCTTGTCTTCGGAGGCCGCATCGTCCGCGTCCTCAGGATCCACCAGCGCCGCGTCGTTCGCGGCCGGCTCCGGCTTCTCGGCGTCGGCCTTCGACGTTCGGTCGTTGGAATTGGCGGAACGCTTGCCCTCGGCGTCGCGCACCGCCCTCCCGAACGCATCGCCGAGCACGCCGCGATCGGCCTCCGGATTGGCGGAAGCGCGGGCCGGTCCGTCCTTGTCGAGCGGCGCGAGGGAGAGATCGATCTTCATGGATTACGGCTTCTTCATTTCCTTGGAGGCGGCGTCGAGCGCGGCCCGCGCCCGTGTCAGAACCGACGAGGTGTCCGGTTCCGGCGGAGCGGGATTGCTCACCTCTGTCATCAGCGCCGGCTTGGCCATGGAGTCCAAGACGGAATAGGCGGCATCGAGGATCTTCTGGTCCTCGACATGCAGGAGGCTTCGGTCGATGCCGTCTAAAGCCTTTCTCGAAGCGGTCTGGTCGTCGGCGCCGAGCGCGGAGGCCGTCCGATAGAGGCTGGCACGGGCTGCGTCGCCGGGCTCCAAGCCGTCGAGGGCGATCGCCTGGTCGGCGGACTGCGACGCGAAATGGAGGTTGCCCGCCACGAGCGAACGGCGGGCGGCCGCGAGATAGAGCCGCTGCTGCCGGGCGGTTGGGAGCCCCGCGACGACGCCGTCCATGGCGACGAGCGCCGCCTGCGGATCGGCCATGGCACGGCCGACCACGAGGGCGACGTAGCGGGTCTCGAAATTCGCCGCATAGCTGGAGTCGTGATAAGTGTCGAAGTAGCGCCGCGCCATCCGGTCGGCGTCGTCGTGCGCACCGGCATCGTCCGCAAGCGGCGCACCAAGACGCAGCGCCGCCTCCTCGATCAGCGTGCCGGGCGCGAGCAGCCGGGCGTTGGCCAGATCCTCGATCGCCTTGTCGGGATGGTCGATCTGGTGGATCTGACCCAGCGCGAGACTGACCTGCGCGGCCAGCACGGGCTCCAGATCGTCGATCGAAATCGACTCGAGCTTCGTCGCCGCCGTCTTCAGATCGTTCCGCACATAGGCCAGCGCTCCGTCGAACAGGGGACGCTCGGCCTCCGGCAGGCGTCCTTGGTCGAGCAGCGTCGCGATGACGTCGGGCGTCCCGCCGCTGAAGGTGAAGAGCACGATGGCGCGGGTGTTGCGCGGATCGTTCCAGACCTCAGGCGCGGCTTCGACGAAGGTGCGGGCGAAGCGGCGCAGGAGCAGAGCCTGCACGCGGATCGCGCGCACGTTGCCCCGCGCCACCTGATCCTGCAGGAACTGCACCGATCGCATGACGTCGAAGGGCATCGGCGTGCGCGTTTCGGTCCAGTGCGTGTCGCGACCGCCGGTCAGTTCCGGCGGCGCTTCCGGTGAGGCGTCATGGGCCGCGCCCGTAGCCTCTCCTCCGGCACCCGCTTCGGCGGTCGGCGCGGGCGCCGGGTCGGCAGACGCGGCGGCCGTTGCCTCTGCCGCGGCCGGCTCGGCCTGTCCCGCGGCTTCGGGCACGGCGGGTGCCTCCATGCCGCGCGCGGGCAGCATGGACGCACCGATCAGCAACGAGCCGAGCAGGAGCCGCAGAGAGTTCTTCACGCCTTGGGTTCTTTCAAGAGGATCTCGATGCGCCGGTTGCTGGCGGCCTCGGGATCGGAAGCATTGCTCGGCTGACGGTCGGCGACGCCTTCGATCGCCTCCACCCGCTTGTCGTCGAGGCCACCGCGGCGAAGCATGTAGTAGGCCATGTGGGCGCGGTCGGTGGACAGGCGCCAGTTGTCGATCTGGCCGTTGCCCGAATAGGGCCGTGCGTCCGTATGGCCGCGGATGACGATGTCGCCCGGACGGTCCTTGAGGATCGCCGCGATCTTTTCCATCAGCCGGATCGCGTCGGCCGTGGGCCGGGCCGAACCGATCTGGAACATGCCGGTGTCGAGCGTGTCGGCGAGCGAGATCGTGACCGTGCCCGATCCCGCATCGCCGCTCTTCACCTGGACGTCGGCGACTTCCGTTCCCGGCACGCTGGCGTCGATCTCCTTCTGCAACTCGGCCGCATCGCTCTGCTCGGGCGTTGCCGGCGCGGCGGGTGCGGCAGCAACCTCGACCGGCGGCGGCGCGGGCTTCGGCGGCTCGACGGCGACCGTCGCGAAATCGTCGGCAGTCACCTCGACCTCCTTGCCGGCGACGGCGTTCGGCGTCAGCTGCCAGGACGTTGGGTCGAACGGATCGCGGTAGGCGTCGCCACCGTTGAGGCCCGGAAGCCCAGTGCCGTCGGGCTTGCCGACCGCCTTTCCGGTGTCGCCCATCGCCTCGTTCTCGGCGACGATCTCGGCCAGCACCGCATACGGATCGCGGAAGATCGCCTGATCCTCGCCGCCCTTGGCGTCGCCGCCGACGGGCTTGCCGCCGGGGGTGCCGGGCGTCTTGCTGTCCTCCGCGGCGGGACCGGGCGTCTGCGCCGGGGCCGACGGGTCGCGCGCCACACCGTCCGTCGGCGGCAGCGGGTCGTTCAGCTCGATCGGGTTGAAGTACTGGGCGATCTGGCTCTTCGTCGCCTCGTCCGACACGCTGGTCAGCCACATCACGAGGAAGAAGGCCATCATCGCCGTCATGAAGTCGGCGAAGGCGATCTTCCAGGCGCCACCATGGTGCCCGTCCTCGCCCTCGCCGCTGCGACGGACGATGATGATCTCGTGCCGCTCGGTATCGAGTGCACTCACGAAAGCGCCTCCTCGACGGCCTTCAGCCACGCGGCGAGACGGGTCTCGATCACGGTCTGATTGGCGTCGATGCGAACGTCGGCATAGGTCTCGTCAGGATCGAAGGAGACATGGCGGGCGTGATCGCCGAGCTTGTCCTCCAGCGAATGCAGAAGATCGCTCGGGCCGGATGCCGCGATCTTCACCGTGGTGCCGTCGAAGGCGATGGTCTTCACCGCGCCCGCCAGCTCGTCCACCGTCATGCGCTTTCGCGCGTCGAGCACGAGGGGCCGCAGGAGCGAGCTTAGCGTCGTCTTCAACGCATCCTCGAACACCGCCATCTGCAGGATGACGAGATCGGCGAGCCGGTCGCCTTCGGTCTCGACCCACTGCCGGCGCGCCTCGGCGAGCACCCCCTCGTGGTCGGCTGCCAGCGTCTGGCGAAGGGCCTCGATGCGTTCGGCGGACGCGCGCTCCAGATCCTGGCGCACCGCCTCGCCAGCTTCGGCGGCACCGTCCTGGTGGGCCTGGGCCAACGCGATCTCATGGGCTCGCAGAAGCGTTTCACGCTCCCTTGCCCAGGCCCGGCGCTCCGCCTCGACCTCACGCAGCGGCACGCGCGGCTCGGCCGCGGGACGCGGCTGGACGGGCGCGACGCCCGCCGCCTGCAGGGCCTTGGCCGGCATCGCCGTCGGGCGCATGGCGGGCATGGGAGCGGCAGGCTTAGCCGCCGCGCGCGCCGCCGGCGCGGCCTGCGAGGAGACCCGCGGCAGGCCAGCCTCGAAGGCGCGGGGAGCGGCGACCGGAGGCCGGCGCGGCGCCTGGGCCCGCAGCGGCACGAACTCGTCTTCGTTTTCGTCCGACAGGAATTGCGCGAGAGGGATCATGGCTTAGGCCGCCTCTTTCTGGTGAATCCACTGCTTGAGGATGGCCGCCGCTTGGGCTTCGTCGAAATCGACGAGCTTCTCGAGGCGGACCTTCGGCGAGTTGGCACGGTTGCGGGTGAGTTCGTCGAACAGGTCGTCGTTTGCGGGCGGCTCGCCGTAGCCCAGCGAGGCCACGAGGTCGGCGCCGAAGCCGGGAGGCGTGTTGAGCGGGCCGAGATCGTTGTCGAGCATCGGGTTCTGCAGTTCGATCGGCCCGTCGCCCGTCAGCATGGCGTCGTCGACGTTGTCGTTGGCGGCCGGGGCCGAGATCGCGCGGATGGCGGGCTTCAGGCCGAACCAGATGACGAGCACGGCGACCACGAGGATGGTGAGCGCGTTGACCATCGTGCCGGACTGCTTCAGCAGCATCTCGCCGTAGCCGAGCGAAGGCACGGGCTGGAGGTCCTGGCCATTGGAGACGAAGTCGACAGCGGTCACTTCGAGCTGGTCGCCGCGGCTGTCGGTGATCCCGGCCGCCGAGGCGACGAGGGTCTTCACCTCGGCGAGCGCGGCGTCGATCTGCTCCTGCGTCGGGTTCTCGCCGAGCGTGGCAGCGAGCCGGGCACGGTTGACGACGACGGCGATCGACAGGCGGCGCACGTCGTAGCCGTCGGAGACGGTCTGCGTGGTGGTCTCGTTGATCTCGTAGTTGGTCAGCTCTTCTCGGCGCTCCTTGGCCTCCGACGAGGAGGTGCCGTTGGCGGCGGGCTGCGGGGCGGCCTGGGGCACGTTCTGCGCGGCGGTCGCCGCATTGGCGTCGGCGGCCTGGTCGGTCGACTGGCCGGTCTCGCGCACCGTGCGCGTCGAGCGCTCGACGCGGCCGTCCGGGTCGAACTTGCGCGAGGAGATCTGGCGCCGGTCGGTATCGAGGCGGGCGATAACGCTGGACTGGAAATTGCCGACGCCAAGATACGGGGCGAGCGTGCGGCGGATCGAGTCCTGGATCGAGGAGGAGACGATACCCTCCATGCCGAGTTGCTTGGTCGAGGTGGCGTTGGAGGCGTCGTCACCGGAGGCAAGCAGCGTGCCGTCGGTGTTCAGCACCGTCACCTGGTCGACCTGCATGCCGGGAATGGCGGAGGACACGAGGTGGCGGATCGCCTGCGCGTTGGCAAAGTCCTCGGTGTTGTCGGTGCGGATCACGACGCTGGCCGACGGCTTCTGGCTCTCGCGGCGGAACGAGCCCGGCTCGGGCAGGACGATGTGGACGCGCGCAGCGCGCACGTCCTTCAAGGTCTGGATCGTGCGGGCGAGTTCGCCCTCAAGAGCGCGGACGCGCGTTACCTCTTGCATGAAGGTGGTAAGACCCATCGAGCCCATGGAATCGAAGAGCTCGTATCCCGCGTTCTCCGACCGCGGCAGGCCCTTTTCCGCGAGCAGCATGCGGGCGTTCGCGGTCTGCGAGAAGTTGGTCATCACCGTGTCGCCGGCCGCGTTCACGTCGAACGGAATGCCCGCCTCGGTGAGCGCCGCGCCGATGCGCGTGACGTCCTGCCGGTCGAGGCCCGAATACAGGGACTCCATCGTCGGCTTGGACAGGTAGAAGGCGGCGAGGCTGACGAGCGCGATGGCGACGACGCCGATCAACGCCAGCGCACCCAGCTTGCGGCCGCCCAGCGCCTGAAGGTTGGACAGGAGTTTTTGGGCCTCGGCCCGAGCGACCATCGCCATGCGTTCGCCTGCGGAATGCGGGAAGTGATGGCGTCACTCTGGGGGCACAAGCTTGCGCGGACGTGATGACCTTACCGAATGATGAAGGATGAAGGACTCGAGGTACGATCCGGAATCGAAAACCCTCCGGCACGGGGAGCGCCGGAGGGTCGCTTGCTAAGCCGTCGGCAAGTGGCGCGACGGGGAGACGCGATGCGTCGCCTAAGGCTTAGCGGAAGAGCATGAGGATGTTCTGGGCCGAGTTGTTGCTCATCGAGATGGCCTGGTAGGCGAGCTGCTGGCGAACTTGAAGCGCCTGCATCTTGGCGGTTTCACGCTCGAGATCGGCGTCCACCAGACCACCGAGGGCGTTGTTGCGGACGTCGGCCATCCGGTCGTTGAAGCTCATCGCGCTGTCGAGCCCCTTCGACACGGCACCAAGCTTGGTCGCGATGGCTGCAATCTCACTTTGCGCCGTCGCAGCGTCCGTCGACGTGAAAGCCGCCAAGCTGGCTGCATCAGTAACGGCCATCAGTTCGGTCATGCCGGCGCCAGCGGTCGGAAGACCAGCAGTGTAGGCGACGGTTCCGACAAGCGCCCCGTCCGAAACGCCGGTCGCAACGGAAAGGTTGTTTGGTGCGCCCGCAGCGCCGAGAAGGTTCTTGCCGTTGACCGTCGAACTGCCCATCAAGGCGGTGATCTGGGTCTGGAAGGCAACGACCTGATTGACTTGGCTTGTCGTTGCCGTGCCGCCAGCTGCTGCGACAGAAGCGGTGATCTTGGCGACCTCATCAACCAGCGCGCTGATCTCGTCGAGTGCGGCGGAGGCGGCATCGACCTGGGCCTTGGCGGTGCTGAGGTTCGACTTGACCGACTCGGACGCCGAGATGTCGGAGCGGATCTTCGTGGCGGTCGCCCAAATCCCGGCGTCGTCCTTCGCAGAGCCGACACGCAGGCCCGTCGCGATGCGGTTCTGGGTCGTGGTGAGATCGGCGTTCACGCGGCGCAGAGCGGCCATGGCGACACCGTTATTCGTCGTGCTGATAGCAACCATTGTCTTTTCCCCGTTTATCTTGAAGCTTTTGTTTGAGCCGTTGCTCTTTGCTTCGAAGACAAAACTACCGGGGAACTCGGAATACCTGCTGTATTGGATCGCTAAAATTGAATCATATCGGGCATTCGGACCTATGGACCTAAAGTATAGATGAAAATCAACTTCGGGGTCGGCGCGGTTTCGATTCAAATTGGATACATTTTCGGCTAAGCCTCTGAAATGCCGCCAGGCGTCCAGCGTGCAACGCAGAAGGCCCCCGGACCGGTAGGTCCGAGGGCCTTTTGGAAGGGGCCTTGCGTGCGAGCGTCGCTACATGAAGGAGCGCACGAGGCTGCCCGTCAGCATGTTCCAGCCGTCGATCAGGACGAAGAACAGGATCTTGAAGGGCAGCGAGATGATCGTTGGAGGTAGCATCATCATGCCCATCGACATGGTCAGTGTCGCGACGATCAGGTCGATCACCAGGAACGGCAGGACGATCAGGAAACCGATCTCGAAGCCGCGGCGAAGTTCCGAGATCATGAAGGCCGGGACGAGGATGCGGAAGTCGACGACCTGCCCTTCGCCCGAGCCCTGCTCCACCACCGGGAGACGATCGCGGATCGAGGCCTCGTTGATGTTGTTGAAGAGGGCAAGATCTTCTTCCCGCACCTGATCGAGCATGAACTCTCGGAAGGGCTCGGCGATGCGCGGCAGCGCCTCTTCTTCCGTGATCTGTCCCTTCATCAGCGGTTGCAGGCCGTCGCGCCATGACTGGTCGAAGGTCGGCATCATCACGAAGAAGGTGATGAAGAGAGACAGCGAGATCAGGATCAGGTTGGCCGGCGTCGTCTGGAGCCCGAGACCCGTGCGCAGGATCGAAAGCGCGATCACGACGCGGGTGAAGGCCGTGACCATCACGAGGAGACCCGGCGCCACCGAAAGGACGGTGACGATGCCGAACAGCTGGACGATCCGGCCGGAGACGGCGGTGTCGCCTGCGGGGATCAGCGAGGCGAGCCCGCTCGCCGCTTCCGCGACCGCATCCTGCGCCAGAGCCGGGGCAGCGCTGGCGACGAGGAGCGCTAGGAGGAGGAGAAGCCGCTTCACTTGACGATCAACGAGCGGACGACGACGTCCTTGACCGCTGTCGAGCGCAGCTTGGCGCGCTCGAGAAGGTCTTCCTTGAGGTGCAGAAGACCGCGGGCGCCCTCGATCTGGGCAAGTTCCAGCGTGCGCAGGAAGACCAGCGTATCGGCCTGGATCTGGGAGGCCAGCACCGTCTGATCGACGCTCTCGTCCTCCGAGAGCGACAGGAGCAGCCCGGCCTCGAGCCGGACCTGGGTGCCCGGGGGCGAGGCGAGATCGGTGAGGATCGGCTCGAGCGGCTGGACGATCTCCTTCGTGCCGGCCGGAACCGAGGCGAGCGACGGAGCGGCGGCGGCGGCCGCCGCCGGGGCCTCGGCCGACGGCGCTGCGACCACCGGCGGATCCTTCTTCAGGAGGAAGCCGAGGGCACCGCCGCCCGCCAGCGCGATCACCGTCAGGCCAAGAAGGGCGCCGATCGTCTGCGCCTTGTTGCTCTTCTTGGGCGGTGCAAAGCCGTCCGGCATCATGCCTAGGGCTTCAGGGCTGAGCTCGGTCATTCGGCGCTCCGGCGGCATGGAATGGGGCAGCCGGGCGCGGTGTGGGCGGGATCGTCCCGCCGGGAACCGCCGCCCGGCAAGGAAGTGTTAAGGAATTGCCCTGTCGCGAGCCTTGCCGCGCGCATCAGAACGACGAACGCCCACGGCGGCAGCGGGGCTGCAGCCGAGGGCGGCGTCGGAACGGTGCGAAGTGGGCCCTCGTCAGTAGGGCAGGACGTTGTCGAGGACCTGCTGACCCCAGCCCGGCTGCTGCACTTCCGTCAGGCGGCCGCGGCCGCCGTAGGAGATGCGGGCTTCCGCGATCTTCTCGTAATGGATCGTGTTGTTGGGCAGGATGTCGCCCGGCCGGATGATGCCGGCGATCGACAGGACGCGCACCTCGAAGTTGACGCGCACCTCCTGCTGGCCGGCGATGTAGAGGTTGCCGTTCGGCAGGACCTGCGTCACCACGGCCGCGACGGACACGTCGATCTCTTCCTTGCGGTCCACGGTTCCCTTGCCGGTCGCCTTGGTGCCGTTCTTGAGGCCAAGCGTGGTGCCGACGGTCGGCAACCCGTAGGAGCCGATCGAGCCCTTGAGGTCGGCCCCGACGCTGACGCCGGAATCGCGCGAACGCTTGGTGTTGTTGTCGAGCGTCGCCTTGTCGTCGATCTGGATCTTCACCGTCACGATGTCGCCGACGTTCAGCGCGCGCGTGTCGCGGAAGAGATCGGCGTTTCGGCCGGTCCACAGCGAGTTGACGTTGCGCGGCAGCTCGTTCGGTCCGGGGCCGGGCGCCGGCTGGACGATCGGGGCGTTCTGGTAGAGTCCGCTTCCGACGGGCGTCAGCAGCGGCTCGCGGAACGCATCCTCGCGCGTGGTGGAACAACCGGCAAGGAGGCCGACGGCCAGGAGGGGGGCAATGGCTCTCACAGGGACTGGTCCTTCGCACCGGCCTCGGCGGAGGCGCGGTCGGTCTTCTTGACGATCAGCGCCGCGAGTTCGGACGCGATCGGCGCAGGCATCTCGGCGAGGATCGCGCTGGCCTGCCGCGGCTTGAGGCGCGTCAGGAGCGAGGCGGCGATCGGGCGGTCAAGCGCTGCCATCTGGGCGGCCGCCGCATCCGGCTTCATGCCGGAATAGATGCCGATCACGATGTCGGACGTCGAGTTGATGAAGTCACGGCGCTCACCGAGCCACTTCTCGACCTCGGCGCGCTTGGCCTCCAGCTCGTCGATCTTGGAGGAAATCTCGCCCTCCGCCTGGCGGATCTCGGCCAGCTGCATGGCGTTGCGTGCGTCGAGCGCGGGATTGGCGATGTTGGAGCAGAAACGGTCCGTGTCGGTCATCGGCGCTTCCGGCGTCAACATTTCCTTGCCGTCGGCGCCGATGACGCGCACCTTGGCGGGCGTCGTCGGCATGGCCGGCGGCGGCGTCGACGCGCCTTCGGCGAAAGCCGCGTCTGCGGTCACAAGCGCGAGCATCAGGCCGAGCCCAAGGGCCGCACGATGGGAGCGGAACGAGGTCATCACTGCACCACGATCTCGGCCTGCATGGCGCCGGCCGTCTTGATAGCCTGAAGAATGGCGATGATGCCGGTCGGCTTGAGGCCGAGGCGGTTCAGCCCGCGCACCACGCTGTCGAGATTGGCGCCCTGCACGATCGCGAGATTTCCGCCGCCCTGCTCGGCGTTCACCGTCGTATCCGCCGTGACCACGGTCTGCCCTTCGCTGAAGGGTGCGGGCTGCGAGACATTGGGAATGTCGGTGATGCGCACGGTCAGGCTGCCATGCGTGACCGCGACCGTCGAGATCTGGACATCCTTGCCGATGACGACCGTGCCGGTGCGCTCGTCGATCACGACCCGCGCGGCGGTGTCCGGCTCGATCATCAGGTCGCCGACATCCGCGATGAAGCGGGTGGACGACATCTTGGCCGGGCGCGTCAGCGAGATCGTGCGGAAATCCTGCTCGCGCGCCACGGGCTTGCCGTAGGAGCGCACCGCGAACGAGTTGATCGCATCGACGACGCGGATCGCGGTGCGGTAGTCCGGGTTGCGCAGTTCCATGGTGATGTTGGGCGTATCCACCGTCGCGCGCGGAACCTCGCGCTCGATCAGCGCGCCGCCGGCGATGCGACCGGTCGTCGGCGTGCCCTGCGTCAGGCTCTCGTTGGTGCCCTCGGACGAGAAGCCGCTGACCGCGAGCGCCCCCTGCCCCACGGCGTAGATCTCACCATCCGGGCCGTAGAGCGGCGTCATCACGAGCGTGCCGCCCATCAGCGACGAGGCGTCGCCGAGCGAGGACACTGAGACGTCGATGCGGGAGCCGATGCCGGCGAAGGCCGGCAGGTCGGCGGTGACGATCACGGCCGCGACATTGCGCGTGCGCGGGTTGGCGCCGCGCACGTTGACGCCCATGCGGTCGAGCATCGACTGGAGCGACTGCTCGGTGAAGGGCGAGTTGCGCAAGGAGTCGCCCGAGCCCTGCAGGCCGATGACCAGACCGTAGCCGACGAGCTGGTTGTCGCGCACGCCCTTGATCGTGGTGACGTCCTTGATGCGCACGCCGCCGGACTGGCGGGCACGCGGGACGATCGTCTGGAAGTTCTCGTGCGCGCCGATGCCGGCCTGCGCATAACCGTAGTCCGCGACGCCGTAGTCGGCCGCGTTCGCCGGAACGAGGACGGCTGCGAGGCTGGCGCCGAGGACGACGGTGCGAAGCGATGCTCTCATTGCGCCGACACCTCGATCGAGCCGTCCTCGGACGCGATGCCGCTGATCAGGACGCCGCTGTCGACGTTGCGCACGCGCACCGGCTGACCCGCCTGCGCCGACTGAAGCGGCAGGCCCTTGCCGGTGATAAGGAGGCCCTCCTCGCGATAGATGAGGGTCGCGACCTGTCCGACCGTGACGGCATCCGGCGACTTGAGGTCGCTGAGGAGGATCGGCTGGTTCGGCAGCAGCGTGCGACGCGCGATCCGGTCCTTCAGCATGCCTTCCTCGACCACATAGGCCGAGAGCTGGTTGCCGGGGACGGTGAAGCGCGCCGAGATGACGCCGCGGTCGAGGACGCTCTGTCCGGGATAGACCACGGCGGTGGGAACCGGCAGGTTCAGATCCGCGGCGCCCGCCGTGCCAGCGGCCGGGACGAGGCCGAGCGCGGCGGCGGCCAGGACGTATCTTGCAAGGCGGACGATGCGGGTCATGATGCTTAGCGGATGCCCTTGGAGACGACGCCCGACATCTCGTCGGCGGCCTGGATGACTTTGGAGTTCATCTCGTAGGCGCGCTGCGCCGAGATCAGCTCGGAGATTTCCTTCACCGGATCGACGTTGGAGTTTTCGAGGTAGCCCTGCTTGATCACGCCGTAGCCCGGATCGCCCGGCACGCCGGCGATCGGGGCGCCGGACGCGACCGTCTCGCGGAACAGGTTGCCGCCCTCGGCCGCCAGACCCGGCTCGTTGGCGAAGTTGACGAGGGTCAGCTGACCGATCAGCTGCGCCTCGCCCTCCACCGTGGCGTAGACCTCGCCGGAATCGTTGATCGAGATGTCGGTCGTGTTCTGCGGAACGGTGATGCCGGGGTCCACGGTGAAGCCGTCGAGCGTCACGATCTGGCCGGTATCGTTCTTGTTGAGCGCGCCGTCGCGCGTGTAGAGCGTCTCGCCGCCGGGTCCCTGGATCTGGAGCCAGCCCTGACCGTTGATCGCGATGTCGAGATTGTTGCCGGTCTGCTCCAGCGCACCCTGGATGTGGACGGAGCGAACGGCGGCCGTGCGCACACCGAGGCCGATGCGCGCGCCCTCGGGAACGACGTTCTCGCCGCCGCGCGCTGGCACGCCCTGCATCCGCTCGACCTGATAGAGGAGATCGGTGAACTCGGCGCGGGCGCGCTTGAAGCCGGTGGTGTTGATGTTCGCGATGTTGTTCGCGATCACTTCGACGTTGGTCTGCTGGGCGTTCATGCCGGTCGCGGCGATCGCAAGGGCGCGCATGGGCTGGTACTTTCGTTAGATCGACATGCGGGAAAGTTCGAGATAGGCGGAGACGACCTTGTCGCGCAGCGCGACGGCCGTCTGAAGCGTGCGCTCGGCACCCATCACGGCGTCGACGACCGCCTGCGTGGAAGCCTTGCCGTTGACGCCCTGGATCGAGACGGTCTCCGCGCCCTTCATGGACTGCGTCGCCTCGCGGGCGATCTCGTTCATGGCGGCGGCAAAGCTCTGGCCGGCTTCCTGCGTGGCTGCGGCGCTCGAGGCGCCGGCAGGGGAAAGACCGTCGAGGCGCAGCGCGTCGACGCGCGGCATGGCACTGCCGATGGCGGGGATCATGGGCGTCAGCCTCTCATGAGATCGATGGTGAGATTGATGAGCTCGCGCGCCTGCTTGATGACCTGCAGGTTCGCTTCGTAGGAGCGGTTCGCCTCGCGCATGTCGGTCATCTCGACCAGCATGTTGACGTTCGGCATCTTGACGTAGCCATCCTTGTCGGCGGCCGGATTGCCGGGATCGTGCTCCATGCGGAAGTCCGAGCGGTCGGTGCCGACCGACTTGATGCGCACGAGATCGGCCCCGAGAAGCCGGTCCATCTCGCTCGTGAAGGCGACGGTCTTGCGCCGGTAGGGATCGCTTCCGGGCGTCTCGCCCGTGGAGCGGGCATTGGCCACGTTCTCGGACACGATGCGCATCCGTTCGGACTGCGCCTCGAGGCCGCTCGCCGCGATCTTGAGGGCGGAGGTGATCGAATCGGTCAAGGCGTCAGCCCTTCAGCGTGGTCATGAACATGCGGTGGAACGACTTCGCGACGGAGGTCGAAAGGGCGAAGTCGCGCGACACCTCGCCGGCCTTGAGCATTTCCTGCTCGAGGCTGACCGAGTTGCCGGAATGGGTGACGTCCCATGGCTTCTGGGCGGCTTCGTCGATGCCGAAATCACGGCCGGCCGAAGCGACGAGGTGGCTCGGGTTCGAGCCGGACATCTGGAGCGCCGTCGTCTCCAGCACTTCGGAGAACGGCGTCACGTCCTTGGCCCGATAGGTCGGCGTGTTCGCGTTGGCCACGTTCTCGGCGACCACGGCCTGGCGCGCGGACAGCCATTCGGCTCGGCGGGAACTCAGCCCGAAAAGATAGAACTCGCTCAAGGGTCGCGTCCTCGGACATTTGATCGGTGTCCCATTCATAGGAACAGCCACTTGTCCGAAGCTGACGATCTTACAGATTTCTTAGTATTAACAGATCGTTAATCAGTATTAACGAAAGCATAATGCATCAACAAAAAGGCCCCGCCGATGGCGAGGCCCTGAAAACTGCAGGCGGAATGGTTTCAGGCGTTGCGAGCCGTGGCAAGGCGCGCGGCCGCGATCGCAGTCTTCAGGCGCTCGGTATTGGCCGCAGGGTCGGCATCCGGGTCGGAGAAGGCGATGTAGTTGATATGGACGGCCGCCTTGGTCGCGGTCAGCGACAGCTTGAAGTGCACCGTCACCTCGCCGCCGTGGAATTCCATGTCGAGGTCGATCGTCGGCGCGCTGCCCCAGTTGAGATGCACGTCGCCGCCGCCCGCGAACCGAAGCGAGCCGGGTGCGAGGTAGAGCTGCGCCGAGGACTCGACGATGTCGGCGATATTGCCGAACTGGTCCATCCGCAGGAAGGCCACGTAGTCGACGACGTCGACGAGGCGCAGCTCGGCCACCACTTCCTTGATCCCGTTCGCCAGCGCCTTCTCGCGGTCGGCTGCGTACTTGTTGCGAACGTTGAGCATGACGTGGGAACCCATGGAGGACCTTTACGCGAAATGAACCGAAACGCCTTCCCGAGGGGAAGGCAGGCGTCGACAGGTCGGCCGGGTCAGGCTGCCCCGATCTCCAGGCGCGCCTGAGAGCGCGACTGAAGGAAGTAGATGAGTTCCGCGACCGCCTTGAAGAATTGGGGCGGAATCATCTGGTCGATTTCGACATGGTCGTACATCGACCTTGCCAAGAGCTTGTCTTCGATGACCGGGATGTCGTTGGTCTCGGCGATCTCGCGGATCTTGAGCGCCAGGACATCGACGCCCTTGGCGACCACCACCGGCGCACCGCCCTCCTCGCGCACGTAGCGCAAGGCGATGGCGTAGTGGGTCGGATTGGCGATCACGACGGTCGCGCGCGGCACCGCCGCCATCATCCGGCGCTTGGTGCGCTCGCGGGCGATCTGGCGCTGGCGCGCCTTGACCATCGGATCGCCTTCCGACTGCTTCATCTCGTCCTTGATCTCCTGCTTGGACATGCGCAGGTCGCGCCGCCACAGGATGCGAGAGAAGAGAAGGTCCGCGGCGACCAGCACGATGGTGGCGACCGACACGGCCGCGAGGAGCCGCATCGCCAGGCCGAGGATCGTTTCGGGAAGCAGGAGTGGGTCCGAGAACATCGTCTTCAACAGCAAGGGCAGTTCGTCGGACAAGATCCAACCGACGATGATCGTAACGGCAGAGAACTTGAATAAGGATTTACCGAACTCGGTGAATCCGCGACGCCCGAACAAACGCCCCCAGCCGCTCGAAAGCGACATGTTCGAATACTTGGGACGGATGCGCTCGAGGTTGATCTGCGGCGGGTTCTGGAGCAGCGAGGCAAGAATACCCGCCACCATGAAGAGGCCCGTCGCCGGCAGCACGAACTTGGCGCTCTGTAGCGCCATCGCGTGCAGAAACTGCAGGGCGTCGATTCCGTTCCCGATCGACCATTGCGTCGGGTTCTCGAAGGTGACCTTGAGATCGCTGGCGAGCTGCGCCGCGTTGTTGCGCGCCTGGAAGACGACGACGGCGATGGCGGCGAGAAGGGAGGCGAGGATCGGTGCTTCGCGCGAGACGGGAAGGTTGCCCTTCTCGACCGTATCGCGGATCTTCTTCTCCGTCGGTTCCTCGGTTTGGGACTCCTTGTCCGCACCCTCCGACATGCCGCGCCCGCCCCTTCACGAAACAGATAGCGGCCCCGCGCGCCGCTCTAGCGCCGGGACCGCGATGGTTGTCAGCCCTCAACCTTCTCGGTGAGGTCGATGCGCCCTTCGGCGGCGAGCCGCAGGGCCGCGCCCGCAATGGCCCGCCGGGCGGCCTGGATGGCGTCGGCAGCCGCCGGCTCGTTGCGGCCGAGTTCGGCCTCGACCATGCGGCGGGCGCGCGCGCCGAGCGCCGAGAGTACGGCCTCGCGCAGGTCCTGCGGCGCGCCATTGAGCGCGAGCGTGACCTGTTCCACCTGGATCGCGTCGAAGAGGACGAGACGGCCCTTCTTCGACAGCTCGGCCACGTCCTCGAAGGCGAAGAGCAGCTTGCGAAGCGCCGCCGCCTCTTCCGGCTCGGTGGTCTCCAGCGAGGCGAGGAGTTCCTCGGTCTGCGCCTTGTCCATCCGGTTCACGATTTCGGCCATCGTCGCGTAGCGCTCGCGGCGCTCGGCGCCGTTCGAGCTTGATACGAACGCCTCGCGGCAGCGCCGCTCGATCAGCCGCGCGATGGATTCGGGCGGGGGCGCCGAGGAGAGCATGCGGCGCATGATGTCGTTGCGGCGGGCGGGCGCCATGCCGGCGACGACGACGGCCGCGAGGTCGGACTTCAGGCGCTGGAGGATATAGGCCGCCACCTGCGGATGCTCTCGGTCGAGGATCTTGGCAAGCGCCTCGGCGCCGAGCTGCTCGATCTCCTGCCAGACCGGGACACCGCTCTCGTCGATCGGCATCGCCTCGCCCTCGAAGACGATCGCCAGATCCTCGTTCGACAGGCTCGAGCGCAGGAGCTTCGTCATCTCGTCGTTGAGGCCGGTGATGGCTGCCCCGGCGCGGAACGCGTCCTGGAAGTCGGCGACGATCTCGTCGAGCTCCATCGGGGTGACCGAGTTCGGCAGCGCCGCGCTCTGGCGCAGCGCCCGGATCTCCTCGGCGCTGAAATGCTTCAGGAGCTTGGTCGCGCCCTCGCCGCCCAGCGTCAGGAGCAGGACGGCGGCGCGCGAGGCGCCGCTCAGCGTCGGCGCGCCCAGTTCGCGGCTCTGATAGGCTTCCGAGAGCATCGTGTCTTAGGCGCCCTTGGCGCGGGGCTGGCGTGCGGTGGGGGCGACGATCTCGGTCAGCGTGATGCCGAAGCGCGATTCCTCGTTCTCCAGTACGACAACCTCACCGCGCGCCACGATGCGGCCGTTCACGATGAGATCGACGGGATCGGAGATGTTGGTGTCGAGCTTCACCACCGCGCCACGGCCGAGCTTCATCAGGTTGGCGACCGGCATCACGGTGGAGCCGAGAACGACCTGCATCGTCACCGGGATGTTCATGATGACGTCGAGGTTGGGCGTCACGTCCGCGACCGGCTCTTCCTCGACGTCGGCGAAGCTCATGCCGTGGCCCATGTGGTGGCCGTCTTCGGCATCCTCGACCGCCTCGTCCATCTCGAAACCGTTGTCCATGGCGCCGAACTGGCCGCCGAACTGGGTCTCGGTCTCGAGTTCCATCGTCTCGTTCTGCATCGGGGTCGTCCTCGGGAAGGTCTGGATCGCCGGGCGATCCGTAAATTAACGAATAGCGCTCGGAACTGACGCGAAGCGGGAGATCGCGTCGTTGTCGTGGGGGATCGCGGCGGCGGTGACCGGGGCGACACGCTTCTGCTCGTAGGAGTCGAGGAGGATGTCGAGACGCTCGACCAGCTCCTGCGCCTCGGCCGCGCGCTCCTCGAGGGCGCGCAGCGTACGCACGCCCTCGCTCTTCAGGAGGACCACGGCGTTGGCCGCGCGGTTGATCGAGGCGTCGGCGTCCTCGAGAGCCTGACGGAAGCCAGTCTCCTCCGAGCGCAGCCGCTTCAGCTCCTTGTACATGGAGCCCGTGCGCCAGCTCGTGACAAGGAGGGCCGCGACCAGAATCGCGTCAATGAGCCAGGATGTCATCGATGAACTCCTCGGTCGGATCAACAGGCTCGGAAACCTTGATGACGTAGGTGTCGCGCGAGCGGCCCATGGCGCCGCGGAAGAGGCGCTGCCCCTCGCATTCCAGAAGCACGAGGCTCTGCATCGTGGCGTCCAGCGCGAGTGTCTGGCCGACATGGAAGGTCGAGATCTCGCCGAGCGAGGTCTGCTGCTCGCACAGGATGGCGCGAACGTGCATGTCGGTCTTCTGGAACCCGGCCTCGAGGTCGCGCGCCCAGGTCTCGTCGACGATCGACGGGCCCTCGTCGGGGACGGCCGCGAACTTGCGCCGATGCGGCGACAGGACGGATTCCGGGATCGCCACCCGCAGCGCCGCCTCGCAGCGGCCGATCGACAGGCGGAAGCGGAACTCGACGAAGGTGCGCGCGTCGGCTGCGATCCACTCGTCGAGCTTCTCGCCGATCGTCTCGGCGAGAAGCCTGTCGGCGGACATGCCGAGCGCGACGACGTCGGCGAAGACGGCATTACCCGTCTCGACGAAGCTGCGCAGCGCGGCGTCGGCGAAGAAGCGGCCGACGCTGGTGAGGGGACGACCGGGCGCCGGCGCGTCGCGGCCGTCGCCGCCGAAGCCCGCTTCCGTCACCGTGTCGGCGAAGCGTCCGTCGGCCGCGACCAGCGCCATCTCGCGCCATTTCGACGAGCGGACCGTCAGCACCAGCTGCGTGTCGGTGTCCGACAGGGCCGAGGGCGACAGCACGAAGGGCGAGGAAGCGATGAACTCGACGGTGAGCGGCGAGGCATGGCCCGCCGCCAGCTTGGCGGACACGGCCTCGGCCCACTTGGTTCCGATCTGCTTGAGGCGCGGGAAGCGCTCCGGCTCGATCCGGGCGGCCGAGCGCAGGCGCTCGCCGATGTTGCGTTCGGTGACCGTGTCCATGGTCCCTCCTTATGCGGCCGAAGGGGCGCCGCCGATCGTCTCGGCTTCTACCTGATCGATGGTCGGGCGGTCGTAGGCGGAGATCGCCTTGCGGCCGTATTCCAAGGCGACCTGCGGGAGGGCGCCGTTCATGTAGGCGATGAGCGTCTGCTTGATGATGACGTACATGCGCATCTTCTTCTCGCGCACGCCCTTCACCTTGGTGGCGAGCGGGGCGAACACGCCGTAGGAGAAGAAGATGCCTGCGAAGGTGCCGACGAGCGCGGCGCCGACGAGATGACCGAGCACTTCCGGCGACTGGTCGAGCGCGCCCATCGCGTGGACGATACCCAGAACCGCGGCGACGATGCCGAGCGCCGGAAGGCCGTCGGCGATGTCCTGGATCGCGTGCTTGGGCTTCAGCTGGTCGCGGGCGACCGTCTGAATCTCCTCCTCCATCAGCGCCTCGATCTCATGCGGGCGGGCGTTGCCGACGATGATCAGGCGGCAGTAGTCGCAGATGAAGTCGGTCATCGGCTTGTTCTTCAGGATGCTGGGGAAGGCGCTGAAGATCGCGGAGTCCGCGGGATTGTCGACGTGCGATTCGAACTCCGAGCGCGACTTCGACTTCATCTCGCGCATCAGCGAGTGGAGGAGGCTCAGGAGGTCGAGATAGTCGCGCTGCTTCGGCACGGCGTTCTTGAACGCTTCGCCGATCGCCTTTCCGGTGTCCTTCACGACCTTCATGTTGTTGGCGATCAGGAACGTGCCGAGCGCCGCGCCCAGAATGATCAGAAGCTCGTAGGGCTGCCAGAGAACATAGAGATGTCCGCCAGACGCGACGTAGCCGCCCAGAACGCAGCCGATCGTCACGATAAGGCCGAGAATGATACCCATCGGGCTAACCCTTAAACGATAAAGGAATTCGTAAGAAGGATTAACGAGGCGGACTTGCGCGAGACTGTGCGTTTGCAGCGCGGCCGGGTCAGCTTCGATCCATTCGCACCGGGCATCATGACGGAGATTTCGGCCCGTCCGCCCGACGGTGCCGGCGCTCGTTCAGCTGCCCAGTACCGGATCGCATCATGCAGACCTCGCTTCCCGTCGCCCTTTCCGCGCAGCTCGCCATGGAAAAGCGCCTCGACACGCTCGCCAACAACCTGGCGAACGTCGGCACGGCCGGCTTCCGCGCCGAGGAGGTGAAGTTCGAAAGCGTGATGTCGCGGGCGTCGTCCCGGACCGTGGCCTTCGCCTCGCAGGGTCAGCAGTATCTGTCGACCCGCGCCGGCGCGCTCACCGAAACCGGCAACCCGCTCGACATGGCGGTCGCCGGCGAAGCCTTCTTCGCGATCCAGACGCCGAAGGGCACCGTCTACACGCGCGATGGCCGGATGCAGATGTCGGATGCCGGCGAGCTGCGCACGGTCAACGGCGAGCCCTTCCTCGACGTCGGCGGCGCACCGCTGCAGATTGACCCGAACGGCGGTCCGATCCACATCGCCCACGACGGCATGATCACGCAGGGCGGCGGCCAGATCGGCGCCGTCGGCCTCTTCAAGATGCCGGCCGGCGCCAACCTCTCGCGCGCCGGCACGTCCGGCGTCGTCCCCGACGCCAAGGCCCAGCCGATCGTCGACTTCAACGAGGACCGCATCGCGCAGGGCTTCGTCGAAGGCTCCAACGTTAATCCGATCCTGGAAATGACCCGGCTGATCGAGGTGCAGCGCATCTTCGAGCAGGCCGCCAACATGATCCAGACCTCCGAGAACTCGCTGAATGAAGCCGTCACGCAGCTCGGAGCGCCCAAGTGACGGAAGCCAGCCGGAAGAGGGATCTGTCCGGCCTCGATGAACCGCTCGTGCGCATCAGCGGGCATGTCGTCGACGTCACGCCGCAGTCCTTCCGCGTGGCCGGCCTCAGCCCCTACGTGCGGCTCGGCGACTGCGTGGTCTGCGAGGGGCCGCAGGGTCCCGAGCTCGGCGAGGTGGTGCGCGTCGAGGAGGCGGCCGCCACGGTCAAGCCGTTCGCCGTGCGCTTCCAGAGCGGCGTGCGCACGCTGGCCTATCGCACCGGACCCGTCACCGTCGCCCCCTCTCCGGCCTGGAAAGGCCGAACGGTCGACGCGTTCGGACGCCCCTGCGATGACCTCGGACCGCTCGAGAACGGCGACACCGAGTTCGTCACGGATTCGCTCCCCGACGCAGCGATGCGGCGCGCGCGCATTCGTCAGCCGGTGCCGACGCAGGTCCGGGCCATCGACATCTTCACGCCGCTGATCCGTGGCCAGCGTATGGGCATCTTCGCGGGTTCGGGCGTCGGCAAGTCGACGCTGATGGGGATGCTTGCCCGCGCGCCGGGCTTCGATACGGTGGTGGTGGCGCTTGTTGGTGAGCGCGGTCGCGAGGTGCGCGAGTTCCTGGAAGAGACCATGCAGGGCGAGCTGTCGCGCGTCGTCACAGTGGTGGCGACCGGCGACGAGAGCGCCATGATGCGGCGCCTTGCGCCCAAAACCGCGATGACGGTGGCCGAGTACTTCCGCGATCGCGGCGAGCACGTGCTCCTGATCGTGGACTCGGTGACGCGCCTCGCCCATGCGGCGCGGGACGTTGCCCTCGCCGCGGGCGAGCCGCCGGTCGCGCGCGGCTATCCGCCGAGCGTCTTCTCCGAACTGCCGCGCCTTCTGGAACGGGCAGGTCCCGGCGCGGAAGGCAGCGGCACGATCACCGGCCTCTTCGCCGTTCTCGTCGATGGTGACGACCATAACGAGCCCGTCGCGGACGCCATCCGGGGGACGCTCGACGGACACATCGTTCTCGATCGGACGATCGCAGAAGAAGGCCGCTTCCCCGCCATCGACCTGCTCAAGTCGATCTCCCGCATGGCCGATCTCGCGTGGAAGCCTGAGGAGCGTGAGCTCGTGTCGCGGTTGAAGGCGATGATCGCGCGCTTCGAGGACACCCGCGACCTCCGCCTGCTGGGCGGTTACCAGCGCGGCGCCGATCCGACGCTCGATCAGGCCGTCGACCTGGTGCCGCACGTCTTCGGATGCATGATGCAGCATCCGGGCGACGCGCCCTCCACGACCCCTTTCGAGGACCTGTCCCAGCGCCTCAAGGCCGGCATGTCGGGCGGCTGACGACCGGCGAAGTCGTGCCCGCCGCTCAGCTGGCTCGCGCGGCTTCCGTCTCCGCCGGACGACGGAACCGTCCCGTTCGGAAGCCTTCGCGGATCTCCATCAGCATCTTCGGCAAATCCGAGGCTGGGCGCGGCTTGGAGAAGAGGTAGCCCTGAACCTCGGAGCAGCCCTCCTGCTCCAGCCGCATGAGCTGATCGACGGTCTCGACGCCCTCCGCGATCACGCTCATCCTCATTGCGGCGCCGAGGCCCATGACGGCGCGCACGATCGCGATGTTCTCGTCGCGGTTCATGTCGCGAACGAAGGACTGGTCGATCTTGATCTTGTCGAACGGGAAGCGGCTGAGATAGCCGAGCGAGGAATAACCCGTCCCGAAATCGTCCATCGAGATCACCAGCCCGAGCTCGCGCAGGCGCTGCAGGGTGCCGAGCACGCCCTCGGCATCGTCGAGGAACAGGGATTCGGTGACCTCGAGTTGCAGCCGCTCCGCTGCGAGACCGCTCGAGCGCAGCGCCCCCTGCACAACCGTCACGAGATCCTGGCTTTTCACCTGCACGGGCGAGAGATTGACCGAGAGCGTGAGGTTGCCCGGCCACCCCGCCGCATGACGGCAGGCCTCGATCAGCACGAAGCGGCCGAGGGGTACGATCAGGCCCATTTCCTCCATCAAGGGGATGAAGGTCGCGGGACCGACGAGCCCGCGCGTCGGATGGCGCCAGCGCACCAGGGCTTCGAAACCCGATGCGGCTTGGCGACGCAAATCGACGAACGGCTGGAAGTGCAGCTCGAACTCGTTGCGCTCCAGCGCCGCCCGCAGATCGGCGATCATCAGCTGCTTCGCCTGCAGTTCCTCGCGAAGCTCGGGCCGGTAGGCCTTGAACTTGCGTCCCGGCTGCGCCTTGGCCTGCTGCAGTGCCAGCTCGCAATTCTGCATCGCGCGCGCGGCATCGAGTCCCGCCACGCGATCGTCGCGCCCGACCACGACCATGCCGACGGCCACGGCAACAGCCAGGGGCCTGCCGGCGACGCGGATCGGCCGTCCGTCCACGGATTCCATGACGGCCCGCGCCAGCCGCTGCTTGCTTCCGGGCTCGCCGTCGAGCGTGATCAGGATGCCGAACTCGTCACCGTCCAGTCGGGCGACCAGCGCATCGTCCGGCACCAGCGAGCGGAAGCGCTCGCCGAGCTGACGCAAGAGATCGTCGCCCGCCGCCTGGCCGAGCGTGGCGTTCACCGTGTTGAAGTCCTCGACGTCGATCGAGAGGACGGCGATCTCGCCCTCGATCGCCTCGTCGCGTAGCATCGTCTCGAGGCTGGCATAGAAACGCGCGCGGTTCGCAAGGCCGGTCAGCGCGTCCTGGCCGGACAAGCGCTCCATCTCGCGGCTGACCGCTTGGATGCGCGTCACGTCCTCGAAGATGACGATGGTGCCGCCAACCTGCGGGCTCGCGTGACGACGCAATTCGAACGAGCGGCCGTCGGCGGCCTCCCGCGTCTCGAACTCGAGATGCGGCGGGGCGAGAAGCCGTGCGAGGAGCGGATCGCCATTCGCGCGGGCGGTCGACATGCCGACCTTCATCGACGGGAAGAGGTGCGAGAACGCAGCGTTGACGCTGAGCAGCCTGCCGGTGTCGTCGAGCACGCAGAAGGCCTGCGGAACGTTGTTCAGCGCGGCCTCGAAACGCTTCTGCTGCCGCTGCAGTTCGCCCTCGTATCGACGTGCGGTCTCGCGGCCGCCGGCCGAGATTTCCTGCATCCGCCCTTCGAGGGCGACCTCCACGAACTCGATGGCTGCTTCGAGCTCGGCGATGGCGTCGCCGCCGGCGGGAGCGAGTTGCTCCTCGCCGCTGACGCGCAGGAGGTTCGACGTCGCCTGCCGGATCGACCCGGCGATGCTTCGCGAAAGGTAGAGAAGGATGAGCAACCCGGCGACGAGACTGACGATCGACCCCGCGATGATGAGGCGCTTCAGGTCGCCGGATCGATCCACGGTGTTCTGGCGCAGCTCGTCGACGCCCTTGCGCAGGTTCTGGGCGACGCCGTTGAGGCTGGCGACGATCTGCGTCAGCTCGCGCCGGACGAGGCGACGGGTGATCTCCCCGTCGGCCATGCGCAATCGATTGATGCCGTAGTCGAGCTCGTCCAGCCGCGCGGCGATCGGGCCGGAATTGACCGACACCGTGCGCAGTTCGCTCATCACCTTGGATAGGCCCTCGGCGATCTGCGTCGCTTCCTCGCGCGTCACGATGCGGTTGATGTCGCCGCGATGCTCGCGCTCGAAACGCTCGGACAGTTCGTCGGCGCGGATGGCGGCCGCCTCGATTCGAGCCAGAGGAAAGGTGCCGTCGTTCACGACGCGGTCGGATGCGTCGATCAGAGCCTCGCCGCTGCGGTCGATCGTCAGCGCGAAACCGGCGCCGAGGAGAGCCAGCACCAGACCACTCGCGAGAAGCTTGGCATTGATGGACATGAACGACCGCGTCTCATCCACTCGGAAACTCGGCAACGAACCACACCCTATGGCAGGCTACCGAATGCAACCATGCAATCGCCAACGTTATGGTTCCGTTACTTGTACGAATGATCGGACATTTTGAGCCTCTTTCGAGACTTCCCGTGATGGCCGTATTCGTAGAGACGAAAGGTCCAGCGAGATTTTAAAATTTCCGCAAGGTAGGGGACGCGGTCTTGTGGTGCGCCGCAAATTGCGCGAAGCCCGCTTCGCCGCGAGCCGGGCGAGACTTGAGATCATGGGCAGGATGTGCGGGTGCCGATGAGCGTGGAAGCGGACGTTACGCAAACGGCTACCGGCCCCAGGTCCGGCCGCGGCTGGAAGACCTGGGTGCCGGTTGGGATCGGCCTTGCGATCTCGGTGGTGGCCTTCGCCACGCTTCACACGATGATGTCCAGCCTGTCGCTCGGCGAGATCCACGCCGCAGTGGCCGGCGTGCCGACCTCGGCCCTGGTGCTCGCGATCTTCTTCACGATGGTCAGCTTCGCCGCCGTCTCCCTCTACGACGTCGTGGCCGTCGAGACGATCGCGCCGGGTCGGGTCTCGCGCCCCGTGGCAGCAGTCGTCGGCGCGGCTGGCTACGCCATTTCCAATGCGCTCGGCTTTCCGCTCCTGACCGGCGGCGCGCTGCGATACCATGCCTACAAGTCCGGCGGCATCGAACTCGCCGACATCGGGCGCATCGTCGGCACGTCCTGGTTCGCGCTTTGGTTCGCCCTTGCCATCATGCTCGGCGTCGCGCTCATGGTGGATCCGAGCGGAATCCCCCTGCTGAAGGATCTCGACCACCGCGTCGATCTGGTGCTTGGCATCGTTATCGTCGCCCTTGTCGGGCTCTTCGTGCTCTGGCTCTCGCGCGGCGCGCGCGAGGTTCGGATCGGGCGCTTCCACATGGCGTTGCCGTCCCACCGCGGCGCGCTGGTGCAGCTGGTTGCAGGCATCGTCGACGTCGGCGCCGCCGCAGCCGTCCTCTACGTGCTGATGCCGCCGGGCACCGTCGGCAGCTTCCTTCTCTTCTCGCTCGTCTTCGCCGTGGCGACCGTCGTCGGTGTCGCGTCCTCGGCGCCCGGTGGTCTCGGCGCGTTCGAAGCGACGCTTCTCGTCACGCTCGGGCTGTCGGATCGAGCCGACGTCGTCGCGGCGCTTGTCCTCTACCGCCTGATCTACACGATCCTGCCTCTGGTGGTGACCGTGGTGGTGCTTGCCGTGATCGAGGTGGTTCGCCGGCGCGGCGTCGTCGCGGGACCGGCGAAGGAACTCTTCCGGGCGGTCGAACCCATCGTGCCCCCGGCCGTCGCCGCGCTCACGTTCGGGGGCGGCCTCGTTCTCCTGGCTTCGGGCTCGCTGCCGAGCGTCGCGTCGCGCATCGGCGTCCTTGGGGACATCGTTCCCCTGCCCTTCATCGAGATGTCGCAGCTGGCCGCGAGCTTCGTCGGCGTGGCTCTGCTGATCGTCGCGCGCGGCTTGGCCAAGCGGCTTTGGCGCGCTTGGGTCGTATCGCTCGGCCTTCTCCTTGCCGGCGCCGTGTTCGCCATGTTCCGCGGCCTCGACTGGGAGGAAGCGGTTCTCCTGGTGATCCAGGCGACGCTCCTCCTCGGCTTCCGCCGCGCCTTCTACCGCCGCTCGGTCCTAAATCCCTTCGCCCTCACCTGGAGCTGGCTCGCGGCCGTGCTTGCGACCGTCATGGCCTCGATCTGGCTCGGCTTCTTCGCCTACCGTCACGTCGAGTATGCCAACACCATGTGGTGGGATTTCGCGCTGAATGCCGACGCGCCGCGCTTCCTGCGCGCCAGCGTCGTGGCGGTGGCGATCGTCGCGGCGGTCGGGCTCGATGTCGCCATCCATCGGCGCACCGAGAAACTGCATCGGGCCAGCGCGATCCCACCCGAGGTCGCGCCGATCGTCGCGGCCTCACCGTCGACCGACGCGTGGCTCGCGCTTCTTGGCGACAAGCGCTTCCTGTTCTCGCCCGATCGCCGCGGCTTCGTCATGTACGCGCGTTCCGGCGGCAGCCTGATCGCGCTCGGCGAACCGGTGGGGCCGCCCGACGTCGTGTCCGAACTTGCCTGGAGTTTCCGCGACCTCGCCGACCGGCAGGCCGAGCGGCCGGTCTTCTATCAGGTCGGACCGGAAAGCCTGCCGCTCTTCCTCGACATGGGTCTCAGCGCCCTGAAGCTCGGCGAGGTCGCGCGGGTCGATCTCCCGGCCTTCAAGCTGGAGGGCCAGAAGATGCAGAACCTTCGCACCGCCATGCGGCGGGCCGAGCGCGAAGGCCTGTCCTTCGAGATCATCGGCGCCGAGCAGGTGAAGGCCGAGATGGCCGAACTGCGCGCCGTCTCCGACGCATGGCTGGAGAACAAGGCGGGCTCGGAAAAGGGCTTCTCGCTCGGCTATTTCGACGAGGCCTATCTGTCCCACTTCGACATGGCGGTGATGCGCAAGGACGGCGCCATCGTCGCCTTCGCTAATCTCTGGCGCGGCGCGAACAAGGAAGAGCTGTCGATCGACCTGATGCGCTTCCTGCCGGACGTCTCGCGCGTCCTGATGGATGCCCTCTTCGCCAAGCTCCTTCTCCACGGCAAGGACGAGGGTTATCGCTGGTTCAACCTCGGCGCCGCGCCGTTGTCCGGCCTCGTCGATCGCCGCGGCGCCTCGCGCTGGAACCGCTTCGGCTCGTTCCTCTATCGCCGAGGCGGAAATTTCTACCATTTCGACGGGCTGAAGGGCTTCAAGCAGAAGTTCAATCCCGTCTGGACACCGCACTACCTGATCTGCCCGGGCGGCTTCGACACAGCCAAATGCCTCGTCGACGTGACCGCCCTCATCTCCGGACGCCCGAAGCAGGATCCATGAAGCGCACCCTTTCCGTACTGTCCGCATCGCTCGCCCTCATGCTTCTGGGCGGAGCCAGTTCCGCGCTTCTCGCCTCGCGCGCCCTGGATCAGGCAGCCGGAAGCCTCGTGGCCGCCCGTATTTCCGCCGAGAACCTCCAGAACGTCGATGTCCTCTCGCCGGGTGACGACGCCCGCGGGCTCGTCGTTCTGGTCTCTGATCGCGGCGGCACCACCCGCGCCGACCGTGATTTGGCAGCAGAACTCGTAGCTGCCGGGCTGATCGTCATCCCGGTCGATCTCGACCGCTGGCGCGCGGCGCTTGAGACCGACGCGGGGCCGGACGGCGAATGTCTTTATCTTGGCTCCGACCTCGAAGGCATCGCCAAGGAAGCGCTGCGGGCGCTGGAACTCGACACCTACTTCCACCCGGTGGTCGTCGGTCGTGGCGAAGGCGGAACGCTCGCCTATGCCGCCGTCGCCGACGCCCCGGCCGCGACTCTGGCCGGCGGCGTGGCGCTCGACGCTCCGCCGGCTGCCCACACGCGGATTCCGGTCTGCGAGGGTGCCACCGCGACGCCAGCGGACCCCGGCACCTTCACCTATGATCGCGGCGCCGACCTGCCCGCCCCATTCACCTTCGTCGCGTCCGAGGGCACCGAGATCGCCACCGCGATGAAGGCTCCGATGCGCGCCGGCCAGAGCGCCATCGCGACGCCCGAGGCACGGGACGCAGCTGTGGTTCAGGGCGCGCTCGCGATCGCGGATGCCGACCGGACCGAGCTTCCGATCGTCGTCGGAAAGCCGAAAGGGCAGCCGAAGGCCGTGGTGGTCTTCTTCTCGGGCGATGGCGGCTGGCGCGATCTCGACAAGACAATCGGCGACTGGCTAACCGCCGAAGGGGTCGAGGTCGTCGGTGTCGATTCGCTGCGATACTTCTGGTCGGAAAAGACCGCCAAGCAGATGGCGGACGACATCGACGCCATGCTGTCCAACGTGAAGCCGGCGGCAGGTGTGCCGATCGGCCTTCTCGGCTACTCGTTCGGCGCCGATACCCTCCCCTTCGCGATCGCCGATCTGTCGCCGGAATGGGCCCAGCGCGTGTCGCTGATCGGCCTCCTCGCTCCCTCGACCCAGACCGGCTTCCAGATCTCGGTCGGGGGTTGGCTCGGCATGTCGACCGGCGACAGCGACGTGGTCGAAGCCGCCTCGCGGCTTCCGACCGAGCGCGTCCTGTGCGTCTACGGCTCGGAGGAGGACGACACCGCCTGCATCGAGCCGAAGCTCGCCGCGTTCACCAAGCTGCCGATCGAAGGCGGCCACCATTTCGACGGCAACTACGACGCGCTCGCCGCCCGGCTGTTGGCGGCCCTGCGCGGCGGCCCGCAGGCGGCGCTCGCGACGCCGCCCGCTCCGGCCGGGCCCCCGGCTCCGCCGTCCGCGAACTGATTGCGCCCGGCGGTCAGGGCATCAGCTGACCGCCGTTCACCTCGAGGATCTGGCCGGTGACGTAACCGGACAGGGTGTGGGCCGCGAGGAAGAGGTAGGCCGGCGCGCAGTCCTCGGCTGTGCCGAGCCGCTTCATCGGGATCGTCGCAGCAGTCGCGTCGAGCTTTTCCTTGGTCGAATAGCGGCGGTGGAAGTCGGTCATGATCGTGCCGGGCGAGACGGCGTTCACCCGGATGCCGTCCGGCGCGAGTTCCTTGGCGAGTGTCTTCGTCCACGCCGATACGAAGGCCTTCGCGCCTGAATAGAGAGCCGATCCGGCGCTTCCGCCCTGTCGGCCCGAGATCGACACCGTGTTGACAATCGAGGCGTGGTTGGCCCGGCGCAGTGCCGGTAGGAGGGTGCCGGTGAGCGCCACGACGGAGCGAATGTTGAGATCGAGGACGTGGTCGTAGTCCTCGCGCGTTTCCTGACCCGTCGGGATGCGTCCGCCCATCGTGCCGGCGTTGTTGACGAGGACGTCGATCGCGTCCGCGTGAGACAGGATTTCTCGAGCGAGTTCCGCGCCGCCGTCCGGCGCGGCGAGATCGCCCGTCAGGAGCTTCAGATTCGCCCGTGCGCCGGCCGGCAGTCGCGCCAGAAGGTCGCCCTCGACATGCGAGAGGTCGCGCCCGGCATGGGCGATCACCTGCGCGCCGCACCGCAGGAACGCCGTCGCGACCGCCGCGCCGATGCCCCGCCCCGCTCCCGTGACCACCACCGTGCGCCCCGCGAACAGCTTCTCGTCGAATCCCGTCATGCTCGTCTCCCCCTGCTGGCCCGCATGGGAGCCATCGCGACGACCCGGCGTCAAGCCGAGCGACGCGGCAGGACGGCGAGGATCGCGAGCGTCAGCCAAGCGACGATGAGGATCGTACCGCCGATCGGCGCGGCGTTGGCGAAGAGGCGGTCGCCCGTCACGGCGCGCAGGGCCACATCGCCCGAAAACAGGAGCGTGCCGAGGATCATCAGGAGACCGGGCAGCGTGGGAGCCCGGTGAGCCCCAACCGGCGCGAGACCCAAGGCCAAGAGCGCCGGCGCATGCACGAAGGCGATCGCGGCCGCGATGGCGACCAGATTGGCCTGCGCACCGCCATGAGCCGCGAAGGCCGCACCGGCCGTGCCGGCCGCACCGAACAGTCCCGCCGCTGCGATCAGAGCGCGCGAGCTCACAGGATCGGCCTCTGCGACGCGCTGCCATCGCCCTCTTCCGTCGCGGGTTTGCGCGCCTGCATCTCGTCGAGGACCGAACCGGACCACATGCGATACCCCGCCGAATAGGCCGCCTTGCCGAGAAGATGGGCGGCGATCGGGGCGGTCAGGAAGAAGAACACGATGGCCGCGATGGCGCGCAGAACCTCGGCGGTCTGGACCGAGACGATGGCGAGCGCGACGAGGGCGAGAGCCGATCCCACCGTGCCCGCCTTCGAGGCCGCGTGGACGCGAGTGTAGAAGTCCGGCAGGCGCAGGATGCCGACCGAGGCGACCAGCGCGAACAGCGCGCCGAGGATGACGAACAGGGCGGCCAGAAGATTGCCCATCGCGGTCATGGCTGCGGCTCCTCGGACAGGACGACCTCGTCCGGTTCGTCGCTCAATGCGATCGCGACGGGCGAGCGCTCGGTGTCGCCGCGCGCCATGATGAAGCGCGCGAAGGAGATCGTGGCGAGAAAGCCGACGAGACCGAGCGCGATGGCGATATCGACGTAGAGCGTGAATCCCGTGTCGATGCCGATCACCGCGATCAGGCCGATCGAGGAACTCGTCAGGACGTCGAGCCCGAGAACGCGGTCCGGCAGCGTCGGCCCCTTCCAAATGCGCACGATCGTCAGCGTCAGCGACAGGCAAAGGAGCACCAGCGCGATCGACAACGCCCAGTCGAGGATGATCTCGGAAAACTGCAGAAAGCTCATTCCGACAGCTCCAGGATCCGGCGTTCGAAGCCCTCCGAGATTTCCCGACGACGCGCGTCGGGATCGGAGCAGTCGAACGCGTGGACATAGAGCGTGCGCTCGTCGTCCGAGATGTCGAAGATCAGGGTGCCCGGCGTCAGGCCCACGAGGTTGGAGAGAAGCGCGATCTGGAACTCGCTGCGCACCTTGTGGCGATAGAGGAAGACGCCCGGCTTCAGCTCGAGCTTCGGCCGCATGACGACGACCGCCACCCGCCAAGCCGACACGGCGAGATCGTAGATCAGAAAGAGGATCAGCGACGCGACCTTGCGGCCGTTCTGGAAATAGCTCCCCGCGCCCACCTGCTCGCGGATGAGATACAGCGACGCGCCGCCGAGGAAGAACCCGAAAATCAGGTTCGCGAGGCTGAACCCGCCGGTGATCACGAGCCAGACAAGCGCGAGGAGAAGGTTGGCGACGAAGGGGCTCATGGCACGGCTCCCAGAACCGCGGAAAGATACTGCGAGGGATGAAGCACCTGATGGGCCGCTTGCATCGACAGGCCGGCGAGCGGCTGCGGCCAGACGCCGATCGCGATCACGAAGACGCAGAGCGCGACGAGCGGGATTGTCGCCAGCGGCCGTCCGGGCGGCGGCGCCCGGAACGCGTCCTCGGCGGCGTGCGGCTCCGGGTCGGCCAGCGCCGGCAGCGGTCGCCAGAAGGCCAGCGCGAACACTCGGGCGCAGGCGATCGTCAGAAGGAAGCCCGACAAAAGCACCGCGAAGGCGAGCCACGGCAGGTCGGCCGAGATCGAGGCCCGCACCAGAAGCATCTTCGGCCAGAAGCCCGAGAAGGGCGGCAGGCCGGACACGGCTAGCAGTAGCACCAGCATCAGCGCCGAGAACAGCGGGTGCCGCCGCCACAACCCGCCCATCTCGTGCAGCGACGACGAACCGTTGCGGAAGGCTGCGACACCGGCGGCCAGATACAGCGCGGTCATCACTACGATGGAATGGACGGCATAGAAGATCGCACCGGCGAGACCCGTCGCCAGCGGTCCGTCCACTGAGACGCCGCTCGCGAGCCCGCCCCCGTCCATGCCGCTCCGCAGGACGCTCGCTGCGCCCGTCGTGATCGCGGTCGACGCACTCTCGAGGACCGGCGGGATCGCGATCCCTGCGAGGATGGTGCCGATGCCGGTGATCACCGCGTAGTTCAGCATGCGCCGCAGATCCGACTGCGCCAGCGCGCCGAGCGCGCCGAACAGCATGGTGAGCGCCGCCATCCACGCGATGACGAAGCCGAGCCCGCCCCGCTCCGGCGGAAACAGCATGAGGACGACGCGGATCAGCGCGTAGATGCCGACCTTCGTCAGAAGCCCGGCGAACAGGGCCGACACCACGAAGCGGGGTGTATGGTAGGAGGCGGGCAGCCAGAAGTTCAGCGGAAACGCCGCGGCCTTCATCGCGAAGGCCACGACGAACAGCGAGGCGATGGTGAGAAGGATGCCGTTCCCCTCCATCTGCGCCGACTTGACCGCGATATCGGCCATATTGAGCGTGCCGAAGAGGCCGTAGAGATAGCCGATCGTCAGGAGGAAGAGCGTCGCGCCGATGAGGTTGAGGAAGCAGTATTTGGTCGCGCCGTCGAGCTGCTCGCGCTCGGAGCCGAGGATCAGGAGCCCGAAGGACCCGATCAGCATCACCTCGAACCAGACATAGAGGTTGAAGATGTCGCCGGTCAGGAACGCACCGGACACGCCGCCCATGACCATGAAGAGGAACGGATAGAAACCGTAGCGGCGCCCTTCCTCGTCTATCGAGGCGATCGCGTAGATGCCGCAGGCGAGCCCGGCAAAGCCGGCAACGGAGAGGAACAGGGCGCTGAGAAGATCGGCCGTGAAGGAGATGCCGAACGGCGGTCGCCAGCCGCCCATCGCCATCGACATCGGCCCGCCCTCGGCGATGCGCCACAGGAGGGCGAGGTCGGTGGCCAGGAGCAGCGCAAGACCGATCACGGCGATCACCGGATGAAGATCCATGCGTCGGCGCATCATCAGAAGGATGGCGCCGAAGACGAAGCAGATCACGACGGGCAGCACCAGAAGCGCCTGATCCGGCGTGAACCGGTCGAGCACCATGGCCTGCGAAATGAGGGTGGCGGTTTCGTCCATCGTCCCCTCCCTCAATAACCGAGGGGCGGAAGCCCCTCGTCCTCGGGTTCGGCCACGCGCATCTCCATCGTATCGTCGGTCTCGAGGTCCTGGTAGGCGCGATAGGCGAGGACGAGGAGGAACACGAAGAAGGAGAAGGAGATCACGATCGCGGTCAGCACCAGCGCCTGAGGCACCGGGTTGGCGATGTCCTGCGGCGGGACCTTGAGACCGGCTGGAATGAGCGGCGGCGCGATCGGGCTGATCCGGCCGGCGACGAAGAGCGACAGGTTGACGGAGTTCCCGAGCAGCACGACGCCGAGCAGCATCCGGATGATGTAGCGCGACAGGAGGAGGTAGATGGTGACGGAGAACATCACGGCGACGAGGCCGGCCAGAGCGATTTCCATGTCAGACGGCCTCCCTCATCCCGAGTAGCGTTCTTCGAGCGACAGCGCGATCGAGGAGATCGCGCCGACGATGACGAGGAAGACGCCGAGATCGAAGATCAGCGTCGTCGACAGGGCGAGTTCCGCGCCCGCCACGGACACGAAGGCCCAAAGCCCCGTCATGAACTGCGCACCGCCGAAGAGCGGCATCAGGCCCGCGATAACCGCGACGATGAGGCCGAACCCGGCATAGGCGATCGGGTGGAAATGGAGCGCCCGGCGCACCGCTTCGACGCCGCAGGCCATGCCGTAGACCGCGATGGCGGACGAGGCGATCAGTCCGCCGATGAAGCCGCCGCCCGGCTCGTTGTGTCCGCGCAGGAGCACGAACAGCGAGAACAGAAGCATGAGGGCCGTGATGTAGGGCGCGATCACGCGAAAGATGACGGTTCTCATGGGTGCAATTCCCCGGACCGGCGCCGCCGTTTGCGAGAATGGCGCCCGTCCGGCTTCGTCGCCCGGATGCGCACGAGCGCGAGGATCGCGGCGCCCGTCGTCAGTACGACCGCGATCTCACCCCAGGTGTCGACGCCGCGGAAGTCGACGAGGATCACGTTCACGACGTTGCGCCCGTGCGCGATCGTGTAGCTGTAGGTCTCATAGAACTCGGCGAGCTGGGTGTCGAACGGGCGCTGGGTCACGGCGAGGAGCAGAAGGCCAAGACCGATGCCGCCGGCGGCAGCCAGCCCCGCCTCCGGCACGATCTTGCTCCACGGACGCCGGTCGGCGGGCATCAGCCGCAGCCGCGTCATCACGAGCGCGAGAATCGAGACCGACAGGATCTCGACCATGAACTGCGTGAACGACAGGTCCGGCGCGCCAAGAAGCATGAAGAGGAGTGCGACCGCCAAGCCCTGAATGCCGAGCGAGACGATCGCCGTCAGACGGCTCGCCGAGAACGCAACGACAAGAATGCCGAGGATCACGATGCCGATGATCGCCCACTCGTAAAAGAAGAGGCGCGGGAACTCGGGCACCGTCGGCAGAGACCGCGTCCAGACCAGCGTGATCCAGACGGTCGCGACGATCACGCCGAAGGTCACGCGCATGTAGATGTCGAGGCGGCCGGGCTGGAGGCGGTTGGTGATATGCCAGGCGATAGCCACCAGTCCGCGCAGCGCCTGATCGAAGCCCTTGTCCGGACCCCATCCGATCCGCGCGAGAAGCGCGGCGATGCCCGAGCGCATGCGTTGGGCGCGCAGGAACAGCCCGATGCCGAGCGCGACCGTCAGGATCGAGAGGATCAGCGCCGGCCCCCAGTGAAAGCCGAGCGCGATGTCCACCGCCAGCGCCCCGTCGAGGGCGGGCGGCGACATCGGATTGGAGATGAACTTGTGCGTCGTCTGCGAGAAGATCGCCGCGAGAAGGCCGATCACCCCGAGAAGGAGCGGCCCGAACCAGATCATCGGGCTGGTCTCGTGCGCGCGCCGCATGCCGCTCGGCAGCGGGCCGAGGAACGGCTTCAAGGCGACGAGAAGCGCGACCGCGAACATCAGGGCATTGCCGGCCACGGCCGCGATCGTCGTCAGGACGCCGCGAAGGTCCGCCGTCGCGGTCGCCGCGTAGACCTCTTCCTTGGCGAGGAAGCCGAAAAGGGGCGGCAGGCCACCCATCGCCGCCGCCCCGAGGATCGCCGCGGCGAAGGTGACGGGCATTTTCAGGCGAAGACCGCCGAGCGCGCGGATGTCGCGCGTTCCCGCGCCGTGGTCGATCGAACCCGCCACCATGAAGAGGCACGCCTTGGCCAGCGAATGGGCGAAGAGGTAGAGCACCGCCGCCTCGATCGCGAGCTCCGACCCGATGCCGAGCAGCATGACGAGAAGGCCGAGCGAGGCGACCGTGGTGTAGGCGAGCATCAGCTTGATGTCGCTCTGGCGTAGCGCCAGCACTGCGCCGACCACCAGCGTGACCCCGCCGAACAGCGGCAGGACGGTCGCCCAGATGGCGCTGTCGCCGACCATCGGGAACATGCGCATCAGGAGATAGATGCCGGCCTTCACCATCGTCGCGGAATGAAGGTAGGCCGACACCGGCGTCGGCGCCTCCATCGCATTGGGCAGCCAAACGTGGAAGGGCATCTGCGCCGACTTCGTGAAGGCCCCGAGGAGGACGAGGAGGAGGGCCGGAACGAAGATGCCGCTGGTGCGGAATGCGTCAGGCGCGTCGAGAAGAAGGCTCAGCGACGAGAGCCCCGTCCCCTCCCGGATCATCAGGAGGCCGGCCAGGAGCGCCAGCCCGCCGCCGCCGGTGACGACCAGCGCCTGCACGGCGCCGCGCCGCGCCGCCTCGCGCTCGTGGTCGAATCCGATGAGGAGGAAGCTCGTGATCGAGGTCAGCTCCCAGAAGATGAAGAGCGTGATCAGATCGTCGGCCAGGACGAGGCCCAGCATCGAGCCCATGAACAGGAGAATGAACGCATGGAAGCGGCCGCGCCTGGAGCCGCGCGGCATGTAGCCGCCGGAATAGATGACGACCAATGCGCCGATGAAGAGAATCAGGAACGCGAAGCCGAACGACAGGCCGTCGAGCCTAAAGGCGAAGCGCACGCCGAACGAGGGAACCCAGTCGAAGCCGAACAGGATTGGCACACGCGCCTGAACCTGCGCGCTCTGCTGGAAGAGGATGGCGAGACCGCCGATCGGGAACAGCGCGAGGAAGACCGAACCGAGCCGGTCGAGAAGGATGATGCTGAGAGGAGCGACGAGGGCTCCAAGGAACGGAAGCGCCAGAGCGAGGAATAACAATCCGTCCGAAAGGTGGTCCATCCAGTCCCCGTGATGCCTCGCGCGCTGCGCGGCAGTCCTGATGCCGCTCTGCAGCAAAAGCTAGAGCCGAGCCCCCGTTTTTCAAGGTTGAACTGCCCGTGAACGCGGCTTCCGTGCGGGTTCCGGGCTTCGTTGCGCTTGTGGCCGACGCCCCGCAATCCTAGCTAGGCAGCATTCGAGGAATGCCGTGAAGGAGGCGACGATGGCCGAGCATCAGAAGGTGCACAAAAGCGACGCGGAATGGCGCGAGCAGCTGACGCCGGAGCAGTATCAGGTCGCGCGCGGCCACGGGACGGAACGCCCATTCACCGGACCGAACTGGGATCAGAAGGCGGACGGCCTCTATACCTGCGTATGCTGCGACCGGCCGCTGTTCCGCTCCGAGACGAAGTTCGATTCCGGCACCGGTTGGCCGAGCTTCTACCAGCCGGTCGACCCGGCCTCGGTGGACGAGGTGACGGACCGCTCGCACGGCATGGTGCGGACGGAGGTCCGCTGCCACGACTGCGACGCGCATCTCGGCCATGTCTTCGACGACGGCCCGCGCCCGACGGGCCTGCGCTACTGCATGAACGGATATGCGTTGAACTTCCAGCGCGATTGAGCGACGAGGTTCCCCGAAGGCGGGGCGCCTCCGGCGTCCCGTATCCTGCCCTTGCGGCCCTGAACGGACACGCCATGCCCTCCGCCTTTCGCGACGACCTTCCCCCTCCCCCGCCTGCCGTGCGCCGTCCCGTCTCGGACGAGCGCCATGGCCAGACGCGCACCGACGACTACGCGTGGCTGCGCGCCCCGAACTGGCAGGAGATGTTCAAGGACACGAGCCTGCTCGACCCGGCGATCCGCTCGCATATCGATGCGGAGAACGTCTATTCGAAAGCGGTGCTCGGCGACCTCGACGCGCTGAAGGCGGAGCTGATCGCCGAGATGCGCGAGCGCATCAAGGAGGACGACTCGTCCGTTCCGGCGCCCGACGGTCCCTATGCCTACGGTGTGTCCTATCGGCACGGAGCAGAGTACCCCCGCTTCATCCGGCGTCCGCGCGAGGGCGGCGACGAGCGCGTCATGCTCGACGGCGAGGTCGAGGCCGAAGGTTCGGACTACTTCTCGCTCGGTGGCGTCGACCACTCGCCCGACCACCGCTGGCTTGCCTGGTCGCGCGACGACAAGGGGTCGGAATTCTACGATCTCTCCGTGCGCGATCTCGAAACCGGCAAGGACACGGCCGAACTCATCGCCGATACGAGCGGCGGCGTCGCATGGGACGCCCGCTCGCACGGCTTCTTCTACACCCGCCTCGACGCGAACCATCGTCCGAGCCGCGTCTTCTACCATGCGCTGGGCACTGACCCGGCCGATGATCCGCTGATCTACGAAGAGACCGACACCGGCTTCTTCATGGGCGTCGGCGGCACGCAGGGGAGCGGCTTCGTCATCATCGACATCCACGATCACGAAACCTCGGAAGCCTGGCTGATCCCCGCGATGAACCCGGCTGCCGAGCCGCGCCTCGTGGTGCGACGGCAGACCGGCGTCGAGTACGACATCGACGAGGGCGACGGCACCCTCTACATCCTGACCAACGCCGACGGCGCGCGCGACTTCAAGATCGTCACCGCGCCCGCCGACCTTCCCGGCAAGGAGAACTGGCGCGACCTCGTTGCCCACGAGGACGGGCGCCTGATCCTCAACCACCTGATCCTGAAGCGTCACCTCGTCTGGCTGGAGCGCCGGGACGGCTTGCCGCGCATCGTCGTGAAGCGCCTTGCCGACGGTGCCGAGCATGTCGTCGCCTTCGAGGAAGAGGCCTATTCGCTCGGCCTCGGCGGCACCTACGAGTTCGACACGGACACGATCCGCTTCTCCTATTCGTCGATGACGACGCCGAACCAGACCTTCGAGTACGATCTGGAGACACGCGAGCGCCGGCTCCTGAAGACGCAAGAAGTGCCGTCCGGCCACGACCCGGCGGCCTACGTGACGCGCCGCATCCATGCTCCGGCGGCTGATGGCGAGACGGTGCCGATCTCGCTCGTCTATCGCCGCGACACGCCGCTCGACGGCTCGGCGCCGTGCCTTCTCTACGGCTATGGCTCCTATGGGATGACCATCCCAGCGTCGTTCAACACCAACTGCCTGTCGCTCGTCGACCGTGGCTTCGTTTATGCGATCGCCCACATCCGCGGCGGGAAGGACAAGGGCTTCCGCTGGTACGAGGCGGGGCGGCGCGAGCACAAGCGCAACACATTCACCGACTTCATCGCCGCAGCCGACCATCTCGTCGCCGAGAACTACACCCGCCACGACCGGATCGTCGCCAATGGCGGCTCGGCCGGCGGCATGCTGATGGGCGCGGTGGCCAACATGGCGCCGGAGAAGTTCGGCGGTATCGTCGCGGTGGTGCCGTTCGTCGACGTCCTCAACACGATGCTGGACGACACGCTGCCGCTGACGCCGCCGGAATGGCCGGAATGGGGCAATCCGATCGTCTCGCCCGCCGACTATGCGACGATCGCGGACTACAGCCCCTACGACAACGTGAAACCCCAGGCCTACCCGCCGATCCTGGCGCTGGCCGGCCTCACCGACCCGCGGGTGACCTATTGGGAGCCGGCCAAGTGGGTCGCGCGGCTTCGCGCGGTGAAGACCGACGATAATCCCGTCGTGCTCCACACCAACATGGGCGCCGGCCACGGCGGCGCGTCGGGTCGCTTCGCCAAGCTCGAAGAGGTTGCGATGATCTACGCCTTCGCCCTGAAGCTGATGGGCCTGCCGGAGAAACGTCCCGCCGCCTGAGGAGACCGCATTCTGCGAGGGGGCGTCAGTTCCCCTCGCCCGCCGGAGCGACGGCGGGAATGGCCTTGAGATAAGCCGCAATGGCGGCGCGATCCTCAGCCGGCAGCTTAGCCAGATTGTTCTGCACCGCGACCATTGATCCGCCGACGCTGTCGAAGTCCGGCGTGAAGCCGGTCTCGAAATAGGTTGCGAGATCGGCTTCCGACCAGTCGGCGGTCTCGCCGCTCGGCGTGATGTCGGGAATGTTGCCGTCGCCCTCGGGCGCCGGTCCGCCCGCCAGCCAGCGCGAATGATCGAGTCCCCCGAGCCCGCCGAAGGTTCGCGGCGTGTGGCACTCGCCGCAATGGCCCGGCCCTTCCACGAGGTACTGCCCGCGCTTCACCGTATCCGAAGCATCCGCCGGCAGCGCGACGACCGGCACCGGATCGAGGAAGGCGCGCTGCCACAGCCCGACACCCCGTCGGAGGCTGTAGGGGAATGCGAGATCGTTGGGCGGTGAGACGCCTCCCGAAGTCGGCAGCGTCATCAGATAGGCATGGAGGTCGGCGATGTCGCCGGCGGTCATCCTCGCATAGGACGTGTAGGGAAAGGCGGGATAGAGCGGCTGGCCGTTCGGATCGACGCCGCGCTGCATCGCGTTTGCGAAGTCGGCCAGCGACCAGGCGCCGATCCCGGCCTGCGTGTCCGGCGTGATGTTCGGCGCATGGAACGTTCCGAACTTCGTCACGAGCGGCGGCCCGCCGGCCAACACCACCGGCGCATCGCCCGCAGTTTCGGACGGCGCATGGCAGGACGCGCATCCACCGGCGTGGAACAGGCGCTCGCCGCGGGACGGATCACCGCTCCCCTCCGCGGCGATCGCGTCTGGCGGCAGGCGACGGGGCGCCGTCAAGGCATAGGCGCCGCCGGCGACGACCACCACGGCGCCGAGGGCGACGAGGATCCGGCGCGCGCCCACCGGATCGGCCTACTTGGCGCGGAACTGCTGGTGGCAGCTCTGACAGTTGGCGGCAACGCTGGCGAACGCGGCCTTGAAAGCTTCCACGTCGGTCGGCTTGGCATCGAGCGCGGCCTGCGTATCGGCGACGAACTTGGCGTTCGCTGCTTCGAACCCGGCCGGCCTCTCCCAGATCGCCGGCGAGGCCTCGGTCTTTCCGCCGGTCTTGGAGTCTTCGGGGAACAGCGTGCCGAACTTTCTGGCGTCGGCGTTCAGCATCGTGAAGATCGCGTTCGCCTTGGCGGCGTCGTAGGGCTCTTCGCCCTTGATCAGCGCATTGGCGGAACGCGCCGCCTTGGCGTTGTTCTTCATCAGCTGCTGGCGTTCGGCGATGACGTCCGTGTTCTGCGCCGTTGCCGGCAGGAGGGGCGCCAGAAGCGCTGCGGAGACCACCAAACCCGCGAAACCCATCTTCCAAGTCGACATGTCCGATTCTCCAGGAGCCAGATTTGGAACGTCTCCACGAAGACAACAGGGGAATGGAGGTTCTGTCCATCCATCTTCAGTAACAGGGGGTGCGGCTAAAACGAGAAAGGCCCTGCCGCATGAGATGCGGCAGGGCCTTCCGAGAGTTCGTCAGGACGAGGCGACGCTTAGGCGCCGGCGGCCTCGTAGCGCTCCAGGACGTAGTCCCAGTTGATGAGGTTGTCGACAAAGGCCTCGAGGTACTTCGGACGCGCGTTGCGGTAGTCGATGTAGTAGGAGTGCTCCCACACGTCGACGCCGAGGATCGGGGTCGCGCTGTGCACCAGCGGGTTCTCGCCGTTCGGCGTCTTGACGATCTGCAGCTTGCCGTCCTGCACGGCGACCCACGCCCAGCCCGAGCCGAACTGCGTCTTGCCGGCCTCGATGAAGTCGTTGCGGAACTTGTCGTAGCCGCCGAGATCGGAATCGAAAGCCGTCTGCAGCTTGCCCGGCAGGCTCTTGCCGCCCCCGTTCGGCTTCATCCAGTTCCAGAAGTGGATATGGTTGTAGTGCTGGCCGGCATTGTTGAAGAGCGGCTGATTCTTGCCGAAGGACTGCTTCACCACCTCTTCCAGCGACGCATCGCCGAGGCCGGCGTCGGCTGCGAGCTTGTTGCCCATATCGACATAGGCCTGGTGGTGCTTGTCGTGATGGTACTCCAGCGTCTCCTTGGACATGTAGGGCTGGAGGGCATCGTAGGCGTAGGGGAGTTCGGGCAGGGTGAAGGCCATCGGTCGTCTCCTTCTTCGCGAGCCCCCGGCGGGCGATTCGATCTCGCCGGCAGGCGCTGAAACCGGGCCCTTAGCTAGAGCCTCCCCGCTTGTTTGTCAGCCTCGCGCGTTGCGAAAGACCGGCGCAGCGGGGAATATCGTTCCTCCTCGAACCAGGGACGCCGGGCAGGGTCAGGAGACCTTAAGCCTTGGGAACGAAGATCGAACCCGCGCGTTTTCAGCGCATGTGTTGACGCGACCGGATCGCAAGCCTTCGGCACAGAAGGCAGATGCGGTCGCCAAGTTCTGGCTGGATCATGACCGAAGATCGTTCCCCGCGCGCCCTCTCGCGCCGTTCCCTGCTCCAGGGACTCGGCCTCGGGGCCGCAGCCCTCGCCCTGTCCGGATGCACCACCGACAATCGCGCGCGCATCGCCAACCTGACCCCGTTCAATGGTGGTACGGGTCCCTCCGGCGTCAGCCCGGAATACCTGACCGCGTACGGCCCGATCCAGGACGGTGGCTACACCATTCCCGGCATCGACTTTCGCCGCATGGACCTGCGTTACCTTCGCCGCGAGGTCGCGTATGCCGGCCCGGAAGAGCCGGGCACCATCATCATCGACACGCCGACCCGCTACGCCTACCTTATCCAGCCGGGCGGCACCGCGATGCGCTATGGCGTCGGCATCGGCCGTGACGGTTTCGCCTGGGAGGGCCGGGCCAAGGTTCAGTTCAAGCGCGAGTGGCCGCGCTGGACACCGCCGGCCGAGATGATCGCCCGCCAGCCGGAACTCGAGATCTATCGCGAAGGGATGGAGCCGGGCCTCAAGAACCCGCTCGGCGCCCGCGCGCTCTACCTGTTCCAGAACGGCCAGGACACGCTCTACCGCCTGCACGGCACGCCGGAATGGTGGACCATCGGCAAGGCCGTGTCGTCAGGCTGCGTGCGCTTCATGAACCACGACATCATCGATCTCTACGACCGTGCCAGCGCAGGCGCGAACGTGATCGTCAACCAGGCGGGCGGCGCGACGGTCTGATCCGTCGCCACTCACCTTCGCCGCCGGTCAGGTTACCTTGTTCCGGCGGCGGAATTCCGGGCGGTCCCAGCGGCCGCTCGACAGGATATCGACGAGAATGGCCGCACCGCGCCGCACGTCGTCTTCGCCGAGGTAGAGTGGCGTGAAGCCGAAGCGAATGATGTCGGGGGCGCGATAGTCTCCGATCACGCCCTCCGCGATCAGCGCCTGCATCACCGCATAGCCTTCGGGATGGCGGAACGAGACCTGCGAACCTCGCCGTGACGCATCCTCGGGCGACGCCAGTTCGAGAACGGGAAGCGAGCGGTGGACCTCTGCGATGAAGAGGTCCCCGAGTTCGATCGAACGGGCACGCAGGGCCTGCATGTCGATCCCCTCCCAAACGTCGAGGGCGGCGTCCAGGGCGGCAAGCGCCACGACCGGCGGTGTTCCCACGCGCATGCGCTCGACGCCCGCGGCCGGGCGATAGGACGGCTCGAAGGCGAAGGGCGCGTCGTGGCCGAACCAGCCGGACAAGGCCGGCCGCACATCGTCGGCAAGCCGAGGCGCAACATAGATGAAGGCCGGCGCACCCGGCCCACCGTTCAGGTACTTGTAGGTGCAGCCGACCGCGAAGTCGGCATCCGCCCCGAGGAGGTCGATCGGCAGGGCGCCGGCGGAATGTGCGAGGTCCCAGATTGCGAGCGCGCCGACGTCATGAGCGCGGCG
Source organism: Aureimonas phyllosphaerae (assembly GCF_047943035.1). NCBI lineage: Bacteria > Pseudomonadati > Pseudomonadota > Alphaproteobacteria > Hyphomicrobiales > Aurantimonadaceae > Aureimonas > Aureimonas phyllosphaerae. The sequence goes on along the minus strand of NZ_CP181348.1, from coordinate 2,504,082 downwards.
CGTCAACGCCGCCATATCGTGCAGACGGCCGGTGCGATAATCGACCTGCGTCAGCATCACGGCGGCGACGCTCCGGTCGATCGCGCCTTCGACGGCTTCCGGCTCGACGACGCGGAGCTCGTGGCCGCGGCCGAGCGAGGCGATCAGCCCCTGCGCCATGTAGAGGTCGGTCGGGAAGTTGCCGGTATCCGACAGGATGACACGTCGATCAGGCCGAAGTTCCAGCGCCGATGCGAGTGCCTGGTAGACCTTGATCGACAGGGTGTCGCCCATGACGACCGTACCCGCCGGCGCGCCGATCAGCCGGCCGACGCGGTCGCCGACGCGGCGAGGCAGATCGACCCAGCCGGCACTGTTCCAGGCCCCGATGAGCTGCCCGCCCCACTCACTGGCGATCACCTCCGCAACGCGTGGGCCGACGGCTTTCGGCAGCGCGCCGAGCGAATTGCCGTCGAGGTAGACGAGGCCGTCGGGAAGGCCGAACAGCGCGCGGGTGGCATGGAAGGGATCGATCGCGGACATGGGCTCCAGTCGCAGGGCTCGGGCCGACACGCGGCGCAAGGTCGAGGTCGGCTCTTCTTGCGACGGATGACCTTCGTCCATCAAGGGGCGCCGACGGGCACCTGCATCTCCGCCCCGAAGCCAAGACGTTCGACGAACTCGTTCCAGTCCCGCGCCCGCAGGGCACCGCCGGACGCGGCGCGGTGGCCATTGCCGTACTGCTCGTCGGCACCGGTCGGCCGAACCTCGGCAAGGAAGGCCAGAATGTCCCGGTCCGTCGCCGTGCGTGCGGCAAAGTGGACCCAACCCTCGCGATATCCCGTGTTGGCGGCCATGACGATCCGATCCTTGAGGCGCCCCCTCCAGGCCTGCGCGACGAGCGGATGAATCTGGCAGGGCGAGGAAAACCGCACGATCGCCACATCACCGACCACTTTCGGGGCCACCTTTCGCGCCTCATCGAGTGCGGCCGCCACTTCGGCCTTGGCCGCCAGAAGCGCGGCCGTCTCCTCGTGGGCGCCCGACAGCACGGCTTTCGGACCGTCCGCCTTCTCGAGAAGCGCGAATGCGGCTGACGCGTCGCCGCTGGCCGTGCGCCGCGGAGCATTGATCAGCGACGTCGCCTTGCGAAGTGCCGTGATGCCATAGTGTCGGCGCGCTGCTGCCATTTCGGGAAACCCCGCTTCGTCGGCAAGGTCGCCGATCAGGCCGATGGCTGCGAGCCACAGAAGATCGTCGGCTTCGCCCAGCGCCTTCGCGCAGCGATAGGCCAGGAGGCTGGAGGTGGGCACCGGATCGTCTGCGATGCCGCTGATCGCGACCGCGTTCCGGGGGTGCCCGGTCGGCACGTGATGATCGATCAGGATCGTCGGCACGTCCTCGCGCGGGAGGTGCTCGGCGACGCCGAGGTCGGCGATGACCAGTCCTCCGATGCGCTGCCCGGCGATCTCGGCGCGAAACGCATCGGAGTAAGCATTTTCGCCCTTTCCGATGATGCGCACCGTCGGTGGGTGACCGGCACTGGTCATGGCGGTCTTCAGGATCACGCCGGCCGACAGCCCGTCGGCGTCGTTGTGGCAGACGAGGAGCGGGTTAGGGCCGAAGTGACGCAGCGCCTTCGAGAACGCTTCCGGCTTGTCGAATTCTGCGTGTTCCCCAGTCACATCCATCCCTTCCGGCTCGCGCATCCGGATCACAACGCACGCATCCGCTCCGCGCTCCGCGGCCGGCCGTCTCTTGGTCGGCCAAGAACTCCCCCGTCCTGGGCCGGAACCGCGCCTCCCGCACTCCCATTGCCCAACCACCGGAGCCGAGGCGCCGATGCCCGGCGGAGAACAAGGATAGATCGATGGTGGATCGCGCCAGCATTCGAGAGCACCAGGACGTGAAGGGTTCAGACGGCGGCCATGTCGGAACCGTCGACCATCTCGACGGAGACCGGATCAAGCTGACGAAGACGGACCCGGCCGCCGGTGGCGAGCATCACTTCCTGCATCTCGACAGCGTCGACAGGATCGATGGGGATACCGTGGTCCTCAACCGGACGACGGCAGAGGCACGGGACGAATGGGGCGTGGAAGCCGTCGGGTCAGGGCCGAGCGAGGGCAACGCCCACGGCTCGCAGCCGGGCTCGCCGACCGCCGGTCCCTGACCCGCTCAACGCGCCAACAAAAACGCCGGCGCCCCCGATGGGCGTCGGCGTCTATGCTTTACGGAGATATTCATGGACTCGATGCCCGAAGGTTCCGGCATTCTTCTCCGGTTCTGGCGAGCCGTCTTTGGCGGCAGCGAGGCGGCTGGTATGACCAGGCTGATGGCCTTTCTCGCCGGGTACATCCTGGTGATCGGCCTGTTCTTCGCCTTCGTCACCAGCTGACGAGACCAGCCGACCGACGTGCTGACGCCAAACTCAGACGGCGCGCAGCCGCATCTGCCGGTTCACGCGAAGGGCGATCAGCGTGCAGACCGCGCCCGACAGAAGGTAGACGCCGACCGCCGCGAGACCGAACCGGCTGGTCGCGCCGAGAGCGACCAGCGGCGCGAAACCGGCGCCGATCAGCCAGGCCAGATCGGTTGTCAGCGCCGAGCCCGTGTAACGATCGCGGCCAGCGAAGTTGGACGCCACGGCACCGGCCGACTGGCCGTGCGAGAGTCCGAGAAGCGCAAAGCCGATCATGATGAAGGCGGTTTGGCTGGCGCTGCTGCCGCCCAGGAGAAACGGTGTCGCCACGCTGAAGACCGCGATCGCAATCGCGCAGGCACCCAGATGCGTCCGACGTCCGATCCGATCGGCAATCGACCCCGAGAGTAGAATGCAGACGAGGCAGATCGCCGCACCGCCGAGCTGCATCAGCAGGAATTCGCCCGGAGAACGGTTCGAGAAGATGTCGACGTAGGAGATCGGGAAGATCGTGACCAGATGGAACAGGGCGAAGCTCGCCAGCGGAACGAAAGCGCCGACGAGAACGGCGCTCCCCTGGTTGGCGACGAGTTCCTTGACGCTGACGGGCGTCAGGTCCCGGCTCTCGTAGAGCTCGGCATATTCTTCCGTCGCGATCAGGCGCAGGCGGGCGAACAGCGCAACGACGTTGATCGTGAAGGCCACGAAGAACGGGTAACGCCAACCCCAGCCGAGGAAGTCCTCTGCTGCAAGGTTGAGGTAGAAGAAGGCGAACAGCGAGCTGGCGATGATGAAGCCGATCGGCGTGCCCAGCTGCGGCAGCATCGCATACCAGGCGCGGTGCTTTTCCGGTGCGTGCATCGCAAGCAGCGAGGCCAGACCGTCCCAGGCCCCGCCGAGCGCGAACCCCTGCCCTAGGCGGAACACGACAAGCGCCACGACGGCCCATATGCCGGCGGACTGGTATCCCGGCAGGAAGGCGATCGCCGCGGTCGAGCCGCCGAGAAGGAAAAGCGCGATCGTCAGCTTGACGCCGCGTCCGTGCCGGCGATCGACTTCCATGAAGAGGATCGAGCCGAACGGGCGGGCGATGAAGGCGAGACCGAAGACGGCGAAGGCGTAAAGCGTGCCGGTCAGCTTGTCGGCGAACGGAAACATCAGGGCCGGGAAGACGATCACCGACGCGATGCCGTAGACGAAGAAGTCGAACGACTCCGACGCGCGCCCGATCACGACGCCGATCGCCAGTTCGCCAGGCGATATGTGGCCGTCGGTCGAGACGAGACGGGCGTCGCGTTCCATTTCCGTGGACGAGGCCACTGACTGGTTCGGCGTCGACATGCCGCAGCTCCTGAGAATTGGGGCGTGATGCCCGCCCGCTAAATTTATGGCGTGCTCCGATGCCGAATAGGTCGCCCGCTGCATATTCGTCAAACGAAGCGCGGTTGGACAAAACGTCCAATCCCCATTCCGCACCGCAAAACATACATCGCGGCACAAGACATCGGGACTGAGATGGTCGTTTTGCTCCAGAGATCCTTGCGCGCCTTGGCCGTGTTGCCGCTTCTGCTCACCCTGGGCGGATGCAACCTTGTGGTGATGAATCCTTCGGGCTTCATCGCGAACCAGCAGGCCAATCTGATCCTTATCTCGACCGGTCTGATGCTTCTGATCATCGTGCCGGTGATCATCGCGACGCTGTTGTTCGCGTGGCGCTATCGGGCCAGCAACCCGGACGCGAAATACGACGGCGACTGGCATCATTCGACGCGCCTTGAGGTCCTGATCTGGACGGCGCCGCTGATGATCATCATCGCGCTCGGCGCGGTCACCTGGATCTCGACGCACCTCCTCGATCCCTACCGACCGCTCGACCGCATCGACGCCGTCCGCCCGGTGACCGCCGAAACCCCGCCGATCACGGTTGAGGTCGTCGCGCTCGACTGGAAGTGGATGTTCTTCTACCCCGAATACGGGATCGCGACGATCAACGAACTGGCGGCGCCGGTGGATCGGCCGATCAACTTCAAGATCACCTCCAGCGCGATCATGAACACCTTCTACGTGCCCGCGCTCGCCGGCATGATCTACGCGATGCCGGGCATGGAGACCAAGCTCCACGCCGTGATCAACAAGCCTGGCGTCTACGAGGGCATGTCGGCCAACTATTCCGGCGCCGGCTTCTCGAACATGCACTTCAAGTTCCACGGCCTGGCGCAGGGCGACTTCGACGCCTGGGTCCAGAAGGTCCGCACCGAGGGCCAGCCGCTCGACCGCGCGCGGTATCTCGAGGTCGAGAAGCCCAGCGAAGCGGAACCGGTGCACTACTATTCGAGCGTCGAGGACGGCCTCTACCAGGCGGTGCTCAACATGTGCACGGCGCCCGGGAAGATGTGCATGGACGAGATGATGCACATCGACATGCAAGGCGGTGCCGGCATCGAGAGCGCGGAGAACCGCGATCGTCTGATCTATGACGGCCACCGCAACCACGACGGCGCCGGACACGGTCCCGAAGGCTATGCCGGGGCGTCCGGCGGAAGCGAAGCACAGGGCGCGACCTTCCCCGCCTCCGGGCGCGAGTCCCGCTCCCAGGAGACCCCGGACGGCGTTGCCCCCATGGGCTCCTCCGGCGGCCAATCGGACAGCTCCGGTCACGAAGGCCACGGCGGCATGAACGGCATGAGCGGACACGAAGGTCACGGCGCCTCATCCGGCGGCGGCGAGATCGCACCGAACCAACTGAACCAGACGAACTGACCGACGGCCGGGGTTCCTCCCAGCCCCGGCTCGAAACAGCGCGAACCAGCGGATCCGACCGATGTTCTCCAATATGGATCTACAGCAACTGGTCTTCGGGCGCCTGACGCTCGATGCCATTCCCCTCCACGATCCCATCCTGATCGTGACGTTCAGCGTGGTCGCCATCGGCGGCACGGCGCTGGTCGCCGCGCTGACCTACTACAAACTGTGGGGCTATCTCTGGAAGGAGTGGTTCACCACCGTCGATCACAAGAAGATCGGCATCATGTACTGCATCCTGGCGATCGTGATGCTGCTGCGCGGCTTCTCCGACGCCATCCTGATGCGCACGCAGCAGGCCATCGCCTTCGGCGCGAACGAGGGATACCTCCCCCCGCACCACTACGATCAGATCTTCACCGCCCATGGCGTGATCATGATCTTCTTCGTGGCGATGCCGTTCATCACCGGCCTGATGAACTACGTCGTGCCGCTGCAGATCGGCGCGCGCGACGTCGCCTTTCCGTTCCTCAACAACTTCTCGTTCTGGATGACGGTCGGCGGCGCGGTGATGGTGATGTTCTCGCTCTTCGTCGGCGAGTTCGCGCGCACCGGCTGGCTGGCGATGCCGCCCTTGTCGGGACCGGCGTATAGTCCGGGCGTCGGCGTCGACTACTACATCTGGGCCCTGCAGATCGCAGGCGTCGGAACGCTCCTGTCGGGCATCAACCTGATCGTGACGATCGTGAAGATGCGCGCGCCCGGCATGACCATGATGAAGATGCCGGTCTTCACCTGGACCTCGCTCTGCACCAACGTCCTCATCGTCGCCGCCTTCCCGGTGCTCACGGCGGTGATGACACTTCTCTCGCTGGATCGCTACGTCGGGACGAACTTCTTCTCGAACGATCTCGGCGGCAACCCGATGATGTACGTCAACCTCATCTGGATCTGGGGCCACCCGGAGGTCTACATCCTGATCCTGCCGGCGTTCGGCATCTTCTCCGAGGTCGTCTCGACCTATTCCTCGAAGCGTCTCTTCGGCTACGCCTCGATGGTCTACGCGACGGTCGTCATCACGATCCTCTCCTACCTCGTCTGGCTGCACCACTTCTTCACGATGGGCTCGGGCGCCAGCGTGAACTCGTTCTTCGGCATCACGACGATGATCATCTCGATCCCGACGGGCGCGAAGATCTTCAACTGGCTGTTCACAATGTATCGCGGGCGCATCCGGTTCGACGTGCCCATGCTCTGGAGCCTCGGCTTCATGGTCACCTTCGTGATCGGCGGCATGACCGGCGTGCTCCTCGCCGTTCCCCCCGCGGACTTCGTGCTGCACAACTCGCTGTTCCTGGTGGCGCACTTCCACAACGTCATCATCGGCGGTGTGCTGTTCGGCCTGTTCGCCGGCGTGAACTACTGGTTCCCCAAGGCCTTCGGCTTCAAGCTCGACGAGTTCTGGGGCAAGATGAGCTTCTGGTTCTGGCTCACCGGCTTCTGGTTCGCCTTCGCGCCGCTCTACGTGCTCGGCCTGATGGGCGTGACGCGCCGCATGAACCACTTCGAGGATCCGTCGCTGCAGATCTGGTTCGTCATCGCGGCCTTCGGCGCCTTCCTGGTGGCACTCGGCATCGCCTCGTTCCTCATCCAGATCTATGTGAGCATCAAGAACCGCGACAAGCTGCGCGACGTGACGGGCGATCCGTGGGGCGGACGCACGCTGGAATGGGCGACCTCCTCGCCTCCGCCGGCCTACAACTTCGCTTTCACGCCGATGATCCACGACGGCGATGCCTGGTGGGACATGAAGCGCCGCGGCTACGTCCGTCCGCTCACCGGCTTCCGTCCTGTCCACATGCCCGCGAACACGGGTGCGGGCGTGATCCTGGCCGGCCTGTCGGTGGCCTGCGGCTTCGCCCTCGTCTGGTACATCTGGTGGCTGGCCGCCCTGTCCTTCGTCGCCATCATCGGAACGACGATCGTGCACAGCTTCAACTACAAGCGCGATTTCTACATCCCGGCCGATGACGTGGCCCGGGCCGAGCAGGAGCGTACGCAGCTCCTGGCGACATCGGGAGTCTGATCGATGGCCCACGCAAACGCGGTGTCCGCTGCCGGCATCGACAGCAACGAGCTGAAGTTCTACGTCGCGGAAGAGGAGGGCCACGCCGAGGGCGGCACCCTTCTCGGCTTCTGGCTCTACCTGATGAGCGACTGCCTCATCTTCGCCGTGCTCTTCGCCTGCTATAGCGTCTACGGGCGCTCCTACGCGGCCGGCCCCTCGGGGGCCGACCTCTTCGAGCTCGAACTCGTCGCCATCTCGACCGCCCTCCTCCTCGTGTCGTCGATCACCTACGGCATGGCGATGCTGGCGATGGAGAAGGGGTCCAAGGGGATGACGCTCGCCTGGCTCGCGGTGACCGGCGTCTTCGGCCTCGGCTTCCTCGGCGCCACGGCCTACGAGTTCCACCACCTGATCGAGATCGGCGCCGGTCCGCAGCGCTCGGCGTTCTTGTCCTCGTTCTTCGCGCTCGTCGGCACCCACGCGCTCCACGTCGCCTTCGGCGCGCTGTGGCTGGCCGTACTGATGGCGCAGGTCGTCTGGAAGGGCCTGATTCCTGAAAACCGCCGCCGACTGATGTGCCTGTCGATGTTCTGGCACTTCCTCGACGTCGTCTGGATCGGCGTCTTCTCCTTCGTCTACCTCATGGGGTCGCTGGCATGAGCGAGAAGCATCACGGGGCTCAGGTCGAGGTCCTGCACGACCACCACGAAGCCGGCCACGGCAGCTTCAAGGGCTATCTCACCGGCTTCATCCTGTCGGTCGTCCTGACGGCGATCCCGTTCTGGCTGGTGATGGGCGACGTCTTCGACTCGACCCGCGTCACAGCCTTCGTTGTCATGGCCTTCGCGGCGGCGCAGATCGTGGTCCACATGGTCTACTTCCTGCACATGAACACGAAGTCCGAAGGCGGCTGGAACATGCTGGCCCTGATCTTCACCGTGGTGATCCTGATCATCACGATCGCCGGTTCGCTGTGGGTCATGTACCACCTCAACACGAACATGATGCCGGCCATGCAGCACGACATGAGCCAGATGCCGTGACCGAGACCCGGCGCATGGCGCCGGGGCCGGACCCCACGAACCCGGCGGGGCGGCCTCGGAGCCGCCTTTCCCTTTTCATTCTCGGCCTGTCCGGGCTCCTTGTCTTCGCCGTCCTCATAAGTCTCGGGATCTGGCAGGTACAGCGCCTCTCCTGGAAGCTCGATCTCATCGAGCGCGTCGAGGCACGCGTCAACGCGCCGCCGGCTGCGCCCCCCTCCCCCGCGCAATGGGCCGCCTTCGACGGGCCGAGCGAAGAATATCGTCGCGTGCGGCTCGAAGGCTCCTTCCGCAACGACCGCGAGACGTTCGTCCAAGCCCTCACTGAGCTCGGATCGGGCTTCTGGGTGATGACGCCGTTCGTCACGACGGACGGTACGACGATCCTCGTCAATCGCGGCTTCGTGCCGGCGGACCGCCGTGATCCGGCGACCCGCGCCGCCGGGCAACAGCCGGGACCCGTGTCCATCACCGGACTCCTCCGCCTCGACGAGCCGGGGGGCGGCTTCCTGCGGTCGAACGATCCCGCCGCGGATCGCTGGTTCTCGCGCGACGTCGCGGCGATCGCCGAAAGGCGCGGGCTCGGGCCTGTCGCACCGTTCTTTATCGACCAGTCGGCCGGCGAGACGCCGGGCGGCATTCCCGTCGGCGGTCTGACCGTCGTCGCCTTCCGCAACCACCACCTCGTCTACGCGCTGACCTGGTTCGCGCTCGCCACCATGCTGGCCGGCGCCGGCATCTGGATCGCGCGCGACGAGCGCCGCCGCCGCACGGCGTGGCGCGTCGCGGAGGCCAGCCGATGAGCGCGCCCCTCGACAGCGCCGCGCCGGTTCCGCCCGCCACGCGCCTTGCCGAAATGCGCGCGCGTCTTCTTCACGGCGTCCCGCTCGAAGACTCAGCCGGACGCAAGAATCTCCTGCTGCTCATCCAGCTGCGCTGGATCGCGGCGGCCGGGCAGATCGCCAGCATCGCCTTCGTCACGCTGTTTCTCGGCGTCACCGTGCCCATCGCGCCGATGCTCGGCGTCATCCTCGGGCTCGTCCTCCTCAACCTCGGTAGTCTCCTGCGCCTTCGCCTGAAGCGCGGCGTGACGAACCTCGAACTCTTCGCCGCCCTCCTTTTCGACGTCGCTGGACTGACCGCGCAGCTCTATCTCAGCGGCGGCGCCGCCAACCCCTTCACCTCTCTCTACCTTCTCCAGGTAACGCTCGGGGCGGTGCTCCTGAAGCCCTGGTCGTCGATCGCGCTCGTTCTGGTCACGGTGCTGTGCTTCGCCGGTCTCACGACGAACTACCGCCCGCTCGAATTCGTCGAGCAGGAGGGGCTCGGGCTGATGAGCCTGCACATCATCGGCATGCTCATCTGCTTCGCGCTGAACGCAGCGCTGCTGGTCGTCTTCGTCACGCGGATCGGCAACAACATCCGCGAGCGCGATGCGCGCCTTGCGGACCTGCGCCAGCACGCGGCGGAAGAGGACCACATCGTGCGCATGGGCCTTCTGGCCTCCGGAGCGGCGCACGAACTCGGCACGCCGCTCTCGACCCTCTCGATCATCCTCGGCGACTGGCGCCGGATGCCCTCGCTCACCGCCAACCCGGAACTCGCGGACGAGATCGAGGCGATGCAGGCCGAGGTCCGACGCTGCAAGTCGATCGTCACCCACATCCTGATGTCGGCCGGCGAGGCGCGCGGTCTCGAAGCGGGCATGACGACGATGCACCAGTTCCTCGACGGGCTGGCGGCCGACTGGCGTGCGACGCGGCCCAACGCAAACCTCCGCTACGAGAACAGCTTCGATCGCAACATGCCGATCGTCTCGGAATCGACGCTTCGTCAGGTCGTCTTCAACGTGCTCGACAACGCCTACGAGGTCTCGCCGGACCGCATCCTGTTCCATGCCGCCCGCGTCGGCGACCAGCTACGCCTCCGGGTCGAGGATCGCGGCCCCGGCTTCGACCCGGCGATCCTCGCCTCGCTCGGCAAGCCCTACCAGTCCACCAAGGGGCGGCTCGGGGGCGGGCTCGGCCTGTTCCTCGTCTTCAACGTTCTTCGCAAGCTCGGCGGCAACGTCCTTGCCGAGAACCTTGCGCACGGCGGGGCGCTGGTCGAACTGACGCTGCCGCTCGATGCCCTGTCGATCGAGGAGGACGCGACATGAGCGAACGCCTGCTGGTGGTGGTCGACGACGACGAGGCCTTCGCCAAGACGCTGAAGCGATCGTTCGAGCGGCGCGAGTACGAGGTCGTGGTGGCGCCCGACGCCGAGGCGCTGCGCGTGTTGCTGCTGGAGCGTACGCCGGGCTTTGCGGTCGTCGACCTGAAGCTCGCCGGAAGCTCCGGCCTCGCCTGCGTCGAGATGCTGCACGAGCACGATCCCGACATCCTGATCGTCGTCCTGACGGGCTTTGCCAGCATCGCGACGGCGGTCGAGGCGATCAAGCTCGGCGCCTGCCACTACCTTGCCAAGCCCGCCAACACCGACGACATCGAGGCCGCCTTCGGACGCGGCGCGGGCGATGCGAACGTACCGCTGACCAACCGACCGACGTCGATCAAGACGCTGGAGTGGGAGCGCATCCACGAGGTGCTGGTCGAAACCGACTTCAACATCTCCGAGGCCGCGCGGCGCCTCGGCATGCATCGCCGCACGCTGGCGCGAAAGCTCGAGAAGCGCCCGATCAAGTGACGGCGCGGCCCGTCCGCGCTATGGAGCCGGGCGCCGAACGCGGCGCGACGCAACCGGGATGGACGACGATGACCGAGACGACCGCCTCGACCTCGACACCGATCGAGGCGCTTCTCTTCGACCTCGACGGCACGCTGGCGCACACCGATCCCCTGCATCTCGTCGCCATGCGCGCGCTTCTGGAGGACGAGGGACTGGCGATCGACGAGGAGACGTTCGTCACCCGCGTATCCGGCCAGCCGAACGATGCGGTCGGCCGCTATCTCTTCCCCGATCGCACGGCCGAAGAGCATCGCGACTTCATCGACCGCAAGGAAGCGCGGTTTCGCGACATGGCGGGCGACCTGACGCCGCTAGCGGGCGTCGTCGCCTTCATCGACCGGGCGCGCGCCGACGGTTTGCGCATCGCACTCGTCACCAACGCGCCCCGAAAGAACGTCGCCTTCATGCTGGAGACGCTGGGGATCGCCGACCGGTTCGAGATCCGCATCTACGGTGACGAACTGGAGCGCGGCAAGCCCGACCCCCTGCCCTACCGGCTCGCGCTGGAGGCGTTCGGACTGACGCCGCATCAGGCGATCGCCTTCGAGGACTCGCTGCCGGGGCTAGCCGCGGCCAAAGGGGCCGGCCTCGTCTGCGTCGGGATTGCGACCAGCCGTTCGATCGAGGAACTGACCGCCGCCGGCGCGGACTTCGCGGTCGAGGACTTCACCGACGTGTCGGTCGTCGCCCTCCATGACCGGCAGAACTGGAACCGCACTACGGCCTGAAACAGGACGCGCGCCGCCGGGGAGATCGGCGGCGCGCGATGGCGAACGTCAGGCGGCGCGGAGCGTCGCGGCCGGCTTGAGGTTCGCCTCGGTCACGGTCCGGTCGTCCTCGAGCGAGCGGGCTGCCTGAAGGCCGCCCTTCTGCAGTTCGCCGTGATAGGCACGAACAGCCTCGTCCGGCGTCAGCGCGCCGTCGGCGACCTGACGCATCATCCCGACCATCGCGAGCGGATCCTCGGCAAGATTGATCTTGCGGCCGAACAGGGCGACGCGCGCGCCGTATTTCTCGGCTTGCGCCACCAGTTCGAACGTATCGCGCGCCGTGCCGGCACCGCCGCCGAGCACGCCGACGACCAGCGTCGAATCGAAGCTCGCGAGTTCCTCGAGCGCCTTCGGACCGTTGTAGACGATCTTGAGGAATTCCGGCCGATCGGCCTTCGAGACACCCGCCAGCGAACGCAGGATGCAGTCGTTCATGTATTCGCCGAGCGCGTCGCGATCGAGATCAAGCGGTACGTTCGGGTTGAACACCTCGTAGAAGTACTTGAACTCGTTGGCCGCCGCCTCGCGCCGGAACTCGGCGAACGCCTCCAGCGACTCGATGTCGGCCGCGAGATCGTTGTTGAAGGTCACCGAGTAGAGCCCGAGATCGGTGCCCTTCACCGGCGCGCCGGGCTGCGGGAACGCCGAACCGTAGCGCACGCGCGACAGCTCGGCCGTGCGGAACGGCAGCGACGGAGCCTTCGTGTAGCGCTGGTGGCGCATGCCGCCCCAGCAGTCGGTCGTCTCGTTCGCGCGGATCGCCGGCTTCACGGCGCTGCCATCGAAGGCGCCCCGCTCGTGCAGTTCGTCGAGGTTGGAGACCGACACCAGCATGATGTCGACGACGTCCTGGCGGACGATCGCCTCGATGGCGTCGAGGAATTCCTGGCGCGTGCGGCGGCGTCCCTGCGTTCCGTCCGGATTGCGCAGGAAGCCGGTGCCGCCGACACCCGATCCCATGTCGCTGTCCTTGGCGTCGGCGATGATGAAATCCGACCGGCTGTAGCGCCCGGCGCGAATGTTCTGAAGCTTCTGGTCCAACCGGAGCACGGCGGTCATCCTCGGATCGTTGACGGGGTGCGCGCTCGGTTCGCGGACCGGACGTGCGACAGCGTAAGATATAACGCCAAATTGTTTCATCGGAAATCTTTTTCTTCCAGATCTGCAGCGCGCTTCAGCGAGCCAACATTTGCGCTCTGGACGCATCAGAGGAGCGTCCTCCGACCATCGACGCCCCTCTCCGCCCTCGCAGCCGCAGCATGAGGATGCTGCACGACAATGACGTTTTATGGTTGACCTCCGTGCCGTTTCCGCATGTTCCTGACGCGAATTGACGTGATCTCGCGGAGAGTCCCCCCCATGCACGACAGCCAAGCGGACTGGCGCGCCGCCTACGAGGGTTTGGTCCGCCGCCTGCCGGGCATGGCGCGCAGCGCCCCGCTGACGCTATGCGGCATGAGCGCCTGCGTGGATGCGAGGATCAACCTCTCCAATGCGGCCGCTCTCTGGACGGCGGACGATCCTGACGCCGCCGCCTTCGCTTCGATGCTCAAGGATCGCGTCGCGCGCGGCGTCGGTGGCGAGGTGCGCGTCGAATGGCCCGCCGGCCCGGCCTGGCTCGCCGATCACGTTCCGGCGCGCTATGCGCTCGGCGGTGTCGGCCCGCAGGCCGGATGGGTGTTGACGACGCTCGGCGCTCCCGCGATCGTCAACCTCTCGGACCGCAGCGCCCATATGCTCGCGCGCCTGCCCGGAAACCTGCTGCTGGCCGAAGGCGAGCGCACGGTGCGGGCGCGATCCGTCCAGCACCGCGGTGCCCGGCGGCCCGACATCTACATCTTCGAATACACGGCGGGGCGCGTCGTCGGCGACTGCGTGCCGAACCGCTCGTCGCGCATCATCGTGCGCTTCGGCGATCCCGGCCTCGAGAAGGACGCGGCCTTCGAGGCCTTGACCCCGCACCTGGCGCCGGAGGCCGGAACCGGCCTCGTCGCGGGCTTCAACTGCGTACCCCCGGCCGACCTCGACGACGAACTCACCCGCGTGTTTTCGCTGACGCGGCGCTGGCTCGACGCGGGTCTCTCCACCGTGCACCTCGAGATGAGCACGTTCGAGGACGCCGCCCTGCGCGATCGCGTGCTGGACGGCACGTCGGGTGCCGTGACCTCGCTCGGCATGAGTCATTCGGAAATGCGCGACCTCGCGCCGGGCGTCGCCGACGCCGACCTTGCCGAGACCATGCGGACGCTCGGCGAGCGCCTGGGGCTCGACCGCGTCTGCGTCCACGCCGACCATTGGGCGCTGACCGTCACGCGGCGCGATGCGGACGTCGAGCGCGAGGCGCTGATGGCCGGTTGCCTCGTCGCCAGCACGCGGTCGATGGCCGGGCAGCCTGCCGTGCCGGAGGGCGTGGCGGACGGTGCGACGTTCCATCACCCGCCCGTCGACGACGGACCGCTCGGCGACGGCTGGACCTCGGTCGCCGTGCCGAGCCCCTATCACCCTGCACCCCTCACCACGCTTGGGCTCGGCGACACGTTCACCGCCGGTTGCCTTCTCGTTCTCGGCTCGGCGGGCAGTGCCGGCCGCCAGCGAATCCGCCAACGCGCCTGACCGCGCGACATCAGGACAGTGCCATGTATCGCGAGAAATCCGACCTTTCCGGCCGCGCCGCCTTCATCACCGGCGGCGGGCGCGGCATCGGCCTGTGCACCGCCGAAGCCCTCCTGGAGCATGGCGCGCGCGTCGTGATCTCCGACCGCGACCCGGCCGTTCTGGACGCCGGGCGCGCAGAACTCGCGGAGAAGGGCTGGGAGGTCGATGCCGTCGCGCTCGACGTCACGGACTCCAAAGCCGTCGCCCGCGCCGCCGCGGAGGCTAATGCGCGCCATGGGGGCATCGACATCCTGATCGCCAACGCCGGCATCGCCTGGCCGGATACGCCGGGCGAAAGCATGTCCGACGAGGTTTGGCACAAGGTCGTCGATGTCGACCTCAACGGCTGCTACTGGTCGTGCCGCGAGTTCGGCCGTGCCATGCTGGAGCGCGGGCGCGGCTCGATCGTCACGGTCGGCTCGATGTCGGGGCTGATCTCCAACAAGCCGCAGCGGCAGGTGCACTACAACGCCGCGAAAGCCGGCGTGCACCACATGACGCGCTCGCTCGCAGGCGAGTGGGCGCCGCGCGGCGTGCGCGTCAATTCGGTGGCTCCGACCTATGTCGACACGGCCATGTCGCGCGGCGGCTTCACCGACGACGCCTTGATGCCGACCTGGATGGCGTCGACCCCGATGAACCGCCCGGCGCGCGCCGACGAGATCGCCTCCGCGATCCTGTTCCTCGCCACGGACGCGTCGAGCGCGATGACGGGATCGATCGTAACGGTGGATTGCGGCTACACCATTTGGTAACCAAACCTCACCTCGCATTGCAGCACGGCGGGGGCGCATCGCGAAGACCCTCATAGGATCACCCATGGACGCCCCCACCAAACGCGTCGAGATCATTCCCGCCAAGCGGCGCGCGATGATCCTTGACTACCTGAAGGTCAACGGGACG
Source organism: Aureimonas phyllosphaerae (assembly GCF_047943035.1). Classification (NCBI taxonomy): domain Bacteria; kingdom Pseudomonadati; phylum Pseudomonadota; class Alphaproteobacteria; order Hyphomicrobiales; family Aurantimonadaceae; genus Aureimonas; species Aureimonas phyllosphaerae. The sequence continues at coordinate 2,488,776 of NZ_CP181348.1, read as the reverse complement.
GCCTCGATCGGCGAGCTCACCGAGGCGATCGGCGGCTCGCAGTCCACGATCCGCCGCGACCTCGAACAGCTGACCGAGGGCGGCTATCTCGAGCGCACGCACGGCGGTGCGCTGCTCGTGCCCCCCTTGCGCGCCACGTTCGAGCGCGAGCCGGCGCTCAACGCCCACTACCAGCACCGCCAAAAGGCGGCGATCGGCCAGGAGGCGGCGACACGCCTCAAAGGCGGTGAGAGCGTGATCTTCGATTCCAGCTCGACCGTGATCGAGGTGGTGCGGGCGACCGCCCTCCGTCGTCTGCCCCTTACCGTCGTCACCAACAACATCGAGATCGCGCGGATCGGCTCCAGCGTGCCGGAATGGCGGGTGATCGTCACCGGCGGCACCTTGCGGCCTGGCGGAGACCTCCTGACCGGCCAGCCCGGCGAGCCGTTCTTCGAGACGATCCATGCCGACGTCTGCTTCACCGGCGCCTATGCCGTGACCGGACAGATCCTGACCGACGCCTCGATGGAGATCGCCTCGATCAAGCGGGCGATGATCCGCTCGGCGCGGCGCACGATCCTGCTCGTCGACAGCACCAAGTTCCAGGCGCCCGCCTTCTGCACCTTCGCCCAGCTGTCGCAGATTTCCGAAGTCATCACCGACCAGGGCGTCGACGCCGACATCGCCTCCAGCTTGCGCGCCAGCGGCACGGAGCTCACCGTTGTACCTCTGACGGGCGACTGACCGTCAGGACGACGCGCGCACCGTCAGCCGCGCCGGCAGAAGAATGCGCGTCGCCGCCTCGGATCCGTCGCGAAGGGCATCGAGCAGCATCCGGGTCGCGAGCGCAGCGTGGGCCTCTACGTCCTGCGCCATTGTGGTCAGCGCCGGGCAGGCGTAGCGGCTGAGCGGGTGGTCGTCGTGTCCCGCGATCCGCAGCGCGCCGGGCGCACGGCCGATCGTCACGCCGCGCGCGAAGGCGGCCGCGAGCGCGCCCAGCGCCAGCCGGTCGTTGGCGCACAGGAGACTGCGGAAGGGCGGCGGCCCCGCTTGAAGGATCGCCTCCATCGCCTCGAAGCCGAGACGCTCGAAGTCCCAGCCGTTGCCAGGTGGCGCGATACGTTGCGGCGCAAGCCCGAGTTCCGCCATGCGCGAGAGGTAGTGGGCCCGGCGCTCGCGAGCGCTTGCGTTCACGTCCGGCATGTCGAGATAGGCCGGTGCCTCGCCGCCCTCCGCCAGATAATCCACCAGCGCGGCGACGCTCTGCCCGTTGTCGTTGCCGACGAAGCCGCCCGCCGCGCCCGACGCGCTGTCGAGAAAGACGAGAGGCATGCGCTCGCCGAGCGCCCGCGCCGGTTCCGCCAGAGCGTCCGCCCCGCAGGACGCGATCAGCGCGCCCGAGACCCGCTGGTCGAGCAGCGTTCGAAGGGCCAGCGCCTCGCCCTCCGCCTCGCCGCGCGACGACAGGACGAGCGGCCAGAAGCCCGCCGACCGGCAATGCTCTTCCAGAAGCGCGACAAGCGCCGCGTAGAACGGGTCGGCGACGGTCGGCACGACGATCCCGATGGTGCGGGCTCGCCGCCGGTTGAGATTGCGCGCGAAGGGGTTCGGCCGATAGTCCGACTCGGCGAGCGCCGCCTCGATGCGCCGCCGCGTCGCGGGACGCACGCTCGCCGGATCGTCGAAGAACTTCGCGAGCGTCGGCCGCGACAGGCCGCAGGCCTTCGCGAAGTCCTCCATCGTGCGGTGGCGGGGCGGAAGGGGAATGGCATGTCTCCGCGTCGGGACGATACCCACGCATCGTGACCACGAAACTTTGCGCGCGTAAAGTTTTCGATTGACCGCCCTCCCCGCCGGGCGCAGCTTGGCGATGGGCGCGACCGGAGAACCGACACCGCGCCCGCCTTGGGGAGGGCGTGGCATGAAGACGGTGGTGACCGCCGGGGAAATCGTCGTGGAGATCATGGCGACGCGGATCGGGCAGACATTCCTGGAGCCCGGCCCGCTGGTCGGCCCCTTCCCGTCCGGTGCGCCTGCGATCTTCATCGACCAAGTCGGCCGGCTCGGCCAGCCCTGCGGCATGATCTCCTCGGTCGGCGCCGACGACTTTGGCACGCTCAATCTCGAACGCCTGACGGCGAGCGGCGTCGACGTCTCGGCCGTCGCGGTGCATCCCGGCGCCGCCACCGGCAGCGCCTTCGTGCGCTACGCGGCGGACGGGAGCCGCGCCTTCGTGTTCAACATCAAGGACAGCGCCTGCGGCCTCATGGCGATGACCGAGGCGGCCGAGGCGCTGGTCGACCGCGCCGACCACATCCACGTCATGGGCTCCTCGCTGTTCTCGGAGGGTGCGATCACGGTGACAAAGGCGGCCGTCGAGCGCATCAAGGCGCGGAGCGGCACGGTCTCCTTCGACCCCAACATCCGACCCGAACTTCTGGTCGGCGCCATGCGCGAGGCCCTCGAATGGGTCGCCGAGCGCTGCGACGTCTTCCTGCCGAGCGGCGCCGAACTCTTCCTCTTCACGGCGGCGCAGGATGAAGACGGCGCGGTCGCGGAACTCCTGGCCGCCGGCCGGTCCGCCGTCGTCCTCAAGAAAGGCGGCGACGGGGCCGTCCTCTACGACGCACGAGGGCGCACCGCGGCACCGGCCTTCCACGTCGAGGAGGTCGATCCGACAGGCGCCGGCGATTGCTTCGGTGCCGGCTTCGTCTGCGCCTGGCTGCGTGGCGAGGACCCGGCGGACGCGCTTCGCCTCGCCAACGCTTGCGGCGCCCTCGCCGTCACGCGCAAGGGGCCGATGGAAGGCACGCGCTTCCGCTTCGAGATCGACGACTTCATCGGCTCGCAGGCGGGAGTTGCGGCATGAGCGCCATCGACCGGCTGCGCGCGCTGCCGCGACGGTTTCAGGCGGGCGAGCACGCCGGCGTCACCTCGGTCTGTTCCGCCCACCCGCTGGTGATCGAAGCGGCGCTGCGACATGGTCTCGCCCGTGACCGCGACGTCCTGGTGGAGGCGACCTGCAATCAGGTGAACCAGGACGGCGGATACACCGGCATGACGCCGGCCGACTTCCGCCGCTTCGTGGAACGGATCGCCGCAATGGTCGGCTTTCCGCTGGAGCGGCTGGTGCTCGGCGGCGACCATCTCGGCCCCAATCCCTGGAAGCATCTCGCTCCGCACGAAGCGATGTCCAAGGCCGAGACGATGATCGAAGGGTTTGCCGCCGCGGGCTTCGCCAAGCTCCATCTCGACGCCTCGATGGGATGCGCCGGCGAGCCGGCTGCCCTCGACGACGAGACCGTCGCCCGACGCGCCGCGCGGCTGGCCGAACGGGCGGAGGGCACCGTCGCCAGAGGCGGCCTCGTCCCACCGGTCTATGTGATCGGCACCGAGGTTCCCGTTCCCGGCGGGGCGACCGAAGCGCTCGACCACCTCGTCGTCACTGGCCGGGAGGCCGTCCGCCATACGGTCGATGTGCACGCGAAGGCATTTGCCGCGCTCCAACTCGGCGACGCATTTGCCCGCGTCATCGCGGTGGTCGTGCAGCCGGGGGTCGAGTTCGGTCACGAGGACATCATGGTCTATCGGCCGCACGCAGCCGCGGACATCAAGGGCTTTCTCGTGGAGGAGCCGCGTCTCGTGTTCGAAGCCCACTCGACCGACTACCAGCCGGACGACGCGCTGCGCCGACTGGTGGGTGACGGCTTCGCGATCCTGAAAGTCGGCCCCTGGCTTACCTTCGCGCTGCGCGAGACGCTCTACGGCCTTTCCCACATCGCCGACATCCTGGCGCCCGCGCCGGGCGAGCCATCGCTGCGCGATGCGATGGACGCTTTGATGCTGGAGAAGCCCGACAACTGGCGGAAATACTGCCACGGCTCGGACGCGGAGGTGGCGGTCCAGCGCCATTTCTCGCTCAGCGACCGCATCCGCTACTATTGGCCTGACGCCGCCGCGCAAGAGGCCGTCGATCGCCTGATGGCGCGGCTCGACGATCGCGCGATCCCCCTTCCCCTCGTCGGCCAGCATCTCGGACGCCTGGCCGAGACCGTTGCGGCGGGACGGATCACGCCCGAACCTCGGGCCCTTCTCCTCGCCGGCATCGAGGCGGTGCTCGACCGCTACGACCGCGCCACGCACTGATTTTCAAAGAGCAGCATCATGGCCCGCATGGGGATCGGCATCATCGGCTGCGGCAATATCGCAGCCACATACCTGCGCAACGCGCGGCTCTTCGGTGACGTGGCGCTGGTCGCCTGCGCCGACCGCGTGCCCGAGATGGCGGAGCGCCGCGCGGCCGAGTACGGCGTGCGGGCGATGAGCGTCGAGGCGCTGCTCGCCGAGCCCGACGTCCAGCTTGTTCTGAACCTCACCATTCCAGCCGCCCATCGCGAGGTGACGGAAGCCGCGCTCGGCGCCGGCAAGCACGTCTTCACCGAAAAACCGCTCGGCGTGACGCTTCGCGAGGGGCGCGCCCTGGTCGAAGAGGCGGAGCGGCGTGGCCTCTCGCTCGGCTCGGCGCCCGACACGTTCCTCGGCGCGGCCGGCCGGCGGGCGCGCGCGCTGCTCGACGCTGGCGCCATCGGCAAGCCGGTGATCGGCACCGCCTTCATGATGGGGCGCGGCATGGAGCACTGGCACCCCAATCCGCAGTTCTACTACCAGCCGGGCGGCGGCCCGGTGCTCGACATGGGACCCTACTACCTGACGATGCTGGTCAATCTCCTCGGACCCGTGGCACGCGTCTCCGCCGTCGCGCGCACGGGTCAGGAGACGCGCGAGATCACCGCCGAAGGCCCCTTTCAGGGCACGCGCTTTCCCGTCGGCACGCCGACGAGCCTCCTGTCACTTTTGGAATTCCGGGGCGGTGCGGCGGTCACCTTCGGCGCCTCGTGGGACGTCTTCCGCCACTCCAACCACCCGATCGAACTTCACGGCACAGACGGTTCGGTCCGGCTGCCCGACCCTGACACGTTCGGCGGGGACGTGTCGCTTTCGCCGCGCGGCGAGCCGTGGCGGGAGCACCCGAGCGAGCCAGAGACGTTCGGCGCCATCAACTGGCCGTTCGATGCGCCGCGCATCGCCAACTACCGTATGCTCGGCGTTGCCGATCTCGTGCGCTCGGTCACCGAAAGACGCCCGGCACGCGCCTCCGGTCGCCTCGCGCTCCACGTCCTCGAAGTCATGGAGGCGATCCTCACCGCCGCGGACGCCGGCCAGCCGGTCGGCGTGGAGGGTCGGATCGAGCGGCCGGCGGCGCTCGGGGAGACAGAAGCCACAGCGCTCCTCTCGGGCAATTCGTCATGACGCTCGATCCGCAAGCCGCCGAGGTCCTGGCGCTTGGAGCCCGGTCACCGTCTCCGCCCTTCGAAGATGGCACGCCCGAGGCCGCGCGCCGCGCTTACCGGGCCTCCTATCTCGCGCTGCGCGGCGATCTCGAACCCGTCGCGGAAACCCGTGACGCCGCGATCGAGGGTCCGGGCGGCCCGATCCCGGTTCGCATCCACCGCGGCATCGGCGCGCCGGCCGAGGGCGCACCGGCGCTTCTCTATCTTCATGGCGGGGGCTGGGTGATCGGCGACCTCGATTCTCACGACGACATCTGTCGCTGGTTCGCCAATGCCGCCCGCTGTGTCGTGGTCTGCCCGGACTATCGGCTGGCGCCCGAACACCGCTTCCCCGCCGCGATCGAGGATGCGGGCGCCGTCCTGTCCCACATGGCCGCGGAGGCCGCAGCGCTCGGCATCGATGCCGCGCACATCGCCGTCGCCGGGGACAGCGCCGGCGGCAACCTTGCAGCCGTCCTGGCGATCCAGTCGCGTGACGGCACCGTGCCGCCGCTGGAGGCGCAACTCCTTCTCTACCCCAACACGGACGCCGGTCAGACGGTCGAAAGCTACGGCCGGTTCGCCGAAGGCTTCGGCCTGACGCGCCGGACGATGCGCTGGTTCCGCGACCAGTATGTGCGCAGCGACGACGACATCGCCGACTGGCGCGTCTCGCCCTTGCGGGTCGATCGCCTCGACGGCGCGCCCCCGACCTTCGTCGCGCTCGCGGGACAGGACATCCTCCACGACGAAGGGGCGGCCTATGCCGAGCGGCTCCGCGGAGCGGGCGTGCCGCTCGTCGTGCGCCACCTTGCCGACCAGATCCACGGCTTCGCCTCGGCCGGCCGCTACATCGACGCCGCGCGCCGGACGGTCTTGGAAGCGGCGGACGCCTGGTCCCAATTTCGAACGAATATGACGGAGTGACGCGCGGATTGCCGCAAAACCCTTCCCGAATGCGCCCCCCTTGCGTATTTCGCCATGGAGGATGGGCCACCGGGCTCGTTGGCCCGAAACCTATTAGAAACGGCGGCGATGGAAGAGGTCGATCCCATCATCACGATCCTGCGGCTTGTCGAGGAGGAAGACGACGGCAGCGCCATCGCGCGCCGCTTCTTCGAGAACCATCCCGACCTCGATCGCGCCGCGTTCCTGGAAGCCTGTTCCGTCGCGCTCGACATCATCGGCCTGAAACCCTCGCAGCTCCACTAGCGGACTGTGGTGGCGTAGCGGACACTGGTCGGCAGGCGCGGCGCGGGACGGATGGGACGTCGGGCGCCGCCCTGCCTTTGCAGTGTTGCAGAGCTCCTATAGCCGATGCCTCATAACGGAAGCATGACGGTTCACCCGCTGATTTTAGTCAGCGGCCAATTCGTCCCGGATCGCCGAAAGCCAGACGACGACGGCCTCGGCGCCGGGGTCCGACACGCCCACCGCCCGTTCGCCGAGATAGCTCGACCGGCCGCGCCGAGGGGCCATGGCCGCGGTCGCCGCCGCGCCGGCGCGGGCCGCCTCCACCGCAGCCTCCAAGCCGCTGCTGGCGAGCGCTTCCGCTGCGGGCTGCAGCGCATCGATCATCGTCCGGTCGCCGGGCTTCGTGTCGCCGAGCGTCGCGACCGCATCGGTGCCCTCGCAAAAGGCCTTGGCCCAATCTCTCGACGTCGGCGCGGCGATGCCGTCGAGGGCGCGCGCGGCGCGCAGGAGACCCGCCGCATAGAGCGCACCGGACGTGCCGCCGACCGAGCGGCGGAGGCTGCCAGACAGGGCGCGCAGGATGGAAGCCGCGTCCGCACCCGTCCAGTCGAGCGCCTCGGCCTTCGCGACTTCGGCGCCGCGCGCCAGGTTGAGACCGAGGTCGCCGTCGCCGACCATCTGGTCGAGGGCCGTCAGTCGCCCTTCTTCGGCGATCAGCCGCTCCGCCGCACGCACGAGGATCGCGACCGTCCGCGCGCCGTCGCCCGGACGCAGATCCTGTCCCTCACGGCGGGTCGAAGCGACAACCACCGGTCCCTCCTCGCCCAGTGGCCCGGCTCCGCGTCCAGGCCATGCGGGCGCCATCGCCGGCGCATCGAGAAGCCGCAGCGTCTCGGGGTCGGCCCGCAGCAGCGAGACGGAACAGCCCGCCATCTCGAGCGCGGTCAGGAACGTCCCGGTCCATAGCCGTTCGATGACGAGACCGTGGGTCCTCGCAGCAGTGACGGCGTCGCGCGCGACGATCTGCATCTCCATTGCCGGTGTCGCGCCGAGATTGTTGACGAGGAGAGCGACCGGCGTGCCGCCGCCGAGCGCGAGTTCGGCAACGATGCGCTCCACCAGGGTCGCGGTGAGCTCGCGCGAAGGGCGCAGCGGCTCGCGCCGCACGCCGGCTTCCCCATGAATGCCGAGCCCTAGCTCGACCTCGCGCTCGCCGAGTTCGAAACCCGGCTTGCCGGCGGCCGGCACGGTGCAGGCGGTGAGTGCGACGCCCATGCTACCGAGGCCCGCGATGACCGTCTCGGCCGCGGCCTTGACCTCTTCCAGCGACGCGCCTTCGGCGGCCCGTGCCCCCGCGACCTTGTGGACGAGCACGGTGCCCGCGATGCCACGGCGCCCGGCGGTCTGCGTGCTGGCGGCGAGCGCCACGTCGTCGGCCACGACGACCATCTCCACCGGAATGCCCTCGCCGCGCGCGATCTCCGCCGCAAGGCCGAAGTTGAGGCGGTCGCCCGTGTAGTTCTTGACGATCAAAAGCACGCCCGCCGCCCCGCCCACCGCGCGGATCGTGGCCAGCACCGCGTCGGTCGAGGGCGAGGTGAAGACGTCGCCGCAGACGGCTGCGGTGAGAAGCCCCTCGCCGACATAGCCGGCATGAGCCGGCTCGTGTCCGGACCCGCCGCCCGAGACGAGCGCGACATGCCCACGGGCGCGAAAGGCGGCGAGGTCGGCGCGGACGAGCACGCGCTCGCCTTCGAGGAGAGCAAGACCGGGATGGGCGAGGCAGAGCCCCTCCAGCATCTCGTCGACCACTGCCAGCGGCTCGTTGATCAGCTTCTTCATGCGTCGTCTCCCCCTCGACGGCGCAGCTCGCGCCGGAGCATCGGACGGCAGCCTACAAAGGCCGGAGGCTGCGTTGAAGGCTGGATCTCACGAAAACCCGGCCGCGACCGAGGCCCGTTAGCTTCAGACGTCGCCGCCCGTCCGTATGGGCGGTACGACGAGGCGCCCTTCTTCGGCCTTGTGGTAGTACTGGCTCGCCACCAGCCAGCCCTTCAGAGGGCGCAGCGGCAGGATGCAGGTGAGGAGCAGGAACGGCAGGGACACGAAGACGTGGACCCAGACCGACGGCTCGAAGGCGATCTCCAGCCACACGGCGAAGAGCACGGCCGGCACGCAGCCGAAGCAGACGACGAAGAAGGCCGGACCATCGGCCGGATCGGCGAAGGAATAATCGAGGCCGCACCGCTCGCAGCCTTTCGCGAGCGTCAGAAAGCCGTCGAACAGATGGCCCTCGCCGCAGCGCGGGCAGCGGCCGCGCAGGCCGACCTTCCAGGGTTCCAGACGCGGCGCGTGCAGGTGATCGCTCATGGTGACAATGCCTTTCGCGCATCGGGGGATGCCTGCCGTTCATATAGCCCGCCGGCGCGACCGAACAGCGCGCGCGGCGTGCCAAACTGTCCAAGGCGGGGAACGCGTGGCCCCACATCTTGTTAGGTGGAACCATTCCAGACGGGAGCCCCCCATGCGCCACGACGTTCTCGCCCTTGCCGACCTCCCCGAGGATGGGTTGACCGAAGTCAGCGTCGGTGATCTCAAGATCCTCCTGGCACGCGATGGGGACCGGGTTCTGGCGACGGGCGCCACCTGCACGCACAAGGGTGCCCCGCTGAAGAACGGCAAGCGCGTCGGCAATCGCGTGATCTGCCCTTGGCACCATGCGATCTTCGACCTCGAATCCGGCGACCACCTCGAGCCGCCGGGCAAGGGGTGCCTGTCGCGCTTTTCAGCCAGCGTCGAGAACGGGCGCGTAATGGTCGAGATGCCGGACGGCGCCAAGCCGCATCGCCCCGAAGTGGAGCCGGGCGACCGCAAGACCGGAAGCGATCGCGTCTTCGCGATCGTCGGCGGCGGCGCGGCGGGCTTGGCCTGCGCCGAGGAACTGGTGGCCCGCGGGTTCGACGGCCGGATCGTGATGTTCGTGCCGGAGTGCGAACCGCCCTACGACCGCACCGACCTGTCGAAGACCTACCTGCAGGGCAAGAAGAGCGACGACGCGCTGGCGCTCTACCCAGTCGACAAGCTGAAGGCTCTCGGCGTCGAGTTGGTGGAGACGGCGGTCGAGCGGATCGACGCTGGCGCCAAGCGCCTGCACTTCGCCGGTGGCGAGACGCTGGACTACGATCAATGCTTCGCCGCGCCCGGCAGCGACGCCGTGCCGCTGAAGCTGGAAAGCGCTGACGCCGTTAACATCGTGTCGCTGCGCAGCCACGACGACGCGAGGGCGCTCAAGGAGAAGCTGGCCGGTGCCAAGCGCATCGTGATTGTCGGCTCCGGCTTCATCGGCATGGAGGCGGCCGCGAGCCTCGTTGGCGACGAGCGAGCGGTGACGGTGATCTCACGCAGCGAACTGCCCTTCGCCAAGCAGTTCGGCGATGAGGTCGCTCAGCAGCTTCTGGCGACGCACCGCGCCAAGGGTATCGATGTGCGCACGGGCGCGGAGCTCGCCGCGCTCAAGACGCAAGGTGGCAAGGTGCGGGCGGTGACGCTGAGGGACGGCTCGACCGTCGAGGCCGACCTGGTGATCGCCGCCCTCGGCGCGGCGCCGCGCACCGGTCTCGTGTCGGGCGCGGAGCGGGACGGCAAGGGCATTAAGGTCGACGCGACACTGAAAGCCGCCGAAGGACTGCATGCCGGCGGCGACATCGCGGCCTTCCCGCTCGCGGCGACCGGCGAGACGGCGCGGATCGAACACTGGCGGGTCGCCGAGCAGCATGGGCGCCACGCTGCCGGCGCGATGCTCGGCGATGCCTCGCCGTTCGATGGCATCCCCTACTTCTGGTCGGCCCAGCACGGACGCCTCAGCTACCTCGGCCATGCCGAGGACTTCGACGAGGTGCATATCGAAGGCTCGCTCGCCGAAAACTCCTACACCGCCTTCTACATCAAGGGCGGCAAAGTGCTGGCGGCCCTCGGCCTCGGCAAGGGGGACCGCACGCCCGCCCTCCACGCTCTCATGCTCAGCGATCCCGCGCCCGACCGTGCGCGGCTCGAGGCCGCCGGATGGGACCCGGCGGCCGTAAAGGCCTGAACGGCCAGGGTCAACGCAGGACCGGGCGGGTCTCCATCCGGTCCAGGCGCTGCTCCAGGTTCTCCTGCCGCACCATCGAGGGCAGGAGGAACAGGTCGATCAGCTGGCCGATGCCGAGAAAGCCCAGGGTGAGCAGCCAGAGAAGGCCGGTCCAGGGGCGCCCGAGGTAGAAGCGGTGCAGGCCGCAGATGCCGATGAGGCAGCAGAGCCAGAGAACGAAGGCGGCCGGGCCGGATTTCATGCGTCGCAACTCCTGTTCGCGTTTCTCCTAAAATGGAGATCGGCGGGTCGAGTTGCGAGGCCGAGCCTCACCGGCCCCGTTTGAAGGAGCCAAGAATGCCGCGCACGATCGCGGTGGTGACGGTGGACGCCACGGTGCGGCCCACCTGCTTCATCACCGTCTCGGCGACGGTCTGGCGCTGGTAACCGGCCCGCGGAACCGCTGCACGGGGCGCGGCGCGTGGCGCTTGTCGCTCCCGGCGCACAGGCTCGTCCTCGTAGGGTTCCTCGCTCGGCGCACCCCAAGACGCGCGCGGTTCCGCCGAGCGCCGTGCGGCGGCTTCCGCCCGCGCACGCCCGGTGTCGCGCTGGCGCTGGACGGCGGCTTCCGCCTCGGCGCGCGCGCTCTCCTGCCGCTGCAGTTCGGCCTCGGCGCGTCCCGTCAGGAGTTCGTAGGCGGACTCGCGGTCGACGGCCGTGTCGTAGCGCCCCGCGACGGGGCTCATGCGCATGAGTTCGGCGCGCTCGGCATCGGTGATCGGGCCGACGCGGCCGGCGGGCGGGCGGATCTTCACGCGCTCGACGATGCTCGGCGCGCCGCCCTCCCCCAGCACCGAGACCAGCGCCTCGCCGGTGCCGAGCTCGGTGATGGCCGTAGCACTGTCGAAGGCCGGGTTCGCCCGGAACGTCTCGGCCGCGGTGCGCACCGCCTTCTGCTCGCGCGGGCTGTAGGCGCGCAGCGCATGCTGGATGCGGTTGCCGAGCTGGGCGAGCACCTTTTCCGGCAGGTCGAGCGGATTCTGCGTGACGAAGAAGACGCCGACGCCCTTGGAGCGGATGAGGCGCACCACCTGCTCGATGCGATCGACCAGCGCCTTCGGCGCATCGTCGAACAGGAGATGCGCCTCGTCGAAGAAGAACACGAGCTTCGGCTTGTCGAGGTCGCCCGCCTCCGGCAACTCCTCGAAAAGCTCCGACAGCAACCAAAGGAGGAAGGTCGCGTAGAGGCGCGGGCTGCGCATCAGCTCGTCCGCCGCCAGCACGCTGACGACGCCGCGCCCCTCGCGGTCGCACCGCGTGATGTCGGCGATCGAGAGCGCCGGCTCGCCGAAGAAGCGGTCGCCGCCTTGCGTCTCAAGGACCAGAAGCTGGCGCTGGATCGCGCCGATCGTGCTCTTCGACACGTTGCCGTAGAGCCGCGAGATCTCGTCCGCACGGTCGAGGATGTGCGCCAGCATCGCCTGAAGGTCCTTCAGGTCGAGGAGCAGCAGCCCGTCCTCGTCCGCGATGCGGAAGGCGATGTTAAGGGCTCCCTCCTGGGCTTCCGTCAGGTCCATCAGGCGCGACAGGAGCAACGGGCCCATCTCCGACACCGTGGTGCGGACCGGATGCCCCTTGCGCCCGAAAAGGTCCCAGAAGATCGCCGGGTAGAAGTCGTTGTACCAGGGATCGAGGCCGATCTCGGCGGCCCGCTTGGCGAAGACGTCCTTCGGCTCGCCGCGTTCCGACAGGCCCGACAGGTCGCCCTTGATGTCGGCGCAGAAGACCGGCACCCCGGCCTCGGAGAAGCCTTCCGCCAGAACCTGCAGCGTGACCGTCTTGCCGGTGCCCGTCGCCCCCGTCACGAGGCCGTGGCGGTTGGCGTAGCGCAGTTCGAGATATTCGGGCTTCGGCTTGGCGCCCGTGCTGATCCCGCCGAGAAGAATGCAGCCGTCTTCGAGCATGATTCGGCTCCCAAGCCATCCCAACGGCGCCACGATACCGCTTTGCCCCGCCCCCCGTCGATTCCACGAGGTCGCTCACGGCCGATTGCGCCGGAACGGCAGACTTGCCATCTTCCGCCCGCTTCGCCGGCCAGCGGCGGACGAACGGAAAATGGAACCGACATGACCGAACTCTGGGACCGCATCGCCGCCTCGGCCGAAACGGATGCCGACACCGCCAAGACGGCGGTCGGCCACATCCTGTCCTACATGCAGTCCGAGAGCTCGGATCCGGCGGTGGCGAAGATGATCGCCGAGACCCCGGGCGCCGCCGACGCCATGGCAGCCTCCGGCGAGTCGGACTACTCCGGCGGCATCATGGCGCTCGGCGCCAAACTGATGGGCCTTGGCCTCGACATGGGCCAGATCCGCTCCGCCGCCGAAGAACTCGTCGCCTATTCCAAGTCGACGGCGGGCGAGGACACGGTGAACCAGGCCATCCAGTCCGTCCCGGCGCTCGCGCCGTTCGTCTGAGACGCCCTGCCGGCCGCCGGCGGACCGGCCTTCTCGAAAAATGTCATGAAGCCCGGACTTGCCTTTCGGCACGGACCGGGCTTTGGCTCCCGCCCAAGCGATGCGGCGCGGCCTGGCAGGTACTGCGCGTTTGTTCGAGCGAGGACATCGGCCCATGATCGACGCGTACACGGTCTTTGGTTCGCAGGTTCGACGCCATGCGCGCATCACCCCGGACGAACTTCCACCCGAAGCCGTATGGATCGATCTGCGCAACCCGACCCGCGAGGAAGAGGACGCGATCGAGAGCCTGTGCGGGATCGAGGTCCCGACGCGCGAGGAGATGCGCGAGATCGAGGTGTCGAGCCGGCTGTATTCCGAGGACGGCGGAGACTTCATGACCGCCTCGCTAGTCTACGGTCTGGACGAGGGGCGGCCCGACTTCGGGCCTGTCACCTTCATCCTCGTGGGCCAGCGCGTCATCACGCTGCGCTACACCGATCCGCGCTCGTTCCAGATCTATTCCAACAAGCTGTGCCGCGGAGAAAGCAGCGACGGCGGCAATGCGTCCTTCGCCTCGACGCTCCTCTACGGCCCGCCGCCCGCCCCGCCCAAGCCCTCGCGCATGCGCGGGCCGACCGCGGACTCGATCGCCGTCGGCCTCCTGGAGACGGTCATCGACCGCATGGCCGACCTTCTGGAATCGATCGCGGCCGACCTCGACCGGATCGGCACCGATATCTTCCGCTCGTCGAGCGACAACACGCCGACCGCGACCTCGGACTTCAAGGAATTGCTGCAGCGCCTCGGCGCAGCGGGCGACCTCGCCTCCCGCACGCGGGAAAGCCTCGCCACTCTCGACCGCCTCCTGCCCTATCTCCAGTTTGTCCTCGACAAGCGCAAGCCGCAGAAGGAGCTGAAGATGCGGGTGAAGGCGATGGCGCGAGATATCCATTCGCTGAACGACTTCGTGTCCTTCCTCTCGAACAAGACGACCTTCCTGCTCGACACCACCGTCGGCATGATCTCGATCGAGCAGAACGCCATCATCAAGATTTTCTCGGTCGCGGCCGTCGGCTTCATGCCGCCGACGCTTGTCGCCTCGATCTACGGCATGAACTTCGTCCACATGCCGGAGCTCAACTGGACCTTCGGCTATCCGCTCGCCATCGTCCTGATGGTGCTGACGGCCGTCTTCCCGCTCCTGTTCTTCCGCTACAAGAAGTGGCTCTAAGGGAGTTTCTATCCGATGCGTGAGGACCGACCGGCCCGGCTCGCCGTCCTGATCGACGCCGACAACGCCTCCGCGCAGATCGCCGACGGCCTGTTCCAGGAGATCGCGACCATCGGCGAGGCGAGCGTGCGCCGCATCTACGGCGACTTCTCCTCCTCGCGCTCGCGCGGCTGGACCGAAGTCCTGTCGAAGCATGCGATCATTCCACACCAACAGTTCGCCTATGTGACAGGTAAGAACGCATCCGACATCGCGCTCGTCATCGACGCGATGGACCTCTTGCATTCCGGGCGCTTCGACGGGTTCTGCCTCGTCTCGTCCGACAGCGACTTCACGCGCCTCGCCGCCCGCATCCGCGAGCACGGCATCGACGTCTATGGCTTCGGCGAGCAGAAGACGCCGGAGAGCTTCCGCCAAGCCTGCCGACGCTTCGTCTACACCGAGAACCTGCGCGCCGACGCGGCTGCCGCAACGCCGGCCATCGAGCAGGCCGCCAGCGTCGAGCCCATGCTGCGGCAGGTGATGGATCAGATCGAGACCGACGACGGTTGGGTGGCGCTCGGCCAGTTCGGTCAGCGGCTCCTCAACCGCTTCTCCGACTTCGACCCGCGCACCTACGGGCACAAGAAGCTGAGCGACCTCGTGCGCGATTCCGGCCTCTTCGATCTCGAGAAGACGCCGGGCGGGATGCTTCGCCTGCGCCTGCGCGCCACGTCCTCGCCGCCGAACCCCGGCGCGCCGGCCGCCCCAAAGCGCCGTTCGCGACGCAAGCCTGCGACGCCGGCCTAGGCGTCGACCGCCCGGACCTCGCCGACCTCTGTTCCCTGCCAGTTGCGCAAGGTGGTGTGCGACATGGCGTCGTAGCGCTCGGCCAGCGCGCCGTCGCGGGTGCGGAACAGGCGTGCCAGGACCGCCGCGACGGCGGCCTCCGACGCGCGCGTCGCCCCGTCGTCGACCTTCAGCGCGAAGCCGAGGCCAAGCTCCGGCACCGTGCCGCAGAAGACGCCCTCGGCGCCGGTCTTGGCGAACACGCGGCCGGGCGCGGCTTCCATCAGCGACACGCAGGCGCGCCGCGTGCCGGCCATGAACCAAGGCTCCGCCATGCAGGCGGCCATCAGCCGCTGCCCCGCCGCGGCGCGGGCGCCGTCGACGCCCTGCCCGGCGGCGAGCCGCGCGAAACCCTTGGCGAACCCGCGCAGCGGCGCGGCATAGGTCGGGATCGAACAGCCGTCGATGCCGGCGGGCTGGTCTTCGCCGGGGCGCGTCTCGGTGAGATCGGCCAGGACGTCTCGCACCCGGCGCTGGACGGCATGATCGGCACCCACATAGCCTGCGGGGTCCTCGCGCTCGTGGATCGCGGTGCAGAGGAAGCCGGCATGCTTGCCCGAGCAGTTGTTGTGCAGCTGGCCGGGCTCCTCGCCGGCGCGTGCGAGCGCCAGCGCGACCGGCTGGTCGAACGGCCAGTGGCAGCCGCATTCCAGGTGCGCCTCGCCGAGGTCCACCTTGGCGAGGAGCGAGGCGGCCCGCGCCACATGGCCCGGTTCGCCGGAATGCGAGGCGCAGGCGAGCGACAAGTCGCCTGCGTCGAGCCCGAGCGCATCGGCCGCACCCGTCTCGATCAGCGGTATCGCCTGAAAGACCTTGATCGCCGATCGCGGAAACACCGGCCGGTCGATGTCGCCGAAGGCGAGGACGGGCGTGCCCGAGGCGTCGCACACGAGCCCGCGCACCCTGTGTCGGCTCTCCACGGCATTGCCGCGCGTCGTTTCGATCACGATATCCGTCGTCAAGGCTTGAGCCTCCCCGCGCCGTCCCGTTGCATGGAGCGGAGACCTATCATGCCGTTCCCGTCGCCGTCACAGGAACCTGTATGGCCTTGCTGCGCTTCGCTCTCATCGGCTTCGTCAT
Organism: Aureimonas phyllosphaerae; assembly: GCF_047943035.1. Classification (NCBI taxonomy): domain Bacteria; kingdom Pseudomonadati; phylum Pseudomonadota; class Alphaproteobacteria; order Hyphomicrobiales; family Aurantimonadaceae; genus Aureimonas; species Aureimonas phyllosphaerae. Next base: position 2,472,603 of record NZ_CP181348.1, on the reverse strand, counting down.
CGTCTTCCTCCTCCCGGCGGCGCTGTCCCTCCTGGTCTGGAAGCTCGGGGAGCATCCGGCTTCCTGGCGCGAGGCGAACTGGAGCTCGGCGGCGGTCCTGCCCTCGGCTGCAGACGACGACGAAGCGGCCGTCTACATCATGACCGCGCGGACGGGCGGCTTGAAGGGTGCCCTGTCCGAGCATTCCTGGATCGTCGTGAAGCCGCAGGGCGCCGCGCGCTACGAGCGGTTCGACAAGGTCGGATGGGGATCTCCGATCCGCCGCAACGGATATCCGGCGGACGGGCGCTGGTACTCGAACGTGCCGCGGGTGGTGGCGCGACTGACGGGCGAAGCGGCGGCGCGGGCGATTCCGCGAATTCGAGCCGCCATCGACGCCTATCCGTTCGCGGCGAACGGCGGCTATCGGATCTTTCCGGGGCCGAACTCCAACAGCTTCGTCGCTCACGTCCTACGCTCGGTGCCCGAACTCGGAGCCGTTCTGCCGCCCGCGGCTGTCGGGCGCGACTATCCGGTCGACGGCCGCCTCGTGTCGCTGGATGCCGAAGCGCGCGAGCTGCGCGCTTCCCTTTTCGGCTATGCCGGCTTTGCGATCGGTGCGCGGAGCGGTCTCGAGCTTCAGTTTCTCGGCCTCGTCGCCGGGATCGATCCGTTGCGCGGCCTTCTCAAAGTGCCGGGATTCGGCAGCTTGTCGATCACAGGCTGAGGAGCGCCACGCACGCATTCCCCGCCCTCGCGTTTTTTGATAGCCGATGGTCGGGGGCCGAAGCGATCGCCCCGATTGGGGAGACGACCATGTTCCTGAGTTGCGGCGACAATCTTTTCGACCTCTTCGCCGACAGCGAGACGGCCGACGTCTCCCAGATCGCGCTGAACGGGCGCATTGGCGGCTCCGCCCTGAACGTCGCGCTCGGCCTCGCTCGGCTCGGGCACCGCTCCGCTTTCTTCTCGAAGGTGTCGAGCGATCTTTTCGGTCAGCGGATCAAGGCCTTCATGGACCGCGAGGGTATCGACCGACGCCTCCTGATCGAGACCGACCGCAACACCACCCTCGCGATGGTCTCGCTCGCGCATGGCGGCACCCCGCGCTACGATTTCTATATCGAGGGGACAGCCGACCGCTCGATCGATCCGGCGGAGATTCCCGCTTCGCTGCCGGACGATCTCGCGGCGATCCACCTTGCCGGATCCTATTCGACTGTCGCCGAGCCGACGGCCAGCGCGCTCGCCCGTCTCGCGGCGCAGGAGCACGGTCGCCGCTTCATCTCCTACGATCCCAACATCCGCGCTTCGGTGGTGCCGGACCTCGATATCTGGCGCTCGCGCATCGGGGCGACGATCCCCTTCGCCACGATGGTGAAGGCGAGCGAGGAGGATCTGGAGCAGGTCTATCCAGGCCGCAAACCGGAGGACGTCCTCACCGGCTGGCTGGAAGCCGGCGCATCGCTCGCGATCGTCACGCTCGGCGACAAGGGCGCGATGGCGATGACACGCGGCGGCATTCACTGCACGGTGCCCGGCCTGTCCGTCACCGTCGCCGATACGGTGGGCGCCGGCGACACCTTCCAGGCGACGCTGCTGTCGCGGCTCTACGAGAGCGGCCGGCTGTCGGCCGAGGGCGTTGCCGGCCTTTCGCAGGACGAGCTTTCCGAACTTCTCACCTTCTCGGTGCGTGCGGCCGCCCTCACCTGCTCGCGGCGCGGCGCCGACCTGCCGCGCCGCGCGGATCTCGGCCTGCCGCCCCTGGGCTGATTTCCGCACCTTCCGGGCATATCGAAGGCGGCGGTCGCGGACCGTCGCCTTTTTCATGTCCGCGTCCGGGAGTCTCAATCATCAGATGGGGTTCGCCTGAATGGTGCCCGGCAGCGTTCGACAGGGATCCCACCGCTCTGCCGGGCAAAGAAAAACCCGCCGTCCGCGAGGACGACGGGTTTTCCGATCAGACCCACCGAGGAGAGTTTCCGCTCCCCGGATGTCCGCTTCTTAGTTGAAGCGGAACGAAGCCTTGGCCCACACGGTGTGGAAGTCGAGGTCGTCGTTCGAGGTCGCCGTGAACGGAGCCTGGACGCCAGCAGCGTTGACGTAGGTGACCGTCGTGTCGGTCGTGCCGAGGTCGGTGTAGAGGTACTCGAGGCCGAGCGAGAGGTTCGGCGTGACGAGGTAGTCGACACCGGCGCCGACGGCGTAGCCGACGTCGTCCGAGTTCGAGTCGACCGTCGGCGTGAAGCCGGCGAGGTTGCCCGTCAGCGTGCCCGGAGCGAAGAACTTCGTCTCGGTGTCGGCATAGGCGAGACCGCCCGTGGCGTAGACAGCGAAGCGGTCAGCCGCGATACCGGCCTTGGCGCGGACGGTGCCGACGAAGTTGATGTCCGACGAGATGCCGAACACGTCGGTGCCGAGCGTGTAGGTCGAGTCAGCCGTCGCGTCGATGTAGTTGATGTCAGCAACCGCACCGATGATGAAGTTGTTGATCTGGTAGTCGTAGCCGACGTGCACGCCGCCGATGAACGCAGCCTCGTCGCTGTCCGAAGAACCGCCCGAGAAGGCCGTCGTCTGGACGACGCCGGTGTTCGGGTTGTAGCGGACCTCATCGGCATCGGTGTTGAAGGCCACGCCAGCCTGGCCACCGACGTAGAAGCCGGTCCAGGAATAGGCCGGGGCCACTTCGACCACGGCCGGAGCAGCGGGCTCCTCGTAGACGACGTCGGCAGCGAGGGCCGGGGTGACGAAGGCCGTCGAGGCCAGGAGAAGGGCGAAACGCTTCATGGTGATACTCCAGTGTCGCCGTGGCGACGTTTCTTGCTACGGACTTTTGATCCGAAAGGCGGGACCCGGTTTTTCCCGGGCTTGAGCCGATTTAGGGTCCGTACCCCTGCCGAGGCAATGGCACCGGGGGCGTTCCCGACCGTCATGTGGCAGGTAGGCAACAGGGCCCGGCCGGTGCCGATGACGTTCGCTGCAAGGAATAGGTCGGCAACGTTAAGGCAAGCTTAATCGACACGCTCGGACAAGCCTAAAAAAGATAAGCGAAATCAACACTTTGAAAGTGTGTTGCCGCACTGCATCACGACACGTCTCAATCGGCGCCGACAAGTGATCCGGCTGAAAAATTCGGGGCTAAAAAGCCAGTGCTGCGAAACGCTCGGCGGAGCATCCGACCAAGCCTTGCCGCCGCCCCGCTGAAGCCGCAAAGCCGCCACAAGTCCTGACGATTCCTTGCGTTTTCTCGCGAATCGCGCGGATGCCGCGAATCGTCGGCGTCGACTCAACCTTCGGTCGAATCGGTGCCATGCCACTTGCAGGCGTCGATCTTTGACGACATCGTGCCACCCCTTCCGGACGTGCCCCGACGAGCGGGGCCGTCCGGACAAACCGATCAGGCGTAGAGGTCCATGACCTCGCCGAGGAGCTTCAGCGCGTCTTCCTTGGAGCGCTGGAACGAGTTGCGGCCGATGATCGACCCGTTGCCGCCGCCCTCGCGGATGGCCCGGACCTCGTCGAGAAGTTCGCTCGTGTTCTTGGCCGCGCCGCCGGAGAAGACCACGATGCGCTTGCCGGCGAAGGACGCCTGCATGATGTGGCGCACGCGGTCCGCACCCGTCGAGCGTGCGATGTCGTTCTTCTCGTAGGTGCTCTTGGCGTCGGCGAGATCGATATGATCCGTCGGCAGCTTGACCTTGATGATCGTGGCGCCGAGCAGCGCCGCCATGTGCGCGGCGTAGGCGATGATGTCGAGGCCGGTCTCGCCCTCCTTGGTGACCTTGCCGCCGCGTGGGTAGGACCACACGACCGTCATCAGGCCGCGGGACTTCGCCTGCAGCGTGATCTCGCGCAGCTCCTCCATCATGTCGTAGCTGTCGTCGGCGCCCGGATAGATCGTGAAGCCGACGCCGACGCAGCCGAGCCGCAGCGCGTCCTCGACCGTCCCGGTCAGCGCCTGGTCCTGCTTGTTGACGAGCGAGTTGCCGCTGTTGAGCTTGAGGATGAGCGGCACCTCGCCGGCGAACGTGTCGGCGCCCTGCTCGAGAAGGCCGAGCGGCGCGGCGTAGCCGGAGACGCCCGACTCGATCGCAAGATTGTAGAGGTAGTGCGGGTCGTAGGCGATCGGGTTGGGGGCGAAGCTGCGTGCCGGACCGTGCTCGAAACCCTGGTCGACCGGCAGGATGACCAGCCGCCCGGTGCCCGCGAGGCGACCGTGCATCAGGAGGCGTGACAGGTTGGTCTTCAGCCCCGGCGTCTCGCCTTCGTACCACGACAGGATCTTGCGGACGGTATCGGTTCTCAGCATCGGCTTTCCTGCCCTCTATCGGATCGCGAACCACCGACGATGCCGGTGTCGATGCTCTTCTGCGGATCGCGAACGCCGACGTAAAGTGGCCGGGCAAGTGGTCGGCATATTAAAATCGGTTCAAACGAGTTCTGGGTCAGCGGACGATCCGAAGTTGCTTAACGACTGCATCTTTCATCGCGCAGCATTTCTTGCGGGTACGAAACGATTTAAGTCTTCATAGACGGATCAACGAAAAAAGGGAGGGGCATGCCCCTCCCTTCCTCCGACGACACGACGTCTGCGTTCAGTCGCGGTAGTAACCGACCGTGCGCTTGGCGCGGCCCACGATGCCGCCAACCGCACCGGCGATCAGGCCGAGAAGCAGGCCGACGAAGGCACCGAACGCGGCGCCCGAAGCGGCCTTGGCAGCTTCGCCGGCGGTCTGACGAGCCTGGGCGACGGCCTGATCGTACTGCTGCTGGAACTGGTTCAGGCGCTGCTCGGCCTCGGTCTGGCTGATGCCGGCCTGCTGCGAGATGACCTGCACGGCGGCGCTGCGCTGCTGCGGCGTCGCGTCCTGGCCGAGACCCTTGAAGATCTCGGCGGCAGCGGCCGTCAGATCCTGCTGGCCGGTCGCCTGGCGAGCCTGGTCGGCGGCCTGCTGGGCTTGGTCCTGCGCCTGACCGGCAGCCTGCTGAGCCTGGTTCTCACCGCGCTGCAGGAGCTGGCGAGCCTGCTGCTGAAGCTCCGGCGGAAGCGAGTCGATCGAGTTCGGGATCACCGAAGAGACGGCCGAGCCGAGCGAGGAGACCGTCGAGCCAAGGGCACCGAAGGCGCTGGTCACGAGTGCCGACGCGCCACTGGTCAGGAGGTAGACGGCGACGAGCGTCGCGGTCGCCCAGGTGGTGACGCCGTGCAGCGCGGCGTCGCGCTTGGAGGCGCTGCCGGCGAAGCGGGCGGCAGCATAGGCGCCGAGGAAGGTGGCGATGAGGACGGTCAGGACGGCCCAGATGCCGCTGGCCGAGCCGAAGGTGGTGAGGGCCGGGGTATCACCGCTCTGCGGATCGATGGTCGCCAGGCCGATCCCCAGCCCCAGAAGGGCCAGCATCACCTGAAACACCAGCGCGAGGATCGTACCGGCGACGATGGCGCCCCACGAGATGCGCTTCAGGGGCGCCGCTGCATATGTACTGCGATCGACGACATCGACCATGTTGATTACTCCACCTATGACTCGACCGCTTCGATTGCGGCGGTGTGATGTCCCTTCCGGCTCAAGACCGGTGGTCAGAACCTAAAATGGAGCGGCGGATTGGTTTTCCAGTGAAGATCGCGTGATTCCCGTCTTGCGCGATCGATTATCCTCAACGCCCCGCGTTGCAGGGCTTGCGCTCGGCGATCTCGCCGGTCGACTGATGGCGTCCGACCCCGGTTTCGTCCGTCTCCGTCTGGCCTCCCGCGTGACACTGACAGGGCTCCTGGTTCTGGGTGCCCTGATGCTTCTGCATGTCTTCCGCGTCGGTCTCTCGCCCGCGGCCTTCTCCGCCGGCCTTCTTTTCGCCATCCAGGGCGTTGTCGCGATCCGCGAGACGTCGGCGTCGGATCGCGTGCAAACGCGCCTCCTCGCGGGCGCCGCGGGCTTTGCCATGCTGGCGCTGTGCGCGCTGCTCCAGCCGCACCCGCGCGTCGTCGACGGCCTATTCCTCGTCAGCGCCTTCACGGCCGTCTTCATCCGCCGCTGGGGCCAGCGGTGGACCGCGGTCGGCATGTTCGCCTTCATGGCGAGCTTCGGCGGCGCCTACTTCCGCCCGTCGCCGACCGACCTGCCGGGCATCCTTCTGGCGATCATCGTCACCGGCGCGGCGGCGCATGTCGTGCGCGAGATCCTCCTGCCCGACCGGCCGCTCGGCGACCTCCGGCGGGCCTTGGCCGGAGCCGACCACCGCGTCGGCCGCGTCGCAGCCCTCGTCGGCGAAGCCGCCCGCGTCGGCTGGACGGCGCGGCGGGAGCGGCGGGTGCGCGCCGCCCATCGGGCCGTCCGCGACGCCCTGGGTGTCGTCGAGACCCTCCTGCCGGACGAGCCGCAGCGTGGCTCCTCGCCGCCCGGCGCCGCACCGTTGGCGATCGAACTCTTCGACCTCAATCTCGCACTGGAGAGCGTGCTGGCGGAAGCGCTGGAACCGGCCGGCGACAGCGACGAAGCCCGGCAGCATCTCTCCATCAGTCTCCGTCGCCTCGCCGGCCTTCGCCGCCGGCTCCGCAAGGCATCGGCCTCCCTCACCGAAGCGGATCTCACGTCCGCTCCGGCTTCACCGGCGGCCTCGACCCCCACGGCGTCCGCGTCGATCTGGACGGACGAACCGACGCGCCTTGCGATCCAGGTGACGCTCGCCTGCGCTCTCGCCATGGCGGGCGGCATGTGGCTCTCCGTCGATCGCTGGTTCTGGGCGGTCCTGACGGCGTTTCTGGTCTTCACCAACGTCCAGTCGCGGGGCGATACGGCGCTGCGCGGGCTGAACCGCGCGGGCGGCACGGCGGTCGGGATCGCCGCGGGCATGGTGCTGGCGACGCTGATGCACGGGCAGTTCGGCCCGAGCCTTGCGCTCTGCGTCCTCTTCACCTTCCTCGCGTTCTTCTTCCTGCAGGTCTCCTACGGGACGATGACCTTCTTCCTGACCGTGACGCTGTCGCTGGTCTACGGCCTTCTCGGCAACTTCTCGCCCGAACTCCTGATCCTGCGGCTCGAGGAGACCGTGATCGGTACGGCGTCGGGGATCCTCGTCTCGTTCCTTATCTTCCCACAGCGCACGAGCGACACGGCAGGGCGCGCCGTCACCGCCTTCCTGACGGATCTGGACCGACTGCTGCAGGCGATCGAGGAACGGCTCGACGGCCATGGGTCGGAATGGCGGATCTATGCCGTCTCGCGCGCGCTCGACCGCCGGCACGCCGCGATCCTCGTCGCCAGCCGGCCGCTCGGCCGGACCTGGCCGTCCGGGGCGCGTCAGCGTTCGGTGCGCATCGGGCGTCTGCGCTTTGCGGTGATCGCGCATTGGGCCCACCGCCTCGCCGCCGCCTCGATCGGGCCGGTCGCGGATGCGGAGGGCCTTCGCCGCGAACTCGAGCGCTGCCGGTCCGCCGTCGCCGGGGTCTCGGTGCCGGCCTTCTTCAAGCGGAGCACGTCGCTGCCGCGTCCTGTCCCCGACCGTGGCGACGGGGCCGTCGCGCGCGACGAGCTCGATCCGATCCTCGCGGCGCGCGCGATCGCCCACACGCTGGCGCAGCTTCTGCCGGGCGAGCGGGACGACGCTGGCGCCAAGCTGGCCGAAAGCACGGGAAGCGCCTGAAAGCGCTTCACAAACCGCCCCTCGCCGTGGCATTGCCGCATCACCGGAAGACTTATCCCGCCGCGCCGCCCTGTTTGGCTGGCGTCGTCGTCGTTCTGCCCTCTTTTTGACGGCTGCGTCGTGGGCATTCGCCCTGCCGAACCGTTATTTGTGAAGGACTCCCGCCGCGTGACCTCGCTCCTCCTCGACCAGCGTCGCAGCCGCCTCCTCCCGCTTCTCGGCGGAGCCGTGCTGCTGGCGCTCGCCGGCTGCCAGAGCGGCCCGACGTTGCAGGCCATCAGCCTCGACCAGGCGGAAGGGTCGGCCGAGAACCTGTCGTCGCTGACGGCTGCCGTGAACGCCAACCCGCGCAACCCGGAAGCCTACAACGTGCGCGGCATCGCCTACGGGCGCTCTGGCGACAACAAGCGGGCGATCGAAGACTTCACCACCGCGATCCAGCTCGACCCGAATTTCTACCAGGCCTACGCCAACCGGGCGCTGGTCCTGCGTCAGACCAACCAGAACGCGGAAGCCGTCGCCGACTACAACCAGGCGCTCAAGATCAACCCGAACTACGATTCCGCCTATATCGGCCGCGGCAATATCTACCGGCAGGCCGGCCGCAATCGCGAGGCGCTTGGCGACTTCCAGCGCGCCATCGACCTCAACACGACGGACCCGCGCGCCTATCACAACCGCGGCCTGCTCTATCAGCTCGACGGTCAGCACCGGCAGGCGATCGAGGATTTCGCGACGGCGATCTCGATGGACGCCAATGCGCCGGAGCCCTATTCCGGCCGCGCCGTGTCCTATCTCGCCCTCAACAATGTCGAGGATGCCGCGGACGACATCAACCGCGCGATCCAGCTCGACGGCAAGCGTGCCGAGTTCTGGGCAACGCAGGGCCTCGTCCTCGAAGCACGCGGCGACAAGGCCAAGGCCTACCGCTCCTTCGCCCATGCCGCCTCGCTCGACCCGAACTACCAGCCGGCCAAGGACGGCGTGGCGCGCACGCGCGGCTCGGCGGGCGCCTGAAGTTTCAGCGCGTCACGTTTCGTGAAGCGGCTCGGCGCGGGCTGAGGGAAACCAACGGCTTGGCAAAAGGTTAACGGCCCGAACAGTGTTTCGAGCCGAGTGACATGCCATGAAGAAGACCATCCTCGCCGCCCTCGCCCTTGCGTCCGCCGCCGCTCTCCCCTCCGCCGCGGAGGCGGGCGTCAAAGTCGGGACGCTCGTCTGCAAGAGCAACGGCACCCTGAACCAGATCGTGTCGTCCAGCGAGACGGTTCTGTGCAACTACATCCCCTTCGGCCGCACGCGCGCCACCGAGACCTATGTCGGGACGCTCGACACCTACGGCGTCGACCTTGGCATCACCGGGCGCACCCTGATGACCTGGTCGGTTCTGGCGGCAAGTTTCGAGCGCGGTCAGCCGGAGTCGCTGGCGGGTCGCTACTACGGGACCAGCATCGACGCCTCGTTTGCGGTGGGCGTCGGCGGGAAGTCGCTGATCGGGGGACCGGACCGCGGCTTCACGCTGCAGCCGACCAGCCTGCAGATTCAGGAAGGCGTCAACGCGACCGTCGGCGTCGCCCGGCTGACGCTCGACGAGGCGCAGCCGGTGGCCGTCATCTACAAGCCCTGACGGTTTCCCCGACGAAAAAGGCCCGCACGGTGTGCGGGCCTTTTTCGTTTCAGTCGGGCGCTGGTCAGTGGTGCGTCTTCAGGTCCGGCCGGTCGTGCTTGACCTCGGTCGAGCCGCCGAGGAGGAAGCTGGCGAGCACGAAGAACACACCGCCCGCGAGCACGCTCATGATGATGCCGGCATTCATGATGAGGCCGACCAGCATGGCGAGCAGGATCGCGACGATCGCGATCGAGCCATACTTCACCAGCCCGAGGAACCCCATGTAGGTCCGATCGTGCTCGGCGTAGTCCATCGTGGTGCCCTTCCACTCGTAGCCATGATCCTCGGCCATACGCTCTTTCCTCTCCGCCACGCCGTTTTCCTGGCTGTTATACGGGAAGCCGGCGGGCTGACAATCGCCGCCGCGCAACGCACGATACGAAAACGGGGCGCATCAGCGCCCCGTCTCGAATTTTCCCGCCGATGGGCCGTTCAGGCGGCCTGGCGCTTCTCGTGACGGCCTTCCTCGACCTCCTCGATGATCTTGGCGATGAAAGCCGGAATATCGTTCGGGTTGCGTGAGGTGATGAGCGCCTGATCGGTCACGACCTCCTCGTCGTGCCAGCGACCGCCGGCATTCACGACGTCGGTCTTGATCGACTTGAACGAGGTGACGTCGCGGCCCTTGACGATGCCCGCCTCGACCAGCAGCCACGGCGCGTGGCAGATCGCGGCGAGCGTCTTCTTCGTGTTGTAGAAGTCGCGCACGAACGAAACGACGCTCTCCTCGGTGCGCAGCTTGTCCGGGTTGATCTGGCCGCCCGGCAGAACGAGCGCATCATAGTCGTTGACCGAGACCTGATCGAGAACCTTGTCGACCGGCACGCTCTGGCCCCAATCGGTCTCGTCCCATCCCTTGATCTCGCCTTCCTTCAGCGAAACGACATGGACGGTGGCGCCGGCCGCGCGGAGTTTCTCCAGCGGCTGCATGAGTTCCGACTGCTCGAAACCATCGGTGGCGAGAATGGCGATCTTGGCGTCGCGGATGCTGGGCATGAAGGAATGACCTCTTCCGAATGCGGACAGACCTTCGTCGGAGCGTCGAAGCTCCGAGAGTGCTGTCCGCCGTGTTAGTGTTCGGTTCACCAACGGGCGACGGAAGTCGGGGTTCCTGGTTCAGTCGTGATTATCGGCTTCGCCGTCGATGGCCGCCGCGGCATGGGAATAGGAGAAACCGGCACGCATCAGTGCGGCGACGTCCCGGTCGCGCCGCTCGGCGCGCTCGCGCAGCCGATGGGGGCCTAGGCGGCGACGCTGGGCGAGCCTCCGGGCCGCGTCCGCGTCGTCGGTCTCGTCTCCCGCCATGACGCTGGCGACCGTCTCGCGGTCGACGCCCTTGATCGCGAGCTTGGCGGCACTCTGGCGGAGCGACGTTCCGCGCCGACGCAGCGAGGCGAGCTTCGCCTCGGCATAGCTGCGGTCGTCCAAAAGCTTCAGTTCCACGAAGCGCGCCACGGTTTCGTCGACCATAGGCTCGAAAACCGACGGCTCTTCGCCGCGCGCCTGGGCGCGACGCATCACCTTGCGCTGCAGGACGCGCCGAAGGTTGGCTTCCGTCGAGGCGTAGCGCTCCAGGTAGTGGCCGGCCGCGCGAAACAACCATTCCGGCGTGACCGGGCGGGGTGGCTTGGCGGCTTTGGGCGCAGAATCGCTCATGGGGAGGGATGTAGCTCCCGGCACCCGCGCCGTCACCGGCCCCAACGCAAAACGGCCCCGGACGACGATCGCCGAGGCCGTCTCGAATAGAATGGCTGGCCGGATCAAGCCGCTGCGGCGGCGGCCTCGAAGGAGCCGCGCTCGCGGATGACGGTCGTCGCAGCGACGTCATGGCCGAGAATGCCGATCTCGTAGGCGATGGTCGCCGCCTCCGCGCGGGCGCGCTCGATGCCCGGCGCGACGTCCTCGCCGAGCGTGAAGAGCGTGCCGCCGTGCAGGAACGGCGCTTCGTAGGCCGCCCGCTGGACGAGGCCGAGCTCGAGGCGGGCCGTCGGCGAGCGCTCGATCATGCCCTCGATGGTGCGCGCCACGCGGCTCGGAATGGTGGTGACCGCGCTGGCGACGAAGGCCCAGTCGCGCCCGCGCCGACCCTTGTCGGCCTCGGTCGCGAGCAGGCGATCGGTGGCGAGCGCCGCATAGGCCGAGAGCGGCGAGAAGCGGACGGGGATCAGTGCGCGATCCGACAGGCGGGCACCGGCGCGGATCATCTCGGCGTTGTCGCCCGCATCGATCAGGGCAAGGTCGCCGCGGCGGCGGGCGGCGCGCACGATGCGCTCCAGCGTGATCTCGTCGTCGGCCACCTCGACGGTGCAGAGCGACGGGCGGCCGGACTTGGCGGCCCAGTCCACGAGGTCCTTGTCGCGGCCTGCATCCACCAGCACGACCGGAATGTCGGCGGCAGCGGCGACGCCCGCGAGCGTCAGGGCAAGGGTGGTGGAACCGGAGGTCTTGAGCGAGCCGATCGACAGGACGGGCGTCATGGGAATTCCTTCTGGAAGCATCGGGCCCGGCCCCGGAACGAGGCCCGACCCACGCACCCGGACTGGCGGGCGTTAGGCGATAACCATTGTTAAACGCTCCCGTGCTTGACCGGGCCTTGCGGTCGCGCGATCGGATGGAGGCGCGATTCGAACCTTCGCGCATCGCAAGGGACCCCTCGCCGTGCCAGACAGCGCCACCCTGATCGCCGTTCCCGCCGATACGAGGCGCTTCGAGAACTACGAGTGGCATGCCGCGCCCTCGACGTACCTCGCCGCCATCATGGCGACGGCTGGCGGCGTTCCCGTCATCGTGCCGGCGCTCGCCGACGAGGCGGCGGTGGATGTCGTGCTCGACCGCGTCGACGGCGTCCTCGTCACCGGCTCGGCGTCGAACGTCCATCCGAGCCGCTACGGCGTCGAGCCGACGCCCGCGCACGAGCCCTTCGATCCCGCGCGCGATCGCCTGACCGAGACGATGATCCGAAGGGCGATCGCACGCGAGATCCCGCTCCTGGCGATCTGCCGCGGCCATCAGGAGCTGAACGTCGCGCTGGGCGGATCGCTGGCAACGGAAATCCAGGAATTCGAAGGACGGATGGATCACCGCGCGCCGACCCACCCCGAACAGGACGGGCGCTTCGCGCTCCGCCATCCGGTGGCGGTGGAGCCCGGCGGGCGGCTGGCCGCGATCGTCGGCGCCGAGACCGTCGAGGTCAACTCGCTCCACCGGCAGGCGATCGACCGCCTGGCCGACGGGTTGACGGTCGAGGCGCGCGCGCCGGACGGGACGGTCGAGGCCGTGTCGGTGACGAGTGCGGGCGGGTTCGCGCTCGGGCTGCAGTGGCACCCGGAATACTGGGCTGCGAGCGATCCCGCTTCGCGCGCGATCTTCGAGGCGTTCGGCGAAGCAGCCCGTCAGTACCGCAGGGCACGCTAGCCGGGCAGCGAGGCGAGAAGGAGCCCGAGGCCGACGGCGACGAGCAGGCCGGCCCCGCCGAGCTCCAGCACCGTCCGCAGTCCCCGCCCCCAGCCGCCGGTACGGCCCGCAAGGAGGGCCAGCCCCTTGCCAGACACCGCGAGCGCGGCGATCAGCGACACGGTGATCGCCGTGCCGAGGGCCATCGCGAGGACCGAGAGCCCACCGGCGCCGTAAAGCCCGTTCATCAGGGCGAAGGTCAGGACCACGATGGCGCCCGAGCACGGGCGCAGGCCGATCGCGATCACGGTGGCGACCGCCGTGCGCCAGGAGAACGCCGGACCGTCGAGAAGCTTCGGGTCGAGGATATGCGGCCGGCCGCAGTCGCAGGCGTCGCCGGCCGGGTCGTCGCAGATATCGGCGCCATAGCCGCCGGAAGCACGGAGCGCGAGGCCGGGAGCGGACCCGCTCGTGCCGGTGAAGGTGCCGCGACCCGCGAAGGCGAGGCCGCCGGAGGGCTGCGGGCTGAAGACCCGTACAGCGCCCGCCGCGCGCCGAAGAAGCGGCCAGCCCCTGCGCGCGAAGAGCCAGGCGCCGACGAGCGCGATCAACGCATAGGAGCCGAGCTCGAGCCCGAAGGCGAGTTCGGTCATCGACAGGCCGCTGCCGCGCAGCGCGAACCAGCCGAGCGCGACCACGATAGAGGCCGAGAGCGCCTGCACGAGGGCCGCGGCGAAGGAGAGGACGACGCCGCGCCGCAGCGCCACCTCGTTGGCGAGCATGTAGGACGACAGCACCGCCTTGCCGTGCCCCGGCCCTGCCGCATGGAAGACGCCGTAGGCGAAGGACAGGCCAGCCAGCCAGAGGAAGCCGCCCTGCCCGTCGCGCAGCGCCACCAGCGCCTGTCGCAGATCGACGAAGAACTGCCGCTGGACGGCGAGGATCTCCATGAAGACGCCGGCGAAGGGCCCGCTCGGGGCCGCCGTGACCTCGGCATTGCCGATGCCGAGCGAGGACTGGGCGTGGGCCGTCGCGGCGGCGGCCAAGACCACGGCCAACGCCAGCGACGCGCGCGTCAGCCGGCCTTGCACGAGACGTCCACGCGTGTCGCGAGCAGCTGGGAGAAGTTGACGCCGTCCTCCGGGATCGACTGGCCGGGTTTCAGCATCGAAACCGAGTTCATCCATTCGCTCGCGTCCTCGTCGGGATCGGGGCGCGTGTAGCTCTTGGTGCAGGTCTTCGGCAGGTCGAGGAGCTGGAAGGCGGTCTCGTTGGCGAAGTCGAAGGCGACGAAATAGGACTCGTCGTAGACCGAGAAGGTGACGGGCTGCGCCTTCAGGTCGACCGCCTCCTCCGGCTTCATCTCGAAGAACAGGAGAAGCTGCCCCTTCTCGAAAAGGCCGCGGATGCTTTCCGGCGGCTTCAGCTTGAGGTCGCGATTGCCGATGCTGACGAAGGTGTAGAAATCCCATTCGGCGATCGACTGGCGCACCGTCTCGGCGACGGCCTGCACCTCGTCGTCGTCCAGCGTCCCATTGCCGTTCTTGTCGAAGTCGACGACGACGCTGGAGGAGAACAGCTCGTCGAAGCGCCAGATGTTGCGCACCGAGGAGAGCATGGCGTCGCTTGTTCCGACGATCTCCATGCGCGAGTCGGCAAAGACGTGCGGATGGGCCGAGGCCGCGCCGCAGGTCGCGGCCAGGAGGGCGACGCCCGTCCCGGCCAGGATGATTGGTCGACGCATGTTCGTCCCCGCTTCGATGCCCCGGCGGAGGGACGATGAATTCAAGGCGAAAGTGGGGAAAGGGTCCTTGCGCCTTCAGCGCAGGACGACGACCTGCGCCCCGACATGCACGCGCTCGAAGAGATCCATCACGTCGTCGTTGCGCATGCGGAAGCAGCCGGCCGAGGCAGCCGATCCGATCGAGTTCGGCGAGTTGGTGCCGTGGATGCGGTAGGTGCCCCATCCAAGGTTCATCGCCCGCTTGCCGAGCGGATTGCTCGGCCCCGGCCCCATCGAGGCCGGGAGAGTCGGCTTCTTCTCGCGCATCGAGGGGGTGGGCACCCAGGTCGGATCGACGCGCTTCTTCGAGACCCAGCTGGTGCCGAACCACTGCTCGCTCGGCTTGCCGACGGCGATGTCGTATTGCAGCGCCGTATCCTCGCCGGTCACCAGGAAGAGCTGGCGCGCGCCGGTCATCACCACGATCGTGCCGGGCTCGTAGTCGCCGACGAACACCGTCTCGCGCGCCTTCACGCCGGCATGGGCGGCCGAGCCGGCGCCGAGGATCAGGACGGCGGCAAGGAGCTTGGTGAACAGGCACATGCGGGACCTCGGCATTTCAGCTGGCGCCGAGCCCTCGCGCCTCAGGCGGCGGCGCTCATGTCCCGGCCGGGATTATTCTTGCGGAACCAGGTTGCCAAGAAGTCAACGAAAACGCGCGTTCTCGCCGGAAGGTGGCGACGATGCGGGAACACTGCATAGATGCCGGCGTCCTTCGGCACGTAGTCGTCGAGCACGCTGACAAGCCGCCCGGCCGCGATCTCGGGCCGCGCGACGAACTCCGGCAGCATGGCGATGCCGAGCCCCGCGAGGGTTGCCGCGCGCACCGTATAGGGAGAATTGGCCGAGAAGCGCCCCGAGACGCTGATTGGGATCGGATCGCCCGTCGCGGGATCGCGGAAGGTCCAGTTGTAGAGGACCTTGGCGTTGGAATCGATCACGGCCGGCATGCGCGAGATCTGGCTCGGATGGGTCGGCGTGCCGTGCTCGGCGAGGAATTCCGGCGTCGCACAGATGGTGAAGTCAAGCGAGCCGAGCCGGCGCGCGATCATCGCCGAATCGGTCAGCCGCGTCATGCGGATCGCGACGTCGAAGTTCTCCTCCAGAAGATTGACGAAACTGTCGTTGAGGTGAAGATCAAGCGAGATGTCGGGATGGGCGGCCGAGAACTCGACGAGGCTGAGGCCGAGCTCGGCGTCGCCGAAGGTGCGCGCGGCGGTGACCCGCAGAGTGCCCTTGGCTTCGCCGGTCGCCTCGCGGGCCTCGTCGTTCAGCGTCTCGAGGTCGGCGAGGATCGCCGAGGCGCGCGAGACATAGACCTCGCCGGCTGCCGTCAGCGCCACCTGCCGCGTCGTGCGGTTGATGAGAAGGACGCCGAGCTCGTCCTCCAGCTCGCGCACGTATTTCGACAGGAGCGCCTTGGAGCGACCGGTCTTGCGCGCGGCCGCCGAGAAGCCTTCGTTCTCCACCACCGCAAGAAAGGCGCGCATGCGGGTCAGGGTGTCCATCGGCATATCTCTCGTGTGCGAAGCTGACCGGTGTTGCCGTCTGACGACATGATGGCGGTAAGTCCAGCGCCTTTTCAAAAAGACGATTCGGGGGGCGTTTTTTCTGTTGCGTATGACAGCGACCGTTTCTATATCCCGCCTTGCCCAATGTCGCACGTGCCTGTGGGCGTCCCCCGGATCTTCGAATGCGAAGATTACCGGGTCGGTCACTGGAGTTCGTCTCCAGGTCGGTTTCGCTGCTGGCGAAATCGTGGACGCCTTGAAGCAACGACGGTGAGGGCCTTTCTGGTCTCTCCTGGTCTCCATAGCCAGGAATACTGCAGAGGCACACCTTCCTTGCCCGAAGTGCGGCGAGCGTAGCTCTCCAATCCACGGCAGACTTTACCGGATCCTTTGGCGGCTCACCCCGTCGTCGGGTCCGTACATGTCGCGTTTCGCGTTCGCTTCACGTGCGGGGTCTCCACCGGCTGCATGTGGGAACGAATGCGTGCGCTCCTCGTCAACCTCATGGTTAACCGGAGCTTCCGATGGCTACGCAGCGCATTCTCGACTTCATCGCCACCCGCCGCCCCGCCGGCCCCTGCCTCGTCGTCGACCTCGACATCGTCGAGGACAATTTCCGTGCGTTCCGCAAGGCCCTGCCGGACAGCTCCATCTTCTACGCCGTAAAGGCCAATCCCGCGCCGGAGATCCTGCGTCTCCTGGCTTCGCTGGGCTCGTCCTTCGATTGCGCCTCGGTCGCCGAGATCGAGATGGCGCTCGACGCCGGTGCCACGCCGAACCGCATCTCCTTCGGCAACACGATCAAGAAGGAGCGCGACGTCGCGGCCGCCCATGCGCTCGGCGTCTCGCTGTTCGCTGTCGACTGCGTCGAAGAGGTCGAGAAGGTCGCCCGCGCGGCGCCCGGTGCGCGCGTGTTCTGCCGTGTCCTGACCGACGGCGAGGGCGCCGAGTGGCCGCTGTCCCGTAAGTTCGGCTGCGTCCCGGCGATGGCAATCGACGTCCTGAGCCATGCCCGCGACCTCGGCCTCGTCGCCACCGGCGTCTCGTTCCATGTCGGCTCGCAGCAGTGCGACACCGAAGCCTGGGACAAGGCGCTGGCCGATGCGGCGATGGTGTTCGGCCAGTTGGCCGAGCGCGGCATCGTGCTGACGCTCGTCAACATGGGGGGCGGTTTCCCGACGCGCTACCTCAAGGACGTGCCGTCGGCGCAGGCCTACGGCCGCTCGATCTTCGCCGCGCTCCGACGTCACTTCGGCAACCAGATTCCGGAGACGATCATCGAGCCGGGCCGCGGCATGGTCGGCGACGCGGGCGTCATCAAGGCCGAGGTCGTGCTGGTCTCTAAGAAGTCGGCCGAGGACAAGAACCGCTGGGTCTACCTCGACATCGGCAAGTTCGGCGGTCTCGCCGAGACGATGGACGAGGCGATCCGCTACCCGATCGTGACGGCGCGCGACGACGACCGCATGGAGCCTTGCGTCATCGCCGGCCCGACCTGCGACTCGGCCGACGTGCTCTACGAGAAGACCCCCTACCCGCTGCCGATCTCGCTGACGGTGGGTGACGAGGTCCTGATCGAGGGCACCGGCGCCTACACGACGACCTACTCGGCCGTCGCGTTCAACGGGTTCGAGCCGCTCCGCTCCTACGTCATCTGACGGGCCGCCCGCCCGTCCCATCCTGAACATCCCTTCCGGCGCGCAAGCGCCGGAAGGCTTCGTCGCCGGCGCCCGGACGGGCGCCGCGCTTTCGCTCGTCCCCTTGTTCCCGGAGGATGAACGCAGATGTTCGCGCGCTCTCAAGTTTTCGCCGACCTGCCCTTCCTGCCGCCCGCCTTCTCCCTGCGCGCCGAGACCGCCGCCGACGAGGCCGCGCGCGAGGCGCTTCTCGACGACGCCATGGGTCCGGGCCGCCGCCGCAAGTCGTCGGAGGCGATCCGTCGCGACCGCCTGCCCGCCGAAGGTCTGTCGCTGGTCGCCGAATCGGACGAGGGTGAACTGCTCGGCACCGTGCGTCTGTGGAACGTCGCGGCCGGGTCGCGCGATGGTGTGGACGTGGCCGCGCTGCTGCTCGGGCCCCTGGCCGTGTCGGCGCGCTGCGAGGGCCTCGGCATCGGATCGGCGCTGATGCGCCGGGCGATCGCCGAAAGCCGCTGGCGCGGCCACGGCGCGATCGTCCTCGTCGGCGACGCGCCGTTCTACGAACGCTTCGGCTTCGCTGCCGACCGCGCCGCCGAACTTGCCATGCCGGGCCCCTTCGAGCGGCACCGCCTCCTCGGGCTGGAACTGCGCGACGGCATGCTGTCGGGCGCTCGCGGCGCCATCGTGCCGACCGGCCGTCTCGCTTCGCAGGCGGTGGCCGCCTGACTGGCCGGGAGCCGCAAGGCTCCCGGTTCTTGTACTCCGACCGACCTTTGCCTTTGATCCCGGCGCGCGAACATGCTTCACGTGATGCGGGGGACGACAACGCCTCCAAGCCGACGAGCTTGGGGGCCTTCCACGATGGCATGGCTTGGAACTGGTAATGACGGGGGACGCCGCGAGCCGACTGGCCGCTGCCGAAAACAGGATCGCGGACCTGACGCGCGAGAACGAACGGCTCCGGTCCTGCGGGGCGCTCGACGGCGGCGTGGATGGTCACACGCCCCTATCCATAGCCGTCTATGAAACGCTGCTCGGCGGCGTATCCGACTCCGCTCTCATCGTAACCGACCCCGCCGGGCGGATCGTCGCCTGGAACGCGGCCGCGACCACGATCTTCGGCTGGGCGGCCGAGGAGGTCGTCGGCCAGTCCGCCAACCGCATCTTCCTGCCTGAGGACCGTGCGGCCGACCCGCTCGCGCGGGAGATGGCGACGGCCATCCGGGACGGTCGCGCCCGGGACGACCGATGGCTGCAGCGCGCCGACGGGTCGCGCTTCTTCGCGCGCGGCGAACTCGTGCCGATGCGCGGCCGCGACGGCGCGGCGACTGGCTTCCTGAAGATCCTGCGCGACCGGACCGAGGAGGAGCGCTCGCGCCTCGAGCTTGCCGCGAGCCGCGAGCGTTTGCAGTTCGCGCTCGACGCCTCGGCGTTGATCGGCACCTGGGACTGGATTATCCCCGAGGACATCATCTACGCCGATGCCCGCTTCGCCTCGCTCTACGGCGTCGACGAGACCGAGGCGGCATCCGGCCTCCCCCTTTCGGCCTATCTCCACGGCATCCACGCCGACGATCGGACCCGCGTCGGAGAGCTGATCCGCGACACCGTCGCCACGGGCGGCGTCTTCGAGTCCGAATACCGCACGGTCCGGCGCGACGGCGCGGTGCGCTGGGTCTACGCGCGCGGCCGCTGTTTCCTGAGCGACGCCGGCCGACCGGTGCGCTTTCCCGGTGCGGTCGTGGACATCACCCACGACAAGATGCGCGAGCGTCGCCAGGATGCGCTGTTGCGGCTCGGCGACGAGGGCGGCTTCGGCGAGGCGACGGACTACACGCTGAAGGCGCTTCATCTCCTCGGCGAAACGCTGGAGATCACGCGCGTCGGCTACGCCACGGTGGATCCGACCGAAACTTTCGCGACCGTCATCGGCGAGTGGACGATGCCCGGTCTTGTCCCGCTGGCCGGCCGCAAGCGGATCGCCGACTTCGGCACCCGGCTCGCCGACGCTCTGCGGCAGGGCATGACGGTCATCGAGGACGTGCGCCTCGACCCGATCACCGCCGATGGCGCCGCGGCCTGGGAGGCGATCGGCTCGCTGTCGATGATCAATCTGACGGTGCGCGAGAACGACCGGCTGCAGGTCATCCTGTATCTCCACCATTCCGCACCGCGTCGCTGGACGGCCGACGAGATCGGCTTCATCCGCGAGGTGCTGAACCGGGCCTGGACCTATACGCGCCGCCGCCAGGCCGAGCGCTCGCTGATCGAGACCGAAGCGCGGCTCCGGCTGGCGCACGAAGCCGCGGAGATGGGCACCTTCGACTACGATCTCGAGACCGGAACGATGGTCTGCGACGCGCGATGCCGCATCGTGTTCGGGATCGGCCCGGACGAGCCGGTGGGCTATTCCGCCACCTTCCGCCCGCGCATCCATCCCGAGGACCGGGATCGGGTGGAGGCCACCGTCCGTCGGACCATGGCCTCGGACGGCGATCCGAACTTCGATCTTCTTCTGCGCACGATCGGTCACGATCACTGCGCCACGCGGAACGTCCATGCGAGCGGCCGATGCGTTCGTGAGGACGGCAAGGCCGTGCGCATCGTCTGCGCGGTGCGCGACGTCACCGAAGCGAAGGAGGCCGAGGAGCGTCAGACGCTCCTGACACGCGAGCTTCAGCACCGCGTGAAGAACACGCTCGCCATGGTCAACGCGCTCGCCAACCAGACGCTGCGGCGCGCGTCCAGCGCACAGGAAGGGCTGACGGCCTTCTCCGCCCGCCTCCTCGCGCTCAGCCACGCGCACGACATCCTGACCCAGACGAGTTGGACCAGTGCGCCGATCGAGGCGATCGTCTCGCAGGCGCTGGCGACGCATGGCGGCGAGGACGAACGGATCACGTGGGACGGACCGGACATCCGGCTGACTGCGCGCCAGAGCCTCGCCCTCGCGCTCGCGCTCCACGAGCTCGCGACCAACGCCGCCAAATACGGCGCGCTTTCCGACGACGCGGGACGAGTGCGCATCGCCTGGCGCGTCGGTCCGGGCGAGGGCTGCCGGAGCCTGTGGCTCGAATGGCGGGAGGTCGACGGGCCGCCGGTCGTGGCGCCCGAGCGCAAGGGGTTCGGCTCGCGGCTCATCGAGCAGTCGCTCGCGGCGGAGTTCGCCGGCGAGGTCACGATGACCTATCACCCGGCTGGCCTCGTCTGCCTGATCGAGGCCGATCTCCAGAACGACCTCGACGACAGCGTGCTTCCCTCGACGCTCAGCGACGCCTGATCGGTCTCAGCCGGCGACGTCGATGACGCCGGCCTCGCCGTTCTCGGTCCCGAAGGCGAGGAAGCGGCCCTTCGCGTCCCAGGCGAGCGTGCGCGCGGCACCCGAGCCGCCCCGGCGCAAGAGCGCCTCCTTGGCGTCGGAGAATCGCACCGCGAGAATCATGCCGTCGGCGTAGCCGATCGCGACGACGTCGTCGGACGGGTGGCAGGCGACCGCGACCACCGTTGTGTCGCCCCGCGTGCCGAGTTCGAGCGGCGCCTTGCCCATCGGCCCGTCCTTGCCGGTGAATGGCCAGAGGATCGCGGCCGGCGCGCCGGAGGTCGCGAGGAACTTGCCCTTGGCCGACCAGGACAGGCTCTTCACCTTGCCGGGATAACCGGTCATGCGCATGTGCTTGCCGTCGTCGAGGCGCCAGCCGTGCAGGGCGTTTTCCTGCATGATGGTGACCAAGAAGCGCCCGTCCGGCGAGAAGGTGACGCCGGTATGGGCGCCCTTCCAGTCGAGTTCCTGCGCCTTGGCATCGGTGCCCGCGAAGAACAGCGACGCGCCGTCATAGCGCGCCGTCGCCAGCCGCAGCCCCTTGGGCGCGAAGGCCACGTCCTCGACCGTGCGCGCGTGCGCGAACTCGCGCACGTCCCCCTTGGCCCCCTTCACAAAGGCCGTTCGTCCGACCGCATAGCCGACCACGCCACCGGGGCCACCGGCCACGGACGAGATCCACTTCCGTCCGGCCGAAGCGATCTCGGCGGACAGGCGGTCGGGCGTCGTCTGGACGACGCGCCCATCCTCGCCGCCCGAAAGGAGCCGCGGCGCGAACGGGTCGAGGCGGGCGGACAGGAGCCCGCCCTTGTGCGCCTCGATCGCGGTCTCGCCGCCGGCGGGAAAGCGGATCGTGCCGTCCGACAGGGCGAAGACAGGCTCGTCCTTCAGGAAGGCGGCCGCCTCGACGTGGCCGTCGAAGGCGTAAGGGGCAATCTGCGGCATCAGGCGGGCGTGGCCTCACGGGTCTTGGCCGCGCAGGAGCGGAACTCCTCCTCCAACCGCTTGGCGTCGAGCTCACGCCCGATGAAGACGAGCCGGCTCTCTCGCGGCTCGCTCTCGCGCCATGGACGCTGGTGGTCGCCTTCGATGATCATATGGACGCCTTGGATCACGTAGCGGTCCGGGTCGCCCTTGAAGGCGATGATGCCCTTGAGACGGAGGATGTTCGGCCCTTCGGTCTGCGTCAGATTCTGGATCCAGGGGAAGAAGCGGTTCTGATCGAGCTCGCCGCCGCGCAGCGAGACCGACGTCACCGTCACGTCGTGGATCGGCGCGACCTCACCATGGTGGTGATGCCCGTGGTCGTGGTCGTGGTGATCATGACCGTGATGGTCATGTCCATGGTGGTCGTGGCCATGGTCATGGGCGTGATGGTCGTGGCCATGGTGGTCATGGTCGCAGTCCGGGCCGCAGACGTGGTCGTCGTGAGCGTGCGCGGCTTCCTCCAGGAAGTGCGGGTCCTGGTCGAGAACGCGGCTGAGGTCGAAGGCGCCCTGCCCGAGCACCCGGTCGAGCCGGATCGCGGAGCGCTCGGTCCGATGGATCACGGCCGACGGGTTGATCGCGCGCACCGTCGCCTCGACGCGGGCAAGTTCCTCGGCCGACACGAGGTCGGTCTTGTTGAGGAGAACGACGTCGGCGAAGGCGATCTGGTCTTCCGCCTCGCGCGAATCCTTCAGCCGCAGGCCGATGTGCTTGGCGTCCACCAGCGCCACCACGGCGTCAAGGCGCGTCTTCGAGCGCACGTCGTCGTCCATGAAGAAGGTCTGCGCCACCGGAACCGGGTCGGCGAGACCCGTCGTCTCGACGATGATCGCGTCGAAGCGGCCGGTCCGCTTCGTCAGGTTCTCGACCACGCGCACGAGATCGCCGCGCACGGTGCAGCAGATGCAGCCGTTGTTCATTTCGTAGATCTCTTCGTCGGTCTCGACGATGAGGTCGTTGTCGATGCCGATCTCGCCGAACTCGTTGACGATCACGGCGTAGCGCTTGCCGTGGTCCTCGGTGAGAATGCGGTTCAAGAGCGTCGTCTTGCCGGAGCCGAGATAGCCGGTGAGCACGGTGACGGGAATTTGGCCCTCGGTCGGGCGGGACGTGTCGGACATCGGGATGCCTCCTTGTCTGGAGCGCCCGATATAGGCCCGTCCTATCCGTTTTGCACGGGGGACGTTGGCCAATCCACGGCGGCGATATCGGCCAGGAACTCGACCAAGCGCGCGGACTGGTGGTCGAGGATCGCCTGGCCCATCGCGGCCGTGCCGAGCGTGGCGTTCCCGACGGTGCCGACGGGGTTGAGGTCTTCCGCCGCCCAGGCGAAGCCGAGGCGGCCGTGGGCGCGAAGGAGCCGGCGTTCCGCGAGAAGACGGCTTTGCAGCGAGGGCTGGTCGGCGATCTCGGCGGTGCGAACGAGATCGGGGCGAATCGCCAGCATCAGCGCGGTCTCGACCGCCCCGCCATGAATGCCGATCGCGATCTCTTCATCGGGGAGAAGCTCCGTCGGCAGGCCGAAGCGGGTCCACGAGGCGCTGGCGCACAGCAGCCCGTGCCGCTGCCGGAGGTCGAGCGCGGCGGCCTCCACGGCCTGCGTGTTGCCGCCGTGCGAGGAAACGATGGCAAGGCGCTGGAAGCCCGCGTTCGCCACGCCCTCGCCGAGGCGGACGATCGTCTCGGTCGCCGTACGCCATCCAAGAGACAGCGTGCCGGGAAAGGCGAGATGCTCGTCCGAGGCGCCGACCCGCAGCACCGGCAGGAAGACGGCCTCGAGACCGTCCGGCAGCGTCGCGATGGCCTGCGCCACCATCGCGTCGGCGATGATCGCATCGGTGCCGAGCGGCAGGTGCGCCCCGTGCTGCTCAACGGCGGCCACCGGCAGGACGGCGACGGCCCGTTCGAGCCGACCCTTTCGCGCGCGAAGCTCGGCGCTCGTCAGCTCTTCGAATCGATGCGCCAGCGGGATCATTTCGGCCTCATGTAGGGAGTGAGAGGCTTGTAGGGTCCGGAGGGGAATGGGGAAAGGGCGCGGCGTGGACAAGTCGGGATCGCCCGGTCATCCTCGCACCGGGATTCTCGACGGTGGGGCATGGGCGAGCGCAAGAAGAACAGGCCGGCGGTGGTGAGCGTCCAACTGACGCTGACGGCGCGCGCCGTGCGCAACGCCTTGTCCCACTCCTTGAGCGAGCGCGGCCTCTATCCCGGCCAGGACGCGGTGCTCATCGCGATCGCCGAGGAGAAGGACGGCATCTCCTTGCGCGATCTCGCCGACCGGCTTCAGGTCCGCCCGCCGACCGTGACCAAGACGATGACGCGCCTGTCGGCGCAGGGGATCGTCGAGCGCCGCCCCTCGCGGCTCGATGCGCGGCAGAGCTTCGTCCACCTCACCGAGAAGGGCTTCGGACTGGTCGCCGAGGTGAAGGCGGCCCGCGCCGCGGTCGAGAAGCGCGCGCTGAAGGGGGTGAAGGCGAAGGACGCACGGCGCCTGCGCAAGATGCTGAAGCGGATCGAGCGCAATTTCACGACGGACGGCACCGCCAATCCTCTGGAAGAGACCGAGGATTGATCGCCTCCGGTTGCGTCGGCGAAGGCCAGTCCTTACACCCGAACGATTGCTGTTCTCGCACGGACATGGAACGGGACTAGGTGGCGCAGAAGGTCAAACTGTCGACGATCGCGGAGCGGCTCGGCCTGTCGACGGCGACCGTCTCGCTGGCGCTGCGCGACAGTCCACTCGTCGCCGAGGTCACGCGCGAGCGCATTAAGGAAGAGGCGCGGACCTCGGGCTACATCTACAACCGCCGCGCCGCGAGCCTGCGCACGTCGAAGTCCGGGATCGTCGGCGTCTGCGTCCACGACATCATGAACCCGTTCTACGGCGAGATCCTGAAAGCGGTCGAGGACGAACTCGACCGCCAGCGCCAAACCTTCGTGCTGTGCAACCATTACGACGACCTGTCGAAGCAGCGCTCGTTCCTCGACACGATGCTGCAGCTCGGCGCCGACGGTCTGATCATGTCACCGGCGATCGGCACACCCGCCTCCGACATCCGTCTCGCCGAGGACAACGACCTGCCGGTCGCGCTCATCGCGCGAACCGTCGAGGGGTCGGGCGTCGCCTCCTTCCGCGGCGACGACGCCTACGGCATGTCGCTCGTCGTGCGCCACCTGATCGAGGAAGGCCATCGCAGCATCGCGCTCGTCGGCGGCACCGACCAGACCTCGACCGGCCGCGACCGCGCGCAAGGCTACCGCGACGCCCTGGAAGAGGCCGGCATCGCGTACCGGCCGGACTGGTGGATCAAGGGTCCCCGTTCCCGGCACCAGGGCTTCGATGCCGCCGCGGAATTCCTGGCCCTGCCGGGCTCGCCCCGCGCCGTGGTCTGCTTTTCCGACCTCGTGGCGCTCGGCCTGATGTACGGCCTGTCGCGCGCCGGGGTGCGGCCGGGCATCGACATCGCCGTCTGCGGCTACGACGATATCGACGAGGCGGCGATCGCCATGCCGCCGCTGACCACGGTCGCCAACGGTCAGGCCGAGGTCGGACACCGGGCGGCGGACGCGTTGCTCGCCCGCCTCAACGGCGCGCCGGCCGAGGAGCGCCTCGAACTCATCCGTCCCGAGTTGCGCGTGCGCCGGTCCAGCCTCGTGCGCTCCGACTCAACACTCCCCACCATCTGAAAGAAGCGAGCGCCCGCGTGCCCCAGCCCAACGACGACACCGTCCTCGTGTTCGGCCCCTTCAATGCCGACGGGATCGCCGAACTGGAGCGCCGTTTCGCGGTTCGCAAGCTGCAGAAGCGCGACCTTACCGAGTTGCCCGAGGCCGAGCGCGGCGCGATCCGGGCAGTGGCGGTCGCCGGGCACATCCCGAACGACGCAATCGACGCCCTTCCCCGTCTCGAGATCATCGCGCATTTCGGCGTCGGCTACGACGGCGTCGATGCGGCCTACGCGGCGTCCAAGGGCATCGCCGTCACCAACACGCCCGACGTTCTTACCGAGGAAGTCGCTGACACGACGCTCGGTCTCCTCCTGATGACGGTGCGCGAACTCGGACAGGCCGAAGCCCATGCGCGGGCCGGGCACTGGGAGGCCAAGGGCCCCTACCCGCTGACGCGCTTCAGTCTTCGCGGAAAGACTGTCGGCATCATGGGTCTCGGTCGCATCGGCCTCGCCATTGCGCGCCGCCTCGAAGCCTTCGGCCTCACGATTGCCTATCACAACCGCTCCCGGCGGAGCGACGTCTCCTACACCTACCATGACACGCTCGCGGGTCTGGCGAAGGCGGTCGACATCCTGATCGTCGCGGCGCCCGGCGGCGCCTCGACCGACAAGGCCGTCAACGCCGACGTGCTGAAGGCGCTCGGGTCCGACGGCATCTTCATCAACATCGGACGCGGTTCGACGGTCGACGAGCCGGCGCTCATCGCCGCGCTGAAGGACGGCACGATCGCGCGTGCCGGGCTCGACGTCTTCGCGGACGAGCCGCGCATCCCGGCCGAGCTTCTCGCCCTGCCCAACGCCGTCGTCCTTCCGCACGTCGCTTCCGCCTCGCGCGATACCCGCCGCGCCATGGGCGATCTCGTGGCCGACAACCTGTCGGCCTGGTTCGTAGGCGAGCCGCTGCCGACACCGGTCCCCGAAAGCGTCAAGGCCGGGCTGACGCACGCCAAGGTATCGTGATCGCAAGGGAGACTTATCTCCCTTTCGCATGATCCAGCCCCGGACTATGCTGCACTGCGATCATTCGCATCAGCATCATTCTGGGGGATACGGTTCATGCCCGTTCTCCGGCCACGAAAGCGTCGCAAGCTCACGCTCGCAGCGCTCGCCGCCCTTTTCTTCGTCGCCGTACCCGAGGCTCGGGCCGCGACCCTCGAAGACAGCCTACGCAGCGCCAGCGACTTGGCCCTTGCCGCCGCTGCCCGCCTCAACGCGCGGGTCGAAGCCGTGCGCGATCCCGGCATCACGGCGATGTCGGGCCTCGATCTCGACCTTCGGATCGACCGGACTCAGGTCGACCGCACGCTCGATCCGTTTCTCGACGCTCCGCAGCCGGACCTGCCGACGCTGTTCTGGGACAACGACTTCGAAGGCCGTCCCGCCCCCTCCAGCGAACTCGAGGTCAGCCGTCGGCTGACAAGCGACGGGAGCGGCGACGTCTGGGGCAGCGGCATCGTCGAGTTCGGTCGCGAAGCGGACGGCATGATCGCGGCGCGCCACTCGAGGGCCGACATCGCGACGGGCCTCGACGTGTCGCTCTCCGTTCGCGCGACCGCCGGCGCGGCGCTCGGCCTCAACCGTGCCACCATCGACGGCGCCGGCAGTCTCGACCTGCCGACGCTTTCGACCTACGGCACCATCGCGCCGACGCCGGACAGCTATCTCGACGTGACGGCGGGCGCCGGACCGCTTCGATCCGCGCCGGCGGGCGTCGGCCTTCCGATCGCATCGGGCGAGGCGGGGTTCGCAACCGCGACCTACGGCTCGCGCTTCGCCGTGGGTCCGCTGACCCTGTCGCCCTATGGCCGCATGGAAAGCGTGGTCGTGCGAGCCCTGCCGAGGGACGGCGCCTGGTCGGGCGCGCTTCTGGCAAGCCGCACCTCGGCCGTCACGGGGGTCAAGACCAGCCGTGTCATCCGCCGCCAGGGCGCGACGATCGCACCGGCCCTGCGGCTGGAGATGCGCCAGGACATCGCCCGCGCGCGTCCGCTCGGTCGCCGCGTCAGCCAAGAGTTGATGATCGCGCCCGAGATCGAGGCGGAACTTGCGCCGCACTGGACCGCGCGCCTGGAACACCGCTCCCATTTCGGCGGCGACGGCGACACGCGCTCGCTGCAGATCCGGCTGGAGACGACGTTCTGATCGCAAACGATCGTTAACCTTCAGGTAAGGCTAACGATGCGATACTCGGCCTCTGTCAGCCTGCCCCTCTGCCCATTCGGAAGCCTTCGTTTTCCGGGAGCCGCAGGCCGTTCAAGGGTTCGGTGCCGCTCGGCAACGCGGCGCATTCGGAGATTGGTCATGAGATTTGCAGCCGTGGCGCTGGGCGTCGGCTTCGTCGGTACGATCCTCGCCAACCTTCCCGCTCGCTCGGATGCGAACGCCGAGAGCCTGGTGTCGCTGATGCGACCTTCCGCCGAGATCACCGGCTCGATCGCACCGGCCGGCCCGCAGCCTGCGGCAGCCGTGCGTCTCATCGACCTGCGCAATGGTGCAACCTGCAAGATCGCGGGGCCCGCCGACGCCGCCGCCGGTTTCCGCCGCGCGCCGATCGGCCCGGACTGCGCCGCCTCGCCGGAACTCGCGCGCGTCGCCTACTGGAAGACGACCGGCGACGGCTCGCTGATCATGGCCGACGGTGGCGGCGAGACCGTGCTCGAATTCATTCCGGGCGACGGCGTGCTCTACGAGTCGATCTATCCGTCCAACGCGCTGATCACGATCGTCCCGGCGCGGAGCTGACGCACGCCGCACCTCATGGGCGAAGCTGCGATAGGGACCGGCGCTGCCGGCCCTTCGCGTCGAAGTTCTCCGGCTGAAGCCAAGCCTCAAAGCCGGCCTTCACCTTCGGCCACTCGGCATCGACGATGGAGAACCATGCCGTATCCCGGTTGCGGCCTTTGACGACCATGTGCTGCCGGAAGACACCCTCGAAGGCGAAGCCGAGCCGGGCCGCCGCGCGCTTAGACGGCATGTTCTGGTCGTTGCACTTCCATTCCAGCCGGCGATAGCCAAGCTCGTCGAAGACGCGCGAGAAAAGAAGAGCGAAAGCCTCCGTCGCCGCGCGCGTCTGCTGCAGTCGGGGCGACAGGCAGATGTGGCCGATTTCGATCACCCCGTTGGCGGGGTCGATGCGCATGAGCGCGGCGACCCCCTCCGCCCGGTTGGACGACGTCGGCACGATCGCGTGGAACATCGGGTCGGTGCCGAGATAGTTGGCGTTGGCAAAGCGCCCGAAGTCCTCGGCCGTCTCGAACGGTCCGTAAGCGAGGTAGTCCCAAAGCCGGTCGTGCCCCTCGAACGCTTGGCAGAGCTCCGCGAAGCGGCGCGCGTCGTGCATCGGCTCGACGCGGACATGCTCGCCGGTCACCACGCCCTGACCGGGCAATTCGCGCGGCTCCCAGTGCGACAGGTCGTGCGTGCTCATCGGGAATGGTCCTTCAGGAAGTCGAGGACATCGGCCCGCAATTGCCGGTTGCCAAGCGGCAGCGCCGTGGCGAACGAACTGACGGTGCCGATGTGGTCGAGGCCGGGGTAAAGGTTTTCCGACACCGGCACACCGGCCGCCCGCAGCCTGCGCGCAAGGGAGCGCATGTTCTCGGGATCGACCGTCGTGTCCTTGCCGCCGTGGGCGAGGAAGGTCGGCGGGTCGCCTCGTCCGACGAAGTTCACCGGCTGGCTCGCCTCGCGCAACGCCGGCGGGAAGATGCGCTTGTAGCGCTCCTCCTTGAGCGGCAGAAAATCGTATGGGCCGGACAGCCCGATGAAGCCGGCGACCGGTCTGCCTCCTGCCCGCGAGAGATAGCGCTTGTTGTAGGCGAGGAGCGCCGCGATCTGCGCGCCGGCGGAGTGCCCCATCAGGAATAGTGGGTGCGACCCGGCCGCCAAGCCCGCGCCGCCGGTCTCACCGAGCTTGCGGACCGCGGCCACGGCGCGCGCGCCGTCCTCTACGAAGCCGGGGAAGAGGACATCCGGATAGACGCGATAGTCGGGGATCGCGACGATATAGCCGGCGGATGCCAGCGACTGGCCGACGAACGGGTAGATCGACTTCGAGCCGGAGTCCCAGCTCCCACCGTAGATGAACACGACGATGGGCGTCGCCGGCCCCGCCCCGTACGGAACGTAGAGGTCGAGCGTTCCGCGATCGCCCGGCATATAGCGAAGGTTTCGAACCGTCTCATAGCCGGCGCGGCTGGTGACGGAGTTGAGAAGCGCGGCGCCTGAGCAGGCCGACAGGAAGCCGGCCAGCGACAGGAGGAGAAGCAGTCTGGGAAGGGAGCGCAAGGGCAATCGCAGGACCAGGGGTCGAAGGTCCTGCAGAAGATGGAACAGGCGGACGCGGCGGCCAGACGCCGGCTACCGCGCCGATCGCCTCAGCGCCGGGCGAGACCCGCAGCCTCTCGCGCGAGCGCGGTGATCTCTTCGAAGCGACCAGCCGACACGAAGTCCTTCGGCGCCACCCACGAACCGCCGACGCAGACGACGTTCGGCAGCGCCAGATACTCGCCGACGTTCTTCGGGCTGACGCCGCCCGTCGGGCAGAATCGGATGCCCTGAAACACTGGCGCCAGCGCCTTGAGATAGGGGATGCCGCCGAGCTGTTCGGCCGGGAAGAATTTCAGGATCTCGTAGCCTTCCTCGATCATCGCCATCAGTTCGCTCGGCGTCGCGGCGCCGGGAAGGAGCGGCACGTCGGACGTCTTGGCGGCATCCAGCACCTCGTGCGTCGTGCCCGGCGAAACGATGAAGCGGGCGCCCGCCTCCACCGCCTGATCGAACTGGCGCGGAGTCAGGATCGTGCCGGCGCCGCAGACCGCTTCGGGGACCTCGGCGGAGATCGCCTTGATCGCGTCGAGCGCCGCCGGGGTGCGCAAGGTCACCTCGATTCCGGGCAGGCCACCCGCGGCCAGGGCGCGAGCGAGCTTCACGCCGTCGGCGGCGCTGTCGACCGCAACCACCGGCATCACCGGCTGGCGCGTCAGAATGTCCATCAGGGCATGGGTCTTCTGGGTCATGAGCGGTCCGGTCCTTGCGTCGACGGGTGGAGCTGACGGTGGTTTAGCCGATGCGCCCGCCGCCCGAAACCCGGCATTCAATCGATTTGCTAGCGGCCGACGCCCATGCCGGAGCGAAAGCGTTCCCACCAGGACGGCGGCTGAAGATCGCGTTCCGCCGGGGCGTCCAGAACCGCCAGAAACGTCTCGCACCAGTTGTGAGCGGTGTTGGAGAAGACCCGCGCCCGCATCGCCTCGTGCCGGCGCTGACGCTCCTCGAGTGGCATCGTCAGCGCCTGCTTCAGCGCGCGCACGAGATCGTCGGGCGAATAGGGATTGACGATCAGCGCCTCGGGCAGCTCGGCGCGGGCTCCGGCAAAGCGCGACAGGATCAGGACGCCGGGATTGGCGCGGTCCTGCGCCGCCACGAACTCCTTGGCGACGAGGTTCATGCCGTCGCGCAACGGCGTCACCATGCAGATCTGCGCGGCGCGATAGATGCCCGCGAGAGCCCGGCGCGTGAAGCCGTTGACCAGAATCTGGATCGGGTTCCAGTCGAGCGTCGCGAAGCGGCCGTTGATGTTGCCGGCGAGCCCCTCCAGCTCGACGCGCAGGTCGGCGTAGGCTTCGACCTCGCCGCGCGAGACCGGCGCGACCTGCAGGAACTGGGTCTGGCCGCGAAGGTCGGGGTTGTCCTCAAGAAGCAATTCGAAGCCGCGAAAGCGTTCCACGATGCCCTTGGAATAGTCCATCCGGTCGACGCCCACGATCTGGTGGCGGCCGTGGGAGATGTTCTCGACCATCGTCTGATGCTCGCGCGCCTCGTCGGAAACCGCGAACTCGGCGAAGCCTTCGGCGTCGATGCCGATCGGAAAGGCGGATGCGCGAACGATGCGTCCGTCGGAGGTGCGCACGCGGTCGCCGTCGAGGTCCTCGGCCCCGAACTCCTGCACGCAGAAGTCCACGAAGTTGCGCCGGTCGTTGTCGGTCTGGAAGCCGATGACGTCGTAGGCGAGCATGGCGCGCACGAGGTCCTGGCTGGCGGGAAGCGCCGTCATCATGTCCGGCGGACAGAAAGGGATGTGGAGGAAGAAGCCGAGGCGGCCATCGTAGCCCGCCTTGCGCAGGTCCTGGCCGAGGAAGAAGAAGTGATAGTCGTGAACCCAGACGAGGTCGTCGGTCTGGAGGAGCGGCTTCAGGCGCTCGGCGAAGCGCTGATTGACCGCGCGATAGACGCGCTCGGATTCCCGGTCGAAGGCGGCGATGTCGAGCCGGTAGTGCAGCAGCGGCCAGAGCGAACGGTTGGCATATCCGAAGTAGAAGCCCTCGATCTCCTCCTCCGACAAGTCGATCGTCTTCAGCGCCGTGTGGCCGTGCTCCTCGACGCGTAGCTCGCTGTGCGAGCCCTCTTCGGTAATCTCCCCGCTCCAGCCGAACCAGACGCCGCCCCGGCGCCGCAGCGCATCGGCCAGCCCCACCGCCAATCCCCCTGCCTTCCCCTCGTCGCTGAGAGGGCCGACCCGGTTCGATACGACGACCAGGCGATGATTGTCCCCTGCCATGCCTAAGATGCCTCTTTCATGCTGTCCTCGCCTGTCACCGGCTCCACCCCGAGCCAGCGATGGACGGAATCGACGCAGGCGAGCCGGAAATCCGCCTCGCTCGGGCCGTCACCCACCTTGATCGAAACACCGTTCAGCGCCTTCACGGCCGCAAAGCCGAACTCGTCCGTCGTATCGTCGCCGATGTAGATCGGTACGCGCCCGACGAACGGCTCGCGCGTCATGAACGCAGCGATCGCCTTGCCCTTGTCCATCCCGGCGAGATGGACCTCGACGATGTTGTCGCCCCGCATCACCGCGAAGCCCGGCTCGTCCTGGACGGCGCGGGTGACGAGTTCGCGCGCCACGGGTTCGAGTTCGGGATAGCCGCGATAGTGGATCACGAGGCCGGTGCCCTTGTCCTCCAGCCGGAGCCGAGGCTCCTCGGTGACGCCGATCGAAAGAACGAGGCGGATCGCATCCAGGGCCGCGGGCCCGGCCAGCGGGATCACCTCACCGTCCGGCGCCTCGCGGCGCTCGAGCCCATGGACGCCGGCCGCCGCAAAGCGCAGCGGCGCGAGGATGTGGGCGAGGTCGGCGATGCGGCGCCCGCTGATGACAGCAAAGGCGCCGTCGCAGGCGGACTGGATCGCGGCGAGCCGCTCCACCGCATGAGGCGCGATGTAAACGTCCTCCGGCCTGTCGACGAGTTCGACAAGCGTCCCATCGAAATCGAGGAACAAAGCGTGACGAGCGGGATCGAGCGAAGGCGGGAGATTCATGGGCCCCAAGATAGGGGAAACGAAAGGCCTGCCTACCCGTCTTCTCGCTCGCGCGTCACGCTTAGCCGCCCATCATTCTCCCCGACCTCATCCCACGCGCCGAGGTTGCGACGAAGATGCCGGATGCAAGCGCAGAGCCAGCTACGATCCGCTTGCGCCACGGAAGAGGGCGAATGGAATGGACGACCTGACGAAGCGCATCCAGGCACGACTGATCGAGCGCGGCTACGATCCCGGCTCCGCGGACGGGATCTGGGGACGGCGCACCATTGCGGCCGTGCGAGCCTTCCAGCGCGACCAGTTGCTCGCGGCGGACGGCATCGTCGGGCCCCAGACCCGCGCCCGACTGTTCGGAGCGGCTTCCCCGCCCTCCCCCGATCATCTTCCCTGGATGGCAGAAGCCCGCCGATTGATGGGCACGCGCGAAGTGCCCGGGCCCGGCAGCAACCTCGTGATCGAGGACTGGGCGAAGGAGCTCGGCATTCCCTATCGCGGCGACGACGTGCCGTGGTGCGGACTTTTCGTGGCCCACTGCGTCGGGGCCACCCTGCCGGACGAGGTGCTGCCGGCCCATCCCTTGGGCGCGCGCAACTGGTCGCGGTTCGGCACGGCGTGCGAGCCGGGGCTGGGAAGCATCCTCGTCTTCTGGCGGGAAAGCCGGGCGAGCGGCAAAGGCCATGTCGGCTTCTACGCGGGTGAGGACGCGGCCGGGCTTTACGTCCTCGGCGGCAATCAGAGCGATGTTGTGAACATCAAGCGCCTGCCCCGTTCGCAATGTCTCGGCGCACGCTGGCCCGCCAGCGCGCCCGGCGGGAACCCAAGGATCGTCCGGATGACGCTGCCCGGCGGCGGTTTCGAGACGGCTCTCGCGTAGGATATGGGAAAGCCGGCCCCTCGAGCGGCGGGACCGGCTTTCATGACGTTCTCTACGGTTTTCAGGCCGCTTCGGTCAGGCGCTCGGCTTCGGCGCGCACCTCGGGCACCGACTTCAGCTCCGGCCGCACGAAGACACCGGGCGCCGCGTAGTCGCCCGCCACCTCGGCCGCGATCGTGTCGGCGGTGATCGCCGACAGCGTCCAGCCGAGATGGCCGTGACCGGTGTTGTAGTAGACGCCCTTCGCCTTGCCGCGGCCGACGCGGGGCATCATGTCGGGCATCATCGGGCGCAGGCCTGCCCAGGGCACGACCGAGGCGGTGGAGACGCCGGGGAAGCGGTGGCGGCACCAGTCGACCAGCGGCTTGATGCGATCCATGCGAATGTCGCGGTTCTCGCCCGCAAACTCCGCCGTGCCCGCGATGCGCAGCCGGTCGGGACCGAGACGGCTGGTCACGATCTTGGCCTTGTCGTCCAGCAGCGACACGTAAGGGGCACCCTCGCGGCTCGCCTCGTCCGTCAGGTTCACCGTGATCGAGTAGCCCTTCACCGGGTAGACGTTCACGCGGTCGCCCAGCTGGCTCGCGAAGCGGCGGCTGGCGACACCGGCGCACACCACCACGGCATCGAAGTCCTCGCGGACCGATTCGCCTTCGCTGCCGACGGTCCGCGAGAACACGGCCGCGCCGCCTTCGGTGCGCATCGAAAGCTGCGTCACATCGGCCTCGTAGCGGATCTTGCCGCCGCGGCGCACCACGGCGTCGGCAAGGCCCCGCGTGTACTTGTGAATGTCACCGGTGAAATCGGATTCGGTGAAGAAGCCGCCATGGAACGTGCCGGCGAGCGCCGGCTCGATCGCGTGGATCTCGGCATCGGTCAGGCTGCGGCGCTCGAGCCCGCCCTTGGCGTAGAGCTGGCTGACGCGCGAGGCATGCTCGAACTCGGACTTCGACTCGTAGACATGCAGGATGCCGCGCTTCACGAGGTCGAACTCGAACCCTTCGCGCTCGGCCATCTCGATGAGATGCCGGCGAGCCGCGATCGCGAGCTTCACGGTCGCGACGGTGTTCTCCTCGTAGGAGCGCGCGGCCAGCACGAACTCGGCCATCCAGGACAGCTTGTGCCAAGTCGGCGCGGGGTGGACGAGAAGCGGCGCGTCCTTCTTGAGCATCCACTTGATGCCCTTGATGAAGGTCGACGGCGAGTTCCAGACCTCGGCGTTGGAGGCCGACAGCTGGCCGCCGTTGGCGAACGAGGTCTCCATGGCCGAATAGGCGTTCCGGTCGAAGACCGTGACGTCGAGGCCCTGCGAGAGAAGCTTGTATGCGGTGGTGATGCCGGTGATGCCGGCGCCGATAACGGCCACTGAGGTCACGACAGGTCCTTTCCCCGCACTATCGCGGGTTGCCTTCGTGCCCCTCCGTCACTGGCCTGAGAGTTTCACGGCGGGGAAGCATTCCCTCGTCCGCTTTCTCCTTCGGCGGACGACCCGACGGGTCGTCACTCTCCGGATATGGTTTGCGCCGCGCGGTCCTTTTGCCTGAGAGTTTCCGGGGCGGTTGCTCCTTCGGCGCCAGCCTTTCGGCTGGTCTCTCCCGCAAGCGGCGATAGCTGTTACATATGGGAATAGGACGAATGCGGCAAGATCAAAGAATCCGCAGCCTCTGCCCAGCTTTTAGGCAACACGCCGCCCCGTGTCGGCCGAGAAGCGGTGGAGGGCCGCCGGATCGAAGCCGATCCGCACCGTCTCGCCGAGGTCCTTGCGCACGTGCCCGGCGGTGCGCAGCGCGATGTCGGGACCGCCGGCCGGCAGGGCGCCGTAGAGATAGGTCTCCGCCCCCACCCGCTCGATCGCGCTGAGCGTCACGTCCGCGTACGGGCGACCGTCGCCCGGACCCTCGACGATCGCGACATGCTCCGGCCGGATGCCGAGCACTTCGGCGCGGCCCGGTGTAAGCCCGAGCGCCCGATCCATGCCCTCGATCTTCAGCGCCTCGGCGAGCGGCACGAGGTTCATGGCCGGCGACCCGATGAAGCTCGCGACGAACAGGGAGGCTGGCCGTTCGTAGACCTCGATCGGCGTGCCGACCTGCTCGACCTGTCCGCCGTTCAGCACCACCAGCCGGTCCGCCAGCGTCATCGCCTCGAGCTGGTCGTGGGTGACGTAGAGGCTCGTGGTCTTCAGCCGCTTCTGCAGGCGGCGGATCTCGGCGCGCATGGAGACGCGCAGCTTGGCGTCGAGGTTCGACAGCGGCTCGTCGAAGAGGAAGGCGGCCGGCTCGCGCACGATCGCGCGCCCCATGGCGACGCGCTGGCGCTGCCCGCCCGACAGCTGGCCCGGCTTGCGGTCGAGATAGGTCTCGATCTCCAGCGCGCGCGCCGCCTCGCCGATGCGCCGCTCGATCTCGGAGGCCGGCATCTTTCGGTTCTTCAGCCCGTAGGCGAGGTTCTGGCGCACGCTCATGTGCGGGTAGAGCGCGTAGTTCTGGAAGACCATGGCGATGTCGCGGTCGGCGGGTTCGAGGTCATTGACCCGCCGGTCGCCGATCCGGACCTCGCCGCCCGTGATCGTCTCGAGCCCCGCCACCATGCGCAGGAGCGTGGACTTGCCGCAGCCGGACGGACCGACCAGCACCACGAACTCGCCGTCGGCGATATCGAGCGATATGCCCTTCACCGCCTCCTGACCGTTCGGATAGGTCTTGCGGACGTCTTGGAGCGTGATCGAGGCCATTACTTTTCCGATTCCACGAGACCTTTGACGAACCAGCGCTGCATCAGCACCACCACGAGGACGGGCGGCACGATGGCGAGGATCGCCGTCACCATGACGAGGTTCCACGGCGTGTCGGCGTCGGCGAAGGAAATCATCTTCCTCAGGCCGATGACGATCGTGTTCATGGAGTTGTCGTTGGTGACGAGAAGCGGCCAGAGATACTGGGTCCAGCCGTAGATGAAGAGGATGACGAAGAGCGCGGCGATGTTGGTCTTCGACAGGGGCAGGAGGATGTCCCGGAAGAAGCGCATCGGCCCCGCCGCGTCGACGCGCGCGGCTTCCACCAGTTCGCCCGGAATGGTGAGGAAGAACTGGCGGAAGAGCAGCGTCGCCGTCGCGGAGGCGACCAGCGGCAGGATCAGCCCGGCATAGGTGTCGATCAGGCCGAGATCGACCATGACCTTGTAGGTCGGCAGGATGCGCACCTCGACGGGCAGCATCAGCGTCATGAAGATCAGCCAGAAGAACGCCATCCGGAAGGGAAAGCGGAAGAACACGATCGCGAAGGCAGACAGGAGCGAGATGACGATCTTGCCGAGCGCGATGCCCATCGCCATCACGAACGTGTTGAACAGCATGGTCCAGACGCTGACGCCGCCGATCCGCCCGACGCCGCCGAACAGCGCCTGCCCGTAGTTCTCGGCGAAGCGATCGCCCGGCACGAGGGGGAGCGGTGGGCGCAGGATTTCCGAGACCGAGAGCGTTGAGGCGACGAACGTGTAGTAGATCGGAAAGGCGACGATCAGGACGCCGAGGATGAGGACGCAGTGCGCGAGCGCGGTGGCAAAGGGTCGGTTCTCGATCATCGCCTTATCCGTAGTGCACGCGCCGCTCGACGAAGCGGAACTGGAAGGCGGTGAGCGCCACGACGATCGCCATCAGGATCACCGACTGGGCGGCCGAGGCGCCGAGATTGAGGTTCACGAAGCCGTCCGTATAGACCTTATAGACGAGCGTTTCCGTCGCCTTCGCGGGGCCGCCGCCGGTCACCGAATCGATGATGCCGAACGTGTCGAAGAAGGCGTAGACGGTGTTGACGACGAGGAGGAAGAAGGTCGTCGGGGCGATCAGCGGAAAGACGATGGTCCAGAAGCGCTTCGGCCCCCGCGCCCCGTCGATCGCCGCCGCCTCGATCAGCGAGCGCGGGATGGACTGGAGGGCGGCGACGAAGAACAGGAAGTTGTAGGAGATCTGCTTCCAGGCTGCCGCGACGATGACGAGTCCCATCGCCTGATCGCCCTTCAGCAGCGGATCCCAGCCATAGCCGGCCGCGCGCAGCATGTAGGCGAACGTGCCCATCGTCGGATTGAACATGAAGAGCCAGAGCATGCCGGCGATGGCGGGTGCGACCGCGTAGGGCCAGATCAGGAGCGTGCGGTAGAACGCCTTGCCGCGCAGCACCTTTTCGGCCGATGTCGCGAGCAGCAGCGCGAGACCCATCGCGAGCACGGCCGTCGAAAGGCTGAAGATGATGGTGGTCTTCAGGGCGTGGAGATAGCCGGGATCGCTCAGCACCTGCCGGAAGTTGGCGAGGCCGACGAACTCGGTCTTCAGGCCGAACGCGTCCTCGCGCAGGACGGACTGGTAGAGCGCCTGCGCCCCTGGCCAGTAGAAGAAGACGAGCGTCACCAGAACCTGCGGCGCGAGCAGCAAGTACGGCAGAAGCTTGTTGGGAAAGGTGACGCGGGTGTTCAAACGGCCGCCCCGAGCATGACATGGGCGCGCCCCGCCGCGAACGGCGGGGCGCCTTGAGGGTGAGGATCGCCTGTGCGGCCGCTTACTGGCCGGCGGCCTGCGCGATCGCCGCGTTGCCGCGCTCGACGATCTTGCCGAGCGCCATCTTGGCGTCCTGGCTGCCGTTGAGCATGGCCTCGAACTCCTCGTTCATGATGTCGCGGACCTGCGGCAGGTTCGGCAGACGCACGCCCTTGGAGTTCTCGGTCGGCGTCTTGCCCATCATCTGCTGGATCGGAATCTCGCGGGCCGGGTTCTTCTCGTAGAAGCCGCTGGCCTTGGTCGCCTCGTAGGCGGCGAGCGTCACCGGCAGGTAGCCGGAGACCTGGTGCAAGCGCGACTGGATGTCGGTCTGCGACAGGAACTCGAAGAAGGCGGCGACGCCCTTGTATTCCTCGTCCGACTTGCCGCCGAAGACCCAGAGGCTGGCGCCGCCCGGAATGGTGTTCTGCGGCGCGTTGTTCCCCTTCGGATCGTAGGGAAGCTGGCCGGTGCCGTAGTTCATGCCGGACTTCACGACGTCGCCGAGGCCGCCCGACGATTCGGTCAGCATCGCGCACTCGCCCGACAGGAACAGCTGCTTGGCCTCCGACGTGCGGCCGCCGTAGCGGAACGTGCCGTCCTTGGCGAGGTCAGCGATCGCCTGGAAATGCTCGACGAAGATCGGGGCATCGACCTCGAGCTTCACGTCGAGGGCGGCGAGACCGTTCTCGTTGGTGCCGTAGGGCACGTTGTTCCAAGCGGCGAAGTTCTCGGTCTGGATCCAGGTCAGCCAGGTCGAGGTGAAGCCGCATGGGGCGGCGCCCGACGCCTTGATCTTCTTCGCGGCGTCGAACACCTCCGGCCAGGTCTTGGGCGGGTTGTCGACGTCGAGGCCCGCCTTCTGGAAGGCGTCCTTGTTGTAGTACATGATCGGCGAGGACGAGTTGTACGGGAAGCTCAGCATCGTCCCGTCGGGCTTGGAATAGTAGGACACGATGCCCGGCAGGTACTTCGACTTGTCGAAGCTCTGGCCAAGCACCTCGGCCACCGGCTTGATCGCGCCCTCGGCGCCCATCATGACGCCGGTGCCGGCGTCGAAGATCTGGATGATCGCGGG
The DNA here is from genome assembly GCF_047943035.1 of Aureimonas phyllosphaerae. Taxonomy (NCBI): domain Bacteria; kingdom Pseudomonadati; phylum Pseudomonadota; class Alphaproteobacteria; order Hyphomicrobiales; family Aurantimonadaceae; genus Aureimonas; species Aureimonas phyllosphaerae. The sequence continues at coordinate 2,433,150 of NZ_CP181348.1, read as the reverse complement.
AGGCTGCTTGGCGCGGAAGGCGGCGATGCCGGCGTTCAGCGTCTCGGGGTACGTGCCCTTGAAGACCGGCGTGATCTTGTAGTCGGACTGCTTCTCGTTGAACTCCTTGGCGAGCGTGTCCACGACCTCGTTGTTGGCGCCGGTCATGGCATGCCACCACTGGATCTCGGTCTGCGCCACGGCGGCGGTCGAGGCGAAAAGGGCGGCCACGAGGGTCGCAGCGGCGGCGGTCGTCTTGGTCATCGCAATAGGCTCCCAGCGCCGGGCCTTGATGGCCACGGTCCGTCACCGCCCTCCTAGCGGCGCGAACCAACAGTCGCGTGTCAAACCTACGATGGTTCCATGACAGCGCAAAGCCTTATCACGCCTTCGTTTTCAGCCTTCCACACGCACCTCGTGCGCTCACTCGCCTCGCGGAAAGCGCTGGGAGTCCTCCAGCACGTTGAGGTCCATGTGGTTGCGCATGTAGCGTTCCGACGCCTTCTGAAGCGGCTGGAAGTCCCATGGATAGTAGGCGCCGTTGCGCAGCGCCTCGTAGGTGACGAGGCGGCGCGCCTGGCTCTGGCGCACGTCGCGGTCGAAGGCGCGCAGATTCCACAGACGGGTCGCCTCGGCGTCGAAGGCGGCGAGCAGTTCGGCATGGTCCGGGTCTGCGGCGAGGTCGCGCAGTTCGGACGGATCGTCCGCCAGATCGAAGAGCTGGTCGGGATCAGCCAAGCAACGCGTGAACTTCCACCGCCCGCGCCGGACCGCGACCATCGGCGCGATCGAGCCCTCGGCGGCGTACTCCATCGGCACCGATTGTGCCCGCTCCCCCCGCCGCGCCGTGTCCATCAGCGAGATGCCGTCGAGCCATTCGGCGCCGTCCGACAGGTCGATCCCGGCGAGCTCCGCCAAGGTCGGCAGCACGTCGAGGGTCGAGACCGGCTGCATGTAGGGGCCGGGCGGCAGGCCGGGCGCCGAGACCATCAGCGGCACGCGGGCCGAGCCCTCGAAGAAGTTCATCTTGAACCAGAGGCCGCGCTCGCCGAGCATGTCGCCGTGGTCGGACACGAAGAGGATGATCGTGTCCTCCAGCATGCGCGTGCGCTCGAGGATGTCGACGAGCTCGCCGACCTTCTCGTCGATGTAGCTGATATTGGCGAAATAGGCCTGCCGCGAACGGGCGATCATCTCGTCCGTGATGCGGTATTCGTGGTCGTTGCAGGCCATCATCAGGCGCTGCGAATGCGGATCCTGGTCGGCGAACTCGATCCGCTCGACCGCGGGCAGGAGCGCCGGCGAATTGCGGTAGAGATCGAAGAAACGGCGACGCGCGACGTAGGGGTCGTGCGGATGGGTGAAGGAGACCGTGAGGCAGAAGGGCCGGTCGTCGTTGCGTCGCGACAGGTCGTAGAGCCGGGCGGCCGCGTGGTGGGCGACCTCGTCGTCGTATTCCAGCTGGTTGGTGATCTCGGCGACGCCCGCGTGCGTGACGGAGCCGAGGTTGTGATACCACCAGTCGATGCGCTCGCCGGGTTTGCGGTAGTCGGGCGTCCAGCCGAAGTCGGCGGGATAGACATCGGTCGTCAGCCGCTCCTCGAAGCCGTGGAGCTGGTCCGGCCCGACGAAGTGCATCTTTCCCGACAGCGTTGTGCGGTAGCCGGCGCGCCGCAGGTAATGCGCGAAAGTCGGAATATCGGAGGCGAATTCGGCGGCGTTGTCGTAGACGCGCGTCTTCGAGGGCAGCTGTCCACTCATGAACGAGGCGCGCGCCGGCGCGCAGAGCGGGCTCGCGGTGTAGGTGTTGACGAACCGCGCGGAACGGGCTGCCAGCGCCTTGAGATTGGGCGCGTGGAGGAAACGCGCCGGCCCATCGGGAAACAGCGTGCCGTTGAGCTGGTCCACCATGACGATGAGGAAGTTGGGCCGGCTCTGAAGCATGTCGCGCTCGCCAGAAGGATGCAGGGGCTGCCGCGGCATTGACCGCGACAGCCCCGATCCGTCAAGCCGGATGCGGCGTCAGCCCTCGACGCTCGCCTTCACGGCGGCAAGGCCCGGCTGGCCGTCGAGGGTCTCGACGCCCGCGAGCCATCCGTCGAGAACGCCGGGGTTCGCCTTCAGCCAGTCCTTGGCGGCCTTTGCCGGATCGGTGCCGTCGGCGAGCGCGGCCATGATCTGGTTCTCCTGCTCGACCGTAAAGACCATCTGGCCGAAGAGCTTGGCCGCGTTCGGGCATTCGGTCTTGTAGCCGGCGCGGGCCAGCGTGAAGACCTCGGCGCCGCCGAAGTTCGGGCCGAAGAACTCGTCGGCGCCCGACAGGTAGGTAATGCCCATGTTGTTCATCGGGTGCGGTGCCCAGCCGAGGAACACGACCCAGCCCTTGGAGCGCTCGGCGCGCTGCACCTGCGTCAGCATCCCCTGCTCGCTGGAATCCACCAGCTTCCAGCCGGCGAGCCCGTAGTTGGGGGCATCGATCATCGACTGGATGTTGATGTTGGCAGGCGCGCCCGGCTCGATGCCGTAGATCTCCTTGCCGAACTTGTCGGCGTTGGTCGCGAGATCCTTCACGTCCTTGACGCCCGCCTCGGCGACGTAATTCGGTACGGCGAGGGTGAACTTCGCACCGGTCAGGTTGCGGGTCAGTTCCTCGGCGGTGCCGTCCACCTCGAGCTGCTGGCGGAACTTCGCCTGTGCGGGCATCCAGTTGCCGAGGAAGACGTCGGTCTGCTTATTGGCGAGCGCCTGGTAGCCGACCGGAACACCCAGCGTCTCGACCTTCTGCTCGTAGCCAAGGCCCTTCAGGACGACGCCTGCCAGAGCGTTGGTCGAGGTGATGTCGCTCCAGCCGGGATCGGACATGCGCACGGTCTTGCAGGAGGCGGGATCGGCGGCCTGTGCCCCTCCGGCGACGCCGAGGCCCAGCGAGAGGGCGGCGAAGGCGATCGATGCGTTGCGGATCATGCGCGTCTCCTGTCGTCCGCTCCGGCGGACCGCGATGGGAGCGCCGCTCCCGGTCCCGCCATCTCAACGGCAGAGACCGGAAAGCACAAGGCCATTCCGTTTCGCCTCCGAGCCTTTGCACGGAACGTCCGGCCTCCCCCTCGCCTATTCGGCAGGACGGGCAGCCTCCCGGGAATGGGCATCGTCGGCCGAGCGCGGCAGGAAGGGGCGCAGGCGACGCGCCAGCCCGTCGAGATAGGTCAGCGCCACAGGCACGAAGATCAGCGTCAGGACCGTGGACGACAGGAGGCCACCGATCACCGCATGGGCCATCGGCGCGCGCTGTTCGCCCCCCTCGCCGAGACCCAGCGCCAGCGGCAACATGCCGAAGATCATCGCGAGCGTCGTCATCACGATCGGGCGCAGGCGCACCTGCCCCGCCTCGGCAAGGCTGTCGCGCAGCGACAGGCCGCGGGCGCGCGCCTGATTGGAATAGTCGACCAAGAGAATCGCGTTCTTGGTCACGAGACCCATCAGCATGATGAAGCCGATGATCGAGAACATGTTGAGAGTCGATCCCGTCGCGAGCAGACCAAGAAGCACACCGATCAGCGACAGGGGCAGCGAGGTCATGATGGCGAGCGGCTGGAGGAAGGAGCCGAACTGCGAGGCGAGGATCAGGTAGATGAAGATCACCGCGAGTCCCAAAGCCTGGATCGCATAGCCGAAGCTCTCGGCCATGTCCTCCGCCTCGCCGCCGAAGGAGACGCGATATCCCGGCGCCAGTGTCAGTCCGGCGATCTCTCGCTGGAGGTCGGCCACCACCTCGCCGAGCGCGCGTCCCTCGACATTGGCCGAGATGCGCACCTCGCGCGACAGGTCGCGCCGGTTGATCGACGAGGGCGCCACGCTGTCGACGACGTCGGCCACCTGGTCGAGCGAGACGAGGATCGGCCGGCCGCTCGCGTCTTGCCGGCTGGAAGCGACGCGCAACTCGCCGAGCTGTGCCGCGCGCTCGCGCCCCGCCTCCGGCAGGCGCACGAGGACGTCGTAGGTCTCGCCGTCCGGCGCGTTCCAGACCGAGATCGCATCACCCGCCACGAGCGGGCGCAACGTGTCGCCGATCGCCTGCAGCGATACGCCGAGATCGCTCGCCGCCTCCTGGCGCACCCGTACGGCGAGCGTCGGCTGCTGGTCGTCCAGCGAGGACTCGACCTCGACAGCGCCGGGGATGGCCCGCAGCCGCGCCATGATCTCGTCCGACAGGCGCTTCAGTTCCGCCTCGCCCTCGCCGAGCACCGAGACCTGCAGCGGCTTGGCGCTGGCACCGCCGCCGCCTCCGCCGCCCAAAGACGGCTGGTTGACCGAGACCGTCAGGCCCGCAATGCGCGACAGGCGCTCGCGCAGAGGCTCCGCGAGATCCATCGTGGCGCGCGTGCGCTCGGTGATCGGCTTCAGCGTGACGGCGACCGTCGCGGAGTTGAAGCCGCGCGAGGCTGCGGCATTCACCGTGGAATAGTAGGTCGCGATCTCCGGCACGCCTGCCAAGACACGCTCGACCTGCGAAACCTTGCGAGCGGTGTAGTCGAGCGATGAGCCTTCCGGCGTCTCGATCGACACGGTGAACTCGCCGCGATCGCCGGCGGGCACGAATTCGGCGCCGATGCGCGGCACGAGCGCGAGGCTGACGCCGAAGGTGAGAAGGATCGCACCGAGCGTCAGGATGCGGTGGCGGAACGTCCAGCGGATCACGGACGCATATCGCGCGGCTGTCCGCTCGAACCCGCGATCGAACCGGGCGACCAGCCGGCCGAGCGGCCCGCGCCTGGCATCGGGCTGCGAGGCGGGATCGTACCAGACGCTGGAGAGCATGGGGTCCAGCGTGAAGGAGACGAAGAGCGAGATCAGGACCGCCACCGCGACGGTGACGCCGAACTCGAGGAAGAAGCGGCCGATGATGCCGCCCATGAAGGCGACAGGCAGGAACACGGCGACGATGGAGAGGGTGGTGGCCAGCACCGCGAGACCGATTTCCTCGGTGCCGTCGATCGCGGCCTGCCGGTGCGACTTGCCCATGTGGAGATGCCGCGTGATGTTCTCGCGCACGACGATGGCATCGTCAATCAGGATGCCGATGGCGAGCGAGAGCGCCAGGAGCGTCATCGTGTTGAGCGTGAAGCCGAGGAGGTGGATCACGGCGAACGTGCCGATCACCGAGATCGGCAGCGTCAGGCCGGTGATGACGGTCGACCGCCAGGAATTCAGGAACAGGAAGACGATCGCGACGGTGAGCAGCGCCCCCTCAATCAACGTGCGTTGCACGTCGGCGACCTGCGCGGCGATCGAGCGCGAATTGTCGCGCGAGACGGCGAGCTCGACGCCCTGCCCCGCCAGCTCAACCTTCAGCTTCTCGATCTCGGCCCGCAGAGCGCGGGCGACCGCCACCGTGTTGGTGTCCTGCACCTTGACGACGTCGAGCCCAAGCGCCGGCACGCCGCGATAGGCCGCGCGGCTCGTCAGCTCGGCGCCGGCCTCGCGCACCGTCGCGACGTCGGCGAGGCGGATCGGCGCACCCTCGTCGCGCTTCACGATGATGCGCTCGAACCCGGCAGCATCGGCGATGCGCCCTTCCACGGTCACGTTGCGGCCGGTGATGCCGGCGGTCAGGGCGCCGGCCGCGATGTCCTGATTCTCGCGGCGGATAGCATCCATCACGGTGCCGGGCGCAACGCCGAAGGCTTCCATGCGCTCGGGGTCGAGCAGCACCTGGATCTGCCGCTTGGCGCCGCCGACAATCGCCGTCTGGCCGACGCCGGGAACGACATTGAGGCGCCGGGTGATGATCTGGTCGGCGATCGTCGTCAGTTCGGGCAGCGTCTTCGTGGCCGACGAGACGGCGAGCGAGAGGATAGGCTGGTCGTCCGGGTTGAAGCGCGTCACCTGCGGCGTGTCGATGCCGTCGGCAAAGCCCGCCTCGAGGCGCGAAACGCGGTCGCGCACCTCCTGCGCCGCGGTGCGCGAATCCGTGTCCAGCGTGAACTCGACGATGACGAGCGAGCGGCCCTCGAAGCTCTGCGAGGTCACGCGATCGACGCCGCCGATCGTGTTCACCGCCTGCTCGACGGGACGGGTGATCTCGGATTCCACCGTCTCGGGCGAGGCGCCGGAATAGGTCGTGGCCACCACGACGACCGGAAGGTCGACGTCCGGAAACTGATCGAGGCCGAGCCGCCCATAGGAGAACAGCCCGATCACCACGATCGCCGCCATCATCATCGTGGCGAAGACCGGATGGGCGACGCTGATGCGGGTGAGGATCATGCTGGGCCAGCGCCCTCGATCGTCACCGCCGTGTCCGCCTTGAGGTCGGGCAGCGGCGCGACGACCACCGTGTCGCCGGGGGAAACGCCGGAGGTGACGACGACCAGACCTTCGCGCGGCAGCCTGGCCCCGGCTTCGACGGGGCGCCGCTCCAGCTTTCCGGCCTCCGCCGCCAGCACGAAGGCGCCCGCCTCGTCCTGCCGAATGGCTGCGGGCGGCACGGCGACGACCTTGTCCATCGCCTCGATCGCGATCTCGCCGACCGCGAACATGCCGCCGCGGATCGCGCCGTCGGGGTTCGGAATGGTTACGAACACGCTGATCGCGCGCGAATTGGCCTCCGCTTCCGGCGCGATGCGCGAGACGCGCCCCTCGAAGACCCGCTCGCCCGCGCCCTCGAAGCGCAGACGCGCCGTCTGGCCGACCGCGATTTCACCGATCCGGCTCGTCGGCACGTTGGCAGCAACCTCCACCGTGGACAGGTCGACGAGTTGGAGAAGCTCGGTGTTCACGGCGACCGTCTGGCCGGGCTCCACGGGCCGCGCGGCAACGACGCCGTCGAGCGGCGCGGTGACGACCGCATCGTCCAGCGCCTTGCGCGCGTCGGCGACCTCGGCCTCCAGCGCGCGGGCCTGCGCCTGAAGGTTAAGGAGCTGCGACTGCGCGCTGAGAAGATCGGCGTCCGACGTGATGCCGCGGGTGCCGAGCTGCTCGCGCCGCTCCAGCGTCCATTCCGCCAGCTTGATCTCGGAACGCCGCGCCTCGAGCGTCGCCTCGCGCGCCGACAGGGCCGAGCGCAGGAGCGTCTCGTCGAACCGCGCCAGAACCTCGCCAGACGTCACCGCCTGCCCCACCTCGACCGTCACCTCGAAGAGGCGACCCGAAACCTCGGCCGTCACCACGGCGCGGCGGATCGGCCGCGCCGGACCCGAGACGGCGACGGTGCGGGCAAAGTCGCGCGCCGCCACCGTCTCGACCTCGAAGGCGGCGAGCTCGATCGGTCCCGTCTCGCGCGCGGCGGGCGCCAGCACGGCCGCATCCGAGCGGTCGGTGCCCCGGTCCAGCGCGACATAGGCGCCGGCACCGAGCCCGAGAACGAGGAGGCCCGTCAAAAGCCTGCGAAGCCTTACGGCCATGAATCTTGATCCGGTATCCGTTCGAACAGGGGCGAGAAGAAGCGCGAAAGCTTGGCCTCAGCGTGACATCGTGTCGCCAGGCACCCGCGTCAACCGCGACGCGACGTCCCGCCGCTCAAGCCGCAAAGATCGCGGCGATGTCGTCGGCCGATAGACGCCGGATCGCGCCGGACTCGAGATCGGGCGGCAGCGAAAGGCTGCCGACCGCCTCGCGGTGCAGGGCCTCGACATGATTGCCGGTCGCCGCGAACATCCGGCGCACCTGATGGTAGCGCCCCTCGTGCACGGTGAGGAGCGCCTCCCGCTCCCCTACGACCGCGAGCTGGGCCGGCTTAAGCGGCTTGTCCTCGCCGTCCAGCATCAGCGTGCCGGCCGCAAAGAGCGCCGCCTCGTCGCCCGTCATCGGCCGCGCGAGGTGAGCGCGGTAGACCTTCGGCACGTGCCTGTTCGGCGAGATGATGCGATGGAGCAGCGCGCCGTCGTCGGTCATCAGAAGAAGGCCGGACGTCTCCTTGTCGAGGCGGCCCACCGTCGAGATCGCCGGATCGCGCCGTCGCCAGCGGGCTGGCAGAAGGTCGTAGACCAGCGGCCCCGCCTCCTTGTGGGAACAGGTGACGCCAAGCGGCTTGTGCACCATGAGCGCGAAGCCCGGCAGCGGATCGAGCGGCTCGCCGTCGACGACCATTCGTCTTTCGAGATCCGGGGTGACGGCGATGCGCTCGTCGGCCCGCGCGAGCGGCGCGCCGTCCAGCCGGATGCGGCCGTTCTTCGCCAACAACTGGAGCTCGCGGCGCGAGGCGTAGCCGAGATTGGCCAAAAGCTTGTCGAGCCGGGCGGTCGGAACCTTGGTCATTTGCGCGCTTCGATGATCTTGTAGCCCGCCTCGTCGGCGAGCACGGTCATACTGCGGAAGGCCGCGCGAAGTCCGTCCTCGTAGGGCATGTGCCGGTTGGCGACGAGGACGAAGGTTCCCGAGCGCCGCAGCATGCGCGCGGCAGCAGCGACAAAGGCCTGGCCCAGCGCACGGTCTTCGATGCCTTCGGCATGGAACGGCGGATTGGACACGACGAAATCGAGATCGGACAGCGGCACCGAGCGCACGTCCGCCCAGAGGAACCGGGCGCGCGCATCTGAGACGTTTTTCCTCGACGCCTCGACCGCCCGCCGGTCGAGCTCGACGAGCGTCAGCTCCTCGACGGCGGGCGCCGACAGAACCGCGCGCGCCAGCACGCCGAGCCCGGCGCCGAGATCGGCGCCTCGCCCCGAGAAGGCCGGGAGATGGCGCATGAGGAGGGCGCTGCCCGGATCGGTGCGGTTCCAGGAGAAGACGCCGGGCTGCGAGTGGAGGCCGGTCTCCTCCACCACCGTCGGCGCCCCTTCCGCGATCGCGGCGTCCAGACCGATCGGAGCGTCCGGTCGTTCCACCCGGCAGATGCGCTGGCGCGCCTTGGACCGCTCGGCCACCGCGCAGCCGAAGGCTTCGAGCTCCCCGCGCAGGCGCTGTCCGCCCTTGTCCTTCGGTGCCAGCACGTCCAGCGTTCCGCCCGGTCGCAGCGCCCGAAGGGCCTGCGCCAGCACGTGGCGGCGCTCGATCGAGCCAGGCGGCGCGGCGACGACGGCTTCCTCCAGCGTCGCATCGGGAAGGGTGTCGAGCCCGACCGAGCCTGGCCGTAGTGGCGACACCTGAACGGCGTCGTCCGGCACGTCGAGAAGGTCGGATGGCGGCGCGCCGTAGACGGCGCACCGAACGGAAACGGAAGGAATGTCGCTCACCCCCGTCCCATAGCGCATTTGCGCGCCCTGTCGAAGGACGCGGGGGATCGAAACGAGACGCGTCGTCCACAGGCCTGCCGCCCGTCGTCAGTCGGACTGACGTTTTTCGCACCCATATACTTGACTCTTTCTGTCATGTTTGAGAGGGCATGCCACGAAATCGCCATGAAGTGAAAGCCGACCCATGCCCCTCACTCGTCCTTCCATCCGTTCCGCACGACGCGTCGCCCTTCTGGCCGGGGTTGTGATGGCCGGTCCGGCGCTCGCTCAGGACGTGGTGCTCGACACCGTCGTGGTGGATGGCGCGGGAAGCGGCGCGGCGTCGGAGGGCGTCGGCGTCGGCGGGGGGATCTCGACCGAGGGCTATGTCGGGCGTGAGGCGCGCGTTGGCACCAAGACCGATACCGACCTGCGCAAGGTGCCGCAGGCCGTCTCCGTCATTTCGCGCGAAGAACTCGACGACCGCAACGTGCAGACGCTGGTCGAGGCCGCACGCTACACGGCGGGCGTGCGGGCGGGCACGTTCGGCTTCGACCCGGCGTTCGACACGCTATTCATCCGCGGCTTCAACGTCGCCAACACGGGCTATTATCGCGACGGGTTGCGCTCGCTCGGCGGCTCCTTCGCCTACTTCCGCAACGAGCCCTATGGCATTGAAGGTGTGTCGATCCTGAAGGGGCCGAGCTCGGTCCTGTACGGCGCCTCCGCGCCCGGCGGCATCGTCAACCTCGTGACCAAGCGCCCGACCGACGCGCCGTTCCGCGAAGTCGTCGGCCAGATCGGCACGGACAGCCACTATCAGGCGAACTTCGACGCCTCCGGCCCGCTCGGCGGCAACGACAACGTGCTCTACCGGATCACTGGGATCGAGCGTTCCGCCGACACCGAGTTCGTCGCCGCCCGCGACGACCGCACCTATATCGCCCCGGCCTTTACGCTGCGCTCGGACGATCGGAACACGCAGTTCACGTTCCTTGGCGAGTACACCGACACCAAGTCAGGCGGCGGGCGCGGGTTCTTCACGACGCCCGACGCCCGCATCACCGGCATCGAGCAGGGCGACCCGGCCTTCCGCGACCTCGATCAGACCCAAGGGCGCGTCGGCTACGAGTTCGAGCACCGCTTCAACGATACGCTGACCGTTCGCCAGAACCTGCGCTACCAGACGATCGCAACCGACATGCGCTTCGTCTCGGTACTCGGCATCGACCCGGACGGGCTGTCGGCGAGCCGCAGCGCGGGCGAAATCCTGGACGACGCCAGGGGATTCGCGGTCGACAACCAGATCGAAGGCAAGTTCGAGACCGGCGCCGTCGGCCACACGCTGCTCGGCGGGCTCGACTACACCTATTTCGACGGACAATACCGCTACGGCGGCTCGTCCGCGCCGGATCTCGACCTCGTCACCCGAAACTACGGGCAGCAGCCGATCTTCGGGCCCACCTCGCACAACCTCGTCAATACGACGACGCACCAGAGCCAGATCGGTCTCTACCTGCAGGATCAGGCCGAGTACGAGCGCCTCGTCCTGACGGTCGGCGGTCGCTACGACTGGCTCGACACGGACACGTTCAACAACAACGACCCCGACGCGACGGTCCGGGCCGAGGATCGCAACTTCTCCGGCCGGGTCGGCCTCTCCTATCTCTTCGACAACGGGATCACCCCTTACGCCAACTACTCGACCTCCTTCGCTCCGACGGTCGGCACCGCCTTCGACGGCAGTGCGTTCGATCCGACGGAGGGCGAGCAGGTCGAGGTGGGTGTAAAATACGCCCCCGACTGGATCGCCCTGACGGTGGACGCCGCCCTGTTCCGCATCGAGCAGAACAATCTCCTCGTTACCGACCCGGTCAACACGTCAAGCTTCTTCCAGGTCCAGACGGGGGCGGTGCGCTCGCAGGGGTTCGAGCTGCAGGCGAACGCCGCCCTGACCGACGGGCTCAGCCTCGTCGCGGCCTACTCCTACACCGACATCGCGTTTACCGAAGGCGAGAACGTCGGCAACCAGGTCGCCGGCATTCCCGAGCACCAGTTCTCGCTCTGGGGCAACTACGAGGTCCGCTCCGGCGTCGCCGAAGGTCTGGGCTTCGGCGTGGGCAGCCGGTTCCTCGGCGCCAACGCGGCCAACGACACGAACACGCGCGAGAACGACTCCCGCATCCTGATCGATGCGGCGATCAGCTACGACTTCGGCGCGGCGAACCCGAAGCTCGAAGGCGTGCGCGCCCAGATGAACGCCAACAATCTCTTCGACAACCGGGCGGCCCTCTGCAACAACGCGTACTGCTACCGCGAGCAGGGTCGCGACGTAATCGGGTCGCTGCGCTTCCGGTTCTAGCGCTCCAGGACGTCGCACGGGCTTTCCCGACGCTGCCGCGCGGTCTACCTCTGGCGCGGCGGCCTCCTCGAAGCGCCGCCTGCGCCGCAGAGGACGATCGGATGCGGGAGGCCGCCCAGTTGAGACCCGAGACGGACGGCCCGATCATCCTGTTCGACGCGGAATGCGTCCTGTGTTCGGCCAACGCCCAGTTCGTGCTCGACCACGACAAGGCGGGGCGGTTCCGTCTGGCCTCGATGCAGGGCGATGTCGGGCAGGCGCTCTACAGAAGGCATGGGATGGATCCGAACGATCCCTCCACCATGATCGTCGTCGAGGGCGATCGGCTGCGCCGCGACAGCGACGCGGTCCTCAGCATCTACGAGCGGATCGGCTTCCCCTGGAAGCTGATGGGGGTGTTCCGGCTCGTGCCCCGCCCGATCCGCGACGCTGTCTACCGGTTGGTCGCCCGGAACCGCTACCGGCTGTTCGGAAAGCGGGAGACGTGCTGGGTGCCCGCCCCCGAATATCGCGGCCGCATCCTTTGAACGCAGACCCATCGGCCTATCAGGTCGTGATGGGCGCGGCGTTCGCAGACCTGCCGGGTCCCGTGCGCGCGTTCCACACCAGCCGGGGTCCGCACCGCTGGGTCGGCACGGCCTCGATCCACCGGGGCGGGGGCATCCTCGCTCGCATGGCCGCCGCGATCCTCCGCTTTCCCGCGGCCGGCGAGGCCGTGCCCGTCACCGTGACGGTCGAGCCTCATGGGGCCGGCGAGGTCTGGACCCGCGACTTCGACGGGCACGTCTTCCGGTCCACGCAGTGGGCCGGCGTCGATCGCGGCGAGATGCTTCTCTTCGAACGGTTCGGGCCGGTCTGCGTCGCCACCGCGCTCGTCCTCCACGCGGGCCGCCTCGAACTCGTCCAGCGCCGCGCCTGGTGCCTCGGGTTGCCCGTGCCCCGATGGCTGCCGACATTCGGTGAGGCGTTCGAAACGCAGGGCGGTGGCAGCTTCTGCTTCGACGTCACGATCCGGGCGCCGGTGATCGGCCTCGTCGTCGCCTATCGCGGGCACCTGACCGAGGCTCCGACCGCCGGATGATTCCGTGCGAGCGCGCGCCCGATGGGCGTGCCATGCGGTCGCGGGAGGGGGCGCACCCCTGACGAATCGTTTGCCTGCCCCATAATCTCTGGGTGACGCGGGGCGACCCGCACGCAGACCATGGCCTGCCCGCGAGGCGCCGATCCCGCGACGAGCACCGGAGACAGAAGCCATGTCCGCCCTTCTCCTTCCGACACCGCCGGCCGAGGCAAACGAGGCGATGCTGCGCTCGGACACCGACATGGCGCAAAGTCGGAAGACGGCAGTGCGGCTCGACAAGATCGGCGTTTCCGCCGCGCTCCTTCTGTTCGGAGCCCTCGCCTTCCTGCCCTTTGCGACCGCGAAGGCCAACCGAATCGTGCCGGGCGTCGCGAACAGCTTCACGGCGTCGCTGCCGTCCGGCACCGGCGCCGTTCTCCTTGCGATCCTCGTTGCCTTCGCTGTGCTCGGCGCCGTTCGCCTCGGGCCGACGCTGCGTGTCGGCGTCGCGCTCGCCGGCCTTGTGACCCTGCTTCTGGCGATCGGCATCGCGCCCGGCGTCCTCGCCGCACCAGAAAATCCCTATGCGCGCGTATCGCCCGCATCGGGCTTCTGGATGGCGCTCTGCGGCTTCGCGCTTCTCTTCACCGACGCGCTCACGCGGCTGCGGCCGGGTCCGGTTCTGCGGCTGGTGCTTCTGGCCGCCATCCTCTTCGTCATCGGTGCCCTCCTGGCCACCGGCCATTTCGACGGCCTGTCAATGATGCGCGAATACGCCGTGCGCGCCGGCACCTTCTGGTCGGAGGGCGCCCGGCACCTCGCACTGGCGTTCGGCTCCATGGCCGTCTCGGTCGCGCTCGGCGTTCCCTTTGCGGTGCTGGCCTGGCGCATGGAGGCCCTACGCGCGCCGGCGCTCGCCGTCCTCAACGTCGTCCAGACCGTGCCCTCGATCGCGCTCTTCGGACTTCTGATCGTGCCTCTCGGCTGGGTGGCGCTGCATGTGCCGGGCGCCTCGGCGCTCGGCATTCGCGGCATCGGCGCCGCGCCGGCGCTGGTCGCGCTCGTCCTCTATTCGCTGCTGCCCGTGGTCGCCAACACGCTGGCTGGCCTTGCCGCGGTGCCCGATGCCGCGCGCGACGCTGCGACGGGCCTCGGCATGACACGGCGCCAGCGCCTCCTCGGCGTCGAACTGCCGCTCGCCCTCCCCGTCATTCTCGCCGGCATCCGCATCGTCCTCGTGCAGAACATCGGGCTCGCGACCGTCGCCGCGCTGATCGGCGGCGGCGGGTTCGGCGTCTTCGTGTTCCAGGGCCTCGGGCAGAATGCCACCGACCTCGTGCTCCTCGGCGCTCTCCCGACCGTGGCCCTCGCCTTCGCCTCGGCAACGGTGCTCGATGCGGCCATCGACTTCGCCTCCATTTCGCCCAAGGGGACCGCGTCATGATCGAGATCCGCCGCGTCACCAAGCGCTACGACGCCGGCCCCGTGGTGGACGACGTCTCGCTGACGATCGAGCCGCGCACGGTGATGGCGATCGTCGGGACCAGCGGCTCGGGCAAGACGACCCTGATGCGCATGATCAATCGGATGATCGAGCCGACATCGGGCGAGATCTGCATCGACGGCACCGACATTCGCTCGGTGCCCGGTCCGCTGCTTCGCCGCCGTATCGGCTACGTCATCCAGAACCACGGCCTCTTCCCGCACCGCACGGTGGCGCAGAACATCGCGACCGTGCCGCGCCTTCTCGGCTGGAGCGAGCGTGAGATCGGGGCGCGGGTGGAGGAGCTTCTCGAACTCTTCCAGATGCCCGCGCGCGAGTTCGCCGACCGGCTGCCGCAAGAGCTGTCCGGCGGCCAGCAGCAGCGCGTCGGTGTCGCCCGCGCGCTCGCCGCCCGGCCCAACATCCTCCTGATGGACGAACCGTTCGGCGCGCTCGACCCGATCATCCGCGCCAAGGCCCAGAGCGACCTCGAGGCGCTGCAGAAGGCAACCGCGACGACGATCGTGCTCGTCACCCACGACATGGAAGAGGCGATCCGCCTCGGGCATCGCATCGCCGTCATGCGCGCCGGGCGCGTCGTCCAGTGCGCGACGCCTTCCGAAATCCTCGCGCGTCCCGCCGACGGCTTCGTCGAGGAGATGGTCGGCAGCGGCGACCGGGCGCTGCGACTCCTCGCGGTGGAGGACATCGACGGGCTTCTGGAACCCGGCGAGGCGTTCGGCGCGCCGCTTGCCCGCGGACTCAACCGGCGCGATGCCTTGGCTGAACTCCTCTGGTCGGGCCGTGAGTCGGCTCCGGTGCTCGACGAACGGGGCATTCCGGCCGGCATCATCCGCCGCGATGCGCTGATTCAGAGCGCGGCGCGCCCGGCGTGAGCCTCGCCGCTCCCATCGCACGCACGCTGGCGCTGGCCCTCCTGGCGGCGGTCGTGCTGACGCCGCAAACCTTCGCGCCGCTGCTGCAGCCGTTGGTGAAGAACGGCGCCCCGGCGATCTACACGCAGACCAGCCTTCTGGCGCTCACTGTCAGCCATCTCGAACTCGTTCTGGCGTCGATCCTTGCCGCCTTCGTGGTGGCGACCGGGCTCGCGATCCTGGTGACGCGGCGCTTCGGCGCCGACTTCCTCCCCCTGTCGCGCAGCATCGTCAATGTCGGCCAGACCTTCCCGCCGGTCGCCGTTCTCGCGCTCGCCGTGCCGGCTGTCGGCTTCGGTCTCGCGCCGACGCTCTTCGCGCTCTTCCTCTACGGGCTCCTGCCGATCTTCGAGAACGCGGTGGCCGGCCTCAACGCGGCGGGCCCCCCGGTGATGGAGGCCGCACGCGGTGTCGGGCTGACGCCGTGGCAGCGGCTCTGGCGGGTCGAGCTGCCGCTGGCGCTGCCGCTCATCGTCTCCGGGCTCCGCCTCTCCGTCGTCGTCGGTCTCGGCACCGCGACGATCGGCTCCACCGTCGGCGCGCCGACGCTCGGCGAAGTCATCATCGCGGGGCTCCTGTCCGGCAACACCGCCTTCGTGGTGCAGGGCGCGGTGATCGTCGGGCTTCTCGCCGTGCTCGTCTTCGACGCCCTCTCCCTTCTGGAACGCCGTCTCTCTCTGCCGCGTCGCGGCTGACCCCCTCCCCCCGTATCGAGGACCCGTGGCATGACCATCCAGCCGCAACGCATCCGCATGCTGAAAGAGGGCGAGCCGCGCGAGGACGGCGCCTATGTCCTCTACTGGATGCAGGCGGCCAAGCGCGCGCACGGCAACCATGCGCTGGAGTATGCGATCGACCGGGCCAACGAGCTCGATCTGCCGCTGGTCTGCGTCTTCGGGATGACAGACGCCTTTCCCGACGGCAACGCGCGGCACTACCACTTCATGGTCGAGGGACTGGCCGAGGTGGAGGCCGATCTCGCCAAGCGGCATGTGACCTTCCACGGCGCGCTCGGCGACCCCGACGAGATCGCCCTCCGGCTGTCGAAGAAGGCCGCGCTGACCGTGTGCGACCGGGGCTATCTCCGGATCGAGAAGGAGTGGCGGCGCAAGCTTGCGAAAGCCATCGACTGCCCGCTGCACCAGATCGAGACCGAGACGGTGGTCCCTGTCGAGACCGCCTCGCCCAAGCACGAATACGCCGCGCGCACGCTGCGCCCGAAGATCCACAAGCTCTGGGACGAGTTCCTCCAGCCCCTGTCGGAGCGGCGGGTGAAGCACAAGCAGGCCGCCGATGTCCCGAAGTCGAAGCTCGCCCTCTCGGACCCTGCCAAGCTCGTCGCCTCGATGAAGCTCGACCACAAGATCGGCGCGGTCACGCGTTTCCGCGGTGGCCAGGGCGAGGCGCGCAAGCGCCTCAAGGCGTTCCTTGGAAAGTCCTTCGCGACGTACGGCACCGATCGCAACCGGCCGGAAGCGGCCGCCGCCTCGCACATGAGTCCCTACCTTCATTTTGGACAGATTGGGCCGCTGGAGATCGCGCTGGCCGTCCGCGAGGCCAAGACAGGTGGCGACGAGGACAAGGCGTCCTACCTCGAGGAGCTCATCGTGCGGCGCGAGCTGGCGGTGAACCACGTCTTCTACGAGGAAAAGTACGACGACTACGCCTGCCTGCCGGACTGGTGCCGCAAGACGCTAGGCGAGCACGCCAAGGATAAGCGCGAGCACATCTATTCCGAGACGGAGCTCGCCGCCGGCGAGACGCACGATCCCTACTGGAACGCCTCGATGCGCGAGATGCGCGAGACCGGCTACATGCACAACCAGCTGCGCATGTACTGGGGCAAGAAGATCCTGGAATGGTCGGCTTCGCCGGAGGACGCCTTCCGCACGACGCTGCGGCTCAACAACCGCTACTTCCTCGATGGGCGCGACGCCAACTCCTTCACCAACGTCGCCTGGCTTTTCGGCCTGCACGACCGGCCGTGGGGCAAGCGGCCGGTGTTCGGCAGCATCCGCTATCTCGGACCGGCGACGCTGAAGAAGTTCGATGCCGACGCCTATGTCGAGACGGTCGACAAGCTGGCGAAGGCCGAAGCCGACCGCTGACGCCTCACCACTCGATGGGCTTTCCGTCATAGGCGACGAAGCACCCGCTGCGCTCGGCCGGCAGGGCGTCGAGCGCGGAGAGGAGCGCGGCGGCGGCATCGTCGGGGTTCAGGCGGTCGTGATGGGCCGCGAAAGGCTCCGACAGGCGCGTCGCGACGGTGCCGGGATGAAGCGCCGCCAGCACCGCCTCGGGGCGCTGACGCGCCACCTCGATCGCCGCCGTGCGCACGATCTGGTTCAACGCGGCCTTGGCAGCACGGTAGGAGATCCAGCCGCCAAGGTGGTTGTCGCCGATCGATCCGACGCGCGCGCTCAAGGTACCGAAGAGCGAGCGGCGGCCGCGCGGCAGGCGCGAAGCGAAATGCTTCAGGATCAGCGCCGGGCCGATCGCGTTGACGGCGAACTGACGCGCCATGCCGTCCGGCTCGATGGCACGCAAGGCCTTTTCCGGCCCGTAACCGCCGAGCTGAAGGCCGCCGGTCGCGTTGAACAGGAGATCGAAATCGCCGCTGCCGAGACGCTCGGCCGCCGCTGCGATCGAGGTCTCGTCCTCGAGGTCGAAGCCGTCGCGCCGCGACAGGCCGACGGCCTCGCCGCAGCGCTCGTCCGCCTGCAGGGCTTGCAGAACCGCGCTGCCGATGCCCCCTGTGGCGCCGAACACGAGAGCCCGATAGCCCGTCTGCAGCGATGGCAGCATCCTGGTCCTCCACGCCCACCCAATGCCGATGGCTGCGCTGGAACCGCGCGCCGCATGGTTCGGTTCCTGCGACCAGACCGCGCGAGGACACCCATGGCCAAGATGCGCCGAAAGGCCGACCTGCCGCAGAAGACCTGCCTCAACTGCGGACGCCCGATGGTCTGGCGCAAGGCCTGGGCGAAGACCTGGGACGAGGTGCTCTACTGCTCCGACCGCTGCCGCGCCGAGGCCAAGCGCCGCCGCGCCGGCGACCTCAGAGAAACGACGTCGAATCCTTGAGGAGCACCGCCGCGCAGAAGGCCGCGTTGGCGACGAGCAGGCAGAAGACCGCGAAGGACCCAAGATCCTTGGCGTGTTTGGCAAAGGCCGAGAACTCCGGCGACACGCGGTCGACGATGAGTTCGATCGCCGTGTTGACGGCCTCGATCGCGCCGAGGATCGCCAGAAGAACGAGTTGGATGAGAAAGGCGGCCGTGGAGGCGCCATGGAGCGCCAGAAGCACGACGAGCACCAGTCCGAACAGGATCTCGTGCCGGAAGGCCGGCTCGCGCAGGAGCCGCCGCCCGCCGTTGATCGAATAGCCGGCCGCCGCCAGAATGTGCTCGATGCCCTTCAACTTGGGGGGCGGGAGGCCGGCGGACGTTTCGGGATCGGACATGGGGGAGGTGCTCGAGGGGTTGAGTCGGCAACTCGCGCGACGCACAAGCCGCGCTACGGCAGGCGAATGGCGAGAGAATGGCTTTCGACCGACCTTCGACCCGTTTCGCATTCCCTTCTCTAGTCGATGCATCGCCCCTTGCCGCACAACTCGTCGTGTTCGGGTTGCCCGGATGGCTGCCTCCCTCCTTCTACCGAGTTGCAGCTTCCGCTCCGATCTGCTAGGCCTGCGCCAGCATCAAGAGTTGGACCGATGTCCAACGCCAACCTGCCGTCCGGGCAAGGTGGCGCTCCGCAAGGAGGATGTGGCCGCACCGGCAACCAATCGGAGCCTCGCCATATCTTGCATATCGGTCCCGCGACGACTGGCGGAGACACGAGTTTGCCCGACGCGACGACCGCATCCCACCCTCTCGCCGACGCTGGCCGCGAAAGCCGTTTCCTCGGCCTGTCGCGGCATCCCGGCACCGGCCATGCCAAACGGCCGGGCGAAATCTGGATGGTATTCCACGATGACTGGGCGGGCATCTATCGTCTCGATCCGCGCGACCGCCGCACTGTGTTCCTCGAGCGTGCGCTTGACGGCGACCGGCGGAACGAAGGGATCGACTGGGCTCTCGAAACCTTCGCGATCGATCGCGTCGAAGAGCGCGTGCGGTTCGCGGCCTGACCGCCCGGTTCAGGCAAAGCGCCGCGCCCCGGCGACGCAGGCGACGACGCCGAGCGTGACGGCGACCATCGATGCCGGCACCGGCTCGCCCAGCACGAGCGCGGCCAGCGAAAGGCCGAAGAACGGCTGGAGAAGCTGCAATTGGCCGACGCCCGCGATGCCGCCCCTTGCCAGTCCCCGGTACCAGAACACGAAGCCGATCAGCATCGAGAACACCGAGACATAGGCAAGGCCGGCCCAGGCCGGCGCCCCGACCGTGGAGAAGCTGGCAGGCGTGGTCCAGGCGAGCAGCCCGAGCATCACCGGCAGCGACAGGACCAGCGCCCAAGAGATCACCTGCCAGCCGCCGATCCGGCGCGACAGTCGCGCGCCTTCGGCATAGCCGAGGCCGCACACGGCGATGGCAGCCACCATGAAGCCGTCGCCCTGCCAGGAGCCGCGCCCGCCCTGGGCAACCGCGAAGCCCGACACAAGGAGGGCACCGAGGCTGGAGAAGAGCCAGAAGGCCGGCCGTGGCCGCTCGCCCGCCCGCAGGACGCCGAACAGGGCGGTCGCCATCGGCAGGAGGCCGATGAACACGACCGAGTGGGATGCGGTCACCGTCTGCAGGGCGAGCGCGGTGAGTAGCGGGAAGCCGACGACGACGCCGAGGGCGACGATCGCGAGACCCGGCAGATCACGGCGTTCCGGCGGCCGCTGGCGAAGCAGGCCGAGGAGACCGGCGGCCAGAACGGCCGCGATCGACGCCCGCGCCGATGTCAGGAACAAGGGCGGTAGATCCGTGACCGCGACACGCGTGGCCGGAAGTGAACCGCTGAAAATGACCACTCCGAGAAGTCCGCTTCCCCAGCCCGCCACCGATCTCATCGCAACGCCCCGCCGACTATTCAGGCCTTTGGCGTAACCCGTCGCCGCTTCGCTGGAGGAGATACAGAAGGCATACAATTTCTTCGAACCGTATGGTTTATCGGAATAGTACGGTTGACGGCAGGAGGGCGGCGATGGGTCGACGCACGGACGAGGTGATGGATGCGGTGCGCGATCGCATCGCCGCTCGCGGGCTTGCCGCGGGCGACCGTTTGCCGTCCATTCGCGCGCTCGCCACCAGCCTCTCGGTTTCGCCGTCGACCGTCGCGGAGGCCTACGAGCGCCTGGCGGCGGAAGGCGTGGTGCGGGCACGGCCGGGCTCCGGCGTGTTCGTCGCGCGCAGCCCCGCGCCGCGACCTCTCACGACCGCGCGCGGCGATGCGGAGCGCGCCATCGATCCGTTCTGGGTCTCGCGCCAGTCGCTCGACGCCGAACCGGAGGCAGCAAAGCCCGGATGCGGCTGGCTACCGGCCGACTGGATGCCGACCGAGGCGCTGCGCCGGGCCCTGCGACGAGCCGCGCGCGCCGGGGACGCGGTCCTGACGGACTACGGTTCCGCACGAGGCCATGCACCGCTTCGCCAGTTGCTGGCCCGGCAGTTCGCGGCGGAAGGCCTCGACGTCGGGCCTGATGCGGTGCTGCTGACAGGTTCTGGCACACAGGCGCTTGATCTGATCTGCCGTCTCCTTCTGCGGACCGGCGAGACCGTGCTGGTGGATGATCCCTGCTACTTCAACTTCCGCGCGCTCCTGTCCGCCCACCGCGTCACGGTCGTCGGAGTGCCGATGACACCCATAGGCCCGGACCCAGCCTCGTTCGCAGAACTCGCGGAACGTCACCGGCCGCGCCTTTACGTGACCAACTCAGCGATCCACAACCCGACCGGCGCCAGCCTGTCGCCTGCGGTGGCCCATCGCGTGCTGGCCGCGGCAGCCGCCTACGACATCGCCATCGTCGAGGACGAAATCCTGGCCGACTTCGAGCCGGAGCCGACACCGCGCCTTGCCGATCTCGACGGCCTGGAGCGCGTCCTTCGCATCGGGTCGTTCTCCAAGACCCTGTCGGCATCGGTTCGCTGCGGATACATCGCGGCGCGGCTGGACTGGATCGAAGCCCTCACCGACCTCCAGATCGCGACGCAGTTCGGGGCGGCAAGTCCCGTCTCGGCCGGCGTCGTCCACGACGCGCTCGCCGATGGCGGCTATCGCCGGCACATGGAGGGCGTGCGCCGACGGCTCGGCCGGGCGCGCGGGGAAGTCGCCCGGCGTCTCGCGACGATCGGCTTGCGCCTGTGGACGGTTCCGCGCGGCGGCTTCAGCCTTTGGTGCGAGTTGCCGGAGGGCGGAAGCGCGGCCGACCTCGCTCGATTTGCAGCCGGGCGCGGGGTGGTGCTGGCGCCTGGCGACGTGTTCAGCCCTTCAGGCAGGGCAGGATCGATGATGCGCTTCAACGTGGCGCAGATGTCCGACCCACGCGTCTGGGAGACCGTTCAGAGTGGGTTGGCGCATGGAGGCGAGCGTTAACCGGCCGAGCGAAGCCTTGCGTCCGTCTGGCTGAGCGCGAGGAAGGTCCGGGGGTTGACCGGGCGGCTGTAGAGATAGCCCTGCCCCATGTCGCAGCCCTGTCCCAGCATCAGCGCATGCTGCTCGACTGTCTCGATACCTTCGGCAATGACCTCGATCCCCAGCCCGTGCGCCATCGAAACCAGCGCCTGCGTGATGGCGCGGTCGCGCTCGCAGACGTCGGCACCGCTGACGAAGGCGCGGTCGATCTTGATCTTCGTCACCGGATAATCCCGCAGCATGGAGAGCGAGGCGAAGCCGGTGCCGAAATCGTCGAAGGCGAGCCCGACGCCGAGATCGCGCAGGCGATTGAGCTGCTTCAGGATGCGCTCGTCGGATTTGAGGATCGTGTTCTCGGTGATCTCGAGTTCCAGCGCCTCCGGCGGCAGGTCGTGACGCTCCAGGGCACGGGTGACCTCGCCGACGATATCACCGGACTTGAACTGCAATGCGAAGAGGTTGACCGCGATGCGGAAGCCGGGGAACGGCCCGGCTCGCCATGCGGCAGCCTGCCGGCACGCTTCGTCGACGATCCAGCCGCCGACGGAAATGGCGAGCGCATCCGCCTCGATCATCGGAAGGAACGCGCCGGGCGCCAGCACGCCACGCCGGGGATGGATCCATCGCAGGAGGGCTTCGGCGCCGCAAAGACGGCCGTCCCGTAGTGAGACTTGCGGTTGGTAGTAGAGCTCGAACTGGTTGTCGGCCCAGGCGGCGGCGAGTTCGGTCCTCGCCAGACCCTTCTCGACGATCTTCAGCCGCAGGTCGGGCGTAAAAAGCTCCGTCCGCCCTCGCCCGCTCCTCTTGGCCTTGTAGAGCGCAAGGTCGGCGTCGCCGAGCAGGCTGTCAGGCGTATCGTCGTGACCGGAACAGGCGACGCCGATGCTCGCGCTGATGCTCACCATAGCGTCCTCGATGGTGATCGCCTGCTCGATCGCGTCGATCAGCGTTTCACCGAGCCAGGCGCCCTCCAGCGGATTCGCGTCATCTTCGATCAGCACGACGAACTCGTCGCCGCCCATCCGCGCGACGAACTGCCCGTTCCGCGCCTCGGATCGCAGGCGGGCCGCGACCTCGGCAAGGACCTGGTCCCCGGCAAGGTGCCCGAGCGTGTCGTTCACCTCCTTGAACCCGTCGAGATCAACGAGGAGAAGCGTGATCTTGCGTCCTGCCTCGACAAGGGCGGCCAGACGCCGGTCGAGACTCGACCGGTTCGCCAGACCCGTCAGATGATCGAGCATCGTCGCGCCGCGCAGGCTCTCGGCAAGGCGCTGCCGTTCGCTGTCGTCGCGGATGATCGCACCGAACCGGCGCTCACCGCCCTCCATCCACTGCGACAGGGAAAGTTCGATGGGAATGTGCGTGCCGTTCTTGTGCAGGCCATGAAGCGTGACCGAGCGTCCGATAAGGCTCGTCGGCCCGTTACCGGCCACACGCTCGACGCCTGCCCGGTGCGCAGCGCGGTTGCCCATGGGGACGATGATATCGAGGGGCTGGCCGATCGCCTCCTCGGCGGTGAAGCCGAAAAGCTGCTCGGCGCCCGCATTCCAGGCCACGATCCTGTTGCTGGCGTCCGCGGCGACGATGCCGTCGGGCGATGTGGTGGCGATACCCTCGAAGACCGATGGACGGTCGACCTCCACCGTGCGACGCGCCCAGTCGAACTGCCGCCCGAGGAAGCTCGCGAGTTCGCGCATCACGCGCGTCTCGACCGCACCGAACTCTTCGACCCCCAGCGAAAGTACGACGGACAGACAGCCCGCCAGTGTGTTGTCGGAGAGACGGACCGGCGCGTGCACGACGCACTGCCGGAACCGGCCCCTCCCCCTCGAAGCCTGGACGTCGCGAAACAGGAGGTCCTGGGTGTCCTGGAGCTCGCGTGGCATCACTCGCAGGGCACACCCGGAGAGGTCGGAGGTGCCCGAACGATGGACGCGCTTCAGTTGCTCGCCGTCCAGCACGCAGATCTCGACAAGGGAGGCGCAGAGCACCGTCCTGGCGAAATCCGCGCATTGCAAGAGCTGGCTTCGGTTGAAGGTCGCGATGCGGCCAGCCAAGGCTCGTGACGTGTCGTTCTGGTGTTCCATCGTTTCCCGTGCGGTGCGTGGCACAGATCGACGGTCACGTTAGCCGTGAAAGGTAAAAAGGAATCGAAAGGTCGAAACCGGAGGTTATCTTCCGCGCGGTGCAGAGGCGCCAAGCCGATGCCGGAAACGACAGGGGCAGGCCCATCCGGCGCCCGCCCCTTCGCGTTCTCGCACAGCTGTCGCCCGCAGGCGATCAGCCGATCTGCTTGAGCAGTTCGTCGAGCGACTTCTTGGCGTCGCCGTAGAACATGCGGGTGTTCTCCTTGTAGAAGAGCGGGTTCTCGATGCCGGAATATCCGGTGCCCTGCCCGCGCTTCGACACGATGACGCGCCGCGCCTTCCAGACCTCGATCACTGGCATGCCGGCGATCGGCGAGTTCGGGTCTTCCTCTGCTGCCGGATTGACGATGTCGTTGGCGCCGATGACGATCGCTACATCCGTCTGGGGGAAGTCCTCGTTGATCTCGTCCATTTCGAGGACGATGTCGTAGGGCACCTTGGCCTCGGCGAGGAGCACGTTCATGTGGCCCGGCAGGCGGCCGGCGACCGGGTGGATCGCGAAGCGCACCGTCTTGCCCTTGGCGCGAAGGCGGCGGGTCAGTTCGGAGATCGAGCCTTGCGCCTGCGCGACCGCGAGGCCGTAGCCCGGCACGATGACGACCGAGTCCGCTTCGTCCAGCGCCTGCGCGACGCCGTCCGTGTCGATCGCGACCTGCTCGCCGGTGATCTCCTGCGCCGGACCGCTCGTGCCGCCCCAGCCGCCAAGGATGACGGACACGAAGTTCCGGTTCATTGCGCGGCACATGATATAGGAGAGGATCGCGCCGGACGAGCCGACCAGCGCGCCGGTGACGATCAGGAGATCGTTGCCGAGCGTGAAGCCGATCGCGGCTGCCGCCCAGCCCGAATACGAGTTCAGCATCGAGACGACGACGGGCATGTCCGCGCCGCCAATCGCCATGATGAGATGCCAGCCGAGCGCGCCCGCGAGGATCGCGACGAGGATCAGCGTCCAGATGCCGGCGCCGTTGAAGTAGACGATGCCGAGGATGAGGGCGACGACGACGCCGGCGAGGTTGATCGCGTGGCGGTTGGGCAGGACCAGCGCCTTGGAATCGAGGCGGCCCGACAGCTTGCCGTAGGCGACCACGGAGCCCGTGAAGGTGACGGCGCCGATGAAGACGCCGAGGAACACCTCGACGCGCATGATCGCGAGTTCCACCGGCATCTTGGTGGCGAGCGTCGCGGCGAATCCGGTCAGGAGGTGGTCCGTCCCGGTGGCGATGGCGTGGGCGACATGGGCGGCTTCGAGATCGGCGTTGAAGCCGATGAAGACGGCGGCAAGGCCGACGAAGGAGTGCAGCGCCGCGACGAGTTCGGGCATCTGCGTCATCTGCACGCGGCCGGCGAGCCAGCCGCCGACAAGGCCGCCGACGACGATCAGCGGCACGACGAGCCAGAGCACGCCGACCGCCGGCCCGGTGATGGTGGCGAAGACGGCCAGCGCCATGCCGACGATGCCGTACCAGACGGCGCGCTTGGCGCTTTCCTGGTTCGATAGCCCGCCGAGCGAGAGGATGAAGAGGATGGAGGCGACGATATAGGACGCGCCGACGAGACCTGGGCTCATGGGTTCGACCTCCTCAGCTCTTCTGGAACATCTTGAGCATCCGGCGCGTCACCATGAACCCGCCGAAGATGTTGACCGACGCCATCAGGATAGCGAGCCCGGCAAGGAACGAGACGAACCAGCCCGACGTGCCGACCTGCAGCAGCGCGCCGAGGATGATGATCGACGACACGGCGTTGGTGACGGCCATCAGGGGCGTATGCAGCGAATGCGAGACGTTCCAGATGACGTGGTAGCCGACGAAGCAGGACAGCGCGAAGACCACGAAATGCTGGAGGAAGCTCGGCGGCGCCGTCAGCCCGATCAGCATCAGGAGGATCGCGCCACCGGCGAGCAGCATGACCTGGCGCTGGCCGGACTTCCGGGCGGTGAGCGCCTCGCGCGCCGCCTTCTCTGCCGCCGTTTCCTCGACCACCTTCTTGGGGGCCTGCTTGGCGATCGCCGCAATCTTGGGTGGCGGCGGCGGATAGGTGATCGCACCCTCGTGCGTTACGGTCGCGCCGCGGATGACGTCGTCCTCCATGTCGACCACCGGCACGCCGTCCTTCTTCGGCGTCAGGTCGTCCATCATGTGGCGGATGTTGGTGGCAAACAGCGTCGAGGCCTGGGTCGCCATGCGGCTGGGATAGTCGGTGTACCCGACGATGCGCACGCCGTTCGGCGTCTCGACCACCTCGTCCGGCACGGTGAGGTCGCAGTTGCCGCCGCGCTCGGCAGCCAGATCCACCACGACCGAGCCGGGCTTCATCAGCGCGACCATGTCCTCCAGCCAGAGCTTGGGCGCATCGCGGCCAGGAATCAGCGCCGTGGTGATGACGATGTCGACTTCGGGCGCTTGGGCCCGGAAAAGCTCGAGCTGCTTGGCGCGGAACTCAGGAGACGACGGGGCCGCATAGCCGCCCGTCGCCGCGCCGTCCGCCGCGTCGGCGAAGTCGAGGAACAGGAACTCGGCACCCATCGACTGGATCTGCTCGGCGACCTCGGGGCGCACGTCGAAGGCCCGCACCTGCGCGCCCAGCGACTGCGCCGTGCCGATCGCGGCAAGACCCGCGACGCCGGCGCCCAGCACCAGCACCTTGGCGGGCGGCACCTTGCCGGCCGCCGTGATCTGGCCGGTGAAGAAGCGGCCGAACTGGTTGCCGGCCTCGATCACCGCGCGGTAGCCCGCGATGTTGGCCATGGAGGACAGAGCGTCCATCTTCTGCGCGCGGCTGATGCGCGGCACCATATCCATCGCGAGCACCGTCGCGCCCTTCGCACGCAGCGCTTCCAGAAGCGCCGTGTTCTGCGCGGGGTAGAGGAACGAGATCAGGATCTGTCCGGAGCGGACGAGCTCGACCTCGGCGTCCTCCGGCGGGCGAACCTTGGCGACGATGTCGGCCTCGGCCCAGAGCGACGCAGCGTCGTGCACGACCCGCGCGCCGGCTGCCGCATAGGCCTCGTCCGAGAACCGCGCCGCATCGCCGGCGCCGGTTTCTACCAGGCATTCGTAGCCGAGCTTCTGCAACCGACCGACGCTTTCCGGCGTCAGCGCGACGCGCCGCTCGCCGGCAAAGCGCTCCTTCGGAACTCCGAACTTCATTCTGTTCCTCCCCTGTCGGCCGGACTATTGCCCGTCCTGCAACAGTCCACCAGTGATTCGCTGCGGCTGAATTGCATCAGCCGCGCGATCGTCTTGAGCTGCAAGAAAACCCGCCGGATGGTTTGAACCCGACGGGATAGGCCAAGCCGGTGTCGCCCCTAGGCAGGCGCCGGCCTCAATGAGCCGACAGCTCGATGACCCGCCGCTCGGCGATCGAGCGGTTGCCGGCCTCGGCCAGCTCCAGCGCGCGCAGGCCGTCGCGGAAGGTGACGGCCGGCGGCTTGCCCGCCTTCAGGTTGGCGAAGAAGCTGTTCCACTGCGCCGCGTAGGCGTCGGCGTAGCGGTCGAGGAAGAAGGTCGAGAGCTCGGAGCGCGCGTCGGTCGTGTCGGCGAGATTGACGCGAAGCTCGTCCCTCAAGGGGTTCTCGGCGCGCAGCGAGCCCTTCTCGCCGAAGGCCTCGATCCGCTGGTCGTAGCCGTAGGCGCAGCGGCGCGAGTTGAGGATCTGGCACTGGACGCCGGACGCGGTGCGCATGACGACGCTGACGCTGTCGTGGTCGCCCACCTCGCCGATCGCCGGGTCGACCAGCACCGAGCCCGTCGCGAACACCTCGACCGGCTCCTCGCCCAGGATGAAGCGCGCCATGTCGAAGTCGTGGATCGCCATGTCCTTCAGGATGCCGCCCGAGCTGGCGAGATAGCCGATCGGGGCCGGCGCCGGATCGCGGCTGATGATGGTGAGGTTCTCGATCTTGCCGATCG
The DNA here is from genome assembly GCF_047943035.1 of Aureimonas phyllosphaerae. Classification (NCBI taxonomy): domain Bacteria; kingdom Pseudomonadati; phylum Pseudomonadota; class Alphaproteobacteria; order Hyphomicrobiales; family Aurantimonadaceae; genus Aureimonas; species Aureimonas phyllosphaerae. The sequence goes on along the minus strand of NZ_CP181348.1, from coordinate 2,405,557 downwards.
CACCCTCGGCGAGGCGCTCGCGAAGCCGGGCGAAGGTCTTGTCGAAGCGGCGGTTGAAGCCGATCTGGACGCGGTCCGCGGCCGGCCCGATCTTGTCGAGGCACTCCAGCGCACGGGCGACCGACAGGTCGATCGGCTTCTCGCAGAACACCTCCTTGCCGGCCGCAACGGCCTGGACGAGATAATCCACATGGGTGTCGGTCGGCGTGGCGATCGCCACGGCCTCGACGCTCGGATCGGCCAGCGCCTCCGCGACGTCGCCGTAGATGCGCCCGCCGAAGCGCCCGGCAACGACCTCGGCCGACTCGCGGCGCAGATCGTAGACGCCGGCAAGCTCCGCGCCCGCTCCCTTGATGCCACGGGCATGGACTTCCGCGATGCGACCGGCACCGAGCAAGGCAACACGCATGATGTGATTCTCTCGACTGGCCGACGCGTCGGCACGTTTCCACCCGCACGCCTCCCGGCGTGCCCGGCAAACGGTCTAGTGTCGAGCCGTTGGGCGCGCAATGGCCTGCGACCGCGTCCCGCAACGAAGGCGACACGAGGACGGAGCGCGGCCGCAAGCCTCGACCGCTTTGGCGGCCGAACGGTCCGCAACGCGACCGGCAAGGCAAGACCGGTGGGAGCACGCTGATGTTATGAGACATCGATCGTTGGCTGGGGCGCCTGGAACAAAATCCAACAAATACTAAGCGCCTCAAATTCAATAAGTACCTGTTGAAATTGACCCTTTTAGGCTGAAACCGGTACACACGGCTGGGACACAGGACTGAATCGCAGGGCTTCCATGACGCAACCATATCGCATCGGCGCAACGTACTATGTCCGTGTTCGCGTGCCACTCGATTTGGTTGAGATCGTTGGCTCGGAGTACCGTAAGCAAAGCTTACGGACGAAGGACCGTGACGAAGCCAAGCGCCGCATGTGGCCGATCCTTGAGCAATGGAGCCACGAGTTCGACGACCTTCGAAAGCGGCGAGACCTCACGACCGAAGATCGCGCTCATGCCGCCTGGGACCACTTCGCCGGAGCAATGGAGCGCGACGAGATCGCACGCCAGCACATGCCAACACCCGACGATATCGAGAAGGCGAAAGGCGAAGCCTTGGCGACGGTCGAAGCGAGGGGTATCGATCCGAGCAATCAACTTGCTATGCTAGACGTGATCGCGGACTTCCTCGTCGTGAAAGGCCGGAGGAACTTCGACGCCCATAGTCGCAAGGTGAAGCTGGACACCCTCCGGCGCCATCTGACCGAAGGCGAGTTCGCCTTGATTGCCGACGAGGTTGACGAGTTCATTCGTCGAAATCGCCTTCTGACAAAGCCGGGCTCGTCGGACTACGCGGACCTCGCTCGCCGCATGATGCGTGCCGAAATTCAGTACCTTGAACGATCGTTAGAGCGCGATGCGGGCGACTACTCCGGCACGCCGAAAGACCCCGTTGTCGTTCCGCCGTCCGGCCCGGCCCGCGAGTTCGCAGCCAAAGGCGAAGAGATCATGACGCTCTTCGAGACCTACGCGAAGGAAAACCCACGCGGCATCACGGCCGACACGCTCAACCAAGCGCGCCGGGACATTGGGACGTTTGTCGATCTTCACGGCAACAGCTTCCCCGTCAGCCGGATCGACAAAAAGGCCGTCCGCGAGTGGAAAGCGCTTCTCATGAAATTCCCGGTCAAGGCGTCGGAGACAAAAGCCTTCGCCGGCATGTCGATCGACCGGATTGTGAAAGAGAATGAGAAAGTCGGTAAGCCGGTCCTGACGCCTCGGACAATCAATCGCTACTTGTCGAGCCTGGGCGCCTTCTGCACATGGCTCGTTGCCCACGGGTATCTCGAAACGAACCCAACGGCAGACATGGCGCTTGCGAAAGAAAAGAAGCGAAGCACGTTCCCCTTCACGCAGGATCAGCTAACGAAGCTCTTCTCGTCGCCGCTCTTCACCGGCAGTCAGAGCGCCGACGAGTGGGCCGGCATCGCCAAACCGGGAAACTGGATCATTCGCGACCATCGCTTCTGGGTGCCGCTCGTGATGCTGTATTCCGGCGCTCGGCCGGCAGAGATCGCGCAACTCGCCGTTGCTGACGTTCGGGAACAGCACGGCCGATGGATCATGCATATCACGACGGAAGGGAACGGCGAGAAGAGCGTGAAAACGGCGGGGTCTATGCGCGTCGTGCCGGTTCATTCCGAACTCATTCGGCTCGGCTTCCTGAAGCATCACGCCGCGATGAAGGATGCAGGCGAGACGCGCTTATTCCCCGAAGCGAAGCGCAACTCACGTGGCCAGATGATAGCCGAGTTCTCGCGCGAGTTCGGGCGCTACCTCACTCGCATCGGCCTAAAGAACGGTCGTGGCTTGTCGCTCTACAGCTTCCGTCACGGAGCGGCCGACGCGCTACGCAGAGCTGGGTATCTAGACGAGGCTTTCGGATTTATCCTCGGTCACACGAAGGGGAGCATGACGGGAAGATATGGCACACTTCCGCAGGGGATGCTGGAACAGCGCGTTGAGCTTATCGAGGCGATCGCTTATCCTGGCCTAAACCTTTGCCATTTGCATTAACGGGATACCACCGACATCGCCTAGAAATCACCTAGGCTTTGAGCACATCTCGTGTCGCGATCTTCGCTACAATCCTCTCAAGAACCTGAACGCTGCTTGTAACTGCATCCGTGACGACCTCGCTCGTCGCAGACCCAGAGTTCTGGCACCGCATCGTTCGCCCGGCCGCCCGCCGGAGGTCGATCCTGCTGTTGTGCCCAACAGGCTCGCTGTTCCACTTTCGCGCCTGCCGGTTCGCGGATCTGAGTGTCATTAGGGTCTTCAATGAACGAGGACGCAAGGCCGAGCCGGGGGGCGGTCTTGCACTGCCAATGCGTCGCCTCAACGGTAAGTAGGTACTTTTGCCATCTCTCGAATTGCCGACGCGAAAGCCGCTTCCACGAAGGCGACCTCCTCTTCGGTCGTTGCCGGCGAGGTGCTCAGCCGAAGGCAGTTGTTGGCTTCTCCCGCCGTCAGTCCGATCGCGCGGAGGACGTGGCTTGGTTCGGGTAGGCCCGATGTGCAGGCCGATCCCCGAGCAACCGCCACGCCTGGTTGTAGCCTGGCCGCCAGCACGTCGGCGTCAACGCCCGGCAGTCGAATGCTGAGATTGCCGGGGTGGCGGGGCTCCATCGCCCCGTTCACATGGATGTCCGGGACCAGCGCCCGAAGCCTGTCGAGCAGCGAGACCGTCAGGGCGCGCCACGCCGCCACCTGTTCCGTGGACGGCAGCGAGCTGCATGCGGCGCCGAAGCCAATGCATAGGGGAGTCGGCACGGTGCCGGGCCGCAGGCCCAGTTCCTGCCCTCCACCATGGATAATGGGGCGAAGACGGTCGGCTGCAGCCGGGCCGACATAGAGCGCGCCGATCCCCTTCGGTCCTCCCGCCTTGTGGGCGGAGAGGCTGAGCAGGTCGACGCCCATCTCGTCCACTGAGACCGCGTCCCACGAGAGGGCCTGCGCTGCATCGGTGTGGAGAAGGGCACCAGCGCTGCGGCAAAGCTGGCTGATCGCCTTGATCGGCTGGACAGCGCCGATCTCATTGTTCACGAAGCCGATCGAAACTAGGAGGGTGCGCTCGTCGATGGCTTCGTGCAGCGCCAGCATGTCGAGCTGCCCGAGAGGGTCAACTGGAATCGTCACCACCTCGTAGCCCCGTTCCGTCAGAGCCCGCGCGGTTGCCAAGATCGACTTGTGTTCGATCGCAGACATGACCACCCGGCTTCGGTGACGGTCCGTTTCCAAAAGGCCCAGCATCGCGAGATTATTCGCTTCGGTCGCGCCAGAGGTGAAGACGATCTGCGCGCTGTCCGCGCCTATCGCGCACGCGACCTGTTCGCGCGACGCCTCTACGCGCTCTGCCGCCTCCCAGCCGGCGGCGTGGTCGTCCGAGTGGGGATTCGCGTAAGACTCTGAAAACGCTGGTAGCATCTCGTCTAACGCATGGCGGGACATTGGCGTAGAGGCTTGATGGTCCAAATATACGCGCGTGACTTTCATCGTGGCCTTCTCCATTCTTCGCGAGCGCCACTGGTGGATTCGCCCAGCGCAGCGATTGACCAATCCCGGTACGTTCCGTATTGCTTACTGGGGAATTCGTCCAGTGAAAGGTCGGTCATTGAGAAGCCTGCTTGATCGCGCCGACGTGAAGCTGCAGTTTGCGGGCCACGAGACATTTCCGTGCCGTTATGGTTGGCTCAAGAAGTCTTATGATGCGATCCGTCGCGCGGGTAGTATCGGTGATGAAGAGACGCGCCGGGTGTTCGTTCCTGACGTAGCGATATCAGATTTTGGCGTCGGTAAGAACATGGTCGCGTCCATGCGACACTGGGCGTTGGCATGCGGCGTGATCGAGGTGCTCTCCTCGACTAAAGGTAAGCTTCCTGGACTTGCCCCAACGGCGCTTGGGGACCTGCTCTTCGGTGGCGGCGACCCCTATCTCGAGAAGCCCGCGTCGCTCTGGGCAATTCACTGGCGGCTCGCGTCGACGCCAGGGCGGGCCTCAACCTGGTACTTCGCCTTCAATGAGTTCAACGAGGCGATCTTCAATCGGGAGACGCTGGCGACGCGCTTTATGGCGCGCATTGATGACCTGCGTGAATCCGGCCGCTTGAACGGCAGCCGCATCACCCGCTCGACGATCGATCGCGACGTTGAGTGTCTGATGAGGACCTATGTTCCGCGTTCCGGGGGCAAGGCCGGCGCGGAGGACGGATTGGAGTGCCCCCTCGCGGAGTTGGGCCTCATTGCGAACCTGGCGGGTGCCGGTGCATCTCAGTTTCGACGTGGGCCGAAGCCGACATTGCCGGACGAGGTGTTCGCGATGGCTCTGATAGAGTTCTGGCAGACGCATTTCGAAACCCGCGGCGCGCTGTCGGTGGAGGCTGTAACCCACGAGCCAGGGTCGCCCGGACGAGTCTTCCTGCTCGATGAGGAGTCGGTCGCGGAGCGGCTCGAGCGGCTCGCGGACGTGACGGCTGGTGCGATCTCGTGGGACGAAAGTACGGGTCTCAGGCAAGTCTCGATGCGCTCGCAGCTGAGCACGCTTGCGCCGTTGGAGCCGCTGCGGCAGCTGTATTCGATAAGGGCCGCGGCATGACGACGAGCTTGGGCGCAATGAGCGAGGCCGTCACGGTGCTGCGTCGATTCCGACGTTCGGTACGCGTCGACACCGACATAGGGGTGGAAGGCTCGGAAGGGTTTATTTGCACCTCAACCGCCGAGCAGGCGATTCAGACAACCATCGACCATGTCTCGGAGCTTGGCCACGGCGCATTCACGTGGACCGGCCCATACGGCTGCGGTAAGTCAAGCCTCGCGGTGGTCCTTGCGGCGACGCTCGGACCGGCCGGGAAGGTGCGCGACCGGGCGCTGGCCACTCTGCCCGCCGCGCTGCGCGACGGGATTGTGGCTAAGATGCGCTGGCGGCGGCCCGGATGGACGATCGTCCCCGCCGTCGGCAGGCGCGCAGACGCCCGTGAGGTCATCGCGGCCGCACTCGATGCGCAGGGTCTTGCTGGTAGTGGCGACGTTATACCTCGGCTTCTCCATGCGGCGACCACTGGTGGGCCTGGGCTCCTCCTTATCATCGATGAGATGGGGAAGCTGCTTGAGCATGCGGCCGCAGGTCTCGCCGACGCCTATTTTTTCCAGGAGCTAGCCGAGGCCGCCACGAGGTCGGAGGGGCGCCTCGTCATCATCGGCGTCCTGCATCAAGCGTTCGACGACTATGCGTATCGTCTTGCGCGCGAGACGCGGGACGATTGGTTGAAGATTCAGGGTCGCTATGTCGATGTTCCCCTGAATCCGGCGGGGGAGGAGCAGCTCGAGCTGCTTTCCCGCGCGCTCAACGCGCCCGACCGTCCGGCGGCGCTCGAACCTGCGGTAGCCGTGGCGAACGCGCTGCGTAGCAACAGCGCGCCGCGGGACCGCATCGCCGAGACCTTGACGGCCTGCTGGCCACTCAATCCCGTGGTGGCCTGCTTGCTCGGGCCGCTCTCGAGGCGTCGCTTCGGACAGAACCAGCGCAGCCTCTTCGGTTTCCTTGGATCGGCCGAGCCGTATGGCTTCCAGGACTTCCTGAGGTCGAACGGACTGAGGTCGGGGCAGCTCTACGATGCCGGCTGGCTATGGAGCTATCTCAGGGCGAACCTCGAACCATCAATCCTCGCCTCCCCAGATGGGCACCGGTGGTCGCTGGCGATCGACGCCGTAGAGCGCTGCGAGGGCCGGGGCGCCGACGACGTCCAGCTGCGGGTAGCAAAGACCATCGCGCTCGTTGACATGTTCCGCGAGCGGTCAGGGCTCGTGGCGGATGGCGTCATCGTCGCAGCGGCCATGCCGGACATCGATCCGGTGGCGGTGGCGGACGCGATTGAGACGCTCAAGTCCTGGTCGGTAGTCATCTACCGTCGGCATTTGGGCGCGTTCTCGCTCTACGCTGGCTCTGACTTCGATATTGATGCGGCGATCGAGTCTGTCCGGGCACAGATGATTGGCTGCGACTACGCACGGTTACGCGGAACCGGCGTCTTCAGTCCAATTCTGGCTAAGCGCCACTACCACCACTCGGGTGCGATGCGCTGGTTCGATGTTGATATAGCCCCTCTAGATGATGCTCAGGAGCGGATCGATCGCTTCAAGGGCGACACGGGCGCCGTCGGCCTGTTCCTGCTCCTCGTCAACGAGGGAGGAGCGAACGCCGCAGCCGTGCGCCGACGTCTTGCCCGGATCGAAGAGTCGGTCGGCGACCGGCCGATCGCGTTCGGCGTCGCAACCGATAGCTACATGCTCCGTGAGCTGAGCCTCGAGCTCATCGCGTTGGAGCGGGTGCAGAGTTCGAGGCCCGAGCTCAAGGGTGACCCAGTGGCACGTCGCGAGGTTGGCAGCAGGCTCGCACGCTTGGCGGCGGAGCTCGAGGACCGGCTGCGCAACAGCCTGGCTAGCACCACCTGGCGGACTCCGTTCGTTAACGATGAGGATGCCGTTGCGGCAACTGCCGAGGGAGCGGCGAGGCTAAGCGTCCTAGCGTCGCTGATGGCAACGTCACTGTTCCCTCGCGCACCGCGTATCCTCAACGAGCTCGTGAACCGGTCCAAGCCATCCTCCAACGCAATGGCGGCGGTCCGGGCACTGATGGTCGCGATGGTCCTGCGCGGCTCCGAGCCGCGTCTGGGAATCACCGACTTCCCGGCTGAGGGGGGACTTTATACCTCGCTCCTCGAGCGAACTGGCCTGCACGTGGACCGCGGCGACGGCATTTACGGGTTCTTGCTGCCAAGCGTCGATGACGATGAGACCTATCGCTTGCATCCGTTGTGGGAAGTAGCGACTCACTTGATCGACGAGGCGGGGCCGGAGGGCTGCACCCTCGCCGACCTCTTCGGACAGTGGCGCGCACGTCCTTATGGCCTGAAGGACGGCCTCCATCCCATCCTCGGTTTAGCGTTCCTGCTCTCGCAGGAGAACGAAATCTCGGTCTATCTCGATGGTGTGTTCTGCTCGTCGCTCGGCGACCTCCTGGTCGACCGGATGCTCCAGGATCCTGCCGCGCTGCGCGTTCGGCGGAGCGTCGTTTCCGATGCCCATGCCCGAATACTTCGCGGCGTCGCCGATTTGACCGCTGAACTGTCCGGCCTCGAGCCGGAGACCGGTATCGAGCCGCTTGCAGTGGGGCGCCGCCTTGTGGCGCTGGTGACCGGAGCGCCGGGCTGGGTTCGGCGGACGAAGCGGCTCGGCCCGATCGCCTCCAAGGTTCGCGACATCGCGGCATCGGCCCACGATCCGAACAAGTTCATGCTGGACGACCTGCCGACTCTGTTCGGTCAAGAGGCCGACGCCGATCGGTATGTCGAGAGCGTCGTGGCCGAGCTGAAGGCGGGTCTGCTTGAGCTTTCGCTTGCCTATGACGCGATGTTCACGTCGTTGCTGGACATGCTAATCGACGAACTTCGGGCCGGTCGGCCGGACACGGACTGGAGCCGCCTCCAGTCTCGCGCCCGGACTGTGATCGGGCTCACTGGGAATTATCGTCTTGACGCGTTCGCGACGCGCCTTTCCACGTTCGACGGCTCGATCGAGATGCTTGAGGGCCTGGCGAGTCTGGCGGCAAACAAGCCCCCGCGCGACTGGGTTGACCGCGATGTCGACGCCGCCCGTGTGGAGCTCGCTGCGCTCTCGCAGGAGTTCCTCAGGGCGGAAGGCTTCGCGCATATAAAAGGTCGTGAGGACGGTCGGGTCCGTATGGCGCTCTTCATTTCCGATCCGGGACGCCCCGCGCTGGTCACGCCGGAGTTCTCCGTCGATGACCTCGACAGGCAGCGCGCGAGGCAGCTCGCGGCGAAGCTGCACAAGCTGATCGGTGACGAAGTAACGCGCGACGTCGCGCTGGCAGCGGTTGCCGAGCTCGGCGCGATCCTCAACGACGAGCAGACAGTTAGGGAGGGCCCCGTTCGGACGGCGGCGAACGCACGATGACCATCGAACGCCACGTTCTTGGCCTTTCGGGCGGGCGGGATTCTGCCGCGCTCGCCGTTTACATGGCGCAGGCCCATCCCGAGATCGACGTTGAGTATTTCTTTACCGACACCGGCAAGGAGCTACCGGAGGTCTACGAGTATCTCGGGCGCCTAGAGGGCTTCCTCGGAAGGCCCATCCAGCGTCTGAACCCAGACCGCGACTTCGACTTCTGGCTCCGGCAGTACAACTCGTTCTTGCCCAGCCCGAAGATGCGGTGGTGCACGAGACAGCTCAAGATCAGGCCGTTCGAACAGTGGCTGTGGCCGGCGCTAGACGCTGGCGAGAAGGTTATTAGCTACGTCGCGATCCGCTCCGATGAGGGTTATCGCGAGGGCTACACCTCCACGCATCCGAACCTGTCGGTGCGGCTGCCGTTCCGCGAACGGGGCATCGACAAGCCGGGAGTAATCGACCTGCTCAACGCAAGTGGTCTGGGTCTGCCAGACTATTACGGTTGGCGTTCACGCTCCGGTTGCACGTTCTGCTTCTTTCAGCAGAAGATCGAATGGGTTCGCCTAATGGAGCGCCACCCCGAAAGCTTCGAGGAGGCTAAGGCATACGAGAAGAACGCCGTCGAGCATGGTTCGCCATTCACCTGGAGCCAAGGCGAATCCCTCGACGAGCTCGCTAGGCCTGAGCGGGTGCAGCAAATTCGCGCCGATCATCAGCGCCGCGTTGCAAGACTGGCCGCTAAGCGGGTCGCCAACCCGCTACGTGACGGTGACGACCTGCTCGACCTCGACGAGCTTTACGGAACGGCGAAAGTGTGCCTGGCCTGCCACAAGTGAGGGCCTGCACGCGTGCTTAGATGCGATGTTAGCGTTCCCGGCGCTTCGGTGCCGAACATCAAGTTGTCGTGATCTCTACGCGCGCGATCCCGATATAACCTTCTGACTCGTCCCACATTCGCGTTATACGTGTCACATGTCCATGGGCGTTCGCCCGTGCCGAGAGGGGGGGTGAGAGTGGCCGTTAGCCTTGTCGAGAGTGGTGCTGCGCTGCAGTCGATGCGTAATTCTGACTTCGATGCCTACAGCGCCTATGGTGAGGTAATCGACAACGCCGTGCAGGCCGAGGCGAAGAACATCAGGGTCCAGGTAACATACGATCCAGCCAGGCCGCAGAGCCGCCGCGAGCCAATCCGGAAGATTTGCTTCGGGGACGACGGCGTCGGTATGTCGGCCGAGATCCTCGAACGCTGCTTGCAGCTCGGCTACAGCAGCCGATACAACGACCGGACCGGCATCGGACGGTTCGGCGTTGGTGCAATCCTCGGAGCGATCAACCAATGCCAGAAGGTCGAGGTCTACTCAAAAGAGGCCGGCGGCGAGTGGCTCTACACCTACGTCGATCTCGAGCAGGTCTTTTCTGACCCTCCAACCATGGAAAGCATTCCAGTTCCCGTTTCGAAGGCGATCCCAGAAGATCTGAAGGATCTTGTCGGGACGGATCGTGGGACGCTCGTGATTTGGAGCAAGTACGACCGCCAACCCGACGACGGTTCGCGCATCGTCGAGGAACTGAAGGTCTGGGTTGGTCGCACCTATCGGCACTTCATCTGGAAGAACGTCAAGTTTTTTGTGAACGGCGCGCAGGTCGCCGCCATCGATCCTCTCTACGTAAAAACTGAGCTTACGAAGTTTTCCGCGGACCCCAAAGGTACTGAGTTCAAGGAGATGACGCTAGACTGGCCGATCGCGCGCGAGGACCAAGTGTCAGGAGGTCCGACAACGTCCACGATCCGGATTAGGATGAGCCTACTGCCCGCGGAGCTCAGACCCGCCCAGGGTGCAGGCAACTCCAAGGCCGCGCAGGAACGTTACATCGACCGCAACAACGGCGTATCGATCTTGAGGAACGGCCGCGAGGTCCTCTACGACGTAATTCCCTACTGGAATGGCGCACGCTTCGAGGAAATCGACCGCTGGTGGGGCTGCGAGATTTCGTTCGACGCAATCCTCGATAAGGCGTTCATGGTCAAGAACATCAAGCGCGGTGCGCTGCCGATGAAGGATCTTAAGGACGCGCTGCGGGACAAGATCGAGCCGACGCGGAAGACTGCGTTGGAGCGAGTCCGCGAACTTTGGAAGCAGGCGAAAGGCGAGGAGCACGTCCAAACGAACACCGAGACCGTGATCACTGGCCATGAGGCTGCTGAGAAAGTCGCGAAGGACACGCCAACGCCGAAGAACGAGACCTCGAAGGGTAAGAACACCGACGAGGAGATCGACAAGTTCACGAAGGAATGGCTCGCCGATGCGGACGAGGCCAGCCGGAAGAAATGGGAATCGAAGTTCGCCGGACAGCCGTTCACCATCCTCGACGCGAATTGGCGTGGACCCGAGTTCATGGAGGTTGCCCATCTTGGTGGCTCCGATGTGCTCAAGTATAACATGCGGCATTCGTTCTTCGCTGAGCTCGAGGCCATCCGCGTGTCGATACAGGGTGAGCAGGGCGACGATAACAACGCGACTCGCCTGCGCCTCCTGATCGACCTGCTGTTGATTTCGTTCGCTAAAGCGCAGGCGATGTTCGATCCCAAGCTCACGATGACGGCGGAGCAACTGCTTGAGCAGCTCCGCATGAACTGGGGCAACTACCTTTCCAACTACATCTCTACGTCGAAGAAGTCCGAGGACGGCACGTCCGCGTGAGCTGGAAAGCTTCTACAAGATCGTCGCACCGGGCCCTGTCCGGCGGCTAAGCAAGGTAAGGTATGGCAAGCGTTTGGTCGGCACTCGGGATCGCGAGGCTACAGCAGTTGATTGGCGAGGACGTGCTCGAGCGGTTGGAGATGCTCCTGCCGGCGCTGCGTCCCGATGAACTCGATCCGGACCAGATCTACTCCCGCGCAGGCTTGACCCAGATCTTCGAGGCCTTCGCTGGAGCTGCGATGATGGAGAAGTCTGCTTTTCGGAAGGAGCTGTTCAATTCGCTCGATGAGCAGACGGTGAATGCGCTGCTGGCGAAGGTCGGCGGTATCGGCGCCTCCTCGACCTTCGCAAACAAGGTTGACCACCTCGCGCGTAAGTCGTGGCGCAGCCGGCCCTTCGCGGAAGCCGTCGCGGAGGTCCTCGACCTGCCCGATGAGATCCTCCCTGCATCGGTCGACGTGGTGCCGGCCGAGCAGCTGCTTCCCGCTGCGGAGCGGCCCTACAAGGTTCTCAAGGACTATCAGACCCCGGTCTACCACGAAGCGATCCGGCGCCTTGCGGTGGAGCGTCAACGCTTCATCGTGCAGATGCCGACCGGGTCAGGCAAGACCCGCACCGCCACCGAGATCATCACGACCTTTCTGAACGAGAGCCCGCCTGGAACCATCGTTTTCTGGCTGGCCCATGCCGAGGAGCTCTGCGAGCAAGCTTATGAGGCGTTCCGCGACGTCTGGCCACACGTCGCACGCCGTTCGGCCCGCCTGGTTCGGTGCTGGGGCAAGGGTGCTAAGCTTCCGACGCCCGATGAGGACAGCGCGTTCGTCATCGGCAGCTTCCAGACTCTATATGCAGCTCTTGTCAAGCAGGCTGCGGGTTTCGCTAGGCTTCGTGAGCGCATAACGCTCGTCGTCATCGACGAGGCGCATAAGGTCCTCGCACCGACCTACCAGCAGGTCACCGAGGCGCTGCTGGGCGAGACAACTAAGGTCGTGGGCTTAACCGCCACACCAGGACGGGGCGCCGACGACGAGGAGCAGAATGCCGCGCTAGCCAACTTTTTCTTCGGGGAGATAGTCAACATCGCGTCGGGGGACGCTTCCGTCATCGACTACCTCCGGGCGAGGAGGGTGCTTTCAGAGACCACCTACGTTCCGCTCATGACCGCACAGTCCTACGCGCTGAGCGCGAAGGAGAAGATCCATCTAGAGCGCTTTTTCGACCTCCCGGCCGGTGTCCTGAAGCGGATCGGCGACGACGACGTGCGCAACGTGGAGATTGTCAAGCGGCTGGAAGCTGAGGCAGCTGCCGGGCGGCAGATCATCTTCTTCGGCTGTAGCGTGGAGCATTCCAAGTTCATCTGCGCGCTGCTCACGTTCCTAGGAATTCGCGCGGCTCATGTAGACGGCTCAACCCCAAAATCGCAGCGTGCCGCGTTTATCGACGAATTCAAAAACTCGCGCATCCAAATCATCTGCAATTACGGCATCCTGTCCACGGGGTTCGATGCGCCGAAGACGGACGTGGTCTTCATCAGCCGCCCGACGGGGTCGATCGTGCTCTACAGCCAGATGATCGGGCGCGGCCTTCGCGGTCCTGCGATTGGCGGCACGGAGCGCTGCACAGTCATTGACGTCAAGGACAACATTGTCGGGTTCTCTGATGAGCACGCCGTCTTCGAGCACTTCGCCGGCTACTACGGATGACACCGGAGGAAGGTAGACCTCTGCTTCCAGTTCAGGGGCTGCGGACTGCCCTGCTAGGCGCAGAGGCGCTGCGGAACCACCTCGGCGACCTACTCGCCCGACCGCCGACCCGTCTGCAGATTGTATCCGCCTATGTGACGCGCATCGGCGTTGAGTGGCTAAGCCAGGCGACGCGTGGCGCGGCGATCGACTGCGACATCGTCGCCCGCTGGTCATCGGGCGATCTGCTTTCGGGAGCCTCGGACATCGAAGGCTGCCGCCTGGCGATGGCGCGGGGGTGGCGCTTCCACGTGCTTCCGGGTCTGCACGCCAAGGTGACCCTAGTCGACGAGACCGACCTCATCGTCGGTAGTGCGAACCTGACCGGAGCCGGCATGAGCCTGCTCCCAGCCTCCAACCGCGAATTCGGACTGGCCGTGAAGGCTTCGCCCGAGGACGTTCTCGCCTGCCGCGGTCTGCTCAACGACGCGGTTCTGGTGACTCAGGCTCTCTTGGATGAAATCGCCACCTGGGTGGCCGACAACAGGAAGAGGGGAATGCAGAAGGGGCCTGCGTTCCCAGATTCGATCAGTGCGCAGCTGGCAACGGTGCCGACGAGGCTCTTCACCGCTGAGCTGCCGTGGCTCGCGGCACCTGAGTTGATAGCCCAGCTCACCGCGCCGGATCAGTGGGTCTCGGGCAGTTTGCAGCACGACGTTGGCCTTCTCGGTTTAGAGCCTGGCTATGCAACGAGGGAGGACGCGGTTGCGACGATCGTCTCCCACCTCGTGTCGAGCAGGTTTTGGAGATGGCTGATTAATGCAGTCCGCTGCCAGCCCAATCGCGAGATCTGGTACGGAGCCATCACCTCGCTGCTGCACGGCGCGCTGTGTGACGATCCGCGCCCCTACCGCCAGGACGTAAAGGCGCTCGTCAGCAACCTCTATTCTTATGCCGAAATGTTTGGCTGCGGTCTCAGGGTTGATCGGCCGAATTACTCTCAGCGTCTAACGGCCGTAGGCGGCATGTAATTCGAAAGCCGGGCCCTAGCGCCAGCAGCGCGGCCGAAGCGACCCCGAGAAGGCACTTGGTTTTCAGATTCAGCCCTGACATTGGCGCGGCACGGAGAATCTACTCCGGTTATGTTCGAGCGGGCTCTGACTGACCTCGGCCCCAGCTACTCAATCACAATGACTAGCAACGTTGACCTCGGACGCACGATCGTCAGGGTCACGCAGCTCGATCGAGAACCCGCTTCACCGTCATAGCAGTCCAGTCACCGCCCCGAGCTGTGCGGACACCCCGGGTGTTCAAAGCTTCAGCGATGGCGCGCAGCGAGCTGCAGCCGGCCACCTGGAGCTGACGAACGATCGGAAGCACGTTCCCGGCGAACACGTCCGCTGATGCCGCGTTCGACGCCGCACCAGCCTTCTGAGCGAGATCAAGGTTTGTCCGGTTCCCGAGCTGCGCGCCGGCAGCCTTCTTCGCCTGCAGAGCCGCCTTGGTGCGCGCCGAGATCATGGCACGCTCTTTCTCGGCCAGGGCGCTGTAGAGGTGCAGAAGGAAGGGGTCCACGTCCGCGCCAAGCTCAGCCACAATGAAGGGCACACGCTGTGCCATCAGGCCAGAAACGAACGCGACGTCACGAGACAGGCGATCGAGCTTGGCGACGATGACCGGGGCCTTGAGCTTGCGAGCGCTCGCCAGTGCCGACTTAAGACGCGGCCGGCGATCGAGCGCGTCCGCTCCCTTTCCGGTCTCGACCTCTTCGAACCACCCCACAACGTCGAAGCCCTCGGCTTCGGCAAAGCGAACGATCGCAGCGCGCTGCGCATCGAGACCAAGACCAGAGCGACCCTGCGTCTCGGTGCTCACCCGGACATATCCGATCGCCGTCTTCATCGCTTTCGCCCTCGTGCGCCACGCTCGTCACATCCTTATACGGACGTATAGAGTTGATACAAGACGGACTCTGTCACTCAGTGAAATTAATTTCAGATCGGCTCGCCTTTCGCCGAAACGATGTGTGGAAACTGCATATAACGATTGATCGCCCGCACTCTTGCCAGCGTGACGTCGATTTCGACCCATGCACACGCATTTGTGGGGTACACTGACACCACAATAGCCATGCGCAGAACGGACCATGCCCAACAAACGCCAAACACGCCGCTACCGGAAGCTCACGCCCGCGGAATGGCTTGAGATCGACGACGCGTGGGCATCCGGCAGCGCGACGTTGGTCGAGTTGTCCGAGACCTACGACGTCGCCATCCGCACGCTACAGAACCACTTCGCAGCCCGAGGCATTATGAAGGGCGCGCCTGCGGGCGGGTTCGATCTCGATGTGCCGACGCTCGATCACTTGCCGGCGCAAGCCGCGCCGGCTTCCGGGGAGGACATTGCGACCGTTGCGGCTGAGGTGCGCACACGAACGGCTGCGAATGCTCAGGAGCTTGGTCAGCGCCTCATGAGCGCCGTGCGCGGCCTCGCCACAGACACGACCGTCAGACCGGCGGCGATGATCCGCTCGCTCGTCGCAGCAGCGTCGGCGTTGGAGCGCCTTCACATCATCGAGGACAAGGCCCTTGGCCTGAGTGCCGCCGATCATCTGACACGCGAGCTGCCGACGCTGACATTGGTGGACATCACGGCAGACGAGATCACCGCGATCCAGAACGGCTCGGTTTTCGAAGAGGAAGGCGAGCTGGTCGAGCTGTCGGCCGCATGAGCCGACGCAAGACCCGAAGTCCTAGAAATCCACGCATATGCCGTAGGGGATGATGAGTGCGCGCACGGTCAATTTTCGAGCGTGCATTTTTTCCTACCAGTCAAACGTCACACTTTGTTATCCTATTGCTCAAGTCAGTATTGAAGGAAAACAGAAGTGAAGACCACAATCCGCGTTCATCCGATCCGGGCAAAACAACTCACGGATTTTGCAGCCAGCGTCTCGGACTCTGTTCCAAGAGTGATTGACTGGTTCGTCTCTCGTCTCATGGAGACGGGCGCTCTTCCCGATCAGATCGAGGAATTCACTGTTCACCGCGTAGACGATGCAGTGAGGATCACGCTCGGTGGATACGCTCTCCCGCAACTCACCGTCGATGAAGCCGATCGCTTGGGCCTTGCCTTGGTGCAGTTCGTCATGTCTCCGGGTCGGATCATGCGCCACACCCTGCCGGCCGGCCACTCATTCGTCGCGCAGCGCGCGGGACAGGGCATCCGGCTCTCGGTTCACGCCAACCAGACCGTTCCCGCCAGCATCACGGCCACGATGCCGATCCTAGTGGACGTCCTCCGGAACTTTGAGAAGCTGAGCCAAGGATCGGACGCCGAGGTTTCGGCTCCAGCATAGGCGGATCACAAACGAAAAATGGCGCTTCGGGTTGCCGCCCGCTGCGCCATCACTTCTGTCTTCAAGCACCCGAAATATACTGTGTCCCGCACTGTTGTTCAACGCAAAACTGCCTCCCCACGCCCGGTTTCCCGAGCCGGTGCGTTGGTGGAATTTGTAAATCCGCGGCTCCGAACCGAAGCTCACGCGACGGTCAAATATCGCGCTCAACGCCTTGTGCAGCAGGGTATCGGGGTCACACGCGCAGTCAGCGAAGCACACGCCTCGCTCGGCCCATATATAGTCGATACCCTTCGACGCTCCGACACCCTCACCCCGTCCAAGGCCTGCTACGATCGCCTTCGCAAGCGGAAGCTCAAGCAGCATGCGTCGAACACGGGACATGCGATCACCGGCACGAAGCTGATGGGCTGGTCGGAGAAGCTCCGCATCCAGGCGAAGGCCAAGGTTCAGGTCATCCACTCGACGACCGTCCGGCTCTCACGGAAGATCGAAGCCGACGCGCTCGCACAAGAGCAGCCGTGCAACTGGCTGCGCAAGCGGTTCATCCGGATCAGCAAGAAGGCGCTTGGGTATGCGCCGGCTGGCATCTTCGCGACCGGGATTGTCTCAGACGGCGGTGACGCGCTGCACATCCACGCCCTACTAGCGGTCAGCCTGGACGATCTCGATGCGCTTAAGCTCGCCTTGCACGAGGCCGGCGGGAAGGTCGAGGAGGCGTTCCGCGAGTACCAAGTGGACGTGAGACCCGCCTACTCGGCTTGCGTCCTAGAGTACATCGCCAAGAACGCCGAGGAAGAAGGTTCAGCGGGACGCGTGCATGGTCGAACGGTCGTGATCTCCGGCCTTAGAAAGCAACGAACTGCGTCGGAAAAAGTGGAGGATAAGTCAAATTTGACTTATCATTCGGATGAAACTTCGGGAGAGGCCGAAATAGGTGTTGACGTCTGCCCATCAAGGACTCAAGGAGTCACATCTAACAACGCCGATGAAGGCCGCGAACTTGCAGACGCTGCACCTAATGCTAGAAGAGACTTACGAAAGACTGATCGACGCCCTCATGTGCGCCGCGTCCACGCTCCATGGGATGCCCGAGTTGGTCGAGCGCAACGCCCTCATGATCGCGCTTGGCGAGCACGCCAACGTCTTCCCGGACCTGATCCGCCAGCACGGGGAGATCCCGGCATGTCAGTAGCCTGGCACGTCGCCAACAAGCCAAGCGAGAGCGCCGATTTCGAAGTCTGGCGTGCTTATTTCCGGGACTGTCCTTACACCGAGTTCGAGATGTGCGTCGCCGGCATCCTCGTGGAACACGGCGCGCGCCTTCATCTGCCGGAAGGCGAAACGCCGTTCTACAACTTTGAATACAGGTTCAGCGACGGTCCCTTCTCGTCCTACAACACGCCTAACCCGTTCGATCTCACCTCCCGTCTAGGGCGCGAGATTTCCGCTCCGGTCCTGCGAGCGATGACGGAAAACCTGACCTGGGGAGTGCCAGAGGATCGGAACCTTCAGGTCTGGATCTACTCCGTCTTGCGGAATTCAAACGTCAGCCTGATCGCGCCCGACAAACTCGACGACCTGGCCAAACTGCCTGCCGAAATCAAAATCTATCGCCATATCGGGCTTCCAACCCAGACCGTCTACGGAAGCCCCACATCCTCGATATTCAACCTCGACAACGCCGTGCGCGGCTTCCACTGGTCGCTCAGTCCAACCGCAGCTACGCACTACGGTGGCAGGGCTCGCGAAGGATGGCGGAAGTTCTGCGCGAGAGCGGTTATCGCGAGAGCCGCGATCACATGCTGGCCCTTTAGCCCCGATGAGGAAGTCGTCATCGGACGCCCCGATTTAATCCCTGCCGATCGCATCGAGCTGACAGAGATCAGGCCTGATCCTCGCGACAGTTCCGATGAGTTTGGGGAGAACGCACAGACGATCTCGGATCGCCTTATGCACCCCATTGCGACCACCCTGCAGCCGAAACGTATGCTTGCTTCCATCGAGCTCGTGGATCGCCCTCGGCGGCCGGTTCTTGTTGGTGCCTTGGGAGACCCGCGCTTGCTCCTGCAACCCCGCCTCTTCGATAGGTTCTGACATGTCCGACACACATCCGCTCACCTTCCTTGGTGCCGTCATCGCGGCCGGCGGTTGGGTCTTCCTCATGCTCGGCACCGCCGCGGGCGGCGATGAGTATGGGTCGCGCGCCGTCTTCAACATGCACAAGGGCATGATCGCCGAGAACGTCATTCACCTCGGCTACGTCGTCGCCCTCGCCGGTGTGATCGCAAGCGTTGGCTCACAGATCAGGAACGCGCTCACGTCCGTCCCGCAGGCCGCACCCGTCCTGGTCGCATCGGAGCCCCTGGAACCCGTGCAGGAGACCAGCGCTCGCCTTTCCGATCGCGAGATGGCGGATCGCGCTGCAGCTCTCCGGAGCGCCCTGGATCGCAGCAAGAACGAACGGGGTTGAGGACTCTGAAGTCCGCGACCTTCATATCGGTGCGCTCATGTGGATCCTCGCCGAGGCAAGCTAATCCGCGCCGATCTTCGGCGATCTATGCGGCGACCGAAGTTGCCGTCTCAATCTCATTGAGATCCATGATCGCTTGTGGATCATCCCACTCACGGGGTTCGGCCATAAGCAAGTTCAACCGACGCGGATTGCAGCCGCGCCGGCTGGAACAGTGCTGCCGGCACTAACTCCGGCATTCTTGACTGACGACAAACATCAATCTGCGCTCGCATCATCGGGCGACGAGGGCTTCAGCATGACCAAGAATCAGACGACAACCGCCGCGTCGGGGCCGACGCTCACACAGCAGGAGCTATTCGCCGTCTTCGCAGAGCGTCACGGTGTAGTTGCGTTCAAGGGGGGGAACGACGCGTTTCGCGAACTCGCAGGCCGTATCATGACGGACGCCGGCAAAGAGTCCACGCCGCTGGTATTCCTCTCCAACCTAGTCGATAGCGTTCTTGAGCTAAGGTGGAGCCTCCAAGAGGCATTCAGCGGCTTCTATAACTTCACAGCGGCCCACGCGCTGTCTGACGCAGAGCCGGAAGATCGTTATCGCGTGCCGACGGCGTCGGACACCCTCGCGCATTCTCTGCGCGGACAAAGAGCGCCGGATAGTGTGGCCCTCCTTGGGTCGGCGGGGGATCGCTGATGACGCGAATCCCTACGCTTCCCCACTTCAAGCGCATGGGTGCAGACGGCGCCACCTTGCTGCAACAGCTTTGGTGGGAAATCGCTATCGAGATCACCGCATTGTCGAACCCCGATGACGGCTTCGATGTCCCAGATAGTCGCGGCGAGATCAGGCGTCGGCTTAAGCTTGCGCGTCGGCGCTATGGGCGCTTGGAAGCCTTAGCGCGGAAAGCCGGCATGTTGCTCGAATGCGATCCGATCCCTTTCCAGCAGGTGAAGCCGCGCATCCGCGTTCCATGTGTAACGCGGCCTTGCTCGGCGCAGACGACGGAGTAGGCGTTGACAGGCTGGCCGGAATAGTCGCAGCCGAAACGGCTTGAAGAGTGCTGTGTGTTTTCCACAGCACCAAGCGCTTTGGAACCGCTGTCAAGGGAAAGATGATCGTTTCGGCCTTTGAAAGATGATCTTTCAATGGTACGAACGAAAAAGGGCGGCACAGTTTTGGAGACCGTGCCGCCCTTTGCAAAATCAGCCTTATGGAAGGGCTGGATGCGATCGTGGCCCTTGTGGAAGGGGCCTGTTGCCAGTGACCGAGGCGGGTCGGCTACCAACTGAGCCCGCCTCGTCACCATTCCGATCTAGCACACGTTTGTTGTTCCCGGAATGCCGGGCGGATCGCGATCCCCAACTTTGAGGTATCGACGGTTGAACATGCCTGTTGAAAGGCTGTGAACAACCGAGCCGCAGGTGATGCTAAACCCCTGAAAAAAGTGCGCTTTTCACGTGGGCAAGAATTTTTTCTTCACCTGTGGATATTCACAGCCCGGTTTTGATTCGCCGTTCTGCGCGCGAGAGTTCCGAAGCTACTTAGCAAGCGCGGCCAATACGGCGCAATTCTTCCGCATCACGGCGCGGGCAATTTTCATCGTCTCCTCATGAGTGAGGGGGCCGTCGTGCTTCGGCCGAAGCGCCGGGTCTAGCTTAGCCCCAAGCTCGGCGCGAATCGGGGTTAGGCTATCCTTCTCGTCGCTCATTTTGGCGCTCTCCGATGGGGTATGAGACTAGGACACATACCCTTTTCGCCGTTCCCGTAAGTATCTGAAAAATATATAAATTAAGTCGATGGCTGGGGCGCCTGGATTCGAACCAGGGGATGGCGGTACCAAAAACCGCTGCCTTACCGCTTGGCTACGCCCCAAAACCTGCCGTCGGCGAGCGCTTCTATAATCGCTCGGGGCGATGCGTGCAAGGAAGCCGGCGCCGTTCGAGCGAGGTGGGAAAAGCGTCGCGAATCCTGTTGCGCAGCGTCGCGCGTCCCGCTATAGACCCGCTCGGCCACGGAGTGTAGCGCAGTCTGGTAGCGCACCTCGTTCGGGACGAGGGGGTCGCAGGTTCAAATCCTGCCACTCCGACCAGCCAACCGTGAGCGTCTTCGGCTTTCCCGACCAGCCATTCGAAGACCATCCCGCCTCGTCACAACGATATTCGTTCGCGCCGCCTCGCATGCCCTTTGCGTGTTCGCTGGCATCCTGACAGCCCGCCGCGCGGCGGAATCGGATACAATCCGATCGCCTTGCGAGCGTCGCGAAGCGGGACCATGATGCTGCCCTCCGCTCCCGACATTCTTCCTCCCGCATCGAGGGCCCTTTCGATGCCGGCTACGGCTCACTCATGACGCCAATGCACTCGGCTCTTTCGATCGTCGACGGACCGGCGCGCGGACCCGTGGTCGCGCTGTCGGAGGGGCTCAGCTTCTGGGGCGGCGTCGATCCCGCCACGGGTCGCATCATCGACGCGCATCATCCGCAGTGCGGCGCGAATCTCGCAGGCGCCGTGGTGCTGATGCCGACCAGCCGGGGGTCGTGCTCGGGATCGGGCGTGGTGCTGGAGCTGACGCTTGCCGGGCGGGCGCCCGCGGCGCTGGTGTTCGCGGAGGCGGAGGACGTCGCGACACTGGGCGCCCTCGTCGCCGGGGAAATGTTCGGGCACGCACTGCCGGTCCTCAGACTGTCGCCGGATGCCCATGCGGCGCTCGCACGCGAGACATTTGCCACGATCGATCGCGATGCGATCCGGGCCGGCGAGTGCCTCCTTCCCATCGCCCGCCTTCCCGTCACGGCGTTCGAACTCGCCCCTGCTGACCGCGCAATGCTGGACGGTGCCGAGGGCGAGGCCACCGCGCAGGCGATGCGCATCCTCGTGGCGATGGCACGCCAGCAGGGCGCCGAGCGCCTTGTCGATGTCATTTGCGCCCACATCGACGGCTGCATCTATGCCGGGCCCGCCAATCTCGTCTTCGCCGAGGCGATGGCGGCGAAAGGCGCGCGGGTTCGCGTGCCGACCACGATGAACGCCATCTCGGTCGACGCCGAAAATTGGCGGAAGCAGGGCGTGGCCCCCGTCTTCGGCGAGCCGGCCGCCCGCCTGGCCGATGCCTATGTCGGCATGGGCTGCCGGCCCACCTTCACCTGCGCGCCCTATCTTCTCGACGATGCGCCCGGCTGCGGCGACATCATCGGCTGGTCGGAATCGAACGCCGTGATTTTCGCCAACAGCGTGCTGGGCGCGCGGACCGCCAAGCATCCGGACTTTCTCGACCTGTGCATCGCTCTGACGGGTCGCGCCCCGTTGGCCGGCCCCTATCTCGACGCGGGGCGCCGCGCGGCCCTCGTCGTCGACATCGATCTGCCGGAACGCATCGGGTCCGAGGCCTGGCCGCTCGTCGGCTATCTCGCCGGCCGTCTCGCGCCCGAGCGAGTGCCGCTCCTGCGCGGTCTCGCCGATCTCGCGCCCCGCCACGACGACCTCAAGGCCCTCTGCGCCGCCTTCGGCACCACCTCGGCCGCTCCGATGCTGCATGTCGAGGGCGTCACGCCGGAGGCCGAGGGCTGCGCGATGCCGGGCGCCGACCTCGCCACTATCTCTCGCGCCGACCTCGCCGCCGCATGGCGCCGTTTGAACGAGGGGGCGGCGGAGATCGACCTCGTGGCGATTGGCAGTCCGCATGCTTCCCTGAACGAATGTCAGATGCTCGCCGACGCGCTGGCCGGACGAGCGCGCGATCCCCGGGTCCGGGGAATGATCACGGCCGGGCGGCAGGTGCTCGCCGCAGCCGAGGCGGACGGGACGCGGTCCCGCCTGTCCGCCAGCGGCATCGAGATGATCCCCGACCTTTGCTGGTGCTCGATCTCGCGCCCCGTGTTCCCGCGACAAGCGCGGACCGTCCTCACCACGTCCGGCAAGTACGCCCATTACGGTCCCGGCCTCTCCGGGTGTGCGGTACGGCTCGGCACGCTCGCAGACTGCGCGGACGCTCTCGCGACCGGCTTCGCGCCCCCTCGCCTCCCCGACTGGCTCGTCTGACGCGAGACCGGACGCTCAACCCTCCACGAAGGCGAAGCGGTCGACGTCGAAGAGCCCCCGATCGGTCAGCTTCAGGTGCGGGATCACCGGGAGGGCCAGAAACGCGAGCTGCAGGAAGGGTTCGGGCAGCGAACACCCGAGCCCTCTCACCGCCTCCACCAGCGCCTCCAGATCGTGGATCACAGTGTCGACCGGCTCGAGGCTCATCAGTCCTGACATCGGCAGCGCCAGCGCCGCGACGACGTGGCCCTCGTCGGCCACGGCGAAACCACCGCCGCGTGCGATCACGCCGTTGACGGCCGCAGCCATGTCCTGCGCGTTGGTGCCGACCACGGTGATGTTGTGGCTGTCGTGCGCGACCGACGAGGCGATCGCGCCGCGCTGGAGACCGAAGCCGTTGACGAAGCCGAGGCCGACATTGCCGTTGCGGCCGTGGCGCTCGACCACCGCGAGCTTGAGGACATCCTGGCCCAAGTCCGGCTGCGCCTCGCCCTCGACGACGGCAAGCGTCGCGCCAAGCCTTGCGGTCAGAAGGAGACCCGCCTTCACGCCGATGACCGCCGCGTCGCACGTCGAACCGACTGCAGGCTGGCGGAAATGCTCCGACGCCACGGGTTCCGCCTTCATCGAAGCGAGGCCGACGGGGGCGACTGCGGGCCGCGCGTCGAACAGCGCCCGCTCGACCAGGCGCCCGCCCGCGACGACGTCGGAAACGCGGCAGGCCTCCAGGTCGTCGAGCAGGACGAGGTCGGCCCGCCAGCCCGGCGCGATCATGCCGCGATCGCGAAGACCGAAGATGCGGGCAGCCGAGAGCGAAGCGGCGCGGTAGACGTGGTGCACCGGGCATCCGCGCCCGATCAGCCGCCGGATCATCGCGTCAAGGTGGCCCTCTTCCGCGATGTCGAGCGGGCTGCGATCGTCGGTGCAGAGCGCCACGAAAGCCGACGTGTCGGCGGTCAGGATCTCGGCCAGCGCTTCGAGGTCCTTCGAGGCCGACCCCTCGCGGATCAGGATCGCCATGCCCTTGCGCAGCTTCTCCATCGCCTCGTCGGCGCCGGTCGCCTCGTGGTCGGTGCGGATGCCGGCCGCAAGATAGCCGTTCAGCGCAGAGCCGCGCAGGAGCGGCGCATGGCCGTCGACATGGCGGTCCTGAAAGGCTTCGAGCTTGGCGAGAATGCCGGGGTCGAGCGACAGGACGCCCGGGTAGTTCATCATCTCGGCAAGGCCGTGGACCTTCGGATGGTCGAGGAACGGCAGGAGGTCGTCGATCTCGAGCCGGGCCGCCGCGGTCTCGAAGGAGGTCGCAGGCACGCAGGACGAGAGGTTGATGCGGATGTCCATGACGCTCGCCTCGGCGCAGGCGACGAAGTAGGCGATCCCCTCCGCCCCGAGGACGTTGGCGATCTCGTGCGGATCGCAGAATACCGTGGTCACGCCGCGCGGCAGCACGAAGCGGTCGAATTCGAGCGGCGTGACGAGCGAGGATTCGATGTGCAGATGTGTGTCGATGAAGCCCGGCACCACGAAACGTCCCGCGGCGTCGACGACCCGCTCGCCCTCGAAGCGGCCGTGGGTTCCGACGATACGCTCGCCGACGATCGCAATGTCGGTATCGTCGATCGAGCCGGTCACGAGGTCGAGGAGGCGCGCGTTACGGATCACGAGATCGGCGGGCCGCAGGCCCTGGCCGGCAAGAATGCGGTGCGACAGATCGGATGCCATGGGTCTTCCTCGTCCGAGGCCGGACATTCCGGCTGGACACAACCTCTAGCGATCCGGGGCGGGCGGCGAAATCCCTTGCGGTGGCGCCCGTGGCCGACTTGAGAAGCCAACGCCTTTGCGATAGGCCTTCGGCTCCGGGTCGGGCCTGTAGCTCAATGGTTAGAGCCGGCGGCTCATAACCGCTTGGTTGCAGGTTCGAGTCCTGCCGGGCCCACCCGTCTCAGCGCGAGATTCGCAGTGCGGAGATCTCGTCCGTGATGGCCGAGAAGGCCAGAAGCAGGTCGTTCGAGTTCTTCGCGTCGTAGTAGAGCTTGCTGCCCTTTCCATCGATGCCGTTCGACGCGCAGTTGCGCAGGCGATCCTTGATCGGGCTGCCGTCCTTCAGGTCGAAGGCGATCGAGAAGATGACGATCCCGTCGCCGCCCTCGTCGTTCTTGCCGTCCTTCTTGATGTTCTCGCAGGTGATGCTCATCGTTTCGTTCATCGCCGCGGTGATGCTGGTGATGTTGGCCTTGGGGGACGTCGTCCTAGTCGCGTCGAACATGCGGCCTGCGTGGATCTTGCCGTCGGTGCCGAGATACTGGCCGTAACCGTACGTGCCAAACTGAGACTTGTTGGCGTTCGTCAGTTCGATTTGTTCGCCGGATGTGTAAGCGGCGTTGTAGGTGTTCTCGCCGTCGGTCATCAGGACGATGACCTTCAGGTTTTCTTTTGTGTTGCGGGCGCGGCCTTCGGCAAAGGGCTGTCCGCTGGTCAGAGTGCGCCAGCCCCATGCCAGTCCTTCGCCGATATTGGTTCCTCCGTTCGCGATCATCCCCTTCACGGCGTTGAGAGCTGTGGTTTGTGTAGCGGTGAGAGGCGTGATGGCAGCCGTGGTGCAGCCATTGTTCGGCCCCTTCTTGCTGAAGTCAGCCGTGGAAAGGAGATTGAAATAACGGCTGACATTCTTCTGAGCTGCGAGGGACTTCGCATCATCCGTTCCGGCGGAAGTCGGAAGGTAGTCATTCTTGACCGATGACAGGCTGCCCGTCCAGTTATACTCGGATGGTGCAAGGAAGGGCACAAAGAACGTGGCCGGTGTGTTCAAACTCGGAGGATCATCCGTCACGGCGTATCCCAAGGGACGTGACTGGACGCATCCACCCCATTTCCAGTTGGAGTTGCGAAGGCTCAGAGCCGCGAAGATCGAAAACTTCGATTTCACGGTCGACAGGGTGGCAGAACTCCAGTCGAAATCATCGCTGTTGGAGGGGCTGAGGCCGGCGACGTCCATCCAGGAGGCGGTCGCGTTGTTCGTCCCGACGTTCACAGAGGCTGCGAACGGCACGACAGAAATGCGGACGGGATCGGTCGAGTTCGCCTGCGGATAGGCCGCGAGCATCTGCTTGACGAGCTTCTCGGACGCATCGCGGAGGGTGGTGATCTTGGGCGTCGTGCCGCCGACGGGCGGGCTCTGCATCGATCCGGAATTGTCGAGCACCAGCGCCAGTTCGACCGTCCGGTTGGCGACAATGACCTCGCTGGCGACCGACAGATGCCAAGTCTCCAGATCGACCTTGCCTCCCGTGACCGCTTTCACGGCCGAACCGAAATAGGTCGGAACGTCACGGGTCGCCGTGACGCGCAGGACGTTGTTGCCGGCCACGCGCGTCACGCCCTCGTAGGTGAAGCGTGTATCCGTGTCGTCGCGGCCTTCATTGGCGAAGAAGATCGATTTGGCCCATTTTTCCAGTTCGACCGGGTTTTGGGTCTTGCCGAACTGCTTGGCGGCGCCGAGCGCGGCCGCGTCCGCAGAACTCTGAAGGCTCCATTTCGCCTCCTCGACCTGCGACGTATCCACGGCCATGCCCGTGACCACCACGATCACCGGCAGTGTCAACGCGAAGATCATCGCGACATTGCCCGATGTGGCGCGTCGGAAGGAGCGGATGATGCACACGGCATGTCCTCGGTTCGCGGAGCGGGGCGGTGGAGCGGTCATTTCCAAGGGATCTCCGAACCTTTTCTCGGCCGGAAGGTGAAGCTGCGATCAAATTCGAGCGTGCCGAACAAGCCGCCCACATCGAAGTTCGGCGCGTAGCTGTATTCGACGCGCGCGACGACGAAGTAGGCGTCGGCGAGCCCGGCCAGTTCGCCGGAGAGTGTGTAGGGCGTGCCCTTTGCTGCCCCTGCGACCGTGCCGATGCGCTGCCAATCGACCGTCGCCTTGCCGTTCGCATCCGTCCTGACCGTCGTGATTGTGATCTTCGGCTCAGCGCCGGAAACGCCGTCGGCGATGGCGTCAGAGACCAGCAGCACGTTGCGCAGGCGCGTCAGATCCATTTCGGGCGAGCGGGCCACGATGCCCGCGATCGCCTCGGCGGCACTCTCGACCTTCCGCTTGGTCGTGATCGCATGCGAGGCCTCGAAGGTGCCGAGGTAGAGGATCAACATCACCGGCAGGATGATGGCGAACTCGACCGCCGCGGTCGCGGAGCGGTCGTGGAGCAGGCGCGTGAGGCGAGAGCGACCTATCATCGCCGGCCTCAGCAGGTGGTCTTGGACGAGGCGACCCCGCCGAACGGCTCGTTCATGAACGCCGCCATCGCTCCGAGGATCAGGTTCCCGTTCGTGTCCTCTTCCATCTGGTTGAGCATCGATGTCGCCCAGGGCCACTCGTAATAGGCGCGGATCACGGTGATCGTGTCCTGACGGCCGGGATCGAAGCAGAACCTCGCGTCGTCGACGGAGCCGTCCTTGAGGCCAACCGAATTCGGGATGGGCGTGCCGGCCGGGTAGGTCCGCATATCCAGGGACAGTCGTTCGCAGGACATCAGCATGCTGATGTCGTCGCAGATCATGGTCCGGAAGCCGGCCGCGTCCATGTCGGACTTCTGAACGGCGCCGATGAACACCTGGCGGGCTGCCGAGCCCACCGCATTGTTCAGCATCACGCCGGCCGTTGTCGCCAGCGCGGTTTCGATCATCGCCATGAGAAGGAAGAAGAACGGGAGCGCGATCAGCGCGAACTCGACGGCCGCAGCTCCGCCCGGGTCGCGGCGAAACCGGCCGAACACGCCGCGAGTGCGTTCTGAAGATGTGTTCATCCGCCCGATCATGCGGACGAGTTTTGGGCCAACAGGTTCTAACGGGCGCTTAAACCTTCAGGTCAGAATCGCTGTGTCGGCGAATGTTCCGGCTGCTCGGGACGCGTCATCTTCGCTCGAACGCGCAGTCGAAGAGCACGTCGCTGCCAAGGGCGACCGTGCGGGTCTTCGGGCGCAGGGCCTCGGTCAGCCGCGAGATCGGTGCGAGCGACAGGCCTGGGGCTCCCGAACCGATGATGAGCGGCGCCACGCAGATGTGAAGCCGATCCACGACCTCGGCTTCCAGGAAGTTCCGGATGGTGGCGGCACCGCCCTCCACGAGGACATGCTGCAGACCGCGCTCACTGAGGGCCGCGAGAAGCGCGATCGCACACAGGCGTCCGTCGGCGGCAGGCGGCAGATGGATCGTCTCGACAGCGGTCGGCGCCATGGAGCCTTCGGCCCGCACCAGAATCGTGCGTCCCGCCTCCGACAGGCAGCGCGCGTCCAAAGGCACACGCCCGTTCGGATCGATCACGACCCGCACCGGCGATGGTCCCGCCACCTCCCGCACCGTCAGGCGCGGATCGTCCGCCACGACGCAGCCGGCGCCGACCACCACGGCATCCGCCAGCGCGCGCAGGCGGTGGAGATGGACGAAGCCGTCCGGGCCCGAGATGGGGGCGGCATCGCCGTCCACCGTCGCGACCCGTCCGTCCAGGCTCTGCCCGACCTGCGCCAGGACGAAACGTCCGCCACGCCGGCGCGCAAGCGGCTCGTAGATCGCCCACGCCGGATCGTCGCCGGGATCGAAGGCCGTCGCTTCGCCCGAGCGCAGTGCCAGAAGCGCCGCCCAAGCCTCGTCCGAGAGACGCGCGACGATCATGTCCCATGCCCTCCGCCACTCATGGAGCGAACGAACCGCTCTCGGAACGCCTGCATCGGAAGGCTCGGCGCATCGGAGGACGGGACCATGCCGGGCGTCAGTCCCCAGTCGTCGAGGCGGGCGAGGATCTGCGGGTCGGACGACAGGACATGGAGCGGCACGTCGCGCGAAGCGTTGGGACCGGTGACGAGTTCGGCGGGCTGATGGTCGCCGACCACGACGATTACGGACTCCCTTGCAAATCTCTGCACGAAGGAGCCGACCGCCTCCATCGCGTAGTCGATCGACAGGCCGTAGTTCTCGCGCACCCGCTCCGGATCGCGCCAGAGGACTTCGGGCGCCACACCGCTGCGGGCCTGCGCATCGAAGACCTGGCCGTCGCCGACATCCTCCCACGGGATCATGTGCGGGATGGGCGTCCACGGCGCATGGCTCGAGATCAGCGCCGTCTGCACCATCACTGGCTGGGACGTGCTTTGGAGAATCTGTCCGATCCGCAGGAGGGTGAACTGGTCGGGCATGGTGACCCAGTTGAAGGCCAAGCCACGATAGTCGAGATCCTTGGCCGCCAGAACCTCGTCGTAGCCGAACCAGCCCGCCTCCGGCCAAGGCATGGTGATTGCCGGCATCACCGCAACCGTGCGCCAGCCGCCGCCGCGAAAGAGAGCGTTCAGGCTCCGATGGTCGCTGCGCAGGAGACTTTCGTAGCGGGTCTGGTTGTCGATCAGCAGACCCGAAAGCATCGTGCCGTGCGCAAGCCAGCTCTGCCCGCCCGCGATCGGCGAACGCAGCCAGCCGCTGCGGGCGCCGACCCCGGCAGCCGTGAACTCGTTCTGGACCACCTCTAGCCTTGCCAGCGTGCGCGGCGCGAACAACGGGTTCTCCAGTGCGCTGCGGCCGTAGGACTCGACGAAAACAAGAACGACGTCATGCCCCTCGAGCGCCGCGAGGAGCCCTTCCGGCGGGCGATCCCGTAGCGGATCGACGGCGACCTCGCGTGAGAAGGCCGCCTGCGCCTCCCAGGACTGGCGGGCAGCCGCCAGTTTTCCGCCGGCATAGGCGGAAAATTCGGCGGAAACCGGCAGCATGCCGGGCCGCACCAACGCCAGGATCACCGTTGCGAGAACCGCGCCGCCGAGGGCACCAGCGCCGAGGCTCCGTCTCGCGCGCGCAGGCAGGCGCCGCATTCCCGAAAGGCCGTAGGCGAGAAGCCCAACGAAGCAGAAGAACAGGACGAAGGCAGCGCCGAGCGCGCCAAGCGCTGCCGCGTTGCCGACCGTCCCCGACAGGAGATGCCAGCCGGCGACGAGGATCGACCGGTCGACCACCGGATCGAACGGACGCGAGAACGCTGCCAGCGTTCCCCAGTCGGCGAGTTTAAGAATGGTCCCCGCCGCCGCAAGCGCCAGAACGACTGCGGCGAGAAGCCCAAATGCGCGGCCGCGCGCCAGCGCAAGCAGGGCGACCGCCCAGAACCATTCCACCGGAAACCGAAGGTCGGCCAATGGTCCGGGCCGCAGCGGAAGCGCAAGGGCTGCGAGAAGCAGTGCAAGACCGAGACCGACGCGCAACCAGGGCCGCCAGATGCGGGCCGCCGGTAGAGCACCCTCACCTTCCCCGCCGACGTCATGGCTCAAGCCGGACGCTCCATGAGGCGGGCGTAGACGTCGCCGGAGCGTCGGTTGCGATCCGCCTCTTCCGCCAGCCGCTCCCGGAACGCTTCGAGCGGCAAGAAGGACGGAATCCGGAACGCCGCCTCCTCGCCGATCACGAAGTTGAACTCGTAAGGGCCCAAGGAGGCCAGTCGATCGAGGCACTCGCCTGCAAGATCGAGCGTTGCGGGCGTGTATTCGAAGGCGACCCAGCGAAGCGGGCGCGACAGCCCGGCCAGCACCTCGCCTTCATGCCCCTCCACATCGATCTTGCAGAAGGCCGGTTCGCCGTACTCTTCGATCAGGGCATCGAGCGTCGTGACCTCGACCGATACGCGAGCGTCCCATTCGACACGCCGGAAGCCCTCGTCCGCCGCCACCCGGTTTCGCCAGTCGTTCGACAAGGTTGAAACCGTCGGATGGCGGGCGGAGATCGCGAGGGTCGCCTCGCCGGGTTCGCGACCGACCGCGCGTCGATCAAGGCGGATCCGTGAGGGGTCGAGGCGGCGGGCGAGATAGTCCGCAAAAAGCGGCTGCGGCTCGAAGGCGACGACCCGCGCTCCGATGCGTGCCAGCGCGCGGCTGCGGCTGCCGACATGAGCGCCGATGTCGAAGGCGAGATCTCCGGGACCGATCAGGGCGGCCAGGAATCGGTCGAGCCCGCGGCGGCGCCAGGGCTGGCCGTTGTAGACGACGATCGAGCGCCACAGCCCGAGCGTCGCGGCATCCACGCCGACGCGTTCCAGAAGCCGGGTCATGTCGGGCGCCTCAGAAGCGAGCGGATATCGACGGCGAAGGACCATGTGAGAAGGCCGAGCGCGAGAAGCACGAGCCCGTCCGACCACGGAGATGGCACAGGCGGCAGGAGGGCGACGCAAAGGAGGGCGATCTGCAGCACGCAAACCGTCTTGCGGCGCATCGAGGGTGCGAGCGGCCGGGTCAGGCGCGCGTCGATCGCCGCCCAGGCGAGGAAGGCGTAGCGCATGAGCCCGATCGCGAGGACATGGACGCCGGCCTTGCCGCAGACGAGCGCCAGAACGCAGAGGATCAGGATCAGAAAGGCGTCGACTTCCATGTCGAAGCGCTCGCCGAAACGGGACGCGAGGCCCGAGCGGCGCGCTAGAAAGCCATCGACCCCGTCGAGCGCCAGCGCGAAGAGCGCCGAGGCGACCAGCAGCCATTGCAGCGCGCTGTCCGTCGCCGCGATCCGACCGTACTCCCACGCGCAGGCACCGATCACCGCCGCCATGCCGCCACGGGCCGTGGTGATGATGTTGGCCGGGCCGAAGCGGTCGTGCGGATGGTCGTCGAGGCGCCACACGACGAAGGCGGCCGTCGGCAGGAACAGGACAAGCGAGAGCGGCAGCACATGCCATCCGAGCCCTCCGTGCGACACGAGAAGGCTGGCGGCCACGGTCAGGAGCAGGGCCGTCGCGGCGAGCGTCGTGCAGGCGCCGGACAGGCTCGGCGCATGCGCCGCCACTGTCTGAGGGATACGCGCTCCGGCCCGTGCCGGAAGTGGGATCGGGTCGAAGCGCATGCGTTTCAGCCGAGCTTTGCCGCGATCGCCGGCCAGTCGAGGAGATGGCCGGCGCGCCGCGCCTTGGTGACGAGGTAGCCCTGGTTCTCGGCGGTCACGGTGCCGAGCACGGCGGTGCGCGCCTGCACCTCGATACCGGCCGATTGCAGCGCCGCGATCTTGGTCGGGTTGTTCGTCATCAACTCGACCGATCCGATGCCGAGCGAGCGAAGCATGGCGACCGCCGCGCCGTAGCGCCGACCGTCCGGCTCGAAGCCGATCTGCGCATCCGCATCGATCGTGTCGTAGCCTTCGTGTTGCAGCCCGTAGGCACGCATCTTCGCGGCAAGGCCGGTACCCCGACCCTCCTGGTCGAGATAGAGCAGCACGCCGCCACCACGCTGCGCGATCAGCTGCAGACCGTTACGGAGCTGGTCGCCGCAGTCGCACTTCAGCGAGCCGAAGAGGTCGCCCGTGATGCAGGACGAGTGGATGCGCACGGGAACCGGTTTCGACCTGTCCGGCTCGCCCACCATGATGGCCAGCTGGTCGCGCTGCGCAAGGCCGCCGCGGAAGACGATGAACCGGCAATTCGAGATGTCGCGCAGCGGAACCGCCGTACGCACGATCTCGGTGAAGTGTGTCTCCTCGACCAGCGCCGCCCGAACCTCGGCTTCGTCGACCGACAGGAAGCGCCCGCCGATCCGGTCGTCGGTGCGGATCGGGCGAACGAGGAAGGCCGGCAGGAGAAGCGCGAGCCGGGCAAGATCGTTGAGGCAGGTGAGTTCGGATGCCGGTCGCCATTCGTCGGCGAAGCGCAGATCGGCAGCGAAGGCGATACGCGAGAGATCATCGAGCGACGCCGTGCCGGTCTTCAGGCAGACGGGCCCGATGGTGGATATCCCGAGGGCGCGGGCCCGGTGCGCGCTGAGAAAGAGACCGACGTCGTCCGGCGTATCGCCGAAGAAGCGTTCGATGTCGCCGGGCGCGGCCGCATCGAGCGCCAGCACAGCGTGGTCCGCCCCACCCGAATGAAGGAGAACCGGCCGGCCATAGCGCAGTTCGGAAACCGCACGTTCCGTGTTCACCTTGGCGAACTCTGAGAAGGTGTCATCCCGGAAGAGGATGTCGGAACTGCCCTCGCTCATCGCCTGCTACTCCTCGAAACCCATGCGATACGGGCGATCGCGCGGCGTCTTCGCACCGGCTCGCTCGTATGTGACAGCTAGACGACGCGCTGTTTTTATCCAGATTAGGTCGCGAACAACCACGTGATGAGTTCCGCTCGGAGGGTAACCCCGGCGACTGGTTCCCAAGCGAAGATATGATCATCGTTGCCCGGCAAACCATTGACCCAGCGGACGTTCGCGCCGCCGACGTTTCGCTCGCACTCTGGATCGAGGAACCCGGCAAGGCTGCGCTGCGTCGAAGCGTCGCCCCGGCTCCTGGCGCAGACGAGTGGCGCGTTCGCAGCCTCTTCGGCGCGATCAGCCGAGGCACCGAGCGACTGGTCTTTGAGGGACGGGTTCCGAAGGAGGAACACGAGCGAATGCGCGCGCCGCTCCAGGAGGGCGCGTTCCCGTTCCCGGTAAAGTATGGCTACAGCGTCATCGGCCTCGTGGAGGGCGGGCGCGACGCTCCGGTCGGGCAGACGGTCTTCTGCCTCCATCCTCATCAGGACCGGTTCGCCGCTCCAATGATGGCGTTCCGGCCGGTTCCGAAGGGCGTACCGCCAGCCCGGGCGGTGCTCGCGCCCTTCATGGAAACCGCGCTCAATATCGTCTGGGACGCGGCGATCGCGCCCGGCGACCGGGTTGCGGTCGTTGGGGCCGGACTGATCGGCTGCCTCGTCGCCTACCTCTGTGCGCGCATCCCCGGAGCTGACGTGACGTTGGCCGACCCGAACCCCGCGCGCCGAGACGTGCTCGCCGGATGGGGCTGCGATCTCGTCGCCCCGGACGCCCTTCCCGGAGACCAGGACGTCGTGATCCACGCCTCCGGCCGGCCGGAGGGCCTCGCGCGGGCGCTGGACTGCGCCGGCCTCGAAGCGCGGGTCGTCGAGGCGAGCTGGTTCGGGCGACAGGACGTCGCAGTCCCGCTCGGCGGCGCCTTCCATTCGCGGCGGCTACGTCTTGTCTCGTCGCAGGTCGGGCGGATTCCGGCGAACCGACAGGCCCGCTGGACCACGGCCCGGCGGCTCGACATGGCGCTGCGCCTCCTCGCCGATCCGCTTCTCGACCGCGTGTTCTCCGGCGAGAGCGCCTTCGAGCGCCTCGACCGGGACTACGGAACCATCCTTTCCGATCCCGATACGCTCTGCCATCGCATTCGCTACGCGCCCTGAGGCACTTTCCCTCCGATCCCGTTTTCCCTATTCAAAGGTTCGCCGATGTACGCCGTCGAAGTCCGTGACCACATCATGATCGCCCACAGCCTGCCCCGCCCCGTCTTCGGCCCGGCGCAGGGCATGCACGGTGCGACCTTCGAGGTGGATGCCGCCTTCTTCACGCGCGAGGTCGACGCGGACGGCCTCGGTGTCGACATGGGTCTGGCGATCGGCCTCCTGAAGGAGGTACTCGCGCCCTTGAACTATCAGAATCTCGACGAGCTCGAGATCTTCCGGGGACGCGTCACGACCACGGAGGTGTTGTCGCGCCACGTCTTCGACGCCCTCGCCGCGAAGATCCGTGAGGGCGCGTTCGGGCCGGGCAACGGTCGCATCGAGCGCATCCGCGTGACGCTGCACGAGAGCCATGTCGCGCGCGCCTGGTACGAGGGCGAGCTTTGAGCGCAAGCCCGGCTCGCCATCTCGTCTTCGCGATTCCCGGCGACCTCGACGCACCGAGCGGTGGCTATGGCTACGACCGGCGAATGATCGCCGAACTCGGCGGGTTGGGCTGGCAGGTCGATGTCCTGGCGCTACCGGCCGGCTTCCCGCTTCCGGGGCGCGCCGACCTCGCGGCCACGGCGGCGGCCTTCCGTGCGCTGCCGGACGGCGCGCTGGTGCTGGTCGACGGTCTGGCCTTCGGCGCCCTGCCCGATGTCGCGAGGAGCGAGGGCACCCGCCTGCGGATCGTGGCTCTCGTCCATCATCCGCTCGCGCTGGAGGACGGGCTCGCCGCGCCGGTCGCAGACGCCCTGCGCGCCAGCGAGCGCGAAGCTCTGGCTCGCGCGCGTGCCGTCGTCGCGACCAGTTCGACCACGGCGCGCCTCCTGTCGATCGGCTTCGGCGTCGGCTCGCGCATTGCGGTCGCTCCGCCCGGCACCGAGCGTCGGGCCGCGCCTCTGGAACGGCCGTCGTCGCGAATGCCGACCATCCTCTCCGTCGGCTCGCTGATCCCGCGAAAGGACCACGCCCTTCTCGTCGATGCGTTGGCAGGCCTCGTCGAACGTCCCTGGCGCTGCCGGATCGTCGGAAGCGAGACCGCCGATCCGCCGACCGCGCGCGCGCTCAAAATGCGCATCGCGGACGCGGGTCTCGAACGGCGGATCGCGGTGATCGGCGCGGTCAGGGACGTCGCGGCCGAGTACCGGACCGCCGACATCTTCGCCCTGCCTTCGCGCTTCGAGGGCTACGGCATGGCGTTTGCCGAAGCCATGGCGCACGGGCTGCCCATCGTCGGCTGCGATGGCGGTGCGGTCTCCGAAGTCGTCCCGTCCTCGGCGGGGATGCTGGTCGAGCCGGGGGACGCGCAGGCGTTCGCACGAGCGCTGGAAGCCTTGATCCGCGACGCCGCCCTGCGACAGCGCATGGCGGACGGGGCCCTCGAAGCCGCCGCCCGCCTGCCGACCTGGGGCGCATCCGCCCGGATCCTGTCCGATGCTCTGGAGGCTGTGCGATGAGCGGTTTCGACACGACCTGGCTGGATCTCCGCGAACCTGCCGACCACGCCGCACGAGATGCCGCGCTGCTGACGGCGGCACGCGAGTTCCTCCAAGCCGGCGGCCCCTCGCCGCTCGCCGTCGATCTCGGCTCGGGGACCGGCTCGACGCTCCGGGCGTTCGGATCGGACGACCGTGTCCGCTGGCGCCTCGTCGATCACGATCCGCGCCTTCTCGAAGCTGCCGTCTCGCGTCTCGACGGCTTCCCGCATGTCGAGCGGATGGAGGCGGATCTTGCCCATCTCGACCCGGCCGTGCTGGCGGACGCTCGCCTCGTGACGGCCTCGGCCCTCTTCGATCTCGCTTCCGAAGCGCTGGTGGAGCGCATCGCCGATCTCCTCTCGGAGCACCGCATCGGCCTCTACGCGGCCTTGAATTACGATGGCGCGACGCGTTGGGAGCCGTCTCATGACGGCGACCGCGAAATGCTCGCGGCCTTCAACGCGCATCAGACCACGGACAAGGGTCTCGGGCGGGCGCTCGGGCCGGAGGCCGCCGACGCGCTGCGTCACGCCTTCGAGCGGCGGGGATACGAAGTCCGCGTTGCGCAGAGCCCATGGCGGCTTGGCCCCGATCAGCGGGCGCTGGAAACGGCCCTGCGGGACGGGTTCGTTGCCGCGGTCCGCGAGACGGGACGCGTCGACGGGGCGGCGATCGAGGTCTGGCAACGGGACCGGACCGACCATCCGGCCGCCTGCCATGTCGGACACTGGGATGTTCTCGCCCTGCCGAGAGGCTGAACAAGGATCGGGTCAGGCCGCGGCGCGCCTGCGGCCGTCCGCGGCATGGCGCGCGAGCACCAGCACCCCCGGCAGTGCCCCGATCAGCGAGGCGATGCCGTAGACGACGCTCGCGGCGAAGGCGCCGTCTGCCGTGATCCCCGCCGCCGGCAGGATCGCGGCGGCGGCGGCTTCGCGCAGTCCCCACCCGCCGACCGAGACGGGCAGCAGCATCGACAGCAGCACCAGCGGCACGAGAAGCAGCGTCCCGGCGAAGCCGAGCGGCGCGCCGACGGCCATCGCCGCCAAGGCGAAGGTCGCGAAATAGGACAGGACGACGGACACCGACAGGGCCGCCTGCACCATGAAGGCACCGCGCCGGACGAAGACCTCGGCGAGCACCGGTCCGAAACCAGCACGGAACCGCGCAGCCCGCTCGCCGAGCGCGCGCGCAAGCAGCCAGCCGATCCCGACGATCCCCGCGACAGCCCCGAGGAAAACGAGCAGCCCCCGCCCCCCCGGCGGGACGACGCCGAACACGAACGGCGCGGCGAGAAGACCGATGCCCGCCGTGGCGAAGAGGACGAGCTGTCCCGAAAGGCGATCCAGCACGACAGCCTGTCCGGCCCGTCCGGTCCAGCGATCGTCCCGTCCCTCCCGCGCCGCGCGGACGACCCGCACCGCGTCGCCGGCGACGCCGCCCGGCAGAACCTGGTTGAGGAGCGTCGCGAGATAATATTCGCCGATCGCCCGTCCCGCCGCGAGCGGCTCGCCGAGCCGCTTCGACACGAAGCGCCAGCGCAGCGCGGACAGGACGATCTGCGGTTGCACCGAAAGGATCGCGAGCGCCACGAAGACGGGATCGGCCTGACGCAGCCGGGCGATCACCTGTCCGCGGTCGAGCATCGCTGCGACGAGCGCCAGGATCGCGGCCCCGGCGAGAAGCGGCAGGACGATGCGGCACCAGGCGGGCATCGCGGACAGGGGAGGAAGTCTCGGCACGTCGTCTCCGGGCAGGCCCACCGCCGGCTCGGATCGGAGGCATGGGGTTGCAAACGGCATGTAGCGGCCCAGCCCCGCCGCGGACAGGGCCGCAAGGGGGACATCGATGCCATCAAAGATCCGAGAGGGCCGTGCCTGCAAAACTGTCAGCGTACCGAGGATCGATGTCTATCCGAGCCACATGCGAAAGTATCGCCGCCTGAAGACCAGTCGAGGCGAAGTCGAACCGGCATGCGGCGGCTTCGATGTCTGGCCCAGCCGAGATGAGCGACGACGCTTGGTCGCGGCATTCGCCTATACCGTCCGGCTTGCTTATCGTTCCCGCGCCATGCTTCAACCGTGCCTTCCGTTCGACCGGTCGAGTCCGCAACAAGGTGGACTCCCGGCGACCAACCGACATGGAGACGTCACCTGATGACCCTTCGTCCGATCCACGCGCTCATCGGCGCCGCCCTCTTCACTTCGACCCTTCTGGCAGGTCCGGCCTTCGCCCAGACCCTGCATCGGGGCAACGCGGGCGAGCCGCAGACGCTGGACCAGGCGCGCACCTCGGTGAACATCGAGGCCTTCGTGCTGAAGGATCTCTACGAGGGCCTGACGATCTACGACCCGAACGGCAAGATCGTGCCGGGCGCCGCCGAGAGCTGGCAGGTGTCGGACGACGGCAAAGTCTACACGTTCAAGATCCGCGACGCGGCGAAGTGGTCGAACGGCGATCCGGTGAAGGCCGAGGACTTTGTCTTCTCGATGCGCCGCATCCAGGACCCGAAGACCGCCGCGCCGTACGCCAACATCCTCTACCCGATCAAGAACGCCGAGAAGGCGAACAAGGGCGAGGTGCCGCTCGACCAGATCGGCGTGCGCGCCGTCGACGACAAGACGCTCGAGATCACCCTGGAGCGGCCGACGCCGTTCTTCATCGAGCTTCTGGCCCACCAGACCGGCCTGCCCGTGCACCCCGCGACCGTCCAGGCGCAGGGCGACAACTTCGTGCGGCCCGGCGTGATGGTCTCGAACGGCGCCTTCAAGCTCACCGAGCAGGTCACCAACGACCACATCACCGTCACCAAGAACCCGGAATACTGGGACGCGGCGAACGTGAAGCTGAACGAGGTGATCTTCTATCCGATCGACGACGCCGCCGCCGCGCAGCGCCGCTTCCAGGCCGGCGAGATCGACATGACGTTCGACTTCGCCGCCGACCAGCTCGACTTCCTGAAGAAGGAGTTCGGCGACCAGGTCCGCGTGACGCCCAAGCTCTCGACCGAATACT
Source organism: Aureimonas phyllosphaerae (assembly GCF_047943035.1). Lineage (NCBI taxonomy): Bacteria > Pseudomonadati > Pseudomonadota > Alphaproteobacteria > Hyphomicrobiales > Aurantimonadaceae > Aureimonas > Aureimonas phyllosphaerae. The sequence goes on along the minus strand of NZ_CP181348.1, from coordinate 2,367,066 downwards.
ACGCCTTCGACACGCGTACCGCGCCCTTCGACGACGTGAACGTGCGCAACGCGCTGTCGATGGCGATCGACCGCGACTTCCTGTCGAAGGAAATCTTCCAGGGCGCCCGCCTGCCGTCCCTCTCCTTCGTGCCGCCGGGCATCGTCGGCTACGAGAAGCCGAGCGAGCCGACATATGCCTCGATGGACCAGCTCGATCGCGAGGACGAGGCGCTGCGCCTTCTCAAGGACGCCGGCTACGGCGAGGGCGGCAAGCCGCTCAACATCTCGATCCGCTACAACACGAACACCAACCACGAGCGGGTGGCCACCGCGATCGCCGACATGTGGCGCACGCAGTTCGGCGCCAACGTGACGCTGCAGAACTCCGACGTCGCCTCGCACTACGCCTACCTGCAGGAAGGCGGCACCTTCAACGTAGCGCGTGCCGGCTGGGTCGCCGACTATGCCGACGCCGAGAACTTCCTCGCGCTGACGACGACCGGCAATAAGACCTTCAACTATTCCAAGTGGTCGAACCCGGAATACGACCGGCTGATGGCCGCCTCCTACGAGGAGCAGGACCCGGCCAAGCGCGCCGAGATCCTGCATCAGGCCGAGACGCTGATCCTCAAGGAACAGCCGATCGTCCCGCTCCTCAACTCGGCCTCGCTCTGGCTCGTGTCGAACAAGGTCTCCGGCTGGGGCGACAACGCCGCCGACGAGCACCTGTCGAAGTACCTCTCGGTCAACCGCTAACCGGCGGCCGGCGGGCGGCGCTTCGGCGCCGCCCAACCCTTCCCGAGAGTTTCATCCATGATCCGTTTCGTCTTCGGCCGCCTTCTCAGCGCGGTGCCGACGCTGTTTATCGTCGTCACCATTTCCTTCTTCCTGATGCGGGCGGCGCCCGGCGGGCCGTTCAATCTCGAACGCCCGCTCCCGCCCGCGACCATGGCCAACCTGATGGCCACCTACCAGCTCGACCAGCCCCTGGTCGTGCAGTACGCGACCTATCTCTCCAACGTCGTGCATGGGGACTTCGGTCCGAGCTTCATCTACCGGGACTATTCCGTCTCCGAGCTGATCCTCCAGGCCCTGCCCTATTCCGTGACGCTCGGCCTCTGGGCGCTCGCCTTCGCTGTGATCGGCGGCACGATCGCCGGCGTCGTGGCGGCGCTGCGCCAGAACGGCTGGGTCGACTATCTCGTGATGGGCGTCGCCACCGTCGGCATCACGGTCCCGAACTTCGTGATCGGCCCCGTGCTCACGCTGATCTTCGCCATCACCCTCTCGCTCGTCCCGGCCGGCGGCTGGGGCGACGGCTCGCTGCGCAATCTCGTCCTGCCGGTCATCGCCCTCGGCCTGCCGCAGCTCGCCGTCTTCGCCCGCCTGACGCGCGGCTCGATGATCGAGGCGATGCGCACCGACCACGTGCGAACGGCGAAAGCCTATGGCCTGCCCTGGCGCTCGGTGGTCGTCACCCATGCGATGCGCGGTGCGATGCTGCCGGCCGTCACCTACCTCGCACCCTGCTGCGCCGCGCTCCTTACCGGATCAACCGTGGTGGAGACGCTGTTCACGATTCCCGGCGTCGGCCGCTACTTCGTGGAAGGGGCGCTCAACCGCGACTACACGCTGGTGATGGGCACGGTGGTGCTGATCTCGGTCTTCATCATCGCCTTCAACCTTTTGGTCGACCTTCTCTACGCCTTCCTCGACCCGAGGATCCGCCATGACTGACCTCGCATCCACCACGCCCGATCCGGGCCCGCTGCCCGGCGACCTGCCCGTTGCACCGCAGGACGTCCGCGGCCGCTCGCTGTTCCAGCTGGCGCTCCTGCGCCTTCGCCGGAACCGTGCCGCCATGGCCGGCTTCGTGATCCTGATCCTCGTCGCGCTGTTCTCGTTCCTCGGGCCGCAGTTCACCGACCATCGCTACGATCAGGTGTTCCAGTCCTACGTCTCGGTGCCGCCATCGCTGGAAGCCTGGCCGCGCGAGGAGAACCTGAAGGGTGCGGTCGAACGGGTGGCCGAGCGGGCGCGCGTCACGCTCGCCGCCTTCGACGTCGAGGATGGTCGCTACCTCGCCACCATCCGCTCCGACGAGCCGATCGATCCGCGCGTCCTGCGCTACTTCGACCGGGCGGGCGAACTCGGCACCGGCGCGTCCGTCGCCGAGACGCGCGAGGACGGGCGCGAACTCGTCGTCGCGGGCACCGTCGGGCAGACCTATTTCCCGTTCGGAACCGACGGCAACGGGCGCGACCTCATGGTCCGCACCATGGTCGGCGGGCAGATCTCGCTCGTGATCGGCGTTCTCGCCAGCCTCGTCTCTCTCGTGATCGGCGTCACCTACGGTGCCATCTCCGGCTATGTCGGCGGGCGCGTCGACAACCTGATGATGCGCCTCGTCGAGATCCTCTACTCGCTGCCCTTCGTCTTCATGGTCATCATGCTGGTCGCCTTCTTCGGCCGGTCCTTCGTCCTCATCTTCGTGGCCATCGGCCTCGTGGAATGGCTGGACATGGCGCGCATCGTGCGGGGCCAGACGCTCACGATCAAGCGGCGCGAGTTCGTCGCGGCGGCGGAGGCCATGGGCCTCACCGACCGGCAGATCGTCCGGCGCCACATCGTGCCCAACACGATCGGTCCGGTGGTCGTCTTCGTCACCATCGTGGTACCGAAGGTGATTCTGCTTGAAAGCTTCCTGTCCTTCCTCGGCCTCGGCGTCCAGGCGCCGCTGACGAGCTGGGGCGCGCTGATCTCTGACGGGGCGCAGACGATCCAGGCGGCCCCCTGGCTCCTGCTCTTTCCGGCGGTGCTCTTCTGCGTGACGCTCTTCGCGCTCAACTTCATCGGCGACGGATTGCGCGACGCCTTCGATCCGAGGGACCGCTGACATGGTCGAGACCGTGCTTTCCATCCGCGACCTTCGCGTCGCCTTCGACACCGAGGACGGCCAACTCGATGCCGTGAAGGGCGTATCCTTCGAGGTCGCGCCCGGCGAAACGCTGGCGGTCGTCGGGGAGTCCGGGTCCGGCAAGAGCCAGACCATGATGGCGGTGATGGGGCTTCTGGCCGCCAACGGCCGAGCATCAGGCTCGGCGCGCTATCGCGGCGAGGAAATCCTCGGGCTCCCCGCCCGCCAGCTCAACCGCTATCGCGGTGCCAAGATCTCGATGATCTTCCAAGAGCCGATGACCTCGCTCGACCCGCTCTATCCCGTCGGACGGCAGATCGGCGAGGTGATCCGTCACCATTCGGGCAAGCGCGGCTCGGCCGTGCGGGCGCGGGTGCTCGAACTCCTCGGCCTCGTCGGCATCCCCGAGCCCGAGCGGCGGATCGACAGCTTTCCGCACGAACTCTCCGGCGGCCAGCGCCAGCGCGTGATGATCGCCATGGCGCTCGCCAACGATCCGGAACTCCTCATCGCCGACGAGCCGACGACGGCACTCGACGTGACGGTGCAGGCGCAGATCCTGAAGCTTCTCGCCGATCTCCAGAAGCGCCTCGGCATGGCGATCCTCCTCATCACCCACGATCTCGGCGTCGTCCGGCATTTCGCGGGGCGGGTCGTCGTCATGCGCCGCGGCAACGTGGTCGAGGAAGGGCCGACGGAAGCGATCTTCCGGTCGCCACGCCACGACTACACCAAGATGCTGCTCGCGGCCGAGCCGCAGGGCGGCAAGCCGCCGGTCCCGGAGGGCGCGCCGCTCGTCCTGTCGGCGCAGGACGTCGTCGTCGACTACGACCTGCGGGGATCGAAAAGCCTGTTCTCGAAGGGGCCTGACACGTTCCGCGCCGTCGACCACGTCTCGCTAGCCCTGAAGAGCGGCCAGACGATCGGCGTCGTCGGCGAATCGGGATCGGGCAAGTCGACGCTCGGGCGCGCCATCCTGCGCCTCCTGCCGAGCGACGGGCGATACCGCTTCGAGGGGCAGGACATCACCGCCTTCGACCGGCGGCGCATGCGCCCGCTGCGGCGCGAACTGCAGCTGATGTTCCAGGACCCGTTCGGCTCGCTCAGCCCCCGCCTCACGGTCGGCGAGATCGTCACCGAGGGCCTGCTCGTTCACGAACCGGCGCTGTCGGCCACCGAGCGCTCACGCCGCGCGGCCGCCGCGCTCGAGGAGGTCGGGCTGCCGCCTGAGGCACGCAACCGCTACCCGCACGAGTTCTCGGGCGGCCAGCGGCAGCGCATCGCCATCGCGCGCGCCATGATCCTGAAGCCGAAGGTCGTGGTGCTGGACGAGCCGACCTCGGCGCTCGACCGCTCGGTGCAGGTGCAGATCGTCGAGCTTCTGCGCAAGCTCCAGCGCGAGCACGGCCTGTCCTACGTCTTCATCAGCCACGATCTGGCGGTGATCCGGGCGATCTCGGACCACATCCTCGTCATGAAGGACGGCAGGCTGGTCGAGGAAGGCGCGACGGAGGAGATCTTCTCCGCCCCGCGCGAGGACTACACGCGCACGCTGATCGCCGCCGCCTTCGACGCAAAGCGGCCGCGCGAACTGGCCGCCTGAACCGATAAAGGGGCGCCACATCGGCGCCCCTTTTCTTTTGTCCCAGGTCTTCGATCGGTCAGGCGGTGCGCGCCGGCCGCACCATCTGGATCGCCTTGGAGATCAGCGGCCAGGCGAGAAGCAGGAGCGCCAGCGCCATCAGCGTGCCGACCAGCCCGTTCGACCAGAAGATCGAAAGCGACCCGCCGGAATAGAGCATCGACTGGCGGAACGCGTCCTCGGCCTTGTCGCCGAGCACCATGGCAAGCACCAGCGGCGCGATCGGGTAGTCCAGCCGCTTGAAGACGTATCCGACGATGCCGAAGGCCACCGCCAACATCACGTCGAACTCGGCGTTCGCCACCGTGTAGGCGCCGATCAGGCAGACCACGATGATGATCGGGCCGATGATGCCGAAGGGAATGCGCAGGATCGAGGCGAAGAGCGGCACGGTGGCGAGCACCAGCACCACGGCGATGATGTTGGACAGGTACATCGACGCGATGAGGCCCCAGACGAAGTCCGGCTGTTCCACGAAAAGAAGCGGGCCGGGCTGGAGGCCCCAGATCATCAGGCCACCCATCATGACGGCCGCCGTCGCCGAGCCCGGCACGCCGAGCGCCAGCATTGGCAGGAGCGCCGAGGTTCCGGCCGAGTGGTCTGCGACCTCCGGCGCGATGACGCCTTCCGGCTCGCCCTTGCCGAAGTTCCGCCCATACTTGCCGAAGCGGCGGCCGAGGCCGTAGCTCATGAAGGACGCGGCCGTCGGCCCGCCCGGCGTGATGCCCATCCAGACGCCGACGGCGGCCGAGCGCAGGAAGGTCACCCAGTAGTGCGGCAGGCGGGCGAGCGCCCTGAAGATCTCGCGCACCTCGATCTTGGACGAGACGCCCTTGAACTTCAGCTCCTCCTGCACGGTGAGCAGCAGCTCGCCGATGCCGAAGAGACCGATGACGGCGACGAGGAAGGAGATGCCACGCAGAAGGTCCGGCCAGCCGAAGGTGAGGCGAAGCTCGCCTGACACCGTGTCCATGCCGACGGTCGCGAACGCCAGGCCTGCCAGCAGCGAGACGGCCGCCTTGATCGGATCGCCGCCGCCGAGGCCGATGAAGGAGCAAAAGGCGAGAAGGTATATCGCGAAGAACTCGGGGCTCGAGAAGCGCAGCGCGAATTCGGCGATCCAGCTCGCCAGAAGCGTGATGACGATGACGCCGGTCAGCGCGCCGATGCCGGCCGAGAAGAAGGCGGTCGACAGCGCTTCCGTCGCCCGGCCCTGCTTCGCCATCGGATAGCCGTCGAAGGTGGTCGCCACCGATGACGGCTCGCCGGGGATGTTGAAGAGGATCGAGGTCGTCGATCCGCCGAACAGCGCGCCCCAGTACATCGAGGACAGGAGGATGATCGCCGAGACCGGCTCCATCGTGAAGGTCAGCGGCAGGAGCAGCGTCACGCCGTTGGGCGCGCCGAGGCCCGGAAGGACCCCGACCAGAATGCCGAGGAGCACGCCCATGACGATGAGCGCGACATGGTAGAACGAGAAGGCGACGGAGAAGCCGTGCAGGAGATTGGCGATGTCAGCCATGGATCGATCTTCTCAATAGATGCCGAGCAGCGGCATGACGACGCCCTTGGCGAGCGGCACCTGGAACCAGAACTCGAAGGTGACGAAGAAGACGGCCATGGTGGCGACCGAGATCACCGTCGCCTTCACGACGCCGACCTTGCCGAGCGTCATCATCGAGAAGACGAGGAAGAGCGCGCCGGACAGATAGACGCCGAGCCACGGGATGAGCGCGGCGGAGATCGCCGTCGGCACGAAGACCGAAGCGATGCGCCCGAGCGCCCCATCCTCCAGAAAGCGCTCGTCGAGACCGGTCGGCTCGTGCAGCGCGACGGCGCCGCCGGCGGCCTGCGCCTCGAGGTTGGCGGGCGCGCGACGACGCCCGGTGAGGCCGTATTTGACGGCGATCACGAGGCCGAGCACCGTCAGGATGATGCCGATGCGGAACGGAAAATAGCCGGCGGACGGACCGAAATCCGTCCAGCCGGTGCCGTTCTCCAGGCTGCCATAGGCCGTGACGACACCCAGGAGGGTTGCCGAAAGGCCGGTCGCGACTTCGATGTGACGGCGGGTCACCATCGCGCGTCCTCCCCTTTTGCGTGACGGGCTGGCTTCGGGCGGCCGTCGGCCGGCCGCCCGTACTGCCGGCGGTCGGCTTAGTTGACGAGCCAGCCGTCCGCTTCGAACTGCTTGCGCGAGCGCTCGACGTCGGCGGCGATGTAGGACTTGAACTCGTCGCCCGTCATGAAACGGGCCGTCTGCGAGGTGTTCTTCAGGTAGGCCTGAAACTCCGGCGTCGCGGACACCTTCTTCAGGAGATCGGTGTACCAGGCAACGGCCTCGGCCGGCACGTCGGCCGGGGCGAATACGGTGCGCGGCATCTGGTAGGCGTCCAACTGCAGCCCCTGCTCGCGGCAGGTCGGGATGTCGTTCCACGACATGGTCTCGGTGACCTTGGTCGTATCGGCCATCCGCTCGTTCGACATCACACACAGAGGCTTGGCCTGCCCGGCGCGCCACTGACCGACGTTCTCGGCCGGATTGTTGGTGTTCGCGTCGATATGATTGCCGGCGAGCTGCACGGCGGCCTCGGAGCCCGACTTGAAGGGGATATAGAGGAACTTCGCCCCCGTCGCGGCCTCGATGCGGCGCACAAGCGTCTGGTCGACGTCCTTGGACTGCGAGCCGCCGAAGCGGATCTTGCCCGGCGTCGCCTTGCCGGCTTCCACGAGATCGGTGATCGTCTTGTAGGGGCTGTCGGCCTGCACCCAGACCACGAACTCGTCGACCGCGAGCGTCGCGACCGGCGTGAGGTCCTCGGACTTGTAGCCGAGGCGCGTGACGAGCGGCAGCTGCCACTCGTTGGAGGTGCCGAGGATCAGCTTGTGATCGTCGCCCTCCGCCCCCGCGCCGTAGATGAACGCCTCGGCGCCGGAGCCGCCGCCCTTGTTGGAGACGACGACGTTGGTCGGCGACAGGTTCTCCTTGGCGATCGCCGCCTGGATCTGGCGTGCGAACTGGTCGGTGCCGCCGCCGGCGCCGCCGGCCGCGATGAACTCGACGGGCTTCGTCGGAGCCCACTGCGCCATGGCGGGCGCGGCGAGAGCGAGGGTCACGAGGGCGGTGGTTGCGAAGAGCTTCATTGGATCATGCCTCCCAGACGGATCGTTGAAGAAAAGGGCACCCGGCCGGTCGTCCGGCCGGGGAATGGAGAACGGGTCAGCCGGCGTTGAGGGCCTCGCCGACCGTGCGGGCGCAGAGCGCCAGCGAGACGGCGCCGGCATCGGGATGTCCGATGCTCTTGGCGGCGAGCGGGCGCGCACGGCCGAGCCGGGGCGTCAGCCCGGCGGTCTCGTCGGCAGCGCGTGTCGCGGCTTCGGCAGCCCGGCCCCACGCATCGCGCAGGCGCGCGCCGCGCTTCACCTCGGTGTCGAGCGTCTCGACGAACGGAACCAGCGCATCGACCAGCGTCTTGTCGCCGACCCGGGCGCGTCCGAGCGTGGTGACCGCGTCCCGGCCGGCCGTCGCGGCGCGGGCCGCAGCGGCGGCATCCACGGGAGCATCGTCGCCGAGCGCCGTGCCGAAGCCGCGCAGCAGAAGTCCCCAGATCGCACCGGAGGTGCCGCCAGCGGTGTCCGCCCAGCGATCGCCGGCATGGGCGAGGAGCGAGCCCGCTCCCGCACCTGCGGCCAACGCCTTGCGTGCGCCCTCGGCAGCCGCGGCCGAGCCGCGCCGCATCCCCTGCCCGTGGTCGCCGTCGCCTGCCACCGCATCGATGCGGCCGAGTTCGTCCTCGGCCTCAGCCAGCACGTCGGCCAGCCGCTCGACGATGGCGCAGGCCTTGGCCGCATCCCGGCGCGAGGCGTCCGACGCCGCTGCGAAGGACAAGGTGTCGGCATTCGCTTCGACGGGCTTCGGCGCAGCTGCGCGCGGCTCGACATTGCCACGCCGGAATGCGGCACCGTGGGCGGGCGCCAGCCAGAGCGGCTCCAGTTCCCCGTCGAGCCAAGTGATCGTGAGAGAGCAGCCGGCCATGTCGAGGCTGGTCACGAACTCACCCACCTCGGGCTGGATCAGGGTCAGCCCTGCGTCGCGCAGGCGGCGGGCAACATGGGTCCAGAGGACGAAGAGCTCCTCGTACTTCGTGGCGCCGAGCCCGTTGAGGAGCACGGCGACGCGCCCGTTCGCACCGGCGGGACGCTCGGCCAAGAGCGGATCAACGAGGAGGTCGGCCAAGGCCTTCGCCGACATCGCCGTCTCGTCGCGGATCCCCGGCTCTCCATGGATACCGAGGCCGACCGCGACCGAACCCTTCTCGACCGTGAAGAGCGGCGCGTCGGCGCCCGGCAGGGTGCAGCCGGAAAAGGCGATTCCGAACGACTGGGTGCGCGCGTTTGCCAGCCTTGCCAGACGCTCGACCTCGTCGAGGGTCATGCCGGCTTCGGCCGCCGCGCCCGCGATCTTGAAGACCGGCACGTCGCCTGCCACGCCGCGGCGAAGCTCGGGCGTCTCCTTCGGCGCGCTCGCCACGTCGTCGGTGACGGCGAGAACGCGCACGTCGATCCCCTCCCCGCGCAGCCGCGTCGCCGCCGCGCCGAAGTTCAGGACGTCGCCGGCATAGTTGCCGAAGCCAAGCACGATTCCGCCGCCGCGATGGGCCTGCCGGCAGATGCGCGCCACCGATTCCGTCGACGGCGAGGCGAAGACGTCGCCGGCAACCGTCGCGTCGGCGAGGCCGATGCCGACATAGCCGCCGAAGGCCGGGTAGTGGCCGGAGCCGCCGCCGATCACCAGCGCGACCTTGCCCTCGGGCGTCTGCGTCGCCCGCACGGCGCCGCCGCGCACGGGGTGCACGAGATGGGCGTTGATGTCGCAGAAGCCTTCGAGGGCGCTCTGCGCGAAACGTTCGGGCTCGTCGTAAATGAGGGTCATGCCGTGGTCTCCGGACGCGGAAGGATGCGGCGAAGATAATCGCGATTGGTGGCGCTGACCGACAGCCCGTCGCCGCCGTAGTGCTCGACCAGGAACGGCGAGCGGAAGCCGTGGGCGAGCGCCATGCGAATGGCGGTCCGGTAGTTGATCGTGCCGAACTCGAGGGGCGCCGGCGCGGTCATGATGGCCCCGGTCGTCTCGTCCTCGATGCGCGTGTAGTTCTTGACGTGCCAGAAGCCGGCGAAGGGGGCAATCTTCTCCATCATTACCTGCCAGTGCTCGACCGGACGATGGAGGCGGATCAGGTTGCCAATGTCGGCATTGATCTTCACGTTGGGCAGATCGACGTCGGTGACGAAGCGCACCGCGCCGTCGGCCGTGCCGATCAGCGTGTCCTCGTACATCTCCAGCGAGATCTCGAGGCCGAGGTCGGCGGCATGGCGTCCGAGATCGCGCAGCCGCTCGACGGCGAGCGACCAGGTGCCGGCATCGGTCGGGTTGCGCTCGCCCTCCACCGTCCAGAACCAGAGCGCTTGTCTCTGCGCGTCGGTGAGCGGGTCGAAGAAGCCGAAGGACACGGCGCTGGCGCCGATCTTCGCGGCCGTGTCGAGAACGCGGTGGCCGTAGGCCAGATGCGCTTCGCCGAGCGACGGGTCGATGAGGTTCTTGCGCGCGGTGGAGATCGCCGGGATCGTCAGCCCGTGCGAGGCGACGACGCCCATGAACTCGTCGAGCCGCGAGGGCTCGAGGTCGGCGATGCGCAGCCAGCCGTCGGTCGGGTCGAGCTCGGTGAAGCCGGCGTCGGCGACGTCGGCGAGCGTTGCGGACCATTCCTCGGCGGACTGGTCCTGCGTCGTCCGGCCGTCCGGCAGGATACCCGGATACTGGATCATCGCGGCCGCGATCGGCCAGTTAGTTCGGTCGAGCTTTCGCCCGGCTCCTTCAGACACGCGCACACCTCCCTCACGCATGCGGACGCTTCAAGGCTCGGCCGTCGGCGCTCACTCGGCCGCGGCGGCCAGCGCGCGGCGCTGGTTGGCCATGCGCACGGCGAGGCGGAAAGCCTCGCGCGTCGCGCCGAGATCGGCTTTGCCCTGGCCGGCGATGTCGTAGGCCGTGCCGTGGGCGGGCGTGCAGAGCGGGAACGGCAGGCCGCCCATCATGGTCACGCCCTTGTCGAAGCCGATCAGCTTCATCGCGATCTGGCCCTGGTCGTGGTACATGGTCAGCACCGCGTGCCAGCCGTCCTTGAAGGCGCGCAGGAACACCGTGTCGGCCGGGAACGGCCCGTCCACGTCGTAGCCGGCCTCCTTGGCGGCCCGCACGGCGGGCTCGATGATCTCGATCTCCTCCATGCCGAAGGCGCCGCCGTCGCCGGCATGCGGGTTGAGGCCGTTGATCGCGATGCGCGGACGCTCGATGCCGGACTGCTTGAGGCAATCGTGGGTGAGCTTCACCTCGGCGAGGATCGCCTCGACCGACAAGTGGTCCGAGACCTCCTTCAGCGGGATGTGCGAGGTGACGCGCGCGTTCCAGACCTTCTCCAGAACGTTGAACTCGCGCACCTTGCCGGAGAAGCCGGTGACGTCGACCACGAAGCGGATCTCGTCGTCGTAGCCGGGATAGGCGTGGCGCATCGCCTGCTTGTTGAAGGGCGTGAAGATCACGGCGTCCGCTCGGCCGGCATGGGCCATTTCGAGAGCGCGGCGGAAATTGGTCGTGGCGAAAGTGCCGCCCTCGAGCGTCGCCTCGCCGCGGCGCACGTCCTCGACCGCCAGATTCTTGAGGTCGATCATCACAGGGCGGGAGCCGTCGCCGATGTGATCGACATCGCTGGCCTCGCCGAGGTCGAGCGTCACACCGGCCTCGCGGGCACCGCGATCGAGAATGCGGCGGTCACCGAACACCACGACGCGAGCGCGCTCGTTGGTTTCCGGGTCGGCCAGCAGCATGGCGGCCAGTTCCGGGCTGATGCCGGCGGGGTCGCCCATGGCGAGTGCCACGATCGGACGATCCGCTGCGTTGGTCGCGAAAGCCATTCCCAGTCCTCCCGAATGAAGCTTGCCCATAGCGCTATCCCATTCGCATGCACGCATCAAGCCTTTTTCATTTTGTATTCTGCATACAGCATTCGCGTTTGACGGTTTGGTGATGTTGTGGTGTGAGTGAAGCCATTCCGCGCGGGAGCCACGACGCTTCGGATGCCGAGCGTCGGGTTCGATAGGGAGGGATCGATGAGCGATACGATGTCTGCGTCTCGTCCGATCAACGGAGCCGTCGGGACGGATCTCGGGCGCATCTCGCGGACCTCGCTGCACGACACGATCGTCGGGCGGCTGCGCGACATGATCATCGAAGGCGCGCTGGAGCCCGGCTCACGACTGCACGAGGGGCAGCTCGGCGAACAGCTCGGCGTCTCCCGCACGCCCCTGCGCGAGGCGATCAAGTATCTGGCGAGCGAAGGGCTCGTGGAGCTCGTGCCGAGCCGGGGCGCCGTGGTGCGACGCTTCGGCCGCAAGGACGTCCACGATATGCTGATCGTCCTGCGCGAGCTCGAGCATCTGGCGGGCCGGCTCGCGTGCGAGGCCGGCAGCGATGCGGGGATCGCCGCCGTTCGACGGGCGCACGACGCGATGATCGATCGCTACAAGGCGCGCGACCGCCTCGCCTATTACAAGCTCAACCAGGAGATTCATACCCGCATCGTCGAGCTGTCGGGCAACGCCGCGCTCATGCACGTCCATGCTGGCCTTCAGATGCGCCTGAAGCGCGTCCGCTTCATCGCCCACGAGGGCGCGGACAAATGGGCGGCGGCCGTCGCCGAGCACGAGGAGATGATCGCCGCGCTCGAAAAGCGCGACGGGCCCGCCCTGTCGGAGATCCTCACCCGCCACCTGTCCCGCGCCTGGGATCGCGTGGCGGACATGATCTGACGGCTCAGGCCTCCGCTGCGGCGGGCGCGGCCAAGCGCTTGTCCCAGTCCAGCATCCGCCCCTTCAACGCCGAGCGGAAGCGCGCGGCCTTCGGGAAGTCCCAGTTCGGATCGCCGCCGAGGAAGAGGTCGAGGAAGGGGATCGCAAGGTCCGGGTCGCTCGCGACGTTCTCGCGGAACGACGCCCAGGACCGCAGCTCCAGCGCTTGCGACGACAGGTGGATGCCCTCGAGATCCTGTTCGGCGAGAACCTTGTCGAGCACCGTGATGCAGAACTCGAAATAGAAGACGCCCTCCGGCCAGAAGGCGACGAGCGCCTCTTCCGGCCGGGCGAGGTCGCCGCCCTTCGGCCGCGCCGCGCCGCCCGTGACCGGGCGGTTGCGGATGAGGCTCGACAGGAGGATGCCAGCGGCGAAATGGCTGAAGTCGCGCCGGTCGCGATCGGCGAGCGAGCGCTGCGCATCGAACTGGCGCATCCATTCCAGGAAGGCGCGCGTCAGGCTGCGCTGCGCCAGCGTCATGTGGACGCCATAGCGGACGTTGAACTGCCCGAGCGCGATGTCGACCGTGCGCGAAAAGTCGCCGAGGCGACGGATCGACCGGCGGAGCGACTGGCGACCGCCGGCGTCGGCGGCTTCGAGACTGAGCGTCAGGACGGGGTCGTTCACGGGACGCGGCGCCTCGCTTAGCGATGGTTCAGGGAAGGTAGGGGATGGTCGAGCGCCAAGCAGCGGCGAGATCGGTGAAACGCTCGTCGCGCATCAGCGTGCGCCACTGCGGTCCCTCGGCCTCGACGGCGCGCTGCGCGCCGACGAGCGCCAGTTCGCCGGACGCCCCGCTGTCGCGTCGCACGAGAACGCCGAGCCAGACCGCCAGCGCCATGTGATCGTTCACCGCCGCGCTGTCCTCGGGGTCGACGGGGCCCAGCGCGCTGGTGAGGCAGGGCCGCGCCGCGCCGACCGCGGCGAGGCGCCCCGCCGCACGGGCCGCTGCCGTCACCGTATCCTCGTCGCGGACCCGGCGGCCGAGATCCTCGGACGCCATCGCCAGCCGCAACTCCGACACCACCGCGTCGCGCGGGCCGCCGAGCGACAGGACCTCGCGGCATAGCGCATAGAGATCGGCGCTCTCGACCGGCGCGCCGACGCCCATCAGCGAGGTCGCCATGCGGTCCAGCGTGCGCGATACGTCGGCGCCGCCGCGCGGGATGACGCGCTCGGCCACCTTCTCGGCGCGCGACAGCACCCCGTCCGCCATTCGGGCGAGACGCCGGGCCGGCTCCGGCGTGCCGATCAGCCGGGCCGAGATCGAGCCCGCCGCCGCTTCCTGGCGAATCGACGTCCGCAGGTCCCGGATGCCTTCCTTGAGCGGCAGCGTCAGATTATGGGGATGGGGCAACATGAAGCTCTCCGAACTGGTCCGACGAATACCATACGAACGGCGGAAGCATGAGACGTTTTCCTGACAGCGCGCAGACCCGCTCCTTCAACGCGCGACGGCCTCTATGCGATGCTTCGCGCCGGGGGCTTTCGTGAAGGGCCGCTCGCGCAACGGCGCGGAAGCGCCCGCGACCGACACCCGCGCCGACCGCATGCGCGTGCGCGCGGCCTGGATGTACTACGTCGAGGAGTTGACGCAGAGCGACATCGCCGCCGCCCTCGACATCGGCCGCGTCAGCGTGGTGCGCCTTTTGGCCGAAGCGCGCGCACGGGGCGAGGTGCGCATCTCGGTATCCGGCGCGCTGGCCGAGCTGACCGCGGCCGAGCGGGCGCTCGAGCGTCGCTACGGCCTGCGCAGCGCGGTCGTCGCGCCGGCGCCCGGCAAGGGCGAAGACCCGTCCAGCGCCATCAGCGCGGCGATCGGCGGGGTCCTGTCCGGTGCGGTCGCCAGCGGCATGACGGTCGGCCTCGGCTGGGGTCGCACGCTCCTCGAATCGCTGCCCTTCATCGAGCCGCACGCGCTGGAGGAAATGCGCGTCGTCTCGCTGCTCGGCGGCATCAACCAGGCGCACCGCTTCAACCCGGCCGAGTTCGTCTGGCGCTTCGCCCAGATCTTCAACGGCGACGCCTTCCTCCTCAGCGCCCCGGCGATCGTCGACAGCCCGGAGACGAAGACGGCCCTCGTCGAGCGCTGCGGCCTCGGCTCGACGCTCGAGATGGCGGAGAAGCTCGACCTCGTGGTCCTCAGCGTCGGCGGCATCGAGAAGAACGCCACGACCTACCGCACCGGCTACATCGCCGAGGCCGAGCGGCGCTCGCTGGAAAAGGCCGGCGCGGTGGGCGATCTCCTGTTTCATTTTCTGGACCGCGACGGAAACTTGGTGGATCATGCCATCAACGAGCGCATCGTCTCCGCCGACATGGCGGCGATTCGCAGGGCGCCAGAGCGGATCCTCGCATCGGGCGGTCCCGAGAAGATCGCGGTCCTCAAGGCCGCCCTCGCCTTTCTGAAGCCGACGGTGCTGGTCACCGACGAGACCACGGCCCAGCGGCTTCTCGACTGACCCAAGCCCTTTCAACGAACATGTTGACACAACGCAAGTCAAATGTTCACTTGACCGAAAGGAAGCGGGGACGGACGCTTTCCGGGAGGCGAAGGGCATGACGGGTTGGCAGATCGCGCTGGCGCTCCTGGCGCTGGCTTGGGCGCTTCAGTGCGTGGGAACCGTGATCCAGGTGCGGCGCTATCGCGACGCATTCCGCGACCTCAGCGGCTCGTCGGATGACGGGTGGATGGGGGTGGGCAAGGGCGGCGGCGCCCTGCGCGGCGCGGCCATCGCCATGATCACCGTCTCGCCGGACGGCCGGGTGCGCCGGGCGACGAGCCTCGAAGGCCGCACGATCTTCGCCAAGGCCCGGCGCCTGCCCGACCTCGAAGGCCGGTCGGTGGCGGACGTGCGAGCCGATGCCGGGACGCGCCGCCGCGAACCGCTGGCCGCCGCGATCCTCAGCGCGCTCGACCAGATCGATCAGGCCCGCTCGCGCCAGACCGCGGCACCGGCGGCCGAGCACGGCGAGCCGCTGCCGGCCTGATCCCGGCCGACGGGACCAAACACTCGACACGAACGTCGCAACGCCCCGACGCGGGCACGGCTGGGAGGGCCGACTATGCTGACGATGATGATGCTGGCGCAGGGGGCGGCGGATCTGGCCGCCCACGGCGCCATCCACGCCCAGACCCTGGCCGACCCCGCGCTTGCGGCCGCGCTGACCGATGCGGCCGCGCACCACGGCGCCGGCGCCGCCGACGCCGCCCAGCACGGCGCCACGCTGCTCGCCCAGGCGACCGATCCCGGCGCGGCGGGCACGGCGGCAGCGACCGCCCCGGCGTCCGGCGGCGGCGCGATCTCGGCCGACGAATACGCCCGGCGTGTGCAGCAGCTGTCGGCCACCGGCAACCAGGAAGAGCAGCTCGGCTGGCTCGCCACGATCGGCCGCCACTTCATCGGCGTCTTCCAGAAGGGCGGCGAGGTCTTCCTTGGCTTCGTCACCGGCATCATCCCGACGCTGGTCGTGCTGATGACGGCCTTCTACGCGCTCACCGGCATGATCGGCGAGGAGCGCGTCCATGGCCTCGCCCAGAAGGCCGGCCGCATCGCGCTGACCCGCTACACCGTGCTGCCGGTCCTCTCGATGTTCTTCCTGACCAACCCGATGGCCTACACGTTCGGCACCTTCCTCGAAGAGAAGCACAAGCCGGCCTTCTACGATTCGGCCGTCTCGTTCTGCCACCCGATCCTCGGGCTCTTCCCGCATGCCAATGCCGGCGAATACTTCGTCTGGGGCGGCGTGCTCGTGGCGCTCCTGGAGCTCGAAAACCGCGGCGTCATCCCGGCCGGCTACCACATCAACTTAGCGATCTACTACTTCATCGTCGGCGTGGTGGTGATCCTCCTGCGCGGCATCGTCACCGAGCGCGTCACGCGCTTCCTCGCCGCGCGCGAAGGCGTGACGCTCTAAGGCCCCGGGGAGGATCGAACCCATGACCAAGACCTTCAAGGCCATTCGCGTGTCGCAGGGCAAGGGCGGCTGGGGCGGCCCGCTGGTGATCCAGCCGACGCCCGAGCGCGACAAGATCGTGGCGGTGACCGGCGGCGGCATCCCGCCCGTCGCCCAGCGCCTCGCCGAACTGACGGGCGCCACCGTCGTCGACGGGTTCCGCAATCCGCCGCTGGAATCGGAGATGGCGGCCGTCGTGATCGACTGCGGCGGCACGGCCCGCTGCGGCGTCTACGCCCGCAAGCGCATCCCGACGATCAACATCATGCCGGTCGGCCAGTCCGGTCCGCTCGCCCAGTTCATCACCGAGGACATCTACGTCTCCGGCGTGACGCCGGACGACATGGCGCCCGCCGACGGCACCGCCGCACCGGCGGGACAACAGGCCGCCTCGCCCGCCGCGATGGGCCAGCCGACGGCCGCGCCGCGTTCGTTCTCCTCGCCCGCCGAGGCGACCGCCGCGCTCGGCGGCGCGATGCCGGCTTCCAACCAGGGCGGCCTCATCGGCGCGATCACGAGCGTCGGCCGCGTCATGGGCCGCGCGGTCGGCATCTTCTTCAATGCCGGCCGGCGCACGATCGACATGGTGGTGCGCAACGTCCTGCCGTTCATGGCCTTCGTGACCATGCTGATCGGCATCATCCTCTACACCGGCATCGGCGACCTCCTCGCCGCGCCGCTCGGGCCGCTCGCCAACAACATCCTCGGGCTCGTGGTCCTGTCGGCGATCTGCGCCCTGCCGTTCCTGTCGCCGATCCTCGGCCCAGGCGCGGTCATCGCGCAGGTCATCGGCGTCGCCATCATCGGCCCGCAGATCGCCAACGGCACCATTGCCCCGGCGATGGCCCTGCCGGCGCTGTTCGCCTACAACGCGCAGGTCGGCTGCGACTTCGTGCCGGTCGGCCTTGCGCTCGGCGAAGCCAAGCCGAAGACGATCGAGATCGGCGTGCCGGCGGTGCTCATCAGCCGCCAGATCACCGGGCCGATCGCCGTCCTGATCGCCTGGGGCGCGAGCTTCCTGCTCTGACACGACGAGGCGGGGCGGATGCACCTCTGCTCGCCCCGCCCTATCCCTGACCGCGGGCCCTGCCCGCCCGAGGAGCCTTCATGACCCAGTTCCTGCGCACCCGCGTCACCGCCGTCGGGCCGGACGTTCCCGATCTTCTGGAAGGCGGCGTCCTCATCCTCTTCGCCGACGGCGCCCCGCCGGAGCTTGCCGAAGTCTCCGTCCTGCATTCGGTGGTCGGCGAGCCGACCGTCGAGGCGCCGGTCGCCGGTGTTCCCATCCGCGTCGGTGCGGTCGAAGCCCGTCTGACCGGCATCGGCGATCTCGCGTGGGCCAAGGTGCGCGACATCGGCCACGTCGTCATCAACTTCAACGGCCTCGCCGCGCCGGAGCGTCCGGGCGAACTGACGGCGAGCGCGGTCGATGGCGGCGAGCTTGCGGCCGCCCTCCAGCCCGGCGCCGAGATCGTCATCGGCGACTGAGCCTCCCTGCCCTCACCATCGGATTTCGAGCCATGATCGAGCGCTCCGTCGTCGTGCGCGTCCACGACGGTCTCCATGCACGCCCGGCCACGCAGTTCGTGAAGCTCGCTAAGAGCTTCGCCTGCGACGTCGAGATCCGCTGCAACGGCCGGGGTGCCAGCACCAAGAGCGCCGTCAAGCTGATGTTGCTCGGCGTGAAGGAGAACGACGAGGCGACCTTGAGGGCCGAGGGTGAGGACGCCCCCGACGCCGTTGCCGCGCTCGCGACCTTCCTGCAGACGCCCGACGCCGGCGACATCGATCTGACGGCTGCCGCCAAACCGGCCGCCGCGTCGGCGCCGGTCTCGCCCGCTCCGCAGGCCACCTCCGCCGATCGCGGCGTGCCGGCCAGCGAGGGCACCGCGATCGGCCCAGCCTTCGCCTTCTTTCCCGCGGGCCTCGACATTCAGCCGCGTCACCTCGGCCCGGAGGAGATCGCGCCCGAACAGGCGCGCTACCGCACCGCCCTCGCCGCCACTGTCGCCTCCTTCCGCGAGGCGCGAACACGCCCGGGCCTGCGCCGCGACGACGCGGCGATCATCGACGCACTGGTCGAGGTCGCCGAGGACTCCGATTTCATCGCCGCCGTGGACGGCGCGATCGGCGCGGGACGGGATGCGCCGAGCGCCGTCGAGGAGGCCGGGCGTTCGATCGCAGCAAGCTTCGAAGCTCTGACCGACCCGTACCTGCGCGCCCGCGCCGAGGACATCCGCTCGGTGGCGCGCGCGATCATCCTGTCGCTTCTCGGTCGGCGCGACATGACGCTGGCGGACCTTCCGAAGGGCGCCGTGATCGTCGCCGACGAGATCGCGGCGCTCGATCTCGCCAAGGCCACGCTCGCCGACATCGGCGGCATAGTCTGCCGCAAGGGCGCGGCGACGAGCCATGTCGCCATCATGGCGCGCGCACACGGCATCCCGGCGGTCCTCGGCTTTCCCGCGGACGAGACGCGGCTGAAATCCGCGAAGACGATCGCCCTCGACGGATCGAGCGGCGAGGTCGCGATCGACCCCGATGCCGAAACCACGGCATGCTTCACCGGTGCCATCGCGCGCGAGGCTGAGGAACGCTCCGCGCTCGACGCCTACCGCACGGTGGAGCCGCAGACACGCGACGGGCGACGCATCGAGATCGCCGCCAATCTCGGCTCGCTCGCCGAGATCGACGCGGCGAGACAAGCCGGCGCGATGGGCGTCGGTCTCTTCCGCACCGAGTTCCTGTTCATGGAGCGGCGCGCCCTGCCGGGCGAGGACGAGCAGGCCGAAACTTACACCACGCTCGCGCAAGCCTTCGCGCCCCACCCGGTCGTGATCCGCACGCTCGACATCGGCGGCGACAAGCCGGTGGCCGGCATCGACTTCGAGCACGAGGACAATCCGTTCCTCGGCTGGCGCGGCGTGCGCATGTGCCTGGAGCGGCCGGACGTCTTCAAGCCCCAGCTGCGCGCGCTTCTGCGCGCCAGCGTCGTCGGCAACGTGAAAATCCTGCTTCCGATGATCGCCGACGTCGGCGAGGTGCGTGCCGTGCGCGCCCTTCTCGACGAGTGCCGCGCAGAACTCGATGCAGCCGGCCACGCTCACGGCGCGTTCGAGCTCGGCGTCATGATCGAGACGCCGGCGGCCGTCTTCGTCGCCGCCGAGATCGCGGCCGAGGTCGACTTCTTCTCCGTCGGCACCAACGATCTCACGCAATACGTCATGGCCGCCGACCGGCTGAACCCTCGTGTCGCCAAGCTCAACCGGACCGAGCACCCGGCGGTGCTGGCGGCGATCGGCATGGCCGCACGGGCCGCGCGCGACGCCGGCATCTGGATCGGCGTCTGCGGCGAAGCCGCCGCCCGCCCCGACCTCATCCCCTTCTTCGTTCAGAACGGCGTGACTGAGCTCTCCATGAGCGCCGCTTCCATCCCCCGCGCCAAGAAGTGCGTGACGGAGATTTAAAGACTACCCGTCGAAAGAGAAACTGCGGATCACGGCACTTCGGACGTCCCGGTCGCTCCTCGCCGATGTGTCCTACGCTTCCGCCGCACCGAGATGCCGGCCGAAGTTGGTCAGAATGGCCTGCCAGCCGCTCCGCTGCTGGTCGAGGGAATGCTCCGTCTCGGGATCGAACGCCACACGCACATGAGTCTGGTCGCCATGTGGCGTGAAACGGATGCTCGCCCGGCGACCGCCGAACTCGTATTCGATCCGTTCATACGGCACGATCGTTGTGTAGGTCACCGCGAAATCGAAGCCGATGCTGCCGTCCTTCGCTTCCATTCGCGAGGAAAATCGGCCGCCCTCGCGTAGGTCCACGCTCGCCGCCGGGCAGTGCCAATCGTTATATGCGAAGTTCCACTGTCGGATGCGCTCAGGATTGGTGTAGGCGTCCTAGATGTTCAGTCCCGGCATCTGGTGGATTGGATTGACGATGAACCGGTCTGGCTCCGAGGTCCAGATTTTGGCGATGTATTCGTAGGGTGTGAGACCGCCGAGTGTCTTGAGCCGACGGCCGAAGTTGTAGGCCGCCATGAAGTCGGCGAGATGCGTTCGAAGCTGATCGTGGCTCTCGTAGTGGAAGCGTTTGACAGTGGCATCCTTGATCGTGCGGTTCATCCGCTCGACCTGACCGTTCGTCCACGGATGGTTCGGCTTGGTCAGCCGATGCTCGATACCGTTTTCCTCGCAGATCATGTCGAAGCGTATCTGCCGGGACCAGGCGGTGTTACGGTTGCGCGGCTGCTCGGCGAACTGGATGCCGTTGTCCGTCAGGATGGTGTGGATCCGATACGGCACGGCTTGCAGCAGCCGCTCCAGGAACTCCCAGGCCGTTTTCCTGTCCGCCTTGTCGACTAGCTGGGTGACGGCGAATTTGCTTGTCCGATCAATGGCCACGAACAGGAAGAGCTTGCCTTCGCCGGTCTGCACCTCGGCAATGTCAAGGTGGAAGAAGCCAGTCGGATAACGTTTGAACTGCTGCCGCTTCGGCTTGTCGCCTTCCACATCCGGCAATCTGGATATGCCATGCCGCTGAAGACATCGGTGCAGCGCTGACCGGGTCAGATGTGGGATCGTCGGCTGTAGCGCGTAGAGGCAGTCATCCAACGGCAGCAGCGTGTGTCGTCGAAACGCGACGACCATCGCCTCCTCGGCCTCGCTCAGTGTCGTCGATCGCGGCTCCTTCGGCCCGGTCTTCATATCCTCCAGGGTCTGGCGTTTGCGCCACTTGGCCACCGTCTTCGGATTGATGCCGAGCTCCCGGCTCAGCGTCGCGAGCGAAGCTTGCGATCGCTGTATTGCTGCTCGGATGGCGTGCGTGGTCGTGGCGCTGCCGTGACGAACCTGTCCCATAGGGCCTCCTTCCATTCCATGGAGAGGATCACACCATCAAACCCTGGGATCAAATACCTAGGCTTCCGCCTGCGAGACCGGCACTTCGGTTTCCACGACGATCTGCTCGGCAGTCATCCCGCGTCTCCCCGTTCAAGCGCGACGGCGCTTGCGCGCGCTCACGATAGCATGGAGGAAGGGCTTCGAACGATCGGCCCGCATCGGAAAAGCAGCCACGCCGCTTGCCAGGTCAGCGAACCCTCAGTGCGCCATCTCGGCCGCGATCTCGTCGTAGGTGCGAGCAACGAAGTCGGCGCCGGCATCGCGCAAGGCGTCGCCGGTGTTGGCGAGGAGATGCGCGCCGCCGAGGAAGCCGTAGGCGACCATGCCGGCGGCCTTGGCGCCCATGATGCCGAAGCGCGAATCCTCGATCACCAGCGAGCGGGCGGGGTCGAAGCCCATGCGGCTCGCGGCATGAAGGACGAGATCGGGCTCGGGTTTGCCGCGCTTCACGTCGTGCGAGGAGAAGATTGCGTCGGGCGAGAAGAACCGATCGAGGCCGGTAACCTTCAGGCTGTGGCGGATGCGCTCGTGGTCGGAGGAGGACGCGACGCAGCGCGGCAGGTCCGAGCGCTCGAGAAACTCGACGATGCCGGGCGTGGGGCTGAGTTCCTGCGTGAACAGGGCCTTGGTCTCGGTCCAGAAGCGCGGATGGTATTCCTGATCCAGGGCGCGGCCGGTCTTCTCCTCGATGCCCTTCAGGATGTCGGCCATCTTCATTCCGACCACGGCATTGACCATGTCGGCCGTGACCTCGATGCCGGCCTGCCGATAGACCGACTGCATCGCGCGGCGGGCGAGGACCTCGCTGTCGACCAGCACGCCGTCGCAGTCGAAGATGATGCCGTCGAACTCGGCCATGGATGGTCTCCCCTTTTCGCCGCCCGAACGCGGGACGCGCAAGGCCGCCCCGGCGGACCGGAGCGGCCTTGCGACACCTTCGCGCCTATGGCCCGGCGCGGCGATTGAAAGCCGGCCGGACGACGGACTAGCGTGTCAGCTCGTGAAGCAGGCGGGCGACTTCGCCCTTCTGCTCGATCTGCGGCATATGTCCCGTCCTTGGGAAAACATGCAAGGCGATCCGCCCCGGCAGCCCGGCGAAATGGCGCACCGGGACTACGCGGTCCTCGGTGCCGGCGACGATCTTCACCGGCATGGCGAGATGCGGGAGGAGGTCGCGCACCGAGACATGCTGCGCGCCGTTCGAGAACAGGTGCGTGCCGAGCCGGGTCTGCGCGTCCGCCTGCCGGCCATCTGCCCGTCCGCGCGCGGTCGCCCGCACGAAACCGTCGGAGATGGCACCCGCGTCGGCGACGAGATGGCGCAGCCAGGTGCGCACCGGTGCCTCGGCGGTCGCGCGGGCGAAGCCTTCGGTGAAGCCGGTGTCGATGTCGGGGCCGAAGCCGGCCGGCGACAGGAGCATCAGCGAGCGCACGTCGGTCGCCGTGCCGCTGGCAACCGAGGTGGCGACGGCGCCGCCGAGCGAATGGCCGACGAGATGGCAGCTCGTCACCCCCAACGCGATCAGCGTCTCCTCGACGCCCGACACCAGCGCGTCGAACCCGTCCGCCTCCTGGTCGAGCGACGCGCCGTGACCGGGCAGGTCGATGCCGAGCACCGGGTTGCCCCCGGTCATCTCGCCGAGCAGCGGACGCCAGCTTGCCGTCTCCGATCCGAACCCGTGGATGAGGACGATGGGAACGCCCTCACCCTCGCGCAGACGCGTGACGGCGAGCGGGGTGGCCGTATCGTTCGCCGGCGCCGGGGCCCGTGCGGCAGGGGCTGTCTTCGGGGTGCAGGAAAATGCCGGCTGTGCCGTTCCGACGCCGTCGGGCTTCGACGCGGCGACCGCAGGCTGCGGCGCCTTGACCTCGGACCTGGCGGCAGCCGCCGCTTCCACGTCGTCGCGCCCGATGCGACCGAGCGGCCCGCTGCCGGTCACGGTCGCAAGATCGATCCCGCGTTCGCGCGCGATCCGGCGGGCAAGCGGCGTCGCACGCACGCCGCGGCGCTCGCCCTCGGCCCCCTGTTTCGCGTCCTCGGGCCGTGCAGCCTGCGCGACCGCGGGGACCGCCTCGGCCGGTGCGGGCTTGGAATCGGTTTCGACGTCGGGATCGGGCTCGACCTTGGTCTCGACCGAGCCGCCGGCCGCGGCGGCGTCATAGGCCTCGCCCTCGGCGTAGATCCAGGCGACGGGCGCGCCGACCGCGATGTCGACGCCTTCCGCGCCGGTCACGTTGCGCAGCGTCCCGCTCGCCGGCGCGTCCACTTCCATGGCCGCCTTGTCGGTCTCGATCTCGAAGAGCGGCTCGCCCTTCTTGATCGCGTCGCCTTCCTTGTAGAACCAGCGCGAGATCTGGCCGGTCGCCATGTCCATGTCGACCTTGGGCAGGATCACTTCGGTCGGCATGGCCTCAACGCTCCCTCTTGTGGAGTGCGCGCACGGCCGAGACGATGTCGGGAACCTGCGGCACGACCGCCTTTTCCAGCTCGGGATTGTAGGGGATCGGCGACTCCGCGCCGCCGAGGCGCACGATCGGCGCATCGAGATAGTCGAACGCATCGCTCTCGGCGATCATCGCGGCGATCTCGGCGCCGACGCCGAGCGTTTTCACGCCCTCGTAGACGCAGACGAGGCGCCCGGTCTTCATCACGCTCTTCATGATGGTCTCGCGGTCCATCGGGCGCACGGTGCGAAGGTCGACGACCTCGACATCGATGCCGTCCTTGGCCAGTTCCTCGGCCGCCGACAGCGCCTTGTGGACCATGATAGCCGAGGCGACGATCGTAAGATCCTTACCTTCACGCACCACCGCCGCCTTGCCGATCGGCACGGTGTAGCGGCCTTCCGGCACGATGCCCTTGGACTTGTAGAGGATCTTGTGCTCGAAGATCATCACCGGATCGGGATCGTCGATCGCGGCCAGCAGCATGCCCTTGGCGTCGTGCGGGGTCGAGGGCTGCAGGACCTTCAGGCCGGGCACGTGGCCGAGCCAAGCCTCGAGGCTCTGGGAGTGCTGGGCCGCCGCGCCCGTGCCGGAGCCCGCGGGAAAGCGCATGACCAGCGGCACCGAGACGTTGCCGCCGAGCATGAAGCGGAGCTTGGCCGCCTGGTTGACGATCTGCTCCATCGCGAGCGTCGCGAAGTCCGAGAACTGGAACTCGTAGATCGGCTTCATGCCGGTGAGCGCCGCGCCGACCGCGACGCCCGCGCCGCCGAGTTCGGCGATCGGCGTGTCGATCACGCGATCGGCGCCGAAGCGGTGAACGAGGTCGCCCGTCACCTGGAAGGCGCCGCCGTAGACGCCGATGTCCTCGCCCATGATGAAGACGCGGGGGTCCTCCTCCATGGCGATGGCGATCGCTTCCTGGATCGCCTGGGCATAGGAAAGCTCGCGGCCGCCAGCCGCGTTCGCAAGTTCGCTCATCGGAACAATCCTCGGGGTCGGCTGCTTCAGCCGTTCAGGCCGTGTAGACGAAACGCGTCGCGTCGGACGGGTCGGGCGACGGCGAGTTCTTTGCAAACTCGATGCCCTCGGCGATATCGCGCTCGACGCCGGCGCGGATCTCTTCCACGTCGCCTTCCGACACGATGCCGTACTGGATCAGCTCAGCCTCGAAGCGGCCGATCGGGTCCTTGGAGATCCAGTCGTCGATCTCCTCCTTGGTGCGGTAGCGGTTGCGGTCGCTCTTGGAATGGCCGCGATGACGGTAGGTCTTGCACTCGATGAGGGTCGGCCCCTCGCCCCGGCGCGCCCGCTCGATCGCGGCGACGGAAGCCTCCGCGACGTCGGACAGCGAGTTGCCGTCGACCGTGACGCCCGGCATGGAATAGGCCACGGCGCGCTCGGCGATGTTCTTCACGGCGGTCGAGCGCTCGGTCGAGACCGACATGCCGTACTTGTTGTTCTCGCACACGAACACGACCGGCAGCTTCCAGATCGAGGCCATGTTGAGCGCTTCGTGGAAGGCGCCCTCGTTGTTGGCGCCGTCGCCGAAGAAGGAAACGACGACGTCGGCGCGCTTCTGCATCTTCATGGACAGCGCTGCGCCGACCGCGATCGGCAAGCCGCCGCCGACGATGCCGTTGGCGCCGAGGTTCCCCTTGGTGACGTCGGCGATGTGCATGGAGCCGCCGCGACCGCGGCAGTAGCCGGTTTCCTTGCCGAAGAACTCGGCGAACATCCGGCCGACCTCGGCACCCTTGGCGATGCAATGACCGTGACCGCGGTGGGTGGAGGTGATCTGGTCGGTATCGGTCAGGGCGAGGCACGTGCCGACCGCCGAGGCTTCCTGTCCGATGGACAGGTGCATCGTGCCGTGGATGAGGCCGCGCATGTAGCTCTCCTCCGCCCCTTCCTCGAAGCGGCGGATGAGATGCATCTGGCGCAGCGCATCCCGGAGCACCGCCGGCTCGAAGTGGCGGAACGCGAAGGGACGGTTGTCCCCCTCGCGCGGGCCCTGCGACGGAGCCGCCGCGTCGGCGACCTCGGAAACCTCGGGCATGGCGGACATGGCCTGTCTCTCCTGATCCGGTTACTCGGCCGCGGCGGCGAAGCGCCCGTCGGCCTGGTCGAGACGACGGCGGATCTGGGTGATCACCAGGCTGTCGTCCGGCTCGCAGTTGGCATAGGTCAGCTTCTCGCCGGCCCTGATCGGCTTGATGACGCGAGCCCGCTCCGCAAGGCCGAGCGGCAGGGCGCCCTCGTTGCGCGCGCCTTCCCAGGTCATGGCGAAGCCGCGGTAGTCGTACTCGCCGATCTTGCCGAGCGTATCGCCGGGGTTCAGATCGCGCTTGGCGAGCGTCACGCACTCGGCGACCGGACGGTCGGCCGGGATGAGGTCCGGCGCGCCCTTCACCACCGCACGCACGGCCGACAGCGGCACTTCGAGCGAGGTCAGGTGATAGGGGCGGAAGATCGTGTAGTTCGGGCCGGGGCCCATCTTCAGATCGCTCATGCGCTCCAGCACGCGGTCGTGGCGGGGCTTCACGATGCAGAAGACGCCGGGCGCGACGCCCTTGCCGATGGAGTAGTCGACCTTGCCGGTGCCCGACAGGACGCCGCCGTCCTCCTTGGTGCAGAGCACCGAGGCCAGTTCGTCGCGCGTGGCTGCGGGCCCGTGCATGCCCGGAACGTCCGGCACGAGCCCCGTGGCGTTGGCGACGGCGACCATCTCGATCATGGTCTTGGAGCCGTCCACGAACTCGACCAGCATGCGCGCGTTCATGTTGCGCTGCCGGGCCTCCTCCTCGTAGGCGTCCGGCGTCGCGTCGAACTTTAAGGGATTGTTCTTGCCCTTGCCGGCGCAGACGATGTCGAAGCCGAGCGACTGGGCGAAGCCGATGATCTCGACCGTGGCGGCCGGCTCGTCGCCTGCCGCGCCGGTGTAGACGACGCCGGCCTTGGCGGCCTCCTCGCGCAGGAAGCGGCCGATCGTAATGTCGGCCTCGACGTTCAGCATGACGACATGCTTGCCGTTGCGGAAGGCCTCCAGCGCGATCAGCGTGCCGACGTTCGGATTGCCGGTGGCGTCGATGATGACGTCGATATGGCCGGACGAGCAGAGCGCCTTGTAGTCCTCGGTCAGCGCGACCTTGCCGCCCTCGATCGCGCGGTCGATGTCGCTGGTGCCGGCGGCGTGGACGAAGTCGGTGCCCGCCATGCGCAGTGCGGCTTCCGCGCCCGTGATGTTCAGCTCCGACAGGGCCCCCAGCCGAACGCCCGGCATCAGGGTCAGCTGCACCACCATGTCGGTGCCCATCTGGCCCGAACCGGCGAGGCCGACGGTCACCGGACCGTTCTTGTCGGCGTAGGCCTGGAGTTCGGCCGCGAGGCCAACCTGAAGAATCGTCATCGCTGTTCCTCCCTTGGGAAGCATAGGTACATTTGTCTTCTCATGAAGACAAGAGTTCATAGATGGCCCGGAGCGCATTTTTCAGCCGTCGAGCAGCCGCTCGGCCGTGCGCTCGTCGGTCACGAGGATTTCGGGCGACAGAAGCGTCATGGCCGCGCGGATCGCGGGAAACTTCGACCAGCCGCCGCTCGCCAGGACCGTGCGCCGGGCATCCGCGAGGCGGCGCGGATCGACGGCGAGCACCCGGTCGTTGACGGAATGGTCGAGCACCCGCCCCTCGGCGTCAATGAAGCGGCACAGGACGTCGCCGACAGCCCCGGCCCGCTCCAGACTGTCGAGGTCGGCGCGCTCCAGAAGGCCGTAGCGGACGAAGATCGAGTCGCGCGTGAAGTCGCCGACCGACAGGATTGCAAGGTCGAGACGATCGGTCCGCCGGAACACCTCGGCGATCCCGCGGTGGTTGAGGAGCGCATCTCGCGTCGCCCCGTCCGGCGCGAAGACCGGGCAAGCCAGCATGTAGCAATCGCCGCCGATCCGGTCGGCGAAGCGCCAGGCGAATTCCGACGGATTGGACAGGCTGACATGGGTCAGGCCGCCAAGCATCGAGATCGTGGTGGACCGGGCGTAGACCAGCGGCTCGACGAAGGGGAGCGACGAGGAGAGCGTGCGCCCCCAGCCGAGGCCGATCGTCATGCCGTCGGCCAGAAGATCGGGCAGGAGCTGGCCGAGCGCCGCGCCGATCATCGAGGGCAGCTGCGCCTCGTCCTGCGGGTCCGGCACGACCACGACGCGCTCCATGTCGAAGCGGGCGCGCACCTCGCGCTCGAGCCGTGCGCATCGGGCGATCGGCGAGGTCACGCGGATCTGGACCGTGCCGTCCTCGCGCGCGGCCGCCAGCATGCGCAGGACGCGCGTGCGGGTCAGCCCGAGGATCTTGGCGACCTGATCCTGCGTCAGCCCTTCCATGTAGTAGAGCCAGGCGGCCCGCGCCCTGATGTCGTCGCTGTCGGTGGAGGACACGGCCAGCCTTTCGCCCGAGGAAATCGTCTCCCTCGGGTTTAGCCCTTCGCCGGCGGGTCCGGACAGTCCCGCCGGGCCACCGCGCGCGCGCCAGGCCATCGCTCAGCGCTCGAGGTCGGAGACGCGGGCGACCGGGCGGCTCACGCCGCCGTCCGGGCGGCGCCGTGCACCGCGATCGTCGGGGGGCGCGTCGCGCGCCTCGTGAAGGCCAGCGTCTGGTCGAAGGAGGTGACGCCCGCCTGGCTGCCGAGCCCGAGCGCGTTCTGCGCCGAGGTCGCCTGCGCGAACCGTACCATGGATTCGGGGTCCATGCCCCGCACGAGGCCGGTCGCGATGCCGGCGTTGAACGCGTCGCCGCAGCCGCAGGAGCAGATCATCTCGATATCGAAGGCCGGCATCAGGAAGCGGTCGCCGTTGGAATGGCGATAGTAGGCGCCGTTCTCGCCGAGCGTCAGGATGCAGCAGGTCACGCCCTTGTCGAGGAAGAAGCGCGCGACGTCCTCGACGTCCTCCAGCCCCGACAGCACGCGCGCCTCCTCGATCGAGGGCAGGAAATAGTCCGTGTGAGGCAGGAGGCCGACGACGTTATCGAGATCCTTCTCGGCTGCCGCGAAGACGTCGACCGTCGTGATTGCGCCGCGGCGCTTCGCCTCGGCAAAGAGTTCGGCGCTTGGGGCCCCGTCCATGCGGTCCATCAGCCCGACGCCGCCGAGATGGACGACCGTGGCGTCGAGCACCTTGTCCCACATGTCGGGCGTGATCACGAAGGCACCGGTCGCGCCCTTCATGTGAAGCGCCGGACGCGATCCGTCGGCGCGCGTCAGGACGATCGAGGTCGAGGTGCCCACGCCCTTGAGCCGCTGCATCGTCGAGATGTCGACGCCGAAGCTCGTGAGCCGGTCCATTACCCAACCGGCCATCAGGTCGTCGCCGACCGCGCCGACCGCAAGGCAGTTCAGCCCGTGCTTGGCCGCCGCGATCACCGCCGCGCCCGCCGCGCCGGAAACGGCCAGATCGATCTCCTCGATGAACTGCGTGCCGCCGCCCGGCGGGATGGCACCCACGGGGCGGCCGAGGCAGTCGAACGTGTAGAAGCCGATCGAAGCGTAGTCGTAGCGCATCGCGCGTTCCTCCCAGAAGATGACGGACCCCTTCCCGATCCGGCGGGGCGTGTGAATGTCAGGCCGCGGCGAGGCGGATCGCCTCGACCTCGTCGCTGAGGACCGGCGTCACCCGGCCCGACAGGGCGAGGTCGGTGCGCCGGCGCAGGATGTCGTCCGCGGTGCGGACCTGCTCGTTCGCCGCGATCCAGGCGATCTCGGCGACGTGGTGATCGGGCGCGGCGTTGAGCGTGCGTCCGTCCGACGCGCGGATCGCCTCGGCGATCGGGCGGGCCCGCGTGCCGTAACGGCGAAGGAGACGTTCCCCGACCGCCTCCGGCCCGCCCGCCGTCTCGGCGAGTTCGCGCACGAGCCGCTGGCGTCCGGCCGCGTCCTTCGGGAACGCCGTGCCGCCGCCGATCGGAAGCGCCGCCGTCGAGGCCCGGCGCGCTCGCCCGAGGCGCGGCAGGATGCGGTCCGTGACCTCCTCGGAAAACCCGCGATAGGTCGTCCACTTGCCGCCGATCAGCGAGAGAACCGGCACGTCGGTGCCCGGCAACCGCTCCTCGGCGATCGAGTGGTCGCGGCTGATCGCGCCGGGATCGTCGACATCGGCATTGGGAAGCGGGCGCACCCCGCAGAAGGCGTAGACGACGTCGTCGCGCCGGATGACGATCTTGGGGAACACCTCGGCGACGACGCCGATCATGTAGGCGATCTCTTCCTCGCTCACCCTCGCCTCGTCCGGATGGGCGACGGGAATGTCGGTCGAGCCGATCAGGACGCGTCCCTTGAAGGGATAGAGGAGGTTCACCCGGCCGTCGGCCGAGCCGAAATAGACCATGCGGCCGCCGAGCGCGGCCAGAAGCTCGGGGTGATCCACCACGACGTGGCTACCCTTGGTGCCGCCCATGTGGCGCGTGTTGAGGCCCAGCGCCGCGTTGACGCCGTCGATCCACGCGCCCCCGGCATTCACCACGACGTCGCCGCGAACCCACTCGCGCGCGCCGGTCAGGACGTCCTCGATCTCGATCGCGCCGCCGGCCGCCGAGCGCACCTTCGTGTAGCTGCGCGCTTCGCTGCCCGGATTGTCCTTCAGGGCATCGAGCACGAGTTCGAGGCCAAGCCGTTCGGCATGGTCGAGCCGGGCCTCGTAGTAGAGGCCGACCGCGGTGATCGCAGGATCGAGGCCCTTCAGTTCGGCGCGGGCGCGGCGTCCGCCAATGAAGCGATGCACCGGCATGGTGCGGAAGCGCCGGCCGAACGCGTCGTACATCGTCAGGCCGAGCTTGGTGATGATGGCGCCGCGATCGTTGAGCTTGGCCTTGAGGCCAAGGAAGCGTTTGATCGAGGGCACGATGCCGCCGAACCAGGAGCGCACGGGAAGCGCGGTCTCCAGCGGCGTCACGAAATGCGGCGCGTTGCGCAGGAGGATGTTGCGCTCCTCCGCCGACTGTCGCACCAGCCGGAACTCGCCCGTCTCCAGATACTTCAGGCCCCCGTGCATCAGGCGCGAGGACGATTCGCTCGCACCCGAGCAGAAGTCGCCGCGATCGATCAGCAGGCAGTCGACCCCCTGCAGGCTGAGGTCGCGGAACGTGCCGATGCCGTTGATCCCCGCGCCGATGATGACGACCGGGAAGTGGCGTGCGGGGGAGGTAGCAGTGCTCATGATCAGGATACGATGGCGACCTTGATGGCATCGCCTCGGGCGGCGGTCTCCAGCGCCTCGCCGATCGCCGGTAGGGCGAAACGATGCGTCAGGAACGGCTTGGTATCAAGCTGTCCCGACGCGATGAGGTTCAGCGACTTCTCGAACTGAAGGCGCGTCAGGCCGAAGGAGCCGGTCACGATCAGCTCGTTGTAGTGGATGGCGTTGACGTCGAGCGGCGCCATCTCGCCCTTGTTGAAGCCGGCGAA
The DNA here is from genome assembly GCF_047943035.1 of Aureimonas phyllosphaerae. Taxonomy (NCBI): domain Bacteria; kingdom Pseudomonadati; phylum Pseudomonadota; class Alphaproteobacteria; order Hyphomicrobiales; family Aurantimonadaceae; genus Aureimonas; species Aureimonas phyllosphaerae. The sequence continues at coordinate 2,335,869 of NZ_CP181348.1, read as the reverse complement.
CAGCGAGACGCGTCCGCGCAGGCGGGCGAGACTGAGCGCGTCGTTGGCGAGCGAGGGCACGCCAATCGCCACGATCACGACGTCGGCGCCGATGCCGCCCGATTCGCCCCGCACGATCGCCTTCAGGTCCTCGTTGACCGGATCGACCACGACGTCGGCGCCCGCCCGCAGCGCCGCCTCGCGGCGCGCCGGGTTCGGCTCTGACACGATGATGCGCCGCGCGCCGGACAGCCGCGCGACCTTGACGTGGAGGAGACCGATCGGGCCGGAGCCAAGGATGGCCACCACGTCGCCGCGCTCGACGCCGACCTTCTCCTGACCGTTGATGACGCAGGCGAGCGGCTCGGCGAGCGCCGCCTCCTCGAACGAGACGCCGTCGGGCATCGCGAAGACATTGCCCGTCTCCAGCGCCCGGCCGGGGATGCGGATGTATTCGGCGAAGGCGCCGTCGACCTCGTAGCCGATCGCGGTCAGGTTCTCGCAGACGTTCTCGAGCCCGCGCTTGCAGTAGGCGCAGTGTCCGCAGGCGATCGCCGGATCGACGCAGACGGCGTCCCCCGCCCGGAAGCGCGACGAGCCCCCGGCGTCGACGATCTCCCCGGAGAACTCGTGGCCGAGCACCGAGGGGTAGCGCACGCCCATGGTCTTGCGGCCCGAGACGATGCGGATGTCGGTGCCGCAGATCGTGGCGGCGCGAACCTTGAGAACGAGATCACCGCGCTCGGGGGTCGGATCCGCGACATCACCGAACAGGACGTCGTTGGGAGCGCGCAGGAGGGCAGCTTTCATCACGATCCATCCGAGCTTGGGAAACGGCGCATTCCTTGCGCCTCTGGTAAGGTGTATCGTGCAACTTTGTTTTTTGTAAAGTGCAAATGTCTATGGCTTGGAGTGATTGGCGCGGACGTGGCGCTGGAAGGAAAGGCCTCCACCACCACAGGGAGCTGCTTCTGATAAACTAGCCCCTCCGATTTCGACGACGCGTTGCACAAAATGATTTTATGAAGATCAAATGTATTGACGGTTGGCGGAAAGTGCGCGAGATCGAAAGGGATAGGCGCGCCGGGGAAGACGGCGCGTCCGGCGGCTCTCAGCCGCTGGGGTCCGGGGCGGGAGGCGCCCCTTTCGGGAGGAAGACGACATGCGCAAGGGATTCTGGTCCGCCCTCGTTCTCGGCTCCGCGCTGATGGGCGCGGTCCTGCCGGCCTCGGCCGAGGGGCAGGAAGACCTCATCAAGCCGATCGACAAGGAACTGACCTTCGTCTTCATCCCGAAGGTGATCCACCCGTGGTACGACGTGGTGCGCCAGGGTGGCCAGTACGCGGTGGACGAGTTCGCCAAGCAGGGCATCAAGATCAACATGATCTGGGACCAGCCCCCGCAGGCTGACGTCGCCGACCAGAACCAGCGCATCGAGGCCAATATCGGCCGCGCGCCCGATGGTCTGGCCGTCGCCTGTCTCGATCAGGCGACCAATGTCCAGCTCCTGACCGAAGCCAAGGAAGCCGGCGTCAACACGATCACCTTCAACTCCTTCTGCTCGCCCGACTTCGCCTTCGTCGGCCAGAAGGACAGCTACGGCGACGGCTTCGACCTCGGCAAGTATCTCGCCGACCACATCGGCGGCGAGGGCGAGGTGGGCATCCTTTCCGGCTCCCTGACCGCGACCGACCACGTCGAGCGCATCAAGGGCTTCAAGAAAGCGCTGGAAGCCTATCCGAACGTCAAGATCGTCTTCGAGCAGCCCGACAACGACGTGCTGGAGGAAGCCGTCTCGCTCACCGAGAACGCGCTCCAGGCCCATCCCAACATCAAGGGCTTCTTCGGCTGCAACGCCTCGAACCCGATCGGCATCGCCCGCGCCGTCCAGAACGCCGGCAAGGCGGGCACGGTGGCGGTGGTCGGCATGGACGACCTGCCGGAGGCCGTCGACTTCGTGAAGGAAGGCGTCATCACGGCGCTGAAGGCGCAGCGCCAGTGGGACATCGGCTACTGGGCCGTGAAGTACATGGTCGCGATGAACCAGAACCACACGATCCCGATGGACCACAACACGGGCTCGCGCTTCATCACCAAGGACCAGCTCTAAAGGCGAGGTCGGGGAGCCGGTCCGCCGGCTCCCCTTTCGTTCCGGTCGAGGGAGAGGCTGACATGGACGCGATGGCCACCGCCTTCGAGGCGAGAAACGTATCGAAGAGCTTCGGCGTCGTGCATGCCCTGAGGGGCGTTTCCGTCTCGATCCGCCCCGGCGAGGTCCACGCGATCATCGGCGAGAACGGCGCTGGCAAGTCGACGCTGATGAACATCATCTGCGGCCGGCTCCGCCCGACCGCCGGCGAGCTTCTCGTCGGCGGCGCCGCGGTGCAGTTCCATTCGCCCGGCGAGGCGCAAAGCGCGGGCATCGCCATCGCGCCGCAGGAGATCAATCTCGTTCCGGCCCTTACCGTCACCGAGAACATCATGCTCGGCGCCGAGATCACGCGCGGGCCGGCGATCGATTGGCGAGCGACGCGCGAGGAAGCCCTCACGCACCTCCATGCCGTCGACGACACGATCGCAGGCGACGCCCGCGCGGGCGAATTGTCCAAGGCGCAGCAGCAGCTGGTGCAGATCGCCCGCGCCGTCGCCACCAAGGCGCGCATCCTGATCTTCGACGAGCCGACCGCTGCGCTGACGACGCGCGAGACCGAAAAGCTCTATGCCTTCATCCGACGCTTCCGCGAGACCGGCGGCTCGGCCTTCTACATCTCGCACCGCCTCGACGAGATCCTCGACCTGTCCGACCGCGTCTCGGTCCTGCGCGACGGGGCCTATGTCGGCGAGCTCGACCCGAAGCGCACGTCCAAGCACGAGATGGTCGCGCTGATGGCGGGCCGCGAGGTCGCTTTGTCCACGCATGCGCCGCGTCGCTTGGAGGACCGTCCGGTGGTCCTGAGAGTGTCGGGCCTGTCCCGCCCCGGCGAGTTCGAGGACGTGTCGTTCGAGCTTCACGAGGGCGAGGTGCTGGGCGTCTCCGGCCTCGTCGGAGCCGGGCGCACCGAGGTGGCCAAGTGCATCTTCGGTCTGACGCGGGCAAAGGCCGGATCGGTCGAGATCTTCGGCGACGCGCGCCCGGTGACGGACCCCGCCGACGCCATCCAGCGCGGCCTCGTCTATCTGCCGGAGGAGCGCAAGCAGGAGGGTATCTTCCCGCTCCTCTCGATCGCCGAGAACCTGACGATCGCGACGCTCGACCGCTTCCGTGGTCCGGCCTGGATGGACTTCCGCGGCATGGCGCGCACGGTCGACGATTACGTCGACCGCCTGCGCATCAAGATCGGATCGGCGTCGGACCCGATCACTTCCCTGTCGGGCGGCAACCAGCAGAAGGTCATTCTCGGCCGCTGGCTCGCCAAGAACGCGAAGATCCTGATCCTCGACGAGCCGACGCGCGGCATCGACGTCGCCGCGAAATCCGAGATCCAGGGCGTCCTCGACAGCCTGACGGCGGCGGGCCTGTCGATCGTCTACATCTCCTCCGAGCTGGAGGAGGTGCTGAACGTCTCCGACCGCATCCTCGTCATGCACGAGGGCCGCGTGAAGGGCACCCCGCGCACCGAGGACATGACGCAGGAATCGCTGCTGCGTCTCGCCATGAGCTGAAGGCGCGACGCCAGCGCCGCTTGTCGACCGCCCGTCTCCCGACCGAAAGGCAACCCGAGCCATGACCAACACCGCTCTTGGGTCTCCCGCGCGGGCCCGCTCCGCCGCCGCCCCCTCCCTCTGGTCCCGCTTCAAGGGCTGGGAGGCGAGCGGCATCCTGATCGCGCTGGGGCTGTTTGCCATCATCCTGTCGATCGCCGCGCCGAACTTCCTGTCGGCCTACAACCTGACGGTCGTGGCGCGCGCCGCCGCCTTCGTCGGCCTCGTGGCGCTCGGCCAGACGCTGGTGCTCCTTCTTGGCGGCATCGACCTGTCGGTCGGCGCGGCCGCCGGTCTCTCGGCGATCGTCGGCTCGCTGATGCTGACCTCGCTCGGCGTCCATCCCTGGCTGGTGATCCCGCTCGCCTGCCTGTTCGGCCTCTGCCTCGGTCTCGTGAACGGCTTCTTCATCGCCTATCTCAAGCTCAACCCGTTCATCGTGACGCTGGCGTCGGGCGAGATCTTCGCGGGCATGACGCTCGTCATCACCGAGGGTTACCCGATCCGCCCGCTCGGGGCCGGCTTCCGCGTCTTCGGTCAGGGCGAGCTTCTCGGCCTGCCGGTGCCGGTCTGGTTCTTCCTCGTCTCGGCGGCGATCCTGATCTGGGTGCTGCGCAACACCAAGTTCGGCCGCAACATCTTCGCGATCGGCGGCAATCGCGACGCCGCGGTGCTGGTCGGCATCCGCATCCGCCGGGTCGAGCTCCTCGTCTACGGCCTCGCCGGCATGTTCGCCGCCATGGCCGGCATGCTCTATGCGAGCCGCATGGATGCCGGCCAGCCGTCCGTCGGTGAAGGTTGGATGCTGCAGGCGATCACGGCCGCGATCATCGGCGGCACGAGCCTTCGCGGCGGCCAGGGCACGATCGTCGGCACGGCGCTCGGTGCCCTGCTTCTGGCGATGCTTGCCAACGGCACCGTCCTTCTCAATGTGTCCGGCTTCTGGCAGCGCGTGATCGTCGGCCTCGTGGTGCTCATCGCGATCCTCGTGGATCTCGCCCGCCGCCATCGCCGCTGAACCCTATTCTCTCGGCGTCCCCTCTCCCCGTCCGGGCCGAAGCCCGGGCGAGGATTTCCGCGTTCCGCCGCCGCAGCCGGCTGGACCATGGAGCGTGCGGGGTTCTACACCTTTACCGACGCGCGTTCGGGAGGGACCGAGATGAACCACGCCCTGCAGTTCTACATCGACGGTGCCTGGGTGGCGCCCGCGACCGACGCCCGCCTCCCGGTGATCGACCCGTCCACCGAGGAAGCCTTCGCCGAGATCGCACTGGGCGGTGCTGCGGACGTCGACCGTGCGGTGGCGGCCGCCCGCCGCGCGTTCCGGTCCTATTCGCAGACCACCCGCGAGGAACGCCTCGCCCTGATGCGCCACCTTCTCGAGGTCTACAAGGCGCGCCTTCCGGAGATGGCCGAGGCGATCAGCCGCGAGATGGGCGCGCCCCTGCCCTTCGCGCTCAACAGTCAGGCCGGGATCGGCACCGCCCATCTCGCCAAGATGATCGAGACGCTGGAGACCTACCACTTCGAGGAGATGCGCGGCACGACGCTGATCGCGCGCGAGCCGATCGGCGTCGTCGGCATGATCACGCCGTGGAACTGGCCGATGAACCAGATCATGTGCAAGGTCGCGCCGGCGCTCGCCGCCGGCTGCACGATGGTGCTGAAGCCGTCAGAGATCGCGCCGATGAGCGGCCTCCTCTTCGCCGAGATCTGCGACGAGGCCGGCCTGCCGCGGGGCGTCTTCAACCTCGTCAACGGCGACGGGCCGGGGGTCGGCGAAGCCATGTCGCGCCATCCCGGCATCGACATGATGTCCTTCACCGGCTCGACGCGGGCCGGCATCTTGGTCGCCAAAGGCGCCGCCGACACGATCAAGCGGGTCCATCAGGAGCTCGGCGGCAAGTCGGCCAACGTCCTCCTGCCCGACGTCGACCTCGAGACCGCCGTCGCCAAGGGCGTGCAGGGCTGCTTCGGCAATTCCGGCCAGAGCTGCAACGCGCCGACGCGCATGTTCGTACCCGCCGATCGTCACGATGAGGCGGCCGCGATCGCTGCGCGGGCGGCCGACGCGTTCAAGGTGGGCCCGGCCGACGCCGCTTCGACCCAGCTCGGCCCGGTCGTCAGCCAGGTCCAGTACGACAAGATTCAAGGGCTCATCGAGACGGGCATCCGGGAGGGTGCGCGGCTCGTGGCCGGCGGTCCCGGCCGGCCCGACGGCCTCAATCGCGGCTACTTCGTGCGCCCGACCGTCTTCGCGGACGTCAGGCCCGACATGACCATCGCCCACGAGGAGATCTTCGGCCCGGTCCTGTCGATCCTCTCCTACGAGACCGAGGACGAAGCGGCCGAGCTTGCCAACGACACGGTCTACGGGCTCGCGTCCTACGTCCAGTCGGCCGACCCGGAGCGGGCGCGCGCCTTCGCGCGGCGCATGCGCACCGGCAACGTCTACCTCAACTATCCCGCCTGGGACGCGGGCGCGCCGTTCGGCGGATACAAGCAGTCCGGGAACGGACGCGAATATGCCGAGTTCGGGCTGGACGAGTTCCTGGAGATCAAGGGGGTCGTCGGCTGGGGCGCGTGAACCTTCGGGTCGGGCTGCCCCGGTCGATAACGCGGACAATTGCTTTCCGCCCCGTTTGGTGACATGGGAGCCGCCGGTCGGAATCTGCGGGCCGCCGACGGGCGTCCCGCATCGCGTGAAGAGGCTTCATGGCCGTCGAAATCGAGCGCAAGTTTCTTGTGATCGGCAATGCCTGGCGCGGCCGCGCGGTGCGCGTCAGGACCCTTCGGGACGGACTGGTCAGCCAGGGCGCCAACGGCAAGGTCCGGGTGCGCCGCGACGGCGAGACGGCATGGCTGACGGTGAAGGGCGCGCGCTCGGGCATCTGCCGCAGCGAGTTCGAGTACGAGATCCCGGTCGCCGATGCCGAAGAGATGTTGGGTGGGGTCTGCACCGGCCAGATCATCGAGAAGGACCGTTTCGAGGTTCCTCACGAGGGGCATCTCTGGGAGGTCGACGTCTTCCGCGGTCCGTTGGCCGGCCTCGTCTGGGCCGAAGTCGAGCTCGGCGATCCCGACGAGGTCTTCTCGATCCCCGATTGGGTGGGACGCGAGGTCACCGGCAACCCGCTCTATCGCCACACCGCACTCCTCAACGCCTTCGCGGCCAACGACGGCCGGACCGAACTGCGGCAGTGGCCGGTCGAAGCCTGAACGGCTGGCCTTTCGCCGCATTCGCGCCCCACAAGACGAGCGTCAGACATCCAACGGAGAATCGGCCTTGTCCGCAGTCCGCCTGTTCGCCCCTCTTGCGCTGGGCGCCGCCCTCGCATTCGCCTCGCCCGTCCTGGCACAGGATGCGCCGCCGCCCCCGGCCCCGCCGCCCGCGCGCGTCAGCGTTTCCGGCGAAGGACTGGCCAGGGGCGCGCCCGACCTCGCGGTCACGCAGCTGACCGTCATGCGCTCGGCCGCGACGGCCGCGGATGCGCTGGGGCAGGTCAACACGGCGATGGACGCCGTGCGCGCCGCGATGCCCTCGTTCGGCGTCGAGTCCCGCGACCTGCAGACCTCAGGCTTCCAGATTTCGCCGCAGTATCGCTACGACAACCGTTCCGACGGCACGCAGGCGCCCCCCGTCCTCACTGGATACGAGGTGCGCAACACGTTGTCGGTCAAGGTGCGCGATATCGCCAAGCTCGGCGAACTCCTCGACCGCGCCGTTCAGCTCGGCGTCAACGAGGGTGGCTCGATCTCCTTCCAGATCGAGGATGACGCGTCGCTGCGCGATGCTGCCCGGCGCGACGCCGTCGTCCGCGCGCGCTCCAGCGCCACCGCGCTCGCGGAGGCCGCGGGGCTCAAGCTCGGCCGCGTGGTCTCGATCGAGGACACGGCGGCCGGCTTCGTGCCTCTTCCCCCGCCCATGCCGATGGGCGAGATGCGGATGATGGCGAGCAGCGCCGCCAAGGTTCCTGTCGAGGCGGGCGAGAACACGATCTCGGCGCAGGTCCGGATCGTCTACGAACTCCAGCCCTGATCATCCCCGGACATAAGGAAGGGGCGGCTCGCGAGAGCCGCCCCTTCTTCATTTGAAGCCTTCGGATGTCAGCGGTAACCGATCACCGGGCAGCCGCGGTCCTGCGCGAAGCGCAGCGAGGTCGGGTAGCCGCGCTTGTAGCCGGCGACGACCACCGCGCGGTTGTTGACCCGCACCACGTCGGCGCCGCGCACGCCCATGTCGCGCGCCTTGCGCAGGGCAAGACGCGGCGAGCACTCGCCGCGGCGCGGTCCGCGATCACCCCAGCGCTCTCCCCGATGCGGGCCCCGGTCGCCCCAGCGCTCGCCATGGCGCGGGCCGCGATGCTCCCAACGGTCGTGCCGCTCGCCGCGATAGTCGACGAGCGTCACGCCGGCCGCATCGCGCGGCGCGGCGCTTGCAGCGCTGGCCGCGCCGAGCGAACCGAGAACCGTCGCAGCGACGAGGGTGGAACGGATGAAGCTGGACAGCATGGAAAGGTCTCCTGTCGAATAGGGCGCGCTCCGTGGCGCGTCATGCCCGACAAGATAAGTCGGCCTTCCTGAATTGCCGCCGTCCGGCGTGTTCATCCGGCATTCAGCATACGGCGAGAACGAGCGCTTTTCGCCGCAACGCACCATTGCCGGACGCAATACGTTCACGGACATCCCATACCGTACGCCAGGGTTACAGGTGCAGTCGGTATGCAGATGAGCAAGTCGTTCTGGGTCGAGCAGGTCACCGTCGTCCGCGAACTCGAACGCACCCACGCGGCCTTCGCTGCCGTTTGGCTTGCCGTCAGCGCGATCCTGCTCCTCACCTCGCCTTGGATCGCCCCGATCTCGCTGGTCGCCTGCATCGCGACCTTTCTGGTCCTCGGGCGCGTGCGGCGCGACCTCCATCGAACGCATCTCGAACTCGAACGCGTGCGCGGCGAGCAGGAAGCCTTGGTCGAACGCCACGTGATCGACGAGATCACCGGCCTCCTCACGCGCCGGGCGTTCCTCGAAGCGGCTGGCGAGGCGTTGAAAGCCCGCGACGGCGGCACGTCGCTCGCCTTCTTCGCGCTCGACATGGACAACCTCAAGGTCCTGAACGACAGCTTCGGCCACCGCGCCGGCGACTTCGCGCTGTCCCACATCGCGACGACGCTGAAGCGCCTCGCGCCGCGCGTGACCGCCGGACGGCTCGGCGGCGACGAGTTCGCCTTCGTGCTGCCCTGCGCCGACGAGGCTGAGGCGCTGGCGTTCGGCGAGCGGTTCGGCCAGACCCTCAACACGCCTGTGATGGCAGGCGGGCGGCGCTTGTCGCTGTCGGCGAGCCTCGGCGTCGTGATGGTGCCCGAGCGCACGGTCTACCTGTCGGAGGCCATGCAGTTCGCCGACGTCGCGCTCTACGCCGCCAAGAGCGCCGGGCGCAACAAGACCGCCGTCTTCGACGCCGACATGCTGGCCGAGCTGAAGCATCGTCGCCTGATCGAGCGCGAGTTGCGGGCGGCGATCCTCCTCAACGAACTCGACGTCCACTACCAGCCGATCAGCGGCCTCGACGGCAATCTCGTCGCGGTGGAAGCCCTTCTGCGCTGGCAGAGCCCGTCGCGCGGCAACATCTCGCCCGCCCGTTTCATCCCGATCGCGGAAAGCACCGCGCTGATCGACCAACTCGGCGAATGGGTTCTGCGGCGAGCGCTGTCGGACGCGCGCGAGCTTCCCGACCTGCGCATCTCCGTCAACGTCTCGGCCAACCAGCTGAAGCGCGACGACGTCGTCGATATGGTGGCGCGGGTGCTGGCCGAGACCGGCCATGCGCCGAGCCGCCTGACGCTCGAACTCACCGAGTCGGCGGCAATCCAGACGACACCGGACATCTGTCGCCGCCTGCAGGCCCTGCGCGACATGGGCATCCGCATTGCGCTCGACGATTTCGGCACGGGCTTCAGCGGCTTCGACTACCTCCGCCACCTGCCGGTCGACTGCATCAAGATCGACCGGAGCTACATCGCGCGCCTCGGCGACAGCGAGACCGACAACGTCTTCGTCTCGGCACTCGCCAGCCTAGCGAACTCGATGAGACTGTCGGTCGTTGCCGAAGGCATCGAGACCGAGCGACAGATGCTGCTGGCGCGGGCCGCCGGCTGCACCCTCTTTCAGGGCTACCACCTCGCCAAGCCCATGCCGAAGGCGGATCTCCTGCGCTTCTTCGACCACGAAATCAGGCAGTGCGCTTGAAACCTGGGGTTGTTATGATCTGTGGCGATCCGGCCCCGTTGAGCCGGCCCGACCGGGACACGACCCCATGCCCACCGCTATCGCAAGGCTTCTCGACACACGCTGGTTCCCGCCGCTCGCACGGCTGATCCTGACCTTCTGCTTCTGGGGCAGCGGCCTTGCGAAGCTGGCCGACTTCGAGGCGGGGACCGCCGAGATGGCCTATTTCGGCTTCTCGCCGCCGGCGCTGGTCGCGGTCCTCGTGATCGTCGTTCAGCTTCTCGGCTCCGCACTCGTTGTCCTCGATCGCGCGGCCTGGCTCGGCGCCGGCATGCTCGCGACGTTCACAGGCCTGACGATCCTCCTCGTCCACGACTTCTGGAACATGACCGGACCGGAGGCGGTGGGTCATTTCCACACCGCGACCGAGCATGTCACGGTGATCGGCGCGATGATGGTGGCGGCGCTCCTGTCGCGGCGCACGCGGGCCGACCGCGTCGCCTCCAGCCACGGCGCCCTCCCCGCCTGACGCCGGACACGAAAAAGGGCGCCCGAAGGCGCCCCTAATCTCCAACCCGCGATACGGATCGGCTCAGCTATCGAGGAACGAGCGCAGCTTGCGCGAGCGGCTGGGGTGCTTGAGCTTGCGCAGCGCCTTGGCCTCGATCTGGCGGATACGCTCGCGCGTCACCGAGAACTGCTGGCCGACCTCTTCCAGAGTGTGGTCGGTGTTCATGCCGATGCCGAAGCGCATGCGCAGCACGCGCTCCTCACGGGGCGTCAGCGAGGCGAGCACGCGCGTCGTCGTCTCGCGCAGGTTCGCCTGGATTGCCGCGTCGATCGGCAGGATCGCGTTCTTGTCCTCGATGAAGTCGCCGAGGTGCGAGTCCTCCTCGTCGCCCACCGGCGTTTCGAGCGAGATCGGCTCCTTGGCGATCTTGAGGACCTTGCGGACCTTCTCCAGCGGCATCGCCAGCTTCTCGGCCAGCTCTTCCGGAGTCGGCTCGCGGCCGATCTCGTGCAGCATCTGGCGCGAGGTGCGCACGATCTTGTTGATCGTCTCGATCATGTGCACCGGAATGCGGATCGTGCGCGCCTGATCGGCGATCGAGCGGGTGATGGCCTGCCGGATCCACCACGTCGCATAGGTCGAGAACTTGTAGCCGCGGCGGTACTCGAACTTGTCGACGGCCTTCATCAGGCCGATGTTGCCCTCCTGGATCAGGTCCAGGAACTGCAGGCCGCGGTTGGTGTACTTCTTGGCGATCGAGATCACGAGGCGCAGGTTCGCCTCGACCATCTCCTTCTTGGCCTGCCGGGCCTCGCGCTCGCCCTTCTGCACCATGTGGACGATGCGGCGGAACTCGGTGATCTCGAGGCCCGTCTCGGTGGCGAGGTTCTGAATCTCCTGGCGGAGGTTGCGGATGCCGTCCTTCTCGTTCTGGACGAACTTCAGCCAGCCCTTGCCCGAGAGGTTGGCGATCGACTGCGTCCAGTTCGGGTCGAGCTCTGACCCCTGGTAGGTCTGCAGGAACTCGTCGCGCTTCACGCCATGGCTCTCCGCGAGGCGCAGGAGCTTACCCTCGTTGCCGACGAGCCGCTTGTTGATGTCGTAGAGCTGGGCGACCAGCGCGTCGATGCGGTTCTGGTTGAGGGACAGGCCCTTCACCGCGGCGACGAGGTCTTCCTTCAGCTTGCGATAGGAGCGCTCCTGCGAGGACGACAGCGTGCCCTGAGCCGCGAGGCGGTTCTCGACCTGCTGGTCCTGCAGCTTGCGCAGGCGCTTGTAGTTCTCGGCGATCGCGTCGAAGGTCTCCATGACCTGCGGACGGATCTCGGCCTCCATCGCGGCGAGCGAGAGCGAGTTCTCGAGGTCGTCCTCGTCGTCCTCTTCCTCCTCGCCCGGACGCAGCTCGCCGTTCGGCGCCGGCACGCCGCCCGCCTCGGTGCCCTCGACCGGCGCGGACGGCATCTTGGCCTCCGGTCCGGCATAGGTCGCCTCGAGGTCGACGACCTCGCGGAGCATGATGTTGCCTTCGTTGAGTTCCTCGCGCCAGATGATGATGGCCTGGAAGGTCAGCGGGCTCTCGCAGAGGCCCGCGATCATCGTCTCGCGGCCGGCCTCGATGCGCTTGGCGATGGCGATCTCGCCCTCGCGGGACAGAAGCTCGACCGAGCCCATCTCGCGCAGGTACATGCGCACCGGGTCGTCGGTCCGGTCCGAGCTTTCCTTCTTGGTCGTTGTGGCGACGGCGCCCGTCGTGGCTTCGGCGACCTCGGTCGAGCCAGACTCCTCGGACTCCTTCTCCTCCTCGTTCTCGCCTTCCTCGTCCTCGACGACGTTGATGCCCATGTCGGACAGCATCGACATGAGGTCTTCGATCTGCTCGGAGGTCACGTCCTCGGCGGACAGAACCGAGTTCAGCTTGTCCATCGACACGAAGCCGCGCTTCTTCGCGGCCTTGATCATCTTCTTGACGGCGTCGTCCGACAGGTCCAGCAGAGGACTGTCAGGCGTCTCCTGACGCTCCTCGACGGCGGCCTCGCCTTCCTTGACTTTCGTCGCCATGTGCATTCGTCTCCATCTGGCGCGGTCGCTTGCGGAAAGCGGCGCCTCCCGCGCCCATTCCCGCCAGCCTTAACCGCCGGCCGTGAATGATCGATTAACCATGACCCCTGAAAGGGCGCGGCCGATCGATCGGTCCAAACCATGTCCAACCGGCGGATGGGCCGGGCCCGCATCCGACGGGCGCCGGCGTCCGGCCGATGCGTGTTTCGTCTTTCCCGCCGCGAAGTCAAGGGTTTGAAGCATCGCGGATGAATTCGTGGAGCCGGCGCCCCAACCTCGCGGGGGTCGCCGACGGGACTTCAGATACCCTTGGCCGGCCGGCCAGACAGCAGTCCAAACCCGTCTATCAGCGCCTCGGTTCCCGCCAAATTATTGATTTCCCGATGGATCTCGACGAGCTGCGCATGCGCGAGCTCGTCCCCGTCGGTCGCCAGCGCGGCCTCGGCCGCCCGGAGCTCCCTATGTAGTGACAGGTATCGGTGCTGCAAGTGCAGCGCCTGGCGCACCGCCTCGCGCGCATCCTCCAGTGCCGCCTGCGGCAGGAAACTCCACAGCCGCACCGCCTGAAGCTTCGCCTCGCAGGCCTGGAACGGCTCCAGCAGCATGCGCCGGTCGAGTTCGGCGAGGATTTCGTCGCGCGAATGCGGCTGGCCGTCGGCATAGACGTCGATCACCGCCGAGCGAAGCCGCTCGAGCTCCGGGCTCGTGAGTTCGAGGTCGGCGAAATAGTCGAACGCCTCGCGCAGGAGTAGCGGGTGGTTCACGAAGCCGACGAGGATCGACATCTCGCGCATCGGCGCGGCGCTCGCCCGCGCGCCGCCACCGAGCAGCGCGCTGCGCGCCAGACGGTCCGACACCGGCGACCGGCGACCGGCCCCGGGCGCCGCGCTCCGGCGCGCGCCCCCACCCCCGCCGCCGCGTCCGTCCTCGCGCCGCCGGTTGTTCCAGTCCCCTCGCCCGCCGCCGCCGCGCGATGGCGCGGGGCCGAAGAAACCGGCCAGACGCTCCTCGACGTCCTGCAGGTAATGGCGACGCACGCTCTCGTCGCCGATCTGGCGCATCATCGCCTTCAGGCGGCCTTCCAGCTCGGCGCGGCGCTCGGGCGTGTCGAAGCTGCCGCCCCCGGTCTCGCGCATCCAGACGAGGTCGGCGAGCGGTCGGGCGCGGTCGAGCACCTCGCGCATCGCTTCCGGGCCCGATGCGCGCAGGAGATCGTCGGGATCCTTGCCCTCCGGCAGAAGCGCGAAGCGCAGGGAGCGGCCGGGACGCAGGAGAGGCAGCGCCAGTTCCGCCGCGCGGTTGGCCGCCTTCAGGCCCGCCGCGTCGCCGTCGAAGCAGAGGATCGGCTCGGGCACCGTGCGCCAGAGAAGGTCGAGCTGGCGCTCGGTCAGTGCCGTGCCGAGCGGGGCGACCGCGTTCTCGAAGCCGCCCTGGTGCAACGCGATCACGTCCATGTAGCCTTCGGCCACGATCAGCGTGTTCGAACCCTTGGACGCCCGCCGGGCGGAGGCGAGGTTGTAGAGCACCTGCCCCTTGTGAAAGACGTCGGTCTCCGGCGAGTTGAGGTACTTGGCGGGAACGCCGGCGGCCAGCGCCCGCCCCCCGAAGGCGATTGGCCGCTCGCGGACGTCGAGGATCGGAAACATCACGCGATCGCGGAACCGGTCATAAGAGACCGCGATCCCCTCGCCGTGCACCACCATGCCGGCGCCCTCGATCTCGGCCTTGCCGACGCCCCGGCCCGCGAGGAACTCCTTCAGCCGGTTGCGGCTGTCGGGCGCGTAACCGATGCCGAACGTCTTTTGGACGACCGGATTGAGACCCCGGTCGCGCAGGTAGGCGCGCGCCTTGGCGCCGTCCGCCTCCTGAAGCGTCTGCCGGAAGAACTCGGCCGACAGGCGCAGCGCGTCGAGAAGCGTCGCCTGGGCGTCCTGGCGCTTCTCCTCCTCGCGATCGCGCGCGGGCATCGGCAGGCCCGCCTCGCCGGCCAGCCGCTCGACGGCCTCGGGGAAGCTCATGCCCTCGAGTTCGGTGAGAAAGCGGAAATGGTCGCCCGACACGCCGCAGCCGAAGCAGTGGTAGCGCCCCTTGACGTCCTCGCAGTGGAACGAGGGCGACTTTTCGCCGTGGAAGGGGCAGCACGCCCACCAGTCGCCCTTCGATGACTGCGTCTTGCGGCGATCCCAGACGACGCGCCGGCCGATCACGTCCGAGATCGGAATGCGGGCACGGATCTCGTCGAGGAACGGGGGCGGAAAGCGCATGGGGTTCATATCGGCTCACGCGGCGCCGAATGCCATAGGTTTCGCGTGATCCGCCGCTTGTCCACCTCGTTCCACAGGCGCCGTCCGGCTTTGACGGATCGTGGCCGGGCGCTTAATCCAGAGGCCGGAGAGAAACGCCGGACACCAGAGCCCATGGACCAGACCCCCGCCATCCTGCCCGAGCTGCAGTCGCTGCGGAACTCGATCGACAACATCGACGCGGCGATCGTCCACATGCTGGCCGAGCGCTTCCGCTGCACCCAGCGCGTCGGCGTCCTGAAGGCGGAAAACGACCTGCCGCCGGCCGACCCGGCGCGCGAGAAGCGGCAGGTGGCGCGGCTGCGCGAGCTTGCGGCCTCGGCCCAGCTCGACCCGGATTTCGCCGAGAAGTACCTCGCCTTCGTGGTGCGCGAGGTGATCCGCTACCACGAGGCGGCGGCGCGAGAACTTGCGGAGAAGTCCGCGGTATGAGCGCCGAGACCTTCGACCCCGGTGCGACGCTCACCGGGCCGCACCTGACCGTGCGAAAGCTCGTGCCGGGCGACCTCGACGGCCTCCACGCGGCAGCGTCCGATCCCGAAATCTGGGCGGGACATCCCGCAAAGGACCGCTGGAAGCGCGAGGTGTTCGAGCCGTTCTTCGCGACGCTCGTCGCGCTCGGCGGCGCGGTCGCGGTGGAGGACCGCCAGGAGGGCCGGATCGTCGGCGGATCGCGGTTTTACGTGCCGCCCGACCAGCCCGGCTCGATCGCGATCGGCTTTACCTTCCTCGACCGCAGCCATTGGGGCGGCCCGGCGAACTTCGAGCTGAAGACGCTGATGCTGACCCACGCCTTCCGGCATTTCGGCGAGGTCTGGTTCCACATCGCGCCGAGCAACATCCGCTCGCAGAAGGCGACCGCCAAGCTCGGGGCGGTGCACGCCTACGACGCGCGGCTCGACCTGTCGGGCCAGCCGACGGACTGGCAGTGCCATCGGCTCGCGAAGGCGGACTGGGAAAAGGTGCTCGCGGCGCGCGGCTAGCTGAGGAGCCCGCGCATCACGCTGCCGGCCTCGATGAGGTTCAGCTTGTCCTGATAGCGCTCCTTCAGGGCGTTCATGCAGCGGCCGACGTCGCGCAGCCCCTTGGAGCCGGTGTCGGACACGATCTGCCGACACGCCGCCTCGATCTCGCCGCTCGGCACGGGCGCCGGAAGCAGGCTGCGGATCATCGCGGCGGTGGCCTGTTCGGCATTGGCCTCGTCGATCCGCCCCGCCTCGCGCAGCGTCGTCTCGGCGCTCTCGCGGTGGCGGATCATGCAGTGGAGGAAGCCCACGATGTCGGCGTCCTCGGGGCGGCCCTTGCCGGCCTCGCGGAACGCGGCCTCCTTGTCCTTGAGACCAGCCGCGACCAGCCGAAGCGTCGCGATGCGGCGTTTGTCGCCGCTGGTCATGGCCGCCTGCAATGCGTCTGCGATCTGGTCGCGCATTCCAACTCGTCCTGTTCGTCCACGCGGGCGCCTTTGCGGCGCTCTCCTGCGCGGATCGATCCCCTCCCGTCCGAGACGGACGAGAATGATCGTGTCAGCTTGTGGGAAAATGGTGTGTTTTCGGATGACCGGAAGCGGTCCGCAGCCTTGGCGCCTGTTGAATCCCGTGGATAACTCGAGCCGTTCACCGATCATCGCGCGGCTCTGCCGGCCGCCGCGATCAAGGTTGATGAAGGATTAATGACGGCTGCGGGCTTTGGCAAGCGCATGCGTGCCATGCTCCACAGTCATGCTTGGAGGCACCTTCCGGCGACGGGAAGGGTTGCGCCCGAAGGCCGATGGCGCGATATGGACGCTCCGGAAGGGTGCGCCCGCGCTCCATGCGCCGATGGCCCCCGAAGGACCTCAAGGAGTAGAGACGATGAGCGACGCCTGGACGCAGAGGAAGCCCACGGCCCTGCTCGTGCTGGCCGACGGCACGGTGGTCGAGGGCGACGGCATCGGCGCGGTGGGCGAGGCGCTCGGCGAGGTCTGCTTCAACACGTCGCTCACCGGCTACCAGGAGATCCTCACCGATCCCTCCTACGCCAAGCAGATCGTCACCTTCACCTTCCCCCACATCGGCAATGTCGGCGCCAACGACGAGGACATCGAAGACCTCGTGCCCGACAACACGATCGGCGCGGTCGGCGCGATCTTCCGGGCCGAGGTGTCGGCGCCGTCGAACTATCGCTCGGCCGGCGGCCTCGACGCTTGGCTGAAGAAGCGCGGCGTCGTCGCGCTGTCGGGCGTCGACACGCGCGCGCTCACTGCGCTCATCCGCGACAAGGGCATGCCCAACGCCGTGATTGCGCACAACCCGGACGGCGTCTTCGACATCGAGGCGCTGCGCGCCAAGGCCGCCGCCTGGAGCGGGCTCGTTGGCCTCGACCTCGCGCAGGACGCCGGATCGAAGCAGGAGGACGCCTGGGTCGAGGGTCCCTGGTCGTGGAACCGGGGCTACGATGCGGGCCGCGAGCCGGCCTACACGATCGTCGCGATCGACTACGGCGCCAAGCGCAACATCCTGCGCCTGATGTCGGGCCACGGTGCGCGCGTCGTGATCGTGCCGCCGACGGCCTCGGCCGCCGACGTCCTGAAGCACGAGCCGGACGGCATCTTCCTGTCGAACGGCCCGGGCGACCCGGCGGCGACCGGCCAATACGCCGTGCCGGTGATCCGGGAACTCGCCAAGTCCGGCATCCCGATGTTCGGCATCTGCCTCGGCCACCAGCTCCTCGCGCTGGCGCTCGGCGGGCGCACAGAGAAGATGCACCAGGGCCATCACGGCGCGAACCATCCGGTGAAGGACTTCACGACCGGCAAGGTCGAGATCGTGTCGATGAACCACGGCTTCGCGGTCGCGGCGGACACGCTGCCCGACAGCGTCGAGGAAACGCATGTCTCGCTCTTCGACGGCACCAATTGCGGCCTGCGCATGAAGGACGCCCCGGTGTTCTCGGTGCAGCATCACCCGGAAGCCTCGCCGGGCCCGCAGGACTCGCACTACCTCTTCGCCCGCTTCTTCGAGATGATCGACGGGCACCGGACGAAGACCGCGGCCTGACCGCAGACAAAGAGCCAGAAACGAATAAGGGCGCCGGAGTGGATCCGGCGCCCTTACTCGTTTTCGCCCCCCTTGGACGATGGTCTCGTGCTGGACGTCATGCAGCCTTGAACAAGTGGAGAACGCGGCGGACCATCGCATGGATGCCGCAGCTGAACGTGGCGTGGCGGTGGAGATCGTCGCGGCCGCGGTCGGCGCCGAGGGCGGAGCGGCTGACGATGAGGTCGGCAAGCATCGGGTCTATTCCTTTCGGGTTGTCAGTCCTCGCTGATCGAAGGTCGAACGGGCCTTCACGATGTTAAGATATGCACTCTGTGCGCTTTTGGAATATGCGAAAGGCGCACGATGTGCATTTTTCTTGTGCCGTCTGACTGTTCTGGTTACGGGTCGGAGCCGGCATGACGAATCATGCGCTTCGAAGTTTAAGCCGGGCTGAACGGCCGAAATCGAATGGATTCGATGATGGATTCCGAAA
This sequence comes from Aureimonas phyllosphaerae, assembly GCF_047943035.1. NCBI lineage: Bacteria > Pseudomonadati > Pseudomonadota > Alphaproteobacteria > Hyphomicrobiales > Aurantimonadaceae > Aureimonas > Aureimonas phyllosphaerae. The sequence continues at coordinate 2,317,581 of NZ_CP181348.1, read as the reverse complement.
GCTTCCGCGACTGGCGCCGGTCCATGGGCTGGAAGCAGAAGGACGCCGCGGACCGTCTCGGCCTGAAGAAGCGGGTCATCCAGTACTACGAGAAGGGCGACCGCGACGGAAAGCGCGTGGAGATCCCGCTGACCGTCGAGCTTGCCTGCCTCGCGCTGTCGATGGGCGTGCGCCATTACGACGGCCGCCCCCTGCCCCGGAGCGCCGCCGATCTTGCGGGCCGCGCACGCCCTGCCGCCGATCCATCCACAATCGCGTCGATCGACTGACGGTTCACCCTTTCGCAGCGCGACGGGTTTGCCTATAAGCCGGCCTTAGCCTGAAGAATGCCTCGCCCCAGACCCTCGTCCGCTCCCCGCGGCCGGGGCCATCCGCGCGCACGAAACAAAGACGGACCGCCATGCCCAAACGCGACGACCTCAAGACGATCCTCATCATCGGCGCGGGTCCGATCATCATCGGTCAGGCGTGCGAGTTCGACTATTCCGGCACGCAGGCCTGCAAGGCGCTGCGCGACGAGGGCTACCGGATCGTCCTGGTCAATTCGAACCCGGCGACGATCATGACCGATCCCGATCTCGCCGACGCCACCTATATCGAGCCGATCACGCCCGACGTCGTCGCCAAGATCATCGCCAAGGAGCGGCCGGACGCGATCCTGCCGACGATGGGCGGCCAGACCGCGCTCAACACCGCGCTGTCGCTGAAGCGCATGGGTGTCCTCGACAAGTACAATGTCGAGATGATCGGCGCCGATGCGACGGCGATCGACAAGGCCGAGGACCGGGCCCTGTTCCGCGAGGCGATGGCCAAGATCGGGCTGGAGACGCCCAAAAGCTATCTCGCCAACGCGACGGAGGCCAAGCAGGCCGACCGCCTCGCGCACGAGGAGAAGCGCGCCGAGACGATCCGCTCGACCGAAGCCGGCCCTGCGCGCGACGAGGCGCTCAGCCAGCTCGAGACCGAATGGAACCTCGGCGAGACCGACCGCAAGCAGCGCTACATGGCGCGCGCGATGGGCGCCGCGGCCGAGGCGCTGGAGCATGTTGGCCTGCCCGCCATTATCCGCCCGTCCTTCACGATGGGCGGCACGGGCGGCGGCATCGCCTACAACCGCTCGGAGTTCTTCGAGATCATCGAGGGCGGCCTCGACGCCTCGCCGACGACCGAGGTGCTGATCGAGGAGTCGGTGCTCGGCTGGAAGGAATACGAGATGGAAGTCGTCCGCGACCGCGCGGACAACTGCATCATCGTCTGCTCCATCGAGAACGTCGATCCGATGGGCGTCCACACGGGCGACTCGATCACCGTCGCGCCGGCGCTCACGCTGACCGACAAAGAATACCAGATCATGCGCAACGCCTCGATCGCGGTCCTGCGCGAGATCGGCGTCGAGACGGGCGGCTCCAACGTCCAGTTCGCGGTGAATCCGGAGAACGGCCGCCTCGTCGTCATCGAGATGAACCCGCGCGTCTCGCGCTCGTCGGCGCTGGCCTCCAAGGCGACCGGTTTCCCGATCGCCAAGATCGCCGCCAAGCTCGCGGTCGGCTATACGCTGGACGAACTGAAGAACGACATCACCGGCGGCGCGACCCCGGCCTCGTTCGAGCCGACGATCGACTACGTCGTCACCAAGATCCCGCGCTTCGCCTTCGAGAAGTTCCCGGGCGCCTCGCCGGTCCTGACCACCGCGATGAAGTCGGTCGGCGAAGTGATGGCGATCGGCCGGACCTTCGAGGAATCTCTGCAGAAGGCGCTGCGCGGTCTCGAGACCGGCCTCGACGGCCTCGATGAGATCGAGATTCCGGGCCTCGGCGAGGGCGACGACAAGAACGCGATCCGCGCCGCGCTCGGCGTCCCGACGCCGGACCGGCTGCGCATGGTCGCCCAGGCGTTGCGCGAAGGCGCGACCAAGGAGCAGGTCCACCGCTCCTCCAAGATCGATCCGTGGTTCATCGACCGCTTCCAGGCGATCATCGACCTCGAAACCCGCGTCCGTGAGCACGGCCTGCCCCAGGACGTCGACAACCTGCGCTTCCTGAAGTCGGCGGGCTTCTCCGACGCGCGCCTTGCCAAGCTGTCGGGCCAGTCCGAGGCCGAGGTGAAGGCGCTGCGCGAGCGGCAGGGCGTGCACCCCGTCTTCAAGCGCATCGACACCTGTGCGGCCGAGTTCGCCTCGCCCACCCCCTACATGTACTCGACCTACGAGCGGCCCTTCGCGGGCGAGGTGCGCTCCGAAGCCGGCGTGTCGGACCGCAAGAAGGTCGTCATTCTCGGCGGCGGCCCGAACCGCATCGGTCAGGGCATCGAGTTCGACTACTGCTGCTGCCACGCCGCGTTCGCGCTGCGCGACGCCGGCCTCGAAGCCATTATGGTCAACTGCAATCCCGAGACGGTCTCGACCGACTACGACACGTCGGACCGCCTCTACTTCGAGCCGCTGACGGCCGAGGATGTCCTGGAGATCCTGCGCGTCGAGAAGTCGCGCGGCACGCTGCACGGCGTCATCGTTCAGTTCGGCGGCCAGACGCCGCTGAAGCTCGCGGAAGCGCTCGAAGAGGCCGGCATTCCCATCCTCGGCACCTCGCCGGACGCGATCGACCTTGCCGAGGACCGCGACCGCTTCCAGAAGCTCCTGCACGACCTGAACCTGCGCCAGCCCAACAACGGCATCGCCCGCTCGGTCGAGGAGGCGCGCACGATCGTCGAGCGGATCGGCTATCCCGTCGTCATCCGCCCGTCCTACGTGCTCGGCGGGCGCGCGATGGAGATCGTGCGCGGCGACACGCAGTTCGAGCGCTACATGAAGGAGGCCGTCGTCGTCTCCGGCAAGTCGCCGGTGCTGATCGACAGCTACCTGTCGGACGCGACCGAGGTCGACGTCGACTGCCTTTCCGACGGCACCGACACGTTCGTCGCCGGCATCATGGAGCATATCGAGGAGGCTGGCATCCACTCGGGCGACTCGGCCTGCTCGCTCCCGGTCCACTCGCTCAGCCGGGAGATCACCGACGAGCTGGAGCGCCAGACCCGCGAAATGGCTCTCGCCCTCAAGGTCGGCGGCCTGATGAACGTGCAGTTCGCCATCAAGGACGGTGACATCTACGTCCTCGAGGTAAACCCGCGCGCCTCGCGCACCGTGCCCTTCGTCGCCAAGACGGTCGGTTCGCCGATCGCCAAGATCGCCGCGCGCATCATGGCGGGCGAGACGCTGGATGCGGCCTTCGCGGCCTACGGCGGCAAGCCGGACGTAAAGAACTTGCAACACATCGCGGTCAAGGAAGCCGTCTTTCCCTTCGCGCGCTTCCCCGGCGTCGACACGCTGCTCGGCCCCGAGATGCGCTCGACGGGCGAGGTCATGGGCCTCGATCGCGGCTACGCGCTGGCGTTTGCCAAGTCCCAGCTCGGCGCGTCGGTCGACCTGCCGCGCGACGGCACGCTGTTCGTCTCAGTGCGCAACGGCGACAAGGAGAAGATGCTGCCGACCGTGCGCCGGATGGCCGAACTCGGCTTCCGCATCTCGGCGACCGAGGGCACGCACAGGTTCCTTGCCGGCCACGGGATCGAGGCCGAGAAGGTCAACAAGGTGCTTGAAGGCCGCCCGCATATCGAGGATGCTATCCGCAACCGGCAGGTGCAGGTGGTGCTCAACACGACGGAGGGCGCCAAGGCTCTGTCGGACTCCCGGTCGCTGCGTCGCGCCGCCCTCATGCACAAGGTGCCGTACTATACGACGCTGGCCGGCATGGAGGCTGCCGCCGAGGCGATCGCGGCCCTGAAGGCCGGCAGCCTTGAAGTTCGGTCCCTGCAATCCTACTTCTCGGCAGCCTGATTTCAGGGAGGCCCGCAGCCTTCCGGCTCAGGCCTCATGCATGTGTTCCGGCTGGTCCCCGCTGGGGTCCGGCCGTTCTTATGTCCTGCCCGGTGCACGTGCGTCCGGGTCGGTCTTCACGAGAGAGCGTCCGGCTCTAGGCCGGATGCCGCGACAGGTAAGGGTTGAGGGCATGGAAAAGGTCCCGATGACGAGTGCCGGCTTCGAGTCCCTGAAGGAGGAACTCCGCCGCCGTCAGCAGGAGGAGCGTCCGCGCATCGTCGAGGCCATCTCCGAGGCGCGCGCCCATGGCGACCTGTCGGAGAACGCCGAGTACCATTCCGCCAAGGAAGCGCAGAGCCTGAACGAGGGCCGGATTTCCGAACTCGAGGACCTGACGGCCCGCGCCGAGGTGATCGACGTCTCCAAGCTTTCGGGCGACCGGGTGAAGTTCGGCGCGACGGTCAAGCTCGTCGACGAGGACACCGAGGAGGAGAAGGTCTACCAAATCGTCGGCGACCAGGAAGCCGACGTGAAGCAGGGCCGCATCTCGATCTCCTCCCCCATCGCCCGCGCCCTGATCGGCAAGGGCGAAGGCGACACCGTGGAAGTCGCCGCCCCCGGCGGCGCGCGCTCCTACGAGATCCTCGAACTGCGTTGGGTCTGAGCTGACGGGGTCGTTCGCGATGCGATTCGAGTACGATCCCGAAAAAAGCATCTCGAACCTTGCCAAGCATGGGATCGACTTCGACGAAGCGAAGCGCCTCTGGGATGACCCCCGTCTGTTCGTGTTCAAGGTCCAGACAGAAAACGAACTTCGCCTCATAGGCATCGGACGGATCGGCGATCTTGATTGGTCGGCGATCTTTACGCCGCGAAACGGAGGCATACGCCTTATATCGGTAAGGCGGTCGCGCAAGTTGGAGGTGGAACGCTATGAAGGCCAGTGATTTCGACCGAGCCTTCGACGACGGTGACGACATCGAAGCCTATGTCGATTGGTCGACGGGCTATCGTCCGAACCTCGATCCCCAAAGGCTGGAAGTTGAATTCCCGCGATGGATGGTGGAAGGGCTCGATCGTCGGGCGAAAACGCTCGGCGTGAAGTCTGAAGATCTCATCAAGCTCTGGATCGCGGAAAAGCTCTCCTAAGCGATTGCGTCCGCCGAGGATGCCGCTTCTCAGAAACGGCGGATGGATGAACGTCGAGCCAGACCTCGTGAGCGCTTCTGACATCCTCGTCGTCGCCCCCAACTTCAAGCGCCGTCTGTCCGGCGTCACCTCCACCATCGTCCAGCTGGTCCCCGAACAAGCCAAGCGCCTGCCCATCGCAGCGCTCGGCCCTGGCCTGCCTGCCCATCTGCCGAGGCTGCGCTGGCGCGACCTGCCGCTCCTCTGGCGACGTCCCGCCCATAAGCCCTTCCGCATCTGGCATGCCCGCCGCAACGTCGAGATGCTGCCCGGCATCGTTCTGCGCGACCTTCTACGCATGCCGCTGCGCCTCGTCTTCACCTCCGCCTCGCAGCGGCGCCACACCGGCTACACCCGCTGGCTGATCGACCGGATGGACGCGGTGATCGCGACCTCGGCGCGGTCGGGTGCCTATCTCATCGTGCCCCATACCGTGATCCACCACGGCATCGACCTCAATCGCTTCAGCCCCTATCCCGAAGGCGGGGCGGGCGCGCGCGGCGAGCTTGGCCTCGACCCGGCCCGGCAGACCATCGGCTGCTTCGGCCGCGTGCGGCATCAGAAGGGCACCGATCTCTTCGTCGATGCCATGATCGCGCTCCTGCCTCGCCGCCCCGACTGGCAGGCCGTCGTCGCCGGCCGAGCGACCGCGGAACATGTCGCGTTCGAGACCGAACTGAAGCGCAAAATCGCAGCCGCCGGCCTGTCGGACCGCATCCTCTTCGTCGGCGAGCATCGCGACATCGAGCGCTGGTACCGCGCGCTCGACCTCTTCGTCGCGCCCCAGCGCTGGGAGGGCTTCGGCCTGACGCCGATGGAGGCCATGTCCTGCGGCGTGCCGGTGGTGGCCGCCGATGTCGGCGTCTTCTCCGACGTCGTGACGGACGGCTGCGGCACGATCGTTCCGCCGGATGACCTGCCGGCGCTCGCGGCCGCCATCGAACCCTTCCTCGACGACGAGCCGAGCCGCGCGCAGGCGGCCGACACCGCCCTCGCCAAGTCCCGCGCCGAGTTCGCCCTCGCCCGCGAAGCCGACGAGATCATCGCCGTCTATGAGAGCTTGTGGGCCGCCAGTTGATTTCGAACGTGCTGGTTTCGTTCCCGGATCTCGCCCTCCGAGAGAACCGTTCCGAACGCGTTCACTTCGATCCTGGCTGCCAACATCTGCTCCGCGCTGAGATCGACATCCAGCAGCAGCATAAGATGCTTCTCGTTCCGAACGCCCACGACATTACGTCTGTTCTTTGGCCTGTAGATCGTTCCCCTTAAGGAGTGAGAAACTCCATTTCTTGTGTCGATCCGGCATTCCACATGACGATACTGGTCGAATTCGACATGATCCGGAATGCCTTCGGAGCGGAAGAACTGGATCAGGTATGTGTCCTCTCCAATAGGGAGAATATCGACCTCCCGCGACCTCAACTCCATCGATCCAACACGCCCTTAAACAAAGTCGTTCCAGTCTAACGTCGTCCGCTCGTACCGCGCCATGCCCAGCCGCATCATGTGATAGCGCGCGAGCCCGACCTGCGTGCCGATCCTGCGCAGGAGAAACGGCCAGTTCTCGCGGCGGAGGCTGGAGCGCTTGCGGCCGGCCTGGATCGAGGTCGCCGGATCGACGCCGGCCTTCAGCCCTCGCGCCTCCAGGATATGCGCCTGCACGACGAGCGCCGGCTCCGCCTGCCAGGAGGCGAGCCCCGCGAAGCCGTGCAGGAAGGCGTCCACCGGCGCCGCGCCGCGCCGCGCCGTTCGATCCAGCAGCTTGACCGCCCCCGACGGCCAGAGGAGGTAGCCGGCCGAGCCCGACTTGTCGCGGAACATGCGACGCACCGCGACGCCGTCGCCGAGCACCGTCGCCCGCCGCGCGGCGAAGCGCCTGCGGTCGAAGCTCTCGAGATTGAGAAAGTCCGCGCCCGCGAACGATGCCAGCACCGGCAGCGCGGCCCCGATCCGTCGCGACAGCACCGCGTCGTCCTCCAGCACCAACACCGGCCCGCTCGCCCGCGCAACCTCCCCCCAGATCGCGTGGTGCGACAGGAAACAGCCGAGCTCCGGCCCGCTCAGGGGCCGCTCCCAGCGCCCGTTCAGTCGCGCGTCCACGTCGGCGGAGATATCCCCCATCTCCACCGCCCGCACACGCTCCAGCGGGAGGCCGAGCCGCGCCCCCTGGCGCTCCATGAAGGCGCGGCGCTCCACCGCCCGGTCGAGATTGATGAACACCGCCCGCATCAGTCCCTCCAAAAACCCGGCGACAGGATCACGAGCACGGTGACGATCTCGAGCCGCCCAATCAGCATCAGGAACGACAGGATCCAGAGCGCGGGCGCCGACAGCGAGGAGAAGTTGCCCGCGGGCCCGACGACCTGCCCGAAGCCCGGTCCGACATTGCCGACCGCCGTCAGCGAGGCGGAGAAGGCGGTCAGGAGTTCGAGCCCGCAGATCGACAGCGCCGTGGTGCCGAGAAGCAGCGACAGGAAGAACAGGAAGATGAAGATCGTGACGCTCTGCAGCGTCTCGATCGAGATGTCGTCGTGGCCGTATTTCAGCCGCTGGACGGAATGGGGGCGGATCACGCGCGCGAAGTTCGCCCGCATCAGCGCATAGAGGATGATGATCCGGTTGACCTTGATGCCGCCGGCCGTCGACCCCGCGCAGCCGCCGATGAACATGGCGAGGAAGAAGATGCCGATCGCCGCGTTCGACCAGAGCGTGAAGTCCTCCGACACGAAGCCGGTGGTGGTGATGACCGACACGAGGTTGAAGGTGGACGACAGAAGCGCCTCACGGAGCGGCACCTCGTTGATCACGACGCGCGTCACCGCCAGCGCCAGCGACAGGACCACGCACAGGACGAGGAACAACGCCACCTGCGGATCGCGCCAGCGCTGGAAGCGCCTAGGCAGGAAGATGCGGATGTAGAGCACGAAGGGCAGCGAGCCGGCGATCATGAACACCGTCGCCACCATCAGGATCGCGTCGCTCTGGAAGAAGCCGAGGCTCTCGTCGTGGGTGGAGAAACCGCCCGTCGCCAGCGTCGACATCGCATGGTTGAACGCGTCGAAGAGGCTCATGCCGAGCGCGAAATAGAGCATCGCGCAGACCAGCGTCATCACGCCGTAGACGGCGACGATGCCCGACGCGAGCTGGCTGACGCGCGGCAGGAGCTTGCCGGAGCGGTCGGAACTTTCCAGCTGGAAGAGTGCCATCCCGCCGACGCGAAGCGACGGCAGGATCAGGAGCGCCATGCCGATGATCCCGATGCCGCCGAGGAGATTGAGGAGCGAGCGCCAGAGGAGCAGCCCGCGCGGCAGGGCGTCGAGGCCGGACAGCGCCGTCGCGCCGGTCGTGGTCAGCCCCGACATGGCCTCGAACACGGCAGCCGCAAACGACAGTTCCGTCTCGGCGAAGTAGAGCGGCAGCGACGCCGTGACGGTCGAGACCAGCCAGATCGTCGTCACCAGCAGGAACCCGAAACGCGGTGTCGGGCGCACGCTCGCGCCCCGCGTCGCGACGGCGATCAGCGTACAGACCGCACCGACGACCCCGCCGGTGCCGACGAAGACGACCCAGTCGCGGTTGCCGTCGGACAGGTCGACCAGCGCCGGCAGAAGCATCGCTCCCGACAGGATCAGCCCGAAGATCGCGGCCACATGGCTGATGGTCCTGACGATGGCCCTGCTTCCCCGACGAGCGGCCGCGCCGCCCCGCCGGCCGAACCTTCCCTGCTTCTAGAGGTCGGGGCGCGGGGGAGACAAGCCGTCCCCCCGCGCCGCCGCGATCATCCCCCGATCATGCCGGCCGACTGCTGCTCGACCAGCGCGCGGTAGAGGCCGCCGGAGCGCAGCATCAGCTCGGCCGGCGCGCCGTCCTCGACGATCCGCCCCCGGTCGAAGACCAGGATGCGGTCGAGCGAGCGCACGGTCGACAGCCGATGCGCGATGACCAAAGCGGTTCGCCCGGTCATCAGCCGCTCGGTCGCCGCCTGGATGAGGTGCTCGGACTGCGAATCCAGCGCCGAGGTCGCCTCGTCGAGGACGAGGATCGGCGCATCCGCCAGGAAGGCGCGGGCGAGCGCGATCCGCTGGCGCTCGCCGCCCGAGAGCTTCACGCCCCGTTCGCCGACCAGCGTGTCGTAGCCATCGGGCATCCGGGCGATGAAGGCGTCGGCATGGGCGAGCCGCGCCGCCGCCTCGATCTCGCCGCGCGTCGCCTCCGGCCGGGCATAGGCGATGTTCTCGGCGAGCGTCCGGTGAAACAGAATCGATTCCTGCGGCACCACCGCGATCCGCCGCCGCAGCGAGACCTGAGCGACCGCGGCCACGTCCTGCCCATCGACGAGCACCCGGCCGCCCGCCACGTCGTGCAGCCGCTGGATGAGCTTGACGAAGGTCGTCTTGCCGGAGCCCGAGGGCCCGACCAGCCCGACGCGCTGTCCGGCGGGGATCGCGACCGACAGCCCGTCGTAGAGCGGCGTCGCGTGGGCGCCGTAGTGGAAGCGCACGTCCTCGAAGCGGATGGCGCCCGGCCCCAGCACGATGGCGGGCGCGTTCGGGGCATCGCGCACCTCCGGCCGTTCGTCGTTCAGATCGACCAGCTCCTCCAGTTCGTTGACCGAGCGCTGGAGGTTGTTGACGTGCATGCCGATGTCGCGGAGGTAGCCGTGCAGCACGAAGTAGGTCGTCAGGATGTAGGTGACGTCGCCGGGCGAAGCCTCGCCGCGCCACCACAGGAGAACGGCGACGCCCGCGATGCCGACTCGGATGCCCCAGAGCACCACGGTCTGCAGCGTGCCGAGCCAGGTGCCGCGCATCCAGGTGCGACGCGTGCCGATCGCCCAGGCGCCGAGCGCATCGCCGAGCCGCGCCTCCTCGCGCGCCTCCGCGCCGAACGCCTTGACGACGCCGTTGCAGGCAAGCGCGTCGGCGATGACGCCGCCGACCCGCGTGTCGAGCCGGTTGGAGATGCGCGAGATCGGCGCGACCCAGCGCGTCGACAGGACGACGGTCATCGCGACGTAGAGGACGGCGCCGGTTCCCATCGCGAGCCCCATCACCGGCCACTGCACGCTGAGAAGCGCGACGGTCCCCACCAGCACCACCATCGAGGGCAGGAGCGCGAGGAGCAGGATGTCGTGCAGGAGGTCGAGCGCCCACATGCCGCGCGTGATCTGCCGCACCACCGAGCCGGAGAAGCTGTTGGCGTGCCAGCTGGCTGAGAAGTGCTGCACTCGGCCGAACGTCCCCTCCCCGACGCGCCGCATGATGCGCAGCGTCATCGGCACGACGCTCGCCCAGGCGCAGTGGCGGGCGACGACGAAGACGATGCCGAGCGCGGCCATCGCGCCCAAGGCGTGTAGCGCCGAGCCGAGCTCGCGCGTCTCCCCGGTCGCCGACAGCGCATCGACGAGACGCCCGGCGTAGAACGGAATGAGGATGTCGGCGAGCGTCGCCAGCGTGATGCAGCCGGCGACCGAGAAGGCCAGCGGGCACTCGTCCCGCCAGTTGGAGACGGTGAAGGATAGCGTTCTGCGAATCGCGCCCGCGCGATCGGCCTTGGTGGTCACGGACATGGCTCGACTACGGCAACGGATGCCGTCCCTGCCCCACGCGGCGCATCAAGGGCGCCTCGGGGCGTTCGATCGAAAGAAAGTGGCCGGCGGAGCCGGCGCGACGGGTGGCGGAGGAGCGCTCAGGCCTGAGGCGGGAGCGGTCGCAGTCCGGCAGGGCGAAGGATCGACGGATGGATGTTCATGCGCCCTCCCTTCGGGTTCGTCGCGGAAAGAGCGGGGACCATAGCGACGGGGCCGAATCGCGTCCAGCCCGCGCGGCGTTCGATGGGGATGTGTTGCGCCGGCGCAACGGATCGTGTTGTGGGCTTGCCGCCGGTGATCTATTGAAGACGACAGGGGTTGCGCCCATGTCCGGCGCGGTAACGGAAGCCAGAGTCTCGTCATGACCCAGCGCCACGCGGAAATTCTCGTCATCGGCTCCGGCCCGGCCGGATACACGGCCGCAATCTATGCCGCGCGCGCCATGATGAAGCCGCTTCTCGTCGCCGGCCTGCAGGAGGGCGGACAGCTCACCATCACCTCCGACGTCGAGAACTATCCCGGCTATCGCGACCCGATCGCCGGCCCGTTCCTGATGGAGGAGATGAAGCAGCAGGCGCTCAACGTCGGCGCCGAAATGGCGTCCGACCTGATCGTCGAGGCCGACCTGTCGCGCCGCCCGTTCTCGTTCCGGGGCGACAGCGGCACGACCTATACGGCGGATGCCGTCATCATCGCGACCGGCGCGCAGGCCCGCTGGCTCGGCCTCGAGTCGGAAGCCGCCTTCCAGGGCTTCGGCGTCTCGGCCTGCGCCACGTGCGACGGCTTCTTCTATCGCGGCAAGGACGTGGTTGTGGTCGGCGGCGGCAACACGGCCGTCGAGGAAGCGCTATATCTTTCGAACATCGCCAGGTCCGTCACCGTCGTGCACCGTCGCGACGGGTTCCGTGCCGAGCGCATCCTGCAGAACCGCCTGTTCGCCAAGGACAACGTCAAGGTCGTCTGGAACGCGGAGGTCGCCGAGGTCCTTGGCAACCTCAAGCCGATGAAGTCGGTGACGGGCGTGCGCCTGCGCGACCGCGTTTCGGGGGAAACGCACGACATCGCGACCGACGGCGTCTTCGTCGCCATCGGCCATGCGCCGGCGACCGAGGTCTTCGGCAACCAGCTCCGCCAGAAGGACGGCGGCTATCTCTGGGTCGAGCCGGGCACGACCCGCACCTCGATCGAGGGCGTGTTCGCGGCCGGCGACGTCGCGGACGACGTGTTCCGGCAGGCGGTCACCGCGGCCGGGCTCGGCTGCATGGCGGCGCTCGAGGCCGAGCGCTGGCTGACCGCACAGGCCGTGACCGAAACACGGCAAGCCGCCGAATAACGACGAACTCTTGAGGCTTCGGGGGAGGCTGGGGATCAATGGCGCTCGACTGGGACAAGCTGCGGATCTTTCACGCAGCCGCCGAAGCCGGGTCGTTCACCCATGCCGCGAACGTCCTGAACCTGTCGCAGTCCGCGATCTCGCGTCAGGTGGCGGCACTGGAGCAGGAGATCGGCGCGCCGCTCTTCCACCGGCACGCGCGCGGCCTCGTCCTCTCCGAGCCGGGTGAGCTGCTCTACCAGACCGCGACCGACGTCCTGAAGCGCCTGGAAACGGTGCGCATGCAGCTGACGGAAACGCGCGAGAAGCCGCAGGGCAAGTTGCGCGTCACCACGACGGTCGGCCTTGGCTCCGGCTGGCTGACGCAGCGCGCGCAGGAGTTTTTGGAGCTCTACCCCGAACTCGAGCTCCAGCTCGTCTTCGACAACGAGGAGATCGACCTCACGATGCGCAAGGCGGACGCGGCGATCCGCCTGCGCCAGCCGCAGCAGCCCGATCTCATCCAGCGCCGCCTCTTCACGGTGCATCTCCACGTCTACGCCGCGCCGAGCTACCTCGCGCGCTACGGCACGCCGGAGACGAGCGACGATCTCGACCGGCACCGGATCATCACCTTCGGCGAACCGGCGCCGAACTACCTGCGCAACCTCAACGCGCTGGAGACCGCAGGGCTTCCCGAAGGCCAGAGCCGCGCGCCGATCCTGCAGATCAACAACCTGATGGCGATGAAGTCGGCGATCGAGCGCGGCATCGGCCTCGCGCTTCTGCCCGACTATATGATCGACAAGGACACCAAGCTGGTTCAGGTCCTGCCGGACCTCGATCTCGCGTCCTTCGACACCTACCTCTGCTATCCCGAGCAGCTGCGCGACGCCGCCAAGCTGAAGGTCTTCCGCGACTTCCTGATCGGCAAGGCGCGCACTTGGTCCTACTGACGGCTGACAGGCCCCGGCCGTCCGCTCGCGTGAAGGCACAAGGCTTCGAAGTGTTGCATGCGCTCACCGCATGCCTGACATGTCGAATGAACGATGGTCCTGCGTCATCGCTCCTCTATAACTCTTATCAGTCGGGTCGCGGAGGGCTTACCTCCTCCCAAGCTGCTTCGCTCCCGACTGTTTCCTCCCAAGGGTTTGCTTTTTCGAAAGCCCCTTATTTTTCGGCCGGGTTCTTCGTGAGCCCGGCTTTTTTCTTGCCCGCATCCAAGCATCGCACGATCGTCACCGGCCTTTCGTCGAACCGTCGTAAGACCGCGCCATGACCACGCAAACGCTCGACCGGCCGAACAGCGTCGGCGCCGTCTTCGGCGCGTTCCTCGTTCTCGGCCTCACCTCGTTCGGCGGCCCGATCGCCCATCTCGGCTACTTCCGCCGCGCCTTCGTCGAGAAGCGACGCTGGCTGGACGATGCGTCCTATGCCGATCTCGTCGCGCTCTGCCAGTTCCTGCCGGGGCCGACGTCGAGCCAGGTGGGCTTTGCCATCGGCCTCGCTCGCGCCGGCCCGCTTGGCGCGCTCGCCGCCTTCTCCGGCTTCACGCTCCCGTCGGCGCTTCTCATGTTCGCCGCCGCGCTCGGCGCAGCCAACATCGAGGGTCCGTTCGGCGCGGCGCTCCTCCACGGGTTGAAGCTCGCGGCGGTCGCGGTCGTCGCCGACGCGGTGCTCGGCATGGCGCGGACGCTGACACCCGATCTGCCCCGCCGCGTGATCGCGCTCCTCGCCGCGGCGATCGTGCTTCTCGTCGCAAGCGCCTTCGCACAGGTTCTGGCGATCGCCTTCGGCGCGCTTGCCTACCGCCTGCTCGGCCACCCCGCCGCCCTTCCGCCCGCGACGCCGACCCGCGACGTCGGCATCCACCCCCGCGCCGCCTTCGTCGCCATCGCGCTCTTTGCCGCGCTCGCGATCGTGCCGCCGCTCCTTGCCGCGGACGGCGGGCATCCGTTGTTGGACCTCTTCGACGCCTTCTTCCGCAGCGGCTCGCTGGTGTTCGGTGGTGGCCATGTCGTCCTGCCGCTTCTGGAAGCCGAGCTTGTCGCGCCCGGCTGGCTCGACATGTCCACCTTTCTTGCCGGTTATGGCGCGGCGCAGGCGATGCCGGGTCCGCTTTTCACCGTCGCGGCCTTCCTCGGCGCGCTCTCGGCGCCCGCCCCCTCGCCCGCTGTCGGTGCGGCGGTCGCGCTCGCCGCGATCTTTCTGCCGGGCTTCCTGCTTCTCCTCGCGGCCCTGCCCGCCTGGACCCGGCTTCGCGCCTCGCCGGCCGCCCGTGCCGCGCTCGCCGGCGCCAATGCCGCCGTGGTCGGCCTGCTCGCGGCCGCCCTCGTCGGACTGGTCTTCGGTGGCACGATCGCATCCCTCGCGGACGGGCTGATCGTCGCGCTCGCCTTCGCCGCGCTCCATGTCGCCCGACTGCCGCCGCTTCTCGTCGTCGCGGCAAGTGCGGGTGCCGCGCTGGTCGCCCAGTTTCTCGCATGAAAAAGGGCGGCGGATCGCTCCGCCGCCCCTCCCGAACTCAAGTCGTCGATGCGCTCAGCGCTGCAGGCTGCCGCAGAAGCGCTGGATGCGCGAGCAGGCTTCCTCGAGCAGCTCGTCCGAGGTCGCGTAAGACAGGCGGAAGTTCGGGCCGAGGCCGAACGCCGTGCCGTGGACGACCGCGACGCCCTCCTGCTCCAGAAGCGCGGTGACGAAATCCTCGTCGGTCTCGATCACCTTGCCGGCCTTGGTCTTCATGCCGATCGTGCCCTTGACCGACGGATAGACGTAGAACGCCCCCTCCGGCGACGGGCACTCGATGCCGCTTGCCTGGTTCAGCATCGACACGACGAGGTCGCGGCGGCGCTCGAACATGACGCGGTTCTTCGGGATGAAATCCTGGGTGCCGTTCAGCGCCTCGACCGCCGCCCACTGCGCGATCGAGCAGGCGCCCGAGGTCTGCTGGCCCTGGATCATGTCCATCGCCTTGATCAGCTTCAGCGGCCCACCGGCATAGCCGATGCGCCAGCCGGTCATCGCATAGGCCTTCGAGACGCCGTTGATCGTGATGGTGCGATCGTAGAGCGCCGGCTCGACCTGCGCGGGCGTGGCGAAGGTGAAGTCGCCGTAGACGAGGTGCTCGTACATGTCGTCGGTCATCACCCACACATGCTCGTGGCGCATGAGGACGTCCGTCAGGCGCTTCAGCTCGTCATGGGTGTAGGCCGCGCCCGTCGGGTTCGAGGGCGAATTGAACAGGAACCATTTGGTCTTCGGCGTGATCGCACGCTCCAGCGCTTCCGCCGTCAGCTTGAAGCCGTCCTCCTGGCGCGTCTCGACGATGACGGGCGTGCCGCCGCACAGCGACACCATCTCGGGATAGCTCACCCAGTAGGGCGCGGGGATGATGACCTCGTCGCCCGGGTTCAGCGTCGCCATGAAGGCGTTGAACAGGACATGCTTGCCACCGGTCGAGACGATCGTCTGCTCCGGCTTGTAGTCGAGGCCGTTCTCGCGCTTGAACTTCTGGGAGATCGCCTCGCGCAGCTGCGGGATGCCCGAGATCGGGGTGTACTTGGTCTCGCCGCGCGCGATGGCCTCGACGGCCGCCTGCTTGATGTTGTCGGGCGTGTCGAAGTCCGGTTCGCCGGCGCCCAGGCCGATGACATCCATTCCTTTCGCTTTCAGCTCCCGCGCCTTCTGCGACACGGCGATCGTGGCGGAAGGCTTCACGCGGTCGAGGGAAGCGGCGAGGAAGGCCATGGAACGGCTCCGTTCTGAACTGGCGAAGCGGGTCGGAAAGGGATCGCGAGCCCGGCCGGACCCGCTGCCGACCGAGGCGGGCGGACCCTAGTCGCGCACCGTGTGCGGCGCAAGATGAAAGGATGCGGTGCAGGCCGAACCCCACCGTCTTCCGCGCGGCGGGGTCTTGCGCGCACGAAAAAGGCCCGCATCGTCTCCGATGCGGGCCCGCTCGATCCGAGGATCGGGGATCAGTCGTGGTCGGGGAACACGGTGTCGAGATCAGTGTCCGGCGCGCTGGTCAGCGCCTCGCGCGTCAGCGTCGGGGCGCTGATGCGCATGTTGTTGCCGTCCATCGCCATCTGCAGTTCGGAGAAGTTGACGAGCACGTCCTTCTCGCCGATGCCGAGGAAGCCACCGACCTCGATCACGGCCGCCGCTACGGTGCCGTCCGAGTTGATGACGAAGTCCTCGATCTCGCCGATCTTCTCGTTGTTGGCGCCGTAGACGTCCTTGTCGTCGAGGTCGCTGGCGAGGTGGCTCATCGCCATCTGGCCGCTGGCCGGCGCCTGCACCGTGTAGAACGGACCGCCGGCAGCGGCCGTCGCGGGCGTCGTCGTGGTGGTCGCGGCCGGGGCCATCGTGCCACCCGTCGTCGTGGTGGTGGAGGTCTGCGCGAGCGCGGTGCCGGTCATCAGGGTGGCAACGCCGGCGGCGAGGACGAAGGACTTCATGAACAAACCTCTTGGCTGATATCTGCGACCAAAGCCCGCATGGGCCCGGCGCGTGTCAGCTAAAGGCGGCTCGTCGCGATCGGTTCCCACACCCCGGGACCCGATCGCGAACCTGTCATCTCCGCGGCCAGAGGAGCGGCCACGTGTCGGGCCCGTCGCCCGCCTCGCCGTCGCAGTCCTCCTTCTCGCGGGCTTCGACGAGCACGACCTGTCCCGTGTCGGGCTCCACGCGCCACGTGGAATAGCGCCCGCAGTCGCCGATCCCGCGGCCCTTGAAGAAGGACGACAGGACACCGCCGTCGAAATCGACGTTCCAGATCGAGAGGTCGGCGGTCGGCCCCTGCGTGGTCATCCAGACCAGCGGCACCGCGTCCGCACGCTTGTCGTCGTCCGAATACTGATAGAGCCTGGACGGGAAATTGTAGGCACCCGGCATGCCGCAGGCGATCACG
This sequence comes from Aureimonas phyllosphaerae, assembly GCF_047943035.1. Taxonomy (NCBI): domain Bacteria; kingdom Pseudomonadati; phylum Pseudomonadota; class Alphaproteobacteria; order Hyphomicrobiales; family Aurantimonadaceae; genus Aureimonas; species Aureimonas phyllosphaerae. The sequence goes on along the minus strand of NZ_CP181348.1, from coordinate 2,300,765 downwards.
TAGAGCCGCGATCCCGGACCGGCCGGCATGGAGAAGCCGAGTTCGGCGAGGTCGGCGAAGTCGCCCCGATCGGCGCAGTCGCCCGCGGCCTCCCAAAGCGTACGGACCGGGGCCGGAAGCTCGTCCGGCGATGCGATGTCGGCAGGCAGGCCGGTACGGTCGGGCAACGGCTTGTCGCCGCGATCGGTGAGGGCCGTTGCCGTTCCGATCCGTCCCTGGTCCTCGTCGATCCGGCGGAGCGAGGCTACGAGGCCCGACAGCGAGAACACCTGCTCCAATCGGCCCGCCGAGGTCTCCACCGAGGCGCGCACCGATCCGGCATCCCGCATTCCGGCGAGGAGGTCGCCGGCGACGGCTGGATCGGAACTGCGGATGCGGCCCGCCGCGTCGGCCTTGAACGAGGTTTGAGGAAGCGAGACGGACCGGCCGCCATCGATGGCGAGCGTGACAGGACCGCGAAGCGCCGCATCGAACGGGATCGACAGGACGAGACCGAGCGGCGCATCGGCCGCCGCCGCGCGCTCCAGGCCCAGCCCGTAGATCGAGGCGCCACCGGCCGCGAAGGTCGTCGCCGTGCAGCTGAGCCCCGGCGTGCACGTCACAGTCCAGTCGCGAAACGTGCCGCCGGTCTCGGCGGCGGCCGGCACGAGGCCGGTCCCAAGTGCGGCGCAGGCAAGCAAGCTTAGTCTCGATCTCATCCGCGTCCTCCCGACGAGCCCGCCGCAGGGTGCGCAGTCCGCACGCCCGATGACAAGGCGGTCGGCAAGCCCGCTCGATCTTTGTAGTGTCGGTTCAAACGAGAGGAGCGACCGCACGATGTCCGATTCGCCCGACAAGCCGACCGGCGACCTGATCATCCGGGTTCAGGCCATGCCCGCCGACAGCAATGCGGCCGGCGATATCTTCGGCGGCTGGGTCATGTCGCAGATGGATCTTGCGGCCGGCGTCCGCGGCGCCGAGCGGGTCGGCGGTCGCGTGGTGACGGCAGCGGTCCAGTCGCTCGCCTTCCGCAAGCCGGTGAAGATCGGCGACACGCTCTGCGTCTACGCGCGGATCGAGAAGGTCGGCCGCACGTCGGTGACGCTGCATGTCGAGGCCTGGGCCCGGCGCTATCTCTCACAGCGGCGCGAGCTCGTCACCGAAGGCAGCTTCGTGATGGTGGCACTCGACGCGGCGGGGCAGCCGACCCCGGTCCCGCCGGAACTCGACTGACCCGCCCAACGCGCAGATCCAGGAACGAAAACGCCCTCCGCGAAGGGAGGGCGTCCTGTCGAAAGGCTGTCGAGGTCAGTTTGCGGGGGCCGGCGCGGGCGGCGGCGGGGTCTCGCCGGCCGGCGGCGTCACGAGATCGGCCGGCGGCGGAGGAACCTGCGTCACCGGAGCCTCCGGGCCACCGGCGGCGGGGCCGCCGCGGGCCATGTCGCGCGCGGAATCGATGATCGGCTTCGCCGCCTCAATGCAGCTTGCGAAGGGCTCGTCGCCGCAGTCGACGCGGATCGTCTGACCGCCGCCGAGGCTGATCTCGAACCCGGCGCGCGGCGGCGGCGGGGGCGGCGGGCCACGGCGGCCTTCCGGACCATCCGGGCCGCGCATGCGGGGGCCACGGTCGTCCCGGTCGCGCGGACCCCGATCCTCACGGTCGCGCATCTCGGCGCGGTCGCGGTCCCGGCCCTTGTCCTTGTCATCGTCCTTCTTGCGGTCGCGATCTTCGTCACGATCGCGCTCGCGCGGACCGCGGTCATCCTCGCGGTCTTCTCGATCCATCGCCCAGCGATCGCCGCGGCGCACGTCGCGGATCGGCGGATCGCCACGGTCGTCACCACGCTCGACGCGCTCGAAGCGGTCGCCGTAATCGTCCATGTCCTGAGCGTGCGCCATGGGCGCCGTGGTGGCCATCAAGACGGCCACAAGGGTCAAGGGCTTCAGCATCAACCTGTCCTATGCCGGGCGTGCGGCGGCATACCGCACGCCGGCTGAAACGTGAGTCGTCGTGTTTCGTTGCCTGCGACGCGACATTACGTTGCGGAAACTAATTCCGGCTTCCCACCTACTTGCAGATCGGGCGCAGCCGCGTCTTGGAATCGAGATGCAGGTGGTCGGCATGGGCGCGGTTGTATCCGGGCCCGAGCACCGTGCCGAAATGCCGGCAGCTCGCCTGGCGGATCTGGGTCTGGAACGGCTTCTCGCGCCAGGCGAACACGCCCTTCGGTTCGACCTTCACCACCGATCCGTCCGCGAACCGGAAGCCCCCGACATCGAGCGCGTTGCCGCCGGCATGCTCCGAGATCGTGCGCGAGCCGGCAATGCGCGAACAGCGGTAGGACGAGAGGTTGATCAGCGCCGTCGGCTGTTTCCAGAGCTTCCAGCGCGCGGCGGGCTTCACGTCGTCCCGCAGCCAGCGCGCGACATTCAGGGCGGTCTGGCAGTTGAGCGTCGCTGGCGGCGACATGGCGATGCCCTTCACCGCCACGGTCACGCGCACCGGATCCTCGATCCCGCAGGCGCGCCCGGAGGACACAGGCGAGATGTCGGTGAAGCGCACGCCGAGCTTCTGGAGCTCGCGCCGGCACATCGCCTCGGAGCGCGCCACCGGGCGATAGCCGCTCGGCGTCTCGCTCTCCAGCGCGCCGCGCGGCGGGCGGGCGATCGGCGACAGCGGGCGGTCGCCGCCGAGCGAGGCCCAGCTCGGCACCGTGCTCTGACGCGCCGCCGGCCGCCGGGGTTTCGGCTCGGGCGGCGGTTCGACCTCGGGGTCCGTCAGCCCCTCCCAAGGATCGAAGCCGCTTTCGGGCAGCTCCGCCTCGGGCAGCGCGCCGCCGTCGTCGATGACCCGCGGCGCGGCGAGCGGCTGCAGCGCGGCCTCCTCCATCGCCGGCGGCGCCGCCTCCTGGACGGGATAGGTGCGTCCGTAGTCGCCCGGCCCGCGCTCGGCGCTCGGCTCCGGCGCGGCGTAGACGGGCTCGGGCACGGGATCGACGGCGGCCGGGCTCGGGGCGTAGGCCGGAAGATCGGCGCCCGGCACCGGCGCCGGCGGCACCGGCCCGCCCCAGACGAGGCGCGCGCCGGTCTGCGGATCGCGCGCGACGGGCAGTTCGCCCGGAATGTCGGCGGGGGGAACCGGCTTGAAATCCATGGCCCGCAGCGGGCGATCGGCGCTCGCCGCCGCGGACACGGCGACGGCGAGCGTGACGATACGCCATCCGGTTCGACTCGATACCATCCGGCTGGCCCTCAGTTCCGCGAAACTCGAGCGGACAAGACGGAGGATAGGGTCGGCTTGGTCAACGAATGATGAACGGGCGGGCCGGCATTCGCTTTAAAGACCGTCCGGCGCGTCTGCGGCGGAGAATCGGCTGAGCCTTTTTGTCACGCATGATGCGCCGAACGCAGTCGATGCGGGTGGCATCGGCGAGGATCGGTAACGAAATGGGGGAGGAAGGCACCGCCGAGCCGACCCGGCGGACTTATCGGACGGGCTCTTAGAGCTCGACCACGGGATTTCCGTCCAGCGCCGAGACAGGATCGACCAAAGGGTCCGAGCCATATCGATTGGGCCCGGCATCGCCTTGCAGGAAACCGCAGACGATGAGAAGGCAGATCGCGCCGACGACGGGCACGAAACCGATCAGGTTCCGCCAGCCCGACTTTCCCCGATCGTGCAGACGCTTCGTCTGGATCGCGAATGTCGCGTAGAGAAACGCCCGACCGAAAAGAAGTTGGACCACGAATAGAGACAGGTTGACCGGGTTGGAAAGTGGCGTCGCCATGACGGCCTCCGAAACCTCCACGCCATCGCGCACGACGGTCACGGTGGTCGTCTCGTATTGCTGGAAGAGACCGATCAGAAAGTTGAGCACGAAGCTGATAAGGGCGGCGATCAACGTCGCATACCAGTACCGTTTCCGCGCGATGCGTCCGTAGAAATCGAGAAACAACAGCCTGTAGTCCATCGACCTCGATCCTCATGACGCAGCGGAAGGTTCGCCCATACCCTGCGTAGCTCACGACCCCTGTTCCGCCTAGCGATGCCCGATCGCCGAGCCGGGTCGCCTTCCCCTCCGTTCCCCCTTTATTCCGCCCCGCTCCCGGCCCATATTCGGCCGCATGGCCGATCCCAAGAAGTCCCCCAAGCGCTCGCCGCTCCTCGATTATTCCGACGCCTCCGAGCGCCTGCATCCGGGCTTCGGTGAGGCGCCGCAGCCCGAACTCGACGGCACGCCGCTGACCGGCCCGTTGGCCGGCTGGGCGGACCAGATCGCGCAGAACCTCGAGGAGGAGGCCGAGCGCAAGGCCGCCGCGCCCGCGAAGAAGGCGAAGAAGCCCTCGGCCCCGGCGGACGCGCCCAAGGCCAAGCCCGGCAAGACCGCGCGCGGCACGTCGATGGGCGTCGCCACCTCGCCCGCCGAGCGCGCCCGCGCGGGCCTCAACCCCGTCTCCGGAATGAATGTCAGCCTCGAGGACGCGGCCGCCCTCCCCGAGAGCGGCGTCACCGCCACCGTCCAGGCGCTGCAGGACCTCATCACCTCCGGCAACCCGCTGTTCAAGAACGGCGAGCTATGGATCCCCCACCGGCCCGAGCGTCCCTCGAAGTCCGAAGGCGGCCATGCCTTCCGCATCGCCTCGGAATACGAGCCGAAGGGCGACCAGCCCACAGCCATCGCCGACCTCGTGTCCGGCATCACCGAGCAGAACGACCAGACGCAGGTGCTTCTCGGCGTCACCGGCTCGGGCAAGACCTTCACGGTTGCCAACGTCATCGAGCGCACCCAGCGCCCGGCGTTGATCCTCGCGCCCAACAAGACGCTCGCGGCCCAGCTCTACGGCGAGTTCAAGAACTTCTTCCCCGACAACGCCGTCGAGTACTTCGTCTCCTACTACGACTACTATCAGCCGGAAGCCTACGTCCCGCGCTCCGACACGTTCATCGAGAAGGAATCCTCGATCAACGAGCAGATCGACCGCATGCGCCACGCCGCGACGCGCGCGCTGCTCGAGCGCGACGACGTCATCATCGTGGCCTCGGTCTCCTGCATCTACGGTATCGGCTCGGTCGAGACCTACACCGCGATGACCTTTCAGATGAGCGTCGGCGACCGGCTCGACCAGCGCCAGCTCCTCGCCGACCTCGTCGCCCAGCAATACAAGCGCCGCGACATGGATTTCGTGCGCGGCAGTTTCCGCGTGCGCGGCGACACGATCGAAATCTTCCCCGCCCACCTGGAGGACCGCGCCTGGCGCATCTCGCTCTTCGGCGACGAGATCGAGGCGATCCACGAGTTCGACCCGCTGACGGGCTCCAAGACCGACGACCTCAAGTCGGTGAAGATCTACGCCAACTCGCACTACGTCACGCCGCGCCCGACGCTGCAGCAGGCGGTGAAGTCCATCAAGGCTGAGCTGGCAGGCCGCCTCGTCGAGCTGAACAAGGCCGGCCGCCTCCTCGAGGCCCAGCGGCTGGAGCAGCGCGTCACCTTCGACATCGAGATGATCGAGGCGACGGGCTCGTGCAACGGCATCGAGAACTACTCGCGCTACCTCACCGGCCGCCAGCCCGGCCACCCGCCGCCGACGCTCTTCGAATACCTGCCCGACAACGCCCTCGTCTTCATCGACGAGAGCCACGTCACCATCCCGCAGATCGGCGCGATGTACCGGGGCGACTTCCGCCGCAAGGCGACGCTGGCCGAATACGGCTTCCGCCTGCCCTCCTGCATGGACAACCGCCCGCTCCGCTTCGAGGAGTGGAACGCCATGCGCCCGCCCACCGTCGCGGTCTCGGCGACGCCCGGCAAGTGGGAGCTGGAGGAGGCCGGCGGCGTCTTCGCCGAGCAGGTCATCCGCCCGACCGGCCTCACCGATCCCCCGATCGACATCCGTCCGGCGAAATCCCAGGTCGACGATCTCCTCGGCGAGATCCGCGAGGTCGCCGCCAACGGCTACCGCGCGCTCGTCACCGTGCTCACCAAGCGCATGGCCGAGGACCTCACCGAATACCTCCACGAGCAGGGCGTGCGCGTGCGCTACATGCACTCGGACATCGACACGCTCGAGCGCATCGAGATCATCCGGGATCTCCGCCTCGGCGCCTTCGACGTGCTCGTCGGCATCAACCTCCTGCGCGAGGGCCTCGACATCCCCGAGTGCGGCCTCGTCGCCATCCTCGATGCCGACAAGGAGGGTTTTCTCCGCTCCGAGACCTCGCTGATCCAGACGATCGGCCGCGCGGCGCGCAACGTCGACGGCAAGGTCATCCTCTATGCCGACCAGGTGACGGGCTCGATGGAGCGCGCCATCGCCGAGACCAACCGCCGCCGCGACAAGCAGGAGGCCTACAACCGCGAGCACGGCATCACGCCGGAATCGGTGAAGGCCAAGATCGCCGACATTCTCGACAGCTACTACGAGAAGGACCACGTGCGCATGCCGACCGGCGCCCACGCGGCCGAGGGCGCGCTCGTCGGCAGCAACCTCAAGAGCCATCTGGAGCATCTGGAGAAGGAAATGCGGCACGCCGCCGCCGATCTCGACTTCGAGACGGCCGCGCGCCTGCGCGACGAGATCAAGCGCCTCCAGGCGACGGAGCTCGCCGTCGCCGACGACCCGATGGCGCGCGACCTCGACGTCGACATGTTCTCCGAGGGCGGCGGCAGCGCCAAGTCGCGCGGCGGCCGCAAGAAGGGCGCGAACCACCAGAACCCGCGCTTCGGCCCCAACGGCGAGCCCCTTGCCGCCCGCATCAAGCCGCCCGTCGCGCGCGGCCACGCCGCCATCGGCGAGGTGCGAGGGCTCCGATCCGACCGGGGCGACGGCGCCTCCTACTTCGCCAAGCCGAGCCTCGACGACATGGGCCCCGGCACCGACACGGCGACGCCCAACCGCACCCTCTTCCGCAAGAACACGCTCGACGAGATGACCGTCGGCCGCACGGAAAAGCCCCGCGCCTCAGGCCCCCTCCCCCCGAAGCCCGGCGACGACCTCAAACCCATCCGCCGCGAGAAGATCGGGCTGGGGAGCTACGAGGACCCGGTCGACGAAAAGAAGCGCGGGAGGAGGAAGGCGAAGACGGGGCGGCCGGGGCGATGAAGATCGCATCAGCATCCATCCACAGGAAAGTGCGGTGAAATATATGCGGAATGATCCAGCTTAGTTAGAATCGACCGATTACCCCAAATGGGCTGGAAACTTCATGGGCGAAAAATCTCGGGAAACAGGCGAACAGGGCGAAAAACTTGTCCGCCGTTTGCTCGACGTTATGGGGTGGACACCAGTTGAATCGAACCTAACGATCAATTGCGCGCGCCCTGCTAGGCACGCCCAGAAGGAAGGCAGCACGCGTCAAACCCATGGGATAGACTTTTTCTATTCCTATCGATCCCCGTTGGTCGAGTTTACGGAGAAGATAGTTTCAATCTCCGTCAAATCCACGTCGAAAGCCTATAAATCGTCCTTATCGACCGATTTTAGAAGCTACGTGACCGACGCGTGTCAGGCCGTTGAATGCTTACAGCATTCACAGAAGTTGGCGGACATTAAACTGAGCCGCAGGGGTGACGTAGTTCATTACGACGCCTGCTCTGTCATCTTTTTCTTGAGCTTAAGAGAAGACGGTACAGGAGACGTAAGAATTAAACTCTGGAACATCAACATTCCAACAGATTTAAAGTTCAGCTCGATACAACTCGTCGACAACGCTGCAGCTTCATTTATATATGATACTATTAAATACGCGGAGGATAACTACAAATCTTTCGAATTTGACTACTACCTTTTGTCTCAGAACTACCGGGACGACAGTATACCGTATTCAAGTCGCATTATGCCAGCCGAATTTCTGACGTCACCTCTAATATACCTTCGACTTGAGACCGCCTCCGGGGAAAGCGCATTTTGCATTTCTACGAACGAACCATTTGAGAGAGAAAATTTTCAAAGATTACTCAACCTAGCCACGGATCTAACACGAAAGCTTTCAAAGAGACTAACATTTCTCTACAGGTCATATAATGAGGCCAATGATCGGTCTACTGTAGATTCCGTACTTGCAATGGAAGGCGAAAGAGCCTCGGGTCTGATCGTTACAGTTGCGCAGTTGGGACAGGATTTCAGGAGTTTGCTAAGTGACTGAGCGCCTCGTTCTACCGCAGGGTGAAATATTGCGTGACTTCCTTGCCCAAGCCGCCATAGGGCGCTCTGATTTAAGAAAGATCGTGCGACGTCGAGGCATATTCCTTCGATCTGATGACAAGGGTGAAACGATCCCCTCTCTAGTACGAACCGGCCTCACCCCGACAGAATTTCAGTTTCTACTGAGCTTACTTGAAAAGAACGAAGACAATCCAAAGTTTTCAAGCCAGATAATCCAAGATGCCAACGATATAACATCGTTGAGTGAAGCCGTAGACGATCATTGCAATTTTTCATCTGTCCTAGATACCAGCTTCAAAAATTATCGCATGAGCGGAACGCCGATGGTTGTGGCCGTTGACGGAAATCCCAATGTAATTGAAATGGCGTTCAAAATCGTTCGTCGCGATTACAGCAAGTCTTTCACCAAGATTGACGCCGAGTTTGAAGGTAAGGTTTTTGCCTCCAAAAATCCAACGACGAACGAAATCAATATCATATCGACCCATACGTCCAAAGAGACCCGTAAAATTTGCGACGAAATAGCGTCCGAATTTATTTCGGGGTTGAAGATCGCTGGCGTTGTAGCAAATGACGCGAAGGCTGTTAGCGTACGTTTTTCGGATTTTTCAAGTGAAGGGCGGTTTAAATTTCTTCAAAGTCTAGCGAGTGATAAGAGCAGCAAATTTATTAAATTTCAGGCGATTGGGGATGTCGGGTTCAAGCCCAATAGCCAGACCGACAAACCCTTGGAATTAGCATGGCTGGAAGATAACCTCAGCTCTGTTCGATTTCGTGGAGTCGGCCTTGAGAAGCTTCGATTGCTATCGCAGGAAGCGCATCACGCGCATATAGAGACTTACCGCATCGAAGCAGACTACGAGTTCTCGTTTGATGCAATTAATGGAACATGCACGATAACTTTTGACTTTCCAGACTACTCGCAGTCCGGGGATGTCAATTCAGAGTTGGTTATAACAATTGCGGACATCCAGATTTTTGAGACGGATGCGGTGCAATTGAAAGCAAAACAACCTAGCAAAACGATATCAGAGAAAATTCGATCTGCTCTCGATTTCAGCAAAGCAAAGCTTCACAAACAGTACTCTCGAAAAGCTTTAGGAAGAACTGAGAACAAAACGCCAGAACCAACAAACTAAGGTAATATCACCACCGATCCCGCCGCCGCTCTTCCCTCTCCCACCGGCGCCTCTCCTCCCGCTCCCAGCGCTGCTGCACGCGCTGGCGGCGCTCGTAGCGCTCCTGGCGGCGGATCTGGCCGGGGCTGTAGAAGCCGCGCTCGCGGTTGATCTGGATCTGCGCGTCCACGCGGTCCTGCAGCCGCTGCTCGGCCGCGTTGCGCGGCGGGCCGGACGGCAGCACGAGGTCCTGCGCGGCGACCGGCAGGGCGGTCAGCGTCAGCGCCAGGGCGGAGAGAAGAAGGGTCGTCTTCATGTAGGGTTCCTGGACTGTCTCGTCGTCTCGGGGAAGAGGACGCCTCGGCGCCTGAACGGTTCCTGAAGGCGTCGGAGTAGGGGCGCGGTCGGCGGTTCGCGGATATGCGGTGAGTGCCTGCGATTGGGCCCGACGGACGGGATGCCGGGAGGGAAGCGCGGCGTACCCCCTCGAGGATGCCGGCGCATCGAGCCCCGCCTTGCGCGTCGAGTGCCCGCCTTGAGCACACGGACCATCCGGCCCCCGCCGGTTCGCAACGGCAAAAGGGCGCGGAAGCCGTTCCGCTCCCGCGCCCTCTCAGATGTCACGCCCTTTGCGCGGCCCGCCGCTTACCAGCGATGACCATTCCGCGCCGCGCGGTGGATGTTGCGGTTGGCGCGGTCCTGCATGCGCTCGATCTTGCGGGCCGAGCGCGGGTCGACATAACCGTTGTTGTAGTAGCGCGCCCGGCGCTCGACGCGCTCGATGCGGTGCTGCTGGCGGGCGAGGCGTCGCGCCTCCTGCGGCGTGATGCGGCCCGTGTGCAGCCCGCGCTCGATGCGCTCGTGCTGGCGATACTGGCGCACGTCCGACCGGTAGGTCTGCGCCATCGCCGGCATCGAGGTGGCGACGAGGATGCCCGAAAGGGCGAGGATCACGGTCTTCTTCATCGGATCAACTCCGTCCGTTGAATGGATGGCCCAGTAAGCCTCCAGCCACCTGAACGGTTCCTGAACCTGATCGTCATCCTGCCTTCAGATCGTCGGCCGTCAGCGCGGCATGCCGTTGTCGCGCGTCGCCTTCTCGCGCCAGCTGTCGTTCGGCGTGATCGGCTTGTTGATCTCCGCGCAGCCGGCAAGGAGGCCGAGCGCGGTGAGGAGCATGAGGATACGGGGCAAGGGCAAGGGCCTTTTCAAGTCGCAGCCGCTGGCGCGCCGGCCGGGGCCGGCGGCGGGTGCGGGGTGGACCGGCGGGCCCTTGGCGCCGCCCGCCGAGACGGGGCTCGCCGGACGATCGCCGGCCGCGCCGGAAGGCCTGCCTATAGCGCCCGCCTGGCGCCGTGGCGAGGCGCCCTTCCCCGCTTTCTGCCCCCCGCCGCCGTCCGGCCCTAACCTTCCGCCATCGCCGCCCCATCGAACAGGCGCGAATGATCACCGGGATCGTTCGGAGGGGTGGCGGGCGGTGTCCGCGACACGACCCCTGCCGGAGGGGACCGTGGCCCGGACGGTTCTGGCAAGTCCGGTTCAGCCTCCAATACGAGAGGCGCTCGGAAAGCCGCAGACCCGAGACAGCCCCGAAGGCCGCTGCGTCAGAGGCAGACGGCAGCAAGGGCCGAGGCGCGCGGCAACCGGAGAAGCTCCATGGCGGGGTCTCGCACACCCTGCCGAACCGCAAACACCGCGCGGGTCGCCGGAGGCGGACCACTTTTGTTTTCTACCCACGGAGGTTCGCCTCCGGCGGCCCGTCGCCTGTTCCCCGAACGGCGACCGACAGGAAGCCCACACGAAAAAGCCCGGCCACCGAGGTGGCGCGGGCCGCTTTCGCGCGTCCGGTATTCGGATGCTTATTCCGGCTCCTGCCCCGGCACGAGACCGCCCGACGGCGTCGAGGCCTCGACCGAGGGCGTACGCCCGTTCACCAAAGGCACCGACGAGGCCTTGCCCGTCGCATCCCCCAGACCGAACGCGGCCGGATATCCGTAATTGTCCGTCTGCAGCACCACGCGCCCGTCCGGCAGCACGACCTCGCGTACCACCTGCTCGCGCTCGCGCGGCGACAGGATCGTGCCCGTCTCGCGCGGATCGTTGGCGAGCGCCGGAAACGCGGCGATCAGGAGCGCCAATCCGGCGCTGGCGTAGAGGCATTCCTTCATCGTCGTCCACCCTGGCTGAGGCGCCGGGCTCGCTAGGAACCGCACGGCGCTGATTGTGTCGTTGGGGTGGCAACGGTCGGGCAAAGCCTTGAGTTCCCTCGGAAAAGTGCAAGAAAAAGGCCCGCCGGAGCGGGCCTCGATCACATCGCCGTGCGGTCTCGCCGGGCGGTCAGCCGCCGCTCGCCGAGGTGCCGCCGAGGGGGATGCCGATGCCGCTGCGACCGCCTTCCGGGATCGCGCCCGGCACGCGCGTCAGCGCGTTGCCGGCCGAGCCCGACGCGTCCGGCGTCATGTTGCCGTAGGCGCCGACGCCGTTCTGCAGCCCGCCCGCGCCGCGCGGGCCGCGGTCGCCGCCCGCCGAGCCAATGTCCATGCCGACGCCCGGCAATCCTTCCACCGGCTGCGACACCGAGCGGGTCTGGCGGAAGTCGTCCGTCGCCATCGACGACTGCGCCACGGCGGGCGCGGCGAGGCCCGCGGCGAGAAGGAGGGCGGAAGCGATCGGCCGGAACATGGGACAAGTCCTTCGAATGAGTCTCAAGCAACAATGCCACGATTGGCGCCTTCGTTCCCACGAAAAACGCCGCCCCGCAGCATGGCGGGGCGGCGCCGGCAAACCTCAAGCGTGGTCTGCCGGGATCAGTCCGGCGTCTGGCCCGGTACGATGCCGCCCGACGGGGTCGAGCTGCTCGCCGCCGCGCCCGCGGCCGGGTCCATGCCTTGCGTCGGCGTGCCGTTGGCCATCGGCGCTTCCGGCGTCATCGAGCTGGTGGACGTGTCGTCCGTGCCCATCGCCGCGCCGCCCGTCGGGGCCGCCGTGTTGCCGGTGCGCGCCGCGTCGCCCATCGCGTCCGCGCCGCCTGTCGTCGTGGTACCGGTCGCGCCCGCAGGCGGCATCATCGTCGTTCCGCCCGACGTCGAGGCGCCGTCGGTGGACTGGGCGAGCGCCGGGGCGGCGAGGAAGGCCAGGGCGGCCGTGGCGGTCAGGATCCGCTTCATGAGTGTTCTCCCTATCGTTGGTCCCCGTCAGGGGGTTCGGGAGAAGAAGCGCCGCCGGCCACGATCGTTCCGATGGTTTTCGTGACCCGGCCAAGGGTCGGCCCCGGCCGAAAACGGGGCGGCGCGGCGTTCGCGGCGAGGCGAAATCGAGGCGCTGACCATTTGGTCAGTCTAACGATCTATCTCCACTTGGCTGCCATAAAGCAGACCAAATGGACACGCGCGGGCGACAGGAACGGTACGGACGAAACTTTCGCTTGCAAAGTCAAGCGAGTGCTTGCACACTTTTCTTGTTCGGGCAATTTCGCGAACTCGGGTGATGGACGAATTGCGTATCGGGGGCGCATCCCTCGAGTGGGCCGTGAAAGCGGGCCGCGATGTATCTGTTCCTTTTCCTCGCATCAAGACTTGCCTGCAAACCCCGTAAGGGGACCATACATAGCCCAAGGAAAAGGGTATACGACATGTCTCAGACCGGCACGGTCAAGTTCTTCAACACCGAGAAGGGCTTTGGTTTCATCAAGCCCGACAATGGTGGCGCCGACATCTTCGTCCACATCTCCGCGGTTCAGGCTTCCGGCCTGCCGGGTCTGGTCGAGAACCAGAAGGTCTCCTACGAGACCGAGCCGGACAAGCGCGGCAAGGGCCCCAAGGCCGTGAACCTCGAGGCGGCCGACTAAGTCTGCCCTTTCGCGGCCGGGTCCGTCCGGCTGCCCTCCCCCATCCTGAAACGGCCCGCCGAGCCCCCCGGCGGGCCGTTTTGCGTATTAACCCCGTTTTAACACTTCCAGCCCGCCGGTTTGACTTGGCGTCCCCTGCACACAATCCTTAATCAAGGATTAACGAGGCAGGACGACAGATGAAGCGGATTCTCCAGGCGCTTGCCGCCGCCCTCGCCGTCGGGACCCCGCAGGCGGCATCGGCATTCGACGGCGGACTGACGCTCGATCGCTACCCGACGGTGGCACGCGGCGGCGCGGACACGGCGGTCTCGGCCGTCGGTCGGGCTCACGGCCGCCACGAAGGCGCCTATCGCAGCGGCCGGTACGGCGGCCACGACGGGCGCTCCTATCGCAGTGACCACAACGATGGTTACTACCAGCGCTCCTATCGCGGCGACCACCATGGCGGGCGATATAGGAACGCCGGCTCGTTCCATCACGCCGACGACATCGCCGCGCGACGGATCGAACCCCGCTGGAATGAGGGCCGCCGCTACCGCTCGAACGGCTCCTTCGTCGATGTGCGAGCCTATGGCGGCGCGGTCGATCCCGGTAGCTTCTACGGCACCTCGGGAGCGGTCGGGTCCTCGTTCATCACGGTCGGCCTGCCCTCCGACGATTGGCGCCTGCCGTCCTTCTACTACGGCGGCCTCAGCGGTGGCCCGAAGATCCTCAACGTCGAAGAGGATCGGCTGGACCGGCAACCCTACGGCAAGGACGGCCTTGCGGTTTCGCATGTCGGAGCCGCCAAGATCATCCGCATCGGGCCGGATTTTCGCGCGGGACGCGATCGGAACACGGCGGCGGAGCACGACGACAACATGCCGACGCCCTTCGCGGAGCTCTCGCCGGAGGAGCGCGCCGTCACCGTGTTCCCCGATCCCGACGTCGTCGAGCGACCCGTCGATCCGCCGGCCACGCGCCGCGCCGACGCCCGCACGGCCGCGACGACGTCCGAGCCGGAAAACGAACCGGCGGCGGGCGCGACGTTCGAGCCCTGGACGGCCGAATGGCTGCGCGACTGCGTGGCGCGCCATCCGAACTTCGATTCCTCGCTCGGAACCTATACCAACGAGGCGGGCCAGCGCCGCTTCTGCACCGGCGAACCCTGAGCGGTCAGCGCAGGAAGGGATTGGTGCGGCGCTCGACGCCGATCCGGCTGCCGGGCCCGTGGCCGCAGATGAAGCCGACCTCGTCGCCGAGCGGCAGGATCTTGTCGCGGATGGTGGCGAGGAGCTGCGCGTGGTCGCCGCCCGGAAGGTCGGTCCGACCGATCGAGCCGGCGAAGAGAACGTCGCCCGCGTGCAGGAACCGGGCCTCGCGCTGGAAGAAGACGACATGGCCAGGGGCGTGGCCCGGCGCGTGGATGACCTCGAAACGGTGGGGCCCGAGCGTCAGCACATCGCCGTCCTCCAGCCAGCGGTCCGGCGTGCAGTTGCGGAACGTCCCTGGCAAGCCGAACATCCGCGCCTGATCCTCCAGCCGCCCGAGCAGCATCTCGTCCGCGCGATGTGGTCCGACGATCTCGACGCCGAGCGCGTCCTTCAGGTCCATCGCACCGCCGGCATGGTCGATATGGCCATGGGTGATCCAGATGGCCTCCACGGTCACGCCGAGCCGTTTCACCGCCGTCTCGATCCGCTCGACGTCGCCGCCGGGGTCCACCACCACAGCCGACTTCTCCCCGTCGTCGTAGAGGATGCAACAATTCTGCTGGAACGGGGTGACGGGAACGATCTCGGCGGCAAGGCTCATGAGGCCAATCCTAAGGCGGCGGGTCGAGGGATGATGATCCGCGACCTCGAAAAGAAAAGGGCCCGCCCTGCGGCGAGCCCTTGCGGTGGTCAAAGGATCGGACCGGCTATTCGGCCGCCAGACGCTTCGGCTGAACCTCGGCGGCGTAGTCTTCCACCAGACGACGGGTGACATCGCCCGGCGTGAAGCGATACGGGCCGATCTCGGCCACCGGCGTCACCTCGGCAGCCGTGCCGCACAGGAAGCACTCGGTGAAGCCTTCCAGTTCCTCCGGCATGATGGCGCGAACCTGCACCTCGTAACCGCGACGCTTGGCGAGATCGATCACCGTGCGGCGCGTGATGCCGTCGAGGAAGCAGTCCGGATCGGGCGTATGGATCACGCCGTCCTGGACGAAGAAGACGTTGGCGCCGGTCGCCTCCGCGACGCGTCCGCGCCAGTCGAGCATCAGCGCGTCGGCATAGCCCTTGGCCTCGGCCGCGTGCTTGGAGATCGTGCAGATCATGTAGAGGCCGGCGGCCTTGGCGCGCGACGGGGCGGTCTTCGGATCGGGCCGGCGGTACTCGGCGAGATCGAGCCGGATGCCCTTCATCCGCTGCTCGGGGTCGAAATAGCTCGGCCACTGCCAGATCGCGATGGCGAGGTTGATCGTGTTCTTCTGGGCCGAGACGCCCATCGATTCCGAGCCGCGCCAGGCGATCGGGCGGACATAGGCGTCGCGGAAGCCCTGGCGGCGGAGAAGCTCGCTGCACGCGGCGTCGATCGCCTCGGCGCTGTAGGGGATCTCGAAGCCGAGAATGCGTCCCGACTCGATCAGGCGCTCGGTGTGCTCGCGCAGCTTGAAGATTTCGCCGCCATAGGCGCGCTCGCCCTCGAACACGGCGCTGGCATAATGCAGGCCATGCGTCAGCACGTGGACCTTGGCATCCTTCCAGGGCACGAATTCGCCGTTGTACCAGATCTGGCCGTCGAGTTGGTCGAAGGGAACGCTGCTCATCTTGGGGGATCGCGCCGAAGGCGCCCTTTCCTGTCTCGTTCACGCATCGACCCGGCGATGCGCCGACCCTCCCGACCGCCCGGGCGCGGTGGCATGACCGTCGGTCCCGGCAAGGATGCGGCGCTCATGGGATGAAATTGCGGCAGGCCCCGCGCACGCCACTCGTGCGGGCGTCTGCAGGGCCTTTCGAAACGCGATCGCTGTTTGCGAGCGCTTGCATGGGTGTAACAATGGGCGGTAGATACGTCAACACTACTGACCTATTCCGATGGACCTGCCCTTGGCCGATGCCCCAGCCCCGGACGACACGATCGTCGAGGACGCGCTGCCCACGCGCGGCGAACTCGACTTCCGGCTGATCGAGCTGTTCTTCTTCGCCTATCGCGAATTCACGGGCGACGCCGACTCGATCCTGGAGCGCTACGGGTTCGGGCGGGCGCATCACCGCATCCTGCATTTCGTCAACCGCGACCCCGGCATGACCATCGCCGAGATTCTGGACCTTCTGGAGATCACCAAGCAATCCCTCTCGCGCGTTTTGCGCCAGCTGATCGACGATGGCTTCATCGCGCAGGTCCAGGGAACCGACGACCGGCGGCAGCGCCGCCTCTATCCGACGCAGAAAGGCCGCGATCTGACGCTCGAACTCTCCCGCGCGCAGGGCCGGCGGATCGACGCCGCCTTTCGCGCCGCCGCTCTGGACGATCCGGGCCTCGTGAACGACTTTCTCCTGGAGATGGGCGCCGATCGGAAGGCGACACGGGACTGGTTCGCGCGTAAGGGCATCGGAAGGGAGAACCGCTGACATGACGCTCGCCGAGGATCATGCGACCGACGAATCGATGGACGATGCCCCGCATCTCCTGATCATCGACGACGACCGCCGCATCCGCAGCCTCCTGTCGCGCTTCCTGTCGGAGCGCCGCTTCCGCGTGTCGGTGGCTTCCGACGCCGCCGAGGCCCGCCGCATCTTGCAGGGCCTCGAGTTCGATCTGATGATCGTCGACGTGATGATGCCGGGCGAAAGCGGGCTCGACCTCGTGCGCTCCGTGTCGCCTCATCGCGACATCCCGATCCTGATGCTCACCGCTCGCTCGGAAACTGACGACCGCATCCTCGGCCTCGAGGCGGGGGCCGACGACTATCTCGCCAAGCCCTTCGATCCGCGCGAGCTTCTTCTGCGCATCAACAACATCCTGAAGCGCGGCGGCACGACGCCGGTGCAGAAGGTCGAGCACGTGCGCTTCGGGCCATTCTCGTTCTCGTTGTCGCGCAAGGAGCTGCGACGCGGTGCCGACGTGATCCGCCTGACCGAGCGCGAGCAGGAGATCATGACGCAATTCGCCCAGAAGGCGGGCGACACCATACCGCGCCAGGATCTCCTCACCAACGACACCGAGGTCGGCGAGCGGACGGTGGACGTGCAGATCAACCGGCTGCGCCGCAAGATCGAGAGCGATCCTGCCAATCCCCTCTGGCTTCAGACGGTGCGCGGCATCGGTTACCGTCTGAATGTCGATTGAACGCGTCATCGACGCCTCGGTGATCGCCGAGGCGGGCAGCGAGACCGGAGCGAAGCGGCCGCCGCCGCGTCGGGGCTGGGGCGCGGCGCTACGCGGCCTGTCGCGTCAGCTCCGGCGCTTCGTCTCGCGCCGCACGCCCAAGGGCCTCTACGCCCGATCGCTGATCATCATCATCGCGCCGATGGTGCTGCTGCAGTCGGTGGTCGCCTTCGTCTTCATGGAGCGGCACTGGCAGACGGTGACGCAGCGCCTCTCGGCCTCGGTGGTGCAGGACATCTCGGCCGTGATCGACATGATCCAGACCTATCCCGACCCGGCGGGCGAGTATGCCGAGGTGACGCGGATCGCGCGCGAGCGCCTGGCGCTCAACGTCCTGGTGCTACCGCCCGAGCCCCTGCCCGCCCCGGCGCCCAAGCCCTTCTTCAACATTCTCGACGGCATCCTGTCGGAGGAGATCACCCGGCAGATCAATCGGCCCTTCTGGATCGACACGCTCGGCGAGTCGCGGATCGTCGAGATCCGCATCCAGCTGCCGGACCACATGCTGCGCATCTTCGCGCCGCGCAATTCGGCCTACGCCTCCAACAGCCACATCTTCCTTCTCTGGATGGTCGGCACGTCGCTGGTGCTGATCCTGATTGCGATCCTGTTCCTGCGAAACCAGATCCGCCCGATCCAGAAGCTCGCGCAGGCGGCCGAGGGCTTCGGTCGTGGACAGCCGATGCCGCCCGATTTTCGCGTGCGCGGCGCATCGGAGGTGCGGCGCGCCTCGCTCGCCTTCATCCAGATGCGCGACCGCATCGAGCGCCAGATCGAGCAGCGCACGCAGATGCTGAACGGCGTCAGCCACGACCTGCGCACGGTCCTCACCCGCTTCCGCCTGCAGCTGGCGCTTCTGGAAGAGAACGAGGATCGGCAGGAGCTCGAGCAGGACGTCGATGAGATGGGCCGGATGCTGGAAGGCTATCTCGCCTTCGCCAAGGGCGAGGGCGGCGAGGAGGTCGGCGAGCTCGACCTCGAGCGCGTCTTCGCCCGTTTCGAGAGCGAGGCGTCCCTGAAAGGTCGAAGCCTCGAGACCGATCTCGTCGGCGATCCGCGCATCTCGGTGCGACCCGACGCCTTCGTGCGCTGCCTCGGCAATCTCGTCGCGAACGCGCTGCGCCACGGCAACGCAGTCCGGCTCAGCGCTCGGCACGACGACCGCTGGCTGTCGGTCTCCGTGGAAGACGATGGTCCCGGCATCGAGCCGACGCAGCGCGAGGACGTCTTCAAGCCGTTCGTTCGGCTGGACGAGGCCCGCAACATCGATGCGGGCGGCACGGGCCTCGGCCTCGCCATCGCGCGCGATGTCGCGCGCAGTCATGGCGGCGATATCCTCCTGTCGGAATCCTCGCTCGGCGGGCTGAAGGCGCTGGTCCGAATACCGGCCTAGAGCGTGTTCCCACCGGACGGGATGGTTGTCACGGAGGTGATCTCGCTTGGGTAAAAGGCGAGATGCCGTAGCTGTGTGATCGACGAACAAAGCCGACAAGGGGACGAAAGCGCCCTGCCGCGCAGCAAGTGTCCGAAGGACGATGACGACCGTTCGATCCGCTTGGAAAGCGCTCTAGTACAGGCGTCCGCCGTTCGGCACCTCGTGGCTCAGCGCCGCGAGCACCACGTTGCCGGCCTCGTCGGGGAAGCCGAGCGTCAGGACCTCCGAGCGCATCGGGCCGATCTGGCGCGGCGGGAAGTTGACCACCGCCATCACCTGCCGCCCGACCAGTTCGTCCAGCGAGTGGCGCACGGTGATCTGCGCCGACGACTTCTTCTGGCCGATCTCCGGCCCGAAATCGATGACGAGGCGGAAGGCGGGCTTGCGCGCCTCCGGGAACGGCTCGGCCGAGACGATCGTCCCGACGCGAATGTCGACCTTCAGGAAGTCGTCGAAGGTTATCTGCGGCGCGACGCCTGCGGTCTCGGCACTCATCGTTCAGCCCTTAGACAGTTCGATCGCGCGGTCGCGCGCGGCGGCAACCGCTTGGGTCATCAGAGGCTGGAGGCCGTCCTCCCCCATCAGGACGCCGAGCGCCGCCTCCGTCGTGCCCTTGGGCGAGGTGACGTTGCGGCGCAGTTGCGCGGGCGGATCATCGGATCGGATCATCAGCTCGCCCGCGCCTGCCACGGTATGGCGCGCGAGGCGCATTGCGAGATCAGGGTCGAGGCCGGCCTTCACGCCCGCTTCCGCCAGCGCTTCGGCCAGGAGGAAGACATAGGCGGGGCCGCTGCCGGACACGGCCGTCACGCGGTCGATGTCGTCCTCGGCCTGCACCCATTCCACCGGGCCGCTCGCCTGTAAGAGATCGTTCGCCATCGCCTTCTGGCCCCGCGTCACGCGCTCGTTGGCGAAGGCGCCCGTGATGCCGCGCCCGATCAGGGCCGGCGTGTTCGGCATCGCGCGCACCACCGGCCGCGCGCCAAGCTTCTCCTCGATGAAGGCGATGGTGCGCCCGGCCGCGACCGAGATCACAAGCGTCTCGTCCTTGAGGCTCGCGCGCAGCGGCGCGACGGCCTCGGCCAGCACCTGCGGCTTGACCGCGAGGATCACGACGTCCTGCGGCTCGTCCGGGGCGGTGGCCGCATGGCGCACGCCCTGGTCGAACAGGGCGCCGAGCGCCGGCGACGGATTGGGATCGAGGATGGTGACCGAGGCGGGGTCGAGCCCGCCCGCGATCCAGCCGCGCAGCATCGCGCCGCCCATATTGCCGCCGCCCAGAAGCAGAAGCCGGCCGACCGGCGCGATGCCCGCGCTCATGCGTTGCCGACCGTGTCGAACACGACGCAGGCCAGCGCCTCGTCAGCGGACTTCTCCGCCCAGACCACGAACTGGAAGGCCTGATAGTAGCGCTCGCACGCTTCCAGCGCCGCCGAGAGGAGCCGCTCGGCCTGCTGGCTCGTCGGCTGCACGCCGCCCGACAGGAGGATGGCGTGGCGGAACATCACCGCGCCTTCGGCCGCCCAGAGATCAAAGTGCCCGACGAGCATCCCCTCGTTGATGCGCGACAGGAGCCGCAGCACCTCGACCTGCCGCCGGGCCGGGACCTTCAGCGTGAAGGCGCAGCCGAGATGCAGCGCCTCCGAGGCTTCCATCCACGAGAAGGAGACCGAATAATCGGTCCAGGCGCCCTGCACCGAGACCGCGATCTCGTCGTCGCAGGGGCGTTCGAAAGACCAGTCATGACGCGAGGCGACGGTCTCGATCACATCCACCGGATGGGAGAGCCGCCTGACGTCGAGTTCGCCGAGTTGCATGTCGTTTGATCCCCGTGCCGCATCGGACGCGGGACCGCCGAGATGCCGCACGCACCCCGTCGTCAAGGGTCGAATTCCTCGTAAGACCCTGGCTTCCGCGCCTCCCGGAAAACCGCCGCCGTGGCGAATCACCGTTGATTTCAGTGTATCGACGCGGACTCGCGATTCCAGAGGCGGAAACGGTATTTTAAGGTTCGTCGGGAGCGGGTCGGAACCCGCGGCCCGACCCCGAGGCGTTAAGGGATTCAGCGCTCACGCTTTTCCGATTCCATGGGGCCGCGGCAGGCTCGTGACAAACCTGTGCACGGCCTGTGGAAAAGCGTCAGGACGCGGTCGTGGAGGCCCCAGACAAACGGGCCTCGAGGTCGGCGACGCGCTTTTTCAGAGCTTCGTTCTCGACGCGTGCCCGCGTCGCCATCTCGCGGACGGCCTCGAACTCCTCGCGCTGGACGAGGTCCATCGAATTGATGAAGCGCTCGCCCTGGGAGCGGAACACCGTCTCCATCTCGCGGCGCACGCCCTGCGCCGCGCCAGCCGCGTCGGTCATCATGCGGGCGAACTCGTCGAGCATGCGGTTGGGGCCTCGGTCGTTCATCGGTTCGCTCCTTGAAAGCGGCTAGCGCACCCTCGGACGTAGGCGCTCGCCCCCGCCTTGGCAATGGAGCGGCTTGACCCCGCCGCCTGCCCGGCGCACATCCCCGCCCGACGTGCCGAGCCCCGAGGAGCCCTCCGCCATGACAGCCTCCGCCGTTCTCGGCGTCCTCACCTATCCCCAGATCGACCCGGTCTTCCTGCAGATCGGACCCATCGCGCTGCGCTGGTACGGGCTCGCCTACGTCGCCGGCATCCTGTGCGGCTGGCTCTACGGGCGCCATCTCGTCGGCACGCCGCGGCTCTGGCCGAACGGCGTGTCGCCGATCATCAAGACCGACATCGACGACTTCATCGTCTGGATCACGATCGGCATCGTGGCGGGCGGGCGCATCGGCTCCATCCTGTTCTATGACTTCGACCGCATCGCCGCCGACCCCCTCTCGGCCTTCCGCATCTGGGAAGGCGGCATGTCGTTCCATGGCGGCCTGATCGGCGTGACGATCGCGATGATCCTGTTCTGCCGCTCGCACAAGGTGCCGCTGTTCAGCCTGATCGACGTGGTCGCGGCCTCGGTGCCCTTCGGCCTGTTCTTCGGCCGCATCGCAAACTTCATCAATGGCGAGCTTTGGGGGGCGCCGACCTCCGTGCCCTGGGCGATGGTGTTCCCACATGCCGGTCCCGAGCCGCGCCACCCGAGCCAGCTTTACGAGGCGGCGCTGGAGGGCGTCGTCCTCTTCCTGATCCTGCGCGTCCTGACCCATCGCTTCGGTGCGCTCGGGCGTCCGCGTCTCGTCGGCGGGGTCTTCATCCTGCTCTACGGATGCGCGCGCATCTTCGTCGAGTTCTTCCGCATGCCCGACGTGCAGCTCGGCTATCTCCTCGGCACCGGCTGGCTGACCATGGGCATGGTGCTGTCGCTGCCGATGCTCCTCGTCGGGCTCTGGGCGATCGCGACCGCCAAGCTCCGCGCCTACGAGCCCCGCCCCGCCGAGACCACGGCCGCTGCGTGAGCGATCTCGCTTCGCGCATTCGCGCCGAGATCGAGGCGTCGGGCCCGATGCGGCTCAACCAGTTCTGGAACCTGTGCCTCTTCGACCCGACCGACGGCTACTACACGAGCCGAGATCCGATCGGCGCAGCCGGGGACTTCACCACCGCGCCCGAGATCAGCCAGATGTTCGGCGAGCTTCTGGCCGCCTGGGCCTTTGCCGCCTGGGACGGGCTCGGCCGCCCCTCCCCCTTCACCTTCGCGGAGGCGGGCCCGGGACGCGGCACGCTGATGGCGGACATGCTGCGCACCCTGCGCCAGCTCGACCCGGCGTTTCTCAAGGCGGCGCGCATCCGGCTGGTCGAGGTCAGTGACCGCCTCGCCGGCATTCAGGCCGAGCGCCTCGCGCGCTTCGACCTGCCCGTCCGGCGCGTCCGGCAGATCGAGGAGCTCGACGGCGATGGGCCGCTTCTCCTCGTCGCCAACGAACTTGTCGATGCGCTCGCCATTCGCCAGTTCGTGTTCCGCGACGGCGCGTGGCACGAGCGGCTGGTGGACGTCTCCGGCGACGGCTTCGCGTTCGCCGACGGCCCCGCGACGACGCGCGTGCCCGCGCCCCTCGCCCGCCTGCCCCAGCCCGCCGCGGGTGCGGTGTTCGAGGTCTCGCCCGAGCGCGACGCCCTGTGCGCTGCCCTGGCAGCCCGGCTTGCGCGGCAGGGCGGCGCAGCGCTCCTGATCGACTACGGCCACGCCCGCACTGGCTTTGGAGACACGCTGCAGGCGCTGCGCCGTCACGAAACGACAAGCGCGCTCGATGCGCCCGGCGCGGCCGACATCACCAGCCATGTCGACTTCGAGCAGGTCGCGCGCGCCATGGCCGGCGCGGCGCCGACGCTCCGCTTCGGCCTCGCGGCGCAAGGCGACTTCCTTCTGTCGCTGGGGCTGCCCGAGCGGGCGGGACGGCTCGGCGCCCATGCCGACGAGGCCGGCCGTGCGGCGATCACGGCCGCCGTCCACCGCCTCGCCGGCCGGGGCCAGGGCGAGATGGGCGCGCTGTTCAAGGTGTTCGGCGCGGCCTCCGCCCCGCTGCCGCTGCCGCCCTTCGTGCAACCGCGCGTCGATTGACTTCGATGACCCCCTCCCCCACGAATGAGGGTCCGTAACGGACTGCTGCTTTCCATGCTCGATCACCGCCTTTCCGCCGCCTCGCACCTTCGAGCGCGCGACACCGTGCAGGACCCGCGCTTCGGCTCCGACGCACGGCTCGCCCATGCCTTCTTCACGCGGGCCGGCGGCGTCTCGACCGGCATCTATCGCGGCCTCAACGCCGGGATCGGCTCGCACGACGAGGCCGAGGCGGTGCACGAGAACCGGCGGCGCGCCGTGCATTTCCTCGGCCTCGAAGGCACGCAGTTGGCGACGCCCTGGCAGACGCATTCGCCCGATGCGGTGGTCGCGACCGAGCCGTTCGGCGGCGAGCGCCCGAAGGCGGACGCGGTGGTGACAGCGACGCGGGGTCTCGCGGTCGGCGTCGTGACGGCCGATTGCGGGCCGATCCTCTTTGCCGACCCACGCGGCGGCGTCGTTGCGGCGGCCCATGCCGGCTGGCGCGGGGCCGTCGGCGGCGTCCTCGAGCGCACGGTCGAGACCATGGAGGGTCTCGGCGCGCGGCGCGACCGGATCGAGGCGGTGCTCGGGCCCTGCATCACACAGGCCAACTACGAGGTCGGCGCCGACATGGCCGAAACCTTCCTGCGAGAGGATGCCGCCAACGAGCGCTTCTTCGCGGCCGGTGCGACGCCGGAGAAGCGCCAGTTCGACCTGCCCGCCTTCATCCTCGCCCGCCTCGAGCGCATCGGCGTCGCGGCCCGCTTCGTCGGACGCTGCACCTATGCCGAGGAGGACGCGTTCTTCTCCTTCCGGCGTACCACCCATCGCGGGGAGACCGACTACGGTCGGCAGCTTTCCGCCATCGCCCTCGCCTGAACGAAAGCGCTTCATGCTCCATTTCACGCCCGACGAATTCGAGCGCCGCCGCGCGCGCCTGTCCGCCGAGATGGCCGAGCGCAAGCTCGATGCCGTGATGCTCTTTGCGCAGGACTCGATGTTCTGGCTGACGGGCTACGATACGTTCGGCTTCTGCTTCTTCCAGTGCCTCGTCGTGAAGGCGGACGGCGAGATGCGTCTCCTCACGCGCTCGGCGGACCTGCGCCAGGCGCGCGCCACCTCGAACATCGAGTCGGTCGTCGTCTGGCGCGATCGCGGCGGCGCCAACCCGGCGATCGAGCTGCGCGACATGATGGACGACATGAGGCTGCTCGGCGCCCGCGTCGGCGTCGAGTGGTCGACGCACGGTCTGACGGCGGCGAACGGCAAGCTCGTCGAGGAGAAACTCGGCTCCTTCGCCGCGCTCACCGACGCGTCCGACCTCGTGCCCGCGCTGCGCGTCATCAAGAGCGAGGCCGAGATCGCCTATGCAAGGGAGGCGGCGCGGCTCGGCGACGAGGCGTTCGAGGCGATGTGGCCGCTGGTGCGCGAGGGGGCCGACGAGGGCGCGCTCCTCCACGCGCTGCAGGGGGACATCCTCCTGAAGGGCGGCGACTACCCCGCCAATCCGTTCATCCTCGGCTCCGGCGAGGATGCGCTTCTCTGCCGTTACAAGTCCGGCCG
Source organism: Aureimonas phyllosphaerae (assembly GCF_047943035.1). NCBI lineage: Bacteria > Pseudomonadati > Pseudomonadota > Alphaproteobacteria > Hyphomicrobiales > Aurantimonadaceae > Aureimonas > Aureimonas phyllosphaerae. Next base: position 2,275,795 of record NZ_CP181348.1, on the reverse strand, counting down.
CCGCAACCTGTCGGCGCAGGATCAGCTGACGATCGAGTGGTCCGGCGTGAAGGCGCAGTACCATGCCCCGCTGATGCGCACCGTGATCGTCGGCCGCCCGCTGATGCGGCACGAGGAACTGTTCGCGGCCGGCGCCGAGGCGTTGAAGGCCGTCGAGGAGGCCATGCGCCCCGGGCAGACCTTCGGCGACGTGTTCGACGCCCATGCCCGCGTGATGGAGGCCCACGACCTCGCCCGCCATCGCCTTGCCGCCTGCGGCTACTCGGTCGGTGCTCGTTTCGCACCGTCCTGGATGGACCCGCAGATGTTCGTCTCGGGCAATGCCGAGCCGATCCGGCCGAACATGACGCTGTTCGCGCACATGATCATCATGGACTCTGACAGCGGCGCCGCGATGTGCCTCGGGCAGACCTACCTCACCACCGAGGGCGCGCCCGAGTGCCTGTCGCGCCTGCCGATCGAGCTGAAGGCGACCGGCTGATCGAGGCGAGGACTTAACCGCGCCGCGGTCTTTCCCGCGGTGCAACCTTGAATCTTTCCACCAGCTTGCTAAGAGCCCGCCCATGCGACCGGCCCCTCCCTTCCGAGGTCCGGCGTGCCCCGTAGACGGATAAAGCGGTCAGCGATGAAACTCTTTGTCGGCAACTCCAACCGCACTCTGGCCGAAGGGATCGGGCGCTACCTGGAACTGCCGCTCGGCGCCGCATCGGTGCGCCGCTTCGCCGATCAGGAGATCTTCGTCGAGATTCAGGAGAACGTTCGCGGCGAGGACTGCTTCGTCATCCAGTCGACGTCGTACCCCGCGAACGACCATCTGATGGAGCTTCTGATCATCATGGACGCGCTGCGCCGGGCCTCCGCCCGCCGCATCACCGCGGTCCTCCCCTATTTCGGCTACGCCCGGCAGGATCGCAAAGCCGGCGGCCGCACGCCGATCTCGGCCAAGCTCGTCGCCAACCTCATCACCCATGCCGGCGCCGACCGCGTGATGACGATGGATCTCCACGCCGGGCAGATCCAGGGCTTCTTCGACATCCCGACCGACAACCTTTTCGCGGTGCCGCTGCTGGCGCGCGACATCAAGGAGCACCTCGAGACCGACCGCGTGATGGTGGTCTCGCCGGATGTGGGCGGCGTGGTGCGCGCCCGCTCGCTCGCCAAGCGCCTCGACGCGCCGCTCGCCATCGTCGACAAGCGCCGCGAGAAGCCGGGCGAGTCCGAGGTGATGAACATCATCGGCGACGTGAAGGACCGGCACTGCATCCTGATCGACGACATCATCGATTCCGGCGGCACCTTGTGCAACGCGGCCGACGCGCTGATGGCGGCGGGCGCCAAGGGCGTGCGCGCCTACATCACCCACGGCGTCCTGTCGGGCGGCGCGGTCGCGCGCATCGCCGCCTCCTCGATCGAGGAACTCGTGATCACCGATTCGATCGAGCCGACCAAGGCGATCCGCGAGGCGCGCAACATCCGCGTCATCAGCACCGCGACGCTGCTCGGCGAGGCGATCTCGCGCACCACCACCGAGCAGTCGGTCTCCTCGCTCTTCGACTGAGCCGAGGCCGGCGCTCGCCTTGCACCTCGAGCCGATCGCCGCTATAGCCAACCCGCCCGCGCGGACACCCTTGGAGGCAGCGCGGGCGTGAAGCGGCCTCACGGCCGCTTTTCGTCGTTCCGGGCGTCCTCGCGCCGGAGCGGCAACCTCTGAACGAAAACAAGGATTGAAACCATGAGCGAGAGCTACACGGTCAAGGCCGAAGCGCGCGAGAAGGTCGGCAAGGGGGCCGCCAGACATCTCCGCCGCAACGGAATGGTGCCAGCCGTCATCTACGGCGACAAGCAGGAGCCCCTGCCGATCGCGGTCCCCTACAAGGAGACCTTCCTCAAGCTGCACGGCGGCGGCTTCCTGACGACGGTCATCACGATCGACGTCGGCGGCAAGCAGATCAAGGTCCTGCCGAAGGACTACCAGCTCGACGTCGTCAAGGACACGCTGACCCACGTCGACTACCTGCGCGTCTCCGACCGCACGGAAGTCACGGTCCGCATCCCGGTGCATTTCGAGAACGAAGACGCCGCGCCGGGCATCAAGGCCCAGGACGGCACGCTCAACGTCGTGCACCACGACATCGAAGTCGTCTGCGCCGCGCAGTCGATTCCGGAGGGCTTCACGCTCGACCTGACCGGCCTCGAGATCGGCGACGCGGTCTCCTCGTCGGCCCTCAAGCTGCCGAAGGGCGTGCGCCTGACCACGGACGAGGAGTTCGTGATCGCCACGATCGTTCCGCCGATGGCCGAGGAAGTCGACGAGCTCGACGCCGAGACGCCGGAGACGGAAGTCATCGAGCAGACCGACGCGACCGCCGAGGACGAGCCGAAGACCGGCAACTGATCGACGAGCGGCGGACGGAGCTTTTCGTCCGCCGCACCCTGATGGGCGGGTTCGGGTTCTCTCGACCCCGGATCGCTGGAGGACGGGCACATGCTCATCATGGTGGGCCTCGGCAATCCCGGCGCGCAATATGCCGGCAACCGGCACAATATCGGCTTCATGGCGGTCGACGAGATCGCCCGCACGGGCGGCTTCTCTCCCTGGTCGAAGAAGTTCCACGGCGAGATCGCCGAGGGCTCGATCGCGGGCCGGAAGGTGATCCTCCTGAAGCCTCTCACCTTCATGAACGACAGCGGACGCTCGGTGCAGGCGGCTGCAGCCTTCTACAAGATCCCGCCCGCCGACATCGTCGTCTTCCACGACGAACTCGACCTGCCGCCCGGCAAGGTGCGCGTGAAGACCGGGGGCGGTCACGGCGGGCACAACGGGTTGCGCTCGATCGACGCGCATCTCGGCAAGGAGTACCGGCGCGTGCGCCTCGGGATCGGGCACCCCGGCTCCAAGGAGCGCGTCAACCCGCATGTCCTCGGCGACTTCGCCAAGGTAGACCGCGACTGGCTGGAGCCGATGCTGGAGACCGTCGCGCGCAACGCGCCGTCGCTGGTCGCGGGCGAGGACGCCGTCTTCATGAACAAGGTGACGCTGGCCACCGGCGGCTCGGAGGAGCCGGCGGGCGCCAAGGGCGGCGCCGGCAAGGCGAAGGGCGAAAGCCACGTGCGCCAGGCCCGCCCTACCGAGACCCATGCGGCCACCGGGCCGATGGCGGGCATGTTGCGCCGCCTGCTCGGTGGCGGCGACCCGAACTGATCCCTTTCCTCCGGCAGGCCAGCCGTCCGGCGGTCCGCCCTCCCCTTCAGACCTGAGGCAGAACCACCATGGGCTTTCGCTGCGGCATCGTCGGACTTCCCAATGTCGGCAAGTCCACGCTCTTCAACGCTCTGACCAAGACCGCCGCGGCGCAGGCTGCGAACTACCCGTTCTGCACGATCGAGCCGAATACCGGCGATGTCGGCGTGCCCGACAAGCGCATGGCGCCGATCGCCAAGATCGGCAAGTCGGCTCAGATCATCCCGACCCGCATCACTTTCGTCGACATCGCCGGCCTCGTGCGCGGCGCCTCGAAGGGCGAAGGGCTCGGCAACCAGTTCCTCGCCAACATCCGCGAGGTGGACGCGATCGTCCACGTCCTGCGCTGCTTCGAGGACGACGACATCACGCATGTCGAGGGTCGCATCGACCCGGTGGCGGACGCCGAGACGGTCGAGACCGAGCTGATGCTCTCCGACCTCGAGAGTCTGGAGCGCCGCATCGTCGCCGCGCGCAAGAAGGCGCAGGGCAAGGACAAGGAAGCGCTGGCGCAGGTGCCGGTGATGGAAGCCGCGCTCGCCAAGCTGCAGAACGGCGAGCCCGCGCGCACGCTGCTCGCGACGCTCGACGCCGACGACCGCCAGCAGCTTCGCAACCTCAACCTCCTGACCTCCAAGCCCGTCCTTTACGTCTGCAACGTGGCGGAAGCCGATGCGGCCACGGGCAACCGGTATTCGGAAGCGGTCGCGGACATGGCGAAGCGTCAGGGTGCGCGCAGCGTCGTGATCTCGGCCGCGATCGAGGCGGAGATCGCGCAGCTCGGCGAGGACGAGGTCGGCGAGTACATGGGTGCGATGGGCCTCGACGAGCCCGGCCTCGACCGCCTGATCCGCGAGGGCTACGCGCTCCTCGACCTCATCACCTATTTCACGGTGGGCCCGAAGGAGACGCGCGCCTGGACCGTCAAGCGCGGCGCGAAGGCACCGCAGGCGGCCGGCGTCATCCATACCGATTTCGAGAAGGGCTTCATCCGCGCCCAGACGATCGCCTACGACGATTTCGTCGGGCTCGGCGGCGAAGTCGCGGCGAAGGAAGCCGGCAAGGCGCGGGACGAGGGCAAGGAATACGTCGTCCAGGACGGCGACATCATGCTGTTCAAGTTCAACGTCTGAGGCGCCGAGCCGGCGCGCCGCCGGCCTCAAGCCGCGGCGATTCGGCTCCTCGCCGTCTTCGGCTCTGCAGTGGGCTTGGCGAGGGCCGCGATCGTCGCGTTGCTGAGGCGCACCCGGTTCCGGCCGGCCGCCTTGGCTTCGTAGAGCGCCTTGTCGGCGACGCTGAACAGCGTCTGCCACGAGGCGACGGGGCCGGCCTCGTTGGCGAGGCCGAAGCTCGCGGTGATGCGGATCGGCCCGGCGCTGGTCTCGACCACCAGCCCTTCGATCTCGGTCCGCAGCTCTTCCGCAAAGGTCAGCGCGTCCTCGGCGCGCTCGGATCGCAGGACGATCGCAAATTCCTCACCCCCGTATCGCGCCGCAATGACGTCCGCGTTCGCCCGGCGCCGCAGGAGGCTTGAGAACGCCGCGAGAACCTCGTCCCCGGCCCCATGGCCGTGGGTGTCGTTCACGACCTTGAAATGGTCGATGTCGCCGAGGATCGCGGTGAAGTTTCGCCCGCCCCCCGCAAATTTCTCGAGACGCACGAAGAGGCCGCGGCGGTTGGGCAGCGCGGTGAGTTCGTCCGTTTCGGATAGCGTCCTGAGTTTCTCTGCCAGGATCGCCCGCTCCTCCTCCAGCACCATGCGCTGGCGGTCGCGCGCTTCCAGGGTCTCGAGTGCGTTGTAGAGGCTCTTCACCGCCAGCACCGAGCCGTCGTAGCGATCGCGGCGGATCGGGCGGCGCTCGCACAGGGCGAGGATCTGGTCCCGCACGCCGAAGAGGGGCCGCAGCATCTGGCGGTAGAGAACCCATGCCGCCGTCGCGGTCATGACCAGGATCAGGACGGCAAGGGAGACGACGAGCTTCATCTGGATCAGCGTCGACTTCTGGATCTCCACGGCCTCGTTCATCATCGCATCGACGTAGAGGTTGCGCATGCGCAGGATCGGCAGGGTCGTCGGCGCGTAGACCTCGGAAATACGCTTGGCGTGTTCGGTGGAATTGAGCGGCCGGCGCGAGTAGGTCTCGATCGCACGGACCAGGAAGGGAAAGCCCTTGCCGAAATAGACCGAGCGGATCTCTTCGTGCGCCTCCCGAAGGCGGGGGGAGCTCGGTCCGAATTCCAGCTGCGACACGCCGACATCCCAGAGCGCCAGGATGCGCTGCTGGACGCGCATGCTGGTCATCACCGCCTCCGGCGGGATCACTTCCGACCACTTGAGCGCAGGCATCACCTCGGACGGCAGCCGGGTCGCGGACTCGTAAAGAGCGCCAAGGAGTCGTGCGACGTTGACGCGGCCGGCGAGGTTCTCGTCGGCCTGGATCACGCGCTGCGCCGTCTTGTCGACGAAGGGGACGAAGGTCTCCGAGATCGAGGACATGCCGCGCGCGACGCGCAGTTGCAAGCTGATCTGCCGGTCCTTGACGGGAAGCGCGAGAAGCGCGTCGGCACCGCGACGCTCGTCGCGCAGAAGCGCCGTCAGGAACTTGAAGTTGACGCTGTCGCGCAGCGTCGTCGCCTCGACACCAGCCCGGAAGCGATCGAGGGCGCGATCCGTGTCGCCGCGTGCCGCTCGCAGTTCGTTGGTGGTGGCGGCGGCCTCCCCCGGCTCCTCGCCCAGGGCAAGCTCCAGCGGGCGGCGTTCCTTGGTGATGGCCGTGGCGGCGGCGGTCGCGAGTTCGAAAAGCTGGAGTTCCACCAGCGACGCCCCGGCGCGCTGGTTCTGGTCGAGCACGCCGCGCAACGCGATCGAGCCGATGATCATGCTCGCCGAAAGCGCGATGATGGAACTGATGCGGATGAGATCGAATGACGGAAGCCGGAACATCGCGATCTCCTTGAGACCTGCGAAGCCTAAACCACGAAAGATGAAGGTTCCCTCAACCGGAGGTCATCATCCTTGGAAAGCAATCCCCAAAAGACAAGGGGCCCGAAGGCCCCTTGAATCTGGTTGCGACACCATCAAACGATCAGTGCGGCGTGTCGGCCCAGACGCGACGCTTGACGAGATAGAGCATGATCGCGAAGCCGATCAGGAAGATCATCACCACGAAGCCCGTCGCCTTGCGCTCGACGAGGTGCGGCTCGGCCGTCCACATCAGGAAGGCCGATACGTCGCGCGAATACTGCTCCATCGTCGCCGGCGCGCCGTCGTCGTAGGTCACCTGCCCGTCGCTGAGCGGCGGCGCCATCGCGAGCGCGGGGCCCGAGATGAAGTGCGGGTTGTAATAGGTTCCCGGCTGGATGGTGACGTTGGCCGGCGCCTGCTCGTAACCGGTCAGCAGCGCGTGAATGTAGTCCGGTCCGCCTTCGGCGTACTGGCTCCACGGAAAGATATCGAGAAGGAACCGCGGGAAGCCGCGCTCGACCGAGCGAGCCTTGGCGATCAGCGACAGGTCCGGCGGATGGGCTCCGCCGAGAGCCGCAGCGGCCGCTTCCGGGTTTGGATAGGGCGAGGGCAGGCGGTCGGAGGGAATGCCGGCGCGCTGGAACATCTCGCCCTGCGCGTTCGGCGCCGGATCGGTGATCTGGTACTCGGCCGCGAGCGCCCGGACCTGCTCGTCACTGTAGCCCAGCGCCGAGAAGTTGCGGAACGACACGAGGTTCATCGAATGGCAGTTCGAGCAGACCTCCTTGTAGACCTTCAAGCCGCGCTGCAGCTGCCCGAGATCCCAGTGCCCGAACGGTCCGGCGAAGGTCCAGGAGAGCTCGGCCGGCTTCTTGAGCGGATAATGCGGCGTGGCATGCTCGCCGCCCGCTTCGCCGCCATGCCCTTCGGCGACGGCCTGTTCGGTGCCGCGCGTGGCGTCCGGCGCCTCGCCCGGCGCGTCCCCGACGATCTGACCGGCGGGGGCGGCCGGCTCCTGCGCCCGGCCAAGGGCCGGGCTCATGACGACGCCCGCGACCAGAAGGGCTGGAAGAAGCTTTCTCATTGCAAGGTCCATGGGTCGCTTCGTCAGCCTTTGGTTTCGGGAGAGGCGGTGGCGCCAGCCGGCACCCCGCGTGCGGCGCCGCGCTTGGCCAGCACCGCCTCCGTGATCGAGTTCGGCAGCTTCTTCGGGGTCTCCACCAGGCCAAGGACCGGCAGGACGATGAGGAAGTGCGCGAAGTAGTAGATCGTGCCGATCAGCGAGAGCGTCGGGTAGATGCCCTCGGCCGGGCGCGAGCCGAGCCAGCCGAGCAGCACCGCGTTCACCGCGAAAATCCAGAAGAAGATCTTGTAGATCGGGCGGTAGGCGGTGGAGCGCACGCGGCTGGTGTCGAGCCAGGGCAGGAAGAACAGGATGATGATCGAGCCGAACATCACCAAAACGCCGCCGAGCTTGGAGTCGATCGGGCCGATGTTGAACGTGATGGCGCGCAGCATCGCGTAGAACGGCAGGAAGTACCACTCCGGAACGATGTGGGCCGGCGTCTGCAGCGGGTTGGCGGGAATGTAGTTGTCGGGATGGCCGAGATAGTTCGGCATGTAGAAGACGAAGTACGAGAAGAACGCGAGAAACACGACCATCGCGAACCCGTCCTTGATGGTCGCGTGCGGCGTGAACGGCACGGTGTCCTTCGGGGACTTGATCTCGACGCCGGTCGGGTTGGTCTGACCCACGACGTGCAGCGCCCAGATGTGCAGGATCACGACGCCCGCGATCATGAACGGCAGGAGGTAATGCAACGCGAAGAAGCGGTTCAGCGTCGCGTTGTCGACCGCAAAGCCGCCCAGGAGCAGCGTCTGGATCGGCCCGCCGATGCCGGGGAAGGCGGTGAAGAAGCCTGTGATGACCGTGGCGCCCCAGAAGGACATCTGGCCCCAGGGCAGGACGTAGCCCATGAAGGCGGTGGCCATCATCAGGAGGAAGATGATGACGCCGAGGATCCACATGATCTCGCGGGGCGCTTTGTAGGAGCCGTAGTAGAGACCGCGGAAGATATGGATGTAGACGGCGATGAAGAAGAACGAGGCGCCGTTGGCGTGCATGTAGCGCAGCAGCCAGCCCCAGTTCACGTCGCGCACGATGCTCTCGACGGACTGGAACGCGATGCCGGAATTGGCCGCGTAGTGCATCGCCAGGACGACGCCGGTCAGGATCTGGATGCCGAGGAACAGAGCCAGGATGCCGCCGAACGTGTAGGCGTAGCTCAGGTTGCGCGGAACCGGGAAGACGACGAACGAATCGTAGAGGAGCCGGGGCAGCGGCAGGCGGGCATCGAGCCAGCGCATGATGCCGTTGTTCGGCACGTAGGAGGACGGACCACTCATGTTCTCTGTGCCTCTCGCCTCAGCCGATGCGGATGGTGGTGGGATTGGGGAAGGAGAACAGCGGCACCGCCATGTTCTCGGGTGCCGGACCCTTCCGGATGCGGCCGGCCGTGTCGTAGTGCGAGCCATGGCACGGGCAGTACCAGCCGTCGTAGTCACCGGACTGACCGAGCGGGACGCAGCCGAGATGCGTGCACACGCCGACCATCACGAGCCACTGCTCCTGGCCCTCCGCGGCGCGGTTGACGTCGGTCGCCGGCGCGTCTGCCGGCAGGTTGGCGTTGCGCGCGACGGGATCCTTGAGATCAGACAGCGAGACGCCCTTGCCTTCCTCGATCTCGGTCGGAGTGCGCTGGCGGATGAAGATCGGCTTGCCGCGCCACTTGGCGGTGATCGACTGGCCGGCCGCGATCTGACTGATGTCGACGTCCACCTGCGCCAGCGCCAACGTCGCGGCATCCGGGTTCATCTGGTCGATGAAGGGCCAGACGGCCGCGGCGGCACCGACGACGCCGGCCGCCCCCGTCGCGATGTATAGAAAGTCCCGGCGAGTGGGTTCGCTGCTGTGATCGACGCTCACGGAGAAATGCGCTCCTTCAGGGCCAGCGCACCGATGCGGCGCGCCTGCCTCAGTCCCAACACGACCTCGCGGAGCACACCGAGCGCCGGAGCGACCGCGCCCTCCCCTAGAGCCGTTTCGGCCGCGATTTCTAAGCGCCCGCTTGGAACTTGTCCAGACTGTGGCGACGCTTCGGGCGGTTATGTCGCTTGGAGAACACGCATCCGACTATTCCGCCGCCGCCGGCAGGAAGCCACCCGACTGCCGGGCCCAGAGCGAGGCGTATAGCCCGCCGCGGCGTACCAGGTCGGCATGGGTTCCCTCCTCGACGATGCGGCCGGCATCGATCACCACGAGACGGTCGAGACGGGCGATGGTCGACAGGCGATGAGCAATGGCGATCACCGTCTTGCCCTGCATCATCTCGCCGAGATTGTCCTGGATCGCCACCTCGACTTCCGAATCCAGCGCCGACGTCGCCTCGTCGAGGACGAGGATCGGCGCGTTCTTCAGGAAGACGCGCGCGATGGCGATGCGCTGACGCTGGCCACCCGACAGCTTGACGCCGCGCTCGCCCACGAACGCATCGAGACCTTCGCGCCCGTTCGGGTCGCGCACCGTCCGGATGAAGCCGAGCGCGTCGGCGCGCCGCGCAGCCGACAGGATTTCCTCCTCGCTGGCATCGGGGCGACCATAGGCGATGTTGTCGCGGATCGAGCGGTGGAAGAGCGACGTGTCCTGCGTGACGACGCCGATTTCGCGGCGCAGCGAGGTCTGCGTCACGCCGGAAATATCCTGCCCGTCGATCAGGATCGAGCCGCGCTCGACGTCGTAGAGGCGAAGGAGGAGGTTGACGAGCGTCGTCTTGCCGGCGCCCGAGCGCCCCACGAGTCCGACCTTCTCGCCCGGCCGGATCGCAAGCGAGAAGTTCTCGATGACGCCCTTCCCCTTCCCGTAGTGGAAGGTCACGTCGCGATACTCCACAGCCCCGCCGGCCGGCTGGAGCGCGGGCGCATCCGCGCGATCGAGGAGCGCTGGAGGCTTCGTGACGATGCCGACCGCATCCTGGACCGTGCCGTAGTTGCGCACGAGGCCGTTGATATTGAACATCATCCAGCCGCTCATCTGATTGAGGCGTAGGATAAGGCCGAGCGCGGTCGCGACATCGCCGGTCGAGGCGGTGTTCTGCATCCAGGAGTGCAGAACCAGCGCGCCGATCGCCGTCATCATCAGGCCGTTGAGAACGGCGACGGCGGTGCGCACGGCGGTGATCGCCCGCGTCAGCGCGCGGATCGCCTCGACGAAGCGCCGGAAGCCGTCGAGCACGAAAGCGTCCTGCCGCCGGCCGGGATCGAAGAGCTTGACCGCGAGGATGTTGGTGAAGCTGTCGACGATGCGTCCCGACATGACGGAGCGCGCCTCGGCGCTCTCGCGCCCGGCGCGCCGGATGCGCGGCAGGAGATCCCGCACGATCCAGCCGTAGCCGATCGCCCATAGGAACAGGACAAGCCCCATCCACGGGTCCATCGCGCCGAGGATGGCGACCGCCAGAAGCGTGAAGGTGATAAAGCTCCAGAAGGTCTGGAGCGTCGTGACGATGAAATCGCCCGTCGCCTCGCCCACCTGCTGCACCTTCTGGGCGATGCGCCCCGCGAAGTCGTTCTGGAAGAAGGTGTAGGACTGGTCCATCAGCCGCCGGTAGGACTGCCAGCGAATGCGGTTGTAGAGCGAGGGGACGATGACCTGCTGCTCGAGGAGCGAGGCGGCGAAGAGAACGAGGGTGCGAAGGAGGAGCGTCGTGACCGCAAGGGTCACAAGGAGCCAGAAATGGTCGGCGAGCAGCGTGGCCGGCGACGACGAGCCGAGGGCATCGACGACCCGTCCCACCGCGGCATAGAGAAAGGCGTCGACGCCGCCGGTCAGCCCGCCGGTCACGAGAAGCGCCAGGAACGGCCAGCGTGCCTCGCTCGCGAAATGCCAGATGAAGCGGTTGGTCTCCTGTGGCAGCGGTGGCAGCGCGCCGACGCGGCGCGGCTCCGCCCCGTCCGGCTCGACGTCGCCATAGGGATCGATGATGCGCTCGAAGCGGCGCAGCAGCCCGCCGATCATTCGGCCGCGCGCACGCCGGTCGCGGCCGACTGTGGTTCGTCGTCGCCGGCATCGAGGAAGCCGCCGACCTGACGGCGCCAGAGATCGGCGTAGAGACCGCCCCGTTCGATGAGTTCGGCGTGGCTGCCCTCTTCGAGAATGCGCCCCCGGTCGAGCACCACGAGACGATCGAGCGCGGCGATGGTGGACAGGCGATGGGCGACCGCGATCACCGTCTTGCCCTCCATCAGGCGATAAAGATTCTCCGCGATCGCCGCCTCGACCTCGGAATCGAGCGCCGACGTCGCCTCGTCGAGAAGGAGGATCGGCGCGTCCTTCAGCATGACGCGGGCGATGGCGATGCGCTGGCGCTGGCCGCCCGACAGCTTGACGCCGCGCTCGCCGACCTCGGCGTCGAGACCGCGGCGACCTTCGCGATCGACCAGCGCCTCCACGAAGTCCAGCGCTTCGGCGCGGCGCAGGGCGTGGCACACCTCCTCGTCGGTGGCGTCGGGGCGGCCGTAGAGGATGTTCTCGCGGATCGTGCGGTGGAGCAGCGAGGTGTCCTGCGTCACCATGCCGATTGCAGCGCGCAGCGAATTCTGGGTGACGCCCGCGATGTCCTGCCCGTCGATCAGGATGCGGCCGGACTGGACGTCGTAGAAACGCAGGAGAAGGTTGAGGAGCGTCGACTTGCCGGCGCCTGAGCGACCCACGAGCCCGATCTTCTCGCCGGGGCGGATCGTCAGGTCGAAGTCGCCAACGACGGGACCGGCCGCGCGATGGGGCTTGGCCGAGGCGTAGGCGAAGGACACCTTGTCGAAGCGGACCTCGCCGTCGGTCACCGCCAGCGCGCCTGCACCCGGCGCGTCGGTCAGGGCGATGGGCTGCGTGAAGGTCGAGATGCCGTCGCGGATGGTGCCGACGTTCTCGAAGAGCGCCGAGACCTCCCACATGATCCACTGCGCCATGCCGTGCAGGCGAAGCACGAGGCCGATGCCGACGGCGACCGCGCCGACCGACACGAGGCCGTTGACCCAGAGGCCGATGCCCATCGCGCCGACGCCGAACAGAAGCAGCGAGTTCAGGAACAGGAGGCAGACGAAGAACTGGGTGATGAGGCGCCCCTGCCCGTAGACGGGCTTCAGGAACAGCCGCATCGCGTCCTTGGCGTAGGTCACCTCGCGCGGGGTGTGGGCGAAGAGCTTCACGGTGCCGATATTGGCGTAGGCGTCGACGATGCGGCCGGTCATCTCGGCGCGCGCATCGGCCTGCAGCTCGGCGACGGCTCCGAGGCGCGGGATGAAGTAGCGCAGCATCGCGACATAGAGCACGAGCCACCCGACGAAGGGCAGCATCAGCCGCCAGTCGGCCGCGGCGAGCAGCACGATGATGCCGGTGAAATAGACCGCGACATAGAGAAACACATCGATCGACTTCATGATCGTCTCGCGCACGGCGAGCGCGGTCTGCATCAGCTTGGTCGAGACGCGTCCGGCGAACTCGTCCTGGAAGAAGCCGAGCGACTGGTCCAGCAACCAGTTGTGCGCCGTCCAGCGGAAGCGCATCGGCAGATTGCCGAACAGCGCCTGGAACGAGATCAGCGATTCGAAGAGCGCCAGCCCCGGCAGGACGACGAGGATCACCGCCGCCATCGCGGCAAGGCGCCACCCCTCGTCGGCTAGGAACGTGTCGGGATTGGCGGCCGAAAGCCAGTCGACGATCGAACCGAGGAAGCCGAAGAGCGAGACCTCGATCACCGCGATGACGCCCGACAGGACGGCCATGCCGACCAGCAACCAGCGAACCGGCTTGGCGTAATGCCAGACGAAGGGCCAGAACGTGGCGGGCGGGCTCCTGGCCGGGCCCGCGGGAAACGGGTCGACGAGCTTCTCGAAGGTGGCGAACATGGGCATTCCGTTTGGCGCGTCGGGCAAGCGGCACGCACAACGCCCGGTTCGCCTGAAGTGTCGCCAGCATATAGGCCGCGCGACGACGATTTCACGAAACGGCTGTAGGCAGCCGGTCCGGGCTTGGGTATCGGGAGGGCATGCGCTTGTCCATCGCCCTCTACCAGCCCGACATCGCGGGCAACGCCGGCACGATCCTGCGGCTCGGCGCCTGTCTCGGCCTCGACGTGGAGATCATAGAGCCGGCCGGGTTCGACCTTTCGGACCGGGCGTTGAAACGGGCGGGCATGGACTATCTCGCCATGGCGCGACTCACCCGTCACGTCGATTTTTCGGCCTTCGAGGCGGTTCGGCGTGCGGCGGGACGTCGGCTCGTGCTCCTGACGACGAAGGCGGACACGGCCTATTGCGATGTCGCGTTCCGGGACGACGACGTTCTTCTCTTCGGACGCGAGAGCGCAGGCGTGCCGGATGCCGTTCACGATCTTGCCGATATCCGCGCGACCATTCCGATGGAGGCGGGAGCGCGCTCCTTAAACCTTGCGGTCAGCGCGGCAATGGTCGCGGGCGAGGCGCTGCGGCAGCTACGATGGAAGGGGACGCCATGATCTTCGACGAACCGCGGGTCGGAACCGGCGCCGCGATCCTGCGCGAGGGCCGACTGCTCCTCATCCGTCGCCGCCGCGCCCCGGAGGCCGGCGCCTGGGGCCTGCCGGGCGGCAAGGTCGATCTGTTCGAGACCGCGGCCGATGCGACGGCGCGCGAGGTGCTGGAAGAAACGGGGCTGCGGATAGCGGCCGACGAACTCCTCTGCGTCGTCGACCAGATCGACGTCGAGGCGGGCCATCACTGGTTCGCGCCAGTCTACGTCGTGGAGGACGCGGTGGGCGAGCCGTCGATCCAGGAACCGGAGAAGCACGACGGGCTCGACTGGTTCGCGCTCGACGCCCTGCCCGAGCCGCTCACCGCGCCGACGCGGGGCGCCCTGCCCCACCTGAGGGCGCGGATCAGTCGGCGCTCGGAAGGCGGCGCATCGTGAACTCGACCTCGTCGCCCGGCAGGAGGCGCCAGCTTTCGACCTGCGTCCAGTAGGCGGCCTTGGGGTAGCGGGCGAACCACTCGCGCGCCTTGGTCCGCGCTTCCGGGCGCGGCAACGTGAAGGTCTCGCGCACGAAGCTGTCGCGCGGAGCCGCTTCGCGCCGTGCGCGCAGCTGCCGGCGCAGGCCATCGAGAGGGGGCGGTGGAAGCGGGGCCATCGAACCGTCGCGCTCCTGTTTCGGCGGGCTCCTGTCGCTCCAGGATATAGGCCTTCGGTCTCGGGAATTCGAGTCGGAACGGCGGGCCCGCCCCGAACGGATCGCTTCCGAAACGCTCGCGCAACTGCTAGCCAATGCAGGGCAAGCCCGGACATTCCGATTCCGGCCGGGTCGGAAGGATCGTCGCGCGCCATGGAACGTCCCGAACTGCCGCAAGGCCTGCCGGAAAACCTCGACGCCAAGAAGGACGAGGCGAAGGCCTGGTTCGAGGCGTTGCGCGACCGGCTCTGCCAGGCCTTCGAGACGCTGGAGGACGAGTTCGGTTCCGACGAGACGCTGCCGGCCGGCCGCTTCGAGCGCACGCCCTGGACGCGCGGCGAGAACGGCGGCGGCGGCACGATGTCGATGCTGCAGAACGGGCGCGTCTTCGAGAAGGCGGGCATCCACACCTCCACCGTCTACGGCGAGCTGTCGGAGGACTTCGCCGCGCAGATCCCGGGCGCTGGCAGCGACCGCAGCTTCTGGGCCTCGGGCATCTCGCTGATCGCCCACACGCGCAACCCGAACGTGCCGGCCGTGCACATGAACACGCGCATGGTGGTCACCACCGGTCAATGGTTCGGCGGCGGCGCCGACCTCACCCCGATGCTGGACGCGCGCCGCACCGCCGAGGATCCCGACACGCGCGCCTTCCATAAGGCCCTGCAGTTCGTCTGCGATCGCCACTCGGGCGTTGCGAGCTATGATCGCTACAAGACGTGGTGCGACGAGTACTTCTATCTGCCGCACCGCAAGGAGCCGCGCGGCGTCGGCGGCATCTTCTACGACTGGCTGCATTCACCGGACGAGGCTGGGGGCTGGGACGCCGACTTCGCCTTCACGCGGGATGTCGGCAAGGCGTTCCTCGTGGTCTATCCGCATCTCGTGCGCCAGAACGCCGGCACCCCGTGGACCGAGGAGCAGCGCGAGGAGCAACTCGTGCGCCGTGGACGCTATGTGGAGTACAACCTCCTGTACGACCGCGGCACGCTTTTTGGACTGAAGACCGGCGGCAACGTCGCCTCGATCCTGTCCTCCCTGCCCCCGCTCGTGAAGTGGCCCTGATCGGTTGGACGGGCGATGAATTTCGGGCTTCGCGTCCCTCGCCGACAGCGTCTCTCGCGCTAGTTCCCGTGTGCGGACAAGAATTGGTTAACTTGCCAACAACGTCCTGTTCACAACGCGATCGCTCCTGATAAGGTCCGTGTATCCCGCCCGTCGCAAGCGACGGCCGGGTGCTCGCAGGACCGAGGACATCCGCGAACAGACGTGCATTCCGACCGCATGGTTTCGAAGGGCAGGCGGCACGCGCATCCGCGCGGTCGAAGGATCGACCAGGGAGGACTGTGATGTATGAACTCAATTGCCACGGTGTCATTCCAGGCTGCGAGCGGGTGATCCGCGCCGATTCGCAGGCGGAAGTGATGCGCCGCGCCGTGATGCAGGCCAAGCAGCTGGGCGTCGAGACGATCACCCAGCGGCTGATGGACGCCATCCGCGACGGCATGCACGAGAGCGCGAGGCACTGACGCTCTGACGCCATCGGCGCTTCGAGGAATCGTTCGGGCGCGGCTTCATCGACCGATGGAGCCGCGCTTTTTCGTGCGGTTCAGACGAGGTTGAGCAAGGCCTCGCGACCGAGCACGAATCCGCTCTCGGCATAGGCCCGCTTCAGGCGATCGAGCGTGCGCCCGATCTCGGGTCCCGGCGCGACGCCGGCCGCTGCGAGATCGTGTCCGCTGAGCGGAAAGGCCGGCGGCTCGAACCCGGCAGCCGCCTCGAAGCGGGCCGCCAGCAGCGCCACTTGGGGAAGGCGATCGGGATCGCCGGCCGCTGCGGTGCGCTCGGCGCTGAGCGCGAGCGCCAAACGGTCGGCGAGCGCGGTTCGGTCGCCGAGATACAGCCTGGTCCGGAAGGCGGCATCGCTCTCGCCCGGTGGAGCCTCGCTCATCGCCCAGGCGACGAGCCGGTCGCGATCCGTATTCGACAGACGCAGCCGGCCGGCCATCTCGCGCAGACGCGCGGCGTCCGGCAGCACGATCGCCTCCAAGCGGCGGATCGGGTCGGGCGACCAGCCGTAGAGCGCCTCGGTCTCGACGAGACCGTGGATCGCGTCGATGCCCCACTTCTCCGATTCCGGCAGCACGCGGCTGAGGACACCCGCCTGCCGCATCCAGAGAAGCGCGCGGGCCGGGTCGGGCGCGCCGAGAAGCTTGCGCAACTCGGCCCAGACGCGCTCGGAGGACAGGCGATCCAGCCCCTCCTTCAGCCGCGAGGCCGCGCGCAGGCCGTCGCCATCCGGCCGGCCCCGCCCGTACCACGCGAAGAAGCGGAAGAAGCGCAGGATGCGCAGATAGTCCTCCTCGATCCGCTGGCCGGCGTCGCCGATGAAGCGCAGCGTGCCGCTCTCGATGTCGGCAAGGCCGCCGACGAGATCGAGGATCTCGCCGTCGGCGTCGCAGTAGAGGGCGTTGATCGAGAAGTCGCGCCGGGCGGCATCCTCGGCCCAGTCGCGCCCGAACAGGACCTTGGCGTGGCGACCGTCGGTCTCGACGTCGCGGCGAAGCGTCGTGACTTCGAAGGGCCGTCCGCTCGCGACCACCGTCACCGTACCGTGCTCGACGCCGGTCGGCACGGCCTTCAGCCCCGCCGCCTCGACGCGGGCGATGGTTTCAGCGGGCAGCGTCGTGGTGGCGACGTCGACATCGGTGATCGGGCGGCCCATCAGCGTGTTGCGGATCGCGCCGCCCACCACCCGTGCCTCCTCGCCTCCCGCCGAGAGGCAGGCCAGGATGGTCTGTAGGGCGGGGTCGCGGAGCCAGTCCGCCTCGATGCGCGTCATGATGCGTAGAGCCTTTCATACAGCGTGCGCAGGATGCCCGCCGTCACGCCCCAGATATACCGATCCCCGAAGGGCATCGTGTAGAAGTATCGCGGCTTGCCCTGCCAGACCCGGCTGCCCTTGGCGTGGTTCGCCGCGTTCATGAGGAAGCCGAGCGGCACCTCGAAGGCGTCGGCCACCTCCGAAGGGTCCGGCCGGGGCACGAAGGCGGGATCGACGATCCCGACCACCGGCGTGATGCGGAACCCCGTCGTCGCGCGGTAGCGCGGCAGGCGGCCGATCACCTCGACCAGCCCGGGGTCGAGGCCGACCTCCTCCTCGGCTTCGCGCAGTGCCGCCGCCTCGACCGAGGCATCGGCTGGATCGACCGAGCCGCCGGGAAAGGCGATCTGGCCGGAATGCTTGCGCAGATGCGCCGCGCGCGTCGTCAGGATCACCCCCGCCTCGCCCGGCCGGTCGACCACGGGAACGAGCACTGCCGCCTCGCGCGCGCCCGCGCCCTCCGACAATTGCGCCCAGTCCGGGTTGAGAACGTGGTCACCGGTGTCGTGCTCGAGGGCTTCCAGACCGCGGGCCGACAGGCGCGCACGAAGGTCGGCGGCGTCGAACCGCGTCTCAAGCATCGAGTGCCGAGAGCGCGAGCGGCACTGGAAACCAGCTGGAGCCGGACGCGATGCCGGCCTCGCCGCCACGCTCCTCGATCCGCTGCGCGAGGTCGAAAGCGAGCGCGCGCGTCAGCCGCGCTTCCAGCCCGCCACGCACCCGCAGGTAGGGTCGAAAGGCGTCGCCCGCGGCATCGGCAAAACGCAAGGGGTGCGCGTCGTCGGCCTCCACGACGTCGCCCATGTTCGTGCGAAAGCGCAGGCGGCCCGCCTCGTCGCTCATCTCGACCGCGACGAAAGGGGCATCGGCCACGCGGATCGTCAGCTTCTCGGCCGGCGTCACCAGAACGAAGGAACCGTCCACCTCGCGGCGCAGGACGCTGGAGAAGAGGCGGGCCAGTGCCGGACGGTCGATCGGCGACCCCTGGTAGAGCCAGCGGCCGTCCTCGTCGATCGCCATGTCGATCGTCCCGCAATGCGGCGGGTTCCACTGTTCGACCGGCGGAGCGGAGCGGCCGGCGCGCTCGGCGCGCGACACCAGAGCCTCCAGCGAGACCGATGCCGAACTTGTGTCCTCCGACTGAGTCATGATGCAACGTCCCCCGAGGCCGCCGCCCCTTGCCGGGCAGCATCCCGTCTTATTTTGGCCGGGCTTGGCCGTCACCAAATAGTCGCGCATCCCAGCGCTTGCCAGACGACCGCCGCCTCGATTCTATGCGGCTTCTCCCCGTCGTCGGCCGTTCCGACACGACTCATCGAAGGGCCCCGCAGGATGACGATACTCGCCAACACGGAGCCGACCCTCGACGCGCACGCCATGGTGGCCGAGGCCGAGCGCGCGCTGGCCGACATCGCGAAGGCGCGCGAATCCGTCGCCCGCGTGATCTTCGGCCAGGAAAGCGTCGTCGAGCAGACGCTGGTCGCGATTCTGGCCGGCGGCCACGCGCTGCTCGTCGGCGTTCCGGGCCTTGCCAAGACCAAGCTCGTGGAGACGCTCGGCACCGTGCTCGGCCTCGATGCGCGGCGCGTCCAGTTCACGCCCGACCTCATGCCCTCCGACATCGTCGGCACCGAGGTCATGGACCAGAACGAGGGCGGCCGCCGCTCCTTCCGCTTCGTGCGCGGCCCGGTCTTCGCGCAGCTCCTGATGGCGGACGAGATCAACCGCGCCAGCCCGCGCACCCAGTCCGCGCTCCTCCAGTCGATGCAGGAATACCACGTGACGGTGGCCGGCGAGCGGCACGACCTGCCCGCGCCCTTCCACGTGCTGGCGACCCAGAACCCACTGGAGCAGGAGGGCACCTATCCCCTGCCCGAAGCCCAGCTCGACCGCTTCCTGTGCCAGGTCGACGTGCACTACCCCTCGATCGAGGCCGAGCGCCGCATCCTCCTCGCGACCACCGGCGTCGCCGAGGACAAGGCCGTTGCCGTGATGAGCGCTGAGCGCCTGCGCGAGATCCAGATGCTGGTGCGCCGGATGCCGGTGCCCGAGAGCGTCGTCGAGGCGATCCTGTCGCTCGTGCGCTCGGCGCGTCCCGGCCAGGGCTCGTCGGAGGCCGACACGCATGTCGCCTGGGGTCCCGGCCCGCGCGCAAGCCAGGCGATGATGACCTGCGTGCGCGCCCGCGCACTCTACGAAGGACGGCTCGCTCCCTCGATTGACGACGTTCGGGCGCTGGCCGAGCCGATCCTCCAGCACCGCATGGCGCTGAACTTCGCCGCGCGTGCCGAAGGCATCGGCGTGCGCGAGGTGATCGCCCGTCTGGCGCGCCAGGCCGGCTGACCGGATGGCGGCCATCGGGCGCATCACCGACGCTGTGACGGGTGGCGAGGCGCTGCATCGCGCCCGCCAGCGCGCGGCGCTCCTGCCGGACCTCCTCGTCGAGGCGCGCCGCGTGTCGGCGTCCGTGGCGACCGGCTGGCATGGTCGGCGGCGGCGCGGCACGGGCGAGAACTTCTGGCAGTTCCGCCCCTTCGTCGACGGCGAGCAGGTATCGCGCATCGACTGGCGCCGCTCCGCGCGTGACGACAACGTCTATCTTCGCGACCGCGAATGGGAGGCGGCGCAGACCGTCTGGCTCTGGGCGGATCCGTCCCCGTCGATGCTCTACCAGAGCGGCGAGGGACTGGTTTCCAAGGAGAGCCGTGCGCTCGTCCTCGTTCTAGCGCTCGCCGAACTCCTGGCGCGCTCGGGCGAGCGGATCGGCTATCCCGACGTGATGGCGCCCGTTTCCGCACGCAACGCCGCCGAGCGCATCGCCGCCGCGCTCCAGACCAACCGGCCGGCGGGCGGCTTTCCCGCGACGGATCGCTTGAAGCGCTTCAGCGAGATCGTGCTGGTCGCCGATTTCCTCGATCCGATCGACGAACTGACCGAGCGGATCGACCTTCTCGCCCGACAGGGCGTGCGCGGCCATATCGTGCAGATCGCCGATCCCGCCGAGGTCGCCTTTCCCTATTCCGGCCGCACCGAATTCCAGGACCCCGAGACCGGCGCCAAGCTCACGGCCGGGCGCGCCGAGGCGCTGCGCGACCTCTACCGTGACGCCTTCGAGGCACGCCGTCAGTATCTCGGCGAGCATTGCCGCCGGCTCGGCTGGAGCCACGTCTTCCACGCCACCGACCGCCTGGCGTCCGAACCCCTCGTCGCGGTCCACGGCCATCTCAGCGGTCAGCCGCAAAGCATGAAGGCGCGCGCCTGATGGGAGCCTTGTCCTTCGGCGCGCCGCTGGTGCTCGCCGGGCTTCTCGCCCTGCCTGCGATCTGGTGGCTGCTGCGCCTCACCCCGCCGCGACCGCAGACCGAAACCTTCCCGCCGCTGCGCATTCTGGAGCGCGTCCTGCGCCGCGAGGAAACGCCGGCGCGCAGCCCCTGGTGGCTGACACTTCTGCGGCTGCTGCTGGCGGCGCTGGTCATTCTCGCGCTGGCGGCGCCGATCCTCAACCCGCGCGAAAGCGCGCTGTCGGGCAACGGCCCCGTGGTCGTGATGCTGGACAACGGCTGGGCGAGCGCGCGCGACTGGGACGACCGGCGCAGCGCAGCCGAAGACCTTCTCCGCGAGGCGGGCAAGGCCGGGCGTCCCGTGTCGCTGGTCCTGACGGCCGAGGACGCCGGAAACGATACGGCCCCGGTGGAGGCCGCGACGGCCCTGGAGCGGCTGGCCGCCGCCGAGCCGCGCCCGATCGCGTCCGACCGCGCGGCCGCCGCGACGCGCCTGTCCTCCGTGCTCGGCGCCCAGAGCGGCGCCAGCATCGCCTATCTCAGCGACGGGCTCGATGGCGGCGGCATGGAGGCGGCGGCCGAAACGCTGCGCGCCCTCGCGCCCTCGCAGGTGATCCTCTACGCCCCGCCGGTCGGCACGCTGGCCGGGCTCACGCGCGCCGAGAACGCAACGGACGCGCTGGTGGTCAATGCCGTTCGCCCCGAAGGCGAGACGGGCCCCGCGACCTACCAGCTTCGCGCGCTGGACGCGCAGGAGCGTGAGATCGGCCGCGCGCCCCTCGCCTTCGCCGCCGGCGCGACGACCGCGCAGGCGCGCTTCACCATTCCGGTCGAACTGCGCAACGACGTCGCCCGCATCGAGCGCGACGGCATCAACGACGCGGCCTCCGTTCGCCTCGTCGACGACAGCTTCCAGCGTCGCCGCGTGGCCCTCGTGTCCGGCGAGGCGGCCGACCTCGCGCAGCCGCTCCTGTCGCCGCTCTATTACATCACGAGAGCGCTGGAGCCCTTCGCCGATCTCGTTCGCGCCGGCAGCGCCGATCTCGGCACCGCCATCCCCGCGCTCGTCGAGCAGCGCCCGTCCGTCATCGTGCTCGCCGACATCGGCGTCCTGCCGGATGCGGCCACGCAGGCGCTGAACGGCTTCCTCGAGAACGGCGGCACGCTGGTCCGGTTCGCCGGCCCGCGTCTGGCCGCCTCGACCGCCGAGGATCCGCTCGTGCCCGTGCGCCTGCGCGGCGGGGAACGCCAGCTCGGCGGGGCAATCTCATGGTCCGAGCCGCAACGCGTGGCGCCGATCGCCGATGGCTCTCCGTTCGCCGGCATCACCGTGCCCGCCGACGTCACCGTGTCGCGCCAGATCCTCGCGGAGCCTTCCGCCGACCTCTCCGACCGGACCTGGGCGAGCCTTGCCGACGGAACGCCGATCGTGACCGCGGCCGCGCGCGGCGCCGGGACGATCGTCCTGTTCCACACGACGGCCGAGGCGACGTGGTCGAACCTGCCGATCTCCGGCGCCTTCGTCGACATGCTCCGGCGCATCGTCTCGCTGTCGCGCGGGGCGGTCGGCACCGACGGCGGGACGGCCGAGACCAGCCTGCCGCCCTACCGCGTGATGGACGGCACCGCGCGCCTCGTGCAGCCCGGTCCGGATATCCGGCCGCTGGTGCTGGCCGACGGCGCCGCGCCCCTTCCCAGCCTCCAGAACCCGCCCGGCCTCTACGGTACGGCCGAAGGATATCGCGCCCTGAACCTCCTCGAAACCGACGCCGTGCTGCGCCCCCTTCCCGCGCTCGACCTCGGCGCGCCCATCGCCACGCGCGCCTACGGCACGGCCGGCGCGACGGACCTGACGCCCTGGCTGTTCGCCGGCGCGGTCGCGCTCTTCGCGCTGGATGCGCTGGCGCTGCTCTGGCTGCATGGTGGCTTCGCGCGTCTGCGCCGCGGCTTCGGGCGCCGCGCGGCGCCCGCCGCACTTGTGCTCGGCCTGTCGCTCGCCGCGGCCATCGGCACTCAGTCAGAGCGTGCGCACGCGCAGGACACCCCCTCCCCCGCCGCCATGGCGACGCAGGGACTGGAAGGGGTCGACGCCGCGCGGGCGATCGAGGCGACGGAAACCACGCACCTCGCCTATGTCGAGACCGGTGACGCCGCGACGGACGAGATCTCCCGGCAGGGTCTCGACGGCCTGTCGCAATACATCGCCTCGAAGACGGCGCTGGAGCCGGGCAAGCCGATGCCGGTCGACATCGCGACGGACGAGTTGTCCTTCTACCCGATCCTCTACTGGCCGATCCACGCCTCGGCCCCGATGCCGAGCCAAGAGGCGATCAGCCGCGTCGACGCCTACATGAAGCAGGGCGGCACGGTGCTCTTCGATGTCGAGGGAGACGCGATGGGCGACCTCTCGGGCCAGACGGTCTCGGCCGGGCAGCGTCGGCTGCGCGACATCCTCGCCGACCTCGACATTCCGCCGCTCGAGCCGGTGCCGGCCGACCACGTCTTGACCAAGGCCTTCTACATCATGGACAGCTTTCCCGGCCGGCACACCGGCTCGGACCTCTGGGTCGAGTCGCTCGTGCGCTCCGCCGACGCCGAGGCGCGGCCGGCGAGCGCGGGCGACGGCGTCTCCTCGATCATGATCACGTCGAACGATTTCGCCAGCGCCTGGGCGGTCGACGGCAACGGGCTCTTCGTCTTCCCGACCGACAACGCCGACCCGTCGCAGCGCGAATACGCCTACCGGGCGGGGGTCAACATCGTGATGTACGTGCTGACCGGCAACTACAAGGCCGATCAGGTGCACGTGCCCGCCCTCCTCGAACGCCTGGGGCAGTGACGCCATGACCTGGTCGATCGACGTCTCGCCCTTCTTCTCGTGGACCGTCATCGCGATCCTCGCCGTTCCGGCCGTGATCCTGGCGCTGGCGCTGCTCGCCGCCCGGATGCGCGGCGCCGTGGTGCGCAGTCTCGCGCTGGTCGCCCTGGTGCTGGCGCTCCTCAACCCCGTGGTGCTGCGCGAGGAGCGCGACCCGCTGAAGAGCGTCGTCGCCGTGGTCGTCGACCGCAGCCAGAGCCAGACGATCGGTGAGCGCACGGCCCAGACCGATGCGGCGGTGGAAGAGATCCGCCGCAACCTCGCCGCCTTCCCGCAGTTCGAGGTGCGCACGATCGAGGCCCGCTCGGCTGGCGAGGGCGACGCGACGACGGCGCTCTTCGGGGCGCTGCGTGACGGCCTTCGCGACGTCTCGCCCGCCCGGGTCGGCGGCGCGATCATGGTGACCGACGGGCAGGTCCACGACATCCCCGAGAACGCCGCGGCACTCGGCTTCGACGCGCCGGTTCACGCGCTCGTCACCGGCCGGCCGAACGAGTTCGACCGCCGCCTCGACCTCGTGACATCGCCGCGGTTCGCGCTGGTCGACCAGCCCCAGACGCTGACCTTTCGGGTCGTGGAGGAAGGCGAAGGCGCGTCGACCAATCCGGTCGAGGTGCAGGTCTTCCTGAACGGCGACCTCGTCGAGCGGCGCAACGCCGTTCCGGGGCAGGACACGAACGTCCAGATCACCCTGCCGCGCGCCGGCAAGAACATCGTGGAACTCTCGGCGGCGCGCGAGACCCGCGAGATCACGCCGGTCAACAACCGCGCCATCGCGGTGATCGACGGCATCCGCGAGAATCTGCGCGTGCTCCTCGTCTCTGGCGAGCCGCACGCCGGCGAGCGCACATGGCGCAACCTCCTGAAGTCGGACGCGGCGGTCGACCTCGTCCATTTCACGATCCTGCGCCCGCCGGAGAAGCAGGACGGCACGCCGATCAACGAGCTGTCGCTGATCGCCTTTCCGACGCGCGAGCTCTTCGTCGAGAAGATCGAGGACTTCGACCTCATCATCTTCGACCGCTACCAGCGGCGCGGCGTGCTGCCGACGCTCTACTACGACTATATCGCCCAGTACGTGCAGAACGGCGGCGCGATGCTGATTGCCTCGGGGCCGGAATATGCGGGGCCCGATTCCGTCGCCAACTCGCCGCTGAGCGCGATCCTCCCGGCGCTGCCGACCGGCGAGGTGGACCAGCGCGCCTTCCGCCCCGTCCTGTCGGAACTGGGGCGCAAGCACCCTGTGACGCGCGACCTGCCGGGCGCCGGCGCGACACCGCCGGACTGGAGCCCATGGTTCCGTTCGATCGACGTCGGCGAGACGCGCGGCGAAACGGTGATGACCGGCCCGGACGGCAAGCCGCTCCTCGTCCTCGACCGCGCCGGCGAGGGTCGCGTCGCGCTTCTCCTGTCCGATCAGGGCTGGTTGTGGTCGCGCGGCTTCGAGGGCGGGGGCCCGCATGTGCCGCTGTTCCGCCGTCTCGCCCATTGGCTGATGAAGGAGCCGCAGCTCGAGGAGGAATCCCTCGACGCCGAGGCACTCGGCACCGACCTGACGGTGACGCGCCATACGATCGGCGACGATCCGGGGCCGGCGACGGTCGTCACGCCGTCCGGCCGCGCGCTGCAGCTGCCGCTGACGCAAGGCGTGGCCGGCGAATGGCGCGGCACGCTGAACGCCGACGAGCTCGGGCTCTATCAGGTGGCGAACGGCGATCTGCGGGCGCTCGCCAATGTCGGGCCGGTGAACCCGCGCGAGTATCGCGAGGCCATCTCGACCACGCAGAAGCTGCAGCCGATCGCCGATGCCACGCGCGGCTCGACGCGTCGTCTGGCGGAAGCCACCGGCGACGTGTCGGTACCGCGCATCGTGCCGGTGTCGGGCCGGGCGGACGCGGACGGGCGCGACTGGATCGGCCTGAAGACCACGGAGGAAAGCGTCCTGCGTGGCGTCGACCGGACGCCGCTCTTCGCGGGCTTCCTCGGCCTTGCCGTCCTGCTTCTCGCGCTCTCCGCCACCTGGTATCGCGAGGGGCGCTGAGCCGCCGACGTTCGCGGATGGTTTCCTTCTCCGCCGGGGTTTTTGATCGGCACGCGACACCCTATCTCGCAGGTGCAGCATGAGGCTGGACTCCGCGTCCCCTCGTGCGGCAATGATCAACGGGAGGAGAGGATGGAAGGCGTAGGACCATGGCCCGCATCTGTCTCGCCCTGCAGGGCGGCGGCGCGCACGGCGCATTCACCTGGGGCGTCCTCGACCGTCTCCTCGATGACGACACGATCGAGATCGCGGCCGTCAGCGGCACCAGCGCCGGCGCCCTGAACGCGGCGAGCCTGTCGGCGGGCCTCGCTGGCAGCGGCCGGAGAGGCGCGCGCGAGGCGTTGCACCGCTTGTGGGAGACGGTCTCGGCTCGCTCCCCCCTCGGTGCGGTGGAGAGCAGCTTCCCGTTCTTTCCGTTTCCGCGCTCCATGGTGCACAACGCGATCGAGCAGGTGCGCTCGCTCACCCAGTTCGTCTCGCCCTACAGCGCGGGGCGACCGGGCGGCAATCCGTTGCGCGTCGTCGTCGAGGAGGCGATCGACCTCGACCTTCTCCAGCGCCAGACGCTTGTTCCGACCTTCGTCTCGGCCACCGATGTGGAAGCCGGGAGCGTCCGCGTCTTCACCGGGACCGAACTCACAGCCGATGCCCTCCTCGCCTCGGCCTGCCTTCCGGACGTCTTCCGCGCGGTCGAGATCGACGGCCGGCACTACTGGGACGGCGGCTATCTCGGCAACCCGGTCCTGACGCCCCTGTTCACGCAGGACCACGGGACGTCGGACCTCCTGATCGTGCAGGTGACGCCCTTCGTGCGGCCGGGCGTGCCCGATACGGCGGACGAGATCATCGCCCGCGTCAACGAGATCACCTTCAACACATCTCTCATGCGCGACCTGCGCATGCTGACCGAGATGAAGCGTCTCGTGCGCGACGAGGATCTCGAGAACCCGGTGCTGCGCCAGATCGCTGCCCTCCGGCTCCACATGATCTCGGCCGGTGAGGAACTGACGCGGCGCGGCGCCGTCGGGAAGCTCGATACCCGCTGGTCGGAACTCCTGGAACTGCGCGACCTCGGGCGGCGAGCGACCGACCTCTGGCTGGAACGCCATCGCGCCGATATCGGCAACCGGACCTCGCTGCCGACCGAAGTGGAAGCTCTGGTCTAGCGGCGCGGTTCCACCCGTCCCGCGACGCCGTCCCAGGCACCCGGCACGAGGTCGAGCCCCAGAATGCGCGCCTCGTCGACCGGGCCGGGCATCGTGACGGAGCCGATGGGCAGCGGCCTGTAGCCGAGCGGCATGTAGTAGGCCCGGTCGCCAACGAGGAAGATCGCCCGCTCGCCGGCAAGTCCTGCGGTTTCCGCGGCCATCGCGAGCAGCGTCCGGCCGATGCCGCGCTTCTTGAAGCGCGGGCGCACGGTCAGCGGCCCAAGCATTACGACGGGAACGCCGCCGATCGAGACGCGCGACTGACGCACCGAGCCGACGATCTCCGAGCCGAGGATCGCGACGAGCGACAGGGCGGGATCGTGCGGCGAGCGCTCGCGCACCCTCTCGGCCGCTCGCGTGAAGCGGCCGGGACCGAAAGCCTCGGCGGCGATGTCTTCGATGGTGTCGGCGTGCTCGGCTTGTTCCGCGCAGAAGCGCAGGTCGAGTTCCTGGACGAGGGACAGCATGGTCGGGTCCTGACGGTGGAGACGCACTCGCTACGCCCCGCCGGACCTCGCAATCGGGTCAGGCGCCGGCGGCGTGGATCGTGGCGGCTGGTGCCGCCTCCTGGCGTCGTCGTCGCAGCATGGGAAACCCGTTGCTTCAGGCCTGCCTATCGGCCAGTCCGCTCCATATCACCACATATGTGCCGCGTCGAGGGCGAAGCAATTCCCCGCGCGCGGCTTTTGCGATGGGTGATGCAGATGGGCCTTCTGGTCGACGGCAAGTGGCAGGACAAGTGGTACGACACCAAGTCGTCGGGCGGCAGCTTCCAGCGCACCAAGACGGCGTTCCGCCGCTGGGTGACGCCGAACGGCGAGCCGGGTCCCGATGGTCAGGATGCGGTGCCGGCCGAGGCCGGGCGCTACCACCTCTACGTCTCGCTTGCCTGCCCCTGGGCGCACCGGACGCTGATCCTGCGCAAGCTCAAGAAGCTGGAGGACGTCGTCTCCCTCTCGGTGGTCGACTGGTTCATGGGATCGGAAGGTTGGACTTTCTCGGACCGCCAGGGCTGCATCCCCGACAGCGTGAACGGGGCGGAGCGCCTCTACGAGGTGTACCTGAAGGCCGATCCGACCTTCACCGGCCGCGTCACCGTCCCGGTCCTCTGGGACAAGAAGGACGGGACCATGGTCAACAACGAGTCGGCCGAGATCCTGCGCATCTTCAACTCGTCCTTCGACGCGTTCGGCGACGCATCGGTGGATTTCTGCCCGGCCGACCTCCGGTCCGCGATCGATGCGACCAACGAGGAGGTCTACGAGGCGGTCAACAACGGCGTCTACAAGTGCGGCTTCGCGACGACGCAGGAGGCCTACGAGAAGCCCTTCCACGTCCTGTTCGACACGCTCGACCGGCTGGAGGACCGCCTGTCGCGCCAGCGCTACCTCACGGGCGACCGGATCACCGAGGCGGACTGGCGCCTGTTCACGACGCTGATCCGCTTCGACCCGGTCTATGTCGGGCACTTCAAGTGCAACAAGCGCCGGATCGCCGACTACCCCAACCTCCAAGGCTACATGTTGGAACTCTACCAGTGGCCGGGCGTGCGCGAGACGGTGGATTTCCACCACATCAAGCATCACTACTACGAGAGCCACGACATGATTAACCCGACGCGGATCGTGCCGCTTGGCCCCGAGCTCGATCTCGACCCACCGCACGGGCGCGAGCGGCTGGCCGCCGCCTGAGCTACCAGTCCTCGGCCGGCGGCTCGCCGCCGAGCGCCTCGGCGAGGCGTCGGCGCGTGGCCGGCGTCGTGCCCTCGGGCAGGGCGTCCAGCGCGAAGAAGCCGCTCTCGGCGATCTCCCAGTCGGCCTTGCGCGGTTCGGTCTGCCGAACACGGTCGCACCGGTAGACCAGCACATGATCGCGCCTCTCGCGGCGGTTGTAGTGGACCGAGACGAGGACAGGCGTCACCTCGCAGACGAGGTTGCCCTCCTCGCGGGCCTCGCGCACCACGGCCTCGAGCACCGTCTCGCCGGGGTCCACCGCGCCGCCCGGCATGTACCACCCCTCGCGGTAGCCGTGACGCACGAGGAAAACGCGGCCCTCCGCATCGAGGGCCACGATGCGAGCTCCGAGGGTCATCGACCGCGTGGCGAGCCCCCAGAGGCGCAGCACGCGGGCGAGCGGCCGGGAAAGCCAGGGCGTCATCGCCGTCCCCTTCCCATCGCGCCCGGTCCGGCTAGTTCACCGCCCATGTTTCGTCTCGCTCATCTGTCCGACATCCATCTCGGCCCGCTGCCGGAACTGTCCTATCGCGAACTCGCGTCCAAGCGCATCACCGGCTACATCAACTGGCAGCGCAACCGGAAGCGGGCGATGTTCGGCGACACGCTTCTGAAGCTCGTCGCCGACCTGAAGACGCAGTCGCCGAGCCACGTGGCGGTGACCGGCGATCTCGTGAACCTCGCGACCAAGACCGAGATCGTCGGCGCACGGATCTGGCTCGAGGACCTCGGCGATCCCGCCTGGGTGTCGGTGGTGCCGGGCAATCACGACGCCTACGTTCCGGGGGCGCTGAAGCGCGTCTACGAGGAATGGTACCCGTATCTGATCGGCGACGGCGGCAAGGCGCCTCATCATCGGCGCTATCCCTACATGCGCGTGCGCGGTCAGGTCGCGATCATCGGCACGTCGAGTGCCGAAGCCACCGCACCGTTCTTTGCCACCGGCACCTTCAAGCGTGGCCAGGCGCTGGCGACCGCCCGCCTCCTCGACGAGGCCAAGGCGCGCGGCCTGTTCCGCGTGGTGATGATCCACCACCCGCCGATCGCCGGTGCGGCGGCCTGGTCGAAACGGCTGATCGGCAAGCAATACTTCTCCAAGGTGATCCACGACGTCGGCGCCGAACTCGTCCTGCACGGGCATACCCATCTCGACACGCTCTACTGGCTGACGGGCCCCGGCGGCGAGCGCGTGCCCGTCGCGGGCATCCCGTCGGCGAGCCAGAACCCCGGCGGCTCCAAGCCGGCGGCGCGCTACAGCCTGTTCGAGATCGACGGCGGGCCCGGCGACTGGTCGCTCGTGCAACGCGAACGCGGTTTCCGGGCCGACGGCGGCGGCATCGACTGGATCCGGGAGCGCCGCCTCCTGAGCGACGGCACCACGATCGACGTCGAGCCCGGCGTCGCCGCCTGATCGGCGGCAGGCTGCAGCCAAGGAACCGCTTGCCAGGGGTGGACACGGCCGCGTAAGGCCCTCGGATCGCCGTTCGCCGATCGAGGCCCGCCCGATGCGCCCTCCCCCGTTGCCCGCCCTCTCGGCGGGGCTGCTTGCGGCCTTCGTCGGCTTCGCCAGTTCCTTTTCCGTGGTGCTGCAGGGGCTGGTGGGGGTCGGCGCCTCGCCGGAGGAGGCCGCGTCCGGCATCATGGCCCTGTCGATCGCAATGGGCGCCTGCGGCATCCTCGTCTCGTGGCGGATGAAAATGCCGATCTCGGTCGCCTGGTCGACGCCGGGCGCCGCGCTGCTCGCCGGAGCAGGCGCACCCGCCGGCGGCTTTGCGGCGGCGATCGGGGCCTTTGTCCTCGCCGGCGCGCTGGTCGTTCTGGCCGGCCTTGTGAAACCGGTCGGCCGGGCGATCTCGCGCATCCCGCTGTCGCTCGCCAATGCGATGCTGGCGGGCATCCTGCTTCCCCTCTGCCTCGCGCCCGTCAAGGCGGTGGCGTCGATCCCGCTCGAGGCGCTCGCCGTCATCGCGATCTGGTTTCTTGTCGGGCGCTGGAGCCGCGTCCTAGCTGTACCGGCTGCGGCGGTCGCAACCTTCCTGCTGATCTTCCTCGCCCAGAGCAGTCCGGGAGGCACGGCAGCGGTGATCCCCGCACCCGTCCTTGTCTTGCCGGACTGGTCAACGGCGTCGCTGGTCGGGCTCGGCCTGCCCCTCTTCCTGATCACCATGGCCTCGCAGAACATTCCGGGTCTTGCGATCCTCAGGGTCAACGGCTTTGCCGCCGAGCCCGCGCCGCTCTTCACGGCGACGGGCGTCGCGAGCCTCCTCTGCGCCCCCTTCGGCGGCCATGCGGTCAATCTCGCGGCCATCACCGCGGCGATCTGCGCGGGTGACGAGGCCGGACCCGACCGGGGCCGCCGCTGGTGGGCGGGGATCGTCTCGGGGGTCGCCTATATCGCTTTCGGTCTCACGGCGGGCTGGGCCACGGCGTTCGCCGCGCAGTCTCCGCCGCTGGTCCAGACGGTGGCCGGCGTCGCGCTGATCGGCGCCTTTACCGGGGCACTCGGGGGCATGGTCGGCGAGACGGACGACCGCGAGGCGGCGATCCTGTGCTTCGTCGTGACGGCGTCGGGCGTGCCGTTCCTCGGCATCAGCGCCCCGTTCTGGGGCCTCGTGGTGGGAGGCGTCGTGCTTCTGGCCGTCCGGCGGCGGGGCTGACGCCTTCCGTCAGACGATCGGCGCGCCGCGATAGGCGGCGAGCGCCATGAGAATGCCGGCACCGACCACGATGCCGATCATCAGCCAGGACAGGGCGATCACGAAATCGGTCGAGCGCGGACGGGGGGCGAGGCGGATCGGCTCGAGCGAGGAAGCGGCCGCCAGCGAGGCGGGCCGCTCGGCAGGCCGGAGGCCGATGCCGTCGGATGCGGCGAGCGCGCGGTCGCGCTCCACCATCCGCTCGGCGACGTACTCAGTCACCTTGTCGACGATGACGCGGCTTTCGCCCGATTCGGCGAGCGTGATGCGGCCGAGGCGGGTGTCCCGCACGAAGCGATATGTGCGCCGGTCGCGCGCCATCAGGACCTGCGCCGTGCCGTCGACCCAGTAGCGGGGCTGCGGTCCGCCGGACAGGGTGAAGTCGAAAAGGTCATCATCGGCGGGGACGGCGTCGATGATCGGCTGCAGTTCCTCGGCGAAGATCTCGAGGCGGGCGCGATCCGCCTCGCGGATGTCGATCACGATGTCGGTCCGCTGCGAGGAGGCGATCTTGGCCGCGCGCACGGCATCGGCCAAACGCTTGGTTCCGCTCGTCACCGATAGGGCGCCCCGGGACTCCATCATCATGCCACCTCGACCTCGCGCGGCGGGCCATCATGGCCCGCCGTACGGTTGTCATGCGTACCGCCGCTGGCTTTCGTGAAACCGGAACGGGACGCAAGCGGAAAGGTTTCGTTAACCTCGAGTATCCACGATCCGGTTGGCGGCCGCAACGATCGCGCGCAGCGAGGCCGTCGTGGCGTTCTGGTCGATGCCGGCGCCGAAGGCCCGTCCGCCCGGATGCTCGATCTCCATATAGGCGATCGCCGAGGCGTTGGAGCCGCGCTGGAGCGAGTGCTCGGCGTAATCGGCGACCGACAGGTCGATCCCCATGTGACGCGACAGACCGTCGATGAAGCCGTCGATCGCACCGGTGCCGCGGCCCTCGATCTCGATCGTCCGGTCGCCGTCGCGGATCGTCGCCGTCACCGTGCGGCGCGAGGGTCCCTGCTCCGGTCGCGTGATGTGCTCGACATAAGCGAAGCGCGCGCCCGGCTGCTCGACGTAGCGTTCCAGGAAGCGCTCGTAGATGCGCTTGACCGGCAGTTCACGGCCTTCCTCGTCGGTGATCCGCTGGATGTCCTCGCGAAAATCCACCTGCAGGTTGCGCGGCAGGTTCAGGCCGTGGTCGGCCTGCAGGACGTAGGCGATGCCGCCCTTGCCCGACTGCGAGTTGATGCGGATGATCGCCTCATAGGAGCGGCCGACGTCCTGCGGATCGATCGGGAGATACGGCACCTCCCACAGGGGCTTGTTGGCGACCTTCGCCGCCTTCATGCCCTTGTTGATCGCATCCTGATGCGAGCCGGAAAAGGCCGTGTAGACCAGTTCGCCAACGTAGGGGTGGCGCTCGGGGATCGCGAGCTGGTTGCAGTGCTCGTAGACCTCCTTCATCCGGTTGATGTCGGAGACGTCGAGCTCGGGATCGACCCCTTGCGTGTACATGTTGAGCGCCAGCGTCACGAGATCGACGTTGCCGGTGCGCTCGCCGTTGCCGAACAGCGTCCCCTCGACCCGGTCGGCGCCCGCCATCAGGCCGAGTTCGGTCGCCGCGATCGCGGTGCCCCGGTCGTTGTGCGGGTGCAGCGACAGGATGATCGTCTCGCGGTTGTCGAGGTTTCGGCTCATCCACTCGATCTGGTCGGCGTGAATGTTGGGCGTCGACATCTCGACGGTGGCCGGCAGGTTGAGGATCAGGCGGTTTTCCGGCGTCGGGCGGATGACCTCCGCGACGGCGCTGCAGATCTCGAGCGCGAAATCGAGCTCGGTGCCGGTGAAGCTTTCGGGCGAATACTCGAAGCGGAACCCGCCGCCGGCCTTGTCGGCCATCTCGGCGATCATCTCGGCGGCCTCGACCGCGATCTGGCGGATGCCGGCGCGGTCCTTGCCGAACACGACGCGGCGCTGCAACTCGCTGGTCGAATTGTAGAAGTGGACGATCGGCTTCTTCGCGCCCTCCAGGCTCTCGAAGGTGCGCGTGATCAGCTCGGGCCGGCACTGGACCAGCACCTGCAGCGACATGTCGTCGGGCACGCCGCCCTCCTCGATGCACCAGCGGGTGAAGTCGAAGTCCGTCTGCGAGGCGGAGGGGAAGCCGATCTCCACCTCCTTGAAACGCATGTGCTTCAGGAGCGCGAACATGCGCGACTTGCGCTCCTGCCCCATCGGGTCGACCAGCGCCTGGTTGCCGTCGCGAAGGTCGACGGAGCACCAGATCGGCGCCGTCTCGATGCGGCGCGAGGGCCACTGGCGGTCGGGCAGATCGACGGCCGGATAGGGCTGATACTTCTGGGAGGCCTTGGGCATCACCGGGACGGATGCGGACATGGGAATACCTTGCTCGTTCGGCGAAGACGGAGCGGCACGACGGCCGGCTGACGCGCGTCTTTCAGGATTTGACCGGGGTTGTAAAGCCGAAGAGACTGGAGGCTTCGCGAGGGTGTCGCGCGCCGGCTCGACCGCCGGGCGCCCCTTCGATCAACGGGCCCGACGGTCGCCGATAAGGACGAGACGAAGGAGGCCGAGAAGCGGACGTGCGGCGACATCGCGCTCGCGCGCGGCAACCGGGGCCAAGGGGCCGAAGGATACGTCCGACTTCGTCATGGCGGCCAGAATGACGCTCCGGAACCGGGAAGGCAAGCCCGAAGGAGGCACCCGACACGAAAAAGGCCCGGTCCTTTCGGATCGGGCCTTTCCTCCACAAGGCGACCGATGCCGCCTTCCAGAAAACTCAACGGGCATCGACGCCAAACGAATCCGAACCTGGAACGACGCGGACCTGCTCGACCGGGGACGCCGTGTAGCCGGCATGGTAGTCGCCACGGATCACCGAGTTGACGGCGTTGGAATCGATCGCGCGGGTTTCGTAACGCGAACCCGGGACAACGTTGACGGCCGCACCTTCGGTCGCGGGATAGCCGAACGAGCGGCTCTCGACCACGCTGGCGCGGGGGGCGACGGTCTCGCCACGGATCACCGAATTGACGGCGACACCGTCGGCGGCACGCTCATAGGTGTCGGAGCCCGGGACGATACCGTTGGCAGAGGCGACGCCGGTCAGGGCAGCGAGAGAGAGCACAACAGCCGAGGCAAAGATGGAGGTCTTCATTGTTCTTGTCCTTGAGGAAACTTAGGAGGCGCATCGAGACGTTCAGCGGCCTGGGAGGGAGCCGGTGAGATCAGCTTGCGTCGTCCGATGCGCATGATCTAGGCAGCGAATGTCGGCTTATCGAGTAGAGATTGTTGAACAGTCCGTCGCTATCATAAGGGATCCCGCCTTTTAGCCGCCCAAGGCGTTAACACGAAAACGCCGGCCGACCCATTCGGGTGGACCGGCGCTCGCAAGCCGATGCGAACTGGAGCGGAGGGCTAGAGAACCGGCACGCCCACCTGCTTCGCCTCGCCCTCGGGCTCGACGTGGATCAGAACGCGGGCCCCGGCGAAGGTGGCCTGCAATGCGTCCTCGATGCGGTCGCAGATGGAATGGGCGTCCACGACGCGCATCTCGCTCGGCACCACCATGTGGAACTCGATGAAGACCGCGCGACCGGCGATGCGCGTGCGCACGTCGTGGACCTCGATCGCCCCTTCTGCCGAAGCCGAGATGATCTCGCGCGCCCGCGTGTCGTCCGCCGGATCGAGCGCCTGGTCCATCAGGCCGGAGAGCGAAGAGGCGACGACCTTCCAGCCCTCGCGCAGAATGTTCAGCGCGACGAGGGCGGCGAGCGCCGGATCGAGGATTGCCCAACCCGTCGCGCTGGCGACGGCAAGGCCCGCGAGCACGCCGACCGAGGTCACGACGTCGGCCATGATGTGCCGCCCGTCGGCATCGAGCGCCGGAGAGCGGTGTTCGCGCCCCTGCCGCATGAGGTAGAGTGCCCACAGGAGGTTGATCACGGTCGCGACGCCGTTGATCGCGATGCCGAGCATCGGCGCCTCGATGTCGCGCGGCACGAAATAGGCGCCGTAGGCCTCGCGCAGGATGAGGAGCGCAGCGACGACGATGAGGACGCCCTCCACCACCGCCGAGAAATACTCGGCCTTGGTGTGGCCGTAGGGATGGTCGGTGTCGGCAGGCTTGTAGCTGACGCTGACGGCCCACAGGGCAATCACGCCCGCAACGACGTTGACGATGGATTCCAGCGCGTCCGAGAACAGGGCCACCGATCCGGTGACCACGTAGGCCGCATACTTAATTCCGAGGACGAGGCAGGCCACGGCGATGGTCATCATCGCCGTGCGCTTCACCAGACGGCCGGAATCGTCGGCCATCGCCATCGCGGATGCCGTCATCAGGCGGCCTTCACCCGTGCGCGGCGCGGAAGCTTGGCCACCACGTTCTCGATCATCCGCATCCCGGCCTCGCTCCCGAGGCTCATGATGCTTTCGGGATGGAACTGCACGGCCGCGACCGGCTCGTGCCGGTGTTCGAAGGCCATCA
Organism: Aureimonas phyllosphaerae; assembly: GCF_047943035.1. Taxonomy (NCBI): domain Bacteria; kingdom Pseudomonadati; phylum Pseudomonadota; class Alphaproteobacteria; order Hyphomicrobiales; family Aurantimonadaceae; genus Aureimonas; species Aureimonas phyllosphaerae. The sequence continues at coordinate 2,240,109 of NZ_CP181348.1, read as the reverse complement.
CGACGCCATCCTCGGTCTCGGCCGTCACCTCGAACTCGCGCGGCAGGCGCACCGGATCGGCGAAGATCGAGTGGTAGCGGCCAACCGTGACCTCGTTCGGAAGGCCGGAGAAGATGATGCCGGGCGTCGAGACGCGAACGCGCGACGGCTTGCCGTGCACGGGCACATGAAGCGTGCGCAGCGTGCCGCCATAGGCTTCGGCCAGCGCCTGGAGCCCGAGGCAGACGCCGAAGATCGGCATCTGGCGCTTGCGCGCCTGCGCGATCGTGCCCCGGCAGTCGAAATCATCCGGGTTGCCGGGACCGGGCGACAGGACGACGAGATCGGGCGCGACGCGGTCGAAGATCTCCTCCGGCACCGGGGTGCGCACGGTCGTCACGTCCGCGCCGGTCTGGCGGAAGTAGTTGGCGAGCGTGTGGACGAAACTGTCCTCGTGATCGACGAGAAGGATGCGCACGCCCTCGCCGACCTTGGCGCGGGCGCTGGTCCCCTCCCCGGCGTTCGGCTTGCCGGCCTCGCGGATCGCCGCGATCATCGCGGACGCCTTGAGTTCGGTCTCGGCCTCCTCCTCTTCCGGATTGGAATCGTAGAGGAGCGTCGCGCCCGCGCGCACCTCGGCGACGCCGTCCTTGAGGCGGATGGTGCGCAGCGTCAGGCCGGTATTCATGTCGCCGTTGAAATGCATCATGCCGACGGCACCGCCGTACCAGGCGCGCGGGCTCTTCTCGTTCTTTTCGATGAAGCGCATCGCCCAGAGCTTGGGCGCGCCGGTCACCGTCACCGCCCAGGCGTGGGACAGGAACGCGTCCATCGCGTCCATGCCCTCGCGCAGGCGTCCCTCGATGTGGTCGACCGTGTGGATCAGGCGCGAGTACATCTCGATCTGGCGCCGGCCGATGACGCGCACCGAGCCCGGCTCGCAGACGCGGCTCTTGTCGTTGCGGTCGACGTCCGAGCACATGGTGAGCTCGGACTCGTCCTTCTTGGAGTTCAGGAGCTTCAGGATCTGCTCTGAATCCGAGATCGCGTCCTCGCCGCGACGGATCGTGCCGGAGATCGGGCAGGTCTCGACGCGCCGTCCCGACACGCGGATGAACATCTCGGGGCTCGCGCCGATCAGGAACTCGTTGGCCCCGAGATTGATGAAGAACGAGTAGGGCGACGGGTTGATGCCCTTCAGCCGCCGCGAGACCTCGGACGGCCGATGCTCGACGCGCTCGTAGAAGGTCTGGCCCGGCACGACCTCGAAAAGGTCGCCGCGCATGAACTTCTCCTTGGCGCGGCGCACGAGCGCGGCGTATTCGCCGGGCTTGTGGTCGCCGCGCGGCGGCACGCTCTCGGAGCGCGCGAAGGGCGCCTCGGGCCCGCCGCCGGCAAGACCGGCGGTCGAGCGGCCGCCCTTCTCGAACTGGTACTCCTCGACATAGGCTTTGGCCGAGTAGTGATCCACCATCAGGATCTCGTCCGGCAGGTAGAGCACGAGATCGCGGCGGTCGGGCGCGCGCTGGAGCGTCTCCTCGACCGGATCGAACTGGAAGGCGAGGTCGTAACCGAAGGCGCCGTAGAGGCCGAGGTCCGAATCCTCGTCGGACTTGAACAGGGCGACGATCGCGCGCAGCACCGAGAAGACGGTCGGCATGCGCGAGCGCTCCTCCTCGGTGAAGGCGCGCGACGGCAGGGCGATCGTCAGGTCGAGCCGGTCGCCCGCTCTAGCGGCGGACGCGATGTCCTCGTGCCCCTCGAGCGCCTCCGCGACGAAGCTGAGCAGCACTTGGCCCCGCGCGTTCAGCGCCTCGATCACGACCGAGCGCCCCGAGGAGGTCACGACCAGCGGCGGATCGACGATCGCCGTGTCCCAGCGCGTGTAGCGGCCGGGATACTCGTAGTTCGACGAAAAGACCGCGCCGCGGCGGGTATCCAGCCGATCGACATAGGGCTCGATCGCGCCGGCATAGGCGACGTCGCGCCGCCGGCGAGTGACGGTCACGCCGCCCTCCGTCACATAGACGTGCGCGCCGTCGGCCTGAGGTTCGAGGGTCATGCCATCCACTCCATCTTGAGCGCCGGCCCCGAGGCCCCTCAAAAGGAAAAGGCCGCCGGGGGTCCGGAGCGGCCTTTGTCGATCGAACGCGCACGGGTTCGCAAAGCCGCTAGAAGCGGGCCTGCCACCAATTCGTGAGCTTGCGTGCGGTGTTCATGGCGGAATGGGTAACCGAAGCCCCAAGGCGTCGCAACGGAAAAGTGCTTCCGTCCCCTATTTGCCAATGGTTTGCACGTGCGGGTCGCACCTCAGCCGCCCTGCCCCTTGGCCGCTGCCAGGAGCGCGTCGTCGGCCTCGGATGCCCGGCGAAACGCCGGCCGCCCGGCGAGCCGCGCATGGTAGGCCTCGAAGGCCGGCCGACGCTCGATGCCACCGAAATGGAGCCCGTAGCCGATATGGGAGCCGATATAGACGTCGGCCGCGCTGAAGCGGTCGCCCGCGACGTACTCGGTGCGCGAAACGGCAGCTTCCAGCGCGTCCATTACCCGCTCGTAGGAGCCATAGCCGACGAAGACCGAGCGCTCCGGCGTCATCTCCACCTGCAGGGTGCGGTTGGTGACGGCCGCCTCGAGCGGACCGGCGGCGAAGAACATCCAGCGGAAGTAGGCCGCCCGCGCCGCGCCCGGTTCCGGCACGAGCCCGGCCTCAGGAAAGGCGTCCGCCAGATAGGCGCAGATCGCGGCGACCTCGGTGACGACAGCGCCCCGATGCGAGAGTGCCGGCACCTTGCCCATCGGGTTGACCGCGAGATACTCGGCCGCCTTCATGGTGGTGGCGTAGTCGAGCACCTCGACCCGGTAGGGCTCGCCCACCTCCTCCAGCATCCAGCGCGCGATGCGGCCGCGCGACATGGGATTGGTGTAGAGAACGAGATCGTCGGTCATCGGGCTTCCTCCGCAGCATAGGTCGCCGCGATCCTAGCCCCAAAACGCGAAAGCCGCGCGACGGATCGCGCGGCTTTCGATCTGGCGGTTTGGGGGAGCATCAGTACTGCGGCAGACCATGAATGCGCGGGTCGTTCACCGTCGCGGAATAGATCTGGCCGTCCGAGGCCTGGAAGACGCCCAACAGGCCAGGATCCTTCACCGGCGTCTCGCTCATCACCTTCACAGGCGAGGTCTTCGACGGCGCGGCGGTCGTCGCCATGGTGTGCTGGACGTGATGCCGGGGCATCGGGGTTGCGGCCATCGCGGCCGAGGCGGCGCCCAGCGTGCCGAGGAGGACGAGGGCGGCGGATAGGGTGGACTTCATGGCTTTGCTCCTGGTTCGATCGGCGTCATCGAATCCCAAGTCGCCTGAGGGTCGGGCTGAATCACCCGGGGGTCCGTGGCTTGGTGCGCCTGTGGAAGAGAGTGCGCCCGCAACCCCAAAGCGTCGAGTTACAACGGGTTCATGACATCGAATTCATGAAGGGCGTTCAGGGTGCCGATGGTCCGTCCCCCAACGCTTGCGTGCGTTCGGGCGCTGGCGCATAAGCCCGCCGCATGACCCCGCAGATCAGCATCCGCCGCCTCGCCGTCGTTCACGGCCGCCAGCCGGGCACCGCCCTTCGCCGGGCCGACGCCGGCGAAAACCACCATGCGATCCGCGTCTCCGGCGATGGCACGGTGGCGCTGATCGACGTCGATCTCGACGTCTATCCCGGCGAGATCCTCGTGGTGCTCGGCGGTTCGGGCTCGGGCAAGTCGAGCCTCGTGGCGGCGCTTGCCGGGGCGGCGCCCATCGCACGCGGGTCGGCCTCGTTCATGACCGCGCACGGGGCGTTCGAACTCGCGACCGCGACGAAGAACCACCTGAAGCGCCACGCGGAGGCGACCGTCTCCAGCTGGCGCGCGCCGGTGCGCCTCGGCGAGCGCCGGACCGTCTCCGCCGTCGTGGAAGCGGCGCTTGTGGACCACGGCACGCCGCGCCGCGACCGCGCCCCGCGCGCGGTTCTCGAACTTGCCAATGCGGGGCTGCGCGATCTCGCGGGCACGACGGTCGCGGACCTCGGTCCCGGCTTTCGCGCCCATGTCCAGCTTCTCGTCGCCTCGCTGGGGGCGGAACCGATCCTTCTCATGGACGGCGCGATCGATACGCCCGACGCCTGGCGCGATCCTGCGCTCGTCGCATCGCTGCGGCGCATGCGCGAGCGGACCGGCAAGACGGTGATCCTGACGACCTGCGATCCCGCCGAGGCGATGCGCGTCGGCGATCGGATCGCGGTCCTCGACAACGGGCGGCTGGTGCAGGCGGGGCCGCCGCGCGAGCTGGTGCTGCAGCCGGCAACCGATCATGTCGCCGCGCTTCTGTCGGAGCTCAACCCGGTGGGGTTCCTGCTAGCCGAGGACGTGATGGCGCCGATCACGCCCGCCGACGAGGCGGCTGGCTTTGCGGGCCTCGTCCAGACCGGCACGCGGCTCGCGGATGTCCTACCGACGCTGCGGCGCGGCGACGTGATGGTGGCCGAACGGGGGCGTCTCCTCGGCAAGATCGACGCCCACCGGCTCTGGAGCCTCTTCGTCTAGGGCTCAGCGGGTCACGCGCCCCTGGAAGCGCCATATCCGGCGCACGACGGCGCGCCGGACGAGACGCCAAGCCTCAGGCGCGTTCGGCCATGCGGCGGCGGATGCTGCCCACGTCGGCGCGCGGCGTGGAGGCGAAGAGCTTCTGCGTGTACTCGTGGCTCGGCGCGTCGAAGACCTCGTCGCGCGTGCCGTATTCCACCACCTCGCCGTAGTACATCACCATCACCGTGTCGGCGATGTAGCGCACCACCGACAGGTCGTGGCTGATGAAGACGTAGGTGAGACCGAGCTCGTCCTGGAGATCGGCGAGAAGGTTCAGGATCTGCGCCTGCACCGAAAGGTCGAGCGCCGAGACCGGCTCGTCGAGCACGAGGAGGCTCGGATTGAGCATCAGGGCGCGGGCGATCGCGATGCGCTGGCGCTGGCCGCCCGAGAACATGTGCGGATAGCGGTTGTAGTGCTCCGGGCCGAGGCCGACCTTGACCAGCATCGCCATCGCCTGGCTGCGCCGCTCGGCCGCCGGCATGTCGGTGTTGAGAAGCAGCGGCTCGGTCAGGACGTCGCCGACCTTCTGGCGCGGGTTGAGCGAGCCGTAGGGGTTCTGGAACACCATCTGCACCTTGCGGCGCATCTCGCGCGTCACGCCCTTCTCGATGCGCATCGGCTGGCCGTCGATGAAGAGCTCGCCCGCCGTCGGCTCGTCGATCAGGGTCAGGATGCGCGCGAGCGTGGACTTGCCGCAGCCCGATTCGCCGACGATCGCCAGCGTCTTGCCCTTCTCGACCGAGAAGGACACACCCTTCACCGCATGCACGGCCTTCGGCGAAGAGAAGAGGCCCTGCGGCACGAGATAGTCGCGCTTGATCCCGCGCGCTTCGAGGACGGGGCTCATCGGACGGCCTCCAGCGCCAGGGCGTCGGCGACGGTCGGCAGCCGGTCGCCCGTCGCGTTCTCCGGCAGGGCCGAGAGGAGCGCGCGCGTGTAGGGGTTCTTCGGGTTCTCGAAGAGTTCGAGCACGCCCGCCTCCTCCATCTTGCGCCCCTTGTACTGGACGACGACGCGGTGCGCCGTCTCGGCGACGACGCCCATGTCGTGGGTGATCATGATGAGGCCCATGCCGTGCTCGCGCTGCAGCCCGACGAGGAGATCGAGGATCTGCTTCTGGATCGTCACGTCGAGCGCCGTCGTCGGCTCGTCGGCGATCAGGAGCTTCGGATTGCACGCGATCGCCATCGCGATCATCACGCGCTGGCACTGGCCGCCCGACATCTGGTGCGGGAAGCTCGACATGCGACCTTCGGGATCGGGGATGCCGACCGACTGGAGGAGTTCGATCGCGCGGCGCTTGCGCTCCGCCCGGCCGAGGCCGAGATGGAAGCGCAGCGTCTCGGTCAGCTGGAAGCCGACCGTGAAGCACGGGTTGAGGCTCGCCATCGGTTCCTGGAAGATCATCGCGATGTCACGCCCGACGATCTGGCGGCGCTCGCGCGACGAGAGCGCCAGGAGATCGCGGCCCTCGAAGGTGAGGCGGTCGGCGGTGACGGTCGCCGTCTTCGGCAGGAGGCCCATGGTGGCCAGCATGCCGACCGACTTGCCCGAGCCGGACTCGCCGACGATCGCGAGGACTTCGCGCTGGTCGACATGCAGGTCGATGCCGTCGACCGCCTTGAACGGCCCTGCGGCCGTGTCGAAGCTGACGGTGAGGTTGCGGATTTCGAGAAGGCTCATGGACGTCAGCTCCGGCGCATCTTCGGGTCGAGCGCATCGCGCAGACCGTCGCCGATGAGATTGATGGCAAGCACCGTGACGAGGATCGCAAGACCCGGGAAGGTCACGACCCACCACGCGCGCAGCACGAACTCGCGCGCCTCGGCGAGCATCGTGCCCCATTCCGGCGTCGGCGGCTGGGCGCCGAGCCCGAGGAAGCCGAGGGCTGCGGCGTCGAGGATGGCGTTCGAGAAGGACAAGGTCGCCTGCACGATGAGGGGTCCGAGGCAGTTCGGCAGGATCGTCTTGAACATCAGCCGGATCGGTCCGGCGCCGACGACGCGGGCGGCGGTGACGTATTCGCGCTCCTTCTCGGCCATCACCGAGGCGCGGGTCAGGCGCACGAAATGCGGCTGGAGGACGAGCGCGATCGCGATCATCGCGTTGACCAAGCCGGGCCCGAGGATGGCGACCAGCACCAGCGCGAGAAGCAGCGAGGGGAAGGCCAGGATCACGTCCATCACGCGCATGATCACCGTGTCGACCCAGCCGCGGAAATAGCCCGCGATCAGGCCGATCACGATGCCCGTCGACACCGCGAGGATGACGACGAACGTGCCGATGAACAGCGAATACTGCGCGCCGTAGATGAGGCGCGAGAGGATGTCGCGGCCGACGGCGTCGGTGCCGAGGAGGTAGGACCACTGCCCGCCCTGCATGAAGGCGGGCGGGACCAGGAGTGCGGCGCGGTTCTGCGCCACGGGATCGTGCGGGGCGATGAACGGCGCGAGGAACGCCACCAAGACGACGAGCGCGAACACCGCAAGGCCGGCGACGGCCCCGCGATTGACCGAGAAGTAGTACCAGAATTCCTTCAGCATCCGGCGGCGCTGGCCGGTCTCGGGCTTGCGGTCGGGGATCAGCGAACCGACGCCGGCTTCCGCTTCCTGGGCTTCGATATGGGACATCGTGGCTCTCCTATCGGGCCCGGACGCGGGGATTGATGAGGCCGTAGAGAAGATCGACCACGAGGTTCACGACCATCACGACGATGGCGATGAGGAGAAGGCCGCCCTGGACGACCGGATAGTCGCGGCGGAAGACCGAATCGACCATCCACTTGCCGATGCCCGGCCAGGAGAAGATCGTCTCGGTGAGGATCGCGCCGGCCATCATCACGCCGATCTGCAGGCCGATCGTGGTGACGACCGGGATCAGCGCGTTGCGTAAGGCATGGATGCCGACGACGCGGGTGGACTTCAGGCCCTTGGCGCGGGCGGTGCGCACATAGTCCTCGCTGAGGACCTCGAGCATGGCCGATCGCGTCTGGCGCGCGATGACCGCGAGCGGGATCGTGGCGAGGACGACGCCCGGCAGGATGAGGTGGCTGATCGCCGACTTGAACGCGCCGGCCTGCCCAGACAGGAGGCTGTCGATCAACATGAAGCCGGTCACGGGCGGAAAGAAGTAGAGGAGCGAGATGCGGCCGGAGACCGGCGTCCAGCCGAGCGTGCCGGAGAAGAAGATGATGAGAAGGAGGCCCCACCAGAAGATCGGCATGGAATAGCCGACGAGGGCCGTGCCCATGATGGTCTGGTCAAGCCACGATCCGCGCTTAACGGCGGCGAAGACGCCGGCCGGGACGCCGATCGCGACCGCGATCAGGATCGCGAAGAGCGACAGTTCGACGGTCGCCGGAAACAGCGTCATGAACTCGGTAAGGACCGGGCGACGCGTGACGATCGAGGTGCCGAAGTCGCCGGCGAAAAGGCCCGTGAGATAGTGCCAGAACTGGATCGGCAGCGGCTGGTCGTAGCCGAGGAGCGCGGTGAGCTGGGCGTGGCGCTCGGGGCTGATGCCGCGCTCGCCGGCCATCAGCGTGACGGGGTCGCCGGGCAGGAGGCGGATGAAGGAAAAGGCGACGATCGCCACGCCGACGAAGGTCGGCACGAGGACGCCGAGGCGCGCTACGATGAAGCGGAACATGGGTGAGGCCCTTGGAGGTCCTTGAGCCGCATCCTGCGGCTGAAGCCGATTTCTCTAGCGGAAACCGGAGGTTCGGCCAAACGAAAAGGGGAACGGCGCAGGGCCGCTCCCCTTTCCGGCGATGATGCGGTCGTCTTACTCGGTGATGTCGACGCCGTCGAACGTGTAGTCGCCGAGCGGGCTCTGGACGAAGCCGGTCACGTTCTTGCGCATCGGCACGTAGACGACCGAGTGGGCGATCGTGGCCCAGGGGGCCTGATCCTTGAAGATCACCTGAGCCTGCTCGTAGAGCTTGGCGCGCTCGTCCTGCGTCGGCTTGGCCTTGGCGTCCTGGATGAGCTTGTTGAAGTCCTGGTTGCACCACTGCGCGCGGTTCGCACCGCCCACGGCGTCGCAGCCAAGAAGCACGGCGAGGAAGTTGTCCGGATCGCCGTTGTCGCCGGTCCAGCCGAGCAGCACCGCGCCATCGCGATCCTCGGCCTTCGAGCGCTCCAGATACTCACCCCACTCGTAGGTGACGATCTCGGCCTTCACGCCGACCTTGGCGAAGTCCGACTGGATCAGCTCGGCCATGCGCGCGGCGTTCGGGTTGTAGGGGCGCGAGACCGGCATCGCCCAGATCTTCATCGACAGGTCTTTGACGCCGGCCGCTTCCAGTGCCTTCTTGGCGGCTTCCGGATCGTAGGCGTCGTCCTTCAGCTGCGCGTTGTAGCTCCACATGGTCGGCGGGATCGGGGCCACGGCCTTGGTGCCGGCGCCCTGGTAGACCGCCGAGATGATCGCGTCCTTGTCGATCGCCATGTTGAGGGCCTTGCGGACCTCCGGCTTGTCGAACGGCGCCTGCTTGGTGTTGTAGGCGAGGAAGCCGATGTTGAGGCCTTCCTGCTCGTCGACCTTGAGGTCGGCGTTCTGCTGCAGCGAGGGCACGTCGGCCGGGTTCGGGTAGGCCATCAGGTGGCACTCGCCGGCGGCGAGGCGCTGCTGGCGGACCGAGGCCTCCTTGGTGATGGCGAAGACGAGATCGTCGATCGGCTGCTTGCCACCCCAGTAGTCGGCGAACGCCTGATAGCGGATCACGGCGTCGGGCTGGTAGGCCACGAACTGGAACGGACCGGTGCCGATCGGCGCCTGGTTGAACTGCGCTTGGCTGCCGGACTCGGCGAGCTTGTCGGCGTATTCCTTCGAGACGATCGAGGCGAAGGGCATCGCGACGTTGGCGATGAACGGCGCATAGGGCGTGTTCAGCGTGAAGCGCACCGTCATGTCGTCGACCTTCTCGATCGACTTCACGACCTCGGGCATCGACATCGAGGCGTAGTATTCCCACGACGCGCCCGAGACGTACTGGTGCCACGGGTTCTGCGCGTTGCCCTGACGGTCGAACGAGAACACGACGTCGTCCGCGTTCATGTCGCGCGTCGGCGTGAAGTTGGCGTTCGAGTGGAACTTGACGCCCGGGCGCAGCTTGAACGTGTACTGCAGGCCGTCGGGCGAGACCTCCCAGCTCTCGGCGAGGCCCGGCTCGGTCTCGGTCGTGCCCTTCTTGAACTCGGCGAGACGGTTGTAGACCGGGTGCGCCGAGGCGTCGAACGTGGTGCCCGCGGTGTAGAGGCCGGGGTCGAAGCCCTCGGGCGAGCCTTCGGAGCAGAAGACGAAGGTTTTGGCCGAAGCGGCCGAGCCGAGCGCGAGGACGATCGCCGTCGCCGCCAGAAGCTTCTTGGTCAGACCCATGAAACGCGTTCTCCCATGAACGTGCCTAAGACGGCTGCATTGCCGCCGGAAGGGCACATTTCGACCACGAGACGGTCCTCACGCAAGCCGCTTTTTTGTTTTCTCACTCAAAAACGATCTTGGGTGCCTTGCCCACCGACGCGCCCGATGCCTCGATTGACGCAAGCGTGCGCTCGGCGATGGCCGCGTAGGCGCGTGCATGAGGCCCGTCGGGCTGGACGGCCATGACGGGGGCACCGGCATCCGAGCCCTCACGAATCGCCATCTCCAGCGGCACCTCCCCGAGGAAAGGGACTCCGAGGCGCTCGGCCTCGGCCCGCGCCCCGCCGTGACCGAAGATGTCGTAGCGCCGCCCGGTGTCCGGCGCCACGAAGTAACTCATGTTCTCGACGATGCCGAGCACCGGCACCTCGACCTTGCGGAACATCGCCAGCCCCTTGCGCGCATCGATCAGCGCGAGGTCCTGCGGCGTCGACACGATCACGGCGCCGGCCAGCGGCACCTGCTGGGCCATGGTCAGTTGCGCGTCGCCGGTGCCCGGCGGCATGTCGACCACGAGAATGTCGAGCGGCGCCCAGGCCACCTCCCGGAGCATCTGGTTCAGCGCCGACATCACCATCGGGCCGCGCCAGATCATCGGCGTGTCCTCCTCGACGAGGAAGCCCATCGACATGGCCTTCAGGCCGTAGGCCTCCATCGGACGCATCACCCGGCCGTTCTCCAGCTCCGGCCGCCCCCGCAGCCCCAGTAGACGCGGCACCGAGGGGCCGTAGATGTCGGCATCGAGAAGGCCGACACGCAGGCCGAGCGCTTGGAACCCGAGCGCGATGTTGACGGCGGTCGTGGACTTGCCGACGCCGCCCTTGCCACTGGCGACGGCGACGATCCGGCCAACACCTTCGACACCCTGTCGGGCAGCGCGCGGCGGCTGCGGTGGTTGCGTGGGCCGCGATGCCGCCGGCGGCGCACTTCTGGCGGCAGGACGGGGCGCAGGCGGGCGGGCCTCCATGCCGCCGCCGCGCCGCTCGGCGGTCAGGGCGACCATGGCGCTCGAGAGGCCGGGAACCGCAGCCGCCCGGCGCTCGGCCTCCTGCCGCAGCCCTTCAAAACGCTGGGCCTCGGCGGCCGGGACGCTGATGGAGAAGAACGCCTTGCCGTCGGCGATGAAGATGTCCGAGACCATGCCGCGCGAGACGACGTCGCCGCCGCCGGGCGCCGGCAGCGCGCTGAGCACCTCAAGGATCTTGGTCTTCTGGTCCTCGGACATCGGGGCTCCTGTACCGGCTGCGGCGCGCGGCTTGCACGCCATGTGACCCGCAGATAGGGGATTTGGTTCAGCGATGGGAGTGCCCCGATCCGATGACGCCGACCCCGCCCCTTGCGCCCTCCCCCTATCTTCGCGCCGACGACGAGGCCTTGGCGCTCGCTCGCCGCCTCTTGCGAACCGCGCGTCACGCAGCGCTCGCCTGGCTCGATCCCGAGACTCACGCGCCGATGACAAGCCGCGTGGCGCTCGCCACCGACGTCGATGGCAGCCCCATCCTTCTCCTGTCGCAACTCTCGGTCCACACCCGCGCGCTCGGTGCCGATCCCCGTATTTCCCTTCTCGTCGGCGAAACCAACGAAGGCGATGCCTTGAACCAGCCCCGCCTGTCGCTGGCGGGCTCGGCGATGGGGCCGATCGCCGGCGATGCGGACGCTTACGAGCGGCTCATGCGACGCTTCACGGCACATCACCCCTCGGCCCGGCTCTACGGCACGTTTTCTGACTTTTCCTGCTGGCGGGTCGAGATCGGCTCAGCCTTCCTCAATGGCGGGTTCGCGCGCGCCTATCCGCTCGGGCGGGACGACTTCTTGGACGCGGCGGACGCCGACATTCTGGCTGCGGAAACGCGCGTCGTGAACCACATGAACGAGGATCATGCCGACGTCCTCGACGGGATCATGGCTCGGCGCGGGTCGGCGGACGCAGGCTGGCGCATCGCGACAATGGATCGGCGGGGCTTCGAGCTCGTCCTCGCTAGCCGCGTCGAACGCGTCGAATTCGAAGAGGCCGTCGCGTCGGCTGCGGATTTCCGATCGGCCTTCGTGGCCCTCGCCCGCGCCCTTGACGAATGAACAGGCTGAAAGACGTCCGGCTCAGAGCTTGAAACCGTCGGGGCAATCGGCCCGAAATCGGTTTCCGACCGCATTCTCGAAGATGCAGCGACCGCGATCCGTACCCGATTGACCGATCAGACGATCGCCCGGCCGGGCCACGATCTCCGGCAGCCTGCCGGGCGCATAGGCGGAAACGCCACCTGAACCGAGGCCGAACACGGCGGGCAGGACATCGGATTGGCAGCCGGAGAGAACGGCACAACCGGCAGCGAGCAGGACGGCCGGTGTCGTTCGCCTCAAAACGTTGCGCTGGCCACACATCAATTTCGCCCTCGTCCGCTTCACTTGCAAAAACCCGCCGGTTCGGGATGAACCGGCGGGCGATGCGACTGCGCTGACCTTAGTAGCCGGCGGGGCAATCGGCGTAGTAGCGCTGGCCGCGACCGTCGCGATAGACGCACTGGCCCGGACGGTTGGTTGCCGCACCCAGAAGCGCGCCGCCCGCGCCGCCGACCGCCGCGCCGATCAGGGCGCCCCGGGCGTTGCCCGAGATGCCCGCACCGATGGCAGCGCCGCCGAGAGCGCCGATGCCCGCCGGCACGGCCACATTGCTGTCGACCGACTGGCAGCCGGCAAGAGCGAGCGTGCTGGCCGCCACGGCGGCCAAGATCATCGATTTCATCAGATGCTTTCCCAACTAACGGAGTGTCCCGACCACGCTAGATAGAGAGGGGACAGGCAGCGTCCAGCCGGATTCTATCGCGCGGCAACGAGTTGTGGCGCGTCCACCAGTTCCACCGTGAGTTGACCGGAGCGGTTCACCGCCCACTCGACGGACGCCGATCCGTCGACCTCGGCCTGCGTCAGGCCGGAGCAGGTCGCCATCACGCGGCGGTCGTAGGTGCCCGACAGACGCACCTCCAGAGGCTTGGCGGCCTCGCACTCTTCGAGCGAGCGATAAATCGGTTGGGGAACCGGGATTTCCGAGCAGACGGAGGCGTCCGGCGAGCAGCCGACGAGCAGTAGAAGAGCGGCGACGTGTTCCATGGCAGCGATCCTTTCGCCGCATTAACCCATTGCACCGTCAGGGGTTCCCGGTGGGGGTGCGAAGCGGCCCGGTGGGGTGGCACTCGCGTGCTGGGTAGATGCAGGATCTTGAAAAGCCCTGCGCGTGGCCAGCGGCCCGCGCGACCGATCTCAGCTGTCGACCAACTCGAACTGGTTGCGCGGGACGCGAAGCCAGTACTGGATGCCGTCGGGGCGGTACTCGAGAGCCGCCTCGCCGCCCACGGAATTCGGCACGATGCGCTCCAGCGTCGAGGTGCCGAAGCGAGGGTCGTAGTCGACCCGCACCCTCGGGCCGTTCGATTCGCGCCAGCGCAGCATCAGCGAGGTCTGCCCCTCGCGCGTTTCGATGCGCGAGACGATCTCGATCCGTCCGCCGGGCACCGAGAGCGCGCCATAGGAGGCGGCGTTGACGGCCAGTTCGTGAAGCGCGAGCCCAACATGGAGTGCCGCGGTCGGAGTCAGATAGACGTCGACGCCCTCGAAGCGGATCTGCTCCATGCCGTCGGGGGCGTACCGCTCCACCTGGAGCGTCACGAGGCTGAAGAGGTCGGCACCCCGCCAGTCGGTGTCGGTCACGATGTCTTGCGACGACGCCAGCGACTGGATGCGGCCGCGGAAGCGGACAAGGAATTCCGGCACGGTCACGGAGTGACGGGCGGTCTGGCTCGCCAGGCTCTGGATGATGGCCAGAAGGTTCTTGGAACGGTGGGACACCTCGCGAAGGAGGGTCTTCAAAGTGTCCTCGCGCCGCTTCTGGTCGGTGATCTCGACCGATGTGCCGATCAGGCCGATCACCTCACCCTCGTCGTTCCGGTCGACATCGACGCGGACGTCGAACCAGCGCACCGTGTCGCCGCTCGCCACCGGCAGTTCGAAGCGGACGGGAGCGCCGGTCTTCAGCGTCTCGACCTTGATCGCCTTCGCCTTGTCGGCTGCGGGGGCCGGAAGGAAGTCCTGGTCGCAGTCGCCGTTGCGGGCTTCGGCGAGCCACGACCCTTGCGCGTTGAACAGCCAGAGGTAGCGCAGGTCCATGTCCTGCGCGAAGAGGGTCATCTCGGTATTGGCGACCGCTTTGAGAGCCTTGTAGGCTACCATGACACAGCGCTCGCGCCGCCGTGTGATCGCCTCGGCGGCGAGCCTGCCTGCGATTCGAACGACAGGGCACGGTCGAAACGGGCGCCTGAGCGTCTACCGTTCAGCCTTGCGGTCATGTCGGACGAACCTTTCCAAAAGCCAGAGGACCTCTCCCACAGGCTCTTACACGTCAATATGCGCCAACGGAGCGGGACCGCGACGGGTTCCCGCCCTGCAGGGACCGGCATGATACCGGGTGGGTCCCTGCCGACGTCGAAGCGTCGTCAGGCCGCTTCGCGCTCGGTCTCGAAGAACAGCGCCTGGCTGATCAGGGCCTTCACCATGTCCGGATTGAACGGCTTGGTGACGAGGAAGGTCGGCTCCGGCCGCTCGCCGGTCAGCAGGCGCTCAGGGAAGGCAGTGATGAAGATCACCGGCACCGACACCTTCGCGAGGATGTCGTTCACCGCATCGATGCCCGAGGAGCCGTCGGCGAGCTGGATGTCGGCGAGGACCATGCCGGGCTTCTGCTGCTCGAAGAGCGCGATGGCCTCCTTGTGCGTGCGCGCGATGCCGGTCACACCGTGGCCGAGGCTCTCCACCATCTGCTCGATGTCCATCGCGATCAGAGGCTCGTCCTCGATGATCATGATGTTGGTCGAGACCTGACGGCCGATATCGGCGCTTGCCTGGCCGATAAGATCGGAGAAGTCGCTCTCGCCGACGCCGAGGATGTGGGCGGCCTCCTCGGTGGTGAAGCCCTCGACGGCCACCAGAAGAAAAGCCTGACGCGGCAGCGGGGAGATGCCGCGCAGGTTGCGCGAAGCCTTCTCTTCCCAAGCCGAGACCGGCGCGTCCTCGCGCACGTTCACTTCCACCGACTGCCACAGCGAGGAGAACAGCTTGTAGAGCGAGATCCGGGGGCTTTCCTGCGTGTCGAAGAGGCTCGGTTCCGCGATCAGAGCCTCGAGGACCGCCGCCACATACGCGTCGCCGGAGGACTGCGAACCGCTCAATGCGCGAGCATACCGCCGGAGATACGGGATGTGCGGCGCAATGCGCGAGGACATCGACATGAACATTCCCTCGTAGCTTGACCGGGCTCCGCGCCCGGATCTGACCTTGTCTATGCGGCGACGAAAGTCGGCCCCGGCCGGAGCGGCGACGGAAACGTCGGCCGCCAGTGGACTTCGCGCACCCGGCCCTAGTTAAGGCAACAGGCGCGAAACGCTAGACCTTCGAGCACAACATTTCCCTCGGGCCGTCGAGACACTTGCGAACCGACGGCGCTCCTACATCTAGCGCAGCATGCATTGTGACAGCCGGACGCGAAGGCCGGCAGGGCGAGAGGTGGAATGGAAGACCGCAGGAACAAAGGCACCGTCATGCCCGAGACCCAGGACACGAACACCTCGACGGATTCGGATGCCGCGAACAGCCAACCGACGGACCTCGGTTCGAGTTCCGCGATCGGCAGGCGTCTGAAGGCTTATTACGACGACGTGGCGAGCGAGCCTGTGCCCGATCGCTTCATGTCGCTGCTCGACGCTCTCGATGCGGCGGAAGCCCGGTCGAAGTCGTTGAAGGAAGGAAACTGAGCCAGATGGCGCAGGACACCGACTTCCGTAAAGAACTGATCGCGATCATCCCGAACCTTCGCGCCTTCGCCGCGTCGCTGGCGGGCTCTTTCGACCGCGCCGACGATCTCGTGCAGGAGACCCTCGTGAAAGCGTGGGACAAGCAGCACACGTTCCAGCCCGGCACCAACCTCAAGGCCTGGCTGTTCACGATCCTGCGCAACGAGTTCTACACGCAGATGCGCAAGAAGGGCCGCGAGGTCCAGGACGTGGACGGTATCCACGCCATGCAGCTCGCGGGCCATCCGGAGCAGCAAGGCCATCTCGACCTTCAGGACTTCCGCAAGGCGTTGGAACAACTGCCCGACGACCAGCGCGAGGCGCTGATCCTGATCGGCGCGTCCGGTTCCTCCTACGAGGAAGCCGCCGAGATCTGCAAATGCGCCGTCGGCACGATCAAGAGCCGCGTCTCGCGGGCCCGCACCCGCATGGCCGACCTCCTCGGCATCGAGGGCGACGGAGAGTTCGGGCCCGATTCGATCTCGTCGCAAATAATTGGGGTCGCTCCGGCCGCCTGACAGGGAACTTCCTTGGCAGGCAAACGATTTCCGCAAACAGGGACGGCCGCGGCCAACCCGTCAACGTAAGAGGACCAGTACCCATGTCGAACACCACGTCCAACGAGTTCTCGACCGGCGCGAGCACCGGTGCCGATCGCGCCGAACTCGAGGCGCAGATCTCCAAGCTGCGGGAGGATGTGGCCGGCGTCACCGAGACGCTCAAGTCGATGGCGACAAACCGTGCCGAGAACGCGAAGCAGCAGGCCTACCAGTTGCGCGACGAGGGCGAGCGCTACTTCCGTCAGGCGCAGGAGACCGTCAGCGAATTCGAGGAAGAGGTCAGCGAGCGCGTTCGCGCCGAGCCGATCAAGAGCATCCTGATCGCCGCTGCCGTCGGCTACGTCTACGCCCGCCTCTTCCGCTAAGCCGTTCGCGCGATGGTGTTCCAACTCATCTCGCGACTCCTGACGGGCGAGGCGTCGATCTATTTCGCGAGGCTGCGAACGATCGCCACGATCTACGTGGTGATGGGCATCTTCGCCCTGGCGATGCTGTTCTTCCTATTCCTGGCTCTGTTTGCCTGGATCGCACATAGCATCGGCGTCGTCGCGACGGCCCTGATCTTCGCCGCTGCCTGCCTCGTCATCCTGATCGGCGTCTACATCTTCCTCACGATCGCCCGGCGTCCGCCTCGGCGCAGGGCTCGCGAGCGGATGCAGAGCGATGTGGCCTCGATCGCCTCGGTTGCGGCGGTATCCAATCTGCCGCTCCTGTTCCGGAGCCTTCGGCGGAGGAAGTCGCTGCTGATCGTACCGGTCGCCGCAGCTTCGGTCTGGGGCGTATTCCGTGTGTTCCAGAACTGGCGGGACGGCGGCTACCGCCGCTGAACCGCGAGGACCGATCCCAGCGGCGCGCCCGAGCCGAGCGCGCCGCTGTCATATCACGAGCGCATGATCCTCGGCGATTCTCGCCTGTCCCGGGATCGTTTCCACCGCTGCAAAGTTATTTCATCGACGGCGCGCAGGCGCGAGCAACGGAGTGTCTTCATGGCTGAACTCAGAACCGACAAAGCCCGCCAGGGTCGAACCGGCCGCCCGGTGCTTTACGTGCTGATCGCCGGCCTCGCCCTCTGCCTCGTCGTCTTCATCGGGCTGCAGTTCTACAACGCGAGCCAGCCCGACCAGAACATCAACGGCGTCGAGGCGTCGGACACCACGGCAGCGCCAGCAACACCGACCAGCACGCAGACCGGCGTCGTCTCACCGAGCGCACCTGTGTCCGGAACGACCAACAGCGCGAACTGACCAGCATCCGCGGAGCCAAACGTCATGAGCAGCACCTTCGATGACAGGCTTTCGAGCCCCGACGAGATTGCTGCGAACCTCGCCGGGCATGACGACCGGCTCCGCGACATTCTGGCCGACCCCGCCCTGCCGGATCGTGACAAGCGTCAGGCGATCCAGGAGGCGCTGAACGAACTACAGCGCGAGCGTGGCGACGAGCTCGCAGCGGCCTACGAAACTCTGGAACAACGTTTCTTCGATGCCTTGTCCCTCCTTGCCGAGGGCGGGCACGACTACGAAGAATCCTCGCGCCCGGACAAGCCGTAACCGGCCGATGCTTTCATGGACACGAACGATCTTCGCCGGTGAGGCAAGGGGTTTAGCGCAGTCGGAATGACTGTGGGCAAGCGTATCGCATTGCCGATCGCTGCTATCCGTCTCACATAGCGCACGCGAATGTCGTGCGCGGCGCACTCAGAACGCCGCTTCCTCCGGCACCAGGACCTTCAGGCCGCGCGGGTGGATCTTGACCTCGGACCGCCGATCGAGAGCGCGCAACTCGCCGTCCATCACGGAACGGTTCCGGCTCTTGGAACGCCGGTGCTCGATGACGATCTCGTCTGCCGTGATGACGGTAAGGTTGTCCGTGTCCTTCCAGGCGCCGCGCATCATGTCCACCGTCGTCTTCAGGACAGCGAGCCGGCTCGTCGCCCGCATGATATAGATGCCGAGCTTTCCGCCTTGCGGATCGTCCGCATATGGCAGATGCCCGTCGCCGTAGATGTTGTTGGAAATGGCGACGGCTGGTGTGCGGACCACCTGTGCCTTGCCGTCGATCTCGAAGCGCAGATCGACCATCGGCAAGGCGCTGGCCGCCGTCACGACGGCCCGTGCACTCGCCCACATCTTGCCGATGCGCGAGCTGTAGTCCAGCTTCTCGCGCGTTCTGACCATGCGCGCATGCATGCCGACGGCGAACTGGTGGACGAAGTAACGTCCGTTCACGCTGGCGATGTCGACGTCCGTAATCCGTCCGTTTGCCAGCGCCTTCACCGCCGGGTCGAGACCCATCGGAATCTGCAGCGAGCGAGCAAAGAGGTTCATCGTGCCCGCCGGCAGGATGCCGAGTGCGATCTGCGTTCCGGCAACGGCCGCCGCGGCGGACGACACCGTCCCATCCCCGCCGCCGACCATCAGGACGTCGAGGTCGTCGCGTCGGGCCTGCCGTTCGATGCTTTCGCCGACTTCGGGTCCGTCCACGAGTTCGACCTCGGCCTCGTGGCCGTGGAGCTGGAACTCGCCTCGGATCGCCGAGCTGAGGAGCTCGAGGTCCGTGGTGCGCAGGGTGCCGCCGTGCCGGTTGAGGATGGCGTGGACTTTCATGACCTGCGCAAAACTCCGTTGCGATGCTCGCCGGCCATATGGTGCGGAGCGGCGATCCGAAAATGCCTGCCGACCGCCCCTGCGTTGGGAACTTCGAAGAACCGCTTCCCGTTCTCCGCCGCAGCAAGTTCAGTCTGTGGAGTTTCGCAATGATCGAGTGGATCGTCATACTTCTCGTGGTGGCGGCGATCGCCAGCCTTCTCGGCTTCCGGGGCGTCGCGGGCGTTTCGGCCGGCATCGCGAAGGTGCTGATCCTGATCGTTCTCGTCGGTTTCCTGCTTCTCTTGTTCTTCGGCGTGATCGCTTTTGCCTAAGTTCACGCCCGGTTTTCCTTTTCGTGAGCCGGGAACCTTAGCAACGGCCACAGGTTGAACGCCCATCATCCGAAGCCCGATCGCCACCGACGACCGGGCGCATCAATTCGATAAAGGGGAGTCTTCGATGGTCCGCACACTTCTGGCCACCACGGCCATGGCCGCCGTCCTCGCGACCGGCGCACTGGCACAGACCACCACGACAACGGGCGAGCAGCCCGCGATGAACGCCGCACCCGCCGGCACCATGGCTCCGGCCGCGGGCGGAATGAACGCCAATTCCGCTTCGGGCATGCAATCCGGCACGGCCAACGCCACCGCTGACATCGCCTACGTCCAGTCGCTTGGCGCCGACCAGCACCTCGTAACCGATCTCGACGGCCAGACTGTCTACGCCTCGAACGCCGCGGACGCGGAGTCGGCCGGCGAGATCGAGAACTTCATCGTGAGCGCCGACGGCACCGTGGTCGCGGCCGTCGTCGACATGGGCTCGTTCCTCGGCGACCAGTCGAAGACCGTTGCCGTCCCCTACGACAAGATCGAATGGACCACGGGCGAGAACAACCAGCCGCGCGCCGTTCTGACCGCAACCCGCGACGAGCTCGCTGCGGCACCGGCCTTCACGGTCAACAACCAGCCGGTCTCCACGGTCGCCAGCAACACCACGGACGACTCCGGCTCGACCAACATGAGCGGCCAGGGCAACATGGCGGCCAACAGCACCGCCGCCGGCAATGCGGGCGCGACCAACACGCTGAACGGCAACATGGCGGGCGGCACGATGGCGTCGGGCGGCATGGCAGCCGAGACCATGGCGCCGTCCTCGACCTCGAACATGGCCGCCAACACCACGACGTCCGGTGCGTCGGGCGAGTATGTCGCCACGCTCGCCAACGGTCAGTTCCTCTCCGACGACATCGTCGGCGACAACGTCTATTCGGGCCCGGCGGCTGACGCCGACAACATCGGCGAGATCAACGATCTGGTGCTCGCCTCCGATGGCCGCGTGCAGGCCGTGATCGTGGGTGTCGGCGGCTTCCTCGGCATCGGCGAGAAGGATGTCGGCGTTCCGTTCGACAACATCTCGATGAATGCCGATCCGTCGGGCGAGCCGCGTGCGGTCCTGGCCGCCAGCAAGGAGCAGTTGACCAACGCTCCGGCGTTCCAGAAGGGCGAAGACCGCATGGCGTCGAACACGGCTGCCGATACGGCCGCCAACACGATGGGCGCTGCTGGCGCTGCCGCGACCGGTATGGCGGCAGGCACCGCCGGTATGGCTTCGGGCATGGCGTCCGGCACGACCGACACGGCCGCCAACACCGCGACGCCCGCCGCCAGCGGCATGGCTTCGTCGGGAATGGAGTCCACTGCCTCGACCAGCGGCAACACGCCGGCCACCAACGTCGGTACGCCGGTGACGGGCGCTGACCTTACGGCCGACAACCTGATCGGCACCTCGGTCTACGGTCCGGACAACCAGACGATCGGCTCGATCGGCGACATCGCGCTGACGCCGGACGGTCAGGTCGACGCCGTGATCGTGGATGTCGGCGGCTTCCTCGGCATCGGCGCCAAGCCGGTGGCGGTCGCCATGGACAACCTCCAGTTCATGCGGGACTCCGGCGGTTCGCTGACGCTGACGACGCAGTTCACGCAGGACCAGCTGCGCAACGCGCCCGAGTTCAACCGTGACACCTATGCCGAGAACCGCGATCAGATGCGCGTGAACAATCCGGGCGACATCCCGGCGGCCCCGGCGGCGCAGTAAGCCCGCCGCGCCCGACCTGACGACACGACCAGCAAGGCCCGCCATATGGCGGGCCTTGTTTCGTTGCCGCTCACGTTTTCGTTCTGCATCCTTACCAAAATTTATGGGAGCCCCTCCGCCCTGATCGTCTATCGTTCCTTGTCGGAAGGCTGACCGGTCGCCGACGCTTTGGCGCTGACCGTGACCATCTTCCATGCCCCGCACGCGCCGCGAAGCCGGCGGATCAGTCAAGATCTAGCCGCTCGGGCATCCCGCCCTCGCGACAACCAAGGGTTTTCATGGCCGTTCTTCGACAGATCGTCGTCACGCTTCTCATGATCGCGGCCGCTGGCTGCGCGTGGCTTTATCTGTCCCCGGCTCCCGGCCGCTTTCTTCTCAGCGACGGAAGGTTGCCGGAGACGTTGCGACCGCTCGTCAGCGCGATTTCGTCTGCTGACGACGAGCCCAAGGTCGGCGCGACGCCGGCCCGACAGGGAGCGGGCCGCCAGGCGCCGCTCGTTGCCGTGGCACAGGCGCAGCCGCTGGTGACGCGCGACCGGCTGCGCGCCATCGGAACCGGCGAAGCGCTGCGCACCGTGGCCGTGCGGCCTGACGTGACCGGTATCATCAAGTCTTTGTCGTTCCGCTCGGGCGATGCAGTGGAGGCGGGCGCCGTGCTTGCGGAACTGCAGGACGATGCCGAACGCATCGCGGTCGACCGGGCGCGCATTGCGGTGGCGACCGCGGAGGATCAGCTTCGTCGCTACGAGACCCTGTCGACCACCGGCGCCTCCATTACCTCCGTCCAGCTGGAAGAGGTGCGCCGGGCGCGCGACGCCGCAGCGCTCGACCTGCAGGCCGCCGAGGTGGCGCTGGCCAAACGCAGCATCCGGGCGCCGATCGGCGGGCATGTCGGCCTCCTCAATCTCGAGGTCGGCGCGCTGGTCGACGGCTCAACCCTGATTGCGACCGTCGACGATCGATCCGAACTGCGCATCCTGTTCGACGCGCCGGAAGCCTTCGCCTCACAGCTCGCGGTCGGCCATCCCGTCTCGGCGGTCCCCGCGACCCGATCGGGCGATACCTACCAAGGCATCATCACCGCGCTCGACAGCCGCCTCGATCAGGCAAGCCGCACCCTGCGCGCCGAGGCCACGATCGACAATGCGGGCGACCGGCTGCGACCAGGACTGTCCTTCTCGATCGAGATCGGCTTCGAAGGACAGACCTACCTCGCGGTCAATCCGCTGGCCGTGCAATGGGAGCGCACCGGCCCCTTCGTCTGGATGGTGGCGGACGACAAGACCACCAAGGTCCCGATCGCCATCATCGAACGCAACGTCGACACCGTCCTCGTCGCCTCGGACACGCTGAGGGCCGGCGATACCGTGGTGACCGAAGGCGTCCAGCTCCTGCGCGATGGCGGTACCGTTCGCGTGCGTCCGACGACCGGGATCGACACGCTGCCGTCGAACCAGGATTCGCCGACGGCCGAAACGCTGGCGCCGGGACGCCGCGCGGATGCCGGCGCGGCGATCGCGCCGACGGCCGGAACGAGCGCCCGATGAGCGGCGGCGCAGCCAAGCCGGACGGCCTGACGGCCCTCACCTCGCTCTTCATTCGCCGACCGGTCTTCACGATCGTCGTCAACCTCCTGATCATCGTCGCGGGCCTTGCCGCCTTCAATGCGGTCGAAATCCGCGAGCTGCCGAACGTCGACCGCCCCGTCATCACGGTCACCACCAGCTTCCAAGGTGCCTCGGCCGAGGTGGTGGACCGACAGTTGACGAGTACGATCGAAAGCGCGGTGGCGCGCGTCGCCGGCATCGCCTCGATCTCCTCGTCGTCGCGCTTCGGCATGAGCCGCGTCACCGTGGAGTTCACCGACTCCACCGACCTCAACGTTGCGGCGAGCGACGTGCGCGACGCCGTTGCGGGTATTGCCAACCAGTTGCCGGACGACGCCGACGAGTCCCGCATCGTCAAAGCCGATGCTGACGCTGACGCGATCATGCGTCTGGCGGTCCTGTCGAACTCGCTGCCGATCGAGGATCTGACCACGCTGGTCGACGACCGCATCGCGGATCGCGTCGCGGCCGTCGAGGGTGTGGCCGACGTCGATCTGTCCGGCGAGCGCGAGCGCCTCGTCTATATCGATGTGCGCCCCGACGAACTGGCGACGCGCGGGCTGACGCTCGGCGACGTGTCGAGCGCACTCGCCAACGCCTCGTTCGACCAGCCTGCCGGCCAGCTGGAATCACCAACGCAGAACCTCGTGGTGCGCGCCGATGCCGGTCTATCGACGCCGGAAGCCTTCGGCGCGGTTCTCCTGAACGCACAGACCCGTCTGCGCGATGTCGCGAGCGTGCGCTTCGGCCCGGACGAGGCAGCCTCCAAGACGCGCGTCAACGGCGAGACCGGCATCGGCCTCGGCGTCATCCGGCAGGCCGGCTCGTCCACGCTGGCGATCTCGGAAGGCGTGCACGCCGCCGTCGCCGAACTCAACGCATCCCTGCCGGAGGGGACGCGCGTCATCGTCACGTCCGACGAGGCGACCTTCATCAACGGCTCGATCCATGAGGTCGAGCTGACGCTGGCGCTCGCCATCGTGATCGTCGTCGCCGTGATCTACGCGTTCTTGATGAACTTCCGCGCGACCCTGATCCCGACGCTCACCATCCCCATCGCGCTGATCGGCGTGGTGGCGGGCATCTATCTCGTCGGCTTCTCCGTCAATATCATCACGCTCCTGGCCCTGGTTCTCGCCACCGGCATGGTGGTCGACGACGCGATCATCGTGCTCGAGAACATCATCCGCTGGCGCAACATGGGCCTGACGGTCCGCGCCGCGAGCGTCGTCGGCACGCGCGAAGTGTTCTTCGCGGTGATCTCGACCACCGCGACGCTGGCGGCCGTGTTCATTCCGATCTCGTTCCTGCCGGGTGTCGCGGGCGGGCTGTTCCGCGAGTTCGGCTTTGTGCTGGCGATCTCCGTCACGCTCTCGGCCTTCATTGCCCTGACGCTGTGCCCGATGCTGGCCGCCCATCTTCTCGGCGAGGCGGAAACCGAACGCCAGCCGGGAGCGCTGAAGCGTGCGACGGGACGAGCCGGGGAGTGGTTGGCGAGGCTCTATGCCGTTGCGCTGCGAAAGGCCCTGGCCTATCCGCTGGCGGTGATTGTCGTCTCGGCGATCTTCGCCGGTGCAGCGATCATCACCTTCCAGAACCTGCCGCAGCAGCTGACCCCAAACGAGGACCGCGGCAGCGTTCTCATGAGCATCTCGGCGCCGCAAAGCGCCAGTCTCGACTACACCGACACGCAGATGCGACGGATTGAGGAGATCGTGCTGCCCTACGTCGAGAGCGGCGAGGCGACCGGCGTCCTCGCGCGCATCGGGATGGGCACAGGCAACGGCGCCTTCATGGTGCTGACGCTGGCGCCCTGGGAGGCTCGTGAGCGCTCGCAGCAGGAGATCGCCGCCGAGCTCAACCGCGCCTTCGCCGACATTCCAGGTGTTCAGGCGCGCGCGATCCAGCCGAATTCGCTGGGCATCCGCGGCGGCGGTCGCGGTCTCCAGTTCGCGCTGGCGGGGCCGACCTACCAGATGCTGTCGGACGCGGCGACCTCGCTGGAGGAGGCGATGAATGCCGACGGTCGGTGGGGCCGTGTCCAGCTCGCC
The DNA here is from genome assembly GCF_047943035.1 of Aureimonas phyllosphaerae. Lineage (NCBI taxonomy): Bacteria > Pseudomonadati > Pseudomonadota > Alphaproteobacteria > Hyphomicrobiales > Aurantimonadaceae > Aureimonas > Aureimonas phyllosphaerae. The sequence continues at coordinate 2,215,352 of NZ_CP181348.1, read as the reverse complement.
TTCGACACGACGCAGCCGCAGCTCTCGGTCGAGATCGACCGCACGCGCGCCTCCGATCTCGACATCGACATCGACGGGCTCGCCTCCGCCATCCAGTCGCTTCTCGACGGACGCGAGATCGGCACGACCTATGTCGACGATCGCGCCGTGGACATCCACGTCGTCTCGACCTCGCAGCCGATCAACGACCCAGGCGACCTCGCCAACATTTTCATGAAGACCGGTGACGGCCGCTTCGTCCCTCTCTCCTCCATCGCGACCATCAAAGAGGAGGCCGTCGCGCCGACGCTGGCGCGCGAGGACCAGTCGCGCTCGGTCGCCATGTCGGCCGACCTGCCGGCCGGCTTCTCGATCCAGCAGGCGTGGGACCAGGCGCAGGCGTTCGCGGTCGGCAAGCTGCAAGACAGCGTTCGTCTCGTGCCTTTGGCCGAAGCCGCGACCCTGGAGGAGACGTCGAGCGGCCTTACCGTCGTCTTCGGCTTTGCGATCGTCGTCGTGTTCCTGGTGCTGGCGGCGCAGTTCGAGAGCTTCGTGTCGGCGCTCATCATCATCGCCACCGTGCCCTTCGGCGTCGCCTGCGCGGTCTACGCCATGGACTTCTTCGGCGAGACGCTGAACCTCTACTCCCAGATCGGCTTGGTGCTTCTCGTCGGCATCATGGCGAAGAACGGCATCCTGATCGTCGAGTTCGCCAACCAGCTTCGGGAGGAGGGCCGCTCCGTGCGCGAGGCGATCGAGGAGGCCTCGATCATCCGCCTGCGCCCGGTGATGATGACGATGATCGCGACGATCGTCGGCGGCGTGCCGCTGATCTTCTCGGCGGGCGCCGGCGCCGAGGCGCGCGTCTCGCTCGGCTACGTCATCGTCGGCGGCCTCGGGCTGGCGACGATCGCGACGCTCTTCCTGACGCCCGTTGCCTACCTCGCGCTGGCCCGCCTTACCAAACCGCAAGCTGAGGGCGAGGAGCAGCTGCGGCGCGACCTCGCGGCCGCCGAAGCGCTCGGCAAAGGGGGCGCGCCGACCCCGGCGGAGTAGCGGCTAGAGCCGACGTTCCCAATCCGCGCGGCCCCGGACGGGGCGGGCGGACGGATGATCCGGCTGCACGTCGGCTTGGAGCGTCGCCGGTAAGGCGGGCTGATCCCAGCCGATCCTTTGCCACCAGGCGGACAGGCGCTGCCGCCATGTGGGCGCCGCGGTCGATGCGGGGCCGAGGCTCCGGTAGTTCTCAAAGTTTTCGGGGGCAGCGTGTTTCATCGCCGGGCTCCAATTCGGATGTTGGCCGCGAGGATGCGCCCGGCTGGCCTTGCCGATCCAATCGAAGCTGGCGCATGATGCATAAGGAAAATTTATGCATCATGGCCCGTTCACTCCCTCCCCTATCCGCCCTGCGCGCCTTCGAGGCGGCGGCCCGCCACCTCAGCTTCACCCGCGCGGCGGAAGAGCTCGGGATCACGCAAGCGGCCATCAGCTATCAGATCAAGCTTTTGGAGGAGCGCGTCGGTGCGCCGCTTTTTTTTGCGTGGGCGGCGGCAGGTCAGCTTGACCGCGGACGGCGCCCGCTTCTCGGCCGAATGCACCGCCTCGTTCGAGCGCCTGTCGGCCGCCTATGCAGATCTCTGCGGTTCGTCGGCCGGGGTTTTGTCCATCAGTTCCGTTCCGACCTTCGCGAGCTACTGGCTGGCCCGAAACCTCGGCTCCTTCCAGCTTGAACATCCCGAAACAGCCGTCCAACTGACGAGCACCCGACGCATAACCGATTTCGAGCGTGAGCCCGTTGATCTCGCCATCCGTGCGGGCGCGGGGCAGTGGACAGGCTTGACGGCGCATCTTCTCGTCGCGGTCGACTACACGCCGATGCTGAGCCCACTGTTGGCGGAAAAGCTCGGCGGGATGCCAGTAACCGCGTCGGACCTCCTGCGCTTCCCGCTCGTCAACACGACGCACGAATGGTGGGACCTCTGGTTTTCGATGATGAGCGTCTCGCAGGCCGGCTGCGATCGGCGCACCGGCCCGACGCTCGGCAGCCAGGACCTCGAGGCGATGGCAGCCATTGCGGGTCAGGGCGTCTCGTTGCTGACACCCTTCTTTTACCGGGACGAGGTCGCGGCCGGCCGCCTCGTCCAGCCCTTCGCGCCACTCTATCCGATCGGACGCGGCTACTATCTCGTCTATCCCACGGCGCGGCGGAACGTGCCGAAGATCCGCGCATTCCGGAATTGGATCCTCCCGCATTTTTCGGCATCTTCCCTAGCCAAGGCCTGATCGGCTAGAAGCCGGCCATGGCCCCTCCCCCGCTTCTTCGCCTCGACGGCGTGCGCCTCACCTTCGGCGGCACGCCCCTTCTCGCCGACGTCGAGCTCGGTGTCTCGCCCGGCGACCGGATCGCGCTGGTCGGGCGCAACGGCTCCGGCAAGTCGACCCTTCTCAAGATCGCGGCGGGCACCGTCGAGCCGGACGGCGGCGAGGTGTTCCGCCAGCCGGGCGCGACGATCCGCTATCTCGCGCAGGAGCCCGATTTCGGCGATGCACTGAGCGTCGAGGCCTATGTCGCGGCGGGGCTCGGCCCGGCGGACGATCCCTACCGCGTCACGCGCCTGATCGAAGGCCTCGGCCTTCGCCCCGATGCGCGGCCGGGCGATCTTTCGGGCGGCGAAGCCCGCCGCGCGGCGCTCGCGCGGGTGCTGGCGCCGGAGCCCGACATCGTGCTTCTCGACGAGCCGACCAACCATCTCGACCTGCCGACGATCGAATGGCTCGAGGACGAGATCGCCTCGATCCGCTCGGCCATCGTCATCATCAGCCACGACCGCCGCTTCTTGGAGAAGACGACGCGGGCTACCGTCTGGCTCGACCGCAGCCACGTGCGCCGCATCGAGGAGGGCTTCGGCAGCTTCGAGGCGTGGCGCGACAAGGTGCTGGAGGAGGAAGAGCGCGATCTCCAGAAGCTCGACCGCAAGATCGTGCGCGAGGAGCACTGGCTGCGCTATGGCGTGACCGCCCGGCGTACGCGCAACGAGCGACGCCTCGCCGGACTCCACCAGCTTCGTGCCGATCGCAAGAACGCCCGCCGCGCGACCGGCGTCGTCGAGATGCAGGTCGGCGACACGCGCGAGAGCGGCAAGCTCGTCATCGAGGCGAAGGCGATCTCGAAAGCCTACGACGAGCGGGTTCTCGTCGAGAACTTCTCGACGCGCATCCAGCGCGGCGACCGGGTCGGCTTCGTCGGCCCCAACGGCGCCGGCAAGACGACGCTCCTGAAGATGCTGATCGGCGAGGCGGAGCCCGACGCGGGCACGGTTCGCCTCGGCACCAATCTCGACCTCGCCTTCCTCGACCAGAAGCGCGCGAGCCTTCGCGACGATCTGCCCGTATCCGAGGCGCTGACCGACGGGCGCGGCGATCAGGTGATGGTGAACGGCGAGCCGCGGCACGTCGCCGGGTATCTCAAGGACTTCCTGTTCCAGCCGGAGCAGATCCGCACGCCGGTCGGCAACCTGTCGGGCGGTGAGCGGGCACGGCTCTTGTTGGCGAAGACCTTGGCGACGCCCGCCAACGTCCTGGTGCTGGACGAGCCGACCAACGACCTCGACATGGAGACGCTGGACCTTCTGCAGGAGCTCATCGCCAACTATCCCGGCACGGTGCTCCTCGTCAGCCACGACCGCGACTTCCTCGACCGCACGGTGACGAGCGTCATCTCGCCGGAGGGCAACGGTCGCTGGCTGGAATATGCCGGCGGCTACACCGACATGGCGGCGCAGAAGCGCGGCGCGCAGACGGAAGCCCGGAAAGCCGAGAAGTCCGCCGGCAAGCCCGCCGCAGCGGCTCCCGCCTCACGACCCGCCGGACAGCCGAGCACCAAGCTCTCGTTCAAGCAGAAGTTCGCGCTGGAGAACCTGCCGAAGGAAATCGCCAAGCTGGAAGCGGCGATCGCCAAGGCGGAGGCCGAGATGGCCGACCCCGCCCTCTTCGCCAAGAACCCGGACCGCTTCTCCAGGCTCGCGAAGGAAAGCGAGGCGAACCGCGCCGCGCTTGCCAAGGCCGAGGACGAGTGGCTGGAACTGGAAATGCTGAAGGCCGAACTCGAGGGCTGACCGAACGCGCGAGGCGGCGCTCGCGGCGGTCCGCGGGCCCCCGCGACTCCTCATGCGATCTTGTCACAGCCCCAGGCTTTTCACCGGGGCTCGCGGCCTTCCCGGTTGCCGTTCACCCGCCGTTCACCAAGTTCTGCTGTGATTTCATTAACCTCCCGGGTGAGGATGTGGCACGGCCTCCGGCGCGCGCCCACGGCATGAGGATTTCACGGCATGACAACGATGGCGCTCAACGTCCGAACCCTTCAGCGCCCGCTGGCCGCCCTTCTGGTTGTGCTGAGCCTGTCGACTTCTGCCCATGCGTTCGAGACGGCCGCGCGCTCGGCGGTGCTGCTCGACTTCGACACCAACACGGTGCTGTTCGAGAAGAACCCGGACGACGAGATTCCGCCGGCCTCGCTGTCGAAGCTGATGACGCTGCTCATCATCTTCGACGAGTTGAAGCGCGGCGCGATCCGGCTCGACGAAACCTTCCCCGTATCCGAGAACGCCTGGCGCACCGGCGGCGCGGCGTCGGGCGGGTCGACGATGTTCCTGCCTCTGAATTCCGAGGTCAGCGTGGGCGACCTCATCAAGGGCATCGCCATTCAGTCCGGCAACGACGCGACGATCGTCGCGGCCGAGGGCATCGCCGGCTCGGTGCCGGCCTTTGCCGAACTGATGAACAAGAAGGCGCAGGAACTCGGCCTGACGCATTCCCACTTCGTCAATCCGCACGGCCTGCCCGATCCCGGCCAGCGCGTCTCGGCGCGCGATCTCGTGACGCTCGCCACCCACATCATCCGCACCTACCCCGACCAGTATCCGCTGTTCTCGGAGGAGGAGTTCACTTTCAACGGCATCACGCAGCGCTCGCGCAACCCGCTCCTCAGCCTGGGCGCGGACGGTCTGAAGACCGGCCACACGGCGGAAGCGGGCTACGGGCTGGTAGCTTCGGCCAAGGACGACGCGGGGCGCCGCATCGTGTTCGCGATGACCGGCATGAAGAGCGTCAACGAGCGCGCCACCGAGGCGCGCGCCATGATGACGCTTGGCCTCCGCGGTTTCGAGAATGTGGTGATCCTGAAGGGCGACGAGACGGCCGGCGAGGTGCCGGTGACGGGCGGCATCGCAAAGAGCGTTCCCGTCAAGGCGGCGGGCGAGATCCGCTTCATCGAGCCCCGCGGCACGGGCTCGCCCTACCAGACCGAGATCGTGCCGGTCGGCCCGATCGAGGCCCCGGTGCCCGAAGGCCGCCGCGTGGCGCAGATGCGCATCACGCGCGACGGTCAGGTGGTGCGCGAGGAGCCGCTTTATGCCGCCACCAACGTCGAACGCGCCGGATTGCTCCAGCGCGTCCAGGAACAGGTGATGAGCTACTTCCAGTAAGGCCCGTCAGGCCGCCGCGGCGGCGTCCATCCAGGTCTTGTGCCGATCCTCGTCGGCATAGGCCTTGGCGAAGTAGGCCTGCGCCTCCGGGCTGGCCGCTGTGTTCTTCGAGGCATGATCGTAGGCCATCTTGGTCTCGATCTCGTTGGTCGACATCGCCTTCAGGATCGACCGGTCGCCGATGATCGAGGCCAGAGCGACCTTGCCGGTCGTCAGGTACTCCTTCAGGTCGCCCTCCTGCGGGGCGGCGACGCCGAGTTGCCCGGCCATGCGGGTGAGTTCGGCCACATGGGCCTCGTGGTCTCCCTTGAACTGGGCGATCTTCGCCTTCGCCGCCGGGTCGTCGAGGCGCTCGATCGTCGACTGGTAGGCGGCGATCGCGTCGTGCTCAAGGATCAGGAGATTCTGAACAAGCTTCTCGAAGGTGGTTTCGGTTCCGACGGTGGTGACCATGGGTCGCTGTCTCCGGTCTCTGTCTGGCAGGTGGGATGGGAGACGGGCCATCTGCGAAGCAGGTCGGCCCGCCTCGCTGGTCAGCGCGAAGCCTTGTAGAGCTTCTGCGCGATCTCGAACATTTCTTCCGGCGCGTAGTCCGGCGTGAAGGCGGACGGGATGCCCGTCAGCTGATGGATCTTGCCGCCCTCGGGCATTCCGTCGACGACCTCGAGCTCACCCGGAGGATCGTCGGGCAGCGCGACCTCGCCGTTGCCCCAGATACCGGCCATCTCCTTGTAGTCGTTGGGGCTGAACGTGTAGAGGCGCCGGTGCGAGCCCTCGTCGAGGTACTTCTGGCACTCGGGGATCTTGGAGAGCGGGATGTTCGGCGTCGGCAGGAATTTGTCGAGCTCGACGCCCGTGATCTTCTTCAGCGCCAGCGCATAGGCATGCGCGTGCACCGAGCCGCGCACCAGAAGGTAGCCGCAGACCTCGCGCCCCGTCGGATCGCTCAAGGTCTCGTAGACGCGCAGCTTGTGGAGGCGCGCGCCGCATTCGAGGTGGAAATTATGAAGGAGGTCCACCACGATGTTGCCGGTCGTGGTGATGAAGTCGTTGTTCCAGGACACCCCGTTGGAGTTCACCGGCATCGACCCGCCGCCGGCCGACAGGAAGGCTGCGGCGTTGCGCATGTCCTTCATGTCCTCGAAGGGCGCGCCCGAGATGTCGCCTCCGTCGCCGGCATCGCCGTCCTTGGTGTCCGGGCCGTTGGCGAGCATGGCGACGCCGTTCGACACGAGCTCGACGTGGCCGAGCTCCTCGGCGGTGATCGCGGCGACGAGGCTGTAGAAGGGCCGAAGCTTCGGCTTGGAGCGGAAGTTGAAGCTCTGGAACATGTAGTTTCCGAGCGTGGACATCTCGCCGTACTTGCCGCCGAGAAGCTCCTGCAGGGCGGCGGCCGCATTGGGATCGGCCCTCTTGGGCGCTGGCAGGTTGGCCTGCAGCTGGTCGACGCGCATGAACATAAAGGGGACTCCCCGCGGTGGATCGGTCCGGTGTGAACCTTCTCCGCCCGGCCGCGTTCCTCGCTGTTTCCGTGCCCGACCATGCATAGCCGGGCATCGAGGACATCAGCCGGCGAGACGCCTTGACGCAGCGCACAAGAGGGCGGATATAGGAGCCGTCATGCCGCGCTTGCGCTGCGCCCGCCTTGATCCCGCATCGGGACACTGAGCCGAGCGCCAACCGCTGGAGCCTTTTCAAGGGTCCGGCCGCGGTCCGTGTCGTTCCGCTCCCGCGCAGGAGCGTCCGACCGATCTCCGGGACGCCAGGCGTTCCGGTCCACTGTCAAAGGCATTCCTTGACCCAGACGAATTTCCAGGCGCTCGGCCTTGCCGACGCGCTTCTGTCCGCTCTCGCAGCCATGGACATCACCACCCCGACCCCGATCCAGGCGCAGGCCATCCCGGCGGTCCTGAAGGGTCGCGACGTCCTCGGCATCGCGCAGACGGGCACCGGCAAGACGGCCGCCTTCTCGCTGCCGATCCTCGACGCCCTCCTCGGCAAGCCCGCCAAGGCGAAGCCCGGCGCTCCGCGCGTTCTCGTGCTGGCGCCGACGCGCGAGCTGGCGCTCCAGATCGCCGAGAACGTGAAGGGCTTCACCGCCGGCACGCCGATCCGCCACATGACCGTGTTCGGCGGCGTATCGATCCGCCCGCAGATCGAGACGGCCCGCAAGGGCGTCGACATCGTCGTGGCGACGCCGGGGCGCCTCCTCGACCTCATCGACCAGAAGGCGATGACGCTGTCGGCGATCGAGCACCTCGTGCTCGACGAGGCCGACCGCATGCTCGACATGGGCTTCATCCGCGACATCAACCGCATCGTGAAGCTGGTGCCGGAGAAGCGTCAGTCGCTCCTGTTCTCGGCCACCATGCCGCAGAACATCGCCTCGCTCGCCGGAAAGATCCTGAAGGATCCCGTCCGCGTCGAGGTGACGCCCGAGGTGGTCACGGTCGAGAAGATCGACCAGAGCTTCTTCCTGGTTCCGCAGAAGGCCAAGAAGCACTGGCTCATCAAGAACCTGCCGGGCTTCGACAAGACCGTCATCTTCACCCGCACCAAGCACGGCGCGAACCGCCTGTCCGAGGATCTCGACAAGGCCGGCATCGCCGCGCTCGCGATCCACGGCAACAAGAGCCAGGGCGCGCGCCAGAAGGCGCTCGGCCAGTTCCATGCGGGCGAACTGAAGGTGCTGGTGGCGACCGACATCGTGGCGCGCGGCATCCATGTCGACGACATCACCCATGTCGTGAACTTCGACCTGCCGGAAGAGCCGGAAAGCTACGTCCACCGCATCGGCCGCACGGCCCGCGCCGGCAAGTCCGGCATGGCGGTGACGCTGTGCGATCCGTCCGAGCGCGCCAAGTTGCGTCAGGTCGAGAAGCTGACCGGCATGCGCTTCGACGTGCAGACCTCGGAGTTCTCCGACGCGTCGGCCTTTGCCGACGAGCCGCGCGAGAGTCGTGGTCCGCGCCAGCCCCGCGGCGGTCGCCCCGGCGGCAACAAGCCGCGCGCCGAAGGCGCGCCGCGTCATCAGCCGCGCGGCGCCAAGCCGGGCGAGCGCCGCGGCCAGCCCGGCGGTGCGCCGGCGGGTGGTGCGAACCGCAACGGTGAGGATCGCGCCGCCCGGCCGAACGGCCAGCAGCGCCGGCGTCCGCGTCGCGGCGGCGGCGGCGGTGCGCCGCGCTCGGCCACGGCCTGATCCATGAACGAAGGAAGGGCGCCCCACCGGGCGCCCTTTTCGTATCCGGCGGTTGCTTGCTGCCGTCCTCCTCGCCATATGCCGGCAGACGCCCAACTCGTGACGAGGACAAAACGCATGGCCGAGACCGTGAAGGTCGACATTCCCCACAAACTGACGCGCGAGGCCGCCCGCCAGCGCGTCACCGAGGGGTTCGGGCGCATCCGCTCCGAGGCGACCGGCGGCATGCTGAAGTTCGAGGACCAATGGACCGGCGACCGGCTCGACTTCCGCGCCCGGATGATGGGTCAGTCCGTTGTCGGCCGCCTCGATATCCTGGACGACCACATCCACGTCGAGCTCGACCTACCGGGCTTCCTCGCCTCGATTGCCGGCAAGCTGACGGGCAAGATCCAGAAGGAAGGCCGCATTCTTCTCGAGAACAAGTCGGCCTGAGTCCGCCCGGGCTCCCGGCCCTCAGGGGTCGGGCGCGCTGACGCTGCGCAGCGTCGCCTTGTCGGCCGTGACCGTGCCGCCGAGCGAGCCGCCTTCGATCGCCTGAACCGTGCCGAGACCCGGCACCACAGAGCCCACCTTGACGCGCATCAGTTCCTCGCGCGTCGCGAGCAGCGCCTCGTCCTGGAAGATCATCACGATCTGGTAGTCAGACGGCGTCGGCTCCCGATCCCGCACGATGGTCGGCGCCGGCATGGCATCGGTCTGGACGGCCTCGCCGACCGATCCGGTCTCGATCTGGTCGAGCTTGGGGGACATGCGGGCGATTGCCGCCTGCTGGAAGTAGTCCGGCGACTTCGTCGAGACGACGTAGGACCAGGAGAAGAACCCGGCCGACGAGATCGCCAGCGTCACCGACGACAAGGCGATCGCCCAGTCGACGACCGACCAGTCGCGGTCGGGATTCCGAAAGCCGGAACCCGTGAAAGGAAGGCGGACGGATGAAAACTCGGGCGGCGTGGATGCGACCTCGGACATCGCAGGACTCCTTGTGTGGAGCTTGCAGCTTGCGCCTCTCGCGTTAACGAAGAAATGAGACCGCGACTCCCCGCGCGCCGACCTTCCGCTAGGGTTAGGGAAGCGTAAAAGCGGACGAGGCGGTCATGCGGAACGAGCGGCGACAGGGACAAAGACGGACGACGCGGCTGCGGCCGGGCAAGCTGCTGGGCGCTCGCGACGGCTTTCTGTGCGACTGTGCCGTGGTGGAACGCTCGCCGCGCGGTGCGCGCATCCGGGCCTTCGCCCCGGTGGACCGCGTGCTGCCGGAAGTCCTCACGCTTTACGACGAGGTCGAGACCCGGCGCTGGACGGCGCGGATCGTCTGGGCCCGCGGGGCCGAGATGGGCCTTGCGATCGAGGCCGGCGGGCAGACCGTTTCCGATGCCGAACGCCACAAGATCGCAGGCCTGTTCTACGCCGTCTGAACCGGCGCGACGGACAGTTGCAAACGAGAAGGCCCGCCCCGAAACCTCGGGGCGGGCCTTCTCGCATTCGGAGGGCTTCGGAGTTACTCGGCCGGCACAGCGTTCAGCGGCACGCGGTCGTCCTCGAGCGCGGCGACCTTTTCGCCGGCAAGGACCGCGCGCAGGCGCTCCTCGTCGAGCTCACCTTCCCAGCGAGCGACGACCAGCGTCGCAACGGCGTTGCCGATGAAATTGGTGATCGCGCGGCACTCCGACATGAAGCGGTCGACGCCGAGGATCAGCGCCATGCCGGCGACTGGCACGGAGGGCACCACCGAGAGCGTGGCGGCCAGCGTGATGAACCCGGCGCCGGTGATGCCGGCCGCGCCCTTCGACGACAGCATGGCGACGAGCAGGAGCAGGATCTGGTCGCCCCAGGACAGGTCGATGTTGGTCGCCTGGGCGATGAACAGCGCCGCCAGCGTCATGTAGATGTTGGTGCCGTCGAGGTTGAACGAGTAGCCGGTCGGGATCACGAGGCCGACGACCGACTTTTTGGCGCCCGCGTTCTCCATCTTCTTCATCAGCGACGGCAGGGCCGCCTCGGAGGACGAAGTGCCGAGGACGAGGAGGAGTTCTTCCTTGATGTAGCGAAGGAGGGCGAAGATCGAGAAGCCGTTGTAGCGGGCAACCGCGCCGAGGACCACGACCACGAAGAGGAACGAGGTGAAGTAGAAGACGCCGATGAGATAGGCGAGGTTGGCGACAGAACCGATGCCGTACTTGCCGATGGTGAAGGCCATGGCGCCGAAGGCACCGATCGGGGCGGCCTTCATCAGGATCGCCACGAGCTTGAAGATCGGCGCGGTCAGCGCGTTGAAGAAGTCGGTGACCGGGCGGCCGGCCTCGCCGATCATGGCGAGCGCGATACCGAACAGGACCGCGATGAACAGGACCTGGAGAATGTCGCCGTCGGCGAAGGCACCGACCAGCGTCGACGGGATGATGTTCATCAGGAAGCCGACGATCGACGAATCGTGCGCCTTCTGCGTGTAGGTCGCGACGGCGCCCGCATCGAGCGAGGCCGGATCGATGTTCAGGCCGTGGCCGGGATGGGTGACGTTGGCGACGACCATGCCGATGACGAGGGCGAGCGTCGAGAAGGTCAGGAAGTAGATCATCGCCTTGCCGACGACGCGGCCGACCTTGGCGAGATCGGTCATCCCGGCGATGCCGGTGACGACGGTCAGGAAGATCACCGGGGCGATGATCATCTTCACAAGCTTGATGAAGGCGTCGCCAAGCGGCTTCAGGCTCGCGCCGAATTCCGGATAGAAATGCCCGAGCGTGATGCCGGCGATGATCGCCACCACCACCTGGAAATAGAGCTGGGCGTAGATGGGCTTCTTCTGCCCAGGTTCGACGTGCGCGATCGGCATGGCTGCCATGTCTGCCTCCCTTGTCGTGTTCGTGTCCTCCCCCGTCGATCCGTGACCGGCGAACAGGAGCCTCGGTGACTCCTCAGCAAAGAGCGTGCCAGTTGGTTGCAGGGGTGGCATTCCGCCAGCGCAAGGCTGGTCCGAACGGTCATTAAAGCCCGCAGCCCAAACTCACGTGCGGTTTTCCGCTCGCCTTTGGTCGTCAGTGTGCGATAATCCGCACAGCATGGACGTTCCCCTCTCCGCGTTGTCCCGACGTCGCCTGTTCGCGCTTGCCGTCGCGACCGGCCTTGCGATGCTCGTCGTCATGGCGTGGCTGGCAGCGGGCGCGCTGGCCGACCGCGCGATGCTCGCGCGGTTGAACGCGCAAGCCGGCGCGTCCCTGCCGCTCGCCATGGCGGTGCTGCGCAGCGAGGTCGACAAACAGCGATCCGTTCCGGCGATCCTGTCCGAGGATCCGGACATTCGCGATATTCTGGCCGCCCCGTCGCCCGCCGGCGTCGATCGAGTGAACCGGCGCCTCGAGGAACTGCGCCGCACGACAGGGGCGACCGTCCTCTACCTCCTCGACACCACCGGCCTGACGATCGCCGCCAGCAACTTCGCCGAGCCCGACAGCTTCGTCGGGAGCGACTACTCGTTCCGCCCGTACTTCGCGCGGGCGATGCGCACCGGGGCGGCGGCGCAGTTCGCGCTCGGCACCAAGAGCCGACGGTCGGGTCTTTACATCACGCGCCGCGTCGATGTCGGCGGACAGCCGCTCGGCGTCGTGGTCCTGAAGGTGGAGTTCGACGCGATCGAGCGCGACTGGGCCGCCGGCGGCAACGTCGTCTTCGTGACCGACGGCAATGGCATCGTCCTCGCGACCACCGAGGTCGACTGGCACTACCGGGCGCTCGCTCCGGTGCCGCCGGACCTCGCGGCGCGGATCCGCGACAGCCTGCAGTTCGGCGAAGCGCCGCTGACGCCCCTCGGCCTCGAGGCGCGTCGCGGGACCATCCAAGCGACGGCGACCGCCGATCGCCGGCACTTCGTCTCGGCCGAGGACCGCCTGCCCGACCCGATCCTCGACTGGACGCTACATCTCTGGGTTCCTACCGACGAGGCGATGGCACAGACCCGCCTGTCCTATCGCCTCCAGTCTCTGGCTGGCCTCGCCATCGCCACCACCGCCGGGTTCCTCGTGGCGCGCCGTCGTCGCTACCTGAGACGCCGACAGGAAGCCTTGCGCCTCGCAGCCGAAGAGCTCGAACGCCGCGTCGAGGCCCGCACGGGGGAACTGCGCGAGGCGAACCGCCAGCTGGTCGAGGAAAGCCGGACGCGGCAGGCCGCCGAGGAGCGCGCCGAAACCCTTCGACGCAGCCTCGACCAGGCCAACCGCCTGGCCTCGCTCGGCCAGATCACGGCCGGCGTCGCCCACGAGATCAATCAACCCGTCGCGGCGATCCGCACCTATGCCGAAAATGCCGAGCGCTTTCTGGAGCGCGGCGACCTCGACACGACGCAGCGCAACCTTCGCAACGTCGTCGGCCTGACCGAACGAATCGGGCGGATCACCGACACGCTCAAGGGTCACGCGCGGCGCGGCTCGTCAGGACCGGGCGTCGTCAACCTCGCCGAAGCCGTGGATGGCGCGATCATGGTGCTGCAAGGCCGGCTGGACGCCGCCGGCGTGCCGATCGAATGCGGCGCGAACCTCGGGGACCACGATGTCGTGGGCGAGCGCGTGCGTCTGGAGCAGGTGCTCGTCAATCTCCTCCAAAATGCCCTCGACGCGATGGAGGGCCAGGAGGACGGGCGGATCGCCATCGAGGCGCATGCGCGAGACGACATCGTGGAACTGACCGTGCGCGACAACGGCCCCGGCATCCCGCCCGAGCGGCTTGCGACGCTGTTCACGCCCTTTTCCACATCGAAGCCGCGCGGTCTCGGCCTCGGCCTCGTGATCGTCAAGGACATCCTGTCGGAATGGGGCGGGACGCTGGAGGCCGCCAGCTGGCCCGGCGAGGGCGCCACCTTCACCGCCGTCTTGAGGAGCGCCCGCCCATGACCGAGCCCGGCCGTACCATCGCCTTCGTCGACGACGACCCGGACCTTCGCGACGCCGGGGCGCAGGCGCTGGCGCTTGCCGGGTGGACGCCCCTCCCCTTCGCCGACGCCCGCTCGGCGCTGAAGTTGCTGTCGCCGGAGTTTCCGGGCGTCCTCGTCACCGACATCCGCATGCCGGGCATGGACGGGCTCGACCTCTTCCGGGCCGTGCAGGCGATGGACCAGGACCTCCCGGTGATCCTCGTGACCGGCCATGGCGACATCGCGATGGCCGTCGACGCCCTGCGGGAGGGCGCCTACGACTTCATCGCCAAACCCTATGCCACCGACCGCCTGGTGCAGAGCGTCGCGCGGGCGGCCGAGAAGCGGCGGCTGGTGCTCGAGAACCGGCGGCTGCGGGCGCTGGCCGAGAAAGGCGGCGACGACCTGTCGCTCATCGGCGAGAGCCCCGCGATGGAGCGCTTGCGCCGGACGCTCCGGCAGATCGCGGATGCGGACGTCGACGTGCTGGTGGAAGGCGAGACGGGGTCGGGCAAGGAGGTCGTCGCCAGCGCGCTTCACCGCTGGAGCCGCCGTGCGGCCAAGCCCTTCGTGGCGCTCAACTGCGGCGCGCTGCCCGAGACCGTGATCGAAAGCGAGCTCTTCGGCCACGAGGCCGGCGCCTTCACGGGGGCCGCGAAGCGCCGGGTCGGCCGCATCGAATATTCGAGCGGCGGCACGCTGTTCCTCGATGAAATCGAATCGATGCCGGCCGCCCTGCAGGTGAAGCTTCTGCGCGTCCTGGAGACGCGCGAGGTGGAGCCGCTCGGCACCAACGAGCGCCGGGCGCTGGACCTTCGCGTCGTCGCGGCGGCCAAGATCGATCTCGGTTCAGCCGAGGCGCGGGCCTACTTCCGCGAGGACCTCTTCTACCGACTCAACGTCGTGACGGTCCGCATCCCGCCCCTGCGCGAGCGCGGTTCCGACATTCCGCTTCTCTTCTCGCACTTCCTGCGGCGGGCGGCGGAGCGCTTCCGCCGCGAGGCGCCCGACGTGTCGCCCCGGCTCCTGCAACGGCTGGCGTCGCATCCCTGGCCAGGGAACGTGCGCGAACTCACGCACTTCGCCGAACGGGTAGCGCTCGGACTCGATCCGGAGATGGACGGGGACGAGAGCCCAGACACGCCGCTGACGCTGCCAGAGCGCGTCGATCGGTTCGAGGCCGACACCATCCGCCAGACGCTGGCCGACCATGGCGGAGACGTGAAGAGCACGGTGGAGGCGCTCGGCATCCCCCGCAAGACGTTCTACGACAAGCTGCAGCGTCACGGCATCAGCCGGCGGGACTTCGCCGAGGGCTGAAGCCCCGACGAAGCATGCCGGCAGAACACGCCGCTTCGCCCTCAGGCGGAGTGGCGCAGCGTCTCGAGGAGCTTGGCGAGACGGTCGCGGCCGGCCTCCGTCAGGACGCCGCGCTCGCCTTCGGGCTCGAGCAGACCCGCCTGTTCCATCTCCCGCACGCCCTCGGCATCCGCCTTGTGGCCCTTGCCGTCGTCGAGCACGACGCGGGTCACGGCCTCGCCACTGACGAGCGAATGGTAGGCGGCGAAGACGAGGATGGAGAGGGCGCCATCGGACATGGTGGTCTGGCTCACGGGGAACTCCTTGGTGGCATTCACGATACTGGCGTCAACACGCGAAGCGCGGTTCGGCTCCCTGTTGCGGCACTGTTTCACAGGACTGCGATCCATCGCGCGGCGCGTCTCGACACGGCCTCACTGTCCGCCTACTTCGAGCCTCGACACGTGCAGGACGTCGAGAATGAGCAGTACCGTAGACCCCGAATTGAGTGCCCTGATCGGAGAGGTGATCGACGCCAAACTTCTCAAAGCCGGTTCCGAGGAAAAGCGGGTGGCCGAGCACGTGGCCGCCGAGGGACTGGGCGCTTTGACTGCGGTGGAACGCGACACGTTCGAGCGCCGCGTCCTGCCGATCCTGTCCAAGCCGATCCGCGAACAGCTTGCCATCGCCTCGATTGTCCAGCGCGGGGGCTACGTGCCGCGCAAGATCGTGTTTTGACGGCGCGATGCGCCCTCAGCTTCCCGCCTCGCTCTCGATGAACCGGTCGATGCCGCCCGAGCGGCCGACGCCCGTCAGGTAGTACAGCACGACGATCGCCACGATCAGCCCGATCGCGATGATCGGGGCCGTCCATTCGCCCTGCCCGATGCGCACCACGATCAGCACCGAGCAGATGATCGCCCCCAGGAGCGGCACGATCGAGGGCACCTCGAACTGGCCCTTCGCCTCTCCCGGACGACGCTGCAGGATGAGGAGCGCGACGTTGACGACCGTAAAGACGATGAGGAGCAGGAGGACGGTCGAGGCAGCCAGCGCGCCGATGTCGCCGACGAGCGAGAGCAGGACGACGATCGCCAGCAGCGCCGCGATTGCGACGTAAGGGGTGCGGCGGGTAGTGTGGACGCGGCCGAGCGCTGCCGGCATCAGTCCCTGTCGCGACATGCCGTAGAGCAGACGCGAGGCCATCACGTAGTTGACGAGCGCCGTGTTGGCGACGGCGAAGATCGTGATGCCGGCATAGATGCCGGTCGGGAACCACGGCGCGGCACGCTCGACCACGAGCGTCAGGGGGCCCGCGGCTTCGGCAAGTTCCCGCCACGGGACGACCGAGACCGCCGTGATCGCGATGCAGATGTAGATGACCGTTGCCATGAGCATCGCCGAGATCATCGCGATCGGCATGGTGCGTTCCGGGTTCTTCACCTCCTCGGAGACGTTCAGCATATCCTCGAAGCCGATGAAGGAGAAGAAGGTCAGCACCGCGCCTTGCGCCACGAGAAGCATCACCGAGCCCTCGACAGCGCCTTCGCCGGGCGGCGGAAACTCCAGAAGATCGGCGCTGCCCCACCACGAAATGCCGACCGCGATGACGAGGATCAGGCCGAACGCCTCGACGATCGTGCAGACGGCATTGAGCCAGAGCGATTCGGTGATCCCACGAAACAGGATGCCGGCGAGGATGACGAGGAAGCCGATGGCCAGAACACTCTGCGGCGCGTCGATGCCGGTGACGCTCGCAAAGTTCCGCGCCACGACGTTGCTCTGCGTGGCGATCGACGTCAGCCCCGAGCAGACGACCGCGAGCCCCACCGTGTAGGACAGGAGCGGATAGCGGTAGGCGCGCTGCGTGACATAGGCAGCGCCGCCGGCGCGCGGGTAGCGCGAGGCGATCGAGGCATAGGACAGGCCGGTCAGGAGCGCGGCCGCCATCGAGACCATGAAGGCGCCCCAGACCGCGCTGCCGAGTTCGCTGGCCGCCTCGCCGATGAGACCGTAGACGCCGGCCCCAAGCATCGAGCCGAGCCCGAGCAGGGTCACCTGAAACAACCCGACCGAGCGCTTCAGTCCCGGTTCGTCCGCTCGTTCCTTCGCCATGCCGCCGTCCCGCCCTCTCGCAAACACACTGTCCGGGACGAGGATAGATAACCTCGGATTGCGCGATGGCGACCACGGGCCGACGAAATTGCGGCAGAAATCAGGCGCGGCGCGCGGCGATCTCTGGGAGGCGGTTGGGGATGTCGTCGAGACGATCCAGCACGAGGTCGGCGCCCATCGTCTCGACGTCGATGGCGGTATAGCCACCGCGCATCGCGACCACCGCCATCCCCGCGGCCTGCGCGGCTTCGACGTCGTTCTCGGAATCACCGACGAAGAGCGCCTCGCCCGGCTCGATCCCGAGCTGGCGGCAGGCGAAGACGACGAGGTCGGGCGCCGGCTTCTTGCGCGGGCCGGCATCGCCGCCGACCACCACCGCCATGCGGTCGGCAAGGCCGAAATGGGCGAGGATGTCGGCGGTCTCGGCGCCCGGCTTGTTGGTCACGACGCCGAGCGGAATGCAGCGCTCGGCAAGAATCCGCACGCAGTCCGTCGCCCCGGCGTTCAGCGTTGTCAGCTCCGTCGAGCGCGCGGCGTAGATCGCGAGGTAGCGCTCGGCGATCTTGTCGCGCGTCGCCGGATCGATCTCCTTGTCGAGCGCTTCGTAGGCGCGGCCGATCAGGATCTGGACGCCCTGCCCCACCATGCGCCCGACGGCCTCGATCGTGAACGGCGGCTCGCCGAGGCTCTCGAGCGTCTCGTTGAGGGCGGCGTGGATGTCCGGCAGGGAATCGACCAGCGTCCCGTCGAGATCGAACAGGACGGCACGGGGCCAGGCGGGCGCTTCGCTCATGCTTTATGTCCCTTCGTCGTCGGCCGGCGGCTCGAGCACCGCCAGCGTGATCCAGCGGGCAACGAGCGCAGGTTTGGGCGCACCCTCGATCTCGATGCTGGCGTTCCAGGTGGATTGCAGGCTGACAGCCCGCTCCTTCACTGCCACGAGTTGGAAGCTGCCGCGCACGCGCGCGCCGCTCTTGACCGGTGTCAGGAAGCGCACCTCGTCGAAGCCGTAGTTGACGCCCATGCGCGTGCGGTCGACGCCGGGCATGGCATCGTAGGCGAGCGTCGACAGAAGCGAGAGCGATAGGAAGCCGTGGGCGATGGTGCCGCCGAAAGGCGTTTCGGCCTTGGCGCGCGCGGGATCGACGTGAATGAACTGGTGGTCGTTGGTGGCGTCGGCGAAGCGGTCGATCATGCTTTGATCGACGGTGAGCCAGCCGGACACGAAGGGGTCGCCACCAAGATAGGTGCGGTAGACGTCCATCGGCACCAGCCGCTGCCGCAGCGCGTTTTCGTCGTCCCGGCTCACCTGTCGCGCACCCCAAATCCCATTTACGGCTGGTCTTAGTCGCCCGGCCACGAACCGCCAAGGGGCGTTCCGGGGTTGCCGCATCGCAGCGTGGCCTATCTCCAGACGGACGAACCATCCGATCCAGCGAGGATAGAGCCCATGTGCGGCATCTGCGGTGAAATCCGCTTCGACGGCGGTTTCGCCTCTCCAGAGCGCATCGCGGCCATGGGCGCGTGCCTTTCGCCGCGCGGCCCCGATGGCTCGGGAATGGTGCTGCGCGGCCGCGTCGGCTTCGGCCATCGGCGCCTCAAGATCATCGATCTGTCGGAGAAGGCCGCGCAGCCGATGGAGGACCCGGATCTCGGGCTCACCCTCGCCTTCAACGGCTGCATCTACAACTATCCCGAACTGCGCGAGGAATTGCAGGGGCTCGGCTACCGCTTCTTCTCGCACGGCGACACGGAGGTCATTCTCAAGGCGTACCATGCCTGGGGACGGGACTGCGTGAAGCGCTTCCACGGCATGTTCGCCTTCGCCATCCATGAGCGCGAGAGCGGCCGTGTCATGCTGGCGCGCGACCGGTTCGGCATCAAGCCGATGTATCTCTCGCAGACGCCCGAACGCCTGCTCCTCGCCTCCTCGCTGCCGGCCCTGGTCGCGACGGGCGAGGTCGACACCGCGATCGATCCGGTCGCGCTCCACCACTACATGACCTTTCACGCCGTGGTGCCGGCCCCGCTCACGATCCTCAAAGGTGTCAGGAAGCTGCCGCCGGCGACGACGCGAATGATCGAACCGGACGGGCGCTTCGACGACGAGACCTTCTGGGCACCGCCCTTCGGACCGGCCGCGGGCGACGAAGGACGATCGTCCGAGGAATGGCGCGACATGGTACTCGATGCCCTGCGCCGCGCCGTCGAGCGACGCATGGTGTCGGACGTGCCGGTGGGCGTCCTCCTGTCCGGTGGCGTCGATTCCTCGCTCATCGTCGGTCTTCTGGCGGAAGCCGGACAGACCGGCCTCGCCACCTTCTCGATCGGTTTCGAGGACGCCAACGGCGAGGTCGGCAACGAGTTCGAGTATTCCGATCTCATCGCCAGGCACTACTGCACGCGGCACCACCAGATCTTCGTGCCCGGCCATGAACTCCTGACCGAACTGCCGGGCGCGATCCGCGCCATGTCGGAACCGATGGTCTCCTACGACAATATCGGTTTCTACCTCCTGTCGCGCGAGGTCTCGAAGCACATCAAGGTGGTGCAGTCGGGTCAGGGCGCCGACGAGATCTTCGCGGGCTACCACTGGTATCCGCCGATGGCGGACGCTGCCGATCCGGTCGCGACCTACCGACAAGCCTTCTTCGATCGCAGCCACGAGACATTGTCGGGCCAGCTCCGGCCGCAGTGGCATGCGGGCTATGATGCGAGCGGCGCGTTCGTGCGCGACCACTTCGCGCTGCCCGGCGCGGGCGACCCCGTCGCCAAGGCGCTGCGCATCGACAGCCAGGTCATGCTGGTGGACGACCCGGTCAAGCGCGTCGACAACATGACCATGGCCTGGGGCCTCGAGGCGCGCGTGCCCTTCCTCGACCATGAACTGGCGGAACTGGCCGCGCGCGTGCCGTCCGCCGAGAAGCTGAAGGGCGGCGGCAAGGGCATTCTCAAGGACGTCGCTCGGCTCATCATCCCGCACGAGGTGATCGACCGGCGGAAGGGCTACTTCCCGGTTCCGCAGCTGAAATACCTCGCCGGACCAACCCTCGACATGGTCCGGGACGCGATGGGCTCGCAGCGCGCCCGCGAGCGCGGCCTGTTCGAGCCGGCTTGGCTCGACACGCTGTTCGCCGACCCCGCCGGCCATATCACGCCGCTCCAGGGGTCCGAACTCTGGCAGGCGGCGCTTCTCGAGCTGTGGCTGCAGGAGCAGGGCCTGTGAGCGCTCCGGACGCCAACGCCGTCGTCGACTGCGGCTGGGGCCGCATCGTCTTCGCGCAGACTTTCGCGGAAGCCGGTGATCTCGCACGCAACCTCGAGGAGGAAGGGCCCGACCGGCGCGACATCGCCTTCTATGTCTGCGACCCGCATGTTCTTCTGGCGCAGGCCCCGCAGGATCTCTTCCTCGATCCCTCGCACACCTACCGCCTCGACCTGTCGCGTCTGCCCCCGGCCGAGCGCGAGCCGCACGGCTTCTCCGTCCGCCCGCTCGCCGCAGCCGCGGAGACGAGCGCCGTCAACCGCATCTACCGTTCGCGCAACATGGTGCCGATCGATCCGGACTTCCTCTGGCGCCACCGGCAGGATGCGGTGCTGACCTATCTCGTGGCCGAGAACGAGGCGACGGGTGCGATCCTCGGAACCGTGACGGGCGTCCATCACGGCGAGGCGTTCGGCGATCCGGAACGGGGATCCTCGCTCTGGTGCCTCGCGATCGACCCACAGGCGGCGCCGCCCGGCATCGGCGAGGCTCTCGTGCGCGCGCTCGCCGAGCATCACCGCGCCGCCGGCTGCGCCACGATGGACCTCTCGGTCATGCACGACAACGAGCTGGCGATCTCGCTCTACGAGCGGCTCGGGTTCGAGCGCTTGCCAATGTTCGCGGTGAAGCGGCGCAACTCGATCAACGAGCGCCTGTTCACGGGCTCCGCGGCGGTCGAGGAGGACCTCAACCCCTATGCCCGCATCATCATCGACGAGGCGCGCCGACGTGGCATCCATGTGGAGATCCTCGATGCCAAGGGCGGCTTCTTCCGGCTGACCTATGGCGGCCGCACGCTGCGCTGCCGCGAGAGTCTGTCGGAGCTGACCTCCGCCGTGGCGCTGTCGATTTGCGACGACAAGAGCGTGACCCGTCGCCTTGTCGAGGACGCCGGCGTCGCGGTCCCCGAGCAGATCGTGGCCGGGGAGGACGAGGCGACGATCGCCGACTTTCTCACGCGCCACGGCTCGGTCGTCGTCAAGCCGGCGCGCGGCGAGCAGGGGCGCGGGATCGCGGTGGGGCTAGAGACGATCGAGGCGGTGCGCGCCGCGATCGACGTGGCGAAGCGCGAGTGCGAGCGGGTCCTGATCGAGGCCTGCTTCACCGGCGAGGACCTGCGCCTCGTGGTAATCGACTTTCGGCTGGTCGCCGCCGCGATCCGTCGCCCGCCCTGCGTCGTCGGCGACGGGCGCTCGACGGCGCGCGAGCTGATCGAGCGGCTGTCGCGACGCCGGGCCGCGGCGACCGGCGGCGAGTCCAAGGTGCCGATGGATGCCGAGACCGAGCGCACCTTGGCGGGTGCTGGCTACGGTTGGGACGACGTGATCCCGGAAGGCGAGACCGTCACCGTCCGGCGGACGGCCAATCTCCACACGGGCGGCACGATCCATGACGTCACCGACATCGTCCATCCCCGCCTCGTCGAAGCGGCGATCGCGGCGGCCCGTGCGATCGACATTCCGGTCTGCGGCATCGACTTCATGGTGAAGGACGCCCGCGAGGAGGCCTACGTCTTCATCGAGGCGAACGAGCGGCCCGGCCTTGCCAATCACGAGCCGCAGCCGACGGCCGAGCGCTTCGTCGATCTCCTGTTTCCGCTTTCCATCCCGGCGTCGGTGCGCACCCTTCGCGCCAAGCGGCGCATTTCCGGCTGACGACCCATGGCCCGGCACACGATCGACACCGAGTACCTCCTCGCCCAGCTCCATGAGCTGCTGCACATCCCGAGCCCGACCGGCTACACCGATTCGGTCGTGCGCCACGTCAGCGAGGAGCTGCAGCGGCTGGGGCTGGAGGTCGAACTGACGCGGCGCGGCGCGATCCGGGCCGTGCGCCAGGGCAGCCGGAGGGCGGCAGCGCGCGCGATCGTCTCCCATGTCGACACGCTCGGCGCGCAGGTGAAGCGGGTCAAGGACAACGGCCGGCTGGAACTCGTGCCGATCGGCCACTGGTCGGCCCGCTTCGCCGAGGGCGCGCGCGCCACGATCATGGCGGAGGACAAGACGTTTCGCGGCACGATCCTGCCGCTCAAGGCCTCGGGCCATACGTTCAACGAGGAGGTGGACACGGCACCGGTCGGCTGGCCGCATGTCGAGTTGCGCATCGACGACCACACGCGTGGCCGCGACGATACGCTGAAGCTCGGCATCGACGTCGGCGATACGGTGGCGATCGATCCGCAACCGGAATTCCTCGACAACGGCTTCATCGTTTCGCGTCACCTCGACGACAAGGCGGGCGTCGCCGTGATGCTTGCCTCGATCGAGGCACTGGAGCGAGAGAAATCCGCGACGCCCGTCGATACGCACTGGCTCTTCACCATCGCCGAGGAAGTCGGCGTCGGGGCCGCCTCGATCCTGACGCCCGAGGTCGCCTCGATGGTGGCGGTGGACAACGGGACGTCGGCGCCCGGCCAGAACTCGGCCGAGTTCGGCGTCACCATCGCGATGGCCGACCAGACGGGCCCGTTCGACTATCACCTCACCCGCAAGCTCGTGCGGCTCTGCCGCGACGAGGACATCCGGTTCCAGAAGGACGTGTTCCGCTACTACCGCTCCGACTCCGCCTCGGCGGTGGTCGCAGGCCACGACGTCCGCACCGCGCTCGTTACCTTCGGCGTCGATGCCTCCCACGGATGGGAGCGCATCCACATCCACGCCCTTCGCTCGCTGGCCGAACTCCTGACGGCCTATGCGGTGTCGCCGCTCGAGATCGAGCGCGATCTCCAGCCGCGGGGCGGCCTTGAGGGCTTCACCCACCAGCCGGCGGTCGACGCGGGTCTTGGCTTCGACAGCGAAGATCACTGAAGCGCCGACACCAAATCGCCGCGTCCCTTCTGGAAGTGCGGCGGTCTCAGAACAGTCGGATCGTCGCTCCGGCGGGAACCCTTAGAACTCCTCCCACCCCTCCTCCACGGCCGCGGCCTTGGGAGCCGCGCCGCCATGACCCGCGGTGCGCATCTGCGCAACCGGACGTGACGTCGCGTGTGCGGCGTGCGAAGCGGGACCAGCGTGTGCGCGGGTCCCCGCCGGTCGAGCCGGCTGGATCGCGGCGCGCTTCATGGCCGCCGACGCCGCCGGGCGCATCGCAGCCACACGGTGCCCCGCCCCCGTCGCAAACCCCGACACCAAGCCCGCCAGACCCTCCGTCTCGCCCGACAGCGCCTGCGCCGCCGCCGTCGTCTCCTCCACCATCGCCGCGTTCTGCTGCGTGACCTTGTCCATCTGGTCGGCCGCGACCGACACCTCGCGAAGCGCCACCGCCTGCTCGCGTGCCGCATCCGCCATCTCCGCGATCGACTGCGCGACGCCGCCGACCTGCGCGACGATCGCCTCCAGCGAGCGGCCCGACGCCGAGACGAGCTCGACGCCCGAGCCCACCTGATGGCCGGACGCCTCGATCAGCGCCTTGATCTCCTTTGCCGCCTCCGCCGAGCGCTGGGCAAGACCGCGCACTTCCTGTGCGACGACGGCAAAGCCCCGGCCGGCCTCCCCGGCGCGCGCGGCCTCGACGCCCGCGTTGAGCGCCAGAAGGTTCGTCTGGAAGGCGATCTCGTCGATGACGCCGATGATGTTGCCGATGCGCGCCGAGGACTGTTCGATCTCAGCCATCGCCGAGACCGCGCGGCCGACGATCTCGCCGCCCCGCTCGGCCTCGCGGCAGGCGGTGGAGGCCGACTGGCGGGCGGCGTCGGCGCGCGCCGCCGTCTCGCCGACGCCGCGCGTCACCTGACCAAGCGCCGCGACCGTCTGCTCCAGATTGGCCGCCTGCTGCTCGGTGCGCTGGGAGAGGTCGCCCGCCGCGACCGTGATCTCCGACAGGCCCGAGCGCATCGCGCCGACCGCCGAGACCACCTGACCGATGGTGGCCTCGAGCTTGGCCACCGACTGGTTGAACTGGGCGCGGATCGGCTCGAACTCTGGCGCCACGGCCTCGCCCATGCGCACCGTCAGGTCGCCCGCCGACAGGCGCGCAAAGCCCGCCTCCACCGCATGCACGAAGGCGCGAAGATCGTCCGCCTTCGCGTTGTCGAGGGCATGCTGGCGCTCGGCGCTCGCAGCCTGCGAACGCCGGGCGGCATCGGCCTCGGCCGTCAGGCGCAGCTTTTCGGTCGCGGCGCTGCGGAAGACCTCGAGCGCTCTCGCCATCGCGCCGACCTCGTCTCGCCGGTCGAGCCCACCGATCGCCGTATCGAGATCGCCGGCCGCGACCCGTCCCATGGCCGTTTCGAGTCCGCCGACCCCGCGCACGACGCGGGTCATCATCAGCCAACCGAAGAGACCGAGATCGACGAGGAGTGCGAAGGAGCTTGCAAGCATCAGCCAGAACTGCGTCGTCTGGCGCGCCGTCGCCGCCGCCACTTCCGCGCTGGACCGCTCGTTCAGCTTGGCGAAGAAGGCGTCCACCGGCTCCATCGCACTTGCCACCGCCGCATGGTACGATTTCGACACGAGATTGCCGTTTGCCTGCTGGCGCTGGCTGGCCGTCAGGCCGGGGCGCGCCAGCGTGTCCATCGCATCGGTCTCGAGCTTGACGAGTGCATTCGAGCGCTCAATGGCCGTGTCGAGGAGCTGAAATTCGTCGCCCTGGATGCCGGCCTGGACCATCCGGTCCCGCAAGGACATCGTATCGCTATCGGGGCGCGGCTGCGCGCCGCGCGTGGTGACGAGTTCCCAGTAGGGCCGCGTGTAGTAGTCGATCGGCGTCGGCGCCTTGCCGTCGCGAATCTCGAGGGCCTTGAAGTACTGCTCCTTGTACATGCGGTCGCCGGTGGCCACGAACGTGCGCACCATGCGCGTCAGTTCGGACGAGGTCTGCCGAAATCCGTCGGCGAGCTGATAGGCCGCGTATCGCCGGTCATAGGTGCGCACAATGTCGCTCCCCGCCTTCTGATATAAATAGAACGACGCGAAGAACGCCGCCAGAAGGCTCGCGGTGGCCAGACTGAACGCGATGAAAAGAGCCCGGATGCTCACGAAGGCGCCTCGATCTAGAGGATGGAACGCAGCGGGAGTTCCAGGACTGCCGCCCCGTCTCCTTTGCCATCCAACAGTTTGACGACATCTCCTTAAAGAATGGGGAAGGCTGCCGGAGCGGACGCGAGCTTGGCATTTCGGCGTGTCCCGCTCGCCGACCCAAGGCGGCGCCGAAGCGACCGGTTGCCGTAAGAGACACGTAGAAAACCCGGAGGCCATGCTTCAACGAATGGTTCCCACTGGCCGAACCGCGAACCGGACCGGTTGAACCGAGCCCTGGTCACGACCATCCCGTTGCGCCGCAGGTATGGGAAGGGCATGTCGGCCAACCAAGCTGGCGGTCGGACGCTTCAGGATCACGGGCATGCGACTGGTCCGGCGAAAACCATCCCAAAATCCGGCGGTGAGCAGATGTGATGCTGCAGCGCAGTTGACATGGGAAATCGCAGCGCAACATTCTCAGGCACCGCGCCCTGCCCTCGCAGACGATGCCGCGGCGACCCGCTCGGTCGAAACGACGCATCACGACCGAGCGGGTCTCCCATTCGCCCTGCATCCGAGGCACGGGAAAGCCCGCTCCGGCAGACCGGGCGGGCTTCTACAAGTCTAGCGGTCGATACGCGTCAGGCGAAAGCGCCGGCGTCCAGACTGGCCGACGACACACCGGTCAAGATCACCGTGCCGCCACCAGACAGCGCGATGACCGCCGATCCATTGACGTCGGAGACGGTGTAGGTCTGGCCCTGAAAGTTGAGGCTGTCCCCCTGTGCCCGGTTGAAGTCGACGATCACGTCGTTGCCCGATCCCGCCGCGAAGAAGAAGACGTCCGCTTCCGTTCCGCCGGACAGGGTGTCGTTGCCGAGATCGCCCCAGATCTGATCGTTGCCGGCTCCGCCGAACACGAGATCGTCGCCTTGGCCGCCGCGGACGTAGTCGTTGCCCTGGCCGCCGCCGACCGTGTCGTTGCCCTTGTCACCGAACAAAGCATCGTTGCCGAGATTTCCGAACACGGCGTCGTTGTCGCGACCGCCATAGGCGACGTCATCGTCTTGGCCCGCGAAGATCGTATCGTTGCCCTGGTTGGCGAAGATGACGTCCGCCCCCTGGTTACCGTTGATCAGGTCGTTGCCAGAATACCCGGTGATCGTGTCGTTCCCGGCGTATCCATTGATCGTATCACCGAAATCGGTGCCGGTCAGGGGGTCAGGTCCGGACGTTCCATCGATCGAGGTGCTTGGCGGACGCACCACGTAGGTGCCCTGATAGTCGATCGTGAGATCGATATACTCCTCGCGGATGGACTTGAAGTCATCCACATCGCGGCCGATCCCATAGCGGATGTCGATAGCGCCGTCCGCCACGATGCCGGCCAGAACCGACTGCGGGATCGTGAAGCTGACGACGTTCACCCCATTGTATTCGTCGTTCGGCGGGATCGCCCCAAAGGACTGGCTAGTGAACCCTTCAATCTGGACGTTGAAGGACTCGTACGTTTGCTCGCCTGGCGAGAAGTCGCCGTAGTAACGCAGGGTGACGACAGCATCGCTGTCGGCGACCTGGGGAACATTGGCGATGGTAAAGGGGCCGAGGAGAGCAGGTCCCCGCCCCGTGCCGATGAAGTCGTCGAGCCTGTAGTTGAACGTGACCGCAGCCATGCGCCTCTTCTCCCCAAACGCTTAGGGCACGATGACGTAGCGCTCACCAGAAAGTCAATACGATGTTATAGGCTCGTTAACGAATAGATGTTTGCAGGTCATCCCGCTGCCGCGCCGACCGTTCTCTACAATTGTATGGGATGCAGGATCGGCCTTCCCCCACGTCACCTGCAGATCATCGATCAGACTCCGGCAACTGAGTCGGGATCGTCCAGGGACCGCAGCGGAAGGCGTGACGCGACAACAAGACGCGTGCCCGGCATATCCTCGGAAAGCATCGGAGAAGCGACTTCAATTTGGAGCGGGCGATGGGGATCGAACCCACGACATCCAGCTTGGGAAGCTGGCGTTCTACCGCTGAACTACGCCCGCGCTCGAGGTGGGACACTGCCCGCAAGGTTGCGAGGCGTCAAGCGTCCCTCAGATGAAATGCTTGGAGAGCTTGAGGCCCTGCGCCTGGTAGTTGGACTTCAGATCGGCGCCGTAGAGGCGGTCCGGCGGGCTCGCCATACGCTCGTAGACGAGCCGCCCGA
This sequence comes from Aureimonas phyllosphaerae, assembly GCF_047943035.1. Taxonomy (NCBI): domain Bacteria; kingdom Pseudomonadati; phylum Pseudomonadota; class Alphaproteobacteria; order Hyphomicrobiales; family Aurantimonadaceae; genus Aureimonas; species Aureimonas phyllosphaerae. Next base: position 2,187,942 of record NZ_CP181348.1, on the reverse strand, counting down.
CGATCTGGCCGTCCTCCAGGATGAAGGGCACGTCGTGACTGCGCACCTCGAGCACGGCGCGCGAGCCCGAGCCGCCCGCCCCCGAATGGCCGAAGCCCGGATCGAAGAAGCCCGCGTAATGGACGCGGAACTCGCCGACCAGCGGGTCGAAGGGCGTCATCTCGGCGGCAAAGGCGGGCGGCACGTGCACCGCCTCCTTCGAGACGAGAATGTAGAATTCGTCGGGATCGAGAACGAGCTCGCCCACCGCCCCACGCCGGATCGGCTCCCAGTAGTCGAGCATCGAGAGCGCGGCGCGGCGGTCGACATCGACGACGCCGGTGTGCCGCTTGCCGCGGTAGCCGACGAGGCCCGTCTGGTCGCCGGCCAGATCGATCGACAGCGCGATACCGCCGCCGGAGATGTTGGCATCCGCCGCACTGGTCAGTCGCTCGGTCTCGTGGAGGGCGGAAAGCTCCGCTTCGAGAAGCTGCGCGTCGCCGGTGCGGAAGCGGATCTGGGTGAGCCGCGAGCCCGGGCGCACCACGATCGGGAACGTGCGGGGGCTGATCTCGAGGAAGAGTGGACCCCGGTAGCCGGCCGGGATCTTGTCGAACTCCTGCGCCCCGTCCGACAGGACGCGGGTGAAGATATCGAGGCGGCCGGTGGAACTCTTTGGATTGGTCGCGGCGCGGATCTCGGGCGGAAGATCGAGCGCTTCCTGCAGAGGCACGATGTAGACGCAGCCCGTCTCGAGGACCGCACCGCCCGACAGGTCGATCTCGTGCATCGACAGACGGCTGAGCTTGGCCTCCACCAGATTGCCACGGCCCGGCAGGAAGCTCGCGCGAACGCGATAGGCCTTCGCGCCGAGCCGGAGGTCGAGGCTGGCGGGCTGGATCTGATCGGCGTCGAAGGGACGCTCGGATGCGATGCGCCCGTCCGCGGACAGTTGCGCGATATCGCGATCGGGAAGGATTCCGCCGGCCATGAACTCAACTCCAAGCTGATCCACGCGTTAGCAGGCCCGGCGAGGCTTGGAAACGGGCGGATTGATTTCGGCTGCGGACAGGATTAAGGCTCGCCGCGTTCGTGGTGATTTGCCGGCCGGCTTGCAGCCACGTAAAACAAGTCGCTAAAGGCCGTTTCGCCTCACCCCCGAGCGGCTTCTTCGCGTCTGTTGTCCCGTTTGCAAGGCGGCCTCGGAGACGTCCATGCTGAAGAAGAACGACGCAGCCCGCCCCTTGCGCCCGGCGACCGCCATGGTTCACGGCGGCACCATGCGCTCCGGCTTCGGCGAGACGTCGGAAGCCCTCTTCCTGACGCAAGGGTTCGTCTACCCGACGGCCGAGGCCGCCGAGGCCCGCTTCAAGGGCGAGGAACCCGGCTTCGTCTATTCCCGCTACGCCAATCCGACGACGCGCATGTTCGAGGAGCGGATGATGGCGCTGGAGGGCGCCGAGGACGCACGGGCCACGGCGTCGGGGATGGCGGCCGTCTCGGCCGCGCTGCAGTGCTCGGTGAAGGCCGGCGACCACGTCGTGGCCGCACGCGCCCTCTTCGGCTCCTGCCGCTACATCATCGAGACGGTGCTGGGACGTGCGGGCGTCGCTTGTACGCTGGTCGACGGGCGCGACCTCGCGCAGTGGAAGGCGGCGGTTCGCCCCGAGACCAAACTGTTCTTCCTGGAAAGCCCGACCAATCCGACGCTGGAGGTCATCGACATCCGGGCCGTCGCCGAGATCGCTCACGAGGCCGGCGCTCGCCTCATCGTGGACAACGTGTTCGCCACGCCGATGCAGCAGAAGCCGCTGGAACTCGGCGCCGACGTCGTGATCTATTCCGCGACCAAGCACATCGACGGCCAGGGCCGCTGCCTCGGCGGTGTCATCCTGTCGGATGCCCAGTGGATCGCCGAGGAGTTGCAGGACTTCTTCCGCCACACCGGCCCGTCGCTCTCGCCGTTCAACGCCTGGTGCCTGCTGAAGGGCCTCGAAACCCTGCCGCTGCGCGTCGCTCAGCAGACGGCCAACGCCGCTCGCCTCGCCGCTGCGCTGGCCGCCTCGCCGAAGGTCTCGCGCGTCATCTATCCCGGCCGCGCCGACCATCCGGACGCCGAGGTCATCGCCCGCCAGATGTCGGGCGGCTCGACGCTTCTGGCGCTGGACTTGAAGGGCGGCAAGGAGGCGGCGTTCCGCTTCTCGAATGCACTGGAGATCATCAAGATCTCCAACAACCTCGGCGACGCCAAGAGCCTGATCACGCATCCCGCGACGACCACCCACAAGAGCCTGACCGATGAGGCGCGCGCCGAGCTCGGCATCGGACCGGGACTTCTGCGTCTGTCGGCCGGCATCGAGGACGGCGCCGATCTCGTCGAGGACGTCGAGCGGGCGCTCGCCAGCGTCTGACCATGAGCGGCCTTCCGGCTGCACCGACCCGGTTTTGCCGCAATCGTCTGCGGATTGCGGCAGGACCTTTCTCGCGCTGACGGCGCCTGCAACGAACTCGAAGGCCATGTATCAGGCGACCACACGCCACATCACCGTCAGGGTGACCCCGTCCTACCTCGGCGACCAGTCCGATCCGTCGGAGGGACACTGGGTCTTTGCCTACCGCGTCGAGATCGAGAACGGCTCGCGGGAGACGGTGCAGCTGCGTGCGCGCCGCTGGCAGATCACAGACGGTCTTGGCCGGGTCGAGGTGGTGGAAGGGCCGGGCGTCGTCGGCGAGGAGCCGATCCTCGAACCCGGCGACAGCTTCACCTACACGTCGGGATGCCCTCTCTCGACCCCGTCCGGCATCATGCGCGGGCACTACCGGATGCAGTCGATCGACGGCAGCTTGTTCGAGGTCGAAATCCCCGCCTTTTCACTGGATGCGCCGGCGGACCGACGTGTCCTGAACTAGGCGTCAGCCGAAGCGCTCGATCACGGCGGCCGACGAGGCGCCCGTTTCGGCCAGGCTGACGGCGGCCTCGACGCGCGCAGCTGCCCTGTCGGCCGATGCCTCGTCCCGCGCGTGGACGACGCACAACGGATCGCCGTGGACGAGCGTCGTGCCGAGCGGTGCGAGCGCGGCGAGACCGACGGACGGGTCGACCGGATCGCCGGGGCGCGTGCGCCCGCCACCGAGTTCCACCACGGCCAGGCCGAGGGCACGCGTATCGATCGCGGCGACTGTGCCCGCTCGCGTCGCCCGCACTTCTCGTAGGACAGGTGCCTTGGCAAGCGATCGCGAAGGGTTCTCGACGATGTCGGACGGCCCTCCGAGCAAGGCCACCATCCGGGCGAAGCGCTCCGCCGCCCGCCCGTCTTCCAGAGCTGCGCGCGCCATGGCCTCACCGTCCGTCGCCGTTCCAATGAGCCCGCCGGCCGCGAGGACCTCGCCGGCCAGCGCCAGCGTCACTGCCTGCAGCCGCGCGTCGCGCCCCCGGCCGGTGAGGAAACGAATGGCGTTGGCGATCTCCAGCGCATTGCCGGCGTCGCAGGCCAGCGGCTCGTCCATGCCGGTCAGGAGCGCGGTGCAGCGCAGGCCAGCGCCCCGCGCGACCTCGACCAGCGAGCGCATCAGCGCCCGCGCGTCGTCCGCCGCCGCCATGAAGGCGCCGGAGCCGGTCTTCACGTCGAGCACAAGCGTGTCGACGCCGGAGGCGAGCTTCTTCGACAGGATCGAAGCGGTGATGAGCGGGATCGACTCCACCGTCGCCGTCGTGTCGCGCACGGCGTAGATCCGGCCGTCCGCCGGCGCCAGCCGGGCGCTGGGCCCGACGATGGCGCAGCCGGCCTCGCGCACGGCGCGCCGCAGCGTGTCCCGGTCCGGCGTCACGGCGTAGCCGGGGATCGCTTCCAGCTTGTCCAGCGTACCGCCGGTGTGGCCGAGCCCGCGGCCCGAGATCATCGGCACGAAGGCGCCGCAGGCGGCCAGGATCGGCGCCAGCATCAGCGAGACGTTGTCGCCGACGCCGCCGGTGGAATGCTTGTCGAGAACGGGGCCGGGCAGGTCCGACCAGTCGAGGACCTCGCCGGAATCGCGCATCGCCCGCGTCAGCGCGACCGTCTCGCCCGCGTCCATGCCACGCAGGAAGACGGCCATGGCGAAGGCTGCGATCTGCCCTTCACTGACGCGCCCTTCCGCGACGCCGGAGACGAAAGCCGCGATCTCGTCGGCGGACAGGGCGTGGCCGTCGCGCTTCTGCCGGATGATCTCCTGCGGCAGCATCAGGCGGCGATGTCCGGCAGGGCCGCCGCCAGGATGCGGGCGAGGCGAGCGCCGCCGCGTGGGGCGACCTCCTTGGTCTCGGTGTGGCTCAACTCGTCGCCCGTGATGCCGGCGCCCATGTTGGTGATGACCGAGGCGGCAACGACGCGAAGGCCGAGGAAGCGCGCGAGGATCGTCTCCGGCACCGTGGACATCCCGACCGCATCGGCGCCGAGCACCTTCGCCATGCGGATCTCGGCCGGCGTCTCGAAGGACGGGCCGGAGAACCACATGTAGACGCCGCGGTGCAGCCCCTCCTCCGCCTTCACCGCGCCGCGCAGCATCGCCGTGCGCAGCGCCTCGTCGTAGGCCGTCGTCATGCCGACGAAGCGGGCGTCCGACGGCTCGCCGATCAGCGGGTTTCGTCCGGAAAAGGCGATGTGATCCTCGATCAGCATGACCTCGCCCGGCTGGATCGACGGATTGACCGAACCGGCGGCATTGGTGAGGACGAGGATCTCGATGCCGATCGCCTTCAAAGCCTCCAGCGCGGGACGCATGGCGGCGGGATCACCGGACTCGTAGTAATGGATGCGGCCGGACAGGATCACGATCTCGACGCCGGCGAGCCAGCCGATCACGACCTCTCCGGCGTGGCCGCTGACGGCCGAGACGGGCATGCCCGGCAGCGCGGAATAGGGCACGCGTTTGGGTTCCTCCACGGCGTCGACGAGCGCGCCGAGGCCGGACCCCAGGACCAGCGCGATGCGCGGCGCCCGCGCGCCGAGCTGCGATCGCAGCGCGTCGGCAAGTTCGCCCATCAGACCGCGTCCTTCGGAAAGGCCTTGGGCAGGAGTTCGTCCATCAGCACGGTCTCGATGACGCCGTCGGTCGCGTCGCACAGGAAGACCCGCGTCTCGGGCCGCGCGAACTCGGCGATGCGCTGGCGACAGCCGCCGCAGGGCGAGCAGGCGCGCAGGCGCTCGGCGACGACCGCGATCTCGGCGATCTTGCCGCCGCCGTCCATCACCATGTGGGCGATCGCGGTCGTCTCCGCGCACCAGCCCTCGGGGAAGCTGACGACCTCGATGTTGCATCCCGAATAGATGCGCCCGTCCTCGGTGCGCAGAGCCGCGCCCACGGGAAAGTTCGAATAGGGCGCATGGCACTTCTTCATCGCCGCGCGGGCCTTGAGGAAGAGGTCTTCGGACATGGGAAAACTCAAGCGTTCGAGGAGGGAGCGGGCGTCAGCGCTCCTTGACGTAGGGCACGCCGCCGGCCTTCGGCGGCCGCGACTTGCCGACGAAGCCGGCCAGGAGGATCACCGTCAGGATGTAGGGCAGTGCCTGGACGAACTGCGGCGGGATCTGCCCGATGCCCGGCAGCGGCGTCGTCTGCAGCCGGATCGAGGCGGCATCGAGGAAGCCGAAAAGGAGGCAGGCGAGCAGCGTCGGCACCGGCTTCCAGTTGGCGAAGATCAGGGCGGCGAGCGCGATATAGCCGCGCCCCGCCGTCATCTCGCGGGTGAAGCCGGCCGACTGCGCCATCGCAAGATAGGTGCCGGCGAGGCCCGTGAGGACACCGCAGATGATGACGGCGCGATAACGCAGCCAGGCGACCGAGATGCCGGCCGTATCGACGGCGCCGGGGTTCTCGCCGACCGCCCGGAGGCGAAGGCCGAAGCGCGTGCGATAGAGCACCCACCAGGTGAAGGGGACGGCGAGGAAGGCGAGCCAGACCAGCGCGTTCTGCCCCGACAGGAGCCCGGAATAGAGGAAGCCGACGACCGGCACGTCGCGCAGGGCCTCCGCGCCGGGCAGCTCGATGCCGAGGAAGCGCTGGTCGGGGCCGAGCGGCGGGGTCACGCCGCCCTGCATGAACCATGCGCTGCCGAGAATGATGGTGAGGCCCGAGGCGATGAAGTTCAGCGCGACGCCCGACACGATCTGGTTGCCGCGATAGGTGATCGAGGCAAGGCCATGGACCAGCGCGAACAGGACGGCAACGCCGACGCCGGTCAGGAGACCGAGGATCGCCGAGCCGGTGACGGCGGCGGCCGAGGCCGAGGCGAAGGCGCCGGCCAGCATCTTGCCTTCGAGGCCGATGTCGAAGACGCCCGAGCGCTCGGAATACAGCCCGGCGAGCGCCGCGAAGATCAGCGGCGTCGAGAGGCGGATGGTGGAATCGAGGAGATTGAGGAGACCGGCGAGATCCATCAGCGTGCCTCCCCGCCGGACGGCTTCGGCCCGGTCTCTCGCAACCGCAGGAACCCGTACATGACCCCGACGCCGGGACGCAGCATGTTCTCGAGCGCGCCTGCGAAGAGGATCACCAGCCCCTGGATGATGACGATCATGTCGCGCGAGATGGTCGGCATGTCGAAGGCGAGTTCCGCCCCGCCCTGGTAGAGCGTGCCAAAGAGAAGGGCGGCCGGGATGATGCCGGCCGGATGCCCGCGGCCCATGAGGGCGACGGCGATGCCGACGAAACCGGCGCCGGCCGGGAAATTCAGCTGGAGCCGGTACTGGTCGCCCATCACCGAGTTCAGCGCCATCATGCCGGCAAGGCCGCCCGAGATCAGCATGATGGTGACGACGAGGCGCGTCTCATTCATGCCGGCGTAGCGCGCGGCGGACGGCGAGAAGCCGAGCGTGCGGATCTCGTAGCCGAGCCGGGTTCGCCAGATCAGCACCCAGACGGCGAAGGCGGCGAGAAGCGCCACGAAGAACGTGACATTCAGCGGCGCGCCGCCGAGGTCGAAGCCGAGCGCATCGAACAGGCTGCCGAGCTTGGGCAACTGCCCGCCCGCATCGAACTGGCGCGTTTCGGGCTGCATCGTGCCGATCGGCCGTAAGGGGCCGACGAGGAGATAGACCATCAGCGCCGAGGCGATGAAGTTGAACATGATCGTCGTGATGACGACGTGGCTGCCGCGCTTGGCCTGAAGATAGCCCGGCAGGAAGGCCCAGGCCGCGCCGACCGCGAAGGAGGCGACCACCGCCAGCGGCAGGTTCACCCACCAGGGCAGCACCGAGCCGAGATTGAGCGCCACGAAGGCGACGCCGAGCCCGCCGACATAGGCCTGCCCCTCGCCGCCGATGTTGAAGAGACCGCCGTGGAAGGCGACGGCGACGGCAAGGCCCGTCAGGATGAAATTGGTCGTGTAGAACAGCGTGAAGCCGAAGCCCTCCCCGTAGCCGAAGGCACCGCGCAGCATGAGCCGGGCCGCCTCGACCGGGCTTTCGCCGACGGCCAGCACCACGAGCCCTGCCACGAGGAACGCGACGACGACGTTGAGAAGGGGGATCACGCCATGGTCGATCCAGGCGGGCAGCTTGGCATAGGGTCGGCTCATGCCGGCTCCTCGGAAGGCGGGGTCAGGTCGATGCGCCCCTGCGCGTCGAGCGGAAAGAACGGGTTGTGGGCGAGTTCCCAGAGATGGCCGTCCGGATCGGCGACATAGCCGGAATAGCCGCCCCAGAAGACCGTCTCGGGGCGCTTCACGGCGTCGCCTCCGGCCGCGATCGCTGCGGCGAACAGCCGGTCGGTCTCGGCCTCGGACGTGAGGTTGATCGCGAGCGTCATGCCCCGGAAGCGCGGCAACGGCCCGGCGTTGAGGCCGGCGTCTTCCGCGAGGTCGTTCAGACCGAAGAGTGACAGGACCACCCCCTCCCCTTGCAGGAAGACGACCTTGTCGTTTCCGGCGTCCGTGCGCGTCCAGCCGAGCGCCTCGTAGAAGCGGGAGGATCGCGAGAGGTCGGCAACGCCGAGCGTGATGAGCGAGACGCGCGCGTCCCTCATTCGGCGGCCTCGAGGCGGGTCTCGCCGGCCATCAGAAGGCCGATCTCGCCCTCGTCCGCCTCCGGCCCGACCTCGCCGACGATGCGGCCGGCGAACATGACGAGGATGCGGTCGGCGAGCGAGCGGATCTCGTCGAGCTCGACCGAGACGAGGAGCACGGCCTTGCCGGCGTCGCGCATCTCGACGACGCGGCGGTGGATGAACTCGATCGCGCCGACGTCGACGCCGCGCGTCGGCTGGCCGATCAGGAGCACGGCAGGATCGCGCTCCATCTCGCGCGCCAGCACGATCTTCTGCTGGTTGCCGCCGGAGAAATTGGCGGTGCGAAGGTCTGGCGACGGCGGGCGGATGTCGTAGGCGGCGATCTTCGCCTCGGCGTCCCGGCGCATCGCCTTCGGGTCGAGGAACGGACCGGAGCCGAGGCTGGGATCGCGGTGGTAGCCAAGGACGGCGTTCTCCACCTCCCGGAAGGGCAGGACGAGACCGACATGGTGCCGGTCCTCCGGCACGTGCGCGAGCCCCTTCGTCCGCATCTCTGCCGGATCGAGCACGCCGGTCGGATCGAGCGCCTCGCCCTTCAGCCGCATCCGGCCCCGTTCGGCGCGGCGGATGCCCGACAGCGCCTCCAGAAGCTCGGACTGGCCGTTGCCCGCGACCCCGGCGATGCCGACGATCTCGCCCGCGCGCACGGCGAAGGACACGTCGTCGACCATCGCGACGCCGCGCCCGTCGCGCACCGACAGTCCCTCGACCTCCAGAAGCGGAGCGCCGGGCGCCGCCGGCTTCTTGTCGACACGCAGGAGAACCCGGCGCCCGACCATCAGTTCGGCAAGTTCGCCGGCGCTCGTCTCACGCGTCCTGCGCGTCGCGACGATCTCGCCGCGACGCATGACCGAGACGTTGTCGGTGACGTCGAGGATCTCGCGGAGCTTGTGGGTGATGAGGACGATGGTCTTGCCCTCGGCCCGCAGTTGGCGGAGCACGGCGAAGAGCTGGTCGGCCTCGGCGGGCGTCAGCACGCCCGTCGGCTCGTCGAGGATTAGGATCTCGGCGCCACGATAGAGCGCCTTCAGGATCTCCACCCGCTGCTGAAGGCCGACGGGCAAGGTCTCGACCACGGCGTCCGGGTCGATCGCCAGCCCATGCTCCTTCTCGAGGCGCAGAAGCTCGGCGCGTGCGCGGCGGATGCCGGGCGACAGGAGGCCGGACTGCTCGGCGCCGAGCATGATGTTTTCCAGGACCGTGAAGGGCTCGACCAGCATGAAGTGCTGGTGGACCATGCCGATGCCGGCCGCGATCGCCGCGTTGGAATCGGGGATCGCAACCGGCTTGCCGCCGACCCGGATCTCGCCCTCGTCGGCCTGGTAGAAGCCGTAGAGGATCGACATGAGCGTCGACTTGCCCGCGCCGTTCTCGCCCACGATCCCGTGGATGGTGCCCTTCTCCACGACAAGGTTGATGTCGCGGTTGGCGCGCACGGCGCCGAAGGTCTTGGAGATGCCGATCAGCTCGATCGCAGGGGTCATACCGATCCCATCGCCGTTCTTACGTTTGCGTCAGGTTATCGATCCGCGCAGCGAAGCGCCAGACCGCCCGCCCCGCTGAAGTAGGCCGCACGAGGCCTTGATCCACAGACCGTGTCGGCCCCATGTGGCGAATCGAGACGAACCCGACGGTGCCCCTTGTCCGAAACGCCCAGACGCCCCCGCCAGAGCCTCGCCGACTACCGCGCCTTCGTCGACGTGACGACGCGATGGTCCGACAACGACATGTACGGCCACATGAACAACGCGGCCTACTACGCCTTCTTCGACACGGCGGTGACGAACTGGCTGTTCGGCACAGGCCTGTCGGCCGAGGATTCGATGTTCTTCGTGGCCGAGACCGGCTGCCGATACCTGTCGGAGGTCGCCTATCCCGATCGCGTTCGTGTCGGCCTCCGGGTCGGGCACCTCGGCACGACCTCGATCCGCTACGAGATCGGCATCTTCCGCAACGACGAGGATCTTGCCGCCGCCGAAGGGCTGTTCGTCCACGTTCACGTCGACAAGGCGACCCGCCGCCCGGCGCCGGTGCGGGGCGTTCTTCGCCGCGCTTTGGAGGCGCTTGCCGCATGAGCGACGAGACCCGCATCACCGAGCTCGAGATCGCGCTCGCCCACCAGACCCATACGGTCGAGGAGCTCTCGTCCGAGATGGCGGCGCAGGGCCAGCGCATCGAGCGGCTGGAGAAGACGCTGAAGGCGCTGGTCCAGCGGCTCCTCGAACTGGAGGAGAGCGCGACGCCGCGGGCGGAGATCACCCGGCCGCCGCACTACTGATCAGGGCAGCCGCGCCACGCGCTCGACGAGCAGCGCGTAGAAGGCGTCCGCATCGCCCGAGCGCACGAAGAACGCGTTCTTCGCTCGCTCGGTGACGCCCCAGTAGTCCACGACCGTCATGCCGCGCGTGAGCGCGCTGCCGGTCTCGACCTCGATGTTGACGCGTCGCCCCTCGAACATCTCCGGCTTCACGAGGAAGGCGGTCACGCAGGGGTCGTGCAGCGGCGCGCCCTCCCAGCCGAACTTCTGGAGATCGTAGACCTCGGAGAACGACAGCATCGCCGCGACCGCCGCGCCCGACTTGTTGCCGAGCCTGGCGAACGCCTCGTTCCGCGCCGGGGTCGAGTGCATCTGGTGCGTCACGTCGAGCGGCAGGACCGTGATATCGACGCCGCTGGCAAAGACCGAGGCCGCCGCTTCCGGATCGACGTAGACATTGAACTCGGCGGTCGGCGTCACGTTGCCGACCTCGAAATAGGCGCCGCCCATCAGGACGATGCCCTGGAGCCGCTCGGCGAGGTCGGGCGCCTTCAGAAGCGCCAGCGCGACGTTCGTCAGCGGCCCGAGGGCGGCGATCGTCACGCTCTTCGGCTCGTGCGAGCGCACGGTGTCGATGATGAAGTCGACGCCGTGGCCCTCGCGCAAGGGGTTGGCGGGCGGCGGCAGGTCGGGGCCGTCGAGCCCGGTCTCGCCATGCACATGCTCGGCCGTCACCAGCGGGCGCAGGAACGGCCGCTCGGCCCCGGCATAGACCGGGATGTCGGCGCGCCCGGCCAGCTCCACGATCCGCCGCGCATTGGCGGAGGCCAGATGCAGCGGCACGTTGCCGGCCACCGCGACGATGCCGAGAACGTCGAGTTCCGGCGAGCCGAGCGCGGCGAGGATCGCGATCGCATCGTCCTGTCCCGGGTCGGTGTCGAAGATGATCTTGCGCAAGGTGAAGCCTCCGTCATGTCGTTCACGCCGCGCATAGCATCGCGTGGCCCGGAACGCGAAACGGCGCCCGCAAGGGGCGCCGCCGGGGTCGTTCGAGACGAGCCGTGCCTTCAGTAGGGGCAGGCGTTGTCGTTGTTGTAGTTGTGGACCTTGATCGTGCCGGCGATGATGTCGGCCTTGGCCTTCTCGACCGCCGCCATCATCTCGGGCGTGATCAGCGCCTTGTTGTTGTCGTCGACCGCGTAGCCGACGCCGTCCTCCTTCAGGCCGAGCGTCTGCGTGCCGGCCGTCCACTGGCCGCCCTGCGCATCCTTGAACGCCTGATAGACGGCGTTGTCGACGCGCTTGACCATCGAGGTCAGGACCTTGCCGGGATGCAGCATGTTCTGGTTGGAATCGACGCCGATGCCGAGCTTGCCGGCGTCCGCCACGGCCTGCAGCACGCCGATGCCGGTCGCCCCCGCGGCGTGGAACACGACGTCCGCGCCCTGGTCCATCTGCGAGCGGGCGAGTTCGCCGCCGCGCACCGGATCGTTCCAGGCGGCCGCCGTCGTGCCCGTCATGTTCTCGAGATATTTGGCGTCGCTCTTGGCCGCGAGCACGCCGCCCTTGTAGCCGCAGGCGAAGTTGCGGATCAACGGAATGTCCATGCCGCCGACGAAGCCGACCGTGCCGGTCTGCGACTTCAGCGCCGCGAGCATGCCGACGAGGTAGGACCCCTCCTCCTCCTTGAAGAGGATCGAGCGCACGTTCGGCCGGTCGACCACGGTGTCGATGATGGCGAACTGGAGGTCGGGATATTCCTTCGCGACGTTCTCCATCGCCGCCTGCTGGGCGAAGCCGACGCCGATGATCGGCGAATGGCCGTCGCGCGCGAAGCGGCGCAGCACCTGCTCGCGCTGCGTCTCGTTCTGCATCTCGAACTCGCGATACGCGACGCCCGTCTCCTTCTTGAAGCGCTCCGCGCCGTTGAAGGCCGCCTCGTTGAAGGACTTGTCGAACTTGCCGCCCAGATCGAAGATCACGGCGGGCTTGAACTCGGCGGCAAGCGCGTGGCCGGCAAGGCCGATCGTGCAGGCGGCCATCAGGCCGGCGAGAAGATGCTTCATGGGTCGGGTCATGTCCCTGTTTCGCGAAGACGGCTGACGGCCGATCCCGCGGCGTATCCCGCAAATGAAAAGGCCGGCCATGCCGTCCGTCGGACTGGCATGGCCGGCCGCCATACTCAACTCAAATTCCCGCGCCCCGCAAGGGCGCGAGGAGGCGGCTTCCCCGCCTATTCGGCGGCAACGGCCCCAAGGCCGACCGGGCAGCTGACGCCCGTGCCGCCGAGCCCGCAATAGCCGCGCGGGTTCTTGGCGAGGTACTGCTGGTGATAGTCCTCGGCATAGTAGAACTCGGGCGCCGGCAGGATCTCGGTCGTGATCTGCCCGCGATGCCCGGCTTTCGCGAGGGCCGCCTGATAGGCATCGCGCGCGGCTTCCGCCGCCTCGCGCTGGTCCTCGTCCGTCCAGTAGATGCCGGAGCGATACTGCGTGCCGACATCGTTGCCTTGGCGCATGCCCTGCGTCGGATCGTGCGCCTCGAAGAACGTCTTCAGCAGCGTCTCGTAGGACACCTTCGCCGGATCGTAGGCGACGAGCACAACCTCGTTATGGCCGGTGCGGCCCGAGCAGACCTCCTCGTAGGTCGGATTGGGCGTCGAGCCCGCGGCGTAGCCGACCGCCGTCGTGACGACGCCCGGCAGTTGCCAGAACTTGCGCTCCGCGCCCCAGAAGCAGCCGAGGCCGAAAATCGCCGTCTTTGTGCCGGCCGGGAACGGACCCTTGATCGGCGCGCCCGACACGAAATGGCGCTCGGCGGTCGGGATCGCGGTCGGGCGGCCCGGCAGCGCCTCCTCGGCGGTGGGGAGCGTCGTCTTCTTCATCAGTCGGTCGAGAAAGGACATGAATTTCACCTCTGGGTTCGCGTAACGCGGCGCGGCGGCCGGCCGACGGCTAGAAGGAGTACCCCGGCGAGGCCGAGGACAATGGATGCGGGCTGGCGGCCGATTTCGGTGGCAAGGCTCGCGCCGCGCCCTTCGGACGCGAAGACGCCGCTCGCCGCCACCGCGTTGCTCGCCGCGTCGAACACGGTGAGACCGGCCATGCGCGCAGCGGTCTCGAGCGGCATCAGGGTCGTCGCGCCCGATGCGAGGGAGCGCGCGATGTCGCCCACCGCGAGCGCCGTCGCGGCCGCCAGAATCAGGCATCCGGCAACGCGCACCACCCAAGCCAAAAGCCGCATCGCTTCGTCCTCCTCCGCCAAAGGAACGCGGCGCGATCGACCAGTGGCCGCCGCCGCTTCGACCGGGCCAGCATGATAGCCCGCATATGGTGTCGCCTCACGCGCCTCGCAACGTCGTCCGACACCTCGCACCGCAGGCATATGCAGCCGAACACGAGCGCTCTGGCGACGAAACCGCTTGCCAGACGAAGCGTTCCAGTGATAGTCCGCGCCACCGTACCGGCGTCGGCCCGAGCCTCCAAGGCTTCCGATCCGCGGGTCAGGAGGGGTGGCCGAGTGGTTGAAGGCGCACGCCTGGAAAGTGTGTATACGGGAAACCGTATCGGGGGTTCGAATCCCCCTCCCTCCGCCAGTTTTCATCCACCATTGACCGCCAGATCGCTTGTGTGACAGGACTTGCAGCGTTCCCAGCCGACAGGCGGGATCGAGCGAGGGCCGAGCCGTGAGACATTCCGTGCGACATTTCGAGCGTCAGGCGATCTAGCGTGACGCGCTCGAAGGATCTCAAATGGTTGAAGCGGCGGGACGGCCGATGGCACTACGAGCGCCGCGTCCCGACGAAGTTCGCCGACAAGGATCCACGCAAGCAGGTTCGGATCAGCCTCGAGACCGACGACCTCGCTGAGGCCGTGGTCGCGCGAGACCGCGTGAACGACGCTGTCGAAGGATACTGGGCGTCGCTGGCCAAAGGCGCAGACCCGAACGCTCGCGCCCGGTACCAAGCGGCCGTCGACCGCGCCCGACTGGAGGGTTTCATCTATCGCCAGCCGGCAGCGCTGACTTCGCTTGACCTCCCCGACCACGAACTGATCGCGCGGCTTCGAAAGCTTGGGGTCGCCATGGAAGGCGACGGCGCGACCGATGGGCCGAAGATCCCCGTCGATGAGAAGCAGCTTGTGGCCGCTCTGACCGGGGCCGTGCCCGAGCCGGCCATCCTCCTTTCCACTCTCGTCGAGGAATATGAGAAAGCCACCCGCGACGAACGGCTGACCATGTCCGACATGCAGGTGCGGAAGTGGCGCCTGCCGCTCCACCGCGCCGTGCGCAACATCATCAGCGTTCTGGGCGACAAGCCGATCGCGGACCTTTCGCGCTCGGATGCGGTCGCGTTTCGGGATTGGTGGTTCGAACGCATCCAGGAGGAAGCCGAGAACGCGGAGGAGAGCACCGTCGCCGGAGGGAAAACGAAGAAGCCGCGACCGCTTAAGGCCGAGACAGGCAACAAGGATCTCACTCACATCGGGAAGATGATCGCCAAGGTTTCGGATCGGCACGATCTCGACCTGCCGCGCCGTTTCCGAGGCCTGCGGTTCTCCGACGAAGGGGACGACGAAAAGCGGCCTCCCTACTCCGCCGACTTCATCCGCGACAAGCTGCTGGCACCCGGCGCATTGGACGGGCTAAACGAAGCCGCCCGCGGCGTGGTGCTCACAATGGTCAACACCGGTGCCCGCCCGAGCGAGCTGGCTGCGCTGCGCGTCGAGGACATCCATCTCGAGGCGGACATCCCGTTCATCACGATCATCCAGTACCGCGGTCGGAAGCTGAAAACGAAGTACTCCGCGCGCGACCTGCCTCTTGTCGGACCTTCGCTCGATGGCGCCCGCCTGCTGCTGGCGGCCGGCGGCATTTATAAGGACCAGGGTGGGACACTCTCAGCGACGGTGAACAAGTTCCTGTCGGAAAACGACCTGCGCGAGACCAAGCGGCACACGCTCTACTCCCTCCGTCACGGCTTCAAGGATCGGCTGACAGACGCGGACGCGCCGGACCTCATCGATTCTGAGCTGATGGGCCACAAGTTCGAGCGGCCGGACTATGGCAGCGGACCCACTCTCGCGAAGAAGCTGGAGTGGATCCTCAAGATCGCGATCTATCCGACCGCGCAAGATTTCTAGCCTACATGTCGCGAACATGGGCGAAGGGTTGTCGCCCTTCGACGGGTGACGGTTGACAAAACGAGGTGAATTTCCGATATGGTTGCACAGACGAGCGAGCAACCACCGAGGGTGTAATGACTACCGTAGATCCCCGCGAGTTCCTCCTCGATCAGTTTCCCCGCAAGCACTGGCCGCTGATTCCCACCACGTTGAAGGCCGCATACAGCGCCGCGGATGCGATGATCAAAGAGCAGCCGATCCTCCAGGTGCAGAGCGCTGCTGACAATCGTGGACGTGTCGTCACCTGGGCGACCGATCGGGCTTTCGAGCAGCTTGTTAAAAGCGGACGCCTCCCGTTCGAATGCCGATGGAAGCCATTCGCCAAGCCGACCGGCAGCTACTTGGAGATCCAGCTTTCGCATTCCGTTTTGTCGATCAGTCAGGTGGCGATCCGCGAGAAGCAACCGCGATCGGTCCGCTTCCGTGAAAACGGGCGGTTGAACAATCAGCCGATGTTCGACCTGCCGGAATTTGAGGAGGAGGAGCGGGTCAAAGGCCTGCCTCACCTGCTCCTAGTTCATGGCCACCGTAGCCTTGACTTCGCGCACTTGGCAGTGCCTCACCCGCAGCATCATCGTGACTACAGGTTCAGATCGGACAATCTCCTGCACTTGGTCCATGAGGTCCCCACGGTCGGACCGGACGTGGAAGACACCGAGTTCGAGTTCACCGCGACGGACCTTCTGAAGCAAGACATCGAGAAGTGGCAGAGAGACAATGGCAGTTGAGGGTAATGTCGTCCGTTTCGCCCATCCTGGCGCCGGCGCGCCAGAGCGGGCGCGGAGGCTTGTACCCGGACGGCTGCTCGAGGCGAGGCTTGCCAAGCGCCTGAACCAAACTGAGTTGGCTGCCAAAGTGGGCGTGAGCCGCCAGGCGATCTCCTACTACGAACTAGGCGAAAAGTTGCCGGAGCCGGACACTGTCCGCGCTCTGGCGACTGCTCTGGATCAGCCGATCTCTTTCTTCACGAGGGAAACCTCGGCGGGGTTCGGCGAGCACAGTGTGAACTTTTTCCGCAAGGTGGGAGCTGACACCAAGCGACGAAATCTAGCCTGCGAGGTGTTAGCTCGCTGGTTCTCGCAGACCGCCTACGCCTTCGACGGCTTGGCGAATTATCCGGCTGTCGACCTTCCCAGTTTCGAGCCTTCAGATGCCAAGTCGCCTGGCTATGAGGGTGAGGAGATCGAGGAGATCGCCGAAGCGGTTCGCAGTCGTTTTGGTCTCGGCTTGGGCCCGATTTCCAACGTCGTCCGGCTGCTCGAAGCCAAAGGCGTGATCGTTTGTCGCGTGCAGATGGAGGGAGAGAACGTTGAAGCCTTCTCCTTCTGGAGCGGCTCCCGACCGTTTGTCTTCCTGGCATCTGAAAAGGGAAGTGGTGCTCGCGCCCGTTTTGATGCAGCACACGAGTTGGGTCACCTCGTCCTGCATCGATGGATTGGAGCCGACGAAATTGAGGACAAGGTACGCCTGAAGGAGATCGAGCGCGAGGCCGACCGCTTCGCTTCAGCGTTCCTGCTCCCTCGGAAGTCGTTTCCGAACGAGGTCTACTCCCCTCGCCTAGGTGCCTTCGTCGACCTGAAGGCTCGATGGAAGGTTTCGATCCAATCGATGATCTATCGGTGCAAGACGCTTGGAATCTTCGACGACCTGCAGGTGACAAGCCTTTACAAGCAGATCTCCGCCAAACGGTGGCGAACGATGGAACCTCTGGACGGCCCTGCCGGGTTGCCGATCGAGCAGCCTATCCTTCTTCGGCGTATCGTAGAGCTGATCATCGAGACAGGTCGAATGCAGCGTGAGGAGATTGCTCAACTCCTCGCATTCTCTCCAACGACGGTTGAGCAACTGACAGGCCTACCCAGCGGGTTTTTGACCAGTCCTGTACAGACCGTTGATTTTCAACCGTCGTTGAAGCCGGTTCGATAGTGTTCCGCGCGCTGCGGTAGGAGCGCCTCCTCCTACCGTGGCTTCACCTCGCTGCGCCGACGCTCCTCCTGTCGCTCCAGGATCTCGCGCATCACCCGGATATTGGCCGACTGGTCGTTGACCGTCGCCTCGAGGTTCTTGATCGCCTCGGCCGTCGTCTTCGCGCTCTGCTCGGTCGCGCCGACGCGGAACGACAGCTCGTCGAGCTTGCGGATCTGGCCGTCCATCGCCGAGAGGCGGGCATCCACCGCCCCTTCCCGGTTTCGCACCTCGGCGAGACGCTCCTTATGCAGCGTCTCATGGGCGGCGACCCACGCGTCGCGCGCCTGCGAGCGCGTCGCGATCTCGCGATCGATGCGGGCGATGTCGTTGCCGATGCCGTTCCAGGCGCTGATGCCTGAGGCGAAGGCCACCGCCAGTCCGAGGGCCTGCGCGATCGCGACAAGGTGCTTAGTCGAGATCGTCATGCCGTCCTGCTCTTCGACCGGCTCCGGCCGGTCGTGTTCCGTGTCGCTCATCGCGCGCTCCTAAGGATGGTCGGCAGGGGCGGACTGCCCCTGCCGTTCGAGAGCGGCCGCGGCACCGGCCAGAGCGTCATGCCGTTCCCGGCAGGCGCCCAGAGCGAGACGGTCCTGGCCCCAGAGCCGGACCGTCTCAGTCGTCGTCAGATCACGCGCAGGCAGCGGCACCGCCTCAGCGCATGGCAGCAGGAGGACCTGCGGGATGGTCGCGAGCCTCGGCGCGACCGATGGGGTCGAGCGCGTCGCGCAGGCCCCTAGGAACGGCAGGACGGCAAGCGCCAGCGCGAGCTTGTGGTGCGGCTTGGGGTAGAGCTTGGACACGGGCGTCCTCCTGGTCGATGGCCGCCTCAAGGGCGGAGACACGCGCCGCGTCGACCGCGGCGCGCTCGTGGTACCGGCGCTCGATCGTGTCGATCTCCAGCTGGGCAGCGCGCCGGTCGGCTTCGATCCGCGCTTCGGCCTTCCGGCGCTGCTCCTCGTGGACGATGCGCTCCTCGGCCCGGCCGGCCTCGCGCGCCGCCGGCAGCGAGACGGTCTCGGCATAGAGCGCGGAGGCGGCCCAGCCGAGCATCACGCCGAACACGACCGCGATCGCCGCTTTGATCGCCTCGAAGGCGCCGATCATGCTTGGCCCCCTGCGGGACGCAGGCGCACCGTCTGTCCGGCCAGCGCGTGCTCGCTGTGGCCAAGGAACTCGATCTGCCCATCAGTCACGAAGGAGTGGCAAAGGGTCCCCGTGCCACGGACGACAAGGGATGGGCGAAAGGTCGGCCGGTCATAGTCGCCGTTGAACGACCAGCAGCCCAACGCGTTGCCCGGATCCGTCGTGACCATGTGCTTGCGATCGCACCCCGGACAGTGGAATAGAAGCCCACCCCCTCGAACCGTTCGAAGAACACCGCGCGCGGCCATCAGCCAAGCCCTCGCAGGCACAGCGCCCGCTCGCTGATGAGGCCCGGCAAGCCATTCACGCGGCGGTTGGCGAGGCCCTTCACGATCTTGCCGCCGGCGAAGACCCAGCGGCTGAGTTCGTTGCAGGCTCCGCGGAGATCGCCGGCCTTCACCTTGCGGATCAGAGACGAGCGGCATGCCGCGCCGGTGCCGACGTTGTAGGCCCAATCGTTGATGGCGACGTAGGTCTCTCCCGGCACCTTCAGCAGCTCGGGCGCGCAGGAGAGCATGCGCGCCTCGTGCTCGAGGATCTGACGACGCAGGCGCACCTCGCAACCGGCCTTCGTCTCGACCATGCCGGGTTTCACGCCGTAGGTGTCGCCCTGGCAGATCGTCCAGACCGGCGGCTGAGCGATCGTGTCGAGATAGGCCTTGTAGCTCGTGCCCTCCCAACCCGCCGTGTAGGTCGTGGCGAGGGCCAGGAGCGCAGCGCCAGCTGCGCCGCCGGCGAGGTAGCGGCTTTTCACGCGGGCGACGCGCCCGCCCTTTCCCGCGGCGCTCACTGCTCGTCTCCCGAAATGGACGGCTGCGGCAGGAGCCGCGCGACGAACGCCGCTGCCGAGCACAGGCCGGACAGGACGGCGAAGGTGCGCGCAGGTAGGCCCAGCGCGTCTTCGAATGCAGGCAGGGCGACATCGATCGCGATGAGCGCGAACGTCAGCGCGATGAAGCGCAACGACCAGGCACGCTTCAGCAGCTGGCGCCAGTTGGCGACGAGGGACATAGGTGCTCCTTAAACGACGAAGCCCGGCACGATGGCCGGGCTTGCGGTTGGGTAGTCGGGTCGGCTGGACGTCACATCCCGCCGTACCGTTGCAGGTTGAAGCGCTCGGCGACGATGCGCCCGGCGTTCTCCGAATGGGTGTAGGTCTCCAAGAAGACCTTCGACGATCGCCAGCCGCCCGCCTCCATGGCCGTCTTGATCCCGAGCCCGAGGTTCATGGCGTTGGTCGCAAACGAGTGACGGCCGACCGAATGCGTTGGTCGGAAGTCGATCTCGGCCCGCCTGCAGACGGCGCGGATGCGCTCGTTCACCGAGGCGCGGTTCGTGTAGCGGAACACACGCTCGCCCTCGCGCAGGCCGAGATTGTGCAGGCGGAAGACGAGCTCGTCGGTCAGGACGCGCTTTTCCATGCGGTCGGTCTTCGTCCGCACCAGCGTCGCGGTGCGGGTGCGGAAATCGACCCACTCCCCGGTCAGCTCGATCGCCTCGGAGACGCGCGCGGCCGTGTGGTTCATGAAGATGACGAGCGCCGACAGGTGGTAGAGCCGGTCGGCGTCCGACTGCGCGAGGAAGGCGGTCAGCCAGGCGGCGTTGACGGGCGAGTGCTTCGTCGAGCGCGGCGCCTTGAACTTGCGGATGCGGAGCGGCGGCGCCCAGCCCATGTCATGGGCGTGGAACATCACCGCGCTGGCGGGCGTGACGGCCTGCCGGTTGCGGGTCGACGGCATGGCGTCCGGATAGAGTTTCAACGCCATTTCGCGGATCGCCGCCGGTGGGATTTCGATCAGGAGCCGATCGCCGAGATGCGCCCTGATCCTCGGCAGGTATCGCGCCTCGCCGCCATGCTTGATGTAGCTATCCGCCGCCTCATCGAAGGTGACCTTCGTCGCTCCGAACCCGACCATTTCGCACCTCTTCATTGTGGAGTAACGTCTATGCGTTATAAGTAACGCATATGCGAAACCCCGCAACGACGAGCGCGAGGAGTGGTTAACGTGGGACGACCGAAGCTCTGGCACGAGACCATGCTCCTGAAGATGCCCCAGGGCGCGAAGGGCCGGATCGACGCGGTCCTTCGCGACGGCGAGGACCGTTCCGATTTCCTGCGGGAGGCGCTGGAGAAGGAGGTCACCCTCCGCGAGAAGACGCTCGCGAAGGGCCGGAAGGCCACCGCCAATTGATGCAGGGTTGACTCTATCTTCTAGCGCGCGACTTTCTCGCTCATCGCGTGGTGCTCCACCTAGCTCGGCGCGAAGACCTATCCGTCTGTTCAAGCACGCTCAGACGGATAGGTCGCCATTTGAAACGCAGCTAACTCTGGTCACGAAAAAGCCCGCCGCGGCAAACCGGGCGGGCCATTTGCTTGGATAGGCGCTGACCGTCAGGCGATCAGGTAGTCACCGAGGCTTGCCGGGGTGACACCCTGCAGGACGATCGTGCCGCCGCCCGACAGGTCGAACACCGTCGAGCCGTTGACCTCCGAGACCGTGAAGGTCTGGCCCTGGAAGTCTAGCCGGTCGCCTTCGGACTGGTTGAAGTCGACGATGATGTCGTTGCCCGAGTTCGCCGCGAAGCGGAACGTGTCCGCGCCGCCGCCGCCCGACAGCGTGTCGTTGCCGAGATCGCCCCAGACCTGATCGTTGCCGAGGTCACCGAAGACGAAGTCGTCACCCTGACCACCGCGCACCTCATCGTTACCCTGGCCACCGCGGACGGTATCGTTGCCCTGGTTGCCGTTGACGAGATCGTTGCCCTGACCGCCGTTGATGTTGTCGTCGCCCATGCCCCCGAACACGACGTCGTTGCCGCGGTCGCCGAACAGGGTGTCGTTCCCCATACCGCCATAGACCTGGTCGTCGCCCTGACCGCCGTAGAGGACATCGTCGTCCTGGTTGCCGTTCAGGATGTCGTTGCCCTGGTTGCCGAAGATCGTGTCGTTGCCGGCACCGCCGGACAGGACGTCCGGGCCGTTCGAGCCATCGAGAAGGTTCGGGCCTGCGAGCGGATCGCCTGGCTGTGCGACCACCGGAACGGAGAGCGTCACGTCGTTGCCATCGCCGCCACGGTAGCTGATGGTCGTCGCGACACCGCCGATCGTCACTGTCGAGCCCTCAGCGAGCCCTGCGAACGTGCCGGACACCGCGTCTGCACCGTCATTGGAGATCAGCACGAAGCTTTGGCCAACCGTCGGCACGAAGCTGCCGAACTCGCTGGCGTCCAGCGTCGCACCGCCGAGGGTAACGGTGCCTGTGACGTTGACCTGATCATAGGCCGTCGCCGATGACCCGCCGATCTCAGCCTCGAAGAAAGCACCGCTCACAAGCGTCAGATCGCCCGTCGCCAGCGAGCCGGCCGACGCTCCGATACCGTCTGCGAAACCGGCTGCACTGGCGCCTAGCGTGCCGCCGGCGAGAACGGAAAGCGTCCCTGCCAGCGTGCCATCGCCGCCGAACGTCGCACCGCTATCGACCGTCGTCGAGGCGGAAGCTGTCGAGCCATCGACACGTAGCGTGCCCCTATCGACCTGCGTTGCACCAAGATAGCTGTTTGCTCCGGAGAGAGTGAAAGTCCCGGTACCAATCTTCGTCAGAGACCCATTCCCAACAACACCACCAAGATTCCCGGCGAAAGTGTCCGTGGAGCCATTGCGGCCCGTCGTTATCACTGAACCAGATGTAACGATTATCGAAGCCGAACCGGACACATCATTCAGTGAGCCGACCTCGAAAGATGATTGAGCCCGGAATGTGGAGAAATCTTCAAGTGTCAGGACAGTGTCCGCTGCAATCTGATTTCCCGACTGAATGACAAAATCAGCAAAGTCTCTGACAGTAATCGTCTTTGAATTGAGGATCGAGCCCGTCGCACCAATCTGAAGCGACGTGCCGGCACCTACGACTTGAGTTTCGCCGGAATACGTATTCACACCATCGAGAGCTATTGCAAAACCGCCAGTCGCGGTTACAGAACCCGCAGCGGTCACATCGTGGATGATGTTTGTTACGGTTCGGCCATCACCGTTGCCATCTAGTGTCAGCGTGCCGGTGATGCCGATGCCACCGTTCAGCGAGCCCTGCGTCGCGCCGCTTCCCAGCGCAAGCGTGTTCGTCCCGCCGGTGAACGTGATGGCATCGGCCTGGCCGCCGAGCCCTGTGCCACCGGTGATCGTGCCGGTGTTGGTGATCGTCAGGTTCGAGCCGACAACGCCAGCGCCGCCTGTGCCAGCAACGCCCGCGCTGCCGTTTACGCCACCCGAACCGCCCGCACCACCATCGCCACCCGTGACGGTATTGCCGATCGTCAATGTCTTAGCATCGCCAGCAAAGAGACCGATACCACCTGTGCCGCCGTTACCGCCGAACGAACCGATGGAACCGCCCGCAGCACCGCCTGCACCGCCGTTGCCGCCAATCAGTTGGCCGGTCGTCAGTGCATAGTTGCCGCTATTGTCCAGAACAAGCGCGTATCCGCCGGCTCCGCCGCCGCCGCCGCCGCCCTCTCCATTGCCTGCACCACCGGATCCACCCGAGCCTGCCGTGTGAACCCTGGTACCATCGCCCAAATCTGCGTCAAGCGAACGATATATGGAGGTGCCGCCGCTGCCGCCGCCGCCGCCCGCGCCGAGGTTGGTCGCTGACCCGCCATCGCTGCCACTGCTTGCATTGACCGCACCCGCGGTAAGGACAATTGCTCCGCCGCCATTTCCGCCGCCAGCCCCACCGCCCCCGGAACCAGCTCCTCCCATTCCCCCATCACGAGATAAGGTGAATCCAGCACCGCCGCCGCCGCCGCCGGCCCCTACACTTCCGCTAGTTGAACCATCGGCGCCGTTAGAGGCGCTGTTACGAGCAAATCCATCCTGTCCGCCGAGTCCCCCACCAACGCCGCCCGAGCCGTTGCCGCCGTTACCGCCTGCCATGCCAGCCTCCCAACGCAGGCGCCCCGCGCCCTCTTCCGTTGCGTTAGCTTTAGACGAGTTGTCAGCGGTTCACGATGACTAAAAGCGCACACGTACTGGTGTCATTTGATCCGGAGTTGACTCCGCCTTGAATGAAGCGCGTCCTCTATCTATCGCGCCGCGTGCGTCTCCTACGGGCTCGACGCGAAGATCCGCTCGGCCTGTCGACCGAGCCTCGCGGCCGAGCGGGTCGCCATTTGAACCTTCAGGTGTCCGTCGGCACGAAAAAGCCCGCCGAGCGAACCAGGCGGGCTAAAATGTGATTTTCAGATTTGCTATCAGACTAGCGGTCGTCCCCGCACATCCGTCTTTCGGCCTATGTCAGAGGAGTCCCTCTGGCGCACCAGACCTCCCAAACCTAGCAGTCCGATTAGACCAAGCCACCCAGGGTCGAAGCCGAGCCACCCCATCTCGGTAGGCGATCCCGCCGCTGTGGGAGTTGGCGTCGTCGTTTGAGCGAACACTGATCCTGCTGAGAGTGCTGCGAGGCCGCAGACAAACGCTGCGGCGTAAAATGGCGCGATCTTCATTTATTCCTCCCGTTTTCCGTCTTATCTAAACCCTCCCTATGCATCTTTGTTCCATCATCCCGATTATTTAGATATATATTCCCCCAGCCGAACGGATTTTACTCGTCGTAATCAATTATTTCCGAGGCATTGAACTAACCGCATACCCAACCCAATTCGATGTAGCGATTGATGATCGCCACCGTCATTGGAGTTAATCACACACTCTGTAATCACCGAGGTCATCGGCGCGACTTTTATCACTCTAGAGCAAGGGTGTCTGAAATGCGTATCTACCGGAAACGCCTGGACGCGACGACGCTCCCAGATCTCCCATCGGCCGATGAGCCCCGACCAATCGGCGTCTATGACGCGTTCATGAACGCAATGGCTGCGCCTTTGACTCCTCCGTCCTCGTATCGGACGGGGGCATGCTACCAAGCTTACTCCGCAAAGGCGCAGCAGAAGGTGCTTCAGAAGGCATTGCGAGATCGATGCATCGCCTGGAACAAGCCATCTTCCTAAGGCTCGTCCAATAGACGGGCTCAAGCCCATCTCAACTCTCTGGGTTTTCCACGCAACCGCGTGACAAGATCACTCGCCCAGCGCGAAATATCCATATGCCAAGAACAAAGCTTCCATTCGCTGACAGCGGTTCGATCGATGTCTGGAACGACGATGGGGGCAACCAGCCCACAAGTCCCTCGCGTAGGCGCCTGCGTCATCCGCAGCCTAAACCTACAGCGATCACCGCCAATCAGGCGATCGGCACGCCGAGAGATGGAACTCAGCGTGGGCTATATGCCCTTCTGTTTGGCCTACCAATTGCCATCATAGCGATGACGATGGTGAACCTGTTTGGTGGGCTGTTCTAAACGCGTCGGGATCCTACCGTAGAAGCGTAGGGCAAATACGCGCAGAAGCAGGCATGTCGTCATCTAATCGCGTCGCGACGTCTCAACCGCCGCGACGCGAAGACCCATCCGGATTCGCCATCCCGACCGGATGGGTCGCCTCCCACCAGATGAATACGCAGGTGACTCTGACGAGGCACCTAACTATGGCCGGCTGCACACTTAGGCTTTAGCGAAACGGCACATCACCGCAGGCCTCACGTTGGTTTGGATCCAGCGCGTTAGAGGTGACTTGATGCCCCGCTTTTTCTTTCGCCTTACCATCGATAACCGGTCTGTTCCTGACACCGAAGGCACCGAGCTCGCGGACCTCGAGCACGCCATGCTCGAAGCACGGGCCGACTGCAGAGGCGTCGCCGTTGAAGAGCTTCGATTTGGACGAGCTTTCCCGGTCACATCCAAAGTCGAGGTTTGCAATGAGAAGGGCGAGGTCGTTCATGTTGAGTGGGCAAAGGACCTCATTCCCCAGGCCGCTTCCATCTGATTATCGGCGATTGCCCTCCCTATGATCTGAAGTTGACGCCGCCTTGGATGAAGCGCGTCCTGTATCTATCGCGCCGTGTGCGTCTCCTACAGGCTTGATGCGAAGATCCGCTCGATCCTCGGCCCCACCTAGCGTGGTCGAGCGGGTCGCACTTCTAAGCCGATCGAGTGCGGCGTTTAGCTGTCACCTAGCTTCGGGCGGATGCCAAGCTGGAAAGCGACCTTTTCGTCGACGCCCTGCGCAAACCCATAGAGATTGCGCAGTTGCATGATGAGGTTCGCAGCTTCGAGGAACAACTTCTTGTCCTCAAGATGCGAAGTTGTTGCCGCACGGTACCATAGCCGAGGCAAGACGTCGCGTTCGTCCAGGTGTTCTGTCATTGCCGTGGATAGCACAAAACCGCACCTCCGGCCCTAATTTTCTTGGCTACGTTGACAGTGTCCATAATAAAGCGCGTTCTGTCGGCATCGCGTCGTGCTGCGTCTCCTACGGGCTCGACGCGAAGATCCGTCCGGCCCCGCTTATTCCGGGCGGATCGCTTTAACGAGCGGGACGAGGGGTAGCGCCGTGTCCGATGCTCGTTATGCGATCCGTCACTACGGCAGCGGCCTCTGGGACGTCGTTGATCATCAAGGCGGTGACCTTCAGCCCCTATCTGGCGAATACATGGCTAGGATGTCGCTCGAGGAATGCGAACGGGTCGTCAAGCTGATGAACGAACTGGAGAAGCGGTTTCAGCCGGATGCCGATCCCAGCCTTTGAACACGCTGGTGACTCCACAGGGACGATCTTGCCAGGCGGCTTCCTAGAACGTCTTTCCACGCATCCAAAGAGTGACCTCTGCTGCGGTATCAACGGCCGCCCCTGGCGACCCGCGTTGAACCGCAGAGATGAATTGCTCCTCCGTCTGCACATCCAGGCAGTCGAAGATGGTCAGCCATGGCCACCGGCGCATTGCATCTTTCAGGTAGAGTCGCTTACGGGCGGCACTTAGGATCGTGTCGTCTTCATCCGGAAGGAACATGGTGACCCCAACCGTTGGTGAAGGCTGAAGTGCCTTCGACCGTTCGTGCGTCATACCATATTTCGAACCCCCTCTAGCGTTTAAATTGTACCCGTCTAGGTGTTACGCGTTTTGCGTGAACCTTGGCATGAAGCATTTGATTGATCTCGACGCGAAGAGCGTGCCGGACTCGCAACTGCGACCGGGTGGGTTGCGCTCAGATGAAGCAGGGGGCGAGGGTCAGGCCGGGAAGCTGGCGCCGCCGTCGACCGCCCAAAGCTCGCTCGCCGTCACGACGTCGATCAGACCGGCATCCTGACGAGCGACGACAGCATCAAGGAAGGTGATGAAGGTCGACAGCGGCGTGTGGATGAAGGTCGCCCCCTCCTGTACCTGGTGGAGGTAGAACTCGAGGCTTTCCTTCCGCGCGATCGCGGCGTCCATTCGGGCGATCGCATTCGCCGCCAATTGCTCCGGCGTTGCGTTGCCGACACCACCGTTCGCCATGGACCCCGCAGGGCGTAGGAGCGCGCGCCCAGCGAACCCGAACCGCGAGTGGAAGCTGTCCACGGTGACGGTGCTGCCGGTGTAGAACGTCCCGTCCGCTCGGATCGCGTCCTGAAGCTTGTCCAGGAAGAACGGATGGCTGTCATCCCAGACAGCGATCGACGACAGTGCGGCGGTGAGCGGCAGCGAGAGCGTCATCGTGCCGGCGGACGAGTCGAACGCCTGGACGGTCGTGCCAGGCTGGACGCCGAAGCCGCCGACCTTCATACCGTTCGCCATTCCCGTCATCTTCGACGTCACCATGCCGGTGATGCTGGCCGATCCGCTCGATCCCGTCGCCGCATCCGCATAGGTGCGGTGGTCCGGCGCGGGGTTCGGGCTGTTCGCCAAGTAGATGTCGGTATGCCCGTTCGGATAGCAGAAGTGCCGCGGGTCGGCCCCCGGCACGTTCGCCATGATCTCGCTTCGGCACTGCTTGAGCAGCGCGACCGCCTCGGCCGGGTTCGCGGCGCCAAGAACCATGCTGCCGTCGGTCGGCGTGCCATCGGCCTGGATCTCAATGCCGGCAGCCTGCGCCTCGATGACGTGAGACCACCGCATGATGCTCGAGCTCGTCGCGGTGATGATCTTCTGCGACGGAATGTAGGCTGTTGCCCGCATGTTTCGCTTGACCAGTTCGGCGATCACTTCATCGATCCGATAGCCGTCGTCGAACCGCAGCAGCAGCTTGGAGCGGCAGTCGGCCTTGGCGACCATCGCGTCGAGGCGAACCTTCTGCGCCTGCGGCGCTGCGGTTGAAGACGACCGATCGTACGAGAACTTCCAGGCCTGCGCCGGGTCTTTAGCCTGAAGGAAGGCAAGCTGATCCGGCCGGACGCTGTTCCAGAACTTGCCCTTGTGGACGTTGGCGTTGTTCGCGCCGGTCATGCTGCCACCGGATGCCGGAGTGCTGCCGGTCTGGTCGAGGCGCAGTGTGTTCTCGTTGCTCTTGCCGCTGTAGGGATCAAGCTCCTCTGCCAGCCAGGCGAGTGTGCCAAGGCCGGCCAGGTTGCCGACGCCCGGGATCGCAGTCAGCGGGCCGATCGACTTCATCAGGCGATTGCCGACGCCCTGCGAGGCCGCGATCAGCGAGCCGGTGCCCTGCACCTTCTCAGTCGTGTCGATCGACAGAGCGGGGTTGCCAGCTGTGGTCGTCAGGAAGTTCGCCGTGCTGTCGAAGCTCTCGATGACGATCGGGGCCGGAAGGACGATCGCCCACGTCGTCGCGAACTTGGCGACGCCGGCATCGGTGCCGCCCATCACGAGCCGCGTGTTCAGGTCGTCGGCGGTCGCCACATAGTTGCGGGACGTCGCCCCGGCGATGGCCGTGCGGGTCTTCGGCTTCGCAAGCGTCTCCCGATACCACTGTATGCCCGACCAAGCGGGGCCGGTGTAGGTCTGGCCGACCGAACCGTCCGCCGTCTTGGTGACGAGGCCGTAGATCGCGGCGGTGAGCGGCGGCGTAACCCCACCACCACCCGCGCCGAGGGAGATAGTGAGCGTGACCGATCGACGGTTCGGCTCGGCGAGCGTGTTGCGGATCCTTACCGTGAGGTCGAAGGTCCCGTCCGCACGCGATGAACGACCGACCAGAAGCCCCGTCCGGTCGGGCGAGAGCAAGACGCGACCGTCGTTTGGGCTAATGCCAGTAACCTCGTCGCCCTCAACGAGCCCAACGAACTGACCAAGCGCAGAAAGGGGTTCGGCGCCGGCCGGGATGGTTGTGTTCGATAGAGTGACAGGTTGAGGGTTCGGAAGCGCCGGATTTCCAGCGTCCACGACCCGAGTGACCTGAAGGGTATCGCTCAAAGCGCGAGCGCAGCGTGCCCAGACCTTATCTGCCTGGGAAGCCACCCGGAAGACGGAGGTCGCGCGCCTGTTCACCTCAGTCGAGCTCGGTGCGCTAGATCCGACGTAGAACTGTGCGTCGAACTGGCTCAGAGTACGAGCAAGCAACGCCCCGCCGACAGCCCCTGAGATGAGCTTCCAATTGCGGTCTAAGGCGATCTGGACGGTTTCCGTGGCCATGTTGAGCAGCGCTCCCCTTCGGAAAATGAAATGGCCGCACAAGGCGGCCGGTGACGATGTTCGGTTGGGCGTTGCGCGATGAGGAGGATCCCCATGCGGGAAGAGATCGACGAACTCGGCGAGTGGATCGATGGGCTGCGCCTCATCATCTCAGTTCTGATTGCCGAAATGCCGAACCGCTACGAAGTCATGGCGAAGCTGCAGAAAGCGGAAGCTCTCGCCCGCCAGCGCAACCTGCCGACAGGCGTGCTTCAGGAACTGGCGGACCTACGCGGGGCCCTCGACGACATGTGAGCGTCAGGTCCATCGGTAGAATGCCGTCGCCGCGGTCATGGCGAAGCGGCGCGCAGCCGACACGCCGTCCGCCTTCAGCGCCTCATTGAACGCACCGGCCGCTGTGACGCGGTCGAAGCCTCGGCGCAGCAGCTCGTCGTGGAGCGCGGCCGCCTTGAGGTATCGCGGGTCGCGCGGGTCGAAGATCCAGCGCAGCGCCCACGGGATCGAGACGTCGAAGACCGTGCCGTCCTCGGCATGCTCCCAGTGGCCGGACCCCTTGTGCCCGAGCTCCCAGCTCGTGCGGCCGTGTTGGCGATAGCGGATGCCATCCAGCCGCTCGAAGACAATCGGCGCGTCGGTGTAGGCGCCCATCAGCCGCCCTGGCCGGTGAAGACGAAGAGGGCAAGCGCCAAGTGCGGCGGGGTCGGAAGATCGATCGCTTTCCCAGCCCCTGTCGAGCCCGTCTGAGCTTCGCCAGCGACGACGGACGTCGTCGGCGGCTTTGTCACGTCTCCAAGGCCGACGCCAGTCAGGATCGCCTTCTGCGACGCTGTGGCGGCCGTCGCCACCTTATCGGTTGCATGCTTGTGCGCCGGCAGATGGTCAGCCGTCAGCGTCAGCGTGGACGAGCCGCTCCGTTCCCCGACCTTCAACTTGCCGCCGGCGCCAATCAGGAGCCGATCGCGAGAATCCGGCAGCACCGCCTCGTCGCCGACGATCTTCAGCTTGGCGAAGAACTGCGGATAGGCCTTCCGGGTGATGGTGCGCCCGTCGAGCAGCAGCCAGCCGTCATGGTCGCCCGTTTGCAGGCCCGGCTTGCAGTCGCCGGGCTGCGCGATGCGCTTGTATCGCTCGCCCGCCATGGCTCACCCCCAGAGCGCGTCGGCCGTGACGTCGGCGATTGCCTCCCCCGCGGCGATGCGATCCTTGATGCTTTTCGCGACGAAGATCAGCCGCTGCTTGTGAAGCATGGCGGCGTAGCCCATCGCGATCATCGCGTCGGCATCGAGCGGCAGCAGAGAGTTGTCGAGCGTGATCCACGCGAAGACCTCCGCGCCCTTCGTGGCGTCGAGCCGCTTCTGCCAGGACAGCTCGCCCGTCTCGGCGCCAAGAAGCTTGGCGTCCTGCGCGGCCGACTTCGCGCCGGCGATGTTCTCGCGGTCCTCGGCGCGGCTCTGGATGACCTTGCCGAGGAACGGGAACCCCGCCTCGATCCGGCGCACCTTCTCCGCCTCGATCGCGGCGCCGACGTCCTCGGCCGGCTCGTCCTCGAACAGGCTGAGCCAGACCGGACGGCCGTTCCGGTCGACGATGCGCGAGGAGACGACCCGCTTGCCGGCCGGCACCGGATCGCCCTCGCCCACCGGGAAGACGCCGAAGGCCTCCCGCTCGTCCTCTGACCACAGCATGATGGTTTCGAACGAGGCGACGACCTCCTCGCCTTCGACGATCGAGCGAACCGGGCCTCCCGAGACGCTGCGCCATTCGCCGTCGATCTTCTGTGCCTGTGCCATGGTCAATCCCTGTAGAACGGCGCGAATTCGTACATGTTGAAGGCGCTGTAGTTGTCGCGCCGGAACTCGATCGCGTCACCCTTGAAGTTGTTGTTCCGTATGGTGTCGCCGGTCGTATTCACCGTTCCCAGCCAGCTACCCCAGACGCCGTCTTTGCGAATGCGATAGCTCCAGGTGGTCTGCACGTTGCTCTGGAAGACGAACCCGAAGAAGGCGCGCTCGCCTTCCGGAAAGCGGATGCGGACGACGGGGAATGCCGCGGTAGATACCAGCGGCACGGGCGTTGTCGTCTGCGATCGATCACCGTCGTAGAGCGCGGGGATGTTGGTTTCCGAAGTGCCCGTGTTGCCGCTCGCGTCGGAGAGCGAATAGAGCGCGGTCGCGTTGCCCTGATGGCCCTCGGCGCTGTCGACGAGGCTCGACGGAAACGCGCGCCCACCGTTGTCCTGGCCCTTACCCCAGACGATGCGCAGCACGCCCTTGCCGCCGCGACCATGACGCGCACCGCCGCCGCCGTAGAAACCGCCCTGGTCTGTCGTGCTTCCACCTGTCGAAAGCTGCTGACCGCTCTGTCCGTAGGAACCGCCGATACCAGGGTTGCCTGCCGTTCCGCTTGGTCCGGCCGCCCCGCTTGGCCCCTCACCCCATTTGCCGACACCGCCGCCGCCAGACGAACCGGAACCGGATGCCCCGCCGGCGCCACCACCGCCGCCACCTTGACCGGCAGTAGCAGCCACGCTCGTGCTGCCGCCGTTGCCACCCGGCCCGCTGTAACCACCCGCGCCGCCGCCACCCTGACCGCCTGCGTTGGTCGGCCCGCCTGTGCCGCCGTGACCCCCGCCGTCGCCGATACCGCCCGATCCGCCGACCGTCCCGACGCCCGGATTAGCCAGGAGCAACGTCTGGCCGGCGAATGAGAAGCTGGTGACGCCGCCAGCCGCGCCGACGACGACATCATAGGCCTGCCCCGGCTCGACGCGGACGCGGTTCTTCCAGCGAAGCTCGCCGCCGCCGCCGCCGCTCTGCGAAGCGAGGTAGGCGGCGCCACCGGCCACGGCCAGCAGTGCGACCGTGAAGACGCCCGCCGGACAGATCCACTGGTAAGTGCCGGGCGTCTCGTAGACGACGTGGCCGCCGTCGGCCGTGTTGATCGGGATCGTCCCGAGGAGGTTGGAGAACGGCAGCATTATTTCAGGTCCCGCTCGAGCGAGCCCCATTCGACGACAAGCCCGCCGCTACGCTGACGGCAGATGCCCGACAGGCGGTCGACGGCGGTCGGCGCCGTCGAAAGCGTCGGCACGATGCCGCCGGCGAACTTGTGATAGGTCGCGTTGAACGAGAGCGTCCGGCCGCCCGTCGCATCCTGCAGGAAGTAGAGGACGATCGGCTCGCCGTCCTTCATGTTGAGGGGCTGCCCGAGCGTCGCGTTAAGGCCCATCAGATAGACCCGGTTGAAGGCCTCCCCGAAGTCCGGGGTGATCGTCGTGCTGGCGCCCGTGTTGAAGAACTTCATGGCGTCGGCCATGACCTTCGGCGTCAGGTAGACCGCGTCGTCCGTCAGCGCGCGCAGGTCAGTGCCGGTCGCCTTCGTCAGTTGCGTGCCGCGCGCCGCGATCTTGATCCAGTTCGCAGCGTTGAAGGTCGCCCCCGACGTATGCGTCACCGTCGCGACGTAGGTCTCGCCGTCATAGGTGACGGTCGACCGCGGCGGCGTGGCCGAATAGGTCACGCCGGCATCCCACGCGACCGGCGACGCCCAGCTGTCGGGCCCGACGATACCGCGCGCGCCGGTGACGAGGATATCCCAGTCGGTGCGCGCCGTCGCAGCGCCGACCGCCTCGACCGAGACCGTCAGCGAACCGGTCGACGAGTTGTAGGCGGTGACCTTGCCGAACATCCACGAGGCGATTTGCCCACGCGACTGGATCAGCAGGTTGGTGCCGATCGTGAAGGCCTTGTTCGTCTGCGTGAAGAAGGTACGGCTGCCAAGCCCCGGCGTCACGTTGGAAGTGGACGTCCCCTGGAACCGCTCCGCGCTTGCCGCCGCCTGCGTCGCGCTGCTAGCTGCCGCGCTGGCGCTTGCGGTGGCGCTCGAAGCCTGCGTCGTCGCGGTCTCGGCAAAGCCGACCGCCGCGCGGACCAGCGTCACCAAGTCCCGGAGCGCCCGCACGAAGACGCCGCGACTGTTGCCGCCACGCGAGAGGCCGTAGGGGTTGTTGATCTCGTCGAACGGGCTATCGTTGACGAGATCGAGCCGCCCGGCCGCGTCTTCCTGGTCGGTGGTGAGGCTCATGGAAGACGTTCCTTCAACTGGAATGCGATGTTCGCCATGCGGGGCGCGGACCGCTCCCACGCTGGCGGCTGGCGAAGGCGAGCGAGGAAGCTGAGACGGTGCAGGTTCACCGATCGGCTGTCGTTGACGACGAAGACCTCGCCGTCGATGCCGATGCGGCGGGCCATCTCGAGGCCGCGATCCAGCGTCTCCTGCTCGGGCAGGTAGCCGTAGTTCAGCTGGTAGACCCGGAACGGCTCGCGACGATCGAAGCTCTCGGCGCCGGACATGGACTTCTCGGCCGTCGTGTCGGTCTCGATCCCGAGCGAGCTGCCGAGCAGCGGGTTGCGCGCCGGCTGCCAGCCCGACATGCACAGAAGACGGCCGAGATCGATGAAGCCGTCCGGATTGCTCTCGTCGAGGATCTGGACGTCCAGCACCGACGCGCGAACGTCGTCCGGGAACACCGTCCAGGCGTTCTGCGTCAGGCCCTCAAGGTCCTTGCTGAGCGGTTTGCCGTCCCAGGAGTTTTCGTCCTCCCATTCCAGCTCCTCGGTGAAGCCGATGCCGGGATAGGCGTCGAAGGTCAGATCGAAGGACAGTTCCGTCCGGGCCGCTTCGTAGTAGCCCACCAGCCGGATCCGGGCGTTCACGCTGAGGTTGGTGTTGCAGAGGAAGAAGGCGGACAGCTTCGCGAGGTTCGTGAAGGTGATCGTGAAGCGCGCGTCGTCCGTGTCAGCCGAGGCGGTGCGAGCGATCAGGCCGAGTTCGGGATCCTGCAGGTTGGCGAGCGGGATGACCCAGGAGCCGCCCGAGAGGGTGGCGCCGGGGATCTGGCCGAACCGACCGGCGTAGGCGGGGTCCGACTTGTTGTCGTAGAACAGCTTCAGGATGCGGGGATCGTTCATGCCCAGACGTCCAGCGTGGTGAGGTTGGTGCCGTAGGTCGGAGCGATGCCGAGGACACGCATAAGGCGACCGTCGTCGAGGCCGTAGCGGTTGACCTGAAGCGTCACGCAGTCGCCGGGCTCGACGCCGGCGACGGTCGGGCTGGCCTGGACGATCTGGAAGCGGCGCCGGGTCGCGCGGTAGATCGCCAGCAGCCGGTTCGCCTCGGCGCGCGCGTCGGTCTCCGAAACGAGGCACGTCTCGAACAGCATCTCGATCGCGCGGGGGTGCAGCGCGGCCGTCTCCGCGGCCTCGACCTTGACCTGACGCCACTCCTCCTTCGCGAAGGTGCGGAACGCGTCATCGCTCGCGACCTCCTTCAGGTCGCTTTCCGAGAACGTCGTGTAGGCTCGCCCGAAGCGGACGGTCAGGCTCTTCGCCGCCATCCCCTCGCCCGGATCGTTGGTCGGCAGCCGGGCGAAGCCCTCGCCGCGATCGATGATCCGATTCCGCGTCAGAGCCGCCGTCTGCGTGCCGGCCGGCAGTTCCAGGCGCCCGGTCGAGAACTTGCCGAAGCGGTCCGGCAGCAGCCAGCCGCCGACCGAGCCGAGGATCGTCGTCGCCGCCGCCAGCACCGTCGTCTCGCCCTGCGCGATCCACAAGCCGCACTCGGCCGGGTTCGCCGTGTGAAGCGCGTTGAAGGTCGCAGCGTTCACGGGCGCCAGCGTGCCGAGCATGCGCCGGGCGATGCGAGCGGCCGAGCGATCGGCGATCGTCGCACCTTCCGCCGCATCCACCGTCAGCGTGCCGTCGGGGCGCGAGTAGGTACGCAGGAGGCCGAGCGCCAGACAGGTGGCGTACTGACCGCCGACCATGCTGGCGGCCTTCAGCGCGGCGAGCGTCGGATAGTCCTGCTTGAACTGCAGCTTCACGCCGCCGTCGCGCACGTTCTCGATCACGGCGAGCGCGTTGCTCGCGACCTGGTAGACGTTGTCGAACTGGTCGACGAGAACGGGCGAGATCGAAAGCGCCCTGCCGAACAGCATCGGCTTCTTCACGTCCTTCAGGTCGACGTTCCCCTCGGCGACCGTCAGGCCGCCGCTCGTCGTGGTTCCGAGATAGGCCAGCGGCTGGATCGCCTCGCGGAGAAGCTCGAGCCGATCCATCAGCCGCACCTGCACCTCGCGACCGGTGAAGCTCGCCTGATCCATCGTGCCGATCAGAACCGTCTCGCGCGAAGCCCACGGGCTGTTCGATCGCTTCACCGACCAGATGCGGATCTCGCGGCCGTCGAGCGCGAGGCGGTCGAAGACGTCGAGGCGGCCGTCGGCGTTGTTCAGGACCACCTCGCCGACACCCACCTCGCTCGCGCCGTAGGTCCGGCCCTCGCCGAACAGGTGGCGCTCGTAGTTGCCCGGATCCTTGAGCCGCGAGCGGAACACCGCATTGGCCGGCGTGTCGGTCGGCTTGGTGACGTAGGGCTTCGATCCGAAGCGCAGCGTCATCGCCTCGCCCGACACCTCGTCGACGGCGTCAATCTCGACGAGGATGATCATGCGGCCTTCCCTGCCTTGATCGCCGCGCGCCGGGCGGCATAGGCCGACTGCTGCGCGTTGCTCGACAGCCGGTTGGTCGCCTCGATCGAGCCGCCGAAGCCTTCCGACAGCGTGTCGACGATCCGGTCGAGGCGTGCCGTCACCTCGCGCATGTCACCGCGGGAGGCGAACGACCCTTCGGCGTTCACGTTGGCCGCCTGCTGGCGCAGCATCTCGGTGCGCGGATAGGGATCCGGGACGCCGCGGTTGAGGCGTGCCACCATTGAGGCGACGCCGGGCTTGTTCATCGCCGAGGCGTTGATGACGCCCTCGCCGCCCGCCAGCGCGATCTCGCCGCCGCCAGCATAGCGCGCGAGCACGCTGTCGCGGTCCCAGATGCCGTTGCCGACGACACCGCCGCCCGCGTAGGCGCCGACGATCCCGCCGAAGCGCATGGCAGCTTTCGGCGCGTAGACGGCGCTCCACTTGGCGACGATCGCGTTGATCACCGCCTGCTGCGACGGCAGCTGCGTCTTCACCCAGTCGAGGAACTGCCCGCCGCCGAAGTTGCCGGTGTAGTCGATGCCCTGCGACTGCAGGTCCTTCCAGATCGCCTTGTTCTGGTCGGCCATCGCGCCCC
Organism: Aureimonas phyllosphaerae; assembly: GCF_047943035.1. NCBI lineage: Bacteria > Pseudomonadati > Pseudomonadota > Alphaproteobacteria > Hyphomicrobiales > Aurantimonadaceae > Aureimonas > Aureimonas phyllosphaerae. The sequence goes on along the minus strand of NZ_CP181348.1, from coordinate 2,151,792 downwards.
ACTGGCGGCTGCCGTTGAGGTTCTTCAGCGATGCGCCGAGGTCGGCGACCGCCTTGGCGATGTCGAGGTTCGAGCCTGCGATGTCCTTCAGCCACGACGCCGAGCGCTCCATGGCCGACAGCTGATCGGTCGCCTTGCCCTCGGCCGCCTTCAGCGACGCGCTGACGCTCTCGAAGATGGCGACGTATTCCGGGCTCGACTTGAAATAGTCCTTCGCCTTGGACAGGAGGTCGCCGGCCGCGCCGGTGAGCCCGTTCATGGCCTCTTTGTCGCCGGCGTTCGCCTTCGCCAGCGTCTCGTCATAGATCCGCTGCGCCTCGCGCACCTGGTCCGCCTGGCTGAGGGTCGAGCTGTCGCTGACCTTCAGCTGGTCCTGGTAGGACCGGAGGCCGTCACGGAAGCTGAGGACGGTCTGGTAGACGCTCTGGATCTGCGATCGCGCGGCCTCGTAGGCGGTCGAGTAAGCCTGCTGGGCAGCGCGAGCAGCTTCAGCTTGCGTGCGCGTGGCACCGGTGAAGGCGTGGACGACGCCGGAGAGTTCCGGGAAGGCCTTGATCAGGTCGTCGAAGGCCGAGCCTACGAGCTCAGAGCCGTCGACGAGATCCTGGCTTGCCAGCTTGAACCAGCGGGACACGATCTCCGGATCGACGCCGAGCAGCTTGGCATCGTTCATCGCGGTGTCGCGGGCTTTCAGGAGGTCCTTCGCGTCGTTGAGGTAACTGAGGCCCGACAGATCGTTGATCTGAGCCTGGAAGCCGTCCGTGAACGTCTCGCCCATCTTGGCGATCGCCTGCTTCAGCCGGTCGTCGATGTCGGTCGCTGCCGCCTCGGCCGTCCAGCCGAGATCGGTGAGCACCTTCTGCAGCCCGGCCGCCGTGCCGCGGAAGCCGTCGAGGCTCTTCTCGACGTCCGAAGTCGTCTCTGCTGTGTAGAGCAGCGACAGGGAATATTCGCCCGCTGCCTTCTTGGCGTCCGCGATCGCCTTGTTCCGCTGCTCTTCCCAGCCCTTTGAGACGGCATCCCATTCCGCTGAGGTCGGCACGCCGATATCGTTCGAGTTGAACGCGATCGACACGTCGTCGATCATGTCCTTGATCTGCTTCTTCAGGTCCTTGGTCGCCGCCCGGCCTTTAGCGAACGCGCCGCCGAGACCCTCGCCGGAGGTGAGGTCCTCGACCATGTCGGTGAAGCCCTCGCGGTACTCCTCCATCATCTCCATGAAGCGCGTGTACATTTTGGTCCCGGTCGACGCGAACTGCGCCGACGAGTTGCCGGAGCCGTACTTCCAGGCGTCGCCGCCCACCTTCATGTACTGGTCGAGCTGCCCCTTCTGCGTCGTGATCCACTGCCGCAGCTGACCGTTGCCGTCACCGGACAGCGACTTGTCGAAGGCCTCGTACTGCGGACGCAGCTCCTCCCACTTCGCGGCCTTGTCGCGGTGCGCCTGCTCACGCTGCTTCCGGGCGCCGAGGATGCCACCGAGGATGCCGAGCGCGGCACCGCCGACGACCCCGAGGACGCCGCCTGCCATCGGGCCGATGTTGAGAGCGGTCGAGATTGCGCCGCCTGCCTGGTAGCCTCCGAGCGCGCCCGTGATGCCGCCAGAGACGGGCGAGCCGGACTGGTAGCCCGCGCCAAAAGCGCCGAGCCCTGCGCCTAGCACCTGCATGCCCGCCTGCCCGCGGGGACCGAATAGGCCACCCGTCGCGGAAGACGCTCCACCGGGATCGAAACGGCCGGCGGCATGGTTCTCCGGGCCCAGCTTGCGTTGGTAGTCCTCCAAGCCTTGGCTCACGCCCTTGGCGACGATCTTCTGATCGTTGGTGTCCGTGCCGCTGTGCTTATCCAGCAGCGAGCTGAACTTCGACCCGTAGGCACTGACGGAGGTCCCGACGACGTCCTTTGCGCCGAGGTTCCGCATCCCGCCTTCACCGGCGAACCACGCCTGCGAAGCGCCGACCAGGCCGTACTTGGCAGCGTAGTTGTCCCCGAAGCGGCTTTTGAACACCGCGTCCTGGATCTCCTTGCTGCCAAGGAACTCGACGTTGGAGACGACACGGCCGATGGCCTGCTTCGACCACTGCGGGATGTTTGCGCCCATCACCTGATAGGCGCCGTAGGCACGGTCGCCGGTGCGCGTGATGGGTCCCAGCGCACTGTAGTTTCCCGCGGCCGATCCGCTCTCGATCGTCCGGATCGCCTTGGCCGCCGCATCCAAGCTCGCCGTCGCCTTGGTGAGTGCCGGCACCGAATACTTGTCGGCGTAGGGGTAGGACGGCGATTGGTAGCCGGGGCTCGGGGTCGGAACCGGGATGTTCGAGTTGGAAGGGCGTGACGTCGGAATTGGGACGTTGCCGGTCACTGCCGCGACAATGGCTCCGACGATCCCACCTCCGGACCGGTTGTCGTTTGCAGCCGTCCGCCCGCCGGCGGTCGAACCGCCGAGAAGCGCGTCCATGATCTTGTCGAGGCCGGAGGCAGCCATCTGCCGGCCGAGACCGGCAAAAGCGTTCGCGAAGGCGCCGAGCGCGTCTTCGCCAGAGCCGATGGAATCGATGAGGTCGAGGATGGCAGCCTTGCCAGCGTCGCGCATCTCGTAAAGCGCGTCGTTCGTCTCATGAAGACGCTTGTTCAGGCGCAGCTGCGCCGCGTCAGCCCGTCCCTGCGCACTCTCGAAATCCACGCCGATCGCGCGGAGCTGCTCGGCGATCTGCTGATCTTCGGGCGAGCGCGTGGCCTGCTGACGATCGAAGAGGAGATCGCGTCGAAGTTCAAACGCTGCGTCGCCTCCGTCAGGCGGCCGACCTCGGCTGCCTGGCGCCGCATCTCGTCCGTCAGCTGGACCTGCGCCTCATCGAAGCCAGCTGCGCGAGCAGCATCTTTCGCCTGGGCGAGGAGGTCGAACTCAGTGCGCAGACGCGCGACTTCGCCTGCGGACCTGCCAACGAGGTCGTACTCGAGCTGCGCCTGTTCGATCTGCCGCTGCGTTGCTTCGGTCTGCTGGCGACCGGCCTCGGAAAGCAGTTGGCGCGCCTCGGCCATGGACAGAGTGGCGGCTTCGGCTTGCCGGTCGCGAGCATAGGCTTCGGTCTGCCCTGCTGCGACGGCCTCGTTGTAAGCCTGCTGGCCAGCGGTCGCCGCGCGCTGCGCAGCCGTCACGTCGTTGATCGAAGCGAGCTGGAGCTTGTAGGCGGCCTGGCGGGCATCTTCCGCGCGACTGGCTTCAGTGCGGACGATGCCGAGCGCCGCCTCCTTCTCCTTCAGGAGGTCCGCCAGTCCGGCAGCGTCGTTCGTCGAACGCTTGTAGGCTTCGATCCGACGATCGTACTCCTGCGTCGTCTCGGCGATCTGCCGCTGGAGCGGCGAAAGATCGAGATTGCTCAGGCTGTCTTGGACCGCCTTGAGCGATTCCTTCGCGGGCCGGGACAGTTCGGCCAGCGCCTGGTCACGCTGACGCCGCGCGGTCTCGCGCAAGCCGTCGCGATCGAGGGCCTTATCAGAACCGATGGACTGGTTAATGCTCGCCAGCGCTGCAAGATAGGCGCGCTCGACCTTCTGCACTTCGCTGACGTCTGGCAGCATCGCTCCCAGACCGTCGAAGGCCTTGTCCATCCGCAACTGGGACGCCTCGACCTTCATGCGGCGGAGGGCCTTCTCGAACCCTTCGATGTTGCCGCCGGCCTCGGCCGCCGCGTTCGCAAAGGCGAGTACGCCGTCGACCGCTTCCTTGAGGTAGTTCGGCACCCTCCCCGCAGCCTGCAGGGCGAGCAGTTCGGAACGAAGCGTTTTCGCGGTCTTCGATCCACGGAGAAAACCGTCTGTCAAACTTGCCAAACCGACCTGTGTTAGGTCGTCACGACCCATGAGGTTTCCCCCAAGGCCGAAGAGTTCGCGCATGCCGCCGCCAGTGCTCAGGGCGGCTTGAGCAGCACCCTGACGCGCTTCTTCGATGGCACGCTGCTGTGCCTTGATGTCGGCGGCCATTTTGTTCGCGGCGTCACCGGGCGTCAGCTTAGAAGCGGACGCAGCGATCTGCTCGATGGTGTCCGCTAGACCGGCATTGCTGTTTCGGATGTCCGCGAGCGTCCTCCCGAAGCCCTCGGCAGCCTTGTTTGCGCGCTCCATGCGATCTTCGGCGCGCGTTCCGAATAAGGTCGCTGCAGCCGCAGCGGCCGTCAGACCGGCCACGACCCAACCGCCCGGCCCGATAAAGCTGAGGGCACCCTTCGCCATGTCGCCGATCGCGGTCAACGATCCGCGCAGTCCCGGACCATCCTGCAGGGCCTGAATGACCTGACCGGCTTGCGTCGCCATGATCTGGAACGGACTGGAGCCGCTTAGATACATCGTCACGACGTCGTTGGTCTGGTAACCGAGGTTGCGCATCTGCTCGGCGGTGAGCTTCACCTTGCCGTTGAGGTCGGGCAGTCCCTTCGCGGTATCGTCAAAAGCCTTCCGAGCTTGACCTGTCGCCAGCGCGAGTTCGTCGGACGTGATTACCTGCCGACGAGCCATGTCCTCGTAGGTCGCGATTTGCGCCGTCATCTTCTCGAAGGCAGCGCCGAGCGGGTTGATCTCGGCACGCAACTGGGCGACGGCGCGCGCTTCCTCCTCGAAGACTGACGCGCTTTCCTTGGCCGATCGAGAAAGCCCGTCCGGCTGGTTCGCAAGCCAGCTGCTCCCTTTCCCCGCAACCCCGAACGACGCCGGTGCCGTGTATCGAGACTGCCCCTCCTCGGCCGAGCGGCGGGCGTCCATCGCCGCGTTCGCCTGCATCTGCGCTTCGCGGGCCTGGCGGACGAAGTCGGCCTGCGCTTGAAGCGCCTGTCGCGCGGCCCGGCCAGTCTCATCGTACTTTTCGACAAGCCGATCCATCGCGGCGGCATAACCGCCTGTGATCTGGATGCCCTCCCGCTCCAGCCGAGCCAAGCCTTCCAGCTCGCTGTTCAGCTTCTGGGCCGAGGCGTAGGCGGGATCGTAAGCGGCGCGGAGGTTTTCGATCTCGGCGGAGTAGCGTGCCGTCTCACGGGCGAGCGCCTCCTGTCCACGAGCAAGCTCCGCATCCGCAAGTTGCTTGGCTTGAGCGGTACGAAGAAGATCGTTCGTCGCCTGACGCGTTGCCGCAGACACCTTCTGCGTGGCGCCCAGCATCTCGGCCAGACCGGAGGTATCGACATCCATGCGCAACTGCGGCGCAACGACACGCTGAAGCTGCTGCTGTAACTGCTGGATGGAGCGCTGATACTCCGCGACCGTGAGCTTGCCGGCTTCCAGACCACTCGAAGCTGCACGCATTCCGCGCTCATAGGCCGTCCAGGCGGCCGGTGCGCCGGCGAGCTGACGCTGGAGGCGATCGACCTCACGCTCAATGGTGCCGATCTTCTTCGCGGACGTATCGGTTGAACGCGTGAAATCGTCCGTCGCCTTCGCGGCGCCCCCAGCCGCACCCTGCAGCTTTCCCAGCGCGGCAGCGGTCTGCTCGACCCCCTGCTCTTCGGCTCGGAAGGTTGCAGTCGTGATGGTCTGGTTGCTCATGAGGCCTCAAAAGAAAAAGGCGCTCTTTCGAGCGCCTCGCTGCATTCTGAACTATGGACACCAAGCGATGGCCGTGGCGGATAGAACGCCACACGCTGGAGGTGATGATGTACGATCCCAATCATGCGCAACGAAGCGAAGGCCAGGAAAGGCCCAGCCCTCGAAGCTTCCTGATAGGGGTGACGTGCGTCGTGCTAATTGGAGCGGCGGCGTACTTCGTGTTGATGGACCGTTTCGATCGCGCCGCCCGAGCGCCAGCAGATGCCAAAGCTGCCGCGGAAAGAGCAGCTCGCGAGTACATCGAAGAGTGCGAACAGCGCTTGGCGAAAGTTCGCCTCAAGGAGGCAAGCGGGTTTCGTGACCCAACAGCCTACGGTGTCGATGGCCGCCTCAAAGGGTGCTGAGAGCTAGATGACAAGCAGATCCTCGACAGCTTCGTCCCTTACGGCGCAGGGGCAGCGCGCCTAAAGCGTGCCAGCGTCTGCCGGAACTGCGCGTTGAACTCCTCGTCCGTCTGCGGTTCCGTCTCGTCTTCCGGCTCCGGGACGTCATGCCCAGCGATCCGGGCCCGCTGGCGCCAGTCGGACGCGATTCTGTCGTTCGCCGACTTGATCGCGGCATGAAGCCTGAGAAGGTCGCAATCCACGATCGCGTCGTCGGACCAGCCGGGCAGCGCGAAGATCGCCGCCCGGTAGGTCGATTCCAGCGCCTCTTCAGGCGTGATTAGCCGTTTCCCTCGGCGCCCTCTTCGGCCTTCTCGGCTTCCTCGCCTTCGAGGTCCGGATCGCGGCCGCCGTTGGCGAGGCGGGTCACGTAGCTCATGACGTCGCCCATCAGATGGCGCGTGCCGGCCAGCCAGACCGCCTCGTCGAGGTCCTTGCTGGAAATATCGCGGAGCGGCACGCCCTGACGCACCACGAACTGGATGGCGGCGAGATCGGAGCCGGCGACGGCCGCAAGAGCGTTGGCAAATCCGCCGAAGCGGTTGGAAACGGCCGTCGCTGCCTTCAGCGAAGCCTTGAGCTCGTATTCTTCATCGCCGAGCGTGATGGCGACACCGGCGGAGAGGGTCTGCTTAGACATCGGAGGATCCTGTCGGGTTCATGGATGGTGCCGGGGATCGGGGGTGGACGGACGGCGCCCCGACAACGCCGCCCGCCCGTCTCTCGCGAGAGAGTTCAGGAGGTCGTTCAGACGACCTCGATCGGGGCCTCGTTCGGCTGCAGGGTGAAGGTCACCGTCTGCGTGTCGTTCGGACCGCCGCGGCCACGCGGCTTGCCCATCACGAGGGCCGAGATGTACGTGACCGAGAATGTGCCGTCGGCGTTCGGCTCCTCGATCTTGAAATTGAAGGACGCGAGGCTGTCGGCGGCCGCCTGGCAGGCGATCTGGCCGACGTCGGTCGCACGGCGCGAGCAGACGATGTCCATCGCCTGGGCGCTGGCCGTACCCTTGGCGAACCGGGCGCGAGCGTCCTCGACCTCTTCGACGGTGATCGACTGGTAGGTGTCGCCGGTGCCCGGCACCGAGCGCACGCCGCCGATCTTCTTGTAGGTGTCCGCCGCGAGCGCCGTCTGCGTGTAGTCGGCCGTCGGGCCGCCGATCGAGATGCGCGTGCGCGCGACCGGCAAGGGGTTGTTCGCCATGACCTTGTTCCTTCTGACGATGGCAAAGAAAAAGCCGCCTCAGAGGGCGGCCATGGGTCTCGCGGGATGCGAGATGCGGGAGCGGCGTGCCGCTATTCGGCGGGCTTCTCGGCGCCGGCCGTGACGGGGGACTTCTCGCGCGCGGCCTTCGCCGCCTGGCGCTCGTTGCCGCCCAGCTCGATCAGCCGGGCGGTCACCTTCGCCTCGACGTGAGGATTGTCGCGGTCGACGTCGACGTTGGCGTGTTCGCCCGGCTCAATTTCGTGGACCTCTCCGGCCTTGTCCGTCAGACGTTGGACGATGTGCGAGATGTTGGCGACATGGACCATAAGGGCCTCCTATCCGATGATGATGGTCTGGTAGGGAACGGTGATCTCGAGGCGGAAGTAGCCGGCCGCGTCGTTTCGATCGCTCGTGACGGGCGACTGGGGCGCCATGCACTGAACTCCTTCGAAGGACTGACCGCGGAACAGCGTAGCGATCTCTTCCAACCACGCGCGGCCCTCGTGTGTGCCGACGCCGGCCACCACAGAAAGCATGACGCGAAAACCGCCTCGCTCTTCGAATTCGTCCGCCGTTACCCATTCGGACTGCGACCAAGGGAAATCGATCAGCAGCCACGGCCCAGCATCTTCGGGCGTCTCCTCGTTGGAGTTCTCGACGAGGATCGGGCAGCGCGTGAAACTCGCGCGAATCCGACGTTCGACAGCCTGGACGACCGACAGGTCAGCCATCAGTAGGGCCTCACGATGATGGCCGGGTGCGACAGACCCGTTTCCTCGCGGAAGTTGTTGATCGAGTAGCGGATATTCGCGATGTTCGAGAACCGCATGTCGGCCGTGACCGCAATGGCCGCATAGACGCCGTCGGGCGCCTGATCGGACTGGCCGAAGTCGTGATAGACGTCCTTGTGGAAACGCCGCCGATCGCCGTAGAGCGCGCGCCGGTGGACGATGCGCTCCTTTGGTTCGATCTTGCGGGCGTAGGGCGTCGTGTTGATAAAAACGAAGCGCTCGCCGGTGGGCATCGGTCCGATGCCGTCCCACGGCGCCCCGTCGATCTCGAGAACGTGGCTCCGCTGATATTTGCCGGTCAGACGCGGCGATACCAGAAGCAGCTGCTCCCCGATCCATTCCAGCGCGGCCAGCAACGGATTGAAGTTTGCAACGATCACGCCTTCAGGCCGCACGCTTTCCAGCGGGGCGCCCTCGTGGCCGTCGACGAAGACCTGTGGCGTCGGATCGGAGCCGATGGCGGCCCGGTTCCGCGCCCGAATGTCGGCGATCCCCTCCTTCGCGACCTGCGCGAGGCGCTGAGAGCGCGCCTTCGGGGATTTTAGGTCGGCTAGGAATACCGCGACCTGCTTGTTGAAAGGGTCGATCTTCATCCGCCGGCGGCCCAGCCTTCGAAGGCGATCAGGGTTTCGCCGTCGCGACGGGTCTGATCGTCGGGGCGGTCGGTAAACCGCAAGCGCAGACCGTCCACCACCACGTAATCGCCCTTGCGTAGCGGGCACAGCGTCGGCGGGACGTCTTCTGCGAGGATCAGCACCCGACGCTCGGTGGACGTCACACCGCCGGCAACTTCGATCGGACGAGCCTCGGTCAAACGAGCGCGCACGTTCAGCGCGATGAGCGGATCGGCGTTGGCCACGGTGCGCTCGATTGAAACCCGCCGACCGAAGCGATCGAACATCCTGCGATAGGACTTCGCGAAGCTCATACCCCCGCCACCGACGTATATGGGGAGAGAAGCGCCAGCGCTGCCGTCGGCAGTGGCGATGCGCCGCCCCGGTTGCTGGCCCCAACCTGATATTCCAATCGCCCGACATCGTCCGACGCCTCGGCGCGAAGAAGCGGGTCGCGGGAGGAGGCCGACCAGAACTCGCGTACCGCCAGGATCGCGGCGTAGGCGACGTCGGTCGGCGTCTCGGGGAAGCCGGCATTGTAGACGATCCGAAGCGGCCGAGCGGGGCTGACCCCGTCACCAAGCCGCAGGATCATGCCGCTGGCGAAATCCAGTTCGACCGTATCGGGATCGATCGTGTCAGCCTCGGACTGAACCGAAACGAGCTCAACGAAACGGCGGGACAGGACCAGCGGGCGCTGCGAGCAAGCGTCGAACGTCTGCGCCAGCGTCTCACGCAACAAGGTCGGCGGCGACACACCAGCGCGAGGAATGTGGCATGCCGCCGCAATCATGTCGGAAACCTGGAGACCAAGACGGCGGAGTTCGGCGTCTTGTTCAGCGCCCGTGACACCGGCAGCCGACCTCAGTTCCTCGATCGAGAGGAGGTTGCGGTCGGTTGCCGGGATCAGAAGGCGCAGCATGATCAGGCGCGCGTCCCGCGGCGACGGCCGGACGTGCGCGGCTCGACGGCCGGTTCGTCGGTCTCGGCTTCCGGCGCGGTCTCGCCGTTCTCGGCGGTAGCCGGAGCGGCAATCTCACCTTCGAGCAAAGGGCCGTCGGTCGCCCCTTCATTCGCGCCGTTGGCAGCGGAGGGCTCGGCGGTTTCGGAAGCGCTGCTTCCGTCCTGACCGGACTGCACCGTGTTCTGACCCGTTGTCGAGAGCGCCTGCTCGACGGTCGGGACTGCCGAAGGCGGCGTGGGAGCGCCGGGCGCGGCAAGCGGCTGCTCGGTGACGCCGGCGTTCGGGTCGACCCCTCGCACGGGCGTCTTCCCCTCGGTCTCGAGGCGGAGCTGTTCGACGGCCGCTGCGACGAGCTCGGCATGCACGAGGTTGCCGGACACCGGGAAGCCGCGCCGGGCAATGATGTCCTTCAGTTCCTGATCCGAGGCGACCTTCAGGCGGTCGCGGATCTCTGCGACGATGCCGCCAGGTCCGTCGGCGCCGGCCGCGTCGCGGCTTTCAGCCTCGGACACTGAGTTCTCAGGCGTCAGGTCGGAGGCTTCCACGAAGCCGTCATCCTTCAGCCCACCGAAGATCAGATCGGGGAAGCTGAGGACGCGTCCCACTGCGAGGGTCTCGACGTTCACGCCGTCAGCGGCGTAGCGGAAGGATTCTAGCACGATGCCGGTCTTGGCCATGGCATTTCCTTTCAGGGCGGACGGATCGACCGCGCCAGTTCGGAGGATGAAGCGCAGGCGCCGCGTACGACGCCTGCACTGGCGGGTCAGGCGACTGGCTTGAGGTTCGCCGTACCGAGGACCCAGAGGCCCGCGATGAACGCGTTGCCGCTGTTGGCAGCCGGCGTGATGGTGACGCGCACGTAGCGCTTGCCGCCGACGTAGCCGATCTTGCGGATCGTATCGTCGGCCGCGAAATTGAACGACGCGCCGGTCAAGGTGCCGTTGAGCTGGTCGGCAGGAACAGCCGTCGCATCCGACAGGTTCGCCGCATCGCCATGCTCGACGGTGACCGCGAAGGTGGCGTCGGCATCGACGAGCTGGCCCGTCATCACGACGAACGCGGCCGATTCGTAGCCGATGCGGTCGAGGATTCGGGACACGAGCGGCGTGTTGTCGGTGATGGGCGCGGCCGGGGTCAGGCCGGGCTTGAAATCCAAGCGGGAAGCGATGTCGCGCATGGGAGTCTCCAGTGCTGCGGAAAGGACTGGCGCGCCGTGCGGCTCGCCGCGATCGACCGGCCGCTCTGAAGCGGCCGGTCGGTAAGCGAACCGATCAGTTGGTCGCGATGACCTGCGTAGCGAAGGCCTCGAAGTCGACGACGTCGCCGCCGACACGGGTGCGCGTGTAGAACTCGACGAAGGGCTTCGAGGAGTACGGATCGCGCAGCACGCGGATGCCGAGCCGGTCGACCACGAGGTAGCCGGCGCGGAAGTCGCCGAATGCGATCGGCAGGGCACCGGCGGCAACGCCCGGCATGTCGTCGGCGCGGCGGATCGAGTGGCCGAGCAGCATGGAGGGCTGACCCTCCTGCAGACCCGGACGCCACATGTACTGGCCCTGGCCGTCCTTGAAGAGCATCGCCTGAGCGACGGTGCCGCGCTTCATCAGCCAGTTCGCGTTGGCAAGGTAGCGGTCCTTAAGCGCGAACATCAGCGCGATGAGGCCGTCCGGCGTCAGCGTCGTCGGTGCACCCGACGGGATCTGGGCGATCGTTCCGCGCACGCCGTTGTTGCCGGCCGCATAGGTCAGGATGCCGCGCGGCTTCTTGATGCCGTTGCCGGTCACAAAGGCGGCCGCTCGCATGCGGGCGAACTTCTCGGCGACCTTGCGGCCGAGCCACGCCTCGATGTCGACGCCGGCGTCTTCGAGCAGCTGCTGCGTCACCTTGGGCTTCGCATAGAGCTCGTGCACCGGAATGCGCTGAACGCCGACCTGCGGGGTCGAGGTTTCCGGGCGCGCCTCGGTCTCGCCAACCCAGCCGGCACCCGCCTCGTCGGTGTCGATCGGGATCTCGATCGCGTCCGTCGAAATGGTCTCGTGCGTGGCCAGTTCGTCGAGCGGCGAGGTCTCGTAGACGCGCGTGATGATGCGGCTGGAGACGGCCGTCGGGACGAGGTAGCCCCCGTCCGGATCGGAGCCGACCGACATAGCCTTCTGCTCGTCGCCGGTCAGCTCGAACATTTCCTTGCGCATCATGCGCCCGAAGGTCGCCTCGTAGGCTTTGTACTCGTCGACATTGACGCTGTCGGGCGTCAGGATCGTGGTGGACTTCAGCTCGCCGCGGCGGGCAAGCGCCACCCGCTTGAACTCCATCGCCTGGTCCACCAGGGTCTTCTGGCCGGCCGCGCCGCCAGCGCCCGGCCGGTTCAGACGCTTCTCCAAGCCATCAAGGCGGTCGACACCGGCCTTCGCCTCGTCGAGGATCTTCTTGACCTGCGCTTCCAGCGCGATGTGCTTTTCCTCGACGCCGCGCGAAAGTGCGTCCAGATCTTTGCGAACCTCCGGATCGGTCGCCGCCTTCTTGCCAGCGTCCTCGGCCATCTTGCGGACGTCGGAGAGGTCTTTCTCCAGAGACTTTCGGAGTTCGGCTGTGTTGTCGCCAAACGCTTTCACCTCGCGCTGAACGTCCGCCAGCACGGTTTCGATATCGGCCATCGTGGCCTCCTGTTTTGTGGGATCGAGGTCAGTTCGGACGGTTGATCGAGCGCATCGTCTCGAGGAGCCGGTCCAGGCTCTTGCTCGCCCCAGCCTCGCGCCGTGCGATGCGTGCGGCGACCGACAGGAAGTCGGTGGCCGCCTTCTTCGAAAAGTGGCCTGCCTCTCGCAGGAACTTCTCGCAATCGGAGAGGGTCTTGAGCCCGTCGATCTCGGACTTCACGTCCTCGACGAGCGCCTTGTCGTTCATGCCGAAGAGGACGACGCTGACCTCGTGGAGGTCGAGCTTCTTGATCGTCCGGTTCGGCTCCTCGGGCTTCGTGCCCCAGGAATATTCCTTCGCGCGGTAGCCGATAGACAGGCCGTCGAGCTCGCCTTCCTTCATGGCGGCGTAGACGCGCTTCCCGATATCGGTGTCGAGCGCGATCAGCTTGCCTTCGACGGCGAGGCCCTTGGAATCCTCCTCCATCGAGGTCCACCGGCCGATCGGCACCATGTCCGAGGACGAAAAAAAGCCGCCATGCTGCAGAAGCATCTTCGGCAGCTTCTTCTTGGCCTTCCAGTCGCGCAGCGTCTGCGTGAAGGCCCCTTTCACGATCATATCGCCGCCAAGGTCTTCGTTGCCGAAGATCGAGCCGTAACCGCTGAACGTGCCGTCGGCGGAATCCTGGGCGAACTTGACCTCGAAGCCGACCTGATGGTGGTCAATCTGCATCCGGATCGTCCTTTTCTGGGGCCGGATCGGCGGCCAGCGCGGCCTTCGGCGGCAGGATAGGCTGGCCATCGGCGCCGATCGGGGCCGAGTTCATCGGTGCCCAAGGGCGATCCAGCCCGTCGAGGGGCGCTTCGTCCTCGTAGCCACGGATTTCATTGCCGGTCATGGAGCCCATGCTCCACCGGGCCCGGTAGTATTCAGCGCGCGCCTTGTGATCGCCGCGCAGCAGCTCCGTATCGACGAAGCCGAAGTAGTAGCCGGCCTCGCGCTCCTTCTTCGTAAGGAGCCAGCGATCAGCGCTTTGCTCGATCCGGCGATGCCAGGGCCGCACCGTGTGGACGAGATGGGCCAGGAACATCTGCTCGGACGACGCATAGGTCGCGCTTTTGTCCCCGGCGCCGACCAGGATTGGAAGGACGCCGAACGCTTCGCAGATCCGCTCGATCTGGAACCGGCGCGTCTCGATCGTCTGCGCGTCGGCAGCGGAGAACTGGAGCGGCGTGAACTTGGCGTTGCGATCGAGGATCATCGCCTTGCCGTCGTTGACCCGGCCGACGTATTGCTTGTCGATGAGCGCTCGCCAAAGCTTGAAGCCCGGCTCATCAAGCGTGCCCTCGATCGACAGAAGGCCGCCCGGACGCGCGCCGTTCTTGTGGATCGCTCCTTGGCCTTCTTCGATCGCGACAGCGAGACCAAGGGCCTCGCGGGCGAGCTGGATGGTCTCCAGACCCTTGTAGCCGTTCCACGAGCGGCCGCGCAGGTGCCAGATCTGATCCGAGCCGAAGACCTCGAGCTGGCCGCCAGGACTGGTAGCGCGATATTCGAGCGACCAGTCCGGCAAGCGCTCGACGGAGGCGTCCTCGAGAGGGATGATCTCGCGGACCTCCCCGCGGACGCGGTTCACGAAGGCGTAGGCGTTGCCGCAGAAGAGCGTGTGCATCGAGAGCGTCTCGCGCAGCTCGAAACTCGTCTGAAAATCGTTCGGCGCTGCCGTGATGAGGTCGTAGAGGGCATGGTCACGTGCCTCAACGCGTGACCAGCGGCCCTTCCCGTCCTTCTCGCGCCGATAGAGCTTGAACGGGACCGAGCAGATGCCTTCCGCGACGATCGCAGCGCATCGAAGCGCCGTCGTCACTTCCAAGGCGCGCTTCCAGGTGATGGAAACGCCGCTCGAAGTCGGCCGCGAGCCGAGAAAGGCGCCCCAAAGCTCGTCGACGGCGCCGTAGGAGGTGCCGGAGGCTGATTTCTGCTCCCGCGACCCCGCGAAGAGCCCGAAAATGCCCCCCATCAGGCGGATTTCCGAGCTGCGGCGACCGCGACGGACACCATCATCGCGCCGCCGACCAGGAATGCCGACGGTGCGTGCATCAGATGGACGCCGTAGACGATCGAACCGGCCCCGGTGAGGCCGATCGCGTCGCGAAGACCCGTCGTGAAGGCCCAGCGCAGGGCGAACATCGTCTTCCCCATGCGGTTGGAGCCCTTCAGCCGAGCAGTTCGTCGAGATCGGCGGTCTCCCAGAAGGAGCGGCCGCCGGGTTTCAGTTCGTTTCGGGCCGCGCCGACCGCCATGGCGATGGTCACCATTCCGTCGATGCGCCCGCGCGAGCGTTTCTTGTCGAAGGCCCGGTTCTTCATGCCGTCCGACGTGACGAACGCATTCGCGGCGCACGAGTAGGTCACCGGCGAGCGGTCGATCACGACGCCCTTCTTCAGGATGCGGTCCTCGAGGCGCTCGATCGATCGCGGCATCGACAGCGCCTTATCCTCGAAAATCACCCTGACACCCTGCCCGTGCGCCACGAGCTTGAGCCCCGTTCCCTCAGGCTCGTCCGGCCCCTTGAAGCGCCAGGTCGCGAAGCCGATGTGTTCGCAGGCCGCCTCGAAGTCCCCCATGCCGGCGGAATCGAATGCCATGAACTCGACGTCGTGCTCGGCGCAGAGGCGCGCCACCTCGGCTGCGACGAACGTCTTGTCGATCACCGCTCCGTCGACGGCCGTCAGATACTTCTGCTCGACCCAAAGGTCGTAGGGCGCCTGATCCTTACGCACCCGGTCGGCCAAGCCATCCTTCGTCGTCCAGTACCAGGTCTTCACGTAGAGCCGGCCGTCCGGTCCCAGCCAGACGGCCGTGAGCGCGGTCAGATCGTTTTTCTGCGACAGGTCGAGCGAGAGCCAGCACTTGCAGCCCTTCAGCGTCTCCGGGTCGACCTCGCCTTGGACCGCGTTCCATGCCTCCTCGGCGATCCAGAACTCGGACGCGCCGATCGGGATGCCGAAGTACAGGCGCTTCACGAAGAGGGCCGTCGAAAGCATCTGCCGGGCCGTGTTGACCTGGCCGCGGATGTTCTCGATCGGGAAGGTGATCCCAAGCGCCGGCAGAGCCTTCTGCCAGCACGCCTCGTTGTCGAAGACGGTTTCGCGGTCGGCTTTGTCCACGCGGGCGATGAACGAGAAGGCTTCGTCGTCGCGGATCTCGCCGCGCGCCACCTTCTGGTAAAGCTCGCTGTAGTCGGTGCCGACGAACTGGGTGGACGCCGGCGTGTTTGTGCCGAGCATCATCAGCGCGTCGCCCGGCATCTTCGCGATGGCGGC
This sequence comes from Aureimonas phyllosphaerae, assembly GCF_047943035.1. Classification (NCBI taxonomy): domain Bacteria; kingdom Pseudomonadati; phylum Pseudomonadota; class Alphaproteobacteria; order Hyphomicrobiales; family Aurantimonadaceae; genus Aureimonas; species Aureimonas phyllosphaerae. Next base: position 2,136,276 of record NZ_CP181348.1, on the reverse strand, counting down.
GCGCCAGATCTCCAGGCTCACGTTCGACTTGAACTCGTGGATTTCGTCGGCGCAAACCAGCGTCGGCTTCGGGCCCGACGGCGCGTCGCCGTTCGCGAGCGCCTGAAACAGCGAGCCCGTTTCCGGGTGCTCGATCTTCCAGGCGTTGTCGCCCTCGCCGCGAATGATGACGTCGCCGTTGGCTTCCAACGTGTCGCCGTCATCGACCTCTTCGCCGTCCTCGACCGGGATCGGGGCGCGGCACATGGCGGCGGCATCCTTGAAGAGGACGTTCGCGGTGTTCCGGTCCTGCCCGATCGCGAAGACCTTCGCGCGCGGCACGCCGTACCAGCCCATCATGTAGAGCCCGACGCCGGCCATAAGCGGCGACTTCGCCTGCCCCTTGCCGGTCTCCATCCAGGCCGATCGCCAGCGCATGCGATCCGACGCGGTGCGCCAGCCGAACAGCGAGCCGATCGCAAAGGTGTGCCAGGGCAGCGGATGGAAGGGCTTTCCCGCCTTGGCGCCCTCGGTGATGGAGAGCACGGCCGGAAAGAACGCCAGCGCCCGCGCCGCCTTCTCAGGCCGCCAGTAGAGGCCGCGTGCGGCGCCGTCGCGGATGTCGCGAAGATGCCGCTCGGCTGCTAGGCGGACGAGCTCGCCGGCAACGATGTCACCGTCGACGACGTCCTGCGCCCATGCCGAGGTCGGGTCATTTGGCCACCGGCTTGAGGAAGGCATCGCGCGCCCGTTCGACCTTCTTGTGCTTCACGACCTTCGTCGTCTTGCCGCGGCGCGTCGGCGGAATGCCAAGCTCGACCTCGAGGATGCGGATTTCTTCACCGGCCTGCCGCATGACGGTCCAGCAGGGGTGGATCTGGGGAACGCCGGTCCGCTTCGCTTTTACGATCGGACCATCTTCGGCGACCTGTCGCGACGCACGCTCGAACTGGACGCGGTAGAGGACGAGGCGCTCAATCATGTGACCGTTCGCCATCGAGAGCGTGCCCATGTCCTGCATCTCGCGCAGCACCTTGCCCCACTGCTCGTTCGCCAAGGCGATGTCGAGCACGTCGACGTAAAGTTGCTGCCAGTCCGGCTCGGGCGGAACGCCGTCGCCGCCGTCGATCGTCGTCAACGTCATGGGTCATCCCCTACGGGGATGGCGAAACCCCCTTTCGGTTTTTTTCGGTTAGTGCGAAGGAAGCTGCCCCACGGGTCTAGCCCCCCAAGGCCCTAGAGATCCGACCCACCCCTCCCCCTGCGGGGGTCAGGCGGCCTCGTTGGGCGTCGGCCCGACCTCGAGCATGACGGGCGGATGGCCCGTGCCCAGGATCCTCAGGTGGACCGAGGCGCCCGCGTTGAGGCGCGCCAGCTCGGCCGGCGTCGGCTCCCAAGCGGTGATCATCGCGGGCGTCTCGGGCCCGTTGACGGCACAGTCGATCGTCACGTCACGGATCGACAGGCCGAGGTAGCCTTGGCTTCGCCCGATGCAGCGCGTCTCGCCTTCGATGCGCTTCGAGATCATGTCGGGGCTCCGCGGCGCCATGGATGGTTCGGATCGAGCGGGCGTCCGTCCACGTCGCTGCCGGCGCGATAGCCTCGACGCTCCTCCGCCTGCTTGTCCTGGTCGTGGTGCGGCTTGCACAGCGGCTGCCAATTCCCGCGATCCCAGAACAGCTTCTGATCGCCCTTGTGGGGCTCGATGTGATCGACCACTGTCGCAGGCTCGACGACGCCACGTTCGTGGCATCGGCAGCAAAGTGGGTGCTCGACCAGGAAGAGTGCTCGTGCCTTCTGCCAGCGCGAGCCATAGCCACGCTCGGCGGACGAGCCGCGGCGGTCCCGTACCATCATTCCGCGCTCGGCCTTAAACCGATCCGCTCGACGCGCAGAACCATGTCCGCGTCGAGCAGCACGACCGACGCGCGGTAGAAGCCGCGGTCGTCGAGACGCTTGCGCAGCGCGAGCTGCATACGGATCTCGTCCACTCGCCTCAGGCTATTACCCATCGTCAGGGTCAGGATGTCGCCGTCAGCGACCTCGATGCGCGCTAAAAGGGCCGCAGCTGCGAGTGACGCAGCGCGTTCGGAGATGATGCGACGCACACGCGCCAAGGGCGTCTCGATGCGTCGACGCCACGAGGGTCTCATGCTGCGCTCCATCAATGCCGGCTGTCCCTCCGCCCGCGTGTCCCCGTGCCTCCTTGGACCGCGAGGGCAAGGACTGACCGCTCTCCCGAGCTTCCGGCGCGTCCCCTGCCACCACGCCGGCGTTGCAGGGCCGATTGTCGCGCTTCTACCCGCCTGTAGGCGCGGCGTGCGCGCCGGCTCCTCGCGTTCGCCACCCAGGAGGAACCGGAAAGTGTTGGGGAACTAGCCCGGCGGAACCGGGCGGGGGAAACTGAAATTCGCGTTGCGCGTTGACGCCTCATACCCGGTCGCATGTTGGGAGAGGCAGAACCGTGCCGGGTTCGCCTCTCCCGCTGCAACATGCACCGGCCGGGCGTCTCGCCGCGGGACCATCCCGGCGGCAAGCTCGAAGGCGACGCGTCGGCGCGCCGCAAACCATCAAACGGATACGAAAAAGGCCGGAGGCGCGTTCTCGACGCAGCTTCCGACCATGGACAATCTATGCCCTTAGCGACCCCCGATGTCAAATCGGCATCTGCGCGAGGCGATTCTAGCCAGTTCGCGCTTCTTTTCGATCGCTCGTCCGCAGTTTCCCCGCCTCTTTCCGGAGGGCCGCAACGATCTCGGACCGCTCTTCGAAGAACGCCTCAGGATCATGTCGCGAGACGCTCAGGCGATCGACCCGGCGCGCCAGGTCGTCGAGGGTGTCGGCTTGACGGCGAAAGGGAGCGGTCGGTTCAGCCATCGCGCTGCTTCGGCTTTCCGAGGCCGAGGACATCGGCCAGCCTATCGAGCGCCGCGAGCAATCGGCCCTTGGACGTCCCCTTCCGAACTTCGAGCACGCGATCGAGCTCACGCAGTGAGCGTCCTTCTCCACACACGAAGCGTACGACGTTATAGTCCGCTTCCGTCATGGCCTCTGAGATAATGCGCAGCTGCCGCGAGGCACGGGCCCGCCCTTCGGTAAAGGCATCCGGCGCCGATCCGCCGTCGACCCGCTCCTGAATAAACGAGGGGGAAGCCTGACCGGCCATCATCCGCTCGTAGACCTGTCGGAAGAGGTGTCCGGCGCGAGCTTGTCGCGGGTCCAGCGAGCCGATCATTTCAAGGCGGACAAGCGGGCTCTCGTTCGAGTTCCGAGCTGCCGCGATCTTCCGCGGGTTTGTCGGATCCTCCGCCTCATCCTTATGGGCGCGGGAATAGTAGGGGTTGTCGACCTCCGCCATGCGAACGTCGACGCCAAGGTTGGTGAACTGGACAGGTTGCGCCAGGCGCGGCCGGTAGTGCGTGACTGGCGACTTGGCAAAGCTGCCCGTGGCGATGCGAACGCCAGCGCCGGTCAAGCGCGAGATCGCCGTCTCCTGCTCAGGAGCGGCGGTCTGATCCCCGGTCGAAGGGTGGGAAAAGTCGGGCATGCTGGCCTTGCTCCTCGGCACTGGAGCCGGCCGTTGTATGTTGCACGTCAGATATGCCCGACCGAACGCTTTTGCGCAAATCCGTTCACGGTTCGATCTCCTAGGAGAGCATCGCCTCCAGGCAGGCAGAATAGGGTTCCGTTCAGCAGAGCTTGGCGCGCCATTCCGCACCGTAGGTCTGCGTCATGAGGCTGGGTGAGAGCGATCCCGTCCGACCCCGCCGGCGCTCCTCTTCGCCCCAGACGGTCAGCGCGCCTCTGAGCGGCGCGACGGGCAACGGATTCTCGCCGAGGATATGGCGGCGGCGCATCCAGTCGGTCGCGACGGGGATGGGGACGCCGAGCCACTCGGCATAGGCGATTGCGTCCTCCAGGCTGCCTTCGAAGCTGTGCGCTTCGGGCAGCAGACGGAAGAACGTCTCTTCGAGGTTCTCGGCGGCCTCCCGGCTCGTCCACTCCCGGCCTTGGATGCTGCCGCGGAACTGGCGCGAGGACAGCATCTGGATCTGCCACGTGAACGTCCGGGTGCCGGCCGGGAAGGTGCCGGAGAGGTCCGCGACATAGCCGATCGTCCATGGACCGTCGAACGCGCGCCACGTCGTCTGCCCACGCTCGTCCTGCCGCTTCGTCCAGCGTAGGCGAAGGGGATAGGCGAGCTCATAGGGGGCGGGCTGTGACATGCCACGACTGAACACACCCAGAGCGAGTCGGGCAATGGTTCATGTCGCCTGCGAGCCGGCCTCTACCTCGGCTATGGTTTCGCGCGCCCTCGCCTGCGGATCGTCCGCCGGCTTCCTCACGAACCGCCGTTTTGCCACGCCGGCCGTCAACCGTTTGACCCTCTCGCGCACCGCAGCCATCTCCTCGGCCGAAGGCTGGGGCTCCGGTTCGACCCGAGCCTCCTCCTCCAGTTCAAGCAGGCGGAGCAGCCGCTGCTCGGCCACCGTCCATTCGGTCTCGATCGCCTGGGTGAGTTCGGCCAGTTCCGCCGGCTCCGGCCGCCACTTGCGGGAATACTTCTTCGGGGCCTCCGAGCGGATCAGTCGACGCACCGCCTCGCGCACGGCTGCGCAGGATCGGCCGGGCAGCGCGATCAGGAAGCCGTCGTAGACCGCATCGTCGTTGCCCCCCTCCTTCTTGGCGAACGAGGCACAGATCTGGTCGGCGACCTCCTCGACGATCATACCACCGTCGCCCGGCACGGTGGTGCGCAGGAGACCGCGTAGGTCCGCCAGCTCGCCGAGGACCGTGCGGCGCTCGACTGCCGTCAGCGCCCCGCCGGCCGGCCAGCGGTAGAGGCCCGGCCCGAGCCTGACCCTACGCGCCTCCAGGGTCGTCACCAGCGAGTTGGCGGCGTCGGAGCTCGGCAATGGCAGCGAAGCGACCGGGGCGCCGGCCGGCCGTACCGTGGGCAGGTTTGTCATGGGATGCTCCATTCGGTTCGAAGGGGACGATGGTGCCGGCCGCCGGCTTGGGCGGACGGTTGATGGCGGCCTGTCGGCGGTCGCGCGCCTCGGCGACGGCTGCGGCGAAATAGGACCAAGAGCGGATGACGCCGCCGCGCTGGCGGGCGCAAAGCCCCTCCACGGTCGGCAGGATGTCAGCCTCGAGGTCGCACCCGGCCGCGATCCAGCCGAAGGGCTCGGCCAGCACGAGGAAGGCGGTCACGTCGACCCGGCCGGCCGTCGCGGCCTGCAACCGGCCGCGCAGGTCGGCGAAGCGGATGCGGTCGCGCTCGGCGGCGTCACCGGGCGCGTCGGGAGGAACGGCATCCGCCCCCTGCGCTTCGAGGCTCGGCCTGCGCATCCGGACGGCACCGGCTGCGAAGTCGTCGAGGGTCGGACGGGCCGGGTTCGCCTTCCGAGCCGGAACGGCATCCGGCAGGGGGGCGAGCATCGGCTCATCGTTCGCGGGCACTCGTGCGCTCGGCAGCGCAGCCTCTTCAGAAGGGGACGTTCTGTAGAGGGGTCGTTCCTTATGGGTGCCTCGCCTGGGTGAGGCAGGGGGTGCCCTCTCTAGGTGAGGCAGGGGTGCCTCATCTGTGAGGCAGGGGGTGCCCTCGCCCTCGTCCCGAACGGCATCGGTCACGAAGGAGAAGAGGTCGAGCTGGTCCGCTCGCGCCTGGTCGTCGAGGATCACGCGATAGCGGTTGGCAGCTTGTCCGCCGTCGCGACGCTGCACCTGCTCCACTTCGACATAGCCCGCGTCTACGAGCCGGCCGAGCGAGCGCTGCAGCGTGCCGCGCGCGATCGACAGCTCGTCCGCCATGCGCTTCTGCGCCCGCGTGCACCAGCCCTTCTTGTCGATGTGCCGGCCCAGCAGCGCGAGCACCTTCAAGTCCGGTCCCGACAGCGCGGGATCGGTCACTGCATCAGCCGGCAGAATAGCGTAGCGGGGGCCGACGCGCTTCGTCATCGCGGCTCCGCAATACACACATTTTGCGCAATACCACTTGACGTTTGCGCAAATCGTGTGTATTTATTACACAACAAACGGAGACGGACATGAGCCCCAAGCGAACGCCTGAAACCCCAAGGGAGATCATCAAGAGGCTGGAAGCCGACGGATGGACCGCCCGACCGGGAAAGGGCGACCACCGGAACTTCACCAAGCCCGGCATGCGGGCGGTGGTGACGGTGGACACCGGGGCCCGAGAGATACCGGTGGGCACGCTCCGGTCGATCTACAGGGCGGCGGGCTGGGACTGGTAGTCCCGGCCCCCGGCCACCCCAGAAAAGAACGAGAAGGACAGGACCATGAGCAAGATCGTCGCCATCATCCACGGCAAGCCGGGCGCCTATGGCGTCAGCTTCCCTGACCTCCCCGGCGCGACCAGCAGCGGCACGACGATCGACGAGGCGCTGGAGCGCGCCGAGGCGGCGCTGGCCGGCCACGTCGAGACCATGGTAGCGGCTGGCATCGATCTGCCGACGCTGCGCAGCGTCGAGGACCTTCGCGCCGATCACGAGTTCCACGAAGACTTCGCCGGCGCGGTCGTCGTCGCGATGGTGGACGTCGAGATGCCCGGCCGTGCGAAGCGCTACAACATCTCCATGGACGAGCGCCTGATGGACCGCATCGACGCACGCGCGCAGTCGTTCGGAGAATCGCGCTCTGGCTTTCTCGCGGCTGCGGCTCGCAGGCGCCTGGCCGAAGAGGCGTAGTCGGCCGGCTGTCACAACATCAGCGGCTGAACCGAGCCGTCCCTGAAAACGCTATCGAGCGGGGTGTCGGCTGTCGGCTCGTCGCCGTCCCAGCCGTTCGGCCAAGTGCCGGCGGAGATCAGTACGCGGATGCGCGTGGCCTCCTCGATGCTGAGGATGTCCACGCCCGGCCGGCCGCGCCGATCCGCCGCGTCGTTGCACATCGCCTGGATTGCTTCGATGCGCGCCAGCGCCATGCGCCGAGCCTCGAAGGTGAGCGGCCCCATGCGCTGCTTGTTCTTGCCCGTCGCCAGTTCACCGGCTTCGCCGAACCCGGTCTTCTTCAGCCGGTGGCGCGGCTCGCGCAGCTCGCGGTAGAGTGGCTTGAGCCCGCGCAGCGGCGCGAGATGCTCCCAGCCCGGCGAGCGCAGGATCGTTTCCAGCGCCAACTCCTGGCTGGCCAGCGGGCAGCCGATGCAGCCTGTGCGCGCGGCGATCTCGGCCGCCTCGTCGCCGCCGTAGGCGTCGGCGATCGCGGCAGTCGCCCAGCCGCCGTAGGCCGTCATGGGCGCGTAGATGCGCAACCAGTCCCAGACGTTGCAGACGCGCCAATGCAGAAGGGGGGCGAGGGTCGCGATCCGGCCGCGCACGCCCTTCGCGTTCGGCAGGACCTCCTGAAACCACCCCTGCCCGCATTCGGCGCCGTCCTTGCCGCACGACATGACGATGCGCTGATCGCGCACCGCGCTCTCGCCCTGCCTTACGCCGGTCAGCATCAGGATCTTGCCGTCGAGCTCGTCGAGGCGCGCTTCGACGGCGGCGGCCATCGGGTCGACCTTGATCTGCCGCGTGCACCAGCGGAACGTGTTGTTGTTCGGCGGCGGCACCCCGCGTCCGAGCATGTAGACGAGGAAGCGCTTGTCCATCGGAGCCATCACCACTTCGCAGCGGATTCCGCGGGCGGCGAGCTGCGCCATGATCGCTTTAGCGGACGCCTGGAGCGGCGGCAGTTCCTGCCGGGTGTCGGCGTAAAAGACGGTGAGCGAGCGCGGAGCAGAGATCCGGCCGGCGTCGATCAGGTGAACGACGAGGGTCAGGAGGGCGGAGCTGTCCTTTCCGCCCGACCATGCGATGCACCAGTGGTCATGCGCCGGCCCGTAGGCCGTGAGCGAGGCGATCGTCAGCTCGACCGCTTCGTCGTAGACGAGACGCTTCGATCCGTCGAAGAGCGAAGGCTGGGCGCGCGAGGTCATGGGGTTTCGCCCTCGGCCATGTGTTCTGAAAGGAGGAAGCGGGGACGGCGCTCGCGGCGGCGCTGAGCGCGCGGGTGCCAGCCCTGCGCGGTGTGGTAGCCGGGCCGGCACAGGCTCGCGCCGTCGACGACCGTCGTGACGAAACCCTCCCGGCAGGCGAGCGCGAAGCCCGCGCGCTGGATGCGGCTCGCGCCGAGGATCACGGCCGCCTCGAGATGACGCGGCAGGATTTCGGCAGCGACCTCGGCGAGCGTCTGGTTGAGCATCGCGCAGCCGGCCTTCGCCAAGCCATGATCCGAGGCGCCCTCGCCGGCCGCCTGACGAATTTCGCTCTCGTCGAGCAGGCGAACCCGCGTCAGGTAGCGGATGATCGCGTGAGAGGTGACGCGGACACTCATTGCACGGCCAGCCAGAAGGCCTGCGCGAACGCGAGCGCGCCGGCCAGCATCATCGCGACGCCGGCGCCACGCTCGGTGAGACGCTCGCCGTCGTAGGCGAGGCTCGATCCGCCTCCGAAGAGGATGGCAGCTGCGACGAGGGTGAGGAGGGCCGCCATCACTCGGCGGCCTCCGCCGGCATCGCCGCGTCCAGCAGCTGGAACAGCGTCGGCACGGCCAGCCGCCGCTCCTGATCACGCAGGAGACGCAGGCCGTCGCGGTAGTAGCCGTCGTTCAGTTCGACCGCGACGCCGCGCCGGCCGAGCTGGATGGCGCGGTTCGGCACCGTGAACAGGCCGCCGAAGGGATCGAAGACCGTCTCGCCCTTCATCGAGTACCGCTCGATCAGGCGATCGACGATGTCGAACTGCAGCGGGCAGATGTGCTTCTCGCGCCCCTTGGCCGCCTGCTCGCCGTTCAGCGTGCGCATGCGGGTGACGTCGTGCCAGATGTCCGGATCGGTCGAGCCGGGCGCCACCGCCATGAAGGTTGTCGGCAGCGCGTCGCGCTTCTCCAGCGCCTCGGCGACCTGGACGTGCTCGCGATAGTCGTAGACGCGCTTCTGCGTCTCCTTCGGGAAGACACGGGCGAGGACGTCGGTCGGCAGCCGCGACAGGTCTTCGACCGTCAGGAAGCGGTCGCCGCTGGAGCGCCAGTGCGCGTGCGCGTCGAGCTGCCAGCGGGCGAGCGGATAGTCCTCCCGGTCCTTGGCGATCCGCACGTCGGCGTAGCCCTTCGAGCGGTCGGACTGCGGCTTGAAGAACAGGAGGACGTATTCGGGCGAGCCGACGCCCATCTTCGAGCCGTCCTTCAGCATCTCCGAATAGGACAGCCGGTAGGTGCCGTTGTTCTCGAACACGACGTCGGTGTCGACGGTGATCATCCCGCAAAAGACGAAGCCGTGCCGCATGAAGTGGAAGCCCGCCTCCATGTGGAAGGGCGAGACCGACGGCCGGCCGAAGCCGGTCACGTTGCCGAACAGGATCCGGTCCTTCACGTGGATCGCGGCGATACGGCCCGGCTCGAGGACGCGGAAGAGCTCCGGCGTCAGGAAGTCCATCTGCGCCCAGAAGTGCGCGTTGTCGTCGGTGTGGCCGAAGTCGTTGTAGCTCGGCGTGTATTCGTAGTGGTTGGCGAAGGGGATCGAGGTCACGATCAGGTCGACCGAGGCGTCGGGCATCGCCTTCGTCTCCTCGACGCAGTCGTTGTTCGCCACGCGCCAGCCGTCGCCGGCCGCCTCCTGCCGCTCGATGCCGATGGCCCGCTGCATTTCGCTGGCCATGTTCAGCTGCTCGAGGCCGAACTCGCGAATGATCGCGCTCATGGTCTCCATCATCTCCTCGTGCTGGGTCCATTTCTCCATGAGGATGCGCATCGTCCCGCGCTCCTGGTCGGTGTGGACGATGTCGATGCGGACGGGATGCGATTGGCCGAAGCGCAGGATCCGGTGTACCGCCTGGAACCAGTCGTTGAACTTCGGGCTGATCCCGGTGAACACGGCGCGGTGGCAATGGTGCTGGAGGTTCGCACCCGAGCCGAGCATCACCGGCTTGGCCGCGATGTGCTGCAGCCGGCCTTCCGCGAAATCGGAGACGATGCCCTCACGCTCGTCGAGGTCCTGCGATCCGAACACGGATCGGACGCCCGGTACCGCCTTCTCGATCGCGCGCCGCTCGTCCTCGAGGTCGTGCCAGACGATGAAGTGGTCGGCCGGGTCGGCGGCAACGATCGCGGCCGCCGTCGCAATGCGCTGATCGAGGCTCGTCCGCTTCTCGCGCGCGGCCGCCTGCAGGTCGTTGCCCTCTTCGCGCAGCAGGCGCCCCTGCCCGTCCCGCTCGAAGCTGCCGTCGAAGATCTCGGTCGCGATCTCGTGAAAGCGCACGTCGAGCGGCGGAAGGTCATAGCCTTCGTCCGAGAAGCCGAGGTCGGACGGCTTCTGCAGGAACACCGCCCAGGTGTTCACCCACAGCCAAAACTCCCGCTCCTTGTGCGGGTAGAGCGTCAGGTCGTTGGCGCGCTCGCTGTTGCGCTGGAAGAAGCGGGTCAGCGCCTGGCCGGTGTCCATCACCCCGAGGAACCCGGCGTAGTGGATCAGCTCTTTCAGCCGGTTCGGCGAGGGTGTGGCGGTCGCGACGAAGCGCAGCGGCACGGCGTCGAACAGCTGCAGGAACGTCTGATAGGTCTTCGAGCCGTAGGAGCGCAGGACGCTCGCCTCGTCGAGGCTGACGACTTGGAACAGCGCCGGGTCGAGCCGGCCGTCGCGGACGGTCTCGTAGTTCGTCAGGTAGATCCGGCAGGCCGACGGGTCGATCTCGGCGGCCGAGCGGATGAAGCGGACCTCGATGCCGAGCAGCGCGGCTTCCTTCACGAACTCCAGACGCACGCCGTAGGGCAGCACGATCAGGCCGACGGCCGTCTCGTCGAGATGCTCCAGCGTCTCGCGCAGGGTTTCGAGCTGCATGCCGGTCTTGCCGAGACCGAAACGCGAGAAGATCGCGCGCCGGCCGCCGCGCACCGCCCACTGGCAGATGGCGCGCTGATGGTCCTTCAGCCGTGGATGGAAGGCGCGATGCGAGACGTCGAAGCCGAGCCGCGGCGCGATCTTCGTCTTCGAGCGGAGGAAGTCGGCATAGCTGGGCGCGGTCATGCAGCCCTCCCGCGGTCGTTGGCGGCGAAGGGCACGCTGAGTGCGCCAGCCGCGTAGGCGCGGACCGTCGCCGCGATCAGGGCGTTCGCCGGCCAGCGGGCGCTGGAAACGATGGGCGAGGCTGCGCCGACCGGGATGAGGACCGCATGCGCCTCGGCCGCGTCGGTGCGATCCTTCGCCTTGCCGACTGCCCAATACGCGCCGGGAAAGAGGTCATCGACGAGACGCTCGGCGCCGCTGAGATCGCCGACCATGCCGCGCGCATGGCGCAGCCAGATGTCGCTGCGGCCCATGCCGACGTGATCGGCCAGCCAGTCGAGCATGTCCCCGTCGAGCGCGAGATCGACCCGCTCGGCGAGCTCGAGGCGATGGACGAGAATCATCGTCATGCGCCGCTCCCCGTCAGGCCGGCGCGCCGGCGAGGATGGTGAGGCGCGGGAGGGTGACGCCCGGATGCTCCGGGTGCCGCCAGTGCCGCGCCTTCCAGGCGGCGGTGCGCGCCGACTGCTCGGCGGCGTCCGTGGCCTCGCGAACCGCCTGCGCTTCGGCGAGCCGACGCCGGCCCTCCTGAAACGGCGATGAGAACTGCACCGTCGCCGGCCGACGCTTGATCCCGTGGTCGCGCAGGAGCGCGGCAGCGACCGCTTCCGGTGCCTCGCCGGCGGCGCTCATCGTCTCGATCTGGCCGAGGATGACCGTCGGCAGCTTATGCAGCGGCGTGCGGGCGTGATTGTTCAGCGTCACGAGGCCTGTCCTTTCAGGTGAGCCGCGTCGCGCCCCAGACCAGGCCGAGCAGGATCAGGCCGAGCAGGAGGTCGAGCGTGGTGGGGAGGATGATCTGGAGGGCGAGAAGGACGCCGGCGGCGGTGAGAACCACCGCCCGCGCCTTGACTTTCAGAAAGCCGATCATCGCAGGCTCAGAGCCCGACCGACGCGAGGCTGAGGCCGAGCCGCTTGGCTACCTCTTCAAGCACCTTGCGCTCCGCCTCCTGGATCGTGCCGTCGGCTTCCGAGACGTCGACGGCGGCGAGAAGAACGAGCTCGGCGATCTCGGCATCGGCCGATATCTGCTCGATCTCCTTGTAGAGACCCATGCGCCCGACCCGGCCGCCCTCGGCGCGATCCAGCATGCGCTGCGCGACCGTCTCGATCGTGCGGGCGTCGAAGGCGGCGGCGAGGCTCGCGTTCGCCTTGATGGCCTTCAGCGTCGCCGCGATCTCCTTCTCCGCGATGTCGCCATCGGCGGCGGCCACGAGCGCGGCGGCGGCGCAGACGGCTTCGAGGGCATCGGTGCGCCCGGAGAGGCGCGAGGCGCCGCCGAGGAGCTTCTGTTTCAAACTGGCCAGCATGGCAGTCTCCGTTTTCGGGTAAGGGGCTGCCGTTCACGCGCCGGGGTGCGGAGCGAGGTGGGCGAGCCGAAGGGCCCGGTTTCATCCGGGATGGGGTGCCGGGCCGCCTGGGAGGAGGATGGCGGCCCGGCGGTCACGCGGCGGGAGGGCGCCGCGCGCAGCTACCGAGGCGACGCGCGGGCGCGCGGTCGGGTGGCGTGCTCGATCGCAAGCTGGGCAGAGCGGTCGAGATAGTGGGTGAAGACGACGCCGGGCGTGTCGTTCGGCAGTGCCGGGAGCGGGCCCGTCAGCTCAACAACGTCGTCCGCTGGTTGGACGCGACGGAGAGCCGATTCCATCGAGCGGCGCCGGCCGAAGGGAGACGCAACCGCCCTCATGGCAGCATGACTTTGGCCTTGAGGGCCGCGAGTTGCAGTTCCACGAGGGTGATGTCCTCGCGGATCGCCGCGCGCTCGGCGCTCGTCACGTTGCCGTCGGCCGTCGCCTCGTCGACCTCCGCCTCGAGATCGCGCAGCGCCCTTCGCAGATTGCGGGAACTGGTCTGGCACAGCGTGCCGACCGGTACGCTCCCGTCGCGCTGAAGGCGAGCCGCCATGAAACCCGACACGATCGGCAGCCCGACACGGATCTCGAGACGGGATACGAGGCGCACCGGCATGGACCGCTCCATGTCCGAAAGGTTCGCGTATTCCGACAGGCGGCTGACCGAATACGGCTTCACGCGGTCGCCATCTGGCCGGCCGAGAAGTTCGGAGGCACGGGTAACGCCGCCGGCCGCATCGATCAGATCGCCGGTCGCCGTCTTCAGCGCGCGCTCGTCGAGGTCGGTGAAGGGAAGGATCATCGACCGGCTCCCGAACGGCTGGGGGAAACGGCACCCGGCCTTTTCCCGTGAACGCTACGTCGGTTCGCCGCATTCTCGCCAACAACAGGCAGATTGGGCGAATTATGAAACGCATCGCGAAAATGCAGAGACCGTTCAGCGCGAAAAAGCGCGCGCACGTCCTCCTCGGTGACGCGCGCCGCGCCGTGCGGCCGGTCGGCGGTCAGCGCGGCGGCAACGGCAGCGTGCGGACGCCCTTCCACCACCAGCATGTGGTAGGCGCGAGCCTGTTCGGTCGTGGACAAGGCGGTGCTCCGACGCAGGGGGCGGGCGAACGGCAGAGGACGGCGCGCGACCGGCTTCACCTGCGTGGAAGCGGCAGATGTGTCGCAATCCACGCGGTGGGCCGAGAAGATGTCGATACCGACAGCGTCAGCCCAGCGGAAAAGTTCTTGGCTCGAAGGATCACAGGATCCGTCTTCCCAGCGCTGCACGGTGCGGCGATCCACGCCGAGAAGATCGGCCAGCTGCTGTTGGGTAAGGCGCTCGGCGCGCCGGCCTCGCAAAAGCGCACCATGCAGGGTCATGAGGCGCGAGCGCCAAGACTGCGGGGCGGTGCTCATGCGGCAGCCTCGGACGACGGAGGCGGCCCGAAGACATCAGGCCGGAAGTGATTGCGGCTGATCTGGCCATCGGTCGCCTTCTCAAGCGACACAGCCATCTCAGCCGAAATGCGATCGGCTTGGTGAAGCAGATAGCTGATCTGCTGCTGCGAACAGCCCGCCGCGTCAGCAAGCTTCTGCTGAGACCCAGCGAGGCGAACGGCTTCTTGAACGAGGGGGCGGAAGGAGCTCATGAACAAGGAAACTAGTAGATGTTGGCGCGGCTGGCAACTAGAAAACTTGTGTAGATCGTCACAAGGCGACTGGTAGAATGTCGTCGATGTCGATTTCCGATAACCTGAAGCGTCTCCGTGCTGAGCGCCGACTGTCTCAACCCAAGCTCGCCGAGCTTTCAGGCGTGTCGCAGCAGCTCATCTCGCAAATCGAGTCGGGTAGAAACCTATCGACCAAGCACCTTCCATCCTTAGCGAAGGCGCTTGGTGTCGCTGTCGAGGAAATCGACCCAGAGTACGATGTTTCAGCAGCCGTTCTGTCGATCGGTAGGACTGAAGCAAGCCTTCCGACACTACCGGCACCCAACGCGTCCCCTCCAATCCCTGTTGCCTTTCCGAACGCGACCATCGGCATGTATGGCGCTGTCGCCGGCGGTGGCCTCGACGATGGCAAGTTCATCTTGAACGGCAACCGCGTCATGGACGTGCTCTGCCCGCCGATGCTGATTGGCGTCCAGGGTGCCTATGGTGTCTTCGTCCACGGCAACTCGATGAAGCCTCGGTACCGCGAGGGCGAAGCGGTATTTGTGAACCCTCATCTGCCGATCCGGCAGGAAGACTACGCGGTGGTACAGCTCGCCGGAGATTTCGAAGGCGACACGCCCGCCGGCTTCGTCAAGCAGTTCATCTCGAGGAATAGCCGCGAGCTGGTGATGGCGCAGCATCAGCCTCCTGAAGTCGCCGAGCCAGAGCCCTACTCGGAGAGCCGGTTCCTTCTGCGCTTTCCGCGCGAGAAGGTTATAGCCGTGCACCGGATCGTGTGGGCTGGAGAAGTCTAGCCATGCGAGCGCGGCCGGCCTCCACCTCGGCGCAGCGCCAAGTCGGCGCGGCAAGCACCTGCTTTCCGTCTTGACCGTTATCCCTGCAGCTTGAGCAGAAGAGGCTGGTTAGAAACGCCCTCGCTGGGCGCTCGGCAGGTGGCGCCGCGCGATCGTTAGGGAAGATCATCCGAGTGCGCCCGCACTCGCGGCACGAGACGACGACGGAACTCAGCTCGGACATGAGGCGCGTACCGTTCAGATCTGAAGCCTCGCCCATGCCACCGCCTCCGTTCTCTTTCTGTTCTATTAGACGCCAACAGGAAGTCGAGAGTCGAGGGTGTGAATATCGCCTGTGGATTGTGGGGATGAAACGTGCGGCGGAGTGACCCCTCTGTCGCGTCCGCCCGCATGCTGGGGCGTCTCGGAGCGGGATCCAGTACGCGCCCTACGACGCCTGCAAGCCTTCCAGCCCCCCGCGTAGCAACGCCCGGTCACGGCACCGATCAGCGCTCGATTTTGCGCGTTCGCGACCCACACGAGATTTCTACTAGTTTGCTAGTTGACCGGCAACAAGACTGCTAGTAGCCTTCTTCCATCAGCGGACGGAGCCACCGCCCGCATCGGAGATGGAAGCACATGGCATCCCCGCGCCGCACTATCGACCGCTCGACCGCCCAGCCTTTCCAGCCGGACGAAGACTTTTCCCAGGCGCTGCCGGAGGAGTTCGACGACCTCGCCTTCGATCAGGATATCCGTCGCAGCTTCGAGGAAGCTGAGACCCCGTCCGACTTCCTCGCCCAGGCCCACTCCACCGGCGGCAACGACGGCCGTCCGGTGGCTGCGAGGCCCGCCGCTTCCTCGGTCCGCTGCATGGCTGTCGAGGGCGGATATCGCGTAGAAGCCAGCTTCCCTGGCGGTCAGATCATCTCGGATGTGGTTCCGGACGACGCGTCGGCGGAGATCGTCGAGCAGGTCTTCGGCGCGATCGCTGACGCCGGCACGGCGGAACTGGCCCGCCGCCGCATCCGCAACATCCACCTCGATCCGCGCCTCGGCTCCGCCAGGGACCGCGCCGCGCTCGCCGCAAAGCACGCCCACCGGGCCTGACCGATGCTCGAGCCGGCATTCAGGCGGCGCGGCCGCGCGGTCACTCCTGATCGCGACGAAAACCTGACCCTAGAGCACTGGGTTCAAGCGCGGAAGGACTGCGCCCTCCTGATCCGCCGGCACGGCAAGACCGAAGTCGCCATCGCCTGGTGGCGACGCTGCAACGCCGCGATCGAGCGCCTCCTCGCCGGAGACGACATCGATCGCGAGATCAACCTTGTCCTCGGAGATGCCGCATGAAACCTGAACGTGATCCCATGGACGTTGCCGTCGGTGCGGAACTGCGGAAGCGCCGCGTGGCCGCGCGCCTGAGCCTCGCCGATGTCGGCAAGGGCGTTGGCGTGACCTATCAGCAGGTCCAGAAGTACGAGAGCGGCGCGAACCGCGTCGCCTTCGCGACGGCCGTGCGCCTCGCCGAGTTCATCGGCTTCGACGGCGACGAGCTGGTGGCAGCCGCCGTCTCCGCGGTCGAGACGAGCGAGCACGCCCGGCCTCGCGCGCCGTCCGCTCGAGCTTTGGCGCTTGCTCAACGCGTCGATCGACTGCCGGCCGGCCAGCGCACCGCGATCGACCGCATCGTCGAGGCGATCCTCGACAGCCCGAACAACCGCGCGGACCTCGCCGAGGTCGCCCGCGACGGCCACCCGGCCCTCTCCTACGCGCACTAAGCGGTTGAGCAAGCCCGATCCGGCCGGCGTCCGGTTTCTCGATCGGCGCGCCGGCCAATGCGCATGGCCCCTCTGGGGCGAGGACGTGCCGCTTGGCGACAAGCTTTGCTGCGGCCGCTCCATCCCTCTCGAACGCAGCTACTGCGCCGACCATCAGGCGCGGGGTACCAGCCGCGGCACGCCGTCCGAGCGCGCGGCCGACCAGACCCTCCTTTCCCGATCCGCGAAGGACACCCTGCCATGCGTGAGCGAGAAGTAATCCTCGCCGAGAATCAGGCTCTGCGGAGGATCCTGAAGTCCGCAGCGCACGCCCTCCGCTCCTACGAGTTCGGGAATGGCTCGCCGGATCTGGCGAGGACGATCGCTGCCGAGGCCGAACTCGCGCTCGCCATGGCCGATCAGCGCGAGGCCGTTGTGGCCACCGAGGTTTCGGAGGGCCGGTCGTGATCACGCTCGACGATCTCCATGCGGCCGCAGTGAAGAGCTGCGTCCGCCTCAACGCCAGCGTTCAGGCGAAGCGACGCGATGAGGTCGACGGCGTCGCCAGGGCGCTCGCCAACAAGACGTCCCACTCCGACAGCGCTTGGAAGGAGCGGCACGCCGCCGAGCTCCGCCTGCGCGCCGCGCTTGCCATCGAGGAAGCCCTTGCTGGCCTCAAGCGCGAAGCCGACGGGGCCGCGCGATGAGGGAGTTCACCATCCCCCAGATCATGCTCGCCGCCACCGGCAGCGTCCTGATCCTCGTCGGCCTTGCCATCCTCCTTTCCCTCTACGTCTGAAGGACCGCCGACATGCGCGTTCACCAGCTCCACGTCGCCAGATGGATGTTCGACTGCTTCGGCCCCGAAATCTCGGCCGACAAGGTCGAGCGCAACGATCGCTTCATCGAAGAGGCACTCGAACTGGCGCAGTCCACCGGCTTCACGGCCGAGCGCGCGCATGCGCTGGTTGACTACGTCTTCAGTCGGCCGGCCGGCGAGCCCGGACAGGAGGTCGGCGGCGTGATGGTGACGCTCGCTGCTCTCTGCAACGTGCACAATCTCAGCATTTCGGAAGAGGCGGGCCGCGAGGTCGCGCGCATCACCACACCCGAGATGGTCGCGAAGATCCGCGCCAAGCAGGCGGCCAAGCCAACGGGATCGGCGCTGCCGATGGCTGTCGCGGCGGCGCCGCAGAACGGATCGACCCGCATCGTCCTGCTGGTCGACCGGAGCACATGCTTCGACGCGATCGCGGCCATGAACAGCGACATGAGTGGGATCGCGAGCCGCCTCGGAAATCCTCTGCTCGTTGGGCAGATGCCCGACTTCTTCGAGGCGCTCGCGCTGCTGTCCTACGGCATTCGTGTCGAGAGCGTTTCGGCCGTTGCCGAGCCGGAGGCGCGCGGCCATGCAGCTTGAACCGAACGGCCCAACCATGGGCCTCTCGCGCGGCACGCTCGACGTACTGCGCGAGCGTGTCCGCCAGGTTTCAGTGGAGGGGTGGGCCTCCGCTGACGACGACAGGCATCGCAACCGCGAGATGCTCCAGGCGGCGCTGGTCTACGCGCAGCACGCGGCAACAGATGAGGTCATCCGACGCTACACCCGCCCGTCCGGCTGGCCTTGGGCCAATAGCTGGTGGAAGCCGACGACGCCGCGCCGCGACCTTGTGAAGGCGATCGCGCTCCTCTTGGCCGAACTCGACCGGATGGATCGTGCGGACGAACCCGCGAGCGCGCCGGCCGACATAGTGTCCGAGAACATGGACCGGACCTACGACCGCATCACTGCGCGTCAGGTGTTCGCCGCCGCCCGCGCGATGGCGGCGCCGAAGCATCGCGGGCTTCCAAACTGGTCCTTCACGATGGAACTCCTCTCGCTTGGCTCGACCTACGCATGGGAGGCCTGCGCGCGGATGGGGATCGATCCCGATGCAAAGACGGCAACCCGCTGGCCGGAGACCGGCCGATGAACCCGCGCATTCTTAAGAAGCTGTCCGCCGCTGCTGCGCCGCTCCTGCCGCTCCTCGGCGATCGGCGCGAGCAGTTTCGGGCCGAGAGCCACCGCAACTATCACGCCGTCTTCATGCCGGACCGCCGGCACTGGGAGCGCACGCCCTGCCATCCGACCTGCGTGCCCTGGAACCGCTGGTCGACACCGCGCGGGATGCCCTGCCGCTTCGTGACTAAGGCGGGCCGCCACATGCTGATGGAGCCGCCGAGCACGCCGCTCAAGGGCACCATCATGGTCGGCGCCATGAGCGGCGGCGAGGAGCCAGAGTGGGACGAGGAGACGGCCTACGAGGCGCTCACCGAGATCGTCTCCTGGCATTTCACCGAGCTGGACTTCTACGACGAGGATTGCCCCGTCCGCTTCACGCGTCGCCTCATCACCCCGATCGAAATTTTCGCCGCAGCCCGTGAAGCCATCACTGCGGACAAAGCGGGGCGATCGCCCCGCGACGAGCTCGGCAGGCTTTTCCGATGACGGCTGTCTTCTCGCCCTGCCGGACCTGGCGGTACCGTCTCGAGCGCGTCTGGGATGCCGCCCTTCCGCGCGCCGCCTTCATCCTTCTCAACCCGTCGACGGCCGACGAGACCAACGACGATCCGACGATCCGCCGCTGCATCGGCTACGCGAAGGCTTGGGGCATGGGCTCGCTCGTGCTCGGCAACATCTTCGCCTACCGCTCGACCAGTCCGTTCGCGTTGCGCGAGGTGCCCGATCCGATCGGCCCCGACAACGACCGGCACCTCGCTGAGATTGCCGTTGCCTCGTCGATCGTCGTGTGCGGCTGGGGCGCGCACGGCCGTCTGCACCAGCGCGATCAAGGCGTCGTCGAAATCATCGCGGCCGCCGGCGGGAAGCCGCACGCCCTGAAGCTGACGAACGGAGGCGATCCAGGCCATCCGCTGTACCTCCGTAAGGATCTGCATCCGCGCCCCTACACCATGCCGCGGGAGGGCTTCACGCGATGACCGACCGACCGATCCTGTTTTCCGGCGCGATGGTCCGGGCCCTCGTCGCGGGCGAGAAGACGCAGACCCGACGTGTGCTGCGCACTTGGAACGGCACCCCGTTCGAAAATCTCGCGGAGACAGATCCCGAGCACTACAGCGGTCTCGCTGACGATGAGGACAGCTGGGGCTATCCCTTTGCTGACGATCGAGCACCGATGCGCCTGCCTGAGGTTGCCCTCTGGCAGTACGTCGTCGGTGACCGGCTGTGGGTGCGCGAGACGTTTCGGCCGGCCGTAAGCGGCAGTTCTGCCGCATCCTACCGCGCAACGCTCGAATCGTTCGGCGCGTGGCGATGGAAGCCAGGCATCCACATGCCACGCGCCCTCTCGCGCCTCACCCTCCTTGTCACGGCCGTCCGGGTAGAGCGGCTTCAGGGCATTTCGGAAGACGACGCCTGGAGCGAAGGCATCCGTCCGGAAGCTTCGGGCGACTTCGAAGGCGGCGATGGTGCGACCGGCGCCTACCGCATCCTGTGGGACAGCCTCAACGCCAAGCGTGGCTTCGGCTGGGACGCGAACCCTTGGGTGGTCGCCGTCACCTTCACCGTCCACCGCGCCAACATCGACACCCTTTCTGAAAGGATCGCCGCATGAGCGAGCAGCCCATCCCCACCGGCGAAGCTCCAGAGTTCGAGTTCATGGTGGTCGAGATCTTCGGGCATCGACGCCATGCCGGCCGCGTGCGCGAAGAGGAACGCTTCGGAGCGAAGATGCTGCGGATCGATATACCGAAGGTCGAACGCGTCGAGTTGCCGAGTGAAGACGGTCCGGTCCCGGCCCTAGCCACCGTTTCGTGGACCTCGCACTTCTACGGCGGCGCCGCGATCTTTTCAGCAACCTCGACCGATGAGGCGACCGTCCTCCGGATGAATGCGCCCTACGCCGCACCCTCGCGCATGTCCCTGCCGGCGCCATCCGACACCAGCGACTACGACGATCAGGAGCCGAACTTCTGATGGCCGACGGCACCAAGATCGAATGGACCGACGCGACCTGGAACCCGATCACGGGCTGCGCGGTCGTCTCGCCCGGCTGCACGAACTGCTACGCGATGAAGCTCGCCGGCACGCGGCTGAAGCACATCCCGTCGCGGGCCGGCCTAACGCGCGACACGAAGGCGGGGCCGGTCTGGACCGGCGAGATCCGGTTCAACGCCGAGTGGCTCGACCAGCCGCTGCGCTGGCGCCGGCCGCGCATGATCTTCGTCTGCGCGCACGGCGACCTCTTCGCCGAAGGCGTCACGGATGAGATGCTCGATCATGTCTTCGCGGTGATGGCGCTCGCCCCGCAGCACACGTTTCAGGTTCTCACGAAGCGGCCGGAGCGGATGCGAGATTATGTCCGGCGTTCGGCAGGGCGTATCGCTGACACGATCATTCGTCTTCGCCGCGGACAGGGCAATGCTCACATCGGCGGCGTTCCTCTCGCACATATTCCCCTCGGGCGAGCGTGGTGGCCTCTGCAGAACGTCTGGCTTGGCGTATCTGCCGAGGACCAACGTCGCGCCGACGAGCGCATCCCGATGCTTCTCGACACGCTGGCGGCCGTGCGCTGGGTGAGCGCAGAACCGCTGCTCGGACCGCTCGACATCTCCGACTACCTGATGGGCCACGAGGAGTGCGGCATGGTCGGTCAGATGATCAGCTATCGTCCGCCACTCGACTGGGTCGTCGTAGGAGGCGAGAGCGGCCACGGCGCGCGCCCCATGCACCCTGACTGGGCTCGATCGCTCCGCGACCAATGCGCTCGGGACCGTATTCCCTTCCTTTTCAAGCAGTGGGGTCATTGGGCACCGCGCCGCCATGCCGAGCCCAGCGATCTCTTGCCGTATCCCAAAGCGACGATCGTTAAGCCGAGCGGCAGCATCACGTCGGGGCTGATGGAATACGGGCCAGACGCTTGGGTGGTGGATGGGGTCGGCAAGAAGGCTGCCGGTCGGATGCTCGACGGCGTTCAGCACGACGGATATCCGCCGGCAGACGAGATCCTGTTCTGATGCCGTCCGATCTCAACATCGCCCTCGATCGCATCTTGGCCGCGCTGCGTTCGCGCCGCATGCCGGTCGACACGGAAGCGCGTCTGCAAGCCGAAATCGGCGCCGCGCTCGTCGCGGCCGAAATTCCGGCCACGGCCGAGCATCGCCTCGACCAGCGCAATCGGATCGACTTCTTTGCCGATGGCATCGGCATAGAGGCGAAGATCGGCGGGGGCCGGCTCGCCGTCTGGCGGCAGCTCGAACGCTACGCCGCCTTCCCCGACATCACCGCTCTCGTTCTGGTCGGCACCGTCGCCGTGCCGGCGCACCTGTCCATCTGCGGGGGCAAGCCCTTCCGCCACGTATCCGTCGGAGCCGGCTGGCTGTGAGAACCTATGGAGCCCTCGCCCGCCTGGGCGATCGTCAGTGGATCGTGCAGCGCGCCGAGCCGCACGTTGTCATGAAGCTGAAGCGCGTTTTCCCGAAGGTGGCGACGACGGCGACGCCGCCGATCGCGTTGCACGGCGCGGACGATCTGGCGGCCGATCTCCTCTGGTTCATGGAGCGCTACCCGCTCCAGATCAGCCCGGAGGATCGCACGGCGCTGGAGCACGGTCGCGCCCGGCTCTTCCAGGATCAGGCGGAGATCGACGCGATCCTCCTGCCGGAGTGGCAGCCGACGCGGCCGATCGCGTTTCGCGAGGGGCGCTCGCCCTACCCCTATCAGGCGCGCGCAGCGGAGATCGCGCACAAGCGCGGTCGCCTGCTCCTCCTCGACGACGTCGGCCTCGGCAAGACGATTTCGGCGCTCGCAGCGGTTGCGAACGAACGTCGTCTGCCGGCTGCGATCGTCGTCCAGGCGCACCTCGCGACGCAGTGGGCGAAGGAGTACGTCCAGAAGTTCACGACGCTGACGGCGCACATCATCAAGGGCACCAAGCCCTACAGCCAGCCGCCAGCCGACATCTACATCTTCCGCTATTCGAACATCGCCGGATGGACCGACATCGCCGCGCGCGGCACGTTCGCCTCGGTCGTCTACGACGAGGTGCAGGAGCTGCGGAAAGGCGTCTCCACGCAGAAGGGGCGCGCGGCCGAGGTCTTCACCGATTCTACCGGCATGGCCATCGGCCTGACCGCCACCCCGATCTACAACTACGGCTCTGAAATCTACGACGTGCTGCGCTTCATCGCGCCCGGCGAGCTCGGCGGCTTCGACGAGTTCTGCCGCGAGTGGTGCCGGTGGACCGGCAAGCACTGGATCGTCAACAATCCTGACGCCCTCGGGACCTACCTCCTCGAAACCGGACTGACCCTCCGCCGCACCGAACACGACGTCGAGACGGACCTGCCGCCGGTCAGCACGATCCTGCGCAGCGTCGACACCGACGAGCGGATCGTCGAGAGCGCACAAGCCGAGGCTCGCGCCCTGGCGCTGCGAGTGACCACCGGCGATTTCATGCAGCGCGGTCAGGCGGCCCGCGAGCTCGACATGTTCGCCCGCCGCATCACCGGCCTGTCGAAGGCTCGGTCGGTCGCTGCGATGGTGCGGATGATCGTCGAGAGCGGAGAGCCCGTGCTCCTCGCCGGCTGGCACCGCGACGTCTACGACATCTGGATTGAGGTCCTCGCCGACCTCAAGCCGGTCCTCTACACAGGCACGGAATCGCAGTCCCAGAAGGACAAGGCGAAGGCGGCCTTCATGGAGGGCCGCACGAACCTCATGATCATCTCGCTGCGGTCGGGCGCTGGCCTCGACGGGCTGCAGCATCGATGCGCCACCGTCGTCTTCGGTGAGTTCGACTGGTCGCCGCAGGTCCATAAGCAGGTGGTCGGCCGGGTGCGCCGGCCGGGTCAGCGCCGGCCGGTCGAGGCGATCTACCTCCAGTCCGAGGACGGCTCCGATCCGCTAATTATTGAGACGCTCGGCCTGAAGTCCAGCCAGTCGCGCGGCATCCTCGACCCGATGAAGGGCACCGAGCACATTCACACCGACGATAGCCGACTGCAGAAGCTCGCCGCGCAGTACCTGGAGAAGGCGGATTCCGAAGCACACGGTGCGACATAATCCGAGCCCGCTTCGGGAAACGGAAAAGGCCCGCCCCGGCAACAACCGAGGCGGGCCTTTTCGTTCGCACCATCTTGCGCCGTCTCGCGCAGCGTGCACATATGGTTCGAGTTCACCGCATGTTCCGTGCGACAAACCGTGCGACAATGTGAGGGGCGGTGATGCTTGGCGCGTCAGTGAAATTGCTTGCGACGTAAGGCTTTCAGGGGTCGGCGCTATCGCCTTCCGAATCCCCCTCCCTCCGCCATTCAGATGATTTAAATCCCCAAAATTGTTGCGAAAATCGGCGCTGGCAGATCCTCGTCGGACAAACCTGCGCACAAACCTTTATTCCGTTGAGGCTAGGCTTCGCGGTCAGCAGCCAACTCGACTGACTTGATTGCTTTCCAAGCGCCAGCGTCGCCGCTGCGCTTCAGCGAACTCCCACCCGCAATTCCGCCTCCATTCAAGCCCCACGGACCGAGCGCAAATTGGTCACTATGTTCGGTTGTGCCGCATGGACCAAACACGTGGGGCCGCTTATCTACCGTAAGCGGATCGTTAACGGTGAGGAGGTCGCATGCTGATGTCGGTCACCCGGCCAAATTACGCCCGCGTAATGTCAGAGGTGAAGCGTTTGCACGGAGAGTTCGCAATCGCTAACCCACCCGTTGACCCACGCGTCATTGCCGAAGGCGTCGGCGTCGGTCTGCGCTTTGTCCGCTTTGAGGGAGCGAACGAGCGGGTGTCCGGCTTCTTCGACTGCGAAGATAATATGATCTTCGTGAACAAGGACGAGGCGCCTTTGCGCCAGACGTTCACAATAGCCCACGAACTCGGTCATGCTGTCCTGCATCGCGAGTGGGCGCAGTCGTCGGAATACCGGGTCCTGCTGCGTGATCAAGACTATGCCGGCGACGAGGTGCACGAGAAGGAGGCGAACGCCTTTGCGGCGCACCTCCTCGTGCCGCGGCGCATGCTTGACCGCTTCTGGAAGGCTGCTTCCGTCGAAGAGCTTTCCCGCCTTTTTGCCGTATCCGTCCCCATGATCCGCAACAGGCTCAAGTTCGAGTATGGCGTCTGACGTAAGTCGGGCCTCCGCCAAGGGGGCAATTCGCGACAGCGAGACGACGGATCCCGAGCTAGATGCTGCGTTGGCTGCCGCAACGAACCTTCAGCTCGACATGCTGAAGGAGAAGCACCGACACGACGAGGCGAATGCCGACCGTGAGTTGGGCCGCCTCGGCAAAATGTTCGGCGGCGAGAAAAACGCGCCCACCTTCTTCGCGGGCGTAGCCGTCGTTGCCGGCCTTGCTATGGCGATTGTCTCGATGGTCCTGGCTGGCACCCTAGAGGAGAACGTCGCGTTCTGGAGCACGCAGATCGAGCGCGCCTTCGCGTTTGTCAGCGCCGCGCTGGGATTTTTGTTCGGGCGATCCTCCAATAAGCAGTAACTTCGTCGCGCGGGGTTATTCACTACGACATACTCGCAGCCGCCCGATTTTCCGCTGCAGCGTTTCTTTTCCCACCGCCTGATTTGCGCGGCTCGGATCCGCTCGCGCCCTTCTGCGGTCTTCGGTCCTGTGGATAAGCCGCCATGCATGCGGCAGCGCCGTTTCCCCGGCACGACCCACGCTTGGCACTGGCCGCCCGCCCGCGTCTTACCGCTGCACCGCGGCCGTCAGGTGCGCTTACGCCCCTTCATGCGCGACCCGCGCAGCGTGCTCTTGATCTGCGCCAGCGCCAACATGGCTACCTGAAGCTCCTCCGGGAGAGTGTTGAAGGCCTTCACGTTCATTCTGCTCAGCCGGCACGAAACATCTGAGGACACGAGCGTCCAGTTTGAAGGATCGGGGTTGCCGACTGGCCCCAACGCCCGCAAGACCATTCCGTCTGGGATCGGACCGTGCACTCCTTCCCAAAGCAGACGATGTTTCATGTTCGATCTGGAGGTTCGCTTGCCGTCGACCCTCTCAGTAGCCCTTATCCTCACATAGCCGTCTCTATCAACATATTCCCAGGTGCGAATGGGCCGCGGACTGCCCTCTGCATTTCCTGCCCTTCTTCCCCAACGCAGCCAGCCATGCTGTTGCCGTAGGGTGACCAGAGCCCAAGTGCTGACATCAACGCGGTGAAAGCGATGTTGGAAGGCGTCGAACATGGCCTTCCGCGACAACCGATAGTTCTCGCTAACGAAATCGAGTTCTGCCTTGGAAAACGTTACGGTTAGTCGGTTCCAGCGATCCTGGAGCGATCGGTTCATCGCTCGATCTGCTGCTGATCGCGCTCATCCTTTTGTTCGAGCGAGCGGAGGTAGGTGGTTGGATCTAGACCGTGATCCGAGGCAATTTTGGCGGCCTGCACACGAAGTGCGGCGCCACGGATGACTTGGTCCGCCACCGCGGCGACGGCTGTCCCGCGCCTCACCTCCAACTCAAGCTTGTCGTCGGACAAGCCCTCGTCACCAAGACGTTCGAGCTGGGCGAATAGGTGGTTGTTCAGGTCCGACAGGCGGTTTTTCCATCATTGCATCCCTCTGATCGGGCGATGATCGAGAGGGTGGGATCAGGTGTCCAGCAGGGATGGGCGTTCGCAGTTAATGGAGTTGAAGCGAAATCGATTGGCTTCGAACGTCTACGAGTTGGGTGGCTCCCTCTTCAGCCGACGCATCTCCCGCCCGAGATGGTCGATGGCACGCTCCCAGCCTTCCTGACGCTGCTAGTCCGTGATGATGATGGGGGGCGGCACCTCGCGGACGCCGTGCGCCCGACGGGCAAGGAAGGTGCGCCTGGGGTTGTCGTCGCTCACTGGTAATGGCCCATCGTTGGGCGCGCGTCGCCCGCGGTCCCGATGATGTAGCTGATGTCCCGGCTGCCGCATTCGGTGCACCGGATCGGCGGCTTGTGCGCCACGAATGGCCAGTCGGCGCCGAAGATGCGGATCAGGTCGCCCAGCGTGACGGCGAGGGAGCGACGACCGCATCCATAGCCCTCGCACGTGGCGCTGAGGGTGTGCCCGAACTCGGCATAATCGCCGAGCGTCGAGATGGTGATGCTGCCGTTCGGATTGTGACCCATGCGTGGAGAGGAAGCATAGATGGGAAACGATGGGCAAGGGTATGTTCCGCACTAAGGATGCGACCCTTTTGGCTCCTACTATTCGCGCTCGGTGAAGTCAGTTGGAAGCGCCTTGCGCACCCCGCGGGCTCGCGTCAGTTGAAGATCTGAGCCGCGATGTCGTTGAGCGCCTTCACGATGCCCTGCGGGGGGTAGGGCTTGGAGAAGAACACCCCGTTCTCTGGAAGGTCTTCCTTCTCGACCTTCACGCGCCCGGACGTGATGATGATGGAGACGGGCGGCCAGCGGTCTCGGACGGCGCGTGCGAGCTTCAAGCCATCCATGGAGCCCGGCATTTCTATATCCGTGAACAGGACGCGGATGTCGGAGTGACGTTCGAGGAGGCGGATCGCCTGGTCGGCATTGCGTGCCTCGTATGCCGTGAAGCCAGCCTCCTCGCAAAGGTCTACGGCTTCGGCACGCACCAAGGCGTCGTCCTCGACGATGAGAACGGCATAACGGGCGGGATTGAAGGATTGGGCCATGCGACGCGGTCCGGGTTACGAGGCGATCGGGGCGCCCTTGCGTGCGCCCGTCAGTGAGAAGCGAATACCTGCCGGATCGAAATCGAGACGTCCTTCGCCATCGAAATACGAAGCGACGATGCGTTCGATCAGCTTCGACCCAAAGCCTCGACGATCTGGTGGCGTAACAACCGGACCTCCGCTTTCGATCCACTGGAACCTAAACGCACCGTCGATTATCGCCCACGATATATGAACTCGACCTTCCTCGCACGAGAGCGCGCCGTACTTCGCTGCATTTGTCGCAAGCTCGTGAATGGCCAGGGACAGACCGAGAGCCTGCTGCGCCGTCAGCGGCAGTCGTCGGGCGTTCTTGTCAATCTGGATCTGCGAGGTTCGGTGCGGAGCCAAGGCCCCGTCAACGACCTCTCGAACGTCGGCCTCCGTGAAGTCCGACCGCGTCAGGATGTCTTGAGCCCTCGCCAGAGCGGTTAGACGATTGGACAGCGCCTCACGGGCCTCTTCCATCGTGCGCGCCTGCCGGAGCGTCTGCGTCGCGATAGCCTGAACCATGGCCAGGGAGTTCTTCATTCGGTGCGCCATCTCTTGCGCGAGGACGGTGCGCGCCTCTTCCGACCGCTTCAGGGCGGAGATGTCGCGGGACACGGACAGGATCCGCTCGGGCCTCCCGTCGGGACCGAAGATCGGCGAGACCTGAACGTCCCAGTAGCGGCGGTTGCCCTTCATGGTCTCGGCGTAGCCCTGGAAGGCAGCGGGCTTCCCCGCCTGGACGGAAGCGATGGCTTCGCGGGCGGCGAGGTTTCCGGAGCCATGCCAGAAGTCCGGCCACGGGCAGCCGACGATGGCATTGAAGTCGGATACCTCCATGACCCGCTTGCCGCCCTCGCTCATGAAGACGAGCTTCGCGTCGAGGTCGAGCACCTTGATGCAGTCGTTGGAGGCCGACAGCACGCTATCGAGGAACTGCTCGCGTTGGCGCAGGTCGGCCACCGCGGCGTCGCGCTCGCGCATCGCCAAGACCCTTGCCGTCGTCTCGGACGTGATGTTCAGGAGCCCGGCGACCCGGCCCGTCTCGTCGCGGACAGGCGAGTATGAGAACGACCACCAAGTGTCCTCGGGATAGCCGTTCCGGGTCATGACGAGCGGCATGTCGTCGAACGACACGGTTTCGCCAGCGAACGTCCGGTCGACCAGGGGGGCGATGTCGGACCAGATTTCAGGCCAGACGTCACTGATCGACAGACCTAGCGCGGCGGGGTGGCGCGTGCCGAGCGTCTGCACGTAGAGGTCGTTGTAGATGAAGACCCGGTCCGGCCCCCATGCCAGGCACATGGCCCGACCTGCCGCCAGCATGATGTCGACGGTCGTGCGCAAGCTCTGCGGCCATGAAGCGCGGGCACCGAGCGGTGTGGAAGCCCAGTCGTAGGCGTCGATCAGGTCCGCCATCCGGCTCGGCGCCGCGAGACCTTCGATCTCGCTGGGTTCCGCATGCATCATCATGGTGGGCCGCGCCGTTCTCGAAACATCCAACGGCTAATGTTTAGCCATTGCCATCCGTCGTACCTTGTTGCGGCGTGGGCCGAAAGGGTGATCGAAGCGCCCTAAGGGTCGCAATTTTCCCTCGCATTACGGGTCCCCGTCGCTCCTGTGGCCGCGGGCGACGATCTGGAGCACGTCATCGGGCAAGGGGCGCTGAAGCTTCGACGCCTCGGACCAGTCCGCCCGCATCCACACGTCAAACTCCTCGGGCTCAGTCAGGATGACGGGCATGGCCTTTGGGTGGATCGGTCCGACCACCCCGTTCGCATCGGTCGTCAGGAACCCGTAGGCGTCGGTCGTGATCTCGCCTTCGGCCTTCTTCCGTGTCGACGTCCATTCAGTCCAGATCCCGGCGAAGGCCATCAGCGGGCGGTCCTCGTCGGCCGCGAACCACACCGGGACCTTCTTGCCGTCCACGGTGTCGTATTCGGAGAACGAGGTGAACGGCACGAGGCAACGGTGCGCAGGCCCGAGCCAGCGGCGCCAGTGTGGGCGCTTCGTGTTCCGGACGTTCGTCACGCCGGGATCGGTCGTGCGCCCCTTCAAAGCGAACTGCGGCGACGGCATGCCCCATCGGGCGAGCTGCAACGTGCGCTCACCATCGATGGTCGTGACGATCGGCGCCGCGGCGTCAGGGAATATGCCGGGCATCGACGGCAGGTTGCCCGTCCTGTCCTTCGTGGCGCGGGTGAAGGCCACGATAGCGGCTTGGCCCTTCGTCAGGGAGTAGAGGTTACACACGGCGCTATGACCCCTCGTCGCGCACGAAGCACCGATACCAGGGCAGGCGGTCTCGCTGCCCCGTGCGCCGAAGGTACCAGACCCATGCCTCGCCGTCAGGGCATACGCCCATGCCGCCCATCCGACCGCATCCCGTGCATCGGAGGCGGCGCGTCACGTCCTCCACGGTCGCCGTGTCGAGGCCGTCTATCGCGTGAGGGTAGAAGGTCGCGCTGCGGAGGCAGATGGGGCACGAGGCCGACAGAGGCACGTTCCCGGCCCGTAGCTCGCCGAGCGTGATGGGCGGCTTCGGAGGGTGGGGGTATCGACGTTGCTGTCCCATCCTCGCGATGATGGACCGGGCGACGAGGGAGGGGGGATAACGTCCCGGTCGGCTCCTCCGTTTTGCATCCGACAACGACGCTTTCCGGAACCAAACGGTCTGCCTAAGCCCGAACATCAAAAAGCCCCCGAACGCTGAGGTTCGGAGGCCGTTAGTTCGGCTATAGCTTGCTCGAGGAGGCTTAGGCGTTCTCTCGGTAAGCCTGCATCTGGTAGGCATAGGCCGAAGAATTCGAACGAGCGGTGGCGTTGCGCTCGGATGCGGGTGCTCCGCTTGTCGCCGTACCATCGGACGAGGTTGCCGCGGCGGGGGACAGCTCATTCGCTAAAACTTCTGACGCTTCGCTAATGGTGCGGATCATCTCCTCGTCGGCAAGCTCACGGTTGACCGTCTCCGCCAGGCGGCGCAGTTGGTCCATCGCCATGTCATTTTCCACCTTCTTCATCTGCGGCATCTTAGCGATCTGATCCAGGATCGCCTGCACAGCAGCGCTGATCGCCTTCGGCTTTTCAAGCTCGGGAACCGTCTCCGCGACCGAGGCGGGTTCGAAAGGCGCCGGCGTGGTGGGAGAGGCCGCAGCCGCAGCCGCAGTTTCAGAGGCAGCTTGCGTCGATGCTGTAGAAGCAGCCGTCGAGGCGTCCGTCTGTGCAGAGGTCGTTGAAGCCGCTGCAGTGCTCTCAGCCTCTGCCGTCGCCGGCGCCGCAGTGTTCGTCGGCGTGCTGGTCGTAGGCGCCGCGCTCTCAGACGCTGCAGCCGGAGCTTGAGCAGGGGGCGGTGCTGCCGTTGAGGCGTCAGGAGTAGGGGCTGGAGCTGACGGCGCAGGCGCGGCAGCTGGCTCGGACGGAGCCGAATTGGTCGGCGCGGGGGCAGGCGAAGACGTCACCGGGGCAGACGTCTGGGGAGGTGCCGTGTCAGACGACGGGGGGGCGGAAGCTGCCGTCGTGCTGGGGCTCGTCGTGGAAGAAGGAGCCGAAGTAGCAGGCTCAGCGGCCGCCGTGCTCGACGAAGGCGCAGGAGACGATGCCGCGGGGGGCTGGGTCGACGTGGCCGTGGGCGAAGACGACGAAGGCGCTGAAGAGCTGGACGCAGAGGTCGGGGCGGATGGTGCGGTCGCAGAAGAAGGAGCGCTGGTCTCCGTGGTGCTCGACGGCGACGGCGAAGCCGTAGGGGCCTGGGTCGGCGCAGTCGCGGACGAACTGGTCGGCGACGTCGTAGCGGAAGGGGAAGAAGCGTTCGTCGGGGCAGAGGTCGACGTGCTGGGGCTGGTAGGGGTCGGAGCCGGAGATGTCGAGGACGTTGGTGACGTCGCAGGGGAGGAAGAGGTAGGCGTTGAGGACGTCGGCGCGGTCGAGGAGCTCGACGTGGGGGCCGAGGTCGTCGAGGGGGCGGGCGCTGCCGTCGGGGTCGTGGAGGACGTCGGTGCAGTCGTGCCCGTCGGCGAGGTCGGAGAGGTGGCGCCGGAGGTTGGCGTGGACGACTGGCTCGCCTGCACCCCGTAGAGGCCTTGGGTGAAGGAGGAGCTGAAGGTCTGCTGCGCCGTCTGGGTTGCAGTGACAATGTTGCCGGAAGAGGTCATCGAGGACGTAAAGGACGAACCGGACGCCTGAAGGGCCGAGGTCGTGGCAGGCGCGACCTTAAAGATCGAAGGGGATGTCGTCGAACCCGTCGGAAGCAAGCTAGCCATTTTCATCTCCGTTTGCGTCGTTTTGCTGAAAGCGAATATGCAAACGGCGAATGAAGCGCTGCTTTTCAGCGAAGGATGAACTTAAGAAATCGCCCGGCTGGAACGTTTCACATTGAAATCCAATGATGCAATCTGCGGCTTTTTCAAGCGGATGTTACGGTTCAGGCGAAATGTAATAGCTTGTAACGCTAGAGAGCACTGTGGGGCGACTGGTCCGGCCTGTCCTATGGCGACATGTCCGCTACAGGTCAAAAGAGGATCAGTTGCCGGCGATCCTTTCCGCCATCACGGCTGCGTCTCTAACGCAAGCCTCGCACGTGCAGAGCATGGCATTGTGGATGCTCTACCTCAACGTGTGACCGGTCCTTCCATGTCGCTCCGCATACGCCTTTCCCTGATCTTTGCGGGGTTTGCCTTCGCGCTCGTGACCATTCTTGGGTTTGCGGCCGTGATCCGGGCTTCTACCGGTCTTAGGGATGCAGCGGAACGCCAGCTTTCGCAGGCTGCCCACCAGATGAGCGAGCGGCTTGATCTTCACATGTTCGAACGCCTGGGCGACATCACCACGGCAGCAGGCATGAAGACCCTCTTTAGTGGAGAGGACAGAGATGCCCAGCGCGCGCTCCTCGAGCGTCTGCAGCGAGCCGTGCCGAACTATGCATGGATTGGCCTTGCGAGCCCGGATGGACGGGTCCTTGTTTCGACTAGCGGCCTCCTCGAAGGAGAAGATGTCTCGGCACGGCCTTGGTTCGCCGCGGGCCGCCAAGGCGCGGCTGCTCTCGACGTTCATGAGGCTAAGCTACTTCAGCGCTATCTGGCGCCAGATAAGACGGAGATGCTTCGGTTCGTCGACGTGACCGCGCCTGTTTACGACGAGGGCCGCTTCATCGGAGTGCTCGCGGCCCACTTGAGCTGGGATTGGGTCGACGAGGTTCGACGCGCCGTCCTCTCGACGATTTCGGATCTCGATGCGTCCGAACTCCTGGTGATCTCGCATGACGGCAAGATCCTCCTTGGTCCTCGATCAGAGTTGGGATCCACCTTCGACCCCAATCGACAGGGCTTCGTGACGGTGACGTCGCCGACGGCGGGAATGGCGCAGTTTAAGGGCCTTGGTTGGTCCGTCGTCGCTCGCCAGCCGTCTGCGGCGGCCTTCATGCCCGTGACGACCCTCACTTGGGCCATCTCTTTGATCGGCATTCTCCTCGCTGCCTTTGCTGCGTTCGTAGGCTGGAAGGTTGCAACCGCCATTGCAACTCCGATCAGTCGGCTTGCGGATCAAGCCGCCGCGGTCCGCGAGGGGGCAAACGTTTCCTGTCTCGAAACGGACTCGAGCTTCATCGAGGTTGCAGCCTTATCAGACGTCATCGCCTCCGCCTTCCGAGCCCGGGATCAGAAAGAGGAGGAGCTACTGACCGTAAACACGCTCCTGGAGGAGCGAGTGCTGTTTCGGACCCAGCAGTTGGAAGAGGCAAGGAAGCGGGCCGAGCAAGCCACACAGGCTAAGAGCGATTTCTTGGCGACCGTCAGCCACGAGATCCGCAGCCCTCTCAACAGCGTCATTGGCTTTGCCGACCTTCTTCTGGACGAGCCTGGCCTTGCTCCTGACGTGTCGCGTCGGATCAAGCTCATCCACAGCGCGGGCTCGGCCCTGACGACGGTCATCAACGATATCTTGGATTGGTCGAAGATCGAGGCTGGCAAGGTCGATCTCAACGAGGACGTATTTGATCCTTCCTGCCTCCTTTCCACGACGCTCGATCTCGTCGAGGTGCAGTCGAGCTCCAAGGGACTGCGTCTCGAGTTGTCGATCGCCGCCGATGTGCCGTCTTTCGTGCGAGGGGATATGGCCCGCTTGCGGCAGATCGTTCTCAACCTTCTGAACAACGCGGTGAAGTTCACGCCTGCCGGATCAATCACCCTTGCGGCGTCGCACTCCGCCTGTTCCGGTCTTGTGATCGAAGTACGAGATACAGGCATAGGCATTTCGCCCGAACAGCTTGACCGTCTCTTTGATCGCTTCCACCAGGCGGACAGCTCGATCGAGCGGCGTTTCGGCGGTACTGGACTTGGCCTCGCCATTTCCCACTCTCTTGCGGAGCTGATGGGTGGGACTCTTACGGCAACGAGCGAACTGGGGCATGGGTCGGTCTTCATGCTGGCGCTGCCCCTGCAGCAGGCCGCGAACCCGATCGATGGGCGCCATGCTGACCAAGCCCTCCCATCGGAGCGGAGGGCAATTTCGCGGCTCGAGGGGCCGCTTGGTTTGCCCTCGGATCGTATCCTTCTGGTCGAGGATCTAGCGGTCAACCGTGAGGTCGCGACCGCCATGCTGGAAAAGGCAGGCTACAGCGTCGTGCAGGCCGAGAGCGGTTACCGTGCCATCGAACTCGCTGCGCGCGAGCGGTTCGGCCTTATCCTGATGGATATCCAGATGCCCGGTCTGGATGGCCTAGCGACGACGGTCGAGTTGCGTCGCCAGATGGGTGACGGCCCCGCGACGCCGATCATCGCCCTCACGGCAAACGTGATGTCCGACAGGGTTGAGGCTTTCCAGAAAGCAGGAATGGACGACTACCTTTCCAAGCCGATCCAACGTTCAACCCTCATTGCCAAAGTCGAGCGGTGGGCGACGCCCTCCTCCACTGCCCCCGTAGAAGGGCGACCCTTTAGCTCTGCGAGCTTCGATCGCGAGACGTTTGATGAGGTCGTCGACCTTCTCGGCCCAGCACGAGTGCAGAAATCGCTGGGTGAAATCGCGGAGCGTCTGTTCGTGGTAGGAAGAATGATCGACGACCGTGCGGCATTAGGTAGAGAAGCGCACGCGTTGGTGTCCCTGACGGGGGTTCTTGGCTTTGTAGACCTTTCGCAGGTGTGTCGAGACCTTGAGAAGGCGTGCCAGACCGACGCCGACCTCCACGCTGTGATGGTCGCGATCAGTCAGGCTTCCGCCGTATGTCTCCATGCTGCGTCCGTCCTTGCTGCATTCCGAGGTCAGGATCCCGCTTCGGAACGGCTGGCTGGATAGGCCCAGATGATGGCTCGGCAACTACTGAAGCGTCGATCCGCTTAAGACGTAGCCTGTCCCCCGGACCGAACCGATACGCATGGACCCTGCTGCGGGTTCGAGTTTGCGGCGCAGCCGTGCAACCAAGACGTCGAGGCTACGATCCTCGTAGCTCCAAGGGCGATGGAAGACGTTGCGCATCAACTGGTCTCGCTCCATTACCTCCCCGGGATGAGCGAGCAGCTCCTTAAGGAGTGCGAATTCGCTAACCGTCAGGTCGATCTGCTCGGCAGCAGGACCGCGGAGACCACGCACCATGACATCCAGGGTCCAGCCACCGAAATCTATGGCAGGTGGTTCGGCGGCCAAGCGCGGCGTTGCAACCATCTCATGATCAGAGAGGCGTCGCAGAACGCTTCGGACGCGCGCTAAAAGCTCTCTTGGAGGATGCGGCTTCACGACAAAATCGTCGGCACCGACCTCAAGTCCGACGACCCTATCCGTTGGATCGTCATTCGCGGTCAGCACGATGATACCGCAGCGCTGAGTGTCTCGAAGCAGGCGGATCAGATCGAAACCGTCGGCATCAGGGAGCTGAAGGTCGACGATAGCCAGATCAACGGCGCGTTGACGCACGAGCTCGCGAAACGCAGCTCCATTGGGTGTCTGGGAAACTTCGAACCCTGAGCGCGAGAGGTATTCAGAAATGACCTCCCTCTGAAGGGCGTCATCCTCAACTATGACGATCTGCTTCTTGTCCATGTTAGGCAATCATCTTGAACCGACACCCTTCGAGTATGATCTCGACATTCAAACGAGGTGTAAACGCACAATCACAGGATATGTGCACGGCTATTTGCCGAGCAGTTCCCGCTTCAAAGCTCCAGGCTAGCGTACCCTCGCCGCCCTTTTTTATTCCTTTGAAAGCGCTGCTCCGCTCTATCCTAAGCCGCCCCGGCGCTGTGGTACGGCCGTGGTAGGAAATGGCGTCATCTAAGCTGCGCCGCCCTCCGGCTGTTCCTGCTCGATAGCGACGCGCCCAAAATCTGGAAAGATTTCCGCCCCCCAGCCTTGCCGCTCTTAAAAGCCAGGGCGCTTTGAGCAGCCCACAACCTTGCACAACGCTAGCACGCTGCCGGACGCGGCAAGCCCGATTACGAGCCCTACCGCGAGGTCACCCGGATAATGCTTTCCGCGCGGTACTTGGACCGCGGACACCGCTACGGCGAGTGCGCAGGCAGGCAGCGCGGCGCGCGGATGACGCGCCGAGAAGATCCCGGCCACCGCCACGGCGCTAGCCGTATGCCCTGACGGGAAAGATTGATCGTCGCTGTCCTAGCTTTTCCCTGGACCCATCTCGTACCGCCCCTCCTCCATAGCGACACGCGGCCGGGTGCGATTGATCCGTCGCTTGATGGCGCCCTTGGTGAGCGTTGCCAGACCGTGGGCCGCCAGCATCAGGGCGCCGGTCGCCGCGAGTCGCCGGTTGCCTCGGACGACCCCGATGAGCGCTGTAAATCCGCAGACGGCCGCTAGCTGCGGCTGGTCGGCGACCTCGCTAACCCATCCGAGGACGCGGACGATCGGATGGTGCCGATGCCTTGCAGCGTGCTCGGCGACCTGACGGTCCAGCGTTTCAATATTAGTGGAGCCTTCATCTGAACGGGACATCAGGACCTCTCTAGTCGGAAGCCCGGCCTTGGACTGTTCTCGTCAATGAAGATCATGCCCGCTCTTATAGGAGCGCGGACAACCGGCGCCTAGGCCAGCGTTTCTTCAACGAGTGCACGCGATTTGCGTAGCAGGTCGTTCAGCGAACGGCGAAACTCAATGTGTTCTGCCGTCCGCATGCCGTGCTTGAGAGCGTTTTTGGATCCTTTCGTGGGGCCGCTAGATTTCCCACCGTGCATTCGACATCGGCCATTTGGCATGGCTGGCGATTTGCACGGGTTGCCAGTGACGTGACCCCCGTTTTTCATCCAGCGGGAGCGAGAGTCCTGTCGTGATCTTGACGTGCCCCCTGTTTTTGGACCGCCCGGCTGGAGTATTTCCGGGGGTGATTGCTCAGGCGGGCGGGCTGCCTTCCGAGCGTTTCATCATCTCGATCGGGGTCTTGTGGCCGATCGAGCTGTGAGGGCGGACTTCGTTGTAGTCTCTACGCCAAGCCTCCATCTTGGCCTTCGCGTCGTCAAGGCTCATGAACCAGTGGGTGTTCAGGCACTCAGCTCGGAACTTCCCGTTGAAGCTTTCGATGAACGCGTTGTCGGTCGGCTTGCCGGGCCGCGAGAAGTCGAGAACGACGTCTTTCTGATACGCCCAGAGATCGAGGTCTCGCGAGATGAACTCCGATCCCTGGTCGACCCGGATGGCCTTGGGGTAGCCAACCTCGCCACAGATGCGCTCCAGCGCCCGGACCACATCCTCGCCACGGTAGCTGAAGCGCGGATCGATCGCCGGTGAGAACCGCGAGAAGGTGTCGACGACCGTCAGGATGCGCAGCTTGCGGCCCGTTGCGAGCTGGTCGTGAACGAAGTCCATCGCCCATGTCTGGTTCACATGGGTCGCCACCGTCCGGTCGTCCCGCAGCTTGGCCTTCACGCGCCGCTTCGGCACCTTGTTCCGAAGCTGCAGGTCCATCTCCTTGTAAAGACGGTAGATCCGCTTCGGGTTCACGGCCCATCCTTCCCGTCGTAGCAGCACGTGGACACGACGGTACCCATATCGCACCCGCGTCCGCGTGATCTCTTGGATTCGGGTCTTCAGATCGGCCTGATCGCCGCGCCGGGACTTGTAGGTGTAGAGCGAGCGCCCGACCTTCAGGGCCGAGCAGGCCCGTCTGATCGACACCTTCCAGGACGCTCGAACCTCGTCCACCAACTGGCGTCGGCGAGCAGGCCTCAGAGCTTTTTTGAAAGCACAGCCTGCAGCATGGCCTTGTCCAGAGACAGGTCCGCGACGAGCCGCTTCAGCTTGGCGTTCTCCTCCTCGATCTGGCGCAGCTTCCTCACCTCGGACGGCATCATCCCGCCGTACCGCTTGCGCCAGTTGTAGAACGTCGCCTCCGAGATCCCGGCCTTCCGGCAGACCTCCGCAATCGCCGTTCCCTCGTCAGCCTGCTTCAGGACGAACGCGACCTGCGCCTCGGTGAACTTCGACTTCTTCATGGAATTCTCCTCGTCCCGCTCACGGGATCATAAGTGGAAAATTCCAGCTCAAAACGGTCCGTTTTTCAGGAGGCACGTCACGAGGAAAGGGTCTGGGACGGCAATTAATCGCTACCGCACTCAAGAGAGCTTGGGAGATCGGCATGACGCGGGTCGAACTCAGCGTTCATGCGAACAACACCTCGGCCGTCGCCCTCTACCGGAAGATGGGATTCGCGGAAGAAGGACTTGCGCGCTGCGTCTTCCTCGCGGACGGCATTTATCGCGACGCGATCATGATGGCGATGCTTCGACCTGCCGATGGCTTACGGGTTGAAGGTAAGGAGCTGAGCTGAACGCCCGGTTTTGTCATAGCGGTTCTGGAAGCGGACAGACTGCTAACCACCCGGTCGAGCCGATCGGCGCGGGGGCGCCGGACGCCCGGAAGCGGACCACCCGCTTTCGACCCAGTCGACCCAGTCTTATGCCTCGATTGGGGACGAGTTGGTGCCTATGTCCCCGTCTGGTTCCGTCTGGCCATTCGCAACGCGTCTTCCAAGTTCGTTTCTCGGCCAAGCCAAGGATACGAACTTGCCTCTGATCTCGACCCAACCGGACTACGCCGAGCGCGATCGCACCATTGCCGTCAACACGTATACGACCGTGTTGCGCCGCGAGCGCGTACCACATGCGCTGTTCGCTACGTACTGGCGTGATGTGCACGGACCTTTGTGCTCACGTATACCAGGCCTTGCCTGGTACGTTCAGAACCACTTCAATCGAGAACAGGACGCTCATCTGTGGCCGGAGATCGACGGAATCCAGCGCTTCTGCGATTATGACCTCGATGGCGGCGTGGAGATCGGGTTTGCAAGCGCTGAGGATCAATTGATCTTCAACGACGCCTGTAGCCTTCTCTTCGCCGACGAGCAGAACATGTTCGCGGCAACGGTCGCCTACGCGCTGCCCAAGGGATCAACGACATTCGTCGATCGCTCTCGCGATCCTGTACCCAACGGAGACGATGGGCTGGATCGGATCCACGTTCATTTGGGAGCTTCACACAAGGATGCGGATGCGTTCGGAGCGCGCATCGAGAAGCTGGCCCGGCATCTGGCGGGCGAGGCTGTCGTACTGAAGCTACGGTTGCATCTGCCGGACCGCTACGACAACGCAAAACCTGCCCCGCCGGCCCCCGACGTCGCGCACGACGTCCCCCCGGAGCGCGAGTTGGTTGCGATCCTTGAACTGGCGTTTGCCACGCCGCTCGAACGGCGGCAGTTCTATGCATCGTCCACCTTCAAAACCGCCACGCAAGATCTCGGCCAGGACGTTGCCCACGCAACGGGCTTTGCGGTCAGCGGGGTCTACACGTATGTGCGCGACAAGGAGCTGACTCTGGCAGGACTGCGTGGAAGTCGCCCGGCGCAGCTCATCGAGCAGATCGGCGCGGTGAACCAGACCGGCGAAGACGTCCGGACGCTGATCGCCACGGGCGAGATCCCGTCACGCGCGTAGCGACGCCAACTCGCGAGCCGCATGTCCACTGCTTGCGGCACGGCCGATTGTTTCTGCGGCGGCGCTATCACACGATGGCTGTGCCGTCGGTGACGCTCGTCGCCCTAACAAGCTCGGCTGCTGGTTGGCTGACACTGTCCGTTTCCGCGATCTGTCATCCGTTAGCGGACCGGAGATTTCTCACCCAACACCAGCCCTCGGTGAATCAGTGGCGGACACCCAAAAGCCGTTCGACAGCTTCGACCGCTACTGACCATCACGGTTGGTATTCAACAGCGACTTGAGCCACGACTTGGCCCAGCAACTTCCCGTTCTGGCGCCTCCTCTTTTGAAGCCAGCCAAAGAACTCGCGACATAACGTCCTGAAGGCTGGGAGCGGAAGGGTCTGCTGTATTGTCCGGGCTCGCGATGCGGCATGGTCAGCCCGGTTGAGGACGGGGGCTTAAGACCGATGACGAAACTGAAGGCGTATGCGATCGCGGTTCTCTCGACGCTGGCCACGATGCCGGGGGCCACGGCGCAGGAGCCGGTCACCCTCACCTTCGCGGCTCACTACACCGACACCGAGATGGCGCCGCTCACCGCCTGCTTCCGTCGCTACGAGGCCGAGAACCCTGGCATCCGCATCGCCTACCGGCAGACGCCGATCGCGGACTTCATGCAGAACGTCATGACCTCGCAGGTCGCAGGCGCCAACCCCGACATCTACAACGTCTATTCAATCTGGGGGAAACGCCTCGTCGACAATGCGATCCTCGCCGAACCGCCGCAGGAGATCCTCGACTTCATCGCCCAGAACTTCGAGGCGAGCACGGCGCAGTCCGCGGTGATCGACGACAAGCTCTGGGGCATCCCCGCCGAAGTCGCCCTCTACATGCTGATCTACAACAAGAAGCTGTTCGCCGAGGCCGGCATCGCCGAACCGCCGAAGGACTGGCCGAGCCTGATGGATGCGGCGGCCAAGATCGCCAAGCGCGACAGTCTCGGCCGCGTCGAGGTTGCGGGATACGCGTTCGGGCCGAGCGTCGCCAACGCGGCGCACCCGTTCCGGACGCTCCTCTTCTCGAAGGGCACGAGCATCCTGACCGACGACCTCGCGGGCACCCACCTGACAGAGCCGGCCGCGGTGGAGGCCCTGGAAGGCCAAGCGCAGCTCTTTCGCGACGGCCTGACCAGCGCATCGCACCAGATCCGCGACTTTCCGGCAGGACGGATCGGCATGATCACAGGCGCCAACTGGATGAAGCAGCTGATGCGCGAGGGGCTGGGCGACAAGCTCGACGAAACGGTCGGCGTCGCCCCGATCCCCGGCGGTCCGGACTGGAAGACCTACCAGTACTCCTTCTACCAGAGCGTGGACGCCAAGAGCGCACATCCGGCGGAGGCCTGGGCGCTTCTGCGCTGGCTGCACAGCCCGCAGGGCGAAGGGCAACGGTCCTGCGTCGGCGACATGCTGGTCTCGCTCGGCAGCCTGACGGCCAACAAGGCGGATCTTGCGGCATCGCAGGCGGATTTCGGCGACGCCTTCACCGCTCCCTTCGTCGAGGCGCTGCGTTCGGGGCGTGCGATGAGCGATCCCAACATTGCTCAGACCGCCGAGATGGACCGTGTCCTTCGCACACAGATCGAGGAGGCCTGGCTCGGCCGCATGAGCCCCGCCGACGCACTCGCCAAGGCGGACGCCGAGATCACGAACCTCTTGGCCCTGCCGCAGTGAAGGGCATTTCGGTCAGCCGGGCCCGGGGCGCTTGCCGGGCATGACGCTCGGCAGGCGGCTTGCGCCGTATGTGTTCCTCGCGCCGGCGCTGGTCCTCGGGACGGTGTTCTTCGTCCTGCCGCTCGTTCTGTCGCTGGGCCTGAGCTTTGCAACCTGGAACTCGCTTGCCCCACCGCGCTTTGCGGGGCTTGCGAACTATCGCTACCTCCTGACGCGCGATCCCCTGTTCTACGCCTCGCTACGCAACACGGCCGTGTTCGTCGGCGCGACGATCGCCGTCGGCGTGCCGCTGGCGCTGGCGCTCGCCCTCGCCTTCCGCCGGAGCCGGCTGAAGCGTCTTTGGCGCAGTGCATTCTGGCTGCCGACCGTCACCAACGTCGTGGCGGTCGCCTATATCTGGCAGTTCCTTTTGGCCGACCCGTATGGACTGGTGAATCGGCTCCTTGCGTTCATCGGCATCGCAGGTCCCGCCTGGCTCGCCGATCCGGCCTTCGCGATGTCCGCGCTCGTGGTCGTCTTCGTCTGGTTCCACGTCGGACAGGACATGATGCTTCTCGCTTCCGGGCTCGACGGGATCGACGAGGCTTGCGAGGAGGCCGCCGAGATGGACGGTGCCGGTCCGCTGCGGGTGTTCTGGTACGTGACCCTGCCGCTCCTGAAGCCGACGATCCTCCTCGTCGCAATGACCAACATGATCAAGGGCGTCGGCTACTTCGCGCTGATGCTGGTTCTGACCGGCGGCGGCCCCGTCAACTCCACGCATGTCGCGGCGCTCCACATCTACACCATGGCCTTCTCGGACCTGCGTCTCGGGCTCGCCTCGGCGGGCGCCTACATCCTCCTCGTGATCGTCTTTGCGATCGCGCTCCTCCAGCTGCGGCTCATGCGCCGGGGCGGGCTGGAAGCCTGGTGAGCGGAGCTGCGACGCCGGCGCGCGTGCGGCGCCATCCCATCTGGCGCCTCGCGGCCATCGCCGTCCTGACACTCGGCGCCCTCGCCATGGTGGTGCCGTTCGCCGATCTCTTCCTCGGCGCCCTGCGCACGCCGGCCGAACGGCTGATGCGCCCTCCTCCCTATCTTCCGGCGACGCCCGTCTGGCGCAACTTCACCGATGTGTTCTCGCGCTACCCGCTGGCGCTGTGGATCTTCAACAGCACCCTCACCACGGTCTCGATCACGCTCCTGCAGGTCGCTACCAGCGTTACCGCAGGCTATGCGCTCGCCAAGTTCCGCTTCCGCGGGCGCGACGCGATCCTGCGCTTCGTGATCGTCGCGCAGCTCTTTCCGTTCTTCCTGTTCCTGATCCCGCTCGTCTTCATCCTGCGCTACTGGCCGCTCCTGGGAGGCAATGACCTCTTCGGCCAGGGCGGGACGGGGCTTCTCGGCACCTATGCGGCGTTGATCCTGCCTTTCTCCGTCTCGTGGTACGGCATCTTCCTGATGCGCCAGTTCATGATCGGCGTGCCGGACGACCTTCTCGAGGCCGCCCGCATGGACGGGGCCGGCGAATGGCGCATCCTCTGGTCGATCGTGCTGCCGATCGTGCGCCCGGCCGCCGCCACGCTCGCGCTCTTCGTGTTCGTCTACCACTGGAACGAGGTGGCCTGGACGCTGACCGTCACGCAGAGCGCACCGGAACTCCAGACCGCGCCCATCGGCATCTACATGGTTCGGGGCGCCTTCGACACCGAAAGCCAGCTGTCGCTGCAGCAGGCGATGATCCTCGTGACCATCGCCCCGGTGATCGTCGCCTTTCTCCTTCTTCAGCGCTTCTACGTCAGCGCCCTGACCGGCTCGCCGGCGCGCACCCGCTAGCGTCCGTCCGCTTCGAGGCTCCAGGCGACATGCAGGGCTTCGGGCTCGCGATACAGGGGATAGAGCGGCCCGACCGCGCGATCGACCGCTGCCGTATCGAGAAGAGGCTGGCGACCGCCGAGCCGCTCCAAAGCCTCCGGCGTCAGGCGGACGGGCTGGAGCGTGTCGCTTTGCGCGCCGAACCGGATGAGATCGCTCCCCGCCTCCATCAGCCGGCGCGCGTTGCGCTCGCCGATCCGGTAGTAGCTCATCGTCTCGACTTCGAGACCGGGCACGATCACCTTGGCGACCCCGACGCTCGCATCGCGAGGCGAGCCGTCCACGACCAGAACGTCGAAGCCTGCGGCCTCCAGCGCTTCCGCCGCAAAACGCCCGCGTTCGCGACTTGTGGGCAGAGGGTGGGCCGGCAGCTCGCGGAACGCCTTGGTTGCGCGGCGCGAGAAGACCGACCCGTCGAGTTCGGCCTTGAGGTCTGACACCTCGCGCGCCGACCAGTCCCGCATGGCGGTGAAGGCCCGGCTCTCGCCGCCGACGAGGCTCGGCATGGCCTGCGCGAGGAAGTCCTCGATAAAGCTCTCGGGCGCCACGCGGCGCGGCTCGCTCATCGGCCCATGGGCGTAGCTCTTGCGCACGCGCGCCGAACAGAACTCCAGGAGCGCCTTGCGCAGCGCCGTCGCGCGGTCGGGATCGCAAGCCTCGCCGCAGGCCGACAGCATGATCGGCGTGCGCGGCCCGAAGCCCGGCCGGTCGAAGCCCACGACATAGACATTGGCGAGGCCGAACGCGTCGCTCGCGAACTTCGGGATCACCTCGATCCCCGCTGCGTCGAGATGCTTGAGAAGATCCCGGGTCGGCGAGTCGAGATCGGCCGGGTCGAGGTCGAGCACGATCCCCTTGTCCAGCGCGCGAAAGCCGAGCCCGTTGCCGTCGCGCTGAAGAAGCTCGAGGAGGCCGTGCCCGACGGCCCAGTCGAGATCGGGACCGGCGCCCAAGCCGTTGGTAATCAAGGTCGTGAACGGCTGGTAGCCATCGGGGAGTTCGAAATAGTCCGTCGCCGCGACGTCCATGGGAACGAGCACCCGCTCGCCGGTGCGTCGCCGCCTCGCCTCGATCCAGGCGAGTGGCGTGTCGTGGGTGACCGGACTGCCGGCCGGCAGGCACAGTGTCAGGGGATCGACGATGCCTGCCGCGCCGCGCTCGGCCTTCAGGCTTCGGTAGCTACCGATCCAGCGCGGCTCCTCGATCAGGCGCAGCGTCGGCAGGATCGCTTCGGCGATCTCGGCAAACGCCCCGATCAATGCCGTGTCGTCGTCGAACCCGTATCCGTAGCCCGACGGCAGGTTGCCCGGAAGCGCCGCCCCATCGTCGAGGAACAGCGCGACTTTCCAGGCGCGCACGCCGGTCCGGTCGAGATCGTGCAGTGGAAATCCGACGAAGCGCCCCGGCGGTAACGCATCCTGGTAGGCTCGCGCGGCGTCGGGGAGCGTTGGCAGACCCATCAGGCTCATCGGCAACTCCAGACTGGAGCAAAGCTCCGGCATTTCACAGAAGGGCCCAAAGCGAACCGGACTGCCCGATACCTAAGGCCCCCGCCCCGATTGGCGACAAGAGGGTTGTTGCGTGGATGTTTAGCCGCAGGGATGAGCGGGTTCGCTTGGCAGCACCTGCAGCCGAACGTCCGTATGCCGCTTAGGGGTTGAAGCGGACACTATGTCGGTGGCCTTTCCCACGAGAAGAAGCGCGCAGATGCCGAGCAACGAGCAATGGTCTGATCTGGAGCCGCTGATCGAAGCGTGCCGCGCGCATCC
The DNA here is from genome assembly GCF_047943035.1 of Aureimonas phyllosphaerae. Taxonomy (NCBI): domain Bacteria; kingdom Pseudomonadati; phylum Pseudomonadota; class Alphaproteobacteria; order Hyphomicrobiales; family Aurantimonadaceae; genus Aureimonas; species Aureimonas phyllosphaerae. Next base: position 2,091,752 of record NZ_CP181348.1, on the reverse strand, counting down.
GAAGGTTCCGAGCCCGCCCATAGGTCAGACCCTCAAGGCCAGCCTTTGGCATCACCAACCAGAACGCTTTCGGTGGCTCATCATCGGGTTTGCCTTGCCGGCACGACGCAAAACTGACCGATGTCAGATCGTATAGAAGCGTGAAAGCCGCGCCAGCGCGCAGGATCACCCTTCAGCGGACCGGCACGGACGGGGAAGCATGGGAGCGTCGGCGACACGCCGCAACCGACGCGCCGCCGAAAATGAGCTGTGGGTCCGCGCAGGTGGCTATGCCGACTGGGGAATGATGTTGATCATGTCGTCTTCGGTTGGCTGCTTTGCAGGCTTCAGCGTCAGCGCCTGATCCGGCTCGACGGATCGCTTGCGGGTTCGCGGCTCCAGCATCACCGTCTCGCCCGTGTCCAACGACCGTGCGACCGCCTCGAGGACTTGCATATCGAGGAGCCCTTCCTCGCCGTCGGCTTCCGGGTGGCGGTCGTTGAGGATACAGTCGGAAAAGTATTCCGTTTCGTTGCCGAACTGCTCGACCGGGTCGAAGCGGTGCTCGGTCTCCCCATCCGCGGTCTTCTCGACATAGGCGATGCCGACCTTGGGCCCGAACATGAAGCAGGGCGAGGCGTGGATGCTGGCGTTCCGACCAACCAGGGTAAAGGATTCGGACGGGGCGGTGGCGTAGCTGACGGTGAACTGCGCCAGCCGCTCACCCGGGAAGCGCAGTGTCACTGCCACCGTGTCATGGAAGTTGAAGCCGCGGCTCGGCGTCTTGGTGCCGACCGCGTGGACGGAGATCGGCTCCTCCCCAAAGAGGTTGCGCACCGCGTTCAGGGGATAGGTGCCCATATCCGGCACCGGGCCGCCCCAGTATCCGTTGTGGCCACGTGAGTTCTCCTCGCGCACGTTCTGGGCGAAGGTCGAAGTGAAATAGCGGAGTTCGCCGAACTCGCCCTTGCGGGCTCGTGTGATCATCTCGACCGTACCCGGCTCGTGGTGGAGGCGGTAGGCAATCATCAGTTTTGCGCCGCCCCTGCGCTGCGCAAGAAGGATCGCCTCGGCCTCCTCGACGCTGGAGGCCATCGGCTTCTCGAGCAAAACGTGGATGCCCGCTTCAAGCGCAGGGACTGCGTGGTCGCGGTGGAGGAAGTTCGGCGTCGCGACGTAGACTGCGTCGATCTCGCCGGACGCCAGCAGTTCACCGTACTGCTCGTAACTCCAGGCCTTGATGCCGTACTGCCCTGCCAGCTTTTCGGCCTTTACGGGGTCTCCCGTCACGAGCGCCGCGAGTTCCGAGTTGCCCGTGCGCCCGATGCCGGGCATGAACGCCTGCTGCGAGATCTGTCCCCCGCCGACCACAGCGTAACGGACCTTCTTCCTGCTTCCGAACATCATGCCTTCCTGTGTCTCGTCGCGATCGCTTCGCGTCGAGGTCGGAAGGTATGAGAGGTCCAGATGTTCCCCTACGCAGATGCGCGGCAGCGTCACTACCCTATGCGAAGTCTAGCGCGAGCATATTCCATAGCGATAATTACGGACCGCTATCGACCCATCTCTGCCGTTCGATGTTCTACCGACCGTTCCCAAAAGCAGTCTTTGAATCTTCGTGACCTTTCGATCAGCCGCCGCCATGCTACAAATTGAGGTATCAACGCGGTATCGCGAAGATTTCGAACGGATGCGGTACGCCCGCGTCCGGTGCCACTATGTCATGATAAGTTGCAGTTGTGGTAACGACCCAAGCCGACACCGCCAGATCCAAGTGGACCACTGTGCGAATTGTATCGAACCTGTCGTTCTGGACACCATCCGGTTGGGCCGCCCCAACTGCATCATCACCTCCGTAACAGCGGACTCATATTTGCATGTCTGGTCAACCAGCACGACCGACAGTAGTGCATGGTTTTTGACTTGGCGACCGTCCGCCCTCCCATACATTTTTTCGCTTCACTCCAAGGATCATCAGTAGAAGAGTCCAGATCAAAACGGCTCGAATTTTCAAAGACAAATCAGCCGGAGCCAGACATGAGGCCCGGCGAGCGAAGCGGCATGAGCGCGTTCGCTGATCCAGCACTTAACCCCTTTTTGAGTGTGTCGCATCGAGAAGGCAAACCGACCAACCAGGGGCACCCCATGAAACTTAGCAGGACGGGATAATGCGACGGATGATTGAACATATGTTTTTTGTGTTGACCTAAAGTTCCAGAAACGGCATTCTGCTGATGGTAGGAAATGCGCTTGAATTGCCGCGATCGACGGCAGGGCCGCTTGCACTTTACGTCTATGGGAGGATGGATGGTTGAGATCGTCGACCACGCTGGCCGGCCGGTGAAGCACGGTCGTGCGCGGGTGAACGGCATCCGCATGCACTACGTGACGGCTGGTGAGGGCCCTGCGCTCCTCCTGATGCACGGCACGCCGAAGACCCACTACTACTGGGCCAAGCTGATGCCGCTCCTGACGGAGCACTTCACGGTGGTGGCGCCCGACCTGCGCGGTTTCGGCTACACCGACAAGCCGCCCGTCGAGGAGGGCTACGACAGCCTGACCAACGCCAACGACATGGCGGAGCTGATGACGCAGCTCGGCCATCACGAGTTCCACCTCCACGGCGAGGACCGTGGTGCCGAGTTCGCCTATGTGCTCGCCGCCACGCAGCGTGACCGGGTGAAGACGCTCTCCTTCTGCGAGATGCTCCTCTCGGGCGAGGGGCTCGAGGAGTGGTCGAACTTCACGCCGGACAACATTTCCGCCCAGTATCGCCAGCAGGGCGTCTGGGTCTGGCACATCCCCTTCTTCTGGATCCCTCACCTGCCAGAGATGCTGATCCAGGGCCGCGAGCGCGAGTTCTGGGAGTTCTGGATCAAGGCCGAGACCTGGAACCCGACTGCGATCTCCGACGAGGCGATCTCGGAATGGATCGCCCGCCTGTCGGCACCCGGTGGCCTGCGGGGCTGCCTCGAGACCTACCGCGCCGGTCTCAAGAACGGGCGCATCAACAAGGAGCTGAAGCAGCGGAAGCTGACGCTCCCGATCATGACGGTCGGCGCGCCCGAGTTCTTCGGGCCCCTGGTGCGCGACCAGATGCTCAAAGTCTCCGAGGGCGTCGAGCGCTCCGAGGTCTTCGAGGAGTGCGGCCACAGCCTCGCCTGGGAGGCCGAGGAGCGTCTCGCCACCATGCTGCGCGAGTTCATGCTGAATCGCGCCTGACCTGATCGGCGCGCCCGGGAGGAACCGGCGCGCCCCCGACACCAAAAACTGATCTTCTGGGAGGAAATCCATGCGCCTGTTCCAGTGCGCGGCCTTTGGCGCCGCCGTCATGCTCCTGTCCGGCTCGGCACTTGCCACCGGCGCCTTTGCCGCCGACAACATCGCGGCCGATCTCGACCAGCCCCTCTGGTATCAGGCGCCGAGCGAGAAGACGCTCGAGCTCGCCAAGATCGACGATCTCTCCTCGACCGTCGTCAGCGACGGCCAGCGCGGTGAGAAGGGCGTTCTCGGCTCCTCGATCCAGCTGACGCCCGAACAGATCGACAAGGTGAAGGCCGGCAAGTTCAAGGTCGCGATCTCGCTCGGCTGGCTCGGCGACGACTGGGCGTCGGAGCAGCTGAACGGCCTCAAGGAGACCTTCGCCTCGCTCGGCATCGAGGTCGTGGCCGAGACCAACGCCAACTGGGACGACGCCAAGCAGATCTCCGACCTCGATTCCATCGCGGTCCTGAAGCCGGACCTCCTCGTCTCGATCCCGCTGAACGGCCAGACCACGGCGGCCGCCTACAAGCGCATCGCCGATGCCGGCACGAAGGTCGTCTTCATCGACCAGGCGGTCGACGGCATGGATCCGGGCAAGGACTACGTCTCGATCGTCTCGTCCGACAACCTCGCGCTCGGCATGTACATCGCCGACGAACTCGCCCGCGCCATCGGCGGCAAGGGCGATGTCGCGGCCATGTATTTCGCCAACGACTTCTACGTCACCAACCTGCGCTACGAGGGCTTCGTCGCCCGCCTGATGGCGAAGTATCCCGACGTGAAGCTCGTCGCCGCTGCCGGCCACGACGATCCGAACAAGGGCCAGGAGGTGGCGCAGGCGCTGCTCGCCCGCTACCCCAACCTCAACGGCCTCTACGGTTCCTGGAGCATTCCGGCCATGGGCGCGGCGACCGCCGCCCAGATCGCCGGCCTGTCGCCGGAGAACTTCAAGATCGTCTGCGAGAACTTCGACCAGATCGTCGCCGCCAACATGGCGGGCAAGGGCTTCATCGCCGGCATCTCCTCGCAGCGCCCCTACGACCAGGGCGCGGCCGAGGCCAAGGTCGGCGCCCTCGCGCTGATCGGCGAGAGCACACCGCCCTACGTCGTCGTGCCGCCGCTGGCCGTCAACCGCGAGAACCTGCCGGCGTCCTACAAGACGATCTACCGCCACGACCTGCCGGCCGAGATGTCGGCTGCCCTGTCCAACTGACGAGCCGGCGGAAGCGGCGTCCGGCCGCTTCCGCCGTCTTGCCCAAAGCCGCCGTTCGCTGCGCATCGAGGAGCCAGAGGGCATGCAGGACGCGACCATCCTTGAGATGCGGGACATGGAGAAGTCGTTCAACGGCATCCCGGTCCTCAAGAAGGCGCAGTTCGAGCTGCGTCGCGGCGAGATCCACGCCCTGATGGGCGGCAATGGCGCCGGCAAGTCGACGCTGATGAAGATCCTGACCGGCGTCTACACCCGCGATGCCGGGACGCTGACGCTCGAAGGCCGCGAGCTGAACTTCCAGACTCCGCTGGAGGCCGAGGCGGCCGGCGTCGCGATGATCTTCCAGGAGCTGAGCCTCGTGCCGACGCTCACCGTCGCGCAGAACATCTTCCTCCACCGCGAGCCGCGCCGCGCCGGCGGCCTCCTCGACGACGGCGCCGCGCGCCGGCGCGCGGCCGAGATCCTGAAGGACCTCGGCGAGGACATCGACCCGCGCACGCCCGTCGAGCTCCTGTCGACCGGCGCGCGCCAGATGGTGGAGATCGCCAAGGCGCTGTCGAAGAACGCGCGCGTCCTCATCATGGACGAGCCGACCTCCTCGCTCTCCGAGACCGAGACGCAGTCGCTCTTCCGTATCGCCCGGCGCCTGAAGGAAAGCGGCATCTCGATCGTCTACATCTCGCATCGCATGTCGGAGATCTTCACGATCTGCGACCGCGTGACCGTGATGCGCGACGGCCAGACGGTGCTGACCGACGACTGCCGCAATGTTGGCATGGACGGGCTGATCGAGGCGATGCTGGGCTCCGGCTCGGTCGCCTCGCTGACCTATCGCGAGCGCGTGCGCGATCCGAACGCGGCGCCCGTCCTCGAGGTGGACGGCCTCGATGTCGGCAACCGGGTGCGCGGCGCGAGTTTCTCGGTCGCGGCCGGCGAGATCGTCGGCCTCGCGGGCCTCATGGGTTCGGGCCGCACCGAGATCGCGGAAGCGATCTTCGGCGTGCGCCCGATCGGGGCCGGAAGCGTCAAGATCGACGGCAAGCCCGTGACGTCCACCGCCGAGGCGATGGCAGCCGGCGTCGCGCTGGTGCCGGAGGACCGCCGCCGGCAGGGCCTCGTTCTCGAGCACACGGTCCACGACAATTTCATGCTGCCGAGCCTTCGTCGCTTCGGGCGCGGCCTCTTCGTGCGCGACCGCGAGGCGGCGAACGAGGGCGAGGCGGTGGTGCGCGATCTCAAGATCCGCACCGACGGCCTCGGCAAGGTCGTGCGGCTCCTGTCGGGCGGCAACCAGCAGAAGGTCGTGCTGGCGAAATGGCTCGCCCGCAACCCGCGCCTCCTGATCCTCGACGAGCCGACGGTCGGCGTCGACATCGGCGCCAAGGCCGACATCGTCGCGATCGTGCGCGCGATCGCCGACAAGGGCACGGCCGTCGTCGTCATCTCCTCGGAATTCGAGGAGCTTCTCGCCCTCAGCGACCGCCTCGTCGTCCTGCACGACGGCGCCGTCGTTCGAACCATGGAACGCCGCGACATCGCATCGGAGGAGGTGCTGCACCATGCAGTCCAAGGCTAACGCATCAGCGACCCCGGCCGCAGCCGCCACCAAACCGGCGGTCCGGCGCTCGACGATCCAGTGGAGCGACTTCGTCGTCTACTTCTTCTTCGCGGCCGTCCTGCTCTTCTTCGCCGCCACGATCGGTGACAAGGGCTTCCTCACCACCGCCAACCTCTTCAACATCACCCGCACGACCTCGATGATCGCGGTCATGGCGATCGCGATGACCTTCGTCATCGCGGCCGGCGAGCTCGACCTCTCGATCGGCTCGACGGCGGCGCTCTCGGCGCTCGTCGCGGCCCTCGTGATGCAGGCGGGTTTCGGCATCGTCGGCGGCGTCGTGGCGGCGATCCTTGCGGGCCTCGCGGTCGGGGCGATCAACGGCTTCTTCGTAACCGTCGTCAACATCCCCTCGTTCCTCGTCACGCTCGGCATGATGCAGTTCGTGCGCGGCCTCGACATGCGCCTGACCTACACCAAGCCCGTGGCGATCTCCGACACCACCTTCACCGGCATCTTCGGCTCCGGCAACGTGGCGGGCATCCCCTCGCTCTTCCTCTGGTCGCTCGTGATCGCCGCCGTCGGCCACGTCGTCCTGCGCTACACGTCCTTCGGCCGGCAGGTGCTGGCGACCGGCGGCAACCGCGTGGCGGCGCAGTATTCGGGCGTTCCGGTCAAGCGTATCAAGCTCTACTGCTTCCTGATCTCGGGTGCGGCGGGCGCGGTGGCGGGCATGCTCTATTCCGGCATGATGCAGACGGCGCGCTACAACTTCGGCACCGGCGCCGAACTCGCCGCCATCGCGGCGGTGATCCTCGGCGGCACCTCGCTCTTCGGCGGCAAGGCGACGATCATCGGCACCTTCGTCGGCGCGCTCCTGATCGGCACGATCAACAACGGCCTCATCATCATGGGCCTCGACGTCAGCGAGCAGAACATGGTTGCCGGTGCGCTCATTGTTCTGGCTGTCGCATTCGGTCGAAAGCGAGCCTCCGCCTGACGCGAGTTCGTTGTTGATGATAATCCGTCAGTTCTCGCACACGCTCGGAACCAAGACGACCGACCACTCAACACCTGAGATGTTAAAAGTCTGCTTTTGATTCAGTCGGCACGGAAGAGGACAGACAGATTTCCACTCGGTCGCGCCGATCGGCGGCTCTGAAGCGGACGACCTGAAGCGGTTGGACGGGTTTCGACCCTTCGGAGACATCAAAGGCGTCAGACCCGGCTACCAGAAGCGGACATTCCTGGGTCTAGGGTACATCCGCTTCTGAGTTGGGGGTGTCCTACGTTGCGAACACGACGAGCAGGTCCTTGGCGTCGATCTGGTCGCCGGCCTTGACTTGGACGGCTTCCACCGTGCCGTCGGCCTCGGCGTGGAGCGCGGTCTCCATCTTCATCGCCTCGATGGACAGGAGGACATCGCCGGCCTTGACGCTCTGGCCGGGCCGCACGGCCAGCGTCGAGACGACGCCGGGCATCGGGGCCGCGACATGCGCCGCGTTGCCGGGTTCGGCCTTCGGGCGCGCGGCGCCCGAGCCCGAGCCCTTCGCGCGGTCCGGCACCTTGATGCGGCGCGGCTGGCCGTTCAGTTCGAAGAACACCGTCTTCTTGCCCTTCTCGTCCGTATCGGCCGAGCCGAGCGAGCGGATGACGAGCGTCTTGCCGGGCTCGAGGTCGACGAGGATCTCCTCCTCCGTCTCGATGCCGTAGAAGTAGTTCGGCGTCGGCAGCGTCGAGACCGGACCGTAGGTGTCGGCGGCAACAGCGAAGTCGGTGAAGACCTTCGGATACATGAGGTAGGAGGCAAATTCCTGGTCGCTCACCTTGCGGCCGAGCTTCTCCTCGACCTTGGCGCGTTCGGCGTCGAGGTCGGCGTCGGGGATCAGCGATCCCGGGCGCTCGGTGATCGGCGCCTCGCCCTTCAGGGCCTTGCGCTGCAGCCCTTCCGGCCAGCCGCCGGGGGGCTGGCCGAGATCGCCGTGCAGCATGGAGACGACCGATTCCGGGAAGGCGATGTCGCGCGAGGGGTTCTGGACGTCAGTGACGGACAGGTCCTGCGCCACCATCATCAGCGCCATGTCGCCGACGACCTTGGAGGACGGCGTCACCTTCACGATGTCGCCGAACATCAGGTTCGCCTCGGAATAGGCTTTCGCCACCTCGTGCCAGCGCGTGTCGAGGCCGAGCGAGCGGGCCTGTTCCTTCAAGTTGGTGAACTGGCCGCCCGGCATCTCATGGAGATAGACTTCCGACGCCGGCCCCTTCAGGTCGCTCTCGAAGGCGGCATACTGGTTGCGCACGGCCTCCCAGTAGAAGGAGATGCGACGGATCGCGTCCTGGTCGAGGCCGGGGTCGCGCTCCGACCCCTTCAGCGCCTCGTTGAGCGAACCGAGGCAGGCCTGCGACGTGTTGCCGGACAAGGCGTCCATCGCCGCGTCCACCGCATCGACGCCGGCATCCACCGCCGCGAGGATCGTCGCGGCTGCGATGCCGGACGTGTCGTGCGTGTGGAGGTGGATCGGGATGCCCACCTCCTCCTTCAGCGTCCTGATCAGCGTGCGGGCCGCCGCCGGCTTCAGGAGGCCCGCCATGTCCTTCACGCCGAGGATGTGCGCGCCCGCGCGCTCCATCTCCTTGGCGAGGCTGACGTAGTACTTGAGGTCGTACTTCGAGCGGGCGGGGTCGAACAGATCGCCCGTGTAGCAGATCGCGCCTTCGCACAGCTTGCCGGACTCGATCACCGCGTCGATCGAGACGCGCATGTTCTCGACCCAGTTGAGGCAGTCGAAGACGCGGAAGAGATCGACGCCGCCGCTTGCGGCCTCCGCGACGAAGCGCTTCACGACGTTGTCGGGATAGTTGGTGTAGCCGACGCCGTTGGAGCCGCGCAGCAGCATCTGGAGAAGGATGTTCGGCGCCTTTTCGCGGATCGCGCTAAGGCGCTCCCACGGGTCCTCGGTCAGGAAGCGCATGGCGACGTCGAAGGTCGCTCCGCCCCAGCACTCGAGCGAGAGGAGCTGCGGCAACGCTCTGGCGTAGGCATCCGCGATGCCGACAATGTCGTGGGTGCGCACGCGGGTCGCGAGCAGCGACTGGTGGCCGTCGCGCATCGTCGTGTCGGTGACGAGCACCTCGCGCTGCCGGAGCATCCAGTCGGCAAAGCCCTTAGGCCCCAGTTCCTCCAGCCGCTGGCGCGAGCCGGGCTGGACGGGCTTGTCGAAGCGGGGTGCAACGGGCTTGCGGGCGTCGGCCGGCGGCTTCGGGCGACCGCGCGTCTCGGGGTGGCCGTTGACGGTGACGTCGGCGAGATAGGTCAGGAGCTTCGTCGCGCGGTCCCGGCGCTTCACCTGCGCGAAGAGCTCGGGCGTCGTGTCGATGAAGCGCGTCGTGTACGAGTTGTCGGCGAAGGCCGGGTGCGTGATGATCGCTTCGAGGAAGGTGAGGTTGGTCGCGACGCCCCGGATGCGGAACTCGCGCAGCGCGCGGTGCATGCGCGCGATCGCCTCCTCCGGGCTCGGCGCCCAGGCCGTCACCTTTTCCAGAAGCGGGTCGTAGAAGCGGGTGATGACCGCGCCCGAATAGGCCGTGCCGCCGTCGAGCCGGATGCCGAAGCCCGTCGCGCCGCGATAGGCGGTGATGCGGCCGTAGTCGGGGATGAAGTTCTGCTCGGGGTCTTCCGTCGTGATGCGGCACTGGAGGGCGTGGCCGTTGAGGCGGATGTCCTCCTGCCGGGGAACACCCGATTCCGGCGTGCCGATCGCATGCCCGTCGAGGATGTGGATCTGCGCCTTCACGATGTCGATGCCCGTCACCTGCTCGGTGACGGTGTGCTCGACCTGGATGCGCGGGTTCACCTCGATGAAGTAGAAGGCGCCGGTGTCGGCATCCATCAGGAACTCGACGGTGCCGGCACCCACGTAGTTCGTCGCCGCGCAGATGGCGCGCGCGTAGGACGCGAGCTCGCGCCGCTTCGTGTCATCAAGATAAGGGGCCGGCGCGCGCTCCACGACCTTCTGGTTGCGCCGCTGGATCGAGCAGTCGCGCTCGAAGAGATCGACCACCGTCCCGTGCGTGTCGCCGAGGATCTGCACCTCGACGTGGCGCGCGCGTTCGACGAGCTTTTCGAGATAGACCTCGTCCTTGCCGAAGGCGGCCTTGGCCTCGCGCTTGGCCTCGGCCACCTCGCGCGCGAGGTCCTCCGGTTTGCGGATGGCGCGCATGCCGCGCCCGCCGCCGCCCCATGAGGCTTTCAGCATCACGGGATAGCCGACCGTCTCGGCGAGACGCTTGACCTCCTCCATGTCGTCGGGCAGCGGATCGGTCGCGGGCACCACCGGCACGCCGACTTGCGTCGCGAGGTTGCGCGCGGCGACCTTGTTGCCGAGGCGGCGCATCGTGTCGGCCGTCGGGCCGATGAAGGTGATGCCGGCCTGCGCGCAGGCATCGACGAATTCCGGGCTCTCCGACAGAAGGCCGTAGCCCGGATGGATCGCGTCGGCCCCGGACTCCCTGGCGACCCGGATCACCTCCTCGATCGAGAGATATGATTCGATCGGTCCGAGGTCGCGGGACAGATGCGGCCCGCGGCCGACCTGGTAGCTCTCGTCCGCCTTGAACCGGTGGAGGGCGTACTTGTCCTCCTCCGCCCAGATCGCCACCGTCTTCAAGCCCAGCTCGTTCGCCGCGCGAAACACGCGGATCGCGATCTCGGACCGGTTGGCGACAAGGATCTTGGATATGGGCATCAGGAGCCGGACTTCGCCAGCAGCTCTTGGAAGACCATCTTGGCCTTGCCCGGATGCTTGACTGCGATCGCTTCCGGTTGGTTCACCGGCTCGCCTACCTTGATGAGCGCCACCATGCCCATGCCGTAGTGGGGCGTGCACTTCACACCGTAAAGACCTTCCTTGGAGACCGTCAGTCGGTACTCCTCGTTGAAGGCGCTCTTGAATGGGTCGACGCCTTCCGGGAGCATGCCTTTGATGGATTCGACGTCGTGTCCCTTGCTGGTCGGCTTGAAGACGATCACGTCGCCAGGCTTGGCCTCGATGTAATCGGGCTCGAACACCATCGCCCCCTTGGCGCCGGCATTCAGCATCTGAACCTCAATCTCGGCGGCATGCGCTGCGGTCGGGGCGAGTAGGATCAGAGCAGCGAGAACAGTCAGCTTCATCGTCGTGGACCTTCGTTTCTGGAAAACGGGCGCGTGGAGGCGTTGCCGGACGAGCCGACCCATGCAACCAGGGGACAGGAAAAACGGAAGCGGTCGCCGGACTCTCCCGGCGACCGCATGGGCGCCTTAGAGCTCGCCGCGGGACATGCGTCCGGCGATGTGGTCCGCCTGACGGAGCGCCAGGGACACGATCGTCAGCGTCGGGTTCTCGGCGGCGCCCGTGGTGAACTGCGATCCGTCCGACACGAACAGGTTCGGGATGTCGTGCGTCTGGCCGAAGCGGTTGACGACGCCGTCACGGGCGTTCTCGCTCATGCGGTTGGTGCCGAGGTTGTGGGTCGAAGGATAGGGCGGAGTGTGAATGCTACGGAGCGCACCTACGGCCTCGTAGATCGCCGAGCCCTGCTTGTAGGCATGGTTGCGCATCGCCGTGTCGTTCTCATGATCGTCGAAGTGCACGGACGCGACGGGCATGCCGAACTTGTCCTTCTCCTCGGCCAGCGTGATGCGGTTGGTCTCGCAGGGCATGTCCTCGCCCACGATCCAGAGGCCGGCGAGGTTCTGGTAGTTGTCCATCGCGTCCGCGAAGTCCCGGCCCCACTTCTGCGGGTCGAGGAACGCCGCCATGAACGGCAAGCCGAGCGAAAGGGTCTCGAACTCGTAGCCGCCGACGAAGCCGCGGGACGGGTCGTGCCTCGCTTCGTCGCGAACGATGCCGGCCATGGTGGTGCCGCGGTACATGTGGACGGGCTTGTCGAACACGCCGTAGACCGAGCCCGTGGTGTGGCGCATGTAATTGCGGCCGACTTGGCCGGACGAGTTGGCGAGCCCATCCGGGAACATTGAGGACTTCGAGTTCAGGAGCAGGCGCGGGCTCTCGATCGAGTTGCCTGCGACTGCCACCGCACGGGCCTTCTGCCGCTGCTCGACGCCCTGCGCGTCGGCGTAGACCACCGCCGTCACCTTGCCGCTCGCGTCGTGCTCGATGCGCAGCACATGGCTTTCGGGCCGAACCTCCAGGCGTCCCGTCGCCTCGCCCTTCGGGATCTCCGACACGAGCGTCGACCACTTGGCGCCGGACTTACAGCCCTGGAAGCAGAAGCCGATCTGGAGGCACGAACCGCGGTCGTCGCGCGGCTGCGAGTTGATCGCCATGTTGCCCGTGTGGACTTCCTTGTAACCGATCTTCTTGGCGCCCGCCTCCAGAACCTTGAAGTTGTTGTTGCCCGGCAGGCCGGGGATGCCGTTGGTGCGCGTCACGCCCATCCGGTCCTCTGCCTTGGCGTACCAGGGCTCCATCTCCTTCAGGTCGATCGGCCAGTCGAGGAGGTTGGCGTCCTTGACCTCGCCGTAGTGGGTGCGGGTCTTGAACTCGTGCTCCTGGAACCGCAGCGACGCGCCGGCCCAGTGGACCGTCGAGCCGCCGACCGACTTCACGATCCAGGCCGGGAGGTTCGGGAAGGTCCGGGCAATGTCCCAGGAACCGGACGTCATGCGCTTGTCGCCCCAGGCGAGCTGGGCGAACGAGTCCCATTCGTCGTTGATGAAGTCCCAGGTCTCGTGACGCTTCCCTGCCTCGAGGACGACGACGTCGATCCCCTTCATGGCGAGCTCGGCGCCCAGCGTTCCGCCGCCGGCGCCGGAGCCGACGATGACGAACACGCTGTCGTCGTTCAGTTCATAGGGTGCGGGCATGGCTTCTTCTCCCATCCGGCATCGACCACGCCCGCCTCCCTGCGGGTGCTCGCGGTCGCCGGCTCAAACGGTGTTGCAGGTTCGGGCTGCGCGCGCCGGCGCGATCAGGCAAGCCAGTCGATGTCGTCGAACCCGCGCTCGAGGTAGCCGCCCTTGTCGTAGGAGGCGCCCTCGTAGCCGAAGATCGGCCAGAGTTCCTTTTGGTTGTAGAGACCGACCACGAGGTTGCCGCGCACCTTCTGGAAGAAGGCGGTGTCCTCCATGACCTTCAGGAGCTCGACACGGTCGGCCTCGCTCTCGACCTTGGCATAGGGCTTGCCGAAGCGGTCGGCGGCGGCCTGGTTCAGGCTTCCCATGCCGCTCTCGAGAAGGTCGCGCTCGGCCGGAAGCGCGCGGGCGGCCTCGTCGAGGATCTGCACGGCGGTCGCGTAGAAGCGATCCTCGATCTTGTCGTGGGGGTAGCAATCCCGCGACATCTGCACGAGGGACGCGAAGGTCTCGGGCTCGGTGGCCTGGGGCATCTGGGCAAAGGCCCGGCCGGTCACGAGGCCGCTCGGCATCACCGTCATCGCGATGATGCCGGAGGCCGCACTTTTGAGGAAACGTCGGCGCGACAGGTCGTTCGCCGACGAGGTCGATCTCGTCATCGTTCAGTCCTCCCGTTAGGGCGCCGCGACGTGCCTCCCAGCACCGGCGCCAGAGTTGCAGTGCTAGACGGTCACTTGAAGCGCCAGGAGCGCTCGAGAACCTCGATCTTGTAGCCGTCGGGATCCTCGATGAAGAAGAAGTTCGCCGCCCCGCCGCCCGGGGCGTTCAACGTCTTCAGGTCCTTCGGCGAAAGCCCGGCATCGAGAAGGCGCTGGTGTTCGGCCTTCAGATCGGCCACGGAAACGGCCAGATGCCCATAGCCGTTGCCGAGGTCGTAGGGTGTCTCGGTTCCCTTGTTGACCGTGAGCTCCAGTTCGAAATCGCTTCCCGCGTTCCGCATGTAGATGAGCGTGAAGCTGTCGAACTCGATGCGATCGGCCACCTCGAGATCGAACGCCTGCTTGTAGAAATCGACCGAACGCGCCTCGTCGAGGACACGGATCATCGAATGAATGAGTTTGGCCAAGCCTCTCTCCCAGAATGCTTTTTCATCGCCTTGCCGACATGGATGAGAGCTTAGAGTGATTACAGAGACGGATGGTAGTAAAGGGGTAGGACAGACGGCGAAGCGGGTAAAAAATCCTGTGTGGACCTCGTGTTGAGACGGGTTGTCGCAGCGACCACCGAGTCGTCAGAGTGCCGGAGTCGCGGCCGCCTTACGCCACCGGAGCAGCTTGCTGGTGCGCCCGATCCCAGGGTTCAGGCAATTGCACGGATCAAGGCTGCGATAGTGCCGCTCCAGAACGGGGTCGGCCTTGTAGAGATGCCCGACATTGTGCTCCGCGGGATAGCGAGCCCGGCGCGTGTCCAGCAGCGCCAGCATCCTTCCCTTCACGGCGTGCCAGTCCGCTCCCTCCCGCAGGAGGTAGTCCTGATGGAAGACGTGGCAGAAGAAGTGGCCATAGTAGAGCTTGTGGACGATCTCGCCCTCGATCTCTGACGGCAGGCGCTCCGTCCAGTCACGCTCGTTTCGCGGAAGCGCGATGTCGAGAGCCACCACACCGCCGCTGCGACATCCCTGCACGGCGTCGTAGCGGATCGCCGCTCCCGCGGTCGCGAAACGGTGAAGGAAGGCGGCGGAGCCCTCCTTGGCCGTGCATTCGAAGTGGTCGGTCTGCGGGTTCCGGTACCGATCGGCCAGAAGCTTGGCGAGAGCCATCGCCCCTTCGCCTGACACCTTGATCATCAGGTGGTGCTCGAAGCGGTCCCGGAAGGCGGTGAGCCTCGGCGGAAGATGAGACGGGAAGAGATGCGAGGCTGCCTGAAGCAGCCGATCCGACAGGTTGCGCGGCAGGAACGGGATCCGTTCGGCGAAGCTGTCGAAGCGGCTCTTCCACGAGAAGAGGGCCGGGAGACGCGCGGTGCCAAGGCGTCGAACGAGGAGGAAGGTGTCCTTGCCGTATCGCTCGGCGATCCGGAACGCATCGCGATGCATGTATTCCGCGGCGATCGGCAGCGGCATCGGGCTCGCCAGCATCTCGCGCCGCAACTCAGTGAGTTCGCCGGGGTCATTGGTGCCCAGGTAGAAGACCCGGGTGTCCCGTTCGGCCTCGAACGTGTCGAGACGGACCGCGAACACGATGAGACGTCCGGCCGAACCCGATGCCTCGAAGAGGCGACGGGGGTCCGCGTTGAAGCGGGCCGGCGTGTCGGCATTTACGTCGCGGACGTACTCGCCGTACTCCCCGTCCGAGGCCCGTCTGCCGGCTGGGTGGCCGACGGCGTCGGGCGGTACGTCGCCCCTGTCGAGCCGTTCGAGGATCTCGATCGGGGTCGTCCCGAGCGAGACGTCCAGATGGTTCACGAGCTCCAGCCGGCCGTCCTGCGTCACCCGAGCGAACAGGGCCTGCTCGGTGTAGGCCGGACCGCGCCGGATCAACGAGCCGCCGGAGTTGTTGCATACCCCGCCCATGACGGACGCGCCGAGGCACGATGACCCGATCACCGAATGCGGCTCGCGGCCCAGCGGCTTCAGCGCCTTCTCGAGCGTGTCGAGCGTCGTGCCGGGGAAGGCGAGAACCTGGCGCCCCCCGTCAAGCAGCAGGAGGGAGCGAAGGCGCAGCGTGCCGACCACGACGACGTCGCGATCGTAGTCGTCGCCGAAGGGCGTCGATCCGCCCGTAAGCCCGGTGTTCGCTGCCTGCATGACGACTACGGCACCGTGCTTGATGCACAGGGAAACGGTGCGCCACAGCTCGACGAGCGTGCCGGGCAACGCCACGGCGCTGGCGTGCCCGGCGCCGAAACGGTACCCCCGGACGTAGCGGCGCATGCGGGACGGCGACGTCAGGAGGTTGCGCTCGCCGACCACCGCGCGCAGTTCGTCGGCCAGTGCCGTCCCCGCTCGTGCTCCGCTTGTCCCGTTGTTGGAAACGGAAGTCTGGCGTGGGCGATCCAAAGCGGATGTCCGGTCGCTGGGGCTCGGAACGCCTCCCGCCGAGCGTTCGTAGATCGTCACAGGATGTACTTCTGGCTCTTGCGCGGCAGGACGACCGGGGCTGCGGCCTTCCTGCTTTCGCGAGCCCGGTTGGCCTCGTCCTCCAGCGCAAGGACCTCTTCCGGCTTCAGGTTGCTTCCCTGCTCCTTCGAGAGGAAGCCCTGGAGTTGCAGGTTCAGGTACCGAAGGCAGCACACGCGCAGGAACGACGTGAAATTCCCGAGGTCATGTCCCTCGTCGATCGACTCGTTGTACAACTGGTGGAGGAGCTGCGGGATGTTGAGATCGTCCTTCTCGGCGATCTCCTCGAGCACCGTCCAGAACATCTTCTCGAGGCGAACGCTCGTGACCATCCCGTCCATCCGGACGGATCGGGTCTGGCTTTCCCAAAGGTCCGCGCTCGCGCCTACGAACAACCTGCACATCCCGGCCTCCTCCCTGCCGTTCACTCCCGCTCGAACCATTGCGCGGTTTCCCGGTCGATGGGTAGTAGTCCGCTACGCAGTCAGATCGATCGGTTAGGCTTTTGCCACCACGTCGTTCGCCTTCGGCAACGGCAGCAATCTTCAGGAGTAAAGTCCAAAGCAGACGGACCGCTAACCACCGAGGCTGTATGGAAACGCCGTTCTGTGCTAACTTTCTGGTAGCGTTGGAGGGGTGGGATGAGCCGCTTCATCGAAGGCTGCGAGAGGCATCAGACCCTTCTTCTGGCGGATTGCGTCGAGGACTACGTCGGTGCGGAGAACCCAGTTCGAGTGATCGACGTCTTCGTCGACGAACTGGACCTCGCCTCGCTCGGCTTTGAAGGCGCGGCCGCGATGGGTCGGCCCGGCTATCATCCGGCGACGCTCCTGAAGCTCTACCTCTACGGATATCTGAACCAGGTGCAGTCGAGCCGGCGCCTGGAGCGCGAGGCGGGCCGCAATGTCGAGGTCATGTGGCTGACCGGCAAGCTTGCTCCCGACTTCAAGACGATCGCGGACTTCCGGGGCGACAACGGCGAAGCGATCCGCGCCACGTGCACGCAGTTCGTCGTCCTGTGCCGGGCGGTCGGGTTGATCGCGGGTGGCACGGTGGCGTGGACGGTAGCCGCTTTCGGGCTGTGAACACACGCGACAGGAACTACACGCCCAGTGCGATCCAGCGGCGCATCGAACAGGTCGAGGCCGGTATCGAGCGCTACCTCGCCAAGCTCGACACGGCGGATCGGCAGGAAGATGATGTCGCCGAGATGCCCACGACACGTCTGAACGAGCGGGTCGCGGCGCTCCGCCAGCAGATGCGTTCCCTTCAGATGATGGCCACACAGGTGGAGACGGCACCCGACCGTCAGGTCTCGCTGACCGATCCGGATGCGCGTGCCATGGCCACGCACGGCAAGGGCACGGGCCTTGTCGGCTACAACGTTCAGGTCGCCGTCGATACGGAGAGCCACATCGTCGTGGCGCACGAGGTCACCAATCTCGGCCACGACCGCACCCAGCTTGCGAACATGGGCCGCCAGGCGAAGGAGGCGGCCGGAGCATCCAGCGTCACCGTCCTGGCCGATCGCGGCTATTTCTCGGGTGGAGAGGTCCTCGCCTGCGAGGCACAGGACGTCGTTCCGATCTGTCCCAAGCCGTTCACGTCGAGCGGGCGCAAACTCGGGTACTTCGTGAAGGAGGACTTCCGCTACGAAGCCGATCGCGATCTCTACGTCTGCCCCGCCGGCCATGAACTGACACAGGCCAAGGCACGGGCGGGCCGCGAGACGGATATCTTCTTCTACCGGAATTCCAAGGCGTGCCGGGACTGCACGATACGGTCGCGATGCACGCCGGAGGCTGTCCGGCGCATCCGGCGCTGGGAGCACGAACGCATTCTGGATACCATGCAGCACCGGCTCGACCGCATGCCCGATGCTATGCGCATCCGTCGGCGAACCGTCGAGCACGTGTTCGGCACGATCAAGGACTGGATGGGGCGCAGCCACTTCAAGACGCGAAGGCTGCCGAACGTCGGCACTGAGATGAGCCTCCACGTTCTCGCCTACAACATGAAGCGGGCCATCGCCTTGCTCGGAACGCCGGGGCTCATGGCGGCAATGCGGGTAAGAAAGCCGATCGGCTTTGCCACGCTGACGTGCCTCCTGAAAAACGGACCGTTTTGAGCTGGAATTTTCCACTTATGATCCCGTGAGCGGGACGAGGAGAATTCCATGAAGAAGTCGAAGTTCACCGAGGCGCAGATCGCGTTCGTCCTGAAGCAGGCTGACGAGGGAACGGCGGTTGCGGAGGTCTGCCGGAAGGCCGGGATCTCGGAGGCGACGTTCTACAACTGGCGCAAGCGGTACGGCGGGATGATGCCGTCCGAGGTGAGGAAGCTGCGCCAGATCGAGGAGGAGAACGCCAAGCTGAAGCGGCTCGTCGCGGACCTGTCTCTGGACAAGGCCATGCTGCAGGCTGTGCTTTCAAAAAAGCTCTGAGGCCTGCTCGCCGACGCCAGTTGGTGGACGAGGTTCGAGCGTCCTGGAAGGTGTCGATCAGACGGGCCTGCTCGGCCCTGAAGGTCGGGCGCTCGCTCTACACCTACAAGTCCCGGCGCGGCGATCAGGCCGATCTGAAGACCCGAATCCAAGAGATCACGCGGACGCGGGTGCGATATGGGTACCGTCGTGTCCACGTGCTGCTACGACGGGAAGGATGGGCCGTGAACCCGAAGCGGATCTACCGTCTTTACAAGGAGATGGACCTGCAGCTTCGGAACAAGGTGCCGAAGCGGCGCGTGAAGGCCAAGCTGCGGGACGACCGGACGGTGGCGACCCATGTGAACCAGACATGGGCGATGGACTTCGTTCACGACCAGCTCGCAACGGGCCGCAAGCTGCGCATCCTGACGGTCGTCGACACCTTCTCGCGGTTCTCACCGGCGATCGATCCGCGCTTCAGCTACCGTGGCGAGGATGTGGTCCGGGCGCTGGAGCGCATCTGTGGCGAGGTTGGCTACCCCAAGGCCATCCGGGTCGACCAGGGATCGGAGTTCATCTCGCGAGACCTCGATCTCTGGGCGTATCAGAAAGACGTCGTTCTCGACTTCTCGCGGCCCGGCAAGCCGACCGACAACGCGTTCATCGAAAGCTTCAACGGGAAGTTCCGAGCTGAGTGCCTGAACACCCACTGGTTCATGAGCCTTGACGACGCGAAGGCCAAGATGGAGGCTTGGCGTAGAGACTACAACGAAGTCCGCCCTCACAGCTCGATCGGCCACAAGACCCCGATCGAGATGATGAAACGCTCGGAAGGCAGCCCGCCCGCCTGAGCAATCACCCCCGGAAATACTCCAGCCGGGCGGTCCAAAAACAGGGGGCACGTCAAGATCACGACAGGACTCTCGCTCCCGCTGGATGAAAAACGGGGGTCACGTCAACGGTAACTAAGGCTCGTGCAAGTCGCCGTTTGTTGTATTGCTGCCGCCAGCTCTCGATGACGATGCGCGCCTCGGCGAGGCTGTAGAAGATCTCGCCGTTCAGGAGTTCATCGCGAAGCTTGGAGTTGAAGCTCTCGCAGTAGCCGTTCTCCCAAGGACTGCCCGGTTCGATGAACGCGGTCTTGGCACCAACTGCGGCGATCCATTCGCGCACCGCCTTGGCGATGAACTCCGGGCCATTGTCAGAACGGATGTAACCTGGCACGCCGCGTAGTATGAAGAGGTCGGATAGAACGTCGATGACGTCTGCGGACTTCAGCTTCCGATCGATCCGGATGGCGAGGCATTCCCGAGTGAACTCGTCTACGACATTCAACGTGCGGAACTTGCGGCCGTTGTGGGTCCGGTCCTCGACGAAGTCATAGGCCCAGACGTGGTTTGGATGCTCGGGCCGAAGCCGAACGCATGAACCATCGTTCAGCCAGAGCCGACCGCGCTTGGGCTGTCTGGCCGGCACCTTCAGACCTTCCTGCCGCCAGATCCGCTCGACGCGCTTCACGTTGACCACCCATCCGGCATTCCGCAGCAGGGCTGTGATCCGACGCCTATCAGCGATTGCGAGCAATCGCTTGTCGGCCACGGGGATATCCGTAGCGTCCATACTGCGTCGCCAGTTCGATGATGTCGGCCGTCAGCGCCGCATCGTCGGAACGTCCCCGCGGCGCCTTGCGCTGCGTCGATCGGTGCTGCCCCAGAACCCGGCACGCCAGCCGCTCCGACACACCGAACTTCAGAACGGTATGGTCGATGCAGCGACGACGACGGGCGGGGCTCACCAGTTTCTTAGATAGCGGCCTCTTTCAGGATCAGCTTCTCCAGCGTCAGGTCCGACACGGCCTTGCGCAGCCGCTCGCTCCTCTTCTCGAGGTCCTTCGGACGCTTCACCTGGTCGGACTTCAGCCCCCCGAACTCTTTCCGCCACCGGTAGTAGGTAAACGGCGTCACGCTGATCGTGCGGATCGCATCCGCTACCGGGCGGCCCTGCGAGAGCAACACATTGACCTGCCTCAGCTTGGCGACGATCTCTTCCGACTTGGGCTTCTCCTGTCCCATCTTGTCATCCTCCGTCAGCTCGAAAGCCTACTTCAGGGAGGGCCACTTTTCAGGGGGCAGAGCACAATCTCCTTCAAGGATGATGCAGCAATGGATGCCGCCCTTCGCACGGTCAGTAGTCACCATCATCTACGGCCCTACCCTCCGCTATGACCCGGGCGCTACCAGGAGACATGCCGATGGGCCGGCCTCCGCTGAATGTGGGCGCCGTTGTCGTGCAGCTGCCGAACGATATGTCTGCGCGTGTTGACGCCGTGGTCGGCAAGCACGGTCGGTCGAAGTTTTCATCCGCGAGGCGGTCGAGCACGCGTTGAGACTGCCGGAAACCACGCTGGAACATAGAGACCAGCGCCCCTATTCAGCTGCGCCCCACCACTTGAACCTGCAGGTGACTTTGGTCATGAAAAAGCCCGCCGCGGCGAACCGGGCGGGCTGACTACTTGCATAGGCGCTGACTGTCGGGCGATCAGGAAGTCGCCGAGGTTCGCCGGGGTGACGCCCTGCAGCACGATCGTGCCGCCGCCCGACAGGTCGAACACTGTCGAGCCGTTGACCTCCGAGACCGTGAAGGTCTGGCCCTGGAAGTCCAGCCTGTCGCCTTCGGCCTGGTTGAAGTCGACGATGATGTCGTTGCCCGAGTTCGCCGCGAAACGGAACGTGTCCGCGCCACCGCCGCCCAACAGCGTGTCGTTGCCGAGATCGCCCCAGATCTGATCGTTGCCGAGATCCCCGAACACGAAGTCGTCGCCCTGACCGCCACGCACCTCGTCGGCCCCGTCACCGCCGTAGACGGTATCGTTGCCCATGTTGCCGTTGACGAAGTCGTTGCCGTTGTCGCCGTAGACCTCGTCAGCATCCCGACCGCCCTGGACGATGTCGTCGCCTCGGCCGCCACGGACGAGATCCGAGCCTTCGTTGCCGTTCAGATTATCGACGCCTTGGTTGCCCGTGATGACGTCGTCGCCTTGGCCGCCGGAGACGAGATCATTACCGGATCCACCAATAAGCCGGTCATCACCGCCAGCCCCCAGGATCATGTCATCCCCAGCGCCACCATCAATCAGGTTGTCGAGGTTGTTCCCGGCGAGCGCATCGTTTCCTTCCGAACCAGAAACCGGCGGGTTCGAAGGGCTTCCAATCTGTCCACTGTCATAATCGAAGGTGACGTTCAGAAACTCCTCGACAGGTTCTCCCGAGAAATCATCAACGTCAGATCCAATGCCGAAAGCCACAT
The DNA here is from genome assembly GCF_047943035.1 of Aureimonas phyllosphaerae. Taxonomy (NCBI): domain Bacteria; kingdom Pseudomonadati; phylum Pseudomonadota; class Alphaproteobacteria; order Hyphomicrobiales; family Aurantimonadaceae; genus Aureimonas; species Aureimonas phyllosphaerae. The sequence goes on along the minus strand of NZ_CP181348.1, from coordinate 2,070,030 downwards.
CAATCTGACCATCAGCAATGATTGCCGCCCAAGTGGACTGAGGTATCGTGAATGTGACAGAATTCACACCATCGTACTGACCATTGGGTATCTGACCCTCGTAGGCTTGGCTGACGAACCCTTCAATCAGAACCGCAACCGTTTCGTCGCCGTTACCCACCGAGAAATCGCCAAAATACTGCAGCGTGACGGATACATCTCCAGTCGTTGTCCTTGCCGCCGTGGTAATCGGAAACGGCCCAAGCAAGGCTGGGCCGGAACCGGTTCCGAGGAAATCGTCCAGGCGGTAATTGAGTGTAACGGCAGCCATATGTTTCCCCTGGGTATCGTTCGCAGCCAACTGCCGCTAAGTCAGGAACCGTGTGAATTGTCCGAAAAGCTCAAAGCGACAACTTTTGATAGAAGCGGAAATTCTTGGCACCACTTATGATATGACTGACTGCGAGATCGCATCCCGCCATTTGAGTTGAGGGCGACGCTTATTCGGCGGGGAATGCCAGCGGGTTGGCGCAATCGCGAAGCCACCACTGCGAGACCGTCAGGATGTCGATATTGCCCGCGTCACGCTCGGCCGCGAGGAAGTCCATGCCGGCGCGGAAGTCGGCCGTCTCCTGGTTGATGAGACCGCCGCCCAAGTCATGGCCATACATGAACACTGTGGAGCCCGTCCGCTTCGCGTGCCCGACGACGGTCTGATAGGTGGACAAGGTAGCCTGCGACAATGTGTAGGACGGCAGCACCAAGCCCTGATCGAAGATGCCGTGCTTCGAGAAGATCGGGTTGCCGATCGTGGTGCGGCCCGTCAGGAAGCCCGCAGCCTTCAGTGCCGCCGGCAGCTTGCCGGTGTGGAACGGATGCGAGGTCTCGGTGAACGTGACGGATCCCGTCTTGGTCGCCGTGGCGCTGGCGGACAGCGTGACCTGCGTCGCATTCTCGATCGACTGGATCGTGGCGTAGTCAGGAATACCAATACCCTGCGAGACGGCGCGCGCACCGACCATGAGATCAGCCGAAGACGTGACAGTGAGGACAGGGCTACCCGACGTCATACTCGTATCAGTCAGCGTCGAGACGTTGCCGCGCCAGAGCTTCGCCGCTCCTGCGGGGACCGCCCGGTTCAACTGAAGCTGCGTCGCGCTGATGACGACGGTAATCCACGTACCTGCGGGTACGTTGTCGCCAAAAATCGGCTGTCCAGATTGAGAGTTGGAGTGCGACCCGACCGTGATGACGTTCGACCCGTCCGTGACAGGATTCGGGAGCGCAACGCGCGGACCTGCCGAACGATGCAGGCCGTTGGGATAGCAAAAGTGACGAGCATTGGAATTGAGCCCGTTGTCGGCCAGCCACTGCTTCCCTTCCAGAAGTTCGGTCACAGCCGCAGCAGCGCTCGCCCGGTCGATCATCGCCCCGTCGTCGCAGGTGCCGTCGAGCTGAATATCGTGCCCAAGCGCCTTCATGTCCTGAAGCTGCGAGAGCGTCAGTCGATTAAGCTGCCCGACCAGAGCCCACGGGATGTAGAGCGTTATCGGAATGCGGCGGTCTGCGAGATACTGACGCTCGGTCCACGGACCAACTCGCCCATCATCGAACGTGAGGACTACAGTCGGGCGACCGCCTTCCGTCGCGATCAGTGCGTCGACCTTCGGGGCAAAAGGGCTGCTGAAACCACCAAAAGCTCGCACGCCCATCGGAGCACCGTCCACAAGGTCGACGCCAGCAGTTGCCATGTCAGCTGCGCTCGTGAACCTGACGTGCTTGCCGGGAATCATATTGCCGAAGAGAGCGCCGTTCAGATCGGGATATTTCCCGATATTCGCGCCGGCGGGATAGTTCACGCCGTTCGCAGCCTGCCCGAGACGCAGATCCGCGCCGTTGCTGAGCTCGGGATCGTTACCCTTGTCCACGAGGTAGGCGAATACTTTGTGCTTGGAGGCGTCGTAGTTCGGGTAGCCCGTCGTCTTCGTGACTTGGGGAGCCCCTGTGGTGCCTGGTGTGAAGACTGCACGTCCGGCCCCTTGATCCTTTCCAACTGTGTCGATCGTTTGCGAGCCGGAGCCAGCCGCGACGGCGGACCAGTTCGTGGTGCTGTCGAAGCTCTCCATCAGGATCGATGCGGGGTCTGGCTGGCCGCTCGCATTCACGGTCGGCCTCATTCCCAAAGTGCGACCGGCACTGGTCGCGAGCGTCGCCGCGAATGTGCCGGCGGCGACCGCGCTGGCACCGACCAGCAGATTGCGTCGTGTGACGTCCAGCGCAAGCCTCCCATCGTTCGGCGTCACGGAGGCGATGGTCTCGCCGCTTCCCAAGCCAATGATGGCAGCTACCAGCGTTCCGGACGTCGCACCAGCGGTGAGGGATGCCGTCAGCGGGCCGAGCACTCCACCGCCCGCGCCAAGGGTGATGGGACGGCGCGCTCCAGCAGCGGCCTTGACGAAGGGGCTCTGCCCGACAATCGACTGCGATTTGTGGGCTCACAGCGGGCGTGTGACACGGACTTCAACCTTTGCGGCTGCCAGCTTGCCGGCGCAATTTGGATCGAAGCGTGCGGGGCCTATCGGCGGTTGTAGTTGCATGCACCGAGGTGATCAGATGGGGGCGATGATCCATACCCACCTCAGTACTCGTCCGTCCGCATGATCGTCATCGCCCGTGCCGTCACCGCCCGATCGGCGGGTCCGGCGAGGCGATGATCCGCCATGCCCGTTCCGTGCGGGCCGAACTCGGGCGAACCGTCGGCGAGATCGCGGCCCTCGCCTCCGGCTATGCGGGCACGCTGCGCGTCGGCGCGATCCCGAGCGCCGTGCCGATCCTGGTCGCCCGGACGATCGCCGTCCTGAAGCGGCGCCACCCGCGCCTGCGGATTTCGGTGGAGGTGGCGACAAGCAACCACCTCACGGCAGCCCTTGCCGAGGGTCGGCTGGACCTTGCCCTCGGCCGGGTGCTCGATGCGGACGCCGGGTCCTCATTTGCGGTCCACGCGACGGTCGACGAAGGTCTCGTGGTCTGCTGCCGGCGCGATCACCCGCTCCGCCTCACCGGCGAACGCGCAAGTTGGGTGGAGCTCTCGCGCTGGCCCTGGGTCGTGCTGCCGGAGGGATCGCCCATGCGGCAGATCCTGTCGAGCGCCTTTCGCGGCGGCGGCGCGCACGAGCCCGACGACGTCACGGAGACGGCCTCGTTCCTGATGGTGATCTCCCTCCTCGCCGAGAGCGAAGCGATCTCGCTTCTGCCCCGCGACATGCTCGCCAGCCCCTTCGGGCGCCCGACGATCGACGCGCTCCTCGTCGACTTCCGTCCGTCGATGGGACCTTACACCGCGCTGACGCGGAGGGATCGGGACAGTGAGGCTTCGGTCGCCCTTTTTATCGAAGCGCTGAACCACGTCCTCCAGGAACGCGCATCACTGGACACTTGAAAGAGCCGCCAGGAGAGACCGTCATGGTCGGCTTTCCCTCTAACCGCCCGTCGCGCCCCGATCCGAGACCGAAATGCGCCTGACGGCCCGACAGAAGGCTGGTCGACCTTTACCAAACAAGGCCCTGCGAAACCGGACAGTCCGGCAGCACCTCGTCCGGCCTCGGACAGCCGTGCGAGCGAACGTCGGAAAGTGGGCCATTCGCAAACGCCCAAGATCGCCGATCCGGCGGAACGTGACGCCTTGGATGCTCGCATCGTCCGATCATCACTCGATGCGCCACCGCGGAACGTCGGGGCAGCCTTGGGGTCGGCGTTAGAGCTGTCATGGTCGGAGCGACGCTTCGTGCGGATCCCTTCTTCGCCTCCTCTCCGGGGCGCCGCCGTCATGCCCTCCGCACCACGCACCGAGTCGCCCACGAAAGGCCGACGAGCCAAAACTTGACGAGTTCACGAATATTCGTAAAGTTAAGTCAACCGAGCGGAGCTTCCATGTCCCTTTCCCGATTCGCCACCCGTCTGAACTCCTTTGGCTCCGCACCGCACCTCTACTGGCCCGACCTGTCGGGCAAGCCGACCTTCATGCAGATGGCAGAGCGTGCGGCGACTGCAAAGGGTTTGACGGACGTCGATCTGAACTTCCCGGACCACGTGAAGGACGATCCGGCAAGCGTCGGCCGGCGCATCAGGGACCTCGGCCTGTCGGTCAACGGCCTTGCGATGCGCTACTACACCAACCCGGCTTTCAAGCTCGGCGCCTTCACGAATCCCGACAAAGCCGTGAGGCGGGAGGCGATCGACATGACCAAGCGCGGCGTCGATGCCGCGCGCGCCATGGGCGCCGACCTGATGACGCTCTGGCTCGGCCAGGACGGCTTCGACTACAACTTCCAGCTCGACTATGCCGAGGCCTGGGACCTCGAGATCGCCGGCATTCGCGAGATCGTTGAGCACGATCCGGCCTGCCAGATCTCCATTGAGTACAAGCCCGACGAGCCGCGGGCCCACGCGCTCCTGCGCGACTGCGCGACGACGCTGCTCGCGATCGGCGAGATCGGGGCGCCGAACCTCGGCGTGACGCTCGATTTTGCCCATGCGCTCTATGCCGGCGAGCAGCCCGCCTATGCCGCCGCCCTCATCCACCGCCGCTCGAAGCTCCTCGGCGTCCACCTCAACGACGGCTACGCCAAGCGCGACGACGGGCTGATGGTCGGCGCGGTGCATCTTCGCTCGACGCTGGAGCTCCTGCGCCAGATCCGCCGCGACGGCTACCGCGGCGCCCTCTACTTCGACACCTTCCCCGACGCATCCGGCCTCGATCCGGTCGCCGAGTGCGAGACCAACATCGAGACCGTGCAGCGGCTTCTCGGCGTCGCCGACCGTCTCGACGCCGACAACCGACTCGGCGAGGCCCAGAGCCGCCAGGACGGCGTCGCCAGCCAGAGCATCGTCAACGCCGCGATGATCGCAGCGGCCTGACCGCCAGACCGCGCGCCGGGCCGCGAGGCCAGCCCGGCATTTGTCCAACGGGAGGAACCAACCCCATGACGATCCGACTGAAGGCCCTCGTGGCCGGCTGCGCCCTGTCGCTCCTCGGCGCCAGCGCCTTCGCCCAGACGCTCGCGCCCCTCAACTCCGACACCGAGACCGACCGCATCGAGTGGTCGCAGCTCGACGCCAAGTTCGGCGCGGTTCCGGCCGCCCCCGCTGACACCCGCATCGGCGGCGTGTCGAAGACGCTGACGAACGAATACTGGCGCTCTCTCGGCGAGGGCTACGAGGCCTATGCCAAGAAGGCCGGCGTCGAGGTCGTCTACCAGGCGGCGCAGTCGGAGGGCGACCAGCTCGGCCAGCTCTCGATCGCCGAGAACCTCATCAGCCAGGGCTTCGCCGCGCTCCTCCTGTCGCCGCAGACCGACAACAACCTGCAGCCCGCGCTGGAAAGCGCCGAGGCGCAGGGGATCCCGGTCGTCAACGTCAACGACGCCGTGATCCCGAGCGTGAAGCACTATGTCGGCAATGTGCAGCGCGACAACGGCGTGCGCGTCGCCAAGTGGTTCCTCCAGAACCGGCCCGAGGGCGGCAAGGTCGCGGTGATCGAGGGCCAGGCGGGCGTCTTCGCCGCCGGTCAGCGCACCAAGGGCTTCTCCGAGACCGTGGTCGAGGGCGGCAAGTTTGAGGTCGTCGCGAGCGTTCCAGGCAATTGGGACCGCCAGGTCGCCTACGACGCGGCCGCCACGATCCTCCAGCAGAACCCCGATCTCGTCGGCTTCTACGCCAACAACGACGGCATGGCGCTCGGCGTCGTCGAGGCCGTCAAGGCGGCGGGCCTGCAGGACAAGGTCGTGGTGTTCGGCACCGACGGCATCTCGGACGCCTATGCGTCGATCCGCGCGGGCGAGCTGACCGGCACGGTCGACTCCTTCCCGGTCCTCACTGGTGAGGTCGCGATGGAGGCGGCTCTGCGCCTCGTCGGCAAGCAGGCGCTGCCGCGCGTCGTCTCGACGCCCCAGGCGCTGATCACCAAGGACAATGTCGAGGCCTATGCCGTGAAGGGCGACGCCCTGCGCGCGGTTCTCCTGAAAGAAGCCGCCAAGTGATCGTCCGGCCGGGACCGCATACGCGGTCCCAGCCGACCGCGACGTCTCCAGGAGGGAGCGCCATGACCACCTCGTCCGCCCCACGCCTCAGCCTCGACGGCATCGGCAAGACCTTCGGGACGCTGCGCGCCCTCGACGGCGTGTCGATGGACGTCGCGCGCGGATCGGTTCATGGCCTCCTAGGCGAGAACGGGGCGGGCAAGTCGACGCTCCTGCGCATCCTGTCCGGGGTGATGGAGCCGACCGGCGGCACCGTGTCGGTCGACGGCGTGCGCGTGGCCGGCCACGGGCCGCTCGGCGCCCGGCGCGCCGGCATCGCGATGATCCACCAGGAACTCCAGCACGTTCCCGAGCTCACCGTCGCGCAGAACATGTTTCTCGGCCGCCCGCTTCGCATGGCCGGCGGCCTCCTCGTCGACCGCCGGGCGCAGGAGCGCGCGGCCCGCGCGGCGCTAGCCCCGCTCGACGGCTCGATCGACCCCGCCGCCCGCATCAACACCCTCAAGGTCGCGCAGCGCCAGATCGTCGAGATCGCGCGCGCCCTGATGGAGGATGCGCGGATCATCGCCATGGACGAGCCGACGTCCAGCCTGACGCCGGCCGAGTTCGACCGGCTCGCCGTCCTGATCCGCGATCTCGCCGCGCGCGGCGTTTCGATCATCTATGTCAGCCACAAGATGGACGAGGTATTCCGCGTCTGCGACCGGGCGACGATCCTGCGCGACGGGCGCAAGGTCGCCGACGTCGCCATGGCCGAGACCACCGAGGCCGAGGTCGTCTCGCGCATGGTCGGGCGCGAACTCGCGCAGGCCGAGCACAAGGGCTTTGCGACCGACGCGGTGGCGCTCGAGGTCGAGAACCTCTCGCGCGGGATTGCGGTGCGCGGCGCGAGCTTCCAGCTGCGGCGCGGCGAGGTTCTCGGCATCTCCGGGCTGGTCGGCGCCGGCCGCACCGAACTCCTGCGGCTCGTCGCGGGCGTCGACCGCCCCGACGGCGGCACGATCCGCGTCGACGGCAGGCCGCTCGCCCTCGGCAATCCGCGCAAGGCCATCCGCGCCGGGCTCGGCCTCCTGCCCGAGGAGCGCAAGCGCGACGGCATCGTCGCCCGTCGCTCGATCCGCTCCAACATCGCCCTGTCGTCGATGAAGCGCTTCTCGCGCGCCGGCTTTGTGCGCCGCCGCGCGCTCGCGGCCGAGAGCCTCAAGCTGATGCGCGACATGAATCTGCGCCCCCTCGACGTCGAGCGGCCGATCGGCCAATTCTCCGGTGGCAACCAGCAGAAGGCCATCATCGGCCGCTGGATCGCGGCGGGCGCGCGCATCCTCCTGTTCGACGAGCCGACGCGCGGCATCGACGTCGGCGCCAAGGCGGAGATCTACGCGCTGATCGAGCGGCTGGCCGTCGAAGGGCGCTCGATGATCGTCGTGTCCTCCGAGCTGCCGGAGATCCTGCGCGTCTCCGACCGCGTCCTCGTCATGCGCGAGGGCGCCGTCGCCGGCATCCTGGAGCGGGACGCGATCAGCGAGGAGGCGATCGTCGCCCTCGCCGTGCCGCAGTCCGCCAGCGCCCCCTCCCATTCCTCCCGATCGGGACACTGACGCCCATGACCTCCACCGACAGCCTTTCCGCAACGCCGAAGCGCGGCCTGAAGCTCGGCTTCGGCCTGCGCGACGCCGGAACGCTCATCGGCCTCCTGGTGATCGCCGGCGTCTTTGCCGCACTCAGCCCGAACTTCCTCACCGAGCGCAACCTTCTCAACATCCTCCAGCAGTCGTCGATCAACGCCTGCGTGGCGCTCGGCATGACGCTCGTCATCATCTCGGGCGGCATCGACCTGTCGGTCGGCCCGACCGCGGCGATCGCCGCCGTGGCGGCGGCCGCCATGATGGTCGGCGGCGCGCCGATCGTCCTCGCCATTCCCGCCGCGATCCTCTTCGGCATGGCGGCGGGCGCGGTGAACGGGGCGCTCGTCGCCTATGGCGGCCTGCAGCCCTTCATCGTGACGCTCGGCACCCTGTCGCTCTACCGCGCCTCGGCTCTCATCTACACCGGCGGCAACCCGATCTTCGGCATTCCCCCTGAGTTTCGCGCCCTCTTCAACGGCGACATCCTCGGCGTGCCGACGCCGGTCGTGCTCGTGGCGGTCCTCGCCTTCGCGGTCTGGGTCGTTCTCAACAAGACCCCGCTCGGCGAGTATTTCCTCGCGGTCGGCGGCAACGAGGAAGCGTCGCATATCGCGGGCGTGCCGGTCGCCATGACGAAGATCTCGGCCTACGTGATCTCCGGCGGCCTCGCCTCCATCGCCGGCCTGATCCTTGTCGGGCGGCTGGGCGCCGCCGACCCGACGCTCGGCAACCTCTGGGAGCTCGACGCGATAGCAGCGGCGGCGATCGGCGGCGCCTCGCTGATGGGCGGCAAGGGCTCGGTGGTCGGCACGATCCTCGGCGCCATCATCCTCGGCTCCCTGCGCAACGGCCTTACCCTCCTCAACGTCCAGGCCTTCTACCAACTGCTCGCCACCGGCCTTATCATCCTCGTCGCCATGCTGATCGACCGCGCGACGAGGGGACGGGGATGAACATCACCTTCAGCGATCCGAGGACCATCGGACCTCGGATCCGCATGATGATGCCGCAGCTGACGCCGCTCGAGGCGCGCGTCGTCGAGATGATCCTCGGGCGGCGCGACTTCGACGAGACCACGGCACTGCGCACCGTTGCTGAGGATGCCGGCGTTTCCGACGCGATGCTCGTCAAGATCGCCAAGAAGCTCGGCTTCTCGGGCTTCAAGGAGTTTCGGGCCGGCATCGCGGACTACAATCGCCTGCCGACCGCCGACCTGCATCAGGAACTCTCGCCCGACGACAGCGGCGCCCAGATCGCCCAGAAGGTCTTCCGCACCTCGATCCACGCGCTCGAGGAGACGCTCTCGATCCTCGATCCGGAAGCTTTCGAGCGTGCCGCGGACCTGATCTTCGCCGCGCGCCAGCGCGACCTCTACGGCATCGGTGGCTCGGCCCAGATCGCGCGCGACGTCGCCCACAAGTTCCTGCGCATCGGGGTGCGCACCAACGTCTTCGACGACGCGCACATGATGCTGATGTCGGCCGCCCTCCTGTCGGAAGGCGACGTCGCGATCGCCTTCTCGCATTCCGGCCAGACCACGGCGGTCCTCGAGCCGCTCGAACTCGCCCGCAAACGAGGGGCGCGCACGATCGCGCTGACCAACTACGCCACCTCCCCGATCGCGGAGATCGCCGATGTCGTGCTCTGCTCGACCGCGCAGGGATCGCCGCTGCTCGGCGAAAACGCGGCCGCGCGCGTCGCTCAGCTGATCATCCTCGACGCCGTCTTCGCAGCGGTCGCCCAGCGCGATCTGAAGGCCGCCGAACGCAATCTCGCGGCTACGATGGGAGCCGTCAAAACCAAGCGACGAAACACATGAACACTCCCGCCAAGCCCGTGATCGTGGTCGTCGGAAGCCTGCACTACGACATCATGGTCGATGCGCCCGACAGGCCGCGCAAGGGCGAGACGGTGACGGGGCACGCCTGGGCGCCGAAGTTCGGCGGCAAGGGCGGCAACCAGGCGGTGAGCGCATCTCGGGCGGGCGCCGAGGTCCGGATGGCAGGCGCCGTCGGCGATGACGAGTTCGGCCGTTTCCTGATCGCCGCGCTGGATGCCTCGGACGTCGATGCCACCCGGGTCGCCAGGCTGCCGGGGATCGGCTCGGGCATGAGCGTCGCGATCTCCGATGCCGAAGGCGACTACGGCGCCGTGATCGTGTCAGGCGCCAACCTGGAGATCGATACGGCTGCGCTCCGGCAGGCCGATCTCTGGAAGGGTACAAAAGCCCTGATCCTCCAAAATGAGGTGCCGGACGCCGTGAATCTGGCAGCCGCCGCAGCCGCCCGCCAGGCGAAAGCGATCGTCTGCCTCAACGCGGCCCCGTTCCGTCCGCTTCCGGACGAACTGGCCGCCCTGGTGGATGTCCTGATCGTGAACGCGATCGAGGCCGAGCAGCTTTGCGGATGTCGCGTCACCGACCTGACGTCGGCAGCCGCCGCGGCGACGGAGCTTGCGAAGCGCTTTCCCAGCGTGGTCGTCACGGCCGGGGGAGACGGCGTTGCTTGCGTCCAGACCGGCGAGGCACCGGTTTCGCTGGAAGCCCTGCCCGTGCGTCTCGTCAGCACGCATGGGGCCGGCGACGCTTTCGTCGGCGCCCTCGTCGGTTCGCTCGCCGCCGGCTCGCCGTTCGGGGAAAGCCTGTCTGCCGCAAACGAGGCGGCAGCCCGGCATGTTTCCGCACGTCCATGACGGTTCGGGACCATCGATGCCGGCCACGCCGGGATCCGCCTGATCGGATGCGATCTCACATCTGATGGCGAGCGACCGAGCCCTCGCCCCTGTTGGTTGATCGCCTGTTCCTACCGATCGGCGCCCCGGCAGCGAATGCCCGACACGAGCCTTGCGCCGGTCGCGAACACGGATGAACAGCGCACGGGGCGTTCGTCCGGCGCAGTCACGTGGTGGTGATCGCCGAAGCCGACGTCGAAGCCCGTTCGTATCTTTCTGTGTTTTCGAAACCGAACACGGGAGTGGGACATGAAGAAGAGCGCGATCCTCATCGCCGGAACGCTGTGCCTGATGGCGTCGTCCGCCTTTGCCCAGCAGACCATGCAGGGCGTGAAGGCCGTCGATCAGGATGTTTCGAACGGCATCGTCAGCGCCGACACCGTCATGGCCGCGAAGAACGGCTGGCTCGTCGTCCACCGCACGGACGCTGCGATGAAGCCGGGTCCGGTTGTCGGGCATGCCCCGATCCGGGCCGGCACCACGAACGACGTCGCGGCGATCCTGACCGAGGACGTGAAGCCCGGCGACATGCTGATGCTGATGGTTCACTCGGAGGACGGCGGCACGAAGAAGGGCGTGTTCGAGTACACGCTGGGTGCCAAGGAGGACGGACCGGTCCGCGTCGACGACAAGCTCGTCATGACCATGATCAAGGCCCAGTAGTCCTCTGGGGCCCGCCGGCATCCGGCGGCGGGCTCTTCGTCCAGTGCCCGCGTTTCCGCGCCCGTTGCGCCGCTGCATCGGCGGCTTCGCCGGAAAACTGCGCGTTGAGGCAGACGCTCGATGTCGGCAGTCGGAACGCGACGCCGATCCCGATCAGCCTTGATGCGCCGAGTGCGATCCTATGTGCGGGATTTGCCGACAGGCTTCGCCGAGAAGACGCCACAGGGCGCCACGGTCGGCAGATGCACGACGATCAGCCGCTTATGAGGCCCCTTTCAGGGGCCAGCGGAACGACGCCCTCACCGGGCCCGCGCCTTCAGCCAGCGGTCGAAGGCCACGGCAAGGATCAGGATCAGGCCGATCACCACCTGCTGCGTATAGGACGAGACGTTGTTGAGCACGAGGCCGTTGACGAGGACGCCGATCAGCGCTGCCCCGATCACCGTGCCGCCGACGGTGCCGACGCCACCGAAAAGGCTGGTACCGCCGATCACGACGGCCGAGATGACCGTCAGCTCGTAGCCGATACCCGCCACGGCCTCCGCCGAGTTGAGGCGCGCCGAGAGGACGAAGGCCGCCAGCCCGCAGAAGAAGCCGACGATGAGGTAGACCGAGACGAGGATCGCATCGACCTTCAGACCGGACAGGCGCGCCGCCTCGGCATTGCCGCCTACCGCATAGACCGCCCGCCCGTAGCGCGTGTAGCGCAGGACGACATGGCAGAGGATCGCGGCCACCGCGAAGATGATGACCGGCACCGGCACCGGCCCGATCAGCCCGGCGCCGAACCAACGCATGGACGCGTCGAACCCTGAGATCGGGCCGCCGTTGGAGAGCGTCAGCGTCAGCCCGCGGAAGATCGTCAGCCCACCGAGCGTCACCACGAAGGGCGGCACCTTAAGTCGGGTGATGGCGAGGCCCTGGATCGCGCCGCAGAGCGTGCCGACGGCAAGGGCCGCGAGGAGCGCGGCGAACCAGCCGTAGCCGCCCGCCGCCGCCCCCCCGAGGGACAAGGTGTTGGCCGCCCCGCCCTTGAACACGATGGCCGCCACCATGCCCGACAGCGCCACCAGCGATCCCACGGACAGATCGATGCCCGCCGTCAGGATCACGAAGGTCATGCCGAGCGCGATCAGGCCGGTGATCGAGATCTGGCGGAGGACATTGAAGAGATTGGTGGGGTTCAGGAAGTTCGGGTTGACGAGGGCGAAGACGGCCATCAGCACGACGAGGAAGAGCAGCGGCCCGAAGGTCTTGAGGACGCGGAAGAGGTTGACGCGGGGGCGTGTCGCCGGCTCGTTGGCTGCGGTCATGGGCGGGGCTCCGTCCGGGTTCCGAGCGCCATCAGCGCCATGAGGGATTCTTCGCTGGCCTCCGATGCCGGCATCTCGCCGGTGATGCGGCCCTCGCGCATGGTCACGATGCGGTCGCTGACCGCGAGGATCTCAGGCAGTTCGGACGAGATGACGAGCACGGCGATACCGCGCGCGGCCAGCCCCACGAGGATCTGATGGACCTCCGCCTTGGCTCCGACATCGACGCCGCGCGTCGGCTCGTCGACGATCAGCACCTTCGGGTCTCGCGCCAGCCAGCGGGCGAGGATCACCTTCTGCTGGTTGCCGCCGGAAAGCCCGGCAATCAGCTGATCCGGGCCGGCCATGCGGATGTTCAGCATCTTCCTGTAGTCGGCGAGATCGCGGCGCTCCCGCCCCTCGGCCATGAAGCCCAGCGCCCGGGCATAGGTCTTCAGCGACGCGACGGAAAAGTTCGGCTGGATGCCGAGCGCCGGGAAGATCGCCTGATGCTTGCGATCCTCCGGCACGAGACCGATCCCCAGAGCGATGGCATCGGACGGCGCGGCGGGGGCGATCGGCCGCCCGTCGAGCCGGATTTCGCCGGCCGCGCGCCGGTCGGCGCCAAAGATGGCCCGCGCCAGTTCGGTGCGACCCGACCCGACGAGACCGGCGACTCCGAGGATTTCGCCGGCTCGAAGATCGAGATCGACGCCCTTGAGGACGATCGCGTGCGGCGCCTCGGGATTGCGGAGCGTGGTGAGGCCCCGCACCGACAGGCGCACCTCGCCGGCCTTCGCCCGCTCGGCCGGCCGGGCATAGAGCTCGGAGGCGGCACGCCCGACCATCCGTTCGATCACGGCCGGGACGGGAATGGGATCCGTCCCACGCTCCAGTTCGCCCGCCAGCCGCCCGTCGCGCAGGACGGTCATGCGGTCGCAGACCTCTGAGGCCTCCTCCAGACGATGGGTGACGAACATGATGGAGACCCCGGCCGAGCGGAGCTGGCGCATGATGCCGAGAAGGCGGCTGACCTCGGCTTCCGAAAGAGCGGATGTCGGCTCGTCCATCACGATGACGCGCGAGCGAAGCGAGAGCGCGCGCGCGATCTCCACCATCTGCTGCTCGGCGACCGACAGCGCCGAGACGGGCGTTCGCACATCGAGCCGCAGACCGACCCGCGCGATCGCCTCCGACGCGGCCTCGCGCATAGCGCGCCAGTCGACGAGCTTCAGGCGGTTCACCGGCGCGCGGCCGACGAAGATGTTCTCGGCCACCGACAGGGTCGGGATCAGCGAGAGTTCCTGGTAGATCGTCACGATGCCGGCCCGCATCGCCTCGTCCGGATTGGCAAAGGCGACCGGCCGGCCGTCGAGGCGAATTTCCCCGCGCGAGGGCGGCTGGACGCCGGACAGGATCTTCAGGAGCGTCGATTTGCCGGCGCCGTTTTCGCCCATCAGGCCGAGGATCTCGCCGGCGTGCAGGCGCAGGGAGACGTCGTTGAGCGCGCGCACGCCCGAGAAGTCCTTCGAGATGCCGTGCATCTCGAGCAGCGGAACCGGCGACGGTGCGGCCGGAATGGGAGCGGATGGCGCGAGCATCGGCATGCGGTCCAATCTTGGCCGGCGCCCCGGAGGCCGCCGGCCGAGACTGGAGCCTTCGCTCAGCCAGCCTCGCTCAGTCGTTCGGCCTTGTCGAGATTGTCCTTGCCGATGACGATCGGCGTCAGGAGAACCTGGGACTGTGCGGGCTTCGTCTGGTTGCGGGCGAAATCCACCGCGATGCGGACCGCAGTGCGGGACTGCTCACCCGGAAACTGCTCCACCGTGCCGGCGAGCTTGCCGTCGCGCACAGCCGCCAGCGCTTCCGGCAGCGCGTCGAAGCCGTAGATCAGGACGTCCGTGTGGCCTGCCGCCTCGCACGCCTCCATCGCGCCGAGCGCCATGTCGTCGTTGGCGCAGACGATGACGTCCGGCTTGCCGTGGGCGGTGAGACCGGCTTCCGTGACCGAAAGGGCCTCGGCCCGCGCGAAGTTGGCGGTCTGCTCGAAGACGATCTGATACTTGTCCTTGCCGTCGAGGATGGCATGGACGCCCTTGTTGCGGTCGATTGCGGGCCCTGCGCCCGGCTGACCCTGCAGGTGGAAGATCTTGGCGCCGTCGGGCCTCGCCGCGATGATGGCGTTGGCCTGCGCCTCGCCGCCCTTGGCGTTGTCGGCGCCGACATGGGCGAGGATCCCGTCCACGCCGTCGACGCGCCGGTCGATCGTCACCACCGGGATTCCGGCCTGAACGGCCTGCTCCACGGCGGGCGCCAGCGAATTGACGTCGAGCGGAGAGATGACGATCGCGTTGACCTTCTGGACCACTGCGGCCTCGACGTCGCCCGTCTGCTTGGGCGCCGAGTTCTGGCCGTCGCTCTCGATCAGCGTGATGCCGCCGATCTCCTGCGCCTGCGCCTTGATCTGGTTCAGCATGTGGACGAAGAACGGAAAGCTGAGGCTCGGCACGGAGCCGAGAATGGTCAGGGGCGCGGCCTGCGCCCAGCTTCTTCCGGCCGATAGGGCGACCACACCCAAGGCAGCCGACGACAACAGGAACGAACGCCTGTTCATGATGTGAACCCTCCCGTTTGCGCCGCCGGCCTCCCGCTCTTCGTCGGGTCGGTCCGGGGACACCTCACGGTATCACGCACACGTGTCGGTGCAAGTGGACTTCATTGATCGTTAAAGGCTGCCTTGAGACGCCTAGGCCAGTTGGAAGGCTGCCTGTGGACGGCTGGGTCCGAGACGATTTTCCGGATGGCGCATTTCACCATTCCCGCGATCATGTCGCACGATAGCGGCGTTGGTCCTGAACGTTGCCTCGAGTGTGCAGGCATGCTTCGCCATCGGCCGATTGCGCGACGACCCGGAGGAACCAGACGATGAACTCATCCGGGTCGGACAGGATCCCCATGGATGGAGCCGGAGACCCGGCGAGCGCGGCAACCCGATGCTGACGCTTCACACGATCGATGGCGGAAGGCTGAAGCCTTCGGGCAGCGACTGCTCGCACATGCCTGACGGTCTGGTCTGGATCGACCTCCACGATCCGACGCGAGACGAAGAACAGGCCGTCGAGCGGATGCTCGGCATCGAAGTCCCGACCAAGGACGAGATGGCGGAGATCGAGGAGTCGTCCCGGCTTTACGAGGAGGATGGAGCACTCGTCATGACGGCTGTCCTCGTCCAGGCGACGGGACGGACCCAGCCGGGCCGCACGCAGGTGACATTCGTTCTGACGAGGCGGTGCCTCGTCACGGTTCGCTATGCCGATCCCCTGCCGTTCCGCGCCTTCGAAGCGAGGCAGGCGAAATCGTCGGATGCGCATCTTTCGTCCGAGACGGTGTTCGGCGCCCTTCTCGAGAGCGTGCTGGAGCGCATCGCCGATCTTCTCGAGGCCACGGAGACGGAGATCGGCGAGGTGTCGACCGCGATCTTCTACGGCGACGAGGACGTGCGCAAGGCGGAGGAGCGCTCGACGGTCCTCCGCCACCTTCTGGTGCGCCTCGGCCGGAAGAACCGTCTGCTGGCGATCATCCGCGAGAGTCTTCTCAGCCTCAACCGGCTCGTCCTGTTCGCGCGGCCGGGGGCCCCCTGGATCCAGGACGCGGCGCTCCAGCGGCTCGAGTCGGTCGAGCGCGACATCCGCTCGCTATCGGAATACGAGGCGCGTACGGAAGCCGAGATCGCATATCTTCAGGACGCGACGCTCGGGCTCATCAACATCGAGCAGAACACGATCATCAAGGTCTTCTCGATCGCCGCCGTCCTGTTCCTGCCGCCGACGCTGGTCGGCACGATCTACGGCATGAACTTCGAACATATGCCCGAACTGTCGTGGCGGATCGGCTATCCGATGGCGCTCGTCATGATGGTCGTCTCGGCCGTCGTCCCCTACTGGTGGTTCCGGCGCAAGGGCTGGCTGTAACCGGCAGGCGGGAACAGGCGCGAGGTTTCGCAACGCTGGCGGACAGCCTGCAGCCAACGACGGGTTTCGAGGTCGCACCACCCCGGATCGGTCGCGGCGAAGCAGCCTTCATCGAGAAGCGAAGTCCGCAGACCGAACCAGCGGCACCATTTGCTGGATCATCTCTGGCGCAGTTGTCGCGGCGATTTTTCAGGAAGCCGCCGCAACCGCTCTTGTTCGAAAACCGCCAATCCCACGACGCAACGGTGAACATCTTCCATTCGTGATCTCGACCCAAGAAACGCCGGGCTTTCGACATCCGTGGAGACTGCCGTCGTATTCCGTTAACGTGTCATAAAATCCGGTTAAAATCTGCCCTCTGCGATTCAGTCGGGAGCGATAAGATTCCGGCACTCCACCAGCATCGAGTCTCGACTCACATGGCGGTGGATGCGGAATGATAATCACGGCGTTGTCCGGCAGCGAGTTGTCTGCGCTTCGATCGATGAGAAGCATCGACCAGCAGATCGCTCTTTCCAAGGCCCGTCTGGCAACGGGTCTACGCGTGACTGGCCCATCGACCGATCCATCGCTCTGGCGGGTTTCGACAGAGTTTCGATCGCGAGCGTCCGCTCTTTCGGGGCTTCGTGTCGATCTCGACCGAGCCCATGCCCTCGCCGCCCGCGGCGCGAATGGATTGAGCCGTACGCGGGAAGCGCTGCAGGCCATTCAATTGCTCTTGGCGAGGGCGAAAAGCAGTCCCGCCGATTCCTCTACCCTCCGCGCCCAATTGAGATCGGCGGTCGAGAATCTGCGCGTGATAGCCCAGCAGTCCACACTGTCCGGAACCAGCATCCTCACCGGATCGGCCGATGTACTGACGTTTCCGGCTTCGATGCCGGGCGAGGCCACGCGCTATACGATCGAGTTGGACAAGGGCCGAACCGTTCTCCTTGGCACAGGATCCGGGGAGGCCATCCTCGAGACCCCTTTCGATCTCTCCGGGCTTTCCACCGTTTCGAGTGCGAGTCCGGCCCTGCTCGGCCTTTCCGGAACTGCGACGACCAACCCGGGTGCTGACGCATTCTCCGTGCCCGCGAATGGCCTGGCGGGCGCGAACGTCGATGCGACGGCTGGCGTCCGCGCTCGCGCGGCGACCAGCGCCTCCTTCAATCTCGGAGTCCTGAACGCGGCAGCGCTTGGAAGCGGCGACCGAGTCCAGTTCGAACTGACGGTGGACGGCGTACGCCGGGCGGTGACGCTGGTTCTGCCGGCGGCCGGCGATCCAGGTTCCCTTGCCTCGGCTATGCAGGCAGCCATCGATACTGCGATGGGAGGGGGAAAAGTGCGCGTCTCGACGGAGACTGACGGCTCGATGACCTTGACCACGGCCAGTACGGGCGCGAGCGCCAGCCTCGGCGTGGCAAACGTTGCGATGCTGGACGGAAACGGAAGGGTCACCGGAAGCGGTGGCCTGAGCCCCCAATCGGCCTACAGTTCGACCCAGGCAACCATCGGCGGGCAAGTTCGAACATATGATGGCCTGGGCAGCTTCAGCCTGTCGAACGTCGATACGACGGATCGGCTCCGCCTGCAGATCGACGCGCTCTCAGGTGGGCAGACCGGCTCCGGCACCATCGAAGTCAAGCTGGTCGGGGTGACGGACACGGCGTCCATGGCTGCCGCCATCGACGCTGCCATCAGTCGCGATCCGACCTATGGCGCGTATGTCGGCGCCGCCGTCGTCAACGGCGAAGTCGCCGTGTATCTCAAGATCAACGGCAACATCCGGGTGTCGTCCATAACCGGCATCGATGGCGATGGTACGGCCGTCGCCGATCCCCGTCTTCGCACGGGCTCCTCGAGTGGAGCGGCTGGAGTGAGCGGGACGAACGCGGCCATCACCACCGGATCGGATTTCGAAGGGCCGCTCACCATTGAAGACGGTGGAACGCTTCACTTCGATCTGATCCGCAACGGCAGTGCTGCCACGGTCAGCATCACGAAGGCGGACGTCGACGACGCTCTGGGTTCAGATGCCGGTTACGTTCCATCGAGCGGCACGATCGCCGATGCGAACGCGTTCTCGCGCGTCGTCGCGAGGGCCATCCAGCGCGCCGGTATCAGCGACGTTTCGGTGGCCACATCCGGGCAAAGACTGCGGCTCACATCGACGGGCCCTTCAGCCGACGGCGACACCTTGGAGATCGCGAACGTCCAATCGCCGGTCGTTGCGGCGAGACAAGCCACTCTCACGACCGGAAGCGATTTCTCAGGTTCCGTGGTTCTGGATGCGAGCCAGTCAATCGCGTTCGAGCTCTCGGTCGACGGGCAACAAGGACCCTTGATCACGCTCGATCGCAGCACGATCGAGGCGGTTCTCGGCGAGGACAGCGGATACTCCCCGGGACGCATCGACAGCGCCGACCAGCTTGCCCGCGTCGTGCAGCAGGCGTTCATCGATGCCGGAGTCGGGGGAGTGAACGTCGCCTCGTCTGCAAGCCGCCTTCAGTTCACGAAGACGGTTGCCGGGCTTGGAAGCCTTACGATCACCAATGTCACCCTTCGCTCGGGACCGGCGCTTCCCGACGGCACCAGCCTCCTCACGCTCGATCGGACAGTGGGCGCACTCGGCACGTTGGAGCGAGAGCATTTCCTCGAGCACATCGGCGCTATCGCGTCCAATATCGACGCAATCGTCAAGCGGGTTTCCGAGGCTGAGGACTATGTGGGAGTTGTCGCCTTTCAACTCCAAACCCAGTCAAACTTCAGCTCTCGACTGGAGGGCATCTATCGAGATGCCTTCAAAGACATTACCGAGATCGACCTGAATGCCGAGCAGGCGAAGCTGAAAGCGCTGGAGGCGAGGCGCGAGCTGCTGAAGCGCTCCATGGCGATCATGAACGCATCGAGGCAGAATTTGCTGCTGCTGTTCCAGGACTGGAGCCCTTCCAGTCGGACGGAATAGGGCCGCAGCGATGGTGCCGAGCGCGACACTGGTCTGCCCCAGCTCGTCGAAGGTTCCAACGTCCGGAGGACGTGTAGCGGCTCTCCAGTGGCGGATCGGGGAACGCAAACCCGCGGCTGCGCTCCCGTCACGCGATCCAACCGCCGCAGTTGGCCGACAACCCGTAAAGCGGCAGTGCTCCGTCGGCATATAAAGTCTAGGGATTTGGAACAGAGCGTTACGACATCGGCGGCTACAGTATCTTCACGAACCATAGCTTCCTCGACACGACCTCCGTCGAGCGCCGTGTAGTGCACGTCGGCAATTATGCCGACATTTCCTTGGAAGGGACAGGGGATGACTGGTTCGAGGGCAAGAACGTTCGAGACCGGTACAGCGGCAGCGATGGTCACGAACGCACGGCTGCCGTCACCCTCCCGAAGCTGCTGTCCGCATCGCCCCTCTCTGCCAGTAAGGGCTCCCTCCGGTTCCGCCGACGTTGGAACCGGAGCGCGTCCGTCTAATTCGCGCTGACAGTTGCCTGCGTGGCGGCCTCGTCGATCACGTCGGCAACCACTTTCGGCTGCGTCAGGTAGACGGCATGGCTGGTGGGGACGTTCGTGACCCTTGCGCCGATGCGCTTGGCCATGTCCTGCAACATTCGCTGATCGAAGGCCTTGTCGTCCGTGGCGATCACGGCCCAACTCGGCAAGGTGCGCCAGGCGGCGTGCTCCAGCTTGGTGGCGAAAGCCGACATGTTGATCGGCACCTGCGCATCTCGCAGGAACGCGGCGTCGGCCTCGGTCGCACCGGCTGCGAACCCGGCCGCGAACGCGTCAGGCTTGATGTAGCCGTAGCCGTCTTCCCCCGTCTCGATCACGAACTCAGGCGGGGTCGTGTATCCCGCATACTACTGGGCTGTGGTCTCGCCCGCATCCGGGGACAGCGCCGAGACGTAGACGAGGCCGCGCACCTTCGGATGCACGCCAGCCTCGGTGATGACCGTACCGCCCCAACTATGCCCGACAAGGATCGCCGGCCCGTCCTCACGGTCCAGCGCCCGCCGGGTCGCGGCAACATCGTCCGCCAGCGAGGTCGGTGGGTTGTGGACGATGGTCACGCGATAGCCTCGCGCCAAGAGGTCCTCGTAGTCACCGCGCCAGCCCGAACCATCGGCGAAGGCCCCGTGGACGAGGACGACGTTCTTCACTGGCGCAATGTCGGACTAAGCCTTCGCGGGCAGTGCTCCAGCGTTGGCAATGGCGGCGACGGTCGCAAGGGCGGCGTTCAGGAGCGTCTGGATCATGGGTCGGACCTTTCGAGCAGGTTAACGTGAGGGAGAACCGTTATCGCGATATCTTTCTGGATGACATCGCCGCCCGTGTCCGGCATATTGTTATCGCGGTATACGTCTCGGTGACCTGATCCGCTAGAATTCCAGCAGGAAAATGTCCCGAATGACCAAGCTCGCCAACCCGCCCGTCGCGCTGGAGTAGCTGCTCTGCTTCGCCATCTACTCGGTGGGGTCGCGATCCAGCGTGCCTATAAACCCCTTCCCGACGAGCTGGGGCTGACCTATCCGCAGTATCTCGTCCTGAACGTCCTATGGCGGCGGGACTCCCAGACTGTCGGAGCCATCGCCCAGAAACTCGCCCTGGAGTCGAGCACCCTGACCCCGATCCTCAAGCGGCTGGCGGGCGCCGGTCTGGTGCACAGAACGGTGGATCCGGCGAACGGGCGGCAGGTCATCATTGCCCTCACAGACGAGGGAAAGGCTCTGCGATCTCGAGCGGGGTGTCTCGGCGACACGCTGCTCGAGGCCTCGGGGCAGACGCCCGCTGTGCTGGCACGGCTCAACGGCGAAATCAACCAGCTTCGCGCTGCGGTCTACGATCATATCGGCGAGTGGTCGGTATTGGACACGACAACCGACACGGCTTGAGCCGAACGAGCGCTTCGAACCGTCGTCCCTTCGCTGGCGGACGCGTCACGGATCCGGCTTCGTCATTTCAAGCACTGCGGTCGTCGAATGCCTGTTGTGCCCGGGTGATCCGCTCGTGGTTGTCGACGGCCCAGGCGCCGATGGCCTGCACGGGATCGAGGAGGGAGCGGCCGAGCCCGGTCAGCTCGTAATCGACCCTTGGCGGGATGGAGGGCGTGACCGTTCGCGTGACCAGGCCATCGCGCTCCAGCCCGCGCAGCGTCAACGTCAGCATCCGCTGCGAAATGCTGCCGATGGAGCGCTTGAGCTCGCTGAAGCGGCGCGGTCCAGAACCAAGCTGCATCACCACGAGAACTGACCATTTGTCGCCGATCCGCGCCAGCACGCCGCTGACGGTCTGGCAGCGGCTGGGCTCGTGCAGTTGCAGTCTGGTGACATCCGTGTGCGCGGGTTCCAAAAATGTGCCTCCTTGCGGCGTGCCGAGACGGTCATCTAATGGGCGCCAGTATCAAATCGATACCGCTATCGCAAAGGCGCCCAGGATGAAGCTACTCCACCTCGACTCCAGCATTCTCGGCGACAACTCGGTCAGCCGAACCCTCTCGTCCGCGGTCGTCGAGCGGCTCCGTTCAGCCGCGCCCCAAATCGACGTCACCTACCGCGATCTCGTCGCCGATCCGATCGGACACCTGACGGGTCGATATCTTGCGGGTCAGAACTCCGACGTCCAGCACGACCAGGCCTTGCAGGAGGATCTGGCGCTTGGCGGCCGCGTTCTCGAGGAGTTTCTCGTCGCCGATACGGTGGTGATCGGCGTCGCTCTCTACAACTTCACCGTGGCAAGCCAGTTGAAGGCCTGGATCGACCGCATCCTCGTCGCCGGCAAGACGTTTCGCTACGGCCCGAACGGTGCCGAAGGACTGGCAGGCGGCAAGCGCGTCGTCCTGGCTGTCTCCCGCGGCGGTTTCTACGGCGCAGGCACACCGCACCAGTCCTTCGAGCATGCCGAAACCTACATGCGCACCGTACTCGGCTTCATCGGCATCACGGATCCAGAGGTCATCGTGGCCGAAGGCATCGCGATCGGTCCAGACCAACGACAGGCCTCGATCGCAAAGGCCCTGACGGAGATTGCCGAACTCAAGGTCGCGTAGCGCCTTTCAGCCCTCGGATCCCGATTGCCGCGCGACACGTCGCCCATCCGGCACGCGCCGCAGCACGGGAGGAATGGGTAGTGGTTCACGAAAGCCCACTCTCCTCGTATCATGTGGGGAGCGGACGATCGGCGGTCTCTCCGAGCCTTCTATCCAGTATGCCGCGGCGTTCGCCCCCGATCGCTCGTGCGAATGACCGATGCAAGTCAGGTTGCGGAAGCCCCGTGCCTCATCTCGGGGGCAGGCTGACGCGCTGCCCGGTTCGGGCCGCCTGCTTGATGGCGGTGATGACTTCGAGGGTCCGCAGGCCCTCGCGGCCATCGACGAGCGGGGCCTCCTGACCCCGGATCACCGCGGCGAAATGGCGGATCTGCAGCGCCAGCGGATCCCTGGCGACCACCCCGAGCCTTGACCGCTGGAGAGGCTCCCACCAGCCGGGTCTTGCATCGTTGAACCAGACCTCGAGCTTGGGAAGCGACAGCGAGCCCGCAGTGCCGGCGAGGAGATAGCAGGCCTCGTCGGCGACGGGATAGGCGGGGTTCTCGCCGGTGGTCATTTCCCAACTCCAGGGCGCGACGACCGTGTCGCAGACCGAGACGGTCGCAAGCGCTCCGGAGGCGAATTCGAGGATGATCGCAGAGGTTTCCTCGACCGCGTTCCCGCGCACCGCGTTGGACTCGACGGCCTGCACCGCGACGACCTCGCCGATGAGGTATCGCAGGTTGTCGACGTCGTGGATGAGGTTGAGGAAGACAGGGCCGGCTCCCGCCTCGCGCCGCCAGGAAAGGTCGAAATAGTCGTCGGGTTTATAGAGCCAGAACAGGGCATTGACCGCGACGATGCGGCCCAGCCGACCGGAGGAGACGATCTCCCGTGCCGCGCGCATGATCGGGTTGTGGCGGCGGTGATGACCGACGAGGAGCGGGACGCCGGCTCTTTCCGCTGCGGCGACGAGACGCTCGCCTTCCGCAAGGTCGTCGGCGATCGGCTTTTCCACCAGAAGCGGGATACCGGCCGCCACCGCTTCCAGGCCGTTCTCGACATGGACCTGGTTCGGCGTCGCGACGATCACCCCGTCCGGTCGCTCGGTCGCCAACACGTCGCTGAAGCTCGCATGCCACCGCACGCCGTTCTCGGCCGCGACCTGACGCCCGGCATCCGTCGGGTCCACGACGACCACGAGTTCGGCGTCGGGTTCGGCGCGGACATGCTGGATGTGGCGGCGGCCGATCAGCCCCGCGCCCATGACGGCCAGTCTTACGGGCCGGGCCTCGAGCCCGCTCATCGCGGGGCGGCAGCCGCATGGAGCGCGGCGACGCGGCGGATCGCCAGTTGGTAGCCCTGCGTGCCCAGCCCCGCGATCACGCCATCCGCCCGCAAGGATACGTAGGAATGGTGGCGGAAAGCCTCGCGCTTGTGGACGTTGGAAATATGGACCTCGATCACCGGCGGCTCGAACGTGTTGAGCGCGTCGAGGATCGCGACCGAGGTATGGGTGAAGGCGGCCGGATTGATGACGATGCCGACCGCCGCCTCCCGCGCCTCGTGGATCCAGTCGATGATCTCGTATTCGCGATTGGACTGGTGGAAGCGGATCTCGTGTCCGAGCTCCGTCGCCAGCGCGCGGCAGTCGCGCTCGACGTCGGCGAGCGTCTCCGTGCCGTAGATGTGGGGCTGACGCTTGCCGAGGAGATTGAGATTGGGTCCATTGAGGACGAAGATCAGGCTCATCGGAGGGCTTTCCGGGTGTCTTGATGGAGCAGGATGCAGCGGGCCGTCAGGCGGCGCGGCAGAGGTCCGCGAAATGGCGGGTCATGCGGTCGGGATCGGGCGTCCGGCCGCAGAAGAGCTCGAAGGCCGCCGCTGCCTGATGCACGGTCATGCCACCGCCGGGCAGCGTCCGGCATCCCCGACGCTCGGCCAGCGCCAGAAGCTCGGTGACGAGCGGCATGTAGACGATATCGGCGACCCAGTGTCTGCCCTCCAGCCATTCCGGATCGATCGGCAGGCCGGGATGGGCGGGCATGCCGGTCGGGGTCGCGTGGATCAGGCCGTCCGCGGTAGCGAGCGCCTTGCCGACGTCGCCAATGGCCTGCGCACGCCCTGCGCCGAAGCGCCCGTTCAGGGCCTCGGCGAGCAAGCCGGCCCGCGCCGCGTCCTGATCGAAGACGAAAAGCCGGCCGATCCCGAGCTTCAGCGCCGCATGGGCGACGGCGACACCCGCCCCGCCCGCCCCCAGAAGAACCGCCGATCCCAGCGCGACGTCGGGCAACCCCGTGCGAAAACTTTGGAAGAAGCCGAACCAGTCGGTGTTGTGGCCGGTGCGGGTCCCGTCGCGGAACACCACGGTGTTGACCGCGCCAAGCATCGCCGCATCGTCGGAAAGGCTCGTCAGGTGCGGCAGCACGGCCTGCTTGTAGGGATGCGTGATGTTGACGCCCGCAAAGCCCCGACCCTCCGCATGCGAGAGGAGGTCGGGAAGGCTCATCGCGTCGAAGGGCGGGCGCAGCGTGTCGAAGAGGCTGTAGCGATAGTCCAGGCCCAAGGCGCGCCCTTCGGTCTCGTGGAGAGCCGGCGATTTGGAGAGCTGGATGTCGGAGCCGATCAGGCCGACCCGGACGGTCTGCGCGGTGTCACCCTCGGTGGTCATGCTGGCGTCCTCGTGGCGCGGATGGATATCGCGAGGCAGGGTGCCCCGCGTCGGGACGGCATGGAAGGAGCGGGCGTCGCCGACGCCCGTCTCCCCTCACCCGTTATTGCACCGTGAACGGGATGTTCGGAATCGACGCCGGGAACTCCGGAACCGGCACCTTCATCCACTTGGCGTAGACGGCGGCGTGCTCGCCGTTGGACTTGATCTTGTCGATGAAGGCGTTGATCGCCTCGTTCCAGTCCTTCTCGCCCTGACGCGTACCCGCGCCGTTGTAGACGGTCAGGAAGTCGATCTTGCGCTCGAATCGTCCGGGGGCCGCGGCGTCGAGGCGCTGGAGGTAGAACTGGTTGCCGCCGACGGCATCGACCTGGCCGGACAGAAGCGCCTGGATCGAGGCGGCGTCGTCGTCGAAACGCCGGATGGTGGCGACCGTGCCCATCATGTCGGTGGCAGCCTTGTCCTGCGCGCTCGACCGCGGCACGCCGATGGCGATGCCCGCCGCGTCTTCCGGCTTGGCGATGGTCTTGTCCTTCGGACCGTAGAGCGAGATGACGTTGCCGGCATAGGGCTTGGAATACTGAATCGCCTTCGCCCGCTCCTCGGTCATCGCCATGGTGGCGAAGAGGACGTCGACCTTGCCGGTCGTCAGCGCCGGGATGCGGTTGGAGACGGCGAGCGGGGTGAACTCCACCTCGACGCCGAGATCCTTGGCGAAGAGCCG
The DNA here is from genome assembly GCF_047943035.1 of Aureimonas phyllosphaerae. NCBI lineage: Bacteria > Pseudomonadati > Pseudomonadota > Alphaproteobacteria > Hyphomicrobiales > Aurantimonadaceae > Aureimonas > Aureimonas phyllosphaerae. The sequence goes on along the minus strand of NZ_CP181348.1, from coordinate 2,044,336 downwards.
GGCGATGTCGGCGTCGAAGCCGTCCTGCTGGCCGCTGGAGTTCACGAAGCCCCAGGGCTGGTTGTCGCCCTGGATGCCGACGATGATGCGACCGCGCGCCTTGGCCTCCTCCAGCGACGCTGCGTGGGCGTCGAGCGCGCCGAACACGGCGGCGAGGGCCAGGGTCGCGACGGCGGCCCGGCGCGCAAGCGCGCGTCCGCCTGCAAGAATTCCGATCATGTAAGTCCTCCCTTGTGTTGACGATGAGGTCGCCGCGCAGCGGCGGCGATGAAGTTCCGCAAGTCCCGCCCTCCCGGCCGGCCTCGCGCGATGTGCGGTTTCTATGGTTCGCGATTCCCGTCCATCACCCGTCGGGCGCAACGTGCCAGATTCGCCAGATGATCGGCAACGTCCCGACCGCCCACGATCGGAACCTCGACGGAAATCGCCACACTTCGAGGCGCGGCCGCGACGAGATCGGCCAGCGGCAGTTCGCCCTCGCCCGGCGCAAAGCGCCCGCCCCGTGCCTCGGCCACCATGGCTTCGGCCTGCGTTGGTGGCGGTCCGCCGACGTCGCAGAGCTGCAGCGCAGCGATGCGGCCCGCTGGTGCCCTCGCCACGTCCTCCGCTCGGGCCCCGTTGCGGAAGAAATGCAGGGCATCGACGAGAACGCCGGCATTCGCGCGGCCCGACGCCTCGACGACGCGCAGGGCAGAATCGAATGTGGCGACGGGCCGCCAGCCCATGTTCTCCAGATCGACGCTCATGCCGAAGCCCGCGCACAGGTCGCACACGGCACCGAAGGTCTCGACAAGACGGCCCTCCTCCGGGTCGTCGCCACACACGCTGAGGCGCCGGGCGCCGAGCGCCGCGGCACCTTCGAGCATCGCGGTCAGAGTTTCCGGCCGAAAGTCCGGCGACAGGACCACGAACTCGATGTCGTGCAGCGCGACGCCGTGGTCGTCGAGGGCTGCGCGCACGTCACGTGCAGCCGGGCTTCCGGCCGGCAGTTCGTAGAACGGCGCGCCCGGAAAGGCCGGGTGGAGGCGCAGGCCTACCCGCTGAAAACCGGCGGCGGCGGCAGCCCGAACGAAATCGACCGGAGCGAGAGTGATGGCCGAGAAATGCGCGACGCCGAGCGGCACGACGGGCCTCGTCATGCGATCCCCTTTTCCGCCAGATGTCGCACGAGATTGGCGCCGGTGCGCCGGATGTGGTCGCCGAGCTTGGCGCAGGCGTAGTCGACGTCCCGCGCGACGGCGCCCTGGCCGATCTCGCTATGCTCGGCCGCCACGTTCCGGTCGCCAGAGGTGCGCGTCAGGAAGGCCCGGCGATAGCGGTCGTTGAGATTCAGGAGAATGCCGCAGAAGTTGAGAAGGAGCGGCATCCGGCACCCCGAGATGAGAGTGAGGTGGAAGTCGCGATGGGCGGCCTCCCAGTTCTCGAGCGTCTCGGGCCGGGCCGGATCGCGCTCGGCGCGGTTGAGACGGTGGAGCGAGCGCATGACGTTGCCCTCCCATTCGACATCGCCGACCCGCATCGCCTCGCGCAGCGCAAAGGTCTCCATCTCGATGCGAAGGCTGGTGATCTCCTCGAGATTGGCGAGCGACAGGGCGGTCACCCGGTAGCCGCGGTTGTCTTCGAACTCGACGAGACCATCGGCGATCAGCCGCGCCAGCGCCTCGCGCAAGGGGCTGAGGCTGACGTTGAAGTTCTGTCGCGCGCGGTCGAGGTTGATCTTGGCGCCGGCCTCCAGCTGGCCGGAGACGATGGCCTCGCGCAGCCGGTGCACGAGTTGGCTGGCGATCGTGTTCTTGCCGTCATCAAGGAGAGGGCGGACGGCGGCGACGACCTGCCCTTCCGGCACGGCGCGGCCCGTCTCGTTCTCCCGATCGATCGACAAAGCCGCCAATGTCCCGTCTCACGCCTCACTTGTATCGACGATGGCTACGAAAAACGATTATTTCTGTCAACAGTTCTGCCGCTTCCATTCCTTTAGCGGATACGAGCATGGGTTCATTGAAGCGAAAGCCGCCTGAACACAGCTCAATCGTCGATGAACTGGCGGTGCCTTGACCTCGCAAACCTATCCCCGCGCACCTCCGCTATCATTAGGCCTTGACGAATAATCGATGATCGTTCAGTCCTTCGCTCGAGGGAGGGAGGCCCGGTCATGCCTGTTCGCACCCAAGAGGACGTCACGCCCGCGGTTCTGGCCGTGATGGCGCGCACGCGGAATCCGCGGCTGCGGGAGATCCTGACCTCCCTGGTGACCCATCTTCATGCGTTCGTTCGCGACGTCCGCCTGACGGAACCCGAGTTCCGCGAGGCGACCGCGATCCTCAACGAGATCGGCGCGCTCGCCAGCGACACGCACAACGAGTTCGTCCTGATGTCCGGGTCGCTCGGCGTCTCGACGCTGGTCTGCCTCCTCAACAACGGGGACGGCGGCCAGACCGAAACCTCACAGTCACTGCTCGGCCCCTTCTGGCGGCTCAACTCACCGCGCGTGCCGAACGGCGGCTCGATCATCCGCTCGGACACGCCGGGCACGCCGCTTTTCGTCACCGCCCGCGTCGAGGACGCGCAGGGCCGGCCGATCGCAGGCGCCGAGGTCGACGTCTGGCATGCGTCGCCGGTCGGCCTCTACGAGAACCAGGATCCCGAGCAGGCCGAGATGAACCTTCGCGGCAAGTTCACCACCGATGTGGACGGCCGCTTCTCCTTCTGGTCGGTGCGCATGGTAGGCTATCCCATCCCGACCGACGGCGTGGTGGGTCGGCTTCTCGAGGCGCAGGACCGTCATCCGTATCGCCCCGCGCATCTCCACGCGCTGATCTTCAAGCCGGGCTACAAGACGCTGATCAGTCAGGTCTTCGACCCCTCCTGCCCGTGGATCGACAGCGACGTGCAGTTCGGCGTCACCAAGGCGCTCACCGGCGATTTCGTGGAACACACCGAGCCCCACCCCGATCGCCCCGATCTCGCGAGCCCCTGGGTGCAGCTCGACTACACCTACGTCATGGAGCCCGGCGAGGCCGTGCTGCCGCGCCCGCCGATCAGTTGAGGACCAGACGATGCTGACCGACGACCAACGCCGCGAGGCCGCCGCCTCGATCCTCCGCGCCGAGGAAACCCGCGTGCCCGTGGTGCAGCTGAGCCGCACCTATCCGGAGATGGAGATCGAGGACGCCTATCGCATCCAGGACCTCTGGGCCGACGAGCGCATCGCGCGCGGCGCGCGGCTCGCCGGCCACAAGATCGGCCTGACCTCGCGCGCCATGCAGATGGCCTCCAAGATGACCGAGCCCGACTACGGCCGCATCCTCGACGACGCGCTGTTCAACGACGGCGCGCAGATCCCCGCGACCCGCTTCATCAAGCCGCGCCTCGAGGTCGAGCTCGCCTTCGTCATGGGCGAGGACCTAGAAGGGACGGGCACGCGCATCCACGACGTGATGCGGGCGACGGAATATGTCGTGCCGGCGCTGGAGATCATCGACTACCGAACGGAAGTGCCGCGCGCGATCACCGACACGATCGCCGACAACGCCGCCTTCGGCGCGATCGTCGTGGGCGGGCGCGTGTTCCGCCCCTTCGACGTCGACGTGCGCTGGATCGGCGCGACCTTGTCGAAGAACGGCATCATCGAGGAATCGGGCGTCTCTGCCGCAATCATGGGCCATCCGGCAGCCGGCATCGCCTGGCTCGTCAACAAGCTGGCCGCGGTCGGCGCCGGCCTGAAGAAGGGGCAGATCGTGCTCGGCGGCTCGTTCACGCGGCCGGTGGACATCGCGCCCGGCGACGTGATCCACGCCGACTACGGCCCCTGCGGCGCGATCGGCGTGTCCTTCACATGACCGCCTTCACCCTGCCCCGCAATGCCTTCAAGGCCGGGCTCGCGGAGGGCCGGTCGCAGATCGGCCTCTGGTCGGCGATCCCCGACGCCTTCGTGACGGAGGCGCTGGCCGGCGCCGGCTTCGACTGGATCCTCCTCGACACCGAGCATTCGCCGGGCGACGTCCTCACCGTCCTGCCGCAGCTCCAGGCGCTCGCACCCTACGACGTGTCGCCCGTCGTGCGGCCAGCGGTGAACGATCCCGTCCTCATCAAGCGCTTTCTCGACATCGGGGCGCAGACGCTGCTGATCCCCTATGTCCAGTCGGCCGACGAGGCCCGTGCGGCGGTGGCGGCCATGCGCTATCCGCCGCGTGGCATCCGCGGCGTCTCTGCCCTCACCCGCGCCACCCGCTTCGGGCGGGTGCCCGACTATGCGCGGGACGCCGAGCGCGAGCTTTGCCTTCTCGTGCAGGTCGAGACGCGCGAGGCGCTGGATCGGCTGGAGGAGATCGCCGCCGTCGAAGGCGTCGACGGCGTCTTCATCGGGCCCGCGGATCTTGCCGCCAGCCTCGGCCATGTCGGTGAGGCCGGACACCCGGACGTCGTCGCGGCCGTCGAGGACGCCATCGGCCGCATCCGCGGTGCCGGCAAGCCGGCCGGCACCCTGACGCCCGACAAGACCTTCGCCAAGCGCTGCATCGCGCTCGGCACGAGCTTCACGGCGGTGGGCGTGGATATCGGGCTCCTCGCCCGCCAGACGGAAGCCCTCGCCCGCGAGTTCGCGCCGTGAGCGAGCCGGGCCTGTCCGAGGCGGCCCGGCGCGAACTCCTGCCGACGGGCCGGCTGCGGCTTGGCGTGAACGTCGCCAATGCCGAGATGGCGTCGGAGCGCAGCCCCGGTACCTTCGAGGGCAAGGCGATCGATCTCGCGCGCCGGCTCGAAGCCGACTGGCGCATCGCGGTCGAGATCGTGCCCTTCGCACCGGGCGGCGCGATCCTGGACGACATGGCCGCCTGGGACGCCGCGATCCTCGCCGTCGAACCGTCGCGTCTCGACCGCCTCCATTTCCTGCCCGCCTTCGCCACCGTCGACGCGACGCTGGCAACCCTCACGCACCCGTCGATCGCACGCTGCGGGGACGCCGATGCCGACGGCGTTCGGATCGCGGTGGTCAGGGGTGCGGCCTATACCGCGCATCTCGAACACACGTTCGCGCACGGCGAACTCGTCGCCTTCGACAGTCCGAAGGCGGCTCGGGCCGCCATGCTTTCGGGGGATTGCCAATTCGTGGCAGGCATCCGCTCGACCCTCAAAGTTTTCGCGCATGAGCATCCGGATGTGCGCCTGATGGAGGACGACATCCTTCGCGTCCCTCAGGCGCTGGCCATCCCGCTCGGCAGGCCGCACGCACAGGCTGTGTTGGAGGCATGGTTCCAGGGCACGGGCATCGAGGCTGCCGCCTCGTGATCGCGCATTCGTTACCCAGCGGGCGCGCCCGAAGCCCCGACGAGTTCGGCCCGAAAGCGCTCGATCGCATCCTCGGCAAAGCTCGACAGGACCCGACCGCGCTTCATCAGGGCATAGGGCACGATGGTACTCGGCTCCCGAAGCGGGCGCTGCACGAGGCCGGGCATGTAGACCTCGGCCACGGAGAACTCGTCGATGAGAGCGACCCCGAGACCGTGGCGCACCAGCGATACGACGGTCTGGGCGAAGCGGCCGCGCATCGAGAAATGAGGCGTCAGGCCGACGTCGATGAAGGGTTGCGCCAGCACCGCGCCGTAGGGGTCCTCCGGGTCGACGCCGATCACCGCCTCGCGGGCGAGCTCGTGGATGGAGATCGCCTCCCGGGCCGCCAGAGCATGCCCCTCCGGTACGATCACCACGAGGCGACCTTTTGCCAGCGGGCGCGAGACCAGCGCCGGGTTGGTGCTCGGCGAACTCATGACGACGAATTCGCCCCGCTCCAGAAGGAGGTAGTCGGCCGTCTCCTCGATTTTCAGGACGTTGAGGTCGATGCCGAGATGCGGGAACGTCTGGCGCAGCGACCGGATCACGCGCGCGGCGATGAACTGCGCGATCGACGGGGCCGAGGCGAAACTGAGGACCGAGCCGTCGCCCCGGCGCAGCAGCGCCACGGCCTCGTTGAGGTTGCCGACCTCGCGGTGGACCTGCTCTACCACCGCGAAGATCATCCGCGCTTCGGAAGCCGGCAGGAACACACCGCCCTTGCGCTCGAACAACCGGATGCCGACCGTGTCCTCCGTGTACTTCAGAAGCCGGCTGACGCCGGGCGCCGAGACGCCCATGAGCTTTGCGGCGCCCTGGATCGTCCCCGCGACCATGACGGCGCGGATGACCTCGATCTGGCGCAGCGTGAGGGGCTTGGTCACGCGCGTTCTCCCGTCCCGGACAGCGGTCAGATTAACATCATGTTCCACAACTCGCGAAATCGGTATTTGACGGCTCGCCGGCCGCTTGCGAAGGCTAACGAAAAAGCCGCTCGGGAGAGGTCGGGAAGCGGCTGGATGGGAGGACAGGCTTGAACGTCGAACTCGACTTCGGCGCCGTCCTGGCGCGCTGGCCGGAGCTCGCCTGGGGCACGCTCGGCACGCTGTGGCTGGCGCTCTGCGGCATGATCCTCGCGATGATCATCGGCGTTCTGGGCGTCGCCGTCCGCCGGTCCCATTCGCGGATCGGCGCGGCATTCGTCATCGCCTTCGTGGAGATCGTGCGCAACACGCCGTTCCTGGTGCAGATCTTCTTCATCTTCTTCGCGCTGCCGCTCGCCGGCGTGCGCCTCGATCCGACGACGACGGCGATCGTGGCCCTCGGCCTCAACGGCGGCGCCTATGCGATCGAGATCATCCGGGGCGGCGTCGAGAGCATTCCCAAGGGGCAGAGCGAGGCGGGCTTCGCGCTTGGCCTGTCGCGCGCCGACATCTTCCGGCTCATCATCCTGAAGCCGGCCCTGCGCGCGATCTTCCCCTCGCTCGCCAGCCAGTTCGTGCTCCTGACCCTGATGACCTCGATCGCGACCTCGATCTCGGCCTTCGAGTTGACCAGCGTCGCCCAGCGCATCGACGGCGACACGTTCCGGTCCTTCGAGGTCTACTTCACGATCACGGGCATCTACCTCGTCCTGTCCTGGCTCCTGATGACCGGGCTGGCGGCCATCGCGCGCCTGTCCTTCAACTATCCGACGAAGTGAGGCCCGGGGCATGGGAACGAGCAATGTCGGCCTTCCGGAACTCTACTTCCTGCTGCGCGGCCTCGGCTGGACGCTGATCCTCACCGGCTTCGGCTTCGTCGGCGGCATCCTGTTCGGCCTCGTCGTGGCGCTCGCCCGTGTCTCCCGACGCCGCCTCTTCCGCTGGCCCGCCAAGGCCTGGATCGTGGTGTTCCAGGGCACCCCGCTCTTGATGCAACTCTTCGTCGTGTTCTTCGGCCTGCCGCTCTTCGGCCTCGACGTCGCCCCCTGGCTTGCGGTCGCCGTGGCGCTGACGGCGCATGCCTCGGCGTTTCTCGGCGAAATCTGGCGCGGCGCGATCGAGGCCGTGCCGCTCGGCCAAAGCGAGGCGGCCCATGCGCTCGGCCTGAAATATCCGAGCCTGATGCGCGACATCATCATGCCGCAGGCCTTCCGCCTGTCGCTGCCTGCCACGATCGGCTTCCTGGTCCAGCTTCTAAAGGGCACGTCGCTCGCCGCGATCGTCGGCTTCATCGAGCTGTCGCGCGCCGGTCAGATCGTCTCCAACCAGACCTTCCAGCCGCTTCTGGTCTTCGGGATCGTCGGCATCTTCTACTTCCTGCTGTGCTGGCCCCTGTCGCTCTGGGGCAGCCGCATGGAACGCCGGCTCGCGCAGGCCGCGCGCTGACACGAGACCAACAAAGGAGGAGGAACCCGATGATCAGTCAGACCACGCTCGGCCTTGCCGTTGCCGCCGTCGCCCTGATGGGCGCCGCGCTGCCCGCCGGCGCGATGACGCTCGACGAGGCGAAAGCGGCCGGCAAGGTGCGCATCGGCATCCAGGCCGACAATTGCCCCTGGGGCTGCCTCTCGACGACGGGCGAGGCGCAGGGCTTCGACGCCGCGGTCGGCCGCGCCTTTGCGAAAAGCCTGGGGCTCGAAGCCGAGTTCGTGCCGCTCGCCGTCGCCAACCGCATCCCGGCGCTGACCGCCAACCGCGTGGACATGCTGATCGCCTCGGTCGGCATCACCGCCGAGCGCGCCAAATCCGTGCAGTTCAGCCCCCCTTATGCCGCCAACACGCTCTACGTGACCGCCGCCAAGACGGCCGACCTGCCCGATGCGGCGGCGCTTTCGGGCGTCAGCGTCGGCGTGCCGCGCTCGGCGCCGATGGACACGATCCTCACCAAGGAGGCGCCGTCGGCCGACATCCGCCGCTTCGACGACGACGCGGCCAACATCCAGGCCCTCCTGTCGGGTCAGGTCCAGGCCGTCGGCTCCAACCAGTTCTATATCCAGCGCCTCGACAAGGCTTCGGCGGGCACCTACGAGAACAAGTTCAAGATCGGCCAGCTCTACCAAGGCGTCGCCACGCGCCTCGGCGAAAGCGACTGGAACACGGCCCTCAACGGCTTCCTGAAGAGCTACATCGGCAGCGAGGGCTACAATGCCTCCCATGCCGAATGGCTTCAGGTGCCCACCACCGACCTGCCGGCGACGATCGACGGCGTCAGCTTCACCGTCAGCCAGTAACGAAACCCACGCGCGGGCGCCCGGACGGGCTCCCGCAGGGCCCGGGAGCCAACGATGACCGCCACCAGCGCCGACATCCTGATCCGGATGGACAACGTGGAGAAGTACTACGGCTCCTTCCACGCCCTGAAGAACGTGAACTTGTCGGTCCAGCGCGGCGAGAAGATCGTCCTCTGCGGGCCCTCGGGCTCCGGCAAGTCGACGCTGATCCGCTGCATCAACCACCTGGAGCCGATCAAGTCGGGCCGGATCGTGGTGGACGGCACCGAGCTCAGCGACGGGCAGAAGTCGATCGACATCGTGCGCCGCGAGGTCGGCATGGTGTTCCAGCAGTTCAACCTCTTCCCGCACATGACGGTTCTGGAGAACTGCATGCTGGCGCCGATGCGCGTGCGCGGCGTGAAGCGCGAGGAAGCGGAGGCCACCGCCCGCCGCTTCCTCGAGCGGGTCCGCATCGGCAACCAGGCGGACAAGTATCCGGCCCAGTTGTCCGGCGGCCAGCAGCAGCGCGTGGCCATCGCCCGCGCGCTTTGCATGGAGCCGATCGCCATGCTCTTCGACGAGCCGACCTCGGCGCTCGATCCGGAGATGGTCAAGGAGGTCCTCGACACGATGGTGGGCCTCGCGCGCGACGGCATGACCATGATCTGCGTCACGCACGAGATGGGTTTTGCCCGGCAGGTCGCCGATCGCGTGATCTTCATGGCGGACGGCGAGATCATCGAGGAGAACACGCCGGAGGCCTTCTTCCAGGCCCCGCGGCACGAGCGCGCCCGCGCCTTCCTCGGCGAGATCCTGCACCACTAGGCGCCGCAAACACCTGCCAGCGGCGGGTGTCCCCGTCCCCGTTCAAGGGCCATCCCGATGAAGACCTCGATCGCTACCGTCTCCCTGTCCGGCGACCTGTCGGAGAAGCTCGCCGCCATCTCGCAGGCGGGCTTCGGCGCGGTCGAGATCTTCGAGAACGACTTCCTCGCCTTCGACCAGGGGCCACGCGAGGTCGGCCGCATGGTGCGCGACGCCGGCCTTAAGATCTCGCTGTTCCAGCCCTTCCGGGACTTCGAGGGCCTGCCTGAGCCCCAGCGCGGACGAGCCTTCGAGCGGGCACGGCGCAAGTTCGAGACGATGAACGAGCTCGGCACCGACCTCATCCTGATCTGCTCCAACGTGTCGCCGCTGGCGCAGGGCGGCATCGACCGGGCGGCCGAGGATCTTCGTGCGCTTGGCGACATCGCGCGCGAGCACGGCGTTCGCATCGGCTACGAGGCGCTGGCTTGGGGCCGCTTCGTAAACGACCATCGCGACGCCTGGGAGATCGTGCGCCGGGCGGACCATAACGAGGTCGGCCTGATCCTCGACAGCTTCCACACCCTGTCGCGCGGCATCGATCCGGCCTCGATCCGCTCGATCCCGCGCGACAAGATCTTCATCGTCCAGATGGCTGATGCGCCGAAGCTCGATCTCGACCTTCTCTCGTGGAGCCGGCACTACCGCAACATGCCCGGCCAGGGGGAACTTCCCGTCGCCGACTTCATGGCCGCCGTCGAGGCGACGGGCTACGACGGCTACTACTCGCTCGAGATCTTCAACGACCAGTTCCGCGCCGGCTCGGCGCGCCAGACGGCCGTCGATGGCCGCCGCTCGCTGATCTACATGATGGACCGGTTGAAGGCCGAAGGGCGCGCGGTCAAGGGACCGTCCGAGCCGAACCCGCTGCCGTCACCCGCGCGCACCCGCGGCGTGTCCTTCATCGAGTTCGCGACCGACAACGCCTCGGCCGTCGCTCTGTCGCAGCTCCTGACAACGATCGGCTTCCGCCATGCCGGCCGGCACCGCTCCAAGGACGTCGAGCTTTTCGTGCAGGGGGATCTGCGTGTTGCCGTCAACACCGACACGGAAGGCTTTGCCCACTCCTCCTACATCGTCCACGGCACCAACGTCGCCGCTTTGGGTCTTCGGATGGAGGATGCGGACGCCGCGCTGAGGCGTGCCGAAGGATTGATCGCGACGACCTTCCGCCAGCCCGTCGGGCCGGGAGAACTGGAGCTGCCGGCGCTCCGGGGTCTCGGCGGCAGCCTCCTCTACCTCGTTCCGCAGGGCGACGCGCTCGGCCGGCAGTGGGAGGTGGACTTCGACCTCGAGCCCGGCTGGGACGCCCATCCCGGCGCCGGGCTGGAAATGATCGATCACATCGCCCAGACGGCGCGCTACGAGGACATCCTGTCCTGGACCCTGTTCTACCGGTCGATCTTCGACCTCCGCCCCCTCCCCCCGCTGGAGGTGCCGGACCCCGGCGGACTCGTCCTCAGCCAGGTGCTGGAGAACGAGGACGCAAGCCTTCGCATCGTCCTCAACGGCTCGCAGTCGAACCGCACGCAGTCGTCGCGCTTCGTGTCGCAGTTCGTCGGCCCCGGCGTGCAGCACGTTGCCTTCCGGACGGCGGACATCTTCCGCACCGTCGGGGCGCTGCGGGCGAACGGCGTATCCCTCCTGCCCATTCCGCGGAACTACCACGACGATATCGACGCCAAGTTCGATCTCGAGCCGCAGGTTCTCGACGCCATGCGCGAGAACGGCATCCTCTACGACCGCGACGAGGCGGGCGAGTATTTCCAGGTCTATCTCGGCGCGCTGGAAGGCGGCTTCTTCATCGAGATCGTCGAGCGGCGCGGCTATCGCGGACTCGGGGCGGCGAACGCTCCGATCCGGCTCGCGACGCAGGCCCGGCTGAAGCCGGCGGGCCTGCCGGCGATCTGACGCCCGGCTCCGGGCCGAGCGCGGCGGGACCGCGGTCGGCGGATTCAGCCCGTGAACCGGGCGCCGCGCAGGAGATCGGCGGCCCCGGTCAGGGCGCGGCCGGTGGCCTCGGCCATCTGCGGAAGCACCAGCCATTCCAGCGTCCAGGCCGCACCCGAGCGTTCGTTCTCGTGGACCATGGACTGGGACAGCGTGCCGAGGAGCCCCGCGTTGAACCGTGCGAGCGCGACGAGCACCTCGGCGCCGACCGGGTTCTGCTTGTGCGCCATGGCAGACGACCCTCCACCACCGGACAGCTTGATCGCCCCGACCTCGGTCTGCGAGAGAAGCGCCAGGTCCTGCCCGATCTTGCCGAGCGTGCCGGTCAGGAGCGCCAGCCCCTGGGCGACGTCGAGGATCGGCGTGCGGTCGGAGTGCCAGGGGGCGGCGTCTCGGAGGTCCAGGTGGCGGGCCATGTCGGCGCGCAGGCGCTCATACGAGGCGCCGAAGCTCGCGCCGTTGCCGACGGGGCCGCCAAGCTGGAGGGGAAGCGACCGGGCAAGGTCGTGCAGACGCTTGCGGTGGCCCTGCAGCGGGCGCGTCCAGGTCGCCAGCTTGTCGGCGACGGTGAAGGCGAGCGCGGCCTGCATCCGCGTTTGTGCCATCAGGGTCCGCCCGCCCTCCTCCGCATCGAGCCGCGCGATCTCGGCGAGCACCGCGCCCGTTCGGGACTCGAGAATTACAAGGAGGGCGCGGAGGCGCAGCATGAGGCCGGTGTCGATGATGTCCTGGCTGGTCGCGCCGAGATGAAGGCTTCGCCCGGCCTCGCCCGTTGCGGCCCGCAACTGTCGCACGAGTTCGGGGATGACGACGCCGTCGCGCGCGAGGCCTTGCCGCAGCGCCCGCTCGTCCGGCGTGAAGTCCTTCACCACCGAGCGAATGCGCTCCGCGTCGGCCGGTTCGATCGTGCCGATCGCACCCTGCGCCAGCGCGAGCGCCGCCTCCACCCGCAGGAGCGCCGCGATCTCGGCGTCGGGCGAGAACAAGGCGGTGATCTCGGGGTCGCCGGTCAGGGCGTCGAGGAGGGACGTCAAGCGGTCAGACCCGTTCCAACGCGACGGCGATGCCCTGCCCGACGCCGATGCACATGGTGGCGAGCGCCCGTTGCTTGCCCGTCAGTGCGAGTTCCAGCGCTGCCGTGCCGGCGATGCGCGCACCCGACATGCCGAGCGGGTGGCCGAGCGCGATCGCCCCGCCGTTCGGGTTCACCCGCGCGTCGTCGTCGGCGATGCCGAGGTCGCGCAGCGTCGCGAGCCCCTGGGAAGCGAAGGCCTCGTTCAGCTCGATCACGTCGAAATCGGCCTGCGTCAGCCCCAGCCGCGCCATCAACTTCTTCGATGCCGGGGCCGGGCCGAAACCCATGATGCGGGGCGCCACGCCCGCCGTCGCACCGCCGAGCACGCGGGCGATTGGCGTCAGCCCATGGCGCTTGGCCGCCGCTTCCGATGCCACGATCAGCGCCGCCGCCCCGTCGTTGACGCCCGACGCGTTGCCCGCCGTCACCGTGCCGCCCTTGCGAAAGGGCGTCGGCAACTTGGCGAGCGCCTCGATCGTCGTCGCGCGCGGATGCTCGTCGGTGTCCACCACCTTCGGATCGCCCTTGCGCTGGGGGATCGTCACCGGAACGATCTCTTTCGCCAGCCGCCCGCTGCCCTGAGCCGCAGCCGCCTTGTTCTGCGAGCGGACGGCGAAGGCGTCCTGATCCTCGCGGCTGACCCGGAAGTCCTCGGCGACGTTCTCGCCGGTTTCGGGCATGGAATCGGCGCCGTACTGCTGCTTCATGAGCGGGTTGACGAAGCGCCAGCCGATCGTCGTGTCGTGGATCTCGGCGTGACGCGAGAAGGCCGTTTCCGCCTTCGGCATGACGAAGGGCGCGCGGGACATGGACTCGACGCCGCCTGCGATCACCAGTTCCGCCTCGCGCGCCTTGATGGCACGGGCGGCCGTGATCACGGCGTCCATGCCCGAGCCGCAGAGGCGGTTCATCGTGGTGCCGGGAACGGTCTCCGGCAGGCCCGCGAGCAGCAGCGACATGCGCGCGACGTTGCGGTTGTCCTCGCCCGCCTGGTTGGCGCAGCCGTAGATCACCTCGTCCACGGCGGCAAAATCGACGGACGGATGGCGCTCCATCAGCGCCCTGAGGGGCACGGCGCCGAGGTCGTCGGCGCGCACGGACGAGAGCGCCCCGCCGAAGCGGCCGATGGGCGTGCGGACATAGGCGCAGATGAAGGCTTCGCTCATCTCACAGCTCCAGAACGACGAGGTCGGCGACGGTGCCGGGCACCACGAGTGCGGCGCCCGTCATCGCCTGGAGTTCGTCGACCGACAGGGACGGCAGCTTCTCGCGAAGGACGAAGTGCCCGTCCTCGATGTCGATGACGGCCAGGCTCGTATAGACGCGGGTCACGCACCCGACGCCCGTCAGCGGCAGCGCGCAGCGCTTCACGAGCTTCGGCTTGCCGTCCTTGGTCACGTGCTCGGTGATGACGGCGACGCGTTTGGCACCATGCACGAGGTCCATCGCCCCACCGACGGCCGGCACGCCCTTCGGCCCCGTCGACCAGTTGGCAAGGTCCCCCGTCTCAGCCACCTCGTAGGCGCCGAGGATCGCGACATCGAGATGCCCGCCGCGCACCATGGCGAATGAGTCGGCATGATGGAAGAAGGCGGTGCCGGGCTTCAGGGTCACGGCCTTCTTGCCGGCATTGATGAGGTCCCAGTCCTCCTCGCCCGCCTTCGGCGCTTCGCCGAAGCCGAGGATGCCGTTCTCCGTGTGGAAGATGGCCTCGCGACCGGGCGGCTGGAATCTCGCCACCATCTCCGGAAAGCCGATGCCGAGATTGACGTAGGCGCCATCAGTGATGTCCTGCGCGGCGCGCCAGGCGATCTGGGTGGAAGACAGCTTGGCACTCATGCGGCCCGCTCCGGGTAGACCGCGTTCGCGCGGTTGAGGTCTTCCTCCTGCGCAGGGTTCGAAACCTCGACCACGCCTTGCACGAAGATGCCGGGCGTCACGACGCTCTCGGGATCGATCGTGCCGGGTTCGACGATCTGCGACACCTGCGCGATCGTCACCGCGGCGGCCATCGCCATCAGCGGGTTGAAGTTGCGCGCGGCCTTGTTGAAGACGAGGTTGCCGAGCCGGTCGCCGCGATGCGCCTTGATGAGGGCGACATCGGCCTTCAGCCACAGCTCGCGCACGTACGGCCGTCCGTCGAACTCCTCGACGGGTTTGCCCCTGGCGAGGTCCGTGCCGTAGCTCGTCGGCGTGTAGAAGGCCGGAATGCCCGCCCCCCCGGCCCGGATGCGCTCGGCAAGCGTGCCCTGCGGCACGAGTTCCAGCTCGATCTCGCCGGCGAGATACCGCTCGGTAAAGACGCGCGGGTCGGCCGAGCGCGGGAAGGAGCAGATGAGCTTGGCGACCATGCCCTGCTCGATCAGCGCGGCCAAGCCCACGTGGCCGTTGCCCGCGTTGTTGTTGACCACCGTCAGATTCTTCGGCGAGCCCGTCGCCAGGAACCGGTCGATCAGCGCGTGGATCAGCTCGATCGGCGCGCCGGAGCCGCCGAAGCCGCCGATCATCACCACCGCGCCGTCCGCGATGCCGGATACGGCCTCGGCCAGATTGGGAAGGGTCTTGTCCATCGTGCGTCACATATCCAGAAAGACGGTTTCGGCCTCGCCTTGAAGGCGGATGTCGAAGGTGAAGACGGGCAGCCCGTCCCGTTCCGTGCGCGGCGCGATCAGCGTCGCGCGCCGCGCGGGCTCGGGAATGCGGTTGAGGAGCGGGTCGGCCGCGTTGGCCTCCGCCTCGTCTCCGAAGTAGAGCCGCGTATGCAGGCCCAGGTTGATCCCGCGCGCCACGATCCAGACCGTGACGTGCGGCGCCTGGAGCCGGCCGTCCGGCCAGGGCACCCGCCCCGGGCGGATCGTCTCGAAGCGGAACGTGCCGTCCGCCTCCGACACGGGCTGACGGCCCCAGCCGGCAAAAGTGGGATCCGCGGCGCCGCGCGTCTCGGCCGGCGAGTTGTGGAGCCCTTCGGCGTCCGCCTGCCAGATCTCGATCAGCGCGTCGCGCACGGAGCTGCCCGCTCCGTCAAGGACGCGGCCTTCCAGGATCACCCGCTCGCCCTTTGTGTCCGGGCCGACGAGCACCAGCCCGAGGTCGTCCCGCCAGACGCCTGATATCTCCACCCAGTTCGGATTGGTGCCGATATGGACATAGGGACCGGCGGTCTGCGACGGGCTTTCTTTGAGGTAGTCGAGCCGCTGGACCATCAGTTGCCCTCCATGCGGTTCTCGAACATCGTCGAGCGGCGTCCGCGCAGGACGATGTCGAACTTGTAGGCGAGGCTGTCCATCGGGATCGTGACCTGGCGGTCGAGAGCGGCGACGAGCTGCTCGATCGCGGCCGGGTCCGGGATGGTTCGCACGATCGGGCACTGCCAGATCATCGGATCGCCCTCGAAATACATCTGGGTGATCAGTCGCTGCGCGAAGGCGTGGCCGAAGACCGAGAAGTGGATGTGGGCGGGACGCCAGTCGTTGACGCCGTTCGGCCAAGGGTAGGCGCCCGGCTTCACCGTTCGAAACGAGTAGCGGCCCTCGTCGTCGGTGACCGCGCGCCCGCATCCGCCAAAGTTCGGGTCGAGCGCGGCAAGATAGCTTTCCCGCTTGTGGCGGTATCGTCCGCCGGCATTGGCCTGCCAGAACTCGAGGAGGGCGCCGCGCACGGGGCGCCCGGCCTCGTCCAGCACCCGGCCGTAGACGACGATCCGCTGACCGATCGCCTCGGCGCCGTCCTTGGCGAAGTTGCGGATCAGGTCGTTGTCGAGCGGACCCAGGATGTCGTGGCCGAACACCGGCCCGGTCTCCTCCGAATGGCTGGTCGGCAGCGACAGGAGCGCCTGCCGGGGCGAGCGAAGGATCGAGGTCTTGTAGGACGGCGTCAGGGCCTGCGGGTGCCGGCCGCGGTCGCGCTGAAAATAGGAACCGCTCATCGAACCGTGTCCTCCCGCTCGGCCAGGATCGTCTTGGCGATCTTGATGGCGTGGTTGGCAGCCGGGACCCCGGCATAGACCGCGACGTGCATCAGTGCCTCAGCGATGTCCTCGGCGGAGGCGCCGGTGTTGGCGGTGGCGCGCACGTGGAGGCCGAGTTCCTCGTGCTGACCAAGCGCGGCGAGCAGCGCGATGGTGACGATCGAGCGCTCGCGCCGCGTGAAATGCGGGCGCGACCAGACCGAACCCCAGGCCCCTTCCGTGATGAAGCGCTGGAACGGCGCGTCGAAGGGCGTGATCGCTTGCGTGGCGCGCTCGACATGGGCGCTGCCGAGCACCTCGCGGCGCACCGCCATGCCGGCGTCGAACCGGCTCGTGGCTGCGCCGGTTTGCGCGACATGCCCCGCGATCAGCGCGGCGACGGCCGCCGGCCTCTCGAGGCACGGCAGATGGCCCGCATCCGCAACGAGCGTGAAGCGCGCACCGCGGATGAGGTCGGCGGTCGCCTTCACGAGATCGGGCGGGGTCGCCTTGTCGGCATCGCCGGCGATCGCAAGGGTGGACGCCCCGATGCGCGCCGCGTCGCCACGATAGTCCGCGTCTCGCACGGCCGCGCAGGCACCCGCATAGCCCTCGCGTGGCGTGCCCTCCAGCATGGCGCGCCAGGCGGCGAAGCGGGCGGGATGCGCGGCGGCGAACCCGTCGGAGAACCAGCGGGCGGCGACGGCCTCGCCGATGGCTGCGACGCCGGCGTCCGTCACCGTGGCAATGCGCTCGTTCCACGCCGACGCGTCGCCGATCCGGGCGGCCGTGTCCATCAGGACGAGGCTTTCGACACGCTTCGGCGCATGGATCGCGACATGCTGGGCGATGAGGCCGCCGATCGACAGCCCGACGATCGAAACCCTCGCCCAGCCGAGCGCATCCAGAAGCGCCGTCAGGTCGTCGGCGAGAAGCGGGATCGAGTAGGGCGCGGGCGTCGCCTCGCTCAAACCGTGGCCGCGCTTGTCGACCAGAAGGATCTCGAAGCGGTCGCGCAATTTCTCGACGACCTCGGCCCAGATCCGGAGGTCCGAACCCAGCGAATTGAGGAAGACGAGGCGCGGCGCGCCCGTCCGTCCTTCGACGCGGTAATGCATCTCGATGCCGTTCGCGGTCACGAATGCCATGCGGCCGTCCTCCCGTCCTCGGGTTTAGGCCACTTGAACCGTCATGTGAAATGAGGATTGGTGCCTCGATGATAACTGGGAGGTTATGCCGATGCTGTCGTCCGCCCTGCGCCTGCGCCATCTTCGAACCTTCGTCGCCGTGGCGCGGCAGGGCAGCGTTGGGCGTGCGGCGGACGAGCTGGCGATCACGCAGCCGGCCGTCTCGAAGGCGATCAAGGAACTCGAGGCGATCCTCGGCGCCCCGCTGCTCGCGCGCGAGCGGGGCAAGCCCCTGCTCTCACCCTACGGCGAGATGTTCCTGCGCCATGCCGAGGCCAGTCTCTCGGCCCTGTGCCGGGGGCTGGAGGAGGTCGGCGACGCGACCTCGCCGAGCGCGCTGCCCGTTCGCATCGGGGCGCTTCCCACCGTCTCCGCCCGGCTCCTGCCGGCGGCGATCCGCCGCTATCTCGCCCACGATCTCGGCGCCAGACCGCGCATCGTCACCGGCCCGACGGCCTATCTCACGGCGCAGCTGCGCGAGGGCGCGCTCGACATCGTCATCGGGCGCATGGGCGAGCCGGAGACGATGACCGGCCTCGTCTTCGAGCATCTCTATTCGGAACTGATCGTCTTCGCCGTGCGTGCCGGGCATCCGCTCGCGGGCCGCACGCTGCGCCCCGAAACGGTGCTGCCCTTCGATGTGCTCCTGCCGCCGCCGGGCTCGGTGATCCGCCCGACCGTCGACCGGCTGTTCGCCGCCGCCAACCTTCCGGCGCCGCCCCGCGTGGTCGAGACCGTATCGCTCGCCTTCTCGCGCGCCTACATCCTCGCGACCGACGCGATCTGGCTGATCTCCGAGGGCGTCGTCCTCGAAGACCTCCAGCGCGGCGTCCTCGATCAGCTCACCGTGGACACCTCGCGCACGCAGGGACCCGTCGGCATCACGATGCGCGCCGGCGACACGCCATCGCCCGCCGCCGCGATCCTCCTCCAGGAATTGCGCAACGTGGCGGCCGATATCCGGCGCGGCTGATCGGGTCCGGATCCACGTCGCCGGTCCTTGGTGAACGCCTCGCCGATGCGCCTGAGGAGGCTGCCAGTCTCGCGACCGGACAGCCGCGCAAGAAGGAGCAACGCTGGCGCCTGTCATCCCCTCCGGTGAACCGGCTCCCGTTGGCCCGCTCTCGATCAGGCCGCAAGACAATTCGAGTCAGAGTGTCGAAGCCCATTCCGCTCGCAAAAATGGCCTGAAGGTTGCGCCTGGTCGGCTCCCGGCTGGGGCAACTTCGATGTCGGCGCTCAGCGCCTGGCTGCCTCGGTCGGCACTGGAGACCCCAAGCGCGACGAAGAGTTTCCGGTCGCGATCGTTCGAGGCGGGAAATTCCCGGACCTCTGCAGGAGATGGAGATTTGCGCTGATCTCCAGCCGGAGGACCTCGATCATGCCGATCAAGGCGGACGAGGATGCCGGCCAGTACGGGCGAAAATGGAAACGGTCGTTCGCTGCCATAGAGTACACGGCCTCGGCTGACTTCTCCGCCTGCCGAAGGGAGCTGGGGATCTTCGACTCCGCCGTCTAGGATGTGACGATCGACCAAGCCGAAACCGGCCACTGCCTTACCGACCGGATCGACCGTGACAGGGTCGACCGGCACGTCCGCCTCTTCGCCGGTTCCATGGACACGATGAAGGAGGCGCCCCGTTGGCGCTCTGCCGGCTCGACCCGGACGTCTCGGTCCATGACGTCGATCCCGACATCATCTGCTCCGACGCCCCTGCTTTGCGCCGAACGACCAGCCCCTTCCCTTTACGAACACATGGACCGACGACACTTGAGCCTGTGACTTCGCCACAGAGACCATCCTCAACCTGCGACCCCGGCGTCCGCGGCGTGCTGCAGCCCCACGTTGGCGCGTGAGGCAGCGCGGGCTTCGGGCGACGAACCGACCCTTGGGGTTCGGTCTGTTACTTGAGGGTGACGTAGCCGCTGGGATCGAGAGTGCTGATCCGCACGGCGACGGGCGCGTGTGTCGCATATCCGACCGCGTCGCGCAGCGTCTCGGCGAGCCCGACGAGCCGTTCGCGGGTGCGATCGGGTTTCGGCATGATCTGCATCTCGACGTTCACGCTGGGCTGGTCGGGCAGCGCCATGACGGGAAGGACGGCAAACTGGCACGCGGCGACCTCGACGCCGAGTTCCCGGCATAGCATGGACCGAATGGATTCAAGCTCCCTGTCCAAGGCGGTCCGGCAGTCCGGAAAGATCGTCTCGTCGACAAAGATCTTGAGGTTCGGCATCGCACCTTTCACCCGGCGGACGGGCGATGCCCGGAAAAGGCGTTCGCCACCAGCCTCCTCAGGGCATACCGGTCGAGCGCCGCAGGGTTCCAGTACGGGTTGGCGAGGATGAGATCGGGCACTTCGTCCACGGCCCGCTCAAGCAGCCCGAGGCGCTCCAGCGCCATCGTCGCGCCGAGTGTCCGTGACAGGTCGAATAGCGTTCCGGCCGGATCCTCGGTCGACAGCGCGCGGCGCAGCGCCTGCATCGTTTCTGGCGCGGCGTCGGCGTTGTAGGCCAGGGCATGGGGCAGAACGGCCGTGTGCGTTTCGGCGTGGGGAAGATTGTAGGTGCCGCCCAGCGTGTGGCAGATCTTGTGGTGCAGAGCCATGCCGACGCTGCCGAGGCAGACCCCGCAAAGCCAGGCACCGAAGAGCGCTTCCGAGCGCGCGTCCCGGTCGTCCGGCCGATCGTGAATGATCGGCAGGGCTGCTGCGATGGCCGCGACGGCGCGCTCGGCCATCATCGAGACAATGGGGTTCGCCTCGCGGGCATAGAGGGCTTCCACCGCATGGGCGATCGCATTCATGCCGCTCGTCACCGACATGGCGACGGGAAGCGTCAGGGTGAGGTCGACGTCGTAGATGACGACCTCGGGCAGGATGCGGGGATCGGACTTCGTGACCTTACGTCCGTTCTCGGTCTCGCCGAGGATGGGTGTCATCTCGGAACCGGCATAGGTCGTGGGAGCCACGATCTGCGGCAGGTCGGTGCGCAGCGCGATCGCCTTGGCGAGTCCGGTGGTCGACCCTCCGCCCACCGCCACCAGCCCGTCGATGCGTTCGGCCGTGACGACCTCCATGGCTTTGGCGGTGACGTCGGTCGGGGTGTGCATCCGGGCGCCCGCGAAAATGCCGGCCGCCCGCTCCCCGATGCGATCCTTGATGCGGCGCGCATCGGCGTCCTGCTCGGGCGTCGCGACCACGAGCACGCGCGACAGGCCGAGGCGCTCGACCTCTTCGGGCAGCCGCGCGAGCGTGCCGGAGCCGAAGATCACGCGGGCGGGATGGGCGTTGTAGACGAAATCACGCATTGCGGTCGCCCTGGCCGGCATCGTCCGGCGTTTCCTCGGACCGGGCCAGCACGAAGGTCCAGTCCACCGCGGTGAACGGGTTGGGGAATCCGAGTTCGGCCGCCCTTGCCGCGTCGTCGATCGTCTGGAAGTCGGCGATGAGGTCGGCCTTCACGCCGAACACCGCGTCGGTGTGCAGATACGGGCAGTCCGGCGTGAAGAGGTGCGTCGTCACCTCCTCGAACCCCGGCGCGCCCACGATGAAGTGGATATGGGCGGGACGGTAGGGGTGGCGGCCGAGGGCGCCCAGCAACTGGCCGACCGGGCCGTCGGCCGGGATCGGGTAGAAGCGCGGCTTGACCGAGCGGAACCAGAACGCGCCGTCGGGGCCCGAGGTGAAGATCCCGCGCAGGTTGAAGTCCGGCTGCACGCCCTGCTGCTGCACGTCGTAGAAGCCCTCGTCGTTGGCCTGCCAGACGTCGAGCGTCGCGCCCGCGATCGGACGCCCGTCCGTGTCGACGACCCGCCCGGTCACCAGCAGCTTCTCGCCCTTGCCGTCGAGGCAGATGTCCTGGCCGTTCTCGTAGTGCGGGGCGTTGGAGACATGGAACGGACCGAGCACCGTCGTCTCGGTGGCGCCCCGCGGCTTGCGGTTGTCGATCGCATCGACCAGCATCGAGACGCCGAGGATGTCGGACAGGAGGATCCACTCCTGCCGCCAGTCGCTCGTGATGTGGCCGGTCGCGGTGAGGAACTCGATCACCCGCATCCATTCGGCGTTCGACGGCTCCACCTCCTTCACAAAGGCATGGAGGTGGCGCACCGCGCTGTCCATCACGGTCTTCAGCCGCTCGTCCCGGCAATCCCGGTTGCGCGCGATGACGACTTCGGCGGAGTTCTCTTCCGTGAAGTAGCCGTCGCCGGCGGTCGGATCGGTTGCGTCGGTCATCGCGTCTCCTTCGACGGGACCGCCGGCCGGGCCGGACGGTCTCCGTGTCGTCATCGAGCTTCGTGGGGGAGGTCAGGCCGCCAGCAGCGTGACCTTGATGCAGGCCTGCGGGTCGGCGCCGAGGCGGAAGGCCTCGACGGCCTGCGTCAGCGCGAACTCGTGGGTCTGGATCGGCGACAGGTCGAGCCCCGTGCGCTCCAGGAAGCGGATCGCGGCCGGCCAGACGCCGGGCGAGCCGATGCAGCCCTTCACCTCGAGGTTCTTCATCTGGATCAGGCCGAGATTGACCGACACCTTGCGCCCGATGTTGATGCCGACCATCGAGACGCGGCCCTCCTCGCGCGCGAACTCGAAGGTCGCGGCGAGCGAGGCGTCGTGGCCGGCCGCCTCGATGACGAGATCGGCACCCCGGCCGCCGGTCAGTTGCATCACGCGCTCGACCGCGCCGCCGTCCGACGGGTCGATCGCCTGGTCGGCGCCAAGGGCGAGCGCCACCTCGCGGCGCTTGGCGATGGGATCGACCACGATGACCCGTGCGCCCATGCCGATCGCCGCCGCCGCCGAGACGAGGCCGATCGTGCCGCCGCCCGAGACCACGACCGTCTCGCTGGCATTGGTGCCGCCCGAACGCTGGACCGCGTAGAAGCCGCAGGTGAAGGGTTCGATCAGCGACGCCTTCTTGTCGTCGACGGCGTCGGGCAGCTTGTGCAGCCATTCCGGGTTGACGTTGAAGTATTCCCGGTCGGCGCCGCTCAGGGAGAAGCCGAAGTGGTGGAGCCGTTCGGGCGTGCGCACCACGCATTCGCCGACGACCCGATCGCCGACCGCAAAGCCCTTCACGTCGCGGCCGACCTCGACGATCTCGCCCGCCCATTCATGGCCGGGCGTCACCGGATAGGAGATCGGAATGATGTAGCGGCCGGCGAGGAGCTCGTAGTCGGAATGGCAGATGCCGACGGCGCGCGTCCTCACGAGAACCTCGGTCGGGGCGATCCGCGGCATGTCCACGTCGGCGACGACGGGCTTCTCGGGGGCTTCGAAGATCAGGGCTTTCATGGCGTGTCTCTCCCGGGACGCGACTAGTGGACGGCTTCGACGGCGCCATGTTCCGCCGAGCGGACGATGGCTTCCAGAAGCGCGATATTGGCGATCATCTCCTCGCCGGTGATCGGATAGGGCGCCTCGCCCCGGACCGCGCGGGCAAAGGCACGCAGGTTGTCGCGCACCGGCTCGGCGGCGCCGACCTCGGCCACCGTAATCGGCGTCCCCGTCGAGGCGCGCGTGACGATCCAGCCGCTCGGCGCCTCGACATGGGTCTTGTCGCGCACCTCGATCCAGCCTTTCGTGCCGAACACGGCAAAGCGCGAGACGAAGGGCGTGGCGAGCGTCGCCGAGACGTAGGCCGAGCCTCCGCCCTGGAAGCGCACATGGGCGCTCATCGTGTCGCCCTGCGGGATGCTGGACGCGAGGTTCTCGCAGGACACGCGGACGTCGGACGCCGGGCCCATCAGCTTCACGGCGAGGTCCGTCAGGTGGATGCCGGTCGCCGTCATGCCGCCGGCCGGCGCCTGGTCCGCCTTCAGCCGCCAGTTCTCGGCCGGCAGGGACAGGAACTTGTCGTGGCTGAAATTGGCTTCGATCTGCAGGATGCGACCGAGACCGTCCTCGCGCGCGAGATCGAGGATCTCGGCGATCGGCGGCTCGAAGCGGCGCTCGTGGCCCATGCCGAGCACGAGCCCGGCGTCGGCGCAAAGCCGGACGGCCTTTTCCGCGCCGGCCTTGGTGAGCGCCAGCGGCTTCTCGCAGAAGACGTGCTTGCCGGCTGCGACACAGGCCTCGATCTGCGCCTCGTGCAGCGCGTGCGGGGTCGCGAGGATCACGGCTTCGACCGCGGGGTCGGCGAGCGCGGTCTCGAGATCGGCCGAGAAGGCCATCTCGTATTGCGAGGCGAACTCGGCGGCCTCCGGTGCGGGGTCGACCGCGCGGATGAGCTTCAGCCCGGCATCGCCACCCGACATCAGATGGGTCATCTTGCGGCCCCACCATCCAAGGCCCACGATCGCTGTCTTGAGGGGTTCCATCGCGCTGGCTCCTAGCGGTTGTCGACGCGCTTCAGGAACGGGTGAATCTCCACCTTTTCCCAGATGCCGGCCCGGTTGAACGGATCGGCGGCGTTGAAGGCGAGGACTTCATCCTTCGTCTCGGCTTCGAGAAGGAAGAGCGAGCCGATCATGGTCTCGTTGTCTTCGGCCACCAGCGGCCCCGAAATGACGCTCTTGACGGAGGCGGACGCGAGATAGGCCTTGTGCGCGTCGTAGTGCGCGAGGCGGTCCTGGACGGCGTTGGGCCGGTCGAGGCAATGGACGATGAAATGCATGGCAGGGGTCCGTTTGCGACTGGGGAGATCAGGCGGCCGAGTAGCCGCCGTCGACCATGAGAAGTTGCGCGGTGATGCCGCTCGCCGCGTCCGAGAGCAGGAAGGCGACGGCGCTGGCGATCTCGTCCGGCGAGACGAGGCGTCCGATCGGCTGGTCGTCCATCCAGCGGGCCATGATCTCGGGCTGCTTGATGCCGACCTCCGCCAGCATGACCGTATCGGTGTAGCCGGGACCGACAGCGTTCACGCGAACGCCACGTTTGGCCCATTCCACGCCGAGAACGCGGCACATGTGCGCGACGCCGGCCTTCGACACGTCGTAGCCGACATGCAGTTCCGGCCGGACCACCTTGACGCCGGCGATCGAGGACGTCGCGACGATCGCGCCCCGTCCACGCTCCAGCATGTTCGCGGCGAAGGCGCGGATGGTGAAGTAGACGCCGTCGAGGTTGATGCGCATGACGCTCTGCCAGTCCTCGTCCGAGTGATCGGCGCCGGGGCGCTCGTAGGCCATGCCGGCATTGGCGAAGAGGAGATCGACCCGTCCGTGACGCGACAGGATTTCGTCGCGCGCGGCGTCGATGGACCGGGAATCCGTCACGTCGAAGGCGATCCAGTCGGCGCTGAGGCCCTCGCTCGCAAGGTCCTCTGCGACGGATCGCACCGCCTCGTCGCGATCGGCCGCGACGACGGTCGCCCCGAGCGAGGCGAGCGCGCGGCAGGTCGCGCGGCCGATGCCGCCGGCCCCGCCGGTGACGACGACGACGCGCTCGTCGAGGCGGAGCCTGTCCACTGCGCTCACGCCGAGCCTCCCATCTCCACGAGGATCTTCATGTTGCGACCCGTCGGGTCGAGCAGCGCCTCGAAGCCCTTGTCGACGACCTCGTCCGGGCGGATCGTGGCGGTGACGATCTTCTCGACCGGGAAGCTGCCGCCCTCGATCATCGCGGCGACGCGCGGCCAGATGTCGGTCGGATAGCACCACGTCGCCTCGACCGTGATGTCCTTCAGCGCCCAGAGCATCGCGTCGACGGAGGCGCGCCTGGTGTGCAGCCCGACCTGGACGACGGTGCCCCGGCGGCGAACGGCGTCGACGCAGAGATTGAGCGAGGCTTCGGCGCCGACGCATTCGAGCGCGACGTCGACGCCGACCTTGTCCTCCGTCCGGGCACGGATCGTGGCGGGAATGTCGTCGTCGGAGCGCGGATCGAAGACGATGGCCTCGGGCACCAGTTCTTTTGCCAGCGCCCGCCGGTTTGGGTTCGGCTCGGAGACGAAGATCGGCGAGGCGCCCGCCGCCTTGACGGCGAGCAGCGTCAGCGCGCCGATGGGGCCGATCCCGGAGACGAGGACGCTCGATCCGGCCTCCACCCGGCCGCGATCGACGCCGTAGAGCGCGACGGCGGCCGGCTCGATCATGGCGGCCTGGACGTCGGTCAGACCTTCCGAGACCTTGAAGACGTTGTAGCCGTTAAGGACGGCCCGTTCCCCGAGCCCGCCCCAGGCCCATGACAGACCGACGCAGGCCATCTTCTCGCTGAGATGATAGAGGCCGCGACGCCCGTAATAGTCGTCCCGCGGCGAGATCAGCGGCTGGATGGAAACCTTGTCGCCGGGCGCGACATGGCTGATCTCGCTGCCGACCTTGAGGACGCGGGCGGAGAACTCGTGGCCGAGGATCTGCGGCAGCGTGGCGCCCGAATAGACGTGCGGCTGGATCGGTGTCACGATCGGCCCCGCCACGTATTCGTGGAGGTCTGTTCCGCAGATGCCGCACACCAGCGGCTCGACGAGGACCTCGTCGGGCGCAAGGTCTTCGGAGGGCGCCGGGACGTCCTCCAGCCGGATGTCGCGCTGGGCGTGATAGCGGACAGCTTTCATGACACGCTCCCCCTTACTGTGCCGTGTAGCCGCCGTCGCAGACGAGGCTGGCGCCCGTCACGAAGCGGGATTCGTCGGAGGCGAGGAAGAGCACGCAGTTGGCGATGTCGACGGGCTCGGCCAGCGGCAGCACATGCTTGGCGGACATCATCTCAAGGTAGTGGTCGAGACCGCCCGGATAGGTCTCCCCGGCCTTCATGAAGAGCGGGGTCTTGGTCGAGCCGGGATGCACCGCGTTGACGCGGATGCCGTGCTGGCCGTAGCAGATCGCGTCCGTCTTGGTCATCGCGAGCACCGCGCCCTTGGTGGCGTGGTAGGGCGGCAGGTCGTCGTTGCCGATGAGGCCGTAGATCGACGAGAAGTTGACGATCGAGCCGCGCTTCCTCTCCATCATCGCGCGCACGGCATGCTTGGTGCAGAGGAAGACGCCGCGCACGTTGACGGCGAAGATGCGGTCCCAGTCCTCGACCGCCACCTCGTGCGCCAGCTTGTTGACGCCGGTGATGGCCGCGTTGTTGACCAGGACGTCGAGCGTGCCCCACTGCGAGACGACGGCGCCGACCGCACTCTCGACGTCGCTCTCCTTCGAGACGTCGCAGCGGTGGAACTCGGCGTCGGCGCCCGTCCGGCGGATCGCCTCCACCGTCTCGCGCCCGGCATCCTCGACCACGTCGAACACGGCGACGCGTGCGCCCTCTTCGGCAAAGCGGTGGCACGTCGCCTCACCGATGCCGGTGCCGCCACCGGTGACGATCGCCACCTTTCCTTCGAGTCGTGCCATGATGTCCTCCCGTTCGATTGCGTCTGTGTCTTGTTGGCTCGCGGAGAGCCGGACCCGTTCCGGGGTCAGGTGAGAACCATGCCGCCGTCGATCATCACCGTCTGGCCGGTCATGGTGTCGGAGGCGGACGAGGCGAGAAACGCCGTGGTCCCCACGATGTCGGCGGGCGTCGAGGGCCGGCCGATGAGGATGGACTGCGAGAACTCGTTGATGGCCTGCGATGGCGTCTCGGTCAGGCCGTGGTCCATGAACTCGCGGTCGAGCTGCTTCCAGAGTTCGGTCGCCACGACGCCCGGCGCGAATGCGTTGACCGTGATGCGGTGCTCGGCGAGGGCGCGGGCGGCCGCCTGCGTGAGCGCCACGACCGCGAATTTCGAGGCGCAGTAATGGGCGAAGAGCGGGTAGCCCTGCTTGCCCGCGATCGAGGCGGTGTTGACGATCTTGCCGCCGCCGCCCTGGAGGATCATCTGCCGCGCGGCTTCCTGGGTCCCGATCAGGACGCCGCGCCCGTTCACCGCCATGATGCGGTCGAAGTCGGCCTCGCTCACCTCCATGAAGGGGCAGGTCTGGCTGATGCCGGCATTGTTGAAGAGGACGTCGAGCCGACCGAACTCGGCGACCGTCCGGTCCACCATGGCGCGTACGCTGTCGCGCCGCGAGACGTCAACGCCGATGCCGACCGCCGTACCGCCGTCGCTCCGGATGGCGTCCGCGACCGCCTCCGCGCGCGCTCCGTCTAGATCGGCGACCGCGACCTTTGCGCCCTTGGCGGCGAGATCGCGGGCGATGGCCTCGCCGATGCCCCGGCCTGCGCCGGTGACCGTGACGCTGCGGCCTTCAAGAGAGAGTGTCATGTCCGTTGCTCCGCTCAGCGTCCGCGCTTCACGTAGAAGCTGGCGGCCACGATGATCACGACGCCCTTCAGGATGATCTGCATCTGCACGGGCAGGCCGAGCATCACGACGAGGTTGGAGATCGCGACGAGGATGGCCGCCCCGGTGAGGGCGCCGGCGACCGTCCCCTTGCCGCCCGAGAGCGCGATGCCGCCGACCACGGCCGCCACGATCGAGTCGAGTTCGAAGCCGCGGCCGACGAAGTTGTCGACGACCCCGACGAAGCCGGCGAGCACCAGGCCCGCGAGTGCCGCGCAGGCGCCGCTGACGACGTAGGCGAGGAGGGTGACGAGGTCGGAGCGGATGCCGACGAGGTGGGCGGTGACGGGATTGCCGCCGGTGATGAAGACGCGCCGGCCGAAGGCGCTGCGGTGAAGCGCGACGGCCGCGAGGATCGCCACCGCGACGAGGAAGAAGATGTTGTAGGGGATGCCGTTGAAGGTGCCGGCGCCGATCGTGCGGAAGAGGGGCGGCACGTTCCCCGACGGGGCGCCTTGCGTCCAGGCCGTGCGCGCGCCCTGGAGGACGATCATCGTGGCGAGCGTCGCAAGGAACGGCGACACGCGGCGACGCGTCACGAGAAGGCCGTTGACGAGGCCGACCGCCATCCCGATCGCGATTGCTGTGGCGAAGACGAAGGGCACGTCGGCGTTGACGCCGTTGAAGGCGGTGGCGGTGACGGCGGCCGTCGCCATGACCGAGGCGACCGACAGGTCGAGGCCGCGCACCAGGATCACGAAGGTCTGGCCGATCACCACGATGCCGAGCGGGGCGAACTGCAGCAGCATATTGGAGACGTTGGCGCCCGACAGGAAGCCCGGAGCCGCCAGCCCGCCGACCGCGAGGACGGCCAGGAGGAAGATCAGGATGCCATAGCGCGAGAGGTGCTGCCGGAAGGGAACGGGCGCGAGCGCCGCGTCGAGCGGCTTGGCCATGGTGGTCCGTGCCTCGCTCATGCCAGCCCCCGCTGCTTTTCCACGTAGACCGAGACGGCCAGGATGATGACGAGTCCCTGGACGACGAGCTGGTAATGGCTCGAGATGTCGAGGAAGTTCAGCATGTTGTTGAGAAGCGAGACGAGGTAGACGCCGAGCAGCGTGCCGATCACGCCGCCGCGCCCGCCCGTCAGCATGGTGCCGCCGACGACGACCGGCGTGATCGAGGCGAGCGTGTAGTTGGCCCCCGTATAAGGCTGGCCGGCGCTGAAGCGGCTGACGAGGTAGATCGCTGTGAGAGCGGCGAAGAAGCCCGAGGCCGCATAGACGCCGACAAGGATGCGACGGCGCGGCAGGCCCATCAGGTCGGCCGCGTGCGCGTCGTCGCCCACGGCGTAGATGCGTCGGCCCGTGCGGGTGTTGTTCAGGAAGAACGACACGAGGAGGAACAGCGCGAGCGCGATTGTCGCGCCGATCGACAGGCCACCGGCGAAGGTGCCGTAGGCGAAGACGTCGAACTCCAGCGGCACGCCGCCGACCGGGCCGAGCCCGTAGAGAAGCGCGATGCCCTGCACGATCGCCCCCGTGCCGAGCGTGACGATCAGGGGATGGACGCCGGTCGCGACGATCAGGCCGCCGTTCAGGGCGCCGATCAGCGTGCCGAGGGCGAGCACGCCGGCCAGCACCGGCACGACCATCTCGGCGCGCCCGTCGATGAGGCCGGAGGTCAGCATCGACAGGAGGCTGACGACCGAGCCGACCGACAGGTCGATGCCGCCGGTGAGCACCGTCAGCGTCTGGCCGAGGCTGACGAGCGCAAGACCCGTCGACTGCTCGTAGACGTTGAGGATGTTGCCCGTTGTGGCGAAGCGGTCGGAGACGAAGGCGCCGACGGCAAACAGGGCGACGAGGAGCGCGAGGACCACGAGAAGGCCGGTTCGGCTTCCGGTCAGGGCGCGCGACAGGGTGGCGGACATGCGTTCTCCCTCCTTCAGCCGGCCATGCGGCGCGTGGCGAGTTCGACCACGGCTTCCTCGGTGATCTCGCCAGGCCCGAGCTCGCCCGTGACGACACCCTCGCGCATCACGACGACGCGCTCCGACATGCCGACGATCTCGGGCAGTTCCGACGAGATCATCAGGATCGCGACGCCGCGGTCGGCGAGTTCCTGCATGATGCGGTAGATCTCGGTCTTGGCACCCACGTCGACGCCGCGTGTCGGCTCGTCGAGGATCAGGAGCCGCGTCGATGTGCGCGCCCAGCGGGCGACGATCACCTTCTGCTGGTTGCCACCCGACATCACCGCGACCGGCGTGCCGGGACCGCGGCAGGCGATGCGGAAGGAGGCGATGGCCTCGTCGGCCACGGTCGCCTCGCAGCGGTGGTCGAAAAGGCCAGAGCGGGTGAACTCCGGCAGGGTCGAGGCGGAGACGTTGGCCGCAACATCGAGGAGCATCGCAAGGCCCTGACCCTTGCGGTCCTCCGTCACGAGCCCGATCCCAAGTTCGATCGCGCGGCGCGGCGAGCCGATGTCGACTGGCCTGCCGTCCACAAAAACCTCGCCGCCGGTCTTCTTCAAGGCGCCGAACAGGGCGAGAGCCAGTTCCGACCGCCCGGCGCCGACCATGCCGGCGAGCCCCGTAATCTCGCCGGCCCGCAGCGCGATCGATGCGCCGCGCACGCGTCCGGGCACGTCGATGTCGCGCGCCTCGACCACGACCGCCCCCGGCGTCTTCGGCCCGCGGCGCGTTGGAAAGAGCTCGGCGAGGTTGCGACCGACCATCAGCGCGATCAGTTGGTCCCGCGTCACCTCGCCGATTGGCCGGCTGGCGACGAACCCGCCGTCCTTCAGGACGGTCACGCGGTCGCAGAGGGCGAAGATCTCTTCCAATCGGTGGGAGATGTAGACGATGGCAACGCCGGCATCGCGCAGGCGCCGGAGGCGCTCGAACAGGACGTCGACCTCGCGGCCCGAGATCACGGCGGTCGGCTCGTCGAGGATCAGGAGCTTGACGTCGTGGATCAGCGCCTTGGCGATCTCGACCATCTGCTGGTCGGCGACCGACAGGTCGCGGACGCGGCTGCGCGGATCGATGTCGATGCCGAAGCGCTCCAAGAGCGCCTTGGCGTCGGCGCGGGTGCGGCGGTGGTCGATGAGGCCGAGCCGGTTGCGGCGTTCGTGGCCGATGAAGATGTTCTCCGCGACGCTGAGATGCGGGAAGAGCACGAACTCTTGGTAGATCACGTGGACGCCGTGTCGCTTGGCGTCGCCCGGCCCCTTCCAGACGGTCGGCTGTCCGTCGAAGGTGATCGTGCCGGCATCCGGCTGGTGGACGCCCGCGATCACGCGCGTCAGCGTCGACTTGCCCGCGCCGTTCTCGCCGACCAGCGCATGGATCTCGCCTGATCGCGCTTCGAAGTCGACGTCGTTGAGGGCGCGCACGCCCGGAAAGCCCTTGGCGATACCTTTCAGCATCAGCATGGCCGGTCTCCCGCGACAGACTGGGGGGGATGGGCGACCCGGCCGGAACCGGGCCGCCGTTCGACTTCAGCGGGGGTAGTCGACACTGTAGGTCGTCGGGTTGTAGTCTGGACCCATCCCGCCGGTGACCAGCATGTCGGCCGGGCCGTTCGGAACCACCATCTCCGAGATCGGCAGGTCGCGGCGGATCGAGGCGGTCTCGTCGCCGTCCGTCGTCGCGATCTGCGAGTTGATCTCGTAGATGCAGGGCACGGTCTGACCGTCGAGCACCTTCAGCGCGACGTCGATGCCGACGCCGCCCATGGCCGGGGGATAGCCGACCTCGAGCATCGGCACCTTGTGCTGGAGCGCGAGCTGCAGCGGGCCGTTGACGTCGGACGTCGTGTGCGGCGGGATCTCGCCGTCCTTCCAGCCGGCCTCGATGAAGGCCTCGATCGAACCCGGCGTCTGCAGGCCGTGCGCCGACCAGACGGCGTTGATCTGCTTGCCGTACTTGGAGATCGCGGCCTGCATGACCTGCTTGCCCTTCACCGGGCTCCAGTCGGAATAGACCGTGTCGAGGATCTTGATGCCGGGATGCTGGTTGAACACCTGCATGGCGGCGCGGGTGCGGATTTCGTTCGGGCTGGAGCCCGCCTGGCCCGCCAGCATGATGACGTTGCCCTGGCCGTTCAGCTTCTCGACGATCCACTGGGCGAAGAGGCGGCCCATCATCGTGTCGGAGGCCGTCACGAACGAGATGAAGTTGTCGGAGGCGATGCGCCGGTCGACCATGACCACCGGGATGCCGCGCTGCATCGCCCGGCTGATCGCGGGATCGAGCGCCTGCTCGGTGTTGGCGCTGACGAGAAGCAGGTCGACCTGGCGCGAGATCAGGTCCTGGATATCGGCGACCTGCTTGGCGTCGTCATGGCCTGCGTCCGTGACGATGAGTTGCTTGATCTTGTCCTTGTGCTCGGCCGCCGCCTTCATCACCGAATGCTGCATCACGACGCGCCAGCTGTCGCCGAGACCTGCGTTGGAGAAACCGATGACGTAGGGCCCCTCTTTCTTGTACTGCGAGGTATCCTTGAAACAGATCTCCTGCGCCGGATTGAACAGGAAGGTGCGTGGCGCGCCTTCGTAGGGCCCGGCAAAGGCGGACCCCACGGCGCCAAACATGGTGGCGGCACACAGGGCAATCTTCAGCAATCGAGATTTCATTCTGCAACTCCTCCCAGAGCGTCGCCAAGTCTTCCGATGAGGACACAAGTCGGACTGTGCAGACGCAACATATTGCGCCGCATCAATACTGCCGATTTTTGCCCAAACTCTCCCTGCAAGCCGTTCTCGACCCGCATTCCTAGTTAGACAGCGCAAATCGTCGGCTCAAATACTGATTTGTCCAAAATGGACATCGTTTCTCTAAACAACGCGGCCTGGGTCTGGGACAAGCAATTGGGAATGGGCGAGCGGGCGGGGAGCCACGCGGACTTGCCCCGCATCTTTGGAGGAAGGCGCGATGACGAGCAAAACGCTGCATGTGGGCTGGATCGGCATCGGCAAGATGGGAAAGCCCATGAGCCGCCGGGTTCTGAAAAGCGGGATGCCCGTCACCGTCTACGAGCCGCTGGCGCAAAACCGGGCGAGCGTGGTCGCGGAAGGCGCCGACATGGCCACCTCGCTCCCCGATCTTGCGGCCGCCGCCGACGTCGTGGCTCTGACGATTCCGAACGACGCCGTGCTGGAGAGCCTCGCCTTCGGGCCGGACGGCCTCGTGCAATCCATGCGGCCCGGCCAGATCCTCCTCGAGATGAGCACAGTGTCGCCGGCGATCTCCCGCCGGCTTGCCGAGAGCTTCGCGCAGCGGGACGTCTCCTATCTCAGGGCCCCGGTCTCCGGCAGCACGGCGACCGCCGTCAGCGGGCAGCTCTCGGTCATGGTCTCCGGGCCAAAAGCCGCCTTCCAGAAGGTGCTTCCGCTTCTCGAGGCCTTCTCCACGCGCCAGTTCCATGTCGGACTGGAGGAGGAAGCCCGCTATCTCAAGCTGGTGCTCAACGCACTCGTCGGCGCGACGTCGGCGCTCCTCGGCGAAGCCCTGACGCTCGGACGAAGCGGAGGCTTGAGCGACGAAACGATGCTGGAGGTCATCGGTCAGAGCGCCGTCGCCTCGCCGCTGATCGCCTACAAGAAGGACCTCCTCATCTCGCGCAACTTCGAGCCGGCCTTCACTGTCGAGCAGATGATGAAGGATTTCGACCTCATCCTCGGCGCTGCCCGTTCCGACCATGTACCGATGACGCTCGCCGCCCTGGTCCGCCAGCAATACGAGGCCGCCTTCGCGACGGGGCATGCCCAAGACGACTTCTTCGTCCTCGTGGAACTGTGCGAGCGCCTGGCCGGGCTGCCGGCGGACAAGGGAGCGGGTGTCCCCCTTGATCGCGCCGCGGGCGATCGGTGACAAGGTCCGCATCGGCCAAGCCGTAGCGAGCCGAGCGCCATCGTCGACGTCGGGAGGGGTCGCCGCACATGAACGATTACGAGGTCCTGCGCGTCATCGAGTTCCTGGAGCAGACGCGCGAGCCGTTCCGCAAGGGCATGGCGCTCACCGACGACCAGCCGATCTGGAACATCACCCTGTTCCTGATGAAGTCCGAGATCCGGGGACAGACGGTGACGGTATCCGCCCTCGCCGGGGTGACCGGCATCCCCTACGCGACGTCTATGAGGCTCATTACGCGGATGGTCGACGCAGGGATGATCGCGCGCGTGCCGCGCGGCAAGGACGGCAAGGGCCATGTCCTCCATCCGGGCCCGGAGATGCGCGGGTCGTTCCGAAACTACGCCCGCGGGATCAAGGCGCTGCTCGCCCGCACCGTGGGCCTGCGCGGCTCGTCCGAGGACGAAGAGCAGTATTACTTCGGCGGCACGCCCCTCGCCTCCCGCCCCATGCCCCCTTCCAAGCTCGTCGAGCGCCGCGCCAGCGAGGCCCTCGACATCCGCTTCCTTCTGAACGACGACAACTACTTCTCGTCGATGCGCAACATGTGGGTCGACCTGCGCAGCAACCTCGCGTCGAGCCGGGACTTCAGCCTCCGCAGGCTTCCCGATCTCTATGCCGAAATCCTCGCCAACGCCCAGCGGCCCGTGTCGAGCTACGACGTGATCACGGTCAACATCCCGTGGCTTGGAGAATTGGCCGAACAGGGGCTTCTGCGACCGGTCGACGACATGGTCGCCTCGAAGGTGCTGGAGGTCGCGGACTTTCATTCGGTCATCCGATCCACGGCGGAATGGCGCAAACGCACCTACGGGATCCCGGTCTACTGCACGATCGGCATCCTCTCCGCGCGCCGCGACCTGTTCGAGCAGCGCAACATCGCCTTTCCCAAGACCTTCGACGAGGTGATCGACGCGGGCCGGCGCTTCCACCAGCCCGAGCAAGGCATGTACGGAGCGGTCTGGGACGGCGCGCCGGGCATGCCGATCGCGTCCAGCTTCCTGTTCTTCCTCGGCGCCTGCGGCTCGCCGCCCATCTCGCTTCGCCACGGGTCGGGCGGCTACACCTCGGAGGGCATGGACCTTTCCACCCTCGTGCCGCTGGTCGACACGGACGCCGGGCGCGCCACGCTCGACTTCATGCAGCGTCTTCTCGAGATTTCACCGCCCAATGCGCTGAGCCTTGCCTGGGACCAGAACCTCTCTCTGTTCCTGTCGGGCAGCGCCGCCATGGCCTATTGCTGGACGATGCGGGCATCGCGCATGGAATACGATGTCCAGTCCACCGTGAAGCGACGGGTCGAGTACCTGCCGCAGCCCTCCGGCCCGGGCGGCGGGCGCGTGTCGCCGATCGGCGGGTTCCTCCTCGCCATCCCCGCCAATCTGCCGGAGGAGCGCGTCGAGATCGCGGCGGAAGCGATCGCCTGGATGACGTCGGAGGATTCCATGCGGGCGCATGTGCGCAACGGTTTTCCCGTCGCGCCGCGCTTCTCGACCAGCGCCGATCCGGAAGCCGCGGCGGGCTCGCCCATCGTCCGCTTCGTCGATGGGCTGGTGAAGCGCAACCTTCTGACGACGT
Source organism: Aureimonas phyllosphaerae (assembly GCF_047943035.1). NCBI lineage: Bacteria > Pseudomonadati > Pseudomonadota > Alphaproteobacteria > Hyphomicrobiales > Aurantimonadaceae > Aureimonas > Aureimonas phyllosphaerae. Next base: position 2,009,146 of record NZ_CP181348.1, on the reverse strand, counting down.
GGCAGCGGCCGAACATCCCCTGCTACACGCAGATCGAACGGGTGCTCGGCCGGGAGATCCACGCCGCCCTGTCCGGAGGAAAGAGCCACGCCGCGGCGCTCTCCGATGCCTCCGCCGCCATTGCCGAGGTCCTCAGACAGCCGACCGTGGGCGCCGACAGGCTCCCGGTTCCCGCGCAATGAACCTTGCGGGCGGCAGCAACCCCTGAACAGACGCAGCGTGGAAGGAAACGACATGGCCTGGAATTCGGAGCGCGGACCAAGGATCGCCTTTCTCGGGACCGGAGCGCAGGGGGCCTCGATCGGGGCCGACTTCGCGCTCGCCGGGCTCGACGTGACGTTCATCGAGCAGTGGCCGGATCACGTGAACGCCATTCGCGAGAACGGCATCACGGTGAACCTGCCCTCGCGCACGATCAACGCCCGGGTGCCGGCGCTCCACCTCTGCCAGGTCGCCGAAATCCGCGAACCGTTCGACGTCGTCTTTCTCGTCGTGAAGGCCTACGACACGAAATGGGCGTGCCAGTTGATCGAGCCCGTTCTGGCAGAGGACGGCTTCGTCGTCGGGCTGCAGAACGGCATGACGCATGAGGACATCGCGTCCGTCGTAGGCCGCGAACGCACGATCGGCGCGGTGATCGAGATCGCCTCGAACATGTTCACGCCGGGCGTCACCAACCGCCAGAACGACCCCGAGACCTCCTGGTTCGCGATGGGAGCCCTCGACCCCGCCGTGCAGCACCGGGTCGAGGCGGTCGCCGACCTTTTGCGTCACAGCGGCACCGTCGAGGTGACGGACGACATCAGGTCAGCCAAATGGATGAAGCTCGTCGTCAACGCTGCCGAACTCATTCCCTCGGCCATCGTCGACCTTCCGCTTGCCGATGCCGCCCGTGCGCCCGGCATGCTCGACGTCATGCGTGTCGCGGGCTACGAGGCGATGCACGCGGCGCTCGCCGATGGGGCCACGATCGTTCCGATCATCGGCATGCCCCCCGTCACGACCAACGACCCAGACCGCTATGTCGACCAGATCTTCGAGGAGGTGCTAAAGACCTTCTCGCAGGCCGACACGCTGACGACCTCGCTCCAGGATTGGCGCAAGGGTCGGAAGGCCGAAATTCAGGAGGTCAACGGCTTCGTCGTCGAGACCCTCCGGCGGTTCGGCCGCCCTGCACCGCTGAACGCTCGCGTCGTGGAGATGGCCCTCGACATCGAGGCCGGTCGCCTCGCCGCCCACCCCTCCAACGCGGCTCCCCTCATCGAGACGCTCCGCGAGACACGGGCCACCATCTGAGGCAACGAACTCTGAACGCCGCCTTCGTTGAGAAGGGTGTCGGCGATCCAGACTGCACATGAAGGAGATTGATATGTCGAAATCGGCACTTGTGGTGGGGGCGAGCGGGATCGTGGGCAGCGCGACGGCGGACCTTCTCACCGCAGACGGCTGGACGGTCCACGGTCTCGCGCGCCGGCCGGTGGAGCAGCCGGGCGTCCGGCCCGTGGCCGCCGACCTGCAGGATGCGGCGGGAACGGCGGACGCCCTGCGCGACCTGACGCCGGACGCCGTGTTCATCACCACCTGGGCCCGCCAAGCGACCGAGGCCGAGAACATCCGCGTCAACGCCGCCATGGTGCGCAACCTCCTCGATGGCCTGCGGCCGGCCGGATCGGTGCGCCACGTCGCCCTCGTCACCGGCCTCAAGCACTATCTCGGACCCTTCGAGGCCTACGGGAAGGGCACGCTGCCCGAGACCCCGTTCCGCGAGAGCCAGGGTCGGCTCGACGTCGCCAACTTCTACTACGCGCAGGAGGACGAGGTGTTTGCCGCCGCCCGGCGCGACGGCTTCGCCTGGAGCGTCCACCGCCCGCACACGGTGATCGGCAAGGCGGTCGGCAACGCGATGAACATGGGAACGACGCTCGCCGTCTACGCGACGCTCTGCCGCGAGACCGGCCGCCCGTTCCGCTTCCCCGGCTCGGCGGCGCAGTGGAACGGCCTCACCGACATGACCGACGCGCGCCAGCTCGCCCGCCAGCTCCTGTGGGCGACGACGACGCCGGACGCCTTCAACGAGGCGTTCAACATCGTCAACGGCGACGTCTTCCGCTGGAAGTGGATGTGGGCGCGCATCGCCGAGTGGTTCGGGCTGGAGCCCGCCCCGTTCGACGGGACGGTCCTGCCGCTGGAGGAGCAGATGCGTGACGACGCGCCGGTCTGGCGGCGGATCGCCGAGCGGGAGGGGCTGGCCGAGGCGGACCTCGATCGCCTCGCCTCGCCCTGGCACACGGACGCCGACCTCGGGCGGCCGATCGAGGTCGTCACCGACATGGGCAAGTCGCGCCGCCTCGGCTTCCTCGACTACCAGCCGACCGACGACGCCTTCTTCGACCTCTTCGAACGCCTGCGCGCCGACCAGCTGATCCCTTGAGGACATCGGCCGCGGCACGCGAACCCGATGGAAGGGACGCCTTCCTTCGGGTTCCGCTGCTGCTGCGAGCTCATATCGACGACACCAGCGCCGATCGTCGCCCCGGCCCTTTCGCCGGGCCGACGACACCCCGACGAAAGGCTGCAGCACAAACGCTCGACGCCGAGTGGAAAGTGCGGGTGCGCCCGAGCCCTGCGCCGGCGTGAACTCGGGGCCCAGTCGACAATTGCGAACACGCGCGAGGTAGTGGTCAGCCTCGATCGCCAGCTCGACGGGCCTGCAGCGCGGCGGCGCTTGCGAGCGCGTCCACCTCCTCGTTTTCGCGATGACCGGCGTGACCCTTGACCCAGACCCAGGCGATCTGGCGTCCTGTCGTCAGCGCTTCGAGCTCCTTCCAGAGATCGCGGTTGCGCACCTTGCGGCCCTCGGCGTTCTTCCAGCCTCGCGACTTCCACGGACGCACCCATTCGGTGATGCCGCGGATCAGGTACTGGCTGTCGCTGACGACCGTCGCGGCACCGTCCGAATAGGCCTTCAGGGCCTCGATGGCGGCCAGCATCTCCATCCGGTTGTTGGTGGTCGCCGAAGCGCCGCCGGTCAGGACAAGCGGAGGGCCGACCGAGCCGTCCTCCATCGTTACGCGGATCGTCGCCGCCCAGCCGCCGAAGCCCATTCCGCCTGCGCAGGACCCATCCGTGTGGATGGTCGCATGGCGACGGACTAGAACAGAAAGCGCCGTGCCCCTCGGAGTCGTTTCGGAGATTTCGGGCTCGGGTGTCGAATGCATTGGTGATCCCAGTAGGATTCGAACCTACGACCCCCAGATTAGGAATCTGGTGCTCTTTTCAGTGCCGCTCCGACCTTACCAAGCATTACCACCGGAAGAAACGGAATGCCACGGCGCCAGCCCGATGCGGCGCGCCACCATTCAGCGCCGAAGCCGCATCGGGCTGGCGCCGCGTGTCAGGAACGGGCGCCCTGGACCCGACGCAGTCGGGCTTTGAATGCTGCAACTGAACTTCCTACCCAGATCGCGGCAGCTTGCAGTCGACCGCCCGTCCCTTCAGCCGAAGGACCGGCACGACAGCTTCACGAAGGATTGGCGACGCGCGACCTGCCGCTAGCGACGCGAGGGATTGTTGCCCCTTCCGTCGCGCTCTCGGGAGCCTCGAGGCCCTTCGGGTTCCGGTTGGGCTAGCCAATACCCGTCTCCGACGTGGACGAAATCGCGCGACCGCCAGAGTACCTTGCTAACGGTGCGCCCCGCATCCGCCCCGGTCACGACGACACCGTCCGCAGCGAGGCGCCTCAGGATCTCCTTGCGCCCCATGGGAGCGCCGCACTCCTGTAGGAACCGGCGGGTCGCCTCCCTGATCCGTCTCGACATGTTACCCGGGGGCTCGGCGACACCTTGCCCGGCGACCGAGTCTTCCCCCGTTCCCTGGGGAGCCAACCCGGCAAGCGGGATCAACTGCGCCCTGAACCGAGCCAACGCCTTGAGGCGCGCGTCGATCCGGTCCCGCTCGGCAGTCAGTTGACGCATCTCCGCGTCTATGGACTCCAAGGCTTGCGCTTCCCAGCGGTTGCCGTCCGTGCCGTCCGGGGCAGTCAGATCATCGTTCGACATCGTCAGCACAAACCCAAGCCTGTCCGCCCGTGGCCGAGCGACATCCACCGAGATGTTTTCGCCCGCCTTCCGCTCCATACCGCCTTCCAGCGGGAATTGGCAGAAGATCGGGCAATCTCCCCGCAGCGGACATTGCCTCAAGCTGACCAAGCGCTCCCACGACCAGTTGATCCCATCTGTCCCCCTGGTACACCCGTAATCCGGGTACGCAACTTTAGATGGGGTCCAGCAATGCTGGGTATGCACGCACATGATATTGCCGCCTGGGCAGGCGAACGGTGAGGCGCACCTCAGACGTGAAGCAGCGCCATGTCGTCGTAACCCAGAACATGGACGGGTCGGACATTCCGGTCCTGTACGTCTACCGGGACAGCGACTCGGAGAAGGGGGAGCGCGTGGAGAACCTGATGGAGTTCTTCCGCAACAACCCATCGTCGTCGATGAGAACCAAACGCAATGTTGCGGACGCCGTGGGGTTGTTCCACGATTTCTACTCCGCCTGGCCCCTGACGGCACGGGCAGAACCGGACGACCCAAGACTTGTCCCCCAAGCCTACAAGGCGTTTTGCACCCATGTGCGGAAAGGCACGGACGACGACGCCAACACCTACCACTGGCACAACTTGCTGAAATGGCCGCCCCGTACGGAAGCCGAGGCAAGCCGGATATCGAACTACGTGAGAGCCTATTTCCGGTTCCTGGCCGACACCGACGAAGTGTCCTCCTCGCTGCTTGCCCGTTTCGACAATGGTGCCGAATCCTCAGGAACGAACCGGAAGCACGATTTCAGCATCCTGCGCCACCTGTCGAAACCCTCGCCCGTCCGTTGGGTCGCGCGGGCCGACGCGGACAGGCGCGACCCGGCACAGTCACAAATCCTCCGCTTTCCGCCGACCCACCTCACCACCTTCCTGCACGAGTGCTTCGTTTCCGATCAAGCGGCCGATCCCACGGGTGGATGCCGTGACGAGACGGGGCGGTTGTTCGCCGCGCTTCTGGCCGCCTCGGGCATGAGGCTGAGCGAAGGGTTGAACTGCTGGGTCAGCGATTTCGAGTTCCGCGGCAATCGCCTGCTCGGCCATCTCCGGCACCCCGTCTTCTACAGCGAACGCTGGGCCGGGCAGTTGATGTCCCGCAAGGACCTGCTTCGCAAACTGTACGGCCTGAAGCCGCGTCCGGAACTGGGAGGCAGTCAGAAGGCCGGATGGAAGGGCATGAAAATGCCGCCCGACTATTCGGCTGACATCTACTGGAGCCCCATCCCGAACCTCTCGAAGTACTTCGCCGAGTTATTTTCCGACTACATCCTGAACGTGCGGCCGTCGATCATGGCGAAGCGGGAACGTGCCGGATACCCCGACCATCCCTACCTTCTGGTTTGCGCCGAGGAGAGCGGATCGGGCCCGGACGGCGCGATAGGTCGCCCCTACACCGCGGCCGCAGCCTACCATGCATGGCAATCCGCCATCACCCGCCTCGGACGGAAGGTGGGGGACACGTCGCTGGTCCCCGACAAGCGCAAGGGCACCACGCCGCACGGGCTCAGGCACCTGTATGGATTCACGCTCGCCAAGTGCGGTTTCACCGAACGCGAGATCCAAGAGGCGATGCGGCACAGGAGCATTCGGAGCTCGCGCGCCTACACCGCGCACGCTCCGGAAGACATCCATGCCCTGCTCGAGGAAGCGAGCGACAGGATCCGAGGGGGACATGTCGTCCCCTTCGACATGGGACGCCTGTCGCTCGGCGAGGCGCTGGACGGGCTGTCCGACCGCCGCTTCCGGAACCGCCTGTCCCCTGGCTAGCGCAACGGGACGATCCGGACCAACCCCATCGCTCATCGAGGCAATCCAATGGACACCTTCACCTCGCACGATCTCGGTCATGGCATCGTGGTCCGCTCCTTCAACGGGGCGAAACCCGTGCGGATCAACATCTCCGAAGAGGATTGGTTCGACTGCGCCGACAGCAGGCGCTCTCACCTCGAGAGCCTGCTTGCGGCGATCCCGGACTGCAACCATCGCAACATCCCGCCCCCGACCAAGACCGTCCGCTCTCCCTCCCCCCAGACACTTGTCCTCAACTCGATTTGCGAAGCGGTCGACGGAGGCGAGTTGCTTCTTTCTCCCAGCAAGTTCATGCCCGCCCGTGACGGGATCACCACCGCCGCGGCGGTGTGGCTGTGCGAGGGCACTGCGCTGGGAAGAAGCGCCATCCCCGACCTGACGGCAGCGGGTCTTTTCGACCAACTCAAGCGCAAGAAGTCCGAGGGCGCGAGGGCGCTGATGCGTTCCCACGTCATGAGAGTCCTGGCGTCCCTGTGCATGTCCACCAACGGGGCGGAGTGCTTGGTCGACTTGGGCGCGGAAGGAATCAAGACGTGGCTGCTACACTACAAGTCCCCGGACGACGAGAGGCGTTGGCGCTCCGACCTCTGGCCGGGTTCGGAGCCGCACTACCTCGAGGCACTCCGCCACATCTGCGTCGCTCTTGGCCAGATCTTCCCCGACGACGGGTTCGAGAACTTCGGGAGGAACATTCGGACCGAGTTCCTGCGCAAGGGCAGCGAAAACCAACCGTACAGTTCCATGATGGGTCGTTACCCTGCCTGGGCGGAAATCATAGACAGCTTCATCAGGGGCAATCCGACGGTGAGTTCGAGTTTCAAGGGGAGCTTTCACAAGTTCATATTGTGGCTTCACGACCAAAGCGGGGCACTTGACGTCGACAATCCAGTTGCGTTCATGACAGGACCCCGGCCCTCGGTGCGCTTCATCGATTTCCTTCAACAAAAACGCGTGGATGACGGCAAGGCCCGTTTCGACCAAGCCTTGCTCGATACGTTGCACCATGTCCGTCGGCTCGGCGAACATTTCGAGTTGATGCATCCCCAAACCGATGCCGTCTTGCAGCTCGTCACCGCCTCGGAGATCGAGCGCGTGAAGGGAAAGCTCAAGGCGCTGGGGATCGGGCAAAAGCCCGTCGAAAGCGTATCGACCCCCCTGCCACGGGACTTGTACGAACGCGCCAGGCTCATCCTCGAGGAGGGCGAAGCGGGTTGGCCCGGCCGCAACACGCTCTGTTACATATATCCGAGAGGGGTGAAGACATATTGTCCGGTTCTACCGACGCTGTACATCGCGATGTTCGAACTCCCGCTTCGAGTGGCGCAAATGAAGCGACTGGACAGCGGAGAGGGAGACTTGGAGCGATTCGATTTCCAAGACAACGACTGGAAACCAAACGAGGGTCCGCATGCGGGCTTCTGGCGGTCATATAACGCAAAACGACCGCAGCGGGGTTACGCGGCGCGGCTCCCGGACTCACAAAGAACTGGCATCTACGTCAATACGAACAAAACGGGAAACCCATACATAGTGCCGTGGCAGAACGAGGTGTTACTTCGGCTGCTGGGCGAACTACGCTTGTTCCAAGAGAAGCACCAGCCGATGGTGGCCCCCATCGAGCCAGCCGATTATGCCGAGGTTCGGGACTCGGTCCCGGAAGAGGCGCTCATGCAGTACCCCTCGCTGTTCCCCCTGTTCAGGGTTCCGGACAAAAGGTTTTTGAAGGGTCATTACACACTGCCGAGCAACAATGCGACCTATCGGTTCTGGCAGGACTTGATGGCCGAACTCGAGCGTCGACACAACCTTGACCACCCGGACGATACGATCGTGATCGTCAAGCGAGTGAATGACTTGCCGTCGGGTCAACCTTACGGTTCGGTCTTCAAGCCACACAGCATGAGGGTCGCCGGGATCACCGCCCTGGCGGAGGCCGGCGTCCCGATCACCGTCATATCGAAGTTTCTCGCAGGCCATGAAACGATCCTCATGACGCTGTATTACTATCACCTGCGTCCCGACCTCATCCACCAGCTCTGTGCGCAAGCCGCGGAGAACATGAAGAACGGCGTCGCCGCCTTGCTCCTGCAACGCCTGCGGTCGCTCGATCCATCACCTTCCCTGGGCGGACTCGTCGCGATCGACACCACGGTTGTCGCGGACCTCTCCCTGGCGTCGAGAGAGCGGCGGATGCTCATCTCCGACGTCGAGATCGGCCTCTGCCCATGGCAGGGAACTCGATGCCATGACGGCGGCCCCTGCGTGAAAAAACAGACGAAGGCAGGCAGGGACGCCAGCACCCATGCGCAGGTTGAGGGCGGGGCAAACAACTGCCTGCTTTGCCGCCACTTCGTCACGGGACCTGCCTGGGCACTTCCGTTGGCGGTCCATGGCACCAATCTGGGCAGGAAGGTCGCACGGCTGAGCCTACGTCTCGAAGAATTCGAGATGCGGCGCGACGAACTCACCCGTACCGGCAGGAACCTGCAAGGCGAGGAAGCCATCCTCAACCGCGCCGAGCTTGACCGGCTCGAGAACGTCCGCACCGCGTTGGCGAAGGAACAAGAGCTCCTCGCCCGCGCGCTCGGCAACGCCTTCAAGCTGCTCGAGCAGATTGGCGAGATCTCGCGGAACGAGGCAAAGTCCGACCTGGATCCGGCCGGAGCGCTGATCAGGCAACCGGACTCGTCCTTCGTGGAATGGGCCGACGTTTCGAAGATCGAGCAGTCGGCGGTAGCCCACACGTTCGGTCGAATCTACCCGAGCCTGCGCGACGAGGCGACCGAGACGGCCACGAAGGACCTCATCGACCGGATCTGTTACGCGGATGGCCTCACCCCGATCAGCCTGCTCTCCCTAACCCGAGACGAGAGGGAAGAGGCGACGAGGGCTTTCCTGTCGATGACGACGCAAAGACTCGAGAGGGAGGAACTGCTCGCATTGGAGAGCGGGGCGTTGCGTTTGCGGGATCTGCCGGCCGTGGCGGACCTGATCCCTCAGTTGGCAAGGCTCGACCGTCCCGCGATGCTGATGCCCATGGAGGCCGCCGCACCGAGGGCCGTCGCCCATGCCTAAGCCATCCAAGGTGCATGAGATCATCGGGCGCGCGGCCGTTCGGTCCGAAGCGTTGCTCCAGCAGCCCGAAACCGGGCTGGGCGGGGAACGCATCGCGAGGGCGCGGTGGATCATGGAGATCGCCACGCAGTTCCTGAAACAGTTGCCCCCTCGCGAGCCGACCGCGCCGTCGCTCGCCGAGGAGGGGCGCATCAAGTTCGGGAAAAAATTCCCGAAGGGGCGAACGATCTACAACCACTACCGCGGGCTTCGCAACGTCTGGCAGGAGGCATACGAGGAGATCGTGTCTGTCTCCGCGATCCGCACCAAAGGCAATGCCGAGCCGCTGAACCGGACACTGGAGCCGGGAATGCTCCTGGACGCGGGCACCGTCGAGCGCCTCAAGGTCGGCGAGCAGAGGATCCGGTCCCTGACCGGCGAGGTGAACAGGCTCCGCGAGATCATCCGGAAGTCCGTTCCCGCCCCGCCGGCCGGTCGCCCTCCCCCGCCGGAGCCGGAGAAGGCGGTCCGACCCATGCCGGAACTGTCGGGGCTGCGCGAATGGCTGGCCGGCATCGAGCGGGTATCGTCCGGGTTCGAGGTCGACGACATCGGCCTGCGGGCGACCCGCTTGGCAGGCGCGACGCCCCGCATAATGCCGTTGGAGGTCATCGCCATGCTCCGCATCCTGGCTGCATCGGACGGGGGCGGATGAGGCACGGTGCGGCAGGCGCAGGCATCGCCGCACCGCGTGAACGAATGTCCCCGCACCTTCTCGGCGATGACCGACCGAACCTGCCTCACATTGGGGAGGATGCAGTCGCCGCGCGCCCTTGGGATCGGGGCAGGCGAATTCCCGTACCGGGCTCCCGCGCTAGAGCATGCGCGCCGCCATCCGGAGCGCCATGCCGACCATCATGAGGTTCTCGGTCAGGCTCACGAAGCCGAGCGGCACGTTGGAGTCCCCGCCGACGCACGCACACTTCAGCTCCCTCTTGTCGACGTAGACCGCCTTGAAGACCGAGACGGCCCCGACCGTGCCGATGAACAGGGCGACGGGCACCGACAGCCACATGGCGGCGCCCGCGAGCATCAGCACGCCCGCCAGCGCCTCGCCGAAGGGGTAGAGGTAGGCGTAGCGGACCCAACGCTGCGCGAGGAGGTCGTAGCCGAGGAACATCGTGGCGAAGCCCTCCACGTCCCGCAGCTTCTGGACGGCGAGGAGGCACATCGCGATCGAGACGAACCACTCGACCGTGCGCCCCGCCAGCGGGGTTCCGAGGAGCGCCCAGGTGACGGCCGCCGCCATGAGGGCGGCCATGGCGAAGATGGCGACGACGGGCTTGTAGGTGACGGCCTTCGGGTCCGCGACGGACTTGCCGAGGAAGCGGCGGAGGTCGTCGTACCCGCCGACCCGCTTGCCCTCGATGAACGTCTGCGGCGTCGTCGCGACGCCGTGCTCCGCCTTGAAGGCGTCCGTCTCCTCGCGGGTGGTCAGCCAGCGGTCGTCGACCTCGAAGCCCTCGCGCTTCAGGAGGTCGACGGCGCGCAGCCCCCAGGGGCAGACGTGCTTGGGCATGACCATCCGGTAGACGGTCGCCGTCTTTGCCCTTGCTGCGGTCGACGGGGCTGCGGCCCCGTCCGCGATGGTCGTGGACATGTCGGTATCCTTTCCCGGTCAGTTGCCGGCCGCGATCGCGGCCTCGGACATGCGGGTCGGCGGGCGCGGCCAAGCCCCGCGCGGTCGGGTCGCCCCGGGCGCGGCCGCGCCCGGGGCATCGGTCGGGCGCTTACTTGGCGAGGGCCTCGACGCGGGCCGTCATCTCCTCGATCTCCTTCTTCTGGGCGTCGATGATCATCCGCGCCATCTCCTTGGACTTCTCGTCCTTGCCAGACTTCAGCTCGACCTCGGACATGGCGATGGCGCCCTGGTGGTGGGCGATCATCCCGCAGTTGAAGGCGAGGTCCGGGTCCTTGATCATCGCGGCCTTCATCATCGGGCCGTGCATCTTCATCATCGCGTCCATGTTGCCCTTCTGGACCGCGTCCATCTGGCCGCCGGACATCATGTCCTGCATGCCGCCCATCATGGACGACATGTCCATGGATCCGGCGGCGGCCTCGCAGGCCGCGGGGAGCGTCACCTGCTCGGACGACATCGCCATCCCGCCCTTGTCCTGCGCGGACGCGTGGGAGACGGCGAAGGCGGCGAGGACGGCGGAGAGGATCGTGATCTTGCGCATGGGTTGGTTCCTTTTCGGGGTCCGTCGGGACCGTTCGTCATGGGTTCGGGATCGGCGGCGGGACCTCCCGCGGCCGTCGTCGGGTGCGCCGCCTCGGGGCCGCCGTCTCTCGGCAGCTCTCGGCGCGGCGACACGTGGGCCTGAAGCCCGTCGGGTTCTGGTCGGTTGGGTCAGGTCGCGCGGCGGGGACGCGGGGTCCAGCGCGGGCGCGGGTGCGGCGTGTGGCCGCTCAGGCGAGCTTGGGGGGGCGCTTCAAGCCGGGAGGGAGGACGCCCGCGCGGGCGTCGGAGACGGCGGCGACGGGGCCGGAGACCGGGAGGCGCTCGGCGACCTCGGGGGGCTGCGGAAACGGCAGCAGGCTGGTGCAGGACTTGCCGCAACAGGACATGCCGTCGGCGCCCGCCTTCGCGGCGCCTTTGCCCGCATGGTCCGCGTGGCCGTCAGCATGGGTTGCGGCATCGGGTCCGGCGGAACCGTGGTGACCCGGCATGCCCATCTGCCCGGGCATGGCCATCGCGGTGCCGTGGCCGGCGAACGCGGCGACCGCGACCAGCGACAGCAGGACGACGAGACTGCGCAGGCACTTTCCGAGCATCGAACCTTCCGTAAGTCGATGCCCGAGAACCCGGCGGGATCACAGAGGTTCCGTCCACCGCTCCGGTGGACGTTCGGTGGCCGCCGTGGGGCTCCTGGCGGAGCCCCACGGCGGCATCAGGCCCTCAGTCCCTGCCCGCGCGGTGGAAGACCGCCGGCGCGGCGGACGGGCCGCCGAACGAGAGGACGTCGAACTCGGCGTCAGGGTCGTCGCCCATCCCCGGCGAGCCGGCGGGCATGCCGGGCGCGGCGATCCCCACCACCTGCGGCCGTTCCGCGAGCAGCCTGTCGACAGCCTCCATCGGAACGTGGCCCTCGACGACGTAGCCGCCGATCCTCGCCGTGTGGCAGGACTCGACCGCCTCCGTCACGCCGAGTGAGCGCTTGACCTCCGTCATGTCCTCGCGGTCCTCGACCGTCACGTCGAAGCCGTGCCCGCGGGCGATGTCGGCCCATGCCGCGCAGCACCCGCAGGTCGCCGACTTGAAGACGTGCATGTGCTTCGGGGAATGGTCCGCGAGGGCGGGGCCGGACAGGGCGGCCAGGGCGAGGGCCGCGAGGATCGGCTTGGGCGAGAACATGCGAGGGCTCCGGTTGGTCGTCGGCACAGCCTGCCAGCACGGCCGTGGCACGATCAAGACGGAAGCGCGCCGCATGTCCGGCACGCGTTCACGGATCCGTGCTGTGGGCGGCAGGAACCGGACCTCCCGGCCGTTGGAACCGAACGGTCCGCGCCCCTTGACCTTCCCATGGTGGGAACCCCCATCTTCCGGCAAGTCGCAAATTTCCCGGGACGAAACCGATGAACCAGACCGTTCCCTCGGAGAAGTTCGAGAAGACCGCCGCCGTCCTTCGCCTCGACGTCGAGGGCATGAGCTGCGCCTCCTGCGTCGGCCGCGTCGAGCGCGCCGTCGCGGCCGTGCCGGGCGTCTCCTCGGCATCCGTGAACCTTGCCGCCGAGCGCGTCGACGTGTCCTTCGCGGGCGCCGTGGACGGGGCCGCGGTCATCCACGCCGTCGAGGAGGCGGGCTACGCGGTCCGCCAGGAGACGGTGGAGCTCGGCGTGGAGGGCATGACCTGCGCCTCGTGCGTCGGCCGCGTCGAGCGTGCCGTGGCGGCCGTTCCCGGCGTCACGTCCGTCGCGGTGAACCTCGCGACCGAGCGCGCCACGTTGCGCGTCCTTCCCTCGGCCGACATGCGCGCGGTCGAGGCGGCGATCCGCGACGCGGGCTACGAGCCGCGCGCGTCGGCGGCGAGGACCGACGCGGCAGCGGACCCTCGCGAGGCTGCCAGGGAGGCCGAGTACGCGAGACTCCGCCGCGACCTCCTCGTCGCCGCGGTCCTCACCGCGCCGCTCTTCGTCCTCGAGATGGGCGCGCACCTCATTCCCGCCTTTCACGACCTCGTCATGGACCGGATCGGGATGTGGGAGAGCCGCGTCCTCCAGTTCGTCCTGGCCTCGCTCGTCCTGTTCGGCCCCGGCCTGCGCTTCCTGCGCAAGGGACTGCGGGCACTGACGCAGCTCGCGCCCGACATGAACTCGTTGGTCGCCGTCGGCACGCTCGCGGCGTGGGGCTACTCCGTGGTCGCCACCTTCCTGCCCGGCGCGCTGCCCGCCGGGACGGCGAACGTCTACTTCGAGGCGGCCGCCGTCATCGTCACGCTGATCCTCCTCGGCCGCGTCCTCGAGGCGCGGGCCAAGGGGCGCACGGGCGAGGCCATCAAGCGTCTCGTCGGCCTCAGCCCGAAGACCGCGCGCGTCGAACGCCCCTCGGGCTTCGCCGAGGTTCCGCTGGAAGAGGTCGTCTCCGGCGACACCGTCGAGGTGCGCCCCGGGGAGCGGGTTCCGGTCGACGGGACGGTGCTTTCCGGCTCCTCCTTCGTCGACGAGTCGATGATCACGGGCGAGCCCGTCCCCGTCTCCAAGGAGGGCGGCGCGACCGTCGTCGGCGGCACGATCAACAAGACCGGCAGCCTCACGTACCGGGCCGATCGGGTCGGGGCGGACACCGTCCTCGCCCAGATCATCCGCATGGTCGAGGAGGCGCAGGGCGGCAAGCTGCCGATCCAGGCGCTCGTCGACCGCGTGACGCGCTGGTTCGTCCCCGCCGTGATGGCCGCCGCCGCGCTGACCTTCCTGGTCTGGATGGTCCTCGGACCCGACCCGGCGCTCGGCTTCGCGCTCGTCAACGCCGTCGCCGTCCTCATCATCGCGTGCCCCTGCGCCATGGGCCTCGCGACGCCGACGTCGGTCATGGTCGGGACGGGACGCGCGGCCGAGCTCGGCGTCCTCTTCCGGCGCGGCGAGGCCTTGCAGTCCCTGCGGGACGTCGGGGTGATCGCCCTCGACAAGACCGGGACACTGACGGAGGGGCGGCCCGTGCTGACGGACCTCGTCCTCGCGGACGGTTTCGGTCGCGGCGACGTGCTGGGTCTCGTCGCCTCCGTCGAGGCGAAGTCGGAGCACCCGATCGCCGCCGCCATCGTCGCGGCCGCCGGGGCGGAGGGGTTGCCCGTGGCGTCGGTCGACCGCTTCGGGGCCGTTCCGGGTTACGGCGTGGAGGCCGTCGTCGGCGGGCACGCCGTCGCCGTCGGGGCGGACCGCCTGATGGTCCGGCTGGGACTCGACCCCGCGGCCTTCGCGTCCGACGCGGAGCGCCTGGCGAGGGAGGGCAAGTCGCCGCTCTACGCGGCGGTCGACGGGCGCCTCGCCGCCCTCGTCGCGGTGTCGGATCCCGTGAAGGCGACGAGCCTCGCGGCGATCCGCGCATTCCACGCGCTGGGGCTGCGCGTCGCCATGGTGACGGGCGACAACGCGCGCACCGCGAACGCGGTCGCCGCCGGGCTCGGCATCGACGACGTCCGCGCCGAGGTGCTGCCCGACGGGAAGGTCGCCGCGGTCGAGAGCCTGCGCCATTCGGGCAAGGTCGCCTTCGTCGGCGACGGCATCAACGACGCCCCCGCGCTCGCGGCGGCGGACGTCGGGCTGGCCGTCGGGACGGGCACGGACGTCGCGATCGAGAGCGCCGACGTGGTGCTCATGTCGGGGGACCTCCGGGCGGTCGCGACGGCGCTCCGGGTCTCGCGCGCGACGATCCGCAACATCCGGCAGAACCTCTTCTGGGCCTTCGCCTACAACGTCGTCCTCGTGCCGGTGGCGGCCGGTGCCCTCTATCCGCTCGACGGCACGCTCCTGTCGCCGGCCCTGGCGGCAGGCGCCATGGCGCTGTCGAGCGTCTTCGTGCTCGGCAACGCGCTGCGGCTGCGCCGCTTCTCCCCTGCCGCCGCCTGACCCGACCGCCCCCGAACCGCAAGGAGACGAACATGAACATCGGAGAGGCCGCGAAGGCCACCGGGGTCAGCGCCAAGATGATCCGCCACTACGAAAGCGTCGGGCTGATCCAGCCCGCGGACCGGGCGGAGTCGGGCTACCGCGTCTACTCCGCCGCCGACGTCTCGACGCTGCGCTTCATCCGCCGGGCGCGCGACCTGAACTTCTCCATGGAGCGGATCGGCCAGTTGCTCGCCCTGTGGCGCGACCGCGGACGGGCCAGCGCGGACGTGAAGCGGATCGCCATGGAGCAGGTCGAGATGCTGGAGGCGCGCATGCGGGAGCTCGAGGAGATGGCGGGCACGCTCCGCCACCTCGCGCGCAACTGCCACGGCGACGACCGCCCGGACTGCCCGATCATCGGCAGCCTGTCGGACGGATCCGCGGCGGCCGAACCCGTCGCCCGCACGCGGCGCCGTCCGGCGAACGCGCTGACGAAGGTCGGCGGGATCCGCTGAGGCCCTTGACCTTCCAACGATGGCAAGCCCCATCTTCCCCGCAACGAGAAGAGCCGACGATGCTGAAGCTGAAGGTCGAGAAGATGAGCTGCGGGCACTGCGCGTCCTCGGTCACCAAGGCGATCAAGGCTGTCGACCCGGCAGCCGAGGTGAGCGTGGACCTCGGGTCCGGACTCGTGACCGTGGACACCTCCGCGGGCGCCGACGCCGTGGGTTCGGCCGTCGCGACCGCCGGATACCCCAACGCCCCGGCGGCCTGACCGCCGGGAGAGGACGAACGGCGGGGTCGCCGACTGACCGAGGTCGCCCCGCTTGCCACGGCACCGCGTGCCGCGGCAGGATGAACCGCCCGGCCCGTCGGAGACCTGAAGGGTTGCCGACGCTGGCGCGGGACTGGACGGGGTGCCGCCATCCGGATGGACACGGCATCAAGGATCGATTACGGGATTCACATGCTCGACAGGACGAACACGACGGCGATGGTGAGGAGGCTGCTCTCTGCGGCCCTCCTGTGCCTGTCCGTCGTCCTGTCGCAGATGGCGCATGCGAGCGTCCCGTTCGTCCAGGCGGACGGCGCCCGGTCGGAGCACTCGGTGGCGGCACACGCCTCCGACGCGGCAGCCGACCACGGCGACGAGGCGTCCGGGCACGCGCACGGCGACCGCGACGGGCATTCCAAGGCGGGCGACCACACGGGTCCCTCCGACACGAAGTGCGCCAGCCATTGCCCCTCGGTGTTCGTGCCGACCGGGACCGACGGAGTCCTGCGCGACTGGTCGCGACAGGGCACGAGCGCGTCCGTCCATGCCTCGTTGACGGGACTCCCCGCACCGACCGCCGACAGGCCCCCCCGAACCTGACCTGACGGGGCGCCGCGCGTCGGCGCCCGGCTTCCGCTTGCCCGTCCCCGCGACGGGCTTCGGGAAGCGTCGTGCTGCGTCCGCCGGTCCTTCGGGCCAGGCAGCCGCATGTTCCGGCCCATGCATGGTCCGCGTCCCGTGGCGACACGCCCGGTTGGACCGCCATGCCGTCCTCAGGTCACCCGTCCCATGTACCGCTTCGCATTCCCGTGCGTGGCAGCGCTGCTCCTCGCAGGCTGCACCGCCACAGGCCCCGTCGGCCTGTCCGATCTCGGCACGGCCACGCCCCAGGCCGACGCGTCCCTCGGCGTCGCCCCGGCCCGTTACGGCTCCGTGGTCGGCTCCTACACTCACCGCATGCCCGTGGAGCCGAAGGACTGGCGCAAGACGGGCGTCGAGATCGCGCCCGTCGGTGCGGAGGGCGGCGAATGATTCCGTACCTCAAGGCCTCGGTGCTCCTCGCTCCCCTCGTCCTCGGAGGCTGCCTCGCGAACGACAACGCGTTCCTGCCGCAGGACGGCTTCGAGACCGTCGCCCTGCGCTCCGGCCAGGTGACGGGCAAGGAGACGGCCTGGGTGCAGGACCGCCAGCAGGCCGCGGCCGTCGACGCGAAGGTCCGCCGCCTCATGGAGGGCAAGTACCTCGGGTCGGACGCGGCGGTCCAGGTCGCGCTCCTCAACAACAAGGGGCTGCAAGCCTCCTACGCCGACATCGGGATCTCGGTCGCCGACCTCTGGCAGGAGACCCTGCCTCCGCTGAACCCGACGATCTCCCTGAGCTACGGGACCGTGGACTTCACGCGGACCGTCGAGGGGCTGGTCGTCTCCAACATCATGGCGCTGATCACCCGCGAGCGTCGCCTGGACGTCGCGACGGCGCGGGTCCACGCCGCGCAGCTCGGGGCGGTCCTGCGCACGCTCGAGGTGGCGTCGCAGACGCGGCGCGCCTGGATCGAGGCGGTGGCCGCCTGGGAGAACGTCGCCCTCCTCAACCGCGCCAAGGTCGCCGCCGACGCTGCGGCCGAGCTCGCGGCGGGGCTCGGCGGCTCCGGCGCCATGACCAAGGCCGACCAGGCGCGCGAGCAGGTCTTCTACGCCGAACTCGCCGGGCGCACCGCGACGGCCCGTCTCGAGGCGAGGCTCGCGAAGGAACGGCTCGTCCGCCTGCTCGGCCTCTACGGCCGCGACGTCGACTTCGAGGTGCCGAACGCGCTCCCGCGCCTTCCGAGGGCCGTCGCCAAGCGCGAGGGCATCGAGGCCGAGGCCCTGCGCAGCCGCGTCGACGTCCAGTTGGCGAAGCTGCAACTCGACGCGCTGGCGAAGTCCTACGGCCTGACCAAGGCCACGCGGTACGTGTCCGACCTCGAGCTGGGTGCCGGCATCGAGGCCGAGGAGGAGGTCGAGGAGGACGAGGACGGCGGCAAGGAGCGCAAGACGACGATCTCGCCCGCCGTCGAGGCCAGCCTGACGATCCCGATCTTCGACAGCGGGCAGGCCCGGCTGAGGAAGGCGGAGTTCGAGTACCTGCGTGCCGCCAACCTCCTCGCCGAGCGCGGCGTGAACGTCCGGTCGGAGGCGCGCTCGGCCTACCAGGCCTACCGCTCGGGCTTCGACATCGCCCGTCACTACCAGAACAGCGTGCTGCCCCTGCGCACGACGCTCGAGAAGGAGGCGGTGCTCACCTACAACGGGATGATCACCTCCACCTTCGAGCTCATCACAGACACGCGCGAGCGCATCGAGGCGAACATCGCCGCCCTCGAGGCACGCAAGGACTTCTGGCTGGCCGACGAGGGCCTGACCAGCGCCGTCTTCGGCGGCGGGGAAGCGGATGGCGGCGAGGCCGCCGAGGTCGAGACGGCCGCGGCCGGCGACGACGACTGATCGGAGAGATGGACATGGTTTCGAGAAGAGGCTTCATCGGCGCCGGCGCGGCGCTCGTGGGTGCCGCGGCCTGGTCGCGCACCTCCGCCATGGGCTTGCCCGAGGCGCCCGTCATGGACAGCGCGGCGACGCAGGTCCCGCCCGTGCCGTCCGAAGGTCCCCACTACAATCCCGTGGTGACGCTGAACGGCTGGTCCCTGCCGTTCCGAATGAACAACGGCGTGAAGGAGTTCCACCTCGTCGCCGAGCCCGTCGAGCGCGAGATGGGCGAAGGGATGACCGCCTACCTCTGGGGCTACAACGGCCAGTCCCCGGGCCCGACGATCGAGTGCGTCGAGGGCGACCGCGTGCGCATCTTCGTCTCCAACAAGCTTCCCGAGCACACGAGCGTCCACTGGCACGGCATGATCCTGCCCTGCGGCATGGACGGCGTGGCGGGCCTGACGCAGCCGCCGATCCCGTCCGGCAAGACCTTCGTCTACGAGTTCGAGGCGAAGAAGAGCGGGACGTTCATGTACCACCCCCACGCGGACGAGATGGTCCAGATGGCGATGGGCATGATGGGCTTCTTCGTGATCCACCCGAAGGATCCGAACTTCATGCCCGTCGACCGGGACTTCGTGTTCCTTCTCTCGGCCTATGACATCGACCCCGGCACATACGTGCCCCGGGTCATGGAGATGACCGACTTCAACCTGTGGGCCATCAACAGCCGCGTCTTCCCCGACGTGGCGCCGCTGGTCGTGCGCAAGGACGACCGGGTGCGGGTGCGCGTCGGCAACCTCACCATGACCAACCACCCGATCCACATGCACGGCTACGACTTCGAGGTGACGTGCACGGACGGCGGCTGGGTGCGCCCCGAGGCGCGCTGGCCGGAGGTCACGATCGACATTCCCGTCGGAGCGATGCGCGCCTACGAGTTCGACGCTGTCTACGAGGGCGACTGGGCGCTCCACTGCCACAAGTCGCACCACACAATGAACGCCATGGGCCACGAGATCCCGACCTTCATCGGCGTCGACAAGACCAAGGTCGCCAAGAAGATCCGCCAGGTGCAGCCGGACTACATGCCGATGGGCACCAAGGGTATGGCCGACATGGCGGAGATGTCCATGCCGCTCCCGGACAACACCATCCCGATGATGACGGGCTGGGGCCAGTTCGGCTCGCTCGAGATGGGCGGCATGTTCACCGTGGTGAAGGTGCGCGAGGGCATCGAGAAGGGCTCCTACGAGGATCCCGGCGACTACGCGCACCCGCCCGGCACCGTCGCCTACGAATGGACGGGCGCGCTCCCCGAGGCGCCCTCCGCACCCGCCGGCAGCGCCGACGGAAGCTCGCTTCGCCCCGCGGGCAAGACCGCCGCGGCGGATGGCGCGGCAGACCATTCCGGCCACTGACCGCGGCCGCGAACCCACCAACCCCACCAGAGGAACGAACACCATGAAGTTCACGCACATGGCCTTCGCCGCGGCCGCCGCCGCGCTCGTCGGCTTCGCGTCCGCCCCGGCGTCCGCGTCGGGCACCCATGCGGGCGGCCACGACGAGTTGGCCGTCGGCAAGGCCGCCGAGAAGGGCGCCAGCGCCCGCGTGCTGAAGGTCACCATGAAGGAGACCCCGGACGGCAAGATGCTGTTCCAGCCCGCCAAGATCCAGGTCCGGCAGGGCGAGACGGTGCGCCTCCAGTTCACGAACTCCGGCGAGAACGCCCACGAGTTCGTCATGGACGAGCCCGCCAAGAACGCCGAGCACAAGGCGCTGATGCAGAAGTTCCCGGAGATGGAGCACGACGACCCGAACGCGATCCGCCTCGAGCCGGGCGCCAAGGGCGAGATCGTGTGGACCTTCTCCAAGGCCGGCAACTTCGAGTTCGCGTGCCTGATCCCCGGACACTACGAGGCGGGCATGCACGGCCCCCTTGTGGTCATGAAATGAACCGAACCCACCCAATCACGAAACGAGGAACCCGAGACATGAAGACGATCCGCACCATCGCGACCGCCGCACTCGTCGCGCTCGCCGCCGCCGCCCCCGCCGTCGCCGCCGAGTACGCCAAGGGCGAGGTCACCAAGGTCGACGAGAAGGCCAAGAAGGTCACGATCAAGCACGGGGAGCTGAAGGACCTCGAGATGCCCGCGATGACGATGGTCTTCGCGGTCCCCGACGAGGCCACCCTGAAGAAGCTGTCGGTCGGGAAGTCGGTCGAGTTCGTGGCCGAGAAGGTCCGCGGCAAGCTGACCGTGACCGACGTCAAGTAGCATCGGCCCATACCCCGAAACCCATGAAGGCCGGGGGCACCGCGCGCCGCGCGGACGCTCCCGGCACCCGATCGCGGATGCCCGACGAATGGAGGCGCCCATGAGACTGTTCGGCATCGTGCTCGCCTGCCTGCTCGCCCTCGCGACGGCTGCCGGCGGACTCCTCGAACGCGGACACGCCGTCTCGGACGAGGCCCTGCCGCGTGACGGGCATGCACTGTCCGTCGCGGGCCACCCCGATCCCGGCGCGTCGCCGGGAGCGGAGCCGTCGATGCACTGCGGCGTCGCCTGCCCGAGCATCGTTCCCAGGCTCCCCGCGACCTCCGAGCCGATCGAATGGCACGCCTTGCCGCTCGTCGCGGCGGCGGCGCCGATCCCCGAGGGGTACGTGCATCCCGTGCCGCGGCGCCCCCCGCGGGCCTGAGCCGCCCGACACGGCCCGCTTCCATCCAACCCGCTCCGTTCCGCCGGAACGCCCCCGAGCCATGCGCCGGGGACCGGGAACGTGCGTCCGAAAACCTCCCAGACATCACACGCCGGCCGCCACGCGCCCGGCATCGAAGGAACACGACATGAAGACCCTCATCCTCGCCGCCGCCCTTTCCCTCGCCACCGCCGCCGCCTCGGCCCAGTCGCTGGTCCCCGGGTCGGACACCTTCCTCGGGCAGGCCGAGGCGCAGGCGCTGCACGACACGGCGACCGACGCCCACGCGGGCGCCATGCCGTCGGCGACGAACCTGACGCACTCGGCGTCCTCGTACGGCTTCCCCGCGGCCTCGTCCGTCAGCGGCACGCCCGGACTGGTGCCGGGTTCGCGCATGGAAACGAAGGCGGTCGACACCCAGGCCGGGCTGTCCGTCCTCCAGGGCACCAGCCACGGCGAGATGGCCGAGACGGCCCTCGGCAAGCGCTCGCTCGTGCCGGGATCGGGCTACGGCAACCGCTGATCGTGAGGGGTCGGGCCGGCGATGCCGGCCCGACCGCATCAGGCCCCGTCCCGGTCGGGTCGGGCGGTCCCCGTGGCACGGCGGCGAGCGGTCGTCTTCCGTCCGCCGCCATCCATGTCCCTGCGCAAGGGCGGCGCCGCTTCCCCCGACTTCCGTCGGCGCCCGGCGACGGGAGCTCACCACCACGAGACGGCTACGCGACGCGCATCGAACCGGAGGGTGTTGCCGACACTTTCGACGGGGTGCCAACCAGTCGGATCGCCGGGCCTTGGAAGACCGAACCCATGACTGCCTGATCGTCGGAGCCGGCCCCGCCGGGTTGACGGCCGCCGTGTACCTCGCTCGCTTCCGCCGTTCCGTCGTCGTCGTCGACACCGGGACGAGCAGGGCGTCCAGGATCCCGTGGAGCTACAACATCCCCGGCTTCGCGGACGGCATCTCCGGTCCCGACATCCTGCGTCGGCACGTCGAGCAGGCCGCCGCCTTCGACATCGTTCCCAGAAGTGCCAACGTCCGAACCCTTTTGGCGGAGGACGGGGGCTTCACGTGCCTGATGGCGGGCGAGAGCGGTGAACGCGCCACCGTCCGCGCCAGAACGGTCCTCCTCGCCACGGGCGTCCAGGACAACGAGCCGGAAATGCCGGAACTTGCCGAGGCGATCTCGGCAGGATCGGTCCGGCTCTGCCCGGTCTGCGACGCCTACGAGGCGATCGACGCCGACATCGCCGTCCTCGGCGACGGGTCGGGCGCCGCCGCGGAGGCGGTCTTCATGCGGACCTACAGCGAGCGGGTCACGCTCCTCCTGTCAGGCGGCGCGCGGTGCCTGTCGCCGGACGACCGCGCGAGCCTGGGCGGCCAGGGCATCCGGATCGTCGAGGAGGGGATCGCGGCGCTCGCGCGCGACGACGCCGATCGGATGGTCGTGCGCACGGCGGGCGGCGCCGGGTTGGCGTTCGACGCGGTCTACGCGGCGCTCGGTTCGCGGGCGCGCTCCGGTCTCGCGGCGGCGCTCGGCGCCGAGCTCGTGGCCGCCGACGGGGCGGTCGTCGTCGACGGGCACCAGAGAACGGGCGTGCCGGGGCTGTGGGCGGCAGGGGACGTGGCGAGCAGCCTGAACCAGGTCTCGGTGGCTTGGGGACAGGCCGCCATCGCGGCCACGGACATCCACAACCACCTGCGCGGCGCCTGAGGGACGGCCCGCCTCAGGGTAGCGAACGCCGATTCATGGCGGACGCAAGTGGCTACCGCTGCCGAAGCGGCCTGCGGCCACCCACTTCCCTTCGAGGCTGGCCGACCGATCCACCGATCCATGCCCGTTTGCATGGGCGTGGTCTCGCGGCCCGCCGGGTTCGGACGGCCCCCACAATCGCGGGTAGTATCCTCGATTGTAGGATTCGGCGCGGCTTGTTAGGGATCCGTCGGCAGAGCGTCGGAGGAATCATGCTGAGCGAAGACGAGATCGGGACGCTCTCGATCGACCGGATGGTGTTCCACGTCGTGCGTCCGGACGTGCCGGAGCCGCTCTTCCTGGCCGAGGCGGTGCCCCCGCAATTCCCGGAGTTCTTCGTCAAGCGGGTGGTCGACACCCTCCGCGGGGCCTCCTACGACTTCAACGAGGGATCGGGCATGCCCGCCCTCGTGTCCGCGGCGCTCGCCGACGCGCGCGCCGACGGGGAGGACGGGTTCCTCGTCACGTCGAGGAGCCTCGCGCGACGCTTCAAGGAAAAGGTGAAGGGCGACAACCGCATGGCGGCGGGCGCCCTGATGCTGCTCGCGATGAGCACGCGGGACTCGAGGCTGGTCGCCCTGATCAAGTTCGACCACCACGCCGTCATCAGGTACAGCCTGGAGAACAAGGACGGGGCGGATCCGAAGCCCCTCATGGAAAGCGTGAAGGAGAACTTCTCGCAGGACCGGAAGGCCATGCAGAAGTCGGTCGTGATCCGCCTGGCGGACCCCGGCCATGCGGACGCCGAGCGTCGCCGCCACCGTGTCGTGGTGATCGACAGGTCGTCGTCGAGGTACCGGGACGCGACCCAGCACTTCGAGAACTTCCTGGACGTGCGGCGGACGTTCGAGAAGGCCGACCTCACCCAGAAGCTGTTCGAGGCGGCGAGGGCGACCATCGACAAGCACAGGGACGCGATGCCGCCCGAGTTGGCGAAGGCGCCGACGCGCCGGCTGCGCGAGACCTTCGAGCGGCTGGAGGGGTTCGACAGCGACACGCCGGAGGAACTCTGGGGAGCGCTGGCGGGCGGGCTGGACGGCCCGGCGAAGGAGGCCGTCCTGAAGACCTTCGGCCGCGAGCTCGCGAACCGCGCCATCTCCACGGAGTCGTTCGAGTTCGACCGGAGGACGCTCCCGAAGCGCGAGTACAAGCGCCTCGTCGCGAGGGAGGGTTTCGCCCTTTGGTTTCGCGAGGAACACGAGGAGAATGGCATCGTGAAGGTCGAGCGCGACGAGGACGGGTCGGCCACGATCACGCTGAGGACCGCCAAGCTGGTGCAGGATGACGAGACCGACGCCCTCCCTAAGGTCACTGGCTGAGCTGCACCCGGTCGGGGACGGGGTCCTCGAGGATGCCGATCGCTGGCGCTACGCCGGGATCTCCAAGCCCGGCGAGGCCGAGGCGTTGCGCGCGGCGCACGACTTCGCCTTCGCCAACGGCTGGTCGATCGAGGTGCGTGACGGCGAGTTCGAGCGGATCCCCGAGGGGACCCTCCTCGACGGCGACGTGCCCCGTGACCTCAACATCATCCTGACGAAGCCCGTCGGCGGGTCGGCCGCCTGGTTCCTCGCGCCGAGCGCCGCCCTGAGGGCCTGGGACGACGCCCGGGTGGGCCAGTCCGACACGATCCATGTCCTCGGCGATTTCGGCGCGTTCCGCGCCGGCGCGAAGGCTGTCGTCCCCTGGGACGGGACCGCCGTGGCGCCTCCTGTCCGCGGGACGGCCACGGAGGAGCCCGACGCCGTCTCGGACGTGAGGCGGGGCATCGTCCGCGACCTTTCGGGAGGGCGGATGCCGGGCGACCTGTTCCGGTGGACCCCGCCGGAGCCGTTGCCCGCGGACGGCTTCGCGGCGGCCTTCATGCGCGCCGCGGCGGGCAGGCTGATGCTGGCGCTCGCCTCGGAGGTGGAGACGGCGGAGGACGGCTCGCTGCGCGTCGTGCTGAACGGCTTGAGGAAGCGTTCCTTCGGGGCGGCTCCGCCGGGCGAGTGCCCTCCCTCCCGTTTCGAGGCGCTGCGGGAAGCGGCGCAGTGGCTCCTGGTGCCGTCACGCGACGCGGAGGCGCGCCACCAGATGCTCGTCAGGCGGCTCGAGCCGCTGGTGCCGGACGGACGGGAGGACGACTGGTGGGGAGCGATCTCCCCGCACGTCGGCGAGGCGCTTTCGGGCGCCCGGACCGAGTACCGCACCTTCGTGACCTCGAAGTCCGCCGACCTCCTGAAGACGATGACCGAGGTGCGCAAGGGCGTCGCCGAGGATGTCGACAGGATCGTCGGGCGGACGAACCGCATGTCCCAGGCGTTCGTCGGCGGGCTCGGGGTGCTTGCGGCGGGGCTCGGGGTGCGGATCGCCACCTCCGCAGCCTCGCAGGCCGGAACGCTGTCCACCTTGGTCTTCTGCGCCGTCGTCCTGTTCGTGACGTGGTCGGGCCTGCGGCTGAACGAGCTGGTGTCGACGCGCTCCCTGGTCTCCGACCTCCGGCACCTGCGCCGTTGGCACTCGCGCCTCCACCAGAGCCTCACCCGGGCGGAATACAGGGCTTTGGCCGTCTCTCCGGTGATCGAGGCGGTGAAGCTCTACAACGAGACGCGCCGACGGACGCGCCAGGCCTTCCACGTGGCCGCGTGGGTGTTCGTGCTGCTGGTCCTGGTCGCTCCGCTCCTGGGGACGCGATAGCCTCTCGAGGTCGGCGTCCCGCGTCCCGTCACGGCCGCCCCGGGGGATTGCGTCCGGCCGATCGATGGCGCCGACGCCCCCTACGGGCGCGGCTACGCCGCCCGAGGACGGGCGTCCACCTCGACCGTCAGATGGGACAGGTCGTGGATGTGGGAGAGCTTCGCCCGGTAGGCGTCGAGCGGCAGCGGCCGATCGGTCGAGATCGAGACGATGGCGGCGTGGTGGCCGGGACCGACCTGCCAGACGTGGAGGTCGGTGATCCTGTCCCCGTCGGACTCGATCGCCTCGCGGATCTCCTCCGGCAGGTCCTCGCCCGCCGGCACGTAGTCGAGGAGCACCGCCCCGGTGTCGCGCACGAGGCCCCACGACCAGCGGGCGATCACGAGGGCGCCGACGATGCCCATGACGGGATCGAGCCACACCCAACCGTAGAGGCTGCCGAGCGCGAGCGCGGCGATCGCCAGCACGGAGGTCAGCGCGTCGGCGAGGACATGGAGGTATGCGGCCCGCAGGTTGTTGTCCCGTCCGCCGGCGTGGCCCGCGTCCCCGTTGCCGTGGCGTTCGTCGTGGGCGTGGTCATGATGGTCGTGACCATGGCCGTGACGGTGCCCGTGACCGTGATGATGGTCGTCCTTGAGAAGCCACGCGCTGACGAGGTTGACGACGAGCCCGACCGCGGCGACGCCGATCGCCTGCCCGAACGAGATCGGTACGGGCGAGGCAAGCCGCAGGGCGCTCTCGTAGGCGATGAAGAGGGCGATCAGCGCCAGGATCACGGCGCTGGCGAAGGCAGCGAGGTCGCCGAGCTTGCCCGTCCCGAAGGTGAAGCGCGGGTTCGTCGCGTGCTTCCGGGCGAAGAAGTAGGCGCCCGCCGCGATCAGCATGGCGGCGGCGTGCGTCGACATGTGCAGCCCGTCGGCGACGAGCGCCATGGAGCCGTAGACCGTGCCGGCCACGATCTCGACCACCATCATGGCGACCGTCAGGGCGATCACCGCCCACACCTTGCGCTCGTTGCGGGCGTGCCCGTCCCCAAGGAAGACGTGGGCATGACCGGGCGCGTGGTTCGTCGTCGACATTGTCTGCCTCTCCGTCACTTCAGGTAAGTCCGGACGACCGACAAGAGGTCGGCCGCGCCCTTCGCGCGCTCGGGGTCCGGCTCGTGCTCGGGGTCCACGACGTGGTTGCGCACGTGCTCCTCGATCAGCTCGACCGTCAGCCCGTTGAGGGCGCCGCGGACGGACGCAACGAGCTGGAGCGTGTCCCCGCAGGGAGCCTCCTCGTCGAGGCTCCGGGCAACGGCTTCGAGCTGCCCTTGGAGCCGGCGGACGCGGGCGATGAGCTTTGTCTTGTCTTTGGCGAGGTGTCCCATAGCATACCCCCCTATCCTATACGAAGGGCGTTGGCCAGGACTGTGGACGCATCGGCGAAGCCTTGTTCCGCTTCCGGCCCGGCGTCGTCCCCGCATGCCCAGAAGCGGCGGGCGTTGAGGCCGCTCGGTGCTTGATCGGCGGAACGGCCTCGGGTCGTCTTCAAACATTCGCGGACGCACCTCCCGGTCCCTCGCCAACCCATCGGCCACCCTCGACACTTGAATAATGCAACGATGTTTGCAATATCGGAGTGATGAACGACGATCTAGCCGTTGCCGCCCTGTCCGCCCTCGCTCACGCCGACCGCCTCGCGGCCTTCCGGATGCTCGTCCGTGCCGGCCCGAACGGCATGGCGTCCGGAGAGATCGCGGAGGCTTTGTCCATCCCGCCGACGCGCATGAGCTTCCACCTGGCGACGCTGGAGCGCGCCAAGCTCCTGCGCTCGTGGCGCGACGGCCGCCGCATCCTCTACGCGGCGAGCTACGACGACATGCGCCAACTCCTCGCCTTCCTGACGGAGGACTGCTGTTCGGGGAACCCGGAGATCTGCGGGAACCTCGGCGCCGACCTCCTCGCCCCGTCCTGCCCGTCGGAGACCTGCCCGTGACCGTCACCATCTACCACAACCCCGCCTGCGGCACGTCGCGCAACACGCTGGAGATGATCCGCCAGTCCGGCGAGGAGCCGCAGATCATCGAGTATCTGAAGGACCCACCGAGCCGCGAGGTCCTCGCGGAACTCCTCGGCATGATGGGCCTGAAGCCGCGGGACATCCTGCGGGAGAAGGGCACACCCTACGCCGAACTCGGCCTCGCCGACCCCAATCTGACGGACGAGGAACTCCTTGCGGCGATGATCGAGCACCCGATCCTGATCAACCGCCCGATCGTCGTGACCGACAAGGGTGCGGCGCTCTGCCGCCCGTCCGAGAAGGTGCTGCCGCTCCTCGACAAGCCCGTCACCACCTTCACCAAGGAGGACGGCGAGGTCGTGAGCGCGTCCGGATCGGCATCGTGACAGACCTCGCCGCTCTCGACCTGCCCGCCGTCGATCTCGACCAGCTCCAACCAATCGACGGGAACGCGCTCGCCGGCCCCGGTGCTCCGACGCACCCGCCGCGCATCCTCGTCCTCTACGGCTCGATCCGCGAGCGGTCCTACTCTCGCCTCCTGTCCGAGGAGGCGGGGCGCCTCCTTCGCTGGTTCGGCTGCGAGGTGCGCACCTTCGATCCCCGCGGCCTTCCGCTCCCCGACGGGGCGGAGCCGGACCACCCGAAGGTCAAGGAGCTCCGCGACCTCGCCGACTGGTCCGAGGGCATGGTCTGGGTCAGCCCGGAGCGCCATGGGGCCATGACCGGGATCATGAAGGCGCAGATCGACTGGATCCCCCTGGCGCTTGGCGCCAAGCGTCCGACGCAGGGCAAGACGCTCGCCGTCATGGAGGTGTCGGGCGGCTCGCAGTCCTTCAACGCCGTGAACCAGATGCGCATCCTCGGACGCTGGATGCGCATGGTGACGATCCCGAACCAGTCGTCGGTCCCGAAGGCGTTCCTCGAGTTCGACGAGGCGGGACGCATGAAGCCGTCGGCCCTCTACAGCCGCGTCGTCGACGTCTGCGAGGAACTGGTGAAGTTCACCTGGCTGGTGCGCGGTCGCTCGCACACCCTGACGGATCGCTACTCCGAGCGCGTCGAGAGCGCCGAGCAACTCTCGACGCGCGTGAACCAGTGCACCCTCTGATCCTCTTGTCCCCGGACCGTCCATGCTCGCCCTCGCGATCTTCGTCGCCACCCTCGTCCTCGTCATCTGGCAGCCCCGAGGCCTCGGCATCGGATGGTCGGCGCTCGCCGGCGCCGCCGTCGCGCTGGCGACCGGCGTCGTCGGCTGGGGCGACGTCGGGACGGTCTGGGAGATCGTGTGGGACGCGACGTTCACCTTCGTCGCGCTGATCGTCATCTCGCTCGTCCTCGACGAGGCCGGGTTCTTCGCCTGGGCCGCGCTGCACGTCGCGCGCTGGGGCGGTGGCAACGGGCGGCAACTGTTCCCGCTCGTCGTCGTGCTGGGCGCCGCCATCGCCGCCGTCTTCGCCAACGACGGGGCGGCGCTCCTCCTCACCCCGATCGTGCTCGCCATCCTCCTGCGCCTCGACTTCCCGCCCGCCGGGGCGCTCGCCTTCGTCGTCGCCTGCGGGTTCGTCGCCGACACGACCAGCCTGCCGCTCGTCGTGTCGAACCTCGTGAACATCGTCACCGCGAACTTCTTCGACGTGTCCTTCGGCCGCTATGCCGCGGTCATGGTTCCGGTGAACCTCGTCTCGCTGGCCGCCACGCTCCTCGTCCTGTGGGCGTACTTCCGGAAGGACATCCCGGCGACCTACGACGTGCGCCAGCTCGAGGAGCCGCGCAGCGCGATCCGCGACCGGGCGGTCTTCCGCGCCGCGTTCCCGCTCCTCGGGCTCCTACTCGTCGCCTACTTCGTGACAGGGCCGCTCAGCGTGCCGATCGCGTTCGTGACAGGGGCGGCGGCACTCGTACTCGCGGCGGTCGCGGGACGGTGGTTCTCCGGCGGCCGCGGAGCGGTGGTCGACCTACCGAAGGTCCTGCGCGGGGCGCCGTGGCAGATCGTCCTGTTCTCGATCGGCATGTACCTCGTCGTCTACGGCCTCGGGAACGCCGGGCTGACCGACATCGCCGCCAAGGTCCTCGTCTGCCTCGGCCAGCAGGGCACGCTCATTGCCACCGTCGGGACTGGCTTCGTGGTGGCGGCCCTCGCCTCCGTCATGAACAACATGCCCGCCACGCTAGTCGGCGCGCTCGCCATCCAGCGCGCGGTCCTCGACCCGCTGACGCAGGAGCTGATGGTCTACGCCAACGTCGTCGGCAACGACCTCGGGCCGAAGTTCACGCCCATCGGATCGCTTGCGACGCTCCTGTGGCTCCACGTCCTCGCGGGCAAGGGGCAGCGGATCACCTGGGGCCAGTACATGCGGGTCGGCCTTGTCTTGACCCCGCCCGTGCTGCTGGCAACGCTCATCGCCCTGTGGATCTGGCTTCCGGTCGTCTCGTGAGGCCGCGCTGGCAGGTCATCTCGGCGCTCGGGGTCTTCGAGATCCTAGCCTGGGGATCGTCGGTCTACCTCCCGGCCGTACTGGCACTCCCGATCTCGCAGGACACGGGCTGGCCCCTTCCATGGGTCGTCGGCGGCGTCAGCGTCGGCCTCCTCGTGTCGGCCGCGGCCTCTCCACGGGTCGGCGCGACCATCGCCGCGCGCGGCGGACGGTCGGTACTGGCACTCGGGGCCGTGCTGCTGGCGCTTGGCCTCGCCGTCCTCGGCCTGGCGCCGAACCTGCCCGTCTTTCTCGCCGGGTGGGTCGTCGTCGGCCTCGGCATGGGGATGGGGCTCTATGACCCGGCCTTCGCGACGCTCGGGCGGCTCTACGGGGCCGATGCCCGGTCCGCCATCACGACGTTGACCCTCTGGGGCGGGTTCGCCAGCACGGTCTGCTGGCCGCTGTCGGCGTTCCTAGTGGAGAACGTCGGCTGGCGCGGCGCCTGCCTTGCCTACGCCGCGCTCCACGTCTGCGTCACGTTTCCGTTGGCCTTGCTATTCATCCCTGTCGGCACGGGTCCGGCCGCCGCATCCGCGCGGCGTGACGAACCCATCGCGCCATCGACCGGGGAACACCGCGACTTCCTGCTGCTCGTCGGGGTCCTCGTCCTGTGCAGCACGATCTTCGGCCTGGTCTCCGTTCACCTCCTGACGCTTCTCCAGGCCCGCGGCGAGACGCTCGCGGCGGCGGTTGCGTTCGGAGCGATGGTCGGCCCCTCGCAGGTCGGCGCGCGGGTCTTGGAGATGGCCGGGCGCGGGCGCCACCATCCGATGTGGACGATGCGGGCCGCCGTCGCGCTCACCGCCGTCGGCGTCTGCGCGCTCGCCTTCGACGTCCTCCCGATCGCAGCGGCGATGGTGTTCTACGGGGCGGGCAATGGCATCCTGTCCATCGCCCGCGGGACGGTGCCGCTGGCGCTGTTCGGCCCAGTCGGCTACGCGAGCGTCATGGGTCGGCTCGCGCGTCCGGCGCAGGTCGCGCAGGCGCTGGCGCCGACGGTCGGAGCGATCGTCATCGCGGGTGTCGGAACTGCCGCCACCCTCATCTGGCTCTCGGCACTGTCACTGGGCGCCGTGGTCGCCACGGCCTTCCTCCACCAAAGCCGGATGGACCACCCGAACTGAGGCTACGCGTCGGCACCCGGCCGTTTCCGAGGAATCAGGCGGCACCGGACACCCGGGCGACCTCTGACGTGATCGCCTCGTAGAGCGGTTGCGGACCGAACTCCGCCGGCTCCTTTCCGTTGACGAAGAACGTCGGCGTTTTCTGGACCCCGACGTCCTTCATGTCGGCCACGTCCCGATCGAGGACTGCCGTCACCTCCGGCAGCGCGGCATCGCGTCGGGCCCGGGCGAGGTCGATGCCCGCCGTGCCCGCGATCTCCCACGCCTTGCCGAGGTCGGGCGCCCCGTGGATCGCCCATTCCGGCTGCCGTTCGAACAGGCGGTCCAGGACCGCCTCGAACCTATCCTGTCGACGCGCCGCCTCGAGGATGCGCACCGCCTCGTCGGATCCCTCGTGAAGCGGCGTGTAGCGCAGCACCAGCCGGAGGTTCTCGGGGTGCCGCGATAGGATCTGCCCGAGGATCGGGTGGAACGCGCGGCAGGCCTCGCAGGAGGGATCGAAGAACTCGACGAGCGTCACGGGAGCCGCGGCCGGGCCGATCGCGGGCGAGTGCGGACGGACGAGGCGGTCCCCTTCCGCCGATAGGGGGGCGGTCTCGGGACGGCTGGCGCGGTACCAGGCCGCTCCCCCGCCGAAGGCGAGGAGGGCCGCGGCGGCGGTGGAGGCGACGAAGGTGCGGCGGTTCATGCGCGCTTCTTTCCGGGAACGGGAGCGAGGAGAAGGGTGATCGCGACGAAGGCCGCGAGCGAGAGGAACGGCAGCGGAAGGCCGCCGAGGATGGTCATGTCGGCGCTCGCGCAGGACGGCCCGGCCCCGCATGGTTCGATGGCCTCGGACACGATCCCGGCGTAGAGCAGCCCGTGGAAGGCCGCGATCGCAAGTCCGGCGAGCGCGAGCGGCAGCGCGTAGACCCGCACGCCCCGGTCGCCCCGGAAGGCGGCGACGCCGAGCAGGATGGCCAGCGGGAACATCGCGATGCGTTGGTACCAGCACAGGACGCAAGGGGCCTGTCCCATGATCTCGCCGACGAAGAGCGCACCGAGCGTCGCGACGAGCGCGACGACCCATGCCGCGTGGAGGCGCACGAGGTCGGGGTGGAGCGAGCTGCCGTCGACCGTGCCCCGGCCCGGTCGCTCGATCGTTCGCGCGGTCATCCTGTCCTCCTCGCCGGGTCGATGCTGTCCCGTTCAGTGGACCATGCGTCACCAAGCCCGTTCAAGGACGCCGACCCGCCGCCCGATCCCTCGAGAAGGCGCATCACCTTGGCGCGCCTGACCTCCGTGTCCTCGTGCATGTCCAGCGTGCCCGCGAAGCCGCCGTCCCGATCGTAAAGGTAGACCCCGGCGGAGTGGTCGACCGTGTAGTCGCCGCTCTCCGTCGGAACCTTCCGGCGATAGGCCTTGAAGGCGGAGAAAGCGCGGTCGACCTCCGTCTCCGTGCCGGTCATCCCTACGATCCGCGGGTCGAACGACTGGAGGTAGGCGTTCAGGACCTCCGGCGTGTCCCGCTCGGGGTCGCCGCTGACGAGCACCACCTGGAGGTCGTCGCCCCGTTCGCCGAGTTCGGCGAGAAGCACCGAGAGTTCGCCGAGCGTCGTCGGGCAGATGTCGGGGCAGTGCGTGAAGCCGAAGAACACGGCGACGGGCCTGCCGCGGAAGCCGGACCACGTCCGCGGCCTCCCGTCGTCGTCCACCAGCGCGAACTCGCCGCCTACGGGGGTGATCGACGCCGTGGCGGCGGTTGGGGCCGAGGCCGTGCCTGGAAGCATCCAGGCGGCGCCGACGAGCGCTCCGGCGGTCACGGCCACCGCTCCCCAGAGCAGAAGGCGGACGGTGCGCAAGGTCATGGCTTGTGCCCCTCGTGGGCGGACGCCGGTGCGGCCCCGCCGAACCCTTCCACCGTGAAGCGGACGGGCACGGTCCCGGCACGCTCGAAGACGAGCGTCCCGTCAAAGGACTGCCCCCTCACGATCGGCTCCTTCAGGTCGAGCAGCATGGCGTGCGTTCCGCGGGACACGAGCTCCACGGTCGCGCCCGGCTCGATTACGATCCCGTCCTCCACCCGGCGCATACGCGCGACGCCGTCCTCCACCGACGACGAATGGATCTCGAACCGCCCGGCGACGGCTGCCGAGCCGCCGACCAGCCGATCGGCCTCTGTCCCGTCGTTTCGGATCGAGACGTAGCCGACGCCGACCTTCGCGCCCGGCGGCGTCGGTCGGGACGAGGGACGGGCGATCGTCAGGTCCCCGGCCTTGAACTCCTGCGCCATGGCGGGGCCGCCAAGGGCAACGCACAGGATGATCGCGGCGAGCTGCGTCGACCATGGAGCTTTCATGGGGTCATCTTTCCAGGTGTGTCAGATCCAGCGCCGCACGGCGCTTCGGTATGCGGTGTAGGCCGGGCCGAAGGAGCGTTCGAGGAAGCGCTCCTCGTCGCGCACCTGGACCTCGCAGGCGATCCAGAAGGCGAGCGCGCAGGCGATGACAGCCGGGGACGGCACAGCGACCACAAGGCCGGATGCCATCGCGAGCATCCCGAGAAACACGGGGTTGCGGCTCAGGCCAAATAAACCCGTCGTGACCAAGGCATCGGGCGCCTCGTCGGGGATGCCGACCCGCCACCGTCGGCCCATCTCGCTCCGCGCTACGACCGTCAGGACTTGCCCCGCAACGGCCAGCGCCAACCCGGCCAAGCGGACGGCGGAGGCCTCGCCCGCGAGCGGTGCGATCGCGGCCGACGCGCTCCCCGCCGTATGGAGCCCGAGGGCCGCGAGACCGCCCACGACGGTCGCCGCGAACAGGACGCGCGCCAGCGTCTGGCGGGGGCTCCTCCCGAAGCCATAGGCGCGCCCGCCGATCTCCCGGGACGTCCGACGGGTGGCGAGCGCAAGCCACGCCACGGTGACGGCGAGGACGATCGCCGGGCCGAACCGCAGGACCTGGTCGACGGCGGCGTTCACCGGGGCTTCCAGGCAAGGAGCCGCATGGCGTTGGCGGTCACGAGGACGGTCGCGCCCGTGTCGGCGAGGATCGCCGGCCAGAGGCCCGTGACGCCGAGGACTGTGGTCACGAGGAACACCGCCTTCAGACCGAGAGCGATCGCGATGTTCGCCCGGATGTTGCCCATGGTCGCCTTCGACAGGGCGATCATGTCCGGCACGTCGCGGACCCGTCCGTGCAGCGCCGCCGCGTCCGCCGTCTCCAGCGCTACGTCCGTGCCGCCGCCCATGGCGATGCCGATGTTGGCCGCGGCGAGCGCGGGCGCGTCGTTGATGCCGTCGCCGACCTTGGCGACGACGAGCCCCTCGGCCTGAAGTTCGCGCACGATGCGCTGCTTGTCCTGCGGCAGGAGTTCGGCCCTTGCCTCGATACCGAGGCCCGCCGCCACCGCCTCGGCCGTGCGGCGGTTGTCGCCGGTCAGCATGACGGCCCGGACGCCGGATGCCTTGAGAGCCGCCAGGCCCTCCACGGCGTCCGGCCGCGCCTCGTCCCGCATCGCGATGAACCCGGCGACGGACCCGGCGACCACGACCACGGAGACGGTCTTGCCGTCCGCGTTCAGCGCCGCGATCGCAGCCTCCTGTTCGGGCGCGAGGACCGCGCGCCTCCCGGCCGCCTGCGGCGACCCGAGGAACACCCGCTCGCCGCCGACTCCCCCCTCGACGCCTTCGCCGGCCACGGCGTTCGCGTCGAACGAGGGCGGGGTCGGCACCCTGTCGACCTTCGCCCGCTCGAGGATCGCGACCGCCAGCGGATGGCTCGACCCCTTCTCGAGGGCGGCCGCGAGCGACAGGACCTGCGCGGCCGAGCGGCTGCCCGCCACGATGTCGGTGACGACGGGCTTGCCCGCGGTCAGCGTGCCCGTCTTGTCGAAGGCTACGGCGGTGATCCGGCCGAGGCTCTCGAGCACCGCGCCGCCCTTCATCAGGAGGCCACGCCGCGCTCCGGCGGAGAGGCCCGCAGCGATGGCCGCCGGAGTGGAGATGACCAGCGCGCAGGGGCAGCCGATCAGGAGGATGGCGAGGCCCTTGTAGATCCATTCGCTCCAGTCCGCCCCGGCGACGAGGGGAGGCAGGACGGCTACCAGGAAGCCGACCACCAGCACGGCGGGCGTGTAGACCTTGGAGAAGCGGTCGATGAAGCGCTCGGTCGGCGACTTCGCCTCCTGAGCCTCCTCCACGAGACGGACGACGCGCGCGATCGTGTTGTCGGCCGCCGCGGCGGTCACCCGGACGCGCAGGACGCCCCCGGCGTTGATCG
This sequence comes from Aureimonas phyllosphaerae, assembly GCF_047943035.1. NCBI lineage: Bacteria > Pseudomonadati > Pseudomonadota > Alphaproteobacteria > Hyphomicrobiales > Aurantimonadaceae > Aureimonas > Aureimonas phyllosphaerae. Next base: position 1,973,839 of record NZ_CP181348.1, on the reverse strand, counting down.
TTCCTGCGAAGACCGGATCACCGACGACCTTGCGCTTGGGGACGCTCTCACCCGTGACCGGGGCCTCGTCGACCTGGCCCGATCCCTCCACGACAGCGCCGTCGGCCGGGATGCGGTCGCCGGGACGCACGAGGATGATCGAGCCGACGGCGAGGCTGTCGGCGGTCACCTCGGAGGTCTCGCCGTTCACCTCGACGATCGCGGTCCTCGGCACCAGCGCCGTCAGTCCCTGAATGCTCGCCCTCGCGCGCCCGGCAGCGACCCCCTCCAGCATCTCGCCGACCAGGAACAGCAGAACCACGGCGGCGGCCTCCTCCTCGGCCCCGATGAACACCGCGCCGACGGCGGCGATCGACATCAGCGTCTCGATCGAGAACGGCGTTCCGAACCGGGCGGCCGTGATGGCCCGCCACGCGACGGGTACCAGGCCGATGGCGAGCGCCGCGAGGAACGCGGGCCGCTCGAGCGAGGGAACCGCATGCCCGAGGACGTAGGCGGCCAAGAGGGCAACGCCGCAGGCGGCGGTGAGGCCCGCCTTGCGCGTCCGCCACCACGGCTTGCCCGCCTCGCCGGGCTCGTCGTGGGTGTGGCCCGCATGGTCGTGGCCGTCGGCGCCGTGGGAAGCGGACGGATGCCCGTCGGCGGCTGCCGCACGGTCCCCGGCCGGCTCCGCGCCGTAGCCGAGGTTGCGGACCTGGCGGACGACGGCGGCGGTGTCGAAGCCGTCGGCGTGGCTGACCCTCACCGTCCCGGCGGATACGAACACGGCAACGTCCTCCACGCCAGGCAGGCGGCGGATGGCGGTGTCGACCTTGTTCCCACAGGCCGCGCAGTCCATCCCGGTGACCCGGTAGCGGCTCTCGTTCATGACGGCGCTCATGGCGCTCTCCTTGCGTGCATGTCGGGAGAGGCGTACTTCCTCCAGTGGCTAGAGGAGCAAGGGGAAAAATGACGAACGGCGTTCCGATCGGCGAGGCCTCGCGGGCGAGCGGCATCAAGGTGCCGACGATCCGGTACTACGAGCAGATCGGTCTCTTGGCCGCGCCGCCGCGGACGGAGGGCAACCGCCGCCTCTACGACGCGGGCGACCTGCGACGCCTGCGCTTCATCCGGCACGCGCGCGAGCTCGGCTTCGAGATCGAGCCGATCCGCGAACTCCTGGCGCTGGCCGGGGAGCCGGACCGTCCGTGCGAGAGCGCCGACCGGATCGCGGCCGCGCATCTCGCCGACATCGACCACAAGATCGCCCGGCTGACGGCGCTCAGGGCCGAGGTCGCGCGGATGACGGACTGCTCGAACCACTCGGTCGCGGAGTGCCGGGTGATCGAGGTCCTCGGCGACCACGGCGAGTGCCTGCACGAGACGCATTGAGGACCGGCGGCTGCGGTCGCCTCACTTCCGCCGGATCGAGGCGTCTCCTGGTGGCCGCGACGGTTGTGCCCTCCGGGTCATCCCCGCGACAGCCCGGCCGTCGATGATGGACGGAGACCCGCCACGTCCAACCCTCGGAACGAGATGCACCTTCCCGCACGACGCCGCGCCCGCACCGCCACGCGACGAGCCGCGCTGGCCGTCGCCCTTCTCGGTCTCGCGTCCGCGGGCGGCTGCATGTCGGTGTCGGACGAGACCTACAAGGACCTCGTGCCCACGGCCTACGCCGAGGCGAAGGCCCGTCCGCCGGGCTCGATCCTGGTGCGCATCTTCAAGGAGGAGAGCGAGCTCGAGGTCTGGAAGCTCGGCGCGGACGGTCGATACGCCCTTCACAAGACGCACCCGCTGTGTCGCTGGGCGGGCAAGCTCGGCCCCAAGAAGACGAACGGCGACCGCCAGGCGCCCGAGGGGTTCTACCGGGTCACCCGCGCGCTGATGAACCCGAACTCGAAGTACCATCGCTCCTTCAACCTCGGCTATCCGAACCCGCTCGAGAGGTCGCTCGGCTACACCGGCGACTCGCTGATGGTGCACGGGGCCTGCTCGTCGTCGGGATGCTTCGCCATGACCGACGAGGGCGTCGGCGAGGTCTACGCCGACGCCGAGAGGGCCTTCGCGCTCGGCCAGGGCGACTTCCAGGTCCAGTCCTTCCCGTTCCGGATGACGGCCGCGCAGATGGCGCGCCACAGGAGTGACCCGAACATCGCCTTTTGGCGCAACCTCAAGCTCGGCTACGACATCTTCGAGGTGACGCGGAAGGAGCCCGACGTGTCGGCCTGCGGCGGGCGTTATGTGTTCGACGCGCGGCGCAAGGACGGCCAGCCCATCGATCCGGCGGCGTCTTGCCCGCCGCTCGAGACACGCGTCGCACCTGAGGTGGCGGCCAAGCGCGAGCGCGACGACAGGTTGCTTCAATCCCTGTTGTCCGAGGGGCGGGCGGGCATGCCGATGGCGTACGTCGACGGCGGGATGCACCCGCGGTACCGCGACATGCTCAAGCGGATGGGGACGAAGGGCCTCGCCGTCGAGACGTCGATGGACGCCGTGCCCGTCAGCAGGCCCGAAGCGCTGGCCGAGGATCCGGCGGACGCCGAGCGCTGAGGCGGCTAGGCCCGGCCGGCCCCGCGCCGTCGCTCCGGATCGGACGTCCCGCCGTGTTTGACCCTCAGCGCGTTAGGAACCTGCGGAAGGCGTCGAGCGTGTCCTTCCCGACATGGTGCTCGATCCCCTCGGCATCCATCTCCGCCGATGCGGGCGCGACGCCGATCGCCTTCAGGAAATCGACGACCAGGCGGTGCCGCGCCCTGACCCGTTCGGCGAGTTCCTTTCCCTCCGTCGTCAGGAAGATCGCCCGGTACGGCTCGGAGCTGACCAGACCGTCCCGGGCTAGCCGCTGCACGGTGCGGGCGACGGTGCCGGGGGAGACGCCGAAGCGCTCGGCGAGGTCGGCCGCCCTTGCCTCGCCGCGCTCCGCAATCAGGTCGTCGATCATCTCGACGTAGTCCTCCGACAGCTCCGACTGGTTGGCCTTGCGCACGCGCGCGAAGCGCGCCGCCGTCGTCGTCGCATCCGTTCCGTCGATCCCGCCCGTCATCCGCCATCCTCCGTCTCCCGCAGGTAGCAGAAATCGTCCATAGGCACAAAGTTTGTCACTGGACAAACCATGTGCCGAGGAACAACTCTACGCGATCTCGGAGCGGGGCGCGAAACGATGTCTGGTTCGAACGAATGCACGGACGAGGCCGGGTGGAGACGGGACCGCGGGGACGGGTCGCTTCTGGACGTGCACCGCACCGTCCGCGTCGACCGCAACGCGCCGCCGTGGCGCAAGGCGGCGGCCTTCCTCGGTCCGGGCTACCTCGTTGCCGTTGGCTACATGGATCCCGGCAACTGGGCGACGTCGATCGCCGGGGGCTCGGCCTTCGGCTACACCCTGCTCTTCGTCGCGCTCCTGTCGAACGTCATGGCGATCGTGTTGCAGTCGCTCTGCGCGCGCCTGGCGATCGCGTCGGGCCGTGACCTCGCACAGGCCTGCCGCGACGCATACCCGGGCTACGTCGCGCTGCCGCTCTGGTTCCTGGCCGAGATCGCCATCGTCGCCACCGACATCGCGGAGGTCATCGGCACCGCCATCGGCCTCAACCTCCTGTTCGGGATCCCGCTCGAGATCGGCGTCCTGATCACCGCCGTCGACGTGTTCCTGATCCTCTGGCTCCAGCGGCTCGGCTTCCGCTGGGTCGAGGCACTGATCGTAACGCTGCTCGGCGTCATCGCGGTGTGCTTCGCCGTCCAGATCGCCATGGTCGACCCGAACTGGGGCGACGTGATCCGCGGGTTCGCCCCGACCACCGAGATCGTGTCGAACCCCGAGATGCTCTACCTCGCGCTCGGCATCCTCGGCGCGACCGTGATGCCCCACAACCTCTATCTCCATTCGGGCATCGTGCAGACGCGCGACTACGGGACGACCCTGCCGGAGAAGCGCCAGGCGCTGCGCTTCGCGACGATCGACTCCACCGTCGCGCTCTGCTTCGCGCTCCTCGTCAACGCGTCGATCCTGATCCTGGCGGCCGGGGCCTTCCACACGACCGGACGAACGGAAATCGCCGAACTTGGCGAGGCCCACAGCCTGCTCGCGCCGATCCTCGGGGCTGCCGTCGCGCCGACGCTCTTCGGCATCGCCCTCCTGTGCTGCGGCATCAACTCCACCGTCACGGCGACGCTGGCCGGGCAGATCGTGATGGAGGGCTTTCTCGACATCCGGCTCGCGCCCTGGCTCCGGCGCCTGATCACCCGGATCATCGCCATCGTCCCGGCGGCCTCGGTGACGATCTGGTTCGGCGAGAGCGGCACCGCCCGCCTCCTGATCCTCACGCAGGTCATCCTCAGCCTCCAGCTCTCGTTCGCGGTGTTCCCGCTGGTCATGTTCACGATGGACCGCCGCAAGATGGGCGAGCTCGTGGCCCCGCGCTGGCTCGCCGGCGTGGCGCTGGCGATCGCCGTGGCCATCGCGCTCCTGAACGTGAAGCTGCTCTTCGACTTCGTCCTGGGCGCCCGGTCGCATTGACCCGCCGTAGCCCGTCCCCAAGCCGCCGGAGCCCTGCCGCGTTTCCCGGCACGGGAACGACGTGGTCGCCGCGCGTGGATGCTCTCGCCGAATTGACGGCGTCGATGCGGGACGCGACCGCCGTCGCTCCCTTGCGCAACCGGATGCTTCAGGCCACGCCGAACAGGCGCCGTACCTCCCCCTGGCCAACCAGGTCGTTGAGCAGCCTGTAGTTACGTTGCTCGAACCGGACGCGGCCGGCGATGATCGCCGGGCCGACGTTGAGCTTGCGCGCGAGCGCCCGCACCTCCGCCTCCCGCCGGACGGATCCGGCGGCAGCCCATGCCTCGCCGGGCAGCAGCGCCTCCCGGGCCCAGGCGTCGGCCTCGTCCTCGCGCGTCCTCTCGCCGGCCCCGGCCTCGGAGTCGAGGTCGTCGACGAACCACTGTTCCCCGCCCTCGCCGAGGTGCAGGGCCACGTGCCCCAGCTCGTGAGCGAGGCAGAACCAGAAATTGTCGAGGCGGTCATAGCGGAGCGACAGCCCGATCACCGGGGAGCCGTCGGGCAGCATGGTGGCGGCGCCGTCGACCCTCGTCTTCGGGAGCTGCCTCTCGACCACGAGGTGGATGCCGTGCTTGCCGAGGTACTCGCGGGCGAGCCGCGGCCCGTCGTCGAGGAAGCTGAGGCGCACGAGCCCGGACACGAAGGCGTCGTCGACGACGCCGCGCTCGTACCTGCCGGGCAGCGTCTGCGCGCAGGCCAGCGACACGATCCGCGCCGTCCAGGCCGTAACGGCATGGTCGTCCATGGCTGCCCCGCTGCGGATGGACCTGCGGTAGAGGGCGGGCTGGAGGCAGGAGCTGGCGGACTGCGGGACGAGGAAGGCCACCAGCTCGTCGCAGCGGGCCTTGGCCTCCCGTGCGGTGCCCGGAAAGTTCGGGATCCACCCGCGCTTCACGATCTCGCCCCAGGGCAGACGCGAGGCGTCGAGGGCCTCCGTGCCGGGCGCGGGCTCGCGCAGGAGCACGTCGGCCGGGATGCCCAGCCCCGCGTGGAGCTTCTTTATCATGGCGAGAGTCAGCGGCCGCTGACGCTTCATGACCTCGGACACCTTGCTGGCGCTGCCGATGTACGGCACGAGGTCGCGCTGGCGCAGGCCCGCCTGCTCCATGCGGAAAGCGATTGCCTCGATCGGGTCGGGATGGGCGATGGCGTGGTGCTTGGCCTCCCACGCCTCGACGAGCGTGGACAGCACTTCCAGCTCGTCGAACTCGGGCGAGCCCGGCTCGGCCGCCATGAGGTCGCCGACGCGTGCCAGCGCGGTCTCGTAGTCGCTCTCGGACTTGATGGGCCTCACGTGCATCGCACCGTCTCCGCGTCGATCTCGTCGTAGTCCTCGTGCGTCCCGACCCAGCGAACGAACACGATCTGCGCCGCGTAGTTGATCTCGACAACCAGGCGGTAGTCGTTCCCCTTGATGTTGAAGACGACGCGCCCGCCCTTGAGGACGCTCGCGTTCTTGTAGGTCGCCTTCAGGTCGTTCGGATTCTGCCAGCTCGCCGCCGACGCCTCCTGGTGCCACGCCTCGAGCGGCCCCTGCGAGACGGCATGCTTGCGCTCCGACTCCCAGAACTCCCTCAGCGTCTTCTTGGAGAGGACACGCATATCGATATAGGGTTCCCCCACAGGGCACAATGCCGAAATTCCCTTGGAGGGAACAATGTTCCGTGCCGGGCGCGCGTTTTCTCGGGGACGGATGGGCGGGCATCCGAGCGGGACATGCGCGTTGGCACGGGCGACACGGGGACGGTGCCCGATCGCGCCCGAAGGGTAAAGGGGCGCCTTGGGGCCGGCGCCGGCGCGATGCCGCGCCCGGCGTCGCGGGACGGATGTCGACGGCGGGTCCCGTGGGGACGTGAGCACATGACGTTCGTCGCGCCCGCGCCCGTGATCGCCCCTTGCTCCCCACGTTCATACGTATATTATACGTTTAATTGGAGGGCCAATGAACAACAAGCTGAAGCAACTGCGGGCGGAAGCCGGCCTGACGCAGTCCATGGTCGCGGCCGCCGTCGGCGTCTCGCAGCCGAACTACCAGCGCTGGGAAACGGGTGCCGCCCCGATCCCCGGCGACAAGCTCGACAAGCTGGCCGAGGCGCTCGGAACGGACCCGGCGACCATTCTCGGACGGCATGCGCCCGTCAGGGTCGGGCTCTACGACGACAGCGTGGAGAAGGCCCTGAGCTACTATGGAGAGGTGGCGGTCCATTTCGCCGGCGGCGGCGAACCGCTGCTTCTCTCCATCTCGGAGGATGCCTTCGAGCGCCTCCACGCGGACGTCCAGCGGGACACCCCGTTCCTCATCGTGCGGAGCCTGTGCAACGAGACCGTGGCCATCCGATCCAAGGCGATCGCCGACCTCTACTTCTCCAGCGAGGCCTACGACGACTATGGGCCCGAGACGGAGCGCTACGGTCGGTTCACGGGCCAGCAGATGGCGGATCCGCGCGACTGGCAGATCGTCGCGGCCCTTGCCGGCGACGAGGTCGGGGCGGAGGACTTTGCCGAAGAGGATGTCGAACGGGTCCGCGGGTGGTTGATGGTCACCGACGAGCAGTTCGAAAAGCTCGTCGCGGACAGGAGGATCGAACCGGACGAGCTCGAGGCCGAGCGCGCGAGGATGCGGGACCTGACGGACCGCCTCTTCGCGCTGGCGACTCAGACGGTCTGGCAGTTCTCGACCGGACGCCGGCGCAGCGAGGAAGTCTACGACGAAAGGGTTCTCTACGAGGCCTTCTATCCGCTCACGGACTTCGGCGGCGACCTTCCGGGCGACGAGATGCTTCGCCTGCCGACGGCCGGCAGCCACCGGATCATCTTCATCAATCCGCATGCCCTCGACTACGTTTCCATCCCGACCCACAGCTTCGAGGAGGGGCGCCTGCTCGAAACCGCCGACGAGCTGGACGAACGCGATGCCGCGGAAGCCCGGCGACCCGCCAATCCGAGGCTCTCGGCCCGCAGGGGGCGAACCAGGCGCTAGGCGACGGGAGACGGCGGGACAGCCACGCCGTTCGGGCGGGCTGCCACGCGGATGCGCGGAGACACTCCCGTCACTGTTTTCGCACTCGGTCCGGGTTCCTTTCAGGTCGTCTTCAGGGTGGCGAGCGATCCGGTGACGACGCCGCCCGTCGGGGACGGGACGATCGAGACGATCTCGCCGAGGCCCGCCACCTGGCTGCCGACCTTGACGCGGATCAGGTTCGAGGCGGTCGCGAGGAAGGCCTCGCCGTCGCCGACCAGGACGATCTGGTAGTCACCGACCGAAGCCGGCCCGGCCGGATGGGGTTCGGCGGGAAGGACGTCGGGCAGCGCGGGCGCGGGCGCGGTCTCCGCGACCGCCGTCTCCTCGGCCCCGAACGCCGCCACGATGGAGGGCGCCGCGAACGTGGCCCCGGCCCCGAGGGCAAGGACACCCAGGAGGGCTGCGGCCGCGATCCTGACGCGCCTGCGCCGCTGCGGCCCCGCCGACGCCCCGTCCTCCGCGACTTCCGCTCCGCTCGCCATGTTCAAAGTCCCCTCGTTGCTTCGGAGGACCATGGGTCACGGGCGATGGGTTTGGCCTGAAGGAAATCGTTCGAATCCGAGCCGTTTCCGTTTTCCCGGCGCGGCGGGACGCCTCGCGGCGCGCACGGATCCCGGCAGCCGTCGTCCGCGGCAAAGGGCGCGTCCTTCGCATGCACCTTTTCCGGCGGCCCGCGACGTGGCATCACTGTCCCGTGAGCAGAACGTCCCGCCTCAAGACCGCACTCGCGACCCTGGTCGTCGCCGCGTTGGCCCTGATGCCGATGGGCGAAGCCATGGCCCATGCCGATGCGACGCGGACGGTCGCGGACATCCCCTCCGAGCGGGCCACTGCGGCGGACATGGGCGCAATGGGGGACATGGCCGGCATGGAGGGCATGGCCGGCATGGAGGGCATGGCGGCCGAGGCCGGAATGCCCTGCTGTCCCGACGACCCGGCCCCGGCGAAGGACGGTTGCGGCAAGTCGGCCTGCCCGACGATGGCGGCCTGCGCCTCCCAGTGCATCCCCGCGGGTCCCGCTTCGGCGTCGGGCCTCGGGTCGCCCCGGACGTCTGAGCCGTCGTTCGGCCAGCCGGGCGTCCGCAGGCTTGTGTCGCTCGCCCGCGCGCCGCCGCCCCGACCTCCCAGACCCTGATCGACCAGCCGGCGCCGTGGCGCCGTTCGAGCGGTGCGGAGCGATCCGTGCCGATGCTGACGCATGGCGTTTCGCCATCCCGCCGCAGGCAGCGCCGCGGACGGGGATCGATCGGGAATTCAACAGATGAAGAAGACCAGCATGCGTGTCGCCGCGGCGGCCGTCGCGACCCTCCTGTGGCTCGGCGCCGGGACCTCCGCCATCGCGGCGATGACCGACTACGAGTTCCAGCTCGTCGACGCGAAGGTGAAGTCGGGGAAGGACGCCGTCGTGGCCGTGCGCCTCGTCGACCGGAGGACGGGAAAGACCGTTCCCGACGCCGTCGTCTTCGAGACCCGGGCCGACATGGCGCCGGACGGCATGGAGACCATGACGACGCCCATCGAGGCGCTCCCGTCGGACGAGCCCGGCGTCTACCGCTTCAGGGTCGCCCTCGTCATGGACGGCGGCTGGCGCATCTCGCTCGGGGCGAAGGTCCAGGGCGAGGAAGGCACCCTCAGGGACGAGGTCGTCCTCCAGGCGGCCGAGTGATGCGCACGGCCATTGTCGGCCTCGCCCTCGTCGCAGTCGCGGCGGGCGCCGGAGGCTACCAAGCGGGACAGGCCGGGCTGACGGTCGCCCGGCTCGGGGAGACGCTCGGCCTGTCGGGGACGCCGCCGGTCGCGGCCGAACGCGCGGAGGCGGCGGGGATGCCCGCCGCGGCGCCCGTCGGCCCGGCATCGCCGGAGCGCGTCCTCTACTGGCGCGATCCGGACGGCAAGCCGATCTACTCGGCCGCACCGAGGAAGACGGACGACGGGCGCGATTTCGTGCCCGTCCACGACGACGCGGCCGGGCCGGGCGCGGTGGCCGCGAAAGCCGGACCGGGCACGGCGGAAGGGGCGGCACCGGAGCGGAGCGACGCGGCCCCGGCCAAGCGGATCCTCTACTACCGCAACCCGATGGGCCTTCCCGACACCTCGCCGGTGCCGAAGAAGGACTCCATGGGGATGGACTACATCCCGGTCTACGACGGTCCGGAGCAGGAGGACGGCGTCGTCGCGATCACGCCCGGCCGCCTCCAGAGGACGGGCGTCCGGTCGGAGCCCGTGTCCCGCCGGGTCGTCGGCCGCCCCCTGCGCGTGCCGGGCGTCGTGAGGCTCGACGAGCGCATGGTCTCCGTCGTGACGACGCGCGCGGACGCCTTCGTCGAGGAGGTCGGCGACGTCACCACGGGTTCGGCCGTGCGGAAGGGACAGCCGCTGGTGCGCCTCTACTCGCCGGAGGTCGCCGCCGCCGGCGCCCAGTACGTAATCGAGCTGAGGAGCGGCGGCGCCGCGGGGTCGGGCGGCGCGGGCCTGAAGCTTCGCAACCTCGGCGTCCCGGAGGAGGAGATCCGCGGGATCGAGAGGACGGGCAAGGTCCCGACCTCCATGACGTGGACGGCGCCGCGCGACGGCATCGTCCTCGAGAGGTCCGCCGTCGACGGCATGATGACCGAGGCGGGGAACGTCCTCTTCCGCCTCGGAGACGTCTCGCGGATCTGGGTCGTCGCCGACGTGCCCGAGCGCGAGGTCGGAAACCTGCGGCTCGGCGCCGCCGCGCGGGTCACCTTCCGCGGCCTGCCGGGCCGGACGTTCGAGGGCCGGGTCGACCTCGTCTACCCGCAGGTCTCGCCCGAGACGCGGACGGTGAAGGTGCGCGTCGGGGTGGACAACCCGGACGGCCTCCTCCTTCCCGACATGTACGCCGACGTCGGGATCGACACCGGGGCCGGCGAGGCCGTGGTCGCCGTCCCGAACGACGCCGTCGTCGACACGGGATCGAGCCAGGTCATCATCCTCGACTTGGGCGGGGGCCGCTTCGAGCCGCGACCCGTGACGCTGGGCGTCCGCGGGACGGACGTGACGGAGATCGCGAAGGGCGTCCTCGAGGGCGACCGGGTGGTGACGGGGGCGAACTTCCTGATCGACGCGGAAAGCAACATCCGGGCGGCGCTGTCGGCCCTCGGCGCGCAGGGGCAGGCACTTATTCCGACGGCGGAGGCGAAGCCGTGATCGCCCGCATCATCGCCTGGTCGGCGAGGAACCTCGTCCTCGTCCTCGTCGGCACGCTGTTCGCCGTGGCGGGAGGCATCCACGCCTTGAGGACGCTGCCGCTCGACGCGATCCCCGACCTCTCCGACGTGCAGGTCATCGTCTATACCGAATACCCCGGCCAAGCGCCGCAGGTCGTCGAGGACCAGGTCACGTACCCGCTGACGACGGCGATGCTGACGGTCCCGAAGTCGAAGGTCGTGCGCGGCTTCTCGTTCTTCGGGGTGTCGTTCGTCTACGTCGTGTTCGAGGACGGCACCGACCCCTACTTCGCCCGCAGCCGCGTGCTCGAGTTCCTGAACGCGGCCGGGCGCCGGCTCCCGCCCGGCGTGACCCCGACGCTCGGGCCCGACGCGACGGGCGTCGGCTGGGTCTACCAATACGCGGTGGTGGCGAAGGACCGGACGCTCGCCGAGCTCCGGTCCCTCCAGGACTGGGTCGTGCGCTTCGCCGCCTCCGACGCGGACGGGGTGGCGGAGGTCGCGAGCGTCGGCGGCTTCGTGAAGCAGTATTCCGTCGTCGTCGACCCGAACCGCATGCGCAGCCAGGGCGTGACGCTCGACATGCTGAAGGAGGCGGTCGGCGCCAGCAACATGGACGTCGGCGGCCGGACGGTGGAGATGTCCGAGTTCGAGTACATGGTGCGCGGCAGGGGCTACCTGCGCGGCACGCAGGACATCGAAGACATCGTCCTCATGAGCCCCGGTGGCGTGCCCCTGCGGCTGTCGGACGTCGCGAGGGTGGAGACGACCGCCGACGAGCGCCGCGGCATCACGGAACTCGACGGCGAGGGCGAGGTCGCGAGCGGCATCGTCATGCAGCGCTTCGGCTCCAACGCACTCGACGTGATCGAGGACGTGAAGGCGAAGCTCTCCGCCATCCTGCCGAGCCTGCCCGTGGGGACGGAGATCGTCCCCGTCTACGACCGCTCGCAGCTCATCGGCCGCGCCATCGAGACCCTGAAGGGGACGCTCCTCGAGGAGAGCCTCATCGTCGCGCTCGTCTGCGTGGTGTTCCTCCTCCACCTCAGGAGCGCGCTCGTCGCCATCCTCATGCTGCCCGTCGGCATCCTGATGGCCTTCGGCGCGATGAAGCTGGCGGGGCTCGGCTCCAACATCATGAGCCTCGGCGGCATCGCCATCGCCGTCGGCGCGATGATCGACGCCGCCATCGTCATGATCGAGAACGCCCACAAGCACCTGGAGCGCGCGCCGCCCCGCAAGCCGAGGGTCGAGATCCTGGTCGAGGCCGCGAGCGAGGTCGGTCCCGCCTTGTTCTTCAGCCTCCTCGTGATCACCGTCTCCTTCCTGCCGATCTTCACGCTGGAGTCGCAGGAGGGCCGCCTGTTCGGTCCGCTCGCCTTCACCAAGACGTTCGCCATGGCGGCGGCCGCCTTCCTGTCGGTGACGCTCGTCCCGGCGCTGATGGTCGTCTTCGTGCGGGGACGCATCGTTCCCGAGCACCGCAACCCCGTGAACCGCTTCCTGGTCTGCGCCTACCGTCCGGTCATCGGCGCCGTCCTGCGGGCGAAGACCCTGACCATCCTCCTCGCCCTTGTCGCGCTCGGCGTGACGGTGTGGCCGGCGCGTCAGATCGGCTCGGAGTTCATGCCGAACCTCAACGAGGGGACGCTGATGTACATGCCGACGACGCTGCCCGGCCTGTCGGTGACCAAGGCCGCCGAACTCCTCCAGACGCAGGACCGCATCATCAAGTCGTTTCCCGAGGTCGCCTCGGTCTATGGCAAGGCCGGGCGCGCCCTCAGCGCGACGGATCCGGCGCCGACCGAGATGTTCGAGACGCTGATCAACCTGAAGCCGGAGGAGGAGTGGCGGCCGGGCGTGACGATCGACAGCCTCAAGGCGGAGATGGACGGGGCGCTCCAGTTCCCCGGCGTGTCGAACGCCTGGACGATGCCGATCCGGGCCCGCATCGACATGCTCTCGACGGGCATCCGCACGCCCGTCGGCGTGAAGGTGTTCGGCACGGACCTTGCGGGCATGGAAGCGGTCGCCAAGGACATCGAGCGGGTCCTCAAGGGCGTGCCCGGAACCTCGAGCGCCTACGCGGAACGCGTGGTCGGCGGCTACTTCCTCGACATCGTGCCGGACCGCGAGGCTCTCGGCCGGTACGGGCTGTCCGTCCGCGACGTCCAGGACACGATCGGCATGGCGCTCGGGGCGGAGACGGTGACGACGACCGTCGAGGGACGCGAACGCTACGCCGTCGTCGTCCGCTATCCCCGTGATCTCCGGTCCGACCCCGACGCCGTCGCGAGGGACGTGCAGGTCGCGCTCCCCGGCGGCGGGACGGTCCCGCTCGGCGAGGTCGCGAAGGTCGAGCTGACGAGGGGCGCGACCTCGATCCGGACGGAGAACGGGCAGCTCGCGATCTACGTCTTCGTCGACATCGCGGGTCGCGACCTCGGGGGCTACGTGGCCGAGGCGCAGGAGGCGGTGGCGCGGGAGGTGACGTTTCCGCCCGGCTACCACGTCGCCTGGAGCGGGCAGTACGAGTACCTCCAGCGCGCCGAGGCGAAGCTGAGGGTCGTCGTGCCCGTCACGCTGCTCCTGATCTTCCTCCTCCTCTACCTGAATTTCCGGTCGATGACGGAGACGCTGATCGTCATGCTGTCCCTGCCGTTCGCGGTGGTCGGCGGCGTGTGGTTGATGTGGTGGCTGGATTTCGACATGTCCGTCGCGGTGGCGGTCGGCTTCATCGCCCTGTCGGGCGTCGCGGCGGAGACGGGCGTGATCATGCTGATCTACCTCCAGCACGCCGTGGAGGAGGTCCGGCAGCGGCGCGTGGCCGAAGGCAGGCCGTTCGACCGCGGGGCGCTGCGGGAGGCCATCATGATCGGGGCGGTGGAGCGGGTGAGGCCCAAGATGATGACGGTGGTCGCGATCATGGCGGGCCTCCTCCCGATCCTCTGGAGCCACGGGGCGGGCTCCGAGCTGATGCAGAGGATCGCGGTGCCGATGATCGGTGGCATGGTCTCGTCGACAGTCCTTACGCTCGTGGTCATCCCGGCCGTGTTCGCGGTGGTGAAGGGATGGGGGTTGGAGGAGGCGGTGAAACGCGGTGGCGTGGCCGGGAGGCCGACCCCGGACATGGTCGCGCGGCGATCGTGAACCCGCCGCGGCACGGTATCGCCAAGCGGGAACGCCGCGACCCCATCGGAGGTCGCGGCGGCTCCGCCGTGCGGGTGCCGCGCCGGGAACGCCGCCCGCCCGGCTCGATGCCGGGAAGCGCGGAAGTCCCGTCAGGGCAGGTCGACGACCGACCGCTCCGCCAAGGCCCTGGACAGGTCCTCGACCTCTTCGCGCCTCCGCTCGACGATCGACCTCGCCTCCCGGTGGCACCGCTCGAGCACGCGCTCGACGCGGTCCCTGAGCGCCGGGTTGCCGCCTGCGGCGGCGACGGCCTTCGAGAGGGCGCCCGCGGGAACGGAATGGAGACCTTCCCCGAGGCCCAGCGAGAACTCGATCGACTCGGCGAGCCGCGTCGCCCGCACGAGGTCGGCCTCGGGAGTGCCGCCGGAGCCGCTGCCGCGGGACCCTAGCAGCACCTCTTCGGCGGCCATGCCGGCCAACAGCACCGACACCTGCGCCTCCACGTTCTCGCGTGCGTGGTCGTGCCCCTCGACCACGCGGAAGTCCGTGCGGTTCGCGTCGGCATGCCGGATGCGGCGGCGTACCGCGACCCTTGTCGGCGTCAGCCCCGAGACCGCGGCGAGCTCCAGCCCGGCCACGGCGTGCCCCGCCTCGTGGACGCACAGGCGGCGGAAGGCGGCGTCCGACAGCAGCGTCCCCTCGGGAAGGGCGTTCCAGAGGTCGGCGGCGACCAGGGCACGCCCGTCCCGTCGGGCGGAGCCGCGTGCCTCGCGGACGACCTGCGCCAACGCGGCGCCCGAGGCCTCGCCGATCTCGTCCGCGAGGGCCAGTAGGTCCATGCCCGGCAGGTCGCCGCGCAGGTGGTGGCGAAGGATCCCGGCGCGCCCGTCCCGGTCGGGAAGCGCGACCTCGATCAGGCGGCCGAGCCGTCCCGGCCGCAGCACCGCCGCGTCGATCGCGTCCCTGTTGTTCGTGGCGCCCACCACGACGACCCCGGGGCGTGCCGTCGCGCCGTCCAGGCACTCGAGGAGACCGTTGACGACCTGGCGTTGGTAGGAGGCATGGTCGCCGAGTTGCTCGTCGCGGCTCCCGACGGAGTCGAGCTCGTCCAAGAACAAGATGGAGGGCGCGGTCTTCCGCGCCTCCTCGAACGCCGAGCGCATGGCCTTGAGGAGGTCTCCCAAATGGCCTCGGGACTGCCAGGAGGCGAAGGAATGGGCGTGGAGCGGCACCCCGCAGGATCCCGCCAGCGCACGGGCGAACAAGGTCTTGCCCGTTCCCGGCGGCCCGTGTAGGAGGGCGCCCGCCTCGACGTCGGCCCACGGCAGCGTGCCCGCGCGGTACCGGACGAGGTCGTTTGCGAGGGCTTGCCCCCAGCGTCGCGCCTCGCCCATGCCCGGCAGGTCGTCCAGGCGTTCGGGCCTCGCATCCCCGGCCAGCGAGGCTTTCCGGTCCGCCCTTGCGGCTCCCCCTTCCTTCTCCTTTTTCGGGTTCCGCTTCCCGTCCTCCTCCACGAAGGAATGCCGCCCGAGGCGGCCGGCGACCGACCACATCCGGTCGCGGGACATGCCCGGCCGCAGGAGGAGGTTCAGGTACGCCAGCGGCAGGCGCGCGAGCCGGGCCATGAGCGCGTCGTCGGGGAGGAACCCGGCGAGTTCGGCGACGAAATCCCGGATCGCCCCCTCGCGCTTTGCAAGCGGGAGCATCGCGTCCGCCACCGCCGAGACGACCGGGGGCACGGCCGACCTTGCCCGGCAGAGGACGACCATCGGCCGGGTGCTGGTGCTCGCCTCGAGCAGGAGCCGCTCGACATGGTTCGGGCGGAGGCTCTTCGGATCTGTCCAGTCCAGGACCATCGCGTCGAGCGCGAACGCGTCGTCCGGCGTTCCCCCGGTGATGTCCTGGGCCGCTTGGTGGATTGTGACCGCGTCCGCCGGGCGGACGCCGTGGATGACGACGACGCATGCCCTCCCTTCGAGGAGACGGGTGAAGCCCGCAGTCTCGACGGTTTCGCGAAGGAGGTGGTCCGCGATCCGCGCGGAGGGAACGAGGCGTCTTGCGAAGTACCCCGCGTCGGGGTCGAGGCGGAGACGGCGGTTCACGACGACGCCCTCCCCGAGGGCGACGGTGGCGCCGACCGGCGAAACCGTCCGCAGGTCACCGCACGGTCGCGCGGTCGCGCGATACCGTGGTTGGCGGGCGGGGCGTGGCTGGCCTCGGGATGGGGTTCGAACGGCCAAGGGCCGCTGGCAGAAATGGCAGGCATTCAAAGGACCCTGGATGCGGCCGCCGTTTTGACGGCCTCGGACTGACGGTTCGCGAGGGATCAGTCAAAGGGGCCTATGGGGCGTCCGGGCCCGGTCACGGACGGGCCCGTCACGCACGTGGCGGCACGCGGCCATGCGTGCCGTGCCGTCCTTGCGCGTAGACGGGCGCGAGCCGGCCACTCGCCGCCGCGGGAGGTTCCCCGTCCGGATCGCATGCTCACTCGAGCTCCGGCAGGTGGCGGGAGACCTTCAGCCGGAACTCGTCGGCGAACGCGTCAACGCGGTCCCTCGTCGAGGCCATCTCGCTGATCGACCACGGAAGCCGCCGCAATGGCCCGAGGCGTGACGAGCCGAACGCCGCCCAGGCCGCCGCCTGCCACACCAGTTCCGTGCCGTCCCCCTCCCGGTGCCAGTCCTGCACGTAGGCCAGGAGGGCCGCCTCGCCCGCGACCGCCAGCGCCGCGTCCGCGTCGCCGAGAAGGGCCGCGTAGATCACGCAGCGCAGGCGCAACGTCCCGTCGGGGTCCGACTGCGGCGGGATGCGGCATGCCCGCAGGACCGAGAGGACCGCGGCCCCGTCGATCCCGCCGCCCGGTGCGGCTCGGCGTGCGGCTTCCGACAGGGCGCGGAGGGACGCGGCGGCCTCGCGGTCCAGCGATTCCGCGGGCACGGAGCCCACGAATCCTTGGATGTCGGTCCGGATGTCGCCGCCCAGCGGCGGATGCCCGCGCAGGAGCTGGTCGGCGGAAGGGAGGATCGAGCCGGACGCGGCAGCTCCGCGCCGCTCCCTGTCCGCCGCGCGGGCGGCCGCGCGGTCGCGGCGGGCCTGCGCCATGCCGAGGATCTCGTCGAGGGCGGGCGGTACGGATGGCACGTCGCGAACTCCCGTCTCGGCGCGGCAGGGCCGCCGGCCCGGTGGTGGCCCGCGAATCACCCTGGCATGGGTCGGCGGCGATTCCTTACGACGGCGCGCGCTTCGGTGCAACTGAATGCCCTCATGGGATACCCGAGTGCACTATTATCGTAATTGTTGACAAGAGCGTCCCGTGAGCGATCCTCCGCCGCGATGCCCGTCGATCCCAACCTCCTGCGAGCCGCCCGGCTGCTGGCCGACCTGTCCCTCGAGGACCTTGCCGAAAAGGCCAAGGTCGCCCGCCGCTCGCTGCTGAACATGGAGGCGGGAAAGGGGGACTGCATGCTGTCGACCATGGAGAACGTGAAGCAGGCCCTGGAGGCCGCGGGCGTCGTCTTCATCGGCGAGACCGAGTTCCACGGCCCCGGCCTGCGCGTCACGCGGGACGTCGCGGCGGGCTGGACGCGGACGCGCTCGGCGCAGGCGCGGAGCCGCAAGAAGAAGAAGGTCGAGGCTCCCGGCTGAGGCTCGGCCGCACGCCGTCGCGCATCGTGCGGGAGGTCGCGGGCTGATGCCGCGGGAACGTCGGCACCCCCGGCGGACCGTCGGGTGGCATGGCGCGGGCACAGGCGACGCGTCGGCAACCCATGCTTGGCGACGGCGTGCCGAACCAGCTTCGGAATGACTTCGCGAGAAGGCGCGGGCGTCCGCGCCGGCGCGCGGGCCCAACCTATGGCTCGGATCGAAGGAGATGGTGTCTGCGGCGGGATTCGAACCCACGACCCCAGGATTCATACCACTTCGACTTTCGCCGCCGCCTCACGGCGTTCGTGGTCTGGACTGTCCCTTCACCGTGGACCGAAGCCTTTAGGTGCTGCCCTACCAGTCTCTACACCTTCCGGATCGCTCCGGCTTGGCTCGGGATCGGCACCTCGCGAGCGCGAGAAGCGTTCCCCGACTTTGAGCAGATCCGACGCGAACTTTCGAAGCGCGCCGCCCAATTTGATACCAGGAATCCTGTGCTCTATCCTGCTGAGCTACGCAGACGAAAACGACGACGACCGCTGGTGGGCGCCCCGTCTGTCATCGCAGGACCGTACCGCATCGAATGCCCTGACACAAGCGATCACGTCCGAGGTGTGAGGGGACTGGTCTGCGGACGCCTTGCGTTGTGACGAGCGACGAACGGTCGTCGGTAACTTTACCACCCTCGAAAGCCATTGAAAGCAGCGACTGGTAAGCTGGTCACCTATGGAACTTGCTCTATCCTGCTGAGCTATGAGACCGACCGGGACGAAGCTTATACGAACGGTCCGCCGAGGGCCAGCCTTGCCGCAAGACGTCAGCGCCGCGCGGGATCGGCCTGCAGCAGGAAAACGGCTCGCCCATCTGCGAGGTCGATCGTCACCTCCCGGCCAATCGCCTCGTTGCTCTGTGTCAGGATCGACGAGAACGCGATATCGGCGCGATCCAGCGGGAAGCGTGCGCCTTCGATCGTCAGGCCGCGAAGGTCGGAGAACTTGAGGATCGAGAACTGCGCGCCGGGCTCGGACGCGAAGGCCTGTCGCCCTGCCGCGAGGGGAAAGGCCCATTCGCGGCCGTCGAACATCGTCACGGGGCGCCCCGCCGCGCTTTCGCGCAGGGCCACGACAAGATGCGAGAAGACATGATCCGTTCGCCCGCCGAAGGCACCGACGAGAAGCACGGAGCTGGCGCCCCGCTCGAAGGCCTCGGAGATCGCGATCTCGCCGTCGGTCCGATCCTTGTCGCGCGGCCATTCGTGGCGCGGCACGTCGACGGGGTCTTCGCCCTCGTGCGAGTCGAAATCGCCGACCCAGAGTTCCGGGCTGAGCGCCAGGGTCGCGGCATGCGCGATGCCGGCATCGGCCGCGATCGTACGCGTACCGCGCACCTCGGCCAGAAGGCGCGCCGACGCGTGGATCGGACCGGCGAGAAGGATCGTGAAGCGGCTCATCGCGCCAGCGCATAGCGTATTGCCGCGCGGCTGGGGAGAGTTGCACGTCGCGGGCCACCAACCCCTTGCTCTCCCGGCGTGATCCGGGCAACGTTGTGGCCGCTCACACGGGGTGCCCTTGCCGGGGCTGAGAGGCTGTCCGCCAACCCGCTGAACCTGATCCGGCTCGTACCGGCGGAGGGATGGGGGGCTTCCGCGGCAGGTGGTCGAGGGAGCGCGCATCGAACTCCGGCAAGAGGAGTTCCATTCATGCGCCTGGCCCTTTCCGCGTTCTGCGCCGCCGCCGCCGTCCTGCCGTCGATCGCTCTTGCGCAAGACGCCGACCGGCCGGTGCTCACCGTCTACACCTACGAGAGCTTCACGCCGGACTGGGGGCCGGGCCCGCGCATCGAGAAGGCGTTCGAGGCGCAGTGCGGCTGCGATCTCCGCTTCGTCGGCCTTGAGGACGGCGTCGCCATCCTCAACCGGCTGAAGCTCGAAGGCGAGGGCACGCAGGCCGACGTGGCGCTCGGGATGACCGCCGAGCTCGTGCCCGAACTGAAGGCGACGGGCTTGTTCGCTTCGTCCGGCGTCGACCTTAAGCCGCTGACGATCCCCGGTGGCTTTTCCGACGATACGTTCGTGCCCTTCGACTATTCCTATCTCGCCTTCGTCTACGATTCCGAGAGCATCGCCGACCCGCCGAAGAGCCTTGCCGAACTTGTTTCCGGCGATCCCGACCAGAAGATCGCGATCCAGGATGCGCGCACCTCGACGCCGGGCCTTGGCCTGCTCCTCTGGATGAAGGCGGTCTTCGGCGACCAGGCGGAGGCGAAGTGGGCCGAGCTGTCCCGCCGCGTCCTCACCGTGACGCCCGGCTGGAGCGAGGCCTACGGCCTCTTCACCAAGGGCGAGGTGCCGATCGTCCTGTCCTATACGACCTCGCCGGCCTACCACCAGATCGAGGAGGGAACGGACCGGTACAAGGCCGCCGCCTTCTCGGAAGGGCACTACCTCCAAGTGGAACTTGCGGGGATGCTGCGGACCTCGCGCCAGCCCGAGCTCGCGCGCCGCTTCCTCGCCTTCATGCTGACGCCGGAGTTCCAGTCGATCATCCCGACCGGTAACTGGTCGCTGCCCGCCGCCCCGACCGGCGAGCCGCTTCCCGCCGCCTTCGACACCCTCGTCCAGCCGTCGCGTCCGCTGGAGATTCCGGCTGCCGACGTCGCCACCCATCGCGCCGAATGGACGGCGGAATGGCTGCGGGGTCTCGGGCGCTGAGGACGGGCGAACGACCGGGCGCGCGCATCGGGGACGATGCCCGGCGCCGGCGCCGGGCCGGGATGCTGGCGGCCGCTTTCGTGCTCGGCTTCTGCCTCCTGCCCCTCGCATTCCTGCCGCTCTTCGCCGGCATCCCGCCGGCCTCGCCCGTCGCTCTTCTCGCCGATCCCTATCTGCGCACGGTCCTCGGCTTCACGCTTCTGCAGGCCGTCCTGTCGACCCTCCTCTCGGTCGCGTTCGGGGTGCCCCTAGCGCTGGCGCTTGATCGCCTCCGCTTCCCCGGCCGTGCCCTGCTCCTGCGCCTCTTCTTCCTCCCGCAGGCGCTGCCCGTCCTGGTCGGCGCGCTCGGGCTCATCACCGTGTTCGGCCGAAACGGGGTCGTCGCCGACGCCTTCGTGCTCGCGGGCCTCCCGCGCCCCTCGATCTACGGCCTCACCGGCATCCTCGTCGCGCACGTCTTCTTCAACATGCCGCTCGTCGCCCGGCTGACCCTGGGCGGCCTCTCCGGCGTGCCGGCGGAAAGCTGGAAGATCGCCGGGCAGCTGTCGCTGTCGCGCTGGGCGACATTCCGCATCGTCGAATGGCCGGTGGTCCGGCGCACGCTCGGTCCCGCCGCTGGCCTCGTGTTCATGCTGTGCGTCACGAGCTTTACGCTCGTGCTCGTGCTGGGCGGCGGGCCGGGTGCGACGACGCTCGAGGTCGCGATCTACCAGTCGCTGCGCTACGACTTCGATCCGGCGCGCGCCCTCACGCTGTCGCTCGTCCAGGTCGGGCTGGTAGCGCTGCTCCTCCTGCCGACGACGGGCTGGACCGGTGGCGTGGACGCAGGGTTCGGCCTCGCGCAGGCCAGTCGACGCTTCGATCGCCGGTCGGTGCCGGCCTTCGCCTGGGACGCCACAGTGGTCGCGACGGCAACCGCGTTTCTTCTCGCGCCACTTCTCGCGATCCTCGTGGCGGGCCTGCAGGCCGATCTCCCGCGGATCGTCGCCGATCCGGCGTTTCTTGCCGCGCTTTCGCGCAGCCTTGCCATCGCGGTCGCAGCCTCGATTCTCGGACTGGTCCTTTCCGCGGCCCTCGCATTCGGCACCAGCGGCGCGGGTCGCGGCGGTGGCATCCTCCTGTCGCTATCCAGCAGCCTCGTCCTGGTCGTGCCGCCGATCGTCGTCGGCGCCGGCTGGTTCCTCACTTTGCGCGAAATCGGCGACGTCGCCCGGTTCGCGCCGGCCATCGTCGTGATCGGCAACGCGATCCTCGTCGTGCCCTATGCGACACGCATCCTCGCTCCCGAAGTCGCCGCGGTCGCGCGACGGCATGGCCGCCTCGCCGATCATCTCGGCCTCAGAGGCTTCGCCCGGCTGCGGCATGTCGAATGGCCGGCGCTGCGCCGTCCGCTGGCGCTCGCCGGCGCCTTCGGCATGGCGGTTTCGCTCGGCGATCTCGGGGTGGTCGCCCTCTTCGGCAATTCCGACCTCGTCACCCTCCCCTATCTCCTGCTCCAGCGCATGGGCAGCTATCGCTCGACCGATGCGGAAGGTATCGCGCTTCTTCTGGCGCTCCTGTGCCTCGGACTGATTCTCCTCGCCGAGCGCGGTCTCGGCGGCCGAAAGACACCCGAATGAACGCCATCGAACTCGACGCCGTCACCTTCGCGCACGAGACGAGCGGGATGCGCTTCGACCTCAACGTCGCGCCGGGCGAGTGGTTGGCGGTGATCGGTCCGTCGGGCGCGGGGAAATCGACCCTGCTCGACATCCTCACCGGTTTCCTGAAGCCCGAATCCGGCACGGTACGTCTCGAAGGGCGCGATGTGACGGACCGCTCGCCGGCCGAGCGTCCGATCAGCGTGGTGTTCCAGGACGACAACCTCTTCCCGCACCTGTCGGCCGAGCGAAACGTCGCGCTCGGCATCAGCCCGACCTGGCGGCTGCCCGAAGCCGCCCTCGCCCGGGCGCGCGATGCGCTGGCCCGCGTCGGGCTCGGTGCCCTCGCCGGGCGGTTGCCGGGCGAACTGTCCGGCGGCGAGCGCCAGCGCGTGGCGCTGGCCCGCGCGTTCCTGCGCGAGCGACCGATCCTTGCGCTGGACGAACCCTTCGCAGCCCTCGGGCCGGCTCTGCGCAAGGAGATGCTGGACCTCATCGATTGCCTGCGGGTCGAGGCCCCGCGGCCGCCCGCGATCGTCATGGTCACGCATCATCCGGGCGACGCGCTCGGACACGCCGACCGTTTGGCGTTTCTGGAGGCGGGACGGATCGTCCTCAGCGGCACGCCGGACGAGGTCCTTTCGGGGCGCCATCCCCGCGTTGCCGCCTATCTCGGCGCGACGCGCGGATCCGAACCCTAATTTGGTCCCTTTCCTCTCTCATGGGGCAGCGTGCGGGCGAGGCGTTTCATGGCATCCTGTGACGCGCCGGCCCTTCCACGGCTCGGCCCTGATCGGCTAGACCGGAAGACGATCCGGACGGATCGGCATGTGTGGGGACATTCTGGAATGCGACAACGGGCGCGGCCAGCGGGAACGGAGCGGGCGAGGAACGGCATGGGCCGGGCCCTGCGCACAGGTTTCGCACTGCCCTTCGCGCTGTGGCTGGCTGGCTGCACCACGCTGACCGGCGGCTTGGAGGACGTGGCGAGCGGCGCGGGCACGGAATCGAGCCTCGTCGCCCCGGTCAACCGCGCGCCGGTGTCGTTCGAGGCGGTGCAGTCGAACGATCCCCAGTCGCCCATCGGCAAGTCGCAGCACCCGCGCATCCTCGCGGCCTATGGCGGCGCCTATTCCGACCCGAAGCTCGAGCGCATGCTGGCCGGCATCGTCGGCAAGCTGAATGCCGTGTCGAGCGATCCCGGCCGCGCCTATTCGATCACGGTCCTCAATTCGCCCAACATCAACGCCTTCGCCCTGCCCGGCGGCTACCTCTATGTGACCCGCGGCCTTCTGGCGCTCGCCAACGATTCGGCCGAGGTCGCGGCGGTGCTCGCCCATGAGATGGGTCACGTGAAGGCGAACCACGGCATCGAGCGTCAGCAGCGCGAGGAGGCTGCCGAGCTTGCGGGCCGCGTGGTGACCGAGGTTCTGGCGACCGACACGACGGCTGCGCGCGCGGCACTGGCACGCGGCCGGCTGAACCTCGCCAGCTTCTCGCGTAATCAGGAACTGCAGGCCGATGCGATGGGGATCAAGCAGACCGGCGACGCCGGCTATGATCCCTATGCCGCCGCGCGCTTCCTGAAGGCGATGGACTCGTTTTCCTCGTTCCGCAACGCGTTCCAGGCCAGCAACCCGAACCTCGACTTCCTCGCCTCGCACCCCGCCGCGCCCCAGCGCGTCGAACTCGCGCGCCGCCATGCCAGCGCGTTCGGCCCCCCCGGCACCGGCGTCACCGACCGCGACCGCTATCTCGCCGGGATCGACGGCATGCTGTTCGGCGACACCGCGTCGGAAGGCTACGTGCGCGGACGGACCTTCTACCATCCGGGCCTTGGCATCACCTTCGGCGTGCCGGACGGTTTCGTGATCGACAACACGGCCGAGGCGGTGCTGGCGACCGGTCCCGGCGACACGGCGATCCGCTTCGACGGCGTCGCCCTGCCGCCCTCGACGACGCTTGCGGACTACATCCAGAGCGGTTGGGTCGGCGGTCTCGACGCCTCGACGATCCGGCCGATCCGCATCGGCGATCTCGAAGCCGTCTCGGCACAGGCGGTCGGCGGGTCCTACGTCTTCAACGTCACGGTCATCCGCGTCGGGAGCCAGGTCTACCGGTTCCTGACAGCGCTCCCGGCGGACGCCGCCGCGCGCCTTCCGCAGATCGCCGACAGCGTCGCCGGGTCGTTCCGCGTGCTGCGGCCGGAAGAGCGCGAGCAGTTGAAGCCGCTGCGCGTTCGCATCGTCACCGCGCGAGCCGGCGACACCGAACGCTCGATCGCCGACCGCATCCAGGGCGTCGATCGCAAGGTCGAGATGTTCCGTCTCCTGAACGACCTAGAAGACGGGTCGGGTGTGCGCACAGGCGAGCGCTACAAGATCATCGCGGAATAGGCCGAAGCGTCTCCGGAAACGAAGAAGGCCGCCCTCGAGGGCGGCCTTCTTCGTTTTCACGGACTTTCAGTGAGGGTCAGGCGATGAACGCCGCCTCGTCCGGGTTGGCCTGGAGAAGCGCCACGCGCAGCTTTTCCATGGCACGCGTCTCGATCTGGCGCACGCGCTCCTTGGAGATGCCGAGCTTCGAGCCCAGCGCTTCCAGCGTCGCGCCATCGTCCTGCAGACGGCGCTCGCGGATGATCTTGAGCTCGCGCTCAGACAGGACGCCGAGCGCCGAACGAAGCCAGATCACGCGACGCTCGTCATCGATCGAGGCGGACACCATCTCGTCCGGCAGCGGATCGTTCGAAACCAGGAAGTCCTGGCGGTCGGCGGAGCCCGATTCGTCTTCCATCAGGGGTGCGTTGAGCGAGCTGTCGGGGCCCGAGAGGCGCGAGTCCATCAGCGCCACGTCGCCTTCCGACACCTTCAGCGCCGTCGCGATCTCGCGATACATCTCGGTGCTCGAAATCTTCTCGGTTCCCTGGTTCAGGCGCGCACGAAGACGACGGAGGTTGAAGAATAGGGCTTTTTGCGCCGACGACGTGCCGCCGCGCACGATCGACCAGTTGCGCAGGATATAGTCCTGGATGGAGGCGCGGATCCACCACGTCGCATAGGTCGAGAAGCGCACCTCGCGCTCCGGCTCGAAGCGGGCCGCAGCTTCCAGAAGACCAACATGGCCTTCCTGAATCAGGTCGTTCATGGCGAGGCCGAAATGGCGGAATTTCGACGCCATCGAGATGACGAGACGCATGTGCGCCGAGGTGATCTTGTGAAGGGCAGCCTGGTCCTGATGCTCCTTCCAACGCACCGCCAGTTCGTATTCCTCTTCCCGCTGCAGATAGGGGGCGGCCATGGCGGCTTGGATGAGGTGACGACGCGTCGATTGGGATTTCATGGGCCCGGACCTTCCATGTCACGCTGGAAACGCGATGAACTCGGCGCGTCGTGCCCCTTGGGACACTGCGCTATTAGTCTGGAAACGGGCGGCGTCGCGGAACGTTCCCGGTAGGGGAAAGTTTTTTTCGCGAAATAGCGGGGTGCGGCAAAGAGGGAAGGGCCGGCGGAAAAAAGCGAGGAATCGGCGGGAGATAGGTCTCGACCGCTTGATCTTCTCTAGCACTGCCGCAGCGTAAAGAAAAGCCGGCCGCTGGTGTCAGCGGCCGGCCCGAATGTCGCAAAGCGTGGGACCGGAAGGTCAGGCGGCCTGGTCGGCCTCGACTTCCACGTCGTCCTCGTCCTCGGCGTCGGCATCCGCCTCGTCGACGACCTTGGCGCCGCGCTTCGGACCCTTGTTCAGGTTCACCTCGATCAGCTGGACCGCCTCGGTCTCGCTGATCTCGTTGACGGCGGCCAGCTCGCGCGCCATGCGGCCGAGGGCGGCCTCATAAAGCTGACGCTCGGAATAGGACTGCTCGGGCTGCGACTCGGCGCGGTAGAGGTCGCGCACCACCTCGGCGATCGAGATGAGATCACCCGAATTGATCTTCGCGTCGTATTCCTGCGCGCGGCGGCTCCACATCGTCCGCTTCACGCGGGCACGGCCCTGCACCACCTTGAGGGCGCGCTCGACGAAATCCGTCTCGGACAGCTTGCGCATGCCGACGGCTTCGGCCTTCGCGACCGGCACCTTCAAACGCATCTTGTCCTTCTCGAAGTCGATGACGAAGAGTTCGAGCTTCATGCCCGCGACCACCTGCTCCTCGATCGCAACGATCTGGCCGACGCCGTGGGCCGGATAGACGATGCTCTCGCCGGTCTTGAAACCCTGGCGCTGGGAGGTCTTCTTCTGACTGCTCATACGCTTCATAAACTCCCTGTTGTGCAGAGCGGGGAAGATCGCTATGCACGAAACGACCCGAGGGCCGCGGATTGAGCATCCCGGTTCGGTGGCCGGCCGCAGTCCGGAACTTCGGGAAACTCCTTCGCAAGCCCCAAAGGCGCCCGGAACGGACGCTCAAGTGAGGGGACGGGCGGGAGGAAAGCCTTTCAGAAGCACCTGGACGCCGGAACGGGTCTCATGACCCTTCATCCGACGTCCGACTGTTGCACAAATAATACCCTATCAGTCTGGAAATTTCAACCGACTTGCGCATATGGCGCGCCCGGCCGCGCAACCCCTGCATCGCAACGGGTTGAGACCGGTATCGAGATGTCGGCAGCGCGGGGCGCGACAGGATTTCCCTGCGCGCGCAAGGGCATAAGTGGGGAGAGCCTTGGGCTCAGTCGCCTTGGCCGGGCTCTGCGGAGAAGAACCTCTCGAACTTGCCCTCGACACCGTCCATCGCCTTGGCGTCGGCGGGCGCGTCGCGCTTCACGGTAATGTTGGGCCATTTCTCGGCATACTCGGCGTTGATCTTCAGCCAGTTGTCGAGATTCGGCTCGGTATCGGGCTTGATCGCCTCGGCCGGGCATTCCGGTTCGCAGACGCCGCAGTCGATGCACTCGTCCGGGTGGATGACGAGCATGTTGTCACCCTCGTAGAAGCAGTCCACCGGACACACTTCGACGCAGTCCATGTACTTGCAGCGGATGCAATTGTCGGTGACGACGTAGGTCATGGCGAATTCCCGGAACAGTTGGTCCGCAACGCCGGAACGGACGGATCGTTGCGGATCGGGGCGGCCGCCGGACCCGTTCGGGTCGCGAAGCGCTCCACCGGCGGAGGTACCGTCTCGCTTCGCCGCTTGCAAGAGCGAGCCGTTTCGTCGAACGCCCCGGCGACGGAATGTCCTTCCCCGCCGCGAGGTCGACGCTCAACCGTCTTCCGAGACCGCCACCGGCGCCGTGTCGGCACGCACCGGCGTCAGGTCCTCGAAAAGAAGTGCGGCTTCGGGCGCAGGTCCCCGGCGGTCGCCGGGGTCGAGAATCTTGAGGATCCGCACGCGATCGTGAATCGAGATGGTCAGCACGTCGCCCGGTCGAACCAGTCGGGCAGCATGCGAAATCTTTTCGCGGTTGACGCGGACGGCGCCCGAGATGGCGAGCTTCTGGGCGAGGCTGCGCGATTTGACGACACGCGCGAAGAACAGCCACTTGTCGATGCGCTGCTCGCCTGCCGCCATGCTCGCCTGCCCCTACTTGCCCAGCTTGTCCTTGAGCGCGGCGAGCTTGGCGAACGGCGAATCGGGATCGATCGGCTTGTTCGCGCGCTCGGGCCGCCGGGTCTCGGCAGCGGGGCGCGACGCCTCGCGGTCCTTGCCGAAGGCGGGACGACCGCCCCGGCCCTGACCGCCGCGATCCTCGCGCCGATCCTCGCCCTGCCCGTCGCGTCGTCCCTGCCCCGGCTTGCCACCGTCGCGGCGCGGGAAGCGGCGCTCGCCGCCCTCCCCGTCCTCGCGCCGTCCGCCGCCGCGCCCCTGACGACCGGGCGCGCGATCGCCGCCGGTCTCGGCCGGGCTCGCATCGCCACCGCGCGCGTTCTGGCCGCGACCCTGCGGACGGTTGTTGCCGCGTCCCTGCTGCGGGCGACCCCGGCCTTCGCCGCGCGAGGGCTTCCAGAGGAGCACCATCTTGACCGGCTCGGCCTCGGCGGCAGCCTCGCTGGCCGGAGCGTCAGTGACCGGCACGCCCGAAGCAAGCGACTCGGCGGTCGCATCGCCTTCGGACGAAGCCGCTACCGGCTCCGCGATGTCCGCGACTGCAGGCTCATCGGCCGTTTCGGCTGTCGCATCGATGACGACCGAATCGCCACCGCTCACGTCGGCGCCAGCCTCACCGTCGATCGAGGCGTCGGCGGCATCCATCGGAGCCTCCTCCTCAGCGGCCGAGGCCACGGTGTCAGAAGCGGGGGCCGTCTCGGTCGCAGCCTTGGCGGCCTGCGCCTCGTCCTGGCGACGGAGTTCGGCATCGACCTCGGGCTGCGGCACGGCATGCGAGCGATAGCCGAGGCCCTTCAGGATCTCGTCCATGTCGTCGGCGGTGGCGCCGAGGATCGACATCATGGCCGGGGTCACGATGAACTCACGCCCGTTGTAGGCGCCGTCCGGCCGCTTGGCGGCCCCAGGAGCCCAGGCGAGCGCCGGACGGATGAGGTCGGCCAGACGCTCCAGAATGTCGACGCGCACGGCGCGGCGCCCGAGCGGGCGGTAGCCGGACAACGCGTAGAACACCGGATCGAAGGTCGGATCGGGTGCCACCGAGGTGCGTCCGGTCGCCAGAAGCTGCGTGACCTCGCCGAAGCCCGGCTTGTCGCGCCCGTCCTTGGCGATGCCCCAGAGAAGGGTCATCAGCGCCGCGGGCGCCGGCTTCACCAGCGCCGGCACGAAGATGTGGTAGGCCCCGAAGCGCACGCCGAGGCGGCGGAGCGCCGCGCGCGCATCCTGGTCGAGCCCACGGACCTCGTCCGCGATGTCGCGACGCTGCAGCAGGCCGAAATTCTCGTAGAGGCGATAGGCGATGCCCCGCGCCGCACCGTCGACGCCCTCGGCATCGCGCAGGTCTGCGAGCGGCTTGAGGATCGTCGAGACCTGATAGGTGACGAAGCGCTCGGTGCGCTGGACGACCTTGTCGCGGGCCGGACCGGCAAGCTGCTCGTCGGCCAAAAGCACGACGCGCGGCTTCAAGGGATCGTCGCCCGAGACGAGCGAGGCCACAGGAGCCCCCAGCCAGCGCACCAGGGCGTCGGAGCCAATGGCCAGATCGCCGTTCGGGGCGTTGGCGTAGCGCTCGGCGCGCTTGTCGTATTCGCCGCCGAGCGCCTTCTGGGCGGCGGCGCGAACGGCCTTGGCATCCGGGCCGTCGGACTTGGTGTCCGGCGTGAACCTGAACCCCTGCAGCTCCCCGACCTCGTGGCCTTCAACGCGCACGGTGCCGTCGCTGCCGATTTCAGCTTCCATGAATGCGCTCTCTCTCAGCCGCCTCATAAGGACGCTTGTCCTGCGATCTACGAAGCGTTTCGTCAACCGCTCGTGTAGCGCGTCGGACAGACGGTCCTCGATTGCCTTGGTCTTTTCCTGCCAGTGTGTCGGATCGGCCAGCCAGCCCGGACGATGGGAAATATACGTCCAGGTGCGAATTTCGGCGATGCGCTGGGACAGGGTGTCGATGTCGCCTTCCGTGAGGTCGGCCCGCCGCACCTGCTCGGCCATGTAGTCCTCGGCCACGTGGCCGCGCCGGACGAGGTCGCCGTAGATCGAGGCGATGATTTCGGCGTGCTGGGCCGGTGCGATGCGCCGGTAGTCCGGCAGCTTGCAGGCTTCCCATAGAAGCTCGACGTTGCGTGCGCCCTTCGCCCGCGCCATCACCGCATCGTCGCGCGACAGGAATTCCAGCGCACGCTGGTCGACCGCCGGTAGCGAGCGGGCGAGCTCCGGGCTCGGCGGGAGCGCATCGAGGCTCGCCTTCAAGGCGTCGACCGAGGCGAAGTCGAGCTTGCGCGAGCGCCACTGGAGGACCTTCACGGAGGCGAAGTCGTGGGCCTCGATCGCCTCGGCGAGGTCCGGGTCGAGCGGATCGACGCGGCCCGTCACGCCGAACGTGCCGTCGCGCACGTGTCGCCCGGCCCGGCCCGCGATCTGTCCGTATTCGGCCGGCGTCAGCTGGCGATACTGGAACCCGTCATATTTCCAGTCCTGGGCAAAGGCGACGTGGTCGACGTCGAGGTTCAACCCCATGCCGATCGCATCGGTCGCCACCAAGAACTCGACCTCGCCGTTCTGGTAGAGTTCGACCTGCGCGTTGCGGGTGCGCGGGCTGAGCGCTCCGAGCACGACGGCCGCCCCGCCGCGCTGGCGGCGGATGAGTTCGGCGATCGCATAGACCTCCTCGGTCGAGAAGGCGACGATCGCCGAGCGCCGCGGCAGGCGCGTGATCTTCTTCGATCCGGCGTAGAGAAGCTGCGACATGCGCGGCCGGGTGACGCACTGGATGCCCGGCAGGAGGCGCTCCAGCGCGCCGCGCATCGTCGAGGAGCCGAGAAGCAGCGTCTCCTCGCGCCCGCGGGCATGGAGGATGCGATCGGTGAAGACATGGCCGCGCTCGAGATCGGCGGCCAACTGCACCTCGTCGATCGCCACGAAGGCGGCGCCCGGTTCGCGCGGCATCGCCTCGACCGTGCAGACCTGATAGCGCGCGTTCGGCGGCTTGATCTTCTCCTCGCCGGTGATCAGGGAGACGGCGCCGACACCGACGCGCTCGACGACGCGCTGGTAGACCTCGCGTGCCAGAAGCCGCAACGGCAGGCCGATGACGCCGGACGAATGGGCGACCATCCGCTCGATCGCCAGAAAGGTCTTGCCCGTGTTGGTCGGTCCGAGAACGGCGGTGACGCCACGCCCGCCCGCTCCGGCTTCGGAGCGGCGCGTCGGCTGGGCGGGGAAGTGGCTGTCCATCATGATCGCACCATAGGTGGGTCGAAATGGACGAAACGCAAACGCCCCCGCCTGGAAGCTTCTCAGTGAACGTCGATCACGTCGCCTGTGCGGGCATCGATGATGACGGTCATGTCGTCGCCGCGACGGTCGGCGCCCTCGATGCGAATCGTCCGGCGCTGGCGAAACACGTCGTCGATCTCGCGCATGCCTTCCGAGCGCGCGATGCGCACGGCCTGCCGCTCGCTGATGCCCGGCGGTCCGCGGCGCTCGGGCGGACGGTCGTAGCCGTAGTCCGGTCCGCGCCGGTCGTTGGGCACGATCTGCAGGCCGTTCGGCCCGAACTCCAGCGTCTGGGACAGGGCGGGCGCGGTGGCCGCAAGAAGCGTGGCGGCGAGGGCAAGCGAGAAACGCAGGGGCTTCGACATGGCGGTTCCGTAAGAGAGGATGTCCCTAGCCGGCAAATTTGCGGGAACCCGTGGCGGCTTCAAGACCGGCGAAGGGCCGCACGAAAAAAAGGCGGGCCGCCGGAGCGACCCGCCTTTCCTGTCCCATCGATGCCGGTATTAGCGGACGCCGATGACGTCGCCGCTGCGGCGGTCGATATCGACCTGGATGTCGTCGCCGCGGCGATCGGTGCCGATCACGCGGTAGGAGCGGCTGGTGCGACGGACGTCGTCCACCTCGCGCACGCCCTCGGCGCGGGCGATACGGACCGCGTCACGCTCGCCGATCTCGCGGCCACGACGATCGTCGCGGCGCATGTCATCACGACGCATGTCGTCGCGGTTGGGGTCGACGAGACGAACGCCGTCACGGCCGATCTCGATGCCCTGCGCCATGGCCGGAGCGGCGCTGGCGATGGTGGCAGCCGCCAGGACGGCAATGGTCAGATGCTTGCGGATCATAAGAAATCCTCCACGAACAAGGAGGGCGCCATGGGTTCGAAACAATCGCGCGCCCGATATCGCGGGGAAGAACACGGGAGAACCGGTTCGGTTCCTCCCGTGTTGCCGACCATCGAAAACGGAGGTCAGTGGAAGTACTGGCCGCCGTTGATCGTCAGCGTCGATCCGGTGATGAACCCGGCGTCCTCGGCCACGAGGTAGAGGACGCTGCGGGCCACTTCCTCCGGCTCGCCGAGGCGACCGACCGGGATGTGCGGCAAAATGCGCTCGGCCAGCACCTTCTCGTCGATCGCGCGCACCATCTCCGTGCCGATATAGCCGGGGCAGATCGCGTTGACCGTGATCCCGGCGCGCGCGCCCTCCTGCGCCAGCGCCTTGGTGAAACCGATGTCGCCGGCCTTGGCGGCGGAATAGTTCGCCTGCCCCGCCTGACCCTTCTGGCCGTTGATCGAGGAGATATTGACGATGCGGCCGAACTTGCGCGAGCGCATGCCGTCCCAGACCTGACGCGTCATGTTGAAGACGCCGGTGAGGTTGGTCCCGATGACCTGGTTCCACTGCTCGGGCGTCATCTTGTGGAACATCGCGTCGCGCGTGATGCCGGCATTGTTGACGAGGATGTCGACCGGCCCGAGCGCGGCTTCCACGGCCGCGATGCCCTCGCCGCAGGAGGTGTAGTCCGAGACGTCCCACTTGAAGACGTCGATGCCGGTCTCGGCCTTGAAGGCGTTCGCCGCCTCGTCATTGCCCGCATAGTTGGCGGCTACCTTGTAGCCCGCCGCTTTCAGCGCCTTGGATACCGCCGCGCCGATACCGCGCGAGCCTCCCGTGACGATCGCAACCCTGCTCATGCCATTCCTCCCTTTTCACGTGACGATGCGATGGCCCTCCCCCGCCCGGACAGGCCGGACGGGAGACGCACGACGACCCGCCGCGCCTTCCGGGAAGGCGCGTGCCGGCTGTCGGATGCGATTGTCGAAGAGACGCCGGCCCGCTAAGCGGCGAGCCGGCCGGCGTTCAGAGCCGCGTCAGCCGCGCTCGAAGCACATGGCGACGCCCATGCCGCCGCCGATGCAGAGCGTGGCGAGCCCCCGCTTGGCATCGCGGCGCGCCATCTCGAAGAGGAGCGTGTTGAGGACGCGCGCGCCCGACGCGCCGATCGGGTGACCGATCGCGATGGCGCCGCCGTTGACGTTGACGATGTCGGGGTTCCAGCCAAGGTCCTTGTTCACCGCGCAGGCCTGCGCCGCGAAGGCCTCGTTGGCTTCCACGAGATCGAGATCGTCGAGCGACCAGCCGGCCTTCTCCAGCGCCTTGCGCGAAGCCGGGATCGGCCCGGTGCCCATCACGGCGGGGTCGACACCGACGGTCGCCCAGGAGACGATGCGCGCGAGCGGCGTCAGACCGCGGCGCGAGGCTTCCGCCTCGCTCATCAGGACGGCGACGGCCGCGCCGTCGTTGATGCCGGAGGCATTGGCCGCGGTCACGGTGCCTTCCTTGTCGAAGGCGGGCTTCAGCTTCTGCACCTTGTCGAGCGTCGTGCCGGCCTTGATGTACTCGTCGTCCGACACGACGACGTCGCCCTTGCGGCTCTTCACCGTGAAGGGCGCGATCTCGTCCTTGAAGCGGCCGGCCTTCTGGGCCTCCTCCGCCTTGTTCTGCGAGCGGACGGCGAACTCGTCCTGCTCGTCGCGGGTGATCTGCCACTGGCGCGCGACGTTCTCGGCCGTGTTGCCCATGTGATAGCCGTGGAAGGCGTCGATCAGGCCATCCTTCAGCATGGAATCGACGAGCTTCATGTCGCCCATCTTGGTGCCCGAGCGCAGATGCGCGACGTGCGGGGCCATGGACATGGACTCCTGCCCGCCGGCGACCACGATGCGCGCGTCGCCGCCCGCGATCTGCTGCAGGCCGAGCGCCACGGCGCGAAGCCCGGAGCCGCAGAGCTGGTTGAGACCCCAGGCGGTCGCCTCCTTCGGCACGCCCGCCGCCATCGCGGCCTGACGAGCCGGGTTCTGCCCCTCGCCGGCGCTGAGCACCTGGCCGAGGATCACCTCGTCGACCTCGCCCGGATCGACACCCGCGCGCTGCAGGGCCGCGGTGATGGCGGCAGCCCCCAGTTCATGCGCCGGGACGGTGGCGAAGGCCCCGTTGAAGGCGCCCACAGGGGTGCGCGCCGCACCGACGATGACGATGGACTGTCCAGAAGAGCTCATGGAATGCCTTTCCTCCCGCAGGATGCTCGCGGCCCTGCCGCCGCGTCAGCCGTCGCTATCTCGCAGACGGGTTCGCCGGCTGTCAAACGTTGCAGCCTGAGATTGCGTTGCACCCACGGCCCGGTCCGCCGCGCGTGCAGGCGCAGGGGAGCCGATGCCGCGCGGCATCCCGTCCAAAGGTCTGCGGACAAACGGCTCTGTGCGCTGCGGAACGTTTGGAAACGCCGCAAAACTGTGGTCAAGTCTTCGCAGGGGCAGCACGGCCGCGAGGCCGCCCCCGGGCCAGCATGTGGGAGAGAGCGGATGGCACGCAGCAACGAACCGACGGTGATCAAAAAGTACGCCAACCGGCGGCTCTACAACACCGGCACGTCCATGTACGTCACGCTCGAGAACCTTGCGGCCATGGTCAAGGGCAACGAGGACTTCGTGGTGCAGGACGCCAAGACCGGCGAGGACATCACCCATTCCGTCCTGACCCAGATCATCTTCGAGCAGGAGAACAAGGGCGGGCAGACCCTGATGCCCATCACCTTCCTGCGCCAGCTCATCCGCTTCTACGGCGACCAGATGCAGATGGTGGTGCCGGCCTATCTCGAGCAGTCGATGGCCGCCTTCCAGCGCGAGCAGGAGAGCTTCCGCGCGACCTCGGCCAACCCGCTGCAGATGATGGAGACGCAGGTCCGCCGCAACACCGAGATGTTCCGCGAGGCGATGGCGGTGTTCAACCCGTTCATGGCGAATGCTTTGGGCACCGCCGCCGAGGCCGCGAAGGGCGCGAGCGCGCCGCCCAAGCCGACCGCCCCGCCGGC
Source organism: Aureimonas phyllosphaerae (assembly GCF_047943035.1). NCBI lineage: Bacteria > Pseudomonadati > Pseudomonadota > Alphaproteobacteria > Hyphomicrobiales > Aurantimonadaceae > Aureimonas > Aureimonas phyllosphaerae. The sequence continues at coordinate 1,939,271 of NZ_CP181348.1, read as the reverse complement.
CCCGACGCAGGACGACCTCTCGGCGATGCGCGACCAGCTGGCCGAGATGCAGCGCCGCATCGAGGCGCTGGACGCCAAGAAGAACTGATCGCGGGGCCGGCGGCGCTGAGTCGTCGCCGCGCCCATTCAACGAAAAAGGGCCGGCGCTCGAAGCGACCGGCCCTTTGTCATGTCGGCGATGCCCGCCCGGGGCATCGGCCGGAACGGATCAGGCGTTTTCCTTGACCGTCAGGATCTGCTTGCCGCGGTACATGCCCGTCTTCAGGTCGATGTGGTGCGGACGGCGCAGCTCGCCGGAGTTCTTGTCCTCGATGTAGGTCGGCGCGGTGAGCGCGTCGGCCGAGCGGCGCATGCCGCGCTTGGAGGGGGAAGTCTTTCGCTTGGGGACGGCCATCGGTCTCTCCGTTCAGGTCGCCGGCGCGAATTCCCGAAGGAGCGTCGCGCCGTTCAAGTGGTTCATCTCTGGCGAGCCGGCAGCGCACCGTGCGCCCGGCCCTTCCCGAACCGACGACCGGCGGCCGACCCTTGACGAGGATCGATCCTGCCCTTCGCACTGACGGGAAATCGAGGGTCGCATAGCAAACCCGGCCCGGTTTGCAAAGGGGAGGCTGCCGAAATCGCGGCTCACACCCCGTCGATGCAGCCGATATAGTCGCCCGACGCGCGCGCCCGCGCCTCGACGGTGCCCGCCAGCCGGCGCAGTCCGGCCGACGGATTGGCCGGGTCGCGCGTCAGCGGCGAGGGCAGCGCGACGGCGAGCAGCGCCGCCTGCCGGGCGCTGAGTTCGGAGGCCGGCTTGTTGAAGTAGTAGCGCGAGGCGGCGCCCACCCCGTAGATGCCGTTCCCCCACTCGGCGATGTTGAGATAGAGTTCCATCGTCCGGCTCTTCGACCAGATCAAGTCGGCATAGAGCGCGAGCGGCAGTTCCAGCCCCTTTCGCAGGTAGGACCGACCGTTCCACAGGAAGAGGTTCTTCACCGTCTGCATCGGGATCGTCGAGGCGCCGCGACTCGCCTCCCCGTCGCCGATCGCCTGGTCGACGACGCTGCGCATCGCGTTCCAGTCCACCCCGCCGTGGAAGCAGTACTGGCCATCCTCCGACATCATCACCGAACGCACGAGGACAGGCGAGATTTTCTCCAGCGGCGTCCACTCCCGCTCGAACGGCTGGAAGCTGAAATGCTCGGCCAGCATCAGCGTCGAGACGGGGCGCACGAACGGCAGGGCGTAGATCGGCACCAGCACCAGCGGGATGGCGGCGAGGAGCACGATCGCGAACGCGGCGGCATGGAGCATGCGTCGGATCATTCGCGTCCTGTCTTGGTGCCGAGGTCGAGATCCCCCCTTGGGCTCGCGTCCCCTCTTAGCAAAGGCTGGGAAAGCGCGGCAACAAGTCCGCTTTCCCCTTGCCGCCACGGGCGAGGATGGGCACACACGTCCTCGCGAGCGACAGGAGACGTGTGAGATGAGCCAGAGCGTGGACCCCGCCTTCGAGGCGCGCCTCGGCCAGGCCGCCGCCCGCATGGAAGAGGGCCTCACCGCAGCGCTTTCCGGCACGTCACTCCTTCTCGCCGGCGCGCCCGAGCGGCTCCTGGCGGCCATGCGGCACGGGTCGCTCGACGGCGGCAAGCGCCTCCGCCCCTTTCTTGTGGAAGAATCGGCTGCCCTCTTCGGCGCGGATGCCGCGACGGCCGCGCCGGTGGCGCAGGCGCTGGAATGCATCCACTGCTACTCGCTGATCCACGACGACCTTCCGGCGATGGACGACGACGACCTTCGTCGCGGCCGTCCCACCGTTCATAGGGCCTACGACGAGGCGACCGCGATTCTTGCCGGCGACGCCCTCCTGACGCTCGCCTTCGGGCTGGTGGCGGAGGGCGATGGCGGGATCGAGCCCGCCGCGCGCCTCGCGCTGATCCGCCTTCTGTCGCGCGAGGCGGGCGCCGCCGGCATGGCGGGCGGTCAGGCGCTGGATCTCGCCGCCGAGACCACGACCCTCGACGAGGCCGAGATCGCCCGCATGCAGGCGATGAAGACCGGCGCGTTGATCGCCTTTGCGACCGAGGCCGGCGCGATCCTCGCCGGCGCCTCGCCGGCCGACCGCCGCGTGATGCGCCGCTACGGCGAGGTCGTCGGGCTCGCGTTCCAGCTTGCCGACGATCTTCTCGACGAGACGGCGGATGCCGCGACGCTCGGCAAGGCGGCGGGCAAGGACGCGGCACGCGGCAAGAAGACCTTGCCCGCGCTCCGCGGCATCGCGTGGACGCGCGCCGAACTCGAACGGCTCGTCGCCGAGGCGGAGGGTCTGCTCGAACCCTTCGGCGAGCGTGCGGAGACGCTGCGGGCCACAGCGCGTTTCGTCGCCCGGCGCAGCAAATGATCCTCGAGGCGCAGCGCGGCGAGGTCGCGGCGGCCCTCTCCGAGGTCCTGCCTGTCCTGATCGCCATCGTGCCGTTCGGCATGGTGTTCGGCGCGCTGGCGATCGACGCCGGGCTGACGGCCTTCCAGGCGATGGGCTTCTCGGCGGCGATCTATGCCGGCGCCTCGCAGCTCGTCATCCTCCAGCTCGTGGCGCTCGGCACGCCGCTCTGGTCGATCCTCGTTGCCGTCGTCGCGCTCAACTTCCGCCACGTCCTCTATTCGGCTTCGGTCGGCCGCAAGCTCGGACGCTTCAACACGGGCGAGAAGGCGCTGGCCTTCTACCTCCTCGTCGACCCGACCTTCGCGGCGGCCGAGGAGCGCGCCGCGCACCGCACCCTCACCAAGCGCTTCTACTTCACCTATGCCGCGGTGCTCTACGTCGTCTGGCTCGCCTCGACCTATGGCGGCATCGTCTTCGGCAAGCTGATCGGGGACCAGCGGGCGATCGGGCTCGACGTGCTCTTGCCGATCTACTTCCTCGCCCTGACGCTCGGCTTCCGTCGACGCGACGGCTTCCTCACGGTCTTTGCCGTTTCGGCCATCACCTCGGTCGCGGTCTACCTGACGCTCGGCTCCCCTTGGCACGTGACGCTCGGCGGCCTCGCCGGCATTCTCTCCGCCGTGTTGCGAGCGCCCTCCGAACGGCCCGCGCCATGAACGACATCTGGCTTCTCGCCCTTCTCGCCGCCGTTCTCACCTATGGAACGCGCGTCGCCGGCCATCTCGTGCTGTCGCGCTTCGAGCGCATTCCCCCGCGCGTCGAGGCCGCGCTCGACGCGGTGCCGCCGGCGATGCTCATCACCATCGTCACGCCCGTCTTCGTCGACGGCGGCTGGCTGGAGCGGCTGGTGATCGTCGCGGCCGGACTCCTGTCGCTCCGCCTCTCGGTGCTGGCGAGCGTCACCATCGGCGTCGTCGCGATGGCGCTCCTGCGCCAGTTCGGGCTCTAGGCGCCGGGCCGCCAACCGTAGACGACGATCGGATCGCCAAAGCGCGGATGGATCTCGCGCCTCAGGATCTGCAACCCGGCCGCCTCGTAGAAGCGGCAGGCGCGCGGATTGGTCGGCCGGGTGAAGAGCGTGAAACCGCTGGGCATCTCGCGCTTCACCGCGTCGAGAAGGCATCGTCCCACCCCGCTGCCGAGGAGACCGGGACGGACGAACAACTGGTCGAGCACCCGCTCCCCAAGCTTCATCGCGGCAAAGCCCGCGGCCTCGCCGCCCTGCTCGGCGACGATGATGCGGCAAGCCGGCATGAGTTCGTGCTCGAAACGCCAGCGCATCGCCTCGCGCGACGGCAGCACCGGGGGACCGACACCGGGGAGGCTCGCGCTCGCATGCCAGATGTCCGCGAGCCCGCCGACGTCGTTCGGCCGCAGATCGCGCAGACCGATCATCCCCATGCCGGCTAGCGGTTCCGGGTGACGACGCACGAGCCGCCGACGCCGCGATACTTGTTGCAGAAGCTTTCCGCCTCGCGCCGCGAATCGGCGCCGATGCGCACCGCGGTGATCCGGCGCGGGCCGGAGATCGGGCGCGCCCGCATCACGATCGGCTCGACGCCGCCGAGAACGGCGGGATACTGGTCCTGAAGCTTGCGATAGATGCGCACCGCGATCGCCTCGTTGGGGTGGCCCGCCACCTGCGCGCCCCAGGGGCGCATCGGCGCGCTTTCGGCCACCGCGAACACGGCGCGCGTCGGCAGGATCGGCAGGCGGCGGCAGGCGAGCGCGAACTCGAGATCGGCGACCAGAGGCTTCACCTCCGCCTCGCGCTTCTCCTCGCGAAACCAGGCCGCCGGCTGGGCCGTGATCGACAGAACGTAGTCTTCGGTCTCGTAGGGAAGCCGCCCGCCCGACACCATCCAGCGCTTCACGCGGTTGATGCCGCCGTTGTAGGCGGCCGCCGCGAGTCCCCAGGAGCCGAGTTCGGCGCGCAGGTCACGCAGATATTCGGCCGAGTGCCGCAGCGCCTGTTCCTTGTCGTAAGGGTCGGAGAGACCCCGCTCGCGGGCGGTATAAGGCATGAACTGGGCGATGCCCTGCGCGCCGACGGGCGAGCGCGCGCCCTCGTCGAAGCGCGATTCCTTCCAGATCAGCCGGGCGAAGAAGTCGGGGGCCATGCCGACCGCCGCCGCGTTCTCGGCGATGAGATCGCAGATGCGGCCGACGCGCGGGTCCGCCTTCGGCTCGGCCGCCCCGGCCGGGGCAAGAGCGAAGACGACCGCGACGAGAGCGAGAGCCAGGCGGCGGATCATTCCGCCGCGGCAGGCCGACCGAAGCGGCGGTCGATATAGGCGAGCACCATCTCGTGGAAGTCCCGCGCGATATTGGGTCCGCGCAGCGTCGCGACCTTTTCGCCGTCCATGTAGACCGGCGCCGAGGGGACTTCCGCCGTGCCGGGCAGCGAGATGCCGATGTCGGCGTGCTTGGATTCGCCGGGACCGTTGACGATGCAGCCCATGACCGCGACCGACAGCGCCTCGACGCCGGGATAGCGCTCGCGCCACACCGGCATGTTGACCCGGATGTCGGTCTGGATCGTCTCGGCGAGCTCCTGGAACAGCGTCGACGTCGTACGCCCGCAGCCGGGGCAGGCCGCGACGATCGGAATGAACTGCCGGAAGCCCATGGTCTGCAGGATTTCCTGCGCGACCTGCACCTCCTTGGTGCGGTCACCGCCGGGCTCGGGCGTCAGCGACACGCGGATCGTGTCGCCGATGCCCTCCTGCAGGAGGATGCCGAGCGCGGCCGAGGAGGCCACGATGCCCTTCGAACCCATGCCAGCCTCGGTCAGGCCGAGATGCAGGGCGTGGGTCGTGCGGCGCGACAGGTCGCGATAGACGGCGATGAGGTCCTGAACGTTCGAGACCTTGGCCGAGAGGATGATCTTCTCGCGAGCGAGGCCCGTCTCTTCGGCGAGTGCTGCCGAATGGAGCGCCGACTGGATGATCGATTCGCGCATCACGGCGCGCGCGCCGAGCGGCTGGGCGAGCTTCGAGTTCTCGTCCATCAGGCGCGTCAGGAGTTCCTGGTCGAGCGAGCCCCAGTTGACGCCGATGCGCACCGGCTTGTCGTGCCGGATCGCCATCTCGATGATCTCGACGAACTGCCGGTCCTTCTTGTCCTTGAAGCCCACATTGCCGGGATTGATGCGGTACTTGGCGAGCGCCGCCGCACAATCCGGGTGATCGGCGAGAAGCTTGTGCCCGATGTAATGGAAGTCGCCGACGAGGGGCACGTCGATCCCGAGCCGCTCCAGGCGGTCGCGGATGCGCGGCACGGCGGCGGCCGACTCGTTGCGGTCCACCGTGATGCGCACGATCTCGGACCCCGCCTTGGCGAGCTGCGCCACCTGCGCCACGGTCGCGTCGATGTCGGCCGTGTCGGTGTTGGTCATCGACTGGACGACGACCGGGGCCGGACCGCCGACGACCACGCCGCCGACGGACACGCCCACGGTGCGGCGGCGCGGGAGGGGATCGGCCAGAACCGGTTCGACGGGGGCTTGGAGCGTCATCGGGGGCTCGTCTCGCGGATCGTCAGGAATGGCCGGGCGTCTCCGCCTCGGCAGGGGTCGACAGCTATATCGCCGTTCGGCGATGCCATGAAAAGAGGATCATCGTGTCGCGACCGTGACAGCGGCGTCGCAAAGGCTTGCGATGGCGCCGGCCGCCCCGTATCCCGACGCCGAGTTGCCTCCCGCGATGGAACCCACATGACGCCCGGCGCCGCCCTCGCCCTCTTCGCGCTCCTGATGTTCGCCGCGATCATTCCGGTCTGGCCGTGGTCGCGCGGCTGGAGCTGGCGTCCGGCGATCGCCTTCGGCGTGCTGTTCACGGCAGCGGTGATGGTGTGGGTGACTGTGCTGATCTGAATCATGACGATGGCGTGACGAAACCATGGAACGCGTGTGACAATGACGCCGTTGTGATCGCGTATCGTCACGCGTCATGGAGTCGCACATGTCTCTCGGCACCATCCTCCTCATCATCCTGATCCTGCTTCTCATCGGCGCCTTTCCGGGTTGGGGCTACTCCCGGTCGTGGGGCTACGGGCCGAGCGGCATCCTCGGCTTCCTCCTCGTGGTCGTCCTGATCCTGCTTCTGCTCGGGCGGATCTGACGCACGCCCGAATGCTCGCCGGCGTCCGTCAGGACGTCGGCGGACCGTCGGCGCCTCTGGTCAGCGGCGACAGCACGAGAATGCCGACAAGGCAGAGGCTGAGGCCGAGAAACACGGCCTGGAAGCCGAAGTGTTCGGCGAGATAGCCGATCGCCGACGGGGCGATCAGAATGCCGGAATAGCCGATCGTCGTCGCCATGGAGATGCCGACGCCGGGCTTCAGGCCCGGCACGTTCCCAGCCGCCGAGAAGGCGATCGGGGCGATGTTGGAGAGCCCGATCCCGAGAAGCGCGAAGCCGAGGATCGCGACGCCGAGATTGGGCGCGAGACCGACGACGAGGAGCGCGCCGATGGCGGCGACTGCCGACAGTCGGAGGGTGCGCACGGCGCCGAGCCGGTCGCGGATGCCGTCGCCGAGAAACCGGAACAGCGCCATGACCGCCGAGAAGGCGGCGAAGGCGAAGCCCGACATGGCGACATCGGCCCCCAGTTCGGAGCGAAGGTAGATCGCGCTCCAGTCGATCGTCGCTCCTTCCGGCACCATGCCGAACAGGGCGCAGATGCCGATGCCGAGAACGGCAAGACGTGCCGCGGACGGCGCCGCGGGCCCCTCCCCTTCCGCGTTGGCGGGCGCCGAGACGCCAGCGAGGTCGCGGTCCTCGAGCATCGCACGCCCGATCGGCCAGAGCGCGGCGAGAAGCAACGCCGACACGAAGAGGAAATGCCCGACCGGCCCGAGCGAGACGATGAGGAAGCCTCCCGTCGCGGCCCCGATGAAGCCGCCGACCGACCAGAAGCCGTGGCAGGACGACATGATGGCGCGCGGACGCTGGCGTTCGACCGACACCGCATTGGCGTTCATCGCGACGTCCATGCCGCCCATCGACGCCCCGAAGAGGAGGATGGCGAGCGCCGCGACTGGAACGTTCGGCGCCAGCACGAGGAGCGGCAGCGACAGGGCGAGGATCGCGTGCATCGCGAGCGTCGCGCGGCGCGAGCCGAAGCGGGCGGTGGCCGCCCCGAGAAGCGGCATGGCGACGACAGCCCCGATGCCGAAGGCAAGGATCATGAGCCCGAGATGGGCCTCCGACAGGCCGAGCCGCTGCTGGAAGAGCGGGATCTGCGGCGTCCAGTTGCCGAGCACGAAGCCGTTGGCGAGAAAGGCGCCGGAGACGGCCAGCCGCTCGCGCGGCCAGGCATCGCGCCAGGAGGCGGGACGGGACAGTGCGTCTGCGGTCATCGAACGGTCCTTGCCGGCATGCGCGAGCCGGGGGCGGCCGCGCGGGTGATCGGGATGTCCAAGCCCTCGAAGGGCGCAAGAGCCTCGACCGGACAATCGTGCTCGACGAACAGGCGCACGCGCCGGTCGATCGGGGCGACGAAGAAGGATGCCGCGGTACCGATCTTCTCGTTGGTGGCCGCCAACACGATCTCGCCGGCCCGCGATGCGAGGAGCGACTTCAGATCGGCCTCCTCCAGATCGTGCGAGGTCACGCCGGCCTCCGCGTCGACGCCGCAGACGCCGAGCACCAGCACGGACGGGCGCATGCGCTCGGCCTCGCGCAGCGTCTGGCTCCCGAGGCAGGCGCCGCTTCCTGGGTCGAGCCGTCCGCCGAGCAGCACCACCGACATGCCGGACTTGTCCTGCAGGGCGCAGGCGATCGACGGGGCGTTGGTGATGACGGTCATGCCGGAGTCCGGCGGCAGCGCCTCGGCCACCGCGAGGTTGGTCGAGCCGGCATCGATGAAGACGGACGAACCCGGCACGAGCGTGCGCGCGATCGCATGACCCAGCAAGGCCTTGCGGTCCTGCGCCTGCATCCGCCGCGTGTTCAGCGACCCGTCGAGCGGCGCGGGCGGCAGGGCGCCGCCATAGACACGCCGGCATTCGTCGCGCCCGGCAAGCTCGCGAAGGTCACGTCGGACCGTGTCCTCCGAGACGCCGAAATTGGCCGCAAGCTGCGCGGCGAGCACGCGCCCGTCCCGCTTCAGCCATTCGCGGATCACGGCCTGACGCTGCTCGGCCATGAGATGGGGCAGGACTTCGGTCATGCGGCCTCCTTACTCGAGGAGCCTCATGCACGATCATGCACGATTCGTCAAACACGCAGAACCCGGCGTGAGCGCCGGGACTGCTTGTGATGGCGCTAGCCGGCGGCGAACACGACGAGCAGGTCCTTGGCGTCGATCTGGTCGCCGGCCTTGACTTGGACGGCTTCCACCGTGCCGTCGGCCTCGGCGTGGAGCGCGGTCTCCATCTTCATCGCCTCGATGGACAGGAGGACATCGCCGGCCTTGACGCTCTGGCCGGGCCGCACGGCCAGCGTCGAGACGACGCCGGGCATCGGGGCCGCGACATGCGCCGCGTTGCCGGGTTCGGCCTTCGGGCGCGCGGCGCCCGAGCCCGAGCCCTTCGCGCGGTCCGGCACCTTGATGCGGCGCGGCTGGCCGTTCAGTTCGAAGAACACCGTCTTCTTGCCCTTCTCGTCCGTATCGGCCGAGCCGAGCGAGCGGATGACGAGCGTCTTGCCGGGCTCGAGGTCGACGAGGATCTCCTCCTCCGTCTCGATGCCGTAGAAGTAGTTCGGCGTCGGCAGCGTCGAGACCGGACCGTAGGTGTCGGCGGCAACAGCGAAGTCGGTGAAGACCTTCGGATACATGAGGTAGGAGGCAAATTCCTGGTCGCTCACCTTGCGGCCGAGCTTCTCCTCGACCTTGGCGCGTTCGGCGTCGAGGTCGGCGTCGGGGATCAGCGATCCCGGGCGCTCGGTGATCGGCGCCTCGCCCTTCAGGGCCTTGCGCTGCAGCCCTTCCGGCCAGCCGCCGGGGGGCTGGCCGAGATCGCCGTGCAGCATGGAGACGACCGATTCCGGGAAGGCGATGTCGCGCGAGGGGTTCTGGACGTCAGTGACGGACAGGTCCTGCGCCACCATCATCAGCGCCATGTCGCCGACGACCTTGGAGGACGGCGTCACCTTCACGATGTCGCCGAACATCAGGTTCGCCTCGGAATAGGCTTTCGCCACCTCGTGCCAGCGCGTGTCGAGGCCGAGCGAGCGGGCCTGTTCCTTCAAGTTGGTGAACTGGCCGCCCGGCATCTCATGGAGATAGACTTCCGACGCCGGCCCCTTCAGGTCGCTCTCGAAGGCGGCATACTGGTTGCGCACGGCCTCCCAGTAGAAGGAGATGCGACGGATCGCGTCCTGGTCGAGGCCGGGGTCGCGCTCCGACCCCTTCAGCGCCTCGTTGAGCGAACCGAGGCAGGCCTGCGACGTGTTGCCGGACAAGGCGTCCATCGCCGCGTCCACCGCATCGACGCCGGCATCCACCGCCGCGAGGATCGTCGCGGCTGCGATGCCGGACGTGTCGTGCGTGTGGAGGTGGATCGGGATGCCCACCTCCTCCTTCAGCGTCCTGATCAGCGTGCGGGCCGCCGCCGGCTTCAGGAGGCCCGCCATGTCCTTCACGCCGAGGATGTGCGCGCCCGCGCGCTCCATCTCCTTGGCGAGGCTGACGTAGTACTTGAGGTCGTACTTCGAGCGGGCGGGGTCGAACAGATCGCCCGTGTAGCAGATCGCGCCTTCGCACAGCTTGCCGGACTCGATCACCGCGTCGATCGAGACGCGCATGTTCTCGACCCAGTTGAGGCAGTCGAAGACGCGGAAGAGATCGACGCCGCCGCTTGCGGCCTCCGCGACGAAGCGCTTCACGACGTTGTCGGGATAGTTGGTGTAGCCGACGCCGTTGGAGCCGCGCAGCAGCATCTGGAGAAGGATGTTCGGCGCCTTTTCGCGGATCGCGCTAAGGCGCTCCCACGGGTCCTCGGTCAGGAAGCGCATGGCGACGTCGAAGGTCGCTCCGCCCCAGCACTCGAGCGAGAGGAGCTGCGGCAACGCTCTGGCGTAGGCATCCGCGATGCCGACAATGTCGTGGGTGCGCACGCGGGTCGCGAGCAGCGACTGGTGGCCGTCGCGCATCGTCGTGTCGGTGACGAGCACCTCGCGCTGCCGGAGCATCCAGTCGGCAAAGCCCTTAGGCCCCAGTTCCTCCAGCCGCTGGCGCGAGCCGGGCTGGACGGGCTTGTCGAAGCGGGGTGCAACGGGCTTGCGGGCGTCGGCCGGCGGCTTCGGGCGACCGCGCGTCTCGGGGTGGCCGTTGACGGTGACGTCGGCGAGATAGGTCAGGAGCTTCGTCGCGCGGTCCCGGCGCTTCACCTGCGCGAAGAGCTCGGGCGTCGTGTCGATGAAGCGCGTCGTGTACGAGTTGTCGGCGAAGGCCGGGTGCGTGATGATCGCTTCGAGGAAGGTGAGGTTGGTCGCGACGCCCCGGATGCGGAACTCGCGCAGCGCGCGGTGCATGCGCGCGATCGCCTCCTCCGGGCTCGGCGCCCAGGCCGTCACCTTTTCCAGAAGCGGGTCGTAGAAGCGGGTGATGACCGCGCCCGAATAGGCCGTGCCGCCGTCGAGCCGGATGCCGAAGCCCGTCGCGCCGCGATAGGCGGTGATGCGGCCGTAGTCGGGGATGAAGTTCTGCTCGGGGTCTTCCGTCGTGATGCGGCACTGGAGGGCGTGGCCGTTGAGGCGGATGTCCTCCTGCCGGGGAACACCCGATTCCGGCGTGCCGATCGCATGCCCGTCGAGGATGTGGATCTGCGCCTTCACGATGTCGATGCCCGTCACCTGCTCGGTGACGGTGTGCTCGACCTGGATGCGCGGGTTCACCTCGATGAAGTAGAAGGCGCCGGTGTCGGCATCCATCAGGAACTCGACGGTGCCGGCACCCACGTAGTTCGTCGCCGCGCAGATGGCGCGCGCGTAGGACGCGAGCTCGCGCCGCTTCGTGTCATCAAGATAAGGGGCCGGCGCGCGCTCCACGACCTTCTGGTTGCGCCGCTGGATCGAGCAGTCGCGCTCGAAGAGATCGACCACCGTCCCGTGCGTGTCGCCGAGGATCTGCACCTCGACGTGGCGCGCGCGTTCGACGAGCTTTTCGAGATAGACCTCGTCCTTGCCGAAGGCGGCCTTGGCCTCGCGCTTGGCCTCGGTCACCTCGCGCGCGAGGTCCTCCGGTTTGCGGATGGCGCGCATGCCGCGCCCGCCGCCGCCCCATGAGGCTTTCAGCATCACGGGATAGCCGACCGTCTCGGCGAGACGCTTGACCTCCTCCATGTCGTCGGGCAGCGGATCGGTCGCGGGCACCACCGGCACGCCGACTTGCGTCGCGAGGTTGCGCGCGGCGACCTTGTTGCCGAGGCGGCGCATCGTGTCGGCCGTCGGGCCGATGAAGGTGATGCCGGCCTGCGCGCAGGCATCGACGAATTCCGGGCTCTCCGACAGAAGGCCGTAGCCCGGATGGATCGCGTCGGCCCCGGACTCCCTGGCGACCCGGATCACCTCCTCGATCGAGAGATATGATTCGATCGGTCCGAGGTCGCGGGACAGATGCGGCCCGCGGCCGACCTGGTAGCTCTCGTCCGCCTTGAACCGGTGGAGGGCGTACTTGTCCTCCTCCGCCCAGATCGCCACCGTCTTCAAGCCCAGCTCGTTCGCCGCGCGAAACACGCGGATCGCGATCTCGGACCGGTTGGCGACAAGGATCTTGGATATGGGCACGAACGCTCCCCCCGGACTTCGCAGATTCTTCAACTCGCGAGCTAAATACGAAACCGCGTCCGTTGCAATGCAGCAAGCGCAGCGCGGAAGGATCGCTTGCGACCAAATTTCGGGAGAGAGCGCTCAAGCAAAGCGCCAGCTGCGCTCCAGCACCTCGATCTTGTAGCCGTCCGGGTCCGCGATGAAGAAGAAGCGCGCCTTGCCGCCGCTCGGAGGCGTCAGCTCGCGGATGCCCTGGGGCGCCAGCCCTTCGGCTTCCAGCCGCGCCCGCTCGGCCTCGAGGTCGGCGACGCTGACGGCGAGATGGCCGTAGCCGTCGCCGAGGTCGTAGGGTGTCGCGCGGTCCTTGTTGACCGTCAGCTCCAGCTCGAAGCCGGACTCCGCGTTCGACAGGTAGATCAGCGTGAAGGTCTCGAAGTCGATGCGATCGGCGATCTCAAGGCCGAAGGCTCGCGTGTAGAACTCCACCGAGCGCGCCTCGTCGCGAACGCGGATCATCGAATGAATGAGCTTGGCCACGATACGGGCTCCTGTGCTGCCGGTTGGGCAGCGGGAGATAGGCCGATGGCCGGACAAAACGAAGCCCGCCGGCGCGAGGCGCGGGCGGGCTTTCTAAGATCATGTGGGCGTGCGGCGCAGGATCAGGCGCGCAGCAACCGGGCTCGCCAGCTGCGGGCGGGCGTCGCGCTCGTGGACCCGCCACCCAGCGTCGACAGGCCGCAGAAGCCGACGAGCGCCATGCCAGCGACCGCGATCGGATCGGGCACTTCGCCGAAGAACAGGGCGCCGAGCACCGCAGCCCAGACGATCTGGCTATACTGCGTCGGCGCGATCTGGCTCGCCTGCGTGACGCGGGCCGCCATGACGATCGCGATGTGACCGATGCCGGCGCAGAGGCCGCCGAACACGAGGATTGGCATGTCGCGCACCGTCGGCACGACGAAATGCGGGATCATCGCGAGGCCATTGACGCAGACTGCCGCCAGGAGCACGGCGCCGACCAGCGTCAGGCGCTTCTCGGTGGGTCCGAGCGTGCGCAGGATGATGACCGTCAGCGCGCCGACGAAGGCGCAGGCCAGCGCCGCCAGATGCCCGAGCGACAGGGCGTTGAAGCCCGGACGCACGACGAGGAGGACGCCGGCCAGACCGCCGAGGAGCGACGCCCAGCGCCCGAGCCCGACGACCTCCTTCAGGAAGATCGCCGAAAGCATGGCGACGAAGACCGGCAGGAGGAAGATCAGCGCGTAGGCCTCGGCCAGCGGCAGCGAGACGAACGCGTAGGTCGCCGTCATGCCGCCGATCGTGCCGGTCGCCATGCGCGCCAGCACCAGCCAGGGGCGCTTCGGCGTCACGATCGAGCGCCATGTGTCCTCGGGGCGCTTCGACAGGAGCGCCGGGAACAGGGCGAAGAGGGAGATGAAGAAGCCGATTTCGAAGACCGGCATCGAGGAGGAGCCGAGGGCCTTGGCGGCGGCGTCCGAGCAGGAATAGGCGAGATAGGCCAGGAAGGCGAGAAGGATTCCGGTATGCATCGCAGTGCGGCTTCGAGGGTGCGGGAACAGGGACGAGCCGGCGTCGCGATCTGGCGATCATCTGCCCCGTAGGGCGCGTTTTCGTGTTGAGGCGGTCGGCATGCGCAACATCGCGCATGACGGTTGATAGTCCGTTTATCTCGGCTGCGACAACGCCGCCAAATGCCTGATTCCGATCATCTTCTCTTACCGAGCGGCATGACGCGTGATGACGCTTCGTGCCCCGCCGTCATTGCGGCGAAAGCATGGAAACGGCATGTCGGCCAAAAGAAATGCGGAGGTGTTGCAGCTCAGCGAAGCGTGCCGCTCAGAGCGCTTGGAGCCAGCGCCCTTCCCGGTCCGAGACGAAGCAGAGATCGAGAAGCTTCTGGATCTCGGCGGCGTGCCGGAAGTCCGGCTGGCCGTTCTCGCCGGTCATCAGCGCCATGGCGAAGCGATGCTCGTTGCGCGGCGTGACCGGGCATTCCACGGGGCGCCAGGTCTGCGTCTCGATGTCCGCGCCGAGACACGCCTCGAGCCGCGAGTCCTTGTGGTTCGCCCAGATGCGCAGCGCACCCCTCTCGCCGTAGATCGCAAGATTCAGATCGTTGAGATTGCCGGTGGCATAGCGCGTCATATGGACGGTACCGAGCGCGCCGTTCTCCATCTCGACCGTCATCGCGACGCTGTCGTTGACGTCGAGCGTATAGGCCCCGATCGCCCCGCCCTCGGCCTTGTCGTAGGTCTTCATGCGCGCCTGAAGCGCGGCGACGCTAAGCGTCGTGCCGAAGCAGGCGAAGTCGAGGATGTGGATGCCGATGTCGCCGAGCACCCCTTTCGAGCCGTGCTGCGAGGACAGGCGCCAGAGCCAGCGCTCATCGGTTCGCCAGTCCCCCCAGTGCGGGCTCGTCAGCCAGCTCTGGAGGTAGCTCGCCTCGAAGTGGCGGATGGTGCCGATCCGGCCATCCTCCACCAGCCGCCGCGCCATCTGGATCGCATGGGCGTTGCGATAGGTGAGATTGACCATGTTGACGAGGCCGGCGCTCTCGGCGGCGTCCGTCATCTCGATGGCATCCGGGTAGTTCACCGCCAGCGGCTTCTCGCAGAAGACCGGCTTGCCGGCCGCGATCAGCTTGAGGCTGGTGGCCTTGTGCGCGCCGTCCGGTGTCGAGTTCACGGCGGCGTCGAAGGCGCCCCATGCGATCGCGTCGTCGAGCGAGCCGAAGGCTTCGGGAATCGCATGTTCTTCGGCGAAGGCGCGGGCGCGCACCTCGTTGGTGTCGACGGCGGCCGCCAGTCGGCATCCGGGAATGGTGGCGAAATGCTCGGCATGGCGATGGGCGATCGACCCCGTGCCCAGAATCAGGATCCGCTTGTCTCCGCTCACCGGAAGCCCTCCTCCCCGGCCTGGTGCAGCGACAGGCCCTTCTTGACGATCCGCTCGCGCGCCGCGTCGATCGGCACGTTCGGCGCGTTGGAGACGTCCTTCCAGGGCCTCGCGGGGTTGTTGGCCCAGTGCACCGCGTTGCGCAGCACGGTCTGGACCTGCGCGTCATGGTAGATCGGATAGGTCTCGTGGCCGGGCTCGAAGTAGAAGATCCGCCCGGCACCGCGCTGGTAGGTCAGCCCCGAGCGGAAGACCTCGCCGCCCTCGAACCAGGAGACGAACACCGTCTCGAGCGGCTCGGGCACCAGGAACGGTTCGCCGTACATCTCGGAGTTCGGAAGCTCGATCGCCTTGTCGATGCCTTGCGCGATCGGGTGCGACGGGTTGATCACCCAGAGCCGCTCCCGCTCGCCCGCCTCGCGCCAGCGCAACGAACAGGGCGTTCCCATCATCCGCTTGAAGATCTTCGAGAAGTGGCCGGAATGGAGGACAAGGAGTCCCATACCCTCGTTCACCCGCTGCTGCACGCGATCGACGATCTCGTCGGAGACTCGGCCATGCGCCTTGTGTCCCCACCAGATGAGGACGTCGGTCTCGTCGAGCCGCGACTGCGGCAGGCCGTGCTCGGGCTCCTCGAGCGTGGCGGTCGTCGCGTCGATCCCGCCGTCGCGCGACAGCGCGTCGGCGATGGTGCGATGGATGCCGTGCGGATAAATCGACCGCACGGCCTCGTTCTCGTTCTCGTGGAGGAACTCGTTCCAGACGACGGTGCGGATCGGCATGGGCGTTCCTTCCAGATCAGGCGGATGCGAGGGCCGGCGCGGCAGCGGTCGCCGCCGGGCTTTCTCAGTCGGCTATCAATAGCGCGACCGGCAGATCGGCCAAGAGGCGCGAGAGCGGCAGCGACGCCGCGCCTGACACCGGCTTGAGGTTGAGAATGTCCTCGAACCTAGCGCCCGACAGCTGCGACGGCAGCCGCACAGCGGTATCGCCCCACGCAGCGGGATCGGGCATCGGCATCTCCGCCCGGTCGCCGAGGAGGCCGAGCGCCAGGCGCGGCACCACCGTGACGGCGAACCGCCCTTCCCGGTCGCTGCGCGCGAAGGCGAGGACGTGGTCCCGCTTCTCGCCCGTCACCTCGAGCGGCATGTACTTGCCCGTCGTGAAAAGCTCCGGCGCCTTGATGCGCGCCTTGAGGGCGGCAGCCGTCAGCTTCGCCTTGACCCGGCCGTCCCGCCAGTGCAGCAGCGCCTCGGCGACGCCGTGCCCGTCGGTCATCGCGGCCTCGCGGGCCTTGAAGTCGATCTTGCGACGGTTGTCGGGGTCGACCAGGCTGAGGTCGTAGAACTCGGTGCCCTGATAGATGTCCGGCACGCCGGGCGCGGTCAGCTTCACCAGCGTCTGCGACAGCGAGGTCAGGGCACCGGCCACCACGAACGGCTGGACGTCGCGCCAGAACGCCTCCAGGAAGTCGCCGCTGCCGCTCTTCGACAGGGCGGCTTCGACAAAGCCTTTCAGCGCCCCCTCATAGGCCTCGTCCGGCGCGGTCCAGGTCGTGAAGCGCTTGGCCTCGCGCGCCGCCTTCTCGGCGAAGGCGGCGAGACGGTCCGACAGTTCCTTGCGCATCGCCCCGTCGGCCGGGTCGAAATCGGCGGGAATGACGCCGACGAGGGCCTGATAAAAGCCCCATTCGGTCGCCGGGTCGGGGGAGACCCCGGTCTCGCCGATGTCCTTGCGCCAAGGCGCCAGCGTCTCGGCCGCCTTCGCCGCGATCTCGGCCCAGCGCTCCGGCGCCTCGCTGATCGTGTACTGGCGTGCGCGGGCGTCCTCGCCGCGCTTGGTATCGTGCGTCGAGGAGGCAATCAGACCTTCGGGCTGGTCCTCCAGCCGGATCGCCATCTCGCGGTGGAAGGCCGGCACGTCGGCGCCGTAGTGATCCGGCTCGCCGCCCACCTCGTTGAGGGCGATCAGGCGGTTGTAGCGGTAGAAGGTCGTGTCCTCGACGGCCTTCGCCATGACCGCGCCGGTGGTCTGCTGGAAGCGGCGGGCGAAGGTGAGCGCGCCCGTCACGTCCTGCCCGTCCTCGAAATCGAGCTTCAGGAGCCGACCGACGAAGGCGACCGGCCGGTTGGCCTCGACCTCGCGCCGGGATTGGGCAAGCGCCACGGCGTCGTCGATCACCTGGATGTCGGGCTCCGGCACCCCGTCGACGCTTGCATAGGTGCGATAGACCGGTAGCGCGGCCGCGACCTCGACGATCGAGCGCATCATCGCGTCGCGCCCGAAGTCGCGCGTGTCGAGGTCGCGCGCGGCGACCGATAGCGCCGTATCGGTGAGGAAGGCGAGTTCGCCCGCGAGATTGTGGCTGAAGATCAGGCGCTTCTGCTCGACGATCATCTGGCGGAGGTCCTCCTCCGTGCCGATGAAGTCGGCATAGGCCTTGGTCATCGCCTCCTCCCTGGAGGCATCGACATAGAGGCCGGAGAGCGCCGTGATGAACTCGTAGCCGGTGGTGCCAGCGATGTTCCAGTCGCGCCGCAGGCGCTCGGGACCCGTCAGGATCTTCTCGACATGGATCTTCACGTCGCGCCCGATCGTCTCGAAGGCGCGGTGAAGATCGGCCAGATAGTTCTTCGGGTCGGCAACGCCGTCGACATGGTCGATGCGGATGCCGTCGAGCCGACGCTCGCGGGCCAGCCGCAGGATCGTGCGGTGCGACTCGCGGAAGACGCGGCGCATTTCCTGGCGGACGCCGATCAGGTCGGCGATCTCGAAGAAGCGGCGATAGGACAGCTTCTCGCGCGCCAGCCGCCACCATGCGAGGCGCCAGGCCTGCGCCTCGTGCAGCGCGTGGAGCGCGTCCTTGTCGGCGTTGATCGCCGCGACGCCGGCCTTCAGCGCCGCCAGAAAGGCGGGGTCGGCCACATGCTCGGCGAAACGCTCGTTCAGTTCCTCGCCGTCGGCGGGCACGGCGGCCGAGAAGCGACGCACCATGCGGTCGCGCTCGGGATGATCGACGAAGGCGAAGACGTGGCTGAGCGTGCGCGGATCGAGTGGCAGCTCGTAGCCGCCGGCCGAAAAACGCAGCTCGCGGCGATCCTCGTTGTAGACCACCGACAGGTCGCCGTCCTTCAGCGCCTCGCCATAGGGCTTGCCGAGGGTCGGGACGAGAATCTTCTCGGCCTCCCACGAGATGTCGAAGGTCTGCGCGAAGTGGCTGTCCTGCCCCCAGCGCAGGACGTCTTCCCACCAGGCGTTGGCCGGCGAGACGCCCATGTGGTTGGGTACGAAGTCGAGGATCAGCCCGAGATCGGCGGCGCTCAGCGCGTCCGACAGCGTGTTGAAGCCCTTGTCGCCCCCGAGGTCTTCCTCGAAGTGATTGTAGTCGACGACGTCGTAGCCGTGCGTCGAGCCGGGCGAAGCCGCGAAGATCGGCGAGGCGTAGAGGTGGCTGACGCCGAGCGTCTGGAGATAGGGGATCAGGTCCCGGGCCTCCCCGAAGCCGGTGCCCTCGCGGAACTGAAGGCGGTAGGTGGCGACAAGGGGTCGGCTCATGCGGTCTCCGGTCTTTCCTGACGCATCGCGCGCGCCATTGCCTGGAAGCGTTCATCCGAGGCGAGGTCCTCGAGGGCCACGTCGGACCGGATGCGCCAGTTGGGATATTCGTCCATCGTGCCGGGCAGGTTGGGCTGGCGCTCGGCCAGAACCATGTCCTCGACCTGAACCGCAAAGAGCATCGAGCCGGTGCGGGCGCCGAAACGGTGGACGGCGAGCGCAAGATCCTGTCCAAGCTCGGCCGGCAGGTCCCCCTCGCCGCGCGCCGCCGCATGCCATTCGGGCGGCAGCAGGTTCTCGTGCTGGAGCGCCGCGAGCAGCGTCATGCGCTCGCGCGCCCGGCCTTTGAGGTCTCGCGCCGTCGCCGCCTCGTCCTGGCGTCCGGTCTCGGAGCGCAGCTTGATATCGGCGCCGCGCCACCAGCCCGCGAGGGTCGCGAGATCATGGGTCGAGACGCAGGCCAGCGAGCGCTCGGGATATTCGCCGGTCGCCTTGAACAGCCCGTCGTCCCAGCGCTCGAAGTAGAGCACCTTGTAGGCGAGGATGTTGGCGTCGTGCATCACGTCGCGGAAGCCTTCCGGCACGGTGCCGAGGTCTTCGCCGATCACGAGGCACCGGTTGTCTTGCGAGACGCGCGCAAGCGCGTCCACCATCTCGCCAAGCGGATAGCGCACGTAGCCGCCACCGCTGGAGCGGCTGGTCTCGGGGATCCACCAGAGCCGCGCAAGGCCCATCGCGTGGTCGATGCGGATCGCCCCGGCATGCTCCATGAGCGCCGCGTAGGCCGAGGCGAGCGGCGCATAGTGGCGCTCGGCCAAGGCGCGCGGCGACAGGGGCGCGAGCCCCCAGTCCTGTCCGTCGGAGTTGAACATGTCGGGCGGCGAGCCGACGCGCGCCTCGCGCACGGTCAGTTCGGGATCGGCCCAGGTCTCGGCGCCATCCGGCGACACGCCGACCGCGAAATCGAGATAAAGGCCGATCGCCATCCCGGCGGCCTTGGCGCGGCGCTGCGCCTCGCCGAGCTGCCGGTCGCATTCGAACTGCAGCCACTCGTGAAAGAGGACGTCCTCCGCCTGGCTCGCCTCGAACGCCTTCACGGCATCGCTCGAGCGCTTGTGGAAGGCCTCCGGCCAGTTGTGCCAGCCGGCACTGCCTCCCTCGCCCCGCATGTGAGCGGAGATCGCCTCGAACAGCGCGAAGTCGCGGAGCGCCGGACCGCCCTTCTCCTGAAAGGCGCGGAAGCTTTCGTCCGCGTCGAGCCCGCCGCGCGCCGTCTCGAAGGCGGCACGCAGGAGGCGGTGCTTCAGAAGGCCCATGGCGGGATAGTCGACGAGATCGCCGCCGAGCGCCTCGAATGCGGCTGCGTCGCTCTCGCGCGCCTTCGCGATCGCCTCCGCCCCGCCGGCGAGATCGTCGACCGCGAGATAGAACGGATTGATGAAGCGCCGGGTCGAGGGCGAGTAGGGGCTGTAGCGTCCGGCGTCCGACAGGAACAGAGCGTGCAGCGGATTGACGCCGACGAAGCTCGCGCCCTCGGCACCCGCGATCTCGGCGAGATGGCCGAGATCCTGGAAGTCGCCGATCCCGAGGCTGCGGGCCGAACGGAGCGCGTAGAGCTGGCACGTCACGCCCCAGCGCTTGGCGCGCGCGGCATCGGGCAGCGCACAGGCGAGCGACGGGCGGTGCTCGGCCTCGCCGAACGCCCCCGCCTCGCCAGACGCGGGATCGACCTTCAGCGCCTTCAGGAGCGCCGACTTCGCCTCGTCCGGGATCGCCTTGGCCTCGCCGAGCTCGGACTTGTAGCGGATCTGGATGCCGTGGCTATCGGCGAGATCGTCGAGCGGAACACCAGCCATCACTGCACCCCGCCGAAGAGTTGCCCGTCGGCGAGCGCGAAGACGACGGTCATGGCCGGCACGCGGCCGGCGCTGAGCTCCTCGTGCGACTGCTTGTGGTTGGCGTAGACGATCTCGGCGCCCGACAATCTGGCCGTGTCGAGGGCTTCCGGGATGGTCCACGCCTCGTCCGATAGATTGGCGAAGAGGTGATAGACGCGACCGGGCTGCAGTTCCCAGGATACCACGAAGCCGAGACCGTCCACCAACGACTTGCCGCAGCCGCCGCGCGCGCCGTCGAGCAGCGGCATCAGAACGTCCTGACGCTGCTTCAGAAGCTTCGTCGTGACCTGCAGGCGACGGCGCTGGATCGGCCGGGTGACGAGATCCCAGTCGATCCGCGAGATCTCGAAGGTGCGCTCCGAGTTCGGGTCCGGGAAAACCTCGGCCGCCTCCTCGTCCTCGAAGGCGGCGAACTTGCGGAACTCCTTGCGGCGGCCCAGCGAGACCGCGCTCGCCAACTCGCCGTCGAAATCGGTGAAGAAGCAGAAGGAGTTGCAGTCGCCGAACTCGTCGCCCTGGAACATCAGCGGGATCTGCGGCGACAGGAGAAGGATCGCCTGCACGCAGTCGTAGATGCGCGCCGACGAGAGGGAGCGCAGGCGGTCGCCGAAAGCCCGGTTGCCGATCTGGTCGTGGTTCTGGATGAAGTTGACGAAGGCCGTCGGCGGCAGGTGCGCCGACGGGTTGCCGACCTCCCGGTCGCGGTGCTTCGACATGTCGCCCTGGAACACGAAGCCGGTGGCGAGCGAACGCGCCATCTGCGCGGCGGTCTCGCGCGTGTAGTCGGAGTAGTAGGACTCCTGCTCGGCCGTCGCGAGAACATGGGCCGTGTGGTGGAAGTCGTCGTTCCATTCGCCCGATACCAGCGGAATCGAGCCATCCTCGCCGCGCTCGATATGCCAGGTGATGTTGCGATCGTCCTCGGTGGTGATGTGGACATGGCGGTCCGACATCACCTCGCGCACCCGCGCGGCGAGCTCCTTCACGAGCGGGGTGTCGGTCGTGTCCTTGATCGAGTCGATCGCATCGAGCCGCAGGCCGTCGATCCGGTACTCGGTTATCCAGTAGAGCGCGTTCTCGATCATGAAGTCGCGCACCGGCTTCTCGTCATAGGCGATTGCCGCGCCCCAGGGCGTCGAGATCTCCTGATGGAAGAATTCCGGAATGTAGGTGGGGATGTAGTTTCCGTCGGGCCCGAAGTGGTTGTAGACGACGTCGAGGAAGACCATGAGGCCGCGCTCGTGCGCGGCGTCCACGAGGCGCTTCAGCCCCTCCGGCCCGCCATAGACCTGATGCGGGCAGTAGAGGAGCACGCCGTCGTAGCCCCAGCCGCGCTGGCCGCCGAACTGGGCGACGGGCAGGAGCTCGATCGCGGTGATGCCGACGTCGCGCAGGTAATCGAGCTTCGGGATGATAGCGTCGAACGTACCTTCCTCTGTGAAGGTGCCGACATGAAGCTCGTAGAAGACGCATTCGTGCCACGGCCGCCCCTTCCAGTCGGCGGTGCGCCACTGGTGGGCGCGCGGGTCGACGAGACGCGACAGCCAGTGCACGTCGCCGGACTGGGCGCGCGCCGCGGGGTCGGCGACCAGCGTCTCGCCGTCCAGACGGTAGCCGTAGGACATGCCGGGCCCGATCGAGGTCGCGACCGTTTCCCACCAGCCGTCGTCCGACTTCGTCAGCGGCTGGAAATGGTCGGGCTCGGTGGAATCGACTTCCGCCACGGCCAGTTCGACGCTCTTGGCGCTCGGCGCCCACAGACGGAACCGGCTGCCCTCGGGAGCGTAGCGTGCTCCCCAGCTTGTGTCGAAGGAGAAGGTGTCGCCGCCGCTCATGCCCGCTGTGCCTCATGTCGATGGGGGAGCGGGCACGCCGGGCGCCCGCGCTGAACGCCGCGCCGGATCCCCCTCGGTGCCCGGCCAGCGTGTGGGTAAGTGGAGCGTGGGCGCCGTCCGGCAGGGGCCGGGCGACGCTTTATTGCATAGCGGGATAAGTGGATCGCACCCCCGCGTCGTGGCGGCTCTCGTCAGGCGGCGACGGGCTGTTCGGCCGAGGCCGTGGCGCCCGCCGCGGGCACGGGCTCGACAGGCGCCGCGCGCTCGGCCGGCCGGGCAGCATGGCCGATGCGGCCGTGCACGAGGTCGTGGATGAAGCCGAGCTTGCCGATCACCGTGGGCGACAGCACGAACGGGTAGAGATCCTGTAGGCCCATCGCACGGTTCATCGAGTTCAGCGCCTGGCTGACGGCGAGCCAGCCGTCGTTGATCTGCTCGATCGTGGTCGCCTCGTCGTAGACCTTGAAGTCGAGGTCGGTCGTGAGGATGCCGTCGCGGTCGAGCCGCGGATGGATCGTCATGCCCCAGGAACCGGCGACCTCCAGCGAATCCACGATATGGAGATAGTGCGCCCAGGTCTCGGCGAAGTCCTCCCAAGGGTGCACCGCGGCGTAGGACGAGACATACTCCTCCTGCCAGTTCGGCTTCGGCCCGTTGGCATAGTGCGTCTTCAGTGCCTCGCCGTAGTCCTGGCGGTCGTCGCCGAAGATCGCCCGGCATTCGTCGAGCGCACCGCCGTCGCGGACCAGGATGTCCCAGTACCAGTGGCCGACCTCGTGTCGGAAATGGCCGAGCAGCGTGCGGTAGGGCTCGCCCATCGCGGTGCGGCGCTTCTCGCGCTCGGCGTCGTCGGCCTCGGCGAGCGCCACGGTGATCACGCCGTCGGCATGCCCCGTCATCACCTTCTCGCCGCTCGCCGGATCGTCGGCCAGGAACTTGAACCCGAGCCCTTCCGGATGTTCGGCCTGCGTGTAGAGCGGCAGGCGCAGGCGCAGGAGCGTGTAGAACAGGCGGTGCTTGGCCGCTTCCATCTTCGCCCAGAGCACTTGGTTGTCGGGGTTGGACAGGTCCGGCACCATGAGGTTGTGCCGGTCTGCGAGGCAGTAAAGCTCGGAGCTGTCGGCCGGTACCAGCCAGTTGCAGACGCCGTACTGGTAGTTGTCGCAGTAGCGCCAATGCGATCCGTCGCTGCCGCGGCCGACCGACACGAAGTTGGTTCCGGCGGGCTCCAGCGCCAGGACGCGGTTGGTGCGCGGCTCGTAGCCCAGGGCATGGCCGCAGCGTTCGCAGCGAACGTTGTTGAAGAAGACGACCTGATCACAGGACGGGCATGAGAACAGCTTCATCGGGGATCCCTCGCGCCCCCGCCGGCCGGTCGGCGGGTGTGGCGCGGTAACACGGGCGTGCCCAAACGGTTCCCGTGACCGGAAGTGACGGATCGATCGAGGAAATCGCGCCATGCCGCATTGCAGCAGTTCCAGACGGCGCACCTTGTGCATAGACTGCGGGTGGTCGAATCCATTCGTCGAGTCCGGGAACCGATGCCGATCCTCGCAGCGCTCCGTCACCTGACCCATTACCGCTACGACCGGCCGGTCACGCTGGGACCCCAGACGATCCGGCTGCGCCCGGCCCCGCACTCGCGCACGAGAACGCCGGCCTACTCGCTTAAGATCGAGCCGGCCGAGCACTTCATCAACTGGCAGCAGGACCCGTTCGGCAACTGGCTGGCGCGCGTCGTCTTTCCCGAAAAGGCGCGCGAGCTGCGCATCGAAATCGATCTCCTCGCCGACATGACGGTCTACAACCCGTTCGACTTCTTCGTCGAGGAATGGGCCGAGACCTACCCCTTCGCCTATGGCGACGACCTTTCGACCGACCTGAAGCCCTACCTCCAGACCGAGGCGGCGGGCCCCCGGCTCCAGACCTTCCTGCATTCCGTCGACCGGACGCCCGTGCGCACGATCGACTTCCTGGTCGCCCTCAACCGCCGGGTTGAGGCGGCGGTCGACTACACGATCCGTATGGAGCCGGGCGTGCAGACGCCGGAGGAGACGCTGGAGAAGGCGTCGGGCTCCTGCCGCGACTCGTCCTGGCTCCTCGTCCAGGCGTGCCGACACCTCGGCCTCGCGGCCCGCTTCGTCTCCGGCTACCTGATCCAGCTGAAGCCCGACCTCGTGGCGCTGGACGGCCCGGCCGGTACGAGCCACGACTTCTGCGACCTCCATGCCTGGGTCGAGGTCTACGTGCCGGGCGCCGGCTGGATCGGCTTCGATCCAACCTCGGGCCTGATGACCGGCGAGAGCCACGTGCCGCTTGCTGCGACCCCGCACTATCGCTCCGCCGCCCCGATCGTCGGCGGCGTCGACCCGGCCGACGTCGAGTTCGACTTCGACATGAGCGTGACACGCGTGTCGGAGGCGCCGCGCGTCTCCAAGCCCTTCTCCGACGAGAGCTGGGAGGCGCTCGACGCGCTAGGGCATCGGGTCGACGAGGACCTGCGGGCGATGGACGTGCGACTGACGATGGGCGGCGAGCCGACCTTCGTGTCGATCGACGACTTCGAGGGCGCGGAGTGGAACGCCGACGCCACCGGCCCGGCCAAGGCGGGGCTAGCCGACGGGCTGCTCCGCCGCCTTCAGGCGCGCTTTGCGCCGAACGGCTTCCTGCACCACGGTCAGGGCAAGTGGTATCCCGGCGAAACCCTGCCGCGCTGGACCTATTCGATCTACTGGCGGCGCGACGGCAAGCCGATCTGGCGCGACCCGGCGCTGCTCGCCGCCGACGGCGCGCCGCCCGCCGGCGCCACCGTCGAGGCTGCCGAGACCTTGATCCGCAGCGTTGCCGAGCGGCTCGCCATCGATCCCGCGAACGCGCTCAAAACCTTCGAGGACCCGTCCTACTGGATCGCCCGCGAGGCGAAGCTGCCCGAAAACGTGACGCCCGGCGACTCGCGCCTCGAGGACGCCGAGGAGCGCTCGCGCCTCGCCAAGGTGTTCGACCGGGGGCTCGGCCGGCCGGTCGGCGTGGTGCTGCCCGTGCAGGCGTGGCAGGCCCTGCCCCGGCGCTGGATGTCGGAGCGCTGGGCGACGCGGCGCGGCCATGTGTTCCTAGTGCCGGGCGACAGCGCGATGGGCTATCGCCTGCCACTCTCCTCGCTCGCCCACCTGCCGCCGGCGCGCTACCCCTACACCCACCCGGCAGACCCGCAGCAGTCCTTCGCGCCGCTGCCCGAGCCCGAAGCGCTTGGGAAGGCTCTGGCGCGCATCGACAAGCAGGACCCGCCGACCTGGACGCCTCCGGAAGCGTCGGCCGACGACGAGATCGTGGGCGCCGTGCGCACCGCGCTCGGCATCGAGCCGCGCGATGGCATCCTCCACGTCTTCATGCCGCCGCTCGAAACGGTGGAGGCCTATCTCGACCTTCTCGCCGCGATCGAGGACGCGGCCCGCGCGCTTGGGCAACCAGTGCGCATCGAGGGCTACGCGCCCCCGTTCGACCCGCGGCTCGACGTCGTGCGCGTCGCGCCCGATCCCGGCGTCATCGAGGTCAACGTCCACCCTGCCCGATCGTGGGGCGAGGCGGTCGAGATCACCACCGCCGTCTACGACGCGGCGCGCCAGTCGAGGCTCGGCACCGACAAGTTCATGGTGGACGGCCGCCATGCCGGCACAGGCGGCGGCAACCACGTCGTGGTCGGCGGCGCGACGCCGGCCGATTCCCCGTTCCTGCGCCGGCCCGACCTTCTGAAGTCGCTGGTGCTGCAATGGCAGCGCCACCCGTCGCTCTCCTATCTCTTCTCCGGGCTCTTCATCGGCCCGACCAGCCAGGCGCCGCGCATCGACGAGGCGCGGCACGACCAGCTCTACGAGCTCGAGATCGCCATGGCGCGGGTTCCCGGCCCCGGCGAGGGCGCGGCGCCGCCGCCCTGGCTGGTGGACCGCCTGTTCCGCAATCTCCTCGTGGACGTGACGGGCAACACCCACCGATCCGAAATCTGCATCGACAAGCTCTACTCGCCGGACGGGCCGACCGGACGGCTCGGGCTCGTCGAGTTCCGCGGCTTCGAGATGCCGCCGGACGCGCGCATGAGCCTTGCCCAGCAGCTTCTGATCCGCGCGATGGTCGCCGCCTTCTGGCGCCGGCCGCTGGCGGGCCGCTTCGCGCGCTGGGGAACGCAGCTCCACGATCGGTTCATGCTGCCGGAATTCGTCTGGGCCGACTTCCTGTCCGTGCTCGATGAACTTGCCGCTGCCGGCTATCCCGTCCGGTCCGAATGGTTCGAGGCGCAATGGGAGTTCCGCTTCCCGTTCTGCGGCAAGGTGACCCGCGAGGGTGGCCTGTCGCTGGAACTGCGCCAGGCGCTGGAGCCGTGGCATGTCATGGGCGAGACGGGGGCGATCGGCGGCACGGTTCGCTTCGTCGATTCCTCGGTCGAGCGGCTTCAGGTGAAGCTGTCCGGCTTCGATCCCTCGCGCCATGTCGTCACCTGCAACCAGCGTCCCGTGCCGCTCAGCCCAGGCATCGAGTCGGGGACGGCGGTGGGCGGCGTGCGGTTCAAGGCGTGGCAGCCGGCCTCCGGTCTCCACCCAACGATCCCGGTCCACGCACCGCTGACCTTCGACATCTTCGACCGCTGGTCGGGACGCTCGCTCGGGGGATGCGTCTATCACGTCGCCCATCCCGGCGGGCGCAACTACGACACGTTCCCGGTCAACGCCTACGAGGCCGAGGCGCGGCGCCTCGCGCGCTTCGAGGACATCGGCCATACGCCGGGTTCGTTCCGGCCGGCGTCCGAGATGCCCGATCCGAGCTTCCCGACGACGCTCGACCTCCGGCGGCCCGCCTCGCTTGCGCACTGAGGGAACCCAGCGCCAGTCGCAGTCGCAGGGGCGGCTCGGTGCGGCCGTCGAGCCCCCGAGGCGCCCCGTCGCCGGGGCCTACGACGAGATGCTGGCGCCCGATGGCAGCGTGCGGCCGGTCTACCGGCCAATCGTCGACGCGCTCGCCGCCCTGTCTCGGCCCGAGCGCGAGGCCCGGTTCGGCGCCGCCGAGCAGTACCTGCGCGAAGCCGGCGTCTACTACCGGGCGGGCGAGGACGGCGGCGCGCGGCAATGGCCGCTCGCCTTTCCGCCCTTCGTGATCGACCCGACGGAGTGGCGCGGCCTCGAAGCGGCCCTGCGCCAGCGCGCGACCTATCTGGAGCGTCTCCTCGCCGACCTCTACGGCGAGCGGGCCCTGGTGCGCGAAGGCATCCTTCCCGGCCGTCTCCTCGGCCGCAATCCGGAGTTCCTGCGCCCGCTGGCGCGACAGGCCCTTCGTGGGAACCCGCTGATCCGCTTCATCGCGGTCGATCTCGCGCGCGGGCCGGATGGCGTGTGGCGCGTTCTCGGCGACCGGGCGCAGGCCCCCTCGGGCGCAGGCTTCGCCCTGGAAAACCGCGTCGCGACCTCGCGCGCCCTGCCCGATCTCGCGCGGCAGCTCCACGTGCGCCGCCTCGCCGGCTTCTTCGCGCGGTTCCGCGAGACGCTGGAGGGACTGAACGACCAGGACGGCGCCCGCGTCGGGCTGCTGACGCCCGGCCCCTTCAACGAGACCTATTTCGAACACGCCTATCTCGCCCGCTATCTCGGTTTCCACCTTCTCGAAGGTGGCGATCTGGTGGTGCAGGGCGACCGGGCCAAGCTGCGAACTGTCGATGGCCTGCGCCCGGTCGGCGTTCTCTGGCGCCGCCTCGACGCCGATTATGCCGATCCGCTGGAGCTGTTCTCGCAGTCCCGCATCGGCACGCCCGGCCTTCTTCGCGCCGTGCGCGCCGGGCATCTCGAACTCGTCAACGCGCTCGGCTCCGGTATCCTGGAGACG
This sequence comes from Aureimonas phyllosphaerae, assembly GCF_047943035.1. Taxonomy (NCBI): domain Bacteria; kingdom Pseudomonadati; phylum Pseudomonadota; class Alphaproteobacteria; order Hyphomicrobiales; family Aurantimonadaceae; genus Aureimonas; species Aureimonas phyllosphaerae. The sequence continues at coordinate 1,911,065 of NZ_CP181348.1, read as the reverse complement.
CCGGCCTTCGCCGCCTTCGAGGACGCCTTGGCGACGCGGCTCGTCGGCGAGCCGCTGGCGCTTCGCTCGGTCGAAACGCTCTGGTGCGGCGACGCCGCTTCGCGCGCGCGCGCGGCCGTCGAGCCCGGCTGGACGCTCGGCTCCGCCTTTCCCGGACAGATGCTCGAGCCGGCCGTCGCCCGGCTTCCCGCCAGCGGGGATGCCGATCACCTCGTCGCCCGCAGGTCCCCGCCCCTCTCCTGCGTCCCCGTCGAAGCGGACGGCGCGATGGATGGCCAGCCCGTCACGCTGCGCGTCTTCCTCGCGCGCTCGGGCGAGGGCTGGGACGTCATGCCCGGCGGCTTCGCGCGAGCGGCGCACCGCGGCGAGGCGACGCCCGCGATCGGTGCGGGCGGGCGCTCGATGGATGTCTGGATCCCCGGCGACGAACCGGACGCGCCGATCACCCTTCTGAGCTCCGGCCGCGAATTCCGCCGCCGCCTGCCGGGATCGCTTCCGGCGCGCGCGGCCGACAACCTGTTCTGGCTCGGCCGCAGCGCCGAGCGCATCGAGGTCGCGGTCCGTCTCTGGCGCGCGGCGCTGGAGCGTCGCGGCGAAGAGCGCGAGACCGCCGTCGACGCCGCGCGCCGTGCGCTTCTCAAGCGGTCCGGCGTTCGCGACGACGACCCGCTTGCCGGGCTTCATCGCGCCGCGCGCTCGGCCTTCGACATCGCATCGCGCATCCGCGACCGCTTCTCGCCCGACGCCTGGCGCGTCCTGGCCGAGGTGGTGGAACTCCTCGACGAGGCCCGCCGCCGCAAGGACCCGGCCGACCATCCGGCGCTGGCCGGCCGCCTTCTGACGCGGCTCGCCGGCTTCTCCGGTCTCGTCGAAGAGAACATGTACCAGTTCTCCGGCTGGCGCTTCCTCCAGTGCGGCCGCCGCATCGAGCGCGGCGAGGCGACGGCGACGGCGACGGCCGACTTCCTCGCCGCCGGCGGCGAAGGCGTCTTCGAGGCGCTGCTCGAATTCACCGACAGCCGCCTCACCTACCGACGTCGCTTCTCGGTCGAGCTCCATGCCGAGACCGTCCTCGATCTCTGCCTGCTCGACCCCCTCAACCCGCGCTCCGTCGCCTATCAGGTCGCCGCGGCGCGCCGCGCCATGGCGGACCTGCCGGGTACCCATGCCGGCGAGAGCCTCGATCTGGCGGCGCGGCGCATCGCGCGCCTCCACGTGCGTCTCGAGACCGCCGTGCCTGCCGAGATCACGCCTGCCTTCCTCACCCGCGTGGCACGCGATCTTCGGGACATTTCGGACCTTCTCTCCGAGCGCTACTTCGCCGTCGCCCCGCAAGGGTCGATCGAACGCTTCGGCAGCGAATAGGCGTGCCCGTGATCTACGACATCCGCCTCCTGATCGCCTACCACTATCCCGGCTTCGTGGCGGACGCCCGTCACATCCTGCGCGTCGAGCCGCGCGAGGATCGCGGACAGCGCGTCCTCGCGAGCCGGCTGCGGTTCGAGCCGACCCCGAGCGAGTTGCAGCGCGAGACGGATTTCTTCGGCAACCGCACCGCCCACGGCCTGATCGCGCGCCCGCACGACGCGCTGCGGGTCGAACTCGAGACACGCGTTCGCGTCGAGCGTCCGGCACCGCGGCTCGAAGGCACGCCGACGCTGCGGCAGGTCCGCGAATGGAGCGCGTCCTCCGTCGAGAGCGAGGGCGACAGCCCGATCCATTTCGGCGGGGCCGGCCGCCTCGTCTCGCCATCGGCCATGGTCGCCGCCTATGCGGCGGAGACCCTGGAGGCGGCACCTGCGATCGGCCTCGGGCTCCTCATGCTCGCCCGGCGCATCCGGTCCGAGTTCCGCTTCCAGGCCGGCGTGTCGTCGGTGGCGACGCGCGTCGAGGAGACGTTCGCGATGCGCCGCGGCGTCTGTCAGGACTTCTCGCACATGATGATCGCGGGCCTTCGCGGCTGCGGCGTTCCCGCCGCCTATGCCAGCGGCTTCCTGCGCACCGAGCCGCCGCCCGGCCGGCCACGTCTCGCGGGCGCCGACGCGATGCATGCCTGGGTCGAGGCCTGGGCGGGCCCGGATGCCGGCTGGATCGGCCTCGATCCGACGAACGGCTGCCTCGCCGGCGAGGACCACGTCCTCGTCGCGCTCGGCCGCGACTATGCCGACGTCGCGCCGATCGACGGCGTCCTGATCACGGCGGGCCCGCAGAAGCACCACCACGCCGTCGACATGGTGCCGGTCGAGCCCGAGGTAACAGCGTCTTAACGACACCGCCATCCGACACGCTGCCCGGCCACCGTCCATAAGACTTCCTTCGCGGATCGAGGCACACAGTCCCGCCGATCGGAAAGGCGCGGGGCCCATGCAGATCGACCTGTTCACCATCTACGTCCTCTGCGCGGCCGTTCTCGGCGTCGCCAGCGCCATGGCCTTCGGCGAAAGCCTCTTCAATCCGCGCCACCAGCGGGTCCTGCGGCTCTGGTCGCTCGCCTATCTGTTTCTCCTCGCCGGATCGATGCTCGTGTCCTGGCGGGAGGAACTGCCGACCGTCATCGGCTCTGGCCTGTCGAACATCCTGATCTTCACGGGCTACGGCCTGATGGTCGCCGGCATCACCCGCATCGGCGGCCGCGACGTTGCCCCGCCGCTCGCCGCCTTTGTGGGCGGTGCCGCCCTCTGGCTCTGGGTGGGGCCGAACCTTCCGCTACCGATCTGGCATGCAATGGCAGCGCTGGTGATCGCCTGCATCCAGTTCGCGGGCGTCGCCGCGCTCCTGTCGCCGACGCTCGGCGCCATGCGCTCGCGCCCCCTCGCCGTCGCCGTCTTCGCCATCCACGGCGCGGTCTACATGATCCGCGTCATCGCCATGCCGCTGCTCGACACGGTGGCGGACGCCGGGATCATCAAGGTCCTGTCGATCCTGACCATGGGCGAAGGCGTCCTCTACGCCGTCGCGGCGCCCATGGCGCTTCTGGCCATGGTGCGCGAGGAGGGCGAGAACCGTCTCGTAGTGGCGGCCCAGACCGACTTTCTGACGGGGCTCGCCAACCGCCGCAGCTTCACCCAGCAGGCGAGCGAGCGGATCGGACCCGATCTACCGGCCGGCATCCTCCTCGTCTTCGATCTCGACCATTTCAAGCAGGTCAACGACACGTTCGGCCATCAGGCCGGCGACGACGTGCTGAAGCTCTTCGCCCGGGTGGCGGAAAGCGAGATGAAGTCGAGCGCGGTGATCGGGCGGCTCGGCGGCGAGGAGTTCGTCGCCTTCGTGCCGGCCTGCGACATGCGGGAGGGAGCCGAGATGGCCGACCGCCTCCGTCGCCGCTTCCGCGACGCGTCCGAGGCCGGCGCGCGCGCCATCCCCGTGACAGTCAGCGTCGGCGTCGCCTCCACGATGGGACGCGGTCTCGACGAGACCATGGCGGCCGCCGACCGCGCCCTCTATCGCGCCAAGCGGCTCGGCCGGAACCGGGTCGAGCCGGAGGCGCTGGCGGCCTGACGCCTCAGCGCGGCACGAGGACGATCGTCGACAGCGGCGGCAGGCTCAGCGATAGCGAGAACGGCCGGCCGTTGGCGTGGACCTCCTCCGCCTCCCGCCCGCCGAAATTGCCGACGTTCGAGCCGCCGTAGATCTCGGCGTCCGTGTTCATCGCCTCCGCCCAGAAACCGCCATGCGGCACGCCCACGCGATAGCCGTGGTGGACGTTGGGCGTGAAGTTGCAGACAACCAGCGCCGCGCCGCCGTGCTTGTCCTTGCGCAGGAACGAGAGGATCGACTGGTCGACGTCGGACGTGTCGACCCATTCGAAGCCGGCCGGCTCGCAGTCGTTCTCGTAGAGCGCCGGGACGCCGCGATACAGCGCGTTGAGGTCGCGGATCAGGCGCTGCACGCCCTCGTGCTCGCGATACTGGAGGAGGTGCCAGTCGAGCGACTGGTCGTGGTTCCACTCCGCCGACTGCCCGAACTCGCCGCCCATGAAGAGCAGCTTCTTGCCGGGATGGGTCCACATGAACCCGTAATAGGCCCGCAGGTTGGCGAACTTCTGCCACCAGTCGCCCGGCATCTTGCCGAGGATCGAGCCCTTTCCGTAGACCACCTCGTCGTGGGACAGCGGCAGGACGAAGTTCTCGGAATACGCATACACCATGCCGAAGGTCATGTGGTGCATGTGGTATTTGCGGTTGATCGGGTCCTCCTGCATGAAATGCAGGGTGTCGTGCATCCAGCCCATGTTCCACTTGAAGTGAAAGCCGAGGCCGCCGGCATAGGTCGGGCGCGAGACGTCGGGGAAGGCGGTCGATTCCTCGGCGTGGGTCGAGGCGTTCGGATACTGGCCGCCGACCTGCTCGTTGGTCTCCTTCAGGAAGGCCATGGCCTCGAGGTTCTCGCGCCCGCCGTAGATGTTGGGCTCCCACTCGCCGTGATTGCGCGAGTAGTCGAGGTAGAGCATCGAGGCGACGGCATCGACGCGCAATCCGTCGACATGGAACCGGTCGAGCCAGTAGAGGCCGTTGGCGACGAGGTAGTTCTTCACCTCGGTCCGCCCGTAGTCGTAGATCAGCGTGTTCCAGTCCTTGTGGAAGCCGCGCCGCGGGTCGGCGTGCTCGTAGAGCGCCGTGCCGTCGAAGCGGCCGAGCCCGTGGACGTCGGTCGGAAAATGGCCGGGCACCCAGTCGAGGAGCACGCCGATATCGGCCTGATGCAGGGCGTCGACGAGACGCGCGAAGCCGGCCGGATCGCCGAAGCGGGCGGTCGGCGCGTAGAGGCCGATCGGCTGGTAGCCCCACGAGCCGTAGAACGGGTGCTCCGACACCGGCATGAACTCGACATGGGTGAAGCCCATGTCCTTCACATAGGCCGTCAGTTCGCGCGCCAGCGCGTCGTAGTCGAGGAACGTGTCGCCGTCGCCCCGCTTCCACGAGCCGAGATGCACCTCGTAGATCGAAACCGGCTTCTCGCGGTCCTGCCAGTCGCGCGACTTGGAGCGGAAGGCGTCGTCCTTCCACTCGTGCTCGACGAGGCCGTCGACGATCGAGGCGGTGGAGGGGGCGAGTTCCTGGCGGAAGCCCACCGGATCGGCCTTCAGCGGCAGGATTTCGCCGTGCTTGCCGATGATCTCGTACTTGTAGACTTCGCCGCGCTGGAGGCCCGGGATGAAGATCTCGAAGACGCCGGTGTCGAGGCGCTTGCGCATGACGTGGCGCCGGCCGTCCCAGGCGTTGAAGTTGCCGACCACCGAGATGCGGCGCGCGTCGGGCGCCCACACCGCAAACGCGACGCCCTTCACGCCGTCCATCTCGCGGGGATGGGCGCCGAGCTTCTCGTAGAGCTTGTAGTGCCGTCCCTCGGCCAGGAGATAGGCGTCGAAGTCGGACAGGAGCGTGCCGAAGCGGTAGGCGTCCTCCTCCTCCCAGGTCACGTCGCCATGGGTGAAGCGGAAGCGATGGGTCGGCACGTCGCCAGCGATGAAACCGGAGAACAGGCCGTCGACCTCGCCGCGCTCGAGCGTGCCGAGCACCTTTCCGGCCGTATCGATCACCTCGGCGCGCTCGGCGCCGGGCCGCATCGTGCGGATCACCGCGCCGCCGTCGGTGCGATGGATACCAAGCACCCCGAACGGGTTCTCGTGCCGCCCGACGCCGAGCGCCCGCGCCTCGTCCCCATGCAGCGCGTGATCGAAGCCGGCGACGGCCGACGAACGGTTGGTTTCAGTCTGGCTCATCGGAGGACCTGACGCTTTTCGAGAAGGGAGACGATGCCCCGAAGGGGGATGGACAGCCACGCCGGCCGCATGGCCGCCTCGTAGCGCAGTTCGTAGAAGGCCTTCTGCAACACGAAGAGATCGAGAAGCTTCATGTTCGCGGCCGAAGAGAGCGAAACGCCGCTCGCCGCTTCCCAAGCCTTCAGGAACTCGGCGCTCGTGCGCTCGCGCCAGGCGTCGGACGCCGCGCGGGCGGGCTCGCCAGCATCGGATCCGAGGCGGTCGCGGGCGGCGAATGCGGCATAGTCGAAGGAGCGCAGCATGCCGGCGACGTCGCGTAGCGGCGAGGTCTTCGCCCGGCGTTCGGCAAGCGGGCGGCCCGGCTCGCCCTCGAAGTCGAGGATCACGGCGTCTGCGCCCGACACCAGAACCTGACCGAGATGGTAGTCGCCGTGGATGCGCGTACGCCAGCCGCCGGCTTCGTCCGCCGGAAAACCGGCGAACCACGCGTCGATCTCGCCGCGCGCCGCGAGCAGGCGGTCGATCTCGCCTTTTAGTTCCGGGCTGCGCTCGGCCTCGCGCGCGAGCACATCCAGCGCCTCGCCCGCCTCGGTCCTCGCCTCCGCGATGATTCGGCCAAGCGAGGCCGCGTCGAGCGGCTCGGGATCGAAGGCGGCATCGCCCGTCTTCCGAGCCAGCGCCGCATGCATCTCGCCGGTGCGCCGGCCAAGCGTCGCGCCGGCATCGAAGCGCTCGTGCGTGATTTGGCTGCCCGACAGGTCGGCAACGAGGTCGTCGGTCACGACGCCCCAGGCGTCGCCGCGATTGGCGACGCGCTCGAAGAGGGCCGCGACGGCGGTGTGGCTGCCGTCAGGCCGCCGCAGTTCCAGCCAGGCGAAGAGCGCCGGCGCGTTGGTGAAGCCGCTCCGGTCGGTCAGGAAGGCTGTGACCTCGAGCTCGGGCTGCTCGCCGTCGCGCAGGCGACGGTAGAATTTCAGGATGCCGAGCTGGCCGACCCCGACCGAGGTGTTGGACTGCTCGCCCGACAGGACCTTGATGTCGGAGGTCGGCACGTCGGCGACGGCCGCCAGCCGATCCGCCGTGGCGCGGCTGCGATGGACGACCAGCGCTCCGCCCTCCCCTTCGCCCTTCGCCAGAAGCGCGACGACGGCCGCGGCAAAGGCGGGGTCGCGCGCGCCGTCCGCCAGAAGCCCGCCGGCCGGCCCCGCATCGAGGCTCGTCGCCGCCGCGCCCTCCGCGGCGCGCACGAGCGGCAGGAAATAGCGCTGCGTCTCGCCGTCCTCGACATGGACGACGAGTTCGCCGAGCTTCGCCGCCCCGATCGAGTCCTCGATCGCCTCGAAGCGGGCGTTCGAGACCCGTTCGGAGCGCCCCGCGTACCAGCGCTGGCGCCCGGCGAACTCGACCAGCGCGGAGGATGGCACCGAGGCGGCGTCGAACCCGGCGCTCGGGGCGCCGTCCGGCCGGGAATGGGACATGGTCATGCTCGCACTCTCGCTTCGCTCATCCTCAACCGGTCGCCGCGGCGGCCGTCAGACCGAGATCCGGAACACGGCGTAGGGCCGCTCGTCCGGGCGGAACCACCAATGCTGGATCTTGCCCGACCAGACGAACTGGCGGTCGTCGACGAGATCCTCGACCTTCACCGAAGCGTCGTCGCCCAGTCCGAGTTCCCACAGCGGCACCTCGAAATGCCCGCCCTGCGGATTGTGCGGGTCGAGGCTCACCATCACCAAGATGTAGGACGACCGGTCGGGCGTGCGCTTGGCGTAGTAAAGGACGTTGTCGTTCCAGAAGTTCAGGAACTCGAGGTTTCGGAAGTCGCGCAGCGCCGGTTCCGAGTTCCGGATGCGGTTGAAGAAGGCGATGTCGTCGCGGATATTGCCTTCGCGCTTCCAGTCGAAGGCGCGGATCTCGTACTTCTCGGAGTCCTTGTACTCCTCCTTGCCGGCGACCAGCGGCTCGTATTCGCAGAGCTCGAAGCCGGAATAGACGCCGTAGTTGCCGGCCAGCGTCGCGGCCAGCGCAAGCCGGATGCGGAAGCCCGGCCGCCCGCTCGTATGGAGGAAGAGCGGGTTGATGTCCGGCGTGTTGACGAAGAAGTTCGGCCGCATGAACTCGGCACACTCCTCCTTCGTCAGCTCGGTCAGGTACTCGCGAAGCTCCCACTTCTGGTTTCGCCACGTGAAGTAGGAATAGGACTGGTTGTAGCCGACCTTGGCGAGCCGCTTCATCAGCTTCGGCCGGGTGAAGGCCTCCGCCAGGAACACCGCGCCGGGGTCCACCAGCCGCACCTCGGCGATCATCCATTCCCAAAACGGGAAGGGCTTGGTGTGCGGATTGTCGACACGGAAGATGCGCACGCCCTTGTTCAGCCAGAACAGGACGACGTCGAGCAGTTCCTGCCACAGCGAGGGGATCGCGCCCTCGCGGTAGAAGTCGACATTGACGATGTCCTGGTACTTCTTCGGCGGGTTCTCGGCGTATTTGATCGAGCCGTCCGGCCGCCAGTCGAACCATTCCGGATGCTCCTTGATCCACGGATGGTCGGGCGAGCACTGGATGGCGAAGTCGATGGCGATCTCCAGCCCGTGGTCGGCAGCGCGCGTCACGAGGCGCTGGAAGTCGGCGAAGGAGCCGAGCTCCGGGTGGAGGTCCTTGTGGCCGCCCTCGTGCGATCCGATCGCATAGGGGCTCCCCGGCTCCCCCTCCTGCGCCGTGACCGAGTTGTTCTTGCCCTTGCGATTGGACTTGCCGATCGGGTGGATCGGCGGGAAATAGAGGACGTCGAAGCCCATCTCGCGAATGTCGGGCAGGCGCGCGATGACGTCGTCGAACGTGCCATGCCGGTTGACGTCGCCGGACTGCGAGCGCGGCATCAGCTCGTACCAGGCGGAGAAGGCCGCGCGCTCGCGATCCACCCAGACCGGCACCTCGCGGCCGTAGGACGAGAGGTTCTCGCGCAGGCCGACGTCGCGCAGGAGCGCGACGGTCGTCGCCTCCTCGAAGGCGGCGTAGAGAGCCTCGCCGTCGCCCTTGGCGGCGAGCTTGCCGATCCGGTCGCGCAGCGCTTTCAGCGCCTTCTGCTGGTCCTTGGTGCCGCGCCCGGACCCGGCCGCCTTTTCGAGGAGGATCGCGCCCTCCCGCAGCTCGAGCGAAATGTCGACGCCGGCGTCGCGCTTCTTCTTCGTATCGCTCGCCCAGGTCGCGAACGTGTCGCGCCAGGCAACGATCGTGAAGCGGTAGGGGCCCGGCTGGTCGAAGGCGACGGTCGCGCCCCAACGGTCGTTGGCGATGAAGACGAACGGCGTCTCGCGCCAGTTCGCTTCGTCCACGCCGCGCGTCAGAAGCGCTGCGGCAATGATCTCGTGGCCGTCGGAGAAGATGTCGGCGGTGACGGTGAGCGGCTCGCCCTCGAAGCGTTTCACGGCGAACCGACCGCCGTCGATCTCGGGCTGGACGCCCTCGATGGCGACGCGGTCGGCGGCGAGCATCTGCAGTCGGTCGAGCGATGCGGCGGCGGATGCCTTTCGGGCTGCCGTCTCGCGCTTCTTGGGCTTCGATCCGGTTTCGACCTGGGACATGGGCGGGCCTTCCTGCTGCCTGTCGAGGGGTCGGACGTGCCGTTTCGAAGGCTCGTCCGACGCGCAGAAGGAATAGGGGCCGGGCGCGCCGCTTCCAGTGCGCCGCACCCTTTTGCGGGGAGCTTTCTTTCTGAGCCGTGCCGTTTCAGCGCGGCGCGGAGAAGACCTGCCGCTGCTCGCCGAGCTTGGCGTTGCCGAGCGTGACGATGTCACCGTCCTTCAGGAACACCGGCGGCTTCATGCCGGCGCCGACGCCATGCGGCGTGCCCGTCGTGACGATGTCGCCGGGCTCCAGCGCGAAGAACTCCGACGCGTAGGAGACGATGGTCGCAAAGTCGAAGATCATGTCGGCCGTCGTGCCGGTCTGCATCCGCTGACCGTTCACGTCGAGCCAGAGCTCCAGCGCGGCCGGATCCTCGATCTCGTCGCGCGTCACCAGCCAGGGACCGAGCGGGCCGAAGCCCGGCGCGCTCTTGCCCTTCAGCCACTGGCCGCCGCGCTCCTTCTGCCAGGTGCGCTCCGACACGTCGTTGCACAGGCAGAAGCCGGCGACATGGTCCATCGCCTCGGCCTTCGAGGCCTGATAGCAGCGCTCGCCGATGACGACCGCGACCTCGACTTCCCAGTCGACCTTGGACGAGCCCTTCGGGATCACCACGCCGTCGCGCGGACCGGCGATCGAGGACACCGCCTTGTTGAAGAGAAGCGGCTCCTCCGGCACGTCCGAGCCCGTCTCGGCGGCGTGTTCGGCGTAGTTCCGCCCAACGGCGACGAAGTTGCGCGTGCCGGCGACCGGGGCTCCCAGACGATGGCTCGGGTCGGTCTTCGGCAGGCTCTTCGGGTCGAGGGCGCGCAGCTTCGCCAGTCCCTCTCGCGAAAGCACCGCCCCCGCGATGTCGTCGATCTCGCCCGACAGATCGCGCAGCGTGTTCTCGGCATCGATCAGGCCGGGCTTCTCGGCTCCGGGCTCGCCGAATCGGACCAGACGCATGGTTCAACCTCTTCGTTGCGGGGCCGGACGGCCCCCTCCAGTTCAGGCATAGGACGAGGACACCGACGGATGCCAGCGCCGCTCGACATCGGACGCGCCAGAGCAGCGCATAGATCGTGCTGGCGCGTCAGCGGGCCTGCGTTTCGCCGCCCTGCATGCCGCCGCCCGAGGGCGCGAACGCCGGCTGGTCGAGCCGGCCGGGCAGCCCGCGATCACCATCGCGCGAATGGACCTTCCGGCCCGCCGCGTAGGTGGCCACGACATTGCGCTCGTCGCCGGTCGTCATCAGCACGAAAAGCTCCTCCTCCAGCGTCTCGATCCGCTCGGCCCGGCGCCGCTGGGCCGGCGTCGCCGCCGTGTCGAGGATCACGAAATCCGCCTCGAAACCGGGCGCCACCTGCCCGATCCTGTCATTGAGGCCGATCGCGTCGGCATTGCCGGCGGTCAGCATGTAGAAGGCGGCGTGGCCGCGCAGCTTCTGTCCGCGCAGGGCCAGCACCTTGTAGCCCTCGGCCGCCGTCGTCAGCATCGAGTAGGACGTGCCGCCGCCGATATCGGTCGCGATGCCGGTCCGAAGCCCCGCCGCCAGCGCCGCGTCGCGATCGTAGAGGCCGGAGCCGAGGAAGAGGTTCGAGGTCGGGCAGAAGACCGCCGTCGCCTCCCTCTCGGCGAGCGCGCCGCGCTCGCGCTCCGACAAGTGGATGCAGTGGCCGAACAGCGCCTTGCGCCGCACGAGACCGTATCGCTCGTAGACTGCCGTATAGTCCTCCGCCCATGGGAACAGCTCGGCCACGAAGGCGATCTCGCCGTGGTTCTCCGACAGGTGCGTCTGGATATGCAGGTCGGGGTGTTCGGCGGCGAGCACGCCCGTCGCTTCGAGCTGCGCCTCCGTCGAGGTCGGCGCGAAGCGGGGCGAGATGGCATAGGACAGGCGGCCCCTGCCGTGCCAGCGGCGGATCAGGTCCTTGGATTCGTCATAGCCGCGCTCCGGCGTGTCGAGCAGCGCGTCCGGCGCGTGGCGATCCATCATCACCTTGCCGCCGACCATGCGCAGGCCGAGGCGATCGGCCTCGGAAAAGAAGCTCTCCGCCGACTGCGGGTGCGAGGTGCAAAAGGCGACCGCCGTCGTCGTGCCGTTGCGCAGAAGTTCGGCCATCAGGAAGCGCGCGGCGGCATCCGACACGGCGGGGTCGCCGTAGCGCGACTCCTCCGGGAACGTGTACTTCGACAGCCATTCCATCAGCTCCGTGCCGTAGGAGCCGATGACCTGCGTCTGTGGCATGTGGAGATGCGGGTCGATGAAGCCGGGCATCAGGAGATGCGGGCGGTGGTCGACGAGGGGAATCGCGGGATCGAGGTCGGCCAGCAACCCGGCCGCCTCGCCCACCGCCTCGACCATGCCGTCGCGGACGACGACGAGCACGTCCTCGATGTAGCGGTACGAGGCCTCGACGCCCTCCGTGAGGGGATGGGCGTGGTAGGAGAGGACGCGCGCTCGGATCGCCAGCGTGCCGCCGGCCGGATGAATGTCGCTCATGATCCGATCCTTCAGCGGCGCCAGGTTCCGTCGCCGGACTCGATCCAGCGCGCGAGGGCCAGCCGCTCGGCCGGCTCGAGGCCAGTGATGTTGCCGGGCGGCATGGCGTGGCTGCGCACGGCCTGCCGCTCGATCAGCGAGGCGTTGAGGACGATGTCGCGTCCGGTCTCCAGCAGGATCGCCTTCGGCGCGTGGCCGATGCCGGGCCAGAGCGGCTGGCGGGCATGGCACATCGAGCAGCGCGACTGGACGATGCTCTCGGCCTCGGCGAAATGGCTGGAACGGGCGAGCGCCACCTGCGGGTCGGCTGGAAAGTCGAGGCTGGTCTCCGCCGCCGTCGGCCCGGACCCGGCCGCCGCGCGCCAGCCCGGCGCGCCCGACAGGGTGATGACGGCCGCGAACAGGACGCCGGCCACCGCCCAGCACCACCAGAGCTGCTGCCCGGTCTTGTGCATCGTGTTGAAGAAGTGCCGCACCACGGCACCGATCAGGAGCACGAGGCCCGCGATCGCCCAGTTCCACTCCGTGGCGAAGGCCAGCGGGTAGTGGTTGGACAGCATCAGGAAGACGACGGGCAGCGTCAGGTAGTTGTTGTGGAGCGAGCGCTGCTTGGCCGCCGCTCCAAGGCGCGGATCGGGCGTGCGCCCGGCCTTGAGGTCGGCCACCACGATCTTCTGGTTCGGGATGATCAGCATCGCGACATTGGCGGTCATGATCGTCGCGATCATCGCGCCCGTGTGCAGCATCGCACCGCGCCCGGAAAACACCTGGCTGAACACGAAGCTCGCGGCCACCACGTAGACGAAGAGCACGCCGAGGAGCGCCGAATCGTTGTTCTTCAGCGGCGACTTGCAGATCGCGTCATAGACGATCCAGCCGAGCCCGAGGCCGAGCAGCCCGATCAGCGTCGCCCCCCAGGCCGGCAGGTCCGCCTTGGCCGGGTCGATCAGGTAAAGCTCGGCGCCGAGATAGTAGACGAGGAACAGGAGCGCGAAGCCGGACAGCCAGGTCGCATAGCTCTCCCATTTGAACCATGTCAGGTCCTCCGGCATGTGCGGCGGCGCGACCATGTATTTCTGAATGTGGTAGAAGCCGCCGCCATGGACCTGCCAGGCCTCGCCGCCGACGCCGACGAGCGGCGCTCCGTGGGGCTTCCGCAGCCCGAGATCGAGCGCGATGAAGTAGAACGACGATCCGATCCAGGCGATCGCGGTGATGACGTGCAGCCAGCGCACGCCGAATTGCAGCCAATCGGCGAAATAGGTCCACATGGGATGAGCCCCGGAACGCCGCCCCCTTGTCGCGGACGCTCCCCACAATGATCCGATGTGCCTTCAGCGGTCCCTCGCCGTTCAGGAGACGGTGGGAAGGACAGGCGTTGGGATCGAAGGGCGCATGACGCCCTTCGAATGGTTCCAGTCTTTCACGCCTCGAAGGGTCGAGACAAGAGGTTTGCGGCGCTATGCGCCGACGCGAGCCGTCAGTTGCGAACGCCCTCGACGTACCAGTCCATCTTAAGGAGATCGGCATCCGGAATGCGGGTGCCGGCGGCGATCTTCTCGGCGCCCGACTGGTCCTTGATCGGGCCGGTGAACACCTCGTAGGTGCCGGCCTTGGTCTCGTCGACGATCTTCTGCGCGGCGGTCTTCACGTCGGCCGGCATCTTGTCGTTGAACGGGGCCATCTCGACCTCGCCTTCCTTCATGCCGAGCCAGACGTCCTGCGTCTTCCAGGAGCCGTCGATCACCGCGTTGACGCGGTCGACGTAGTACGGGCCCCACTGGTCGACGATCGCCGTCATGTGGGCGTTCGGCGCGAAGCTCTTCATGTCCCAAGCCTGGCCGAAGGCGATGGCGCCGCGCTTCTCGGCTTCCTGCAGCGGACCGGGGCTGTCGGTGTGCTGGGTGATGACGTCGGCGCCCTGGTCGAGCAGCGCGCCCGCCGCCTGCGCTTCCTTGGCCGGATCGTACCAGGAGTTCACCCAGACGACCTGCGTCTCGAACTTCGGGTTCACCTTGCGCGCGGCGAGCGTGAAGGCGTTGATGCCCATCACGACCTCGGGGATCGGGAAGGAGGCGACGTAGCCCGCCTTGCCGCTCTTCGACATCATGCCGGCGATGGTGCCGAGTACGGCGCGGCCCTGGTAGAACTTCGAATTGTAGGCCGCCATGTTCGGCGCGGTCTGGTAGCCCGTCGCATGCTCGAACTTCACGTTCGGGAACTGCTTGGCGACCTTCAGCGTCGGGTTCATGAAGCCGAACGAGGTCGCGAAGATGATGTCGTTGCCGTCCTGCGCGAGTTGGCGGATGACGCGCTCGGCGTCCGGTCCCTCGGCGACGTTCTCGACGAAGCTCGTCTGCACCTTGTCGCCGAGCTTCTCGGCCAGATACTTGCGGCCCTGGTCATGGGCGAAGGAGTAGCCGAAGTCGCCGACCGGGCCGACATAGACGAAGGCGGCCTTGACCGGGCGGTCGGAGACCTGTGCGAAGGCCGGCAGGCCGAATGCGGTGACGGCGGCGAGCGCGGCACCCCCGAGGAGGACTTGGCGGCGGGTGAAGAGGCTCATGAGGGCTCCTTGCAGAGGGCTGTTCGAGTGGTCAGGCGGTCGCCCGGAACGGCTTGCCGAGGCAGGCCGGTGCGGCATTCCGCGTCCGCGCGCTGCCCGAGATGAGGGCCAGCACCAGAACGGTCGCGAGATAGGGAAGGCTGGTCAGGAACTCCGGCGCGAGCAGCGACCATCCGGCCGCCTTCGCCTGAAGCTCCAGCGTGATCACGGCACCGAAGAGATAGGCGCCGAGAAGCAGACGGCCCGGACGCCAGGAGGCGAAGACGACGAGCGCGATGGCGATCCAGCCGCGTCCGGCGGTCAGCCGCTCGGCCCACATCGGCGTCAGCACCAGCGAGTAGTAGGCGCCGGCCAGCCCTGCCATCGCGCCGCCGAAGAGCACCGCGAGGTAGCGAACTTTGAGGACTGGGTAGCCGATGGAATGCGCCGAGGCGTCGCTCTCGCCGACGGCACGCAGGATCAACCCGGCCCGCGAGTGCTTCAGGAACCACCAGACGGCGAAGGTCAGGACCAGCGAGAGATAAACGATCGGCGAATAGCCGAAAAGGACGCGCCAGATCGGGTCGGCGGCGAGCGCTGTGGGAAAGAACGAGCCGAGCACCGGCGTCGTGATGCCGACGAAGCCGGCGCCCGCCAGCGCCGAGACGCCGGTGCCGAAGATGGTGAGCGCGAGGCCCGTCGCGACCTGGTTGGCGGTCAGCGTCAGAGTCAGCCAGGCGAAGATCAGCGACGACGCGGCGCCGGCGAACAGCGCCGCCAGCGCGCCGAGCCAAGGCGAGCCGACCGTGACGGACACGGCAAAGCCCGTGACCGCGCCGATCAGCATCATGCCCTCGACGCCGAGGTTCAGGACGCCGGACTTCTCGACCACGAGTTCGCCGAGCGCTGCGATCAGGATCGGCGTCGCGGAGGCGACCACGGCGACGACGATGGCGACGATCAGTTCGGGGCTCATGCGGCGGCTCCCCGGCCGGACGTCGGTTCGGGTGTCAGGGACGGCGCCGGCGCGATCGGCGCCGCGACCGGGGCGCCGCCCGGGCCGCTGGTCAGCCGGTAGCGGACGAGAATGTCGACCGCGAGGAGGAAGAACAGCATCATCGCCTGGAAGACGCCGATGGCGGCAGCCGGCAGGCCGATCGTCGTCTGCGCGCTTTCGCCTCCGACATAGGTCAGCGCCAGGACGAGCGCGGCGAGCACGATGCCGACGGGATGCAGCCGGCCGAGGAAGGCCACGATGATGGCGGTGAATCCGTAACCGACGGGAAAGCTCGGCACCATCTGCCCGAACGGTCCGGACGCCTCGAAGATGCCGGCAAGCCCCGCCATGCCGCCGCCGAGCGCCATGCAGAGCCAGACGACGCGCGCCTCTCGAAAGCCGCCGTAGCGGGCCGCCTGCGGGCTGAGGCCGACGACGCGAACCTGGAAGCCGGCGACGGTGCGCGCGATCAGGAACCAGACGGCGAGCGCCAGCGCCAGCGCCACCGGAATGCCGAGATGGATCAGGGTGCCCGGCACGACATAGGGCAGCGTCTGCGACGAGGAGAACATCGCGGTCTGCGGGAAGTTGAACCCCATCGGGTCCTTCCAGGGTCCGCGCATCAGGTAGTAGAGGACCTGGATCGCGACGTAGTTCAGCATCAGCGACGACAGGATCTCGGAGACGCCGAGCCGGTTGCGCAGGAAGGCGGGGATCGCCGCCCACGCCATGCCCCCGAGAATGCCGGCCACGACCATCGCGGGCAGGATCCAGTGCCCCTCCATGTCCATCGTCAAGAGCGCGATGCCGGTGCCAGCCAGGCCACCGATGACGTACTGGCCCTCGGCGCCGATGTTCCAGACATTGGCGCGGAAGCCGACCGACAGGCCGATGGCGATGGTGGCGAGCGGCGCCGCCTTCACCAGAAGATCCTGCCAGCGATAGGGGTTGAAGAGTGGCGTCACGAAGATCTCGCGCGCGGCCCCGAGCCCGTCGTAGCCGAGAAGCGTGAAGACGATCGTGCCGACGAGGAGCGTCAGCGCGACGGCGAGAACCGGCGTCGCGAACAGCATGATGCGGCTCGGCTCGCGGCGGGGGACGAAGCGGAGCGCCATCAGGCGGCCTCGGCGCCGGCATGGGGCTCGCCGTGCACGCCGCCCATCAGGAGGCCGACGCG
This sequence comes from Aureimonas phyllosphaerae, assembly GCF_047943035.1. NCBI lineage: Bacteria > Pseudomonadati > Pseudomonadota > Alphaproteobacteria > Hyphomicrobiales > Aurantimonadaceae > Aureimonas > Aureimonas phyllosphaerae. Next base: position 1,894,509 of record NZ_CP181348.1, on the reverse strand, counting down.
CTCGATCGAGATGCCCTTCACGTTCATCGTCTCCGACAGGCGCCCTTCGTTGAGGACGGCGATGCGGTCGCAGAGCTCCAGAAGCTCGTCGAGGTCCTGACTGACGACCACGATCGCCGCGCCGCGCGCGGCCAGATCGATCATCGCCTGCCGGATGAAGCCGGCGGCGCCGGCATCGACGCCCCAGGTCGGTTGCGAGACCACGAGCACGCTCGGCTCCTGTCCGATCTCGCGACCCATGATGAACTTCTGCAAGTTGCCGCCCGACAGGCTGCCGGCGAGCGCGCCCTCGCCCGTCGCCTTGACGGAGAAGGCGGAAATCACGCTCTTCGCGTAGTCGCGCGCCGCCTTGAGGCGGATCAGGCCGCCGTGGCTCAGCCCCTTGCGGGCGCGCGCCGACAGGATGGCGTTCTCGGCGAGCGACAGCGCAGGTACCGCGGCGTGCCCGTTGCGCTCCTCCGGCACGGTGGCCAGCCCCAGCCGCCGGCGGGCCGACACGCCCTCTCGCTCGACGCGGGCGCCGCCGATGGTGATCGCGCCGGACACGCCGTTCAGCTTCTCGCCCGACAGGACTTCCAGAAGCTCGTTCTGCCCGTTGCCGGCCACGCCCGCGATGCCGAGGATCTCGCCGGAGCGGACCGAGAAGGCGACGTCCTTGAGGCTGGTGCCGAAGGGCGGATCGCCCGGCGCGCTCAAGGCCTCGACGCTGAGGCGGGTCTCGCGGAACTGCCCCTCCGCCTTCGGCTTCAACGCCTTCAGCGAGCCGCCGATCATCAGCTCGGCCATGGACTTGGCGGTCTCCTCGCGCGGATCGCAGGAGGCGACGACGCGGCCGCCGCGCAGGATCGTCGCCGACGTGCACAGCGCTTTGATCTCGCCGAGCTTGTGGGAGATGTAGAGGATCGAGCAGCCCTCGCTCGCCAGCTGGCGCAGGACGGCGAAGAGCGCGTCAACCTCCTGCGGCGTCAGCACCGAGGTCGGCTCGTCCATGATCAGGAGCTTCGGCTTGCCGAGAAGCGCGCGCACGATCTCGATGCGCTGGCGCTCGCCGACGGACAGCGTGTGCACCTCTCGGTGCGGGTCGAGGCCGAGGCCGTAGGCCGTCATCACCTCGCGCACGCGCGCTTCGAGCTCGCGCCGGGGCGGCGGGTCGTCCATGCCGAGCGCGACGTTTTCGAGAACCGTCATCGCCTCGAACAGGCAGAAGTGCTGGAACACCATGCCGATGCCGAGCGCCCGCGCCTCGCGCGGCGAGCCGACGCGCACCGGTCGGCCGTCGAAGAGCATGGTGCCCTCGTCCGCCTGCTGCACGCCGTAGATGATCTTGACGAGGGTGGACTTGCCCGCCCCGTTCTCGCCGAGCAGCGCATGGATGCGCCCCGGCTCCACGGAAAACGAGATGTCGTCGTTAGCGACGACGCCGGGGAAGCGCTTCGAAATGCTCCTCAGTTCAAGACGATGCGCCATGGAACTCCGACCGGCGGGACACCCGGTCCCGATATTGCACCGAGTTTACGCAGGCGCTAAGCCTGCGCAATCCTGCTCCATGTTTTGCCCAAGAAGTTGAACGACGAGCTCCGCGGCGACCATCGCGGCGATGACCGCCGGGCGCTTGTCGCGCACAGCCGAGCCGCCGATCGGCAAGACAAGCCGTCCGATTCGCTCCGCCTCGCCGCGCTCCGCGAGGAATCGCCGAAACTTCTCGCGCTTCGTCGCCGAGCCGATCATGCCGACATAGGCCGCGTCCGTCCGCCCGAGCGCGGCGGCGCCGATCAGGAAGTCGAGCCCGTGGTCGTGGGTCATCACGACGAAAGCGCTGCCGCGGGGTGCCCCGGCGATCTCGGCCTCGGGCATCGCCGCGCGGCGGCGCTCGATGCCGGGCGGAAGCTCGGCGAGCCGGTCCGCCCGCGTGTCGATCACCAGCGTGCGGAGCGGTAGCGGCGCCAATGCGCGCGCCGTCGCCTGCCCCGTGTGGCCGGCGCCGAAGAGGTAGACATGCGGCCAGCCGAGCCGCGCCGTCTCGTCGGCCTGCTCCAACTGCTCCAGAAGCGCCGCCGTGCCGCGCTGGAGGCCGAGCACGACGCGGCCGCCGCAGCACTGGCCGATCGCGGGCCCGAGCGGAATGTCGAGCCGCCCCTCGCGCTCGCCGGCCGCCAACATGCGGCGCGCCTCCGCGATGCCTTCCATCTCGAGCGCGCCGCCGCCGACCGTGCCGAAGACGCCGGACGCCGTGACCAGCATCGCGGCTCCGGCCTCGCGCGGCGTCGAGCCCTCGGCACGCTCGACCCGCACCACGATCGCGGGATCGCGCGCGGCCAGAGCCGCCTTGAGATCTGCCAACAAGCTCAAGCCCCCCGCACCGCCTCGACGGCGGCGAGGATGCGTTCGGGCGTTGCCGGCGCGTCGAGATCGGGGAAGCGGCGGCGGTCGCCCGCCGCGCAGATCGCGTCACCCAGCGCCGAGAAGACCGAGAGCGCCAGCATGAAGGGCGGCTCGCCGACGGCCTTGGAGCGGAAGATCGTGTCGGCCGGATTGCGGCCCTTGTCCCAGAGCTTCACGCGGAGATCGTCCGGCCGGTCGTTGGCGGTCGGGATCTTGTAGGTGGAGGGCGCGTGGGTGCGCAGCCGCCCCGCCTTGTCCCACCAGAGCTCCTCCATCGTGAGCCAGCCCATGCCCTGGATGAAGCCGCCCTCGATCTGGCCGAGGTCGAGGGCCGGGTTCAGCGAACGGCCGACATCGTGGAGGATGTCGGCCCGCAGGAGGCGGTTCTCGCCGGTCAGCGTGTCGATCACGACCTCGGAGCACGAGGCGCCGTAGGCGAAGTAGTAGAACGGCTTGCCGCTGGCCGTCTCACGGTCGTAGGCGATGCCGGGCGTGGCATAGAAGCCGGTCGATGACAGGGAGACGCGGGCGAGATAGGCCTCGCCCACGAGGTCGCGGAAGCGAAGTTCCTTCTGGCCGATCCGCACCTTGCCGGGGCCGAAGACCACGGCCTCGCGCGCCACGTTGTATCGCGAGACGGCGTAGCCGATCAGCCGTTCCTTGATGGTTCGCGCGGCGGCCTGCGCGGCCATGCCGTTGAGGTCGGAGCCCGACGAGGCGGCGGTGGCCGACGTGTTGGGCACCTTGGCGGTGGTGGTCGCGGTGATCTTCACGTCCGCGACGTCGATCTGGAACTCCTCGGCGACGACCTGCGCGACCTTGGTGAAGAGGCCCTGCCCCATCTCCGTGCCGCCGTGGTTGAGATGGACCGAGCCGTCCTTGTAGACATGGACCAGCGCACCGGCCTGGTTGAGGTGGGTCGTCGTGAAGGAGATGCCGAACTTCACCGGCGTCAGCGCGAGCCCTTTCTTGAGGACCGGGCTCGACGCGTTGAAGGCCTCGATCGCCCGGCGCCGCGCGCGATAGTCGCTCGACGCCTCGAGTTCGCCGACGATCTCGGCGATCACGCAGTCCTCGACCGCCATGTGGTAGGGCGTATGGCCGGGCGTTCCCTCGCCCATCGCGGCGTAGAAGTTGCGCCGGCGCACGTCCAGCGGATCGAGCTTGAGGTCGAAGGCGATGCGATCCATCGCCCGCTCGATCGCCACCATGCCCTGCGGCCCGCCGAAGCCGCGAAAGGCGGTGTTGGAGACCGTGTTGGTCTTGAGGCGTCGGGAATGGATGTGCGCGGCCCCAAGATCATAGGCGTTGTCGGCGTGGAACATCGCACGGTCGGCGATCGCGCCCGAAAGGTCCTTGGAGTAGCCGCAGCGCACCACGTGGCGGAACTCGACTCCGAGGATGCGGCCCTCGCCGTCGTGGCCGATCCGGTAGTCGGCACGCATCTCGTGGCGCTTGCCGGTCATCTCCATGTCGTCGTCGCGGTCAAGCCGGCACTTGGCGGGTCGCCCCGTCTTCACCGCGACCAGCGCGCAGACGGCCGCAAACAGCGCCGGCTGCGATTCCTTGCCGCCGAAGCCGCCGCCCATGCGCCGCACCTCGATCGTCACGGCGTTGTCCGGCCGCCCGAGGGCCTTTGCGACATTGTGCTGGACCTCGGACGGATGCTGCGTCGAGGAGCGCACGAGGACGTCGCCGTCCTCCAGCGGGATCGCGGTGGCGATGTGGCCTTCAAGATAGAAGTGGTCCTGCCCGCCGGTCTCGACGCGCCCCTCGACCACATGCGGCGCGCCCGCGATCGCGGCTCCCGCATCGCCGAGCCGCATCTCGTGGGGCGGCAGCAGGTCCTCGCCGGCTTCGTGCGCGGCGGTCAGCGCCTCGTCGATCGTGATCGCGGGCGGGGCGTCGGCGTATTCGACCCGCGCGAGCTTCGCGGCCATGCGCGCGGTGCGCAGGTCCGTCGCCGCCACCGCGAAGAGCGGCTGCCCGACATAGTGGACCGTGCCGTCCGCAAAGATCGGATCGTCGCCGAAGACCGGCGAGTAGTCGTTGATGCCGGGGATATCCTCGGACGCCAGCACGCAGGCGACACCCGGCATCGCGCGCACGGGATCGAGATCCATCGACAGGATCGCCGCGTTGGCGCGCGGGCTCATGGCGATGAACACCTGGAGCGTGCCGGGAAGCTCGGGCTCGTCGTCGGTGTAGCGCGCCTCGCCGGTGACGTGCTTGACGCCGCTGTCGTGGCGGATCGGCTGGCCGACGCCGCCCTTCAGTCGGGTGCGGGGCGATGGCGGAGCCTCGTCGAGCGCGGCTGGATCGACCGTGCCGGCCTCGCCGCGGTCCTGGATGCGGGTCTCGTCCATCACGCGACCTCCCATATCCTCGTGGGAACGCCCGAGAGCTCGAGCCGGAAGCGTTCGAGACAGGCGGCCGCGGTCTTCAGGCGGTAGTCGGCGCTCGCGCGCATGTCGCTCAGCGGCTGGAAGTCATCCGCCAGCGCCGCCGCAGCGTCCCTCACCGCCGCCTCGTCGAAAGGGCGGCCGACCAGCATCGCTTCGGCGGCGAGCGCGCGCTTCGGCGTTCCCGCCATGCCGCCGAAGGCAAGGCGCGCGCTCGTCACGCGCTCCCCCTCGAAGCCGAGCTTGAAGGCGGCAAGGACGGCCGAGATGTCGGAATCCATGCGCTTGGAAATCTTCGAGGCCGAGAAGCGCTCGCCTTCCTTCAGGAGCGGCACCTCGACGGCGACCACGAACTCGCCCTCGCGGCGGTCCTGCTTGCCGTATTCGAGGAAGAAGTCTTCGAGCGGCAATCGCCGCACCGCCTCGCCCTGCCGCAGGTAAAGGGTCGCGCCGAGCGCGATCAGCACCGGGGCCAAGTCGCCGATCGGCGAGCCGTTGGCGATGTTGCCGCCGACCGTCCCGGCATTGCGCACCTGATAACCAGCGAAGCGGCGCATCACCTCGCCGAGGTCGGGATGCAGCTCCGCCAGCCGCGCGCGGGCGTCGGCATGGGTTACGGCGGCGCCGAAGAACAGGCTTTCCGGCCCTTCCTCGACATGGCGGAGATCATGGACGCGCGACACGTCGATCAGGGTCTCGAAGGTGCGATGCTGCTTCGTGACCCAAAGACCGACATCCGTGGCGCCGGCAACGAGCGTTGCCTTTGGGTTGGCGGCATAGGTGTCGGCCAGCTGGTCGACATCGGCGGGCGAGAGCCAGGTCGCGCTGGCCGCCTCGTAGCGAAAGAGGCCGTCTCCGCGGAGCGACTGGAGCGCCTCGGAGCGTAGCGCGTCCTCGGGTCCGGTGTCGGGCACCGGGACGGCCGCGACGTCGAGCCCGGCATCCACGATCGGACCGTAGCCGGTGCAGCGGCACAGATTGCCTGAGACGACGTCCTTGACCGACTGCCGGTCCGACAGGGCGCCCGTGCGCCAGCCGGCGTAGAGCTGCATCACGAAGCCCGGCGTGCAGAAGCCGCACTGGCTGGCGTGATGCTCGGCCATCGCGTCCTGCACGGGATGAAGCCCGCCGGCCGAGGACAGATGCTCCACGGTCTCGACCGAGCGCCCGTGCAGCGCCGGAAGGAACAGGATGCAGGCGTTCAAAGCCCGCCGCTTCAGGCCGCCCTGCCCGTCGGGCTCCTCGACCATGACGGTGCAGGCGCCGCAGTCCCCTTCCGCGCAGCCTTCCTTGGTGCCGGTCAAGCGCTCGGCGGGACCGCGCAGGTACTGGAGAACCGTGGTGGTGGGGGCCAGCCCCTCCACGCTGCGCTCCTTGCCGTTCAGGATGAAGCGGATCGGTGCCATCAGCTTCCCCGGTAAGTCGAATAGCCGAAGGGCGAGAGGAGGAGCGGCACGTGGTAGTGGCGGTTCTCCGAGATGCCGAAGCGGATCACGACGTCGTCGAGGAACTTCGGCTGGTCGAGCTCGACCCCTTGCGCGTCGAAATAGGGCCCGCAGAAGAAGGTGATCTCGTAGGTCCCGTGGCGGAAGCCCTCGCCCTGCATCAGTGGCGCCTCGCAGCGCCCGTCCTCGTTGGTGCGCCCTTCGCCGACGAGATCCCGCCGCTCGCCCTCCAGCCGGTGGAGCACGAGCTCCAGCCCGCGCGCAGGCGTGCCGCGGGCCGTGTCCAGAACATGCGTCGTCAGCCGGCCGGAGCCGGGGGGCAGTGATGGCATCGTGCGAGGATCCGTTCCGTCTCGATCGTCCGGTGCGCCAGTCTGCACCCGTTCGCGACGCCCCGTCCAGCGGAAACGTTGGAACGCTTCGTGCCGCCGCCGCCTTGGCAAGCGCGCCGGCAAGCGCGTATCCAGAGCTTGCGCTTAGCGTCACGATCGAGGGCCGCCCGATGACCAGTTCCTACCCCCGCGACCTCCGCGGCTACGGCCGCAACGCTCCGGATCCGCAATGGCCGAACCCCAACGGCAGCGGCGCGGCGAAGATCTGCGTCCAGTTCGTGGTGAATTACGAGGAGGGCGGCGAGAATGCCGTGATCCACGGCGACAAGGCGTCCGAGGCGTTCCTGTCGGAGATCGTGGGCGCCGCGCCCTGGCCCGGCCAGCGCCACATGAACATGGAATCGATCTACGAGTACGGCGCGCGCGCCGGCTTCTGGCGTCTCTGGCGCCTGTTCACCGAGCGGCAGATGCCCGTCACCGTCTATGGCGTCGCCACCGCCCTGGAGCGCAGCCCCGAACAGGTGGCGGCGATGCGCGAGGCCGGCTGGGAAATCGCCTCGCACGGGCTGAAATGGATCGACTACCGCGACCACGCGGCGGATGCCGAACGCGCCGACATGGACGAGGCGCTGGCGCTGCACGAGGCGGTGACGGGCGAGCCGCCGCTCGGCTGGTACACCGGCCGCTCCTCCGAGCACACGCTGGAACTCGCCGCAGAGCGCGACTTTCTCTACGTCTCCGACGCCTATGCCGACGACCTGCCCTACTGGCAGGAAACGCGCACCAAGCCGATCCTCGTCCTCCCCTACACACTCGACACCAACGACATGCGTTTCGCCACGCCGCAGGGCTTTAACACGGGCGAGCAGTTCTACATCTACCTCAAGGACGCGTTCGACGCGCTCTATGCCGAGGGCGAGGCGGGCGCGGCCAAGATGCTGAACGTCGGCCTCCACTGCCGCCTCGTCGGCCGTCCCGGCCGGTCGGCGGCGCTCGCACGCTTCCTCGACTATGTCCGATCGAAGCCCGACGTCTGGGTCGCCACGCGCGCCGACATCGCCCGCCATTGGCGCGCCCGGTTCCCCTATCGCGAGACGATCAGTCCGCACCGGCTGGAGCGGGCCGTGTTCCTCGAAATGTTCGGCGGCATCTACGAGCATTCGCGCTTCATCGCCGAGCGTGCCCTCGACCGCGGCCTCGGGCCCGCCAACGACACCGCGGAGGGACTGGCCGCAGCGTTGGCCGTCCAGTTCCGGCGCGCCAGCCGGGAGGAGCGGCTCGGCGTCCTGCGCGCCCATCCCGATCTCGCCGGCCGCCTCGCGCTCGCCGGCGACCTTACGGCCGATTCCTTGACTGAGCAGGCGTCCGCCGGCCTCGACCGCCTGACGCCCGACGAACTCGCCCGCTTCACCGACCTCAACGCGCGCTATCAGGCGCGCTTCGGCTTTCCCTTCATCATCGCGGTGCGCGGCCGCTCGAAGGAGGACATCCTCGCCGCCTTCGAGAGCCGCGTCTCGAACGACGCGGAAACCGAGTTCCACACGGCCTCGGCCGAAGTCGAGCGGATCGCCCGGCTGCGCCTCGACGCGATCCTCGGTGGCGGCGCATGAGCCTTCGCACCCTCAAGGCCATGCCGCTGACGGCGGAAGCCTTCCGTGCGTTCGGCGAGGTGATCGAGCCCGACAACTGCACCGAGATCCGGCTCATCAACAACGGCACCACGACGCGCTTCCACGACATCGCGCCGGTGGACGTGTCGTCCGGCGGGGGGCACGCGCTGATCTCGATCTTCCGCGGCAAGCCGTTCGACCTTCCCTTCCGTGTGGAGATGCTGGAGCGGCACCCGCTCGGCAGCCAGGCCTTCATGCCGCTGGAGGGCCGCCCGTACCTCGTGGTCGTCGCGCCCGATGCGGATGGGCGGCCCGGCGAGCCCGTCGCCTTCATCGCGAGCGGTGCGCAAGGGGTTTCCTATGCGCGCGGCACCTGGCACCACCCGCTGGTCGCGCTGGGCGAACGGTCCGACTTCCTCGTCGTCGATCGCGGCGGCTCGGGCGTCAACCTGGCCGAGTACGTGCTGGACGCGCCGGTTCTCGTGGACGGCTGAACCACCCCTCGCGCTTGACGCGGCGCAATGTCGCGACATGTCCGCGTTGGTCCGGCAGGGTTCACGGCTTCGCGAGGGAGCCGTGTCGCGTCCGGGCGAAAGGATGCCCAATGCCGCAGCGACCCACGCCCGCCTTTCTTCGCGTCATGACCTGGGTGATCGGACTGTGCGGCATCGCCCTGCTTCTCGGCGGCGGCTGGCTCGTCGCCATCGGTGGCTCGGCCTACTACGTCGTCGCTTCGTTGTTCTTCCTCGGCACCGCCTATCTCCTCCACCGCGCCCGCCCGGAGGCGCTCGGCGTCTTCGCGGTTCTTGTGATCGGCACCCTGATCTGGGCGCTCTACGAGGTCGGCTTCGACTGGTGGCCGTTGGCCGCACGCGGCGACGTCGTCTTCGTGCTCGGCGCGCTTCTGCTCCTTCCCTGGATCACCCGGCCCCTTTCGCGGCGGAGCGTCGCCGATGCGCTGGACGGGCGCGACCGCAGCGTCACGCCGCTGAAGGGGCACGGCGCCTTCCTCACCGCCTCGCTGCTCGTGGCCGTCGCGGTCGCCGCCACCTCATGGTTCACCGACCTTCACGCCAAGGAGGGTGAGCTCCCCGGCACCCGTCTCGGGGCGGCGGACAACGGCATTCCGGAGGGAGAATGGCTCGCCTATGGCCGCAGCCAGATGGGTCAGCGATACTCGCCGCTCGCTGACATCACGCCCGCCAACGTCGCCTCGCTCAAGGTCGCCTGGCAGTTCGAGACCGGCGACGAGCCGCAGCCGGGCGACCCCGAGGAGACGACCTTCCAGGTCACGCCGCTCAAGATCGGCGAGCGCCTCTATCTCTGCACCCCGCATCAGAACGTCATCGCGCTCGACGCGACGACCGGCGCCGAGGTCTGGCGATACGATCCGGTGATTCAGGGCGAACTCGCGCTCCAGCATCTCACCTGCCGCGGCCTGTCCTATCAGAGCGCCGCAGCCGCCGCGGCCGCGGGCACACAGAGCGGCGCGACGACGACGCCGGCCACGCCGGCCACCACGGGCGCGCCGGAAGGCACCGCCACCGGGCTCTCAGCGGAGGGCGGCCTGACGGCGCCTCAGGAGACCGCAGAGACGCCCGCCAACACCGGCGGCGCCCCGGTCGACCAGACCGGCGGCAACACGGACCCCGGCCTGCCGGTCGCCGTCGCCAACGCGCGCACCACAACCTGCGACGACAAGCTCTTCATGCCGACCGCGGACGGGCGGATCGTGATCCTCGATCCCGAGACCGGCGCGGTCTGCCGCAACGCCGGGGGCGGCGACGGCCAGATCGACCTCTGGGACCGCATGCCCAACGTCAATCCGGGCTCCTACTACTCGACGTCGCCGGTGATCGTCGCCGGCAACAGCGTGATCGTCGGCGGCACGGTGCTCGACAACGTGTCGACGGCCGAGGCCTCGGGCGTCATCCGCGCCTTCGACATAACGACGGGCAACCTCCTGTGGAACTGGGACTCGGGCCGTCCGAACGACACCCAGCCGATCGCGGAAGGGCAGACCTACACGCCCAATAGCCCGAACTCGTGGTCGATAATGAGCGCCGACGAGAACCTCGGTCTCGTCTACGTGCCGCTCGGCAACCAGCCACCAGATCAGTGGGGCGCCAACCGATCGCCGGAAGTCGAGGAGTACTCGTCCTCGATCGTCGCGCTCGACATCCGCACCGGCCAGCCGCGCTGGCACTTCCAGACCGTTCATCACGACCTGTGGGACTACGACGTGCCGGCGCAGCCGAGCCTTGTCGACCTGCCGATCGGCGGCGAGATCGTGCCCGCGTTGGTCCAGCCGACGAAGCAGGGCGAAATCTTCGTACTCGACCGCCGCACCGGCGAGCCGGTGATGCCCGTGGTCGAGAAGCCGGCACCGGGCGGCGCCGTCGCGCCCGACCGGACGGCACCGACTCAGCCGAAATCCGCGATCTCCTTCGACCCGCCGCCTTTGCGCGAGCGCGACATGTGGGGCGCGACGATGTTCGACCAGCTCGCCTGCCGCATCGCCTTCCATGGGTTGAACTACGGCGGCCGTTTCACGCCGCCCTCGCTCGACGGTTCGCTGATCTATCCCGGCAATTTCGGCGTCTTCAACTGGGGCTCGGTGGCGGTGGACCCGGCTCGCGGTGTCATGTTCGCGACCCCAACCTATCTCGCCTTCACCTCGCGTCTCGTGCCACGCCCTGACAACCGGACGCTGGTGGTCAATCAGAGCCAGCCGCAGGGCGCGCTGCCGGCGCTTAACGAGAACTTCGGCGCCCCTTATGCGATCGAGCTCGGCCCCTTCACCTCGGCGCTCGGTCTCCCCTGCCAGCAGCCACCCTGGGGCTATGTCGCAGGCGTCGATCTCACCACCGGCGAGACGGCCTGGATGCACAAGAACGGCACGACGCGCGACGCGTCACCGGTTCCCCTGCCCTTCCGCATGGGCGTGCCGAATCTCGGCGGGCCGATGATGACGGCAGGCGGCGTCGCCTTCCTGTCGGGCACCATCGACTACTACGTGCGCGGCTACAACGTGACCACCGGCGAAGAGCTGTGGAAGGCCCGCCTTCCGGCCGGCGGTCAAGCCACGCCGATGACCTATCGCGGCGCCGACGGGCGGCAGTACCTGCTGGTCGTCGCCGGCGGCCACGGCTCGCTCGGCACCAAGCGCGGCGACTCGGTGATCGCCTACGCCCTGCCGCAGGGCGGCTAAGACCTTGGAGATCCACCACGCCGCGCGCGAGGGCTTCGGAAGCAGCGCGGACGCCTATGCGCGCGGCCGTCCTGATTATCCGGAAGAGCTCCAGGAATGGCTCGCCGGGATCGTCGGGACAGAGAGGCGTGTCGCCGAGATCGGGGCGGGAACCGGCAAGTTCACGCGCCGTCTTCTCGACACGGGCGCGGCGGTCGTGGCCGTCGAGCCGGTGGAGGCGATGCGCCGGCAGCTCAAGGCGCAGTATCCCGACGTGCCGGTCGTCGATGCCGTGGCCGCCGATCTTCCCTTCGACGACGCCTCGCTCGACGCCGTGTGCTGCGCGCAGTCGTTTCACTGGTTCGCGACGGCCGAGACGCTGTGCGAGTTCGGGCGCGTCCTGAAACCGGGCGGCTCGCTCCTCCTGGTCTGGAACACGCGCGACGACACGGTCCCCTGGGTCCGCGCGCTCGGGGAGATCGTCAACGCTCATGCCGGCGACGCGCCGCGTTTCGCCTCCGGCGCCTGGCGGGCGCCGTTTCCGGCGAAGGGGTTCGGCCCCTTACAGGAAACGCGGTTCCCCCATGCCCACGCCGGGCCGGTCGAAGAGGTGGTGATCGACCGATTCCTGTCGGTCAGCTACATCGCCGCGCTGCCGGCGCCCGAGCGCGAGCGCGTGGCGGAGCGCCTGCGCGCGGCGGTCGCCGCGGTGCCGAACCTTGCGGGCCAAGACAAGATCGCCGTGCCCTACGTCACCAGCGCCTTCCGCTGCCGCCGGCTCTGATCCGCCTCAGGCGAAGCGGCGCGCGGCAGCTCCATGCTCGTGCCGCAGCCGGGCAAGGTCGACGCCGAGCGGCTGCCCGTCCACGACGCGCCAGCGGCCGGCGACCATCACCCGGTTGGCCTGCGTCGCACCGCAGAGGACGAGCGCCGCGATTGGGTCGTGGGCGCCGGAAAAGCGCAACTCGTCCAGCGTGAAGAGCGCGAGATCGGCCTGCAGACCGACCGCGATGCGACCGATGTCGGTGCGTCCGAGGCAGGCCGCCGAGCCCTCCGTTCCCCAGCGGATGGCGTCCCGCGCGGTGACGGCGGACGCCGAGTTGCGCGACAGGCGGTTGACCATGAGCGCGTGGCGCACCGCCTCCATCATGTTGGAGCTGTCGTTCGAGGCCGAGCCGTCGACGCCGAGACCAATGGGGCTGCCGGCGGCTTCGAGCTCGGCCGTCGGGCAGAAGCCGGAGGCGAGCACGGCGTTCGAGGTCGGGCAATGGCAGACGCCGACCCGGTGCGTCCCGAGACGCCGGCACTCCTCGCTGGTGAAATGGATGCCGTGCGCGAGCCAGGTGCGGTTCCCGAGCCAGCCGACCTCCTCCAAATAGTCCACCGGCCGGCATCGGAACCGCTCCAGGCAGAAGCGGTTCTCGTCCTCCGTCTCGCCGAGATGGGTATGGAGGCGAGCGCCATGGCGTTCCGCGAGGACCGCGCTCTTTTCCATCAGGCTCTTGGTGACGGAAAAGGGCGAGCAGGGCGCCAGCGCCACCTGCACCATCGCTCCCTCGCCCGGCTCGTGCAGGGTGGACAGAAGACGCTCGGAGTCGGCGAGGATCTCGTCCTCGTCCTGCACGACGGAATCCGGGGGTAGGCCGCCGTCCTTCTGGCTGAGGTTCATCGAGCCACGGGTCAGCGTCACGCGGATGCCGAGGCTCCGCGCCTCTTCCGCCTCGACGTCGATCGCGTCGCCGAGCCCCTGCGGGAAGAGGTAGTGGTGATCGGCCGCCGTGGTGCAGCCCGACAGGAGAAGTTCGGTCAGCGCAAGGCGCACCGACAGGCGGAAACTCTCCGGATCGAGCCGCGCCCAGATCGGGTAGAGCGCCTGCAGCCAGGGAAACAGCTCCTTGTCGACCGCCTGCGGATGGGCGCGCGTCAGCGTCTGGTAGAAGTGGTGGTGCGTGTTGACGAGACCCGGCAGGACGACGTGCGCGGAGGCGTCGAACGTATCGTCCACGGACGCCGAGGGCTGGCCGCCGGCGGGCACGAGTTCGGCGATCCGCCCGTCCTCCACGACGAGGCCGCCCTCGGCGCCCGAGGCGAGGATGGCGAGCGGCGTCTTCAGGAACAGGCGCGCCACGGGTCAGGCCGCCCTGGCGCGGGCGGGAAGTCCTCCGGTGGCGGCGAGGAAGTCCAGAATGTCGTCCAGCCCGACCCTCCGCGACAGGTCGGCGAAGATGGTCGGCAGCCCCTTGCGCCCGCGCGTCGCGTCCGTCTCCATCCGCTGGAGGTCGGCCCCGACGTAAGGGGCAAGGTCCGTCTTGTTGACGACGAGGAGGTCGGACCGCGTGATCGCCGGCCCGCCCTTGCGGGGGATATCGTCACCCTGGCAGACCGAGATGACGTAGATCGAGAGGTCCACGAGATCGGGGGAGAAGGTCGCGGCGAGGTTGTCGCCGCCCGATTCCACCAGAACGAGGTCGAGGTCGGGATGGCGGGCCCGCAGGTCGGCGATGGCGCGCAGGTTGAGCGAGGCGTCCTCGCGGATCGCCGTGTGCGGGCAGCCGCCGGTCTCGACGCCGATGATCCGGTCCGCCGGCAGCGCCTGCCGCCGTACCAGCGCCTCGGCGTCCTCCACCGTGTAGATGTCGTTGGTGACGACGCCGATCGACCAGTGGTCGCGGGCGGCAAGGCAGATCTTCTCGCACAGCGTCGTCTTGCCCGAGCCCACGGGACCGCCGATGCCGACCCGCAGGGGACCGTTGCGACGCAGCGAGGTGACGGCCTTCTCGATCGTGGTCATGTGCGGAACAGCCTCGTTTCCAGAGTTTCGTGACGCATCGCCTGGATTTCGGACAGGATCGCAGCCGAGCCGAGATCGTCGAGCGTGGATGCTGCCGCGCGGCGTGCGACGGCTTCCAGCACGGGTTCCAACCGGCGCAGGATCGCGACGGCCTCGCGCTGGCCGAGCGGCACGAGCCGGACGCAGACGCTGAGGAGATTGGCGGCAAAGGCATGGGCGAAGGCGGCGCAGACGGCGGCGAGCGGCAGCCCCTCGCGGCACGCCAGTGCACCGACCGCTATCGGGTAGGTCGCAGCGATGCTGGCTCCGTCGCCCCACGGCACAGAGGCGTCCGCGAAGGCGCTTCCGAGATCCATCGCCTCGCGCCGCCGCTCGGCCGATCCGGACATCGCAAGCCCGAGTTCGGCGACCTCGACAAGCTCGCTGGCATCCGCCCGGTAGGCCGCCGCCAGCAGCACGACGTCGTTCCAGCCGCTTCCATGCTGGAGAAGCGTCGCGATCCACGCTTCGCAGTCCGTGCCCCTCCGAAGGAGGCCGTCCGCGATCGCGGCCTCCAGACCATGCGAATAGCCGAAGGCGCCGATCGGAAAAGCGGGCGACAGCCAGGCCTGGAGCTTCAAGAGCCCGTCCAGCCCGGTTCGCTCGTCCGACGACACTCCGTCAGTCATGGCCGTGACGGTGGCCCCCATGTTGGTGGCCGCCGGCATAGGCTCCGCCCAGGGGATCGAAGGCTGCCTCGACCTCGTGGACATGGGCGCCGAGCCCTTTCAACATGTCCGCCACGACATGGTCGCGCCGCAGGAGGATGCGCCCGTCGCGGATCTGGCAGGGCAGATGCCGGTTGCCGATCTGCCAGACGATCTGCAGGAGATGGTCGGCGTCGCGTCCCTCTACGGACAGGAGCGGCTCGGGCTTCGCCTTCACCTCGACGAGACGCCCGTCGGACAGGGCGATCGCGTCGCCCTCGACCAGGAGGCGCGCTTCCGGCAGATCGAGCAGGAAGGCGATGCCGCCATCCGACACCATCGCCATCCGCCGGCGATGGCGCTGCGCCTCGTCGAGCGTGATCGTGTCGTCGGCCGGCCCTTGCCACTGCCCGCGTTCCCGGATCTCTCCCGCCTCGATCAACCGCGTGACCCTTTCCTGGATTGTTGGCATTCGGCGATCGGCGCGTCGCCCTTTGTGACGTCGAGGAGGCTGGCTTCGCTGCCCTTCGACCACCAGACCTGCGCGCCGGCCGCGTATTTCGCGCCGGACGCGGCAATGACACCGACGAAGAGCCGCCGGCTCGGGCCCGCCTCGACCAGCGCGAGGTCGTTGTCGGGCAGGTTGACGTATTCGACCACGCGGGCCACGCCGTCGGAGCACTCGTAGGTGAAGCGCATGCGCTCCGGCGTTCCCGGCAGGTCGAGCGTCAAGGGATCGGCATGCGCGCCGGCAGCGGACGCCAAAAGCGCCGCAAACGCTTTGGAGAGGTTCTTCATTCGCCGTCCGGGTAGAAGGCGGGATCGAGGATGTCGTCGAGCGTGAAAGGACAGTCGACCGGGAAGATGGTGTCGGGCAGATCGGTTTCGGCCGCAGCGAGTGTCCGGGCCAGCGCATATTCATCGCCGAGAACTTCGGCCGGGTAGGCCTTCAGGCTCGGGCTCTTGGCGATTCGGCGTTGCAGGCGGTTGCGCTGCTCGACGATCGAGCCCTTCCAACTGCCGGATCGGCGATCAGGCTGGTAACGCCATTTCAGGAGATGAACCAGCAGGACGTTCATCCGGCTTTCGATCTCGTTCCGCTGCGAGTCACCCAAACTTTCCAGTTCCTCAGCCGCGTTGTCCCAGTCGATCGAGTTGTGCGCCCGCGCGCGCAGCTTCGCCGCCTGGTCCTGGGTCCAGGCGTAGAAGTCGCGCTCGTAGAGCGGCAGGTCGGCGGGCTGCGGCTTGGCCATGCGGGAAGCCTAGAACAGGAAGTACCGCTGCGCCATCGGCAGCACCTTGGCGGGCTCGCAGGTGAGGAGCTCGCCGTCGGCGCGCACCTCGTAGGTCTCCGGGTTCACCTCGATGTGCGGCGTCGCGTCGTTGAGGATCATCGAGGCCTTCGAGATGCCCGACCGTGTGTTCTCGACCGCAAGGAACGTCTTCTCGCAGCCGAGCTTCTCGCGCAAGTTCTCGGCCATCGCGGCGCCGGAGACGAAGGTCACGCCGCTCGCGCCCACCGCCTTGCCGAAGGCGCCGAACATCGGGCGGTAGTGCATGGGCTGCGGCGTCGGGATCGAGGCATTGGGGTCGCCCATCGGAGCGGCGGCGATCGTGCCGCCGAGCAGCACCATCGCCGGCTTCACACCGAAGAAGGCCGGGTCCCAGATCACGAGGTCGGCGCGCTTGCCGACCTCGACGGAGCCGATCTCGCGCGAGAGGCCGTGGGCGATCGCCGGATTGATCGTGTATTTCGCGACATAGCGCCGGGCGCGCAGGTTGTCGTTGTCGCCGGTCTCGCCCGTCAGGGCGCCGCGCTGCTTCTTCATCTTGTCGGCGGTCTGCCAGGTGCGGATCACCACCTCGCCGACGCGGCCCATGGCCTGCGAATCCGACGAGACGATCGAGAAGGCACCGATGTCGTGGAGGATGTCTTCGGCCGCGATCGTCTCCTTGCGGATGCGCGACTCGGCAAAGGCGATGTCCTCGGGGATCGAGGCGTCGAGGTGATGGCACACCATGAGCATGTCAAGATGCTCTTCCAGGGTGTTCACCGTGTAGGGACGCGTCGGGTTGGTCGAGCCCGGCAGGACGTTGGGCAGGCCGCAGACCTTGATGATGTCGGGCGCGTGGCCCCCGCCCGCCCCTTCCGTGTGGAAGGCATGGATCGTGCGCCCCTTGAAGGCGTCCACCGTGTTCTCGACGAAACCCGATTCGTTGAGCGTGTCGGTGTGGATCATCACCTGCACGTCGTAGTCGTCGGCGACCGACAGGCAGCAGTCGATCGCGGCCGGCGTCGTGCCCCAGTCCTCGTGGAGCTTGAGGGCCGCCGCGCCCGCCTTGACCATCTCGACCAGCGCCTGCGGCTGCGAGGCGTTGCCCTTGCCCGACAGCGCGAAGTTCATCGGGAAGGCGTCGAGCGACTGGAGCATGCGCGCGAGGTGCCAGGGGCCCGGCGTGCAGGTGGTCGCGAGCGTGCCGTGGGCCGGCCCGGTGCCGCCACCGATCATCGTGGTCACGCCCGAGTAGAGCGCCTCGTCGATCTGCTGCGGGCAGATGAAGTGGATGTGGCTGTCGATGCCGCCGGCGGTGACGATCTTGCCCTCGCCCGCGATCGCCTCGGTGCCGGGCCCGACGACGATGGTGACGCCCGGCTGCGTGTCCGGGTTGCCGGCCTTGCCGATGGCCGCGATGCGCCCGCCGCGCAGGCCGATATCGGCCTTGTAGATGCCGGAATGGTCGAGGATCAGCGCGTTGGTGATGACGGTGTCGACCGCGCCCTCGGCTCGGCTTCGCTGCGACTGGCCCATGCCGTCGCGGATCACCTTGCCGCCGCCGAACTTGACCTCCTCGCCGTAGGTGGTCAGATCCTTCTCCACCTCGATCAGGAGATCGGTGTCGGCCAGCCTGACGCGGTCGCCGGTCGTCGGCCCATACATGGCGGCATAGGCGGGGCGGGAGATCGAAGTGGACACGGCTCCTCCGGCGTCGGGCGTTTGCACCGCAAAAGACTTAAGCGCCCGGAGCCGCCTTGTCTTCCTCCTGTGGCTTTGGCCTTGAGCTTTTTTCCTACCTCGCGCGTTGCACCTTTTGAACACGAGACCTCACATGATCGTCCGATCACTTCTCGCCCTCGCTGCCGCCGCGCCGCTCGCCGTCCCGGCCGCTGCTCAGCCCTTCGATCCCGGCCCGCAGGGCTCCGTCGTCGGCCAGTCGATGTCGGGCGCCCCGATCGGCGGCTATCGCGCGCCCTCCCGCCCCCTCTCCATCCCGAACGCGCCGGTGTTCGGCGACACGGTGGAGGAGCGGACCTACGGGCGCGACTACGACAATTCCTATCTCCGCCCGCGCGTCGTGCGGCCCGACGCCGACGGAACCTCGACGCGCTTGCGCGCAGCGGAAGGGCGCTCGACGATCGGTCCGGACACGGCGGGCGACTTCGCGCGCTCTGACGGTTCGGTGATCGACAACAGCGGCGTGACGCGGCCGATCTCGCCGCCGCGCCGCGCCCGGATCGTGCGCTAGCGGGGCGGATGCAACTTAAACAAGCGCTCAGACTTTCGCCTGTAGAACGGATACGATGTCCGTCCCTGTTTTCGGGCTGCGCGCGACCGATTCGGCGCGAGCGCCCCAACCTCGAAAGGCCCGTCCCATGCGCCGCGCTTCGTCGTCGCTTCTCGGTCTTGCCACCCTCGCCGCCGTGTCGATCGCGGTCCCGGCCGGCGCACAGTCGCTCGGCGGTGCGTCGAACTCGGTCGGGTCGTCGGGAACCGGCGGCTCCAGCGTCGGCAGCAGCGGCGGCACGACGGGTACGGGCCTGACGCCGAGCCTTGGCGGCGCGAGCAACCCGATCGGCTCGTCCGGCGGCGTCGGCTCCAGCGCGACCTCGACGCAGCAGCGCGCGACGGCAGGTTCCACCACGCTCAACCCGATCAACGCGGATGCGGCCGCGCGCACCGGCAATGTCGGCGCGGCGTCGACCATCGGCAGCGACGGAACGCTCGGCTCCAGCGGCTCGAACGGCACGGGATACGGCCAGGCCGGCGCCGGTCCGGCCTCGCTCTACAACATCCCGCGCCCGCGCGTGAACGTCGATCTCGGCGCCATTCGCTCGGCGCTGCGCATGGGCCCGAACGCGACCCCGGATTCGCGCGGCAACTGAGCGACCGGAAGGCGGTCAGCCGTCCAAGGCGCCGCCGACCCGACCGTTGAAGCCATGGACCTGCCGGTCGCCCGAGAGGGCGATCAGGCGCACGTCGCGCGACTGTCCGGGCTCGAACCGCACGGCGGTGCCGGCGGCGATGTCGAGGCGCATCCCGCGCGCGGCGGCGCGATCGAAGTCGAGCGCCGGGTTGGTCTCGGCGAAATGATAGTGCGACCCGACCTGAATCGGGCGATCGCCGGTGTTGGCGACCTTCAGGCTCAGCGCCTCGCGCCCCTCGTTGAGAACGATCTCGCCCTCGCGCGTCAAGGTTTCGCCTGGGATCATCGTCGTCGCCTGCTTGCCGGTCGCCTCGTGTCCCGCGATCATGGCGTCGCGGGCTGGCCCTGTCAAAGCCGAGGGTCCGAAGAGACCGCTCTAGCGGGCCCGATCGAGCGACACCGGATCGAAACCTCGCGCTGCTAGTTTTCGATGAGACAAGCCGGTCAGCGGCGGCGGGCAAGCGCCGAGCGACGATAGAACCGGCGGCACAGGGAATGAGCGACCATGAAACGCAAGCTGACGGGCGCGTTCGCGCTGGCGGCGGCCATCCTGGGAACGGCGGGCACGGCGATCCCCGCAGGCGCGCCGGAACCCTTCCAGGTCCGCACCGTGACGATGAATGGGGCGAGCGGCCCGGCCTACTACTCGCATGCGACGCGAAGCTACCGCTTCATCGTCACCACGCCGCACGACGAGGTCGTCGCGATGGTACCTGGCGCGGCCGTCAGCGAATCGGCTCGTGCACAGTGACGAGCTTGGTGCCGTCCGGGAACGTGGCCTCGACCTGGATGTCGTGGATCATCTCGGCGATGCCCTCCATCACCTGATCGCGGGTGACGACATGGGCGCCCGCCTCCATCAGGTCGGCCACCGAGCGCCCGTCGCGCGCGCCCTCGACCACAAAATCGGTGATCAGGGCGATGGCCTCCGGGTGATTGAGCTTCACGCCCCGCTCGAGGCGCTTGCGCGCCACGATCGCCGCCATGGCCACCAGGAGTTTGTCCTTCTCGCGCGGGGTCAGGTTCATCAGGCTCGATTCCGATCGGTCGCAGGATTCACATCGACCATACTAGCGGCAGCGGGGCATGCGCCAGACGGCCAATCAGCGGCATGAGGCGTTTTCTCAAGGCGTAGCCATCCGCCGCCACGACACGCACCACGAGAAGACCATCGACGAGGCTCGCGCCTTCGGTCGGGCCCAGCCCGGCGCGCACGCCCGCCAGCAGCCCGGCGGCGTCCGGCCCCTGCCAGACCAGCGTCGAGAAGGCACGGGCGCCGTTGAGCGTCGCGCCCTCCCGCCCGAGCGCCGCGATGTCGCCGCCAAGACGCAGGTCCTCGGCCAGAACCAGCCGCCCGTTGCGGCGGACACGCCAGCGATCGGCGATGAGGCCGTCGGCGACCGTCTCCCCCATCGCCGCGCGACCGAGGATCACGCTTTCCAGAAGCAGGAACCGGCTGTCGGCGGCGGCATCGAGCGTGAGGCGGCGCGACAGGCGCCCGCCCTCGAAGAGGATCGTCTCCTGCGGCAGGTAGGCGAGCGACGCGCCCGCCCCGAGCCGCATCGACAGGTCGACGTCGGCCGTGCCGCCGGTGGAGCGGTAGACGCGCTCGCAAGCTTGCGTGGTGACGGTCAGCGCCCCGCGCGGCTCGACCTCGAAGCCGAGCGTCAGCCGGTCGCCGCCGGTGAGACCGCCCGACGTGTTGATGACGACGGCCTGGCATTCGTCGTCCGCCAGACGCGGAAAGCGCAGCTTGAGGCAGCCGGCCTGATGGAGGCGGCGGATGGCGGTGCGGGTGCCGGGCCCTCGCGGGACCGGCCCGACGCTCGCGCGCGCGTCGCCCCGAGCACGCTGGAGGCGCGGCGGCGTGGCGGCGGGAAACGGCGTGTCCGAACCGGCGGGCGCGTCGTCGAGGAGCGTCACTGCGCGGCTTCGACGAAGCCGTTCTGCTTCTCGTGCGTCACCTCGCGACCGGGCACGGCCCCCTCCGCCAGCCGCCGGCCGGCAATGGCCAGATCGGACGGTCCGGCGACGAAGACGCGCGTGGCCGGATGGAGAAGGCTGGCAAAACCCGTATCGACGACGCCGGCAGCCGACACGGCCTCGATCGTCGAGCCGGCCGGCAGGTCGATCTGCTTGATGAGGCAGAGCGAGGCGCCCTCGAACTGGCCGGCGAGCCAGGCGGCGAGACTGTCCGACGTGGTGCTCCAAGTGTGCTCGATCTCGTCGGCGCGGATCACGAGCTTGGCCGGCATCCAGACGGGGATCAGGCCCTCGCCGTGCGCGGCGGCGATCGCGTCCAGCGTCGCGGCCGGGCGAAGGCGCGTACCGAGACTCGCCAACGCGTGGCCGAACTGCTCCATGCCGAGGATCGCCATGCGATGGGCCGCGTCGTCGTCGTAGCCGATGCGGGTCTGGTACTGGCGCACGAGCTTGGCGAACGGGCCGCCGCCCGGCACGACCACGAGGCGGCGCTTGGACTTCTCGATCGCCTCGACCCACTTGCGCAGGTCCGTCGACGCGATCGAGCTTCCGCCGAACTTGACGACGAGGACGTCCTTCATTTTAGGCAACTCCCGACTCAACCGATATACGCACGCGGCGATCCTGCCCCGCGCCGTATTTTGAACAAGTTTCCTGCGGGTTGGAAGGTTCCTTCTCACGCACGCGTGAGCCCGAGGCAAGCTCGCTCTAACCGATCGCCCGACGTCGGATCTCGATGCCGACCGCTTCCGGCCCGAGGTCGAGCTTTTCCACACGCACCATCACCTCGGCGACGCGGAGATCCGTCAGAAGCTCGACCGCGAGTTCCTCGGCCAACGTCTCCACGAGGTCGGTGTGCCCGCGCTCGCACAACCGTCGCGCGGCGTCCATGACGATGTCGTAGGAATAGACGTCGCCCATCGCCCTCAGCACGCCCGCGACCGAACGCCGGACGGCCGCCTCGACGCTGAAGCGGATGCGCTGGTTGCGTTCGCGCTCGAAGCCGTAGGCCCCGACCCGCGCCTGCAGGATGAAGTTGGTGACGCGGATGAGATCGGTCGGCGCATCGGCGAGCGGCGCTTCGGCCGTGCGCAGCATCCGGCCGGCCTGAGCCAGCGCCGCCTCGTCGAAGCCCTCGACCACCAGGACGTCCGGCGACAGGGCCATCAGCCGCGGAATGTCGGGCAATTCGAGCGCGCCGGCCAGCCAGCATTCGGCGCCCGCCGCGCGGCACGCCGCGATATGATTGGCGATAGTCTCGGCGGAGAAGGCGCGCAGGATCGGCCGGCCGGGATCGAGAAGGACGATGCCGCCCGCGTCGCCCCGCAGCGCGGCGGGATCGGCCGGCGTCTCGACGCTGCGCACCCGACGCGGCTCGGACGGGAGGGACTCGTCGGCAGCGATCGCATACAGCGTCTGCTCGCCGTCGCCCTTCAATCGGTCGGGCACGCCGAGGCCGGAGCGATCGCGGCGCGTCGGGGCGAGCACGTAGTCGGCCCCGGCCTCGAGGGCCCGTCGCGCCTCGTCCGGCGAGGAGACCAGCGCGGCCAGGCGGCAGGACTTATGCGCCATCGGTCAGGCGCGTCCGAACGCCTTGAAGGCCACCGTCGTGAACGTGTCGGACACGCCGTCGAGCACCTGCAGGCGCTCGGTGACGAAATGCCCGATATCGCGCCCGGCCTCGAGATAGAACTTGGCGATGAGGTCGTACTGACCCGACGTCGAATAGACCTCGGAAATCTCCTCCACCGTTTCGACGAGGGCCGAGGCGACGGCATAGGCCTTGCCCGGGCGGCACTTGAACTGAACGAAGATGGCTTGCATGGGGGACCTCCGGCCTTCGCCTATCAGAGCAGCGCGCCGCCCGTCAAAAGCCGCGACAGCCGGCCGGAGGCCTGCCCGAGGCTCTCGACGACGTCGAAGTGATGGGTGCCGGGCAGTTCGGTCGCGGTGATGCGCGCGCCGAGCCCTGCCCAGGCCGAGGCGAGCGCGTCCGTCTGGCGTCGCAGCTCGGGAAGCTCGTCCGCGCCGACCACGGCCTCGATCCGGCAGTCGACGACGGGCTCGAGCAGCGCCGGGCTTTCGGCCTGCGCCTCGCGCTCGTCGATGCGCAGGACGTCGTTCATCCGCGTGCGCCGGATGGGGCGCAGATCCGACAGGCCGCTGATCGGCACAACCAGATCGATGCGGGACATGACGGGAGCAGGCAGCGGCGAATCGCTCGCGATCTGGCGCGCCACGAGGTGACCGCCGGCGGAATGGCCGACGAGGCGGATCGGGCCCGCCACGAGACCCGCAGCAAAGACGATGGCTCGCGCCACGTCCTCGCCGATCTCGGCGACGCGCGCTTCGGGCGCCAGGCGATAGCTCGGGACGGCGACCGCGAACCCGTTGTCGCGCGCGCCCCTTGCCAGATGCGACCAGACCGACTTGTCGAGCGCCTTCCAGTAGCCGCCGTGGACATAGACGACGAGGCCGGCCGGCGTATCGCGGTCGGGCCGGAAGAGGTCGAGGCGATGGCGCTCGTGCGGACCGTAGGGAATGTCGAACTCGGCAAAGCCCCGCGCACCCGCCGCTTCGCGATAGGCGGCAGCAAGGCGCGGAAGCTCGGCGATGATCGCGGCGGAGCCCGGCACCGCCGCCGAATTGTCGTAGGCGGCGTCGAAGTCGGCGACGGGCGTCCAGGCGGTCATCGGGGCTCTCCGGCGGGAAACGAGCCCCGTTCTATCAGTCGACGAAGGCGCGCTCCACGACATAGGTGCCCGGATTGGCGTTGGAACCCTCGACGAGGCCGAAGCGCTCGCACATCGCGGCCGTATCCTTCAGCATCGCCATCGAGCCGCAGATCATCGCGCGGTCCTCGGCCGGATCGATCGGCGGCACGCCGAGATCGGTGAAGAGCTTGCCGGTCTCCATCAGCGTCGTGATGCGCTCGCCCTTGTGCTCGCCCTCGCGAGTGGCCGAGCCGTGGTAGAGGAGCTTGCCCTGGCTGATCTCGGCCAGCATCTCGTCGGTCCGCAGCGCATCGACGAGTTCTTCGCCGTAGTGCAGTTCGGCCAGCGTGCGTGTCGTATGCGTCAGAATGATCTGGTCGAACTTCTCGTAGGTCTCCGGGTCGCGGATCGTGCCGGCGAAGGGCGCGATGCCGGTGCCCGTCGAGAAGAGATAGAGCCGCTTGCCCGGCAGGAGCGCGTCGAGCACCAGCGTGCCCGTCGGCTTCTTGCGCATCAGGACCGTGTCGCCCGGCTGGATTTTCTGCAGGTGCTCGGTAAGCGGTCCGTTCGGCACCTTGATTGAGAAGAACTCGAGTTCCTCGTCCCAGGAAGGGCTCGCGATCGAATAGGCGCGAAACACCGGCTTCTCGGCGTTGGGCAGGCCGATCATCGCGAACTCGCCGGTGCGGAAGCGGAAGCTCGCGGGCCGCGTCATCCGGAACTTGAACAGCGAGTCGGTGTAGTGCTTCACCTCGGTCACCGTCTCGGCGAAGACGTTGGCGGGGATCGGGAAGCTCGGCGCGCCGGAAGCCTGGGCCGCGGTCTCGGCGGTGGCGGTCATGATCGAACCTTCGGGCAAGAGATCGTGTGTCGGCCCCGGAGATAGAGCCGGATGCGGTGCAGCAAAAGCCCCGCTGAGGTCATCACTCACCCGTTTGCACGAAGACGGCGCGGGCTTGAAGGGACGATATTCTCAAACCACGACCTCGCGCGGAATTTTCGCCGCCGTACCGAACACCCGGCGATAGCGCTCGATGTCCTCCGGCCGGCCTGTCGCCTTGGCGGGATTGTCGGAGAGCTTGACCGCCGGGCGGCCGTTCGCCTCCATCACCTTGCAGACCAGCGAGATCGGGTGGAGGCCGAAGTTCTCCTCCGGCGCGACGCCGCGAAAATCGTTGGTGAGATTGGTGCCCCAACCGAAGCTCATGCGCACGCGCCCGTCGAAGTGGCGGTAGGTCTCCTCGATCGTGTCGATGTCCATCCCGTCGGAGAAGACGAGAAGCTTCTCGCGCGGGTCGATGCCCTTGGAGCGCCACCACGCCATGATCGCCTCGCCGCCCTCGATCGGCGGCGCGGAATCGGGGCGGAAACCCGTCCAGTTGCCGACCCAGTCGGGCGCGCGCTCGAGGAACGAGGCCGTGCCGAAGGCGTCGGGCAGCACCACGAGGAGGTTGCCGCCGTACCATCTCTGCCATTCCTCGAGCACCCGGTAGGGCGCCTCGCGAAGTTCCGCTTCCGTGTCGGCGAGCGCGGCGGCGACCATCGGCAATTCGTGCGCGTTGGTGCCGATGGCTTCCAGATCGGCCTCCATCGCGAGGAGCACGTTGGACGAGCCGATGAAGCGGGGGCCGAGCTTTTCCTTCAGCGCCTCGACGCACCAGCGCTGCCACAGGAACGAATGGCGGCGGCGCGTGCCGAAGTCGGAGATGCGGATCGCCGGCAGCTTGTCGAGCCGCTCGACCTTCTCCCACATCTTGGCCTTGGCGCGGGCGTAGAGAACGTCGAGCTCGAAACGGCGGTAGGTCTTCATCGCCGCGCGCGAGCGCAGCTCGTTGATGATGGCGAGCGCCGGGATCTCCCACATCATCGTGTCGGTCCAGCGGCCGAAGAACATCAGCTCGTACTGGCCGTCGCGCTTGGACAATTCGTAAGGCGGAAGCTGGAAGTCCTTCAGCCATTCGAGGAAGGCGGGGCGGAAGATCTGGCGCTCGCCATAGAACGTGTTGCCGGCCAGCCAGATCATCTCGCGCTTGGAGAAGCGGACCGAGCGCGCGTGGTCGAGCTGGGCGCGCAACTCGCCCTCGTCGATCTCGTCGGCGACGCGTACGGTCTTGGTGCGGTTGATCAGGCGGAAGGTGACGTCGGTGTCGCCGTGCAGCCCCCACACCATCTGCAGCATCAGGAGCTTGTAGAAGTCCGTGTCGAGCAGCGAGCGGACGATGGGGTCGAGCTTGAACGTGTGGTTCCAGACCCGGGTGGCGATGTCGATGGCGACCATGATTCGTCCTGGCGTCCGCTGGCGCTCGTGGGGCGTCCGACCCTTAGCCGAACGCGCAAGCCTCTGACAAACCCTCCAAAGCCCTAGACAGACCCTGCGCCGGCGGTTCCCGCCATGCCTGTGCCCGATTTGCAGCCGACGCCTCGAGGCCGGGACACCTGACGGGAGCGGACCCTTTTTATGAGACGCCACGCGATCATCGCCGCCCTTGCCGCCGCGGCGCTCGGGACCGGTATCCCGGCGGCCCGCGCCGAATTCCGGCTCGGCCTGCCCGTCGCATGCACGATCGGGCAGGACTGCTTCGTCCAGCAGTGGCCCGACATGGACGCCGGCCCCGGCGCCAGCGATCCGTTCTGCGGCATGGCCGCCTATGACGGGCACGACGGGCTCGACATTCGTGTACGCTCCATGGCCGACGTGGCGCGGGGCGTCGACGTGGTCGCGCCCGCTGCGGGCACAGTGAAGGGCGTTCGCGACGCGATGCCCGACCGGCTGATCGGGTCGACCCGCGAATCGCGCGACAGCGTCAAGGGCGTCGAGTGCGGCAACGGCGTGGTGATCGACAACGGCGACGGCTGGGAAACGCAGGTCTGTCATCTGCGACGCGGCAGCATCCGGGTGAAGACCGGCGACCGGGTCGAGGCAGGCACGGTGCTCGGGCAGATCGGTGCGTCGGGCGCCGCCGAGTTCCCGCATGTCCACCTGTCGGTGCGCCGCAACGGCGAAAAGATCGATCCGGCGAGCGGGAGAACGGTCGGCGCCGGCTGCTCGTCCGGCCCGGCCTTTGCCGGCACGCTGTTCGACCCGGCGGCCGTCGCCGCCCTGTCCAAGGGCTCGACCGCGGTTCTCGGCCTCGGTCTTGCGGCCGCCCCGGTCGACTACGCGCGCCTCGTCGTCGAGGGCGGACCGCCGACCCCGCCGGCCGGCGGCAATGCGGCGATCGTCTGGGCCTGGGTCAACAACCTGTCGAAGGGCGATACGCTCGCCTTCCGCATGACGGCGCCGGACGGCACGCCGTTTTACGAGGGATCGAGCCCCCCGGTTGACAGCAACAAGGCGGTCTACTCCGCCTTTGCCGGCCGCAAGCGTCCGCTGGCGCCCGGCCCCTGGACCGTCGCCGTCGACGTGGTGCGCAACGGCGAGACCGTGGTGTCCGGGAGCCGCCGGATCGACGTGAAGGGCTGAGGGGTCAGCCGGCGGCCGGAAGGCGCTCGACAAGCCGGCCGGCTCCCGCACGACGGAGCCCCACATCGGCGAGCAGCCGCGCGTCGAGGTGACGGATGGCGTCGAGCGACGCAAGGCGGCGGCGACGGGCGCTGACAAGGCGGCTGAAGCGGGCGAGCATGGCGTCCTCCTTCGGATCGGCCTCGTTCTGCCCATGCTCCGTTTCACGCGAACGACAGGTTCGTGTCGCTTTCGTTTCGACAGCGCGGCCGACTTGGGCCATCCTCCCTCGGGTCGAAGAGATCGGGGAGCCTCTGATGTCCATCCATCGCCTTGCGCGCGCCGGCCAGGCCGGCGTCCTGACGCTCTGCCTCCTGCAGACCGCCGCCGCCTTCGCCGCCTCGCCCGCGCCTGTCGCCGGCGAGAACGGCATGGTCGTCACCGCCCAGCGACTGGCGAGCGAGGTCGGCGTCGACGTCCTGAAGGCGGGCGGCAACGCGGTGGATGCCGCGGTCGCCGTCGGCTATGCGCTGGCCGTCACCTATCCGACTGCCGGCAATCTCGGCGGCGGCGGCTTCATGACGATCCGCCTCAAGGACGGCCGCTCGACTTTCATCGACTTCCGAGAGCGCGCGCCCGGCCGGGCGACCCGCGACATGTATCTCGACAAGGACGGCAACCCGGTCGAGGGCCTGTCCACCGACGGCTATCTCGCGGTCGGCGTGCCCGGCTCGGTCGCGGGCTTCGAGTATGCGCGCGAGCGCTACGGTACGCGCGAGCGACCCGACCTCCTCGCCCCGGCGATCCGGCTCGCGAGCGACGGCTTCGCCCTCTCGCCCGGCGACGTCGCGAGCTTCCGGGAGAGCAATGCGGACCTCGCCAAGGACCCGGCAGCCGCCGCGATCTTCCTGAAAGGCGGCACGGCGCCCTATGCGGTGGGTGAGCGGCTGGTGCAGAGCGATCTCGCCGGCGTCCTGCGGACGATTTCCGAGCGCGGACCCGACGGCTTCTACCGCGGGCCGGCAGCGCAGGCGATCGTCGCAGCCTCGCGGGCCCATGGCGGCATCCTCGAGACCGCCGACTTCGAAGGCTACAAGGTCCGCGAACTCGCGCCCATCCGCTGCGACTACAAGGGCTACGAGATCGTCTCCTCGCCGCCGCCGAGCTCCGGCGGTGTCATCATCTGCGAGATCCTCAACATCCTGAAGGCCTACCCGATCGCCTATACCGGGTTCGGCTCGGCCGAGACCGTCCACCTGATGGCCGAGGCGATGCGCCATGCCTATGTCGACCGGAACTCGGCGCTCGGCGACCCGGATTTCGTCAACAACCCGGTCGACAAGCTCCTGTCCGAGGAGCATGCGGCCGAAATTCTCGCCAAGATCGACCCCAACCGCGCGGGTGTCTCGGCCGACCTCAAGCCGGCCGGCATGGGCGAGAGCCACGAGACGACGCACTATTCGATCGTCGACAAGGACGGCAACGCGGTCGCCGTCACCTACACCCTGAACGGCTCGTTCGGCGCGCGGGTCGTCGCCCCCGGCACCGGCGTCCTCCTCAACAACGAGATGGACGACTTCACGCAGAAGCTCGGCGTTCCCAACCTCTACGGCCTCGTGCAGGGCGAGGCCAACGCGATCGAGCCGGGTAAGTCACCGCTCTCCTCGATGAGCCCGACGGTGGTCTCGAAGGACGGCGAGCCGCTGATGGTGATCGGCAGTCCCGGTGGCTCGCGCATCATCACCATCACGCTGGAGGCAATCCTCAACGTCATCGAGCACGGGATGGACATCCAGGAGGCGATCGACGCGCCGCGCATCCACCACCAGTGGCAGCCCGACCGCATCACGATCGAGCCGCACGCCCTGTCGCCGGACACGATCGCGCTTCTGGCTGCCAAGGGCCACAAGGTCGCCGAGGATCCGGACTGGCCGGTCTGGGGTGAGGCGGCGGGCATCCTGATCGGCGGTCCGAGCCTTGCCGCGCGGGACCCGGCTTCGAAGGAGCGCTTCTTCGGCGCGATCGACAGCCGCGCGACCGCGGGCGCCGCGATCGGCTACTGAGAGCCGATCGGATCGGCGCCGCGCAGGGCGACGGCATCCGTCGTCGCCTCGCTGCGGATGCCGGCGAGAACCCAGCCGGCCGCAGTCGCCAGCACGACATAGCCAAGGAGCTCGGCCGTTTCCTCGAGGAACGTGCCGAGCCAGGCAACGCCGGCAAAATGCGGCGCACCGTCGAACACGGCCCCGAGGCCGACGAGACCGGCCGCCACGGCAAAGGGCCAGCCGCGCAGGCTGAGTCCGTAGGCGAGGAAGGTGCGCCAGTGACGCCACCCGCGAACGAGGCAGGGCAGGACGAGAACCACGAGCGCCAGCGCCTCATGCCAGCGGAATGCATCCGAGGCGAGATAGGTGGTGACCGGACCGACCGGCGGCAGTTCCAGTTCTCGCAGGAGGAAAACGAGGTAAAGAAGGGTGGCGAGATAGGCGGCGATGCGCTCGGGGCCTCTTAGTCCGGCAGCCGCTGCGCCGGAGAATACGGCCGCCGCCAGGAGAGCCGCCTCCTGAACCCATTCCAGTGGACCATTCTCGTGCGCGGCCAAAGGCAGACCCAGTGTCCACCACGAAAAGAGGGCCCCGAGAAGGGTAAGGGTCATTACGCCCGCCAGGAGCTTGGCGAAGCCGTTTCGAAATTCCAGATGCTGCATCGTGTCCCCACAGTCTGCGCAGCACGCTAGAGTCCGTAAGGGAACCTGTCATCCCATATGACAGAATGATGAATAGGCGGCTACGGTCCTGTGGCATTTTGGTCTCGGATGGGAAATCCGCAGACTTATACCGCAATGCAGCTATGCGGTTTTTGCACTACAGCATTTCGATCCGAACCCCTATGTTCGAAGCATCAGAGAAACGGAAGCGGCACCCGCGGGGCCTCGACCGATCCTCTCAAGAGTTTCGCGTCGGCCACTCTCCTCCCAACGGCCGAAGCGGATCGAAGCCCGCGTTCCTCCCACGCTGGCTTTACCCATGACGCCCTGCCGGTCCTCCCCCGGCAGGGCGTTTTGCGTTGGGCGATGCGCGGATCGCGCGGGTTTCCGTCTCGCACAGAAAAAGGGGAGAATCCGCGGACCCTCCCCTTCCCGATTTCGTCTTGCCAGACGCGATGCTGCTCAGGCGAGCCGTGCTTTGGCGCCGTCCGCAAGGCTCTTGAGGATCATCGCGCAGGACGTCGCGCCCGCATCGAGCACCCCGCGCGAGCGCTCGCCGAGGCGGCTCGCCCGGCCGATCTTCGCCACGAGGTCGATCGTCGAGTCGCGCCCCTTTTCGGCGGCCGCCACCAACGCATCCAGCGCCTCGGCGAAGGACTTGCCCTCGGCGGTCGCCGCATCGAAGGCCTCCACCGCCGGCACGAACGTGTCGAGCAGCGTCTTGTCGCCGACCTTGGCCGAGCCGATCGACTGCACGCCTTCGAGGCCCTTGTGCAGCATGGTCGAGAACAGGGCGGCGTCGATCGCGTCCCGGCCCTCGATGGCTTCGGCGAATTCGGTGAAGGTCATGCCGTAGAGCGGACCCATCGAGCCGCCGATCTCGCCCATCAGCACCTCGCCGAGGAGCGCGAAGGCCTCTGCCAGCGACGCGTCGCGGCCCTTCAGCCGCTCGGCCGCCATGCCGAAGCCCTTGGCCATGTTCACGCCGTGGTCGCCGTCGCCGATCTTGCCGTCGATCTCCGACAGATAGGCCTTGTTCTCGACGATCCGCGCCGCCATCGCCTCGACGATCGCACCGCTGCCGGCATTCGGGAAGCTCTGCATCGGTCCGGTCTCCCTCAACCCTGGAAGCCGGGCGCGCGGGCCTCGGCGTCGAGAAGGCGCTTCAGTTCGTCGTCGAGCGCCAGCAGGGTCAGCGTCGCGCCGACCATCTCCAGCGAGGTGAAATAGTTGCCGACATAGGTGCGGTAGACCGTGAGGCCGCGACCGGTGATCTCGGCCTCGATCGTGTCGTTGAGGATGTATAGTTCGTTGAGCGGCGTCGCACCGAGGCCCGAGACGAGGACCGCAACCTCGGTGCCCGCGGCGAGCGCGTGGTCGTTGAGGACGATCTTGGCCATGTCGCGCGCGACCTCGGCGGCCGTTTTCAACGGTTCGACGCGGATGCCGGGCTCGCCATGGTGGCCGATTCCGACCTCCATCGTGCCGGCCTCGATCTGGAAGTTGGGATGGCCGACGGCCGGCAGGGTGCAGGGCCCGAGGCCGACGCCGATCGAGCGGCAATTGTCGATCGCCTTCTGAGCGGTGGCGCGCACCTCCTCGAGACTCGCGCCCTCGTTCGCCTTGGCGCCGCCGATCTTCCACATGAAGATTTCGCCCGCGACGCCGCGGCGCTTCTCGCGCTCCTCCGGCGGGGCCGAGCAGACGTCGTCGTTGGCCACCACGACGGCGACCTCGATGCCGTCCCTGGACGCCAGTTTCTGCGCCATCTTCACGTTCATGTTGTCGCCGGCGTAGTTGCCGTAGAGGCAGACGACGCCCGCACCGCCGCTCGCTTCCTTGATCGCGTCATGGAAGCTCTTCGCGGTCGGCGAGGAGAACAGCTCGCCCACGGCCACCGCGTCCACCAGCCCCTTGCCGGTGTAGCCGATGAAGGCCGGCTCGTGGCCCGAGCCGCCGCCGGTGACGACGCCGACGCGCCCGCTTTTCGGTGCGTGCGTGGAGACGACCACCCGCCGGTTCGTCTCCGACAGACGCACGAGGTCGCGATGGGCCTTCACGAAACCGCGGACGGTGTCGTCCACCACGTTGTCGGGATCGTTGATGAAACGCTGCATGGGACGAGGTCCGTTCTGAGGAGTTGGGCTGGGAGGCAGGGCTTCAGAGAATGGTGTAGCCGCCGTCGACCACGAGATCGGCGCCGTTGACCATGGCCGCGGCGCCCGAGGCGAGGAAGACGGCCGCCGCCGCGATCTCACCCGGATAGGCGAAGCGGCCGGTCGGAATGCGCTTCTTGGCGGCCTCGCCCTTCTCGCCGGCCCAGGCGGCCTTGCCGAGCTCGGTGAGGACGACGGTCGGCGAGATCGTGTTGGCGGTGATGCCGTGACGGCCCCACTCGGCGGCCAGCGTCTTGGTCAAGCCGATCACGCCGAATTTCGACGCGCAGTAGGCGATGTGCTCCTCGATCGCGACCGTGCCGGCCTGCGAGGCGAGGTTGACGATGCGCCCGCCGCGCCCGGCCGCGATCATGCGCTTTCCGGCGGCCTGGGAGATGAGGAACGTGCCCTTCAGGTTGATCGCGATCGTGCGGTCCCACTGGTCGAGCGTCAGGCTCTCGGCCGGGGCGAGCGCCACGATGCCGGCGCTGTTGACCACGATGTCGATCGCGCCGAACGCGCTCTCAGCCGCCCCGACGGCCTCCTCGACGGAGGCGGGATCGGCGACGTCGCAGCGGAAGGCGCGCGCACCGGATAGTTCGCCTGCGGTCGCCTCGGCGGCCTGGAGGTTGTTGTCGAGCAGCGCGACCCGCGCACCCTTCTGGCTCAGGGCGCGCGCGATCGCCTGGCCGATGCCCGAGCCGCCGCCCGTCACCAGCGCGACCTTGGTCGCCAGCGAGAAGTCGAGATCGATGGAAGGGTCGTCGCTCAAGGGACCGGCTCCAGGCTGTGGGGAAGGGCAGGATGGGGACGACGGCCGGGATGCCGGCCGCCGTCCGCGATGCGACTACTGGCGCGACTTCAGGAGCTCGTCGGCATTGGCCGTCGTCACCGGCGTCCAGGGGACGAGGTAGGTCTTCGCCTTGCCGTCTTCCCACTTCATCGACGGGTACTGGTTCCAGATCGGCGACTGCGGCTGGTAATCCGCCTTCACAGCCTTGATCGCGACGTCGAGCGCGCCCTGTGCCTGCGCGTTCGCGTCCTGCAAGATCGAGGCCATCTCGCCGGCCTTCACCGCATTGATCGCGTCGGTCACGCCGTCGATGCCGGCGATCGCGAAGTCGCTGACGTTGAGGCCGGCGGCCTTGATCGCCTCGATCGCGCCGAGCGCCATCTCGTCGTTCTGGCCGATCACGCCCTGGATCTGGCCGGGATGCGAGGTCAGCCAGTTCTCCATCAGCGTCTGGGCTTCGGCGCGCGACCAGTTGCCGGTCTGCTTCTCCAAGACCTTCACGTCGGGGCAGGCGGCGAGCGCCTTCTCGTTGCCCTCGAGGCGCTGGATCTGACCGCTCTGGCCGATCGGGCCCTCGATGATCACGAGGTTGCCCTTGCAGCCCATCTTGTCGAGAACGGCCTTGCCCTCGAGCTCGCCGGCCTCAACGTCGTTGGAGCCGACATAGGAGGTCAGGAGATCGGAATTGACGCGCGCGTTGGAGCCGACGACCGGAATGCCGGCATCGACCGCGGCCTGCACGGGCGCGGCGCCCGCCTCGATATCCATCGGCACGAAGATGATCGCGTCATACTGCTGCGTGATCATCGTGTTGAACTGTTCCTGCTGGACCAGCGCGTCGTAGCGGCCGTCGAACACGGTCACCTCGACCTCGCCCTTCTGCACGGCCGGATGCTTCTGCAGCGCGGCGGTCCAGATCTGCATGAACTCGGCGTTGAGGCCGTAGACGGTCGCGCCGATCTTCAGCTTCTCCTGGGCGAGCACCGGACCGGTGAGCGCGGTGGCAAGGCCAAGGGCGAGCAGTAGGGTCTTCATCGTCAAGTCTCCTCCCGAGTGGAACTGGTGGTCGGGCCGCCGGAATGGTGGCCCCCTTTCGGTCCGGCTCGTCGCCGGACGGAACGCGTCGAGCGCTCAGCCGGCGTGGCTGCGCTTCTGGTCCAGCATTACCGCGCCCACGATCAGGGCGCCCTTGAGGATCTGCTGGTAGTAGGATTGGATGCCCATGAGATCGAGGCCGTTGTTCATCACGCCGATGATCAGCGCGCCGATCAGGGTGCCGGTGACGC
Organism: Aureimonas phyllosphaerae; assembly: GCF_047943035.1. Classification (NCBI taxonomy): domain Bacteria; kingdom Pseudomonadati; phylum Pseudomonadota; class Alphaproteobacteria; order Hyphomicrobiales; family Aurantimonadaceae; genus Aureimonas; species Aureimonas phyllosphaerae. The sequence goes on along the minus strand of NZ_CP181348.1, from coordinate 1,860,387 downwards.
GGCCGACACCGCCCGACAGCGAGGTGCCGCCGATGACGACCGCGGCGATCGCATCGAGCTCGTAGGCGACGCCCGCCTGCGGCAGGGCCGAGCCGGTCCGGGCCGACAGGATCATGCCGGCAAGACCCGCGAGCGCGCCCGAGATGACGTAGACCATGAAGCGGATGCGGGCGACGTTGATGCCCGAGGTCTTGGCTGCGTGCGGGTTGCCGCCGACGGCATAGATGTAGCGGCCGAAGCGGGTCGAGGAGAGAAGCCACCACGAGACGGCGAAGACGAGGGCGAGGATCACGACCGGTAGCGGCACGCCGAAGACGTTTCCGGTCCCGATCCAGCGGAACTCCGGGATGAGGCCCGGCACGGGACGGCCGCCGCCGTAGATCAGCGTCATGCCGCGCGCGGCCGACAGCATGCCGAGCGTCGCCACGAAGGCCGGTACGTTGAAGCGCGAGACGATGAGGCCGACGATCGCGCCGCTCAGGACGCCGACGCCGATGCCGATCGCGAGCGCCAGCACCATCGGGTACGGCCCGCCCGCGACGCTGGCGTTCGCCGTCGTCGTCACGAAGCTGGCGCTGACGATGCCGGCGAGCGCCACCACCGAGCCGACCGACAGGTCGATGCCCCGCGTCAGAATGACGAAGGTCATGCCGATGGCGAGGATGCCGTTGATCGACGTCTGCAGAAGGACGTTCGAGATGTTGCCGGCCGTCAGGAAGTAGGGGCTGGAGACGGCCAGCACGCCGACCAGGATCAGGAAGGCGATGAAGATGCCGTATTCCTGGATCAGAAGCCGGCGGCGCTCGGCGCCCGCGTTGGGATCGGCGGCTTTTGCGTTGATGTCGGTCACGGGATCGTCTCCCCAAGAGGTCATGCGCGGGCGCGGGCTGCGAGAAGCCCGGTTCAGGTCGAAAGATGGACGAGCGATTGCGCGCTGGCTTCGCTCCGGTCGAGGATGCCGGCCGAGCGCCCGCCCCGCATCACCATCACGCGGTCCGAAAGGCCGAGCACCTCGTCGATCTCCGACGAGATCATCGCGACCGTGCCGCCGGCGGCGGCGAACTCGCAGATGATGCGATAGATCTCGCGCTTGGCGCCGACATCGACGCCGCGGGTGGGCTCGTCGAGGAGCAGCACCCGGGGGTTCCGCAGGAACCACTTGCCGAGCACGACCTTCTGCTGATTCCCGCCCGACAGGCCGGACACCGGCATCGTGTCGCGCGCCGCCTTGATGCCGAAGCGCGCGATCATCTCGTGGGCGGCGGCCGCCTCGTCTCGGCCGCGCATGGCAAAGGCCGGGCTCATCTCGGGCAGGCTCGCCAGCGCGATGTTGCCGCGAACCGAATCGTGGAGGTTGAGGCCGGTCTGCTTGCGGTCCTCGGTGACGAGCGCCAGCCCTTCGGCCATCGCATCGGCCGGCTTGCGGACCGCGATCTCGCGGCCGTCCACGGCAACGCGCCCTTCGGCCTTCGGGTCGAGGCCGAACAGCGCATCGAAGATCTCGGTGCGGCCCGAGCCCATCAGCCCGTAGATGCCGAAGATCTCGCCCTTGCGCACGCCGAACGAGATGTCCTCGATGCGGCCGGGGCTCGCCAGCCCCTCGACCCGCAGGCCGACCGTCTCGGACGGCGTGTTCGTCTTGATATATTCCTCGCCGAGCTCACGCCCGACGATCATGCCGATCAGGCCGGGGCGGTCGATCTCGGCGAGCTTGCCGCTCGAGACAAAGGCGCCGTCGCGAAAGACAGTGTAGCTGTCGGCGATCTGGAAGATCTCCGACAGGCGATGCGAGACGTAGACGATACCCCGCCCCTGCGCCTTCAGGCGCTCGATCGCGGCGAAGAGGTGCTGCGCCTCGCGCTCGCCGATGGCCGAGGTCGGTTCGTCCATGAAGATGACTTCGGCGTCGTGGCTGAGCGCTTTGGCGATCTCGACGAGCTGCATCTGGGCGACCGAGAGCGTCGCCATCGCCTGACGCGCGTCGATCGCGAAGCCGAGATCGTCGAGCAGGGCCTGCGCGCGGGCGTTCATGGTCCGAAAGTCGATGCCGCCGAAGCGGCCGGACGGCTCGCGCCCGAGGAAGATGTTCTCGGCGACGCTCATGTGGGGAACCGGGCTCAGTTCCTGCTCGATGATCGCGATGCCGGCTTTCAGCGCATCGGCGGGACTGGAGAAATCGACCGGCTGACCGTTGCGCCAGATCGTGCCGCCGTCGCGCTTCTGGATGCCCATGACGATGGTAAGGAAGGTGGACTTGCCCGCGCCGTTGCCGCCGCACAGGGCATGCACGGAGCCGGCCTCGAGCTCGAAGCGGCCGTCTCGCAGCGCGGCGACGCCGCCGAAGGACTTGCGCAGCCCTTCCACCTTCAGAAGCGGTTCCGACATTCCGACGTCCTCCCGAAACGCCTTTGCGGCGCTTCCGACGTCGACTCTCCCTTCGACGCCCCGTTTCGACATTAGTCAGATTGTTTCCGACAAATGTCAACACCGCATCGCCAAGCCGTGCCGATCGGCTGCCGGCGGGCCGACGCTTGCGCGATCGGCCGTGCGCTCCGACACTTGGGCCATGACACGAATCACAGCCGAACAGCTGGTCGAGATCCTGCGCACGGTGGCGCGCCGGATCGACGAGGCACGCGAGCATCTGGCAGACCTCGACGGCGCGATCGGCGATGCCGATCACGGCCGCACCATGTCGGAAGGGTTTGCGGCCGTCGTCCGTGATGCGCAGGACGCGGCCCATGCCGGCGCCGGCGCGGCCGACCTCCTGCCGATCGCCGCCCGCTCCTTCCTTGACGCTGTCGGCGCAACGGCGGGGCCGCTCTATGCCAGCGGCTTCCAGGAAGCCGGACGGCGGCTCGCGGGACGCGCGGAACTGTCGGACGGCGACCTCCTGACGCTCGTTGCGGGCCTTGGCGACGGGATCGCGCGTCGCGGCAAGGCGGTGCCGGGCGACAAGACGATGATGGACGCGTTCGGGCCCGCGCTACGGGCGATTGCGGCGGCCGAAGCATCCGGCGCGGACGTCGGGACCGCGCTCGGCCTGGCGGCGCGAGCCGCCGCCGAGGGCCGCGACGCGACCCGGACCATGGTCGCGTCGAAGGGCCGCGCGGCGCGGCTCGGGACCCGCAGCCTCGGGCATGTCGATCCCGGCGCCGCCTCGGCCGCGATCGTGATCGATGCGCTGCGCGAGGCCTTCGAGGCGATCCGCGCCGCACGCGGCGGGCGCGGCTGATGGCGCGCCCCGCCCCTCGCGCCGCCGGCGAGACGGCGATCCCGCTCCGCTTCGGTGACGACGCGCTCCTGTGGGCGTCCTGGCTCTATCACGAAGAGGGCATGACGCAGGGCGACATCGCCGCCGAGATGGGCGTCTCGCGGGCCTCGGTGAATACCTATCTTGCGGAGGCGCGAGCGCGCGGCCTTGTGACGATCGAGATCGAGCCGCGCCAGTTCCGGGCGCTCTCGCTCGCCGAGGCGCTGCGCAAGCGTTTCGATCTCGAGGACTGCCTCGTCGTGCCGACGAACGGCGGCGAGCGCTCGCTGAACGCGCGCCTCGGCGCAGCCGGCGCGCAGGCCCTCGCCCGCTTCGCGCGGCCCGGCGACACGCTTGCCGTGACCTGGGGCCGCACCATCCTGGCGCTGGTCGAGGCGCTGCGGGTCGCCCCGCTCGGCGACCTGCGCGTCGTGCAGGCAACGGGCGGCACCACGGCCAAGATCCCCTGGACCCCAGAGGCCTGTGCCTCACGCCTCGCCGAAGCGCTCGGCGGCCGCTGCATTCCGCTGTCGGCGCCCGCGATCGTCTCCAGCGCGGCGATGCGCGACATGCTCTTCGCCGAGCCCGTCCTCGCCGAACAGATGGCGGTCCTGTCCGAGGCGAACCGCATCCTCTTCGGCATCTCGTCGCTGCGGCCAGAGAGCACGATCCACACGAGCGGCTTTCTCGATGGGCCGGAGCGCCACGACTACGAGCAGGTGGCGATCGGCTCGATCGCGGGGCGCTTCATTTCGGCCTCCGGCGAACGCGTGCCCGGACCGCTCGACGGACGCACGATCGGGATCGACCTCGCGGCCTTGCGCGCCGTGCCGCAGCGCATCGCGGTGGCCGGCGGGTCCGACAAGGTGCCGGCCATCCTCGGCGCGTTGCGCGGCGGCTTCGTCAGCGTTCTCGTTACCGACACGCAGACCGGCTGGGGCATCCTGACGGCGGACGGCTGGAGCGAGACGCCGCGCCGCGCCGCACCGGCGGTGCCGGCCTCCGCACCGCTCGGCCGCACCCACACCAAGAAGCTCCTCAACGATCCCCGCGCGGCGGTCGACGAGGCGCTGGAGGGCGCCCTCGCCGCGCACGGCGACACGATCGCACCGGTGCCGGGCACGCCGCGCGCCGTCCGTGCCGTCCACGGGCCGCGTCCCGGCAAGGTCGGCGTCGTGATCGGCGGCGGCTCGGGCCACGAGCCGGCCTTCTGGGGCTATGTCGGGCCGGGGCTCGCGGACGCGGCGGTCGTCGGCAACCTTTTTGCCGCCCCGCCGCCCGGCCCCATCCTCGCGGGCACCCGCGCGATCAACGGCGGTGCCGGCGTCCTCTACGTCTTCGGCAACTTCTCCGGCGACGTGATGAACTTCGAGATGGCCGCCGAGGAACTGGCGTCGGACGGCATCGAGACGCGCTCGGTCGTGACGATCGACGACATCGCCTCGGCGCCGGCGGAGGCGGTCGGCTCGCGGCGCGGGGTCGCCGGCAACGTCTTCGTCTTCAAGATCGCGGGCGCGGCGGCCGACCGAATGATGCCGCTCGACGCCTGCGAGGCGGTGACGCGCCGGGCCGCGGCGCGCACCTTCTCGATGGGCGTCGCACTCGAACCCGGCACCATGCCCGAAACGCGCCGGCCGAGCTTTTCGCTCGGGCCGGCCGACATGGAGATCGGCGTCGGCGTCCACGGCGAGCCTGGCGTCGCACGCGAGCCCTTGGCCAGCGCCGACGCGGTGGCCGATCTCCTCGTCGACCGCCTCTTTGCCGAGATGCGTCTCGAGGCCGGAGCCCGCGTCGCGGTTCTCGTCAACTCGCTCGGCGGAACGCCCGCGATGGAGCTCTACGTCGTCCACCGCCGTGTGGCGCAGCGGCTGGCGGCGCGGCGCGTCGAGGTGGTCGGCGTCTGGGTCGGTCCCTACTACACCTCGCTCGACATGGCCGGCGTCTCCCTGTCGTTCCTCCACTGCGACGACGAACTTCTCGATCTTCTCCGCCATCCCTGCCGCAGCGCCGCGATGACGGTCGTCCGATAACGAGAATTTAAGGTGCGACAGATCGAACCAATCGCCGCCTAACGACTTATAGGCTCCGACAGCGGATCAACCGCTCGCCTATCAAGGAGTTTCGAACTCATGGACAACAACCGTCTCGAGGGCGCCGCCAAGGAGTTTGGCGGCAAGGTGCAGGGCGCTCTGGGTGACGCGTTCGGTTCCGAGAAGGACTCGGCCGAGGGCCGTCGCCGCCAGGCTGAAGGCGCCGCGCAGAACCTCCTCGGCCAGGGCAAGGATGCCGTGCGCGAGGCGACCCACGACGCGCAGAAGTACGCGACCGACCTCTACGAGAACGCTGGCGCCTATGCCGAGGAAGGCACGCGTGTGGTCCGCCGGACGATCCACGAGCATCCGCTCTCGTCGCTGCTGGCGGCCGGTGCCGTCGGCTTCGTGCTCGGCCTTCTGGCCCGCGACCGCGACTGATCGAGCGGACTGACCGGTTCTGATATCGCCCGCGTGCCGAGATCGGCACGCGGGCGTTTCTCGTTAGCGCCCGCTACTCGGCGGCCGAACGGAAGCCTTCCACCCCGCGGTGGTCGGGGTTGAGGCGCGCGAGCGCCTGCTTGGCCGTCTCGCCGGGATATTCGGTGTCGATATAGACCGCGCGCCCGTCGAGCGACTTGTTGACGAGGATGATCGTGTCGAGGACCTCGGTGAAGGTCGCACGCTTGTCCTCCGGGCCCGCGATCAGAAGCTGGAGCCCCATGTCGCGGAAGAAGCGCAGGAGCGCCTGCGTGTTCGGCACGTCGAGCTTATTGAAGGCCTCGTCGAAGAGCGCGAGACCCATGCCGACCGGACGCCCGGCGATGTGTCCGGGGAAGTAGGCGAGCGCCAGGGACGCGGCGATCGCGACGTAGAACGGCACCTGCGCCTCGCCGCCCGAGCCCTTCATGGCGCGCGACGACAGCGTGGTGCGATTGCCGTCGGCATCGCTCATCACGATCTCGAACGTGTAGTACTGGCGGTAGTCGGCGAGCAGCGCCGCGTCCTCCGCCCCCTCGATCATCGCCTCGACCTCGCCCATCGACGTCTCGAACGCCTCGTCGCCGAGCTGCCCGTCGGCGGCGCGCTGCGCCAGATCGTGCATACCCTCGAACCGCCCGTTGACGGCATAGGAGAAGGCGTAGGTCTGGCCGGTGAAGCGATGGCGCTTGAGAAGCCGGTTGATGCCGGCAAGGCGGTAGCCGACCCGCGCCAGCTTCTCCGACAGGCGTGCCAGAAGATCCTCGCGCATCATGCGTCGCATTTCGGCGGCCGCCTTCACGCAGGCGTCGCGATGGCCGCGCAGCTCGTGCGTTTCCAGTCGCGCCGCCTCGCCCTGCACCCAGGCGAGCGCCGCCACCATCGTCTCGCCGTCGAAGGCCGGCACCGGCGCACTCCAGCGGGACGCGTATTCGGTGAGCTCGCGTAGCGCCGACAACTGCTCGCGCCGCGCCGTGCCCTCCGCGCTCTCCGTCGCCGCCTCCGCCTCGTTGCGCCGGGTCGCCAGCCAGGCGGGCGCATCGCGCCGTTCGGCCTCGCCCACGGCGATCTCGGCCCGCAGCGCCGCGGCGACGCCGGCCAGCGTACGCGGCGCATCGTCGCCTGCCGGCACCAGCGCGAGAAGTTCGGCCGTCGCATCGGTCGCGAGCACAGCCCAGTTCCGGCGCCGGCGCGCGAACGCCACCCTGTGCCGCTCCGCCGCCATGTCGCCGCGCGCCTTGAGCGTCGCCACGATCTGGCGCAGCGTCTCGACCTTGGGCTCCACCTCCTCGGCGAGTTCGGTCGCATAGGCATCGCGCTCGGCCCGGATCTCCTCGATCTCGGCCTTCAGCGTCGCGGCCTCGCCGTCTTCCAGCGCCTTGCGGTCGCGCACCAGCTCGTCGGCGCGCTGGCGCACGCCGAGCGCCCGGCGCTCCAGCTCGGCCGGCCCCGCCTCCGGCGACAGGGCGACCAGCACCGGCCCCAGCGCCCGTGCGCCCTCGCGCGCCTCGCGTAGGCGCGTGCGCACCTCGGCGAGTTCCACCTCCAGGCGTCCCCGCTCCGCCTCGAGCCCGGCACCGTCGCTCGACGCGTTGCGGCGCCCGAACAGGAGATCGCCGAGATCGCGCTGGACGGAAAGTCCCATGCCCGACGAGGTCTTGCCGTTGCGCATGACGCCGCGCTCCAGCCGGTCGAGTTCGGCATCCGTCTCGGCCTTGCGGAAGGCGCCGATGCGCACGTTGAGGAAGGCGCGCGCATGCGGGTCGTCGGTCGTCAGCGCTTCGAGGATGCTGCCGGCCGGGGCGCGCGCGTTGATCGAGCGCGTCGCGGAGGTCTTGACCAGCGTGCAGCCGGCAAAGGCGTTCCGGTCGCGCCACATCAGGTCGAAGGCCTGGGAGAGCAGCGACGGTTCGACGATCAGCGCCTCGCGCCCGCGGCCGAGAAGGGCCTCGGCGGCATATTGCCAGCTGGGATCGGCGACATCGACGACGTCGCAGAGCGGCACAGCGGGAATGCCGGCGGCCTGAAGCTGGGCGAGAAGGCGCGAGGCCTCGCGCGACAGGGTGCCGCCAGCGCCCTTCGGCCGCGACAAGGCCCCGCGCAGGCGCTCCAGCTCCGCTTCGAGCGCATGGGCGCGGCTCCCAAGCCGCTCGGTCGCCTTGTCGAGCGCGGCCTCGAACCCGTCCGCGCGGCGCGCCGCCGTCACGAGGTCCTCCAGCCGGTCGCCCTTGCCGCGCGCATGGTCGAGGAAGCTGTCGCCGTCACGCACCAGGGTCAGTGCCTCGGCGGCCGCGCGTCCCGCCTCGACCGCGCCCGGCGGCAGGTCGGCCGCGTGGCGGAGCACGAGGCGGGCGAGCGTGCCGAGCGCCGTCGCGATCCGGCCCCAGCCCTGCTCGATCTCGCGGATGTCGCGTTCGTTGAGGCGCGTCTCGGCCGCGATCTCGCGCAGCCGCCCCTCGCCGCCACCGGCGGCCAGCCGGGCGGTCTTGTCGCGAATCTCCTCGTCCCACGAGCGGATCCACTCGCGCCGCGTCGTCAGCACGCCCTGCTCGATCGAAAGCTCCGCCTCGCGCTCGGTGAGCGACCGGCGGATGCCGAGCCATTCCTGTCCCGTGCGGCGCGCCTGGAAGGCGCTGGCGCGCCAGCGCCCGAGATCAGCCGCAAGGCGTTCGCGGCCCCAGGTCTCGAACTTGCCCGCAATGCGCGAGACGTGTCGGTGCTTGGCCTCGGCCTCCTCGATCAGGCCTTCCAGCTCGCGCCACGTCGCGATCGAGGCGCGCACGCGCTCGACGTCGAGCGGATCGGGCTCCAGCACGAAGTCGCGCACGAAGACGGTCGGGTCGAAGATCGGGCGGAAGGCGAGCGCGTTGGAGAAGGCGCGCAGGAAATGGCGCGCGTTGGGCGCCGCCGCCGGTCCGCGCATGGCGACCAGCATCTCGGCCGTGAACTTCTCGGCCGACGCCTTGTACTCGGCAAAGGCGGGGCAGTTCGCCCGCAGGTCGGCCGCGATCTCGCTCCACGGCATCACCGTCTCGACGCCGTTCTCGCGGCGGCGGACGGCTTCCAGCGAGAAGGCATGGCCGGGCGCGATGAAGCGGGACAGGATCTCCTCGCGCGTGTCGCCCTGGCGGGCGGCCATGGCGATGCCGACGGCGATCGGCTCGCCGGTCTGGTCGTTGGCGAAGGTGAGGACGAGGAGCGTCTCGCAGGACTGGCGCAGCGGCCGGCCGTTCTCGGCCGGATCGCCCGTCATGCCGAGGCAGTATTCCAGCACCGAGCGCGAGGAGCGACCGGAGGCGCTGGCATTGAGGTTCAGCCGGTTCTGGCTGGCGCCGGTGATGACGGTCTGGATCGCGTCCTGGATCGAGGTCTTGCCGGCACCCGTCGGGCCGATCAGCGCCGCCTCGCCGCGGATGTCGATGTCCTTGGCGTCGATCAGGTACCAGTTCGAAAGCGAAATCCGCCTGAGGCTATACATTCGACGCGTCCTCGGACGGGTTCCCCGGATCGTTGTCGGCGGCTTTCGGCCCGGAGGGAAGAGCGGCCGGGGCGCCCGCCCACAGGATCAGTTCCTTCACATAGGAATCGGGCACGAGAATGCCGATGCCGGGCAGGACGGCGAGCGGCGACACGCGGCGCACGCGGTCGCGCTCGCCGAGCCGCAGCGCGCCGTGGCGGGCGAAGGTGCGCAGGATCTCGAGAAGCCGGACCTCCTCCGGCGGCGGAGCCTGCGTCAGCGCCGCGATGCGATCGACGAGATCGTCGGTGGTGGCGCTGACGACGCTCCCGTCGCCGGCCTCGTGGGCGCGCAGCGCCTCCTCCCAGAGAAGGCGCAGCGCGAGGAGGACGATCGTCTCGTCCTTGCGCAGCCGCTCGAACATGCCGTCGTAGCGCGGCACGTCGGCGGGCACCGCGAGCGCCACCATCTGGTCGCGCGGCGACACCATCAGCCGGTAGCCGAGCGAGCCGAAATAGCGCTCGAAGAAGGTCGGATAGGCGCGCACGAGATCGTAGGTGCGCCCGACGTTGGGCGTATGCGAATAGACGCACTGGCGCGTCATCATCACCTGCAGCGCGCGCGTCATCTCCTCGGCCGTCGGTCGCTTGCCGGCGATGTGGCCGCCGGCCCAGTCGCCGTCCACGATGTCGCGGAATTCGTCGGTCTCAGGCGGCATCGACTTGGGCTCCCGGCCGGCGGCGGATCACGAAATCCTGGCATGTGATCCAGCGGTTGGCGCAGCGGTCCTCCAGGAACTCGATCTCGTAGCGCTTCGACAGGAGGCCGCCGAAGATCGAGGGCAGCTCGCGCAGGCGCTGGAAGGCGACAAAGTCGTCGACCGAGGCGAGCGTCACGTCGCGCGCGCGCACCTCCATGCGGGAGCCGAGAACCCGCTCGACATAGGCCGACAGCACCGGCGCGGTGACGCGGGTGCGCCGGACGTATTCCTCCTTGGCGCGGGCGTAGAGCACGGCGGCCGGATCGGGCGTCAGGTCGCGCAGGGCCACCATCGCGACGGGCGCCTTGTCGCGGCGCGGCGTCGGCACGTGCGGCGGCCCGAGCGGCAGGATGCGCGGGATCAACATCGGCGCGACGGGGATCTCGCCGTCCTCGCGCCGCGCCGCCACGAGACGCAGCGCTTCGGCGAGGTCGGCGGTGGAGCCGCCCGCGATCCGGTCCATCTGCCGTGCGGCGTTGACCATGCGGCGCTCGATGCGCGCCACCGTCGCGTTGATCGCGTCGAGGTGCCGCTCGGCCGCCTCGAAGACATGGACGATGCGCGAAAGCTCCTCGCGGATCTCCGCCTCGCCGTCGGCGCCGTCCCCGAGCCGCCCCTCGCGACCATAGGCCTCGCCGAGCGTCGATAGGAGCGCCCGGTTCTCGAACATCTCCGTCGCCTGCCGGATGATCGCCGTGCGGAAGCGGAACGGGTTGTCCTTGGTCTGGAGCGTCTTGAAGTCGCGGATGAGGTGCCGCTCGACGAAGTCGCCGAAGAACTGCCGGAAGATGGCGCGCAGCGACGGCTGGCGCAGGATGCGCTCCTCCGCCTGCCGAAGCGAGACGGCGACCGTGCGCATGTGGCCCATGAAGTCCTCGGCGCCGCGCAGCGCGTTGCGCAGGGCTTCGGAGCGCTCGTCCGGATGGGCGGCGGCGCCCTCGAGGCCGCTCAGCACTTCGAGGACCGCGCCGCCGTACGAGCGCGTCTCGCCGCGTTCGATGCGCGACAGAAGCTGGAGCAGCCCTGCGGCTTCCGGATCGAGATCGACGAGCCGCAGGTAGCGGTCGCGATGCTCCACCATCCAGCCGGTCTCGACCAGACGGTCGTAGACCGCCCGCGCCCGCTCCTCGGGACGGCCGGCAGGCATGTCCGGCTCGTCGTCCTCGCGCGCGGCGAGGAACGTCTCGATCGCACGCAGGACGTCGACCCGCCGCGGCGCCTCGGCCGAGGGCTCGAAGGTCTCGTGGAAGATATGGAGAAGGAGGTCGGAATAGAGCCGCTTCGCCGGAGCCGCCAACGGCTTGAAGAGATCCGGCGGCAGGACGTCGAAGAGCGGCATTCCGATCCGAAAGCTGGTTGCGCGGGGCGGGCGCTAGGGCGCCTCACGGCCCGATCACGGGCCGGGCGACCCGGACCGGACCTTGCGTGGACCTGTTCCCCGCTCTTAACCCTCTCGCGGGACGGGATCAACCGGCGGCCGCTGGCGCGCCGCCTTCTTGCCGCGCTTTCCGTCGAGACCAAAGAACTGCCGGGCGGGCTCGTGTCCTGGCAGCCGCAGGAAGACCTGACCGAGATCGGCCTCCTGCACATGTTCCGCGGCATCGACGATCCGGAACCAGCGACGCTCGCGCTGGTCCTTTTCCTTCCACGTCTTCAGCACCTTCTCGACGCGCAGGAGGAAGACGTCGACCTGCAGGAAACGCGTCTCCAGCCGGCCGCGCTGCCAGTAGGCGTAGCGCCCGACAGGGGCCGCCAGAAGCTTGCCCTTCACGCCGGCCTCCTCGCGCGCCTCGACGCCGGCGGCATCGTGGTCGTCGAGGCCGTTCATCGGCCAGCCCTTGGGAATGATCCAGCGGCGCGTCTCGCGCGAGGTGACCAGCAGCACTTCCAGTTCGCCGTCCTCGCGAAGGCGGACCGGAAGCGCGGCGATCTGATCGCGCGGCCCCTTGGCCGGTCCGGGATCGAACATCTGCATCGCCGTCTGCATCATCGCCTTCCAAAGCCTGGGCACGTCGCTCACAACCCTAGCGCGGGAGGCACACGTATGCGTCGTTGAATGGCCGTTTCAATGAAATTTTGTGTGGTCATCGCGTCGATCGACGGCACCGTCGGACCAGCCGGGCACGCGCGTTGAACGGGCGTTCAATCTATACGCCCGATCGGGCCGCGCGTCTTGCGTTTTTTACTTCGGCGTGTGGCTGGCCGGCGGGTAGCGGTGCACCTGCCCGGTCGGATCGGCGACCTCGTAAGCCTCGCCGGCCTCCTCGATGAAGCCGGGCCCGATCGGCACCTTCCCATGGCCGCCGGGAATGTCGAGCACGTAGGTCGGCTGGCAAAGGCCGGAAATCCGGCCGCGGAGGCCCTTCATCAACGCCTGCCCCTCCGCCACCGTGGTGCGCAGGTGGCTGGTTCCCGGCGCGAGATCGCCCTGATGGAGATAGTAGGGCTTGATCCGGTTCTCGACGAAGCAGCGCATCAGACGCGACAACGTGTCCGCGTCGTCGTTGACGCCGCGCAGGAGCACCGACTGGCTGACGAGGGGCACGCCGCCGTCGACGAGGCGGGCGATCGCGGCCAGCGCATTCGGGGTGAACTCGCGGGGATGGTTGGCGTGGAGCGCGACGAAGGTCGCGCCGGGAAAGGCGCGCAGCGCGGCGACCAGCGCCGCATCGACGCGCGCCGGCTCGACCACGGGTACGCGCGTATGGAAGCGCATGACCTTGACGTGCCCGATCGCCCCGAGCGCGCGCCCGAGCGCCTCTACCCGGCGCGGCGACATGAAGAACGGGTCGCCCCCGGTGACGACGACCTCCCAGATTTCGGGACGGCTGGCGACATAGGCGAGCGCGGCGTCGAGCTCCGCCTCCAACAGGCTGCCGTTGCCGTCCGGCCCCACCATCTCGCGCCGGAAGCAGAAGCGGCAGTAGACCGGACAGACGTGCAGCGGCTTCAGGAGGACGCGATCGGGATAGCGGTGGACGATGCCGGGGACCGGCGAATGCGCGTCGTCGCCGATCGGGTCGGCATTCTCGTCCGGCGTCGCTCGGAGCTCGGCGGCGCTCGGCACGAACTGCCGGCCGATCGGATCGTCGGGGTCCTCGATGAGATCGGCTATGTCCGGCGTCACCGAGACGGCGTAGCGCGCGGCCACCTGTTCCAGCTCGGCAAGTCGCTCCGTGGGGGCGAGGCCGGCCTCGACCAGCGCGGCGGCGCTGCGCAAGGGGCGCGTCACGACCGGAGATCCGCGACCGGCGTCCAGATCACGTCCTCGATGCGCAAGGCGCCGGTCGCCAGCATCACCAGCCGGTCGAAGCCGAGCGCGATACCGCTGGCCTCCGGCATCGCACCGAGCGCGGTCAGGAAGTCCTCGTCGAGCGGATAGCGCTCGCCGTAGACGCGCTCGCGCTCGTCCATCTCGGCCGTGAAGCGACGGCGCTGCTCGGCGGCGTCGGTGAGTTCGCCGAAGCCGTTGGCGAGTTCCACGCCGCAGCAGTAGAGCTCGAACCGCTCGGCAACGCGCGGATCCCCGGCGCTGACACGCGCCAGCGCCGCTTCCGGCACCGGATAGTCGTAGAGGATCGTCGCACGCCCCTGCCCGAGGCGCGGCTCGATCCGCTCGGTGAGGACGCGGCTGAAGAGATCGGCCCAGGTGTCGTCGGGCGCCGTGCGAAGCTCCAGCGCGCGCACCGCCGCCGCCAACCGGTCGCGATCCGTCGCGCCGCCCGGCTCGACGCTCGCCAGGATGTCGATGCCCGCAAAGAGCTGGAACGCCTCGGCGACGCTGATGCGTGCCGGCTCGAAATAGGGATCGGCCCGGCGGTCGCGGAAGGCGAAACGCCGGACGCCGGCCGTGTCGGCGGCGAGCGCCAGAAGCGCGGCGCAATCTCCCATCAGCGCCTCGTAGGTCTCGCCCGCGCGATACCATTCCAGCATCGTGAAGGCCGGATGATGCAGCGCGCTGCGCTCGCCGTTGCGATAGACGGGCGCGAGCGAGAACAGGCGCGGCTCGCCGGCCGCGAGCAGCTTCTTGCAGGCGAACTCCGGCGAGGTGTGGAGGTAGAGCGGCTGGCGCGTGCCGTCCGACCGCGCCTCGACGGTGGCGAATGCCGCCAAATGCGCCTCGTTGCCGGGCGAGACCTGCAGTGCCCCGGCCTCGATCTCGACGAAGTCGCGCGCGGCGAACCACGCGCGCAGCGCGCCGGACAGGGCGTTGCGCAGCATCAGCCGCGGGCGGCGGTCGGCGTGGACATGGGGCGCCCACCAGGGCGAGGCATCGGTCATGGCGGCCTTGAACAAGGGGGCGCGTTGGCGGGGCGTCGATCGAAACGGGCCCGCCCGACTGGCGGCGGACCGTCAGATGCGCTAGGGCCCGGGGATCGAGGCTCGGACGAGCTCCCTTACAACATCAGACCGAAATCAGGAACAAAGCCCGTGAAGGTGATCGCCAGTTCGCTCCGCAAAGGCAACGTCGTCGAACGCGACGACGGCAAGCTCTACGTGATCCTGTCCGCGGAGAACATCCATCCGGGCAAGGGCACGCCCGTCACCCAGCTCGACATGCGTCGCATCTCGGACGGCGTGAAGGTGTCGGACCGCTACCGCACCACCGAGCAGGTCGAGCGCGCCTTCGTGGAGGAGCGCGAGCACACGTTCCTCTATTCGGACGACGAGGGCTTCCACTTCATGAACCCGGAGACCTTCGACCAGGTCGCGGTGCCCGAGAGCGTCGTCGGCGACTACGCGCCCTACCTACAGGAAGGCATGGCGGTCCAGGTCGCGGTCTACAACGGCCTTGCGATCTCGATCGAGCTGCCGCAGCGCGCGGTCTACGAGGTCACTGAGACCGAGCCGACCACCAAGGGCCAGACGGCGTCCTCGTCCTACAAGCCGGCCGTCCTGTCGAACGGCGTGCGCACGCTGGTTCCCCCGCACATCGCGGCCGGCACCCGCATCGTGGTGATGACGGCGGACGGCTCCTACGTCGAGCGCGCCAAGGACTAAGGGACCGACCGCGCCATAAGCCGGCGAACCAATCCGGCGGTAGCGCGTTCGGACCCACGGGTGGGAGCCGACGAGGCTCCCTCCCCCGCAGTGACTATGGAGACACGACCTCGCATGGTGCTCCCTCTCGAGGAACGCGGCGCGATCGGCGCGCTGATCGGTTCGCGCAACTGGAGCGACTTCCCGCTCGGCCCCCCGGCCGCCTGGCCGCCCGCGCTGCTAACCTCCGTCGACCTCCTGCTGTCGTCGCACGCGCAGATCGTCCTCTTCTGGGGGCCGGACTACCACGCCTTCTACAACGAGGCCTATGCGCCGACGATCGGCACGAAGCACCCGCGCGCGTTCGGGCGCCCTGCCCGGGAGAACTGGTCCGAACTCTGGGACGACCTCGGACCGCTTCTGGCCGGCGTCGTGCGGACGGGCGAGACCATCTCGGCCAAGGATCGCCCCTTCCAGATCGAACGTCACGGCTTCCGGGAAGAGGTGTACTTCGACATCAGCTATTCGCCCGTCCACGGTGAAGGCGGCGAAGTCGCGGGCGTCTTGTGCATCGTGTCAGAGACCACCGGGCGGGTCGTCGGCGAGCGTCGGCTGGCCGAGAGCGAAAGTCGCTTCCGCAACATGGCCGACCATGCACCGGTCATGCTCTGGGTCACCGATCCCGAGGGGCGCTGCACCTATCTGAACCGATCCTGGTACGAGACGACCGGGCAGACGCCGGAAGCCGCGGAAGGCTTCGGCTGGCTCGACGCCACGCATCCCGACGACGCCGAGGAGGCGGGCCGCGTGTTCCGCCGCGCCAACGCCGCGCACGAGGCGTTCCGGCTCGAATACCGCCTGCGCCACCGCGACGGCCGCTATCGCTGGGCGATCGACGCCGCCTCGCCGCGGTTCGACGAGACCGGCGCCTTCCTCGGCTTCGTCGGCTCGGTGATCGACATCGACGAGCGCCGAGCCGGCGAGGATCGCCTGCGCGCCAGCGAGGCAGGCTTCCAGGCGATCGCCAACACGATCGACCAGATGGTCTGGACGACGCTGCCCGACGGGTTCCACGACTACTACAACGACCGCTGGTACGAGTTCACCGGCATGCCGCACGGCTCGACCGACGGCGAGGCCTGGAACGGCATGTTCCACCCGGGCGACCAGGAGCGGGCCTGGGGCGTGTGGCGTCGGTGCCTCGCGACCGGCGAACCCTACCATATCGAGTACCGGCTCCGGCACCGCTCGGGCGAGTACCGCTGGGTGCTCGGCCGCGCGCAAGCGATGCGCGACGCGGCGGGCCGCATCATCCGCTGGTTCGGCACCTGCACCGACATCCACGACTTCAAGCTGGAGGAGGAGCGGCGCGCCTTCCTCTTGGAACTCAGCGACACGCTGCTCGGCCATCCGGACCCGACAAGCGTCGAGTCGACGACGACGCGCCTGCTCGGCCAACGCCTGCGCGTCGCGCGTTGCGGCTATGGCGATGTCGACGCCAGCGGCGAGATCGTGCGCGTGGCGCGCGACTGGACCCGCTCACCCGAGGTCACGAGCCTTGCCGGCGAGAACCGCATCCTGCGCAAGTTCGGACCGACGACGATCGAGGAACTGCGCGCGGGCCGGACCCTGACGGTGGAGGACGTGCGCCGCGATCCGCGGATCGGCGAGCGCTTCCTCGAGACCTGGGACGGAATCGGCTGCCAAGCGCTGATCGTCGTGCCGATGCTGCGCGACGGGAGCCTGCGCTCGATCCTCTACCTGCATGAGCCCTCGCCCCGACGCTGGACGCCGGACGAGATCCGGCTCTGCGAGGAGGTCGCCGCGCGCACGCGCGAGGCATTGGAGCGCGCGCGGGCGGAAGCCGCGCTGATCGAGCTCAACGCCTCGCTGGAAGAGCGCGTGCGCGAACGCACCGCCGAACTCGAGCGCACGTCCGAGGTGCTGCGCCAGGTGCAGAAGATGGAAGCCGTCGGCCAGCTCACCGGTGGCATCGCGCACGACTTCAACAACATGCTGTCGGTGATCATCGGCTCGCTCGACCTCCTCGGCCGGCGTCTGCCCGACGGCGAGGCGCGGCTGCGGCGCTACGCCGAGAACGCGATGGAGGGCGCGCGCCGTGCGGCGACGCTGACGCACCGGCTTCTTGCCTTCTCGCGCCAGCAGCCGCTCAACCCGCAGGCGGTCGATCTCAACAAGCTCGTCTCGGGCATGTCCGAACTCATGCGCCGGACGCTGAGCGGCAACATCCGCCTGGAAACCGTGCTCGGCGGTGGCCTCTGGTCCTGCTCGGTCGACGCCAACCAGCTCGAGAACGTCATCGTCAACCTCGCCGTCAACGCCCGCGACGCGATGCCGGACGGCGGACGCCTGACGATCGAGACGCAGAACGCCCATCTCGACGACCGATATGCCGCGGCCGACATCGGCATCGTGCCGGGCCAGTACGTTCTCGTGGCGGTGACCGACACCGGCACCGGCATGAGTCCCGAGGTGATGGCCAAGGCCTTCGACCCGTTCTTCACCACCAAGGAGATCGGCAAGGGCACGGGCCTCGGCCTTAGCCAAGTCTACGGCTTCGTCAAGCAGTCCGAAGGCCACGTGAAGATCTATTCGGAGCCCGGCCGGGGCACGAGCGTGAAGATCTACCTGCCGCGGCTCGTCGGCGAGCACGAGGTGACGGATCAGGTCGCGGCGGCGCTGCCGGAGCTGACCGATCCGTCCGCCGAACTGATCCTCGTGGTCGAGGACGACGAGAGCGTGCGCCGCGTGACGATCGAGGCGGTGCAGGAGCTCGGCTATCGCACGCTGGAGGCCGAGGGCGCGGCGGAGGCCTTGCGCCTCCTAGCGCAGCGGGCCGACATCGACCTCCTGTTCACCGACGTCGTAATGCCCGATATCGACGGGCGCATGCTGGCCGAAGAGGCACGGCGGGCGCGTCCCGACCTCAAGGTCGTCTTCACCACCGGCTACACCCGCAACGCCATCGTGCACCACGGCGTGCTCGACGCCGGAGTGCGGCTTCTGACGAAGCCCTTCTCGCTGGAGGATCTGGCCATGAAGCTGCGGGACGCGTTCGACGAGACCTGAACCGCCTTTCGCGCCCGGCCCGAACTGCGGCGCCGCCCGCTTACGCATTGGACAAGAAAAGCCCGGTGGCGGCCGAAGCCGCTCCCGGCGTTGTGGGAGCGAGGGTCAGGCTTGGCGCCGATCGAGCGCCGACCGTCAGTTCGACGGTGCGATGTCGCCTGCGACCTTGCGAAGCGAGTTGGCGTCGTAGGGCTTGGGCAGCAGCGGCCAGTCGAGCTTCTGAACGTTGACGTAGCCCGACACGAGGACGATACGCACTTGCGGGTAACGCTCGGCCACGGCCCGCGCGAGTTCGGGACCCGACATGCCGGGCATGCGACAGTCGCTGAAGAGAAGCGCGACGTCCGGCCGCCGCTCCAGCACCCGGAGCGCCGACGCGCCATCCGAGGCTTCCAGCACCTCGAACCCCATTTCCTCGAACATGTCGACCGCGTTCAGCCGCACCAGCGGCTCGTCGTCGACGACGAGCACGACCTTCCGCGACCCAGCCTGCAAATCACCGTGCATTCCGATGCCTGTCCGTCCGATCGGGAGCCTGGAAAAAGCTGGCTCCGCCGATCTCATGAGGGTGGTTCCATCCCGGCTTCAACATAGCCGGACGAGCGCTTGGAATGTCTAGATGGTGCGCTGGCAACAGATGGAAACCCCCTGAACGGACGTTCAGCCGAGGCCGAGACCGGAATCGTGCAACCGCGGCGCGTAGCTTCGGTCCCGCAAGGCCGCTGACGGCGCAGCCGTCCGAACCCGCCCCGCACGCGCCGGGCGACCGCGCAAGCCTTCGGCCAGCGTCAACGCGTCGGGCCAGGGGCCGAAGCCGCTGGCGATGTTGACGTGTCCCGCCTCGCCGAGGTCGTAGAGCGCGGAGCCCCAGGTCGAGGCGCAGCGATCGGCGCCCGCAAAGCTCATGTACGGGTCGTTGCGGCTGGCGACAAGGATCGAGGCGAACGGCAGGCGCGACCCCGCGCTGTCGGCGAAGGACGCCGCGCTCGGCACGGTCTGCGAGAGGCTGGCGATGTCGGCCGGGGCAACCAGCAGCGCACCGCCGACATGGGAGGCCGCAGGGCGGCCGGCGAGCGCGGCGACCAGCGCGCAGCCGAGACTGTGCGCGACGAGGATCACCCCTGGCCGGCTGGCCATCAGGGCCGCCTCGAGCTGGTGCAGCCAGTCCGTCAAGACCGGCCGCGCCCAATCCTCCTGCTCCACCAGCGTCGCCTGCGGGTCGATCTCCAGCCAGTGGTGCTGCCAGTGGCCGGCGGGCGAGCCGTTGAGGCCGGGGACGATCAGCGTCTCGGTCATGGGTCGCGTGCCTTTCCTGCCGCATCGACGTCGACAGGGAAGGTAAGGCCGGCGGTCGCCGGTCGACACGCACAACATACTCTTTTTATCGACTGAGGCGGAAAGCCGATCCGCCGTCCGCCCGCCTTACGCGCCGAGGGCCAGTTCGCGGAACTCGGCCTCGAGGCTTTCCGGCGCACCTGCCGCTTCCGCCAGCGTGCGCTCGTCCAGGACCGCGGAGATGGCGTTGCGCACCTCCAGCATGATCCGCCGCACGGCGCAGGAGCGCTCGTCCCGGCAGTCGTCGCAGCGGCGATAGGCGGTGCGGCTGGCACAGGGGATGGGCGCCAGCGGCCCGTCGAGGACGCGCAGGATGTGCCCGACGCGGATTTCCGACGGCGGGCGGGCGAGAATGTAGCCGCCGCCCCGGCCCTTGCGGGCGTGGATCATGCCGGCCACGCGCAACTCGCCGAGGATGGTGTCAAGGAACTTCTTGGAAATGTTGTGCGCCCTTGCGATCTCCTCGGAGAGCGCGCGCTGGCCTTCGGGCAGTTCGGCAAGATGCAGCATGGCCTTCAGGCCGTACTTGCCCTTCATCGTCAGCATGGCGGGGACTTCGTTGGCGGGAAGCGGAACAGGGGCACGTCCCGACAGGTAGACCGCGGCGCGCCGGATTTCCAGCGCGCCGCGAAGGAGGCGACGGGCGGCGTCCCAGCCGCCGCCCCTTGCAGCCCGATCAGAACGGCGAGTCCGGGTAGTAGAACTCCTGCGCGTTGTCCTTGGTGACGAGCGTCGCGTCGAGCACGTAGTTGCCGCGTACGGGGTTCTGGTCGAAGAGACCCGCGGCCGTCAGGTCCATCGCGGTCGCGATCATCGCGGGCGGATAGAGCACGTCGACCGGCACCATCTTGTCGCCGTCCTGCACCTTCTTGATCATGTCCTTCATCCCGGCCCCGCCGACCACGAACTGGATGTCGGAGCGATTGCTCTGGGCGATCGCCTCGAGGATGCCGACCACCATGTCGTCATCCTGCGCCCAGACCGCGTCGATCTTCGGGTACTTGGCGAGGTAGTCCTGCATCACCTTGAAGGCGTCGTCGCGCGACCAGTTGCCGAACTGGCGGTCGAGGACGTTGACCTTGGAGCCGGCAATGCCTTCGTCGAAGCCCTTCTGACGCTCCTCGTCGATGACGATCGGCAGGCCGCGGATGATGACGATGTCACCGCCGTCCGCCATCCGCTCCTTCATGTACTCGCCCGCCACGCGGCCGAGTCCGTGGTTGTCGCCGGCGACATAAAGGTCCTGGATCGACGGGTCGGAGAGGGCCCTGTCGACCACCGTGACGAAGACACCCTTCTCCTTCACCTGCCGGATCGGATCGGTCAACTCGTCGGAATTGTGCGGCAGCGTGACGAGGGCGTTGATGCCCTGCGCGGTCAGGTCCTCCAGAGCGTTCGCCTGGGACGCGCCGTCGGGCGAGGTCTTCACCACGATGTCGAGGCCGGGATAACGCTCCTCGAGGAGTTTGGCCTCGCGCTCGGCATGATAGACGACGCCGCCCGTCCAGCCGTGATCGGCGGCCGGGATCGACACGGCCATGGTGAGCTTCTTGTCCTGCGCGAGCGCGAGACCGGCGGTGGACAGGACGGCAAGGGCCGCGAGCCCGGCGACGATGCGTTTCATATGTGTTCCTCCCGAATGCCGGAGCTTGTCTGGTTTCCCGCGAGCGGCGCGCCCCGGACAGGGCGCCGCCCGCTTGGCTCAGCGGCGCGCGAGGAAGCGCTGGATCAGCATCGCCAGGATGATGATCGCCCCCTGCACCGCACCGATAAGATATTCGCTGACGAGGTCCGACAGGACCATGATGTTGCCGACGAGCTCGAGGATCAGCGCCCCGCAGATCGTGCCCCAGACCCGCCCGACGCCGCCGCGCAGCGCCGTGCCGCCGATGACGACGGCGGTGATCGCCTGCAACTCCCACAGGAGGCCCGTCGTCGCCGTCGCGGCGCCGAGGCGCGGAACGTAGACGAGGACGGCGACCGCCACACAGAGGCCCTGGATGACGTAGGTGATCGTGCGCACGCGGTTGACGCGGATGCCGGAATAGCGCGCCACGTCCTCGCTGGAGCCGACGGCCATGACGTGTCGGCCGAAACGCGTGCGGTAGAGGACGAAGGCGCCGAGCGCGGCGACCACGAGAAACGCGATCACCGGCACGGGCACGCCAAGGACATTGCCGAAATAAACCGGACGGTAGGCGGCGCGCAGCTCCTGCGAGCGCATGGCGATCGACCCGCCCTCGGCGAGCCAGATGGTAAGGGCGCGAAAGATGCCCATCGTGCCCAGCGTGACGATGAAGGGCTCGATGCGGCCGAGCGTCGTCATCAGGCCGTTGGCGAGGCCGCAGAGCGCCCCGACGCCGAGCGCCATCGCCATGCCGAGCGCGATCGTCGGCACGGCGCCCTCCACCGGCGCCGAGTTCAGGAACAGGATCATCGTCCCGGCGACGAAGGCGGCCATCGAGCCGACCGACAGGTCGAGCCCGCCGGCCGAGATGACGAAGGTCGCCCCCACCGCGATGATCGCGATGAAGGCCGAACGGGTCACGACGTTGGACAGATTGTCGATCCCGAGGAAGTTCGGGTTGATCAGCGCGCCGAAGACGAGAAGCGCGGCGAGGGCGACGAAGGGCGCGACCGCCCGCAGGTCGATCTCGCGGCGGGGGCTCGGCGCCTGGGCTGGCGAGGTTGCGTCGGTCATGCGAGTTCGGCTCCCTCGACCGCCACGGCGGCCTGTTTCTCGCCGGCGCCCGTCGCCAGCATCACGATGTTGCGCTCGGTCATCGCATCGCCCGCGACCTCGCCCGCGATCGTCCCCTCGCGCATGACGACGATGCGGTCGCACAGGCCGATGAGCTCCGGCATCTCGGACGAGATGACGATCACCGCGCGGCCCTCGGCAGCAAGGCCCGCGAGGAACCGGTAGATCTGCTCCTTGGTGCCGATATCGATGCCGCGGGTCGGCTCGTCGACCACCACGACGCGCGGGTCGAGGAGCATCATCTTGGCGAGCAGCAGCTTCTGCTGGTTGCCGCCCGACAATTGCCCGGCGAGGAGATCGCGCCGGCGGGTCCGGATGTCGAAGTCGCGGATCGCCGTCGTCAGCGCCTCGTCCTCGCGCGCGGGCTGGAGCAGCGGGCCGCTGGCAAAGCGGTCGAGTGCCGCGAGCGTCAGGTTGGTGCGAAGGCTCTGGGCGAGGAGCAGCCCTTTGCCCTTGCGATCCTCGCTGAGATAGACGATCCCCGCTTCCATGCTGTCGCGCGCGTCGCGGAAGCGGACCGGCTTGCCGTCGAGGCGCACCGTGCCTTCGGCGGGCCGAAGACCCAAGACACCCTCCAGAAGCTCGGTGCGTCCGGCACCGACGAGGCCGGCAAAGCCGAGGATCTCGCCCTTCGCGACCTCGAACCCGCCCGAGCGGACATAGCCCGGCACGCGCATGTTCTCGGCCGACAGGAGGGGCGTGCCGCGCCCTTGCGCCACGCGGTCGGGATAGAGTTTCGAGACGTCGCGCCCCACCATCAGACGGGCCATGTCGGCGGGTTCGAGTTCGGCGGCATCATGGGTGCCGATCCGCCGCCCGTCGCGCAGAACCGTGATGCGGTCGGCGAGGAGCTTCACCTCCGGCAGGCGGTGCGAGATGTAGAGGACGCCGACACCGCGCGCCCGAATATCCGCGATCACCTTGAGAAGGGCTTCCGTCTCGTGCGGGGTGAGCGAGGCGGTGGGCTCGTCGAAGATCACCACCTCGTGCGGCACGAGCAGGGCGCGGGCGATCTGGACGAGCTGGCGCTGCGCGATCGACAGCGAGCCGACGCGCACGCGCGGGTCGATCGCCGCACCCAGCCCCTCCAGCGCGGCCTTCGCCGACGCGTTCATCGCGCGGTCGTCGAGCGTCAGGCCGCGGCGCACCTCGCGGCCGAGACGGATGTTCTGGGCCACCGTCAGGTCGGGCGCGAGAAGGATTTCCTGGTGCACCAGCACGATCCCGCGCCGCTCGGCCTCCACGGGCCCGGACAGGCGCACGGGCTCGCCCTTCAGGACGAGCTGTCCCCCAGTCGGCTGAAGATGGCCCGCAAGGATCTTCATCAGGGTGGACTTGCCGGCGCCGTTCTCGCCGATGATCGCGTGCACCTCGCCGGCCCGCAGGTCGAAGCGGATGTCCTTCAACACCTCGACCGGCCCGAACGACTTGGACACGCCGTCGGCCGTCACCACGGCCGGACGGCCCGCATCCGCGCCGTCGATGCGCTTCGGCGGGGGAGCCGGCACCGTCATGCCGCGCTCCACGAAGGCAGTCGTGTGCGGACGCCTCCCCGGCTCGCGCCGGCGTCCCGTCTTGAACGTCTCATCGTGCCGTTCCTCCCGGCGCGCACGGACCTCGGTCCGCGTCTCCCAACCACTCTCCGGCGGCTTTTTGAGTTACGTACCTCATCGCCGCCGACGCCGACACCCTCGTCGCCACATCTTCACACAACCGTTAGCGGTAGCCGCACACCCTGTGGGACTACAGCACCACTGCGGGGCGTTGACGAGCGGTCTCCCGTTTCCAGCTCAAACAACGTTCGACATGGTCACCGATCATCCGACCGGCGTCCAGACGCTGCCGCCGCGCGAGGAGGCGACCGCCGCTTCGATGAAGCGCATGCCGGCGAGCCCGTCCGCGACGGAGGGATAGGTCACCGCGGCATCCGGCGCCCCGCCACTGCGCGCGGCCAGGATCGCCTCGGCCACCTCGGAATAGATGTTCGCAAATCCCTCGAGATAGCCTTCGGGGTGCCCGGGCGGCACGCGCGTCATGCGCGCGGCGGCGGGGAGCGAGCCCGCGCCGTTGCGGGTCAGAAGCTGCTTCGGCTGCCCCAGCCGCGAGAACCACAACTGGTTCGGGTTTTCCTGGCACCATTCGAGCCCGCCCTTGGTGCCGTAGACCTGCAGCCGCAGCGCGTTCTCGTTGCCGACCGCGACTTGGCTCGCCCAAAGGACGCCCTTGGCGCCGCCCTCGTATCGCAGGAGCACGCGCACGTCGTCGTCGAGCGCCCGGCCTTCGACGAACGTCGTGAGTTCGGCCAGAAGTTCGCGCGTCTTCAGGCCCGAGACGAAGGCGCCAAGATTGTAGGCGTGCGTGCCGATGTCGCCGATGCAGCCGCCGGCACCCGAGCGCGCCGGGTCGGTGCGCCACTCGGCCTGCTTCGAGCCGGTCGCCTCGGCGCGCTCGGACAGCCAGTCCTGCGCATACTCCATCTGCACGAGGCGGATCTCTCCAAGTTCGCCCGTCTCGACCATCGCCCGCGCCTGCCGGATCAGCGGGTAGCCCGTGTAGTTGTGGGTCAGGGCGAAGATGCGCCCACTCTTCGCCTGGAGCGCGACGAGGTCCTCGGCCTCGGCGACCGAGACCGAGAGCGGCTTGTCGCAGATCACGTGAATGCCGGCCTCGAGGAAGGCCTTAGCCGCCGGCGCGTGCATGTGGTTGGGCGTGACGATCGAGACCACCTCGATGCCGTCGTCTCGTGCGGCCTCGGCGCTCGCCATCTCGGAAAAGCTTGCATAGGAGCGCTCCGGAGCCAGCCCAAGGTCCGCTCCCGAGGCGCGAGCCCGCTCGGCGTCCGACGACAGGGCGCCTGCGACCAGTTCGTAGCGGTCGTCGAGCCGCGCCGCGATACGGTGGACGGCGCCGATGAAGGCCCCCTGCCCGCCGCCCACCATGCCGAGCCGGATGCGCCGCGCGCCGCCTTCGGTTCCCTTGCCTGCCTCGATGGCCATCCTCTGAGTCTCCTTAAGCGTCGAGGCCGAGCATGCGGCGGTTGGCGGCGTCGTCGGTGCCGCCTGCGGCAAAATCGTCGAAGGCGCGCTCGGTCACGCGGATGATGTGGGCGGCAATGAAGGGCGCGCCCTCGGCCGCCCCCTGCTCGGGGTGCTTCAGCGCGCATTCCCATTCGAGCACCGCCCAGCCGTCGAAACCGTACTGGGTCAGTTTCGAGAAGACGCCGGAGAAATCGACCTGTCCGTCGCCGAGAGAGCGGAAGCGGCCGGCGCGGTTCGCCCAGGACTGGAAGCCGCCGTAGACGCCCTGGCGACCGGTCGGATTGAACTCGGCGTCCTTGGCGTGAAAGGCGCGGATGCGCTCGTGGTAGATGTCGATATAGGCGAGGTAGTCGAGCCCCTGCAGAACGAAATGCGAGGGATCGTAGAGAAGGTTGGCGCGGGCGTGGTTGCCCGTCCGCTCCAGGAACATCTCGTAGGACGAACCGTCGTGGAGGTCTTCGCCCGGATGGATCTCGTAGGCGACGTCGACGCCCTGTTCGTCCGCGTGGTCGAGGATCGGCTTCCAGCGACGTGCCAGTTCGTCGAAGGCTGTTTCGACGAGGCCGGCCGGGCGCTGCGGCCAGGGGTAGACGAAGGGCCATGCCAGCGCGCCGGAGAAGGTCGCGTGCGCCTTGAGACCGAGATGGCGCGAGGCGGTCAGCGCGCGCTTCACCTGATCGGTCGCCCATTCCTGCCGGGCCTTCGGATTGCCGCGCACGTGCGGCGCGGCGAAGCCGTCGAAGGCCTCGTCATAGGCCGGATGGACGGCGACGAGTTGGCCCTGCAGGTGGGTGGAGAGTTCGGTGATCGCGAGACCGTGGCGCGCGGCGACGCCGGCGATCTCGTCGCAATAGTTCTTGGATTCCGAGGCGCGCTTCAGGTCGAAGAGGCGAGCGTCCCAGGTCGGGATCTGCACGCCCTTGTAGCCATGCCCGGCGGCCCAGCCGCAGATCGCGTCGAAGGAGTTGAAGGGCGCCTCGTCCCCGGCGAACTGCGCTAGGAAGATGCCCGGTCCCTTGATGGTCTTCATCCTGCGTCGTCCTCCCCTGCGAAGCGGTCGCCGCCGGCCGCCACCGCGAACAAGCGGCAATGCGGCGCAGTCGGGCACCCGCGCGGCCTGTCTCCTCTCAGGCAGCGCGGGCGCACGATGGCACGATTCGCGCGAGCCTCCCACCCGTCTCGCGCGAGCGTTTGGCGGCAATCGCTTTGCCCGGAAGCGGACGCCGCGAACGCCGCTCCATCCGCATGAGCGGGGCGAAGACCTCACGCAGCGGAACCCTTGGGAAGGCTACCCGACATATTTCAGAAATAATCTTGCGCGCCATGGAACGCGAAGCCGCTCGATTTGCTTATTCGGCAAAACGAAAGGGATCACTCCATGAAACTCACCATTCTTGCAGCCGTGTCCGCCCTGGCCCTGACGAGCGGCGCCGCTCTCGCTCAGACGGCCACCTCCGTCGATACCCCGCAGAATTCCAGCGCCGTCCCGGTTCCGGGTACGGAGTCCGGCCTCGACAGCGTCCTGCCGGCCGACCAGGCCTCGCAGATCAAGACGAACCGCGATGCGCCCCCGGCGACGACCGACGCGGCCACCAGCTCGATCCCGGTCCCGGGCAATACGTCGGGCATCGGTTCGGCGATCGACGCCGAGGCTGCGAGCACGGTCGTCGTGCCGCGCGATGCGACCCCGGTGCCGCGCGACACCTCGGTCCCGGTCCCGGGCACCTCGACGGGTGACGACACGGTCGCCCCGGCGAACTAAGACCGCCACTGAACGGAAAGGCCGTCGCGCTTCGGTGCGGCGGCCTTTTTGCGTGCGGCGTTCCTCGCGATGACGGGGCATCGGCGAGCGGCTATCCTCGGTACGGGAGGATTCGGGCGTGGACGTCAGGCAGCTTCGATATTTCGTCGCCATCGTGGAGAGCGGCTCGATCTCGCGTGCCTCGGGGCGGCTCAACATCGCGCAGCCCTCGCTGAGCCTTCATGTGCGCAACATGGAGGCCGATCTCGGCGTGCCGCTCCTGTTCCGCACGGCGCAAGGCGTGCAGCCGACCGAAGCGGGCGAGATCCTCCTGCGCAACGCGCGCGCCATCGTCGCGCAATTCGAGGAGGCCGAGCGCGAGATCCGCGGCAGCGGCGCCGAGCCAGCGGGCGAGGTGCGGCTGGGCCTCCCCTCCTCGATCGCGCAGGTGCTCGGCGTTCCGCTTGTGCTGGCGGCGCAGGAGCGCCTGCCGAAGGTCAAGCTGCGCATCGCAGAGGCGATGAGCGGATACGTCCTCGACTGGCTGCGGCTCGGCCGCGTCGATCTCGGTCTTCTCTACGCCTTCGTCGAGGATCGGGGCCTGCGCTCTATCGGCCTCCTGTCGGAGGCGCTGCACCTTTTCGGCCCGGCGTCGGATCCCGACACGGCGGCGCTGCCCGCGTCGGGATCGCCCGTTCCGGCCTCGCTGCTGGCGGGCCTGCCGCTGATCCTGCCAAGCCCCGGCCATGGGCTACGCGATCTTCTCGACGAACGGGCGGCGGCGGATGGGACACGTCTGTCCGCCGCCATCGAGATCGATGCCTACGGTGCAATCAAGTCGCTGGTCGAGAAGGGTCTCGGCTATTCGGTGCTTCCCGCTCATGCGATCCGGCGCGAGACCGAAGGCGGCGTCATCCGGACTTGGCCGTTCATGCCGGCCTTCCTGCGGACGGTCCATCTCGTCGAGCCGATCGACCGGCCGCTGTCGCATGCCGTGCAGGCGGTCGAGAAGCTCTGCCGCGAGACGCTGCGCGATCTCGTCCGGTCGGGCGAATGGAGCGGCGCGCAGATGCGCGTCAGCGGCTAGTTCCCTAAGGACGGGCCACCCCAGCACAGACTGCGTTCGCTCGCGCAGTCCGGTGTTACACGCCCCACGCGCTGCGGTCTGTTTTCTTCGCTCGCCGACCCACGACCGAGCCACTCACAGCTGATCGCGCGCCATAGGGTGGGGTGATAGCGGCTGCACAAAAGCCCTATTGGCGCGGCCCTCGGCCGCCGCGGCATCTTCGGTCCGACCGGCGGCCAGACCCGCCTCGACGCTTCGGGAGGAAACGTCGTTGATCAGCCATTTCTACATGCCGACGCGCGTCGTCGCCGGCCAGGGTTCGCTCGCCACGATCGGGACGCTCGCGCGCGATCTGGCGATGAGCCGCGTCCTTGTCGTGTCGGACCCCGTGATTTCGCAGCAGCCGTTCCACGCCGAGGCGCTCGCTGCGCTGGAAGCGGCCGAGATCGCCACCGCCCGCTTCGACGACTGCGGCATCGACGCGCGATGCTCGCATATCGACACGGAGGGCGCACGCGTCCGGCGGGAGGGCATCGACGGCGTCGTCTGCATCGGCGGCGGCTCGGTGATGTGTACCGGCAAGGGCATCGCGATCGTCGCGACCAACCGCAAGCCGATGGCCGAATGCACCGGCGTCGGCCGGTTCGACAAGCGGGCGCTTCCCATGATCATGGTGCCGACCACGGCCGGTTCGGGCTCCGAGGTCTCGCAGTGGACGATCGTCAAGGACGAGGAGCGCCACCTGAAGCTTCTCGGCGGCGGACCGCTCAGCTTCCCGGATGCGGCGATCCTCGATCCCGTGACGCTGCGTTCGCTGCCGATGCGCGTGGCGGCGCTGCCCGCGGTCGACGCGCTGACCCATGCCGTCGAGGCCTATTTCAGCGCCATCGGCTCGCCGATCACCGATGCGCTGGCGATCGCGGCCGTGCGCCTCCAGTACGGATCGCTGCGCGCCTCGATCAATTCCGACGACGAGCGTGCCCGCGAGGACAATCTCGTGGCCTCCTGCATGGCCAACATCGCCTGCGGCAACGCCCGGCTCGGCCATGGCCACGCCCTGTCGCTGCCGCTCGAGGGCCATCTCGACCTGCCCCATCCCTATGGCGTCGGCGTTCTCCTGCCGCATGTGACGGCCTTCAACCTCGCCGTCCTGCCCCACAAGGTGAAGCCGCTCGCGGAAGCCTTGGAGGTCGAGACCGCCGGCCTGTCGCGGCCCGAGATGATCGAAGCCTGCGCGGAGGCGATCCGCTCGCTCTACCGCGACATCGGCTTCCCCCTTGGCCTTCACCGCCGAGCAGCTGCCGGAGGCGCGCGTGCGCGAGATGGCGCAGCGCGCTGTGCCGGGCCTCTACGCCGGCATCGCCGCTCGCGACTTCGACCCGGCCACCGCCAACGACCACACCGTGATCGCCTGCCCTTCGGCCCGCAAGATGACGGTCGGGCAGGCCGAGGCCATCTTCCGGCGCTGCCTCGCCTGAGACCTCGCCGACATCTCAACGCGTTCTCGGGAGGAACGACGCCATGGACCAGCCGATCCTGCATCACTACGACCTGTCCCCGTTCGGCGAGAAGGTCCGTCTCGCCTTCGGGCTCAAGGGGCTGGCCTGGCGCTCGGTGGAGACGCCGATCTGGCCGCCACGACCGGACACTGTGCCGCTGACGGCCGGCTATCGCCGCTCGCCGGTGCTGCAGATCGGCGCCGACGTCTACTGCGACACGCTCCTCATCTTCCGCGAGCTCGAACGCCGCTATCCCGAACCGACGCTCTATCCCGACGGGCAGACGGGGCTGGCCGCCGTCCTGTCGTGGTGGGCGGACACGACGACCTTCATCCCGGCCGCCTCGATCGCGACCTCGATCATCGCGACGGCGTGCCGCCCGAATTCATCGAGGACCGCATCGCCTTCATGCGGCATGACTTCTCGAAGACCGCCTCGCTGCGCGACCGCGGCCTCAACCGCCAGCGCGTCGCCGCCCAGATGACGCATCTCGCCGACATGCTGCGCGACGGCCGCCCCTTCCTCCTCGGCGACGCGGTATCGGCCGCCGACCTCTCCGCCTATCAACCGCTCTGGTTCGTGCGCACCCATGCGGGCGAGGAGGCCGACCGTCTCCTGCCCTTCGATCCCGTAATCCTCGCCTGGATGGAGCGCGTCGCAGCGCTCGGCCACGGCACACGCAGCCCGCTCGGCGCCGACGAGGCGCTGCGGATCGCCCGCGCCGCCGAACCCGTCGCGCTCGAAGGCGTCGATCTCGACGACCCGAGCGGCCTGAAGGCGGGCGACGCGGTCGCGATCCGGTCCGACGACGCCAACGATCCGATCCACGGCATCCTCGTCACCGCCAACCGGGACGAGATCGTGATCCGTCACGAGAACGAGCGGGTCGGCTGCGTCCACGTCCACTTCCCGCACTTCGGCTACAGCGCGATTCCCGACGAGGCCGCCGCCCCGCAGGCCGAGGCCGCCTGATGCGCATCCTCACCAACACGACGTCGCCCTACGCCCGGATCGCCCGCATCGCGCTGGGCGAAAAGGGGTTCGACCTCTCGGGCACCGAGATCGTCAATCCGTGGAGCGACGATCCGGGCCTCCTCGCCCTGAACAGCGCGGCGCGCGTGCCGACGCTCGAGACCGACGAAGGCCTGCCGATCACCGAAAGCCTGCTTGTGGTCCTTTGGCTTGAGCGCAAGGTGCCGGAGCCCTCGCTCCTCTCCGGCCCCCTGGACCGGACGATCAGTCTTGCGGGCCGCGCGATGGGCGTCGTCGACGCGATGGCCAACATCGTCACCAACCGGATGCAGGTCGATCCGAATTTCGGCGAGCACCGCGTCGGCCTCAAGCGCCGGCGCACGATCGTCGAGGGGATGCGCCAGCTGGAACGCGATCCGCCGGACTACGACGGGGGCACGCCGTCGATCGCGGTGATCGCGAGCGTGGTCGCCCTCGACTACCTCGCCCTGCGCTTTCCCGGCGAGCCGTGGGTCGAGGCCTATCCTCAGCTTGAGGCGTTGCGCGCGCAGGTCGCCGACCGCCCCGCCTTCGCGACGACCGTGCCCAGCCTATGACACGACAGAACCGTCTCGAGAGGACGGGACATGGCGACGCCGGAAGAGAACAAGCAGCTGGCCAGGAACGACTTCAAGGCGTTCCAGGCCCATGACGAGGCCTGGTAGGCGGCCCACATCGCCGACGATTTCGTGCGCCACGATCCCGGCCTGCCCTTCGAGGTGCGCGGGATCGAGGGGGTGCGCAAGCTCGCCGATGTCCTGAACCCCGGCATTCCCGACCTGAAGCTGCCGATCAGCCACGCGGTCGCCGAGGGCGATCTCGTGCTGATCCATCTGCGCGTGCAGGGCACGCATGGCGGCGAACTGATGGGTCTGGAGACGACCGGCAAGCCGATCGACATCGGGGTCATGGACCTCTTCCGCTTCCGGGGAGACAAGCTCGTCGAGCACTGGGCGCTGCTCGACAATCTCGGGCTCCTCAAGCAGCTCGGCGTCTCGTCGATCTGACGGCGACGCCACCCGCCGGGGTCAGGCGCGAATGCGCCACCCCGTACGGAAGATCCACCAGATACCGGCGACGCACAGGACCATGAAGCCGAGTGTCGCGGCGAGGCTCCAGCCGACGCCGACGTCGGACGTGCCGTAGAAGCTCCAGCGGAAACCGCTGACGAGATAGACCGCCGGGTTGAACAGCGTCACCGTCTGCCAGACCGGCGGCAGCATCGAGATCGAATAGAAGCTGCCGCCGAGGAAGGTCAGCGGCGTGACGATCAGGAGCGGCACGATCTGCAGCTTCTCGAAGCCTTCCGCCCAGATGCCGATGATGAAGCCAAGGAGGCTGAAGGTCACGGCCGTCAGTACCAGGAAGGCCAGCATGACGCCGGGATGCTCGATCTTGAGCGGCACGAAGAGCGCGGCGGTGGCGAGGATGATGAGCCCGAGGATCACCGACTTCGTCGCCGCCGCGCCGACATAGGCGATGGTGATCTCGATCGCCGAGACGGGCGCCGACAGGATCTCGTAGATCGTGCCCGTGAACTTCGGGAAGTAGATGCCGAACGAGGCGTTGGAAATGCTCTGCGTCAAAAGCGAGAGCATGATGAGGCCCGGCACGATGAAGGCGCCGTAGGAGACGCCCTCGATCGCATCCATGCGCGAGCCGATCGCCGAGCCGAACACCACGAAGTAGAGCGAGGTCGAGATCACCGGCGCGACGATGCTCTGGAGGAGCGTGCGCCAGGCGCGCGCCATCTCGAAGAGATAGATCGAGCGGATCGCATGGAGGTTCATGGGCGGGCCTCGACCAGGCTGACGAAGATGTCTTCCAGCGTGCTCTGGCGGGTCGTCACGTCGCGCAGGCGCACGCCCGCCGCCGACAGGTCCTCCAGAAGCCGGCTGATGCCCGGCCGCTCCGACTGGCTGTCGTAGACGTAGGTGAGTTCCGTCCCCTCGCCGGACAGCGACAGATCATAGGCGGCGAGCGCCGGGGGAACGGCGGCGAGCGGCTCCTGCAGCGTCAGCACCATCTCCTTGCGGCCGAGCTTTCGCATCAGCGCGGCCTTCTCCTCGACGAGGACGATGCGCCCGCCCCGGATCACGCCGATCCGGTCGGCCATCTCCTCGGCCTCCTCGATGTAGTGCGTCGTCAGGATCACGGTGACGCCACCGTCCCGCAGGCCCCGCACCACCTGCCACATGTCCTGGCGCAGGCGCACGTCGACGCCCGCCGTCGGCTCGTCGAGGAAGAGGACGCGCGGCTCGTGGCTCAGCGCCTTGGCGATCAGGACGCGCCGCTTCATGCCGCCTGACAGGGTCATGATCTTGGCGTTGCGCTTGTCCCAGAGCGACAGTTGGCGCAGCACCTTCTCGATATGGGCGGGATCGGGCGCGAGGCCGAAGAGGCCGCGGCTGAAGCTCACCGTTGCCCACACGGTCTCGAACGCGTCGGTGGTCAGTTCCTGCGGCACGAGCCCGATCAAAGAGCGCGTTCGGCGATAGTCGCGCACGATGTCGTGGCCGCCGACGCGAACCTCGCCCTCGCCCGGGTTCACGATGCCGCAGATGATGCTGATCAGCGTCGTCTTGCCGGCGCCGTTGGGCCCAAGCAGCGCAAAGATCTCGCCGGGCTCGATCGACAGGTTGATGTCGTCGAGCACCTTGGCGCCCGAGCGATAGGATTTGGAGAGATGGCGGACCGAGAGAATGGGCTCGCGCGCCGCAGCCGGCGGCACGCCGGCCTCGGACGCGGACAGGGAATTGGGCATGGGGCCTCCGTCCGGCGCTTGGGCGCCGATCGCACGCACAATTCGGGCGCCTTGCGATTTGGACAAGTCCCGGCGCGACCCGATACGGTCAGCGGACGCGCATCACAGCGCGGCGCGAGACGATGCATGCTGAAGGGGAAGCGGTGGTACGGTTGAGTGGGTTCGAACCACCGACCTTCGGAGCCACAATCCGACGCTCTAACCAGCTGAGCTACAACCGCATACCGATGGGCCCGCAATAGAAAACTTTTGCGGCAAAGGCAAGCCTCGGGCGCGCGATCGGCGCCCGAGACTTTGACGTCTCAGAAATTGTCCTGGCCGGTGGCCTTCTGTGCCGCGTCGCGGCTCGGACGGATGACGTCCTGCGCGACGTTCTGCGACAGCGACTGCATCTCCTTGGCCTGATCGGCGAAGAGTTCCATCTGGCGGCGCATGAAGCTCGTCTGCAACTCCACGAACTCGGCCATCGACTTGGCGGAGGCGAGCTTCTCGAAATGCTGGAAGTTCATATCGGCCTGCGCCCGCATGCCCTCGAGCGCGCGCTTGGTGAGGTTGAGCGAGCCCGAATGGGCGTTCTCGATCGTCGCCTCGAGCGTCTGCGTCGCCTGGTCGGCGGCCGACTTCATGCGGGCATAGGCTTCCTTGGACTGCTCGATCGACGTCTGCGTCATCGTGCGGAAGGCTTCGCCCATCTTCGACGGGTCCATGCCCATGGCGGCCTGGGCGCGCTTGGCGTTGTCGAAGGCGTCGCGCGCCGGATCGCCGGAGTTGAAGTTCTCGGTATCGGACATGACGGCATTCTCCTCGACCGGATGATGGCGGATCCACAGCCCGCCAACGACAAACTAGGGGCGTGCGCCGGGCTCGAACAGGGCCGGCACGGCATTCACACAGCCATGTTAACCCTGCCCCGGCTTTCAAGCGCAGCGGCGGCCGTCGGTTCTGGATTTGATCTCCCGGTCGCCTTATTAACGAAGCAGTAACCGATCGACCGCCCGCAGGAGCGCAAGGCCATTCCGTCCGCCCTCGACATCATGTCGCTGAAGTCCGTCCGCGCCGCCGCGCAGACCGGTTCGGCCGTGGCCGTGCTGGATGCCGGGCTGTCGCAGATCCTCTGGATGAACGCGGCCGGTCGCCGGCTGCTGGGGCTGGCCGAAGCACCGGATGCCGACGCCATGCGCCAGATCCGCTCGGCGCGCGAGGCCTTCGCGGGCAAGGGCCGCACCCAGCTTCTCCTGCGCCCGCCCGAAGCCAGCGGCCTCGGCAAGGCGCTGCTGGCGCGGCTCGAGGCGATCTCGGCTGGGCGCACGCATCTGGCGCTTCTCACCGTGAAGCTCGGCGCTGACGCGGCCTTCTCGCCCGGCGAACAGGCGCGCGAGTTCCTGCACGACGCGGGTCTCGCCGAGGCCCTCGCCTGCGTCGTCGGGCCGACCGGATTGCTGGCGGCGACCAATCGCCTGCCCGAGGACGAACACTCGCTTCTGGCCATCCAGGGGCAGGAGTTCCTCCAGGCCGACGAGGACCGCCTCGTGGTCGAGGACGAGGCCGGCGCCCTGTCCTTCACCCGCGTCGGCGACGGGCTGGTGCTCATCCATATCGACATGCCGGGCGTGGCCGAAGCACCTGTCGCAGAACCGGCCGCGGTGGAGGATGCCGAGCCGGCAGCGGCTCCCGCCGGCGAAGCGTCGACCGAGGCCAAGATCGCGGAACCCGGCTCCCCCGAACCGGCCCCCGATGCCGAAGCGGAACCGGACGACGAGATCGCGCCCGTCCTCGCCGAACCCGAAGAAAGCGTTCCGGACGAGATGGCGGGCATGCTCGACGCGGTGCCCGCTACACCTCCGGCGGCTGCGTCCGTCGAGCCCTTCCGCGCCGTCCTCGACGCCGAGCCCGTCCGCTTCGTCTGGCAGACCGACGCCGAGACCTGCTTCTCGCAGCTGTCGCCAGAATTCGCCGCGATCGTCGGCCCGCGCGCGGCGGACGTGATCGGCAGGCCCTTCGCCGATGTCGCGCGCGTCTTCGGCTTCGACGAGACCGGCGAGATCGAGCGCCTCCTGCAGCGGCGCGACACGTGGTCGGGCCGCACGATCCTGTGGCCGATCGAGGGCACCGACCGCCGCGCGCCGATCGATCTCGCGGGGCTACCTCTCTACAGCCGCGATCGCGAATTCCTCGGCTTCCGCGGCTTCGGCGTGGTGCGTCCGGCCGAGCATGAGAGCGATCCGGCGGCGATCGGCCTTGCGCTCGCGCTCCCCGAGCGCAGCGCCCGGATCGACGTCTCCGCTGCGAGCCTGCCTGCGGCCGACGACGCGGCGGAGGCGGAAGCCGCGACCGCTTTCGGGCGCCGCACGGCGCCTCCGATACCTGGCGGCGAGACGGTCGCCGAGCGGCGCCGCCGCGAGGCCAACCTGTCGAACGCCGAGGTCGCCGCCTTCAAGGCGATCGGGGCAAAGCTCGGCCTGCGCGCGCACGAGGCTCTCGCCGACGCGCAGGCGGCCGCGCCCGTGCCGGTCGAGACCGCTTCCTCCGAGACCGTGACGGACGACGGCTCGACCTTGCTCCTGCCAGTCCAAGAGCTCGAGGACATGCTCGACGCGCTCCCGCTCGCGGTGCTCGTGCAGATGCAGGAGCGGCTGATCTTTGCGAACCGGCGCTTCTTCACGCTGACGCGCTACGACGACCTCGACGCGCTGGAAGCCGCCGGCGGCCTCGACTATCTCGTGCAGACGTCGGGTTCCGGCTTCGACGACGAGACGGCGCTGATCCAGTGCGCGGACGGCTCGTTCGAGCGCGCGCGCCTCCATCTCCAGCGCATCAGCGTCGCCGGGCGCTCCTGCCTTCTCATGTCCTTCCCTCCGGCCGAGGCCGAGCCCGAAGAGGACATGACGCCGATCCTTCTCGACCTCCAGGGCGAGGTCGAGGAACTCCAGGCCGTTCTCGACACGGCCACCGACGGCATTCTCCTCCTCGACGAGGGCGAGCGGCTACGCAAGATGAACGGTGCCGCCGAGGCGCTGTTCGGCCTGCGGCCCGAGTCCTACGTCGGGCTGCCGCTGCAGGAGCTGCTGGCGCCCGACAGCCGCCGCGTCCTTACCGACTATATCGGCACGCTGCGCGACAACGGGCTCGCCGCGATCCTCAACGACGGGCGCGAGGTCGAGGCACGGGTCGCCGGCGGCGACCGCACGATCCCGCTCTTCGTGACGCTCGGCCGTCTCAGCCAGGGCCGCGGCTGGTGCGTGGTGATCCGCGACATCGCCCAGTGGAAGAGCGCCGAATCCGATCTCATCGAGGCGCGTCGCCTCGCCGAGGACGCTAGCCTCCACAAGAGCCGCTTCCTCGCCAATATCAGCCACGAGTTGCGTACGCCGCTGAACGCCATCATCGGCTTTGCCGACGTCATGGCCTCGGAATGCTTCGGCCCGATCGGCCACGAGCGCTATCTCGAGTATCTTGGCGACATCAAGCGCTCGGGCCACCACGTGCTCGATCTCGTCAACGACCTCCTCGACATCTCCAAGATCGAGGCCGGCAAGGTCGACCTCGCCTTCGAGGCGGTGTCGCTCAACGAGGTGGTCGCCGAGGTCGTGTCGCTGATGCAGCCGCAGGCCAACCGTGAGCGCGTCATCGTCCGCTCGGTGCTGCCTGCGAGCGTTCCGAGCGTCGTCGCCGACCGACGCTCGGTGCGCCAGATCGCCCTGAACCTCATCGCCAACGCCGTGCGCTTCACGCCGGCCGGCGGCCAGATCGTCGCCTCGACCCACTATGGGGCGGCGGGCGAGGTCGCCCTGCGCTTCCGCGATTCGGGGATCGGCATGACCGAGCGCGAGATCGAGATCGCGCTGACCCCGTTCCAGCAGGTGAATGCCGGCCGCGACGAGCGCGGCGAAGGCACCGGCCTCGGCCTGCCGCTGACCAAGGCGATGGCCGAGGCGAACCGCGCCCAGTTCTCCATCGCCTCGACGCCCGGCGAGGGAACGCTGGTCGAGATCGTATTCCCTGCGCAGCGGGTGCTGGCCGACTGACGCGAAATGCTTCGCAAGCATTAGCATTGTCGCGTTGCTATTGGAACGATTCCAATCTGGCAGTTGAACGGAACGTTACTGCCGGATCTACTTGATTTCATCTCATGACTCGGGCATCCGAAACCGGACTGCGAAACGCAAGTTTCGCGGGCCGCCCGGCGGGGCCGTTCCGGCGCTGCCGTCCCCATCCGCGACCGGCGCATGGCGTCGGTGCTGTCCCGAGGACCCGACATGACCAAGCTTCTTTCGAGCCGCGCCGCTTTCGGACTGGGCGCCTGCGCCCTCGCCCTGTCCGCGCCGGCCGCGGCGCAGGCGGCCGACGTCAACATCTACTCCTCGCGCCAGCCGGCACTGATCCAGCCGCTGCTCGATGCCTTCACCAAGGAGACCGGCCTCACCACGGCGACGATCTTCATCGAGAAGGGTCTCGAGGAGCGCATCAAGGCGGAGGGCGCGAACTCGCCGGCCGACGTCGTGCTGACGGTCGACATCGGCCGCCTCGACGCCACCAAGCAGGCCGGCGTGCTGCAGCCGCTGGAAGATGCGGTGATCGAGAAGGACATCCCGGCGGAGTTTCGCGACTCGGGCAAGGAATGGTCGGGCGTGACCTCGCGCGCCCGCGTCGTCTACGCCTCGAAGGAGCGTGTCGGCGACGAGGCGATCACCTACGAGAGCCTCGCCGACCCGAAGTGGAAGGGCAAGATCTGCATCCGCTCGGGCCAGCACCAGTATAACGTCGCCCTGGTCGCGGCCTATCTCGCCCACCATGGCGAGGAGGCGACGCGGACTTGGCTGACGGGCCTGCGCGACAACCTCGCCTCGGCGCCCGAGGGCGGCGACCGCGACCAGGCGCGCAACATCGCGGCCGGCCAGTGCGACATCGCCATCGGCAACACCTATTACGTCGGCCTGATGCAGAACAACGAGAAGGAGCCGGAGCAGAAGGAGTGGGCGAACGCCATCAAGGTGATCCTGCCGACCTTCGAGAACGGCGGCACCCACGTCAATATCTCCGGCATGGGCCTCGCCAAGAATGCGCCGAACCGCGACAACGCGGTGAAGTTCATGGAATTCCTCACCACCGACGAAGCCCAGCGCATCTACGCCGAGGTGAACTACGAGTACCCGCTGAAGCCGGGCGTCGCCCTGTCGGAGACGGTGAAGAGCTTTGGCGAACTGAAGCCCGACACGCTGTCGCTGAGCGACATCGCGGCCAACCGCGCCAAGGCCTCCGAACTCGTCGACGAGGTCGGCTTCGACAACGGCCCGAAGTCCTGATCCCTCCTCTCGCAAGAATGATGGCGCGGGCGGCTGGAAAGGCCGCCCGCGCCGACGCGTGGACGCACGAGGGTCGGCTTTGAGCGAATTGCGGTTGGGCAGCGCGGGCATCGTGCCGGTGCGGCGGGCGAGCGTCGGCTCGGAGCGCCTGTTCCTGGCCGCGGCGCTTGCCGTCGGGCTCCTTGTCGCGCTTCCCGTCCTGTCGCTGGTGGCGATCGCGCTCACCGGCGGCACCGCGAACTGGTCGCACCTCGCCCGCACCGTCCTGCCGCGCGCCACCGGCACGACGTTGGCGCTGATGGCGGGCGTCGGCGTTGCGACCGCCGTCGTCGGCACGCTCGCCGCCTGGCTCGTCACGAGCTTCCGCTTCCCCGGCCAGCGCGTCTTCGCCTGGGCCCTGGTGCTGCCGCTCGCCGTGCCGACCTATATCGCGGCCTACTGCTTCAACGAGCTCCTGCACTATGTCGGGCCCGTCCAGTCCGGCCTCCGGGCGCTGTTCGGCTGGACGACGCGCTCCGACTACTGGTTCCCCGACATCCGCTCGGCCGGCGGCGCCGTCCTCGTCCTGTCCAGCGTCCTCTACCCTTATGTCTTCCTGACGGTGCGGCTCGTCTTCCTGATGCAGGGTCGCAAGGCGGCCGACGTCGCGCGCACGCTCGGCGCGGGTCGCCTGCGCATCCTTGCCACCGTCCTCCTGCCGATGGCGCGCCCCGCAATCGCCGTCGGCGTCGCGCTGGTCCTCATGGAGACCGTCAACGACATCGGTGCTGTCGAATTCCTTGGCGTCCAGACGCTGACCTTCGCGGTCTACGCGACCTGGCTGAACCGGGGGGATCTCGCTGGGGCGACGCAGATCGCGCTCCTGATGCTCGCCTTCATCCTGCTTCTTCTGTGGGTCGAGCGCTTCGCCCGGCGGCGTCAGCGCTTCACGGCCGGGCGCTCCGACACCGTGCGCGCCGGCGCCGAGCAGCTCGCCGGCTGGAAGGGCTGGGCAGCCGCCGCGGCCTGCCTCGCGCCGATCGCCTCCGGTTTCGGCGTGCCGCTCGCCATCCTCGGCGGCTACGCCTTCCGGCGCCCGGAGGACTTCGCCGATCCCCAGCTCTGGCGGGCCCTGCAGAACACGATCGTCGTCGCCGGTTCGACCGCGCTCCTGACGGTCGCGATCGGCTTTCTCGTCGCCTACGGCATCCGCCTGACCAACGCCCGGCCGCTGCGCGTCCTGTCGCGTCTGGCCGCCTTCGGCTACGCGGTGCCCGGCACGATCCTCGCCATGGGCATCCTCGTCCCCTTCGCCGCCTTCGACAACGCGCTGGATGCCGCCCTTCGCGCCGCGTTCGGCGTGTCGACCGGACTTCTCCTGTCCGGCTCCGGCTTTGCCATCGTCTTCGCCTGCACGGCACGTTTCATGGCGATGGGCCACGGCTCGCTCGACAACGGCTTCGCGCGCCTGTCGCCGCATCTCGACATGGCCTCGCGCGCGCTCGGGCACGGACCGGGCGGCACGCTGCGGCGCGTCCTCCTGCCCTTGATGCGGCCGGCGCTCCTCACCGCCATGCTCCTCGTCTTCGTGGAAGCCGCCAAGGAACTGTCGGCGACGATCCTCCTGCGGCCCTTCGACTTCGACACGCTCGCCACCTTCGTCTACGCGCAGGCCTCGCGCGCGGCCTTCGAGGACGGGGCGATCGCCAGCCTCCTCATCGTCGCGACCGGCATCCTGCCCGTCATCGTGCTCACGCGAAGCCTCGCACGGGACGGCCGTCCGCGCGCCGACTGACAAGGTTCGGGCAAGCCGGACGCGCCAACGCCTTGGCTCCGGCACAATTCGATGCGACACAAGGGACGATCCGTCGGCCGTCGGTCCGACCGACCGCCCGATTCCGCCATCCGAAAGGCCCTTCTTGACCCCAGCGCGCGATCCGTCACCTCGTGTCCCGACGGACGCGAGCCCGCGCCGACGCGGGGTCAAGCGCTCGCTGGCGATCGGCGGCGTGGCGGCGCTGGTGCTGGGCGGCGGCCTCGTCGCGGCCTTCTCGACCTTTCCCCTCACCCTGCCCGCGGCGCAGGCCGAAATCGAGGCCCGGCTCGGCCGGCTGGTCGGCGCGCCGGTCTCGGTGGCGGGCACGGCGGAATTCTCGCTCCTCCCACGCCCGAGCGTGATCCTCTCCGACGTGCGCGCCGTCACCTCGGCGGACGGCGCGGCGCTGCAGCTCGACGTCGACCGGCTGGAAGCCGACTTCAACCTGCTCGATGCGCTGGCGGGACGCGCCGAGATCCGCCGCGTGACGATGGTGCGGCCGGAACTCGGCCCTGCCGATCCCGCAACGCTCAGTCCCCCCGGCTCGCCTTCAGCCGGGACACCGCCGGCCGCCGCCGTGCCCGCGCCGTCAACGCCAGCCGGCGGGCGCGAGGCGATGCGGGCCCTCCTCGCGCGGTTCCAGGGCGTCAACGAACTGCGGCTGCGCGACGGGCTGGTCCGCCTGCCGGGAATGGACAGTCCTGTTTCCAGCGCCGACATCGACTTCCGCTGGAACGGCGATGGGGCGTCTGCGAACCTGTCCGGCTCCTTCGTCTGGAACGGCCAACCGGCCAAGGTCCAGGGTCAGCTCGACCGTCCCGTCCCCTTCTTCGACGGCGAGACGAGCCCGCTCCGGCTCGTCCTGTCCGGCCCTTCCGGCGAGGTCAGCTTCTCGGGCGAGGGCTCCGGACGCACGCCGCTTCAGCTGTCCGGCCTCGTGCGCCTTGCGACCCCTTCCCTGTCGCGGGCAGCGCGCTGGCTCGGCGAGCCGTCGGTGCCCGATCTCGGCGCGC
Organism: Aureimonas phyllosphaerae; assembly: GCF_047943035.1. NCBI lineage: Bacteria > Pseudomonadati > Pseudomonadota > Alphaproteobacteria > Hyphomicrobiales > Aurantimonadaceae > Aureimonas > Aureimonas phyllosphaerae. Next base: position 1,819,011 of record NZ_CP181348.1, on the reverse strand, counting down.
TCGCGCTGGAAACGCGCATCGAGCTGTCGGGCGAGCGACTGAACTTCGGCGCGGTCCAGCTCGACCTTGGCGGCAACCAGGCGCGCGGTGCGATGGAGGCGGACCTTTCCAGCGCCGACGGGCGACGCTCGCTGTCCGGAACCCTCGCCTTCTCGGACCTCGACCTCGGCCGCGCCTTCCAGGCGATCGCCCCGATCCCGCGCAACGTTCTCGATCTCCAGCGGCCGATGCACTTCGCGCTCGGGCGCGACCTCGATATCGATCTGCGCCTGTCGGCCGAACGCGCCCAACTCGGCCCCGTGGCGGCGAGCGAACTCGCCGCCGCCATCAAGGTGGTCGGCGGCTCCGGCACGCTCGACATCGGCGATATGGCGGCGCTCGGCGGGCGCGGCGGCCTGCGCCTGCGCTTCGCCTCGACGAACGGGCATCCGAGCGTCGACGCCAGCCTGCGCCTCTCGGCCGTCAACATGAGCGAGCTCGACGCCCTGTCCGGCGTGCCCCTGCCGGTGTCGGCCGGGTCGGGCGACCTCGACGTCTCGTTCCGCGGCCCGGCCGCCAGCTGGGGCGACCTTTTGGCCAATGGGCGTTCGACCCTGTCCCTGCGCGTCTCGGACGGGCGGATGCGGGGCTTTGCCAACGAGCTGATGCGGGCATCCGGCCGCCACGAGATCGAAGCCGGCACGGCCTCGGCAGCGCAGGGGTTCCAGTCGCTCACCGCCTCGCTCGAAGGGTTCGGCACGCGCATGCGCCTCGACACGCTGTCGATGACCACCACCGCGGGCAAGAGCGAGGCGCGCGGCGTCCTCGACGCCTACACGCGACGCCTGAATCTCTTCGGCACGACGCAATCGTCCGTGGTCGAGGCGTCGGGCGCGGGCGATGCGTTCACCTCCTCTCAACCCATTCCGTTTACGATCCAGGGAGAATGGCCCCGCCCGGTCATGACCGTGGACGCGCCCAAGGCGCCGATCTGAATCCGGCGGGCGGGGTGCCACCCTTGCCCGGGAGCCGGACGCCCATGGCCACGACGACCCACCGCCGCACCGCTGCGGTCCGCTCGCTGTTCCTCGCCCTCGCCGCCACGGCCGCCGTCTCGGGCACTCCGGCCGTCGCCTCGTCGGTTCTCGTCGTCGGGGCCTCTCGGACGCCGCAGGCGCCTGCGGCGACCACCGCGGCGCCAGCCAAGCCCGCCTCGCCCGCTGCCTGCGCCGACGCCTTCCACGCCCGCTTCGGCGCCATTCGCGAGAGCGAATTTGCAGCTCTCAAGGCTGCGGCCGGCGCCGAGGCCGGTGCGTCGGATGCGGCGCTTCCGGGCGTTCTGATCTTCCCCCCAGCCGGTCGGGCGCAGCCGGGCCGCAACGCGGCGGCGCTGCGTACAGCAGCCGATCTTGCCAAGGCTAGAGGCCGCACCGTCGGTCCGCTCGACGCCAACGCGCGCTGGATCGCCGCCCGGATCCGCGAGGATCTCGGCGACTTCCTGTCCCAGAAGGAAACGCCGTTCCTGTGCAGCGGCATCGACGCCTATCTCACGACGCTGCGGGCGCAGGCGGCGCGCATCGGCCAGTCGCCCGACCGGCTCGCGGCCCTCGTGAAGACGCAGCGCGAGGCGGCGCGCGTCAGCCTCGACGCCGCCCGCACCGCGCTCCGGCCGGCGCCCATCCCCCGGTTCGCTCCCGACGACCGGCCGGGCGAGGCGCTGGTCGCCAGCAACCTGCGCTCCAGCGTCGGCTTCCAGGCAAGCGAAATCTACGGCCCCGTGATGCGCGTGGCGACGCGGCAGGACGTCGGCGTGTCGGAGGGCAGTTCCGATCCCCACCTGCCGCCGCTGAAGGCGAGCGAAGCGCTGGCCAGCGAAAGCGATATCGCGCGCGCGATCCGCGACCTGTCGAGCCGCGCCGAAACGGCGGGCGTCCTCGGCGGCCCCGCGGTCGCCGGCACCGACCCGATGCAGACCGGGGCAATCCCGGCGCCGGGACCGAGCGCGTCCGACGCCCGACCTTCGCTCGCACTCCTCGCGGCGCTTCGCCAGCGCCTGGTGCAGCCAGCCGCCGATCCGCTGCAGCGCGCCGATTTCGTGCGCGCCCTCTCCGACCTCGAGGCGCTCGACTATCTGATGGCGGCAGCCGCAGCGCCCTCCCACCCGCTGCCGGCAGCGCTGGAAGCCACCTTCTCGGCGATCGAGACGGCGCACGCGGACAGCTGCGGCTGCAAGGGCTGATCAGGCCCCGGCGGCCAGGCGCTCGTCGCGCAGCCGCCGGACCTCTTGGCGCTTCGTCAGCAGCGAGGCGATCACGACGCCGACCGCCACCACCGCGATCAGGATGGTCGAGATCGCGTTGATCTCGGGCGTCACGCCGAGGCGCACCTGGCTGTAGATGCGCATCGGCAGCGTCGTCGCGCCCGGCCCCGAGGTGAAGCTCGCGATCACGAGGTCGTCGAGCGACAGGGTGAAGGCCAGCATCCAGCCGGCGGCGACCGCCGGCCAGATCACCGGCAGGGTGACGAGGAAAAACGCCTTCCCCGGCGGGCAGCCGAGATCCTGCGCCGCCTCCTCCAGCGACAGATCGAACGACACCAGCCGCGACTGCACCACCACGGCCACGAAGCACATCGTCAGCGTCGTGTGCGCGATCGTCACCGTCCAGAAGCCGCGGTCGAAGTCGATCGCGACGAAAAGGAGGAGGAGCGAAAGACCGGTGATCACCTCGGGCATGACGAGCGGCGCGAACACCATGCCGGAGAACAGGAGCCGCCCGCGGAAGCGCTTGTGGCGCACGAGCGCGAGCGCGGCGAGCGTGCCGAGGATCGTCGCCAGCGTCGCCGAGACGATGCCGACCCGCAAGGTGACGAAGGCGGCGTCGAGGAAGAGCCGGTTTCCGGCCAGCGCCGTATACCACCGCGTCGAGAACCCGCCCCAGACGGTGACGAGCTGCGAGGCGTTGAAGGAATAGACCACGAGAAGCAGGATCGGCAGGTAGAGGAAGGCGAAGCCGACGACCAGCGACACGACGTTGAAGAGTGAGAGGCCGCGTCCCATCAGTTCACCCTCGCCTGGACGCGCTGGAACAGCATGATCGGGATCACGAGGACGAGGAGCAGCAGCACCGCCACCGCCGAGGCGACCGGCCAGTCGCGGTTGGTGAAGAACTCGTCCCAGAGCGTCTTGCCGATCATCAGCGTCTGCGAGCCGCCGAGTAGATCGGGGATCACGAACTCGCCGACCGCTGGGATGAAGACCAGGAAGGCCCCGGCGAGAACGCCCGGCAGCGAGAGCGGGAACGTCACCTGCCAGAAGGCGCGCAGCGGCGTGCAGCCGAGATCGCTCGCGGCCTCGAGCAGCCGCCCGTCCAGCCGCTCCAGGCTGGCGTAGATCGGCAGCACCATGAAGGGCAGGTAGGAATAGACGATGCCGATGAAGACGGCCGTCTCGGTGTTCAGGATCTCGAGCGGCGAGGAGACGAGACCGCTCCAGAGCAGCACCTGGTTGAGGTAGCCCTCGCCGCGCAGGATGCCGATCCAGGCGTAGACGCGGATCAGGAAGCTCGTCCAGAACGGCAGGATCACCAGCATCACGAGGATCTGGCGCATCGTCGACGACGCCCGCGACATGGCGTAGGCGAGCGGATAGGCGACGAGAAGCGCAAGACCCGTCGAGATTGCGGCGATGCGCAGCGACGAGAGGTAGGCGTCGAGGTAGAGCGGGTCGTCGCCGAGCCAGAGATAGCTGTCGAAGCTGAGCTCGCGGAACGCCGCGACGAAGGCGTCCCAGTTCTCCAGGGTGAAGACCGGCGTGTAGGGGGGCTGCGCGATCGTCGTCGTCGAGAGCGAGATCTTCAGGACGATCGCGAAGGGGACGAGAAACAGCGCCAGCAGCCAGAGATAGGGGATGCCGATCACGGCGCCCCGCCACCATCCGCCGCCGGTCTTCGAAGGCTCGGCCATCCGCCCTACTCCGCCAGCACGACGCCGGCGTCGCGCGCGAAGGAGAGCGTGACCTCTTCCTCCCAGGCGATCTGCTCGGACGCGACGCGCGCCGCGTTGATCACGGTGGAGCGCACCAGCGTGCCGTCGGTGAGCTTGATATTGAAGAGCGTGACGTCGCCGAGATAGCCGATGTCCCACACCGTGCCGGTCAGCGTGTTGGCGGCGCCCGCTTCCGGAGCGCGGCGCGACAGGCGCACCTTTTCCGGGCGGATCGCGAAGGCGACCGTCTGCCCCGGCGAGAGCGGAACCGTGGTCTCGGTCTCGATGCGCCCGGACGCGGACCGCAGGACCGCCAGCCCCCCGGCGACACTTTCCACCTCCGCCTCGATCAGCGAGACGTTGCCGACGAAATCGGCGACATAGCGCGAGGTCGGTGCCTCGTAGACGACGGCGGGCGGGGCGACCTGACAGATGCGACCGGCCCGCATCACGGCCATGCGGTCGGCCATGGTCATCGCCTCCTCCTGATCGTGGGTGACGATCACGAAGGTCAAGCCGAGCTCCTGCTGGAGGTCCATCAGTTCGAACTGGGTCTCCTCGCGCAGCTTCTTGTCGAGCGCGCCGAGCGGCTCGTCGAGTAGGAGCACCTTCGGCCGCTTGGCGAGCGAACGGGCGAGCGCCACGCGCTGCTGCTGGCCGCCCGACAACTGGCTGGGCTTGCGGCGCCGGAAGGGCTCGAGCTTGACGAGCTTCAGCATCTCGTCGACGCGCGCGTCGATCTCCGATCGCGCCATGCCGTCCTGTTTCAGGCCGAAGGCGATGTTCTTCTCGACGCTCATGTGCGGGAAGAGCGCGTAGGACTGGAACATCATGTTCAGCGGGCGGCGGTAGGGCGGCACGCCCTTGAGGCTTGTTCCCCCTAAGCGGATGTCGCCGCTCGTCGGCTCCTCGAAGCCCGCCAGCATGCGCAGGAGCGTGGACTTGCCGCAGCCCGACGGCCCGAGCAGCGCGAAGAACTCGCGGGTGTAGATGCCGAGCGACAGGTCGTCGACCGCCACCGAGTCGGCGAACCGCTTGGTGACGTGGTCGAACTCGATGAGGGGCTTGGCGGTGGGATCGTTCCAGGGATCGAAATTGCGTCGGATGTTGCCGAGGGATTTCTGTGCGCCCGCCATGCCCGTCCTTCGTGTCGCGGTTGCCTGACACCGGGCGCTACGCGAGCGCCCGGCCGTTTCAGCCGTCAGCGGCCGGTCTTCACCGTGGTGAAGGCGCGTGTCGCCAGGCGCTGGGCGCGCGAGTCGTAGGGGCGCTTGATGAAGAGCTTCTGGAGCGTCGCCTCGTCCGGGTAGATCGCCGGATCGTCGAGAATTTCCTTCTCGATCAGCGGCTGCGAGGCGAGATTGCCGTTGGCATAGGACACGAAGTCCGTCGCCTTCGCGATCACCTCGGGGCGCATCATGTAGTTGATGAAGACGTGCGCTTCCTCGACATGCGGCGCATCGGCGGGGATCGCCATCTGGTCGAACCACATCATCGCGCCTTCCTTCGGGATCGAGTAGCCGATCTCGACACCGCGCCCGGCCTCGGCCGCGCGGTCGCGCGCCTGGAAGACGTCGCCGGAGAAGCCGACCGCCACGCAGATGTCGCCGTTGGCCAGCCCGTTGATGTATTCCGAGGAGTGGAACTTGCGGATGAAGGGGCGCACGCTCATCAGGAGCTCCTGCGCCTTGCCGAGCGAATCCGCGTCGGTCGCGTTCGGGTCGAGCCCGAGATACTGGAGGGCCGCCGGCAGGATCTCGCCCGGCGCGTCAAGCATGTCGATGCCGCACTTCGACAAGGGCTCGGCGAACTTCGGATCGAAGACGAGGGCCCAGGAGTCGAGCGGCGCGTCGGGCGCGAGCTCCTTCACCTTGGCGGCGTTGTAGCCGATGCCCGTCGTGCCCCACATGTAGTTGACCGAATGGGCGTTGCCGGGATCGTAGGCCGCCACGCGCTCGGTGACCACCGGCCACATGTTCTTCAGGTTCGGCAGCTTCGAGGGGTCGAGCTTCTGGAAGACGCCCGCATCGATCTGGCGCGACAGATACTCGGCCGAGGGCACCACGACGTCGTAGCCGCTGCCGCCGGCTAGCAGGCGCGTTTCCAGGATCTCGTTGGAATCGTAGGTGTCGTAGACCACCCGGATCCCGGTTTCCTTGGTGAAATCGTCGATGATCGAGGTGTCGATGTAGTCCGACCAGTTGAAGACGTTGAGCACCTTTTCCTGCGCGAAGGCCGCATGAGTGCCGAGACCGGCGAGTACGCCGGCAAGCAGGAAGGGGGTCAATCGCATCGGACGGGCACCTTTCGCATCGAGCTGTATTGCAAGGCAATATTGCGAAAGCGTCCTGATTTGCCTAGGGCCGGCGGCCGACTTTCATCCTTCCTTCATAGTCTCGCGCAGCATGAACACGGCGTCCTCGCCGTAGCTCGCGAGCTTGGACGTCAGCGCCTCGTCCTCGACGGGCCGGAAGCCGTGCCGCGCCCAGAAGGGCGGCGTGCCGTAGACCGAGACGAGAACCGCCGCACCGAACGGCTCCGCCAGCGCGAGGAGCCGGGCGATCGCAGGCTCGGCAAGCCCTCGCCCTCGCCATTCCGGCGCGACGGCCACATCGTGGATATAGAGCGCGTCAGCACCCTCCGGCAGGCGGCCGAGCACCGTGTCGAGCGGCGGCGGGGCGAAGCGGCGCACGGGATAGGCGATCGCATAGGCCGCGAGCCCGCCGCCCGGCGCCGCCAGCACCAGCGAGCCGTCCGGAAACAGCGAGAGCCGATCGCGGAAGACGGCCTCGTCCTCGTGGAACGTCGGGTGCACCCGGTCGGCGAGCGCCACGACGGCCGCCGTGTCGCTCGGCACCATCCCCCGCCAGTCGGCGGACGCGGGAGCGCCGGCCGCGCTCATCGGTGCTTGCGCCCCTCGCCGTAGAACATCTTCTCCCAGGCCTTGTGGGCCTTGTAGCCCTCGCGGATGAAGGGGGTGAAGACGGCAAGGTTGAGCACCGCCTTGTTGGTGACGCTGGCCGGGAAGCGCAGCGGCTTCTCGAAATCGACGAAAAGCACGACGCGCACCGAATCCGAATGGTTCCAGGCCTCGTGCTCGTAGGCGTCGTCGAAGATCAGCGCCTCGCCCTCGCGCCAGTGGCGCGTGTCGTCGGCGATGCGGATGCCGATCTTGTCCGGCTGGTCGGGCACGATCAGGCCGAGATGGAAACGCAGGACGCCGTTATAGGGCCCGCGGTGCGGCGGCAGGTGCTTGCTGGGCTCGAAGATCGAGAACATCGCCGACTTGAGGCCGGGGATCTTCTGCAGGATGCGCCAGGTCTCGGGGCACTGACGGATCGCCTCCTCCGACTTGATGCCGTAGCCGCACAGGAAGAACGTCTTCCAGTTCTGGTCCGACGAGATCGAGCGGACCTCGGACGAGATTTCGTGGAAGGCCGGCAGGTCGCCCTTGCGGACGAGAATCTTGTCGAGCTCGGCGCGGATCAGGCGCCATTCGGCCTCGACCTCGCGCGCCCAGGGAAACTCGTCGGTCGGATAGACCGGCGGGTTGCCGTTGGGGGCGTATTTCAGGTTCAGCGCCTCGGCCTTGTCCACGAGGCCCTGCACGACGCGGGCCGCCGTGCCCCGGCGGCTCATCGTGTCCTCGAGTCCTTGCGTCTTGCCGGTCTGCTGGGGGCCGGCCTTGTTCGACGACGTGTCTGTCATGATCGTGTCCGATACTGTCACGGCCGCGCGGCCGTTCGTCCTTTGCATGGCGCTCTTTCCACGCCCGTTTCAACGGAAATCGTAAGGCGTCAGACCCGATACCCATTCGTCGAGCGCGAGCGGGCGCGTCAGCGGAGGCTCGGCGCGCGACGCGCAGGCTTCTCGCTCGCAGGTCCGGCAGGCCGGGCCGATGCCGACGGCGCGCGCCGTCCCGAGCGCGCGCGCATAGACCGTCTCCGCCGCCGCGTCCCATTCGCAGCCGAGAAGGACGCGCGTTCGCCGGCCGGGATCGGGGAAGTCGCCGGGCAGGCCGGCCTCTCCCTTCGCGACGAGGAGCCAGGCCGTGCCGTCCGGCATCTCGGCGCGCTCGGCGACGACCGCATCGCCGGCGCGCACATGCGGGAGCCTCGCGCAGGCGTCGCCGAAGAGCGCCGCTGGAAAACCCCGCGCGCCTGCCCGCCGGAGGACATGGCCCACTGGGTCGGTTTCCAGGAAGAAGAAGGGCAGCCCAGGTGCCGTGCGCCGCTGGAGAGAGGTCAGCCGCTCCGCGGCGTCGGTGAAGCTCGCGCCGAAACGGGCGGCCAGCCGCTCGACGTCGTAGCCGACCGACACGGCCGCCTCGCGGAACGCACCGTAGGGCATGACGAGGGCGAGCGCCGCGTAGCGTGTCAGTTCGCGCACCGCGATGCGCTGCGCCTCGTCGCTGGAGAAGCCGAAGCTCGCGACCTCGGCCTCCACAGCGTCGCCGAATGCGAGGCGCACGGCCTCCGCCGCGGTCTCGCGCAGGCGGCCCGCGGCGTCGAGGCGCTCCGACAGGAACAGGCGGCGCGAATGCCGGTCGTAGCGCCGCCGCCAGAGCGGCATCACCTCGACCGGCAGGACGCGCACCGCAATGTCGTGCCGCTCGCGCAGCCAGCGTCGCAGCGCGCCGCCGAGGTCCTCGCTGACCGGTCCAACCTCGGTGCGCAGGCGCTCGGCCGCGCCCTCCAGCGCGGCATGATGGTGCGGGCGGGTTTCCAGGACGTCGCGCACCTCGTCGAGCGGCAGGCGGGACAGCCGGAGCCCCGCCCCCTCGCCGCGACCCATCGCGGCCGACAGGTCGGACAACCGCGTCTGCGTCTCGCCATAGGCTCGATGGAGCTTGGCGAAGGCTGCGGCGACGTTGGGCGCGGCGTCGGCCAGTTCCACGAGCTCGCCCTCGCCCGGCAGTTCGCCCGCGATCAGCGGATCGGCAAAGATGCGCCGGAGGTCGGCCACCACCTTCTCGCGGTCGCCCCCCTGCCACTCCCCGAGGTCGAGCGAGAAGGCCTGCGCCATCTTCAGGAGAAGCTGCACGGTCAGCGGCCGCTGGTCGCGCTCGATGAGGTTCAGATAGGACGGCGAGATGCCGAGCGTGCCGGCCATCGCCGTCTGAGTCAGGCCGAGCTGGTTGCGCAGGCGCCGCACTTTGGGTCCGGCGAAGACCTTGTTGTCGGCCACATCCGCTCCTTGACTGGATTCAACAAACCGACCGGCCCGCCTGTCAAGATCGCGACAAACCGACACGAATTTCGAGGTCATTCCTGCAGATCAGGGTCGCTCCGAGAGCCCAGGCTTGTCAATTTCTTTCCACGGACGCCGCTTCGAGACGGCGCGCCAGGACGGACCGGACACAGGAGCCATCGCGATGACTGATTTTTACACGCTCGTTCCCAGCGCGCCCGAAGGCCGCTTCGACGGTATGGAGCGCGCCTATACGGTGGCCGATGTCGAGCGGCTGCGCGGCTCGGTCGCGATCCGCCACACGCTCGCCGAGAACGGCGCCAACCGGCTCTGGAAGCTTCTCCGCGAGGAGGACTTCGTCAACGCGCTCGGCGCGATGACCGGCAACCAGGCGATGCAGCAGGTCCGCGCCGGGCTGAAGGCGATCTACCTGTCGGGCTGGCAAGTCGCGGCGGACGCCAACACGGCCGGCGCGATGTATCCCGACCAGTCGCTCTATCCCGCCAACGCCGCGCCCGAGCTCTGCCGCCGCATCAACCGCACGCTGCAGCGCGCCGACCAGATCGAGACGGCGGAGGGCTGCCATTCGGTCGACACGTGGTTCGCGCCGATCGTCGCCGACGCCGAGGCCGGCTTCGGCGGACCGCTCAACGCCTTCGAGATCACCAAGGCCTTCATCGAGGCAGGCGCGGCCGGCGTCCACTTCGAGGACCAGCTGGCATCGGAAAAGAAGTGCGGCCATCTCGGCGGCAAGGTCCTGATCCCGACGGCGGCGCATATCCGCAACCTCACGGCCGCACGGCTCGCCGCCGACACGATGGGCACGCCCACGCTTGTCATCGCGCGCACCGACGCCGAGGCCGCGACGCTCCTCACCTCCGACATCGACGAGCGCGACCGGCCGTTCGTCGATCACGACCGGGGCCGCACGCCGGAGGGCTTCTTCCACGTGCGGAACGGGCTCGAGCCCTGCATCGCGCGCGCCATCGCCTACGCGCCGCATGCCGACCTCATCTGGTGCGAGACATCCAAGCCTGACCTCGACCAAGCCCGGCGCTTTGCCGAGGCCGTGCGGCGCGAGCACCCCGACCAGATGCTGGCCTACAACTGCTCGCCCTCGTTCAACTGGCGCAAGAATCTCGACGAGGCGACGATCGCGACGTTCCAGCGCGAGCTTGGCGCCATGGGCTACAAGTTCCAGTTCATCACGCTCGCCGGCTTCCACCAGCTGAACTTCGGTATGTTCGAACTGGCGCGCGGCTACCGCGACCGGCAGATGGCAGCCTATTCCGAGCTGCAGGAGGCCGAGTTCGCGGCGGAGGCCAATGGCTACACCGCGACGCGCCATCAGCGCGAGGTCGGCACCGGCTACTTCGACGCCCTCGCCACGGTGATCGGCGGCGGCGCGTCCTCCACCACCGCCATGCACGGCTCGACCGAAGCCGCGCAGTTCCGTCACGCCGCTGAATGACCATCCGCCACCCAACCGCGACAGGGAGAAGCACCATGAGCAACGTCAGCCCGATCGAGCGTCCCCGCACCCATGTCCGCGAGCGCGCCGAGGCGCAGGCGAGCGCGCTGTCGGAGGACGCGCAGAACGCCATCCGCATCCTCGCCAACGACCTGCACCGCCTCAACCAGTCCGTGATGCGCGCCGTCGAGGCCGGCGTCTCGGTGGAGCTCGTTCGCTCGGCCCGCCATCACGGCGGCGACGGAAGCTGGGGCGACCTGATGATCCCGGTGGTGCTCGCCGGCCGCATCTGAGCTGGCGCCCTGCCCTCGACCTGAGCCTCCAGCGCCCGCCGCCGGAGGCTTTCGGCTTTCCCGGCAACCGGCTATGCTTTTACCATCTGCCCCTTGCCAGCAGGACCGCATGCAGGACCGTACCCGACCGCCCAAGCACGACGCCGGCGCCTTGTCGAAGATCAAGCGCGACAAGCCCAAGCGACGCGGTGCACCGGAGGGGCGGACGATCGGCAAGGTGTCGGGCGCGCCGGCGGAACGGCCGCGAATCGCCAAGACCGTGCCGGCCGCGGCCGCGGACCGCTCCGGCTTCCTCGACTCCAAGCGCGGCGTGCGTTCAATGGCGGAAGCCGCCGAGTGGCTGCGGGTGCGGGGCATCGAAGATCTCGAATGCATCACGCCCGACCTTGCGGGCGTCGCGCGCGGCAAGATGATGCCGGCCAAGAAATTCACCGGCAACACGTCGCTGGCGCTCCCCTCCGCGCTCTTTATGCATACGATCTCCGGCGAATACCCGGAGGAGACCGGCTCGTTCCGCTATTCGCCGAACGACGGCGACCTGAAGCTCGTGCCGGACCTCTCGACGCTGTCGGCCGTGCCTTGGGAAACCGACCCGACGGCGCAGGTGATCTGCGATCTCGTCGACACGGCGGGCGAGGCGGTCGGCTACACCCCGCGCAATGTGCTGAAGCGCGTCGTGAAGCTCTACGAGGACCGTGGCTGGCGCCCGGTGGTGGCGCCCGAGATCGAGTTCTACCTCGTCTCCAAGAACGTAGATCCCGACTATCCGCTGACGCCGCCGATCGGCCGCTCGGGACGCCAGATCCAGGGGGGCCAAGCCTATTCGATCGGCGGCATCAACGAGTTCGACGAGCTGATCGACGACATCTACCACTTCTCCGACGGGCAGGGTCTCGAGATCGACACGCTGATCCACGAGGACGGCGCGGCGCAGCTCGAGATCAACCTGCGGCACGGCAACCCGGTGGAGCTGGCCGACCAGGTCTTCATGTTCAAGCGCACGATCCGTGAGGCGGCGCTGAAGCACGACATCTACGCGACCTTCATGGCCAAGCCCATTCAGGGCCAGCCGGGCTCGGCCATGCACATCCACCAGTCGGTGGTGGATCTCGCGACCGGGCGCAACGTCTTCTCCGGCGAAGACGGCTCGCCGTCGCCGCTGTTCTACCACTTCCTCGGCGGCATGCAGCGCTACGTGCCGGCCGCGCTCGTGATGATGGCGCCTTACGTCAACTCCTATCGCCGCCTCACCTACGGCATGTCGGCGCCGACCAACAACGCCTGGGGCTTCGACAACCGCACCACGGCCTTCCGCGTGCCGGCGTCGGACGCGGCCGCCCGGCGCGTCGAGAACCGCCTGCCCTCCTCCGACGCCAACCCTTATCTGGCGCTCGCAGCCTCGCTCGCCTGCGGCTGGCTCGGCATGGTCAACGCGGTGGAGCCGGACCAGCCGACCGACCGGACCGTCAACGAGGACGGCGTGATCTCGCTGCCGCGCGGCCTTCTCGAGGCGGTCGCCGCCTTCGAGGCGGAGGAGGCGTTCCAGGAGGTGCTGTCGAAGGAGTTCGTCGGAACCTATGCCGGCATCAAGCGCGGCGAGCACGAGACCTTCATGCAGGTCATCAGCCCGTGGGAGCGCGAGTTCCTGCTCCTGAATGTCTGAGCCCTACCAGTCCCCGATCTCGCCGGGCCGGTCCTGGTACGAGGACTCCGTCGGCGAGCGCCCGCGCTACCCTGCGCTCGACGGCTCGGCCCGTGCCGACGTGCTCGTCATCGGCGGCGGCTTCACCGGCCTGTCCGCCGCGCTCCACCTCGCCCGCGCCGGCATCGATGTCGTCGTCTGCGAGGCCGCCCGGCTCGGCGACGGCGCCTCGGGGCGCAACGGCGGCCAGTTCGGCACCGGCCAGCGCCTCTGGCCGGAGGAGATGGAAGAGAAATACGGGCTGGAGCCCGCCCGCCGCCTCTTCGCGATGGCGGAGGAGGCCAAGGCCGGGCTGCACGAGACCATGGTGCGCGAGGGCATCGCCGCCGATTTCCGCCCCGGCCAGATCTCGCTCGCCCATCGCACGCGCTATGTCGACGAGTTCCGCCGGCATGCCGACCATCTCGCCGAGCGCTACGACTACCCGCATCTGCGCTTCATGGACCGCGAGGAGACCGCCGCGCGCCTCGGCTCCGGCACCTACCATGCCGGCCTTCGCGACGTCGGCACCGGCCACCTCCATCCGATGAAGCTCCTCGTCGGTCTGGGGCGCGCGGCCGCCCGTGCGGGAGCGAGGCTCTGCGAGGAGACGCGCATCGAGGGACTGACGCGGACTGCCGCCGGGCTCTGGGAGGCGCGAACGGCGCGCGGCACGATCACCGCCGCGCGCGTGCTTCTCGCGACAAACGCCCATGGCGGCCGGCTGGAGCCGCGGAGCGCCGCCCATGTCATGCCGATCCGCTCCTTCATCGCGGCGACCGAGCCGCTGGCCGAGCCGGACCGCGTGCTGCCGGGCAACGAGGCGGCGGACGATTCCCGCTTCGTCGTCCGCTATTTTCGCAAGAGCGCGGACGGGCGGCTCCTCTTCGGCGGTCGCGAGGCCTACACCTCGGCGTCCGGCGACATCGCCGGGCAGATCCGCAAACAGGTCGTCTCGATCTGGCCGCACCTGTCCGACGTCCGCTTCACCCACGCCTGGGGCGGCTCGGTGGCCGTCACTATGCCGCGGATGCCCTATGTCGCGGAAACCCAGCCGGGCCTCGACGTCGTCGCCGGGTTCTCGGGCCACGGGGTGATGCTGACGCACTGGACAGGCAAGCTCTACGCCGACCGGCTGACCGGCCACGGCGACCCGCTCGCCGCCCTTCGCGATCTCGACATCCCCGCCTTCCCCGGCGGGACGTGGCTGCGCGCGCCGCTCCTGTTTCTCGCCATGACGTGGTACGCCTTGCGCGATCGGTTGTGATGACGGAAAAGGGCGAAAGGAACGGTCGCGTTTCCATTTTGTCCGATCTATCAGAAGTTTCAGGATTTGAGCGCCATCCCCGCCCCTTCCCGCTCCGAACCCTCGCTGCGGGATCGGCTGCGCGCGGACACACAAGCGGCGCACGAGGCGCTCGACGCATCCTTCGCCGATATGTTCGCGGATGCCTCCGGCGGGCATTATCGGCGCTTCATCGCCATGAACCTTCAGGCCCACGAAGCAATCGAGCCAGTGCTGGCGCAGAGCCCGCTCGGACGGCCGGGCGCGGACGGCGACCATGCCGATCGCCTGGCGGCGGCGCGTCGCGACGCGGAGGTCCTCGGCGTCGAACCGCGTGCGGCGGCGCCATTTGCGTTGCCGCGACCGGATATCTTCGAGGCTTTCGGCATCGCCTATGTGCTGGAAGGCTCGCGCCTGGGCGCTAAATACATGTCGCGCGCCATCAAACGTGATGAGCGACTTTCTGGCGCGCGCTGGCCGACTCACTATCTGGAGGCCTCCAGCGACGCGCGCCCGTTCACATGGCTGCTCGATCGCATGGCGGCCGAGCCGGCGGGCGAGGCGGACATGCGGCGGGCCGTGGCGGCAGCGGACGCGACGTTCCGCTACTTCCGCATGCTGTGCGGGGACGACGACAAGAGGACGACCCGCGCTTGACGATCCAGCCACCGCCGTTCGGCGACGTCGACATCACCAACTGCGAGCGCGAGCCGATCCAGTTTCTGGGTCGGATCCAGAACTTCGGCTATCTGCTGGCGGTGTCGACCGACTGGCTGATCGAACGCGTCTCGACCAATATCGGTGACGTCGTCGGGCGCGAGCCCGAAAGTCTTCTCGGCGAATCCGTCCTCACCATCGTCTCGGAAAGCGCGCTCCACTCGATCCGCGGCCGCCTGCAGATCCTGTCGGGCGACAACGGGGCCGAGCGCATCGTCGGCCTCGACCTCTTCGGCACCGGCACGCGCTTCGACGTGGCGATCCACGTGTCGGGCGGCTCGATCATCATCGAGGCCGAACCGCAGGCCGAGCGGCCGTCGACCAATCCCGGCGCGCTCGTCAAGAGCATGATCACGCGGGTCCAGAAGACGCAGGGTCTCGACGGGCTCTACAAGGAAAGCGTGCGCCAACTGCGCGGCATCACCGGCTTCGACCGGGTGATGCTCTATCGCTTCGCGAGCGAAGGCGCCGGCTCCGTGATCGCGGAGGCCGCGCGCTCCGGCATCGGCTCGTTCCTCGGCCTGAACTATCCGGCGACCGACATTCCGCCCCAGGCGCGCGCGCTCTACGTGCGCAACCAGGTGCGCCTCATCGCGGACGTCCAGTCCGAGACGGTGCCGGTGATCCCGGAGTTCGATCCGCACGGCAAGGCGCTCGACCTGTCGCTGTCGGTGTTGCGCTCGGTCTCGCCGATCCACATCGAATATCTCACCAACATGGGCGTCTCGGCCTCCATGTCGGTCTCGATCGTCATCGACGGTCAGCTCTGGGGCCTCTTCGCGCTTCACAACTACGCCCCGCGCCATCTCGCGATGGAGGTGCGCGCGGCGGCCGAGCTGTTCGGCCAGATGGTCTCGCTGATCATCGAGGGGCGCCTCGCCAAGGAGCAGCGTCAGCTCGAGGAAGCCGGTCGTGTCCTGCACGACCGCTTCGTCTCGCGCATCGTCGCGGCCTCCTCGACGCTCGACACGATCGGCGAGTTCGCCGACGACCTGCGCGAGATCATCCCGGCCGACGGCTTCGCGGTCTATGTGAAGGGCGAGGCGCAGTGCTACGGCCATTGCCCGTCGCCCGAAGAGATCGCCCATCTCGCGCGCTTCCTCAATCGCG
The DNA here is from genome assembly GCF_047943035.1 of Aureimonas phyllosphaerae. Lineage (NCBI taxonomy): Bacteria > Pseudomonadati > Pseudomonadota > Alphaproteobacteria > Hyphomicrobiales > Aurantimonadaceae > Aureimonas > Aureimonas phyllosphaerae. The sequence continues at coordinate 1,803,301 of NZ_CP181348.1, read as the reverse complement.
CAGGCTCCGGCCGGATCTTCGCGACCGACGAGATTTCGGCGGTCCATCCGCCGGCGGCCGACTACATCGAGCGCGCCTCGGGGGTCCTTGCGATCCCGATCTCGCGCTCGCCGCGCGACTATCTCCTGTTCTTCCGGCGCGAGATCATCCAGACCGTCACCTGGGCGGGCGACCCGAAGACCAAGGAGCGGACGGTCGGCCCGAACGGCGTGCGCCTGACGCCGCGCAAGAGCTTCGAGGCGTGGAAGCAGACCGTCCACGGCAAGAGCTTCCCATGGACCGTCAGCGAGACCAAGGCCGCCGAGGGGCTTCGCGTGTCGATCCTCGAGGTGCTCCTGCGCTTCAACGAGGAATCGCAGCGCCAGCAGACGCTGGCGACGCAACGCCAGGAACTCCTGATCGCCGAGTTGAACCACCGTGTGCGCAACGTCCTCAGCCTGATCCGGGCGCTGGTCGTTCAGTCGAAGCCGGGCGCCGCGACCGTCGACGAGTTCGCCGCGATCATCGGCGGGCGCATCCAGGCGCTGGCGCGCGCCCACGACCAGATCACCAGCGCCGACGCGGGCGCGGTGACGCTGAGCGACATCATCCGCACCGAGGTCTCGGCCTATATCGGCGAGAAGGCGGGACGCGTCCTGATGTCGGGCCCCGAGATCGTCGTCGAGGCCGTGACCTTCTCGACGCTGGCGCTGGTGTTCCACGAACTCGTGACCAACTCGGCCAAGTACGGCGCCCTGTCGGACTCCTCGGGCAGCGTCGCCGTGAACTGGTACATCGACGAGAACGACGCCTGCCGGATCGAATGGGCCGAGAGCGGCGGACCGCCCGTCACCGCGCCGACGCGCCGCGGCTTCGGATCGACGATCATCGAGCGCTCCATCCCGCACGACCTGTCGGGCGAGGCGCGCATCGACTACCACCTCGCCGGCGTGCGCGCGCATTTCACCCTGCCCGGCAACGTCTTCCATCTTGCCGGCGATCCGGGCGCGCCCGTCGCGCAGGCCCCGGTCGAAACGCAGTCCGCCGCGGCGCCCGTCGCGGCCCTCGCCGGCCTTCGCGGCCTCGTGGTCGAGGACAACCTCATCATCTCGCTCGACGCCGAGCAGATGCTCGCCGAACACGGGATGACGGAAGTCTTCACCGCCGCCAGCGTCGGCGAGGCGCGCAAGGTGATCGAGGGTCAGGCGATCGACGTCGCGCTGCTCGACGTCAATCTCGGCTCGGAAACCTCATTCCCGCTGGTGCGCGACCTCAACACCAAGGGCATCCCCTTCGTGTTCGTCACCGGCTACGGCGAGGCGATCGAGTTTCCCGAGGAAGCACGCGGGGCCGATGCGGTGAAGAAGCCGTTCGTCAGCGATCTTCTGGTCAGCGCGATCGCCCGCGCGGCCGCGCGCCGTCCTCGCAAACCATGATGCGTCCCGCCGTTCGGGCCTTGGCCCGGACGGTTCGACCTTTCCTTTTTCAATCGATTGAATTATCCACGGCTGCGGGATCGGATCGGCTGTAAACTGGTTCCCCGCTGAACGGAGAAGGCTTCGCGTGTCCAGTCAGATCATTCCTGTCGAATGCTTCGACTACATCGTCTTCGGCGGCAACGGCGACTTGGCCGAGCGCAAGCTCCTGCCCGCGCTCTACCACCGGGACCTCGACGGCCAGATCCCGCCCGGCGCCCGCATCATCGGCGCCTCGCGCACGCCGTTCACCGACGAGGAATACCGCGCCTTCGGCCGCGAGGCACTGAACAGCTTCGTCGGCGAGGCCCATCGCACCGAGGAGGCCGTCGAGCGCTTCCTGTCGCGTCTCTACTACCGCCAGGTCGACGCTAGGAGCGAGACCGGCTGGGCCGAGCTGAAGAGCCTTCTCGACGAGGCGGGCCAGGACCGGATCCGCGCCTTCTATCTCGCCGTCAGCCCCAGCCTCTTCGGCGACCTTGCCTCCTCGGTGAAGCGCCACGGCCTCGCGCACGAGAAGACACGCATCGTCGTCGAGAAGCCCGTCGGGCGCGACCTCGCCTCAGCGAAGGCCCTGAACGCCCTGATCGGCGAGCACTTCGACGAAAGCCAGGTCTTTCGCATCGACCACTATCTCGGCAAGGAGACGGTGCAGAACCTGATGGCTCTGCGCTTTGCCAACATGCTCTACGAGCCGCTCTGGAACTCGGCCTATGTCGACCACGTCCAGATTACGGTGGCCGAGAGCGTCGGCCTCGAGGGGCGCGCGGGCTACTACGACAAGGCCGGCGCGCTGCGCGACATGGTGCAGAACCATATCCTGCAGCTGGTCTGCCTCGTGGCGCTGGAGCCGCCGTCCGCGATGGACGCCGACGCGCTGCGTGACGAGAAGCTGAAGATCCTGCGCTCTTTGAAACGCATTGACGAGAGCAACATCGAGCACCTCACCGTGCGCGGCCAGTACAAGGCCGGCGCCTCCAACGGCGGCGCCGTGAAGGGCTACCTCGAGGACCTCGGCGAGCCGACGAGCGACACCGAGACCTTCGTCGCCATCAAGGCCGAGATCAACAACTGGCGCTGGGCGGGCGTGCCCTTCTACATCCGCACCGGCAAGCGCCTGTCGGAGCGCATGAGCGAGATCGTCGTCACCTTCCGGCCGATCCCGCACTCGATCTTCGACAACGCCGCCGGCCACGTGCAGCAGAACCAGCTTGTCATGCGTCTGCAGCCCGACGAGGGCGTGAAGCAGTGGCTGATGATCAAGGACCCCGGCCCCGGCGGCATGCGCCTGCGCCACGTGCCGCTCGACATGAGCTTCGCCGAGAGCTTCCACGTGCGGAACCCGGACGCCTACGAGCGCCTTCTGATGGATGTGATCCGGGGCAACCAGACCCTGTTCATGCGCCGCGACGAGGTCGAGGCGGCGTGGGAATGGGTCGACCCGATCCTCAAGGCCTGGGACGCGCGCGCCGTGCGTCCGCAGGGCTACACGTCCGGCACCTGGGGCCCCTCCTCCTCGATCGCCCTGATCGAGCGCGACGGGCGCACCTGGCACGAACCCGATTGAGGCTGGGATGACAATACGCGAGCACCATTATCCGACGCGCGAAGCGCTGGCCGAGGCGCTGGCGACCGGCGTCGCCGCGGTCCTTTGCGGCGGCGTCGCGACGCGCGGCCAGGCGGTGCTCGCGGTCTCCGGCGGCTCGACGCCGAAGCTCTTCTTCCAGACGCTGGCGAAGGCCGACCTCGACTGGTCGCGCGTCACCGTCTGCCTCGTCGACGAGCGCTGGGTGCCCGAGACGAGCGACCGCTCCAACACGCGCCTCGTGCGTGAGAACCTCCTGACGGGACCGGCCGCGAGCGCGCGGCTCGAACCTTTATTCGAGGAGGGGGCGAGCGCCCGCGAGGCCGAGGACGAGGTATCGCGGCGCCTGGCGGCCCTGCCCCGCCCGTTCGACGCCGTGATCCTCGGCATGGGCAACGACGGGCACACCGCCTCGTTCTTTCCGGGCGCCGATCGCCTAGCCGAGGCGATCGACCCGCAAGCTGGGCACCGCGTCCTCGCGATCGAGGCGCCGGGCGCCGGCGAGCCGCGCATCACGCTGGCGCTGCCCTTTCTCCTCGAGGCGCGCCTTCTCGCGCTGCACATCGAAGGCGACGAGAAGCGCGAGACGCTGCAGAAGGCGCTGGCCGACGGAACGGTCGCCGAAATGCCGGTCCGCTCCGTCCTGCGCGCGCCGCGCGAGGAACCCCTGCAAGTCTTCTGGGCGCCCTGACGCGCCGCAAACCACACCCCTGCGACCCGAAGGGATGATGCCATGGCCGCCGACCGCCGCATCGAAGAGATCACCAACCGCATCCGCGAGCGCTCCAAGCCGACGCGTGAGCCCTATGTCGACCGCATCCGCCTGAAGGGCGAGAGCGCGCCCAAGCGCACCGCCCTCAACTGCGGCAACCTCGCCCACGGCTTTGCCGCCTGCGGCCCGACCGACAAGGCGCGGCTGACCGGCGACACGACGCTCAATCTCGGCATCATCACGTCCTACAACGACATGCTCTCGGCCCATCAGCCGTTCGAGACCTACCCTGAGATCATTCGCCAGACGGCGCGCGAGGCTTGCGCGACGGCGCAGGTCGCGGGCGGCGTGCCGGCCATGTGCGACGGCGTCACGCAAGGCCAGATCGGCATGGAGCTGTCGCTCTTCTCGCGCGACGTGATCGCCATGTCGGCCGCTGTCGGCCTCAGCCATGACATGTACGACGCCGCCGTCTATCTCGGCGTCTGCGACAAGATCGTGCCGGGGCTCGTCATCGCGGCGCTCTCCTTCGGCCACCTGCCGGCGATCTTCGTGCCGGCGGGCCCGATGACGACGGGCCTGCCCAACGATGAGAAGGCGCGCATCCGTCAGCTCTACGCGGAAGGGAAGGTGGGCCGCGACGCGCTGCTCGAGGCCGAATCGAAAAGCTACCACGGGCCGGGCACCTGCACCTTCTACGGCACGGCCAACTCCAACCAGATGCTGATGGAGATCATGGGCCTGCACACGCCGGGCTCGTCCTTCGTCAATCCGAACACGCCGCTGCGCGACGCCCTGACCCGCGAGGCGACGCGCCGCGCCCTCTCGATCACCGCGCTCGGCAACGAGTATACGCCGGCCGGCCTCGTGGTGGACGAGCGGGCGGTGGTCAACGGCGTCGTCGGCCTCCATGCCACCGGCGGCTCGACCAACCACACGCTGCATCTCGTCGCGATGGCCGCCGCAGCCGGCATCCAGCTGACCTGGGCCGACATTTCAGACCTCTCGGAGGTCACGCCGCTGCTCGCGCGCGTCTATCCCAACGGGCTCGCCGACGTGAACCACTTCCAGGCGGCCGGCGGCATGGGCTTCCTGATCCGCGAGCTCCTGTCCCACGGGCTCCTGCACGACGACGTGCGCACCGCCTGGGGCACCGGCCTCTCGGCCTACACGGTCGAGGCGAAGCTCGGGGACGAGGGGCAGGTCGTGCGCGTACCGGCGCCGGCCGAAAGCGGCGATCCGAAGGTTCTCACCACCGCCGACAAGCCGTTCTCCTCGAACGGCGGCCTTCGCGTCCTCAACGGCAATGTCGGCAAGGCCGTCATCAAGGTCTCGGCGGTGAAGCCGGAAAAGCGCGTCGTCGAAGCGCCAGCCCGCGTCTTCCACGACCAGGACTCGCTGCAGCGCGCCTTCAAGGCGGGGGAACTGACGGGAGATTTCGTCGCCGTCGTGCGCTTCCAGGGACCGAAGTCCAACGGCATGCCCGAGCTGCACAAGCTGACGCCCTCGCTCGGCGTTCTGCAGGACCGCGGCCAGAAGGTGGCCCTTGTCACCGATGGGCGCATGTCCGGCGCGTCCGGCAAGGTGCCGGCCGCGATCCATGTGACGCCGGAAGCCCTCGACGGCGGGCCGATCGGCAAGATCCGCGACGGCGATCTGATCCGCCTCGACGGCGAAGCCGGCACGCTGGAAGTGCTGGTGGATCCCGCCGAGTTCGCGCGTCGCCCCAACGCCGAAGCCGACCTTTCGGGCAACGAGGTCGGGCTCGGGCGCGAGCTCTTCGCCGTGTTCCGCCGCGCCGTCGGCACCGCCGATACGGGTGCCAGCGTCTTCTGACGCCGGCACAGCAGCCGGCCGTTCGCGTGACATTTGCCGCCGTTCGGTTAGAGGTTCGCAGGAGGTGAAGCCGCCCCGGCGGCTTTTCCGCGCCCCTGCCCTTCGGAACTGCCGATGCTGCCTCGCCTTCTGTCCCTTCTGCCCCGCGGCTCGTTCCGCTCGCTCGGCATCGTCCACGACGTCCTGATCGCGGCCATCGCGATCTCGCTGTCGCTCGGCCTCGCCTTCGGCTTCCGCATCACCTTCAACAACTGGCAGATCTGGTCGCTGATCGTCGCGTTCACGGCGCTGTCGGCGGCGATGTTCCCGCTGTTCTCGCTGAACAGCGGCGCCTGGCGCTATGCCTCGCTCCTCGACGTCCTGTCGATCATCAAGGCGGTGACGGCGATCAACGTCGTCTTCCTCGCCGGCCACTTCATCCTCTTCCGCGGCCTCTATCTGCCGCGCTCCTCGCTGGTGATGACGTGGTTCATCATGATCGTCGGTCTCGGCGGCCCGCGCCTCGCCTACCGCCTGTGGAAGGAGCGCGGCCTGTCGGCGCGCTTCTTCGACACGAGCGGCATCCGCGTGCCGGTCGAGAACGTCGTGATCTACGGCTTCGCCGACAATGCCGACCTCTTTATCCGCGACGCCCGGCGCTCCCACCACGGCGTCCACATCGTCGGTCTCGTGGACGAAAAGGCGAAGAACCAGGGGCGCCAGCTTCACGGCGTGAAGGTGCTCGGGGCCCTCGCCGACCTGCCCGAGATCGCCCGCCGGGCCGAGCTCGGCGCGACGCCGATCAACCAGCTGATCGTCGCCAAGGCCCAGGTGCCGCCCGCCGAGCTCGCGGCCGTGGTCGAGGTTGCGGCGCCCCTCAAGATCGCGGTGAAGCGCCTGCCCGATATCTCGCGCGCCGGCGATCTCGGCGAGGCGCCGATCGAAGTGCTTCCCGTCTCGCTCGAAGACCTCCTCGGCCGCCGCGAGATCCGGCTCGACATCGACGAGGTGGCGCGGCTGATCGAAGGCCGCTGCATCGCGGTGACGGGAGCCGGCGGCTCGATCGGCTCCGAGCTCGTGGCGCAGATCGCCTCGTTCAAACCGAAGCGCCTCGTCCTCATCGACGCCGGCGAGTTCAACCTCTACTCGATCGGCCGCCGCATGGCCGACCAGCATCCGGGCGTCGAGACCGTCGAGCGCGTCGCCGACGTGCGCCAGCGTGCGCGCATCATGGCGATCTTCGACGAGTGGAAGCCGGAGGTGATCTTCCACGCGGCGGCGCTGAAACACGTGCCGATCGTCGAGGAAAACCCGCTCGAGGGCATCGAGACCAATCTTCTCGGCTCGCGCAACGTCGCGGACGCCGCCCTCGGCTGCGGGGCGCTCGCCTTCGTCATGGTGTCGACCGACAAGGCGGTGAACCCGACCAACGTGATGGGCGCCACCAAGCGCGCGGCGGAAGCCTATTGCCAGGCGCTGGACCTCGGCCAAGCCGGCACGCGCTTCATGACCGTGCGCTTCGGCAACGTCATGGGCTCGGCGGGCTCGGTGATCCCGCTCTTCCAGAACCAGCTGTCGCGCGGCGGGCCGCTCACCGTCACCGATCCCGACATCACCCGCTTCTTCATGACGATCCCGGAAGCCTCGCGGCTGATCCTCCATGCCGCCGGCCACGGCATCGCCGACCGCGCGGCGGAGGGGCAGATCTTCGTGCTCGACATGGGCGAGCCGATCCGCATCACGGAACTCGCCGAGCGGCTGATCCAGCTGGCGGGCCTCCGGCCCTACAAGGACATCCGCATCGAGTACACGGGGCTTCGAAAGGGCGAGAAGCTCTACGAGGAACTGTTCGGCGAGGGCGAAACCCGCGAGGACACCGGCCTGCCTGGGCTTCTGATCGCCCGCTCGCGCGTTTCGGACGTCGCCTTCCTGGGCGCCCGCTTCGAAGCGATCGCAGAGGCGATCGCCGCCGGCGACGCCCCAGCGGCCGTCGCGCTTCTCTCGGACGTGGTGCCGGAGTTCGGCCGCGCGCGCCTGTCGAACGCGGCCCTCATCAGCCCCGCCCTGCCGGCGCCGCGCCCGGAGGCGTAGCGCCCCTGGCGTTCAGCCGTGTTCGACGTCGGCCCGGTCGGCGATGTCGGCACGGCGCCCGCGAGCGGCCGCGAGGCGCAGGCTGATGCGCTCGCGCCGTTCGTCGGCAGACAGGGTCTCCGGCGCAGCGGGTGCGAGATGCGGCGCGCCGAGGCTGCGGGCGCCGCGCACGGCGCCGAGCTCGCGGATTCTCTGACGCAGCGCCTCGCGGCGTGCCTCGATCTCGCTGACGCCCGTCGGAGCGTCATCCTCGTCGTCGGAAGGGGTCTCGTCGATCCGGGGCACCACGGGCGGCTCGGCTTCGGCCACCGGCTCGTGGATGGCTTCCTCCGGCGCCTCGACCGCGACCAGCTCGACGATCCGGTCGTCCTCTTCGGCGCCCGTCGCGACGATAGGCGTCTGGCGGGCTTCCTCCGGCTCCGCATCGGCGGCGTCGAACGAGCCGCCGCGCAGCGACCAGTCGCCCTCGCTGGTGTCGAGCGCCGGGGCAGGTTCGGGCGTCGAGGGCTCGGGCGATGCCGCGACGGGCGCTGCCGCAGCGACCGCGGCGACCGGCACGACGGCGGGTTCCGCCATGTGATCCGGCATTTTGCGCTCCCTGGCGCGCGTGGCCTTCGCCGGTGCCGCGACCGCGGGCGAGGCGGTGCCGTTGATGGCGCGCACCATCGCAACGAGAAGCGCCAGCGCGATCCCGAGGCCGATGCCCCCGACGAAGCCGAGGATCACCACGATCTTGCGCGACAGGCTGGAGGGCTGGAACGGCACCGTGGCGTCGGAGATCACGCGCACGTTGGTGGTGTTGAGCCGCTCCTGCTCGCTCGTCTGGCGGGCCCGCAGAAGATAGGCCTCGTAGACCGCGCGCGAGGCGTCGACCTCGCGCTCCAGTTCGCGCAGCCGCACGAAGGCGCCGCTGGTCTCGATCTGGCGCGAGCGCAGGGTGTCGATCTGGCCGGTCAGGTCGCGCTCGGTCGCCTGGGCTCTGGCGAGTTCGGTCTGGGCCGAGGCGACGATGCGCGACAGTTCGGTCTCGATCGCGCGGCGCGCGGTGGAGAGCGCTTGGTCGGCGGCGATGCGCTGGGGATGGCGGGGCCCGAGGCGCGAGGCGAGGATCGCCTGGTTCTGCGCGGCCTCCGAATAGACCTGACGCAGGCGCAGGAGCGATTCCGAGTTGAGGCCTTCCGGGAAGGAGCCGGCGGCGATGTCTTCGACGCTCGCTTCGCGCAGCGAGCGGGCGCGCACGTTCAGCGAGGTGATCTGCGAGCGGACGTCCGCCAGCTGGTTGTTGACGCGGGTGATGTAGTCGTCGTCGATCAGCCGTCCGCCGACGCCGACGAGCTGGTTCTGCGCCTTGTAGGCCTCCGCCGCGTCCTCGGCCTGGACGACGCGGGCGCGAAGTTCGGCGAGGCGCGACGACAGGGCCTCGGTCGCGCGCCGGGCAAGGTCCGACTGCGCGCGTCCCTGCTCGGCGATGAAGTTCTGGGTCGTCAGGTTGGCGAGACGCGCCGCCTTGTCGGCGTCCTCGCTGGTCACCGAGACGTTGATGACGAAGCTGTTGGCGTTGCGCACCGCCGAGATATGGCGCCACAGGTTGGTGACGGTGCGCAGCTCGCGCGTGTCGGCCGCCGCGACGGGATCGTCCGACATCAGCGCGGAGAGGGTCGCCGACAGATTGCCGAGCCACGTCTCGCGCAGACCGTTGAACTCGGTGTCGGCGGTGAGGTTCGCCTCGCGAACGACGCGCAGGAGCACGCTGTTCGAGGTCATCACAGAGATCTGGCCCTCGACGAGGGCGAGCGCGGCGTCGGTGTTGAGGCCGTTCGCCGTCGGGGTCAGCTCGTTCTGGACGAGATTCAACTCGCGCGGGTCGAGGACGATCTGCGCGGTGGCGGTGTACTGCTTTGGCTGCGACAGGGCGAAGGCGCCGGCGACCGCAGCGCCGAGAACGCCCGCCAGCAGAATCTTGCGTCTCGCCCGCCAGACCGAGGCGGCGAGATAGGCCGGATCGAGGAAGCTCTCGTGGCGGCGCACGGGTTCCACCTCCGGAACGGGATCCCAGCGGGACGCGGGGCGGGATGCGGCATCCTCGGCGTAGAACATGGAAAGGCCCTGGACAGGAGCGGCGCGGTTTGCAGCCCGCACCTTTCACTGCTCATGGCAAAGAAAGGGTTAATCCCCTGCTGTCTGATGCACGGGCGTCAGCCCTGCGACAGCCGTCGGCGCAGCATGGCGTACCATGCCTTCGGCTGGAGATCGGCGTCGAAGGGCAGCGGACGGCACGGCTGGCCGTCTTCGCGCGGCATGACGTCCTCCACCCAGTTGTAGCGATCCGTCAGCCCCCAGGTGATGACGGTTTCGGGGCGCTGGCCGCCCATCAGACCGTCGAGGAAGTCGCCGACGACCTTGGCGGCGGCGGCATCGATCTCCGCCGGCCCGCCGCGGACCTGGAAGTCGATGACGTCGAGCTCGGTGGCGAGGAGCCCGACCCCGAGGGCCTTCAGGTCTGCGCCGAAGCGCGCCAGCGCCTCCACGTCGATCTCCTGGTGGGCGTAGAGGTGTCCCTGGATGCCGACCGCATCGATGCGGATGTCGGCCTTCTGCAGCTGGCGCACGATCGACAGGACGATGGCGCGGCGCTGGTCGAAGCGGGGCCCGCGAAACTCGAGGTCGTAATCGTTGAGGACGAGCCGCGCCGTCGGATCCGCGCGCGCGGCGGCCTGGAAGGCGACGGGAATGTGTCGGGGCCCGAGCCGGCGCAGCCAGAACGTGTCGCGCAGGGGGCCGCGATGCTCCTGCGGATCGTGCGCGATGACCTCGTTGACGACGTCCCAGCTCGTCAGCCGGCCCTTGCAGTGGTCGGCGACGCGCTCGATGTGCTCGACGAGCGCCCGTTCGAGATCCAGGGGGTCCTCGATCGCTTCGAGCCAGGGCGGGTTGGTCGACCACCAGACGAAGGTCGTGCCGCGGGCACTCTGCCCGTTGGCGTCCGCGAAGGCGAGGAGGCGGTCGGCGCGGCTGAAATCGAACTGCCCGCGCTCCGGCTGGACCAGCGCGAACTTCAGCTCGTTCATCGGCATCACGAGGTCGCATTCGCTGGTGAAGAGCTGGCGATAGCCGAGATCGTCGAAATACTCGTTCTGGATGGCGGCGCCGAACGGGACGCCCGTGCCGCGCGCCGACGCCGTGGCCGGAATGCCGGCGGCCAAGGCGGCGGCGCCGGCGAGGAGCGAACGCCGCGTTAAGCTCGGGCCGGTATGGAAGGGGGAGCGCGGCGCGGCGCGGGGAGCGCTGCTTTGGTCGTTCGTCATCCGTCCCCGCCCTTCCAAGGTGCCCCATGCGACGCCCCGGATTCCTGACAGGAAGTCTTGAAGCAAAGCTGAAGATGGCCCGCGACTACGCCAAGCTGCTCGGCGGGTCGGGCGGCCGGCTGGTGCTGTCGCTCGCCTATTTCACCGCGGTCGCCAACGTCCTCACCGTCTCGGAGTTCGGCCTCTTCGCCACGGCGTCAGCCACCGGCATCGTCCTGTCGCGCGTGGCCGGGCTCGGCTTCGTCTCGCCGCTCTACCGCTCGGCGACCCGCAAGCCCCATCTCGTCGGCACCTATACCGCCGGGCTGCTCGCCGCCTTCGTCCTCTCGCTGCCGCTGGTCGCGCTCGGGGCCGCACTGTTCTATCTCGGCGTCTTTGCCGGCGACATGGCGCTGGCGCCCTTCGCTGCGATCCTCGCCGCCGAGATCGTCTGCTGGCGGGCGCTCGAGGTCGTCTGCATCGTCAACAACGGCATGAACCGCTTCGGCCGCGCCTCCGTGCTGGTGGTGATCGGCACGGGCGCCAAGGCGCTCGCCGCGCTCGCCTTTGCGGGAACGGTGGGCCGCGAGGGCGGGCTGGCCGCCTGGAGCCTGTTCTACCTTGCCGCCAACGGGCTCGCGGCGCTCGGCGGCATCCTGTTCCTCTATCCGCGCCAGCGGCTGCGCTGGCGGCCCGACCTCTATCGCCGCCGTGCCGCCGACAGCATCGCCGTGGCCGGGGCCGAGGTCCTGTTCTACCTCCAGTCCGAGCTCGACAAATTGCTCGTCCTCTCGCTCGGGGGCCCGCATATCGCCGGCCTCTACGCCATGCTGATGCGCCTCGTGGACCTTACCGCCCTGCCCGTGCGCTCCTTCAACATGATGGCGGTGCAGGCGCTGATGCGGCGGCCCGACCGGCTGGACTCCTGGCGCGTGCGCTGGGGCGTCGAGGCCGGAATCGCGCTGGTGTCAGTTGGCGGCCTCGCCGTGCTCGGCCTCATCCTGCACGCCCGCCCGACGCTGCTCGGCGCCAATGTCGCGGATGCGGCACCGCTCGTCCTGATGGCGCTTCTCGTGCCCGCCTTCCGCAATCTCGTGGAGTACGAGGGCGAACTCCTCTACGCCCGCGGCCGCACGGGCACGCGCGCCGTGGTCCTCGGCTTCCTGACGCTGACCAAGGGCGCGCTCCTGACGCTGGTCCTGCGCGGGGGCGAGGCGGCGGGCGACACGGCCTGGGTGGTCGGTCTCAACGGCGTGTTCGCCGCCCTCTGGCTCGCCTCCGCAATGGCGACCTACACCGCGCTCGACACGCGACGGATGCCGATCGCGCGGCCGGCCTGAGCGGCCGGCGGCGTCAGAGGCCGACAGCGCGGCGGATCAGGGCGGGGTCGGTGCCGGTGAAGGACTGGAGGCCGATCGCCACCTGATGGGGCGCGAGATCGGCGAGAAAGGCGGCAAGGCCCATCTCGTCGAGCGGCGGCCCGTCCCAGTAGACGGCGCAGCGCTGCGTGGCGTCCGGCGCATGGCGCTCCGGCCGTGCCTCCGCTTCTTCAACGAAGCGGCCGTAGATCGTGCATTCGGAGAGGGCCCGCGAGGCGCACAGCACCATCATCGCCGGCCGCCGGCCGACCGCCGCGATCCGGGCGAGAAGGTCGCGCACCGTGTCGCGACGCCAGGCGATCAGCGTGCCGATATAGGTGGTGCGGGTCGACACGGGAGGCCGAAGCCCGATCAGGCGGGCGGCGCGCAGGGCCCAGCTCTCGTGCTCGGCCTGGAGATGGGGGAGCACGCGGTCCATGCCGTCCGGCACGCGGTAGAAGGCGACGCGCCCGCCGGCCTCCATCGACCGGACGTCGAAGGGCTTCACGAAGACGACGTCGGAATCCAGCGACACCATCGCCGCCTCCGCCATCGTCTGCGCCATCGCGAAGCGGCGCAGCTGCTGGACGTGCCAGCCGTGCAGCGGCAGGCCGAACGGATGGATCCAGAGCCGGCGGCCGCGCTGCCGCGGGTGGTTCACCGGCCGCAGCCACCAGGGCAGGAGATCGCGCTCGCTGACGACCCGTCGCCGAGGGCCTTCGAACCCCTTGAACAGCGGGAGATCGCGCGCCTCGACGAGAAGGTAGTGCGTCTCGAAGCCCGTGACGAAACGATCGATGCTGTCGCACAGCAGGCGGCAGCGTTCCAGATCGCCGCGATAGCTCGAGGTGACCAGCGCGAAGCGCATCGACGTCACTTGCGAAGACGCTGGTGGGCGATGCGCGCGAGGAAGGCCGGATTGCCGGCGAGGTAGCGCCGCGCGAGACGCCGCGGCTCCATCAGGAGGCGCCAGATCCATTCGATCCGCAGGCGCCGCACGAAGGCGGGCGCCCGGGCGACCTTGCCGGCGGTGAAGTCGAGAAGCGCGCCGACGGCGAAGGCGACCGGCGCCTCGCGCGCGCCGACATGGCGGGCGAGGAAGCGCTCCTGCCGGGGCACGCCGATGCCGACGAGAAGCACGTCGAGCCGCGCCAGGCGGATCCAGTCGAGCAGCCGCTCGGTCTCCTCGCCCTCGGCGAAGAACCCGTGCGAGACCGCAATGAAGCGATGCTGCGGGAAGCGCTCGCCGAAGCGCTCGGCCGCGCGGTCGACGATGCCCGGCTCGCCGCCGACGAGGCCGACGCGCAGCTCGCCCTGCGTCTCGCCGAAGAAGCGCGGCAGGAAGTCGGTGCCGTTGAGGTTCTCTGGGAACGGCTCGCCGAACAGCATGCGCGAGCCGACGTCGACGCCGATCCCGTCGGGCAGGCACAGCATCTCGGACATCACCGCCGCATAATCCGCATCGGTCATCGACACGTTGACGCAATGGGCGTTGACGAAAGCGATCTGCAGGCGTTGGCGCGAGGCGATGGCCGCGTCGATGCGGGCGATGGCGTCGACGCCGGTGACGACGGCGACATCGAGGCCGCCGAGCCGCCGGACAGGTGTCTGTGCGTCGGCCCGTTTGCGGATGACGACCGGTTTACCGGCCGCGGGCTGGATGGGCGCGGGATCGATCATGACGCAAGTGCCTCCATCGCCGGGACCGCCGGTCCGCTCGCTTCCTCCGCACCCAGACCGACGAGCGCCAGCCCGGCGCGCACGCCCCGCTCGCAGTCGAGCCGCTGGCGTTCGGCAAAGGCGCGGCCGTCGAGGCGCAGGACCTCGCCGGCGCGCTCGCGGGTCACGAGGTCTTCCAGGGCGCTGGCAAAGCCCACCCCATCGCTCGCCACGCGCACGTTGCCGGGCAGGGCCGCGCCGATGCCACGGAGCGCGGACGGGGTCGCGACGGCCGGCATGCCCTCTTCCAGGGTCTCGATCGTCTTCAGCTGAACGCCGGTGCCGCCGCGCGTCGAAAGCGCCACGACGCGCCCCGAGCGCACGAAGGCCTGTGCGTCCGGCACGCGCCCGAGAAAGGATACGTTGCCGGGTGCCTGCGGCGGCGTGCCGTCGAACCGACCGGCGACGCCGACCGTGATGCCGGGCGACAGGCGCGGCGCGACCTCGGCGGCGAACCAGTCGAGCCCGAGACGGTTGGGCGCCCAGCTCCAGGTGCCGATCATCACGACATCGAACCGCCGCGCGCCGTCGTCGGCGGGCGCCGCGCCGCGACCGATGCCGAGGCTGAGCGGGATCGAACGTGGATCGCCGGACAGACCCAGCCGCTCGGCGTCAGCGACGGCCAGGCTATGGACGACGCGCGCGGCGGCGCAGAGGCGCTCTTCCGCCGCGCGCAGGAGCGTCGCCTCGCGGCGATAGAGGAAGCGGGATGCGGCGCTGCCGGCGCTCCGCCCCATCTCGGCGGCCGAGAGATGCTCGACATTGTGCGCGACGAAGATCGGCGGGGCGATGGTGAGGAGGCCGGGAAAGGCGATCGGAAGCTGTGCCGCCGACAGCACCACGGCATCGAAGGGTCCGGCCGCGCGCAGGCGCCCGAGAAGCGTCGCCTCCGGCATCACCCGGAGCTTGGCCGCGCCGACCGGTAGGCCGCGGCGGATCGCGTTCAGCACCCAGCGCACCTTGCGCGCGCGCCCGGCCCCCGCGTTTTCGATCGCGACCTCGCCGAGATCGACATGGGCGACGTCCGGCAGCGCCGCGCCGGGGCGCCGGAAGCCCGCCACCGTCACCCGCGCCCCGGCCGCGCGATAGGCGTCGGCGATCGCACGGTTGGCGATCTCGAAACCGGTCGCCGGTTCCCGTTCGGGCAGGAGCGATGTCGCGAAGAGGATATGCATCGGCGCTACGATTCACCCTGTTTGATCGCCACATTAGCACCCCGCCCGTTGCGATTTCGTCAAAGCCGGCGTTTTAACGCGTCATCTTCGCCGCTTATTCAGGACTGCCGCGCTAGCGTGCCGGTCATGGAAGATCACAAGCCCGCCTCCCCTTGCGTCACGATCGAAGCGCGCTCGCCGCATGCCGCAAGCGGGTTCGAGGCGGTGGTGATCCTGCCGACCTTCCGCCGTCCCGACGGGCTCCTGCGGACGCTGGCCTCGCTGGCGGCGCAGGTGACGAAACGGAACCTTGCCGTCGTCGTGATGGAAAACGACGCGGACGGCCGGGCGGGCCTTGCGGCGGCGCGCGGCCTCTTCGAGACCGGAGCGATGGCGGGGCTCGTCCTCGTCGCGCACGAGCGCGGCAACTGCTCGGCCTACAATGCCGGCTTCAAGGTCGCGCACGCCGAGTTCCCCGCAATGCGCCACTGCCTCGTGATCGACGACGACGAGGCGGCAGGCCCGGACTGGGCCGAGCGGATGATCGAGACGGTGGAGCGGCTCGACGTCGATGTGGTCGGCGCCCCGCAGGTGCCGGTCTTCGAGGGGCCGGCGCGCGACGCCGTCGCCCGCCATCCCGTGTTCCGCCCGCCCTACGGCGCGACGGGCCGCGTCCCGATCCTCCTGTCGTCCGGCAATCTCTGCCTCACGCGTGCGCTGCTGGAGCGCATGGGCGACCCGGTCTTCGACACCGCCTTCAACTTCACCGGTGGCGGCGACTCCGACTTCTTCTCGCGCGCCGCCCGCAAGGGCGCCCGCTTTGGCTGGTGCGCGGAAGCCCCGGTCGACGAGACGGTGCCGGCGCGCCGCACGGAATGGTCGTGGCTCCACGCGCGCTCGCTGCGCAACGGCGCCCTGTCGAGCGCCATCCAGCGGCGGCGCGACGGGCGCGTGCGCTCGGCCGCCAAGACCGCGGCGCTTCTTCTTGCCGCCCCGCCTCGCGCCATCCTGCAGGCGATCCGCCAGCGCTCGCTCCTGATCGGCCTCTACCCCTTGCAGATCGCGCTCGGCCGCGTGCAGGGCGAGTTCGGACGGATCGGCGAGCAGTACCGCAAGCCGGAAGCGAACTGACGGGAACCGGACGGTCGGACCGGCCGCCCCTTCCCTTCCGCGAATCGATGGGCTAGACGGGCCGCCCCGCCCCGTTCCCCGTTTCGACGCCTCGCCCGGCCGAGGTGGCGACGCCGTTCCTGCATGAGCCCGCCCCCATGTCCGCCTCCTTCGCCGGCCTCGACTTCGGCACCACGAACTCGACCCTGTCGCTTTGCGCCCCCGGCGGCGCGCCGCGGCTCCTGCCCGTCGAGGGCGACCACCTGACGATCCCCTCGGCCCTGTTCTTCTCGCTGGAGGACGGCCAGACCTACTTCGGCCGACGCGCCGTCTTCGAATATGTCGACGGCGCGGAAGGCCGCTTCATGCGCGCGCTGAAAAGCATCCTCGGCTCGTCGCTGATGAAGGAGACGACGCAGGTCGGGCGCCAGCGCATGAGCTTCGAGGCGCTGATCGGCACCTTCCTCGAGCACCTGCGCAAGACGCTGGAGCGCGAGAGCGACGCGCCGGTCGACCGCATCGTGCTCGGCCGTCCCGTGCGCTTCGTCGACGAGAGCGACGCGGCCGACCAAGAGGCGGAGGACCAGCTCGCCTCGGCCGCGCGCGCGCAAGGCTTCGCCCATGTCGAGTTCCAGTACGAGCCGGTCGCCGCCGCCCTCTACTTCGAGAGCGGGATGAACGCCGAGCAGGTGGCGCTCGTCGTCGATATCGGCGGCGGCACGTCGGACTTCTCGATCCTGCGCCTCGGCCCCGACCGCGCCCGGCGTCCCGACCGCGCCGACGACATCCTCGGCACCACCGGCGTCCATGTCGGCGGCACGGATTTCGACCGGCTCCTGAACATCGCCCGCATGCAGCCGCTGCTCGGGCTCGGCTCGACCACGGCCGACGGCAAGCGGACGCTGCCGGTCTGGTACTTCAACGATTTCGCGACCTGGCACCGCATCAACACGCTCTACACGCCCAAAGTGCTGGCCGACATCCGCTCGCTCGCCAAGGAAGCCGCCGAGCCGGAGAAGCTGAAGCGCATGGAGCACATGCTCGCGCACCGCTCCGGCCACCGCCTCGCCGGAGCGGTCGAGCGGGCGAAGATCGCCCTCACGCACGAGGACGAGGCGACGATCAGCCTTCGCGAATCGGGCCTGACGCTGGAGGCTCCGGTGACGCGGCCCGAATTCGAGGCGGCGACGGCCGAGCTCGTGGAACGGATCGACGGCGCGATCGCCGCCTCGCTCCAGCTCGCCGGCATCGGTCCGGAGGCGATCGAGACGGTGATCCTGACCGGCGGCGGCGCGCAGGTGCCGGCCGTGGCGAGGGCGGCGACCGCGCGCTTTCCGGAAGCGCGCGTCGCCCTATCGGACGCCTTCGGCTCGGTCGGCCTCGGCCTCGGCCTCGACGCGGCCCGCCGCTTCGCCTGAGCGGTTTGCCAGCGGCGGTCGCCCCGCGCTAGGGAGGGCTCCCCGACACGAGGAGCCTTGAGCCCATGACCGCACTGACGCTCGACACCGCCCGCCGCATCGTCGAGGCCGCTCGCGCCAAGGGGCGCGAGCTCGGCCTGAAGCCGCTGACCGTCGCGGTGCTCGACGCCGGCGGCGACCTTCTGGTGCTGGAGCGCGAGGACGGTGCCTCGCCGCTGCGCCCGGCGATCGCCATCGGCAAGGCCAACGGCGCGGTGCAGATGGGCATGGGCTCGCGCGCGCTGTGGAAGCGCGCCGAGGAGCAGGCCTATTTCATCGATGCGATGAACACGCTGACGAGCGGCTCGCTCGTGCCGGTGCCGGGCGGCGTGCTGATCCGCGATGGCGGCAAGGTCGTCGGCGCGGTCGGCATCACCGGCGACACCTCGGACAACGACGAGGCGGCAGCGTCCGCGGGCATCGAGGCCGTGGGTCTCACCGCCGACGCCGGCTGATTTCTTCCGCAATGCAGCAGGGGCGGCGCGCGGGATATTGCGCCGCCCTCGCCTCTTTGCCACTCTTCCCGCCATGGAACCCCGCCCCGCCCTTGCCGTCCTCATCGTCGACGAGAACCGGGCGCGGGCCGCGATCATCGAAGAGGGCCTGCGCGAGGCCGGCCACGAGCGCGTCCACATCGTGGCGGACGCGCAAGGCTTGGTGCGCGAGATCGAGGCGTTCCGGCCCGACGTGATCGTGGTCGATCTCGAAAACCCCAATCGCGACCGGCTGGAGGCGTTCTTCCAAGTCTCGCGCTCGGTGCGCCGGCCGATCGCCATGTTCGTCGACCGCTCCGACGCCGCCTCCATGGAGGCCGCGATCGCCGCCGGCGTCTCGGCCTATGTCGTGGACGGGCTGAAGAAGGAGCGCGTCAAGCCGATCCTCGACACGGCCGTCCTGCGCTTCGAGGCCTATTCGCGGCTGGAGCGCGAGTTGCAGGACGCGCGTTCGGAACTTGCCGACCGCAAGGTGGTGGAGCGCGCCAAGGGGCTTCTCATGCGGATGCGAGGCCTGTCGGAAGAGGAGGCGTATCGCCTGATGCGCCAGACCGCCATGAACGAGAAGAAGAAGCTCGTGGACATCGCCCGCTCGCTGGTGACGGCCGCAAGCCTTCTTGGCGGGGAGGATTGAGGATGAGCGCTCCCGAACGGATCGTGCGCGCGGGCTTCATCCCGCTTCTCGACGCCGCCGTGCTCCTGGCCGCCTCGGCGCTCGGCCTCGACCGGCGCGAGGGCGTCAGGATCGAGCTGACGCGCGACGTGTCGTGGTCGAACATCCGCGACCGGCTGGCCTTCCGCCAGTTCGACGTCGCCCACATGCTCGGCCCCATGGCGGTCGCGGGCGAGCTCGGCCTCGGCTCCAACCCGCACAAGGTCATCGCCCCCTTCGCGCTCGCCGAGGGCGGCAACGCCATCACGCTCTCGACGCCGCTGATGGCTGCCATGCGCGCGGCGATGGACGGCGAGGACTATCCCGACAGGGCCGGCGCCCATGCGCGGGCGCTGAAGCGGGCGCTGAAGCGACGACGCCGTGCGGGCGAAGCCGCCCCGGTGTTCGGCGTGACCTATCCCTTCTCCTCCCACGCCTACGAGTTCCGGCTCTGGCTGGCGTCGGCGGGGATCGATCCCGACCGCGACGTGACGCTGACGGTGGTGCCGCCGCCGATGACCGCCGATGCCCTGCGCGCCGGGCTGATCGACGGGTTCTGCGTCAACGCGCCGTGGAACGTGATGGCCGTGGAAGAGGGGATCGGGCGCATCGTGGCGGTGAAGGCCGACATCTGGCCGGGCTCGCCGGAGAAGGTGCTGGGCCTCCGGCCGGACTGGTGGCAGGACCGGCGCGACACGGCCGAGCGTCTGCTCGCGGCGCTCGACGCCAGCGCCCTCTGGTGCGCCGATCCTGCGAACCGGCGGGAGCTCGCCGCGATCCTCGCCGAGCCCGCCCATGTCGGCGGCCGCGCCGCCCTGTTCGAGACGGTGCTGGGCGGCGACCTGCCGGTGGACCCGGACGGCACCCGCCGGGCGCTCGCCGCCTATGTCGACTTCCGGCCGGAGGGCGCCAACCTGCCGCGCCGCTCGCAGGCGCTCTGGGTCTTCGCGCAGATGGTGCGCTGGGGACAGGCGACCTACTCGCCGGACGCGGCGCGCCAGGCCGCGCAGGCGTTCCGGCCCGACGTCTACCGCTCGGCCCTGCCCGGACGCGCCGAGGCGCTGCCTGACAGTCGTATCGAACGCTCGCCCGATGCCGGCCCGGACTTCGATCCGGATGCGATCGAGGCGGCGCTCGCGAAGATCCCTTCGGCGCCCCCCGGCGCGTCACCAGCCAGCGACTGACAAGCGCTCGAGGATCGATGCCCAACATTTGCGCGTCGTGACCGAAGAACACGCGCGAGGCCAAAGCACCGTCAAACACCTGCGGCGCCGCACTCTGGAACCATTATGCTGAATTTCTAGGCGTGCTTATCTGGCGTACATTTGTGCTTTGCAAAATGACGCTTCTGCGGTTGGATAACACCATGACCCGTCAAGGACGACAGGGTCACCGAGCTTCTCCCAAGCCTCGACGACATCGACGTCGCGAACCCGATGCCACCCAACCCACGCCGGACGAGGCGCGGACGGGGCATGTGGTCCGCGGCGTCGTTTTCGTTTGGCCTTCCCTCACCCGCCGAGGACCGCCATGCCCGCTTCCGACAATTCCGGCCTCAACCGTCGCCGCTTCCTTCTCGGCACCGCCGCGACCGCGGGCACCGCCGCGCTCGTCTCGGCGATCTCGGCGAGCTTCCCAGGCGGCGCGTTTGCTGAAAGTGCGGGTCCCGAGACCACCAAAGCCGTCCTCGGCTTCATCGCCCTGACCGACGCCTCGCCGCTCATCATCGCCAAGGAAAAGGGCCTCTTCGCCAAACACGGCATGCCCGATGTCGAGGTGGTGAAGCAGTCGTCCTGGGGCACGACGCGCGACAACCTCGTGCTCGGCTCGGCGGGATCGGGCATCGACGGCGCCCACATCCTCACCCCCATGCCCTACCTGATGAGCGCCGGGACGATCACGCAGGGCGCGCCGCTGCCGATGCAGATCCTCGCCCGTCTCAACCTCGACGGCCAGGGCATCTCCGTCGCGACCGGCCTGCGCAAGGAGAATGTCGGCCTCGACGCCGGTGTCCTGCGCGACGCGTTCGCGGCCAAGAAGGCGGCCGGCACCGTGTCGAAGGTCGCCGTCACCTTCCCCGGCGGCACGCACGACCTGTGGATGCGCTACTGGCTGGCCGCCGCCGGCATCGATCCGAATACCGACGTCGAGACCATCGTCGTGCCGCCGCCGCAGATGGTGGCGAACCTCAAGGTCAACACGATGGACGCCTTCTGCGTCGGCGAGCCCTGGCACGAGCAGATGGTGAACCAGGACGTCGGCTACAGCGCCATCACGACGGGCGAGCTCTGGGCCAAGCATCCCGAGAAGAGCTTCGCGATGCGCGCCGACTGGGTCGCGGCTCACCCCAACGCCGCCAAGGCGCTGACCATGGCGGTCCTCGAGGCGCAGCAGTGGTGCGACGCGATGGAGAACAAGGACGAGCTCAGCCAGATAGTCGGCAAGCGCGCCTGGTTCAACGTCGCCCCCGCCGATATCGTCGACCGCCTCAAGGGCACCTACGACTACGGCAACGGCAAGCCGGTGGTCGAGAACTCGCCCCACGTCATGAAGTTCTGGCGCGACCACGCCTCCTACCCCTTCCAGAGCCACGACCTCTGGTTCCTCACCGAGGACCAGCGCTGGGGCTACCTGCCCGCCGGGCTCGACAAGGCGGCGCTGATCGCGGCGGTCAACCGCGAGGACATCTGGCGCGCGGCGGCCAAGGACCTCGGCGTGGCGGAGTCCGACATCCCGGCCTCGACCTCGCGCGGCGTCGAGACCTTCTTCGACGGCAAGACCTTCGATCCTGCCAACCCCGACGCCTACCTCGCGAGCCTTTCGATCAAGCGCATCGCCTGAAGCCCGTCCCGCCCCTCGCTTCAACGGAGGCCGTCCCCCGTGTCCCAGACCGTCACCAAGCTGCCCCTGAAGGGCCCGGCGCCCGCGGCCAAGGCCGGCGCCGCCGTCCTCGCGCTGCCGACGCGCCGTGCGCCCATCGGCCCCGCTCTCGTCCGGCGCTCGCGCGACTGGGCGGCCGAAATCCTGCCCTTCCTCGTCACCCTCACGGTGCTTCTCGGCCTGTGGGAGCTCCTGTGCGCCCATCCCGGCGCCGCGCTTCCGGCGCCGAGCCAAGTGCTCAGCGACAGCTGGGAGCTGATCGCCCATCCGTTCTACGTCAATTCGGGCAACGACGTCGGCCTCGGCTGGCAGATCTGGGCGAGCCTCCAGCGCGTCGCGATCGGCTATTCGATCGCGGTCGCCGTCGGCATCTCGCTCGGCGTGCTCGTCGGCCAGTCGACGCTCGCCATGCGCGGCCTCGATCCCATCTTCCAGGTGCTGCGCACGGTGCCGCCGCTCGCCTGGCTGCCGCTCTCGCTCGCCGCCTTCCAGAACGGCCAGCCGGCGGCGATCTTCGTGATCTTCATCACTTCGGTCTGGCCGATCATCATCAACACGGCCGTCGGGGTGCGCAACATTCCGGCCGACTATCGCAACGTGGCGGCGGTGCTGCGCCTGAACGGCCTCGAGTTCTTCGCCAAGATCATGCTGCCGGCGGCCGCCCCCTACATCTTCACCGGGCTTCGCATCGGCGTCGGCCTCTCGTGGCTCGCCATCGTCGCGGCGGAGATGCTGATCGGCGGCGTTGGGATCGGCTTCTTCATCTGGGACGCTTGGAACTCGTCGCTGATCTCCGACATCATCGTCGCCCTCGCCTATGTCGGCCTCGTCGGCTTCGTGCTCGACCGGATCGTGGCGCTGGTCGGCCGTCTCGTCACCCGCGGCACGGCCGCGGCCTGATCCCTCCTCGACAGACCCGGAGCGAACCCATGCAAGCCAAACCGTTCCTGTCCATCGAAGGCGTCGACATGACCTTCAAGCGGGGCGCCGCCACCACCCAGGTCCTCAAGGGCATCGACCTGACGGTGGACAAGGGCGAGTACATCTCGATCATCGGCCATTCCGGCTGCGGCAAGTCCACGCTTCTCAACATCGTGGCGGGGCTGACGAAGGCTACGACCGGCGTCGTCCTCCTCGAGGACAAGGTCGTGGACCAGCCGGGCCCCGACCGGGGCGTCGTGTTCCAGAACCATTCGCTCCTGCCCTGGCTCACGGTCTACGAGAACGTCGCGCTCGCGGTGGACAAGGTGTTCGGCAAGGCCAAGTCGGCACCTGAGCGCCGCGAATGGGTGATGCGCAACCTCGAGCTCGTCCATATGGGCCACGCCCGGGACAAGCGTCCGTCGGAGATTTCGGGCGGCATGAAGCAGCGCGTCGGCATCGCTCGCGCACTCGCCATGGAGCCGAAGATCCTCCTCCTCGACGAGCCCTTCGGCGCGCTCGACGCGCTCACCCGCGCGCATCTGCAGGATCAAGTCATGCAGATCCAGGCCGACCTCGGTACGACGGTGATGATGATCACCCACGACGTGGACGAGGCCGTGCTCCTGTCGGATCGCATCGTGATGCTGACGAACGGCCCATCGGCCAACATCGGCGAGATCCTCGCCGTGCCGCTCGCCCGGCCGCGCGACCGCATCAAGCTCGCGACGGACCCGATCTACCTCAAGTGCCGCCAGGCGGTGTTGCGGTTCCTCTACGAGCGCAACCGCTTCGTTGAAGCGGCCTGACGCCGGACTGATCGCCCGGCGCGCCACCGACGCCGCGCCGGACGCCCTTCTCAACCTTTCCGTTTCGGGATGAGACCCATGACCCAGAAACTCGTCGTCGTCGGCAACGGCATGGCCCCCGGCCGGATGCTCGAACACCTCTTCGAACTGGCGCCGAATGCCTTCGAGGTGACGATCTTCAACGCCGAACCCCGCGTGAACTACGATCGCATCATGCTCTCCCCCGTCCTGTCGGGCGAGAAGAGCTTCGAGGACATCGTGATCCACGGCGACGGCTGGTACGTCAGCCACGGCGTCACGCTCTACAAGGGCCACAAGATCGTCGCGATCGACCGGGCGGCGAAGACCGTGACGTCCGACAAGGGGGTGACGGAGGCTTACGACCACCTCGTCATCGCCACCGGCTCGACCCCATTCATCCCGCCCGTCCCCGGCCACACCCTTCCCGGCGTCCTCGCCTACCGCGACCTCGACGATGTCGACGCAATGATCCTCGCGGCGCAGTCGAACGCCAAGGCCGTCGTCATCGGCGGCGGACTTCTCGGCCTCGAAGCCGCCGCGGGCCTGCGCGCGCAGGGGCTGGAGGTTACCGTCCTCCACCTCATGCCGACCTTGATGGAGCGCCAGCTCGACCCCGCCGCCGGCTTTCTCCTCCAGCGCGCCCTGGAGAAGCGCGGCATCGAGGTGATCTGCAACGCCAACACGGACGAGGTGCTCGGCACGGAACGGGTCGAGGGCGTCAGGCTCAAGGACGGCCGCGTCATCCCGGCGAGCCTCGTCGTCATGGCCGTCGGCATCCGCCCCTCTGCCGGGCTCGCCAAGGACGCGGGCCTGGCCGTCGGTCGCGGCATCCATGTCGACGACCAGCTCGTCACCTCCGACGAGAGCATCTCGGCGCTCGGCGAATGCGTCGAGCTCGACGGGCGCGTCTACGGCCTCGTCGCGCCGCTCTACCAGATGGCGGAAGTGGCGGCCCGCCGGCTCGCCGGCCAGCCCGGAGAGGGCTTCCGCCACTCCGACACGCCGACGAAGCTGAAGGTCACCGGCATCAACCTCTATTCCGTCGGCGACTTCGCCGATGCACCCGATCGCGAGGAGATCGTGCTGCGCGACGCCTCGGCCGGCGTCTACAAGCGCCTCGTCGTCAAGGACAACCGCATCCTCGGCGCCGTGCTCTACGGCGAGACGGCGGATGGCGGCTGGTTCGGCGACCTCCTGAAGAAGGGCACCGACATCGCCGAGATGCGCGACACGCTGATCTTCGGCCAGAGCTACCAGGGAGGGTCCCCGCTGGACCCTATGGCGGCCGTTGCAGCGTTGGGCGATGACGCCGAGATCTGCGGCTGCAACGGCGTCTGCAAGGGCAAGATCACGTCCACCATCACCGCCAAGGGCCTGACGACCCTCGACGACGTGCGCGCCCACACCAAGGCCTCGGCCTCCTGCGGCTCGTGCACCGGCCTCATCGAGCAGCTGATGAGCGTGACGCTGGGGGCCGCCTTCAACCCGAATGCGGTGAAACCGATGTGCGGCTGCACGACGCTCGGCCACGGCGACGTGCGCCGGCTGATCAAGGCGAAGGGGCTGAAGAGCATCCCGGCGGTGATGCAGGAGCTGGAGTGGACGACCTCCTGCGGCTGCGCCAAGTGCCGCCCGGCGCTCAACTACTATCTCCTCGCCGACTGGCCGGGCGAGTATCAGGACGACAAGCAGTCGCGCTTCATCAACGAGCGCGTCCACGCCAACATCCAGAAGGACGGCACCTATTCCGTCGTGCCGCGCATGTGGGGCGGCATGACGAGTTCGGCCGAGTTGCGCGCCATCGCCGACGTCGTCGACAAGTTCGCCATCCCGGCGGTGAAATGCACCGGCGGCCAGCGCATCGACATGCTGGGTGTGAAGAAGGAGGACCTGCCCGCCGTCTGGGCCGACCTCAACGCCGCCGGCATGGTCTCGGGCGCCGCCTACGCCAAGGGCCTGCGCACGGTGAAGACCTGCGTCGGCACCGACTGGTGCCGCTTCGGCACGCAGGATTCCACCGGGCTCGGCATCCGGCTGGAGAAGTTCATGTGGGGCTCCTGGACCCCGGCCAAGCTGAAGATGGCCGTCTCCGGCTGCCCGCGCAACTGCGCCGAGGCGACCTGCAAGGACATCGGCGTCATCTGCGTCGACAGTGGCTACGACATCCACTTCGCGGGCGCCGCCGGCCTCGACATCCACGGCACCCAGGTCCTCTGCCATGTCGACACCGAGGACGAGGCCGTCGTCGTCATCGCCGCGCTCACCCAGCTCTATCGCGAGCAGGGCCACTATCTCGAGCGCATCTATAAGTGGCTGAAGCGCGTCGGGATGGACTCGATCCGCGCGGCGATCGTCGACGACCTCGAGAAGCGCCAGACCTACTTCGAGCGCTTCGTCTATTCCCAGCAGTTCGCGCAGGTCGACCCCTGGGCGGAGCGCGCCTCGAAGGGCGTCGCCGCCCACGAGTTCAAGCCGCTGGCCGATCTCTCCTCCTTCCGCGAGGCCGCAGAATGAGCACCCTCTCCGCATGGGCGGCGATCGGCCGCCTCGACGACATCCCCCGCCGCGGCGCGCGCTGCGTGACCTCGCCGCTCGGCCGGATCGCCGTCTTCCGCACTATGGACGACAAGGTCTACGCCACCGAGGACCGCTGCCCCCACAAGGGCGGCCCGCTGAGCCAGGGGATCGTCCACGGCGGCTCGGTCACCTGCCCGCTCCACTCCCAGGTGATCGCCCTCGACACCGGGCTGGTGCAGGGACCGGACGAGGGCCGGGTGCGGACCTTCCTGGTGCGGATCAGTGCGGACGGGGCGCTGGAAATCCGGCTTGAAGCCGAAGCCTTTCGAGAAGCCGCGGAATAGGAGACGCATGATGCTGTCGAAGAAGGACGTCACCGATCTCGTCTACGAGCGCAAGCGTCAGGCGGGCCTGTCCTGGGCCGCGATCGCTGAAGGCATCGGCATGAGCGAGGTCTTCACGACCTCGGCTTGCCTCGGCATGAACGCCCTGCCGCGCGACAAGGCGGATCTTCTGGCCAGGAACCTCGGCCTGCCGCAGGAGGCGGCGGTCACGCTGGCGGAATATCCGACGAAGGTCTGGGACCGCAGCGTCCCGACCGATCCGTGCATCTACCGCTTCTACGAGATCGTCGGCGTCTACGGCGACACCCTCAAGGAGCTTGTCCAGGAGAAGTGCGGAAACGGCATCATGAGCGCGATCGACTTCCACATGGAGGTCGAGAAGGTGCCGAACCCCAAGGGCGACCGGATCGAGGTCCGCATGAGCGGCAAGTACCTCGCCTACAACGCGTGGTGAGATGAACACGCTGGCGACCTCGGGCGCGACCCGCACCACCTGCCCCTATTGCGGCGTCGGCTGCGGCGTCGTGGCGACGCCCCGCCACGACGGGACGGTCGCGATCGAGGGCGACGGAGCGCATCCCGCCAATTTCGGCCGCCTCTGCTCCAAGGGCGCGGCGCTCGGTGAGACGCTGGTGCCCGACCGCCGGCTGCTGCATCCGCAGATCGGGGGCGAGCGTGCCTCCTGGAACGCCGCGCTCGACCTTGTCGCTTCGCGGTTCTCGCAGACGATCCGCGACCACGGGCCGGATTCGGTCGCGCTCTACGTCTCCGGCCAGATCCTCACCGAGGACTACTACGTCGCCAATAAGCTGATGAAGGGCTTCGTCGGCTCGGCCAACATCGACACCAACTCGCGCCTGTGTATGGCCTCCTCGGTCGCCGGCCACAGGCGCGCCTTCGGCTCCGACACGGTGCCGGGCACCTACGAGGATCTGGAAGAGGCCGACCTCCTCGTCCTCGTCGGCTCCAACCTCGCCTGGTGCCACCCGGTCCTCTTCCAGCGCGTGCAGGCCGCGCGCGCGCGCCGGACCGAGATGCGCCTCGTCGTCATCGACCCGCGCGAGACCGCGAGCGCGCGGGAAGCCGATCTCCATCTGCCGATCCGCGCCGATGGCGACACGGCGCTGTTCCTCGGGGCGCTTGCCGCGATCGAGGCGGCCGGCGCGATCGACCGCGCCTACACGCAAGCCCACACCGAAGGTCTCGACACTGCGCTGGAAGCCGCCCGGCCCTTCGCCGATCTTGCGCGCCTCGCCGCAGCCACCGGGCTCGACGCGGACAAGCTCACGGCCTTCCTCGATCTCTATGCCCGCACGAACAAGACCGTCACCGTCTACAGCCAGGGCGTGAACCAGTCGGCGGGCGGCACCGACAAGGTGTCGGCGATCCTCAACTGCCATCTCGCCACCGGCCGCATCGGGCGCCCCGGCACCGGCCCCTTTTCCGTCACCGGCCAGCCCAACGCGATGGGCGGGCGCGAGGTCGGCGGGCTCGCCAACCAGCTCGCCGCCCACATGGACCTCGGCAACCCCGTCCACGCGGATGTCGTGCGCCGCTTCTGGAATGCGCCGAACGTGGCGCAGACGCCCGGCCTCAAAGCCGTTGACCTCTTCAAGGCAGTCGCCGACGGCCGGGTGCGCGCGCTGTGGATCATGGGGACCAATCCCGTCGATTCGCTGCCTGAGGCCGACGGCGTCGCCGAGGCGCTCCGCCGCTGCCCCTTCGTCGTCGTCTCCGACGTCGTGACCGACACCGACACGATGCCCTTCTCCCATGTCGCCCTGCCGTCCGCCGCCTGGGGCGAGAAGGATGGCACGGTGACGAATTCCGAGCGCCGCATCTCGCGCCAGCGTGGCTTCCTCGCCATGCCCGGCGAGGCGCGGCCGGACTGGTGGCAGATCCAGGAAGTCGCGAGGCGCATGGGCTTCGCAAAAGGCTTCGACTTCGCCAATGCGGCCGCGATCTTCCGCGAGCACGCCGCCCTCTCCGCCTTCGAAAACGAGGGTGCACGCGATTTCGATATCGGCGCGCTCAAAACCCTCGACGATGCGGCCTACGAGGCGCTGGCGCCGGTGCAATGGCCCCAGCCGGCCGGCGCCGCGCCGACCACCCGCTTCTTCGCAAACGGCCGCTTCTTCACGCCGAACGGCCGGGCGAAACTCCTGCCCGTCGCCCCGGCCGAGGCGCCCGCCCTCACGGCCAAGCGCCCCTTCGTGCTCAACACCGGCCGCATCCGCGACCAGTGGCACACGATGACGCGAACGGGGCGCTCGGCCCGCCTGTCGGCCCATCTCGCGGAGCCCTTCTGCGAAATCCACCCGGCCGATGCGCAACGCCTCGGCATCGCGGAGGCCGATCTCGTGTCGCTCTCGACGGATCACGGCAGCGCCACCCTGCGCGCGCTCCTGACGCCCCGCGTCGCGCCCGGCACGCTTTTCGCCCCGATGCACTGGACCGGCCAGTTCTCGGGCGCAGCGCGCATCAACGCGCTCGTCCCCGCACGCACCGATCCGATCTCGGGCCAGCCGGCGTCGAAGGCCGCGCCCGCCGCGCTCCGTCGCGTCTCGGCCGAGTGGTACGGCTTCGCGGTCTCGCGCGCCGAGCCCGAAGCGGACGACCTCATCTATTGGGCCAAGGCCCGCGCGCCCGGCGGCTGGCGGCTGGAGCTCGCCGGCAACGGCACCGCGCCGGAGCCCCACGCCCTCCTCGGCCTCGACCCCGCCGCAGACCTTCTCGACTACACCGACCGCACCGGCCAGCGCCGCCTCGCCGCCTTCGATGCCGGCGACCGGCTCCTCGCCGCGCTCTGGCTCTCGCCGGAGCCCGTCGCCGTCTCGCGCGCCTTCGCCGTCTCGCTGCTCGACGCTCCGGCCTTCGAACCCCAGGCTCGCGCACGTGTCCTCGCCGGACGCGCCGGCGCCGAGCGGCCCGACCCCGGTGCGCTCGTCTGCTCTTGTTTCGGCGTCGGGGCCAACGACATCAGGCGCGCTGTGGGCGGCGGCTGCGCGAGCGTCGCGGCCATCGGCCAGAGCTTGCGGGCCGGCACGAATTGTGGCTCCTGCAGAACCGAGATCCAGGGATTGATCGATGCGGAACGACGTGTCCTCGAGCCAAGCTGACACCGCGCCCGCCCGCCAGCGCCCGCAGCGCATGGGCGAGCTCGCGACCCTGCCCGTCTTCTTCGACCTCAAGGGCAAGCGCGCGGCGATGGCCGGCGGCTCGGACGGCGCCGCCTGGAAGGCCGAACTGCTGGCCGCCTCCGGCGCGACCGTCGATCTCTATTGCCCCGCCGACGACCTCGGCGAGGAGATGCGCACCGTCCTCGCCCTCCCCTTTGCGGACGGCGAGATCCGCCATCACGACCGCCCTTGGGCACTCGACGTCTTTGCCGCCGCCTCGCTTGCGGTCGCCGACTGCGAAAGCGAGGCGGAAGCGCAGGCCTTCTTCTGCGCCGCGCGCGCCGCCGGCGTCCCGGTCAACGTCATCGACAAGCCGGACTTCTGCCAATTCCGCTTCGGCACGATCGTCAACCGCTCGCCCGTCGTCGTCGGCATCTCGACCGATGGCGCGGCGCCCATCCTCGGCCAGGCGATCCGCCGGCGCATCGAGACGCTGCTGCCCGCCACCCTCACCGGCTGGGCGAAGATGGCCGCGCGCGTGCGCGCCGAGGTGATGGACCGCCTCGCACCGGGCCCGTCCCGCCGCGCCTTCTGGGAGCGCTTTTCCGACGACGCCTTCACGCGCCGTGCGCCCGACGAGGCGGCCGAGCTGGAGGCCCGCGCCTTCGTTCGCGACCTCGCCAATCGCCCGCAGGCCGGCGGACGGGTGACGCTGGTCGGCGCCGGCCCCGGCGACGCCGAGCTTCTGACGCTGAAGGCCGTGCGCGCCCTGCAGGCCGCCGACGTCATCCTCTTCGACGACCTCGTGTCCGACGACATCCTGGAGCTCGCCCGCCGCGAGGCCAAGCGCATGCTGGTCGGCAAGCGCGGCGGGCGCGAGAGCTGCCGGCAGGAAGACATCAACGCGATGATGGCGCAGTTCGCCCATGCCGGTAAGCATGTCGTGCGGCTGAAATCCGGCGACGTCTCCGTCTTCGGGCGCTCGGGCGAGGAGATCGCCGACCTACGGGCGCAGGGTATTCCCGTCGCGATCGTGCCGGGCATCACGGCGGCCTCGGCCATGGCCGGCGCCTTCGGCGTGTCGCTGACCCACCGCGACCGGGCGCAGGCCGTGCGCTTCGTCACCGCACATTCGCAGAAGGGCGACCTTCCCGACGACATGGACTGGCGGGCGCTCGCCGACGACAACGCGACCACGATCTTCTACATGGGCGGGCGCATGGCGCGGCGCATCGCCGAGCAGCTCATCGCGCACGGGCTTCCACCGGAAACGCCGGTGGCCGTCGCCGCGGCCCTCACCCGGCCGGACGAGATCCGTGTGGTCGGACCGCTCTCATCTCTCGGGGAGATCGTCGGGCGCGTCGGCATCGACCGGCCGATCCTGATCGGCGTCGGGCGCGTGTTTGCCGATGTCGAGCCGTCCGCCCTCCTCGGCTACGAGCCCGAGCGGCTCGATCCCTCTCGCCAAACCTCGCGCCTTCAGGCAAAGGCCGTCTGACCACTTCGGGAGGACGGACATGGGCGAGCAGGTGACGCTGGCGGGGCTGACGAACGCGCTTCTCAGCGAGGAGGGCGAGCGCCGCCGGATCGTCGCGATCGCCGGCGCGCCGGGCTCCGGCAAGTCCACCACGGCCGATCAACTGAAGGAACGCCTCAACGCGCGCCGCGCGGGTGTCGCCGACGTGTTCCCGATGGACGGTTTCCACTACGACGACACGGTGCTGAACGCGCGCGGCCACCGCCCGCGCAAGGGCGCGCCGCATACGTTCGACCTCGACGGCTACCGCACGGCGCTGGAGCGGCTTCGCGCCGACGACGGCCGCGAGGTCGCCGTGCCGGTCTTTGACCGCTCGATCGAGATCGCGCGCGCGGGCGGCCGCATCATCGAGCCGTCGACGCGCATCGTGCTGACGGAGGGCAACTACCTCCTCCTCGACGAGCCGGGCTGGCGCGACCTCGGCGACCTCTTCGACCTGACGGTCATGGTCGAGGCGAGCGAGGAGGTGCTGATCGGCCGGCTGACGGAGCGCTGGATGGGGTTCCAGCTCGATCCGGACGCGATGGTCCGGCAGATGGAAGGCAACGACCTTCCCAACATGCGCCTCGTGCTGGCCAAAAGCCGGCCGGCTGACCTTGTGCTACGCTCCGACGCCTGAGCGACCGGGGCTCAAGGTCCGGCGAGCCAGACCGCGACCGTGATCCAGATCGGCAGCGTGACCAGCGAGGCGACCGTGGTGGCGACCAGCGCGCCGCCCGATTCCGCGGTGCCTTCCCGGTAGATCGCCGAGAGGATCGTTCCGACGAAGCCGGCGGGGATCGCCATGGCGACGACGATCCGCGCCTCGATCGCCGGCGGCAGCGACAGGAGGAGGCAGAGCGCCAGCGCCAGCGCCGGGCGCAGGACATTCGACAGGGCGACGGCGAAAAGGCTCGTCCGAGACAAGCGCAGGGGCTGCGTCGACAGGATTACCCCGGTCAGGAACAGGCCGACGCCGCCGGTCGCTTGCGCCAGGGGCTTCAGGACCGCGATGCCGAGCGCCGGAAACGGCACCTCGGCAAAGGCGATGACGAAGCCGAGCACGGGCAGGATCGTCATCGGCTTGACCAGCGCTGCCCCGACGGCTCGGCCGATATGGCCGCCGCCCTGCATCTCCAGCCGGACGAAACAATAGAGCGTGACGGTCAGCGTGCCGACGAGGTTGGCGACGGCCAGCGTCACCTCCGACCCCGGCCCTTCCAGCGCCTGGAACAGGCCAAGACCAATGCCGCCAAGATTGGGAATGCCGACGGTTTGGGCAAAGAGTGCCGTCGTGATCGGCGTGAGGCCCCAGCGTCGTGAGACCAGGAGCGTGAGGCCGAGCATCGCCGCAAAGGTCGCGACGTAAGCAGCGGTCGGTGCGAGTTCGGCCGTCAGCAGGCTGCGGGGCGCTGTGACGATCGCGAGGAACAGGGCGATCGGCAGCGCGAACTGCGCGACGAAGGCGCCGAGCATGCCGGTGGCACTCGCGTCCACCCAGCGCCGGCGACCCGCGACGAAACCGAGCCCGATCACGAAGAAGACCGGCGCGAGCGAGAAGAGAAGGATCTGGAACATCGGGTCGGACGGGAATGCGATGAAGGGCCGGCGGAGCGACCGCCGACCCTTCTGGCATGCTTACGTTCTCAAGGCGAGGTTCTGCCCACGCCTTGGCACATCACCGGCGCCGCGCCTTCAGCGCATCACCGGCATCGAGAACTCGGCGCCCGACTTGATGCCGGACGGCCAGCGGCTCGTCACCGTCTTGGTGCGGGTCCAGAACTTGATCGAGTCCGGTCCGTGCTGGTTGAGGTCGCCGAAGGACGAGCGCTTCCAGCCGCCGAAGGAGTGGTAGGCGAGCGGGGTCGG
Organism: Aureimonas phyllosphaerae; assembly: GCF_047943035.1. Classification (NCBI taxonomy): domain Bacteria; kingdom Pseudomonadati; phylum Pseudomonadota; class Alphaproteobacteria; order Hyphomicrobiales; family Aurantimonadaceae; genus Aureimonas; species Aureimonas phyllosphaerae. Next base: position 1,770,420 of record NZ_CP181348.1, on the reverse strand, counting down.
GATCGGCACGTTGATGCCGATCATGCCGATCGGAACGCGGCTTGCGAAATCGCGCGCTGCATCGCCGTCGCGCGTGTAGATCGCGACGCCGTTGCCGTATTCGTGCTCGGTCGGCAGGGCGAGCGCGGCCTCGTAGTCCTTGGCGCGCACCACCGAGAGCACGGGCCCGAAGATCTCGGCCTTGTAGATCTCCATGTCGGGCGTGACGTGGTCGAAGAGGCAGGAGCCGACGAAGAAGCCGTCCTCATAGCCCTGCATGCGGAACTGGCGACCGTCGACGACGAGCTTGGCGCCTTCCCGGACGCCCGTCTCGACGAGGCCGAGGATCTTCTCCTGGCTCGCCTTGGTGACAACCGGGCCGTAGTCGGCGGCGGCATCGGTGTAGGGACCGATCTTGAGCGCCTCGACCTTCGGGATCAGCTTCTCGATCAGGGCGTTGGCGGTCTCCTCGCCGACCGGCACCGCCACCGAGATCGCCATGCAGCGCTCGCCGGCCGAGCCATAGCCCGCGCCGATCAGCGCGTCCGCCGCCATGTCGAGGTCGGCGTCGGGCATGATGATCATGTGGTTCTTGGCGCCGCCGAACGTGTGGGCACGCTTGCCCCGCTTCGTCGCCTCGGCATAGACATGGGCGGCGATCGGCGTCGAGCCGACGAAGGAGATCGCGCCGATCTCCGGGTGCTCCAGCACCGCGTCGACCGCTTCCTTGTCGCCGTTGACGACTTGAAGGATGCCCTTCGGCAGGCCTGCTTCCAGCATCAGTTCGGCGAGGCGCATCGGCACGGACGGGTCGCGCTCCGAGGGCTTCAGGATGAAGGCGTTGCCGCAGGCGATCGCCGGGGCGAACATCCACATCGGGATCATCGCCGGGAAATTGAACGGCGTGATGCCGGCGCCGATGCCGACCGGCTGGCGGATCGAGTACATGTCGATGCCGGGCCCTGCGCCCTCGGTGAACTCGCCCTTCATCAGGTGCGGAATGCCGATCACGAACTCGCAGACCTCGAGGCCGCGCACGATGTCGCCCTTGGAGTCCTCGACCGTCTTGCCATGCTCCGACGACAGGAGTTCGGCGAGCTCCTGCATGTGGGCGTTCAGGAGCTCGACGAACTTGATGAAGACGCGGGCCCGGCGCTGCGGGTTGGTGGCGGCCCATTTCGGCTGGGCGGCGCGCGCCGCATCCACCGCACGCTGCAGCTCGTCGCGGCTGGCTAGCGACAGTCGCGCCGTCGCCTGACCCGTGGCCGGATTGAAGACGTCGGCAAAACGCCCGCTGGTGCCCGCGACGCGCGCGCCGTCGATGAAGTGACCGATCTCGTTCATGCCGTCTCTCCCTTGTGCTGCCGGTTTGTGGCCGTCACCCGCCCTTGAAAGCAAGGGGCGGGATCGTGCATCCATTGTGCGAAAATCGAAGTCTTGGGAGACGTCCGCGTGAATTGGGACGACGTGCGCGTATTTCTGGCGGTGGCACGCGCCGGGCAGATCCTGGCGGCCTCGCGGCGGCTCGGCCTCAACCACGCGACCGTCGGCCGGCGGCTCGACGCACTGGAGGGTGCGCTAGGCACCCGCCTCTTCGAGCGGCGACCGGGCGGCTGCACGTTGACCGGCGAGGGCGAAGCCTTCCTTCCGGCGGCCGAGCGAATGGAGGCGGAAGCGCAGAACGCGCGGGCCCTCATCGGCGAGGCGGACCTGGCCCTGTCCGGCACCGTGCGGATCGGCGCGCCGGACGGGTTCGGCACCGCGTTCCTCGCCCCGCGCCTCGGGCCTCTGATGGACCGCCATCCCGGCCTGACGCTGCAGCTCGTGCCGGTGCCGCGCGCTTTCTCGCTGTCGCGGCGCGAGGCCGACATCGCGATCACCGTGGAGCGTCCCGAGCAGGGCCGGCTCGTCGCCCGGCGTCTCGTGTCCTACAGCCTGCGCGCCTACGCCTCGACGGATTATCTCGACCGAGCGGGGCGACCCCAGGGCGTCGGCGATCTCGCCGCCCATTCGCTCGTCGGCTATGTCGACGACCTCCTCTACAGCGCCTCGCTGCAATACGCGGCCGAGTTCGCGCCGGGGTGGCAGAGCCGGATCGAGATCTCCTCCGCCCTCGGTCAGGCCGAGGCCGTGGCGGCGGGCCTTGGCATCGGCATCCTGCACAGCTTCTCGGCGGCCGGGCGCCACGGTCTCGAGCGCGTTCTGCCCGAGCGGGAGCTCCGGCGCGAATATTGGCTGGTGTACCATGAGAGCGCACGCGACCTCTCGCGGGTCCAGGCCGTCGCCCGCTTCATCGCCGAGCTGGTGGATACGGAGCGGGCGATCTTCGCCTAGAATGCATCACCGATGCCATATTATTTTGCATTGCAGCATGACGACATCTGAGCGCAACCCCGCGCTTCGCCGTGAGCTGCGTTCAATTCCATCGGGCTCACGGATCGTTACAAGCTCGTTATAACGATTTATCCCGGGCTTTTTTGACGGTTCTGCGAACCCTGAAGTTGTTGAAACCGCTTTCTCAAGCCGCCTTGAAAGGCGCCTCCCGCAACCTGCGCGTCTAGCGCAAACCCGCCCTGCACTGTGCAACTGCGAACGGAGCGTTGCCGGGAAGCATCAACTCCTCTATAAGATGCTTACCGTTCTTTAAAGAACCCGACGGGAATCCGATGGCAAAGATCACCACGTTGGCGACCACCACCAGCGACGTCACCCGACAACCTGCAGCGGTCGATCTTTCCCGCCCAGTCGGCGGATCGCTGAAGCGGGCCGTCGACATCACGCTGACCTTGGGCGCCCTCCTCGTTCTCAGCCCCCTGATGCTCATCATCATCGCCGCGATGAAGATCAGCGACCCCGGCCCGGTCTTTTTCGGCCACAAGCGCGTCGGCTTCGATGGCCGACATTTCCGCTGCTACAAGTTCCGCTCGATGGCCACCAACTCGGCCGAGCTCCTGCAGCGCCTCCTCCAGACCGACCCGACGGCGCGCGCCGAGTGGGAAGCCACGCAGAAGCTTCGCAACGATCCGCGCGTCACGCGCCTCGGCCGATTCCTGCGCGAGACCAGCCTCGACGAGCTGCCGCAGCTCTTCAACGTGCTGCGCGGCGAGATGAGCCTGATCGGCCCGCGCCCGATCGTCGATGAGGAGGTGCATCGCTACACGCACCGCTTCGAGGCCTACAAGCGCACCCGTCCGGGCGTCACCGGCATGTGGCAGGTCAACGGCCGGTCGAACACGAGCTATGCCTCGCGCGTCAAGTTCGACACCTACTACGTCCGCCATTGGTCGCTGTGGCTCGACATTCAGATCCTCATCAAGACGGTCAAGGTCGTGATGAAGCGCGAGGGTAGCTGCTGATCTCAGCCGCCTCGCACTCGAACTGAAAGGGGAAGGTCGTCCGCGGCCTTCCCCTTTTTGCTGTGGCGGCGCGGCTTTCCTGACAACGCGCTTCGTGCGAAGGAATGCAGGCATGACGCACCCGCTCCCCCCTTCGCCCGACCGGCCGGCGCTTGATCTCGATGCGCTGCTCGAGCCGCTTTGCGCGCTCGCGCTGGAGGCCGGCGCCTGCATCCTGCGACACTACAGGCCGGACGTAGCGGTGGCGACGAAGGGCGACGGTTCGCCGGTCACCCAGGCCGACGGCGAGGCCGAGGCGATCATCCTCGAGGGATTGGCTGAGATCGCGCCGGGAATCCCCGTGGTGGCGGAGGAGGAGGCGGCGGCTGGGCGGTGCCCCGACGCCAGCGCCCGCTTCTTCCTGGTCGACCCCCTCGACGGCACGCGCGAGTTCATCACCGGCAACGGCGAGTTTACGGTCAACATCGCTCTCATCGAGTACGGCGTGCCGGTTCTCGGCGTGGTCTATGCCCCGGCGCTCGGACGCCTCTTTGCTGGCGGCCCGGCAGGCGCCTGGCGCCGCGAGGGCGCGGAGAAGCGCCATCCGATGCGGGTGCGCGCGGCACCGGGTCCCCTCACCGTCGTCGGCTCGCGCAGCCACGGTTCGGCGGAAACGGCCGTTTATCTCGAACGCCTGCCGGTCGCGGGCTTTGCCGCCTGCGGCTCGTCGCTGAAGTTCTGCATGCTGGCCGCCGGCGAGGCCGACTTCTACCCCCGCTTCGGCCGGACGATGGAATGGGACACGGCGGCCGGCGACGCCATCCTGCGCGCGGCGGGTGGATGCGTGACGACCTGCGACGGGCAGCCGCTGCGCTACGGCAAGCAGCAACAGGCGCATGACGCCGATTTTGCCAACCCGCACTTCCTTGCCTTCGGCGATCCCGCCATTCTCCCGCTCGCCTGCACGGATCGCATCGCCCGCGAATCGTGAGCTGTCGAGCCTGACCCGGGAGACCCGTCGCATGCCGCCCCACGCCCACGAAGCGTCCGCTCCGCTGCGCCTTCTCCTCTGCGGCCTTCGCGGTGTCGGCGACATCGACCTTCCGAACAGGTCGATACGTGGTCGCCCGCTGATGGTCAGCGACCTCCGAGGCACCGACGATCCCGGCGCGCTGGCGCGGGCCGGCGCAGGATGCGAGGCGGCGGTCGTCGTGTCGGATCGGCCTCTCCCCGACGTCGGGACCCGCCGCCTTCTCGAAATCGTCCGGCTCATCGAGCTCGACCATATGCTCGTGCTGGTCGAATCGCCCGATGGCGAGGAGACGCCGCCTTCCCAGACAGGGAGCGCGGCGGCACGCGAACCCGGTGAGGTCACCGTCACCCTCGGGCGGAACAGTGCCGACTTGCGGCGTCACCTCGACGACTGGCTCGACAGCCTGCCGGACGTTGCCCCCTCGCCCGACGCTCCCTTTCGCGTCAGCGTCTCGGGCGCGCCGTCCGCGCAGATGGCGGTCGCCACCATCGTCGCGGGGTCCGTGCGCCCCGGCGACAGGATCGCCGCCGTGGAGACGGGGCGGGTCGCCGGTGTCCTCGCCGTCGAGGTGGAAGGCGAGGCGCGAGCAGCAGCCGGGCCCGGCGATACGGCGACGATCCGTTTCGACGCGCCGCTCGGTCCGGTCGCGGGCGACGTGCTGGCGGCGGCCGGCGACCGGCCCGAGACCTGCGACCAGTTCGCCGCCGATCTTCTCTGGCTCGGCCCGGACCCTCTCCTGCCCGGCCGCGCCTACCGGATCGAGATCGGCCCGCGGCAGGTGGCGGGAAGCGTGACACGCATCAAGCACCGGCTAGCCGGGGATGGGGCGAGCTCGGCTTCCAGCACGCTTCGCTCCGGCGATCGCGGACGGGTGAACCTGTCGCTGGCGCAGTCCATCGCCTTCGAGCCCTTCGAGCGCAACCGCGTGCTCGGCACCTTCACGGTCGCCGATACGGCGAGCGGGCGGACGGTCGGGATCGGCACGATCGATTTCGCCCTGCGCCGCGCGGCCAACATCCATCGGCAAGCCGTGGATGTGACCAAGGCCGCGCGCGCGGCCGCCAAGGCGCAACGCCCCGCGCTCCTCTGGTTCACCGGCCTGTCGGGCGCCGGCAAGTCGACGATCGCCAACCTCGTGGAGAAGCGCCTCTTCGCGCTCGGCCACCACACCTATCTTCTCGACGGCGACAACGTGCGCCACGGGCTGAACCGCGACCTCGGCTTCACGGCGGCGGACCGGGTGGAGAACATCCGGCGCGTCGCCGAAACGGCGAAACTCATGGTCGACGCCGGCCTGATCACGCTCGCCTCGTTCATCTCGCCGTTCCGCGCCGAGCGGCAGCTGGCGCGCGATCTCCTCGCCGAGGGCGAGTTCGTCGAAGTATTCGTGGACGCGCCGCTCGGCGTCGTCGAGGCCCGCGATCCGAAGGGGCTCTACGCGCAGGCGCGCGCCGGCCGAATTCCGAACTTCACCGGCATCGACAGTCCCTACGAGCCGCCGGCTGCGCCGGAACTGCATCTCGAGACGCACCGCCGCTCCGCCGACGAACTGGCGGACGAGGTCGTCGCTTATCTCGACCGGGCGGGCTTCCTGTATCGGACCGGCGGCTAGACCAGCATCGCGATATTCACGACGGCCAGCCAGAGGATGGCCGAGAGCGCCAGCCCGACCGCGAGACCTCGCGCCGGGCGAAGGACGTCCGGGCATTCCACATAGGCCTTGGCCGCGGCGCGGCGGAGGAGAGCGGCAAGCTCCAGCGATCCCGTCATGAGATGAGCCCTTCGCCACATGCTGGTCCGCCCAACGTTAACGGATCGCGCCGCACCTGTCGCCTAAACTCGCGTTCAGGACTTCGTGGTCTTGCGCCGGGCCCAGAGATCCGGACGACGCTCCGCCGTCAGTCGCTCGGCCGCTTCGCGGCGCCAGCGCTCCACCGCGCCGTGATGGCCGGAAGCCAGCACTGGCGGAATTTCGCGCCCCTCCCAGACCGCGGGGCGCGTGTAATGCGGGTGCTCCAGAAGTCCGTCCTCGAAGCTCTCGGTCTGGCCGGACTGGGCATTGCCCATGACGCCCGGCAGGAGACGCACCACGGCGTCGAGGAGCACCAGTGCCGCCATTTCGCCCCCGGAGAGGATGTAGTCGCCGATCGAGACCTCCTCGAGCGCCCGTGCCTCGATGACGCGCTCGTCGACGCCCTCGAACCGGCCACAGACGATGACGGCGCCGGGCCCCGCGGCGATCTCACGCACCCGCGCCTGATCGAGCGGACGACCGCGCGGGCTCATGAGAAGGCGCGGCCGCGCGTCGCCGTCGGGCGTCGCCGCGTCGATCGCCTCGGCGAGGACATCGGGCCGCAGCACCATGCCCGGCGAGCCGCCCGCCGGCGTGTCGTCGACCGTGCGATGGCGCCCGATCCCGTGGTCGCGGATCTGGCGCGCCTCGAGCCGCCAGTCCCCGCGCTCCAGCGCCCGACCGGCGAGCGATACGCCCAAGGGGCCGGGAAACATCTCGGGATAGAGCGTCAGGACGCTGGCGTGAAACGGCATCGCGTGGCTGGCTCGGGTCAGGCGAAGGGTTCGACCGAAGCCGTTTCGACCAGCTTCAGCTGCAGTTCCTTCACCTCGACGGTCTTCAGGGCGTCGCGCCACACGGTCATGTGGGCCGCCTTGCCGTGGGCATCCAGCGCCTCGCGGCTTTCCCATTCCTCGTAGATGCGAATGAGGCCCGGCTCGCGAATGTCCTCGGCAAAGGCGTAGACGATGCAGCCGGCCTCGGCGTTGGTGGTCGTGACGGTCGCGCGCGCGACCTCGCGAACCGCAGCAAGGCCCTCGGGCGTCAGTCTCAAGATTCCGGCAACGACGATCATCGGCACGCATCCCTCCGGCGCAGCCGGGGTTCGGCCCGCGTTGCCGTCTGGCCTATCGCGTGCGTCGGCTCGACGCAACGCGGCGTTGGCATCGGCCTCGCCGCGCAACATGCCGCAGCGCAGCAATGCGGCTTGACGGCGCTCCGGTGAAGGCGGCAATGATGAATCTGTTGCCGGACAACGAATAAAGGACGATGCGCATGCCTTGGATCGCCTGCCGCCCGTCCACCCTTGGTGCCGCGCTTCTCGCCGGGCTCCTCGCCTGCGCGCCCGTCTCGGCCGGCGAGCCCTACAGGCTTCAGGTCGGCGACATGGTCGACTTTGCGATCCTCGGGACGCTTCCCGTCACGCGCAAGATCATGATCGACCAGGACGGCACGATCAGCATTCCGCTCGGCGGCCGGTTTCCTGCCGCCGGGCTGACGATCGAGGCCCTGCGCGAGAGCGTCTCGCAGCGCCTGAAGACCGTCTCCTATCCCGCCGGCGTCGATGTGCAGGGGGCGGCCGTCTGGAGCGTGATCTACCCGGAGGGCGTCCTTCTCGACGTCGGCGAGTTCCGCCCGGTCTATGTGTCGGGCGACGTCCTGACCCCGAGCGCCCAGCCGTTCCGGGCGGGCCTCACGGTGGCGCAGGTGGTGGCGGTCGTCGGCGGCCCGAGCGTCTCGCGATCGCGGCAGGACCATTCGCTGGACCGCGCCGGGTTGGGCGAGGAGGAGACCGCGGCATTCTCGGCGCTGTTCCAGGCGCGGCTCAAGGTGGCACGCCTCGAAGCGGAGCTTGCGGGACCGGGCGAAGCCGACCTTGCCGCGGTTGCCGCCGACGGAGTCGAGCCGGCACTGGCCGAGCGTCTGCGCACGCTGGTCGGCGAACAGCTCGCGGCCCGCCGCGACGACCGCGAGAAGTCGCGCCGAAACCTCGTGACGAGTATCGAGGGGTCCACCGCGCGCCTCGGCTTCCTTCGGCAGACGCAACGCAACCTCGCGGACGAGACCCGCAATTACGACGATGAGATCAAGCGCGTCGAGGACCTTCTGCAGAAGGGGCTGACCCCGATCGACCGGCTGCGGGCGGCCCAGCGCGGCGCTCTCCTGGTCTCGACCCGTTCGCTCGACACCCTATCGGCGATCAGCGTGGTCGAGCGCGACGTGACCGATCTCCAGCGCGAACTCGCGAAGCTCGACGACACCGCACGCATGGAGAATCTTGCTGCGCTCCAGATCGCCTCGGCCGAGGTGAATCAGGCATCGGCGCATGTCGAGGGGCTACGCCAGAAGGCACGCATCGTGTCGGATGTCGGCGACGAGCCGGAAGCGATCCGCTACTTCATCACGCGCAGCGGCGGCGCGTCGGCGCGGCAGGAGGTCGAGGCGACTGCCGTCCTCCAACCGGGCGATCTTGTCGAGGTCGTTCTGGTCGAGATGCCTCGCGGGTCACTGCCCGGAGCCGATAGCGTCGCGCAGGTCGGCCCGGTCCTGCCGAACGTTGCGGCCCCGGATATGGCGCTGGCGGCCGCCGACGCTGCGCCGGCCGATCGGGTGCCGACGCCGACGCCGGCCCTGCGCTAGGGTCGATCGTCAGCCGAAGATCAGCGCGCCGATCCCGGTCCAGATCATCGCGGAGATCCCGAGACCGAGCATGATGCCGCGGGCGGGCTTCAGGGCTTCGCCGGTCGGTGCGGCGGCAGCGCGCGAACGGCGGCGGGAGGGGTTGGCCGACAGGACGGAAGCGGACATGGCGAGTTCCCCGGATGGATCTGACGCCAGAATGCCGGACCGGCAGCTAACGCATTCCCTCGGCAATCCGTAAGATTCGACGCAAGCCCTACTTTGCGCCGCGCGGCGACCGAAACATCGTGGTCATCAGCCGTCGTCCGGCCTCATCGCACCGAACCAGGCCGACAGGATCGCGCGCGCGCCGTCCGAGACGCCGCCGAGAAGGGCCGGCGTATCACGGCCGCAGCGAAAGAGGGGCGCGCGGCGGTCGGCAAAGGCGACCGCGCGCTCCAGCCCGGACCCCGTCGGCCCTGCAACGTCCTGCGCTGCCCCGACGAGGCAGGGCGCCTCATCATCGCTCGGCGCCTTCAGCACGACGAGGAGGTCGGGCGTGCTCGATGCGGCATCGGGAAACCGGTAGCGAAGGACGGCGGCGAACGGGCGATCACCGAGAAGCCGCCACGTGACCGAACGGCCGAGCCGCCCGCCCTCGGGCGGCGGCGGCAGGAAGGCGTCGGGCCTGCCGAGGGCCACCTCGCGCGACGCCTCGTCGCCGCGCAGGAAGACATCGGTCCCGACGAGCCCGGAGCAGCGCAGGACAGCCCCGTCGCCCTGCCCTTCGCCAAACGGCCGGCAGAGGCCGGCGATAAGCGGCGAGACCGCGCCGGTGATCTCCGAAGGCGGCGGGGCGGCGGGCTGCCCGGACAGGACGCCGAGAACGAGAAGCAGGGGTCGCATCGAATGTCTCCCGTCTGGACCGATCCCTAGAGTTCGAGCGTGCCTTCGATCAGGATGGTCACCGCGCCGCCGATGAGGACCCGTCCCTTTCCCTCCGAGCGCACATGCACGCGTCCGAGGCGGCCGATCGCGGTTCCCTGCGCCGCCGTGTAGCGCTCCGGCAGACGACCCTCCCCCTCCAGCCAGCGGGCCAGCGCCGCATTCAGCGATCCGGTGATCGGATCCTCCTTGATGCCGTGCCAGACCGTGAGCATGCGCACCTCGACGTCGGCGTCGTCGCCGGGCGGATGCGCGCCGATCAACCCGATGCGGCGCTCGGTCGGAAAGCTCGCGCCGCGCGCGTCGACGGCCAGCACGGCTTCCGCGCCGTCGAGCTCGATTGCATCCCAGGTCGGGCCGTTGTCGAGACGCACCGCGCGGCGCACCGCGCCGGAGGGAATGCGCAGCGCCGCCAGGGTTTCGGCGAGGCGCTCGGGCTCCATCGGCTGGATGCGGGTCGGCGGCGCAACGAAGGCCGGGACCGGGCCGCTGCGGTCGATCTCGACGACCCCGATCGCGCATTCCTGGCGCACCAGCGCGGCATCGCGCGGCGTGCCGCCGGCCTGGAGCCACGCGGCGCAGCTTCCGAGCGTCGGGTGGCCTGCAAAGGGCAACTCGCCGGTGGTGGTGAAGATGCGCACGCGGTAGTCGGCGGCCTCAGGATCGCTCGGCGGCAAGAGGAAGGTCGTCTCGGCAAGATTGGTCCAGGCCGCGAAGCGCTGCATCGCCTCGTCGTCCAGCCCGGCGCCGTCGAGCACCACGGCCAGACCGTTGCCGCGGGTCGGAACGTCCGAAAAGACATCGCACTGAATGAACCGACGACGCATGGCCTTCCCTTTCCACATCTCGCGCATGGATCGGCTTATGCGCCGCAGTGGCCGCCCCGTCCAGCCGGGTGCCTTGCCGTCCCCGGCGCGCTCGGCTACGCGCGAAATGCAAGCGCATCAGGTACGATCGGACAAGGGTGGCATGGCGACGATCTTCGGCTTCTCGGCGATCCTGATGTGGGCGCTTCTCGCGCTGCTCGCCGCGCGGAGCGGCACGATGCCGGCCTTCCAGCTGGCGGCGATGACGTTCGCGATCGGAACCCTCGTCTGCCTCGTCCCGCTTCTCGTCCGGCCCGGCGGCCTGCGCGTCCTGCGCCAGCCGCCGCATGTCTGGCTCGTCGGGGTCGGCGGCCTGTTCGGCTACCACGCCCTGTATTTTGCTGCCGTGCGGGCCGCCCCGCCGGTCGAGGCGAGCCTCATCGCCTATCTTTGGCCGCTCCTGATCGTGGTCGGCTCGGCGCTCCTGCCCGGCGAGCGGCTGCGCTGGTACCATATCGCGGGGGCGGCGATCGGCCTGGTCGGCACGGCGCTGGTGATCGCGGGCCGCGGCGAGGGTCTCTCCTTCTCGCCCCAGTACACGCCGGGCTATCTCCTCGCCGCGACGGCGGCCGTGTTCTGGGCGGGCTACTCGCTCCTGTCGCGGCGGCTGGCCGCCGTGCCGAGCGAGGTCGTCGGCGGCTTCTGCGCGGCGACCGCGATCCTTTCCCTCCTCTGCCATCTCCTGTTCGAGGAAACGGTCTGGCCGACGGGCGGCGAGGAATGGACGGCGATCGTCCTTCTCGGCCTCCTGCCCGTCGGCGCCGCCTTCTTCTCGTGGGACATCGGCGTGAAGCGCGGCGATATCCAGCTGCTCGGCGCCGCCAGCTATCTCGCGCCGATCCTCTCGACCCTGGCGCTCGTCGCCTTCGGCGAGGCGCCGTTTTCGCTCTCGCTCCTTGCGGCGGCGCTCCTGATCACAGGCGGCGCGGCACTGGCCGCCCTGCCGATGTTTCGAAGGCTTGCGACGCGCGGGGCTCCTGAAGCCGTCCCGTAGCCGGGCAAGGATCCTTCACGCATCCTCGATCATCAGACAGACAGACTTTTAAGCCGCAGGTGAGACCTTCGCCCTCGAGAACAATTCAGGGGGGGGGGAACCGTCCGCACCATGCGTCTTACGATCTCACGCAAGCTCGCCATGCTTATCGCGCTCGCCGCGATGGGCAGTCTCGCCGTGATGGCGGTCCAGCTCATGGAGCTGCGCTCCACCATCTGGGCCGACCGCCAGCACATGCTGCAGATGCAGGTCGAGGCGGCCGTCTCGGTGATGAAGCACTTCGCCGAGGAGGCGGATGCGGGTCGCATGACGCAGGAGCAGGCGCAGACCGCCGCGCGCGAAGCGGTCCGCAACGCGCGCTACGGCAAGGGCGAATACGTCTTCGCCTTCCTGCCGGACGGCACGCGCGTCATCCACGGCGACAGCAAGCTCGAAGGCAAGAGCGGCTGGGACGAGCGCGACAGCAACGGCCTTTACCATATCCGGGCCCTGATCGCGAACGCGGCGAACGGCGGCGGCTTCACCAGCTACTACCGCACGCGCGTCGGCGAGGACGTGGCGCAGCCCAAGCTCTCCTTCACCACCCAGTTCGCGCCCTGGAACTGGACGGTCGGGACCGGCGTCTACGTCGACGACCTCGAGACGCTGTTCCGCTCGTCGCTCTACAAGGCGGCCGGCTGGAGCGCGGCGATCCTCGCCGTGCTGTGCGCCGCGGCCTTCGCCATCGCCGGCTCGATCTCCAAGCCCGTGATCCGCCTCACCGCCGACATGCGTCGCCTTGCCGAGGGCGACAAGACGGTCGAGGTCTCGGGCCTCGGTCGCCGCGACGAGATCGGCGCCATGGCCGAGACGGTGCAGGTGTTCAAGACCGCCGCGATCGAGAAGGAGCGGCTGGAAGCCGAGGCCGAAGCCTCGCGCATGGCGCAGGCCTCGACCCGCGAACGCCAGGCGGCGATCGACAGCGCCCGCGCCGAGGATCTGCGCGCCTTCGTCCATCTCGTCGAGACGAGCTTCGATCGCCTCGCGTCGGGCGACCTGACGGTGCGCATGGACGCGGGCGTCGCGCCCGAGTTCGAGCCGATCCGTCAGACCTTCAACGCCTCCGTCGATTCGCTGGAGACCGCAATCGGCGCGGTGGTCGGCGCGATCGGGACGATCCGCCTCGGCCTAGGCGAGATCTCCAACGCGTCCAACGATCTCGCCCAGCGCACCGAGCAGCAGGCCGCCAATCTCGAGGAAACCGTCGCGGCGCTCGGTGAGGTGACGCGTGCAGTGAACGGCACGGCCGAGGGCGCCTCGAAGGCGCAAGGATCGGCCGCCGCCACGCAGAAGAACGCCGAGGCCGGTGGCGCGGTGGTCGCGCGCGCCATGTCCGCCATGGCCGAGATCGAGGATTCATCCGGCAAGATCGGCCGCATCATCGGCGTGATCGACGAGATCGCCTTCCAGACCAACCTTCTCGCCTTGAACGCCGGCGTCGAAGCCGCACGCGCCGGTGAGGCCGGACGCGGGTTCGCGGTGGTGGCGCAGGAGGTGCGCGGGCTCGCCCAGCGCTCGGCCGAGGCCGCCAAGGAGATCAAGACGCTGATCTCGGCCTCGGGCACGCAGGTCGAGGCGGGCGTCGAGCTCGTCACCGCCTCGGGGCGCAGCCTCGAGCAGATCATGGGCGAGGTCGCCGACATGAATCGGATCGTCGGCCAGATCGCGGGTTCGGCCCGCGAGCAGGCCGTGGCGCTTCGCGAAGTGTCGACGGCCGCCGACCAGATGGACAAGGTCACGCAGCAGAACGCGGCGATGGTGGAGGAGACGACGGCGGCCGCGCAGGCGCTCTCGGCCGAGACCGAGCAGCTCGCCGCCCTCACCCGCCGCTTCCGCACCCGTCATACCGGGGGCCTGGCAGCCGAGACCGCGCCCGCGCGCGTCCCGCATCGCCCCGCCCCGGCGGCCTCGCGGCCGGTGGCGCAGATGCGAAGCGTCGCTCAGGCCAAGGCGAGCCCCCATGCCGCCGTGGCCGAGGACAGCTGGGAGGAGTTCTGAGACCGGACGCCCGCCGCGCTATCCGGCGCGCGGCGGGCGCGGCGTCGGCCGCCAGTCGGGCGGCGCCATCTCGAAGCTTTCGAACCGGAAGCCCGGCGCGACTGTGCAGGTGACGAGCGTCCATTCCCCGAGGCTCGTCGCCGTCTGCCACCAGCCCGCCGGCACGGTGAACTGGGGCGCCTCGCCGATGAGGATGCCGGGCCCCAGCCGCTGGGCCGAGGCGTCGTGCCCGTTGGGCGACACGGTGATGACGAGCGGCGCGCCGGCATGCCAGGCCCAGGTCTCGGCGGCATCCGTCACGCGGTGCCACTCCGACGTCTCGCCGAGGTCCAGAAGGAAGTAGATCGCGGTCGAGCGCGCCCGGCCCGTCTCGTCCGTGGCGGTGTCGCGGAACGTCTCGCGATACCAGCCGCCCTCGGGATGGGGTGCGAGCTTCAGCGCCGCTATGACGTCGCGCGCCCTCAATATCCGTTCCTCTTCTCACGCAGCGCCGCGAACACGGCGACGGGGTCCTCGCCCGCCATGCCGAAGGCGGCCTGAAGCTCCGGGTCGTCCGCCCTGAGGAACGGGTTCGTGCGCTTCTCGCGCCCGAGCGCGACGGGCAGCGTCCCCTCGCCCCGCACGCGCAACGCCTCGACCTCCTTCACCCGCTCCTGCAGGAGAAGGTTGCCGGGATCGACATCGACCGCAAAGCGCGCGTTGGTCGCGGTGTATTCGTGCCCGCAATAGAGCAGCGTCTCGTCCGGCAGGGCGCGCAGGCGCTGGAGGCTCTCCCACATCGTCGCCGCATCGCCCTCGAACAGCCGGCCGCAGCCGAGCGAGAAGAGGGCATCGGCCGCAAACAGCGCGTTGGCCCCCGGCACGAAGTAGGCGACGTGCCCAGCGGTGTGGCCGGGCGTGTCGATCACCTCGACGGCGAGCGAGCCGATCTCGAACCGATCGCCGCCGCGCACGCCCCGGTCGATGCCGGGAATGCGGTCCCGCTCCGCCTCGGGGCCGATGACCTCGGCCCCGAACCGCGCCTTCAGCGCCGCGTTCGCCGCGACATGGTCGTCGTGGTGATGGGTGGTCAGGATATGCGTCAGGCGCCAGCCCTCACGCTCCAGCGCATCGAGGATCGGCCCCTCCTCCGGCGCGTCGATCGCGATCGTGTTTCCTGCCTGCGGGTCGTGCAGGAGGAGACCGATATTGGTCTCGCGACAGGGAAACTGCTGAATCGGATACGCTGACATCGCAAACCTCGCGCCTTGGCCTTGCCCGCGCTAGGTAGGGCGCGAGTCCTGCACCGGGAGAGCGGATGACCACCGTGAACGCCGACATCGTGGACCTGCGCGATTTCTACGCCTCGCGGCTCGGCGATGCCTGCGTTCGCTCGCTCGCCATGGCGCTCGGTGCGGTGTGGAAGCCGATCCGCGACGAACGCCTCGTCGGCCTCGGCTACGTCACCCCCTATCTCGACCGCTTGACCGGCGAGGCCGAGCGCACGCTCGCCTTCATGCCGGCCGCGCAAGGCGCGGTGAACTGGCCGCTCGGCCGCCCGTCGCTCGCCGCCCTCGTCCATCCCTCCGAACTGCCGCTCGGCGACGCGGCGGTGGACCGCATCCTCATGGTGCACGCGCTGGAGTTCGCCGAGGACCCGGCGGAGATGCTGGGCGAGGCCTGGCGCGTCCTGGCGCCGGGCGGGCGCCTGGTGATGGTGCTGCCGAGCCGCGGCGGGATGTGGTCGCGCTTCGAGCACACGCCCTTCGGCTCGGGCCGTCCCTGGTCGCGCGCGCAGGCGACACGTCTCCTGCGCGACACGCAGTTCACGCCCGCCGGCTTCTCGGAGGCCCTGTTCTTTCCGCCCTTCCGCCGCGAGCGGCTCCTCAACCTCGCCGGCCCTTGGGATCGCGCCGGGCGCCGCTTCTGGCCGATCTTCGCGGGCGCGATCGTGATCGAGGCGGTCAAGCTCGTCTATCGTGGCATTCCCGTCACCAGCCGCGAGCGCAGCCGCATCCGCGCGATGCGCCCGGTGCTGGTGCCGCAGGGTCGTCCGGCGCTGCACCTCGAAAAGCCGCCCGAGACACCCTAGCTCCGGGCCTCGGCCATCGATCAGGAGTGCCTCCATGGAACAGCGCAAGCTCGGCCCCCATCTCGAAGTGTCCGCCCTCGGCCTCGGCTGCATGGGCATGTCGGAATTCTACGGCGCGGGCGACGACGGCGAATCGCTGTCGGTGATCCACCGCGCGCTCGACCTCGGTATCTGCTTCCTCGACACCGCCGACATGTACGGTGTCGGGCGCAACGAGGAGCTCGTCGGGCGCGCGCTGAAGGGTCGACGCGACCGCGTGGTCCTTGCCACCAAGTTCGGTAACGTGCGTGGGGCGAACGGCGAGCGCCTCGGCATCAACGGCCGGCCGGACTACCTCCGGCGCGCCTGCGACGCCAGCCTGAAGCGCCTCGGGGTCGAGCACGTCGACCTCTACTACCAGCACCGGGTCGACCCGAACGTTCCGATCGAGGACACGGTCGGCGAGATGGGCCGCCTCGTGGAGGAGGGCAAGGTGCGCTTCCTCGGCCTGTCGGAGGCCGGACCCGAGACGATCCGCCGCGCGCACGCGACCCATCCGATCGCCGCCCTCCAGACCGAGTACTCGCTCTGGAGCCGCGACCCGGAGGCCGAGATCCTGCCCACTTTACGCGAACTCGGCATCGGCTTCGTGCCCTACTCGCCGCTCGGCCGCGGCTTCCTCACCGGCCGCTTCCAGACGCCCGAGGATCTGCCGGACGACGATTTCCGGAAAGGAAGCCCGCGCTTCTCGCCGGAGAATTTCGCCAAGAACCTGAAGCTCGTCGATACGGTGAAGGCGATCGCCAAGCGGAAGAACGCCGCCCCGTCCCAGCTCGCGCTCGCCTGGGTTCTGGCGCAAGGCGACGACATCGTGCCGATCCCCGGCACCAAGCGGATGCGTTATCTCGAGGAGAACGCGGAAGCCGTCCATGTCGAGCTGACCGCCGACGATCTCGCCGAGATCGACGAGGCCTTCCCGACGGGAGCGGCCGCCGGCGAGCGCTACCCGGAAGCGGGGATGAAGGCGGTCAACCTCTGACGATCGGCTGCCGGGCGGCGCGTCAGCGCCGCCTCAGCACGAACACGCCCTGCGCGCCGAGGAGGTTCCACACCGCCCAGGGCAGGCGCATGCCGATGCGCTCGCCCGCGGAGTTCAAGGCGACCGCGCTTTCCACCTCGGCGCCCAGCTCGCGGGTCAGTTCGACGAAGTCGCGGATCGTGCAGAAGTGGATGTTGGGCGTGTCGTACCAGGAATAGGACAGGCTCTTCGTCACCGGCATCCGCCCCTTGAAGAAGAGCGACGAGCGCACCGACCAGTGGCCGAAGTTCGGGAAGGACACCACGGCGCGCCGGCCGATCCGCAGGAGTTCGCCAAGCACGAGCTTGGGGTTGTCGGTCGCCTGGATGGTCTGCGAGAGGATCGCGTAGTCGAAGGCGGCGTCGGGATAGTGGACGAGGTCGCGGTCGGCGTCGCCCTGGATCACCGACAGGCCGCGCCGGACGCAGGCGTTGACGCCGGGCTGCGAGAGCTCGATGCCGCGCGCGTCGACGCCGCGCCGCGCCTGCAGGAGTTCCATCAGCGAACCGTCGCCGCAGCCGATGTCGAGGACGCGCGTGCCCGGCTCGACGAGTTCGGCGATGATGCGCAGGTCGACGCGCGCGCCCGCGTCCTCGAAGGCGACGCCCGGCGTCGTCGGCACCGGCAGGCTCTCCACCGCGCTCATTGAAGGCCCCTCGCCTTGGCGGCCGCCGATACGAAGCCCTGCACCGCGCCGGTGAACTCCGGCTCGTCGAGCAGGAACGCGTCGTGGCCCTTGTCGGTCTCGATCTCGACGAAGGAGACCGAGGCGGCGTTGGCGTTCAGCGCATGGACGATCGCCCGGCTTTCACTGGTCGGGAACAGCCAGTCCGACGAGAAGGACACGAGGCAGAAGCGCGTGCGCGCGCCGCGGAAGGCTTCGGCAAGCCGGCCGCCGTGCTCGGCCGCGATGTCGAAATAGTCCATCGCGCGCGTGAGGTAGAGATAGGCGTTGGCGTCGAAGCGGTCGACGAAGGTCATGCCTTGGTGGCGCAGGTAGCTCTCGATCTGGAAGTCCGCCTCGAAGCCGAAGCCAAGCTTTTCGCGGTCCTGCAGGTTGCGGCCGAACTTGCGGTGAAGCGCAGCCTCCGACAGGTAGGTGACGTGCGCGGCCATGCGCGCGACGGCGAGCCCCTTGTGCGGGCGCGTGCCGTGCTGGAGGTAGTGTCCGCCGCGCCAGTCGGGGTCGGCCATCACGGCCTGCCGCCCGACCTCGTGGAAGGCGATGTTCTGCGAGGAGTGGCGTGCGCCGGTGGCGATCGGCAGCGCCGCGAAGACGCGGGTCGGATAGGCCACCGTCCACTGCAGCACCTGCATGCCGCCCATTGAGCCGCCGATCACGGCAAAGAGCTGGTCGATGCCGAGCCGGTCGATCAGCATGGCCTGCGCCCGCACCATGTCGCCGATCGTCAGCACCGGCAGGTCGAGCGCGTAAGGGAGCCCCGTCGACAGGTCGACCGAGGCCGGCCCCGTCGAGCCCATGCAGGAGCCGATGACGTTGGAGCAGACGACGAAGAAGCGGTCGGTATCGATCGGCTTGCCCGGACCGATCAGGCTCGACCACCAGCCCGGCTTGCCCGTCACCGGGTTGGGGCTCGCCGCGTACTGGTCGCCCGTCAGCGCATGGCAGACGTAGATCGCGTTGGACTTGGCCGCGTTGAGTTCGCCATAGGTCTCATAAGCGATGTGGAAGGGCGAAAGCGTCCGGCCGGCGTCAAGGCGCAGCGGCTCGCCCTCGCCGAAGAAGGCGACCTTCGAGGAGGGCTGGCGCGCCTCGCGCGCGCTCAAGGTTTCTTCGGTGGCGGGATCGGCGATGATCGACATGGCCCGTGCTATCGCCGACCGTCCCGCAGCGCAACGGATTGTTGCGCTTCGTCTCGACAGGCGTGGCGGTGGGGAGTATGCGCGGGCGCATGTCTTCCACAGGCCGACCGTCAGGACCCGCCATGACCAGCCTTCCCGCCCGCCCCCAGCCCAAGCCCGGCGTCCTCGACATCGAGGCCTATGTGCCGGGCAAGAGCAAGGCTCCGACGGGTGTCAAGCTGCACAAGCTCTCGTCCAACGAAACGCCGTTCGGCGCCTCGCCCGACGTGCAGGCCGCGCTGCGCGACGTGGCGGTGCATCTCGAGCTCTACCCCGACGGCCAGGCCGGCGCGCTGAAGGCGGCGATCGCCGAGGTGCATGGGCTTGAGTCCTCGCGCATCCTGTGCGGCAACGGTTCGGACGAGCTTCTCGGGCTTCTCGCGCAGGCGTTCCTGTCGCCGGGCGACGAGGCGATCCACACCGAGCACGGATTCCTCGTCTACGACATCTACATCCGCGCAGCCGGGGCGACGCCGGTGGTCGCGCGGGAGCGGGACGAGCGGGCCGAGGTCGACGCGATCCTCGCCTGCGTCACCGCACGCACCAAGATCGTGTTCCTCGCCAACCCGAACAACCCGACCGGCACCTACCTGCCGGAGACGGAGGTCCGCCGGCTGCATGCCGCGCTGCCGGGTCACGTCCTCCTCGTCCTCGACGCAGCCTATGCCGAATACGTCCGCCGCGAGGACTACGAGGCCGGCGCCAAGCTCGTCGCCGAGTTCGACAACGTCGTGATGACGCGCACCTTCTCGAAGATCCACGGCCTCGCGGCGCTGCGCATCGGCTGGATGCTGGCTCCCGAAGCCATCGTGGACGCGCTCGACCGCATCCGCGGGCCGTTCAACCTCAATGCCATGGCGATCGCCGCGGGCGCCGCCGCGATCCGCGACCGCGACCATGTCGAGAAGACCGTCGCGCATAACGACGCGTGGCTGGAGCGGCTGGCGCGAGAGTTGTCGGCGCTCGGCCTCCGCGTCACGCCCTCGGTCGGCAACTTCGTGCTAGTCCATTTCCCCGACGAGGCCGGACGCACCGCGGCCGATGCCGACGCCTTCCTGACCGAGCGCGGCTTCATCCTGCGACGCGTGGCGGGCTACGGCTTCCCCAACGCGCTGCGCCTCACGGTCGGCTCGAGCGAAGCCAACGAGGGCGTCGTCGCGGCGCTGAAGGACTTCCTCTCGAAATGACGGAACCGCTCTTCGACAAGATCGCGCTGATCGGCATCGGTCTGATCGGCTCCTCGATCGCGATCAACATCCGCGACCGGGGCCTTGCGCGTCACGTCTCGATCGCCACGCGCCGCGAGGCGACGCTGCGCCGGGCAGAGGATCTTAGGCTCGGCACGAGCTACCATCTCGATCCGGCGGACGCCGTCGTCGACGCCGATCTCGTGATCCTCTGCCTGCCGGTCGGCTCGTGCGGCGCGGCGGCGGCGGCCATCGCCCCGGCCCTGAAACCCGGCGCCATCGTCTCGGATGTCGGCTCGGTGAAGAAGGCGGTGGTGGACCAGATGCAGCCGCATCTGCCGGCCCACGTCCATTTCGTGCCGGGCCATCCGATCGCGGGCACCGAGCAGTCCGGCCCGGACGCCGGCTTCCTCGAGCTCTTCGAGAACCGCTGGACGATCCTCACCCCGCTGCCGGAAACCGACGAGGCCGCGACGGAGCGCTTGCGCGCCCTGTGGCTGGCGACCGGGGCCATGGTCGAGACGATGACGCCCGAGCACCACGACCTTGTGCTCGCGATCGTCTCCCACGTGCCGCACCTCATCGCCTACAACATCGTCGGCACGGCCGCCGATCTCGAGACGGTGACCCAGTCCGAGGTCATCAAGTTCTCGGCCTCGGGCTTTCGCGACTTCACCCGCATCGCGGCGTCCGACCCGACGATGTGGCGCGACATCTTCCTCACCAATCGCGAGGCGGTGCTGGAAATGCTCGCCCGCTTCTCGGAGGACCTGGCTTCGCTTCAGCGCGCGATCCGCTGGGGCGACGGCGAGGCGCTGTTCGATCTCTTCACACGCACGCGCGCCATCCGGCGCTCCATCGTGCAGGCCGGCCAGGACACGGAAGAGGCGAACTTCGGGCGCCTCAAGCCGCGTAAGGACCCTTGGAACGAGGCCGGCGCGCCCGGCGAATAGAGCCTTTTCGTCAGATGCGCGGCAGGCGGCCGAGGGGAATGAACCCGAGGCGGGCCTCGCCGTCGCGGACCGCGACGTCGAGCACCGTCTGGCCGTTCTCCTGACGCCCGACGAGGCCGATGCCGCTGGCGATCGTGGACGCGATGCCGGCGGTGCCAGGCACAAGCACCGAGACGAGCTGCGCGATCGCCTGCGGGTTCTGGAGCCCCAGGCGGAAGTCGCCGGAGATTTCGCCGGTCTCGGACACGCGGAACGGGCCGGAGACGTCCACCATTGCACCGACCGAGGAGCTCAGGCGCAGGGCGCGGATCATGCCGGCTTGCCCACGCAACGCCGGACCGACCTGGCCGCCGGGCACCCCGTCGCGCAGCCAGTTCGCCGCGCCGTCGACGGTGAGGTCGACGGCCAGATCGAAGGCGGGAATATCGCCGATCGGCGGGATGGTGGCGATGACGCCCGTATCCGACAGGGCGAAGTCGAGACCCGCCCCGTTCTGGCGGGCATGCGTCTCGAGCCGCGCCGAGCGGGCGAGCGGCGTCAGCGCCCCCGCCTCGCCGACCAGCGACAGGACGGGCTGGTCGACCGCGACCGACACACGCTCCAGCCCTTCGCTCCAGAGGCTCGTCGAGCCCTGCGCGAGCGACCAGTTCATTTCCATCGTGGGAAGGTCGGGAACCGTGGCGCGCAAGGGGCCGGCGAGTTCGGCGACGATGTGCGAGGGCTGGTAGACCTGCGCCGCGGTGCGCAGCGAGCCCGCCGACAGGCGGATGCCGTTCTCCGGGGCGTCGACGCCGACGCTGTCGCAGGACAGGCCGATGCGGAAGGGGTAGCCGAAGACGCCGCGGTTGTCGCAGGTGATCGTGGTGCCGCCGCCCGCCGCCGCGTTGAGCGCCGAGGCGACGCGCCGGTCGAGTTCGCCCGCCAGCCAGTACCAGGCAACGGTGAGGGCGGCCGCCAGCACGACGACGAGGATCGCGACGCCCGCGAAGACCCTGCCCGCGCCGGAGCGACGGCCCGTGTCCCCATCCGCCCTTGACCTTGCCATCCCGGCATCCTTTCTGCACGGCCGAACCGGCGCCTTCATGAAGCGCCGGGAACGGGAATGGCAAGAGCGATGGACGATTTGTGGGTGTTCGGATACGGCTCGCTGATCTGGCGGCCGGGCTTTGAGTACGAGGAACGCGCCAAGGCGCGCCTTGCCGGCTTCCACCGCTCGCTCTGCATCTATTCCCACGTCCATCGCGGCACGCCCGAGCGGCCGGGGCTGGTGTTCGGCCTCGACCGCGGCGGCTCCTGCGTCGGCATGGCGTTCCGTGTCGCGGCGAGCCGCGCCGAGGCGACGATCGCGTATCTGCGCGAGCGCGAACTCGTGACCAGCGTCTATCTCGAGACGACCCTGCCGGTGCGCCTTCTCGACGGGCGGCCGGTGCGCGCGCTCGCCTATGTCGTGGACCGGGGCCACGCGCAGTATGCGGGCCGGCTGTCGGTGGAAACGGCGGCGGCGCTCGTCGGCCGCTCGCACGGCCAGTCCGGCGCCAATCGCGATTATGTGCTCTCCGCGCTCGCCGAGATCCGCGCGCTCGGCCTCAGCGACCGCTGGCTCGAAGGGGTCGCCGCGCGGCTCTAGAGCCCCTGCGTGCCGGCCGGCGCGCGCTCCTCGACCACCGGATGGGGGTCGGGATCGGCAAGGAGCCGCGCCACGAGATCGCTCTTCGGCAGGTCCGGCCGCTCGGCATAGGCGCGCTTGACGAGGTCGAGCGAGCGGGCCTCGATCCGGTCGCGCAGTTCCGAGATGAACGGCTCGCGCTCCAGCCCGGGCTGGATCGGCTCGAGGAACTCGGCCCGGATGGTCCCCGGCTCGCGGCGCACCGCCTGGCGCGGCCAGAACAGGCCGGAATTCAGGGCCACGGGCACGACGGGAAGCCCGAGCTCGGCATAGAGATAGTGGATGCCGGGGCGGTAGTTCGGCGCGGTGCCGGGCGCCGAGCGGGTGCCTTCCGGGTAGATCACGATCTGCCGCCCCTCGGCCACCGCCTTGCGGGCACCGGCCAGGAGCGAGGGCAGGACGGCGGCGCGGCGCGAGCGGTCCACCGGGATCATGCCCATGGTGCGCGCGTACCAGCCGAAGACCGGAATGCCCATCAGCTCCTTCTTCAGGATGAAGGTCGGGCGCTCGACCACCAGGAGAAGGACGATCACGTCCCAGAAGGACTGGTGCTTGGCGGCGACGATGCAGGGGCCGTTCGGCACGAGGTCGGCCTTCTCGACCACGGAATGCGTTCCCGCCACATGGCGCAGCAGCCAGAGGCTGTTGCGGGCCCAGCCCTTCACGGTGCGCCAGCGCGCCTCTTCCGAACGCAGGAAGAAGACCGGCAGGTTGACGAGGAGCTGTCCGATCAGGTGCGTGTAGAACAGGACCTGGAACAGGACGGAGCGCAGGGTGATCATCGGGCGAAAGGCTCGGGAAGTGCGGCGGCCCACGGGCGGGCGCCCTCTCATACGGGGTGCGGCGGCGGAGGGGAAGCGGCGCGCGCCTAGTCCGCCCGCTCGGCCACGCGGTGATGCACGCTGCCGCCCAAGGTGGACAGGTCGACGCCGGTCGCCAGCCGCGCCTTCACCACCAGCACCTTGGCGTATTCGGTGACGAGAAGGCGCAGGCCGAGCCGCGTCGGCCAGCCGTCGCGCCGCCAGAGCTTCTCCGGCGACACGGGATAGGGCACGATCGCCGGCGGATCGGACACGCCGCTCATTTCCAGGAGCGAGCGCGGGATGTGGTAGTCGCTGGTGACGAGCAGGAGCCGCGAGAACCCGTGCTCCTTGGCCCAGCGGGCCGTCGCCTCGGCGTTGCCGATCGTGTCCATCGCCTCGTAGTCGAGGTCGACGCAGCAGTCGATCAGCGCCATCTCGGTGCCGGTTGCGCGCGCGATGGCGCCCGCGCTCGTGTCGCGATTCACGCCGCTGATCAGGAGCCGCCGCCCCTCGCCCTCGCGCAGGAGCCCGATCGCCTTGCGCAGGCGCTGCTCGCCGCCCGTCAGCACCACGATCCCGTCGGCATGGGCGGCGGTCGGCGGTGCGGACAGGGCCGCGACGTCGCTCGCAAAGCGCGCGAAGCCGCCGACGAGATAGGCGCCGCTCGCCAGCACCGCGAACAGCACGAGCCATGCGATGCGGCGCGGCCAGCGGCTGCGCCGTTCCGTCCGTACCGTCACCGCACCGCCTCGCCGTCAGAGCGGTCGTTCGTGTTCATTCTCATCCGTCCACCGGCGACAGCATGTCGATCGCGGCCAATTGGCTGGTGACCGTGATGCGGGAGGTGAGTGCGGTCAAGACGCCGATCAAGACCACGAGCGCCGCCGTGCCGCCGTAACCCCACCAGGAGATGGCGAAGGAGCCGAACAGCGCGCTGATCTGGTCGGCCTCCGGCGTCGCCTGGTTGGCGCGCGTCCACTGGCCGATCGCCAGGAACACGAGGAAGGCGCAGGCGCCCCCGGTCACGGCCCCGATCAGCCCGAGCTTCAGGAAATGGCGCTGGAACTCGCCCGCGATGAAGCCGCTGCGCGCGCCGACGAAATGCAGAACCTCGATGATGTGGCGGTTGCCCGTCATTGCGCCGCGCGTCGCGAAGACGACGGTGAGAACGGTCGCGATCATCACGAGGCCGAGGATCGCGATGCCGATCAGGACCGTCGCATGGGCCATGGAGACGAGGCGCGAGACCCAGGCGCGGTGGTCGTCGAGGCTGGCTTGGGGGACCGCGGCGCGAACCGCCTCGCGCAGCCGCTGGAAGTCGGGCGGCGAGCGCTCGTCGATGCCGACGATCACGAGGCGCGGCACCGGCAGTTCGTCGAGGTCGAGGCCCTCGCCGAGCCACGGCTCCAGAAGCCGGCCGGTCGCCGCGTCGTCGAGCGCGCTTGCCGACACGACGCCGGGAACGGCGAGCACCGTCTCGCGGACCTTTGCCAGCGCCGCGGCCATGTCGAGACCTTCGTCCGGCCGGATCTGCACCGTCACCTCGCGCGCGATCTCGCTCTGCCAGTCGGCCGCCGTATCGGCGACGAGCGTGACGGCGCCGAGCGTCAGGCTGGCGAGAAAGGTCATGATCGCGATCACGGTGAGGAGCGCGCGGCCCGCCACGTTGCCGGGCGGCACGATCGGGGTCGGCCGCGCCTCGGCGCGCGCACGCCACCATGCGAGGAGGGCGCGCGGATCAGTCATAGATCTGCAGCCTCCCCTCGGCGAGGATGAGGCGGCGCGCCTCGACCTGGTCCATCAGGCCGAGGTCGTGGGTGGCGATGACGACCGCCGTGCCGGTGCGGTTCAGCTCCATGAAGAGGCGCAGGAGGCGGCGGGCGAGCGGCGGGTCGACGTTGCCGGTCGGCTCGTCGGCGAGAAGGATGTCGGGCCGGTCGATGAGGGCCCGCGCGATCGCCGCGCGCTGCTTCTCGCCGCCCGACAGCACCACGGGCGAAGCGTCCATGCGCTCGCCGAGCCCCACCCACTTGATGAGGTCCTCGACATCGCGCCGGTAGCTCGCCTCCTCGCGCCCGCGCACGCGCAGGGGAAGCGCGACGTTCTCGTAGGTCGTGAGATGGTCGAGCAGGCGAAAATCCTGGAACACGACACCGATGCGGCGGCGGATCGCGGGCAGATCGGTGCGCTTCAGGGTCGAGGCGTCCTTGCCGAGCACGGTGATCATGCCGCGCGTGGGTTTGAGCGCCAGAAACAGCATGCGCAGGAGGCTCGTCTTGCCGGCCCCCGACGGGCCGGTCAGGAACTGGAAGGACTTCGACCGGATCTCGAAGGTCAGGTCGCGCAGGACTTCCGGTCCCATGTCGTAACGCAGGCCCACGTTCTCGAACCGTATCAAGCCGCCCCGGCCTCCCTCTCGCACCGGCGCCGCGCGGCGCCGAACCCCGTCCCTGATCCATCATTCCGGCCGCATTCGGGCCGCGTTCTCGATCCCACAAGCTTCCGTTAACCATAGGAGCTTACCGAATCCTGACCTGTCGCGCCGATCTCGCGCGCGATCCCAATCGGAAGGAGGGCGGCATGGAGCCGATCCACCGCGAAATCCGCCGCAGCCGGCTTCGGGACGACTGGCGCAACGCCCGCGGCCTCGTGATCGAGGGCCACGTCGTTTCGGGCGGCCGCTCGTCCTTCGCATCGCCGTCCGTGCCCCGCTGGGGTGCGGCGCTCGAGGCCGCCGCGCGGTTCGCGCCCGCAACGCCGGGCCTCACCCGTCTCGCGCTGCCGGCCGGCGTCGCGCTGGCGGCGCTCGCCGTCTTCGCGCTCCTGCCCGGCGAGCCCGTGCGCCACGGCACGGCGGCGCCGAGCGTGCGCCTCGCCGCCGCCCCGCAGGTGGTCCGATGATCCGGGTTCGCGGGCGCGAGCTCGAAGTCCTCTTCGGCGAGGAGGTAATCGCGCGCGAGATCGACCGGATGGCGGCCGAGATCGCCGCCAAGGAGCCGGAGAATCTTCTCGTCGTCGCGGTGCTGAAGGGCTCGTTCGTCTTTGCCGCCGACCTCATCCGCGCGCTGCATCGACATGGCGTTGCGCCCGAGATGGAGTTCATCTCGCTGTCCTCCTACGGCGCGGGCACCGTCGGCGGCGACGTCAGGATCGTGCGCGATGTCGAGGGCGCGATCGAGGGCCGCAAGGTGCTGATCGTCGACGACATCCTGGAATCGGGCCGCACGCTCCTCTTCGCGCGCGACCTGATGCTGAAGCGCGGGGCCACGGCTTGCGAGATCGCCGTTCTCCTCGACAAGCGGATGAAGCGCGCGGCCGCGATCGAGGCGGAGCATGTCGGCTTCAACTGCCCGGACGTCTTCGTGGTCGGATACGGCATGGATGTCGGCCACGCCTTCCGCGAGCTGCCTTTCGTCGGCCGGGTCGTGGACTGAACGCTCCCTTGGGACATTTAAGGTTCTGCGCGCTTTTGCGCGTGGAGCCGCAGCGTCGCCGACGCGTTGTCGCCTCCAATCGGATCAGGAGACGACGCCAATGCCCAAGCCGTCATGGATCACCCTCGCCCTGGTCCTAGCGATGGGCGAGACCGCGCTCGCAGCGCCCCCGATGCCCGACCTCTCGGAAAGTGCGATCAATTCGGCAAGCTTCGAGGACTGGACGGCGCGGCAGCAGGCCGCCGATGCCGCGGCCGAGAACGCGGGCGACCAGCCGGCCGACGATGACGCTGCCGCCCCGGTCGAGGACGGCGACGAACCCGCCCCGCCGGAAGGCTCGCAGACGGCAAGCCCGACCGCCGAGCCGCCCGCGGACGCCGAGGCCGAGCCGGAGGATGCGCCGGACCCGTTCATGATTCGCGTCCAGGTGCTTCTCGACCGCGCCCACGCGTCGCCGGGCGTCATCGACGGCCGTTCGGGCGGCAACACCGAAAAGGCGATCCGCGCCTACGAGGAGGCGCACGACATGAGCGTCGACGGCGTGGTGGACCAAGCCCTCTGGAAGGCGCTCTCAGTGGACGGCGGCGCGGCCGTGAAGACCTACCAGCTGACGCGCGAGGATATCGACCAGCGCTACATCTCCGAGATTCCGTCGGACTACGGCGCGATGGCCAAGCTCGACTGCCTCTGCTACCGCGGCCCGTCGGAAATGCTCGCCGAGCGGTTCCACATGGACGAGAAGCTGCTTCTCGCCCTGAACCCCGGCGCCGACTTCAAGTCCACCGACACGAAGCTCCTCGTCGCCGACCCCGGCGCGTCGCCGGAAGGCAAGGTCGATCACATCGTCGTCGACAAGTCGAAGGGCGAACTCTTCGCCTATGACGCGGACAACCGCGTCCTGATGTCCGCCCCCGCCACGATCGGCTCCGACGACACGCCCTCGCCGAGCGGCACGATGAAGGTCAACGGCAGCGCGCCGAACCCGACCTACGAGTACGATCCGGACAAGAACTTCCAGCAGGGCAAGAACAAGAAGAAGCTGACCATCCCGGCCGGCCCGAACGGTCCCGTCGGCGCGATGTGGATCGACCTGTCGAAGCCGACCTACGGCATCCATGGCGCGCCCGAGCCCTCGCAGATCGGCAAGACCGGCAGCCATGGCTGCGTCCGCCTGACCAACTGGGATGCGGAAGCGCTCGCCAAGCTGGTCCAGCCGGCCAGGACGACGGTCGAGTTCAAGGGCTGAACGCGCCGCTCTCGCCTTCATGAACGGTTAGCCCTGTTCGGTAAGGGTTCGGACAAGGGTCGCCCCGCATACTCCGTGCCACGGACCGGGTCTTGCTCTGTCCGGCCGGTGCTTTCCGGCGCATGCGAGGAAGAGGACACCATGGCCCGAATCTTGATCGCCGAGGACGACACCGGCATCCGGCTTCTGGTGGCGCGTGCCCTGCGCCTCGAAGGCCACGAGGTGCTGGTCGCCGAGGACGGCGAGATGGCGGTGGACATTCTGGCCGAGGAGAACGGCGCGTTCGATCTCCTCCTGTCCGACATTCGCATGCCGGGCATGACCGGGATCGAACTCGCCCACGCGGCGCATGCGACCTTTCCCGACCTGCCGATCCTCCTGATGACCGGCTATGCCGAGCAGAAGGAAGCGGCCGAGGACCTGTCGGCCTTCATTCTCGGCGTCGTCGAAAAGCCCTTCACGATCGCCGAGATCCGCCAGCGCGTGGCGCAGGCGCTATGCGGCTCGGCCGCCACGCAAACCTCCGAACCGCTCCGCCGCTACGCCTGACGCGTCACGCCTTCCGCGCGACCATGAACAGGCGCGGAAAGGCGAGGAGCCGCCGACCGTCGGCGCGCGGCGGGTAACGCCGGTCCATTTCCTCTGTGTAGCGCTGCGAGAACGCCGCCCTCATTGCCGCGTCGAGCGGGTCCAGAAACGGCTTCAATCCCGTCGACGTGAACCAGTCGGTGATCGCCTGCGGCGCTTCCATCGGATGGTTGTAGACCGTCGTCCACACGTCGACCTCCGACGCCTCCGCCGCCAGCCAGTCGTAATAGTCTTCGCGCGGGGCGATCACCTCGCGCGCCTCGTCCATGCCGCTAAGAACCGCCGCGAACGGCGCTTCCGCCGCGATGTCGCGCATGGCCACCTGCGAGGGATCGCCGAGATTGTCGGGGATCTGCGCGGCGAGGAGACCGCCCGGGCGCACATGCGAGAACAGCGCCGGCAACAGCTGCGCATGCCCCGTCACCCATTGCAGAGCGGCGTTGGAAAACAGGAGATCGAAGGAGACGCCCGGCGCGAAGGTGCCGATGTCGGCCCGCTCGAAGCGCGTGTTCGGCAGGCGGCGGCGCGCCGCCTCCAGCATCGACTCCGACATGTCGTAGCCGATGATCTCGGCCTCCGGAAAGCGCTCGACGAGGAGCGCCGTGGAGTTGCCGGGGCCGCAGCCGAGGTCGGCGATCCGCAGGCCCGCACCGCGCCCGTCCGCGCCGATCCGGCACCGGGCAAGGAGATCGCGCGCGGGCCGGGTGCGTTCGTCCTCGAAGCGGGAGTAGAGCCCCGGGTTCCAGTCGGCCATGGCAAGCGATCCTTCGGGCGTGCGGATGCCCGCTTCTACGCCCACCGACCTTCCGCGCCAACCCGCCGGCGACGCGTCAGGGCGTCTGCAGGAGGCGTTCGAGGTACTGCCGCTCCTGTTCCGGCGACAGCTGGTGGCCGAGGCGATCGCGGATCTGGTCGAGGATGCGGCGCGCGCGCTGGATGTCGATCTCGTCGGGCACGCCGACATCCTGCCCGAAGTCCGGCCCCTGCGTCTGGCGTTCGCGACCGAGCGGGTCGCGGCCGGAGCGCTGCTGGCCCGGAGCCTGACCGAACTGGCCGGGACCACCCGGCTGCATGCCTTGGCCCGGCTGCGGGCCCTCGCCCTGCCCTTGCCCCTGCATCGCCTGCATCTGGTTCATCGCATCCTGCGCGCCGCGGCGAAGCGCGCTCATCGCCTCGCCCTGCTGGCCGACGGCCTCGCCATCGTCGCCCTGGCCGATCGCGCCTTCAGCCCGCCCCATCGATTCGCCGGCCTGACCGAGGTCGTCGCTCGGCTGCAGTCCCTGACCGCGCATCGCCTCCTGCAGAGCCTGAAGGTCCTTCTGAAGCTGGCTCTGCTCGGCCTGCAGGCGTTCCTGCATGGCGCGCAGCTCCTCCGCCGTCATCGGGGCCTGCTGCCCCTGCTGACCCTCCTGTCCCTGCTGAGGCTGCTGGCCCTCTCGACCCGGTTCGCCGCCGCGCTCGTTCTCCATCTGGCGGCGCATCTGCTGGCGGCCGAGCTCGAACGTCTCGTCCATCAGCTTCTGCTGGCGCTGCAGCATCTCGCCGAGCTGGTTCATTTGGCTCTGCATCGGGCTCTGCTGGCCGGACTGCTGCTGGCCCTGGTTCGGGCGCATGGCCTGCAGGCTGTCCATCATGTCGCGCAGCTCCGACAGGAGCTGCTGCGCGGCATCCTTCGACCCGGAGCGGGCGAGATCCTCGATCTTGTCGAGCATCCGGTCGAGGTCCTGCGGCCGGATCTCCTGCGCTTCGCCCATCTGCGACAGGCTCTGCGGCGGCATGTTGCGCATCGCCTCGGCCATGGCCTGCATGTATTCCTGCATGGCCTGCCGCAGCTCCTGCATGAGCTTGGCGATCTCCTCGTCGCTCGCGCCGTTCTCGAGCGCCTGGCTGAGCTGCTCCTGCAGGTCGCGAAGCCGCCGCTCGGAGGCGCCGAGATCGCCGTCCTCGATGCCGATCGCGATCTGCCAGAGGAAATCGACCGCCGAGACCAGCGTCTCGTCGTCCGGCGCATGGGCGATGCGCTCGCGCACCGCGCGCAGCGCCAGATAGTGCGAGGGGTTCGGAATGAACTCGTCGCCCCGCAGCGTGATCGCGTCGAGCATCGAGACGACGCGAGGCACGGCGTTGGCGTCGAGCGCGAGAATGCGACGCTGCTCGACGACGGCGCGCGCCATCGGGTCGGTGAAGCGGCGTTCGGGCAGCGTCACCTCCAGCGGCGGCGTCTCGCCGACCTGCCCCGCATCGTCGCGAACGGTCAGCGTCAGCGCCGCGCGCGTGCCGGCATAGGGGCTGTCGGCGAGCGCGAGGCTGGTGCGCCCTTCCGCCTCGCCCGCGCGGCGGCGCGGCAGGGAGAGAGCGGGTTCGGGGGGCGCGATCAGCGGCCGGGCGCCCGGCGCCACGAGCTCGCGCGTGGCAAGCTTCGCCTCGCCCGACGCGACGCCATAATCGTCGCTCACCGCGAAGGCGAGGTCGAGCGACCCGTTGCGCCCCGGCTTCGGCTCGCCGCGGAAGGCGACGGTCGGGGCATTGTCCGGGGTCACCGAGAAGGTCCAGGCACCGAGTTCGCGGAACGTCGTCGCGATGCGCGCGGTGCCGCTGGCCTGGAGGGGAAGCTCGTACTCGCCGGCCACGGGCGTGTCGGCGTCCTCGAGCGCCGCCGCATCGGCCGGCGCCTGTCCTTCGGGCACGACGGGCGCGATCGGCGCGCCCTCGCCGCCCTCCGGCCGGAACGTGACGTCGGTGCCGCGCCGATCGGAGACGCGCAGCGACAGGACGGTGCCTTCCGGCACCTCGATCGGGCCGGTCAGAGCGGCCTCGGCGGTGAGAAGGATCGGCGCGCGGCCGGTGTAGCCCGGCGGCGTCGCCCAGGCATCGACCCGCACGCCCGCGACGAGCGCGGTCTCGAACGGCGCCACGGCATCGGCGATCCGCCCGCCGCGGGGGCCGAAGGAGAAGGCGAAACCGGTGACGACGAGAAGCGCCAGCACGGCGCGCAGGCCGTAGGGGTCGATCGCGTAGGTGCGCGTGCGCGGGCCCGAGGCACGCAGGCCCCGCAGCCGCTCGGCCATACGCCGCTGATGCTCGCGCCAGAGCGCGGCGGCGAAATCGTCGCCCCCCGGCACGCGGTCCTCCTGCGCCTGCAACGGCTGGTGCTGGAGTGCGCTGTCGGCCTCGACGCGGCGCGCGACGTCGCCCCTCGTCGGCAGGCGCACATGCCGCGCGCCCCAGAGAATGGCGAGAGCGCCGAGAGCGAGAACGACGAGAAGCGCGATGCGCAGCCAATCCGGCACGGCGGCCAGGATGCCGAACCATGCGAGGATGAGGAAGATGCCACCGAGCGCCACGAGGCGCACCACGACCGGCCAGATCCGCTCCACCAGAAGCGCGGCAAAGGCGGCACCGCGCACGGAGGCGGTGCGGGCCATGTCGAAGCCGGAGGTTTCAGGACCCATGAAGCCGCTTTCGAAACGGGCGGGCCGTGCCGCCGCCGGCTCGGGCTCCGCGCCTCAATGCCGAGGGCGCCGCCGGTGCACGATGGCGCCGGGCGTCCCTCAAGTCATTCAACAGACTAACAGCTTTTGAGGCGAAGGCGAGGCGCTGACGCGGGCGTGATGCCGCGCCGCGCCGCGCGTCAGAGCCAGGGCGGCAGCCGGTCGAGCGCGATCAGGGCCTCGACCTCCATGCGCGGGCGCACCACGGCGTAGGCGTCGTCCTTCACCAGCACCTCGGGCACCAGCGCCCGCGTGTTGTAAGTGCCGGACTGCACGGCCCCGTAGGCTCCGGCCGAGGCGACGGCGAGAAGATCGCCGGCTTCCGCGGCCGGCAGCGAGCGGTCCTTGGCCAGGAAGTCGCCGCTCTCGCAGACCGGGCCGACGACATCGGCGGTCACGAATTCGGCATCGCGCTCCGGCTCCACCACGGGCCGGATTTCGTGCCACGCCTCGTAGAGGGTCGGACGGATGAGGTCGTTCATCGCGGCGTCGACGATCAGGAAGGTGCGGCCCGCCTCCTCCTTCCGGTAGATGACGCTCGTGACGAGGATGCCGGCATTGGCCGCGATCAGCCGGCCGGGCTCGAAGATGACCTTGGCGCCGAGGTCGCGCACATGCCGCTTGACGATCTCGGCATAGGCGGGGGGCCCCGGCGGCAGCTCGTTGGACTGGCGGTAGGGCACGCCGAGGCCGCCGCCGAGGTCGATATGGGTGATGTCGTGCCCGCGCCCCCGCAGCCGCCGCACCAACTCGGCGAGCTTGGCGAAGGCGAGGTCGAAGGGCTCGAGCTCGACGATCTGCGAGCCGATATGCATGTCGATGCCCGAGACTGCGATGCCCGGCAGCGTCGCCGCGAGGTCGTAGACCGCCTCGGCGCGCTCGAAGGCGATGCCGAACTTGTCGGACTTCTTGCCGGTCGAGATCTTGGCGTGCGTGCGGGCGTCGACATCCGGGTTGATGCGGAACGAGACGTGCGCGGTGCGCCCCGAGGCCGAGGCGCGCGCCGAGATGGCGTGGAGCTCAGGCTCCGACTCGACGTTGAAGCAGAAGATGCCGGCATCGAGCGCAGCGTCGATCTCGGCCGCCGTCTTGCCGACGCCGGAGAACATGATCTTTTCCGGCGGGATGCCGGCGGCGAGCGCGCGCGCCAGTTCGCCGCCCGACACGACGTCGGCGCCGGCGCCGAGCGCCGCAAGCGTCCGGAGCACCGCCTGGTTCGAGTTCGCCTTCATCGCGTAGCAGACGGTGGCGTCGATGTCGGAGAAGGCGTCGGCGAAGACGCGGTAGTGCCGCGTCAGCGTCGCGGTGGAATAGCAGTAGAACGGCGTTCCGACATCGGCCGCGATCGCCCTGAGGTCGACGCCCTCGGCATGAAGGATGCCGTCCCGGTATTCGAAATGGTTCATGGCGTCGCCTTGGGCGGTCTAGTTCAGAAGGCCGTCGAGGACGAAGCGCTTCTTGTCGGCATCGGAATTGGTGGTGACTTCGGTCGGCAGAACCGACCGGTCGCTGGCGAGCGGGGCGACCTTGGGCAGGCGCGCGGTGCCCGCCGCGTCCGGCACCACGGCGCGCGAGACCTGTCCGTCGGCCCGTGTCGCCACCGGGAAGGTCTTGCGCCCGCAACCGGCAAGCGCCAGGGCGGCGCAGAGGCCGAGACAGATCGCGTAAGCTGGCTTCGTCATGCTGTCCGGAACCCCGTCACCCATGCTCCGGGCGTGCGGCCCGGCTTCCCCGTGCTTAGCGCGTCGGCGCGCCAATCTCTAGCCTTCGGCGGCGAGCCGCTCGCGCCAGGCCTTCGCCTGCACGCGTACGCCGTCGGGTGCCGTGCCGCCGAAGCTCGTCCGGCTGGCGACCGACGCGTCCACCGAGAGGACCGAATAGATCTCCTCGCCGATCCGCGCCTCGATCGACCGGAGGTCGGCAAGCGGCAGATCCTCCAGCGCGACGCGCCGCTCCTCGGCGAGCGCCACGACGCGGCCCGTCACGTGATGAGCCTCGCGGAACGGCAGCCCGAGTTCGCGCACGAGCCAGTCGGCGAGGTCCGTCGCGGTGGAGAAGCCGGCGCCCGCTGCCGCGCGCATCTTGGCCGCGTTCACCTGGAGATCGCTCACCATGCCGGTCATCGCCGCGATGGCGAGGGCGAGGCTATCGACGGCGTCGAAGACCTGCTCCTTGTCCTCCTGCATGTCCTTGGAATAGCTGAGCGGCAGTCCCTTCATGATGGTCAGGAGCGCCACCAGCGAGCCGGCGATCCGTCCGGTCTTGGCGCGCACCAGTTCGGCGGCGTCGGGGTTCTTCTTCTGCGGCATGATGGAGGAGCCGGTCGAGAAGGCGTCCGACAGGCGCACGAAGTCGAACTGCGGCGTCGACCAGATGACGATCTCTTCCGCCAGGCGCGACAGGTGCGTCGCGCAGATCGCCGAGGCCGACAGGAATTCCAGCGCGTAGTCGCGGTCGGAGACGGAATCCAGCGAGTTGCGCGTCGGCTCGCGGAAGCCGAGCGCCTCCGCCGTGCGGTGGCGGTCGATCGGAAAGCCGGTGCCGGCGAGCGCCGCCGCGCCGAGCGGCGATTCGTCCATGCGCCGCATCGCGTCCTGCACCCGGCCGCGGTCGCGCCCCGCCATCTCGACATAGGCGAGGCAGTGGTGGCCGAAGGTGACGGGCTGGGCGGCCTGGAGATGGGTGAAGCCCGGCATCACGGTTGCCGCGTGCTCTTCGGCGCGCGCGAGAAGCGCCTCCTGCAGGCCGCGCAGCGCCCGGTCGAGATCGCCCGCCGCGCCCTTGACGAACAGGCGGAAGTCGACCGCCACCTGATCGTTGCGCGAGCGCGCGGTGTGGAGGCGGCCGGCGGCCGGGCCGATCAGCTCGGCGAGCCGCGCCTCCACGTTCATGTGGATGTCCTCGCGCGCCTTCGAGAAGGCGAAGCGCCCCTCGTCGATCTCGATGCGGATCATCTCCAGACCGCGCCTGATTTCCGCCGCGTCTTCGGCCGAGATGATGCCTTGGTTCCCGAGCATTTCGGCATGGGCGATCGACCCGGCGATGTCTTCCCGGTAAAGGCGCTTGTCGAAGTCGATCGAGGCGTTGATCGCTTCCATGATCGCGCTGGGACCGGAGGCGAAGCGTCCGCCCCACATCTCGTTGCTCGTCGTCTTGTCCACGAAAAGGCCTTTCCTGCCGATGTCCGACCCGAAGCAGACCCCGTCCCCCGCCCCCCGGCCTTGGGGCACGAAGCGGATCCTGAGCATTGCGCTCGCCGGCGGACTGCTCGCCGGGGCCCTCGGCGTATACGTGATGGAAACGCGCTCTGGCAACGAAGCGGTGGCGTCCTGCCCGGCCGCGGCAGCCCTTTCGGCGGCGCTCGACGGGGCCGCACGCGGCGAGGTCGCGGCGATGCGCCCGCTGGAGACCCCGTTCGACGTCTCCGCGCTGCGTTTCAAAGACGGGGATGGCCGCGACACGAGCCTTGCGGCCCTCAAGGGCCAGTCGCTCCTCGTCAACATCTGGGCGACGTGGTGCGCGCCATGCCGCGCCGAGATGCCGGCGCTCGATCAGCTGGAGCGCGAGGCGGGCGACGAGAGCTTCTCGGTCGTGCCGATCAACGTCGACATGGGCGACGACGCCAAGCCGCGCGGCTTCTATGCCGAGACGGGCCTCAAGACCCTGCCCTACTACCGCGACGAGACGATGGGCGTCTTCAACGACCTGAAGCGTCAGGGCGTGGCGCTCGGCCTGCCGGTGACGCTCCTGGTCGACGCGGGCGGCTGCGCGCGCGCGGCGATGAACGGCCCTGCGGAATGGGCGAGCCCCGACGGCCTGCGCCTCATCGACGCCCTGAAGGGCGGCGGCGCCTGACGATCAGGCCCTCTTCAGGAACTCCGTCCGCAGCACGAGGTCCTTCACCTTTTCGGCCCGGCACTCGACGAGATCCGGGTCGCCGGTCAGGCGGATATTCTTTACCAGCGTGCCGCGCTTCAGCGTCACGCTGGTGCCCTTGACCTTGAGGTCCTTGATCAGGGTCACGCTGTCGCCGTCGGAAAGCGGCGTGCCGTTCGAGTCGCACGTGGTGTCGCTCAAGGCCTTTGGACCTCTCAGCGCGTCGGGACCGGCGTCTCGCCGCGATAGTCGTAGAAGCCGCGCTTCACCTTGCGGCCGAGCCATCCGGCCTCGACATATTTCACCAGGAGCGGGCACGGCCGGTACTTCGAATCGGCAAGGCCGTCGTGCAGCACCTGCATGATCGACAGGCAGGTATCGAGCCCGATAAAGTCGGCCAGCTGGAACGGGCCCATCGGATGGTTGGCGCCGAGCCGCATCGAGGCGTCGATCGATTCCACCGAGCCGACGCCCTCGTGCAGCGTGTAGATCGCCTCGTTGATCATCGGGATCAGCACGCGGTTGACGATGAAGCCCGGAAAGTCCTCCGAGATCGTCATCGTCTTGTCGAGGCTGGCGACGAAGCCCTTGGACGCCTCGAACACGGCGTCGTCGGTGGCAATGCCGCGCACCAGCTCGACGAGCTTCATGACCGGTACGGGGTTCATGAAATGGATGCCGAGGAAGCGCTCCGCGCGGTCGGTGCCGGACGCCAGGCGCGTGATCGAAATCGAGGACGTGTTGGACGCGAGGATCGCGTCAGGGCGCAGCACGGGGCAGACCTGCGCGAAGATCCGCCGCTTGATCTCCTCCTTCTCGGTCGCCGCCTCGATCACGAGGTCGCACGGGGCGAGATCGTTGACCCCGTCGGCGGGCTTGAGGCGCTTCAGCGCCGCCTCGCGCGCTTCGGCATCCAGCTTGCCGCCGGCGACGAGCCGATCGAGACCAGAGGCGATCTTCTCGATCCCCTTGGTCGCGAGGTCGAGGCTGACGTCGTAGAGCACGACGTCGTAGCCCGCCTGTGCGCTGACCTGCGCGATTCCCGCGCCCATCTGCCCGGCGCCGATGACGCCCACCGTCCGAATGTTCGTCATCGCGCCCTCCGTATCCGTCCCCGTCAGAGCTTGCCGGTCAGTTCGGGGATGATCTGGAAGATGTCGCCGACGAGGCCGTAGTCGGCGACCTGAAAGATCGGGGCATCCTCGTCCTTGTTGATGGCGACGATGACCTTGGAATCCTTCATGCCGGCGAGATGCTGGATCGCGCCCGAAATGCCGCAGGCCACATAAAGGTCGGGCGCGACGACCTTGCCGGTCTGGCCGACCTGCCAGTCGTTCGGCGCGTAGCCCGCGTCCACCGCCGCGCGGGACGCGCCGACGGCCGCGCCCAGCTTGTCGGCGAGCGGCAGCATGACCTCCTCGAACTTCTCCTTGGAGCCCAGCGCCCGGCCGCCCGACACGATGACCTTCGCGCCCGACAGTTCCGGGCGTTCGGAATGGACGACGGCCTCCGAGACGAACTTCGACACGGCGGGGTCACTCGCGGCCCCGACGCTCTCGACGGAGGCCGAGCCACCCTCGCCCGCCGCGGCGAAGGCCGCGGTGCGCACGGTCAGCACCTTGATCTTGTCGGTGGAGCGCACCGTCTCGACCGCGTTGCCGGCATAGACCGGACGCTCGAACGTATCGGTGCCATGCACGGCGATCACGTCCGACACCTGCATGACGTCGAGGAGCGCCGCCGCGCGCGGCAGGGCGTTCTTGAGGGCCGCAGTCGCCGGCGCGACGATCGCGTCATAGCTCGGGGCAAGCTGCACGACGAGGGCGGCCAGCGGCTCGGCGAGGTGGTGGCCGAGGCCGGCGGCGTCGGCATGCAGCACCTTGGCGACGCCCTGGAGCTTGGCAGCGGCCTCGGCGACCGCGGCGGAGCCCTCGCCGGCCACGAGGACATGGACGTCGCCGCCGAGTTGGCTTGCGGCGGTCAGCGCCTTGGCGGTCTCGCCCGAGAGCGTCGTGTTGTCGTGTTCGGCGATCAGAAGCGTGGTCATGGAACGGATCTCGCGAAAAAGAGGGAGCGGGGCGTCGGTCGCGGGCGGCTCAAACCAGCCCGGCGCCCTTGAGGGCCGAAACCAGCTCGTCCACCGAGCCGACCTTGACGCCCGCCTGCCGGCCCTTCGGCTCGGCGACCTTGACGACCTCGAGGCGGGGCGAGAGATCGACGCCGAACTCGGCCGCGTCCCGCTCCTCCAGCGGCTTCTTCTTCGCCTTCATGATGTTGGGGAGCGAGGCATAGCGCGGCTCGTTGAGGCGAAGGTCGGTGGTGATGATCGCCGGAAGCCGGAGGCCGACTGTCTGGAGACCGCCGTCCACCTCGCGCGTGACGTTCAGCGCGCCGTCCGCCACCTCGACCTTCGAGGCGAAC
This sequence comes from Aureimonas phyllosphaerae, assembly GCF_047943035.1. Classification (NCBI taxonomy): domain Bacteria; kingdom Pseudomonadati; phylum Pseudomonadota; class Alphaproteobacteria; order Hyphomicrobiales; family Aurantimonadaceae; genus Aureimonas; species Aureimonas phyllosphaerae. The sequence goes on along the minus strand of NZ_CP181348.1, from coordinate 1,732,164 downwards.
GTGCCCTGCGCCCAGCCGAGAAGGCCGGCGAGCATCTGGCCGGTCTGGTTGCAGTCGTCGTCAATCGCCTGCTTGCCGAGGATCACGAGGTCGGGCTTCTCGGCCTCGACGACGCCCTTGAGGAGCTTGGCCACGGTGAGCGGCTCAAGACGCCCTTCGGCCTTCACGAGGATGCCGCGGTCGGCACCCATGGCGAGCGCCGTGCGGATCGTCTCCTGCGCCTGGGCCGGGCCGGCCGATACCACGACGATCTCGGTGGCCGCACCCTTCTCCTTAAGGCGCAGCGCCTCCTCCACCGCGATCTCGTCGAACGGGTTCATCGACATCTTCACGTTGGCGAGCTCGACGCCCGTCCCGTCCGCCTTCACCCGGACCTTCACGTTGTAGTCGACGACACGCTTCACGCAGACGAGAATCTTCATGCGGGGCTTCCCTGTCTTGGCCCGTTTCGAGTCGCGCTTCGGGCCGGTCTCTCAAGCTCCGACTGTCTTAAGGAGACGGCGAAGCGGGTTCAAGCGAGCGGATAGCCGCCCGGCTCGATGGATCGCTCTGGAAGCTATATTCCTTTGACGTAAAGGTCAAAGTGTTCAGCGGTTCGCGCCGGGCACCCACAGGACGTCGCCGCGCCCGCCGTCGTTCGCATGGCGCGCCGCGACGAAGAGGTAGTCCGACAGGCGATTGACGTATTTGAGCGCAGCGTCCGAGACGCGCTCGCCCTCGCGGCGCGACAGCTCGACCATGTGCCGCTCGGCCCGTCGCGCGACGGTGCGCGCGACGTGCAACCGGCTCGACGTCGCGGTGCCGGCGGGAAGAACGAAGGAGTTCAGAGGCTGGAGGTCGGCATTCAGCCGGTCGATCTCGTGCTCCAGCCAGTCGACCTGCGCCGGCACGATCGCCAGCCGCTCGAACGGCAGCGGTTCGTCGGTTTCGGGGGTCGCGAGATCGGCGCCGAGATCGAAGAGGTCGTTCTGGATGCGCGACAGGCTGGCGTCGAGTTCGGGCGACGCGTCGAGGCGTGCGACGCCGATCAGCGAGTTCGCCTCGTCCACCGTACCGTAGGCCTCGATCCGAAGATCGCTCTTGAGGCGTCGCTCGCCGCTGCCGAGCGCCGTGGTGCCCTTGTCGCCGGTGCGCGTGTAGATCTTGGTGAGCCGGACCATGCTTAGTTTTCCCGTCGCCGTGTCGCGCCCCATCTAGGACGCGGCGCCACCGGGAAAACGGCTCAGCGTGCGAAGTAGAGGGCGCCCACGATCACGGCGACCGCGATCGCCTGCAGCATGACGCGCGCGCGCATCAGCTTCTGCGAGGTGTTGCCCGGACCGCCGCGCATCATGTTGGCAAGGCCCATCACGAGGACCACGGCGACCGCGACCATGAAGATCACGGCGAGGATGGTGAAGATCGTCGACATCTGGCTTCTTTCCGGCTGCTGGCCGCTGGGCGGGATATAGGTGTTCACGCGCGCGTGCGCGAGCACCGCGACGTCATGCCTCGCGGTCGCGCCGGCCGATCTGCAGCGCGCCGGTGGCCGCCGCGACGCCGCCGGCCGCCACCGCCATGCCGAGAAGCTGCACCGCGGTCAGTTGCTCGCCGAAGAGCACGAAGGTCTGCAGCGCGGTGACGGCCGGCACCAGATACATCAGCGAGGCGACGCGCGAGACCGCCCCTTCGCGGATGAGGTAGAGAAGCAGGAAGATCGCCCCGATCGACAGCGCCAGCGTCAGCCAGACCAGCGCGAGCACCATTTCGGCGGCCCAGTCGACCTGCATGGTCTCGAAGGCGTAGGCGGCCATGAAGGTCGGCAGTAGCGCCCCGACATACTGCACCGCCGTTCCGACGCGCAGGTCGAGGCTGCCGACGAACCGCTTCTGCCACACGGTGCCGAGCGAGATGCCGGCGACGGCGCCGAGCGCCGGCATCAGCTGCCCGATCGTGAAGCCGCCGGCGTTCCCGAGCTTGGGCGCGACCACGAGGCCGACGCCGACGAGGCCGACGGCGAGCCCCATCCAGTGCCGCGCGGTGACCCGCTCGCCAATGAGCGAGGCGGCGAGAAGCGCGGTGAGGAGCGGCTGCAGCCCCGCCACCAGCGCCGTCACGCCGGCCGGCAGCCCGTGGCGCACGGCGAAGAACACTCCGCCGAGATAGAGCCCGTGGATGAGGCTGCCGGCAAAGGCGGCATGGGCGAGCCGCGGCACCGTCACGCCCTTGGCCCCGCGCAGCGCGAAGGCGGCCATCGGCACGAGGATCACGAGCGCCAGCGCATAGCGCATCGAGAGGAACGTGAACGGCTCGACATGGGGCATGGCGTAGCGCGCGCCGACGAAGCCGGTGGACCACAGAAACACGAAGATGGCCGGGAAGAAGGGAAGAAGCCGGCGCAAGGCCCGAAGATCCTTTCATGCAGCGCCGCACGATCTCGCGATCGTTCCGGCGACAAGCCCGCGATACCAGCCGGGCGGCATGCGTCAAGCCCGCGGGCCGTTCGATTGCGCCTCGCCTCGCCCGGCCATGCGCGGTAACGGGAGGCACGATCCGCCGCAGCCGAGATGCCATGACGCTCGTCCTTTCCGTCGTCGCCCCGATCTTCGTCCTGATCGCGCTCGGCACGCTGTCGGCAAAGGCCGGCTACCTCCCCGGCTCGACCGGCGACGCGCTGTCGGGCTTCGTGTTCAAGGTCGCGGTGCCCGCCCTGATGTTCCGCACTGTCGCCACGGCCGACTTCGGCGAGGCGAACCCGCTCCTTCTCTGGATCGCGTATTTCGCGGGCGTTGCGCCGGTCTATGCCGCCGGAATGTGGATCGGACGGCGCTTTGCGGGCACCGACCGGCGCGGCGCGGTGATCGCCGGCGTCTCGGCGAGCTTCTCCAACCTCATCTTCGTCGGCGTGCCGATGACCGAGCGCGCCTTCGGCCGCGAAGGGCTCGACGTCCTCGCCCTGCTGCTCGCGATCCACCTGCCGACCATGATGCTGGTCTCGACGCTGCTTCTGGAGCGGGCCGGGCTCGGCGACGCGCGCGACCGGGGCGAGACGGCCTCGTTCTCGCCGCGCCGCGTCGTCGGGCAGGTCGCGCGCAACCTGTCGCGCAACGCGCTGGTGGTAGGTCTGGCACTCGGCGCGCTCTGGCGCTGGACCGGCCTGCCGCTCGACGGGCCGCACGGCGAGGTGGTCCGGCTGGTGGCGGGAACCGCGGGGCCGACGGCGCTCTTCGCGCTCGGCATGTCGATGGTGCGCTTTCCCATCGGTTCCGACCGCGCGGCGCCGCTCGCCCTCGCTGCGCTGGCGCTTCTCGTGCAGCCGGGGATCGTCTTCGCCGTCGGCGTCGCCATCCTGCCGCCGCTGTGGCTGGCCGTCGCGGTGGCGGCCGCCGCCTGCCCCGTCGGCGTCAACGCCTATCTCTTCGCGACCTTTTTCCGCACCGGCGAGCGGCTGGCGGCCGGCGTCATCGTGCTGTCGACGCTCCTGTCGGCCCTGACGCTGACGGGGTGGCTGGCTCTGGTGCGGTGAGCCCCACCATGTGGCGGATGTCGGCGGGCGAAAGCCCGGCCTCGCGCAGCGTGCGAAGCGCCACGTCGCCCCGGCTCTTCGAGAGCTTGCGCCCGTCCGGCCCGAGGACGAGGTCGTGATGGCGATAGACCGGCACGGGCAGCGCGAGAAGCGCCTGAAGCACCCGGTGCACCGAGGTCGAGGCCAGAAGGTCGCGTCCGCGCACGACATCCGTGATGCCCTGGAGGGCATCGTCCACCACCACCGACAGATGGTAGCTCGTCGGCGTCTCGCGGCGCGCCAGCACCACGTCGCCCCAGAGCGCCGGCTCGGCCGCGATCTCGATCGCCTCGCCGCCGCGGGTCTCCAGGAAGCCGAGCGGTCGCCCGAGCCGCCGCAGCGCGGCCGTCATGTCGAGACGCCAGGCGAAAGGCGCGCCGGACGCGATTTTCAGCTTACGCCCCCGGCCGCCGAGCGATCGGTCGAGGGCTGGGTAGAGCGGCGCGCCATCGGGATCGAGCGGCCACGGACGCCCCTCGCGCGCCTCGAAGTCGGCTGCGAAGCGGCGGATCTCGCCTCGCGTCATGAAGGCGGGATAGGCGAGGCCTTCGGCGACGAGGACGTCGAGCGCCGCGCGGTAGTCGTCGAAATGCTCGCTCTGCCGACGCACCGGCGTCTCGAAGGGAACGCCGAGCCAGGCGACGTCCTCCAAAAGCATGGCTTCCAGCTCCGGCGTGCAGCGGACAGGGTCGATGTCCTCGAGACGCAGGAGGAGGCGCCCCCCGCTCGCAGCGGCAAGATCGGCATTCATGAGTGCCGACGCGGCGTGCCCGAGATGCAGGAGCCCGTTCGGGCTCGGCGCGAATCGAAAGACGGGCGGAGCGGCGACCATGCTCCCCTATCTCATGCGGTCCGGGCGGCGAAAAGGAGCGGGCGATGATCCGGACACAAGGAGATGTGGAGCGCGACCTCGCAGCCCTTCTCGTGCTCGACACGCGCCTTCGGCCGATCGCAGCCACGGCCGGCACCGTTCCCCTTCGACCCGGTTCGCCCGGTCTCGACGGCCTCGTCGCGACCGTGGTCGCCCAGCAGGTCTCGCGCGCCAGCGCGATCGCGATCCTCGGCCGCCTCGCGCGGCTGGTCGACCTGTCCGACGCCGGTGCCCTCGCCCACGCATCCGACGAGACGCTGCGCGAGGCGGGACTTTCCACCGCCAAGATGCGCACGGTGCGGGCGGTCGCGGTGGCGATTCTGCGCGGCGACCTCGCGCTCGACCGGGTGGCGCTCCTGCCGGCCGACGAGGCGGTCGCGGCGCTCGTCGCGCTGCCGGGCATCGGACGCTGGACGGCGGAGTGCCATCTCCTCTTCGGGGTCGCCCATCCCGACATCTTCCCCGCCGGCGACCTCGCGCTGCGAATCGCGGTGGGCCGCGGCCTCGGGCTCGGGGAGCGGCCACCCGAGCGCGTGGTGGCGCAGGCGGCCGCCGCTTGGCGGCCCCACCGCTCGGTCGCCGCGCGGCTGTTCTGGGCCTATTACGCCGCGCTCCTCCGGCGCGATGCTGCGCCCGTCGCAGCGCCGCCGGGCGAGGCGTGACGCCGCAGGGGTCCGACCTGTCTGTGTATGGCGTTTTGCAAGCGGCGCCAAAGGCTTCACAAAGGCGACACGATAGGCCACGATAAAGGTAACGCATATGAAACGTGCATGAGCATACGGTTTCGCAAAACCGGCTCCCGTTCTTGCGAAACCTCTGCCTTGCGTGAAGGAGAAGCTCCTTGACGATCGCAGTGCCGTCTTCCTTGTCTCCGGCGCTTGTCCTCAACGCCGACTATCGCCCGCTGAGCTACTATCCGCTGTCCTTGTGGTCGTGGCAGGACGCGATCAAGGCCGTGTTCCTCGACCGCGTGACGATCCTTGCCGAGTACGACCGGGCCGTTCACAGCCCGACCTTCTCGATGCGGCTACCCTCGGTCGTGTGCCTGAAGTCCTACGTGAAGCCGGCCCGGCACCCAGCCTTCACGCGCTTCAACGTATTCCTGCGCGACCGCTTCCAGTGCCAGTACTGCGGCTCGCCGCACGAACTGACCTTCGACCACGTGATCCCGCGCTCGCGCGGCGGCCTCACCACCTGGGAGAACGTCGTCGCCGCCTGCTCGCCCTGCAATCTGAAGAAGGGCGGCCTCATGCCGCGCGACGCCGGGATGCATCCGCACCAGGCACCCTACCAGCCGACGGTGCACGACCTGCACAACAACGGCCGGCAGTTCCCGCCGAACTTCCTGCACGAAAGCTGGCTCGACTATCTCTACTGGGACACCGAACTGGAAGCCGAATAGAAGCCCGCGCGACCTGCAAGTCGGCGGGCTTTTCTCGTTCAGGCGAAGCGGTCGCCCCGCGCCAGCGCGCTGCGCAGGGCCAACGCCGCGAGGGCCGCCGCGATCAGCGCGTTCCAGCCGGCGAGCGACACGCCGAGGATGCGCAGCGCCGCCTCCGAACAGGACGGCGGGCGCACCGCGTCGATCGAGGACAGGAGATCGACGGACAGGTCGACCGCGCCCGCCGCCGCGCAGTCCACAGGCCCCGCCCAGAAGCCCCATTCGACGCCGGCATGATAGACGCCGAGGGCAGTTGCCCAGAGCATCAGAAGCCCGACGACCAGAAGAAGGCCGCGCGTCACGAGGGCCGGCGCGCGAAACTTTGCCGCCACGAGGGCCGCCAGCGCCACGGGAATGCCGATGTAGTAGGGCGTGCGCTGTTCGAGGCAGAGCGCGCAGGGCATGTAGCCGCCGACATGCTGGAACAGGAGCGCGCCCCCGACCGTCGCCGCCATGCCGCCCGCGAGCAGCGCTGCCGAAAGGGTTTGCCGGAACCCCGTGTGACCCTGGAATGTGACCTGCCCCGCCATGCCTTTGGAAACTCCGCTCCCGTGCCGCCGCGTCACGCCGCCCGCCTGCCGGGGCGCTATGGACGCATTCACGCTTTTCTGGCAAGAGGATCGCGGCGCGGCCAAGGCGGCGCCCGCTGCGGGCGTGGCGGAATTGGTAGACGCAGCGGACTCAAAATCCGCCGTCCTCACGGATATGTCGGTTCGAGTCCGACCGCCCGCACCACCCCCATCCCTCCGCGAGAAGCTGCCGCGTCAGGCCGGCACCGAGCCTTTGACGGTTACCGCCGGACGGCGCCATTGCGAGGGGCCGGTGCGGTGGATCGAGGTGCCCTCGGCATCGACCGCCACGGTGACCGGCATGTCCTCCACCACGAACTCGTGGATCGCCTCCATGCCGAGATCGGCGAAGGCGAGGACACGGGCCTCCTTCACGGCCTTCGAGACGAGATAGGCTGCGCCGCCGATGGCGATCAGATAGGCCGCGCCGTGGCGACGGATGCTCTCGATCGCGGCAGGGCCCCGCTCGGCCTTGCCGATCATCACGAGCAGGCCGGTCGCGTCGAGGACGAGGTCGGTGAAGCCATCCATGCGGGTGGCCGTGGTCGGCCCCGCCGGTCCGACGACCTCCTCGCGCACCGGGTCGACCGGCCCGACATAGTAGATCGCGCGGTCCTTCAGATCGACCGGCAGCGGCTCGCCGCGCCGAATCATGTCGGCCATGCGCTTGTGGGCGGCGTCGCGCCCGGTGAGCATCCGCCCCGACAGGAGCAGCGTCTCGCCGGCCCGCCAGGTCGCCACCTCCTCGCGCGTCAGGCGGTCGAGATCGATGCGCCGCGCACCGGCGCTTTGCTCGCCCATGTCGAGCTCGGGCCAGAGCGAAAGGTCCGGTGGCACGAGCCGGGCCGGCCCCGAGCCGTCGAGGGTGAAGGTGAGATGCCGGTCGGCGGCGCATTGCGGGATGAGGCCGACGGGCTTGGACGCCGCATGGCAGGGATGCGAGCGGATCTTCACGTCGACGACGGTCGTCAGGCCGCCGAGCCCCTGCGCCCCGATGCCGAGCGCGTTGACGCGCTCGTAGATCTCGAGCCGCATCTCCTCGATCGGCGAGGACGGGCCGCGGTGGAGGAGTTCGGCCATGTCGATCGGCTCGAGAAGCGTTTCCTTCGCCATCATCATCGCCTTTTCGGCCGTGCCGCCGACGCCGATCCCGAGCAGCCCCGGCGGGCACCAGCCGGCGCCGAGCGTCTCGACGGTCTCGACCACCCAGTCCGACACGGAGGCCGCGGGCGCGAGGTTGGCGAACTTCGCCTTGTTCTCCGAGCCGCCGCCCTTGGCGGCAACCGTGATCGTCAGCGCATCGCCGGCCACGACGTCGAAATGCACGACGGCCGGCGTGTTGTCGCCGGTGTTCGTCCGGCCGAACAGCGGATCGCGGACGATCGAGGCGCGGAGCGGGTTGTCGGGGTCGGTGTAGGCGCGTGCGACGCCCTCGTTGATGAGGTCAGTGAGCGGGTGCGTCGTCTCGATACGCGCGCCGATGCCGAGCTTGACGAAGACGTTCACCGTGCCCGTATCCTGGCAGATCGGGCGCCGGCCGAAGGCCGCCATGCGCGAGTTCATCAGGATCTGGCGGATCGCATCGCGCGCCGCCGGGCTCTCCTCGCGCTCGTAGGCGGCGGCGAGGCTTCGGACGAAGCTCGGCGGATGGAACACCGCGATGTACTGCAGCGCGTCGGCGACGGAGGAGACGAGATCCGCCTCCCGGATCGGGGCGCCTTGGGAACTCATCATCGTCCTCCCCGGCTCGCCCGCGCGGCGGCCGCCAAAATCGCCTGCGCGCGCAGGATCACCGGCGCGTCCACCATCTCGCCGTCGAGCGACACGGCGCCCCCGCCCCGACCGGCGTCGAGAACTCGCCCGGCCCAGGCGACGGCCTCTGCGCCCGGGGCGAACCCGCGCGCAGCCGGCGGAAGCTGAGCGGGATGGATCAGGAGCTTGGCGGAAAAGCCGAGCTCGGCGGCATAGGCCGCGTCGGCCTCGATCAGGGCCTCGTCGCGCGTCGCCGCCGTCACCCCGTCGATCGGGGCCGGGCGAGCCTTGAGACGGCTGGCCAGCACGAACTCGTGGCGCGCGGAGGCCAGCGCCTCGCGCGTCGGGCGGCAACCGAGATCGGCGGCATAGTCGAAGGTTCCGAAGGCGAGGCGCGCGGCAGCGCCCGCGATCTGCCGGATCTCGCCGAGCCCGAGCGCGCTCTCGACCAACGCCACCACGGGCCGGCCCGACGCCTCGGCGACGCGCTCGACATCGGCCGCGCGCTCGGCCTTCGCCAGCATGACGCCCGCCACCTCGATCCTCGCGGCAAGGGCGAGGTCCGCCGCGTGCGCGGGATCGGCGACCGCGTTGATGCGCAGGAGAACGGCGCATGGCGCGCTCGCGATCTCGGACGCGACAGCCTCGATCGCCGCGCGGGCGCGCGCCTTGGCGTCCGGCGCGACGGCATCCTCGAGATCGAGGATCACCGCGTCGGCGCCGGCCGAAAAGGCCTTCGCGAAGCGCTCCGGGCGGTCGCCCGGCACGAAGAGGAACAGCGCGGCATCGCTGATCGTGGACGGCATGGGATCTTTCCTGTCTCGTCGGAACCACGGACCCGAGGGTTGTCGGATCTGTGGCCGCCTCACGGGAAATAGGCTTTCGCGCTGGCGGTCATAGGGGGCCCCTATGCGGCCTCGGCGCCCATATCGACGGGTTATGGAGCGTCTCGCGCATTGCTATTGGCGAGGCGCGCTCGTGCCGTCCTTAACTGGCAGCGTCCGAGAAGCGAGGGTCAGGACCGATGAACACCGATCTCGAGGGTCTAGTCGTCGTCTCCGTCGAGCAGGCGGTGGCCGCTCCCTACGTGTCGAGCCGGCTGGCGGACGCGGGCGCGCGCGTCATCAAGATCGAGCGGCCGGAGGGCGACTTTGCCCGCGGCTACGACCACCTGGTGAAGGGCGAGAGCGCCTATTTTGTCTGGCTCAACCGGGGCAAGGAGTCGGTCTGCCTCGACCTGAAGTCGGAGGCCGACAAGGCAGTGCTCGCTCGCATGATCGATGCGGCCGACGTCTTCGTCCAGAACCTCGCGCCCGGCGCGATCGACAAGCTGGGATTTCCGCCCGCCGAACTCCGCCGCCGCAACCTGCGCCTCATCACCTGCTCGATCTCGGGCTATGGCGACGAGGGCCCGTATCGCGACCTTAAGGCCTACGATCTCCTCGTGCAGGCGGAGAGCGGCCTGTCGAACATCACCGGCAACGAGCACGGCATGGCGCGCGTCGGCGTATCGGTGTGCGACATCGCCGCCGGCATGACGGCCTTCCAGGCGGTGCTGCAGGCGCTGATCGGCCGGGCGAAGACCGGCGAGGGACGGCACATCGACGTGTCGCTCTTCCACGCGCTCGCCGACTGGATGAACGTGCCGTACCTGCAATACGTCTATGGCGGCAAGGAGCCGGCGCGCTCGGGGCTCAATCACCCGACTATCGCGCCCTACGGTGCCTATGCCTGCCGCGACGGGGCCTCCGTCCTGTTCTCGATCCAGAACGAGCGGGAATGGGCCAATCTCTGCCGCGACGTCCTCCTGGCGCCGGATTTGGCGGGCGATCCGCTCTTTTCCGACAACTCCCGTCGCGTGGCCAACCGCGAGAAGCTCGATGCGATCGTCACCGGTGCTTTTGCCATGGCGGACCGGCCGGAGATGATCGAGCGGCTGGAAAAGGCGCGCATCGCCTATGGCCGCGTCAGCTCGATGCAGGACCTCGCCGACCACCCGCAGAACCGCTTCGTGACGGTGGAGACGCCGGCCGGCCCGGTCGCCTATCTCGCGCCCGGCGCCCGCTTTGACGGACAGGACCCGGCATTCCGTGCCGTTCCGGCGCTCGGGCAGCAGACCGAGGCGCTGCGCGCCGAATTCGCCCCCGCCGGCCGTGTGGAGGACGCGGCCTGAGCGGGCTCGCCGCGGCGCGGCGTTCCGCCATATGCTCCGCAAGGATTTGGGAGGATCGCACGACATGACGGGACGGCTGGATGGCAAATCGGCGTTGGTGACGGGCGCGGCGTCGGGGTTCGGCGCGGCGATCGCCAAGGCCTTCGCACGCGAGGGCGCCCGCGTCGTGATCATGGACCTCGACGAGGACGGCGGACGGCGCGTCGCAGGTCAGATCGGCGCGGCGGCGGCGAGCCTCAGGGGCGACGTGACGCGTCGCGAGGATTTTGATCGTGCCGTCGCCGAGGCCGCGCGGCACGGCGGCCGGCTCGACATCCTCGTCAACAATGCCGGCTGGACCCATCGCAACAAGCCGCTGGAGGAGGTCACGGAGGACGAGTTCGACCGGGTCTACGCCATCAACGTCAAGTCGATCTACCACTCGGTCCAGGCGAGCCTGCCGGTCTTCACCGCCCAAGGGGCGGGCGTCATCCTGAACATCGGATCGACGGCGGGCCTGCGCCCGCGGCCGGGCCTCACCTGGTACAACGGCTCCAAGGGCGCGGTGAACATGCTGAGCCGCTCGCTCGCCGTGGAACTCGCGCCGCGCGGCATCCGCGTCAACGCGGTCGCCCCGGTGATGGGCGCGACGGCGCTGCTCGAAAGCTTCATGGGCCTGCCCGACACGCCGGAGAACCGCGCGAAGTTCATCGCCACGATCCCGCTCGGCCGCCTGTCGGAGCCGGACGACGTCGCCGGCGCCTGCCTCTACCTCGCCTCCGACGAAGCCCGGTTCGTGACGGGCGTCATCCTCGAGGTCGACGGCGGACGCACGATCTGACCGGTCAGCGCTGCGGCGCGAACCAGCCGAGCCCGGCCCGCGTGTCGCCGCGCGGCCGGTATTCGCAGCCGACCCAGCCTTCGTAGCCGGCTTCGTCGAGCTTTTCGAAAAGCCAGGGGTAGTTCACCTCGCCTTCGTCCGGCTCGTGGCGCTCCGGCACGGAGGCGATCTGGATGTGGCCGACGGTTTCGCGGTGCGCCTCGAACAGGCGCCAGAGGTCCCCGTCCATGATCTGCGCATGGTAAAAGTCCATCTGGACCTTGAGATTGGCCGCGCCGATCTCGGCGACGAGCGCATGCGCCTCGCGCTGGTGGTTGAGGAGATAGCCCGGCATGTCGCGCGTGTTGATCGGCTCGATCACGAGCGTCAGGCCGTCGTCGGCGAGGCGCCGCGCGGCGGCTGCGATGTTGCGGCGGTAGAGGTCGAGCGACCGCTTGCGCTCCGTGCCCGCCGGCAGGAGGCCCGCCATGGCATGGATCCGCTCGCAGCCGAGCGCCCGTGCATAGCGCACCGCCGTCTGGACGCCCTCCGTGAATTCCGCCTCGCGGCCTGGCAGGCAGGCGATGCCGCGCTCGCCGGCCGCCCAGTCGCCCGGCGGCATGTTGAAGAGGGCCTGCGTCAGTGCGTTCGCGCGCAGCCGCTCGGCGATCGCCTGCGCCTCCCATTCGTAGGGAAACAGGAACTCGACACCGGCAAAGCCTGCGCGCGCGGCCTCGGCGAAGCGGTCGAGGAACGGCACCTCGTTGAACATCATAGTGAGGTTGGCGGCAAAGCGCGGCATGGGTGGTGTCCTCCGATCGCTACCAGATGGCGCCGAACGTCTCGCGCAGCGGCTGGATCTCGTCCTCGCCGAGAACGCGCACCGGCCGTCCGTGGAGGAGAAGCGCGAGGCGCGCGGTCTCCTCGAGTTCCTCCATCGCGGCCTTGGCAGTGGCCAGCGTCGGGCCGGACACGACCGGACCGTGATTGGCGAGAAGCACGCTGGAGCGCGTATCCGCCATCCGCGCCACCGCCTCGCCCATCGCCGGATCTCCCGGCCGAAAGTAAGGCAGGAGCGGCAGCCGCCCGACGCGCATCACGAAGTAGGGGGTGATCGGCGGAATGCAGCTCTCCGCGTCCAGCCCGTCGAGGCAGGACAGGGCGACGGCGTGGGGCGCATGGAGATGAACCACGGCGCCGGTGCCCGGCCGGTTCTCGTAGAACGCGCGGTGGAGGACGGCTTCCTTGGTCGGCTTGTCGCCGGCCAGATGGTTGCCGTCCCAGTCGAGCTTGGAGATGCGCTCCGGCACGAGGTCGCCGAGCGCGACGTTGGTCGGCGTCATCAGCCAGCCGTCGTCGAGGCGCGCGCTGAGATTGCCGGATGTGCCGGGTGCAAGGCCGAGTGCGCGGAACTCCGCACCGATCCGCGCCATCTCCTCGCGCAGCGAGGTTTCGGCGGGCGACATCGTCATGCGAGGCGCTCGAAGGCGCGCGTCATGATGTCGGGCCCGCCGAAATTGCCGGACTTCAACGCCAGCGCGAGCGGTTCGGCGGTGCCGACGCTCTGCGTCCAGGGTACGCCGGGATCGATCGTCGGACCGATGCGAAGGTTCGTCACGCCGAGCGCGCTCACCACCGCGCCGGACGTCTCGCCGCCGGCCACGAGGATCCGGCGCACGCCGCCCACCTCGACCAGCCGGCGGGCAACGGTTGCGAGCGCATGCTCCACGCGCTCGCCCGACTGCGCCACGCCGTACCGTTCCTGCACCGCGCGCAGGCGCTCAGGCGGAATGCTGGCGTGGATCAGCACCGGCCCATCGCCCTGCCGGTCGGCCGCGAACGCCACCAGCGCCTCGATGTGGCCTTGCGCGTCCGAAAACAGCGCGTCGACGTCGACCGCGATCGCAGGCATGTGCGCCTTGGCGTGCTCGACCTGCGCCAGCGTCGCGCGCGAGCAGCTGCCGGAGACGACCAGCGCCCGGCCGCCGACGGGATCGAGCCGGGCGGCGTCGCCCCTTGGCAAAAAGCCCGGAAAGGTCGCCGGGATCGTGAGGCCGAGGCCGGAGCCGCCGGTGACCAGCGGAAGGTCGCTCGAGCCCTCGGCGATCGAGACGAGATCGTCGTGGTCCAGCGTGTCGCAGACGGCGATGCCGACGCCCTCGCGGCGCAGTTCCGCGATCCGCGCACGCACGCCCGCCGCGCCCCCGGCCAGCGCATGATGGCTGACGAGGCCGACCTTGTGCCGCGTCTGCGGGGCGAGGACGCGTGGCAGGAAGGCGTCGCGCATCGGGGTGAGCGGGTGGTCCTGCATGCCGCTTTCGTTGAGGAGCACGTCGCCTGCGAAGAGATAGCCGTTGTAGACGGTGCGGCGGTTGGCCGGCAGCGAGGGCACGGCGAGCGTGAAGTCCTGCCCGAGCGCGTCGAGGAGCGCGTCGGTCACCGGCCCGATATTGCCCGCCGGCGTCGAATCGAAGGTCGAGCAGTACTTGAAGAAGAAGCGCCGGGCGCCCTCCCCGCGCAGCCAAGCCAGCGCCTCCAGCGACTGCTGGACGGCCTGCGTCGGCGCGTTCGTGCGCGACTTCAGCGAGACGACCACGGCGTCGCATACGGTGTCGAGCGGCGCGTCCGGTACGCCGATCGTCTGCACGACGCGCATGCCGGCGGAGACGAGCTGGCTGGCGAGGTCGGTCGCGCCGGTAAAGTCGTCGGCGATGCAGCCGAGAAGCGGGGACGCCATTCAGGCCTCGTCCTTGCCGTCGCGCGACGGCAGCGCGACGCCGGGGAAGATCTTCACCACGGCCGCGTCGTCCTCGCGCCCGAGGCCCATGGCGGAGGCCTGCGTGAACATCTGCAGCGCCTGCGCCGTCAGGGGCAGCGGGAACTTGCGCGCGTGGGCGCTGCCGTGGACGAGCCCGAGGTCCTTGACGAAGATGTCGACCGCCGAGCGCGGAACATAGTCGTCGTCGAGGATGTGGGGCACCCGGTTCTCGAACATCCAGGAATTGCCGGCGCTGGCCGTGATCACCTCGAACAGCGCCTTCGGGTCGCAGCCCCCCGAGATGCCGTAGGCCATCGCCTCGGCAGCGGCCGCGATGTGGACGCCCGCCAGAAGCTGATTCACGAGCTTGACCTGGGAGCCCGCGCCGATCTCGAGGCCGAGATCGAACACCCGGGCCGCCACGGCGTCGAAGGCGGGCCGGGCCTTTGCGAAGGCGGCCGGGTCGCCGGACGCCATGACCGTGATCTCGCCCGTCGCGGCCTTGGCGGCGCCGCCCGAGATCGGTCCGTCGATGAAGAGGAGCCCGGCGTCGAGGATCGGCCGGGCCAGCGCACGCACGGCGTCGGGAGCACAGGTCGCACACTGGACGACGACCGAGCCGGGCGCCATGGCGCCCACCGCGCCGGCGTCTCCGAGAAGTGCGGCCTCCGCCTGCGCCGCGTTGACGACGACGCAGAAGAGGACGTCCGCCTTCGCGCCGACCTCGGCTGGGGACGCGGCGACATGGCCGCCCTTGTCGGCGAAGGCCGCGCCCGCGGCGGGATTGGGATCGAAGCCCCAGGTCTCGATACCGGCGCGCACGAGCGACGCGGCGATGCCGAGCCCCATGGAGCCGAGGCCGACGACGCCGGCGCGGATCGGTTGCGTGGTCATCCCTTGAGGCCTCCCTCCCCTTGAGAAGCATGGTGTCAGCGATGCGAATCGGCCGACACATTGCCGCGCGAGCATAGGCCGATCGATAGGGGTCTGGCGAGTGGTCCGGTTTCCGGACCTCTCAAAGGTCCGTCAGGCGAACTCGGCCTCAGCCGACATCGCGAGCGGCCCGCCGGGGCGCGAGGTCCAGAGCGAAACACCGGCTGCCGTGCGCCGCGCATAAAGGCGCAGCCCGTCGCCGTCGAAGATCGTCGACAGGCTGCGGAAGCGGAAGCGCCGGGGCGTCTGGCCGGCGATCTCGGCGGCGAGGAGGCAGAGAAGCGTCGCCTGCATCGGACCGTGAACCACGAGACCCGGATAGTGCTCGACCTCGCGGGCGTAGCGCCGATCGTAATGGATGCGGTGCCCGTTGAAGGTGAGCGCGGAGTAGCGGAAGAGGAGCGTCGGCGTGGTCTCGACGTCGCGGACCGTCTCGCCCTCCGGCGCCGGTTCGGCGGCCGGCGGCGCGGGGGCGTCGTCGCCGCGATAGACGAGCGTCTGCGTCTCGGCGACGCGGCTGTCGTCCCCGACCCGGATCTCGTGCTCGACGTCGATGAAGCAGAGCGGCCCGGTGCGGCCGATCTTCGGGGTGACGCCGGCGATGCGCGAGACGCGCGTCACGCGCTCGCCGACCAGCAGCGGCGCATGGAAGCGCAGGTCTCCCCCGGCCCACATCCGGCGCGGCAGCGGCACCGGCGGCAGGAAGGTTCCGAGCTGCGGGTGTCCGTCGCGACCCAGAGCATCGGACGGAAGGGCCGGCTGCGCGAGGCACAGATGGATCATCGGCGGGGCGGGCTCTCCCTCGGCAGGGGGTGCACCCGGCAGCGCCAGCGTCGCGTGGAACTTCGCCGCGAGATCGGGCGTCAGCCAGTCCTCGCGCCGCTCCTCCCGCCCGGTCCAGTCCCGCAGATGATCGAGGTTTTCGGGCATCAGAACGACCGCGGCAGGCCGAGCATGTGCTCGGCGACATAGGACAGGATGAGGTTGGTCGAGATCGGGGCGACCTGATAGAGCCGCGTCTCGCGGAACTTGCGCTCGACATCGTATTCCGCCGCGAAGCCGAAGCCGCCATGGAACTGGATGCACGCATTGGCCGCCTCCCAGCTCGCCTTGGCCGCGAGGTACTTCGCCATGTTGGCCTCGGCCCCGCACGGCCGGCCGGCGTCGTACAGCCGGCACGCCTCGAAGCGCATGAGGTCGGCCGCCTTCAGCTCGATGAAGCTTTCGGCGATCGGGAACTGGACACCCTGATTCTGCCCGATCGGGCGGCCGAAGACGACGCGCTCCCTGGCATAGGCCGTGACCTTGTCGACGAACCAGTAGCCGTCGCCGATGCACTCGGCGGCGATCAGCGCGCGCTCGGCATTGAGCCCGGTCAGGATGTAGCGGAAGCCCTGGCCCTCCTCGCCGATAAGGTTCTCGGCGGGGATCTCGAGATCGTCGAAGAAGAGCTCGTTGGTCTCGTGGTTGACCATGTTGCGGATCGGCTGGACGGCGAGCCCTCGCCCCATCGCCTCGCGCAGATCGACGAGAAAGATCGACAGGCCGTCCGACTTCTTCGCGACCTGATCCATCGGCGTGGTGCGCGCGAGGAGGATCATGAGGTCGGAATGCTGCACGCGGCTGATCCAGACCTTCTGGCCGTTGATCACCCAGCGATCGCCCCGGCGAACGGCGGTCGTCTTGATCTTCGTCGTGTCGGTTCCGGCGGTCGGCTCGGTGACGCCCATCGACTGGAGCCGCAGCTCGCCGCTCGCGATCTTCGGCAGGAAGGTGCGGCGCTGCCAGTCCGACCCGTGCCGCACCAGCGTCGTCATGTTGTACATCTGGCCGTGGCAGGCGCCCGAATTGCCGCCCGATCGGTTGATCTCCTCCATGATGACGGAGGCTTCCGTCAGCCCGAGGCCGGAGCCTCCATACTCCTCCGGGATCAGCGCGGCCAACCAGCCGGCCTTCGTCAGCGCCTCGACGAAGGCTTCCGGATAGGCGCGCGCCTCGTCCACCTCGCGATGGTACTCGGGCGGGAACCCGGCGCAGAGCGCGCGCACGGCCTCGCGGATGTCGCCGTGCGCGTCGGGGGTCGACAGGGTGTCCATGGGCGCTCCAACAGAGAGGTCGCCCCCTTATGTCGGGCCCGACGCCTGGTTTGGCAAAGACGGATCGCGGCTGGCCGCCATAGGTCGAAGCTATGGCCGCCAAGCACCGGCTCCCCAGCCGATTGCCGGAACGGACGCGTCAGCAGCGCGCGAGCTGGGCGGCGTAGCGGCGGGCCATGTCCTGCGCCCGCTTGGCGCCGCGCAGCGCCTCCGGGCGGCTGCGCCAGACGCCGCGCTCGTAGCCCGCATGTCCGGAATGGTAGGCGAGGTAGAGGCGGTAGGCGTCGCTCTTGTCGATGCCGAGCCGGCGCGCGCTGTCGGCATGGTACCAGCCGATGAAGCGCACCGCGTCGGCAAAGTCGTTGCGCCGGTCGGCATGGCGCCCGGTGCGGCGCTGGTAGTCGTCCCAGGTGCCATCGAGCACCTGCGCATAGCCGTAGGCGGTCGAGATACGCTTGCCCGGTATGAAGCCGAGGATCCAGCGGCGCGGCGGTCGGGCGCGCGCCTCGAAGTTGGATTCCGCCTGGATCGTCGCCATCAGCACGTGGACCGGAACGCCGAACTCGGCGGATGCGCGCCGGGCATCGGCCCGCCAGTCCGACAGGAGCCCGTCGCGCTGGCTGAAGATGGCGCAGGCGTTGCCGGTGCTCTTCGGGGCCGAGGCGCAGCCGGCGAGCGCCAAGACGGCCAGAAGGCTCGGGATCGCTATGAAACGCATGGGCGTCCCCCTTTCGCGGGGGACGCTAGGACGCCCGACTTAATGGAGCGTTATCCCTGACCGGCCCTTACCCGGCGATCCACAATCGGAGCGGTCGCAAGCTCAGCGCAGCGGCGGCTGGCCGTTCGAGGCCGACAGGCCGCCGTCCACCGGCAGGTTGACGCCCGTGATGTAGTGGGCGTCCTCGCTGGCGAGGAAGGCGATGGCCCCGGTAATGTCGTCCGGCTGCGCGCCGCGGCCCATCGGGATCCGCGCCTCGAACTCGGCGATGAGGTCGGGCTGGTCCTGCATGCCGGCGGTGAGGCCGGTATAGGTGAGCGACGGGTTGACCGCATTGACGCGCACGCCGTTCTTCGCCTCGTCCAGGCTGAGCGCGCGGGTGAAGTTCGTCACTGCGCCCTTGGCCGCGCAGTAGAAGCTGTGGTTCCAGTCGCCACCGAGGCCCGAGACCGATGAGACGTTGACGATCGCCCCGCGCGAGGCGCGCAAGGCGGCGATCGCCGCGCGGCTCATCTGGACGACGCCGTAGAGATCGCTCTCGATCACCGTCGTGAAGGCGGAGAAGTCGCCCTCGTCGAGCTTGCCGAGATGGTCGACGCCGGCGTTGTTGACGAGGACGTCGATGCGGCCGAAAGCCTTGGTCGCGTGCGCCACCAGCGCTTCGCAGTCGGCCATCTGCGACACGTCGCCGGCCAGCGTCTCGACGCGCGCGTTCGAAAGGCTCGCTGCGACTTTCGACAGCCCCTCCGCGTCGCGGTCGTTGAGGACGAGCGTCGCCCCTTCCGCCGCGAAGCGCCGGGCGGCGCCCTCCCCGATGCCCGATGCGGCGCCTGTGATGATGACGACCTTGTCCGTGAAGCGTGCCATGTCGATGCGGTGCTTTTCGATTGCCGGAGGCGGCCCGTCGCCGCCTCACGAGATGCGAAGTAGAAGCCTTTGAAGCAAACAAGGGTTGCATCTGCGGCCAAACCCCGCGCCGGGCGCAAGGCTGCCTTGCACCGGCGAGATAGCGAGCGCCTGCATGGCTGTTCTGCGGACTTTGCGCTCCTTTCCGCAGTGCCGCGCGACTATGTTTCGGGTGTCGAAAGAAACGAGAGACGCGGCCACCATCGACGAGAGGCCGCACAGAAAGGGACCATCCCATGCGCTTCGCCAATGCCCTCCGCTCCTTCCGCAAGGCTCGCGAAACCGCCAACGAGTTGAATAGGCTGTCCAACCGCGAGCTCGCCGACCTCGGCATCTCGCGCTCCGACATCCCGGCCGTGGCCCGTCAGGCCAGCCGCTAACGGTTTTTGAAGGTTTCGCGTCGGCCACTCTCCTCCCAACGGCCGAAGCGGATCGAAGCCCGCGTTCCTCCCACGCTGGCTTTACCCATGACGCCCTGCCGGTCCTCCCCCGGCAGGGCGTTTTGCGTTCGGGGCAGGCGGTGCGATGCGAGACGGTGGCGGCCGAGGGATCGCAGCTTCGAAACTCGCGGGCGGCATAGACGCTTGTCGCAAGGACCATTGGGGCCTTCGTCGGCGGGATCGAAGCTCGGGCCATGAACGCCCGGCGGAAACGGATCCAGCTTCGCCCGCCGCACCGGCGGACGGCGTCATGGAAACCGACGAGGCTTCGAGTTTCCGTCCATCGGCCTATCCGGGGACGCAGGCTGGCATGTCAGGTCTTGTCGGTCCGAACTCGTACCGACGCGAGCAGCCTCGTCGAAGCGGACCAGCGCGACTGACGAATAAATGGGTGCCGGCTGACGCGTTCACCCGGGGCGCCAGATCTGGCGTCCCGGGCGACAGTTCACCATCGTGATGACTCGATCATCGAGGAAGGCCGAGCGAACCCTCGGCTCGGTATGTCAGTCGACCGGCAGCGCCGCCGACTGAAGACCGATCAGGAGGTCGCGGATCGCAGCGGGTTGAACGGTCAGGGCGACAGCATCGCCCGACCCCGTCATGCCGAACACGGCGATCGTCCCGTCCTCGTGCGGCTCCACCCGCTCGACCCGGGCCAGGGTGACGCTCCTGAAGCGACGATCCTTCACCATTTCACTCCCTGCCCCACCCCATCGGTCGCGGACCGAAGACACATGCCTGCCTTCTGGACCGGCGGGCACCGCCGCCGGTCCTCCCACGGAAGGACGCCGCTCAGAACTCTTCCCAATTGTCCTCCAAAGCGGTCAAGGCAGCGTTACCTTGCGCGACCGGCTTCATCTGCACCACCGGGCGAGGCGCGGCGCGCTTGGCGACGTTCGCGGTCCGCTGGGCGGCGCGCTCGCTCTGGCGGGCATGGTTGGCGGTCGCCGCCGTCCTGAACTCGGCAATCAGGCGCGCAAGCTCGTCGGTCTCGTTGGCGAGCGTCTGCGCCGCCGCCGTCGCCTGCTCGACCATCGCCGCGTTCTGCTGCGTGACCTTGTCCATCTGGTCGGCCGCCGTCGACACCTCGCGCAAGGACACCGCCTGCTCCTGCGCCCGGCGCGCGATCTCCGAGACGACGCGGCTGACGTCGCCGACTTCGGAGATGATCTCGGCAAGGCTCTTGCCCGAGGCCGAGACGAGCTCGACACCCGAGGCCACCTGCTCGCCCGACGCCTGAATGAGGTCCTTGATCTCCTTGGCCGCCTCCGCCGAGCGCTGCGCGAGCCCGCGCACCTCCTGCGCGACCACCGCAAAGCCCCGCCCCGCCTCGCCGGCACGCGCGGCCTCGACGCCCGCGTTGAGCGCCAGGAGGTTCGTCTGGAAGGCGATCTCGTCGATCACCGAGATGATGTTGCCGATCTTCTGGGACGACTGCTCGATCATCTGCATGGCGCCGATGGCACGACCGACGATTTCGCCACCCTTTTCCGCGTTGCGCTGGGCGCTCTGCGCGCTGGTCTGCGCCTGGCTGGCGTTCTGGGCTGTCTCGTTCACCGCACGCGTCACCTCACCGAGCGCCGCGACGGTTTCTTCCAGGCTCGCCGCCTGCTGCTCGGTGCGCTGGGCCAGGTCGTTGGAGGCGACGTTGATCTCCGTCAGCCCTGTGCGGATCGAGCCGATCGAGCCGACGACGGCGCCGATCGTGTGCTCGAGCTTCCCGACCGATGTGTTGAACTGGTCGCGTGTCGCGACGTATTCGGGGGCGACCGCCTCGTTCATGCGCGCGGTGAGGTCGCCATCCGCAAGACGCGTGAAGCCGGACTCGATGCTGGCGACGAAGGAGGCGAGTTCCTGAGCCTTGATCCGTTCGGCAGCCGCCTCGCGTTCCAGCCGGGCCAGCTCGGCCGTGCGGGCCGCTTCGGCCTCGGCTTCAAGGCGCTTGTTCTGCACCGCCGCGTCCTTGAACACCTGCACGGTGCGCGCCATCCCGCCGATCTCGTCGCGGCGATCCTGCCCCGTCACCTCGACATCGAGCCGCCCGCCGGCGAGATCCACCATGCGCGAGCGAAGCGCGTCGATCGGAGCGGTGATGGCTTTCCGGGAGAACCAGAGCGCCAGCACCAGCCCGAGAACCGCACTGGCTACAGCGCCGGCCAACAGCGTCCAGGACGTCGCCGCCGCCTGATCCGACAGCGTGTTCGTCGTGGCGGTGACGCGGGCGATGATCTTTTCGTTGAGGGCCGACGTCTGCTTGCTGAGTTCGACGACGGCGGGATCGACCGTCCGCATGCTGGCGAGCGCCGCGTCGTTGTCGTTCCGCAGACCGGCCGCGATGGCCGCGTTGGTGCGTTCGGCAATGAAATCCATCTTCGCGCCGAGAGCCTTGAGCGCATCGGCCTCGTCCGTCAGCCGCGACGCGACCTCGCCGTAGTAGGACTTCATCGCATCGAACTGGTCCTTCGCCAGCGCCGCGGCGGACTGCGCCTCCGCCGAAGCACCGTCGTAGGCGATCGCACGATAGGCGGCGTAGCCGACAGCGTTGGCAGTGCGGTTGAGACGCGCGAGGTAGATCGCCGATTTGTCGAGGCGCTCGATCATCTCCGAATAGCCCTCGTCCGACGCGCGGATGAACGAGATCGCATAGATCGCCGAGGCGATGCCGGAGAGGCTGATGAGAACCGCGATGAGAGCGATCTTGGTGGAGATCCGCATATTGTTCAGCATGAGGCAGACCTAACGAAGAGGTGATAGCCGTGCTAAAATTCTATAGGACCCTTGAAAGACCCCTAACGTCCGGACACAACCTGCAGGATTTCAAGGCATAACCTGAAAAACTTTTCCGCTGCGCGCTTCGGAGCTCAGCGGATGAAATGTCAGGCGAGTTTAGGCCGTGACCGACAGGCCTCCGCAGGCCTCCTCCAGGTCCCGTCGGCATACTCTTCGCGCCCGCCGCATCCACGTTCGTCGGCTGCCTCCAAGGCGCCCCAAGCGCATGGACGTTGCAGACGATGGGGCAGGAGCCGACCCTCGAACTGAGGTGAATCCGGCGTCACGCAGAAGCGCTTTGGGTCTCGCGGCCCAACGGGGGTTTCTGCACTGGAACTTTGCCGACACCCTCCTGTCCCATGGCGTAGAGCTCTGAAGCTGGAGGGATGCGTTTGGAGTGATTTTGACGCGCGCGATCGAGGAACCCTGGAAATTCTCGCCTTTTGTCTTGTCGGCGTTGCCTTCGAAACCTCCGGTTTCCGCTATCGCGTCGAAGGCAGTGCCGGAAGCGCCGGGGCTTGGCCAGAAGCGCATGCCGGCACGCACGGCATCTCCCGAAACGCCGAGTTTCGCGGATCGCTGGCCCCACCGGTCGCACAACTCCGACGGTCTGGCTTGCAACTCGCGATGTGTGGCATCGCAGCCAGGTTCGCGACCACGCTGCGATCCTCCGCCCGGCATGCCCCCCCCTGCACGATGGAGCCTAGGTCATGGATTTCAGCGGTACGAACGGTCCCGACGTATTTTACACGCGGCCTCTGACGCTCGAGACGAACGCCGACGGCGACGTCTTCGAGATATCCGACGGCTACTACGGCTATGGCGGGGACGACGCGTTCCGCATCCGGGTCTCCAATGTCGATGTCCCCGGACTTTTCGAGACGTCGAGTGACATTCAGGGCAACGAGGGCAACGACAGTCTCGTCTTCGCGCCGGCCAGGGACTATCTCGGCCAAGTCGACATCAACGTCTCCGGGGGAAGCGGATCGGACAGCGTGAAGCTGGACCTGTCGAAACTCGGCAGCGCCGGGATCGATTTCACGGACATTAACGGCGGCGGCTTCACGACCATCATCACGCTGCTGCATGCCGACGGCATCAGCGCCGGCCAGTTCTTCCTTCGCGACGACATCGAGCGCATCGAGATCCTTGGAACGTCGGCGGCCGACGTCCTGATCGGGAACCGCGGCAACGACCATCTTGACGGCGGTTCGGGCGCCGACCTGTTCTATAAGACCAGGGGAAGCGACCAATACGTCTTCGACGATGCAGGCGATCGGGTGGCTCTGTTCGATGGCTCGATCGCGACGGTTCCGGCGGATGGAAGCGATACGATCTGGGCCTGGGTGTCCGTGGACCTGCGCGATCAGTACGGGGTCGAAAATCTGCGCCTTGGGGCCGATGGAACGGAAGGAACGGGGAACGACGCGGCCAACCTGATCACCGGGTCCAGCGGCCGCAACACCATCGCGGGCGGCGGCGGTAACGACAGCCTCTATGGGAAAGGCGGCGCCGATACGTTCTCCTTCGCCGAAAAGGGCGCCGCGAACCGGGACTCGATCTGGAACTTCAACGACGATGACAGGATCGAGTTGTCGCAGGCGACCTTCGCAGGACTGGACAAGGACCGTGACGGGCTTCTCGATCTCGACGCCCTGTCGCAAACCGGCAAGGCCCTCGGCGGCGTCGCGCAACTGATCTACAACAAGGCGACCGGCATCCTGTCCTACGATGCGGACGGTGTCGGAGCCGGCGCTGCCGAGGACATCGCCTTCATCGGCAGGATGCTCGGCTTCCTCGATCCGAGCGATGTCATCCTCACCGCTTGAGTGGTGACAATCGATCGGTAGATCGTGCCGTCGCCGTCGATCGAGGGCGAGTAGTTCGAAACGCTGGGGGTGATGGAAAAACGAAGGGGTCCGGTTTCGCCAGAGCCGGGATGCGGAGGAATACCGGTTCGCCATCACAAGCAAGGAGCGTGAAACGATCCAGGCTCGGACCCCGCAGAGCTACGGTCTCGTTCCGGAAAACAGGCTGACAGGCTCAAGGACCAGGGTAACGCTGGGGTCTTCCGAGATCCGCGCGGCAGGCAAGACCGCATCTCCGATGCCCAATGCGACGCGCAATTAGGTATGGACCCTAAAACTCGCCGCAACTCGCAGGGGGAAATGGTGGGTGATGTAGGGATCGAACCTACGACCCGCTGATTAAGAGTCAGCTGCTCTACCAACTGAGCTAATCACCCGGAACGCGGTGGGCGCTGGCCCGTCGCGTCTGAGGGGGCTTCTAAGCGAAGCGCCCCGTGATGTCCAGAGGAAACTTCGGGGTTTCGTTCGAAAGGTTCAGGGCTGCAGCCAGGGCAGGTTCGCGACCATCGCGGAAGGTAGGGGGCGCGGGTGGATGCGCAGGTCCTCGCCCGCAGATGGGCTGGTCGCCGCGGTCTCCTCCCCCTCGGCGTCCGCGGCGTCCATGAAGTGAATGCCGGCGAGCGAGTCGCGGCGATAGACGAGCTTGGCGGGGCGGATGGCCTCCTCCTCGCCGATGCGGATCTCGAAGACCTTGGGCAGCGGGACGGCGGGGTCGATCGTCAGGAGCGCACCGGTGGCCGAGATGTTGCGCACCGTGCAGTCGAAGGTCGAATAGCGGTTGTTGAAGAGGATCTTGCCGCTTTTCAGGATGCGGGTGCGCGGCGCGATCCGGCGCTCGGCGTCATTCTGGGCGGCTTGGGACATGGCGACCATGAGATCCTCTCGGCGTTCGCATCGGCGAACCATCGCTCCGAAAGGTTAGCATCGGCTGAATCCTGCGCCGCGGCGCCACGACCGGCCGTTCGGGACCGGGGCACGAGGCCCCGGTCCCGGAAGCGGGAAGGCTCAGTTGCGGGCCTTGTCGACCAGCTGGTTCTTGGCGATCCACGGCATCATACCGCGAAGCCGGGCGCCGACTTCCTCGATCTGGTGGCTGTCGTTGACGCGGCGGATGCCCTTGAAGCGCGAGGCGCCCGAGCGGTACTCCTGCATCCAGTCGGAGGTGAACTTGCCGGTCTGGATGTCTTTCAGGACGCGCTTCATCTCCGCCTTGGTCTCGTCGGTGATGATGCGCGGGCCGGTGACGTACTCGCCCCACTCGGCGGTGTTCGAGATCGAGTAGTTCATGTTGGCGATGCCGCCCTCGTAGATGAGGTCGACGATCAGCTTCACCTCGTGCAGGCACTCGAAATAGGCCATCTCCGGGGCGTAGCCGCCCTCGACGAGGGTCTCGAAGCCGGCGCGGATCAGCTCGACGAGACCGCCGCAGAGGACGACCTGCTCGCCGAAGAGATCGGTCTCGCACTCTTCCTTGAAGTTCGTCTCGATGATGCCCGAACGGCCGCCGCCGACGCCGCAGGCGTAGGACAGGGCGAGGTCGAGCGCATTGCCGGAGGCGTCCTGGTGGACCGCCACGAGGCAGGGCACGCCGCCGCCCTTCTGGTACTCGCCGCGCACGGTGTGGCCAGGGCCCTTGGGCGCGATCATGACGACGTCGACGGACTTCTTCGGCTCGATCAGGCCGAAGTGGACATTGAGGCCGTGGGCGAAGGCGATCGCCGCGCCGTCGCGGATGTTGCCCTCGATGTCGGCCTTGTAGATGTCGGCTTGGAGCTCGTCCGGCGTCGCCATCATCAGGAGGTCGGCCCACTTGGCAGCCTCGGCGACAGTCATCACCTTGAAGCCGTCGGCCTCGGCCTTCTTGATCGTCGGCGAGCCGGCCTTCAGCGCAATCACGACGTTGCCGGCGCCCGAGTCCTTGAGGTTCAGCGCATGGGCGCGGCCCTGGCTGCCGTAGCCGACGATCGCGACGTTCTTGGACTTGACGAGATTCAGATCGGCATCGCGATCGTAGTAGACGCGCATCGGAGCGTTTCCTTCCTGGTTTGACCGACGTCAGGCGCCGGATGGGGGTGTTCGGCGAGCGCACGGGCCCACCTGTTCGCTCGTCCCGAAGAGGACGAAGAATTGCTGGGTGGCCGTGCGCGCGGCCCGCTCGATCCCCGCCGCATCGAGCGTCGGGCGCTCGCCGAGGAGGAGCCGGATCTGCGTGTCGCGCACCGTCAGCCCGAAGAAGGTCGAAAAGGCCTCGCCGGTGTCGGAAAAGCTTAGGAGTCCGGCCCGCCGCCCGGCCTCCAGCACCGAGCCGAGGCGCTGGCGCATCGCGGCCGGTCCGTTCTCGAGGACGATCGCCCCGAGGTCTCGCCGGTCGGAACCGGCATGACCGACCGCCAGCCTGTTGAGCGCGATCGAGGTCTCGCCCGACAGGACGGTGAGCCAGTCGGTGGCAAAGCCGATGAGGCTGGCTTCCAGCCGCCCGCGGTCGAGCGTCTGCGGGTCGAGCGGCACGGCGCGCACCTTGGCCGCCTGCCACTGGACCGTCGCGGTGAGCAGCCCGTCGCGACCGCCGAACCACTTGTAGAGGGTTTCCTTGGAGCAGCTGGCGCGCCGCGCGACGGCGGTCATCGTCAGGCTCTCGTCGTCCGACACGAGCAGCGCCAGCGCCGCGTCGAGCACTTCGCCCTGACGCTTCGTCATCGCCTTTCCGTCGATCTCGACCGTTCCGCTCAATAGAAGCCGCCCTGCCCAGCCGCGGGACCCGCCCGCATGCGTACCGTACGTTACGGTACACCGCTTAGCCGCGATCCCGTCGCTTCGCAAGGGCGGAGGCGATGCTGGAGAAAAGTTTCACCAGCTGGGAGGCCACGGCGCGAGACCGGCGCCGCGGCCGGTATGTCAGCCGGCGCAGGCGTCAACGAAGCGGCGCACCGAGCCGGCCATGCCGAACTCCAGCGCCTCGGCGGTCAGCCCGTGGCCGATCGACACCTCCGCAAGCTGCGGCAGGCGCCGCACGAGAGGCGGCAGATTGGCGACGGTGAGATCGTGGCCGGCATTGAGGCCGAGGTCGAGCGCGGTCGCCGCATCGCCCGCCGTCCCCATCCGGTCGAGCCAGGCCTCGGCCGCGACCGGGTCGGAATGCGTGCCGCCATAGGGGCCGGTGTAGAGCTCGACCCGGTCGCACCCGGTGTCGGCGGCGGCGTTCATGATCGCGGCATCGGCATCGGCAAAGAGTGAGACCCGCATCCCCTCGCCCTTCAGCCGCTCGACGACGCCCTTCAGAAGCGCGGCATGGGCGGCGAAGTCCCAGCCGTGGTCGGAGGTCGGCTGGGACGGATCGTCGGGCACGAGCGTCACCTGCTCGGGCCGGTTGGCCAGCACGAGCTGGAGGAAGTCCTCGCTTGGGAACCCCTCGATATTGAACTCGGCCTGCGGAAACTCCTCGTCGATGAGGCGCCGCAGGACCGGGAGGTCGGAAAAGCGGACGTGCCGCTGATCGGGGCGCGGATGGACGGTCAGCCCGTGCGCCCCCGCCTCCAGCGCGATGCGCCCGAAGCGCTCGACGCTCGGCCACGGCAGGTCGCGCCGATTGCGCAGCATCGCGACCGCATTGAGATTGACCGACAGTTCGCAGGGCATCGGGTCGTCTCCTCCTCAGGGTCCGTCGCGGCGGACGGGCGGTGTTTGCCGTCGAACGATGCGCCCGGACCAAGGTTGCGGGCGCCGAAGGTCTCACTTCACGATGGTCAGGCGCTCGGCCGCGCGGGTGATGGCCGTGTAGAGCCAGCGCTCGCGCGAATCCTTGAAGGCCCAACTCTCGTCGAACAGCATGACATGATCCCACTGCGAGCCTTGCGCCTTGTGGACGGTCAGCGCGTAGCCGTAGTCGAAATCGTCGTAGCGCTTCTTGGTGGCCCAGGGCACCTCGGCGCTCGGGTTCTCGAAGGCTTCCCGGAGAAGCTTGATCTTGGCCGCGCCCCGGTCGATGTCGTCGTCATCGGGCTTCACGATGAGATTGGTGCCCGGCTTCGTCTTTTCCGGCGAGGCGGTCATCACCTGCCAGAGCGAGCCGTTCAGAAGCCCCTTGGCCGGGTCGTTGCGCAGGCACACCAGCTTGTCGCCCGACTGCGGCAGCGGGCCGGTGAAGCCCTTCAGCTCGCGCAGCCGGTTGTTGTAGAGGCGGCGCGTACGATTGGTGCCGACGAGCACCTGATCGGCGGCCAGCACCTCGTCGCGGTCCACCTCGCGCTTCGAGATGACCTTGGCGGCGCCATGGTCGCCGAACGAAAGCGGACGCCCTTCGCGTGCCTCGAGCGCCAGCGCGAGAATCGGGTTGTCGCGCGCCTGCCGGTGGATCTCGGTGAGGAGGAAATCCGGCTCGGCCTCGGTAAAGAAGCCGCCGCCCGACACGGGCGGCAACTGGCCGGGATCGCCGAGCACCAGGATCGGCGTGCCGAACGACAGGAGATCGCGCCCCAGCGCCTCGTCCACCATCGAGCATTCGTCGACGACGACGAGCTTGGCCTTGGCGACGGGGCTCTGTCGGTTGAGCGAGAAGGTGGGCGAGACGCGCGCCGTGCCCGTCGTCTCGTCGTCGGTCGCCTCCTCGCCGCGCGGGCGATAGATCAGCGAATGCAGCGTCTTGGCGGACTTCGCCCCCTTGGAGCGCAGCACCTGCGCGGCCTTGCCGGTGAAGGCGGCGAACTGGACGCCGCCCTCGATGCCTTCGGCGAAGTGGCGCGCGAGGGTCGTCTTGCCGGTGCCGGCATAGCCGAAGAGGCGAAAGATCGGCTGGTCGCCACGCTTCAGCCAGTTGGCGACGCACGTCAGGGCCTCGTCCTGTTGGGGTGAGAATTTCATGGGGCTCGGCGTCGCAGAAATCGGCCCCCGCGGCAAGCCGTCAGCGCAGGAGCGGCCAGAGCGTCGCGACGAGCGCGAGGCCCATGACGAGATTGAAGACGCGCAAGCGCCGCGGATCGGCGAGGAAGTTGCGAAGCCCCATGCCGAACCCCGTCCAGATCACCGCGGTCGGGATGCCAACGAGGAGGAACGCCGCCACCACGACCAGCATGGAGAGGATCGGCGCGTCGGCGCTGACATAGGCGCCCATGGCGACCAGCGCCATCGCCCAACCCTTCGGGTTGACGACCTGGAACAGGGCGGCCTGGCCGAAGGTGATCGGCTTCTCCGCGCGGGCGCCCGAGCCCATCGAGGCCTTGGAGAAGGCGATCTTCCAGGACAGCCACAGGAGATAGGCCGCGCTCGCGATCTTCATGGCGAGCTGCAGGCCGGGCGCGGAATGAAGGAGCGCGCCGAGCCCCGCGCCCACCGCCAGAAGCAGGAGCCCGAAGCCGAGCTCGATCCCCAGCATGTGCGGGATCGTGCGCCGGAAGCCGAAGTTCACGCCCGACGTCATCAGCATCAGGTTGTTGGGTCCCGGCGTCAGCGAGGAGACCACGGCAAAGGTGGTGAGCGCGAGAAGGACATCGGTCGACATCGTCGGGCATCCGGTTGGTGATGGGCGCAAGGGATCGCGCCCGGCGGCAGGCCGGGCGGCGCAGGAAGGACGGTCCGGCGCGCTCGAAGCCGCTCAGCCCTCGATGATCGGATCCTTGCCGCGGCTCATCGCGGCGACGCCCGTGCGGCAGACCTCGACGAGGCCGAGCGGCGCCATGATCTGGATGAACTTCTCGATCTTCGAGGTCTTGCCGGTGATCTCGAAGACGAAGTGGTCGGTGGTGCTGTCCACCACCTTGGCGCGGAACACGTCGGCAAGGCGCAGAGCCTCGACGCGGTCGTCGCCCGCGCCCGCCACCTTGACCAGCGCGAGTTCGCGCTCGATGGGCCCGTCCTCGCCCTGCCCCGTCGCGGTCTTGGTGAGATCGACAACGCGGTGCACCGGCACGATGCGGTCGAGCTGGCTCTTCACCTGCTCGATGACCCCCGGCGCGCCGCGCGTCACCACGGTGATGCGCGACAGGTGCTTGTTGTGGTCGGTCTCGGAGACCGTCAGGCTCTCGATATTGTAGCCGCGGCCCGAGAACAGGCCGATCACCCGCGCCAGCACGCCCGGCTCGTTGTCCACCACGATCGACAGGGTGCGCGAGACGACCGGCGGCTTGTCGTCGGTGATGAAATAGGCGGAGGCGGGCGGCTGAAGCGGAAGGTTCATGGGTCTTTCCCGGAGAAGTCGGCGCGGCAGTCGTGATGGGATCGGCGGGGCTTATGCCCCGCCGGTTGCGCTTACACCAGCGCCTTGCCCTTGGCGTCGATCGCGTTGGCCACCGCGTCGTCGCTCGCTTCGTCGGGCAGCAGGATCTCGTTGTGCGCCTTGCCGGACGGGATCATCGGGAAGCAGTTGGTGAGGTTGGCGACGCAGCAGTCGACGATCACCGGACCGTCGGTGTCGATCATCGCCCGGATGCCGACGTCGAGATCATCCGCCTTCTCGATGCGGATGCCCGTGCCGCCGTAGGCCTCGGCGAGCTTGACGAAGTCCGGCATCGCCTCGGAATAGCTGTTCGACAGGCGGTTGCCGTGCAAGAGCTGCTGCCACTGGCGCACCATGCCCATGTACTGGTTGTTCAGGATGAACACCTTGACGGGCGCGCCATGCTGGACGGCGGTCGAGAGCTCCTGCATCATCATCTGGATCGAGGCGTCGCCCGCGATGTCGATGACGAGCGCATCCGGGTGCGCGATCTGGACGCCGACGGCCGCCGGCAGGCCGTAGCCCATGGTGCCGAGGCCCCCCGAGGTCATCCAGCGGTTGGGTTCCTCGAAGCCGTAGAATTGCGCGGCCCACATCTGATGCTGGCCGACCTCCGTGGTGATGAAGGTCTTGCGGTCCTTGGTCAGCTCGTAGAGGCGCTTCACCGCATGCTGCGGCAGGATGAGGTCGCCCTCCTGGCGGTAGCTCAGGCAGTTGCGCGCCTTCCAGCCGGCGATCTTGCCCTTCCACTCGGACAGCGCCTCGCGATCGAGCGTGTCGCCCGTCTCGCGCCAGATGCCGATCATCGCCTCCAGCACATGGGCGACGTCGCCGATGATCGGCAGGTCGACGCGCACGTTCTTGTTGATCGACGAGGGGTCGATGTCGATGTGGATCTTCTTCGATCCCGGCGAGAAGGCGTCGAGGCGGCCGGTGATCCGGTCGTCGAAGCGCGCGCCGATGCACACCATCACGTCGCAGCCGTGCATGGCGAGATTGGCCTCGTAGGTGCCGTGCATGCCGAGCATGCCGAGCCAGTTCTCACCGCTCGCCGGGTAGGCGCCGAGGCCCATCAGGGTCGAGGTGATCGGGAAGCCGGTCATCGCGACGAGCTCGCGCAGGAGCTTCGACGCCTCAGGCCCCGAATTGATGACGCCGCCGCCGGTGTAGAGGATCGGGCGCTTGGCGCTCTTCATCAGCTCGACGGCCGCGCGGATACGGCCGAGATCGGCGTCGAGCTTTGGCTGATAGCGCTGCGTGGCGCGCGAGAGCGAGGGCGGCGTGTAGGTGCCGGTCGCGAACTGGACGTCCTTCGGGATATCGACGACGACCGGGCCAGGCCGGCCCGACGTCGCGACGTGGAAGGCCTCGTGCAGGATCTCGGCGAGGTCCTCGACGCTCTTCACCAGCCAGTTGTGCTTGGTGCAGGGGCGCGTGATGCCGACCGTGTCGCATTCCTGGAACGCGTCGGAGCCGATCAGCGTCGTCGGGACCTGGCCGGTGATGCAGACGAGCGGGATCGAGTCCATCAGCGCGTCCTGCAGCGGCGTCACCGCGTTGGTCGCGCCGGGACCCGAGGTCACCAGCATGACGCCCGGCTTGCCGGTGGAGCGGGCATAGCCCTCGGCCGCATGGCCGGCGCCCTGCTCGTGGCGGACCAGAATGTGCTTGACGTCGGACTGCTGGAACAGCGCGTCGTAGATCGGAAGGACCGCGCCGCCGGGATAGCCGAAGAGATGCTCGACGCCGTGGTCCTTCATCGCCTGAACCACCATCTGGGCTCCGGTCATCTGGCGGACGGTGGTCTCGATCGTCATCTGGTTCATGGCTCGGCCTGCTCGTGTTGGGTGCCGGCTTTTCTAGGCTGCGGCGCGTTCTTCGGAAAATTCAGGCAATAAAAAAGGCCCTTCGAGGGGCCTTGGGATGCGCACACGTGGCAGGAGCCGGACGGTCGTTAGACCGCCTCGCGTGTGCGCCTGCTTACGAGAATGAGCGTGATCGTCTGCATGGGCCGGGACTTTACGGAGCGTTCACACTAGCGTCAAGCGTCGCCGGGCTCTTTTTCGCCTCACGCGCCCATGCGCTTCAGGGCGTCGGTCGGATCGAGGTCCGGCGAGCGGATATGGCCGTAGCGCGAGAGGATGAGCGCATAGGCGCCGAAGGCGACGAGACCGAGCCCGGTGCCGGACAGGAGCAGCCAGCCGTAGGGCCATGAGCCGATGGCGACCAGCGCGTCCTCCAGCCCCGGCATGTGGTCGGGCGACCAGCGCGAGGCGCCGGTGAAGAAGAGGAAGGCGAGCGCCGCAAACACCAGCGAGCGCGCCGCGATGCCGAAGCGGCACACGGCCGTCATCCACCGGGCATGGGCCGGCGGCAGGCTCAGGAAGCGCAGGAACGAACCGCTCCAGGCCTTCTTCGCTTGGCTGCCGGCGACGCCGAGCATCACGATCCCGGCGGGAACGGTGAACCAGGGTCCGAACAGCGGCGCCCACTGGTTGAGAAGCCCGCCGCCCTCGCCCCCACCCGTCGACAGGCCGAACAGGAGCGAGGCCGCATAGAACGACAGGAAGAGGTAGGTGAGGCCGGAGACGAAACGGCCGATGCGCGTTGCGATGCCCTTCGCACCCGTTCCGTATCCGTCGGCGTCGAAGATGGCCTGCACGAAGCGCCAGAGCGAGAAGCAGGGAAGCGCGACGGCGAGGAGCACCAGGAGAACCCCGCCGAGCGGCGAGGCGACGATGCGGCTGATCGCATCCTCCTCGCTCAAGGTGCCGCCGCCGGTCGCGAAGGCCGTGCGGAAGGCGAAGGTGCCGATCACGATGAACACGGCCGCCCTTGCGAGATAGCCGAGCCGCGCGCCCTTCTCGATGGCGTCGCGATGGTCGCGCACGGGAAGGCTGGTCGACATGGCTGCACTCCTTGTGGGGCTGGTAACGACCTCGTGCTCCGCCGGTTCCCGCGTCAGGCTCCCAGGTTGTAGCGGCGCGGATCGTCCAGCCGATGCCAGTCCGGGCCAAACTGGTTGCGGAACCACGTCTCCTGCCGCTTGGCATATTGCCGGGTACGGGTGACCGCGCGCTCGCGCGCGAGCGCGGCGGGCAGGCGCCCGTCGGCCTGATCGAGGAGTTCGCGAAGGCCGATCGCCTGCGCGGCGAGACCCTGCATCGCGTCCGGCCCCCGCGCCCGGAACGCCAGCGCTTCGGTTATGGCACCGTCCTCCAGCATCGCGTCGAAGCGATCGGCGATGCGGGCGCGCAGCACCGCGCGGTCGGGCGCGACGACGAGCTTCACCAGGCCCTCTGCGCCGAGAAGGGGTTGCCCCGCATTGCGACGGAGCGCTGCGAGCGGCTGGCCCGTCGCCTCGATCAGTTCCAGCGCGCGCACGATGCGCGTGGGGTCGCTCGGGCGGATCGCGCGCGCAGCCTCCGGGTCGCGCGCGGCGAGCTCGCGGTGCAGAACGTCCGGGGCCTCGCTGGCGCCGCGCAAGCGCCAGTGGTCTCGGATCGCGTTCGGCACGGGCGGCAGGTCGTCGAAGCCGCCGAGCAGTGCCTTGAAGTAGAGCCCGGTGCCGCCGCAGATGACGGGCACGAGACCGCGGACGCCGAGTTCCTCGAGGAGCGGTGTCATTTCGCGCAGCCAATGGCCGGCGGAATAGGGCGCGGCAGGATCGACATGACCGTAGAGGCGGTGCTCGACGCCCTCCATCTCGGCTTCGCCCGGCCGGGCGCTCAGAATGCGCAGCCCGTCATAGACCTGCATCGAATCGGCGTTGACGACGACGCCGCCGACAGCGCGCGCCAGCCGGAGCGCCAGCGCCGACTTGCCGCTCGCGGTGGGCCCCGCTATCAGGATCGCCTTCGGTTTCTCCATTTGCGTCAGGTCGCCGCTTCCATGTTTGTCGTCACCCTCCTGTCGGCGCGGCGGGATCCGCGCGTGTCGCGCACACTGGCAGAGACCGCCGCCGGCGAGATCGGCGAGGCGGACATCCACTGGCTGGAGGCCGACGTCGCCTGCGACCTCGTCACCGCCGAACCGCTGAGCCCCACTGCGCAGGAGCGGCTCCGGCGCCTCGCGCTCGACGAGGGCGTCGATTGCGTGGTGCAGGAGCAGGCGGGGCGCCGCAAGCGGATTCTCCTGGCCGACATGGATTCCACCATGATCAACGAGGAATGCATCGACGAGCTGGCTGCCGCGATCGGGATCAAGGATCAGGTCGCCGCCATCACGGCGCGCGCGATGAACGGCGAGATCGCCTTCGAGCCGGCGTTGCGCGAGCGCGTGGCACTCCTGAAGGACCTGCCCGTCGCCACCATCGCCGACGTCATCGCCAACCACATCACATTGGCCGAGGGCGGCGCGACGCTGGTGCGTACGATGAACCGCAACGGCGCCCACACGGCGCTCGTCTCCGGCGGTTTCACCGCGTTCACCTCGGTCATCGCCGAGCGCCTTGGATTTGCCGAGAATCGTGCCAACATCCTCGACGTCTCGGGCGATAGGCTGAGCGGCACCGTGGCGGAGCCGATCCTCGGCGCCGAAGCCAAGCTTGCCGCGCTGCAGGACATCGCGGCCCGGCTCGGCACGACGCCGGCGGACGCGATCGCGGTCGGCGACGGGGCGAACGACCTGCCGATGATCCTGGCCGCCGGCACCGGCGTCGCGATCCATGCCAAGCCGGCGGTCGCGGCGCGCGCCCCGCTTCGGATCGACCACGGCGACCTGACAGCCCTTCTCTTCCTCCAGGGCTACCGCGCCAGCGAGTTCGTCGACTGATGGACGGGCTCCAGACCGAACGCCTCACGCTGCGCCGCTGGCGCGAGGCGGATCGGCCGATCTTTCATGCCCTCAACAGCGATCCCGTGATCATGCGCTTCTTCGACAAGCGTCTGGGCCGCGAGGAAGCCGACGCGACGATGGACCGCTGGAACGCGGGCCTCGACGACAACGGCATGTCGTTCCTCGCGGCCGAGCGCCGCCGGGACGGAGCGGTGATCGGCACGATCGGCCTCGCGCCGATCACGGAGGATGCCTACCGTTTTGCGCCGACCGTCCAGATCGGCTGGCGCCTCGTCCCGGACGCGGAGGGCCAGGGCTACGCCTCGGAGGGCGCGAGGGCCTGCCTTGCCCATGGCTTCGACGTCCTGCGCCTGCCCGACATCGTCGCGCAGTGCGTCGTCGAGAACCGCTCCTCCGAGAAGGTGATGTTGCGGCTCGGCATGACCCTTCGCGGCACGTTCGACCATCCGAAGGTCTCGGCCGCCACCCATCCGCATCTCGTCCGCCACAGCCTCTACGGGCTCACGGCCGAAGACTGGCGCGAGACCCAGCACGGGAGCGCTTCACGACCGGGTTAAACGGTCGCCATCCCCCCACGGAGGGTCGCCGCGGCGCGTTCGCTCCGAACCTGTCGGACAACGCGTCAGTCGATCGGCACGACGGTGAAGCGCAGGTCGCCGGCGCGATCGGCGAGAAGGAGGAGCGCGTTGCGGCGGCCGTCGGCCTTCAGCTTGGTCAGCTTCTCGCGGGCGTCGGCGGCATCCTTCACCGCCTCCTGACCGATCTCCTTGATCACCGTGCCGGGCTCGATGCCCTTCTCGCCGGCCGCCGAGTTCGGCGCGACCTCGGTCACGAGAACACCGGTGAAGTCGTCGGCGAGATCGAAGCGCTTCTTCAACTCGTCGCTGGCGTCGGAGAGCTGAAGGCCGAGCGTGGCGTTCGGCGCGGGCGCTGCGGGCGCATCAGGCGCTGCGGCATCGGCGTCGGCGGGCGTGTCGTCCTCGCCGGCATCCGTCTCGTCGGCGTCCTCGAGACGGCCGAGCGTCACCTGGACGCTGACGGGCTTCGCCGGCGCGTCGAGCCTCTCCTTGCGCAGGATGTCGAGCGTCACGGTCTTTCCGATCTCCGTCTCGGCGACGATGCGCGGCAGGTCGCGCGAGGTCGCGATCTCGCGCCCGTCGAAGCGGGTGACGACGTCGCCGATCTCGATCTGGCCGTTGTCGGCAGGCCCTTCCGGGATGATGCCCATGACGAGGGCGCCGCGCGCGTTGGGCAGGCCGAGGCCTTCGGCGATCTCGTCCGTCACCTCCTGGAGGCGGATGCCGAGCCAGCCGCGCCGCGTCTCGCCGTATTCGCGCAGCTGGTCGACGACGTTCTGGGCGAGCAGCGCGGGGATCGCGAAGCCGATGCCGATCGAGCCGCCGGTCGGCGAGATGATCGCCGTGTTGATGCCGATGACATTGCCGTACATGTCGAACAGCGGGCCGCCGGAATTGCCGCGATTGATGGCCGCGTCCGTCTGGATGAAGTTGTCGTAGGGGCCGGCCTGGATGTTGCGCCCGCGCGCCGACACGATACCGACCGTGACCGAGCCGCCAAGGCCGAACGGATTGCCGATCGCCATCACCCAGTCGCCGATGCGCACCGCGTCGCTGTTGCCGAACCGGACGGCCGCGAGCGGCGTCGGCGATTCCACTTTCAGGACGGCGAGGTCGGTCTTCGGATCGACGCCGACCACCGTGGCGTCGAGCTGTCGCCCGTCCGCGAAGTTCACCGTGATCTCGTCGGCATCGGCGATGACGTGGTTGTTGGTCACCACGATGCCGGACGGGTCGAGCACGAAGCCCGAGCCGAGCGACTGGACGCGGTTTTCGCCGTCGCCTTCCTTGCCGTTGAGAAGGTCGTTGAAGAAGTCCTGCAACGGCGAGCCGTCGGGCGCCGTCAGCGGCGGCGTGGCATCGCGCGGCGGCCCGCCCTCGACCTTCTGCGAGGTCGAGATGTTGACGACGGCGCCGAGCAGGCGGTCCGCGAGATCGGCGACCGATGCCGGGCCGATCATGCGCGGCTGCGCGGAGCCCGGCTGGGCCGGCACGCCCGGTGCGGCCGGATCGATCGTCGCGGCAGTCGGCGGCTGCGGCGCGATCGGCTGCCCCTCGGACGGCGGGGCGATCACACCCTGCGCGCCCGCAGGGCCGGCGCCGACGGCCAGAAGCGCAAGCGCCGCTCCGGCGAGCGATGAAGCGAGGCGTGCGTTGGGAAGCGACATCCGGAAGTTCCTCGGCCGGGGCATGGCGGCGGCAGACCGCCCGAAGGAGGCAAGCCGATAAAAGCGTTGGAATCAAGAAGCCCGCCGCGGGGGACGCGGCGGGCTCTCAGGTTTGGTCCGGTCAGTTGGCCGGGGCGGGTGCCGCCGGTGCGGCAGGCGTGGCAGCCGGCGCCGCAGGAACCGGCGCTGCGGCCGCTGCGGGCGGCGCCGGCGTTGCGGCGGGCGCTGCAGCCGGCGCCTCAGGCGAAACGCTTGCCGTCGGCGCGCTGCCCGGTGCCGCCCCCGGTCCACCGGCGTTGTCGAAGTAGCGGAAGAACTCCGAGTCCGGGCGCAGCAGCATGGTGGTGCCGCCGTTTTCCAGCGCCGTGCGATAGGCCTGCATCGCGCGGTAGAACTGGAAGAATTCCGGGTCGCGCTGGTAGGCATTGGCGAAGATCGACGAGCGCTCGGCCTCGCCCTCACCCTGCAGCACCTCGGCATCGCGCCGGGCGCCCGCCACGGTCTCCGAGACCGAGCGGTCGGTCGCGGCGCGGATCTCGCGGGCCGACACCCGGCCGCGGGCGCGAACCCGCTCGGCTTCGGCCAGACGCTCGGCGCGCATGCGCGCGAAGGTCTGCTGCGAGACGTCGTCGGTGAGGTCGGTGCGACGGATGCGCACGTCCACGAGATCGATGCCGAGCTGCGTGGCATCGGGGCGGATCTGATCGCGAACCTCGACCATCATCTGCGCCCGCTCCTCGGACAGTGCCGATTCGAAGTTGCGCAGACCGTAGACCCGGCGCACGGCCGCATCGAAGCGGTTGCGCAGGCGCTGCTCGGCCTGGTCCACCGAGCCCGACACAGCCTGACGGAAGCGCGCCGCATCGTTGATGCGGTACACGAGGAAGGCGTCGACGATGTAGAAGGCGCCGCCCGAGACCTGGACGCGCATGTTGTCGAGGTCGAGGCGCAGAAGCCGGTTCGGCAGGACCTGGATGTTGTCGGCGCCCGCGAAATTTAGCGGCAGCTTGAAGTAGAGGCCCGGCTCGGTAACGACGCGCTGGATCTGACCGAAGCGCGTGACGACGGCCTGGTTGCCCTCGCGCACGATGAAGACGGAATTGTAGAGAACGAACAGCGCGGCGAGGACGACCGCGAGCGAAGCATAGACGCGGTTGCTCATCGGCCGGTCCCCTGGATGCTGGACAGGTTGGTGCCCTGCACGTTCCCGTTCTGGCCCGGCGCCGGCACGCTGGAATCGGGCGTGTTGGT
This sequence comes from Aureimonas phyllosphaerae, assembly GCF_047943035.1. Classification (NCBI taxonomy): domain Bacteria; kingdom Pseudomonadati; phylum Pseudomonadota; class Alphaproteobacteria; order Hyphomicrobiales; family Aurantimonadaceae; genus Aureimonas; species Aureimonas phyllosphaerae. The sequence continues at coordinate 1,694,026 of NZ_CP181348.1, read as the reverse complement.
GTTGCTCGGCTGGATGGTGCGCGTGCCGCCGACGGCGTTGGGGCTTTGCGCGCCGGGGCGCGGCAGCTCGTTCAGCGGCAGGTAGGGCACGACGCCCTGTCCGCCCCCGGCCTGCGGGTCCATGATGACCTTCGACGAATTGCCGAGGACGCCTTCCATCGTCTCGAAGTAGAGGCGCTGGCGCGTGATCTCGGGCGCCTTCTCGTATTCACCGAGGATGGCGGTGAAGCGCTGCGATTCGCCCTGCGCCTCCTGCACGACGCGGTTCTTGTAGGCGGCGGCGTCCTCGCGGATCTGCACCGCCTCGCCCTGCGCCCGGCCGAGCTGCTCGTTCTGGTAGCGACGCGCCTCGTCGACGAACTGCGCCTCGTTCTGCTCGGCGCGCTGCACTTCCTCGAAGGCGTCGGCGACGTCGGACGGGGGCGCGGCGTCCTGGATGGTGATGGCGTTGACCTGAAGGCCGGCGCCGTAGGTGTTCAGCGTGTCCTGCGTGATCGCGCGGACCTGCTCGGCGATCCCCGCGCGGTCGTCGCGGAAGATGTCCTCGACCGGACGACGGCCGACGACCTCGCGCATGGCGCTCTCGGCCACCTGGCGCAGCAGCGCCGGCGGGTCTTGGACGTTGAACAGGAAGCTCGTGGGACTCGCGACCTGGTAGTTCACGGTGAACTGGACGTCGACGATGTTCTGGTCGCCCGACAGCATCAGGCCGGAGCCCTCGCCGCCCTGGTTGGAGCCGATCACCATCTGGCTTTCGGAGGTCTTGACCGTCTCGACCGTCTCGAACGGCCAGAGGACGAAGTGAAGGCCGGGCTCGGACAGCTGCTCGTTCGGCTTGCCGAACAGGAGCTCGACGCCGCGCTCGTCGGGCTGCACCGTGTAGACCGCGTTCAGGAGCCAGACGACCGCAAGGCCGGCGACCGCGAGACCCGCGATCGCCGCGCTGCCGCCGGCGCCCTGGCCGCGACCGCCGCCGCCCGGCATCGCGCGGCGCAGGCGGTCCTGGCCCCGGCGCAGGATGTCCTCGAGATCAGGCGAGTTGTTGTTGCCGCCGGGGCGCGGTCCTTGCGGTCCCTGCCCCCAAGGGCCGCCGCCACCGCCGCCTTTCCAGCCGCCGTTCCCCGTCTGATTGCTCCAGGGCATGGATGTCCTTCCGTCCGAACTTTTCGCGCGCGCCCCGGAAATCCGGCACATCGCGTCGTCAACTCCTTATAGGAACCGCAAAATCGCGTTTCAACGCGCGTCACGGGCGAATGATCGGCAGCTCTCCTGCCATGGTTAGCGCGGTGAGGACGCCCGCTCCCAGCGCTCGTAGCGCGTCGGCGCGCTGTCGCGCGGGTCGGCAGCGCCGTTCTCCTCTGCCACGAGCCGGAAACCGGCGGCGGCTAGGTCGGGAAAGAAGGCGTCTCCGGTGGGCTCCGCCTCGATTACCGTCCGCTCGACGCGGGTCGTCCGCGGCAGGAACGCGCGGTAGATCTCGCCGCCGCCCGCGATCACGATTTCGTTCGCGCCGCGGCGATCCGCCGCTCGGGCCGCCAGCGCGATCGCCTCGTCCGGGGACTTCGCCAGAATCGCCCCTTCGAACGGCAGTTCGGACGCGCGGGTGAGGACGATCGTGTCGCGCCCCGGCAGGACGCGGCCGATCGATTCGAGCGTCCGCCGCCCCATGATCATCGGCTTGCCCATGGTGAGCGCGCGGTAGCGCCGGAGGTCGGAGGGCACCGACCAGGGCATGCCGCCGAGATGACCGATCACGCCGTTGGCGGCGGTCGCGACCACCGCGACGAGGGGAAGCGCACTCATGCCGCCCCTCTCAAACCGCGACGGGCGCGGCGATGTGGCCGTGCGCCTCGTAGCCCTCGATCGCGATGTCCTCGAAGCGGAAGGCGAAGAGGTCGGTGACCTCCGGGTTCAGCAGAAGGCGCGGCAGCGGCAGCGGCGCGCGCGTCAGTTGCAGGCGGGCCTGCTCGAGGTGGTTGTGGTAGAGATGGGCGTCGCCCAGCGTATGGACGAAGTCGCCGGGCCCCAGCCCGGTGACCTGCGCCACCATGTGCGTTAGGAGCGCGTAGGACGCGATGTTGAAGGGGACGCCGAGGAAGATGTCGCCGGATCGCTGGTAGAGCTGGCAGGACAGGCGCCCGTTCGAGACATAGAACTGGAATAGGCAGTGGCAGGGCGGCAGCGCCATCTCGTCCACCATGGCCGGGTTCCACGCCGAGACGATGAGGCGGCGCGAGTTCGGATTCTTGCGGATCTGATCGACCACGTTCGCGATCTGGTCGATGTGCCCGCTCCGCCCGTCGGGCCACGAGCGCCACTGCGAGCCGTAGACCGGACCGAGATCGCCGTTCTCGTCGGCCCACTCGTCCCAGATGCGCACGCCGTTGTCCTTGAGATAGGCGATATTGGTCTCGCCTCGCAGGAACCAGAGAAGTTCGTGGATGATCGAGCGCAAATGCAGGCGCTTGGTGGTGACCAGCGGAAAACCCTCGGCCAGGTCGAAGCGCATCTGGTGGCCGAAGACGCCGCGGGTGCCCGTGCCGGTGCGGTCGCCGCGGTCCGTGCCCTCGTTCAGCGCGCGGGCGAGAAGGTCGAGATAGGCGCGCATGGGCACTCCGGCATCGCAATCACGGCCCGATGGATCGACCCTTTGCGGCGCGGAGTCGAGTCCCTTCCGCATCTTTGCCGCGATCGGCCATCAAAACCGATTTCCCGTCTTTTCAGCGGCGCGCCAAAACCCTATATTCGCCGGGCTGGGGCTTGCTCCGGCTATGGCGATAAACGGCCGATGGAATAAACCTTTCGGACCCGGGGGCGGTACCCGGCGCCTCCACCTGAGCCCAGCCCTCGCGCTGGTCTGAGGCGGGGGCGAAATAGGATCGACGAGGGTGTAAAGATCGTTCTTTCGCTCGGCATTGTACCACCGTTATCGGGCTAAAAAAGTAGTTGCCAACGACAACTATGCGGAAGCCCGTCTCGCCGCCTAACGCGGTGCGATAGCTTCAAATCAAGCCCTGAGGGTTCGCACTTTCAGGCGGGGCTCGGAGGTGCCTGGCAACAGAAACCTCCACTTCCTTTCGGGCCCCGTCGCCCGCAGTCGAGCGTTGCGAATTCAGGACCACCGATGGGCCAGGACCTTATCCGATACGATGTTCTGGCGCAGGATGCCCTGCGCGGCGTGATTCGCAAGGTGCTGGGCGAGGTCGTCAAGACCGGCCTGCCCGGCGAGCACCACTTCTTCATCACCTTCCTGACCTCGGCGCCCGGCGTGCGCCTGTCCTCGCGCCTGCGCGAGAAGTACCCGGAGCTGATGACCATAGTCATCCAGCACCAGTACTGGGACCTCACGGTCAACGACAACGCGTTCGAGGTCGGTCTGTCCTTCTCCGACATTCCCGAGCGCCTGCTGATCCCCTATTCGGCGATCCGCGGCTTCTACGATCCGGCGGTCAATTTCGAGCTCGAGTTCGACGTGCGCGACATGGACGCCGCCAACTCGCAGGACGAGGCCGGCGCTCCCGCGCCCACCGCCCTCGCCCCAGTGTCGCCGAACGCCACCGCCGTGAAGCCGCTGCCGACCAAGGCCGCGCCTGCCGCCAAGCTTCCGACCAAGCCGGCCAAGGAAGCGAAGTCCGAGACGGGCGACGCCGCGGCCGCGGACGAAAAGGCGCAGGCCGAGAAGGCCTCGGCCGATGTCGTCTCGCTGGACGCCTTCCGCAAGAAGCCCTGACACCTTGGGCGACGTGATCAACCTTCGCCTCGCCCGCAAGCGCGCCGCGCGCGCGGCGGATGCCGAGGTGGCGGAGCGCAATCGCGCCCGCCACGGGATCGCCAAGCCCGAGCGCGAGACGGCCCGCCGCGAGGCCGAACGGGCCGAGCGTCTGCTCGACGCCGCCCGGCGCGACCCCTCTGCCAAACACAGTCGCGAGACGGACGAACCGCCCGCGCAATGACCGAGAAGCGTTCGCTGTCGATCCGGGGACACCGCACCTCGATCAGCCTCGAGGACGCGTTCTGGGTAGAGCTTCGCGCCATCGCAGCCCGCCGCCACACCAGCCTCGCCGCCCTGATCGCCGAGATCGACGCCGAGCGGGGCCCGGACACCAACCTGTCCTCCGCGATCCGCCTTCGGGTGCTGGCGGACGCGCTGTCTCGCGCGAAAATCGATGCCTGACTGGCCGCCGTAACGGCGCGTCCTTCGAGCTTCCCCTCTGTCCGTGTTCGAAACGATCTGCCGGCAAGACGTCAGTTCTGCGTGACGGATCTGCTGCCCTTCCCCGATCCCGTCTTCGCATCGAGAGAGTGCCCGTGCCCCTTGAGCCCTCGAATCGCCTTCTGCAAGCGAACGGGCAGCCGTGAGCGAGGAAGCGGCCGTTGGTACCCGTCCGACCAAGCTGCGGTTCGATACGGCCGCGCTGCCATGCTCCGAGGGCGGCCGAGCATCATCTAAAACTCGAAGAGCCCGTCCAAAGACGCTGGCGGACGATCGGCGGGGAGTTTTCGCCGCTCTCAACACCGAATGAAGTCATTGCCGGAGGCATCGGCGAGGATCGGCAACGAAAGGGCGGAGGGAAGCACCGCCGAGCCGATCCGGCCGACGTTTCGGACGGGCTCGAAGGTGTTTCGATCGGTCCACCCCAATCGAAGGCGGCACTCGATCCTCCCGCCACAGAAACTCTTGGGTCAACTCGGGGCACGAGCGACGGCCGCAGGGGTGCGCAGCCTCCAAGTCTCCTGCGCGAGCACCCCGAATGCGGCGTTTGACCCTGCGCTTGACGAGAGTGGCATGCTGTGGACCGCTGGCCGCTTCTCGATGACCCGTGATTGGAAGGCGGCTCGCGATAGCCCGCGACTCAAGCCTCCAATGAAACCTCGTGGAGGTCGGCTTTCCGGATCTTCGGTTTCACGGCGTCGTCGCCGATGCTCGTCCATGCGCTGCATGGGCCGCGCTCGGCCGCCTCGCACTGAACCCAGATCCCTCGCCAACCCTCCGCCCGGAGGCTCTGTTGGACGCACTAAAAGCCGTTCGGGTTCGAGACGCCCGGTAGGCCGCCGAAACCTGCAGCAGGCGGTGCGGCGGGCGGCGGTAGCGGCTGCAGTTCGAAGTCGGATGGCGGGGGACGGGACGGAGCGGTCGGAAGCGTTTCCCTTGCGGCCTGCGCCGCGGCGGCCCGGGCGGCCTCCTCCCGGACGGCGGCCTCACGGGCCGCTTCCGCGCGTCGTGCCGCCTCAGCCTCGGCCTCCCGGCGCGCCGTCTCCTCGCGCTCGCGCGCCGCTCGCTCCGCCTCCTGCCGCGCCGCCTCTTCGCGGGCGGCCGCCTCGCGCGCCTCGCGCTCCCGGCGCAACGTCTCCCGCTCCGCCTGGCGCTCGCGATAGACCCGCGCCTCGCGCCGCAGCCGGACCGTCTCCCGCAGGTCGTCCTCGATCGCCTCGATCCGCTCCTCCTCGCGCCGCGCACCGAGGGCCGAGAGATAAGTCGCAAGCGGCCGGACGTTCGGCTCGACGGTCGGCTCGCGCCACGAACCGGCGATGCGATAGCCGACGCTGGGCGACGCGTCCGCGACCGCGTCGTCGGCGGGCGGAACGAGGATGAGCACGAGAGCGGCGTCGACCTGACCCGAGCGCATCTCGAACGACGCCGTGCCATCCAGCGCGGCCCCCTCGAAGGCCCGGCGGAGCGGGGCGGTGCGCAGCGTTCCCGCCCCCAGGGTCCAGTCGGCGGCAAGCGTTCCCAACGGGGCGACGGCCCCGTCGGACAGGCGGGCGACCAGCGCGGCGACCGCCGGCTCGCCGGTCTCGAACCCGTCTGCCTCCGACGCCTCGAGGACGGGCGGCAGGAGGTCCGGCCGCACGCCGGCCAGTCGTACCTCCTCGACCGTGAGGCGACCGCGCCCGTCGAGCGAGGCGAGAAGCGAGGGCCAGGTCTCGCCGCCGCCCGAAACCTCACCCGACAGATCGAGCCGACCGGAGAAGGTGCCGTTCGCGGTTTCGATCGGTTGGTCGCCGAGCCGCATGTCGAGCCGGGCGGACAGGATACCGGCGGCGTTCCGGACCTCGCCGGCCCCTGTCAGACGGCCGCCGGCGCCGGTCTCGGCCGCAAGTCCCGAGACGGCCAGCCGCGCGCCGTCGCCGGCGATCTCGGCGGCCACGCGCGAGAGCGACAGACCGAGCCCATCCGCACGACTGGCGGTGAGAGCGATCTGGAAGGCGCGTGCCGGCAGAAGCGGCGCCGCGAAAGTCACGGGCGTGCCGGCGCCGGGCTCCGTGGCATCCGCCAGATCGACGCCGGTGACGAGCGTCCCGAGCCAGTCGAGCGAGAGGGCCGACAGGGCGAGCGTGCCGGTGACGGGGGCACCCATCGGGGCGCTGAAGGTTCCGGCGACCGCCGCCCCGTCGATCGTTCCGTCGAGCCCGTCGAGGGTCCAGCTCCCGTTGGCCCATGACAGCCGCGCCGTCCCGGACGCCGGCAGGCCGTCCAGCGGCTGGCCGTAGGCCAGGCCGAGCCGCGTCGCCCAAGGGGCCGCATCCTCGCTCGCAAGACGCAGCGACAGATCGGCTGCCTGCAGGCCGTCGGCGCCGATCGTCGCGGTGCCGTCGGCCGAGGCCTCGGTGCCGGACGAGCTGAGGGTCAGCGACACGTCGGCGGCGGCGCCGGGCATGCCGGAGGCCGTGAGCTTCGCCTCGAGCGGCACCGTCCCGCCGATCGGCAGCGGCGACAGGCCGGCCTGCGCGAGGAGAACGTCGGCATCCGCCTGGGCAAGCGACAGGTCGAGGCCGAAGCGCCCGTTGCGCTCCGCCGCGGCCAGACCGTTCTCGATCGCCAGCCGCAACGCGACATCGGTGCCGGCCGCGCTCCCCGTCAGGTCGAGCGCGAGATCGTCGCGGTTGGTGCCTTGCGAGGTCGCGGTTCCGCCGAGTGACAGCGGGCCGAGCGTTGCCGCGCGGCGCGACAGCGTTTCGGCGAGCGGGCTGTCCGGCAGACGACGGCGCAGGAACTCGGCAAGGCGAGACGGATCTTCGGCCGATACCTCGAGGCTGAGATCGGGGCGCAGCGTTCCGAACGGATCGAGGAGCGTGCCTTCGAGATGGATGTCGGCGCCCGCGAAATCGCGCGCGTCGAAGCCCGCGATGTCCACAAGCCCGCGATCGAGCGAGAGGTCGGCATCGAGCCCGGCTGCCTCGAAGTCGCCGAAGCGCGAGGTACCCGACGAGAACTGCACCTCGAACCGCTCACCCTCGCCTAATGCGCCGTCCCTCAAGGCCAGCATCCGGGCGAGCGCAGCCAGAGGCTCGAGATCGACGCCATCGCCCGTCAAGTCGATCGCCGTGTTGCGGCCCTCCGGCCGGACGGCGCGGCGGATCGAACCCTTCAGGCTCTGGCCGTCGAGATCGATCTCCAGCTTGTCGAAGCGCTGGTCGGTCGGCGTCAGCTCGACGTCGGCGGAAAAGCCCGCCCGCTGAAGGCGCGCGAGCGCCGGGTCGGAAACGCCGGCCGCCCAGCCGAGGAAGGCCGCCGGCTGGCGCGCAGCGACGAGCAGGTCGCCCTGGAAGCCGGGCTCGTCGTCGGTGCGCAGGACACCCGAGGCCTGCACCAGCGTGCGGCCGGGAAGCTCGGCCGAGAGCGACTGGAGAGACCAGCCCTCGGTGGCCGGCGAGCCGGCCAGCGAGACGTTGCGGATCGTGGTGTCGCCGACGGTCACCAGCGGCAGGGCGAGGCGCACGCGCCCCGGCATTCGCGGCGTCGGCAGCCGCGCGAGGGCCGCGCGCAGAGCCTCGATCCGGGCCGCCAGTCCCGGCGCCTCGCCGCTGGGGGCGGCAGGCGGCGCGATGCGGTCGACGTCGATCGCCTGTCCGTCGAGTTGCAGGTCGAAGCGCGGGATCGACCCGACGTCGATCAGCGCCGAGCCGGTCGCGACATAGGGCTGCTGCGGATCGCCGACCTCGGCGCGAAGGTCGCTCGCCCGAAGCGAGGTCGGCGTGACGTCGAGCCGGGCGGTCATGCGCGAGGGCGGCAGGATCGCCGGCGGCTTGCCGTCGCGGCTCGCCGCCGGATCGATCGGGCTCGAGACGCTGAGCGTGCCGCCGGCCAGGGGCTCGCCGTCGATCGTGGAGACGATCGCATCGAAGGCGGCGCGCGTGTCGAGGCGCTGCGAATCGATCGTCAGGCGGGCGGCGAGCCGCCCCTCTCCTGCGCCCGTGCCGGTCGAGAGCGAAACGGCCAGGGGCTCGCCGTCGGCGAGCAGCGTCGCGCTGCCGGCAAAGGGCCCGCGCAGCGACTGCGCCGAGAGGATGCCGTTGACGTCGGTCAGCGCGATGCGGCGCCCCGAGCGGCGGTCGGCGAGAAGTGCCGAACCGTCGGCCACCACGATCCGCTCCAGCACCACCGTTTCCTCAGGCGGGGCGGCCCCGGATCCGACCGGCCAGCGGATCGCGCCGTCGGCCTCGACAGGGAGGCTCAGCGCCGGGCCGTCGATCTGCATGTCGAAGATGCGGATCTCGCCCGACAGGTAGGGCGCCAGCTCGGCGTCCATGCGGAAGGCGCGCGCCGTCAGCACCGGGTCGGCCGGATCGTCGCCCACCACGACGTCGGTGAATGACAAGGACGGGAACGGCAGGAGCCGGGCCGAGGCCGTGCCTCGCACCTCGACGCGTTGCCCGAGAATGCGCGACGCCTCGGCCTCGAAGCTCGCGCGGTAGCTCGTCCAGTCGATGAAGGAGGGGCCGACGAGAAGCGCGAGGAGGACGACCACGAGAAGGCCGCCCAGCGCGATGAAGAGCTTCATGCGTCATGCCTCCTTCCCGACGGGCGCGCGTCCGGCCGCCCGAGCGGCAGCATCCGTCCTCGTTCTTGCGGCATAAGTCGCGGAAAGAGCAAGGCGGCCGGCACCACAGACAAGGGGAAAGGCAACGGCGCGGGGTGGGACCTCCGTCTCGATCATGTTCCCCTAGTGTTCCCCGCGAAATCGATTAAGTAGGGGCGATGGACGAGACACGTGATCCGAACGCCGCCCCCGCTGGCCGGCCGAAGGGCGGCATCGCCGCGCGCGCGCTGGCCGCACGCGGCGGCCCGGTCGCGCCGAACGCGGCCGACTACCTTTCGGGGCTGAACCCGGAGCAGCGGGCCGCGGTCGAGACGACCGAGGGCCCGGTGCTGGTCTTGGCGGGCGCGGGCACCGGCAAGACACGCGTCCTGACGACCCGCATCGCCCATATCCTGGCGACCCGCCGCGCCTTTCCGTCGCAGATCCTCGCGGTGACCTTCACCAACAAGGCCGCGCGCGAGATGAAGACGCGAATCGGTCATCTCGTCGGCGGCGAGGTGGAGGGCATGCCGTGGCTCGGCACGTTCCACTCGATCGGCGTCAAGATCCTGCGCCGCCATGCCGAGCTCGTCGGCCTCAAGTCGAACTTCACCATTCTCGACACCGACGACCAGATCCGCCTGATCAAGCAACTGATCCAGGCCGAGAACCTCGACGACAAGCGCTGGCCGGCGCGCACCTTCGCCAACCTGATGGACGGCTGGAAGAACAAGGGCCTGACGCCGGACAAGATCCCGGAGGGCGACGCGCGCGCCTTCGCCAACGGCAAGGGGCGCGAGCTCTACCGCGCCTACCAGGACCGCCTCGTCAGCCTCAACGCGGCCGATTTCGGCGACCTCCTGATGCATCCGATCGCGATCTTCCAGAACCATCCGGACGTGCTCGCCGACTACCACAAGCGCTTCCGCTACATCCTCGTCGACGAGTACCAGGACACCAACGTCGCGCAGTATCTCTGGCTGCGCCTTCTCGCCCAGCATTCCGCCGTGCGCGCCGAGGCGGGACAGGACAAGGTGAACGTCTGCTGCGTCGGCGACGACGACCAGTCGATCTACGGCTGGCGCGGCGCGGAGGTCGACAACATCCTGCGCTTCGAGCGCGACTTTCCCGGCGCGACGGTGATCCGGCTGGAGCGCAACTACCGCTCCACCGAGCATATCCTGGGCGCAGCCGCCGGCCTCATCGCCAACAACGAGGACCGGCTCGGCAAGACGCTCTTCACGGACCTGCGCGATCCCGAGCACGAGAAGGTGACGGTCAACGCGGGCTGGGACTCGGAAGAAGAGGCGCGCGCGATCGGGGAGGAGATCGAGCAGCTCCAGCGCAAGGGCGTCAAGCTCAACGACATGGCGATCCTGGTGCGCGCCTCGTTCCAGATGCGCGAGTTCGAGGACCGCTTCGTCACGCTCGGCCTGAACTACCGCGTCATCGGCGGCCCGCGCTTCTACGAGCGGCAGGAGATCCGCGACGCGCTGGCCTATTTCCGCTGCGTCTGCCAGCCGGCCGACGACCTCGCCTTCGAGCGCATCGTCAATACGCCCAAGCGCGGCCTCGGCGACGCCGCGATCCGCCTCCTGCATGACTATGCCCGCGCCAAGGGCCTGCCGCTCATCGCGGCGGCGGCCGACATCGTGCAAGGGGACGAGTTGAAGCCGCGCCCGCGCGCCGCGCTGGCCGATGTCGTGCGCAACTTCGAGCGCTGGTCGGGCCTCCTGTCCACCATGCGCCACACCGACCTCGGCGAGATGATCCTCGACGAGTCCGGCTATACCGAGATGTGGCAGGCCGACCGCTCGGCCGAGGCGCCGGGCCGGCTGGAGAACCTGAAGGAACTCATCCGCTCCATGGACGACTACGAGAGCCTGCCGGGCTTTCTAGAGCATATCGCCCTCGTCATGGACGCCGAGCAGAACGCCGAGACCGACGCCGTCTCGATCATGACCCTGCATTCGGCCAAGGGGCTGGAGTTCGAGACCGTGTTCCTGCCGGGCTGGGAGGAGGGTCTCTTCCCACACCAGCGCTCGCTCGACGAGGGCGGGCGTTCCGGGTTGGAGGAGGAGCGGCGTCTCGCCTATGTCGGCATCACGCGCGGCAAGCGTCGGGTGAAGATCTGGTTCGTCTCCAACCGGCGCATCCACGGCATGTGGCAGTCGACGATCCCGTCGCGCTTCCTCGACGAACTGCCCGAGGAGCATGTCGAGGTGATGGAAGCCTCCGCCTCCTATGGCGGGTACGGGGCCGGCGGCATGGGCGGCTACGGCGCCTCGCGCTGGGACGGCAACGCCTTCTCGACCTCATCCTACGGCACGCCCGGCTGGCGTCGGGCGCAGGCGTCGGGCGGGGTGGGCGGCTATGCCGGCGGTCGGGGCCGCGCGATCGAATACGGCGAGAGCGGCGTGTCGGGCTCGGACGCGCGCTCGCGCGCGGCGGCGACCGCCGACAAGTACATCGCGCGCGACGGCGCCGGCGGGCGGTCGTCCGGCGGGTTCGAGGAGGCGCCGGCGAACGGGCCCGACCGGTCGGGCTTTGCGGGGCGCCTCACCGACCCGTTTTCCGCCAACCGCTCGCGCGGCGCCAATCAGCCACCACGAAAGGGCGGCGGGCTCTACTCCTCGGCGCGTGCGGGCGGCCCGCGCGAGATCGAGGGCACCCTCGTCGCCAAGTCGGTGGCCGACGAGCCGAGCCGGTTCTCGGTCGGCGACCGCGTGTTCCACATCAAGTTCGGCGGGGGCACGGTGGCGCTCGTCGAGGGCAACAAGCTGACAGTGGACTTCGACCGGGCCGGCCAGAAGCGGGTGCTCGAAGGGTTCGTGGAACCGGCCTGAGCGCGACCCGCCTCAAGGCGTTCATAGTGCGTTGGATTTCGGTTCGATCGAGAAGATCGGACGCTCTGCATTCGGCGCAGTTAACTTCTCAGCGGTCGCCTCCGCCCAGATCGCCTCGCTCCGCTTCCGGAATGGCCGAAACCGTCGGCGACCCGAGCATGGGAAGCGTGCGCGCCGACCCCTGTCGTCGCTGGCTCGACACGCGGGCAAGTATCGCGCTTGAGGGAAACCGCGCGCTTACCGCATCAGGACGCGCGATCGACGGTTCCGCGCCTGCCGCCCGAGACGATCATCCGGCTCGGATGCGAAGAAGGGCGACACGCCAGCGCCCCGCCCTTCCCGTCTGAATCTTGGATCGCCTTAGTCCTGCCGATCAGGATACGCCGGCCAGAAGCTCGTGCACGCGCCGCAGATAGGCTTCCGTCTGCCGGCACTTGGCCTCGGCCTCCAGCGCGCGCTGCTCGGCACGCTTGGCGCGCATGTCGGCTTCCCACTCGTGATACTCGGCGTCGCGCAGTGCCGTCTCGGCGGTGACGACCCGCTCCTCGGACTGGCGCAGCCGCTCCTCGAGCGACTGGATGTGCGTCTGGAGCCGGTGCTGGTCCTCGGCGGAACGGTCGGCGAGCGCCTTGGACTGCTTCTCCAGCTGGACGAAGCGCTTCTCGTAGGCGCGGATCGTCGCGGCCGTGCGCTCGACCAGCGTCAGCGTTCGCGTCCAGTCGGTCGGCGACGGCTCGATCGTCAGATGGCCGACCGCGAGCGCCACGGCGCTGGCCGGAGCGGCGCCGGCCGGCATCGTCTCGACTTCGGCGGCCTCGGGCACAGCGGCCTCGTTCGCCGGGTAGAGCGTCGTCACCTCGGCCCCGCGCGTCCCGTCCGACTGCACCATGACCTCGGCCTCAAGCTCGGGGAAGGAGGCGGGCTCGCGAACCGCGCTCATTCGTCGATACCAAGACGCCCGCTGGCGAGCGCGGCGCGCAGTTCTGCCTCGGCGCTGTCTTCGCTCGACAGCACCTGCCCGAAGCTGCCGACGATCGTGTCGTGCATCTTGGCGAGCCAGGTCTCCGCCTCGGCGGCCCGCGCTTCGGCGAGACGCACGCGCGCCTCGGTCTCGGCCAGCCGCACCTCGGCTTCGTCGAGCTGCTCCTGCAGCGAACGGATCTCCTCGCTCGCCCGCTCGGCATCGAGGCGATGCTCGATCTCCATCTCGGTCGCCCGCTCGTCGCGGATGCGGATCGCCTCGCTCGCCTCGCGCACGAGATCGAGCGCCGCCGACCAGTCGCGCGCGGCGCCCGACCGGTCGTTGTTGGAGACCAGGACGAAACCGCCGTCCGTGCGGCCGGAGCCCGCATGCTCCGAGACGCTCTGACGAAGGCTCACGCCGATCTCTTCGCTTGCACTGTTGGCCATCATGCCGATCCTTTGCCGCCGCTCACGCATCGCCGCCGAGGGCTCTCCCCGAACCTTCGACCATTTCGCCGCATCCCATCAATAGGTTGCGGTGCATTTCCTTCCGGCCGTAGGCCGCGGGTCGCTCGAAACGGGTCCTCGCCCGGCTCGATGGGACCCATAGCCGTCCGGCCTTCAGTCGCCCTTCTCGGGCATCATGAACGGTCGCACGTTGGAGGAGGTTTCGCCACCGTGCCCGTCGTGCAGCCCGTCGCCCATCAGCCCGGCATCGCCCGAGCGCGAGCGCGTCGCCCGCTTCAGCGTCTCGTTCTGCCGCTGCAGCGCCGTGCGGTTCTCGCGCGCGATGTCGAGCGCGCCCTGCGCCAGCGTGCGCTCGGCCTTCTCGGTCTGCAGTTCCTCGATGAGGCGGCGGTTCGCGGCCTCGAGCGTCTGGCGCTCCTGCTCGAAGCGCAGGGTCAGCGCCTCGACCCGGTCCGACAGGTTGTTGGCGCGGGTCGTCACGCCCTCCAGCGCCGCGTCCTTGGCCGCCAGCGCCTTCACCAGCATGTCGGCGCGCGCCTCGAGCTCCATCCGGCCCTTCTGCGCGTCCTGGAGCTGCGTCAGAAGACGCGAAGCTTCCGTCTTGCTGGCTTCCAGGCGCCGGTCGAAGGTCGTGCGCTCGGCGATCGCCTCCTTGTTGGCGCGCTCGGCGGCGCGCATCGCCTCCTCGCGCTCGCGCAGCTGGCCGCGCACCTGCGCGAGGATCTGGTCCGTCGCCATCAGGCGGGCCGAGAGGGCCTCGATCTTCATCGCCGCGCTGGAGCGCTCGGTCTTCATGGCCGCCAACTCGGCCTCGAGCTGCGCCACGGCGCGCTGGCGACCGGCCTGCTCGGCCGCGATATGGGATTCCTGCAGGGCGATCGTCTGGAGATGCGCCTCGACCTGTGTCGACAGCTCGTCCATGCGCGAGCCGGCCGAGACGAGTTCGGCCGCCTGCTCTTCGGCGAGATTCTGGAAGCGGCGGTTCTCCTGCTCCAAGATCTGGCGACGCTCGGACACTTCGGCGAGCATGCGCTCGGCGTCGGCGAGCGCCTGGTCGGACACCTGCGCCTCGGCCCGCAGGGTCTTCACCTCCAGCGCCAGCGACTGGTTCTGCTCGACCTCGGCGAGCAGCTGCCGCTCCAGCGCATTGGCATGCGTCGTCTTCTCGCGCAGCGTCAGGCGCTGCTCGTCGAACGCGGTCTCCTGCTCGCGCATGAGGTTTTCAAGGCGCGTGGCGCGCGCCACCGCGGTCGAGAGCTCGCTGGACGCCGTGGAATAGCGGCCGAGAAGCGAATCCACCTCGCGCCGCAGCGCCTGCCCGCTCTCCATCTCCTGCTGGAGCAGGGCTTCGAGCTCGAGGATGCGCGACTTGGACCGCGGCAGTTCCTCGGCGATCGTCTCGATCGGGCCGATCAGCTGGGAGAAGTCGTCGGTCAGGGAGCGCAGGTCGCCGAGCCGCTCGGCCATTTCGCCGATGCGCACCTTCAGCATCTCGTTGCGCTGGCCGATGCTGTCGAGCGGCGGCACGAAACCGGCATGGGTAGTGGAGGACGCGGGTGCGGACGCGCGAGAGGCCACGGGATCCATCACCTTTCCGAAGTCGGGGCGCTCGGTGGCGTTCTCGCTCGGGCGCTGGCCGTCACGCCGAAAGAAGAACGACAGCGGTGAGCTCATCCCTATCGACTCCCTTTCGATCCGATCACCGGCAGGTCTTGCCGGGCCCGTGCATCCGAAGCAACATGATTTACGAAATATTAATCAATTTTTCCAGATGAGTGCGGGCCGGTCACACCGCGACATCGACGCCATCCTCCGCCGTCCGGCCCCGTTCAGGAACCGTTCATTCGCGAACCAGTTAATGCGCATGATCCCCATGTATTTTCGGAGGAATTCCATGCGCATTCCGAAATGGCTGGCCGGACGCACCCTGGCCGTCGCCCTAGCGCTGACGATGGTTCCCGCCGCCCTGCCCTCCACCACGCCGCTGATCGGCATTTCCAGCGCCAAGGCCGACCCCTACTACCGCTACGGCCCGCATTACGGGCCCGGCGGCTTCCGCGGCGCCGGCTGGGGCGGTCCGCGCTACTATGGCGGCCGCGGCTATTACGGCGGGCAGCGCTACTATGGCGGCCACCGCTACGGCTACGGACATCGCGGCTATCGCCGCGGCGGCGGCGGGGCGGCAGTGGCCGGCGCGATCGTCGGCCTCGGCGTCGGTGCGGCCATCGCCAGCGCCGCGCAACCGCGCTATGTCGAGCGCGCGCCGCGCTACTACGCCGCCCCAGCCTACCGGGCCGAGCCCTGGACGCGCGAGTGGTATCGCTACTGCTCGCAGCGCTACCGGTCCTTCGACCCCCGCTCGGGCACCTTCCAGCCCTACAACGGCCCGCGTCAGTTCTGCCGCTGACGGGTCTGTCCAAGGTCCACGACATCTCGCGGCCGCCCGATCATCGGGCGGCCGTTTTGCGTTCGGGAACCAACGCCCCTCTTTCCGCCTTCCCGCCCAACGGGTCGATGGGTTTCGAGGAGGATGACATGATGGGCTGGCGTCAGGCGGCGATACTGGTGCTGGGGGCGGCCGCGAGCCTCGCCTCGGCCACCCTGCCCGCATCGGCGTGGGAATATGTCGGGCTCGATCCCTACAACCGCCCGGTCTACGCGCCGTCCGGCCCGGTCCCGACGGTTCCGCTGGCCGTCTCGCCGCCGGTCTATGAGCGCAAGTCCGGGGCCTTCGGCGGGCCGCAGGTGGCGGGCCCCCTCTACTACGCCCGTCCCGCACCGCCGGTGCCCGGTCTCTATCGCGACAATCCGGCCCTCTCGGCCGGATCGATCCTCGCCTTCGACCTCGACGCCGCGCTGGCGGATGCCGACACCCCGCGCAGCGTGACGGTGGTCCGGCGCGGCGGCGCTCCGGCGCCGTTCACCGGCCCCTGGTATCGCTACTGCGAAACGCGCTACCGCTCGTTCGATCCCGAGACCGGAACCTACCAGCCGTCGTCCGGCCCGCGCCGCCTCTGCCGCTAGGGATTTCTCCGCTTACGGGAGCGGCCGCGTCGCCACCTCCAGCCACGCTCTCGCCTCGCCGTCGAGGCGCGGGCCGATCCGCGCGCGCACCTCTGCGTGATACGTATCGAGCCAGGCGCGCTCCTCGGCCTCCAGATGCTCGACGGCGATCATACGCCGGTCGATCGGCGCGAAGGTCAGCGTCTCGAACGCATGGGTATCGAGATCGGCACCGGCGATGCGCTCGGCCGGCAGCACCAGGATGAGGTTCTCGATGCGGATGCCGAAGGCGCTCTCGCGGTAGTAGCCCGGCTCGTTGGAGACGATCATCCCCTCCTCCAGGACGGCCATGCCGCGCTTGGAGATCGACTGCGGCCCCTCGTGGACGGCGAGATACGAGCCGATGCCGTGGCCGGTGCCGTGGGCATAATCGCAGCCGGCACGCCAGAGTGCGACGCGCGCCAGGGGGTCGAGATCGACGCCGCGCGTGCCGACGGGAAAGCGCGCGCGGCTGACCGCGATCATGCCCTTCAGGACCAGCGTGAACTTGTGCCGCGCCTCCTCGCTCACCTCGCCGATCGCCACCGTTCGGGTAATGTCGGTGGTGCCGTCGCGGTACTGCGCGCCGGAATCGATGAGGAACACCTCGCCCGCGGCCAGAACGCGGTTCGACTGGCGGTTCACCCGGTAGTGCGGCAGCGCGGCGTTGGGGCCGGCGGCCGAGATCGTGTCGAAGGACAGATCCCGCAGGGGCTGCCCGTCCGCTTCACTGAGCCGCGTGCGGAAGCCCTCCAGCGCCTCGGCCGCGCCGATCTCGTCGAGGCTGCCGGGCGCCTGCGCGTCGAGCCAGGCGAGGAAGGCCGAGACCGCCGCACCGTCGCGCAGGTGGGCGCGGCGCGAGCCCTCGATCTCCACCGCGTTCTTGCGCGCGCGCGGCAGGCGCGCAGGATCGATGCCGGACACCACGGTCCCGCCGGCGGCCTCCACGACCTCGCGCAGCCGGTCGGCGGCGAGCGCCGGGTCCAGCATGACGCGGCGCCCGCCGGCGATCTCGCCCAGTGCGGCCTCCAGCGCCTCGGGCGCGGCGATGTCGGCGAGCGAGGCAAGAGCCTCCATCGCGTCCGCCCCCAGCTTGTCGCGGTCGATAAAGAGCGTCGCGCGCCCCTCGCGCGAGATCAGGGCGAAGGACAGCGGCAGCGGCGTGTGCGGCACGTCGGAGCCGCGAATGTTGAAGGTCCAGGCGACGGACGACGGGTCGGTGAGAACGGTGGCGTCGGCATCGGCCTTGCGGAGCGCGTCCCGGATCTGCTCGAGCTTCTCCTCGCCCGAGCGGCCGGCCAGCGCCTGCGGGTGGGCCGAGACGGCGCCCTTCGGCGGCTCCGGCCGGTCCTGCCAGACGCGATCGAGCGGGTTGTGGCGAAGGGCGACGAGTTCGCCGCCGGCCTCGCCCATGGCGGTGCGGAGCGCCGCCACCTCCCCGACCGTGTGGAGCCACGGGTCGATGCCGATCCGCAGACCCTTGGCGTGCTCGCGCAGATAGGTCCCGAGCGGCGTGTCGACCGAGCTTTCGATGGCGAACACGGCGGCGTCCACCTGCGCGCGCACCTGTACCGTGTAGCGCCCGTCGACGAAGATCGCAGCGCCCTCCGGCAGCACCAGCGCGGTGCCCGCCGAACCCGTGAAACCGGTGAGCCAGCGCAGGCGGTCGGCGGAGGCCGGAATGTACTCGCCCTGATGCTCGTCGGCGCGCGGCACCACGAACCCGTCGACACCGGCCTCCCGCAGGCTCGCCCGCAGGCGCTCGACGCGCGAGGCGCTCTGGCTGGAATCGGACACCTCGTCGAAGCTCTGGAACATGGAACCGGCCCTTCCTTGCATGGTCGCCTTTCTCTGTTTCAGTCTCGGCCGACGATCTCAAGACCCGATCCACCATCGGCTGGAATGGTCGGGTCGGCACCGGGGTGGCCCGCTTGATCGGAGGCCCGAACAGGAGTAGAGATCGCTCAGTGACGTTTACGCAAACGTCAAAGTTTGACGCTGGGAGTTCCGTCATGCCGGTCTATCAGGCCCCCGTCGCCGATACGCTCTTCGTCCTCAACGACATCCTCGGCTGGGAACGCCACGGCAACCTGCCGGGCTTTGCGGATGCGACGCCCGACGTCGTGGAAGCGATCCTCGGCGAGGCCGGCAAATTCGCGACCGACATCTTCCTGCCGCTCAATCAGGTGGGCGACCACGAGGGCTGCAAGCGCGCGGCCGACGCCTCGGTGACGACGCCGAAGGGCTTCAAGGAAGCCTACGACCAGTTCCGCGAGGCCGGCTGGGGCGGGCTCTCAGCGAGCCCTGAATATGGCGGCCAGGGCCTGCCGCACACGCTGGCGGCCGCCGTCAACGAGTTCCTGTCCTCAGCCAACATGGCCTTCGCCATGTATCCGGGCCTCACGCGCGGCGCGATCGCGGCGATCGAGAGCCACGGCTCGGACGAGCAGAAGGCGCTCTACCTGCCCAAGATGGTGAACGGCATCTGGACCGGCACCATGAACCTCACCGAGCCGCATTGCGGCACGGATCTCGGTCTCCTGCGCACACGCGCGGTGCCGGCGGAGGACGGCGCGTACAGGATTTCGGGCCAGAAGATCTTCATCTCGGCCGGCGAGCACGATCTGTCGGAGAACATCGTCCACCTCGTTCTCGCCCGCATCGAGGGCGCGCCGGAGGGCGTGAAGGGCATCTCGCTCTTCATCGTGCCGAAGTTCCTGCCGGACGAGGCCGGCAATCCCGGCACGCGCAACGGCGTCTCCTGCGGCTCGCTCGAGGAGAAGATGGGCATCCACGGCAACGCGACCTGCGTCATGAACTACGACGGGGCGACGGGCTGGCTGGTCGGCGAGGCGCACAAGGGCCTGCGCGCCATGTTCACGATGATGAACGAGGCGCGGCTCGGCGTCGGCGTGCAGGGGCTCGCCATCTCCGAGATCGCCTACCAGAACGCCGTCGCCTATGCCCGCGACCGCCTGCAGGGCCGCGCGCTCGCCGGCTCCAAGCACGGCGAGAAGGCGGCCGACCCGATCATCGTCCACCCCGACGTGCGCCGCATGCTGATGACGATCCGCGCCGTCAACGAGGCCGGCCGCGCATTGATCCTGTGGACGGCGCTGCGGGGCGACCTGTCGCACCGCGCCGAGGACGCCAAGGTGCGCGAGGCGTCCGACGACTGGATGGGCCTCCTCACCCCGGTCATCAAGGGCGTCCTCACCGACAAGGGCTTCGAGAACGCCGTCATGGCGCAGCAGGTCTACGGCGGCCACGGATACGTGCGCGAATGGGGCATGGAGCAGTTCGTGCGCGACGCGCGCATCGCCCAGATCTACGAGGGCGCCAACGGCATCCAGGCGCTCGACCTCGTCGGGCGCAAGCTGGCGCTGAACGGCGGCCGAGCGATCCAGGCCTTCTTCAAGGAAGTCGGCGCCTTCTGCGAGGAGCACCGCTCGACGGAAGCGATGGCCCCCTTCACCAAGTCGCTGAAGAAGGGGCTCAACGACCTCCAGTCGGCCACGATGTGGCTGATGACCAACGCCATGGCCAAGCCCGACAACGCGGGCGCCGCCTCCACCGACTACATGCATCTCTTCGGGCTCGTCGCGCTCGGCTACATGTGGGGCCGCATGGCGCATGCCGCGCAGGAAAAGCTGGCGTCGGGGGCCGGCGACGATACATCGTTCCTCGAGAACAAGCTCGTGACCGCGCGTTTTTACATGGACCGTCTGATGCCCGAGACCGCCGCCCACCTCGCCCGCATCTCGTCGGGCGCCGACTCGATGATGTCGCTCGACGCCGACGCCTTCTGAGTGCTGCAGGATAGGGGCCTGAATTGCGAGAACGCTTTGTCGAATGGGTTATCGCGGCGCTGAAGGCACACGACGGTGAAGCAACGATCGTCGAAGTTTGTAGGCACATCTGGGACCACCACAAAGAACAACTCCGTGAGGCGGGCGACCACTTCTTCACATGGCAGTATGATGTCCGATGGGCAGCAAATCAGCTAGCTCGCAAGGGCTTGCTCGAGTACGGCCGGCGCGGTCGCAACAACCTTTGGATGATTAAGGGCAAGTGATGACCGACGCTTTCATCTACGACCACGTGCGCACGCCGCGCGGCCGCGGCAAGAAGGACGGATCTCTGCACGAGGTGCCGGCGGTGCGCCTCGGCGCGAAGGTCCTCGAGGCTCTGCGCGACCGCAACGGGCTCGACACGTCCGAAGTCGACGACATCATCTTCGGCTGCGTCGATCCGGTGGGCGAAGCCGGCTCGGTGATCCCGAAGGCGTCGGCCTTCGAGGCGGACTACGCCTTCGCCGCCCCCGGCATGCAGATCTCGCGCTTCTGCGCCTCCGGCCTCGACGCGGTGAATCTTGGCGCCGCCAAGATCGCGGCGGGCTCGGACGAGCTGGTGATCGCGGGCGGCGTCGAATCCATGTCGCGCGTCGGCATGGGCATGTCGGGCGGCGCTTGGATCATGGACCCCTCGGTCGGCATCCCCGCCTATTTCATGCCACAGGGCGTCTCAGCCGACCTCATCGCCACGAAGTACGGCTTCAGCCGGGACGACGTCGACGCCTATGCCGTGGAATCGCAGAAGCGCGCGGCGAAAGCCTGGGACGAAGGCCGCTTCCAGCGCTCCGTGATCCCGGTGAGAGACCAGAACGGGCTTCTCATCCTCGACCGCGACGAGCACATGCGCCCCTCGACCGACATGCAGTCGCTCGGCTCGCTCAACGCCTCCTTCGCGATGATGGGCGAGATGGGCGGCTACGATGCCGTCGCGATCCAGGCGCATCCGGAAATCGAGGCGGTCAATCACGTCCACCATGCCGGCAACTCGTCGGGCATCGTGGACGGGGCGGCGGCGGTTCTCCTCGGCTCCAAGGCGGGCGGCGAGACGCTGGGGCTGAAGCCGCGCGCCCGCATCCGCGTCTTCGCTTCGATCGGCTCCGACCCGGCGCTGATGCTGACCGGCCCGGTGGACGTGACGGAAAAGCTCCTGAAGCGCTCCGGCATGTCGCTCGCGGATATCGACCTCTTCGAGCTGAACGAGGCGTTTGCGGCAGTCGTACTGCGCTACCTCCAGGCCTTCGAGATCGACCCGGCGGTCATGAACGTCAACGGCGGCGCGATCGCCATGGGGCATCCGCTCGGAGCGACCGGCGCGATGATCCTCGGCACGGTGCTCGACGAACTGGAGCGCCAGGACAAACAGACGGCGCTCGTCACCTTGTGCATCGGCGCCGGCATGGGCACGGCGACGATCATCGAGCGCGTGTGATGCTCGCGGCGCCGCGCGCCCGGCGGTCAGGCGACCCGGCTGCGGTCCGCCCGGTGGGTGGCACGTACCGACATGTCGATCGGTGGCAGGGCCTCGAAGGCGGGCTTGGCGAACCAGTAGCCCTGGAACAGCGTGATGCCGGCCGCCTTCAGGACGGTGAACTCGTCCTCGGTCTCGACGCCCTCGGCGAGCACCTGGATGCCGAGCTCGCGCGCGGCGGTCGCGATCGTCGCCACGATGATCTGGCGCGGACGGCTGACCTCGATGCCTCGGATCAGCTTCATGTCGAGCTTGATGAGGTCGGGCTGGAAATCGGCCAGAAGCGTCAGGCCGGCATAGCCGGCGCCGAAGTCGTCGAGCGCCGTGATGAAGCCTTGGCGCCGGTATTCGGTCAGGATGTTCTGGAGATGGCCGGTGTCGACGATCTCCTCGTTCTCGGTGAACTCGAACATCAGCGACTCGAGCGGAAAGTCGTGGCGGCGCGCGGCGATCAGCGTCGCGCGCAGGCAGGCCGCCGGCTCATAGACCGCGTTGGGCAGGAAGTTGATCGACAGGCGCGTGTTCTGCCCACGCGGAAAGAGACGGGCGGCCAGTTCCAGCGCCTTCACGCGGCAGGCCTGGTCGAACCGGTAGCGCTGCTCGTCGGACACCTGGGAGAGGATCGCGTAGGCCCCCTCGCCCGCCGTTCCCCGGATCAGCGCCTCGTAGCCCCACACACGCGACGCCGCGATGTCGAAGATGGGCTGGAAGGCCATCGAGAAGTCGAAGTCGAGCGGCTTGCCCGAGCGGCACCCTTCGCAGTCCGTCGCCATGATGAAGATTCCATCGCCCCTTTGATGGACTGATTCTACTCCGAGGGTCTTTGAAAACCCTGAAGATCAAGGGCTTCTAAGAGCCCGGCTACACATTTCCGCAAGCCTCTGGCGCTGCGGATCGAGGATTTGGGAGACACGCATGGATCTTCGCAACTTCACCGTCGAGACCGACGCGGACGGCTTGGCCCTCGTCACCTGGGACATGCCGGACCGCTCGATGAACGTCTTCACCGAAGAGGTGCTGCGCGAGATCGAGACGCTGGTCGACGCCTTCGCGGCCGACGCTTCCGTGAAGGGCGTAGTGCTGGCCTCCGGCAAGACGGGCACCTTCACCGGCGGCGCCGACCTCAACATGCTCGGCGCCATGTTCGCCGCCTTCGACGCGAAGCGGAAGAGCGACCCGCAGGGCGCCGTCGCCGAGCTCTTCGAGCGTTGCGGCGAGATGGGCCGGATCTGGCGCAAGCTGGAAACGTCGGGCAAGCCCTATGTCTGCGCGATCAACGGCACCTGCATGGGCGGCGGCTTCGAGCTGGCGCTCGCCTGCCACGGGCGCGTCGCCGCCCAGAGTGCGAAGATGGGCCTGCCGGAAGTGAAGGTCGGCATCTTCCCCGGCGCCGGGGGCACGCAGCGCGTGCCGCGCCTCGCGGATACGCAAAGCGCGCTCCAGATGCTCCTGAAGGGCGAGACGCTGACCGCCGCCAAGGCCAAGGGCATCAAGCTGATCGACGAGGTCGTGCCCGACGATCAGCTGATCGACGCCGCCAAGGCCATGCTGAAGGCGGGTCTAAAGCCCGTGAAGGCCTGGGACGAGAAGGGCTTCAAGCTGCCGTCCGGCCCGGTCTACTCGCCGGCCGGCGCGCAGGTCTGGCCCGCCGTCGCCTCGCTCTACCGCAAGGAAACCGCCGACAACTATCCCGGCGCCCGCGCCATCGTGAAATGCGTCTACGAGGGCCTGCTTGTTCCGATCGACGTGGGCCTGCGGATCGAGCAACGCTATTTCACCGAGGTCCTGCAGACCACCGAAGCGGCGATGATGATCCGCTCGCTGTTCGTCTCGATGCAGGCGCTGAACAAGGGCGCGCGCCGCCCGGCCGGCGTGCCGGAGCAGGCGATCGCCAAGGTCGGCGTCGTCGGCGCCGGCTTCATGGGCGCCGGCATCGCCTATGTCGCGGCCAAGGCCGGGATTGAGGTCGTGCTGGTCGACCAGACCCAAGCCGCCGCCGACAAGGGCAAGGCGCATTCGGCAAGCCTGATGGAGGGCCTTGTCAAGAAGGGCCGCGCCAAGGCCGACGAGGCGGAAGTGCTGCTCGCCCGCATCCAGGCAACGCCCGACTACGCCGCGCTCAGCGACGCCGACCTCGTGATCGAGGCGGTGTTCGAGGACCGCGACGTCAAGGCCGAGGTCTCGCGGCGCGTGGCCGAGGTGCTGAAGCCGCAAGCGATCTTCGCCTCCAACACCTCGACGCTGCCGATCACCAGCCTTGCGGAAGCCTTCCCCGACGCCTCGCGCTTCGTCGGCATCCATTTCTTCTCGCCGGTCGACAGGATGATGCTGACCGAGGTGATCCTCGGCAAGGAAACCGGCGACCGGGCGCTCGCCGTCGCGCTCGACTTCGTGCGCGCGATCAAGAAGACGCCGATCGTCGTCAACGACACGCGCGGCTTCTTCGCCAATCGCTGCGTGCTCCGCTACATGACGGAGGCCTACGACATGCTGGTCGAGGGCGTGCCGCCGGTGATGATCGAGAACGCGGCGAAGTTCGCCGGCATGCCGGTGGGCCCCCTCGCGCTCAACGACGAGACGGCGGTCGATCTCTCCCAGAAGATCATGAAGGCGACGATCCGCGACATGGGCGAAGGTTCGATCGACCCACGCCACTTCGCCCTCGTCAACGAGATGGTGGACGAGGAGGGCCGACTCGGCCGCAAGGCCGGCAAGGGCTTCTACGACTATCCCGCCAAGCCCGCCAAGAAGCACATCTGGCCGGGGCTGAAGGACAAGTTCCCGCAGCAGAAGGCCGATGAGGTCGATTTCGAGGAACTGAAGGAGCGCTTCCTCGTGACCATGGCCCTCGAGGCGGCTCGGACCGTCGAGGAAGGCGTCGTCACCGATCCGCGCGAGGCGGATGTCGGCTCGATCCTCGGGTTCGGCTTCGCGCCCTATACCGGCGGGACGCTGAGCTACATCGACGGGATGGGCGTCGAGGCCTTCGTGGCGCTGTGCGAAAAGCTTGCCGCCAAGCATGGCGAGCGCTTCCGTCCGACGCCGCTCCTGAAGGAGATGGCCTCGCGCGGCGAAAGCTTCTACTCGCGCTTCGCTCCGGCCAAGGCCGCGGCCTAAACCTTAACGGATCGCCGAGGGGGTCACGCCCCCTCGCGCTTCTCCCGCGCCAGGGAGCGGCCGATCGTGTCGGCGACGCGCGCGCCCCGCTCGCCGAGCGGCTTGTCGGGGGCGTCGGTCGTGTCCATCGCGGTCTGGTGCTCCATCTCGGCGTTCACCTCGGCGCCGACGATGAAGATGATCGACGAGATCCAGACCCACATCATGAAGCCGATCGCCGCGCCGAGCGAACCGTAGGTCACCGAGTAGTTGGCGAAGGACCGCAGGTACCAGGAGAAGCCGATCGAGGCGGCGAGCCAGACCGACGCCGTCAGGAGAGCGCCGAAGAAGACCCAGCTCCACCGCGCCCGGTTGCGGCTCGGCCCGTAGCGGTAGATCATGCTGATCGCCCCGACGATCACCACGAACACCACCGGCCAGCGCGCGGCGGCGACGAGCTCGTCGGTGTAGCTCTGCGCGCCGACGATCGCCATCACGGCCGGCACCACGCCGACCGACACGAAGAGGATGGTGGCAATGAAGAAGGCGCCGATCGTGAAGCAGAAGGCGACCGCGTTGAGCTTCAGGAACGAGCGCTGCTCGTGCTCGCCGTAGGCGACGTTCATCGCCTCAAACAGCGTCTTGATGCCGTTGTTGGCGCTCCAGAGCGAGAACAGAAGGCCCGTCACGAAACTCAAGGAGAGCGAAGCCGGGTCACGCGAGACGAGACTTTCGAGCTGCGAGGTGAGGATGTCGGTGCCCGCCTGCGGCAGGAAGCGACCGATGAAGGCGATGTGGTCGGCGATCGTGGTCGGGTTGGCGACGATGCCGTAGAAGGAAACGAAGACGGCGAAGGCGGGAAACAGCGCCAGAAGAAGATAGAAGGTCGCCCCCGCCGCGATCAGCATCACGCGGTCTTCGAAGAACGAGTAGTACAGCCGGCCGATGATATCCTTCCAGCCGGCCCACGGGATGCCGAACGGACCCGTCGCATCGCGCCCGCGACCCGGCTCACTGGCGCGTCGGCGCGTTTCCTCCGTCGTATTGGGCGCGAAGCGGAAGCCGATCGAACTCATTCAAACCTTCACCGCGTAACAGCGACGCGAACCCGCAGTCGGCCGGACGCCTGCCACGATTCACCCCGAGAAACGCCGCATTCGGGCGAACCGTTCCTTCTCCCGGTGGAAAGATCGAACGCGCGGGCCGCGGCCCAAGATCGACCTAGGCGGTGGAAAACCTCGAATTCCCGTCGCCCGTGCCGCTGATTTGCGCCGCAAGTTGTCGACAGGGGCGGAGCGGCATCCTAGACAGATTGTAACGAGGACTATATTCCTTGGAACGGTGGCCGGACCGGGTCGCCCCTCCCGCAACGAGAGGTTTGCCGCATGCTGTCGCACGACAGGATCTGGGCCGCGATCGACGGCCTCGCCGCCCGGCTGAAGATGTCGCCGTCGGGTCTTGCGCGCAAGGCGGGCCTCGATCCTACGACCTTCAACAAGTCCAAGCGCAACGCGCCGGACGGGCGTCCGCGCTGGCCCTCCACCGAATCGATCGCCAAGGTTCTGGAGGCGACCGGCACGAGTTCGGAGAGCTTCTTCGCCGGCCCGGAGGCGAGCCTGCGATCGATCCGCCCGGTTCCGCCGCCGCGAAGTTCCGTCCCGCTGCTGGGCAGCGCGGAAGCCGGCGCGGGCGGCTATTTCGACGATGCGGGCTTTCCCGCCGGCCAGGGCTGGGAGGAAGTCGAACTGCCTGGCGCAGACGATTCGCTCTATGCGCTCGAAGTGTCGGGGCAGTCGATGATGCCGCTCTACCGCGACGGCGACATCGTGGTGGTGAAGCCCGGCGCCCCGGTGCGGCGCGGCGACCGCGTGGTGGTGCGCACCAAGGGCGGCGAGGTCATGGTGAAGGTGCTCCAGCGCCAGACGGCGCGCACCATCGAGCTCGCCTCTGTGAATCCCGAGTTTCCCGACCGCCAGTTCCCGCTCGCCGAGATCGAGTGGATCGCACGCATCCTCTGGGTCAGCCAGTAGCGCGGCGCCCTTTGCGCCACCCCGCGCGCGCCTAGAAAGAAGGGGACGCTCGCCTGCCCGAGCGACTTGGCCTTCGGAGGACCCACGTGTCGGAACACACCTACAAGATCATCGAAGTCGTCGGCTCGTCGCCCGAATCGGTCGAGAAGGCGATCGAGAACGCCATCGCCGACGCCGCGAAGTCGGTGCGCAACATCCGCTGGTTTGAGGTGACCGAGACGCGCGGCCATGTCGAGGACGGCCGGGTGGCCCATTACCAGGTCGGCTTGAAGATCGGCTTCACGCTCGAGGATGCCTGACCACAGAGATACTCGTCATACCAGTTGACGAGTTCTCGGCGTTATGCGACGCCATGGGGGTTCCAACATGCGGGGTTCCTCCATGACATCGATTGCCCTGTTCGGGGCCGGCGGAAAGATGGGCACGCGCCTTGCCGGCAATCTCAAGGGCTCGCGCTTCGACGTGCGCCACGTCGAGCGTTCGGACGCGGGCCGCGAGCGGCTGCGCACCCAACTCGGCGTCACCTGCGTCGACGAGGACCAGGCGCTCGACGGCGCCGAAGTCGTGGTGCTGGCGGTGCCCGACACCCTGATCGGCCGCGTCCTGTCCGGCATCGAGGCGAAGCTCAAGCCCGGTACGATGGTGATGATTCTCGACGCCGCGGCGCCGTTTGCCGGCCATCTGCCCGAGCGTGCCGACCTCACCTACTTCGTCACCCATCCCTGCCACCCGCCGATCTTCAACGACGAGACCGAACAGGCGGCCAAGCGCGACTTCTTCGGCGGCGTCGCAGCCAAGCAGCACATCGTCTCGGCGCTGATGCAGGGGCCGGACGAGGCCTATGCGCTCGGCGAGGAGATCGCCAAGGTGATCTGGGCCCCGGTCATGCGCTCGCACCGCATCACGGTGGAGCAGATGGCGCTTCTGGAGCCTGGCCTCTCCGAGACGGTGACGGCGAGCCTTCTCGTCGTCATGCGCGAGGCGATGGACGAAGTCGTCCGCCGCGGCGTGCCGAAGGAGGCCGCCCGCGACTTCCTGCTCGGGCACATGAACGTGCTGGGCGCCGTGATCTTCGAGGAAACGCCGGGCGTCTTCTCCGACGCCTGCAACAAGGCGATCGAGTTCGGCAAGCCGGCCCTGATGCGCGACGACTGGAAGCGCGTCTTCGAGCCGGACGAGCTGATGGCTTCCATCCGCCGCATCACCTGACCCGAAACCGACGGAGCCGAACCCATGAGCGAGCTGCGCGGCGCCCTGATCGGCTGCGGCTTCTTTGCCCGCAACCAGATGCACGCCTGGGACGACATCCCGGGCCTGTCCATCGTCGCGATCTGCGACCGCGACGAGGCGCGGCTCGCCGAGATGGGCGAGGCGTTCGGCATCGCTCGGCGCTTCACCGATGCGGCGGAGATGCTGCGCGAGGTGCAGCCGGACTTCGTCGATATCGCCACCACCGCGCCGAGTCACCGGGCGCTGGTGGAACTCGCCGCCTCCATGAAGATCCCGGTGGTCTGCCAGAAGCCCATCGCGCCGACGATCGACGACGCGCGGGCGATGGTGGACGCCTGCGAAGCCGCCGGCGTGCCGCTGATGATCCACGAGAACTTCCGCTGGCAGTCGCCGATCCAGGCCGTGCGGCGCGTTCTCGACAGCGGCGAGATCGGCGCACCGTTCTTCGGCCGCGTGTCGTTCCGCTCAGCCTTCGACGTCTATGCGGGCCAGCCGTATCTCGCCGAAGGCGAGCGCTTCATCATCGAGGATCTCGGCATCCATGCCCTCGACATCGCGCGCTTCCTGTTCGGCGACGTCGCCCGGATCACGGCACGCACCGCCCGCGTCAATCCTCGCATCCGCGGCGAGGACGTCGCGACGATGCTCCTCGACCACGAGGCGGGCCTCCCGTCGGTGGTGGACTGTTCCTATGCTACGAAACTCGAAACCGAGCGCTTTCCCCAGACCCTCGTCGAGGTCGACGGTGCGGCGGGCT
Organism: Aureimonas phyllosphaerae; assembly: GCF_047943035.1. Classification (NCBI taxonomy): domain Bacteria; kingdom Pseudomonadati; phylum Pseudomonadota; class Alphaproteobacteria; order Hyphomicrobiales; family Aurantimonadaceae; genus Aureimonas; species Aureimonas phyllosphaerae. The sequence continues at coordinate 1,665,471 of NZ_CP181348.1, read as the reverse complement.
CGATCCGCCTCGACGAGGGCTACCGCCTGACGGTGACGGGCCCGAGCGGTACGCGGCACGAGGACGTCTCGCCGGAGCTCCTCCCCTGGGCCTCGCGCCCCTGGCACAACATCCAGGAGAGCGTTGCCCTGATCCAGCGCCACTGGGTCGAGACGCTTCACGCGGGTGCCGAGCCCGCGACGTCGGGCCGCGACAACCTGAAGACCTTCGCCCTCGTCGAGGCCGCCTATCGCAGCGCCGCGAGCGGCGCGACGCTCGACCCGTCCGAGGTCTGACGATGGCGGACGCGCTGAAGCTCTTCGGAACGTGCGATCCGGTCGCCCCAGTCCGGCGCCTTCAGGCGGGACGGCTCACGGCGGATCTCGTGTCGGGCAACCTGCGCGCCGTGTCCTTCGCCGGCATCGAGGTCCTGCGCTCGATCGCCTATGTCGTGCGCGACCGGGACTGGGGAACCTACGATCCGCCGATCCTCGATCTCGACGTCGAGGACGCCGACGACCGCTTCACGGTCCGCTACCGGGCGGAGGTTTCGGGGCCGGGTGGCACCCGCCTCGCCTATGCCGCCGAAATCGAGGGCCGCGCGGACGGAACGCTCCGCTTTGCCGTCGAGGCCGTGCCGCAGGGCGATTTCGAGACCAACCGCTGCGGCTTCTGCGTTCTCCACCCGATCGAGGGCGTCGCGGGAACGCCGGTCGAGGTCGAGCACACCGACGGCACGCGCGAGGTCTCGCGGTTTCCAGACGCGATCGAGCCGTGGCAGCCGTTCCAGGACCTCCGCGCCCTAGCTCATCATCCGGCGCCCGGCCTTCGCGCGACGTGCCGAATGGAGGGTGACGCCTTCGAGATGGAGGACCAGCGCGCCTGGTCGGATGCCTCGTACAAGACCTATGTCCGCCCCCTCGCCCGGCCCTGGCCCTATCGGATGGCGGATGGGGCCGCGAACCGGCAGGTCGTGACGCTGACGATCGACGCCTCGCATGACGCCGTCCCGGCGTCGCCCGCGCCGACCGGCGGGCCGGTCGAGGTGCGGCTCGGCGCCCCGCTCGGCGAGACGATGCCGCGCTTCGGCTTGGGCGTCGCGCCCGAGGAGACCGCCGACATCCTCGCCCGGCCGGACAGGCTGGCGCGCCTCGCCCCGGCTTTCCTGCTGTTTCACTTCGATCCGCTCGCCGGCCACGGCTCAGACGCGCTGGAGGCGTTCGCCCGCATCGCCGCGCTCGTGCCGAAGGTGGAGCCCGTCCTCGAACTCATGGTGCCCGGAGAGGGCGACACGGCGGGCGAACTCGACCAGGCCGCGCGCCGTGTGCGCGCCGCCGGCTTCCGGCCGCAGACGCTCGTCGTCGGCCCCGCGGCCGACCGGCGCTCGACGCCGCCGGGCAGTGCCTGGCCGGCATGCCCGCCGCTGGACGAGGTCTACCGCGCCGCCCGCGCCGCCTTTCCGGGCCTGCGGCTTGGCGGCGGCATGCTGTCCTATTTCACCGAGCTGAACCGCAAGCGCGTGCCGCTCGGCGAGCTTGATTTCGTCACCCACGCGACCAACCCGATCGTCCACGCCGCGGACGACCTGTCGGTGATGCAGACGCTGGAGGCGATCCCGTTCATCACGCGCTCGACCCGCGCCTTCGTCGGGGACAAGCCCTATCGGCTCGGGCCGACCACGATCGGCATGCGCCAGAACCCCTACGGTTCGCGCACCATGCCGAACCCGGACGGGCGGCGCATTCCAATGGCAGACGACGATCCGCGGGCGCGCGGCCTCTTCGGCGCCGCCTTCATGATCGGCTATGCCGCACGCCTTCAGGGCGCCGGCATCGAAGCCTGGACCGGGACGAGCCTTGCGGGCCCGCGCGGGCTGCTGCTGGCGGACGGCGGCGTGGTGCCGGCCTTCCACGCGGCCAGGGGTCTTGCGGCCGTCAGTGGCGCCGCGCGGCTGGACCTTGTATCGACGCGGCGCGACAGGGTCGACGGCTTTGCCGCGCTGCGCACGGATGGCAGCCGCGAGATCTGGCTCGCCAATCTCGGCCCCGAGGACGGGGACGTCGTGCTGGACGGGTTCGGGTTGGAGGTCGCGGCATCGATCTTGGATGAGACATCCTTCGAGACGGCAAGCCGAGGCGAGATGCCGCCGCCCGAGCCCGTCGGCACGGGCCTTCGCCTGCCGCCTTACGCGGTCGTGCGCCTCGTCTCGCCTCAGGCGCCCTGATGACGGTAGAGGTCGCGCGAGCGCTCGAGGTGGCGGACCATGGCGCCTTCCGCGGCCTCTGGGTCGCGCCCGGCGATGGCCTCGACGATCTCCTCGTGCTCGAGAAGGGTGACGTTCTCCTTGCCGCTCCAGATCAGGAGTTCGGTGTGGTACTGCCGCAGCCAGCCCAGCATGGATTCGGCCACCGCTTCGAAGATCGGGTTGCCGGGGATCGCGGCGATGCGCGCGTGGAAGCGCATGTCGGTGCGGATGAAGCGCTCGGGATCGCCGAGCGCGCCGCGCTGCTCGGCGAGAAGCGCGCCCAGCGCCTCGACGTCGGCATCGCCTGCCCGCTCCGCCGCCTGCCGGACGATGCCGCGCTCGAAGAAGATGCGCGCCTCCTTCAGATGGTCGAGCGCGCCGGGCGAGGTGGTCAGCATGATCTCGGCCGCGCGGTCGACCTGCCCGAACAGGGAGCGCGGGGTAAGGCTGAGGACCTTGGCCCGCTCGCCGTGCGAGATCGCGACGAGCCCCAGCCCGTTCAGCGCCTGCATCGCCTCGCGGATCGCCGGCCGGCCGACGCCGAAGCGCTCCATCAGTTCACGCTCGGACGGCATCTGGTCGCCGGTCTTCAGTTCGCCCGTCGTGATCATCGACTTGAGGCGCTCGTAGACCTCGTCGGACAGCTTGCGGCGGACGATCGGCTCGCTCGGCTGGACCATGGCTGACGCTCCCCACACATCCGTCCGCCCGAAGCGGCCGCGCAAAACTGGTATGCCGATGATACCAGATCTCGCGAGCCGTCGCGTGGTTTCCTTTCCGAACAGGCTTTTCTGCCCATGAGCGACGACATCGTCCTGACCTACCGGATCGAGACACCCGGCAGCGTCGAGAAGCTGGCCGAGAAGATTGCGAGCGACCAGTCCACAGGCACCTTCGTGCCGCTGCCCGGCGAGACGCCGGAGCTGAAAGCCCGCGTCGCCGCCCGCGTTCTCGCCGTGCGCCCGCTCGAGCCGGTCGAGGAACCCGCCTTCGGTCGCTCGCACGACGATCTGGCCGCGCCCCGCTCGTTCCGCTGCAGCGAGGCCGACATCGCCTTTCCGATGGAGGCGATCGGCACGGATCTCGCCGCGCTGATGACCATCGCCATCGGCGGCGTCTTTTCGATCAAGGGCTTCAGCGGCATCCGCGTGACGGACATCCGGCTGCCGCCGGCCTTCGGCGAGGCCTGGCCGGGGCCGCAGTTCGGCATCGAGGGATCGAAGCGGCTGACCGGCGTGTCCGGGCGCCCGATCATCGGCACGATCGTAAAGCCGGCGCTCGGCCTGCGCCCGCCGGAAAGCGCCGCGATGGTCAAGGAACTCGTGGAGGCGGACGTCGACTTCATCAAGGACGACGAGAAGCTGATGAGCCCAGCCTATTCGCCGCTCGCCGAGCGCGTGAAGGCGATCATGCCGGTGGTGCTCGACCACGAGCAGCGGACCGGCAAGAAGGTCATGGTCGCGTTCGGGATCACCGCCACCGACCCCGACGAGATGATGCGCAACCACGACCTCGTGCTGGCGGCGGGCGGCAACGCGGCGATCGTCAACATCAACTCGATCGGCATGGGCGCCATGGCCTTCCTGCGCCGCCGGTCCGGGCTGGTGCTGCACGCGCACCGCAACGGCTGGGACATTCTCACGCGCCACCCTTCGCTCGGGCTGGACTTTCGCGTCTACCAGACGTTCTGGCGGCTTCTCGGCGTCGACCAGTTCCAGATCAACGGGATCGCGGCGAAATACTGGGAGCCGGACGCCTCGTTCCTGCACTCCTATCATGCCCTTCGCCGTCCGCTGTTTCGCGACGACGACCGACCGCTGCCGGTCGTCGGCTCCGGCCAGTGGGGCGGACAGGCACCGGCGACCTACGCCGCGGTCGGCTCGACCGACCTTCTCTACCTCTGCGGCGGCGGCGTCGTCAGCCATCCGATGGGTCCGGCCGCCGGCGTGCGCGCCGTGCGCCAGGCCTGGGAGGCGGCGGTCGCGGGTGTCGATCTCGATGCCTACGCCGCCGACCATCCGGAACTTGCCGCCTCGATCCGGGCCTTCGGCGGGCCGGACGCCAAGGGAGCCTGACGCGATGACGACGCCGCTGATCGCCTTCTACGGCGACGACCTCACCGGATCGACCGACGTGATGGAATCGCTGGCGATGCGCGGGATCGAGACCGTGCTCTTCACCGACCTGCCGACCGATGCGCAGCTCGCCCGCTTTCCGGACGCGAGAGCCATCGGCGTTGCCGGCACCAGTCGCAGCGAGACGCCGGACTGGATGGACGCGAACCTGCCGGGCGTCTTCGAGTGGCTCAAGGCGCGCGGCGCCGCGATCACCCACTACAAGATCTGCTCGACCTTCGATTCCAGCCCCGCCATCGGCTCGATCGGTCGAGCCGCCGAGATAGGGCGTGCCGTCTTCGGCGGCCGGCCGGTGCCCCTCGTCGTCGGCGCGCCGCAGCTGAAGCGCTGGACCGCATTCGCAAACCTCTTCGCCGCCTACCGCGGCGAGACGTTCCGGATCGACCGCCATCCCGTGATGAGCCGGCACCCGGTGACGCCGATGCGGGAGGCCGACCTTCGCCGGCATCTGACGGAGCAGACGCCGCTTCCTGTCGCCCTCCTCGATGCCGTGGCGCTTCTGGCGGGCGACGCCGATATCAGGCTCGACGCGATCCTCCGCGACGATCCGGGCCTCGTCCTCATCGATGTCCTCGACGCCGCGACGCAGGCTGCAGCGGGCCGCCAGCTGGAGCGACTGGCGGAGGCCGGCTGCCGCTTCGCGATCGGCTCGTCGGGCGTCGAATACGCTTTGGCCGCCCACTGGATGACGACCGGCCGCCTTGCCGAACCAGCCGCCTTCGCGCCCCTGCCGCCGGCCGATCGCATCGCGGTCGTCTCCGGCAGCTGCTCCCCGACCACCGAGCGCCAGATCCGGCATGCGGGCGACAACGGCTTCGAGCCGATCGCCTTCGATCCGCGTGCCTTCGTATCCGGCGATACGTCGGCGATCGAAAAGGTGGAGGCGCGCGCCGCGGATGCCTTGAGCGCCGGCCGCTCGGTGATCGTCCACACCGCGATGGGGCCGGACAGCGACCTAGGGCCGGAACTGTCGGGCACGGAGGGCGCGCGTCATGCGATCGGGCGTGGCCTTGGACGCCTGCAGGCGGGTCTCGTGCGCAGGCTGGGCCTGCGCCGCGCGGTGATCGCAGGCGGCGACACCTCGAGCCATGCCCTGCGCCAGCTCGGCGTTCACGCACTCACGACCCGCCTGCCGCTGCCCGACACGCCGGGCTCGCCGGTGGCGCTCGCGCATAGCGACGATCCCGCCTTCGACGGTCTGGAGATCGCGCTGAAGGGCGGACAGGTCGGCGGCGACAACTACTTCTCGCGCATCCGCGATGGAGTTTAGAATCGTTCGAAGAGAACAACGGGGTGCGCGCAGTAAAAGCTGACACGTGACGTCTTGTTTCAACGAGCGGCGAAGAGTACTCAGCCGGGCATCAACCTGATCCCCATATAGGACGACCTCCCGTGGCTCTCCCGAAACAGCTCCTTGCCGCCTCGTTCCTGCTTGTGGGCCTCGGACTGACGAACGGAAGCGCGCATGCGGAGCCGACGCAGTATCCGCTGACGATCGAGAATTGCGGCGAGGCCGTCACGGTCGAGAAGGCGCCGCAGCGGGCGATCGGCCTCGGGCAGAACAGCGCGGAGATCATGCTCCTCCTCGGCCTCGAGGACCGCATGGCCGGCACCGCCTTCTGGCCGAGCAAGGTCCTGCCGCAGCTCGCCGAGGCCAATGTCAAGGTGAAGCTCCTGGCGGTGGAGTTCCCGACCTTCGAATCGATCCTCGCCGAGAACCCCGATTTCGTCGCGGCCGCCCTGCCGACGCTGCTCGGACCGGAGAGCAAGGTCGCCAAGCGCGAGGACTTCGAAAAGGTCGGCGTCCCCTCCCACCTCTCGCCCTCGACCTGCCTCGAGCGCAAGGAGGGCACCGACGCCTACGGTGCCCGCGCGAACCTGTGGAACATGGACCTCCTCTACGAGGAGATCGAGGAACTTGCGCAGATCTTCGACGTGCAGGACCGCGGCGCAGCCCTCATCGCCGACTTCAAGGCGCGCGAGGCGGCCCTCCGGGCGTCCGCGCCCGCCGAGGACGGGCGCAAGCTCACTTACGTGTTCTGGTTCTCCAGCCCGTCGCCGACCGCCGACGCCTATCTCGGCGGCCGCAACGGCGCGTCCGGCTTCATCGCCGATCTCCTCGGCGGCACCAACGCCATCCAGACCGAAGCGGAATGGCCGACGCTCGGCTGGGAGAGCATCATCGCCGCCGATCCCGACGTGATCGTCGTCGCCGGCCTCGACCGCAACCGCTGGGAACTCGACAAGCCGGAGGCCAAGATCGCGTTCCTCAACTCCGATCCCGCGACCAGCCAGATGAAGGCGGTCCGCAACAAGGCGATCGTCGTGATGGACGGACAGGCGATGAACCCGACGATCCGCACGATCTACGGGGCGGAACAGGTGGCCGAGCAGCTGAAGGCCCTCGGTCTGCGCAAGTGACGGTCCTGTCCGGCGCGCTTGGCCGCGGCGCCCTGCCCGCCACGCTCGTCCTTGCCGCGCTCGCCGTGATCGCACTGGCGGTGGGCGTCAGCGTCGGGATCGGCGATCTTCCCATTCCCCTGACGACGACGCTTGCGGCGCTGACGAACCGCCTCGGCTGGACCGCGGTCGAGATCAGCCGCATCCACGAGACGGTGATCTGGGACTATCGCCTCAGCCGCGCGCTGGTCGCCGCCTTCTGCGGCGCGGGCCTCGCCCTGTCGGGCGCCATCATGCAGGCGCTTTTGCGCAACCCTCTGGCCGAGCCCTACGTCCTCGGCATCTCCGCCGGCGCATCGACCGGGGCCGTTGCGGTGGTGATCCTCGGCCTCGGATCGGGCGCCGTGTCCCTGTCGGCGGGCGCCTTTCTCGGCGCCTTCGCCGCATTCCTGTTCGTGGCTCTCCTGTCCGGCGGCACGCGCGGCGGGGCGGATCGGACGATCCTCGCGGGCGTCGCCGCCTCGCAGCTCTTCAACGCGGCGACGTCCTACGTCGTCACCACATCCGGCAACGCGCAGCAGGCGCGCGACGTGATGTTCTGGCTCCTCGGAAGCTTCGGGGGCGTGCGCTGGCCCGAATTCGCGCTGGTGTCGGTCGTGGTCGGCGCGGGCCTCGTCGCCTGCCTCCTGCACTCGCGGGTCCTCGACGCCTTCGCCTTCGGCGACGAGGCAGCCGCCGCGATGGGCGTGCATGTCGGACGCACGCGCCTTGTCCTCTTCTCGCTGATCGCGGTGATGACCGCGACGATCGTCAGCATGGTCGGCTCGATCGGGTTCGTCGGGCTCGTCGTCCCCCATGCCGCCCGCTTCCTCGTCGGGCCGCTGCATGTCCGTCTGCTGCCGGCCTGCGCGCTGATCGGCGCGGTCTTCATGGTGCTCGCCGACATCGCCTCGCGCGTCCTGATCCCGCAGCAGGTCCTGCCGATCGGTGTCGTCACAGCGCTGGTCGGCGTACCCTTCTTCTCGGTCATCCTCTATCGCCTGCAACGGCCCGCATGAGCATCGTCGCCGACCATCTCACCTGGCGGATCGGCGGGCGGACCGTCGTGGACGGCGTCTCCCTGGCGGCCGAGCCCGGCAAGGTGCTGGGACTGCTCGGACCCAACGGTTCAGGCAAGACATCTCTTCTGCGCCTTCTCGCCGGCCTTCGGCGCCCGCACCAGGGCACCGTCCGGCTCGACGGCGCCGACATCGCGCGGCTCGGACGGCGCTCGCTCGCCAGGCGCGTCGCCTTCGTCGAGCAGTATGCGGCCACCAGCGCCGACCTCAAGGTGATCGACGTCGTGCGGCTCGGCCGCTTTCCGCACCGCTCGCCCTTCTCGGGCTGGACCGGCGCGGATGAGGCGGCGCTGGACGAGGCGCTGCGGCGGGCCGGACTCTCGTCGAAGCGCCACGAGCGCTGGCATGCCCTGTCCGGCGGCGAGCGCCAGCGCACCCATATCGCGCGCGCCCTTGCCCAGACGCCGACCGAGCTTCTCCTCGACGAGCCGACGAACCACCTCGACATCCAGCACCAGATCAGTCTCCTGCAACTCGTCTCCAGCCTGTCGATGACCTGCATCGTCTCGCTGCACGACCTCAACCATGCGGCGATGTTCTGCGACCGGTTGCTGATCCTCGATCGCGGTCGTGTGGTCGCCGACGGCACGCCGGACGAGGTGCTGACGGAAAGTCTTCTGCGCGAGGTCTTCGCGGTCGAGGCGCGCGTCGAGACCTCGCCGCATCACGCCCGCCCGCACATCCATTTCCTTCCGCACGGCACCGTTCGACGCGATGACGGGCAGACGCCGCGGTCGCTCAGCCCGGCGCGAAGTGCGGTGTGACGCCCTGCCAGGAAGCGGATGGTCGCTCCGCATCGTCCGACAGCGCGGCGCCGTCGATCTCCACCCGGTTCCGGCCGAGCCGCTTGGCGCGGTAGAGCGCGGCATCGGCACAGGCGAGAAGCGCCTCTCGGCCTTCGCTCCTTCGCGGCGAGGCATGCGCCACGCCGACGCTGGTGCTGACCGCGATACGCTCGCCGCGCCAGTCGATCACGGCATCAGCCAACCGTATGCGCACCGTCTCGGCGAGGTCCCCCGCTCGGCCACCGCCATGGGGGAGGAACACGACGAACTCCTCGCCGCCGAGCCGCGCGAGGATTTCGCCGGGCTCAAGGCACGCTTCCACGATGCGCGACAGGCGCGTCAGCACGACATCGCCCCCGGCATGGCCGAAGCGGTCGTTGATCGACTTGAAGTGGTCGAGATCGAGAAGGAGCATCGCCGCGCCCTCGGGCACGAAATCGGGCACCGCATCGCGAAATCCGTGGCGGTTGAGAACGCCGGTGAGCGCGTCCGTCACCGAACGCCGGCGCTCGGTTTCCTCGCCGCGCTCGCGCACGAAGGACACGACGAGCGCGGCGATCGAGAAGTTCAGCATCATCGTCACGGCGAACCCGATCGCGATCGAGCCGGGCGAACTGAAGCCGAGCGCGATCAACGGGAACTGGATGCCGTAGACCAGCCCGCAGGCGCCGAGCGCGAAGGCGAGCGGCGCGCGCGAGGCGAGCCGCTCGCGCCGGCCGCCCCGGATCAGCGAGACGGCCGATGCCAGTCCGGCCAAGGCCGCCACCGCGTGGAAGGCGGAGGCGCGCAGGGTGTTGTCGTCGAAGACGGGGGTCAGGAGGCCTACGGCGAGGACCACGGGAGACGCCGCCAGGAGCCAGAGCGTACGCCCGGCGGGGCGGTCGAGCCGGCGGATGCCGCAATAGATCAGCGTATAGGCGAAGACCCCGAGGGCGAGGCTGCTGCTGCGCCACGTCTCGGCGCTGATCGCACCGAACTCGCCGAGCCCAGCGAGAAAGGCGCCGAGCGCGAGAAGGAGGTACCCGACCGCGAGGGCGCCGACGCCGCGCGGGCGCCCGCCGCCGAGCCACGGCAGGAGAAGCCCGCCGGCTCCTGCCAGCAGCGAGGTCTTGTGCAGAACCAGGACGGTTCCGAGGTCGAGTGCCGTCATGACGCGCCCTGAACCGCGCGGGTCATGGCTCGCGCGGCTGGATGGTGGTCCGGTGATTCGGTCCCGGACCCTAGCGGCGGCGCGCTAATCTTTCGTTGCCTCTAGGGAAGCTCGACGAGCGGCGCCGTCAGAGGGCGCAGCCGTCGAGCGTCGCGGCGGTCTGAATCAAGGCGAGATGGCTGAGGCCCTGCGGCATGTTGCCGAGATAGGCGAGCGTCTCGGGATCGACCATCTCCGCCAGGATGCCCGCCCCCCGATCTCCCAGTGCCGTGAGAACCTCGTCGAAGCGCAGGCGCGCCTCGTCGCGGTGGCCGAGGAGCGCCAGACCCTCGATGATCCAGAAGGTGCAGGCGAGAAAGCAGCCCTCGTGGTCCTCGACGCCGTGGTAGCGATAGTGGAACAGGCCCTTGCGCAGGCGCCGGTCGAGCGCGCGGAGCGTCTTTTCCAGCCGCTCGCGGCCGTCGAAACCGAAGCGGACGGCGAGCGCTAGCGAGGCGTCGAGGCCGCTCTCGCCGGGAACCATGACATAGGCCTGATCGCGCTCGGACCAGCAGTTGGCGTCCACCCATTCGGCGATCCGGTCGCGCGAGCGCGCCCAGCGCTCGCGGCAGGTCGAGGGGATGTGGCCGCCGTCGGCCAGTTCCACGGCGCGGGCGAGCGCCTGCCATGCGCTGATCTTCGACATCGTATAGTGGCGGCGCTCGGACAGTTCCCAGATGCCTGAGTCCGGCTGGCGCCAGGTCTCCGCGCACCGGTCGGCGACGCCCGCCAGGACAGAGGCGCTGCGCGGATCGAGGACATGCCCGCCCGCGACGAAGCGCGCGGCGGTCTCGAAGATGTCGCCGTAGATGCCGTGCTGGTGCTGTCCCGCCGCCTGATTGCCGCGTCGAACGGGACGGCTGCCGCGATAACCCGGCAGGTCGATCACGGTCTCCTCGGCCGGCAGGCGCTCGCCTTCCAGCGTGTAGCAGACGAGCGCGCCATGCTCGGCCAGCCGCTTGATCAACCAGGTGAACGCACCCTTGGCCTCCGCCATCGCGCCGATACGCAGGAAGGCCTTGATCGTGTAGGACGCGTCGCGCACCCAGGCGTAGCGGTAGTCGTAGTTCTTTTCGCCGCCGATGCCTTCGGGCAGCGACGTCGTGGCGGCTGCGGCGATCGCGCCGGTCGGCGAGTAGAGAAGGAGCTTCAGCGCCAGCGCGCTGCGCATCACCTCGGCGCGATACGATCCCTCGAAGCGCACGCCGTTCGCCCACTGGCGCCACTCGTTGTCGGTCACGTCGATGCGGGCGCTGATCCGCTCGGGGTCCTCGACCACCAGCGGCTCGTCCTCGCCGGCCACGATCGCGACGATCTCGCGCGCCCCGGCCCCGACGGTGACGTGGCCCCGGATCTCGCTGTCGCCCTCCTCCTCGATCTGCACACCGTCGCTCACGCGCAGGAGCCCGATCACCGATCCGGCGTGGAAGGTGGTAGCATTGGCGTTGGTGTAGAGGAACGGGCAGATCGTGTCGGCCTGCGTGCCGAAGACGAGGCGCATCTCGAAGGTGACCTCGCCTTCGAGCCCCTCGATCCGGCGCGCCAGTTCGCACCAGGGCAGGCGTCCGCCCGACCCGCTGTTCAGCGCCTCCACGAGGCGCGCGCGCCCGCGCGGCGTCTCGAAGACCGTCTCGAGGACGTTGGAGTCCGGCCGGTAGGCGCGTTGCGACGTGAACTCGCCGACCGGGGTCAGCGAAAAGAACCCGCCGCTTTTCTCGTCGAGGACGCGATCCAGCATCGGGGCCGAGTTCATGTTCGGCACGCACCACCAGTCGATCGAGCCGTCGGTCCCGACGAGGGCGACGCTGCGACCGTCGCCGAGCGCGCTGTAGTTTTCGAGCGGCAGGGGGCCCGGCCGCCCGGGCCTCACGACGCCGGGGTCTTCGGCCGGCTTCACCCGGTTCAGCATGGGACCTCCGGTCGATCGAACGAGATACAGGAACGCGCCGCAGGCGTTGGCACATGGGTCATCCCCGCACGAATGCTTCGGCGGCCACATAAGATCCTGCGGCACACGCGCGCATGCGAGGCCAGGGCAAGAATGATTGCCGCGCCCGGACGTAACGACGACTTGCCTTTTTGGTCCGGCGAGGGCATATCGGAATGGTCGAAAGATGGCCGGACGCTTGGGCCTTGCGCCGTTGGCGCAGTGCCGGTTCTCCCGTTTCATCGCGATACTCGAAACTGGAGCGCGCCGGAAGGCCGCCGACGAACGCTTGCGTAGAAAGGTGCCCCATGGCTACGGGAACCGTGAAATGGTTTAACTCCGACAAGGGCTTCGGCTTCATCGCCCCCGATGACGGAGGTCAGGATGCCTTCGTGCACATCACGGCGGTGCAGCGCTCGGGCCTCGATGGCCTGACCGACGGCCAGAAGGTCAGCTTCGAGCTCGTGGCCGACCGCAAGACCGGCAAGCTCGCGGCGCAGAACCTCAAGGCTCTCTGAGCCCATCCGGGGTCCGGCCTTCCCGAACCGGGACGGGCCTTCCCGATCTCCCCGCCGATCCGTCGGCGGGCCTCCTTCGAAAGGCAAGCTTCGAGCAAGCTCGATCCGCTAGACCTTCTCCCGTCTTCCCGCTTCGACCACGGATGCACTGGCGAAACGGGGCGACGACCGACATGAGCGAACCCTGCGCCGATCCGGCTGCAGGGTTTTTTCTTGTCCGACTACGGAGGTTGCCTGACGAACTCGTGATCGCACTTGCGCCTGCAAGTTGTTCGCAGCGGTCTGGTGAACACGCCATGAAAAGCGCTCACATTCCTCTGACTAACTGCCTCCGACCCCGCAACAGAACTATGCAAGCCTTCCTTTCAAACGATACAATACCAGTATATCGCTGATAATCGTCGAAAACCGTGGTTTTCCCACGGCTTGTCGACAGAACACGACTGGACAAACCGTCACAAATCCTGTGCTGTCCGGCCATGCGCCAAGCTCTCCGGCGCGCCGACACTCTGGGAGGAATCATGTCGACGATTTGGAAGGGGCTTCTCGCCTCGATCGCCGTTCTGGCTGCCGCATCCGCCGCGTCCGCGCAGGCGGACTACCCGACGCAGCCGATCACGATCGTGGTGCCGTTCTCCGCTGGCGGTCCGACCGACACCGTGACGCGCCTGATCGCGCAGACCATGACGAGCGAGCTCGGCCAGCAGGTGCTGGTGCAGAACGTCGGCGGCGCGGGCGGCACGCTCGGCGCCGGTCAGGTGGCCCAAGCCAAGCCAGACGGCTATACGCTCCTCCTCCACCATATCGGCATGTCGACGGCGCCCACCCTCTACCGCCAGCTCGCCTTCGACCCGCTCAAGGCCTTCGCGCCGATCGGTCAGGTGACCTCGGTGCCGATGACCATCGTCGCCCGCAAGGACCTCGAGCCATCGGACGCCGCCGGTCTCATCACCTACCTCAAAGAAAACGGCGCGGACACGACCTACGCCCATGCCGGCATCGGCTCCGCATCGCACCTGTGCGGCATGCTCCTGCAGGAAGCGCTCGGCGTCCAGATGATCACCGTGCCCTACCAGGGCGCCGCCCCGGCGATGACCGACATCGTGGGCGGTCAGGTCGACGTCCTGTGCGACCAGACCACCAACACCACCAACCAGATCAAGGCCGGCGAAGTGAAGGCCTACGCCGTGACGACGCCCGAGCGCGTCGCCTCGCTCCCCGATCTTCCGACCACGAAGGAAGTCGGCCTCGACAAGATGCAGATCGGCGTCTGGCACGGGCTCTACGCGCCGGCCGGCACCGATCCCGCCATCATCGCCAAGCTCGAGGGCGCCCTGCAGAAGGCGCTGGCCAACGACACCGTCAAGGCGCGCTTCGCCGAACTCGGCACCGCGCCGGTCTCGGCCGCGGAGGCGACCCCGGACTCGCTGAAGGCGCAGCTGACCTCGCAGATCGAGCTCTGGCGTCCGATCATCCAGGCGGCCGGCACCTACGCCGACTGACCGGCCTTCCACGGCTCACAGACAGTGCCGTCCGGCCGGGGTTCGCCCCGGCCGGCTCGTCCGATCGTATCCGTCCGGGGGGACCATTTCATGCAAGCAACCGAAGGCGCGAAATCGCGCCGTGATCTTCTGGCGGGCCTGATCTTCATGGCCATCGCCGCGGGCTTCGCATATGAGGCCTCGAAGTACGACATGGGCCGGGCGATCCGCATGGGACCCGGCTTCATCCCGATGACGCTCGCGATCCTGCTCGCGATCTTCGGCGCGATGATCGCTTTCGGCGGCCTGCGCAAGGACGAGCGGATCGAGAAGACCCCGATCCCCTGGAAGGGCATCGTCCTGATCCTTGCCGCTCTCGTGATCTTCGGCGAGTTCGGTTCGCTCCTCGGCCTCGTGCCGGTCGTCTTCATCGGCACCGCGATCGTGGCGCTCGCCTCCGCGAAGAACTCGATCGTCTCGTCGCTGACAATCGCGGTCTGCATGTCGACTTTGTGCTGGCTGGTCTTCAAGGTCGGCCTCGGCATCACCCTGCCGACCTTCGGCCCCCTTCTCACCCTCTCCTGAGGCGCGGACACGATGGATCTTCTGGCCAATCTCGCGCTCGGCTTCGAAACGGCGCTCACCCCGATCAACATCTTCTGGTGCTTCGTCGGCGTGCTGCTGGGCACGCTGGTCGGCGTCCTGCCCGGCATCGGGCCGACGGCGACGATCGCGATGCTCCTGCCGATCACCTTCTCCTTCTCGCCCGTCACCGCCCTCATCATGCTCTCGGGCATCTACTACGGCGCCCAGTACGGCGGCTCGACGACCGCGATCCTCATCAACCTGCCGGGTGAGAGCTCATCGGCGGTGACCGCGATCGACGGCTACCAGATGGCGAGGAAAGGACGGGCCGGCACCGCGCTCGCCACGGCCGCGCTCGGCTCCTTCTTCGCCGGCTCGGTGGCGACGCTGCTGCTGGCCATCGCCGCCCCGCCGCTGGCGCGCGTCGCCCTCCAGTTCGGCGCGCCCGAATACTTCGCGCTCATCGTACTCGGCCTTCTCGTCTCGATCTCGCTCGCCCACGGCTCGATCATCAAGGCGCTCGCCATGATCTGCCTCGGGCTGCTGCTCGGCACCGTCGGACAGGACATCTACACCGGCACGCCGCGCTTCACCTTCGGTCAGCTCGAGCTCTACCAGGGCGTCAACTTCGTCTCGATCGCCGTCGGCGTCTTCGGCGTCGCGGAAATCTTCCGCAACCTCGAGAACGAGACGACGCGCGAGATCGGCGTGAAGAAGGTGGCCGGCCTCTGGCTGACCAAGGACGATTTCAAGCGCATCATCGGACCGGTGGTGCGCGGCACGGCGCTCGGCTCGATCCTCGGCGTCCTGCCGGGCGGCGGGCACGTCCTCTCCTCCTTCGCCTCCTATTCGATGGAGAAGAACCTCGCGTCCAACAAGGCCGAGTTCGGCCATGGTGCGATCCAGGGCGTTGCGGGCCCGGAAAGCGCCAACAATGCGGCCGCGCAGACGTCGTTCATCCCCCTCCTGACGCTCGGCATCCCCGCGCATCCCGTGATGGCGCTGATCGTCGGCGCCTTCATCCTGCAGGGCATCACGCCCGGCCCCAACGTCATCAACACGCAGCCGGCGCTCTTCTGGGGCATTATCGCCTCAATGTGGATCGGCAACGTGCTCCTCGTCATCCTCAACCTGCCGCTCATCGGCATCTGGGTGAAGATGCTGACGATCCCCTACCGCATCCTCTTCCCCGCGATCGTACTGTTTGCCGCGATCGGCTGCTACTCGATCAACAACAATCCGTTCGACGTCTATGCGATCGGACTGTTCGGGGTGCTCGGCTACGTGCTGATCCGCCTCGGCTGCGAGCCAGCACCGCTGCTTCTCGGCTTCGTGCTCGGACCGCTTCTGGAAGAGCACCTGAGGCGGGCCATGATCATCTCGCGGGGCAACGCCATGGTGTTCCTGGAGCGCCCGATTTCGGCAACGCTCCTGGCGCTGGGCCTCGCCTGCGTCGTCTTCGCGCTCCTCCCGTCGATCCGGAACAAGCGCAAGGAAGTCTTCGTCGAGGACGACTGAGCCGAGGCTTGACGGAACGCGCTTGCGCCCGACCCTTGACGTCATGGGTATCGAGATCGAGCGCAAGTTCCTCCTGGCCGGCGACGCCTGGCGCCGCCATGCCGACGCGGGCACACGGGTCCGGCAGTTCTACCTCGCCATCCGCGAGGGGCTCACCGTCCGGGTCCGGCTGCGCGAGGGGCGAAAGCCGATGATCACCATCAAGACCGGCGCGGGCGACGCCCGCGGCGAGTACGAATACGAAGTCCCCGAAGCCGACGCGCGCGAGCTCGAAGCCGCCCGCGTCGGCTTCGTCGTCGAAAAGCGCCGCCATCTCGTGCCGCTCGGCGACTTGACGGTCGAGGTGGACGTCTTCGAGGGGGCGCTTTCGCCCCTCGTCATGGCCGAGATCGAGCTTCCGGCCGCCGGACATGCCGTGGACCTGCCGGACTGGATCGGCCGGGAGGTCACCGACGACCCCCGCTACACCAACGCCGCCATGGCGCTGAACGGCCGACCGGACGGCGACGCGCCGCAGCGTTGACGCCGGGTCCCCTTCCCGCCGTCATGCGCTAGATGCTCGGCCGTGCCCTGCCGGCCGCCGAGGAGACCATGGCCTACCGCATCGACCCCCGAGCCCCCGTCGACGCCGCGATCCGGCGCGCCGCCCAGGAACAGATCGACAAGGCGATCCGTGACCTGTCCGGGGGCGAGGACGGACGGCACGAGGCCGTGCACGAGGCGCGCAAGCGGCTGAAGAAGCTGCGCGGGCTCGTGCGCCTCCTGCGCGAGGCCGATCCCGATTTCGCAAAGGCCGAGAACGCGCGCTACCGCGATGCCGGGCGCACGCTCTCGGCCGTGCGCGACCGGACGGCACTGATCGAGGCGCTCGACGGGCTGGAGGCGCGATTTTCGGGCGAGGTCGCCAGTTCCTCCTTCGACGTGGTGCGCACCGCGCTGGAGTTGAAGCGGCAGGCGGCGATCGAGGCGGAGGGAAGCGCGGCCGACAGCGCCGCGGAGGCGCTGAAGGGTCTGAAGGAGGGCCGCGCGCGGCTGGACGGCCTCGTCTTCGGCCGGCGCGCGGCGCGCAACCGCGAACGCATCGTCGCCGGCATCGAGGCGAACTACCGGCGCGGGCGGCGCGATCTCAAGGCGGCGCTTGCCAGCGGCCATGCCGAGGACTTCCACGACCTGCGCAAGCGCATCAAGTATCTCGGCATGCACCTCAAGCTTCTGGAAGACCTGTGGCCCTCCGTGCTGTCGCCGCTGCGCGAGGAGGCGGATCGCGCTGCCGACGCGCTCGGCCGCGACCACGACTACGCCGTGCTCCATGCCGAAATGCTGGCCGATCCGCGCTCCTTCGGGGCCCGTGCCGATCTCGACGTCGTGCTGGCGCTGCTCGATCGCCATCAGGCGGAACTGCGCGCGCAGGCCGCCGAGACCTGCGGGCGCCTTCTGGCCGAGCGACCGGACGCTTTTGCCGCGCGCATATCGCGGCTCTGGACGCTGGCCGCCGAGGCGCCCGACCCTGCCGCGCCGCCGGAGCCGGTTCCGGCCTGAAGCGCCGTGCGGTCCGTCATCGCAGGGTCCGGGGACGGTCTGCGAGGGCTTGCCAAGCCGGCCCCGGCTGCGGCAAGCCGGCGGGCATGACGCCACCCATGCGCCCCGCCCGATGACACGACACAGGGACCGCCCGCCCGCTCGGCCCGGCAGCCGGACGAATGCGCCTCCGGCTGCCGCCATCGACCGCGGCCATGGGATCGCGCGCGTCCTCTCCAAGCTCGGCTACTGCTCGCGGTCGCAAGGCGAGGCTCTGGTGCGCGAGGGCCGGGTGCGGGTCGACGGCCGCGTTGTCCGCGACCCCGAGCATCGCACGCTTGCCTCCGCCGTCCGCATCGAGGTGGACGGCCGGCCCGTGGCGGCCGAGACACCTGTCACGCTGATGCTGAACAAGCCACGCGGCCTCGTGACGACGCGCGACGATCCGCAGGGGCGCGAGACGATCTATCGCTGCCTCGAAGGTCTCGACCTGCCCCATGTCTCGCCGGTCGGCCGGCTCGACAAGGCGAGTGAGGGCCTGCTGCTTCTCACCAACGACACGGCCTTCGCGCAGCGCCTCCTCGATCCCGCCTCGCACGTGCCGAAGACCTACCACGTGCAGATCGACCGGCCGGTGGACGACGGGCTGCTGTCGGGCATCCGTGCCGGCGTCGAGGATCGGGGCGAGCATCTCGCGGTCCGCTCGGTTCGGCTGCTGCGCGAGGGCGAGCGCACGGCCTGGCTGGAGATCGTGCTCGACGAGGGCCGCAACCGTCACATCCGCCGGCTTCTCGCCGCGCTAGGCACTGACACGCTGCGGCTCGTGCGCGTGTCGATCGGCGCGCTCGCGCTCGGCGACCTGCCGAAGGGCGCCGTCCGCCCGCTGACGCCGGACGAGCGCGCGCGTCTGGAGCGCGCGCCTTGACGCTGTCCCTCTCGCCCGCGGAGGCCCGGCGGATCGCGCTCGGTGCGCAAGGCTTCGCCCGCCCCCGGCCGGAGCGAGCGGGCACGCTCCACGTGCGCCGCAATCTCGACCGGCTGGCGCTCCATCAGATCGACAGCGTCAACGTCCTCTCGCGCGCCCACTACCTGCCGGCCTTCTCGCGCCTCGGCGTTTACGACACCGCGGTTCTCGACCGCGACGCCTGGAGCCGCGTGTCGGAGCGGCGCGTTTTCGAATACTGGGCGCACGAGGCCTCGCTCGTTCCGCTCGACCTTCATCCGGCGCTGCGCTGGCGCATGGCGCGCGCCGACCGGGGCGAGGCTGGCTATTCCGGCATGCGCGCCTTTGCGGGCGCGCGCCGTGCGGAGGCGATGGCGCTCCTCGCCCGCATCCGCGACGAGGGGCCGCTCGGCGCATCCGATGTCGAGACGGGGCGGACCGGCTGGTGGGAATGGTCCGAGCCAAAGCGCATGCTGGAATGGCTCTTCTACGCCGGCCACGTGACGACACTGACGCGCCGGCGCGGCTTCGAGCGGGTCTACGACCTGCCGGAACGGGTGATTCCCTCGAGCGTCCTCGCCCTGCCCGCTCTCGACGAGCGCGAGGCGCACCGGGTCCTCGTGGAGCGCTCGGCCCGCGCGCTCGGGATCGCAACGCTCGGGGAAATCAAAGACTACTTCCGCCTCGGCGGCCCGGAGACGCAACGCGCCGTCGCCGATCTCGTGGAAGCCGGGACGCTGGTCCCGGCCACCGTGCCGGGCTGGCCGAAGGCCTTCCTCCATGCGGAGGCCGGCACGCCCCGCCGCATCGCCGCCTCGGCCCTCCTCGCGCCGTTCGACCCTCTGGTCTGGGAGCGCGCACGCGCCGAGCGCCTCTTCGGCTTCCGCTACCGCATCGAGATCTACGTGCCGGCCGCCCAGCGCCAGCACGGCTACTACGTGCTGCCCTTCCTCCACGCCGGACGCCTCGCCGCGCGCGTCGACCTCAAGGCCGACCGCGCGCGATCCCGCCTCCTCGTGCCCGCCCTTCACCTCGAACCCGACGCGCCGCCCGACACGCGCGAGGCGCTGGAAGCGGAACTGCGGCTCCTGGCGAACTGGCTGGGGCTGTCGGACGTCCGGCACGGGGGCGGCTAAGCCGCAGCCATCGCTGCCGTGCGATGACCGCTCTCCGGCAGTCGTTCAAGCGCCCGCCCTGGAGCGTGCCGGCGATGATCCGGCGCTGGGGCCGCAAGGGGCGGTCAGTGCGTCAGCGCCAGCGGCTTCGAGATCGAACTGATGATCTGGTCGATCGCCCGGTTGATATCCGCGGGGCTCGACGCGTCGTAGTAGTCGCCGTCTCCGCTTACGCATTTCGCCATGTTGTTTTCGATGTACCAGTACAACCAGTCCCGGATCGCCGTGAATTTCGGGTTCGAGTCGCCGGCGGGGATCAGGTATTTGGTGTTGAGGGCGATGACCCGCACGCCCCGGGTCTTGAGCGGCGCGCACATGCCTGGATCGAAGGACTGGATCCGGCCGCCCCAGTCTCCGGCCGTAGGCTCGAAGTAGACGAAGTTGGGATCCCAGGTGATCCCGTCCCGATCCGGATACTCCATCTGTGTGTCCTCGGTGCCGTCGGTCATGACGACGACGATCGCCTTGGCTTTCAAACGGGTCAGCCCGTCACCCGGCGTTCCGATGATGCCCTGGAGTTGCTTGAACGCGACATGCGCGTTGGTGCCGCCTTCGCGCGTCGAAGGTCCGAGGTTCCCGATCGCCGCTTCCGCCTTGCTGGCGCTGTCGGTCAGCTCAAGAGGAGTGTTGAAAGAGGAATGGAACGTGTGCAGCGCCACCTGGTATCGCTTGTCCTCCCGCTGAAGAAGGCTGTTGGCGAGCTTCCCGACCGCGTCACGCACCACGTCGATGCGCATTCGGGCCCCGTTCTCGTGCGCCATCTGATAGGTCGACTTGGTCGGGTAGGCCGGATTGTTGCTCTTGAACTCCGACTGGAGGATGTGACAGCCGAAGGCGCAGCCGTTCGAGCCGACCCAGGAGCCGCCGCCGTTGAAGCGGCGGACCTGCATGTTGCGGATGATCTCCTGGTCGACGGCCGTCGCACCGATCCCCATCGACTGCGAGATGTCGACGAGCACATGGACGTTCACGTAGGGCGGAAGGGTCACGGACGCACCCGACGATCCTCCGACCTGAAACCGTTCGACGTCGAAGAGCTGCGCGAACACAGTCGGAACCGAGGCGTCGTAACGCGTTTCCGACGATACGACCTCGCCCTTGATCGTCACGGTCACGTCGGAACTGTTCAGGGAGGCGTCGACGATCCGAACCGCCTGTGCGGCGAGATAGGCCTTGCCTTCGCGCTCGCCCGCCGCGATCGCCTGCGCCTGGGTCTGGTTGCCGTCGTTGATGATCTCGACCGTCCTGCGGACCGCGGCCAAGGCGGCGCTGTCGATGGCCAGTTCCAGGCGCCGCTTCACCAGAACGGATTTTGCATAGTCCGTCGCAAGCCCGGTGAACCCCATGAGGGGAATGAGCGACAGCGCAAAGATCGTCGCGACGTTGCCGCGGATGTCCTTGCCGAAGGATGTCGGGCGCTTTTGCGTCATGGGCTCAACCCGGGCAGATGTTCGAACGGGGACCGCCGCCGGCCGAGGGCGACAGCGCGATGCGTTTGGCGTTTCGCGGCAGAAACCAGCTGGATTCGCTGAGCGTGGTGGTCAAGTTCCTGGCCACGCCGTCGAGGAAGCCAGCGGTGCCTTCAAGTTGCGGGACGTAGGGAAGCGCAGCCTGGACGAGGATGACGCTGCCGTCGCCGAAGAATTCGGTGGGGATGATCGCGTCGGTCGGGGGAAGTTTCTGCCCTTGGGAGATCGTGCCACAGGCGAGAGGGCTCTGACCGACGCTCCAGGCGACGCTCGCCTGGTACTGGCAGTCGGTCTGGCACGCGGCATCGCTTTTATCGAATGCGATGTTGGAGATCGTGACCGTGAGGGCGTCGCTCCAGACCGATCTGCCGAGCCGCCGCGCGACGGCGCCGGCTTCGGGCGCGATCAGGGGCGCCGCGCTCCAGATGCGCTGCACGTCGGACGCCTTGGCCGATGCCGGAAGCTGGGAGGCCATCTGGCCGACCATGCTGACAGCATGGACGATCTGATTGCTGGCATAGATGTAACGGCTGATCTCGAAGGTCCCAAGGAGCAGGACCAGCATGACCGGGAGGATGATCGCGAACTCGATGGCCGCGGTCCCGTCCTCCTCCCTGCGAAGGCGCACGAGTCGGACAAGAAGGCGCGGCCTCCTCATTGGCAAGGGCCCGTCTTCTTGGCTTCCACAGGTTCGTTGCGCCATGCCGCGTAGGACGTCAGCATGGTGACGCGCTCTCCGCCATAGGTGCTGAACATGCCGGCCGGCAGGATCTGGCCGACGATCGGACGCTGCGGGTAGGAGACCCGTAGGAACATGTACTGACCGGTCGCTCCGAGGCAGTACTGGCCGCTGGACTGGGAACCGACGGCCCGACGCTTCCAGGTGTCCGCATCGAAGGCTGGGGCGGAATCCGGCAGGATCCCGCCTTCCACGATCAGCCGGGAGCAGTCGAAGAACGGTCGGAGGGCGGGGCAGATGCGGTTCGTCTTGAACTTCTCGACGGTATCGTCCGACGCCCTCTGGGACACGCCGAGCATGATGGACCGGGACGCCGCGATCGTCGCATCGTCGAGCCGATGCTGAAGGAACAGGAGGTAGCCGACCTCGACGTGGCCGAGCAGAAGCGTCAGGAAGAGCGACCCGACAAGCGCAAATTCGACCGCCGCGGACCCGGTCTTGTCCTTCGCAAAACTGATGAGGCGGAGTTGCACGAGTTTCGAGCGCCGGAAGTGGATCACCGACTTTCGAGCTTACTGGGGAACCACTAACACGAGCCTACGATGACGGATCGCAATTGCCCACGATATCCTAACGGACACTAACGTTATTCACTGGTCAGGATTTAGTTGTATTCGCATCGCGCCACACAAGGACCAGTTGCTTCCGGCGACCGGAGGAAAATCCTTCCGCATTCCGTCTTGAATTCGCACGTCTCTCGCTCGCTCTGATCTTATGGGACACTTACATTCTGCCCGACCCTCGCTGATTTCTGCATGGCCGTTCGGTCATGCCTGGAGTGAACGCATGACAGACGCCACCTTTCGTCCTGCCCCGACAGCCTTGCCCGGCGGGCCAGGCCTTGCGGCGCTCGCCGCGCTTCTCCTCGGCAGTCTGGCGCTCGGCGCCGCCTATGGCCCGCGCCAGGGTGCGCTCCTGCTCTTGGGCGGCGCGCTGGGCCTGACGCTCTATCACGCCGCCTTCGGCTTCACCTCCGCCTGGCGTGTCTTCATCCTGGAGCGTCGCGGGCGCGGCCTGCGCGCGCAGATGGCGATGCTGGCGCTCGCCGTCGTCCTGTTCTTTCCCGCGCTCAGTGCCGGCACGCTCTTCGGCCAGCCGGTGACGGGTCTCGTCTCGCCGCTCTCGACCGGCGTCGTGGTCGGGGCGTTTCTGTTCGGCATCGGCATGCAGATGGGCGGCGGCTGCGCGTCGGGCACGCTGTTCACGGCCGGCGGCGGCAACGCCCGCATGCTGGTGACGCTCCTCTTCTTCGTCGTCGGCTCGGCGCTCGCCACCGTGCATTTCGACTGGTGGCTGTCGCTGCCGGCCCTCCAGCCGGTCTCGCTCGTCCAGACGCTCGGCCCCCTGCCCGGCATCGCCGTGTCGCTCGCCTTGTTCGCCACGATCGCGGCCGTCACCGTCTTCGCCGAGCGTCGCCGCCACGGTGCGCTGGAGACGGAAGCGGCGCCGGCCACCCGCGGCTTTTCCCGGTTCGCACGCGGCCCCTGGCCGCTCGTCGCCGGGGCGCTGGCGCTCGCGGTCCTCAACTTCGTGACGCTGGCGCTCGCCGGCCGCCCCTGGGGCATCACCTCGGCCTTTGCGCTCTGGGGTGCCAAGGGCGCCGAGATCCTCGGCTTCGAGCCCTCGACCTGGGCCTACTGGCAGACACCCGCCAACGCCCGGGCCCTGTCGCAGAGCGTCTTTGCCGACATCACCTCGGTGATGGACTTCGGCATCATCGCGGGCGCCATGCTGGCGGCGAGCCTTGCCGGTCGGTTCAGCCCGAGCCTTCGCATTCCGCTGCGCTCGCTCATGGCGGCCGTCCTCGGTGGCCTTCTCCTCGGCTACGGCGCGCGCATCGCCTATGGCTGCAACATCGGGGCCTATTTCTCCGGCATCGCGAGCGGCTCGCTGCACGGCTGGCTGTGGCTCGTCGCGGCCTTCGCGGGCAACGCGGTCGGCGTGCGGCTGCGCCCGTTCTTCTTCGGCGAGCGCCGCGGCGGGCGCGTCGCCCGCGGCGACGGCGCCTGAAGCGCTCGCGAACGGGAATGGCGGCGTAAAACCCCATTCCCGTCCGGCCCGCAAAGCCTTATAGGCGTTTGGCATGAGCCAGACGCCTCTTTCCCGCATCCGCAACTTCTCCATCGTCGCCCATATCGACCATGGCAAATCGACGCTCGCCGACCGGCTGATCCAGCTGACGGGGGGCCTCGACGCGCGCGAGATGGCGGGCAAGGAGCAGGTTCTCGATAACATGGATATCGAGAAGGAGCGCGGCATCACGATCAAGGCGCAGACCGTGCGCCTGACCTATCCGGCCAAGGACGGCGAGACCTACGTCCTTAACCTCATCGACACGCCGGGGCACGTCGACTTCGCCTACGAGGTGTCACGCTCGCTGTCGGCCTGCGAGGGCGCGCTCCTCGTCGTCGACGCCGCGCAAGGCGTCGAGGCGCAGACGCTCGCCAACGTCTATCTCGCGCTCGACAACGATCTCGAGATCGTGCCCGTCCTCAACAAGATCGACCTGCCCGCCGCCGAGCCCGACAAGGTCAAGGAACAGATCGAGGAGGTGATCGGCATCGACGCCTCCGAGGCCGTGATGATCTCGGCCAAATCCGGCATCGGCATCGAGGACGTGCTGGAAGCCATCGTCAAGCGCCTGCCCGCCCCCAAGACCGGCGACCGCGCAGCGCCCCTGAAGGCGATGCTGGTGGACAGCTGGTACGACGCCTATCTCGGCGTCGTCGTACTCGTGCGCGTCATCGACGGCGAATTGAAGCGCGGCCAGACCATCCGCATGATGGGCACCGACGCCAAGTACCCGGTCGACCGGGTCGGCGTCTTCACGCCCAAGATGATCAACATGGAGGCCCTTGGCCCCGGCGAGATCGGCTTCATCACCGCCTCGATCAAGGAGGTCGCCGACACGCGCGTCGGCGACACGATCACCGAGGACAAGCGCCAGACCGCCGAGATGCTGCCGGGCTTCCAGCCGGCCCAGCCCGTGGTGTTCTGCGGCCTGTTCCCGACCGATGCCGCCGCCTTCGACGACCTGCGCGCCGCCATGGGCAAGCTGCGCCTCAACGATGCGTCCTTCTCGTTCGAGATGGAGTCCTCGGCAGCATTGGGCTTCGGTTTCCGCTGCGGCTTCCTCGGGCTGCTCCATCTCGAGATCATCCAGGAGCGCCTGTCCCGCGAGTTCGACCTCGATCTCATCGCGACCGCCCCGTCGGTGGTCTACGAGATCAAGATGCGCAACGGCGAGACCGTGATGCTGCACAATCCGGCCGACATGCCGGACACGATGCAGATCGAGGCGATCTACGAGCCCTGGATCAAGGCGACGATCCTGACGCCGGACGACTATCTCGGCAACATCCTGACGCTCTGCCAGGAGCGCCGCGGCATCCAGGTCGACCTGTCCTATGTCGGCAAGCGCGCCATGGTCACCTACGAGCTGCCGTTGAACGAGGTGGTCTTCGACTTCTACGACCGCCTGAAGTCGATCTCGAAGGGCTACGCCTCGTTCGACTACCAGCTCGCCGACTATCGCGAGGGCGACCTCGTGAAGCTCTCGATCCTCGTCAATGCCGAGCCGGTCGACGCGCTCTCCATGCTGGTGCACCGGACGCAGGCCGAGAAGCGCGGCCGCGCCATGTGCGAGAAGCTGAAGGAGCTGATCCCGAACCACCTCTTCAAGATCCCGATCCAGGCGGCGATCGGCGGCAAGGTGGTGGCGCGCGAGACGATCTCGGCGCTGCGCAAGGACGTGACGGCCAAGTGCTACGGCGGCGACGCCAGCCGCAAGCGCAAGCTCCTCGACAAGCAGAAGGAGGGCAAGAAGCGCATGCGCCAGTTCGGCAAGGTCGACATCCCGCAGGAAGCCTTCATCGCCGCCCTGAAGATGGACAGCTGACGGCACACCCCGTTCCCGACGGCGGGCCTTGCCCGCCCCTGCCCGCGCCTTGACGGCGACGGGCCCCTCCCCCGCTTTGACGAGACCGACGATGCAGCCATTTGTCCTGACGGTGACGTGTCCGACGGCGCGCGGCATCGTCGCCGCCATCTCCACCTATCTGGCGGGCCAGGGCTGCAACATCATCGACAGCGCCCAGTTCGACGACATGGCGGCGGGCCGCTTCTTCATGCGCGTCGGCTTCCGCTCCGAGGAGGGCGTCGGGCTGGAGGCGCTGCGCGAGGGCTTCGAAGCCGTCGCCGCGCCCTTCTCGATGACCTACGAGATCTTCGATACGCGCATGCCCATGAAGGTCCTCCTCATGGTGTCGCGCTTCGGTCACTGCCTCAACGACATCCTCTATCGCTGGCGCATCGGCGCGCTGCCGATCGAGATCGTCGGCGTCGTCTCCAACCACCTCGACTACCAGAAGCTCGTGGTGAACCACGACCTGCCGTTCCACCACGTGCCGGTGACCAAGGCCAACAAGCCGCAGGCCGAGGCGCGCATCCTCGAGATCGCGGAGAGTGCGAGCACCGAGCTCATCGTTCTCGCCCGCTACATGCAGGTGCTCTCGGACGCGATGTGCCAGAAGATGTCCGGCCGCATCATCAACATCCACCATTCGTTCCTGCCGAGCTTCAAGGGCGCGGCGCCCTACAGCCAGGCCTACGACCGCGGCGTGAAGCTGATCGGGGCGACGGCACACTACGTGACCGCCGACCTCGACGAGGGCCCGATCATCGAGCAGGACGTCGCGCGCGTCACGCACGCCCAGTCGGCGGCGGACTACGTGTCGATCGGTCGCGACGTCGAGGCGCAGGTTCTCTCGCGTGCGATCCACGCGCATATCCATCACCGCGTCTTCCCGAACGGCGACCGCACCGTGGTCTTCCCGGCCTCGCCCGGCGGCTACGCCTCGGAGAAGATGGGCTGATGGCTCACCCCTTCATCCAAGTCGGATAGGATGGGCCGCGGGCATCGCCCCCGGCCCATTTTCGTCAGCCGATCGTCATCAGGCTGGCATTGCCGCCCGCGGCCGCCGTGTTGACCGAGGTCGACACCTCCTCGACCAGCCAGCTCAAGCAGATCGCCTCCGGGTCGTCCCGCAGCGCCTCGCCGGTCGTCGCCTGCACGAGCACGAGCGGGCCGTCGAGCGCGGCGATGCGGGCGTTGACGTCCTGGACGCGAGCCGCGTCCCCCTCGATGAGCGCCCCGGCAAACGGCCCTGCCACCGCCCAGTCGGACGCATGGGAGACGCGCGCGGCAACGCTGGCCGGCAGGTCGGCGAGCGCCGCGAGGCCCGCGCCTTCGTCCACCACCGCGGTGTTGCCGGTCGCGAGTGCGGCCGCGAGGAGACGCCGCAGGCCCGCTTCCGTTTCCGGCACGAGAAGCACGCGGCCGCGCGGATGGAGCCCGTAGAGGTTGGTCTCGCCGACCGGCCCGGCCAGTTCGCGCACGAGCCCGATGCCGGACCGCTCCGCCATGTCGCGCGCGGCCGCGCCGTCGGCGGCATGGCCGCGCTCCTCGAGCCAGCGCGCGAAATCGATCAGCGCCTCGTCGGTGTGCGGCATGCCCTCGCGCATCGGCACCGGCGCGCGGGCGACGAGGCGGCCGAGATAGAGCGGCCCGCCCGCCTTCGGGCCGGTGCCCGACAGGCCCCGTCCGCCGAACGGCTGGACGCCGACCACCGCGCCGATGACGTTGCGGTTGACGTAGAGGTTGCCGGCCTTCACGCGGGCGGTCACATGCGCCACCGTCTCGTCGAGACGGGTGTGGAGGCCGAAGGTCAGGCCGTAGCCGGTGGCGTTGATCGCGTCGACCAACGCGTCGAGGTCGTCGCGGCGGTAGCGCAGGACATGCAGGACCGGACCGAACACCTCGCGCTGCAACTGGGCGAGATCCCGGATCTCGATCAGCGTCGGGGCGACGAAGGTGCCGTGGGCAGCCTCCTCCGGCTGCGGGAGTCGCTCGACCGTGAGGCCGAGGCCCCGCATCCGCTCGACATGCGCCTCGATCCCGGCGCGCGCCTCCTCGCTGATCACCGGGCCGACGTCGACGGCGAGGCGATCGGTGCGGCCGAGGGCGAGCTCGTTCATCGCGCCCTTCAGCATGGCGAGCGTGCGGTCGGCGATGTCCTCCTGCAGGCACAGGACGCGCAGCGCCGAGCAGCGCTGGCCGGCCGAATCGTAGGCCGAAGCGATCACGTCGGCGACGACCTGCTCGGCAAGCGCCGAGGAATCGACGATCATCGCGTTCTGGCCGCCGGTCTCCGCGATGAGCGGGATCGGCTTGCCGGCGGCCGAGACCCGCGTCGCGAGTTCGGCCCCGATCAGACGCGCGACCTCGGTCGAGCCGGTGAACATGACCCCGGCCGTCTCGGGCGCCGCCACCAGCGCCGCGCCGACGCGGCCGTCGCCCGGCACGAACTGCAGCGCCTCCGCCGGCACGCCCGCCTCGTGGAGGATGCGGACCGCCTGGTAGGCGATCAGTGGCGTTTCCTCGGCGGGCTTGGCGATCACCGGGTTGCCCGCGACGAGCGCGGCGGCGACCTGGCCCGTGAAGATCGCGAGCGGGAAGTTCCACGGGCTGATGCAGACGACCGGCCCGAGCGGCGGGTGCGAGGGGCCGAGCCCCGAGCGCGCCTCGGCGGCGTAGTAGCGCAGGAAGTCCACGGCCTCGCGCACCTCGCCGACGGCGTTCGCCGCCGTCTTGCCGGCCTCGCGCATGATCGTGCCCATCAGCGGACTGATGCGCTCCTCCATCAGGTCGGCGGTGCGCTCGAGGCATGCCGCGCGGGAGGCGGTCGGCAGCGCGCTCCAATCCTGTCCGCGCGCCGCCGCCTGCAGCACCGTCGCGACCGCATCCGGGGAAAGCTCCCGGACCGTGCCGACGGCATCGCGGTGGTCGGCCGGATTGCGGACCGTGCGTTGCGCGCCGGCGGCATCGTCAGCGCCTTCGGCGAGAAGCGGATGTGCCGACACCGGCTCGGCCGCGGACGCGGCAAGCTCGGCCGACAGCCGGGCAAGCACCGTCTCGTCCGACAGGTCGAGGCCGCGCGAGTTGACGCGCTCGGGCGCGAAGAGGTCGGCGGGCGCCGCGATTGCCTCGTGTGGGGCGCCGATCGTCGCCTCGGCCGCGACGAGCTCGGTCGGATCGGCGATCAGCGCGTCCACCGAGACCTTCGGGTCGGAGATCCGGTTGACGAAGGAGGAGTTGGCGCCGTTTTCGAGAAGCCGACGCACCAGATAGGCCAGCAGCGTCTCGTGCGTGCCGACGGGCGCGTAGATGCGCGCCGGGCGGCCGAGCTTCTCCGGGCCCACGACCTCGTCGTAGAGCGGCTCGCCCATGCCGTGGAGGCACTGGAACTCGTAGGCGTCCGGCGCGGCGTCCCGCCCGGCGAGGTGGTAGATCGCGGCCAGCGTCTGCGCGTTGTGGGTGGCGAACTGCGGGAACACGACGTCGCGCGCCGCCAGGAGCTTTCGCGCGCAGGCGACATAGGCGACGTCGGTGTGGACCTTGCGGGTGTAGACCGGGAAGCCCGTCAGCCCGTCTACCTGCGCGCGCTTGATCTCGGCGTCCCAGTAGGCGCCCTTGACGAGGCGCACCATGATCCGCCGCTCGGCGCGGCGCGCGAGGTCGATGATCCAGTCGATCACGAAGGGGCAGCGCTTGCCGTAGGCCTGAACGACGAAGCCGAGGCCGTTCCACGCCTTCAGCACCGGATCAAGCGCCAGCGCCTCCAGAAGGTCGAGCGAGAGCTCCAGCCGGTCGGCCTCCTCGGCGTCGATGTTGAGGCCGATGTCGTAGCGCTTGGCGATCAAGGCCAGCGCTTTCACGCGCGGCAGAAGCTCGGTCATGACGCGGGTCGCCTGCGCGCGCGCGTACCGCGGGTGCAGCGCCGACAGCTTAATGGAGATGCCCGGTCCCTCGACGACGCCGCGCCCGGCCGACGCCTTGCCGATCGCATGGATGGCGTTCTCGTAGTCGCGATAATAGCGCTGGGCGTCGGCGGCCGTCGTCGCGGCCTCGCCGAGCATGTCATAGGAGTAGCGGAAGCCACGCGCCTCCAGGGGCTTCGAGCGCTTCAGCGCCTCCTCGATCGTCTCTCCGGTGACGAACTGCTCGCCCATCATGCGCATCGCCATGTCGACGCCGCGCCGGATCACCGGCTCGCCGGCCCGCGCGATGAGGCGCGTCAGCGCGGCCGACAGCGTGCGGTCGCTGACCGTCGTCGTCAGCTTGCCGGTGACGACGAGACCCCAGGTCGCGGCGTTGACGAAGAGCGAGCGGCCGGAGCCGACATGCGACTTCCAGTCTCCGTCCGCGATCTTGTCGCGGATGAGGGCGTCGCGCGTCGCGGTGTCGGGAATGCGCAGAAGCGCCTCGGCGAGGCACATGAGGGCGACGCCCTCCTGGCTCGACAGCGAGTATTCGCGCACCAGCCCTTCGACGCCCGTGCCCTTGTGCTTGGCGCGAAGCGCCTCGATCAGCCCCCTCGCAGTGCGCGCGACCGGCTCGCGCAGCTCGGCCGGCAGACGCGCCGCCTCGACCAGCAGCGGCAGGCATTCGGTTTCCGGACGGCGATAGGCCGCCGTGATCGCCGCCCGCAGCGGCGTCTGCCCGGAGATCGGCGGCGCAAACCGCGCGAACGGCGCCGGCCCGTCGGATGGAACGGTGGTGGGACGGTCGAGGGTCTCGGACATCGAAGGGCTCCGGGCGCGGCGGATGGGACGCACGGATCATACGCCAGCCCTTGCCAGCGATCCGACTTGTGTTGAGCCCGGTTTGGTCCGTATGGATCGATCTTGGCGCCGTTTTCAGGACAAACGAACCATGGACGAGCCCCACTTGGGCGATCTGGACGCCTTCGACCGGCGAATGCTCGATATTCTCGCGGAAAACGGCCGCATCTCCGTCACGGAGCTGGCGAGCCGCGTCGGCCTGTCGAAGACGCCTTGCCAGATCCGCTTCCGCCGGCTGGTGGAGGGCGGCTTCATCGACGGGTTCAAGGCGGTGATCAACCCCGCCCGCATCGGCCTCGACCACGTCGCCTTCACCGAGGTGAAGCTATCCTCGACCGGCGAGGATGCGCTCGGCGCCTTCAACGCGGCCGTGAAGAAGATCCGGGAGGTGGAGGAGTGCCACCTCATCGCCGGGCGCTTCGACTACCTCCTGAAGGTGCGCACCCGCGACATCCGGCGCTATCGGCAGGTGCTCGGCGAGGTGATCTCGAACCTGCCCTACGTCGCGAGCACGTCCACCAACGTCGCGATGGAGGCGATCAAGGAAAAATGACAGGGAACCCACCTGTCGCCGGGATGCCACGCGGCAACCGCAAGTGGCACAGGCGCACCGGTTGCCCCTGTCCGCGGCGGCTTGGCCGACTAGATGCCTTGCCTTGGAATTTCAGAACCGGCCGATGAACGAAACCCGATCCGACCTGACGCCCGATGCGAGCCTGCTCGCGGGGCGTGACGACACGCGCTCGCGGGCGCTGTTGCGCAGCGGCCTTCTGGAGCGAGCGGGCGAGACGCAGTTCCGCCTGATCGCCGAGCACGTGCGCGTGATGCTCGACGTGCCGGTCGCGCTGGTCACGCTGATCGGCAGCGACCGACAATTCTTCGCCGCCAGCCCCGGCCTGCGAGAGCCCTGGGCGAGCGAAGGCGCAACGCCCCTCGACATGTCCTTCTGCCGGCACGTGGTCGAGGACGGCCGGCCCGTGATCGTGCCGGACGCCCATCGCGACCCGGACTTCTGCGACAACGGGGCCGTCGAGGCGCTCGGCGTCGTCGCCTATCTCGGCGTTCCCCTGCGGCTCGGCAACGGCGAACTGGTGGGCGCGCTCGCCGCGATCGACGGCCAGCCCCGGCCGTGGACGGACGGAGACCTCAAGCGCCTCGCCTCGGCCGGCGAGCTCGTGATGTCGGCGATGGCCGAGCGCCTGTCGGACGCGCGCTGGCGCATGATCTTCGAGCAGCTGGAGGAGGCCTTCATCCTCGGTCGCCTCCAGCGCGACGAGACGGGCCGCGTGGTCGACTGGGTCTACGAGGAGGTCAACCGCGCCTGGTACGCTCTGACCGGCCTTCCCGAAGGCTCGGCCGTCGGCCGCAGCGTGCGGGACGTCCTGCCGGGCGTCGAGGAGGAATGGATCGACGAGTTCGCCGCGGTCGTCGAGACCGGCGAGGCGCGGCGCTTCACCCGCCGCGTCGGCACGCTCGGCCGCTGGTACGAGGGCATCGTCCGGCCGGTGGGCGAGGACCGCTTCACGGTGATCTTCCTCGATGTCAGCGACCGGCTGGCGAAGGAGGAGGCGCTGCGCAACAACGAGGCGCGCATCCGCACGCTCGTGGACAGCATGCCGATCGGCGTGGCGCTGGCCGAGGCGCCGTCGGGACGCATCCTCATCGCCAACCGGCGTCTCGGACGGCTGCTCGGCGTCGAGCCTGGCTCGCTGCCCGCGATCTCGGACGCGCTCTTCGCAGGGCTGCGCGAGGACGGCGCCCCGATGGCGCACGACGACCATCCCCTCGCGCGCATCGCGAGCGGCGCGACCGACAGCGCCGCGATGGAGATGCGCACGGGTCGGCCGGAGGACGGAGGCCGCTGGATCGAGGTGCAGGGCAGCGCGGTCAAGGACCGGCATGGCCGCACGGTCGCCGCGGTCGTCGCCGTCAGCGACATCGAGGGGCGCAAGCGCGACGACGAGCAGCGCATGCTTCTCAACCACGAGCTCGCGCACCGCCTGAAGAACACGCTCGCCGTGGTGCAGTCGATCGCCACGCAGACCCTGCGCGGGGCGCCCGACCTCGCCACAGCCCGCGCCAGCCTCGGCCAGCGCATCCGCACCCTGTCGCAGGCGCACGACATCCTGCTCGCCGGTCGGCGCGATGCGGGCTCGGTCGAGGCCATCCTGCGCGCCGCCGTCGCGCCGCACGATCCCGATGAGCGGATCCGGCTGAACGGCCCCGCTGTGATGATCGGCCCGAAGGCCTCGCTCTCGCTCGCCCTGATCGGCCACGAGCTGGCGACCAATGCCGTGAAATACGGTGCGCTGTCGGCCCCGGAGGGCGGTGTCGAGGCGCGGTGGACGGTCGGCGAATCGCCCGATGGTTCGAGCGTCCTCCTTCTCGACTGGCGGGAGGCCGGGGGCCCCGCCGTCGAGTCGCCGGCCCAGAAGGGCTTCGGCACGCGGCTGATCGAGATGGGCCTGCCGGGTTCGGCGAGCGGATCGGTGACCATTCACTACGAGCCGGCGGGCCTGCGCTGCCGCATGGAGGCTCGCCTCAACGAACTGCAGTCGCAGGACGAGGTCTGAGGCGACGCGCGTTCGGCGGCGATCTCCACCAATGCCGGAATGACGCGATGGATCGAGGTCGCTCGAAAGATCAGCCCGCCGATCACACGAACTGGTTGTGCGCGAGCGACTTGTCTCATGCGCAAGTTTATTTGTCAGACTTACAAGTAGTTTAATGATGGGTGGCGACGGATGAGACAAAACGGCTTCATGAGCCAAACCCATCCTTCGACCGGCGCCGCTTCCGCATCCTCGCCTGCTCCGCAGGTCGAGGACGGAAGCATGGTGCAGCACCTCCTGTCGATCTCGAAGTCGACCAGGGCCTTCCTGTCGCTGCTCCTCATGGAAATCGACCTGCATCCGGGGCAGGACCAGCTTCTCGCACGCGTCGAGCCCGGCGTGCCCGTCAGCGTTTCGGCCTTGGCCGACCAGCTTTCGGTGCGACCGTCGACGGTCTCTAAGATGCTGGACCGCCTGATGGAGAAGAACCTCGTCGAGCGCACCGCCCACAGCCACGACGCGCGCCGCACCATGGTCATGCTGACCCCGGCTGGCGAGACGGTCCGCGGGCGGGTCAACGCCTTGTGGGAGAAGCTCGAGGGCGATCTCGCCTCGGCGGTCGCCCCCGGGCGGCGCGACGATCTCCTGACGGCGCTGCGCGAGGCGGACGAGCTCCTCACCGCGAAGCTTCGCCGGCTTCGCTGACCGCTACGGAGAGCGCTCGGGACGCGGGACGCGTGCGCTAGGCAGGCGTCGGCTTTTTGCATATGCTAAGGGCCTTGCTGCAGTTCCGAAAGAAGCCTCCCATTTCCGTGACGAGTTCCTCCTTCACCTCCCGCCGCACGGCACTGAAATACGGTCTGGGTGGAGCGCTTTCGCTGCTCTGGGCCCATCGCGCGTCGGCCCAGCAGCCTGCAGCCCCCGGCACGCCCGTGCCCGCCCCGGCAGCGCCCGCAGCGCCGCCGCCCACCGTGGTGGACCTCAACGCCTTCACCTACGACGCCCTGTCGAACGCCATGCGCGCGCGCGCCGCAGCGCCCTGGAGCGAGCCGCCGCGCGACCTGCCGCAGCCGATCGCCGACCTCGACTACGACAGCTACCGTCGCATCCTCTACCGGCGCGACCAGACGATCTGGGCGAACGAGCCGCTGAACTTCCACCTGCAGGCCTATTTTCCGGGCTTCCTCTACAAGGATACGACGCGCCTCTTCATCGGGGACGGCACGCATTTCCAGCCGCAGGTCTTCTCGGGCGCGAACTTCGAGTTCCTGGCGCCGCTCGACCCGTCCGCCTTCCAGAACCTGCAGCTTCCCGGCGTCGCCGGCTTCCGGCTGAACTACCCGCTCGACCGGCCCGACCTCTACGACGAGCTCGTGTCGTTCCTGGGCGCCAGCTACTTCCGCGCGCTCGGCATGAACAACCGCTACGGCCTGTCGGCGCGCGGTCTCGCCATCAACACGGCGACGGCGGCGGCGGAGGAGTTCCCGCGCTTCACCGCCTTCTACATCGTCAAGCCGCAGCCGGGGCAGGAGACGATCCAGATCTTCGCCGAGCTGGAGGGCCCGAGCCTTGCCGGCGCTTACGCCTTCAACGTCCGGCCGGGCGTCGAGACGCAGATCGACGTGACGGCCCGGCTCTACTTCCGCGGCGAGGTCGAGCGGCTCGGCGTCGCCCCGCTCACCTCGATGTACCATTTCGGCGAGAACGACCATAACGAGCGCGAGGATTTCCGACCGGAGGTGCACGACAGCGACGGGCTGTTCATCCTGCGCCCGACCGGCGAGCGCCTCTGGCGTCCCCTGAAGAACCCGGAGGAACTCGCCCTCTCCTATTTCGGCGAAACCTCGCCGCGCATGTTCGGCCTCCTGCAGCGCGATCGTGACTTCTCGCACTACGAAGACGTCGAGGCGCATTACGAACTTCGTCCCTCCCTCGTCATCGAGCCGATGGGCGACTGGGGCCGTGGCATCGTGCAACTCGTGGAGATTCCGACCGACTCGGAGGTCAACGACAACATCGTCGTCTTCTGGGTGCCGGAGGAGAAGCCGGCGGCCGGCTCCCAGTTCGAGTTCCGCTACCGGATGCACTGGGGCTACGTCGACCACATGGAGACCCATCAGGCCGTGGTCGGAGCGACCTATGCCGGGCTCGGGGGCAACGCCGCGGATACCGGGACCACCAATCTCCGCCGCTTCGAGATCAACTTCGTCGGCGGCACGGCGCAGAACCTGCCGGGCGACGCGGTCGTGGTGCCCATCCTCGAGGTGCCGGACACAGCCCGCCTCGTCCACAGCGGCGTCAGCCGCCTGCCGGGCGGCGGCTGGCGCCTGTCGATCGAGCTGGAGAAGCTCGACGCTTCGCCGGTCGAACTGCGGGCCAAGCTCTCGTTCAACCAGCGCATCATCTCCGAAACCTGGCTCTACCAGTGGACGGGCCGTCCATGAGGGGGCCGACGACGTTCTTCGCCGGCCGCACCGATGCCGAGACGGCGACGCCGCCGGAGCGCTTCTTCGACGCGCGCCCGGCCGGCATGCTGGTGGGCCGGCCGGATCTCACCGAGGAAGACCTCCTGGCCGCCATCGCCGAGCGGCTGGTCTTCGAGGGCCGGACCGGGCCCGAGCCGCAGGTCGTGATCGAGGCGGCGCGGCTCGGCAAGCGGAAGGCCCTCGCCTTCCTGCGCAAGCTGCTCCTGCCGCCGCCGCGCGCGCCGCTCTCCATGCCGGTGCGCCCGATCCTGCGCGAGCACATGACGCGGACCGACGAGGAAATGCGCTAGACGCCTGTCCGGCTAAGCGCTTTTCCACAACCGGATCTCCAGCCCAGTGCGACGGGCGGCAACCGCCTGAAACGTAAGGCATACGACACGTTCGGGCGGCCTCGCGCGCTCTCCATTGCGTCGTCCCTCACCGCTTCACCATCCCCTCGCGCCTTGCCCGCGCCCCACCCTCGCGAGATATCGCTCAGAGGGACATGACGCTTGCACGGTTCATTCACGACCGCGCGGGCGAGTGCGTAACGAGTCAACCACAGCATCCATGACAGTCTCATCCCGGCGCTCTCCCACGCCGCGCGATCATCGCATCGACTTCTACCGCGGCATCGCGCTCCTGATGATCTTCGTGAACCACGTGCCCGGGGTTCTCTGGGAGCACTTCACCTCGCGCAATTTCGGCTTCTCCGATTCGGCCGAGCTTTTCGTGTTCCTGGCAGGCGTGTCCTGCGCGCTCGCCTACGGCCGCAGCTTCTTCGAGCGCTCCGGCCTGATCGCCACGATCCGCGCCGTCCGCCGGGCAGGCGTTCTCTACCTCAACCACATCGCGCTCACGATGATCGTGGCCAGCCTCTACGCCTTCGCCTCGCTCGCGACCGGCGACGGCCGCTATCTCATGCAGCTCGGCTTCGGCTACTTCCTGTCGCGCCCGGTCGATACGCTCGCCGGTATCGCGACGCTCGGTCATCAGTTCGCCTATCTCAACATCCTGCCGATGTAT
Organism: Aureimonas phyllosphaerae; assembly: GCF_047943035.1. NCBI lineage: Bacteria > Pseudomonadati > Pseudomonadota > Alphaproteobacteria > Hyphomicrobiales > Aurantimonadaceae > Aureimonas > Aureimonas phyllosphaerae. The sequence continues at coordinate 1,629,022 of NZ_CP181348.1, read as the reverse complement.
GCGGTGCTGCTCCTGATGCTGCCCCTCATGCTCGGCTTGGTGCGGCGCCTCGGCCTGCCCGGTCTTCTGGGGGTCTCGTGCGTTGTCTGGCTCGCATGCGGTCTCCTGCGGCTGAACCTGCCGAACCATCCCAATCCCGGCGGCTGGCAGTTCAATCCGTTCGCCTGGCAGTTCCTCTTTGCGATCGGTCTGGCGGTCGGCCTCGCGAAAGCGGGCGGGCAGGCGCTCGTCGCCTATTCGCGGCCGCTCTACATCGCGGCGCTCGCCTATCTCGGCGTCTCCTTCCTGTTCGTGTGGGCCTCGCTCTGGGGCTGGGAGCAGACGCTGCCGCTGCCGGCCTTCGCGGTCCAGTTCGACAAGACCTACGTCTCGCCGCCGCGCCTCCTGCATCTTTTGGCGCTGGTCTACGTGTTCGCGCACGCGCCGAGCCATTCGCCGCTGCAGCGGGTCGGCCGCGACAACCCGTTCGCGCTTCTCGGGCGCCATTCGCTGCCCGTCTTCGCCGTCGGCACGGTGCTGTCGCTTCTCGCCCAGCTCCTGCGGCTCAACCGCGAGCCGTCGCTCGCCTTCGACACGGCGCTGATCGTGCTGGGGCTCGGCGTCCACTTCGCGCTGGCGCTGTTTCTCGACTGGTGGCGCGCCGTGAATGCACCCGTGCCCGTCGCGGACATGGCCTCGCCGCGCGAGCGCGACGCCGCAGCGGGCGTGAGAGCGCGGGCCTGAGGCGAGATCGCGACATCGTGCGCGGGCCCCCGTGCCTTGGGGACGGCACACCGCTATAAGGCGGGGGCCGGATGGACCGGCCGGAGGACCGCCCCTTGAAGGATGCCAGCCATCCCTTCTTCCGCCCGCTCTGGCGCCGCGTGGCGCTGGTCGCCGTCTGCGCCACGTGGACGGTGGTGGAACTCGTCGTCGGCGATCCGACCTGGGCAATCATGACAGGCGCGATCGGCGCCTATGCCGCCTGGACTTTCCTGATCGCCTACAAGCCCGTGGCGGACGAGCCGTCGGCGGACCGGGAGCCCGGACCGCCCGCCGGAGCCTGATTTCAGTCGCGGGTGGCGACCCCGGCCTGCGCGAAGGTCGCCATGCCGTTGTGGCAGGCGACCGCGGCCTTCACCACGGCGGCGGCCACGGCCGCGCCCGTGCCCTCGCCGAGCCGCATGCCGAGCGCGAGGAGCGGCACCTTGTCCATGTGACGCAGCGCCTTCTGGTGTCCCGGTTCGGCCGAGACGTGGCCGAACAGGCAGTGATCGAGCGCCCGCGGGTCCATCGCATGCAGCACGGCGGCGCTGGCGGTCGCGACGAAACCGTCGATGATGACGGGCACACGCTGCATCCGCGCGGCCAGGATCGCGCCGGTCATCGCCGCGATCTCGCGCCCGCCGAGACGCCGCAGCACCTCCAGCGGATCGGCGAAATGGCTGCGGTGGAGCTCCAGCGCCTCGTCGACCACCACGATCTTGCGCGCGATGCCGGCGGCGTCATGCCCCGTACCCGGCCCCACCCAGTCGGCCGCGGTGCCGCCGAACAGCGCCGCGAAAAGGGCAGCAGCCACCGCCGTGTTGCCGATCCCCATTTCGCCGAGGATCAGGAGATCCGGCTCGCCGGCGAGGCACTCCATGCCGAAGGCCATCGTGGCCGCGCAGTCGCGCTCACTGAGCGCCGCCTCCTCCGAGATGTCGGCCGTCGGGTAGTCGAGCGCGAGATCGAAGATCTTGAGGCCGAGGTCGAACGTGGCGCAGATCTGGTTAATGGCGGCACCGCCCGCCGCGAAGTTCTCCACCATCGACTGGGTGACGGAGGGCGGAAAGGCCGACACGCCCTTCTTCGCGATCCCGTGATTGCCCGCGAAGACCGCGACCACCGGCCGGTCGACGGTCGGGGCGCGCCCCTGCCAGGCCGCCATCCATTCCGCGATGTCCTCCAGCCGACCGAGACTGCCGGACGGCTTCGTCAGTTCCTCCTGCCGGTGCCGCGCGGCATGGCGCGCCGCCCCGTCGGCCTTCGGCATCTGGCGAAGGAGGGCACGGATGTCGTCGAAGGGAAGGCCGGTGGCGGACATGGTGGCTCCGGAAGGATCGGGCTTTCAGTTGGCGGGGTGATAGGCGCAAAGCCGGAGCTTCGCAAACCCGGGCGGCCGACTGCGACGGCGCGGCCGCAGCGCGGCTTCGTGTAGGCTGCGAGCCATGATTCGCCTCGTTCACAGCGTGCTGCGCGCCTGCGCCTTCCTGACCCGCCTCCCGACGGTGCCGGCCGCCTTTGCCGGCGCGCCGGTGCCGCTTGGGCGCGACGCGCCGGCGTTTCCCGTGGCCGGCATCCTCGCCGCTGCCCTGCCGGCCCTTGTCCTCCTCGGCCTCCTTGCAGCCGGCCTCGCGCCGCTCGCCGCCGCAACAGCCGCCGTCCTTCTCCTCGTCGCCCTCACCGGCGCGCTTCACGAGGACGGGCTCGGCGACACGGCCGACGGGATCTTCGGCCATGCCGACCGGGATCGCGCCCTCGCGATCATGAAGGACAGCCGGATTGGCACCTATGGGGCGCTGGCGCTGATGGGCTCGCTGGCCCTGCGCATCTCGCTTCTGGCGGCGATCGCTCAACTATCCGGGCCCCATGCGGCGCTCGCGCTCCTGGCGGCGGCGGCCGGCAGTCGCGGCGCGATGGCGCTCCTGTGGTCCGCACTGCCGAGCGCCGATCCCGGCGGGCTCGCCGATCGCGTCGGGCGCCCGTCCGGCCGACGTGGCGCGGCAGCTGCCTTGGTCGGCCTCGCGCTATCGGCAGCCCTGACGCTCCCGGTCTTCGGATGGAGCGCGCTCGCGTTGCCGCCGGCGCTTGCCGCACTCGGCTGGTTCTGGCTGCGCGGCGTCCTCCTTCGACGTTTGGGCGGGCAGACGGGCGACACGCTCGGTGCCTGCCAGCAGATCGACGAGATTGCCTGGCTCCTCGGTCTTGCGCTGATCAGCCGATAAGGGCGATCGCGACCGCCGCGACAAGGAGGAGGTCGCAGGTCCGGGCGAAGAGGATGAGGGCCTTGCGGATGTCGGCGGCCGTGGCCTCGCGCCGGCCCGGAGCGTGGAGCATCGGCGCGTCCACGACGAGTTCGCCGTAGCGGCGGGGCCCGCCGAGCGCCAGATCCAGCGCGCCGGCCACCGCCGCTTCCGGCCAGCCGGCATTGGGCGAGCGATGGCGCGGCCCGTCGGCAAGGGCCGCGCGGACGGCGCGGCCGGCGGCCCGGCGTCCGAGGATCATGCCGGTCACCGCCGCTAAGACGGCGGCCGTCAGGCGGGCCGGCACGAGATTGGCGAGGTCGTCGAGGCGCGCAGCGGCCCGGCCGAAGGCGCGGTGCCGCTCGCTGAGATGGCCGATCATCGAATCGGCGGTGTTCAGCATCTTGTAGGCGACGAGGCCCGGAAGCCCGAAGAGGGCGAGGAAGAACAGCGGAGCGACCACCCCGTCGGAGGCGTTCTCCGCAAGGCTCTCGATCGCCGCGCGCGACACTCCCGCTTCGTCCAGCGCCTGCGGATCGCGCCCGACGATCATCGAGACCGCCTTCCGCCCGGCCGGCAAGCCCTCCCGATCCAGAGCCTCCGCAACGCGCCGCACATGATCGGACAGGCTCTTCTGCGCGAGGAGGATCGAGGCGAGCGCGGCTTCGAGGACGAGGCCAGGCCAGCCGAGCGGGGCCAGGACGAGGTGGATCGCATGGCCGAGAAGCGCGGCCAGCATCAGGAGGACCAGGATCGACGCGAGGCCGGCAAGGCGCCGGACACCGTCCGGCCAATGCGGCCGGTTGAAGGTCCGGTCGGCGGCCGCGATCAGCGCGCCGAACCCGGCGACGGGATGCGGCACCCGTCGCCACACCGCGTCGGGATCTCCCACCAGACGGTCGATGGCGAGCGCAAGGGCGGCGAGGGCTCCGCTCAAAGGCCCACCTCCCGCCGCGCCCCAACGAGCGCCCGCGCAAGTCGCGCCGCCTCCCCCTCGTTGCGGACAAGGCCGAAGCGCAGCCAATCGGCTGGGTCCGCAAAGGGGCGCACGAGAATGTGCCGGCGCGCCAGCGCTTGGAACACGGCGCCGGCGTGCAGGGTCTCGACGAGGGCGAAGAGACCGGCGTCGCCCTGCGGCGTGAAACCGGCATCCGCAATCGCGTTGCGCGTCTCCCGCCCGCGCGCCGCGATCTCGCGGCGCAGCCTGTCGACCGTCCTAGGGTCCGCCATGAGCCTCGCGCCGGCATGGAGCGCCGGCCCCGACACCGCCCAGGGGCCAAGGCGCGCGGCCAGGCTCGCCGCGAGCGCGGGCGTCGTCAGCGCGAAGCCGAGCCGCAGCCCGGCAAGGCCGAAGAACTTGCCGAAGGACCGCAACACCACGAGGCCCGGCCGACCCGCCTCGCCGGCGAGGCTCTCCCGCGGATCGGCGTCCATGTAGGCCTCGTCGACCACCAGCCAGCCGCCCCGCGCCGCCAGCCGGTCGCCGAGCGCCAGAAGCGAGCGGCGCTCGAAGCGACGCCCGTCCGGATTGTTCGGGTTGACGAAGACGGCCACGGCCACGCCGTCCGGCACCTCGTCCACGTTCGCGACGGCGCAGACGCGGTGGCCGGCCGCCGCGAAGGCGCGCGCATGTTCGCCATAGGCGGGGCGCAGGATCGCCGCCGCGCCGCCGGGCAGGAGGTGCGGCAGGAGCGAGATCAGGGCCTGGCTGCCGGGTGCGGCGACGATACCGGCCGTCGCCGTCGCGCCGTAATGATGCCGCGCGGCCTCGTAGGCTTCGCGTTCGAGATCGGCTTCCGGCAGGCGGGTGAAAAGGTCGGAAGGCAAAGGCGGCAGGGGAGCCGGCATCGGATTGATACCCGTCGACAGGTCCAGCCAGTCCTCGCGCCGCCCCCCGAAGCGATCGAGCGCCGCTGAGAGCGCGCCGCCATGGACCAGGTGCGGGTTCATGCGAGATCGATCACATGCGCGAACGAGCCAGACACCCGGCCGCGTCGCAGGCCAAGGGCCCCGAGGTCGTCGCCCAGCGCGTCCGTCGCATCGAAAAGGCGCTCGCCCGCGCCTTCCTCGATGATCGTCGCGTAGTGGAACTCGTGCCCGACGAGCGGCCCGCTCCACGGCCCGCTCGGCCGCGATCGCAGCCGCCGGTAGCCGAGATGCAGCCGCCGCACCTTGAAGGAGGTCGCGAGGGGCAGGAAGCCGAGCATCGAATGGCTGACGCCGTCCGCCGCCTCCAGCCGGTCGCCGAGCACCATGTAGCCACCGCATTCGCCGTAGATCGCGGCGCCGCGGTCGCGCGCGGCCGTCATGCCGGTGCGAAACCCCTCGGCCGCCGCGATCCGGCTCGCATGAAGCTCGGGGTAGCCGCCGGGCAGAAACACCGCATCGGACGACGGATCGGGCCCCTCGTCGGCGAGCGGCGAGAAGACCGAAAGGCTGGCGCCCGCCGCGTGCCACCCGTCCAGAAGGTGCGGATAGGCGAAGGCGAAGGCCTCGTCGCGCGCGACGGCGATGCGGGCGCCGAGCGGCGGGAGGCGGGTCGGTGCCAAAGCCGGGTTTTCACGTGCGGGCACGGCGGCGAGAAGCGTCTCGAAGGCGGCGACGTCCGCCCCTTCCCCGAACCAGTCGGCAGCCCGCTCGAGGAAGGTCTCGAGCCCCGCCGTTTCGCCGGCCTGCACGAGGCCGAGATGCCGCTCGGGCAGGACCAGGGCCTCGCGGCGCGGCAGCACGGCGAGGATCGACGGGCCTAGCGGCTCCAGCGCCGTGCGCAGGAGCGCCTCGTGCCGTGCGCTGCCGACACGATTCAGCACCAGCCCGCAGAACGGGAGGCCCGGCCGGTGGTCGCGAAATCCGCGCACGAGCGCTGCGACGGACTGCGACTGCTTCGCGCAGTCCACCACGAGAAGGACCGGCAGCCCGAGCATGGGGGCGAGATCAGCGGCCGAGCCCGTGCCGTCGGCCGCGCCGTCGAAGAGGCCCATCATGCCCTCGACGACGAGCGGCCGGCCGGCCACCTCGGCCAGCGCATGGATCAGCACGGGGCGCATGGCATAGGGGTCGAGGTTCACCGATGCCCGTCCGGCCGCGGCGGCATGGAAAGCGGGATCGATGTAGTCCGGACCGGCCTTGGCCGGCGCCACCAGAAGGCCGCGCCGACGCGCCCAGCGCAGGAGCGCCAGCGTGACGAGCGTCTTGCCGCTGCCCGATTGCGGCGCGGCGACGAGGAGACCGGGGCGAGACAAGGCGGTGTGCATGGTGGCGGCGCTTTTCGCATGGATGCGCGCCGCCTATAAGAGGCTCGATCGGAAAGTTCCCGGATCGGGATCGGCGGCACGCGCATCATGACCCCTTTGAACCGTCCTGCCGAGCCGCGCACGCCGCGACGCCGGCTCTAGACGATGGCCATCGAACTCGGACAGCGGCGCACGCGCTCCAGCGACATGCGCGACGGCGCGCCGCTGCGGCGCGGCTGGACCACCGGCGCCTGCGCGACGGCCGCCACCAAGGCCGCCCTGACGGCGCTCCTTGCCGGCGACTTTCCCGATCCCGTCGAGATCGTGCTGCCGAAGGGCGAGCACCCGGCCTTTCCGCTTGCCCGCACCGAGCGGTCGGAGAGCACGGCCTTCGCCGCGATCGTCAAGGATGCCGGCGACGATCCGGACGTCACGCATCTCGCCGAAATCGGTGCGCGGGTGCGCCTGGGACCGTCGGGGTCCGGCATCGTCTTTCGCGCCGGACCCGGCGTCGGCATGGTGACGCGGCCCGGCCTGCCGATCCCGCCCGGCGAGCCCGCGATCAATCCGGTGCCCCGCACCATGATGCAGACCGAGGTCGAGGCGCTCTGCGCCGCGCACGGCGTGCCGGCGGATGTCGAGATCGCGATCGAGGTGCGCGACGGCGAGCGGCTGGCGGAGAAGACGTGGAACGGGCGGCTCGGGATCGTGGGCGGCCTGTCGATCCTCGGCACGACCGGCATCGTCCACCCCTTCTCCTGCGCCGCCTGGATCCATTCGATCCATCGCGGGATCGACGTCGCGCGCGCCTCGGGCCTCGCCCATGTCGTCGGCGCCACGGGGTCGGCGAGCGAGGATGCCGTCCGCCGCCGTCATCCCGAACTGCCCGAGATCGCCTATCTCGACATGGGCGACTTTGCCGGCGGCCTCCTGAAGTATCTTCGGCGCCATCCCGTGCCACGCCTGACGCTGGCCGGCGGCTTCGCCAAGTTCACGAAGCTTGCGCAAGGGTCCCTCGATCTTCATTCCGGCCGCAGCCAGGTCGACCGCGCCTTCCTGCTCGGCCTTGCCGGCGACGCCGCCGCGCCGCTGCGAGCCGCGGTGCTCGGCGCCAACACGGCCAAGGAAGCGCTGGACCTCACGGCCGCGCACGGGATCGATCTGGCCGCGCCCGTCGCCGATCTCGCGCGTACCGTTGCAAGCCAGGCGCTCGGCGACGCGCCCGTCATCGTCGAGGTGTTGGTGACGGATCGGGCTGGCCGCGTGATCGCCCATGCCGGCTGACCGGCGCATCCTGATCCTCGGCGGCACGGCGGAGGCGACGCGTCTGGCGGAGCAAAGCCGCCAAGACGTCGCGCCGCAGCGCCTCGTCCTGTCGCTCGCGGGGCGCACGCTCGCGCCCGACCGGCCCGAGGGGGTCGAGACGCGGATCGGCGGCTTCGGCGGCGCCGCGGGGCTGGCCGACTGGCTCGCGACTGAGCGCATCACCCATCTCGTCGACGCGACCCATCCCTTCGCGCCCGGCATCTCGCGCAACGCGGCCGCGGCGGCTGCGGCGGCTGGTGTCGCTCGTCTTACGCTCCACCGTCCCGGTTGGGAGGAGACGGCCGGCGATCGCTGGCAGTGCGTCGACTGCCTCGGTGCGGCGCGCGACGCCTTGCCCGAGGGCGCCCGGCCGTTCCTGGCGCTCGGCCGCCAGCATATCGCACCCTTCCGCCATCGCGCGGACCTTCGCATCGCCCTTCGCATGGTGGACCCGCCGGAGGATCTGCCGTTCGCCGCCGACGTCGTCCTCGGCAAGCCCGGAGACCGCGGGTCCGAGATCGCGCTGTTCGAGCGCCTCGGCGTCAGCCATCTCGTCTGCCGAAACTCGGGCGGCGCGGCGTCCTACGCCAAGATCGAGGCGGCGCGCTTGTTGGGTCTTCCCGTCATCCTGATCGACCGCCCCGCCCCGCCGCCGCCGCCGGTGGTCGGGAGCGTCGAGGCGGCGCTGGCCTGGCTAGCCGGCTGACTTCGCCACCTTGGGGCGGAGGATATGGGGATGGGAGGCGTCGTAGAGCTTGGAATCGACGAACCCCTCGGCGCCGAGCGCCCGCCCGACCAGCACGAGCGCGGTGCGGGTCAGCTTCGCCTCGCGCACCCGGCGCGCGACGGTCGAGAGCGTCGCGTGAATGAACGCCTCGTCCGGCCAGCCGACGCGATAGGCGACCACCACCGGGCAGTCCGGCCCGTAGGCCGGCAGGGGCGAGAGCTCGCGCTCGATATGGGCGAGGTTGCGGATCGACAGGTGGATCGCGAGCGTCGCGCCGCTCCGCCCCAGCGTCGCCAAGTCCTCGCCCACCGGCATGGCCGAGGATTTCATCGCCGTCCGCGTGACGATGACGCTCTGGCAGACCTCCGGGATCGTCAGTTCCTGCCGGAGCGCCGCCGCCGCCGCCGCAAAGGCCGGCACGCCAGGCGTCACGTCGTAGGGAATGCCGAGCGCATCGAGGCGGCGCATCTGCTCGGCCGTCGCGCCGTAGATCGACGGGTCGCCCGAATGGACGCGCGCGACGTCGAGGCCGGCCTCGTGGGCGGCCCGCATCTCGGTGACGATCTCGTCGAGATGCATCGGCGCCGTGTCGAGGACGCGCGCGCCGGACGGCGCGGCCTTCACGATCTCCTCGGGCACCAGCGAGCCGGCATAGAGGCAGACGGGGCAGCGCTCGATGAGGCGCAGGCCGCGCACGGTGATGAGATCAGGCGCGCCGGGACCGGCGCCGATGAAATGGACTGTCACGATCCGATCCCCGATCCGGCCTTGGCGGCGTAGCCGCGCGGCGTATAGGCGTAGGTGCGCCCCTCGCCGCTGACGAAGGCGCGCGTGTTGGTGGAGCCGACGACGACGACGGTGAGCATGTCCACCGCCTCGACGTCGAGATGCCGGAGTTCGACGATGCGCACGCTCTCGCCCTCGCGCCCGAGATTGGTGGCGAGCACGACCGGCGTTTCCGGCGGCCGGTGGGCGAGCAGCACGTCGCGGGCATAGGCGAGCTGGGTGCGGCGGCGCTTCGAGACGGGGTTGTAGAAGGCGATCACGAAGTCGCCCTCGGCCGCCGCCTCGACCCGACGCTGGATGTCCTCCCACGGCGTCAGGAGGTCGGACAGCGAGATCGTGCAGAAGTCGTGGCCGAGCGGCGCGCCGGCACGGGCCGCCGCCGCCTGGAGCGCGGAGATGCCGGGCGACACCGCGATCGCGACGCGGCGCGCCGCATCCGACACATCGCCCCGGTCGATCAGCTCGAACACCAGCGTCGCCATCGCGTAGATGCCGGCGTCGCCTGAACAGACCAGCGCGACGTCGCGGCCCTCGGCCGCGAGTTCCAGCGCGAAGCGCACGCGCGCTTCCTCCGCGCCGAGGTCGAAGTCGTGGCGGCGTTTGCCGGCTGCCAGCGGCCCGAGGAGGTCGAGGTAGAGCGAATAGCCGACGAGATCGGTGGCGCGGCCGACCATGGCCGAGACCTCGGGCGAGCGCCACGCCGCCCCGCCCGGCCCGATGCCGACGACGAAGAGCCGTCCCCGCGCGCGGCCGATGGCCTCGGCGTCGACCGGGCGGGGGCTGCGGGTAAGGGCCGCCGTCGCGCGTGCGGATTTCCGCTTCGGCACCACCAGTTCGCCGGCTTGCCCGACCCCGGCCAGCGCCGCCCCCTCGGATACGCCATGGCAACCGGTCTCGCGGAACACGACGTCGGAGGGATGGCAGAGCCGCGGCGTCTCGGCCTCCAGCGTCGCGGCATCGAAAAAGCGGGCGGGCACCCCGAAGCGGGCCGCCACGGCATGGACGGCGGGCTCGTCGGCCTTGAGGTCGAGCGAGGCGACGGCGGCGAGCGACAGGGGGCTGAGGCCGGCGGCGGCCATCACGCTCTCCGCCAGCGCCACCGCCTCCTCGGACGGCGCGCCGCGCTCGGCGCCGATGCCGAGCACCAGCGTCTTCGGCCGGTAGAGGAGTTCGAGCGGGCGCGGCGCGCGGGCCTCGTCGGAGACCGACAGCGTCACGCGTCCGTCGTCCGACAGCGGGATCGACGAGCGCTCCAGCCAGTCGGCCACACCCTCGATCCAGGCGTGCTCGCCGGCCAGAAGCTCCGCCATGACCGCCTTCGCATCGCCGGCGTTCTCGAGGACCCAGCCGGCCGGCGGATCGTCCAGCGCGATGCCGAAGCGCAGATCCCCCGCAGTCGTGATCGCCGGGGCGACCCGAAGCACGGCGGCGATGCGGCGGGCCAGATCGTTGGCGCCGTGATGGCCGCCGAGAAGCGGCACCACGGCCGATCCGTCCTCGGCGACGCACAGGACCGGCGGCTCCGCGCCCTTGTCGGCAAGACGGGGCGCGAGGATGCGGATCAGCGCGCCCGAGGCCATCAGGGCGACGATGGGGCGCCCTTCGGAGAAGAGCGCGCGAATGTGGTCGCCTGCCCCCGCGAAGGCGACGTCGCCGCCCGGCACCCGCTCCCCGGCATGCACCTCGCCACCGAGCGCATCGGCGATCCGGCGGGCAAGCGGCAGGGCGGCGGGACCGAGGCAGAGGATCGCGGGCGCATTCATCGAGGCTGGGGTCCGTTCAGGGCGTCTAGGATCGCCGGCTCTGCGCCCTTGTAGAGAAGGATCATCGCGAAATAGGGGGCCGTCTCGCCGGTCTCGCCGAGCGGCAGTACGCGCTCGCCGGCCTGCCCGATCCGCTCGGCATAGGTCGCTCGACCGGCAAGGCCCATGCCCTCGATCAGCGCCTTGACGCGCGCGAAGTGGCGGCCGAGCTTCAGGATCGCGACACTGTCGGCCGCTGCGATCGCCGGCAGCAGGGCCTCGTCGGCCAGCGTCGCGGGCAGGACGGCGAAGCGGTCGCCGCGCGCGCACAACGGACGCCGGGTGCGCGCCGCCGCCGCCATCACCGAGGAGACACCCGGCACGACCTCGGTGGGATAGCGATGCCCGAGGCGCGCGAAGAGCTGGAGGAAGGAGCCGTAGAAGAACGGGTCGCCCTCGCAGAGCACCGCGACGTCGTGGCCCGCGTCAAGCTCGGCGGCGATCCGTGGTGCGGCGAGGTCGTAGGCGCCCTGCCCCGGCGCGCGCTCCGTCGACATGCAAAGCTCGATCGCGATCTCGCGCTGCGCAGGGCCGAGATGCGGCTCGGCAATCGAGCGTGCGAGGCTCGCGCTCCCCTCGGACAGCGGATAGGCAATGACTGACGCCTCACGCAGGATGCGCGTGGCCTTCAGCGTCAGGAGTTCCGGATCGCCGGGTCCGAGACCGACGCCGAAGAGACGGCCGCTCACGAAGCCCCCTGCTTGGTGATGTGCCAATGCGTCACCGGCATCGACGCGCGCCAGCCGCGATAGGGGCCGACCGGCTCGGCCATCGCCACCGAAACGCGCAGGAGTTCGCCGCCGTGCACCTCATGGAGGGCGAGAAGGATCGCCTCCGATTCCAGCGTCACGGCATGGGCGACCAGCCGCCCGCCGGGCTTCAGGGCCCCGAAGGCGGCCGGAAACAGGCCGTCAGTGAGGCCACCGCCGAGGAACACGGCATCGGGTGCGGGAAGGCCCTCCAGGGCAGCCGGCGCGCGCCCGTCCACAATGTCGAGGCCGGAGGGGGCGAGACGCGCGGCGTTCTCGGCGATCATCGCGCGGCGCGCCTCGACCGGCTCGATCGCGAGCGCCCGTCCGCCGGGGGCCGCGCGCAGCCACTCGACCGAGATCGAGCCGCAGCCGGCCCCGACATCCCACAGGAGCTGGCCCGGCATCGGTTCGAGCGCGGCGAGCGCCAGTGCGCGCAGCGTGCGCTTGGTCATCTTGCCGTCGTGCCGGAACGCGTCGTCGGCAAGGCCGGGCACACGCGAATAGGTCCGCACGCCCTCCTCGACGCGGCATTCGAGGCCGATCGTGTTCAGCGCGGCGACCTCGTCGAGATCGAACGTGCCGGCCACCGAAGAGCGCACGCGTTCGCCCGACCCGCCGAGGTGTTCGAGGACGTGGAGCCGGCTACGCCCGAACCCGAGCTCACAGAGCCGAGCCGCGAGCAGGGCCGGCGTCGAACCATCCTCCGACAGGAGAAGGAGGCGGGCACCGTCGGAAAGCTCGGCGAGCACACTTTCGATCGGCCGCCCATGCACCGAGAGGCAGCGCACCTCCTCCAGCGACCAGCCGAGCCGCGTGGCGGCGAGCGAAAAGGCGGACGGAGCGGGCAGGACGGCGAATTCGCCGGCATCGAGGATCGTGCGCAGCCAGCGCGCCGGTCCGAACCACGAGGGATCGCCGGTCGCCAGTACCACCGCCGGCCGGCCTCGCGCGGCGAGGATGTCGGCCGCCGTGTCGGCAAAGGGCGAGCGCCACGCCCGTCGCTCGGCCGGGTGGTGGGCGGCGAGCATCGCGAGATGCCGCGTGCCGCCGAAGACGATCTCAGCCTGCGCAAGCCGGTGCGCGGCGTCGGGCGAGAGCGTGTCGAGCCCGCCGTCACCGACCCCGATCACATGGAGCCAGGCCGTCATGCCGGCGCGCCTGCGAGGCCGGCGGCCAGCGCGTTGACGGCGGCGGCGGCCATCGCGCTGCCGCCGCGCCGACCGGTGAGCGTCGCGAAGGGAATGTTCCGCGGGTTTGCGGCGAGTTCCGCCTTGGATTCGGCGGCGCCGACGAAGCCGACGGGAAAGCCGAGGATGACGGCCGGGCGCGGCGCGCCTTCGTCGAGCCGCTCGAGGAGGCGGAACAGGGCGGTCGGGGCGTTGCCGATGGCGACCACGGCGCCTTCGAGATCGTCGTCCCACCAGTCGACCTGCGCGGCGGAGCGGGTGGTGGAAAGACGGCGGGCGCGCTCCGGCACGCCCGCCTCGTTCAGTCGGCACAGCACCCGGTTGCCGGCCGGCAGGCGGGCCCGGATCACGCCGTGCGCCACCATCTCGGCATCGATGAGGATCGGCGCCCCGGCTTGCAAGGCCGCCCGTCCCGCCTCGACGACGCCCGCCGAGACGACGAGGTCGCCGATCGCGTCCACCATGCCGCAGGCATGCGCGATGCGGATCGCAAGGTCATGCGCATCCCCCGGCAGACGCGCCAGCGCCGTCGCGCCTTCCTCGCGGATGGTGCGAAAGCTCGCGTCGTAGATCGCGGCGGGGTCGCGGAGATAGGCGGGCACGGACATCGCCGGCTCAGCGCCCCTTCAGCGTGCGCGGGCCCAGCGGGTGATCGGCGTGCGGATAGGGATGATGGGTGTGGGCATGGCCGTGATCGTGGCCATGCGCGTGCGCATGATCGTGGTGGTGGTGGTGCCCGCCGCCATGATGATGGTGACCGTGGTCGTGCGAATGGTCGTGACCGTGGTGGTGCTCATGACCATGGTCGTGATCATGAGGATGGTCGTGGCCGTGCGCCGCCGGGCCCGTACCGATGCCCTCGACGTGATGGTGGTGGCTTTCCTGCGGCAGGCCGACCTCGGCCTCGAACCCCAGCACCTGCTCGCGATACTTGCACATCTGGCAGTTCATCAGGTTCGTACCCTGGAGGATCTCCTCCAGCCGGTCGACGAAGGTCTCGACCACGAGATCGTGCGCGCCGAGATACTTCGCCTTGAGGAAGCGGATGTCCGGATGGGCGGCGGCCACGCGGTCCGTCGCATCGAAGATGCGGTCGACGAGGATGCCCGTGAACAGGAAGTAGGGGAACACCACGACGCGCCGGTAGCCGAGCCGCGCGACATGCGTCAGGCCCGGCTCGACCAGCGGAAAGGTGACGCCGGAATAGGCCGTCTCGCCCCAGCCGAAGCCGAGGCCCTCCCACAGGAGACGCATGACCTTGGCGACGTTGGAATTGGCGTCGGGATCGGACGCCCCGCGCCCGACCACCACCAGCATCGTGTCGTGCAGCGGCTCGCCGTCGCGCCAGCCGTCCGCGCGCAGCGCCTCGCGGATCCGCTCGCCTGCCGCCCGGATCATCTTCGGGTCGATGCCGAGCTCGCGCCCGTAGGTGACCGTGACGTCGTTCTGCGCGGCGTAGGTGTTGAGGACGGAGGGAATGTCGTTCTTGGCATGCCCGGCCGCGAACAGCATGCCGGGCAGCGCCAGGATATCGGTCGCACCCTTGGCCTTCAGCCGGTCGAGGCCGTCGCGGATGATCGGGGTCGCGAATTCGAGATAGCCGTAGTCGACGCTCCAGTCCGGCAGGCGGCGGGCCATCTTCTCGGCAAGGCCGCGGAACTCGTCCACCGCGCCCCGGTCGCGGCTGCCGTGGCCGCACAGCATCAAGGCCTTCATGGTCGTCCTCCGTCGTCGTGTCGCGCCGGAGGAGGCGCCGCGCCAGACGCGCGACGAATCGATCCGCCGGTTTCCGCGTCGGCCCCCGGATTGGGTCGGCCGCCCGTGAAATCATGTGTGAGAGCCCCGTTCGAGGCACCGTCAGGCCCCGGCTTCATGACGGACGGCGACCGCTTCGTCAAATCGCGTCCGTTTTCCCTTGGCCGGAGGCGCCACCCGCCTTAAGGCCATCCGGCCCGCCCGCGAAAGCCGCCGCCATGCCCTTCGACGAAACCTTCCTGCTTCTGGTCCTTGCCGCCTTCGGCGCGGGACTGATCGACGCGATCGCGGGCGGCGGGGGTCTGATCACGGTGCCGGCGCTGCTCCTCGGCGGGCTCGACCCGCTCTCGGCGCTCGGCACCAACAAGCTCCAGTCGCTGTTCGGCTCGGCCTCGGCGACGATTTCCTACGCGCGGCGCGGCCACGTGAAGCTTGGGCCTTTGCTGCCTGCGGCGGGCCTCTCCTTTGCCGGCGCCTGCCTCGGCGCGCTTCTGGCGACGGCCCTGCCGCTCGACCTCCTGCGCCGGCTCCTCCCCTTCCTTCTCATCGCCATCGCGATCTACTTCGCGGTGAAGCCCGGCCTCACCGACATCGATCGCGAACGGCGCATCTCGCCGCGCACCTTCGCCCTCGTCTTCGTGCCGCTGATCGGCGCCTATGACGGGCTGTTCGGGCCCGGCACCGGCTCGTTCTTCATGCTCGCCTTCGTGTCGCTCGCCGGCTACGGCGTCCTCAAGGCGACGGCGCACACCAAGCTCCTGAACTTCGCCTCGAACGTCGGGGGCTTTGCCGTATTCGCCCTCGTCGGCACCATCCACTGGAAGCTCGGGCTCGCGATGGGGATCGCGCAGTTCCTCGGCGCGCGCGTCGGCGCCGGCGTCGCCATGCGCTTCGGCGCCGGCCTGATCCGCCCGCTCCTGGTGCTGGTCTGCATCGCGCTCGCGGTGCGGCTCCTCTGGTCGTGAGCGGCGCCCGCGTCCCGGCCCTGATGCTGCAGGGCACGGGGTCGGACGTCGGGAAAAGCGTCCTCGTCGCCGGCCTCTGCCGGCTGTTCGCGAACCGGGGCCTCGCGGTGCGGCCCTTCAAGCCGCAGAACATGAGCAACAACGCCGCCGTCGCCTGGAACGACCAAGCCGGCGAATGGGGCGAGATCGGCCGGGCGCAGGCCCTCCAGGCCACGGCCTGCCGCGTCGCGCCGAGCGTCCACATGAACCCGGTGCTCCTCAAGCCGCAGTCGGAGACCGGCTCGCAGGTCGTAGTGCAGGGCCGCGTCGCCGGCACGGCACGCGGGCGCGACTACCAAGCGCTGAAGGCGACCTTCCTGCCGGCCGTCCTCGACAGCTTCGCCCGTATCTCGCAGGGCGCCGACCTCGTCGTCGTCGAGGGCGCGGGCTCGCCGGCCGAGATCAACCTGCGGGTCGGCGACATCGCCAACATGGGCTTCGCGCGCGCCGCCGGCGTTCCGGTCGTCCTCGTCGGCGACATCGACCGGGGCGGCGTGATCGCCTCCTTGGTCGGCACGCACGCGATCCTCCCGCCCGCCGACCGCGCGCCGATCCACGGCTTCCTGATCAACAAGTTCCGGGGCGACGTCTCGCTCTTCGACGAGGGGCTTGCGGCCGTCACCCGGTTCACCAACTGGCCGAGCCTCGGGGTCGTGCCCTGGCTGCCGGAGACGGCGCGCCTGCCGGCGGAAGATTCCGTGGCGCTCGATCGGCGCGCGGCGCCCGAGCCCCGTCCGGGCGATCTCGTCGTCGCCGTGCCGCGCCTGCCGCATATCGCCAACTTCGACGATCTCGATCCGCTGGCGGCGACGCCCGGCGTCTGCGTGCGCCTCGTCCGGCCGGGCGAGTCCTGGCCGCGCGAGGCCGGACTGGTGCTGCTGCCGGGCTCCAAGGCGACGATCGCCGATCTTACGGCCCTGCGCGCAGAAGGCTGGGATCGCGCGATCCTCGACCACCACGCACGCGGCGGCCGGGTGCTGGGGCTCTGCGGCGGCTACCAGATGCTGGGTCGGCGGATCAACGACCCCCACGGCATCGAGGGCGAAGCGGGCGAGACGGCGGGTCTCGGTCTTCTCGACATCGAGACGCGCCTTCTCGGACCCAAGACCCTCGCTCAGGTCAAGGCCCTCGCGATGGACGGGACAGCGTTCCCCGCCTACGAGATCCACATGGGCCGGAGCGAGGGGCCGGACCGCTTGCGGCCCTTCGCCATCGTCGCGGGCCGCCCGGAAGGCGCTGCGAGTGCCGACGGGCGGGTGACAGGCACCTATCTCCACGGCCTCTTCACCGGGGACCGCTGGCGCGAGACCTGGCTCTCGACGCTTGGGGTGGCGCCCGGCGGACGCTCGCACGCGGGCGAGATCGAGGCGGCGCTCGATGCCATCGCCGCCCGGCTCGAGACCTCGCTTGACATCGCAGCGCTGGAACGGATCGCCCGCGCGCGCTGATCGGCCGCGCGCAAGATGTCGTTTCCGTAATTGGCAATCCATCTCGAAGCGTTCCAACATCGAGAGGACGCAACGGGGACACCGCTTCATGGCCAAATCGACCCTCGCCGATTCGCGATTCGGATACGGCCTCGTGTCGCGCACGCTGCACTGGACGATGGCGCTCCTCTTCGTCTGGCAGTTCGTGACGGTGTTCCTCTCGGCGGTCGCCGAGGACACGGCGATCGAGCGCTTTTTCTGGGGCACGCACTATTCCGTCGGCTTCACGCTCTGGGTGCTCGTGCTCCTGCGCGGCGCCTGGGGCCTGTCGCAGCTGAAGCAGCGCCCCCCGCACGAGGGCCCGCCGCTTCTCCAGCGCGCGGCGACGCTCGGCCACCTCGTGCTCTATCTCTTGATGGTGATCGTGCCCTCGCTCGCCATCCTGCGCGCCGCGAACAACGGGCGGGGCTTGCGGGTCTACGGCATCGAACTCGTGGCGCCCGGCGGCGAGGCGAATCCGGCGCTGACCGCGCCCGCCAACCTCCTGCACGGCTTCCTCGGCTGGACGCTCTTCGTGCTCATCGCCGGCCACATCGCCATGGCGCTCTGGCACGGGCTCGTGCGGCGCGACGCGACGCTGCGCCACATGACGCGCGGCCCCGAGCGGGGTCCGCGCTCGCTGCGCTCGGTCTGAACGCCGATCAGTCCTCGGTCGCAAAATCCTTGAAGCGGCCGGCCCAGTCCTTGTGCCAGCGCGACAGTGGCGGGCGGTTCTCGACGATGTCGCCGGCCGCCCAGCGGATGCGTTTCTCGTCGGTGCGCCGGTCCGTCTCGCCGTCCGGGCACAGGATGTAGAAGTCGCCCGCCTCCAGC
Source organism: Aureimonas phyllosphaerae (assembly GCF_047943035.1). NCBI lineage: Bacteria > Pseudomonadati > Pseudomonadota > Alphaproteobacteria > Hyphomicrobiales > Aurantimonadaceae > Aureimonas > Aureimonas phyllosphaerae. The sequence continues at coordinate 1,611,187 of NZ_CP181348.1, read as the reverse complement.
CGGTCCATCATGAAGTCGATCGTCTGGTCGGGCGTCCAGGCGCCCTCAGGCTTCTCGGTGCGCCCCCTGGCGGTCAGCCCGGTGAACACGAAGCCGGGTATGAGGAGCGCGGCCTCCACCTGATGCCCCGCCGTCTCGCGCAACTCGTGCTGCAGCGCCTCGGTGAACACCTTCACGCCCGCCTTCGACACGTTGTAGGCGGGATCGCCCGGCGGCGTCGTGATGCCCTGCTTGGAGCCGGTGTTGACGATCAGCGCCGGCTCGCCATGCGCCATCATGGCCGGGCCGAAGATCCGCGTGCCGTTGATGACGCCGCCGAGGTTGATCGACAGCACGGCGTCCCAGTTGGCCTGGGTCCCGAAAATCGACGAGCCCGGCTGGATGCCGGCATTGTTCATCAGGACATGCACCTTGCCGAGACGTTCGGCGATGTGATCGGCCGTCTTTTGCAGACCGGCGCGATCGCTCACGTCGCAGGCCGCCGCCACGATCCGCGTCTCGTCGCCGTCGGCGAGCGCGACGAGCTCTTCGTGCGCGCTCGTCAGGTCCTCCATCCGCCGGTCCACCACCGCGACCTTGAGGCCGGCCTTGGCGAAGCGGCGCGCGGCCGCCAGCCCGATCCCCCCCGCGCCCCCGATCACGACGGCGGTGTGGAGCGGAGCGATGGCGGGATGGTGCATGGGTCGGGCCTTCCGGCAGTGGCGTTCGGGCAAGAGATAGCCGAGCGGGCGGAGGATGGAAGGCCGACGGGTTTGTGTGTGGCGGTGAGGATTGGTGCGCGTCTATGACGGAGAACACGGTGACTCAAGCGTGGTTTCCTGCTGGTCCGTTTCCAAATGGCATATGCATCGAAGAGGACATAGCCGGAAGACTGGCGACGACCTTTTGTAGACGATTGAACCCCTTTGCCAGCCAGACGTTTCGCATGATGGAACACACTAGCATCCACGTGCGTCGCGCCGATCACGTCGGCTTCGCGGTCGCCTCCCTCGACGAGTCTCTTCGGTTCTGGGTCGACGGGCTTGGCGCGCAACTCGTGCGAACCGGCGAGATGGGGGGCGAGTTCCTCGGCCAAGTGACGGGAGCGCATGGGGCACAGGTTCGCATGGCGATCATCTCGCTGGCGGGTCAGACGATCGAGCTCTTGGAATATCGAGGTCTGAATCGCTCAACTGTGCTGGCCAAGCCGTTCGACCCGGGCTTTGCGCATCTGGCCCTCGTGGTCGATGACATCGACGCGATTCTGGCGCGGATCGCCACCTACGGCTGGAAGGCGCAAGGCATTCCGCAGCCGATCGCAAGCGGTGCGCGGGCTGGAACGCGCGTGATCTATGTTGTTGGCCCAGACGGCGCGACGATCGAGTTCATGCAGCCGCCAGCCTCCGTCCAAGATTTGTGATGCCGCCGGGAAAGATCGCTTGCCGCACTGATCCGATGTCGACGGGGGCACGGCAAACAACCGCTTTAGAGAAGCCTCGACGGCAGTTCGGGCGACCGGGTTGGGCCGAAGCTGCCCATCGCACAGCACGCCCCGGCTTGCTTCGCGCCAATCCCACCTCAACGTCTCGCCCCTCTTGCGCCTCTTCGATTGACTGGAACCCCGCTTCGTCTATCCTCGCGCGCGGATGGTCCTGCCCCGCAACTCGCGCGGGCAGGCTAAGAGGGAATGCGAAGGGCCGACTTAAACCAAGGGCCCGTATCGCAGCCGACCCCGCGACTGTAGAACGGCGAGGTGCCTCCGCCGGCAGGGTTCTGCCGGAAACGCCACTGGACGGGACCGTCCGGGAAGGCAGGGGGACGACCGGTGACCCGTGAGCCAGGAGACCTGCCATCCGTCTCGAGGCGGCCATTCCGGCCGCTGTCACGGAGGTTGAACACCATGACGTCGTCCACGACGAGCACCGCTCGAAGCCCCGCCCTGTCCGCGCGCCTGCCGGCCGCGCTTCTCGCCTTCGCCGCCGGCGCGCTCCTCCTCTGGGGGGCCGGATTTGCCGGCGCCGACGCGCTGCACGACACGGCGCACGACGCGCGCCATGCCATGGGCCTGCCCTGCCACTAGAGGCTCCTCGCCTCGATCCATCGATCGCATCCGCTCGCCTGACCGGCGGCGGAGGCCTCGTCCTATGGCACGGCCGCGCCGCGCGTCGCTTCGCAGCGACCCGCCGGCCGGAAGGGGAAGTCCCATGCTCGTTCGCTATTTTCTCGCCGCGCTTCTTGCCGGCATTCTCGCCGGCGTCGTCATCACGCCGCTCCAGCACCTCAAGACGACGCCACTGATTCTGGCGGCCGAAACCTACGAGGGCGGCGGCACGGAGCATGACCACGCGGCCTCGTCGCTCCGCCTGGTCACACCGGCCCAGGCCCACAGTGGAGCAACGCACGAGGAGAGCGGCGATGTCGCCCGCCTCGGTGGGACGCTCGTGGCCAACGTCGTCATCGGCGCGGCCTTCTCGCTCCTGATTCTGGCGGCGAGCCTCGGCCTTGACCGGCCGGTGACGCTTCGCAACGGCGCCGTCTGGGGTCTGGCCGGGTTTGCGGCCGTCACGCTTGCTCCGGCGCTCGGCCTGCCGCCCGAGCTTCCCGCCATGCCCGCGGCCGATCTTGCGGCGCGTCAGGCGTGGTGGCTCGCGACGGTCGCGCTGACGGCGGGCGGCCTGTGGCTCCTCGTGTCGCGCCGCTCGAGCGCGGCGATTCTTGGCGGGCTCGCGCTGCTTCTCCTGCCGCACCTCGTCGGCGCGCCGCATCCGGCCGATCTTGCAAGCCCCGTGCCGGCGGCGCTCGCCGCCGAGTTCGCCGTCGCATCGCTCAGTCTGTCGGCCTCCCTGTGGGCCATGACGGGCGCTCTGCTCGGCCTTGGGCTCGATCGGGCCCGGCGCGCCGTCGCCGTTCCGGCATGAGCCTTCATTTCGTCCTCGGCGGGGCGCGCTCGGGCAAGAGCGCGCTGGCCGAGGACATGGTCCTCGGCAGCGGCCTCCACCCCCTCTATCTCGCGACGGGCCGTGCGTTCGACGCCGAGATGCGGGCGCGGATCCAAGAGCACCGCGAGCGTCGCCCGCCCCCGTGGGAGACGATCGAGGAGCCGCTGGCGCTCGCCGAGACCCTCAACCGAGAGGCGCGCGACGACCGGGCCATCCTCGTCGACTGCCTCACCCTCTGGCTCACCAACCTGATGCTGGAGGACGGCGACATTCCCGCCGCCTCGGATGCGCTGGCCGAGGCGCTGCGCACGCCGCTTCCCGGCCTCGTCGTGATCGTCTCCAACGAGGTCGGCCTTTCCATCGTCCCGGACAACCGGATGGCGCGCGAGTTTCGCGACCATGCCGGCCGGCTCCACCAACGCGTCGCGGCCCTCGCCGACGCGGTGACCTTCGTCGCCGCCGGCCTGCCGCTCAAGCTCAAGGGCTGATCCCATGCAGAAGATTCCCGCCACCGTGATCACCGGTTTCCTCGGGGCCGGCAAGACGACGCTGATCCGCAACCTCCTTCAGAACGCCGAGGGCCGGCGCATCGCGCTGATCATCAACGAGTTCGGCGACCTCGGCGTCGACGGCGACATCCTGAAGGGCTGCGACGCCCGGACCTGCCGCGAGGAGGACGTCGTGGAACTCACCAACGGCTGCATCTGCTGCACCGTCGCCGACGACTTCATCCCGACGATGGAAACGCTCCTGGAGCGCGCCGACCGGCTCGACCACATCGTGATCGAGACCTCGGGCCTCGCCCTGCCCCAGCCGCTGGTGGCCGCCTTCAACTGGCCCGAGGTCAAGGCGCGCGTCACCGTCGACGGCGTCGTCACCGTGATCGACGCGGCGGCCGTCGCCGCCGGGCGCTTCGCCGACGACGAGGCCAAGGTCCAGGCCGCGCGCGAGGCCGACGAGAGCCTCGACCACGACAATCCGCTGGAGGAGCTCTTCGAGGACCAGATCCGCGCCGCCGACCTCCTCGTCCTCAACAAGGCCGATCTCGTGGATGCCGCGGCTCTGGCCGCCGTCCGCGCGAAGGTCGAGGCGGAAGCCGGCCGCAAGCTCGCCGTCGTGACCGCCGAGAACGGGCGCCTGCCCGCCGACATCCTCCTTGGCCTCAAGGCCGGCACGGAGGATCTCATCGCCGACCGCCGCTCGCACCACGAGATCCACCATGCCGACGGCCATAGCCACGATCACGAGGACTTCGAGAGCATCGTCGCGGAGGGTGGGGAATATGTCTCCGTCGAGGCGCTGACGGCGGGTCTGACGAGCGTCATCGCGCGGCACGACGTCCTGCGCCTCAAGGGCTTCGCCGCGATCCGGGGCAAGCCGATGCGCCTTGTCGTTCAAGCCGTCGGCGGCCGGATCGAGACCTATTTCGACCGGCCCTTCTCAGCCGGCGAGGCGCGCGTCTCGCGCTTCGTCGTGATCGGCCTCCACGACGCGATCGAGGACGGCGAGGCGGCGATCCGCGAGGGCATCGCGGCGCTGGCCGAGGCGCCGGCCGCGGCGGCCGAGTAGCTTGCACCTTCTCAGCCTCCAGCGCGGGACGATCCAGGACGGGCGCGAGGCGGTGGACCTCGGGCAGACGCCGGGGCGCGTCATCGTCCTGTCGGCGGCCGACACCGAGCTCGCCGCGCTGGCGTTTGCCGCCGACCGGCTGGCGCTGGACGGGGCGGTGCTTCGCCTTGCCAACCTTCTGCGCCTCGCGCACCCGATGTCGGTGGACACGCATGTCGGGGCGCTCGCGCCGCATGTGCGCCTCGTGGTGATCCGGCTTCTTGGCGGCGCGGCCTATTGGCGGCACGGCTGCGAGGCCTGGAGCGCGGCGGCGCGGCGCCATGGCTTTGCGCTCTGCGTGCTGCCGGGCGACGACCGACCCGACCCCGGTCTCGACGCCTATTCGACGCTGGCGGAGCCCGAGCGCGAGCGGCTCTGGGCCTACCTGCGCGAGGGCGGAGCCGCCAATGCCGATGCCTTTCTGCGGGCGTGCCTTGCGCTCGCCGACGGGCTTGTGCCGGACGAGGCGCCGGCCCGCCCGATCCTCAAAGCCGGGCGACTGGAGCGCCCGCGCGCGCCCGCGCCGGTCGCCGCGCGGCCGCTCGCCGCCGTCGTCTTCTACCGCGCCCTCATCCAGAGCGGGCAGACGGAGACGGTGGAGGCGCTCGCCGAGGCGCTGGAGGCTCAAGGGTTCGACGTCTTGGCCGCCTATGTCTCCGGCCTCAAGGACCCCGTCAGCGCGGAGACGCTACGCGCGCTCTTCGCGCCGCGCGCGCCGGACGTCGTGATCAATCTCACAGGGTTCGCCACCTCCGCCCCCGGCCGCCCCTTCGCGGCGACCGTGCTGGACGAAGGCGGTGCAGTCGTCCTGCAGGGGGTCCTTGCCGGCACCACGCGGGCAGCCTGGGACGCGTCGTCGCAAGGGCTCTCGGCGCGCGATCTCGCCATGAACGTCGCCCTGCCGGAGGTCGATGGCCGGGTGCTCGCGCGCGCCCTCGCCTTCAAGTCGGCCGGCGACTGGCATGAGCGCACGCAGAGCGACATCGTCGCCCATCGCCCCGAGCCCGGCCGCATCGCCTTCGCGGCGGCGCTCGCTGCGCGCTGGGCGGCGCTGCGGCGGACGCCGGCGCCTGAGCGCCGGATCGCCATCCTTCTCGCCAACTATCCCAACCGGGACGGGCGGATCGGCAACGGCGTCGGGCTCGACACCCCGGCCGGCACGATCGAGGTTCTCCGCGCGATGCAGGCGGCAGGCTACCGGACCGGCCCCCTGCCGGACGACGGCAACGCGCTGATCGCCCATCTCCAGGCGGGACCGACCAATGCCGGACGCGACGCGCGTGAGATCCGCGAGACGCTGCCGCTCGCCGACTACCGCCGCGTCTTCGACGCCCTGCCGGCCGCGGCCCGCACGGCGATGGCCGAGCGCTGGGGCGCGCCGGAGAACGATCCGTTCTTCGACGCCGCCCACGGCTTCGCCCTGCCGCTTGCCCGGTTCGGGGAGGTCATCGTCGGCGTCCAGCCGGCGCGCGGCTACAACATCGACCCGAAGGAGACCTATCACGCGCCGGACCTCGCGCCGCCGCACGGGTATCTCGCCACCTACGCTTACCTCAGCGAGACGTTCGGCGCGCAGGCGATCGTGCACATGGGCAAGCACGGCAATCTCGAATGGCTGCCCGGCAAGGCGCTGGCGCTCTCGGACGCCTGCTTCCCCGAGGCCGTGCTCGGCCCCCTGCCCCATCTCTATCCGTTCATCGTCAACGACCCCGGCGAGGGGACGCAGGCCAAGCGCCGCTCCGCTGCCGTGATCGTCGACCACCTCACCCCGCCGCTGACGCGCGCCGAAAGCCATGGGCCCGCGCGCGACCTCGAACGCCTCGTGGACGAATATTACGAGGCGGCGCAGGGCGACCCCCGCCGCACCGCGCTCCTGAAGCGGCAAATCGTCGAGATGCTCGGAGAAACCGGGCTCGGGCGCGACGCCGGCCTCCACGTCGACGAGGTGGACGACGCGGCGCTCGAACGGCTCGACGCCTGGCTCTGCGACCTGAAGGAGATGCAGATCCGCGACGGGCTGCACGTCTTCGGGCGCGCTCCGGACGGCCGGCTCCTCGACGATCTCGCGGTCGCGCTCGCGCGCCTGCCGCGCGGCGACCGGGAGGGGGACGCCTCGCTCCTGCGGGCGCTTGGGCGAGACTGCGGTCTCGACGGGTTCGATCCGCTGGACTGCGCGATGGGCGCGCCCTGGGACGGCCCATGTCCCGCCGCTCTCCAGCGGCAAACCGCCGAGCCCTGGCGGACCGCGGGCGACACGGTGGAGCGGCTGGAACTCCTGTCCTCGCGCCTCGTCGCGGGAACGGAGGTTCCTGAACAAGGCTGGGAGGCCACCCCAGCCGTTCTCTCCGAGATCGCGACACGCCTGAAACCGGCGATCGCCGCCTGCGGCGAGGCGGAGATCGGAGGGCTACTCGCCGGTCTCGACGGCCGCTTCGTGCCCCCCGGCCCCTCCGGCGCGCCGACGCGCGGGCGTCCGGACGTTCTGCCGACGGGCCGCAACTTCTTCTCCGTCGACACCCGCGCCGTGCCGACGGAGGCGGCCTGGGCCCTTGGCCGCAAGTCCGCCGAGCTTCTCGTCACGCGCCACCTGCAGGACCACGGCGACTGGCTGCGCACGGCGGGCCTCACCTGCTGGGGCACCGCCAACATGCGCACCGGCGGCGACGACATCGCGCAAGGCTTCGCCCTGATCGGCGCCAAGCCGACCTGGGACCGCGCGTCGGGGCGCGTCACCGGCTTCGAGATCCTGCCGCCGGCCGTCCTCGGCCGACCGCGCGTCGACGTGACGCTGCGCGTCTCCGGCTTCTTCCGCGACGCCTTTCCCGACCAGATCGCCCTCTTCGACCGCGCCTGCCGCGCGGTCGGCGCGCTGGAGGAGGACGAAGACGACAATCCGATCGCCGCCCGCATGGCGCGGGAAGCGCGCGCGCTGGAACGCGAAGGGCTCGAGCCCGGCGAGGCTCGGCGGCAGGCCGGCTACCGCGTCTTCGGCTCGAAACCCGGTGCCTACGGCGCAGGCCTCCAGGCGCTGATCGACGAGGGCGGCTGGCAGACGCGCAGTGACCTTGCGGAGTCCTTTCTCGTCTGGGGCGCCTATGCCTATGGCGCGGATGCGGAGGGCATGCCCGAGCGCGCCGCCTTCGAGACGCGGCTTGGGATGATCGAGGCGGTGATCCAGAACCAGGACAATCGCGAGCACGACCTTCTGGATTCGGACGATTACTACCAGTTCGAAGGCGGAATGAGCGCCGCCGTCGAGCACCTGTCGGGCCGGGCGCCCGCGGCCTACCACACCGACCACTCGCGCCCGGAGCGCCCAGTGATCCGCACCCTCGACGAGGAGATCGCGCGCGTCGTGCGGGCGCGCGTCGTCAATCCGAAGTGGATCGCCGGCGTCATGCGCCACGGCTACAAGGGCGCCTTCGAGATGGCGGCGACGGTGGACTATCTCTTCGCCTTCGCCGCCACCACGAACGCGGTGGCCGACCGGCACTTCGACCTCGTCCACGCCGCCTATCTCGAGGACGAGACGGTCGCGGCCTTCCTCGAAGCCAACAATCCGGCGGCAATGGCCGAGATGCGGGCGCGCTTCCGGGAAGCCATCGCGCGCGGCCTCTGGCGTCCGCGCTCCAACTCGGCACAATTCACCCTCGCAACGGAGGATCACCATTCATGAGCGAGAAATCCCCGCTCCTTGCCGCGATGACCGAGGAGGAACTTGACGCGCGCCACGCCGAGAAGATGAAGAAGAAGAAGGCGGCGCGTGACAAGATCCTTGCGACGAAGACGCAGGAAAAGGGACTCGTGATCGTCCACACCGGCAAGGGCAAGGGCAAGTCGACCGCCGCCTTCGGCCTCGTCTTCCGCGCCCTCGGCAACGGGATGAAGGTCGGCATCGTCCAGTTCGTGAAGGGCAAGTGGGAGACCGGCGAGCGTCAGGCGCTGGAGCGTTTCCCCGGCGAGGTGACGATCACCGCGATGGGCGACGGCTTCACCTGGGAGACGCAGGACCGCCAGCGCGACATCGCCGCGGCGCGCCAGGCCTGGGACCGCGCCAAGGCGATGATCGCGGACGATGAGCATCAGATGGTGGTGCTCGACGAGCTCAACATCGTCCTGCGCTACGAATACATTCCGGTCGAGGAGGTCGTAGACTTCCTGCGCGACCACAAGCCCGAGATGAAGCACGTCGTCATTACGGGCCGCAACGCGCGCGACGAACTCATCGAGTTCGCCGACCTCGTCACCGAAATGGAGATGGTCAAGCATCCCTTCCGCTCCGGCATCAAGGCGCAGCGCGGCATCGAGTTCTGACGCGTCAGCCGTGCAGCTTCAGCGCCGGTCCCTTGGCCGGCGACAGCATGTCGGCGAAGATCGCGACCGTCCCGCGCAGGCGCCCCAGCACCTTCCACTGGTGCTGGCGCTGCAGGGCGTTGTAGGCCGCAGTCGCGAACTGGCCGTGGATCAGGAAGTCGTCGCCGTGGCCGGAGCCGATGCGCCCCACCGTTCCGGCGCGGCCGAGCTGCACGAGCCGCCCGCGGTCGCGATACTCGAAGGGCTCGACCGGCTGGCCCTGGAGAAGCAGCGGGATGGTCTCGGCGAGGTAGTCGGCCTGCTGCGAGGCGACCTGTGCGGTCGGCGGCAGCGGCTTCTCGCTGCCCTTCGGCACCATGCTCGCTGCATCGCCCATCACGTAGATCCGCTCATCCACCGTGGCACGCAAGGTACGGTCGACCCGGATGCGGCCCTTGTCGTCGAGTTCGAAGTCGGCAAGCCGCTTCAGGACCGGTTGCCCGATGAGGCCCGCCGCCCAGACCGCGACGTCGGCCGGCCAGCGCTCGCCCGAGACCGAGCGCACGGCGTTGGACTCAATCGCCGCGACCTTGGCGTCGGTCACCGTCTTCACGTCGAGGTCCTTCAGGCGCTCGACGAGCTTGGCGCGCAGGGCGTCGTCGATGCCGGGCATGATGACATCGGCGGATTCGAGGATGGTGATGCCGAGCAGCCGCTCGGCCTTCGCCTTGCCGCCGCGAAGAAGAAAGCCGGTCTCCGAGTTGCGAAGATGCGCGGCAAGTTCGGTGCCCGTCGCGCCGGAGCCGACGATCACAACCTCGGCCGGCATGCCGCTCGCCCGCGCCCGGATCATCACGCCGGCAAAGCGCGTGCGGAAGTCTTCCGCATCTTCGGGGCGGTCGAGGCGCACGGCGTTCTCGGCGACGCCCTCCGTGCCGAAGTCGGGCGTGACGCCGCCGAGCGCCACCACCAGGAGATCGTAGGCGAGGAAGCGCGCAGGCGCGAGTTCGCGCCCCTCCTCGTCGTGCATCGGCGCGAGCTCGACCCGGCCGCCGCCGCGGTCGACGGCCCGCACCTCGCCCTGTTCGAAATGGAAGCCGCGCATGCGCGCCAGCATGTAGAAGGAAATCTCGGCAAGCGTCGACGAGACGGTGCCGGCGGCGAACTCGTGGAGCCGCGGCTTCCAGAGGTGGGTCATCTCGCGATCGACCAGCGTCACCTCGACGCCGTCCCTGCCCGCCAGTTGCGAGGCGAGTTCCAGACCGCCCGCGCCGCCGCCCAGGATCAGCACCCGCCGTCCCGTCGCCCGATCCACCATGCCCGTTCCTCGTCCGTTGCGTTCCGCAACGCGAAGACCTGCGGGGCTAGATGGTTCCCATCAGCCCCGTGATACCGATCACGATCAGGTAGATCGCGACGATGTAGTTCAGGAGGCGCGGCATCAAGAGGATCAGGACGCCGGCAATCAGCGCCCCGATCGGCTGGATCGTGATGATATCCATGGTCGTCTCCGAAAGCCTTGGGGTCAGCCCATGTACCAGCCGTGGCTGGCGGTGATCGACTGGCCGGTGAGCGCGGCCGAGCGGAAGCCGGCGAGGAAGACGGCGAGCGCCGCGACGTCTTCCAGCGTCGTGAACTCACCGTCCACGGTGCGCCCGAGCATCACGTTCTTGACGACCTCCTCCTCGGAAATGCCGAGGTCGCGCGCCTGCTCGGGAATCTGCTTCTCGACGAGGGGCGTGCGCACGAAGCCGGGGCAGATGACGTTGGAGCGCACGCCGTGCTTGCCGCCCTCCTTCGCCATCGTGCGGGCGAGGCCGAGGATGCCGTGCTTGGCGGCGACATAGGCGCTTTTGAGCGCCGAGGCCTCGTGGCTGTGCACCGAGCCCATGTAGATCAGCGCACCGCGCTTCTTCGGATACATGTGCCGCACGGCCGCCTTGGTGAGCAGGAACGAGCCGCCGAGGTGGATGTCCACCACGCGTCGGAACTCCTCGTAGGGGAACTCCTCGATCGGGTGGACGATCTGGATCCCGGCATTGGCCACCATCGCGTCGAGACGCCCGAAGCGCTCGGCGATCCGGTCGACGCCGGCGTTCACCATCGCCTCGTCGGTGACGTCCATCGTCACCGCCAGAGCCGTCCCGCCCGCCGCCTCGATCTCGGCCGCGACCTTCTGCGCGCCGTCCGCGGCGATGTCGGCGATGCCGACGCTCGCGCCCTCGCGCGCAAAGGCCAGCGCGATCGCCCGGCCGATGCCCGACCCTGCGCCCGTGACCACCGCGACCTGTCCCTGAAGCTGCATGACGCCCGTCCCCTGCCGGCTCTCGATGCCGCAGATGATAGAAGCCCCGGAGCCGGCGAACAGCCCCGCCGTCCTCGCCAAACGACGCCTCGATACTCGCGCGCCCGCCGTTCGCGCTTTATAAGCGCCGCAACATGGCGCTCGGACAGGGAACGGTTTCGATGGCAGCGACGAGGATCGACGGCAAGGCGGTGGCCGAGGACGTGCTGGCGAAGGTCAAGCAGGCGGCCGCCGACCTCGAATCGCGCAGGGGCGTAAAGCCGGGGCTCGCCGTGGTGCTGGTCGGCGAAGACCCCGCGAGCCAGGTCTATGTTGGCTCCAAGGGGCGCATGGCGCGGGAATGCGGCTTCCACTCCGTCACCCACACGCTGCCCGCCGACGTGCCGCAGGCCGACCTCCTTGCCCTGATCGACCGGCTGAACGCCGATCCCGCCATCCACGGCATCCTTCAGCAGCTGCCGCTGCCCAAGGGCCTCGACGCCGACGCCGTCGTCGGTCGCATCCATCCGGACAAGGACGTCGACGGCCTCACTGTCGTCAATGCCGGGCGTCTCGCGTCGGGCCTCGCCCGTGAGGCCTTCGTGCCCTGCACGCCCGCCGGCTGCATGGTGATGCTGCGCCGGGTGCTGGGCGACGACCTGTCGGGCCGGCGCGCCGTCGTCGTCGGCCGCTCCAACCTCGTCGGCAAGCCGATGGCGCAGCTACTCCTTCTCGCCAACGCCACCGTCACCGTCGCCCACTCCCGCACGAAGGACCTGCCCGCCCTTTGCCGTGAGGCCGACATCCTCGTCGCCGCGATCGGCCGCCCGCAGGCGCTCGGCCCCGACTGCATCAAGCCGGGCGCCGTCGTCATCGACGTCGGCATCAACCGGATCGACGCGCCCGAGCGCGGCGAAGGCAAGACCCGCCTCGTCGGCGACGTCGCCTTCGAGCCCGCAAGCCAGATCGCCTCGGCCATCACCCCCGTTCCCGGCGGCGTCGGCCCGATGACCATCGCCATGCTCATGGCCAACACCGTCACCGCCGCCTACCGCGCGGCCGGCGAGACGCCGCCGACGTTCTGAGGGGCGCGGCCGGGGATCGGCGGGGCTGCTGCCCCGGTCCCCGCTCGGGAATGAATTCCCGAACCCTTCTTTTCATTTGACGATCTTTCCAAAGACGAAGGGGCCGCTGGCCCCCTTCGTCTTTGGACACTCTTCGAATGAGGAGGGGTCCAGGGGACATCATGTCCCCTGGCGGGGTGCAGGGGCGGCGCCCCTGCCCATCCCCTCGCCGCGCCCTCAGGCGTCCTTGGTGCTCTCGTCCGGCACGCCGAGCTTGCTGTCGACGCCAGCGGTGGGAGCCGCGCCCTTGGGGCCGCCCTTCGACACGCCGACGAGGGCGGGGCGGAGGACGCGCTCGCCGATGGCGTAGCCTTCCTGGACGACCTGCACCACGGTATTAGCGGGCAGGTCCGGGTTCGGGACCTCGAACATCGCCTGGTGGAAGTTCGGATCGAAGCGCTGGTTGAGCGGCTCGAGCTTCTTCACGCCGTGGCGCTCCATGGCCGACAGCATGGAGCGGCCGGTCATCTCGACGCCCTCGACGAGCGCGGTGAAGCCGGCGTCGCCGCTCTCTCGCGCCCCGGCCGGCAGGGCCTGGATGGCGCGGTCGAGATTGTCCGACACCGAGAGCATGTCGCGGGCGAAGTTGGCGACCGCGAACTGGCGCGCGTCCTTGATCTCGCGCTCGGTGCGCCGGCGCAGGTTCTCCATGTCGGCGGCAAGGCGCAGCAGGCGGTCCTTGACGTCGGCATTCTCGGTCTCGAGTTCGGCGACGCGGGCGCGGTCGGCGTCAGTGGCGTGGTTGCCGCCCCAGGTCGGGACCGTATCGTCATCGCCCGTCGGCGTCTCGATGTGCGGCGCGTTCATGTCGCCGGCGGTCGCCCCGGCGCTGCCGCCGCCCTTGAAGAAGGCCTGTCCGCCCGTCGTCGCCGCCTCGCCCTGGCGTTCGCCTGCCGTCTTGTCGGTGTCGCTCGTCATCGAAGAGGGCGCTCCTTCGTCATGGGAAGATCGGGCCAGTTCCCGCCGTCGACGCGATGGGTCGACGGCCGTCGCGGCCGGGAATGGGTCGGTGCGGGATATCGAATGGGGCGGGCGGAAAATCAAGGCCGACGGGGCGGCGCGGTGCCCGAAAGAAGGCGCGAGACGAGCCGGGCGGTGTAGTCCACCATCGGCACGATGCGCCGATAGTTGAGGCGCGTCGGGCCGATCACGCCGACGGCGCCGATCACCCGGTCGTCGCCGTCGCTGTAGGGCGCGATCACCAGCGACGAGCCCGACATCGAGAACAGCTTGTTCTCCGACCCGATGAAGATGCGCACGCCGTTGCCGGCTTCGGCGAGATCGATGAGCTCCATGATCGAGCTCTTCGATTCGAGATCGTCGAAGAGGTGGCGCAGGCGTTCGAGGTCGGGGGCCGCGGTGACGCTGTCGAGAAGGTTGGCGCGACCGCGCACGATGAGGCGGGACGGCGTGCCCGCACCCTCGCCCGACCACACGGCGAGCCCCGCCTCGACGAGTTCCTGCGACAGGCGGTCGAGCGCGCGGGCGGTGTCGTCCTTCAAGGCGGCGATGCGGGCGCGCGCCTCACCGAGCGTGCGCCCGACGACATGTGCGTTGAGGAAATTGGCGGCTTCCACGAGCTGCGAGGCGGTGATGCCGGGCGTCAGTTCGAGGACGCGGTTCTCGACCTCGCCGTTTTCGCCGACGAGCACGACCAGCGCGCGCGTCGCATCGAGGCGCACGAACTCGATGTGCTTCAGCCGGATGTCGGCCTTGGAGGCCAGCACGATCCCCGCCCCGCGCGACAGGCCGGAAAGAAGCTGCGAGGCCTCGGTCAGAAGCGCGTCGACGGGACGACGCTCGCCTTCGGCCCGCACGCGCTCCTCGATCTCAAGGCGCTCGCGCTCCGGCAGGTCGCCGGTTTCGAGGAAGGCGTCGACGAAGAAGCGCAGGCCGATCTCGGTCGGCAGGCGTCCCGCCGAGACATGCGGCGCGTAGATCAGGCCGAGCGCCTCGAGGTCCGACATGACGTTGCGGATCGAGGCGGGCGAAAGCTGGTTGGTCAGGAGGCGCGACAGGTTGCGCGAGCCGACCGGCTCGCCCGATTCGAGATAGCTGTCGACGATCAGCCGAAAGATCTCGCGCGAGCGCTCGTCGAGCGCCTGCCCGAGGTCGAGGCGCCGATCCAGGGGATCACGCGGGAGGGAGAGCGAGGGGCCGAACTTCATGACGGTCCCGAATATATGGATCGGCGTGGGCCCGGCCAAGCGCCGCGATGGCGCAGGCGCGGGGAAATCGGGGGACCTGCGCACCGTCCTGCCGATCGGGACGCGCGGGACCGCGACGGTGGCCTCGGGTGCGATCCGATCTAGCTAGACGAGACCGAAATCCGACAGGACGCGAAGCCCCATGGAACCCCTCGAACTCCAGCACGGCGACCTGACGCTTCGCGGCACACGCTACCCCGGCGGCCATGCCGGCCACGTCCTCCTGGCGCACGGCTTTTCCAGCAACCGGATGGGCAACAACCGCATGTTCGTCGAACTGGCGCGGGCGCTGGCCGCCAAGGGCTTCGACGTCGTGAGCTTCGACCGCGCCGGTCATGGCGAGAGCGACGGCCGCTTCTTCGACGTGAACGTACCGGACGAACTGGCGCAGTTGTCGGCCATGTGCGACCTCGCGCCCCCTCCGGTGCACCTGGTCGGCCATTCGCTGGGCGGGATGGAATCGGCGACGCTCGCCGGCCGCCGGCCCGACACGATCGCGAGCCTCACCCTCCTCGCCCCAGCCGCCGCGAGCGTCGACGAGGTGGCGAACGGCAAAATCCTGGGTCGGCCCTATGGTTCGATCCTCGCCGGCGAGCCGTTCGACGTGAACGGCCAGGCGATCGGTCCCGCCTTCGTGCGCGGCATGGAGGGCTACGACGCCTATGCGGGCCTCTCGGCCTATCGCGGTCCCGTCTTCCTCCATCACGGCGAGGCCGACGAGGTGGTGCCGTTCCGCTATGCCGAGCGCTACCATGCCGTCTGGCCGGAGGCGCGGCTGACGTCCTATCCTGGCGGCGACCACGGCTGGCAGACGCTCGCCCTGCGCGAGCGGCTGATCGAGACGTGCGTGCGCGAGATCGCCGAGGTCGCCGCACGGGCGGGCTGACGGGTGCTCGCGGCGGCCGGCGGCGCATAATCGGCGCCGCCGCTTCCGGTCGCCGATGGTATGCGTTAAGGAGACCGCAACACCTTACCCAGCCCGAGCGGACACTCCATGCGGCCTTCCAAACGCCAGAACGACGAATTGCGGCCCGTCTCGCTGGAGCGCGGCGTCTCGCGCCACGCCGAGGGCTCCTGCCTCGTCAAGTTCGGCGATACGCACGTGCTCTGCGCCGCCAGCCTCGAGGAGCGCGTCCCCGGCTGGCTGAAGAACACCGGCAAGGGCTGGGTCACGGCCGAATATGGCATGCTGCCGCGCGCCACGGGCGAGCGCATGCGCCGCGAGGCGGCCGCCGGCAAGCAGTCCGGCCGCACGCAGGAGATCCAGCGCCTGATCGGCCGCTCGCTCCGCGCCGTCGTCAACCTTCAGGCGCTCGGCGAGCGCCAGATCACCGTCGACTGCGACGTGATTCAGGCCGACGGCGGCACGCGCACGGCCGCCATCACCGGCGCCTTCGTCGCCCTGTCGGACTGCCTCGCCTGGATGGAGACGCGCGGCATGGTCAAGCGCGACGCGGTCCTCAAGGATCACGTAGCTGCCATCTCCTGCGGCATCCATCAGGGCACGCCGGTGCTCGACCTCGACTATCTCGAGGACTCGGCCGCCGAGACCGACGCCAACTTCGTGATGACCGGGCGCGGCGGCATCGTCGAGATCCAGGGCACGGCCGAGGGCGAGCCGTTCTCGCGCGCCGAGCTCGATGCGCTGCTCGGTCTGGCGGACGCCGGCATCCGCCAGCTCGTCGAAAAGCAGAAGGCGGTGCTCGGCGCCTGAGCCGGGCTCCTCGAACGGAAGCGGTTTTCTTCATGACGCACGACCTGCCCCTCGACCCGGCCGACGGCCCGCTGCTGATCGCCAGCCACAACGCCGGCAAGATCGCCGAATTTCGCGAGCTTCTGGCGCCGCTCGGCTTCGAGGTCGTCTCGGCGGCGGACAAGGGGTTGCCCGAGCCCGAGGAGACCGGCACGACCTTCGAGGAGAACGCACGGATCAAGGCGCTGGCAGCCGCCCGCGCGACCGGCCTTCCCGCGCTGTCGGACGACTCGGGGCTGGCGGTCGATGCGCTGGGCGGCGATCCCGGCATCTACTCGGCCCGCTGGGCGGGACCCGCCAAGGACTTTACCATGGCCATGCGCCAGATCGAGGAGAAGCTTCAGGCGGCCGGCGCCACGACGCCCGACCGGCGCACCGGTCGTTTCGTCGCCGTCCTCAGCCTCGCCTTCCCCGACGGGCAGACGCGCGAGTTCCGCGGCGAGATCGAGGGCACGATCGTCTGGCCGCCACGCGGAAGCCTCGGCTTCGGCTACGACCCCTGCTTCCTGCCCGAGAACGAGACGCGCACCTTCGGCGAGATGCCCTCGCATGAGAAGCACGGCTGGGTGCCCGGACAGGAAACGGCCCTGTCGCATCGCGCCCGCGCCTTCCGGCTCTTCGCGCGGGAAGCGCTCGGGGTCTCGTGAGCCTCGCGCTGCGCCCCCTGTCGGCGATCCGGCCCTATACGCCGCCGGCCGGCGATCCCGGCTTCGGCGTCTATGTGCATTGGCCCTTCTGTGCCGCCAAGTGCCCGTATTGCGACTTCAACAGCCACGTCCGCCACGAGCCTGTGGACCAGGCGCGCTATGTCGCCGCCTTCCGGCGCGAGCTCGCCGAGCAGGCGCGGCGCACCGGGGCAGAGACCGTCACCTCCATTTTTCTCGGCGGCGGCACGCCAAGCCTGATGGAACCGGCGACGGTGGGCGCGATCCTCGACGAGATCGCCTCGCTCTGGAGCGTGGCCGACGGGGCCGAGATCACGCTGGAGGCGAACCCCTCCTCGGTCGAGGCGACACGCTTCCGCGGCTACCGGGCGGCCGGCGTCAACCGCGTCTCGCTCGGCGTGCAGGCGCTGAACGACCAGGACCTACGCCGCCTCGGACGCCTCCACGACGTCGATCAGGCGCTCGGCGCGATCGGCCTCGCGCGCGAGATTTTCCCGCGCCTCTCGTTCGACCTCATCTACGCCCGCCCCGGTCAGGGCGTCGCGGACTGGGAAGCCGAGCTCGCGCAGGCCATCGGGCTCGCCGCCGACCACCTGTCGCTCTACCAGCTGACTATCGAGGAGGGCACGGCCTTCCACGCCCTCCACAAGGCGGGCAAGCTGAAGGTGCCGGACGGCGAGCTTTCGGCCGAGCTCTACGAGGCGACGCAGGCGATCACCCGCGCGCACGGCCTTCCGGCCTACGAGATTTCCAACCACGCCGTGCCGGGCGCGGAATCGCGCCACAACCTCACCTACTGGCGCTACGGCCTCTATGCCGGCGTCGGCCCCGGCGCCCATGCCCGCCTTCCCGGCCCGGACGGCGCGCGCCATGCCGTCTCCAACGAGAAGCATCCGGAAACTTGGCTGCGCATGGTCGAGGACTGGGACGCCGGCTTCGTCGAGGACGTGCCCTTGGAAGCGCAGGAGCAGGCGGACGAGCTGATGCTGATGGGCCTACGCCTTGTCGAGGGCATGGATCTGAAGCGCTGGCGCGAACTGTCCGGGCGCGACCTCGACGCCGAGACGGTCCGCGAGCTCGCCGGCCACGGCATGGTCGAGCGTCTCGGGCCCGACCGCATCCGCGCGACGCCGACCGGCATGCTGGTGCTCGACGCCGTGGTGGCGGACCTCGCGTGACGACGCTCGCCGTCTACGCCTTCGCGGCCGTGGCGGAGATCGCCGGCTGTTTCGCGTTCTGGGCGGTGTTGCGGCTCGACGCCTCGCGCTTGTGGCTGGCTCCCGGCCTCGTTGCGCTCACGCTTTTCGCCTATGCCCTGACGCGCGTCGACGCGGAGTTCGCCGGGCGTGCCTATGCCGCCTATGGCGGGATCTACATTCTCGCCTCGCTCCTGTGGATGGGGGGCGCGGAGGGCGCAAGGCCGGACCGGTTCGACCTCATCGGCGCTGCGCTCTGCCTCGCGGGTGCGGCCATCATCCTCTGGGCGCCGAGGGCGGCATGAGCGACGAGCCCGACGCCGAGCCCACGATCGTGACCGGCGAGGAGCGCGGCGGCTTCACGATCCGCGACGCCGCCTTCCCCGCCTACCGCCCCGAGCCGGCGCTCTACCTCGTCGCCACTCCGATCGGGAACCTCGGCGACATCACGCTGCGCGCGCTGGAGATCATCGCGGGCGCCGACGTCCTCGCCTGCGAGGACACGCGCCAGACCGGCAAGCTCCTGCAGCGCTACGGCATCCGGCGCCGGGCCTGGTCCTATCACGAACATTCGGCGGAGAGCGCCGACGAGGCGCTGCTCGGGGAGCTCGCTGCCGGGCGCTCCGTCGCCCTCGTCTCCGACGCCGGGACACCGCTCGTCTCCGATCCCGGCTACCGGCTCGGGCGCGAGGCGATCGCGCGGGGCCTCCCCGTCGTTCCGGTGCCCGGCGCCTCCGCGCCGCTCGCCGCGCTTCTCGCTTCGGGGCTGCCGTCAGACGCCTTCTTCTTCGCCGGTTTCCTGCCGCCTAAGGAAAGCGGTCGGCGGGCGCGGCTGGAGGCGCTCGCCCGCATTCCCGGCACGCTCCTGTTCTTCGAGGCACCGCACCGGATCGCCGACAGTCTCGCCGACATGGCGGATGTGCTGGGCCCGCGTCCCGCCGCCGTCTGCCGCGAACTCACCAAGGCCTTCGAGACGATCTACCGCGCGCCCCTGCCGGACCTGGCCGCCGAGTTCGCCGTGATGGAGCGCGTGCGCGGCGAGATCGTCGTCTGCATCGGCCCGCCGGCCGACGAGGCGGCGGACGCGCCGGCCGACGTCGACGCCATCCTGCGCGGGCTCCTTGCCGAGATGAAGCCCGCCAAGGCCGCGCAGGAGGCGGTGAAGCTGACCGGTCTTTCCCGCCGCGATCTCTACCAACGCGCTCTGGCGCTGAAGTCGCCATGAAGGCGGCCGATCGCCTCGCCGAGCGCCGCGCGCGCTTCGCCAAGGGTCATCGCGGCGAGTGGCTGGCGGCTTGGGCGCTCCGCCTCAAGGGCTACCGCATCCTCGCCATGCGCCACCGCACGAAGCTCGGCGAGATCGACATCGTCGCCCGGCGCGGCGATACGGTCGCGATCGTCGAGGTGAAGGCGCGCGCCAGCCTCGAAGCCGCGATGGACGCGGTCACGCCCGCCGCGCAGGCCCGCATCGCGCGCGCCGCCGACCTCTGGCTCCAGAAGCAGCGCGACCATGCCCGCCTGTCGCTGCGCTTCGACATCGTCGCCGTCCTGCCCCGCCGCTGGCCGGTCCACATCCCCAATGCCTGGGCCCCCGCCTGACCACCCGAACCCGAAGGCTCCTCTCCGTATGGCCGACTACGACCTCCTGACGATCGGCAACGCCATCGTCGACATCATCTCGCGGACCGACGATGCGTTCCTGGCCGAGGCCGGCATCGAGAAGGGCGCCATGACGCTGATCGACGCCGCCCGCGCCGAGGAGCTCTACGGCAAGATGGGCCCGGCCACCGAAATGTCGGGCGGCAGCGCGGGCAACACGGTGGCCGGCCTCGTCTCGCTCGGCGGCACCGGCGCCTATTTCGGCAAGGTGGCGGACGACCAGCTCGGCCGCATCTTCACCCACGACATCCGCTCGCTCGGCATCCGCTACGAGACGGCGCCGCTCGGCGACACGCCCCCCACCGCCCGCTCCATGATCCTCGTCACGCCCGATGGCGAGCGATCGATGAACACCTATCTCGGCGCCTGCGTCGAGCTGTCGCCCGAGGACGTGGTCGAGGAGATCGTCGCCGCCGCCCGCGTCACCTATTTCGAGGGCTACCTCTGGGATCCGCCGCGCGCCAAGGACGCGATCCTAGAAGCCGCCCGGATTGCCCACACCCACGGGCGCGAGGTCGCGATGACGCTGTCGGACAGTTTCTGCGTCCACCGCTACCGCGCCGAGTTTCTCGACCTCATGCGATCCGGCACCGTCGACATCGTCTTCGCCAACGAGCCGGAGGCGCTGGCCCTCTACCAGACCGAGATCCTGGAAGAAGCCCTCCACCACCTCGGCCGGGATGCCAAGCGCCTCGCCGTCGTCACCCGCGGCGCCGAAGGCTGCGTGGTCGTCGAAGACGCCAGCCGACAGGCCTTCCCCGCGACCGTCGTTCCCGACGTCGTCGACACGACGGGCGCCGGCGACCTCTTCGCCTCCGGCTTCCTGCGCGGCTACACAGCCGGCCTCCCCCACGACCAGTCCGCCCGCCTCGGTGCCATCGCCGCCGGCCACATCATCGCCCAGATCGGCCCGCGCCCCCAGACCCCGCTCGCCGACCTGCCGGAGGTTCGCGCGATCTTGGGATAGGAGCGGATGGGGCGTTGCGGGGCTGCCGCCCCGGTCCCCGCTCGGGGCCTGACGTCCCCGAACCCCTGCGTTCATTTGACAGTTTTCCAAAAGAATGGGGGGCCAGCGGCCCCCATTCTTTTGGACACTCCTCGAAATGAGGAGGGTCCAGGGACATCATGTCCCTGGCGGGGTGCAGGGGCAGCGCCCCTGCTGGCATCCCATCCCGAGCCTTACCCCGCGACCGCGGGGCGCTCGGTGGCGACGCGGTAGCTGATGGCTTCGGCGAGGTGCGGGCGGCCGACGGTCTCGGTGCCGGCAAGGTCGGCCAGCGTCCGGGCGACCTTGAGGATGCGGTGGTAGGCGCGGGCCGAGAAGGCCATGCGCTCGGCGGCCTCGCGCAGGAGCTTCGAGCCGGCGGCATCGGGGGCGGCGACGCGCTCGACGAGGGCGGCCGAGCAATGGGCGTTGAGGGTCGTGGGCGGCAGGCCGAGGGCTTCGTAGCGCGCGGCCTGGATGGCGCGGGCGGCCTCGACGCGCGCGCGCACCATGGCGGACGGCTCGGACGGGGCGACGGCCAGGAGGTCGGCGGCCGAGACGGCGGGCACGTCGATGCGGATGTCGATGCGGTCGAGGAGTGGGCCGGACACGCGGGCCTGATAGTCCGAAGCGCATCGTGGCCCGCGCGCGCAGGCGTGTCCGGGCTCACCGGCCATGCCGCAGCGGCACGGGTTCATCGCGGCGACGAGCTGGAACCGCGCGGGGTATGTGACGCGGTAGTTGGCGCGCGCGATGACGCTCTCGCCGCTTTCGATCGGCTGGCGGAGCGAATCGAGTACGGCGGGCGAGAACTCCGGCAATTCGTCGAGAAAGAGCACGCCGCGATGGGCGAGCGACACCTCGCCGGGGCGCGTGCGATGGCCGCCGCCGACCATCGCGGCCATCGAGGCGGAGTGGTGCGGTGCGCGGAAGGGGCGCCGATCCGACAGCCGGCCATCGGACAACTCGCCCGCGATCGAGGCGATGCGCGAAACGTCGAGGATCTCGGCGGGCACGAGCGGCGGCAGGATCGAGGGCAAGCGCCCGGCGATCATCGACTTGCCCGAGCCCGGCGGCCCGCACATCAGCAAGGTATGCTACATTAACAGCATCGAACCCGACGGACGGTTACCGATGCCCAAGGCTTTCAGCTACATACGCTTCTCGTCGCCGGAGCAGGCACGCGGCGACTCACTCCGTCGTCAGCTATCTAGGGCGAGGGACTGGTGCCAGGCTCGCGGGCTGGAGTTGGACGACAGCCTCCGGGACCTGGGCATATCTGCGTACAAGGGCGCTCACCGGGACATCGGCGCCCTCAAGCGATTCCTTGCTTTGGTTGAGGCGGGGGAGGTCCCGCACGGCTCGTACTTAGTGGTCGAGTCCTTGGACCGTCTGTCCCGAGAGGCTGTTCTGGATGCCGCGGCGCGGCTGTTCGACCTGATCCGCGCGGGAGTCATTGTTGTGACTCTCTCCGACGGTCAGGTCTACTCCGAGGAGCGCCTGCGCACGGACTGGACGCCGCTGATCGTGTCGATCGCAGTGATGGCTCGCGCCCACGAGGAGTCCCGGACGAAGGGAGAGCGAGTTGGGGCCGCCTGGGCAAGGAAGAAGGCCGCGGCACGCGATGAGGGCCGGCCCCTCACGCTGCGCTGTCCCGAGTGGATCGCGATCGAGGACGGCAAGTTCGTCCTCCGCGAGGACCGCGCCGAGATCGTGCGCAGCATCTACCACATGGCGATCGAGGGCTACGGGCAACGGCAGATCGTATCTCGGCTCAACGCGGCCGGAACCCCGACATGGCGAGGCGGCATCGGCTGGCAGACGTCCACCGTCGCCAAGATTCTCAGCGGACGCCTCGCGCTCGGCGAGTACCAGCCGCATTCGGGCACCCACCGCGGCGGCAACCGCCAGCCCGAGGGCAACCCAATCAGGGGCTACTACCCCGCCGTCGTGGACGAGGAGACCTACTGGCGGGCCCGGCAGGCATCGAAGGGCCGCCGCATCGCAGCCGGTCGACGGGGACGCGGCGTCGCTCACCTTCTCCTCGGGCTTGGCAAGTGCGCCCGCTGCGGCGGGTCCATGTACGTGATCGACAAGGGACCGCCACCGAAGGGCGGGACGTACTTCGAGTGCGCCACGCAACGGCGCGGCGCGGGGTGCGAGAACGGCACGAGGTGGCGTGCCGACCGCATCGAACGCCGCCTCCTCCGGGGGCTGGCCTACCTCGACGCAGGGGCGGTCCTCCGCGGCGCGCAGCCCACCGCCGAGGCCGATCGCGTGACCATCCTCGGCGCTCGCCTCGCCGAGGTCGAGGGCCGCCGCAAGCGCCTCCTCGGACTGGTCGAGGACGGGGACGACGGGGCGGCCGACCGCTACCGGGCGCTCGGCGAGGAGGCCAAGACCATCCAGCGCGAGCTCCGCGAGGCCGAGAAGGCCGCCGCGACGGCCGCCGCCGACCCCGGCCTACGCGCCCGTCTCGGTGAGGCCGTGGACCTGTCACGGGCGATGGAGGAAGCGGAGGGCGACGACCGGCACGCGATCAGGACGCGTCTCGCCGAACAGCTTCGCCAACTTGTGGCCGAGGTTCGATTCGATCCCGACTTGGGGGTGCTCGCGTACCTCACCCCGCGGCCGGGCGTCCCCGCCGAGGACGTGCCCGCGATCGTCGGCGCCCGCCACATGCTGGCTTGGCAGATGTGGCTCAACGACGACACGGACCCGTCCGGGTTCGTCGGCATGGATGACACACCCGACCCCGACGAGGAGACCCGCAACCTCCGTACCCTTGCGAAGATGCGCGGGCGGAGAGCGTCGGCGTAGCCGGCGCGACCCGCCCGCACCCGGCAACGCCCCTGCGAGGGGCGTGAACCCCTCCCCGCGGGGAGGGGTGGAGCTGGTCCGAAGGACCGGGTGGGGGTTCGGCGACCCGGGCCCTACTCGGCCGCTTCGAGGAATGCCGCCGACGCCGGAACGCGGACAGGCGCGCCGAGCGGGCGGCGCGGGACAGGCGTGCGCAGCTTCTCAAGCCTTGCCTCGGCCCGAGCCTTGCGCTTCGCGGCAACCTCCGCGCGCCACTTGGCATGCGAGCGCAATGCGCGCCGCAGGTCCGACTTCGCGTTCGTCGACAGCGTCGAGAAACCTTCGGCGCGCTCCAGGAGCGCCAGCTCGGCGTCGAGGTCCGCAAGGATTCGACCGCCCAACAGCTTCCGTGCCTGCTTCAGGTGCAGCCGCCGGTTCCGAAGGGACTGCCCGGTAAGACCCCTGCGACCCTTCTGGAGCCAGGCGTCGAATGCCTTCTCCGTCGTCGGGATCGACTCGCCCCGTTCGCGTGCGAGGATTACCCGCCCGACTGCCTCCGCCAACGGAGGGGGGACCGCGTTGGCAATCATCAACATCCTCTGCCTGGTCGCCGGGATGTCGAGCCAGTCCCAGTCCGCGGGGAAGCCCTGGATGCGGGAAAGGACATCCATCGGCAGCGGGTCGACGAGTGCCGACGGCGCCATGTCGCGCTCGTGGTCCGTGTACCAGTTCTGCGGTCCCTCATGCGCACTGCGCAGGAGCGTTGGGCACGGGAGGTCGATCGACCGGACGCCCGAATGCCCTGTGTAGGGCCGCATGAAGAATGCGCGGGCCTCTGGCGGATGGTCCCCGCCCGGGTGAACGCCCACGTCGTCGCCGAGGGCATCGCGGATCGACATGCGACGGGGAGAGGCGGCCTCGGCGATGGCCGACGTGAGGAAGCCGTCGGCCTCCCCGAGCCTTCCCACGGCGAAGAATCTTTTGCGCATCTGCGGCGTGCCGTAGCGGCTGCCGTCGAGTACGACTTCCGTCAGTCCGTAGCCGGCCTTGACGAACAGGGCGCGCGCCTTCGCGTACGTCTTCGTTTTCCGGGCGCGGGGAACGTTCTCCATGACGAACCACGCGGGCCTTGCGGTGATGATCGCCACGGCGAAGCCGAGCGTCAGGGACGCGTTGCGTCCCTCCTGACGCTTGCCGGCCGAGGAGAAGTCCTGGCACGGCGGGCCGCCGACGATGATGTCGGGCTCCAGGGCGGCGATGGTGGGCGCCATCGTCAGGAGGTCCGCAAGGTCCGCCTTCCGGTGGCGGTCGCGCTTGAAAAGCCGATCGAGCGGCCGGCGGAGGTTCGCGCCGTGGACCCTCAGGGCCTTCTCGTTCGCGTCGTACCCCTGGACGATCTGGAAGCCAGCCCGTGTCAGACCGAGGGACATGCCCCCGGCACCGCAGAAGAGATCGATTGCCCGCATTGGTTCGCCGTCACGTTGTTGCTCGTGACAGTTGCCTACCGCG
The DNA here is from genome assembly GCF_047943035.1 of Aureimonas phyllosphaerae. Lineage (NCBI taxonomy): Bacteria > Pseudomonadati > Pseudomonadota > Alphaproteobacteria > Hyphomicrobiales > Aurantimonadaceae > Aureimonas > Aureimonas phyllosphaerae. The sequence goes on along the minus strand of NZ_CP181348.1, from coordinate 1,586,187 downwards.
TGGTCCGTTCGTTTCGGGTCAAGGAATCAGGTGAACGGTCGGTGACCGACGACCCGGTCGCCCCCGTTGACGCACAGGCTCCGGGGCACCTTCGGCGCCAGTTGAGGGGCGCTGCGCCCCTCCGCCTGCTCCGCCTTCGGCTTCGGCCCGTTCGGGCTGGAAAACGGGGACGGCCGTAGCCTTCCGCAACTGAGGGTCAGCTAGTCAGAGGGATGGAGCAACTTCCTTGTGGTGCCACACCCCTGAGTCGCAACGGACGACCCAACGATTCCCTGCAACACAAAGAACTGATTGTCGCAACGGCATCGAACGGATCAAACGACACGCTGCTTACGAGTGTGGGTTGTGTATAATCATCGAACCTAGATTCCCGAGCGGCAATCCGAATCATGTGGCGCGACAGCGAGAGCGAGCAGGACTTCCTGAACTTTACCGAGGTGGCGGACCAGATCGCCACCCTCGCGACCACTCCATCCCTGTTGCCCATCTCGATCGGCGTGTTCGGAACGTGGGGCACGGGAAAGTCGACCGTGCTGAAGCTCGTCGAGGCACGCCTGCCCGCCCCGAGAGACGGGGACGCGGCTGCCGTCGTCGTCAGGTTCGACGCCTGGATGTACCAAGGATTCGACGACGCGCGTGCCGCCCTGATGGAGGTGGTCGCCACCGAGCTTCTCGCGTTGGCGGAGGAGAAGAAGACCCTTGTCGAGAAGGCGAAGGAGTTCGCGGGACGGGTCAATTACTTCCGTGGTTTGGGGATGATCGCCGACTTCGGCGTCGGGATGGCCCTCGGCATCCCCCCGGGCCTCCTGACGAGGGCGGGCGCCGCAGTGTCCTCGGCTCTTGCGGGCGGTCTGACCGAGGAGCAATACGGTACGGCTAAGGAGGACGCGGCCGAGGCTCGGAAGGGGCTCGGCGAACTGATCAAGCCCGCCGAGAAGCGGACGCCGCCAAAGGAGATCGTGGCCTTCCGCGAGGAGTTCGGCTCCTTGCTAGAGGGGCTAGAGACGACGTTGGTCGTCTTCGTCGACAACCTTGACCGATGCCTTCCCGACGTCGCGATCGGCACGCTTGAGGCGATCCGGCTGTTCCTGTTCATGCCTCAGACGGCGTTCGTCATCGCCGCCGACGAGGATATGATCCGCCATTCGGTCGCGAAGCACTTCGACGATCCCAACGCGTCCCACGTGCGCGACTATCTCGATAAGGTCATCCAGGTGCCGATGCGCGTACCGAGGGTCGGGGCGGAGGACCTGCGAGCCTACATGTACTCGCTCTTCGTCGGCCTAGCCGCGCCCGACCGCCTGCCCGCCGTGCAAGAGCGGCTCCTTTCCGCACTGCAAGAAGGATGGCGCAACGAGACATTCGAGAAGGCCGAGATCGCAGGACTCGCGGGAAACCCTCCCGACCTCTTGGACAACCTCGCCATCGCCGACAGGCTGGCGCCGATGATGGCGTCGGCGCCGAAGATCCAGGGCAACCCCCGCATCGTGAAGCGGCTTCTCAACGCCGTGTCGCTCCGGCGTACCCTGGCCGCGAAACGGCAGATGAACGTCGACTTCGCGACCTTGGCGAAGCTCGCCATCTTCGAGCGCTGCACCGACGGTCCGGCAACGCTCGCGCTGTTCCAGCTCATCATGGATGGAAAGGACGTCGAGAAGGTCCTCCTGCCGGGCGGCAAGGATAAGGCCAAGCCGTCCCCGTTGCCCAAAGAGTGGGAGCCGCATGCCGATTTCGTCGAGGAGTGGCGAAAGCTCGACCCGCCGTTCGAGAACGCCGAGAGACTGAGGCCGGCCGTCTTCCTCAGCCGCGACGTCATGGCACCGGCGCGGGCACGCTCGGACATCAGCGAAGCGGCCCGAACCGCCATCGATGCCTTGCTCAAGATCGACGGCATCGCGTCCCCGGTCGGAAAGAGGATCGTCGCCGGCCTGACGCCTGACGACAAGCGCGCCGTCATGTCCGGGCTGGTGGCGACCATGCGGGAAGCCGACTGGACCTCGGCGGTCCCGGGCCTCTACGGCGCCTTGATGATCGCGGAGGCACTTCCGGAGACCAAGACGGAACTCAAGGCCTTCATTGGCAGCCTCAACACCGGCGAGATGACCAAGGGGATTCAGTTCCTCCTTCGCAAGACCGGCATGCTGGAGACCAAGTGATGGGAACCTCGCGCTCTAAGCCTGACGCTCCTCCGGCGGCTCCCCTCGTTCCGCCATGGGCCGACCAAGACCCAGCACCACCTCCGCCGCTACCGGATCCTCTTCCGGAAGATCCCGTCCCCGAGCCGGAGGACGACGACCCCGGCCCGCTGGCCGACGACGTCGTCGACGGAGAAGAGGTGGAGGAGGTTGCCGAGCCTGCTCGGTTCCGCCCCTTCCGGATGGCGCTGAGTAGGTTCGGGGCGTCGAACGATCGTGCGGATGCCAGGGCGGCCCTGGGCCGATGGGCAAACAAGTCCGTTGGGGGCGGTCCAGCCGGAGCCCGGCGCGTCGCACGGGCAGCGCGCACCGGTGGATCCGCGCTGGCGGGCCTCGCGCGCGCCGGCGCGGGAGAACCGCCCGAGGCCGGCCAGATCGACATCCGCGAACTCGCGGGACAGCCTTTGGACGTGGCAGTCGCGGCGATCGTCGACGCGTTCATGCCGGCCGGCATCATCGACGAGGTAACAGCCCGCCTTTCGATGGAGGTAGCCGTCGCGGAAGCGCTAGGCAACGCGGGGGCCTTCGATCCCGCCGCGCTCGACGCCGAGGCGGTGCAGACCGCCACCCTGGCCTTCGTGGCAGAGCTCGTGTTCACGCAGGTCGCAGGCGACGCCGGCAAGGCCCTGGCCGCGATCGGCCCCGTGGCGGCGGCACAACGGGAGGCAGACATCCGCTCTCTCGTGAAAGAGGTTGTCGACTTGGTCGGCGCTCCGATCCTGGTCGCCGCGGGAGCTGTCCTTAGCGGACAGCGGATGTCCGCGTTGGTCGCGCGGACCGTGCAGGTCGCGCTCGAGGAGATCTCGACATGGTGACCCGCATCCCTACCCGCGTGCTCGCCACGCCGAATGCCATGCGCGCGACGGCCGCGGTCGCCCACGGCGACGTCGGCGTTGCCTTGCATCACATCGGTCGCCCTGAACTCGCCGGCCTCGGCGGCACGCTTAACCAAGCGGCGGCCGCACTCCCGAGAACCCCGTCGGTCCTGGCGTGGGACTTCCTCTCCATCGCCCTGGCGGTCCATGCCGCCGACCGTTTCGTCATCCGCAAGGAAGCAGCCGACTCCTGGACGCGCATGATCGCGCTGGAGGTCGAGCTTGCCGATCCCGAGCCGTGGGCGGCCCAGGCCGGGGCGATCGAGGACACTCTTCGCTTCCTTTCGAGCGATATATGGAGCGTCAGGTTCCGCGGCGGGGGCGCACGCCCTCCGGCCGTCGCAGACCGGCCGACAGACCGGGATTGCGCATGCCTGTTCTCCGGCGGCCTCGACAGCCTGATTGGCGCGCTCGACCTACGCGCGGAAGGCCGGAGGCCCCTCCTCGTCAGCCAGGCGTCGCCGAAGGAGGGGTCGGTCCAGCGCACCTTGGCAGGGCTGATCGGCATGGACGCTGAACGTTTCTCGGCGCGTGCCTCGGAGCGCTGGCGGCAGCCGTACGAACCGTCGTCACGGGCACGATCCATGCTGTTCCTCGGCTACGGGGCCGTGGCGGCGGCGTCGCTCGCCCGGGATGGGGCGCCGGTCGACCTCTTCGTTCCCGAGAACGGACTGATCTCGATCAACGCGCCGCTGACGCATCGGCGCATGGCGAGCCTCAGCACGCGGACGACGCACCCGCACTTCATCTCGTCCCTCCAACGTGTCCTCGACGGAGTAGGCCTGCCTGCGCGCATTCGCACGCCCTACGCCCTCAAGACTAAGGGGCAGATGCTTGCCGAATGCCGAGACGAACTTATCCACGAGCTCGCGCACCGCTCCTATTCGTGTGGGAAGGGAAAACGCCTCAACCAACATTGCGGTCGCTGCGTGCCATGCCTTATACGCCGGGCTTCCTTCGAGGCAGCGGGCATGCGGGACGGTACGGATTACTGGGCGAACGACCTTTCCGAACACGCGTCGAACGAGGACGTGGCGGCGGCGAGGTTCGCGGCGGCGACGCTTGAGCGCCGCGACGTGGCACGTTGGGCAAGCGAGGCAGGCCCGCTCCCGACGGATCCGGACTTGCGGCGTGGCCATGTCGACGTGGTGCGCAGGGGCACCGCGGAGGTGAAGGCGTTCCTCGACGCGATCGCCTGGCCTTGATCGACTTGCACTGCCATCTCGACCTGTATCCCGATCCGTCGGGAATGGTCGCGGAGTGCATCACACGGCGCCTCTACGTCCTGTCGGTGACGACTGTTCCCAGCGCGTTCGAGGGCACCGCAGCGCTGGCGCCCGACGGAAGCAGGATCAAGACGGCGCTCGGACTGCATCCGGAACTCGCCGCCGCGCGAGCCCGGGAGTTGCCGTTGTTCGAGCGCCTGCTGCCCCGAACGGACTACGTTGGGGAGATTGGGCTCGACGGATCGCGGGAGCACCGCGACACGATGGATGCCCAGCTCGGGGTGTTGCGGGACATCCTCCGAATGTGCTCGCTCGCAGGTGGGCGGGTGATGTCCATGCACAGTAGGGGCGCCATCGACCGCGTGCTTGACGCCCTGGAGGCCGAGCCAAGCGCCGGCCGCCCGATCCTGCATTGGTTCGTGGGCACGAAACGCCAAGTGGAGCGTGCCGCTGAAATGGGCTGCTGGTTCTCCGTCGGCCCAAGCGTGCTGCTCGGGGAGCGTGGACGGACAGCCGTGCGTGCGATGCCTTGGGATCGGGTCCTCACGGAATCCGACGGGCCATTCGGGCAGTACCAGGGACAACCTACTAAGCCATGGGATGCCTGGGCAACCGTGGAGGGGCTTGCCCAGCTTTGGAACGCAAGTCGGGAAGAGGTCCAGTCGCGCCTTGTGTCGAACTTCCGGAAGATTGTGGCCGAGAAGTAGCTCATCCGAATGATGAGTAGGACGGCCTGCCTTCGCATCGAAGAGGGGCTTCGCAAACCTCTTGCAAGATGCGCCGCCAGCGAAAGAGGATTGTGAAAGGCCGAACGCCCGACGCGACCGCACCCTGCCGATCGCATGGGGAAACGGCCGTTTGCGAAAGGCATCCCGTACCATGTTCCTCGGCTACGCCCGCGTATCCACCTCCGACGATCAGTCCACCATGGCCAAGCGGGCGCGCTGCGCGAGGCTGGGTGCGAAAGGGTGTTCGAGGAGGTCGCGTCCGGCGGCCGCTGGGACCGCCCGGAGCTTCAACGCCTCCTCGATCACCTGCGGCCGGGCGACACGCTCGTAGTCTGGAAACTCGACCGCCTGTCGCGGTCCCTTAAGGATGCCTTGACTGTCATGGAACGGGTCGAGGCGGCCGGCGCGAGTTTCCGTTCCCTCACCGAGGCCATCGACACTTCAACCGCTCCGGGGCGGATGCTCATGCACATGATCGGCGCCTTCGCCGAATTCGAGCGCGCCATGATCCGCGAGCGAACCTCTGCCGGTCTCCGTCAGGCTCGAGCCGAGGGACGCGTCGGCGGGCGGCGCCCGAAGCTCACAGCGGCTCAACGTCGCGAGATCGTTGAGAGCGTCGTGTCGGGCCGGCGAACGGCGGCGGACATGGCGCGGCTCTACGGGGTGTCGCAGCCCACCGTCAGCCGAATCGTCGCCGACGCGCGGTCGCGCTGAACCGCTGCTTTCGACCCTTCTATGTTATTCCCACCGGGACAAATGCGAGCCGGAAGCAGACCCTCTGAGCGCAGCTTTCCCATCCGGAGCCAGAACAGTAGACGGTGGCCGACTTTCCCCAACAAAGGATCATGGTTGCATGTCGTCGAGCGTCCCGCGTGAGCGCATCGTCCTCTACGCCGCGCTGACGGCGCTCACCGCCGTCAGCATCGACGCGCTCCTACCGGGCCTACGCGATATCGCCGGCGAGCTCGGCGTGGCACCTCCCTTGTCCACGCAACACGTCGTCACCCTGTTCATCTTCGGCATGGTGTTCGGCGAACTGGTCTTCGGACCCATCTCGGATGCGGTTGGGCGCAAGCGGGCGCTGGTGGCCGGGCTCGGCGTCTACGCGATCGGGACGCTGGTCGCGCTGTTAGCGTCCTCGCTCGAAGGGGTGATCCTCGGGCGCGTCCTGCAAGGCATCGGCGTGGCGGGTCCAAAGATCGCGACCCGCGCCATGATCCGAGATCAGTTCGAGGGCGAGGCTATGGCCCGCGTCATGTCCTTCCTGTTCTCACTTTTCATCCTCGTGCCAATGATTGCGCCGGCGCTCGGCCAGGGCGTGATCGCGCTTGCCGGATGGCGAGGCATGTTTACGCTCTACCTCATACTGGCTCTCGGACTGGGAGCCTGGCTTGTTATGCGCCAACCCGAAACGCTGCCGCCCGAACGGCGCATCCCGTTCCGCCCCCGCATTCTCCTCGCCAACGGCGCCCGCATCCTCACCAACAGGCGCGTCGCCCTTCTGATCATGGCGACCGGCTTCGTGTTCGGCGCGCAACTCCTGTATCTCAGCATCGCCGCCGACCTTTTCGCGGACGCCTACGGGGTCCGTGAGACGTTCCCGATCTACTTCGCTATGCTCGCCGCTGGGATCGGCCTCGCCTCCTACCTGAACGGTCGCTTTGTCGGGCGCTTCGGCATGGACGCCATGGCACGGTTCGGCTTCCTTGGCTTGACGCTGGCCGGCCTGTTCATGCTGGCTGCGTCGATAGCCTATGACGGTCGACCACCCCTCGCATTCCTTCTGCTGTCCGGTTTCGGCGCCTTCTTCGCGATCGGCATCCTGTTCGGCAACCTCAACGCCATGGCGATGCGCTTGCTGGGCGAAGTTGCTGGTCTTGGCGCCTCACTGATCGCATCGGGATCAAGCTTGGTCGCGACGCTCTTCGCGATCGGGCTCGGCACCCTCTACGATGGTACGGTGATGGTCCTTGCGGGAGGCATCTTCCTGGCAGGTGCCGTCTCGCTCCTATTGGGAGGGTTGTCGGCTCGTGGAAGCGACAAACCCGTCATGGCGGTCCGATGATCGCCGGGCTGTCGTTGAACGGCGGCTTTGCGACTTCACCTACCCTAAACCGGACCGACGCCTTTCCACCCAGTCGAGCCAATCGGCTCCGATAGAGCGGACGCCCAGAAGCGGACCAGCCGCTTCCGACCCAAGTCGGTCGTTTAGAGCAATGTTGCGTTCATCTCGAAAGCGGACGGCCACCATACAAGTTAGTTCGTCATCGCCGGTCACGTGGTAGTGATCGTCGAAGCCGGTGCCGACGCTCCCTCGTATCTTGTGTGTTTGGAGACCGAACACGGGAGTGGGACATGAAGAAGAGCGCGATCTTGATCGCCGGAACGCTGAGCCTCGCGGCGTTGTCCGCCTTCGCTCAGCCAGCCATGCAGGGCGTGGAAGCCGTCGATCAGGACGTCTCGAACGGCATTGTCAGCGCCGACACCGTCATGGCTGCGAAGAACGGCTGGCTCGTCGTCCACCGCACGGACGCCGCGATGAAGCCGGGGCCGGTTGTCGGGCATGCCCCGATCCGGGCCGGCACCACGAACGACGTCGCGGCGATCCTGACGGAGGACGTGAAGCCCGGCGACATGCTGATGCTGATGGTTCACGCCGAGGACGGCGGCATGAAGAAGGGCGTGTTCGAGTACACGTTGGGTGCCAAGGAGGACGGCCCGGTCCGCGTCGATGACAAGCTCGTCATGACGATGATCAAAGCTCAGTAGCTCGTTGAGGCCCGCCGGCATCCAGCGGCGGGCTCCTCCACTAGCGGCGTTATCCTTCTGTCCGCTGCGCACCTTCTCTCGAGCTGCGTCGACCGCAGGGCACCCCAGAGGCCTTTCGGGTTCGCCCGGCGCCTGCTGCCTGAACCCCACGGCGACGAGCATGCCGAAACGCTTCAGTTCTGGATCTGCGCCGCGATCTCGTTCAGCGCCTTGATGATGCCCCGCGGCGGATAGGGCTTGGCGAAGAACAGCCCGTTCTCCGGCATGTCCGTCGCCTCGACCTTCAGGCGTCCGGACGTGACGATGATCGCGACCGGCGGCCAGCGGTCACGGACGGCTCGGGCGAGCTTCAGCCCGTCCATCGTGCCGGGCATCTCGACGTCGGTGAAGAGGACGCGGATGTCGGAATGGCGCTCCAGAAGGCGGATGGCCTGATCGGCGTTCTTCGCCTCGTAGGTCGTGAAGCCGGCCTCCTCGCACAGGTCCACGGCCTCGGCGCGCACGAGCGCATCGTCTTCCACGATCAGGACGGCGTAGCGGGCGGGATCGAAGGACTGGGCCATGGTGTCTGGTTCAAGCGTTCGATGTGACCACGGGCTGCTCCAGCGCCCCCGTCAGGGTAAAACGGATACCGGCAGGGTCGAAGTCGATGTGTCCCTCGCCGTCGAAGTAGCTGGCAACGATCCGCTCGATCAGCTTGGAGCCGAACCCGCGCCGTTCCGGCGGGATAACCGGCGGACCGCCGCTTTCGATCCATCGGAACTCGAACGTACCATTCGCCGCCTCCCAGATCATGGCGACGCGACCTGTCTCGTTCGACAGCGCCCCATACTTCGCGGCGTTCGTCGCGAGCTCGTGGATGGCGAGGCTTAGACCGAGCGCCCGCTGCGCCGACAGCTCGGCATGGGGCCCTGTCGTGGTGACCCGGTCACCACCCAAGCGGTGCGGAGCGATGGCCGCCTTGACGACCTCTTGGACGTCGGCTTCGGTGAAGTTCGAACGCGTCAGGATGTCCTGCGCCCGCGCGAGCGCCGCAAGGCGGCTCGAGATCGCCTCCCGCGCCTCGTCCATCGTTTGGGCCTGCCGAAGCGTCTGCGTCGCGATCGCCTGCACCATGGCGAGCGAGTTCTTCATGCGGTGCGCCATCTCCTGGGTCAGGACGCGCTGCGCATCTTCCATCCTCTGGCGGGTCAGGGCCACACGAACCCGGTCTCCGACCTGCTCGGCGAACTGACGCTCCCCGTCCGTCCACTGGTGAAGATCGCGCGCGTGGGCGAAGACCACCGCATACAGGCGGCCATCGAAGCTGATGGGAAGGTCCAGGAACGAACGGGTCTGGATCGCTTCGAAGCCTGCCTCCCGGCCGCAGGTGCGCGGATCCGAGGCGACGTCGTCGACCGCGACAAGCTCACCGCGTCTGAGATCCGCGATATAGGAGCCATAGGACGAGAAGGCATGCTGACCGACGACGCTGGGGACCCCGGGCTCGCACCAGTCGGATTGCACGACGATCGTATCCTCGCGAAGGTTTACGATGCCCGAGCCAACGCGGTCGACCTCGAGGCCGTCGGCTAGGCAGCGTGCGGCCGCCGTGATGATCGTCTCCAGGTCCGACCGCCCGCGCAGCTCGTCCGCCAGCGTCAGGAGCGTCGCCTGCCTCCGATCGCGCTTGATGCGCTCCGTGACCTCGATGAAGAACACCGTGAAGCGATCGCCGCCGATCGGCTGCGCGACGCCGTCGTACCAGCGGTCGATCGTGCCGACCCGGCGGGTGAAACGCACTGCCTTGCCCGTTTCGACGACGCCAGCGAACTCGTCGACCCAAGCGTCCTCGATACCGGGAAACACCTCTCGAACGGTGCGTCCCATCGCCGTTCCCCGCGGCACGCCGACGAGGTCGTGCCAGGCATCGTTCACCGCTTCATAGCGCCAGTCGACGACGCGGTCGGCCGTATCCCGGACCACCTCGCCCAGGATGAACCCTTCGTGCAGCGTTTCGAAGACGTTGCGCCACTTCGCTTCGCTGCGGGCCAGCGCCCCTTCCGCCTCGCGGCGTGCCGTGACGTCGGCGATCAGCATCGCGACCCGGCCGCCTCCGACGGGAAAGAGATGCGCGTCGTACCAGCGTCCGAGCGGCTTTGCCTCGCCCTCGAAGCGGATGGCCTCGCCGGTCTTGGCAACGTGCCCGTAGGCGTCGTGCCAATGCTGCTCGATGCCGGGCGCGACCTCGCTGGCATAGCGTCCGACCGCATCGGTTAAGCCGGTGTGGCGCTCGAAAGCAGGATTGGCCTCGATCACGCGGTGATCGACCGGATGCCCCGCTTCGTCGAACTTCACCTCGCTGATACAGAACCCGGCGTCGATGTTCTCGAACAGGGCCCGAAACCGTGCCTCGCTGGCGGCGAGCGCGCTTACCATCCGGTCGCGCTCGAGGCCGGCGGCCCGTCGATCCTCGATGTCGATGAGAACGCCGGGAAAGCTGATCGGCGTGCCGTCCGGCCCATGGTCGACGCGTCCGTTGGCCTCCAGCCAGTAGTAGTTCCCATCGGCCCGCCGTACCCGGTACTGGTGCGCATAGGCGCCGCCGCGGGCAACGGCCTCGTTGATCGCAATGGCGAGGCCCGCCTGGTCGTCCGGGTGAACGGTCTCGACGATCTGCGCGAGCGGGATGCCCTCGCGGCCCATCGCGGGATCGAGCCCAAAGGCTTTGGCGAAGGGCTCGTCGACTGTGAAGCGATCGGCCACGATGTCCCATAACCAGGTGCCGATGATGGCACCGGCTCCCAAGGCAAGCTGGACCCGCTGGATGTTCTCCTGCGCGACGGCCTCGCTCAAACGCAGCTTCTCCGTGGCCGCGGCACGCTCACGCTCGGCGAGGATGCGCGGCGTCGCGTCGGCCGCGACGTTCAGAAGACCGGCAACCGTCCCGGCCTCGTCGTGGACAGGCGAGTAGGAGAAGTCCCACCACGTGTCCTCGGTGTAGCCGTTGCGCGTCATGACGAGCGGCATCGCCTGGAAGGACGTCGTCTCACCCCCGAAGACACGGCTGACCAGCGGACCGATGTCGTCCCAGATCTCCGGCCACACGTCAGCGAACGGTTTGCCGAGCGCCTGCGGATGCCGGGCTCCGAGGAACGGCGCGTAAGCATCGTTGTAGAGGAACGTACGCTCCGGCCCCCAGGCGAGGCACATGGCGTGTCCGGAGCCCATCATGATGTCGACGGTCGTGCGCAGGCTCTGTGGCCAGCCGGCCCGTCCCCCAAGCGGCGTCGCGGACCAGTCGAGGCCAGCCACACGTTCGACCATGGTCGCGCTTTGAACTGGATGGTCCATGACCTCAGGCTCGAGGGTCTGTGGCATGCCTTCGCTCGCTTACGATCCGGCTCGACCTCCGAGCGAAACCATCCTGCGCTAGCCCTAAATCGTTCCTGCCTCAACCGAAAGGTTGGATGCGTCCCTCGTGTAAGGATGACCGTTCGAAACCAGACAATTCCGAAACCACCCGGACGTGTCGATCGACGCCGCACGGTGTCGGCTATCCAGCGGGTGCTGACTGTCCCCAACGGCGAACGATCTCGGCCGCGAGTTGGTGAAGGTCCGGGGCGACGACATCAGGGAACGGGACACCCTCGGCACGCAGCGCCGCGTTCCCGGGCCGCTCGACCAATCCGGCAGAGCACCCGGCGGCCTGAGCGCCGACGGTGTCCCAGACATGGCAGGCGACGAGACAGAGATCGGCCGGCGACACGCCTTCACCATTCGCCACCATTCGGTAGGTCTCGGGCGCCGGCTTGAACCTTCGGACCTGATCGACGCTGTAGCTCCGGTCGAAGAACGAGGCGAGGCCCGCCCGCTCGAGTGGGCTCGGGGCTGCGGACGTGGGCGAGTTCGTCAGCGTGACGAGCCGGAACCCAGCGTGCTTAAGCGCGGCCAGCGCGGGAGCCGCGTCCGGATGCGCCGGCATGGCCCGCAGAAGGGCGCCCAACTCCTCGACGTCGCTCGCCTGGATGGAGACCTGCCGGGTCTCGGCGACCATTCGCAGGACTCCCGAGGCCAGCTCGTCGAAGCGGACGTACAGTCCGGCGAGCGTCAGCGCCTCGGACTGGAGGATGAGTTCGGCGAACCACTGCCGCATCACCGAGGCGTCGGAGAAGAGCCGTGCGAACAGGGGCTCGAGCACGGTGATGTCGAGCAACGTTTCGTTGACGTCGAAGACGATGACGGAAGGGGTCTGCGGCATGTTGGGAATCCTGTTCTTGTCGCCCAAACGGGAGCCATACGGGATCGCGGTCCGTTACCCGTCCCGAAGCATTGCCATGCCGAGCCTCAACCGGAGGGCCGTGGTGATCGCGCACAGAGCGGCGTAGCCGTAGGCGATCGCCGGGAAGTAGGTCGGCACAAGGCACATGGCGACGAAGACCGCGATCGTCTCAGCGCCCTCAGCGAGCGCCCCGACGTAATAGATGCCCTTCGCCGGGAACTTAGCGGACCGCAGGCCCCGGCGCTCGGCGATGAGCGAGAAGGCGAGGAAGCTGGTTCCCGTTCCGACAAAGCTGGCGATGAGGACGGCGGCCGCCAGGGCGTTCGCGGCCGGATCCGCGAGCGCGAAGGCAAGCGGCACGAGCGTGTAGAAGGCGAAGTCGAGAACGATGTCGAGGAACGCGCCCCTGTCCGTCGGACGGGTGGCGCGCGCAACGCTCCCGTCGAGACCGTCGACCAGTCTGTTGGCCGCGATCGCCAGAAGGCCGGCGAGATACCAGTTGGCCCAGATGAGGGCGAAGGCCACGACGCCGAGCCCGAACCCCGTCCACGACAGCGCGTCGGCCCGCACGCCTCGCTTCACGAGCACCCGTGCCATGGGGACGAGGACGCGGTTCTGGAGCGGGATGATGCGATGGTCGAACATGGCGGCTTGCCGGTCCCGTCAGAGGTCGTTGAGCGTCCAGTCATAGGCCAGGAACGCGATCCGCGCGCCCTCCGGCAACTCCACGGGGGCGTTCGCCCGGATCCAGCCGGCCACGTCGCCCCCGTCGAAGTCCTTCCGATACCAGTCCATGACCTTGCTGACGCGAACGGCGGCGCCGTCGGCAGAGTAACCCTTTGCGGGACTGGCGAATGTCCTGGCCACCTGGTCGGCGAGCTGCGCGTCGAGGTTCCGAGCGACATAGGGTTCGGCGCGCAGGTCCGAACAGGAGATCGCCGCGCAGTTGACGGCGAAGTGGATCCTCGGTTCGCCGAGTTTGCGGATGGTCCCGTGCTCAATGTCGTCGAGACTCATTTCCCGACCGCCGATCGGCCAGCGGAAGCGCTTCCAGGGGCTGGCCAGCAAGCCACCGAGGTTCTTGATCGAGCGCGTCTCACCCTCCCGGGTGATGAGATCGACCGTCAGGAAGTTGTAGGCGTTGATCCAGTAGGCGAGCTTCTCCTGCCGACTGGCGGCGGAATTTGGATCGGACGCCAACAGGGCCGCCAGGGCTTCGGCATGCCGCGCGTCCCTGCGCCACGACCCGTAATCGACGCCCGCGTAAGCGATGCCGTTCCTGCGGGCCGGACGGACGTGGGCGCTCAACAGTCCGCCATACGCCGTCGCGAAGCGCTCGTACGATGCGTCGGCCGCGCGAGCCTCGATCGCCCCGCCGGCCAATGTCAGCCCCACGGCGACGAGCGCGACCAGCGCGGTGGTCCCCAAGCGGCCCGACTTCCATTTCCGGTAGGCGACCGGAAGGAGCGCCACGAGGCCGAGCAGCGTGAACGCCACCAGGACGTCGGCCGACACGAGATCCGAGAGGCTCGAGATGGTGCCGAGCTCACGGCCGAGATGCGCATAGACGAACGTGCCGGGAACGATGCCGAGAAGGGTCGCAAGGACGTAGGTCCGCAATCCGACGCCCAAAAGGGCGGGCGCGATGTTGACGGCGAAGAAGGGAAACAGCGGCACGAGCCGCATGAAGAGCAGGTACTCGAAGGCGTTCCGGCGGAAGCTCTCCGAGACCCGCTCGGCCAGGGGGCCGGCACGCGCGCGCAACGCGCCGCCGACCGACGAGCGCGCGACCAGGAAGAGGATGGTCGCGCCGACCGTGGCGGAGACCACGGCGAGCGCCCCGCCGACTAGCGTGCCGAAGAGAAAGCCTCCGAGCAGCGTCATGACGGACGCCGCGGGCAGCGACAGCGCCGTGATCGCGACATAGGCGGCGAAGAAGGTCACCCCCGAGAAGACCGGCCGCGCTTCCACGTAGGACAGAAGCTCCTCGCGTCGCGCCTTCACCGTCTCGATGTTGAGGTAGTCGGTCAGTCCAAGGGCGTAGGCGCCGAGCGTGAGGACGACGATGACCGCGACGAGAACCCATCCGCGACGGGACATGGGGCGAGACCTTTCGATCAACGATGAGAAGCTGAAGGGGGGACGAGAATGGTTCACCAGCGCGGGAGCTTGCGGAGCATGGACACGAGGCGACGTGTCCGATCGCTGAAGAGGGCCGGGCTGTACCAATCCCCCGCGGCCTGCTTGGAGACCTCCGAGAGCGTCGGATAGGGAAGCACGAGGGATGCGACGTCGCGGAGCTTCAACCCCTTCGCGATGGCCAGGGCCCAGAGACCGATCAGCTCACCCGCGCCGGGACCAACGATGGAGCAGCCGAGGATGCGCCCGTTCGGGAGGGCGACGACCTTCAGGAGTCCCTGCCGGCGCCCCTCGGCGACAGCGCGGTCGAGGTTGCCCATGGACTTGGTGAGGCATCGGACCCCGTCGCCGTGCCGCGCCCGTGCGGTCGCGAGGGTCATGCCGACGTGGGCGAGTTCAGGATCCGTGTACGTCACCCAAGGCAAGGCACCATAGTCCACCTTGGCCGGGAGCCGGAAGGCCAGATTCCGGATGACGATCCCGGCATGGTAGCCGGCGACGTGGGTGAACTGCGGTCCCCCGGTACAGTCGCCGACGGCATGGATGCGTCGATTGCTGGTCCGGAGCCGCTTGTCCACGTGAATGCCCTGCCGCCCGCACTCGACCTTCGCCCGGTCGAGAGCCAACCCCTCGACGTTCGCGGCCCGGCCCGTCGCGACGAGGATGTGGGACCCCTCCAGACGGCGTGTCGCTCCGTCGACGACGGCCTCCACGACGTGTCCAGCGTCCCCGTATCGGACGGACCGGACCTCGGCGTGTTCGAGAATGTCGACGCCCTCGCCGATGAGGCTCCGCCGTACCAGCTCGACGGCGTCGGGATCGTCCTTCGACAGGATCGTGCCCCGGCTGACGACGGTGACGCGCGAGCCGAGGCGCCGATGGGCCTGCGCCATCTCGATCCCGATCGGGCCACCCCCTATGATGACGAGATGGGCGGGCACCGTCCCGATGTCGAAGAGGCTCTCGTTCGTCAGGACGCGCGCTGGATCGAGCCCCGGAATGGACGGGATGGCCGCACGCGATCCCACGGCCAGCACAAAATCGCGGGCCCTGATCGTCTCGCCGGCAACGGTCAGAGTCCGCTCGTCGAGGAAGCTTGCATGGCCGCGGATCACGCGCACGCCGAGGCCCTCGAAGCGCTCGACGGAGTCGTGGGGAGCGATCGTCGCGATCACCCCTTGAACATGCGCGTCCACCCCCTGACGGTCGGGGTCGAAGGAATGCGACGGGACGGCCGCCAGATGGGGGGTCCGGTGGGCGTGGACCAGCTTGGCAACCGCAAGCAGGGACTTCGAGGGCACGCAGCCCGTGTTCAGGCAGTCCCCGCCCATTCGCCCGGCTTCGACGAGGACGGTCCGCAAGCCGAGTTGCGCCGCACCGGCCGCCACCGAGAGACCGCCGGATCCGGCGCCGACCACGCAGATGTCGCAGTCCATTCCGTCGCTCATCCGCCGTTCCTCTCAGACTCCTTCACGCCCGCAACGTCAGAAACGGGTTGTGAGGTTGGTTAGCCACTCGGGAGACGCGGCGACGATCGCCGCCTCCGCCTTCTTGTCCAGACCCGAAACGACGAGGATGCCGACGGTCACCAGGACCGCGCCCAGGACCATCTTGCCGCCCCGGCCGGCACCGAGCAGGCGGCCGCGCCATCGAACGAGTGCCTCACGCGACAGGGTGCCGAGCAACAGCAGCGGGAGGGCGGCACCGACGCCGAACGCCAGCATGGTCATCGTGACCTGCCCCAGGTTTTCCCCGCTCGCGGCCATCATGGATGCCGCTCCGAGGGTGGGCCCGACGCAGGGACTCCAGACCGCCCCCAGGAGCAGGCCGACGAGGAACTGACCACCCAGCCCGCTTCCCTCGAAGCCGCCGAACCGATGCTCGGCCCACGTCCCGACCGGGCTCGCAGCCGTTGCGAGCCTCGTCTGAAGCCGCGGAACCATCAGGACCGCGCCGATGCCGACGAGGACGAAGCCCCCGATCGTGCGGAAGACGGCGAGGTCGAGCCCGATCGAAAAGCCGACGAGCGCGACGAACAACCCGATCGCCACGAAGGATATGGCAAGACCCGCGGCCAGCGCCGCGGGTCCCATGCGATGCTGTGAGACCGCGGTGCCCAGCACAACGGGCAGAAGCGGCAAGACGCAGGGCGACAGCGTCGACAGCACGCCCGCCAGCAGTGCGAACAGCGCGGTCACGTTCACTCTCCCTTCGTGGAGGCGAACAGGGCCGCGATGGAGGCCGGGTTCGTGTCTCCGACGGAGCGACCGGTTTCCTTGGCTCCGTCGAAGGCGATCAACGTGGACTGCATCCGGGCGTTCAATGCCCGAACGACGTCCTTCTGGTCGTCGAACGACACGTGGAAGATCTTCATGTCGGCATGCGCGGGGTCGGCCGCGAGCTTTTCGATGATCGGCTTCTGCGCGGCGCAGGTCGGACACCACGGCGCCGCGATGTCGACGACGATCGGCTTTCCGTCCGTCTGTGCCTTCTCGAAGGCGGCCATCTCGAAGGGCGCGATCTCGGCAGCGGACGCGGTGGCGCTCGCGAACGCGGAAACGGAAAGAACGATCGCCGCCGCGGCGGTCCTCAGGGTCATGACGCTCATGTGTAGTCCTCCGTCTACAGTCAGGGCTACCGTTTTGGAGCGGTCGATCTAAAATAACAAGCAGTCGACCGGCTCATGTCGGCGTCGTGATCCACCAAGGATTTTGCGTGATGGGACGTAACAGGAGCTTCGAAGAGAGCGAAGCACTCGACAGGGCGGTGGAGCGGTTCTGGTCCCATGGCTATGCCGCATCGTCCGTGCGCGACCTCGGAAGGGCCATGGGCATGAACCCCGCAAGTTTCTACAACGCCTTCGGCGACAAGCGGTCCCTCTTCAAGCGGTCGCTCCAGCACTATCTGGACGGGTCGAGCCGCAAGCGTGTCGCGCTGCTCGACGCAAGCCCCGCCCCCCGGGAGGCGATCGTCGCCTTCCTAGACGCCGTCGTCGAAGCTTCGGCGCGAAGCCGGGACGGCTGCCTCCTCGTGAACTCGGCGGCAGAGGTGGCGGCGCATGACCGCGAACTCGGCGACGACGTCGCGGCCGGCCTGCGCGAGGTGGAGGAGGCTCTCCACAGGGCCGTCCTGCGCGGTCAGGCCGACGGCTCCATCTCGAATCGCTTGGATGCCGCGGCTTTCGCGAAGGCCATCCTCGGCACGATCGTCTCGATCCGCGTGATGGCGCGCACGGCCGCGGGCACTGCCTACTTCCGCGCGCTCGCGGACACACAGATCGCGATGCTGTCGCCGGTTCCGCCCGACGGGATCGGATCGGAGCACCCGACGGCCGGCGGCTGAGACGCACCGCACCGCCGCACGGACACCCCAAAACCAAGGACAACGTCATGAACCACACGACCCCGCTTCCCGGCGACAGCGCCCCCGCCCTCAGGTTCCGCGTGCTCGGAGGGGAGGCGTTCGATCTCTCGGATGCCAAGTCCGAGAATATCACCGCCATCTTCTTCTACCGCGGGGTTCATTGCCCGATCTGCAAGAGCCAGTTGGAAGAGCTGTCCGGCAAGCTCGAGGCGTTCCACAAGCTCGGCGTCGAGGTCCGCGCGGTCTCGATGGACTCCCATGAGCGCGCCGAGCGACAGGCGACCGAGTGGAACGTCGGTGCGCTCCCGATCGGATACGGGCTGTCCGAGGAGAGCGCACGCGCCTGGAGCCTCTTCATCTCCGCCAAGGCGAAGGATCCCGAGCCCGATCGCTTCGCCGAGCCCGGGATCGCCGTCCTGTATCCCGACGGACGCGTTTACGCGCTCCATCTACAGAACGTCCCCTTCGCCCGGCCGCGGCTGGACGATCTCCTCGGGGGCCTGAAGTTCATCATCGAGAACGACTACCCGGTCCGCGGCTCGGTGCAGGCCGGGAACTGACGCCCGTCGACGCGCCACATCCCAGTCGTTGCCGGATCCCCGTTCAGAATACGGAAAATGCCCTTTGACCGAACGTCCGACCGTCCACTTCTCGCCATCTCGCCGGCATGTCGTTCTCGGCCTCGCCGGACTCGTTCTGTCGGGGTGCGCCTCCCTGCCGCGCCAGCAGGCCCGGGCCATTCCGGCCGCGGCTCCCCCGCCGCCGCCGAGGCCCCTCATGTACGATGCCATGCCGGACGAGGCGTTCCCGGTTCCGGCGGTCGACGTCTCGAAGGTGGACCCGCGCTTCTGGAGAAGCGAAGTCGCAAACACAACGAACGAGCCCCCGGGGACGCTGGTGGTCGATACTGACGCGAAGTACCTCTATTTCACGCAGGCCGATGGCTCCGCGGTGCGCTACGGGATCGGCGTCGGTCGCGAGGGCTTTTCCTGGTCCGGCCGTGCCAAGGTCCAGTACAAGCGCAAGTGGCCCCGCTGGACGCCGCCGGACGAGATGGTCGCCCGGCAGCCCGAACTCGAGCCGTACTCCATCGCCAACGGCGGAATGGATCCGGGCCTGACGAACCCCCTCAGCGCGCGCGCCCTCTACATCTTCCAGGACGGCCGCGACACGCTCTACCGCCTGCATGGGACGCACCAGGAATGGTCGATCGGCCGAGCGGTCTCGTCGGGATGCATCCGCCTCCTGAACCAGGACGTCGCCGACCTCTACGAGCGCGTCCCCGACGGGACGCCGATCGTGGTGCTGCCGTCCAGCGCTCCCGCGGCTGCCGCTTGACGGCGAGCCATCCGAGCGAAGCCCATCCGCGCGGTCGGGGCGCTCCGCCGCGTCTCCTGCTGCTCGGCGGCGGTCATGCGCATGTCGAGGTGATCAGGCGCCTCGGTCTCGCCCGTGCCGGAAACTGCGAGCCGCTGCTGGTCTCCCCGGCGCGCCTCACGCCCTATTCCGGCATGCTGCCCGGCTTCGTCGCCGGGGACTACGGCTTCGACGACATCCATGTCGATCTCCCGGCGCTCTGCGCGGCCTCGGACATCGCCTTTCGGCAGGGCGAGGCGACAGGCATCGACGCCGAGCGACGGAGCGTCGCCCTCGCCGACGGCTCGGTTCTTTCCTACGACCTGCTCTCCCTCGACATCGGTTCGCGACCGTCTCATCCGAGGGGTGCCCAAGAAGGCATCGCGGTGAAGCCGATCGCCTCCTTCGCGGAGCGGCTTCCCGACCTCGACCGACTGGTGCGAAGCGCCGACCATCCCGTCCGCCTTGCTGTCGTGGGACAGGGAGTGGCGGGCGTGGAGATCGCGTTCGCGCTCCGCCTACGCTTCGCCCGCAGCCCGGACCGCCGGCCCGTGGAGATCCTGCTGGTCGGGCGTTCGAACGAACCCATGCCATCTCGCGGCGCACTCGCACGTCGGTTGGTAGCGAAGGAGCTTCGCAAGGCGGACATCGCCACGGTCGATGGCTTCGACGCGGTCGCGTTCGTCGACGGTGTGCTCGTGGCCTCCGACGGACGCCAACTCGACGTCCAGGAAGTGATCTGGACGACCTCGAGCGCGGCACCGCCCTGGCTTCGGTCCAGCGGTCTCGCTCTCGACGAACGCGGCTTCGTACGCGTCGACCGTCACCTCCGCTCGATCTCGCATCCCGCGGTGTTTGCCGCGGGCGACGTCGCATCCCTTTACGATCCCCGCCCCAAGTCGGGCGTCTTCGCGGTCCGTGCCGGCCCCGTCCTTCACCACAACCTTCGGCAGGCGCTGTCCGGTGCGACGCTGCGCGCCTTTCGGCCGCAACGGCACTGGCTGGCGTTGATCTCGCTCGCGAACGGGAGCGCGATCGCCGACAAGTGGGGACTGGCGGCGAGCGGGCGCTGGGTCGCTCGCTGGAAGCGCTGGAGCGACACCAGTTTCGTCGAGCGCTACGCGATCCCGCCGCGCGCTTCATCACGAGGAGGCAACCGCCCATGAGACGAGCGAAGCATCTGACCCTTGCCGCCGCCCTGGCCCTCATGCTCCTACCGTCTGCGCTCCCGGCGGGGCCCGCGCATGCGGTCGAGGCGACGTCGCCCGAATGGCAGGCGACGCTCGCCGCGGCGGAGGGCCAGTCCGTCCAGTTCCATGCCTGGGGCGGGTCGCCCAACATCAACGACTACATCACCTGGGCCGGCGGCATCGTCAGGGACCGCTACGGCATCACGCTGAACCACGTGAAGCTCGAGGACACCGCGACCGCGGTCTCGGCGATCGTCGCCGAGAAGGCGGCCGGGCGCCTTCAGGGCGGATCGGTCGATCTCGTGTGGATCAACGGAGAGAACTTCGCGTCCCTCAAGGAGCAAGGGCTGCTGGCGGACGGCTTCGCAACGGACTTGCCGAACTGGCGCTACGTCGACACCAGCAACCCCGGGGCCACGACGGACTTCACGCTGCCGATCGAGGGACAGGAGTCTCCCTGGGGCCGCGCCAAGCTGGTGTTCTTCTACGATTCCGCGCGCACCGCCGAGGCGGACCTGCCCCGCTCCGCCGCGGACCTCATGACTTTTGCCAAGGCCCATCCCGGGCGCTTCTCCTATCCGGCACCGCCCGACTTCGTCGGATCGTCTTTCCTCAAGCAGGTGCTGCTGGAACAGGTCGCCGACCGCAGCCTCCTCGAGCGCCCCGTGGACGAGGCGGCGTTCGCCAGCGTGACGGCACCCCTCTGGACTTATCTCGACGCGCTGAACCCGCTCCTATGGCGCGGGGGGCGCGACTTTCCAGCCAACTACCCGGCCATGAAACAGCTCCTCGCCGACGGTGAACTCGACATCATCTTCGCCTTCAATCCCGGGGAGGCCTCGGCAGGAATAGCGGCGGGCGAGTTGCCCGACACGGTGCGTTCCTTCACCTTCCCCGGCGGGACCCTCGGCAACACGCACTACGTGGCGATCCCCTTCAACTCGGGCTCGCAGGCGGCTGCGAAGGTCGTCGCCGACTTCCTCCTCTCGCCGGAGGCGCAGCTCCGCAAGGAGGATCCGTCCCATTGGGGCGATCCGACCGTACTCGACATGGCCAAGCTGCCGCAGCCCGAGCGCGCCGCATTCGAGGGGCTCGACCTCGGTCCGGCGACGTTGCAAGCGTCCGAGCTCGGCCCGGTCCTGTCCGAGCCTCATCCCAGTTGGATGACCCGCCTCGAAGCCGAGTGGATGAAGCGCTACGGCACGGGACGATGATGCGGGTGGCGAGGACGAGCGCAGGCCCGGGGATCGGGACGGCGGCCGGACGGGGGTCCGGTCCCGTCGCCATAGGCGTCGCGCTACTCCTCGCCGCACCCGTCGTGGCAGGGCTGCTCGGCGTTCTCCTGCCGGCCTTCGGCTTCCTTCCGGCGCTCGGTGGCTCGTCGGCGACCACGGCGCCCTTTCGCGCCCTGTTCGCCGAGCCGGCTCTTGCGGCGTCGGTGACCCTGTCCTTCGCCACCGGGCTGGCGACCACGCTCATGTCGGTCGGGGCGACCGCGCTGTTCCTTGCGTCCTTCTCCGGCACGCGGACGTTCGCCCTCGTCCAGCGCCTCCTGTCGCCGGTGCTTTCCGTGCCGCACGCGGCAGCCGCCTTCGGCCTCGCCTTCCTGATCGCGCCCTCGGGACTGTTCATGCGGGCCGTCGCCGGCCCGTTCGGCCTCGACCGCCCACCGGACCTTCTCATCGTCGGCGATCCCTGGGGACTGGCGCTCATGTCCGGCCTTGTCGCCAAGGAACTGCCCTTCCTGCTCCTCGTCGCCATCGCCGCCTTGCCGCAGGTCGATCCCGAACGCCGGATGATGGTGGCTCGGTCACTGGGGTACGGGCGTGTCGCCGGCTTCCTCACCTGCGTCTGGCCGGGCGTCTACCGTCAGATCCGACTGCCCGTCCTGGCGGTCGCGGCATACGGTTCCTCGGTCGTCGACGTCGCCTTGATCCTCGGCCCCTCCCTCCCGCCGACGCTCGCCGTGCGTCTCGTTCGCTGGATGTCGGATCCCGACCTGTCCTTCCGTTTCCTCGCCTCCGCAGGTGCGATCCTGCAACTCGGCGTGACCCTCGCCGTGGTGGCCGCCTGGCTCGCGGTCGAGCGGGCGGCCGGAATGGCGATGGCGATCCTCGGGAACTCGGGACGGCGCGGACAAGCGGACGGAGCGGTCCGGTTCGCGGCCGCGGGCATCGTCGGCCTTGCCTTGTCGACGGTCGGCGCCGGTCTCGTCGTTCTGGCGCTCTGGTCTGCTGCCGGGCTCTGGCAGTTCCCCGACCTTCTTCCCGCCAGGCTGTCGGGAACGACCTGGCTCCGGGCCTGGTCCAGCGCGTCGGGCCCGTTGATCACCACTCTTGCCGTCGCCGCGACATCGGCCCTGATCGCGCTCGTCCTCGTCGTCGCCCTTCTCGAATCCCACCGCCGGAGCCAGCGCGGGGACGACATCCGACTGCCCCGGGTGATGGCCGGGCTGATCTACCTGCCGCTCGTCGTGCCGCAGGTCGCATTCCTGTTCGGCCTTCAGATCCTCGTCCTGTCGCTGAGGGCCGAGGCGTCCCTTTCGCTTCTCGTCGCGACGCATCTCGTCTTCGTCGTGCCCTATGTGACGCTCGCGCTGGCGGCGCCCTGGTATGCGCTCGATCCACGCTACGAACGGGTCGCGGCGGGTCTCGGGACGTCGCGCCTACGCTCGCTCCTGCGCGTCCGGCTGCCGATGCTGGCCGCGGCGCTGGCCACCGCCTTCGCCGTCGGCTTCTCCGTCTCGGTCGGCCAGTATCTTCCCACCCTCCTCATCGGCGCCGGACGCTTCCCGACGATCACGACGGAAGCGGTGGCGCTCTCGTCGGGCGGCAACCCGCGCATCGTCGGCACGTATGCGTTGCTCCAGACGCTGCTGCCGACGATCGTGTTCATTCTCGCCGGCAGCGTCCCCATGCTCTTCGCCACTAAATCGGGACGGCTGACGTGACGGTGGCCACGAGCGATGGGACCCTGAGGCTTGAAGCGGTCCGCATCTCGCTGCGCGGGCGGCTTCTGCTGGACATCGACGCGGCGATCGAGGCCGGGAGCGTCCTGACCATTCGCGGCCCGTCCGGCTCCGGCAAGTCGAGCCTGTTCGCGCTTCTGGCAGGCTTCCTGAACCCGAGCTTCACAGCCTCCGGCAAGGCGATCCTCGGCGGCCGGGATCTTCTCGCGCTTGCGCCCGAAGCGCGCGGCGTCGGCTTGATGTTCCAGGACGCCCTCCTGTTCCCGCACATGAGCGTCGGCCGCAACCTCACCTTCGCGATCCCTGCCGTCCGGCGCGGGCGCGGCCTCCGCAAGTCGATGGCGGAGGACATGCTGGAGGGGCTCGGGCTCGCCGGAACCTTCGACCGCTTTCCCATTACCCTGTCTGGCGGCCAGGCGGCTCGCGTGTCGCTGGCGCGGACGCTCCTTAGCGAGCCGCGGCTGCTCCTGCTCGACGAACCCTTCTCACGTCTCGATGCCGCCTTGCGACCGGAGATTCGCGCATTGGTGTTCCGCGAGGTCGCGACGCGCCGCATTCCCGCGCTTCTCGTCACGCACGATGCCGATGACACTCCAACGGACGGGAAGGTCATCGAGATCGGCGGCTGAACGAATTGAAGAGTGTGCTCCGAGAGCTGCGTAGCCAATGGGCCCATACGCTCGTTCGCCACGAATCCTTGAACATTACAATGATGTTTGCAATATCGTAGGGATGAACGACGATTCAGCCGTTGCAGCCTTGTCCGCCCTTGCTCACGCCGACCGCCTCGCGGCCTTCCGGATGCTCGTCCGTGCCGGCCCGAACGGCATGCCGTCCGGTGAGATCGCCGAGGCGTTGTCCATCGCGCCGACGCGGATGAGCTTCCACCTCGCGACGCTGGAGCGCGCCAAGCTCCTGCGCTCGTGGCGCGACGGCCGCCGCATCCTTTACGCGGCGAGCTACGACGACATGCGCCGGCTCCTCGCCTTCCTGACGGAGGACTGCTGTTCGGGGAACCCGGAGATCTGCGGGAACCTCGGAGCCGATCTCCTCGCCCCCTCCTGCCCGTCGGAGACATGTCCGTGACCGTCACGATCTACCACAACCCCGCCTGCGGCACGTCCCGCAACACGCTGGAGATGATCCGCCGGTCCGGCGAGGACCCGCAGGTGATCGAGTACCTAAAGGACCCGCTGAGCCGCGAGGTGCTGGCCGAACTCCTAGACATGATGGGCCTGAAGCCGCGGGACATTCTTCGGGAGAAGGGCACCCCCTACGCCGAACTCGGCCTTGGGGACCAGACGCTGGCCGACGACGCCCTCCTCGACGCCATGATGGCGCACCCGATCCTGATCAACCGCCCGATCGTCGTGACGGACAGGGGCGCCGCGCTCTGCCGCCCGTCGGAGAGGGTGCTGCCGCTTCTCGACAACCCCGTCGCCACCTTCACCAAGGAGGACGGGGAAACCGTTGGAGGCTATCGGGCATGATGCCGAGGCTTGACGCGACCGCCGTTGACGATCCGGCCGGTCTCGTCGGCCTCCTGTCTGCGGCGGGGCTACCGACCGAGGACGTGGCGGAGCCCGGCCGGGTGTTCCTGCGCTACGCCAACGAGGGCCGCGAGTTCGTCGGGATCGGCGGCTTCGAACCCCTTGGGGCCGCCGTCCTCCTGCGATCCATCGCCGTCGCTCCCGAGCATCGCGGGCACGGCATTGGTCGATCCATTACCGCCAATCTCATGGGACGGGCCAGGCAGCGGGGCGCGGCCGACGCGTTCGCCTTCACAAACGGAGAGCGGACCTTCCTCGCAGCGCTCGGCTTCCGCCGCATCGAACGGACGGAGGCACCCGCCGCGGTGCTGGCGACACGGCAGGCCACGGGCCTCTGTGCGGCCTCGGCCGTTTTGTGGCAAAAGGAGACTGGACGATGACGGAACCCGCCGCTCTCGACCTGCCCTCCGTCAATCTCGACCAGCTTCGACCGATCGACGGGGACGCGCTCGCCGGCCCCGGCGTCCCGACGCACTCGCCGCGCATCCTTGTCCTCTATGGCTCGATCCGCGAGCGGTCCTACTCCCGCCTCCTGTCCGAGGAGGCCGGTCGCCTCCTACGGTGGTTCGGCTGCGAGGTGCGCACCTTCGATCCCCGCGGCCTGCCGCTGCCGGACGGGGCGGAGCCCGACCACCCGAAGGTCAAGGAACTCCGCGACCTCGCCGACTGGTCGGAAGGCATGGTCTGGGTCAGCCCGGAGCGCCACGGCGCGATGACTGGGATCATGAAGGCGCAGATCGACTGGATACCCCTCGCCCTCGGCGCCAAGCGCCCGACGCAGGGCAAGACGCTGGCCGTCATGGAGGTGTCGGGTGGCTCGCAGTCCTTCAACGCCGTGAACCAGATGCGCATTCTCGGCCGCTGGATGCGCATGGTGACGATCCCGAACCAGTCGTCGGTCCCGAAGGCGTTCCTTGAGTTCGACGAGGCGGGGCGCATGAAGCCGTCGGCTTATCTCAGCCGCGTCGTCGATGTCTGCGAGGAGTTGGTGAAGTTCACCCATCTCGTGCGCGGCCGCTCCGACTACCTGACGAACCGCTATTCCGAGCGCGTCGAGAGCGCCGAGCAACTCTCGGCGCGCGTGAACCAGCGCACCCTCTGATCCTCTTGTCCTCGGACCGCCCATGCTCGCACTCGCGATCTTCGTCGCCACGCTTGTCCTCGTCATCTGGCAGCCCCGGGGCCTTGGCATCGGATGGTCGGCGCTCGCCGGCGCCGCCGTCGCGCTGGTGACGGGCGTCGTCGGCTGGGGTGATGTCGGGACGGTCTGGGAGATCGTTTGGGACGCGACATTCACCTTCGTCGCGCTGATCGTCATCTCGCTTGTCCTCGACGAGGCCGGGTTCTTCGCCTGGGCGGCTCTGCACGTCGCCCGCTGGGGCGGAGGCAACGGACGGCGGCTGTTCCCACTCGTCGTCGTGCTGGGCGCGGCGATCGCCGCCATCTTCGCCAATGACGGGGCCGCGCTGCTCCTCACCCCGATCGTGCTCGCCATCCTCCTGCGCCTCGACGTCCCGCCAGCGGGGGCGCTCGCCTTCGTCGTCGCCTGCGGGTTCGTCGCCGACACGACCAGCCTGCCGCTCGTGGTGTCGAACCTCGTGAACATCGTCACCGCGAACTTCTTCGACGTGTCCTTCGGCCGCTACGCCGCGGTCATGGTGCCAGTGAACCTCGTCTCGCTGGCCGCGACGCTCCTCGTCCTGTGGGCCTATTTCCGGAAGGACATCCCGGCGACCTACGATGTGCGCCAGCTTGAGGCCCCCCGCAGCGCAATCCGCGACCCGGCCGTGTTCCGGACCGCGTTCCCGCTTCTTGGGCTCCTGCTCGTCGCCTACTTCGTGACGGGGCCGCTCGGCGTGCCAATAGCCTTCGTCACAGGTGCCGCCGCTCTCGTCCTCATGGCGGTCGCGGGACGGTGGTTCACCAGTGGGCACGGTGCGGTGGTCGACCTGCCGAACGTCCTGCGCGAGGCGCCGTGGCAGATCGTCCTGTTCTCGATCGGCATGTACCTCGTTGTCTACGGCCTCGGGAACGCCGGCCTGACTGACATCGCCGCAAACGTCCTGCGCTGGCTCGCCGATCGGGGCACGCTCGTTGCCACCGTCGGCACGGGGTTCGTAGTGGCGGTGCTCGCCTCCGTCATGAACAACATGCCCGCCACGCTCGTCGGGGCGCTTGCCATCGACCGGGCCGACGTGGCGCCCCTCACCCGCGAGCTCATGGTCTACGCCAACGTCGTCGGCAACGACCTCGGACCGAAGTTCACGCCGATCGGCTCGCTCGCGACCCTCCTGTGGCTCCACGTCCTCGCGGGCAAGGGGCAGCGGATCACCTGGGGCCAGTATATGAAAGTCGGTCTTGTCCTGACCCCGCCCGTGCTCTTGGCGACGCTCGCCGCCCTCTGGGTGTGGCTGCCGCTCGTCTCGTCGCGGTGAGCAGCCCGCGAGGCCCTTGGGCGGATATCGCCGCCCTCGGGGTCAGCCAGATCGTCGGCTACGGGACCCTCTACTACAGCTTCGGCATCCTCGCCCCCGCGATGGCGCAAGACATCGGGTGGCCGACCGAATGGGTGTTCGGCGCTCTCTCGGTCGCGCTGCTCGCGGGCGGGCTGGTCGCCCCTTGGACGGGGCGCTGGCTCGACCACTTCGGCGCCGGTCGCGTCATGGCCGCGGGCTCCGTCGCGGCCGCCGTTGCGCTGGTCGCCGCTGCCCTTGCTCCCGCTGCCCCCGCCTTCGTCCTCGCCCTCGTCGCCATCGAGGTCGCGTCCACCTTCGTCCAATACGGGGCGGCGTTCCCGCTGCTGGTCCAGCGTCACCCGGAGACGGCGCAGCGGAGCATCCTTACCCTCACCCTGATCGCCGGGTTCGCCTCGACCCTGTTCTGGCCCCTGACGACATGGCTTCACGGGACGATGTCGTGGCGGGAGGTCTATCTCGTCTTCGCGGCCATGAACCTCGCGGTCTGCCTCCCCATCCACCTGTGGCTGGCCCGTCGGCCGAAGGCCTCGGAGCTCCTGGTGGCCGGAATTGAACCTGTTGCCCCCGTCGCCCCGGCATGGGGCCTCGTGCCGCCGCATCTCCGGTCCCGGGCCTTCCTCCTGATGGGGGTCGCCTTCGCCTTCCAGAGCCTCGTGGTCTCGTCCGTTCTGGTCCACATGCTGCCGATCCTGTCCGCGCTTGGGCTGGGCCTCGCGGGCGTCATGGTCAGCGCCGTGTTCGGGCCGGCGCAGGTCGCGGGCCGCTTCACCCTCATGGTGTTCGGGCGGGACCTGTCACCGCTGGCGCTCGCGGTGATCTCCGCAGCCCTTCTGCCTGCCTCGCTGGTCCTCCTCGCGGCCACTGCGCCATCGCCCGTCGGGGCTGCCGTCTTCGCCGCCCTGTTCGGCCTCGGGAACGGCCTCTACAGCATCGTCGGAGGCACCCTGCCGCTCGCGCTCTTCGGGCCAGAGGGGTACGGCGCGTTGCAGGGGCGGGTCACGTCCATACGGCTGATCGTCGGGTCAGCGGCGCCGTTCGCCTTCGCTCTCGCGACGGACTGGATGGGCGTCGGCGGCGGCCTGCTGGTCACGGCGCTCCTCGGCTGCGGGGCGGTTGTTGCCTTTGCCTCCGTCAGACTCCTCGTCAAGGAAGCAGCCTGCGCACCCTCGAACGCGTCGACGGATGTCAGCTCTAACGCGTAACTGCTCCAGAGCGGACAGTCACCTTTCCACCTTCAAAGGCGATCGGCGTTGCGGAAACGGGGATGCTAAGGCGGTCCATCCTCCATCGTCCCATTCGAGACGACGGAGTCTCGTCGTGCGTCCTCCGAGGCTGCAATTCTCAAGCAGCGGTATACGCTCTGATCGCATAGACCAAAAGTCTGACAAGGCTTATTTGCCGTTCCTTTACCAGCAGTCGGAATCATTGGAACGCGATCTACCGATCGTTATGAACCCCTATGCCAAAGATCGGCTCACGCGACTCACGCTTGTATGAGACCGAGGATACGACCGTGCTGCAAGAGATCACCGAGACGCGCCTGATGCCCGCCGACATGAAGGCGCTCGATAAGCTTGTCGCACGCGTGGCAATCGCGCCAGACGGGACGATCCTGCGCACCAATGCCCCGTTTCTGGAACTCTTCGATTATCGCGCCTGGGACCTGGCGGGACGCAGCCGCACCATTCTCCTGCCTGAAGCGACAACGGATGGGGCCGTGGACGGCTGTGGAGGCGAGGACGCCGTGACGCGTGCGATCGAGCGTGGCGAGCCCTACACGGGCGAGGTGCGCCGCGTGCGCCGCGACGGCACGCCCTTCTGGGCCGAAGCCAGCTTCGTGCCCATCCACGATGGGAATGGCGCACTCCAGGAGATCGTCGTGTTCCTGCGCGACATCACCGCCAAGCGGCAGCGCTCGGCCGACGAAGGCGGCCAGATCGCTGCCATCAACACCTCACAGGCCGTCATCCACTTCGCCATGGACGGCACGATCTTGGATGCCAACGCGCTGTTTCTCCAAGCCACCGGCTACGATCTCACGGAAATCCAAGGCCGCCATCACCGCCTATTTGTGGACCCCGCCGAGGCCGCGAGCGAGGAATACGCCGCGTTCTGGAAGCGGCTGGCCGCCGGTCACCACGGCGAGGGCGAGTATCGTCGCCTTGCCAAGGACGGACGTCCGGTTTGGCTGCGCGCCACGTACAACCCGATCCTCGACGTCAACGGGCGCCCCTTCAAGGTGGTGAAGTACGCGACCGACGTCACGGCTGAGAAGCTGCGCCAGGCCGATCACGAAGGGCAGATCGCCGCGATCCACAAGTCGCAATGCGTGGTCAGCTTCGCTATGGACGGCACGATCACGGACGCCAATGACCACTTCCTTCGCGCAACCGGCTACCGGATGGAGGAGATCGAGGGGCGCCATCACCGCATGTTCGTCGATCCCTCCTACGCCCATTCGCTCGACTACGAGGTCTTCTGGAGCGACCTGTGCGAGGGGCACCATCGCGGCGGCGAGTTCAAGCGTCGCGCCAAGGACGGTTCGGAACTCTGGCTGCAAGCGACCTACAACCCGGTGTTCGACCAGGACGGGGTGCCGTTCAAGGTGGTGAAATATGCCACCGCCATCACCCGCGAAAAGCTGCGCCAGGCCGACCACCAGGGTCAGATCGCGGCGATCCATAAGTCGCAGGCCGTTGTGTCCTTCGCCCTCGACGGCACGATCCTCGACGCCAACGACAACTTCCTCCAGCTCACCGGCTACCGTCTGTCGGAAGTGCGCGGCCGGCATCACCGCATGTTCGTCTCAGCCGCCGAGCGTGAGAGTGCGGACTACGCCGCTTTCTGGACGGACTTGGCCGCCGGCAACCACAGAAGCGGCGAGTTCAAGCGTCTTTGCCGCGACGGGCGCGAGGTGTGGCTCCAGGCGAGCTACAACCCGATCTTCGACATGAACGGGCGCGTCTTCAAGATCGTCAAGACCGCGAGCGACGTGACGGCCGAGAAGTTGCGCCAGTCGGACCACGAGGGTCAGATCGCAGCGATCGCCAAGTCGCAATGCGTCGTATCGTTCACGATGGACGGCACGATCACGGACGCCAATGCAAACTTCCTCGAGGCCATGGGCTACACGCATAACGAGGTCGTGGGTCGTCACCACCGCATGTTCGTCGATCCCAGCATGGCCGAGAGCGACCAGTACCGTCAATTCTGGGAGGACCTTCGCCAGGGTCAGTTCTTGTCGTCGAAGTTCCGCCGCACCGCCAAGGACGGTCGCGAGGTCTGGATCCAGGCGAGCTACAACCCGATCCTCGACCTGAACGGTCAGCCCTTCAAGGTCGTGAAGATCGCGACCGACATCACCGCCGATGTGCAGCTCGCCGAAAACCTGACCCGGGCTCAGCGCGAGGTGGTGCAGGACCGCCTGACAGGGCTACCGAACCGCCTCGGCCTGTCGCGCTTCATGGACGAGGCTCTGGCCGAGCCGGACGGAACGCTCTCAGTCCTTTATCTCGATCTCGACCACTTCAAGCCGATCAACGACACTTTCGGACACCATGTCGGCGACCACGTGCTGCGCGAGATTGCGGCGCGTCTCAAGCTCACGTTGTCGGTCGATCAGATGGCAGCCCGGGTCGGAGGTGACGAGTTCGTCGTGGTGGCGCCGAACCTGTCGCGTGAGGCCGCAGCCGAGTTGGCTGGTCGGCTCATCGCGGCGGTCAGCGATCCGATCCGTCACGAGAAAACGAGCCTGACCGTTGGTCTGTCGATTGGCATCGCACAGGCGCCGGTGGACTCGGTGGACGCCGAGGAACTGCTGCGCCACGCCGACGTCGCGCTCTATCGTTCCAAGGGCAGCCATCGCGGCACCCACACGTTCTTCTCGGACGCCGTCTCGTCTGAGGAAACGGTGGCAAGCCGCCACCTAGCCCATGAGATGCAGTTCGGCATCAAGGCTGAGCAGTTCGAGCTCTTCTTCCGTCCCCGCTTCACCGCCGAGGACCGTGTGCTGGAAGCGGTCGAGGCTCAGATCGAGTGGAACCATCCCGAGCGCGGACGCATGACGGCGCCCGCCTTCATGCTGCTGGCGGAGTCGAGCGGTCTCGTGGTGCCGCTCGGCGACTGGGCGTTGCGCGCGGCCACCAAGGCAGCCGCCTCCTGGCCGCTCGTCACCGTATCGGTTCCCGTCTCCTCGGTGCAGATGCTGAGCGGCGACCTTCCGGGCTCCGTCGCTCTGGCCCTACGTGAGACGGGCCTTCCGGCCTCACGGCTCGAGCTACAGATCGCCAAGGGCTTCGGGCGCCTCGACCTAGACCGCATCCGCGCGGACCTCGCCACTTTGCGCGAGATGGGGGTGCGCGTCGTTGTCGAGGGCCAGGTCGTCGGCGAGGACCTGACAAGCGGGCGCGATGGCTGGCCTGTCGATCATGTCCTGATTGACGCCAAGACGCGCAGTGACTTGGAACGCATCGGGCACGCGAGCGTCGCGGAAATTGCGCGCCTGGAACGCACGCTGGGTCTTGGCCGAAACGGCGACAGCCAAGCGGACGATGACGATGCGATCCGCGACATCCTCACGCTTCGTCTTGATCGCAACGCCAAACTCGTGGCCTTCCTGTCAGCCGAGCCGCGTCCTGCGGACGCCATGCGC
Organism: Aureimonas phyllosphaerae; assembly: GCF_047943035.1. Taxonomy (NCBI): domain Bacteria; kingdom Pseudomonadati; phylum Pseudomonadota; class Alphaproteobacteria; order Hyphomicrobiales; family Aurantimonadaceae; genus Aureimonas; species Aureimonas phyllosphaerae. Next base: position 1,554,439 of record NZ_CP181348.1, on the reverse strand, counting down.
CGACTCCTCGCGAAGTCCCTTTGAGGCGCAGCCGGACCCATGCTGCTGCGGATTACGATACAACAGGCTCGGGTGGGCATGTTCGTCCACCGCGTCGACGGCAACTGGCTCGATAGTCCGTTCTGGACGCGCAGCTTCAAGCTGGCGCAGCCAAGGGACCTTGTTCGTCTGCGACAGAGTGCCATCACGAGCCTCGTGATCGATCTGTCGAAGGGGGTCGGTCCCTTGAAGGCCTCATCGGCGCTCGCACTTGGCGGGAGCCGGCGCGTCGCCGCACAGCGGGCCGCCCCCACATCCCGCCTCCCGACGTCGGAGGAGCGCGAGCTGCGCCGCGCGGCCGCCATGCTGCACCGGACCACGCGCAAACTGCGCACGCTGTTCGAGACGGTGGGGGCAGGCGACGGGCTCGACACAGCCGTTGTGCACGAGGTCGTCGCCGACATCGAGACGGCGGTGCGCGAGCGCCCGCGCGCGCTTCTGACCATGACGCGGCTGAAGTCGAAGGACGAGTATAGCTACCGCCACTCCGTCGCGGTCTGCGCGCTGGTCACGCACTTTGCTCGGTTCCTCAGCCTCGACGCACAGACCATCCAGAACCTCAGCATCGCGGCTCTTCTCCACGACATCGGCAAGATCACGATCCCGTCCGAGCTCCTGGGCAAGCCGGGTAAGCTGACGGGCGAAGAGATGGCGCTCATGCAAACCCATCCGCAGGCGAGCTACGACCTCCTCCAGGACGAGCGGGACCTGCCCGACTTAGTGCGCGATCTGTGCTTGCATCACCATGAGCGTATCGACGGTCGCGGCTATCCGTCCGGCCTAGCGGGCGCTGCCATCTCGCTGCCGCTGCGCATTCTATCGATCTGCGACGTCTACGACGCCGTGACTTCGATACGCCCTTACAAGGACCCTTGGTCGACCAAGACGGCGCTGGCCCGCATGTCGCGCTGGCACGGCCAGTTCGATCCGGTGCTGCTTCTGCGCTTCTTCCAAAGCATCGGCGTTGCCGAGCAGGACTTACGAAAAGCCGGCGCCGATCTCGGCCCCCGAGCTGCCTGACTAAAACGCGATCCCTCATTCAGTGGGTGCCATTCCACAACAACAACCGCGTCCTACGCGTCCGCTTTCTTTGCCAAGGTCACACGAAGCGGACCGTCGCCTTTCCACCCAAGCTCGTCACGAAGAAATTCGTTACGTCTTCCGCACGGGCGCCCGGTCGGGGCGGTTCACTCGTCCATGTAGCCGTCGTCCGCCGACCCCGCCTCCGGCCCCTCCATCGCCGCCAGGATGGCACGGTCTAGGCTTGCGCGGGCCGACTTCGGCAGCTTGGCGGCTTTGAGCCCCGCGGAGACCCGGCTCTCCATCGCGGCGCCCGCGAAGAAGGGGTACGGGGGAACACCTAGGCTCATCCTGGCTTGAAGGTCGGCGACCGATGCCGCGACGTCGAGCGCCGCGCACTCGGCCAGCCCTCCGGCCCCGCCCTTGGCCTTGGGCGACCGGTAGCAGGTCCGGACGGCATCCGCGGCCGCGCTGATCCCGCCCTCGCGATAGATAGCCCCGAAGCGCTCGACGCCGCGCGCAGCCCCTACCTTCGTAGCGCGATCGAGGTCGGGGCCGGCGACGGCGGCGGTGGACGACAGCGCGAGAATAGCGAAGAGGGATACGCGGGCGGCGTGGCGCATGGAGGCTCCTGTCTGGTGGAGCCGCCACCTTCGCACGGTGCCCCCTACCGCGAGTTGCCCGGATCGTTCGCATTGTCGCGACCCCGTCGCGGGCGGGATCGGCGTGACGGCCGCCACCACATCCGCGCTTGACGCCCGCGAGCACCGGCGACAGCCTGAAATGGATACCCCCGCGTCATCGCGCTGCCAGGCGCTCGGCGGGGGTCCATAGAGGCGAGAGAATCATGGCGTCCATGCTGGATGCCGTCAATCTATTGGCGGCACACGTTTGACTTGCGGGCTGGGACATACCCCAGCCTCCCCGACGCCCCACTCTGTCCAAATCGCGTGTCAACAATTTGGGTCCGCCTCGCTACCCGCGTCCGTCCGCGAGTTCGAGACGCGCTGGGAAGAGGAAGCCTGGGTCCGCGCCGTCGTAGCGGACTGCAAGCAGCCGTCTCGCGGCCCCCTGAAGCCCGGAGCGGAACTCTTCGTAGCCGCTGCTGCCAGCCGCCGCGACCTGATCCATCGGCGGCTTGCGATCGGCTTCCAGCACTTCGGCGGAGAGGTCGCGGGCGAGTACCGCGACGCCTTCATCGAACAGGGCTTGCGATCCGCCCGGCACCACGTCCTGCGCCGGCTCGTTCACGCGATCCCGCGGACGAGCAGGATGCAGGTTGGGCGCGACAAGGGCGCGGTCTGGTCCACCGACTCCAAGCTCCTCGGGCTGGACGAGCCATACGTTCACGTCAACGGCACCGTCCGCGCGGTCCTGCGGATCGACCTCGACCGCATCTTCGAATCGTGGGGCGACCTCTACCTCGCGGTCGAGGAACTGGCGCTGCCGTGCTTGCCGTCCGTCGTCGTCGGCCGCGAGGACGATAAGGGTCGCGTAAGGCGCCCGCACGTCCTGTTCTTTCTGCCCTACGGAGCCGGCGTCTGGTTCTCGGACGATCCGCGTTGCCGCCGGGACATCATGGACCTATGGCGCGGCGTGCTCGCCGGGATCACGCGCGCCTTCCTCCCGCTCGGCGCCGACCCCGGCGGCCTGTCGAACCCGACCAAGATCAAGAACCCCTTGAGCCCGTTCTGGGACATCCGGGTTTGGAACGAGACCGTGTTCCCGACCCTCGGAGAGTGGGCGGAATGGGTGGACACGTCCCGACGTCGACGCGACCTCGCCAAGGAGGCTGCGGCCGGCCTCTCCGGCATGACGAAGAAGGCGTCCAACGCGCTTTTCACGGATATTCAGGCGCTCGCCTTCGAGGCGTTGAGAACGTGGCACCGTGCCGGCGATGCCGACTACGTGCGCGCAATCCTGATGAAGGACCGCGATGCCATCGCCGAGCGGCTGTTCCGCGAGTTCGTCGGAGGGGCGAGTGCCAGCGCCGGGAATCCGAAGCAGGCTCAGGCGATTCTCTACCGGGTGACGACCTACGCAGCCGACCACTGGGACCCCTCGAAATGCTCGCTCCGGGCAGCTCGCGACGTCGGCGCTTGCGCCGAGGCGGTGGCGCAGCTCAACGGCACGTCCGCACGACAGGCGGTGGGTGCCCGCCACACCCATGCTACGCGCCGCAGCCGTTCGGCCGACGCGATCCGCGAGGCGATCGACGCGGCCCGCGCCGCTGGGGAGCCGGTCACCGTCTCAGGTATCGCGCGCTGCGTCGGCAAGGACCGCAAGACCGTCCGGGCGAACTGGCCTTCCGGTGAGCCTGCGGCCTGAGGGGTGGGGAGTATGGTCTATAGTAAAAAAGCAGGGATGGTTCTCGGTACCGGATCACACTCTTCCCGTCGAAAGCATTTCCCTCTCAACCGCCTGGGCTGCCTCGCCGTTGTGTCGTCTGCGCTGGGCCATCGACTGGCGTCCCACTCGGAGAGTGGTGGAAGGGCAAGGCGACGAGGCGCAACCACGTCCACTCGCGCTCAGCGCCGCCGTCGGCACCAGTGCAACGCTATCGAATCCTTCGATACGTACATTATCTGTCCGTTACGCCGATCCACCGCAAGTCCTAGGTTAAAATCTAGTTGTTCTGGATTGCGTCGCTTCGACTACGGCAAGGATTCAAGTTCAGTTCGACGCACTGGGCGTACTGTCAACAATTCCGCGCCAACGGATAAGTTCGTTACGGATCGAGGAAACTTCCCGCAGACACTAGGGGTGTTTGTCTGCGGGAAGTTTCATGCTCGATCTTCTTCATTTTCGATCGCTTACCCGGTTGACGCCCGTTTCGATCCACGCCACGTTTTGTGGAGAGACACATGACGGAGCGACAAACGATGAACGAGACCGACAACCTTCCCCCTGCCCGCCGCTGCGGGGCCATGCCGATCGGGGAGCGGGCGATGACGGATGCGGAGCGCTCCCGCCGCTACCGCCGTCGGCATTCCACCACCCGACTTCTCCGGCTTCCGGCCGAGCCCGCAGATCGTCTCACCGCTGAAGCTGATCGTCTGGGCGTCGAGGTTGGGGCGGTCCTCGCGCAGGCCCTGGCAGCGATGGACGGACGCTGCGGCGCGGCTTGAGGCTGCCGCTCCTCCGACTCCTCCACTCATGGGAGCGGTCGGATGAGGGGCAGCTACCGTCCCTTCGACAACCATCATAGGAGGCATTGATGGAAGCAGACTTCACGAAACCCGACGCGAGGACCGTGTGCGTGCTCCTGGCTACGGGCGCCTACGACGCGCTGTCCGAGTACGGCTTGGAATCCAAAGAGGACGCCTGGGACCTGCTCGACGACCACCAGCGCGTCGTCGTCCTTGCAGAGCAGCCGATGCTGTGGCTGGAAGGTTTCGAGCACGCCCGGACCGGGGTGCAGCTCGAGAACGTGCCGGGCGTGCCGTTGGGCTGGACGACCTACCTCTGGGCCGACAACGGTAACGTGGGCGCTTACTTTCGACACGTCGACGGATCGTTCGAAGATGCCGTTCAGTGCGAGTCGAAAAGACTGCTGAAGTCGCTCAACTACGAGCAGTACCTGACTGAGCCTGAGCGCGTTGCGTCGGACCTCTGGCGGTGGGTCGCGTCCCGACGCCGGGCAGCCTGACCACGGGCGGGCATTGTGCCCGCCCTTCTTCCGACCGCCGCGCAGCGCGACCGTCGGGAGAAGGGCAAAGCCTTCCAACACAGGACACATCAATGGCCATTCATAACGCGGGCGACACTACGTCGCCCCGAACGATTTCGCTCGAGTTCCTGACGCTCGTGACCGGAGAGACGCTGCGGATGGAGCGGACCGACGTGGAGGATCACGTCGTCGAGAAGCTGAAGCCGGTCGTCCTTGACGGAGGCGGACCGGTCCTCGGATGGGACGTCCGCATGGTCCCTTGCTGCGAGCCCGGAGGCGCGGCCTTCGAGATCTGGAGGGAGGATGTTTGGATTTCCTCCTGCTGTGTCGCCTGGAGCGAGGAGGCCGCCCCCGGGATGTGGCTGGTCACCCAGGCCTTGGCCGAGCCGGCGCTCGGCTCCGTTCCGACTGAAGCCCCCAGGGGGCTGCCCTGGCTCACCTCCGTCATGATGCCCGACGCCAGAAGGACCAGCTTTCTGTTCGTTCTCGGGGCTTCCGACCTCGAGCAGTCCCTCGCCTGGACGATCATTGAATGCGCCGACGAATTCGAGCGCAGCTCGCAGGCGCTACTCGAGAACCTGCCTTTCGCCGATCCCCAAGAGGCCGGCCGACGACATGCCGTTCGGCGAAACTAAGGCTGAGGCGCTGGCGGCGTTCGCGTCAAACCACGGAGATCGCTGACATGCAGTCGATCATCGAGATCACGGTCGAGCACCTCGAACGGAGCGGCCCAGCCTGGGGCGCGCCGCTTCACACCTCGAATTCCGATGAGCCGCGCACCGCGGCTATCGGCCTCTTCCCTTCCGGGGGGCTCGAACTCCTGCCGGACATCACGGACCCCTACAGCCCTGCACAGGGCGGGTTCGCGAAGGCGCTTATTCCGCTCTACGGCGGCATTCGCCGCGATGCCTTGGTTGCGCTCCTCCGCCGCCTCGTGCCCGATCTTGGGACGATCCTCGACGGTGCGGAGGACGGCGCCTTCACCAAGGAGGCCTTGGAACTCCTGGAGAACATCAGGACCGAAGCGGGAAGGCGTGGGTTCGGCGAGGACGGCGCCGCCAGCATCGAGCACTTCCACTACTACGTCGGAGATACGGTGAGCGACCTCGGCATCGCGCCGGACACGACCGATGATGACCTCGCCCGGATCGAGGCCACGCTCAGGGCCAATGCCATCGCGCAGGAGGTCATGCTTGTGGGCAACGTCCGCGCCTTCCTGCGGGAGGTCCGGGAGAACGCTGCCGAGATCGAGAACGCCTGACGATCTGGGCGGGCACCCAGCCCGCCCCTCTCCCGGCTGCCGCGCAGCGCGACGGCTCGGAGAGGGACGGCCAGAACCCTCGAACCAGCCACAAGGAGGCACACTATGGGCATCAAGAAGGTCGTCGGCGGACTGCGCTACGACACGACCAAGGCCGAGGCAGTCTGCCGCTACGAACGCGGCTACCCCCGCGACTTCGAGTACGAGGACACCACGCTCTACCGCACGTCCGGAGGCCGCTTCTTCCTCGCTGGGGAAGGTGGCGCGCGGTCCCGATGGGCCGAGCGGGTGAGTGGCGGCCTACAGGGCGGCGAAGGCCTGATCCCCATCACCGTCGAGGGGGCCCGTGAGTTCGCGGAGCAGCATGCCGACGCCGAGACGGTGGAGCGGTTCTTCGCGGTCGAGGGCGCCTGACGATCCGGGCGGGCACCATGCCCGCCCTTCTCCCGGCCGCCGCGCATTGCGACGGCCCGGAGAGGGACGGCCAAGACGGCACCACTCGCACCCCGACAAGAGGCAGCATGGACGAGCAGCAGACCACCATCACCCAGGTCCACGACCTAAGGCAGGCCATCCGGGACGGCATCGCGTCCGGGGCCATCAACGCCCGCAACGACGCGCCCACCATCCGCGAATTCTACCGCGTCTCCGCCGAGATCACCGACGAGGAGATCGACGCGGCGCATGTCGCGGAACTGCACAGCGAGTTCGCTCCTGTCCTGCTCCTGACGCTCGGCGGCACGGTGCACGTCCAGTCGGACCAATTCGACGACGAGGACGCGATCGCCGATGCCGCGCGCCAGCTCTCGGAGATCGGAGGGGAGCCAGTCACCGTCGAACGGGTGCCCGACCGCCAGCGCCAGGAGGGTGATTTCGTGGCCGTGCGGATGCCCGAGGGCACCTACGAGGCTCATGACCATGACCTCGTAGCGCGCTTCGGCATTGAGGTCGGGACCTACCGCCAGCGATCCGCTGCCGAAGCCGCCGCCTGACGACGACCCCGGCGGGCCACAGCCCGCCGCCTTCCACCAAGCCGCCGGTCATCGGCCCGGCGGCTTGGTGGGGAGCGGTTCCCCGGAGAGACCCATGGAAAAGACGATCGAGAAGGTAGCGGCAGCATACGCGTTGTCCGCGCACGATGACGTGCATGCCAACGGACGAACCTACGTCAACGACCGCTTCTCGTCGGTCGAGGAGTTCGTCCAGTTCGAGTTCGACGGTGATGCATCCGACGAAGCCGACAAGCTCGCGGCCCGCTTCGGCGTGTCGCGGGAGGAGGCCCGACAGGCATTGGAAGCGGCTATCGCCGACGTCGACCTTGGCTACGTGAACGCAGCTTGGCGCGAGGAGTGGCTCGACACGACCGCCTCGGAAATGGCCGGGCGCGATGCCGAGGAATGGGTTTCGGCTTGCTACGACGAAGAGGGCTTCGACCCCTCCAACGCCGCGTACTGTGAGGACGAGACGTACCAGCCCGAACTCCGCGCGGCCTTGGCCGAGGCGGGCTTCCTCTCGGAACTGACCCCCGCAGATGCGGCGCTCTACGAGGACACCTTCCAGGCGCGCGTGAACGTCCTGGTGGCCCAGCGCGACAGAGAGGCCGTCGAGGCCGCGGTAGGGTCGATGGCATCGGAACATGTCGAACGGCTGTACGCCCTCATGTTCGAGGAGGTCGGGGACGAAGCACCAGGTGCCGGGAAGCGGCTGAACGAGTTTGTGCTCGCCGGCATCTTCCACGAGGTGATCGAGGCGGCCTTGGAGGCGCGCTAGGCGCCGGCGGGCTACGGCCCGCCGCTCCCCACCAAGCCGCCGCGACGACCGCGGCGGCTTGGTGGGGAGCGGTTCCCCGGAGAGACCCTTATGGACATCGAGAGAGATTTGACGCCCTCGGGCGAGGGCGAGCGGCCGCCCTATGCCGACAAGTGGGACAGCCTGTCCGACTGGATGCGCGTGAACCTGCGCTCCCGGGACGCGCGCTACTGGTCGGACGCGTACCCCCACACGATGACCGGCATCGCCGTCGAGCACGTCGCCGGCGTGCCGCGCGGCTGGACCGTCCACCTGTGCGTGGACGACGGCGAGGCGGTCGCGATGTTCTACCCGCCCGCCGGGCAGCCGGGCACGGTGTCGGTCGTCAGCCGGGCCGACGACATCGCGGCGAAGATGGACCTCTACCGTCGCTACCTCTGGGAGCCGCGCGACCTCGCCGCCGACATGTGGGAGCAGGGCGAGCAGGAGGCGGCACGATGACGAAGCCGGCAGACCTCCTCAGGTACATCGACCGCCCCGGCTACGAGCGCGCCTGCGCCGAAGCCGGAACCGTGCCGCTGCCCGACCACGAGACCGCCCGGCTGGCCGAGACCGGGTACGAGCGACTGGCGGATCTCGCGTCCGCCGGCGCCCCGATGGCTGCGAGGGCGGCCCTCGCCACGCACCTCCGCCGGGGCTGGTCGCTCCACAGCGGCCAGGCGGAGACGACCCCGGTCGGGACGCCGCTTCTCGAAGGGGTGATGTGATGACTGACGACCAACTCGACGCCGTCATCCGCCAAGCGCTGGCCATCCGCTACGGCCAGGCGCCCGTCCATGCCGCGGCAGCCGCCGTCGCCCTCGGCGTCGCGGTGCGCACCGACCTCCGTCTCACGCACTGGACGCACGAGACCGGCGGCGAGTGGAGCGCCGCGATGGTCGGTGCCGCCGACCCGCGCGAGGCCGACGCGGACGACGACGGCTCCGGCCGCGAGCGGCCGAGGCTGCTCCTCACCGTTGCACCAACGACGAGCGGCTGGCGGGCGACGGTGGAGAAGGGTCTGGCCGTCGTTCCGGGCGGCGACATGCCGCCTCTGGCCGACGCGATCGAGGACACGATCGGCGCCGCGATGGCGCGGGCCGCGCGCGATGCCTGGATGCTCGTCCATCGCGATCCGGCGCTCGCCGCAGGAGGATGCTCATGACCACGTACTCCGATCTGCGGAAATCGCTCTGGCAGGAGATGCGCGAAGCCGAGGACGCGTATCTCAAGCTGCGCGACGAGGCCGGAGCCTCGGACGACGACCTCGCGCTCGGGCGGCGTTGCCACGAGGCCATCACCGTCGCATGGAGACTGGCGGGAATCCTCGCCGACGAAGTCTGACCTGGACGCCCGAACGGCCGCGCCGCACGCTGGTCTCTCGACCACCAAGGAGGCCCCCCATGCTGCCGATCGTCCTGACCAACGCCCTCCACCGCCGCCCCTGGACGCGGCGCCTCGTCCTCGCCGCGGGCTACCTCGGCGGGACCGTCGCGCTCGCCTACGGCGGCCTCCTGTTCTGGACGGGCAGCATGAATGACGCGATGGAGTCTGGCTGGTGGATGGTCGGCGGGATCGCCGCGTGGCACTACACCGCGGAGGCCCAGACCCTATCCCAGCGCGAGCGCAGGGCCGCGTTGCCTGCTGTCAGCAAGCCCGATCCGATCGAATCCTAAGCCGCCTGGACGCCGTTCCGTAACGCCTCTACGGCATCCTCGGTCGCGGGCGCCGATGCCCAAGCGCGAGCGTCGCCGACACGTCGGCGAGGCAGCTACCCCCGGCCGGGATGCCGCTGGTCGAGGCCGGAACGGCCGCCGGGGCGGCCAGCAGATCGAGGAAACGACCATGGGACAGGCAGCCATCCAGATCACCGCAGGCATCCGCAGCCGCTGGGTCCGCGCGCTGGCGGTCATGGGGCTGATGGCCCTGCCGCCCGTCATGCTCCTGAGCGCCCCCGTCGTGGTCTACGCCGTCTGGAAGGCCCTCTACGGCTAAGGCCGGCAGGGTTCGCCGGGAACGACGAAGGGCGCCCGCATGGGGCGCCCTTTCGCATGTCTGCCGCGTCCTCGAGCACCTAGGCCGCCGCTCCGGGGCCGCCGGCCGCCGTCGCCGCAGCCTTCGCCCCGAGCTTCATCCCGGCCTTCGCGCCGTGCCCGCCGTCCTCTGACCCGCCGCCCGTCCTGCCGGACCCTCCGCCGCCCGGCTTCGGAACGTGGCGGGCGCCGCCCGTGACCCCGGCGACGACCGTGTTCCCGGCGTCGTCGTCGCCCCACGACGAGGCGCTGTAGCCGATGAACTCGGCGACCTTGGCGGGCATCTGCGTGACCATCCGGTACGACCACTGGATGATGGACCACTGGACGTAGAGCATCACGACGACGGACACGATCACCCCGACCGCCCCGATCGTCTGGCCCGCCTGCGAGGACTTGAAGGCGGCGTTGTAGCCTTCCAGGAAGGCGTTGAGGATCACCGCGTTCATCATGTGCATGGCGACGAAGGCGCCGACGGTCACGATCGGTCGGAGCATCACGCCGACCAGCAGGGAGACGTAGCCCTGACGCTGCGCCTGTCCGACGAGCTCCGGCTCGTCCAGCCTCACGTGTAGGAAAGCCCATATCGGAACCGCGATCGCCGATTTCACGACCTCCCACGCCCATGCGGCCAGCGCGAACGTCATGTAGATGAACGGGACGAGCGGCACGAGGTAGCAGAGCATCGCCCCGACGACGACGGCGCCCGCGATCAGCGGCCAGCCAGCCAGCATCACGAAGTCGAGCAGGCCGCCGCCGATCCCGCCGAACACCGCGCTGCCGCTATAGGCGACAAGCGCCGTGGCCCAGGCTGCCTGCCCAGACACGAGCAGCAGGGACCCGAGCGACATCAGGTCCCCCATGGGATCGACGCGCACGCCGTCGTACCCCGTCAGGTAGTCGGTGACGGGCAGTGTGATCGACTCCACGACCGCCGACAGGAGGTTGCTTCCCTGCGCCGCGTCCCCCGTCAGCGCCTCGCTCGTCGAGAGGGCGGCGAGCGCGGTTCCACGCCGTAGCTGGCCGTCCAACGTCGCAAGGGCAGTTCCGACCGCCCCGTCCAGCGTCTCCCACGCCGCAGGGTCCGGCTTGGTGCGTTCCGCGCGTTCGGCGACGGCCTCGGCGGACACGAGCGACGAGTGCGCCAAGGTCCGGTAGTAGCTCCCAAGCGCGTACCAGCCCCGCTCCTCGATGTCCCGGAGGACGAGCGTGCGCATGTCGCCGTCGTCGCCGTTCGAGAGCTTGGCGGCCACCGCCGACAGGCCCCGGTCGTAGCGCTCGCCGGCCTCGCGCAGCGCGGCATCGACGCCCTCTCGAAGGTAGCCGAGCCGCGCGTAGGCCGTCTCCGCGTCCGGCCCCGCGACATGGGTCTCGGACAGCGTCTTGACCGCCTCCGCGAGCCGCGGAATCCACGCCATCGCGCGGGCCTCCGAGATTACCGCGGCGACCGCCGCACGCCGCGCGTGACCGAACTCTCCGGCGCCGAACGCGTCCGCCGTCGACAGCGACAGCGACCCGCAGGCCGGACCCCACGACCACGCGTAGCCCGTCACCCGCGCGGGCTGGTCCTCGCCCCACGGGAACCAGCTTGCACGAGCCGGCGAGACGACATCCATGCCGGCCGGCGGGGGCAGCACCGCCGCCCCGTCGCCCTCGATCATCTGGTTCGCCCGCGCGGCGGCATAGGCCTGCGCGCAGACCTCGGACTCGATCACCGCGAGCACGACGTCCCGGCCGTTCGCCGACACGGGCGAGAGCGGATGCCCGTCGCGCAGCACGTACTCCGCCGCGCCGGCGGCGGCCGCGTTCGCCATGTTGAGGCCCGGCCGCGCGAACCCGTCCCGCAGCACGTAGTGGACGACGGACAGGCCGCCCGCGACCGGCACGAGGCACCCGAGGCCCAGGACGACGCGGATCATCGCCGCCGCACCCGACTGGCGCTCGGACAGCGCCTCGCCGCGCTCGGCCGCGCGCAGGACCATGGACAGCAGGGCGTAGGAGAGAACGCCGCAGGCGACGACGAGCAGGCCGGCCGAGAGGTAGCGGACGACGGTCGCGAACGCCGTGGTGTCCGACGACAGCGGCAGGATGGTGGTGACGATCCGCCACCCCACGTCCGTCGCGGGCGGTTCCTTCAGGAGGTCAGCCGGGCTCACTGTCCCGCCCCCTCGAACTCGGGCACGGGACCTCTCGCCATGTCGGCGAACAAGGCCGCGTCCCGCGGCTGCATCCGACCAACCAGCGCCGACAGAATCCAGTCCGGCGCAGTGCCGTCGCGCAGCGCCGCGAGCAAGGCGCCGCCGAGGACGACCTTGCGCCTCGTGTCGTCGCGGCGGCGAGCTTCCCGGAGCGCGGTGTCCGCGCTGGCGAGGGCCGCTTCGAGGCGCGCCTTCTTCTGCGCGAGCCGGTTGAGGTCGAGTGCCATGCGGTGTCCTCCCGTTCGTGCCGATCGACTCATCGCCGCCGGCGGAATCCGAAGCGCGGATCGGAAAACTCTTCCGCTCCGAGCGGGCCAACCGCCAGTTTTGCGAGGTTTCGTGCGGCCCGCAGGCACCCACGCGGAGCGCCCGACAGCCATGGTTCGGCGTCGGCTTGCGTCGCGCAAATCGGCGCCTGACGCTCTGCGTGGGGAAACCGGGAGAACCCGAAGGGCGCGATTATACGTTCTGCGAACGTCGCGCCCTGCGGGGCTGGTCCTCCCCGTCGCCGGCGTGGAGGGACGACATGGACGACATTCTGACGAGACTTGAGGACGCGGCCCGGTCGCGCTACGCGCTCGCCTGCGAGTACCAGGCGGACCTCCTGGCCTCCGGCACCGCGAGCGCGGACGACCTCGCCGAGGCCGCAACATACGTGCAGACGGCCGCAGCCGTCGTAGACCCCGAGTACCGCGTTCGTTGCGCGAGGCTCTACGCCACGCTCGCGGCGCTGGACTACGGTGCAGGGGGCAACCGATGAGAGCAGCGCTCCTCCTCGCTGCCGCAGTCCTCATGACCGCACCGCCCACGAGCGCCGCCGACTACGTCTTCCGGGGCAAGCTCGTGCCGATCGAGGCGATGTCCGCGCCCATGCCGCCCGCCCCCGCAGCGCCGGAATGGACGGCCGAGGGGATGCTCGCCCTACGTCCCGGCGCGACGTACCTGACCGGGCCGACCTACTCCGAGCTCATGGCGGCGGGGCTGCCTTCGCTCGTCGGCAACCGCATCGCGTCCATGCACAACGAGCCGAGGCCCAGCGCCGTCTACCTCCTGACGTACAACTGGCGCCTCGGGCACGGGTACATGGTCCGGTCGATGGACGAGTCCTTGGCATCGTTCGGGGTCCGCGCGATCGCGCATGGCGATCGCATCGCACTGAAGGTCGGCACCGCCGGCCTGTGGCTCACCCCGGCCTCGCAGGCCGGCGAGGGGCTTCTCCGTAGGCTCGATCTTCGCGAAGCGGCGCCATGACCTCGCTCCGCGACCACGAGGCCCTGTGCCACATCCGGGCGTCGGTCATCCAGCGATCGCGCGGCAAGAGCGCGGTCGCGGCCGCCGCCTACCGTGCCGCCGCCCGCCTGACGGACGCCCGCACCGGTCAGGTGTGGGACTACTCCCGCAAGCGCGCCGTAACTGATTCCTACGTCATGGCTCCCGCCGAGGCGCCCGCCTGGGTCTTCGACCGCGAACAGCTCTGGTCGCGCGTCGAACTCGCCGAGCGCCGCCGCGATGCCCAGACCGCCCGCGAACTCCAAGTCGCGATCCCCCGGGACCTTCCGCGCAGCGCGTGGGGCGCGTTCATCGCCGACGTTGCGGAACCCTATCTCGCGGTCGGGGCCGTAGCCGACGTGGCCCTCCACGAGCCGCGTGCAGCCGATCGCGGCGAGCAGCCGCACGTCCACATGCTCCTCACGGTCCGCAAGCTCGACCCCGCGTCCCCGACCGGATTCGCGGCGAAACGCAACGAGGCCGTCAACGCCCTCCTGACGTCCGGCGGGAGCCACGGCGGCGGCGCCCGAGGTGATGCCCTGACGCGCGAGCGCGAGCGCATCGCCGGGGTCATCAACGCGCACCTTCGCGCCGCTGGTTCTAAGCGGCGCGCGGACCACCGGAGCTATGCGGCCCGCGGCGATCCCCGGCCCCCCGAGCCGCCCATGGGCGAGCGCCGCATGGCCGCGGTCCGAACGCGGCATCGACATGATCGACGAACCGCCGTCGTCGCGGGAATCCGCGAGACCCAGAAGCTGGACAACGAACTCACCCGAACGGAGATGGACATGGCCTTGAAAGCACGCGGATTCGCCCGCGCTCCCGACCGCAAGACGAAGGCCCCACACCAGCAGGACTACAAGCTCGGAATCCTCCGCGACCGCTTCCCCGACGCGGACTTCGCGCCCGACACGGCAGCCGCGCTCTACATGGTCGATGTGCGCGACCCGCGCCGCACCCGCGCGCTGCTCCGCGACGGCGCATGGGTCGAGAGCGACGACGAGTCCGGCACCGTGACCGTCTGGGGGGCGCGCAGCCCGGCTGCCGCCGCCCTCGCCGAGGCCATCGGCGAGTCGACGGGCTACGGCATCGACCGCCTCGCGCGCACCGCTGCGGCGAAGAAGCCGGGCAAGGGCCGCCGCAAGGGCAGCATGCCCGAGGACGAGGCGATCAGTCTCGCCGATCGCTGGAGGCGCCGCGGATTCGCCGACGTGGTGGAGTCGCCTGCCGGGGTCCGCGTCGGCCTCGGCGGACGCAGCCGCCTCTTGGACTCCGGCGACCACGTGGACCTCGTCGGGCCGGTCAGTGACGCCGCGCTGCGCGCCCTCGCGAGCAAGGCCGCCGAGGATTGGGGCAGCACCCTTGAGCTCGATGGTCCATGGCCTCCGGAAGCGCAGGCCAGACTCTGGACGGAGTGCCAGCGCCAGGGCGTCGACCTCGCAGGCTACGTCCCGCCGCCCGCCGTCGCGGCAGCCTGGGCAGCCGAGTCCGGTTCCGTCGCCGACACCGCGACGAAACTCCGCGCGGTGCGCAGCGAGACCCGCGAGGCCGATGTCCTCTTGTCCGCCGCCGCCGGCGACGTGGCTGCGCTGCGCAAGCTGGACCCCGACCTCCGGGCTTTCGTCGCCTCGCACTTGGACGACGACCAGCGGGCGGAACTCGCCAAGTCCGCCCGCGAGGAGGTGACGGCCTCGCTCCCGGCCTTCCGCAAGCTCGGGAAGGTCGAGTTGGAGCGAGACCCGAAAGCGGCAACCGTCGTCGCGCAGCCCGACGTCCCGGCCCCGGCCGACGACTACGAGCGGCGGCCGACGTGACCGGCGCGACCGCCATCCTCGAATCTCGCCGGGATGCCGTCGCGCTCCGGCGGTACACCCGCGAGCGTGCCGCCGGACGCACCGCTGCGGAGTGGGTCATCTACGACGACCGCCTCCGCGCATGGACCCTCGCCGGTAGTGAGGCCGAGGCCACTACCTCCGGCCGGCCGTGGCGGCGGACCCGCCAGCCGGGCGAGCCGTGGTGCGCGGTCCTTGGCCGGGACCTCACGGTGGCACGCGACGACGCCTTACAGGCGGTTTTCGTCACGCTCGCCGACGACGACCTGTCGGCATGGCGGCGCCTATTCGTCGCCGCCGACCGCGCCCCGGAGCGCTGCCTGTCGGACTGGCGCGCCCGCGGCCGATGCCTTCTCGCCGCGGTGTCCGGTGAACCCGTCGAGGGGAGCGAAACCCTCGCCGGGGGGTTCGCTGTTCGCGGGATGGGCAAGCGCAGTCTGGCGGGCATCTGAAACGGCCGCCCGGCACCCTCTCGCCGCAAGGACTCGACGGGGTGGTCCGATGCCGCCCGGCAAGGACTCACCGCTCTCGCGGCTCGCAGGAAGGCCCTTAAGAGCGACGGAAGTTTCAAGGGGTAGGAATGTGCCGCCCAACCTCACTTCGTCGTTCTGGCGGCTCGCACAGAAGCCTCCAGAACGCTCCGGCCTCTTCAGACGGCCTCGGGCACGTCCTCGCGGTCCCCGCCGCCCTCGTGCCGGGCAGCGCCCCGCCTAGGGGCCGGCGGGACGGGGGAGGCCCCTCACGGGACTATTGCCTGCTCGCCGGGGGCAGTCGGTCCCGCGCCTGTCTGCGGCGGCGCTCCTGCGGCTACCCCGAGAACCGGTCTCGCAGCCGAGAACTCCCGCAGCCGTGCCGGCCGCTCCGGTGCTCTGAGTCCTGCGTCGGCTTCGCCAGGGGGCATCTGCCGGTCGTCCGTGCAACGTCCTTCTACGCCGCAAATTGTTGACAAGCGGTCCGGTTAATGTCGCACACCATCAGTATGACGCGGACGCCGGATTTTAGTCAGCGTAACGTACCTCTCAGTGACGCATCTGAGTAAAAAGCTTCCTGCCCAATTTAAGGGAGTGTCGGTCGACTACCTGACATCAACTCAATTGCAGCAACGGAAGCATCACCCGTGGTACGCGACCAGCACGGCCCCCGCCGCGATGAGCCCGACGCCCAACCAGTTCGGGCCAGATAGCCGTTCGCCGAGGAACAGTGCGCCGAGGATCGCCACCAGAACGACACTCAGCTTGTCGATCGGTGCGACGCGGGCCGCATCGCCCATCTTCAGGGCGCGGAAGTAGCAGAGCCACGAGCCGCCCGTGGCCAGCCCGGAAAGGACCAGGAACAGGTAGGTCCGTCCCGACACCGCCCCCGGCCATTGCAGACGCCCGGTAACGGCCAGGATGCCGGCAAGAACGAACAGGATCACCACGGTGCGGATCAGCGTCGCGAAATCGGAATCGATGTTGGCGACGCCGACTTTGGCGAGAATCGCGGTCAGGGCGGCGAACCCCGCCGAACACAGTGCCCAGAACTGCCAGGAGGCAAGAGCGAGTTTCATGATGTGACTCCTCTTTTGAGACGGGGACTTCGTTGCGGAACACGCTATCCGACGCGGGCGACGGCCACGTCGTCGGTCTCGGGGGCCGGCGTCTTCTCCTCGAGCGCGCCGTCGCCCGCCCCGACCGTCCAGCGCTCGATATGCTTGAACACGATCACCTTGTCGCGCAGCAGCGCGCCGTGATGTCGGCAGAACGCCTCGAGGTCCGGCCGATGGCCGACCAGCTCGACGCACATCGTCAGCTCGGGGTTCGGCGTCTCGCTACCCTCGGGCTGCACGGGGCCGTGGTTGCTGAAGCCGTAGTGCGTGTGGTGGGCGACCGCGTTCACGATGCCCGCCTTCTTCGCCAGGAGCACGAGTTCACGATAGAGCGGCTTGGCGCCCCAGGAGGCGAAGCGCCCCGATCCCGGCGCCTTGTCGCGTGGCCTCAGGTAGATGCGCAGCATCCCGACGTCGCTCGGGATGAGGTAGTGGGTGTCGGTCATGGTGGTTCCTTCGGTGGCATAAGAGACGATCGGAACGACGACACCCGGACGGGCGCGTCGGCGGGGCAGCGACACGTTCGGGCGGGGACGCGGCAGGGCGCGCACCTCGCGCAGCGACACGTCGGGGGGCACGAAGCCGTGGTCGAGCTTCGGCACCCCGACGCGCTGGGACAGGTAGATGCCTGAATGGCCGCTGAAGACGTAGGCGAGGAAGCATCCGGTCGCGATGTAGACGGCGTTGTCGGCGCCGAAGAGTTCGATGCCCATGATGGTACAGGCGATCGGCGTGTTGGAGGCGCCTGCGAATACGGCGACAAAGCCGATCCCGGCGAAGAGGTCGACCGGCGCACCGATCGTGTGGCCGATCGATGCCCCGAGGCCGGCGCCGATGAAGAACAGGGGTGTGACCTCGCCGCCCTTGAACCCGCAGCCGAGCGTGACGACCGTGAACAGAAGCTTCCAGGCCCAGGCCCACGCATCGGAACGGGCGGGATCGAAGAAGCCGGAGATCGTCACGTCGGCCGGGTTCGGCGACCAGACCCCTAGGCCGAGATACTCGCGGGTGCCGAGCGCATGGACCAGCGCGATCAGGACAAGACCGCCGAGGACAGGGCGCAGCGGCGCGAACGGCACGACGCGCTTCACCAGCCCCTGCACGGCGTGAAGGCTTTCGGCGAAGAACTGGCTGACGAGCCCGAACGCGACGCCCGCGATCGCAACTTGGGCGAACAAGAGGATATCGAGCCGGAACCCTGGCCCGTCGGCACCGAACCCGATCAGGAAGTGGGTGTGCTCGATCCCCCATTGGAGGCAGACCCAATCTCCGACCACTGCCGCGACGAGACAGGGCACCAGCGCCTCGTACTGGATGCGACCGACGGTCAGCACCTCGAGCGCGAACACCGCCCCGGCGATGGGGGTGCCGAACACCGCACCGAAGCCCGCCGCGATGCCGGCCATGAGCAGGAGGCGAACCTCGCCCAACTCGAGGCGCAAAGCTTTGCCGAAGCCGGAGGCCAAGCTCCCGCCGAGCTGGACCGCCGTGCCCTCGCGTCCGGCAGAGCCGCCGAACAGGTGCGTGGCGACCGTCGAGACAAGGATCAGCGGCGCCATGCGCAAGGGCACGCCCGCGCCGGGCTCGTGGATCTGCTCGACGATCAGGTTGTTGCCGCTCTCGGCCGAGCGGCCGAACCAGTGGTAGACGAGGCCGACCGCAAGACCGCCGACGGGCAGCCAGTAGAGGAGCACCGGGTTGTCGAAGCGCGTGCGCGTCGCGACGTCGAGCGCCCACAGGAACAAGGCGCAGGCCGAACCGACGGCGGCCGCCATCGGCAGGACGAAGAGCACCCATCGGGCGAGAGCGAACGCCTGTAGGGTTCGGTTGGCGAGGGCGTTGGGCGGCATGGTCTGGCTCCGGATGAGGGCGGAGCGATCAGACGGAGTGTCGGGAAACACGGGCCGGACATGACTACTCGCCCGCGTGTGTTGCGGGTGGAGTAGGAGTCATCAGCCCATCGGGGAGCGGTTCGGCGCGAGGCCCGGCAGAATCCATTGCCGTTCATGACGTCTACGTGATCGCCGCGAGCATTGTCAACGCGGGCCTCGTGCGTCGCGAGATACGCCAACGGGGAACTGGTAGGCGAAGGGAATGTTGCTCTCTCCTGACGCAGTTTCCTGCGCCCTCGGAGATGTCACCATGCTCACAAGACGCGCCGTGCTCCAGGGGGCAAGTTCCATCGCAGTGGCTCGTACGACATGGCCCGCTTCCGCCGCTTCGGCGTCGGCGACCATGGCGGCACCCTCCGAGCCTTCCAGCGACTTGCTCGTCCACAGCAAGCTTCCCCTGAACGCCGAGACGCCGATCGCCAAGCTCCGGTCCGCCTTCGTCACGCCCCAGGCCGAGTTCTATATCCGCGACCACGGCACCGTGCCGACGATCGAGGAGGCGGGCTACAGGCTGACGATCGGCGGCAAGGTGAGAGCGCCCATCGAGCTGTCGCTCTCGGATCTCAAGTCACGCTTTCCCGAGCGCAAGGTGATGGCCGTCATGCAGTGCGCCGGCAACCGCCGGGCCGACATGGTCGACGTCGGGTATGTCGAGGGTGATCTCTGGGGTCCCGGAGCGATCGGCAATGCGGAGTGGACAGGCGTTTCACTTGCCGACGTCCTGAGCGCTGCCGGCGTCGAAGACGGTAGCGGGTTGCACGTCGCCTTCTCCGCTCACGACGAGGTGGTCATGAAGGATGACCGCTTCGACTACGGCGTTTCGATCCCGCTCGAGAAGGCGATGACGCCGGACGTGCTCCTCGCATGGGCCATGAACGGCGAGCCGTTGATGGCCGAGCACGGCTTTCCCCTACGCGTCGTGGTACCCGGCTATGCGGGAACGCGCAGCCCCAAATGGTTGGCCTCCATCATGGTGCAGGACGAAGAGGCCGATACCCCGATCCAGCGCAAGGAGTATCGGCTCTTTCCCCCGACGACGACGAAGGAAACGGCCGACAAGGACCCGAACGTCGTCATCAACGACATGCCGCTGAATTCCGCGATCTGCATGCCGGCGGCCGGGGCAACATTGAGGCCGGGAACGACGACAATCGAGGGTTACGCGATCGGGACGCAAAATGGCGTCGCGAAGGTCGAGGTCTCCTACGACGGTGGCGAGAACTGGCACGAGGCCGCCATCGACAAGCGGGCCGATACTCAATGGGCGTGGGTCTTCTGGTCCGTTGTCCTCGACCTGCCGGCCGGTCAGCACCAGCTCGACGTCCGTTCCTTCGACGAGGTCGGCGGTTCGCAACCCGAGGACATCGCGAGGATCTGGAACTGGAAGGGCTACCTCGCCAATTCATGGCATCGCGTCTCGGTCAGCGTCGGCTAAGCTCTCGGGCTCTGACAATTACAACTCAACGCATCCGGTTGGCTTGGGCAGAGAAAAGCGCCGACCGAGATGCGGTGGGTTGGAGACCTGCGGACCGTATGATGAGGGGAACTGTCATGAGCAAACCAGACGGCTGGGAAGATCCGGAGGGGCTCGAGATGAAGGAGCTAGCCCAAATTGAAGATCGGAAGGCCGCAGCCAGAGGCGCGTCCCGATCGACCGTAGGCTCGGGTCTGACATGGCTTCTCATCGCAGGTTCGTTGCTGGCGGTCTGCGTCGTCCTGTGGATGACGCTTCGCTAGCGATGCAATGCTGGTCCACCCTTCTAGCGGCTGCTGAGGACCGGGGCGGCGGTGGCTTTCAGACCCTCGACCACGACCAGCCGCGGCTCCTCCCCCGCCGTCGGCTCCCCCGGGACGGCAAGCGTGCGCACCGGGCCGATGCTGGAGGCCATGCCGGCTCCCTTGTCGTTGGTCTTCAGCACCACGACGGGCTCGTCCTGTCCTTCGAAGAAGACGCCGTACTCCGTCATCGGCTTCAGCTTGGCGACGCTGACATCGATCGCGTCGACGAGCCCGAGATTGCGCGACACGACCATCCCGGAGCCAGTGGCCCCCTCAGGCGCCTTCAGCGAAAGCGTTAGGTTCTCCGGACCCGCCTTCAGCGGCACAAGGTTCTCGGTGCCCGCACCATCCGGGACCGCGCCCGGCACGAAGACGAGCGCCTGCGGGGCCTGTCCGATCGGGATCTCGGCGACGACCTTCTGCTCGGCCGTGTCGATCACATCGACCCGATCGTCATTCTCGAGCCCGACGAAGATACGGCTGCCGTCGTCGGATCCCCAGATGCCGTGAGGCAGGGCGCCCACCGGAATGGTTGCGACGAGTTCTGTCTTCTCTCCGGGCTTGTAGACCTTCACGACGTTCTCGCCGCCGATCGTGACATAGACCAGCGTCTCCCCGTTTACCGTGCCGAAGCCGAGATGGTTGGAGATCGGCCCGCTGTCGATGACCTCCTTCACCTCGAGCGTCCTAGCATCGACGCGCGTGACCTTGCCGACGTCCTTGTGCGTCAGCCAGACGTCGCTGCCGTCGGGGCTGACCTGCACGAAGGGCACGAAGGGCGAGACGACAGGAATGCGCTTGACGAGCGCGTGGCTCGCGACGTCGAAGACCTCCAGCACCGGATTGAACGAGTTCGCGACGAAGGCGAACTTGCCGTCGCGGGAGAACTTCGTCATGCCCGGACCGCTCGTCGTCGGGATGCGACCTGTTTCCTTGAAGGTCGCGGCATCGATCACCGAGAGGTAGTCCTCCCCGCGCACCGTCGCCCAGACTTGCGCGCCGTCCGGCGTGAAGAAGGCCTCGTGCGGGTTGCGCCCGACATAGGTCGTGCCCTTCACCGCGTTGGTCGCCGTATCGATGAAGGTGACGGAGTTCGTGACGGTCGAGACGACGACGAGCGTCTTGTGGTCCGGCGAGAACCCGAGGCCGTGGACGTTGACCTCGCCCTTGTAGAGCGGGCTCAGAACGTCCGGGCGTGGATTGCCGAGGCGGATCTGGCCGAGCAACGTGTTCCCGACGGGGTCGATGACAGACACCGTGTTGGAGTTCTGGTCGGCGGTATAGACGCGATCGGAGGCGGCAGGCAGCGCGAAGGCCGATGTCGAGACGACGAGCGCGGCGGCGAGGATGGCGGTGCGGGTCATGGGGTCGTCTCCGGAACGGGTTTCGCGGTGTCGGCTGATGCGGCAAGCATCGAGCGCATCAGCGTGATCTCGTAGGTCTGTTCGGTGATGATGGACTGGGCGAGGTTGCGGATCGCCGGGTCCTCGGTCGATCCGAGGACAGCCTTCGCCATGTCGATCGCACCCTGATGATGCGGGATCATCTGGGACAGGAAGTCATGATCGGGGTCGCCGGTCACCGGCGCCGACATCATGCCTGCGTGCATCGTCTCCATCGCCGCCGCGGTCGCTTGCGCATAGGGCGAGCCGTCGGGCGAGGCTGGTGCCATCGTCGCATGCTGATGGGCACGAGCGTCCTGCGCTTCGGCCGAAGTCAATGACATCCCGGCGAAGGCGAGGGCGAGGAGGAGCGTCTTCAACATGGGGCTGGCGTTTCCTCCGAGCACGGGCTGGAAGGGAAGACGCTCGGCGAACGCTTTCATTCCCGACGTCGCGACTTTTTTCCGCGACGCGGAGCCGAGAGCGCGTCCGCCGCTGCCGGTCCGACGCTGGAAGCAACCGATCGATGCAACCGATCGGAAAGACCGGAACAACGCGTTGGATGAATCCGTCGCCGCCGCGCATGGTCTGAGCAGAAAAAGGACCTCCGCCCATGACCTTCGAACAGATGCGTGCCGTCTCGCTCGGCCTCCACCCGCTGTCGCGCCTCGACAGCCCCCGCGAGGTGGTGCGCCAGTTCACCCCGAACTGGTTCGCCGCCACCATGGGGACGGGCATCCTGGCCATCGCGCTCGCGCAGTTCGGGACCGCGGTCCCGGTCCTCCATGCGATCGGGGAAGGGCTGTGGATGCTGAACATCGGGCTCTTCGCCCTGTTCACCGCGCTCTACGCCGCCCGCTGGATCTTCTTCTTCGACGGGGCCAAGCGCATCTTCGGCCATTCCGTCGTGTCGATGTTCTTCGGCTGCATTCCGATGGGGCTCGCCACCATCATCAACGGTTTCCTCGTCTTCGGACTACCGCGCTTCGGCTCCGCCGCGGTCGGGATCGCCGAGACGCTCTGGTGGATCGACGTCGCAATGGCGGCGGCCTGCGGGATCGCGATCCCCTACATGATGTTCACGCGCCAAAGCCACTCGATCGACCAGATGACCGCGGTCTGGCTTCTGCCGATGGTGGCGGCCGAGGTCGCCGCGGTGTCGGGCGGGCTGCTTGCACCCCATCTCGCCGACCCGCAGAGCCAGCTCCTCGTCCTCACGCTGTCCTACGCGCTCTGGGCCCTGTCGGTACCGATCGCGATGAGCGTCCTCGTCGTGCTCGTTCTGCGGCTCGCCGTCCATAAGCTGCCGCACGCATCCATGGCCTCGTCGAGTTGGCTGGCGCTCGGCCCCATCGGCACCGGCGCGCTTGGCCTGATGACGCTGGGCGGAGCCGCCCCCGCGATCCTCGCCGCCAACGGGCTGGACCGCTTCGGGGCGACGATGGAGGGCGTTGGCCTCGTCGGCGGCCTGCTTCTCTGGGGCTACGGCCTGTGGTGGCTCGCCATCGCGACGCTGGTCACGGTCCGCTACGTCAGGGAAGGCCTGCCGTTCAATCTAGGCTGGTGGGGTTACACGTTCCCGATCGGCGTCTACGCCGTGACGACGCTGAAGCTCGGCACCATCCTGCCCATTCCCGCGATCCACGGCTTCGGCGTGGCGCTGGTCGCACTTCTGGCCGTGGTTTGGTCGATCGTGGCGGTGCGCACGGTCCGGGGCGCGTGGCGCGGCGACCTCTTCGTCGCTCCCTGCCTCAAGGCCGGCTGATCCACCTTTGTGCTGACCCGATCATGCCCTCGGAACCCGCCCTGAAGGAATGCGGGCGGGGCTGGCGAGCGTCCTTCCCGACACAGCCAAGAACCGACTGTCGTCACGACCCTTCAGAACGAAACGCAGCCGCGCCAGCCTGGAACTTTGCCGCACCGCCCTGGGCGGGATGGCGGACGTAGGTGACCGGTACGCCGAACCCTTCGCTCGCGCCTTCCGCCACTCGACCGATGGCGAGGATGCGACGGGGTCGGATGGCTTCGACGAGAAGCGCCAGTGTGTCCCGAGACCTAGTGATCTCGGACCGGGACGGCGTTCGGTTGCGCACGGGTATCCCCGTCCGGTGCGGGTGGTGCATCACCGCGTTCCAGAACAGGGGCAGCCGTTCCGGCAGTGCATCCCAGATCTGGCGCGAGGTGCCGGACGGCGGTGCGGCGGAGGCGTCGGCCGTCGTGGCGATCTCGAACGGTGCGATGGCAAGGCGCGAGGAGAGGTCGACCAGTCGGCCTTCGCCCGTGAAGGGCACGCCCGTGCGCCGGGCTCCGAACCTCGAAGGCGCTTCACCGAGCCATAGGTCGATGCCGTCCCGTCCGGCAAACGCATGGAGGTATCGCCGAAGGTTGCGGCAGCGGATCGAAGCGGCATCCGGAACATCGACCGCCGGGTCCGTGTCGGCGTAGGGATTGAAGAGGGTCGGCATCCCGGCCGATGCGGCCATGTGCATGACGAGACGATCCAGCCCCGTCTTCTGGTTGCCTGTCACGCGCCCGGACCCGGATGGTCGTTTCGAAGCTCGTGCAGGAACGCCGATGCCGCTCGGCTGAGGCTGCGCTCCTTCATCTCCACCGCATGGAAGCCGCGAGCGGGAAGCGCAAAGGCGATCTCGATCAGCGTCCGGCTCCGCAGTCCCGGCTGAGCCACTGCGAGCGGCAGGACGCCCACGACGCCGCCGGCCTCGATGGCTGATCGCACGGCCTCGTTGGACGGGAGTTCGAGATCGACCGACAATGCGGCGGGATCGATGCCCGCGCCCCGCAGCGCGTCTTCCAGAATGCTACGCGTGCCGGATCCGGGCTCGCGCATGACCCATCTCACCCCTGCAAGCTCCGGGACGCGTGGCGGGGCGCCCTTGGGCGATTCAGCACCTGGGGATGCGACGAGAACGAGCCGGTCGTCGGCGACACGGGTCGTGCGCAGACGCGGATCGCGCAGTTCGTCCTCGACGAAGCCGAGATCGGCATCCCCGGCGGCCACCGCCTCGCTGACCTCCAGTGTGTTGGCGATCCGCAGGGAGAGGGTGATGCCGGGATGGCGTTCGCGGAAGTGCCGCATGCGAGGTGGAAGCCAGTGGTTGGCGACCGTCTGGCTGGCTGCCAGCGCGACATGCCCGCGCCGAAGGTCGGTCAGATCGTCGAGTGCCTTGGCCGCCTCCGCGGCCCGTGCGAGGACCGAGCGCGCTTCCGGGAGGAACAACCGTCCCGCCTCGGTCAACTCGATGCCGCGCCCGACCCGGTCGAACAGACGGACGCCGTGACGGCTCTCCAGCGCGGCCAGCGCCGAGCTCGTGGCCGACTGCGTGAGGTTCAACGACCGCGCCGCCTCGGTCACGTGTTGGCGCTCGGCGACCGCGACGAAGATGCGAAGCTGTTCCAGCGTCACGGGCGCTCCTCAAAGCTGGTTCGCGGGCTTGGGCTCCGGCGGTCGCTCCAGTTCGTCGTAGACGAGCCGGGCGACCGGCATCAACGCCTCGCGGGCTGTCGCGGCCGTCACGACATAGCCAAGGCCGCGGTCGCGCCACAGGAAGGCGGATACGCCGTCCTCCTCGACGAACTGGAACGACGTCTCCTCCGTCTCATCCGTCTTGACGTACAGCGTCAGCCGCGTGCCCGCGTCATCGTCGTACATCAGCATCGCGGCCGGACCGGAACGACCCGGCAGAAGGCGGCCGCCCATCAGGCGGTAGCCGAGCCGGGTAAGGTCTGGGACGGTGATCGGCGTTCGCAGCCGCTTCGACAGCCAGCCCACGAGATGGGCTCCCTCGTCGGCCCTGACCTCGACGGGATGGACGACCTCGACCACGAAGGTGCGGTAGGCCGCGATCGCGTCGTCCGCCATGCGGGCGGTGCGGACGGGTTCGGCGTTCGGGGCGCCGAGGATGCCGTTCGCCATCCAGCCCCCGAGCCCGCCGAGTGCGAGCCAGGCGCAGACGGCCGCGACCGACCGTAGATGAAGCAGCCGGCGACGGCGCACCCCGGCGCGGATGCTGGAGATGCGAAGGCGAGCCGGGATGGGTTCGGCGGCCTTGGGCCCAAGGCGGTCGCGCAACTCGGCGAGCAGCCTGCGATCCCGCTCCAGGTCGGCGGCGATCGCAGGGTGGTCCACGAGATAGCGTTCCACCGCTTCGACGCGTTCGGCACCGAGACGCCCGTCGAGATAGGCCTGGAGGTCGTCCTCGCCGACGGGAAGATCGATCGGGTTCACTTGACCCTCCTGAGGTTCGGCCTCGCGCCATGGTCGAGATAAGAGCGCAAGCGCTCCCGGGCACGCGACAGGCGCGACATCACGGTTCCGATCGGCAGTCCCGTGACCTTGGCGGTCTCCTCGTAGCTCAGGTCTTCGACGCCGACGAGAAGAAGCACCGTGCGGTGCTCCTCGCTGAGCGTCTCTAGGCCGGCGAGGACGTCGCGGAACTCGGCCTTGCCCAACTGGCCGCCATCGACTCCGGGCGGCTCGGCCATGTCGTCGAGCCCGACGTGCTCGCCGCGCCGGCGGCCCTGGCGCAGAGCCGACAGGTGAAGGTTGCGCAGGATGGCGTAGATCCAGGCGCGCAGGTCGCCGTCGGGGCGGCGCAGGTGCCAGCGCCCGACGACGCGCTCCAAACAGTCCTGGACGAGATCGTCGGCGGCTGTGGCGTCCCGCACTAGGGCGTAGGCATAGCGCCGCAGCCCCGGGATCAGCGGTTCCACCAACCGTGCGATCTCATCCTCGCTCATGGCGGCCCTCGCTTCCCGGCCTTACTTCGCGAGCGCCGGGTCGACCTGCCAGATCTCGTCGGCAAGCTTGCCGTCGCGGAACAGCATGACGTAGCGCACGGGAATCTTGTCCTTGCCCGCGAACACGACGTTCGCGGTGACGGTCGCACCCTTCGGGTTCATCGCCTCCGAGACGCCCATGACGTTCGCGGTCAGGTTCGGCTGGGCCTTGGCGAACTTCTCCCAGACCGCCTTGATCTCGGAACCCTTGTAGGTGCCGTCGAGCGGGCCGCCTACCCAATGAAGGGTCGCGCCGTCACCGTAGGCGCCTGCGACTGCGGCGGTGTCCCCCTTGGCGATCGATGCGATGCGGGCCTGCGCCATGTCGGCGGCAGGGCCGGCATGGGCTGCGGTTGCCGTGATCACGGCCATGGCCGCGGTGGCGAGAAGGGTCTTCATGGGTGTTCGTCCTCGACGTCGGAGATTGCTGACCATGCCGAGACGCTGCCGACGATCCCTTATTCCCGTGCGATTGGCAAAAATCTCGGGTGCGTCTCGCGGAATAAACTCCGGCGGGCAGCGTCCCTTTCTTGAACCGCCCGGTCTTTGGGGCACCCACCACCCGACGCAAACCGCCAGGAGTTCCGATGTTCCGCCTTCCACTTCTTGCTGCCGGCGCCGTGCTTGCCGCATGCGCTTTCGCGCAGGCCGCCGACACCGAACTGTTCGATCCCACCATCCGGCACGAGCCGAAGGACGGCGTCGTTCGCCTCTACGGTGCGGGCGGACCCAACACGGCGTTCCAGAAGGTCGCCGACCTTTGGATGCGGCAGACCGGGAACAAGGTCGAGATCACCGCCGGCCCGGAGGGCACGTGGTCGAAGAAGGCCCAGGGTGATGCCGACATCATCTGGGGCACGTCCGAGCAGTCGATGACGGCCTTCCTCCAGACCTACAAGACCTTCTCGTCGACCCAAGTTCAGCCGATCTACGTCCGTCCCACCGTGATCGCGGTGAAGAAAGGCAATCCGAAGGGGATCCAGGGCTTCGAGGACCTCCTGAAGGACGGCATGCGGATTGTCGTCACGGAAGGGTCGGGCGTCGCCAACACGTCGGGCACCGGAACCTGGGAGGACGTGGCGGGCCGTCTCGGCAGGCTGTCGGACATCGAGCGCTTCCGCCGCAACATCGTCAGCTTCTCCACCGGCTCTGGCGCCAGCTTCAAGGCGTTCGGGGATCTCGATGCGGACGCCTGGATCACGTGGCCGGACTGGACGGTGACGAAGGCCGACGTGCTCGACGCCGTGCCGATCGAGACGGACCGCCGCATCTGGCGCGACCTGAACATTGCGGTCGCTCCGGACGCCGATCCGCAGGCGAAGGAGTTCGCCGAATTCCTGGTCACACCGGAGGCGCAGGCTTTGATGCGCACGGAAGGGTGGGAGCGGTGACTTCCCAACCTCGCGAGAGCGCGTTACCGTCTCATCGCTACGGGGATGGGGTTCCCCCACAACCGCCCGCGTCGGGCTGATGACTCCTATCGAAACCGCGGCGCATGCTTGGATTTCTCCGAGCATGCGAACCCATGTCGATAGGAGACCCGCATGTCCTTCACCAGTTGCGTCATCGTCATGCTGGGCGGTGCGCTCGGCACGTTCCTGCGCTACGCCATCTCGGTTGTCGCCCTGCCGATCAGCCGCGACCTGCCCTGGGGCACGATCCTCATCAACATCGCGGGCTCCTTCGCGATCGGCCTGTTCGGGACGCTCACGCTCGCTTCGGGCCGTTTCCCGGCTTCGGAGAACCTTCGTCTGTTCGTGATGATCGGCCTCTGCGGTGGCTTCACCACCTTCTCCTCGTTCAGCCTTCAGACGCTCGATCTCCTGCGGGCCGGTGCCGTCCCCCGCGCCATGCTGAACGTTGCCCTGTCGGTGGTCCTGTGCGTGGCGGCCGTTGCCGTTGGTCACTTCGTGGCTTCACGCTACAACGACAGCGCCCAGCGTATCGCGCAGATCGACATCGAGGAGGATGCGTAGCCTTGTGCGGCGACCGGCGCTGTCCTGTTGAGGGAAGTTACAGAAACACGCGTGTTGTCTCCGAAGGGTCGATGGCTGATGGTCTGCTACAGGAGGCTCGTTTCGTAGTGCCGATCGTGCGAAAGGGATGGCACCCGGTCGGTCGATTTCGGGTGTGGAATGTGGTCGACCGGACGGGCCGAAGCAGCACCCAGGGTGCCGTATCGTTCGACGAGGGCGCATGGTCCTGCGACGCCTAGCGCTTGCCGTCGGCGGAAGTGCCGTCGCGTGGGCCTGCATGGCGTATCTCGTCCTGCCGTTCGCGCTGCGCCACTACGAGCATCAGACCGCGCTGAACGGCTTGGAGATGGTGACGCGTACGGCGGACGGGCTGTCGGGCGATCCTCTCAACGTCGGCGTCGTCGGATCCCGGAGCGAACTCGTGACGGCCATGGCAGCCGCAGGTTGGACGCCGGCCGATCCCGTGACGCTTCGCACCAGCATCGAGATCGTCGGTAGCGTGGTTCTCGACCGCGCTTATCGCGATGCGCCCGTAAGTCCGCTGTTCTACCAAAGGCGACAACAGGACCTCGCCTTCGAGAAGGCGGTCGGACTGAGCGCAGACCGGCGCCAGCATGTGCGTTTCTGGAATGTCCTGTCAGCCGGGGCGGAGGGCCGACCTGTCTGGCTCGGATCCGCCTCGTTCGATGTCGGCGTCGGGTTCAGCCATTACACGGGTGCCGTGACCCATGCCATCTCTCCGGACGTCGATGCGATGCGTGACGAGTTGGCGGCCGATCTTGCCAGGACCGGGCGTGTTGCGGAGGTCTACGAGGTGACGGGCGTCGGCTTGACCTTGAACGGTCGCAATGGCGAAGGGGACCGCTACTACACGGACGGCGAGATCCGCTTCTCCATCCTGGCGCCTCCGGGGGTGGCGGGACGCCAGCCGCCTCCCGTCCTGCCCAACCCGCCGCTCATCGACCTCAAGAACGCGTTGTGGAACGCCGCCACCAACTGAGGACGTGCAACGCTTTGGCAAAGTGCGCCTAGGAATCGTATCGTCCGCTAGGGAGCGGATTTATGAGAGGTACCTACGGCGCGAACGGGCCGGAAGCAGATGGGCCGCAGGCCGACGCCTACCCGATCGTCTGTATCTTTGATGGCGAGGCATTCTTCGTGACGCCGAACAACCTCTTCCGCGCCACGGTGGGGGCCGTCGTGCTGGGCCTCGGCACGATCACCTCCGTCGAGGCGTTCCCGAACGGCGGCGACACCGTCGCCGGCACGGAGGCAGTCCTGCGGACGCGCTGAACCGACGACGATCCGGCTTCCCCGTCACGCGAACATGCGGGCAGCCATCCAAACCGCCATCCCGACCATCATGAGGTTCTCGGTGAGGGACACGAAGCCGAGGGGCACGTTGGAGTCCCCGCCGACGCACGCGCACTTCAGTTCGCGCTTCTGGACGTAGACAGCCTTGAAGACCGAGATGGCTCCGACCGTGCCGATGAACAGCGCGACCGGGACGGACAGCCACATCGCGGCGCCTGCCAGCATCAGCACGCCCGCCAGCGCCTCGCCGAAGGGGTAGAGGTAGGCGTAGCGGACCCAGCGCTGGGCCAGGAGATCGTAGCCAAGGAACATCGTGGCGAAGCCCTCCACGTCCCGCAGCTTCTGCACAGCCAGGAGGCACATCGCGATCGAGACGAACCACTCGACGGTTCGCACCGTCAGCAGGGTTTCGAGAAGCGCCCAGGTCACCGCCATCGCCATCAGGGCGGCCATGGCGAAGATGGCGATAACGGGCTTGTAGGTGACGGCCTTGGGGTCGGCGACGGACTTGCCGAGGAAGCGCCGGAGGTCGTCGTACCCGCCGACCCGCTTCCCGTCCACGAACGTCTGGGGCGTCGTCTCCACGTGGTGCTCTGCCTTGAAGGCGTCGGTCTCGTCGCGGGTCGTCAGCCAGCGGTCGTCGACCTCGAAGCCCTCGCGCTTGAGGAGGTCGACGGCGCGCAGGCCCCAGGGGCAGATGTGTTTGGGCATGACCATCCGGTAGATGGTCGCCCGCTTGGCCTTCACCGCGCTTGAGGGAGCCGTGCTGCCGTCTGCAATCGTCGTGGACATGTCGGCGTCCTTTCCTTCGCTCAATTGCCGGCCGCGATGGCGGCCTCGGGCATCCGCGGCGGCAGGTCCGGTGCGCCGTCGGCGGGCGGGTTGGCCTCGAGGTCGGCGATGAGGCGCTCCATCTCCCCGATCTCGCGGACCTGCGCCTCCACGATGCCGTCGGCGAGCTCGCGGACCCGCGGGTCGCGAATGTGTGCGCGCTCGCTCGTCATGATCGCGATGGAGTGGTGGGGGATCATCGCCTTCATGTAGGCGACGTCGTGGACGGTCTCCTGGCTGCGCACGAGCCACAGGGCCCCGGCGAAGACGACGACGCCGGCCGCGACGATGGCCGCGTTGGTACCCTTCCTGGGGTACATCCCCCACATGAAGCCGATCATGATCAGTGCCATCACGGCACCCATCACCACGGCCATCCACGTCCGCGTCTGGCTGTAGAAGACGTGGTCGAGCGCGTATGTGTTTAGGTACATCAAGCCGAACATCACGACCGTCGAGGTCGCGATCATCGCGGCGAACCGTCCGTAACCCATAGCTCCTGCTCCGTTCGTTGGTGTGTCGAGATGCCCCGGAGGCGGCCGCCCCCGGGGCACGGGTCCGCCGCTTACTTCGCGAGCGCCTCGACGCGGGCGGTCATCTCCTCGATTTCCTTCTTCTGCGCGTCGATGATCATCCGGGCCATCTCCTTGGACTTCTCGTCCTTGCCCGTCTTGAGCTCGACCTCGGACATGGCGATCGCACCCTGGTGATGGGCGATCATCCCGCAGTTGAACGCGAGGTCCGGGTCCTTGATCATGGCCGCCTTCATCATGGGGCCGTGCATCTTCATCATCGCGTCCATGTTGCCCTTCTGGACCTCGTCCATCTGGCCGCCGGACATCATGCCCTCCATGCCGCCCATCATCTTGGACATGTCCATGGACCCGGCGGCGGCCTCGCAGGCGGCGGGGAGCGTCACCTGCTCCGACGACGCCGCCATGCCGTGCTGGTCCTGCGCGGAAGCGTGGGAGACGGCGGCGGCGAGAAGAGCGGCGGACAGGATCGTGATCTTGCGCATTGGTTCGTTCCTATGGATGGGGTCCCTCGGGACCTTTTGCTGGATGTCAGCGTGCGGCCGCGGGAGCGCGGCGACGCCGTTGCTTGTTCGCTCAGTGACGGCGGACCGGGTGCTCCGGCCCCGCCGACGGCATGCGTCGTCATGGATGGGGATTCGTGCCGATCCGGTCGCCGACGCCGCGGCGACCGTCGTCGGACGGGGACGGTGAGCGACGCCATCGGACTCGGACCGCCTCGCGGCCGCGAGGGCTCGGCACGGTCGGTCGGGCCTCTCGAGACGGCTCAGGCGGTCTTTGGGGGACGCTTCGGGCCGGGCGGCAGGATGCCCTTGCCGTCCTGGTACAAGGTTGGGGCGGGATCGGCCTCGAGGGCCACGCGGACGAAGCCGGGCGGCGCCGGGAACGGCAGGAGGCTGGTGCAGGACTTCCCGCAGCAGGACATGCCAGACGTGTCGCCGTCGGGCTTGTGTGCCCCGCCATGGGCATGCGTCGACGGACTCGGCGCGCAATCGGCGGCCGGATGGTCGTGGACGCTCACGCCGGCCGTCGCCGTTCCGTGCCCGGCGAACGCGGCGACCGCAACCAGGGACAGGATGACGACGAGACTACGCAGGCATGCGCCGAGCATGGGACGTTCCGACTTCCGATCCGTCGAGAACAGGCGGCGGCGGAAGGAGTTCCATTCGATCGGCACGAGGTGCGAGGAACGACGACCCAGGAGTGGCCGTATGCGTGTCTCCGGTGGGGCCATCGGGTCTCACTCCCGTCCAGCGCGGTAGAAGACCCCGGGGGCGGTCGACACGTCTCCGAACGACAGGACGTCGGACCGGGCCTTCGGGTCTTGCCATGCCGGGCGATCCCGCTGGCATGCCCGGTGCCGCGATGCCCGCAACCCTCGGCCTGTCGACATGAGCCTGTCGACGCCATCCATGGGCACGTGCCCTTCAATCACGTAGCCGCCGATCCTGGCCGTGTGGCAGGATTCGACCGCCTCCAAGACGCCGAGCAGGCGCTTCTGCCTTGCCATGTCATCTCGTTTGCTCTCGCCCCGACGTGCTTCGTTCTGCTCACAATCTGGAAGGCGCCGCCGTGGCTGGTCGTGCCCTTCGGTGCGCTGGGGGCGTGGCGATCGGGGTTTAGTAACTCAGACTGCGGAACGGCCGCTTTCGGGTTTCTAGTGAACCCCGTCGAACGGCGAGCTTGGGTCGGTCGGGGTCGGTGTATACGTGTCAATTAATGTAGCACACCCTCAGCATGTTGTGGCCGCCGGCAGCCGCGACCTCGAGGGCCCGGCGGGCGGCCGCCTGCCCGCGGATTTCGGCCATGTCGGGGAGGTCGGCGGCGGATGCGCGCACGGCGGGTTCGGGTCGGCCGAGCACCTGCGTGCCGCGGAAGTGGTTGGCGATCTGGATCAGGCTGCGCGCGGCGACGATCGGCATGTCGACGCTCGCCCAGGCGGCTTCCGGACCGCCGGCCTCCGGGCAGATCAGGCCGAGCGACAGGTCGTGGGCCGCCATCGCCGCCGGCAGGACGCCCGCGACCGGCGAGACCGTTCCGCCGAGCGAGAGTTCGCCGAGGACGAGGTAGCCCGCGAGTTTCTCGGCGGGCAGCGCGCCGAGCGCCGCCATCAGCCCGAGGGCGATCGGCAGGTCGTAGTGCGAGCCTTCCTTCGGCAGGTCGGCGGGCGCGAGGTTCACCGTCACGCGCTTGGGGGGCATCGACAGGCCGGACGCGTGCAGCGCCGCCTGGACGCGCTCGCGGCTTTCCGCCACCGCCTTGTCGGCGAGGCCGACGATCTGCATTCCCATCTTGCCGGGCGCGACCATCACCTCGACATCGACCGGAATGGCGTCGACGCCCTGGAAGGCGACGGTCCTGACGCGCGAGATCATGCCGGCCCGTTCCCCAACGCCTGTCGCCCCAATCCTTTGAAGATTAGCGAAGCGCCGCAGCGGCGACAAGAACGAGGCGGGAACAAACACCGTCCTCCACAACTCCCGCGCGTTTTCGCTCGGTGTTCGACGGGTCAATGGCGGGACACGCAAACTTGACCGGACGAAGTGCTTGCCGGCCACAATCAAACTACTAGGCGGGCCCGGTCGCCGCTACAGGTCGCTCTCCTTCGACCTCCCGGGATTTCATCTTTCGTGTTCAAACCTCTCGCAGCGGCAGGCCTTGCGCTCCTGCTCGCCGGCTGCGCCCAGCCCATCGTCAAGACCACCGGCCCGCTGGCCATCACGCGGGTGGACATCAATACCGCCCCGACGCTGAAGGCGCACACCGATCTTCTGCCGCAGGTGCGCCAGACCGTGCCCACCCAGCTCGTCGGCGCCCATCCGGGCAAGCCGGCCGTGCTCGACCTGACGCTGGTCGACGTTCACTACAAGAACCCGGTCGCCTCGCTTCTCGCCGGCGATTCCAATCACCTGACGGCCAAGGGCGTGCTGCGCGCGGAGGACGGCACCGAGATCACCCGCTTCGACGCGCGCACGTCGGACCAGGGCGCGATCAACGGCATCGCCGGCGCGGTGATCTCGGTCGCGCAGGACCGTGCGCGGGTCGACCGGGCGATGGCGCGCGAACTCGCCAAGGACCTGGAGCGCCGCATCTACGGG
This sequence comes from Aureimonas phyllosphaerae, assembly GCF_047943035.1. Lineage (NCBI taxonomy): Bacteria > Pseudomonadati > Pseudomonadota > Alphaproteobacteria > Hyphomicrobiales > Aurantimonadaceae > Aureimonas > Aureimonas phyllosphaerae. The sequence continues at coordinate 1,520,139 of NZ_CP181348.1, read as the reverse complement.
AAGGTGACCCGCGAGCCGGCGCAGCTGGAGCTCGCGCCGAAGATCGGAGCGCCGGTGGCCCCTCCGGCCCCCGCAGCGGCGCCGGCTCCCGCGGCACCCCGCGTCGGCGCGCCGAAGCCGCTGGCGAAGGGCGCAGCGGGCGTCTGACGGCTCCGTGCAGAAACGAAGAAGGGCGCCCCGAGGCGCCCTTTTTTGTGGTCAGTAATCGCGGTCGTAGCCCTCGGGATCGAACGGGCCGGCATCGGTGCGTTGCCAGCGCGGGGGGCCGTCCTCGTAGCGGTCGCGCCGGTCCTCCCAGCGCTGGCGCCGTTCCTCGCGGCGCTCTTCCCAGCGGTCCCGGCGTTCGTCGCGGCGCTCCTCCCAGCGGCGGTCGTCGCGGCGCGCATAGGGCGGGGGCGGCGGGCCGTCGCGCCAGTCGCGGCGCGGCGGACCACCGCGGTCGAAGATGCGCGGACCGTAGATGCCGTCCCAACGCTGACGCTCGCGATAGAAGGGCCGGTCGCGGTAGTAGCGATCCCAGTAGTCGCCGAACGAGTAGGTGACGACCGGCGCGCCGATGTAGCGCACCGAGCGCTCGCCGGTGTAACGCACGCCGCCGCGTACGAAGGCGAGGTAGTTCGACGACATCCAGCCGCGCTGGCCGTAGAAGTCGACGTCGCACCACGAGCGGTTGGCGAGGCACCCGTAGACGCGCACGTCCTCGCCGCCGCGCACCACGTTGACAGGCGGATAGGCGGTGGACGGGCCGGCGCGCAGGTTGACGTTCGTGGTCGCGATGGCGGTTGCGGCGGTGGCAGTGCCCGGCACGAGGAGGGCACCGATCAGGAGGGCGGATTTCAGGAAGGTCAGGCGGGGCATGGGAGCCGTCCGGTCACAAGGCTTCGATGAACGCATTCAAGCACGGCGCGGTCGAACGGTTCCCGAACGCCGCGTTCATCGGGCGTTCAGGAACGGGCTTCAGCGCTTCGCCTCGACGGCGTCCCAGTAGAGCGCGGCGATGTCGGCGCCGCCGAAGCGCTTCACCTCGCGAATGCCCGTCGGCGACGTCACGTTGATCTCGGTGAGGTAGTCGCCGATCACGTCGATGCCGACGAACACCTGGCCGCGCTCCTTCAGCGTCGGGCCGATGCGCGCGCAGATCTCGCGCTCGCGCTCCGTCAGCTCGGTCGGCTCGGCGCGCCCGCCGACATGCATGTTGGAGCGCGCGTCGGTCTCGGACGGCACGCGGTTGATCGCACCGACCGGCTCGCCGTCGATGAGGATGACGCGCTTGTCGCCCTTCCTCACGTCCTTCAGGTAGCGCTGGACGATGAAGGGCTCGCGGAAGAGGAGCGCGAAGGTCTCCATGAAGGAGGAGAGGTTGCGGTCCTCCTTCGTGAGGTGGAAGACGCCGGCCCCGCCGTTGCCGTAGAGCGGCTTCATCACGATCTCGCCGAACTCGGCGCGGAAGTCGGCGACCTCTTGCGGGTCCTTGGTGATGATCGTCTCCGGCATCAGGTCGGCGAACTCGGTGACGAAGATCTTCTCCGGCATGTTGCGCACCCAGGCCGGATCGTTGACCACCAGCGTCTTCGGGTGAACCCGCTCCAGGATGTGAGTCGAGGTGATGTAGTTCATGTCGAAGGGCGGGTCCTGGCGCAAGAGCACCACGTCCATGTCGGCGAGGTCCACCTTCTCCTGGGCCCCGAGCACGAAATGCTTCCCCTGCTCCTCGACGAGGTTCAGCGTCTCGACGCGAGCCGTCGCGCGCCCGTCGCGCAGCGAGAGGCGGTCGGGCGTGTAGTGGAAGAGCTGGTGCCCCCGCCGCTCGGCCTCCAGGCACAGGGCGAAGGTCGAATCGCCCTTGATGGTGATTCCCGACACATGGTCCATCTGGACCGCGACCTTGAGCGACATGGCGGCTTCCTCGGCTGGAAAGGGCGTCTTCTCGCGCGAGGTAGCGGGGATGGGCGCGCAAGTCCACTTGGGGCGTGCCATTGCTGGCGGCGCTCCGCCGTCCCATCTCCTGTTCCCGAACACACGATGGAGCCTCAGCGATGATCCTGGCCTCGGCTGGCCGCGCCCTCGGCGACGTCTTCTCACCGCCCTTCCGGGCCGCGCTCTGGAAATCGCTCGGTCTCACTGCCGTCGTCCTCGTGGCGCTCTGGTTCGCGGTGCGCTGGCTGTTCGAGGCCGAGGTGATCCCGTTCTTCTCGCAGTTCTCTCCGGACATGCCGGCCTGGGTCGACAATGCCGGGACCCTTGCCGGCTGGGCGGCAGGCATCGCGCTCGCCTTCCTTCTCGCCTTCCTGATCGCACCGGTCTCGGCGGTGATCGCGGGCCTCTTCCTCGACGACGTCGCGGAGGTCGTGGAGCAGGGCGACTATCCCGGCCATGCCGTCGGCCGCGCGCTGCCGCTCGGGCGCTCGATCGTCCTGTCGGTCAAGTTCTTCGGCGTCGTGATCCTCGGCAACCTCCTCGCCTTCGCGCTGCTTCTCGTGCCGGTGGTCAATTTCGGCGCCTTCTTCGTGATCAACGGCTACCTTCTCGGCCGCGAGTATTTCGAGTTCGCAGCGCTTCGCTACCGATCGGAGGAGGAAGTCCGTGCACTTCGCTCGCGCTACGGCGGCACGGTCTTCGCCGCCGGCCTGCTTCTGGCGGCCTTCCTGGCGGTGCCGATCCTGAACCTTCTGACCCCGCTCTTCGCCGCGGCGATGATGGTGCATCTCCACCAGCGCGTGTCGCAGCGCGAGGGCGGCCTGCCGATCGACGGCGTCACGCCAGGCACGATCGAAGGCGCGCCGGGCGTCGCGGCTCAGCCGCCCGGACGCTTCGCCCCCGGCGGCAGGGGCTGAGGCCCCGGCGGGGCGTCGGGCAGGGCGACGAGCGGCGCCGCCGTCTCGCACCACTTCTCGTCGGCCCGGCAGAGGTCGGCGATGATGCAGACCGCGCAGTCGGGCTTTCGCGCCTTGCACACGAAGCGCCCGTGCAGGATCAGCCAGTGATGGGCGTGGCGCAGGAACCCGTCCGGGATGATCTTGAGGAACCCGTCCTCCACCGCCTCCGGCGTCTTGCCGGGCGCGATCTTGATGCGGTTGCCGATGCGCAGGATATGCGTGTCGACCGCGAGCGTCTCCTCGCCGAAGGCCGTGTTCAGGATGACGTTGGCGGTCTTTCGCCCGACGCCCGGCAGGGCTTCGAGGCTCGCCCGGTCGCGCGGCACCTCGCCCCCGTGCTGGTCGCGCAGGATTTCCGATAGCCGCTGGACGTTCTTCGCCTTGGTGCGAAAGAAGCCGACCGACTTGATCGCCTCGCGGATCTCGTCCTCCCCGAGCGCCGCCATCGCGTCCGGCGTCGAGGCGCGCGCGAAGAGGCCACGCGTCGCCCGGTTGACGCCCGCATCCGTCATCTGCGCCGACAGGACCACGGCAACGAGCAGCGTGAACGTGTTGACGTGCTCGAGTTCAGAGGTCGGGTGCGGGCGCTGGACCGCGAGGCGGCGGAAGATCTCGGCCACCTCGTCCGGCGTGTAAGGGATCTTCGGCGCCTTCGCGCGCGCCTTGGCACGGACGGCCTTGGCCACGGGTGCGGCCTTGCTCGCGCCCGTCGATGGCGCTTTTCGCGCGCGCTTGGTCGCAGGCGCTTTTTCCGCCATGGTCAGAGCCCTATTATCGCCTCGGCAGCTCGGGGAGCCGCCGCCCATTGGAACGGATCCAGCCTGCGAGGCAAGACGCAGATGACCGACAGCGCCGATCGCACCGTCTTCCATGCCCTTCTGACGCCTTACCGCTCGCTGGGAAAGCGCGGCTTCAACGTGACCATGGCCCTGTTCGGAGGCTTGAGCCTCCTGTCGGGCGCGGTGTTCGTCTCCCACGGCGCCTGGCCGGTCGTCGGCTTCTTCGGGCTCGACGTCCTGCTCCTCTGGGTGGCGCTCAGGGCGAGCTTCCGTTCGGCCCGCGCGTCGGAGGAGGTCCGCGTGTCGCGCACCGAACTGACCATCCGCAAGACCTCGCCGCGCGGCGCGGTGCAGGAGGCCCGCTACAACCCGTTCTGGACGCGCTTCCTCGTTCGCCGGCACGAACTGGCCGGCGTCACCCACATGGCGGTCGCGGGCGAAGGGCGGCAGACCGAGATCGGCGCCTTCCTCAATCCGGAGGACCGCGAGAGCTTTGCGGAAGCCTTCAACCGCGCGCTCAACGAGGCGAAGCGCGGCTGACGCGGGACGACCGGGAAAACGGGTGGCCGCGGGATCGGTCATGGTCCATCGTCGCGTCGAAGATGACGCGCGGAGCGATCCGATGACCCACCACTCGCCCTCCCCCGGTCCGGCCGAGCCGTTCGACGGCCTCGCGGAGGTTCCCCCGCCTTCGGACTATCCGCTGGTGCGCACGGCGATCGAGTTCATCTCGGCGGAATACCGCAGCCAGCCCTCGCTCGACGCCGTGGCCGAGGCCTGCGGGGTGACGTCCCAGCGGCTGGAAGCCGCCTGCCGGCGCTGGGCCGGCCTCAGCCCCAAGGCGTTCCTCCAGGCCGTCACGATCGATCACGCCCGGCGCCTTCTCGGCGACGGGCTGCCGCTTCTCGACACGGCGATCGAGGTCGGCCTGTCCGGTCCGTCGCGCCTGCACGACCTTTTCGTGAAGCACGAGGCGATGAGCCCCGGGCTCCACAAGGCGCGCGGAGAGGGCCTGTCCCTGTCCTACGGTTTCGCCGACACGCCCTTCGGCCGCGCGCTGGCCGTCTGGACGGTGCAGGGGCTGGCGGGTCTCGCCTTCTCGGACGAGGAACGCGGCGGCGACGCGCACGCTCTCGCCGATCTTCTCGGCCGCTGGCCGCGGGCCTCCAGCGTGCGCAACGACGAGGGCGCGGCCCGGCGCCTCGCGCGCGTCTTCCGGCCGGACGAGTGGGGCGCCGGCGCGCCGCTGCGCATCGTCCTCATCGGCACCGACTTCGAAGTGCGGGTCTGGGAGCGGCTCCTCGCGATCCCGTTCGGCGCGGCGCACACGTATTCGGGGATCGCCGCCGAGATGGGCGCGCCGAAGGCCTCCCGCGCGGTCGGGGCAGCCGTCGGGCGCAATCCGATCTCCTTTGTGGTGCCGTGCCACCGCGTGGTCGGCAAGTCCGGTGCTCTCACCGGCTACCATTGGGGCCTGACGCGCAAGCGCGCGATGCTCGGCTGGGAGTTCGCGATGACGTCCGCGGGCTGATCGCCGCAGCGGGGAACCCGTCGGCGGCCCGGAGCGTCCCCCACCCCGACGACGCGCGGAGGACGACCGGCATGGACGCAGCGGTGGAGAAGGACACGGGGCACGGGGCACTCGGCGAGGCCGAACGCGCGGAGGCCTTTAGCCGGCTCCGCGAGCACATGCCGGGCCGCACCCCGAGCGCCAAGGGTCCGAAGGACCAGCCCGACCCGTTCCGCTCCGTCGTCTCATGCCTCCTGTCGGCGCAGAGCCGCGACGTGAACACGGCGGCGGCCGCCAAGGCGCTGTTCGCGCTCGCCAGGACCCCGGACGCGATGCTGAAGCTCTCGGAGGAGGAGATCGCCCGCGCGATCAAGCCCTGTGGCCTCTACAACATGAAGGCGAAGAGCATCAAACGCCTGTGCGCCGCGCTGATCGAGGAGCACGACCGCGTCGTGCCGCAGACGCGCGAAGGGCTGATGGCGCTGCCCGGCATCGGACGCAAATGTGCCGACATCGTCATGAGCTTCACCTTCGACGAAGACGTGATCGCGGTCGACACGCACGTCTTTCGCGTCTGCAACCGCACCGGCATTACCAATGAGCGCACCGCCGACAAGACCGCCGCGGCGCTGGAGCGTCTGGTGCCGGACTGGGCCCGGCGCGACGGTCATTTCTGGCTGCTGCAGTTCGGCAAGACGGTGTGCCTGTCGCGCCGGCCGCGCTGCGAGACGTGTTTTCTCAACGACATCTGCCGCTGGTTCGCCGCCGCGCGCGACGCCTGACGGCCCGCCCCGGATCAGCCGAAGGCGCTGGCGTAGGTGTCCGGCTTGAAACCGACGAGGACGGTCTCGCCCGTTTCGGCGACCGGCCGCTTGATGAGGCTGGGGTGCGCGAGCATCAGGGCGATGGCCTTCGCCTCCGTCATGTCGGCGCGCTCGGCCTCCGGCAGCTTGCGAAAGGTCGTGCCGGCACGGTTCAGGAGCGTCTCCCAGCCGGCCGCCGCGCACCAGCGCCGCAGTTCCGCCTCGCCCGGCGCCTCGGATTTGAAGTCGCGGAATCGGTGCTCGACCCCGTGGGTCTCAAGGAAGGACCGCGCCTTCTTGACCGTGTCGCAGTTGCGGATGCCGTGAAGCGTCAGGGACATGGAAACACTCGATGATGTAGGAAGAGGGCGAACCGCGTCGCCCTCCCCAGTCCGGGTTGGACCTTGAGCCGCGCTCTTACTCGATCCGGGCTCCGGCGGCCTCGACCACCGGCTTCCAGCGGGCGATCTCGGCCTTGACGTGGGCGTCCAGTTCTTCCGGCGTGCCGCCCACCGTGGTCGCCCCGACCTCGGCAAGCCGCGCCTTCACCACCGGGTCCGCGATCGCCTCGTTGGCCGCCTTGTTCAGCGTCGCCACCACCGCAGGCAACATCCCCTTGGGACCGAACAGGGCGTTCCACGTGTTCGTCTCGTAGCCCGGCACCCCCGCCTCCTCCATCGTCGGGATATCGGGGAAGTTGGCCGCGCGCTCCTTCGTCGTCACCGCCAGCGGACGAAGCGCGCCCGAGCGGATGAACTCCGTCGAGGACGGCAGGTTGTCGAAGTTGATCGGCACCGCGCCCGACACCGCGTCCACCAGCGCCGGCCCCGAGCCCTGGTAGGGGACGTGCACCATGTCAGTGCCGGTCATCGACTTGAAGAGCTCGCCCGACAGATGGAGTGGCGTGCCGTTGCCGGACGAGGAATAGACCTCCTCGCCGGGCTTCTCCTTCAGTCGCGCGACGAGCTCCTGCACCGTCTTGGCGGGGTAGTCCTTGTTGACCGTGAGGACGTTCGGCACCGTCACCAGCCAGACGATCGGCGTGAAGTCGGCGATCGGGTCGAAGGGCGGCTTGGCGTAGAGCGAGGCCGAGAGCGCGTGCGTCGCGATCGTGCCCATGAGGATCGTGTAGCCGTCGGGCTGGGCTTGACTGACGAAGGTCGCGCCGAGATTGCCGCCGGCCCCGCCCTTGTTGTCGACGAGCACCTGCTGACCGAGCGTCTCGCTCATCTTCTGCGCGATGGTGCGCGCAACGAGATCGGTCGAGCCGCCGGCCGCGAACGGCACGACCAGCGTCACCGGCTTGTTCGGATAGTCCTGCGCGGCAGCGCCGATGGCCGTGGCGGCGAGGAGCGCGAGGGCTCCGGCGATGGCGGTCAAAGTCTTCATGCAACCTCCCTTGGCGCCCGTCGGGGCGCGCGGGAGGATGAACGGCCGGCCGGCCGCCTGCAATCGCGCCGATCCGTTGATATCGATTGAATCGAGCGTTCACGCGTTTGTGTCATGTGACCCACAGGCCACGCCGCTTCCGGGAAGTCGCAAGATCGAAAGGGAGACGATTGAAACCGCCCACCTGGTGCGAAAGATGTCGGCCGAGGGCGCCCGTTGCGCCGCCGGAGTTCCCATCATGACGCATCGCCTCCTCGCCGGTCTTCTCGCCGCCACCGTCCTCGCCGCCGCGCCGGCGCTCGCCGCCGACTACGAGACCGTCGACACGAGCGAGGTCGCGATCGTCAACAATGCCGACCTCATCATCGAGCTCGGCGCCGGCATCTCGACGCAGCCGGCCTACGAGGGCGCCGACGACTACGATATCTCCGGCTACCCGATCGTCTCGCTCCAGTATCTCAACATTCCCGGCCTCTTTGCGATCGGCTCGCCGGAGGAGAAGCAGGGTGGCCTTCGCATCGGCCCCTCGTTCCGCTTCATCGACAAGCGCAACGCCAACGACTACCCGGAGCTGAACGGCACGCTGGCGCTCGACCGCAGCTACCAGCTCGGCCTTCGCGCCGGCTACGAGTTCCCGGTCTACGACACGCTCAACATCGAGGTGTACGGCGAAGCGCGCTACGCGTTCAACGAGGGCGAGGGCTTCGTCGGCGGCGCCGGCATCGACTTCATCTCGCGCCCGACCGAGCAGTGGGAGTTCAAGCTCGGGCCGCGCACGACCTTCGCCGACTCGAACTACAACAGCACCTACTTCTCGGTGCGCCCGCTGGAATCGATCGCGTCCGGCGGGCGCCTCGCCGCCTATGATGCCGGCGGCGGCTTCAAGTCGGTCGGGGCGGCCGCCTCGGCGCGCTACGAGTTCCGCCCCGACTGGTTCCTCAACGCCAACGCCGCCTACGAGCGCATGGTCGGCGACGCCGCCGACTCGCCGATCGTCAAGGTCGGTTCGGAGGACCAGTTCTTCGCCGGGTTCGGCATCTCCAAGCGCTTCTCGATCGACCTGTTCTGATCACGGCGCCCGGTCGCGTCCTGTCACCCGCCCGGCCGTCCGGGCGGGTTTTTCGTGGCCGCGATCGGGGGCGGCGGATCGCCTTAACGGCCCGTCAGCCTTCGTTAACGCCCCGTTAAATCGCCGTATTTACTCTGCACGGCCACCCATGGGGACAGGCAGGGCGCACCCGTGCTTGCGGCTTTGGCAAGTTCAGCGCGCGTTCAGGCGCTGGGCCCCACGGGTTGCATGACATCGGCCTCGAACGGCGCCGGTCAAGACGAGGGGACAGTCGCGATGGCCGCGAGGCGCAAGGGCGAGCGAATCGAGCCGAGCTTCGGCGGATCGGGCGGTGGCGAGGACGAGATCCGCATCTCGCCCGACGACCGGGCCGTCGCCAGCACCGGCCGCCCGTCGCGCGGGCGCCAGATCGACGGCGAAGCGACGCGCCGGGTCAAGGACCTCGGATCGGGCGGTCGCGGCGGGCGTCGTGGCGCGGGCGGCGGGTCGGGCGGTGGCGGTGGCAACGACGAGGGCGGTCGCGGCTTCTTCGGCGGCCGGCCGCGGCGCCGGCGCTCCTTCGTCGGGCATCTCTTCCGCCTCTCCTTCCTGCTCGTCTTCTGGGGCGGCATCGCCGGCCTCGCGCTGATCGGCTACTTCGCGATCAAGCTGCCGCAGGAGGCCTGGGCGATCCCGGACCGGCCGCCCAACGTGAAGATCGTCTCGGTCTCGGGCGACCTCCTGGCCGACCGCGGCACGACCGGCGGCGAGGCCGTCGCGCTCGACCGCATCAGCCCCTACGTGCCGCAGGCGGTCATGGCGATCGAGGACCGGCGCTTCTATTCACACTGGGGCGTCGACCCGGTCGGCATCCTGCGCGCCTTCTCCGAGAACCTTGCGGCCGGCGACACCGTGCAGGGCGGCTCGACGCTGACGCAGCAGCTTGCCAAGAACATCTTCCTGACGCCGGACCAGACCCTCCAGCGCAAGATCCAGGAAGCGATCCTCTCCCTCTGGCTGGAGACCAAGTTCTCCAAGGACCAGATCCTGGAGATGTATCTCAACCGCGTCTACTTCGGCTCGGGCGCGACCGGCATCCAGGCGGCTGCGCGGCGCTACTTCGACAAGAACGCGGACGAGCTCAACCTCATCGAGTCGGCGACGCTCGCCGGGCTCCTGAAGGCGCCCTCGCGCCTGTCGCCGGCGCGCGACCCGGAGGCGGCGCGCGCGCGCGCCGGGGTCGTGCTGCAGGCCATGCTCGAGGAAGGCAAGATCACCAAGGTCGAGTTCGACGACGCCCTCGCCTCCAAGCCCACCAAGGCGAAGAGCTTCTGGACAGGCCCCGAGCACTACGCGGCCGACATGGTGATGCGCGACCTGCCGCTTCTCGTCGGCGGCGAGATCAAGGAGGACGTCGTGGTCGACACCACGATCGACCTCACGCTGGAGAAGGAAGCCCAGAAGGCGATCGCCGGCACGATCGACCGCGCGACGCAGAACGTCACGCAGGGGGCGCTCGTCTCGATCGACGGCACCGGCGCGATCCGCGCCATCGTCGGCGGGCGCGACTACGCCGCCTCGCAGTTCAACCGCGCCGTGGACGCCAAGCGCCAGCCGGGCTCGGCCTTCAAGCCCTTCGTCTACGAGACGGCGCTGGAATACGGCGTGCGGCCGGAGACGGTGATGAACGACGGGCCGGTCAAGATCGGCAACTGGTCGCCGTCCAACTATGACAACCGCTTCCGCGGTCCGGTGACGGTGGCGGACGCCCTGATGCGCTCGCTGAACACGATCGCCGCCCAGCTCACCGCGCAGGTCGGCCCCGCCGCGGTGATCGAGACGGCCAAGCGCATGGGCATCCAGTCGCCGCTCGTCGACAACGCCTCGCTGGCGCTCGGCACGTCGGAAGTCTCGCTTCTGGAGCTGACCGGCGCCTATGCGACCTTCGCCAACGGCGGTTACCAGGCGACCCCGCACCTCGTGAACAAGGTGACGACGGTGTCCGGCAAGGTGCTCTACCAGCGCGACGACGCGGTGCCGCCGGTGATCGTCACCGCCGATATCGTCGGCATGATGAACGCGATGATGACGCGGGTCATCACCTCTGGCACCGGCCGGCGCGCCGCGCTGAAGGGCTGGCAGGCGGCCGGCAAGAGCGGCACCACGCAGGACTTCAAGGACGCCTGGTTCGTCGGCTTCACCGCCAACCTCACCACCGGCGTCTGGCTCGGCAACGACAACGGCAAGCCGATGCGCCAGGTGACCGGCGGTTCGCTGCCCGCGGACGCCTGGAAGGCGTTCATGACCGCCGCCCACGAGGGGTTGCCGGCGATGCCGCTGCCGGGCGACTACCGGATCGGCGAGCCCGGCAACCAGCCGATGGCATCGGGTTACGGCGACCGCATCATCGGCTACGACGCCGACGGCAACCCGGTCTACGAGAGCAACGAGTTGCCTGGGCCGGGCTTCGAGGGCGAGGCCTCGCAGCAGGCGACGGGCGACCTGCCGCCGGTGGCTGCGCCCGGCAGCGTCGTGCCCGGCCAGGACGGCTATGCCGAGCGGAGCCCGCGCCGCGAGCCACAATACGAGCCGCAGTACCGCTCGACGCCGGGCTATCGCGACCTGCCCACCGAGCCGGACTACGCGCGCCGGCCGCCGCCGCAAGGCGAGGATCCTTATGGCGACGATCAGTACGGCGGCCCGCCGCCGGAATACGGATACGGCGAGCCGGCCCGCATGCGCCCGCCTGCCGACATCGGTCCGCCGCGCACGGTCGGCCGCAACCAGCTGCCGCCCGATGCCGTGCTCGAAGGACCGGCGATCGCGGTGAGCCCCGACCAGCTGCCGCCCGACGCGGTGCTGGAGGGACCGGCCCCCGGCGGCCGAGCCAGCGACCGCTCGCTGTTTCGCGGCCTGTTCGGCGGATGACATGAAAAGGGCCGCCGGCGGGAGACGCCGGCGGCCCTTTCAGTTTCCCGAAGGCTGACGGCGTCAGGCCAGCCCTTCCTTCTTGGCTTCGTCGCGGGCGGTGCCGTAGGCGGCCTGCGCGACGGACGACACCTTCTGCGCGATCGTCTCGCCTTCGCCCGTCGGCTTCAGCCCCTTCGCCTCGGCTTCCGCGCTGCCCGCATCGAAGGCTTTCGCCGCGACCGTGCCGGCCTTGTCGAGCACGTCGCGCCCGGAATCGAGCGCCTGGTCGCGCAGCCGGTCGCGCGTTTGGCCCAGCCACTCGTCCTCGGTCCGCGTGGAGGGCAGCGCTGCGCCGATCGCCGCGCCAACCGCCAGGGCCACCGCGCCGAGCACCAGCGGCTCCTCCTGCAGCGTATCGAGGAATGTGCGGCGCGCGCGCCGCCCGTAGTAGCTCGCGCTATCGCCGGCATGCGACAGGCCGCGATAGGACGCCTCGCGCGCCCTGGTGGCAGCGTCGCGTGCGTCGTGCGACAGGCGCGAAGCGCTGTCGGAGGCGGAGGAGGCCGCATGCGAGATCGTATCGCCCGCCTTGCGGGCGGCATCGCTGACGGCGCCCGCCGCGCTCGAGGCCGCCGAACCGACGGACGAGGCGGCGCCGGACACCGAGGACCCGATGCCCGAGGACGACGATCCGCTGCCGCCGGGATAGGGGCCGGAGGTCACGCCGCGCGTGCGATCCGCCTCGTAGCCGCTGTTGTAGCTCTCGAACCGGTTGTCACGGTCGTCGGCCGCCCAGCGGTCGGGGCTCCAGTCCCGATCGCCGCGGTCGAACGTGTCGTCGTATCTGTCGCGCAGGCGGCGGCCGGCGTCGCGCGCCGTGTCCTTGGCGCCCTGCCCCAGCATCAGCCAGGCGATGCCGGCGCCGACGAGGCCGAGTGCCAGCGGGTTGTCGCGCACCTGCCGGTTGAGGGTCCGCGCCATGTCGGCGCCCTGCCCTTCGCGCAGGTAGCCCATCGCCTCGTCGACGATCTGACCGGGCGACAGCTTGCCCTTCAGGCTTTCCAGCGTGGCGTCGAGGTTGGAGCGGCGCTCCTCGGCCTCGCGGGCGAGGCGATCGGTTTCCGTGCTCATCGCGTCTGCTCCTTCACGAGTTGGCCGTCCTTCTGCAGTTGGCCGAGCGAGCGCTCGGGCGCGAGGTTCACGGCCTCGAGGTTCTTCTTGCCGGCGGCGAGGAGAACAACGCCGATCACGGCAATCACGACGCCGACGAGAAGCGCTGCCCAGGCCGGATCCATGACCTTGCCGAGCGCCACCACGAGGGCCCCCGACAGGACGATGAGGGACACGAGGAGGCAGATCGCGCCGGCCACCAGCGAGCCGCCGGCCAGCTGGATCTGGGCGACCTTGTCGGAAATCTCCGCGCGGATAAGCTTGCCTTCGGTGCGAAAGAGCTCGGTGGTCTCGCGCAGGAGATCGCTGAGAAGGTCGGGGACCGAACGGCTTTGCTGCGGATCGACGCTCATGGACGCTCTCCCGTACCGGGGTTCGAGGAATGGGACAGGCCGGCCGTGTTGGATGAGCCGGATACGCCGGGCTGGTTGAGGGCGGAGGTCTGCGGCGCATCCTGCGGCGCGCGGTAGCCGGTCGCGTCGGCCTGCGACGAGGCGGCAGCGGTCGGGGTGGAGGTCAGACCGCTCGTCGCCGTTGAGCCCGACGCGCCCGGACGGTTCAGCGCGGCATCGGACGCCGACCCCATGTCCTGTCGCCCCGAACGGTCGCCGAACGACGACGCTGCGCCGGACCCGGACGAGTGGCCTTGGAAGCGGGAGCGGCCGTCGTCATGGCGCCAGTCGTCGCTGGAGCGAGCACCATGGCCGGCGTTCGAGCCGAGCGGGCCGGCATGGTCGCTCGAAGCGCGCACGAAGCGGCCGAGCGCGACGCCCGCGAGCGCCGCGCCGATCAGGAAGGCGCTCGGCTGACGCCGCGCGAAGTCTGCGACCGACCGGGTGATGTCCTGGACGCTCCGCCCCTCGATCGCCTCGGCGGCCTGCTCCAGCCCGGACGCGGCCTGGCGGGCGAGGCCGGCGGCCATCGACTGGTCGCGCGCCCCGAGTTCCTCGGAGGCCTTGCGGATCGCGGCGGTGAAGTCGGACAGGCCGGAGGCGGCGGCCGCCTTGCCGTCCTCGACGCTGGCACTCGCGCGCTCGCGCATGCTGTCGCCGAGGCTCGCGCCCTCGCGGCGCAGCGTCTCGCCGGCGTGCGCCGCTGTGTCACGAATGGATTGGCCCTCGCGCCGGGCCGCGTCGGACAGGGTCTGGCGATCGGTCTCGGCTCGTGAGCCGGTCTGGAATGGATCGGACATGAGGTTCTTCCTACCTGAGGCCGAGGAACGACAGGATGGCGAGGACGACGACGATCAAGCCGATGAGGTAGATGATGCTGTTCATGGGCGGCCTCCTTTCGCGACGGCGATGGGGCGGCCGGGCAGGCATATGCGCCCCGACCGCTCAGGAAAGCCAACATTCACCCCGGCTGATGGTTTCTGCGACTTGCGGGTTAAACGGCTTAGCCACCTATGCTCCGTCGGCCCGCCGGGGGTCGGACGAAGCCGTGCGGTCGAGGTTCGAGACCGTCTTGCGCCCCCCAAAGCCCGTTCATATATAGCCCTCAGCCCGCCGGGGCGGCCGTTTTCGAGAGCCCCTCGGCGAACCGAAATCCCATCCAAGGTGCGGCCACGCGGAACGCCTCGATCGAGGGTCCGGGCCCCACGCTCAACAAGGAGAGACAGACAATGGCGAAGGTGATCGGCATCGATCTCGGAACCACCAATTCCTGCGTCGCCGTCATGGACGGCAAGACCGCGAAGGTGATCGAGAACGCGGAAGGCGCGCGCACGACGCCTTCGATCGTCGCCTTCTCGAACGACGACGAGCGTCTCGTCGGCCAGCCGGCCAAGCGCCAGGCGGTGACGAACCCCGAGAACACGCTCTTCGCGGTGAAGCGCCTGATCGGCCGTCGCTACGACGACCCGACCGTCGCCAAGGACAAGGGCCTCGTCCCCTACAAGATCGTCAACGCCAACAACGGCGACGCCTGGGTCGAGGCGCACGGCGAGAAGTATTCGCCGAGCCAGGTCTCGGCCATGATCCTGCAGAAGATGAAGGAGACGGCGGAAGCCTATCTCGGCGAGAAGGTCGAGAAGGCCGTCATCACCGTTCCCGCCTACTTCAACGACGCCCAGCGCCAGGCGACCAAGGACGCCGGCAAGATCGCGGGCCTCGACGTCCTGCGCATCATCAACGAGCCGACGGCCGCGGCCCTTGCCTACGGCCTCGAGAAGAACGACGGCAAGACGATCGCGGTCTATGACCTTGGCGGCGGCACGTTCGACGTGTCGGTGCTCGAGATCGGCGACGGCGTCTTCGAGGTGAAATCGACCAACGGCGACACGTTCCTCGGCGGCGAGGACTTCGACATGCGCCTCGTCGACTACCTCGCGTCCGAGTTCAAGAAGGACCAGGGCATCGACCTGAAGAACGACAAGCTCGCCCTTCAGCGCCTGAAGGAAGCGGCCGAGAAGGCCAAGATCGAGCTGTCGTCCGCCTCGCAGACCGAGATCAACCTGCCGTTCATCACGGCGGACGCCTCCGGTCCGAAGCACCTGACGCTGAAGCTGACGCGCTCGAAGTTCGAGAGCCTCGTCGACGATCTCGTGCAGCGCACGGTCGGCCCGATGAAGGCCGCCCTCAAGGATGCCGGCCTCACCCAGTCCGACATCGACGAGGTGGTGCTGGTCGGCGGCATGACGCGCATGCCCAAGGTCCAGGAGGTCGTGAAGAACTTCTTCGGCAAGGAGCCGCACAAGGGCGTCAACCCGGACGAGGTCGTCGCCATGGGCGCTGCCATCCAGGCCGGCGTTCTCCAGGGCGACGTGAAGGACGTGCTCCTTCTCGACGTGACCCCGCTGTCGCTCGGCATCGAGACGCTCGGCGGTGTGTTCACGCGCCTCATCGACCGCAACACGACGATCCCGACCAAGAAGTCCCAGGTCTTCTCGACCGCCGAGGACGGCCAGAACGCCGTGACCATCCAGGTCTACCAGGGTGAGCGCGAGATGGCCGCCGACAACAAGTCGCTCGGCCGGTTCAACCTCGAGGGCATTCCGCCGGCACCGCGCGGCGTGCCGCAGATCGAGGTGACCTTCGACATCGACGCCAACGGCATCGTCAACGTGTCGGCCAAGGACAAGGGCACGAACAAGGAGCAGCGCATCACCATCCAGGCGTCGGGCGGCCTGTCGGACGCCGACATCGACAAGATGGTTAAGGAAGCCGAGGCCAACGCCGACGCCGACAAGAAGCGCCGCGCCGCGGTCGAGGCCAAGAACCAGGGCGAGAGCCTCGTGCACTCGGCCGAGAAGTCGCTGAAGGACTACGGCGACAAGGTGTCCGAGGCCGACCGCAAGGCGATCGAGGACGCGATCGCGGACCTGCGCGCCGAGCTCGACAAGGCCGACGCCGATGCCGACGCCATCAAGGCGAAGTCGGACAAGCTCGCCGAGGCTTCGATGAAGCTCGGTCAGGCGATGTACGAGGCGAGCCAGGCCGGCGAGGACGAGGCGGCCCAGCCGCATGCCTCGACCGCGCAGGGCGGCCGTGACGACGTGGTCGACGCGGACTTCGAGGAAGTGCAGGACGACGAGCGCAAGAAGTCGGCCTGATCGACCTCTTCAACGCCTAGGATGAAAGGCCCCGGCGGGACGCTCCCGCCGGGGCCTTGTTCCATGTCGTCCTGCGGAACCTTTCGCCGTTAGGCACCGCACAACGAAATTTTATCAGTCATCCTCCAGAGTCATCGGCACCCGTCTCTGACATCTCGCTCCGAGGATGCCATGAAATCGCTGTCCAGTTCCCTGTCCGCCAAGCTGATCCTGGCCGCGGGAGGCGCGGTGACCCTGGTCCTGGCCGGCGCCTTCACCTGGATCTCGATGAGTTCGGCGGACCGGATCGAGGCAATGGCGCTGGACCGCGCGACCGCCGAGGCACGCATCGTCGCCAACACGATCGGCATCGGGCTCGGTCAGGCGACGGCTGTCGGCAACGCGACGGCGGGTGCGATCGGTGCGATGCACGAGGCGGGCCTCCGGGATCGCACCGCCTATGTCGCGCTGCTCAAGCCGGCGATCGGCTCCTACCCCAACCTCTTCGGCTCCTGGATGGCGGAAGCGCCGGGCGGCATCGACGGGACGAGCGATCCCGCGGCGGCCGGCTCCAACAAGGACGGCGCCTTCACCCCCTACTGGACCAAGGGCGCGAATGGCGGCGCCGAGTACAGCACCTTCACCGCGAAATACGATGCGGACTGGTACAAGGAGCCGGTGGCGCGCGGCAAAGGCTACCTGACCGCTCCCTATCTCTCCGAGACCGGCGTCCTCATGTCGTCGGCCGCCTATCCCGTCATGTCGGGCGGCAAGCTGATCGGCGTCGCGGGCATCGACGTCGGGATGCAGGAGCTGGCCGCCACGGTCTCGGCCCTGCAGCCCTTCGGCACCGGCCGGGTGTTTCTGGTCAGCGGCGACGGCAAGTGGCTGGTCGCGCCCGATGCGGCCATGCGCACCAAGCCCTACGAGGACATCGGCGCGGTCGATCTCGCGAAGGCGGCGGCCGACGGCCAGCCGCGCGTTCTCGGAACGCTGGCCGACGGCACGACCCGCGTCGCCCTGCCGTTCCAGGTGCCGGGCTTCGATCTCACCTGGGCGACGCTGGTCGATGTTCCCGAAGCGGTCGTCGCCGGCCCCGTTCGCGAGGAGCGCCTTCTTCTGATCGGCGGCGGTCTTCTCGTCGTCGCCATCTCGCTCGGCGTCTTGGCCATGGCCTCGCACCGCGTGGTGCGCCGTCCGCTGCAGCGGCTCTTGGCGGGTGTCGAGGCTCTCAGCGCCGGCGACTACACGCGGCCCGTCGAGGGACAGGGCAGCCGCGACGAGGCGGGCGCGCTGGCGACTGCGCTTGAAGGCTTTCGCCACGAACTCGCCTCCGGCCGCCAGGCCGAGGCCGTCGCCGCGCAGGAACGCGTGCGGGCCGAGACGACGCGCCGCGAGGGCGAGGAAGAACGTGCCCGCGCCGCGGCCGAGCAGGCCGATGTCGTGCGGCTCGTCGGCAGCGGCCTTGCCCGGCTGTCGGCCGGCGACCTGACCTGCCGCCTGTCGGGCCAGATCGGCGGCTCCTATGCCAAGCTCGCCGCCGATTTCGACGCGGCGGTCGGCCAGCTCCAGTCGACGATGCGGACCGTCTCCGGCATCGTCACCAGCATCGACGGCGGCACCGGCGAGATCAGCGCGGCCGCGCAGGAGATGGCGCGCCGGATCGAGGGCCAGGCGGCGAGCCTCGAGGAGACCTCGGCCGCGCTCGCCGACATCACGCTGCGCGTTAACGAGAGCGCGGGTCACGCCGTATCGGCATCCACGACGGTGAAGGGCGCCTGCGCCGCCGCGCAGGCCTCCGACGAGATCGTCACGCAGGCGATCGACGCCATGCGCGCGATCGAGGACTCCTCGTCGCGCATCGCCAAGATCATCGGCGTGATCGACGAGATCACCTTCCAGACCAACCTCCTCGCCCTCAATGCCGGTGTCGAGGCGGCGCGCGCCGGCGAGGCGGGACGCGGGTTCGCGGTGGTGGCGCAGGAGGTGCGCGGGCTCGCCCAGCGCTCGGCCGAGGCTGCCAAGGAGATCAAGGACCTCATCGCCCGCGCCTCGCACGAGGTCGAGGTCGGCGTGACCTTCGTCGAGCGGGCCGGCGCCTCGCTCCAGGGCATCGCCGCCAAGGTCCTGGAGATCGACGGCAAGGTCACGGCCATCGCGCAAGGGGCGGCCGAGCAGTCGACCGGCATCCGCGAGATCAACACGGCCGTCTCCCATATCGACCAGATCACCCAGCAGAACGCGGCGATGCTGGAAGAGGCGGCAGCCTCCAGCCAGGCGCTGCGGGGCGAGGCCGGAGATCTGCGCGGCCTCGTCGCGCAGTTCGAGATCGGCGAGGAGCGGCCCCGCGCCTTCCACGGTCACGCGCCGGCCCGCCGGGCCGCCTGAACCGAAGCCGAGGGGCTCCCGCCCCCGTTCCGCCCCCCTGCCCCGCGTCGTCCTGGGACGAGCGGGGCTTTGCCGTCGCCCTGCCGCAGCGAGACCTGCCGATGCACTACCGGATCTTCGACTGCTGGCGCTTCTCCGCCGCGATCCTGGTGATGACCTATCACTTCATGTTCTTCGCGCCGGGCACGCACGCCGCGATCGCGACCGACGCCCTGCACCATCTCCTGCCGCTTCTCGACGCCTTCTTCATGATCTCCGGCTTCGTGATCGCCGCACGCTATGCGCCGCGCATGAACACGATGGGCGACTACCGACGCTTCCTGCGCCGGCGTCTCGCGCGCCTCTATCCCCTCCACTTCCTGACGCTTCTGTTCTTCGGCTCGATCGGCGCGGCCGGCGCGCTCGGCCTCGTCACGCTGCACGACCTGCCGCGCTGGAACATGGCGGACCTGCCGCTGCATGTCCTCGCGGTCCACGCCTGGGGCACGACGGACCGGCTCACCTTCAACTATCCGAGCTGGTCGGTCAGCGCCGAGTTCTTCTGCTACCTCCTGTTTCCGGCGGTCGTTCTCGTCTGGCGGCGCGCCGGCATCGCCGGCCTCGCCTTCCTCCTGTTCGGCTGGATCGCGGTGCTCGAAGTCTGGAGCTATGCCGGCGTGTTTCCGAGCGGGCACTGGACGAATGCCGACACGTTCGGCGCCTACCGCGCCTTTGCCGACTTCACGGCGGGCGCGCTGGCCGCCGCCCTCGTTGCGCGGCGCGCGCTCGCCGTCACCTCGCACATGCCGGGACTGCTTGCGCTCGCCGCCGCGCTCCTCACCATGGCGATCCCCGCGTTCGTCCACCTGACGCTCGCGCTCCTCTTCCTCGCCATCCTCCTGATCGGCCTGTCCGAGGGCGCGCGGCCCCGCTCCACCGAGCGGCTGGAGCCGGCCATGCCGCTCCTGCGCCTGTCCTTCAGTATCTACATCCTCCATGCGGCGTGCGAGATCGTGCTCCTGTCCTTCCTGTGGAGGCGGATCCTGGAGCCGCAGGAGATCATGAGCTTTTACGCCTTCCTGCCGGTCCCGATGCTGGCGACGATCGCGCTCGCCTTCCTGTCGGCGCGCTTCGTCGAGGGGCCGCTCGGGCGCCGGCTGGCGGGCGAGCGCGGCGCGAAGCCCCGGCCGCCGACGCTCGCCTCGGCCTGAGGCCGCGACGGGTCCGCGCAAGCTCCATCCGCTTTTGCTGATCGCTGTCCTATGGTAACGCGGGCCCTCCACGCCTACATCGGGCCCGCGACGGAACTTCGCTGGACTTTCCGTCTCCACGTCATGACTGCACCGGACGGCTGGTCCGATGCGCACGAGAACGGTGATACGCTTGTCCGTGAAGGTCGATTACTACGAGATGCTCGGCGTCGTGAAGGGTTGCGACGACAAGACCCTGAAGGCCGCGTTCCGCAAGCTCGCCATGCAGTATCACCCGGACAAGAACCCGGGCGACGCCGCGGCTGAACTGAAGTTCAAGGAGATCGGCGAGGCCTACGAGGTCCTGAAGGATCCGCAGAAGCGCGCTGCCTACGACCGGTTCGGCCATGCCGCGTTCCAGAACGGCGGCGGTGCGGGCCGGGGCGACTTCGCCTCCTCGATGGCCGACATCTTCGACGACATCTTCGGCGAGATGATGGGCGGGCGCGGCGGCGCCGGCGGACGACGCCAGGGCGGCCAGTCGGGGCGTGAGCGCGGTTCCGACCTTCGCTACAACATGGAAATCAGCCTCGAGGAGGCTTTCACCGGCAAGACTGCCGAGATCGGTGTGCCGACCACCATCCAGTGCGACCAGTGCCACGGCACGGGCGCCAAGACGGGAACGGCGCCGAAAGCCTGCCCGACCTGCGGCGGTGTCGGGCGCGTGCGTGCTGCGCAAGGCTTCTTCTCGATCGAGCGCACCTGTCCCACCTGCCAGGGTCGCGGCGAGATCATCGCCGACCCCTGCGGCAAGTGCGGCGGCGACGGGCGACTGCCGGAGGAGCGCAACCTCTCGGTCAACATCCCGGCCGGCATCGAGGACGGCACGCGCATCCGGCTGGCCGGCGAGGGCGAGGCGGGCCTGCGCGGCGGACCGGCGGGCGATCTCTACATCTTCCTGTCGGTGAAGCCGCACGAGTTCTTCCAGCGCGACGGCGCCGACCTCTTCTGCAAGGTGCCGATCTCGATGACGACGGCCGCGCTCGGCGGCTCGTTCGAGGTCACGACGCTCGACGGCGCCAAGTCCCGCGTCAAGGTTCCCGAGGGCACGCAGTACGGCAAGCAGTTCCGCGTCAAGGGCAAGGGCATGCCGGTGCTTCGCTCGACGCAGACCGGCGATCTCTTCATCCAGATCTCGATCGAGACGCCACAGAGCCTGTCGCGCCGCCAGCGCGAACTCCTGCAGGAGTTCGAGGACATCTCCTCCTCCGAGAACTCGCCGCAATCGACGGGCTTCTTCTCCCGCATGAAGGAATTCTTCGAGGGCCTCAGCGACTGAGGCAGCCGGACATGGCGGCATCGGGGAGGGTGTTGTGGACGTGGACGAGCATCCCTTGCGGCGTCAGGCCGACGCGGCCTTCATCCGCAGCTGGTTGAAGAGCCCGTTGAAGATGGGGGCGGTCTCGCCCTCATCGCGCGCGCTCGGCCGTCGGATGGCCGAGGCCGTGCCGGACGAGCCGGCGGACGGGATCGTGGTCGAGCTCGGCCCCGGCACCGGCGTCGTCACTGCCTGCCTCCTGGAAGCCGGCATCGAACCGGAACGCCTCGTCTGTCTCGAATATTCGCCAGAGTTCTGCACGCTCCTGCGCGCCCGCTTCCCGCGCGTCCACGTCCTGCAGGGCGACGCCTACGAGCCGCCCGCCGCCCTCGCCCGGCTTCTGGACGAGCGTCCCTTGCGCGCCGTGGTCTCCTCGCTGCCGCTGATGACGAGGGCCGAGCCCGAGCGGGCGCGGGCGATCGCCCGCTATCTCGACCTCCTACCGCCGGGCGCGCCCTTCATCCAGTTCTCCTACGCCTTCGCGCCGCCGGTCCGCGCCGAGCGCATCGACGCCGGCTCGACGGTCTCGCCCTGGATCAAGCGCAACCTGCCGCCCGCCCGCGTGATCACCTATCGGCGAGATCGAGACGCGGCGCGCGATCGGGCTTTGCCGACCTTCGTCGCAATGCCAAAATGACCTGCTAGGCATCGACGTCGAAGCGGCCCGGCAGGCCGCGCGCGAGACGGGAGAGCACGATGGACACTCGCATGGGGCAGGACGCGGCACGCGAACGGCGCCGGGATCTGGCGCGGTTCTTCGGAACCTGGGTCCGCAATCCGATCAAGATGGGCGCCGTCGCGCCCTCATCGGCGCATTACTGCGCGACCATGGTCGCCTCGGCGACGACCGGGCTCGACGGCCCGATCCTGGAACTCGGACCCGGCCTCGGCTGCGTCACGCGGGCACTTCTCGACGCGGGCGTCGATCCCGGCCGCATCACGTCCATCGAATACGACGCCGAGTTCGCGCGCACCCTCAAGGAGCGCTTCCCGGCCGTGAACGTCATCCGCGGCGACGGATTCGACCTCGATGCGACGCTCGATGACGGCGGCTCGGCGAAGTTCGCCGCGATCCTCTTCGCGATCCCGATCGTGAAGTTCCCGCAGGCCGAACGCCAGGCGCTGTTCTCGCGCTATTTCGAGCGTTTGCGGCCAGGCGGCAACCTGACCCAGCTCTCCTATCTCTGGAAGCCGCCGGTGAAGGCGGTGCCGGGCCTCTTCGACGTGTCGTCCTCCGACATCGTCTGGGACAACATCCCGCCGGCCCGCGTCTGGATCTACAGCCAGGCCGGGGCGCGTCCGCTGCATTGATCCCGCGCATCCTCGTCCTCACCGGCGACACCGCGCCGGGCTCCCCCTCGGCCCGCCTCGCGCTGGAAGCGACACGGGCCCTGTCCCTGACCGACGTCGCGCTGACGGGCGCGAGCCTCGCCGACTATCCCCTCCCCTTCTTCGAGGGGCCGGGCGGCGGCGAGGCGCCGCAGAACGCCAGGCTGCTCGCCCAGCGGCTGGCGCTGCAGGACGGGCTCCTGATCGCTCTTCCCGAAATCAACGCCGGCCCGCCGGCCGCCCTGAAGAACGCGCTCGACTGGGTGGCCGCGGCGGCGGACATGGACCGGGCGGCGCGCCCGCCCTTCGCCCGGCTCGTCGTGGCGCTGGCCTCGGCAGGCTCCGGGCGCGGGGACGGACGGTCGGCGCTCTGGCAGGTGCGGGCAACGCTGGCCGCCCTCGGCGCCGAGGTGCTGACCGCCGAGTTCCGGCTATCGGCCGCTGAAGCCGCGTTCGACGCAAAGGGCCGCCTTGCCGAGAGCGGCGATCGCACCCGGCTCGACGAGCTCGTCGACCGCCTGCTCGACACGTCCCGCGCGCTCGGCCGGCAGGGCGCCTGAGCGGAACCTTAACCCGGGGGGAACGTTCGGCGGCTATCCATCGTCGAGGAGTGTTCCGGATGTCGCGTGCAGGCCTAACCCAGTCCGGAGACCTCGAGCGCGACGTCCGGCGCCACCTGCACAGCCACTGGAAGGGCTATACGGTGCAGGCGGTGCTGATGATCGCGGCCGGCGCGGTCGCGATCCTCGTGCCCTTCGCCGCAACGCTCGCCTCGACCCTGTTCTTCGGCTGGCTTCTGGTGATCCTCGGGATCGTCGGGATCGTCGCCACGGTCCGCGCCGGCCGCGAGTTCGGCGGGCGGGGCACCGGGCTTCTCATCGGCGTCGTGACGCTGCTCCTCGGCATCCTGATCCTTGCCGACCCGTTCGCGGGGGCCGTCGCGCTCACCACGCTTCTCGCGGTCTACTTCCTGCTCCTTGGCCTTGCGACCTTCGCGATGGCCAATGCGTTCCGCGTGTCGGGCGGCCAGTTCTGGCTGCTGGCGCTCGCCGGCATCATCAACATCGGCCTCGCGCTCTTCCTCGTCATCGGCCTTCCAGGAACCGCGATCTGGGCGATCGGCCTCTTCCTCGGCATCTCGCTGATCAGTTCGGGGACCAGCCTTCTCTTCGCGGCGCTGCGCGCGCGATAGCGCCGGCCGGGGTCAGACGTGCTGGCCGCCGTTGATGTGGATCTCGGCGCCGTTGACGTAGGACGCCTGCCCCGAGCACAGGAAGTAGATGATGTCGGCGACCTCGGAGGTCTTTCCGAGCCGCCGCATCGGGATCTGCTCGACGATCTTCTCGGTGCCCGGCGACAGGATCGCGGTGTCGATCTCGCCCGGCGCGATGGCGTTGACGCGGATGCCGTCGGGCCCGAAGTCGGCCGCCATCTCGCGCGTCAGCGAGGCGAGCGCGGCCTTCGACGTCGCATAGGCCGTTCCGGCGAACGGGTGGACACGGCTGCCGACGATGGAAGTGACGTTGACGATCGCGCCGTTCGCGCTCGCCAGTTCCTGGTGAAGGCCGCGCGCCAGCATGATGGGCGCGAAGAAGTTCACCTGGAAGACGTCTCGCCAGACATGCATCGGGGTGCGGATCGAATCCATCCGCGCGCCCTTGTCCGCCTTCGGGCTGATCGCCGCGTTGTTGACGAGCGCCTGCAGCTTGCCGCCGTTCGCCTGCAGCCGCTGGCGGATCTCGGACACGGCGTAGCCGACGTCCTCGGGGTCCGACAGGTCCACCTTGATGTGATCCTCGGGGCCGGCCGGCCACGGGCAGTCGGCGGCGAAATCCTGGCGCGAGCAGGTGATGACGCGCCAGCCCTCGCGCGAGAAACGCTTGACGGTGGCATGGCCGATGCCGCGCGATGCACCGGTCAGCACCAGCGTCGGACGGGTGTCGGCGGGGGTGGCGGCATCGGACATCGTGTCACTCGCGAAGGCTGCGCCGTCCGGGATCTGGCGGCGGATCGGATCATCCTTTAGCCGATCCGCGCCAAGCGTGCGAACCATCATTGCGCGGCGAGTGTTTCAGCCGGCACGGCATCGGGAAGGCAACTTGAGCAATGAGCGGCAAACCGGGATCCCACACCTTTCACCGCGCCTTCATCCGCGGCATGCGCGCCCGGCCGCGTCTCCTGATCGCAGCGGGCGTCGCGGTCGCGGTCGCACTTCTCAGCCCCCGCTCGCTCGACCTGTCGACGCGCATCCTGATCGGCTGGGACGCCGGCGTCCTGTTCTACCTCGCCGTCATCGCGCGCATGATGGTGAAATCCGAGGATGCCGGCGACCTGCGCCGCCGCGCCCACCGGCAGGACGAGGGGCGGCGGGCGATCCTTCTTCTCACCGGCCTTGCGATCGCTGCCAGTTTCGGCGCCATCGCCGCCGAACTGCACGGCATCGGCGACCACAACCCCAACCCCTGGCGCCTGACGCTTGCCGGCTTCACGATTCTCCTGTCGTGGGTCGTGACGCAGGTGATGATGGCGCTGCACTATGCCGGCGAGTTCTATGGCCGGCCGAATGCCGAGGGTGGCCTCGACTTTCCCGGCGGCGACAAGACGCCGGGCTACGGCGACTTCCTCTATTTCGCCTTCACCATGGGCGCCGCCTGCCAGACCTCGGACGTCGAGGTGACCACCAAGGGCATGCGCGAACTGGTGCTGGCCCATACGATCCTCGCCTTCCTGTTCAACACGACGGTGCTGGCGCTCGCCGTCAACGTCGGCGCCAGCGTCATCTGACGCCGCCGCTGGACAAGCTGTCTGCGGCTCGGGCAAGACGGGCCATGCGTGCGAGCCTGCCCCGCCTCCCCGTCTCCGACGTCCTTCCCGCCCTCAGCCAAGCGCTCGCGAACCATGGCGCCGCCGTGCTCGTGGCGCCGCCCGGCGCCGGCAAGACGACGCTGGTGCCGCTGCATCTTCTCGGCGACATCGCCAAGGGGCGGATCATCCTCGTCGAGCCCCGACGCCTCGCCGCCCGCGCGGCTGCGACACGCATGGCCGATCTTCTCGGCGAAGCGCCGGGCGCGACGGTCGGCTGGCGAATGCGCCTCGACACCCGCGTCTCGGCCTCGACGCGCATCGAGGTGGTGACCGAGGGCGTCGCGACGCGCATGATCCTGTCCGACCCAGAGCTGTCCGGCGTCGCGGCGATCCTCTTCGACGAGTTTCACGAGCGCTCGCTCGACGGCGACTTCGCGCTGGCGCTCGCGCTCGACATTCGCGAGGCGTTGCGGCCGGACCTGAAGCTCCTCGTCATGTCGGCGACGCTCGACGGCGCGCGTGTCGCGACGCTTCTGGGCGATGCGCCCGTGATCGAGAGCGAGGGCCGCGCCTTTCCGGTAACGATCCGCCACCGCGACCGCGCCCCGGGCGAAGCCGTGGAGGACGCCGTGGCCGCGGCGATCCGCGAGAAGCTCGGCGCAGGCTCCGGCTCGATCCTCGCCTTCCTGCCCGGCCAGCGCGAGATCGAACGCACGTTGGAGCGGCTGGACGGCCGCGTGCCCGCCGACGTGATCCTCGCCCCGCTCTACGGCCGGCTGGAGGGGGCGGCGCAGGACCTCGCCATCCGCCCGGCACCGGCCGGCCGTCGCAAGGTCGTGCTCGCCACCACGATCGCGGAAACTTCGATCACCATCGACGGCGTGACGACGGTGGTCGATTCCGGCCTGAAGCGCGCGCCCGTCTTCGAACCGGCGACGGGGCTGCAGCGCCTGGAGACCGTGCGCGTGTCGCGCGCCTCGGCCGACCAGCGGGCAGGCCGCGCGGGGCGAACGGCGCCCGGCGAGGCGATCCGCCTGTGGCGCGCCGAGCAGACCGCGGCGCTCGACGCCTTCGACCGGCCGGAAATCCTGGTCAGCGACCTCTCGGCGCTGGTGCTCGACGCCCTCGCCTTCGGTGTCTCCGATCCCGCCTCGCTGCGCTTCCTCGATCCGCCGCCCGGCCCGGCCATCGCGGAAGCGCGCGCGCTCCTGCGCGACCTCGGCGCGCTGGACGAGACCGGCCGGATGACCGCGACCGGCGAGGCGATGCGCGCGCTGCCGCTGGCGCCCCGCCTCGCGCGCATGGTGGTGGGCGCCGCCCCCGGCGAGCCCCGGCGCATCGCGGCGCGCCTTGCCGTCCTCCTGACCGAGCCAGGCCTCGGCGGCCCCTCCGTGGACCTTGCCGAGCGCCTGCGCCTGTGGCGGGCCGATCGCTCGCCCCGTGCCCGCGCGGCCGAGGGGCTCGCCGGCCGGATTGCCGGCATGGCGCCGTCCGATCTCGGCGACCATCTGGACGACGACGATCCCGGCGCGCTCCTGTCGCTCGCCTATCCCGACCGCGTGGCGCTGGCGCGCGGCGCGCCCGGCAGCTTCCTCCTGTCGAACGGGCGCGGGGGGACGCTGGAAAGGGAGCATGCGCTGTCGCGCGAGCCGGCGCTCGTCGTCGCCGACCTTCAGGGCGTCTCGACCGGCGCCGCGCAGCGTACCGGCCGCATCCGCAGCGCCGCGGCGATCGATAAGGCGCGCCTCGACGCGCTCCTCGCGGCGCGCATCGTCGAGGAGGACACGCTCCAGTTCGACCCCGCGAGCCGCTCGGTTCGCGCGCGCCGCGTGCGTCGCCTCGGCCGCGCGGTCCTTGCCGAAGCGCCGCTGCCGACGCCCGCCGGCGAGGCGACGGGGCGCGCACTGATGGCGGGCCTTCGCGACATCGGCCTCGCGCGCCTCCCCTGGGGCAAGGAGGGCGAGCGGCTCCTGGCGCGGCTGCGGTTTCTCCAGCCCGCCTACGGCGCCGAGTCGGGCTGGCCCGCGTTCACGGACGAGGCGCTGCTGGCCGACCTCGAAGGCTGGCTCCTGCCCTTCGTGCCGGGTGTCTCAACCCTTGCGCAGATCGGCGAGGGAGCGCTGCGCGAGGCGCTCCTCGCCCGCCTGCCGCCCGGCGAGGCGCGGCGGCTCGACGACCTCGCGCCCTCGCACTTCACAGCGCCGACCGGTTCGCACCTGCCGATCCGCTATGAGGCGGAGGGGCCGGTGCTCGCGGTGCGCGTCCAGGAACTCTTCGGCCTGTCGCGGCATCCGGCGATCGCGGGCGGGCGCCTACCACTGATCCTCGAGCTCCTGTCGCCGGCGCACCGGCCGATCCAGATCACGCGCGACCTCCCGGGCTTCTGGAAGGGCTCCTGGGCCGACGTGCGCGCGGACCTTCGCGGCCGCTACCCGCGCCATCCCTGGCCGGAGGACCCGACCACGGCGCCCGCCACCAACCGGGCAAAGCCGCGCGGCTGACACGGCAGCGCTGTGCTGCCGCGCCGCACCTGTGCGGATGCGGGACGGCACCTAATTCGCTTGTCATGATGACCATCGCCAAGGGCCTCGACCTCGACGCCGACCTGCCGCCCGAACGCCGCCTGTCGCGCGAAGGGCAGCGTGTGCGCCTCGCCACGCTGACGCGCCTGCGCTGGCTGTCGATCGCCGGCCAGTCGGCGGCCTGCGTCTTCGTCGCCTGGGGGCTCTGGTACCCCTATCCCGTCTGGGCCTGTTTCCTCCTGATCGGCGTGTCGGTGGCGCTCAACGTCTGGCTGTCTACCCGCTACTCCAAGGCCGAGCGCCTGTCGGAGAGGCGGACCTCGTTGATCCTCGTCTTCGACGTCGTGCAGCCGACGGGCCTTCTGTTCCTGACCGGCGGCATCCAGAACCCGTTCGCGGTGTTCCTTGTAGTCCCCGCGATGATCGCGGCGGCAACGCAGCCGGCCCGCATCGCGGTCGGGATCGGCGTCCTGGCGGTCCTCTGCGCCACCGCGATCGCCTTTCTCCATCATCCGATCCCCTGGCCGGCCGGCCACAGCCTGCAGCTGCCCTTCCCCTATCTCGGGGGCATGTGGTTCGCGCTGGTCACGACGCTGATCTTCTCGACCTTCTACATCTACCGCGTGGCGGCCGAGAGCCGGGCGCTGTCGGATGCGCTCGCGGCGACCGAGCTGATGCTCCAGCGCGAGCAGCACCTGTCGGCGCTCGACGGGCTGGCAGCCGCCGCCGCCCACGAACTCGGCACGCCGCTTGCCACGATCGCGCTCGTCGCCAAGGAGATGCGCCGCGCGGCCCCCGACGACGCGACCCTTCGCGAGGACATCGAACTTCTCGTCAGCCAGTCCGACCGCTGCCGCGCGATCCTCGGGCAGCTTGCGAGCCTGTCGTCGACGTCCGAGGAGCATCTGGCTAAGATGCCTCTGTCCTCGCTGATCGAGGAGGCCGTCGCCCCGCATCGTGACTTCGGCGTCGACATCCGCGTGCGGGTGCAGGAGGCGTCCGGCTCCGAACCGGTGATGCGGCGCAATGCCGGCGTGATCTACGGCCTCGGGAACCTCATCGAGAACGCGGTGGATTTTGCGAGCGGCGAGGTCGAGATCGGCCTGTCCTGGAACAGCGGCCGCATCGCGATCGAGATCTGCGACGACGGTCCGGGCTACCCGCCCGACGTCCTGAAGCGCATCGGCGATCCCTACATGTCGGTGCGCGACGCCGGGCAGCGCCAGTCGGGCGGTGGCCTCGGCCTCGGGCTCTTCATCGCCAAGACGCTGATCGAGCGTTCGGGCGCGCGCATCCGCTTCGAGAACCGCAGCGAGGCGCAGGGCTCGGGCGCCCGGATCACGGTGTCGTGGCCGGTCGAGAGCTTCGGGCGCCTGACGATCGAACCCGTCGGCGAGACCGATCGCGACGAGGAGGCGTTCGATCTGCCGCCACAGTTGGCCTGACACCCTTTTTGGCAAGATTTGCGCGATCGATCGTCTCGCACGCCAGTTGATAAGCCGCCCGGACGACGTATCTTTCCTGTCAAGGAAGGAACGATCTCATGGCGACAGATCAGATGGCTGCCCCGCAGGCGGGCGACGACAAGACGATGCTTCTCGTGGACGACGACCGTCCGTTCGTCGGGCGTCTCGCCCGCGCGATGGAACAACGTGGATTCGAGGTCCGCACCGCTGAAACCGTGTCCGAAGGCTTGGCTGCGCTGAAGACCGGCGCCCCGGCCTATGCCGTGGTGGACCTGCGCCTCGGGCTCGGCAACGGCCTCGACGTGATCGAGGCGCTGCGACGCCAGCGGCCGGGCGCGCGCGCCGTGGTGCTGACCGGCTACGGCAACATCGCGACCGCGGTGAACGCGGTGAAGCTCGGAGCGATCGACTATCTCGCCAAGCCCGCGGACGCCGACGAGGTGATTGCCGCGCTGACGCGTGATCCCGAGATCAAGGCCGAACCACCGGAGAATCCGATGTCGGCCGACCGGATCCGTTGGGAGCACATCCAGCGCATCTACGAGATGTGCGACCGCAACGTGTCGGAAACGGCGCGCCGCCTTTCGATGCACCGCCGCACGCTGCAGCGCATCCTCGCCAAGCGCGCGCCGCGCTGAGGCGCGTTTAGTCGGCGGCGTCGCCGGTCATGTAGGGATTGGCGACCCACTCCGCCTGGAGCAGCCGGTCGGAGGCGAGGCGCGCGAAGCGAAGCGTCAGCGCCTTGCGGGTCGCCGACGCCATGCGTGTTTCCGGCGCCTCGCGCAGGATCTCGGCGCCGTAGCCGTCCGACAGGATGAGACCGCAGTCCTCCGGAAAGATGTCGACCGGCACGCCCGGATGCGTCGCGAAATACAGGCGGTCGCAGTGCAGCCGGTAGTCCGGCCACTTGCGATCAACCCGGAAGTCCTCGATCGAGGACTTGATCTCGACGATCGAGAACTCCCCCTTTTCCGACAGACAGAGGAGATCGGCACGCCGGCCCGACACGAGCGGGATTTCCGGCAGGACCGACACGCGCATCTGGATCATCAGGCGCTGGACGCCGCGACGCACCAGCATGGCCCGTTCAGACTGGCGCCCGTCGACGAGAGGATCGCGGCGGAAGGGAGAAACGATCGGCATGGCCGCCGGAGTAGCGGGGAAAGCGGAGCCGAATCAAGGGGTGCGGCGAAACGAATCGGAAACACTCGCCCTGCGCGGCTGGCCACTTAGAGCGCAGGTCGTGCCACGCGGGCTCCCTCGTTCGGCACCTCGTCGAGCACCGGCCAGCCGCAGGACTCGTCCCTTTCGTCCATCAGGTCGACCAGCGCGCGGCGGAGGCTGTGGAGTTCGAGGATCTTGCGATCGATCTCGACCGCACGTCGCTCCGCCAGCTGTCGCGCCTCGTCACGATGGGCGCCCGGTGCATAGGCGGCGAGGAGCCGGCGCGTCTCCGACACGTCGAACCCGAGCGAGAGCGAACGCTGCAGGAACCGCAGGATGTGCACGTCGCGCTCGCAATAGTCGCGGTAGCCGTTGGGCGCGCGCGCCGGCGACACGAGACCGAGGTCCTCGTAGTTGCGGATCGTCTTGGGCGGCAGGCCCGAACGACGTGCAGCTTCCCCGATGTTCATCCGAAGTCCCCGGTTTTGCTCGAACTTCGCCCCGTCAACCCCAAGTGGAACGGGTCTCCCCGGCGTCAACTGTTGTGGTGCGGCAACAAAGACAATCTTAACCATACCAGGGTCTACTGACCGCGTTGCCAGGCGACTCGCCGCGGCGTACCAGAGGGTGGCCTCCGACGGGGGACTGCCTGTCCTGGGAGCCCGTCATGCCTGGCCGTCATGCCCTCGCAGTCGCACCGGACGCTCCATGAAGACCCGCTCGAACACCCTTCTTCTCGGCGTCGCGCTCGCCGCCCTCGCCACGCTCGGCGCCTGCACCACGCAGACCCAGCAGCGCGCCTCGCTCAATCCGGCCCCGGTGCCGATGGCGCAGGCCTACGTGGCACCGGCCGAGACGATCGTCTCCGGCGGTCCGCTCGGCCCGGTCGAACTGACGGCCTATGCCGCGATGGAGGACGGCGGTTTCAAGCTGCCCGCCATCCCGATCTCCAAGGTGGACGAGAAATATCGCCGCCAGCGCGTGTTCTACGCGAGCGAGGGCATGGAGCCGGGCACTGTCGTGGTGGATACGGCCAACCACTTCCTCTACGTCGTCGAGCCCCGCGGCACCGCGATGCGATACGGCATCGGCGTCGGCAAGGCCGGCTTCTCCTGGGCGGGCGAGGCCGACATCAAGGACAAGCAGCACTGGCCGAAGTGGTTTCCGCCGGCCGAGATGATCGCGCGTCGCCCCGAACTCAAGCCCTACGGCAACGAGGTCGGCATGGAGCCGGGCCTGATGAACCCGCTCGGCGCCCGCGCGCTCTATCTCTATCAGGGCAACAAGGACACGCTCTACCGCCTGCATGGCACGCCGGAGTGGTGGTCGATCGGCAAGTCGGTCTCGTCGGGCTGCATCCGCCTGATGAACCAGGACATCGTGGATCTCTACGAGCGCGTTCCGATGAACGCCCGCGTCGTGGTGCTCCAGGGCAAGGAACGCCTAGCCGAACGCCGCATGAAGGCTCCGCAGAGCTAATCTAAGTTTCACGGCGGGGGACGCCGCGGGCCGGGCGCTTCGGGGGAAGTGCCCGGCCCTTTTTCATGGGCGGCGGACCGGATCAGATGCGCTGCCGGTAGTCCGAGGTCCTGCGGGCCCGGCGGGCCGAAGTCCTTCGGACTCGGCGGGGTAACGGATGGCCGCGAGGAGGCAGAGCGTCAGCGTTGCCGCGTTGAGGACGTGCCAGAGGAAATGCGTGCCGAGCGGATGGGCATCGCAGAGCGGCGCATCCAGCGTGCGGAAGGTCAGCGACAGGACGAAGACGGCAGCGGCCCCGAGCAGCCACCGGCCGGCGCCGTGGCGCCGGGCAAGGAGCACGCCGCCGATGCCGCCGAGTGCCAGCAAGGCCGGCAGGTAGGAGGCGGAGGAGCCGAGGACGGGTCCGGCCATTCGCTCGACGACCTGCGCCGCGACGGCAAATCCGATCGTGCCCGTGACGGCCAGCGCCGGTCGAAGACCGACGAAGCGGAACAGCGCGAGCGCGAAGAAGCCGTAGATGAAGACGGCGATCGGGATGACGTCGGCGAGAAGCGACCAGCCGTTGGCGAGCGTGTGGAAGAGGAACGAGCCGAGCCCGATCACCGCGACGAGGAGGATGAAGGCGAGCGTGACGCCGTCGCGACGGGACGCCCGTCGCCACGCCTGCCACGCGACTGCCGCGCCAAGGAGGAAGGCGAGGTTGGTCGCGGCGTTCAGGGGCTCGGCCCAGACGCCCGGCCCGAGCCGTTCGCAATAGGCGTCGATCGGCGCGAACCAGTCCATCTCGCCTCCCCTTGGCCGACGCAGGCGAACGGGCGCCGGGCGGACCCGGCGCCAGGGATCGGCGTCAGCGCGGCAGCGTCGTCTGGCCGGTGAGCGCGAGGTCGATCGCGCGCGCGGCCTGCCGGCCCTCGCGGATTGCCCAGACCACCAGCGACTGGCCGCGGCGCACGTCGCCGGCGGCATAGACGCCGTCCATCGAGGTCGCATAGGCCTTATCGTCGGCCTGGACGGCGACGTTGCCGCGCGCGTCGCGCTTCATCGCCAGCGCCTCGCCGGCCTCGGCCACCAGCGCGTCGGTGAAGGGGCCGGCAAAGCCGATCGCGATGAAGGCGAGATCGGCGCGGATCACGAACTCGGTGCCCGGGATCGGCTTGCGGCGCTCGTCCACCTCGGCGCACTTGACGCCGGTGAGCTGGCCGTCCTCGCCAATGAACTCCAGCGTCGCGACCTGGAACTCGCGCATCGCCCCCTCGGCCTGGGACGAGGAGACGCGCATCTTGGTCGCCCAATAGGGCCAGACCTCGAGCTTGTTCTCCATCTTCGGCGGCTGCGGCCGGATGTCGAGCTGCGTGACCTTCACCGCGCCCTGCCGGAAGGCGGTGCCGACGCAGTCCGACGCCGTGTCGCCGCCGCCGACGACGACGACATGCTTGCCGCCGGCCCAGATCTCGCCGGCGTTCCAGCCCGCGCTCTCGACCGGCTCGCCGCCGACGCGGCGGTTCTGCTGGACGAGGTAGGGCATGGCGTCGTGGATGCCGTAGAGGCCGTTGGTGGGGATGCCGGCGTCGCGCGGGCGCTCGGCGCCACCGCAGTAGAGCACGGCGTCGAACTCGGCGCGCAGTTCCTCGAGCGGCTTCGTCTTCCCGACATTGACGCCGTAGTGGAAGGTGACGCCCTCGCCTTCCATCTGCTCGACGCGCTTGTCGATGAAGTGCTTCTCCATCTTGAAGTCGGGAATGCCGTAGCGAAGGAGCCCCCCGGCGCGGCTTTCGCGCTCGAAGACATGCACCTCGTGGCCGGCGCGGCCGAGCTGCTGGGCGGCGGCCATGCCGGCAGGCCCCGAGCCGATGACGGCGACGCGCTTGCCGGTCTTGGTCTCGGCCGGCTGCGGTTTGATGAGGCCGAGCTTGTAGGCCTTATCGGCGATCGCCTGCTCCACCGTCTTGATGGCGACCGGCGTGTCCTCGAGGTTCAGCGTGCAGGCTTCCTCGCACGGGGCGGGGCAGATGCGGCCGGTGAACTCGGGGAAGTTGTTGGTCGAGTGGAGGTTGCGGATCGCGCCCTCCCAGTCGTTGGCATAGACGAGGTCGTTCCAGTCCGGGATCTGGTTGTGGACGGGGCAGCCCGTCGGCCCGTGGCAGAAGGGAATGCCGCAGTCCATGCAGCGCGCCGCCTGCTTGCCGACCTCCTCGTCGGACATCGGCAGCGTGAACTCGCGAAAATGCCGGATGCGATCGGATGCCGGCTGATACTTCGCCGTCTGCCGGTCGATCTCGAGAAAGCCCGTGACCTTGCCCATAATGCCCCTCCGTCCGGGCGGCGGCGCTGATGTCAGCTGCGCGAAGCCACCCCTCATGCGAGCGATCGGACCTTTGCCGACCGGGCTCGCCTTACACCAATTTCCGCGAGGATAGAACGCGTCCAAACTTCGCGATCGCGAGCCGGGACCCGCGACCGGGCCGCCGGCCTCGTCGCGAGGGGCGGCCCGACGTTTCGCGGGCTCCGGAAGGCGGCGGCCTACTCGGCCGCGACGCCCATGCGCATGCGCTCCATTTCGAGAAGCGCGCGGCGGTACTCCACCGGCATGACCTTCACAAACTTCGGGCGGTAGGTCTCCCAGTGATCCAGCATTTCCTTGGCGCGGGTCGAGCCCGTGTAGTGGAAATGGTTGGAGATCAGCTGGAACAGCCGCTCGTCGTCGTGGCCGGTCATGTTGGACGAGACGTCGACGCGTCCCTTGTGCTGGAGGTCTCCGCCGTGGTGGTGCAGCTTCTCGAGGAGATCATCCTCCTCCGGCACCGGCTCCAGCTCGACCATCGCCATGTTGCAGCGCTTGGCGAAGTTGCCTTCGGGATCGTAGACATAGGCGATGCCGCCCGACATGCCGGCCGCGAAGTTGCGGCCCGTATGCCCGAGGATCACCACCACGCCGCCGGTCATGTATTCGCAGCCGTGGTCGCCCACGCCCTCGACCACCGCGATGGCGCCCGAGTTGCGCACGGCGAAGCGCTCGCCCGCCACGCCCCGGAAGTAGCACTCGCCGGCGATCGCGCCGTAGAGCACCGTGTTGCCGACGATGATCGACTCTTCCGGCACGATGCGCGTGTTGGCGCGCGGCCGGACGATGATCTTGCCGCCCGACAGGCCCTTGCCGACATAGTCGTTGCCGTCGCCGACGAGATCGAAGGTGACGCCCTTGGCAAGGAAGGCCGCGAAGCTCTGGCCGGCGGTGCCGGTCAGCTTCACCTTGATCGTGTCGTCGGCGAGCCCCTTGTGGCCGAAGCGCTTGGCGACCTCGCCCGACAGCATCGCGCCGGCCGACCGGTCGACGTTGCCGATCGCGGTCTCGATCTCGACCTGCTGGCGCGCGGTAAGAGCGCTCTCCGCCTGCGCGATCAGCTTGCGGTCGAGAACGTCGGCGATCGGATGCTCCTGGCGCTTCGTCCAGTAGGTCTCCTCCAGCGCGGCGTCCGGCTTGAAGAACATCTTCGAGAAGTCGAGCCCCTTGGCCTTCCAGTGGTCGATCAGCTCCCGCTTGTCGAGCCGCTCGGAGCGCCCGATCAGTTCGGCAAGGGTGCGAACACCCATGGCCGCCATGATCTCGCGCACCTCTTCGGCGACGAAGAAGAAGAAGTTGATGACGTGCTCCGGCGTGCCCTTGAAGCGCGAGCGAAGGACCGGGTCCTGCGTCGCGACCCCGACGGGGCAGGTGTTCAGGTGGCACTTGCGCATCATGATGCAGCCGGCCGCGATCAGCGGGCCCGTCGAGAAGCCGAACTCGTCGGCGCCCAGCAGCGCGCCGATGACGACGTCGCGGCCCGACCGGAGGCCGCCGTCGACCTGCAGCGCGATGCGCGAGCGAAGGCCGTTGAGCACCAGCGTCTGCTGGGTCTCGGCAAGGCCCATCTCCCACGGAGAGCCGGCGTGCTTGATCGAGGTGAGCGGCGAGGCGCCGGTGCCCCCGTCATAGCCCGACACGATGATGTGGTCGGCGCGCGCCTTCGCGACGCCGGCGGCCACCGTGCCGACGCCGACCTCGGAGACGAGCTTCACCGAGATGTCGGCCGCCGGGTTGACGTTCTTCAGGTCGTAGATGAGCTGCGCCAGATCCTCGATCGAGTAGATGTCGTGGTGCGGCGGCGGCGAGATCAGGCCGACGCCCGGCGTCGAATGCCGGGTCTTGGCGATGGTCGCGTCCACCTTGTGGCCGGGCAGCTGGCCGCCCTCGCCGGGCTTGGCACCCTGCGCCACCTTGATCTGCAGCATGTCGGCGTTGACGAGGTATTCGGTCGTCACGCCGAAGCGCCCGGACGCCACCTGCTTGATCGCCGAGCGCTCGGGGTTGGCCGAGCCGTCCGGCAGCTTCAGGTAGCGGTCCGGCTCCTCGCCGCCCTCGCCCGTGTTCGACTTGCCGCCGATGCGGTTCATGGCGACGGCGAGCGTCGCATGCGCCTCTCGGCTGATCGAGCCGAAGCTCATGGCGCCCGTCGAGAAGCGCTTGACGATCTCGGCGGCCGGCTCGACCTCGTCGAGCGGCACCGGCGTCAAGCCGACCTCCTCGGCCATGCGCAGCTTGAAGAGGCCGCGGATGGTCGAGTTGGCGACGGCCGACTCGTTCACGAGCGCGGCGTACTCCTTGTAGGTGTCGTAACTGTCGAGGCGCACGGCGTGCTGGAGCGTCGCGACCGCATCCGGCGACCAGATGTGGGCCTCGCCACGCATGCGGTAGGCATACTCGCCGCCGACCTCGAGCGAGCGCGCCAGAACCGGATCGTCGGAGAAGGCAAGCGCGTGGCGCTCCACCGTCTCGCGGGCGATTTCCTCCAGCCCGACGCCCTCGATCGTGGTCGAGGTGCCGGCGAAGTAGCGCTTCACGAACTCGGACTTGAGGCCGATCGCGTCGAAGATCTGCGCGCCGCAATAGGACTGATAGGTCGAGATGCCCATCTTGGACATGACCTTGAGCAGACCCTTGCCGACCGACTTGATGAAGCGGCCGACGACCTCCTTGGCATCGACCTCCGGCGGGAAGTCGCCGCGCGCATGCATGCCGAGCAGCGTGTCGAAGGCGAGATAGGGGTTGATCGCCTCCGCGCCGTAGCCGGCGAGGCACGCGAAATGATGGACCTCGCGCGGCTCACCCGACTCCACCACGAGGCCGGCGGCGGTGCGCAGGCCCTTGCGGATCAGGTGATGATGCACGGCGGCCGTAGCGAGCAGCGCCGGCAGCGGAATGCGGTCCGGCCCCATCTGGCGGTCGGACAGGATGATGATGTTGTAGCCGCCGACGACGGCCGCCTCCGCCCGCTCGCAGAGCCGGTCGAGCGCGCCTGCCATGCCCGCCGCGCCCTGCTCGGACGGGTAGGTCGTGTCGAGCGTCTTGGTGTCGAACCGGTCCTCGGTGTGGCCGATCGTGCGGATCTTCTCGAGGTCCGCATTGGTCAGGATCGGCTGGCGCACCTCCAGCCGCTTGCGGCGCGAGGTGCCCTCGAGGTCGAGGATGTTCGGGCGCGGGCCGATGAACGAGACGAGGCTCATCACCAGTTCCTCGCGGATCGGATCGATCGGCGGGTTGGTGACCTGCGCGAAGTTCTGCTTGAAGTAGGTGTAGAGCAGCTTCGACTTCTCGCTCATGGCGGAAATCGGCGTGTCCGTCCCCATCGAGCCGATGGCTTCCTGGCCGGTCGTGGCCATCGGCGCCATCAGGATCTTGGTGTCCTCCTGGCTGTAGCCGAAGGCCTGCTGACGGTCGAGCAGCGACACGTCGGCGCGCGACGCCCGCGGCTGCACGGGCTTCAGGTCCTCGAGGATCAGCTGGGTGGAGCGCAGCCAGTCGCGATAGGGGTTGGCGCCCGCGATCTCGCTCTTGACCTCCTCGTCAGAGACGATGCGGCCCTTCTCGAGGTCGATCAGCAGCATGCGGCCCGGCTGGAGGCGCCACTTCTTGACGATGCGCTCCTCAGCGACCTCGAGCGTGCCGGCTTCTGAGGCGAGGATCACGAGATCGTCGTCGGTCACGACGTAGCGCGCTGGCCGCAAGCCGTTGCGATCGAGCGTCGCGCCGATCTGGCGTCCGTCGGTGAAGCACACGGCGGCCGGCCCGTCCCAAGGCTCCATCAGCGCGGCGTGGTACTCGTAGAAGGCCTGGCGCTCCGGGCTCATCTCCTTGTTGCCCGACCAGGCCTCGGGAATGAGCATCATCATCGCATGGGCGAGCGGGTAGCCGCCCTGCGTCAGGAACTCGAGCGCGTTGTCGAAGCAGGCGGTGTCGGACTGGCCCTCGTAGGAGATCGGCCAGAGCTTGGAGATGTCGTTGCCGAAGAGCTCGGAATCGACCGACGCCTGCCGGGCGGCCATCCAGTTGACGTTGCCGCGCAGCGTGTTGATCTCGCCGTTGTGCGCCACCATGCGGTAGGGGTGCGCGAGGCGCCAGGACGGGAACGTGTTGGTGGAGAAGCGCTGGTGGACGAGCGCCAGCGCCGAGGTGAAGCGCGGGTCCTTCAGGTCCTTGTAGTAGGCGCCGACCTGATAGGACAGGAACATGCCCTTGTAGACGATCGTGCGCGAGGAGAGCGACACGACGTAGAAGTCGGTGTCCACCGAATGGGCTTCGGCATAGACGCGGTTCGAGACCACCTTGCGGATGATGTAGAGCTTGCGCTCGAACTCGTCGTCGCTCGCGACGGATGCCGGGCGCGCGATGAAGACCTGCCGGTGGCAGGGCTCGGTCGCGGCGATCTCGGGAGCCTTGGACAGCGACGAATTATCCACCGGCACGTCGCGCCAGCCGATGACAGTGCAGCCCTCCTCGGCGGCGGCAGCCTCGAAGATCGTCTTGAAGTGGAGGCGGCGCGCCTCGTCCTGCGGCATGAACACGAAGCCGACGCCGTAGTGGCCGGCCTCGGGCAGCTCGACGCCCTGGGCCGCCATTTCGGCCTGGAAGAAGTCGTGCGGGATCTGCACCAGCATGCCCGCGCCGTCGCCCATCAGCGGGTCGGCGCCGACCGCCCCGCGATGCTCGAGATTGTGCAGGATCTTCAGGCCCTTCTCGATGATCGAGTGGGACTTCTGGTTCTTCATGTGGGCGATGAAGCCGACGCCGCAGGCGTCGCTTTCGTTGGCCGGATCGTAGAGACCTTGGGCCTCCGGCAGGCGACGCGGTTTGACGGCGCCCATCGCGGTGTTCGTGGTCTCAATGACCTCACCCTCGATGATGGATGGCGTTTCGATCGTCATCGCGTGTCTCCCTGTCTCGTCGTCGCCCGAAGGATCGAGGCAACCTGGTTCTTCGGGCAGGACTTTGGCGCCCGGTCCGGCTCCCTGCCGCCGCGCGCCGCGCCTGCCTGTTCGTGGTCGGGGCCGCCCTCTCCCGGCGCGCCTAGTCGGGCGCCGTCCGGGAACGGCCGCCCCAGATAGGGCAGCAATGCTGACCTATTTCGCAGCTTATGCCAGACTTGTGCTTCTGCGGCAAGAGCGGTTCTAACTTCGCCGAGCATTCCATGCAAAGGCGGCGAGCCATTCGCGGCTTTGACGGGCGCGCGCGGGCGCGTTAGTCAGCCGCCATGATCTTTGCATCCGACAACTGGTCCGGCGCCCATCCCGCCGTCACGCAATCGCTGGAGCGCCACGGCGCGGGCTTTGCCGCCGCCTACGGGGCGAGCGACATCGACAAGGCCGTCGAGCGGCGCTTCAACGAGATCTTCGAGCGCGAGGTCGCCGTCTATTTCGTCGGCACGGGCACGGCGGCGAACTCCTTGTCCTTTGCCGCGGTGAACCGGCCGGGCGGCGTCGTCATGTGCCACCGCGAGGCGCATATCGCGCAGGACGAATGCGGCGCGCCGGAATTCTTCACCCACGGCGCGCGCATGGTGCCGGTCGAGGGCGCGCTCGGACGCATGGACCCCGGCCATCTCGTGTCCGAGCTCGGGCGGTTCCGGCCGGGCTTCGTGCATGCCGGCCAGCCGATGGCCGTCTCGCTCAGCCAGGCGACCGAGGCGGGCACGCTCTATTCGGTGGCCGAGATCGCGGCGATCGGCGAGATCGCGCACGAGCGCAACCTCGCCTTCCACATGGACGGTGCACGCTTTGCCAACGCGCTGGCCGCCACCAACGCCTCGCCGGCCGAGATGACCTGGCGGGCCGGCGTCGACATCCTGTCCTTCGGCGCCACCAAGAACGGCTGCTGGTGCGCCGAGGCGGTGGTCTTCTTCGACCCGAAACAGGCCGAGCAATTTCCCTACATCCGCAAGCGCGGCGCCCAGCTCTTCTCCAAGACGCGCTTCATGGCCGCCCAGTTCGCCGCCTATCTCGACGGCGGCCTGTGGCTGGAGCTCGCCGCCCACGCCAATGCCATGGCGGACGCCCTGCGCGAGGGCATCGGCCGGTCGGCCCATGCGCGTCAGGCCTGGGACACCCGGTCCAACGAGATCTTCGCCGTGATCGAGACGGCGACCGCCGAGCGGCTGCGGGCTGAGGGCGCCACCTTCTACGACTGGAACGCGCCACACGACATGCCGGGCCTGGTGCGCGAGGGCGAGGGCCTCTATCGCCTCGTGACGAGCTGGTCGACCGGAAGGGACGACGTCGCGCGTTTCTGCGATCTGATCGCTTAAGACGCGCAAACGAAAACGGCGCCCCGCAGGGCGCCGTCCTCAAACGTATCGAAAAGTCCCGCGATCAGGCGGCGGACGCCTCGATCGTCTTGGCCTCGTTGGTGTTGGCCGTGGCGATCTCGATGCGGCGGGGCTTCAAGGCCTCGGGCACGATGCGGGCGAGGTCGATGTGCAGCAAGCCGTTCTTCAGGCTCGCGCCCTTCACCTCGACATGCTCGGCCAGCTGGAAGCGGCGCTCGAAGGCGCGACCCGCGATGCCGCGATAAAGGTACTCCGACGAGCCGTTCGTCTCGTCGCCCTTCTCGCCCTTCACGGTCAGCGTGTTCTCACGCGACTCGATCGAGAGCTCCGTCTCGGAGAAGCCGGCCACCGCCATGGTGATGCGGTAGGTGGTCTCGCCGGTGCGCTCGATGTTGTAGGGCGGATAGCTCTGGGCGTTCTCGGCATTGCCGGCCGCGTCGAGCATCGAGAAGAGCCGGTCGAAACCGACGGTGGACCGGTAGAGGGGGGCAAAGTCGAACTGACGCATGTGTGTTCTCCATTGAGCAACGGTTTTGCGTGTCTGGCCGGTCGACTGGAAGGCCCCGCGCAACGGGCGGCGGCCGGTCGATCCTGGCCAGCGATCCCACGATTGGGCGATCGCAAGAGATGAGATGGTAAAGCCAGAAAACGGCTTCAAGGGCTGCCGCAAGCCACCATGCCGAATTTTTTCCGCCAATCGAAACAACGGCTTGGCGATCGCCCGCGATGTGAACGGCAGATGAACGCGGGCTTCGGCTACCGTTCATTCGGGGGGCGATAGAACCCCGGCCTTTCCAGCCCCGGCCGCCTGCATCGCCCGGACATCACCGCATTCGAGCAGGACCGCCTGAGCACCCTTTCGCGCCAAACGATCGAGGCGTCCCGTCCCTTCCGCCCCGGTCGCTCGGGGTCGGGGATCCTCGCAGGAGGGTCCCCGATCTCCCCTCATCCTGCCGCCCCGCCTTCAACCCGCCGCGCGTCTGCGCTAGGAGCTTGGCAGCCCTGATGCCCGACGGAGCCGCCGTGCCCGAGACCCAAGACGCCTTCGTCGCCCTCGAGGCGAACCCGGAACCGCCGGGCCTCGAAACCGGCCATCACGACCTCGGGCATGGCGTGCGGTTGCGCTACGCGATCGGGCGGGGGCCGGCCGGCATGACGAGCCGTGGAACCGTCCTCCTCCTCCAGGGGCGCAACGAGGCGATCGAGAAATATTACGAGACGATCGCCGACCTCAACGCGCGCGGCTTCACGGTCGCGACCTTCGACTGGCGCGGCCAGGGCGGCTCCGGTCGCGGCACGTTCCTGCCGGGCGTCGGGCATGTGGCGAGCGTCGAAGACTACGCGGACGACCTCGAGCGCTTCCTGCGCGAGGTCGTGCTGGACCGCTGCGCGCCGCCCTATGCCCTCGTCGCCCATTCGATGGGCGGCCTCGTCGCGCTCGCCGCCTCGGCGCGCCTGTCGTCGCATGTCGAGCGCATGGCGCTGATCGCGCCCCTCGTCGCGCTGCCCGGCTCGCCGGGGCTGCACCGGTCTATTGGCCTTCTTGCCGGCGCGCTTCACTGGTGCGGCCTCGGCTTCCTGCCGCTCCGCCGGGCGCGGCGCATCGACCCGGCCGAGCCCTTCGCGGGCAATGTCCTGACCACCGACGCGGGACGCTTCGAGCGCAACCGGGCCCTGCGCGCGGCCGCCCCCTGGCTCACCGTCGAGGGCGTCTCGGCATCCTGGCTGCGCGCCGCCCTGAAGGCGATGCGCCGCCTCGACGATTCCGACCGGATCGCGCGGCTCGACCTTCCCGCCCTCTTCCTACTGCCGGGCGACGACCGGGTCGTCTCGACCGCCGCCGCCGAGCGCCTCGCCTGGCGCATGCGCTGCGGCCATTCGATCCGCGTCGCGGGCGCGCGGCACGAACTCCTGCAGGAGGCCGACCGCTTCCGCGAGCCGGCGCTCGGCGCGATCGAGACGTTCTTTGCCGAGAGCCTGCCGAAGCCCCCGCCCCTGCCGGCGCTCGACGAGACGCTGATCGGCGAGGCGGTGGCGGCCGCCGCCGCGCCCGCTCCGCCCCCGGCGCCTGTCAGCCGTTGAGGATGCGCAG
Organism: Aureimonas phyllosphaerae; assembly: GCF_047943035.1. Lineage (NCBI taxonomy): Bacteria > Pseudomonadati > Pseudomonadota > Alphaproteobacteria > Hyphomicrobiales > Aurantimonadaceae > Aureimonas > Aureimonas phyllosphaerae. The sequence goes on along the minus strand of NZ_CP181348.1, from coordinate 1,477,697 downwards.
CGCCGCCTCGTGCAGGGCGGGCGTCGCGGCCGCCACGACGTCGCCGCCATTCTCCGGCCGGTCGCCCGAGAAGGTCGTGATCACGCCGCCCGCCTGCTCCACGATCGGCGTCAGCGCCACGATGTCATAGGGCTGGAGGCCGGGTTCGACGCAGATGTCGACATGGCCGGCGGCCAGCATGGCGAAGGCGTAGCAGTCGGCCCCGAATCGGGTGAGCCGAACCTGATCGACGAGGCTCTGGAAGCGGTCCTTCAGCCCGCCCTTGAACAGCTCCGGCGCCGACGAGAAGAGCGTCGCGCCGGACAGTCCCCCGATGTCGCGCACGCGGAGGCGCTTCTCGCCCTGCGGCCCGTCGCCGAAGGCGCCGTCCGGCGTCGCCCAGAAGCGCTCGCGCGTGTAGGGCTGGCTCATGATGCCGATCTCGGCGCGCTCGCGCACCTGGAGGCCGATCAGCGTGCCCCAGACCGGGACGCCGCAGATGAAGGGCCGCGTGCCGTCCACCGGGTCGATCACCCAGAGATGGTCGCCGGAGCCCGACAAGCCGAACTCCTCGCCGAGGATCGCATGGGACGGATACTCCGCCTCGATGATCGCCCGGATCGCCTTCTCCGCCTCGCGGTCGGCCTCGGTCACCGGATCGAAGCTGAAGCCCTCCTTGGGCTTGGAATCGATGCTGAGCGCGGTGCGGAAGCGCGGCAGCGTCTCCTTCGCGGCGGCGTCCGCCAGGCGGAACAGGAAGGAAGCATCGGGCAGCGTCGTCATCGTCGGGTCTCCAGCCGGGACCCGTCCTATACGGCCAACGCAGGGTCCTGGCGAGGGCGTCCTACTCCGCCGCGGCGGGGCGCTGGAGTTCCGATTCCACCTCGGCGGCAAAGCACGAGGCGAACTCCCAGAGGATGCGCCGGAAATGGCCGAAGGCCGCATGCGGCACGAAATTGCGCTCGTCGGCATAGAGCGCGCGGTTGATCTCGAGCTGGATGGCGTGGACCCCGCCGCGCGGCCGCCCGTAGCGCTCGGTGATGTAGCCGCCGGCATAGGGCTTGTTGCGCGTTACATCGAGGCCGAGCGCCGTCAGGCGCTGCACCGCCATGGCGACGTAGTGGTGGGCGGCGCTGGTGCCGAACCGGTCGCCGACCACGATATCCGCTTTCGGCCCGCCCGGCATCGGCCGGACCGAGGAGGGCATCGAATGGCAGTCGATCAGGATCGCGAAGCCGAAGGCGCGGCGCGTCGTCTCGACGAGGCGCTCCAGCGTCTCGTGGAAGGGCATGTAGATCGTGTCGATACGCGAGAGCGCCTCGCCGACGGGAATTCGCCCGGCATAGATCTCCTCGCGCTCGGCGACAATGCGCGGGATGGTGCCGAGGCCGCCAGCGACCCGCACGGAGGCCGAGTTCGCGCGGTCGGGCAAAGGTCCGGAGAACATCGCCGGGTCGAGTTCGTAGGGCTCGCGATTGACGTCGAGAAAGGCGCGGGGAAACCTTGCGACGAGGAGCGGCGCGCCGAGCGCCGGCACGAAGTCGAAGAGCTGGTCGACGAAGAGGTCTTCCGAGCGGCGGATCGCCGAGGGGCCGAGCCGGCTCTGCGCGAGGAACGAGGACGGATAGGCGCGCCCGCTGTGGGGCGAGCAGAACACGAAAGGGCTGGTTTGGCGGGTCGGCTCGATGACCTCGAAGGCCGGGCACGCGCCCGCGGCGGTTTCCAGGTTGGGAGCGGCGACGTCCAAATGCACTCCCCTTCATTTCCCTTTCGCAAACCGCGTTCCACTGGAGATAGGGCCGTTCTGCCGCTCGAACATTCCATTTAGCTCTTGCTTAAGCAATCTGCTAAAAGGTTGATTGCGAGCAGGCTTCACGTCCGGCACCCGCCGCGACATTCAGGTTACGAGATGTACAAGATCCTTCTGGCCGAAGACGACAACGACATGCGCCGCTTCCTGGCCAAGGCTTTGGAAAAGGCCGGCTACGAGGTGACCGCCTACGACAACGGCGGCAGCGCCTACGAGCGCCTTCGCGAGGAGCCGTTCTCGCTGCTCCTGACCGATATCGTGATGCCCGAGATGGACGGCATCGAGCTGGCGCGCCGCGCCACCGAGCTCGACCCCGACCTCAAGGTGATGTTCATCACGGGCTTTGCCGCGGTCGCGCTGAACCCCGACTCCAAGGCCCCGAAGGACGCCAAGATCCTGTCCAAGCCCTTCCACCTGCGCGAGCTGGTGGAGGAGGTCGGCAAGATGCTCCAGGACGCCGCCTGATTTTTTTGCGGCTTCATCCCCACAAGAGGCGCAAACGGTCTTGACCGCACCGCGCCTCCTGTGGTGTAAGCCGCTCCATCGAATGGGCGCGTAGCTCAGCGGGAGAGCACTGCATTGACATTGCAGGGGTCACTGGTTCAATCCCAGTCGTGCCCACCATTCGATCCTCCTCGCAGATCCGGAGTGGGACAGCCGGACAGCTCTAGTGGCGGGTCGCGGCGCTGCAGCGATCTCTTTTCCTTGCGATAGACATCGATAACCTGGCAGGCCATCGCCCTGCCTCGGTCCGATCGACGAGCCGACTTACTTCCCTGCATTTCAGGCGTTCTGCTGACGATTCGTTCGTTCGGGACTGAGCGTTTATCGCGAGTTCCGGGCGCCGGACGGTCGATCTGCCTCGGGCGGACGGCGCGTGCATTCGAGGTCGGAACCGAGCCTTTCTCCGCGAGCGGCCGGCGGAATCAAATCACGGAGGTTGCAGCGACAAATCTCAAGTGGCAGCCGACTGAATTGTCGCGGGATGTTCGACGCAGGCGCTTCGGCCTGCAGCGAACATCCCGCGGACGCGGGCCCGACCGACACCCCTCCAATCGAGGCCGCCGCTCGCGGCAAGGGCGCAACGAGACGCTCTAAGGGCCGGAGGGCGCACCGTCCCGGCCCGTGATGGCGGACAACCATTGCCGGAAGGCGACGAGCGGCGGGAAGCGGTCGCGCTCCTTCGGCCAGACGAGATGATACTCCTCGCGCGAGCGCATCGGGCGGTCGATGATCGGCACGAGCTCGCCGCGCTCGATCTCCTTGGCGACGAGAAAGCTCGGCAGGAGCGCGACGCCGAGCCCCGCCATCGCGGCCTGCGCGATCGTGGCGAACTGGTCGAACAGCATGCCCGTCACGCCGTCGGGCGCCACGCCTTGCGCGGCGAACCACGTCTCCCAGGCGTCGGGACGCGAGGTGATGTGCAGGAGCGGCAGCGCGCGCAGCGCCGCCGGATCGCCGCCGACCGGATGGGCCGCGGCGAATTCGGGGCTGCCCATCGGCACGACGTCCTCGGCCAGAAGCTGGAGGTGGCGGGTCCCCGGCCAGTTCGGCACGCCGAAGTGGATCGCCGCGTCCATCGTGTCGAGCCGGAAGTCGAACTCGACGAGCCGCGTCGCCAGATTCATCGTGATGCCGGGATTGAGCGCCAGGAAATCCGGCAGGCGCGGTGCCAGCCAGCGCGTGCCGAAGGTCGGCAGGATCGCCAGATTCAAGGTGCCGCCGAACGGGTTGGCGCGGATGTTGAGCGAGGCCGTGGAAATCCGCCGCAGCGCATCGCGAATGTCGCGGGCATAGGCCTCACCCGCCGGAGTCAGCCGGACGGTCTGGCGCTCGCGCAGGAACAGTTCGACGTCGAGCTGCTCTTCCAGCGCCTTGATCTGCCGGCTGACGGCGCTCTGCGTGAGATTCAGCTCGCCCGCCGCCGCGGTGAAGCTGCCGGTGCGCGCCGCCGCCTCGAAGGCGCAGAGAAGGCCGATGGACGGAAGGAAGCGGCGGGGTGTCTGCATCCCGCCATTCCATAGCGGAATGGGAGAGGCCGCAACACTCCCGCCCTCGACCTCGCGGCCCGCCCCGTCAGGCGTGATGGAGGCGGGCGCAGGCGGCTTCGATCCGCTCCAGCGCCGTCTTCAACTCGCTGTCCGACGTCGCGTAGGAGATGCGGAAGAAGGGCTCGAGGCCGAAACACGCGCCGGGCACCACCGCGACGTCGGCCTCGAGAAGGTAGTCGGCGACATCGCGGTCGGAACGCAGGACGCCCCCGTCCGGCGTGCGTGCGCCCAGAAGCCCCTCGCAGCTGGCAAACGTATAGAAGGCCCCCTGCGGCACCGGGCACTGGAGGCCGGGAACGGCGTTGAGCCCGGCGACCACGAGATCGCGCCGCCGCTGGAATGCCGCGCAGCGTTCCGCGACGATGGCCTGCGGCCCGTTCAGCGCCTCGACCGCCGCCGCCTGGCTGACGGAGGACGGGCAGGACGTCGCCTGGCTCTGCACCACGGCCATCGCCCGGATCAGCGCGGCGGGGCCACCGCCGTAGCCGATGCGCCAGCCGGTCATCGCATAGGCCTTCGAAACGCCGTTGACGGTGAGCGTGCGATCCCGAAGATCCGGCGCGACAGCGGCCAGCGTCGCGAACGCCAGACCGTCGTAGAGAATGTGCTCGTACATGTCGTCGGACATCGCCCAGACATGAGTATGGCGACGCAGGACGCCCGCCAGCGCCTCGAGCTCCTCGGCCGAGTAGGCGGCGCCCGACGGGTTGGAGGGCGAGTTGAGGAGAAGCCAGCGGGTGCGCGGGGTAATCGCCGCCTCGAGCTGCTCGGGCCGGAGCCGGAAGCCCGCCTCGATCCCGCACGGCACGAGCACAGGCGTTCCACCCGCGATGGCGACGATGTCGCTGTAGCTCGTCCAGTAGGGAGTGGGGATGACAACCTCGTCGCCCGGCCCGAGCGTCGCCATGAAGGCATTATAGAGGATCTGCTTGGCGCCGGCACCGCACGTCACCTCGTCGGCGGCGAAGACGAGCCCGTTCTCGCGCTCGAACTTGGCCCGCACGGCGTCCTTCAGCTCGGGGGAGCCGTCGAGCGCGGTGTACTTGGTGGCGCCGTCGCGGATCGCGCGGATCGCCGCCTCTTTCACGTTATCGGGCGTGTCGAAGTCGGGCTCGCCCGCCCCGAGGATGATCATCGGCCGACCGGCACGCTTCAGCGCGCCGGCTCTGGCCGTGATCTTCAGGATTTCGGACACCCCGACCGAGGCGATGCGCTCGGCCGGCCGAAAGGCAGGCATCCCGGCGGCGGCCAGCGCGCTCATGCTTCCGCCGAGCCCCCGTCCACGTCGAACTTCACGCCTTGCGCGAGCGGCAGGGAGCGGCCGTAGTTGATGGCGTTGGTCTGGCGGCGCATGTAGGCCTTCCAGGCGTCCGAGCCGCTCTCGCGTCCGCCGCCCGTCTCCTTCTCGCCGCCAAAAGCGCCGCCGATCTCGGCGCCCGAGGTGCCCATGTTGACGTTGGCGATGCCGCAGTCCGAGCCCGCCGCCGAAAGATAGCGCTCGACCTCGCGCATGTCGGTGCCGAAGATCGAGGACGACAGGCCCTGCGGCACGCCGTTCTGCAGCGCGATCGCTTGCGCGAGATCGCGATACTTCAGGACGTAGAGAATCGGCGCGAAGGTCTCCTCGACCACCGGCCCGGTCTGCGCCGGCATCTCGACCAGTGCCGGGCGTACGTAGAACGAGTTCGCGCCGTTGACGTCGACCCGCTCGCCGCCGTGCACCGTACCGCCGGCGGCCTTCGCGGCCTCCAGCGCCCGGCCCATCGCCTCGAAGGCGGCGCGGTCGATCAGCGGCCCGACCAGCGCGTCCGAGGTCAGCGGATTGCCGACCGAGATCGAGCGGTAGACCTTTGCGAGACGCGGCACCAGCGTGTCGTAGACGCTCTCATGGACGATAAGGCGGCGCATCGTCGTGCAGCGCTGACCGGCCGTGCCCATGGCACCGAAGGCGACGGCGCGCAGCGTCAGGTCGAGATCGGCGGACGGCGTGACGATCGAGGCGTTGTTGCCGCCGAGTTCGAGGATCGCGCGGGCGAAGCGGCGGGCGAGCCGCTCGCCGACCGCGCGTCCCATCCGGGTCGAGCCGGTGGCCGAGACGACGGGCACGCGCGGATCATCGACCAGCGCCTCGCCCACCTCGCGCTCGCCGACGAGAAGCGTCGACAGGTTTGCGGGCGCATCGCCGAAGCGGGCGGCGGCGCGCTCGAAGATCGCCTGGACGGCGAGCGCGGTGAGCGGCGCCTTCTCCGACGGCTTCCAGACCACGGCGTCGCCGCACACGAAGGCGAGCGCCGCGTTCCAGGACCAGACCGCCACGGGGAAGTTGAAGGCCGAGATGACGCCGACGACGCCGATCGGGTGCCACTGCTCGGTGAGCTTGTGGTCGGCGCGCTCGGACGGGATCACGAGGCCGTAGAGCTGGCGCGACAGGCCGACCGCGAAGTCGCAGATGTCGATCATCTCCTGCACTTCGCCGAGCCCCTCGGACGGCGCCTTGCCGACTTCCAGGCTGACGAGGCGGCCGAGCGCGTCCTTGTGGGCGCGAAGCTCCTCGCCGAGGAGCCGGACGAGTTCGCCGCGCCGCGGGGCGGGAACCTCGCGCCACTTGAGAAAAGCCTCGTGCGCGCGCCCGATCGCCTCGCCGACGGCTGCCGGATCGACCGTCGGGACGGACGCCAGGACCTCGCCGTCGACGGGCGAGACGACCTCGCGGGAGCCGCCGCGGAACGCGGTCTCGGCGACGCCGAGCGAGGACAGGAGGGACTGCGCCTCGGTGGCGAGGGAGGTGGGCGTGTCGAGCATGGTGGTCGGATCCTCAGGAAGAAGCGTCGGGGTGCGGATCAGAGCCGCGCGCCGGCCAGATGGGCGACCTGCGCGCCGACCTCGTAATAGGCCTCGCGAAGGGCGCGCCGTGGCGCGGGCAAAGGGTCGGTGACGGGCAGCGGCAGATCGGCCTCGCCGATCTCACCGAGAAGAAGCCGGGCGAGGCAGCGCCCGAACACGGTGCCCGGCGCGATGCCGCGCCCGTTGTAGCCGCTGAAGGCGACGACGTCGCGCCCCAGCCGGTGGAAGCGCGGCAGGCTGTTCTCGGTCATGCCGATGTGGCCGTACCACTGATATTCGAAGTCGATGCCCGCGATCTGGGGGAACAGCCGTGCCAGCGCCCGGCGTCCCCAGTCCCGGTGCACCATCTGGCCGCCGCCGCGAAGGGCGCCGACCGAGCCGAACACGAGCCGGCCGGCCTGGTCGAAGCGGAAGGAGGAAAGGATCTCCTTCGTATCCCAGGCGCCCTGGCGCTCGGGGAGGATCGAGTGCCTGACATTGTCGCCGAGCGGCGGGGTGGCCATGTTGAAATAGGGCAGATGCACCTGCTCCCGGCGGATCTGCGGGAAGACGCCCGTGCCGTAGGCGTCGGTGGCGACCACGACGGATCTTGCGCGCACAACGCCGGTCGGCGTCGCGAGACGCCAGACTGCCCCCTCGTCGGTGGCCTCGATCACGGGGCTCGCGGTGAAGATCGTCGCGCCAGCCGCGATCGCCGCACGCGCGAGACCCCGCGCATAGGCGAGCGGCTGGATCGTGCCGGCCCGCTCGTCGAGAAGCGCGCCGGCATAGGCCATGGTGCCGACCTTGGCGGCGGTTTCCTCGGGATCGAGAAGCCGCACCGGCACGCCGCGCGCGCGCCACTGGCGCTCGCGCTCGCGCACCTCGTCGAGGCCCTTCGGCCCGACCGCGCAATGGAGCGTGCCCCGCCGCTCGGCCTCGCAGGGGATCGCATGCCGTTCGACGAGCTCGAACACGACGCTCGGGGCCTCGCCGAGAAGCTGCAGCAGCCGCTCGCCGTAGACGTCCCCGAGTTCGCCCGGCAGATCGTCCGGCATCACCCACATGCCGGCGTTGACGAGGCCGACATTGCGGCCCGACCCGCCGAAGCCGATCTCCTCGGCCTCCAGAACCGCGACGCTCGCCCCACCCTCGCAAAGGTGCAGCGCCGCCGAACAGCCGGTGAAGCCGCCGCCGATCACCGCGACGTCGACATCGAGTTCGCCCGACAACGCCACCGTCGGCGGGGCGGGCGGCGCCGAGGCCTCCCACAGGCCGTGGCTGCGCGGATCGTTCTTCATGGATCAGGCCGCGTCGGGCTGGCGGGCGGGGCGCAGCGTCTCGCGCACCGCCTCGATCGAGCGCGCCTGCGCCTCCTCGTAGACCTCGAATTCGTCTCGGACCTCGGCCCCGAGGGCTTCCACGAAGGCGCCCCGGCTCGCATTGCCCGCGTAGCTGCGCTGTTCCTGCCCGCCGAGGTTCGACTGGAAGATGCCCGCCGCCGAAACCGGCAGGAAGTCCTCGTAGACGATCGGGTAGGCCTCGACATGGCCGCTCGCGACCAGCGTCTCGAGCGACAGGCTGTCGAGCGCCCCCGGCGCCGCTCCGCCGCTCTTGCCCGTCGGAACATAGCGGTAGTAGCCGAGCCCCTCGCGGCGCAGCGTCTCGTGATCGTCCGGGAACGCTTCGAAGACGCCGGCAAGATGCGTGGCATAGTCGGCGCCCGCATTGCCCTGCCCGCCCGCGTCGCGCACCTTCGCCAGAAGCTCATCGTAGAGCGCGCGGCCCTTGCACGTCAGCGCCAGACCGCGCTGCTCGATCTCGCCGAAGCGGGCCGTATGGGTGCCGGCCTGCGCGCCGTCCGCGCCGCGAAAGAGGATCGGCTCCTCCAGCGCCTTGAAGCTCGTCTGGCGCAGGAGGATCGGGCAGCGGCGCGTCGGCGGCCCCTCGATCACGTCCTTGGCCGCGATGCCGCGCGTGGGCATGGCGGCCTGCACGGCGTCGATGTCGAGCGTGCGCGGCGTCAGGTGGTTGATGTGCGGTCCCTTGAAGCAGACGACGTCGGCGATCAGCCGATGCACCGTCGACAGGCGCTGGTAGGTGCCCTCGTCCACCGTCGCCTCGCGGTGCCAGCGGAAGGTCTCGACCGCCTCGCGCACGAAGTCTTCGGCCTGCGCGTCCGTCAGGCCGCCCGCCGCCTCGAACCGCTCGATCAGCGCCAGCGCGCCGGGCGTGAAGATGCGCCGGCGCGACAGGATGGCGGCCGCTTCCTGACGCAGGGCCTCGTCCTCGATGAGTTCGAGCCGGAGAAGCGAGGTGAAGACGCGGAACGGATTGCGGGCGAGGTTCTCCTCGCGGACCGGGCGGAACGCGGTGGAATGGACCGGCACGCCGGCCACCGACAGGTCGTAGTAGCCGACCGGCTCCATGCCCATGACCGCAAAGAGCCGGCGCATCGTGGACAGTTCCTCGGCCGTGCCGAGGCGGATCGCGCCGTGGCGCTCGAGGTCGATGCGATCGAGGTCGTCGGTGCGCTCGAGATCGGCCTTCAGCGCCGGGTCGGCGGCGAGCGTCGCCGCGTTGACCTCGGCGACGAGTTCCATCAGCGTTCCGTACTGCGGCACCTCGGACCGATACATGTCGGACATGGTCCGGGAAAAGCGGGTGCGGATGTGGTCGGGCGTGACGAAGGCGGCGTCGCTCACAAGCTGATCCTTTCCGGGTCCGACTGACGGCGTCTCGCCGGGTTCGCGAGCCGTCGGCATTCCACCAGTCTTGGCTCCGGCCGTGGCGTTTCTCAAGCGATGTTAGCACATGACGTCATTCCGCCCGAGAATGACGTCATGGGTTGTTTCGGGACGCATCACGCGAAGGGGACTGGATCGGCGCGGGCCGTCGCGTCACGCTGGCGCCTTGCGGCAGGCACCCGATTCCCTCGGCCTTCCGCGAACGCCCGGCTCCGTCCGCCGGGCGCGAAAGGCCTCGATGCAGATACGCCACCTCCGCTACTTCGTGACGCTCGCCCGGCTCGGCCATTTCCGGCGCGCGGCCGAAAGCTGCGGCGTGACGCAGCCGACGCTGTCGTCCGGCATCGCCTCGCTGGAGACGGCCCTCGGCGTCGAACTGGTGCGCCGGGACCGCCGCTTCGTCGGCCTGACCGCGGAGGGCGAGGCCGCCCTTCCCTGGGCGCAGCAGATGCTGGCGGACTGCGATGGCATGCTGCGCGCGGCCGGCAAGCCCGGCATCGGCCTGACCGGGCGGCTGCGGCTCGGCGTCATTCCCGCCGCGATGCCCGCGGTCGGCGCGATCGCGCCGGTGCTGGCCACCGATCATCCCGACCTGCAGCTCGTCATCCTGTCGATGACCTCGCGCGAGATCGAGCGCGCGCTCCACGCCCACGACATCGACGGCGGCGTCACCTATCTCGAGAACGAACCGCTCGGCGGGGTCATCACCTGGACCTTCTACGAGGAGCGCTACCGCTTCGCGACGCCGGCCGACGGCCCCTTCGCCGGTCGCTCGACGATCTCCTGGGCGGAGGCGGCCGCCGCCCCCCTCTGTCTCCTGACCCGCGACATGCAGAACCGGCGCATCCTCGACGCGCAGATCGCCAGGATCGGCATGGAGGTGCAGCCGCGCGCCACGGCCAATTCCTACACCGCGCTCCTGTCGATGGTTCGGATGGGCGAGCTATCGTCGATCCTGCCGCACAGCCATGCGGGGACCGCCGAGCGCGATCCGGCGATCCGCATCCTCGCCTTCGACGACCCGTCGCCGCCCCAGGCCGTGGGGCTCGTGGTGCTCGATCGCCATCCGATGTCGGCGCAGAGCCGGGCGATCCTGTCCGGCGTTCGCTCGGTCGAGTTCCGGCGGCGCATCGCGGCTCTGCGGGACGATCCCGACAGCGCCGCCGATAGCGGCTGATCGAGTTCGTCTATTATTGATCGTTCCGTGAACATTTGACGCGTTCTAAATTGGACGCAACCCTTTGCGACGACGAGCGAACGGCTGGGAGGCCGCGCCCGCACATGCATAGGGAGGATCGATGAGTTCTGCAGCCGATGTCGCGCGCCCGCCGGGCGTTGGGTTCCTGGACCGCGAGAACACGGTGGCGAAGGCCGGTTTCAACCGCTGGCTGATCCCCCCTTGCGCGCTCGCGATCCATCTGTGCATCGGCATGGCCTACGGTTTCTCGGTCTTCTGGCTGCCGCTTTCGCGCGCCATCGGCGTCGCCCAGCCGGTCGCCTGCGAGGGCATGACCCTGATGACCGCCCTGTTCACGACAACGTGCGACTGGCGCGTGTCGGACCTCCTGTGGATGTATACCCTGTTCTTCGTGGTGCTGGGCGGCGCTGCGGCGATCTGGGGTGGCTGGCTGGAGCGGGCGGGCCCGCGCAAGGCCGGCCTCGTCTCGGCCGTCTGCTGGTGCGGCGGCATGGTGATCTCGGCGCTCGGCATTTACCTCCACCAGCTCTGGCTGATGTGGCTGGGCTCGGGCGTGATCGGCGGCATCGGCCTCGGTCTCGGCTACATCTCGCCGGTCTCGACCTTGATCAAGTGGTTCCCCGACCGGCGCGGCATGGCGACCGGTATGGCGATCATGGGCTTCGGCGGCGGGGCGATGATCGGCTCGCCGCTCGCCGACATCCTGATGCGCCATTTCGCGAGCCCCGAGGGCGTCGGCGTCTGGCAGACCTTCCTGGTGCTGGCCGCAGGCTATTTCGTGTTCATGGTGGCGGGCGCGCTCGGCTACCGCGTGCCGCCGGAGAACTGGCGCCCGTCCGGATGGACTCCGCCGGCGGCCGCCGGCACGCGCATGATCGCGACCGGCGACGTGCACCTCAAGGACGCGCACAAGACGCCGCAGTTCTGGCTGATCTGGGTCGTGCTCCTGACCAACGTGACCGCATCGATCGGCCTCATCGGCGTCGCGTCGCCGATGCTGCAGGAAATCTTCGGCGGCCGCCTGATCGGCGCGGCCGGCACCGCCTTCCTCGACTTCACGCCCGAGCAGCGCACGGCCGCCGCCGCCGTCGGCGCCGGCTTCGTCGGCCTCGTCTCGCTCTTCAACATCGGCGGGCGCTTCTTCTGGGCCTCCTTCTCCGACCGGCTCGGCCGCAAGACGATGTACGCGGTGATCCTGGCGCTCGGCATCGCGCTCTACGCGGCGCTGATCCCCTTCTCGGCATCGAGCGGGATCCTGTTCCTCTTCGTCGCCTCGTTCTGCGTGATCGCCTCGATGTATGGCGGCGGTTTCGCCACCGTCCCGGCCTATCTCGCCGACGTCTTCGGCACGAAGTTCGTCGGCGCGATCCATGGACGCCTCCTCACGGCTTGGTCGCTCGCCGGCGTCTTCGGCGGTCTCATCACCGGCAACATCCGCGACGCGCAGATCGCGGCCGGCGTGCCGCGCGAGGCGGTCTATCAGCCGATCTTCTTCACGGTGGCGGCGCTTCTGGCGGTCGGCTTCGTCGCCAACCTCCTGGTCCGGCCGGTGGCCGAGACATACCAGATGCGACAGGAGGCCAAGGGCGTGGCACCGGCGGCGCGGGGCGGCGCTGCGGCGGCGCCCGCGTTCGGCGACCACGGCATCGGCCGCGGCGGCTTCAACGGGCCGGCGATCGCCGCCTGGGTCGCTGTCGGCCTGCCGCTCCTCTGGGGCGTCTACATCACGCTTCTGAAGGCCTCCGCCCTGTTCTAGACTGACACCCGAGCCGGCGCGCGCCTCGGCTGCGCCGGCTTCCGACCTTCTCGGGAGACCGACATGCTCGATGCCGCGCGACGCGCTCTGCCCTTCGATGCCGAGCGCCTGAATGAGATCATCGCCGCCCATGCGGGAAAGCCGGGCGCCCTCCTGCCGATCCTGCACGACGTGCAGGCCGAGTTCGGCATGGTGGACGACGCGGCGGTGCCCGCGATCGCGGCGGCGCTGAACCTGTCGCGCGCGGACGTCCACGGCGTCCTCACCTTCTATCACGACTTCCGCCGCCTTCCGGCCGGGCGAACCGTGGTCAAGCTCTGCTCTGCCGAGGCGTGCCAGGCCGCGGGCGGCCGCGCATTGCAGGCGGCAGCCAAGGACCTCCTCGGCGTGCCGATGAAGGGCACGACCGGCGACGGCGCGGCGACGCTGGAGCCCGTCTACTGCCTCGGCCTCTGCTCCGTCGCGCCCGCCGCGATGGTCGACGGCCGCATCCACGGCCGCCTGACCGCGGACCGCCTGACCGCCATCATCGAGGAGGCGATGCGATGACCCCGACGACCCGCATCTTCGTGCCGCGCGATGCGGCAGCCGTCGCCGTCGGCGCCGACGAGGTCGCGGCGGCGCTCAAGGCGTCGGGCCGCGCCGTCGAGATCGTGCGCACGGGCTCGCGCGGCATGCACTGGCTGGAGCCGCTGGTCGAGGTCGAGACCGCCGAGGGGCGCATCGGCTACGGGCCGGTCGCGGCCGCCGACGTCGACGCGCTGCTGGCGGCCGGGATGCTCGACGGCGCGGACCATCCGTCGCGGATCGGCCGGCCGGAAGACCATCCGTTCCTCGCCCGCCAGACGCGCTCCACCATGGCGCTCTGCGGCATCGTCGATCCGCGCTCGGAATCAGACTATGCCGCCCACGGCGGCTGGCGCGGCCTGTCGGCGGCGCTGAAAGAGGATGCCGAGGCGCGGGTGCGGACCGTGACGGCCTCGGGCCTTCGCGGCCGCGGCGGCGCGGGCTTTCCGACCGGCATCAAATGGGAGACCGTCCGCAAGGCCGCGGCGGCGCAGAAATACGTCGTCTGCAATGCCGACGAAGGGGATTCGGGCACCTTCGCCGACCGGATGACGATGGAGGGAGATCCGTTCCGGCTGGTCGAGGGGATGTGCATTGCCGGCGTGTCCGTCGGCGCGACCTACGGCTACATCTATATCCGCTCGGAATATCCGCACGCGATCGAGGCGATGGAGCACGCGATCGCCGGGGCGCGTCAGGCCGGCTGGCTCGGTGCTTCGGTAGGCGGGTCGGGCCTCGCCTTCGACATGGAGGTGCGTGTCGGCGCCGGCGCCTATGTCTGCGGCGAGGAGACGTCCCTCCTCAACTCCATCGAGGGCAAGCGCGGCATCGTGCGCGCCAAGCCGCCACTGCCGGCCCTTCAGGGTCTCTTCGGCAAGCCGACCGTGGTCAACAACGTCCTGTCGCTCGCCGCCGTCCCGGCGATCTTCGCCGAAGGGCCGGAAGCCTACGAGCGGCTCGGCCTCGGGCGCTCGCGCGGCACGATGCCGATCCAGCTGGCCGGCAACGTCCGGTATGGCGGCCTCGTCGAGGTGCCCTTCGGCATCACGCTCGGCGAACTCGTGCATGAGATCGGCGGCGGCACGGCGTCGGGCCGCCCGGTGCGCGCGGTTCAGGTCGGCGGCCCGCTCGGGGCCTACTTCCCCCCGTCCCTCTTCGACACGCCCTTCGACTACGAGGCCTTCGCCGCCAAGGACGGGCTGATCGGGCACGGCGGCATCACGGTCTTCGACGACACGGTCGACATGGCCCACATGGCGCGCTTCGCCATGGAGTTCTGCGCTGCGGAAAGCTGCGGCAAGTGCACGCCTTGCCGCATCGGCGCGGTGCGCGGCGTCGAGACCGTCGACCGCATCCTCGAGAAGCGCTCGGCGGGCCAGCCGGTGGCCAAGGAGCTGACGCTGCTCGCCGACCTCTGCGACACCATGAAGTTCGGCTCGCTCTGTGCGCTCGGCGGCTTCACGCCCTATCCCGTGACGTCAGCGATGACCCATTTCCCCGAAGATTTCGACCTCGACGCCCGTCGCCTGCCGGCCGGGCTCGAGGCGGCGGAATAAGGAGGACACGACCATGTCTCTCGTTCCCGAAACCGACTACGGCACCCCGGCTCGCCGCGCCGAGAAACACGTCACGTTGACGATCGACGGCGAGACGGTAACCGTCCCCGCCGGCACCTCGCTGATGCGCGCGGCTGCCGAGATGGGCACCAAGATCCCGAAGCTCTGCGCGACGGACAGTCTCGAGCCCTTCGGCTCCTGCCGCATGTGCCTCGTCGAAGTGGAAGGCATGCGCGGAACGCCCGCCTCGTGCACGACGCTGGCCGCCGACGGCATGGTGGTAAAGACCCAGACCGACCGGATCGCCAAGCTCCGCCGCGGCGTGATGGAGCTCTATATTTCCGACCACCCGCTGGATTGCCTCACCTGTTCGGCGAACGGCGACTGCGAGTTGCAGGACACGGCCGGCGAGGTCGGCCTGCGCGAGGTGCGCTACGGCCAGCACGGCGAGAACCACGTGCATCCTCACGAGCACGGCAGCCCGAACCCGCTCTTCATGGAGAAGGACCTCTCCAACCCCTATTTCCAGTACGATCCGTCAAAATGCATCGTCTGCTCGCGCTGCGTGCGGGCCTGCGAGGAGGTGCAGGGCACCTTCGCGCTGACGATCGCCGGCCGCGGCTTCGACAGCCGCGTTTCGCCCAGCCAGGGCGAGGACTTCTTCTCCTCCGAATGCGTGTCCTGCGGCGCCTGCGTGCAGGCCTGTCCGACCGCGACGCTGATGGAGAAGTCGGTCGTGGCAATGGGCGTGCCGGAGCATTCCAAGGTCACGACCTGCGCCTATTGCGGCGTCGGCTGCTCGTTCAAGGCCGAGATGCGGGGCGAGGAACTGGTGCGCATGGTGCCGTGGAAGGACGGCAAGGCGAACCACGGCCATTCCTGCGTTAAGGGCCGCTTCGCCTATGGCTACGCCAACCACCGCGAGCGCATCACCTCGCCGATGATCCGCAACTCGACCTCCGAGCCCTGGCGCGAGGTGTCGTGGGAGGAGGCGATCGCCCACACGGCATCCGAGTTCAAGCGCATCCAGGCGAAGTACGGACGCAACTCCGTCGGCGGCATCACCTCCTCGCGCTGCACCAACGAGGAGACCTTCCTCGTCCAGAAGCTGATCCGCGCCGGTTTCGGCAACAACAACGTCGACACGTGCGCCCGCGTCTGCCACTCGCCGACGGGCTACGGCCTGAAGACGACGCTCGGTACCTCGGCCGGCACGCAGGACTTCGATTCGGTCGAGGAGGCCGACGTCATCCTCGTGATCGGCGCCAACCCGACCGACGGGCATCCGGTCTTTGCGAGCCGCATGAAGAAGCGCCTGCGCGAGGGCGCGCAGCTGATCGTCGTCGACCCGCGCCGCATCGATCTCGTCAAGACGCCCCATGTCGAGGCCGCGCACCATCTGCCGCTGCGCCCCGGCACCAACGTCGCCGTCCTCACCGCGATGGCGCATGTGATCGTCACCGAAGGCCTCGTCGACGAGACCTACGTGCGCGAGCGCTGCGACCTCGAGGCCTTCCAGGCCTGGGCCGAGTTCGTGTCCGACGCCTCGCGCTCGCCGGAAGCCTCGGAGCCGATGACGCGCGTACCGGCGGACGAGCTTCGCGCCGCGGCCCGGCTCTATGCCACCGGCGGCAGGGCCGCGATCTACTACGGCCTCGGCGTCACCGAGCACTCGCAAGGTTCGACCACGGTGATGGCGATCGCGAACCTTGCGATGGCGACCGGCAACATCGGCAAGCGCGGCGCGGGCGTGAACCCGCTGCGCGGCCAGAACAACGTGCAGGGTGCCTGCGACATGGGCTCCTTCCCGCACGAGCTCTCGGGCTACCGCCACGTGTCGGACGACACGGCGCGCGCGCTGTTCGAGACGATGTGGGGCGTCGAGCTCGACGACGAGCCGGGCATGCGCATTCCCAACATGCTGGACGCCGCCGTCGCCGGCGAGTTCAAGGGCATCTACATCCAGGGCGAGGACATCCTTCAGTCCGACCCCAACACGCGCCACGTGACGGCCGGTCTTGCCGCGATGGAATGCGTCGTGGTGCAGGACCTCTTCCTGAACGAGACGGCCGTCCACGCCCACGTCTTCCTGCCGGGCTCGACCTTCCTCGAGAAGGACGGGACCTTCACCAACGCCGAGCGGCGCATCCAGCGCGTGCGCCGCGTCATGAAGCCGAAGAACGGCTACGCCGACTGGGAGATCACGCAACTTCTCGCCAACGCGCTGGGCTTCCCGATGAACTACGGGCACCCTTCCGAGATCATGGCCGAGATCGCGGCGCTCACCCCGACCTTTGCCGGTGTCTCCTACGAGCGGCTGGAGACCGAAACCCTCCAGTGGCCCGTCACCGACAAGGCCCCGCTCGGCACGCCGCTGATGCACCTCGAAGGCTTCGTGCGCGGCAAGGGCCTCTTCGTCGTCACAGAATACGTGCCGACCGACGAGAAGGTGGGCCCGCGCTTTCCCCTGCTTCTCACGACGGGCCGCATCCTCTCGCAGTACAATGTCGGCGCGCAGACGCGGCGCACCGACAACACGATGTGGCACGAGGAGGACCTCCTCGAGATCCATCCGCACGACGCCGAGGAGCGCGGCATTCGTGAGGGGGCCTTCGTCAAGGTCGCGAGCCGGGCGGGCGACACCACGCTGCGCGCCCTCATCACCGACCGCGTGGCGCCAGGCGTCGTCTACACGACCTTCCACCATCCGCTGACGCAGGCGAACGTCGTGACGACCGACTATTCCGACTGGGCGACCAACTGCCCGGAATACAAGGTCACGGCGGTCCAGGTCTCGCCCTCCAACGGGCCGACCGACTGGCAGGAGCGCTACAACTCGTTCGCCGCCACCTCGCGCCGCGTGGCCGCCGCCGAGCCCGCCGAATGAGCGCGGCACCCGAACCCCACGACGGCGAGACGCAGAAGCTCGTCACCATGGTCAACCAGGTGGCGCGCTTCTTCGAAAGCCAGGCGCATGAGCCGGGCGTTCTCGGCGTCGCCGACCACGTCGCGGCCTTCTGGACGCCGCGCATGCGCGACATGATCTTCGCCCATGTCGACGCCGGCGGCGCGGACCTTCGCCCGCTGGCGCTGGAGGGGCTCGCCTCGCTGCGTGCCCGCCCGCCCAAGGCCGCGCACCGGCGCCTGGAAGCCGCCGGCGGCCTGTCGGTCGGCACCAAGCCGGGGTCAGACGCGGGCTAGAGCGCGTTCCGAGCGGGTCGATTGGTGGGCTCGGGGCGAAGGCGCCCCGCCGCGCAGCGGGCGTCCGAAGGACGATGACGACCGATCGATCCGGCCGGAAAGCGCTCCGGTTCATGAAAGATCGCCGCCGGCGCGAGCCCTTTGCCGGTCGTGGCCTATGTAGCCCGGACGAAGGGCTGACGAGAACTGGCGGCGATCGCGACGATGGACGGAGGCACGGCTCCACAGGAGACGCCGGCGACCACGGTTCCGGTCAAGGCACCCAGCCGCTTCCGCGCCTGGGTCCGCGGCAACGAGATCGGACTGGTGATCGTCGCCTGCGTGGTGGGCGTGGTCGCCGGCCTTGTGGTGACCGCGATCGGCCGGGCGGCGCAGGCGCTGCACATGCTCCTGTTTTCGGCCGACGACGGGCATCTCAGCTCGATGACGGCCCTCGCCTCTCCCTGGCACGCGGCCCTGCCGGCCTGCGGCGGTGCGCTTCTCGGCCTCTGGCTGTTTGCCACACGCAGGCGCAAGGCGCGGCCGCTGGTCGATCCGATCGAGGCCAACGCGCTGCACGGCGGACGCATGTCGCTGCGCGACAGCGTGATCGTGGTGGCGCAGAACCTCGTGTCCAACGGCTTCGGCGCCTCGGTCGGGCTGGAAGCGGCTTACACGCAGATGTCGGGCGGGCTCGCCTCGCGTCTCGGCACCGCCTTCGAGATGCGGCGGGGGGACCTGCGAATGCTGGTCGGCTGCGGCGCGGCGGGTGCCATCGCCGCCGCCTTCAACGCGCCGCTCACCGGCGCCTTCTACGCGTTCGAGCTCATCATCGGCACCTATTCCGTCGTCACGCTCGCGCCCGTCGTGGCGGCGGCGCTCTGCGGGACGTTCGTCGCACAGCTCCTGGGGGCCGCCCCCTTCCTGATCGAGGTCGGCACGCCGGGCCGGATCACGGCGCTCGACTATCCGCCGGCGATCCTCCTTGCGATCCTCGCAGCCGGCCTGGGCATCGCCATCATGAAGGGCGTGACGAGCGTCGAGCGCGGCATCCGCGGCTCCGGCCTACCGGCGCCGCTGCGCCCCATCGCGGGCGGTCTCCTCGTCGGGGCGCTGGCGCTCGTCACGCCGCAGGTTCTCTCGTCGGGCCACGGCGCGCTCCATCTGCAGCTCGACCTGCCCGCCTCCCTGTCGATGCTCGCGCTGATCCTGGCGCTGAAGGCGCTGGCGTCGGCGGTCTCCATCGGCAGCGGCTTTCGCGGGGGCCTGTTCTTCGCCTCGCTCTTCATGGGCGCGCTCCTCGGCAACCTCTTTGCGGCGGCCGCGCCCTACGTGTTTCCGCACACCGCCCTGACTGCGGTCACCTTCGCGATCGTCGGCATGAGTTCGCTCGCCGTCACCATCGTCGGCGGGCCGATGACGATGACCTTCCTGGCGCTGGAGATGACCGGCGACTTCCCGATCACCGCGCTGGCGCTCGCCGCCGTCGTCACCGCATCGCTGACCGCCCGCAAGACCTTCGGCTATTCCTTCGCCACCTGGCGCTTCCACCTGCGCGGCGAGAACATCCGCAGCGCCCACGATGTCGGCTGGATCCGCAACCTGACGGTGGGCCGCATGATGCGCACCGACGTTCGCACCACGACGCTCGGAACCAGCCTCAAGACCTTCCGGCGCGACTTCCCGCTCGGCTCCGCCCAGCGCGTCGTGGTGGTGGACGCGACGGGCGCCTATGCCGGCATCGTGCTCGTCGCCGACGCCTATTCCGACGAGGCGACCGACCTCGAGGCTAAGATCGACACCCTCCTGCGCTGGAAGGACGCCGTGCTCCTGCCGCAGATGAGCGCGCGCGAGGCGGCGAGCCTCTTCGACCGGGCGGAGAGCGAGGCACTGGCGGTGGTGGACGGGGCGAAGACGCGCAACGTCGTCGGCCTCTTGACCGAAAGCCACACGCTGCGTCGCTACAGCGAGGAGCTCGACCTCCGGCGCCGCGAGGCGGCAGGGGAAGTCCGCTGAGGACGGCGCCCGTCATGGCTTTGCGTCCCGCCTCTGGTATGGAACACCTGCGGTCGCGCACCGCGGCATGAGCGAAGAAGGAACATCGGCCGTGGATGCTGTGAACGTGGCGACCGCCGAAGCCGCCCCGACGACGATCCTGGAGCCGGGGCGCAACTGCATGGCGATCGACCGGGCGGACCGCCTGTCGGTGATCGTCGACGCCGACGACTATTTCCGCTTCGCCCGGCAGGCGATGACGGCCGCGCGGCGGCGCATCATGCTGGTCGGCTGGGACTTCGACGGCCGCATCGCGCTCGGCTACGAGGCAGGGGCGGAAGGCCCGGAGAAGCTCGGCGACTTCGTGCTCTGGCTGGTGGAGCGCAATCCGGACCTCGAGATCTTCCTTCTTCGCTGGGACGTCGGCGCTCTGAAGACGCTCTTGCGCGGCTCGACCTTCTTCACCCTCCTCAAGTGGATGGCGCATCCGCGCATCCACACCAAGCTCGACGGCGCCCATCCGACCGGCTCCTCGCACCACCAGAAGATCGTGGTGATCGACGATGCCCTCGCCTTCTGCGGCGGGATCGACATGACGGCCGACCGCTGGGACACGCGGGCCCACGCGTTCCAGGACGAGCGGCGCCGCCGCCCCTTCACGCGCCGCCGCTACAAGCCCTGGCACGACGCCTCGACGGCGCTGACCGGCCCGGCTGCCGCCCGGCTCGGCGAGATCTGTCGCCAGCGATGGCTGACCGCCGGCGGCGCGCCGGACCCGAAGCCGATCGAGGGCGAGACGGCGATCTGGCCCGAGGGTCTGTGGACGACCTTCCGCGACCTCGACATCGCCGTGTCGCGTTCGGCACCCGAACTCAGCCATCGCGACGCGGTGCACGAGATCGAAGACCTCTATGTCGACCAGATCCGCGCCGCGCGCCGCATCGTCTATGCCGAAAGTCAGTATTTCGCCTCGCGGCGCATCGCGGAGGCGATCGCGCACCGACTGGAGGAGCCGGACGGCCCCGAGATCGTCGTGATCAACCCGGTCTCGGCGCAGGGATGGCTGGAGCCGATCGCAATGGACACGGCCCGCGCGCGCCTCGTCGAGGCGCTCAGGCAGCTCGACCGTCACGGCCGTTTCCGCATGTACCATCCGGTGAACGAGGGCGGCGAGGCGATCTACGTCCACGCCAAGATCCTCGTCGTCGACGATCGGTTCCTGCGCGTCGGCTCGTCCAACATGAACAACCGCTCGATGCGGCTCGACACCGAATGCGACGTCACGGTGGACGCCGCGCTGGCGCCGGACGGCGCGGCGGGGTCGATCGTCGACATCCGCAACGATCTCCTCGCCGAGCACCTCGGCCGCAGACCCGACGAAGTGTCAGACGCGTTGGCGACGAGCGGATCCCTGATCGCGGCGATCGAGGCGCTGCGCGGTCCCGGCCGCTCGCTCGTCCCCTACGAGACGCCCGAGCTCAACGAGGTCGAGGCATGGCTCGCCGACAACAAGATCCTCGATCCCGAGGGCCCGGCCGAGATGTTCGAGCCCCTCTCGAAGCGCCGACATCTCATCGGTCGCCTGCGGCGGCGGATCCGGCAGCACCGGCACAAGGTGCGCTAGCCCCGCCTGTCGGCCTCAGTCGCGGATCGCCATGATCGACTTGTTGAGCCCGGCGACGCGTTCCATCTCGATCCGCGATCCCGGAAACAGCGTGCGCATCATGCGTGCATCGAGAAGCCGGATATCGCGGACATTGCTCCAGGCCTCGGCGGCGCTGCGCGCGCGCGGGAAGAAGCCGAGGTTGAAGTGGCGCGTCAGCGCCGCGCGCAGGGCGATCGGCAGGTACTGGAACCCGACGACGCGGAAATGCGGCTCGAGCGGAAACCAGTAGTTCGGCGTCTGGATGAAGTGGCGCGACCCGAGACGGTGGACGGTGCGGGAAAAGGCGACCATCGCGTCCCAGTCGCCGACATGCTCGATGACCGAGTTGGAGTGGACGAGATCGAACTGCCGCCCGTTGAAGAGCGTGGGATCGCACGCATTGCCGAAGTGGTTTCGGAACATTGCGCCCTGCGGCTCCGGTGCCGCCTCGTTGTTGACGAGCGTGATGGTGATCCGCCCGGCATGGCGCGCCAGAAGCTCCGCGCCGATGTTCCAGTATGTCTCGGTTCCGCCGAGATCGAGGATCTCGATCTCGCGGCGCGTCGCGAGCGCCGCCTCGATCAGGGACGCAACCTGCGCGAAGCGACGCGCCCGGAAGCGGAACTCGAGACTTTCGGGGTTGGACAGGGGGTTCGGCTTGACCCAATCGTCGGCTGCAATTGTCATAACGGCACCTCGCCTTTTCGTGAGGTTAAACTGCCGTTAATCCCAGCCCAGTCAACATTCCTTAATAATCCATGATCGAATGCAGTTAACTTGGAAAATTTTAACAATTCTTTCGTTCGGCACGAAGCATGTATCGTACAATCAATTTTTAAGCGATTTTAAGAGGCGGCGTTTAGGATCCGACCCACGTCATCGGGAGATCCTGACATGAGTGGCCTGTTCGCCTCGGAAGCCGACCGAATCCTCTCGGCTCTCGACCTGTCGATGGCGATGATCGAGTTCGACCTCGACGGCAAGATCCTGCGGGCGAACCGCAACTTCTGCGACCTGATGGGCTATACCGAAGGCGAGATCGTCGGGCGCTCGCACCGCCTCTTCGTCGAGGATGCCTATGCCGCCTCGCCGGAATACGCCGCCTTCTGGGCGAAGCTGCGCCGCGGCGAGTTCGAGTGCGACGAGTTCCGCCGCCTGGCCAAGGGCGGGCGCGAGGTCTTCATCCGGGGCAACTACAACCCGATCCTCAACCGCGCGGGAAAGCCGGTCAAGATCGTCAAGTTCGCCAATGACATCACGGCCACCAAGCAGCGACAGATCGACAGCTCTGCGCGGATCGCCGCGCTCGACCGCTCCCAGGCCATCATCGAGTTCACGCTGGACGGCGAGATCATCACCGCCAACCCGTCGTTCCTGAAGGCCTTCGGGTACCGGCTGGACGAGATCGTCGGCCGCCATCACAGCCTGTTCGTGGATCGCGCCGAGGCGGCCTCTCCCGCCTACGCGGAGTTCTGGTCGCGCCTGCGCGCCGGCGAGTTCATCGCCGACGAGTTCCGCCGTGTGGCCAAGGACGGGCAGGACGTCTTCATCCAGGCCTCCTACAACCCGGTGCTCGGACTGGACGGCAAGGTCGCGAGGATCGTGAAGTTCGCCTCCGACGTCAGCGGGCGTGTGCGCGCCGTCCGGACGCTGGGCCAGGCGTTGACGGCGCTGGCGGGCGGCGACCTCGATCGCCGCATCGAGACGCCCTTCACGCCCGCGCTCGATCCGATCCGCCAGAGCTTCAACGGGTCGGTGGAAACGCTCGGCGCGGCGATGCTCGCGATCTCCCGCAACGGTGCCTCGATCCAGGCCAATGCCGACGGCCTGCGCGCCGCGTCCGACGACCTCGCCCGACGCACCGAACAGGATGCCGCGGCGGTGGAGGAGATCTCGGCGGCGCTGTCCGCGATGAATTCGGGGATGCGGATTGCCAGCAGCAAGGCGGAGGAAGCGGGCGAACTCGTCGCCCGCACCCGCCGCGAAGCCGAGCAGTCGGGCTCCATCGTCGGCGTCGCGGTGGACGCGATGGGCAAGATCCAGGGCTCCTCCGACCGGATCGGCTCGATCATCGGCGTGATCGACGAGATCGCCTTCCAGACCAACCTTCTCGCGCTCAACGCGGGCGTCGAGGCCGCGCGCGCCGGCGAGGCAGGACGCGGGTTCGCGGTGGTGGCGCAGGAGGTACGCGGGCTCGCACAGCGCTCGGCCGAGGCCGCCAAGGAGATCAAGGCGCTGATCTCGACCTCGCGCGAGCAGGTGGCCGAGGGCGTCGATCTCGTGGGGCGTGCCGGCGTGTCGCTGCAAAGCATCGTCGACAAGTTCGCCGCCGTGAACGACCATGTCGGCGTGATCGTCGATGCCGTCCGCAACCAGGCGCACGGGCTCGACGAGGTCAACACGGGTGTCGGAACGCTCGATCGCTCGATCCAGCGCAATGCCGCGATGGTGGAGGAATCGGCTGCCGCCTGTGCCGAACTGTCGGGTGAGGTCGGGGCCTTGAACGAGATGATCGGCCGGTTCGAACTGGCGGCGGAGCGCAGCGCCCCGCGGCGAGGCTCACCCGTCCACACGCTCCATGCGCGGATCGCAAGCGGCTTCTGAGGCGCAAGCCGCGACGGGAGGGAAGCCGCCGGCCGCTCAGTCCACCGGCAGGTCGATCGTGCAGCGCACGCCGCCCGGCCCGATCTCATAGGTGGTTCTTGCCTTCAGTTGGTAGGGCAGCGCCTTTTCGATCAGTTCCCGGCCGTAGCCGCCGCCCGGCAGAGGTGGTGGGGCGACCGGGCGCTCAGGCCCGCTTTCGATCCAGTCGACAACGAGACGGCGCAGGCCGCTGTCGGCTTCGCAGAGCCGCCAATGCACCGCGAGCCGGCCTTCGTCCTGCGACAGGGCCCCGTATTTCACGGCGTTGGTGGCAAGTTCGTGGATCGCCAGCGCGAAGGTCTGGACGCTGGCCGAGCGAAGGCGAACCCCGTCCGGCCCGTCGAGGAGCACCCGCGCGTCGCCGTCGGGGTCGAGAAACCCCCGCGCCTCCAGTTCGGCGCGAATCAATGAATCGAAGGTGACGCGCTGGCCGCGGTCGAGCTGCGACAGAAGCCCGTTGATGCGCGAGAGCGCCAGCAGCCGCTCGCGCAGGCGGGGGAGGAAGTCCTCCAGCGAGGCAGCGTTGCGCGCGGTGCGCTCGGCGACCGAGGTGACGACGCCGAGGAGATTGCGCGTCCGATGCTGGAGCTCGGCGAGAAGGACGTCCTGCCGACCGCGCAACTGGTGCATCTCGTCGACATCGGTCGAGGTGCCGATCCATTCCACCACCTTGCCCCGCTCGTCGAGGACCGGCAGCGCCCTGGCCTGGAACCAGCGCTCGGCCCCCTCCTCCACGCCGCGGATCCGGATCTCCGCTCGGAACTCGCCGCGCGCGCCCGCCTCCCGCCAGGCGGTGACCACGCGCTGCCGGTCGTCGGGATGGACGGCCTTCAGCCAGCCGAAGCCGCTCGCCTCGACCATCGCCTGGCCGGTATAGGCCGCCCATTGCGGGCTTGCCCAAGTCCAGCGGCCGGCGGCGCTGGCCCGCCAGACGAGCTGCGGCATGCCCTGGACGAGGGTCGTCAGCCGACGCTCGCTGGTGGACAGCCGTTCCTCGGCCTTTCGGCGGGGCAGGATGTCGCGAAACAGAACGGCGATCCGGCCGAGGCCGGACCGATCGAACGGGGTCGCGTAGACCTCGTAGAACCGGTGCGGCGATTTCTGTTCCTCCTCGAATCGCTCGGCCTCGCCGCTGCGGGCGATACGTCCGTAGATCTTCAGCCACTCCTGCGGCAGTTCGGGCACGAGTTCGAGTGCGGTGCGCCCTGCGGCATCCGCAAGGCCGCTCTGTCGCTCGAAGGCGGGATTGACCGACAGGAAGCGGTAGTCGACCGGCTGACCGTCGGCGCCCGGGATCAGTTCGAGCGTGCAGAACCCGTCGTCGATCGTCTCGATCAGCCGGCGGTGAGCCTCGGCCTGCAGGTCGTCCTGCGACACGCGCCGGCCGATGCCGTGCCAGCCCCCATTCGTGACGGGTACCAAGCGGAGGCGAAAAAGGTCGCGCCCGCCGTCGGCCGCGAGGCGAAGCGAACCCTCGACCGGCGCCTGCCCGGCCACGGCTTCGCTCCAGAGGCGCTCGGCGCGTGGCCGGTCCTGCGGGTCGACGCACTCGACGAAACGTCGCCCGGCCCAGGCCGACGCATCGGCGGCATGGCTCGCAATCGGTCCACCGGCGGTCACGATTCCGTCGCGGTCCATCCGCCAGAGGCAGTCGACGAAGCCGGCGAGAAGGTCCGGCGGCAGGTGGTCGAAAGGCTCGGGAACCATCCGCACTGTCCTTCGGCCGATCCATCGTGCGCCTGATCTAACGAGCGGAAACGGGCCGGCACAAGCCCGCCGCGCCCTCCCGAAGATGGCAATCGGCGGCCCGGGCGGAATGCTTCGGTAGGCGAGACGAGTTTCTTACCGCCATTTCATTCGCCAAGCGGTTGTAAAGCTCTTACATCGCAAGAAAAGGATCGCGCGCGAGCGGACTGCGCCATGTTCACAGCCTCTGCCTTCGAACTCTCCGGCCAACGCGTCCTGATCGTCGAGGACGAGTATTTCGCTGCCGAAGCGCTGACCGCGGCGGTGAGAGCAGGTGGCGGCGAGGTCGTCGGGCCGGTCGCGAGCGTCGACGATGCGTTGAACGTCCTGGAAGGCGGCGGGCCAGTCGATGCTGCGATCCTCGACGTCAATCTGGCGGGCGACAAGGTCTTTCCGGTCGCCCACGCGCTGCGCCGCCACGGCGTGCCGATCGTCTTCGTCACCGGCTACGACGACTGGATCATCCCCCAGGAATACGACGACGTGCCGGTGTTCCGTAAGCCGGCCGATACGGACAACGTCGTGCGCCTTCTTTTCGAGCGGAGCTGACGCGTCGCCTCCGGAGCGTTTTCCGACCGGATCGGGTGGTCGGCACTGAGGCGGTTTCGGTTCTCGAGCAAGGCCGGCACGGGGCGAAAGCGCTCTGCGGTGCAGCGGGCGTCCGAAGGGCGATGACGACCGTTCGATCCGCTCGGACAGCGCTCTAGTCCAGCGCCGACAGGATCGCATGGCCAGCCCGCACGCGTGTCGCGTTCGGCCAGTTGCGGTTCGCCAGGAACACGACGCCGATCCGCCGTTCCGGCACGAAGGCGGCATAGGCGCCGAAGCCGCGGGTCGAGCCGGTCTTGTTGAAGAGCACCGCGCCCTGCGGTGCCTGTGGCGGATCGAGGCGCGTCGCGGTTTGCGGCTTCAACGCCATGTCGGCCGAGTTGCCGGTCAGAAGCATCTCGACATCGACCGGATAGGGATACTGCTCCCATCCGAGCCCCTGCACCATCGGACCGACCCGGGCGTGCCCGAGATGGGTCGCCTCGACCCCGGCGCGAAGCGGGGCGGGCAGCGAGGAGGGATCGATCTGCACCTCCACGAAGCGCGCCATGTCGGTAGCCGTGGACTTCAGCCCGTAGGCCGATCCGTCGAGCGGGCCGGGCGACACGCGGATCGCCTCGCCGGTCGGCGCGGTGCCGAAGGCGTAGCGGGGCATCTCGCGCTCCGGGACCGTCAGGAACGTGCTGCGAAGGCCGAGAGCGGGCAGGATGTCGCGCGTCATCGTCGCTTCGAAGCCCTCTCCCGTCGCGCGCCCCGCAAGATCGCCGAAGAGGCCGATCGACGGGTTGGAGTAGCGTCGTACCGTTCCGGGCTCGACCTCCGGCCGGAAGTTCTGGAAATAGCGAAGGATCGCCTCGTTGCCCGACACGTCGTCGGGAAACTGCAGCGGCAGACCGGCGGCCGTATAGGTCGCAAGGTCGAGAAGCGTCGCGCGGCCGATGAGGTGTCCCGCAAGGGCCGGCTCGTAGCGTTCGGCGGGGTCGGAGAGCGACAGGTGCCCCTCGGCCTCCGCCGTCGCGCCGAGCGTCGCGGTGAAGGTCTTCGATAGCGAGCCGAGCTCGAACAGCGTGTCCGCCGTCACCGGCTTGCCGCCCGAGGGCGCATCGACACCAAAATTGAACTGATGGCGACGACCGTTCTCGATCACCACGACGGCCATGCCGGGAATGGACGCCTCGCGCATGACGGGCTCGATGACCGACCGGACCTGGCGCTCGACGGCCGCCGGATCGGTGGCGGCCGCAGGCGACACCAAGGCGGCAAGAGAGGCCGCCATGGCAAGGCCGGAGAGAAGGGATCGGAGCGTCGGGCTGGCGGGCATGGATCGTTGACCTTATGGGTGGCGGTGGCCGCGAGACGGTCCGCCGGTGCATCTTTCTGACCCGCATCTGCGGAACTTCGGGCATCCGGCGCAAACCACGAATTCTCGGGCGAGCCATGAGAAAAATTGGGGGACGAGGATGGCCAGGCCCTATCTGCCGCTGACGGCGCTGCGGGCCTTCGAGGCGTCGGCGCGCCACCAGTCGTTCACCCGCGCGGCGATCGAGCTGAACGTCACGCAAGGGGCCGTCAGCCATCAGGTCAAGGCGCTGGAGCAGTCGCTCGGCGCCGCGCTCTTCGAGCGTCTGCCGCGCGGCCTGATGCTGACGCGCGAGGGGGAGATGCTGCTGCCGGGCGTGCGCGACGCGTTCGACCGGATGGCGGGTACGCTGACGCGCTTCGAGAACGGCGCGATGCGCGAGACGCTGCGGGTGGGAGCCGTCGGCACCTTCGCGGTCCGCTGGCTGGTGCCGCGCCTGTCCGACTTCTCGGAGCGCCACCCGTTCGTGGACCTGCGCCTGTCGACCCACAACAACCGCGTCGACCCGGCGGCCGAAGGCCTCGACTACGCCATTCGGTTCGGCGACGGCGCGTGGCACGGCACGTGGTCGGAGCCGATCCTCGACGCGCCCTTGAGCCCGCTCTGCACGCCCGCGATCGCCGCCGCGCTAACGAGGCCGGAGGATCTCCTCGGCCAGAGGCTGCTGCGCTCCTACCGGTCGGACGAATGGGCCAAATGGTTCGCGCTCGCCGGCCTCGAGGGCGACGTTCGAATGCCGGGCGGCATCGTGTTCGACACCTCGCTCGCCATGGTCGAAGCGGCGTTGATGGGCGTGGGCGTGGCACTCGCGCCGCCGGCCCTCTTCGACCGTCACCTCGTCGCCGGCACGCTGGTCCAGCCCTTCGCGGACGTCGTCGACCTCGGCCGCTACTGGCTCACCCGCCTGAATTCGCGTCCCGAGACCTCCGCGATGTCAGCCTTCCGGTCCTGGCTCTCCGAGGCGTCGCGAGAGGCTGGGCCAACCTTTTTGCTCGAAACGGCGCCGCTCACGCCGTAAGGAGGGGCGAACGACTTGAGGCATGGGGATCGATCGATGCGCATCGTGGTGACGGGCCGGCAGGGACAGGTGGTCTCGGCCCTTCTGGAGCGCGGTCCGGCCGCGGGCGTGGACATCGTCGCGCTCGGCCGACCGGACCTCGATCTGGCCGATGCCGCCTCGATCCGCGCCGCCGTCTCGGCCGCCCGGCCGGATGCGATCGTCTCGGCCGCGGCCTACACAGCGGTGGACAAGGCGGAAAGCGAGCCGGATCTCGCCTTTGCGGTCAACGCCGAGGGCCCCGCGGCGCTGGCGGCGGTGGCCGCCGAACTCGGCGTCCCCATCGTCCACCTGTCGACCGACTACGTGTTCTCCGGCGAAAAGACCGACCCTTATGTCGAAAGCGATCCGACCGGACCGGTGTCGGTCTACGGCCGCTCGAAGCTCGAAGGCGAGCGACGCGTTGCACAAGCGCAGCCGAACCATGCGATCCTGCGCACGGCCTGGGTCTACTCGCCCTTCGGCGCGAACTTCCTGAAGACCATGCTGCGGCTCGGCGAGACGCGCGACGCGGTGAACGTCGTCGCCGACCAGCACGGCACGCCGACGAGCGCGCTCGATATCGCCGACGCGGTGATCGCGGTCGCGCGGCGCCTGGCGGCGGACCCCGACCCGAGCCTGCGCGGCACCTTCCACCTGACGGGCTCGGGCGAGGCGACCTGGGCGGATTTCGCGAAGGCGATCTTCACGGAACGGGAGGCCCGCACCGGCAAGCGCGTCACCGTCGGGCGGATCGGCACGGCGGATTATCCGACGCCGGCGCGCCGACCGGCCAATTCGCGCCTATCGGGCGAGAAGCTCGGCCGGGTCTACGGCCTCGTCCTGCCCGACTGGCGCGTATCGACGAAGGCCGTCCTCGACCGCCTTCTTTAGAGCCCGTCCGGAAAGTCCGCCGGGTCGGCTCGGCGGTGCTTTCCGTCACCCATTTCGTGACCGATTCTCACTGACGCCGCCAGCATCGACTGCGTTCGGCGCCTCATGGGCGACGAAAATCCCTCGCCCATCCTCCGCCGGGGACTTTCCGGACGGGCTCTTGGACCTCAGGCGCCGAGGCGACGCCGGGCGGCTTCGAGACCCCAGGCGAGAAGCTCGGCCGCGGCGGGCTCGCTCCCAGCCTCGACATAGCAGCGCAGCTCCGGCGCGTTGCCGGAGGCGCGGTAGTGAACGGTCGAGCCATCGGCGAGCGTCGTGCGCACGCCGTCGAACGTGTTGACGTCCTCGATCGTGCTGCGCTCGGCAAAGAAGGCCCGGGCATCCTCGCCCCCCGCCGCCAGCATGGCGAGGAAGGGCGTGCTCTTGTCAGCCGCGATTTCGGGCAGGCGATCGGCCGCCGCCGCGCCCGCCTCCAGGCCCTCGACGACACGCGACACGGACTGGCCGGCGGCCTTCGCCTCGGCGAGCGTCGCGACGATCGGAAGCAGCGCATCGCGCGTCTTCAACGCGGACAGACGGCACCCGTCCCGCTCCACGTCCGAACCGACGAGGACGCCGCCGTTCGCCTCGAAGCCGACGACGGTGCCCGATCCCGCCGCGCCTTCCATTCCCTCGATCACGAAGGGCGAGCCGACGCGGGTGCGCACGACCTGCGAGAGGAACGGCGCGCGCTCGAGGCTCGACGACGAGGTGACCGGCGTCACCACGATGTCGGCGCCGAGCCGGCGGGCGGTCAGGAGCCCAAGAAGATCGCCGCGCACGATGCGGCCGCGCTCGTCAGCCAGAAGCGGCCGGTCAGCGTCGCCATCGGTCGAGACGACGGCGTCGAAGCGACCGTCCGCCGTCCAGCCGGCGATGAGGTCGAGGTCCTCCGGGCGATGCGCCTCGGTGTCGACGGGAATGAAGCGGTCGGCACGGGCGAGCGGCTCGGGCGAGGCGCCGAGGCGGCCCAGCGCCTCGATGAGCACGTCGCGGGCGACCGAGCTCTGCTGGTAGACGCCGACCCGCAGACCGGACAGGGCCTCCGGCCCGAAGAAGCCGACGATGCGGTCGATGTAGGTCTCGGTGAGGCCTTCGAGCGTCCGGGGCTCCCCACCCGCCTCACCGGCCTGCTCCCCCGCCTCGAAGGCGGCGCGGATACCGGTCTCGTCGGCCTTGGTGATCTCGCCGTCGGGGCGGTAGAACTTCAGGCCGTTGCGATCGTCCGGGATATGGCTGCCCGTCACCATCACCGCGGCCGCGCCGCGCCGGATCGCCTCCTGCGCGAGCGCCGGCGTCGGCAGCGCGCCGGCGTCGAGCGCGTGCCAACCCCTGGCGCTGGCGGCGCGCAGGCAGTCGGCGGCGATCTGCGGGCTCGACGAGCGCAGATCCTGCCCGACGATCACCTCGCGCGTGGCCGGGCTCAGGCCCGCCGCGTCGAGATGGGCGAGGAACGCCGCGGTCCAGGTGGCCGCCGGACCGCCGACGAGATCCACCACCAGGCCGCGCAGGCCGCTGGTTCCGAACTTCAAGCTGCTCATCCGCCGGCCTGCCCTTCAGCTTCGTTCCGCACGCAACAGGAGCCGCCGGGCTCAATTGCGGGCGTAGATGTCCTCGATGCGCACGATGTCGTCCTCGCCGGTATAGGAGCCGACCTGGACCTCGATGAGCTTCAGCGGAATCTTGCCGGGATTGTGCAGGCGGTGGGTGCAGCCGATCGGCAGGTAGGCCGCCTCGTTCTCGTGGAAAAGCTTGACCGCGCCGTCGACCGTCACCTCGGCGGTGCCGCGCACGACGACCCAGTGCTCGGCGCGGTGGTAATGGCGCTGCAGGCTGAGGATGCCGCCCGGCTTGACGCAGATATGCTTGACCTGAAACCTGTCGCCGATGTCGATCCGCTGGTACCAGCCCCAGGGGCGGTGGATGCGGTGGTGCTGCCCGGCCTCGGGACGCTTCTCGGCATGAAGCTTGGCGACCAGCGACTTCACCTCGCCGGCCCGCTCGCGCGAGGTGACGAGAACGGCGTCGGGCGTCGTCACCACGACGACGTCGTCGAGGCCGACGACGGTCGTCAGCACCTCGTCGGAGCGCACGAAGGAGCCGTGCGTGTCGAGGACGCTGACGGCGCCCTCGAGGACGTTGCCGGCCTCGTCCTTGTCCTTGACGTCGAACATGGCGTCCCAGGAGCCGATGTCTGACCAGCGGAAGCGCGTCTTCAGAACGCCGGCGCGCCGCGTCTTCTCCATGACGGCGTAGTCGATCGAGATGCGCGGGGCCCTGGCGAAGGCGTCGGCGTCGAGGCGCAGGAAGTCGAGGTCGCGCACGGCGGCCTCCAGCGCGCCGCGCGCGGCATTCAGGACCTCGGGCGCATAGGTCGACAGCTCTTCCTGCATCAGGCGCGCCGGGAAGACGAAGTTGCCCGAGTTCCAGCGATAGCCTTCCGCGACATAGGTCTCGGCCGTCTCGCGGTTCGGCTTCTCGGCGAAGCGCTCGACCGTGAAGGCGCCGCTGTCGCCGAGCGGGGCGCCGGGCGCGATGTAGCCGTAGGCGGTGGACGGGCCGGTCGGCTCGATGCCGAGGAGCATGATGCGCTGGAAGCCGGCCGCGGCCGCGGCGGCCTCCTGGCAGTCGGCGGTGAAGAGGTCGCCGTCGGGGATCAGATGGTCCGCGGCGAGCACCAGGCAGACGGCGTCTTCGTCACGCCCGGCCGCGATCAGCGCACCGACGGCGATGGCTGCCGCCGAATCGCGGCGCTCCGGCTCGAGCACGATGTCGGCCTCGACCCCGAGGCCGGCGAGCTGCTCGGCGACCACGAAGCGGAAGTCGGAATGGGTGACGACGACGGGGCGCGCGAAGCCTTGGCCGGACACGCGCAGAATCGTCTCCTCGAAGGTGGAGCGGCCGGAATCCAGAAGCGAGACGAACTGCTTGGGCATCGTGTCGCGCGACACCGGCCAGAGCCGCGTTCCCGAGCCGCCGGCGATCACGACGGGATGAACCTGGCGAGCCCTGCTGGATACCGTCATGCGCTCAACTCTTTCCTCGACCGACCGTCTACCATCCCGGCCAAGCCCATCGGCGCGGCCGGCATATCGGCCCGCTATAGACGGCAAAGGTCCGTCATTGTCTAGAAAGCATTCGAATTGGTCTTAATGACCGGCGGGGATCCGGCTTGCCAAGCGGCGGGCAAACCGCAAGTTCGACCATGCAACCGCGACGAGGACGATGACCGATGCGCCGATCGATGGCCTGTCTCCTGACCTTCCTTGCTGCCGCGCCCGCGGACGCTGCGACGCTGCGCGTGGAACTGAAGAACGAGACGTCGGAGACGATCTACACCGTCACAGCATTTGCAAGCGAACTCGTCGCCAACAACCGCAACCTGACCCGCATCCCGCTGACCGGCGGCTCTTCGCGGACGGTGACGATCTTCGACGACTACAACAAGTGCATCTTCACCTTCACGGTGAACTTCAACGATCCGCAGCCGGCGCGCGCGCGATCGGCGACGCGCCCCAGGGCCAAGCCGTTCAAGGTCTACAGAGACATCGACATCTGCGAAAAGCGCCAGCTCGATATCCGCTGACCCGGCCACGGCGGGCCCGCACCGGGCCTCGAACGCCCCTGCCCTGACTCTGCAGCGTCCAGCCGCTCCGTGACGACTCGCGCCCCGTATCCGCGGGATCACCTCCGCACGCCCGTCCGCCGATCGCGACATCGGCCCCAACCGACATCGACTGCCCCAACGTCATCGACCGCCTGATAGCGCCAGATTTAATCTATATGACATAAACTGTTATCATTAACTTATCATTATTCATCTGATTGACTCCTCCCCTAGCGTCATTAATAGGTTGCTAACCAACAGCAGGGGGTCGACATGGATTTCAGTAAACTTTTATCTTTTGGTAAGGTGTCTCTCACGAACAGCGACGACACGCTGACGTCGCTGTTCTACAAGAACGCCGCGGTCCACGGTCTCGACGGCAACGACGTCTTCCAGACGCCGGACAGCGGCGGCGTGATCACCTCGAGCGACTTCTTCGGCGGCAACGGCGACGATCGCCTGATCGTCAACGAGAACACCGGTCTGCTGTTCGGCTCGAAGTTCGACGGCGGCGCCGGCATCGACACGCTGGAGCTCACCTCCGACAAGCGGATCGTCATGTCGTCCGAGGGGACCGGCGACGCGACGGCCGTGACGGTGAAGTCCTATGCCTTCGGCTTCATCCCGACCGGCTCGCTGACCGGCGAAAGCGTCGAGCGCTACATCATCAAGGCGAGCGGCTACCAGGACGTCCTGGTCGGCGGCGCCGGCAACGACTTCCTCGACGGCCGCGGCGGTCTCGACATCTTCAAGGGCTCGGCCGGCGACGACTCCTACGTCTTCGACACGGTCGGCGAGAAGGTCACTGGCGAAGCCGCGAACGGCGGTCACGACCAGATCTTCACGACGGTTTCAGTGAAGCTCGGCGATGCCGGCGCCGACAACGCCAATATCGAGAGCCTGCGCCTCGTCGGCGATGCCGCCATCAACGGCACGGGCAACAGCCTGAACAACCTGATCACCGGCAACGCCGCCGACAACGTCATCGCTGGCGGCGCGGGCAACGATCGGCTCTACGGCAATGGCGGCGTCGACAAGTTCGTCTTCGCGGAAGCGGGTGCGGGCAACCGCGACGGCATCTTCGACTTCGGCGCCGACGACGTCATCGTGCTCGACCGCTCGCAGGGCGCCTTCACCGGCCTCACGGCGGTCAACGGCGCCCTGGATCCGGCCGACCTGCAGTTCAACACGGCCGTCGGCACCGACGCCCAACTGATCTACAACCGGGCGACCGGCATCCTGTCCTACGACGAGAACGGCACGGGCGCCGGCGGCTCGCAGGAGATCGCGTTCATCGGCGCGAACGTCGATCTCAAGGCCGAGCACATCCTCCTCGCCTGAGGCGAGTAGCGGTCAGCCAGACAACGAAAGGGGCCGCCGGCATCTCGCCGGCGGCCCCTTTTTTTCCGCGCCGAAAAGAAGGGAACGCGCGCGAGCGTTCCCCTTTCAGACCATGACGTCGCCGGTGCTGCGGCTCTTCCAGTCGCGCAGCGATCCCTCGAGATCGGTGGAGAAACGGAAGCCGCTGGCAAGAAGCGCCGCCGGCTCGACGCGCGTCGAGCGGACGAGCTTCAGGATGCGCTCGCGATCGATGCCGTTGCGCACCCCGACCCGGTTCAGCACCTCGAACGGGATCGCCGCCGCATTCATCACGGGCTGCGGAACGACGCCGCGCGGCGACCTGTAGCCCGCGACGCGCTCGAACGCCTGACAGATCTCCTCGATCGTATAGGCCTGCGGATAGCAGAAGTTGTAGAGGAACTCGCGCTCGCCGAGGTCCATCGCATGGTCCATCGAGCGCACGATCTCGCCGACATAGCCGCAGCATTTGATCGTGTCCTTGCGGCCGGGATAGACGAAGGTGCCCTTGCGCAGCGCCTTGGCGAGGCGCGTGAAGTTGCCACCCTCACCCTGCCCGAAGATCACGGCGGGCCGCGCGATCACGAGGCGACGCGCCGCCTCGCCCGCCAGCCACTGGCGATGGATGCCTTCGGCGAGAAGCTTGGAGCGGCCGTAGTCGGAGACGGGCTCGGGCACAGAACGTTCGGTCTTCAGGTCTTCGCCCGGACCGTAGACCGCGATCGAACTCGTGAAGAGAATCGCCTCGATGCCGTTGCGCGCCGCGAACTCGCAGACGTTGAGCGCCCCGCCGAGATTGGTCTCGTAGTACTCGTGCGGCTCGTGCCCGGGCGTGCGATGGACGGCCGCGAGATTGAAGATCGCGCCGAACGCGCCGTCGAGCCGCTCTGGGAACGGGGCGCGGATGTCGTGGATCTCGTAGGCGACGCCGGCGACCGGCCGCTGCGGCGGAGCGATGTCGACGCTGACAAGCCGGTCGTAGCGCCCTTCCGCCTTCAGATGCGCCAAGAGGTGGGTCCCGATGAACCCGGCCCCGCCCACAACCATCGCCTGCTTCACCGCGACCTCCGTCAGCACCCGTCCCGTTCATATGCAGTGCAACATGAAAAGGATCAACCAATTCGCGGCTCGCGGCGGACGGCGGTCCGGCCCTGATGACCGACAGACTCACAGGCCCAAACAAGCTTGATCCGGCAAATTGCATCTCATTATAAGGATCGCATTCGCTGGGACTTGGGGCATGCTTCAGAATCGGACATGGGTCGATCCAACCGCCGAAGCCGAATTCTGGACGCAGATGGAGCGCCTGGAGGCGGCGAGCGCACGCCTTCAGTCGCTCGGGCGGATCAGCGGCCTCCTGCGGGGCGGACCGTTCCGCCGCGCCGCACTGCAGCGAGATCTCGACGCCATCCGCGAGCACGCCCAGACCCTCGTCGACCAGCATACGATCCCGGTCTGCGAAACGGTCGAGGCGACCCCGTCTGCCAGCGCGGCGGGCGATCCCCTGCGCACGCTGGCCGGCATGGTCGTCTCGCTGCGACAGGACCGCGCGGTACGACCGGAGGCGGGCGAAGAGACGGCGGTCTGACCGACGCCCGCCCCGGCGCGGACCTTCGAAGCCTTGCGGCTTCTCCATGGTAGTGTCACGTTCATCGCATAACGCAGCGGGCGGAGGGGGTTTGCAGATCCCGCCGGAAACCCTGTCACGTTCCTTTTCTTGCAATGCGAAGAACGACGTGAAACATGGGTCCGTTATCCTGTAGATGCATATCGACCGGCGATGCCCTCCGGCGCGATCTGCAACTCGAACGTGATGGATCGGTCCGATGCTGGATATGTCGCTTGCCGGAAGCTCGGCGCCCCAGGTTGCCGTGATCGGAACCGGCTATGTCGGCCTCGTCTCGGGAGCCTGCCTGGCCGAGTCGGGCTGGCGCGTCGCCTGCGTCGACCAGGTGGAAGCCAAGATCGAGAAGCTGAAGAAGGGCATCATCCCGATCTACGAGCCGGGTCTCGACGAGGTCGTGGTCCGCAACGCAGAAGCCGGACGCCTCACCTTCACAACCGACATCGCCGAGGCGCTGCGCGAAGCGCAGATCGTCATCATCGCGGTGGGTACGCCGACCCGCAAGCTCGACGGCAATGCCGACCTGCAGTACGTCTACGCCGCAAGCCGCGATATCGCCCGCAACCTCGACCACTATGCCGTGGTGGTGACCAAGTCGACCGTGCCGGCCGGCACCGGCAACGAGGTGCGCCGGATCATCGAGCGCGAGAACCCGAACCTCGACTTCGACGTCGCGTCGAACCCCGAGTTCCTGCGCGAGGGCAACGCGGTTTCCGACTTCATGAAGCCGGATCGCATCGTCATCGGCACCGACAGCGCGCGGGCCCGCGAACGTCTCGAGGCGCTCTATCGCCCCTTCACCGACCAGGGCTTCGAGCTGATCTCCACCGACATCATCTCGTCGGAGCTCATCAAGTACGCCGCCAACACCTTCCTGGCGACCAAGGTCTCATTCATCAACGAGATGGCCGACATCTGCGAGAAGGTCGGCGGCGACATCGGTGCGATCTCGCGCGGCATGGGTTCGGACAAGCGCATCGGCCGCGAGTTCCTGAAGCCCGGCCCCGGCTACGGCGGCTCGTGCTTCCCGAAGGACACGCTCGCCATGGTCCATATCGGCGAGAAGGCGCTCAGCCCCGCGACGATCGTCGAGGCCGTCATCACCGTCAACCGCTCGCGCCCGCACCGCATGGTGGCCAAGGTCATCCAGGCCGCCGGCGGCTCGGTGGACGGGCGCACGATCGCCCTCCTCGGCCTGACCTTCAAGCCCAACACCGACGACGTGCGCGACAGCGTCGCGGTGCTGGTCGCCGAGCAGTTGACGCAGCGCGGTGCCATCGTACGCGCCTTCGACCCGAAGGGCATGGACCACGCCCGCGAGATGCTGGGCGATGCGATCGAGTACTGCCCGACGATGCAGGACGCGATCGAAGGGGCCGACCTATGCGTTCTCGCGACCGAGTGGGAGGAGTTCGTGCGCTTCCCGCTGGAGGGCTACCGCGCCGCCCTGCGCAACCCGATCCTCGTCGACTTCCGCAACGTCTTCTCGCTGGAGACCATGGCGGAGGCCGGCTTCGAATATCACTCGATCGGCCGCGGCAGCGTGCAGGCGCCGGCCGCCGAACCCCTCGCGCGCTCGGCCTGACGTCCCGGAAGGAACTGGCCGACCGGTCGTCCCACGGACCGGACGGCCGGCCGGGGACCGGAGGCGGGATGTGAAGGATGCGATGGTCCGGACCCTCGGCTCCCTGCTGCTCGTCGGCTGCGCGCTGGTCGGAGCCTTTCCGGCCGCGGCGCGGGACGCAACGTTGAGGATCTCCACCTACGGCACGAGCCTGACGGCCAACGGCGGCTGGCAGGCTCCCCTCGCGGAAGCGATCGGGACCTGCCTGCGGCAACCGGTCGAGATCACGAACGACGGGCTAGCGGGCGCGGCGTCGGACTGGGGCGTCGCGGCGGTGGACGCGGTCGCGGCCACCCGGCCCGACATCGTATTCCTGGAATTTGCCGTCAACGACGCTGCGCTCAACAAGTGGATCGGCGTCGACGAGAGTGTTGGCAACATGCGCGCCATCGTCGCCGCATTCCGCCGGCAGAATCCCGACATCCTCGTCTACCTCATGACAATGAATCCGGTGAGCGGCCGCCGTTCCTGGGCCCGCCCGTTCCGCGACCGCTACGAGGACGCACACCGCCGTTTGGCCGAGGAGATCGGCGCCCGCTACATCGACCACCGGCCGGGCTGGGAGGCGATGGGCGCCGACGCGCTGTATCTTGCGATCGTCGACGGTGCCCATCCGACGCCAGGCAGCGCCACCGCGGTGATCGTGCCCAACGTCATGAAACGCCTGGTGCACGACGGCGTCCTGCCCTGCGCGACCGATCGAGATCGCTGACGGATGGCAGCGATCTCGCAGAGGCGTTGCCGCGTGCAACCCCCAACCGCCGCCCTCCCCCTCGCCCCCGAGCCATCTGCGACCGGAGCTTCCCGTTCATGATCGTCAATCTCTTCAGCACGGCGAACCTGTCGTCCGGCCGCTCCGACGCCCTGTCGCGGATGATCACGTCGGTATCCGCCACGGCCCGGGCGCGGCCCGACATCGACCTTCGGCTGATGATCCTCCTGCAGTGCTGCGGAGAGGCTCCGGCCGATCTCCTGTCGCAGGAGGATGCCCGCTTCGTCACCCTCCTCACCACGCCTGGCCTCGTTTCCCTGTCGGCGGCGCGCAACAGGCTGCTCGACGAAGGCCGTCGTCTCGGGTGGATGCACGGCGACGAGATCGTCGCCTTTCCCGACGACGACTGCTGGTATCCCGAGGGCGCGCTCGGCTACATCCACGATGCCTTCGCCCGGCAGCCCGATCTCGACTTCTGGTTCTGCGACTACGCGTCCGCTCCGGTTCCCGTGGACGGTTCGATCGAGCGGGACGCCTCGGTCCAGGACGTCCTGCGACGCGCCTCCTCGAACACGATGGTGTTTCGCAGCCCCATCGTTCGCGAGATCGGCGGCTTCGATCCGGAGCTTGGCGTCGGCGCGCGCCTGAACGGCTCGGAAGACACCGACTACGCGTTGAGGGCGCTCGCCTTGTGCCGCCGCACGCGCTTCATGCCGCTCCCCTCGATCGGCCACCGCGACCGCAACACGGCAATCCGCGCGAAGTACTATCCGTCCGGACTTCTCGTGATCGCCCGCCATGCCGGCCGCATCCCGGCGCTGCGCAGCGCGCTCCTTCGCAAGCTCGCCGTCGGCTCCGCACTGACGGCACGCGGCGAGTTGAAGCCGGGAACATTCCTCGCCGCGATGCGCGACGCGATGGGAGAGATGCGCAGGACGCGGCAGCGCAGCCTTCGCTAGGAAGCCCCTTGAGCGCCGGAGGGCGCATCAGTCCGCAGCCGAACAGTGAGGTTCGACCTCGCCGAGCCAGGGGGAAGATCGGCGTGTTGACGCGCCCTCCCGCCCAGAGCGCTGCCAGTTGAGCATGGTCCTCGGCCCATCTCCCCCGTCTCTCCGCGGCCTCCGGCCTCGGCTCTAGCCTTGGGGCGTTCCAAGGAGAGCCCGATGGCAGCCCAAGACCCCTATTCCAGCAATGCCCCGACCGCAGACGGCCCGGCGAACCGACTCTTCGCGGTGGTGCCGAGCGACAGCCTCGACCTGGCCTTCGTGACCACCGGCCTCTTCGTCGGCACGGGCGGCGATCTCGCGGTGCAGGATCGTACGACCGGCGAAACCGTCGTGTTCCGCAATCTCGCGGACGGCGCGGGGCTTCCGATCCGCGTCGGCCGTGTCCTCGCGACAGGTACCACGGCCGGCCATATCGTGGGGATGGCGTGATGGCGGGTCTCGGCATCGGGCTGCTTCTGGGCGCGCGTGGAGGCCCCAGCCTGTCGCGACCGGTCTTCGACCCCGCGACACGCACGGCAAGCGGGCGTGCGCCTCGGGGCGCGACCGTGATCGTCCTTCTCGACGGCATGCCCGTCGGAACCGCGACGACCTCCGCGCTGGGGCGCTGGTCCCATCAGCTCGGCACGGCACCCTCGCCGGGTCAGGCACTCGCGGCACGAACGGAGATCACATCGCCCGCGACCGTCATCGGCCCCGGATATGCCGCCAGCGGCGAGACCGTCCGGCGCCTTGCCGGCTTCGGCGGCGACCAGGGCAACCAGATCCGCCCGTCGGACGGGACCAAGACCGCCTTCAACGTCCGCAAACGCTTCTATACGCCGGTCCCGATCCCCAATCCGGAGGTCGCCTATACCGGCTTCCACTACAATTCGGGCGCCGAGTTCGACTATCCGAACGAGGCCACCTACCACAGCGCGATCGAGCTGCCGGACGGCACGATCCGCGACATGGGCGCGCCGGTGACCGTGGTGCCGGGCACGATCCTGGCGCGATCCGAAAAGGCCGCGGGCTTCACGGTTCCGGCCGGCTTCTACTGGATCCGCACGCACGGCCGGGTGCCGAGCGGCGGCCGCTGGTCCTATACCGACGCGTTCCGTAGCGCCAATGCGGGCCACATGGAGGAGGGCGTCGACCTGGTCGACAAGGCGACGTCGGGGACGATCGGCAACGCGACGCAGCAGCTGCCGGCTGCCGCGATCGGGCTCGTCGGCGACATGTCTTCCTCCCATCGCCTCTTTGCCCTTGCCGGCGACAGCATCTCCCAAGGCATCGGCGGCTATTCCCATGGGGCGGCTCCAGGCCTTGCACTTGGCATTCTCGCCGGCCTCGTCGTGCAGACCGGCACCGG
Source organism: Aureimonas phyllosphaerae (assembly GCF_047943035.1). Taxonomy (NCBI): domain Bacteria; kingdom Pseudomonadati; phylum Pseudomonadota; class Alphaproteobacteria; order Hyphomicrobiales; family Aurantimonadaceae; genus Aureimonas; species Aureimonas phyllosphaerae. The sequence continues at coordinate 1,436,842 of NZ_CP181348.1, read as the reverse complement.
CAGCGTGCTGCATCTCGGGCGCTCCGGCGCGTCGGCACAGGCCAACCGCGCGACCTACACCCGGCGCATCGCCCTGATGCAGGCGCTCGGCGTCACCGACATCTTCTGCGATCTCGGGGTGAACGACATGTCCTCGTCGTCCTCGGCAGCCACCCTGAAGGGTCACCTCACCACCCTGTTCGGCGCCTTCAAGGCGGCGATCCCTTCGGTGCGGATCTACCAGTCGACGATCACACCCTCGACGGTGGCGACGGCTCCGATCACCGAAGGCAACCAGACGGTGCCTGCCGCAATGCAGGACGGGCGGCGCCTTGCCTTCAACGCCGATCTGAGAACCGGCGGTTTCGGTTCCCTCTTGGCAGGGTTCGTGGAGTTCGCACTGCCCGCCCAACTTCCCGGCGATCCGCATCTGTGGAGGGCCGGATTTGCGTCGGACACGGGCAATCCCGGTTCCCAGCAGCATCCCAACGCGGCGGGAGGCGAGGCGATCATCCTCGCCGCTGCAGCCGAGAACGCTCTGGCGATCTAGGACGTCCAGCAGCTTAAGCGGATCGCGCGCAGCGAAACGGTCCGGCTCTCGAGGGCGGGAGGCGGATCGTGACCCGTGGGGGCAAAGGACGATGAATTCGGGTTGTTCAAACGAGGGGCGGCTGACGAGGACCGATGCCGGGGGCCTGTGCTCTCCCGAGGGCATCGGGCGTGCCGGGACCGGCGAAGGAGTGCCGAACCACCGGCGCGCATCCGGGTTCGAAGGGGTTGAGCGGGCCAGGCGACACTGATCTCACTCACCACGTGTTGCCGGCCGTCGGCCAACAGACCCGACCGTCAAACCCCAACTTTCTCGGACCTCCCCTTCGAGCGCTTTCCGAATGGGTCGAACGGTCGCCATCCTCCTTCGGACGCCCACCATGCAGCGGACGCCTTCGCTTCGAGCCGACATTGCCCGGCGGTCACGACGCGATGGAACCGCTCCTTCCTCGCGCCGTGCCACGAGGCGAGATCACCTCCGTGCCCTACCATCCGATCCGGTCGAAGATCGCTTGAGCGACCGGAAGGCGGGTCTCGCCGCGCCGTAAGGTGCGGGTCCGCCGGCCTCTCGGACGCCGCAGCGTTGTCGAGCGTGACGGCAGGGCGGTTCGCTCCAGGGGGTTGCGCAGCCGGACGACAATCCGAGCGCCGACCGCCAGTACCTTCAGGACCGGGGGCTCACTTCCGGCCGACCGACGCGATCAGATCAGGCGCGAGCGAGGCACGCCGGTCGCTTCCTCACAGTTGCTCCTGCAGCCATAGGGCGGCATCGGGTGCAAGACCCCGCCAGGCGCAGGCGTCGTCCGTGAGGAGAACGACGAGCTTGTCGCCCTCGTTCAGATAGGGCGCAAGGTTGTCCCGGATCTCGCCGAGCTCCCGGTCGGATTTCACGATCCATAGCGCGCCGAACGGCTGGCAGCAGGTGGGGAAGAACGTGCGGATCCGATCGGCCAGAAAGGTCCGGCGACTGGCGGCCTCCTCCGTCTCGCCCGGCATGTCGGCGGCGATGGCATAGGTCCTCATCCGCGATACTTGTTCCCTTGAGCTCGATCGTTGCATTGGCACCGGCCGTGTCACCAGGGCGATGAGCGCATAGAACGACGTCAAAAACCAGCCGCGAGGTCGGCGCAACGGCAGGGCGCGCCCCATAGGATCGCAGCACCCCCTCCTTGCCCCCTTGAAGGGCAACTGAGGGGCGAAACTCGTTTCTGGGAAAAATCGAACCAACTCATCAGGTCGACGCAGCGAACCGCACCGGGTATGGCGGAAGGATGGCTGTCGAACTCGGCCGGAACGAAATAAACGAGCCGATGGCGCCCGCAGCGATTTTAAGCCACCCGATTACGAGATCTTGCGGCCGTCCGGACAGCCGTTCGATTAATTTTCATCTATGTTGCTGAGTATCGGGCTTCCCTGAACAATCAGGGGAATTGGTGCCCAGGAAAGGACTCGAACCTTCACGCCTCGCGGCACACGGACCTGAACCGTGCGCGTCTACCAATTCCGCCACCTGGGCACTGGCGGTTGATTAGTTTCGTCGCGCCGTGCTGTCAATCGATTCGGGAAGAAAATGCGTGCGAGGCCGAGCGTTGCGGCAAAGCGGCTCCTGATCGGGCTTTTCGCCTTCCGCGATTGCCGCTAAAGCCACGCGCGACACATCATGCGGACCACGCGCCGGGAATGCGCGACGTCCGGACAGGGATTGAGCCAGATGAAGGTCGATACCAGGAAGCAGATCACGGTGTTCGGAGGGTCGGGCTTCCTCGGCCGCTACGTCGTTCACGCGCTGGCCCAGCGTGGCCATCGCATCCGCGTCGCCTGCCGCCGGCCCGACCTTGCCTATCATCTGCAGATCGCCGGGCGGCTCGGTCAGATCCAGGCGATCCAGGCGAACCTGCGCCACCCGTGGTCGGTGGAGCGGGCGCTGGAGGGCTCGGACCACGCGGTCAACCTCGTCGGTATCCTGAACGAAGGCGGGCAGCAGACCTTCGCGGCCCTCCAAGCCGAGGGCGCCGGCCATGTCGCGAGTGCGGCCGCCAAGGCCGGGGTCGGCCTCGTCCAGATGTCGGCGATCGGCGCGGACGCCAACTCGCCGTCCAGCTACGCACGCACCAAGGCGGAGGGCGAGGCCCGCGTCCTGTCGGCCGTGCCGGATGCCGTGATCCTGCGCCCCTCGATCGTGTTCGGTGCGGAGGACCAGTTCTTCAACCGCTTCGCCAACATGGCGCGGCTGTCGCCCGTCCTGCCGCTTCTCGGCGGCGGGCACACGCGCTTCCAGCCCGTCTTCGTCAACGACGTCGCGCTCGCGGTGGCGAAAGCCGTCGACGGCGAGGTCGCGGGCGGTCGCGTCTACGAGCTCGGCGGGCCTGAGGCGATAAGCTTCCGCGCCATGATGGAGGAGATGCTGCGGGTGATCGAGCGGCGCCGCCGCCTCGTGTCGATCCCGTTCGGGCTGGCCGCCTCGATGGCCGGCTGGATGAGGGCGCTGCCGGGCGCGCCCCTGACGCCGGACCAGGTCGTCCAGCTTCAGATCGACAACGTCGTGTCGGACGCCGCGAAGGCGGAGGGGCGCACGTTCGAGGCGTTCGACATCGCTCCGCGCACGCTCGCCGCGGTGCTGCCGACCTATCTCGTGCGCTTCCGCCCGCAGGGCCAGTTCACCAAGCCGCAGCCGCACGATGACCGTCCGGCCGAGGACGACAGCCTGCCCGGCGACGACGGGATCGCCAAGGCCTGATGGTGCGCGCCGCACTCGCGGCGCCTGCAAGCAACGAAAAAGGGCGCCCTCGGGGGCGCCCTTTTTCGTGATCGGCCGGCGGCGGCACTCAACGATAGGCGAGAATGACGCCGATGCCGATCGCGCCCACCGCAATGCGCCACCAGGCGAACGGGGCAAAGCCGTATTTGGAGACGAAGCCGAGGAGCGAGCGCACCACCACAAGGGCCGAGAGGAAGGCCATGACGAAGCCGATGCCGATGGTCGCCGCGTCGTCCACCGACAGGAGCGACCAGTTCTTGTAGAGGTCATAGGCGAAGGCGCCGGCCATGGTCGGCATGGCGAGGAAGAACGAGAATTCGGCCGCCGAGCGCTTGTCGGTGCCCAAAAGCAGTGCGCCGGCGATCGTCGCGCCCGAGCGCGAGGTGCCGGGGATCATCGCGAGGCACTGGATCAGGCCGATCTTGAAGCAGAGCGACAGCGGATACTCCTCGATGTCGCGATAGCGCGGGTTGAGCGGCATCCGGTCGATCGCCAGGAGAACAAAGCCGCCGATGAGGAGCGCGACGCAGATCACCATCGGCGTCTCGAACAGGACACCCTTGATGAAGTCGTGGGCGATCGCACCGATCACGGCAGCCGGCAGGAAGGCCAGCAGGATGCCGGTGACGAAGCGCCGGCTTTTCGGGTCGGACGGCAGGGTCACGAGAAGATGCCAGAGCTTGCCGAAATAGACCGACAGCACCGCCAGCACCGCGCCGAGCTGGATCAGCACCTCGAACGTGTTGCCGGTGGAGTGGAAGCCGAGAAGCTGGCCGGCGAGGATCAGGTGGCCCGTCGAGGACACCGGTATGAACTCGGTCAGCCCTTCGATCAGACCGAGGACGAAGGCGTCGAAGAGCTGGAGGGTATCCATCGCGGGTCCCGCAAGTTGGCTTGGCGTCCGGGGAATGCCGCGACGACCCGCTGGGGGTCAAGGCCTTCGCCGCACTGCAGTATGAAGGATGGAGCTTTCCCCGGCCCACCCTGTCGCCGGCCTCGGCGCGAAAAAGCTTGCTGTTGACGAGGATCGGCTTATGTGGCGCGTGGGAACCGGAGCGCTTGCGGACGTTCACGATCCGCCAACCATCTGGTCTTAAGGTCACGGCAACCCTTTTCGCGACCGCCTTCGGCCGCGTCATCGAGAGTACAAGTTTCCCGCCTCCATGCTCATCCTGCACCACCATCCCATGTCCGCCGCCTCCCGTTTCGTGCGGCTGGTCCTCGGGGAATACGGCGAGCGGGCCGAACTGGTGGAGGAGCGACCCTGGGAACGGCGCCCCGAATTCCTGGCGCTCAATCCGGCGGCGACGCTGCCCGTCCTGACCGAGGACCGCAGCGTGCCGATCATCGGCGGCACCGTGGTCGCCGAATATCTCGACGAGACGCGCGGCGCCTTCCAGCGCGAGAAACGCCTTCTCGCCGAAAAGCCGATCGAGCGCGCCGAAATCCGGCGCCTCGTGGAGTGGTTCCTCGGCAAGATGGACGCCGAGGTGACGCGCTATCTCGTGCGCGAGCGCGTCTTCAAGCGCGAGATGCGCTCGAACGAAGGCGGCGGCGCGCCGGACGCCTCGGCGATCCGCGCCGCGCGGGCAAACCTCAAGAACCACATGCGCTACATCGGCTGGCTCGCCGAAAGCCGGAACTGGCTGTCGGGATCGCGCCTCTCCTATGCCGACTTTTCGGCCGCCGCCGCGGTCTCGATCCTCGACTATCTCGGCGAGGTCGCCTGGGAGGAGGAGCCGGCCGCCAAGGACTGGTACATGCGCATCAAGTCCCGCCCCTCGTTCCGGCCCTTCCTGGTGGAGCGTGTGCGCGGCGTGCCGCCGGCCGCTCACTACGCCGAACTCGACTTCTAAGAGCCCTCCCGGACATCCGCGTCGGAGGATCGGCGAGGGATTTTCGTGGCCCACGGGGAGCCGACAGCGGTCGATGCTGCCGGCATCGACGAGGCATCGGCGACGACATGCGGGGTGGAAAGCGCCGCCGAGCCGACCCGGCGGAAGTTTCGGGCGGGCTCCGAGAGACGTTGCGTCCCTCACGTCGGCCCGGAGCCGGCCGTCGCAAGGGGCCGCCGCCTCTGGTAAGGATCGGCCATGGCCGATGCCCTGCCCCTCCCCGCCCTGCGCCGCTTTCTCGACGACGATGCGCGCCGCCTCGGCTTCGACGCCGTCGGTGTCGCGACACCGGCCGAAGATGCGCTGGCCGGCGAACGCCTCGATGCCTTTCTCGCCGCCGGTCATCACGGCACCATGGCGTGGCTGCCCGAGACGGCCGAGCGTCGGCGCGCGGTGACGGCACTCTGGGACGAGGCCCGTTCGGTCGTCGTCCTCGGCCTCAACTACGGACCGGACGAGGATCCGCTCGCCGTCAATGCACGGACGGACCGAGGTGCGATTTCGGTCTACGCGCGGCACCGCGACTACCACGACGTCGTGAAAGGCAAGCTCAAGGAACTCGCAGGCCGCATGGTGGCGCGGGCCGGGGCGCGGCCCGACGGCCGTCCGCACGACGCCAAGGTCTTCGTCGACACCGCGCCACTCATGGAAAAGCCGCTCGGACAGGCCGCCGGGCTCGGCTGGCAGGGCAAGCACACCAATCTCGTCAGCCGCGAGTTCGGCTCCTGGCTGTTCCTCGGCTCGATCGCGACGACGATCGCCTTCGAGCCCGACGCGCCGGGCGTGGACAGTTGCGGCTCCTGTCGCGCCTGCCAGGATGCCTGCCCGACGGGCGCCTTCCCCCAGCCCTACCGGATCGACGCGCGGCGCTGCATCTCCTATCTCACGATCGAGACGCGCGCGCCCGTACCGCGCACGCTTCGCCCGCTGATGGGCAACCGGATCTACGGCTGCGACGACTGTCTTGCGGTCTGTCCCTGGAACAAGTTCGCCAGAACCGCGCGCGAGGCCAAGCTGCAGGCGCGCGAGGACCTTCGCGCGCCGCGGCTAGACGCGCTTCTCCGGCTCGATGATGCCGCCTTCCGCACGCTGTTTTCGGGCTCTCCGGTCAAGCGGATCGGCCGCGACAAGTTCGTCGCCAACTGCCTGATCGCCGCCGGCAACGCCGGGCGGCCGGACCTTCTGCCCGACGTGCGCAGGAGGCTCGGCGACGCAGCGCCCGGCGTGCGCGCGATGGCGGTCTGGGCGCTCGGGCGTCTTGCGCCTGAAGAAGCCCTGTCGGCGCGGGATGAGGCGCTGGCGCACGAGATGAACGACGAGGTGAGGATGGAATGGGATGCGATCGAGGGTGGGCGGACAAATGAGGGCTGCTGAGCCGGGACCGTCAACGGCGGACAATATGTCGGGCGCACCGGAAGCCAGGATATCTGCAGCGGATTGTTCCGCGATCGGCACGGCGGCAACCGACAGATCTCGGGTGGGAGGGGCTCTGGTTCGACACGGGCGGAACCGCACCCCGGCCATCCCCCACGCTCCTCGATCGGATCGCGGCTCATGGTAAGCGTCTCCCAGGCACCCGAGGCTGCCCGGTTCTTCGTCTTCGGCTGCGGCTATTCGGCAAGCGCCTTTCTGCGGACGCGCGAGACGGAGGAGATCGTCGGCGCCACCACGCGTTCCGGGGAGAAGGCGGGGCAGCTTCGTGCTTTGGGCTGGCCGCCGTTTCTTTTCGACGGGCACGCGCCGGGGGACGGCATCGCCGAGGCCCTCCGCCGGACCACCCATCTTGTCGTCTCGATCGCGCCCGGCGACGACGGCGATCCCGTCCTGCGGCACCACGGCGAGGATCTTCGCGCTCATGCGCCCGCGCTGCGCTGGATCGGCTACCTCTCGACGGTCGGCGTCTACGGCGACCATGGGGGCGCCTGGGTGGACGAGACGACCGCGCCCGAGCCCCGATCCAGGCGCTCTCACGAGCGGCTCGAAGCCGAACGGGCCTGGGCGGCGCTGGCGGACGATCTCGGCTTGCCGCTGGCGACCGTGAGGTTATCGGGCATCTACGGCCCGGGGCGCAGTCCGTTCGACAAGCTTCGCGCCGGCACGGCGCGACGTCTCGTCAAGCCTGGCCAGGTGTTCAATCGCATTCATGTCGAAGATATCGCGGGGGCTCTCGGCCATCTCGCCGGCACGTACGCCGCCGGCATCTTCAACGTGACCGACGACGAACCGGCACCGCCGCAGGACGTGGTCGCCCATGCGGCCGAGATCGGCGGGTACCCCCTTCCCCCGGCCATCGATTTCGGCGCGGCCGATCTCACGCCGATGGCCCGATCCTTTTATGGGGAGAACAAACGAGTCGCGAACAGCAAACTGAAGAATGCCGGCTATGCCCTGCGCTTCCCGACGTTTCGGGAGGGGCTGATGAGCCTTCTGACCTCCCGAGCATCCCTGCTGGATAACGAAAAATCGCGAGATTGAATCGCAATGTAACGTTTCGTGATGGAACCGCCACGTTTTGGCCGCTTCCCACCCGCACCTCTCGCCCGTCGAACGGCGGGGGCCACGAGGGGATTTCATCAAAGAAATCATAGATCTCGGTCCGCGTCCGTATGAAACGGTAGAAGGACCGGACGATTGATCGCAAAATCCCTGACGGCGGTTGCCCTAGTGGGCGCCGCTCTGCTGACCTCGGTTCCCGCTGAGGCGGCTGGCGGCAAGACCACCTGTGGCGGCGCCTCATGGTACGCCCTCACCTCGCGCACCGCCTCCGGCGAGCGCATGAATCCGATGGCGATGACGGCCGCCCACAAGACCCTGCCGCTCGGCAGCAAGGTCAAGGTGACCAACCTGCGCAACCAGCGCTCCGTCGTGGTGCGCATCAACGACCGGGGCCCGTTCATCAAGGGCCGACTGATCGACCTGTCGAAGGGCGCCGCGCAGCGGCTCGGCTTCATCGATTCAGGTCACACGCGCGTCCAGATCGAGCCGGCCGACGGCTCCGGCACCGACAGCTGCGCCTGACCTTCTCCCGCCACTGAACGAAGGGTTCGCCGGAGGGCACAAAGCGTCTTCGCTCGCAGTTCCGCCCTCCTGCGAGCCCACCCTCGCCTTGCCTCGCGCGCGCCGATCCTGTACTGACGAACCCGGACGGAACGTCAGCTTCTCACCCACCGCTCCCGAGCGGTCCGCACCCGTAGCTCAGCTGGATAGAGCGCTGCCCTCCGAAGGCAGAGGTCACAGGTTCGAATCCTGTCGGGTGCGCCAACGTTTTCAATCACTTAGCTGATCTTGCCGGTATCGTCCCACAGACGTTTCCCACATAGCGGCGCTGGCCGCTCACTTGCGTGCCCTGCCCCGGCTTGCCTTCATCCGCCCCACACAAGTGCGGAGAGACGGCGATGGACGGGACATGGGGCGGACGGATCGTCCGGGTTGGGGTGCTGCTGGCACTGGCAGGGTGCCAAACAGCCGAACAGGTCGAAGAGGACCGGAGCGATCGGCTGCGCGCGTTCAAGGGGCGGACTATGGCCGACTTTACCGGCGAGACCGGCCTGACGCCTTCGACCTTCTACCCAATTACCGGCGGCCGCGTGTACGTGGTGGACGGCCCGCCCGTCGTCACGAACTACGGCGGCTATTCGAGCGCATCGGCTTGCCGCCTGCTCATCCAGACGGAGCCGAACGGCCCACTTGGGACGGCCGACGCCTGGACGATCGTCGGCACAACGCGCACCGGCCCGTGCCACACGATGCCGATTTGAGGCGACGTCCCACACCGACGCCGTGTGGGACGCGTATGCGGCCGCTACTCTTAGCCGGTCAGTTGGTATCGCGCCCGTTGGCCGTTGCGATCGGCAGGGGAACGACGTTGCTGCCAAGGTCGAGCTCGGCGCTGATCGTCAGATTCCGGCCGCGACGCTTGGCCTCGTAGAGCGCCTTATCCGCGCGGGCGTAGCCCGACATCACTTCGTCCTCCCCGATTCGAGCGAGGCCAACGCTCGCCGTCACCTTGAACCCTGGCGGCAGACGGGGCCCGCCGATGTCCTGCAGCCTCATGCGAAGCCGATCGGCCGCTTCAGCTGCCTCACCAAGCGACATGCCGTTCAGCGCGAGGGCGAATTCCTCGCCGCCTACCCGCCCCACGAAGTGCGGTGCCCCCATCCCCTCACGCAGCGAACGGCCGACTTCGGCGATGACGTAGTCGCCGACGAGGTGCCCGTACGTGTCGTTGATCCGTTTGAAGTGGTCGATGTCTACGACGCCAAGCGTCATGTCGGCGCCGCTCGCCTTGACGCGATCGAGAGAGGCGAAGAAACCGCGCCGGTTCAGAAGCCCGGTTTGCATATCGGTCAGGGCGAGCGTCTCAAACCGCTCCTTCAGTTCGAAGAGGCGCAAGTTCGACCGGGCCAGGAGGCCGAGAAAGAACAGCGACATCGCAGCCGCGATCAGCGTCGTCTGGATGAACGACGGCCAGATGCGATCCGGCTGCGTGTAGAGATTGACAAGGGCGTCGACGCCATCGGTCACAGCGACGATTACGAGCGTCGCAAGCGCGACCTTGATCCGCATTTCCCGCCGGCTGCGAATGGCGGTGAGGTTGGCGAACATCGACTGCATGGCGGCGGGCTCCCGGGCTGAACGGGATCCTAAGCCAGCATTATTGACGCGCATTGAATGGCAAACGGTCAGGACCGCACATGGTAGTCCGCGCGATCGTTGCCGATCTAATGCGCTGCATCTGCCGCAAACCGCGATCGGCTGCTGTTGAGCGATACCAACTTTGCGGTTTGGAAAGGGGCCAAAGCTACTATCTCCACTGGCAAAACGCTCCTGCCGCGGACTATTTGTGGTCATGAAGCTGCAGAACGTCGAATCATCCGTCTTGCAGCGGTCATTGCTCGAAATGGAGAATTGTTTTGGAAGAAAAGTCCAACGCGGTCGAGTTGGCCGTCGAGATCACGACTGCGTGGCTCTCAAACCCGAACACGCGGGTCGCTCCCGAGGATGTCCATACCTTCCTGAAGAACAGTCACGCGGCTCTCGTCGGCATGATCGATCCGCCGGTCGAAGCAGCGCCAGCGCCTGCAGAGGCTCTGGAGGAATACCAGGGCGCCGTCAGCGCGCGGAAGAGCTTGGCGGATCCCGAAGTCATCGTCAGCATGATCGACGGGAAGCCCTACAAGGCGCTTCGCCGTCACCTCGCGACGCATGGCCTGACGCCTGAGACCTATCGCGAGCGGTACGGGCTGAAGGCTGATTACCCGATGGTCGCACCGAACTATTCGAAGCGTCGCGCCGAAGTGGCCAAGGCGTTGGGTCTGGGCCGCAAGCGCACTGCCCCGGCAGAGGCTACGGCGGACGAAGCTGTTGTGTCCGAACCGGCGGCGGTGCCGGAGCCGACGGCTCTGTCGAAGGCCAAGCGGCCCACGAAGGCCCGCGCGAAGGCGGACGCCTGACGGATTTCGCCGGTCTCGCCTTTCGAACGGGGCCACCATGAACGCAAGAAGGGCCGCATAAAGCGGCCCCTCCTCCTCTCGATCTCCGACGGCCGGTCAGGCGTCGCACTGCCGGCGGTGCGCGTAGTCCAGGACGACTGCGACGAGCGCGTCGTGGAAATCGCTGTGCACGCTGTGCTCAATCTGGCTTGCGGCCAGCGCCAAGGCCGCGAAGGCGCCTTCATCCGACGTGCACTCCGGCGTGTTGTCGCAGAGGTCGTCCATAACCGCGGCGAACCGATCGTCGTCCGCTTGGTCGTCGCCCGGGGCGCTGTCCAGCCGATCGGCCTCGGCGTTGAAGTTGAGGACGGCCGCTAAGAGCGGGTCGGATCCGGCGGGCGTGGCGATCGAAGCGACAGGGGTGGTGGCGTTCATTGCTGCTTAACTCCTGCTGTGATACCTCAGGACTTATTCGGTGCCTGCGGCACTGTCAATACCTCAGGTATTACGAGGCTGCGCGGACGATGATTACCAGCGAACAGGTGCGGGCAGCCCGAGCATTGATCCGCTGGGAGCAGCGGGATCTCGCGAACGCTTCGGCCGTGTCCCTGCCGTCGATCAAGCGTCTAGAGACGTCGCCCGGCCTGTTGGCTGCGCAGCCCCGCACAGTCGCTGCCATCCGCGCAGCGCTCGAGGCGGCCGGCGTGGAGTTCATCCCGGAGAATGGCGGCGGGGCCGGGGTGCGGCTGCGGGACCGGTCTGGTCCTTACGACAAGGGCAAGCGGACTAACGAGCTCGACGCGACGAACGACGACTAGAGGAACGAAGTTTGGGCGGTCTCGTCCAGGCGGACAACTCCGTTTACGAGCCAGCGATCGGGCCAGCGCGAATGCGTGCCCATCGCTAGGACCATGCCCCTCTTAGGGTACTCCTCCCCAAACACACGCTGCATTTCGAGCAAGGCCTTCTGCTCACCGTATTGCCTCTGCCAGTGGAAGAAGGTCGCCTCCGTCTCCCAATCTTGGCACGTGCCCTCATGTTCGCCATCGTCATCACGGTATTGATAGACGAAGCGGTATGGACAGGGCTCGTATGGAAGCAGGTTCTTGACGGCAAACATGTCCTGTTGCGCTCGCGCGGCCGCCAGGCGCTTCGCCGCCTCTTGCAGTTCATCGTCAGGACGCCGGCGATAGGAGAAATCAATGATCTCCGGACGGAGTAGCGCCAGCGTCCGCCCTGCTTCTCGTTCAGCCTTCAGGCTCCGAACGCACGAATTCGCCAGAAAACTGGCACGTGATTTTTGTGGCAGCGTTCCAGTGATTTCCAGGGTGTCCTGATCGATCCGCCGACTCTCAGGACGGTTGTCGTCCTTTGGCTTCCGCCATGTGAACTGAACGCGATCCCATCTGCCAAACCGCTTGGCCTCGTTGAGGTGTCGAAACGAGACGGGGTACAGGCGATACCAATTCCGGTACGTATCGATCGCCGCGCAGCACACGGTTTCGCCGTGGCGCGTGCTGACGTTTGGGGTCGCCTTCACGATGATGAAGGCGTCTCCTTTACCTGAGAGCGCTGGAGAGCTGCTTTCGGTGATGCCCATGGCCTGATCCGAATCGGGACGCCTGTGGGTGAAGATGCTCAATCGTGCCGCCCGCTTTTGCAACCAGCGCACGTGCGACAAGTAGGCGGTGGCAGGTCAAAGGATCCGCTTCGAAGCAGAGAAGGCAAACACGGCGCTCCTGAGCGAGAGCGGCCAATTCGCCGAGGGCAGTTTGGGCTGGAGTGGAAACCAAATGCGCTTCGTAAATGCTCGCGAACGCAGGCATGCCACCGACCTTCGCTGCCTCTCTCCCCTCCTTAGGATTTCCGAGGTCCCGCAGGTGCAGATAATCGAGCCCCACGCTTTCGACACCAGCTCGTAGTGCTTGCTTCGAAAAGCCTGGCTTACGCGATAAAGGCACGGCGCGGACGTCCACAAGAGTTTGGACGTCAGCAGCCTCAAGCGCGCCTAGCAGAGCTTGGAGCGTGCTGCCCTCGTAGCCGATCGTTGCAATCTTGGGATGCATACCATTCTCCGGGCGTTCTCCCGCTGCTTTAAACCACGAGGCTGACACGGAGAGAAATTCAAGTCCGCTCATGAGCGCCGCTTCAGCCACGGCGGCGCCTTCCACTGCGCGAGATCCTGCCGGTCCATCTTCTCGACGAGAACGTATCGCGCGCTGTCGGCCGGCGTCCGGCACCAGGCGCAACGCCAGCGCAAGGCCTCGATCTCGGCTGCTGGGCGGATGTAGCCGACGAAATCCTAGCAGCGGTAGGTGACACGCTTCCCGCAGGACCGGCATTCGATGACGATGCCAAGCCCTTTCCGCAGCCCTTCCGCGAAGTCCCGGATCCGCTGAACCACGACGCTCAGCCGGTCGGGCCGCGGTCCAGCTTGTCCCTTGCGATCTGAACCGTCTCGAGCGCCGTCCCGGTCGCATGGCTGAAGGCGACGACGTCGTTCTCGTTCGCCAGCAGGAAGTCGAGCACGCCGACGAAGAAACCCGGAGCCGCTGCGGCCTCCCGGATCCCGTCGGCCTCGATCCCCGTCAGGTCCAGGAAGCGCTTCATCAGGTCGGGCTCGCTGGCGATATAGCCGAGAGCATCGATCGCGAGTTGTTCGGCGTCGACGGTTACGGGCTTGGCGAGGCGGCGGTCGAGCATGGGGAAGCTCCGGTTCGATTCCTATCGATCAGAACAAAATAGGAACAAAAGCTTCCCTGCAACCGTCTTTGGAGTCATGATCCACAGAGCGAATCGCAGGAGACGGACGATGTCGAAGCTGGCCGAACGGATCACGGACCTGCCATTGAAGGACGATCTTGACGAGGCGGCCGGCGACGCGCTGCGGGTCGCCGGGGGCGATCCGATGGTGGCAATCAAGGCGCTCATCCTCGGCCAGCGGTCGCTGCAGGAGGCGTATGCGGAGCGGATCTCGGCCGGCTACGTCCGTCGGAGGCTTAGGTCGTGACGTAGGGCAAACGACGTAAGAAACGCACTCATTGGCGTGCGCGAGCAGCGGGATGGGAACTCATGGTCGAGACGTGCCTTCCTCCACCACAGCCTCCGAATGGCTTCCCTCTTGCGCTGGTCCACCATGCCGCACCGAAGCCATCTACCTGTTGCCGTAGTCTACCCGGACGCTTCCGCGCTGGAAGCGCTACCGCTCCGCCAACTGACGACATTGCTGGTTGAGTGCGATCGATGGTTCGGAAACTTGGAGACGTTTACCGCTGCCGTTTGCACCCAAGCCGGGCGGACCGAACTGAAGGTTCTCATGCGCCAGGACATCGCTGATGCGACGGCTGCACGTAAATGGATTCTGGACGCGATCTACAATCAGCAAGATATACTGCTGGCCGCGCTCCGTGGGGACAACTCTACGGACGGCTGACGTGCACGACTATTCCTGAGCTAGGCGCGTGTTGCGATACAGCACTTCTGCCATCGTATTGATCGTCGCGGGCGAATAGATGCTGCCGCTCGACGTCCAGATCCACGGGTGCAGACCCTTTGCAGCCTTGTCGTATCGCATGGCCATGGCGAACGCGATCGCTTCGTTCAGGTTCGGCCAGCGCTCGCCTTCGTCTCGACGCCATGAGGCCGGAGAGGGTTTGATCTGCTCGTCGCCCCACAGGAGAATGACGGGTTGAGGGTCCTGCATCTCAGAACGACAAAAGGCCGGGCAGCGCCCGACCTTTCCCCATTTCCAGCTCCCATGCAGGTCCATCCGTGGTCCTGGGATGGATCATCTCAGAGAACCTGAAGATTCTCGGCCGCGTTCTTGCCGGAGCGGCGGTCGGCGACGACCTCGAAGCTGACCTTCTGCCCTTCGGCAAGTCCGCGGATGCCGGAGCGCTCCAGCGCGGAGATGTGGACGAAGACGTCGGTGCTGCCGTCTTCGGGAGCGATGAAGCCGAAACCCTTGGTGTCGTTAAAGAACTTGACGGTTCCAGTGGCCATGATGATGCCCCTTCAAAACAAGGCGAATTGCTCGCAGCACCGTGTGCGCTCCGATGCGTAGATCGACAGTGAGAAAGAGGATCGCTCGGGCGCCTAAGCGCCAAAAATAAGATCGACTACCAAAGTTCGATCAGAGAAAACTACGCTCTCGCCATCCGATTTACAAGGATGTCTAGAAATAAATCTGGCATCGATTTTCCATTCCATACCGCAGAATCGATCCGGTTCGTCGAATTTAGGCAATCGGCGTTTGCTATTCGAGAGATCAGGACTATCTCTATTGCGAGGGCGTTGAAGAAATACGGCCTGGCGAGATCCTCCGCCGCCCGTGCCTCTGGCGCTTCCGCCCTACGGAGCCAGTCCCATGTTCGGATACCAAGGCGGCGAGAGCGGCGAGACCGTCGCGCGCAAACGCGGCTACATGGCTGAAGCGCAGCAGCGCTGGCCCTTCCTGACCCGCTTCGACGTCACGACTATCCACAACGAGCAGCAACTCGCCACGATGGTGCGCGACCGCTCGGGTCGACCGAAGGCTGACGTCGAAGAGGAGGTTCATGCCTGGATGGAAGGCAAGACCTTCTAGGCCCGCTTCGGCGCTGGCCATCAACCCACCGAACTCATTCATCCAGGAGGTTTCGCATGTCCGTTTCCCGCTTCGCTCCCACACGGGCTGCCCATTTGAAGCTCGTCATCGAACTCTTCCCCGGACTTCAAAGCTCGGAGATGCGGACCATCGTCACCTCGATGGCCGAGAAGCGGCTTCGCAGGATTCGCATGGAACTTGAGGACCAGGCGAATGCGATCCGCATGCCGACCTCGACGGTCGGAGTACCATCATGAAGCCCTCGCTCGCGCAGTTCTATCTCGATCGAGCGGACGAGTCCCGAGTGGCCGCAGCCGACGCCTCGCTCGCGAACGTACAGAAGAAGCACAGCGAAGCAGAGGCCACGTGGCGCGCCATGGCGGATCTCGCCACACTTCGCGATGCAGGTGGAACGTCGACTTGAACGTCATGTACGGGTTCGCCGCGAACCTCGTGCTTCTCGCGATGGAATCGCAGCAGGCGATGCATCTCCGGCTCTACCGTCTTGGACTTGGCGGGCCACAGGCCATCGACGAAGCAAGCCTGATGGTGCGTGAGAAGATCGAAGCCGCCATCGACACGATGGAAGCAGCGATGACCGGTGGATCGTTCGAGAGCCTGATCGACCGCTACAGGACCATCGTTTGAGCCAACATCAAACGCCTGGGGCCGGCGGACTGAAGCGACCCGAGCCCGCTGCCTGCAACCCCAGCGAAGTTTGCTTTCGGCGAACCATTCCCTGCATTTTCGAAAGGTGTCTCTGATGACCCGCTTCCATGCACTCAACGCTGCCAACAAGCTCTTCAAGACGGGGGCCTCCTCAGCATCACCCCCGTCGACCTTCGAAGCGGTGACCGCCGCTGCCCGGGCGACGCGTGCGAAGTCCCTTTTGCTTCGAGCGGGGCGCATGGAGCGAGAGGACGCTGCTGCCGCGATCTGTCTTCCCGATAGGACGGTGGGGTCAGGCAAATGAGCGGCGCGAAGACGATCGACTACACGCGGCCGGCCGAGGTTTTCTGGTGCGCGTCCGCCAAGCGGCAGATGCCGAAAGGGTCACTGAGGTTTCGAAAGTTCGCCACTCTCGATGCGGCAGTCCGGTTTCTGGTCGCAGACAAGAGCGAGAAGCGTTTCCAATGCACGATCGACACGGAAACAGCGCACTACGAGGGCGGCGAGATCGAAGACTTGTTCGATCATCCAGATTTTCCACCGTCCGATTTGCTGCCGTCACACCGCCCCTCGCGTCGGTTCGGCATCGATTTCTTTTCCAGACCCCAGATGGCGGCAGCCTACGCGATCACGCGGGACGACCAGGGTACCTGGACGGTGACCTCCGCCGCCACGGGAGAGACGGTCTCGATCAACGACGTCGATATGGCCAGGATGAGCCTGCCTGACGCGGAGCGTATGATGGACGTTCTGAACAGTGCCGATGGTCCGGACATGCTGGCTCTTGGCCCGTAGGCTTCGATTGCAGACTTATCTGTCGAATGGCGGATCTTCGAAAGCGTGAGTCAGAACGCTGTAACCGACGCTAATTCTCGTCGCCCCAACGCCCGGCCGATCCCGCTGCGAAACGCCGCGTAGTTCGGCGCGGCCATCGGATAATCCTTCGGCAGGCCCCACCGCCGGCGGTAGCCCGCAGGCGTCAGGCCGAGCGAGCGCACATGCCGCTCGAGCACCTTGAACCGCTGACCCGTCTCCAGGGACACGATGTAGTCGGGCGTCACGGACTCCGCGATCGGCACGGCCGGATCGTCCGTCGATCGCCGCACCGGTCGGCAGCTTCACACGATAGGCCGTGTTTATCGATCGTCACGCGGGACGGAAGCCACTGACGCCAGCAGGCGCCGCAGGCTCAAAAGTCAGGCAGGCCGACGATCCCTGCTTCCTCGATGATGCATCCGAGGTAGTTGATTCGTAGACCTAAATCAGATCACTGAGAACACGGTATGCCCCGTTGATATCGGCTTGGAGAGCGCCGACGGCGCGATCCGCGCCTGATGCCCCCAGCGCGTCGAAAAGTTCCTCATGGCGATCGTTCGATATGTGGAAGTTCCCCGATTCCCGCAAAAGGTGGAAGTACGGGCTGATTTGCAGCCAAAGCACTTCGACCATGCCAACGAGCACGGGTGACGAGGCCTGCCGGTAAATCCGGAAATGAAGGTCGTAGTTGGCGCCGACGTAGAGCGTTGCGTCGGCAGTGCGCTCTGCGAGACGTAGGCGTTCCAGGATCGGCGCGAGTTCCGCGAGGAACTGTGGATTTGACCGCTCGCTCGCCCAACGAACCGCAGTGCTCTCAACCTCAAGACGGACCCGGGTCAGATCGTCCAACCGCTCCCGCGTCAGCTTCGGGATGCCGATCGTGCGACCCGAAACCACCGTCAGGGCTCCGATTGCGGTCAGACGAGTGAGTGCCTCTCGCACCGGCATCGGGCTGACATCGAATGCCTCCGCAAGGCTGGCGACCGTGATCGACTGACCGGGGGCAATGCCGCCTTCGAGAATCAGCCCGCAGAGACGACGAAATACGCCATCCTGCAGTGTCTCCTTGCGCAGTGGCGTAACGCTTCCTCGAATAGCTGACATTTCCTGATCCCACACGCACTGCTTCGCTGGCCCACCATAAAGGTCGAACAGGACCTCTTGTAGTACCTTTCGATTTTTGATCTAAAATCAAAATGCACGCCGAGAAAGCTGCTGGAGAGACGGCTCGGGGCGGTGTTTGGGAGGACATCATGACGTTTGCGACCCATTACGGGGCGCTGGCGACGGCGCTCGGCCTTTCGGCTCTGATGACGCTGCCCGCCGTCGCTCAGGAGAAGCACAAGGTCTACCTGTCGATGAGCTACATCGGCAACGACTGGCAGGCCGAGGCCGCCAACATGGTCAAGGCCATGGCCGCCTCCGCTGACATGAAGGATAAGGTCGACCTCGAGGTGCAGGTCGCCGGTCCCAACGCCCAGCGCCAGATTCAGCAGATCAACGCCATGGTCCAAGCCGGGGCGAAGGCGATCGTGATCTATCCGATCTCGCCGACGGCCCTCAACCAGGTGGTCAAGAACGCCTGCGCCAAGGGCGTGAAGATCGTCGCCTACGATGCCGAGATCACCGAGCCCTGCGCCTACAACGTGACGATCGACCAGGCCGAAGCCGGACGCCGCACCGCCGAATGGCTGGCCGACAAGCTCGGCGGCAAGGGCAACATCGTGCTCGTCACCGGCGTGCCCGGCACCTCGGTCGACACGGCCCGCACGGCGGCGGCGAAAGAGGTCTTCGCCAAGCACCCGGACATCAAGATCGTCGGCGAGGCCGTCGGCCTCTGGAGCCAGGCCGTCGCCCGCACCGAATTGTCGAAGCTGCTGGCCACGCGCAATTGGGACGGGATCGACGGGCTCTGGATGCAGGTCGGCTGCTACACCGCCAACGCCATGCAGCTCGAGGCCGGCCGCACCGCCGAGCAGCTGAAGCCCTGCGCGGGCGAAGGCTCCAACGGTGGGCGCATCCAGATGCTGCCGAAGGGCACCGAGGTCGAGGGCGCTGACGGCCCCTACGCCCCGCTCGGCGCGCCGCGCTTCTCCTACGCCTCGCCGCCCTACTCCGGCGCCTATGCGCTGAAGCTCGCGGTCCAGATGCTCGACGGCAAGACGGAGGTGCCGCATCACACGACGCTGCCGCTGCCCACCGTCACCAACGACACGGTCAAGCTCTGCGAGACCGGCACCTGGGAAGAGATGAAGAACGGCTGCAACGTCTTCAAGCCGTCGATCGTCGCCAATCCCGGCTGGTTCGCGTCGATCTTCTCGGCCGAGACGCCGGAGGTCGGCCTCAACGCCGCGCTCGTCGGCCAGCCCGAGAACTGAGCCGCCGAGCCGGCAGACGGGCTCGGCCAGAGGTCGGCCCGTCCATCCCCCGAGCATGCCTTGCGCGCGCCGCCCCGTCGCGCGCGCCCCTTCCGCGCGACGAGAGTGCCATGTCCCGGTCGTCCCCGCCGCCCGCCATCACGTTCGAAGCCGTGTCGAAAGCCTTCGGCGCGACCAAGGCCGTGACCGACGTCAGCTTCTCCGTCGCGACCGGCGCGGCACACGCGCTGCTCGGCGAGAACGGCGCGGGCAAGTCCACGACGATGAAGCTCCTGTCCGGCCTGATCGAGCCCGACGCCGGCCAGATCCGCATCGACGGCGACCTGCGGCGCCTCGCCAGTCCGAAGGACGCGCACCGTGCCGGCATCCGCACAGCCTTCCAGGAACTGACCCTGGTGCGCGACCTCTCGGTGCTCGACAACATGCTCCTGCCGACCGCCCCGACCGGCTGGCTCGGCACGCTGAAGCGCCGGTCCGTCGCGCAGCGCGTCGCCGCCCATTTCGAGCGGCTCAGGATGGCGGTCGACCTTCATGCCGAGGCGGGCCGCCTCGATCTCGCCATGCGCCAGAAGATCGAGATCGCCCGCGCGCTCTTTCGCGATCCGCGCATCCTGCTCCTCGACGAGCCGACGTCGGCGCTCGCCGGCGGTGACGTGGACTGGCTCGGGCGCATCATCGCCGATGCGACCTCGCGCGGCGTCACCGTCCTCTTCATCTCCCACCGCATGCCGGAGGTGCGGGCGTTCTGCGAAAGCATGACGATCCTGCGCAACGGCCGCCACATCGCCAGCGGCGCGGTTTGCGACTTCTCCGACGATGAGGTGGTGGAACTCATCATCGGCCGCTCGCTCGACCAGACCTTCCCGCCGCGCCGGCGGACGAGCGCGGCGGTCCCGCCCGCGCCGGTGCTCGAGACGCGCGGCCTGTGCGCGGGTCCGAAGCTTCGCGATGTCGACCTTCAGCTGCGGCCGGGCGAGATTCTCGGCGTCGCCGCGCTTCAGGGTATGGGCCAGCTCGATCTCTTCTCCGCCTGCTTCGGCGCGGTGCCCGCGACTGGCGGCGAGATCTGGGTGGACGACCGGCCGGTCCATCTCTCGACGCCCGCCGACGCCCTCCACCCCTCGCTGCGCATCGGCTTCCTGCCGGAGGATCGCAAGACGCAAGGGCTGTTCCTCAAGCTCGACGGCACCACCAATGCCAGCCTGCCCGTCATCGGACGCTTTCGGCGCGGCGGGCTGATCGACGGCGAGGCCGAACGGGCCGCGACCGAGGCCGTCTTCTCCGTCGTAGACGTCTCGCCCGTCGCCTCCTTCACCGAGGCCGGCGCCTTCTCGGGCGGCAACCAGCAGAAGATCGCGATCGCCAAGTGGCTGGTCGCCGAAAGCCGCGTCCTCCTCCTCTTCGATCCGACGCGCGGCATCGACGTCGGCACCAAGCACCAGCTCTACGACCTGATGCGCGCCTTCGCCGATGCGGGCGGCGCCGTGCTCTTCCATTCGACCGAGATTCCCGAGCTCGTCCATCTCAGCGATCGCGTCGTCGTGCTCTACGAGGGTCGCATCGCCGCGCGGCTGGAGACGGACGAGATCGACGAGCGCGCCATCATGGGCGCAGCGCTCGGCGGCGCCGCGATGCCCGGTCCCGTCGCCGGGGTCGCCGCATGAGCCGCCCCCTCGCATCCATCGGCCGGCCGGCCCCGGCGCGCGCGGCCTCGCCGCCGATGCGCTGGCTCGGCCGCAACCGCGCAGCCCTCGTCGCGCTCCTGGTCTTTGCCGCCCTTTTCGCGCTGGTCGACGCGATCAGCCCCGGTCCGATGACCTATTTCGACGTCTCGTTCCAGGCGAGCGGCGCGACGCCCTTGGCCCTGGCCGCCATGGGCCAGACGCTGGTCGTGCTGTCGGGCGGCTTCGACCTGTCGGCGGGCGCCGTCATCTCGCTCGTCAACGCGGTACTTGCGGCCACCATGGACCCGGCCGACATGGAAGCCTCCGTCCTCGTCTGGACGCTCGCCGGCATCGCGGTCGGCATGGCGGTCGGTGCCTTCAACGGCTTCTTCGTCGCCGTGCTGCGCCTGCAGCCGATCGTCGTGACCCTGTCGACGATGTTCATCGTGCAGGGGCTGACGCTCCTCGTCCTCGACCAGCCCGGCGGCTTCGTCTCGCCTTCGCTCGGCAATCTCTACATGGGCGACGCGATCCCGGAGGTCCTGCCCGCCTCGCTCGTGCTCCTCGGTCTCGCCGCCCTGTTCTGGCTCTGGCTGAAGAAGACATGGCTGGGCGTCGCGCTCTACGCCGTCGGCGGCGACCCCCATGCGGCGGCCGCCACCGGCGTCAGCGTGCCGCTCGTGCGCTTCAGCGCATACGTGCTGGCCGGGGGCTTCTACGGCCTGTCGGGCGTCTTCGTCAGCGCGCAGACCGGCTCGGGCGACCCGCTCGTCGGCAACTCGCTCCTCCTTTCGATGTTCGCGGCGGTCGTCATCGGCGGCACCCGGCTCGGCGGCGGCAAGGGCGGGCTCGTCGGCACGATCTTCGGCGCCTTCGTGCTGATGATCGTCGTCAACATCCTTCTGGCGCTCAACGTCTCGGCCTATTTCTCGACCATCGCCGAGGGCGGCGTGCTGCTCGCGGCGGTGCTGATCGGCTCCTGCGCGCGCGACAGCGTCCTCGTCGAGCAGATCCGCCGCCTGTCGGGCGTCGCTCGGGCAAGGCGCGCAGGCACGCATGTCTCGCAGCGCCCGCAAGACGACCGGAAGCTCCCCTTCGTCGCCGGGCGTGCGCAAGGCCGACCCGTCGGCGACCGGATCGCCGAACCCGGCGTCCTGCAGCGGCACGGGCGCACCCTTCGCTATGCCGTGCCCGCCTATGCCTGCCTCGCCATCGTGCTGGTCGTCACGCAGGTTCTGCTCGGCAACACCCTGGCGAGCTGGAGCTTCTGGAACTCGCTCCTCGTGCTCTCGACCTTTCTCGTCGTCCTCGCGCTCGGCCAGGGCTCGGTGATCCTGACGGGCGGGCTCGACCTGTCGGTGCCCTGGACCATCGGCCTGTCCGGCATCCTCCTCGCCGGCATCGTGCAAGGGTCGGACGCGGCGCTCCTCTATGCCGTGCCGGCGGTCCTGGGGCTCGCCGCGCTGATCGGTCTGTTCAACGGGCTCGGCGTCGTGGCGCTCGGGCTCTCCCCGATCGTCGTCACGCTGGCGGCCAACGGCATCCTGCAGGGCATCGCGCTTCTCTATTCCGGCGGCACGCCGTCCGGCTTCGCCTCGCCGGCCCTGCGCTGGCTGATGACCGGGCGGCTCGGACCCATCACCCCGGTCCTCCTGGCTCTCGCCGTCTTCCTGGTGCTCGGCACGCTTCTCCTGTCGCGGACCGCCTTCGGGCGGCGGGTCTACGCCGTCGGCAACAGCCTGGAGGCGGCGCGCCTGTCGGGCGTGCGGACGGGGCGGGTGATCGTCGGCGTCTACGTCCTGTCGGCGCTCTGCGCGGCGCTGGTCGGCATCCTCCTCACCGGCTTCTCCGGCCAGGCGAGCCTTGGCATGGGCGACGACTACCTTCTGCCCTCGATCGCGATCGTGGTCGTCGGCGGCGCGCTCATCACCGGCGGGCGCGGGCACTTCCTCGGCATGGTCGGCGGGGCGCTCCTCCTCACCGCGCTCCAGACGCTGCTCGCCGGGACGACGCTCCCTTACGCCTTCCGCGCCATCTTCTTCGGCTGCGTCGTCCTCGCGGCCGTCATCGCCCTCCGTGAGAAAAGGACCTGATCCCGTGGCCAGCAACATCATGAGCGGCCTCGACGGCCAGCGGGTCGTCGTCACGGCCGGCGCCGGCGGCATCGGCCTCGCCACCGCCCGCCTGCTCTATGCCGAGGGCTGCCGCCTTGCGGTCTGCGACGTGTCCGACGAGGCGCTGGAGAGGGTCGCGGCGGACCTGCCGGGCACGATCACCGTCCGCGCCGACGTCTCCGACGAAGCCGATGTCGCGCGCTTCTTCGAGGCCGCGCTCGGCGGCCTCGGCGGTCTCGACGCTCTCGTAAACAACGCCGGCATCGCCGGGCCGACGGGCGGCGTCGAGGAGATTTCGGTCGCCGACTGGCGCCGCTGCCTCGACATCGGCCTCACCGGCCAG
This sequence comes from Aureimonas phyllosphaerae, assembly GCF_047943035.1. NCBI lineage: Bacteria > Pseudomonadati > Pseudomonadota > Alphaproteobacteria > Hyphomicrobiales > Aurantimonadaceae > Aureimonas > Aureimonas phyllosphaerae. The sequence continues at coordinate 1,413,660 of NZ_CP181348.1, read as the reverse complement.
TTCCTCTGCGCGCGCCTCGCCGTGCCCGAGATCAAGAAGGCCGGCGGCGGATCGCTGGTGAACATGTCCTCCTCGGCCGGGCGACACGGCTATGCCTTCCGCACGCCCTATGCGGCGGCGAAATGGGGCGTCATCGGCTTCACGCAGTCGCTCGCCAAAGAGCTCGGCCCCCACAACATCCGCGTCAACGCCATCCTGCCCGGCATCGTCGCGGGTCCGCGCATGGAAGGCGTGATCCGCGCCCGCGCCGCGCAGACCGGCGTCTCCTACGAGGACATGGAGGCGCGCTATCTCGCCACCACGTCGCTGCGCCGCATGGTGACGCCCGAGGACGTCGCCGCCTCCATCGCCTTCCTCCTGTCGAATGCCGGCCGCAACCTCTCGGCCATGTCCTTCAACGTCGACGGCAACGTGGAGACCCTCTAGATGCAGACCGTCGCCGTCGTCGGAGCGGGCCTGATCGGCCGCGCCTGGTCCATCACCTTCGCCCGGGCCGGATGCCGCGTCCGGCTCTGGGATCCGGACCCCGCGGCCGCGCCGAGGGCCATCGACTTCGTGCGCTCGGTCGCGGAAGACCTCCACGCCAACGACCTCCTGTCCGGCCGCTCCGTCGAGGACGTGCTCACGGCCATCGAGCCCGTCGCCGAGCTCGCCGACGCCTTGGCGGGGGCGGTCTGGGTGCAGGAATGCGGGCCCGAGAAAATCGAGGTGAAGCGCGAGACCTTCGCGATCCTCGACCGGCTGTCGGAGATGGAGACGGTCCTCGCCTCCTCGTCTTCGGCGCTTCTGCCGTCCGCCATCTCGGAAGGGCTGCCCGGCCGCGCCCGCGTCGTCGTCGCGCATCCGATCAACCCGCCCTACCTCGTTCCCGCCGTAGAACTCGTGCCGGCCCCGTGGACGGACCCGGCCGTGATGGAGCGCGGCGCGACGTTCCTGCGCGGCATCGGACAGGTGCCGCTGGTCATGGAGCGCGAGATCGACGGGTTCATCATGAACCGCCTGCAGGGCGCGCTTCTCGACGAGGCGTTCCGGCTGGTCGAGGGCGGCTATGCCAGCGCGACGGACGTCGATCGCGGCATCGCCGACGGCCTCGCGCTGCGCTGGAGCTTCATCGGCCCCTTCGAGACGATCGACCTCAACGCGCCGGGCGGCATCGCCGACTACGTCGCGCGCTACGGTCCGATGTATGCGGGCCTCGCGAAGACGATGCGAACGCAGCCCGACTGGACGGCGATCACCGCCGACCGCATCGAGACGGAGCGCCGCGCCGCCGTCCCCGCGCAGGATCTCGCCGAGCGCCAGACGTGGCGCGACCGCCGCCTCATGGCGCTGCGCGCCCACAAGCGCGCCGCCGACCGCGACCTCGGTCGCTGATCCCCCATTCGCCGCAAGGAATCCGTCATGTCCACCACGTCCGTCCCCGCCACGGCCCCTGCCACGGCCCCCTCCACGGCCAAGGTCATCATCACCTGCGCGGTGACCGGCGCGATCCACACGCCCACCATGTCGCCGCACCTACCGATCACGCCGGACGAGATCGCGGCGGACGCCATCGGCGCCGCGGAGGCGGGCGCGGCGATCCTGCACCTGCACGCCCGCAACCCCGAGAACGGCCAGCCGGACCAGACGCCGGAGGCCTTCGCGCGCTTCCTGCCGCGCGTGAAGCAGGGCACGAACGCGGCCATCAACATCACGACCGGCGGCAGCCCCTACATGAAGGTGGAGGAGCGCGTGCTGCCGGCCGCGACCTTCAGGCCCGAGGTCGCCTCGCTCAACATGGGCTCGATCAACTTCGGACTCTACCACCTCGCGCCGAAATACGAGACCTTCAAGTTCGACTGGGAGAAGCCGCATCTCGAAGCCACGCGCGACCTCGTGTTCCGCAACTCGTTCAAAGACATCGAGTACATTCTCGAGACCTGCTACGGGAACGGCACGCGCTTCGAGTTCGAGTGCTACGACATCGCGCATCTCTACAATCTCGCGCATTTCGCCGACCGCGGCCTCGTCAAAGCGCCCTTCTTCGTCCAGTCGGTGTTCGGCCTGCTCGGGGGCATCGGCACCCACCCGGAAGACGTCATCCATATGAAGCGCACGGCCGATCGGCTGTTCGGCTCGCAGTTCCGGTGGTCGGTGCTGGGGGCAGGCTCCAGCCAGCTGCGCATCGCCGCGCAGTCCGCTGCCATGGGCGGCAACGTGCGCGTCGGGCTGGAGGATTCGCTCTGGGCCGGCAAGGGCAGGCTCGCCACATCGAGCGCCGAGCAGGTGCGCATGGTGCGCCAGATCATCGAGGGCCTCGGCCTTTCGGTCGCGACCCCCGACGAGGCCCGCGCCATCCTGGACCTCAAGGGCGGCGATCAGGTCGGCTTCTGAGAACCGGCGCCAATCGGGGAGGAACGGCGATGCTGCGCATCGAACTCATGGGCGACCAGCGCGATGCCTTGGGCGAAGGCCCGCTCTGGGATGAGGAGGAGCAGAGGCTCTACTGGATCGATTCCTACGGTCCGGCCGTGTTCTCGTGCCGGGCGGACGGCAGCGACCATCGCCGGTGGACGGTACCCGAGCCGATCGGATCGCTGGCGCTTCGCCGGGACGGCGGCGCCGTGGTGGCGTTGCGCAGCGGCTTCCACGCTCTCGACTTCGCCACGGGCAAGGTGTCGCTCATCGCCGCGACGCATCCCGGCGATCTCCGGCCCCGCCTCAATGACGGCAAGGTCGACCGGCAGGGCCGCTTCCTCGCCGGCTCCATGGACTTCGAGGAGCGCGACGGGGTGGGCAAGCTCTTCCGCCTCGATCCCGATCTCTCGGTCCACACGCTCGACACCGGGATCGTCTGCTCCAACGGCCCCTGCTTCTCGCCCGACGGCGGCACGCTCTATTTCGCCGATACGGGCCGGGCGGTGATCTATGCCTACGACTACGACACGGAGAGCGGGATCGTGCGATCGCGCCGTGTCTTCGCGAGCTTCGAGAACGAGCGCGGGCTGCCCGACGGCGCGACAGTGGACGCGGACGGCTATGTCTGGTCCTGCGAGGTCTATTCGGGCCGCTTGATCCGCTTCGATCCGTCCGGCGTCATCGACCGCGTCGTCGGCCTGCCCGTCCAGTCGACCACCAGCCTCACCTTCGGCGGTCCGAACCTCGACGTCGCCTTCGTCACCTCCATGGCCCGTCCCCACCGGGGCGCCTACCACCGCGAGCGCGAGGCCGGAGGGCTTTTCGCCGTCCACGGGCTCGGTGTCCGGGGGCTGCCCGAACCCCGCTTCAACGGATAGGAGTTTCTCATGCGCATCGACGTTCTCCTCGACGTCAAGACGACGCTCGGCGAAGGCCCGCTCTGGGATGCCGAGCAGGAGCGCCTCTACTTCATCGACAGCTTCGACGGACGCGTCTTCCGCACGACGGTGGACGGACGTGAGCTGAGGGCCTGGGATGTGCCTGGCAAGATCGGCTCCATGGCGCTGCGCAAGGACGGGAACGGGGCAATCGTCTCGCTCCAGCAGGGTTTTCACGCGCTCGATTTCCGGACCGGCGATTGCGACCTGATCCACGATCCGGAGCCCGATCGCTCCGCCAACCGGATCAACGACGGCAAGGTCGATCGGCGCGGCCGTTTCTTCGCCGGCTCCATGGACACGATGGAGGAAGGCCCCTACGGCGCGCTCTACCGGCTCGATCCGGACTTCACGGTTCACAAGGTCGATTCCGACATCATCTGCTCCAACGGCCCCTGCTTCGCGCCGGACGACAAGACCTTCTACTTCGCCGACACCTGGACCGGCGAGATCTGGGCCTACGACTTCGACATCGAGACCGGAGCCATCACCAACCGACGCACATTCGCGAAGGTCGACACCTCGAACGGCGGCGCCGCCGACGGTTCGACGGTGGATGCGGAAGGTTGCCTCTGGAATGCTTTGGTCTACGACGGCAAGCTCGTGCGCTATACGCCGGACGGGACGGTCGAACGCGTCATCAACATGCCGGTCAAGAAGGTGACGAGCGTCATGTTCGGTGGTCCGAACCTCGACATCCTCTACGTCACGTCAATGGCTAAGCCTCCCCTGCCGCGCTTTCCCGGCGACGGCGTTCAGCGCGGCAGCCTCTTCGCGATCTACGATCTTGGAATCCGCGGCGTGCCCGAACCACGGTTCGGCGCCTAGGGATCCGTCGCAAGCCCGTCGAACGGAGCCCGATACACGGCCGCCACGGGGATTTTTCACAGTTCTGGCTCGCGTGACGCCGTGACGCCCCGAAGTCATGGGCCGGGCTGGCATTGACTGAAACCAGGCGGCAGTTTCCCGCCGTCCGGCCTGTAGACTTTAGTTCGCCGAAGGCATCGGCGCCCCGATCGGCGCCGGCGGCGCTGGCGGCAGCGTGAGATCGGGAATGCGGTCGGTCAGCGGCTTGGCGGCCGCGATGCAAGCCTCCATCGGCTCATCGCCGCAGTTGATCCGGATGCCCGCATCGCGGCCGAGCCGGATTTCCACGCCCTTGCCCATCGGCGGCGGGGGTGGCGGTCCGCGGTGATCGCCGGGACGCGGTGCCTCGCCCGGAGGGGGCGGAGGCGGAAGGTCGCCCGGTGCGGGACGGGCGTTGCCATCCGGTCCCGCCATCGCTGCAGCGGCCGGCAGCGGGGGCGGAGCATCGGGCGATTGGGCGCTTTGCGCCGCCGCGAAGGAGGTAAGCCCGACGGCAAAAGCCGTTGCGAGCAAAGCTGATTTGATCATGGGATCTCGATCCTTGAGCAAGATGCTCCGATCCGGCGCCTTTCGGATCGAGCCTTGAGCCATGGTGCCGTTCCAGGACGGACGCCAAAGGGGCCGGGGTCTGCCCGGCTGCTTCGCCGGGCAGTTGGGGAAAGGGATTGATCCGACCCAGATGGGGTCAGTCCAGGAAGGCGATCAGTTCGCCTTGTTCGGCGCATCCGGACCCGCCGGACCAAGGTCGCGCGGACCGTGCTTCGGCCAATGACGGTGCGGGGGCGGCGGATCGAGCTCGTCGATACGCTGGTCAGCGTGCTGGATGGCGCTCGCATGGAGGAAGCCGTCGCGGAAGCGGCCCTGCACCGTCACGGTCTCGCCAGCCGTCACCAGCTTTCCGCCCTCACCGGCCCGGCCGGTCTCGACCAGTGCCTTGGCGGCGCCGTCACTCACCACGAACTTGTTGCCGTAGATCTCGGCAACCTGACCGGCGATACCGACCGCGGAAGCGTTGGAAAGCTGAGAGATCGGGGTCGTAGCAAGGCTGACGTCGAACGTGGCCTCGCGGTGCTGCGTCGCGCTCCAGGCGGCAGCGCCGCCGGCAAAGCCGAGGGCCAGGGCACCAAGGGCACCGGCGCCGAGGATCGCGTTGCGCGAGGTCAAGCGCTGGCGCCCTGCGGTCGTCGTTGCTGCGGGGGCTGCAGCCGCCGCCGTCGGGGTGGCTGTTTCGTTGAAGTCGTCGGTCATCGTCATCACCGCTCCTGTTTCGGTGATGACGGTTCTAGGCTCGGCCAGCCCTCGGTACGCTGAACCGGTCCGTTCAGATTCGGTTCACGTGGCCGTTACCGCTGGACCCGCATCACGGTGGCAAACGGCTAAATGGACCTGACGCAACGAAAGCGAGACATCGTCCCTGTCCCGTAGCAGGCGGATTACACCTACAAGATTATTCCTGCACGATCTGTTCATCTCATGAGTGTGCCCTACCGGCCATCATCAATCTCGGATACACGTCAGACGAGCGCACAGCACGCTCGGGTTGGGGAGAAAAGCATGGCAGGCAGTTTGGAGGGGATCTCCGTCAATGTGACGTTTGAGATTCAAGGCTTCTTCGAAAGTACCATCCCCATCACCTACAACTCCGTTGTTGTAGGCCCGGGGAATGAGCTCAGCGTCCCGATCTCATACCGCATCCTCTCCGACACGGACGGCGACGGCGACTTGGAGCCGGTTCAGGGGGAAAATGGGCTTCTTCAGGGGATCGTAACTGTCGACATCTCTGGTAATCAGGTCTTTGCGCAGTTTGAGGGAACTGCGCAGCCTGCCGGTTTCAAGATCAAGATTGCCGGTCTTTCCCCGGAGGGAGTAGCGCCAGGCACCATCGTCGAGAACGGCGAGATGTCCGGCGTCAACACGATCAACAATCCGGTCTACAATGCTACGACCAAAGAGCTGACACTAGACTGGTTTTTCAACGGGTTCCAACCCGGCACCGTCGTCACGCAAACCGTCTTCTACGATAACCAACTCGATGATGCGCCGCAGGCAGTGGACGACGCCTACGCTGTGACGGCGGGTGGGGCGTGGACGTCGAAAAACGTTCTGACCAACGATATTGATCTCGACAACGGTGGGCCGCTCGGCGTCGTAGACGCCAACATGGTTACCGCCATCAACGGGTCGTCGTCCGGCATCGGTAACTGGGTCGACCTCGCAGGAGGTGGGCAGGCTCAGTTGGGGGCGAATGGAACCTTGCAGTTCCGTGACGACGGCGACTTCAAAGACCTCAACGCCGGTCAGACGCGTACAACGAGCTTCGAATACACCGTCACGGACTCGACCAGCCTGTCGGATACCGGAACTGTCACCATCACCGTGACTGGCGTGAACGACGCCCCAACGGCCATCAATGTCACCAATCAGGTGGCCTTAGCGGAGAACACCGCGGCTCGTACCAAGGTTGCCGATCTGACGGTGGTCGATCCGGATACGTCGGGCAATAACAACGTCCTGTCGGTTAACGACAGCCGCTTCGAAATCGACGGCGGGAGCCTCTATCTGAAAGCCGGCCAAACTATCGACTTCGAGGCTGAGCCCTCGATCGGCTTGACCGTGACGGCGACGGACGGGAGCTTGTCGACGAGCCAAGCGGTTTCGGTCAGCGTCACCGATGTGAACGAAGCCCCTACTGCCGTCCTACTCACGGCGTCGTCGGGTGGGACGATTGCGGAGAATATCCCTGTCGGCGGTGGCCAAAAAGTTGCCGATATCGATGTGACGGACGATCAGCTTGGCACCAACACGTTGGCCCTGACTGGTTCGGATGCGGCGTCATTTGAAATCCGCGGCACCGAACTCTTCTTCGTCGGCGCATCTCCGGACTTCGAGACGAAATCGACCTACAGCGTTTCGGTCACGGTGGATGACCCTACCATTGGATCGGCCGTCGAACTCACGTCCAGCCCCTTCGTCCTGACCGTACTGGACGCTGATGAGATCCCGCCGCCACCTGCCGCCTTCGCGCTGGCTAGCGACACGGGCGCCAGCGCTTCAGATGGGATTACCCAAAACGGAACGATCAACGTCAGTCAGATCGAGCCCGGCGCAACGTGGAGCTACTCCACCGATAGCGGTCTGACCTACACCGCGGGCACCGGCACGAGCTTTACCCTTGCGTCCGGCACCTACATCGCGGGATCTGTCGTGGTCCGCCAGCAGGACGCAGCTGGCAACACCAGCACCTCCAGCTCCTCTGGTGCCATTACGGTCGATGCAACCAAGCCGATATTCGCATCGGCAGCCGTAAGCGGCGCGACTTTGGTCTTGACCTATGGCGAGACCCTGGACGCGACGAATGTGCCCACGCCCTCCGCCTTCGCGGTGGATGTTGCTGGCGGCGCGGTGTCAGTTTCATCCGTTGTCGTCGATGCGGTGGCCAAAACGGTCAGTCTCACCTTGGGAAGTGCAGTCGCAAACGGTCAGGCTGTGACGGTAGCCTATACCGATCCGACCAACGGCGACGACACTAGCGCTATCCAGGACATTGCTGGCAACGACGCGCTGACGTTTGCGGCCTTGAGCGTGGCCAACAACACGCCGGTTCCGCCCTCACCTCCAGTGGACAATCCGGTCACATCAACGCCAAACCCGGACGGTTCAACGAACATCTCGCTGACCCAGCCGCAGACACCCGAGCAGCTTGCGCAATTTGCGACGCCAGGCGTCGATAACGTCTCATCGCCCTTCTCGGTTACTCTGCCGGATGGGATTGAGAACGTGACCCTCACGGGCAATGGCAACATTAACGCGACCGGCAACAATGGTGCTAACGCCATTACTGGCAACGCAGGCAGCAACATCCTAGCAGGTGATGCGCCGCCATTCAGTGCAGGAATGTCTGCGGCATCCGGGATAGCAAGTAATCGGGCAGTTGCCGCTTTCGGTAGCGACACCATTGCCGGTAGTGAAGGCGACGATAGCATCAATGGCAACCAAGGTGCCGACGACCTGAATGGCAATCAGGGTGATGATCTGGTGCGAGGCGGTCGAGGCGACGACGTCGTCCAAGGTGGTCGCGACAACGATCAGGTCTTCGGCGACAACGGTCAGGATTGGGTGAACGGCAACAAAGGTGCCGATACCGTCAACGGCGGCATGGGCGATGACACCGTTCATGGTGGGCAGGACGACGATGAGGTGCGCGGCGGTCAGGGCGACGACTTCGTGTTCGGGGATCTTGGCAACGATCAGGTCTGGGGCGATCTCGGCAACGACACCTTGTCGGGCGGCGGCGGCGCGGACACGTTCCGCTTTGCGGCAAGCTCGGGCAACGACATCATCGTCGACTTCAACCAGTCCGAAGGCGACCGGCTCGACTTGCAGGGCCAGACCTTCACGGTCTCGGAGGTCAACGGTTCGACCGTGTTCGACCTGTCGGGCGGCGGCACAATCGTTCTGCAGGGCGTCAGTCCGGCAAGCCTCGGAGACTTCCTGATCGCCTGACGTTCAACGTCCATCGAGGCAGAGAGCCCGCCCGGTTCGCCGCGGCGGGCTTTCTCATGCCTGGAGCCACCTTTCGTTCCCGCTGTAGCGCGCTCGCTTTCGCACCACGTCGACGCTCGACTAAGCCTTCGGGTCAGCTGCGACTGTAAACTTCAGTTGATCTTTACCCATCCTCGTCAATCTGACGTTGCGGAATAGGGCTGGGCTCGGTGTCGAAGATCAACGTGGATTCGCTCGCCGTTCCGGCATTCTCGGTGGCCATCACCGACGACGGCATTCTGCGCTACGACGGCATCAACGATATCCTGTGTCAGATCTCGGGCCTGACGAAGGGGATGTTCATCGGCAAGACGGCGGCCGAGTTCATGTCCTTCGAAGGGGCTGAGGCTTGGGAGGCCAACTACCGCCGCTGCCTCGCCTCCGGGGTCATGGACGAATACGAGGAACTGGCGGAAACACCATCGGGACTTCGCTGGTGGCGCACGATCCTGTCGCCGGTCGTCGACGAGACAGGCAAGATCGTTCAGCTTCTCGGACTGGCCGCCGATATCAACGACCGAAAACGGGCCGAGATCGAGCTCCAGTCCGCTGTCTTCGTCGACCCGGTGACGGGCATTGCGAACCGCCGCCGTTTCGAGCTCGACCTCGCCGCAGCCATGGCGCAATCGGTGGACCGCGGTGTTCCGTTCACGCTCATCCTGGCCGATCTCGATCGTTTCAAGTCGATCAACGATACCTACGGACATGGGGTCGGCGACGATGTTCTACGCCATACCGCGAAGCGTCTGCGATCAGGGCTGCGCGAGAAGGATCGCATTGCACGGGTCGGCGGTGACGAGTTCGCCGCGATCCTGTCGTCCGCAACAGACGGGGCCGTCGCGGTGGCTCTCGATCGGATCCGCCGTCAGTTCGTCGAACCGATCGATCTCGGACAGGTTCGCGTTCCGATCGGGGTCAGCCTCGGTGCCGCGCTCTGGGAGCCTGGCATGACCGGGGACGATCTGCGATCGGCTGCCGACGCTGCGATGTACGGCGCCAAGCGGGAGCGCTTCGGTTGAGCTCGACGCCGGAGAAGGGGCCGCGAGCTCCCTGGCTGTGGCGATCACCAGAACGTCAAACGGACCACATGCAAGAAGGTAAGGTTCGGAGAACCCATCGGGCCCATCATCGTTTATGCGATGAAGGGATTGAGCCATGGCACACGCAGTCCAGCACGCAAAAATCGGTCGCAAGTCGCTCGCACGGCAACAGTATCAGTCTGCCCAAAGCCCATCGCGGGGACTGGCGGTGGGGGTCGCCCTATCGACCATTTTCTGGCTCGTAGCGCTGGTGACTTGGCTCCATTTGAGCAGCTGACACGCACTTAAGCGTCTTGTACTGCCAACGGCCTCGATGATGACGCCGGCGATAGCATCGCTTCAGCCATACACGCTGGAATGGGACGTCCGGCCTGCGGGTAAACGGAACAACAGGACGCCAGGCGAACCATAGTTCCCAAGCGAACAGCAAGCGTACGGACGTCCTGATCAGCATGGTTGCGGACCACTGTCGACAGAAACCGAGCCACGCCAGCGCGGCCTACTTCGATGAGGGTAGGGCACGCTCCCGCCAGTACCCAGCCCTTCTTTGATCTACGATTAATTCTCGGACGATGCAGCTTGCTGGCAGCTTGATCAGTCCCCAGCTCTGTAGGGCGACCACGCAAATGGTCGCGATTCCGCTTGCTGCACTTCCGAGAGAAACAGTTGCAACCATGCAAAAAGCCCGCCGCAGCGAACCGGGCGGGCCTCTTTATCATTGACTACGACCTTCGACCGTTAAGCGAAAGCGCCTGCGTCGAGGCTGGCGGACGACACGCCTGTCAGCACGACCGTGCCGCCGCCTGACAGAGTGAAAACCGCCGAGCCGTCGACATCGGCCACCGTATAGGTCTGCCCGCCGAAGTTGAGCGTATCGCCCTCGGCGCGACTGAAGTCGGTGACGACGTCGTTGCCGGAATTGGCAGCGAACTGAAACACGTCGGCCCCTGCCCCACCGGATAGCGTATCGTTTCCGAGATCGCCCCAGACCTCGTCGTTCCCGAGATCGCCAAACACGAAGTCGTCGCCTTGACCGCCTCGGACCTCGTCGTTGTCCTGACCACCACGTACGATGTCATCGCCCATGCCGCCATTGACGGTGTCGGCGCCCTGGTTGCCGTTGACGACGTCGTTGCCGTTGTCGCCGAACACCTGGTCGTCGCCGCGGTCGCCCTGAACCTCGTCATCGTCTTGGCCGCCACGGACGATATCGTTGCCTTGGCCGCCGCGAACCGTGTCGTCGCCCTGATTACCGTTGAGGCTGTCGTTGCCCTGGTTGCCAAGCAGGGTATCCGCACCTTGGCCGCCCATGACGGTATCGGCTGCTGCAGTACCGGTGATGGCGTCAGGACCCTCCGTCCCCACCGTATCGATCGGCGTCGGTGCCGGCGCGGGATTGCCGCCCCCACCAGACGGCGGTGAGACGTCATCATCGGTAATCTGACCGTTAGCGACACTGCGGGAGCCGATCGCACCGCCGTTGTCGACACCGGTGAGCGTGACAGTCACCGTTTCCGTGCTTTCGGAAGCGCTATCCTGAACCGTATTGACGCTGATCGTCGTCGTTGATTGACCGGCGGCGAAGAACGCCTGACCGCTTGGTGTATCGATGTCGGTGGACGCCGCTGTTCCGCCGATCATGTAACTCACTTCTTCATTGACCGAGAGGTCCCCGGTTCTGGAGACGACAAACCTCAGAACGCCACCTTCGGTGACGGTCGTAGCATCAGCAACCGCATATGTTTGCTGAACCGTGTCGTTCGTCGCGGCTTCGTTCGTCAGACTGGCCGCATCGTTGCCGGCAAAGTCTTGGACGGCGTTTGTGTCGTCGCCGCCGGTAGGGTCGACGTAGGTGACGCTTACAACGTCTCCTTCCCGAGCGCTGGATGCCAGCGTGAGCGTCACGCTGTTACCATCGACGGAGACGTTCGTGACCCCGACGTTCGACCCGCCAACATCCACTGTGAAGGCGTTGGCAGCCGGCAGAGCGCCGGCTCGGAGCGCTTCGTCGTAGGTGAGAACAAGCTGGTTGCCGCTAACTTCGGCAGACACGAACGTCGGCGCTACGACATCGCCGGTCACATTAGTGACGGATCTCGTTGCTATAGAGTCGAGTTCATTCCCTGCAACATCTCGAATTGCGGTGACGTCGCCCGTTGTCGCGTCGGTATACGCAATCTCGACAGGGTCCCCGGAAAGAGCAGGGCTGGAGAGGGTAAGGATCAACTCACGTCCCGAGGCCGAGACAGCCGTCACCGTGCTTGGGATACCGTCGACCAAAACGGTAAAGTCACCACCGGCGGGGGTGAAACTCGCATCGAAGCTTTTGTCGAAGGTCAGAACCAAGCTGTCGCCATTCACGTACGACGAGGCAAGAGCCGGTGGCGCCGTATCCACTGTAACCAGTTCCGGTCCCGTCCCGAAAAATGAGTTGGCGGGCAAGCCGCTCGCGCGGTCCACGACTTCGAATCGGTAATCGCCATCAGGCAGTGAGCTTGAGGTGAAATCGAACGATCCGTCCGATGCTGTTACGGCTGAGCCGGCAAAAAGGCCGTTCGCGTAGATGTCGACTGTCGCGTTCGGAACGGCACCGCTGGGAAAGACTTGGTATGAGCCAGAGAAGGATGGCGTCGGATCCGATGTGATGCCGTCAGAATTCGACGTGCCTGTATCGGATGCCGGCAGCAGGTTGATGGATGGGCCGCACATTATTCTTCATTCCCCCGAAGGCTTATGGACATGGATCGGCCGAGCACTCGCCCCCCGAGGCGCTCGATCAACTGGACGGTCCGCTCGACCTTGACGCCGCTGTTGACGGTCAAGAGGAGTTCCTGGACATTCTGTGACTTCGCGAACGCGATCATAGCCCGAATAAGCCGAACACCTGGCCAGCCACGACGCCGATCAGGCCGTACGTAGAAGGTGAGGTCGGACGCGTATCGATCATGCGAAAAGAAGTATCGGTTTACGAAGACCAATGCGAAACCGACGAGATCGCCGCCCTCTTCTTCCAAAAGAAGACATGTTCCTGTCGGGCTGCCGACCATGAGCCTCAGCGTCTCCGTCAACGCGTCCGGCTGAAAGCGAACATGTTTCCACAGAAGCTCGGGATAAGCATGCTCCGCGCATAGCTTCACAACGCGATCGACGTCGTTGGCCTGCGCCTCCCGTACCCTCATCCGACCTCGGTAGGTTCCCTTGCGACAGACCTACCATGCCGCTACGGGAACAGCGATTATTCTCTAAAGTTTTTGGAAGTGATAACCGCGAATGCGTCGTTTACGACACACTCAAGGGTTGGCCGAGCAACTTCCGGTTCATTCCGAGATTGCACCGGCAGAGCGTTTGGGATCTCGTTGGCCAAAAGCGACAGACCGGCGAAAGCCCGCTGTTGTTCCTGATGGCTTTCGCTGCTGTGAGGCCTTCCCTTGTCCCGTCGCACCCTGAAGCTCGTTCTGTCCGTCGTTCTGCTGGTGGCGGTTGCCGTCTATGCCTATCGCTGGTTCACGCCGGACAGCGCGGCCGATCTCGCTCGAACCGGTCGATGCGAAGAGTACCGCCAGGCAGATCAGCGGCTGGAAGCCGGACTGGATAGCGAGATCGCAGCCGATCCGGCCGAGATCGCGATGGTTCTCGATGAGTGCGATCGGCAGGGACACTGAGCCCGACCATCGCGCGCCGATGCTTCAGCTTATCCGCTTTCACCATATTCCCAAGGGTTGGAGCCGTTAACTCCAACCCCTGCTGGCGTTCGGGTAATCCTTACCCATTCCTTAACGGCGGGGTGGGTTATGAGCGACGGCACGAGGGGGTGGACGGACCAGATCGCACTGGTTGCTGCCAAAGCGAAGAAGTTGGCCGTGCCTCGGCAGGAGGCTGACGGCCCGAACGTCTACCTGCGCTATCGCGCGGAGCGGAGCCTGGAAGTCGTGTTGCAAGCGATCGGCTCAGATCAAACCGTTCGACGTACGCTACAGCACTGAGCCGGCTCGGCTCTTTGAGAGAATGCGGAACTGGGCGAAGTCGATCACCCGTCTAGGTCGCGGCAATCATTCGACCAGTCCAAGAACACCGCCGATCCAAGCTTGGCGTCAGCTTCGCGTCAGAACCTTGGGTCGTACATTAGGGAGGAAATCGTGAGCCAGATGCAGCCTGTCATGTTCGATGCAGAAACGAGGTCGTTCGACGTCGGTCGTCGTCGCCGTGGCTTGACCCGCGATGAGATGGTCCGCATGGAAGGCGCCCACGCTGCCTATTGCGGCTACTGCCGGCACGACAATCCGTACCGGTCGCAGAGCGCCGACGGCGTGTCCTGGCGCGCCGGCTTCGACGGCGCAAAGTCCAACTGAGGATCCGGCCAAACCGGCGTCGAGCTCTACGCCTCAGTCGATAGCCTAGGAACTCGTCCGAGGCCCAACATCCGGCCGTAGTTAGACCGCCAAGCCCCGACGCGCGGCGCAACCATCGGATAGTCGGCCGGCAGCCCCCACCGCGCACGGTAAGCAGCGGGCGTGAGGCCGAAAGACTTCAGATGCTTCTCGAGCACCTTCAGCCGTTGCCCGGTCTCCAGCGAGACGAGGTAGTCCGGCGTGATGGTCTCGGTGATCGGCACAGCAGGGTCGCTCGTCGGACGCAGGGGGCGCAGCTTGCGCGCCGGTTCCGGCTCACTGGCTGGTGTCACCTCCCGCTCGATCGCGGCGCGCACGGCGGCGATCAAAGCGGGAAGATCGGCAGGCGGGACATCATGCCGAGCGAGATAGGCGACGACGATCTCCGTCGCGTGTTCGAGGGTCGTGGCGGCTGGATCGATCATGCGCCCTCCAGCATCTGCCAGGAGCGTCCGACGACGATCGGCAACGTCCAGTGCTCGGCAATCCGCTCGCGCAGATAGACGGCCTCTTCGGGCGTGATCTCGATCGGCGCCTTCGCCTCGAAGATTCGAAGCGCAATGCTGAGCGCGCGCAGTGCTTCCTGGCCGGACGCAGGTTGCGCCTGGCCGTCTACGACCTTCGGCGCCATCACCGCGGCTGCCGCAACGTGGCCGAGCGTGGCCGGCGTTTTGACGGTGCCGTCTTCGTTCGCCTCGAGTGCCAGCGGCACGCCATTGATGGATTGAAGGGTCTGCGAGAAGTCGATCCGCATCACGGGGCCTCAGCTTGTGGTGGTTGCGAGAAAGACGGGCGCCTGGCCGTTCGCCATGCAGAAGCGTGGCCGGCCACTGGCGCCAACTGAGAATGTCCCGGCAACGAATTCCGAACTCTGCGAGCCCGCCGTGCCGGGCGTAAGACGAAGCAGGGTTGCCGAGACCTTCCCGCCGGCGATGATGTTGCCTTGCGCCTGGACGTTCGTCGTCGAGTTGATCGCCGAGCCCGACACGCCGCCGCGGGCGGTCAGGTTGCCGTTCTGGTCGAGATTGAGGAGCGGAACGGTCTTGCCGGCGTTGAGCCAGGAGAGCGAGAAGTCGGACTGCACCGCCATGTGGACGGCGAGGTCGATCATTTGGCCGCTGTTCAGACGCCGCCCCATCGACACGGTGCCCCCGCGATCGACGTTGAAGATGCCGACCGTATCCGTCCGGCACTGGATGTAGTGATCGAACGACCCGCCCGCGCCCTCGGCGCCATAGACCAGCAAGCCGGCCGAGTGCGAGCCCATCGCCGCGCTCGTGAACAGGCCGATGGAGGAAGCCGACGTCGTGTCCGTGCACCCCAACTGATAGACGAGCCGGCGCGTCGGAGTGGGGTTGCCGTTGGCGTTCAGCTGCGAGTTCGACAGGACCGTCGTCGCGCCCTCGATGCCGCCGACGAAGCCGACATTCTCATGAACAGCCGCGTCGATCAGGATGCCGCAGCCGTCGCCCCGGTCGGGATCGTTGACGCCCTGCGCACCCGTCCGCGGGCTGTCCTGGCGAACGACGACATAGAGCGCATCGAGCTCGCCACCCTTCGCGCCCCCCGTCCCGAACCCCTCTTTGAACGCGGAGACTGAGGCGCCGATCGAGGCAGGGCCTGGACCGTTCTGCGAGCTCCCTTCGGCGACCGCCCGAACGTGAAAGGCGGACTGTCCAGCTGTCGTGAGCGTGTTGAACGGGATCTTGGTGTCGACGAGCTTCTGGGCCCTATGGTTCGCCGCGGCGCCCTCCCGCGCGAACAGCCGCGTTGCGGTCAGGGTGTCCGACTTGTCGAAGTAGACCGGTGTCCGGACGACCATCGCAGCGTCAGCCGGGTTTGTCCCGCCTGCATCGCCGCCGATCGCAGCGATCGCCTGGGCGACACGCAGCGGGGTCATCGCGACCCCGTTGTCGACGCCGGCCTCGGCCTGGGCCTGCGTTGCGACGGGCACGCTGATCGCGGTGACGCTGCCTGTCACGGTGCGCCCGGCGAGCCCGCCACCTGTCACGCTACGCGCCGCCACCTCGTCGAGGGCGTCGTCGAGGCCGAGCAGCGCGGAAAGATCGGCCTTGTCCTCGAGTGCGTCCGTCAGGCCCACGATGTCGCCGATCCGCAGATTGCCGTCGGCGTCACCGTGCCCGGGCCCGCCGATCGCGGCCCGGACGGCCGGCGTCAGGCTCTCGAAGGTGACGAGCTGGCTGGCGAGCTTGCCGTCCGAACGACGGATCTGGCCGAGCGCCGTGATGATCTCGTCCGTCGTGAGCGCGAGATTCTGGAACTCGATGTCGACGCGCTGCGCTGGCAGCGGGCGCCGCGGGTCGGAGGTCTGCCAGCCGGTGAAGCTGTACGACGGCTGGTATCGGGTCGGGTCGGCCATGAGGCCCTCCGTAAATTCGATTTCTCCTGTTCCTCGCGGGGTGGCGGTGGTGATCGGT
The DNA here is from genome assembly GCF_047943035.1 of Aureimonas phyllosphaerae. Classification (NCBI taxonomy): domain Bacteria; kingdom Pseudomonadati; phylum Pseudomonadota; class Alphaproteobacteria; order Hyphomicrobiales; family Aurantimonadaceae; genus Aureimonas; species Aureimonas phyllosphaerae. Next base: position 1,397,050 of record NZ_CP181348.1, on the reverse strand, counting down.
CGGGTCGAGTGGTCGGTTCGGCTACGGCGCTTGTCCAGCAGCCGCCAGGGCGCCGCCGCTCATGATCGCGCGGATCATTTCCTCATAGGGTACGGCCCGCTGCGCGGACGCCGCGTTGCGTTCGCCATAGCCCATGATCGCGGCGATCAGGGCGTCGGCTTCATTGCCTTGGCGCGAGACTGCATCGCCGAACTCGGCGCGCATCTGTTCGGCGTTCCGGGCGCTGCGGCCGTCAAGGAAGGCGTCGCCGACGCGCGCAACGACCCGTTTCGTGTCGCCCCACAGTCCGCTGGCCGGATCCAGCGCAGTCCGCGCAGCCGAGCGTTCGCCCTTGTATTCGGGTGCGCGCTCCAGGCGCCGCGCCGACGCGCTGTTGCCGGTGATGTTGTTCGCCCGGTTGGCGAAGTCGGTCTCTCGGCCGAGCGTGTCCAAGAAGGCGCCCGCGCGCTCGTCGTCGCCAAGCACAAGGCCAAGCTTCTCCCGATTCCACCCGGTCTCGAACATAGCGCGCGCCGCGGTCGCATCGCGCCGGGCCGTACCCATCACCTCGGCGAGCTGATCGCGGGCGCCGATCTGGAAGGCCTCGCGCTCGTCCGGCGACATGGCGGCAAGCTGCTGCCGGAGCTGGTCCGGGCGGACGGAGCGATCGAAGACATCCTGTCCGGTCGACATCGCGTTGCGGACCCGTGTCGGCCCCGCCCACGTGGCGCGAGCGGCGGCATAGTCCGGGTTAGCTGCGTCGAGCTCAGACAGGAAGGCCCGCTGAACGCCGGCTATGGCGCGGCCGCGTTCGTCGAGGTTCAGCCGGCCCGTCACCGGGTCGCGATAGCCCTCGAGAATGTTGTCGAGCCCCTTCTTCGCGACGTTCAGGGTCCGCATGTTGGGGACGCCGGTCAGGATCGGGTCGCCCGCCTCGTCGATGCCGGAGATGGCGAGGTCGAACGGGTCGAAGCGCTCGCCGCGCGCCAGCGAATCCAGCCGGTGGATCTCGACGCCCTCGCGCAGGCCCTTGCGGATCGTCGGCTCGTCGATGAAAGCCTGTAGGCGGTCGCTCCATTCGATCGGGCGGCCGAGCGCGGCGGCATAAGCGGGCTCGCTTTCGGAGGTGCGCCGCGCGATCAGCGCGTCGACCGTTTCGGCCATATTGCGCGCAGGACCGAGAGCGGCATCCGCCGCGTCGGTGATGCGCTGTGGCGCGGCCTCACCGCGGGCGGCCAGCCGGTCGCGGATCACGCGGTTGCCGGCGCCCGGAAGCTGCGCGACGACCTCGGCGCCTTCGCCGACGTTGCGGCCGGCATCCAGAAGCATGGCATCGGGGCCGAGCTCGTCGAGACGTGCACGGGCGTCCGCTGCCGTCAGGCCGTCCCGCGTCAGCTCGGTTTCGATCTGGTCCGCAGCGCGCCGGCCGACGCCGACGGGCTCAAGCACCTCGCGGGCGGCGTTGCGGGCGCCATAGGCGCGAATGCCCGATCCGACCGCCGCACCGACGAGGGGAGCGGCTGTGCCGACGCCGGCGCCGATCCCGGCGCCCATCAGCGCATCGGAGCTGCGGTCCTCGAGACCGGAGCCGCCACCAAAGCCGGACACCGCTCCGCCAGTCGTGCCGGAGACACCACCGCGCAGCATGTTGGTGCCGAGCCCGGCGCCGGACGCGAAGACTTTCGGCGCTGCGGCGACGCCCATCGCTAGGCCGCCGGCCATCTCGGTCACCATGGACGTCAACGGAGCCTCTTCGCGTCGCCGCTCCAGCTCCTGGCGCTGATACTCTTGGCCGAAGTCGAAGGCGTCGCGCGGCGAGTTGCCCTGGACACCTTCGATGGCGGCCAGCACCGTGGAGACGAACTCATCGCCAAGGTTCAGGCTCTGCCCTTGCGTGAAAGGGCGTGCGGCGCGGGCGACGTCCGAAACGGCACCGTCGGTGCGGGCGCGCGCTGCGAGGGCCTGCTGTTGGATGGCCTCATCGCGGGAGCCGGGCGCTGCGTCGCGCTGGACGCCGATCTCCGGCTTGTCGGCGACGTAGGATCGCCCGTCACCGCCATGGATGACGACGCCGGGCGGCGGCTCCGGTGTGACGAAGGAGGGCGCGGCGGCCGCTGACGGCGCATATCGTGCCCAAGGGCCTGTGGCTGGCGCCGCGGCGTCGGCCTTCTGGTAATTTTCCCAAGGTCCGGCCATCACAGAAGCTCCCAATTCGCGGGGTCGGCCGGATCGCCGCCGCGGAAGCGATGTCCGTCGACGATCGACCCGGGCGACGGCGCGTCCGTGGTCGGCTTGGCGCCCGACATCGGCTCGACGCCCCCACCGACGGCGTCGATCATGTCGCGCAGCGCAGGCGACGCGATGCTCTGGCGATTGAGGTCGGCGAGCTGTCGGCGCATCTGCGACGCGTCGATGTCGCCGTTCTGGTAGGCCGTGACGAGATCGCCGCGACGGATGTTGATGTCCGCCTTGGCCCGCATCATGCCGGCGATGAGGCGGTTCGCCTCCGGCCGGTTGCGGAGCTGCGGCAGCGAATTCAGCATCCCGCGGAACTCGATGTCGGACGTGGCGCCGGAGCCTTCGACGCGGAGGCCGGGCGCCGCGCGCTCGACAACGGACTGGAATGCGGCGCTGGCATCCGAGAAGCCCGGCAGGACTGCGGCCAGACGGCCGACGAGAGGGCCCTGCGGCGCCTGTTCGATGAGCTGATCCATGAGGTCGAGATCCTGCCGAAGCCCGGACGACGTGACCGCCGTGGCCTGAAGGTCGGACAGCCGCTTGCCCTCGCTCTCGTCGAGCTTGCCGCGAAGCTTCCCGTCGGGCGCCTCGCCGGTGCTGACGGAAACCATCGGCTGCTTCGGCGCCGGCTGGCGCCCGACCGCATCCTGGCGGCGCACGAACTCCGGCCGGCCGCCGGCGCCGACGACTTCTTCGACTGGCATGGCGCTGAGCACATCGGCGACGAGGTCGTCATCGGTAAGGATTCCGCGATCACGCAGGTCGCGCCGCTCCTGGCCCTGAACCTGCGTCTCCGTCGGAGCGAACTTGTCCCGCACGAACTGCTGACGATCGCCGAGCGGCATCGCCTGCATCGCCATGGCGGCGACCTCGTCGGTGGACATGGGCTTGTCGGCGCCGTTGAGCTGCTCCGGCAAGCTCATGGCGGCGGCCGCCTGCGCGGGAAGATAGGCGCGCTCGCCCTGGCCGACTTTCACCGGCTCGGCGTAGAGACGTTGGAGCGCGCCGGCCTCCTGAAGGCGGCGGTCCTCAAGTGCCCGAACGTTGTCCGCTTCGTTCGTCTGGACGACGCGCGCGTTGTCTCGGACGTTGTTCTCGGTCGATGCCGCATAGGTGCGGTCGGAGCCGTAGCGCGACGAGGCGGCCAACACGTCCTGGCCGCGCCGCGTCGTGTCGTCCGCCTTGTCGACGGCATAGAAGCTCTGCGTCGGGGCATAGAGGCCGCCAAGCACACCCAGGCGATCGGCGCGCGTCTGGTCGTAGTTCGGGTCGTTCGCATAGTCGAACATTTTGGCCAAACGCGCGGCCTGTTCGCGCTTGGCATTCGCCCGGGCCCATCCTGCGGCATCGGCGCCGGACGGCGGGGCGAACGCAGCGGCGAGGTTATCGAAGGCCTGCCCGATCTCCGGATTGTTGTAGAAACGGCGGTTCGCTCGAATGCTACCCATGGTGCCGATCCTCAGTGAAGCGGAAGACCGGCCGTATCGGTCCGGTGAATGCTGGCGTTGAAGGCGACAAGCCGAGCGAGCCTGCCGCCGCGCTCATCGAGCCGGCGGCGCCGATCTGAGGCGTCGAGCTCGTCGGCCAGGAGCGCAATCCAGTCGAGGCGCTCGCCGATGCCGTCCGCATTCTTCAACAGCTCATCCCGCGGTCGCCGATCGCGGAGAAGCTGCACGATCCACTGCAGCGAGCCCATGCCGAGTGCGACGGTGTCAGGCACGACGCCCCGCGGTGCCTCGAGCACGAGGCGACGAAAGGCCGGCTCGACGGCCGCCTCTAGGTTCGCCAGAAGGTCGGGCGCTGCCCGGGAGAGATCGCCGCGCGGCAGGGCCTGCAGGAGGGTCCGCAGCGCCAGCGCCGCATGGTGGACCGGATCGACGCCGCTCGCCACGGCGCGCAGGTATGTTGCGCCCCATGCGATCGGCTCGTCCGGTCCGGTGGTGTGCGGCAGCGGCGGCCCGAAACCGCACTCGCCGAGCATCCGCACGTACATTTTCGCGGGATCCGCGGCCGGCGCGGCGTTGTCGTTCGATGCGGTCATGTTGTCGTCTCCGGCCGATCAAGATGATCTGCGTTCATGCGAAGCATGATACCCGCACAACGGTCAGCATGGCAAGCGGATTTGGAAATACATCGGACCAACCTGCGCAATTTTTGCTTGGTCTTGTATGTCGTCATGACATACATTTACTTCATCGACCCAAAGTCCTCAGGAACCGCGACTTTCTTCGGGCATGGGCGGCCGTTCCAGCAAGAGCGTTGGGAGTACCCCCAAGGGGTGGATCCAGGGGTCGGCCGGGGTGTGACTGCGGCCTCGAGGGGCGAAGCCAACCAGCGGGGACGAGCCTGCCTCACCGATTAATCCCTGCTCGGTTGGTTTCTCGGATAGGGTCGTTCTTTAAGTGAGGAACGCCCATGAACTGCCCCATCTGCAACAGCCCCGCTCGTTTCATCACCGCCATCACGCAAGGAGCTGTGGCAGTAAGCTGCCCGTCCTGCGGAGAATGGGAAGCGTCGCCGCAGGCGAGCGAGACGATCAAGGGCTTGTCGCCCCACCAGCGTCTGCAGGCGCTGCGGTTCGCACAGGTGAAGACGATGATGGGTCGACGCCCGCTCATTCGCGGGCTCTGACCGCGGCCGGACCGGCAGTAAATCCGGAACAAGCGCCTTCGCCGACGCTTCCTCTCCGACAACGATCGAGAGGAAGCCGCCATGTCCCGCACAATCGACAACGAGCCGCTCCGGCCAGGCGAAACCGAGACCGATCGCGTTGCGCGAGCCGAGAGCAAGATGCCGGGCGGCGGCCAGCTTGAGAACGACCCGGATCCAGAGAACGAGGAAGGCGCCGTGAGCCCGGACACGTCGGACCCTGCCGACCTGCAGGACGTCGAACGAGTCAAGGGAATGCGGCCGGCCTGATCGGCGCTCATGGGTACCGAACGAACGCCAGCCCCGTCGGCTTCGGCCGGCGGGTTTTTTCGTTCCAGCTGAATGTTTCACGCACTTGCGTTACAACACTAAACGCACATATAGTGTTGTAACACCCTAACCGAGACGCCGTCATGAACGCTCCGATCCGCCCCCTTGTCGCCTACATCCGCGTGTCCACGGACCGTCAGGGCCGCAGTGGTCTCGGCATGGAAGCGCAGCGCGCGGCGATCGAACAGTTCGCAGCGGCGCATGGCTATCAGCTCGTCGACACGTTCGAAGAGGTCGAGACGGCCAAGGGCGCCGACGCACTCGACCGCCGGCCGATGCTCGCTGCGGCGCTGGCCGCAGCGCGCAAGCTCAAGTGCGCGGTGATCGTCGCCAAGCTCGACCGCCTGTCGCGTGACGTCGCCTTCATCGCCGGTCTGATGGCACAGCGCGTGCCGTTCATCGTTGCCGAACTCGGCGTCGATGCAGACCCGTTCATGTTGCACGTCTATGCCGCTTTGGCCGAGAAGGAGCGCGCATTGATCGCCGCTCGCACGAAAGCGGCCTTGCAGGCGAAGAAGGCGGCCGGCGCCCAGCTCGGCAACCCAACGAACCTCGCGCGGGCGGCACAGGCCGGCGCGGCGACGAATGCGCGTGAAGCCGACGCATTCGCGGCCAATGTCCTGCCGATCATCGCCAGCATCCAAGCGGCTGGCACGACCTCGCATCGCGCGATCGCCGAGACGCTGAACGCCCGGGCGGTAGGCACGGCGCGCGGTGGCGCTTGGTCCGCTGTTCAAGTCGGCCGGATCCTGGCGAGGGCAGCCTGACACGCCTCTTCGCCGTAAAGTCTACGGGCTTCGGCCTCGCAAATGATGACGTTCCGCAGCTTCTTCATTCCGTGTTCGTCTCTGAGAAGATCCAGGAGGCGATCGGTCCGCCCGATCGATCCCGACGTCTCGAGTATCCATGAGCCGGTTCCTAGCTCTTCCTCGACGATTTCCGCAGGAAGTCCGAAGCGCTCCAGGTGAGGCAGCAAGGACTCGAGCACCTGGCGCTCGTCCATGACCTCGACAATGCGGCAGGCACCAACGCCCTTCGATATCTGGAACACGACCCAGAACCCGCGCTGATACATCTTGTAGTCGGTAAGCTTGTTGCCGTCGGTGATAGGTAAAAGCATCGAACCTCTCGCATTTCGGTGCGATGCTCGTGTATCAATGATGGGCGCTAGTCAAATGATGTGTGTCTGCTGACTGTCGGTTTACATTGTTAACGCGATGCGTTGTTTGGAACGGGCGCCGAGTGTCTGATGACAAAACGTACAATCTGAACACGGGATGCCAAGGTGGATTTGATAACTGAAGCCGAGTTTGCTCGACTTATGGGCCTTAAGCGCACGACCATCCAAGGTTTTCGGCGAAAGGGGATGATTCCCTACATCCCCGGCGTTCCTGCGCTCTTCGACCGAAAGGACGTCGACGCGTTCATCGCCCAACGCAAGGCCGCTAAAGAGGCCAAGCGAGCCGAAAGGCTCCGGGAACCAACACCCGAAGAGCAACACGAGGCGTGGGTGCAGAAGATGCGCTTCAAGCTATGGCTTCAGGCGGAAAAGGCGCGCAAGCGCGACAGCGAGAAGGCCAAGTAGCTCGGCCTTTCCCTGTTTGGATCAATCGAACACGTCGGCACCGACTGATTTGTCCGAGACCGCCTCAAGCTCCAGCGGCGCCGCGTTGGAGCGGGCGATCTGCATTTCCAGCGCTCGCCGGGCCGATGCGAGCTCGGCCGCCGTCATGGCCGCGAAGTCCTTGTCGCCGGGCAACTCGTCATGCCGGCGCGTGGCGGTATCGCTCAATACGCCGCGAATGACGGATGCGCGCGCTGTGGCTGGCGTTGCAGGATCGTCGAGCATGGCGTCTGCCTTTGTCAGCGCCTTGAACTCAAGCTTGCGCCGCAGGCGCTCAAGATCCTCGTCACTGACGTCGTCGTTCTCCAGGTTCATCCGAAAACTCCAGTTCCGTTGATCCACGCTTCGGCGAGGTCGTCCTGTCGATCGAGAGCGCGCAGGTTCGCCTCTGCGACGGCAAGCGCATTGGCGAGCGCGCGGTCTGCGACGTTGATTCCCCGCGGCGGCGCTTGAGCCTGTAGCACCGCATGCGCCTCTACCTGCTGGCGCCGCGTCTCCCGATCGGCCTTCCGCCGCTTCGCGCTGCCCGGCTGGCGCGCCTTCTGCCAGGCGTCGTGCTCGGCGAGCTCGTCGGGTGATCGGCGCGCGAGGCGCTTGGCCTTCTTGCGCTTACGCTTCTCAAGGTCGGCGGACTTTCGGTTCGCCTTCTCGATCGCGCCCGGCGCGCTCCCATTCGGCCAGACCGGCAGGTGCCACCGGTCGCCCTTCGGCGTCGCGCCCCCATGCAGCCGGCACCGGCCGTTCGCCATGGCGAGGTTTTGGCAGGGTTCGCCGGTCGTGCGCGTCTTCGCTTCGCACTTCGGCATGGAGGCGCGCCGGGCATTGATCTCGGCGGCCTGGATCCGAGCGTTCGCGGAGCGCGCAGGACTCGGCCGGGATTTCCGCCTGCGGGGGCTCATCGGAACACCGTTCTAAAATGGGCCGCGTGAAGTATCGCGCTGGACGACACATAGACAGATGAAGCGGACCACGCCGGACACGCTGTCCGTCGGCCTCCCATCTCCTGTTCCCTCCTTCGGCCGTTCTCTTCCATCCGGACAGCCTGCAGCCTACGCCTGCAGCGGTCCCTTATAAGGGGGACCGCTGCAGGCTTCAGGCGTACTGCCGCCGCAGGCTCTGAAACCCTTGTGCAATGGAGCTTACGAGGCCAAGCCTGCGGCTGCAGCGGCCGAAAAACCGACCGCAGGCGCCGCAGGCACTGGAAACTAAGGGTTTGCGAGACTGCAGGCTCCGCAGGCATCAGTCGAAAACTCCCCCGTTCGCTTCGTCCGAAGCCCCCGAAGGCTCTTCGGAGCGGACAACCTGTCCAAGACGCTTGCGCAGGATCACCCATTGTTTCCCCTTTCCGCCGCGCCGTTCCTCGCGCCAAACGGACCAGGCGTAGCCCTCCGTTTCGACCTCGACGGCCTTCATGGCGCCGACTGGCACCATTCCGTCGATGTGCGTTCGGGCCTGCGTCCCGCCGAGCTTCATTGCGAAACCGTAGGAGGCGGCTAGGGTGGCACGGGGGACAGCGTCGCCATCCATCAGCGCGACCAAGTATTGCAGCCGGGCCGACTGCTGAACGTCCTCGCTCTCGGAGTTGGCGATCGCGGCGAGCGCACGCTGTCGACGGATGTCGAAGAGAACGTGCACGCCGGCCGATGTGCTCGCGCGGCGGCGGACTTCCTCGTCATGGGAATCGAAATCGCCGGGCGACACGACCTCCCCAGTTGGGAGAACCGAGAGGATCTCGAACCAGAGCTCGCGCGCCGATCGCCGAGCGTAGTTCCGTTTCGAATCATCGAGCCGAACCATCTGCGCGGCCCGACCGGCGTCCAAACCGAGATCGCGGGCGAAATTCGCGCCCATCGGCATCAACGTGTAGGCCGAGCGCACGAAGCCCATCACGGCACCGCTGCCTCGGGCCGCGTCGGCCTGGCCTGCATTCGCGTCCGCTTGGGCGCCGCGTGCCTTCGCGGTGTGATGGATGAGGTCGACTGACACGCCTGTTCGGCTGGCGAACTGCCGGAGCTGATCGCCGAGCGCCTCCATATCCGCCGCCGCGTTCTCATCGAGCCCGCGATGCAGCGCGACCAACGGGTCCAGGGCGACATGCACGATCCCCTCGGCGGCGACGAAGCGCGCAAGGTCGTCAGTGTCCTGGCCGGGGCGGATGGGTCCGCCCTTGTCGCGGCGCTCGGCGAAGACGAGGCGTCGATCGTCGTAGCCGGAAAGGATCCGAACGCGCTCCTGGACGAGATCGATGTCGAGACCGTCGAGCCGCGCCGTTGCCATCAGGCGCCGCAGCATCTCGTCGCGCGGATCCTCGCTGTTGTAGATCAGGACGGGGCCGCTCTTCGCTACGGTCTCGCCGGTCAACGGCTTGCCCGTGGCGATCGCCAGTGCCGACTTGATCGCAAAGGTCGACTTCGACACGCCGGCCGGGCCGGCGCCGAGCGTCAGCGTGCCGGCCTGAAACCTCGAGCCCAACACGAAGGCGCGTTCCGGGATCGCTTCCATTCGCGCACGGTCAAGGCGCGCAGCCGCGGCGAAGTCGAAGGGCGGATGGCGCGATGTCGCAGCGGCTTCTACAGGGGCCGAGCGCGCAGCCCGTTCCACGGCCGCAGCGTCGAAGTACCGATCCGCCACCGTAAACGCACCGCTGGAGTGCTTGGTGGCATAGTCCTCGATCATGGAGGCACCAAGCGAGAACGGTCCCTGGACGGAGCGGAAGACGCGCGCGGCGTCTTCGGTCGGATCCGGGATTCCGGCCTTGTCTGTCCAGTCCTCGAAGAGCTCGAGGGCCAGCGCCTCGTCGTCGGGAAGCGCGCCGTGGAGCGCGATCGCCATGTTCACCCATTCCGGATAGCCAAAGCGCCCGTCGTTCGGCAGAGCGGACATGGCGCGTCGGATGCGGTCGGGATCGCCGCGCAGCGTCTGCTGGTCGATCATGGCGCGGTCGACGCTGGAGGTCAGCGAGCGCCAGCCCGGCATCTCCGATGCGAGTGCGGCGAAGTAGGCGTCGAGCTGCTCGTGCGTGACGCGGGTGAGCGCGCTGTAGTCCCAGATGCCCTCAGGCCAGGTGTAGGGCTTGCCAGTGCCCGGATGGATGCCCTGCGCGACGAACATCTTCGTCTCGCCGGCCAGGAGCTCCACGAGACCCGGCTTCTTCGGGTCGACTCCGTCGTCGAAGCGTGCCTGGCGATAGCCGATGTCGAGCGGCATCAGATATGGCAGAAGGCCCTTCGGCTCCCGGCCATATCGGACCGGCGCGGGTCCGAGAATGTTGATCGCGAGCTCACGGGCACGCCCGGCAAGGATCGGGTTCGTCGTGTCGATGTCGATCCCGCCAATGCCGTTCCAGCACCGGACGCCGACGCTGGCGCCCCATCCGTGCCAGACGTCGAGATCCTCGACGGTCGCATTGAACGAGGCGGCGCTGCGGCCCGACCAGCCAGACGGCCCGAGAACGCCAGGCCGTTTGCCGGCCGACCGGATGCCGCCCGTCGGCGGCACGACGGGGAGCAACCCGCGATAGCCGCGGTCCCAGAGCTGGCGGAAAGGGTTCGGGCGGCTGGAGGGGCGCGGCGAGGCCGCCCCCTTCTTCTGCGCGACGTAGTCACCGAACGGGACGACCGAAGCCTTTTCGGCATCGGCCGAATGCGCTAAGTTACTCATGTTGAAAGCATCTCCGCGCCGTTACCGATTGCCGTCGGTAGCGGCGCCTTTGCTTGAGCTGATGGGATCCGGCGGGACGCGAGTCATTCCGGCCGGAAGCTTCCCGTCGATCAGCGCTCGGAAGATCTTTCCGTATGCGGGCTGGTTGCGCTCCAACTGCGAGACGCACCACTCGACAGCTTCGACGGTGTTGACGCGCATGCCCCGCGGGGGCCGAACGAAAGCGTTGATCCGCGGGGAAACGCCGCGCGTCGCCAAGACCATTTCCCCTTTCAGCGCCTTCTGGCGATAGGGAGAAAAGTCGGCTTTGAGCCGGGGCCGGAGTTGCACCGGCCGCGACGGATCGTCCTCGAAGTACTGAGCGTCAAGGAAGGCGCCAGGGTCGACGTTCGCGACAACGCGCGGGAAACCGCTATCCGCGCCAGCGAACAGCGTGCGGACGAGAGGAAGAGAACCGCTCATGCCCGGGCCTGCGCGGCTCGAGTTGCACGGGCGGCGCGCGCCGCAGTTCCGGCCTTTGATGGCGTCCAAGGCTCGGCCGTCTGAAGCAATTCGACGAGGCTGGCGGTGTCGACAAAGGTACGACCGGCCATTCGCTTCAAGGCGAGCTTGCCGGCATCGGCGTACTTGTAGAGGCTCGCCGCCGAGAGGCCTGCGATCTCGGCGGCGACTTTCATCGAGAGATGCGGCCGCTCACGCCATGGCGTGTATCCATCGTTCACTGCGGAATGCGAGCGTAGCTCGGCTTTGAGTAGCGCCGACATGGTGCTCCTGACTGCGACGCGTAATGACGCGTTCGCCTGACGATCTCGGTTTGGGGAGGCCGCTTGTCAGAAGATCAGAATGTCAGAAAGCAACGAATAGCAGGTGCGGCAATGGATAGATGGCACACCCACCCTGCATCGTCAATGCGGTCTATTCAATAGATCGCAGACCGAACTCAGATACTTTGTATGTCGAACGGAATACATCCAACCTTGGACAAACTGTCCGTAGCTACCCGACTGAGAACGACAGGACGGCGCGCCGTGCCAACTCTTCGGTCGCATCGGCGATGAAAGCCGAATAGTGGGCCTCGATCATTTCGACGCTCGTGTCGTGCAACGCCGCGACGAGACGGATCGGCAAACCCGCGCGCAGGCCGCGCACGATCGACGAGTGCCGCAGGGCATAGGGGATCGTATCGGCGGGCACCTCGGCCTTTGCGATCGTCGCCGCCCAAAGGTCGCCGAGCTCATAGGCCGGGCCCCATGGCCGACGCTTATCTCGCTCCCAACGAGCCGGCGCCTTCGCGCGCTTGAACGCCCATCGCTCCAACAGCGGATCTTCGGCTCGGCGGCCGGCTAGGGCCGGCTCGAGCGCAACGAGATGTTCCGGCGCCAACGGCACAGGAACAGGAGCTTTCGCCTTCGTGGATCGGCCCTTCTTGCTTCCCGGCATCATGACGCGCTGGCGGGCCGGCTGGACGTCGCCGACGCGCAGGCTCTGCAGTTGCGCATGGCGCGCGCCGGTTGCGGCCGCCGTCAGCACCATGCGCCCGAAGTCGCCGGTGTCGTCGACCTGGAAGGCGGCCGCGACGATCCGGCCGACCTCTTCGTCCGTCAGGAGCTGCCGGCGCGCCTCGTTCTCGACGGACACGGCGCGCGTTCCGACCTTGATCTCGTTCGGAAGATGCGGCGGCAGCTCGCGCCGGTGGCGCTCGGCTGCGGCGTTCAGGGCGGCGCGCAAGTCGTTTAGGAGCCGATTGATCGTGGCCGGAGCGAGCGGCGCGCCCTCCCCTTCCTCGTCGTCAGCGTTGCGCAGAGCCAGGCGGCCCCGCCAGGCGTCGATCGACGACGCACGCAGCTTCGCGAGCGGAATTTTTGCGAACGCCTCGTCCGCCAGCACATGCTTGCGCAAGCGGTCCTCTGTGATCTTTCCGGCGGCTGGCGCTCTTGCCTTCCGAGCGGACCCGTAGTGTTCGACGGCCGAACGGACCGTCTGCCCTTCGGCGGGCGCTTGCGTCCCCTCGCGCGCCTCGATGGCGGCAGTCTGCCGACGGCTCCAGTCCAGCGCGGTGGCGACGGCGGCCCGGTACGTCATTGCGCCAGCCGGTGCGCCGTCGTCATCGGCGTCGCCTAAGCGTTCCTCGAGCCGCGTCCCCTCGACGACAATCTTCGCAATCCAGGCGCCGTTCCCCCGCGCGCTTGTGCGGTAGCCGAGCGAGACGCCACCGCGCCCTCCGCTCACACCGAGCCAGTACGGGTTCTTGCGGTGGATTAGCCGGGCGCGCTTCGAAGGCGTGTCGATCTCGTTCTTTGGAGCGGCTGGCATCGGACTTCCCACACAACGTCCCACACTGATGTGTGGGATGCGCATGATGCCCATAAGAGCGAAAGGCTTACAATCCCGCTGTTATAGGCATTATCCACAACACAAACGTCTATTCCCCGCCCCTCCGAAGGCAGAGGTCACAGGTTCGAATCCTGTCGGGTGCGCCATGAATTTCAATGACTTGGCCAGTCGACTCACGGATTTTGACCGAATCGGGGACACTCCTGGGACATTCTCGCGAAAGACGGCGTGTCCTATGGCATCAAAGACGGGCAAGAAACGGAAAACGGCACCTGGCATCCATGCGCGTACCAGCAAGGCTGGCAGAACGTCGTGGCAGGTAAGATTGCGGACGAAGGGCTTTCCGCCATTTGTTAAATCATTCGGCACCTATGCCGATGCCGAGCTGGAACTCGCTCGAGTTCGCTTACAGCAGCAACAAGGTATCCGCATTGATCATCGTCGAGCCGAACACACCACGTTAGGTTGGCCTGCCCCCGTTAGGTGACCCGGTTCAAATCTAATGCATGGTGGGCTTGCCGGCGACGTTTGAGATGGCCGGCGAAGCGGGTTGGGGTGGCGCCGCCGGCCATAGCGCAGCGGCTGGAACGGGTGGACGGTAACCCAGGCTCGAGTGTGGACGTTTGGTGTTGTAGTGCTGGCGCCAACCTTCGATGACGATGCGCGCCTCGGCGAGGCTATAGAAGATCTCGCCGTTCAGGAGTTCATCGCGAAGCTTGGAGTTGAAGCTCTCGCAGTAGCCGTTCTCCCAAGGACTGCCCGGTTCGATGAACGCGGTCTTGGCACCAACTGCGGCGATCCATTCGCGCACCGCCTTGGCGATGAACTCCGGGCCATTGTCAGAACGGATGTAACCTGGCACGCCGCGTAGTATGAAGAGGTCGGATAGAACGTCGATGACGTCTGCGGACTTCAGCTTCCGATCGATCCGGATGGCGAGGCATTCCCGAGTGAACTCGTCTACGACATTCAACGTGCGGAACTTGCGGCCGTTGTGGGTCCGGTCCTCGACGAAGTCATAGGCCCAGACGTGGTTTGGATGCTCGGGCCGAAGCCGAACGCATGAACCATCGTTCAGCCAGAGCCGACCGCGCTTGGGCTGTCTGGCCGGCACCTTCAGACCTTCCTGCCGCCAGATCCGCTCGACGCGCTTCACGTTGACCACCCATCCGGCATTCCGCAGCAGGGCTGTGATCCGACGCCTATCAGCGATTGCGAGCAATCGCTTGTCGGCCACGGGGATATCCGTAGCGTCCATACTGCGTCGCCAGTTCGATGATGTCGGCCGTCAGCGCCGCATCGTCGGAACGTCCCCGCGGCGCCTTGCGCTGCGTCGATCGGTGCTGCCCCAGAACCCGGCACGCCAGCCGCTCCGACACACCGAACTTCAGAACGGTATGGTCGATGCAGCGACGACGACGGGCGGGGCTCACCAGTTTCTTAGATAGCGGCCTCTTTCAGGATCAGCTTCTCCAGCGTCAGGTCCGACACGGCCTTGCGCAGCCGCTCGCTCCTCTTCTCGAGGTCCTTCGGACGCTTCACCTGGTCGGACTTCAGCCCCCCGAACTCTTTCCGCCACCGGTAGTAGGTAAACGGCGTCACGCTGATCGTGCGGATCGCATCCGCTACCGGGCGGCCCTGCGAGAGCAACACATTGACCTGCCTCAGCTTGGCGACGATCTCTTCCGACTTGGGCTTCTCCTGTCCCATCTTGTCATCCTCCGTCAGCTCGAAAGCCTACTTCAGGGAGGGCCACTTTTCAGGGGGCAGAGCACTCGCCTTGCCCTCGTTGATGAGGCCCAGCGTGGAACAAATCTGACCCGGCGTGCAGTAGCCACACTGGAAGGCGTCGTGGTCGCAGAAGGCGGACTGCAACGGATGAAGGTTGCCCGGCTGACCAAGCCCTTCGATCGTCGTGATCTCCGCCCCGTCCAGCGTCACTGCCAGCTTGAGGCACGAGTTGATGCGGCGGCTGTCGATCAGCACGGTGCACGCGCCGCACTGGCCGTGGTCGCAGCCCTTCTTGGTGCCGATCAGGTCTTCGCCTTCCCGCAGCAGGTCGAGCAACGTCGTCCACGGCTCGATCGCGCGGGTGCGCGTCTCTCCGTTGATCGTCAGCGTGGTGGGTACCGTGCCGATCGGCACGGCGGCGTATGCGGCGGTATTGACAGCTGTCGGCATGATCGGCGCCTTCTTGCTTCGCGTTAGGCCGGGATGGCCGCGATGTCGGCGGTGTTTTCCTCGGCAACCCCGTTCTCGCGGTGGCGATAGGCGGACAGCGCACGATACACTTGCAGCCGCGCCCTCATCACCGATCCAAGCGGCCGGTGGGCGGCTAGGCTGTGCGCCGGGCGAAAGGTCATCACCTCGTCGAAATAGCGCACGCGCGCCGGGCTGTAGGCGTCCTGCGCCGGAATGCGGATCGTGGCGACAGTGCGGTACTGGCTGTCCTGCGACGGCCACTCAATCGAGGCGTCCTCGATCGGCTGCGTCTCCGCGTTCGCCCAGAGCTGGACCTTCAGCTCGAACACCGCCTCATGGTCACGAAAGTAATCGGTCGCGGCGTGGCGGTAGCCGTCCTCGTCCTGATGCGGATCGAGCTTCCACTCGCCTAGCGCGTCCTGCGCCTGCGACGCCGGTACCGCGCCGAGCTTGGCGACATAGTCACCATAGCGCACCGGTGCCTGACTGAAATAGTCGTCGCCGATTGGGTGGCTGAACGGATGGCCGAAGAAATCCGCCTTGGCATAGGCGGTGTCGAACAGGCCCAGCACCTTGTTGAAGTTGCGCGCCATCGACGACACCGCGCTCTTCACGCCCTCGGGCATGGGCGTGGCGGCACCAATCTTCTTCGCGTCGCTCAGGAAGCCACTCGCCGTGCCGGACGGGAACGTCCGTCCCGTGGCAAGGACGAAATCCTGCGTAGGCGCATCGTGGCCCGGCAGCTTCTCGCCCTCGACGCCGAACACCTTGATCGCCATGCCGCGGTGGGTGGAGACGCGGTCTCCAAGTGTCTCTCCGGGCCCTTGCGCGAAGCGGATCGCGACATCGTAGGTGCCCGCTGCGGCGAACAATCCCTGTGCCAGCTCCGGCGGTAGGTCGTTGGCGATCACCAGCGTGCCGACGACGCAGGCCGAACTCTTGGCATGGCTGGCGCGCACGGCGTGCTGCTTGCGCTTCTCGACAATCTCGCTCTGCTGCGTCATTCCCCGGATGATGCCGTCGATCGTCTCCTGCTCGTCGGGCCGAGATTGTTCGATGTCGGGATGGTAGCGGAGATACGTCACGGGCAATCACCAAAGTTTGGAATAATTCAAGAGGATAGAGCAGGTTCCCGGAAAGAGAACGCGGGGACACTAACTGATTGCAAAGCCGCCTCAACACTTGCGGGCGACCCTGATCGCGGTCTGAATCAACAGTCGCGCCGCTGCAGTGTAGCTTATGGCGCGGTCAAGCTGCCCGGGACTTCGGTCGCAGCGCCTGTCGATCGCGTTTTTACATCAGTAGTACGCGTCTGAGCCATCTTCTATTTCAACTTGATCCAGGGCTTGCATCCTAGCTCACGCCGACAGAGTGGACGAACAGCGGACGTGACGAAGGCGGGGCACACTCCGCCCCGCCTCCTCTTGGTGTTCAAAACTGTTGAGCGGTCGGCCGGATGACGATTGCATTGATGTCGACGTCCTCGGGCTGTTCGACAGCGAACGCGATGGCGCGCGCCACCGACGCTGCCGGGATCGCCTGTTTATAGAAGTCCAGCACCGTCTCGGCAGCCGTGCCCGACGTCGTGAACTTCAGGTCGCTTTCGACCGCTCCGGGCTCGATCGACGTGACGCGGACCTTCTCGCCTACCTCCTGGCGCAAGCCCTCGCTGATCGCGCTGACGGCGAACTTGGTGCCGGAGTAGACCGTGCCACCCGGTGCGAAGACCTTGATCCCTGCAACCGAGCTCAGGTTGATGATGTGACCGCTGCCCTGCTCGAGGAAGCCGGGAAGAACTGCGGCGATGCCGTAGAGCGTGCCCTTCAGGTTGACGTCGATCATCTGGTCCCACTCGTCCGTGTTGACCTCGGCCATCGGACGAATCGGCATCAGACCGGCGTTGTTGATCAGCACGTCGAGACGGCCGAATTGAGCTACGATCGCGCCGACGACGGACTGAATTGCCGACTTGTCGGTGACGTCGAGCGCGTAGGCACGTGCCGTGCCGCCGTTCGCGACGATCTCCGCCACGACCTCGTCGAGCTTGTCCTTGCGTCGTGCAGCGATGGCGACCTTCGCACCCCGTTCAGCAAGAAGTCGGGCGGTCTCAGCGCCGATGCCGGTGCTGCCGCCGGTGATGAGGACGACCTTGTCTTCGATACCCTTGGTCATTGCCATGTTCCCTTCGAGTCGGATTTCAGCTTGCGCCGGATCGCGGCTCCGCCTCAGCGATCGCCGCGTGGATGCGCATCTGAGCCTTCATATTTGCGGCGTCCGTCGCCGATGGAAGGGAGTTGGGTACGGTCGACATATTCAAGAAATTGATATTTTTGATTATTGATATGCGGACTACATGATACCTCCATGCGATATGACCTGAACCTGCTGCCGATATTCGTCGCCTTGATGGAGGAGCGCAGCGTCACACGGGCGGCCGTGCGCTTGGGCATGACCCAGCCGGCGCTGTCCAACGCCCTGTCCCGCCTCCGTCTCATGCTGCAGGATCAGTTGTTCGTCCGTGAGCGCTACGGCGTCCAGCCGACGCCGGTCGCGCTCGAACTCGCGCCACGGATCACCGAGGCGCTCGCGCAGCTCGACGATGTGGTCCTTGGCCAACAGGCCTTCGATCCAAAGCAGGCGGAACGGCTCTTCACCATCGCGCCGAACGGCTATGCCGAGTTCGTCCTCGTCCCCGCTGTTGTGGCGCGACTGCAGAAGGTTGCGCCCGGCATCAGGCTCCACCTGACGCCGTACGGCAACGATCTCGCCGAAACGGGTGTCGTTTCCGGAACGACAGCGCTCGTATTGGGTCGCATCGTCGACCCGCCCGACAACCTCGTCGTTCAGCACCTGATGGACGAAGGGTTCGCCTGCGCCGTACGCGCCGACCATCCGAACGTCGGCGATGCCATGACGCGTGAGCAGTTCGAGACAATGAAGCACGTCAACATCGTGCCGCCAGGACGGATGCGTGCCGGGCTGTTTCAGGCGCTGGCCCAGCAGCAACTGAAGCGCGACGTAGCGATCTCCGTGACCAACTTCTTCGCGGTCGCCGAGATGGTGGCGGTGACCGACTATTGTGCCACCCTACCCTTGCTCATCTGCAAGCGGCTGATGCAGGAGCCTCGGCTGAAGATCCTGCCGGCCCCGGTCGACCTCGGCAGCTTCCCCGTCGAGATGGCATGGCACGTTCGTTATAGACATGACCCAGCGCACCGCTGGCTGAGGTCGCTGATCGGCGAGGTCGTCACCGACCTCAACGCTTGAGCTTTTCCGCTTCACCATCGTTTGCGGGAAAGCCCCTCACGATCTCGAACGGCAGCTTATTGCTAGCTTCAATACGAGAGCGGATTAGGAGCTTTCCACCCTTCTGAGGCGATCGGCGCCCGGGGGAAACGGACGTGTCGAAGCAGTCCGTCCGCTATCGCTCCTCCGCAAATATTTGCAGCCCGTCTGTGCGCACCCGCAAGCGGTCCTCCCGCTCAGGCGGCTTGGCGTCCCTCCTCGCCCTTTTCGTTCGCCACCCCTTCCGCAGGCGAGCCTTGCTTCGGCTTGCCATAGAGGCCGAGATGGGCGTCGCCCCATCCTTTCAGGGCAAGGAGTATGGGCTCCATCGTCCGCCCAAGCGGCGAGAGGCTGTACTCGACCTTCGGTGGCACCTGGGCATAAACCTTTCGCTCCACCAGTCCGTCCTCCTCCAGTTCCCGGAGCTGGTTGGTGAGCATGCGCGGCGTCACGTTCGCGATCTGCCGACGGATCTCGCCGAAGCGGAGCGTGCCGGACAAAAGGTGGAACAGGATCACCGACTTCCACTTGCCGTCGATCAGACCGACTGCCGCTTCCACCGAACAGCCAGGACTGCAATCGAACCGCGAGAACCGCGCCTTCGCCATGACGGTATCCTTTTTGACACTATGGGCTGTGTTTGTGCGTATTGAGATCGCACGAGACTACAGCCAAGTTCCGCCTGTCTCAACAAGCGAAGCCGAAGCAGGAGCGCTCATCATGAAGGCCATCGGCTACAGGACGCCCGGAGCGATCGATCGAGCGGACGCGCTGGAGGACATCGAACTTCCCCGCCCCGTTCCGACCGGGCGCGATCTCCTCGTCGCGGTCAGGGCCGTCTCGGTGAACCCGGTCGACACCAAGGTCCGCAGAAGCGCGCGGCCGGCCGACGACGGTTGGAAGGTGCTGGGCTGGGACGCGGTCGGAGAAGTCGTTGAAGTCGGCGACGAGGTTGTCGGCTTCAAGCCCGGCGACGACGTGTTCTACGCCGGTTCGATCGCCCGCCCGGGGAGCAACAGCGAGTTCCATCTCGTCGACGAGCGCATCGTCGGGATGAAACCGGCATCGCTGTCGGATGCCGAGGCCGCCGCCCTGCCGCTGACGGCCCTCACCGCCTGGGAGATGCTGTTCGACCGGATCGACGTTGCCAGGCCGGTCCCCGGCGCAGCGAACGCCGTCCTGATCGTCGGCGGCGCCGGCGGCGTCGGTTCGATCGCCATCCAGCTCGCCCGTGCGCTCACCCAGCTCACCGTCATCGCGACCGCATCGCGGCCCGAGACCGAGGCCTGGGTCCGCGAGCTCGGAGCCCACCACGTGATCGACCATTCCCGGCCTCTGGCCGAACAGGTGGCCGCCCTCGGGATCGGGGCCCCCGCCTTCGTCTTCTCGACGACCGAGACGACCCGACACCTCTCCGAGATCGTCGAACTCATTGCTCCGCAGGGCCGCTTCGGGCTCATCGACGATCCCGACGCCCTCGACGTCACCCCGTTCAAGCGCAAAGCCATCTCGATCCATTGGGAGCTGATGTTCACCCGCTCGATCTTCCAGACGGCCGACATGGGCGAACAGGGTCGGATCCTCGGTCAGGTCGCGCAGCTCATCGACGAGCGCCGCGTCCGCACCACCGCAACAAGCACGCTGACGCCCATCAACGCCGCGAACCTGCGTCAGGCGCATGCCCTTCTCGAGAGTGGCAGATCGCGGGGCAAGGTCGTGCTCGAGGGCTTCTGAAGTCGGACGGAGAGTTCGATACCCCGCGCAGGACAGAACCGGGCGCCGGCCTCTTCTCGACCTAACTTGCAGGCAGCAGGCGGGACGCCCTCGCCAAAACGATCAGCGAGAAAAGGCCATTGCACCTATAACGACGCGTGGGATACCGGCAAGTCGTTACTGTCCGCTTCCCGCGCGATCGATCTCGGAAGCGGACGGTCGGGTTTCCACCCCACGTCGCTAAGGGAACGGTCGCAAACGAGGCTCGTAAGCGGCCGTCCCTCGTTGAGATGCTTCGGTTTAAGGGGGTCTTAAACCTCGGTTCCCTCGGCTAGCGTCAGTGCATCTTCGACATCGACAACGAGGTAACGCACAGTGCTTTCGATCTTGGTATGGCCGAGCAGGATCTGAACAGCGCGAAGGTTGCCGGTCGCGCGGTAGATGATCGATGCCTTCGTCCGCCGCAGCGAATGCGTGCCATAGTCCTCCTTCCGCAGACCGATCGCCGTCACCCACTCATCGACGAGGCGGGCATACTGTCGTGTGCTGAGGTGGGGGGAGTGATCGATGCGTCTCGGGAAGGCGTAATCCTCGACCGTTCCGCCACGTCGCTCAAGCCATGCCAGAAGGCTTGTGCGTGCTGCTTCCATGAGTTCGAACTGCACTGGCCGTTTCGTCTTACGCTGCACGACGATGGCGCGGGCTCGAATGCGTCCGCCCGACACGAGGTCGCCGATCTTCACCTTTACGACGTCACAGCCACGCAGCTTACTGTCGATGGCAAGATCAAACAGGGCCCTGTCGCGCAGCCGTCCTTCATGATCGAGCCAGAAGCGGATCGCCCAAACCTGTGGCGGCTTCAATGCCCGCTTGGCGCCGACCACCCGGCCTGCGTTCCATGCTCTCCTTCCGTTGGTTGCCGGATCAATTGTCGAATGTCCCATTGTCGTTCTCCCATGGCCTGAATGGCCGACGGGAGTGTGAAACTGCGCGAATGGCTTATGGGATGAAACCAAGTGAAGGGCCGATAGCGGACCGGCAGCTTAGCGATTGGTCGTTTAGAAAGCCGACATTAGGCAAAAGCTAACTATCGGCTCTTGCACCCTGTCTTGTGGCCAACGAAGCGACTCGACGGGTGATCGGCCATGCCATTTCGCTGAAATTGCCGTATGATCAGCGGATGTCGAGCGCTTTAAGAATTGCTCAGGGGAAATTCGGCCGCGTCGCCCTGTTGGACATGGATCGTCCGCTTGTGCGGCATGCTCATCCTCATTGCCATGTTCTTTTGAAGGTGGAGGGTGCGGATACGCAGTTCTCGGTGCGCGACGACCTCGTTCCTCTCACTGACGACAGCGCCGTCCTCGTCAATGCATGGGAACCACATGCCTATGCGCACGACGCTCGTCGCCCGCCGACGATTATCCTCGCGCTTTATATCGAGCCCCGGTGGCTCGCCGAATTTAGACCCAACTGGACCGCAAGCGGACGCCCCGGCTTCTTCGCGCAAGCCGCAGGCGCCATCACCCCGCGCATCCGCGTTCTCGCCGATGATATGGCGCGCGCGATGGTCGCGGAGCCGGGAAACCGAAGCCTGCACGAGACGTTGCTGTCGGCGCTGATGGTTTCCGTGATCGAGCGCTTCACGCCCTGGCGCGAGACGGCCGTATCGCTGCGGGATCTGGCGAGAGGGCCGAGCATCGACCGGCGGATCCGGACGGTCGCGGCCCAGATCAAGTCAGACCCGGGCGCGGTTCGGCAGATCGACGATCTGATCTCCGGCTCGGGCGTGTCGCGGGCGCAGTTCTTTCGGCTGTTCGAGACATCCTTCGGCGTTTCGCCCCGCGTCTATCTGAACGCCGCCCGATTGGAGCGAGCCGTGCAGGCCGTTTCCGACAGCGAGGCGAACCTCTCCGCGATTTCGGAGAGTCTTGGCTTTTCCGTTCCTGCGCATTTCTCCCGCTTCTTCCACGACCATGCTGGTTCGTCGCCCTCGGGTTTTCGCGCCGTGACGCGAATGCCCGTTTGATTTTGAGACTCCTCGGTAAGCCGTGAGACCGGACGGGATCGTGCGTCCAGAAGGCTCTCCCTAGGCTCCTGTCCATGGCGCTCCCGACAGGTCGGCGCCTTGGGAGGATTCACATATGACCGCCATTCCGCCAACGGGCGGCTGGACGGGGCGTTCTGTGCCGCGCGTCGAGGACGCGGCGCTGTTGACGGGCCGCGGCCGCTACATGGACGATCTGCCGATCGCGCCGGGAACGCTGCACGCCGCGATCCTTCGTTCGCCTCATGCCCATGCCAAGATCCTGAGCATCGATGCCTCCAAGGCGCTTGCTCTGCCCGGCGTTGCCGTTGTCCTGACGTCCGACGAAGTGCGACGCCTGTCGCGCGCGATGACCGTTGGCGTGAAGGCCGATGTCGAGGCCTGGCCGATCGCCGTGGACCGGGTGCGCTATGTCGGCGAGCCGGTCGCAGTGATCGTCGCGGCTGATCGCTACATCGCCGAAGACGCCGCCGATCTCGTGGAGGTCGAGTACGAGGTCTTGGCAGCGATCGTCGATCCCGGTGCGGCGGCCGAGCCGGACGCTCCAAGGCTGCATCCCTCCTTGAGCGGCAACGTCATCAACGAGCGCCTGTTTCGTTACGGCGACCCGGACGCGGCCTTCGAGAGTGCTGCCAATCGCGTGGCGGTCACCGTCCGCTACCCCCGCAACTCGGGCACGCCGATCGAGACCTATGGCGTCGTGGCATCCTACGATCCGGGCGAGGACGCCTACGACGTTACGGCCAACTTCCAGGGTCCCTTTTCCATCCACGCCGTAATCGCGCGCGCCCTGAACGTGCCGGGCAACCGAATGCGCCTGCGCACGCCGCAAGACTCAGGCGGTTCGTTCGGCATCAAGCAGGGGGTGTTCCCCTATGTGATCCTCATTGCGCTCGCCGCTCGTTTGGCCGACCGGCCGGTGAAGTGGATCGAGGATCGGCTCGAACACCTCTCGGCTTCCGTGTCCGCGACGAACCGGGTGACGACCCTGGAGGCCGCGGTCGAGGCGGACGGGCGGGTCGCGGCGCTGCGCTGGGACCAGCTTGAGGATTGCGGCGCCCACCTCAGGGCGCCCGAACCCGCCACCCTCTATCGCATGCACGGCAACATGACGGGCGCATACGCCATTCGCCATGTCGCCATCCGCAACCGGATCGTGCTCACCAACAAAACCCCGACGGGCCTCAACCGGGGCTTCGGCGGCCCGCAAATGTACTTCGCGCTCGAGCGCCTGATGCAGCGGATCGCTGTTGAGCTAGGGCTCGATCCACTCGACGTCATTAGGCGCAATCTCGTGCCTGCTGGCTCCTTTCCCTACCGAACGGCGACCGGCGCCCTCTTGGACAGCGGCGACTATCAGGCGGCCATGACCCGCGCTGTCGATGAAGGCGGGCTGGCGGACCTCATCGAAACCCGCCGGGCGGCGCGCGCCGAAGGCCGGCTCTACGGGATCGGCTATACGGCCGCCGTCGAGCCGAGCGTCTCCAACATGGGCTACATCACCGCCGTGCTGTCGCCGGCCGCGCGCCGTAAGGCCGGTCCGAAGAACGGCGCGCAGGCGACCGCGACCATCGCGATCGATCCCTTGGGCGCGGTGTCCGTCAAGGTCGCCTCCGTGCCGCAGGGACAGGGGCACCGCACGGTGCTCGCGCAGGTCGTCGCCGATGTCCTGGGACTGGAGCCCGGTGCCATCCGCGTTCTTGCCGATGTGGATACGGCGCGCGATGCCTGGTCCATCGCCTCGGGCAACTATTCTAGCCGCTTCGCCCCCGCCGTCGCCGGCGCGACCAAGCTCGCGGCCGACCGGGTCGCGGAGAAGCTGAAGCGCGTCGCCGCCGGGCAGCTCAACGTCGCGGCCGACGAGGTGGACCTTGCGAACGGGCGCGCCCAAGCGCGCGGCAACCCCGAGAACGCCGTATCCTTCGCGCGCGTCGCGGCCGCCGCGCACTGGGCGCCGGGGACGCTGCCTGACGACGTCGATCAGACGATCCGTGAGACGGTGTTCTGGACACCAGAGCAACTGATCGCGCCGGACGACGAGGACGCGGTGAACTCCTCGCTCTGTCACGGCTTCATCTTCGACTTCTGCGGCGTCGAGGTCGACCGGCTCACCGGCGCGGTGCGCATCGACAAGTACGTGACGATGCACGACTGCGGCCGGATCCTGCATCCCGGCATGGTGGCAGGGCAGGTGACCGGCGGTTTCGCCCACGCGGTCGGCGCAGCGCTCCTGGAGGAATACGCCTATGGCCCGGACGGCAGTTTCCTGTCCGGCACGCTGGCGGACTACCTCATTCCCACGGTGATGGAAGTGCCTGAGCCGGTCATCCTCCATTACGAAAGCCCGTCGCCCTTCACCCCGCTGGGAGCCAAGGGCGTCGGCGAAGGGAACTGCATGTCCACCCCCGTCTGTCTCGCCAACGCGGTGGCGGATGCCTGCGACTTCGACGATGTGACGCTTCCGCTCGTTCCCGCGCGCCTTGCGGACCGTCTTGCCGCCGAGGAGAAGCCCTCTCGCGAGGCCCCGACAAGAGCGGCCGCGGCCGCCAAGCCCGGCGAGCGCAAGCTGACGGGCGAAGGCTCGGCACTGGTCGCGGCACCACGGCAGGCCGTCTGGGACATGCTGCTCGATCCCAAGACGCTGGAGGCGGTGATCCCTGGCGCGCACGGGGTTCGCAAGGTTTCATCCACCCGCTTCCTGGCCGACGTCACGCTCGGCGTCGGCCCGGTCAAGGGACGCTACCGCGCCGAGATCGAGCTTTCGGATCTGGACGAGCCGGGTGCGGTCACCTTGTCGGGGGGCACGGACGGGGCGCTCGGTTTCGGCCGCGGCTCCGGCCGGATCACGCTGGCCGAGACCGCGCCGGACCGGACCACGGTCCACTATGCCTACGAGGCCGTGATCGGTGGCAAGGTCGCCTCCGTCGGCGGCCGTCTTCTCGACGGCGCGGCGCGCGTGGTGATCGGTCAGTTCTTCAAGTCGCTCGCCGCCCACGCGGGAGGCGGAAAAGGCACCGGCTCCGGTTTGCTGGCAAGGCTCCGCCGCCTGTTGGGGAGGGGCGCATGAAACCGGCGCCCTTCGACTTCATCCGCGCCGCCACCTTGGCCGAGGCACTCGATGCCTTGGCGCAGGCGGGCGAGGACGGGCGGGTTCTCGCCGGCGGCCAGAGTTTCGTTCCCATGCTGAACATGCGTCTGGCGCGGCCCAGCGTGCTCGTCGACATCATGAGCGTTGCGGACTTGCGCGGTCTCGAGGTTGCGAAAGGCGCGCTACGCATCGGTGCCGGCGTCAGGCAGGTCGAACTGGCGCGCTGGGCCGATCTAACGGCCCGGCTCCCGCTGCTGGCCGCCGCCGTTCCTTACATCGGGCATGTCCAGACCCGGTCGCGCGGAACGGTGTGCGGATCGCTCGCCCATGCCGATCCGAGTGCCGAGCTTCCCCTCGCGTTGATCGCGCTGGAGGGGGAGATCCACCTGCGCACGAAGAAGGCGCACAGGACCGTCGCCGCGCGGGAGTTCTTTCTGGGAATGATGGCGACTGCCCTTCGGCCCGGCGAGATGATCGAGGCGGTGTCGTTTCCGCTACGGCGCGCGGGCCAGGGATTCGGCTTCCGGGAAGTGGCCCGGCGGCACGGCGACTACGCCGTGGTCGCCTGCGCAGCGGTGGCCGGACCGCAAGGCATTCGGCTGGCCGTGGGCGGGGTCGGCGACGTGCCGACGCTGCGGGAGCTTCCCGATCCCTCGAGCGGCGATCTCGACGAGGCCCTCAACGACTTCGCCTGGTCGCTCGACGCGCGAGAGGACCTCCATGCCACTCCGAGATACCGGCGCGAACTCGTGCGCCGCCTCGGCCGCGATGCCATCGAGGAGGCGCTGAGATGCCGAAGCTGACGAAATCCGAACGCCATCCCGTCCGTTTCACCCTCAACGGACGCCCCGTCGAGACCTGGGCGGAGCCCCGCACCCTCCTGACGGACGTTCTCCGCCACGGGCTTGGATCCACCGGCACCCATGTCGGCTGCGAGCACGGCGTCTGCGGTGCCTGCACGGTCGAGATCGATGGCGAGCCGGCCCGCGCGTGCCTGGTTCTGGCGGGTCAGGTCGACGGTCAGGCGGTCCGCACGGTCGAAGGGCTGGAGCCCGAGGCCGGGCGCCTGTCGGTGCTCCAGGAGGCGTTTCGTCGGCATCACGGGCTGCAATGCGGGTTCTGCACGCCCGGCATTCTCATGACCCTTGATGGCCTCTTCCGCGCTCGACCGGACGCGGACGAGGCGGAAATTCGCGATCACCTGTCCGGGCATCTGTGCCGCTGCACCGGCTACGCGCCCATCATGCGCGCGGCGCTGGATGCCCGAGACAGGCTCAACCAGGCACGACGGGAGGAAACGCATGCTTGATCTCGGGACCAGCTTTCTCGCGAGCGTCGAGCGCGATCCGGGCGCGCTGGCGATCGTCGACGGCACGATGCGACTGACCTATGCCGAGTGGCTGCCTCGCATCGTCGCGCTGGCGAAGGGCCTCACGGACTTGGGTCTCCGGCCGGGCGACCGCGTCCTGACCCTCCTGCAGAACCGCTGGGAGAACGCCACCCTGCACTGGGCCTGCCAGTTCGCGGGGTTGGTCGTCACGCCGCTCAACTGGCGCGCGAAGGGCGACGAGATCGACTACGCGCTGGAGGATTCCGAGGCGCGCATTCTCGTCTACGAACCCGTGTCCTCCGATGCCGTCAGCGCCAGCCCGCGGGCACAGGAGGCGATCCGGCTGCCGGTCGAGGACGGGAACGGCGGCACGAGCCTGGCCGGACTGATCACGGGCGACGGAGCGGCCTTCGAACCCCGCGCGTCGGCGCAGGACTGGTCGCTGATGCTCTATACGTCGGGCACCACGTCGCGGCCGAAGGGCGTGCCGCGCCGCCACCACGCCGAGCGCGCCGGCGCGCTCGCCCATGTCGCGCAGAACCTCTACCGGCACGGCGAGCGCACCCTCGGCGTCATGCCGCTCTACCACACGATGGGCGTGCGCTCGCTGCTCGCCACCTCGCTGATCGGCGGCACCTTCGTCTGCCTCCCGCGCTTCGACGTGGAAGGGGCGCTGCGCGCCATCGAGGAGAACGGGATCACCAATCTCTATCTGGTCCCCACCCTCTACCACGACATCGTCCACCATCCGTCCTTCTCGCCCGGCCGCGTGCGCAGCGTCACCAAGCTCGGCTTCGCCGGCGCCTCTATGACCGACGGCCTCATGCGACGCCTTGGCGAAAGCTTCCAGCCCGAACTCTTCGTCAACCACTACGGCTCGTCCGAGGTCTACACGTTCACGATCGATCAGAAGGCGCCGGAAAAGCCCGGTTCGGCGGGCCGCGCGGGCATCAACCAGATGGTCCGTGTGGTGAAGCTCGGCGAGCGTGACGCCTCCCGACGCGCAGCCCCGCGAGAAGAGGGCGAGATCGCCGTGCTCCTGAAGGGGGACGAGAGCTTCGAAGGCTATTGGAAGCGCCCCGAGGCCGACGCCAAGGCGATCCGCGACGGCTGGTACTTCACGGGTGACACCGGCTTCCTCGACGAGGACGGCGACCTCTTCGTAACCGGGCGCACGGACGACATGATCATCACCGGTGGCGAGAATGTCTCGCCAGTCGAGATTGAAAGCTGCCTGTCGCTCCACCCCTGCGTCGACGAGGTGGCGGTGGTCGGTCTTCCCGACGAGCGCTGGGGCAAGGTCGTCACCGCCTTCGTGAAGCGTTCGGGCATGGTCGACGAGGCCGAACTCGACGAGCACTGCAAGCGCTCGGGCCTCGCCAACTTCCGGCGGCCCCGCGCCTACATCTTCGTGAACGCCATCCCCAAGAGCCCCGTCGGCAAGCTGCTGCGTCGCCTCCTGGTGGCCGGGGAGTATGAGCCCGAAACCCCGGCCGCGACGCGCGCCGCCTCCTGACATTCCATCCGAAGGATCATTCCCATGAGCGAACCCTATCGCTTCGACCATCCCGAACTCCGATCTCTCGACGGCTTCGCGGTCACGATCGACCCGGCCCACGAGCGGGCCGACATCGTGCTCGATCGTCCCCCCTACAACGTCGTGTCGATGGCCGCGCGCGACCAGCTTCGTCTCGCCTTCGAGGCGCTCGACGCCGATCCGCGCGTGCGGGTGATCGTCCTGTCGGGTGCCGGCGAGCATTTCTCCTCCGGCGGCGACATCAAGGGCTTTCTGGAAGCGAGCCCCGAGCATGTCTCCAAGCTCGCCTGGAACGTGGCGGCGCCGGCGCGCTGCGAGAAGCCCGTGATCGCGATGAACCGCGGCTACTGCTTCGGCGTCGGCTTCGAGCTGTCGCTCGCCTGCGACTTCCGTCTGGCGTCCGAAACGACGCTCTACGCCCTACCCGAGCAGAAACTCGGCCAGATTCCGGGCTCGGGTGGATCGGCGCGCCTTCAGAAAATCGTCGGCGTCACGCGCACCAAGGACATCGTGATGCGCTCCAAACGCATTTCGGGGTCCCAGGCGCTCGACTGGGGAATCGCCACCGAATGCCACCCGGATGATGCGCTGGAGGCCGCCGTCGCGGCGCTGGTTGATGAATTGCGCACCTTCTCGCCGCTCGCCCAGCGCACCGCCAAGAAGCTCCTCAACGACAGCGACGACGCGCTCCTGACCACCGCGATCGAGCTGGAAGGGCTGAACTACTCGCGCCTGCGGATGTCGGAGGACTTCCGGGAAGGTGTCGAGGCTTTCCACGCCAAGCGTAGGCCTGTCTTCAAAGGGGCCTGACGCGGCTCCAGCGGCCAACTCGTCAGGCCCTCCAGACACGAACGAAAACCCGAGCACCCGGCTCGCCGCCGGGGCCGGAGAAGCTTGTCCAAAATCCGAAGACGCCGGCGTCCAAGACCGGTGCAACCGTGGAGGAACCCCATCATGAACGCGATAGACCGAGCGGATCACCCCGCCATAGCGCCTCCCACGCGCCGGCAGACCATCACAGCCGCCGCCGCCTCCCTTTTCGGTTGGGGGCTCGACCTCTTCGACCTCTTCATCCTGCTCTACGTCGCACCGGTTGTCGGACGCCTCTTCTTCCCCTCCGAACAGCCGATGCTGTCGCTGGCGGGGGCCTATGCCTCCTTCGCCGTAACGCTTCTCGTTCGCCCGCTCGGCTCTGCAATCTTCGGGTCCTACGCTGACAGGTTCGGGCGAAAGCGGGCTTTGATGGTCGCGGTGACGGGTGTCGGCCTCTCTACGGCGATCTTTGGGCTTCTCCCCACAGTCGGACAGATCGGTTGGTTCGCGACCGCTCTGTTCCTGTTCTTCCGTCTTGTACAGGGCATCTTCGTCGGCGGCGTCGTCGCGTCGTCTCACACGATCGGCACGGAAACCGTCCCTGAGCGCTGGCGCGGCTTCATGTCCGGGGCAATCGGCGGCGGCGGCTCGGCCATCGGCGGCCTCCTTGCCTCGCTGGTCTTCTTCGTGGTCTCGCTCCTCTTTCCCGGAGACGCCTTCGCCGAGACCGGCTGGCGCGTGATGTTCTTCTCCGGCCTCCTGACCTCGGTGATCGGCCTCTTCATCTTCCGCAATCTCGAGGAGTCGCCGCTTTTCAAGCAGCTTCAGGCGAAGAAGGCGCTGAAGAGCGCGACCGCGCCGAAGGATGCCTCGCCGGTCAGAACCCTGTTCTCCCGTCCGCAGCTCAATGGCTTCCTTCTGACCCTGCTTCTGTCCTTCGGCGGCGGATCGGCCTATTATCTAACGTCGGGCTACCTTCCGACCTTCTACAACGTCGTGAACGGTGTCCCCGGATCGTCGGCCTCGATCATGCTTATCCTCGCCAATGTCGGCGCGGCGCTTGGCGCCTGTGGTGGCGGCGAACTCAGCCAGCGTATCGGCCGTCGCCCGGCCTTCATCTGGATGGGCGTGGCGAGGCTCGTCGCCTTCCCGCTTCTGTTCCTTCTCATGGGCAGCACCACCGGCCTATGGACTATCGCGTTGTGCGGCTTCGCTCTCTCGTTCTTGGCCAACGCCAGCTATGGCCCGCTCCTGATCTACCTCAACGAGCGCTTCCCGACCGCAATCCGCGCGACCGGAACGGGACTTTCCTGGAACATCGGCTTCGCGTTGGGCGGCATCCTACCAACCTTCGTATCACTGACGGCGGGCGGCCCATCGGGCATCCCGACGACGCTCGCCATCTTCACGGTCGCCGTCACCCTGATCTATCTCCTCGGTGCCCTGCTCACGTCTGAGACGCGTGGTAACCTGGAGCGCCTGTAGTCGATCTCCCATCCCGGAGCCATGGTCGCCCTCGACGGGCGATTCATGGCTCCGACTGTCTCACAGACATAGATCGAGCGACTTGGCCCCAAACCCCGCGAGGCGCCCAAAGGCGCTAGCGCGATCATGCCATCATGCCAAACGCACGAGTTCGCCTTTAAGGCGCTTATACAAGCTTTTACCGGCCGAAAGCAGAAGGTCTGCTTGCAAGCGCTGGAATCAAAAATCTGCCTTTCGTAAACCTCCCAGTTAACGACCGGCTATGTATGGATGATCCATGCCCAACGTCCGGTTGCTGACAATTCCTCGACACGTAATATGAGGACATAGAAGAACCACTTCGCCGGGAGGAAGGGTGTCCTACTTCGAATCGAACTACCCGAAGCTCTCGTTTCCGATCTCCGACCAAGAGAAGAAGATTGACGGGTTCCGCGAAGCTCAGCGCGGAGCTTTGTTCGCGGTCGGGTCACATTTCACCGCCAGACCAGAGCCTGCCATCGTCACTATGCCCACTGGGTCAGGAAAGACAGCTGTGCTTCAGGCATGCGCTTTCCTGCTGAGGGCGAAGCGCGTGCTCATCCTGACGCCGAGCCGACTTGTCCGAGAGCAAGTCTCCGAGGATTTCGCGGCTCTCGGCGTGCTCAAGCGTGTTGGAGCGCTGCCCCAGGATCTGAACCCGCCCAAGGTGATGCCGACTGCGCATCGGGTGACGGACCCTGCGGGATGGGAGGCGATGCGCGACTTCGACGCCGTCGTCGCGACCGTGCCGAGCGTAAGTTCACACATCGAGGGAGTTCCTAAGCCTCAGGCCGATCTTTTCGACCTGATCCTTGTCGACGAGGCGCACCATAGCCCAGCCGTCACGTGGCAGATGCTGCTGGACGATTTCCCGGATGCCCGAAGGGTATTGTTCACGGCCACGCCCTTCAGGCGCGACGATCGAGAGATCAAGGCGCGATTCGTCTACACCTATGATCTGCGCTCCGCATATCTGGACAAGGTTTTCGGTCGCATCGACTATCAGCCGGTGGTGGTGACGCCGCGGGGTGGTGACCGCCAACGGCTGGAAGACGTCGCCGTCGCCCGTGCCGCAGAGGCCAAGTTTCGCGCTGACGTGACCCCCGTTTTTCATCCAGCGGGAGCGAGAGTCCTGTCGTGATCTGAGCCATCGTCGATGGCGGTTGCAAGAGGCCGAAGCGCGGAGCTGTTGTTGAGCGCAGCGTTTCGGCCGGTGGTTTTGGTAATGGTGCGGGCAAAGTCCCGAGGCGTCATCCAGCCGAGCCTGGAGTGCGGTCGTTCCTCGTTGTAGTCCCGCCGCCAGGCTTCCAGCACAGCGCGGACATGCGGCAGGGATCGGAACAACGTCTCGTTCAGAAGCTCGTCGCGCAGCCGTCCGTTGAAGCTCTCGATGAAGCCGTTTGGCTGCGGCTTGCCGGGCGCAATGTAATGCCAGCCAACGCAGGTCTCGTTCGCCCATGTCAGGATCGCGTTGGAGGTGAACTCCGTGCCGTTGTCGCTGACGATGGTCGTCGGGCGCCCGCGACGACGCACGATGGCGTCGAGCTCACGCGCAACCCGCAGACCCGACAGCGACGTGTCGGCGACCAGCACCAGACATTCGCGAGTGCAGTCGTCGACCACGGCCAGGATCCGGAAGCGGCGACCGTCTGTGAGCTGGTCGGACAGAAAGTCCAGGCTCCAGCGCTGGTTGGCGGCCATGGGCGTCTCGATCGGTCGCCGTGTTCCCATGGCCCGTTTGCGCCCGCCGCGACGGCGAACGGTCAGCTTCTCCTCGCGATAAAGCCGCTGGATGCGCTTGCGGTTGACGGCATGGCCCTCCCGCTTCAGCAGGACGTGCAACCGCCTGTAGCCAAACCGACGGCGCTCGCCCGCCAACTCCTTCAGCCGTGCTCGGAGCAACCCATCATCAGGTCGCGTCCCCTCGTATCGAACACTCGCCCGGTCCGCCCCGATCACCCGGCACGCCCGCCGCTCGCTCATCTGGAAGGTCGCAGCAAGGGCGCCACGGCCTCCCGTCTGGCGGCGGGCGTCACCACTTTTTTCCCAGAAGATCCTTCAGCGCGGCGTTGTCGAGCATGGCATCTGCCAGCATCCGCTTCAGGCGGCCGTTCTCGTCCTCCAGCCCCTTCAGCCGTCGCACCTCCGACACGTCGAGGCCGCCGTACTTGGCCTTCCACTTGTAGAACGTGGCCGAGCTGACGCCGTGTCTTCGGCAGACCTCAGCCGTTGCAACGCCCGCCTCCTGTTCCCGCAGGATCGCAATGATCTGCTCTTCCGTGAACCGTGACTTCTTCATCCGTCCGTCCCCTATCGTTGGGCGGACTCTAGCCATCCGTGGCTGAAATTCAGGGGGTCACGTCAGGCGAGACGAGAAGCGGCTCAGGACTAATGTGGCATTCGACCGTTCGCAGAGCCGTTTGAACCTCCCGATCGTTTCTTCAAACGACGGCGCGAAGGGGACCCCATCGAACCGGAATTCGGGCATGCTCGCCCGCCGATGAGTACCAGTGGACCGGTCATTCGTCGCCTTTCCGCATCGCACAACGAATGCATTGCTTTCGAAATGAACGGCCTCGAATTCGCACGGTCGCAGACCCACGTGCAGGTTGCAGGCGATCAAATTGTGAAGGAGAGCGTCGTCTGTGGACCCCTCTCGGAGGCGACGCAGCAGCTTTTCGAGCTCTACCAGGCGTAGAGTCTTTCGCTTCTTCGCTGATATATGGCGGACCCGAGGATTCGGTGCCGGGTCCGGCCCATGCCTCAGCAAAGCACGAAGTGCCTCGACCTGGGGTTCGGGTGTGCCCCCTGCCTCCTCTTGTTCCAAACGCAGGCGCAACGCCGCTCGATACTGGCGGATCGTGGACGGTGCCCAGCGCCCATGAGAACGCGAAAACCAGTTGACTAGAGAAACGAGGGTTTGTGGCTGATCGGTTTCGCTTTCCGCTTGAGCCCATAAATGACCGATACGCTTCACGTACGCAAAGACTGTGGATTCCGTCCGAGAAGGCACTCTTCCGGTCGCGTCCCGGTCAATCCCCGCCATTTGACATGTCCTATCGTTACATGACGATCATTGCAAGTATTCAGGTAGTCGTGAACGGTGCCGAGATACGAAAATTGAGCTGGCGTGAAGCATCACGGAAGCGACAATTGGCAACTCAAAAAAGCATCTAGAGATCGCAGAACGTTTTTTGAGAATCGCCGATCGTCCGCGTCCGTTAGGAAGAAAATTGCTCATGTTACGTCTGGGACATTCGTCAGTTGGCCCGATTGCGGTTGTTGTAAACTTAGTCCGGGCAGGCCACTTGTGCCTCGTGGCGAAGCGGCGGAATGGCAGGGCGAGTGCCTGTGGCCCAGACGTGCCAACGGAACGCATGGTTGGTGTAGCCGTGGTCGGTCACGACCCACTTCGGGACGTCTAGCAGGTGATCGAGGGGTGGAACGGCGTACGGCAGTTCGTGGGCCCGTCCTATTTAAAGGGAAAGGCGATAGCGCGCCCGACGCCGTCGGCCGTCATGCAGGCCTTGGTGCCGTAGCCGCCCCGAGATCGGCCAAGCGCCTCACGGCCGTCTCGCTCTTTTGCAGATCCCCCTTTCGGCTGGCACCCGCTGCCTTCTGGTGCGCCCGGATGTTCGCCCTATCCAGGAACACCATGCCAAGCCTGACGCCGCGTTCCTGAACCAGCGCAAGAAGCCTCTCTCAAACGCCGAACCGGAAGCTGCGCCTTTAAGGAAAGCCGACCGTCAACGCCAAGAGGGTGCTGCGGATCATGCAGCGTCACGGGTTGACGCTCGAACGCCATACCGCCTCGCGGCCCGGTCGAACGCATGATGGCATCGTCATCGCGCTGCGCTACAACATCCGCTGGTGCTCGGACCATCTGGAGATCCACGCCCGCAACCGCGAGGTCGTGCACATCCTCTTCGTGCTGGACGCCTGCGACAGGGAGGTCATCGCTTGGTCGGCCTTCGCCAGTGCCGGCATCTCCGGCGAGATGGTGCGCGGCCTCATAGTCGCGGCGGTCGAACGTCGCTTCGGCACCGTCAAGATCCCGCACGCCGTCGAATGGCTCTCGGACAACGACAGCGCCTAGCACTACTTTGGCAGATCATTGGTGATGAGCGGGAGCCTGCAATGCGGGCATATGTTTGGGGGCGGCTGGGCGAAGGCTTGGATGAGCGCGGCCCGAACGGCTGGCAAGCTCGGTTGCGGTGGTCCCGACGGTGATGGGCGTGCCGTTCTTTTTTTCCCGCCTCGCCTCGGTCAGGCGGCGAGATTGAAGGAACAGCAAGGCGATCATGCTCATGAGCGCGTGCTGGTGAAGGCCTTTCCCATGATCGGCCCTCGAAGTGGTCGAGGCCGAGTTTCTCCTTCATCTGCTGGTGCGCTTGGCTCGCACACCCAGCGCGCCTTGATGGCGCCGGCGAGGCGCGTCAACGGCGTCTCGGGTGGCAGATTGGCGAGATAGTACTTCCTCTCGCCCGACGAGCGATGCTCGCCGACAAGCCAGACCTCCTGGCCCGGCAGGTGCTGTGCGCCCATGGCGCCGATGCGCTGGGGCGGGCCGTCTGCCACGCGCACGCGGATGGCAGCGAAGCGGGCGGCCAGCGGGCCCTTCACGCCGCGCCGCCAGGAGAGCTTGCGCCATCGCACGCTCTCCAGCATGGCCTGGACCGGAACCGAGACGACGTCGGGCATATGGTTCTTCCTGGGTCGCCCGCGGCTTGCGACGGGGAAGATCATCGCCACGTCGGACGGGTAGACCTTTTGTGTTCGGGGATGCCGACCGCCCAGGACAGGCCGCGGTCGCTCAGAGCCTGTCGGAACGGTGCCGACAGGCCGTATCCCGCATCCGCCAGAACGCAGCCGAAGCGAACACCGGCGGCGCGCAGCCGATCGATCTCCTCGATCGCGATCTCGGGTTTGGTCCTGTAGGCTCTGCGATGCTCCGGCACACCGGTTCTGGCGAGCCGCGCCTCGTCACTCGTCCAGCTCTCGGGCAGGAACAGCCGCAAGCCCACCATGACCGGCACCTCACGAGACGCGAGCGTCAGCGACGCCAGCGTCTGGCAGTTGGCATTCTTGCCCAGCGCCGAAGCGTATTGCGGCGCCACGCCGACCGAGTGCGCGCCCTTCTTCGGCAGCGCGTTCGCAGGCGAATGATTCGCTGGATCATTCGCTTTTCCTGCTCACCGTCGACGATCAGGAAGGCCTTGTCCCCGCCCAGCATCGCATCGGCCTGACGTGCCAGTTCCTGCTCCAGGGGCGCTGCGTCCCACACACCGGCGCCGACAAAATGATGCAACTGATCGTAGCCGACGACGCCGTCGCGCAGCGCCATCGGCTGAATGCTCTTGCGCTCACCAATCGCGATCAGGCCTGCCACATAGGCCGGGCATATCCTGGCCCACGCCTTATGCCCCAGCGCCGTCAGGAACGGCGACAGCCACCGTTCCAGTTCCACTCGCCGATCCGATCCCACGGTCGGCCCTCCCTAAGCCGACCTCCTATGAATCACCGATCAAATGCCCGGGGAACCCCTTCTAGGCACATTCTGCCAAAGTAGTGCTAAATTCGCCGGCGTCCGGAAATAAGCTGGAACACCACGACGATGATCGCGATCACGAGAAGGAGGTGGATGAGCCCTCCAGCAACGTGGAAAACGAATCCCCCAAGCAACCAAAGAACGAACAAGATGACGGCGATCGTCCACAACATGAAAGTCATCCACTTTCTAACTCAAACGGTCTCTCGAAAACGTGAAGAGGCCTGAAGCGTTCCGACCCTTCGCCCCCAAATCTCATGCTGCAGTGCGAGTTCGAAGTCGCTCGCTGCCGGGTGTGGATGTCGGTCTGGAAATTCGGTCAACCGTCTGCTCCTAGAGCATCCGAACGAGCTGCATGAAGGCGTCGCAATCGTCATCGGCCGTCGGCGAGGATCGCACTCTATACCCGGCCATTCCTCAGTATGAATTGGCGACCTGGAATTCTTCTGCAGGAATTTTCTTAGACAATATAATTAGAATACATTACGAATTAAATCTACCATCATAACTTTAGATCAATAAATTCGCATAGTTTAGATTGTCAGGACTCATCTTGCTTTGCTCTATAGGTCTGTGATCGTCTCGATAAAACGTGTCATCGCCGGGAATATAATAGTCGGACTCTGAAATCGCCTGTTGATCAGAAGACGAGTCGACGGCGATCGTCGGTCAGAAGGCTTCCCATCACGGGCTCTCCCATTGTCAGCGATTGGGAGCGAGGAAGTCCGACGTCATATCCCCCAGCCGTTCAATGCCCAGAAGCGCCATGTCGCGGTGGATCTCCTCTTTCAGGATCGCGATGGCGCGATCGACGCCCGCCGCGCCGAAGGCCGCGGCCGCATAGAGCATGGGGCGACCGACGAAGACGAACTCGGCACCGAGCGCCAAGGCCTTGAGGACGTCGGTGCCGCGGCGCACACCGCCGTCGAGCATCACGGCCGCCCGGCCCCGGACCGCTTCCACAACCGAGGGCAGCGCATCCAGCGGGGCCATCGTGCCGTCAAGCTGCCGGCCGCCGTGATTGGAGACGATGATGCCATCGACGCCGCGCTCGGCCGCCGTCGCGGCATCCTCGCTTCGGATGACACCCTTCACCACCAGCTTGCCCGGCCAGCGTCGACGGATCTGGTCGAGATGGGTCCAGTTCAGATGATCGCGCTTGCCGAAGTCGCGCTCGACCGAACGGGCGACGATCGGCGCCCCGCGCGTGGCGTAGGAGTTCTCGAAATGCGGCACGCCATGCTCCTTCAGCGTGCGCAGGAAGGTGCCGACGGTCCAGCGCGGGTGCGACACGCCCTGCCAGGCGAGGCTGAGGCTTGGGCGCAGCGGCGTCGAGAAACCGGCGCGGACGTTGTTCTCGCGATTGGCGAGCGTCGCCGTATCGACGGTCAGCACCAGCGTGCCGAAGCCGGCGGCCTTCACGCGGTCGACCAGCGCGTCGATGCGGTCGGGCTCGCCCGGCAGGTAGGCCTGAAACCACGCGGTGGGCGCGGCCTCGGCCACCTCTTCCAGGCGGATCAGCGACGAGCCGCTCATGATCATCGGGATGCCGGCCGCCTCGGCGCTTCTCGCCAGCACGAGGTCGCCGCGATAGGCCATGAGCGCGCTGATGCCCATCGGGGCGATGCCGAAGGGTGCGGCATGGTCCTGTTCCATCAGGCGCGTCTCCTGGCGGCGTCCCGAGACGTCGGTGAGGACACGCGGGCGAAAGGCGTGCCGGGCGAAGGCGGCTTCATTGCCGGCGAGGGAGGCGTTCCGCTCGGACGCCCCCGCGATGTAGCCGAAGAGCGGGCGCGGAAGCATGCGCCGCGCGTGGGGTTCGAAGTCGTCGAGGCTGAGGACGCGGGCGAGCCGCGACGAGGCCCGGGATGGCCAGGTCTCGCGTTTCGTCGCAACGAAGCCGGGCCGCGGGTTGGTCTCGGACGACATGGGGCGTCATTCCTCTTGGTCGGGTGCACAAGGTCACCCGAAAACGAGTTCGGCGGAACCCGGGAAGGGGTCCGCCGAACGGCATGCTGTGGAGGCGACCTTTAGTTCTCGCTTTCCTCGAAGGCTTCCTTCCGACCCTTGCGGATCGACGGCAGCACCATCATCAGCAGCATCGCCGCCGTGATCGCGAGGAGGACGCCGCTGATCGGCCGTTCCACGAAGACGAGCGGATCGCCTTGCGAGAGGAGGAGCGCCCGGCGCAGGTTGGTCTCGAGGAGCGGGCCCAGCACGAAGCCGAGAAGCAAGGGACCCGGCTCGCATTTCGCCTTGCGCAGGATGTAGCCGAGGATGCCGAACAGGATCACGAGCGCGACGTCGAAGCCCCGGTTGCTCACCGAGTAGACGCCGACACAGCAGAACAGGAGGATCGCCGGATACATGACCCGGTAGGGCACTTTCAGAAGGCGCACCCAGAGCCCTATCAGCGGCAGGTTGATGACGAGCAGCATCGCGTTGCCGAGCCACATGGAGGCGACGAGGCCCCAGAAGAGCTCGGGCTGGTTCTGGATGACGCCGGGGCCCGGCGTGATGCCGTGGATGGTCATCGCGCCGAGCATCATCGCCATGATCGAATTCGACGGGATGCCGAGCGTCAGGAGCGGGATAAACGAGGACTGCGCGCCCGCGTTATTGGCCGCTTCCGGGCCTGCGACGCCGGCGATCGCGCCGTGGCCGAACGTTTCGGGATGGCGCGAGACCTTCTTCTCCACCGAATAGGCCGAGAAGGCCGAAAGCGTCGCGCCGCCGCCCGGCAGGACGCCGAGGATTGTGCCGACGCCGGTGCCGCGCAGGACCGCGCCCCAGCTCTGCCGGAACTCCTCGCGTGTCGGCCAGAGGCGGCCGATCGTGCTCTGGAGAATGCCGCGCTGCTCCTTGGACTCGAGGTTGACGGCGATCTCGGCGACGCCGAAGAGGCCGACGGCGATCACCACGAACTCGATGCCGTCGTAAAGCTCGGTCGAGCCGAAGGTGAGACGCATCGAGCCTGAATTCACGTCGATGCCGACCATGCCGAGCAGCAGGCCGAGGCAGACCATGCCGATCGCCTTGATGACCGAGCCGTGGGCGAGGATCGTCGCGGCGAGCAGGCCGAAGATACACAGCGCCACATATTCCGCCGGCCCGAAGGACAGGGCGAAGGACGAGAGCGTCGGGCCGGCCACGGCGAGCGCGATGGTCGCGACCGTGCCGGCGAAGAACGATCCGAGCGCGGCGATCGCGAGCGCGGCGCCCGCCCTGCCCTTTCGCGCCATCTGGTAGCCGTCGATCGCGGTGACGACCGCCGACGCCTCGCCCGGCAGGTTGACGAGGATCGCCGTCGTCGAGCCGCCGTACTGCGCGCCGTAGAAGATGCCGGACAACATGATGAGGGCGGCCAGCGGCGGCAGAAAGAAGGTGATCGGCAGGAGGATCGCCACGGTCGCCGTCGGGCCGATGCCCGGCAGCACGCCGATCAGCGTGCCGAGCAGCGCGCCGATGAAGCAGAAGAGAAGGTTCGTCGGCGTGAGCGCCTCCGAGAACCCCAGCACGAGGAGGTCGAGGAACTGCATGGGTTCAAATCCGATGGAGCGCGGAAGGTCAGAACGGCCAGATCGGCATCTGCACGCCGAGGCCTTCGATGAAGACCAGCGCGCCGATGCTCGTCAGGATCGCCGTGGACAGGGCGATCTCCTTCCAGCGCGATTCCTGGTCGGCGAGACTGCCGACGACGAGGAGCCAGACCGTCGCCACGACGAAACCGAGCGTCTCGGCGGCATAGGCGAAGCCGGCGATCGCAAGGACGAGGATCGCCAGCGGCCTGAGATTGACGAGGCCGAGGCGCTCCGCCGGCTTGGCAAGGCCCTTCACAAGAACGAAGCCGCCGATCGCGATCAGAAGCGCGCACATGACGCCGGGCAAGAAGCCCGGCCCCATCATCGCAGGCGTCCCGAAGGCGAGGCTGCGACCGGCCCAGAGGCCGATCGCGCCGATCGCGATCATCAGGACGCCGGCGAGAAGGTCGGGCAGGTCGCGCCTGCCCTCCGCACCCGCCGCGCGCATCACTGCACCCAGGGCGTCGCCGCCCAGATCTTGCGGAACTCCTCGAGCCGGGCCGGCATCTGCGCCTCCCACTCCGTGCCCGGCAGATAGGCGAGCGGCAGCGCGAGCTGCTCAGCCTGCTTCTGGAACTCGGGGTCGTCGAGCGTCGCCTTCACGGCCTCGGCGAACTTTTGCGAGATCTCGTCCGGCGTCTCGCGCGGCGCGGCGATGCCGCGCTCGGAGGTCATGAACACCTCGTAGCCCTGCTCGGCCGCCGTCGGCACGTCGGGCAGCTGCTTGGAGCGCTCCTTGCCGAAATGGCCGATCATGCGAAGACCCGACGTGTCGTTGCCGCCGAACTCGCTGACGTTGAGCCCGCCCGCCGTGATCTGCGAGCCGAGGATCGCCGTGCGCGTCTCGCCCGCCCCGCTGAACGGGATGTGGGTGAAGGTCGCTCCGGTCTGGGCGCCCAGGAGGATGATCGCGAGATGGTCGTCGGTGCCGACGCCCGAGGAGCCGAAGGAGACCGCGCCGGGGTTGGCCTTGGCGGCCTCGACGAAGTCCTTCAGCGTCTTGATCTCGGAGGCGGCCGGCACGACCACGGCAGACGGATCGTCAACGATGCGCGCGATCGGCTTGATCGCCTGCGGGTCGTAGCCGAGCTGACGCTGGACCTGCATCGACAGGAAGCCGGGCGTATTGATGTAGGAGAAGGTGTAGCCATCGGGCTTGGCCTTGGCGAGCGCGGTATAGGCGATCTCGCCCGAGGCGCCCGGGCGGTTCTCGATGACGATGTCGGCGCCGAGGCGCTTCTCGAGATAGGGCTCCATGGCGCGCGCCATGACGTCGGTCGAACCGCCCGGCGAGAAGGCGACGATCATCTGGATCGGGCGGTCGTTGGGCCATTCGGCACGGGCCGTGCCGGCGGCCAGCGTGAGGGCCGTCGCGGCAAGCATCGCCGTCTTGATCGTCGTGTTCATGCGTGTCCTCCCAGACAGGGGTTGTGATGGCAGCGCCCCGGCGCGCCGCTATTCGGGTTCCGGGTGTCCCCCCATGGCCGCCGACAATCTGGCGGCGCCGTCGAGGAGTATGGGCAGATGCTTTTCGACCGCTTCCTCGGTGAAGCGGCTGGGCGGACCGGTAAGCGCCACCGATCCGAAGAGATTGCGGCCGTCGCGGAAGACGGGGGCGGCGAGGCTCGCGACCTGCGGATCGCGTTCGCCGCGCGTGCAGAGCCAGCCGCGGGCGCGGATCTCGTCGGCGAGCGGGTCATGGTCACCGTCGAAGACCAGCATCACGCGGCCGGGCGCTCCGCGGTCCAGCGGAAACGCGTCGCCGACGCGCGCCGAATGGCGGATCGACTGGCTGGAATCGTGCCGGAACAGGCAGACCCGGCGATCGCCTTCGCGCACATAAAGGGCCGCGCTCTCCCCGGTGCGCTCGGACAGCTCGGCCAGCACCGGTTCGACGATCGCGGCCGGCCGGAACGTCGACTGGTAGAGAGCGCCGAGCCGAACGAGCTTGGGGCCGAGGCGCCAGCTCGCATCCTCGTTGCGCAGCAGCATCGAGGACTTGGCGAGCGAACGCGCGATGCGCAGCACCGTCGCCTTGTCGAGCTCGGTGCGACGCGCGAGCTCGCCGAGCGACAGCGACGTGTCGCGCTCCGTAAAGGCCTCCAGCAGCGAAACCGCGCGCTCGACGGCGGCGACCCCGTTTGCGTTTCCCGGCATTCGATCCTCCCAAAGTGTTGTACGTTGTACTAAGTACAACACCTTTTCA
Organism: Aureimonas phyllosphaerae; assembly: GCF_047943035.1. Classification (NCBI taxonomy): domain Bacteria; kingdom Pseudomonadati; phylum Pseudomonadota; class Alphaproteobacteria; order Hyphomicrobiales; family Aurantimonadaceae; genus Aureimonas; species Aureimonas phyllosphaerae. The sequence goes on along the minus strand of NZ_CP181348.1, from coordinate 1,355,386 downwards.
GCTAGTACAATACCTGTTACGCCGGTCGCGTCAACCCGGGAGGAGGACGAGGACCGATGGTCAATTCCGGACAGCACACAGCAACGGCCGGCGAGAGCCGCCACACGATCCTGGTGACGGGAGCCGAACTCGTGGAGGAAGCCCGCGCGCTCCTCACCGCGCACGGCGTGCGAGCGATCTATGCGGACGGCTACGCCACCTCGGCGGACCTTGCCGAGATCGCCCGCACCGAGGCGGTCGACGGCCTCCTCGTGCGCCAGGGCATGATCGACGCCGGCGTCGTCGATGCCTCGCCGCGCCTCAAGGTCATCGCCAAGCATGGCTCGGGCGTCGACAATATCGACCTCGCAGCCGCGTCGGCGCGCGGTGTCCCGGTGCTGCGTGCGCTCGCCGCCAATGCGCAGTCCGTCGCCGAACTCGCCATTACCCTTTCCGTCTCGCTGATGAAGGACGTCGGCCGCCTCGATGCGGCCGTGAAGGCCGGCGAATGGCCGAAGACCCGCTATGTCGGGCGCGACCTCGGCGGCGCCGTCTTCGGCATCGTCGGCTTCGGCGAGATCGGACGACGGGCCGCCGCCCTGGCGCGCGGGCTCGGCATGGAGCCGATGGCCTACGATCCGGTCGCCACGCCAGGGAGAGCCGCCGACGGGACCCTCGTCGTGCGCGATCTCGCCGAGGTGCTGGCCCACGCCGACGTCGTCAGCCTCCACTGCCCGCTGACCGACGAGACGCGCTACCTGATGAACGCCGAGCGCCTGGCCCGGATGAAGCGGGACGCCTTCCTCGTGAACACCGCGCGCGGCGCGGTGGTGGACGAGGCGGCCCTCGCCGAGGCCCTGCGTGCCGGGACGATCGCGGGTGCTGCCCTCGACAGCTTCGAGGAGGAACCGCCGCGCGCCGACCATCCGCTCTGGTCGCTGCCGGGGGTTCTCGCGACGCCCCATGTCGCGGGTGCCAGCCGCTCGGCGCTGCGCAACATGGCGGTCCAGAGCGCCACGGCGATCATCGATGTCCTTCAGGGTCGGGGCTACGACGCCCGCGCCTGCGCCAACGAGCCGGCGTCCCGCGCAGCCTGACGACCGTCCCGCCACCGAACACAGACGATTGGGAGAATGAGATGATCGGATTCCGTGTCCTGCCCCTGCGCCGCCGCGTCGATGCGCAGTGGGTCGAGAAGTTCCGCAGCCTGCCGGTGGCCAATGTCAGCGACGTCATGTCCCGCATGAGCGCGGGCGGCGCTTCGCTCCATGCGATGCACGCCGGCGGGCGGATGGTCGGGCCGGCCGTGACGGTGAAGACGCGCCCCGGCGACAACCTCATGGTGCACAAGGCGCTCGACATCGCCGAGGCCGGCGACATCGTCGTGGTGGACGCGGGCGGGAACCTCACCAACGCCATCATCGGGGAACTGATGGTGGCCCACGCCATCCAGCGTGGCCTCGGCGGCATCGTCATCTTCGGCGCGATCCGCGACAGCGAGGAGATCGCGGACGGCGACTTCCCGGTCTTTGCGGCGGGCGTCACCCATCGCGGCCCCTACAAGGACGGCCCCGGTGAGGTGAACGTCCCGATCGCCATCGACGGCATGGTGATCGAGCCCGGCGACCTCGTCTGCGGCGACGCCGACGGGTTCCTCGCCGTGCCCTTCGATCAGGTTGCCGCCATCTATGCAGCGGCTTCCAAGAAGCACGAGGCCGAGACGCGCCAGATGGAGAACATCAGGGCCGGCCGCAACGACCGCGCCTGGGTCGACGCCGCGCTCCAAAAACTCGGCTGCGCCATCGAAGGCTGACGCCTTCGACCCCTCGCCCATCGCGTCGGATGTGACCAGCCCGGCCCCGATCGTCCGCCGACGTTTTCAAGCTCGGCGCCGCGGAGCAGGCGGTGTCGGGACCTTGGTCGCATCCTTCGAATGGCGGTCGCCCGACGTCAACTTTCCTTTGCGCGAGTCCGGAAGCGCAGGAACCGCATACCCTCCGGTCAGGCTGACCGCTGCCGGGGAGGCGGACGCTGCCAGCCGCCCATCACTCCCGGCGTCTCGTTGGGAGGGAGATCGATCGGCATGTCGATCCAACGGACCGTCGCAGATCAGCGTAGTCGCTCGAAGACGATGCTCACCCGAGTAGCGTCCGGACGCTGGAAGCGTTCGAACATCCGGTTGCCCACGACGCGCAGATTCAGGTCCCGGCTCGTGCGAACGCCGCCGACCCAGTTGGGAAAGGTCGAGCCCTCCACCCGGTTGCCGCTGAAGACCCCGTTTGCGTCGACCGTGTAGGTGCCGAAGAAGCCGATGCCGCCCGCCATGGCCGCCGCATTCTCCTTCGGCGTCCCCTCGCCTCGGACGTTGGATGCGAACTTCGGCACGTCCGCGTCCGTCAGGACCTCGACGAAGTGCATGTCCGGCGTGAACACGAGCATCCCGTTTGGCCTTGCCCCGTAGGCTGGAACATCGTCGCCTTCGCGCTCGATCGTTGCGGAGACCATGCGCCAGGTACCCAGCACCTCGTTCGGCGACTGGGCGCGGCCGACATCGGTCGTTGCAACGAGCATCGCGAGGATCGCGACGGCTTTGGACGCCCGGCTCAAGACGGCTCTCCCCCGCCCGACGCGATGTCGGCGGAGAAGGCTACGGCTTCCTGCGCACGGATCGCCTCCAGCCGCTGGCTGAGAGCCTTCTCGATGCTGCGGAAGGCGGTGCTGCCGAGCGCCAGACGCAGCGGCGCTCGATCCGCGTCCGCGGCCGCGATCATCGCTTCCGCCGTCCGCCTCGCGTCGCCCTTGATGGCGAAGCTGCCATCGCTCAGCGCACGCCGGAATGCACCGGAGGGAGTCGCATCATACTCCGGCATGGCTGCCGCCGCGTCGAGGCCGGCCCCGAAGTTCGTCGCGGTCGGCCCAGGCTCGACGATCAGGAAGTCGATCCCGAACGGGGCCACTTCCTGCGCGACGGCTTCGACGAAGCCTTCGATACCCCATTTGGTGGCGTGGTAGAGGCTGAAGTTCGGGTAGGCGATCTGCCCGCCTTCCGACGACACCTGGACGACGCGTCCCCCTCCCTGCGACCGCAGATGCGGAAGGGCTGCACGGATGAACTGAATGGAACCCAGGAGGTTCGTCGCGATCTGCCGCTCGATCTGTGCGTCCGACAGTTCCTCCGCCGCGCCGAACAGGCCGTATCCGGCATTGCTGACGACGACGTCGATGCGCCCCGCCGTGCGGAAAGCTAGGTCGACGCTGGCGCGCATGCCTGCCGTGTCGGTCACGTCGAGAGGCAGGGCGCTCAGACGGTCGCCGTGACGTTGCGCTTGACCGGCCAGCGCGTCGGGCCGGCGGGCGGTCGCGACGACGCGGTCGCCGCGCTCCAGAAGCATTTCGGTCATGAGCCGTCCGAGGCCGGAGGAGGCGCCGGTGATGAGCCATGTCTTGATCATGGTGCGATCCCTTGTTTCGGTCGTCCCGATCTAGCAACTGCGGATTGGAAGGATTAGTCAGCCCAATCCGCATGAACTGGTGCAGGAAACCCACCAATGCCGAAGCCGGATCTCCAAGAGCTCGAGGCGTTCGCGAGCGTCGCGCGCCATCGCAGCTTTCGCCTGGCCGCCGATGCGCTTGGAGTTTCGCGCTCGACCCTCAGTCACGCCGTGATCGCCCTCGAACGCAAGCTGGGCGCACGGCTCCTCAACCGGACGACGCGCAGCGTCTCGGCCACGGAGGCGGGCGATGCCCTCCTGCGCCGCCTCATCCCGCTCCTGCGCGATCTCGATGAAACGCTCGATGCGGTGCGCAGCGATGCCGGCAATCTTGCCGGTACGTTGCGCATCAACTGCGGCCTCGGTGCCGCGGCCATACTCCTGGAGACGACGGCGAAGACCTTCGCCGAACTCCATCCAGGCGTCGAGCTCGATCTCGTCACCGACGGACGCCTGATCGACATCGTCGATGCCGGGTTCGATGCCGGCGTCCGGCTGCGCGAGTCCGTTCCCCAGGACATGATCGCGGTGCCGTTCGGCAGCGACGTTCGCTTCCTGGCCGTTGCCGCGCCAGGATACATCGAGGCGTTCGGATCTCCCCTCGTTCCCGACGACCTGCACCGCCATCGATGCATCCGCCATCGGCTGCCCAGCGGGAAGCTCTACCGTTGGGAGTTCGAGAAGCATGGGCAGGAACTCGCCATGAATGTGCCGGGATCGCTGACGCTCGACGACAACCGGCTGATGGTCGCGGCCGCGGTGGGCGGGCTCGGGATCGCGTTCGTTGCGGAGTACTTCGCACTGGAGGACCTGCGCGACGGTCGGCTCGTCCGCGTCCTGGACGACTGGTGTCCTGCCTATCCGGGATTTTGCCTCTACTATCCCGGTCGCCGCCACGTGCCGTCGACGCTTCGCGCGTTCATCGACGTTCTCAAACGGCAGAACACGGAATGATATCCCTGAGGACATTCTGGAAGAACCGAACGCCCGGTCGTCTCCCGGCTTTCGGGAATGGCAGGGGCCTCGTTCGACTCGTTCCGCAAGATGCGCGCCGACCGATCATTCCGCTTTCATCCCGAGGGTTGCCCTCAGTGCAACATCGATCGGCGTGCGTGGCTCCTCGCCAAGAAGCGCCACCAGACGTTGATTGTCGAGCTGCACCGGAAAGCGCCAATGAGGTGCAATCTCGGCCGCTTCGCGCGGGAAGCCGCCAAAGGGAGAGAGAAGGCTCATGATCCACCATGGAAAGCGCCGGACAGGCAGATCCGGGCGTCCGACCACCCTCCGGATCGCAGCCGGCATCGCCGTTCCGTTCCCGTCCCAGAAACCCGCGAACTGAACGCGCTCGAAGGGAAGCAGCCGATCCTCCATCTCCATCAGTTGCGTGATGGCTTCCGCAAGGTCGGGCAGATAGGCCCAGGCGTGCCCGATCCCCGGCCTGACTGGATCGATGATCCGTCGAAGCGGACCGTCGGATTTCGCCATGACCTGCCCGAACCAACTCGACCGCGCATCGGCGCCGAAAAAATCGCCGGCCCGGACCACCAGACCCGGGACCCCGCCGGTCGCCGCATCCTCCATTCGCTGTTCGAGTTCGACACGGACCCGACCCTTGCGAGTGCGCGGTCGCTGTGGGCTCTGCGCGTCGATCACCGGGGTCGTCGCCGGATCGAAGTTGTAGATCGTCCCCGGCAGTACGATCCGGGCGCCGCCGGCGGCGCGAGCCGCGGCGATGCTGTTGTCGATCATCGGCAGCACGAGCGTTTTCCAGTTTCGATAGCCCGGCGGATTGACGGCATGCACAATGGCGGCCGCACCCTGCGCGGCCTTCACGACATCGCCGCGGCTCATGGCATCGCCGCCCACCCAGTCGATCGGCCTGCGATGAGACGGCCAGCCTGCCGACGCCTTCCCTGGATCGCGCGCGAGCCCGCGTACGGTCCATCCGCGGCTGGCCAGGGTGGCCGCGATCGCACCACCCACGCCGCCGGTTGCCCCCAGTACCAAGGCTGTCCTGTCGCTCATTGGGGTCTCTCCGATGCCCATGTGAATGCGCACACCATGCCGCTCGATGAGCCTGCCAGGAATTGCCAATCTCTTGCCCATGGCTCATCATGTTTTGATGAGCAGAGGGATCGAGTGGGAGGATCAACGAACCTTTCTCGCGGTACTGGAGAGTGGCAGCCTCTCCGGCGCGGCGCGCAGACTGGCGCTCGCCCAACCCACCGTCCGACGGCGGATCGAGACCCTCGAGGCGCGATTGGGCCTTGCGCTCTTCACCCGCTCGCCCAACGGGCTGGTGCCGACCGAGCAGGCCGTGACGCTCGGTTCCTATGCGCGCACGATGGCCTCGGCATCCGAAGCCTTCGCGCGCGCCGCCGCAGCGCCTCGAGATGGCATCGGCGGCACCGTGCGCGTCTCCGTCTCGGAATTCGTCGGCATTGAAGTGCTGCCCGCCATGCTGGTGCCGCTTCGCGAGCGCTTTCCCGCCCTGGCGATCGAGATGACGCTCAGCAACCTTCCCGCCGACCTGCTCGATCAGGAGGCCGACATCGCCGTCCGCATGCATCCGCCGCGCCAAGACGCGTTGCTTGCCCAGCATGTCGGCGCAGTCCCGTTGCACTTCTTCGCCCATCGCGATTATGTCGGACGGAACGGCTTGCCGCAGACGGTCGAGGACTTCGCCGATCATGCCCTGATCGGCCCCGACCGAGCTCCGAGCGACTTGGCGATCGCGGAAGCGCTGCTGCCGTCCCTGCCGCATCCAAGGTTTGCGATCCGCACGGACAGCCATGCGGCGCAGGCGGCGGCGATCCGAGCGGGGCTGGGTATCGGCGTTCTGCAGGCCCCGATCGGATACGCCGACACCAATCTCGTCGCCGTGCTGCCCGATCGGCTGGTCCATGCCATCGACACCTGGATCGTGACGCATATCGACCTGAGGCGCACGCCGCGTATCGCGGTCGTGTTCGAACATCTGGTCGAGGCGTTCAGAACTTATGTGACCCGCAGCGGTTCAGCGGATCAGACCGAACAACGCCCGCTTTGAGTTCCTCCAGGGTTCGAAGGTGCCGTTCAAAGAGGGTAAGGGTCCAGTCCTTGCGGGGTCACGGATCGGCAGCGACGGGATAGGCCGACAGATCGGGCGCCTTCGGTTCGGACGCGAAGACTTTGGCTGCGAGATTACGCACCGTCGGCCGGCTTGCGAGGCCGAGCGCGCCATGCAGGAGGTGAATGCCAAGCCGGCTGCGCGGATGCATCATTCTCGGCGCGATCTTCGGAACGCCCTGCCCGTCCTCGACCATGGGCCGCATCGCCGCCTCGTAGGCCGCGAGGGCGGCGGTCACGTCACTGCCGCGATGAACCTCGCTCGCCAGCACGTAGGCGCCGGTCACTGCGAGCGTCGCTCCGATTCCGGCGAGCGGCGTTGCGCACCAGGCGGCGTCACCGGTCAGGACGACGCGGCCACTGGACCAGCGCTTCAGACGCACCTGCCGGAGGACGTCGAAATAGAAGTCCTGCGTATCGTGCATGCCGGCCAGCACACGGTCCGCCTGCCATCCGGCATCCGTGAAGCGCTCGCGCATGTAGGCCTTCTGGCGTTCCACGTCCCATTCATGCTCGCCGCCCGGCGGCTGCTGGATGGTGAGGCTGGCCCGCGTCGTTCCGTGTCGGTCCGGCCGCAGCGAGATGCTCCGTCCGCCCGTCGCGTTGTACCAGCGCCACATCCGGTTGTCGTCCGGCGCGCGGGGAATGGTGAAGTAGGCGATGGTCAGGTCCATCCAGCGCGGGTCATTTTCGCCGGGAAACAACCTCTCGCGCGTTCGCGACCCGACGCCCTCCGCCACGACGACCAGATCGAAACTCTCGGTCGCGCCGCCGACAAAGGTGACGCGGGCCCGCTCGCCGTCGTCGGCGATCCGCTCGATCGCCTCGCCGAAACGATAGGTGGCGTATTCCCGCGCCGGCTCATACAGGAGGCGCGCCAGGTCGCCGCGCAGGATCTCCATCTCGGCCGTGGGTCCATCGCCGTCGATCTCGTCGGTGGCAAATCGGGCGACGACCTCGCCGTCCTCGTCGATCCAGGTCGTACCCTCCTCGCCGGTGCCCCGTTCGAGCGCAGCCTCTTCGAGCCCCATGCGGCGCAGGACCTCGCGTCCGATGCCGCGCACGTCGATATTCTGCCCTCCGTCGCGGAACTCGGCCGCGCGCTCGATTACCGTGACGTCATGACCGAGACGGCCAAGCCACCAGGCTGCCGTGTTGCCGGCGACGCTGGCACCGGAGACGAGAATACGCAGGGACATGGCCTGGGCCCTCAACGGTCAAATACATCATGACTGATGTATATCTCGGTCACGGGCGGTCAAGGTTGACGACCAACCTCTGGAGGAGAACGACGAGCTGCCCGGCTTCCTCGCTCGAGAAGCCCTCGAGCCCTCTGGCGTTACCGGCGATCAAAGCGTCGCTCCCGATCCGCGCGGCGTCGCGGCCGGCGTCGGTGAGTTCGACGAAGGCCGCCCGCCGGTCGCTCGGCGACGGCGCGCGGCGGATCAGTGCCATCGTCTCCAGCTTGTCGAGGAGCGCCACCATGGCCGGTTGCCGCGTCGCCGACCATCGGACGATGTCGCGCTGGAGGAGAGGTCCCTTCCAGTTGAGGAGCAGGAGCGGACCGATCAGCGCCATCGTCAGACCGTGCGGCTTCAGGGTCGCATCCACCACGCGATTGAAGGCGCGGGCAGCGTGGTTGGCGAGATAGCCGGGAGCGGTCGCCGCCGCGGGGTGGATGTCGTCGTCGTGCATTTCGAAGTCCTGCACCATTCGGACCCGTCGTGCCATGCCCGGACGGCGCCGACGGGTTCTCTCACGGCGGTCCGGCTGCCTGCGAGGTTGCAAGAGGCGCAGGCTCCGCCTTCCGATGCTCGCCCTGCAAGGACCTCTGGTCCGGCTTCCCGTCAAAGACGCGTCGATTGGCCTCGATCGCACGCCGAACGGGAGGAAGGTCAAAGAGACTGCCGCCTCCTCGCCAAACGGCGCCGTCGATTTGCGCACGATCGAGCTGGATCGACAGGATGACCACTCGATCCACACCGCCGTCGAGCGGATCGCCAGGGAACCTGGGCGGATCGACATGCTCATCCGCAACGCCGGCCACAGGATTTCCGGCCCAAGCGAGGCGTTCACGGCCCAGCGGCTCGCCCCGTCCGCGTCAACTCGTCGATCATCGTGCCGGGCGCCTTCACGTCGGGCACGAACGATTTCGCCCATGCCGGTTCGCCCGACGACGGGGACGTGGCGCAAGCCTATGAGCGCGCCTATCCGGACGGATTTGCGGATCAGGTTTGCGAGGCGCTTGCCGGAACGGTTCCCGACCGGGCCGATCCCGCCGCGATCGGGCGGGCGGTCGCCGATGTCGTGTCACGGCCGCCGGGATGGCGTCCGCTGCAAATCCACGTCGATCCCGCCAGCGATGGAGCGGTCGTCACCTTCGCCGTGACGGATCGGGTGCGCGAGCAGTTCCTCGACCGGATCGGCCTGCTCCCCCTTCTTCGCCCAGCGCAAAGCCCTGCGGCATGACCGGTTCGAAACACGGGCGAGGTCAGCGGCAGGCCCGCTTTCAAGCGGTGCCGTCTTCCGACGGGGTGCCGGAGCGGGCGTCGAACCTTGCCTGTGCCCGCTCCAGCTCCGGGCCGTGCGCGAGAGCCCAGGCATACAGCGCCTCGAAGGGTTGCTGGAGGGACTGGCCGAGCGGCGTGATCGTGTACTCCACGCCGATCGGCGCGGTCGGAAGGATGGTGCGTTTGATGAGCCCGTTGCGCTCCAGCCGCTTCAGGGCATCAGCCAGAGCCTTGTGCGTGATCCCATCGAGCCGGCGCATGATCTCGTTGAAGCGCGAGGGGCGCGTGCAAAGAACCGTCAGGATCAGCACGGACCACTTGTTGGCGATGTGTTCGAGGATCGGACGCGTCGCGCGGGCATCGATCAGGGCCTCCTGCACCGGGTCGCCGGAGGCGGCATGCTGGCGCTTCGCGGGTCGCCGCGAGGCTGTCGTCGTCTGCGGCATCGGTATACCCTTTGATATCTGCGCTATACATAGTGCGTAATTGACCGTAGATATAGATCTTATATCAAACGCTCCATCATTGTCTGGATGGATGCGACATGACCAAGCTCGAACGGAAGATCGCCCTCGTCATCGGCGGGTCGGGAGGCATCGGCGGCGCGATCGCGCACCGTCTGCTGGCGGAAGGCGCCGAGGTTTACGCCACCAGCCGGTCCGCTCACCCCAGGGACGCCGGCGTGCCGGCAGCTGGCAAGGCCGTCCACGCCATCACCGCCGACGCCTCGCGGATCGCCGATATCGGGGCGGCGATCGGCCGCGTCGTCGCCACTGCCGGACGGATCGACATCCTCGTTGTCAATGCGGGTTTGTCCGAGTTTGCACCGCTCGACGACATCAGCGAGGAGCATTTCGACCGGACCTTCGGCCTCAATGTCCGATCGCTCGTCTTCTCGGTGAAGGAGGGCGCACGACACATGGGCGAGGGCGGCTCGATCGTGCTCGTCGGCTCCATCGCGGGCGAGATCGGCACGAGGGGCTACGGTGCCTACGGTGCCAGCAAGGCCGCCGTGCGGTCGTTCGCTCGGACCTTCGCCAACGAGCTGGCGCCGCGCGGCATACGCGTCAACGTCGTCAGCCCCGGCCCGACCGATACGGCCATGTTCGCCGCGACGTCGGAGGAGATACGGGCGTCGCTGTCAGCGCTGATCCCGCTCGGGCGGATGGGGCGGCCGGATGAAGTCGCCGCCGCCGCCCTGTTCCTCGCCAGCGACGACGCAAGCTTCGTCACGGGTGCCGAACTGCCGGTCGACGGCGGCATGGCGCAGGTTTAAGGGCGACGGCCATATCGACGGGAACATCGTCGATGGTCTGGAACGTGCGCCCGCGGCGTTGATCGGGATGCTGGAAGCGCGGGACCTCGGGATGACGATGGTGCGGATCGGCGAGACCCTGGCTGAACCGGCGCCTGTGAGGCAGGCCGATTTGGACGCGCCCCTCGAACACCATTCCGGGAAGGCGACAATTCGGCAACCGCTGGCTGGCTTGCCGAAGGGCCGCGATCGCTCTTGGTGTCCAAGTCGCGGCGCCTCGCAAAGGTCGGGTCAGAGCCGTTGCGGTTCCACACGACGGACGCGACGACCGTCGCCTCGACGGTGACGCGGCCCGCTCTGCCCACGGCCAATCGGGCGAGTGGTCGGTGGTGCTACATGCCAACGGTGCTGTCCTCTGCCGAGTACATGCGGATCGGCGTGGCGACGATCCGCTTCGCCGGCGACCCCAGTCATCGCCGACAAGCCCGCCATGCATTAGATTTCGCTTCGAGCCACCTACCGGGGGCAAGCCACCGCCTTCACCAAGCGAGATCCAGTGCGCCGTCGGGTCATTCTGATAATGGGCTTCGTCGCCCTATGCCTGTGGTCGATTGGCTTCGAGCCCGTCAGCCGTTCGGCACTCGGGGTGGTCGTGGCAGCCTGTCGTGCGAACGCGTCTCTCCTGTCATCACCCCTGCCCTGCCTCGCTGTCGATGCCGGCAGAACGGATGACGATGGATATGCGATCCTGCGGGAGCCAGGCACGCGACAAAGGACGATCTTGACTGCCTTGGCCAGCATCAGCGGCATCGAAGATCCGCAATTGATTGCGGCGAACGCACCGAACTTCTTTGCCGATGCCTGGCGCGAACGTCATTGGCTGCTATCGCCGGGGAACGCCACGGTCGATCCCCCGAACGGCTTTGCGCTCGGGATCAATTCCGAATTCGAGCGATCCCAGGATCGCCTTCACATCCATATGGCTTGCCTGCGACCGGACGTTCAACGCGTCCTGGCTTCGCGTATCGTCTCGTTGGACCCCGACCGCTTTGCCCCTCTCGGATTTCGTCTCGGTGGCCGGTGGGTATGGGCGACGCGTGTGGACGGGGCGGATGCCATGGACTTCAACCCTCTCCAGACCCTTCGCGACAGGATGCCCAAGGTGAAGGCTCAGATCGGTCGGCAGACGCTGATCGCCGTGCGCGAGACGCTCCCAACCGGCGAACCGACGATCGTTCTCCTCACCAATCCTGCGTCGGGTCAGGGTCGAGGCTCGTTCGCCGTCGAGCGGTTCATTCGATCCGGTTGCGATTGAGAGCGGGGGTGCCAAACCGGGTATCTTCGCTGTCAGACAGTCCCTCGCTCACGAAGCCGATCATGGCCGCTGCTCTCGTCCGTAGGCCGCTTGCAGGTCGATGCTGCGGCTTTGTTGGAGACCGACGGCAGGCGTCACGAGACGATCGAAGAGGCATTCACCGCAAGGGAGCACGACGACAGCCGAACGGCGACCGGTGGCTTTGATCAGGCCCGTATCGGCTCCACCTGCGGCCGTTCTAAGGGAGCAACTTGCCAGCTTGCGTCAGGTTACCATCGACGTGCAGGCGCTCCCCTTCCTCGATGCCCGTCCGTCTCCCCATCCGGCAAGTTCCAGTTCCTACCAAGTGAAGGAACTGGGTCTGACTGATCTGGATGCACAAGTCCCTGGTGCGCTGTCGGCGGAACGAAGCATCGAACGCTCCTGGTTTCGTCGCTTCGTAAGTCGAATGGTGGCGCCCCCTATCCATTAGGACTTCTTGGCAGCCTGCCGCGGCCTTCAGCAATGTGATGCCGTCCGAAAAATTCGAGAGATCGCGACGTCAGTTTCGGAAGGTTTTCATCGGGGGTGGGGCATGCCGTTCAATTCGTTGGGAAGCGCGGTCATCTCGGGAACTGCACTTCAGGACAGCTTCTTCGCCTTCACCAGATCGAGCAGTCTGGATGACGCCTTGGCCGACGGCGTGCTGGCTCGGCTGGACTGGCAGACGGGCCTCAGGACGAGCGCGACGACGACATTCACGCTGACCGCCTTGAACATCCAGTACTCGACGGACGTCTTCCTCGGTTACGACAAATCCGACACGCTCTACGGTTCGAACCTCAACGACTTCATCGTCTACAACGACGCGAGCCTGAAGGATGGCTTCGGCGGCTTCGATTCCGTCGAGCAGTTCTCGCTGGGCGGTGGCGACGATCTGGCTGACTTCAGCGCGCGGCCCAGCGGCTTCGACTACGAGCGATCCATTCTGATCAACGGCGACACCGGTCAGGACACCATCATCGGAGGTGCCGGCAAGGACACCATCAACGGGGATACCGGCAACGATCTTCTGATCGGCGGCCGTGGCGCGGATCTTCTCACGGGCGGTCAGGGAAACGACCTCCTCTACGGCGACGACTTCGGCTTCAACAACATCGCCGGCGATGACACGCTGCGGGGCAGCGCGGGCAACGACACGCTCTTTGGCGGCGCGCGCACGGACCGGCTCGAGGGTGGGGACGACGACGACGTGCTCTACGGTGGGCTCGGCGGCGACAACCTCCTGGGCGAAGCCGGCAACGACACGCTTTATGGTGACGAAGCGGGCCTCGGCGGCAACGACAAGCTCGACGGCGGCTCCGGCAACGATCAGTTGTACGGCGGCGGCGGAGACGACGAACTGGCGGGGGGAAGCGGAAGCGACCTCCTGGACGGTGGAGGCGGCAACGATTTTCTGGCGGCCGGCCTCGACGACGATCGGCTGATCACGGGATCCGGAAACGACACGCTGGATGGCGGCGCGAACGTCGATACGGTGGTGTTCTCCGGGCAGCGCTCGGATTACGACATCCAGGGAGCGATCAACGGCGGCTATCTCGTGACGGACCTTCGGGGCGGCTCGCCGGACGGGACCGACCTTGTCCTCAATGTCGAGTTTCTCGAGTTTATCGATACGACCCTTTCGATCGGCGCCACCAATGCGCCTCCGGTTATCACCTCCGACGGCGGTGGCGACACAGCGAACCTTGCCATCGAGGAGAACACCGTCGTCGTGACGACGGTGGCCGCCACCGATCCCGATCCCAACCAGACCCTCTCCTTCCGCATTTCGGGTGGCGCGGACGCCGCCCTGTTCCAGATCGACCGGCTGACGGGTGCCCTCAGCTTCATCGAGGCACCAGATTTCGAGATGCCGCGCGATAGCGGCGCGAACAACGTCTATGACGTGGTCGTCTCGGCGAACGACGGGTATGGCGGGATCGATGCGCAGGCTCTGTCGGTCTCCGTGATCGACAAGGCGGACAGCGATCCGCCGGTCATCACGTCGAGTGGCGGGGGAGCGAATGCTTCCCTGACCTTGGCGGAGAACCTCACCGCCGTCGTCACGGTGACGGCGAGCGACCCTAACGGCACCATCCCCACCTACGCGATCTCGGGAGGAAGCGACGCGAGCCTCTTCGTGATCGACAGCATTTCCGGCGCCCTGTCGTTCCGTACCGCGCCGGACTTCGAGATGCCGCTCGATACCGACCGCGACAACATCTATTCCGTCACGGTGCAGGCGACGGACGGACAGCTGTTCGATGAGCAGACCTTGTCGGTCCGGATCACCGACGTGAACGAGACAGGGCGCACGATCACGGGCAGCAGCGGCAACAACACGATCGGGCCAACGGCCATCAACGTGGCGCTGCAGCCTACGATCTACGGCGATACGATCTACGGATTGGCCGGCAACGACACGATCGATGGCGGCGCGGGCGCGGATGCCATGTATGGCGGCACGGGCAACGACGTCTTCTACGTCGACGTCTTCACGGACGACGGCGTGGCGACCAACGACGATCAGGTCGTGGAACTCGCAAACGAGGGGACCGATCTCGTGAACGCCGGCGTGAGCTACGTGCTCGCGGACAATGTCGAGAACCTGACGTTGACCGGTAGCGGAGCGATCGACGGGACCGGCAATACGCTATCCAACCTGATGAACGGGAACAGCGCCGCCAACATCCTGCGTGGCGGATCGGGCAACGACACGCTGAACGGCGGCAAGGGCGACGACCGCCTGGAAGGCGGCGACGGGGGCGACCTCCTGAACGCGGGCGGGGGGCAGGACACGCTCATCGGAGGCACGGGAAGCGACGACCTTGCCGGCGGGGATGGTGACGACCTCATCCAGGGCGACAGCCAGAACGACAGGCTGTCGGGTCAGTCGGGCCAGGATACGGTGGTTGGCGGGACAGGAACCGACACCCTGTCGGGCGGAGCCGAAGCGGACACCTTCGCCTTCGGCCTTGGCGAGACGTCCATGAATGCAACGACCAACGACACGATCCTCGACTTCGTCACCGGTTTCGACGTGATCGACCTTGGCGTCGTCAACGGAGTGCTCAGCCCGCTGGCCTATGCGGAGGCTGCGATCACGACGGACGTTTTCGCCGATGCCGTCACCGCGGCGCAGGCCGCCATGGGCGGTGGCAAGAGCGTGGTGTTCATCGCAGCGGCATCCAACGGCTGGCTGTTCTGGGACAGCAATGCCGATGGCGTGGCCGACCAGTCCGTGCTCCTCAAGGGCCTCAACACGCTTGGTGGGTTCAGCGGCGCCGACGTGGTCTGAACACTGGAGACGTCAGTTGTTCGGGCGGCGAGCCGCGCCGCCCGAAAACCATCAAACCGCTGGAGCGGCATCGCTGGCCGACCGGCTTCTGTCGCCGTCTCGCCCTTCGTTGCCCAGCCTCGCAGCCGGTAGGTTCGCGATCCTCGCCCTTCGGAATGCGCCGGCTGCCTACAGGGCGAGGTGCCCTGGACGGCGTGTGGTGGAAGCCGTCGGCTACGCCCTCTCGCCCGCCCCTCCACGCCACGGAGCGATCCGCCCACTCGTCCAACTGGCTGCAACGAGGGCTTCGGGGCACGGCTTGCGCGATGTGGCCATGGGTCCGGGAAGCTGCGACCTCGCCCGTTCTCGTGATCCTGATGTCATGAGGAGGGTGGATATCCGTCGGCACGCTGCGTGAACCTGCGACCTGACGACCTGATGAGATTCCGGCGCCGCCCACCACCGCCTAAAGGCGGTGCTGCGAGCCGAACGATTGTCGCTATAGTCGCGGGAGTGATTTCTCTTGGAAAGGATCGAGCATGGTCAGCCATACGACGCCCCTTGTCATTGGAAATTCTCCGCGACACGAAGACGTCTCGAGCCCCGAGGAGCTCCAGCCGGCGGTCGGGCTTTTCGTCGGCCTTGCGCTATCGGCCATCCTCTGGATCACGCTGCTGATCGCATGGCTCGTGCTTTAGCACGAGAGCATCTTTCCTATCGCAGACCAGGCGAATACTTCATTTCTCCGAGTTCTCGAGGGCGGGGCGCATGCACTCGGATCGTCTTTTCCTTCATGCCGAGCGATCCGCTGTCGACGCCGGGTTGGTTCGACCTCCGGGATCGGTTGCCGAGGCACCTACGATACGGCAAGCCGTATCGGCCCGCCCGGCCTTTCATTTCCGCCAACCGAGTGTCGTACCGGGCTTTGGCCTGTCGCTGGGTGTGACGCTGGCCTATCTCAGCCTGATCGTGCTTCTGCCGTTGTCGGCCTTGGCGGTGCGTGCGGCGGGGCTCGGGCTTTCCGACTTCCTGGCGCTGGCCGGCGACCGGCGCGTCGTCTCGGCGCTGACCCTGTCGTTCGGCGCCTCGCTGGTCTCGGCCGTCGTCAACGCCGTGTTCGGTCTGCTGCTCGCCTGGGTGCTCGTGCGCTACCGCTTCCCCGGCAAGCGATTGGTGGACGCGGCGATCGACCTGCCCTTCGCGCTGCCGACCGCCGTCGCCGGCATCGCGCTGACCTCGCTCTACGCGCCGAACGGCTGGGTCGGGCGGCTGTTCGCGCCGGGCGGCCTCTTCGCGCCGCTGTTCGGCGAGGGGGGCCTTCGCATCGCCTATTCGCCGCTCGGCGTCATCGTGGCGCTGACCTTCGTGTCGCTGCCCTTCGTCGTGCGCACCGTGCAGCCGGTGCTGGAGGAGATGGACGGGGAGCTCGAGCAGGCCGCCGCGACGCTCGGCGCGGGCCGCCTCCAGACCGTGTTCCGCGTCGTGCTGCCGACGGTCACGCCGGCGCTCCTCACCGGCTTTGCGCTCGCGCTCGCGCGCTCCATCGGCGAATACGGCTCGGTGATCTTCATCGCCGGCAACATCCCCTACGTGTCGGAGATCGCGCCGCTTCTGATCGTGATCCGGCTGGAGGAGTTCAACTATGCCGGCGCGACCGCGGTCGCCGCGCTGATGCTGGTCATCTCCTTTGCGATCCTGCTTGCGATCAACGTCATCCAGACCTGGAGCCGCCGGAGGTATGGCCTTGGCGCTTGATACGACCCTTGCGGCCGCGCCCGGCGTGGAAGCCCTGCGCCCGCGCCGACCCTCGCCGACCGACGAGAGCCCGGCGGTGAAGTGGACGCTGATCGCGGTGGCCATGCTGTTCCTGGCGCTGGTCCTCTTCCTGCCGCTCGTCGCCGTGTTCGTCGAGGCGCTGCGCGGGGGCGTTAGCGCCTTCCGGCAGGCCGTCACCGACCCGGACGCGCTCGCCGCGATCCGGCTGACGCTGACCGTCGCGGCGATCGCGGTGCCGGTGAACCTCGTCTTCGGCCTGTGCGCCGCCTGGGCGATCGCCAAGTTCGAGTTCCGCGGCAAGACGCTGCTGACCACCTTGATCGACCTGCCCTTCTCGGTCTCGCCGGTGATCGCGGGCCTCGTCTTCGTGCTCCTGTTCGGCGCGCAGGGCTACTTCCACTGGATGGTGCAGGCGACCGGCATTCCGATCGTCTTCGCGCTGCCGGGCATCGTGCTCGCCACCGTGTTCGTCACGCTCCCCTTCGTGGCGCGCGAGCTGATCCCGCTGATGCAGGAACAGGGCACGGGCGACGAGGAGGCGGCGATCTCGCTGGGCGCCGGCGGCTGGCAGACCTTCCGGCGCGTGACGCTGCCGAACGTGAAGTGGGCACTCCTCTACGGCGTGCTCCTTTGCAACGCGCGCGCCATGGGCGAGTTCGGGGCGGTGGCGGTGATCTCCGGCAAGATCCGGGGCGAGACCAACACGATGCCGCTCCATGTCGAGATCCTCTACAACGAGTACGCCTTCTCGGCGGCCTTCGCCGTGGCGACGCTGCTTGCCATGCTGGCGCTCGTCACGCTCTGCCTCAAGACCTTCCTCGAATGGCGCTATGCCGGCGACATCAAGGCCAGCCGCGGCGGCCACTGACATGACGGGTTCCCACTGATGAAGATCGGCGTGCGCAACATCCGCAAGGAATTCGACCGCTATCCCGCGCTCCACGACGTCTCGCTCGACATCCGCTCGGGCGAGCTGATCGCGCTGCTCGGGCCGTCGGGCTCCGGCAAGACGACGCTTCTGCGCCTCATCGCGGGGCTCGAGTTCCCGACCGCGGGCCGGATCCTCTTCGGCGACGAGGACGCCTCGACCAAGAGCGTGCAGGAGCGCAACGTCGGCTTCGTGTTCCAGCACTACGCCCTGTTCAAGCACATGACGGTGGCCGACAACATCGGCTTCGGCCTGTCGGTGCGCGAGCGCGCCTCGCGGCCTTCGAGCGCGGAGATCCGGCGCCGGGTGCAGGAGCTTCTCGACCTCATCCAGCTGCCCGACGTGGCCAAGCGCTACCCGATGCAGCTGTCGGGCGGCCAGCGCCAGCGCGTGGCGCTCGCCCGGGCGCTGGCGATCGAGCCGAAGGTGCTGCTTCTCGACGAGCCCTTCGGCGCGCTCGACGCCAAGGTGCGCAAGGACCTGCGGCGCTGGCTGCGCGAGTTGCACGAGCGCACCGGCCACACCACGGTCTTCGTCACCCACGACCAGGACGAGGCGGTGGAGCTCGCCGACCGGGTCGTCGTCATGAGCCAGGGCCGGATCGAGCAGGTGGGCTCGGCCGACGACATCTACGACCGGCCGCAGAGCCCGTTCGTCTTCTCCTTCATCGGCCAGTCGAACGAGCTGCCGGTCGAGGTGCGCGGCGGCGAGATCGCGTTTGGCGGCGTGCCGCTCGGGCGCACCGACGCGCGCGACGGGTCCTGGCGCATGTTCGTGCGCCCGCACGACTTCGAGGTGCTGGCGCCGAGCGCGCGCGGCCTGTCCGGCCAGATCGCGCTGACGCGGCGCGTCGGCGGGGCGCGCATGGCCGAGTTCAACCTCGCCGACCCCGCACGCCGGATCGAGGTCGAACTGCCCGCCCACGCCCCGAGCGAGGCCGGAACACCCATCACCGTGATGCCAAAACGCTGGCAACTCTTCGCCTGAGCCGAGAGCGGCGCGACATCGCGCCGCCTGCCGTCGGAACATCCTGAGGGGTGCCGCGCCATCTGATCGGCCGCCCTCGTTGTCGCGACCCCTTCATCGAAACGCGGAACGGGCCGGACTTTCGTCCGACCCGTTCCGCGTCCTGAAGCTCCCGGAAGACCGTCAACTCGCCCGATCCCGCTGCATGGACGGACGCAGGGCGACCTGCGCCAACACGGCGTCCGGGATGCGGACAGGCTTGATCTGCGACAGGTCGCGGAGCTCGGAGACGGGACGCGTCAGGGCGATCTCGCGGGTGGCGCCGAGGAGGACGTCGCGCGCGGTCGCCACGGCCTCGCTCGTCTCCTGCGCGCTCCAGGACGGGTCGACCAGGAACGCCAGGCTCCGCTCGCCGAGGCGACGAGCCATGGGCAGCCGCTTGGCCGGGCCAAGATGGGCGGAGGCAAACGCTTCCTCGAGGTAGATTTCCGAACAGCTGCCGGAAAAGCACGGCACGCCCGCCTTGGCGATGGCCGCGACCAGCAAGTTCCGCGTCCAGCCCTCGGCGAGACGCGACGGATCCAAGTGGGCGTAGAGACGATACCAGGCGTGAGTATGCCGCGACGAGAGTTCGGGGATGGAGACCAGCGCGAGGTCGCGCAGTCCGTTCATCCAGATCCGCGCGTTGCGCTCCCGCTCGAGCCGCCAGTCCTCCAGACGCTCGAGCTGCCGCAGTCCCAGAACCGCCTGGATCGACATCATGCGCCAGTTGGTGCCGATTGACTGATGCAGCCAGCGAAAGCCGGGTGCTCCGATGCCCTGATGCGCCAGCGCATAGGACTTGCCATGGTCCTTCAGGCTCCAGGCCGCCTCCCAGAGGGCGTCGTCGTCCGTCGCGATCAGCCCTCCCTCCCCGCCGGTCGTGATGATCTTGTCCTGGCAGAAGGAGAAGGCCGCGATATCGCCGAACGAGCCGACGGGTCGCCCGTCGTAGCGCGCCCCGTGCGCCTGCGCGCAGTCCTCGATGACCTTGAGACCTCGCCGCCGGGCGAGCCGCATGATCGGCTCCATGTCGCAGGGCCAGCCCGCCAGATGCACGAGGATGACCGCCTTGGTGCGTGGGGTGATGCGGCGAGCGATGGTTTCGGCGGTCAGGTTGCCCGAAACGGGGTCGACGTCGGCAAAGACCGGTGTCGCCCCGGCGAACGGCACGCAGGCCGCCGACGCCACGAAGCTGCGCGGCGTGACGATGACCTCGTCGCCCGAACCGATTCCCAGAACGCGCAAGGCGAGGTCGAGCGCCACGGTGCCGTTGGCGACCGCGACCGCATGGCGACGACCCAGATGCTTCGCATAGGCCTCCTCGAAGCGGGCGACATGGTCGCCCGTCCACGCGTTCACCTTCGCCGACCGCAGCACCTCGACCACGTCGGAAATCTGCTCCTCGTCATAGATCGGCCAGCGTTTCATGGCGGCACACTCCTCGGTGGATGGGGAACGTCACATCACGTCCCGGATGAGAACAAAGGCTTCGGCGGCGGCCAGGTGCATGGCGGTGCCGCGGACGACGGCGAGGGCGCGGAGGGTCTCCAGCGAGCGCTCATGCGGGAACGGGCGCACCTGCGACCGGAACAGGGCCGCGGCCTCCAGCTTGCGCTCCAACGTCTCCTCGATCCCGATGAAGACGTTCGGCACGAAGCCTGCCGTCACATAGGGTGCGTTCCAGTTGGTCTCGGACACGGTCTCGTAGGCGAGGATCCGCCGGGGGTATTCGGCCTGATGCGGCCGTGACGCGACCAGCGAAGACAGGAAGATCAGCTGGTGGTCGAGGTGCATGTCGCCCACGAAGGGGATCAGCAGGGTGTCGGGTCGCACCTTGCGCACGAGGTCGGCGAGCGCTGCGTTCAGGCGGGCATGCGGGGTTTCGGCGAGCTGGGCCGCGGGAAGCTCGAGCCAGTGCGTTTCCAGGACGCCGAGATGAGCGTGAGCTGCGCGAGCCTCGGCCCGCACCGTGTTGATCAGGTCTTCGCTGAAGGCCGGGGCCTGTCCGCGCGTGACCACGGCAACGTGTACCTCGCAGCCGACTGCGGCGGCGCGCGCCATGGTCCCGCCGCAACCCAGCACCTCGTCGTCCGGGTGAGGCGCGATCACGAGGCAGCGACCCAGAAACCTCTCGTTCATGGCCGGACGCTCGCGGCAGTCGTCGCTTCGAGGTCCAGCAGGATCGGCCGTGCCTTTTCGAGATTGCCGAGATTTCGCCGCTCGCCCGTGAGGATCACCAACACGGTGAGAGCCAGGATGCGGCAATCGAGGGCGAAGGAGCGGTTTTCGACGTACCAGAGATCGAGGGCGAGCTTCTCGCGATCCGAGAGACAGGTGTTGCCGTTGACCTGTGCCCATCCCGTCAGGCCCGGCAGCACGCTCGATCGGATGGCACCGAGCGCCCCGAACCCGGCGATCGTCTCGGGCAGCAATGGACGCGGGCCCACCAGCGCCATCTGACCGCGGAAGATGGCCAGAAGCTGCGGCACCTCGTCGAGGCGTGTCGCGCGAAGCAGCCGCGTCAGCGCCGTCTGTCGCAGCGCATCGGGGAGCAGTTCGCCGCGGGCGTCACGGGCCTCCCGCATCGTTCGGAACTTCCAGAGAACGAAGGCCTGCCCATGCAGGCCGGAGCGACGTTGCCGAAACAGCAGTGGCCGTCCGAGCGTCACGAAAACCAGCATCGCGGTGACAAGCGCCAGGGGAAGCAGAGCCAGGAGTGTCAGGAGCGCAAGGGCGCGCCCCAGACCGGCCCGCAGGGCGCGCATGCCGGCGGAGCGACGGAGGGAGGGCGTCATTGGCTCAACCCCTCGAGCGCCCGGCTCGCGAGCGGAAGGGCGCTCATCGAGGTCGAGCCGTCGGCGATCGAGACGAGGACCGTGTCGCCCGGCAGCACGTGAGTGTCCAGCGCGGCATCCTGCGTCACGGCTCGATCGTCCTCCAGGCGGCGGATCCGGTACTGGAACTGAACCGTGGCAGCACGGCGCTCCGCATCGGCCGCCAGACTGCCGAGAAGCAGGATCTGCTCCTCGATCGAAGAGCGCGACGCCAGAAGTCGCTCGATTTCGGCGGTCCGCGCCTGAAGATCGGTCAGCGCCAACCGCGAGCGATTGTCGGTCAGGTCGTCGAGCTGACGCTGGAGTTCGCCGAGTTCCCGCCGCGTGGTGGAAGCCTGGTTGTAGATCTCGAGCAGGTGCGACTCCTGGGACGTGGCATCACGCTCGCCGCCTGCGACCTCCGTCAGGGTCTTCAGTCCGCGCCGGTTGAGGGTCTTGACGCGTTCCGATTCCGCTCGCGCGGACTCGATCACCGCCTTCTGCTTCTGTGCAAGCTCGTCGAGATTGACGAGCGCGCTTTTGACCTCGGCGATCGCCTCCGTGAGCTGGGCGCGCCGGGTCTCGAAGCCGCGCTGCTCGGTGCTGAGGATCTTGCGGGCCGTGGGCATCAGCGCCCCCAGCAATTCATCGCGGATGAGAGGCCGTGTCTTGGGGGGCAGGTCGTCGGCGGTGAGGTCCGAGCGGCCGGCCAGCTGCACCGTGAGACGGGCGGCGATCACCGCTTCCTGCGCGGTCTGGACTTCGATCTCGTCGATGTCGCCGCGCAGTCTGGCCCGTGCCACCACCCGATCCTCGGCCGTGATGCCGCCGACCGCCTGCCCTCCCGCGAGCGCCACGGCCTGCTCGACGTTCAGGAGGGGGTGAAAGGCGAAGGATCCGGGTGCCTTCACGTCGCCGAGCACGTAGATCGGGCGAAAGCTCGCGACCGAGAGCGAGATCTGCGGATCGACCAAAAACTTGCGCTCGACAAAGGCCGTGCGCATGGCGCCCAGTGCTTCGGTGACGGTGCGGCCTGCGACGGGAAAATCGCCAAGGAGCGGGATGCTCACGCCGCCGCCGCTGGACACGGGTAACTGTTCGGCCGGCAATGCGTCGTCCACGAAATCGAAGGTCAGGGTATCGCCCGGTGCGAGGCGGTAGGTATCGTCCGCATCGGCCCGCGCCGGCCCCATCAGTTGGGAGACCAGGAGCAAGGCGCCCGCCGTCGCGACGATGCGGGAGCGACGTTCCGGATCGCGGAACATGCTGCGGGCGATGGTGCGGATGGCTCTCATGGCGTTCTGCTCGACCCCTGGCGGGGTGCTTCCCCCGGGACGAGCCTAGGGCGCCTTGGCCGTCGGGGGTCAGCTACACTTTCGGTTGAAACGCCGTGCCCATGCCTACGGCCAAGGTCACGTCGCGTGCACCCTTTGGCTATCTGGATGCCCACTATGGCTTGCTTATCCTCGGCGGCGGTCAGTGCCCGCCTTCGGTGCGCATCCGTGCCGCCCCACCCGAGCAGGAAAGCTCCCGCCATGGCTTCCAGGGTTCTCCACACCATCACGGGACTGAATGTCGGCGGAGCCGAGATGATGCTCGCCCGCTTCCTGGAACAGGTCGACCGGGAGGCGTTTCCTTCGGCGGTCCTGTCACTGCTCGCGCCTGGGGCGGTCAGCGAGCAGATCACCCGGCAGGGCATCGGGGTCACGTCGATCGACATGGGGCGACGACCGCGACCGCGCGATGTCCCGCGGTTGGCCGGCTGCGTCAGCGACGCCGCGCCCGATCTTCTGCATGGCTGGATGTACCACGGCAACCTGGCCGCCATGATGGGGTCCGTCCTGACCGGGCGCTTCCCGCCCGTGATCTGGGGCATTCATCACACGATCACGCGCCTGAGCGACGAGAGCCCGTTCACGCGCAGGCTTCTGCGCCTTTCGGCAAGGCTTTCGAGCCGCGCCGGCGCCATCTGCTACTGCTCGCGCGTGGCGGCCGACGATCACGAGCGGCTGGGTTTCGATCCACGCCGACGCGTCGTCATCCCCAACGGGACCGATTGCAGCAGGTTCAAGCCGTCGGCAGAGGCGAGAGCGCGATTGCACGAGGAATTGGCAGTACCGCCAGAACGCCTCCTGATCGGCCATGTGGCGCGTTTCCATCCCATGAAGGACCAGACCAGTCTCGTACGGGCCATCGCCCGGCTCGTTCGCGCGGGGCACGATGTGCAGGGTGTGTTCGTCGGCGACGGGCACATCGATGGACCGGTGCGGGCCACCGCGCGCGAACTGGGCATCGACGCGCGCATCACGACGCTCGGCGTCCGCAACGACCTTTCCGATCTGCTCCCGGGACTCGACATCTACGCATTGTCTTCCGCCTGGGGCGAAGCGTGCCCGCTGGCCCTTGGCGAGGCGATGGCCTCGGGCTTGCCGCCCGTCACAACGGCGGTAGGCGACTGCGGGTGGATCGTCGGACCGACGGGCGTCGTTGTGGAGCCGGCCGACAGCGAAGCTCTGGCGGCAGGCTTGGCACAGCTCCTCAGCCTCTCGCCCGACGAGCGACGGGCTCTGGGCGCTCGCGCACGACAACGCATCATCGAGTGCTTCTCGCTCTCGCTCTACGTCCGACGCCATCTCGATCTCTACGAGAGGGTGCTCGACCGTTCCCGACCCGCGCTCGTTCCCCGGGCCGTGTCGTGACGATCGTCGAGGCCCACTTGCCGTTCGCCGGGGATACGGCGCCCCAAGCGGTTGCGCGCGCGGATAGCCGGGGAAAGAGCGTCGTTGTCGTGGCGAGCCTCACATGGTCGCTGGTCTGCTTCCGCCTCGACCTTCTGAAGGCCATGGTCGCGGCCGGACACAAGGTGGTCGCCTTCGCCCCGGACCACGATCCCGGCGCCATCGCGACACTCCGGGAGATCGGCGTCGGCTTCGTGCAGATCCCGATGGCGCGCACGGGGACCAACCCCTTGACCGACCTGAGAACCGTCCTAGCGCTCTACCGGGAACTGCGTCGAATTTCTCCCGATACCGTCCTGTCCTACACGATGAAGCCGATCGTCTACGGCAGCCTCGCCGCACGTCTTGCCGGGGTACCGGAGCGTTTTGCGCTGTTCACCGGCTTCGGCTTCCTGTTCGGCAGTCGCACCGGCGGCTGGCGCGTGACCGCCATACGACGGCTGAGCATCGCGCTGCACCGCCTGGCCCTCGTGGGAGTTAAGGCGGCCTTCGCCTACAACGATGCGGATGCGCAGGACATACGCCGCCACACGATGGTCGGCGACGGCACGCCGCTGGTCATGCTCGATGGCTCCGGCGTCGACCTCGATCGCTTCGTGACACAACCACCACCGGCCGGCCCTCCGACGTTCCTTCTGGTGGCGCGCCTCCTGCGCGACAAGGGTGTGTGCGAGTTCGCGGCAGCCGCCCGCGTCCTGAAGCGGACGTTTCCCCACGCGCGTTTCCAACTGCTCGGGCCATTCGACCCGAGCCCCCTCGTCATCGCGAAGTCGGAACTCGACGGCTGGGTGGAAGAGGGGATCGTCGAATATCTCGGCGAGACGCGAGACGTGCGACCCTATCTGACGGCCTCGACGGTGTTCGTGCTCCCCTCCTACTATCGAGAGGGCATCCCGCGCAGCGCGCTCGAGGCGTTGGCGGCAGGACGCGCCATCATCACCGCGGATACGCCGGGATGCCGTGAGACGGTACGCGAAGGCGAGAACGGTTTCCTCGTGCCGGCGCGCGATGCCGAGGCGCTGGCCGTTCGAATGGAAGCCTTTCTCCGGGATGAAACGCTTGCGGCCAGAATGGGTGCCCGGTCGCGCAGGCTCGCCGAAGAGAGGTTCGATGTCCACAAGGTCAATGCGGGGCTGATGCAGGCCCTCGGCCTCAACCGGCAGTGGGACGATGCGACCATCCCTCCCCGCACCGATCGCCACACCGCCTGATGGCGCATGCTGCCTACCTCATCCAAATGGACAATGCCTGCTGCGCCGATCGACCCGTCAGGCGGTGACGGGTTCACCGAAAGACGTGCCCTTCTCCGTCTGCAGTCGTGCTCAACTCGATGGGACGGCCGCGCGGTTCCCGTGCCGACCCGAACCTTGGAACCGGCAGGGGGCCGGGTCCCTGGATGCTCTCGCGACAAGAGGTTCAATCGCATGAAGACCATCATCGTCACCGGCGTTGGCGGCGGGGTCGGCCAAAGCATCCTGAAGAGCCTGCAAGGCAGTTCCTATCGCGTCGTCGGGGTCGATGCGGAAGCGACGGCGACCGGACTCTACGCGGTCGACCGCGCCTACCGGGTTCCGCGCGCAAGCGATCCCGCCTTCGTCGATCGGATCCTCGAGATCGCCCGAAAGGAGGGTGCGGAGCTTGTCTTCCCGGGGCTCGATCCCGAACTTCCGGTCTTTGCGGCCGCCGTCGGTCGTTTCCGCTCAGCCGGCATGCACGTTTCGATCAGCGAACCGCGGATCGTCGAGATCAGCGACGACAAGCTGGCGACCGCGCAGTTCCTAGAAGCGAACGGCTTTCCGACGCCCCGCACCCTTCTCCTGTCGGATGACCCCAACGATTTCGCGTCCTTTCCCGCAGTGCTCAAGCCACGCCGGGGCGGATCGCGCTCGCAAGGGGTCTTCGTCGCCAGGACGAGGGAGGATCTTTCGCGTTTCGCCGACACGCTGCCGGCGGACAACTATGTCGTCCAGGAGCAGATCCTAGGCGACGAGTACACTTGCGGCAGCGTCAACTTCGAAGGGCGCTGCTTCGGCGTGATCACCATGCGGCGCATTCTGCGCGATGGCGATACCTACAAGGCCTTTGTCGAGAAGAACGCCAGTCTTTCGGCCTTCGTGACATCCGTCATGCAAGCGCTCAAACCCTACGGCGCCTGCAACACGCAACTGCGCCTGCGCGACGGGATCCCCTACATCTTCGAGTTCAACGCGCGCTCGTCCGGCACGACCTTCTGCCGATCGCTGGCCGGCTTCAACGAGCCGCTGATGATCGCCAACTATCTGCTGCGGGACGAATCCCCCCAGCCGGAGGCGCGCGAAATGACCATCCTGCGCTACTGGAAGGAGATGGCGGTCGACAACTCTCGGGTGGCGGCCATGGCACAGGCCGGCGAGATCACCGGCGATGCCATCCTTCTTTGAGGACACGTCGTCGCGTCGGGTCTTTCTCACGGGAGCCTCCGGCGCACTCGGGCGACGCGTGACCCGCCTGCTGGTGTCACAAGGCCATCACGTCACCGCCCTCGTCCACCGCAGTCCTGTCCCCTCCTTCCCCGGCCCGGGGACGATCCGGACGATTGCCGGCGACCTTTGCGACGAGGCGCTGGTCGACGATGCGGTGGCGCGCGCGGATGTCGTCTGCCACCTCGCCGCCTTTCTGCCACCAGACTACGCCGACCCGGCCCATGCGCAGGCATGCTTCGAGACCAACGCGATGGCGGTGCTTCAGCTGGCCACATGCTGTGCGGGCGCGGGCAAACGCCTCGTGCATTGCTCCTCGGGCCAGGCCTATGCCTGGTCGGACGTGGCCGTCACGGAGGAGGCTGCGCTCTACCCCGCGGAGAGGGCGACGTTCTACCTCGCCAGCAAGCTGACCGGCGAGTTGTTCGTGGAGCATCTGAGGCGCCGGCACGGGCTCGCCTCGATCGTTTTCCGCGTCGGCTCCTGTTATGGGCCCGGCATGGAGAGAGGATCCGTCGTCGGGTTCTTCATGGCCCAAGCCTCAGCTGGCAAGCCGTTGCCGGTACACGACGGGGGAACGGCCGAATGCGACTTCGTCCATGTGGATGATGTCGCTCGCCTGATCGAGGCGGCGGTCCGCGGCGGGGAGCCTGGCGTCTACAACGCCGGTTCAGGCAAGGCCCATTCCGTTCTGGATCTCGCCCGGGCCGTACGAGCAACCTTTCCCGATTTCGCGGTGACGATCGAAGCGCAGCCCTTCGCCGGTGAACCGCAGCGCAGCTTCCCCGCCCTGTCCATGGCGAAGACGCAGGCCATGTGGGGCCACGTTCCCACGTCCCTCGTGGATGGGCTGGCCATGCTGCGGGCGAGGTCCGAGGAGCCCGTTCCATGCGCGTAGCCGTATTCAGCGACGTCCACGGCAATCTGCCGGCACTGGAGGCCTTCGTCGCAGCGACGGCCCGCGAGGTGGACGCCTATCTGTGCCTGGGGGACGTCGTGAACTACGGTCCCTGGAGCGACGATTGCCTGGAACTGATCGTGTCGTTGCCCAACAGCATTCTCCTGGAAGGCAATCACGAGAGATTGTTCCTGGGTCTCGATCCGGTCGCCCATGAGATCCCTTTGGTCCGGCAATTCTACGAGCACGCCAGCGCGCGCTTCGAGCGAGCCGACCTGATCCGCGATCTTCCCTTGAGCACCGATCTCGGCGGCTTCACCTGCATCCACACGATCGACGGCCAGCGCGTCTTCCGCGATACGGATATCGAGATCGATCGCGACTACCTGATCGGCCATACCCATCATGCGTTCGACGTCCGGCGATCGGGGAAGAGGATCGTCAACTGCGGCAGCCTCGGCCAGAACCGCAAGGAACTGAGCCGGGCGAGCTATGCGGTCATGGACCTTCCGAGCGGGGACATTTCGCTTCGCGAGATCGACTATCCCTGGCAGCGCCTCCTGGCCGAGATGGAAGCGCGCTCTTATGCGCAAGTCTGCCTGGATTACTACCGCTCCAAGCTTCCGGCCTAGCAACCGTCCAAATGGTCGTTGCGACTGGTGTCGGAATACACGGATGCCTGTTTCCCACCACGTGGTCGAGGGTTCCTCCGCCTTCGCAGGCCGAACTCCAAAATCTGCCGACACACCACGCAGGTCCGGCAAAGCATGGTATCCCGGTGCCTTATGATCTGGCGCCCGTGCGGTGGCGGCGCGTCCTGCGGGCGGACGACGCTTCCGGCTCCACCTGATCGATGACGAGGCCCCTTGGCTCGATCCCGCTCAGTCGCAGGCGCTGGCCGGCCTGGGCCAGCTTCTCGTCGCTCGTCCGGTTCCAACTCGCCACCAGCAGCACCGTATCCACGTGGGCGCCCGCCCACACGGCCGTTTCGCGGCACAGCACCGGCGGGGCTGCGATCACCACGAACTCGCAGCTTTCCCGAAGCCGGAAGAGAAGTGTTTCCAGGGCATCTTCACCGACGAGACGAGAATCCCCTTCCGCGATCTCGAGGATCGACAGCGAGGGGATAGCCGAGACCGGCTTGAGCCCGTCGGCTATGTCGAACCCGCGCTCCAACCGGTCGATTGCAAACGAGGATGGCCCGACAGGTTCCTGGGAGAGCGAGATCGGACGATCTGCGCAACGGGGGTCGAGATCGATCAGGACCGTGCGGGCTCCGAGCAGCGCGGCGGCCGCCGCGAGGCCGGCCGCGGTCGGGGATGCGCCTTCCGAGGGAAGAGCGGAGGTCAGCAGCACCGACTGGGGCCTGTCCTTCGGCACCATGCGCCGGCAGCTGCGAAACAACGCGCGGAAGGCCTCGGCCGGCAGTGCATGCGGGCTGTCCTGGATCTCCTGGAACAGATCGGTCTTTCGCGAGCCGAGCCGGCGCCGAAGCCGCGGGATCGAGGCCAGCAACGGTGCGCCCGCGACGCCGGCGGCCCCGCGTCCGTCGCGGATCCGCGTATCGAGGCTCTCCAGCGTGACGGCCACCACGAAGCCGAGGACCAAGGCGCCGACGACGCCACCGCCGACCAGCATTCGAGGTTTGGGAAAGTAGGGGGATGTCGGCACTTCCGCGACCGAAACCACGCGTGCATTGGCTTTTGCGACGGCGGCGAAGGGGTCGAGCTTACCGAGGCGGGAAGCAGTCACGTCGTAGAGCTTCTGTTCGGTCAGCAGATCGCGATTGAGTTCGCGCAGCCGGATCTCCGCAAGGCTTCGCTGCCGCAGTTCGACGGTGGCGGCTTCCAGGTCGCGCTCGAAATCGGCGACGCGCCCTTCCGCGATGCGCACATCGCCTTCCATCCCTGCAAGGATGCGCTGGAACTCCTCCGACATCAGCGCACGGACGCTCGCGATCTTGGCGTCGGCGCGCTGGATCTGGGGATGAGCCTGCGCGAAGCTCCGTGCGAGGTCGGCGCGTTCCCCGAGCGCTGTCGCCTCCTCCGTCCGGAGCGTGCGAAGGAAATCGGACGACAACAGCTGATCCATGCCCGAACGCACGCCGCCCGCAGCCGCGGCCTGCGCCTGGGCAAGTCTTGCACGAGCCTGGGTCAAGTCTCCTCGCGCCGCGCTCAGCTGCTCGTTGGCCTGCTGCATGGCCAGCCGCAGGAGATCGTCGCGAGGGTCGCTCGATACCTGGTTGCGACCGCCATATTCGGCGATCTCCTGCTCGATCCGCCCGATGCGGGTTGCGAGTTCGCCGGCCTGCTGGCGCAGGAAGTCGGCCGCCTCCTTCATCTCCTCGCGCTTCTGATCGCGCGACCAGTCCACGAAGAGCCCGGTCGTGGTATTGGCGATCAACGCGGCACGCTCGGGCTGCTCATCCACCGCCGACACCACCATGACCGAGCTCTCGCCGCTGCGCGACGTGTTGAGCCGGGAAAGAAGGACGGTGATGGCGCTGTCCCGTTGCACGCTGCTCGGCGGCAACGGTTCGGCAGCCTGCTCATCCTGCCCGAAGGCGGCCGAGACACCCAGCAGCCAGCTGCGCAGCCAGCCTGCGGACGCCCCCGCCTGCTCCGAACCGGCCGCGACGAGATAGGTATTGAACTCGGGCTCGGCGATCAGGTTGAGTTCGTCCACCACCCGCCCGGCGAACGAGCGCGAGGTCATCAGGTCCGCTTCCGTATCCAGCTTGGACGAGTTGGGCTGCTGCACGGCCTGATCCGGTGCATCGTCGAGCAGGTTCGGGTCGTCGGGCTCCAGCAAGATCATCGACTGGGCCTTGTAGCTTGGCGACAGTTCGTGGATCGCCAGCAGCGAAAGCAGGAGCCCGGAGAGGCCGAACATGGCAATCAGCAGCCTGCGTCGGCGGGCAAGGCTCATGAGTTCACGGGCGCCGATGAGCCGGCCGCTTCCCTGCGTTTCCGGCCAGTCGGTGGCAGCGGGAGTAAAGCGCTGCGTATAGACGGTCTCGTCCAGCACGCCCATGACCAGTCGCCTCCGGGCCCAACGGTCTCAGCCGTGCCTTCAGGCGGTGTCGACGCCTGTCGACACGACGACATTCCCGAATGCGTAGCATGGGCGGACGATGGGCCGAGTGCGCCAAACGGACGAGCCGAACGCGTGCTCATCCGCCAAAAGGCGAAGGCGGGCAACCGATCGGAGGGCTTCAAGCGCTGGCCGTCGAACACTTGAGTCCGATCGAGGCAGAAGCGACCCGGCCGCGGCGATAGGGTGGCGGCTCGGCGAACGGTGCGAAATGAACCACGAAGCGGAACCAAGGTCGTGGGGCGGCGCCACGCCCTTTCGATCGGAGCCTGACCGACCAGCACGCGCCGGCGGCAGGCTGGAGCTTTGGCTGGCCGTTGGCGCGGTCTTCCTCGCCCCCTTCAACATCCTTCGGGTCGATGCCTTCTACTTCACCGCCAGCGACGTGCTGGTCGTGGCGACGCTTCTGGCCAGGGTGACGAACCGATCCTTCGTCTATGCACCGCTGGGAGCGGCAACCCCCCTTTGGAACCTCGGGATCATGCTGCTTTCGGTCATGCTCCTCGCGAGCAGCCTCCTTCACGGAGCAGCGGACCGGGGAGTGATCCTGTGGGCCCAGTACTGCTTCGCCTATCTCCTCCTTCCCTACGTGGTCCTGGCGCGGCCGTGGCGGGAGACCATTCTGCTCATCAAGGCCTTCCTCGCGTCCCTCGTCCTCATGTGCCTGCACGGCATCCTGGTGGTGGACGTCCTGGGAGAGCGCAACACGACCTTCGTGACCGGCAGCGGCCGCCTCGTCGGGTTCGTCGAACGCGAGAACGAGTGCGCCTCGCTGATCGCCATGGGCGCGCCCCTGGCGCTTTGGCTGACGGCATCAGGAAGCGTCCGCGGATGGCTGCGATGGCCGCTCCTCCTCCTCTTCGCCTACGGGATTGCCTTGACCGGATCGAACACCGGCCTGATCGGGCTCCTTCTGGCCATCGCCGCCTTCACCGGATTGACGGCCTCGATCTGGCGGATCGCGGTCGCCGCGGGCTTGGGGGTCGGCCTCTTGATGGTGATGGTGACCTGGGGTCGCGAGTTCCTGCCGCCGGTGTTCCAGCGCCGCGTCCTAGGGGCGCTGGAGAACGGCGACATCGACCAGGCGGGAACATTCGCAGGCCGCATGCAACTGATCCACGAGGCGATGGGAATGGCCGACCACTCCCTCCTCTTCGGCTTCGGGGCGGATCAGTACCGCGTCGTCAGCGCCTTTCATGCGCCCGTCCACAACGCATATCTTCTCATCTGGGTGGAAGCTGGACTGCTGGGTGTGATCGGCTTCGCGCTTATCCTTCTGAGCGGGGTCTTGATCGGCATCACCGCGATCGGCGCCGGTCGCGATCGCCTTGCCGGCGCCTGCGCCTTGACCGCGGTCTGCCTTTTTGCGGCGACCGCCAACGCCTTTCCCCACCTCTACGGGCGCTTCTTCGTGGTTCCCCTCCTCCTGGGACTCGCGCCGAGCGTCGTATCGCTCAATTACGGCCTGCTCGGCCGGGCAAGAAGCTTGAAACGGCGGGCCCCCGGCCGCAACGCTCGAGCGGCCGGATGGCGCTCGCGCAGCCATGCCGCACCCCTCGTCCCACGCTCGCCCCATCAACCGGGATAGCGCCCCTCGATCCGCTCGCGCGACAGCCATTCCATGAAGCGATCGAACGGGTATCGACCTTCGTCGTCGAGCGCAGCCCAGGCATCGGCAACGCCCGGCACCGCGCCGAAACGCTGCTCGACGGCATCCGCCATCCCGTCGCCATCGAGATCCTCGTAAGCCGCCTGCCCTTCGACCTGCACGATCTTGCCAGGGCCGCGGCGGATCTTGCCCGTACCGGGCAGACCAGGCCTTCCCGCTTCCCGGACCAATCGGCGATCGATTCCGTCGCGCGGAAAAGCGCCCGCCGCCGTCACGACATCTTCGAAGGCCCGCTTCGCGTCCCCGAGACTTGGCGCGCTCAGCGGGCATGGAGGTGCTGCGGCAAAATGGGGAAGCGCGTTCTCGCTCGCATCGACGATCCGCTTGCCGGGAGGCGCCCAGCTTTGGTTGTCGTGGGCGAAGATGCGGGGCGGCGCGACCGCGTTCGTGTCGTTCCAGCGGATCGCATAGGACAGATCGGCCGTCGAGGGACCGGCCTTGAAGTAGTTGCCGACGATCGAGATCGGCGTGCCGCCGGCTTCCTGGCTGAAGACTTCGGTCCACTCGGAGCCAGCATTGTAGAAGAGGTTGTCGGTGACCTCCACGCAGGACCCTGCGCGATGATTGGTGTCGGGATTGCGATCGCCGTTGGAGGCACAGAGGTTGCGCCAGAACGAGATGTTCTGGGCCACGCCGGAACCCGATCCGAGGAGGGCGCACTTGCTGTGCGGGCGCAGTCCCTCAGCGAAGACGGAATGGGCGATCGTGACGTCGCTCGTCGCGCCCTCGAGGTTGATGTTCTCGTCCGTCGCCCAGGAACCCGAGACGTGGTCCACATAGATACGGCGGCTGTTTTCCACCGTCAGCGCGTCGACGTTCTTGACCGTGTTGGGAAACTGGGGCCGAAGGCGCAGATGCCGCAGGAGAACGTCATGAGTGCTGCGCAGGATTAGGGGCGTTCGCCGGAAGCCCTCGGCATCCGGTCTGGTCGTGATGGTGATGCCCTCGCCCGGCGCCGTCTGGCCGAGGATCGAGAGCTGGCCAGCTGCCTCCCCCTGCACGACCAGCGACTGGTCGAGGACGATCGTGCCGGACACGCGGAAGACGCAGTTGCGCGGCCCAGTCTCGAGCAGGCAGGCGCGTAGGCTGCCCGGTCCGGAATCGCCGAGCTGTACCACTTCGACGATCCGCCCGTTGCGCCCGCCTTGCGAGAGGCGCCCGAAGCCCTCGGCTCCCGGGAACGCCGAGACCGGCTCGGCATGCGCCTCCGACCCGCCGGGGCCCGGCACCAGAAGACAGACCGCAACCACACTGCCGAAGACGACCGGTCTCATTGCTCCGCGTCATCCTGGATCGCAGCATGGCGGGCCAGCACGAAGACGGCGTCCACGAAGCGCTTTCCATCCACCCACTCGCCGTCCGCCCACCGGCCTTCCGGGTCTTGGGTCGCCATCAGGACCGCGGCATCCTTCTGCAGCTGGTCGGGGCCAAGATCGTCAGCCGGACTGATCCAGAGGTTCGGCTCCGTCGGCCTTTCTCCTCGAAGGACGCGCGCGAGGCGGGCAAGGGTCAGGGGGATTTCGAACTCGCCCTTCATTCCGTAATGCGTAAGGAGGTTGACGGGCTCGAAGGTCACCCGGTTGTCGTTGTCGACGTAGAGTGGCCGGTTGGTGTTGAGTTCATAGTAGCGGGCCCATGTGCCGTCGGGCAGCCGTGCGCCGGAGAGCCAGTCTCCGGCCGACCGCGCCGCCTCGAGGTAGCGCGCCTTGTTGGACGCCTGGTAGAGTTCGAGAAGAAAGTCGATCGATCCGGCCGTTTCGCGCGACACCACCGCCGGCGGTTCGAACTTTCGTCCCCAGACGGGCTGAAGCGTCCGGTCGTACTGCTGTGCCCAACCCTCCTGGGGATGCGGCAGTTGTGCCGCCACGAGGAAGTCGCCGAGGCGCATGGCCGCCTTCAGGTAGTCGGGATTGCGATAGGTCTTATAGGCGCTGAGAAACAGGCGACCCGTATCTCGGGGCACGTTGTCGTTGACGATGAAATAGGGCGGCGTCTCGGGTTTCTGCCAGTCCGGAGACCAGGAAGCGGGCATGCTGGCGTGCGAGGCGGTCTCGACGTCTGCGCCGGGCGCACCGGTCGAAAAGAAGTTGGGGAACGCGCCGTTGCGGTACTGGACCCGCGTCAGCTGCCCCAGACCGTAGTCGATCGCCTCGCGCACGCTCCGGTCCTTGCCGCCGTTCGCCTCGTCGAACCAGATCAGGAAGTTGAAGACGCTCTGGGAGGTGTTGTCGTCGAGGACCGTCCGATTGGCCGAGCGATTGTCCTTGATCCGCTGGCAAGCCTTGGCCTCGATGTCACGCGAGCGGTAGCACCAGTTCTCCCTCTCGTCCGGGTCGGTCTCGATCGAGAAGTGCCAGCCGCCCGACATGAGCTGACCGTCGACCAGCGCAGCTGCCACGGTATGGGCCGCGTCGAGCCATTGCGCATCGCCCGTCGCCTCGTAGATCCGCAGGAAGGCGGCTCCCACGGCGGGCGTGCCCGGGGGTTGAACCCAGCCCACCGAAGGGGCGGCGCTGCCGCCCTCCACCTCCCTCCGGCGTCCATCCAGGGAATAGCGCCAGACATAGGTTCCATGGACGCCGAGCCGATCTCTGAAAAAGGCACCGGCCTTCTCCATGGCTTGGCGGGCGGCCGCGCCCGGAGCGGTTTCCACTGTATCCTGGGCTCGTCCGTCGAGCGGATGGACGAGGAACATGAGCAGCGCGACGGCGCCAAGCCTGATCATGACGCAGCCTCTTCGCTCACCCTGCGGCACACGCGAGCGGTGCCGGTTCAGCGTTGGCAAGGTCCTGGTGAAGAGGGTTCTGGTAGCTGGGCAGGACCCTTGCGACAAACCCGATGACGCTGTGCGCGTCGCCGGTCTGGGCGAGCTTCTCCAACCCTTCGAACGCCTGGCGCAGCTCCTGCAGCGGAACGGGATGCGGCACGGCGCCGAACACGCCCGGCACGGGTGAGGCGACACGCTCCTCGTCGGCGTCGAACAGTTCCTCGAAGAGCTTCTCGCCCGGACGGCAGCCGACGAAATCGATCTTGATGTCTTCGCCCGGGCGGTAGCCGGCGAGCTTGATCATGCGCCGGGCCATGTCGATGATCTTGATGGGCTCGCCCATGTCGAGGACGAAGATTTCGCCTAGTCCGAGGCGTTTCTCGAGACCGTAGGCGGAAGCCTGAAGCGTCAGTTCCACCGCTTCGCGAATGGTCATGAAGAAGCGCTTCATGTCGGGATGGGTGACCGTCAGCGGGCCGCCACGCGCGAGCTGACGCTCGAAGAGCGGAATCAGCGACCCGCTGGAGCCCAGGACGTTGCCGAAGCGCACGGTCATGAAGCGCGTACGCTCGTCGCTTCTCTCGCCGGCAAGGTCCAACGCCTGGCAGTAGAGTTCGGCCAGTCGCTTGGTCGCGCCCATGACGCTGGTGGCATTGACCACCTTGTCGGTCGAGATCTGGACCATGGCGCGTGCGCCGCAGGCCCGCGTGGCTTCCGCAACGTTCATCGAGCCGATGACGTTGGTGAGGATCCCCTCGCAAGGGTTCATCTCGACCATCGGGACATGCTTGAGGGCTGCCGCATGGAACACGAGATCGGGCTTGTGCCGCGCGAAGATCTCGTTGAGACGGCCGGCATCGCGGACGTTGCAGAGATAGGCTTTCCGCGGCGTGGACCCGTGCTTTTCCGATAGTTCGAGATCGATGGCATAGAGATTGAACTCGCAGCTCTCGATCAGCACGATCTCGGCCGGCCCCAGCCCAGCCACCTGAAGCGTCAGTTCCCGGCCGATGGACCCGCCCGCTCCCGTCACCACCACGCGGCAACCATGGATCAGGCGATGCAGCGCGTCCCGATCGAGCGTGGTCTGCGAACGCTCCAGGAGATCGGTCAGCTCGATGGGACGCAGTTCGAGGCGGTTCCCGGCATTCGGGTTGCGGAGTTCGAGTGCCGGGGCGGGCCGCGAGATGGCGATGCCCAGACGATCGGCGCGGTCGATCAGCGCCTTCATTTCCGGATCGGTGAAGCTCGAGATCGTTTCGGTGAAGATCAGGTGGCGCGGCTTCAGTCCTCGGACCTCGAGATCGCCCATCGCTTCGTCGAAGTCTGCGATAGTGCCGAGGATCGGAACGCCGCGCAGGAGGTTTCCCGCCGTTCCCGTCGCGCGATCGAGGATGCCGACAGGCCAATGGCGTGCCGTGCCGTCGCGTTGCAGAGCGCGAAGATAAAGGTCGGCAATGTCGCCCGCCCCGACGAGGAGCACGGGCACGATATCGCGACCGCTCTTGGTGGCGACGCCGGTCCCGGGTTCGAACCGACGGATCTCCGCGATCTTGAAGCGCATGCGTGCGCCCACGAGCAGGAACGTCAGAAGGAGAGCCTGCATGACGACGACCGAGCGCGGCACCGCGTCGAACCGGGTCGTCAGGAACAGGCATATGACGAAGCCGAGCGAGGCAATCGCGACAGCCCTGACGATGTCGAGAAGGTCGGCAACGGAGGCATAACGCCAGTTGCGACGGTAAAGGCAGGTCATCGGGAAGATCAGTGCGCATGTCGCCACGAAGAGCGGCAGGGCATAGGACAGGGCCCGAAAGCTGTCCGGGCTCGTCGCCTGGCCCTCGAGTCCGAGACGAACGGCCGAAGCGAGCAAGAACGCGACCGCTGCCAGAGCCAGGTCGCCGGCATAGAGTCCGAGATTGCTGCGCGTCGCCTTCAGGCGCTTTGCCGTTCTCTGGCGCAGGTGATGGTAGAGCTCGTTCCGGCTGACGAAGCTGGGCCAGGGCGACGATGCCGGGCCGTTCAGGAGATTCCGCGCGATGGAAGCCGCGTACAGGGGGATGGCATGAAGGCCGAGGGCGCCGCCGCCCGGCCGCTGCAGTTCGATGGGAGACGCCATGGGGAACCCCTTCAGGAAACCGTGGGTCGCCGAACCGACGCAACCTGCTGCTCGTTTCGGCTCATGTCGCAACGGATGGCACGGAACACGAACGCTGCGACGAGACAGAAGGGAGAAGTACTTGCGCCTTCTTGGCTACGATTTGCTATGGAATACACTCAGTTGACGCGAAGAACGCCTGCATCCTTCGCATCATACTGACTTCAGAAGCGCTCGTTACTCGAAAGACGTACCTCGTCCGGCACGGCCAAGCCATCCAGACAGGTCGGCCTGAATGAGATTGCCCAACCGGGCGACGTCCGGTTCATAATAGTCCACGAGCCTCGCGCGCAGCGAGGACGACAGGGCCGGATACGCGACCTCGCCGATCAGCCGCTTCCGCGCCGCGACGAAAAGGGGATGGCGACGAAAAGGCCGCACGATCGGCTTGATCGGACCGAGCGCACGGCGCAGACCCCGCCCGACCATCGGTTCGGTGCGATCCTTCACCTTCTTCATGTCGACGGAACGCGGATCTGCTTCGGGAAGACCGAGATGCGCGCGGACCTTCGCGAGCTGTCGACCCGGATCGGCCAGCATGTCCTCGTAGAAGAGAACCAGAAGCTGATCCTGCGGATATAGGTCGAGGTAGGCGGTCAGCTGATCGTGGTAGAGGCCGCCGTTGAGAAAGCGGTTGCCCCGTCCCGTCCGCGTATCGAGTTCCGCCTCGATGTTCCCGCCGGCCTCGCCGCGCCGATACAGCATGCAGTAGTCGGAATAGGCGCGCTCGACCGGGTTCCGGAGTTGAACGACCAGCCGGGCATGCGGCAGAAGGGCCTGGACGCGCGCCGGCGCGAGCGGATTGTCGAGGTAGGAATTCGACTTCTCGCCGACGATCTGGTCC
Organism: Aureimonas phyllosphaerae; assembly: GCF_047943035.1. Taxonomy (NCBI): domain Bacteria; kingdom Pseudomonadati; phylum Pseudomonadota; class Alphaproteobacteria; order Hyphomicrobiales; family Aurantimonadaceae; genus Aureimonas; species Aureimonas phyllosphaerae. The sequence goes on along the minus strand of NZ_CP181348.1, from coordinate 1,317,279 downwards.
GCCCTGCATCCCTCGAATTGCCGGAAGTACCAGTCGTCCCCCCGCTCGTGGTTGCGACTGAAGTAGTGCAGTTCGGGCTCCGGCATGAACACGTGCGGATCGGCCTGAAGAGCTTTCTGCAACCAGGTCGTCGCGCTCTTGGCCGCGCCGATGATCAGGAAGTCGATGTCTTGCGCGCGCATGCCTGGTGCACTCCCTGGTTTCGAATGGCTGGCGGCGGTCGCGCCACGGTGCTGCTAAGCGAAGGTTTCCGTGACGCCGGTCAGCCTGGCGGAACGTGCAGGCCGGCGAAGCGCGCGGGCATAGACAGCCATGATCTGTTCCACATGGCGCACCGAACCATAGGACTGATGGGCCTCGGCCTCGGCTGCATCGGCGATGCGCGTCGAGAGGTTCGGGTCCGACAGCAGTCGGGCCATGGGATAGATGAACGCATCCGCACTCTCGGGATGGACGAGGAAACCGGTTCGTCCGTCGCAGATGGCCTCCGGATTGCCGCCATGGTCGGTCGCCACCACCGGCGTGCGAAGAAACATGGCTTCCACCAACGTGCGCCCGAGCGGCTCGCCGAAAGCGGGAACAAGCAGGATGTCGGTGGCGGCCAGAAAGGTCTCCATGGGGCTTCGAAAGCCCATGAGGCGCACGACATGCTGGAGGCCGAGAGCCTCGATACGGGCGCGAACCGCCGCATCGAGATCAGCGCCGGCGGGATCGGGCGCGCCGAACATGCATCCCACGATGGGGATGGCGGGATGTCGCTGGCGGAATTGCGCGACGATCTCGACGAAAAGCAGGGGCCGCTTGCGCTCGATCAGGCTTCCCACATAGCTGAGCACTCTCGTTCCGGCAGGCAGGCCGAGTTCGCCGAGCAGCAAATCCTTGGCGTCGTTTCGGTCCGGCGATCGGAGGGGTGGATCGAACGGGCTGTTGATCACGCTGAGCCGATCGCGGAGCGGCAGGAGGGGCCGCTTCGGGCGCGAGAAATGCGAAACGGTGACGATCTCGTTCGCGATCAACGGCGCGAGGCGGTTGACGCCCCGTGCGGCGGGATCGCCCCGGTGGTGCCACACCAGTCGCGCGCCGGCGAGGCGCGCTGCAAGACCCCAGTTCGCATGGATCCGCCCGTCGTTCGTATGGACGATATGGAAGCGCCCTTCGCGGATGAAACGGCGCAGGAAGGGCAAGGTCTGCCCCAGGAAACTCGCAAGGTGCGGCTGCTCGCCGTTCCGAGGGGACAGCGTCGCCTCCAGGGGACAGCCGACGAAGGCCTGGTCCTCGCGGCGCAGAAAGGCCGCAAGCGGCCCGTCCGTGCGTTGCAGCACGACAACGGGCTCCACCTGAGAGCGGTCGAAGCCCTGGATCAGCTTCAGCGCGGAGATGTGGCTTCCTCCCACGTCGTCTCCCACGAAGGGAAAGCAGACCCGAAGCGGGCCGGCCGCGTCGAGACGCCTGCATTCCGGCATCAGTGCGCGCCTTGTGTGATGTAGCCGGCCCGCATGAGATGCGACACCACGACTTCGGCGGCATCGGCCGCGCTGAGGTCCGGCGTCATCCGGATATCGGGCTCTTCCGGCGGCTCGTAGGGACTGTCGATGCCGGTGAAGTTCTCGATCAGACCCTGGCGGGCGCGCTTGTAGAGGCCCTTCGGATCCCGGCTTTCGGCGACTTCGATGGGCGTGTCCACGAAAATCTCGATGAACTCGCCCTCCTGCAGCATCTCGCGCGCCATCCGCCGTTCGGCTCGGAAGGGCGAAATGAAGGAAACCAGCGTGACGATGCCGGCGTCGGCGAAGAGGCGGGCCGCTTCCGCGACGCGTCGGATGTTCTCCACCCGGTCGGCTTCCGTGAAACCGAGGTCGCGGTTCAACCCGTGGCGGATGTTGTCGCCGTCCAGAATATAGGTGTGGATGCCCAGCGAATGGAGCCGCTTCTCCACGAGGTTGGCGATGGTCGATTTGCCGGCGCCGGAAAGTCCCGTGAACCAGAGGACGGCCGGCTTCTGGCCCTTGAGCGCGGCACGCGACGACTTGTCGACGTCGAGCGCCTGCCAGTGGATGTTGTGCGCGCGTCGAAGACCGAACTCGATCATCCCCGCACCGACGGTGAGGTTCGTCATCCGGTCGATGACGATGAAGGCGCCGGTCTCCTTGATGCTCGAGAACGGATCGAAGGCGATCGGCTCGTGCGTCGACAGGTTGACGAACCCGACCTCGTTGAGTTCGAGCGTCCTGGCGGCGAGCTTCTGAAGGGTGTTGACGTCGACCTTGTGCTTGATGTCGGTGACGCTGGCCGTGAGCGTCCGGGTGCCGATCTTCACGAGATAGGGGCGGCCGGCGATCAGGGGATCGGCATGCATCCAGATCAGGTGCGCGGCGAACTGGTCCGAGACCTGGGGGCGAGCGACCGCCGCGGCGATGACGTCGCCGCGCGAGGCGTCGATCTCGTCCTCGAGGGTCAGGGTGACGGCCGCGCCCGCACCCGCGGCCGCGAGATCACCGTCATAGGTGACGATCCGTTTCACACGGCTGGTGATGCCCGACCCGGCGACGACGATCCGATCGCCCGTCCGCACCGATCCGGCCGCGATCGTGCCGGCAAAGCCGCGGAAGTTGAGATGCGGGCGGCTGACCCATTGGACGGGCATCCGAAAGGGAGCGCTGGGGTCGGCCTCCTCGACCTCGATGGTTTCGAGGTGTTCGATCAGCGACGGCCCCTCGTACCAGGGCGTCCGCTCGCTGCGGGTCAGCATGTTGTCGCCGAAGCGAGCCGCCAACGGGATGGCCTGCAGCGAGCGGAACCCGAAACTCTCGGCGAAGGCCTGGTACTCCGCCACGATGGCCTCGAAGACATCCTTCGAATAGTCGACGAGATCGATCTTGTTCACGGCCAGGACGACGTGCCGGATGCCGAGCAGCGAGACGATGAAGGAATGGCGGCGCGTCTGCGTCAGGATGCCGTGGCGCGCGTCGACGAGGAGCACGGCCAGATCGGCGTTGGAAGCGCCGGTCGCCATGTTGCGGGTGTACTGTTCATGGCCCGGCGTGTCGGCGACGATGAACTTGCGCGCATCCGTGGCGAAGAAGCGATAGGCGACGTCGATCGTGATGCCCTGCTCGCGCTCGGCGGCGAGACCGTCGACGAGAAGGGCGAAGTCGAGCTCATCCTCCGTGGCGCCGCGACGGCGGTTGGAGTCGCGGCCGAGGGCGGCGAGCTGGTCCTCGGTCAGGAGCTTCGTGTCGTAGAGGAGCCGGCCGATGAGGGTCGACTTGCCGTCGTCGACGCTGCCGCAGGTGAGGAACCGCAGAAGGCTCTTGCGCTCCGCACCGGGCAGGAGGCCGGGAAGGCCGGAGGCCGCTTCAGGACCGGCGTGGGACGTGTCGAGAACGGCGCTCATCAGAAATAGCCCTCCTGCTTCTTCTTCTCCATGGATGCGGCCTCGTCATGATCGATGAGGCGCCCCGAACGCTCCGATGTGCGGGCCAGGAGAATCTCACGGACGATGTCGGGAAGCGTTGCGGCCTCGCTTTCGCACGCCGCCGTCAGCGGGTAGCAGCCGAGCGTGCGGAAGCGCACGCTGCGCATCTCGGGCACCTCGCCCGCGCGCAGGGGCAGGCGGTGGTCGTCGACCATGATCCACTGCCCGTCGCGCTCCACCACGGGGCGCGGCGCCGCGAAGTAGAGAGGGACGATCGGGATGTCCTCGGCCAGGATGTATTCCCACACGTCGAGCTCGGTCCAGTTGGACAGGGGGAAGACGCGGATCGACTCGCCCGACTTGATGCGGGTGTTGAAGAGGTTCCAGAGTTCCGGCCGCTGATCCTTCGGGTTCCAGCCATGATTGGCCGAGCGGAACGAGAACATGCGCTCCTTGGCCCTCGATTTCTCCTCGTCGCGACGCGCACCGCCAAACGCGGCATCGAAGCGATGAGCCGACAGCGCCGCCTTCAGCGCCTCGGTCTTCATCACCTGCGTGTAGAACGAGGATCCGTGCGTGAACGGATTGATCCCCTCGGCCAGTCCCGCCTCGTTGCGATGGACCACGAGGTCGAGACCGAGACGGGCCACCGTCTCGTCGCGAAACCGGATCATCTCGGCGAACTTCCACGTCGTGTCGATGTGAAGCAGCGGGAACGGCGGCAGGGCGGGAAAAAACGCCTTCATCGCCAGATGCAGCATCACGGCCGAGTCCTTGCCGATCGAATACATCAGCACCGGATTCTGGAATTCGGCGGCGACCTCACGGAAGATGAAGATCGCCTCGGCCTCGAGACGCCGGAGATGTTCCGGCAGCGAACCGCCTCCTGCCTCTCGTGCGGACGCGGGCCTGGTTTCCGGGGCAAGGGGAACAGCGATGGACATCATGCGCCTTTCGAAACGAGGAGAGCGGTGTCGCGGGGCAGATCGAGCGGATCCGGGCGCGCCGTCTGATGGTGCACGAGCGCGCGGTGGAGCGTGAAGCTGAGACCGCCCGCCCAGCAGATCCCGAGCGCGATATGGGCGATGTTGCCGCCCATGGGCCCGATCGTCGGAATGAGGAGAAGGGCGACGGCGAAGAACACGATCGTTCCGACCACGACGGTGCGCAGGACGTCGTGCTGGCGGCCCATGGCGAGGAGCCCGACGCGCATGGCCGAGCCGCATAGCACGAAGGCGACGGCCACCATCTGCACGACGACGAGCGAGGAAGCGCCGAGAAATTCCGGGCCGGCCGTCCAGAGAAGGAGCGGATGGATCAGGACCGCGATCGCGACGATGCCGACGAGACTGGCGACGAAGAGCAGCCCCTCGATCTGCAGGATCAAGCGCTTGAACTCGCCGACGCGTCCCTGAGCCCAAAGCCGTGTCACGTCCGGATAGAGCACGGCCTGGACCTGTGCCCCCACCTGCTGCCCGACGCGTCCGATCCGCTTGGCGATGTGGTAAAGGCCGGCGGCCGCGGGATCGGTCAGTGCGCCGACGAGAAGCGTGTCGAACTCTTGCGCGCTCATGCGCAGCGTCAGCGACAGGTTGGCCGACCAGGCGAAACCCCAGATGCCGGGGAAGCGCTGCGTGACGCCCCGCACGCTCGCCGTCAGCAGCCGGTGGATGCCCTGTCGGCGCAGGGTATGAAGTGCCAATCCCAGCATGATCAGCGAGCCGAGCGCCTGCGTCCCGGCCCAGACCGCCACGAAATAGGGCAGCCCGGCCATCATCAGGCTGCCGACAAGACATAGGCCGACGCGCGCGATCGAGTTGACCAGTTGCCCGTAGGCCACGAGGCGGAACTGGCCGGCCATGCGCTGGACGGCGGTCGGCATTCCCGTGAGCTGGAACAGGAGGACGCTCGAGTACGCGATCACCAGATGCGTCGTCTCGGCCGGCCAGGAAAAGAGATACGCCCCCATGAGGGCTCCAAGGACTGCGACGGCGAAGGCAAGGACCGCACTTGCGAGGTCGAGAAGGAAGCCGAACTTCAGCAGCATGCGCAGGTCGCCGCGCTGCGCGGGATGCTGAAGGTCGGCGCCGTACTTGATGATCGGCTGCCATGTCTGGAAACTGACGACGCGCTCCACCACGCGGACGAATGTGTAGATCATCGCAAGGAGCCCGTAATCGACAGGGCCCAGCGCGCGCGCGGAGAGTGCGAAGGCGGCAAGGCCGAGCAGCGAGCCGATGAAGTTTCCGGTGAGGAGATGGCCGATATTGGCGAGGCGCGTGCGATGGTCGCCCGTCTGCCGGAAGCTGCGCAGAGCCTTTCGCACACGACCGGGAAGGAGGTTCGAATGGGCCAAGATCGCCTCTTGCGATCGCCCGGACAGCCTATCCCGCCGCATTCGTCGCAGCCTCATAGTGCGCGGGCGGGAAAGCGCGGCTAGTTCGCCCTTCGGTCTCCGACCTCCGACGACCGCCCCCTTCGGACCAAGCGGGCAACGATGATCTACGTCGTTCGCCTTACCCCCTTACTCCTGTCGCTCCGCAGTCCTGGGGCACGGTAGACCTTTGCCGGGGGCGACGCGTCGCCCGTGGACGATAAGCTGCCGGGCCAACCGTCCGGCTCTCGTCCGCACGGGGCGGCGGGGACTGTATGGGGCAAGACCCGGTTCATCGATCGAGCGCACGGGAGCGCTCGTTTTATCGTGCCGACATCGACGGCCTGCGAGCGGTCGCCGTCGTCGCGGTCCTCCTGTTTCACGCTGAGTTGCCCGGTTTTGCAGGCGGCTACGTCGGCGTCGACGTCTTCTTCGTCATCTCCGGCTTCCTGATCACATCGATCATCTGCGAAGACTTGGACCGCGGTCGCTTCACATTCGCCGACTTCTACGCCCGTCGCGTCCGGCGCATCTTCCCGGCCCTCTTCGCCACGGTTCTCGTCACCTGCATCGTCGCCGGATGCTTTTTTCTTCCGCCGGACTTCCGCTCGCTCGGCGCTTCGATCGCGGCGACGGCGGGCTTCGCCTCCAATATCCTGTTCTGGGCTCAAGCCGACTATTTTGATGCGCCGGCGGAGCTCAAACCCCTCCTTCACACCTGGTCGCTGTCGATCGAGGAACAGTTCTACCTCGGCTTTCCCTGTCTTCTGGTCCTCCTCTGGTGGATGGATCCGCCAAATCGACGGCGCGTGCTGGCGGGCCTGACCGCCGCCTCGTTCGCCATAGGCGTCATCGCCACGCACAAGGATCCCCAGGCAGCCTTCTACCTCCTGCCGCCGCGGGCCTGGGAACTGCTTCTCGGCGCTCTTCTGGCTCTGTCACCCGGCCCCGCGCTTCCGCCCGCGCTCGCTCGACGCGCGGGTTGGCTCGGTCTTGCATCGATCCTCCTGGCCGTTGCGATCTACGATGCTCAAACGCCCTTCCCGGGCTTTGCCGCCCTATTGCCGACCCTCGGCGCGGCGCTGGTGATCGGTGCGGGGACATCGGGCCACGTCGGGGCGTCGAAGCTTCTGGGAAGCCGCCCTCTGGTCGCGGTCGGCCGGCTCTCGTTCTCGCTCTACCTCTGGCATTGGCCGGTCCTGTCGCTCCTGCGCTACGCGCTGGCTCGCGAGCTCGATGGCTTCGAGACCGCAGCAGCGCTTGCGACCTCCGTTCTTTTGGCCATCGTCTCCTGGCGCTTCGTCGAGGAACCGTTCCGGCGCCCGCGAACGCAATCCAGGGCGGCGGTCCTGCGCAGGGCGGCTGCGGTCACGGCCGGCATCTTCCTGACGGGGATCGTCCTTCAGGCAACCGGCGGGTTGCCGCAGCGCCTGCCCGATCGGCTTCTCGCCTATAGCCCGCTCTTACCGCCCGAAGCCGAAAGCCGCGTGTCCTGTGCAAGCTGGTCCGCAGCGCGCACCAATCTGTCGGGTATCTGCCTCGTGGGGGATCTGTCGGCGCCCGACCTGAGCTTCGCCGTGATCGGCGACAGCCACGCGGAAGCGCTGATTCCGGCCTTCGAACTGGCCGCGACGCACCACCGACAGAAGGGGCTCGTCTTCGTCAAGCACGCCTGCCGACCGATGCTCGGCGTCGCGCGTGTCGTGGACGGCAAGCGGAATGCATCGTGCTCGACCTTCGTCGCCAAGGCGATCGACGAGATCCGGGCGCAGGCCTCGATCGAGGAGGTCGTCTTCGCCGCACGCTGGACGCGCCAGGCCCTGGGGACAGGCTACCAGCAGCCTGTTTCCTTCTATACGGACGGACAGTCGCCCGAAGTGTCGATCGAAGAGAACAAGCGTTCGCTCATCCGCGGCCTCGACCGGGCCTTCGACGCGCTGTCCGATCGGCGCATCACGGTGATCGGCGCGGTCCCCGAGAACGAGTTCCTGCCGCCGATGGCGCTGGCGATGGCGGATCTCTTCCGCCGCTCGCCGCCCCGCACGACCGCCGAAGCCTTCCATCGCCGGAACGCGGTGGTGGAAGACGTCTTCGCGCAGCTCGCCAAATGGCATCGGTTCCAGTTCATCGCACCGGCGCGTCATCTCTGCGACGGGGCGACCTGCGCGGCCGAGATCGGTGGCCGCTCGCTCTATCGCGACGACGACCATCTCAGCGCGTTCGGCGCCGAGCAACTCGCGAACGTGATCGACGACATGTTCGAGGAGCCGCCGACCCCGATCCCGCCCGTGAAGGCTCGAGACGGGAACTAGCCGAGTTGGAGGCCGGTCTTCGACACCAGAGCCTTGGCGGCCGGCGTCAGCTGGCGCTCGCAGATGTCGAGGATCCTGACCGCCTGCGCTTCGCTGAGATAGTCTGCAAAGCCGCCCGCCACGCCGCGCCGCATCCGCAGGCTTTCGGTATCGCCGCGATCATAGTCGTGCGCCGGGAGCCCCTGCTCGATCTCGCGCTCGCGCATCGCCTCGAAGCGCGACGCCTCGACCGCACGTCGCATCGGTTCCGGTCGAGGCGGGAAACCGAGGAAATCCACCACGCTCGAACTGGTGGCCTCCGTCTCGGCCGTCAGCGCTTCGTAGCTGATGACGATGTTGCGGTGATGAGGAAGCCCCCTTCCCCAGGCATTGAGGTAGCGAACGAGGGCAGGAGCGCCCTGCGCCTCGTCCACGATGAACTCGTCGATCCCGCCGATGAAGCGGTGCTTGTGACGCGTGGCATGGAAGTAGGCCGAGACGAGAACATCGCGGGGGTCGCGCACCATGAAGATGATCGGGCGATTGAGAAAGAGCGATCGCCGGTAGAGATGATGAGTGACGAGGATCAGCGGAACATCGCTGCGCCGATGTCCGTATCGGAACGCGGGGATGCCGCGCACCGGATCGAGATCGTAGTTCGGAACGACCCCGAACATTTCCCGCAGATCGACCGCCTCCCCTTCGCGCGCGAGGGACGCGAAGTAGTGCGAGAGGATGAAGCGGAACCACGTCCGTCCCGACTTCGGGTAGGACACGAGGAACGTGTCGGCCCCGACGGCCGCCCAGGTCATCCTGACCCGGCGGTCGATCTTCCGGAACGCGCGCTGATGCAGCATGGTCATGGGCCGTACCTCGAATGGGAGTGGGACGTGAGCGCCGCATCGACGACCTCGTCCCAGCGGTCCACGACGTGAGCGGTGGTGAACCGGCGGCTACTTTGGCGCGCCGCTTCGGCAAGACGCCGGCGCAGGCTCTCGTCCGAGAGCAGGCGCCGCAGCGCCCCGGCCATGGCCGCCACGTTCTCGGGCTCGACGAGAAGGCCGTTCTGGCCATCCTCGATCATCTCCCTTGGGCCCCAGCGGCAGTCGAAGGAAACCACGGGAAGGCCTGCGGCCATGGCTTCCAGAAGAACGATGCCCCAGCCCTCGAAGCGCGAGGACAGGACGAAGGCGTCGGCCGTATCGACCCAGACGCCCGGCACATCGGTGACGCCGGGCATTTCGACCCGGCCATCGAGCCCGAGACTGGCGCGCTCGGCTTCGAGAAGGCCACGGTCGGCGCCCTCGCCCCAGATCACGAGGCGCCAGTCCGGAACTTCCGGAGCGATCTCGGCGAAGGCGCGCAGGAGGAGGTCGAACCCCTTCTGCGGAACCAGCCGGCCGACGGCGGTCAGCGTCCGGCCATCGGACCGACGCCGTCCCGCCGCCGGCAGATCGACCGGATTGGGGATCACCCATCCGCGCCGGCGCATCGGCGCGGGGAAGAACTCGAGCGCACCCTTCGTCATCGTCACGAGGCCGAAGGCGCGCGGGTAGAGGCGCGAGCGGAGGGTGTTCCAGATCGGTCCGACGGTCTGGGCCGCCGGGTTGTTGCGCTCCGACACGACGACCTCCACGCCGAGGCGGAACGCAGCCATCAGCGTGAGGACGTTCGTGCGGACGAGAAAGCTGACGACGACGTCCGGTCCCACCTCTCGCAGCGCCCGGTGGAGACGCCACACGCGACGACCCGCGGTACCGATCGCCGAGACCGCGCCACGGCGGCCCGGCGGCAGCCCCAGACGCCGGACCTTGATGCCGGGGTGGAGCGGGTAGTAGGGAACCGCGCCCGGCTCTTCCAGCGTCAGGATCGTCACCGATCGGCCGCGAGCGATCCATTCGTTGGCAAGCACGCTGACCACATGCTCGGTCCCGCCCGCTCCCAATCCGGGCAGGACGATGCAGATCCTCGCCGCCGCGCCCGCAGCGGGCGGAAGGCCTGCGACCGGTTTGAACGTCGTCGGGTTGCGTTCGTGTCCCAAGCGGTGCCCCGGATTTCGATCCCTCGCGTCCTTCGAGTATGCGGGGCAAGGCACGGCGGAACAGCTGGACTTTGGAGCGTCGGCGCGACCTCTTCCTACGTCTAAAGGCGCACTTGGACCGGTCGAGGTTCCATTGTGGCCTCGAGAACGGAAGGTCGCCGAACGTGCGATCGAATGATTCGGGAGCCGCGGGGATCATGAGTTCGATCCGCACCGTTTTCGTAGGAGCAGTCGAAGGATCGCTCGTCGCGCTCGAGGCCCTGATCGCCGCCGGACGGGCTCCCGTTCTGGTGGTCACGCTTCCGCCGGAATCGGCCCATCGCCATTCGGATTACGTCGATCTCGCTCGTCCCGCCCGCAAAGCCGGGGCGGCCGTGCACTTCACGACCAACATCAATGCGCCGGAAACGGTCGAAGCGATCCGCGCAGCGGCACCGGACCTCACGATGGTGATCGGCTGGTCGCAGATCTGCCGCGAGCCCTTCCGCTCGGTGGCACGGCTGGGAACCCTCGGCTACCACCCCTCGCCCCTGCCGCGTTTCCGCGGACGGGCGGTGATCCCCTGGACGATCCTGGCGGAGGAGACGACCTCGGGCTCGAGCGTCTTCTGGCTGGACGAAGGGGTCGACAGCGGTCCGATCATCGTCCAGCGTCTGTTCCCCGTCGCGCACGACGAAACCGCCCGATCGCTCTACGACAAGCACAAGCAGGCGCTCGCCGAGATCGCTGTGGATGCGCTGGACAGGATCGCGAGGGGCGAGGCCGCCGGCACCGCCCAGGACGAACGGCTTGCGAGCTACTGCGCCAAACGGACCGAAGCGGACGGTCTCATCGACTGGCGCGAGCCATCCGAGGCGATCCTGCGTCTCGTGCGGGCGGTGGGCGACCCCTATCCGGGAGCCTTCACCTTCGATGCCGGCGACCGGATCGTCGTCGGCTCGGCGTGCGCGCTGGCACCACGCGGGCGCCATATCGGCCTGACCGGTCAGGTCCAGGGCCACACCGAACGCGGGTTCTCGGTTCTGTGCGGCGATGGCATCACGATCGAAGTCACCACCTGGCGCGGGTCGCCGGACGGGCGGCGCCCAAAGGTGCACGCCCGGCTGGGCCCGTGCCGCAGGCCCGCCTGAGGCATCAGGCGGGGACCGGTGCCGGGGTCGTCCGGGCCCAATGTTCTCGATACCACTCGACAAAGGCCGCAACCCCGTCCTCGACCTGCGTCTTCGGAGCGTAACCGGTCAACGCCTCCAGCAGGCGGTGGTCGGCAAAGGTGACGGCGGCATCGCCCGGCTGCATCGGCAGCATCCTGCGCACTGCCCGCTTGCCGAGGCAGCGCTCGATCGCAGACACGAAATCGATCAGTTCGACCGGCTTGCCGCCGGCGATATTGACGACCCGCCAGGGCGCGACGGGTGACAGGGTGTCGGCGACGCCCTCCACCTGCACCGGTCGACCGATCGAGGGCGGGCAGTCGGCCAGCCGCGCGATCGCCTCGACGAGATCGCCGACATAGGTGAAGTCGCGCCGCATGCGCCCCTCCCCGTAGATCTCGATCGGTCGACCGTCCTCGATCGCCTCGACGAAGCGGAAAAGCGCCATGTCCGGCCGTCCCCAGGGTCCATAGACCGTAAAGAACCGGAAGCAGGTCGTCGGGATCGAGAAGAGGTGCGCATAGGCATGCGACATCTCCTCCATCGCCTTCTTGGTCGCGGCATAGAAGGTCAACGGCAGGTCCGCCTTGTCGGACTCGGCGAACGGCAGCGCGGTGTTGGCGCCGTAGACCGAACTCGTCGACGCCAGCATCAGATGCCTCAGCTTGAGGCCGCGCGCGAGTTCCACGATGTTGAAGGAGCCGATGAGGTTGCTGTCCGCATAGGTCTGCGGGTGGTCGATCGAATAGCGCACCCCGGCCTGCGCGGCGAGGTGCACCACCATCTCGGGATCGGCGAGATCTGCGGCATGGCGCAGCGCATCCATGTCCTCGACGCGTCCGGTCAGGGCGCGAAAACCGGGGCGGCGCGCCAGGATCGCATGCCGGGCCGCCTTCAGCTTGACATCGTAGTAAGGCGTCATCGCGTCGAAGCCGACGACCTCGTGACCGTCGTCGAGAAGCCGGTTCGCCAGATGGAATCCGACGAAGCCCGCGGTCCCGGTGATCAGGATCCTCATGACGGGTGGACCTCGCGTGGCGTTGTAGGCAAACAGGGCCGCTGGGGAGCGGCGTGGTCGGGAGCGGCGTGGGTCATTCCGCGGCCACCGGATACGAGAGGGAAAGCGTCGCGAGCCCATCGCCGAGGCAGGTGTAGCGAAGGCCCCGCTTTTCGATCTCCTCGCTGCGATAGATGTTGCGCAGATCCACGAGGACGTTGCCCGTCATGCCCGCCGCCAGTCGGTCGAGGTCGAGCGCGCGGAACTGGTCCCATTCCGTCACGATGACGAGCGCATCGGCTCCATGCGCGCAGGCATAGGCATCCTCCGCATAGGCGACATGGGGATCGAGGAGCGGGCGGGCCTGCTCCATTCCCTGCGGATCATAGGCGGTGACGCGCGCGCCCGCATCGATCAACCCCTGGATGATGGAGATGGCGGGCGCCTCGCGCATGTCGTCGGTGTTCGGCTTGAAGGTGAGGCCGAGCACGGCGATCGTGCGCCCTCGCACCCGCCCGCCGCAGGCCGCGACCACCTTGCGCGCCATCGCCCGCTTGCGCTGGTCGTTGACGGCCACGGTCGCCTCGACGAGCCGGAGCGGCGCGTTGCTGTCCTGGGCGGTCTTGACGAGAGCGAGCGTATCCTTGGGAAAGCAGGATCCCCCGTAGCCCGGCCCTGCGTTCAGGAATTTCGGCCCGATGCGCTTGTCGAGCCCGATCCCGCGCGAGACCTCCTGAACGTTGGCCCCGACATTCTCGCAGAGATCGGCGATCTCGTTGATGAAGGTGATCTTGAGCGCGAGAAAGGCGTTCGCGGCGTATTTGACGAGTTCGGACGTGCGCCGGCTGGTGAAGAGGATCGGGGCGGCGTTGAGGTAGAGCGGCCGGTAGACCTCGGTCATGACCTCCACCGCTCGCGGATCGGCATAGCCGACGACGATCCGGTCGGGTCGCTTGAAGTCCTCGATCGCGGCGCCTTCCCGCAGGAACTCCGGATTGGAGACGACGGCCACGTCTGCATTCGGATTGGCCGTGCGGATGATGTAGTCGACCTCGTCGCCGGTTCCGACCGGAACGGTCGACTTCGTTGCGACGACCGTGAACCCCTGAACATGCCGCGATATGTCCCGGGCCACGTCGAAGACATGGCTGAGGTCGGCATGTCCGTCGCCGCGTCGGGACGGCGTTCCGACCGCAATGAAGACGACGTCGGCTTCGGAGACGGGACCGGCGAGATCGGTCGAGAACGAAAGGCGGCCCGCCTGCACGTTACTGGCGACGATCTCGGCGAGCCCAGGCTCGTAGATGGGCATGCGACCGGCGCGCAGCGCCTCGATCTTGTGCTCCGCCTTGTCGACGCAGGTCACCACATGACCGAAGTCGGCAAAGCACGCCCCACTGACGAGGCCGACGTAACCTGAGCCTATGATCGTGATCCGCATGGCGTCGCCGAGCTCTTCTGCCTGTGGGAGATGAGCCCATCGTGCGGTCGGCTTGCCATGGGGTCGAGTGACAATACGACGGCGGCAGCCTTGCCTATTCGAAGCAAAGCGCCGGACGCTTCCACTTCCGCGGCGACTTCATAGGTCTTTCGATCGATCGTTCGCCAGTCGCTACGTCTTCGGAACAAGGTCGTGTTCTTTCGGCGAATGGGGCGATCGGACGGTGGCGGCAAGCGTTTGCCCGTTGGCTCGATCGCCGGATCCCGATGATCTTTTGGGGCGGTGGGGGAACATTGTCGCCCTCGAGGGGCCGCCATACGATGAGGAGAAGGACGAGCCGCACGAGCGGACCAAGGGTCCCTGACAAGGTGCCCCTCCCGGCCCGGTGCGATTCGCTGTCAAAACAGGGAGATCAGCCATGGGCGCGCAGAACATCGCCGGACATGCGAGTATCCTCTACGCCCGCAAGCAGGCCCAATGCCTGACGGAGCAGGAAGCCGAGCTGCTGGAATTCGACCGCACCCGCGGTAATGCCGACCAATCCGTGGAAAGCGATCGGGGTTTTCTCGTTCTGGGTCTGTGCATGATCATTTGCGAAGCGGCCTTCGGCTGGGTCGCCTTCAAGAAAATCTGGTTCGGCTGGCTGGGCATGCCCGGCTGGTGGTAGGTGGAAACCCGCAGCGAGACGCTACGCAGGCCCTATCGCCGGGATGGGTTTCCCGCGGTTTCACCTGCGAGGGGTACCGGACCCGCAAAGCCTCCCAAGCTGAGTTGCTTCGTCACGACGACAGCTGAACCAAGGCGCGCCAGGCAACACCTCTTCGGGCGGCAACCAACGATGGCGGTCGCGGAATTTCTCGGACCTAGATAGCCCGATCGGGCCAGATGGTTGCTGGAGCCGCTTGCTGCCGACCTTACAAGCACCGTCATGCCCCGTCCTGGCATCAGCGCGCGATGACGCTCGCACGGCGCTGTCTCGACCGGAACGGTTACTTCGCCAAAGAACATAGGGAAGAACGGTGGGGCGAATCGCCAGCCTTCCTTCGGGCCTTCTCCTTCAACCTTTTGAAGCAGACCTCGATCTCTCCCGCGAACCCACATGTCCTGATCGAACATTACGAAGTGGCAGCTTGTCTGAGGGAATTCCCTCGGTGGAAACCTTCAGCCGGCTCAAAAAAATTATCCACTGCTCTGTGGATAAGTCGGCTCGACTGCATCGTGATCCGGATGCCGTAGCGTCTGAGCGTACGGAAACGGCCGTAAGTGCACGATTATCTTGCACTTGTGCGTTTTCTCACACCTTAACAATTTGTAATAGGCAATATGGATGCATAGGTTGAATTCAGGAATCGTTTACCTACCAACGAGTTGCAGGCCCCGACCTTCGGATGCGGTCGGGCCTGCAGAGCGAGCCTGTGACTTTCCACCTAATTGATAGGGATGACGTCAAACATCAATTGTGAGGTCGATCGATGAGCGCCGTGCATGATGCCTCCTCCTTCAGCATTCACCCGGTCGACAAGGCTTCGCCAGGCGGGGTCGACAGTTTCCTCGCCGGCTCCTGGCTGGAGGATCAGCGACGCGGCCTCGATCGCGAGACGCCCCTCACAATCGCCGTCATCGACGATCGTCCGTTGATCCGTGACTGCTTCGGACGCGGATTGCGGGCCGTCGATGAAACGCTCGAGCTTCACTACTTCTCCGACCTGAAGTCGCTCGATGCGTCGGACGCAAAGATTGGGCACATCAACATCATCCTGATCTGCGCCACTTGGTCGAAGGCCAAGTCGGAGCATTATATGTCCCAGATCGCAAAGGTTCGTGCCGACAGGCCGGAGACCGATACGATCATCCTGTCGGAGATCGAGGACGTGTCGGACGTGCTACGAGCCTTCGAGGTCGGGGTGCGCGGGTACATCCCGCCGACGGTCAGCCTGGAGGTGGCGGTCAGCGCCATGCATCTGGTCGCGGCAGGTGGAATCTATGTCCCGGCCAGCATTCTGACCCGATGCGAGCAGCTCATCCGGCAAAGCCCCGCCGCGAGTGCGGACGAGGACAGCGTGAGCCTTTTCACGTCCAGACAGATGCTGGTGATCGATGCCCTTCGGAAGGGTAAGGCCAACAAGATCATCGCCTACGATCTGAACATGTGTGAAAGCACCGTCAAGGTTCATGTCAGAAACATCATGAAACGACTGAAGGCCCGCAACAGAACGGAAGTCGTCTATCTTTTGAGCAAGCTGGAGGGATCAAGACACCCTGCCTGATAGCGGCCGCTCGTACGCGAGACCCGCAACCGGGAAGTCATCGAACGCCATGTGTGAATGAGGTCGGGTAAGGAGACGCGTTCGATGCGTGAAAGCTCGCAGACCAACGGCTCGCTCAACGGCGAAATGGCGAGGGATCTGCGTGCGCTCCCGATGTTTCAGCGCCTGTCCGAGGCCACAATCCGGGAGCTCAATAGGCAGGCCCGATGGCTCGATGTTCGAGAAGGCGCGACCATCGTCCTGCCTGGCGATCTCCTCGACAAGGTCTTCGTCGTGACGCGGGGCGAATTCTGGTTCTTCGCCTATACCGAGGAAGGCAAGGTCGTTTCCCTCCGCGAATCCAGCGTCGGATCGTTCATCGGCGAAGCGGCTCTGGTCGGCGGCTTCACGGCCAACTTCGCGGTGGAGGCGTCAGCGGATTCCACCGTCGCCGTCATCAAACCGGCTGCGATCCTCGACCTCTTCTGCCAGGACCGGGAGCTGGTCCTCTCTCTCCTGCGAAGCGCGATCGATCGCGAGCAGGTTCTGATCGAACAGGTCGTCGAGTTGACGACGCTCGATGTCAGTCAGCGCATTCGCAGCGAGTTGATGCGCCTTTGCCGCAAGCACGCCCGGCACGACGGATCGGCGTCCATTCATCCCATCCCCACGCATTCCGATATCGCCTGCAGGATCGGAACCTATCGCGAAGCGGTGTCACGCACCATGAGCCACCTGCAGTATGCCGGCATCATCATTCGCGAAGACGACCGCCTTCTGGTGCCCGATGTCACCAAGCTGGGGTCCTGATCCGACGAACGGATGAGGATGTCAGGGTTCACTGGTCAACGAGATCGGAGTCTCGCGCGGGCTGTGGACACCCTGAAAGGCTTCCCTTGGGTGATCCAATGCATGCCGCGCCGGCCATCGATGCGACGGAGGGTCCCGCTCGGAAACACGGGCGAGACTCCCGCTGCAGGACGGCGCCCCTCGAAGGCAGGCCCTGGAACGTCTGGCCGACGGGTTCAGACGAACAGGTTGTACGTGATGAGTTCCGGCGCGGCGTGCTGGATGGCGACGAAGCTCTGATCCGCATAGACCACGAACAATGTCCCGTCGGGCATCTGCGTCAGGCCCGCTACCGGGACGCCGGTCTCGATCCGGTCTCCGCGATACCAGTCGAAGTCGGTGATGACGTCCTGAGCTCCAGCCGTATGGACGAACGTGTCGGCGCCCGCGTTGCCGGTCATGACGTTGAGGCCCCGCCCGCCGACGATGCGATCGAGGCCGTCGCCTCCGAGGAGCGTGTCGTTTCCCGCGCCGCCGTCGATCGTCGTTCCAACGCTGCCGATGACGCGGACGAGATCATCGCCGCCGACGGCGAAGACGAGATTGTGTCCATCGCCGATGATGGTGATGACGTCGTTCCCGTCCAGCGGATCGGCCGCACCACTGCCGCCAAAGATCGTGTTGTTGCCGCTCCCCTCGACCGTGATCGTATCGGCGCCGAGCCCGCCGACGATCACGTTGGAGCCGACGCCCTGGATGCGCAGCGTATCGTTTCCGAGCCCAGCGAAGAGATGGTTGTTGCCCGAGCCGCCGATGAAGATGTCGTCGTTGCCGGCATTGGCATAGACCACGTTCTGACCGTTGCCGCGCACCACGATGCGATCGGCGCCGTCGCTCGGGTCGGAACCGGTGTTGCCGCCGAAGATCGTGTTGTCGCCCGTGCTGTCGATCGTGATCGTGTCGCTGCCGGACCCGCCGACGACCGCGTTGTTCGCCTTGTTGAGGATCCGGACCTCGTCGTCCCCGAGGCCGGCCGAGATCGTCGCGTTGCCGAGCGCGCGGTAGAGGATCGTGTCGTTGCCGGCATTGGCGTAGATCTCGCCCGATCCCTCGCCCGCGACCGCGATCGCGTCATCGCCGTCCTGCGCGTCTCCCGGACCGCGGCCGCCGAAGACGAGGACGCGCTCGCCTGCCAGCGGCATGGCATGGATCGTATCGGCGCCGAGGTCGCCGTAGATCGTGTCGCTGCCCGAACCCGACGCGATGCGATCGCCGCCGCCCGTCCCGCGAAGAAGCTCGGAACGCGTCGATCCGGACGGAAACGGCGTGGCCATCAGGGTGTCGAGCAGCTGACTCATGGGGGCGGAACCTTTCAATGGAATGGAATGCAGGCCGGGGGTCATCGGGTGGTGGCGCCCCGGCTCGTCCGGGTCACCAAGCGTTGAACTGGGAGTTGAAGGTCGCGCCGATGCCGAAGCGGGTGTCCTTGGTGGATCCCTTCTTGTCCTCGGCCTTGAAGATCTGCCGGGCCTCGGAGAAGCGCCGCATCTTCAGGTTCGTCCAGCCGCGCAGCAATTCGGCGCCGCGATCGTAGCCCTTGGCGGCCTGGCGCTTGTCGAGCGTCGCCAGGGCGGCCTTGTAGTCGCCGGCATCGAACTGCTTCTGCGCTTCGCGAAGCGCCGCATCCTGGCCCCCGCCGCCGCCCTTGCGCACGGTCACCGGGCGTGCCTTGGCGCGCGGCGCACTGGCGGCAGAAGCCGTCTGGAACTCGGCAAGTTCAGGATAGCGTTCGCCGTATCGCGCCTTCACCGCCTTGAGCCCGGCCGTGTCCTTCAGGCGGGCGCTCGCGACGGCGAGGCCGATCACGCCCTGGCTGCTCTCGTCCCAGCCCACCGACTTCTCGAACCAAGCCTTGGCCGTCTCGACCTTCTCCTGGCCGATCCAGTACCATCCCAGCGACTGGGCGCCGAGGGCCGAGCGGCTTGCATCGACCACGTCGGCGAAGCGCCTGACCTCGTCCGCGCCCGGCAGCGTGTCGGAAGCCCCGGAACTCAGTCGCTCCGACACGAGCTCGATGTAGATCTTCTCGATTTCCGGCGCGCGATCGCGATTGTCGTAGGCGAGCTTGCCGGCCGCATCGAGGTCGCCGGCCTGCCGCAGCGAAAGAACCACGCCCTCGACGTTCTTCGGGCTGGAGTCGATCTGGGCCGCGGCGCGGAACCAGTCGGCGGCCTCCGCCCACTTCTTCTGGCCGTAGTAGTACCATCCGAAGAGTTGCGCATCGCCGGCCGAGCGCTCGCGCCCGACGAACTCGGCAAAGCGGGCGAGGTCGGCGTCCGCGGGAAGGTTGGAGGCGAGGCCGGATGCGACGCGGCCCATCTCGGCGCGCAAGGGGTCGAACCGGAGGGTGGCAAACTCGCTGCGCCCGTCCGCGCCTGTCCGGCCGAGCGCGATCAGCGCGTCGGCTCCGGCGGGGGGCAGGAGGGCGCTTGCCTTCTGGACGGTCGCCAGGCGCTGGCCGCCGTCCTGGCACTGCGAGAGAACGTAGGCGTAGGCGTCGTAGGCCCGTGCGAGGTCGCCCGTGCGCACAAGGGCTTCCCCGAGGTTCCACATCAGATCGACATTGTCGCAGGTGAGGAGCGACGGGCGGGACTGCGCGGCCTTCACAACCGCCGGCCACGAGCCGTTGGCAGCGGCCGCCGCGATGGACGATCGTGCCGTCGCGTCGGCCAGCTTCTCGCCGAGATCGGCCGTCGGCTGCCATCCGGCGTTGTCGCCCTTCAGCTTCTCGACCATCGCGGCCGCTCCCGCGTAGTCTCCTGTCGCAAAGAGATCCCAGATCGGCTGCTCGCTGACCTTCGGGCCCGCCGAAAACAGGTCTTCGGGGGGCGCCCAGGTCGGGTAGAGTGCCTTCAGGCGGCGGATTTCGGCGCCGACACGCGCCATGTCGCGTTGCGCGGCGTAGTAACGAAGGGCCGCATCGTCGGGGCCGGACGGTGCGTCGGGCTCGTTCGCGGCGGCCGCCGCGGGCGCGATCTGGAACGCGGCGGTCGGCGCCTGCGCGGGTGCTTCCGGCGGCTGGACGGCCGCGAACGGATTGGCGCCGCCCGCAGCCGGCGCGGCGGGGCTGGCTGCCGCGATCGGGGCGGGTGCGAAGGACGGCGGTCGCACGCCGCCCGCAGCCGGCGCCACCGCGGCCGGGGCGGCCAGCGCACCGGTGCCGAAGTTCGGCGCGGCCACCTGGGCATTGGTGGCGGTCAGTGAGACGAGGAGGAGGCTCGCGGACGCGAGCAGACAGGCTTTCACAGGCATCGCGGATACCTTTCGGCAAGGGCCAGGAGGCTCAGGAGATGAAGGGTGCTGGGGTAGTAGGTGGTCGGCTCGAAGTTTCGCGTGGCGTCCCCGGCCGGTCGGCCGTCGAGGGCGCAGGCGACAAGGTCGGCGATCGCGCCGTAGCCCGCCGCGGGAAGCGGATCGATCACGAGCCCCGTGTCGAGGTCGACGATCTTCGGGCCCGCGGTGCCCCAGCTTTCCCGGTAGGACGCGAGGAGGTCGCGCTCGGCAGGCCCGCTCCAGGCGAGATAGAGCGGAACGCGGACGGCGTTCCAGCCGAACATGGCGGGAAACGACCGGGCGGGGGCCGGCGTCCCCTTCGCCAACGAGATCCAGTCGCTCGGGAGCCCCTGCTCGCCGAACCGGGCGGAGGCCGCGAGATCGCGGCCGCTCTGCGAGAGGTTCGCCTTCGCCAGCGTCGGCGAGACGGCGGACAGGTCCTCGATCGCGGGAAACACCCAATAGGACAGGTTGACGACCGGTCCGTCCGGCTGTTCGCCCGCGCTGAAGCCCGAGACGGCCGGCATCAGGACGCTGCGCGATCCCGCGGGTTTTACGGCGAGTTCCGCGACCGCGTCGGCGATCCGGGTCGCCGAGCCCCGCCATTCCGGCACGTTCCACGCCTCGGCTGCGCGCAGGAGCGCCCAGGCGATCAGGAGATCGCCGTCCGAGGCGTCGTTCATGTCGGTGACGCGGGGCTCGGCGCCGGGGTCCCAGCGCCAGGCCGCGAGCCCGTCCTTGCGGATGAAGAGCTCCTGGCTGGTCCAGTTCCAGAGCTTCTCGAAGCTCGGCCGGTCGCCGGCGGCGACGGCCAGGAGCATGCCGTAGCCCTGCCCCTCGCTGTGGCTGATGGCACCGTTGTCGTCGTCGACGACCCGACCCTCGTCGGTGACGAAGCGGCTTCGATAGAGCTCCCAGCCCCCGACGAGGTAGTCGATCGGCTGAACCCGGACCTCCGGCAGCGCGTCGGCTGCGGCGAACGAGGGTTGTGGCGCCATCATCGTCGCGACCGCGAGCGCCAGCGCGCAAACATGTCTCCGGCCCGTCACGACTTCTTCTCGCCGAGCCGGCGCAGGAGCAGGAATGTCGACACGGCCAGGAGGATCGACGAGGCGAACATCAGCGCCGCGTAGCGATCGCTGTGCCGTGAGAACCAGCCAGCGAGGACCAGACGGGCGTTCGAGATGCTGCGCGGCTGCGTCTCGAACAGCATCTCCTTGTCGTCGTTCGTCGAGACGAGGGCCTGATCGGCCGCCGCCGGGATGTCGGTCCTGGCGCCGTCGATCGCATTCCACGTCGTCGGCGTGCCGAGGCGATGCAGCCCCTGCGTGAGCAGCGCCGAGGTCGGGGCGGTGAAGACAGTCCAGGCGGTTCCCGGCGCGGGCGTCGCGGCCTGCACAAGGAGCGCGCCGTCCTGCGGCAGTTCCCGCGGAGCCTCCGCCCGGCGTTCGCGATAGGTCGCGACGGCATTATGAATCGCATTCGTCACCGGACGCGTGATCTCGGCGACCCTTTGCCCGACGCCGACGGGATCGGCGAAGGCCGACAGCGTCGTGGCGTCCGGCGCGGGTACGTCGGCCGGTGCCTCGCCGTGCATGGTGGAGGCGTTGGCCTCCGACACGCCGCTCCATCCCGTCGGGGTCTCGGACAGGGCGAAGGCCGAGGTCCCGTCGCGCAGCCGCAGGGCCGATGCGAGGTCGTTGGGCAGGGACGAATAGGTCCCCACGGCCAGGAGATCGCCGCCCTCGGCATGCGGCAGCGTGTTGACGAAACGCGGTTGGCGCACCGTGCCGGAGCTGGCCGCCATGCGGGCGACGATGGTTGCCGCCGCATCGCGGGCCGACGGGTCGTTGCCCGGCACGTAGACCATCAGGTCGCGGTCGGCCGCCCCGAGCGAGCCGACGCCGGCCAGGGTCGCCGAAAGGTTCGGATAGGAGCCGACACGGGCCAGGGCGGGAAGTTCGAGGCGCGTGTCGCCAGACAGCGCAAACCGCGCGGGCCGCTCGCCGCCGGCGGTGGCTTCGCAAGCCTCATCCTCGGCATTGGGCACGAGAGCCTCGATGCTGATCGTGTTGGGGCCCGGCTTCAGACGGTTCAGCGGGACCTTCAGGCGCTTGTCCTCGATCCTGCCCGGCTGGGGCGAGGACAGGGGCAGCGTCGCGACCACCTGCCCGTTGGCACGGACGAAGAGCGTGGCATCCGCGGACAGATTGGCGGCATAGGCGCCGTTCAGGACCAGGCTGGCCGCGTCGTAGTCGGCCGCATAGAAATCCGCGGGAAGCGACAGGCGCAGGTCCTCGCGAAACAGGCGACCGGCAAAGGGCCTGCCGTCGACGCCCAGCGCGTCGAGCCGCAGGTCGGCATGGCCGGAGACGGCCCGGCCCCGGCGATCGGCGATGGCCTGCAGGCCGGCCTGCGAGCCGTCAGGGGCCCAGGTTTGCGCGCCGGCTCGAAGTTGATCGAGGGCCTTGCGCACGTCGCCGGCGGTGGAGCCGGTCACGACGAGCGTCGCCGGCCGATCCACGGCTGCAGGCAGAAGCGAAACGCCGGGCCAGGGCGTCTGCGCACCCGGCTGCCGGGCCAGGGGCCCGATCTCGTCCATCGTGCCGACGACGACGTCGAGCACGGCATCGCTGCCGCCCTCGCGGCCGAGCTGGACGAGCGGGTCGTCCATCGCACCGATCACGACGGCGGCCTCGATCGCGGCAAGCGTGTTGTCGGTCCGCTCCGCGGTCGAGCCTTCCGGCACGAGGCCGGCGATCCGGACCTTGCCCTGCCCGTCGCGCGGCAGGGCGGGCAGGTCGGCAAAGCCGGCGACGGCCGCGCCGGTCCTCGGGAAGCGCAGACCGCTCGCCGCGGGGTCGAACGACGTCCACAGCTCGTAGGTCCCCTGCACCGAGCAGTCGACGCGGTGGAACTGCTGCATGGAGATGCCGACGGCGTTGAAACCGGGGCGCAGGAGTCCGGGCGGCACGGGCAGGTCGAGTGACTGCGCGCTCCCGACCCGGATCGCCTGCGAGACGATCTCGACCCCGTTGACGCTGACGACGAGCGAGGAGCCTTCCGGCGCGACGGAGACGGCGGACGTGTAGCCGAGCGTAAGGCGGGCCTCCTTCGTGCTCTGCTCGCCCGTGACGAAGACGGGGAACACCCGATGGGACGCTTCGCCCGAGAACTGCAGGTCCGAGGACGCGGCGAGAAGCGGAGCGAGGTCCGCGCTTGGGGAGACGGCCGCCGTCGCTCCGGCCGGGGCGCCGGAGAAGTCGAAGGCCGGCGCCGTCTGCGCGCCCGCCGGCACGGTCGCGAGGGCGAGGAGGCCGAGGGCGGTCGCTCCGGCCATCCGGAGCCGATGGGAAGACAGGTTCCAGGTCATGGTCGTGTTCCGTTGGCTCAAGGGTGGGACGACGGCGCCGGGTCGGCGGCAGCCTGTAGCGGCGGGATCGAGAGGACGTTCTGCACGTCCGGACCGGATGAGGCCGGGCGATCGAAGACGAGGTGGCGGAAGGCGCGCAGCGGCGTGCCGAGGGCCCAGCCGATGATGCTGGCGCTCGACAGGACGAGGCCCCTGCGGCGCTGCCGACCGGCGCGCTGGGCACGCACGGAGGCCATGTCGCCCATCATCAGTTCGGCGATCAGCGGGTAGTCGCAGGTCTCCGTCCGGTAGTGGACGCCGAGGACCGGACGCCCGCCCTCTTCACCCGTCGAGCGGACCACCACCGGAAGCGTGCCGACCGGTGACCCGTCGGTCCGCGAGACCTTCAGGTCCGCACGCTGCTCGGTGCCGACGAAGGGCAGGCCGGCGAGCGGGCGGAGCTTGGCGCCCGAGGACGAGATGTCGACCACGACGACCGGCACCACGGTTTCGGCGAATGCGAGCTCGGCCATCCGTTCGGTGACGATGCGCGGCATGCCGCGGCGTTCGCGCCGCTCGGTGACGACGCCGAGCGCGGCGGCGGCGATCACGAGGTTGAGGAGGTTCCAGGCGCCGACCACGAGCAGGATGCCTCCGACCAGCGGCTCGGTCTGGTAGCGATAGACCGCGTAGCCCATCGCGCCGAGGAGGACGGCGAAGATCGCGAAGTACGGCCAGGCGAGTTCCGACAGGCGATCCTCGGCAAGGGTGTCGCCCTTGGCGGTGACGTTGAAGGTCGGCCGACGCGGATTGACGATGACGCTGAGGACGGCGCGGAAGAGATAGACGGACTGGACGTACTCGTAGAGCTCGGAGATCCACGGCCAGCGCACGCGGCCGTAGAGGTAGTTGCGGATCAGCGAACTGATGACGAGGTAGGTCAGCGTATAAGCGACGAACTCCTGCGCCGACACGTCGTAGATCTTCATGTCGAAGAAGATGAACAGGAGCGGCGCGATCAGGAAGACGACGCGCACGATCGGGAAGAACCAGATGAGCGCCGAAGACAGGTAGCAGATCCTCTGTGCCAGGCTGAGGCCCGGCACCAGCGCGGCGTTCTTCAGGAACAGGATCTGGAGCATGCCGCGGCACCAGCGCGACCTCTGGCCGATGAAGCTCGACAGCGTCTCCGGCTGAAGGCCCGTGACCATCGGCCGGTCGACATAGACGCTCTTCCAGCCGCGCGAGTGCAGGTCGAGGGCGGTCTCGCAGTCCTCGGTGATCGTGATGCCGGAGAAGCCGCCGACCTCCATCAGGGCGGACCGGCGCAAGAGGGCCGCGGACCCGCAGAAGAATGCCGCGTTCCACTTGTCGAGGCCCTTCTGGATCGTGCCGTAGAACATCTCGTTCTCGGACGGCATCCGCTCGAAGGTGCTCAGATTCTTCTCGATCGGATCCGGATTGGAGAAGAAATGCGGCGTCTGGACGAGGAAGGTCTTCGGGTCGGCCACCATGTAGCCGACCGTCTGGCGCAGGAACTCCCGCGCCGGCGCATGATCGGCATCGAAGACCACGACCAGCTCACCGTTCGAGGCGGCAAGCCCCGCATTGAGATTGCCGGCCTTGGCGTGGGTGTTCCGGGCCCGCGTGACGTAGGTGACCCCGAGATCCCGGCACAGCGCCTGCAGGTCCTCGTGGCGATGGCGCGCCTCGGCGGCCTTCATCGGATCGCGGGCGTTGCGCTTCTCGTCGGTTCCGCCGTCGTCCAGGAGGAACACGCGCAGCTTGCCCGCGGGATAGTCCATGGCGAGAGCGCTCGACAGCGTCAGCGCCAGGATCGCCTTGCTTTCGTTGTAGGACGGCACGAACACGTCGACATGCGGCAGGGCCGCGTCGTCGACCTCCGGCGCTGCGGCGCGCTCGAGCGGGTCGGACACGACGAAGAGGTTCATCCCGAGGAGGACGATGTAGAACATCTCCGCGAGGTAGAGGATCACGGCCGGGACGAAGTTGGCGAGGTCGTCGGGCGAGGGCAACGTCGCCGTGGTGCGCCAATAGGCATAGCGCAGGACCACGGCAGTCGTGATCGCCAGGAACACGAAGCGCCAGGGCCCCTGCAGGCGCAGCACGTAGATCGCCGCACCGACCGCGATCGCGATCGACGCCACCGTCAATTGCGCGTCGACGCTGACGGGTTGGCTGATGAGGAACAAGCCGCTGCAGGCTGTGAGAAGCCACAGCAAGCCGAGCACGGGAAAGCGCATTCTGCCCTCGCGGTTACAATTTTATGAAAGATCAATCGCAGGAGAAACGCTTGCCTTGCTAATCTCCTACCCTATGGGAAGTATCATCTAGACTTTAAGTCATGACTATATGCCAGACCGTGGACTCGATCGTTTTTCGCAAGGGAGCGTTAATGCGTTCGCCGAGATCTTCGGAGGGAACGCGACGCCGATGCCGCTGCGGCGGCAGGACCGGGAACGTCGTCCGGATCGCTTCCGATGGCTGCGGTGCACGCATAGGTGCGACGTATTCGCGGTCCGTCCGGACCGCCCACGATCGGTGACGGATTCCGATCCGCCACCATTTCGAAGATCATTCGGTCCGAAGCTCGAGAGCCGTCATTTGCCCCGAGTTGGGCACCCGCCCCGATGCTCCGGCGAGCCGGCCTTGTGAGCCTCCGCTCGAGGCGAAATCGTCCATTACCGACGGAGGATTGCCCCTGCCGTCAGCCCTCGATCGCGTGCGGCACGAAGCGCGACAGGTTGCGGGTGATGCGCGAGCGGTCCTCGCGGATGCCGAGCCCGGCCGCCTCGTTGCCGACGACCCAGGCGCCGAGCACCGCGAACTGCCCCTCGGCCTCGAACAGCGGCGTCAGTTCCTGGACGATGGCAGGCCCCGCGCCGTAATCGCCGTCCGTCGCCTCGGCTTCGCGGCCGCCTTCGAGGATCGCGATGTTCTCGCCCTCGCGCGAGAAGAAGGGCTTGCGCACGGAGCGCTCGAGCGAGCCGGCGCGCGGGTCGTCCCGGAAGAAGGCCGGCAGGAGGTTGGGATGGCCGGGATGGCGCTCCCAGAGAAGCGGCAGGATGCCCTTGTTCGAGAGGATCGCCTTCCAGCCTGGCTCGACCCACTGCGTTCCCGACGCCGGGAGATGGCGCGCGAAGGGCTCGCGCATCATGTCCTCCCACGGATAGAGCTTGAAGCAGCGGTCGATGACGCGCTCGTTCGGGTCGGTGAAGCGACCGATCGCGTCGACGCCGATCGAGCCCATGTCGATGAGGGCCGTATGGTGCCCGGCCTGCACGGCGCAGTCCATGAGATAGGCCGCGGTCCCGCGGTCCTCGTCGCTCGCCGTCACCGCCGCAAAGTGGAAGATGCGGTCCGCCGGAAACGCCGCGAAGGCGGAGACGAGACTCTCCTGCAGGAGGTTGAACTGGTCGGCGTCGCCGGGCAGGCGTCCGAGCGCGATCTGGTCGGTCAGCCAGTTGTGCTGGAAGTAGGCCGCCTCGAAGATGCCGGTCGGCGTGTCGGCGTTGTATTCCAGAAGCTTGGCGGGCCCGCGCCCGTCATAGGCGAGGTCGAAGCGGCCGTAGAGCGAGGGCTCTCCCTCGCGAAAGGACCGGCGCACGAAGTCGAACTGCTCCGGCGGGATGTCGAGGCGCGCCATCAGCGCGTCGGACGCGGCGACCTCCGCCGCAAGGTCGAGGCAGAGCACATGCAGCGCCTGCGTCGGAGCCTCGACCTTCGCCTCGATCTCGGCGAGGCTGAAGCGGTAGTAGATGTCGTCCAGCCAGTAGGGCTCGCCGTACATCTCGTGGAACCCGAAGCCGACGGCCTCGGCCTTCCGTTGCCAGCCCTCGCGCGGCTCGATGCGTCGACGCTCCACCCTCAGCCGCCGAAGGAGAAGCCGCCGCGGCTCGACGACAGGCCGCCGAAGCCGCTGCGCGAGACGGTGCGGGTGTTGACGTTGGCGGGCCGCGGCGTCGCGGTCTGCGTGCCGATCACCGGGTCGGATCGGTAGGTCGTGCCGTTCCGCCCGGTGAAGATCGGCGTCGGACGCACATAGGAGCCGCCGCCCACATAGCTGCCGTAGGAGTTGTAGTTGGTCATCC
Source organism: Aureimonas phyllosphaerae (assembly GCF_047943035.1). Classification (NCBI taxonomy): domain Bacteria; kingdom Pseudomonadati; phylum Pseudomonadota; class Alphaproteobacteria; order Hyphomicrobiales; family Aurantimonadaceae; genus Aureimonas; species Aureimonas phyllosphaerae. Next base: position 1,289,737 of record NZ_CP181348.1, on the reverse strand, counting down.
GCTGCACGGCGGAGGAGATGAGATAGCCGGTCATGAAGGGCAGGAAGAAGCTGCCCCCGCCCGTAGTGCCGGCCTGGTCGCGCGGCACCTCCATGCAGCGCCCGGCACCGTACTCGGTCTCGCAGGCCGCCTGGCCGTCGAACTTCGGTGCATCGCGCAGGTGCTGGCTGAGCGCCGCCTGATACTCGGCGTTGCAGATGTTGTTGTCGATGCCCGCTTCGATGCACTGCGCGGGCGAGGTGAAGAGCGTGTCGTCGGCGGGCTCGTCGCCACAGCCCGACAGCGCCAGACCACCGGCGGCGATGGTGCCGAGCGCCAGAAGCGGCGGTCTTTGGGAGAGGAAGCGTCGGGTCATGGCCGCGTCCCTCAATAGGTCATGCAGGCGGCGTTGAGCATGCCGATCGCCAGCGACATGCCGGCCGACCACAGCCCGCCGGCCATCTCGCCATTCGTGATCCGCTGGGGAAGCCCGCGCATCGTCAGGCAGGCGACGGCAAAGGCGATCGCCTGGAACACGGCGCCGATCAGCGCCCAGATCACGAAGTCGACGAGCGAGACGGAGTTCGCCGCGGCCGAGGCGAGCGGCAGCGAGAAGCCGAGGATCGCGCCGAGGAAGGCGACGACCGCCGTCGCGTTGCCGGTTCGGATCAGCGTCAGCTCGTGCTGCGGCGTCAGGGCGGAATAGAGAACGGAGAAGGCGGCGAGCGAGCCGAGCCCGGTGGCGAAGTAGGCGAGAAAGGCCGGCAGGCCTGCGACGTAGCCGAACATGCTGCGGAAGGTCCTTGTGTCAGAAGAGGGCGCGCGCGGGGATCACAGGCGACGCACGTCGGCCGCCATCAGGCCGTAGCCAAGGATGAACTCGACCGACGCGCCTTGCGAGGGTCCGGTGCCGAGATCGCGCTCGATGTTGATCAGCAGCATCTCGCGCGCCTGTCCGAGCGGGCGGGCGTAGAGCATGCAGGACTGGTGGATCTCGCGTCGGCTCTGGCCGTCGTTCACGGTCTCGACGAACTCCACGAGGTCGGCACGCCCCGCCCCGTCGCCCCAGAAGCGCTCGAAGACGATGCCGTCCGCGTCGTAGCGCGGTTGGCCGATGAGGCCCGAGGGCCCGCGCCAGCGCGCCCAGTCCGCCGCGCCCGCTGGCACCACGGAGTCCCAAGGCTGGTAGAGGCTGACGTCGAGAAGCTCGTCGCCGGGTGCCGCGGACGCCGAGAGGATCTGGAGCATCGTGTTGTCGTCGGCATAATAGCGCGAGAGGACCGTCTGCGGGTCGAGCCGCGCCTCGCCATAGGCGGCGACCAGCATCACCCCGCCGGCCGGCAGCGGCATGGCGGGCTCGGCGCCCGCCGTCATCGCCTGGAGGCTGAGGGTGTCGATCTCGATGCCGCCATCGATGGCGGCGCTGAGCGGCCCGTATTCCGCGGGCAGCGCCGCCGCGTTTTCACCCGATCCCCAGCCGAAGAAGCGTCCGATCATCCGCGTTCCACCTTGTGCCGCTCGCTGCAACCCTTATGACATGCCGGCCGCCCGACGGAAGGGCGACGACGGTTCGAGACGGGAGTTTGAGAGACATGGCCAACTGGAATCTCGCATCCCTGACGGAGCTTTTCGCCTCCGATCCCCCCGCGCTCGGAGACGTCGACGTCTCGATCGAGGGCGACGTCCTGCGGGTCACCCTGAAGGAAAAGGGCCATCTCGACGTCTTCGTCGTCGCGGGCGGCGAGCAGATCCTCGCCAGCGTCATGCTGGCGCCCGCCGACAGCGTGCCCGAGCGCAGCGCCTTCGAGCGCCTCGCGCTCAAGACGCACAAGCTCGTGCCGCTTTCCACCTTCGGCATCTCGATCGTGAACGGGCAGGAGTGGTACGAACTCTTCGGCTCGCTCTCGGCCCGCTCGTCGGCCGAGGTCGTGGTCGAGGAAGTCGCGGTGCTCGCCGGCAACGCCGAGGACGCGGCCCGCCTCATCGAGGAATGGCGCAACGGGGAGATCGCGGCATGAGCGTCTGGGGCAAACTCTTCTCGGCCGTGCGTGGCGGCATCAACGAGGCGGCCGAAAGCGCGGCGGACACGCAGGCGCTGCGCATCCTCGACCAGGAGATTCGCGACGCCGACAATGCGCTCCGCAAGGCGCGCTCCGACCTCGCCGGCATCATGGCGACGGCCAAGGCGCTCGGCCGCCGCGTCGACGAGGCCCGCGCCAAGGACCAGAAGGATCTCGAATCGGCACGCGCGGCGATGGCGGCCGGCCGCGAGGACCTCGCCCGCCAGCTTGCCGACCGCATGTCGCGCAACCGCGCCGACATGGCCCGCGACGAGGCCGAACTGCAGCGCCTGCAGGGTGCGCAGTCGCAGATGCTGCGGGCCGTGCAGGACACCGAGACGCGCATCCAGACGATGCGCCGCGAGGTGGAAGGCGTGAAGGCGAACGAGTCGCTCCTGCAGGCGCAGTCGGCGATCGCCTCCAGCCATGCCGGCGTCAACTCGCGTCTCGGCAGCGCGATGGAATCGCTCGAGCGCGTCAAGAAGCGGCAGGAGGCCATGGCGGGACGGCTCGAGGCGGGCGCCGAGCTTCAGGCGCTGCAGAGCGGCTCCTCGCTCGACCAGGCGCTTCTGGAAGCGGGGATCGGCGGCAACCGGTCCTCGTCGGACGACATCTTCGCCGAGATCACGCGTGGCGAGGCTCCGAAGGCGATCTCCTCCGAGGCGCCGAGCGTCGGCATCACGTATCGGCCGAAGCCCTGAACCGCAGTCCCCGCGACTGACGAGGATCGACCCGATCGGGACCCGTCTGGGACACGATGAAGTCGATACCCCCGGTCGTTTGCCGGGTTGGCGGAGCGGCTTCGGCCGCTCCCTTGCGGGAGCTTCAGGCCGTCTGCGAGCCGGCGAAGATCCTGTTCGATCACTGGCATCGATGGAACGAGACGGACGCTTCGACCTGTCCCCATACCCGGAACGAACCGACTGGGCCTCCGGATGGAATGCCACGCCAGGGCCAACCCTTGGCATCGACACCGACAAGCGAACTGGGCCGTTCGGTTCCCACATCCCATCCGGATGGGTCGCGCGGCATCAGCGGACGTCATCTCTGTCGATATCCGTCGTCCATGCGCCCCGAACCATCAGCGGCTGCGGCCAATTGCCGGCAAGCCTTCTTGCCGCTGCCCCAAAACGCCTTCGCCGCGCGGCTTCCTGGGAGACCTCGTAGTCCCGCGCTTGTCGAGGCCGCCCGATCCGACGCATGCCGCCGAGGCATGCGGTCGCGAAAGGTGCCCCCAATCCTCGGCTCTCACCCGACGCGCTAGAATCCAGCAGCACGACCACACGTCGGCCCGTCCGAAACTCGGCCGGGGTTCTAAGTTGCGAAAGCGAACTCGGTGCTCTCTGACGCCCGAAGGGCGCGCCCCTTGCGACCGGGGTCGCAGAGCCCAACCCCCTTCCCGATCCCCGAAATAGCCGCACCGCAGAGGCGGAAACCAGACACCTCGACACGGCGCCCTCTCCCGCGCGCCTGCCCGTTCGCCGCCCTTGCACCCTGCCCGACCGCGGCGGCTTGCCAGACGGCGTAACGGCGGGTACTGCTGCCCGCAACAAGGGAAGGTTGCCTTATGAGATTCTTGGGTTCGGTGTCCGCGTTCGTGGGAAGAACGTTCGCGACCTGGGTCATCGTGTTCGCCGCGCTCGGATTCTTCCTGCCCGCCGCCTTCCGGCCTGTCGCGCCCTACATCGTGACGCTCCTCGGCATCATCATGTTCGGCATGGGGCTCACTCTGTCGCTCGACGACTTCCGCGAGGTCGGCCGCCGTCCCTTCGACGTCGGCGTCGGCGTGCTCGGACAGTTCCTGATCATGCCGCTCGTGGCGGTTCTCCTGACGCGCATCATCCCGATGTCGCCGGAGGTCGCGGCCGGCGTCATCCTCGTCGGCTGCTGCCCCGGCGGCACGTCGAGCAACGTGATGACCTATCTCAGCAAGGGCGACGTCGCCCTGAGCGTCGCCTGCACCAGCGTCACCACGCTCCTTGCCCCGCTGGTCACGCCGTTTCTGGTCTGGCTCTTCGCCAGCCAGTTCCTGCCGATCGACGCCATGAGCATGTTCGTCAGCATCGTGAAGGTCATCCTCCTGCCCCTCGCGCTGGGCTTCGCGCTCCAGAAGCTCGCCCCGTCGCTCGTGCGGGTGGCCGAGCCCGCCCTGCCCCTCGTCAGCGTCACCGGCATCGTCCTCATCGTCGCGGCGGTCGTGGCCGTCAATCAGGCAGCCATCGCCGGTTCCGGCCTCCTGATCTTCGCCGTCGTGATCCTGCACAACGGCATCGGCTATGCGCTGGGGTTCCTGGCGGCACGGGCCTGCGGCCTGTCGCTGGCCAAGCGCAAGGCGATCAGCATCGAGGTCGGCATGCAGAACAGCGGTCTCGGCGCGGCCCTGGCGAGCGCCCACTTCTCGCCGCTGTCCGCCGTTCCCAGCGCGATCTTCAGCGTCTGGCACAACATCTCCGGCGCGCTTCTCGCCAATGTCTATGCGCGGCTGCGGGACGAGCGGGAGAAGCCGCGAAGCATCGCCCCGGCCGAATGAGGGCAGCCGCTCGCGGCGCGCAGAATAGCCCTCACGAAGCGTCGATCCTGGTGGTGGCCGGCAAGGGCCGTGCGCTGCGGCCCTCGTGAAGCGTCGCGTCCGCGATCGTCAGCGGGCGACGATCCGCTCGGGCTTGCCCTGCATCAGCCACTCGCCCTCGATCTCGGCGGACGCCCGGGCCCAGAACTCGTGCTCGTGGCCCCAGGGCCGGCCTGCAGCCTCCCACAACTGGTAGGCGCGGTCGCGCACGCGCTTGCTCATGTCTTCGAGGCAACCGGTGGAAATCGAACAGGCGGCTCCCGTCAGGGGGTGCTGACTCATCATGGTCATGGCTGGGCTCGCAAAGATGTTCGCTTCAAGGATGTGGGTCGCCCGCGGCCGCTCGATTCGAGCATCGCAGGGCGGATCAGGTCGTAGATTGTCCCGATCCGCGTCACGTCGAGAGGGCCATCCGAGGATAGTTCGATGGACGCCTCATCAACCGCGGACCGAAAGAGCGATCCCTTTCAAGGGCATGGGGCCGATCTCCCGGCGTGGCATGACGCTGGTCGCCGCCACGGACCACCGGCGAGGCGGATCCAAACGAGGCCATCGCGAACCACGGTCGCCCGTCAGTCCATCTCCACGATCTTACGACCTCATCATACCAGTTGACATCTGTTCCGGCGTCGTCCGATAGTCCCGTCGGCCCTTGGGAGAGGGAGCGGAGATTTGATGCGGGTCGCTGGGGGGCCGCGCCTCCGCGTTGAGGAGGACCACATGCTCAAGACGTTCATCCTGTCGGCGCTGTCTGCCGCCGCCATCGTTTCCTCGCCGATCACGGCGTCGGCTGCGGACCTGATGGCGATCATCACCCCTAGCCACGACAACCCGTTCTTCAAGGCCGAGGCGGAAGGCGCCGCGGCCAAGGCTAAGGAACTCGGCTTCGAGCCCCTGATCCTCGTCCACGACGACGACGCCAACAAGCAGAACCAGCTGATCGACACGGCCATCGCGCGCGGCGCGAAGGCGATCGTCCTCGACAACGCCGGCGCGGCGGCCACCACGGCGGCGGTGCAGAAGGCCAAGGACGCCGGCATCCCGTCCTTCCTGATCGACCGCGAGATCAACGAGACCGGCATCGCCGTGTCGCAGATCGTCTCCAACAACTACCAGGGCGCGCAGCTCGGCGCCGAGGAGTTCGTCAAGCTGATGGGCGAGGAGGGGCCGTATGCCGAGCTTCTCGGCCGGGAGGCCGACACCAATGCCGGCATCCGCTCCGGCGGCTACCACGAGGTGATCGACCAGTATCCCGACATGAAGATGGTGGCCCAGCAGTCCGCCAACTGGAGCCAGACCGAGGCCTTCGAAAAGATGCAGACGATCCTGCAGGCCAATCCGGAGATCAAGGGCGTCATCTCGGGCAACGACACGATGGCGATGGGCGCCTGGGCCGCGCTGGAGCAGGCCGGGCGCAAGGACGTGATCGTGGTCGGCTTCGACGGCTCCAACGACGTGCGCGACTCGATCAAGGCCGGCGGCATCAAGGCGACCGTGCTGCAGCCGGCCTACCGTCAGGCCCAGCTCGCGGTGGAACAGGCCAAGCAGTATCTCGAGACCGGCAAGACGGGCGTCGAGGAGAAGCAGCTGATGGACTGCGTCCTGATCAATGCCGACAACGCGGCCAAGCTCGAGACCTTCGCCCTGAAGGACTGACGGGTCGCCGGGCGGTCCCGCCGACCGCCCGCCCACCTGCTGCCGATCCAGGGCCGGTCCGCCGGCCCTTCCTGCCGCCCGCCCCGTGTCGAGGTCGCCGATGATCCGCCGCCCTGCCCGTCTTGCCGCGCTCGCGCTCATCCTGGCCCTGCCGGGATGCAAGTTCGTCGAGACCGCGGAACTCGCCGCCCGCGCCGAAGCTGCCGCGACGCCTGCGGCCGGCTCCGACATCGCCGGCCGCTGGGACGCCGAGATCGTGCCGTATCTGGTCGGGAAGGCGAAACCTCTCGGCGAGATCCGCGCCGCGCTCGGGGGCGGGCTTGATGCCGCAGGCAAGACCTTCGGCTATCGCGAGGTGCCGGAAGGCGCGCCCTGGAACTTTCCGGTCGCGCTCGTTGGCACGATCGTCGAGGCCAACACGAAATCGCGCGCCGCGACCGCCGAGGTCGACACGGACGGCGACGGCAAGCCGGATGCGACGCTCCAGCTCGGACCCGTCGTCAAGGGCACCTCGATCCGCGACGTCCTGCCCTTCGTCTCCTTCACGAGCTACGCCAACCAGATCGAATATGCCGATGTCGCCAAGGCGCTGAACACGCAGGCCTTCGAGCGCGCCCTGAAGGACCTGCCGCGCGACACACTGGTCGGATCGCGCGTCGAGGCGACGGGTGTCTTCACGCTCCGCACGGCAGGCGACAAGCTGGTCGTCACGCCCGTTCTCGTGAAGCTCGGAGCCGGCGCGTGAGCGACGACATCGTCCTGTCCGTCCGGGGCGCGACCAAGGTCTATCCCGGCACGCAGGCGCTCAAGGGCGTCGACTTCGACGTCCGGCGCGGCGCCGTCAACGTGCTCGTCGGCGAGAACGGGGCCGGCAAGTCGACACTGATGAAGATCATCGCAGGCGTCGAGCAGCCGACCGAGGGCGAGATCCATCTCGACGGCAAGCCCGTCTCGCTGCCCGACACCGCCGCGGCCTCGCGCCACGGCATCGGCATCGTGTTCCAGGAACTCAACCTCTTCCCGAACATGAGCATCGCCGACAACATCTTCATCGGCCGCGAGAAGACGCGGCTGGGGATCGATATCGACGGCGGCGCGCAGAACGAGTTGGCCCGCGCGCTGCTCGCCCGCCTGGAGCATTCCAATTCGCCCGGCACGATGGTCGGGGACCTTCGCATCGGCGAGCAGCAGATCGTCGAGATCGCGAAGGCACTGAGCCAGGACGCCCGCATCCTGATTCTCGACGAGCCGACGTCGGCCCTGTCGGCGACCGAGGTCGAGATCCTCTTCGGCGTGATCCGCGAGCTGAAGGCGCAAGGGGTCGCGATCGTCTACATCTCCCACCGGCTCGAGGAGCTGGTGCGCATCGGCGACTTCATCACGGTCCTGCGCGACGGGCGCATCACGGGCGCGAGAGGCATGGGGGACGTCGACGTGCCCTGGATCGTGCGCGCCATGATCGGCTCGTCCTCCAAGGATTTCGCCAAGGTGGTCGAACACGACTACGGGCCCGAGATCCTGCGCGTCGAGGACATGACCCTGCCGCGCAAGGGCGGCGGGTTCGCGGTCGATCACGTGTCGCTGTCGCTGCGCTCGGGCGAGATCGTCGGCATCTACGGGCTGATGGGCGCGGGGCGCACCGAGCTCTTCGACTGCATCATGGGCCGCGAGCCGCTGTCGACCGGCCGCGTGACGCTGGGCGGCGAGACGCTGTCCGACCGCTCGATCCACGGCCGCATCAAGCGCGGCATCGCGCTGATCCCGGAGGACCGCAAGGCGGAAGGGCTGGTGCAGATCCTCTCGGTCGCCGAGAACATGTCCATGTCGAGCCTGTCGTCCTTCACGCGGCTCTTCCACCTCGACATCCAGCGCGAGCGCTCGAGCGTGCGCGATTTCGTCAAGCGCCTCGCGGTCAAGGTGTCCAGCATCGACAACCCGGTGTCCTCCCTGTCGGGCGGCAACCAGCAGAAGATCGTCATCGGCAAGGCGCTGATGACGGGCCCCCGGGTGCTCCTGATGGACGAGCCGAGCCGCGGCATCGACATCGGCGCGAAGGCGGAGGTGTTTCGCGTCATGCGCGAGCTGGCCGCGCAAGGGCTCGGCATCCTGTTCGTGACCTCCGACCTCGAGGAGGTGATGGAGCTGTCGGACCGCATCGTCGTCATGTCCAACGGCCGCGTCACCGGCGAGCGCAACCGCGCCGAGACCGACGAGCCCGAGATCGTCGCCCTGTCCGCCGCCGGCCACGGCCGTGCGCCCGCCATCCCACCGTTCCGACCGGAGCCCGCCCGATGACCGCCACCCATCCCGCGGCCACCGCGCCCGCCAGCGACCTGTCCCTCGCGCTCCTGCTTCTAAAGGCGCGCACCTTCATCGCGCTGATCCTTGTCGTCCTGTTCTTCTCCTTCGCCGCCCCGAACTTCCTGTCGACGGCGAACCTCATCATCATGTCGGAGCATGTCGCGCTGAACGCGTTCCTCGCGATCGGCATGACCTTCGTCATCATCACGGGCGGCATCGACCTGTCGGTCGGCTCGATCGTCGGCCTCTGCGGCATGGTCGCGGGCTACCTAGTGCTGAACGGCGTGGCGATCGACCTCGTCGGCTACACCGTGTTCTTCAACACGTTCGAGATCGTGCTGATCACGCTCGGCGTCGGCGTCCTCGTCGGCGTGGTCAACGGGCTCCTGATCACCCGGCTCAACGTCGCCCCCTTCATCGCGACGCTCGGCACGCTCTACGTCGCGCGCGGGCTGGCGCTCCTGTCGTCCGATGGGGCGACCTTCCCGAACCTCCGCGGCTCTGCCGAATGGGGCACGGCGGGCTTCCCCCTGATCGGGTCCGGCTCGTTCCTCGGCATCCCCGTCTCGATCTGGACGCTGGTCGTGGTGGGGTGCGGCGCGGCCTATCTCGCCGCCCGCACGCCGCTCGGCCGCGCGATCTATGCGGTCGGCGGCAACGAGCGCGCCGCCGCCCTGTCGGGCCTGCGGGTCAACCGGACCAAGATGTTCGTCTACATGTTCTCCGGCTTCTGCGCCGCGATCGTCGGTCTGATCGTCGCATCGCAGCTCGTCGCCTCGCATCCCGCGACCGGCGAAACCTTCGAGCTCAACGCCATCGCGGCGGCAGTGCTCGGCGGCACCTCCATGTCGGGCGGCCGGGGACGGATCGGCGGCACGATCGTCGGCGCCTTCGTGATCGGCATCCTGTCCGACGGGCTCGTGATGATGGGCGTCTCCTCGTTCTGGCAGACCGTGATCAAGGGCCTCGTCATCATCGCGGCCGTCGTCGTCGACCAGTTCCAGCAGCGCCTCCAGCAGCGCATCGCCCTCCAGCGCCAGGCGGCGCTCGCGCGCTAGCGCGGCCCTCGGGCGCGGGGCCCCCGAGGGCATCCGCGCCCCGCGCCTCGCGTGAGGTTCTTCGCCGCGACGAGGGATCGACCGCCGCAGCGGCGATCGCGGCAAGGGTCCCCCGAGACGCCTGATCGCCGAAAGGGCGGCCGTGCCGGCGCTGCAGAAGCGGCCGACGGCACGATGGATACCAACCTTCGGATGCCGATGTCGGAAGGAAAGGCTGCGGGCACGGTCACCGAAAGCCGATGGGGTGACAAGTCAGCCATGCGCGGTCCGGAACGGAGACGGGAGCGAGCCGGCGCCTCCCCGCGCCGGCTTTTCATCGTGGAAGCCCCTCAGCCATCGACCGTCGGCTTCAGGACGTCCGTGCACCATTGGCGGAAGGTCGTCGGCGTCGTGTTTTCGGGCGTGCGGGCGACGAAGTTGTCGAGCCCCTCGGCCTTTGCGGCCATCATCGCGGCATAGCCGTCCGCAATGGCCGGCGACAGGCCGCGCCGGGCGAGCGTGGCGCGGAAGTCGTCCAGCGCGACCTCGCGGAAGGCGATGGGCCGCCCGAGAGCGTCCGACATGATGCGGGCCAGGTCGTTCGGCGAAAGGTCCTCCGGTCCGAGCACCGGCTGCTCGCCCTGACCCGTCCAGGCCCGGTCGCGCAGGAGCGTCACGGCCCTGTCGGCGATGTCGCCCGTCGCGCAGATCGGCGCCTTCAGATCGCCCGGTGCCGGCAGGTAGAACTCGCCGCGCTCGCGCAGCGAGGCGGCCTGCCGCAGCAGGTTGTCCATGAAGGACGGCATGACGAGCGCCCGAAAGGCGACACCGGTGGACGCGATCAGATCGTCCATGGCGAGCGAGGCCGTCACGAACCCCGCCTGCTGCGCCAGCGGCGTGCCGCGCCCCAGCGCCGAGACGCCGACGACATGGCCGACGCCGCACCGCGCGAAGGCCTCGCAGGCTGGACGGGCGAAGCCCGCATAGACGTCGTCGAGATCGCGCGCATGCATGTCCGGCGGCGGCAGCCAGAAGACGGCGCGCGCCCCCTCGAATGCGCGGTTCACGACGACGGCATCGCCGTGCGATCCCGCGACGACGTCGACGCGCTCCCGGATTTCCGGCGGGATGCGGCCGGGATCGCGCACGACGACGCGGACGGTTTCGCCGAGATCGAGGAGCTTTGCCAGAACCTGGCTGCCGATGGCACCGGTCGGTGTGGTGACGACGATCATGACATCCACCTTTCCTGAGGGCCGACATGCGCGACCGCTGGAAATCGTGTAACCCTCAAGCGGTCGGACGCTCCATGCGAGCTGGTCCAGCTTTTCTTCGAGATCGTCCAGGATGCTTCCCGATCCGTTGTCCGAAGTCCTCTCCCTCCTGAAGCCTCGAAGCTCTGTATCGTCGGGCTTCGAGGCGGGCGGCGACTGGGCGGTGCGCTTTGCGGACCCGGAGGCGCGCATCAAGTGCTACGCCGTCACGCACGGGTCCTGCTGGCTGAGCGTCGAGGGAGGCGAGGCGCCCGTGCGCATCGCGGCCGGCGAATGCTTCGTCCTGCCGCGGGGGCGCCCCTTTCGCCTGGGAAGCGATCTCGTCACACCGCCCGTCGACGCCCGCACGATCTTCCCGCCCCCCGTCGCCGGTGGGGTCGTCTGCCTCAACGGTGGCGGGTCGTTTGCCCTGGTCGGCAGCCGCTTTGCGGTCGAGGGGCGGCTGGCGTCCGTCCTTCTGGACGGCCTGCCCGCCATCGTGCAGGTGCGCGGCGCGGCGGACCAGGAAGCGCTCGTCTGGCTGGTCGAGCAGATGCGGCGCGAGGTGCGCGAGCCGAGACCGGGCGGCGCGCTCGTCGCACGGCACCTCGCCCACATGATGCTCGTCCAGGCCCTGCGGCTGCATCTCGCCGATGCGGCGACGAGCGGCACCGGATGGTATTTCGCGCTCGCCCATCCGCGGCTTGCCGCGGCGATGGCGGCCCTTCACACCGATCCCGGCCGGCGCTGGACCTTGAGCGAACTCGGACGCATCGCCGGTATGTCGCGCTCCGCCTTCGCGCTGACCTTTCGCGAGCGCGTCGGGGAGACGCCGATCGGCTATCTCCAGCGCTGGCGGATGCTTCTGGCGGGTGAGCGCCTCAAGCAAGGCGAGCCGATCGCGGCGATCGCACCGGGGCTCGGCTACGAGTCCGAAAGCGCGTTCAGTACCGCCTTCAAGCGCACCATGGGCTGCACACCCCGCGCCTTCAGGACGCAGGCCTAGAGCGCTTTCCGACCGGCTCGAATGACCGTCATCGTCCTTCGGACGCCCGCTGCGCGGCGGGGCGCTTTCGCTCCGCGACGGCGTTGCTCGTCGGTCACGATGCGACAGCATCGCTCCCTCCTCGCGCCTTGCCGAGAACCAGAACCACCTCCGTGCCGACCACCCGAACCGGTCGGGAAACGCTCTCGACGAGGCCGCCGTATCGCGCCCGCAATGCGACCTCACACCCGATCGCCCGCCGGCCCGACCGCCACCCTCGTCGGGGCGCCGGAAGCCTGCGAGGAGGCCAGGATCGCGTCGATCAGGGCGTGGACCTTCAACGCCTCGCGTCCCGAGACGCGCGGTTCGCGGCCCTCAGTGAGACTGTCGAGAAAGTCTGCCAGCAGTCGCTGGTGGTTCGCGCTGGAGAAGGCCATGGGATCGGCGCCCGTGCCGTTGCCCACCGTTCCGTCCTCGATGCGCCACTGGCGGCCGTCCGCCAGCATGACGGCGACGCTCGACGAATCGAGCCGCAGCGAGCCCAGGGTACCGAACAGGTCGATCGCATCGGGAAAGCCGGGAAAGGCTGCGGTCGTCGCGCTGACCGCACCGAGCGCGCCGTTGGGAAAGCGCAGCGCCGCGTGGGCCACGTCCTCCGTCTCCATCCGGTGGGCGCGGCTGGTCGTGGCGAAGCCCGCGACCTCATCGGGCAGGCCGACGAGCGCGATCATCGCGTCGAGCGTATGGATGCCTTGCGTGAGAAGCACGCCGCCGCCGTCGCGCGCCCGCGTTCCCCGCCCCGCTTCGTCATAGTAGCTCTGCGGCCGCCAGTTGCTGAGACGCGCGGAGACGCTGACCACCTCGCCGATGGCGCCCTCGCGGAGGAGACGCAGAGCCCCTTCCACCGATGGGCGGAACCGGTTCTGCAGGACGACGCCGAGCCGCACGCCCGCCCCCTCCGCCGCCTCGACCAGCGCGCGGGACCGGGCCGGGTCGACCTCCAGCGGCTTCTCCAGGAGGATGTGCTTGCCGGCCGCCGCCGCCCGGCGCACGAGATCGAGATGCGTCGCGGGTGGGGTCAGGATGAGGACGGCCTCGATCGAGCGGTCGTCGAGAAGGGCTTCGAGCCGCTCCGCCACCGGAAGCCCATGCGCTTGCCCGAACGCGGCGCGGCGCTCGGGCGACGGGCTGAACGCCCCGGCGACCTCCACGTGGGACCCGAGCGCACGAAGCGCCGCGACATGGGGGGCGGCCGCCATGCCGAGCCCGACGATTCCGATCCTCACCATCGACGTTCCTCCCGATACAAAGTCATCATACCATTTCTGAATTTGTATGTTGACATGATCTCCGCTGCGGCACTACCGTCCGCTTGCCTTGGGAGGGGCTCGCGCACGCATGGCACTCGTCGACCCGAACTATCTGTTTCCGGCCGAACCCGGCGTGCGCTCGCTGGCACGTGACCTTTACGGCACGGTCCGCGACCTTCCGATCGTCAGTCCGCACGGCCATACCGACCCGCTCTGGTACGCCGACAACCGGCTGTTTCCCGATCCGGCGCAGCTGCTGATCGTCCCCGATCACTACATCTTCCGGATGCTGTTCAGCCAGGGACACCGGCTCGAGGACTTCGGCATTCCGACGCTCGACGGTGCGCCGGTGGAAACGGACGGGCGCACGATCTGGCGACGGTTCGCAAAGTCGTATTATCTCTTTCGCGGCACGCCGACACGGCTCTGGCTCGACTACACGCTCCAGACCCTCTTCGAGCTGGACGAGCCCCTGACGGAAGCGACCGCCGACCGGCACTACGATGCGATCGCCGAGCGGCTCGCCAGCGACAGCTACCGCCCCCGCGCGCTCTACGAGCGCTTCAACATCGAGGTGATCGCCACCACCGACGGCGCACTCGACGATCTGTCGGCGCACCGGGCGATCCGCAACAGCGGCTGGCAGGGCCGCGTCGTGCCAACCTATCGCCCGGATGCCGTGGTGGATCCCGATTTCGAAGGCTTTGCCGCCAACCTCGACCGGCTCGGCGAGATCACCGGCGCCGACACCGGCACGTGGGACGGCTATCTCGACGCGCATCGCCAGCGAAGAGCCGTGTTCCAGGCGCTCGGCGCGACGGCGACCGACCACGGGCACCCGACCGCCGAGACCGCGAACCTATCGGCGGCCGAGGCCGCGCGCCTCTTCGACCGGGTGCGCCTCGGCACGGCCGACGCCGGCGAGCGCGCCCTGTTCCGGGCCCAGATGCTGACCGAAATGGCGCGCATGAGCGCCGACGACGGGCTGGTCATGCAGATCCACCCCGGCTCCATGCGCAACCATTCGGCCGCCATGTTCGCCCGCTTCGGCCGCGACAAGGGCTTCGACATCCCGACGCGCACCGACTACGTGCGCGCGCTCCAGCCGCTTCTCGACGCCGTCGGCACCGATCCGCGCGCGAGCGTCATCCTCTTCACGCTGGACGAGACGAGCTACGCACGCGAGCTCGCCCCGCTCGCCGGCGTCTATCCCGCGTTGAAGCTCGGCCCCGCCTGGTGGTTCCACGACAGCCCGGAGGGCATGCGCCGCTTCCGCGAGGCGACGACCGAGACGGCCGGCTTCTACAACACGGTCGGCTTCAACGACGACACCCGTGCCTTCCCCTCGATCCCCGCGCGCCACGACGTCGCGCGTCGCGTCGACTGCGCCTTCCTCGCCCGCCTCGTGACAGAGCACCGCCTGCGCGAGGCGGAAGTGCACGAGCTGGCCCACGACCTCGCCTACGGCCTCGCCAAGAAGGCCTACCGGCTTTGATACCGCCGCCGTCTCAGGACGGACCCGTTCGAAGACGCGGCGGCCTTGCCCGAACGGAGGCCCGCCCCCGTAGGCGAAGCCGAACCGGCATGACGGATCAGAACAGGGCGAAAAGCCCGGACCCTTTGGAGGAACACCCCATGCGCATGATGAAACTTCTGGCGGGCGTCGCGCTCGCGTCCCTTCTCGGCATGGGCGCGGCCGGCGCCCAGACGCTCCTTCGCTCGTCCGACACCCACCCGGACGGCTATCCGACGGTCGAGGGCGTCAAGTATTTCGGCGAGCTGGTGAAGGAGCGCACGGCCGGGCGCTACGAGGTCGAGGTCTATCACTCCGCCCAGCTCGGCGAGGAGAAGGACACGATCGAGCAGGTACGCTCGGGCGTGATCCAGCTGAACCGCGTCTCCATGGCGCCCTTCAACGGCACGGTGAAGGAGACGATCGTCCCGGCGCTGCCTTACGTGTTCCGCGACGAGGAGCACATGCACAAGGTCATGGACGGCCCGGTCGGCGACCAGATCAAGGCCGCGTTCGAGCCGGCCGGTCTCGTGGCGCTCGCCTTCTACGACGCGGGCTCGCGCTCCTTCTACAATTCCAAGAAGCCGATCCGCACGGTCGCCGACCTCGCCGGTCTCAAGTTCCGCGTCATCCAGTCCGACATCTTCGTCGACATGACGTCGGCGCTCGGCGCCAACGCCACCCCGATGCCCTACGGCGAGGTCTATTCCTCCATCGAGACCGGCGTCATCGACGGGGCCGAGAACAACTTCCCGAGCTACGACACGGCCCGCCATGTCGAGGTCGCGAAATACTATTCGCTCGACCAGCACACGATCCTTCCCGAGGTCTTCGTGATGAACAAGGCGGCCTTCGACGGGATGACACCGGAGGATCAGGCGATCTTCCGCCAGGCCGCCAAGGACAGCGTCGGGCGCCAGCGCGAGTTGTGGACCGCGATGACCGAGAGCTCGCGCAAGAAGGTGGAGGAGGCCGGCGCCGAGATCAACGAGGTCGAGAAGCAGGCCTTCATCGACGCGATGAAACCGGTCTACGACAAGCACGTGAAGGACGACGTCCTGCGCAAGCTCGTCGAGGACGTGCGCGCGACGCAGTAAGGCGGCTCCCTCGGGTCGGCACGGCCGGCCCCGATCCCATCGCCCCGATCCGCCACCGGCCGCGCGTCACCGCGCGCGGCATCGGCGCCCCGCACCCCTGCCTCCCCCGCGCAACGGATGATCCGATGTCCGCACAGCCGACCTATGGCGTCCCGATCCTGTCACGGTTCAACCTCGCCGCCCTCTACGTCGCGGGCATCGGGCTCGTCCTGATGACGCTGATCGTCGGCTGGCAGGTCTTCTGCCGCTACGTCCTCAACGATTCTCCGAGCTGGACCGAGCCCGGCGCGGTGATGCTGATGAGCTGGTTCATTTTTCTGGGCGCCGCCGTCGGCGTGCGCGAGAACAACCATCTCGGCTTCGACGTCCTCCTCTATGTCGTGCCGCCCGGCGGCAAGAAATGGCTGCGGATGATCTCCGACATCGCGATCCTCGTCTTCGGGATCGGAATGGTCTGGTACGGCTCCAGCCTCGTCGCGCTCACCGCCGCGACCACGCTGCCCGCGCTCGGCATCTCGGGTGCCTGGGATTACTACCCAATCGTCGGCGGCGGGGCGCTCGTCTCGCTGTTTGCGCTGGAGCGCATCGTCCTGCGCCTGTCGGGCGCGCCGATCGACGCGGCGCTCGACGAGGTCGCCCCGTCCGAGATCGCGGTCGAACTCGAGAACATCGCCGACGTGCGCCGCGACGCGGCCGACCTCAACACCAAGGGCTGACCGTCATGGAACTCCTGATCCTCTTCGGCAGCTTCACGGCACTGATGCTGATCGGCACGCCGATCGCCTTCTGTCTCGGCATCTCGAGCCTCGCCACGGTCGCCTATATGGGCCTGCCGCCGCTCGTCGTGTTCCAGCGGCTGAATTCGGGCATGAGCGTCTTCTCGATGCTCGCCATCCCCTTCTTCATCTACGCCGGCGACCTGATGGTGCGCGGCGGCATCGCCGGGCGCATCGTCGCCTTCGCGGCGAGCGTCATCGGCCACGTGCGCGGCGGCCTGGGGCAGGTCAACATCCTGACCTCGACCCTCTTCGGCGGCATCTCCGGCTCGGCGGTGGCGGAGGCGGCGGCCGTCGGCGGCATCATGATCCCGCAAATGAAGTCGCGCGGCTACGGCGCGGACTACGCCGTGAACGTCACCTCGATGGCGGCGCTGATCGCGCTCCTCCTGCCGCCGTCCCACAACATGATCATCTACTCGATCTCGGCGGGCGGGCGCATCTCGATCGCCGACCTCTTCACCGCCGGCATCATCCCCGGCCTGCTTCTGGCCGCCTCGCTCATGGTGACGGCCTATATCGTGGCGCGGAAGCGCGGCTATCCGACCGAGCCGTTCCAGGGCTTCCTCGTCATCGGCCATCTTCTGGCCGCCGCGGTGCCGGGCCTCCTTCTCATCGCCATCATCTTCGGCGGCGTGCGGTCCGGTATCTTCACGGCGACCGAGAGCTCCTGCATCGCCGTCCTCTACGCGCTCCTCGTCACCACCTTCGTCTACCGGCAGCTGACCTGGGCGGACTTCGTCCATGCCACGATGGGCGCGGTGCGCACCACCGCCATGGTGCTCCTCATCATCGGCACGGCCGCCGCCTTCTCCTGGCTGATGGCGTTCCTCCGGGTGCCGGCGACCCTCGTCGACTGGATGCAGGGCCTCTCCGACAACCCGATCATGATCCTCCTTCTCCTCAACGTCCTGATGCTGCTGCTCGGCACCTTCATGGACATGGGGCCGACGATCATCATCACGACGCCGATCTTCCTGCCGATCGCCACCGCCTATGGCATCGATCCCGTGCATTTCGGGGTGATCATGATCCTGAACTACGGCATCGGGCTGAACACGCCGCCCGTCGGCGGGGTGCAGTTCGTGGCCTGCGCCGTCGGCCGGATCACGGTATGGGAGGCGATGCGCTCCGTATGGCCGTTCTACGGGGCGGGCGTCGTGGTCCTGCTTCTCGTGACCTACATTCCCGCCCTGTCGCTGTGGCTGCCAGCTGTCTTTCGATAAGGGTCTGACCGATGTCCGAAGCATCCGTGGATTGGCGCGTCGAGCGCAAGGCGAAGCTCTCGGAGAACGTCGTCAGCGCGCTGCGCGCCCAGATCATCGCCGGCGACTTCGCGGTCGGCGAGAAGCTGCCGACCGAGACGCGCATGTCCGAGATCTTCGGGGTGAGCCGCACCGTGGTGCGCGAGGCGGTCGCCATCCTGTCGGCCGACGGGCTGGTCGAGCCGCGCCACGGCGCGGGCGTCTTCGTGCGGATGAACCCGCAGCGCCGCATCGCCTCGATCGCCGCCGATGTCGGCGACCGCATCAGCCAGGCGATCAACGTGCTCGAGGTGCGCATGGGCATCGAGATCGAGAGCGCGGGGCTTGCCGCCGAGCGTTGCAACGCCTCGCAGGCCGCCCGCATCCAGGAAGCCTTCTTCGAGTTCGACCGCCTCATCCCGCTCGGCGAGCAGACCGGCAAGGCGGACTTCGCCTTCCACCGCGAGATCGCGGCGGCCACCAACAACCCGTTCTACGTTGATATCCTCGACGCGCTCGGCGACCGCACCATTCCCTGTGACCGCACCTCGCCCTGGTATTCGGTCGAGGTCCTCTCGCCGCAATACCTCATGGGCCTGCAGCGCGAGCACCTCGCGGTGCTCCAGGCGATCACGGCGGGCGACCCCGCCGGCGCGCGCGACGCGATGCGCCGGCATCTCACTTCCGCCCAGCAGCGCTACCGCCGCCGCCTCGCCCACCAGCAGGACTCCTACGCCGCCGCAGCCGGCGGCCGACGCCCTCCCGATACGGAACCGGAACCATCATGACGATCGACCACGAGACACGCTTTGCCGTCCATCCCGATGCGGCGGCAGCCATGGGCACCGAGGACCTCCGCCGGCACTTCCTGATCCAGGACCTCTTCCAGCCCGGCCGCATCCGCCTCACCTACACCTACTACGACCGCATGATCGTCGGCGGTGCCGTCCCGGGCGCCGATCCCCTCCCCCTCGAGACCATCCGACCCAACGGCACGGCGCGCTTCCTGGAGCGCCGCGAACTCGTGGTCGTCCATGTCGGCGGCGGCGCGGCGGAGATCCGCGCCGGCAAGGAGAGCCACGCACTCCAGCCCCGCGACATGCTCTATGTCGGCATGGGGCAGGAGGTGACGTTCCGCTCCGCCGATGCCGGCGATCCCGCGCGGCTCTACCTCCTGTCGGCGCCCGCCCACCGCACGCTGCCGACGCGGCACCTGCCGCATGCGGCGGCCAAGCGCATGGACCTCGGCGCCCGTGCGACCGCCAACGAGCGCTCGATCTTCCAGTACACGACGACGATCGAGACCTGCCAGATCGTCGTCGGCATGACCCAGCTCGCCGAAGGCTCGGTCTGGAACACGATGCCGGCGCATGTCCACGACCGGCGGATGGAGGCCTATCTCTACTTCGACCTGCCCCCCGAAGCGCGCGTCTTCCACATGATGGGAGCGCCCGACGAGACGCGCCATATTGTCATGGCCAACGAGGAGGCGGTCGTCTCGCCGCCCTGGTCGATCCATTCCGGTTGCGGCACCAGCGCCTACGCCTTCGTCTGGGCGATGGCCGGAGACAACGTCGACTACACCGACATGGACCCCGCCCCCCTGAAGGACATGCGCTGATGGCCCCCAACCCGTTCAGCCTCCAAGGCCGGCGCATCGCGGTGACCGGCGCCAACACAGGGATCGGCCAGGGCATCGCGGTCGCGATCGCCGAGGCCGGCGGCACTGTCGTCGGCATCGGCCGCTCGGCGATGGACGAGACCGCCGCGCGCGTGGAGGCCACCGGCGGCGCGTTCACGCCCTGCCTCGTCGACCTCTCGGACATCGCGGCCGGCACCGGGGCGCTGGAGCGGCTGATCGCGGACGCGCCGCTCGACGGTCTCGTCAACAATGCCGGCATTATCCGGCGGGCAGATTCGGTCGACTTCAGCGAGGCCGACTGGGACGCCGTGATGGACGTCAACATCAAGTCGGTCTTCTTCCTGTCGCAGGCCTTCGCGCGAGGCTGCCTCGCCGACGGCCGGCCGGGACGGATCGTCAACATCGCCTCGCTCCTGTCGTTCCAGGGCGGCATCCGCGTGCCGGCCTACACCGCCGCCAAGCACGGCGTCGCGGGTATCACCAAGATTCTCGCCAACGAATGGGCGGCGCGCGGGATCAACGTCAACGCCATCGCGCCGGGCTATATCGAGACCAACAACACGGCGGCGCTGCGCGCCGACCCCGACCGGTCCCGCGCGATCCTCGAGCGCATCCCCGCCGGACGCTGGGGCGTCGCCGAGGATATCGGCGCGGCCACGGTGTTCCTGCTCGCCGAGGCCTCGCGCTACGTCCACGGAACGGTTCTGCCGGTCGACGGCGGCTGGCTCGCGAGGTGACCCCCATGACCGCCAAACCCGACATCTTCGCGCGCGCCGGCGACGGCACCTTCGAGCCGACGCCCGACGGCAACGAGCGGCGCATCGTCTGCTGGACGCCGGAACTGATGATGGTCGAGTTCCGCTTCGAGGCCGGCGGTGTCGGCTGGCTGCACGAGCATCCGCACGTCCAGTCGAGCTATGTCGCGGAAGGGGCCTTCGAGGTGACCGTGGACGGTCGTACCGAGACGCTGCGCGCCGGCGACTGCTTCATCGTCCCGTCCGGCCTGCGGCACGGCGTGAAGGCGCTCGAGAAGGGCCGTCTCGTCGACACGTTCACGCCCTTCCGGCAGGATTTCCTGTCGCATCCGCCAGGCTGACGCGCAGCGGCCTTTTCGAACCGACGGACGCGCGCGGTTGCCCGGCGGTCCTGGTCCGTCGCATCAAGGCGTTTCTTCAGCGGCGCGCCTTCGGGAGGAGTGGGCATGGGCAGCGGCATCGAACTGGCGACCTATCCGGGTCTCGACGAGCGGATTTCGGTGCTTCGGCTCGGCACCACCGTCGATGCGATCTTCGTGCGCACGGCGCGTTTCGACGTCCTTATCGATACGCTCGACACGCCCGAGACGTGCCGTGTGGCGATGGAACTCGTCGGCGCAGAACGCGGTGGCCGGCCGCTGGTCGTCGTGAACTCCCACATGGACTGGGACCATTTCTGGGGCAACGCGGCCGTCGCCGGGCGGGCGGCGATCGTCGCGCACGAGGCCGCGCGCGAGCGCTTCCGGAACGGAAGCGTCCACGAGGTCCTGCGGCGCAAGGCGGCAGAGGACGCGCGCTTCGGCGCGGTCGAGCTTCATCCGCCCACCTTGTTCTTCTCCGATCGGATAGGACTCGACGGGGGCGATCTCACGCTCGAACTCCTCCACACGCCGGGGCACGCGCCCGACCATGTCGTGGTCTGGATCCCGGAACTGCGGACATGCCTGGCGGTCGATGCGGTCGAGAACCCGATTCCGAAGGTCTGGAGCGACGATCCAGCGGACCTTGCCTCCCTCGTCGCCTCGCTCCACCGCATCAGGCGCCTCGGCGCGCGACACCTCGTCCTCGCGCATGGCCAGACCGACGCGCCCTCGACGGTGGACAGGAACCTTGCCTACTTCGAGGCGCTGGCCGAACGCGTCGGCGCACTCGGCGCCGCGCCCTCGGTCGCCCCGGACGACGCGCTGCCGGACGGGCTCCGGTTGACGGACTTCGTGGAGGGCATCGACGCCCTGCCGGACGCCGCACGCCGTTTCTACGAGCGCTTCCACCGTGCGAACCTCGTTGCCACCATCCGCAGCGTTCACGGCCGCCGCTGACGGCGCGGGCCGGTGATGGACGGCGGGTGCCCGCAGACCGGCCCCTGGCGTCAGTCCCGGTCGTTCGGAGGCGTCGGCGCCAGATGGTCGGCGATGGCGCCCGCCGTGGTCCACCAGATGCGCGGATCGTCCTTCTCGCGCAACCGGGTCAGGACGCGATCGAGGTGGAGGGCCCGGTGGGCCTGTCCCATGATGTAGGGGTGGAGCGCGATCCCGAGAACCAGGGGGCGCCGGTCGCATTCGCTCAGAAGCTGATCGACGGCATCCTCGATCATCGCGGCAAAGGTCGCCCCCTCCTGATGGCGCGAGACGATCGCGGGGATGTCGTTGATCTCCTGCGAATAGGGAACCGACAGGATCCCCGCCCCGCTGCGCGTCCGCAGCCGGGTCGGCTGGTCGTCGTGCGCCCAGTCGAGAACATAGGCGAAGCCCGCCTCCTCCAGAAGATCGGGCGTCCGATGGCTTTCGGAAATCCACGGCCCCAGCCAGCCCCGCGGCCGGACGCCGATCGTCGCGAAATCGTCGAGGGTTCGGGCGATCATCGCGCGCTCCTCGTCCTCGCCCATTCCGCCTTGCGCCTCCGCATTGGTGCGGCCATGAGCGGCAATCTCGTCGCCCCGATCCCGGCAGGCTTCGGCAAGGCCCGGGCAGCGTTCGATCACCGCGCTGTTCAGAAGCGCCGTCGTGGTCAGCTCCAGCCGGTCGAACATCTCCATGAAGCGCCAGGCGCCGACCCGGTTGCCGTAGTCCCGCCAGGCGAAGTTCATCACGTCGGGCTGGGCCTGGGACGGCGCGAGCGTCGCTCCCAGCCCGTCGCCGAACCCGAACACCTCGTGGTTGACGCCGAGATAGACGGCCAGCCGGCGCCCCTCGGGCCAGGCGTAGTCCGGACGCCCGACGATGGGCGCGTAGTCGTACCGGCCGTGATGGGAAAGCTGGCTCATGGCGAAATCCTGGGCGCGTGACGAAGTGTCCGGCGGGAATGCCGGCGGCCGGAACGCGTCCGCGGCCAGGCGCCGGACAGAGCCGGCCGTTCTAGACGCTCGGCCGGATCGAGGGTTCCGCACGACCCTCGGATCGCGGTGCATGCCGAGGGGCAACCGGGACCATCCGGCCATCGTCCCGCCAGAGCCTGCCCGGCGCG
The DNA here is from genome assembly GCF_047943035.1 of Aureimonas phyllosphaerae. Classification (NCBI taxonomy): domain Bacteria; kingdom Pseudomonadati; phylum Pseudomonadota; class Alphaproteobacteria; order Hyphomicrobiales; family Aurantimonadaceae; genus Aureimonas; species Aureimonas phyllosphaerae. The sequence continues at coordinate 1,267,097 of NZ_CP181348.1, read as the reverse complement.
TCGTCGCGACCGGCTCTCGCGTGGCGATGACCAGATCGCGCCCTGCCCGAGCGGTGTGGTGGACCCAATCCCGGGCACGGTCCGCCCCGTCCATCGCACGCCCCGGCTTTGTGCAGCGCACATGCTTGCCGCCCGTTTCATCATCGCATAGCGTCCCCTCACCGGGACGTGACGGGATTCTCTCCCGCCGCTCCTGCTTGCTCCACGAACCCGACGAGGTCGCCCGTGTCTTCTTCTCTCCGTTCGCTCGCCTGCCGCCTGTTTGCCGGGACCGTGCTTCTCGGATCGGTCGCCGCGGGCTCGGCGGCTCTGGCCGAGACCCCGGCCGACACGCTGGTGATCGCCAACGGCATCGACGACATGAAGTCGCTCGACCCGGCCGAAAGCTTCGAGTTCTCAGGCCAGGATCAGATCAACAACATCTACGAGACGCTGGTCGAGATCGATCCGCAGACGCTGAAGCCCGTTCCGGGACTGGCCGCCAGTTGGTCGGTGAGTGACGACGGCCTGACCTTCACCTTCAAGATGGCCGAGGGGCGCAAGTTCGCGTCCGGCAATCCGGTGACAGCCGAGGACGCCGCCTTCTCGCTCCAGCGCGCCGTCAAGCTCGACCAGACGCCGGCCTTCATCCTCACCCAGTTCGGCCTGACCAAGGACAATGTCGACCAGACCGTGAAGGCGGTGGACGCCTCGACGCTCCAGATCGTCACCGACAAGCCCTACGCGCCGTCCTTCCTCTACAACGCGCTGACCGCCGAGGTCGGCTCGATCGTCGACAAGGCGGTGGTGATGGAGAATGCCGGCGAGGACTACGGCAACACTTGGCTCGACACCCATTCGGCGGGCTCGGGACCCTATGTCCTTCGCGCCTGGAAGCCGAACGAGTCCGTCGTGCTCGACGCCAACCCGAACTTCGACCGCGAGGTCGCGATGAAGCGCGTCTTCGTGCGCCATGTCGTCGAGCCCGCGACGCAGCTCCTCCTTCTCCAGAAGGGCGACGTCGACGTCGCGCGCAACCTCGGGCCCACCGACATCGCCTCCGTCGAGAAGGATACGAACCTCAAGGTCCAGACCGAGCTGCGCGGACAGGTCTACTATCTCTCCGGCAACCAGAAGGACGAAATCCTGTCGAAGCCGAAGGTGATGGAGGCGATCAAGTACCTGATCGACTACGACGGCATAACCAGCCAACTCCTGAAGGGCCAGGAGCAGGTGCACCAGTCCTTCCTGCCTGCCGGCTTCCTCGGCGCGATCGAGGACAAGCCGTTCAAGCTGGACGTCGCCAAGGCCAAGGCGCTTCTGGCCGAGGCCGGCTATCCCGACGGGTTCGAGACCGAGATCCTGATCCGCAACGAGAAGGAGCGCGTCGACATCGCGCAGGCCATCCAGGGCACGCTCGCCCAGGCCGGCATCAAGGCGTCGCTCCGCTCGGTGACGGGCGCCGAGGCGCTCTCGATCTATCGCGCGCGCAACCACAAGCTGACGCTGCAGACCTGGGGTCCGGACTACCCGGACCCGCAGACCAACGCCTCGGTCTTCGCCGCCAACGCCGACAACTCCGACGCGGGCGCCCTCGTCGGCAACCTCGCCTGGCGCAACGCCTATGCGGCCACGGAAACGACGCCGCAGGTGGCCGCCGCCGTGGTCGAGAAGGACGAGGCCAAGCGCGCCAAGCTCTACGAGGACATGCAGCGCCATGAGCAGATGGCCTCGCCGATCGCCGTCCTCTTCCAGCGCTCCGAGCAGCCGGCCGTGCGCAAGGGCGTCGACGGCTTCAAGACCGGCAGCGCGGTGGCCTCGGCCTTCTACTGGACCGTGACCAAGACGGCGCAGTAAGCGTGATCGCCAAGACCGTGGAGGCGGGCCGTTGAGCCCGCCCGTGATCGACGAGCCGGCGCTGCACGGCGCCCGCTCGGGGCTTCGCGCCTTCGGCCTGCCGCGCTTCGTCTCGCGCGGCGCGAGCCTTCTGTTCAGCCTGCTGCTGACGCTCTTCGGCCTGCTCTTCGTCACCTTCCTGATCGCGCGCGTCGTACCGGTCGATCCGGTGCTCGCGATCGTCGGCGACCGGGCGACGCAGGCGCAGTACGACGCCGCGCGCGTCTCGCTCGGCCTCGACCAGCCGCTCCCCGTCCAGTTCGTGCGTTATCTCGGCGATGTCGTGACCGGCGATCTCGGGCGCTCCAACCTCACCTCGCGTCCCGTCGTCGAGGACATCGCCTCGGCCTTCCCGGCAACGCTCGAACTTGCCACGCTCGCGACGCTGATCGGCGTCCTCATCGGCGTTCCCGCAGGCGTCGTCGGCGCGGTGCACCAAGGGCGATGGCAGGATCAGGCGATCCGCGTCGTCGGGCTTCTCGGTTACTCGATGCCGGTCTTCTGGCTCGGCCTCATCGCGCTTCTCGTGTTCTACGGGCAGCTCGGCTGGGTCGGCGGCCCCGGGCGGCTCGACGTCTCCTACGAGCTCGCCTACGAGTTCGACGTGACGCCCGTCACCGGCTCGATCCTCATCGATTCCGCCCTGTCCGGCGCCTGGGACGTGTTCCGCAACGCCTTGTCGCACCTGATCCTGCCGGCCCTGGTGCTCGGCTACTTCTCGCTCGCCTACATCTCGCGCATGACGCGCTCCTTCATGCTGGAGCAGCTGTCGCAGGACTATGTGACGACCGCGCGCGTCAAGGGCGTGTCGGAGCGGCGCGTCGTCTGGGTTCATGCGCTCGGCAACGCCATGGTGCCGCTCGTCACCGTGATCGCGCTGTCCTATGCCGCGCTTCTGGAGGGCTCGGTGCTCACCGAAACCGTCTTCGCCTGGCCCGGCCTCGGGCTCTACATCACGCAGGCCCTCTTCGCCGCCGACTTCAACGCGGTGCTCGGCGGCACGCTGGTGATCGGCGCGGTCTTCGTCGTCCTCAACATCATGTCCGACCTCGTCTACACGCTGGTCGATCCGAGGGCGCGATGAGCGGGACGGCCTCGACCTCCACCGGCTGGGTCCGCTGGCTGACGACCGACACGCCGCGCTCGCGGCTGCAGGCGCGCGCCGTCTCGCTCTACCAGGGATGGCGCATCCTCAGCCGCAATCCGCTGGCGATGATCGGCCTCGTTCTCATCGCGATCCTTCTCCTGATGGCGGCCTTCGCGCCGCTTCTCGCCACCCACGATCCCAACGCGCAGAACCTGTCCACGCGCCTCCTGCCGCCCGGCACCGGCCACTTTCTGGGAACCGACGAACTCGGCCGCGACGTCTGGAGCCGCCTCGTCTACGGCTCGCGGGTCACGCTCTATGTCGTCGCCCTCGTCGCATTGACGGCGCCGGTGCTCGGCCTCGTGATCGGCACCGTCGCCGGGACGCTCGGTGGCTGGACCGACCGCGTGCTGATGCGCATCACCGACATCTTTCTCGCCTTCCCCCGCCTCGTGCTCGCGCTCGCCTTCGTCGCGGCGCTTGGTCCCGGCATCGAGAACGCGGTCCTCGCCATCGCCTTGACCGCATGGCCACCCTATGCGCGCGTCGCGCGCGCCGAGACGCTGACCGTGCGCCGCTCCGACTACATCGCCGCCGCCCGGCTGCAGGGGGCGGGCACGCTGCGCATCATCACCGGCCACATCATGCCGATGTGCCTGTCTTCGGTGATCGTGCGCATCACGCTCGACATGGCCGGCATCATCCTGACCGCCGCCGGCCTCGGCTTCCTCGGCCTCGGCGCGCAGCCGCCGCTCGCCGAATGGGGGGCGATGATCTCGTCGGGCCGGCAGTACCTCCTCACCCACTGGTGGGTCGCGACCATTCCGGGCATCGCGATCCTGCTCGTCAGCCTCGCCTTCAACCTCCTCGGCGACGCGCTTCGCGACATCCTCGATCCGCGGAGCGGCCAGCAATGAGCGGGCCCGTCTCGTCAGACGCGCCGCTTCTCGAGGTGCGCAATCTCCAGGTCGGCTTCGATACGCGGCGCGGTCTGGTGGAAGCCGTGCGCGGCATCTCCTTCGATGTCGGGCGCGAGCGGGTCGCGATCGTCGGCGAATCGGGTTCGGGCAAGTCGATGACGGGGCGCGCGATCCTGCGCCTCGTACGCCCGCCCGGGCACGTGGCGGCCGACCGCCTCGCCTTTCGCGGCACCGATCTCCTCGGCCTGTCCGAAAAGGAGATGCGCGCGGTGCGCGGCCGGCGCATCGCCATGGTCATGCAGGACCCGAAATATTCGCTGAATCCCGTCATGCGGATCGACCGGCAGCTCGGCGAGGCGCTGCGCGCCCATGGGCGCATCTCGTCCACGGAAGCGCGGCGCCGCATGATCGCGATGCTGGAGGACGTGCAGATCCGCGACCCCGAGCGCGTCCTGCGATCCTATCCGCACGAATTGTCGGGCGGCATGGGGCAGCGCGTCATGATCGCGATGATGCTGATCCCGGAGCCCGAACTCCTGATCGCGGACGAGCCGACCTCGGCGCTCGACGTCACCGTCCAGCTCGAGGTCCTTCGGATCCTCGACGGACTCGTGCGCGGGCGCGGCATGGGGCTCCTGTTCATCAGCCATGACCTGCGCCTCGTCTCGACCTTCTGCGACCGGGTGCTCGTGATGTATCGCGGGCGGATCGTCGAGGAGATCGAGGCCGACCGGCTCGGGGAAGCGCGCCACCCCTATACGCAGGGGCTTCTTGCCTGCCTGCCGCGCATCGGCGGCGGGCAGGAGACCCTGCCGACGCTCGACCGCCGACCGGAATGGCTGAACGCATGACGACGGGCCCCCGCATCGAAGTCCGCGACCTCGTGGTGACGCTCGGGGAAGGCCGCAACCGCGTCGACGCGGTGAAGGGCGTGTCCTTCCGGGTGGAGACGGGCGAGTCCTTCGGTCTCGTCGGCGAATCGGGCTCTGGCAAATCTACGATCCTGCGTGCCATCTGCGGGCTGGCGCCGATCTCGGCGGGCGAGATCCGGGTGGATGGCGAGACGCTCGGGGAGCGGCGCGACAAGCGCTTCGCCGCCCGCGTCCAGATGGTGTTCCAGGACCCCTACGGCTCGCTGCACCCGCGCCACACGATCGACCGCATCCTGTCAGAGCCGCTGGCGATCCACGGTCTCAAGGATCGCGACCGGCGGGTGCTCCAGGCGCTGTCGGACGTCGGGCTCGACCCGGCCTTCCGCTTCCGCCTGCCGCACCAGCTCTCGGGCGGGCAGCGCCAGCGCATCGCGATCGCCCGCGCGCTGATCCTCGAGCCGTCGGTCCTGCTTCTCGACGAGCCGACCTCGGCGCTCGACGCCTCGATCCAGGCCGAGGTCCTGAACCTCCTCACGCGACTTCGCGCGGAACGGGGTCTGACCTACCTCTTCGTCAGCCACGATCTCGCCGTGGTCGACCACATGTGCGAGCGCCTCCTCGTCATGCGCGGCGGCGAGGCGGTGGAAGCGCTGGAGGAGGGTCGCCTCGCCGCCCGAGACGTCGCGTCCGATTATGCGCGGACGCTGATGACGGCGAGCGACGGCTTCGTGCGCCCGCCAGCCAGCGGATAGGGCGCGTCGTCAGGCGGCCTCTTCCTCGATCGTCAGGTCCCGCAGGAGCGTGTGGATCTCGTCGCCGCTGAGGCGCGACGGGTCGAAGCCGCTGGACGCGCCGACGCCGGCAAAGCGCCCGGCATCGACGTCCGACGCCCCGACGAAGCCCATCGCCCAGTTCGGAAAGCTGCGGGCGGCGATCGGATCGAGGGCGAGGAGCGACACGTCGCCGTGCCGCTCGTCCTGCTGGATCCGCTCGAAGGCCGCCTCCACCGTCGCGAGCGGGCCCTCCAGCACCTGCGCGAAGCAGCCGCGGTTGAACAGGAGTGCGCCCGTGATGCCGTCGCGCGTGTTGTTGGTGCGGCTTCGCGCCAGGATGTCGCCGACATGGGCGTCGAACGTGTCGGCGTCGCCGCGGATGTGGTTGCGGCTGTAGTAGACGAGACGAAAGAGGTCGTCGTTCATCGCGGATCGCCTTTCGGATCTTGGTCGGGCCGGGTCAGGAAGTCGGCGACGAGATGGGCCGCCATCGGCCGCCCCGTCAGGTAGCCCTGGACATGCGTGCAGCGCTCGTCCCGGATGCGGGCGAGCTGTTCGGCGGTCTCGACGCCCTCGGCGGTGATCGCCATGCCCAGACTTGCGCCGAGCCCCGCGACCGCCCGCAGGATCGCCTCGCTGTCGGCGTTCGCGTTGGCGATGAAGGAGCGGTCGATCTTGATCTTGTTGAACGGGAACTTCTGGAGATAGCTGAGGGACGAATACCCCGTGCCGAAGTCGTCCATCGAGATCTTCACCCCGATGTCGCGAAGCGCGGCGAGCGTCCTCAGGACGTTGTCGGTATCGTCGAGAAGCGCGCCCTCGGTGATCTCGATCTCCAGCCGGTGAGCCGGCAGGCCCGATCGCTTAAGCGCCGACATCACGGTGTCCAGCAGCGTATCGGCCTTGAACTGGATCGGGGAGACGTTGACCGCGACGATCATCTCGCCCGGCCAGGTTGCCGCCTCCTGGCAGGCCGTCCGCAGCACCCATTCGCCGATCTTGACGATCAGCCCGTTCTCCTCGGCGAGCGAGATGAACTCCAGCGGCGGGATGTAGCCCCGCACCGGGTGCTTCCAGCGCAGGAGCGCCTCGAAGCCGATGCAGCGGTCGTCAGAAAGGTCGAGGAAGGGCTGGAAGTTCAGCTCGAACTGCTTGAGCGCAAGGGCGCGGCGCAGGTCGATCTCCATTTCCCGGCGTCGCTGCAGGAGATCGTCCATGCCGGTCTCGAACAGGCGGTAGCGGCCCCGGCCGTCCCGCTTGGCCTCGTAGAGCGCGAGGTCGCCGTTGCGCAGCAAGTCCCGCGCCTGCGTGACATCGCCCTGCAGCGCGACGCCGACGCTGACGCCGATGTTGATCGTATGGCCGCTGAGCACATAGGTCCGCCCGACGAGATCCACGATGCGGGCGGCCAGCTTCTCGGCGTCCGCCGTCTCGCGCACGCCGTGCTGGAGGACCACGAACTCGTCGCCGCCCAGACGCGCGACGACGTCGCCCTTCCGGCAGGCGCTGGCGAGGCGGTCGGCCACCTTCTTCAGGAGAAGGTCGCCGATCCCGTGACCCAGCGTGTCGTTGATCATCTTGAAGCGGTCGAGATCGAGGCAGTGGACCGCGACGGCCGAGCCCTCGCCGCGCGCCAGCGCCGCAGCCAGGTGCCGCATGAACATGTTGCGCTTGGCGAGCCCGGTGAGGTCGTCGAGGTCCGCCGCGATGGCGGTTTCCCTCCCCTCGTTCGCGAGCCTGAGGTCGACGACGAACGAGCCCTCGCCGAGGGGCGCGAGCCGGGCGTCGAAGCTCACGTCCTCCTTGGTCGTCAGGATCATCGGCGAGGACCGGCCGCGGTCCGCAGCCGCCGGCGCAAAGCCCGAAAACAGGTCGCGGATGTTGAGACCGATGATCCACCCCCCGAACGAGGCTTCCGCCGCCGCATTGGCATAGGTCACGCTGCCGTCCGCGCCGAGCGCCAGCACGGGATGGGAGAGCCTCTGCAGGATGAGTTCGCAGCTCGGTGGATCGAGCGGGCTCGCGGGCGAAAGGGCAGCGGGAACGTTCATGACGGTCTCCTCGTCATGGCCTGGGAGCCCGAACCCTCGCAGGCGAAGGTTGACGAGCCGCGCGCCGGTCCCGTGCCTGTCCACCGCTTTCGGCGGCGATTGCCGGAACGGTTAGCGCCCCGTGAAGCCGGCGGCACGCGAGACGGTCGGCGCCGAGGCGCGGCGATGCGAGCCCTTTCGGGCATACATCGCGGTATCCGCGACCGACAGGGTCTGCGCCACGGCGTCGCCGGGATGCCAGACGGCCCCGCCCAGCGAAACGGCGATCCGCGTCGGCAGGCTCGACCATCGAAGCTCGTCGGCGGCAGCCTCGCGCAGCGCATCGAGGCGCCGGTCGAGGCAAGCCTCGTCGGGTTCTTCCAGGAGCAGGTGGAACTCGTCGCCCCCGATCCGCGCGGCGGCCTCGCCGGGACGCACGTGATCTCGAAGCCAGGCCCCGACGCGCCGGATCGCCTCGTCCCCGGCGTCGTGCCCGTGGCGGTCGTTGATCTCCTTCAGACCGTCGAGGTCAACGACCACCAGGGCAAAGCCGAGGCGCGATGCGATGGCCGCGTCGCACCGCTCGGCGAGCATCCCCTCGAAGCCGCGCCGGTTGGCAAGACCGGTCAGCGCATCCTTCAGCGCCGCGTCGGCGAGGCGCTTGGTCGCCGTGATGTTCTGGCAGATCGTCAGGATGCGCACGACCTCCCCGGTTTCCCGGTCGATGCAGGGCGAGAGCGTCGTCCGGTACCAGTCGCCGGTCGGGGACATCTCGCCCCGCTCCTCGAACTGCATCGAGCGACGCGACCGGACGCAGACCCCGTAGCGATCCGTCAGCATGCTGGCCTTGGCCGGTGGAACGCAGTCCTCGAACATGCGCCCCGCCAGGCTTCCGCTGGACTGGCCGGTTTCCTTCTCGGCCGCCTGGTTCATGCCGAAGATGCGAAAGCGTGGGCCGGACTCGACGTCCACCACGAAGATCGGGACATCGATCATGTTGAGATTGAATGTCAGATCCATGCTGCGCCCCGCCCTGCCGCTGCGTCACATTGGCCCTTCGATGGTTGAGGAAGGGATAAGGGTTCGATCCGGCGTGCTTAGACGACCATGGCTTGAAGGACCGTTCAAAGACGAGGCATACAACTGAGCCGGTCTGGCCTCCGAAAGAACCGCAGGGTTTCCGGCCGCCTCAATGACCAGAAAATGTGCATCTCTCGATCTGCACAAAATACGGTTGACACGGCCAATGAAAGCGATTTGTCTGAACCAATCGTTGATTGGTTTGGTCACGCCTTGTCGCTCACTGGCCCCGACAATTCCGCCCTGACTCTCGGTCGCATCCGCGACCTGTTGGGTCAGCTTGCAGGACGAGATGGTCTGCCCCCTGAAAAGTGGCCCTCCGTGAGGTAGGCTTTTGAGCCTTTGGAGGATGCCGAGAATGCCGAGGAAGAAGCCAAGCCCGGAAGAGATTGTCGCCAAGCTGCGGCAGGTAGATGTTCTCGTTTTGCAGGGGCGCCCCGTTGCTGAAGCGGTGCGCACGATCAGCGTGACGCCGCTCACGTACTACCGGTGGCGCAAGGAGTATGGTGGGCTGAAGGTTGATCAGGTGAAGCGGCTGAAGGAGTTGGAGAAGGAGAACGAGCGCCTGCGCAAGGCGGTCTCCGATCTGACGCTGGAGAAGCTGACCCTCAAGGAGGCCGCTATCTAAGAAACTGGTGAGCCCCGCCCGCCGTCGCCAATGCATCGAGCATGTCATGAAGAAGCATGGCGTGAAGGAGCGTTTGGCGTGCCGGGTCCTGGGGCAGCACCGATCGACGCAGCGCAGGGCGCCCAAAGGGCGAGCCGACGATGCGGCGCTGACGGCCGACATCATCGAGCTCGCGACGAGGTATGGACGCTATGGGTATCCCCCTGGCCGGCAAGCGATTGCTCGCAATCGCTGATAGGCGCCGGATCACGGCCCTGCTGCGGGATGCTGGCTGGCTTGTGAACGTGAAGCGGGTGGAGCGCATCTGGCAGGAGGAAGGTCTGAAGGTCCCCGCTCGCCAGCCCAAGCGCGGTCGGCTCTGGCTGAACGACGGCTCGTGCGTTCGGCTTCGGCCCGAGCGGCCCAATCATGTCTGGTCCTATGACTTTGTGGAGGACCGAACCCACAACGGCCGCAAGTTCCGGATGCTGAACGTGATCGACGAGTTCACCCGCGAGTGCCTCGCCATCCGGAGCGACCGGAAGTTGAAGTCCGCGGATGTCATCGACGTCCTGTCGGACCTCTTCATCCTGCGCGGCGTGCTCGGTTACATCCGTTCCGACAATGGTCCGGAGTTCATCGCCAAGGCGGTTCGCGACTGGATCACGGCGGTCGGCGCCAGGACCGCATTCATCGAGCCTGGCAGCCCATGGGAGAATGGATACTGTGAGAGCTTCAACTCGAAACTCCGCGATGAACTCCTGAACGGCGAGATCTTCTATAGCCTCGCAGAGGCCCGGATCGTCATCGAGAGCTAACGGCACCACTACAACACCAAGCGTCCACACTCGAGCCTGGGCTACCGTCCACCGGCTCCTGCCGCCGTGCCGTGGCCGGCGGCGCAACACCAACCCGCTTCGCCGGCTACCTCAACCGTCGCCGGCAAGCCCACCATGCATTAGATTTGAACCGGGCCGCCTAACGGGGGCAGGCCAAGGCCGAGGCGGCGGGCAGCCGCGAGGCCGGCGTCGAGGCGGCCCGCAACGCCTTCTATCGCGGCTTCGTGGCCGAGGCGATCACGCGCTATCTCGACACGGCCGAGGTCATGGACGGCAGCGGCGCCCGCCATCGCGGCGTCCTGTCCGCCGACGACCTCGCGGGCTACCAGGCCCATGTGGAAGCGCCGCAGACCTACGAATACGAGGGCTGGAGGGTCGCCAAGACCGGGCCCTGGGGCCAGGGTCCGGTGCTCCTCCAGTCGCTGGCGCTCCTCAAGGGCTTCGACCTCAAGAACCTCGATACCGAAGGCCCGGACTTCGTCCATGTCGTCACCGAGGCGATGAAGCTCGCCTATGCCGACCGCGACATCTACTACGGCGACCCGAATTTCGGCGACGTGCCGATCGATCGGCTGCTGTCGGACGCCTACAACGACGAGCGCCGCGGGCTGATCCGGATGGATCGCGCCTCGCTCGACCTCGATGCCGGGCGCCTTCCAGGCTTCGAGGACCTGCACGACCGCACGATGGCCATGCTGAACGCCGACGGCATGACGGCCGGCACCGTCTACGAGCCGACCATGTCGCACCTGTCGGAGAAGCGCGGCGACACGGTGCATATCGACGTGATCGACCGCTGGGGCAACATGGTCTCGGCAACGCCCTCCGGCGGCTGGCTCCAGTCCTCGCCGATCATCCCCGACCTCGGCTTCTGCCTCAACTCGCGCGCCCAGATGTTCTGGATGACGCCGGGCCTTCCGACCTCGCTCGCGCCCGGCAAGCGCCCGCGCACGACGCTGACGCCCTCGCTCGCCATCCACGGCGACGGCCGCCGGCTGGCCTTCGGGACGCCCGGCGGTGACCAGCAGGACCAGTGGCAACTCTCGTTCTTCCTGCGCTACATCCATCACGGCGGCGACCTGCAGGCGACGATCGACCGCCCGCTCTTCCACACGACGCATTTTCCCGGCTCGTTCCATCCGCGAACCCGCTCGCCCGGCAATCTGACGATCGAGCGCTCCTTCGGCGATGCGACGCTGGCCGAACTCGAGCGTCGCGGCCACCGCCTCGCCGTCACCGATCCCTGGAGCATCGGCCGCCTGACGGCCGCGCAGCGCGACCCGTCCGGCCTCCTGCGCGCGGCGGCGACGCCGCGCCTCATGCAGGCCTACGCCGTCGGCCGATAAGGAAACCCGCGCCATGACCCTTGCCCCGATCCTGTCCGTGCGCGACCTCACGGTGTCCTTTCCCGTTGCGGGAACCTGGAAACCCGTGGTGCGTGGCGCCTCCTTCGACGTCGCCCCGCGCGAGACGGTGGCGATCGTCGGCGAGTCGGGATCGGGCAAGTCGGTCACCTCGCTCGCCATCATGCGGCTCCTCGCCAAGGGCGCGAGCCGGATCGAGGGCTCGGTGACGATGGGAGGCCGCGACCTCCTCGCCATCCCCGAGCGCGCGATGCGAGACGTGCGCGGCAACGAGATCGCGATGATCTTCCAGGAGCCGATGACGAGCCTCAATCCGGTCTACACGATCGGGCGGCAGATCTCCGAAGTGCTGATGCGCCATCGCGGCATGGGCGCGGCGGCCGCGCGCGCCGAAACGATCCGCACGCTCGAGAAGGTGCGCATTCCCAACGCCGCCTCCCGCTTCGGCAGCTACCCGCATGAGTTCTCCGGCGGCATGCGACAGCGCGTGATGATCGCGATGGCGCTCGCCTCGTCGCCCAAGCTCCTGATCGCCGACGAGCCGACGACCGCGCTCGACGTCACGATCCAGGGCGAGATTCTCGACCTCATCAAGACGCTGCAGGACGAGGACGGCATGAGCGTCCTCTTCATCACGCACGACATGGGGGTCGTGGCCGAGATCTCGGACCGGACGCTGGTGATGTTCCGCGGTTCGGTGGTGGAGAGCGGACCGACGGCCGAGATCTTCTCGAATGCCGCCAAGCCCTACACGCGCTCGCTTCTGGCCAGCGTGCCGCGCCTCGGCTCGATGAACGGCGAGGCGATGCCGCGCCGGTTCCCGACGGTCGGCATCGAGGATGGGGCGCTCGTCGAAGGCGCGCCGCTCGCGGTGTCGCTCGGGTCGGAGGCGACGCCGATCCTTAGCGTTCGCAACCTGTGCACCCGCTTTCCCGTGCGCTCGGGCGCGTTCGGGCGCCGCACCGGCTCGGTCCACGCGGTCGAGAACGTGTCCTTCGACCTGCGCGCCGGCGAGACCCTGTCGATCGTCGGCGAGTCCGGCTGCGGCAAGTCCACCACGGGGCGTTCGGTGATCCGCCTTCTGGAGCCGAGCGACGGGACCATCCAGCTCGACGGCTGGGACGTGCGCAATCTCGGCCCCGCCGAGCTGCGGCGCATGCGCCAGAGCGCCCAGATGATTTTCCAGGACCCGTTCGCCTCGCTCAACCCGCGCATGAGCGTCGGCGAGACGGTGGCCGAGCCCTTCCTTGCCCACGGTCTCGGCACGAGACGCGAGGCGGAGGCGATGGTCGCGGACCTTCTCGGCCGCGTCGGCCTCGGCGAGGAGGCGGCGGACCGCTTTCCGCACGAGTTCTCCGGGGGACAGCGCCAGCGCATCGCCATCGCGCGTGCCCTGTCTCTGAAGCCGAAGGTGATCGTCGCCGACGAGGCGGTGTCTGCGCTCGACGTGTCGATCAAGGTCCAGGTCTGTAACCTCCTCCTCGACCTGCAGGAGGAGATGGGCCTCGCCTATCTCTTCATTAGCCACGACATGGCGGTGGTGGAGCGCATGAGCCATCGCGTGGCGGTGATGTATCTCGGCGAGATCGTCGAGATCGGGCCGCGCCAGGCCATCTTCGAGAACCCGCAGCACCCTTACACGAAGAAGCTGATGGCCGCGGTCCCGGTGCCCGATCCGTCGCGACGCCACCTGAAGCGCACGGTCGGCTCGGACGACCTGCGCAGCGCGGTGCGCCCCTTGAGCTACGTTCCGCCCGAGCGGACCTACACGCAGGTCGGCCCCGGCCATCTCGTGCAGGCCGCCTGATCCCTCCCCGAACCCCTCCGGCGATCGTCCCCGCGCATGTCCCTTCTCTGGATTCTCCTCCTGTTCCTGTCGGGCTTTGTCTCGGGTGCGATCAACGCCGTCGCCGGCGGCGGCACGTTCATCACGTTCGGCGCGCTCAGCCTCGCCGGCGTGCCGCCGATCGTCGCCAACGCCACGTCCTCGGTGACGCAGTTTCCGGGCTACGTCACCTCGACACTCGCCTATCGCGCCGACATCGCGCGCTTCTGGCGCGGCGCGCTGCTGCTGGCGCTCTTGTCGGCGCTCGGCGCCCTGGCCGGCGCGGCGATCCTTCTCGTCCTGGACAACGACGAGTTCCGCCTCACCGTGCCGTGGCTGCTGCTCGGGGCGACGGCACTCTTCGCCGCCGGCCCGTGGCTGAAGCCCAAGCCGCGCGAAGCCGGAGCGTCGGCGCGCGTCGGCACCCTGCCCGGCAGCATCGTCCAGTTCCTGACCGCCCTATACGGCGGCTTCTTCGGCGCGGGGATGGGCGTGATGATGCTGGCGACGCTCGGCCTCACCCAACCTGCCGACTACCACCGCCTCAACGCCCTGAAGAACCTCCTGTCGATCGTCATCGCGCTCGTCGCCATCGCGGTGTTCGTGAGCGGCGGGCTGATCAGCTGGCCCCACGCGGCGGCCATGGTGCCGGGCGTGGCGCTCGGCGGCTACGCCGGCGTCTGGGCAGCGAAGCGGCTGCCGCAGTCGATCCTGCGCGGGATCGTGATCCTGATCGGCCTGTCGCTCTCCGTCTACTACTTCGCGGCAGCGGACTGAGCGCACCGGGCTCCGCTTCGACCTTCACAGCCTATAGCAGCCGGTAGTGCGCAGCCCGCGCGATCATCTGCGCCCGGTTACGCGCACCGAGCTTCCGGGCAGCCGCGTTCAGATGCATCGTGACGGTCGGCACCGAGCGCGACAGGCGACCGGAAATGTCCTTCGCCGACAGGCCCTCGGCAGAAAAGCGCAGGCATTCGCGCTCGCGCGGTGTCAGGTGCACCGCGCGCGAGCGGCGCTCCGCCTCGCCGAACAGCGGCTCCACCGCGGCATGGACCGCGTGGGCGAGGAGCGTGAAGTCGCCCAGAAGCTCGGCGCCCTCGCGGTGGAAATCGTCCTCAGCCCCATAGCGGATGCCGGTCACCGTCGCGCAGTCGCCAGACCGCCCATGGATCGGCACCGTCATGCCGCAGGTGATCGCCATGTCGTGGACATAGGTGACGACCGGTTCGTGCCGCTTGTCGAGCGCCCGGTTCAGCACCGTCTGCCCGTTCCGGCGGTAGCTCCAGACGAACGGGCGGGGGCTGTTCAGCGCCAGATGCTGCACCGGATCGATCTGGTAGAAACCGCTCGACGACCAGAGGTCGACCATGTCGTCCGGCACCTCGCGCATCCCGAAGAACGACGGCGTGATGAGTTCGCCCTCATGCGTGTAGGCGACCGGCGCGTAGTCGTAGATCAGGGCGCCGAGCCCGAGCGCCGCCATCGCCGCATGGGCGATGTCGAGGCGAGCGCCGATCGTCGGCGCCTCCTCCAGCGCCGCTTCGAGTTCCAAAGCATTCCAGGCCGTCACGGGCGCATCCCGCTGCTGAACATTGAGGCATGTTCACATCTTGTGCGGCGCCGGGCAAGCGGGCACGCTGCCATCCTGTTAGTTTTGATAGCTTTCGCAGGGCGCGAACCCCGGCCTAGTCTCGGCGCGACGCAACCAACGGGGTGACGGACAGCCATGTGGCGCGAGATCGAACCGGACCAAGTCCAGCGTGTCGAGGTCGAGGGCGGCAGCGTCGTCACCTACTCGTTCGGCGAGGGCGACGAGACGATCCTCCTCCTCAACGGGGGGCCCGGCCTGCCCTGCGACTACCTGCGCGACTCGCATTCCTGCCTCGTCGACCACGGCTATCGCGTGGTCGCCTTCGATCAGCTCGGCACCGGGCGCTCGGACCGGCCGACCGATCCCGCGTTGTGGACGATCACGCGCTATGTCGGCGAGGTGGAGGCCGTGCGCCAAGCCCTCGATCTCGGCCCCGTCCACCTCATCGGCCAGTCCTGGGGTGGCTGGCTTTCGGTCGAATACGCGCTGACCCATCCGGAGGCACTGCGCACGCTGGTGCTCGAGAACACGGCGGCCGACATTCCCCATCTCGTCGCCGAACTCGGCCGCCTGCGCGAGGCGCTCGGCTCCGAGACGGTCGCCATGATGCAGCGCCACGAGGCGGAGGGGACGCTCGACCATCCCGAATATCAGGCGGCGATCACGGTCCTGAACTACCGGCATGTCTGCCGCCTCGCCGAATGGCCGGCCCCGGTGCGCCGCTCGCTGGACGACTGGAACATGGGTCCCTACGAGACGATCCAGGGGCCGAACGAGTTCACCTACACCGGCAACCTGAAGGACTGGAACCGCATCCCCGACATGCATCGGATCACGGTGCCCACCCTGATCACGGTCGGCCAGCACGACGAACTGACGCCGGCCTGCGCCATGCGCATGAAGCTCGCCCTGCCCGATGCCGAGCTCCGCGTCTTCCCGAATTCCAGCCACATGCCCTTCTTCGAGGAGCCGGCCGCGTTCTTCCCCGTGCTGGTCGACTTCCTCGCCCGCCGGGGCGGGCGAAGCCGAGCCGCCGACCTTGCGGGAGCCGCCTGAGCCCGCCCGATGCATCGCTATCGCTTCGTCCTGTCGCGCCCCTTCCAGCTGATCCCGGTCCTGATCGGCATCAGCCTCGTCACCTTCGTGCTCGTCCGCTCGATCCCCGGCGACCCGGCGCGGCTGATCCTCGGCACGCGCGCGACGCCGCAGGCGCTGGAGCGCGTGCGCGCGCAGTTCGGCCTGGATGAGCCGCTCTGGCTTCAGTACCTCTATTTCCTGCGCAATCTCGGGCACGGCGAGATGGGCCGCTCGATCCTCTACAAGGTCGACGTCCTCGGCCTGATCCTCCAGCGCATCGAGCCGACGCTGGTGCTCGTGGCGGGATCGGTCGTGCTGTCGCTCCTCATCTGCGTGCCGCTCGCCACGATCGCCGCGCGGCGGCAGGGCTCGGCCACCGACAGCGGCGTGCGGCTCGCCTCGACGCTCGGCCTCGGCCTGCCGAACTTCTGGCTGGCGATCATGCTGATCATCCTCTTCTCGGTGACGCTCGGCTGGTTTCCAGTCTCGGGCTACGGCGACACGGCTCTCGAGAAGCTGCACCACATGGCCTTGCCCTGGCTCACCGTCGCGCTCTCGCTGTCGGCCGTCCTCACGCGGCAGCTGCGCGCCTCGCTGATCGCCGAGATGCGGTCCGACGTCGCGCTCGCGGCCCGCGCGCGTGGCCTGCCCGAGGCGGTGATCTTCCGCCGGCACGTCCTGCCCAATTCGATCCTGCCGACGCTCAATCTCCTGGCGGTCAACATCGGCTGGCTGATCGGGGGCACCGTCGTGGTGGAGCAGGTCTTCGCCATTCCCGGCATGGGTCAGCTCCTGGTCCGGGCGATCTTCTCGCGCGACTACATGGTGGTGCAGGGCGTCGCGATGGTCTTCGCGCTGGCCACCGTCCTCGTGAACTTCCTCGCCGACGTCCTGACCGTGACGGCCGACCCGCGGGTGCGCCTGTGAGCGTCGTCCCCGTCCCGGCCCCCTTGCTCGTTCCCGCCCGGCCGCGCCGCGGCGCAGGGACGCCGCTGCCGCTCGTCGCGGGCCTCGCGCTGCTCGCGGGCTTTCTCCTTCTGGCGCTCCTCGCCCCGCTCGTCGCGCCCTACGACCCGATCTTCCAGGATGCCGCCGCGCGTCTTGCCCCGCCTTCGCTCGCCCATCCCTTCGGCACCGACAACTATGGGCGCGACATCCTCTCGCGCATCATCTGGGGCACGCGGATCGACCTGCAGCTCGCCGTCTTCGGCGTGGTCTTCCCGTTCCTGATCGGCACGGTGGTCGGCACCGTGTCCGGCTATTTCGGCGGGCTCGTCGACGGCATCTTCATGCGCGTCGTCGACGTCGTCCTCGCCTTTCCGTTCCTCGTCCTGATGCTGTCCGTGATCACCATTCTCGGACCCGGCCTCCAGAGCTTCTTCATCGCGATGGCGCTGGTCGGCTGGGTGTCCTACGCGCGGCTCGTGCGGGCGCAGATCCTCGTCCTGAAGGGCAGCGACTTCGCACTCGCCGCCCGCTCGCTCGGCTTCAGCCATGCGCGCATCATGTTCCGCCACCTCCTGCCCAATGCGCTGACGGCGTCGGTGGTCTTCGCCATGTCGGACTGCGTGCTCGTCCTCCTGTCGGGCGCGGCGATCAGCTATCTCGGCCTCGGCGTGCAGCCGCCCGCCGCCGAATGGGGAATCATGGTGGCCGAGGGGCAGGCCTTTCTCGCGCGCGCCTGGTGGATCTCCGCCTTCCCGGGCCTTGCGATCGTGCTCCTCGCCTTCAGCTTCAGCCTCGTCGCCGACGGGCTGGGCGACGTCCTCGGGCGGCGGGCATGAGCGGGGCGGGTTCGCATGCGCTGGAGGTCGAAGGCCTCACCGTCGCGGCGTCCGGCCCGCTCGGCGAGCGCCGGATCGTCGACGACCTTTCCTTCCAGCTCGCGCGCGGCGAGATCCTCGGGCTCGTCGGCGAGAGCGGCTCGGGCAAGACGGTCGCCTGCCGCGCCCTGATGCGGCTCCTGCCGCCGGCACTCGCCGTGTCGGCCGACGCGATCCGCCTGAAGGGCCGCGAGGTCGCCGGGCTTTCCGATGCGCAGTTCGCGCCGCTGCGGGGCCGCGAGATCGGCATGGTCTTCCAGAACCCGGCGAGCCACCTCGATCCGGTGATGCGCATCGGCGAGCAGATCGCCGAGACCGTGCGCCTGACACGCGGCCTCGGGCGGCGCGAGGCCCGCGCGGAAAGCGTCGAGCTTCTCCGGCAGGTGGGCATCCCCGATCCCGAGCGGCGCGCAGAGGCCTTCCCGCACGAGTTTTCCGGCGGCATGCGCCAGCGCGCGATGATCGCGGTCGCCCTCGCCTCCGATCCCGACATCCTCATTGCCGACGAGCCGACCACGGCGCTCGACGTGACGGTCCAGGCCCAGATCCTGCGCCTCCTTCTCGACCTTCGCGACCGGCGTGGCCTCGCGATCGTCTTCATCACCCACGATCTAGGCGTCGTGTCGCAGCTCTGCGACCGCATCGCGGTGCTCTATGCCGGCCGGCTCTGCGAGATCGGGCCGAAGCGCGACGTCCTGATGCGGCCGCGCCATCCCTATACGGCCGGCCTCGTGGCGTGCCAGCCGGCGCAGAGCACCGGCGCAAGGCGCCTTCGCACCATCGAAGGTCAGCCGCCGGGCGCCGGCGAGATGCCGTCCGGATGCCGGTTCCATCCCCGCTGCCCCCGCTCGGGCGAGGACTGTCGCACCCGCCAGCCGCCGCTCGTCGCCATGGATACGGAGCGACGCGCGGCGTGCCACCATCCCCTCGGGCACGGCGTCCTGGAGGGCGCGGCATGAGCCAGCCCGACATCATCCTCGAAGCCGACGATGTCGTCGTCCGCTTTCCCGGCCCCGGTGCGGGGCCCCTCGGCCTCCGGCGGCGCAGCGTCCAGGCGGTGAACGGCGTCTCGCTTCAGGTCCGGCGCGGCGAGACGATCGGGATCGTGGGCGAATCGGGATCGGGCAAGTCGACGCTCGGCCGCGCGCTTCTCGGGCTCGAGCCGATCTCGGGCGGCCACGTCCTGCTCGACGGACTGGCGGTCTCGGAAGGCCGGCGGGCCGACCTGAAGGCGCTGCGCCGACGCACCGCCATGGTGTTCCAGGACCCCGCGAACTCGCTCAACCCACGCTTCACGGTCGGCGAGACGCTGGCCGAAGTCCTGCGCGTCCACGGCAAGGCGCCGCGCGGCGGAACGGATTCCCGCGTCGCCGAGCTTCTGGCGATGGTCGGCCTCGATCCGGCGCTGGCCGGCCGGCGTCCGGCCGCGCTCTCCGGCGGCCAGTGCCAGCGCGTCGGCATCGCGCGGGCGCTGGCGGTCGAGCCCAGCCTCGTCATTGCCGACGAATGCGTCGCCGCGCTCGACGTCTCCATCCAGGGGCAGGTGATCAACCTCTTCCTCGACCTGAAAGAACGGATCGGCCTGACGCTGATCTTCATCGCGCATGATCTGGCCATCGTGCGCCGGCTCTGCGACCGGGTGGCCGTGATGTATCTCGGCCGGATCGTCGAGGAAGGCCCGACCGAGAGCGTGTTCCGCGCGCCGCGCCACCCCTACACGGCGGCCCTCATCGCCTCGATCCCCGAGATCGATCCCGACATCGCGCTGCCGCTGGCGCCGATGGGCGGCGAGCCGCCGAGCCCGCTCGATCCCCCGCCCGGCTGCCCGTTCCATCCGCGCTGCTCCCATGCCGAGGATCGCTGCCGCACCGGCCCGGCGCCCGCCCTGCGCCGCGCCGACGACCACGGCTGGGCCTGCATCCTCGAGCCCGGCGTCCTCCCGGCGCCGGTCCGCGAACCGCCGACCTCCCCTCCCCCAACGACCCGCGAGGCTTTTCCATGTCCCGACCCCGCATGACCCGCCTTCTGGCCGCAACGGCGCTCGCCGCCCTGTCGCTCACCGCCTCGATCGCGGAGGCCGCCGGCGTCCTCACGATCGGACGGCGCGAGGACTCCACGACCTTCGACCCGATCGCCTCGGCCCAGAACGTCGACAACTGGGTCTATTCCAACGTCTTCGACGTGCTCGTGCGGGTCGACAAGACCGGCACCAAGCTGGAGCCGGGCCTGGCCGAAAGCTGGACCGTCTCGGACGACAAGCTGACCTACACGTTCAAGCTGCGGGAGGCGAAGTTCTCGGACGGCTCGCCCGTCACCGCCGAGGACGCGGCCTTCTCGCTCCTGCGCATCCGCGACGATCCGACCTCGCTCTGGTCGTCGAGCTACGCGATCGTCGACACGGCGACGGCCAGCGACCCGCGCACGCTCACCGTCAAGCTGAAGGAGCCGTCGGTCCCCTTCCTCGCCTCGCTGGCGCTGCCCAACGTCTCGGTCCTGCCGAAGGCCGTGGTGGAGGCCAAGGGCGAGGAGTTCGCGTCCGCGCCGATCGGGTCCGGCGCCTTCTCGGTCAAGGAGTGGGTCCGCGGCGACCGCGTGATCCTCGAGAAGAACCCGAACTACTGGGAGGCCGATAAGGTCAGCCTCGACGGCGTCGAGTGGATCTCGGTGCCCGACGACAACACGCGCATGCTGAACGTGCAGGCGGGACAGCTCGACGCGGCGATCTTCGTGCCCTTCTCGCGCGTCGAGCAGCTGAAGCAGGACCCGCAGCTCAAGGTCTCGCTCGACACCTCGACCCGCGAGGACGCGCTGCTCATCAACCACGAGAAGGGCAAGCTCGGCGAGATCGCGGTGCGCCAGGCGCTGGACATGGCGATCGACAAGCAGGCGATCGTCGGCGCCGTCACCTTCGGCATCGGCGAGGTCGCCAATTCCTACATCCCGAAGGGCGCGCTGTACTATTACACCGACAACCTGCGCCGCCCCTACGACCCGGAACGCGCCAAGGCGATGCTGGCGGAGGCGGGCGCTTCCGACCTTGCCCTCGACTACAACGTCAAGGCCGGCGACGAGGTGGACGAGCAGATCGCCGTCCTGATGCAGCAGCAGCTCTCGAAGGCGGGCGTCACCGTCAACATCAACAAGGTCGACGCCGCCTCGCAGTGGGACATGTTCATCAACGGCGATTTCGACGTGGCCGTCGGCTACTGGACCAACGACGTCCTCGACCCCGACCAGAAGACCACCTTCGTGCTCGGCCACGACACGAACATGAACTACATGACGCGCTACAAGAACGACACGGTGAAGGACCTCGTCGCCAAGGCGCGTACCGAAGCCGATCCCGCCAAGCGCGAGGCGATGTATGTCGAGCTGCAGAAGATCGCCAAGGAGGAGGTCAACTGGATCGACCTCTACTACAGCCCCTACATCAACGTGACGCGCGCCAATATCGACGGCTTCTACCAGAACCCGCTCGGCCGCTTCTGGCTGGAGGACGTGCGCAAGAACTAGCGCCCGCTAGATCCCTCGCAAGCGGTCGGCCGAGCCCCCTGGCTTCGCCGGCCGCTCCGGCATGTCCGGCCGGCGGCGCACCGATCCGGCCTCGGCCCGCCGGTGCGAACGCGCGGAGTGCCGGGCGTCCGTCTATTTCCAAACGACCCGAGTGCCACACATCCTGCTAAGTGCGGCCCGCAAGGGCTCGCGCAGGCCTACGCCCTCCCCCCACGCGCGCTGCGCTGCCGAGACGTCGCATCCGGCAGGTCGCGGCCGATCGCCGTCGCCCACCGAACGGACCACGCATGCTCTTGTGGATCGCGATCGCCGTCTGGCTCTACCTCACTCTGCGGGTGATCCGGCGCCTGCCGATCGGCCCGTGGCGCATCGCCCTCTCGCTCGCGCTTCTCGCCCTGCTGCGCCACCACTGGCTGACTGATCTCGTCTGGGGCAGCATGTTCTCGCTCGAACTGCCGCGCCCGGTGGTGATCGCGGTGAACTGGCTGTTTGCCGGGGCCGTTCTCTTTGCGATCTTCCACGCGCTCGCCGACGTCCTCGCCCTCGCACTGTCGGCCTTCAGGCGCCGCATGGCGCGCGTTCCGGCCGGCGTCGGTGTAGCGCTCGCCGTCGCGGGCTTCGGCGTTTCCGGCTATGCCGTCTCCTCTGCCATCCGGGTGCCGGAGGTGAAGGAGATCGAGGTCGAGATCGCCGATCTTCCCCCCGCGTTTGAAGGCTACCGCTTCGTCCACCTCACCGATCTCCATGTCAGCCGCCTCTTCGACGCACGCTGGGTCGAGGATCTCGTGCGGCGCGTCGACGACCTGACGCCCGACATGATCGTGGTGTCGGGCGACGTGATCGACGGGACGCCGGAACGGCGCGTCGCCGACGTCGCCCCGCTGGCCGATCTCCGCGCGCCGGACGGCATCTTCTTCATCGCGGGCAACCACGAATATTACTTCGGTTTCGAGCGCTGGATGGAGCGTCTGGGCGCGCCGGGCTGGCGGTCCGTGGTGAACCGGCACGAGGTGGTGGCGCGGGACGGCGCGCAGCTGGTGATCGCGGGGGTCGCCGACACGGTGGCGGACCGTTTCGGCCTGCCGGGTCCCGACCTTGGCACCGCGCTCGGCGGGGCGCCGGATGCGCCCGTCATCCTTCTCCAGCACCGCCCGGAAGGGGCCGCGGCCAATGCCGCGGCCGGGGTCGACCTCCAGCTGTCCGGCCACACGCACGGCGGCATGATGATCGGCTTCGACCGGCTGGTCGCCAACGCCAACGAGGGGTTCGTCTCCGGCGTCTACCCGATCGGCGCCATGACCCTCTACGTCAGCAACGGAACCGCCCTCTGGCCCGGCTTCGCCTATCGCCTGTTCGTGCCGCCCGAACTCACCCGCGTGACGCTGCGCGCCCGCTGAGCGCCCCGACCCGATACCGCTGGCAACCCGGTCTCCCGGCGTCAGCCAACGACTTCGATCCGTACCGCGCCTTGCGCACCCGCCCGCACGGCCGACTTTCAAGAAGACCCTGGCGACCTTCCGCCGGCGGTGCGCAGACCAGATCGAAGGCGAGAACCCGATGACCGACGACGATGCGAACCGCCTGACCCCCGCCGCCTCGGCCGAGGACCTCAACGAGGGCGAGCAGCGGGCCGTCGACCATCAGAGCCGCCCGAGCGCGGCGCTGATCCACGAGACGATCCGGGTCGAGGGCGAGCGGGAGCTCGAGCGCAGCGGCTTCGCGCTGATGATGTCGGGCCTTGCGGCCGGCCTGTCGATCGGCTTCTCGGTCGTGGTGCCGGCGATCCTGATCGTGGCGCTGCCGGAAGCGCCGTGGAAGCATCTCCTGACCTCGCTCGGCTACACCGTCGGCTTCCTGATCGTGGTGCTCGGACGCCAGCAGCTCTTCACCGAGAACACGCTGACGCCCGTCCTGCCCATGCTGCGTGCGCCGAGCTGGCGGCGGGCCGGCCTCGTGCTGCGGCTCTGGCTGATCGTCCTCCTCTCGAACGTGGCGGCCACCTGGATATTCTCGGCGGTCCTCGCGCACACGCCCGTCTTCGAGCCGGAGATCAAACAGGCGCTGGCCGCCTTCTCGCAGTCCACGATGGCGTCGCCCTTCTGGACGATGCTGCTGAAGGCGGTGTTCGCCGGCTGGCTGATCGCGCTGATGGTGTGGCTGATGCCGGCCTCGGGCGATTCAAAGCCCTTCGTCATCATCATCGTGACCTATGTCGTGGCCGTCGGTCACTTCGCCCACATCATCGCGGGCTCGGTCGAGGCGTCGTATCTCGTCCAGATCGGCGAGGCGACGCTGCGCGACTACGTCTTCACCTTCTTCGTGCCGACGCTCCTCGGCAACATGCTGGGCGGCATCGCGCTCGTCGCCTGCTTCAACTTCGGGCAGGTGGCGCCGGAACTGCAGAGGTCCGACCGGCGGCTCCCGCGGGACTGAGCGGCGGCCTCAGGCGACCGCTCGCGCGGGCGACAAGCGGTGTCGACCGGTGAGGCGGGCGAAGATTGCGCCGCCGATCAGCCCGGTCGACGAGAGCGCCAGGAGGCCCTCGGTCGTGCGGGCGGCCGCGACCAGCGTCGGCATCGGCGTGAAGACACCCATCACTTCGAAGGCCGTCCACAGCGACACGGCGCCCGCCACCGCATGGATCAGCCCCCTTGCGATCGGGAAGGCATGCGACACCAGCGAGGCGGCAGCGAGGCCCGGCAGAAACGCGGCGGCCGTGATTGCGGCCATCACCGGCCCGAAGAAGGCGATGTCCTGAAGCGTGGTGAGCGCGCGGATCGAGGGCGTCACGGGGGCGCCGAGCGCCGTGAGCGCGGACAGGTTGAACTGCGTCTGGACGATGCTGGCCGCGATCGCCGTCGCCAGCACCGCGAGCAGGAAGGCGAATGCGAGACGCCCGGCGGTTGCGATCATCGTTCACCATTCCTTGTGCCGCGGCGTCGCCAGTCGTTTCGCGCCTATCTTCCCGTCGAGATAGGAGCGAGATCGCCGATATGAACCCGAACATCGACATGCCCTCGGCCTCCCGACGCCGTCGTCTGGCTGCGGGTCTCCTTGCCATCGGGTTCCTCGCAGGCCTTCCCGAGGGTGCCGTTGCCGAGCCCGCGCGCGTCGATCCCGCGCGCTACCGCATCGTCGCCGAGGTCGAGGGGCTGGAGCGTCCCTGGTCGCTCGCCTTCCTGCCCGACGGGCGGCGCCTCGTCACCGAGGCGGTGGGGCGGCTTCGCATCGTCGGCCCGGACGGGGCGCTCGATCCCGAACCGGTACGCGGCCTTCCCCCGATCTACACGGCCGGCCAGGGCGGGCTGATGGACGTGGCGGTGGACCCGGACTTCGGCGAGACGGGCCGGATCTTCCTGAGCTTCCTTCATGGCGACGCAAGCGCCAACAACGTGCGGCTCGTCAGCGCCCGCCTTGGCGACGGCGTGCTGGACGATCTGCGCGTCCTCTTCACCGCGACACCGAAATCGGGCGACTCCAACCACGGAAGCCGCATCGCCTTCCTGCCGGACGGCACGCTGGCACTTTCGCTCGGCGACGGGTTCGACCGGCGCGAGGAGGCGCAGAACCCCGCCAACACGCTCGGCAAGATCGTGCGGCTCAACCGCGACGGATCAATCCCGCCGGACAATCCGTTCGTGGGCCAGGACGGCGCCGCGCCCGAGATCCTCACCCTCGGCCATCGCAACGTCCAGGGCATTGCGCTCGACCCAGCCGACGGCGCGCTGCTGATTGCCGAACACGGGCCGCGCGGCGGCGACGAACTCAACCGCCTCGTGCCGGGCGGCAACTACGGCTGGCCGCTCGCCTCGCGTGGCCTCGACTACACGTTCGCGCGCGTCACGCCCTTTGCCGCGCTTCCCGGCTTCGAGGCGCCGCTCCTCGAATGGACGCCCTCGATCGCGCCGTCGGGGCTTGCGATCTACGAGGGCGCCTTGTTTCCCGAATGGCGCGGCGCGCTGCTGGTGCCCGCGCTGGTGGAAAAGGCGGTGCGCCTCGTCCGGCGCGACGGCCAAAGCATCACCGGGCAGGCGTTGCTGCTCGCCGAACTCGAGACCCGCATCCGCGACGTCCGGTCCGCGCCCGACGGGTCCATTCAGGTGCTGACCGACGGAACGCCCGGACGCCTCCTCCGCCTCGTGCCGCCATCCTCCTGATGCCGCAGGCCGCGGCCTGGCGTTTCAGGCCGGCTCCCTCGCCGCTCCGATCCGGCGGTAGCGAAACGGCGGTGCCTCGCCTTGCGCTTCGTCCCGCGCGATGGCGTTGATCCGATCGTTCAGGGGCGACAAAGAGCAGGCGGGGTCGGTGGCGGCGGCGTCGCCCGCCAGCATCATCGCCTGGCAGCGGCAACCGCCGAAATCGATCTCCCGCCGCTCGCAGCTTCGGCAGGGTTCCTTCATCCAAGCCGTCCCGCGATAGGCCTCGAAGGCGGGCGAGCGCGCCCAGATGTCGGCGAGCGGAACCCGTGCCGCGTTGTCGAAGACGAGATGCGGGATCGACGCCGCGCCGTGGCAGGGCATCGCGGTGCCGTCGGGGGTGATCATGAACGCGTCGCGCGCCCATCCGCCCATGCAGGCCTTGGGATAGCGCGCATAGTAGTCCGGCGCGACGAAATCGATCGCAAGGACGCCGCGCAGGCGCTCGCGCGCCGCTTCCACCACCGCGATCTGGCGTTCTAGCGCGGCGCGCGAGGGCATCAGCGTCGCGCGGTTGAGGAGCGCCCAGCCGTAATACTGGACATTGGCGATCTCCAGACGTTCCGCGCCGAGTTCCAGGGCAAGCTCGATGAAGAGCTCCACCTCGTCGATGTTGTGCCGGTGGATCGGCGCGTTCACCGTGAGCGGCAGGCCGGCGTCGCGCACGGCGCGCGCGGCGGCGAGCTTGCGCTCGTGCGCGCCCTTCAGCCGGCCGATCAGCTCGGTGGTCTCGGGCCGCGCGCCCTGGAACGAGATCTGGACGTGGTCGAGGCCGGCCGCCCGGAGCGTCTCGACGAGCGGCGCATCGACGCCGACGCCCGCCGTGATCAGGTTGGTATAGACCCCGCGCGCGGCGAGCGTCTCGATCAGCGTCGGCAGGTCGCGCCTGAGGGTCGGCTCGCCGCCCGACAGATGCACCTGCAGGATGCCGAGATCGGCGGCCTGCCGGAAGATCGAGACCCAGTCGTCGGTGCCCAGTTCGCGGTCGGCCTTGAGCAGTTCGAGCGGATTGGAGCAGTAGGCGCACTGCAGGGTACAGCGGTGGGTGAGCTCGGCGAGGATGCCGATCGGAAGTCCGGGTCCGGCGAGGCTCACAGGCGCACCACCATGCGGTCGCTCCAGTCCTGCAGGAAGGCGAGGACGTCGGCGCGCACCTCGGTCTCGTCCGCTCCGTATTCGCGTGCGAGGTCGCGGGCGATCTCGGCAACCCTCGCGCGTCCGTCGCAGCGTCGCAGGATCGCGAGGCTGATCTCGTCGGGCCAGAGCACCTTTTCCGGCGAAAGAAGCGCCCAGGCGCCCCGGTGCGGGTCGAAATGCATGCGAACGTGGCGCGGCAGGACGGGCCGGGAGGCCTCGACCGCCATCGGTCTCCGGTGGGCCGTCACGAGGCCGCCTCCGGCACGAACGCGCCGGGGGGCACGTGGCCCGGCTCGACATAGCTGAAATGCAGCGCGTCCAGCATGGTCCACAAGATCTCGCATTTGGCGATCAGCGCATCGACCACCAGCTGCTGCGTTTCCATCGAGCGGGCGTGCTCGCGCACATGGGCGAGGGCGACGTCGACGTCGCGCGGGGCCTGCGTCAGGCGCGGCGTGAAATAGCCGAGCGTGTCCTCGTCGATATAGGGGTAGCGCTGGAGGATCGCGGCGACGCGCTCGCCGATCACCTGCGGCGAGAACATCTCGGTCAGCGACGAGGCGATGGCCTCGAGAAGCGTGCGCTTCTCGACGAAGGTCAGATAGGCGCCGACGCTGAAGCGCGTGGCCGGCAGGGCGAGACGCTGCGAGGCGACGATGGCGGCGTCGAGCCCGACGCCGGTGGCCAGCCGCATCCAGCGTTCGATGCCGCCGGGCGAGGCACCGTCGCCGTCGTGGTCGAGGATGCGCTCGCGCCAGACGAGCCGCAGCGACCGGTCCTCGATCCGCGACAGGATGATGGCGTCCTTTCTTGGGATCGCCGCCTGGTAGCAGTAGCGGTTCAGGGCCCAGGCCTGCATCTGGCCGCGCGTCAGGCGGCCCTCCACCATCAGGCGGTGGAACGGGTGGCGGATGTGGTAGCGCTCGCTCCCCACCTGCCGCAGCACGTCTTCGAGTTCGCTGGCCGAGAGCGTGCGGTCGAGCCGGAAGTCCGGGGTCACAGGGCGATCTCCATGCCGTCGAACGCGACCTCCCAGCCGCTGGCCTCCACCAGGCGGCGTTCGGGCGAGGCTTCGTCGAGGATCGGATTGGTGTTGTTGATGTGAACGAAGATGCGTCGCGCCACCCCAACGCCCGTCCAGGCGTCGAGCGAGCCGTCCTCGCCGGTGATCGGCTGGTGCCCCATGCGCCGGCCGGTCTTGCTGCCGACGCCGGCCTCGGCCATCTCGTCGTCCCGGAACACGGTTCCGTCGAACAGGAGCACGTCGCCGCCCTCGACCCGGGCCCGCAGCACCGGATCGACGCGGGCGCAGCCCGGCACGTAGAAGACCGACCGTCCGTCGGCGTCGGTCAGGCGCACGCCGACTGTGTCCTCGGGATCGGCCTCGAAATCCTGCGCGCGCCGGCCGGTCTCCAGAAACAGCGCGACCTTGCCGGGAACGGCAAAGAGTTCGGCGGTGAGCCCGGCCTCGCCCTGCGGCCCCCCGATCGCGAAGGGCCGATCGAGCACCACGGGCACGCGTCGGACGAGGACGGGATCGAGCACGCGAAAGATCGGGTTGGCCTCGAGAACACCGAGGACCCGCGGCGTCGCGTAGAGATGGAAGGCCTGCCGCTCGCGCAGCGACAGGAGCCCGGCAAGATGATCGACGTCGGCATTGGTGAGCACCACTGCGCGGATCGGCGTCGAACGGGGCGGCGCGTCGGCGGCCGGCTGGAGCTCGGGCGTCTCGTTGATCTGCTGGCGGATATCCGGCGAGGCGTTGAAAAGGACCCAGCCGCGATCGTCCCCGGCGCTCGCCGCCAGGCTCGACTGCAGCCGCGGGCAGATGCCGGGCGCGCGCGCGCGCGCCGCGCGGCTCAGCCGATAGTTGCAGTTCCACTGCGGGAAGCCGCCGCCCGCCGCCGATCCGAGGATCTTCAATCGCACCTGTCGCAAGCCCCGCTGCACAAGGAAACGGCCCGCCGCAGGAGCGGCGGGCCGTCGGAACGAGCCCGCGGGCTCCTTACTTCTTGGCGTCCTTGCGCACGGCGATCTCGGCTTCCGCATAGCGGGTGATCTCGAAACCGGCCGCCACCTGGCACATCTCGGGCTTCTTCCAGGACTTGGTCATGGGTCTTGCTCCATCATGCAGCCGGAACATCCGGCCTCCGCCCATGAGCTAGGGTCGGTTCGCAGCTGCGAAAACCGGGAGGCCATCAAACCATCTTGATGGAAAAGTTGAGCCATCCGGAGGAACAAGCCGGCCAACCGCCCTGCCGCTCGACCTGTCGCGCTTATCGCGATTCCTTCGCGTGCACGGCGGCGCCGATCAGACCGGCGTCGTCGCCGAGCTTCGAGCTGGCGATGTCGGGCACCTCGTGGCCGGGAAGCAGGCGGCGGCGCATCGCCTCGCGGATGTCCGCGAGCATCAGGTCCAGCGCCTGCGACACGCCGCCGCCGAGCACCACGCGCTCGGGCGAAAAGGCATGCTGCACGTTGACGAGGCCGGCGGCGAGCCAGACCGCCTCCTCGCGCAGGAGCGTGAGCGCGACGGGGCAGCCCTCGCGCGCGGCGCGCGTCACGTCTTCGCCCGTGGCCAGCGCTTCGCCGGCGAGCGCCGCCAACCGTGAACGGGGTTGCCGGTCCACCGCCATACGGGCGGCCCGCGCCAGCGCCGTGCCGGACGCGACGGCCTCCCAGCAGCCCTCGTGCCCGCAGGAGCAGGGCGCCGAGCGGTCGGTGATGCGGGTGTGGCCGACCTCGCCGGCCAGACCCCGGAATCCGCGCACCAGCCGGTCGCCGACGACGAAGGCGCCCCCGATGCCGGTGCTGATCGTGAGATAGGCGAAATCGGCGATGCCGCGCCCGGCTCCGAAGCGCCACTCGCCGAGCGCGGCGACCTTGGCATCGTTCTCGAGGACGGTGGGAAGACCGGTGCGCGCCTCGATCTCAGTGGCAAGCGGGATCGCGGTCCAGCCGGCCAGGGCGGGAATGTCGAGGACGAGCCCCTGCCCCGGATCGAAGGCGCCGGGAACGCCAATCCCGACGACCGCCGTGTCCGGGCGCCGGACCTTGGCGATCAGCGCCTCCATCTGCCCGATCACCGCCCGGACGCCCCCGGCCCGATCGACGGGCGCGGCGCGGCGGTCGAGAATGCGGCCGGCCGCATCGATCGCCGCGACGCGAAGCTGCGTGCCGCCGAGGTCGATCCCTATGAAGCTATCCTCCCGGACCATCGCCTCCGCCCGCCCGTCAGGCCGTGACCTTGGTGGTGCGCTGGGGCGTGCCGATTCCCGCCGGGACGGTGCGACGCGCGACGGCGATGTTGAGGTGCTGGAGCGCAAGGATCATGCTGGCCGCCGCCGCCAGCCCCTCGCCGCGCCGGAGCGGCACGTGCACCGTGCCCGGCGGCGGCGCGTCGCCGGACGCATCGAAGACGACCGTGGCGCATCCGGCCGCGACAGCGGCCTCCGCCAGCGGCGCGACACCGGCGCGGTCGGGCCCGAGGCTGCGAAACAGCACCACGCCGAGCCCGGGGCGCAGCACCTCGAACGGCCCGTGGCGGAACTGGCCGCCCTCGAAGCCGATCGTCGGAACGCGGGCAAGCTCCATCATCGACAGCGCCGCGCTTTCCGCGACGCCCGCCATCGCGTGGCGTCCGGCAAAGATCGTGGCGTCGACCCCGGCGAGCGCGGCATCGGCGGCGTCGACCGCGGCCGGATCGGCGGCTTCGGCAAGGCTCGCCCGCAGCGCGTCCTGCGGCGCGCCCAGCGCCTCCAGCACCGCGCCGTGCATGGCCAGCGTCAGGACGATCGAGCGCGAGGCGGCAAACGCCCGCTCGGTACCGCCGGCTGCCACGATCGAGGCGCGTGCGCTGCGCGCGAGAGTGCTGTCGCCCTCGAGCGTCAGGCCGAAGCGCTCCTCGCGTCCGGGCCCGCGCTTCAGGAGGTCGCGAATCTCGCCGGACTCGCCCGACTGCGAGACGACGAGCGCGGCGCGCGCCGTGTCGGGCAGAGGCGAGAGGAGCGCCTCCGAGGCGTTGAGCGCGCGCGCGTCCCAGCCGAGGTCGCGGTAGAGCGGCTCGGCGATCCGGTTGACGTGATGCGAGCCGCCCATCGCATAGAGCACGATGCGGCCGGTGCGGCGCACGGCGTCGGCGATGCGGACGGCGACCGGCGCGCCGGCCTCGATCGTCGCGAGGGCGTCGGGCCCCTGGCGGCGCATTTCGTCGTACATGAGGTCGAGGCCGGGATGCTCGGTCATGGGATGTCCTGATCGGGTCGGAGGGAAGAACGACGGGGCCGCCATGCGGCGTGTTGCGCCGAGCCGTCCGGCGGCGCATGGAAGAGGACGGGCGCAAGCCCGATCCGCCGAGGCGACGTTTGAGCGAACCCGCAGACGACAAGATTGGACGGCCGACCCTGGCCGACGTGGCCGCGCTGGCCGAGGTCTCGCGCGCGGTGGTCTCGCGCGCGCTGTCGCCCTCGCCGCGCCCGGTCTCGGCCGACAAGCGCGAGCGCGTGCTCCGGGCCGCCGAGGCGCTCGGCTACCGGCCGAACCCGCTGGCGCGCAGCCTCACCACGAAGCGCACCAATCTCGTCGCCGTGGTGGTGAACCACATCCACGACCTGTCCGACCTCGACCTCTTCGACCGGCTGCTCGGCGAGATCCAGGCGATCGGCAAGCAGGTCCTGCTCGTGAAGGTCGGCTCGGTCGACCGCGCCGAGGCGTTCCTGCGCGAGGGCGTGGCGCATCATGTCGATGCGGCGCTGGTCTGGTCGGACTTCGCGGACGCCGCAACCGTGCGGCGGATGTTCCGCTCCGATCTCGTGGTGATGATGAACGGCCGGCACGACGCGCTGTCGCCCGCCGTGGTGCCGGACGAGGCCGTGGGCATCCGCGAGGCGGTGGCGCACGCCGCCCGCCAGGGCGTCGGAACCGCCGCGCTGGTCACCGGCCGCGCCTCCTCGCGCATCGAGGACGAGCGCGTCGCCTCCTATCGCGCGGCGCTCTCGGCGGAAGGCATCGTGCTGGAGACCGTCCTTCAGGGCGATTATTCCTATGCGAGCGGGCGCGCGGCGGCCTCCGCGTTCCAGGGCGGACCGACGCCCGACGCCGTGTTCTGCACCTCGGACGCCATGGCCATGGGCGTCCTCGACGCCTGCCGCGCGTTCTTTCCCGGCGATCACCCCGACCGCTTCCGCCTCTACGGCTTCGACAATCTCAGCATCACCGACCACGACGCCTACCCGATCAGCTCGATCGGCTTCGACAAGGCCCGCTTCGTCGAGCACATCGTGCGCTTCGTGGTGCATCCGGAGACCTTCGTGGCCGGCTCGCCGCCGGTCGGCGTTCCCACGCGCTTCTTCCCGCGCGCGACCGGGTGAGCCCCGGCCGCGCTGGGCAAGCGGTGCGGCCCTACCAGAGCGGGTTCAGCTTGGGCGGGTTGGCGTTCTCGCCCCACCACTTCTTGTAGTTCGCCTCGTAGGCGCCCGACTGGACGTAGTCGGAGACGAACATGTCGAGCCAGCGCACGAACTCCGGATCGCCCTTGGCGACGGCGATGCCGATCGGGTCGTTGGAGTAGAGGTCGGGGAGCGTCACGAGCTGGTCGTTCTGCGTGGCGAGATAGTCGACGAGCGAGGAGTCCTCGACCGCGGCCTGGACGCGTCCCTGCTGCAGCTGGAGGACGCCGTCCGGGGCGAAGTTGTCGACATAGGCGATCGTCGCGCCCGGCGCCTCGCGCTTGATGAAGGCTTCGCCCGTCGTGCCGCGGCCGACCACGACGCTCTTGCCGGCAAGTTCGGCGAGCGAGGAAATGCCGGCGTCCTTGCGCACGATCACCCGCAGGCCCGCACGGTTGTAGGGGATCGAGAAGTCCACCGTCTTGGCGCGCTCCAGCGTCGCCGAGGTGTTGGCGACCACGATGTCGAGCTGGCCCGAAACGAGCATCGAGATGCGCGCGTCACCCGAGACGTCGGTCAGTTCCACCGGAACGCCGAGCTTCTCGGCGAGGCGGTTGGCGACGTCGACATCGTAGCCGACCGGGTTGTTCTGCGGGTCGCGGAAGCCGATCGGCTCGCCGCCGAGCGACACGCCGATGCGGACCTTGCCCGCCGAGCGGATGTCGTTGATCTTGCCGGCCGCGGCGGCCGCGGCGGGCGCGACTGCGCCGGCGACGAGCGCGAGGGCTGCGATGGCAGTCAGGATGCGCTTCATGGACTTCTCCCCTTCTCGTTAAAACACCGTTGCCGGCCGAAGTTCGGGCTCGGCCATCCCGTCGGTCCAGAACCAGTAGCGAATCTCGCCCTCGCACCGGAAATTCACCACCTCGTGCCCGCCGTGTGCATCCACCGCGTGGATCACGACACCGGCGAGGAAGCCCTCGCGAAGCTCGGCGAGGTCCTCGACCGCGAGCTTGACGGCATCGCGGAGCGAGTGCCCGAGCCGCATGGCGAGCACGATCGAGCGCGCGGTGCCGCAGCGCATGGTCATCTCGCCGGTATGGGTGCAGGCGGCGGCGCCATAGCGGCTGTCGGCATAGAAGCCGGCGCCCGGAATGGGGGAATCGCCGAGCCGGCCGGGATATTTCCAGGCCCAGCCGGAGGTCGAGGTGGCGGCGTGGATGCCGGCCGCAGGATCGGCGCTGAGGAACACGGTCGTATCGCGCACGCGCTCCGGATCGGTGATGGTCCGGCTCAGGGGCGCGAGAGCCAAATCGGGGAAGCGGGCGAGTTCGTCCGGCGAGAGTTCGCGCTCGAGGCGCTCCCACCAGACGCGGCGGCTGTCGTCCAGCAGCGTCGCATCCATCGGCATGCCGATCTCGGTCGCGAAGCGCCGCGCGCCCTCGCCCGTCAGCATCACGTGCGGCAGGCGGCGCATGACCTCGAGCGCGAGCCTTGCCACGGGCACCGTGTCCGGCACGGCGCCGACCGATCCGACCTCGCGCGTCGTCCCGTCCATCACGGCCGCGTCGAACTCCATGATCCCCAGCATGTTCGGCCAGCCGCCGTAGCCGACGCTGCGAACCTTCTCCTCGCGCTCCACGAGGCCGATCCCCTCCACCATGGCGTCGAGACTGCCCTGCCCCGCGCGCAGGCGATCGACGGTGGTGGAGAAGCCCGGCCAGGCCTCGGCATTGGCGAGGAGCAGCATGTCCGCGTCAGTCCTTGTGCATCTTGAAAAGGAATTGCGCGATGCGCGGGTTGGCGAGCCCGCCGGCCGGGCTGAAGAATTCGACCGTCGGCAGGTCGACGAGGAGGCGCCCGGCGTCGAGAAAGACGATGCGGTCGGAGATGCGCCGCGCGAACTCGATCTCGTGGGTCACGAAGAGCATGGTGGTGCCGCCGCGGGCGAGCTCTGCGAGGATCGCCAGCACCTCGGCGGTCATCTCCGGGTCGAGCGCGCTCGTCACCTCGTCGAGGAGGAGATAGCGCGGCTCCATGGCGAGCGCGCGGGCGAGCCCGACGCGCTGGCGCTGGCCGCCCGACAGCTGGGCGGGATAGGCATCGGCGCGCGGGCTGAGGCCGACCGAGGCGAGGATCGCGCGCGCCTGTGCCTCCGCCTCGCGGCGCGGGCGCTTCAAGACCTCGACCGGCGCCAGCATGACGTTCTCGACCGCGGTCATGTGCGGGTAGAGGTTGAAGAGCTGGAACACGGTGCCGGAGCGCTTGCGCGCCTCCGCGAGCTCACGGGGTTTGGAGACGTCGAACTCGTCCACCGTGATGCGCCCGCCGTCGAGCCGCTCCAGCCCGTTGATGCAGCGGATGAGGGTCGACTTGCCCGAGCCGGAACTGCCGAGCACCGAGACCACCTCACCCGGCCGGATCCGGAGGTCGACCCCGTCGAGCACGGTGGTCGCGCCGAAGACCTTGCGAACCTTGTCCACCGTCAGCATGTCACAGCCCCCGCCAGGCGTTGTGGGCGCGCAAGCGCCTCTCGAGGCGCGCGCCGAGATGGGCGACCAGCTTCGCCGCGACGTAGTAGAGGAGCCCGACCACGGTCCAGACCACGAAGGGCTTCAGCGTGCGCAGGTTGAGGATGTTGCCGACCTTGGTGAGATCGGTGATGCCGATCACCGAAATCAGCGAGGTGACCTGCAACTGGTTGACGAGAAGCGCCACCAACGGCCCGATCGCGAAGGCGACCGCCTGCGGGGCGACGACGCGTCGGAGCACCTGCCAGCGCGTCAGCCCGAAGACGCGCGCCGCCTCGATCTGGTCGCGCCCCACCGCCTCGACGCCCGCCACCGCGATCACGAAGACGAAGGCCGCGGTGTTGGCCGACAGGGTGATGATCGCCGCCTCGACCGGCGTGACGTTGATCTTGAGGAAGGCGGGCAGGCCGAAGAAGACGAGGAAGAGCTGGACGAGGACCGGCGAGTTCTTGAGGATCTCGGCGAGAAACGTCAGCCCCTGCGAGAGGACCGGCACGCGGTAGAAGCGCACCACGGCCCAGGCGACGCCGAGGACCAGCCCGATCGCCGAGGTCGCGAGGAACACCGCAAGGCTGGTGCCGAGCCCCTGTGCCAGGAGCACCGCGTCGTAGGGCGTGAAGCTCGTGTAGCGCATCAGGCGACATCCTGCGCGAGGCCGCGGTTCATGCGCCGATGCAGGAGTTCGACCGCCACCGAGACGGCCCAGGTCATCGCGGCATAGGCGACGAGCAGCACCGCATAGACCTCGAAGGGCCGGAACGTGTCGGAGGCGACGATCCGCCCGGTTCCCGTCAGCTCGTTCAGGGTGATGGCCGAGAGGATCGAGGAGGTCAGGATGAGGTTGACGAGTACCGAGCCGAGCGGGCGGATCGCGGTGCGCAAGGCGATCGGCAGGACGATGCGGGTGAAGATCACCCGGCGTGACAGCCCGGAGACCTCGGCCGCCTCCAGGATGCCGGGCTCGATCGCGAGGATGCCCGAGCGGATCGCATCGGAGGCGAAGGCGCCGCCGGAGATCGACAGGGCGAGGACGCCGGTGGTGAAGGCATCGATGAAGATGCCGATCTCCGGCAGGCCATAGTAGAGGAAGAAGAGCTGGACCAGGAACGGCACGTTCCGGAACAGGTCAACATAGACGTAGGCCGCGCCGCGCAGCCAGCGCGAGGACGAGGTGCGCGCGATGGCGACGAGCATGCCAAGGATCGTGCTGCCGAGGATCGCGAGCGCGCAGACCTCGGCGGACAGGATCGCCCCCTGACCGAGCGCCCCGAGATACGGCGTCAGAACCGACAGATCCAAAGACACGTCCCGCCCGACAGAGTGAAACCGATTTCAATGTGAAAGCGGGTTCGGGATCTTGTCAAGCGGCCAGCAGGCGGGACCGTCGCGCGACCGCCCCGCAGATGCGTCCTCTGCGGGGCGGTCGCGCGGGTCGTCGAAGCCTTGCGCCGTTACGGGATCAGCCGGTCGGCGCGCAGGCGTTCGAAGAGGTCGAAGAAGGCGTCGTCGGTCGGCTGGTAGTCGAGGAAGCCGAGGCGGCGCGACTTGCCCATGTCGGTGACGACCTCGATCGGCCGCCCGAGGTCGGCGTCCGTGTGCCAGGGCGAGGCGAGGCGATCGAGGTCCGCCTCGGCCAGCCCCTCCCGCTCGGCGATGCGACGCCAGACCGGCGCGTCGTCACGCATCTGCTCCTCCAGCGGCAGGACCGTCCCGTCGAACGGGGCGGGCTCCAGCCCGAACCACTCGGCGATGCGCGCCCACATCCACTTCCAGCGGAAGACGTCGCCGTTGACGATGTTGAACGCCTCGTTGAAGGCGTCCGGCGTCGTCGCCGCCCACAGGAGCTGGCGGGCGAGCTGGCGCGCGTCGGTCATGTCGGTGAGGCCGTTCCACTGCGCCGCCGAGCCGGGGAAGCGGAACGGGCGGCCGGTCTCGCGGCAGAGCGTCGCGTAGACGGCAAGCGTCGTTCCCATGTTCATCGCGTTGCCGACCGCCTTGCCGATCACCGTATGCGGGCGGTGGACGCTCCAGGCGAAGCCGTCGCGCCGGGCGGCGGCAAACACCTCGTCCTCCTGCGCGTAGTAGAAGTTGGCGACGTCGAGCCGGCCCTGGCTCTCGCGGAACGGGGTCTCGGGCAGCGTGCCCTTCCCGTAGGCCTCGAAGGGTCCGAGATAGTGCTTGAGGCCGGTGACGAGGGCGACGTGGCGCACCGATCCGGCCGGCCGCAGGCCATCGAGGAGGTTGCGCACCATGGCGGCGTTGACGCGGATGTTCTCGGCCTCGGTCGCTTGGCGGGCCCAGGTGGTGATGAACACGGCGTCCGGCGTCAGGTCGCGCAGGGCGTCCGCCGTTCCCGCCGCATCCTGCAGGTCGGCGGCCACGGGCCGGACGCCCGGCTGCTCCACCGGCCGGCGCGCGAGACCGTGGACCGTCCAGCCGTCTGCGATGAGAAGGTCCGCCGTCGCGCTGCCCACGATCCCGCTCGCCCCCACCACAAGTGCTGTCTTCTTCATGCTGCGTCTCCTTGATACGAAGTGACCAAGGTGGTGCAGCAGGCCGCAAAAGCCCGTCGGCTCGACGGCAGGGCCGATCTTCGCCGCACGATCGGGACGACGCGGCTCTTGCCGGCAGCGTCCCGAACCGCCGGTTGCGGGCGACGTGCCGGCTGTGGGAACCTGCCGTCGGGCCGGTGCGGTCGGCTCCGCGCCGACCGCATGCCTGTCGTCAGGCCGAGCGCTTCATGCCCCGGCACGCGGCCTCGGATGCCGCCTGGTCGAAGCCGTCCATCCAGCAGTTCCAGGCTTCGGTGTTGATGTCGTAGGGGTTCTCGTGCCGAGCCTTCCCATCGTCGTGAGCCTTTCGGCCTTCCGCGTGCTGCGCAGTCATACGAACGTCTCCAAAGCGTCCCCTGCGACGTTTTGGCAGCCAATTGAGATCGTTTGAAGGCTAACAATTCCTGGGCGACCGATGGCTCAGACGACCGCAAGCCTGGCCCGGCGTTCGGTCCAGCCCCCTCTTTCGCCGTCCTTTGCGCCGCCCGCGAAGAGCGCGCAGGCCTGACCGATGTCGAGCGGCTTCGCGTACAGGTAGCCCTGTCCCTCGCCACAGCCGAGTTCACCGAGGATCTCTGCCTGCTGCCCCGTCTCGATGCCTTCCGCGATGGTGCGGATCGAGAGGCCGTCGGCCAGCACCACGACCGAGCGCAGGACGGCCATCGAG
Source organism: Aureimonas phyllosphaerae (assembly GCF_047943035.1). NCBI lineage: Bacteria > Pseudomonadati > Pseudomonadota > Alphaproteobacteria > Hyphomicrobiales > Aurantimonadaceae > Aureimonas > Aureimonas phyllosphaerae. Next base: position 1,229,351 of record NZ_CP181348.1, on the reverse strand, counting down.
TGCCGGTTGCCGGGAATGTCCGTCACGAAGCTGCGGTCGATCTTGATCTTGGCGATCGGAAAGCGGTGGAGGTAGCCGAGCGAGGAATAGCCGGTGCCGAAATCGTCGAGCGCGAAGGTGACGCCGAGCGCCAGGAGGTCCGAGAAGATGCCGGCGAGCCGGTGGTTCTCGCCGACGAAGGCGGACTCGGTGATCTCGAGTTCGAGGCGCTTCGGGTCGAGCCCCGAGGATGCGAGGGCGGAGCGCACGGCCCCGACGATGTCGCCGGTAAGGAACTGCAGCGGCGAGACGTTCACCGCGATCTTGATCGCCGCCGGCCAGCGTGCGGCATCGCGGCAGGCGACCTCCAGCACGAAGGCCCCGAGCCGGTGGATCAGGCCCGTTTCCTCGGCGACGGGCACGAACTCGGCGGGCGAGACGAAGCCGCGCTCGGGATGCCGCCAGCGCAGGAGCGCCTCGGCGCCCGTCCAGCGGCCACTCTGAAGATCGATCTGCGGCTGGTAGGCGAGCTCGAACGCTCCGGCGTCGATGGCCGCGGCGAGGTCGCGCTCCAGCGCCAGACGCTCGAGGCGCGCCTCGTCCATCGAACGGTCGAACTCGACCACCGGGCCGGCACTCGTGCGCTTGGCCTGATAGAGGGCGACATCGGCCCGCCGACGCAGCACCGACGGGTCACGGCATCCCTCCGCCTCGACGGCGATCCCGACCGACGTCCCGATCGAGATGCGGTGCCCGTTGACGTCGAAATCCTGCCCGATCGCCTCGACGAGGCGCTCGGCCAGCGCCCGTACGAGCCTCGGGTCCGCGGTGCGCGACAGCACCAGGAACTCGTCGCCCCCGATCCGGAACACCGTGGCCTCCGCCGGCAGGAGGGCCGCCGCGCGCCGCGCGGTTTCCACGAGGACGGCATCGCCGGTGGCGTGGCCGAGCGCATCGTTGACCCCCTTGAAGCGGTCGAGGTCGAAGGCGAGGAGCGCGACCGGCACCCTCTCGGCGGCCAGCCCTTCCAGATCCGCCTCTAGGGCCCTTCGGTTGGGAAGGCCGGTCAGGCTGTCGTGGAAGGCGGCAAAGCGCAGCCGCTCCTGCGCCCGTTCGCGGTCCGTCACGTCATGGAGCAGGAGGCTGACATAACGCAGCCGGTTCGCCTCCCGGCGCCCGCGGCGCCGATCTTCCAGCCAGAAGGGCGAGACGGTGTATTCGAGGACGCGCGCCTCGCCCGTGCCGGCCAGTTCGAGCATGCGCCGCGCCGGATGCCGCGGGCCGGCGGCCTCGTCCGCCGCGGCCATCGCCGTCTCCACCACGGTGACCAGCGCGGGCGGCAGGTCGGCCACGGTGTCCGGCCGCCCGCCCGGCGGCAGGTCGAGGAGGCGCTGGGCGACCTCGTTGATGCGCATGATGCGCCCCTGCGCATCGACGATGACGATCGCGTCGAAGCCGTCGTCGACCACGCGCTCCAGAAGCCGTGCGGTGTTGCGGGTCTCCACCCGCGACACCCAGAGCCGGAACTGGCGCAGGTCGAACTCGCGCACGAGGCTCCACAGCGCGACCGCCGCGAGCGCCAGCTGCAGTCCCGCCGTCTCCGGCATCACCGCGCGCTCGACATAGAACCATGCCGCGACGGCCTCGATCGCGAGCGCCGTGATCGCGGCGGCCAGAAGGGTCCGGCGCAACCCGTGCCGAAGGGCAAACCACGCGCCAAGAACGAAAAGGAGCGCCGGGAGACCGGACGAAGGTCGCCACGAGGCCAGCGCCCGATCCTGCATCAGGGTCTCGGCCGCCAGCGCGATCACGGTGGATCCGGAAACGATGCCGGCGCGGGGCACGGGGAAGAGGTCGTGAAGCTCGATCGCGGTCGCGCCGACGACCAGCGTCTTCGACCGAAGCTGTTCCGGCGCGATCCGCCCGTGCAGGACGTCGACGAAGGAAACGCGCGGGATCGAGGCGGCGTCGATCCCGAAATCGATCCCGACATCGCCGTCCATGGTCTCGCGCCCGGCAAGCACCGCAGGCATCGAGGCGATGGCCTCGCCGTCGACGTCGATGCTGGAAGGAAAGCGTCGCACGCGCCCGTCGTCGTCGACCGGCACGTTGATCGAAACAGGCCAGGATGCCGCCAGGAGCGGCGGGATCGGCATCGACGCCAGGACCGCGCCGGACGCCGGATCATGCTGGACGAAGGCTGCCAGAAACGTCTCGGGACCGGCGGAGCCGAGCGCCGCGGCGAAGGCGGCGTCGTCCTCGGGCCGGGTGCGGGACGAGAAATCGACGTCGAAGGCGACCCGGGCGGCCCCCGCCGTGGCGGCGGCCGAGAGGAGATCGGCATGGAGGCGGCGCGGCCAAGGCCAGACCCCGATTTCCGCGAGGCTCCTGGCGTCGATGTCGACCAGGACGATCCCGCCGGAGGCGGGACGGGGTCCGAGTAGGAACCGGGCGTCCGACAGGGTCCTGTCCAGCGCGGCCGGCGCGCCCGACAGGAAGGCTCCGGCCAGACAGGCGGCAACGACGAGGAGCGTTGCCAGCGACCGGATGTCGGCCACCGTCAGACGGGCAACGCGGCGGCGGATCGTCGGGCTTGGCATCCTGTGTCAACTCCTGTCCCGCGATCCGCCGATGGGGCGGCGGTCAGCTACTTGGTGCTGCCGCCGAAGCCGCTCGGCCCGTGGCCGTTGCCGTTGTTGCCCTTGTCGCTGCCGAGGGCGCCCTTCGGACCGCCGTTGCCGAGACCCTTTCCGTTGTTGCCCTTGCCGTTGCCGGGGGCGCCGTCGCCGTTCGGACCGCCATTCCCCTTGCCGTTGCCGTTGTTGCCGCCCCCGTTGCCGTTGCCGTTGTTGTCCTTCGGGCTGTCCTTGCCGGGGTTGCCCTTATCAGCGCCGCCATTCGGGCCGGCGGCTCCGGGTCCGCCCTTGTCGGGACCGTGACCGGGGCCATCCCTGCCCGGACCACCAGCGGCCGGTCCACCCGTCTCCGGGCCATCCTTATCGGGGCCGCCCTTGTCCGGGCCGCCCATGCCGGGTCCGTCGTGACCGGGGCCACCCTTGCCCGGACCCGCCTTGTCGGGTCCGCCCTTGTCGCTGCCGCCCGCACCCGGCCCACCGGCGGGAGCGCCGGCTTGCGGGCCACCCTGGCTGGGCTGGCCGGCGGTGTTCCCACCGGGGCGGCCGTCGCTGGTTCCGGTTCCCGCCGTGCCGCCGAAGCCGTTTCCGCCGGTGCCCGCCCCGCCAGTGCCGGCCGGGCTCGCGCCGCCGCCGAGGCTCTCGCTGCTCGCCGCCGACCGGCTTGCTGTCTCGCCGCTCGGCGCATTGGTCTCGGCGACGCTGCTGCCGATCGACTGCCGGTCGCGTCCGTTGGAATCGGCGCCGCCGAAGCCGCCGGAACCGGCCGCGTCCGACGAACGCGACGCGCCCGTGCCGTTCGCGGTACCGTGGGTGGAGGCAGCCGCATCGCGGCTCGTCGACACGGCCGAGGACCGGGCCGGCTCGGGCGCCTGCGCCGCACGGAAGCTCTGGAGCGCCTGACCGACCGGGGCGACGCTCGGCGCGGCCGGCTTGCCCGGCGTCACGCCCGGCGCGTTCACGCCCGCCGTGCGAAGGCCGGACGTTGCGGCCGACACGCTGGCGCGCTGTCCGGCGCCGATGCCAGCCGTCTCGCCCGTCTTCAGGTCGCTTACCTGCACGAGCCCGCGGTCGACGCCGATCTTGGTGTCCGTCCTGGTGACGCTGATCGTGAACGCCGTTCCCTTGACCACGGCCGCCATGAACGGGGTCTTCACGGTGAAATGGGGGGCCGAGCGCTTCTCGATGTCGAAGGCGATGCTGCCGGTCTGCTGCAGCACTTCGGTCTTGGAGCTGAAGAAGCCCTTGGGCTGCACCATCGCGACGCTGCCGGGCCCGAGCGTCATGACGTTGTTCTCGCTCGACAGGCGGACGCGGCTCGCCTTGGCGGTCGCGATCGTCCGGCCTTCGGGCACTATCATGCCGGTGGTCAGGACGTCGCGCTTCTCGTTGCTTTCCATCGCCCAGGCCGTCCCGCTGACGCGCTCGACCCGCCATTCGCGCGCCCAACCGACATCGGCATGGACGAGGGCCAGGAAGAGCAGCAGGAGGGTGAGGAAACGTGCGCGCATCGGGTTCGGGCCTTGGCTTCGGTCGGCCGAACGATGACAGATGAATGCGAGGACCGGCCTAAGCGAACCGTTCAAATGCGCCCGATCCCCGCGGCAAAACGCGCAAAACGGCATCGGACTTGCGGTCGTGGGCAGGAAACGTCAGGCCTCGCGGGCGGCCCCATCGGCATCCCGTGAGAGCGAAACGGTCGGCGACGGGGAGCGTCTGCTCTCCGCCGCCCGACAGGCCAAGCGGTGGCCCTCGGCTGTTACTTCATCATCGGCGCGATCGTCTCGGCCATCGCCGCCGATGCCGCGTCCGGCGTCATCGCGCCGTTGCCGACCGCCGTCATGTCGTCGAGCACGGTCTGGCTGATCTTGACGCCGTTCTGGCCGGGCCAGGCGAACCAGGGCAGCGCGCGGTCGATCTGCCGGGCGCTCGTCGCAAAGCTCGGGTTGGCCGCGTAGAAGGGCTTCAGCGTCTCGATCGCCTTCTCGTTGGAGGGCATGTAGCCGGTCTGCTCCACGACGTAGGCCTGGCTCTCCGGGCTGGTGCCGAAGAGGAGGTAGTCGAATGCGGCTGCGCGCTTGGCGGGATCGTCGGTCAGGATCACCGCCGCCATGCCGCCCGAAGCGACGCCGCCGCCGGCCTTCAGCACCGGCATCTCGGCCGTGCTCCAGGCGAAGCGGTCGCCGATCTCGCGCGAGAAGGAGCGCACGGCCGCGGTGGAGTTGAAGTAGATGCCGAGCTTGCCGGCGAACATCTCCTGGCGCGCCGCCTTGTCGGCGATCGGCTGCTGCCCGCCCTCGTCGAAGAAGCGGCGATAGGTGCGCACGGCTTCGCGCCCGCCCTCGGTGGCGAAGGCGATCTCGCGTCCGTCCGCACCGACAGGGGCGAGGCCGTTGGTCGCCAGGAGGTTCTGCGTCATCCAGTCGTCGTCGCCGAGCGAATAGTACATGCCGGTGACGCCGCCGAGCGCCTGGATCTTGGCCGCCAGCGCGATCGTCTCGTCCCAGGTCTTGGGCATGGCGTCGGGATTGCCGCCGGCTTTGGCGACGAGGTCCTTGTTGTAGAACATGACAGGCGTCGAACTCGTCCAGGGCAGGCCGTACTGCACGCCGTCGACCTGCGTCAGCTTCAGGATCGCGTCGGTGTAGCCGAGCGCGGCCATATCCTTGCCCGCCGTCATGTCGTCGAGCGGCTTCACCATGCCGCGCGCGACGAGGTTCTGCAGGAGGTGCGAGCCGACCATGAAGACGTCGGGCGCCTCGCCCGCCATCTCCTGCCGGATCACCGAGACGAGGCCCTCGCCGTAGTCGGTGGACGGCGCCTGGAACGTGATCTTCACGTCCGGATGGGTCTCCATGTAGCGGCGCGCGATCTCACCCTGCCAGGTGGCGTGATGCGGCCACGCATGGAGGACGGTGAGGGTCGTATCGGCCGCGACGGCGGGCGCGGCGGCCAGGGCCGCGCCAAGCGCGAGGCCGAGGATCAGGGATTTCATGGCGGGCTCCTTCGTGGCGGCGGAGATCAGTTGCGGGCGCGCACGGACAGGCCGCGCACGAGATGGCGTTGGAAGAACAGGAAGCCGAGGACGAGCGGCGCGGTGACGATCACCCCGCCGGCCATGAGCGCTCCCACATTGCCGGTGGTCTCGCCCGAGGCGCGGAAGGCGAGGAGCCCGAGCGGCGGCGTCATCATCTCGGTGCGGGTGACGACGACGAGCGGCCAGTAGAGGTCGTTCCAGTGGGCGATCACGCTGATCGTCGCGAAGGCCGCGACCGCGGGCCAGGCCGCCGGCAGCATCAGGCGCCAGACGATGCCAAGCTCGGAGAAGCCGTCGAGGCGGGCGGCGTCCAGCACCTCGTCGGGATAGGACAGGAAGAACTGGCGGAACAGGAAGATCGCGAAGGCCGACACCACGAAGGGCAGGACGAGTGCGGCATAGGTGTTGAGGAGGCCGGCCTGCGCAATCGCGAGATAGAGCGGGATCGCGGGGACCTGGATCGGGATCAGGAGGGAAACGACCACCGCACCGAAGAGAAGCGGGCGGCCGCGGAACGGCAGCTTGGCGAGCGCGTAGCCGGCGGGTGCGGCGACGAGGATCTGGAGGACGAGGATCGCCCCGCAGACCACGACGCCGTTCAGCATGAAGCGCAGGAGCGGCTGGCTGGAGAAGGCCAGCGCATAGTTGGCGAAGGCGCCCGTCCAGCTCGGCGCCGGCAGGAGGGAGCCGTCGTAGACCGTGCCGGGGGCGGCAAGGCTCACCGCCACCATCACCACGAAGGGCAGGAGCGTCAGCCCGGCGGCGAGCACGAGCACGAGGACCGACAGTGCGTGCCGGAGCCGCGAGGCGCCTTCGAGCCGCACCTCATCCATGCGCGCTTCCCCGGTCGAAGAGGCGCACCTGAAGGATCGAGAGCAGGCCGACGAGAAGGAGGAAGACCACGGCGAGCGCGGCGGCCGCGCCGACGTCGAAGTAGCGGAAGGCCTGCTGGTAGAGCGTGTAGAGCAGCATCTCCGTCGCCCCGCTCGGGCCCCCTTGGGTGAGGACCGCGACGGTCTCGAACTCCGACACGCTGCGGATCAGCGTGATCACGGTGACGAAGAGCGTGACGGGCGCCAGCGTCGGCAGGGTGACCAGCGTGAACCGGCTCCAGCCGCGGTCGGCGCCGTCGAGCGCGGCGGCCTCGTAGAGCTGGCGGTCGATCGTCGCGAGCCCGGCCAGGAACAGGAGGATGTTGTAGCCGAGCATCTTCCAGACGCCGATCGCGGCGAGCGTGCCGAGCGCCGTCGAGGGGTCCGTCAGGAAGCGCACGCGCTCGAAGCCGAGCCACGACAGGGCCGTGTTGGCGATGCCGAAGGACGGGTGCAGCACCACCTCCCAGGCGGTCGCCATGGCGACCAGCGTCGCCGTCACCGGCAGGAAGAACACGGTCTGGAACAAGGGCCGCAAGCGGCCTTGCCCCTGGAGGAGCACCGCCAGCCACAGCGCGCCGCCGATCGAGACGGGCGCGACGATCGCCACGTAGAGCGCGGTGTTGGCGAGGCTGTTGCGAAGGCCCGCGTCGCTGCCGAGCGCCGCATACTGCCGCCAGCCGACGAAGGCGGCGCCCAGCATGCCGAACTGGTAGTCGGTGAAGGAGAGGGCGAGCACCGCGATCGACGGCAGAATGAGGAGCGCGAGAAGCAGCGTCGCACCTGGCAGGGCCAAGAGTGCCCCGACCCGGCGGCGATGGCGGAGGTCCGCGTTCAAGCGACGGCCCGCGCCGGCGGGGTGGTCGGTTGGGTTGCGGCCTCCGCTCGCGGGAAGACGTGGACGGCGCCGGTCTGGAACTGCAGCACGCCCTCGCTGCCCGGCGGCCACTGCCCGATCGCCTCGGACGCAATGCGCACCACGCAGGGCTCCCCGCCCGCCATCGTGCGCACGAAGAGATGCGCCTCGACGCCGGCATGCTCGGCATGGTCCACCACCACGTGCAGGCCGGGCAGCCCCGGCTCGTGGCGACGGCGGATGCCGGCATGCTCCGGCCGGAAGGCGACGACGCCGTCGATCGCGGCCAGCGGCCGCCCGCCGAGGATGATGTCGCCGTGCGCCGTCCGCTCGCCGATCGCCGCGCGCAGCGTCGCCGCGTCGATGACGTTGAGGTGGGGCTGCGAGAGGAAGCGGGCGACATCGAGGTCGGCGGGATGGCGGTAGAGCTCGTCCGGTGTGCCGATCTGGCGTACGCGCCCCTCGAACATGACGATGACGCGGTCGGAGATGGCCATCGCCTCCGACTGGTCGTGGGTAACGAAGAGCGTGGTGGCGCCGATGCGGCGCTGCAGGGCGCGCAGGTCCGAGCGCGTCCGGTTGCGAAGCGCCGCGTCGAGATTGGCGAGCGGCTCGTCGAGAAGGAACAGCCGCGGCTCGCGAATCAGGGCGCGCCCGAGGGCGACGCGCTGGCGCTGGCCGCCCGACAGCGCGGCGGGCCGACGGTCGAGGAAATGGTCGATGCCGAGCATTTGCGCGGTCGCCATCACGCGCGCCGCGATCGACCGGTGCTTCGTCCGCGCACGCGGCGAGAGGAGGCGCGCGGCGCCCACGCGCTCGAGCGCGGACAACTCGCGCATCACGAGCGGCGCCGACAGATTCTGGCGACAGGTCATGTGCGGATAGAGCGCATAGGACTGGAACACGAAGGCGACGCCGCGGTCCTTGGGCGCGAGACCTTCCACCGACCGGTCGCCGATCCGGATCTCGCCGCCGGCCACCGGCTCGAGGCCCGCGATGGCGCGCAGGAGGGTCGACTTGCCGCAGCCCGACGGCCCGAGGATCGACACGAACTCGCCCGGCGCGACATCGAAGCCGACGCCGTCGAGCGCAAGCGTCTCGCCATAGCGGCAGCTGAGATCGCGGATGCCGAGCCGGCTGGCCGCCTCGTTCACGAAGCCGACCTTGCCGCGTGTCGCGAGAGACGATGATCGGCCGATGGCAGCGACGTCGGGTCCTCGTGCATCCTTCAAGCCCCTCGCGTCGTTACCCACCCTTGTCGCCAGATCATGCGACACCCCCGACAGAAGATAGCGCTCGCGCCCTCGGGTCCACGGCTTGCGACGGATGGCCACGCCGGGAGGGCCGCTCCCGCGCGGCATGGACACGCCCCGGGCTTTCGTCCACGAGGACGCCACAGCCGCCTTCGATCACCCAGAGCCCCGCATGCAGCCTCCCGCCAGCTATCCCATCGCCATGCTTCCGGCGCTCACCGGCCGCTCGCTCGCGCGATGCCGCGCCATCGTCGAGGCGGGGCTGGTTCGCCGCATGGAGGTACCGTTCGGCGACAAGGCCAAGGACGACGGCGGCCGGCGCAAGGCGATCCTCGTTCCGGCCGGCCGGGTCCGGTCGATCCTGCACGTCCCCGACGTCGAGATCGCCAGCGAGGACGAGACGGACGAGGCCGACCGGATCGCGCATTGGGCGAGCGAGCAAGCCGACGAGGTCGTGCGCGTCCGGCGCTCGACCGACAGCGCCTTTGCCGCCTTCGAGGTCGAGGTGCCCGTCTTCGCCGCGATCTTCCCCGTCGAGCGCGAGACGCTCCTCATGGCGTTCGCCCGCGTGCGCGCACCGGGCGGCATCGGTCGACGCCTCGCCGACGACGAGATCATCGGCGAGGACGAGATCGAGGCAACCGCGCAAGCCGTCGCCCTGGAGGCGCGCGCGGTCGTCGCCCGCATGCGCGAAACGCTTGAAGCGGTCGGCGCGGACTACGCGCGGCGCTTCACGGAGGAGACCCGCGATCTCGGCGACCCCGCCGCCTTCCTGAAGGCGGCGACGCAGGCCGATCTCGAACGCTTCGTCTTCGCGGCGCAGACGACCGGCGAGGACGAGGTGCGCGCGACCTGCGACCGGTGGTTCGACAAGATCGCCGCCTCGGTGCGCTCATACCGACGACAGAGCCGGCGGCGCGCAAGCTTTGCCGAGGCGTCCGGCTACGACCGCTATCCCAGCCTCTTCCCGCTCGCGCGCGCGATCGGCCGCCGGCTCCTGTTCCTCGCCGGCTCGACGAACTCCGGCAAGACCTACGAGGCCATGCGGCTGGCGATCGAGGCGCCGACGGCCGAGGTCCTGTCGCCGCTCCGCCTTCTCGCCCACGAGCATCGCGAAACCTTGAGCGCCGGCGGCGTGCGCGCCGGCCTCGTCACCGGCGAGGAGCGCGACACGGGCGAGGACGTCACGCACTACGCCCGCACCATCGAGACGATCGACGTCGGCCGGCGCGTCGACGTCGCGGTGATCGACGAGATCCAGATGCTCGCCGACGAGCAGCGCGGCTGGGCGTGGACGCAGGCGCTCTTCGGCGTGCCGGCCGATCTCGTGGTGATGACCGGCTCGCCCGATGCGGTGCCGATGGTGGAGCGCCTCGCCAAGGTGCTGGGCGAGCCGCTCGAGGTGCGCGTGCTCGCGCGCAAGAACGAGCTCGCGGTCTGGCCGCAGCCGATCGCCCTGCGCGATCTCCGGCGGGGCGATGCCGTGGTCGCCTTCTCGCGCGCGGCGGTGCACGAGCTGCGCGAGGCGATCGTGCCGCTCGGCCTGTCGGTCGCCACCGTCTACGGCGCGCTGAGCCCGGAGGTCCGCCGCGCCGAGGCCGCGCGCTTCCGCCGGGGCGAGGCCGACGTGGTGGTCGCGACCGATGCGATCGGCATGGGGCTCAACCTTCCCGTCTCGCGTGTCTTCTTCTCCGCGCTCGACAAGTTCGACGGCACCAGGCGCCGCGCCCTCCTCCACTCCGAGATCCGCCAGATCGGCGGGCGGGCCGGCCGCTTCGGCATGTTCGAGGAGGGCTTCGTCGGCGTGATCGGGGGCGGCGCCTACGGCGTCGAGAAGATCCGCGCCGCCCTGTCGTCGCCGCCGAAGGAACTGACCGGGCGCGCCTTCGTGCGTCCCAACCGCGAGAGCGTCGCGCTCGCCGCCGAGTTCCTCGAAACCGACGCGCTCGACCAGATCCTCGCCTACCTGCGATCGCGTCTCGTGCTCGACCATCCCGACCTCAAGATCGGCGACATGGACGAGGAGATCGAAAAGGCGCGGCGCCTGTCCGGCGTCGACCTGCCGCTTCTCGACCGCCTCGCCTATGCCGTGGTGCCGGTGTCGCTGCGCCATCCCTGGTTCATGGACACGGTGCTGACCTGGGCCCGCGCCCATGCGGCCGGCACGCCAGCGCCGCTGCCGCCGCTGCGCTCGGGCGACCTCCAGCGCCTCGAGGACGGCGTCAATCTCGCCACGGCCTGGCTCTGGCTCTCGCAGCGCTTTCCCGAGGTCTACCGGGGCGAGGACGTGGTGCGCGAGGGCGTCGCGCACCTCAACGCCCAGATCGAGCGCAACCTGACGAAGCTTTCCGCCGGCCTCGCCGCCACGTCGCACCCGGCCAGGGACAAGGCCCGCCGAGGCCGCAAGCCGCGCCGGCCGGACGGGGCCGGGCGCTGACGGCCGGTCAGTCGCCGTCTTCCGCCGCCCCGCCGGCAAAGCGCCCGGCGGCGACCGCATGCACCAGCGCCTGGTGGTCGAGCGCGTTCTGGTCGGCGTAGCGCTCCGCCCATTCGTCGAGCGCCTGGTCGAAGCCGCGGTTCTCCGCCCCGCCGCAATAGCCGGCGATCGCGGCGGCGTCCCCGGTGCGCGCGTGCGCCCGCGCCAGGAGGGCGCCGTAGCCGAAGGCGAAGAATTCCAGCGAGCGCCCGCCAAGGAGCGCGTGCGGGATCTCGCCCTTCATGTTCTTCATCTGGCGGACGTAGAACGGCCGATCGCCGATCGTCGTCCAGCCGAGCAGCGGGTCGCCCACCGCCTGCAGGAGGCGCTGGCCATAGACGACGCGCGCGCCGTCATGCGAGCCGTAGGGCTCGGGCAGTGGCGGCACGTAAGGGGCGTGCGACGGCGTGATCGCTTCCTTGACCTGCAGGAACAGGGCGTCCTGGTCGGAATTGCCGAACAGGAGGGCGAGATAGGCGCGCGTGCCGACGCTGCCGACGCCCACCACGCGGTGGACGACGTCGACGACATGGTAGCGGCTCAGCATGAAGCGGCGCTCGCGCGGCAGGGACTCGGCATAGTGCTCGAGCCCTGAGATCACCGCCTCGCGCGTCGCCTCGCCGACGGCGGTCAGGATCGGCGGGTCGAGCCGGAAGCGCCAGCCGCCGTCGACCTGACGCTCGCCGACCTTTTCCAGGAGCGAGGCGTTGTCGCGGCGGCGCGCCTTCTCCACCGCCTTGCGCAGCGCGGCCTGTGAATCCGCGTCGATCTCGATGCCGTTGAAGTCGAGCCGGTCGGCGCGGGCGGCGCGATGCCAGACGTCGATGGGCCCACGCGGGGCGAGATCCAGCATCGAGCGCCGGTAGCCCTCGACGCAGCTCGTGACGATCCGCTGACGCTCGCCGCGCCCGATCTCCTGCTGGCGCGCCACGACGTTGAGGCTCGCGACCAGCCGCTTCAGGTCCCATTCCCACGGCCCGATCGTCACCTCGTCGAAGTCGTTGAGGTCGAGCACGACATCACGCTGCGGGGTGCCGAAGAGGCCGAAGTTCGAGATATGGGCGTCGCCGTTCATCACGACGTCGATGCCGCTGCGGGGCGTGCGCGACAGGTCGAAGGCCATGACGCCGGCAGCCCCGCGCAGGAAGGCGAAGGGCGACTCCGCCATGCGCGCGATGCGCAGTGGCACGAGGCGGGCCTGCCGGCCGGCGTTCGAGCGCTCCACGAGTTCCACGGGATCGGGGCGCCCGTCGGTCGGGACCGCCTCGGCATGGACGGCATGCGGCACCTCGCGGCGCAACTGCTTTCCGGCGGCCCGGCGTCGCTCCCAGGGCTCGCCTTGCGCACGCAGGTCGATCCGCGGAAAGGCTTCCGCCGGCGCCAGCACGACGTCGGAAGGCTTCTCGGCGTCCAGGGGCGGGTCGAGGTCGGACGCCTCCGGGCCCGGCGTCATTTGCGGCGCGCTGATGTCCATGGCTCGGGGTCCTGCGAACTGCACTCTCGTCTTCGAAGAGAGCGCCGTTCACGGAAATGTCAAGAAAGGGTCGCGGCCACCGATCTGCGGCCGCGAAGCCCGTGTTTTCAGTGCTCAGGCGACGCGGGCGAGCGAGACCTTGCGCCGCACGATCTGGCCCGGCTCGCGGTCGAAGGCGGCGCGGTCGCGGCACTGCTCGGACAGCGCGAGGCCGACGCGGCCGCCAACCTCCCAGAGCGCCTGCTCGGGGCATCGCGCGGCGACGGTGAGGGCGATGCGTCGAAGATGCGTGCGGGCGACGCAGTGGAGCGCGAGCTCCGCCCGCTCGCGCAAGGGCATCGCATCGGCCATCTCGGCCACGCGCTCGTCGGACGAGCGCATGAGAAGGGCCAGGAGTTCCAGGGAAATCGGGCAGGTCGGCTCGTTCGGTCGATAGCGTCCGCTCATGGTTCGGCCTCGGCATCATTCGGGTTCTGACGAAGGACGTAGCGCCAGCGGCGCGCGGAAAACTCCTCAAATCTGGGGATCGACGGCAAGGATCGCTTAACCCTTCACTCGGACGGGATGCGGGAGGGCCGTCCGGACAAGGGTTCGAGGGTTGAGCGTACACGATGCCGCACCCGCCCCGTTTCCATTTCGCCGGCAAACGAATGGGCGGCATCGACCGAAGGTCGAAGGCGTTGGTCCCGCGATCGACTGCCGGCGCATGCGAGGGAGGGGCTGGCCGATCCGGCCTGTGCGTCGTAACGAGCAACGGATGGCCTCGCCTCCCGAACGCTTGCCGCTCCATGGGCGCGAACCGCGACGGCAGGCTCGCCGGAGGAGACAGGGATGCCCGAGAAGACGCTGTTTCTCGTCCAGCAGTTCGAACGCATCGGCAAGCGGCTGGTGGCCGGTCGGCAGATGGAGTTCAAGACCGCCGGGGAAGCCGAGGGGCGGGCCGAACGGGACTCTGCCCGTACGGTCGGCGTCGTCGCTCTGCAGCAGACGATCGACACCGATACCGGCGAGGTCGTCGAGGATCCTGTGGTGCTCGCGCGCTACGGCGAGTTGCCCGCCGATTTCGGCGACGCGTGAACACCTCCGGTCGGGGGTGCGTGTCCGCTGATGGATGGGCCCGTGCCCGGCGGCGGACGACGGGTGGTCAAACGGGCAGCGGCGGACGCATCGGCCTTCCCGCCCGCATCAATGCTTGCGGGTGTCCTTCTCGCGCGCCTCGAACACGCGGTCGAGTTCGTCGAGCTTGCGCTGCAGGTCGTCGGGAAGCCGCTCGGAGGGTTTGAACGGCTCGGCATGCTGCATGCTCTGGCGCACGCGCTTTTGCAGCGAATGATCGGCCAGCAGTTTCGCCAGATCTCGCATGGGCATGCCTCTATCCGTCCGCCAAGGATATCGAGCATAGAACGCAACTCTGTAGCCAACGTTGCGTGCGGACGATTTTAGTTTTCAACCATCAGCAGGATAGGCCCAACCACCGCGTGCACCGAGCGTGATCGGCAGCGGTCGGCTCGTATGAGAACGGGATGAAATTAAGCAAGAGGTCTCGGCCTGCTCGGCCAAGGGCCCGAAAACAAAAACGCCTGCCGGGGGAGGACCGGCAGGCGTCAGAGAGTACCCTTCGGCTGGGAGGAGGATGCCGTCGGGCGGATCCGCAGGAGCCATATTGGGAGGAGAAGGCTCGTGCGAAACTCGTGAGATGAAACTAGTCGATCAGTGTGCGGTGCGGTAGTGCATTCGCTGCATGGCAGGCCTGCAGCCGCGTCAAGGCTCGGCGCGCACGTCAGCAGGAAGGCCAATGTTTGCAGGCATTGCGCTCAGCACTTGAGCATTTGGTGTCGTCGTGGGCAAACTGTCGCCAAGCTTGCGCATTGTCACGCGGCTGCAATCTGCTACACCGCAACCCGTGGCTGCGTCGCGCTGGCTAGCTGCACCAGCTCGAAGCCCGTCAGCTCTGGGAGGTGCTGGCGGGCTTCCTCGTTTTCGGGCCCGTCGCCGTCGTGTTTCTCAACGATCCGAGACGGTCAGCGCCGCGTCGACCCCGTCCGCCTTGCCGCTGAGGCCCGGCACCTCGTCAAGTTGCCGAAGCGATGTGAAGCGGCCGCGCTCCTCGCGATATCGCACGATCTCGAAACCGTGCCCCTTCAGCGCATCGATCCCGTCGAGTTCCTCGGCCGTCGCCGTGTTGAGATCGAGCATCGGACACCCCTTCCCCTGTCGTCGGCTTGGCCGGCATGACATGAAACCGGCCGGGGGCGGCCCGTCGCGGGGCCGCCCCCGGCCGCCTTATTCAGCGCAGGAACGCGATCAGGTCTTCGTTGAGCCGCTCGGGCACGGTGGCGAACAGGCCGTGCGGCTCGCCCTCGTATTCGATGAGGCGCGCACCCGAGATCGCCTTGGCGGCCGCGCGGCCGGTCGGGTCGATCGGCACCGTGGCATCGCCCGTGCCGTGGATCACGAGGGTCGGCACCGTGAAGCTCTTGAAGTCGGGGCGGAAGTCCGTCTTGCCGAAGGCGTCGACGCAGCGGATCGTCGCCAAGGGGCTCGCCATAACGCCGAGCACGAAGCTCCAGTCGAGAATGCCCTGGCTGACCGGCTTCGACAGAAGGCCGACGCCGTAGAAGGTCTTGGCGAAGCTCTGCAGGAAGGCGAAGCGGTCCTTGCGGATCTGCGCCTTCATGTCCTCGAACACGTCGCCGTCGACGCCGTCCGGGTTGGTGTCGTCCTTCAGGAGATAGCCGGCGACCGAGGCGACGAGGACGGCCTTGGCGATGCGCGAGGCACCGTGGCGCGTCAGGTAGCGCGCGATCTCGCCGCCGCCCATCGAGAAGCCGACGAGCGATACGCCGTTGAGGTCGAGCCCTTCGAGCACGGCGGCGAGGTCGTCGGCGAACGTGTCGTAGTCGTAGCCGGTCGCCGGGTGGCCGGACTGGCCGAAGCCGCGGCGGTCGTAGGTGATGACCCGGAAGCCCGCCTCGAGGAGGGCCAGCGTCTGATACTCGAACATGTCGCCGGTGAGCGGCCAGCCGTGGATCAGGACCACCGGACGGCCCTGCCCCATGTCCTTGACATGGATCTGCGTGCCGTCCTTCGCTGCGATATAGGCCATGCGGAATTTCCTTGTGCTGAGATGGCCAATAAACCCTCGAGCCGTGCCGCATGTTCCCGCGGCATCGCGGCGCCCGTCCGCAGACCGGCCGGCTAAGGGTGATCCGGCTCGAACGCCAGCCGATGCCCGTCGGGATCGACGAGGCTGCCGGCGTCCCCGGCCCGGCCCCGACAGACGAGAACGGTGGCAAGGGGCGAGCCGTCGGGCGCCGGGCGCGGCGACGGTTCGGGCCTGCGGTACGAGAGGAGTTCGAGATGGGGCGCCGATCCGCCCCGACACGAGAGCGTCACGACCTCCACCGCCGTATCGGGCCCCAGCCCGTCGAGGCGCCCCTGCTCGGCCCCGCGATTCTCCTGGCGCGAGGCGAGGCGAAATCCGAGTTGCCGGTAGAAGGCGATCGACCGCTCGGCATCCGCGACCGCGATCGCGCTGTGGTCGATCCCGAGACACGGGCTGCCGCGAGCACCGGCCCAGATATCCGGCACGCGGTCGGCCGGGAACTCCAGGAACTCCAGCGGGTGCCCTTCGGGATCGCGGAACTTGAAGGCCGTCACGCCGCCCGATGCCGCCGGCAGGCGCTCGGGGCCGGCCTTCGAGATCGGCGACCAGCCCGTCGTGGCGTCGAGCTGCCGCATCGCCTCATCCATGCGCGAGACCACGATCGCGCAGTGCTGGAAGCCGGTCTCGTTCGACAGCGGCGGCGCGCCGCCGGCCTCTATCGCCGCGACGAGGTCCAGCCGCTGTGGACCAAGATGCAGCCCCTCGCCGTCCGCGACCGCTCCGAACGCCGTCACCCAGAATGCCCGGACCGCCGCGACGTCGCGGCAGGCAAGGCGCACGCCGAGGATTTCGGCGCCCGTCACGGCCAGCGCGCCCCGCGCCGGTTGAGGAACACCGCGTAGAGCGAGTGGCTGACACCGATGAACAGGCGGTTGAGATGGGGCGAGCCGCCGAAGCAGAGGTTCGACACGGTCGCGGGCAGGCGGATGCGCCCGAGAAGCTGGCCGTCCGGAGACAGGCAGTGCACGCCGTCGCCGGCGCTCGACCAGACGTTGCCGTCCTCGTCGATCGCCATGCCGTCGGTGTAGCCCGGCGAGACCTTTGCGAAGTCGCTGATGCCTTGGAGCGTCCGCCCGTCGGCCGCCACGTCGAAGACGCGCAGCACCTGCGTCGGGTCGGGCTTCGTCTGGTCGCCCGTCTCGGCCACATAGAGCCGCCGCTCGTCCGGCGAGAAGGCGATGCCGTTCGGCCCGTCGAAGGTGTCCGACACAAGGTCGAGCGCGCCCGTGTCCGCGTCGAGCCGGTAGACGCCGGGCCGGGTTTCCGACGCCTGGCGCTCTCCCTCGTAGTCGTTGGAGATGCCGTAGACGGGATCGGTGAACCAGATCGAGCCGTCGCTCTTGACGACGAGGTCGTTCGGCGAATTGAGACGCCGCCCCTCGAACCGGTCGGCGAGCACCGAGATGCGGCCGTCGTGCTCGACGCGGCAGACCGCCCGCTCGCGGTTGGAGCAGAACACGACGCGGCCGTTGCGGTCGCGCGCCTGCCCGTTGGCCTGCCCGCTCGGAAAGCGCCAGACCGACAGGCCCGCCGTCTCGCTCCACATCATCGTGCGGTCGCGCGGCAGGTCCTGGAACAGGAGGCTGTTCCAGTCGCCCATCCAGACGAGACCCTCGATCCAGCGCAGGCCCGTCGCCAGAAGCTCGATCGGCGCGTTGCCGAGGACGTAGCGATCGAACCGCGGATCGCAGCTTTCGAACCCGATCTCGCTCACGCCGCCACCCTCACCGGAAACGGCATGGGCTCGTCTCGTCGCGCTTGGTGTCGAACTGCACCACCATCAGGACGGCGGGCTCGTCGCCAACCGTGCCGGACATGTGGCCCTTGCGGCCGTCGCGCTCGCGCGTGCCCTGGTCCTCGCCGAACGAGATCTCGCCCGGCCCCATCTCGACGCGCGTCCCGTCCATCGATTCGACATACCAGCGGCCGGACAGGGGGATGATCCACTGCGGCGCGGGGTTCTCGTGCCAGGCCCCCTCCCAGCCGGCAGGCTGCACGGTGACCATCACCGTCATCCCGTCGTGATGCTTCTGGCCCCGCCATTGCGGAGCGGCCGGCGGCTGCATGCTCTTCAATTCGAACTCGGTCATCCGGCACTGCCGCTGCCGGCTGACGCCGTCCTCATCGGTGTAGAGGTGCCAGTAGGGAACGGTCGGCTTGTCCTGGCTCACGGCTCGGCTCCGGTCGAATAGGGATGGGTGGAGGACAGGGGATCGGCGAAGAAGGCCCCCACATCGCCGGCCGTCGTGCCGAACGCGATGAGAAGGAAGCCGCCGGCGACCGCGAAGTTCTTGAGGAAGTCCCACATCGTCTCGCGGCCCTTGGAGGGACCGCGCAGGCGAAAGTCGGACGCGCGCCAGAACCGCTTGAAGAGGATCGCGGTGGCCGCGCAGTAGCCGGCCAGCACGAAGGCCGCGAGCCGGTCGGCGATGCCGGTGAGGACGCCGAGCGACATCGCGATCTCGACCGCGAAGCCGACGAGGATGAGGGCCTTCGCCAGCGAGCGGTTGCTCGTCGCCTCGCCCGCCTGCCGGGTCGCCGCCTCGAAGTTCAGCACCTTGTCGAGCGCGCTGAACGGCAGGAACAGGAGCACCAGCGACAGGCGCGTGAGAAAAGCGACGAGGATCTCGAACGTCATGTCGGCGGTTGGCCCGGGCAGCATCTGTCGGGGAGGGCAAGCGCGAAGCCGGGCCAAGCGTTCCCCTGCCTTGCCGCGAATTCATGCGGCCGGGCGCGAAACGAGGGGAACGATCGGCCGCGAGACCCGTCTTTAGCCGCGACATCCCAAGGCTTTCGGAGGCGCAGCATGATCGAGGACCGCTACGACGTCGTGATCGTGGGCTCGGGGCCGGGCGGCGGGACAATGGCCTGGAAGCTCGCGCAGACCGGCAAGCGCATCCTCCTGATCGAGCGCGGCGACTACCTGAAGCGCGAGCGGGAGAACTGGGACACGCGCGAGGTTTTCGCCAGGGGACGCTACCAGACCGACGAGACCTGGACCTCGTCGTCCGGCGACACGTTCCGGCCGGGCCTGCACTATTTCGTCGGCGGCAACTCCAAGGTCTATGGCGGCGTCCTCCTGCGCCTGCGCCTCGAGGATTTCGACGCCGTGCGCCATCCCGACGGCATGGCGCCGGAATGGCCGGTGAAGTACGACACGTTCGAGCCCTACTATCAGGCCGCCGAGGAGCTCTTCGAGGTGCGCGGGCAGCGGGGCGAAGACCCGACCGAGCCGCCCTCGCACAAGCCCTACAAGCACCCCGCGATCCGCCACGAGCCGCGCATCGAGGCGCTGTCGGAGGCGTGGACACGCGAGGGTCTCAACCCCTTCCACCTGCCGATGGGCGCGCTTCTCGACCAGGACGAGACCGGGGCGGCGACGCCCCATTCGCCGCTCCTGCGCTGCGACCCGTTCGACGGCTATCCGAGCCTCACCAACGGCAAGGCCGACGCGCAGGTGATCTGCGTCGACCCGGCGCTGGAGGCCCATCCGAACCTGACGCTCCTGAAGAACGCCTATGTGGAACGCCTCCTGACCGACGCCGGCGGCAGCACCGTCACGGGAGTCGAGACGATCGTCGAAGGGCGCACCCACACGATCCGCGGCGACATCGTGGTGGTCGCCTGCGGCGCCCTGTCGTCGGCGCTCCTCCTCCTGCGATCCGCCAACGATCGCCACCCGGACGGGCTCGCCAACGGCTCAGGGTTGGTCGGGCGCAACTACATGCGCCACAACAACGCGACGGCGCTCGCGATCTCGAAGGTGCCCAACCCGACCGAGTTCCAGAAGACGCTCGGCCTCAACGACTTCTACCACGCCCATGCCAAGTCGCCGATGAACCCGCACGAGTTCCCGCTCGGCCACATCCAGATGGTGGGCAAGTCGGATGGGATGCAGATCGAGGCGGAGGGGCTGCCCGGCTTCCTGCACTGGCTGCCCGAGAAGCCGTTCGACTGGATCGCCCGGCACTCGATCGACTTCTGGCTGACCTCCGAGGATCTCCCGCGACCGGAAAACCGCGTGTTCTACCGCAACGGGCAGGTGCATCTCGATCTCACCGAGACCAACATGGACGGGCACCGGGCGCTGCGCGAGATGCTGCGCCGGATCTGCGACAAGGCCGAGATCCATCCACACCTCGTCGATCGCTCGCTATATCTCGGCAAGGACACGCCGATCGGCGGCACGGCGCATCAGGCGGGCACGCTGCGCTTCGGCGAGGACCCGGCATCGAGCGTCCTCGATCTCGACTGCCGCGCGCACGGGATCGACAATCTCTACGTCACGGACGCGAGCTTCTTCCCCTCGATCGGCGCGGTGAACCCGACGCTGACGATCATCGCCAACGCGCTGCGCGTCGCCGACACGATCGCCGGGCGCCTCGGCACGTCCGTGGGCTAAGGGAAGCGGGCGCCCGTCCTCAACGCAGGAAGCCTTCGGCGTCGAACGCGTCCCACTCGCGAAGGCGCGGCTTCGGATCGCGGCTGCGCGAAGCCTTCGCCGCCTTCGGCTCGGCCTTGCCGCCGCGCGTGAGCGCCGCCTTGCCGGCGGCGCGCGAGCGTTTCTCCTTCAAAGCCTCCGCGTCCTCGATCCGCCAGAGCGCGGGTAGATCCCGGTCGAGTACATCCTCGATCTGGCGGGGATCGAAGACGTGGAAGGTCACGGCCTTGGCCCGGCCGCGCAGCTTCACGGTGCGGGTGCCCGCGCTCTGCAACCGGCCGTCCTTCAACCATTTCAGGCGCTCGCGCGGCAGGATGGTGAGGATGTCGTCGACCTCGCGTGGCAGGACGGGAAGCGCGTCGACGCCGGCGAGAACCGTCTCGACCACGCGCATGGCCTCCGCGAGCCGTGCCGCCTGATCCGCCTCGAAGCGCAGGACGATCCGTCCGTCCTCGACGCCGAGATGCTTGCGATCGGGAAACGCGAGGCGGGCACGCAGCTCGCGCTCGATCCCTTGCGCGCGCACGCGCGAGCCGAGCGCGGCCGCCACGGGAAACGGCCACTCGGCTTTCAGATCCTTCGAGGTTTCGCCGTCGCGCGTCGCTGTCATCCGCCCGCAACGCGGCAGGACGCGGTTTCTTTCCCATGCGCGCGGCCCCGAGATCATGAAGCCGGCCGGCCCTCTTGACCAATCGCCGCCCCGGCCAAGCTCATGTCCGAGCGCACGGGAGGCGAGCCCATTCCTTGCGCGGCCGAACACCATCGGAGGGAATGACACCATGATCGACGCGACCGACCGCTCGCATCTCGAACGCTGCGTCGCGCTCGCGGCCGAGGCGCTGGAGGCGGGCAACGAGCCCTTCGGCTCGATCCTCGTCGATGCGGACGGCGCGACGCGTCTGGAAGCCAGGAACGAGATCGGCGGCGGCGACGCCACGCAGCACCCCGAGTTCGCCATCGCGCGCTGGGCCGCAGCACACCTCTCGCCGGCCGAGCGCCGGGAGGCCACGGTCTACACGTCCGGCGAGCACTGTCCGATGTGCTCGGCCGCCCATGCCTGGGTCGGACTCGGGCGGATCGTCTACGCCTCCTCGGCCGCGCAGCTGACGGCGTGGCAGAAGGACCTCGGATTGGCCCCCTCCCCGGTGCGCCCGCTCGCCATCAACGAGGTCGCCTCCGGCGTGCCCGTCGACGGACCGGACGCGGACCTTGCGGAAGCCGTGCGCGAGCTTCACGCGCGCACCGCGCGGCGCTGAGGCGCCGGCGCTACTTCCGCTTGAACGCCGCCGACAGGGCCGCACCGAAGGCACCCTGCGAGGCCGGAGGCGCCTTGGCCGGTGCCGGCTTGTACGGCGCGCGCACGGCCGGGCGCTCGCCGCCCTTGCGCTCCGCCGCATCGGGCATCTCGCGGCGCATCGTCAGCGAGATCCGCTTGCGCTTCACGTCGACCTCGACGACGCGCACCTGCACCACCTGCCCCGCTTTCACGACCTCGGCCGGGTCCTTCACGAAGCGGTCGGCGAGCTGCGAGACGTGGACGAGCCCGTCCTGGTGGACGCCGATGTCGACAAAGGCGCCGAAGGCCGCGACGTTGGTGACGGTGCCTTCGAGGCTCATGCCGGGCTTGAGATCGGTGATGGCGTTGACGCCCTCCGCAAAGGCTGCCGTGCGGAAGGCCGGCCGCGGATCGCGGCCGGGCTTTTCCAGTTCCGCGATGATGTCCTTCACCGTCGGCAGGCCGAAGCCGTCGCCGACGAATTTTTGGGGATCGAGCGACTTCAGCGCCGCCGGATCGCGCATCACGGCCGGCACGTCCTTGCCCACCGCCGCCACGATCCGCCGCGCCACCGGATAGGCTTCCGGATGGACGGCCGAGGCGTCGAGCGGTTCGGTGCCGCCCGAGATGCGCAGGAAGCCGGCGCACTGCTCGAAGGCCTTCGGCCCGAGGCGCGGCACGTCAAGAAGCTTGCGGCGTGTCTTGAACGGCCCCTCGGCGTCGCGATGGGCGACGATCGCCTCGGCGAGCGAGGGCCCGAGGCCGGCGACGCGCGACAGGAGCGCGGCCGAGGCCATGTTGAGATCGACGCCGACGGCGTTGACGGCGTCCTCGACGACGGCGTCGAGCGCCTTCGACAGCCGTCCCTGGTCGACGTCGTGCTGGTACTGGCCGACGCCGATCGCCTTGGGGTCCACCTTGATCAGTTCGGACAGGGGGTCCTGCAACCGCCGCGCGATCGACACGGCGCCGCGGATCGAGACGTCGACGCCCGGCATCTCCTTCGACGCGAGCTCGGACGCCGAGTAGACCGACGCCCCGGCCTCGCTCACCACCGCCTTCACGGGCTTTCGCCCCGGCAGCGCCTTGATCACCTCGGCGGCCAGCGCCTCGGTCTCGCGGCTCGCCGTCCCGTTGCCGATGGCGACGAGTTCGACATCGTGGCGCCCGATCAGCTGGGCGAGCTTGGCCATCGCGCCGGCCACGTCGTTCTTCGGCTGGAACGGATAGACCGTCGCCTGATCGACGAGGCGCCCCGTCGCGTCCACCACCGCGACCTTGACGCCGGTGCGCACGCCGGGGTCGAGCCCCATCGTCGCCTTCGCCCCGGCGGGCGCGGCGAGGAGCAGGTCCTTGAGGTTGCGCGAGAAGACGCGGATCGCCTCGCCGTCCGCCCCTTCCTTCAAGGTGCCCATCATCTCGGTAGAGAGGCTGGGCTTCAGCTTCTGGCGCCAGGCCCAGCGTGCGACGCCCATCAGCCAGGCGTCGGCAGGCGAGCCTGCCGCGGTCTTCACGTCCGAATGCCGCGCGACCATGGCCTCGACCGGCTTCACGCTGGCGGGATCGTCGGCATCCACCTCGACGTCGAGCGTGACGACGCCCTCCTTCTCGGCCCGCAGGAGCGCGAGCACGCGGTGGCTCGGCGCGCCGGCCCATTTCTCGGCATGGTCGAAATAGTCGGAGAACTTGGCGCCGGCCTCCTCCTTGCCCGGCACGACGCGGGCGCGAACTTGAGCCTTCGCCACGAGGTGGCGGCGGATCTCGCCGACAAGGGCGGGATTTTCCGCCATGCCTTCGGCCACGATGTCGCGCGCGCCCTCCAGCGCCGCCTTCGCGTCCGGCACGTCGGTGTTGAGGAAACCGGCGGCGAGCGCCGCCGGATCGACGCTGCGATCCTTCAGGATACGCTCGGCCAGGGGACCAAGACCCCGCTCGCGGGCGGCATCGGCGCGGTTGCGACGCTTCGGGCGGAAGGGAAGGTAGAGATCCTCGAGCGCGACGCGCGTCGCCGCGCCCCGGATCGCCCGCTCGATCTCGCCCGTCAGCTTGCCCTGCTCGCGCACCGATTTCAGGACCGCCGCCCGGCGCGCCTCGAGGTCGCGGAGATAGGCGAGCCTCGTTTCCAGCGTGCGGAGCTGCGCGTCGTCGAGCCCACCCGTCGCCTCCTTGCGGTAGCGCGCGATGAAGGGGACCGTCGCGCCGCCGTCGAGAAGCGCGACCGCCGCGGCGACCTGGGGCCCGCGCGCCCCGATCTCCCCGGCGATCACGGTCTCGATGGTGCTCTGCGTGTTGCTCATGTCGGTCGTCCTCGCGCGGGCCTGTTCCGGGGCGCTGATAGCATCCCCGCCGTCCCATCTCACCTGCCCTGTCAAGACGGCGCCTTCGCGGCGTGAACGCTGCGTCGTCGCGCGCCTCGGCTGCGCGCTTCCCCGAAGCGTGGCATGAGACCGCCGGACCCAACGGGAGAATCGAACCGATGAAGCTCTACTACAAGCCCGGCGCCTGCTCGCTTGCGCCCCATATCGTCGCCCGCGAGGCCGATCTTCCCGTCGAACTCGTGTCGGTCGATCTCGTGCAGAAAAAGCTCGAAGACGGCGGCGACTATTTCGCCGTGAACCCCAACGGCTACGTGCCGGCGCTCGACATCGGCGACGGCCCGGTCCTGACCGAGGCCTCGGTGGTCGTCCAGTATCTCGCCGACCGGAAGCCCGAGAGCGGCCTGATGCCGTCGGCCGGCTCGACGGCGCGCTACCGCGTCCAGCAGTGGCTGGCCTTCGTCTCGACCGAGTTGCACAAGCAGTTCAGCCCGCTGTTCAAGCCGAACACGCCGAACGCCACCAAGGAGATCCAGGAGGAGCTTCTGGCCAAGCGCTTCGGCTTCGTTGACCAGGCGCTGGAGGGCAAGACCTATCTCACCGGCGAAACCTTCACGGCCGCCGACGCCTATCTCTTCACGGTCCTCAACTGGGCCAGCTTCGTGAAGCTCGACCTGACGGCCTTCCCCGAGATCGCCCGGTTCATGGCGGCGGTGCGGGCTCGGCCCGCGGTCCAGACCGCGCTTCGCGAAGAGGGCCTCGCCTGATCACACCACGACGAAGCCGTGGGCGAAGGGGTCGCGGTCGTCGATGAAGATCGTGTTGATGCCGGTCTGACGCGCCCAGCCGGCGATCGACGGGACGATCGCGGGGCGGCCGCCGACCTCGGCGGCTGCTTCCACCCGGCCCCGGAACAGGGAGCCGATGATGCTCTCGTGGATGAAGTCGTCGCCCACGTTGAGCTTGCCCTTGGCGGCGAGCTGCGCCATGCGCGCCGAGGTGCCGGTGCCGCAAGGGCTGCGGTCGATCGCCTTGTCGCCGTAGAACACGGCGTTGCGCGCGTGCGCCTCCTCGTGGCGCGGCGCGCCGGTCCACAGGATGTGGCTGAGGCCACGGATCGCCGGGTGCTCGGGATGGACGAACTCGTACTTCTCGTTGAGAGCCTTGCGCAGCTTCGGCGAGAAGCCGATGAGCTCGCCGGCGGTGAAGTCCGCCATGTCGCGGAACACCCGCTGCGGCTCGACGATGGCGTAGAAGTTGCCGCCGTAGGCGACGTCCACCACCACCTCGCCGAGACCTTCGACCTCGGCCGTCAGACCTTCCGAATGGAGGAAGCCCGGCACGTTGCGCAGCCGCACCTCCTCGACGAAGCGTCCCTCCTGCCGAAAGGTCACGTCGACGCGGCCGGCCGGGGCGTCGACGGCCAGACGTCCCGCCTCGCGCGGGGTCACCAGCCCGTTCTCGATCGCCATGGTCACGGTGCCGATGAGGCCGTGGCCGCACATCGGCAGGCACCCCGACGTCTCGATGAAGAGGACGCCGACGTCGCAGTCCGGCCTCGTCGGCGGATAGAGGATCGAACCCGACATCATGTCGTGGCCGCGCGGCTCGAACATCAGGCCGGTGCGGATCCAGTCGTACTCGGCCAGGAAATGGGCCCGCTTCTCCAGCATCGTCGCGCCCTGCAACAACGGCCCGCCGCCGGAGACGAGGCGGACCGGATTGCCGCAGGTGTGCCCGTCGAGACAGGAGAAGGTGCGCGATGCCATGGAACGCCTTAAGCGAAACGCTGGGGGGAGAAGGGTGCGAGATCGACCGGCGAGGCCCGGCCGGTCAGGAGGTCGGCGACGATCCGGGCGGTGCCGGCCGACTGGGTGAGACCGAGATGGCCGTGGCCGAAGGCGTGGACGATGCGCCGGCTGCCGCGCGAGAAGCCGATGGCGGGAAGCGAGTCGGGCAGCGACGGGCGAAAGCCCATCCACTGCCGGCCGCCGTCGGTCTTCAGCCCCGGCAGGAAGCTCTTCGCCTTGGCCAGCATCGCGTCCGACCGCTTGAAGTTGGGCTTCAGCCGCAGCCCGCCGAGCTCCACCGCCCCGCCGACGCGGATGCCGGTGGAGAGCCGCGTCACCACGAAGCCATGGCCGCCGAAGGTGACCTGCGTGCGCAGATCGAACGCGTCGCCCGGCAGCGTCGTGTTGTAGCCGCGCTCGGTCTCGAGCGGCACGCGCTCGCCGACCGTCGCCGCGATCCGGTGCGAGAAGGCGCCGGCCGCCACGACGACATCGGCGGCGCGGCGGGGCCCATCGCCGGTGTCGAGCGTCACGCCAGCGGCGTCCGGCAGGAGGGCGCGCACATCAGCCGTCTCGATCGTCCCGCCGTTCTCGCGGAAGCGTTCGGCGAGCGCCAGGACGTAGAGCTTCGGGTCCGAGATCGAGAACCAGCCGGGCGTGAAGGTGCCGCGCACGAAGCGATTTGCCAGACCCGGCTGCACCTCGGCCATCTCGGCCGCGCTCATGTGGCGGAACTCGATGCCGTGGCGCTCGCGCGCGTCCCAGCCGGGCAGCGAGGCCCGCCATTCCTCCTCGCTCTCGAAGACCTCGAGATTGCCCTCCCGGCGCAGCATGGGCAGCGTGCCGGTCGTCTTGAGGAAGGGCTCGAGCTCGGCCTTGGAAAGATCCATGAGGGCGGTCTGCGCGGCGGTCGCCGCCTCGACCCGGCCGGGCGAGCACGCCCTCGCGACGCGCAGCATCCAGGGCGCGATGCGAAGCGCATAGGCGGGTGGCACGGAGAGCGGCCCGAGCGGGTCGAGCAGCCAGCGCGGCGCCTTTCGCATCAGACCGGGCGAGGCGAGCGGCAGGATGTCGGTGAAGGCGAAGGCGCCGGCATTGCCGGCGGACGCCCCCGCCGCCGGCCCCTCGCGATCGACGACCGCGACGCGCCGACCCCGCCCCTGGAGCGCGAGCGCTGCCGAGAGGCCGACGACGCCGGCCCCGATCACGATGATGTCCGGCTGCACTGCCTCGTTCATGGCCGAGCTATGCCTTCGCGGTCGTCAGGCCGCAAGGCGCGGCGCGTGGGAGGCGGTCTTCGACCAGCTGGCGTACCAGGCGTCGAAGAGCTTCAGCTGCGCCTCGGCGAAACCGCGCTGCGAATCCGACAGGACGTCGGTCTCGTTGAACTGCAGCGCGAACTCGTCATGGCCCTTCAGCACCATCAGGTGCTTGAAATAGAGGACGAGGTCCGGCCCCTCGTCGAAGGAGGAGAGGACGGCGAGCGCCCCTTCGAGTTCCAACGCCTGCCGGCGTGCGTCGGCATCGCCCTTGGCAGCGGCCCGGGCGAGCGCGCACAGATGCAGCACCTCGCGCGGCAGGACGTTGCCGATACCGGTGATGGCGCCGGTCGCGCCGCAGTTGACGAAGCCGTGGACCACCGCGGTGTCGACGCCGACCATCAGCGTCACGCCGTCGTCGCGGCTGGTGATGTGCTCGGCGGCGTAGCGCAGGTCCGCCGGGCCACCGAACTCCTTGAAGCCGACGAGGTTCGGGTGCTCGGCGCGCAGGGCGAAGAAGAGGTCGGCCTTGGTGGCGTAGCCGTAGTACGGGCTGTTGTAGATGACCGCCGGAAGCCCGGGCGCGGCCGACAGCACCGCCTTGAAATGCGCCTTCTGGGCGGCGGGCACCGTGCCGCGCGACAGGACGCGCGGGATCACCATCAGGCCCTTGGCGCCGACCTTCGCGGCATGGGCGGCATGGGCGACGGCCGAGGCCGTGTTGACGGCGCCGGTGCCGACGATGACCGGCACGCCGGCCTTCACGAGGCGCTCGACGCCTTCCATGCGCTGCGCGTCGGTCAGGAGCGGCCAGTCGCCCATCGACCCGCAGTAGACGACCGCCGACATGCCGGCGGCGATCATGCGCTGGCCGAACGCCACCAGCGCGTCGAAGTCCGGCGTGCGGTCGGGCTTGCACGGGGTCATGAGAGCGGGGATCACGCCGGAGAAGACGGACGAAGACATCGCGGGGCTCCTGAAGGTTCGGGCCGGCGCGACGGCTCTCTCGCGCCCATGAGCCGTTCTAGCATCTTGTATTTTATTTGTCGACAGAGGCCCGCGCGAGCGGAATCGCCAGATCGGACCGCCGCTTCATGAGCCGGTCGATCTGTTCGACGATCTGTTCGGCATGGATGCCGGCGAGCCTGTCGGCTTCATCGACATCGCGCGCGGCGATCGCTGCGATCAGGTCCTCGTGCTCCTCGACGAAGCGGGGCGGCAGGCGGTCCTGGTAGGAGTCGTAATAGAGGCGCAGGAGCCGGCGCCCGTCGTTCAGCAGCCGGTCGAACAGGGAGGCGAAATAGGGATTGCGCCCGCTGTCCGCGATCGCCGAATGAAAGGCGGCGTTGGTCGCGATCATGGCCAGCGCGTCCTGCGCGGCGACAGCGCCTGCAAAGGCCACTTGTCGCGCGCGGATCGCATCGAGATCGTCCGCCCGGTGGTGTTCGGCCGCCAGCCGCGTCGTCACGCGGTACATCAGAACCAGCGCGTCGAAGAAGGGCGGCAGGGCGGCGGCGTCGAGCGAGGCGACGAGGGTCGAGCGGTTCGGCAGCGCCGTCACCAGTCCCTCGCCCTGGAGACGCACCAGCGCCTCGCGGATCGGGGTGCGCGACAGGCCGAAGCGCTCGGCGAGCGCCACCTCGTCGATCGGGCTGCCCGGCGACAGATGGAGGTCGAGGATCTCGTCGCGCAGCTGCTCGTAGACGAGCCGTGCCCCCGAGCCACGGCGCCGCTCCGGGATCGACGGGTCGACAGTCTCGCTCATGACGGCTCCTCGGGCGGTATTTCCCGGAGCTTTAGGCAGGCGGCGGCGAGAAGGCCAGTGCGGCCGCGCGTCAGCCTCGCAACCACAGCGTCTCGAGCTCGGCCCCGCCCTGCATGCGCACCACGCGCCGCGCGTGGGAGGCGATGTCCGGGACCCCCGGCTCGACGGCCAGTTCCACGACGCGCTCGCCCCGCGCGCGGCGGCGCTTCCACTCCGCATAGGGGTAGTCGTCGATGCCGAGGAACGTCGAGCGCCCGCGCGGGACGGCGCGGCGCTGGGCAAAGCCCGAATTGATCGCTGCGAGCGTGATGCGCGAGCGATGGGCGGAGACCAGGGAGGCCGTGTCCACCTCGATCACGTCATGCGCCTCTGCGCGATAGGAGCCGGCGTTCAGCATGCGCAGGAGGCGGGCGCGGGTGAGGCTGAAGAAGGCGTGCGCGTTGAGGATCGCGTACCAGTCCGCCGGTGCCAGCCCGTCCTCGAGGCAGGCCGCGAGGCTCCGGTCGCTCATCGGCTTCTGGTCGCGGATCACAGCTCGCCCCAGCCGGGGATGGCGGATCTCGACCGAGGCCGGCCGCCGCGCCTCCAGCGCCCGCCGCGCGTCGCCCGTGACCTCGAAGAGGTCGAGCAGCGCGCTGGTGCCCCAGAGCCCGTGCTGCCGGATCGACGGCCAGGAACCGGCGGCCGCCATATGGTAGAGGACTGGACAGTCCCGGATCAGTTCGGACAGCTCGTCCTCGCTCAATCGCCCCTCCCGTCGGTCGCCCGAGCGGAAGATGGGCGGCGGCGGGACGGCCCGGCAGGCGGCGCGATGTCGCGCCGCTCTCGGCTCAGGCGAAGAGTTGCCAGCGTTTTGGCATCACGGTGATGGGTGTTCCGGCCTCGCTCGGGGCGTGGGCGGGCAGTTCGACCTCGATCCGGCGTGCGGGGTCGGCGAGGTTGAACTCGGCCATGCGCGCCCCGCCGACGCGCCGCGTCAGCGCGATCTGGCCGGACAGGCCGCGCGCGCTCGGCGCCAGCACCTCGAAGTCGTGCGGGCGCACGAACATGCGCCAGGACCCGTCGCGCGCGTCGGTGCGCCCGAGCGGCACGCCGCCAAACGCGATCTCGCCGCCGCGCACCTCGACCGGCAGCTCGTTCGACTGGCCGATGAAGGAGAAGACGAACGGGCTCTGCGGCCGGTCGTAGATGTCGTCGGCCGAGCCCACCTGCTCGATCCGGCCCTGGCTCATGACGACGACCCGGTCGGCGAGCTCCACCGCCTCGTCCTGGTCGTGGGTGACGAAGACCGTGGTGTGGCCGGTGCGCTCGTGCAACTCGCGCAGCCAGCGCCGCAGGTCCTTGCGCACCTTGGCGTCGAGCGCGCCGAAGGGCTCGTCGAGAAGCAGCACCTTCGGCTCGATCGCCAGCGCCCGGGCGAGCGCCACGCGCTGGCGCTGGCCGCCCGACAGCTGCATCGGGTAGCGCTTGGCCACGTCGGGCAGCTGGATGAGGTCGAGAAGCTCCTGCACCCGGCGCCGGATCTCCGCGCTCGAAGGCCGCGAGGCGCGCTCGCGCACCGACAGGCCGAAGCCGATGTTGTCGGCCACCGTCATGTGCTTGAACAGGGCGTAGTGCTGGAACACGAAGCCGACGTTGCGCTCCTGCACGCTCTTGGTCGAGGCGTCCTCGTCGCCGAAGAGGATCCGGCCCGCGGTCGGGAACTCGAGCCCCGCGATGAGGCGCAGAAGCGTCGTCTTGCCGGAGCCCGACGGCCCGAGCAGCGCGATCAGCTCGCCCGAGCGGATGTCGAGCGAGACGTCGTGGAGCGCGGGATAGCGGTCGAATTCCTTGCGGATGTTGCGCACGCCGATCTTCATCAGTGGGAACCCGTCATGTCAGTGGCCGCCGCGGCTGGCCTTGATGTCGCCGGCATAGCGCCATTCGAGGAAGGTCTTGAGGCAGAGCGTGACGAGCGCCAGCATGGCAAGCAGCGTCGCCACGGCGAAGGCCGCCGAGAAGGCGTACTCGTTGTAGAGGATCTCGACATGGAGCGGCATCGTGTTGGTCTCGCCCCGGATCTTGCCGGAGATCACCGCCACCGCCCCGAACTCGCCCATGGCGCGCGCGTTGCAAAGGAGCACGCCGTAGAGGAGTGCCCACTTCACGTTCGGCAGCGTCACGCGCCGGAAGGTCTGCCAGCCGCCGGCGCCCAGCGAGATCGCCGCCTCCTCGTCGCCCGTGCCCTGTTCCTGCATCAGCGGGATCAGCTCGCGCGCCACGAAGGGGAGCGTGACGAACACGGTGGCGAGCACGATGCCCGGCAGCGCGAAGACGATCGGAATGCCGGTCGCCTGCACCATCCAGTGGAAGTAGCCCTGCGCGCCGAACAGGAGCACGAAGACGAGGCCCGCGATCACCGGCGAGACCGAGAAGGGCAGGTCGATCAAGGTGGTCAGCAGCGTCTTGCCGCGGAACTCGAACTTGGCGATCGCCCAGGCGGCGCACAGGCCGAAGACGAGGTTCACCGGCACCGCGATCGCCGCGACGGTCAGCGTCAGCCGGATCGCGGCGAGCGCGTCCGGGTCGGTGACGGCCTGCCGGAAGGCGCTAACGCCCCCGCGCAGCGCCTCGACGAACACGGCGACGAGCGGCAGGAAGAGGACCAGCGCCAGGAACAGCATGGCCACCGCGATCAGCGTCCACTTCACCGCCGGGCTCTCGTCGGTCGGCGAGGGTCGGCGCGGGCGCAGGGCTTCCACGCCGGGCGCGGCCGCAAGGGTCGTATCAAGCGCCAAGGCCATACCTCCGGCGGCTCCAGGTCTGGATGACGTTGATCGCAAGCAGGATCGCAAAGGAGATGACCAGCATCAGCGCGGCGACCGCGGTCGCGCCGGCATAGTTGAACTCCTCCAGCCGGATCACGATCAGAAGCGGCGCGATCTCCGACACGTAGGGGATGTTGCCGGCGATGAAGATCACCGAGCCGTATTCGCCGATGGAGCGCGCGAGCGCGAGCGCAAAGCCGGTGAGGAGCGCCGGCGTGACCGTCGGCAGCACGACGCGGAACACGGTCTGGAGGCGGCCCGCGCCGAGCGTCGCGGCGGCCTGCTCGAGCTCCCCGTCCATCTCCTCCAGCACCGGCTGCACGGTGCGCACGACGAAGGGCAGCGACACGAAGGTCAGCGCCACGATGACGCCGAGCGGCGAATAGGCGATGCGAAGGCCCCCCTCGCCGAACAGCGGCGCGAAGAGGCCGCCCGGCGCGAACAGCCGCCCGACCCAGCCGTTCGGCGCGTAGAGCGAGGTCAGCGCGATGCCGGCGACGGCGGTCGGCAGCGCGAAGGGCAGGTCGATCGCCGCGTCCACCAATCGCTTGCCGGGGAAGCGGTAGCGCACGAGCACCCAGGCGAGCAGCAGACCGAACACGGCGTTGACGACGGCCGAGACCAGCGAGGCGCCGAACGACAGGGTCAGCGCCGAGACGACGCGCCGGTCGCCGGCCAGCGCCAGGAAGTCGGAAAGCCCGAGCCCCGCCGCACGCACCGCCAAGGCCGACAACGGCAGAAGCACGATCAGGCTGAGATAGGCCAGCGTCACACCCAGCGACAGGCCAAAGCCCGGTACGACACTCGGTTGGCGGAAATGAAAGGCCGGGCGATCGGCGGTTGTCGAAGCCATGCGGTTCCTGACGAGACGTCGGCTGAAGGTGGTGGGCGCTTGGGTGGCAAAATAGCGCGGCAAGCCGCGCGGCGATACCGCCGGCTTGCCGCGCCGATCATCCGGCGGCAGGAGGACGGCCCCGCCGATGGGAGCGGCGGGACCGGGGAGCGCATCGGGTCGGGAGGATGCCCGAGGCGCCGGGGATCGTAGGCACCCGGGCTTAAGGGCCTCGCGCGTCTCAGTTGGCGGGCTTGTAGATCTGGTCGAAGATGCCGCCGTCGCCGAAGTGCTCGGGCTGGACCTTCGCCCAGCCACCGAACTGGGCGTCGTCGATCTTCACGAGATCGATCTGGGGAAACCGCTCCAGAAGCGCCTTGTCGGTGACCTTCTCGGGCTCCGACGGGCGGTAGTAGTGCTTGGCCGAGATGGTCTGGCCCTCCGGCGAATAGAGGTAATCGAGATAGGCCTTGGCCACCTCGGTCGTGCCCTTGGTGTCGGTGTTGCCCGGCACGAGCGCCACCGGCGGCTCGGCGAGGATGGAGATCGAGGGCACCTTGATCTCGAACTGGTCGGGACCGAGCTCCTCGAGCGCCAGGAACGCCTCGTTCTCCCAGGCGAGCAGCACGTCGCCGATGCCGCGCTGGACGAAGGTCGTGGTCGAGCCGCGCGCGCCGGTATCGAGCACCGGGACGTGGCGGTAGACGTCGCCGACGAAGCCCTTCACCTTCTCGGCGTCGCCGCCGTACTGCTTGTTGGCCCAGGCCCAGGCTGCCAGATAGTTCCAGCGCGCACCGCCCGACGTCTTCGGGTTCGGCGTGATGACCTGGACGCCGTCCTTCACGAGGTCGCCCCAGTCGTTGATCGCCTTCGGGTTCCCCTTGCGCACCAGGAACACGATCGTCGACGTGTAGGGCGAGGAGTTGTGCGGCAGCAGCGTGCGCCAGTTCTCGGGAATCTTCTTCGTCGCCTTGGCGATGGCGTCGATGTCGGCCTGGAGCGCCAGCGTCACGACGTCGGCGTCGAGGCCGTCGATCACGGTCCGCGCCTGCGCTCCCGAGCCGCCATGCGACATGCGCACGGTCGGCGCGTCCTTGCCGTCCGCTTGTCTGTGCTCGGCGAAGGCGGCGTTGAAGTCGCGGTAGAGTTCGCGCGTCGGATCGTAGGAGACGTTGAGGAGGGTCTGGGCCGAGACCGGCAGGCTGAGCGCCATCAGGGCGGCGGCGGCAATTCCAAGCGACAGGGACAGACGCATTCGCGGAAAATCCTTTTTTGGCCGAGAGCCCGAGCTTCGATGGAAGGAAGCTAAAGGGCAACGACCCATCAGGATAGGAATGATCTACTAAATCCGGTCATGTAATAGACAATTCGATATCGCGGACCGGGGGTACGAAGCCCCGGTCCGCGACAGATCCTAAGCCGACAGGACATCCTTCGACGCGACTGAGGAGTCGGCGTTGAGGCGGTAGACGATGGGGACGCCGGTCGCGAGTTCCTGCGCGACGATCTCCTCGCCCGTCAGCCCATCGAGCGCCATGATCAGGGCACGCAGCGAGTTGCCGTGGGCGGCGACGATCACCGTGCCGCCCGACAGCACCTTCGGCTGGATGCGATGGATGTAGTAGGGCCAGACCCGCGCGCCCGTGTCCTTCAGGCTTTCGCCGCCCGGCGGCGGCACGTCGTAGGACCGGCGCCAGACATGGACCTGATCCTCGCCCCACTTGGCGCGGGCGTCGTCCTTGTTGAGGCCCGACAGGTCGCCGTAGTCGCGCTCGTTCAGCGCCTGGTCGCGATGCGTCTCGATCGGGCCCTGCCCGAGTTCACCCTCGATGAGGGCGAGCGTGCGCTGGGCGCGCGACAGGACGCTGGTGAAGGCGACGTCGAAGCGCAGGCCCGCATCCTTCAGGCGGCGGCCGGCGGCGCGCGCCTCCTCGACGCCGAGCTCCGTCAGGTCCGGGTCGCGCCAGCCGGTGAAGAGGTTCTTGAGGTTCCATTCGCTCTGCCCGTGGCGGACGAGGACGAGAGTACGGGACATGGGCTTTGGCTCCCTTGGCTTGAGGACGGAGGAAAAGGATCAGAGACCGAGGACGTCGCGCATCGAGTAGAGGCCCGGCGGCTGGCTTCGCGCCCAGAGCGCGGCGCGCAGCGCCCCGCGCGCGAAGATCGCCCGGTCCTCGGCGTGGTGCTTTAGCGTGATGCGCTCGCCTTCGCCGGCCAGGATCACCTCGTGGTCGCCAACCACCGAGCCGCCGCGAAGGGTGGCGAAGCCGATTGTCCCCTGCGGACGCGGTCCCGTATGGCCGTCGCGCACGCGCACCGACCGGTCGGCGAGATCGATCCCGCGCCCCGCCGCCGCCGCATGCCCAAGGAGCAGCGCCGTGCCGGAGGGCGCGTCGACCTTGTGGCGGTGGTGCATTTCCAGGATCTCGAGATCGAAGGCGTCGGGCCCCAGCGCACGCGCCGCCTGCTCGACGAGCACCGACAGGAGATTGACCCCGAGGCTCATGTTGCCGGACTTGACGATCCGCGCGCCATCGCGACCCGCCGCCGCGATCGCCGCATCGTCGTCGGCCGAGCAGCCCGTCGTGCCGATGACGTGCACCAGCCCGCGCCGCGCGGTCTGAAGCGCCAGCGCGACGCTGGCGGCTGGCGCGGTGAAGTCGATCACGCCGTCGGCCTCGCGCAGCGCGGCCTCGAGGTCGTCCGACACGGGCACACCGAGCGCGGCGACCCCGGCGAGCGTGCCGGCGTCGTCGCCGAGATGGGCCGAGCCCGGCCGCTCCACGGCAGCGGCGACCGCGAACTCCGGCGCCTCGGAAGCGAGACGCACCAGCGTCCGGCCCATGCGCCCGCCCGCCCCGAGGATCACCAGCCGCATCGCGTCCATCACCTGTCGTCCCTTCAGTCCACCGTCTCGCCCGCGCCCGACTGGAGCGCGTGGAAGCGGGCATACAATCCGTTCGGCCGCCGGCTGAGCTCGGCGTGGGTGCCGCCTTCCGCGATGCGGCCGCGATCGACGACGAGGATCTGGTCGGCTCCGACGATCGTCGAGAGGCGGTGCGCGACGACGAGCACGGTGCGACCGCGCATCGCCTCCTCCAGCGCCCGCTGGACCAGCACCTCGGAGCGCGAATCCAGCGCCGAGGTCGCCTCGTCCAGCACCAGGATCGGGGCGTCGCGCAGGAGTGCGCGGGCGATCGACAGGCGCTGGCGCTGGCCGCCCGACAATGTCGCGCCGCTCTCGCCGACCGGTGTCTCGTAGCCGAGCGGCTGGGCGAGGATGAACTCCTCGGCCTGCGCCCGGCGCGCCGCCTCCTCCACCTCGGCGTCGGAGGCCGCCGGGCGACCGAAACGGATGTTGTCGCGGATCGTGCCTTCGAAGAGGACCGGCTGCTGCGGGACGTAGGCGATCCTGGTGCGCAGCGAATGCTTGGTGACGGCGCGGATGTCCTGCCCGTCGATCGTGATGCGCCCGGCCGCGGGATCGTAGAAGCGCTCCAGAAGCGCCAGGACGGTCGACTTGCCGCCGCCCGAAGCCCCGACCAGCGCCGTGGTCCGTCCCGCCGGCGCGGTGAAGCCGATGCCGCGCAGGACGTCCTCGCCGCCGGGATAGCGGAAGCGCACGTCCTCGAACACGATCTTGCCGCGCGTGACCGTCAGAGCCTCGGCGCCCGGCGCGTCCACTTGTCGCGGCGGCTCGTCGAGGATTTCGTAGATCATGCGCGCGTTGACCAGCGCCTTTTCGAGCTGCACCTGCAGGCGCGCGAGGCGCCGGGCGGGATCGTAGGCGAGAAGCAGCGCGGTGATGAAGGCGAACATCGCGCCCGGCGAATAGCCGTAGACGATCGAGCGGTAGCCCGACCAGGCGATCACGGCGGCGACCGCAAGGCCCGCCACGGTTTCGGTCACCGGCCCGGAGCGCTCGGTGATGACGGCGATGCGGTTGGAGCGTTCCTCGGCCTGCCGGATCAGACCTTCGGTGCGCTCGCGCAGGAGCTCTTCCATCGTGAAGGCCTTCACGACCTGAATCCCTTGCGCGGTCTCCTGCATGGAGCCCAGCACCCGCGCGTTGAGGTCGACCGACTGGCGCGTCGCCTTGCGCAGCTTGCGCGAGAGGTTCGAGATCATGATCGCGATCGGCGGGCCGGCGGTCAGCGCGATCAGCGACAGGACCCAGTCCTGCCAGATCATCGCGCCGATCAGGAAGATCAGCGTCAGGAGGTCGCGCGCGATCGAGGTGACCGTGAGGTTCAGCGTCTCGCGCACGCCCGTCACGTTCTGGTTGATGCGCGCGGCGAGCTGGGCCGAACGGTTCTCGCCGTAGAAGTCGACCGAAAGCTCTGTGAGATGCCGGAACAGCCGGCGCTGGTAGCGCGCCACGATGTCGTTGCCGATGCGCGCGAGAACGACGCCCTGCCCGTAGGAGGCAAGGCCGCGCACGAGGAACGACACGAACACGGCGAAGGGCAGCGAGAAGAGGACCGCGCGGTTGCCCTCGACGAAGATCTCGTCGATCACGTCGCGCATGATCCACGCGAGGAAGGCGGTCGACAGCGCCACCAGCACGAGGCAGACGCTCGCGAAGGCATAGCCGCGGATGTGCTCGCGCCCGTTCTCGGCGAAGATGCGCCTGAGCAGCCGCAGCGCTTCGCCGCGCTCGGCCCCGTCGGACAGGGACAGGCTCTTCTTGGTTCCGATCAACGCCACCAACCTCGTTCGGCGGCTCTATAGCGCGTCGACGGCGGGATGCCTACGGGGCCTCGCGTTGCGGCTGCCTCAACCCACCCAGCGTCGGCCGGCGGTCTCGAGACCATAGGCTTGCGGGTTGCGGGCATAGGCGGCGAGCCCGACATGGGCGGCGAGCGGCTGCGTGATGACGAAGAGCGGGATGTCGCGCATCAGCGCCTCGTGCGGCGCCTTGTCCTCGAAGGCGGCGCGCATCTCGGGCGCGTGGACGATCGGGATGATGCGCTGGAAGATGCCGCCGGCGATGTAGACGCCGCCGCGCGCCATGAAGAGGAGCGCGAGATCGCCCGCGAGACGGCCGAGATATTCGGCGAAAAGCTGCACCGCCTCGCCCGACTGCCCGTCGCGCCCGTTGAGGGCGGCCTCGGTCACGGAGGCGGGCGTCGGATGGGTCGGCTCGACCCCGTCGGCCGCGCAGATCGCGCGGTAGAGGTTGACGAGGCCGCGGCCCGACAGGATCTGCTCGCCCGAGATGCGCCCGGCGATGGTCTCGAGATGAGGCCAGATCTCGCGGTCGCGCGCCGTGCGGGCGCCGAGATCGACATGGCCGCCCTCGCCCGCCACCGGGATCCACATGCCGCGCGCGTGCACCAGCGCGCCGACGCCAAGCCCCGTGCCGGGGCCGACCACGACGCGGCTTGAGCCCTCGCGCACCGTGCCGCCGCCGATCGCCTGCCGGCCGCTGTCGGGCAGAGCCGAGACGGCGAGCGCCTGCGCCTCGAAATCGTTGAGGACAAGCACCTCCTGGAAGCCGAGATCGGCGATCAGCGTGCGCGGGCGCACCACCCAGGGGCAGTTGGTGAGGTCGATCTCGTCGCCGTCGACCGGGCCAGCGATGGCCAGCACCGCCGTCACCGGGCGCTCGGCCGTGTTGTCGAAGACGGCGGCGCGGATGGCGTCGTCGATGTTGGGAAAGTCCGCCGTCTGGACGATCGGGAAGGTCTCGGGCTCGGCCCGGGCGTCGCGCAGGAGCGCGAAGCGCGCGTTGGTGCCGCCGATGTCGCCGATCAGGATCGGAAACCGGAGACCCTCGGTGCCCTTGCTCGCCGAACCCATGGAAACCCTCCGTCTTGCCCTTTGAAGCCTCGCGCCATAGCATCCGGCGTCATCCGGCAAAAGACCGCCGGAGCGCCGTTTCGCCGGGGCGCGGCGTTCAGCCGGCCGGGCGCATGCGCGGCATGGCGAAGCCCCCGTCGTCCGGCACCGCGGCGGGTGGAACCGGGGCGGCCGAGGCGCGCGGCGCCGGCTCGGGAGCCAGCGCCATTGGCACGTTGCCATCGAAATCGTCGGCCATCACAGGGGCTTCAGCCGCCACGGGCGCGGCACGCACCGGCGCGGCGGCCCGCGCACCCGCGGCGTCCGGCTGCTTCAGGACGGCCGCGCAGGCGCGCGGCAGCGCCGACAGGAAGATCGGAGGCGGCTTCTTGTAGGGCTTGGCGCTCGGCTTGGGCGGCTGCAGCGCCACGTCGAACCACCAGTCCAGCTTGTCGCAGCCGTCGCCCTTCACGGTCGGCTCCTGCGGCTTGCAGTTGGGCGAACCCGGCTGGCAGACCATGCGAACGTGGAAATGGTAGTCGTGGCCGTACATCGGCCGCACCTTGTTCAGCCAGGCGCGGTCGCGCCCGGCCGTCTTGCAGAGCTGCTCCTTGATGCCGGGATGCACGAAGATCCGCTCGACCTCCGGCTCGGTGGCGGCGGTGCGGATGAGCTTCATCATCTCGGGCCGCCAGCGCTTCAGGTCAATGTGGCGGGTGCGCTTGTCGATGACGGAGGGCAACGGCATGTGGTCGCGCTCGTCGTCCGTCAGCCGGCGGTTCGGCATCTCGGTGAGGTAGATGTCGGCATCGAGGCCGATCTGGTGCGAGGCGTGGCCGTCCTTCATCGGGCCGCCGCGCGGCTGCGCCATGTCGCCGAACAGGAGGCCGCGCCAGTTGGCCTCGCGCCGGGCGTCCACCGACAGGCGCTGCAGGAGCTTGATCAGGGCGGGATGGGCATAGGCGCGGTCGCGCGAGGGCTTCATCACCTGCCAGGTCGGGCCGTCCTTGGGCATCGCCATGCCGCCGGCCAGACACCCCTTGGAATAGAAGCCGATGCTCTGCGCCGGTGCCGCCGAGGGATAGTGCTCGGCCGAGAACAGGTCCTTGGCGGGGGTTTCGGCCCTCGCCGCGCCCGTCATGACGAGGCCGAGCGCCAACCCCAGTCCGACCACCCGTCCCAGCTTCATCGATCCCGCCATGCGCCCAGCCCTTCCGTTCGGCTGCGATGAGCCCGACAGATCGGCCGAAACTAAGGCCAACGCTTGGCCTGAAGCTTGCGCGGGGATGGCACCGGGAGGGCGTAAGTCAGACGGGAACCACCGCGCCCGCTTCGGCGGAGGCGTAGAACGCGTCGATCACCCGCTGGTTGAGCACCGATTCCTCCAGCGTGAACAGCGTCTCGCCCGAGCCGGCGACCGCGCGCGCGAAGGCCTCGGCCTGCAGCCGGTACTGGTCGACGCCACCGAAGCGCACGGTCTCGGCGTGGGCGTGCCCGCGGTCGTGGCAGTGGACGGCGGCCTGCGCGTAGAGCCCGGCATTGAAGGGGGCATCGACCTCGATGAAGCCCTCGGTGCCGTGGAACACCATGGTCTGGCGCGCGGCGAGCTGCGTCGCGACGTAGAAGCTCAAGCGGAAGCCCTCGAACTCGACCTCGCATTCGGCGAGGATGTCGGTGCCGAAGCGCGCGTCGCGCTCGATCCGCGCGCGCGCCGTCCGGCCCTCGAGGCCGGTGACGAGGCGCGTCGCGACCACGGGATAGACGCCGATGTCGGGCAGGGCGCCGCCGCCGAGATCGAGCTGGTTGCGCATGTTGCCGGGGTCGTCGTTGAAATAGGAGAAGGCGCCCTGCACAAGGCGAAGGCGCCCGATCCGGCCGGCCGCGATCCAATCACGGACCTTGGCCCATTGCGGGTGGTGTCGCACCATGAAGGCCTCGGCGACCGTCACGCCCGCGCGGTCGCCCGCTGCGATCACCGGGGCGATGTCGGCGGCGCGCAGCGCGAGCGGCTTCTCGACGAGGACATGCTTTCCGGCGTCCGCCGCCTTCACCGCCCATTCCACGTGCGCGGCGGTCGGCAGCGGCACATAGACCGCGTCGATGTCGGGGCTGGCGAGAAGCGCCTCGTAGGAGCCGAAGGCGCGGGGCGCGCCGAAGTGACGGGCGAGCTCGCGCGCCCGCGCCTCGTCGCGGCTGGCGATCCCCTCCAAGACGCAGCCCTCCGCCTTCAGGAGAGCCGGTATGACATGCTCGCGCCCGATCTTGGCACCCGACAGAATTCCCCAACGCAGCATGCGTCCCCTCCCCTTTCTTGCGTCGTCTCGTCCGGTCAGGCGCGCAGGCGCCCGCCGGTCGTCTTCTCCACCGCCGCGACGATCTTCTTCGAGACCGCCTCGAGATCCTCGTCGGTCAGGGTCTTCTCGGCCGGGTTCAGCGTGACCTCGATCGCGACCGACTTGGCGTCGGCCCCGAGCGCCGCGCCCTCGAACACGTCGAAGAGGCGGACCTCGCCGATCAGCTTGCGATCGGCACCCTCCGCGGCCCGGATCAGCTTGATCGCCTCCACCCCGCGATCCACTACAAAGGCGAAGTCGCGCTTCACCGGCTGGAAGGCCGAAAGCTGGAGCACGGGCTTGGTCCGCGTGGCCTTCCGCTTGCCCTCCGGCGCCTCGTCGAGGAACACCTCGAAGCCGGCGACCGAACCGGTCACGCCGAGGGCTTTCAGAGCGCGCGGATGGAACTCGCCGAACTCGGCCAGCACCGTCTTCGGGCCGAGCTTGATCCGCCCTGAGCGGCCCGGATGATACCAGGGGCTTGCGGGCGTCTCGAACTGCAGCCGCTCGACCGGCACGCCGATGGCTTCGAGGACGGCCAGCGCGTCGGCCTTGGCGTCGAAGACGCCGACCGCTGCGGCATTGCCCGCCCAGTCGCGGCCGGCGCCCGCATGGGTCGCCGTGCCCCGGCGCACGCCGCCGGCCACGCGCCGCTGCCCGTCCGGCTCGTCGGAGCGGTAGATCGAAGCGACCTCGAAGAGCGCGAGATCGCCGTAGCCGCGCTGCGCGTTGCGCTGCGCCGCCTGCAGGAGGTTCGGCAGGAGCGACGGGCGCATGTCGGAGAGGTCGGCCGCGATCGGGTTCTCGAGGCTCAAGTGCGCCTCGCCGCCGCCGAAGGCCTTCGCGGCCTCGGCCGAGACGAAGGAATAGGTGACGGCCTCCGCCAGCCCGCGGGCGGCGAGCGTCCGGCGCGCGGCGCGGTCGCGCACCTGGCGCGGGGTGAGCACGCGGCCGTTGACGCCGGCAATCGCGGGCAGCGGCTGCGGCGCGATGTTGTCGACGCCGACGAGGCGCATGACCTCCTCCACGAGGTCGGCCTTGCCCTCGATGTCCGGACGCCAGGACGGCGCGACGACCAGGGCGTGGTTGGGCCGCTCGTCCACCTCGAACCCGAGCCGCGTCAGGATCTCGACCTGGCGGACGGGCTCGACGGTGAGGCCGGTCAGGCGCTCGACTTCGGAGAAGGGGAAACGGATGGCCTCGCGCGTCTCGATGCGGGCCGGCGTCAGGG
Source organism: Aureimonas phyllosphaerae (assembly GCF_047943035.1). NCBI lineage: Bacteria > Pseudomonadati > Pseudomonadota > Alphaproteobacteria > Hyphomicrobiales > Aurantimonadaceae > Aureimonas > Aureimonas phyllosphaerae. The sequence continues at coordinate 1,187,775 of NZ_CP181348.1, read as the reverse complement.
CGACCTCGCTCGGGGTGCCGCCGCACAGATCCATCACGAGGCGCGTCGCGAGCTCCAGCCCCGGCTCCATGAAGGCCGGGTCGACGCCGCGCTCGAAGCGGTAGCGCGCATCGGTGATGATGCCGAGAGCGCGGCCGGCGCGGGCGATCGCCAGCGGCTCCCAGAGCGCCGATTCGATGAGGACGTCGGTGGTACCCTCGTCGCAGCCCGAATGCTCGCCGCCCATGATGCCGGCGATCGATTCGACGCCCCGGTCGTCGGCGATCACGCAGACCCTTTTGTTCAACGCGTGCGTGCGCCCGTCGAGGCCGAGGATCTCCTCGCCCTCCGCCGCCTGCCGGACCACGAGGTCGCCCGCGACCTTCTTCGCGTCGAAGACGTGGAGCGGGCGGCCCCGGTCGAAGGTGACGTAGTTGGTGATGTCGACGAGCGCGTTGATCGGGCGAAGGCCGATCGCCTTCAGCCGCTTCTGCATCCACTCGGGCGACGGACCGTTCCGCACACCCGACACGCGGCGCAGCGCGAAGCCGAGACAGGTCTCGCTCTCGACCCGGACCGTCACCGGGCAGGCGCCCTCGCCCGCGACCGGCTCGACCGCACCGCCCTTCAGCGTGCCGAGGCCCGACGCCGCGAGATCGCGCGCGATGCCGTGGACGCTCGTCGCGTCCGGCCGGTTGGGGGTGAGGTTGATCTCGATGACGGGGTCGGCAAGGCCGGCATAGTCGGCGAACGCCGTGCCGACCGGCGCGTCCTGGGCCAAATCGATGATGCCGTTGTGCTCGTCGGAGAGTTCGAGCTCGCGCTCCGAGCACATCATGCCGAAGCTCTCGATGCCGCGGATCTTGCCGATGCCGAGCGTGACGTCGAGGCCGGGCACGTAGGTGCCGGGCAGTCCGAGGACGCCGACGAGGCCGGCGCGCGCGTTCGGCGCACCGCAGACGACCTGCAGCGGCTTGCCCCCGTTGACGGCGGGCCCCGCATCGACGGTGAGCACCTGCAGCTTGTCGGCGTCGGGATGGCGGCGGGCCTCGAGGACGCGCGCGATGGTGAAGGCACGCATGGCGGCCTTGTCGTCGAGCGATTCCACCTCGAGGCCGATCGCGGTGAGGCGTTCGGTGATCTCGGCGAGGGTGGCGTCGGTGTCGAGGTGATCCTTCAGCCAGGACAGGGTGAACTTCATGACGGGCTCGAAAAACGGGAACGGAACGGATGGAGGCGACCCGGCGGGCCGAAGGCGGGAGCGGTCAGGTGCGGTCGGCGACGTCGGATGCCGCCTGTCGCACGAGGCCGCTGGCGTGGACGAAGCGATAGACCGACAGAGCGACCACGGCGAAGACGAGGTTGACGATGAGGAGCGTTGCCAGCGTCTTGGTGGAATCGAAGGCGAACTTGGCGATCACGGTCGGCAGGAGGATGCCGACCGCCAGCGAGCCGAGGACGGCGGGCGTCGCCGGCAGATAGCCGTAGAGCACCGCGAAGATCGCGACCGTCACGAGCGCGAGGATGTAGACCGAGGGCGAGGCGGCGAGCGTCGCGAAACCGAGCGACAGGAACAGCCAGCCGAAGATGGCGGCCACCAGCGTGCCGATGATCGCGCCGGCGATCACGGACACGGTCTCCACCACGGCGGAGCGGGCGATGCCGGCGGCGGATCGGGCCATGATGCGTTTCCTCGTCAGCTGAAGGGCGATACGCCCCGGGAACGGGCGCGGCTGTGATGCCCGCCTTTGGGGCACGGGTCAAATCGAAGCGCTAGGGACGCAGGTCCTGCATGAAGCCGCGCGCCACGAGATCGTCCGAACTGCCGACCCGCAGCGAGCCGGGATATGCCAGCGACAGGTCGGGATTGAAGGCGCCGGAGGCCGCGATCTCGGCATAGAAGACGCCGCCGCCGAAATGCTCGCCCTCCTTCGCAAGACGCGCGAACTCCTCGACCGAGACCGACGAGAACTTGAAATGGAGGAGCACGGCGTGGACCGGCGCGAAGTTGCGCGCGATCGGCAAGGGTCCGTGGATCGAGGAGCCGTTCTCCTGCGTCGCCTCGTCCACGAAGATCACCGGAAACTTGGTGAGGCGGATCCGGTTGCCGAAGAGCCGCGTGCGCGGCCCGCCGCGCACGGCCAGCGTGAACTTCTCGGGGGCGATCTCGTAGCCCTCGCCGTCGATGAGCGGCGAGACCTCCAGCGGATGCCGGTGCCGCGCGGGATCGTAGACCGCCTCGCGCAGCGGTCCGTCGGGATAGAGGTCGAGCATCGGGGCAAGCCCGCGCTTCAGCCCCGCGCGCTCGAGGTCGGCGATGAAGTCGCGCAGGGACCTCGTCTCGCAGCCGGGAAACAGAAGGAACTCGTCGGCGTCGACGTTGAGATACCAGCGACCCCGGCCGTATCGCGTGAACAGCGCGTCGCGCCACACCCGGCCATAGGCGGCGGCGCCGTAGGTAACGTTGGAGGTGAAGAGGTCGACGTCGGGCTCGCTTGCCAGAAGCTCGGCCGTGCCGTCGTCCGAGCGATCGTCGACGAAGACGAAGCGGGTGACGCCGAGCCGCCGGTAGTGGGTGAGAAACGCCGGCAGATAGCTCGCCGAATTGCGCACGGTGCAGACGAGGGCAAGGTCGTCCGCCGCCAGCGGCCGCTCCGGCCTTGCCGGCGTCAGCACGATCCCGTCAGCCGGCCGCGCACGCCGCCGGTAGCGCCGCTCGCGAAGGGCGAGCGCCAGGCGATGGAGCGGCGAGAGCCGCTCCATCGCCGCCCAGTCGGCCGGGTCGCGCACCGGATAGCGAAACGAGCGCGCCATAGGTTCAGCGTTACGAGCTGAGGCCGGCGAACAGCGTCGGCATGTCGAGCGGGCGGAAGCCGTAGTGCTCGACCCAGCGGATGTCGGCGTCGAAGAAGGCGCGCAAGTCCGGCATGCCGTATTTCAGCATGGCGATGCGGTCGATGCCCATGCCCCAGGCGAAGCCCTGATACTCGTCGGGGTCGAGCCCGACGCCGCGCAGGACATTGGGATGCACCATGCCGCAGCCAAGAATCTCCATCCAGTCGGTGCCTTCGCCGAAGCGCACCTCGGAACCGGAGCGGTCGCACTGGATGTCGACCTCCATCGAGGGCTCGGTGAAGGGGAAGAAGCTCGGCCGGAAGCGCATGTTGAGGCTCGGCACCTCGAAGAACGCCTTGCAGAACTCTGTCAGTACCCACTTCATGTTGGCGATGTTGGCGGACTTGTCGATGACGAGCCCTTCCACCTGATGGAACATCGGCGTGTGGGTGGCGTCCGAATCCTGCCGGTAGGTCTTGCCGGGGATGACGATACGGATCGGCGGCTTTTGCGCTTCCATCGTGCGGATCTGCACGGGCGAGGTGTGGGTGCGCAGGAGCTTGCGCTCCGCCCCGTCCTTGGCTTTCAGGAAGAACGTGTCGTGCATCTCGCGGGCCGGATGGCCCTCGGGGAAGTTGAGCGCCGTGAAGTTGTAGCGATCGGTCTCGATGTCCGGCCCTTCGGCCACCGAGAAGCCCATGTCGGCGAAGATCGCGGTGATCTCATCGACGACCTGACTGATCGGGTGGATGCGCCCGCGCGCGACCGGCGAGGGACGCACGGGCAGCGTCACGTCGAGCCGTTCGGCCGCAAGGCGCGCCTCGATCGCGGCATCGGCCAGCCGCTCGCGCTTGGCACCGAGCGCCTCGGCCACGCGGTCGCGCAGGCCGTTGAGCTTCGGCCCGAACTCGCGCCGCTCCTCGGCGTCCATCTTGCCGAGCCCTTTCAGGAGCTCGGAAATCTCGCCCTTCTTGCCGAGCGCGGCGAGGCGCACGGCCTCGAGCGAGGCTTCGTCGGCAGCGTTCTCCACGTCGTTGAGATAGCGGGCTTCGATCGCGGACAGGTCCGTCACGGCAGGTCCTCACGGGCAGGCGAAGGGAAGCCGGGCGGGATGGCCCGTTCCGGCGGGCCCGTCCTACAGCATCGATCGCGGAAGAAAAACGCTTAAAAAAGCCCGGGCGCCCGGCGGCGGCCCTCTGGAAAAGCAAAAGGCCCGCAGCGTCGGACGCCGCGGGCCTTTGCGTGTCATCGACCTCGGAAGGTCGACCGCCCTCAGGCGGCCTGCTTCTCGCCGACGGCGCGGGCGTGAGCGGTCTCGCTCGCGTCCTTGATGTAGCCGAGCGCGGTGCGCGACTGCTCGACGAGGGCGGCGAAGGCCTCGGGCTCGTGGATCGCGATGTCCGAGAGGACCTTGCGGTCGACCTGGATGCCGGCCTTGTTCAGGCCGTCGATGAAGCGGGCGTAGGTCAGGCCATGCTCGCGCACGCCGGCGTTGATGCGCTGGATCCACAGGGCGCGGAAGTTGCGCTTCTTGACGCGGCGATCGCGCGTGGCGAACTGCTTGGACCGATCGACGGCCGCCTTGGCGGCGCGGATCGTGTTCTTGCGACGGCCGTAGAAGCCCTTGGCGGCCTTCAGGACCTTCTTGTGCTTGGCGTGGGACGTAACGCCCCGCTTGACGCGTGCCATGATCTTATCTCCTTGAAATCTTTGAGTGCCCGACCGCGATCAGCGGTTGTAGGGCATGTAGACCTTGACGATCTTGGCATCGGCCTCGCTGAGGATCATCGATCCACGCGCGTTGCGGATGAAGTCGTTGGAGCGCTTGATCATGCCATGGCGCTTGCCGGCGGCGCCCGCCTTGACCTTGCCCGAGGCGGTCATGCGGAACCGCTTCTTGGCGGCCGATTTGGTCTTCATCTTGGGCATTTTGCTCTCCTCGATCGGAAAATCGCGCCCCGCATCGACCGGACCCGAAGGAACGGTCGAATCAAATCCCGACAAAGGATCGGAGGCCACGACAGCATCAGAACCGACACGGCATGCCCTGCCGGCCGGTTCGCGTGAACGGGCGGCTTATACAGGCGACGCGCGGCGCGCGCAAGATCGACGCATCGCCGCCAAATTTCGCGTTCGGATTGAACCTTTGCAGAGGTTTGCACGCGATACTCGCTCCATCGCCCTCCGTCCCCGCTCCCATGACCCACACCCCCTGCCCTGCCGGTCACCGCGCCGCCCTCTTGCTCCGCCTCGGCGAGGCCGTGCTGGAAGGAACCGGCTGGCAGGCGGTGGCGAAAGGTCTTGCGGCGGAACTCGGGCCGGACACCGGCATCGCGCCCGCGGGCGAGCGCCTTCCGCCCGCCTCGCGAGGCGATACCGTCGCCTTTGTCGTCGAGGTGCCGGACCTTGGAACCTGGACGATCCGGGTGCCCGCCGGCGCCGATACCGGCCTCCTCGCGACCCTGCCGCTCGGCGAGGCCCTCGGCCTCGCCACGAGGATCGCCGGAGGGCGCACGCCGTCGCGCCCGGATCTCGAGCACCTCCTCGATCCCCTCCCCTACGCCGCCCTCCTCCTCGACGCGCGCGGCCGCATCCTCTTCGCCAATCCGGCCGGCGATGACATCCTGTCGAGCCGGCGCCTGTTCCGTCCTGCCGCCTTTGGCCAGCCGCTGCGCCCGGCAGATCGCCGGACCGGCGAGCGCTTCGACGCCGCGCTCGCGCTCGTCCTCCTCGACGGCGCGCCGGAGACGCGGTGGATCATGGCAGGGCCGGAGGGCACGCATCTTGCGGTCCACATGCGCCCGGCCGGGCCGCCGATTGCGCCGATCTGGGCGGTACGCGCCGTGGTGACGCTGCGCGCGATCGGCGCGGCCGCGTCGGCCGAGGCATCGGCGACGCCAGCCCGCTGACGCCCCCTCGCCATTCCCGAACGCGATGCGCACGAAAAAGGGCGACCCGTACGGGCCGCCCTTCAAGACTTGGCTCTGGCGATGCCGGGGTCGGTCAGCCCTTGGGCGCCAGCACCATCATCATCTGACGGCCCTCGAGCTTCGGCTCGGCCTCGACCTTGGAAATCTCGGCGGTCTCTTCACGCACCCGGTTGAGGAGACGCATGCCGAGTTCCTGGTGGGCCATCTCGCGGCCGCGGAAGCGCAGCGTGACCTTGACCTTGTCGCCCTCGTCGAAGAAGCGGCGCACGGCCTTCATCTTGGTCTCGTAGTCGTGATCGTCGATGTTGGGACGCATCTTGATCTCTTTGACCTCGATGACCTTCTGGCGCTTGCGCTGCTCGGAGGCCTTCTTCTGGCCCTCGTACTTGAGCTTGCCGAGATCGAGGATCTTGCAGACCGGCGGCACGGCGGTCGGCACGATCTCTACGAGGTCGAGACCGGCCTCCTCGGCCAGGGCCAGGGCCTCCTGGGTGGGTATGGCACCCCGGTTCTGTCCGTCGGCATCGATCAGCTGAACGGAAGGAACCCGGATCTCCCGGTTGGAGCGCGGCCCCTCCTTCTGGGTCGGCGGTGCACGAAATGGTCTGCGAATGGTCGTTGACTCCGGCTGTTGACGATCGAATACGGTCGATTCTCGAAACGGTGCGCCGGGCGGGACAGGCGGGGCCGCGGCGCACCACGACCGGACCTTCTGCCCGGAGACTGAAGCCTCATATAACACGCCCCGGCCCGGATTTCACGCCGGGCCTTGAGAAAAAACGCCAGAATTCAGCCATCGCCGCGCCACGGAGGCCCGAATGACCGAAGCGCCTGCCCCCCATCTGCCGCCCCGTTTCGAGATCGCCCCGCATTCGGGCGAGCGCCTCGCCTATCTCGCGGTCGACGGGCGGGGCGAGGGCCCGACGCTCGTCTGGCTCGGCGGCTTCCGCTCCGACATGCGCGGCACCAAGGCCGAGGTCCTGTCGACCCTGTGCGAGCGCGAGGGGCTCGGCTTCCTGCGCTTCGACTATTCCGGCCACGGCGAATCCGAGGGGCGCTTCGAGGACGGCACGATCTCGGGCTGGACGGAAGACGCCGCCGCGGTGATCGCGGCGCGCACGAAAGGCCCGCTCGTCCTCGTCGGCTCGTCGATGGGCGCCTGGATCGCGCTGCGCCTCGCCCAGCGCCTGCCCAGCCGGGTGGAGGCCCTTCTCCTGCTTGCCCCCGCGCCCGACTTCACCAGCCGGCTCGTCGAGCCGAAGCTGACGGCGGAGGACCGCGCGGCGCTCCAGCGCGACGGCTTCATCGCCGAGCCCTCGCCCTATTCCGACCAGCCGACGTTCTACACCCGCAAGCTGATCGAGGACGGCGCGCGGGCCGCCGTGATGACGGGGCCGATCGCGCTCGACGTACCGGTCCACGTCATCCAGGGCATGGAGGATCCGGACGTCCCCTACGGCCATGCGCTCGAACTCGTCTCGCTCCTGCCGTCGGCGGGCGTGACGCTGACGCTCGTGGAGGACGGCGACCACCGCCTGTCGCGGCCCGAGGATCTCGCCCGCATGGAGCGGGCGGCGCGGGCGCTGGCGCGCGAAAGCCGTCCGCCCCACCCCTGATGCCGACGCGATGCGGCCGCGCAGCACCAAGCGATCGTGACGTTTGCGCAACAATCGGCCGCGATCGCCCCGATCGCCGGCAAGCCCCTGCAACACATGGAGTTTTGCAGGCTGGAAAACTTTTCAGGCGGCGCCCTTGCCGGCCGATCCCACTCGCCTATTTCGCCTTCGCTGTTTTTGGGTGATTGACAGCTTCTGGCACTGCACACACGATAGTCCGCGAGCGATGACGGGTCGCTCGCTCGACGGAGATCGTGATGATTTTTCGGCGCTTTCTCGGCGTGACGGTCGTACTTTGCCTGCATTCGGCGGCTGCCCTGGCAGCCGGCGCGGCCCTGCCCGGCGACGCCATGGTGGTGGGCGACCCCATCAAGCAGCCCTTCGGCCACAAGGCCTTCTGCGAGCGCCAGCCGGAGGAATGCGGACCGACCGCCGACGCCGGCGAGGTGCCCCCCGTGCTCGACGACGCGCTGATGGCCAAGGTCGCCAAGATCAACCTCGCGGTGAATGCCGAGATCCAGCCGGTGAGCGACCAGGCGCTCTACGGTCAGGAGGAGTACTGGACCTTCCCGACCGACAACAAGGGCGACTGCGAGGACTACGCGCTTCTGAAGCGGGCCCGCCTCCATGCGGCCGGCATCTCCCTGTCGGACCTCCTGCTGACGGTGGTCAACAAGCTCGACGGCACCGGCCACGCCATCCTGACGCTGCGCACCGCGTCCGGCGACTTCGTGCTCGACAATCTCGACTGGCGCGTGCGCCGCTGGACCGAGGTGCCCTACCGCTTCGTGAAGCGGCAGTCGCCGACAAATGCCGGCGAGTGGCTGGAGATCGAGAACGCGCCGGAGCCGCTGGTCTCCTCGGTCTCGCGCTGACGGCCCCACGCGACAGACAGGGTGGCACGGTCTAAGAGCGGAGCTTGATGAACAAGCTCTTCTCCTTCCTGATCATCCTCGTGATGATCCTCCAGATCATCCGCCCGATCGGCCTGCCGGGCTTCCGGCGCCGCGGCGACTTCTGGAAGCTCGCGATCGTCGCGATGGTCGTCTTCGGCCTCGACGTCCTCCTGCGCCCGCACTGAGACGACCGGCGGCCGGAAGACCGGTGGCGCGAATTTGATCCACACGGGCCGCTCGTGTAGGACACGCGCTTTGACGAGTCCGTCGGTCCCGTCCGTCGGCCAAGGCGCTGGAATTCCCATGGATCGCATTCGCATTCGCGGCGGCAACGCCCTCAACGGGACGATCCCGATCTCGGGCGCCAAGAACGCGGCTCTGCCGCTGATGATCGCCTCGCTCCTCACCGACGACACGCTGACGCTCGAGAACGTGCCGCATCTGGCCGACGTCGAGCAGCTGATCCGCATCCTCGGCAACCACGGCGTCGACTACACCGTGTCGGGCAAGCGGCTGGCGACACATGCCGCCTCGGGGCGCACCATCCACTTCACCGCCCGCACCATCGTCGACACCACCGCCCCTTACGAGCTCGTCTCCAAGATGCGCGCGAGCTTCTGGGTGATCGGTCCGCTGCTCGCCCGCTGCCACAAGGCACGCGTCTCGCTGCCAGGCGGCTGCGCCATCGGCACGCGGCCCGTCGACCTCTTCATCGAGGGCCTGCAGGCGCTTGGCGCCACGATCGACATCGACGCCGGCTACATCGTCGCCGAGGCCAAGGGCGGGCTCGTCGGCAACCGCTACACCTTCCCCAAGGTCTCGGTCGGCGCGACGCATGTCATGATGATGGCGGCCTCGCTCGCCAAGGGCCAGACCGTGATCGAGAACGCCGCCCGCGAGCCGGAGGTGGCGGACCTTGCCGCCTGCCTCAACGCGATGGGCGCCAAGATCTCGGGCGCCGGGACCTCGACCATCACGATCGACGGCGTCACCGCGCTGTCGGGCGCGCGCCACCGCGTGCTGCCCGACCGCATCGAGACCGGCACCTATGCGATGGCGGTCGCGATGACCGGCGGCGACGTGACGCTGGAAGGCACCCATTCCGACCTCCTGCAGACCGCACTGACGGCGCTCGGCGACGCGGGCGCCGAGATCACCGACACGCCGAACGGCCTGCGCGTGCGCCGCAACGGCGGCGGCATCCGGCCGGTCGACGTCGTGACCGATCCGTTCCCCGGCTTCCCGACCGATCTCCAGGCCCAGTTCATGGCGCTGATGACGCGCTCGGACGGCGTCTCGCACATCACCGAGACGATCTTCGAGAACCGCTTCATGCACGTGCAGGAGCTGGCTCGGCTTGGGGCTAGGATCTCGCTGTCCGGCCAGATGGCGCGCATCGAAGGCGTGCCTCGTCTCGTCGGCGCGCCTGTCATGGCAACCGATCTTCGCGCCTCGGTCAGCCTCGTGATCGCGGGCCTTGTCGCCGACGGCGAGACGGTCGTCAACCGCGTCTATCACCTCGACCGCGGCTTCGAGCGGCTGGAGGAGAAACTCGGCGCCTGCGGGGCCGAGGTCGAGCGCATTTCGGGCTGAGATACGGCGGTCGGGCGGCGGAAAGCGGAGCGCAGGCTTGCTTTTTGCCGCGTGAAATCCGATCTAGGGCGCAAATTCACCCATTGACGAGGTCGCCGCACCCGGCGACCCCAGATTCTCAAGGGGAGGACGCGAGACGTCGTCCTGCCCCGCAACGAGGCCCGATACCCGCATGGCGAAAGAAGAAGTTCTCGAGTTCCCCGGCACGGTCACCGAACTGCTGCCCAACGCGACCTTCCGCATCAAGCTCGAGAACGACCACGAGATCATCGCCCACACGGCGGGCCGGATGCGCAAGAACCGCATCCGCGTTCTGACGGGCGACAAGGTTCTCGTCGAGATGACGCCCTACGACCTGACCAAGGGCCGCATCACCTACCGCTTCAAGTAAGACGCCGATGCCGGCCACGCCCCACAGCGCGCTGGTGCTCGCCTCCGGGTCGCCGCGCCGGCTCGAGCTCCTGCAGCAGGTCGGCATCGAGCCGGCACGCCTGCTCGCGACCGCGATCGACGAGACGCCCGAGCGCTCCGAGCACCCGCGCTCGCTCGCCAAGCGCCTGTCGAAGGCAAAGGCTCTGAAGGCCTTTGAGGCGATCGCCGCGCGCGGCGAGACGAAGGACACGTTCGTGCTCGGCGCCGACACCGTGGTGTCGCTGGGTCGGCAGGTGGTGCCCAAGGCCGAGATCGCCGACGACGCCGTCACCAACCTGCGCCTCCTGTCCGGCCGCTCGCACCGCGTCTTTACCGGCGTCTGCGTCGTCACGCCGGGCGGCAAGGCGCGCCAGCGTCTCGTCGAAACGCGCATCCGCTTCAAGCGCCTGTCGCGCGACGACATCGAGCGCTACGTCGAGAGCGGCGAGTGGCAGGGCAAGGCGGGTGGCTACGCCATCCAGGGCCTCGCCGGCGCCTTCGTGGTGCGCCTCGTCGGCTCCTATTCCAACGTCGTCGGCCTGCCGCTGTACGAGACCCTGTCGCTCCTGACGGGCGAGGGCTTCGTGGTGCCCCGGCCGGGCGCCGCCCCGCTGACCTGAGGGCGCCCTGCCATGAGCGCCGAGATCACGGGCCTGCGCGCGGCCCGCAAGTGCCCCGAATGCGGCCGCCCGTCCGACCGGGCGACCTTCCCGTTCTGCTCGCCGCGCTGCAAGGACGTCGATCTTCACCGCTGGCTGTCGGGCGCCTACGTCATTCCGGGCCCCGAGGACGAGACCGTGTCGCCGGACGACGACGACCGAGGCTGAACCCGCGACCCAAGACATGAAAAAGCCGGCGGACTGCATCGCAGCCGCCGGCTTTTTCATGTCGAAAGGCCCGCCCCCCGAAACGGCGCGGACCTTGGACCAGGTTACTGTGCGGGCGCCGAGGTCGTAGCGGGTGCGCCCTGCCCCGTGCCGGCCGGCAGCGCCGGATGGGCGGTGTCCTCGATGGCGAACGGGATGTATTCGCCCGCCGGCGGATAGACCTGCACAAGGCCCTTCAGCACCATCTCGACGGCCACGAACAGGATCACGGCAAGGCCGACATAGGCGATCCAGCGATGGCGGTTGAGGAGCTTGGCGATGAAGTTGGCGGCGAAGGCCATCAGCGCGATCGACAGGAGAAGACCGAAGGCAAGGAGCGTCCAGTGATGGCCCTCGGCGGCGCCCGCCACCGCGATCACGTTGTCGAGCGACATCGAGACGTCGGCGACGATGATCTGGAGGGTCGCCTGCGCCAGCGTCTTGCGCGGCTTGCCCGCCGCCGTCCCGTCGAGGCCGGCTTCGCCATGAGCGTCGTGCTCGGGCGCGCGCAGCTCGCTCCACATCTTCCAGCAGACCCACAGAAGCAGGAGGCCGCCGGCTAGGAGGAGGCCGACGATGGCGAGAAGCTGCGTCGCGACGACGGTGAAGGCGATGCGCAGGATCGTCGCGGCCGCGATGCCCCAGAAGATCGCCTTCTTGCGCTGGTCGACCGGCAGGCCGGCGACGGCCAGACCGATGACGATCGCGTTGTCGCCGGCGAGGACGACGTCCATGATGATGATCTGGCCGAGCGCCAGCCAGCCTTCGGGTGTGAGGAGTTCGAACATGGGGGCCTTTCCCGCCGCTCCAGCGGATGGGCAACCCATGCGGGACGAGACCTTTGGACGCGCGGCTGGTGTTCAGTCGGCGGACGGGGCTCGCAGGCGACGGGTCGCGGATGGAGAAAATCGTCCGCCAGTCCGACATCGCAGCCGCATCATGCGACTGCCAGAGGGGCCCGGCCTGGCCCTCCGGCCTTATCGGTCCTCACGCAAAGTTGCAAGACGCGTGATGGATGGCGGGCCAAGGTTGAACCGACGGGCGTGCGGGTCTAGGCCATCCGCCGACACGTCCACCCGAGGCCCGCCCGATGACAACCACCACCCTGACCCAGCTCGGCGCCGAGGCGCGCCCCGCCGCCAGCCCCGAGGACGCCGTCCTCGAGACCGTGCCCTACACCCGGCGCGAGGGCCCGCCCGCGATCGTGCGCTTCGCCTGCCCCGAATTCACCTCGCTCTGCCCGGTCACCGGGCAGCCGGATTTCGCCCATCTCGTGATCGACTATGCGCCCGACCAGCGCCTCGTCGAATCGAAGTCGCTGAAGCTCTTCCTCGTCTCCTTCCGCAACCACGGCGCCTTCCACGAGGACTGCACCGTGATGGTGGCGCGGCGCATCGTGGAGGCGACGCAGCCGCTCTGGCTGCGCATCGGCGGCTATTGGTATCCGCGCGGCGGCATCCCGATCGACGTGTTCTGGCAGACCGGCGCGCCGCCGGAGGGCGTCTTCCTGCCCGACCAGGGCGTGCCGCCCTATCGCGGGCGCGGCTGAGGCGTTCCCCGGCGGCGCGGCGAGGCCGCTTCGCCGGGGAACGCTCGGGCGAACGCTCCGTCGCCGTTGATCGGCGGCGCGCGCCCGTCTACACGCGGCGTGACAAGGACTTTCGGGGGAACGCCGCATGGAACTGGACAAGGTCGAGGACGCGATCGCCGCGATCGCCGCGGGCGAACTCGTGGTGGTGGTGGACGACACCGACCGCGAGAACGAGGGCGACCTCATCATGGCGGCCGCGCGCGCGACGCCGGAGAAGATGGCCTTCATGATCCGCCACACGAGCGGCATCCTGTGCGTGCCGATGACGGGCGAGCGGGCGAACCGGCTGAACCTGCCGCCGATGGTCGCCAACAATCTCGATCCGATGCGCACCGCCTTCACCGTGTCGGTCGACTACCGCGTCGGCATGACGACCGGCATCGCGGCGGAAGAGCGCGCGGCGACCGCGCGGGCCCTGTCCAACGACAATGTGCCGGGCTCGGAGTTCCTGCGCCCCGGCCACATGTTCCCGCTGATCGCGCGCGAGGGCGGCGTCCTTACCCGCTCCGGCCACACGGAAGCGGGCACCGATCTCGCCACGCTCGCCGGCTTGCCGCCGGTCGGGGTTCTGGCCGAGGTCGTCAACGACGACGGCACGGTGAAGCGCCTGCCCGAGCTCATTCCCTTCGCGCGCGAGCACGGCCTCAAGATCGTCTCGATCGAGGACCTCATCTCCTACCGCATCCGGCGCGAGAGCTTCGTGCGCTGCGTGCGCGAGGAGGAGATGATGATCGGCGGCCTCAAGGGACGCATCCGCGTCTACGAGACGCCGTTCGACGACATGCAGCACGTCGTCGCCCTGTTCGGCGATGTGCGCTACGCCGAGAAGGTGCCGACGCGTATCCATCGCGAGCAGCCGGTCAACGACCTCTTCGCCAAGGTGCGCGGTCGCCCGAGCTGGGTGGAGCTCGCCGTCGACAAGCTGAAGGACCGCGGCCAGGGCATCCTGATGCTCCTGCGCACGCCCGAGGTCGACCAGTTCGAGGCCGCACCGACGCCCGGCGAGCCGGTGACCGACGGCGAGCGCCACGGCAGCGCCAAGGCGCGCCGCCAGCGCTGGCGCGAGGTCGGCATCGGCGCACAGATCCTGCGCGACATCGGCGTGCGCTCGATCTCGGTGCTCGCCACTCACGAGCGCGCCTATGTCGGCCTCACCGGCTTTGGCATCGAGGTCGCCGACACGATCCTCGTCGACGACTGACCGTTCAACGGGAAGGCCCTCGGCAGGAGGGCCCCTCGGGGCTTATCTGACAGGGAACCCGTCGGCGCTCTCCCGCGCCGGCGTTACCCGGAGCCCCGCCCATGAGCCCGCCTGACCCCATCCCCGCGACGCCGCTGCGCATCGGCACGGTGTCGCTCGTGGTGCGCGACCTCGCCCGCATGGCCGACTTCTACCGCGAGGTGATTGGCCTTGCCGAGATCGGTCGGGACGGCGCGACCATGCATCTCGGCGCGGGACCACGCGCTTTCCTGGCGCTGACCGAGGATCGGTCGGCGCCCCTCTCCGGCCGCCGCGCGGCGGGCCTCTTCCACACCGCCTTCCTCCTGCCCAACCGCGCATCGCTCGGCCGCTGGCTGCGCCACGCGGCGGACCTGCGCGCCCCGCTTCAGGGCGCCTCGGACCATGGCGTCAGCGAGGCGATCTACCTCGCCGATCCCGAGGGAAACGGCATCGAGGTCTATGCCGACCGGGCCGGGGCCGAATGGCCGCGCGCGGGCGGCGCGCTGCAGATGATGTCCGATCCCCTCGACATGCAGGCGCTGCTGGCCGCCGGCGCCGGCGGCGCCTTTGCCGGCGCGCCCACGGGCACCACGGTCGGGCATGTCCACCTCCAGGTCGGCGACGTCGCCGAGTCAGAGCGCTTCTACGCGACCGCTCTCGGTCTCGACGTGATGCAGCGCATGCCGAGCGCCACCTTCCTGTCGAGCGGCGGCTATCACCACCACGTCGCCGGCAACATCTGGAACAGCCGCGGCGCTCCTGCCCGCGATCCCTCGGCCACCGGTCTCAGGGGCTTCGAGCTCCTTGCCCGCGACGAGGCGGCCTTCGGGGCGGCCGAGGCCGCGATCCTCGCGTCGGGCGCGACGGCCGCGCGGGAGCGGGAGGCGATCCACCTGACCGATCCCGCCGGGGTCGGCATCACGCTGAAGCGAGGCTGAGATGCTGGTCGATGGCCGTTGGGCGGAAAACTGGCAGCCGGTGCAGGGCACGGACGCCAAGGGCGGCTTCGTCCGCCAGACCTCGAGCTTCCGCCACTTCGTCACCCCGGACGGCTCGGCCGGGCCGACCGGCGACGGCGGGTTCCCGGCGGAAGCCGGCCGCTACCACCTCTATGTCGCCCTCATTTGCCCCTGGGCCTCGCGCGCGCTGATCGCGCAGCGGCTGAAGGGGTTGGAGGACGTCGTGTCCGTCTCGGTGGTTCGTCCGGAGCTTGGAGCCGAGGGCTGGCGCTTCGGCACGGGCGCGGGCTCGACGGACGATGCGGTCAACGGCGCGCGCTTCGTCCACGAACTCTACACCCGCGCCGACCCGCACGTGAACGGCCGTGCGACGGTGCCCGTCCTCTGGGACAAGCGGCGCGGCACGATCGTCAACAACGAGTCCGCCGACATCCTGCGGATGTTCAATTCCGGCTTCGGCACGCTGGCGCGGGGCGACCTCGACCTGCGACCCGCCGACCTCGAGCCGGAGATCGACGCACTCAACGACTGGATCTATCCGCGCCTCAACAACGGCGTCTACCGCGCTGGCTTCGCGACGACGCAGGACGCCTACGAGGACGCCTACGCCGCCGTCTTCGAGGCGCTCGACGCGCTGGAGGACTGTCTCGCAGCAGGCGGACCGTTCCTCTTCGGGCGCCGGCTCACCGAGACCGACATCCGCCTTTTCGTCACGCTCGTCCGCTTCGACGCCGCCTATCACGGCCTCTTCAAGTGCAACCGCCAGCCGCTGTCGAGCTATCCCGCCCTCACCGCCCATACCAGGCGGATGCTGGATGTGCCCGGTGTGCGCGAGACCGTGTCGATCGACCACATCAAGCGCGGCTACTATTCGATCCGGGCACTGAACCCGAACGGTGTCGTGCCGCTCGGGCCGGACCTGGCGAGCCTCGGGCTCTAGGGAACGACGATCGCGCGGATCTCGCCGGCGGGCGCTTGGGCCGAGATCGCCTCGGCGCCCTCCTGCAGCGTGACGCGGCGCGAGACGAGCGGGGCGACGTCGATCGCGCCCGCGGCCAGAAGCGCCGCGGCCCGCGCATGGGTGAAGGGGTTGACGAACGAGGTCAGGAACTGGACCTCGCGGAAGAGGAGGTCGAAGGGTTCGATCTCGACCTTTTCGCCCTGCGGCAGGACGCCGAGAAGAAGCACGCGGCCACCGCGCGCCGCGAGGCGCGGCGCCTGTGCCACCGTCTCGGCGACACCGGCCGCCTCGACCACGAGATCGGCGCCGCCCGGCATGAGACCGTTTTCGCCCGCGATCCGGCGCTCCGCATCGGAATGCCCGGCATCCACCGTGTCGGTCGCGCCGAGCCGCTCGGCCAGGGCCCTCTTGTCCGCGCTGCGGGTCGCGAGGACGATCCGCGATGCACCGGCAAGGCGTGCGAGCTGGACGATGAGGAGGCCGATCAGGCCGCCGCCGAGGACGACGACCGTCTCGCCGGGCTTCGGAGCCGCGACGTCCATCCCGTGGATGCAGCAGGCGAGCGGCTCCGTGAAGGCGCCGTGCACGGGATCGAATCCGTCCGGCAGGCGATGGGCCTGCGTCTCCGGCACGAGGACGTGGGTGGCGAAGCCGCCGTCGCGATGGATACCGATCGCCTGGAGGTTTCGGCAGAGATGCACCCGCCCGCGGTGGCATTCGGGGCAGCGGCCGCAGGCGATGTTGGGATCGCCCGTCACCATCATGCCCGGGCCGAAGCGTGTCACGCCGGGCCCGACGGCTTCCACCGTGCCGGCGAACTCGTGGCCGAGCGTCACCGGCGGGCGCGAGGGAAACTCGCCGTGGAAGAGATGGCGGTCGGTGCCGCAGATGCCGCAGGCCTCGACCCGGACGAGAAGGTCGCCCTCGCCCGGCACCGGCGTTTCGAGATCGCGCACGGCCAGCTGTCCGACGCCCTCCAGACGGATCGCCCGCATGTCATGTCCTCCCGGCGCCGAGCCGCGCCGATCCTCCTCGGCTGCTTCGCACGCAATGCAGAGGATCGCCAGCCGGGGCGGGAAAGTCCAGACGACGAAAGCCCCGGCGCGAGGTTTGTTCGGGCGACAGGAAGCCGGCTTCGGCTCACGCCTTCGCGCTAGCGCGGCGCCCGGCTTCCAGCCAGAGCTGCCGCTCGCGTTCGGCGTCGCCGAGCGCCCGATGCTCGGGCGTGGCGTCGCGCCCCATCCGTTCGATCTCGGCGAGGATCGCCCGCGCCTCCTCGTCCCGCCCCGGCCCGAGATGGCGGGCGACGAGATCGGCCCGCGCGTCTTCCGTATCCTTCAGCCGGAGCGCGTGGCGCGGCTGGCCGCCGCCGCGCAGGAGCACGCTCAGCCACTTCCCGTCCCAGGACGGCGCGCTGGCATAGAGCGCGTGGGGCCCGAGGACATCCAGCATCCGCCGCGCCAGCGCATCAGCCGGCATGCCCTCGCGCTCCAGCCGTTCGCGCGACAGGCCGTGGATGCCCTCGGCCTCCGCCTCCCAGTCGGTCCAGTCCGGCTGGGGGCGGATGAGATGGCTTTCCCCTTCGCCGGTCTCGAAGACCCAGGCGACCTCGACGGGAAAGCTCTTAGCGTTGAGGGACGAGGCCTCGAAGTCGAGAAAGACGATCATCGCCTCTCAACGAAAAGGCCGGCGGATCGCTCCGCCGGCCTCGTCTCGAAATGCGAAGCGATCAGCCCGCGTAGGCCTTCACGTCCTGGCGCTGTTCGCCGAGGCCCTCGATGCCGAGGCGCATGACGTTGCCGGCCTTCAGCCAGACGGGCTCCGGCTTGATGCCCATGCCGACGCCCGGCGGCGTGCCGGTGGTGATGATGTCGCCCGGCTGCAGGCTCATGAACTGCGAGATGTAGTGGACGAGGTGGGCGACGCCGAAGACCATCGTCTTCGTCGAGCCGTCCTGGTAGCGGTGGCCGTCGACCTCAAGCCACATCGAGAGCGCCTGCGGGTCGGCGACCTCGTCGCGCGTCACCAGCCACGGGCCGATCGGTCCGAACGTGTCGGCCGACTTGCCCTTGACCCACTGGCCGCCGCGCTCGGTCTGGAAGTGCCGCTCGGAGATGTCGTTGACGACGCAGTAGCCGGCGACGTGGTCGAGCGCCTCGGCTTCCGAGACGTAACGCGCCTCGGTCCCGATGACGACCCCGAGCTCGACCTCCCAGTCCGGCTTGATCGAGCCCTTGGGGATGACGACGTCGTCGTTCGGGCCGACGATGGCGCTCGTCGCCTTCATGAAGAGGACGGGTTCGGAGGGCACCGCCATGCCGCTTTCGGCGGCGTGGTCGGCGTAGTTCAGGCCGACGCAGATGAACTTGCCGACGCGACCGACACAGGGGCCGATGCGCTCGTCGCCCTCGATCGTCGGCAGCGAGGCGAGATCGGCGGCGCGGATCTTCTGGAGGCTCTCGTCCGACAGCGCCTCGCCGGCGATGTCGTCGACGAGGCTCGACAGGTCGCGCAGGGTTCCGTCCTCGAGGCGGATGGCCGGGCGCTCACGGCCCTTCTGGCCGACGCGAAGAAGCTTCATGGGTGGTGTCCCCTCAATAGGTGGCTCGGCCGCCCGACAGGTCGAAGACCGAGGCGGTTGTGAAGGAATTGTCCTTGGAGACGAGCCAGGCCACCATCGCGGCGGCCTCCTCGACCTCCAGGAACCGGCCGCGCGGAATGCGCACCAGCATGTAGTCGATGAACTCGGGCGTCAGGGTTTCGAGGATGCGCGTGCGCGCGGTCGCGGGCGTGATCGCGTTGACGGCGATGTCGTGCTTGGCCAGTTCCTTGCCGAGCGACTTCGTCAGGCCGATGACGCCGGCTTTCGCGGCTGAATAGGCGGACAGGTTGGGATTGCCCTCCTTGCCGGCGATCGAGGCGATGTTGACGATGCGCCCGTAGTTCCGCGCCTTCATGCCCGGCACCACGGTGCGGTTGACGTAGAACGTGCCGTTCAGGTTGATCTCGACGACGCGGCGCCACTCGTCCGGGTCGTATTCGTCGAGCGTCGCGTTCTTGCCGGCGATGCCGGCGGAATTGACGACGATCGAGACCGGGCCGACCTCCGCCTCCACAGCCGCATGGGCGCGGCCGAGAGCGGCGAGATCGGTGATGTCGACGGTTTGCGACGACGCGGCCTCCCCCAGCGCCGCCACCGCGTCGCGCAGGAGCTCGACGTTGGTGTCCCAGAGGCTGACGCGGGCGCCGGACGCGACGAGACGCTGCGCGACGGCAAAGCCGATGCCCTGCGCACCGCCGGTGACGACGGCGACCTGGCCTTCAAGATCGATGCGGTTCATGCTTCCCCTCCCAAGGACGCCCTCGCCCCTTGTTTAACGTTACATGAAACCGCCTGCAAGTCGCTCTCATCCCGTCTCCCCGGCGAGAAAGGCGACGGGAAGGCACAGGTCCTGCGTCTCGAAGCGCCCGGTTTCCAAGCGCTTCAGCATCGCCTCGCCCGCCCGCTCGCCGAGCTCATAGGCGGGCGAAGCCAGGGTCGTCAGACGCGGGCGCGCATGCCGGTGGGCGGGGAAGTCGTTGAAGCCGACGACGCGCACGGCGCCCGGCACCGCCACGCCCCGGTCGAGAAGATGGAGAAGCGCAGCCGAGGCGATCTGGTCGTTGGCGCCCCAGACCGCGCCCGGCAGGCCATTTTCGGCGATCCACAGGCGCAGGGCCTCCTGCACGGCGGAGAAGTCGTCATGGTCGACGCGCAGGACATCGGCCGGCTCGGCACCCAACCCCTGGCCGAGACCGCCGAGCCGGTTCTCGATCGCCGGCCAGCTCTGGCGCGGCAGCATCGCGAGGACGCGCGACACGCCAAGACGCTGGAGATGGGCGCCGACCCGCCGGCCGCCCCCCCGGTCGTCCTGGCGCACGAGGCAGAGGTCGCGCCCTTCGGTCTCCACCACCTCCTGGAAGAGGACCACCGGCTGGCCGAGGTCGCTAAGGCGCCGCACGATGTCGTGGCGCGCCGCGCGCTCGCCCGACACCATGGCGCAGAGGCCGCCGACGTCATAGGTCCGCATCAGGCTGGAGGCGGCGAGCTGGTCGGGATGGAGCCCGGAGAGCGTCAGCGTCCAGTCCGCGCGGTTGAGGACGTTGGCAAGACCCGCGACGAGCTGCGCGGTGAAGAAGTTGGCGAGGAAGGCCGGCGATTCGTCGACGATAACCATGCCGATCGAGCGCGGCCCCTGCCCCCGCAGGTTGCGCGCGCTTGACTGACGGCGGTAGCCGAGGCGCGCGATCGCCTCCTCGACCCGGGCACGGGCCGCCGCCCCCACGAACTGCGTCTTGTTGTTGATGACGTTGGACACGGTCATCGCCGAGACGCCCGCCTCGCGCGCGACGTCCTTGATCGTCGCCCGGCTCTGCCTGTCGGCGTTCATGCGTGATCCGCGTCTCCGGTGCCGGGCGCACAGCGCGTCCCGGCCACCCGTCATAGCGAGGCGGAGGCGCCCCCGCCAAGCCCGGCACTCGTCAGGTCGGATTGCCGGGCGGCGTCGTCGTGCCGGGCGCCATCTCGGTTCCCATCAGGCCGAACCCGTCGGACCAGAGCCCGATCAGGAACAGGGCCACGAGAATGGCCACGACGATCAGCACCGTCGCCTGCGATTTCGTCCGCCTGCCCTCTCGCATGCCCGCACTCCCTCGTTGATCACCGGAGGCGAACGACGTCGGGGGAAACGCGGTTTCCCGCAAAATCCTCAGCCGGGTTCAGGTCGCGGCTTCCGCCTCCACCTCGCGCGGGGCGCGGCGGCCGAACAGGAGCGCCAGGATCCAGCCGGCCGACATGACGAGGACGATGGTCGGCGCCGGGGCGCTGTCGAGGAACACCGACAGCCAGATGCCGAGCGTCGAGGCGAGAAGCGCGACGCTCGCGGCCACCACCAGCATCCGGCCGAAGGAGCGGACGAGGAGGAAGGCCGTCGCACCCGGCGCGATGAGAAGCGCCACCACGAGGATGATGCCGACCGCCTGCATGGAGGCGACGATCGCGGCCGACAGGGCGGCGAGGAGCCCGTAGTGCAGGAGGCGAACGGGCAGGCCCGAGACGCGCGCCTGCACCGTGTCGAAGCTGTGCAGAAGGAGACTGCGCCAGGACAGCACCACGAACAGAAGGACCGGCACGACGATCGCGGCGATCTCCCCGAGATCCCCCGGCGCGAGGCCGAGGAGATCGCCGAACAGGATATGGTCGAGATGCAGCGCCGAGCGCACCTTGGCGTGGAGGACGATGCCGAGCGCGAACATGCCGGCGAAGGCGACGCCCATGGCGGTGTCCTGCGCGATGCGGCTGTTGTTCTTCAGGAAGCCCGAGCCGGCGGCACAGAAGAGGCCGGCCGCAAAGGCGCCGAGCGCCAGCGGCAGGCCGGCGGCATAGGCGAGGACGATGCCGGGCAGGACGGCGTGGGACACCGCGTCGCCCATCAGCGACCAGCCCTTCAGCACCAGGAAGCAGGACAGAAGCGCGCAGGGCACCGCGATCAGCGCGCCGGCCAGAAAGGCGTATTGCAGGAAGTCGATCTGGAAGGGGAAGAGGAGATCCGCAACGCTCATGGCAGCGCCTCCCGGACCTCGGCCCTCGCCCGGCGGCGCGCCGCGACGATGCCGTGCTTGGGCGCGAAGACGAAGGCGAGAAGGAAGAGCGCCGTCTGCAGCACCACGATCACGCCGCCCGTCGCCCCGTCGAGGAAGTAGCTGGCATAGGCGCCGATGCCGCTGGTGAGCGCGCCGATCGCGACGGACAAGGCGATCATCCGCCCGAACCGGTCGGTCAGGAGATAGGCCGTCGCGCCCGGCGTCACCACGGCGGCAACCACCAGAAAGGCGCCGACGGTCTGCATGGCAGCGACGGCGCACGCGCTGAGAAGGGTGAAGAACAGGGCGCGCCAGAGCGTCGGGTCGAGGCCGATCGTGCGGGCGTGGTTCTCGTCGAAGAACACGGCCATCAGCGTGCGCCAGGTGAGGAGCAGGATCGCGAGCGTCACACCCGAGATGAGGACGAGCTGCAGCGTGTCGGCCGGCGTGACGGCGAGGATGTTGCCGAGCACGATCGACTGGATGTCGATCGGCACCGGCGAGATCGAGACCATGAAGAGGCCGAGGCCGAAGAAGGAGGTGAAGATCAGGCCGATCACCACGTCCTCCTTCAGCCGCGAGACGCGCGCGATGAGAAGGATCGCGCCGGCCGCCAGCCCGCCGGACAGGAAGGCGCCGATCGAGAAGGGCAGGCCCAGCATGTATGCGCCCGCAACGCCCGGCACGATCGAGTGCGACAGCGCATCGCCGATCAGCGACCAGCCCTTGAGAACCACGAAGGCCGACAGGAAGGCGCAGACGCCGCCGACCAGCATCGAGGCCCAGATGGCGTTGAACATGTAGTCGTAGGTGAAGGGCTCGAGGAGCGCGGCGCTCACGCGACGGCCTCCACGGGCTCGCGGCCAGCGGCGGGGGCCGAGGCGGCCGGCATCGCGCCGAACAGCCCGCCGCGCAGCGTGCCGCCGAAGGCGCGCTCCAGATGCGCCGGGGTGAACACGTCGGCGGTCGGCCCGGCGGCGAGCACCGTCCGGTTGACGAGGATCGCGCGGTCGCAGAAGTCGGGCACGGCGGCGAGGTTGTGGGTCGAGACCAGCATCGCCGCGCCTTCGCGGCGAAGGTCCTTCAGGAGCGCGATGATCGCTTCTTCCGTGCGCAGGTCGACGCCGGTGAAGGGCTCGTCCAGAAGGATCACCTCGGCACCCTGCGCCAGCGCACGCGCGAGGAAGACGCGCTTCTTCTGGCCGCCCGAGAGTTCGCCGATCTGGCGGGCGCGGAAGTCCGCCATGCCGACGCGGGCGAGCGCCGCCGCCACCGCCCGGTGGTCGGCCGGCTTCGGGCGGCGAAGCCAGCCCATGTGGCCGTAGCGGCCCATCATCACGACGTCCTCGACCAGAACGGGGAAGTTCCAGTCGATCTCCTCGCTCTGCGGCACGTAGGCGACGCGGTTCTTCTTCAGCGCCTGGCCAACGGGCGCGCCGAGGATCGACACGCGACCCGACGACTGCGGCACGAGGCCGAGCACGGACTTGAACAGCGTCGACTTGCCGCCGCCGTTGACGCCGACGAGCGCCGCGATCGAGCCGCGCGGAACGCTGAACGTGGCCTCGCGCAGGGCGACGTGACCGTTGCGGTAGACGACGGTGAGGCCGGACGCCTCGATGCCGAGAGCCGCGCTCACGAGGAGAAGCCTGCGGCGATCGTCTGCGTCGTCACGCGCAGGAGGTCGATATAGGTTGGCACCGGTCCGCCCTCGGCGCTGAGGCTGTCGACGTAGAGGACGCCGCCGTAGCGCGCGCCGGTCTCGCGCGCGACCTGGTTCGCGGGATCGGGCGAGACGGTGCTTTCCGAGAAGACGACCGGGATCTTCTCGGCCGTCACCGTGTCGACCACGCGGCGCACCTGCTGGGGCGTTCCTTGCGAGTCGGCGTTGATCGGCCAGAGATAAAGCTCGCGCAGACCGAAGTCGCGGGCGAGGTAGGAGAACGCCCCCTCGCTGGTGACGAGCCAGCGGTGCCCCTCGGGCAGCGCGGCGAGCGAGGTGCGCAGGCCCTCGACGCTCGCCGAGATCTCGCCCTTGTAGCGCTCGGCATTGGCGGCGTAGGTCGCGGCGTTGGCGGGATCCTCGGCAGACAGCGCGTCGCGAATGTTGTCGACATAGGTCAGCGCCAGCGTCGGCGACATCCAGGCATGCGGGTTTGGCTTGCCCTGATAGGGCCCCTCGCCGATCAGGATCGGCTCGATGCCTTTCGTCAGAACCGCCGAGGGCTTGTCCCCCAACCGGGAGAAGAAGCGCTCGAACCAGAGCTCCAGCCCCAGCCCGTTCCACAGGACGAGGTCGGCGTCGCGCACCGAGAGGATGTCGCGCGGGGTCGGCTGGTAGTTGTGGATCTCGGCGCCGGGCTTGGTGATCGAGACCACCTCGGCCCGGTCGCCCGCGACGTTGCGGGTCATGTCGGCGAGGACCGTGAAGGTCGTGGCGACCTTCAGCTTGTCGGCGGCGAGCGCGGGTGCGGACACCAGGGCGGCGGCAAGGGCGAGGGTGGACAGGGCGAAGCGTCGCCGGGACAGGGTCACGCAGATCTCCGAAAGCATCTGGGCATCAAACTATGCAATTGCGAACGGTTTGCAAGTAGGAGGGTTCCGTCGGCTATCGTCCTTCCGCGAGGGTGATCGACGTGGAAAGTCGACCGGAGGGGTCGGACGATCAGCCGAGGCGCAGCCATTCGAAGCCGAAGGCCCCCAGCCGCCAGACGCCGCCGTTGCCCGTCGCATCCTGCGCATCCTGCCCGAGGAGGGCGATACAGCGCCGCCCTGCCACCACCGCCGACAGGTCGACCGTCGCCGGCCGATCGGCGAGATTGTGCAGCGTCACAACGTCTCCGCCGCGCCAGCGGGCGCGCAGGGCCAGAACCGAGGGTGCCCCAAGGTCGATCACCTCGGCGGGCGCCCAGCCGATCTCGCGCGCGGCGCGCCGGGCACGCACCAGGCGCTGAACGGTCGAGAACAGCGATTCGCCCTCGACGCGCTGCCGTTCGGCGTTGACGAAGGCGGGGGCGAACGGGCCGTCCATCACCGGGGCGCGCACCCAGCGTTTCGGGTCGGCCTCCGAGAAGCCGCCCGCACCCTCCGGCGTCCACTGCATCGGCGTGCGCACGGGATGGCGCTCGGGCAGGTCGAGGTTCTCGCCCATGCCGATCTCGTCGCCGTACCAGAGGACGGGCGTGCCGGGCAGCGCCAGCATCAGGCTGAAGGCCATCCGGATGCGCCGCTCGTCGACGCCCAGCATCGGCGCGAGCCGCCGGCGCAGGCCCCGTTCGTAGAGCTGCATGTGCTTCTCCGGCCCGAAGGCCGCGAAGACCTCGGCGCGCTCCTCGTCGGTGAGACGCCCGAGGTCGATCTCGTCGTGGTTGCGCAGGAAGGTCGCCCACTGGGCGATCTGCGGGATCTCCGGGAGGGTCTTGAGGAGGTCCGCGACGGGCGCGGCGTCATGGCGGGCGAGGCCGAGGAACAGGCGCTGGTTGAGCGGGAAGTTGAAGATGAGGTGCAGGCGGTCGCCGTCGCCGAAATACTCGTCCGCCTCGGACATCGGGATGTTGGCCTCGGCGAGCAGGATCGCCTCGGCCTTTCGCCAGGACAGGAAGGACTGCAGTTCGGCGAGATAGGCGTGCGGATCGCCCTCCAGCCCTTCCAGCATGAAGGGCGCGGCGTCGATGCGGAAGCCGGAGACGCCGAGCGCGAGCCAGAAGCCCATGATGCGCTGGATTTCCTCGCGCACCGCCGGGTTGGCGATGTTGAGGTCGGCCTGATGCTCGTAGAAGCGATGGTTGTAGTATTCCTGCCGCTTGCGGTCGTAGGTCCAGGTCGACCGCTGGACGCCGGGAAAGATCACCCCCTCCTCGGCATCGGCCGGCTTGTCCTTCCGCCAGACGTACCAGTCGCGATAGGGCGAATGCGGGTCGGAGCGGCTCGCCTGGAACCAGGGATGGTCGATCGAGGTGTGATTCACGACCAGATCGACGATCACGCGCAGGCCCCGGTCGCTGGCCGCCTGCATGAACTCGACGAAATCGCCGAGGCTGCCGTAGCGCGGGTCGACACTGTAGTAGTCGGCAACGTCGTAGCCGTTGTCGCGATTGGGGCTGGGATAGAAGGGCAGGAGCCAGATGCAGTTGGCGCCCAGCGCCTCGATGTGGTCGAGGTGGTCGGCGAGCCCCCGGAAGTCGCCGATCCCGTCGCCGTTGGAATCCTTGAAGGCGTCGACGTCGACGCAGTAGATTACCGCGTTCTTGTACCAGAGGTTCTGCATCCGGCGTCCTTCCCTTGGGGTCTGCCAGCCTTAGCTAGGGCCGGAGCGGCACAAGGCAGGCACGGTCCGCCGGATCGATCGGCGACGGGTCGGCCTGTTCGCAGGCGCCGTCCGGCGGTAATCTGATGCCGGATCAGGTTTCGAGGCGCGCCTGGGCAGGCAAGAGAGGACGGCGACGATGCAACCGCTGCGGATCGCACTTGGCCTTCTCGCGCTCGTCACCGTGTTCTTCCTGGTGGTGCCGGCGCAGACGACGCTGTTTTCCGGGCGCCGCGACGCGGGCGAACCGACGGCGGCCGTGGAGCGCGCCGATGCGACGGCGGGTTCCGAACCGGCCGCCGTGCCGCTCGCAGTGCCGGTTGCCACGCCTGCGGTGCGCGCCATCGACGCGACGCCGATCGACACATCCGGCCTCACCCGCCTGCCGGCCGTAACGAGCGGCGCGGCGACGCCGCCCCGTCCCGAGATGCCCGAAGCATCCGCAGCGGACGAGGTACCGGCCGCCGTGCAAGCCCCGCCCCCGGCCTCGGAGCCCGAGGTCGCCAGCGCGGCGGCTGCGCCGGACGGCCCGTCCTATCGCCTGTTCCCGCGGCCGATCGCGGTGGACGCCCGGACGCTGAAGACCGGCGACCTCACGCTTCTCGTCGAGGACGTCGAGCCGGTGGCGAGCGACGCGCGCTGCACGGACGGCACGCAGGCCTGGTCCTGCGCGACGCGGGCGCGCACGGCCCTTCGCGGCTGGATCCGCGGGCGCTCTCTGATGTGCGCCGTGTCGCCCGACCAGCGCGACGCGCGCGAGATCACCGCGCCCTGCCTTCTCGGCGAGGCCGATGTCGGCGATTGGGTGATCCGCAACGGCTGGGCGTTCGCCGCGCCCGGCAGCCGCTACGAGGCAGCCGAGCGCGAGGCGCGCGAGGCCCGGCGCGGCATCTGGGCCTACGGTCTTGCGGACGACGAGACGGCCGCCCGGTCAGGCGGCTGAGGCGAGACGCCCGGCCAGCGCATCGGCGATCAGCCGCCGCGTCTCGTCGATGCCGTAGAGCGCCGCGAAGGAGCCGAAGCGCGGACCCCGCTCCTGCCCGATCAGGATCTGGTAAAGCGCCGAGAACCATTCAAGCGAGACGCCGGGGCCGCCGTCCGGGCCCTTCTTCTTCTCGTCCTGGTAGCGCGGGATCGGACGCGCGGCGTCGAGCACCGCGTCCTGGATCGCGGCCGCGTCCGCGCCTTCGGGCAGTGTGGCGAGCCGCCGGTCGAGATCCTCCAGCGCCGCGCGCTCCACCTCGTCGGGCGTCCGGAAGCGCTTGGTCGGGCGCACGAAGTCCTCGAAATAGCGCAGCGCGTAAGTCACGAGGCGATCGAGCTCGGGATCGGTCTCGGCCGTCACGCCCGGCGCATAGCGCGAGATGAAGCCCCAAAGCGTCTTCGGGTCGGAGGCGTTGGAGGCCGAGACGAGGTTGAGGAGAAGCGCGAAGGAGACCGGGATGCCCTTCACCGGCGGCTCGCCGCCATGGATGTGGAAGGTCGGGTTCTGGAGGCGCGACTTCGTATCCTGCCGCTCGAAGGCACCGGCAAAGGCGTAGTAGTCCTCGACCGCCTTCGGGATCACGTCGAAGTGGAGGCGCTTGGCCGCCCGCGGCTTGTTGAACATGTAGAGGCCGAGGCTCTCGGGCGAGGCGTAGGTCAGCCACTCCTCGATCGACAGGCCATTGCCCTTGGACTTCGAGATCTTGGCGCCCTCGGCATCAAGGAAGAGCTCGTAGACGAAGTGCTCCGGCGCCTCGCCGCCCAGAATCTCGCAGATCCGGTCGTAAACCACGGCGTTGGTTTGGTGGTCCTTGCCGAACATCTCGAAGTCGACGCCGAGCGCCGCCCAGCGCATGCCGAAGTCGGGCTTCCACTGGAGCTTGACCTGTCCGCCGGTGACGGGCAGCGTCGTCTCCGTGCCGTCCTCGTCGAGGAAGGTGATCGTGCCGGCCTTCGCGTCGACATGGCGCATCGGCACGTAGAGGACGCGGCCGGTGGTGGGCGAGATCGGCAGGAACGGGCTGTAGGTCGCCTGGCGTTCGGGTCCGAGCGTCGGCAGCATCACGCCCATGATGTCGTCGTAGCGCTCGGCCGCGCGCAGGAGCACCGTGTCGAAGCGGCCGGAGCGGTAGTACTCGGTCGCGCTCGCGAACTCGTAGTCGAAGCCGAACGTGTCGAGGAAGCGGCGCAGCATCGCGTTGTTGTGGCCGGCGAACGTCGTCTCCTCGCCGCCGAACGGGTTCGGCACGTCGGAGAGCGGGCGCTGCAGGTAGGGCTCGAGCGCCGCGCGGTCGGGCACGCTGTCGGGGATCTTGCGCATCCCGTCGAGGTCGTCGGAAAAGCAGATGAGGCGCGTCGGGATCTCGTCGTTCGTCAGGATGCGGAAGGCGTTGCGCACCATGGTCGTGCGCGCGACCTCGCCGAAGGTGCCGATATGGGGCAGGCCCGACGGGCCGTAGCCGGTCTCGAACAGCGCCTCGCGCTTGCCGGTGCGCTGGAGGCGCGCGACGATCTTGCGCGCTTCCTCGAAGGGCCAGGCCTGCGAGGTCTGCGCCGCCTCGAGGATGTCCGGCCTGTTGCGGCCCGCCGCTTCGCTCTCAACGCCCATGGTGGATCGCCCTTTCGTGCCGCGAGGCCACGGCGCACAGGAAAGGGCGGGGCTCGCATCGACCAGACCCGTCTATGGTTTTTGAGCGTCCCGCCGTCAACGGCGGGCGGGAACTCAGAAGGCGCTGACGGGAAAATAGCGCAGGAGGAGTTCCGACATCCGCCCGCTCGCGACGATCCGCCCGATCGCATAGTCGAAGGCGGAGCGCAGATCCTCGTCCTCGGGCTTCACCGCGATGGCGAGCCCTTCGCCGAGGAAATGATCGGAGAGATAGGGACCGCCGGCAAAGGTGCAGCAGTCCGCCGCCGCCTCGCTGGACAGCCAGAAGGACAGGCCGACCCCGTCGCCGAAGACGGCGCGCACGCGCTCAGTGCGCAGCGCCTCGAGGGCCGCCTCGCGCGTCGGCAGCGCGACGGCCTTCGCCCGCGGGAAGAAGGCCGCCAGCATCGCCTCGTGCGCGCTGCCCGCGACGACGCCGACCGGGACGCCGGAGAGGCCCGCCTCGAGTTCGGTGTCAAGCGGGCGTGCGTTCAGCGTCACGAAGCGTGCGGGATAGCGGAAGAAGGGATGGGTGAAGGCGAAGCGCGCGCGGTTGTCGGCGTTGAGCGCAAGGCCGGCGATCACCGCCTCGCCGTCGCCCGCCGCCAGCGCGTCGCCGAGTTCGGCAAATGGCCTCGCCTCGATCTGGCAACGCGCGGCGATGTCGAGCTCCTCGCAGATCATCCGGGCGAGATCGACGTGGAAGCCGGCGAGACGGCCGCGCTGATCGAGGAAGTTGAACGGCGCGAAATCGACCGAGGTGAGGAAGCGGACGCGCGCGCGGCCCGACAGGTCCGGCTCGGCGAACCGTTGGCCTTGGTCCCAGAAATTCGGGGTCGGCACCACGGTACTGGATGCCGAGGGCGGCGAGGCAGACGGCGCGTTCTGCGCGTGGGCAGCCGATGGAACAACCCAAGGCTGCATGGCCAGCACGCTGACGGCGAGGAATGCACGCAAGGGTTTCTTCTCCGGCACCGTTTTCAAACCCAAGATATGATCGATCCTCGCAAGGGGACTCGCGTTCGAGGGCTGGTCTGTTGCGTGTATCGGAATATGCCCTCGCGGACGAGGATGCCAGCGGCCTCGGCCTGGTTTCGGCGCCGGCGCTCGCCGCGGACGCTATCGCCTTCGCCGATGCCGGCCTGCCGACGCTTCCGCCCGTCGTCGCCGAAGCCCTGGCGCGGCTCGGCCTCGATGCGGAGCGCTTCGATGCCGCCTGCCGGCTCGCCGAGCGGAACGGGTCCAGCGCCGACGAGGAACTGATCGCGGCTGGCGTCATCGACGAGGCGACGCTGGCCCGCACGTTGGCGGCGGTCCTCGGCCTCCGCTTCGAGCCGATCCGCGACGACGCCTCGCTGCTGCGCGACGGGCGCGGCGCCTTCGACGCGTCGGAGCGTCACGCCAAGACATGCGACACCGCCATGCGCCCCCGGCTCTACCTCGCCCCGCGGCTCGACCGGCTCGAGGGCCTCGCCCGGCGTGTCGCACGCGCGCCGGAGCTCGCCACGACGCTGCGCATCGCGACCCTGTCCGACATCGCCGCCAAGCGCGGCGCGGCGAGCGCCACGGAACGCTCGACGCGCGCGCGCCTCAGCCTTGCCGCCGACCACAACCGCTGGTCGGCCCGCGACGTGCTGACGCCCGCGCAGGCGGCCGTCGCCGTGCTCGTCCTCGTCGCGCTGGCGCATGCCTGGCTCGCGGCGCCCGGCTACTTCTGGTTCGCGGCGCATGCGACGGCGAGCCTCTGCGCCCTGTGCTTCACACTGTTTCGCCTGCGCGTCCTCGTCGGCACGGCGCTCGTCGCGCGGCCGCGCCCGGCCCCGCCGGCAAATCGGCGAACGGTCGCGCCCGCACCGATCTATTCTGTTCTCGTCGCGCTCCACCGCGAGGCGGCGATGGCCGAGCCCCTGGCGCGCGCGATGGCCGCCCTCGACTGGCCGCGCTCGCGGCTCGAGGTGTTCTTCGTCTGCGAGGCGAACGATCCCGAGACGATCATGGCGGTGGAACGGGCGATCGCTGGCGAGGCGAATTTTTCCGTCATCGCGACACCGCGAACCAACCCGACCACCAAGCCGAAGGCCTTGAACTTCGCCCTGCCTTTGACGCGCGGCGACTATGTCGTCCTCTTCGATGCCGAGGACCGGCCCGATCCCGGCCAGCTGCGCGCCGCGCACGCCGCCTTCGAGGCGGCCCCGGCCTCGCTCGCTTGCGTCCAGGCGCCGCTCGTCATCCGCAACGCCGCCAACGGCTGGCTGGAGACCCTCTTCGCGCTGGAATACGCCGTCCTCTTCCGGGCGATCCTGCCGTGGCTGGCGCGGCGCGGCCTGCCGCTGCCGCTCGGCGGCACATCCAACCATTTCCGCCGTGCGGCGCTGGTCGAGGCCGGCGGCTGGGACAGCCACAACGTCGCCGAGGACGCCGACCTTGGCATCCGCCTGTCGCGCCTTGGCTACCGGATCGGCACCATCGCCTCGCCGACCTCGGAGATCGCGCCCTCGCGCTTCCTCGACTGGCGCAACCAGCGCACGCGCTGGATCAAGGGATGGTGCCAGACCTGGCTGGTTCACATGCGCGACCCGCGGCTGGCCTGCCGCCAGCTCGGGCCCCGCGCCTTCCTCACCTTCCAGATCCTGTTCGGCGGCATGATCGCGGCAAGCCTGATGCACGTGATGTTCGCAGGGCACCTCCTTGCGGCGGCCTACGCCTATCTCGTGCACGGCGAGATCTACCTGTCGGCCGGGGTCCTCGCCGCAGTCGACGCCCTCAACATCGCCCTGGCCTACGCGGTGTTCATCCTGACCGCCCGGCTCGTCGCCAACGAGGCCGAGCGCCCGCTCCTGCCCCGCCTCTGGTCCCTATGGTTCTACTGGCTGATCGTCAGCCTTGCAGGCTTGCGCGCCATCGGCCAGCTCTTCCATTCCCCGCACATGTGGGAAAAGACCCCGCACCGCGAGCCGGCCTCGGGGTCCTGAATCGCCGGGATAGCGGCGCCGCAACCGGTCTCAGGCCCGCGACGCCTCGCCGTCCACCACGTCGGCATGGGGCCGGTCGTCGCCGCGTGCGACCTCCTCGTGCCAGACGCCGCTGCCATCCTGATACTGGATGCCGGCGGTCTCGCCAGCCAATTCCTGCCGCGACGAGGCATCGCGCGCGGCAGCCAGCGCCCGGTCGTGCGTCGGGAAGGTCTCGGAAAACACGTCCCCGACCTTGTAGGCCCATCCGCCGTCGTGCTCGACGATCTTGTAGTGGATGTCGGACATCGGTCTCCTCCATGCAGTGTCGACTGACACGCAGAACGCCGGCCCCGACGGCACGTTCCGGAAAAGGCCCGGATTTCCGCCTTCCGTCCAGCCCGGCCGACACAGCCGGCGTTGCAGGATTGCCACCAAGTTGCAATCCGAATTTCTCCATGCAATTTTCGGTTGCATTGCCCTTGCGAGTCGTCCTTATCTGCGATTGCAACCTTAAGTAGGTTCATCAATCGCAACGGCGCTCTCCCTGCGTGTGGAGAGCCGCGCATCGTGGGGGCGTCATGCCGCTTAATGTTATCATTGACGTAGTCGGGGACGTGGTCGATGAGGTCGTGGTCCCAGTTGTCGACGGCCTCGTTCAGACGGTCGACCTGACCGGCATCGGCGATGGCGATGTTGTCGAGATCACCGACTTGCTCGACCTTGAGACCGGTGAACTGCTGAACCTCAACATCGGCACGCTGAACGTCGCTGGCCTTGCCGAAGTTGACGGCAACGTCCGCCTGACTCTCGACAACGGCGCCCAGATCCTCTTCGCCAGCGTGGGCCTGAGCGCCCTCAACGGTCTGATCGAGCTGAACGGCCAGCTCGTGATCTTCCCGGTCGACGGCGTCGGCAACGGCACGGACGGCGACGACTACATCATCGGCACCGACGGCAACGACACGCTGAACGGCGGTGAGGGCAACGACACGATCCTCGGCCTCGGCGGCGACGACGTCATCGAAGGCAATCAGGGCGACGACACGATCGACGCCGGCGACGGCGACAACACGGTCTACGGCGGCCAGGGCAACGACACGATCGACGCCGGTGACGGGGACGACCTGCTCCTCGGCAACCAAGGCGACGACGAAATCAACGCCGGCGACGGCAACAACACCGTCTATGGCGGCGACGGCAACGACTTCATCACCGCCGGTGGTGAGGACTCCAACGGCGCCAACCTGATCTACGGCGGTGCCAACGACGCCGACACGTTCGGCAATGCCGTCGCCGTTCTGGCCGGCCAAGGCGACGAGGGTGCCGAGCTCACCGACGGCCTCGACGTGATCCTCGTCGAATCGGACGGCGACAACACGATCTACGGCGGTGAAGGCGCGGCGGATGCCGAGGACGGCAGCGACGTGATCTATGTCGACGGCGATGGCGACAACCTGATCTACGGCAACGGCGGCAGCGACCTCATCGCGGTGCTGGGCACCGGCAACAACACGATCTACGGTGGCCTCGGCGCCGACGTGATCCTGGCCGGCACGCTCGACCAGCCTGCCGGCGACGGCAGCAACCTCCTGGTCGGCGGCGAGAACTCCGCGGACAGCTACACCGACCTCCTGCCGGAAGCGTTCACCGGCGAGTTCGACTTCCAGAACCGTGACTTCATCGAGGAAGTCCTCGAGCGCGCCGACCCGCTGGCGGGCGTCGACGTGATCGCGGTCCGCTCGGATGGCGACAACACGATCTACGGCGGCACGAGCGCCAGCGACACGACCGATGGCGGCGACATCATCGCCGTGTTCGGCAACGGCGACAACCTCATCACCGGCAATGCCGGCGAAGACCTGATCGTCGTCCAGGGCTCGGGCAGCAACACCGTCTATGGCGGTGCCGACAACGACACGATCCTTATCAACACCGGCTTCGGGCTCACGCCGATCCCGACGAACAACACCGCCGTCCTCGCAGCTGTCGCGGCCGGCGACCTCTCCGACGAGACCTTCGTCGCCGGCGGCGCGGGTGACGACAACATCTCCGCGTCGGTCGAGGGCGATATCCTCGTCTACGGCGGCTCTTCCGAGGTGGACGAGACCGACGGCGACGATGACATCTTCGTCGAAGCCGGTCGCAATGCCGTCGTCTTCGCCAATGGCGGTGACGACGATGTCGAGGTCTATGCCGAGCGTGCGACCGTCTATGCCGGCATCGGCAACGACAGCGTCTATGTTTCCTTCGAAACCGACGCTTTGGTTGTGGGCGGCGACGGCGAGGACGAGATCGAGGTGTTCGGTGACGGCAACGCCACCGTCTACGGCGGCAGCGCGGATGTCGATCCGGAGAACAGCGCCGACGAGATTTCGGTCGGTGTGGACGGAAATGCCCTGATCTTCGGCAACGGCGGCGACGACCGCATCGACTGGGAGACCAGCGAGGCCACGGTCTACGGCGGTGACGGCAACGATACGCTCTACGGCGGCTATGTCTTCGGTGAAGGTTTCGAGCGCACTGGCAAATCGGTCGTCTACGGCGGTGCCGGTTCCGACCTGATCGATGTCGATGCCTATGACGACGTGACCGTCTACGGCGGCACGGGCAGCGTGGATCCGACGGACGACGCCGACGACATCGAGGTCGACACCTTCGGCAACGCCCTGGTCTTCGGCAACGGCGGCAGCGACGACATCGAAGTCTACGCACAGGCCGCTTCCGTCTATGGCGGCGTCGGCAACGATACGATCTATGCCGACCTGTCCGGCGATACCGGTTCCAACTCGCAGATCTCGGGCGACCAGGGCTCGGACGACATCTATGTCGGCCTCGGCGACGGCAACGTCACCGTGTTCGGTGGCCAGACGGGTGTCGATCCGACGGACGATGCCGACGACATCTACGTCGAGCTGTTCGGCTCGGGCAGCGCCCTCATCACCGGCAACGGTGGTGCGGACGACATCACGCTCGACTTCAGCATCGAAGGTGACGTGACCGGCCAGTCGACCATTTTCGGCGGCGTCGGCAACGACACGATCACGGTCTACGACGGTTCGGCTTCGGACAGCGTGACGATCTACGGCGGCGAAGACTCCGACGTCATCGATCTGTCGGAGTCGGCGGTCAGCGCCACCGTCTACGGCGGTCGCGGTTCGCTCGACGCGGCCGACGGCAGCGATACGATCCTCCTCGGATCGGGCGACTCGCTGGTCTATGGCAACGGCGGCAACGATCGCATCGTCTCGGGCGGCGGTGACAACACCATCGTCGGCGGCGCAGGTGCCGACACGATGGTGGCCGGCGCGGGCGTCGACACGTTCCTGTTCGGCGCCGGGTCCTCGGGCACGGCGTTCGGCGCGGCGGATCGCATCGAGGGCTTCACCGTCGGTGACGATATCCTCGACTTCGGCCTCGCGGCAGGTTCCGCCACGACGTTCGGAACGGGTTCGGCGGCCACCTACGACGGTGCGCTGAACAACGCCAACGCGGCCTTTGCCAACGCTTCGGGCCCGACGCTCTACAGCTTCCAGACGGTGGGCAGCGATGGCTGGCTCTTCGTCGATAGCGACCAGAACGGCAGCGCCGATCTGGTGGTGCAGCTGGCCGGCGTCACCAACCTCGCGGCCTCGGACATCGTCTGACGCCACACGCCAAGGCAGGCCGCCCCGCGCGGCCTGCCGATCCCGACAGGGTGCCCTCCTAGGATCCCCACGATACTTCCAAGTCTGGTCGCCCTGCGCGCCCGCTCCCGCCCAAAGGGAGCGGGCGCACTCGTTTCGCGCGAAGCTCAACCGTCCCACATTTCGCTCGAGCATCTCGGCTTCGAACTCGTCATCGTTTGCGCTCCATGCAGACCGAGGACACGCAACGGGATCGGCTTAGCGATGGTCTCTGCGGGTCACGAGACTTGATGTTCAGCCGTTGCGGGAGAGGACCCGGATCTTGTGATCCTCCGCCCCGACGAGTGCTAGTCGGGTCAGTCGACGCCCTGCCGCCGAGCCGAGGGAATCGGCGTTGGCTGACCGGGTTGAGCGAAAGCCAAGGGGGTCAGGGAATGCTGTACACGATTTTGCCGACAGCCGTCCGCGCCCGACGCGCGGACCATTCAAACCGCGAGCGAATCTTCGCTGAGTGCCGGCCATCACGACCTGCCCAAACCGCTCGGAGCCACTGTCATCCGCGATGACATCAGCAACCGGCCAGGAAGGGAGGAAACGACTAAGCCGATCTACCCGGCAAGGCTGTCGACGCGTCGCCGTCTATCGACAGAGCCACTTTTGAATGAGGTTGGTTCCCGCCGAGAGGCCTCCCGCCCACACCCGCAGAGGTGCGGGATGGTCAGCACGAAGCCCTCAAAGCTCGAAGCGATCGCCTGCGCATGCCATGGGCAGGAAGATGCCGTTCGGACCGAGGCCCGACTGATATCCGGGTTCTGACACGATCCGGTGGAAGGGCGATGTCAAACCGATACGCCTACTAAGGCAGCATCACCCTACCCTCACAGGCGGCAGACAGGGTGTTTTGGCACTGAAGTCGCCTAGCGACATCCGATTGTGCGCCGGCCCCGTGCCATCCGGGCTCTGGAACCCACAGGCGCTGAAGGGGCGCTCAACGGGCCAGTGGGGCCTGTTCGGGGCGGTACCATGCTTCGACACCAAGGTTCGATCGAGGCAGATGCCGGACCGTGTCGGCGCATCGACCGTCAAGTCATTCCCGAACGCGGGGAGTGGGCGATGCCGAGCGCATTGGATCCTTGCTCCTCGGACTGTTCCAATCGGCCAGCGAAGAGCCGACACCGCAAACTCGCGTCTCGTGAAGGTATACGGCGACCCGAAGCCGCCTCGGGCGGTGCAACGACGAACGCCGGCGCGAAAGCCGGCGTTTGCATTCCATCCTGGCGCGCCGCCATCGGCGCAACGGGGATCCTGTGCCTACTGCTCGGGCCCACCCTCGATCTCGGCGATCGCATAATCGATCATCCCGGCGATCGCGCTGTGGTCACGACGAAGGAGTTCGCGGGCGAGCGACAGGAGATAGACGGCGGTGCGCTCGTCGACCTGCCGCGACGACTGGGTCTCGCCGGTCGGGTCCGCGCCTGCCGACGTGGCGTCACCCGACAAGGGCTCCAGACCGTTCGCGCCGAGCTTGTAACCGATCATCATCGCCGCCCCTTCGAAACCCACCGACCCGATCGACCCGGACAGTTGTTCGCCCCGCCCCGCCATGCTCTCCTCCTGCCTCACCCAGATCACCGCTCGTCGCTCCTGCTCCGCCTCGGCAGCAACAATAGGTTGCATGACAGCATGATTGCAACCACTTCGTAACGGCTTCCCGTAGGTAAGTTGCATGTGACGGACAAGCGGTGCGCGGTTGCCACTTCGATGGGGCCGGTCGCCCGGCGATCACTATCACGTCTCGTGAAAGCCGGCCTTGGAAAGCCGAAAGGCCCGGCAGAATGTGCCGGGCCTTTCCCTCGAAATCAGGCTGGAAGGCGCCGGCGTCTCAGCTGTCGGTGCCGACCAGCGCCGGGGACCGCTCGTCACCGCCCTCACCCTCGTCCTTCTTGCGCCGGGGCTTGGCCGCGCGCCGCTTGGGCGCAGCCTCGTCCTCGCCAGCCGTCGGTGCATCGACCGGGACCGCGGGCTTGGCGGCGCGACGGCGCGGCGGCGCGGCGTCTTCGGGTTGCGGGACCGGCGCAGCGACGAGTTCGGACGGCGCGGCAGGAGCGATGGCAGCGCCATCGTCCACCGCCGCATCCCGGCGCCGACGACCGCGCCCGCGGGGCTCGCCGGCGGTCGTATCGGTCGAGACGGCTTCGGCGACAGGCTCCGAAGGCTGGGGTGCCATAGGCTCCGCCGCGGCAACCGGCGCGGGCGCGATCTCGGCGGGGACCGGCGCCGGCACGGACGTTTCGGCTTGCGGACGGTGTTCGGCGGCCGGCGCATCGGTGCGCGGCTCGTCGTCGCCATGACGCTGGCGGCCGAAACGCTCCTCGAAGCGGCGCTCGCCGCTGCGGTCGTTCATGCGGGCGCGCTCACGGCGGCTCTCGCGCCGACCGCCCTCGAAGCGCTGGCCGTCCTGGCGAGGCGCCGCGCCCTCGCCCTCGGTCTCGAACGCCTGCGGGAAGGGCTGCGGGCCCGTTCCGGGATGACGCTGATCGCGGTCGCGACGATCCTCGCGGTTCTGGCCGTCCCGGTTCTGGCCGTCGCGGAAGCCGCCCTCGCGAGCGAAACCATCGCGGTTCTGCCCATCGCGGTTCTGATGGTCACGGTTCTGGCCGTCGCGATTCTGGAACGGCCGGTCCCCGCGATTGTCGCGGTGGTCGCGGCGGTCGCCGCGGCCGTTCTGGTTGTCGCGGAAGTTCTGGCGGTCGCCCTGCGGGCGGTCTCCGCCCTGGCGCTCGGCGCCGTGCTGGCGGTCACCCTGGCCCGGCTGGCGATCGCCCTGGTAACCGTTCGGCTGGCGGTCCTGACCGCCGGCGTAGGGCTGGCCGAGACCCATGTCGGCGCCCTGCGCCTCGTCGCCGTCCTCCTCGTCGAAGTCGGCATAGTCGCGCTCGGGCTGGCTCGGCTGGAACTGACCCTGCGCGGCGGCCACGATGCGGCCGTAGTGCTCGGCGTGCTGGAGGTAGTTCTCGGCCATCACCCGGTCGCCGGCCGCGGCCGCGTCGCGCGCCAGCGTCGTGTACTTGTCGGCGATGTGCTGGGCCGTGCCGCGGATCTTGACGTCGGGACCGTTGGACTCGAAGCTCCGCGACAGCGGATTGGGGCCCTTGCGCTGCCCGCGTCCGCGCATGCGCTGCTTGTTCTGCTGCTGCTGTCCTGGCCTCATGCTCATCCTGTTTTCTGGATCGTCCGGCGTCCCGGGCCGGGTCTTCCTTTGCGTCGCGAGCGGACTTCGCGTCGCCTCGCGGGGGAACTGTCTGGCACCCGGCCGCCCGGCTCCGAGGATCCGGCTGGCAATGCCCTTCATGGAAGCTTTCTGTCCGGTGCGGCGCCATCCCTGGCCGTCTTGCCGAACGGGGCGGCGGCGTTCGAGCGTCCTGCCTGGAGCGCGTTCCGAAGCCGAGGTCGGGGGACAAACCCCTCGCGTCATCCGCCTTTGCTGGGAAACACTAGTGGCTCGCCCCTCCCCTCACAAGGGGCAAAGGGCCGGAGACCTTGGAAATCATCCGATCCGCCCCTCGTTTTCCCCATCGCTGTCGCGCCGGAACCACAGCGCGCGCACGATACCGGCAAGATCGCTCCGCCATGCCATGGAGACGAACCCGGCCGCCTCGGCCAGACGCGCCACGTCGTGTTCCTGCCCCCGGCCGATCTCGAGCAGCAGGTCGCCGCCGGCCGGCAGAAGCCGCGCCGCCTCCTCGACGATCCGGCGATAGGCGTCGAGCCCGTCCGCGCCGCCGTCGAGCGCGAGCGCCGGATCGAACCGCCGGACGCCGGGGTCGAGCCCGTCGAGATCGGCGGTCGGGATATAGGGCGGGTTGGACACCACCGCGTCGAGCGGCGGCCGGAGGGCCGAAAGGTAGTCGGCCCGCAGCGGCCAGAAGCGGTCGGCGACACCCGCAGCCTCGGCATTACCGCGGGCCGTCGCAAGCGCGCCTTCCGCAAGATCGATCGCGATCCCGCGCGAGCGTGGAAGACGCGACAGAAGGCACACAGCGATCGCCCCGGTGCCGGTGCCGACATCGGCAAAGAGGAGCGGCCCGTCGCCCCGGCGCGCCAGAACCTCGCTGGCGAGATCCACCAGCGCCTCGGTGTCGGGCCGGGGCTCCAGCGTGTCGGGCGACAGGGCGAACTCGTGTTCGCCGAAGGCCCGGTACCCGAGGATGCGGTGCACCGGCTCGAAGCCGAGCCGCCGCGCCGCCATGGTCTCGAGCCGCGCCGCGGCGCCGGCATCCACGCGGTCGCCGGCCCGCAGGATCAGGCCGGCGGCATCGAGCTCGAGCGCGGCGGCAACGAGCAGGCGGGCGTCGAGGTCCGCGCTCTCCAGCCCCGCGGCGCGCAGGCGCGCGCGCAGATCGCCGAGAAGGCTGGCGACGGTCGGCGCGGTCATGGCCGGCTCAGTCGCCCATGGCGGCGAGGCGCGCGGCCTGGTCGTCGGCCACCAGCGCCTCGACGAGTTCGTCCATGTCGCCCTCGATCACGCGGTCGAGCTTGTAGAGCGTCAGGTTGATACGGTGGTCGGTCACGCGCCCTTGCGGGAAGTTGTAGGTGCGGATGCGCTCGGACCGGTCGCCGGAGCCCACCTGCGCGCGGCGGTCGGCCGAGCGCTCGGCGTCGATCCGCGAGCGCTCCATGTCGAAGAGCCGGGCGCGCAGCACCTGCATGGCGCGGGCGCGGTTCTGGTGCTGCGACTTCTCCGACGAGGTGACGACGATGCCGGTCGGCAGATGCGTGATGCGCACGGCCGAATCGGTGGTGTTGACGTGCTGGCCACCGGCGCCCGACGAGCGCATCGTGTCGATGCGGATGTCCTCGTTGCGGATGGCGATGTCGACCTCCTCGGCCTCCGGCAGCACCGCGACGGTGGCGGCCGAGGTGTGGATGCGCCCGGCCGATTCGGTGGCGGGCACGCGCTGCACGCGGTGGACGCCCGATTCGAACTTCAGGCGCGAGAAGACGCCCTGCCCGGTCACCGAGGCGATCACCTCGCGGTAGCCGCCGGCCTCGCCCTCCGACGCCTCCATGATCTCGACGCGCCAGCCGCGCCCTTCGGCATAGCGCTGGTACATGCGGAAGAGATCCCCGGCAAAGAGGCCGGCTTCCGAGCCGCCGGTGCCGGCGCGGATCTCGAGGATCGCGCCCTTGGCGTCGGCCGCGTCCTTCGGCAGGAGGAGGACGAGGAGCTCCTTCGACAGGGTCTCGAGCCGATCCTCCACCTCGCCGATCTCGGCGCTGGCGAGATCGCGCATCTCGCGGTCGGACGCCGGGTCGGCCAGCATCTCGCGCAGGCCCGCCAGCTCCGCCTCCGCCGCGTGATAGGCGCGGATGCCGGCGACGACGTCCTCCAGCCCCGCATATTCGGCGGCGAGCCGGGCATAGGTCTCGTGGTCGGGACCGGACGCCAT
Organism: Aureimonas phyllosphaerae; assembly: GCF_047943035.1. Lineage (NCBI taxonomy): Bacteria > Pseudomonadati > Pseudomonadota > Alphaproteobacteria > Hyphomicrobiales > Aurantimonadaceae > Aureimonas > Aureimonas phyllosphaerae. The sequence goes on along the minus strand of NZ_CP181348.1, from coordinate 1,147,329 downwards.
CTCCGATGACAGCTGATCCGAGCGCCGGAGGATCTCGGTCATGGTGTCGGCGGGTAGAATGGCCATGCGTGTCGTCCGGTCCGGGCGCGCCGGACCGTGCGGCCCGGCAGCAACCCTCTCAATGGGGAATGGCGTGCGCCTGCGCGTAATCTTCCAGCATCTGCCGGAAGGTCTGGCGCGGGTGACGTTCGGCGAGATGGGCGGTGATCGTGCGGTGCAGGTCCTCGGCATCGAGTTCGAGCAGCATCGCCTTCACCGGCCCGATCGCCGACGAGGTCATGGATATGGACCGGAACCCCAATCCGATCAACGCCATCGCCGACAAGGGGCGCCCCGCCATCTCGCCGCAGAGCGTGACGGACACGGAATGGCGCTGCCCGGCGTCGAGGATCTCGCGCAGCGCCCGCATGAAGGGCGAGGAGAGATCGTCGAAGCGACCCGAGATCTGCGCATTGCCGCGGTCGACCGCGCAGAAGAACTGGAACAGGTCGTTGGAGCCGATCGAGACGAAGTCGACGAGTTGCATCAGCTCGTCGAGCTGGAACAGGAGCGAGGGCACCTCGATCATCGCGCCGAGCTTCAGCCGACGCGGCATGGCATGGGCGAAGCGCGTGAGGTGCTTGAACTCGCGGCTGATGAGGTCGCGCGCCTGGCGCAACTCCTCGAGGTCGGTGACCATCGGGAACATGACGCGCAGCTCGCGCCCCGCCGACGCCTTGAGGAGCGCGCGCAGCTGGGTGCGCATCAGGCCGGGCCGGTCGAGCGCAAGGCGCAGCGCGCGGTAGCCGAGCGCCGGGTTCTCCTCCGGCGACTGGTGGAGGTAGGGCAGGACCTTGTCGCCGCCGACATCGAGCGTGCGGAAGGTGACCGGCTTGCCGTCGGCCGCGTCCAGCACCGCCGAATACAGGCGCTCCTGGTCGCTGGTCTTGGGCATGGTCGAGGCGATCATGAACTGCAACTCGGTGCGGAAGAGCCCGATGCCCGCAGCCCCCGCCGCCTCGACCTGCGGCAGGTCGACGAGGAGGCCGGCGTTCATGAGGAGCGCGACGTCCTGTCCGTCGCGCGTGCGCGCCGGCACGTCGCGCAGCGCCTGGTAGCGCTGCTGGCGCTTGGCGCGGAACTGGACGCGCTCGACGAACACCTTCTCGACGTCGGCGGGCGGGCGCAGGTGCACCGCCCCCTCCTCGCCGTCGACGATGATCGCATCGCCCTTCTCGGCCATCGAGACGGCGCCCTTGGCCTGGCCGACGACCGGGATGCCGAGTGCGCGCGCCACGATCACGACGTGGCTCGTCGCCCCGCCCTCTTCGAGCACGAGGCCGCGGATCTGCTCGCGCCGGTAGTCCAGAAGCTCGGCCGCGCCCATGGAGCGCGCGACGATCACGACGTCGCCCGCGACGCCATCGCCGAACATGTCGCCGTCCCGGCCCATCAGCTGGCGAAGGAGGCGGTTGGCGAGATCGTCGAAATCGTGCAGCCGCTCGCGCAGGAACGGGTCGGAGGCGTGCATCATGCGCGCGCGCATGTCGTTCTGCACCTTCTCGACCGACGCCTCGGCGGTCAGGCCGTTGCGCACGGCCTCCTCCAGCCGGCGCACCCAGCCGCGGTCGTGCGCGAACATGCGATAGGCTTCGAGCACAGCGCGGTGCTCGCCCTCGGCCGCCATGTCGCGGCGCTGGAGCATGTCCTCGATCGAGATCCGCAGCGAGGACACGGCCCTCTCGAGGCGCGCGACCTCGGCCTCGGCGTCCTCGTTGAAGAGGTTGGTGACGACGACGCGCGGCTCGTGGAGGATGACGTGGCCGAGCCCGATCCCGTCGGCGAGCGCCAGACCCTCGAAGTGGACAGGGCGCGACAGGTCGAGGACGACGCCGGGCCGCGACAGGCCCTCGAGGCTGCCGGCGGCGATCATCTCGGCGACCACCATGGCGACCGTCTCAAGCGCCTCGGTCTCCTCGTCGCGATAGATGCGCTTTTCCTTGTTCTGGACGACCAGCACGCCGAGCGTGCGGCCCGCGCGCAGGATCGGCACGCCCATGAAGGAGTAGAAGATCTCCTCGCCCGTCTCCGGCAGATAGGTGAAGGCCGGGTGCTTCTGCGCGTCCTGGAGGTTGAGCGCACGGGCCGTGGCGGCAATCGTGCCGACCAGCCCTTCGCCGAGCCGAAGCTGGGCCAGGTGCACCGAGCCGGGGTTCAACCCCTGCGTCGCATAGAGCTCGAGGATGCCGTCGGCGCGCAGCACATAGAGGGAGCAGACCTCGGCCACCATGTTGGCGGCGATCTGGCGCACGATCTCGTCGAGGCGCGCCTGCGCCTCGAGCGGTTCGGCCATGAGTTCCCTGATCCGGCGCAGAAGGATGCGCGGTCCCGAGGAGTCGCTTCGCATCAGGCACGTCTTCCGTCGGTCTGCGGTCGGTCCCGGCCCAAGGGTTCGATCGGGCCGGAGGAGATTCGGGCGCCCCTGCGGCGCCGCCGGCTCAAGCTTTGTCGAGACCGTAGACGGAATGCAAGGTGCGCACCGCCAGTTCGGTATACTCGCCGTCGATCAGGATCGAGATCTTGATCTCCGAGGTGGTGATGGCGCGGATGTTGATGCCACGTCCCGCGAGCGCCTTGAAGGCCGTGGCGGCGACGCCGGTGTGCGAGCGCATGCCGATGCCGATCACCGAGACCTTGGTGAGGCCGCGCTCGGACTGGACGACGTCGAAGCGCATCTCGGCCTTCGCGCCCTCGATCACCTGCGTCGCCTTGGCGAGGTCGCCGGCCGGCACGGTGAAGGTCATGTCGGTGCGCGTGCCGTCTTCCGAGACGTTCTGCACGATCATGTCGACGTTGACGCCGGCATCGGCCAGCGGCCCGAAGATGGCGGCGGCCACGCCCGGCTGGTCCTCGACGCGGCGCAGCGAGATCTGCGCCTCGTCCTTGGCGTAGGCGATGCCGGTGACGACCTGCTGTTCCACGATTTCATCCTCGTCGCAAATAAGGGTCCCCGGAGGGTTCAGGAAGTCGCCCATGCCCGGCGCGTCGGGGTCCTCGAAGGAGGACCGCACGAAGGTGCGCACCTTGTGGACCATGGCGAGCTCGACCGAGCGCACCTGCAGCACCTTGGCGCCGAGCGAGGCCATCTCGAGCATCTCCTCGAAGGAGACGCGGGCCATGCGCCGGGCCTTGGGCTCGATGCGGGGGTCGGTGGTGTAGACGCCGTCGACGTCGGTATAGATGTCGCAGCGGTCGGCTTTCAGCGCTGCGGCGACCGCCACGGCCGACGTGTCGGATCCGCCGCGCCCGAGGGTCGCGATGCGGTTGTCGGGCGCCAGACCCTGGAAGCCGGCGATCACGGCGACCTGCCCCTCACCGAAGCGGCGCACGATCTCGGAGCCGTCGATCTCCTGGATGCGCGCCGAAGCGTGGGCGCCGTCGGTGCGGATCGGGATCTGCCAGCCCTGCCAGGAGCGGGCGTTGATGCCCATCTGCTGGAGCGTGATGGCGAGGAGACCCGCCGTCACCTGCTCGCCGGAGGCCACCACCGCGTCGTACTCGCGCGCGTCGTGCATGGCGGAGGCCTGCGTGCACCAGCCGACGAGTTCGTTGGTCTTGCCCGACATCGCCGAGACGACCACGGCCACCTGATGGCCGGCGTCCACCTCGCGTTTGACGTGGCGCGCGACGTTCCGGATCCGGTCGATGTCGGCGACGGAGGTGCCGCCGAATTTGAGAACGAGACGCGCCATGACTTCAGACCGATGTCGAGCGGGCCGCCCGCCGTTCGCTCTGCGGGCGTGCCCGTCCATTCAGGAGGGAACACGAGCGCCCGCTTCGATGCCGGTCCCCGATCGGCACGGCGAGCGGCCTCGGTTAGCCGAAGCGGTGGTGGAGCGCAAGGCGAGGCGGGCCACCCTGTCGCGCTTGACTTCCCGCCGCCGGGCGGAACATGCCCGGCCAACGCGTTTTTTCGGACAACGGATGAGCATCATGACCGAGGCACGGCAGACCACGATCGACGCCGGCGAGGTCGAGCGCTTCTCGAAGCTCGCCGCCGAATGGTGGAACCCGCGCGGCAAGTTCAAGCCGCTGCACAAGTTCAACCCGGTGCGTCTCGCCTATATCCGCGAGCAGGTCGGCCTCAACTTTGGACGGGACCTCCATTCGCTGAAGCCCTTCGAGGGCCTGCGCATGCTCGATATCGGCTGCGGCGGCGGCCTGATCTCCGAGCCGCTCGCGCGCCTCGGCGCCGAGGTCGTGGGCGCCGACGCCTCAGTTACCAACATCGAGGTGGCGCGTCTCCACGCGGCGGAAAGCGGCGTTGCGGTGGACTACCGCGCCGAGACCGCGGAAGCGCTGGAAGCGGCCGGCGAGCGCTTCGACGTCGTGCTGGCGCTCGAGGTCGTCGAGCACGTCTCGGACGTGAACTACTTCCTCACCTCGGCCGCGCGCATGGTGAAGCCGGGCGGGCTGATCTTCGTCGCCACGATCAACCGCACGATGAAGGCGCTGACCTTCGCCATCGTCGGTGCGGAATACGTTCTCGGCTGGCTGCCCAAGGGCACGCACGAATATGCCAAGCTCGTCCGCCCCGGCGAGATCGACGCGCCGCTCGGCGCGGAAGGCTTCACGCGGATCGACCAGACCGGCGTCGTCTACCACCCGCTGGCCGACGCCTGGCGCCGCTCGCGCGACATGGACGTCAACTATATGGTCCTCTACCGCCGACCCTGAAGCGGAACCGACCCCCTCTTCCGGTCGCGACGGCGATCTGGTAGGGAATGCTTCCGTTGAAAGTCAGGTTTAAGGTTGCCGGGCCTCCGGGCGCGGCGAAGGCCGGGAATTCTCGATGTCAGCATCCCTCGCGCGGCTTGCCCTTCCCTCCGACGAGGATCGCCGGGTCGTCGCCTTTCCGCGCTGCCCGACCGCCGAGCGCATCCATGTCGCCCGCACCCTGACGGACGATCAGCGGCTGGACCTTGAGCGCCTGCGCTGGCTCGCGCTGCGCTCGCAGCTCGCCCCGCGCGCCGACCTCGAACGCGCCTGCTACATCCTCGCCGGCCAGCCGACCGCCTCGCTCGACCGCCTCGCCACCGTGTTCTTCCGCGGCCTGTCCGAGCGGGCGTCGTCGGAGATGGTGATCTATCGCCCCAGCGCCGTGTCGGTCAGCGACGACGAGTCCTGGCTCCTGCGCCTCGTTGCCGCCTGCCGCGACGGGCAGGACGCGGCGGCGGGCGCCCTCGTCGCCTGGCGCGTCGCCCCATCGGCGCGGCGCTGGATGCGCTTCCTGTCCGCGGCCATGGTCCGCGCGCTAGACGCCGCCTGACCGATGCGCCCCGGCCGACCCCGTCCATACGGTCGGCCTTTTCGGGATGCGCTTCATCCCGCCTCTTCCTGTTTCTTCCTGCGGCAGCGCCCGATCGCGCATCCGCTCCGGCGTGCCCCACAGGGAGACGCACACCCGCGTCGCCCACTTGCTAGTTTAGAATGATTCAAAGAAGGCTTGAAACGGGTCGCCATCGCGTCTAGTTTGGAACCATTCCAATTCGCCCTCGCAACCCGTGGGCAAGCCCACGCGTTGAAACCGCAAACCTCAGGAGAAGCATCATGGGTCTGGTTGCCGCCAAGATCGAACCGAGCGCCAAGGAAGAGATCGTCAACGGCCTGACGCAGGCGCTCGCCGAGACCGCCATCGAGACGCTCAAGGCGCAGAACTTCCACTGGAACGTCACCGGCATGAGCTTCGGCTCGCTGCACGAGCTGTTCCAGGAGATCTATGAGGATCACTTCGAGGCGCAGGACCTTCTGGCCGAGCGCATCAAGGCGTTCGACGCCCATGCCGAAGGCCGCTTCTCGGTCTATCTCGAGCGCAGCGCCGTCGAGGAGCATGACGGTCGCACCGACGCCAAGACGATGATCGAGGTCCTGATGAAGGATCAGGAGACGCTGTCCTCGACGCTGTCCTCGCTGGCGCAGGTCGCCGAGGAGCACGGCGACTGGGCGACCAACGACATGGCGACCGGCCGCATCGAGAAGCACGACAAGTTCGCCTGGATGCTGCGCGCCCACCTCAAGTCGACCGCCGCCTGAGCGATCGACTCTTCGATAAAAAGACCCGCCGGAGCGATCCGGCGGGTCTTTTTCGTATGGGGTCAGAGGTCGCCGTCCTCCTCGTCGAGCGGACAGGGCACGCCTTCCTGGCTGCACTTGCGACGATAGGCGATCGCCCAGAAGGCGGGGTTCTTGTGCTCGGCGCGCAGGCGCTCGAGCAGCGCCTCGAAGAAGGCGCGCTTGCGCTCGGCGCTCCCCGAATGGGGGAAGGAGTCCTTCTCCATCTTGGTCATCATGCAGCCGACGCAGCGCCCCGCGCGCTTGTACTTGCACACGTCGACGCAGGGGCTCGGGGCATCCGCCCAGGCTGGCGATACGCTCATGGAGAGGTCCTCGGGGTCCGGGACCCTGGAGTTAGGCAGCCTCGGCCCCCGTGTCGAGGTCGGCTTCCAGCTTGTCGAGCGGACAGGGCCGTCCCTTCTTCTCGCAGCGGCGGCGATACATGCGCGACCAGTAGGCGTAGCGGCCCGCCGCCTGCAGCCGCTCGCGCAGCATGGCGAGGAAGGCGCGCTTCTCGCCCTTGCCCTCCAGCCGCTTGAACCGCTTCTTCTCGGGCTTGGTCATCCGGCAGGCGATGCACTGCCCCTCGATCTTGAACTTGCAGACGGAGACGCAGGGGCTCGGCGCCTTGGCGAAGGTCTTGGCCATGTCGGTCGGTCCGTCGGTTCAGTTCTTGTCTTCGGGGAGTGGCGGCAAGGGCAGCGCGGCGATGCCTTCCTCGAGGAGGCCGCGCACCTCCTGCCCGCTCGCCTCGCCGTAGATCTGCCGGCCTTCCGCCTCGCCGTAGTGGATGCGCCGGGCTTCTTCCGCAAAGCCCGCGCCGACATAATGGCCCTCGGCGCGGACCTTGCGGGCCATCTCCTGAAGCTGGCGGTAAAGCTCGGCCGCCTCGCCAATGGGTGCGCTCGTCACCGCGCCGCCCGGCCGGTGGCCCGGTATGCGACCCGGCTCGGGCGCCGCCGCGACGGCCGGGCTCATCAGCGCCTTCTCGACGCCGTGCCCCTCGCAGACCGGGCAGGCGAGCAGCCCGCGCGATCCCTGTGCCTCGAAATCGGCGGAGGAGCGGAACCAGCCGTCGAAACCGTGGCCGCAGTCCCGGCAGCGAAGGGCGTAGCGGATCATGCCTCTGCGGTCGCGCGCACCGCCGGCGCCTCGAAGGGCCGGCGGTTCTTGAGGTTGGGGATCTTGGCGCGCACGCTGCCGACGAGTTCGGTGTCCACCGTCGCCAGCGCCACGCCCGGCTCGTCGCCCTTCACCTCGGCAATGATCCGGCCCCAGGGGTCCGAGATCAGCGAGTGGCCGAAGGTCTCGCGCCCGTCCTCGTGGCGCCCACCTTGCGCGGCGGCGATCATGAAGCAGTTGTTCTCGATCGCGCGGGCACGCAGGAGGACGTGCCAGTGCGCCTCGCCGGTCTGGCGCGTGAAGGCGGCGGGCGCCGTCAGTACCTCGGCACCGGCCAGCGCCTCGGCCCGGAAGAGCTCGGGAAAGCGCATGTCGTAGCAGACCGCAAAGCCGATCCGCGCCGTGCCGTCCGCAAAGCGCACGTCGGCGAGCCCCGAGCGGGTGCCCGGCAGGTAGGTCGCCGACTCGCGCCAGCTTTCGCCGCCGTCGAGGTCGACGTCGAACATGTGGATCTTGTCGTAGGTCTCGATCGTCCCGCCGTCCGGCCCGAACAGGAAGGCGCGGTTGGCCGCCATCCCGTCGCCGGCGTCGACCGCCGTCGAGCCGAGATGGAGGACGATGCCATGCCGGCGCGCCAGCGCTCTGGCGGCGGCGACCACCGGATCGCTGTCCGTGGGCTTCAGGTGCGAGCGGAACCGCTCGCGGTCGCGGCAGAGGATGCCGGTCATCTCCGGCGTCTGCACGAACTGCGCACCGCGCGCCGCAGCGTCCGCGACCAGCGCCTCCATAGCCTCGATGTTGCGGGCGGGATCCTCGCCGGAGCGCATCTGCACCACGGCGGCCTTGAACGTCGTCATCGCCTCGGTCCTCAGCCGGCCAGCATCGGATCGAGCTTGCCGGCCCGGTCCAGCGCGTGGAGATCGTCGCAGCCGCCGACGTGCCGGTCGCCGATGAAGATCTGCGGGAAGGTCGAGCTGCCGGGGGCGCGGCTCATCATCTCCTGCCGGTAGGACGGCTCGACGGTCGCGTCCTTCTCCTCGAATGCGACGCCCTTGCGGGTCAGGAGATCCTTGGCGCGCGCGCAGTAGCCGCAGAACTGTCGGGTATAGATGGTGACGGGGGGCATGGCGTCCTCGAAACTTCAGGCGACGCGCTGATATGCGGTCATCCGCCGCCGGCCGCAACCCTGGCGAAGACGAGGACGCTGACCTCGGCGGCGCCCGCGCGCTTCAGCGCGAGCGTTGCCGCCGAGACCGTCGCGCCGGTCGTGTAGACGTCGTCGACGAGAAGGACGCGCCGCCCGCGCACGGTGGCGCTCTGGGCGGCGGGTACCTCGAAGGCGCCGCGCACGTTCTCGCGCCGCTCGTCCGGCCCGAGGCCGACCTGGCTGCGCGTCGCACGCCGCCGCCGAAGGCTCATCGGCGCATAGGCGAGACGCTCGGCGCGGGCGATTGCGCGGGCGAGCTCGGCGGACTGGTTGAAGCGCCGGCGCATCAGACGCCGCGCATGGAGCGGCACCGGCACCACGAGGTCGCTGGCGGCGATCGCCTCCTGGCCGGCCCGTCGCATCCAGGCCGCCATCAGCGGAACGAGATCGGCCCGGTCGGCGTATTTCAACGATGCGACCATGCGCGCGGCGAGCGTCTCGTAGACGAGGGCGGCCCGCAGACGCGCGAATACCGGCGGGTCGGCGATCGCTTCCGCCGACAGGAAGCCGCGTCCGAGATCGTAGGAGAAGGGAAGGCCCAGCACCTCGCAATAGGGACGCTCGATGAAGCGCAGCGAACGCCAGCACTGCGAGCAGACGGCCGGCGCCCGTGCGAGCGCGGCGCCGCAACCGGCGCAGACCGGCGGATAGATGAGCCGACCGATCGGCCCTGCGACACGGGACAGGCCGCGCCAGACGAGATCCATGCCCATCGCCCCCACCCCGTCTTCTCCTCCGGCGCTTCCCATGCGCCGCCACCGACGATACTCCCCGGCGAGCCGGCCACAAGCCCCTTGCCCCGCTTCGAGACCTGGAGCCCGACAATGACCGCCAACGCCCCCTTCGACCGTGCGCTGATCGACCGGCGCCGCGTGCGCGCGGTGGCACGCGCGGCACCGGGCGCCTCGTTCCTGCTCGACGCGGTGGCGGACGAGCTTGCCGAGCGCCTGTCGCTCGTCCAGCGCCAGTTCGCGGTGGGCGTGGAACTCGCCGGACACACGGGGGCGCTGGCCGCGCGGCTTGGCGAAGGCGGCCAGGTCGAGCGCTTGCTGCGCATCGAGCGCGACGCGCGTTTCCTCGGCCCCGGCGAAGGGGTCGTCGCGGACGAGGAGGCGTTGCCCCTGCGCGACGAGAGCGTCGATCTCGTCCTGTCGCCGCTCTCGCTGCACCTGACCAACGACACGCCGGGCGTTCTGGTGCAGATCCGCCGGGCGCTTCGCCCGGACGGGTTGTTCCTTGCCGCGCTCCTGGGCGGCGAGACGCTGAACGAGCTGCGCGCCTCGCTTCTGGCGGCAGAGGCCGAGATCGCGGGCGGCGCCAGCCCGCGCGTCGCGCCGTTCGCGGACCTGCGCGAGGCGGGCGGCCTCCTCCAGCGCGCCGGCTTCGCGCTGCCGGTCATCGACCAGGACCGGCTGACGGTGCGCTACGCCTCGATGTTCGAGCTGATGCGCGACCTGCGCGACATGGGCATGAGCAACATGCTGCATGCCCGCGCGCGCCGCCCGGTGGGGCGGCAGCTGTTCTTCCGGGCAGCGCAAATCTATGCCGAGCGCTTCGCGGACCCGGACGGTCGCCTGCGCGCGACCTTCGACGTCGTCTACCTCTCCGGCTGGAAGCCGCACGAGAGCCAGCAGAAGCCACTGAAGCCCGGCAGCGCGACGCACAGCCTGGCGGAGGCGTTGCGACCGAAGAGCTGACGATCCGTCAGGACTTGCGCTGGAGGACTTCGGTGACCTTTTCCATCAGGTCGTTGAACATCGCGCTGACGCTGTCGTTCGTATTGCCGAGGCCGACCAGGAGCGCGAGCCCGACGAGGGCGATGATCAGGCCGTATTCGATGGCGGTGGCGCCCGAATGGTCGGCGAGAAAGCGGCGCGACGTGGGAAAGCGCTTCAGCATGCGCCCCCCGGCCGCCCGTCGCCGACCCGAAGGCAGCCGCCGACCGGGCCGGCTCCGACCGCGAAGGTGAAGCGCGAAGCGGACACCGAACCCGTGGTCATCGTGTCGATGCCTTCCGAGCCGTTGGCCGCGACCAGTCGGTCGCTGCCGCGCGGCGCGATCCCGAAGGCGATGGCACCGGCGAGCGGAGCGACGAGAAGGGCGGCACGCAGAAGGGCGCCGGCGACTCCGGGGCGACGTGGCGATCGGTGGGGCTTCTTGCGCATGCGATCCGGCTCCGGTCCCGTCCGGCGCGCCCTGCGCCAGACCGATGGGATCATCGCCGCGCACCGTGAAGACCGGTTTAAGCGGCATGCTTAACGCGGGGGCCTCCCCCATGTTTTTTCGCTTCAGGCGAGGAGATCGGTGAGGAACGGGATCAGCGGCAGGTCGGCCGGGGGCATCGGATGGTCGCGCAGGGCCGAAGCCCGCACCCACTTCAGAGCCTGCCCCTCCATCGACCGTGGAATGCCCTCGTAGCGCCGGCAGACATAGAGCGGCATCAGGAGATGGAAACCGTCATAGGTATGGCTGGCGAAGGTGAGCGGGGCGAGGCAGTCCGCCTTGGTCTCGACGCCGATCTCCTCGCGAAGCTCGCGGATCAGCGTTTCCTCCGGCGTCTCGCCAGCCTCCACCTTGCCGCCGGGAAACTCCCACAGGCCGGCGAGCGACTTGCCGGGCGGCCGCTGGGCGAGAAGGATGCGGTTGTCGGCGTCGAGCAGCGCGCAGGCCGCGACGAGGAGGAGACGAGGCGTCGGCATGGACAGGGCTCCCGTCAGACGATGATGCCCGGCGGGGCGCGGTAGACGTAGCGATAGGCTTCCGTGAAGCCGAGGCGGGCATAGAGGGCGCGGCCGGCGGCGTTCTCGGCCTCGACCTGCAGCCAGCCGGTGCGCGCGCCCTTGTGGGCGGTGTGGCGCAGCGCGGTCGCGACGAGATCGATGCCGATGCCCTGGCGGCGGTAGCCGCTGTCCACCGCGACGTCGAGGATGCCGGCAAGGTCGTTGTCGGAGATCGCGAGCGCCACGGCGATCGGCCGGCCCTCGTCGTTCTCGCGCACGAAATAGGCGGCGGGCGGGCGGATCGAGGCCAGCACCGCCTCCAGCCCCTCGCGCAACGCCGGCGGCCGGCGATGGACGGCGAGCGAGGCCTCGAGGTAGCGCCGCGCGTCCTGCAGCGGAATCCGGTCGATCGCCTCGGCGAGGTCGAGGCTGGCGAGATCGGCGGTGTAGACGATCGATTCGCCGAAGCTCGACCAGCCGGCCTCGTCGAGATGGCGGATGAGGCGCGGCGGGGCGAGCGGCGACTGGCGAAACACCAGCGGCCGGCCGACCGCAGCGAAGCGCGCCTCGGCCCGCTCGATGCGCGCCTCGATCTCGGCGTCGTCGGCGGGATCGAGCGGGTTCACCGAGTTCAGCCGCTTGGCCGGGAAGCTCGTGGTCACCCGCACCGCCCAGGTGCCGTCGTAGAAGGTCGAGCTGGCCGGCCAGGCGCGGAAGCCCGCCGCCTCCAGCCGGCGGACCACGGTCAGCCGCGGCACGCGATCAGCTCCGGTAGTCGCCATTGATCGCGACGTATTCCTTGGTGAGGTCGCAGGTGTAGACCGTCCAGCGCCCGCTCCCGAGGCCGAGCTGGACGCCGATCCGGATCTCGTCCCGCTTCATCGCGGCCGAGGCCTCCGCCTCCGAGTAGGCCGGGTCACGCTCGCCGTCGACCGCCACGCGCACGTCGCCGAACGAGATCGCGAGGCGATCGCGCTCGGCCGGCTCGCCCGCCTTGCCGACCGCCATCACGACGCGGCCCCAGTTGGCGTCCTCGCCCGCGACCGCGGTCTTCACCAGCGGCGAATTGGCGATCGAGAGCGCGATGCGCTTGGCGGAGCGGTCATCGACCGCCCCCTCCACCGTCACGATGATCTCCTTGCGGGCGCCCTCGCCGTCGCGCGCGACCTGCCGCGCGAGATCGAGAAGGACGGCGGCCAGCGCCTCGCGGAAGGGGCCGAGCCGCGTGTCGCCGGCGTCCGCGACCTCCGCGTTGCCGGCGGCGCCCGTCGCGAACAGAAGCAGCGTGTCGGAGGTCGAGGTGTCGCTGTCGACCGTCACCGAGTTGAAGGTCGGGCCGACCGCGTCTGCCAGCAGCGCCTGCAGGACGCCCGGCGCGATGGCCGCGTCGGTGGCAAGGAACGAGAGCATCGTCGCCATGTCGGGCGCGATCATGCCCGCACCCTTGGCGATGCCGTTGAGGCGCACGGTCTTGTCCCCGAGCGCGACCTCGCGCGTCGCGACCTTGGCATAGGTGTCGGTGGTCATGATCGCATCGGCGGCCTCGCGCCAGCGCGCGCCCTTCCCTTGCGAGAAGAGGCCGGCGAGGAGCGGCGTGATCTTGGCGGCGTCGAGCGGCTCGCCGATGACGCCGGTCGAGGCGAGGAACACTTCCGACGGCGAGCAGCCGACCGCCTCGGCGGCGGCCCGTGCGGTCGCATCCGTGGTGGCGACGCCCTTGCGGCCGGTGAAGGCGTTGGCGTTGCCGGAATTGACGACGAGCGCGCGGGCCCGCCCGCCCTTCAGGCTCGCACGGCAATGGTCCACCGGGGCCGAGGGGCAGCGCGAGGTGGTGAGCACGCCCGCCACCGCGGTGCCTTCCGCGAAGGTCATCGTGAGGACGTCGGTGCGGCCCTTGTACTTGATGCCGGCGGCGCCCGTCGCGATCGACACGCCCGCGACGGCGGGCATGTCCGGCACGGAGCGGGGGGCGAGCGGGGAAACGGGATGGGACATGGCGCAACCCTTCGGCCGGGGGAACTGGAGCGGTTCGCCTCCCTGTGCCCCAAGCCGCGGGTGAGCGGCAAGCGACATTTCGGCGACGCGGCCGGACGGGCGCACGAAAAAGGGGCGCCGGATCGGCTCCGGCGCCCCGTCTCGACGGTTCGATGTTCGCGCGGCCGGTTACTGCGCCGGGGCCGGCGCGGCGTCCGTCTCGGCTTCGTCGGCCGCGGCCTCCGGATCCTCGGCGGCACCCGACATGGCCTTTTCCATCGTGTCCATCTGCGACTTCAGGGCCGGGTCGTCGTAGGTCACGGCCTCGTCGGCGCGGGCGGCCTGGACGAGCTCGACATACTTCTCGCGCATCACGACCTGGCGCACCTGGTCGGCGACCTGCTCGAAGGCCGGCGGCTGCTGCGGACGCTTCTCGATCACCTTGATGACGTGCCAGCCGAACTGCGTCTGCACCGGCTCCTTGGTATAGGTGCCCGGCTGCAGCGCGTAGGCTGCGGTCTCGAAGGCCGGCACCATCTGGCCGGGTCCGAAGAAGCCGAGGTCGCCCCCTTGAGGCCCGGTCGGGCCGGTCGACTTCTCGGCGGCGAGCGCATCGAAGTCCTTGCCGGCGTCGAGTTCCTTGATCGCGGCCTCGGCTTCTTCCTTGGTGGGGACGAGGATGTGCTTGGCGTGCACCTCCTCGACCGGCTTGATCGCGGCGACTTCCTTGTCGTAGCGCGCGCGCACCTCGGCGTCGGTGATGGCGGAGATGCCGTGCTTCTCGAAATAGGCGTTGTGCAGCGCGCGCTCGCGCAGGAAGGCGATGCGGCGCGCCGTCTCGGCGTCGTCGCCGAGCTTCTCGGCCTCGGCCTTCTGGGCCAGCGCCTTGATGTCGACGAGGGCGGCCAGCGTCGCGAGACGACGCTGCTCGGGCGGAAGCTGGGCGAACTGTTGGCCGAGGTCGGCGCTGGCGGCCTCGAGATCGGCCTGCGTGATCTTGGCGTTGCCGACCGTCACCAGCACCGTCTCCGGCGGCACCGGGGCGGGCGCGGGCGCAGCGGCGGGCGCTGCCGGCGCGGACGTCGGCGCGTCCTGGGCATGGGCGCCGACGGCGAGCGAGGCCAGGATCAGGCCGGAGGCGGCGAGCCGCGAGCGGAGCGAGGTGAGCATGAAGCGGAAGCCTTCCCGACGACGACGAAACAAAGGGGGAGCGCCGGGCGTCCTCGCCCGGCCGGGCGGGTGCGCAAGGCGGCTCCCGAGGACTGGCAAAGAGCCGACTTTGCGGTGTTTTGAGGGCCGCACGCCCGCGCTGGGGCCGGCGTTGACTTCCTCCGGGGGCCCTCTTATCTCTCCCACGTTCTGAAAGTCCAGCCGCCGCGTCCCGGAGCGCGGGCTTGCGGATCGGCGACGATCCCCGGCGGCGGACCCCGCGAGGCGGATCGCGCCCGCGACAATCTTGTTTCCTGGAAGGACGTTTCGGATGGTGAGTTTCGGCGGTCTGGCCCGCAAGCTGCTGGGGTCCTCCAACTCGCGCCGCGTCCGCAAGTTCGAGCCCACGGTCAAGTCGATCAACGCGCTGGAGGCCGAGCTCGCCCAGCTGTCCGACGACCAGCTCCGTGCCCGGACCGACGAGTTCCGTGCCCAGATCGCTGCCGGCAAGACCACCGACGACCTTCTGGTGCCCGCCTTTGCGACGGTCCGCGAGGCGTCGAAGCGCGCGCTCGGGCTTCGCCATTTCGACGTGCAGATGATCGGCGGCATGGTGCTGGCGGGCGGCGCCATCGCCGAGATGCGCACGGGCGAGGGCAAGACGCTGGTCGGCACGCTGCCGGTCTACCTTAAGGCGCTGGAGGGCAAGGGCGTCCACGTCGTCACCGTGAACGACTACCTGGCGACGCGCGACTCTGGCCAGATGGGCCGCGTCTACAACTTCCTCGGCCTGTCGGTCGGCGTCATCGTGCATGGCATGAACGACGACGAGCGCCGCGCGGCCTATGCTTGCGACATCACCTACGCCACCAACAACGAACTCGGCTTCGACTACCTGCGCGACAACATGAAGTACGAGCGCGGACAGATGGTCCAGCGCGGGCACTTCTACGCGCTGGTCGACGAGGTGGACTCGATCCTGATCGACGAGGCGCGCACGCCGCTCATCATCTCGGGCCCCCTCGACGACCGCTCCGACCTTTACCGCACGATCGACAGCTTCATCCCGCAGCTGAGCCCTGAGGACTACGAGGTCGACGAGAAGCAGCGACAGGTGTCCTTCACCGAGGACGGCACCGAGAAGCTGGAGCGCATGCTGGAGGCGGCCGGGCACCTGCACGGCCCCTCGCTCTACGACATCGAGAACGTCACGATCGTCCACCACGTCAACAACGCGCTGAAGGCCCACAAGCTCTTCCAGCGCGACAAGGACTACATCGTCCGCGGCGACGAGATCGTCATCATCGACGAGTTCACCGGCCGCATGATGCCGGGCCGCCGCTTCTCGGAAGGCCTGCACCAGGCGCTCGAAGCCAAGGAAGGCGTCACGGTCCAGCCCGAGAACCAGACGCTCGCCTCGATCACCTTCCAGAACTACTTCCGCATGTACAACCGCCTCGCCGGCATGACCGGCACGGCGGCGACGGAAGCGGCCGAGTTCGCCGACATCTACGGCCTCGACGTCGTCGAAATCCCGACCAACCTGCCCGTCGTGCGCATCGACGAGGACGACGAGGTCTACCGGACGGCGGAGGAGAAGTTCCGCGCCATCGCCAAGGAGATCAAGGCGGCGGCCGAGCGGCGCCAGCCGATCCTCGTCGGCACGACCTCGATCGAGAAGTCCGAGATGCTGGCGGAGCGGCTGCGCAAGGAGGGCCTCAAGGACTTCCAGGTGCTGAACGCACGCTACCACGAGCAGGAAGCCTATATCGTCGCGCAGGCGGGCGTGCCCGGCGCGGTGACGATCGCCACCAACATGGCCGGCCGCGGCACCGACATCCAGCTCGGCGGCAATCTCGACATGCGCATCGATCGCGAGCTCGCCGAGGTGTCGGAAGGCCCCGAGCGCGAGGCCGCGATCACGGCTCTGAAGGCCGACATCCAGCGCCTGAAGGGCGAGGCGCTCGCCGCCGGCGGCCTCTACGTGCTGGCCACCGAACGCCACGAATCGCGCCGCATCGACAACCAGCTGCGCGGCCGCTCGGGCCGCCAGGGCGATCCCGGCCGCTCGAAGTTCTACCTGTCGCTCCAGGACGACCTGAT
This sequence comes from Aureimonas phyllosphaerae, assembly GCF_047943035.1. Classification (NCBI taxonomy): domain Bacteria; kingdom Pseudomonadati; phylum Pseudomonadota; class Alphaproteobacteria; order Hyphomicrobiales; family Aurantimonadaceae; genus Aureimonas; species Aureimonas phyllosphaerae. Next base: position 1,130,961 of record NZ_CP181348.1, on the reverse strand, counting down.
GCGCATCTTCGGGTCCGAGCGCATGGACACGATGCTGACGCGCCTTGGCCTCAAGGAGGACGAGGCGATCGTCCATCCCTGGATCAACAAGGCGCTGGAAAAGGCGCAGAAGAAGGTTGAGGCGCGCAACTTCGACATTCGCAAGAACCTCCTGAAGTACGACGACGTGATGAACGACCAGCGCAAGGTCATCTTCGAGCAGCGGCTCGAGCTGATGGACGCCGGGTCGCTCCACGAGACCGTCACCGACATGCGCCACGAGCTGATCGACACGCTGGTCGCCAAGCGCATGCCCGAGAACGCGTATCCCGAGCAGTGGGAGACGGCCGAACTCACGGAGGAGATCCGCGAATTCCTGAACCTCGACCTGCCCATCGCCGCCTGGGCGGACGAGGAAGGGATCGACGACCAGGACGTGAAGAAGCGCATCTTCGAGGCGGTCGACAAGGCGGCGGCCGATCGCGAGGAGCGGTTCGGCGGCGACATCATGCGCTACATCGAGCGCTCGGTCGTTCTCCAGACGATCGACGCCCTGTGGCGCGAGCACCTCGTCAACCTCGACCACCTGCGCTCGGCGGTCGGCTTCCGCGGCTATGCGCAGCGCGACCCGTTGAACGAGTACAAGTCGGAAGCCTTCGAGCTCTTCCAGGTGATGCTGGACCAGCTGCGCGAGCGCGTCACGCAGCAGCTGATGCGCGTCGAACTCGTGCGTCCCGAGACCGACGCGCCCGTCCTGCCCGACATGGAAGCGCATCATATCGACGCAACCACCGGCGAGGACGAGTTCGGCCGCGGTGCCGCGCGCCTCACCGCCGACTTCAACCCGCCGGGCGCCGACCGCCTGCAGCGCGATCCCGAGCGCCCGGAGACCTGGGGCGAGGTCTCGCGCAACGAGCCCTGCCCCTGCGGCTCCGGCAAGAAGTTCAAGCACTGCCACGGCGCCTACGCGCAGATCGCCTGAGGCGAACTCCGTGAAAAGGCCGGCTTTCGAGCCGGCCTTTTTCGTGGCGGACACCCGATGGGGCCGAGGCTCCGTCCGCGCGAGTGTTCACCGCACAAGTCCGGAAGCGGTCTGCGATCGGCGCTCCGGTCGGGCGCGTCTGTCGCGTCGGCTGCTGGCGCGGATGCCGCTCGCACGTGGCGCGTTCTGATGTCGGTCGGGGAACGAACGGAAAGCGGCGATGCGTCAGCGCCGCACCAAGCGTGTGATCCGCGTCGGGCTCAGGGAGCTTCAGGCTGGCCTTGCTGCCAAGAGCAATGCGTTCATCGCGGCGAAGCGCCGCCCCGATATCGGGCTCTGTGGATCGGCGAAGCGGAGAACGCGCGGCGTCGGAGACGGGCGCGAACCCGCTCAGTCGCTCCCGCCCGACAGCGCCGGCTTCTTCTGCAGGAGGTTCTTGAACATCGAGGAGCGCGCGGTCTGGATCGGCTTGCCGTCGCGATCAAAGCCCTGCCGGCGATGCTGCTCGGCGGCGTAGGCCTCGGCGGAGATCGGCGTGCCGGTCTTGTAGGTCGAGGCCGTGGTGATCGCGAAGTCCTCGGGCGCCATGGTGGCGGCGATCTTCTTCTGCATCTCCTCGTCGGCCATGCGCTTGGCGAGGAGGTCGGCCGGGGTCTCCACCACCGGGCACTCGCCGTTGGCATCGAGCGTGCGGCCGTCCGTCAGGGTCTCGTCGAAGACGTAGCGCTTCTCGCAGACCGCCACCGCCACCGGCTTGTGGGTGAGGTCGAAGCGGTCCGTGCCTTCCTTCAGCATCTTCCAGAAGGCGACATGCGGCGAATTCTGGTGGCGCGCCATGTTCTCCGGCGTCATCCGGAAGGGCAGCGCCTGGATCTGGATCGACTTCTGCCCACCCTGGAAGGCATGGTTGGCGAGCGCGTAGAGCTCCTCCATCTGCCAGTTGTCCATGGCGTAGCAACCCGACGAGTTGCACGAGCCGTGGATCATCAGGTGGGTGCCGGAGGCCTCGTTGGCACGGTCGTAGGCGTTGGGGTAGCCCATGTCGAAGGCGAGATGATACTTCGAGGTCGGGTTCATCAGGCCCGGCGTCAGGTGGTAGAAGCCTTCCGGCGCCTGACGGTCGCCTTCTTTCCGCTTGGGGCCGAGCTGCCCCGACCAGGCGCAGATCGGATAGGTCTTGAGGAGCGCGAACGTCCCGTCGGTCTTCTGCTTCCAGACCTCGAGCTCGGACTCCTCCTTGTAGAGGCGCACGAGGATGGGCGAGTTCTCGCCCATCTCCTTGGACTTGATGACCTTGACGAGCGCGGGCGGCAGCGGCGCGTTGGGCCCGACGAGATCGGCGAACACGTCGTCCTGCTGGCAGCCGGACAGGGCCATGAGACCGAGCGCCAGAAACGCCATCGTCCCAAGACGTCGTGCCGTCATTCCCCGATCCCCACGATGCGGGCGAGCGGTGGCTTTTCCCCCGCGCCCTCGAACCGATCCCCGCCCGGCCGCGCTCATCGCGCGGCTCGGGACGCTGCCCTCTTTTCGGACCGGGACGGTTACCGGAAGCTTAACGACCGGGCGGGAAATGTCCGAAAATTCTTTCCCTCGGCGCAAGGCCCCCTCCGGAACCCTGCGACAGGCCTTCTAACCCCGATCGAAGACCGTTTGAAGGCAACGATCGCGTGACGGCTGACGAGGCGTCCCGATCAGACCTTCAGCTCGCGGCCGATCGCCAGGAACTTCTCGCGGCGCTGGCGCTTCAGCTCGTCGCCCGACAGCGTGGAGAGTTCGCCGAGAGCCGCCTCGATGCGCGCGCCGGCCGTCTCGATCGCGCGCTCGCGCGAGCGATGAGCGCCGCCCGTCGGCTCCGAGACGATCTCGTCGATGACGCCGAAGCCCTTGAGGTCCTGCGCCGTGATCTTCATCGCCTGGGCGACGTCCTTGGCGCGGCTCGAGTCGCGCCACAGGATCGAGGCGCCGGCCTCCGGCGAGATCACCGAATAGATCGCGTGCTCCATCATCAGGACGCGGTTGGCCGCCGCGATCGCGATCGCGCCGCCCGATCCGCCCTCGCCGATGATGAGCGAGACCAGCGGCACCGAGAGGCCGAGACAGACCTGAGTTGAGCGGGCGATGGCCTCGGCCTGACCCCGTTCCTCTGCCCCGATGCCGGGATAGGCGCCGGCGGTATCGACCAGCGTGACGACCGGCAGGCCGAAGCGCTCGGCCATTTCCATGATGCGCACCGCCTTGCGATAGCCTTCGGGCCGGGCCATGCCGAAATTGTGCTTGAGGCGGGTCTGTGTGTCGGAGCCCTTCTCCTGGCCGATCACCGCGACCGGCCGACCCTTGAAGCGACCGAAGCCGGCGATGATCGCGTGATCCTCGGCGAAGTAGCGGTCGCCGGCCAGCGGCGTGAACTCGGTCACGAGCTGGGCGAGATAGTCGGTGCAGTGGGGCCGGTCGGGGTGGCGGGCGACCTGCGTCTTCTGCCAGGGCGTCAGCTTGCGGTAGAGATCGGCCAAGGCTTCCGTCGAGCGGGTCTCGAGGCGCTGGATGTCCTCCGAGACGTCGATCCGCCCCTCGGTGTCGCCGATCTTCTTGAGTTCGATGATCTGGCTGTCGAGATCGGCGACGGGCTTTTCGAAGTCGAGATAATTGTGCATCCAGCCGGGCCTTGCGCCGTCCTGTCGGGGTTCGGGCGGCGGTTTCCGGAGCCTGCCGGCCGAGGGGCCGGCCGGCTGGCTCGGCCGCGCGCCGAACCATGGGGTTCGCGTCGGCGCGCAAACTGGCGATCCGACATGGGAATGTCAAGAAAGCGGGCGGTTTCAGTCCCCCGAGAGCTCCGACAGGGGGTGGTGGTCGGTGACGAGGCGCATCAGGCGCTCCTCCATCACATGGGTGTAGATCTGCGTGGTGCCGATATCGGCGTGGCCGAGGAGTTCCTGTACGACGCGAAGGTCGGCGCCGTTCTGCAGGAGGTGACTGGCGAAGGCGTGGCGCAGGACGTGAGGACTGACGCGGGACGGCCGGATGCCGGCGCGGATCGCCAGGTCCTTCAGATCGCGCGCGAAGGCCTGGCGCGTCATGTGCCCGCTCTCCGAAAGCGCCGGAAACAGCCACGCCTCGCCCGCGCCGGGTAGATCCTTGAGCGAGGCGGCGAAGGCGTCCATCGCGTCGCGCGCCCGCTCGCCGATCGGCACGAGCCGCTCCTTGTTGCCCTTGCCGCGCACCACGATCAGGCTGGCGCGCGAGCGCAACACCGAGCGCGGCAGCGACACGAGTTCGGAGACGCGCAGCCCCGTGGCATAGAGGATCTCGACCAGCGCGTGCATCCGGCGGGCTCTTGCCAGCGCCGTGCCGCGAAGCTCCGGATTGCCGGCCTGCGCCTCCGCCTCGCCGATCAGCCGGTCGACCTCCTCCTCCGACAGGATCTTCGGGATCGACTTCGCCTTGCGCGATCCCTCGATCGGCGACGTCGGGTCGTCGGCGCGGCGGCCCTCGGCATAGAGGAACTTGAAGAACTGGCGCAGCGAGGACAGGCGCCGCTGGCGCGAGGAGGCGGCAAAACCGCCGGCGTCGAGCCCGGCCATGTAGGCGCGAACGGCCTCGGTCGTCGCCTCGCTCAAGGCCACGCCCTCGGCCTTCAGCGCCGCGCGGGCATGGTCGAGGTCGCGTCGATAGGCGTCGAGCGTGTTCTGCGACGCCCCGCGCTCCACCGCCATCATCTCCAGGAACGCGTCGAGATGGGCGGTGTCGCGGCTCATTTTGCCACCCCCGTCTGCGTGTTGGGCACGACGGGCGCCGGCTGCAGCGCCGGGATCGGCACCTTCACCGTCACCGGTACCGGCTGCGGCTCCACGAAGGCCACCAGCGCCGCCATCGCCGCATAGACCGCGCCCACGAGGAGCGCGAGGATGGTCAGGAGGCGCGTCAGGGTGGGCATCGGGCGGCATGGCTTTCATGAGGTGGGCAGGCGGACACTAGAGGCTGCGCGGGCGAAGCGACAGTGCCAAGGTGCCTCCCATGGCGGGCGAAGACGGCAAGTCCGGGGCGGGAGCGCGAGCCCCGCTCGCTTGACGCCACAGGGCTTTTCTGGTCTCACGCGGGACCGATCCCGCCGCTTCCTGTGCCGCCTGAACCGATGATCGAGACCGCCCGGGCCGCCGCGCCCCTCCCGCACCGCCAAGCCTCGGGCGCCGTCCAGCGTCCCGTGGTGCTCGTCGGGCTGATGGGGGCGGGCAAGACAACGGTCGGGCGCAAGCTCGCGCAGATGCTGGATCTGCCCTTCGTCGACACCGACCAGGAGATCGAGGACGCCTCGCGCATGACGATCTCGGAACTCTTCGCCACCTATGGCGAGGCCGAGTTCCGGGCGCTCGAGGCGCGCGTCGTCGCCCGCCTCCTCGACGACGGCCCACGCATCATCGCGACCGGCGGCGGCGCCTACATGAACGAGGGGACGCGCCGGCTCCTCGCGGAGCGCTCGATCACCGTGTGGCTGAAGGCGGAACTCGACGTCCTGATGGATCGCGTGATGAAGAAGCCGACGCGCCCGCTCCTCCAGACGCCCGATCCGCGCGCGACGCTGAAGGCGCTGATGGACGTGCGCTATCCCGTCTACGCGCAGGCCGACCTCCACGTGCCGACCCGCAACGTGAAGCGCGAGGCGGTGGCGCGCGAGATCCTCGACCAGCTGGAACGCCATCCCCATTTCAAGGCCTGATCCATGACCGAGACGCCAGAGCCCGCCCGCGTGCGCGTCGATCTGGGGCCGCGCAGCTACGACATCCTGATCGGGCCGGGTCTCGTGGCGTCGGCCGGCCGGCACATCGCGGCCGCCCTGCCGCGCGCCCGCGCGCTGGTCGTCTCCGACGAGACGGTGGCCGCGCTCCACGCCGACCGCCTCCTTGCCGCGCTCGAGGGCGCCGGCATCGGCGCCGCGCTTCTCACGCTGCCGCCCGGCGAGACCACGAAGTCCTTCGACCACCTGATCGCTGTCGTCGACCGGATCCTCGCCGAGCGACTGGAGCGCGGCGACGCGGTGGTGGCGCTCGGCGGCGGCGTGATCGGCGACCTCTCGGGCTTTGCCGCCGGCATCGCGCGGCGCGGCATGCAGTTCGTGCAGGTCCCGACCTCGCTGCTCGCGCAGGTCGACAGCTCCGTCGGCGGCAAGACCGGCATCAACTCGGCCCGCGGCAAGAACCTCGTCGGCGTCTTCCACCAGCCGGCGCTGGTGCTCGCCGACACCGACGTTCTCGACACGCTGTCGGAGCGCGAGTTCCGCGCCGGCTACGCCGAGGTCGTGAAATACGGCCTGATCGACCGGCCGGACTTCTTCGAATGGCTGGAGGCCAACCGCGCCGCGATCTTTTCGGGCGGCGCGGCGCGTGTCGAGGCGGTCGCGGCAAGCTGCCGCGCCAAGGCGGCGGTGGTCGCGGGCGACGAGCGCGAGGACGGCGACCGCGCGCTTCTCAACCTCGGCCACACGTTCGGCCACGCGCTGGAATCGGTCGTGCGCTACGACCCCGCGCGCCTCGTCCATGGCGAGGGCGTCGCGATCGGCATGGCGCTGGCGCACCGCTTCTCGGTCCGGCTCGGCCTCTGCCCCGGCCAGGACGCCGGCCGCGCGGAAGCGCATCTCAGGGCCGCCGGCCTGCCGACCCGCATCCAGGAGATCCCGGGCGACGGTTTCACCGTCGATGCGCTGATGGACAAGATCGCGCAGGACAAGAAGGTCTCGCGCGGCGCCCTCACCTTCATCCTGACGCGCGGCATCGGCCGGGCCTACGTCGCGCGCGACGTCGCGCCGGATGCGGTGCGGGACTTCCTCAACCAGGAGCTCGCGGCCTGACGGTCTTGTCCGGCCGCCGCGCCAGATAGGTGCGGCGCCAGCGCTTCGGAATGCAGAGCGCGAGAACGGCCAGCACCGCGCAGGCGAGCGTCGAGGCGAGGATCGCTGCATGGCCGAGCTCGGCCTCGGCCACGCCGCCCGCCACGGCACCCGCTGCCATTCCGAGCCATGGCACGACCTGCACCCACCAGCTGGGCGACGGCTCGCGCAGGAGGCGGCGCGCCAACCCCCGTCCGAGGCGCGACAGCGCGCCCGTGACATAGGTCAGCCCCAGCGACTGGCCGCCGACCTCCTCCAGCGCGACGTTGATTGCGCCCATCGCCAAGACCAGGAGCACGATCGCCGGGTCGCCGGGACCCAGCGCCGCACCGAGCGCCGTCAGCGCGGCGACGACCACGAGCAGCACCGGCTGGGAGCCGCGCACGACGCGCATCACGAGGACGCCGAGCGCGTTGCCGGCGACGAAGGCCGCGAGGAGGGCCAGGAGATGGCCGGCGCGGGCGAGATCGCCGGTGCCGGCCGCAATGCCGAAGCGCGTCGTATTGCCGCTCATGAAGGAGACGAAGTCGCCGGCGAGGAGAAATCCGACGGCGTCCGTCAGCCCCGCCGCAAAGGACAGGAGCGAGGCGAAGAGGAGGCCGACGGCGATCCGCGCCCTCGCGCGGCGGCGGACGCGGCGGCGCACGGGTGTCAGAACCGCGTCGGCTCGCCGGGCGCCGCGGCCTCGATCGCCAGCGCGTGGACGCCGGTCGCCAGCTCCTCGGCCAAAAGCGCGTTCACCGCGCGGTGGCGCTCCAGCCGGCTCTTGCCCGCAAACGCCTCCGCCACCAGCCTGACGCGGAAATGCGTCTCGCCGGTGCCGTCGAAACTGTCGTGATGGTCGCTACCGGCATGGTGGTGGCCGGCATGGAGATGGCTCTCGTTCACCACCTCGAGGCGCTGAGGCGCCAAGCCCCGCGTCAGCTTCGCCTCGATCTCGGCCGCCTTGGTCATGATGTCGCCCCGTCCGTCTGTGATCGCCTTTGCCCCGCCACATCGCGGGTGCGTCGCCGGCTTTCCGTTTTGGGCGGGTTTTCCGTTCTGTCAATTCTTGTTCGCACAGGGGCAGGTCCCCATAATCGCGGTCTGATGAAGCTCGACTCCAAATACTTCGACAAGATCCGGGTCCGCCCGGCCCGGTCCGGGCCCGAACCCGAACGTGCGCCCGTCTGCATGTGGGAGGGCTGCGAGGAGCCGGGCTCCCACAAGGCGCCGCGTGGGCGCGACCACGAGGGCCAGTACCTCCATTTCTGCGTCGACCACGTGCGCCAGTACAACAAGTCCTACAACTACTTCTCCGGGCTCGGCGACGACGACATCCAGAAGTACCTGAAGGACTCGCTCACCGGCCATCGCCCGACCTGGACGATGGGCTCCAACAATTCGGGCGGGGCGAAGGTCTCGCCGACGCCCTCGACGAAGCCGAGCGGGCGCCCGCGCCGCTTCAACGGCGGGCGCCCGCGCGACAGCTTCAATCTCTTCGGCGAGGGCGAGGCCACGGTGGCCGCGCCGCGCCGCAAGGCGCGCACCCTCGAGGTCAAGGCGCTGACGACGCTCGGCCTGCCCGAGAGCGCCGGCGGCGAGGCGATCCGCGTGCAGTACAAGGCGCTCGTCAAGCAGTACCACCCGGACGCCAATGGCGGCGACCGCGGCTCGGAGGACCGTCTTCGCGAGGTCATCCAGGCCTACAAGCTTTTGAAGGCGTCGGGCTTCTGTTAATCCCTGATTCCAGCCCTGTTCGAGACGCGCGGCCGCACGAGGCGACCCGCGAGATGTAAGGCCTGCCGAACGGCGGCAGCGCCCCTGGAGGTATGATGAGTGCAGCGGAACTGGAAGTGGCGAACCTGCCCGACGCCATGGTCTCCGTCCGCGAAACCTTCGGTTTCGACAGCGACCTGAAGGTCCCGGCCTTCTCGAAGGCCGACCCGCACGTTCCCGAGATCGATCCGGACTACCTGTTCGACCGGCAGACGACGCTGGCGATCCTCGCCGGCTTTGCCAAGAACCGCCGCGTCATGGTGTCGGGCTACCACGGCACCGGCAAGTCGACCCATATCGAGCAGGTCGCCGCGCGGCTCAACTGGCCCTGTGTGCGCATCAACCTCGACAGCCACGTCAGCCGTATCGATCTCGTCGGCAAGGACGCGATCACCGTGCGCGAGGGCATGCAGGTCACCGAGTTCCGCGACGGCGTCCTGCCCTGGGCCTACCAGAACAACGTGGCGCTGGTCTTCGACGAGTACGACGCGGGCCGGCCGGACGTGATGTTCGTGATCCAGCGCGTCCTCGAATCCTCGGGCCGCCTGACGCTCCTCGACCAGGCGCGCGTCATCCGCCCGCACCCGGCCTTCCGCCTCTTCGCCACCGCCAACACTGTGGGTCTCGGCGACACGACGGGCCTCTACCACGGCACGCAGCAGATCAACCAGGCGCAGATGGACCGCTGGTCGATCGTCACGACGCTGAACTACCTGCCCCACGACAACGAGGTCGGCATCGTCCAGGCGAAAGCCAAGCACTTCCAGACCAAGGAAGGGCGCGCGCAGGTCTCCAAGATGGTGCGCGTCGCCGACCTCACCCGCTCAGCCTTCGTCAATGGCGACCTATCGACCGTGATGAGCCCGCGCACGGTGATCACCTGGGCCGAGAACGCCGAGATCTTCGGCGACATCGGCTTCGCCTTCCGCCTGACCTTCCTCAACAAGTGCGACGACCTCGAGCGCCCGCTGGTCGCCGAGTTCTACCAGCGCGCCTTCGGCGAGGACCTGCCGGAGGCGGCGTCGAACCTCGTCCTCGACTGATCTCCATGGCATCGCGCATCGGCGACAACTCGACCAAGGCCCCGCGCAGCAAGGCGCCCGACCGCGAGCCGTTCCGGCGCGCGGTGGCCGGCTGCATGCGCGCTATCGCCGGGGACGCGGAGCTCGAGATCACCTACGGCAACGAGCGGCCGGGCCTGACGGGCAACCGCGCCCGCCTGCCGGAACTGCCCAAGCGCGCGGCCGAGAACGACGTGTCGGTGGTGCGCGGCCTGTCGGACGCCATGGCGCTGCGCAAGGCGCGCCACGACGCACGCGTCCATGCGACGCTCTCGCCGGACGGGCGCGGCGCGCGCGCCGTCTTCGACGCGCTGGAGCAGGCGCGCTGCGAGGCGATCGGCGCCAACGCCATGCCGGGCGTCGCCGACAACCTCGCCGCGATGCTGGAGGACAAGTACCACCGCTCCAACCTCTCGGAGGTGACCGACCGGGCGGAGGCGCCGCTGGAAGACGCGCTGGCGCTGATGGTGCGCGAGAAGCTCACCGGCCGCCCCGTGCCGCCGAGCGGGCAGGCCGTGGTCGAGGTCTGGCGCGACTGGATCGAGGACAAGGCCGGCCAGAAGTTCGAGCGTCTCGGCGAGACCGTCGAGGACCAGCGCCTCTTCGCGCGCGCGATCCGCGACATGCTCGTCTCCATGGAGATGGCCGAGGAGCTCGCCGACGACCAGCAGTCCGAGGACGAGGAATCGCCCGAGGAGGCCGGCGACAACCAGAGCCGCGACAACGAGGAGTCCGGCGCCGAGAAGGAAGCCGGCCAAGACGAGGCGGAGCCGGAGGAATCGGAAGGCGAAGCCGAATCGGAGGACACGTCCGAGGCCGAGACCTCCGAGGTCACGGCCGAGGAGCCTTCCGACGATGAGGAGCCCGACTCGGAGACGCCCGGCGATTCGCGCCGCCCCAACCAGGCGATGCCGCGCGATCTCGGCGACACCGACTACCGCGTCTTTTCCGAAGCGTTCGACGAGACGGTGGGCGCCGAGGAGCTTTGCGACGAGGCCGAGCTCGACCGCCTGCGCGCCTTTCTCGACAAGCAGCTCGTGTCGCTGCAGGGCGCCGTCGGGCGGCTCGCCAACCGCCTGCAGCGCCGCCTGATGGCGCAGCAGAACCGCGCCTGGGACTTCGACCTCGAGGAAGGCTACCTCGACACGGCGCGCCTCACGCGCCTCGTCACCGACCCGATGCAGCCGCTCTCCTTCAAGATGGAGCGCGACACCCAGTTCCGCGACACGATCGTCACGCTCCTGATCGACAATTCCGGCTCGATGCGCGGCCGGCCGATCACGGTGGCGGCGACCTGCGCCGACATCCTCGCCCGCACGCTGGAGCGCTGCGGCGTCAAGGTCGAGGTGCTCGGCTTCACCACCCGCGCCTGGAAGGGCGGCCAGTCGCGCGAGGCGTGGCTGAAGGCCGGCAAGCCGCAGCGGCCGGGCCGCCTCAACGACATCCGGCACATCATCTACAAGGGCGCCGACGCGCCGTGGCGCCGCGCCCGGCGCAATCTCGGCCTGATGATGCGCGAGGGGCTCCTCAAGGAGAATATCGACGGCGAGGCGCTGATCTGGGCGCACAACCGCCTGCTCGGCCGGCCCGAGCAGCGCCGCATCCTGATGATGATCTCGGACGGCGCACCGGTCGACGATTCGACCCTTTCGGTGAACCCCGGTAACTATCTCGAGCGGCACCTGCGCGCCGTGATCGAGGAGATCGAGACGCGCTCCCCGGTCGAGCTTCTCGCCATCGGCATCGGCCACGACGTGACGCGCTACTATCGCCGCGCCGTCACGATCTCCGACGCCGAGGAACTGGCGGGCGCGATGACCGAGCAGCTGGCCGCCCTGTTCGAGGACGAGGGCGAGATGCCGGCCCGCCGCCGGCGCTCGGCCGGCCGCCGCTGACGGTGCCGCCGCGCCTGAAGCGGACGGGGCGTCTCGCGCTCCTGGCCGCCCTCCTTCTCGCCGGCGCGACGCTGAGCCCCGCCCCGCGCGCGCTATCGGCCGAGACCGAGGTCCGCGCGCAGCCGATCGCGCGGTTCGGCATCGGGCGCGACGCGGTGCGCTTCGGGGCGCTCGAATATGTCGGCGGCTTCGCCTATTCGTCGTCCGACGGGCGGCTGTCGGGCGTGTCCTCGATCCGCATGCGCCCGCGCGGCGCGGGCTTTCTTGCCGTCACCGACACCGGCTTCTGGTTTTCCGGCGCGATCCGCCGCGACGCCGAAGGGCGTCCCGTCGGCATCGCGGACGCCCGCATCGCGCCGATCCTCAACCCGGCCGGACGCGCCATGCCGAACAAGGGGCAGGCCGACGCCGAAGGGCTCGCGATCGCAGGCGGCGAGGCACTGGTCAGCTTCGAGCGCGACCATCGGATCGAGGCGTTCCGCCCCGCAGCCGACCCCTTCGAGGCGAAGGGCCGGCGCCTTCCCCTTCCGATCCCGCGCGGCGAGCTTCGCGGCAACGGCGGGCTGGAGACGATCGCCGCCTCGCCCGAGGACTCGCCCCTCAAGGGCGCCGTCGTGGTGGTCGCGGAAACCTCGGTCGACGATGCCGGCAACCTTTTTGCCGCCCTGATGGGGCGCGGCGTCTTCAAGGTGAAGCGCGAGTTGCCCTGGGCGGTGACCGACGGCACCTTCCTGCCGGACGGGGACCTCCTGCTTCTCGAGCGGCGCTACGAGGGGCTGGGGCGCGTCGGCATGCGCATCCGCCGGATCGACGGCGCCACGATCCGTCCGGGCGCCCTAGTCGATGGCCCGGTATTGATGGAGGCCGATCTCGGCGAGGAGATCGACAACATGGAGGGGCTGGACGCCTGGCGGGGCGCGGACGGCCGCACCCACCTGTCGCTCGTCTCCGACGACAACGGCTCCTTCTTCCAGCGCAACCTCTATCTGGAGTTCCGCCTCGTGGACGACCGCGAGGCGGCTCCCGGCCGGTGATCGGCGCCTCTCAGGCCACCGCCACCCGCGCGTCGCGATAGGGCAGGAAGGCGTTGACCGCGACGCGGTAGGGCACGAGGCCGAACACCGCGATGATCAGCTTCACGCCGAAATCGCCGAGCGCCCACGAGACCCAGCGCGGCGCCTCGACGGCGAGCAGCCCGAAGAGCGGGGCCGATTCCAGTGCGAAGGGCTCGTTCGGCCCGAGGATGAGAAAGGCCGGCGCGAAGGCGAGCGAGAAGAACACGAGCGTGTCGAGGATCGTGCCGAGAATGCCGCTCGCGAGCGGCGCCTTCCACCAGGACAGGCGGCGCAGCCGGTTGAAGACGAGGATGTCGAGAAGTTGTGCGAACAGGAATGCGAAGCCGCTGGCGAGCGCGATGCGCAGCAGGCGACCGGCTTCCGTCTCGAAGGGCGTCAGGCCGAGGCGATGGAGGATCGGCGGGAACACGATCGAGCTCGCAACGGCCGCCGCAAAGCCGAGATACACGACGCGCCGCGCCACCGCCGGCCCGAACAGCCGATTGTTCACGTCGGTGACGATGAAGGCGAAGGGATAGACGAAGGCGCCCCAGGTCAGGAGGTCGGCCAGCGACAGGGGGCCGAGGGTTCCCTGGACGGGAAACTGGACGGCGATGTTGGAGGCGAGGACGATGATCGTCATGGCGATCACCGGCAGCACAGTGCGGCGGGACAGGGTCACGGCGGACATCCATTTTTTTAGGCTGGGGTATGGCACCAGCGTCGGGGTGGATCGAACGCGAAAACGCCGCCCGAGGGGGCGGCGCCTTCTAAAAATCGTCAGGTGTCGAAGCGGCTCAGGCGGCTTCGGCCGTCGTCGCGGTCTTCTTGGCGATCTGGCGCTTCAGGAGACGGGCCTTCTGCGACAGGTCGTGCTCGGCGGCCTTGGCGAGGAACGCGTCGAGGCCGCCGCGGTGCTCGACCGAGCGCAGCGCATGAGCCGAAACGCGCAGGCGGAAGCGCTGGCCGAGGGCGTCGGAGATCAGCGTCACCTGGCACAGGTTAGGCAGGAAGCGACGACGGGTCTTGTTGTTGGCGTGGCTGACGTTGTTGCCGGTCTGGACGGCCTTGCCGGTCAGTTCGCAAGCGCGTGACATGGGATCACCTTTCAAACGTTCGATACGGCCTTCCGGGGCGCGCCGCCGCCGGAACGGCAGCGCGATCATCGACCCCATGGCATGATCGGAAAATCGACTGTGCCTATAGTGGCGTATGCGCGCCCCGTCAAGCCGCCGCAGCATCGGGGCCAGCGCGGGGCTTGATCCGGCCCGCACACGCGCCCACAAAGAAGGGATCTCGAGCCCAGCCGGAGAACCGCACATGCTTCGCGCCGCGACCGGCCTTCTCGCATCGGCGCTGCTCGCCCTCGCCGCGCCGGCGGGCGCCGAGGCCGCGCCGCTGCGCACGGTCTACACGATTTCACTGATCGGGCTACCGGTCGGGCGCGCCGAGTTCCGCACCACGATCGACGCGCGGCGCTTCAAGGTGGTGGGGACCCTGTCCTCGGCGGGCCTTGCCGAGCTCGTGTCCTCGACGCGCGGCACGAGCTCGGTGTCGGGGCGAATCGCGGGGCGCCGGCTTCTGGCCGACCGCTACGCGCTCGCCTACACGAGCGACGGCAAATCCTGGTCGAGCGATCTGTCGTTGCGCTCGGGAAGCGTCGTGTCGTCGAAGGTCGCGCCACCGGCGCGCAACCCGGCGCCTGCCGATTTCGTGCCGGTGCGCCGGGCGCAGCTGACGAGCGTCGTCGATCCCTTGAGCGGCCTGATGATCGCGCCGGAAAAGCCGGCCGATCTCTGCCGGCGCACGCTCAACGTCTATGACGGCTGGAGCCGCATCGACCTGCCCCTCAGCCCCGCCGGAACGGAGCGGGTGCGCACCGACGGGTTCGACGGCGAGGCCGTGGTCTGCACCACGACGGTCCGCCCGGTCAGCGGCTACCGCACCTCGTCGAACGGGCTGCGGTTCCTGCGCGGCAAGGTGATCCGGCTGTGGTTCGCCCCGATCGGCGACACCGGCGTCTATGCGCCGGTGCGCGTGCGCATTCCGACCGAGGTCGGCCCGCTGTCGCTGACCGCCTCGACCTTCGCCAAGCCTTAAAGCTCAGATGCCGGCGCGATACACCGCCGGGACCACGTAGATGTAGATGATCTGCTGCAGGAAGAAGATGATCAGGAGCACCACCAGCGGCGACAGGTCGAGCCCGCCGAAGTTCGGCAAGACGCGGCGGATCGGGCGGTAGAGCGGTTCGGTCATCCGATACAGGAAGTCGCCGATCGTGGAGACGAACTGGTTGCGCGGATTGACGATGTTGAAGGCGAAGAGCCAGGACAGGATCGCCGACGCGATGATGATCCACCACAGGATGTTGAGGATCAGAAGGACGACTTGGATGACGGCGAGCATGTCGGGCGGCGGCCTTTCGGTTGCGGCTCTCGGGCCAGCGGTTTCAAAGCGCGAGGCTCGCACGACGAAATGGGTATTTCCCTAACGAATACCAGCGCCACGGGCCCGCTTGCGCGATCGTGAACGCGGGGGCACATCCTGCTTGACAGGCCCCGCGCCGCTATCCTACAAGCCGCCCACTGGTGGACGGGGCTGTAGCTCAGTTGGGAGAGCGCGTCGTTCGCAATGACGAGGTCAGCGGTTCGATCCCGCTCAGCTCCACCATTTCCTCCCCTTGCGACCCATGGCAGACAAGCGGGCCCGACCGGCCCCGCGAGGCGCAGCCATGACCGACGACCTGCGGACCCCCGACACCGAGCCGCCCGTCGAGGCGCCGGCCGAGGATCGCTTCGCCGCCTTCCGCAACACCCGTTTCCTGCGCTACTGGCTCGCCCGGTTCATGGCCGCCTTCTCCGTACAGGTCGTCGCCGTCTCCGTCGGCTGGCAGATCTACGACCTGACGCGTGATCCCCTCGATCTCGGCCTCATCGGCCTGTCGCAGTTCCTGCCCGCCCTCCTCCTCGTCTTCGTCACCGGCACGGTCGCCGACCGCTATTCGCGCCGCCACATCATGGCGCTGGCGATCGGCGTGCAGGCGCTCGGCGCCGGCGTCCTCCTCGCCCTGACCTACGGGGACCTCGTCACGCCCGCGCCGGTCTTCGCGGTCCTCGTCCTCTTCGGCATCGCGCGCGCCTTCTTCGGCCCGGCCGCCTCCTCGCTCGTCGTCAACCTCGTCTCCAAGGACGAGCTCGCCAACGCGATCGCGTGGAACTCGTCGTCCTGGCAGATCGCCTCGATCGTCGGGCCGGTGGCCGGCGGTCTGCTCTACGGCCTGTCCTCGCACCTGTCCTACACGGTCGCGCTCGCGCTCTTCGTCGTTGCCGGTGCGCTCATCCTCTCGGTACCGGCCCCCGCCCAGCGCACCAGCCGCGAGCCCGCGAACCTCTCCACCGTCCTTGCCGGCTTTCGCTACATCTGGCGTGAGAAGGTGGTCCTCGGCGCGGTGTCGCTCGACCTCTTCGCGGTATTGCTCGGCGGCGCCGTCGCGCTGATGCCGGTCTTTGCGCGCGACATCCTCCAGGTCGACGAGTTCGGGCTGGGGCTCCTGCGCGCGGCGCCCGGCGTCGGCGCGATCCTCACGGCGATCTGGCTCGCCGCCCATCCGGTGAAGGACCATGCCGGCCTCGTGATGTTCGCCTTCGTCGCGCTGTTCGGCGCCTTCACGGTCCTGTTCGGCCTGTCGACCTCGCCCTGGCTGTCGATCGCGGCGCTGATGCTCATGGGCGCGGCCGACATGATCTCGGTCTATATCCGCGAGATCCTGCTCCAGCTCTGGACGCCGGACGACGTGCGCGGACGCGTCAATGCGGTGAACGGCATCTTCGTCGGCGCATCGAACGAGCTTGGCGAGTTCCGCGCGGGGGTCATGGCGTCGGTGGTCGGCGCGGTGCCCGCCACCGTGATCGGAGGCGCCTGTACGGTTGCGATCGCCGGCATCTGGGCCTTCGCCTTCCCGCAGCTGCGCCGGGCGCGCAGCCTTGCCGCGCGCGAGTAGGCCTCAGTCGAGGCTGCCGCGCAGCGCGAGGCCGAGCTGCAGATAGGGCTGGGCGAGCGGAGCCGGGCCGCTGGCGGGGACCATGAGAAGCGAGGCGTCGATGGCGCCCGCCGCGTCCTGCGGCGACAGCGGCTCGGACGACGCGCGGCGCAGGACGAAACGCCTGAGATAGACCTGCCGTGCCGCCTCGCCGCTGGAGTCCGGACGACGCAGATCCCAAGGGGCGAGTTCCGCCGAGCGGCGAAGGCGCGTTCCGCCGACACGATGCGACACCGCGGCCCGCGCGGCCGTCGGCCCCGGGCAGATGCGACGCCACGACGGCGTGTCGGCGTCGCGCCCGTCGAGGCAGACCGCGACGGGCATCGACGAGCGAACGATCGCCGCGCGCGATCCCCCGCCGTAGCAGGCGGCCAGCACCACGGAACACATGCACAACAGGGCCGCGACGCGGATCATGCCCGATCTCCCGATCATTCGGGGCGGAGCATAGGGCCTCCGGACTTAACGCCGCGTCATCGCGGCTTCCGAGGCTTGCGGCCGGTCAGGCCAGCGCCTCGCCCGCCCCTTCCGGCGGCGCCACGGGCACGGCGCCCGGCAGCGGCGCGAAGGCGCGGTTCCACGCGTCGAGCGAGGCGATCTTGTAGGCCTCGGCGAGCGTCGGATAGTTGAACGTGTTCTCCATGAAATAGTCGATCGTGCCCTTCAGGTTGAGCACGGCCTGCCCGATGTGGATCAGTTCGGTCGCCCCCTCGCCCACGATGTGGACGCCAAGCAGGCGGCGGGTCTTCTTGGAGAAGATCATCTTCATCATGCCGCTCTGGAGGCCCATGATGTGGCCGCGCGATGTCTCGCGGAAGCGCGCGATGCCGCATTCGTAGGGGATGCCGCGCTTGCGCACCTCCTCCTCGCTCATGCCGACGGTCGAGATCTCCGGCACGGAGTAGATGCCGTAGGGAAAGAACTCCGGCGCCGGGGGCGTCGCGACGCCGAAGGCATGGCAGGCGGCGATGCGGCCCTGCTCCATCGAGGTGGAAGCAAGGCTCGGGAAGCCGATCACGTCGCCGGCAGCATAGATGTGGGGCACGGCGGTCTGAAGCGTCTTGCCGTCCACCGCGATGCGACCGCGATGGTCGCTCGACAGGCCGGCGGCGGCGAGATTCAGCCCGTCGGTCGCGCCCATGCGGCCGGCCGCGAAGAGAAGCACGTCTCCCGCGACGTCGCGCCCGGTGGCGAGGCTGCAGACCGGGCGCCCGGCGCCGTCGAAGTCGATCTTCGTGACCTCGGCGCCCAGCCGCAGCGCGACGTTGCGGTCCCGCAGATCGTGGACGAACTCCTCCATCAGCTCCTTGTCGACGAAGTCGAGGAAGGTCGGGCGCGGCTCGATCAGCGTCACCTGCACTTCGAGTGCCGAGAAGATCGTCGCGTACTCGACGCCGATGACGCCGGCGCCGATCACGGTCAGCGAGCGCGGCAGCTTCGGCACCTCGACGATCTCGTCGGAATCGAAGACGTTGGTGCCGTTGAAGGGCACGTAGTCGGGGCGGAAGGGCCGCGTGCCGACAGCGATCAGGATCGTGTCGCCGTGGAGCGTGCGCACCTCGCCCGACGGCAGCGCGACGTCGACCTCGTGGCTCGAGCGAAAGGCGGCGCGTCCATGGAGGATCCTCACGCCGTTGCGCGCGAACTGGTGGTCGAGGACGTCGACCTCGTGCTCCAGCGTCTTGACCATGCGCGCCTGGATGTCGGCGCTGGTGATGTCCTGCTTGACCCGGTAGGCGCGTCCGTAGAAGCCGCGCTCGCGCCAGCCCGACAGGTTGAGCACGGTCTCGCGCATGGTCTTCGACGGAATCGTGCCGGTGTGGACCGACACGCCGCCGACGCGGGCCTGCGATTCGACGACCAGCACCTGCCGCCCGAGCTTGGCCGCCTGGATGGCGGCGCGCCGGCCCGACGGCCCGCTGCCGATCACGATCATGTCGTAGCGCTGCATCGAGGCCCCCGTCCGCGCCGTTTCGCATCCTGCGCGGCCGCTTCAACGGAGACGGCCGCCCGATGCTGCATAGCGAAAGGAGCTTATGCGAGGCGGGCCTCGAGCCTCAGGCGGGCCGGCCGAAGATGAAAGCCAGGAAATCACCGAGCCAGCGCTTGACCGGCGCATCGTGGATGGCGCGGCCGGTGAAGTGCTCGCGCCGCGCCTGCGCGCCCGGCAGCGAAAGCCGGGCGTGGCCTCGCGTCGTCCAGCGGTGCATCATCGCGAGCGTCAGTTCGGCATGGAACTGGACGCCGTAGGCGTTGTCGCCGTAGCGCATCGCCTGATTGCGGAAGCGCTCGCCGGTCGCCAGCAGCGTCGCGCCGGACGGCAGCGTGAATCCTTCGCGGTGCCACTGGTAAACCATCGGCGGCCAGTCGCCGAGAAGCGCGCGCCCCTCCGCCGTCGCCTCGAGCGGATAGTAGCCGACCTCGACGAGCCCCTCGGGATGCGGTCCGACCGTCCCGCCGAGATGCTTCGACAGCATCTGCGCGCCGAGGCAGATGCCGAGAAACGGGCGGTTCTCGCGCAAGGGCACGTCGAGCCAGTCGATCTCGTGGCGCAGGTGCGGGTCGGGATCGTTGGCGCTCGGCGGCCCGCCGAAGAGGATCGCGCCGCGATGCTCGTCGAGGGTGGCGGGCAGGCGTTCGCCGAGCACCGGCCGGCGCACGTCGATGCGCACGCCCGCCGCCTCCAGCACCTGTCCGACGCGGCCCGGCGTCGACGTCTCCTGGTGGAGGACGACGAGGACGGGTCTCGGATCGTCGCGGCCGGAGAGGCGAAAGCGTGCGGGCGCCTCGCCCGGCGCTGCGGGCGTCAAGCCTCGACGCTCCCGGTCCGCTCCGCGGCGCCCTGCATCGCGTCGTGCTTGCCGCGCATGCGATCGCGGGTCGAAACGCCCAGAAGCTCGGCGATCCGCCAGACGACATTGTCCTCGAGCTCGTGCACCGCTCCGTCGACGAAGACGACGCGCCACAGGAGCTCGACGAAATGCACCCGCTCGGCCTCGCCGAGATGGCGCATCAGGACGCTGGTGAACCGATAGAGGTCGACAGCCTCCGCGTCGGCAGCCTCGCCCGCCGCCTCGATGCGGCGCGCGGCCTCGCCATCGAGCCCGTATTCCTCCGCCAGAACCGCACGCAGCGTCTCGATCTCCAGCGCGGAGGCCGAGCCGTCCGCCTCCGCGACATGGAAGAGAAGCGCGGCGGCGGCGACCCGCAGGTCGTCGGCGTCGTGCGGACCGGCCCCGCCCCCGGTCAGCGCGGCGAAAAAGTCCTTCAATCCTTCAAGCATGGAATCGTCCGGGCCGGGCGGGGTGGAAGCGAGAGAGGGTCAGGCGTGTTCGGCGGGGTGCGGCGTGTCGGCCGCAGCGTCCGGGCTGCGCGGCTGGTCGGCGCTGCGGGGGTAGCTGTCGGCGATGGCACGGATCGAGCCGGGCTCCGACAGGGTCGCGACCTGCGGCGTTGCCGGCGGCGACACCCAGCGGAACGCGTCGAGCCGTCCGGTCACCGGCGACACCGGCGCCCACTCGCGGCGCGTCAAGCCATCCGCGGTCCAGGCGGGATCCTTCGGCGCATGGACAGCGCGCGCCATCCACTGGCGCACCAGAGCCTCGTTGCCGGACTCGGCATCCTCGATGTCGGCCAGGAGCAGGTAGGTCGATTCGCGAGGCGCAGCGTCCGCGGCCGCCGTCGCCTCGGCGCGCGCGGTCGCGAAATCGCGGGCGTCGAGGGCGGCGTGGGCCACCGCGAGGCGCGACTCGACATGGCCGGGATGCAGCGCCGCCAGTGCACGGGCGCGGCGCAGCCGCTCCTCGACGCCGTCACCGGAGCGCGCGTGGATGTAGAGGGCGGCGATCTCGGGATGCGGCTCGTGCTTCCACGAGGCTTCCAGCGCCTTGGTGGCGGCGCGTCCGTCGCCGAGGCGGATCGCGGCGCGGCCGGCGATCGCGGCGGCCGGCACCAGATCGGGCGCGAGCTTCTGCGCCTCGCGGGCGAGCGCACGGGCGCCGTTCGGGTCGGCGTCGGCCAGCGTCTGCGCCTTGCCGGCGAGCAGGACCGCGCGAAGACGGCGGCTTTCCGCCTTGTCGATGAGGCGGGAATCGCGCTGCGCCTCGAGGATCGCCAGCGCGCCGTCGAAGTCGCCCTGCGCGGCCTTGAGGTCGAGCACGGCGCCGCCGGCCCAGCCGACATGGGGCGCGATGCGCACCGCGCGCTCGGCGTAGTTGCGGGCCGCCCCACGGTCGCCGAGGCGCTCGGCCTCGAGATAGAGGCCCCTGAGGCCGACGAGACGGGTCTCGGGCTGGGCTTCCAGTTCCTCGAAGATCGCGCGGGCGCGGGCATTGTCGCCCTCGATCAGCGCGGTCTGCGCGTCGAGGAAGCGCAGCATCGGCTCGGACCGACCCGGCAGGAGCTTGGCCGCCTGCTTGGTCATGCGCCGCGCGGTGACGGCATCGCCCGCACCGACCGCGATGATGCCGGCCGACAGCGCGCGGTAGCCCTTGTCGCGGCGGCGCGTCGAGAAGAAGCGCGACACGCGGTTGGGCGCCTTGAAGAAGCCGCGCACGATCCAGAACAGGAGCACCGCCGCAACGACCAGCGCAATCTGCAGAACCACGAAGACGGTGAAGCTCGTGCCGACCTCTTGGCCCTGCCAGATCAGCGACACGGTTCCGGGATGGTCGGCGAGCCAGGCGAAGCCGAGACCGGCGGCCAGGACGACGAGGAAGAAGGCGAGAATAGCCAGCATGTCAGCCCTGCGACGAGGCGCCGACGGCGCGGTTGATCGTGTCCTGGATGAGGCGGTCGGCCTCGACGCGCGCGCGAACGTCGGCGGCGAAGCTCTCGGAGGCGGTCTTGGCCGCGTCCGGCAGCTTGTCCCACTCGGCGAGCCAGGTGGCGTAGTCGCCAGAGGTGACGGCCGCGTCCATGCGCGCGACGGCCGCCTGCGGCCCCGGCGCATCGGGCGCGACGCTGCTGCCGGCCGGGCGGACCTGAACCAGCGATCGCAGACCCGAGAGGACCTGCGTGCCGACATCCTCGGTGGAGACTTCAGGGCGCACGGCCGAGAGGATCGCCGATTCGGCCTCCTGCCAGCGGGCATTCAGCGTCGACGCGGTGGGGACGCCCTTGGCCGCGAAATCGCGCAAGGGCGCGACGGTCTCAGCGTCGCCGGAGGCGGTCGCGAAGCTCTCGAGTTCCGACATGAAGGGCGTGCCGCGGTCGATCGCCGACTTCAGCCCGGCGGCCGACAGGGCGACGGCGGCGCGCTTGTTGGCTTCCTCGATCGCGCCGAGGCGCTGGCCGAAACCGTCGATCGCCGAGCGCGCCTCGTTGGCCGCGCTCTGGGCGTTCTGGGCGGCCTGCTGCGCGGCGGAGACACCCTGGCGCGCTTCGTCGGCGGCGCCCTGCGCGGCGTTCGCGGTGTCGCGGGCCGCGTTGGCGGCGGTCTCGGCCCGCGCCGCGGTGTCGCGCGCCGTGGTCGCCGCCTCGTTGGCGGTGGCGGCCGCCGCGGCCGCATCACCGGTCGAGGTGCCGCCGCTCTGGATGGCACGCTCGTTGGCGGTCACGCGGTCGGTCAGCTGCGTGAACTCGGCGGTGGACACCGTGCCCGAGCCCGCGCCGCCGGCGGCCTGCGCGGACTGGACCTGCTCGACCACGCCGCGCACCTGGTCGAGATCGCTGCGAAGCTGCTGGACGTCGCCGGCCTGGGCGAACTGCTGGGTCTGCACCGGCTGCTGCTGGCCGGGCGGCGGGATGAGACCACCGTAGAGCGCGGTACCGCCGAGAAGAAGCGCGATCACGGCGCCGAGCGCGCCCGCGCCCAGGAGCGAGCCGAAGCCCGCCCCGCCGCGGGGCTCGCTGGAATGGCCGGCGAGATAGGGGCTGTTGTCGGGAACCGTGGTCTGCGTGCGCGCGGCCTCGGCCTGCGGATGCACCGTCTCGTCATCCTCGAACTCGCCGAGATGCCGGCGCGCGGGCTCGGCCGCCACCGCATCCTCGGGCACGAAGCCTTCCTCGCGCGCAAACTCGACCGCCGGCGATTCGCTCGTCTCAACCGCCGCAGGGCGGTCGTCGCCGGCCGGCAGGGCGGCACCCGTCGCCGGCTCGACGCGGTCGACACCTTCGGGCGCGGGGTTTGCCACCGCATCGTGAACGCGCGCCGCCTCGCCCGCATCGCCGGTCTCGACCACCGCGTCGGACGGCGTCGAGGTGCGATCGGCCGCAGCGCCGCCGCTCACCACCGCCTCGTCGCCGCCCGAGACCGTGTCCGTGGCAAACCCTGGCTCCACGGCGGATCGTTCGGCGTCGGCGGGACGCGCCAGATCCTCCGGCCCGCCGGTCGCCCCGATCCGCTCGGCCTTGCCGTCGATGATGGTTTCCGGTCTGCCGCCGGTCGTGGGGCGGCGCGGGCGATTGGCCATCCGGGTCTCCTCGAGTCGCGTCGGCTCCGAACGAAGCCGCATCCTTTGGGTTCCGGCGCACGGCCGATCCGCCTCTCCCGGTGGAGCCGGGACAGGCCGTTGCTGATTTAGCGTGTCCGCGCCAAGCTGCAACGGAGTTTGTGGGCACTAACCGCGTTCGTGAACCGGCACGGTGAAGAAGCGCCTCGCCGCCGGCTTACGACAGACGCGTGAGAAGGCCTTCGAGCGTCGAGCGTGCGCCCCATTCCGGGCGGCGCGAGGGATCGAGGCGCGCGGCGACAGCCTCCGAGAGGCAGAGCGGGCGAGGACCGGGGGCCCGCAGTTCGGGCCGGCGCGAGGATAGCGTTTCGAAGAGGTCGGCTTGGCGCCGCGACAGGATCAGTACGGCGTCGGGCGCGCCGCCCGCGAGCGCTTGGTCGACCTCCGGGTCGGCGGGCAGCCGGTCCACCATGTCGTAGACCTCGAGCGTGCGGAACGCGACGCCCCGCGCGCGCAGGCCGGCCTCGAGGTCGGGCAGTCGGGTGCGCCCGGCAGCGTAGACGAGCGGGGCCTGCGCCCGCAGCGCCTCCGCCAGCGGCACGAGGTCCTCAGCCCGGCCGGGCCCCTCAATCACCCCGGAAACTCCTTTCGAGCGTAGCGCCTCGGCGGTCCGCGCCCCGACCGCCAGCACCGGCGCGCCCGTGCCCGTCGCATGGCGGGCGAGCCAGGGCGCGGCATGGGCGCTGGTCGCGACGAACCCACCGATGGGCTCTTGCCCGAGCGGCGGCCAGAGCGGGCACACCGCCTGGAGGGGCAGCATCAAAGGCTCGTGGCCGCGCGCGCGCAGGATCGCGGCCGTGCGCGCCCCGTCTTCAGGCTCGCGCAGGACGAGGACCCGCGCCACGGCGCCTCAGCCAGCCCAGCCGACGAAGAAGTCCGGCCCCGCCTCGGCGACGAGCGCGTGGGCCGCATCGCGCGCCGCGCCCACCGCGTCGGTCTGGGGCACGTGGATCTCCGTCTCGTGCATGCGAGCGCCGTCCGGCGTGAGGATCATGCCGTGGAAGCGGAAGGCGTCGCCGCGCGGCTCGGCATAGGCGGCGATCGGCGTGCGGCAGGAGCCGTCGAGGACGGCGAGGAACGCACGCTCGGCCAGAAGCGCGCGGTGCGTCTCCGGGTGGTCGAGCGGCGCCACCATCTCGGCGGTCCGCTCGTCGGCCGCACGCTGCTCGACGCAGATCGCGCCCTGCCCCGGCGCCGGCGGAAACGCCGCGACGTCGAGGATCTCGCCGGCCACCTCGGCGGCGTCCAGCCGGTTGAGGCCGGCGAGCGCCAGAAGCGTGCCCTCCACCTCGCCGCGCTCCAGCTTCTGGAGGCGCGTCTGGACGTTGCCGCGGAAGATCACGAGGTCGAGATCGGGGCGCAGCCGGCGCAGGAGGGCCTGCCGCCGCAGCGAGGCGGAGCCGACGCGCGCGCCATGCGGAAGCTCATTGATCGCCCGGACGCGGCGGCCGATGAAGACGTCGCGCACGTCCTCGCGCGGCAGGAAGGCGGAGAGGCTGAGGCCGCCCGGCACCGCGGTCGCCATGTCCTTGGAAGAATGGACGGCGACGTCGATCTGGTTGCCAAGCAGCGCCTCCTCGATCTCCTTGGTGAAAAGCCCCTTGCCGCCGACCTCCGACAGGGCGCGATCCTGGATCCGGTCGCCGGCGGTCGAGATCACCATGACCTCGAACGCCGCCTCCGGCAGGCCGTGCGCGGCCATCAGGCGGGTGCGGACCTCGTGCGCCTGGGCGAGCGCGAGGCGGCTGCCGCGCGTGCCGATGCGGAAGGGTCGGGAGGTCATGAGGCTCAGCCTTTCGATCGCGGCACCGGCGGCGGGATGCGCCGCCCGTGCGGCCCCTCCCTACAACAGGCCGGCGGGCAGGTTCCACACATAAGCCCCGGCGCGCGCCGACGGTGGCGAAAACCTGATCGCGCGGCTATGTGCTCCTCCATGACGCCAACAGTCCCCTCCCCCGCCGGCCCGCTCGTCCTCGGCATCGAGACGAGCTGCGACGAGACCGCGGCTGCCGTGGTCGGACGCGACGCCGAAGGCCGGGCGCAGATCCTCTCCAACGTCGTTCTCAGCCAGATCGACGAGCACGCCGCCTTCGGGGGCGTGGTGCCCGAGATCGCCGCGCGCGCCCATGCCGAGGCGATCGGCGGGATCGTCCGGGCGGCGCTCGACGAGGCCGGCGTCGGGCTCCGCGATCTCGGCGCGGTGGCCGCCACCGTCGGGCCCGGCCTCGTCGGCGGCCTGATCGTCGGCGCGACGGCGGCCAAGGCCATCGCGCGGCCGCTCGGCCTGCCCTTCATCGCGGTCAACCACCTGGAAGGCCATGCGCTGACGCCACGCCTCACCGACGGTCTCGCCTACCCCTATCTCCTGCTTCTCGTCTCGGGCGGCCACACGCAGATCCTGCTGGTCGAGGGCCTCGGGGCCTATGAGCGCTGGGGCACGACGATCGACGACGCGCTGGGCGAGGCCTTCGACAAGACCGCCAAGCTCCTCGAACTGCCCCATCCCGGCGGCCCGAGCGTCGAGCGCATGGCGGAGGGCGGCGACTCGCACCGCTTTCCCCTGCCCCGCCCGCTGCGCGGCGAGAAGCGGCTCGATTTCTCGTTCTCCGGCCTGAAGACCGCCGTGCGGCAGACGGCCGAAGCCAACGCGCCGCTGGAGCCCCAGGACGTCGCCGACCTCTGCGCCGCCTTCCAGCGCGCGGCGAGCGAGAGCGTCGCGGACCGGCTGGCGCTGGCGCTGGCGCGCTTCCGCGACCGGTTCCCCGATCTCGCCGACCCTGCGCTCGCGGTGGCGGGGGGCGTCGCGGCCAACGGCGAGATCCGCCGGGCGCTCGCCGCGCTGTCCGAGCGCACCGGCGTGCGACTCGTCTCGCCGCCCCATGCCCTGTGTACCGACAATGCGGCGATGATCGCCTATGCCGGGCTCGAGCGTCTCGAGGCGGGCGAGCGCGATGCCTCGAGCGCCCCGGTGCGTCCGCGCTGGCCGCTCGACGAGGCCGCCGCGCCGCTGATCGGCTTCGGCAAGCGCGGAGCCAAGGCATGAGCGTCGCGGTGGTGGGCGGCGGCGCCTGGGGAACGGCGCTCGCGACGGTCGCCGCACGCGAGGAACCGGTGCGCCTTCTCCTGCGCGACGCGGCGATCGCGGACGCGATCAACCGGCGGCGGGAGAACCCGGCCTATCTCCCCGGCATCGTGCTGCCCGTCGGCATCGAGGCGGTGCTGGAGCCGGCGGCGATCGGCGGCGCCGGGATTGTCCTCCTGGTGACGCCCGCCCAGACGCTGCGCGCCGTGTGCCGGACGCTGGCGCCGCATCTGCCGGCCGGCGCCGCGCTCGTCCTCTGCTCCAAGGGCATCGAGCGCGATACGGGGCTCTTCGCCTCCGCCGTGGTCGAGGCCGAACTGCCCGGCCATCTCGTCGCGGTCCTGTCCGGCCCGAGCTTTGCGAGCGATGTGGCCGCCGGCCTGCCGACGGCGGTGACGCTCGCCGCCCGAGACGCGGCGCTCGCCGACGTGCTCGCACGACGCCTCGCGGGGCCCGCCTTCCGCATTTATGCCGGCACCGACGTCCTCGGCGTCGAGGCGGGCGGGGCGCTGAAGAACGTCCTGGCCATCGCCGCGGGCGCCAGCGCGGGCCTCGGCCTTGGCGCCTCGGCGCAGGCCGCGCTCGTCACGCGCGGCTTCGTGGAACTGACGCGGCTCGGGGAGGCGCTCGGTGCCGATCCCCGCACGCTGGTCGGCCTGTCGGGCCTCGGCGACCTCGTGCTCACCTGTTCGGGCACGCAGTCGCGCAACTTCGCCTACGGGCTGGCGCTGGGTCGCGGCGAGGACCTTTCAACCCTGAAGCTTGCCGAGGGTGTCTTCTCGGCGGGTGTCGCGGCGCGGCTCGCCACGGAACGCGGCATCGAGGCGCCGATCATCCAGGCCGTCGCCGGCATTCTCGACGGGACGCTGCCGGTGGCCGACGCCGTCGCCGCGCTTCTGGCGCGCCCGCTCAAACGCGAGTTCTGAAAACCGCTTGATCGCCCGGCCCGATTTGCTACGGGGCGGTCAGCCAAACGATCGGGGACTGACGATGCTGTATGCCCTTCTCTGCGAAGACCGCGCGGATGCCGGAACCCTGCGCGCGGACAACCGCCCGGAGCATCTCGCCCACCTCAAGTCGCTCGGTCCGACGCTGAAGTTCGCCGGGCCCTTCCTCGATGAGGACGGCAAGCCGACCGGCAGCCTGATCGTGGTCGAGGCGGACAGCGCAGAGGCCGCACGGGCGCTCGGCGAACAGGACCCCTTCGCGAAGGCAGGCCTCTTCTCGTCGGTCACGGTGCGGCGCTGGAACTGGTCGGTCAACAACCCCGAGACCGCCTGATGGCCTTCTGGCTGTTCAAGTCCGAGCCGTTCAAGTGGTCCTTCCAGCAGCAGAAGGACTGCGGCGCGGCGGGCACCGAGTGGACGGGCGTTCGCAACTACCAGGCGCGCAACTTCATGCGCACCATGCAACTCGGCGAGCGCGGCTTCTTCTACCATTCCAACGAGGGCAAGGCCGTCGTCGGCGTGGTCGAGGTCTGTGCCCTCGCCCATCCCGACTCGACCGCGGACGACCCGCGCTGGGAATGCGTCGACGTCCGCGCCGTCGCCGACATGCCGAACCCGGTGACGCTCGATGCCGCCAAGGCCGAGCCGCGCCTCAAGGACATGGTCCTCGTCACCAATTCGCGCCTGTCGGTGCAGCCGGTGACGGAGGACGAATTCCGCACGATCTGCGAGATGGGCGGGCTCGACTGGAAGACGGCGACGGGAACCTGACGCGGGCCGGAACGTTTCGCGAACAACAGACACGCGGAGCGTTTGATGACCGAAGCCAATCCCAAGGCGGACGCCGCCAATTCCAACACGGTGAAGGACCCGGACGACTGGACCACCGGCGACGAGCCGATGACGGGGGCGCAGGCGTCCTATCTCAAGACCTTATGCGAGGAGACGGACCACCCGTTCGACGACACGCTGACCAAGGGCGACGCGTCGAAGCTGATCGACGAGTTGCAGGCCAAGAGCAAGCGCCTGAAGGACGCCTGATCCGGACCGTCGCCAAGTTCGCGAAACGGCCGCGCCTTGTCGGAAGGCGCGGCCGTTTCGTTGGATGTTCCGGCTCTCCAGGATTTAGCTGAGAAAGCCGAGGAACCAGAGAATAAGGATGATCGGGATCGGAATGCCGATCAGCCAGAGAAGGCCGCCTTTGAGCATGACGCGTATTCCTGTGCTGCTGTCACGATTGCAACCCTCCGTTATGCCATCCGGTTCCACCGATTGTACCGTCGCGTGATGGACGATCGTTCGCGCCGGCGTGACTTCATCCGCGCCAACACCGTTCCGCTCCGGCCGCCCCATGTGCCGGAGATCGTGCTTCATCTCGCCGACGAGGCGCACGAGCTCTGGCTGAAGACGGAAGAGGAACTGGAGGCGATCGGCCTGCCGCCGCCGTTCTGGGCCTTTGCCTGGGCGGGCGGACAGGGGCTGGCGCGCTACGTGCTCGACCATCCCGCCTCTGTCGCCGGTCGCCGCGTCGTGGATCTTGCCTCCGGCTCCGGCCTCGTCGCGATCGCGGCGGCACAGGCGGGCGCGGCCCACGTGCTGGCGCTCGACATCGACCCGTTCGCGCGAGAAGCCGCCGAGCTCAACGCGGCGCTGAACGGCGTCACGCTCGCGATCGCCAGCGAGGACCGGATCGGCCGGCCGGTCGAGGCGGACGTGCTTCTTGCCGGCGACGTCTTCTACGACCAGGGCTTCGCCGCCCGCCTCGCGCCCTGGTTCGACGGGCTGGCGGCCGGGGGCGTCGAGGTTCTGGTCGGCGATCCCGGCCGCGCCTACCTGCCGGCGGCACGCGTCGAGCGGCTGGCCGTCTACGAGGTGCCGGTGACGCGCGCGCTCGAGGATGCCGAGGTCAAGCGCACCACGGTCTGGCGCTGGACGGCGGGCGCCTGACGCTCGACGCGGCGCCCCATCCCCCGTAAAGCTCGATGCGTTCCTGGGGAGGATCCATGAGTTCGACATCGACCACGCCGTTTCAGCTGGCCGTCTGCGCCGAGACCGTCTTTGCCGCGCTTCCGGTGCCGGAACGCCTCGCGCGCCTCTCCGCCGCCGGCTTCCTGGTCGAGATCTGGGACTGGACCCGGCACGACATCAAGGCGCTCGCCGCCTCGGGCGCGCGCTTCTCGTCGATGACGGGCTATGTCACCGGCCGGCTCGCCGACCGCGAGGGCGCCGACGAACTCCTGCGCACCGCCGCGCAGTCGATCCCGGTCGCAAAGGAAATCGGCTGCCCGCGGCTTAACCTTCACGGTACCGGCCTCGACGGGAAGGGACAGGCCGTCCTGCCGGCCGAGACGGTGACCGGGCCGATGTGGATCGAGGCCGTCGACACGCTGCGCCGGATCGCCGACCTCGGCGAGCGCGAGGGTGTCACCTTCGTCCTCGAAAACCTCAACGAGGCGGTCGACCACCCGAAGGTGCCCTTCGCCAAGGCCGCGGACACGATCGCGCTGGTCGAGGCGGTAAGCCGGCCGGGCCTTCGCCTCAATCTCGATCTCTATCATGCGCAGATCGGCGAGGGGAACCTGATCGAGCTCTGCCGCCGGGCGCTGCCGCTGATCGGCGAGATTCAGGTGGCCGACGTACCCGGCCGGCACGAGCCGGGCACGGGCGAGATCAACTATCCCGCGATCGCTCGCGCGCTCGATGCCATGGGCTACCGCGGCGTGATCGGCCTCGAGGCGTGGCCGGAGGGCGACGACGAGCTGGCGCTCCAGCGCTTCCGCTCGGCCTTCAGCCTCGAGCCGCGTCATCCCACCGTCATGGAGCCTGCCTAAAGCCCCGGGCTTTCGAGAGGAACGCGGCATGGTGGGATTTCGGCTGGACGGGCTGACCAAGAGCTTCGGCGGCGCGCGGGCGGTGGACGGCCTGCGGCTGGAGGTCGCGGACGGCGCGTTTCTTGCGCTCCTCGGGCCGTCCGGCTGCGGCAAGACCACGGTGCTGCGGCTTCTGGCGGGCCTCGAGCGGCCCGACGGCGGCACGATCACGATCGGCGATCGCGTGGTGGCCGGGCCCGGCACCTTCGTCGAACCCGAGGATCGCGGCCTCGGCATGGTGTTCCAGTCCTATGCGCTGTGGCCGCACATGAGCGTCGCCGGCAACGTCTCCTTCGCGCTCCACGGCAAGGGCCTCGCGGCGGCCGAGATCGAGGCGCGCACGCGCGAGGCGCTGGCGCTGGTCGGCCTCGAGGACCGGGCGGCGGCGCGGCCGCACCAACTCTCCGGCGGCCAGAGGCAGCGCGTCGCGCTTGCCCGCAGCCTCGCGCTGCGCCCCAAGCTCCTCCTCCTCGACGAGCCGCTCGCCAATCTCGACCCGGCGCTGCGCACGGGGCTGGCCGCCGAGTTCCGTCGCCTGCACGCGGAAACGCGCACCACCTTCGTCTTCGTCACCCACGATCAGGCCGAAGCACTGGCGCTCGCCACGACGATTGCGGTGCTGGAAGCCGGCCGGCTTCAGCAATGCGCCGCGCCCGAGGAGCTGTGGCGCCGGCCGGCCTCGCCCGCGGTCGCCCGCTTCATCGGCGACGGGCGTCTCCTGCCCGTGGAGGTGCACGGCTCGTCCGGCGCGGGATTGAAGGTGGCGCTCGGTGCGGCGCGCCTCCTCGTGCCCGGCGAAGCGCCCGCCGGCCCCGGCTGGCTCTGCGTGCGCCGCCAGGGCCTCGCCCTGACGGATGCCGGATCGCCGGACGGTGCGCTGGCGGGCACGGTACGGGCTTCGCGCTTCGAGGGCGGCGCCTATCTTCACGACGTCGCGGTCGGGGACGACACGCCGGTCGAGGTGCATGGGCCGATTTCACTGTCCCCCGGCGCATCGGTCCGGCTGCACGTCACCGACGGCTGGGTCATTCCGCGCCAGCCCTGAGCCGATCACTAAGTTTCAAGCCCCTGTCATGTTGGGGCGATAGCGGGGGCCATCTCCCGACCATCTCTCGAAGGATCCAGCCCCATGTCGCGCCGCCTAACCGCCAGCCTCGCCGCCCTCGCCGGCATCCTTCTGTCGGGCTCCGCGCTCGCCGCCGACGCGTCCGGCGCGATCACGCTCTACACCTCGCAGCCGAACGACCAGATGACCGCCGTGGTCGAGGCATTCCGCAAGGACAATCCCGACGTCACCGTCGAGATCTTCCGCGCCGGCACGACCGAGCTGATGGCCAAGCTGCAGGCCGAGTTCGCGGCCGGCGGCTCGCCCGCCGACGTCGTCCTGATCGCGGACACGGTGGCGATGACGCAGTTGAAAGAGGCCGACCGCCTCCTGCCCTACACTGAGGCGCCGGTCGAGGGCATCCCGGCCAATCTCGTCGACCCCGACCGCACCTATTTCGGCACCAAGCTGCTCACCACCGGCATCATCTACAACACCGACAAGGTGAAGACCGCGCCGACCTCGTGGAACGACCTGAAGGCCGAGGACGCCGCCTCGCAGCTGATCATGCCGAGCCCGCTCTATTCCGGCGCGGCCGTTGTCCATGTCGGCACGATGACGCAGGCGCCGGCCTTCGGCTGGGACTACTACGAGGCGCTCGCCGACGGCGGCGCCGTGGCCGGGCAGGGCAACGGCACGGTGCTCGAAGCCGTCGCGCGCGGCGAGAAGAGCTACGGCATGATCGTCGACTACATGGCGATGAATGCCAAGGCCAAGGGCTCGCCGGTCGCCTTCGTCTTCCCGTCGGAAGGCGTCTCGACGATCACCCAGCCGGTCGCGATCCTGAAGGGGACCGACAATCCCGACGCGGCGAAGGCCTTCGTCGACTGGCAGCTCGGCCGCGCCGCGCAGGAGCAGTCGGTGGCGCAGGGCTACTTCCCGGTGATCGAGGGCATGGCGCCGCCCGCCGGCTATCCCGATCCAAAGACGCTGCGCGTTCTGGCGACCGATTCCGCCAAGCTGGTCGAGGACGAGGCCGACCTCAAGGCGCGCTTCTCCGACCTCTTCGGTGGCTGACGGCACCGCAAGCCTCGAGGCCGCCACTCCAGAGCGGCGGCCCTTCGCCCGTGCGACGCTGCGGCCGGAGACGGTGCTGGCCGCCGCCCTCCTCCTCGTCGTCGCGCTGATCGGCACGTGGCCGCTCCTGCGCCTTCTGTCGCTCGGCCTCGCGGCCGGCGACGACGGTGCGGTCTTCGGCAATCTCGTGGAGGCTTGGGGCTCGCGGGCGATCCACCGCGCCTTCTGGAACACGCTCGCCGCCTCGCTGGGCGCGACCGCGATCGCGGTCACGCTCGGCGCGGGCCTCGCGCTTCTCCTGGCGCGCATGCCCGCCCGACGCCGGGCGCTCCCGACCTTCCTTCTCCTGTCGCCGCTCCTCGTGCCGTCGCAGATCATGGCGCTGGCCTGGATCGAGCTCACGGGCCTCGTGCTGCCACAGGCGGGCCGGATTCTCTACTCCGGCCCCGGCGTTGCGCTGCTTCTCGGCATCGAGGCGATGCCGCTCGTGTTTCTGGCCGTGCGGGCGGGGCTGGCGCTGGTGCCAGGCGATCTCGCCGATGCCGCGCGCATCGCGGGCGTTCCGCGCGGCCGCATCCTCCGTCGCATCGTCCTGCCGCTGCTCGCCCCCACGATCGCCGGCAGCGCGGCGCTGGCGTTTGCGGCCTCCGTCGGCAATTTCGGCATCCCGGCGCTCCTCGGCATCCCCGGACGCTTCCCCATGCTCACCACCCTCGCCTACCAGCGGCTCAACGGCTTCGGCCCGTCGGTCCTGCCGCAGGTGGCGGTGATCGCGCTCGTGCTGGTGGCGCTGGCACTGGCGGCGCTGGCGCTGCGAAGCCTTGCGCTGCGCGCGCTCGCCGTGCCGGTGGAGCGCGTCGGTGGCCAGCCCGCCGCCCTCGACCGAACGGCCCCGCACGGCCTGGCGCCGGCGCTGGTCTGGATCGGCGTCGCGGTGGTCGCCGTCCTGCCGATGCTGGCGCTGGTCGCCGGCGCCTTGACGCCCGCCATCGGCGTCGCCTTGACGCCCGACACCGCGACGCTCGCGCAGTTCCGTTCGGTGCTCGCGAGCGATGCGATCCGCCGTGCCCTCGTCAACTCGCTGGCGCTCTCGCTCGGCATGGCGGTGGTCGCCGGCGCCCTGGCCGTGCCGCTCGCCTATCTCGCGACGGTGCGGCGAAACCCCGTCGCGCGCATGACGGGGATCGTGGCGGATGCGCCCTTCGTGGTGCCGGGCACCGTCCTCGCGCTCGCCTTCATCTTGGTGTTCCTACCGCCGCTGCCGGGCATCGGCGTGTCGCTCTACGCAACGCCCTGGATCCTGGCGCTCGCCTATCTCGCCCGGTTCCTGCCGCTGGTCACGGCGCCGGTCGCAAGCTCCTTCGCCAGCCTCGACCCTGCGCTCGACGACGCCGCGCGCGTTTCGGGCGTCGGCCTCCGGCGACGCCTGGCGTTCCTCGCCCTGCCGCTCGCGGGCCGGGCGACGGCGGCCGGCATGCTGCTTGCCGCGCTCACCGCCTTCAACGAACTGACCGTCTCGGCGCTCCTGTGGTCCGCGGGGACGCAGACCGTCGGCGTCATGGTGTTCTCGCTGCAATACGAGGGCAATTCGGGCGAGGCGGCGGCGCTCTCCGTCCTCGCCACGCTTCTCGTCGCGGCCCTCGCCTTCCTCGCCGACCGGCTCGGCCGCGGCGCGCCGGGCGCCCTGCCCTGGCGCGACTGACCCTTGCGGGAGAGCCGCGCCACAGACCCGGCTATTCCGCCGCGACCGCCGCGACGCGCGCCTTGGCCACGCGGATCGGCACGGATTTCGCCGCCGGCACATGGCTGTCCTTGGCGTGGTGCCAGAGCGGGATCAGGCGGTTGAGCTCGGGATAGTAGCCGCCGACATCGCCCTTCGGCAGCTTGAAGGCGTGCACCCGCAGGCCCTCGACGCGGCGCTCCACCCCGTCGTCGGCATGGGTTTCCACATCCACGAAGTCCTGGTCCTTGAGCCCGAGGCGCGCCATGTCGTCGGCGTTCATCAGGAGGATCATCCGCGAGCCCGAGATGCCGCGCAGGCGGTCGTCGTAGCCGTAGACGGTGGTGTTGAACTGGTCGTTGGAGCGCAGCGTCATCAGCGTGAAGACGTCCGGCCCGCGCGTATCGATGTCGGGGTTGGTGTCGAACCCGTCCTCGGGCACGTGGAAGTTGGCCTTGCCGTTCTCGGTCTTCCACTCGCGCCGGCACGCGGGCAGGTCGCGGTGGAAGCCGCCCGGCTGCATGAAGCGCTTGTTGAAGTCCTTGAAGTACTGCGGATAGGCGCGCTCGATCTCGTCGCGCACCAGCGCGTAGTTGCCGACCCACGCATCCCACGGAATGCTGGATCTGCCCGGCACGGTCGCCTTCGCCATCTCGGCGACGATCTTCGGCTCGGACAGGAGTTCAGGCGAGGCCGGCGGGCGCCAGCCCTTGGAGCCGTGGATGCAGGCGGTCGAGTCCTCGATGGAGACGATCTGGTCGCCGCTGGCCTGCCGGTCGCGCTCGATGCGGCCGAGGCAGGGCAGGATGTAGGTGACCGCGCCCGGCAGGAGGTGGTTGCGGTTGAGCTTGGTCGAGATCTGGACGTGGAGGCGCAGGTTCCGCCACGCCCTCTCGATCGCCTCGGTCTCGGGCACCGCGCGCGAGAAGTTGCCGCCGAGCCCGATGAAGGCCTTCACCGATCCGTCGATGATGCTTTGGCAGGCTTCCACCGTCGCCATGCCCTTCTCGCGCGGCGGCTCGAAGTCGTAGAACGCCTTGAACTTGTCGAGCGGGGCGAGCTCCGGCTTCTCGGTGATGCCGACCGTGCGCTGGCCCTGCACGTTGGAATGGCCGCGGATCGGCGAGATGCCCGCGCCCCGCTTGCCGATATTGCCGCGCATGAGGAGGAGGTTCACCACCATGCGCACGTTGGCGACGCCGTGGCGGTGCTGGGTGAGGCCCATGCCGTAATGCGCCATCACGGCGTTGGAGCGGGCGTAGGTGCGGCCGACCTCCTCGAGCTCGGCGCGCGCAAGCCCCGAGCAGCGCTCGATCTCCTCCCAGGTCGCATCGCGCACGAAGCGCTCGAACTCTTCGAAGCCGTGGCAGTGCTCCGCGATGAAGGCGACGTCTAGGACACGGGGGGCGCCCTTCTCCTTCGCCTCGTCGTCGAGCTGGAACACGGTCTTGGCGATGCCGGTGATGGCGGCGATGTCGCCGCCGCACTTCAGCTGGAAGTACTCGCTCGACATCTTGGTGCCGGCGCCCGGCGACAGCATCTCGACGGGCGACTGCGGGTTCTTGAAGCGCATCTGCCCGCGCTCCTCCACCGGATTGAAGGTGAAGACGGGCACGCCGCGCTTTCGCGCCTCCTGCAGCGGGTGGAGAAGGCGTGGCGCGTTGGTGCCTGTGTTGTGGCCGAAGAAGAGCATCATGTCGGAATGCTCGAAGTCTTCGTAGACGATGGTGCCGACGGGCGAGCCGATCGACAGCGGCAGGCCGACCGAGGTCGACTCGTGGCACATGTTGGACGAGTCGGGCAGGTTCTGCGACCCGTAGACCCGCGCGAAGAGCTGGTACATGTAGCTCGTCTCGAGCGAGGCGCGGCCCGAGGCGTAGAAGATCACCGACTTCGGATCGAGCGCCTGCAGCTCCCGGCCGATCTCGGCGAAGGCGCTTTCCCAGGACACCGGCACATACTGGTCGAGCGAGGCGTCGTAGCGCATCGGCGTCGTCAAGCGACCGTTCTTCTCGAGGTCGTAGTCCGGCCAGTCGAGAAGCTCGGACACCTTGTGGCGGGCGAAGAAGTCGCGGTTGGTGCGCCGCTTGGTCTGCTCCCAGATCGTCGCCTTGGCGCCGTTCTCGCAGAACTCGAACGTGTTGGCGTCCGCGGGTTTCGCCCAGGAGCACGAGACGCAGGCGAAGCCGTCCGGCTTGTTCTGCTTGTAGAGCGTGTTCCAGATGGTCGAGATCGCCAGCCCCTCGGCAAGGCTCTTCTTGGCGAGCGACTTCACCGAGCCCCAGCCGCCCGTCGGCTCGTCATAGGGTTCGACCGTGGGCTCGGACTGGATCTCGCTACGCTTCATGACGGCAGGCCTCGGCGGGAACGGAAGATTGAAGGTCCAGTGAGGGGGACGCGCGAAAGCGCCCCGGGTTCCCTGCCGCCACGCGATCCTATCGCCGCACCGCCAATCGCGCGCCCGGCCGCAGGAACGGTGCCAAGCGTCCCATGTCCCGGCGCGTGACCGCGACGCAGCCCTCGGTCGGGCGGAAGCCCGGCCGCGCGATGTGGAAGAAGATCGCGCTGCCGCGCCCGCGTGCGCGCGATCGCAGGTTCCAGTCGAGCACCACGACGACGTCGTAGAGCGCGTCCTCGCGCTGCATCGTCTCGGCGCTGGCCGTCAAAGGCAGGCGCACCGGGCGATTGTAGGCGGGGTGGCGAGGCTCATCGCACCAGCCGTCCTCGGCCCGTGCGCGGCGGAGCGGAAGGCCGGGCAGCCGGAACGGGGCCCCGCGCCGCCCACCCCGCACGAAGGCCGCGACGACGGCCATTTCGGCGAGCGGCGTCGCTCCGTCCCCTTCGCGCTTGCCGCTGGTGATGCCGGAGCGGCCGAGCGCACAAGGAATGCGCAGCGGACCCGCCGCCAGAATGCCGCGGCGCGGGTCGAGCGGCGAGGCGCGAACGGTCAAAAGCGGGCCCGAACGGGGTTTCCTCGGCCTAGGGGGTGGAAAAAGCCGCATTGCGCTCACAAATTATTACAAAGCCGGGCGCGAATCAGTCGCCCGACCGGATCGTTGAAACGAAGGACCCTGGATGAGCGTACGTAGCATTCTCATTGTCGATGACGACGACGACCTTCGCACGACACTGGTGGATCAGCTCGCCCTCCACGAGGAGTTCCAGGTGCTCCAGGAGGCGAACGCCACCAAGGGCATCCAGACCGCGCGCGCCAACCTGATCGACCTCGTGATCATGGATGTCGGCCTGCCGGACATGGACGGCCGCGAGGCGGTGAAGACGCTGCGCAAGGGCGGCTTCAAGGCGCCCGTGATCATCCTGACGGCGCAGGACGGCGACGCCGACACGATCCTCGGCCTCGAATCGGGCGCCAACGACTATGTCGCCAAGCCCTTCCGCTTCGCGGTGCTGCTCGCGCGCATCCGCGCCCAGCTGCGCCAGCACGAGCAGTCCGAGGACGCGACCTTCCAGGTCGGCCCCTACGTCTTCAAGCCGAGCCAGAAGGTCCTCCTCGACGAGAAGGGCGGCAAGATTCGCCTGACCGAGAAGGAAACCGCGATCATCCGCTACCTCTACCGGGCCGACCGGCGCGTTGTGACGCGCGACGTCCTTCTGGAAGAGGTGTGGGGCTACAATTCGGGCGTGACCACCCACACGCTCGAGACCCACGTCTATCGCCTTCGCCAGAAGATCGAGCCGGAGCCTTCCAACGCCCGGCTGATCGTGACGGAGTCGGGCGGCTACAAGCTGATGCCCTGACCCGAACCGCCGGTTGTGTGGCCGGCTGGAAACGCCGTGGGGCGAAGGGGCCGGCTGGCTGCGACTTCGCCCCGCTTTGGGCTTCACGCGGCGGCGATTTCCTGCGATGTCCGAAGCGGGCGCCCCGCGCCCGGCAGGGGGCGTGAAGGGTGTTTCGGTCGGCATGAGCCTGGAAAGCGACATGGAGCTTCTCGGCGGCGTCTCCCTGTTCCAGGACCTGACGCGCGACCAGCTGCGGCTTCTGGCCTTCGGCGCCGAGCATCGCCACCTGCGTTCGGGCGAGATCCTGTTTCGGGCCGAGGCGCGCGCGGATGCCGGCTTCATCGTGGCCTCGGGTACGGTCAACCTCGTGGACGGCGAGGGCGACGCGCGGCGCGTCGTCGAGACGGCGGGTCCCGGATCGCTCCTCGGCGAGATGGCCCTCATGGCCGACACGCGCCGGCCGGTGACGGCGGTCACCGCCACCGACTGCGACTTCATCCGCATCTCGCGCCCGCTGTTTCGCCGGATGCTGCAGGAATATCCCGAGATCGCGGTAACGCTGCACGACCGCATCACGGGCGAGCTCGCGGCGATGACCGCCCGGATCCTCGCCCTGTCCGACGTCTTCGACTACGACGACGAGACGGACGCGCCGGCCGGAGACGGCGAACCGCGCCCCTGAGCGATCAGCCCCGGCTGGCGCCGCCGCCCTCGACCGTCGCCATCGCTTCGCGCACCTGCCGCTCGGCCGCCTGCAGGGTGCGATAGGCCCGGAACTTCGCGTCGTGGAAGGCTGCGATCGCACCGCCGGCGGGCTCGATCGTCTCGCCGGCCCGGCACATCAGCGTCGCCGCCTCGGCCAGATCTGGCGCCGCACCGCTCGCGACGACGCCGAGCATCGCGCTGCCGAGAAGGACAGGCTCGGCCGTCTCCGGCAGCACCACCGTCGTGCCCGTCGCGTCCGCCAGGATGCGCCGCAGAAGGGGCGAGCGCGAGGCGCCGCCCGAGACCACGATCCGCTCCAGCGGCACGCCCTTCGCCCGCATCGCCTCGACGATGTCGCGCGTGCCGTAGCAGAGGCCGCAGAGCGCGGCGACGAAGAGGCGCACGATGGCGTCCTCGTCGGCGGCGAGCGTCAGGCCGCTCACCGTGCCGGTCGCATGCGGATCGGCGTGCGGCGAGCGGTTGCCGAGATGGTCCGGCACGACGTGAAGGGTGGCCCCCAGCCGAGCCGCCGCCTCGACGGAGCCGGCGAGCGCGACGGCGCGGGCCTCGAGATGGTCGAGGACGCCCCGCCCCTCGCGCTCGGCGGCCTCGCGCGCGGCGGCAAAGCCCGGATGCGAGCCGACGAGGTGGTCGAGCGCCGCGCCGTAGCCGGACTGCCCGCCTTCGAGAAGCCAGGCGCCCGGCAGCATCGCGCCGAAATAAGGACCCCAGACGCCTTCCACGAAGGTGGCTTCCGCCGTCACCGCCATGGCGCAGGCCGACGTTCCCATGATCAGCGCGAGATCGCGCCCGACCCCAGACACCGTGCCGACGCCGCCGGCATGGGCGTCGATCAGGGCGGCGCCGACCGGCGTGCCCGGCGTTAGCCCGAGATCGGCGGCGGCCTCGGCCGTCAGGCCGGCGCCCACCGGCTCGCCGATGTCGAGCACCGCCTGCCCGATGCGCCGGAAGCCCTCGTCGGCGAACTCGCCGAGGCCGATCGTGCGGAAGTAGTCCTCGTCCCAGCGCCGCTCGTGCGCGAGATAGGTCCACTTGCAGGTGATGGTGCACACCGAGCGCGCGGCCGAGCCCGTGGCGCGCCATGTGAGATAGTCGGCAAGGTCGAAGAAGTGCTCGGCCCTGTGGAAGGTGTCCGGCTTGTTCTCCTTCAGCCAGAGGAGCTTCGGCGTCTCCATCTCGGGCGAGATGCGCCCGCCGACATAGGCGAGGACCGGGTGGCCGGTGGCGTTGATCCGCTCCGTCTGCGCGAGCGCCCGGTGGTCCATCCACACCACGATGTCGCGCTGCGGGTCGTTCGAGGGACCGACGGCGAGCGGCTGCGCGCCGGGGCCGACCGCGACCAGCGAGCAGGTGGCGTCGAAGCCGATGCCGCGCACGCGCGCCGGATCGCCGCCGGCCGCCCCCAGCGCCTCGTGGACGCTCTCGCAGATCGCGCGCCAGATGTCGGCCGAGGACTGCTCCACGATCTCGCCGGGCTCGCGCCACATCCGGATCGGGCGCTTGGCGGTGGCGACGAGACGGCCAGCCTCGTCGAACAGTCCGGCACGCGCGCTGCCGGTTCCGACATCGATGCCGAGGAAGAGATCGTTGGCGCTCATCTGGAAGGCCTTCGGACTAGAGGTCGACGCCGTGCGGCAGGATCACGAGGTCGCGGATCACGACCCCTTGCGGCCGTGTGACCATGAAGAGCACGGCGTCCGCAACCTCCTTGGCCTCCATCAGGCTCTTCGAGGCGCGCGCCTCCTCGAGCTTGGCGGCCGGCCAGTCGTCGATCAGCGGCGTGATCACCGGGCCAGGCGCCACGGCGCCGACGCGGATGCCGTGCTTGATGACCTGGCGGCGCAGCGTGTGGACAAAGGCCTGGATGGCGAATTTCGAGGCCGTGTAGACCGGCTCCCAGACCACCGGCACGAGGCCGGCGACGGAGCTCGTCACCACGACGTCGCCCGAGCCGCGCTCGGCCATATGCGGCAGGACGGCGTGGATCGAGCGAAAGGCGGCGTTGATGTTGAGGTTGAGCATCCGGTCCCAGCGGTCGGGGTCGCCCTCGATCACCTCGCCGCCGACATAGGCGCCGGCATTGGCGTGGAAGATGTCGAGGCGCCCGGCCTTCTCGAGGATCTGCGGCATCATCGTGTCGACGCTGGCGCCGTCGGTGAGGTCGATGCGCACGGCGTGGGCCCCTGCCCCGAGCCCGGCGCAGGCGGCTTCCAGACGGTCGGCCGCGTGGTCGACGAGGACGACCTCGGCGCCGGCCGCGAGAAAGGTGCGGGCGCATTCGAGGCCGATGCCGGACGCCCCGCCCGTGACGGCGGCGACCTTGCCGGAGAGATCGAAGTTCATGGGTGCTGTTCCCGAATGGACGAATGGGGACGACGGTCGCCCCGCCCGCGGTGCGGGCGGGGGTACGAGGGTCAGCCGCGGCCGTGCGAGGCGCGCGAGCGGCGGGCGAGCGAATCGACGATCACGGCCAGCGCCAGCACGCCGCCGAGGATCATGTAGCGAAGGCTGGACGAGAGGTTGAGAAGCGTCAGCCCGTTCGAGATCGCCTGGATCACGATGATGCCGAGCAGCGCCGAATAGGCCGAGCCGCGCCCGCCAAAGAGCGAGGTGCCGCCGATCACGGCCGCAGCGATGGCGTTGAGATTGACGTCGCCGGTGCCGGCCTGCTGCGAGGCCGAGCCGAGGCGCGCCGCCGACAGGAGGCCGCCGAGCGCGGCCAGCGTCGAGCACAGGACGAAGGCGCTCATGTAGATGCGGCGCACGTTGATGCCGGCGCGCCGGGCCGCCTCGCGGTTGCCGCCGACCGCCATCATCGAGCGGCCCCACTTGGTGCGGGTGATGGCGTAGTCCATGCCTGCGACCATCGCGACGAACATGCCGAACATCCACGGCACGCCGCGCCCCTGCGCGAGATAGAGGACCACCGCGACGAGGCCGACGGTGAGCACCAGCGCCTTGGCGACGATGACACTGAGCGCCGTGCCGGTGAGGCCCGCTGCCTGCCGCCGCGCCCGCGCCTTGAGCCCGCCCCAGAGCACCACCGCGCCCGGCACGAGGGCAAGCAGGACCGACAGCCAGTTCGGCATGTAGGCGTTCTGGCCGAAGCGCACGAAGGCAAGGTTGAAGGGCAGGTTGATCGAGCCCGACGTGCCCAGAAGATAGAGCTGGAGCCCGAGCAGCGCGAGGAGACCCGCCAGCGTCGCCACGAAGGACGGCATGCCGACGCGGTTGTAGAGCGTGGCGTAGAGCGCCCCGACGAAGGCGCCGAAGCCGAGCGCCACCGCGACCGCGCCGACGAGCGGCCAGCCGTTGTTGATCCACAGGACGCCGAGCATCGCCGAGGCGAGGCCCGACATCGAGCCGACCGACAGGTCGATCTCGCCGAGTAGCAGCACGCAGACGATGCCGAGCGAGATGATGCCCGTCGTCGCGCAGTCGTAGAGGAGGTTGGAGACGTTGCCGGGGCGCAGGAAGACCGGGTTCAGCGTCGTGAACACGACGGCGATGAGGACAAGGCCGACCGCCACCGGGATCATCCCGAGATCGCCCGAGCGCACCCGGTCGCCGAAGGCGCGCAGCGCGCCGCCGAGGCCCTCGTCCTGGCGCACGCGCGCATCCGCGCGGTCGAGCGCCTGGCCGGACACGGAATTGGGATTCAGGCTCATGGATGCCCCCCTTCGGCAGCGCCGGCGCGGCGCTCGGCGCGGCGCGACACGGCGTTCTCGGACGCGCCGGTGATGGCCGAGATCAGGTCGTGATGGGAATCGGCGGGCGTGAAGACGCCGTTGTTGCGACCGAGGCGCAGCACCACGATGCGATCGGCCACCGCGCGCACGTCGTCCATGTTGTGCGAGATCACGATGACGCCGAGCCCGCGGTCGCGCACGCGCTCGATGAGGTTGAGGACCTCGGCGGTCTGGGCGACGCCGAGCGCCGCGGTCGGCTCGTCGAGCATGATGAGCTTGGGCTCGAGCAGGAGCGAGCGGGCGATCGCGACCGTCTGGCGCTGGCCGCCCGAAAGGGAAGCGACCGGCTCGCGCACGGACGGGATGCGAGCCGACAGCTCGTTGAGGAGCGTCCAGGCGCGGACCTCCATCGCGACCTCGTCGAGCTTCCAGGGGTTGTCCTCGCGCCCGAGATAGATGTTGGCGACGACGTCGAGGTTCTCGCAGAGGGCAAGATCCTGGAACACCGTCGCGATGCCGAGATCGAGCGCCGTCGACGGGCTCGACAGGGCGACCTCCTTGCCGTCGAAGCGGATCGTGCCGGACGAGGGCTGGTGGACGCCGGCGAGTACCTTGACCAGCGTCGACTTGCCGGCGCCGTTGTCGCCGACGAGCGCCACGACCTCGCCGGGATAGACGTCGAGTTCGATGTCGGTCAGCGCGGACACCGCGCCGAAGTTCTTGGATACGTTGCGCAGCGAAATGACCGGCTCGCCTCGACCCGAACGGGGAGACGTCGAGCGGTCGGCATGATCGGCCATGAGCCGGGCCTCCCTTGAAATGGAACGGGGACCGGCCGTCCGAGCATGGGCGACCGGCGGTCTCGCGCGAGGCTTACTGGATGCCCAGCTCCTTGCAGCCGGCCGCGTAGTCACCGGTGCAGACGGCGGAGGCCGGCGTGATGTTCTTGTCGAAGATCTCGGCCTTGATGTTCTCGCGGGTGATGACGAGCGGCACGAAGAGCTCGGACGGCGTGTTGTAGAGCGTCGTCTTGGCCTCCGGCTTCTCGCCGGAGATGAACTTGAAGGCGATGTTGGCGGCGGCCGCGGCCACGATCTCGGAGGGCTTGGAGATCGTGTTGTACTGGTCGCCCGCGATGATCAGCTGGAGCGCCGCGGTGGTGGCGTCGTTGCCCGTCACCGGCGGGACGGGCTCGACGCCGGCCGCCTTGAAGGCCGCGATGGCGCCGCCACCGGTGCCGTCGTTGGCCGCGACCACGCCCTTGATGTCGGCGCCGTAGCGGGTGATCTGGCCGCTCGTCCACTGCTGGGCCTCCGGCGGCGCCCATTCCGGCGTGTCGAACTCGGCGAGCGTCTTGTAGGGCGAGGCGTCCAGCGCGGCGTCGATGCCGTCGCGGATGAGGCCGGCTGCCGCGTCCGTCGGCGAGCCGTTGATCTGCAGGACGCCCGAGCCGTCCGGCACGCCCTTGGCCTTCAGGTGGTCGACGAGCGATTGGGCGATCGCCTGGCCGATCGCCTTGTTGTCGAACGAGACGTAGTAGTCGGCGGGCGTCGCCGGGATCGGGCGGTCGTAGGCGATGACCTTGACGTCCTGGGACTGCGCCTGCTGCACCAGCGAGGCGGCGGCGCTGGAATCGACGGGGTCGAGCACCACGACGGTCGCCCCTTGCGCGATCACCGAGTTGAACTGCTGCTGCTGGAGCGCGGCGTC
The DNA here is from genome assembly GCF_047943035.1 of Aureimonas phyllosphaerae. NCBI lineage: Bacteria > Pseudomonadati > Pseudomonadota > Alphaproteobacteria > Hyphomicrobiales > Aurantimonadaceae > Aureimonas > Aureimonas phyllosphaerae. The sequence goes on along the minus strand of NZ_CP181348.1, from coordinate 1,087,252 downwards.
GCCGTTGGCGTTCTGGTAGACCACGGTGCAGTCCGGGCAGAGCTTCGCCATCTCGTTCTTGAAGCCGGGGAAGTCGCGCTCCTCGTAGCGCGTCGAGCCCTGGTCGGGCATCAGGAAGGCGACGGTGGCGTCGGCCGCGCGGGCCGAAGCGGTGCCGGCCAGAAGGCCGAGGGCGAGGACGGCAAGGCCGCCATGGCGCATCGAAACAGTCATGATTGTCTCCCTTGGGTTTTGATGGTCTTCGAGTTCGGCGTTCCGGGCACGCGCGAAGGGCCCTTTGGCGGCGGGACCGGGACCGGAGTCCCGCCCGCCGATCGGCTCGTCCCGCACGCGGTCAGGCGGCGTAGGACAGGGTCTGGTTTCGCTGCGACAGGTTGCGGAAGCGCGTCGGCGTCATCCCCTTCTGCAGCAGGAACTGGCGATTGAAGTTCGACACGTTGTTGTAGCCGGCGGCGAAGCAGATGTCGGTGATCGCGCGGTGCGGGTCGCTGGTCAGGAGCTGGCAGGCGAGGTTGATGCGCAGCCGGTTGACGTAGCTGACCAGCGTCATGCCGGTGTGCCGCCGGAAGGCGCGGCTGAAGGTCGAGGGGCTGCGCCCGGAGATGGCGGCAAGGTCGCGCTCCGAGAACTCCTCCGTCAGGTGACGGTTGATGAAGGCGAGCGCCTCGTTGATGCCCCCGCTCATGAAGCCCGACGGGTCCGGCAGGTAGTCGGCGCTGGTGAGCGGGCGCGCGTCCTCGGCCGCCGTCAGGACGTCCATCAACGCCATGAACAGCGACAGGCGGCGGAAGCCGCTCGCCTCGACCATCTCGGCGAGGATCGGCCCGGCGGCTGCCGCGGTGTCGGGCGAAAACAGGACGCCGCGCCGGCTCGACGCCAGGAGCGGAGCGGCTGCCGCGAACTCCGGCAGCGCGCGCGTCGTCTCCTCGACGAAGCTCTCGGAGAACTGGACGATCCGGCAGCGCAGCGGGATTTCGGCATCCGGCGCGACGTCGCTCACCCAGTTGTGCGGGAGGTTCGGCCCGGTGAGGACGAGGTTGCCCGGCTCGAACTCGCCGATGAAATCGCCGACGAAATAGTTGCCGCGCGTCTCGACGACGTGGTGGATCTCGTATTCGGGGTGGAAGTGCCAGCGGACCGTGTGGAAGGGATAGCCGTGCGTCCAGGCCTTGAACGCCTCTCCCTGCCGGATCTGGACGAGTTCCAGGTCTGGATGCATGCCGTCTCCTCCCGGCCGTATCTCCCGTTGCAGGCGCGTGTTCCCCGCACTCTGCAGCTTGGAGTTAAGACCTTCGACGGATGCTTAGCTACCTCCGGCTTTCCGCAACGACGATACTTTTTTGTCGATCATGACGGATATGACGCCCGATCCTGTCGAAAACGCCTATCCGGCGGGCAGATCGCCCGCCGATGCGGCATCGTGGCAGTCCCGCGGAGAGAGCCTGACTGCCCATGGTCGCGGGAGACGTCAGAACCGGTAGCGCACCGAGCCGATGACGTTGCGCTCGGGTTCCTTGTAGCAGAAGCCGGACGAGCAGATTTGCGCATCCTCGCCGAAGAGGTTGGTGGCGTTCACCTGGATGCGAAGACCCTCGACCGCGAGCACGTCGTAATGGGCGGTCGCGTCGATGAAGACGCGCGCGTCGTTGCGGAACGTGTTCTCGTCGTCGCCGAAGCTCGACGACAGGTAGCGCAGCCCCGCCCCGAACCCGAGCCCTTCGGCCGTGCCTGACTGCACGGTGTAGTCCGCCCAGAGCGAGACCGTGTGGCGCGGCGTCGAGGACAGGGTGTTGCCGGTGGTGGCCGCCGTGCCTTCGACGATCTCGAGGTCGGTATAGGCGTAGGCGAGCGTGGCGTTGAGACCCGCCATGAGTGAGGCCGTCGCCTCCAGTTCCACCCCGCGCGAGCGCAGCTCGCCGCGCTGCACCTGTTCGTTGGTGCCGGTGAGCGGGTTCACGTCGAAGAAGACGCCGTTCTCCTGCGTGATGTCGAAGACGGCGGCCGTCAGGAGCGTGTTCCAGCCGGGAATCTGGTACTTCACGCCGGCTTCCCACTGCTCGGCCGTGGTCGGCACGAAGGCCTCGCCCGCCGTGTTCGTGCCGATGTTGGGCGCGAATGCGGTGGCGTAGCTGACATAGGGAGCGACGCCGCTGTCGAAGAGATAGGACAGGCCGACGCGGCCGGAGAACTCCGAATCCTTCTGCTCCGGCTGGGCGGCGAGGGCGCCCGGCGTGCCCGACGCGGTGTCCGTCCAGACCCAGTCGTGCCGCCCGCCGAGCGTCAGGGTGAAGCGATCGTAGGCGATCTCGTCCTGAAGGTAGAGGCCGACCTGCGACTGGTCCTGCGAGGCCGCGACCGAGTAGGCGGGCGTCGCGATCGCCGTGTCGTAGCGCGGGGCGGCGAAGAGGAGCGAGGGCGCCGCGCCGTAGCCTTCGAGGTTGGTGTATTCGGCATAGGACGCATCGACGCCGCCGAGCAGCGTGTGGCCGAGCGGACCCGTGTCGAACCTCGCCTCCAGCTGCGTGTCGGACACGACGCCCTTCAGCGTCTGGTCGACATTGCCCGCGCCGCGGTTGACGATGCCGTTCTGCGGGCCGCCGATCGCGTAGGCGTACTCGCCGTAGACGTCGAGGCTCTGGACGCGCGCCTTCTGGCGGAAGGTGAAGGTCTCGTCGAGGCGCCGCTCCAGTTCGAAGCCGAGGCGGCCCTGGGTCTGGTCGAGGTCGTTGAAGGACGGATCGCCCGCCGCGACGTCGGTCACGCGCGTCCCGTCGTTGACATAGGCGAAGGTGCCGCCGGAGCGCGAGCGCTGGAGTTCGCCGAGGATCGTCAGCGAGGTGTCGGCGTCCGGCGTCCAGGTGAAGGCCGGCGCGACGGTCAGCCGGTCGTCGGAGGCGAACGGGTAGTCGGACTCCGCGTCGCGCGCGACGCCGGTGACGCGGTAGAAGGCCGTCTCGGACGATCCGAGCGGTCCCGACGCGTCCATGTTGAGCTGAACGCGGCTGTTGGAGCCGACCTGCGCCTCCACCTCGCGCGCGGCCGCCCGCGTCGGACGCTTGGAGCGCAGGTCGACGATGCCCCCGGCATTCGACGAGCCGTAGAGGCCGGCCGCCGGGCCCTTGAGGATCGACAGGCCCTCGAGTCCGTAGGGTTCGATGTCGAAGGTCGAGAAGCCGATGTTGAACTCGCGCAACCCGTCGCGGAAGATGCCGGTATAGGTCGCGGGCAGGCCCCGGATGAAGAAGGCGTCGAAGCGCGGGTCGAGCCCGTAGGCGCCGATCCGCACGCCCGGCGTATAGCCGACGGCGTCGCTGAGCGTCTGCGGATTGCGGTCGTCGAGCTGCTCCTCCGTCACCACCGACACCGCCTGCGGCACGCGCACCAGTGGCGTGTCGGTCTTGGTGGCCGAGCGCGTCGTCTCAGTGACGTAGCCGTCCGTCCGGAAGCCGTCCGCCGAGGCCCCCGCGACCCCGCCGCCCGCTGCGCTGAGCGAGCCGTCCGTCCGCGCGCGCTCGCCGCCGGTCTCGATCGTCACCGTATCGAGCACGATCTCCTGCGCTGGCGCCGACGCGCAGGACAGGGCCACGAGAGCGGTGGTCGCAAGGAGCAGCGGACGGATCGGGCAGGAGCAAACGGGTGTTGAACGGGGCATGGACGCACACGGGAAGCTGGGGCCGGCGCCCCTCGCGCCCGCCGATCCATCCTCGCTACGAAAACATGACTGAAAGAGTCAATATTTGTCGCCGGGCCTGCTCAGGGCCCGATCGCGGCCGATCATTGGGATTTCCGGGTTTCGACCCGCGGGGCGACGACCGCGGCGATGTCGTATTGCCGAGTGAATGATGCAGCGCGGACACGGGTTTCGGAACGATTCCAGGATCCACGCCCCCGTTGTTCAGAGGTCGAGCGTGACGATCACCGGTACGTGGTCGGACGGACGGTCCCAGCCGCGCGCCTCGCGCAGGACCCGCGCTTCGCGAAGGTGGGGTCCGAGGTCGGCCGAGCTCCAGATGTGGTCGAGCCGGCGCCCCTTGTCGGCGCCGTCCCAGTCCTTGGCGCGGTAGCTCCACCACGTGTAGAGCTTCTGCGGCAGGGGCACGTGCTGGCGCACGAGATCGGTCCATCCGCCTTCCGCCATCACGCGCTTCATGCCCTCGGTCTCGACCGGCGTATGCGAGACGATCTTCAGAAGCTGCTTGTGCGACCAGACGTCGTCCTCGAACGGCGCGATGTTGAGGTCGCCGACGAGGATCGCCGAGACGCCGGGCTCGGCCTCGGCGCGCATCAGGCGCATCTCCTCGAGGAAGTCGAGCTTGTGGCGGAACTTCGGGTTGATCTCGGGGTCCGGCTCGTCACCGCCCGCCGGCACGTAGAGATTGTGGACGCGGATCTGCCGCTCGCCCGCCGCCACGCGCACCGACAGGTGCCGCGCGTCGCCGATCGCGCAGAAGTCCTGGCGCACGAGGTCGGCGAAGGGCAGGCGCGAGATCGTGGCGACGCCGTGATAGCCCTTCTGCCCGTGGAGCGCGATGTGCTCGTAGCCGAGCGCATGGAACGCGTCCTCGGGGAAGAGCTCGTTCGGGCACTTCGTCTCCTGCAGGCATAGGACGTCCGGCGCTTCGGCCCGCAGGAACGCCTCCACGATCGGCAGGCGCAGGCGCACCGAGTTGATGTTCCAGGTGGCGAGCGTGAAGGGCATGGGGCGTGTCCGATGGGCAGGGGCGTCGGCGCCTGTCTAGTCCATCACCGCCGCGGAAGGAAACGCCTGGGCGTCTCGCGCCGGAGGCAACGACAAAGCGGCGCCCGCGTTGTGGCCGGGCGCGTATGGAGCGGTCGGGAGTTCAGGTCATGTTCGAAGGCTTCGAGACGCGCAAGGTTGAGGGCGACGGCGCCGAGATCTTCTGCCGCATCGCGGGCGAGGGCCCTCCCCTCCTCCTTCTCCACGGCTACCCGCAGACCGGCGCGATGTGGGCGGGCATCGCCCCGCGCCTGGCCGAGCACTTCCGCGTCGTGGTGCCCGACCTACGCGGCTACGGCCAGTCGTCGGCGCCGGAATCGAAGGGCGGCGAGGGTTACGCCAAGCGCGTCATGGCGGCAGACATGATGCGTGTCATGACAGCGCTCGGGTTCGAGCGCTTCCGCCTCGCCGGCCATGACCGCGGCGGCCGCGTCGCCTATCGCCTGGCCTTCGACCACCCGGACGCCGTCGAGCGGCTGGCGCTCCTCGACATCATCCCGACGGTGGAGATGTGGGAGCGGATGGACGCGGCTGGCGCCCTCTCCTCCTACCACTGGCAGTTCCTCGCCCAGCCGAACCCGATGCCGGAGCGCCTGATCGGCTCCGATCCGGTCTTCTACGTCGATCATACGCTGGCGAGCTGGACGGCCAACCAGTCCACCGCACCCTTCGCGCCGCAGGCGCTCGCCGAATATCGCCGGTCCTTCTCGCGTGTCGACACGATCCACGGCGTCTGCGAGGACTACCGTGCCGGCGCCACGATCGACCGGCGCCACGACGAGGAGGATCGGGCGGCCGGCCGGCGCATCGCCTGCCCGCTGCTGGCGCTGTGGGGCGCCAAGGGCACGCCGGCGAGGCACGGCGATCCCACCGAAGTCTGGACGCGCTACGCCGACGACGTGTCGGGACAGGCGATCGACAGCGGTCACTTCCTGGTGGAGGAGGCGCCGGAGGAGACGCTGACGGCGATGCTCGCCTTCTTCCGGTGAGCCGCCCCTACCAGCCGATCCGGCCGTAGCCGACCCCGACGCCGATGCCGCCGTTCCACCCCGGGCCGCCGTAGAGGCGTGCCCGGCGGGCTTCGCTGCGGTCGAGATCGATGCGCTGCAGGCAGGCAGCGAAGGCGTCGGTGCGCGGTCGGAACCCGTAGTCGCGGCAGCGCGCCTCGTCCGCCGCGCGTCGTTCGGCCGGCGTCACCGTGGTGCAGCCGGAGAGAGCGAGGAGGCCGAGGGCAAGGACCGGGACCGGGATCGGGCGCATGGGCGGGTGTTCCGGGTGGCGGCGCGACGGAGGCCGCGGGACAGAGGCTCAACCCCGGCCCGCCGCGCCTGTTCCCGTCAGCGGTTGCCGGTCATGCCGCCGCGGATGTTGGCGTAGGGGATGTTGAACAGCTTGTCGTCCACCGCGCCACCCTCGACGACGTTGTAGACCATGACGGTCGTGTCCTTGCCCTGCGCGTCGCGGATCGTCCACTGGCGCAGGTCCATGGTCGAGGGATCGAACATCATGGTGATGCGCGAATTGCCGAAGATCGACTTGTCGCCCATCACGATCGTCGTGAGGTCGGGTCCTTCCTTCACGCTCTGGATGTTGGCGGCCGAGAGGTCGATCCGCTGGTCGAGGAGCAGCTTCAGCGGCGTCTTCGACAGGGGGTAGAGGTCCCAGGTGTTGAGCTTGCGGTTGTTGACCGCGACCTGGCTGCCGTCGGCGATGACGCGCACCGGCGAGCCGGAATAGTCGAAGCGGATCTTGCCCGGCCGCTCCATGAAGAACGTGCCCTCGGTCTGGTTTCCGGCCGCGTCGAACTGGACGAAGTTGCCCTTCATCGACTTCACGCCGGAAAAATGGTCGGCCACGCGCTGCGCGGCGGCGGTCGCGGTCTGGGCGTGGGCGAGCGTGTGTCCGGACAGCGAGGCGCCGGCGAGGAGGGCGAGCGTGAGAACGGCGCCAGCGATGCGTCCACGTTGAGTTGTCATGGGTCGTACAAGTCCTCGAAGCGTGGGGCGGGCCGAAGAAGAGCGGCACCGGGATCGACCCGTCGATACAGCCTCAGATCGGCTCCATTGCGGCAGTTCAAATGAACTCTGGTTCATCCGGCGAAGCTATTCCGGTGCGGTCAGCCGGCAAGAAGTCGGCGAGAAATTAGCGTGCGGCGCGCGCCTGCGTCAGAGCTTCGTAAAGCCGTCGGCGGTGCCCGGTTCCGATGATGTTGTAAAGAACCCAAGACCCGACCCCGGCACCGATCGTCATGGGCGCGACGCTCAGAAACATGAGAAAGGTGATATCGAATGCCGAGACGCCCAATATGGATCGGCTCGGCTCCCGCCCCTCTCCAAAGAGATGGTTGCAAAGAGAAAGTATGAAGGGACTGGTAGCGAACGCGATGAGTGCGGTTTTGCACGCGAGAACAAGACCGTCGATTCCAAACGTCCACGGATACCTTGAAACCTTCAGCGGGCGCCTGCGGAATGCGACGGTCCAGATCCCGTGAAGCATCATGGGAGCGAGATAGTAGGCCGCCAACGTGAGCGAGAGTTGCCTCATTTCGGGTGACAGACGCAACGAGGCAAGCACAGCGATGCCCCAAAGGGCGAAGGGCACCGCAGCCACGCGAAGCCTCAGACCGCGCTCGAGAGCGGGAACGGAGCGCAGCGTCCTCGGCATGATGCGGAAACGATGCCGCTCATGTCTGCTCGTCGTCGCCCGCTGGAACAAGCGCCATGCGGACGGCGAGATGTAAGGCCGGTGGAAGAGGACTTCTTCCTCCGGCTCGTCACGTATTGTCCGTCGGCACCAGGATCTCTCGCTTGCCGGCGTGGTTGGCGGGGCCGACGATGCCCTCACGCTCCATCCGCTCGATGATCGAGGCCGCGCGGTTGTAGCCGATCTGCAGGCGGCGCTGGACGTAGGAGGTGGACGCCTTGCCGTCGCGCAGGACCACGGCCACCGCCTGGTCGTAGAGATCGGCCGACTCTTCGCCGCCCGCCGAGCCGCCGCCCGAACCGCCCGCCGCCGCGCCGCCGTCCTCGTCCTCTTCCTCGAGGATCGCGTCGAGATATTCGGGCGTGCCCTGGGCTTTCAGGTGCTTGACCACCTCCTCGACCTCGGCGTCGTCGACGAAGGGGCCGTGGACGCGCTGGATGCGCCCGCCGCCGGCCATGAACAGCATGTCGCCCATGCCGAGCAGCTGCTCGGCCCCCTGCTCCTGGAGAATGGTGCGCGAGTCGATCTTCGACGTCACCTGGAAGGAGATGCGGGTCGGGAAGTTCGCCTTGATCGTGCCGGTGATGACGTCGACCGAGGGGCGCTGCGTCGCCATGATGACGTGGATGCCGGCGGCGCGCGCCATCTGCGCGAGGCGCTGGACGGTGCCTTCGATGTCCTTGCCGGCGACCATCATCAGGTCGGCCATCTCGTCGATGATGACGACGATGTAGGGCAGCGGCTGGAGGTCGAACTCCTCCGACTCGAAGATCGGCTCGCCGGTCTCGCGGTCGAAGCCCGTCTGCACGGTGCGCGACATGGTCTCGCCGCGCTCGATCGCCGAGGACACCCGCGTGTTGAAGCCGTCGATGTTGCGAACACCGACCTTCGACATCTTGCGGTAGCGGTCCTCCATCTCCTTGACCGTCCACTTCAGGGCGACGACCGCCTTCTTCGGGTCGGTGACGACGGGCGCGAGGAGGTGCGGGATGCCGTCGTAGATCGACAGTTCCAACATCTTCGGGTCGATCATGATCATGCGGCACTCGGCCGGGCTCATCCGGTAGAGGAGCGACAGGATCATCGTGTTGATCGAGACGGACTTGCCCGAGCCCGTGGTGCCGGCGACGAGAAGGTGCGGCATCTTGGCGAGATCGGCGATCACCGCCTCGCCGCCGATCGTCTTGCCGAGCGCCAGAGCGAGCTTCGCCTTGGCGCCCGCGAACGTCTCCGACTGGATCATCTCGCGGAAGTAGACGGTCTCGCGCTTGGCGTTGGGCAGCTCGATGCCGATCGCGTTCTTGCCGGGAATGACCGCGACGCGGGCGGCGATCGCCGACATCGAGCGGGCGATGTCGTCGGCGAGGCCGATGACGCGGCTCGACTTGATGCCGGGCGCGGGCTCGAGCTCGTAGAGCGTGACGACGGGACCGGGGCGCACCTCGATGATCTCGCCCTTGACGCCGAAGTCGTCGAGGACGCCCTCGAGAAGGCGCGCGTTCTCCTGCAGGATCTCGGGCGTCAGCGTGTTGTCGCGGTTTCTTGGCTTCGGCGGCGACAGGAGCTCGATTGGCGGCAGTTCGAACTCGGCGTTGAGGGCCGCATTGCCGAGTTCGGCAAGGCGGGCGCGCGAGGACTGGCGCGAGACGGCATCGGCTGCCGCCTGCGGCACGACGCGCGCCGGGCGCTCGAACATCGGCCCGCGCGGGGCCGGCGCGGCGGGCGCCGGGGCGGCCGGGGCCATGCGCGGCTCGACGGGCGCGGCGCGCGGCAGCTCGGCCTCGGGCTTCGGGGCGCGCTTCAGACCGGGGAAGGCGACGATGTTGTTGGCGATGAAGTCGCGCCAGCCGCCGCCCTCTTCCGGCGCCGGGGCGCGCTCGGGCGCCTCGAGGCGCGCCTCGTCCTCCTCCATCGCGATCCGCTCTTCCAGGGACAGGCGGCCGTCGTCGCCGAGATACGGCGCGTCGTCCCGGTGCGTCTCGAACGGCGGCTCGTCGTCATGGTCGAAGGCCGGCGCGTCGTGGCGGTGGATGTCGTCGTAGCCGACGACGCCGCGATCCTCCGGCGCGCCGGTCTCGAAGAGGTCCTCGTCGCCCGCCTCGTCCGCGGCGAAGGTCGGCTCGGCGCGGCCCGCGGCGGCCGCCGCCTCGATCGCGGCCTGGCGCTGCGCCATCTTGTAGGAGCCGTTCCAGTCCGAGCGGCCGTGGCGCACAGTGGCGCGGCTCGTGTCGACCGTGCGGCGGGTGGGCGCGGCGGGCTCAATCTCGGGGGCCGCAGCGGCCGGCGCGCGAGGGCTCGCCGGCACGGCGGACTCGGGCGCATAGGGTACCTCGGCCCAGGCGCGCTCGTCGTGGTCGGCCACCGACTCGTCGAAGGTGGGCTCGCGGAACTCCGGCGGCACCACGACGCGCACCTCGCGGCGGGCGGCGGGCGCGGCCGCCCCGTCGCGGAAGCGGGCGGGCGGGGCCGGCGGCATCAGGGGCGCGTCGGCGTCCCAGTCGCGGTGCGAGAACGGATCCTCGCGGCGGCCGAGCACCGGCACCGACTGCGTCACGCGCGCAGCGGCCGAGCGCATGCGGTAGGCCCAGTGGCTGGCAACCCCGGCGAGAAGGGCGAGGCGGCCCTCGCCGTCGTCCTCCTCGATCTTCGAGGCGCGACGGGCGCTCAGCGCGACCGGCTCGTCCGGCGCGCCAACGAGGCCGGCGCCGTGGAGGATGCACCAGAGCGCCGGGGCGGCGAAGAGGGCCGCGGCGGCAAAGCTCCAGGCGCCCGTCGGATAGGCGCCGGTCGCGAGCGCCGGGATTTTCAGGAGAAGATCGCCGACGATGCCGCCGAGACCGATCGGCAGCGGCCAGCCGGCCGGCGCCTCGAGCGAGCCGAGCGCGGCGCTGGCGAGCGCGAGGCCGCCGAGCGCCACCCAGGCGCGCTGGCCGGCGCGGCCCGCGCGGCGGCCGACGAGGCACAGGATGCCGCGGATCGCCAGCACCAGCGGGACGAGGACGGCGCCGAGGCCGAAGACCTGCATGGCGAGATCGGCGACCACCGCGCCGCCGGCGCCCGCCATGTTGCGGACCGGATTGTCGTTGGAATAGCTGAGCGACGGATCGTCCACCGCCCAGGTGGCGAAGGCGGTCGCCAGCCACAGCGCGAGGCCGACCAGAGCGACCCCGAGGCCCAAGCGTGCCGGTCGTGCCATCGATCCCGTCCCCTCGTCCCGCGCCTCGATCGATGCCATGTCGCTGCCCTTCGCCTGCTGCCTGCCCGGACGGCGCCGCGGGGGGCGCACGCGTCCTTCGACGGCGCGCCCCCCGCGGGCTCCGGCTCTTTGCGGTCAAGGTAAACAAACGGGGTTAAGGGTCGTTTAACCCTGCGGAGCCCGTTGGCCCCCTCGCGCTCGCATTGGTTTGATGGAACGGGCCCGGCGGAGGGGCGTCTAGGCGCGAAGGGAACCGCAACACAAGGGACCACGCCCCATGCAGATCGTTCACGAGGACCAGGGCCGCACCGGCGTCTTCGCCTATGGCGAGGGCGACGACCGGGCCGAACTGACCTATGCGCCGGCCGGCATCCAGAACTCGCTGATCTTCGACCACACCTACGTGCCCGAGCGCCTGCGCGGCCAAGGCATCGCCGAAAAGCTCGTCGACCACGCGGTCGCCTTCGCACGGAGCGAGGGCAAGACCGTGGTGCCGGCCTGCTCCTATGTGCGCGCGCTGTTTGACCGGCATCCCGAGCGCTACGGCGACATCCGCACCGAGGAGGAGAAGCCGGTCGGCCGGATCTGAGCGCCGGTCAGCCGTAGCGCGCGACGGACAGGTCGCGCGCGTCGATGTCGGGCGTGGCGCCCGACACGAGGTCGGCGAGGAGCCGGCCCGAGCCCGAACTCATGGTCCAGCCGAGCGTGCCGTGGCCGGTGTTGAGGAAGAGCCCCTTCACCTTCGTCGGCCCGATCACCGGCGTTCCGTCCGGCGTCATCGGCCGGAGCCCCGACCAGAAGCTCGCCCGCCCGGTGTCGCCGCCGGGAAAGAGGTCGGTGACCGAATGCTCGAGCGTGCGGCGCCGGCGCTCCGACCGGTCGTTGGTGAAGCCGGAAATCTCGGCCATGCCGCCGACGCGGATGCGGTCGCCGAGCCGCGTGATCGCGATCTTGTAGGTCTCGTCCATGACGGTGGATTCGGGCGCGCGCGTCTCGTCGACGATCGGGATGGTGAGCGAATAGCCCTTCACCGGATAGACCGGCAGCTTGATCCCGAGCGGACGCACGAGCACCGGCGAATAGGACCCCATCGCCACCACCACGGCGTCGGCCCGGATGTCGCCGGCATCCGTCGCGACGCCGACCGCCCGGCCGTTCTCGGTGAGAATGCGGCGCACGGTGCGGTCCCAGCGGAATTCGACGCCGCGCGAGGCGACGATCTCGGCCAGGGCGTTCGCGAACTTGAAGCAGTCGCCCGTCTCGTCCTGCGGGGTCTGAAGGCCGCCGACGATCTTGTCGCGCGCGTGGGCGAGCGCCGGCTCGGCGCGGATGCAGCCCTCGCGGTCGAGCACCTCGTAGGGGATGCCGTCGGCGGCAAGCGCCTTCACGTCCTTGGCCGAGGCGTCGAGCTGGGCCTGTGTACGGAAGAGCTGCAGCGTGCCCTGCATCCGCTGGTCGTAGGCGATGTTGGTATCACGGCGAAGCTGGCTGAGCGATACGCGGCTGTAGTCCGACAGGCGCAGCATCCGGCTCTTGTTGCGCGCATAGGCCCCGGCCGTGCAGTTGGCGAGCATCTTCGTCAGCCAGGACAGCATGGCGCGGTCGAGCTTGGGGCGCAGGATGAGGGGTGCGTGCTCCATCATCAGCCACTTGATGGCCTTCTGCGGGATGCCCGGCGCCGCCCAGGGGCTGCAGTAGCCGAAGGACACCTCCCCGGCATTGGCGTAGCTCGTCTCCAGCGCCGGCCCCTCCTGCCGCTCCACCACGATCACCTCGTGGCCCGCCTTCATCAGGTACCAGGCGGAGGTGACGCCGATGATGCCAGCTCCGAGGACGACGACCTTCATGCCCGCTCTCCTGCAGCGTTGTTCGATATGTAGCGGCGCTCGTAGCGGCTCCCGAGCGAGGTCAGGATCTCGTAGGAGATCGTGCCCGCCGCCGCGGCCGCCGCGTCGAGGGGGATGTCCGGGCCGATGAGCTCGACGGGATCGCCGGCCCGAAGCGGCGCATCGCCCGCCTCGACGATGATGGAGTCCATCGACACGCGCCCGACGATCGGCAGCCGGCGGCCGGCATGGAAGACGGCGCCGCGGTTCGAGGCCGAGCGCAGCCAGCCGTCGGCATAGCCGACCGAGAGCGTCGCAAGGCGCATCGGGCGTTCGGCGACCGCGGTGAAACCGTAGCCGATGCCCGCACCCACCGGCACCTCGCGTAGCTGGATCACCCGCGCGCCCAGCCGCACAACGGGCTCCATCGGATTGGGGCGCCCCCCGGTCGGCGCGCCGCCGTAGAGCGCGATGCCCGGCCGCACGAGGTCGAAGCGGTATGCGTCGCCGAGAAAGAGGCCGGCGGAGTTGGCGAGCGAGCGCCGCGCCCGCGGCAGCCGGGCCGACAGCGCCTGGAAGGCGGCCAGCTGCTCGGCGTTCGCCGGGTGGGCCGGCTCGTCGCCGCAGGCGAGATGGCTCATGACGAGGACGGTGTCGACGCCGCGGAACCGCTCGGGCGAGGCGACGAGCGCGTCGACCTCGGCCGGTGCGAGACCGAGGCGCGACATGCCGCTGTCGACCTGGATCGCCGCCGGCAGCGGTCGGCCGAGGCCGGTTCCGAGTGCGCTCCAGGCCTCCGCCTGGTCGAGCGAATTGAGGACCGGTCGAATGCCGTTCTCGGCGCACAGGCGCTCGTCGCCGGGCAGGAGACCGTTGAGGACGAATATCTCGATGCCCTCGGGAAGGATCGGGCGCAGCGCCAGCGCCTCGGAGAGATGCGCCACGAAGAAGGTCCGGCAGCCGGCCTCCAGAAGCACGGGGGCGACCCGGGCCATGCCGAGCCCGTAGGCGTCCGCCTTGACGACGCCCGCGACGGCCGCGCCCCCGGCTCGCGCCACCAGCGCGCGGTAGTTCCGGGCGATCGCGCCGAGATCGACGGTCAGGACGCCGCCGGCGGAGCCTGCGGCCGGGGCGCGTTGGTCGGTCGAATACGGCATGGCGTTCACGGCGAAGTCCCCCGAGCGATCCGGCATCCATGATGGTCGAAGGATCGTCGAAGGACATGCCGAACTGCCGCAAGATCTGCTAATTTATCGTCAGATCCGACATTTCCTTCGAACGGGCGCAACGATCTTCGCATGGACCGCATCGACCGCGCCCTGATCCGGGCGCTCCGCCGCAACGCTCGCGTCACCAACGTCGCGCTCGCCGCCGAGGTCGGCCTGTCGCCGTCGGCGTGCCTGCGCCGCGTCCAGATGCTGGAAGAGTCCGGTGCGATCCGCGGCTACACCGCGATCGTGGCGGGACCGGGCGGCGACGACGCGCATGTCGTGATCGTGCGCATCACGCTGGAGCACCAGACCGAGGACGTCCTGCACCGCTTCGAGGCGGAGGTCCTGAAGCATCCCGAGATCCGCGAGTGCTACCTGATGACGGGTGCGGAGGACTATCTCCTGCGCGTCGAGGCGCAAGGGGCGGGCGACTACGAGCGCATCCACAAGGAGATCCTGTCGCGCCTTCCGGCCGTGTCGCGGATCAATTCCTCCTTCGCGATCCGCCGCGTCCTGTCCGACACCGGCGGCCGGCGATGATCCTCCGGGTCTGGCCGGCGGCCCGCTCGCCCTTAGATGGGGCCTCGCGAGGGCGGCGCCGGACAGGTCTCCCCCTTGCGACACGAGAGACCAGAAGGGCAGAGCCTCGATGAGCGCACCGGACACCGCCACGGTCGACCAGATGGTCGAGACCTCGATGCTTCACCAGGCGCGCCGCTTCGCCGAGAACTACGGCGGCCAGGGTCGCTTCTGGCAGCGGCCCTATGCCGAGACGCGCCCGCGCATCGCCTCGGCCGTCGCGCCCGTCTGGTTCACCGCCTACCCCGCCTCGATCGTGACGCGGCCGGGCGAGACGGTTCTGGCGACGCTCGGCGACCAGCAGCTCTGGTCGGCACTCTCCTCGATCGGGGTGCGCGGCATCCACACCGGACCGACGAAGCGCGCCGGCGGTTGGCGCGACGGCCACTACACGCCGACGATCGACGGCAACTTCGACCGCATCGGCTTCGACATCGACCCGTCCTTCGGCACGGCCGAGGAGTTCGTCGCGATCTCGCGCATGGCGGCCGCCCACAACGCGGTGGTGATCGACGACGTCATCCCGGCCCATACCGGCAAGGGCGTCGACTTCCGCCTCGCCGAGATGAACCATTCGTCCTATCCCGGCCTCTACCACATGGTGGCGATCCCTGAGGAGGACTGGGGCCTGCTGCCGGCGGTGCCCGATGGCCGCGACGCGGTGAACCTGTCGCCGCCGACCGTCGATGCCCTGCGCGACAAGGGCTACATCGTCGGCCAGCTGCAGCGCGTCATCTTCTTCGAGCCGGGCGTCAAGGAAACCGACTGGAGCGCCACCGGCCCCGTCACCGGCGTCGACGGCGTGACGCGGCGCTGGGTCTACCTGCACTACTTCAAGGAGGGCCAGCCGAGCCTCAACTGGCTCGACCCCTCGTTCGCCGCCCAGCAGATGATCATCGGCGACGCGCTCCATTCGATCGACCAGATGGGCGCGCGGGGCCTGCGCCTCGACGCCAACGGGTTCCTCGGCGTCGAGAAGCGC
The DNA here is from genome assembly GCF_047943035.1 of Aureimonas phyllosphaerae. Classification (NCBI taxonomy): domain Bacteria; kingdom Pseudomonadati; phylum Pseudomonadota; class Alphaproteobacteria; order Hyphomicrobiales; family Aurantimonadaceae; genus Aureimonas; species Aureimonas phyllosphaerae. The sequence goes on along the minus strand of NZ_CP181348.1, from coordinate 1,072,017 downwards.
CTCGACGGCCCCGCCTGGTCCGAAAGCCATCCCCTGTCGGTCACCGGCAATGCGCTGCTCGCGGGCATGATCCGCAAGGCCGGCGGCTTCTCGTTCCAGGAGCTGAACCTCACGGTCGACGACATCGCGTCGATGTCGAAGGGCGGGGCGGACCTCTCCTACGACTTCATCACGCGACCAGCCTACCAGCACGCACTCCTGACCGGCGACACCGAGTTCCTGCGCATGATGCTGCGCATGGTCCACGAGTTCGGCATCGACCCGGCCTCGCTGATTCACGCCATGCAGAACCACGACGAGCTGACCACCGAGCTCGTCCACTTCTGGACCCTCCATTCGGAGGACATCTACACGTTCGGCGGCCAGACCTGGCAGGGCCGTACGCTACGCACCCGCATCCGCGAGACGATGTACGAGAAGCTGTCGGGCACCAATGCGCCTTATAACCTGCGCTTTGTCACCAACGGCATCGCCTGCACCTCGGCGAGCGTCGTCACCGCGGCGCTCGGCATCACCGACCTGTCGGCGATCACCGACGAGGACAAGGCCGAGATCCAGCGCGGCCATCTTCTGATGGCCATGTACAACGCCTTCCAGCCCGGCATCTTCGCCCTGTCGGGCTGGGATCTCGTCGGCGCCCTGCCGCTGCCCCCGGAAGCCGTCGCCGAGCACATGCAGGACGGCGACACCCGCTGGATCGAGCGCGGCGCCTACGACCTCATCGGTCTCAACCCGGAGGCGGCGACGTCGGCCGAGGGCCTGCCGAGGGCCCGCGCGCTCTACGGCCCGATCAACGAGCAGCTCGTCCAGCCCGGCTCCTTCGCCTCGCAGCTGAAGCGGCTCTTGGCCGTGCGCGAGGCCTACGGCATCGCCGCGAGCCGCCAGACCATGATCCCCGACGTGACGACGCCGGGCCTCCTCCTGATGGTGCACGAGCTGCCGGACGGGCGCGGCACGCAGGTCACGGCCCTCAACTTCGGCCGCGCCCCGGTGGACGAGACCGTGATCCTGCCGAACGTGCGCTCCGGCCCCGTGGTCGACATGATCGGCGAGACCATCGAGGGCGACCTCACCGAGAACGGCGAGCTGCGCATCGTGCTCGACCCCTGGGAAGGCCTGTCGCTGCGCATCGTCGGCGCCCTGCCCGTTCTCTGACGGGTTCGGGCCCGCTCCGGCGGGCCCGTCGTCGCCTCAGGACCCGGTGACCGGGTCGAAGGACAGGAGAAACGAGGCGCCGCGCGGCACGCTCTCGACCGTCAGCTCGGCGTCGAGCTGGCGCACGAGGCTGAGGATCACGCGGATGCCGAAGCTCTTGCGCGCGGCCTCGAGGTCGAAACTGTCGGGCAGGCCCCGCCCGCGGTCGCGCACCCGCACCATGGCGCGGCTGCCCTTCTGCCAGAGCGAGACCTCGACGACGCCGGGCTGGCCCTCGTCGTAGGCGTATTTCACCGCGTTGGTGACGAGCTCGTTGACGATGAGGCCGACGGGGATCGCCTTGTCGGCGCTGACCACCACCGCGTCGGCGCGGCACTGGATCTCGAGCCCCGCGGTCGCGAAGCCGAGCTGCGAGCAGAGGTCGTCGAGAAAGGTCGACAGGTCGACCTCGGTGACGCTCGCCCCCTTCCACAGGTGGTCGTGGACCCGCGCGATCGTCATGATCCGCGCCTCGGCGTCCACCAGCGCGGCCTTCGCCTTGGCGTCGGCGACGACGTTGGAGTTGACACGCAGGAGGCCGGCGACGACGCCGAGGCTGTTCTTGACGCGATGGTTCATCTCGCGCGTCAGCATCCCTTGCGTCTCGATCGCCTCCTTGAGGTGCCGGTCGGTCTCGACCCGCTCGATCGCGGCGCCGAGGATGCGCGCGCAGCCCGACAGGAAATCGACGTCGGACGCGTCGAAGTCACCGGCGTCGGGGCTGTCGACCTCGAGCACGCCGAATGCCTTCTGGTGGCGTCCGCCGCGATCGATCAGGACGTTCACCGCGCGCCGGATGCCGTAGTCGGCGAGGAGCTTGGGCGTGCGGAAGCGCGTCTCGTCGGTCAGGTGGTTCGAGAGCACCGATTCGCCGGTGTGGAAGGCGTAGCCGGCCGGCGATTCGAGATCGGCGCCGAGCGTCGTGACGCCCACCTCGCCCGGCCCCCAGCCCCAGCCGCCGCGCATCAGGAGATCGTCCTTGTCGGGCCGATATTCGAGAATCTTGCAGTAGGGTGCTTCGAGACCGCGGGCACAAAGCTCCGTCACGCCCTGGAACAGGGCGCCCTGGTCCGGCGCCTGGAGGGTGAGGCGTGCGAACTCGGCGAGCAGCTTCTGCTGCTTCAGCCGATAGGCGAGCTCGTCGCGCCGCGCTGGGCCCTTGGCCTCTTCGATTTCCATCCGCGCTCCGTCCTGCTCACCGATCCGGTCTTGCCCCGGCATGCCCTTTCCCTCGGAGGGAACGGTGTGCAGCCGGCTATCGGTCCCAAGGGTGGCGCGCCCGGCGCGCAAGGCAACCGGGCGCCGCCCTCATCAGACCGCGGCGACGAGACCCTTATTCTCCAAGTTCTGCCAGAGCTCGTCCGGGATCGCCTGCTCGAACCAGGCGACGTTCTGGCGGACCTGGTCGGCGGATTTGGCGCCGATCACCACGTTGCCGGTCGCCTTGTGGCGCATCGGGAACTGAATCGCGGCGGCCGGCAGGGCCACGCCGAACGCCTCGCATTCCGCCCGCAGGCGGTCGGCCTTCTCGATGATCTCGGCCGGCGCGTCGACATAGTTGAACTTCTTGCGCCCCGACGACGAGGCGAGGATGCCCGAATTGAAGACGCCGCCGACCACCAGCGAGACGTCCCGCTCGACGCATTTCGGCAGGAGCCTGTCGGCCGCCGAAGTGTCGAGCAGCGTGTAGCGCCCGGCCAGGAGGCAGACGTCGAGGTCGGTCTCCTCCATCGCGTCGAGGATAGCCTCGTTCTCGTTCACTCCGAGGCCGAACCCGGCGATGAGCTTGGCCGCCCGCAGCTCCTCCAGCGCCCGGAAGCCGCCGCCCTTGGTCAGTGCCCCCCAGTGGTGGTCGTGCGTCTCGCCGTGGGTGACCCGGCCGATGTCGTGCACGAACAGGATGTCGAGCTTCGGGCAGCCGGTGCGCTGGCGCGAGTCGTCGTAGGAGCGCAGGATCGCGTCGTAGGAGTAGTCGAAGATCTCGCGGAACGAGAGGCCGCTGTTCCAGCCCGAATCGAACTCGTTCTTCGGCCCTTCGGGCGGCAGCTGGCGGCCGGGGCGGTCGAAGCTCATCAGGCGCCCGACCTTGGTGGAGATGACGTAGGAGTCCGGCGCCTCCTCGCGCAGGAGCTCGCCCGTCAGGTGCTCGCAGCGCGTCAGGCCGTACATCGGCGCGGTGTCGAAATGGCGGATGCCGGCATCCCAGGCCGCCTGCATGGCGGCGCGCGCGTCGGCGAGCGCCACCGGCGTGTAGAGCCCGCCGAGCGGCGCCGTGCCCATGCCGAGCGCCGTCACCTCGACCCCGGCCCGCTTCAGATGTCGCTTGTCAGATGCCTTCATGGTCCCCTCCCCTGGCGGCCCCCGCCGCCTCGATGCGGATTGTTCAGCGCCAGCGCAGCTTGGGATGCCGGTTGACGTCCTTGTAGAGCAGATACCGGAATGGGCCCGGCCCGCCGGCATAGCAGGCCTGCGGGCAGAAGGCGCGCAGCCACATGAAATCGCCCGCCTCGACCTCGACCCAGGTCTGGTTCAGGAGATAGACGCCCTTGCCCTGCAGCACGTAGAGACCGTGCTCCATGACGTGCGTCTCGGGAAACGGGATGACGCCGCCGGGCTGCAGCGTGACGATCGTCACATGCATGTCGTGGCGCAGATCGGCGGGGTCGACGAAGCGCGTCGTCGCCCACACGCCGCCGCAGTCCGGCATCACCGACGGGGCGACCGCCGCGTCGCTTGAGAACACCGGATCGGGCGCGCCGAGGCCGTCCACCGCCTCGTAGGCCTTGCGGATCCAGTGGAAGCGCGCAGGCACGCTGCCCCGGTTTCGCAAGCGCCAGGCCCTGCCGGCCGGCAGGAAGGCGAAGCCGCCCGCGGCAAGAGCATGCTCGGTGCCGTCGACGGTGACCGTCGCCTCGCCCTCGGTGACGAAGAGCGCGCCTTCGGCCCCGGCATCCGGCTCCGGCCGGTCGCTGCCGCCGCCGGGCTGCACTTCCATCACATATTGCGAGAAGGTCTCGGCAAAGCCCGACAGCGGCCGGGCGATGATCCAGGCGCGCGTGCCCTCCCAGAACGGCAGGGCGCTCGCCGTGATGTCGGCCATCGTGCCGCCGGGGATGACGGCATAGGCGTCGGTGAAGACGGCGCTTTGGCGGGTCAGCTGGGTCTGCGGCGGCAGTCCGCCGCGCACGGCGTGATAGGTGCGGTTATCGGACGTCATGACGGGCGTCTCCTCAGGCGGGTTGCGGCACGCCGGCCGTCTCGACCTTGTCCTTGCGCTCCTCCGGGCTCGCCGACAGGCGGGCGTGCCAGACGGCGGCGGCGCGGATCACCGGCTCGGGATCGGTCTCGAAGGGCGTGTCGAAGATCGACAGCTTGTGCGCCTTTTCGCCAAGGCCCGGATCGCCCGTCAGCGAGATGAAGAAGGGCGCGAGGAAGAGCGGGATCGCGATCGGGCAGACCCAGAGGAAGAGCTGCAGCGAGTAGATGTAGGCGACGGTGCCGAGCACGGCGCCCGCGATCATCATCCACCAGCTGGCCGCGAAGGCCGCCGACAGGGGCAGGCCCTCGTCCTCGCGCTCGGTCGCCGGCCAGCCGCTGTCGCGCGCCATCAGGATCTCGGCGACCGCCTTCGACTGGAACAGCATCATGATCGGGGCGAGCGCGCTGGTCAGGATCAGCTCGCAGGTGGCCCCGAGCAGCACCGCCCAGCCGCCGCCGAAGCGCGAGGCGCGCCGCGACATCGCCGTGTGGAAGGCGATCAGCGTCTTGGGCAGAAGGAGGAGCAGGAAGATGCCGAGGAGGAGAAGCAGCGCCTTGCCGGTCTCGGGCGTCGGGAAGACCGGGAACAGGCTGTCGGCGGGGAAGTAGTTCGGTGCGGGCGCCAGAACCGGATCGAGCATCGAGGCGATCAGGAACAGGAGCCAGATCGGCGAGGCCGCGTAGGCCATGATGCCGGAAATCATCGACACCTTGCTCCAGAGTTTCAGGTTCGGCGCGCCGAGAAGCCGCCCGTGCTGGAGGTTGCCTTGGCACCAGCGCCGGTCGCGCTTGGCGTATTCGATGATGTTGGCGGGCGCTTCCTCGAAAGAGCCTTCGAGGTCGGGGTCGAGACGCACCTTCCAGCCGGAGCGCGACAGGAGCGCGGCCTCCACGAAGTCATGGGATAGGATCAGGCCGCCGAAGGGCGGGGTGCCCGAAAGCTTGGGCATGCCGCAGCAGTCGGCGAAGGCGCGGGTGCGGATGATGGTGTTGTGGCCCCAGAACGGACCCTCGCGCCCCTGGAGGGCGGCGATGCCGCGCGAGAAGATCGGCGAGTAGAGCGCGGCCGAGAACTGCAGCGCACGCCCGAACAGCGTCTTGCGGCCGATGATCAGCGGCTGGGTCTGGAGCAGCGCGAGTTCGGGGTCGGCGTCCATGCGCGCCACCATCTCGACCAGCGTCTCCGGCCGCATCAGGCTGTCGGCATCCAACGCGATCATGTACTCGTAGGCGCCGCCGTAGTTGGTGACGTAGTCCTCGATGTTGCCGGCCTTGCGGTTCGTGTTCTTGACCCGGTTTCGGTAGAACAGGATCGAGCCGGTCTCGAGCTCGCCGGCGAGCTTCAGGATCGTGCGCTTCTCGTCCGCCACGCATTCCGGCTTGGTCGAATCCGACAGGACGAAGAACACGAAGTTGTCCATGCGCCGGATGAAGCGCAGCCCCTCGATCATAGCGGCGACGCGCGCCATCACGGCGCCGGCGTCCTCGTTGTAGACCGGCACGAGGATCGCGGTCTTGTGCTGCGAGGCGGGCGGCAGGCCGGTGCGGCGCTCGCGCTTGCGCGTCCGGCCGAACAGGATGCCGGTCACCGCCGTATTGAAGCCCCAGGCGAGCCAGACGCAGCAGATCGCGAGCAGCACGATCTGGATGACATGGAGCCAGGTCGTGCCGTTGGCGGTGATGACCACCGCGAAGAGGACGCCGGCCAGCGCCGCCAGCGCAAGGGCGGTGAGCGCGAAGAGGAGTCTGCCCAAAGCCATCTCAAGTTCCGATTCTGGCGCGGATGTACGCCGACGCTTCAGTCGCAGCGCGTGCGCCGCGTCATAGCGCTTGCTGCCTCGCTTGTCATCGCGTCGTGAATGTGGCGCGGCGGCGGGCAAAGCCGAGTCCCGGCTGTTTGGCCGTCGCATCATGGAGGCGTCGGTGCCAGCGATCTCGAAAGCGGGTTGCTCCCAGCAAGTGTAATGTTATATCACTCGCATCGCCTCAAGCCGTTGCGTGACCTATGCCGCCCATCGCCTCCCGCACTCCGTCCGTCCTGCGGCGCTCAGCCTTCGAGCGGCTTGCCGTCGCGTTTCTGGCAACGCTGGTTCTCTGGGGCGTCGTTGCCTGGGCGGTCGCGGCGTGAAGGCGAACGTTTCGGCCGTCGCGCCCTCCGTCGAACTCAGCGACCTGACGCTCGCCTACCGGCGGCGCCCGGCCGTGCGCGGCCTGTCGGGCCGCTTCGCGCCGGGCTCGATGACGGCCATCGTCGGTCCGAACGGGGCGGGCAAGTCGACCCTTCTCAAGGGCATCATGGGTTCGGTTCGCGCCGCCGGCGGCAAGGTGCGGGTGGACGGCGTCCGCCGCCGCGACATCGGCTACCTCCCCCAGGTCGGCGATCTCGACCGGACCTTCCCGATCAGCGTCCTCGACCTCGTCTCGCTTGGCCTCTGGCGCCGCACCGGCCCGTTCGGGCGCATCGGCCGTGACCTCACGGGCGAGGTGGAGGGGGCGATCGCCGCCGTCGGCCTCGAAGGGCTGGAAGACCGGCTGATCGGCACCCTGTCGGGCGGCCAGCTGCAGCGCGCGCTCTTCGCGCGCCTTCTCCTCCAGAACGCCCGCCTCCTCCTTCTCGACGAGCCCTTCACCGCGATCGACGCGCGCACGACGCGCGATCTCATGGACCTCGTGAAGCGCTGGAACGGCGAGGGGCGGACCGTGATCGCCGTCCTCCACGACATGGACCTCGTGCGCGAATACTTCCCCGAGACGCTGCTTCTGGCGCGCGAGCGCGTCGCCTGGAGCCCGACGGGCGACGCGCTGGCCCATGCCAACCTCGCGCGCGCCCAGGCTCTCAGCGAAGGTCTGGACACGCAGGCCGAAGCGCTCGGGAGCCGCGCCGCATGAGCCTCCACGACCTCGCGCTCGCGCCCTTCACCGATTATGCCTTCATGCGCCGGGCCCTCGCCGGGTGCCTCGCGCTGTGCCTCGGCGCCTGCCCGCTCGGCGTGATCCTCGTGCTGCGACGCATGAGCCTCGTCGGCGACGCGATGGCGCATGCCATCCTGCCGGGCGCGGCGGTCGGCTTCCTCGTCGCCGGCTTCTCGCTCTTCGCCATGACGCTCGGCGGCATCCTGACGGGCCTCACCGTGGCCTTCCTCGCCGGTCTCGTGTCGCGCTACACGACCTTGCGCGAGGACGCGAGCTTTGCCGCCTTCTACCTGTTCTCGCTGGGGCTCGGCGTCCTCCTCGTCTCGGTGCGCGGCTCCAACATCGACCTCCTCCACGTCCTCTTCGGCACCGTGCTCGGGCTCGACGACGCCGCGCTCTTCCTGATGGCCTCGATCGCCTCGCTCACCATGCTGGCGCTCGCCGCGATCTACCGGCCGCTGGTCGTGGAATGCCTCGATCCCGGCTTCCTTCGCGCGGTCGGCGGATGGGGGGGCGTCGTCCATATGGGCTTCGTGGCGCTCGTGGTCCTCAATCTCGTCGGTGGCTTTCAGGCGCTCGGCACCCTGATGGTGGTCGGCATCATGATGCTGCCGGCGACCGCCGCGCGGTTCTGGGCCGAATCGGTGCCGGGCCAGATGATGGTCGCGATCCTCGTCGGCCTCCTGTCCTCCGTCGCCGGCCTCCTCGCCTCCTATCATCTCAGCCTTCCCGCCTCGCCGGCGATCATCCTGTCGGCGAGCGCCCTCTACGCCCTGTCGGTTCTCGTCGGGCGCATCGACAGCCTCGCCGCCCGCGCCCTCCGGGGCGGACTGGTGGCGGGCTGACCCCCTCCAACCGGAGACTCTCCCATGATCCATCGCCGTCTGTTTCTCGGTCTTGCCGCCGGTGCCGCTGCGATCCTGTCGCTCGGCACCGCCCATGCGCAGGAGCCCCTGCCCGTCGTTGCCTCGTTCTCGATCCTCGGCGACATGACGAGCCGCATCGGCGGCGACCACGTCGCCGTCACCACCCTCGTCGGTCCGGGCGGCGATGCCCACGTGTTCGAGCCGACGCCGGCCGACGCGCGCGCGCTGGGACGCGCGAAGCTCCTCGTCACCAACGGCCTGCAGTTCGAGGGCTGGCTGCCGCGCCTCGTCGCGACGTCCGGCTTCACCGGCGAGACCGCCGTGGCGGCCACGGGCGTAACCCCGATCGCGTTTTCCGAGGAAGAGCACGAAGGTCACCACGACCACGACCACGATCATGCCGGCCACGACCACGGCCCGAACGACCCGCACGCCTGGCAGGACCTTGCCAACGGCCAGATCTACGCCCGCAACATCGTCGAGGCCCTGAAGGCCGCCGACCCCGCCAATGCCGGCGACTACGAGGCGAACGGCGCGACCTATATCGCCGAGATGAAGGCGCTCGATACGCAGATCCGCGCCGAGCTCGACGACGTGCCGGCCGAGGCGCGCAAGGTCGTCACCTCACACGACGCCTTCGGCTATTTCGGCAAGGCCTATGGCATCGCCTTCATCGCGCCGAACGGCGTGTCGACGGAGGCCGAGGCCTCGGCGGCCGACGTCGCCCGCATCATCGACCAGATCCGCGACGAGAAGATCCGCGCCGTGTTCGTCGAGACCATCTCGGATCCGCGCCTCGTCGAGCGGATCGCGGCCGAGACCGGCGCCGAGATCGGCGGGTCGCTCTTTTCCGACAGCCTGTCGGCGCCGGACGGCCCGGCCCCGACCTATCTCGACATGTTCCGCCACAACGCCGGCGAACTCGCCAAGGCGCTGAAGACGAGTTGAGCCGAGACGATCGGCACCCTTTCGCCGGGTGCCGATCGCCGCCATATCAGGGGCGGGACGCGCGGGTTGCGCACAGTCTTGCGGGAGACCATCGAGCGTGAGCCACGACCATCACCACTCTCATACGGCCGGCGCCGAGAAGGCGCTGACGCGCAACCAGAAGCTCGTCTTCGACATCCTGGAGCAGGCGGACGGGCCGCTCAGCGCCTACTCCATCCTCGACGCGCTGCGCGAGGAGGGGCTGCGCGCGCCGCCCCAGGTCTACCGCGCGCTGGAGAAGCTTTTGGAGACCGGGCTCGTGCACCGGCTGGAGAGCCTCAACGCTTTCGTCGCCTGCGCCCATCCCCACGCCTGCGCCCATGCCCTCACGGCCTTCGCGATCTGCGAGAAATGCGGCGCGGTGACCGAGTTCGCCGATGCCGCGGTCGAGGCGCGCCTCGCCGGCTGGGCCGGCGAGCGGGGCTTCGTTCCGAAGCGCACGACGGTCGAGATCAAGGGCCTGTGCGCCGCCTGCGCCTGAGGCGGGAACCATGACGGCCGGACGGCACTTGGCGTCTTCGAACGCGATCAGAGGTCGTCCATGAGCCGAATTCCCGGCGCGAGCCCCATCACCCCCGATATCGAGGAGATCCGCCGCCGCGGCGACGACGAGGATCGGCCGCTGCCTGGCGAGGAGGCTGGGACAGTGCCCGAGCCGCTCCCCGGTGAGGAGCGCGACCGCGAGCCGGACACACGGCGCGACTGACGATCCATCATCGGGGCGTCACCGCTTCGTCGTGCGGCTGTCATGCTTTTGGGTTGGTTTCCCGGCCGTCCGGCCAACAGGAAACCGACACCGATGAAGACGCTTTTCACCGCGAGCCTCGCGCTCCTCGCCCTCGGCACCGCCGCCCACGCGCAGGCTCAGGACGCCGAAGGTCAGGCCTTTCCGGCGACCTTGTCCGCGCAGGCCGTCCTGCCCGCCGACACGCAGGTCGCCGCCCCCGCCGACGCCCCCGCGCACCTGCGTCAGGCCGGCAAGTTCACGACGCCCGACCGCCGCCGCGCGGACGCCCTCGGCACCGTGCCCGGCAAGGACGGCGTACGCCCGACCGGCGTCTCGCTGCCGCTCGGGGGTCAGGCCGTGCAGGGCTTCTCCGGCATCCGCCGGATGGACGACGGCACGTTCTGGACGCTCTCCGACAACGGGTTCGGCTCCAAGGCGAACTCGAGCGACGCGATGCTGATGCTGCACCACATCACCATCGACTGGGACAAGGGGACGGTCGACCGCCGCGAGACGGTGTTCCTGTCCGATCCCGATCGCAAGGCGCCCTTCCCGATCGCGATGGAAGGGGCCGACAAGCGCTACTTGACGGGCGCCGACTTCGACGTCGAATCGATCCAGCCGGTCGCGGACGGGTTTTATGTCGGCGAGGAGTTCGGCCCCTGGCTCCTGAAGTTCGACCGTGAAGGCCGGCTCCAGAGCGTCCACGAGACACGCGTCGGCGAGACCAAGGTCGTGTCGCCCGACAACCCCGTGCTGCAGTTGCCGGCCGATCCGGCCAAGCCCATGCCGGCCTTCAACCTCAAGCGCTCCGGCGGCTTCGAGGGCCTCGCCCGCTCGCCCGACGGGGCGCATCTCTACGCGCTTCTGGAAGGCCCGCTCTACGCCGAAGGCAAGACCGAGGCGACGTCCGACAGGCGCACGGGGCTTCGCGTCATCGAGTTCGACGCCGCGAAGGGCGACTGGACCGGCCGCTCCTGGATCTATCCACTGAGCCGAGACGGCGTGGCGATCGGCGACTTCAACATGCTGGACGCCACCACCGCCCTCGTGATCGAGCGCGACAACGGAGCGGGCCGCGCCGCGCAGGGCTGCACGGGCGAGCCAAAGCCGGACTGCTTCGCGACGCCCGCCAAGCTTAAGCGCATTTATAAGATCGAGATGAGCGACGCGAATGTCGGCCAGCCGGTGCGAAAGATCGGCTATCTCGACCTGTTGGACGTGAAGGACCCGGAGGGCAAGGCGCGCCAGGGCACGACGCATGGCGTCTACGACATGCCCTTCGTGACGATCGAGAACGTCGACCGGGTGGACGACACGCATATCGTCGTCGCCAACGACAACAACTTCCCCTATTCCGCCGGCCGCGCCCTCGACCGCGCCGACGACAACGAGTTCGTGCTGATCGAGGCGGGCGAGTTTTTGAACGCCCGTTGAGACCAACGAAAAGGGCTCCCGGACCAGATGGTCCGGGAGCCCTTTCTCCCATCCGGGAACCGCCGCCCGAAGGCGACGGCCCCGTCAGGGTCCCCGTTCTTAGCTGCGGAAGAGCGACAGGACGCTCTGCGCCGACTGGTTGGCGATCGACAGGGCCTGCACGCCGAGCTGCTGCTTGACCTGCAGAGCCTGGAGCTTCGTGGACTCTTCGTTCATGTCCGCGTCGATAAGGCCGGAAACGCCCTTGTCGATCGTGTCCATCAGGTTCTGGACGAAGGTCTTCTGCAGATCGAGACGAGCGGTGACAGCTCCAAGCGTCGCAGCGGACGCCGTGATCTGCTTCGTCGCATCGCTGACGATGTTGATGTAGTTGACGATCGTCGAGCGATCGGCGGTCGTAACATCAATACCGAGGACGCTGGTGCCCTTGCTGGCAACCGCCGGATTGACCGTTAGTGCCGTTGCGCCGCTCGCGGTCAGAACCACGGCATCGTTCGCCGGCGTACCCGTGTTCGTCGCAGAGGCAACGATCCCGGTGATGTTTGCCTGCTGAAGAGCCTTGTTGATCACAGAAGCGTAGGCGCCAGCCGTACCGATCCGTCCCCCGGCGACAGCGCCAAGAGCAGCATCGACCGCCGAACGAGTGATCGAGAACTTCTTGGCAACGCCGTCAACCGTCGCGACCATCGCGATCGAGTCGTTCTTGTCCAGCGTGAGCGCAGTCGAGCCGAAAGCTGCCGCCGTGCTCTTCTGACCGGCGTCGATACCTGCTGTACCGTTGGTGGTCGCAATGTTCAGACCCGAACCGGCAGCCGCCGTGATCGTCACAGCAAGCGACTGGCTGGAGCCGGTAGCGTTCGACGTGATGGCCAGCGTCGCGGGATCGACCGTCACGAGGGTGCTCAGAGCCGGACCGGTACCACCAACCTGTGCCGATCCGATGATGGTGGCCAAGGAAGCGGCGCTGGTAGCCGTCGCAGTTCCACTGAAGGTGAACGTCTGCCCGTTATAGACTACGCTACCCGAGAACGTCGAAGCTGTGATGTTGGCGGCGTTCAGCGTACCAGCAGGCGTGACGGTCGCACCTGCAGCCGTAACGGCAGCGATCGTGGAGGTCGCGAGACCGTTGACAGCCGTATTTCCAACCTTGCCGGCATCCAGGATGCCTTCCTTTGCGCTATTGGCGTCGAAGAGGACGAAGCTGCTGGAGTCGATCTGGATCGTGTCGACCGTAACCGCACCAGAAGCGGCGCGATTGAAGGAAGAAACGACCGACTTCGTGGCATTGTAGGAGCCAGACGTCGAGTCGACGGAGAGCCAGTTCTCGCCCGAGAAGGTCGAGGACGAGGCAATCGCCTTCAGCTGGTTCTGCAACTGGGCGATTTCGCCCTGAACAGCCGACTTATCGACGCCGTCCTGGCTGGCCGCGACGAGCTTCTGCTTGATCTGGTCAAGCACGTCCTTGGCGGCGTTCAGCCCCTGATACGCCGTGTCGACGGTCGCAGCACCAAGGCCGAGCGCGTCGGAGACGGTACCCAGAGCCTTGTTGTCGGACTTCAGCGTGGTCGAGATCGACCAGTAGGCCGCGTTGTCCTTCGCTTCACCGATGGTGAGGCCGGTCGAGATGCGCTTCTGCGTTGCATCGAGCGCGGTGTTCGAAGCCTGAAGCGTCCGAAGCGCGGAGTTTGCGGCGGAATTGAAGTTGATGGAAGACATGTGAAGTTGTCCCGTAAAAACAAACTGTTGGGACATGACGGTCGAAACCGTCGGGCAACATCGGCATCATGCCTGGCGGGAGGGGCGCTTGGGCCGGCTCGTTCGCTGCTGCAGGTCCTGTTCTAGCCGTCGAGATTGAACAAAGGTCTAACGGCGGAGATTTTCGGATCGAGGCATCGCCCCTCCCTGCGGGTTGGCGCGGGCGGGTGCCCCTCCATCTTCGGAGGGGGGACCAAGGACTGGCATGAGGCGGGGCCGCGTGATGACGAAACCGGACGAGGCCGAAGCGGGCGGCGGCGCGTTCCTGCGCGAGGGCGAGACGTGCTGGCGCATCGCGCGCGCCGAGCGCTTCTCGATGATCGTGGATGCCGCCGATTTCTTCTTCCACGCCAAGCAGGCGATGCTGGCCGCGCGTCACTCGATTCTCCTCGTCGGCTGGGACTTCGACGCGCGCATCGAGATCGAGCCCGAGCGCCAGACGCTGGACGGGCCGAACCGGATCGGACCGCTCCTCGACTGGCTGGCCGAGCGCAGTCCCGATCTGGACGTGCGCATCCTGAAATGGGACCTCGGCCTCCTCAATTCGCTGGCACGCGGCGAGACGCCGGTCTTCATGCTGAACTGGATGATGGGCGGTCGCGTGCGCTTGAAGCTCGACGGCGCCCATCCCCCGCTCGGCGCCCATCACATGAAGCTCCTCGTGGTGGACGAGACGATCGCCTTCTGCGGCGGCATCGACATGACCACCGGGCGCTGGGACACGCGCGAGCACGAGGAGAACCGCCCCGGACGACGCTCGCCGCGCGGCGCGCCGCTCGGCCCCTGGCACGATGCGACAAGCTGCGTCACCGGACCAGCCGCCCAAGCCCTTGCCGAGCTGGCGCGCGATCGGTGGACGCAGGCCACCGGCGAAACCCTGTCGCAGCTGGCCGGCGCGCACGCGATCTGGCCGGAGGGGCTCGCCGTCGATCTCGAGGCCGTCCGCATCGGGATCGCGCGCACCGCGCCCGAATTCGGGACGCGGCCGCAGGTCGCCGAGATCGAGCGGGCGACGCTCGCCGCGATCGGCGCCGCGCGCGACAATCTCTATATCGAAAGCCAGTACTTCGCCTCGCGCAAGATCGCGCTCGCGATCGCCGAGCGCCTCGCCGAGCCGCACGGGCCCGACATCGTCGTGATCAATCCGGACACGGCCGACGGCTGGCTGGAGGCGAAGGCGATGGACACGGCGCGCATCCGCCTTCTGCGCCTCCTGAAGCGCGCCGACCGCTTCGACCGGTTCCGCATCCGCTATCCCGTGAACGAGGCGGGCTCGGCGATCTACGTCCATGCCAAGGTCATGGTGGTGGACGACCGCCTCCTGAAGCTCGGCTCGGCCAACCTCAACAACCGGTCCATGGGCTACGACACCGAATGCGACCTCCTCATCGAGGCCGGCAGCGGCGAGGAGGGGACGCGCCGCATGATTCTCGCCAAGCGCGACGGGCTGCTTGCCGAGCACCTCGGCGTCTTGCCGCAGACGCTGCGCGAGGCGCTGGATCGCCATCGCGGGCGGCTCGCGCGCGTCGTCGACGAACTCGGCGAAGCGCGGCTGAAGCCGTTGCCGCTGCGCCCCCTTACCGCCGCCGAGGAGGCGCTGGCGGAATCCGACATGGCCGATCCCGAGCGTCCGGTTGGCTGGCGCGACAAGCTGGCCTCGCTCGCGCGACGCCGGTGAGGACGCGTCCTTCGCAGCGCAGCATGACGCACGCTTGCACCGGACGGCGGTTCTGGCGTCCCCTCCCCGCCGACGGGTGATTCGCCCGCAAGCGATGGACGGACGACATGAGCTCCCTTTCCCTTCTTCCCGACGACGCGGCCCATGCGACGCTGGTCGGCCGCCTCTTTGATCCCGAGACCGGCGGTCCCGTCCTCGTCGCGGTGCGCGGGCAGACGCTGGTGGAGGTGAGCAGTGCCGCCCCGACCCTGTCGCAGCTCCTGGAACTCTCCGATCCGGTCAGAGCCCTTCGCTCCGCGACGGGCGGGCGCGAATGGGATCTTGCCGAGGTCGTCGAGGCCAGCCGCCGCAACGGGCCGGACCGCGAGGCGAGCGCCGTGCTTCTCGCGCCGTGCGATCTCCAGGCGGTGAAGGCCTGCGGCGTGACCTTCGCCCGCTCGATGATCGAGCGCGTGATCGAGGAGCGGGCCAAGGGCGACCTCAGCCTTGCGGCCGCGATCCGCGGCGAGATCGGCGAGGTGATCGGCGGGGCGCTGACCGACGTCGTGGCGGGCTCGCCCAAGGCCGCGGAGGTGAAGCGCATCCTGCAGGAGCGCGGATACTGGTCGCAGTATCTCGAAGTCGGCATCGGGCCGGACGCCGAGGTCTTCACCAAGGCGCCGGTCTTGTCGAGCGTCGGCTGGGGCTCGGAGATCGGAATCCTGCCGTCCTCGGAATGGAACAACCCGGAGCCCGAAGTGGTGCTCGCGGTGAGCTCGACGGGGCAGATCGTCGGCGCGACGCTCGGCAACGACGTGAACCTTCGCGACGTCGAGGGACGCTCGGCCCTCCTTCTCGGCAAGGCCAAGGACAACAACGCCTCGAGCGCGATCGGCCCGTTCGTGCGCCTCTTCGACGACGGCTTCACGCTGGATGACGTGCGCACCGCCGAACTGACGCTCACCGTCGAGGGCGCGGACGATGGCTACCGGCTCGAGGGCCATTCCTCGATGCGCGAGATCAGCCGCGATCCGGCCGATCTCGCGGGCCAGGCGCTGGGACGCCACCACCAGTATCCCGACGGCATGATGCTCTATCTCGGCACGCTCTTTGCGCCGGTCGAGGACCGCGACGCGCCCGGCAAGGGCTTCACCCACAAGGTCGGCGACCGCGTCTCGATCGCCTCGCCGCGCCTCGGCCGCCTGGAGAACGTCGTCACCCACACCGACAAGGCGCAGCCTTGGCGCTATGGCATCACGGACCTGATGCACTATCTGGCGGCACGCGGATGGCTCGGCCGGGGGGCCTGAACCGCGGGGCCCGTTGCACGAACGGCCTTGCGGGAGCCGCAATTTGACGGCATGTCAACGCGTTAGCTTCAAAGGCCGCCTCGCGGCGCCAGGGACCGGGGGACCACCAGCATGAGCGCAGCGCTCGACCTTCAGCCGGAGGCCTCGGTCACGTCGCGCGCGCTTCTGGACCGGACGGACTGGCAGGCGACCTCGCTCGGCCCCCGCGCGAACTGGCCTGCGGCCCTGTCGGCGGTGGTCGACACCGTTCTGGATTCCCAGATCCCGAAGGTCCTGATGTGGGGACCCGACCATGTGATGGTCTACAACGACGGCTACCGCGAGATCGCCGGGGACAAGCACCCGGCGGCCTTCGGCGGCACCGTGCCGGACGTGTGGCCGGAAATCTGGGACTGGAACCGCCGGATCCTTGAGACCGGCCTTGCCGGCCGGGCCGAGACCTATCGCGACCAGCCGATGCGCCTCCACCGCAACGGCGCCCTGCGCGACGTCGTGTTCGACCTCTTCTACACTCCGATCCGCGATGGAAACGGCGGGATCGGCGGGGTCCTGTGCACGGTGATCGAGCGCACCGAGCGCGAGGGGCTGCGCCGCTCCAACGACCGCTTCCGCGCCGCCGTCGCCGCGATTCACTCGACGCTGTGGACCAATTCGGCCGAAGGGCGCATGAGCGGCGAGCAGCCAGGCTGGTCTGCGCTGACCGGTCAGACGCAGGCCGAGTACGAGGGCTTCGGCTGGGCGGCCGCCGTGCACCCCGAAGACGCCGACGCGACGGTCGCGGCCTGGAACGAGGCGGTCGCCGCGCGCTCGACCTTCGTCTTCGAGCACCGGGTGCGCGTCGCCTCCGGCGAATGGCGCCAGTTCGCGATCCGCGCGGTGCCGATCCTCGACGACAACGGAGCCTTGCGCGAGTGGGTCGGCGTCCACACCGACGTCACCGAGGAGCGCCTCGCGCAGGAGCAGCTGCGCGAGCACGCGAGCGTGCTGGAGCGCCAGATCCGCCATCGCCAGCGCGCCGAAGAGCAGCTGCGCCAGCTGAACGAGACGCTGGAGCATCGCGTCGCGCAGGCCGTCGAGGAGCGCCGCGCCGTCGAGGCCGCGCTGAACCGCTCGCAGCGCCTGGAGACGGTCGGCAAGCTGACCGGCGGCGTCGCGCACGACTTCAACAACCTCCTGCAGGTCGTCTCGGGCAACCTCCAGCTTCTCCTGAAGGACATCGCCGGCAACGAGCGAGCCGAGACGCGCGTGCGCAACGCGCTCGCCGGCGTCTCGCGGGGGGCCAAGCTCGCCGCGCAGCTTCTCGCCTTCGGGCGGCGCCAGGCGCTGGAGCCCAAGGTCGTCAACGTCACACGCTTCGTGCGCGGCATGGACGACATGCTGCGGCGCGCGATCGGCGAGGGCATCGAGGTCGAGACCGTCTTCGGCGGCGGTCTGTGGAACACGTTCATCGACCCGACGCAGATCGAGAACGCGCTTCTGAACCTCGCCATCAACGCGCGCGATGCGATGGAGGGCCAGGGCAAGCTGACGATCGAGCTCGGCAACGCCCATCTCGACGACGACTATGCGCGCCGGCACGAGGTGGCGGCCGGGCAGTACGTGATGCTCGCGGTCAGCGACACGGGCTCCGGCATGAGCCCCGAGGTCATCGAGCGCGTGTTCGAGCCGTTCTTCACCACCAAGGCCGAGGGCAAGGGCTCTGGCCTCGGCCTGTCGATGGTCTACGGCTTCGTGAAGCAGTCCGGCGGCCATGTGAACATCTATTCCGAGGTCGGCCAGGGCACGACGATCCGCCTCTACCTGCCGCGCTCGACGCAGAGCGAGGACCAGGAGATCGCGGTCGACACCGGTCCGGTGACCGGCGGCACCGAGACGGTGCTCGTGGTCGAGGACGACGAGGAGGTGCGCGCCACGGCCGTCGAGATGCTGACCGACCTCGGCTACCGCGTCCTCAAGGCGGTGGACGCGCAGTCGGCGCTCAACGTCGTGGAAAGCGGCATTCCAATCGACATCCTCTTCACCGACGTCGTGATGCCCGGCAAGCTGAAGAGCCCCGAGCTCGCCCGCAAGGCGAAGGAGCGTTTGCCCGGTCTCGCGGTGCTCTTCACCTCCGGCTACACCGAGAACTCGATCGTCCATGGTGGCCGGCTCGATGCCGGCGTGCAGCTCCTGTCGAAGCCCTATACGCGCGAGGCGCTGGCGCGGAAGTTCCGTCACGTCCTCGCCAACCAGGCGCAGGTGAACGGCGCGCGCCGGGCCGCCCTCAAGGGCCCCGCGCTCGCGCCCGCCGCCGCGGACGCGCCGACCGTGAAGACCGGCGGTCTCGGCGCCGCGGCCCCGAAACCCGAGCCGACCGGCAAGGGCACGGTGCTTCTGGTCGAGGACGACGGCCTGATCCGGATGAACACGGCCGACATGCTGAAGGACCTCGGCTACGTCGTCTTCGAGGCGGGCCGCGCCGAGGACGCGCTTACCGCGATCCAGACCGTGCCCTTCGACGTTCTCGTCAGCGACGTGAACCTGCCGGGCATGTCGGGCACGGAGCTTGCCGACGAGGCGCGCAAGGTGAAGCCCGGCACGGGCATCGTGTTCGCGACCGGCGACCGCCATGTCGCGGGCGTGACGCCCGGCGAGGACCCGCGCGTGACCATCCTGTCGAAGCCCTACGGCATGGAGGACCTCGAGGCGGCGATCGCGAGTGTTCTCGAGGCGCAGCGCGTCCCGGCCTGAGGGGGACCCGCTAGAACTTGAGCCAGAGCGCGGCGAGCAAGCCGTGCTCGTCGAGCGCGTTGCGGCCCGCGACCGCGCTCCAGCCGCCGGCCTGCACCGAAATGGCGGAGGTGACATCGTAGACGCCGGAGAGCTGCAGCTTGTGCTGGTCGAAGCCTTCCAGCCCATCCTTCGGCAGACCGACCACCGAGAAGCTCTGCGCCAGAAGGAGGATGTCGGGCCGCGCCCGGATCCCGAGCGTGAGGTCCGCCCGAATCTCGTCGGCCGTCAGCCCGCCGGCCGTCCGGTAGGCGCCCTGCGCCTCGGCAAAGGCGTCGCGCCCGGCGATCGTGAAGCCGTAGCCGGCCAGAAGCCGCGCCTCGACCTCGCCGGCAAGCAGCCCCGCGCCGCCGGGATCGAGCGCCGGATCGGCCTCGGCGATGCGAAGGTTGGCTTCCGCTGAAGCGACGAAGCCGCCGCGCTGCATCAGGCGGAACCGGCCGCCGACCTCCGACACGCCGAGCCCCGTCTCTCCATTGCGCGCCTCGAAGCTGAGATGGCGGACTTCAGTGCGCCCGCGCAGGGTGAACCGGTTGGTGATGCCGTACTCGGCCAGAACCTGGATCTCCGCCTTTCGGAACCCCGAGACGGGCGCGCGGCGCCGGTTGTCACCGAAGGCGCCCCGCGCCTCGGACCCGCCGGCCGAGACGATCGCAAGGCCCCGCCCCTTCTCGAGCGTCCAGGCACCCGCCGTGGCCTCCTCCACGCTCCCGAGTTGAAATCCGGACAGCGCGGCAAGGGTGGCCAGAGCCCTCGATGGCCGACTGCGCATGCGTTTCGTCGGCATCGTCTCGATTCCCGGCCCCCTTCGGTCCGGCATAGAATTGCAATTGGAAGTTTAATCCTTCGTTGATCCCGACCCGTCCGGCGCGTGGCCGCGGCGGGATGCCCTTCTTTTGCCGGGCGACCTGGTCTAGAGCCTGTCACGAATCACGGTTAGGCAGAGCGCCGACCGAACCACGACACCCGCCGGGAGCCGCTCCATGACCGACAGCGCCGCCATGCAGGCCAACCTTCTCGCCGAAGCTCTGCCCTACATGCAGGCCTACGAGAACAAGACGGTGGTGGTGAAGTACGGCGGCCATGCCATGGGCGACCAGACGCTCGGCCGCGCCTTCGCGCGCGACATCGCGCTTCTCAAGCAGTCGGGCATCAACCCGATCGTGGTGCATGGCGGCGGGCCGCAGATCGGCGCGATGCTCGCCAAGATGGGCATCGAGAGCCGCTTCGAGGGCGGCCTTCGCGTTACCGACCAGCGCACGGTCGAGATCGTCGAGATGGTCCTGGCCGGCTCGATCAACAAGGAGATCGTCGCGCTCATCAACGCCGAGGGCGAGTGGGCGATCGGCCTGTGCGGCAAGGACGGCAACATGGTCTTCGCCGAGAAGGCCAAGAAGACCTATGTCGACCCCGATTCGCGCATCGAGCGCGTGCTCGACCTCGGCTTCGTCGGCGAGCCGGTCGAGGTGGACCGCACGCTCCTCGACCTTCTCGCGCGCTCCGAGATGATCCCGGTGATCGCGCCGGTCGCACCGGGCCGCGACGGAGCGACCTACAACATCAACGCCGACACGTTCGCGGGCGCCATCGCCGGCGCCGTCCAGGCGGCGCGCTGCCTCTTCCTCACCGACGTGCCGGGCGTTCTCGATCGCGACGGCCAGCTGATCAAGGAACTGTCGGTGGCGCAGGCGCGCGCGCTCATCGCCGACGGCACGATCTCGGGCGGCATGATCCCGAAGGTCGAGACCTGCATTGAGGCGATCGAGCGCGGCGTCCAAGGCGTCGTCATCCTCAACGGCAAGGTCCTGCACGCGGTGCTCCTCGAACTTCTCACTGAGCACGGCGCCGGCACGCTGATCGTTCCCTGACGGTTCGATGACGGGGCGGGGCGACCCGCCTGTTGCTGCAACGCACTCGCCCCGATCGATCCCGTCGGCGATAACGGAGCGCACCCTTGCGCTTCGAAGAGGTTCGCCGATGGTTTCGCGTTACGTCCCGGGTCTCGCGCTCCTTCTCGCCGTCGCGCCGGCAGCGGCCGAAGAGGGTGCCGACCCCTTGCGGTTCGGCAACGAGGACAGGTTCGTCGCCTTCTCGCCCTTCCTGCAGCTCGATGGCGGTTGGGCGTCCTCGCATCCGCGCGACCTCCTCGGCGACGACGAGCGCCGCGAGGGCTCGGTCCGCCGGGCGCGCATCTACACCGATTTCGGCTACGACGATTTCGGCGGCCGCCTTGTCCTCGACTTTGCGACGCCGGGCCGCGTCGAGGTGCCCTACGCCTTCATCGACTACGCGCCGAGCGACGCCGTGACGCTGCGTGCCGGCCAACAGGACGTGACCTACTCGTTCCAGGAACTCCAAGGCAGCCGCTCCGCCCTGTTTGCCGAGGACGCCCTGGTCGAGACCCTGTCGCCGGCTGATGCGGTGGGCGCGGCAGCCCTCTACGGCGCCGATCGCTGGAGCCTGTCGGGCGGCGTCTTCGGCTCGGACATCAACCGCCAGCCCTTCGACGACGGCATCGGCCTTGCCGCGCGCGCCACCTACGCGCCCTATCTCGAAGGCGACGACGCCGTGCATCTCGGCCTCGGCCTCTCGGCGGGGTTCGACCGGCAGGAAGCCTTCTCGCTGTCGGGCGGCGCGGGGGTCGACTTCGTCTCCGCTTCGCTCGTCTCCACCGATGATTTCGAGCCGAAGGGCAAGACACAAGGCGCTAACCTCGAGCTTGCCGCGACGCTCGGCCGCTTCACCCTCCAGAGCCAGTACATGGTGCAGCATGCCGAAGGGTTCGGGCGACGCGGGACGACGGCGCATGGCGGCTATCTCGGAGCGCTCGTCTTCCTTACTCCCGATCATCGCGCCTATGATGCCAAGTCGGGCATCTTCGAGCAGATCGAGCCCCGTCGCGGGCTCGGCGAGGGCGGCTTCGGCGCGCTGGAGATCGGCGGGCGGTTCGATTATCTCGATCTCACCGACGACGGGCCGGACGCCGGTGCCGAGTTTGCCGCGACCGCCATCGCCAACTGGTATCCGACCGACCAGCTCCGCTTCACCGCGACGCACGTCCACAGCCGGACGGTCGACGGGCCCGACGACGGCGAGCGGGTGAACGCCACCCTGCTTCGCGCCGCCTTCATCTACTGATCCCCGCGCTTTGGCGTTGACGGCGCCCCGCTCCCGTGCCGAATGAGGTCATGAACAGCACCGACACATCGATCGGCCGCACGCGCGACGCCGACCCCGCCGACTTCGCCCATGTCGACACCTGGGTCTTCGACCTCGACAACACGCTCTATCCCCGCCGCACCGACCTGTTCTCGCAGATCGACGCACGGATGACGGACTATGTGGCCGAACTCCTGTCGGTGCCGCGCGACGAGGCCAAGGCGGTCCAGAAGGGGTTCTATCGCCAGTACGGCACCACGCTGCGCGGGCTGATGGAGGTGCACGGCATCGATCCCGACGCCTTCCTCGCCTATGTCCATAACATCGACTACTCGTGGCTCGCGCCCAATCCCGAGCTCGGCGCCGAGATCGCGGCCCTGCCGGGACGCAAGTTCATCTTCACCAATGGCGACCGGGGCCACGCCGAGCGCACCGCGCGCCAGCTCGGCATCTTCGAGCATTTCGAGGACGTCTTCGACATCGTGGCGGCCGGCCTCATCCCCAAGCCCGCCGCCGAGACCTACGACAAGTTCATGGGGCTCCACCGCATCGACACGGCGCGCGCCGCCATGTTCGAGGATCTCGCGCGCAACCTCGAGGTGCCCAAGCGCCTCGGCATGCGCACCGTCCTGATCGTGCCGGAGAATTTCGAGACGGCGCTCGGCGATGCCTGGGAGCACGAAGGCCGCGAGGGCGCCCATATCGACTTCGTGACCGACGACCTGACGGCGTTCCTGCGCCGCATCCGCGCCGCCGCCTGATCGACGAAAAAACCCCGGCGCGTCGCCGCACCGGGGTCGGTCGGTCGGGTCGCCGGGACGACGTCCCGGCGCGCCGTCGTTACGAGATGGTCTTCACCGTCGTGTCGGTGCTCCAGCCGCGCGGGCCGCCGACTTCGCTCGTCGTCGAGGTCGAACCGGTCGTCGAGGTCGCGGTGGTCGAGCTGGTGCCGAAGAGGCCGCCCGAGCCGGTCTCGACGCGCAGGTTGTTCTGGACGTGGCTGACGCCCGAGATGCGCTCGACGAGATCCTCGGCGCGGCGCTTCTGGTCGCGCGACGGCACGTGGCCGGCCAGCGTGACCTCGCGATCCTTCACCGTCACCTCGATGTCGGACGCGTCGATGTAGTGATCGTCGGTCAGGCGGTCGTTGACGTCGTCACGGATGCGCTCGTCCGACCGCGTGTAGCCCTTCGGGCCGCGTCCGCCGAACTGCTTGTCGGCCTCGCGGCGACGCTCGGCGTCACGGTCGCCGAACCAGGAGGCGATCTCGTCGCCGGCGCGCTCGAAGAAGCCGCGATCTTCGTCGCGGGCGGCGTTGTAGGAGGACGAGCCGTAGCCGTAGCCGCGGTCGCTCGAATAGTCGCGGCCGTAGCCGGAGGACTGGCGATAGCGGTCGCGGTTGGCATAGTCGTCGTAGGACGAGGTCTGGCCGTAGTCGTTGCGGCCGGCATAGCGGCTGGGACCGTAGCTCGAGCGCTGGTCACGATAGCTGTCGTTGCGATCGTAGCGATCGTCGTAGGCGCCGCCGAAGGACGCCTGGCTGCTGTTGCGCGAATACGAGCCGTAGCGATCGGCGTTCGCGCGCTCGCGGCCGTAGCCGGTCTCGGTGTTCTGGCCGTAGTTGTCGCGGTCCCACTCGCCGTAGGCATCGCGCTCGCCGTAGGCGGCGCGGCGTCGCGCGTCGCGCTCGTTGAGGCTGCCGTTGCGCTCGTCGTCGTAGCGCGAACGGTTGCGATCGCCGAAGTTCCGATAGTCGCTCATGCGGGTCTCCCGTGAATATCCGCCGCCGAGCCGAATGCTGCGATAGCGGTTCTCAAGGCGGCTAACGAGCCGAATCGCAGGGGCGTTCCAGCGCTCGCGATGAATCCGACGCCATTGTGATCAATCACCGAGCAGGGAGCGGCCCGGGCTGGCGAGGGAGCCCTCCGGCACGGCGCCGCCGCGGGCGGGGTGCCCGGCAGTTGCCTGAGCCGGCGGCAGGCCTGCCTGGTTCTGGCGAAGGACGGCATCCTCGGCCCATTCCGCAGCGCCGGCGGTTCCGGCCTTTGCCGCCGCACGCGCCGACGCGCTCATTGGGTCGCTGTCGGAGGCGGGACGGCGCTCGCGCGTCTCGTCCGGCGGGATCGTTTCCGCGACGTCCATCGCCTGCTGCCGCCGCATCATTTCCGAATCGGTGTCTTCGCCGCCCATCGTCCGTCTCCGCTCGTTCATATTGTCGAGGGCGAAACGGAAGCCGGGGATGCGGGTTCCTCCGGGCGTCAGAAGCCGTAGAAGCTGCGGATTGCTTCCCACCCCTCCTCGGCCGTATCCACCATGCGGAACAGGTCGAGATCGGCCGGCGCGATCGTTCCCTCCTCGGCGAGGAACTCGAAGTCGACGAGCCGGCGCCAGAACTCGGCCCCGAAGAGAAGAACCGGGATGCGCGCCATGCGCCCGGTCTGGATCAGCGTCAGCGCCTCGAACAGCTCGTCGAGCGTGCCGAAGCCGCCCGGGAAGATCGCCATCGCCTTGGCGCGGAACAGGAAGTGCATCTTGCGCGTGGCGAAGTAGTGGAAATTGAAACAGAGCTCGGGCGTCGCATAAGGATTGGGCGCCTGCTCGTGCGGCAGGGTGA
Organism: Aureimonas phyllosphaerae; assembly: GCF_047943035.1. Lineage (NCBI taxonomy): Bacteria > Pseudomonadati > Pseudomonadota > Alphaproteobacteria > Hyphomicrobiales > Aurantimonadaceae > Aureimonas > Aureimonas phyllosphaerae. The sequence continues at coordinate 1,047,371 of NZ_CP181348.1, read as the reverse complement.
TGTTGAGCGCGATCGAGACGGCGCCGACATCGGCGGCGCCGCGGTTGCCGGCTTCCATCACCCCCGGCCCGCCGCCGGTGACGATCACGAACTCCTTGCCGCCCGACGAGTTGGCCGAGTGCTGCGAGGCGAGGCGCGCGAAGCGTCTCGCCTCCTCGTAGTAGCGGCTGTTCGCCTCGAGGCGCGCCTTCTGGCCCGCGTTGCGCGCCGCCCAGGCCGCTTGGCCGGGCTCGGGGATGCGCGCGCCGCCGAACAAGACCACGGTGGAGAGGATCCCGGCCTCGATCAGCGCGAGCTCTGGCTTCATCAGCTCGAGCTGCAGCCGGACGCCGCGCGTCGCCTCCGAGGTCAGGAAGTCCGGATCGTCGTAGGCGAGCCGGTAGGTCGGCGACAGCGTCTGCGGGGTCCTGGGCTTCGCCTCCTGACGCTTCTTGTCGTCGCCGGCCGAGGGAAAGGGGACCCAGGTCCCGGCCGGTGCCACTGGCGCGGGTGCAGTGTTCGTCGAATCGTCGTCGGCCATTTTCGCCTGCCTGCCATGTGCTCTGCCGAAGCTCCAAGGGTTTAGAGACTGTTGCGGGACGGGGGCAAGCCTTGTGCCCCTTCCGCGCTGCCTCTAGGAGAGGCGCGATCCCTCGATTGGCCCCAGACCCCGGAGACGAAGCCCCATGTCCGCTGCCGCCCACGCCGACCTCGAAACCACGATCGAAGCCGCGTTCGACCGGCGCGACGGCATCTCCCCGGACACGACGGGCGAGGTCCGCGAGGCAGTGGAGGCGGCGCTCGGCCTCCTCGACCGGGGCGAGGCGAAGGTGGCGACGCGTGGGGACGACGGCATCTGGACCGTTCACCAGTGGCTGAAGAAGGCCGTCCTCCTGTCGTTCCGCCTCAACGACATGGAACCCATCGCGGGCGGCCCCGGCGGCGCGACCTGGTGGGACAAGGTGCCCTCGAAGTTCGACGGCTGGGATGCCGCCCGCTTCCGCGAGGCAGGCTTTCGTGCGGTGCCGGGCGCCATCGTGCGCCGTTCGGCCCATATCGGCCGGAACGCCATCCTGATGCCGAGCTTCGTCAATCTCGGCGCCTCCGTCGGCGAAGGCACGATGGTCGACACCTGGGCGACGGTCGGCTCCTGCGCCCAGATCGGCGCGCATGTCCACCTTTCGGGGGGCGTCGGGATCGGCGGCGTGCTCGAGCCGCTGCAGGCCGGCCCGACGATCATCGAGGACAACTGCTTCATCGGCGCCCGCTCCGAAGTGGTCGAGGGCTGCATCGTGCGCGAGGGCTCGGTGCTCGGCATGGGCGTCTTCATCGGCCAGTCGACCAAGATCGTCGACCGCGAGACGGGCTCGATCACCTACGGCGAGGTGCCGCCCTACTCTGTCGTCGTCGCCGGCTCGCTGCCGGGCAAGGCGATGGGCAACGGCGAGCCGGGCCCCGCGCTCTACTGCGCCGTGATCGTCAAGCGCGTCGACGAGCGCACCCGCTCCAAGACCTCGATCAACGATCTTCTGCGCGCCTGACGCGCGGCGCAGACCACCTGCCAACGAAAAAGGCCCGGAGCGGAGCGCTCCGGGCCTTTTTCGTTGGAACATCGTGACCGGCTCAGTTGAAGCCGAGGCCACCCGCGGGCGCTGCGCTGGCGGGCGCGCTGGAGTCGAAGGCATCGCCGAACCGTCCGACGTCGGGCTGCTCGCGGCGCACGACGCGTCCGCCCACCATCGAGCCGACCCCGATCGAGCCCTCGGACGCCTTCGGCTGCGCCGGGCGCGGCGTGTTCTCGGCGACGCGCACGGGCCGTGCGACCGGCACCGGCGCGCTGGCGGCCGGAACGGTGAGGACGGCGGCGGCGGCGTTGGTGGCGGGCGCTGCGGCCTCCGGCGCCATGGCGGCGGCCACGGCCTTGCGCGCGGCGGCCGGCTGGGCGGCGACTTCGCGCGCGATCAGGCCGGAGCGCACGGTGGGTTCGACGGCGGCGACCAGCGTCGGCGCCTCGCCGCCCATGGCGGGCGACTTGCGGGCACGGATCGCGGCCATGTGGCGCTTGACGTTGGAGCAGTAGACGCTGGCGGACTTCGACATCACCGTGGTGCGGTGGCCGCCCTTGTATTTCATCGCGGTCTGGCAGACGTCGCCGTTGCCCTGCTCCCAGGCGCCCTTCAGGTAGCGCATGCCGTAGCGAAGGTTGGTCTCGGGGTCGAGGAGGGCTTCCGCCGGCCCGTCGAAGCCGAGGCCGCGCGCGGTGGCAGGCTTGATTTGGGACAGGCCGTAGACGCCGGAGCCGCGGGCCCGCGGGTTGTAGTGGCTTTCCACCCGCACGACGGCATAGGCGAGTTCGCGGGGAATGTCGTTGTCGTCGGCGGCCTTCTCGATCAGACGGTCGATCTTCGGATCGCCGGTGATCGTGTCGCCGATCGCCTTGGCCGCGTCGCGCACGGTGCGCGCGCCGGCGGATGCGATCGTGACCGCGCCGGACCCGACCGCCGAAGCGCCGGCGACCACGGTGTCCTTGGCGGCGACGACGCCGCCCTTCACGGTTTCATGCGCGGCGACGGCGGTGTCGATCGCCCGCGAGGCGATGCCGGGCGCCTCGATGGCGGGCGCGGTAGCTGCGGGCACGGTCGGCGCGGCTGCGGCAACATGGACGACGCGGCCGCCCTTCGCCTCGGCGACCTCGACCGCGCCCGTGTCCGGACGGTCGGTCGGCAGGATGACGCGGCTCGGGCCGGCGTCGTTGGCGGCGATCTCGACCACGGAACGGGTCGGCGCGGCGGGCGTTTGGGAGGTCGTGGACGCCGAGGCGGCATCGGCCACCTTGGCGGCCTTCGGGGTCATGTCGGCCGTGCCGGCCATCCGGTCGCCGTCCGACACGCAGGCCGACAGGATCAACGGTGCGAGGAGCGCCAGTCCGGCGACCGAAACCACCCGGCCGGAACGCACACGCGCGCTCCGGGCTCCCACAGCCCGCTGATCAATCATGCAAGGTCCCCACAGCCGTTTCCCTCGACCTCGTCCTTGCCCTCCCAAACCCGGCCGAAACGTGGCGGGAATGGGGGAAAGGTTACGAAGCGTTCACGAAGGTTAGCGCAACGTGACCGAAAAACACCACCCCACCGAAGTTGGATTCGTGCGCTTCGGGCAAGCTTGACAGATTCCAGACAAGGTCGCGCCACACTATCCGACTGAATCCGCGCGATGATTCGTCGGCCCGCTCCTGCGACGAAAGGTTCCGGGATCCGTGGAAAAATCGTATCCGAGCCCGGCCGCGGACGCTAAACCGGGGCCATGACGACGCTCCCCATCGACCCCGCCGCGAATCTCCTGCGCCTCCTGCGCTGCCCGTCCGTGACACCGGACGAGGGCGGCGCGCTCGCGGAACTCGCCGCGCTGCTCACGCCCTTGGGCTTTGCGATCGAGCGCCCGGTGTTCACGGAGGCCGGCACGCCGGATGTCGAGAATCTCCTGGCCCGGCGCGGCGAGACGGGGCCGCATCTCTGCTTTGCCGGCCACACCGACGTCGTGCCGCCGGGGCCCGAGGCGGACTGGCGGCACGGGCCGTTCTCCGGTGCGGTCGAGAACGGCGAGATGTTCGGGCGCGGCGCGGTGGACATGAAGGGCGGCATCGCCTGCTTCGTCGCCGCGCTCGCCCGCCTCCAAGCACGCGGCGCGTTGGACGGGGGACGCGTCTCCCTCCTCATCACGGGCGACGAGGAAGGACCGGCGATCAACGGGACGGTGAAGCTCCTCGAGTTCGCCGAAGCGCGGGGCGAGCGGTTCGACGCCTGCCTCGTCGGCGAGCCCACCAACCCGCAGCGGCTCGGCGACATGATCAAGATCGGGCGGCGCGGCTCGCTGTCGGGGCGCCTCGCACTTCTCGGGCGGCAGGGCCATGTCGCCTATCCGCACCTTGCCGACAATCCGATGCGCCGCCTGGCCGCCGCGGTCGACGCGCTGAACGAGCCGCCGCTCGATGCGGGCAGCGAGGCGTTCCAGCCCTCGAATCTCGAGATCACCGCGGTCGACACCGGCAACGCGGCGACCAACGTCATCGCCGGCCGCGTCACCATCGCCTTCAACGTGCGCTTCAACGACCGCTGGACGCCGGAGACGCTGCGCGCCGAGCTCCTGCGGCGGATCGAAGCGGCGCTTGGGGGGGCTCCTTACGAGATCTCCTGGCGCGAGCCGGTGTCGGACGTCTTCGTGACCGCACCCGGCCCCCTGACGCAGGCGCTTTCGGTGGCGGTGGAGACGGTGACCGGGCGCCGGCCCGAACTCTCCACCTCCGGAGGCACGTCGGACGCGCGTTTCATCAAGAACCACTGCCCGGTGGTGGAATTCGGCCTTGTCGGCGCCACCATGCATATGGCCAATGAGAGGGTCGCCCTCTCGGACCTCGAAACGCTGACGGCTATCTATGAAACCTTCGTTGCCCGCTGGTTCGCCGCCCAGTCCTGACTTCCTGCCGACGCTGCCCGAGATCGGGCGCTATTTCACCGGTGCCTGGCGCCTGATGGCCGGGGACCGGCGCGGCCTCGACCGGTTCGACCTGTCGGCGGACGGGTTCTGGCGTTCCTTCGCGGCGCTGGTCGTGGCGCTGCCGCCGACGGCCCTGTCCTGGCTGGAGTTCGAGCGCGTCGAGCGCGGCTTCAGCGCGGCGAGCCCCGTCACGGCGCTGGCCGCCCATGCGCTGGCCGATCTGACGGCCTGGCTCCTGCCGCTCTTCCTCGTCGGCATCGCCGCCCGGCACATCGGCTTCGAGCGGCGCATGGTGCCGTTCGTGGTCGCGGTGAACTGGGGCGGGGCGTTCCTGACCTGGGTGTTCTCGCCGTTCTTCGTGCTCCTCCTCGTCGGAGGCCCGAGCGAACTCACGCAAGTCCTCGGCCTCGTCATCGCGCTCCTGTCGATCGGGCTGACGGTGCGGCTGATCGCGGTGGCGACGAGTTGCGACACCCCGCTTGCGATCGCCATCGTGACGATGATGATCTTCGTCTCACTCCTCTCCTTCGCCGCCGTCTCCGATCTCTTCGGCGTGGCGGTCGGGTGAGGCAGGCAACGCGGGCGCTGCGCGGGGCACGCCCCAGGTGGCTTCCGGCGCGTAGTCGACGCGGGTGAGGTAGAGCCCATCCGGCGGGGCGACGGGGCCGCAGCGCTTGCGGTCGCGCGATTCCAGCGCCGCGACGAGATCGCCCTCGCTCCAGCGCCCCTCGCCGACGAGCTTCAGCGAGCCCGCGAAGGAGCGGATCTGGTTGTGGAGGAAGGACTGGGCGGAGGCGTGAAGATGCACCTCGCCGCCCGGCGCCGCCACGACGTCGAGCCGCTCCAGCGTGCGCACCGCGTTCTTCGCCTGGCAGTTCACCGAGCGGAACGTGTTGAAGTCGTGGGTGCCGAGGAGCCGCTTGGCGGCCCGGTCCATCGTCGCGACGTCGAGCGGCCGCCACACCCACCAGACCTGCCCCTTCAGGATCGAGGGCGGCGGGCGGCGGTTGAGAATGCGGTAGAGATAGTGCCGCTTGCTGGCCGAGAAACGCGCGTCGAACGTGTCCGGCATCTCCTCGGCGGCGAGGATCGCGACGCCGCCCTCCTCGCGAAGATACGCATTGAGGGCATCACGCACCGTGTCGGTCTTCCAGCGCCTGGCGATGTCGACATGGGCGACCTGCCCCGTCGCGTGGACGCCGGCATCCGTGCGCCCCGCGCCGAACAGGGTGACCTCTTCGCCGCAGAAGGCGAGAAGCGCCCGTTCCACGGTTTCCTGCACGGAAATGCCGTTCTTCTGGCGCTGCCAGCCGCAATAGGTCGAGCCGTCGTATTCGATGGTCAGCTTGTAGCGGGGCATCGCGTCAGGCGCCGAAGCGCGTGCCGGCGGGCACTTTGGCGCCGCGCAGGAATCCCGCCGCGTCGCTCGCCTTGCCGCCGGCCTTCTGCACCTCGAGAAGCCGCACCGCCCCCTCGCCGGCCGCGACCAGCAGCGCGTCGTCAAGCGCCGTGCCCGGCTCGCCCCGGCCCTCCTCGGCCGCCGCGCGCAGGAGCTTCAGCCGCTCGCCGCCGAGCACCGTCCAGGCGCCGGGAAAGGGCGAGAAGGCGTTGATGCGCCGGGCGATCTCGGCGGCAGGCCGCGACCAGTCGACGACGGCCTCGCCCTTCTCGATCTTGGCGGCGTATTTCACCTCGCGGCCCGTCCGCGCGGCGATCGCGTCCTGCGTCTCGAAACGGAGCGAGCCGTCCTCGAGCCGGGCCATCGCCTCGACCATCAGCGTGGCAGAGGCCGCCGACAGGCGGTCGTGCACCTCGCGCGCCGTGTCGGTCGGGCTGATCGCGACCTCCTCTGTCAGCGCGACGGGGCCGGTGTCGAGGCCGGCCTCCATGCCCATCACCATCATGCCGGTCACCGTGTCGCCCGCCTCGATCGCCCGCTGGATGGGCGCGGCGCCCCGCCAGCGCGGCAGGAGCGAGCCGTGGCCGTTCAACGCCCCGAAGCGCGGCGCCTCGAGGATCGCCTTCGGCAGGAGAAGGCCGTAGGCGACGACCACGGCGACATCGGCCTGGAGCGCGGCAAAGGCCGCCTGCTCCTCGGCGCCCTTCAGCGAGACGGGGCTGCGGACGGAAAGACCCAGCCGGCGCGCTTCCTGCTCGACCGGCGAGGGCACCGTTTCGAGGCCGCGGCGACCGGCCGGGCGCGGCGGCTGAGTGTAGACGGCGGCGATCTCGTGACCCGCCTCGTGGAGCGCGCGCAGGGTCGGGACCGAGAAGTCCGGCGTTCCCATGAAGACGAGGCGAAGGGTCATCGGCGGCTCACGCGCCGCCGCGCTTCGACGCCTTGGAGAACTTGCGGATCACCATGTCGCGCTTCAGCTTCGAGATGTAGTCGATGAAGAGCACGCCGTTGAGATGGTCGATCTCGTGCTGGAGGCAGGTGGCTAGGAGCCCGTCCGCCTCAATCTCGTGCGTCTTCCCGTCGAGGCCGAGATAGCGCACCGTGACCTTGGCCGGCCGCTCGACCTCGGCATAGTAGTCGGGAATCGAGAGGCACCCCTCCTCGTAGACCGAGCGCTCGTCGGAGGAGGCGAGGATTTCCGGGTTCAGGAAGACCTGCGGCGCCTTTTCCGGATCGTCTTCCTTCGACAGGTCGATCGTGACGATGCGCAGCGGCTCGCCGACCTGGATGGCGGCGAGACCGATGCCGGGCGCATCGTACATCGTCTCCAGCATGTCGTCGGTGAAACGCTTGAGGGCATCGTCGACGCGGGAGACCGGCTCGGACGCGCGGCGCAGGATCGGATCGGGCAGGATGACAAGGGGCTTGACGCTCATGGGCGTCAGGTAATCGCAAGCCGCCAAGCGGTCAACCGCGCCCGCATGTTCCCGTTTTGATCTGGCCCGCCCGCGCAGAATCGGCTAGCCTCGGAACAATGGAATTCTCCGCCCTCGCCGCCTTTCTCGACCGCCCGCTGGCCGCCCCGTTCGGCATCGCGCTCTCATGGGGCGAGGCGCTGCTCCTCCTCGGCATCCTGGCGCTCCTCGTCCGGATGGTCTGGCGTCGCCCGAGCCGTGAGGGCGAGACCGCGCAGGACATCCTGCAGGCGCAGGCGGAACTGGCCGGACGCGTCCAGTCGATGGGCGAGATGCTCGGCGCGCGCCAGGCCGACCTCGCCCGCGCCGTGTCGGAGCGCCTCGACGGCATGGGCCAGCGTGTCGGCCATTCCCTGACCGAGGCGCAGGCGCGCACCGGCGAGACGCTGTCGCGGCTCGCCGAGCGGCTGGCGGTGATCGACCGGGCGCAGGGGCAGATCCAGGGGCTCGCCGGCGAGGTCGTGCGGCTGCAGGATATCCTCGCCAACAAGCAGGCGCGCGGCGCCTTCGGGCAGGCGCGGATGGAGGCGATCGTCATGGACGCCCTGCCGCCCGGCGCCTACTCGTTCCAGGCGACGCTCTCCAACGGCAAGCGGCCGGACTGCCTGATCCCGATGCCGAACGGCGCGCCGGCGCTGGTAGTGGACGCCAAGTTCCCGCTCGAGGCCTGGACCGCGTTTCGCGAGGCGCCGAGCGACGAGGCGCGGGATGTCGCCGCCGCGCGCCTTCGCCGTGACATGGAGGTGCACGTGCGCGCCGTGTCGGAGAAGTACCTCCTGCCCGGCGAGACGCAGGACACCGCCTTCATCTTCGTGCCGTCGGAGTCGGTCTTTGCCGAGATCAACGAGCATTTCGGCGACATCATCCAGCGGGCGCACCGCGCGCGCGTGGTGATCGTCTCGCCCTCGCTCCTGATGCTGTCGATCGAGGTGGTGAAGGCGCTCCTGAAGGACCAGCGCATGCGGCGCGAGGCGGGGCTCATCCAGCGCGAAGTGGTCCTTCTGTCGGAAGACCTGCAGCGGCTCGACGCGCGGGTCGCGGCGTTGAAGACCCATCTCGGCCAGACGGCGCGCGACGTCGATCAGATCCTGATCTCCACCGAGAAGCTGATCCGGCGGGGCGAGAAGATCGCGGGGGCCGAACTCGGACAGGACGAGGCACCGGGACACCTGCCGCAGGCTTAAGTCCGACAGGGCCCGACCACCGCCGAACCATTCCGATTCGTCCGGTTTTCCACACGTTCCGGAAACCAGACGGAAATTCAGCTGATCCAAAGCTTGACAAATGTTTAATGCACGGGATCGAATCCGGTTGTGCTGCGTTTCTTCTGCGAGTGATGAAACGGGGGCAACGGCAATGCGCGGCGTGACAACGGCGGTTCTGGCAGGTCTGCTTCTGTGCGCGGCACCCGTGGCCGTGACCGCCCCGGCCGCGGCCGCGACCGGCGCCGAAGCCGACCTCGCGACGCTCTACAACCAGCACACGGACCTTGCCTTCCGCACCGGCCTGCAGCACCGCCTGACCTGGACCGGCGACTATGCCGGCCCGTTCGACGGCCGCGTCGGCCCGCAGACGCTGCGCGCCGTGCGCGATTTCCAGGCCCGCCACGGTCTGGCTGCCGACGGCGTCATGGACGACGCCTTCCTAAAGCTCGTGATCGAGAAGAGCGACGCGGCGCGCGACGCCGCCGGTTTCGTGCAGGTGACCGACGCGGCGACGGGGGTGCGCCTCGGCCTGCCCGGCAACGTCGTCGCCCCGGTCGGCGAGACCGAGGTCGGCAGCCTCTGGCGCTCGGACGACGGCGGCGTCGAGATCGAGACCGTGCGCTTCTCCAAGGAGGGCTACACGCTCGATGGCGTGTTCGGCGTCCTGTCCGAGACCGGCCCGAACAAGACCGTGAGCGAGGCTTCGAAAGCCAACGGCGGCTTCACCATCCGCGGTCACGAGGACGGCCGCGACTTCCTGATCCGCTTTTCCGGCCGCGGCGGCGATCTGCGCGGCTTCTCGGTCGCCTGGAACGCGGCGCACGCCTCGGTGATCGCCCCTTACGCCCAGGTCGCGGCCGAGTCCGTCGAGCCCTTCGCGGGCGAGCCGCGCTCAGGCGACGTCGGCCCAATGGCCCGCCTCTTCGAGAGCGGGCGGGCCGAGGGCGTCGCGTTCGGCGAGGGCGAGCACGCCAAGGCTTCGACGCCGAAGTCCGAATCGCCGTCGCTCGCCAGCCCGTCGCCGGGCTTCGATTCCTCCGGCACCGGTTTCGTCGTCTCGAAGGACGGCTGGCTCCTGACCAATGCTCACGTCGCCAAGGCCTGCAAGACCGTGCTCGTCGGCGATCTCGGCGCGGCGTCCAAGGTGGTGGTCGACGAGGACCATGACCTCGCGCTCCTGAAGGTCGACGCCAAGGTCGGGAAGCCGCTCCCGATCGTCGCCGGCAAGCCGCGTCTCGGCGAGGACGTCCTGGCGCTCGGCTTCCCGCTGCGCTCGATCCTCGCCGACAGCCTGAACGTGACACGCGGCAACGTCTCGTCGCTGATGGGCCTGATGAACGACGCGAACTACCTGCAGATTTCGGCCCCCGTGCAGCCCGGCAATTCCGGCGGCCCGCTGGTCGATCTCGCCGGCCGGGTCGTCGGCGTCGTCACCGCCAAGCTCAACGCCGTCGCGGTGGCCGATCTCACGGGCGACATTCCGCAGTCGATCAACTTCGCGATCCGCCCGGATGCCGCCGCCCGATTCCTTCAGACCCATCACGTCGCCTTCGAGACGGCCGACGCCTCGGCCCCGCTCGAAAGCGTGCCGGATGCGACCGCCAAGGTGCAGGACTCGATCTATCCGGTGCTCTGCCTCGGCTCGAACTGAGGTTTGCAAATCTTCGAAAAGGCCGGACGCCCCGACGGGCGCCCGGCCTTTTTCATGTCCTCAGTTGGCAGCGATGGCGTCCGCCAGCGGCGTGACCACGACCGACGTGCCGTCGAAGGCCGCGCCCTGCATCGGCACCTCCACCGTCTCGCCGCCGTCGCGCTCCACGATGAGGAGGCCGGCATCGGCGGTGTCGCTCGCCGTGCGGACCTCCCGCAGCGTGCCGACGGCCTTGCGGTCCGAACTCATCACCGGCTTGCCGATCCACTCGGCGGTCTCGAGGTCGCCGACACCCGAATCCTGCGTTTCGGATTCCTGCGTCACCGAGGGGACAGGCGGCTGCGGGGCGCCGGGGTCCTGCGCATGGACCGGCAGAACGGCGAAGGCGAGAAGGGCGGCCAGCGCGGCGGGGCGGAGCGGCGGCGTCATGGGCGAAATCTCCTGAAGAACGGAGCCTTGCGGGATCGTGGCTCCGGAACGAACCGGACGCGGCATGCACCGTCACAGTTCCCGCTTCACAGCCCCGTGAAACCGTCGGGCGAACTCGCCGACTGTCATCCCGCTGTGATCTTGGCTGCTTAGGGCGACCTGGAACCATTCCAAGGGAAAGGGACCGCTCCGATGAACGAGCACGTCACGCCGCGCCACGCCGTGTTTCCGACCAGCCGCCTCGAGGAGGCCGAGGGCGAAGGTCTGAACCCGACCGCGAACCGCACCATGGGCGAAATCATCGCCGCGCGCTTCTCCCGCCGCGACTTCCTGCGCGGCTCGCTCGCGACCGCCGCGATCGCCGCGACGGTCAGCCCGATGGCGCTGATCTCGGCCGAGCATGCCCGCGCGGCCTCGACGACGCGCTTCGACTTTCCGGAAGTCGAGGCCGGCATCGACGAGCACCACCATGTGGCAGAGGGCTACGACGCCGACATCCTCCTGCGCTGGGGCGACGCCCTGTTCCCCGACAGCCCGGCCTTCGACCCGAACCGCCAGACGCCGGAAGCCCAGGCCCGCCAGTTCGGCTACAACAACGACTATGTCGGCTTCATCCCGATCGACGGCTCGTCCGACCACGGCTATCTCGTGGTCAACCACGAGTACACCAACGAGCACCTGATGTTCCCCGGGATCGTGCAGGTCGTCGAGAAGGCCGACAAGAAGGACCCGGCCAAGATGGTCAAGGAGCTGGAGATCGCTCCAGCCGACAAGACCCGCGTCGACATCGAGATGGCCGCCCACGGCGGCACCGTGGTCGAGATCCGGAAGGAGAACGGCAAGTGGCAGGTGGTGCGCGACGGCGCGAAGAACCGCCGCATCACCGCGATGACCGAGATGGCGTTGTCGGGTCCCGCCGCGGGCCATGACCGCCTGAAGACCAACGCCGACGCCACCGGCACCCGCGTCTTCGGCACGATCAACAACTGCGCCGGCGGCGTCACGCCCTGGGGCACCTACATCATGGCCGAGGAGAACATCCACGGGTACTTCACGGGCACGCTGCCCGAGGGCCACCCGGAGGCTGGCAACTACAAGCGCCTCGGCGTTCCGGAGGGCACCTATGCCTGGGGCCGCTTCCACGACCGCTTCGACCTGTCGAAGGAGCCGAACGAGCCGAACCGCTTTGGCTGGGTCGTCGAGGTCGACGTCGAGGACCCCACGTCGATGCCGAAGAAGCGCACCGCGCTCGGCCGCTTCAAGCACGAAGGCGCCGCCTCGACGGTGGCCAAGGACGGCCGCGTCGTCTTCTATCTCGGCGACGACGAGCGCTTCGACTACGTCTACAAGTTCGTCACCGCGGGCCGATACAACCCGGACGACCGGGCTGCCAACATGGACCTCCTCGACGAGGGCACGCTCTACGTCGCCAAGTTCGGCGAGGACGGTGGCATGACCTGGCTGCCGCTGGTTCACGGCCAAGGCCCGCTGACCGAGGCCAACGGCTTCCGGTCCCAGGCCGACGTCCTGATCGAGACGCGCCGCGCCGCCGACCTTCTCGAGGCGACGCCGATGGACCGGCCGGAGGACATCGAGCCGAACGGCGCGAACGGCCGCGTCTACGTGATGCTGACGAACAACACGCGCCGCAAGGCCGACCAAGTCGATGCCGCCAACCCGCGCGCGGCCAACGCCTTCGGCCATATCATCGAGATCCACGAGGACGGCGACGACTTCACGGCCGAGACAGGCCGCTGGGAGGTGCTGCTCAAATGCGGCGATCCGTCGGTGGCCGAGGTCGGCGCGACCTTCTCGACGGAAACCACCAGGAACGGCTGGTTCGGCATGCCCGACAACTGCGCGGTGGACGCCGAAGGGCGCCTCTGGGTGTCGACCGACGGCAATTCGCCGAAGGCAACCGGGCGCACCGACGGCCTCTGGGCGGTGGAGACCGAGGGCGACGGCCGCGGCACCTCGAAGCTCTTCTTCCGCGTGCCGGTCGGCGCCGAGATGTGCGGCCCCCTCCTCCTGCCCGACATGCAGACGGCCTTCGTCGCGGTGCAGCACCCGGCCGACGGCGGCGAGGATTGGGAGGGCTTCGGCCGCCTGTCCTACTACGAGGACCTGTCGACCCGCTGGCCGGACTTCGACGACGCCATGCCGACGCGCCCCTCCGTCGTCGCGATCACCCGCCAGGGCGGCGGGCGCATCGGCTGACCATCGCGAACGGATGATGATCGGCGGCGGCTTCGGGGCGACCCGAGGCCGCCGCCGTCGTATTCGGTCCCCGGTCAGGGAACCACGAGCCGCGCCAGAAGTCCGCGGTGGTTCGAACCGAAGGCGCTCGGCAGCGCTTCCAGCGACGTCACGACGGCGCCGCGGGTGAGGACGTGGTCGATGGGCAGGCCGAAGCGCCCGGCGCCGGCCGGCCAGGTCGGCACGTAAACACCGGAAAAGCGCATCTCGGCACGCGTCGCGAGGTCCACGAGATCGGGCGACCAGGGCACGGCGTTGAAGTCGCCGGCGAGGATCACCGCCCCGCGCATCGCCCGCAGCCGGTTGCCGAGCACGAGGCGCTCGATCGCCGGCAGCTCGTCGAAATAGGGCTTCGTCAGGTGCGCGCCGACGAGCGTCACGCGGCGGCCATCGAGGTCGAACGCGAACTCCGCGTAGCGCTTGGCCGGCACCGCGCCGAGCCAGGTCTGCCGCGCCGAGACCGGTGGACGCCGCGACAGGAGGAGTGTGTCGCAGGGCTCGGGCGCCGTGCAGCCGAGACGGTAGGGATAGGCCGCCTGAAGGCGGGGAAGCTCGGCCTCGAACTGCGCCGCCTCGAAGATCAGGATGGCGTCGGCCCCGGAGGCGAGAAGGAACGGGATCGCCGAGACGCCCTCCCGGTTGGTGGACAGCGCATTGAAGCTGATCAGCGTGAACGGCGCCCCGGTGACGGGCTCCGCAGCCCGGTCGGCCGACCCGCTCTCGAAGCGCCAAAAGGCCAGCGCCAGGATGGCGAGGGCGAGGAGCGCCGTCCCGCCGGCCCGCCACGGGCGCCGGAGGAGGGCGAGGCCAATGGCGGGCAGGAGGAGGGCGAGGCCGAGGATCGGCAGGACCTGGCCGATCATCGACACGAGGGGTGTTCGCGGCAGAAGGAGGCCGATCCCGACCAGCAGGACGACCCCGGCCGCCACGGCTGTCAGCGCACCGACCCATTCATCGCGTCGAAGCATCCGGCACATCCGATCCCGTGGGTGGAAGCGAACCGGCCCGGCCGCCCCACAACCGGCGTTTTCGCACTTGCGAAACATCCTGTGCAAGATAGCATCCGGCGCGATTCAGACCGGGGCGGCCCGGCCCATCGAAGGATCCCGCGCATGAGCGTACTCGTCACCGGCGGCGCCGGCTATATCGGCAGCCACATGGTCTGGGATCTCGTGGATGCGGGCGAGCGCGTGGTTGTGCTCGACCGCCTGTCGACCGGCTTCGAATGGGCCGTGGCGCCGGAGGCCGAACTCGTCGTCGGCGATATCGCCGACATGGCGCTGGTCGAGCGGCTGATCGCCGAGAAGGATATCCGGGAGATCATCCATTTCGCCGGCTCGATCGTGGTGCCGGAATCAGTGGCCGATCCGCTCGGCTACTACCTGAACAACACGGTCGCCTCGCGCGCGCTGATCGAAGCGGCGGTGAAGGGCGGCGTGAAGCACTTCATCTTTTCGTCCACCGCGGCGGTCTACGGCTCGCCGAAGACGATGCCGGTGCCCGAGACGCAGCCGCCGGCGCCGGAATCTCCCTACGGCACGTCGAAGTGGATGACGGAGCTGATGCTGCGCGACACGGCGGCGGCTCACCCGATCACCTTCGCGGCGCTGCGCTACTTCAACGTGGCGGGCGCCGATCCCAAAGGCCGCGCCGGGCAGTCCACCAAGGGCGCGACCCACCTCATCAAGGTCGCCAGCGAGACCGCGCTCGGCAAACGCCCCTTCCTTCACGTGTTCGGCAACGACTACGACACGCCGGACGGCACCTGCGTGCGCGACTACATCCACGTATCGGACCTCGCCAGCGCCCACCGCCGGGCGCTCGACTACCTGCGGGGCGGCGGTGCCTCGATCATCGCCAACTGCGGCTACGGTCACGGCTATTCGGTGCTGGAGGTGCTCGACACCGTGAGGCAGGTGGTGGGACGCGACTTCGACGTGCGGATGGCCGAGCGGCGTCCGGGCGACGCCAGCGCCATCGTTGCCGATGCCACGATCGCGCGGCAGGCCTTCGGCTGGGAACCGCGATACGACGATCTGTCGCTCATCGTGCGCCACGCGCTGGATTGGGAAGAGGCGCTCGGGCGCCGCAACGCGCTCTGACCCCGGACGCAGGCTGAAAGGTTAGCCGGCGCGCGTCCATCAGGGCGTGTCGCGCTCCGGTGGAACGGTCTGCACCGGCACGCCCGCCATGGCGGCGATGTCGGCAAGGGTCGACGCCTTCGGCTTGTCCTCGGGCGGCTTCGGCGGGCTCGGGAAGCGGAGCGACAGGTTCCATCGCTCGACCTCGCCGCGCTCGCGCGACAGGACCACCCGCGTGCCGTGGGCGGTCTCCTCGAACGGATCGAGCGCAGCGATCCGCTGCCTCAAGCCGGCCGCACCCTCCCAGTTCCAGCGCTCGAAGAACCCCGACACGAGGCTCGCGATCTCGCTCGCAGCCTCCGCGCGGCGCGCCTCATCGTAGAGGTTCAGCTTGATGCGCACCTCGAGCAGCGTCTCGCGGCCGCGCAGGACCGCGAACGCCTCCGCCTGCTTCCGGCCGCCGAAGACCTTCGACGCCACGCATTCGTCGAGGTCGCCGAGGGGGCTCGGGCCCCAGGGCCCTGCGTCCCATCCGGCCGTCCCGAACACCGCGCAGACGTCGGCGGGCGGCTGCGGCACGAGGCGGATGAAGCGGAAGGCGCTGGTCTTCAGGTCGAGGTCGCGGGTGCCGGCGAAGCGTTCGACCACGAGGGGCTTCGGTCGAGGGCCGGGCTGGGCCACCACCGATCGCCCGTCCTCCACCCGCGGCGCCCGCACCGCAACGGCCGCACGGTCGTCGTCCGGCCGCACGGCCAGAAGTGCGGCATAGAGAGCGCCACCGGCCAGAAGCACGAGCGCGACGACGCGCACGGCGCTGGGGAGCGCCCCGCCATCGGTGCCGCCCGCAGGCCGCACCGGCGGACCCGCAGCGGCCTCGGATGGTACATCCCAGCGCGAGACCGGCCGTGGAAGCACCGCTTCCCCTTCGGCTTCCGCTTCCGCTTCGGCTTCGGCTTCGGCTTCGGCTTCGGGGGGTGCCCCCGCGCCTGCCGGCTTGTCCAGAATTTCGGCGCCCATCGGAGACGCCGGTGCGATGAGAGGAATGGCCGAGATCAACCCGGCGGCGGCCGCGACTTCGGGAGCCGCGGGCGGCCCATAGAGCGGAGCGGTTACGCCGGTTCCGTTCGCTCTGGCCGGATCGGACGAGGCCTCGGGATCGGCCGAGACCGCCCCGTTTTCGTCCCCGACGGTCTCCGGCGAAGACGCGGCGTCATCACGCTCCTCCCCGACCATGCCCACGGCGGGTCCGTCGCCGGACGGCCGGGTCGGATCGTGAAGGCCGTGCGTCATGCGTCTTGCCGCTCCGCAGGTCGAAGGGGATCAAGGGTTCTTGATAGCTCTATCCTTCAAACGAGGCGAGAGTCGGTCGATCCGTCACGCGTCGCGCGGCGCGTCCTCGTCCGGCGGAACGAGGCCGGCGGCGATGGGCTCGACCTGGATGAAGCCGAGATCGAGATCGACCTCCGGCACGGCCGCCTCGGTGAAGGGGATCATCACGCTCTTGCCCGCGTCCGGCGCGATCTCAAGGATGTCGCCGGCGCCGAAATCATGGAAGGCGACGACTTCGCCGATCACCGTCCCATCGACGAGGCGGGCGACGAGGCCGACGAGATCGGCCTGGTAGAATTCGTCCTCGCCCTCCTCGGGCAATGCCGCGCGGTCGACGAAGAGTTCGGTCCCGTTGAGGAGTTCGGCAGCGTTCCGATCGGTGACCTCCTTGAAGCGGACCACGACGACGTTCTTCTGGGCGCGAGCCGAGACGACCGTGTAGCGCCGCCCCTTGACGTCGGTGAGCGGCCCGTATGCGCCAAGATCCTCGGGGTCCTCCGTGAAGGAGCGGACGCGCACCTCGCCCTTGATGCCGTGGGCGCCGCCGATCACGGCCAGAAGGATGGTGTCGCGATGGGCGTCGGTCACGCGCGGAATTCCCGTCAAAAGGTCGAAAGGCGGCAGGGGTTCGTTCCGGGCGTCAGTCGCCCGTTCCGCCCGCCTCGTCAAGTTTAGGATCGCTGCGGGCGGCGGCGGAAACGAAAGCGGCGTCCCGATCGAATCGGGACGC
The DNA here is from genome assembly GCF_047943035.1 of Aureimonas phyllosphaerae. NCBI lineage: Bacteria > Pseudomonadati > Pseudomonadota > Alphaproteobacteria > Hyphomicrobiales > Aurantimonadaceae > Aureimonas > Aureimonas phyllosphaerae. The sequence goes on along the minus strand of NZ_CP181348.1, from coordinate 1,030,343 downwards.
CGCGTCCGGTGTTTCACGTGAAACGTTAAGGAATGCCTTACTCGGCCGACGCCTCGGCGCCGCCGGCATCCGCCTCGGCCTTCTCGGCAGCAGCCTTCTCGGCGGCCTCGCGGGCGTCTTCCTCGCGCTGCTTGCGCTCGGCCTCGCGCTCCTGCGCCTTCTTGCCCGGCAGGGCCTTGGTCGGGTTGGCGCGGGTCGGACGGTTCACGATGCCGGCCTTGTCGAGGAAGCGCAGCACGCGGTCGGTCGGCTGGGCGCCTTCGCTCAGCCAGTGCTTGATCCGGTCCTCCTTGAGGGTGACGCGCTCGGCGTCCTTCGGGAGCATCGGGTTCCACGAGCCGACGGTCTCGACGAAGCGGCCGTCGCGCGGCGAACGGGCGTCGGCGACGACGACGTGGTAGTACGGGCGCTTCTTGGAGCCGGCACGGGCAAGGCGCATCTTCAGGGGCATGAGGGTCTTCCTTCTGCTTCTTCTGTCTCGCAGCGCCTTCTTGGGATGCGCCGTCGGGTTTCGTTCGTCAGGTGGTCCGAGCCGGGATGCAGCCCTTGTTTCTTCCGGCCGAGGCCGGGAAGTCATTTCTTCCGGCCAAGGCCGGGAAGTCCGGGAAAGCCGCCGCCGGAAAGACCGGGAAGGCCGCCTTGCCCAAGGCCGGGGGGAAGGCCGCCGGGCAGGCTGCCGAGCCCGCCCTTCTGCATGGCCTTCGCCATCTCCTCAAGCTGCTTGGGGTCCATCTTCGACAGGTCCGGCATGCCGCCGCCCATCCCCCCGGGCAGGCCCATCTTGGCGCCGAGGCCGCCCATGAGCTTGCCCATGATGCCGGCGCCCTTGCCGCCCTTGCCGCCCATCGCCTTCATCATGTCCGCCATCTGGCGGTGCATCTTGAGAAGCTTGTTGATGTCGGCGGCATCCGTCCCAGAGCCAGCGGCAATGCGCTTCTTGCGCGAGTGCTTCAGCTGGTCGGGGTTGGCGCGCTCCCACTTCGTCATCGACGAGATGATCGCGAGCTGCCGCTTCAGGAGCTTGTCGTCCATGCCGGCGGCGGCGATCTGGTCCTTCATCTTGGCCATGCCGGGCATCATGCCCATCACGCCGCCCATGCCGCCGAGCTTCTGCATCTGGCCGATCTGGGCTGCGAGATCGTCGAGGTCGAACTTGCCCGACTGCATCTTCTTGGCCATCGCCGCGGCCTGTTCCGCGTCGATGTTCTCGGCCGCCTTCTCGACGAGGCTGACGATGTCGCCCATGCCGAGGATGCGGTCGGCGATGCGCCCGGGATGGAATTCCTCCAGCGCGTCCATCTTCTCGCCGGTGCCGATCAGCTTGATCGGCTTGCCGGTCACGGCGCGCATCGAGAGCGCCGCGCCGCCGCGCCCGTCGCCGTCGACGCGGGTAAGGACGAGACCGGAAATGCCCACGCGCTCGTCGAAGGAACGGGCGAGGTTCACCGCGTCCTGGCCGGTCAAGCTATCGGCGACGAGCAGGATCTCGTGCGGGCGGGTGGCGGACTTGATCTCCGCCATCTCCTGCATCAGCGGCTCGTCAATATGTGTGCGGCCGGCGGTGTCGAGGATCAGGACGTCGTAGCCGCCGAGCTTGGCGGCTTGACTCGCGCGGCTCGCGATCTCGACCGGGCCCTGGCCGGCGATGATCGGCAGCGTCGCGACGCCGGTCTGCTCGCCGAGAACGCGCAGCTGCTCCTGCGCGGCCGGGCGGCGCGTGTCGAGCGAGGCCATCAGGACGCGCTTCTTCTGGCGCTCCGTCAGGCGCTTGGCGATCTTGCCGGTGGTGGTCGTCTTGCCCGAGCCTTGGAGGCCGACCATCATGATGGTGACGGGCGCGGGTGCATTAAGGTCGATCGCGACCTGGTCGGAACCGAGCGTGGCGACCAGCTCGTCGTGGACGATCTTGACGACCATCTGGCCGGGCTTGATCGACTTCACGATCTGGGCGCCGACGGCCTTCTCGCGCACGCGGTCGGTGAAGGAGCGCACCACCTCCAGCGAGACGTCCGCCTCCAGAAGCGCACGGCGCACCTCGCGCAGCGCCGCCGCGACGTCGCCGTCGGACAGGGCACCGCGGCCGGTGAGGCCGTTCAGGATGGACCCGAGGCGGTCCTGGAGGGATTCGAACATCCGCTGTCTTCCTTGTCTTCCGGCAATGCCGGAAGAATGGGAACTCGTGGCGCCCGATCCAAGCCAGAGCGAAGCGCCAAACGGAAACGCATCCGCGGGCGACACTCGCTGGCGGATGGTGACCTCCGTGCGGCTTCCGAGGAAGGGACACGGTCGGCGGGTCGCGGACGGATGATCGAACGCTGAATTCCGGTGCTTGAAACAAAGACGATCGCCGCTGTCAAGACGCAGCTGACAGCCAAGTCGTTCGACGCCTTGCGAAAAGCAAAGCGTTAAGCACCTTTCCCAACACTCTTTTCAGCATCCGGCGGTAAGGCTGGGACGAGAACCCGTGCCAATTCCAGGAGCGGGTGGCCATGCAATCGACGGCGCGATGAACATCCTACGCTTCCCCGACACGTCCCGGACCGGAGACCGCTCAGGCGGTCCCGCCGAGCCGTCGCGGGCAGCTCCCGCCACCGGGGAAAGCGGTGAGATGTCGCCGGATGCGCGCATCCTGCGCGCGATGTCGGTGCTGAACCGTCCGGTGCTCGACGCCGTCATGGGCCGCAGGCCGGGGGCGCAACGGGTGCTGGCGGCGTTCCGGGCCGACTGGACCCCGCCGGCCTCGCGCGCCCCGCGCCCCGCCAACGACGCGCCGGCCTCCTAGCCGCGACGGCGGCGGTGGGTCGTCGCAGGGCTGGCTAGAAGTGGAATTCGCTCGACAGTCCCCAAACTTCTCTCGACTTTGTGACCCCGCCCCGGTATGAGAACGATCGTTCGCTCTCTTGCCGTCAGGACCCTGGTGCCCCCTCCCCCCACCGCCGCCCAAGTGCTCCAGCCGAGCGACGAGCGACGCCGTCAGATCCTGGCGGCCGCGCGCATCTGCTTCGCGCGCGCCGGCTTTCACGGGGCCTCCATGGGTCAGATCTGCGCCGAGGCGCAGATGAGCCCCGGCGCGCTCTACCGTTACTTTCCCTCGAAGGACGCGATCATCGAGGCGATCGCCGAGGAGGAACGCGCGGGCGCCGTCGCCTGCATGGAACACCTGCGCGGTCCCGGCTCGATTGCCGACCGGCTGGTCGCCACCGCGATGGAATATCTCGCCTCCGCGCGCGATCCGGAGAGCGGCGGGCTGATGGTGGAGATCTGTTCCGAATCGCTGCGCAACACCACGGTCGGCGCCCGCTTCTGCGAGCTCGAGGAGATGGTCCGCACCACCATGCGCACCGCGATCGCCGAGGCGCGCGCGCATGGCGAAGTGCCGGCCGATCTCGACCTCGACGTCGCCCTGACCATGATCTTCGCCTTCGGCGACGGGCTGATGATGCGCCTGCAGTTCGAGCGCGACGTCGCGCTGGAGGCGATCGAGCCGCATCTCCTGCGCGTCGTGCGCGCGCTTCTTCGCATGGACGAGGCCTGATCCCGTGCGTCCGTCCCTTGCCCATTCCTTCCGTTTCGACGCGTCTCACCGGAGGCCGCCCATGACCCCCCGCATCGCCCTTCTCGCCCTGTCGCTGCTTCTCGGCACCGCGCCCCTGGCTTTGGCGCAGGAGAACGCGGCCGCCGCGCCCGCGGTCGCACCGCCCTCGATCAGCGTCGTGAAGGCCGAGCGCCGCGAGATCGTCGCGAGCGTGCCCGTCACCGGCACCTTCGTGCCACGCGAGACCGTCAGCGTCGGCGCCGACGTCGAGGGCCTGCGCATCGAGGAGCTCCTCGCCGACGAGGGCGACACGGTGAAGGCGGGGCAGGTCATCGCGCGCCTGGCGACCGATCTCGTGGATGCCGATCTCGCCCGCGCCACCGCCCAGATCGCCCGCGCCGACGCCGCGATCACGCAGGCCCGCGCCCAGGTCGAGGAGGCCGAGTCCGCCAACACGGAAGCGGCGAGCGCCCTCCAGCGTACCCGCGCCCTGTCGGCCAAGGGCATCGTCGGCCAGGACATTCTCGACCAGCGCGTCTCGGCCGCCGCCGCCGCCACCGCCCGCCTCGCCTCCGCGCGCCAGGGCATCGCGCTGGCCGAGGCCGACCGCGCATCCGCCGAGGCCGACCGGCGCTCGCTCGAGCTGCGCCGCTCCAAGGCCGAGGTGAAGGCCCCGACCGACGGCCTCGTGCTCGCCCGCTCGGCCCGCCTCGGCGCGGTCGTCTCGGCGGCCGCGGGCCCCCTCTTCGAGATCGCCCGCGACGGCCTGATCGAGCTCGACGCCGAGGTCAGCGAGACGCAGCTCGGCGCGATCGAGAAGGGCCAGCCGGCGAGCGTGCGCCTGCCCGGCCGGGACGAGAGCGTGGCCGGCGAGGTCCGGCTCGTCTCGCCGAAGGTCGACCAGGCGACGCGCCTCGGCCGTGTCTTCATCGCGCTGCCGCCCTCGCCCGCGCTGCGCTCGGGCTCCTTTGCCCGCGGCAGCGTGGAGACGGCACGCTCGGAAGGCGTCGTGATCGCGCGCACAGCCGTCCTCACCGACGAGGGCGTCGCCCGCGTCCAGGTGGTCAAGGACGGGCGGATCGAGACGCGACAGGTGAAGACCGGGCTTGTCGCCGGCGACGAGGTCGAGATCACCGACAACCTCCAGCCCGGCGAGGACGTCGTGTCGCTCGCCGGCACCTTCGTGCGCGACGGCGACGCCGTGACACCGATCGCGACGGACAGCGAGACGCAGACCGCGGAGGCCGCGCGATGAACTGGAACATCTCGGCCTGGGCGATCCGCAACCCGGTTCCGCCCATCCTCCTCTTCGTGGTGCTCGTCGCGCTCGGGATCATCTCCTTCCTGACGCTGCCGATCACGCGCTTTCCCAACATCGACGTGCCGGTCGTCTCCGTCACCATCCTGGAGCAGGGCTCGGCCCCGTCCGAGATGGAGACGCAGATCACCAAGCGCGTCGAGGACGCGGTAGCCGGCGTTTCCGGCATCAAGCACATCACCTCCACCATCACCGACGGCCAGTCGGTGACGGCGGCCGAGTTCCGGCTGGAGATCAACACCGACCGCGCCGTCAACGACGTGAAGGACGCGATCGCCAAGATCCGTGGCGACCTGCCGCGCACGATCGAGGAGCCGATCATCCAGCGGGTGGAGGTCGAGAACCAGTCGATCGTCACCTATGCGGCCTCCTCGCCCGGCAAGACGCCCGAGCAGCTCTCGTGGTTCGTCGACGACACGGTGATCCGCGCCCTGCAGGGCCTGAAAGGCGTCGGTCGCGTCGATCGCATGGGCGGCGTCGAGCGCGAGGTGCAGGTGCGCCTCGATCCCGACCGGCTTGCCGCGCTCGGCATCACGGCCGCCGGCGTCAACGCGCAGCTGCGCTCCACCAATGTGGACCTGTCGGGCGGGCGCGGCGAGTTCGGCGGCCAGGAGCAGGCGATCCGCACGCTCTCCTCGGCCGCGACCGTGTCGGGCCTCGCCTCGACCCGCATCGCGCTGCCGGGCGGGCGCGAGGTGCGCCTCGACGAACTCGGCGCCGTCCTCGACCGCTGGGAGGAGCCGCGCTCGTTCGCGCGGCTGAACGGCGAGCCGGTCGTCGCCTTCTCGATCTACCGCGCCAAGGGCGCGAGCGACACGACCGTGGCGTCGGCCGTCGAGGCCCGCGTCCATGAGCTCGGCGCCCAGCATCCCGACGTGCGCTTCTCGCGCATCGACGACAGCGTGACCTACACCTACGGCAACTTCGAATCGGCGATGGAGACGCTCGGCGAGGGCGCGGCGCTCGCCGTCATCGTGGTGCTCCTCTTCCTGCGCGACTGGCGCGCGACAATCGTCGCCGCCATCACCCTGCCGCTCGCCGCCATCCCCACCTTCTGGGCGATGAGCATGCTCGGCTTCTCGCTGAACCTCGTCAGCCTCCTCGCCATCACGCTGGTGACGGGCATTCTCGTCGACGACGCGATCGTCGAGATCGAGAACATCGAGCGGCACATGCAGATGGGCAAGAAGCCCTATCGCGCCGCGATGGAGGCCGCCGATGAGATCGGCCTTGCCGTGATCGCCATCACCATGACGATCATCGCGGTCTTCGCGCCGGTCTCCTTCATGGGGGGCGTCGCGGGCCAGTACTTCAAGCAGTTCGGCCTTACGGTCGCCGTGGCGGTGTTCTTCTCGCTCCTGGTCGCCCGCCTCATCACGCCGATGCTGGCGGCCTACTTCTTCCGGGCGCCGCGTCACGAGGGGCCGGGCTTCGGCCGCCTCCTGAAGCGCTACCTCCTGCGCTTCCTGCCGCTCGCGGGCCTCGCCATCGGCGCGGTGTTCGGGCTTGCCGCCCTTCCGGAGGCCGTCAGTGCCGGCAACGGGCTCGCGCGCGCCGTCCAGCCCTATGCCGCCGCGCTGCCGCCCGTCTCGTGGGACGCGGCGGGCCGCGTCGCGGTGGAGATCCTCGCCGGCGCGCTCGTCCTCGCGACGCTTCTCGCCTACCTCAATCGCCCGCATCCGGCCGAGCAGCACGACGGGCCGCTGATGCGCGCCTATACCGGCTTCCTCGGCGTGACCGTGCGCTGGCGCTGGGTGACGCTCGCCGTCGGCATCGGCCTCTTCGCCCTGTCGATCCACTCGATCCAGTACCTGCCGACCGGCTTCATCCCGAAGGAGGACGCCTCGCGCATCGTGGTCTCGCTGGAGCTGCCGCCCGGCGCGACGCTGGAAACGACCCGCCGCATCACCGACCAGGCGGCGGCGAGCGTGCGCGAGCTGCCCGAGGTGCGCTCGGTGCTCGTGATCGGCGGCGCTTCGCCGACCGGCACGCTGGAGGTGCGCCGCGCCGCGATGACGGTGGCGCTGACGCGCAAGTTCGAGCGCACGCGCAGCCAGGCCGAACTCGAGCCGGTGATCACCGCCAAACTCCAGGCGATCCCGGACCTCCGCTCGTTCTTCGTCAATGACCGCGGCGAGCGCGAACTCTCGGTCGGCATCCTCGGCCAGAACGGCAAGGCCGTGTCGGAAGCCGCCTCGAAGCTCGAGGCGGAGATGCGGCGCGACCCGATCTTCGCCAATCCGAGCGCCATGGCCTCGTTCGACCGGCCGGAGATCCGTATCCGCCCGCGCCTCGACGAGGTCTCCGACCTCGGCATCGCGCCGGATGCGATCTCGCAGACCGTGCGCGTCGCGACCATCGGCGACCTCGGCGCCAATCTCGCCAAGTTCAACGCCGGCACGCGCCAGATCCCGATCCGCGTCCAGCTGTCGGAGGACGCGCGCAAGGACCTGTCGACGGTCAGCTCGCTGCGCGTCAACACGGGGACCGGCGGATCGGTGCCGCTCGACGCCGTCGCCGACATCGGCTTCGGCCAGGGGCCCTCGACCATCGAGCGCTACGACCGCGAGCGCCTCGTCAAGGTCGGCACCTCGATGGCGCCCGGCCACGAGATCGGCGAGGGCTCCGAGCACATCATGGCGTCCGACGCCGTGCGCACCATGCCGCCGGGCGTGCGCCTCCAGCAGGTCGGCGACGCCGAGATCCAGGGCGAGGTCTTCGCCGGCTTCGCCTCGGCCATGGGCGCCGGCATCATGATGGTGTTGGTGGTGCTGATCCTCCTGTTCGGCTCGGTCTTCCTGCCGCTGACCATCCTCGCCTCGCTGCCGCTTTCGGTCGGCGGCGTCGTGGGGGCCCTCCTCCTCACCCACAACGCGGTCTCGATGCCGGTGGTGATCGGCATCCTGATGCTGATGGGCATCGTCACCAAGAACTCGATCATGCTGGTCGACTTCGCGGTGGAGCAGGAGAAGCACGGCATGAGCCAGCGCGACGCGATCATCGACGCCGGCCGCAAGCGCGCGCGCCCGATCATCATGACGACGCTCGCCATGGCGGCGGGCATGGTGCCGGCGGCCATGGCCACCGGCGAGGGCGGCGAGTTCCGTGCGCCGATGGCGATCGCGGTGATCGGCGGCCTCCTCGTCTCGACCGTGCTGTCGCTGGTCTTCATCCCCTCGCTCTACACCCTGATGGACGATCTCAGCCACGTGACGGGCCGCGTCTTCCGCTGGGTGCTGCGGCCGAACCGCGGCGAGGAGGACGGCGAGACCGCCCATGCCGGTGCCCCGATCCACGGCCCGCCGCTGGCTCCGGTCCAGCCGCAGGACCTCGGCCACGGGCCGACCTGGAAGCGGGTGACGGAGTTCGGCGGTCGCGAGGCGCGCGGCGGCGACGAGCGCCTGCCCCCGCCGCAGATGCAGCCGGCAGCCGAATAGGCCGGCGCAGCTTCTGGCCATCCACGGGCGGCGCGGCTATCCAAGAGCCGCGCCGCCCGCTTTCGTTTCAAGCCGTCTTTCGCCGCGCCCGGAGGCCCGCCCGATGTCCACCGACACCCTCTTCGCGTCCCGCGCCCCGGCCGACGCCGTCCCCTCGATCACCATCCGCCGGCCGGACGACTGGCACGTCCACCTGCGCGACGGGGCGATGCTCGAAGCGGTGCTGCCCTTCACGGCGAACCAGTTCCGCCGCGCCATCGTGATGCCGAACCTCGTGCCGCCGGTGACGACGGTCGCGATGGCTCAAAGCTACGAGGCCCGCATTCTCGCGGCCCTGCCGGGCGACTCGGACTTCGAGCCGCTGATGACGTGCTACCTCACCGACCACACCGACCCCGACGAGATCGAGCGCGGCTACCGGGACGGCGTGTGGCTGGCCGCCAAGCTCTACCCCGCCGGCGCCACCACCAACTCGCATGCCGGCGTCACCGATATCGCGAAGCTCGCACCGGTCCTGGAGCGCATGGAGCGGATCGGCATGGCGGTCCTCGTCCACGGCGAGGCGACCGATCCCGCGATCGACATCTTCGACCGCGAGGCCGCCTTCCTGGAGGCCGAGATGTTGCCGCTGCTCCAGCGCCACGAGGGGCTGAAGGTCGTGGTGGAGCATGCGACGACGGCGGAGACGGTCGATCTCGTGCGCGCGCATGCCGACCGTGCTGCCTGCACGATCACGCCACATCATCTCGTGATCAACCGCACCTCGATCTTTCAGGGGGGCCTGCGGCCGCACCTCTACTGCCTGCCGGTCGCCAAGCGCGAGCGCCACCGGCTGGCGCTGCGCGCGGCGGCGACGTCGGGCGAGGCCTGTTTCATGCTGGGCACCGACACCGCGCCCCACCGTCGCGGCGCCAAGGAGGCCGAATGCTGCTCGGCCGGCGTCTTCGGCGGGGCGACGGCGCTGCAGACCTATGTGCAGGTCTTCGACGAGGAGGGTGCGCTGGATCGCTTCGAGGCTTTCGCCAGCCTCAACGGCGCGAGGTTTCACGGACTGCCCGTCAACGAGGGCACGATCACGCTCCTGAAGAAGCCCGCCACCGCGCTCGCCGCCGTCTCGGTCGAGGACGAGGACGTCGTGGTGTTCCGGGGCGGCGAGCCGCTGCCCTGGTCGATCGGCGACGTCCGGGCCTGACTGCAAATTTTCCGGCGTCCATGAAAAAGGGCAGGCGGATCGCTCCGCCTGCCCCTTCCGGTCCAAGCCCCTCGTCCGGGGCATGCATGATTTAGGCGTGGTAGGCCGCCTCGCCATGCGAGGTGATGTCGAGGCCTTCGCGCTCGGCTTCCACGGTCGGGCGCAGGCCGACGATCGCGTCGACGATCTTGTAGAGGATCGCCGAGACGATGCCGCTGTAGACCACGGTGATCAGCACCGCGACGACCTGGGAGTAGACCTGGGAGCCCATGGTGACGCCGTCGAGATAGCCGCCGCCACCGAGCGCCGTCGAGGCGAAGATGCCCGTGCCGATGGCGCCGACGATGCCGCCGATGCCATGAATGCCGAAGACGTCGAGCGAGTCGTCGTAGCCGAACTTCGGCTTCACCACTGCCACGAAGAAGTAGCAGGCGGCGGACGCGATGGCACCGAGCAGGATGCCGCCGATCGGGCCGACGGCGCCGGCGGCCGGCGTCACGGCGACGAGGCCGGCGATGATGCCGGAGACCGCGCCCAGCATCGAGGCCTTGCCGCGGGCGAAGGCTTCGATCAGCACCCAGGCGACGGTGGCGCCCGCGGTGGCGGTGAAGGTGTTGATCATGGCGAGCGCGGCGCCGCCGTTGGCCTCGAGGTTGGAGCCGGCGTTGAAGCCGAACCAGCCGACCCACAGGATCGAGGCGCCGACCATGGTCAGCGTCATCGAGTGCGGGGCCATGTTGTCACGGCCGAGACCCGTGCGCTTGCCGACGAGGAACGAGCCGACGAGCGCCGCGATGCCGGCGTTGATGTGGACGACCGTGCCGCCCGCGAAATCGAGCGCGGCGACGCCGCCGGCATGGGCGCCGGTGAAGATCAAGCCGTTCGCGTCCCAGACCATGTGGGCGACTGGGAAGTAGACGATCGTCACCCAGAGGATGGTGAACAGCACGACCGCCGAGAACTTGATGCGCTCGGCGAAGGCGCCCACGATCAGCGCCGGCGTGATGCAGGCGAACGTCATCTGGAAGGCGATGAAGACGTATTCCGGGATCACCACGCCCTTGGTGAAGGTCGCGGCCATCGTGTCCTTGGTGATGCCGGCGAGGAACAGCTTGCCCGTGCCGCCCCAGAAGGCGCTGGTCGAGCCGCCGAAGGCGAAGGAGTAGCCGTAGATCACGTAGATGATCATGACGACCGCGGTGATCGTCACGCACTGCATCAGTACCGAGAGCATGTTCTTTGCGCGCACGAGGCCGCCGTAGAACAGGCCGAGGCCCGGCAGGATCATGAACAGGACGAGGAGCGTCGACACCAGCATCCAGGCGACGTCGCCCTTGTCCATGGCGTCGACGACGGCGGCGGCGGCGTCCGCCGGCACGGTCTCTGGCGCCGGCGCGACGCCGGTCTCCTGCGCGAGGGCGGCGACCGTCGTGAGGCCGGAGAGGGCCAGGGTCGCCAGGGAGGTCTTCAGAAAGCGCATGGTCTGTCGTGTCCCCTCAGAGCGCGTTCGTGTCGGTTTCGCCGGTGCGGATGCGGACCGCCTGATCGATGCCGTAGACGAAGATCTTGCCGTCGCCGATCTGGCCGGTCTTGGCGGCGGCCGCGATCACCTCGACCGCGCGGTCCACCATGTCGGTGGGCACCGCCATCTCGATCTTCAGCTTGGGCAGGAAGCTCACGGCATATTCGGTGCCGCGGTAGATCTCGGTATGGCCCTTCTGCCGACCGTAGCCCTTCACCTCGGTCACCGTGAGGCCCTGGATCCCGACAGTGGTCAGGGCCTCGCGCACCTCGTCGAGCTTGAATGGCTTGATGATCGCCATCACGATTTTCATGTGCACCTCAGATCGTCACGCGGTGGCACGCCCCCGGGCGCTCCGCTGAATTGGGCGGCCCGGCGGCCGGTCGGCCACAGGGTCACGTGAGAGACGGAAACAAGATGCGTGCCAGATGACCACCGGCCGCGATTTCGCCGCGATTGTGCAGCGCGAAAGGCCGCCGTGCCGCCGGATTGAACAGCCGCAACGGCAACGTGATCGCAAGACTGCCGCTTGTGGCGGCAGGTGGCGAGATTTTCAGCAGATTACACAGCCGATGGACGCCGGGGACGGATCAACCCTTCCTGGGCGACCGAGGCGACGAGCGTGCCATCGAGCGCGAACAGCGACCCGCGCGTCAGGCCGCGTCCGCCCGACGAGGACGGCGAGTCCTGCGAGTAGAGATGCCAGGCGCCGACATCGACCGGCCGGTGGAACCACATGGCGTGGTCGAGGCTCGCGGCCTGGATGCGCTCGTCGAAGACCGACAGGCCGTGCGCGAAGAGCGCGGTGTCGAGAAGCGTCATGTCGGAGAGATAAGCGAGGGCCGCGGCGTTCAGCGCGGGATCGTCGCCGAGCGGCTCGACCGTGCGCACCCAGACCTGCTGGCGCGGCGGCAGTGGCTCGCGCGTCAGGTAATGGTCGAACGAGACCGGGCGGAACTCGATCGGCCGCGGCCGGCTCCAGTAGCGGCGGATCGGCTCGGGCGCGCGGGCGAGGATCTCGGCCGTCAGCTCGGCGGCGGAGGGAAGCTCGTCCGGGCGCGGCACGTCGGGCATCGGCATCTGGTGGTCGAGCCCCTCCTCCACGCGCTGGAACGAGGCCGACAGCGTGAAGATCGCCTCGCCGTGCTGGATGCCGTGGACGATCCGGGTCGTGAACGAGCCGCCGTCGCGAATGCGCGAGACCTCGTAGATCACCGGCGCCTTCGGGTTGCCGGGGCGCAGGAAGTAGCCGTGCAGCGAGTGGACGGGGCGCTCGGGCCCCACGGTGCGCTGCGCGGCGACGAGCGCCTGCGCGATCACCTCGCCGCCGAAGGTGCGCTGCCAGCCGACCGAGGAACTGACGCCGCGATAGAGGTTCTCCTCCAGCTTCTCGAGGTCGAGCGCCCGGATCAGCCGGTCCATCGTCTCGTCCATGCCTTCGGCTCCCTCTCGCGCGTCGATCCTTCGCGCGCCTTGTCCGGCATATCGGTCGCGCCCGCAAGGCAGGGCCGCTCGGTTGCCCCGGCGAGGCCGGGCGCCTAGATCAAGGCTCGAGAACGGGCCGCGCGGCGGTCCGGAGAGATCGAGGGGAAACCCGTTCCATGTCCGAGACCCAGGCCGCGCACGCCTCGCCCGCCCGCGCCGACATCGTGGTGGCGGGGGCCGGCTATGTCGGCCTCGTCAGCGCCGTCGCGATCAAGCAGGCCGCGCCCGAGCTCGACGTTCTCGTGGTCGACGCGGCGCCGGACGGCGTCTGGGAGCGCGACACGCGCGCCTCGGCGATCGCGGCTGCCGCGATCCGCATGCTGACGCGCCTCGGGGCCTGGGACACGATCGCCCCCGAGGCCGAGCCGATCCGCGAAATGATCGTGACGGACTCGCGCACCAGCGATCCCGTGCGCCCGGTCTTCCTGACCTTCGGCGGCGAGGCGGAACCCGGCGAGCCCTTCGCTCACATGGTGCCGAACGTCGCCTTGAACGGGGCGCTGCGCGCGCGCGCCGAGGCGCTCGGCATCGCGATCCGCGCCGGCACTCCGGTCACCGGAATCACGGACCGCCCCGCCTCGATCGCGGTCGAGCTGGGCGCCGAGACGGTCGAGGCGCGGCTTCTGGTGGCGGCAGACGGCGTGCGCTCCAAGATCCGCGACATGGCCGGCATCCGCACGATCCACACCGACTACGGCCAGAGCGGCATCGTCGCGACGGTGGCGCACGAGCGCCCGCACGAGGGCCGCGCCGAGGAGCACTTCCTGCCCGCCGGCCCCTTCGCAATCCTGCCGCTCAAGGGCAATCGGTCCTCGCTCGTCTGGACCGAATCGACCGCGGAGGCCGAACGCCTGCTGCGCGCCGATGACATGGTGTTCGAGCTGGAGCTGGAGCAGCGCTTCGGCCTGAAGCTCGGGGCCCTCACCGTCGAGGGGCGCCCACGCGCCTTTCCGCTCGGCCTGACGCTCGCGCGCGATTTCGTGAAGCCCCGCATCGCGCTCGCCGGGGACGCCGCGCACGGCATCCACCCAATCGCCGGCCAGGGGCTGAACCTCGGCTTCAAGGACGCGGCTGCGCTCGCCGAGGTGGTGGTGGATGCCGCCCGGCTCGGCCGCGACATCGGCGCCCTCGATACGCTGGAGCTCTACCAGCGCTGGCGCCGCTTCGACACGGTGCAGATGGGCGTGACCACCGACATCCTGAACCGCCTGTTCTCCAACGACAGCGCGCTGGTGCGCGCGGTGCGCTCCTTCGGCCTGTCGCTCGTCGACCGCGCGCCCTTTGCCAAGCGGCATTTCATCGCGCAGGCGTCGGGCATCGCGAGCGGCCCGTCGCCGCGCCTCCTGCAGGGCCTGCCGATCTGAACCGACGCCGCACGGAGGACGGCGCGCAAATTCCTTCCCCTTGCGGCCCCCGGATTGGAACGGGCGACGGCGCAACCGCTTGCGCCTTGGCCTATTTAGAACGATGACAGCCTCGCCGCGGCGGATCGAACTCCGCCCGCGGACGGCGTGCGTGGATCGGGCAGCGGGGCAGGATTATGGCGGGCGACGTCAAGGCGGGCGCAAAGGCGAAGGGGCCGAAGCTTCCGGTCATCATGACCGCCAACGATCTTCTCGAAGGCGAGGTCGTGTTCCTGACCGAGGACGGCTGGAGCCTCGATCCGAAGGCGGCGCTGATCGCCGACGATGTCGAGACGGCCGCCTGGATGGAAGCGGAAGGGCGTCGGGGCTTTGCCGAGAACCGGATCGTCGATCCCTATCTCGTCGAGGTCACGCGCGATGACAACGGGCTGCCGGTCGCCAACCACTTCCGCGAGGCGATCCGCCAGAAGGGCCCGACCATGCTGACGCAATACGGCAAGCAGGCGGAATTCTAGAGGTTTTTCGGCCAAGACGGGGCGGACGCGCCCCGGTGGCCGGATCGAGCGGGGGACCGGGGAGGCTCCTGCGGCAGGACAAGGACCAGCGGCATGTATCGTTACGACGAATTCGACGAGCGCTTCGTGCGCGAGCGCGTCGCCCAGTTCCGCCATCAGGTGGAGCGCCGGCTCGACGGCTCGCTGTCGGACGACGAGTTCAAGCCGCTGCGCCTGAAGAACGGGCTCTATCTCCAGCTCCACGCCTACATGCTGCGCGTCGCCGTGCCCTACGGCACGCTGAATTCGAAGCAGATGCGCCAGCTGGCCCTGATCGCCGAGAAGTACGACAAGGGCTACGCGCATTTCACGACGCGCCAGAACCTCCAGTACAACTGGCCGAAGCTGAAGGACGTGCCCGACATCCTCGACCTTCTGGCCGACGTCGAGATGCACTGCATCCAGACGTCCGGCAACTGCATCCGCAACGTGACGGCGGACCAGTTCGCGGGCGTCGCCGCCGACGAGGTCGAGGACCCGCGCCCGACCGCCGAGCTGATCCGGCAGTGGTCGAGCCTCCACCCGGAATTCTCGTGGCTGCCGCGCAAGTTCAAGATCGCCGTCACCGGCGCCGAGCACGACCGCGCGGCGATCAAGGTCCACGACATCGGCATCCGCGTGCTGCGGCACCCGGAAACCCGGGAGATCGGCTACGAGATCATCGTGGGCGGCGGCCTCGGCCGCACGCCGATGATCGGCAAGGTGATCCGCGACTTCCTGCCGAAGGACGAGCTTCTCGCCTATCTCGAGGCCGTGATGCGCGTCTACAACGCGGAAGGACGGCGCGACAACAAGTACAAGGCGCGCGTGAAGATCCTCGTCCACGAGATCGGGACGGACGAGTTCAAGGCGCGCGTCGAGGCCGAGTACGCTCAGCTGAACGGCCCGACGATCAACGCGCCGGAGGAGGAAGTCGAGCGGATCGCCCGCTACTTCGCACCGCCCGTCTACGAGGCGCTGCCCGCGACGTCGCACGTGCTCGACGCCGCCCGTGCGGCCGATCCCGAGCTCGACCGCTTCGTCGAGCAGAACGGCTTCCCGCACCGCCAGCCCGGCTACATCGCGCTGACCGTGTCGCTGAAGCCGATCGGCGGCGTGCCCGGCGACATGTCGGACGCCGAGATGCGCGCCTTCGCCGACATCGCGGAGCGCTATTCGTTCGACGAGTTCCGCGTGACGCACATCCAGAACCTCGTGCTGCCGCACGTGAAGCTCGACGACGTGCCGGCAGTCCATGCGGCGCTGAAGGCGGCGGGCCTTGCGACGGCCAATGCCGGCCTCGTGACCGACATCATCGCCTGCCCCGGCCTCGACTACTGCGCGCTGGCGACCGCCCGTTCGATTCCGATCGCGCAGGACATCTCGAACCTCTTCGCGAGCGACGAGCGCCAGAAGGATCTCGGCCCTCTCCAGATCAAGATCTCGGGCTGCATCAACGCCTGCGGTCACCACCATGTCGGCCATATCGGCATTCTCGGCCTCGAGAAGTCGGGCCGCGAGAACTACCAGATCACGGTCGGCGGCGATGCCTCGGAGAACGCGGCGCTCGGCGAGCGGGTCGGTCCCGGCATCGACGGCGACCAGGTGCCCGGCGCGATCGAGGCGCTGGTCGAGGTCTACAAGCGCGAGCGGCAGGGGTCCGAGACCTTCATCGATACGGTGAAGCGCGCAGGCCTCGAGCCCTTCAAGGAGGGTTTCACCGCCTATGTCGCCCGCGAGACCGCGGGAGAGCCGGCATGAGCCTTCTTCTCGACGAGACCGGCGCCAAGGCCGACACGTTCTCGCGCGTTGAGGACGGCGCCGACCTGTCGCTTCACGAGGGCGCAGTGATCGTGCCGCTCACCACGATCGACCAGGCGATCGCCGATCGGCGCAACACGCCGCTCGGCCTCCATGTCGGCGGCGAGACGCCGGTCTGCGCGCTGGAAAGCTATCTCGGGACGGTCGACCTTATCTCGATCGGCTTCCCGTCCTTCTCGGACGGGCGCGGCCTGTCGCTCGCCAAGCGCCTGCGCCGCGCCGGGTTCAAGGGTACGCTGCGCGCCTCCGGCCCGCTGATCGCCGACCAGTTCCGCGAGGCGCTGGACTGCGGCTTCGACGAGATCGAACTGCCCGACGCGATGGCCGCGCGCCAACCCGTCGAGCAGTGGATGGCGGCCAAGGACATCGTGCGCGACCACTACCAGACCGGCTATGGCGAGGAGATGAGCATCCTCCAGAAGCGCCTTGCCGCGCAGCGGGAGCGGGCATGAGCGCCGCGCTCGACACCCGGGTCGAGGCGCTGAATGCCGCGTTCCCGGCGATGAGCCCGTTGGAGCGCCTCCAGCACCTTCGCGAGACCGTGCCCGGCCGCATCGTCTTCACCACCTCGCTCGGGATCGAGGACCAGATGCTGACGCACCTGATCTTCACCAACGCGTTGAAGATCGAGGTCGTGACCCTCGACACCGGCCGCCTGTTTCCGGAGACCTACACGCTCTGGCAGGAGACCGAAGAGAAGTACGGCCGCCGCATCAAGGCCAAGTACCCGCAGGCGGACGCGCTGGAGTCGCTGATCGACGACCAGGGCATCAACGGGTTCTACTTCGCGCCGGAACTGCGCAAGGCCTGCTGCGGGGTGCGCAAGGTCGAGCCCCTGAACCGCGCGCTCGAAGGCGCCAGCGCCTGGATCGCGGGACTGCGCCGCGATCAGTCTGCCAACCGCGAGAGCATGGAATTCGCAAGCGCCGACCATGCGCGCGGGCTCGTCAAGGCTAACCCGCTCTTCGACTTGACGCGGGCCGAGATCGCGGCGTTCACGGCGCGCCACGGTGTTCCCGTCAACGCCCTGCACGGCCGCGGCTTCCTGTCGATCGGCTGCGCCCCCTGCACCCGTGCCATCCGGCCCGGCGAGGTTGAGCGTGCCGGACGCTGGTGGTGGGAGGACGAGACCCGGCGCGAATGCGGCCTCCACGTCGATGACCCGGCCGCCGTCAGCGACACGGAGGAGGCGAAGGCCGCTCTCTTCGAGCGGGCCGACATCTGACCCGAGCTGCGTTCGCCCGGGCAGACCGGCCGATGGATAGTCGGGCTCCGGCCCATAGGAAAGCCTACGCCATGAAGCACATGACGCATTTGCAGCGCCTGGAAGCGGAATCGATCTTCATCATCCGGGAGGTCGCGGCGACCGCAGAGAACCCGGTGATGCTCTATTCGATCGGCAAGGACTCGGCCGTGATGCTGCATCTGGCCATGAAGGCCTTCGCGCCCGGCAAGCCGCCCTTCCCGCTCCTTCATGTCGACACGACCTGGAAGTTCCGCGAGATGATCGAGTTCCGCGACAAGATCGCGAAAGATCTCGGCCTCGACCTCATCGTCCACATCAACGAGGAGGGCGTGAAGGCGGGCGTCAATCCGTTCGATTCGGGCAGCCGCGTCCACACCGACGTGATGAAGACGGAAGGCCTCAAGCAGGCGCTGGCGAAGTACAAGTTCGACGCGGCCTTCGGCGGCGCGCGGCGCGACGAGGAGAAGTCGCGCGCCAAGGAGCGGATCTTCTCCTTCCGCTCGGCCGAGCACCGCTGGGAGCCGAAGAACCAGCGCCCCGAGCCGTGGCGCCTGTTCAACACCCGCAAGCGGCAGGGGGAGAGCTTCCGCGTGTTCCCGCTGTCGAACTGGACGGAAGCCGACGTCTGGGACTACATCGCGCTGGAGAACATCCCCGTCGTGCCGCTGTATTTTGCGAAGAAGCGCCCGGTCGTGGTGCGCGACGGCATGATCATCATGCGCGACGACGAGCGCATGAAACTCCTGCCCGGCGAGAGCGTCGAGGAGATGACCGTCCGCTTCCGCACGCTCGGCTGCTACCCGCTGACGGGCGCCGTTCGCTCGGAGGCCTCCGACCTCCAGGGGATCATCTCCGAGATGCGCGGCTCGCGTTCGTCGGAACGCGAGGGCCGGCTGATCGACAAGGATGGCGGCGCCTCGATGGAAGAAAAGAAGCAGGAAGGCTACTTCTGATGAGCGGTGCGCTGAAGACCCAAGACACCGCCGCCGGCGACGAGATCCTGGCGGCTTCCGCCAACGAGCGGGCGCTCGTCGAGGACGAGACCTTCGCAGGCCCAGCGCCCGACGGCGCGGTGGCCGACGCCGCCTCGGGCGAGATCGTCGACCCGCAGGCCGACATGCCGCTTCTGGCCTCGCCCGCCGAATCGCTCCTGCGCTTCATCACCTGCGGCTCGGTCGACGACGGCAAGTCGACCCTGATCGGCCGCCTCCTCTACGACACGAACTCGGTCTTCGACGACCAACTCGACACGTTGAAGCGCGACTCCAAGAAGTTCGGCACGACCGGCGAGGATCTCGACTTCGCGCTGCTCGTCGACGGTCTGTCGGCCGAGCGCGAACAGGGCATCACGATCGACGTCGCCTACCGCTACTTCTCGACCGGCAAGCGCGCCTTCATCATCGCCGACACGCCGGGCCACGAGCAGTATACCCGCAACATGGCGACCGGCGCCTCCCAGGCCGAGCTCGCCGTGATCCTCGTCGACGCGCGAAAGGGCATCCTGCCCCAGACGCGGCGCCACTCGTTCATCACCTCGATGGTCGGCATCAAGTCGGTGATCGTCGCGATCAACAAGATGGACCTCGTCGACTTCGACGAGGCGACCTTCCGCGAGATCGTGAAGGGCTACGAGGCGATCCGCCCGAGCCTCGGCTTCACCAGCGTCACCTATATCCCGCTCTCGGCCAAGAACGGCGACAACCTCGCCTCGCGCTCCCCTGCCGCACCCTGGTACGACGGGCCGACGCTTCTGGAGGCGCTGGAGCGCGCCGAGCCGGAGACGCTCCAGGCCGGCTCGCCGCTCTTCCGCCTGCCGGTTCAGTGGGTGAACCGGCCGAACCTCGACTTCCGCGGCTTCTGCGGCACCGTTGCGGGCGGGCGCGTGCGAAAGGGCGACGCCGTCCTCTCGCTGCCGAGCCGCCAGCGCAGCCATGTGAAAGGCATCTTCGGCCCGAACGGCGAGGTCGAGGAGGCCGAGGACGGCGAGGCGGTCACGCTGACCCTGACCGACGAGATCGACGCGTCGCGCGGCGACGTGATCGTGCGCGAGGGCGACGCGATCGCGCCGCAGACGCGGCTGGAGGCCGAGATCCTCTGGATGGTGGACCGGCCGCTGATCGCCGGCGCGCGCGTCATCGCCAAGCTCGCCTCGGCGCAAACGCCGGCGACCGTGCGCGCTTTGCGCGAGGCGGTCGACATCCATTCCTACCAGCCGCGCGCCGCCAACGCGCTCCTGATGAACGAGATCGGCCGCGTCACCCTCGCCTTCGACAAGCCGCTGGTGGCGACGACCTATGGGGAAAGCCGCGAGCTAGGCGCCTTCATCCTGATCGACCAGCTGACCAACGAGACGGTGGCGCTCGGCATCGTGACCGCGCTCACCGAGGCGCAAACGACGCTTCTCGGCATGCCGGCGCCTGTGACCGCCGCGAAGGGCCAGCCTGCCGCCCCGCGCTCGGCCTTCGACCGTGCCAAGGCGGAATGGCTAGGCCCCTCGCTCGCCAGCGACGCCCGGCGCGCGCGCGGCGTGACGCTGTTCCGCGGCGCGGCGGCGGTGATGATGGCGGTCATCGCCCTCCTTCTCGGTCTCGCCGTCTGGCAGGCGCTGATCCTCGGCGTCCTCGACTTCGTGCTGCGCCCCTATCTCCGGCGCCTCATGGTGCCGGCCGAGACGGAGGCGCTGCCGGTCGACCCGACCGACGTGCGCGACGGCGCAGGGATCTGAACGAGAACAGGGCGGGGTCGCGAGATCCCGCCCTTCTTCGTCCAAACGGCGGACCGGTTTACGGGGCGACGGACCGCCTCAATCCAGCGGCCGCGCCTCCGACGGCAGCATGATCGGGATGCCGTTGCGGATGGGATAGGCGAGGCGCGCCGCGCGCGAGACGAGTTCGCCGCGTTCCGCGTCGTAGCTCAGCTGCCCCTTGGTGAGCGGGCAGACCAGAAGCTCCAGCAGCTTCGGGTCCGGCCGGTTGCGCTCGGCTTCGTCCGGCATGCGGCGTCCTTTCCGGTTCTGGTCCAGCGGTCGGCTATTGCAGGATCTGGCCGCCGCCGTCGCCCGAATTCTCGCGCGCCAGCGAGATTTCGGTGATCGCCACGAGCGTCTCGGCGCGCGTCTTGAGGTCGGGCGCCTCGAGCAGCGCCTGCTTCTCGGCCGCACCATAGGGCGACATCATCGACAGCGCGTTGACCAGCGTCTCGTTGGAGGCCTTCGACACCGAGTCCCAGTCGGCCTGCAGCTGGTTCGCCTCGAGATACATGCGGAAGGCCTTCAAGAGCCCCTCGCGATCCACGTCCTCGGCACCCTCGCCGGGGTCGAGATCGGCCGAGAACGGCGCGATGCGGCAAAGACGGTAGGGCTCGCGGCCGGCCGTCTCCTCGAGGACGCGGAACCGCGCAATCCCCTGCAGGCTGATGACGTAGCGCCCGTCGCCGCTTTCGGAAAACGAGGTGAGGCGCCCGAGACAGCCCACGGCGCACAGCTCCGGCTCGCCGTCTGAGCGCATGGCCCCGTCGAGGCGCGGCTGGATCATGCCGATCACGCGATCGCCGGCAATCGCATGGTCGAGCATGGCGAGATAGCGCGGCTCGAAGATGTTGAGCGGCATCTGCCCGCCCGGCAGCAGCAGGGCGCCCGTCAGCGGGAACACGGGCACGACCTCGGGCAGATCCGACAGGCTACGGTAGTTGACGTTTCCGACCTGAACCACGGCTGGGATCCTCCTTCGCGTCCTCGCCCAAGTGGCGCAGCGGCGGGCGGCGCCAAGTGCGGCGCTTCGCTCGGCCGCCCCGCGTTCAGCGGAACAGGAGCGAGGAGAGCTTGCGCCGGCCGTCCTTGGTCGCGGGGTCCATCGGCCCCCACGCCTCGAAGAATTCGAGGAGCTTGCGCCGCGCCCCGTCGTCCTCGAACGTGCGGTCGCGCTTCACGATCTCGAGAAGCTGGTCGGCCGCGCCCGCCCGGTCGCCCTTGGCCTGCGCGATGAGCGCGAGGTCGTAACGCGCCTGATGGTCGTCGGGGTTGGCGGCGAGGCGCGCCTCAAGCGCCGAAGCGTCGCCGAGACCCGCGATCTCCTCCTGGAGCTTCAGCCGCGCGCGCACGGTCGCGAAGGCCGGATCGTCGAGCACCGACGGCGGCATCGCGTCGGCGAGCGACTGCGCGCGCGCCGTGTCGCCGGCCGCGAGATAGCATTCGGCGAGCCCCGCGGCCGCCTTGGCGTTCTCCGGGTCGTGCTGGAGGACGGCGCCGAAGAGCTGCGAGGCCTGAGCCGCGTTGCCGGCGGCGAGGAACCCAGCCGCCTGCTCCAGCGCCTCCGCGAGCGGATCGCCGCCCGGCGCAGCCCGGCCGGCGGTCAGGCGATCGATGAAGGCCTTCACTTCGCTCTCGGGCAGCGCGCCCATGAAACCGTCCACCGGCTGGCCGTCGACGAAGGCAAAGACGGCGGGGATCGACTGGACGCCGAGCTGTCCGGCGATCGAGGGGTGCTCGTCGATGTTCATCTTCACGAGCTTGACGCGCCCGCCAGCGGCCTGCACCGCGCGCTCCAGAACCGGCGTCAGCTGCTTGCAGGGCCCGCACCAGGGAGCCCAGAAGTCGACGAGGACCGGCTGGTTGCGCGATTCGCGCACCACGTCGGCCGAGAAGGCGGCGGTGGTCGTGTCCTTGACGAGCTCGCTGGCCGGCGCCGGCGCCGCGCTCCGTCCGGTGCCGCCGAGCCCTGCGGCCGTGGTCTGGGCGCCATAGCCGCCGAGCTGCGAGGCATAAGGATTGTTGCTCATCGACACCGTCCGCGTGACTGGAAGACCTGCCACCCGTCCGCGCGCTGCAGCGCCACCGGTGGGGCCCTTCTCGAAAAACTCGTCCCCGGACATCGCCTGTCGCTCGCCCGGTCCCGTTCGGGATGACAGGTCGCAATATCGTGCGCAAGCGCCGCCCCATCAAGGCGGACGCGGCCGGGCGGATCGCGTGCGCGGGCAGGCCCTTCGAAGGCGGCTGCAGAGCGCCGGGCCGGGCCGTCCCTCGAAGCGTCGCATCATCGTCATTTTCCCTGTTGCAATCCTCCGCCGGTTGGGCCATAAGCCGCTCACCGCAGACGCCGAGGCGACAGTCCAATGGCGGAAGCGAGGAGCGGGCGGGCGTAGCTCAGGGGTAGAGCACAACCTTGCCAAGGTTGGGGTCGTGGGTTCGAATCCCATCGCCCGCTCCATTTTTCCCAGATTCTCCATACTTCTTCGAGTGCGACGGTGACCGGTTTGCTGCTGTCGTCATCTAGAATGTGCCAAGGCGTCCGGTCGGTGACGCTGTCGGATCGAAAGACCGTCGCTTTCGTGGGCCGAGAGGACGGTGTTGGTTTTCTTCCATCGTCCTCCTTCACCCGACTGTCTGCGTGCCGATCCTCGCTGCCCGCACTCGCGACCGACGTTTGATTCGGCCTTTCCCGGATCGGCATTGTCGGGCACGACGTTGCGTCATCCTCACTTAAGTCGTGAGACGCGTGAATCTTCTATTGGAGGTTGACGCGGCTTTGCTAAGCTTGCGCCAAACTGGAGCAGGCTTCGTCGGGCGGCGAAGAGCCGTGATGATCCGGTCGCGCAGTATGTGAATGGGGCGGGCCCGTGGATTGGATCATGCGCTGGGTGGTCGTCGCGGCCCTCTTGTCCTCCGCTTCGGTGGCAAGGGCGGAAGGATCCGCCGATTTCGTCTTCGGCATCATCAAGGAAATGGCCAAGAGCCAGGAGCGGGGCCGCCGCGCGGCGCCTCCTGCTGCACGCCGGGCGGTGACGACCTGGCTCGTCATCGCCAGCCGCGAGGATCCGCAGGAAGCCGTCGCCCTCGCAGAGAGTTACGCCCCGATGATCGGTCCGACCGCCGTGATCCAGAGCCGAAACGGGCGATACGCGGTCGTGGCCGGGACGCTCAACCGGGACAAGGCCAAGCCGAACCTCGAAGCGCGGAAGGCGATGCACATCATTCCGCAGGACTCGTTCCTGTCGGACGGCCAGAACCTCGATCGTGTGGTCTGGAATTCGTTCGACGGCGACGGATCGCTCGATCTGATGACGCGACCGGTCTATCGCCAGTCCATCCAGCGTCTGCAGGCGGCCCTGTCGCGTCTCGGTCTCTACCATGGGCCCGTCGACGGGTTGATCGGACCATCGACCGGGGTGGCGTTCTCGGCCTATGTCGATCGTTACGGCCTGCCGTTCGGCGAGGTGGTCGACACCTATACGCTGTCGTCCATCGAGCAGACGGCGACCGACGGCTTCCGCAGCAATTCGGAGCGCAGCCTCGCTCAGGCGCGCGGCTTCCAGGATGCCGCGACCTATCAGCAGGCGGAGGCAGGCGGCTTTCCCTCCGCGACGGCCTTCAGCGAGGCCCGCACCCTCGGCTTCCAGACGCAGCGTGACTGGGATCAGGCGACGTCCGGCGGATTTCGTCGCGGCGATGAGTTCGTCCGCGCCCGTGCCGGGGGCTTTGCGACGGCGTCCGAGTATCGCTCGGCGCAAGTGGACGGCTTCGACACGGCCCGCGAACACGAGGCGTTTCGTCGATCCGGGTTCACGAGTTCCAACGAGTTTCGCGAGGCACAGGCCAAGGGGTTTTCCGACAAGTCCGCCTATCAGCGGGCGGAAGCCGATGCCCTGAAGGCGGCGCGGCGCGAGGCGACGGACCTTCTCTCCGATGCCGACGCGTTCCTTCGCCTCAACCCGCAGACGCCGAACCTTCTCGATATCGCGGCCGAGGCCGCGACCCTGAAAGGCGGGATGGCATCGGCATCGGCGACGGATCTCGCCGCGACGGCCCTCCGGTTGCGCACGGCCCTTTCGCAGGCGCCCGCATTTGCCGTCTTCGAAGCGGCTCGCGGCGAGGAGCGCGTTCGCGAGGCGGCGGCGCGCCGGATCGCGCTCCAGACCGAGTTGGAAACCACACGCGGCCAGATGGCGGCTTGGGTCGCGGCCAACCTCGCCTCGCCGAAGTTGCCGGGCGTCGTCGCCGAACTGAAGCTCCTGACGGATGACGCGAAGAGCGACGATCTGGATGTCCTCTCGACCGCCCGCGATCGCGCCATCGCCGCCGTGCAGAAACAGGGTCTCGCCAGCGAAATCGCGCTTCTGACGCGCAAGGACACGGCAGTCTCCAACGGGGCCGGCACCCTCCCCCAGGCGGTCAGCATCACGGCGGCCAACGCGGTCCTCTTGCAGGGGCCGCCGGACGACGTCGTCGTTCTCTACAACACGAGCCCGCGAGCGCCATCGCTCGCGCGCAATCTCGTCGGCGCCTTCACGTTCCGGACGGGCCAGGCCTCCCTATGTCTCCATGGTCTCCCACAGACGCCGGCTCTCGAGCGCGCCTTGGCGAGCGAACTGGAGCGCTTTGATGGTCGTGCCGCTATCATCTCCGCCAGCCCTTGCGGTCCGATGGACGTCGCCAACCGCGATCTCCTCCTGATCCAACGACGCGCCTTCCTGGCGGCGCCGCCGTCCATTGCCTTGCCGTTTCTTGAGGCTCTGGAGACTGCGTCGTTGCGCGTCTTCGACGTCATGCCCTTCCGCGACGTCGCCAAGCGGATGGACGAGGAGCGGTTGCTGTCCGACACGATCCGGGACGACGTGGCGAACGAGCGGCGGAACGACTATGGCGCCCTGATGCTCGCGACAGGCAAGGCGGCGATCTGCGCGACGGTATCGGAAGACCGCGGCGCGCATGACGAGATGCTGAGCCGGATCTCGAGCTACGCCGCGACGGAAATCAGTCAGCGGCCTATGACGCGCTTTGCGAGCCTCGACGAGACGTTCCTGGCCGCCAAGGCCGAGGAATGCCGCCTCGTCTACGGCTCCGAGCATGCCTTGAAGCTTCTGGCCGATGGTCTGAAGCGCGATGGCCGGGCGGCGAGCTTCCTTCCCCTCTGGTACGAGCGCAAGTCCCTGGAAGAGAACGTTGCCGGTCTCGTGACGGCGAGGCAGGAGGCCCTGCGCCAGGCGGAGGAACGCCGGGTGGCGGCGGAAGGGGAGCGCAGCGTCGCGCAACGCGCCGCCGACGCGAAGGCACAGACGCGAGGAGCGCGGGAGGCCGACTTGCGGTCGCGCTACGGCGCCGAGGCCGCGGCCCTTCTCAACCGCTTCTCCGAAGGGCTCAAGAGGCGAATGATCGCGCAGCCGGGCGTCGTCCTCGCCGGCGACGACGAGAAGGCCTCCGCGGAGATCGCGGCGCTGTTTCCCGCCGTGGAGAACTGGCGGCGCGGATTGCCGGCGCAGGACTGGCAGCCGACCGCCGTCGATCTGACGATCGCCGACTACGGCATGGCCCGGTGGGACGACCGTGCGCTCGAGGCCATCGCCATGGAGGCGCGGGTTCGGGTCGTCAGCCAGGAGCGCGGGCGATACGACGAGGCCTGCTTCCTGATCGCCGCCATCGTCGACGGCGAATTCCTGCGATACCGCGATCCGTTCGAAGCGCCCTGCGACGACGACGTCGCCGAGCTCGATCGGTGGAAGGTCGGCCACCAGTTGGAAAGCCGCTGGCTGGCGCCTTGAGGCGCTTTTGGAAGCCGCGTCCCGTCAGGGCGCGGCGGTCGGCTCGTGGAGCGTCAGGCTCCAGAGAAGCAGCGGCGGAAGGGGCGTCCAGAGGCCCGTGCGCACGCCGGCGGCGCGAAGCATGGCGGCGGTCCAGGTGTTGCAGCCGAGAAGAAGGTTGAACGGCCCCCGCGCCTCGTAGAAATGGTCGAACGCGCCGTAGGCAGCATTCGGGATCAGCTGCGGCGCGCCGTCCGAGGCGGGCTGGAAGCTGTCCGCGACGGCCTCAAGAAGCGCGGCGAAGGCGGCGTCCCCGAGGTCGACGCGGACGAGGCCAGGCTGGTCGCCCTCGACCCGGCCGCCGAGCGCGACATGCAGGACGGATCGGTCGATCGTCGCCGAGCGCCAGACGGCGTCGAGGGTCAGGTCGCCCCAGGTCGGCGTCTGGGTGTAGAAGGCGCGGCCGCCCCATCCGACAACGATGGTGGCGAGCGCGGGATGGCCGAGGTCGAGCCCGTCGCGCGCCAGGAAGGCGAAACGGTCCCGCACCGCCGGCGTCGCGGGCAGGAGAATGTCGGTGTGGATCGGGTTGGCCGCGAGATAGATCGCGTGGCGTCCCGCAGCCTCGCCAGGCGGGGGGAACGACAGCGCGGCCGGCCGGGGCACGACGAGGCCGAGCACCATCAGCCCCGCCGCCGTGGCGACCAGCGCAAGGACGACCGCGAGCGCGCGGCGCAACGGGATTGCCCTGACGCTCCGACGGCGCCTACTGCTCGCCGAGCTTCATCGACGGATCGTAGTCCTTGCCCTCGACGACCTTGGTCATCGGCTGCGCGCACTTCATCACGCCCTCCTTGGCGTCGAAGGCGTAGGCCGGGCTGCCCGCCAGCTCCCAGCCCTTGGACAAGGCGAGGCTGACGCGGTGGCAGAAGGCCGAATCGTCGGGGCCGGTCAGAAGGCGGTAGAGCTTCATGGGTCGTTAGTCCTTTCGGTTTCGGATGAGGGCCGCGCGGGCGAGCAGCGCCTCGGCTTCCGCGAGATGCAGCCGCTCGACCATGCGCGTGCCCAGGCGAATCACGCCGCGGCCGCGATGGGCCGGATCGGAGAAGGCCGCGACGATCGCCTCGGCGCGCGCGATCTCGTCCGGTGTCGGCCCGAAGGCCGCGTCCGCCGGGTCGATCTGCGACGGGTGGATCAGCGTCTTGCCGCAGAAGCCGAAGCGTCGGCCGGCGGCGCATTCGGCCGCAAACCCTTCGGCGTCCGCCAGATCGTTGAAGACGCCGTCGAGCACCGGCACGCCGTGCGCATGGCCGGCGACGAGGATGGGGCCGATCCAGGGCATCAGTTCGGGCCGCCCCGGCGAGACGAGGAGCCCCGCGGCCAGCGCGAGGTCGTTCGGTCCGACGACCAGCGCGCCGAGCGGGCGCGACAGCGCGGCGCCCGCGATCGCGCCGGCCCGGAGGACACCCATCGGCGTCTCCACCATCGCCCAGAGGGCCAGCGCGGGCGGCGCGTCGCAGTGCTGGAGCGCGGTGTCGGCCTCCTCCAGCGCCTCGGGGCCCTCCACTTTCGGCAGGAGGATCGCATCGGCCCGCACCGCGCAGGCCATCAGGAGGTCTTCCGTGCCGGCCGGCGTGTCGAGCGGGTTGATCCGCACGACGCGGAGGGGACCATCGGCCGCCTGACGGCCGCGGGTCGCCAGATGGCCGCGCAGGCGTTCGCGCGCCGCGCCCTTCTCGCCCTCGGCGGCCGAATCCTCAAGGTCGAAGATCAGCGCGTCGACGGCGAGCAAGGCCGACTTCTCGAGCGCGCGCGCATTGGCGGCCGGCACGAAGAGGGCGGAGCGCAGGAGCGCGGCGGGGGTGCGGGTCATCGACCCTCCCTGCCCGATCGCACGCGCGCGTTCAAGCGGGCGCGACGAGGCTTTTGCCTCGGCGTTGAAGGGTGTATCGAGGCCCGACCGCCAGCCTGACGAGGAAAGGACGCGTTTCCCATGCAGAAGTTCGACCATCTGACGGGCGTCGCCGCGCCGCTTCCGATCCTCAATGTCGACACCGACATGATCATCCCGAAGGACTACCTGAAGACGATCAAGCGCACCGGGCTCGGCGTCGGCCTCTTCGCCAACATCCGCTACCGGGAGGACGGCTCGGAGGACGAGAACTTCGTTCTCAACAAGCCGGCCTACCGCCAGGCCGAGATCTTGGTCGCCGGCGACAATTTCGGCTGCGGGTCGAGCCGCGAGCACGCCCCGTGGGCGCTCCTCGACTTCGGCATCCGCTGCGTGATCTCCACGTCGTTCGCCGACATCTTCTACAACAACTGCTTCAAGAACGGCATCCTGCCGATCCGCGTCTCCCAAGACGAACTCGAAGCCCTGATGGGCGACGCCGGCAAGGGCGCGAACGCGAAGCTGACGGTGGACCTCGAGGCGCAGGAAATCCGCCGCCCGGACGGGGGCGTCGTGCGCTTCGACATCGACCCGTTCCGCAAGCACTGCCTCCTCAACGGGCTCGACGACATCGGCCTGACGCTGGAGCAGGAGGGCGGCATCACCTCGTTCGAGACGAAGCTCGCCGAAACGCGCCCCTGGGCCTGACACGCCGCCGAGCGCCCACTTCGCCTGATCGAAAGGACCCTTCATGACGACGTACAAGCTCCTCCTCCTGCCCGGCGACGGCATCGGACCCGAAGCCATGGCCGAGGTCGGCAAGATCGTCGCCGTCCTGAACGGGGCCGGCGGCGACCGGTTCGAGACGGAGGAGGCGCTGGTGGGGGGCGCCGCGATCGACGCGCACGGCGTGCCGATCGCGGATCGCGACATGGATCGCGCGCTCGCGGCTGACGCCGTGCTCTTCGGTGCCGTCGGCGGCCCGAAATGGGACGGCGTCGCCTACGAGATCCGCCCCGAGGCAGGTCTCCTGCGGCTTCGTAAGGACATGGCGCTGTTTGCGAACCTTCGCCCGGCGATCTGCTATCCCGCGCTCGCCGAAGCCTCGTCCCTGAAGCGCGAGCTCGTCGACGGGCTCGACATCCTGATCCTGCGCGAGCTCACCGGCGGCGTCTATTTCGGAAGCCCGAAGGAGATCATCGACCTCGGTGAAGGCCAGAAGCGCGGCATCGACACGCAGGTCTACGAGACCTACGAGATCGAGCGCATCGCCAGAGCCGCCTTCGAGGCCGCCCGCACCCGCAAGGGCAAGGTCACCTCCATGGAGAAGCGCAACGTCATGAAGACGGGCGTCCTGTGGAACGAGGTGGTGAGCCGCGTCGGTCGCGACGAATACCCGGACGTGCGCCTCGAGCACATGCTGGCGGATGCCGGCGGCATGCAGCTCGTTCGCGCGCCGAAGCAGTTCGACGTCATCGTCACCGACAACCTCTTTGGGGACATGCTGTCCGACATCGCGGCGATGCTCACCGGCTCGCTCGGCATGCTGCCGTCGGCCTCGCTGGGTGCGCCCGACGCCGCCACAGGCAAGCGCCGCGCGCTTTACGAGCCGGTGCACGGCTCCGCGCCGGACATCGCCGGACAGGGGATCGCCAACCCGATCGCGATGATCGCCTCCTTCGCGATGATGCTGCGCTACTCCTTCGCGCTGACGCGCGAAGCCGACGCGCTGGAAGCTGCGATCGCGGCGGTTCTGGAATCCGGCACCCGCACCGGCGACATCATGGCGCCCGGCTGCCGGCAGGTCGGCACCGCCGAGATGGGCGATGCGGTGGCCGCCGAGTTCGCGCGCCGCCTCGCGGCCTGATCCTTTCGATCATCCGAAAAAGAAAGGGCCCCGGCATCGCTGCCGGGGCCCTTTTTCATGTCGGCCGTCTGCGTCAGTCGGCGAGGTCGACGCCCTTCTTCTCGCGCACGAAGAGGAGGCCGATCGCGACCGTGAGCAGGGCGAAGATCACCGGATACCAGAGCCCCGCGAAGATATCGCCGGTCGAGGCGACGATCGCGAACGAGGTGGCCGGCAGGAGGCCGCCGAACCAGCCGTTGCCGATGTGGTAGGGCAGGGACATGGCGGTGTAGCGGATGCGCGTCGGGAAGAACTCGACGAGCGCGGCGGCGATCGGGCCGTAGACGATGGTCACGTAGATCACCATCACCGTCAGGATCGCGATCACCTTCAGCGCCTGCGGGTTGCCGAGCGCCGAGAAGAAGCCGTCGATCTTCACCTTCGCCGGGTCGGTGGCGGCGGGGTAGCCAGCCGCGACCATCGCGGGTCCGAGCGCCTCGGTGAAGGCCTTGGCGTCGGTGAAGGCGATCGGCGTGCCGCCGTTGACGACGAGCTGCGCCGGGGTGCCGGCGGGCGCATCGACCTGCGTGTAGCGGAAGGCCTGCTGCGACATGGTGCGGCGCATGACGTCGCAGGGGCTCGTGAAGGTGCGGATGCCGACCGGATCGAACAGCGAGCCGCAGGTGGCGGGATCGGCGACGACTTCGGCGCGCACGTTCTGGATGGCGCTGGAGTAGGTCGGATTGGCGGCCTGAGTCAGCGCGCTGAACAGCGGGAAGTAGGTGGCGGCCGCAAGCAGGCAGCCCGCCAGGATCACCGGCTTGCGGCCGATGCGGTCGGACAGCGCGCCGAAGATCAGGAAGCCGGGCGTCGCGATGATGAGCGCCCAGGCGATCAGGACGTTGGCGGTCAGGAGGTCGATCTTCAGCACCGTCTGCAGGAAGAACAGCGCGTAGAACTGGCCGGTGTACCAGACCACCGCTTGGCCGATCACGAGGCCGAACAGCGCGATCAGCACGATCTTGCCGTTCTTCCAGTTGCCGAAGGCCTCCGACAGCGGCGCCTTGGACTGCGTGCCCTCCTCCTTCATCTTCTGGAAGATCGGCGATTCGTGCATCTGCAGGCGGATGTAGATCGAGATCAGGAGAAGGATGATCGACAGGAGGAAGGGAATGCGCCAGCCGCCCTCGAGCCCGAAGAACAGGGGCTGCGAGGTCTGGAACGCGTCCTCGCCCATGTTGAGGCGCAGCGTCACGATCACCGCGAGCGACAGGAGGAGGCCCATCGTCGCCGTGGTCTGGATCCAGGCGGTGTAGAAGCCGCGGCGGTTGCGCGGCGAATGCTCGGCGACATAGACCACCGCGCCGCCGTACTCGCCGCCGAGCGCCAAGCCTTGCGCCATGCGCAGCGCGACGAGGATGATGGGCGCCGCAACGCCGATCTGGTCGTAGCTCGGCAGGAGGCCGACCGCGAAGGTCGACAGGCCCATGATGAGGATGGTGAGGAGGAACGTGTACTTGCGGCCGACGAGATCGCCGAGCCGGCCAAACACGAGCGCGCCGAACGGGCGGACCAGGAAGCCGGCGGCGAATGTCAGGAGCGCGAAGATCGCCTGTGTCGCCGGCGGGAACTGCGAGAAGAACTGTTTGCCGATGATCGCGGCGAGCGTTCCGTAGAGATAGAAGTCATACCATTCGAAGACCGTGCCGAGCGAGGAGGCGATGATCACCTTCCGCTCCCGCTTCGTCATGGGTTTGCGTTCGGACGCCAGATCGGCGCTCGTTGGATAACTCGTCACGCCCTTGCCCTCCCAGGCCGCGTTGGTGCGGCGGCGCTCCGCGGCGCCTTAACCGGAAAAGTTACCGAATTCTGACGGAAAGGGAAGTTGCAAACTTGTCTTCGCCACAATCACAGGAATGTCATCCGGGTCGCGCGCGCTGGAACCGACGCCGGGTACCCGCATTCATCTCCCAACTCAACTGATCGGGAGCATCCCCATGATCCGCAGCATCCTCAAGGCCCTCTTCGTCGGCTGGGTCACCAAGAAGGTCACGCAGCGCGCCGCCCGCGACACGGTGCGCCCCCGTCCGATGGGCGGCGCCTATCCGGACCGTCGCATCTGACATTCGGCATCCGTTTCGACGGATCGCGGCCGGCGCCTTCGGGGGCCGGCCGTTTTCGTTTGCCGCCTCCATTTCGGCGACCTCATCCCGGCGATTGACTTCACCGCGTCGAGAGCGCATGAGCCTTGCCCATGTCCGCGCTCACCCTGACCAAAACCACGATCATTATCTGACCGCTCGTCCCGCTTGCCCCCGGGACGGGGCGACAGGAGCGTGACTTCAGGTTCTCGGGGCGAAGAACTGGCGGGTTTCAAGATGGGCTACAAGGTGGCTGTGGTCGGCGCGACGGGCAATGTCGGCCGCGAGATGCTCAATATCCTCGACGAGCGCGGCTTTCCGGCCGACGAAGTGGTGGCGCTGGCCTCGCGCCGCAGCCAGGGCACCGAGGTGTCCTACGGGGACAAGACCCTCAAGGTGAAGGCGCTCGAGAACTACGACTGGGCGGGCACCGACATCTGCCTGATGTCGGCCGGCGGCTCCGTCGCCAAGGAGTGGGCGCCGCGCATCGGTCAGGCCGGCTGCGTCGTGATCGATAACTCCTCCGCCTTCCGCTACGACGCCGACGTGCCCCTGATCGTGCCGGAAGTGAACGCCGACGCCGTCACCGGTTTCACCAAGCGCAACATCATCGCCAATCCGAACTGCTCGACGGCCCAACTCGTCGTGGCGCTGAAGCCGCTGCACGAGAAGGCGACCATCAAGCGCGTCGTCGTCTCGACCTACCAGTCGGTTTCCGGCGCCGGCAAGGAGGGCATGGACGAGCTCTTCGAGCAGAGCCGAGCCGTCTTCGTCGCCGATCCGGTGACCGCGAAGAAGTTCACCAAGCGCATCGCCTTCAACGTCATTCCCCATATCGACGTCTTCATGGAAGACGGCTCGACCAAGGAAGAGTGGAAGGTGATGGTCGAGACCAAGAAGATGCTCGACCCGAAGATCAAGGTCACCTGCACCGCGGTGCGCGTGCCGGTCTTCATCGGG
This sequence comes from Aureimonas phyllosphaerae, assembly GCF_047943035.1. Classification (NCBI taxonomy): domain Bacteria; kingdom Pseudomonadati; phylum Pseudomonadota; class Alphaproteobacteria; order Hyphomicrobiales; family Aurantimonadaceae; genus Aureimonas; species Aureimonas phyllosphaerae. Next base: position 997,541 of record NZ_CP181348.1, on the reverse strand, counting down.
CATTCCGAGGCGGTCAACATCGAGTTCGAGAACCCGATCACGGCCGACGAGGCGCGCGAGATCCTGCGCGAGGCACCCGGCTGCCTCGTGATCGACAAGCAGGAGGACGGCGGCTACGTCACGCCGATCGACACCGCCGGCGAGGATGCGACCTATATCAGCCGCATCCGCGAGGACCAGACGCTGGAGAACGGCCTCAACATGTGGGTCGTCGCCGACAACCTGCGCAAGGGCGCCGCGCTCAACGCGATCCAGATCGCCGAGCTTCTCGTGAACCGCAAGCTGATCGGCCAGCGGAAGGCCGCCTGACGCCGCTTCCGCCCGAACAGATCGAGGCCGGTCTCCCTTAGAGGGGGCCGGCCTTTTTCGTGGCTGCCCTCCCGATCGGCAGTCGGCCACGATTTGCGCACCGAACGGCCCGCGCGGTCCCGGCGTTGGTCCCGTGATCCAACGGGAAAGACGACATGGCCGCTTCGCTTCGCACGCTCTCGGGAATGGTGGTGGTGCTGACGGGCGCAAGCTCGGGCATCGGCCGGGCAACGGCGCTGGAGGCCGCCCGGCGCGGCGCGCGCCTTGCCCTCGTCGCGCGGGGTCAGCAGGAACTCGAAGCCGTGCGCGCCGAGGTCGAGGCGCTGGGGGCCGAAGCGATCGCCCTGCCGGTGGATGTCTCCTCCGACGAGGCCGTGCGCAGCGCGGCCGAGGCGGTGGTCGCCCGCTTCGGACGCTTCGACGCCTGGGTCAACAATGCGGGCGTCGCGGCCTACGCGACGCTCACCGACCTGCCGCTCACCGATCACCGGCGCCTGTTCGAGACCAACTACTGGGGTACGGTCCACGGCTCGCTCGTCGCCATCGCCCATTTCCGCTCGCGGCCGGGGCGCGGCCGCCTCGTCAATGTCGGCTCGGTCAACGGCGACGTGCCAGTGCCGCTGCTCAGCGCCTATTCCGCTTCGAAGCATGCCGTGAAGGGCTTTACCGACGCGCTGCGCATGGAGCTTCTGGCCGCCGGCGACCGGATCGACGTCGTGCAGGTCAAGCCGTCCGGCATCGCCAGCGCCCTGCCCCACCACGCGCGCAACCACCTCACCGCCGAGCCGCGCGTCATGCCGCCGCTCTACGCGCCAGAACTGGTCGCCACGTCCATCTGCGACGCGCTGGAGCGGCCTGTGCGCGAGGTCACGATCGGCCTTCCCGGCGGTCTCCTGCGCCTCGGCATGGCGGTGGCTCCCAGCCTCACCGACCGGGTCATCGCCGCCATCGTGCCGCCCATCACCCATTCGCGCCATCCCCTGACGCCGACCGACAATCTCGACCGGCCAACCGAGGGCGGCCGCATCCATTCGCCTTATACGCGCGGCATCCCGATCAGCCCCTACACCGCTCTCCAGCCGCATCGCGCGGCGCTCAAGATCGCCGGCCTGTCGCTCGGGGCGCTCTGGCTTCTCGCCCGGCGGCGGCGGCGATGACACGGCCGGGGCATTTATTTTCAGGCCGGAGACGAAAGCGGGTCGTCAGCCCCAATCCAGCCCAGACTGTTTTCTAGCCCTTTCCTCACGACCATCGAGGGCCTCCCGCCGCACGAGGAGCCCCGAACCATCGGAAGGCTGGAACTCGTCATGAAGAAGCTCATCCTGGCTGCCGTCGCGTCGGCGAGCCTTTTGGCCGGCTGCACCACCGACCCTTATACCGGCGAGCAGAAGATCTCGAACACCGCGGGCGGTCTTGGCATCGGCGCAGGCGCGGGCGCGCTCGGCGGCTACCTCGTCGGCCGCGCCACGGGCACCGATCCCGGCCGCGCCGCGCTGATCGGGGCCGGCATCGGCGCCATCGGCGGTGGTGGCATCGGCGCCTACATGGACCGCCAGGAGGCCGACCTGCGCGCCCAGCTGCAGGGCACGGGCGTCTCCGTCACCCGCCAGGGCGACCGGATCATCCTCAACATGCCCTCCAACATCACCTTCGACACCAACGAGGACCAGGTCCGCTCGGAGTTCTATCCGACGCTCCAGTCCGTCGCGATCGTGCTCAACAAGTACGACCGCTCGATCGTCGACGTCGCGGGCAACACCGACAACGTGGGCGGCGAGGGCTACAACTTCGCCCTGTCGCAACGCCGCGCCTCCTCGGTCTCGCAGTTCCTGGCAAGCCAGGGCGTCAACCCGCGCCGCCTCAACACGCAGGGCTACGGCATGAGCCGCCCGATCGCCTCCAACGCCACGGAAGCCGGCCGCGCCCAGAACCGCCGCGTCGAGATCTCCATCTCGCCGCTTGAAGCCGGCTGATCGGAGCGGGAGCACGGGATCGAGGCGGGGCTGCCGCCCCGGTCCGCGCTCGGGAAGGAATTCCCGAGCCCTTCTTTCTTTTTGACATGAAAACGGGGGCCGCTGGCCCCCGTTTTCATGTCACCCGAGATGGGGGGTCCAGGGGAATCATTCCCCTGGCGGGGTGCAGGGGCGGCGCCCCTGCCTCACACCCGCGATGCCCGCCCGTCCATCCGCCAGCTCAAGGCGGCGACGGCCAGCGCGCAGAGTGCCAGCGCGGCGGCAGCGAGCGGCAGGGCGTCGTAGCCGAGGCCGGCGGAGATCATCATGGCGCCGACCCAGGCGCCGAAGGCGTTGCCGAGGTTGAAGGCGCTCTGGTTGATGGTGGAGGCGAGATTGCGCGCGCCTTGCGACGTCGCGACGATGCGCATCTGGATCGGCGAGGTGAGGCCGAAGACCACCATGCCCCAGAGGAGCATCAGGGCGACCATGACGACGGGGCTCGACGCGAAGACGTGGATGCCGACGAGGATCGCGGCCATGGCAGCGAAGAGCCCCATGATGGAGGGCATGAGCTTCCAGTCCGCGAGCCTGGCGCCCGCGAGGTTGCCGATGGTCATGCCGGTGCCGAGCACGAAGAGGAGGTAGGGAACGCTGGTCTCGGCAAGGCCCGTCACGCCGACGAGCAGGGGCGCGATGTAGGTATAGAGGACGAAGAGCGCCGAGGAGGCGAGGACGCTCAACGACATGGCCAGGAGTACGGGCGGACGCACGAGGGCGCGCAGCTCTTCGGCAAAGCGCACGCCGGGGCGCGGCCGGCTGACGGGCACGAACAGGAAGATCATCGCGGCGGTCGCGGCCGCGAGCGCGCTGACCACGAAGAAGGCGGAACGCCATCCGAAGGCTTGGCCGATGACGGTGCCGAGCGGCACGCCGAAGACGTTGGCGAGCGTCATGCCGACGAAGAGCATGGAGATTGCCTGCGCCTCCTTGCCGGGCCGGGCGATCTCGGCGGCAAGCACCGCGCCGATGCCGAAGAAGGCGCCGTGGGCGAGCGCGGTGAAGAGGCGCGCGGCCATCAGGAGCGCGTAGGTCGGCGCCAGCGCGCAGGCGAGGTTGCCGGCGAAGAACACGAGCGCCAGGAGGAACAGCGTGCGCCGGCGCTCCCAGCGCGAGGTGAGGACGGCGAGGAGCGGTGCGCCGAACACGACGCCGAGCGCGTAGCCGGTGACGAGGAGGCCGGCCTGCGGGATCGAGACGCCGAGGTCGCTCGCCATCGTGGGCAGAAGGCCCATGATCCCGAACTCGCCCGCGCCGATCACGAAGGAGCCGAGGGACAGCGAGGCGAGCGCCAGGCCGACACGAGGTGCGGCGCGGTCACGCGCCTGCGTCAGGTCGGCCGGACGGACGGCGGGGGCGGACGGGTGGGTCATGGATCAATCACTCATGCGAATCAGCCGCAGGCTGACCACGAATCGGTATCGTGCACCATGTCCCGAATTGCATGTCAGGCATGCGAAGACGGGCCCGGTTCCGCGGCCACGTCGTCGAAGGTCTTGATATCGGCGATATTGGACAACTAAGGGTCGATAATTCAGTAACGATGTTGTCGCGAGCCGCGGCGACTGGACCAATATACGCGACTACGTTATTTGTCCGAAAAACTTCGAGAGGGTTGAAATGGACAGCAGTAAGGACGTCTCGCGTCGGGCTCTGACGGCTCAGATCGTCAAGGCCTATGTCAGCAAGAACCATGTGACGCGCGACGACCTGGCGCCCCTGATCGGCGTCGTCTACGCCTCGCTCGACTTCGATGCTGCCAAGGAGCCGGAAGCGGCGCCGGCCGCACCGCTGGTGCCGGCGGTTCCGGTCAAGAAGTCGGTGACGCCGGACTATCTGATCTGCCTCGAGGACGGCAAGCAGTTCAAGTCGCTGAAGCGCCACCTCAAGACGCATTACGACCTGACCCCCGAGGCCTATCGCCAGAAATGGGGCCTCGCGCCGGACTATCCGATGGTCGCGGCCAACTATGCCGCCAAGCGCTCGGAACTGGCCAAGAGCATCGGCCTCGGCCGCAAGGCCGCGCCGGAGATGGAGCCCGAGGTCGAGGAGGCGCCCGCCCCCGTGGAGGTGGAGGCCGAGAAGCCCGCAAAGCGCCGCCGCGCCACCAAGAAGGCGGCCGCCGCCGAGTAAGTCATCCGCCCTCGGGCCGGCGTCTCGTCGGCCCGAGGCCTGACCGGCGCCGCCCGCTGCGCCGTCCCGCTCAGGCCTTCTCCCGATCGCCCAGCGCCTTTCACCATCCGGTGATGCGACATCGCGCCCGCCCCGCGGGTGGGAACGATTGCCCCGCCCGCCGATTGCGCCACGACGCACACGGCCGGAGACGACCCCGACATGAAGCCGCTTTCCACCGCGTTCGCCGTCCTGCTCGTCGCAGCCGGAGGGCTCGCAGCGACTGCCTATGGGTTCGGCTGGCCGGAGCCCGTGGCCGCGCTTCTGCCCGGCGCGACCGCGGAAGCCGAGGCGGAGGAGCGCGAGGAGCCGCCGACGCCGGTGGTTCTGGCGAAGGCGGGGCTCGCCGACATCGCCCTGACGCTCGAAGCCGTCGGCGACACGGTGGCGCGCGAAAGCGTGACCGTCTCGGCGCGCGTGTCGGGCCGGGTGCAGGAGATCGCCTTCACCGACGGGCAGGACGTTGCCGAGGGCGATATCCTCGTGCGCCTCGATCCGGCCGATGCCGAGGATCAGGTGCGCGTCGCGGAAGCGGCGGCCGACGAGGCACGCCAGGCCTTCGGCCGCGCCGCGCAGTTGGCGCAGGACGGCACGGGCCCCCGTGCCGTCGCCAACGACCTGCAGCGGCAGGCGGAAGCGGCCGAGGCCGAGGTCGCCTCGGCACGCGAGCGGCTCGACGACTACAACATCCGCGCCCCCTTCGCCGGCCGCCTCGGCCTTCGCAACATCAGCCTTGGCGCCCTGATCCAACCGGGCGCGGAGGTGGCGCTGCTCGATGCCGTCGATCCGATCGAGATCCGCTTCACGGTGCCGGAGCGCTATCTCGGTCAGATTCGCATGGGCGCGCCGATCGAGGCGACGTCCGTCGCCTTCTCCGACGAGCGGTTCCGCGGCGAGGTCACGGCGATCGCAAGCCGTGTCGATCCGGCGCTGCGCACCGTGATGATCGAGGCGAGTGTGCCGAACGGCGACGAGAAGCTCCTGCCGGGCATGCTGATGAACGTGACCGTGGAGACCGGCCAGCGCGAGGACGCCGTCGTGGTGCCGCCGCTCGCGGTGCAGGTCGAGGGCGCGAACCATTTCGTCTTCGCCGCCAACGACGGCAAGGCTGAGCGCGTCGAGGTGCGCGTCGGCCAGCGGGACGCCGATCAGGTCGAGCTTCTGGAAGGACTGGAGGCCGGACGGCAGGTCGTGGTCGAGGGCTTCCAGGACCTCACCTCCGGCCAGGCGATCGAGCCGAAGGATGCGGGTGAGGGCGACACTCCGCCCGCCCGCGACGGGCCGGAGACCGGCCCCGGCGAAGCCCAGGCCGCCACCCCGGCCGCAAGGGGCTGATCGTTCATGCGCCTCCTCGACAGCGTCATCACCCGGCCGATCCTGGCCGCGTCGTTCAACCTCCTCCTGATCGCGATCGGCATCGGCGCGATCCTGTCCCTTCCGATCCGCGAGTTCCCCGACGTCGATCCGCCGTCCGTCACGGTGAACACGATCTACCGGGGCGCGCAGGCCGAGGTGGTGGAGCGCGAGGTGACGCGCATCATCGAGGAGAACCTGTCGGGCATCGCCGGCATCCGGCAGATCCGCTCGACGACGCGCGACGAGAGTTCCGACATCGACCTCGAATTCGTGGCGGGCACCGACATCGACGCCGCCGCGGCGGACGTGCGCGACAAGGTCTCGGCGGTGCGCAACGACCTGCCCGACCTCGTCGAGGAGCCGGTGATCGAAAAGGCCTCGGCCGACGATCAGCCGATGATGTACCTGACGGTGCGCTCGGACGAACTCGACACCGCCGCCCTCACCGACATCGTCGACCGGACGGTGGTGGACGCGATCGGTGCCGTGTCGGGCGTGTCCCAGGTCCAGATCGGCGGCGAGAAGCGCTATGCCATGCGCATCTGGCTCGACCGGCGCGCCATGGCCGCGCGCGGCGTGACGGCCTCCGACGTGTCGGCGCGCCTCGAGGCCGAGAATGTCGAGCTTCCGGCGGGCGAACTCGAGACCGCGACGCAGGCGATCACCCTGCGGGCCGACACGCGATTCTCGTCGGCCGACGAATTCCGCGAACTTTCGCTCGTCGACCGGCAGGGCAACCGGGTCCGGCTCGGCGACATCGCGACCGTCGAGGTCGGCGTCGAAGACCGCAATTCCGGCTTTCGCGTTGACGGGCAGGACGCGATCTCGCTCGGCATCGTGCGCCAGTCCAACGCCAACACGCTGGAAATCGCGCAAGGCGTGATCGAGGAACTCGATTCGGTGCGCGACCAGATCCCCGATTCGGTCGAGATCGCGGTCGGCTACAACGAGGCCGTCTTCATCCGCGAGAACCTGAAGAACGTCGCCTCGACGCTGATCCAGACGATCGTGGTGATCGTGGTCGTGATCTTCGTCTTCCTCGGCTCCGTGCGCTCCACCATCATCCCCGCCGCGACGATCCCCGCCTCGATCATTCCGGCCGCGATCGTCGCCGTGGCGATGGGCTTCTCGCTGAACACCCTGACGATCCTTGCTGTCATCCTCGCGATCAGCCTGTGCACCGACGACGCCGTCGTCATCATGGAGAACATCCGCCGCCGCCAGCAGCAGGGCGAGCCGCTGCTCCTCGCCGCCGCGCGCGCGACCCGGCAGGTAGGCTTTGCGGTCTTCGCGAGCGCGCTGGTGCTGATCGCGGTGATCCTGCCGCTCGCTTTTCTCGGCGGCAATGTCGGCCTCCTGTTCCGCGAGTTCGCCATCGTCCTCGCCGCGATCGTTGGGTTCTCGACCACCGCGGCGCTGACGCTCGCGCCGATGCTGTCGTCGAAGCTCTTCACCACGCGCACCGAGCCGACACGCATGGAGCGTTTCGTCGGGGACCGGCTCGAACGGCTCGGCAACGCCTACAAGCGCGTGCTGGGGGTCGCCGTCCGCCATGTCTGGCTGACGCTCCTCGCCGGCCTGGCCTTCGCCGGCATCGGCGCCTTCGCCTTCACCGTGGTGCCGAGCGAGCTCGCGCCCGACGAGGATCGCGGGGCGATCATCGTGCGCGCGGAAGGGCCGGAGGGCGCCTCGCCCGCCTACATGTCGGACAAGATGCGCAGCCTCGAGACCGTGGTGCGCGAGACCAACGGCGAGGACGGGCCGATGCGCGCCATCCTCACCGTCCTGTCACCCGGCCGCACGGGACAGGGCCAGCCGACGGTCGGCATCCTCATCGTCCAGTTGAAGGACTGGTCGGAGCGCGAGGAAACCCAGATGGCCTTCCAGCAACGGCTGCAAGAGGCTCTGCCGGCGGTGACCGGCGTGCGGGCTTTCGCGATCAACCCGAACGGCCTCGGCATCGGCCGCGGGCGCCCGCTCTCGATGGTGGTGAAGGGGCCGGACCGCGACGTTCTCGACGCGTGGTCGCAGGAGATCGTCGAGAAGGGCCGCTCGATCCCCGGTCTCATCAATCTCGATTCGGACTACGACGACACCAAGCCCCAGGTGCGCGTCTCCGTCGACCGCTCGCGCGCCTCGGCGCTCGGCGTCGACGCGCAGGCGATCGGCGAGACGCTGCAGATCATGTTCGGCGAGGCGGAGATCACCCGCTATGTCGAGCGCGGCGAGGAATACGAGGTCATCCTCCAGGCACGCGCCGAGGACCGGCTGACGCCGTCCGACATCGACAACGTCTTCGTGCGATCCGGCCAGGGCGAGCTGATCCCGCTGTCGAGCGTCGTGATCCGCGAGGAGGTGGGCACGGTGCGCGAACTCGAGCGCCTCGACCGCCAGCCCTCGATCACCATCGGCGCCAACCTTGCCCCCTCGCTCTCGCTCGGCGACGCGCTCGCGCAGTTGGAAGAGATCGCCGTGGAGACGCAGCCGACGGGCACCGAGATCGCCTATACCGGCCAGAGCCTCGACTTCCAGGAGACGGGGTCGGCCGTCCTCTTCATCATGCTGATGATCCTCGTCCTCGTCTATCTCCTGCTCGCCGGCCAGTTCGAGAGCTTCGTCCACCCGTTCGTGATCCTGATGGCGGCCCCCGCCGCGCTCGCCGGCGGCGTCCTCATCCTCTGGGCGATGGGTCAGACGCTCAACATCTACAGCCAGATCGCGATGCTGCTCCTCATCGGCCTCGTCGCCAAGAACGCGATCCTTCTCGTGGAGTTCGCCAACCAGCTTCGCGAGGAGGGCGCCGAGCCGTTCGAGGCGGCCTTGGAAGCCGCGGGCCAGCGGCTGCGGCCGATTCTGATGACGACGCTCGCCACCATCATCGGCGCGGTGCCGCTGCTTCTGGAATCGGGCGCGGGCGCCGAGGCGCGCACCACGGTCGGCGCGGTGATCGCCGCCGGCACGACGCTCGGCACGTTCCTGACGCTCTTCGTGGTGCCGGCGCTCTACGTCCTCCTGTCGCGCTTCTCGCCGCCGCGCAACGCGCTGGAGGCCGAGCTTGAGACACTGGAGCGCGAGAACCCCGACCGCGGCCAGCCCCAGCCGGCGGAGTGAGCGCGGCGGCATGAGGCAGGCCTGCTCGGGCCGCCTCGCTCAGCGGGACGGACGGGTGACGAGCCAGGAGCCGACGCAGACGAGGATCGCGGCGACGCCGCCGATGACGGCCGTCGGCGCGCCGGATGCGGCGAGCATCGCGAGGCTTGCGGCCATCGAGGCGCAGGCGAGGATCTTCGCCCGCACCGGGACGGCCCGACGCGTGCGCCAGTCGTGCAGGATGGGACCGAACCGGGGGTGATTCTCGATCCGGGCCGCAAGCTCGGGCGAGCCGCGCGAGGCCGCCCAGGCGGCCAGAAGCAGGAACGGGGTCGCCGGAAGTCCCGGCAGGACGACGCCGGCAACGGCCAGCGCGAGAGCCGTCGATGCCAGGAGGCGGTAGCCGAGGCGCCGAAGGCGTCGTCCTTCGACGACCGGAACCATCGGATCCGCCGTGCCGGTCGCTCCCGTCGATGGCGTCACCAGGTCCGGGTCCGGCCTTTCCTGCATGTCGGCATGCCTGTGCTTCAGGGCGTCGCGTCCGCCTCGCTTCCCAGTCTTGCACGGGATGAGAAGTCGATGTCGAGGACTTCGATCAGGCTTCGAAGGTGGTGGCGCACTTCCGGGCTGCCGATCCGGTCGAGCGCCGCAGCGAGGGTCGGCTCGCCATCGGCCATCAGGGCCGCGGCATCGCCCTCCCCGTCGAGGCCGCGGAAGAAGTAGCCCGGGTCGACCGACAGGAGCACCGACAGATGGTAGAGCCGGCTGGCGCTCAGCCGGTTCTCGCCACTCTCGTACTTGCGGATCTGCTGGTAGGTCAGCCCCATGCTGCGCCCCACCTGCCCCAGCGTCATGCGACGCATCTCCCGGGCTGCGCGCAGACGACTTCCGATGCGGGTGTCGATGGGGTCTTTGCTCGGCACGATCAACTCTTCACGCAAGGGGACGAAGTTCGACATTCGCGCCGGACCTGTCCTGGCGCGTATGTCTAGCCGTCGAATCGGGGCTGATTCAACCGGCCAAGATCAATTTGGACACGAAATAAGATGTGGTGCCCATTTCGATATCAGCCAGTGCTTCGGAATGTCGCCCTCACCCTTTCGTTCCGGGCTCCGCGATCTTTCTGTGCTGCTCCGCCAGGAGCCCCGATGGGGTGATCGCGGCGAGCGTCGTCGCCAGCTTGTTCTTCCAGCCGCTGACGACGTCGCCGCGCCCCGACATCATCGCATCGAAGCCCGCCTTGGCGACCGCGGCGGCGTCGTCCTTGGGTCCTTGCCCCATGGCTGTGTCCATGAGGCCGGCACGGCGGAAGAACTCGGTGTCGGTCGGTCCTGGCATCAGACAAGACACCGTGACGCCCGTGTCCTTCAGCTCGTTGCGCAGCGCGAAGGCGAAGCTGTCGATGAAGCTCTTCGTGCCGTTGTAGACCGCCTGGAAGGCGCCCGGCATGAAGCCCGCGATCGACCCGGTGAGGAGGATATGCCCGCGCCCGGCCGCACGCATGTCCCGGCCGATCCGGTGGATCACCTCGATCGTCCCGGTGATGTTGGTGTCGACGACACGCCGGGCGGCGTCGAAGTCCTGGTCGAGGAAGGCTTGGCCGAGACCGCGTCCCGCGTTGGCGAGGAGCGCCTCGACCGGGCGGCCGTGGAGCGCCTCGCAGAGGGCGGCGACCCCTTCGCGCGTTGCAAGGTCCACCTCCACCGCGTCGACCCGGGCGCCGAGCGCCCGGAGTTCCTCGGCGGCGTTGCGGATCTGCGGCTCGTCGGCCGCGACCACGAGGTCGAAGCCGTTGCGCGCGCAGAGCCTGGCAAGTTCCAGCCCGATGCCCGTCGAGGCTCCGGTGACCACGGCGAGCGGGCGCCCGTTCGGGGATGCGCTCATGGCCTCAGCACCACCTTGACGCAGCCGTCCTGCTTGTCGCGGAAGGTCTTGTAGAGCTCCGGCCCCTCTTCGAGGCTCGCCCGGTGCGTGATGATGAAGGACGGGTCGATCTGCCCCTCCTCGATCCGCTGGAGCAGGATCGGCAGGTAGCGCTGCACCGGCGTCTGCGCCATGCGGAAGGTGAGGCCGCGGTTGATCGCCGAGCCCATCGGGATCTTGTCGAGGAAGCCGCCGTAGACGCCGACGATCGACACGGTGCCGAAGTTGCGCGTGCAGTGGATCGCCTGCCGGAGGACATGCGGGCGGTCGGTGCCCATGAAGGTCGCCTGCTTCACCCGGTCGATCACCGCATCGAACGAACCCGTGCCGTGGGCTTCCGAGCCGACTGCGTCGATCGAGGCGTCGACGCCGCGCCCGCCCGTCAGCTCCTGGATGCGTTCGAAGATGTCTTCGTCCATGAAGTCGAGGACGATCGCGCCGCTCTCTGCCGCGATGGCCTTGCGCTCGGGCACCGTGTCGATCGCGATGACGCGGCCCGCACCCAGCATGAACGCGCTCTTGATCGCCATCTGGCCGACCGGACCGCAGCCCCAGACCGCGATCGTGTCGCCCTCCTGGATGTTGCAGAAATCGGCCGCCATGTAGCCGGTCGGGAAGATGTCGGACAGGAACAGGACCTGTTCGTCGGTGAGATGCGAAGGCACCTTGATCGGCCCGACATCGGCATAGGGCACGCGCAGGTATTCCGCCTGACCGCCCGCGAAGCCGCCGAGGAGGTGCGAGTAGCCGAAGAGGCCGGCGGGCGAATGACCCCAGGCCTTGGCGGCGAGGTCCTTGTTGGGGTTGGAGCGCTCGCAGCCCGAATAGAAGCCGCGCTGGCAGAAGAAGCATTCGCCGCAGGAAATGGTGAAGGGCACGACGACCCGGTCGCCGACCTTGAGCTTGGAGACGCCCGAGCCGGTCTCGACCACCTCGCCCATGGTCTCGTGTCCGAGAATGTCGCCCGACTCCATGCCGGGGATGACACCGTCGTAGATGTGCAGGTCCGAGCCGCAGATGGCGCAGGCCGTCACCTTGATGACGACGTCGCCGGCGTCCTCGATCGTCGGATCGGGGACGCTTTCGCAGCGGATATCGCTCTTGCCGTGCCAGGTCAGGGCCTTCATCGATCGCCTCCATGACTTTGGGATGTCGGAGGGGAAGGCGATGGCGTCCGCACGCGTTCCGGGTTCCGGGCCCACTGTTCGCTTAGGTGCGTATCGTTAGGCGGCTGGCGGCAGCGCCCGCTTCCGCAGGGATCGGAAGGCGATCCGCGGCGTTTCGGGCGCGGGGATTTGCAGCTGAGACCAGAGGGGACAGGCCATGGAGTTTTCCGCCCGCCGCCGCAGCCGGCACCGTATCGGAACCGGCGAGATCGTCGTCGGCCTCGCCTCGCTCGGGCTGCTCGGCGCGCTCGGGCTTCTGGTGCGCCGCGACGGCGCCGGCGAACGCCAGGACGAGACGGGTGAGGGCTTTCGCTCCGAAGGCGCCGGCCATGCCGACGCGTCGGCGGCCGTCGCGGAGCGCGGACGCGGCCGAGAGGCGCGTCATCCCGGCGAGATCCCGGCACGCGGCTGGATCGACGTCCTCTGGCGCACCGCCCTTGAATTTTCCGCCGACCGGCTGATGCTGGTCTCGGCGGGCGTCACCTTCTACGTCCTCCTCGCGCTGTTTCCCGCGATCACCGCGATGGTCTCGATCTACGGGCTGTTCACGGACGCCTCGAACTTCGGGGACCAGATGCGCATCCTCTCCGGGTTCCTGCCGGGCGGCGCGATGGACATCATCGGCGAGCAGATGGCGCGTGTCGCCTCCAAGGGCGAGACCAAGCTTGGCCTCGGCCTCGCGTTCGGCCTCGGCCTCGCGCTGTGGAGCGCCAATGCGGGGATGAAGACGCTCTTCGACGCGCTCAACATCGTCTACGAGGAGGAGGAGGCGCGCGGCTTCGTCCGCCTGACGTTGGTCTCCCTGTTCTTCACCCTGTGCGCGATCGTGTTCCTGATCCTGGCGCTCGCCGCCGTCGTGCTCCTGCCGATCGCGCTCGAGTTCATCGGTCTCGGCGGCATCGAGCCGTGGCTGCTCGTCCTGCGCTGGCCGCTGCTTCTCGTGGTCGTCGCGGGCGGCCTCTCGATCGTCTACCGCTACGGGCCGAGCCGCGAGCGGGCGCGCTGGCGCTGGATCACGCCCGGCGCGGGACTGGCGGCGGTGCTCTGGGTGATCTTCTCGATCGCCTTCTCCTGGTATGCGCAGAATTTCGGCAGCTACGACGAGACCTATGGGTCGCTCGGCGCGGCGATCGGCTTCATGACCTGGATCTGGGTATCCACCATGGTGGTGCTCGTCGGCGCCGAGCTCGACGCCGAACTCGAGCACCAGACCGCGCGCGATTCCACCACGAGCCCGGCGCGGCCGATGGGTCAGCGCGGCGCCCGCATGGCCGACACGCTGGGAGAGGCGCGCGGCTGAGGCTTCGGCGGCACGGCCTTGCGCCGGGCGGGGCCGAGCGCTAGGGGAAAGGTGACTGAAGTACTCCACAAAAACGGGCCGATGCTGCCGTTCTCCCTTCACCGCCGGGCTTTCCTGTCCGCACTCGTTGCCGCCAGCTGCCTGCCCGGCGTCGCAGCCGAGGCTGCCGCTCCCTTTCCCCGGCGCGTTGCCTGCTTCGACTATGCGCTGGCCGAGCTCCTGCTTCTTCTCGGCGTCGAACCGATTGCGGTGATGTCGGCGGCCGACTGGCCGGTCTGGACCGGCGAGCCGCCGCTTCCCCCCTCGGTCGCCGACCTCGGCGCCTCGCAGGAGCCCAATCTCGAGCGCCTCGTGGCGCTGAAGCCCGACCTTATCCTGTCGACCGACTATACCGCGATGGCCGAGGCCGCCGCGGCGCGAATCGCGCCGGTGGAGCGGCTGACGATCTACGGCGCGGGCACCGACCCCCTGCCGCGCGCCCGCGAGGTGCTCCTCACGCTTGGCCGGCGGCTGGGCCTCGAGGACCGCGCCGCGGCCGCGCTCGCCGCCTTCGACGCGGAACTCGCCGGCCTGTCGCAGCGCCTGCCGGCGAACCCGCCGCCGCTTCTCATGGTCGCCTTCATGGATACGCGCCACGCCCGCGTCTTCGGCCGCGCCAGCCTGTTCGGCAACGCGATCGAAGCGCTGGGGCTCGCCAACGCCTATCCCGGCGAGGTGAACCCGTGGGGCTTTGCCACCGTCGGCGTGGAGGCGCTCGCGCCCTACGGCGACGCGCTTCTCCTGTCGGTCGACCCGGCCCCCGCCGACACCTGGCCGACGCTGGAGCGCAGCCCGATCTGGACCGAACTGCCCTTCGTGCGCGAAGGCCGCGTCCGGCGGATCGCTCCCGTCCTCACCTTCGGCGCCGTTTCGGCGGCGGCGCGCTGCGCCCGCCTCGTCACCGGTGCGCTGGCGGGGGAGGCCGCGTGAGCGCGGGGGCCCTGCCCCGGCCGCGCGGCGGCCTCGTCCTCGCGCTTCTCGCGCTGCCGGCCCTGGCGCTCGCCGCCTATGTCGTGTCCGGCCCGCTTCGCGCCGCGCTCGAAGCGCCGTCGGGCGGGACCTACGACATCGAGCGCATGGTGCTGCTGCACGCCACCCTGCCGCGGCTCGCGATGGCGGTCCTGTGCGGGGGCGCGCTCGCGGCGTCCGGCGCGTTCCTGCAGCAGGCCCTGCGCAATCCCCTGGCCTCGCCGACGACGCTCGGCGTCGAGGCCGGCGGACGACTGGCGCTCGCCGTCGCGACGCTCATGGCCCCCGCCCTCTTCGGCTGGGGCCGCGATCTCGTGACGCTCGCCGGCTGCGGACTGTCGACACTCCTCGTCTTCGCGCTGGTGCGCCGCCGCCACTTCGCCGCGGTCTCGCTGATCCTCGCGGGCCTCGTGGTCGGCCTTTATGCCGGCGCCCTCTCGGCGCTCCTGACGCTGCTCAACGACCGCTACCTCGCCAGCCTCTTCATCTGGGGTTCGGGCTCGCTGTCGCAGCAGAGCTGGGACCCGTTCCTGTCGCTTCTCCTGCGCCTCGCGCTCCTCGTGCCGCCCGCCCTCCTCCTCGTGCGTCCGTTGGCGCTCCTCGATCTCGACGACGCCAACGCGCGCGCGCGCGGCCTCGATCCGGCGCGCCTGCGCGCGATGGCCGTGTTCCTGTCGGTCGCGATCTCGGCCTTTACGGTCAGCGCCGTCGGCGTGATCGGCTTCGTCGGCCTCGTCGCGCCGCTTCTCGCGCGCCTGTCCGGCGCCCGCTCCTTCGCCGCGCGGCTGGCGCTGTCGACGGGGCTCGGTGCGGCGATCCTGCTTCTGACCGACGCCGCGCTGCAGGCCGTGCCGGGGCCGGTCGGCACCTTCCTGCCGACCGGCGCGGTCACCGCGATCGTCGGCGCGCCGCTTCTGCTTCTACTCCTGCCGCGGCTCGCCACTGCCGATCGTGCGCCGATTCCGGCCGACGGCGCCATCCGGCAGGCGGCGGGTGGGCCGACGCGCCCGCGCGCACGGCTCACTGCCGTCGCCTGCGGGCTCCTCGCGTTCGGCCTCCTTGCCCTCTTCGTCGGCCCCGATCCGGAGACGGGCGCCTGGGGCCTGCTCCCGCCGGCCCTCTTCTCCGACATCCTGCCGCTGCGCTGGCCGCGCATGCTGGGCGCGGGCGCGGCGGGCGCGATGCTCGGCACCGCCGGCCTCGTGCTCCAGCGCCTCACCGGCAACGAGATGGCGAGCCCCGAGGTGCTCGGCGTCAGCGCGGGCGCCGCCTTCGCGGCCGCGATGGTGCTGTTCCTCATGCCGACGCCGGCGACGGCCGCGATGGGCGCGGCGGCGGTCGCCGGCAGCCTCGCCGTCCTGATGGCGGTCCTCGCCTTCGGACGGCGCTCCGGCTTTCAGCCCGAGCGCGTGCTCCTCGCCGGCATTGCGCTCAATGCGCTGCTCGACGCCGTGGTTGGCCTCCTGTCGGCGGGCGGCGATCCGCGAGCGCTGATGCTGCTGGGCTGGATGGCCGGCTCGACCGGCGGGCTCACCCCCGAGGCCGCCATCGCGGCGGGCGTGGGTGCGGCGGTCCTTGTGTCGCTTGCCGCCCTTGCCGCGCGCCCGCTGGCCCTCCTGCCGCTCGGGGCCCCGGTGTCGCGCGCGCTCGGCCTGCCGCTTGCCCGCACGCGTCTCGCGCTTTTCGCACTGGCCGCGGTCCTCACCGCCGCGGCGACGCCGATCGCCGGGCCGCTGACCTTCGTCGGCCTGATGGCCCCGCATCTCGCCCGGCTCGTCGGCGTCCACCGTCCGCTGCCCGCGCTCGGCGTCAGCGCCTTGTCGGGAGCGGCGATCCTCGTGGTCGCGGACTGGCTCGGCCGCAGCCTCGCCTTTCCCTGGACCCTGCCGACCGGCATCGTCGCGGCCCTTGTCGGCGCACCGTGCCTGATGCTGCTTCTCGCCCGCCGGAGAACCGCCGCGCCATGAACGATCGTTCCGACAGCCCCCGCTCCGGTTCGGGTTACGCCCTTCAGGGCGCGTCGTTCGCGGTGTCCGGCCGGACCCTGCTGCACCCCCTCGACCTCGAACTCGCGCCCGGCCGCGTCGTCGGGCTCGTCGGCCATAACGGATCGGGCAAGTCGACGCTCCTGAAGCTTCTCGCCCGCCAGGAGCGACCGACGGGGGGTCGCGTCCGCTTCGGCGATCGCGATCTGGCCGCATGGGGCGAGCGCGATTTCGCCCGTCACGTCGCCTATCTGCCGCAGACGACGCCGCCGGCGCCCGGCCTCACCGTGCGTGAACTCGCAGCCCTCGGCCGCTACCCTTGGCACGGACCCTTCGGCCGCTTCACCGACAACGACCGCGCCCATGTCGAGACCGCGCTCGAGGCCACCGGGATGCTGGCCCTGGCTGAGCGCGCGGTGGACGCCTTGTCCGGCGGCGAGCGCCAGCGCGCCTGGCTCGCCATGCTGGTCGCGCAGGACGCCGGCTGCCTGCTTCTCGACGAGCCGATCTCGGCGCTCGACGTCGCCCACCAGATCGAGGTCCTCGGCCTCGTGCGGTCCCTCAGCCGGTCGCACGGCGTCGGCGTCGTGGTGGTCCTCCACGACATCAACATGGCCGCCCGCTTCTGCGACGAGATCCTGGCGCTGAAGGCGGGACGGATCGTCGCGCGCGGCCGCCCGCAGGAGGTCGTCACCGCGCCGGCGCTGGAGGCGATCTACGGCCTGGCGATGGCGATCCTCGACCATCCTGGCCAGACCGCGCCGGTCGCCATCCCGCTGTAACCCGAGGCGAAAAATTCCTGCAACTTTGACAGGTAGCCTTAATGCCGCCATCAACCGCAGCGTGGTATGCAACCGTAGAGCCTTCCCCCAGACGCCCCGCGACTGGACGCATCGGGACGAAGGCCGAAAAGGGCGTCGGGGCACGTGCAGGACAGGTCGGAGCGAAGCGACGGCGGGAGGGGTGATGTCGCCACGCGCGATGCCGGGTCGCCCGGTGCCGACGTGTGGCTCGATCATCATGTCCGTGGTTTCGAGGCGCTCGAGCATCTGAACGATCAGGCGCGCATGCCGATGCATTTCCGGCCGACCGGCCGCGAGGCGCCGCAGGTCGATATCGGCGGGATCCGCTCGCCGCGCCTCGCGATCTGGTCGGTGCAATCCTCCACCGGCTTCGAGAGCGCGCCGTCGGAAGGCCTCGATCTCTATTCGATCCGCATCCCCTTGCGCGGCGGCGTCGTGCGTCGCACCGCCAGTCGCGAGTTCGAGACAGTGGTCGGCACTGCAACGATCCTTCCGGCGAACGAGATCGTCGCCACGCGCTTCCAGCCGGGCTCCGACATCCTCAACTGCTCAGTCGGCGGATCGGATCTACGCGCGCGCTTCGAACAGCTCGAAGGGCAGCGCCCGTCCGCCCTCCGGCTCCAGCCGTCGACCAATCTGGAAGGCCCTCGCCTCCAGGCGCTGGTGCACACGATCCGCCAGATCGGCGACCACCTGGGAACGCCGGCCGCCACGCTGACCGGCCCGCTCCTGATGGATCTTCTCCTGAACCAGATCCTGACCTCCTGGCCGCGCGGGCAGGCGCAGCCCGTGGACGGCTCGTTGCGGGCGGCGGACAAGGCGGTGGACTTCATCGAGGCGCATCTCGCCGAGCCCATGACGATCGGCAGCGTCGCGGCGGCCGCCGGCGTCAGCCTGCGCACCCTGCAGTCGGCCTTTCGGATGCGCACCGGAAAGACGCCGCTCGGCTACATCCTCGACCGACGGCTGGAGAACGCCCATCTCGACCTTCTTGCCAACGAAGGACGTCTGCCGGTCTCGCAGATCGCCTATCGCTGGGGTTTTCTTCACATGGGAGAGTTCGCGCGCCGCTACCGCGAACGCTACGGCGCGCCCCCTTCGCGCACCGGCCGGCGCAGCGCCTGACACGCGCCGCCCGGGCGCCGCCGCCCTAGATCGCGTCGATGATCTTCTTCACGGCCGATACCCATTTCAACGACCCGCGCGTCTTGCGCATCGACCGTCGACCGTTCCCCGATCTCGCCGCCCACGACGCCGCGCTGATTGCCGCCTGGAACGCGGTCGTCGGGCCGCACGACGAGGTCTGGCACCTCGGCGACTTCGCGCGGGGTCCGAGCGAGTTGAAGGACGCGCTCCTCGACCGGCTGAGCGGCGTGAAGCACCTCGTCGCCGGCAACAACGACGATGCCGCAACGCGCTGCAATCCGCGCTGGCAAAGCGTCCAGGCCTATGCTGAACTCACCGTCGAGGGCCGGCCGCTCGTCCTCTGCCACTATGCGTTCCGCACCTGGAACGGGATGGGCAAGGGCGCGATCGACCTCCACGGCCATTCCCACGCCCGGTTGAAGCCGATCCCGCGCCAGTACGACGTCGGCGTCGACGCCTTTCCCTTCCGCCCCGTCGCACTGGAGGAGATCCTCGCCTCGCGTCGGCGCGGCCGCCCGGCTCCACGCGACGCCTCCCCCTCGCCGGCGTCCTGACGGTTCATATGTAGGCCGAACGGTCCGTTGGAGACCGGCAGGACGACGTGGAGATGTGACGATGAAGGCGATGGCGTTGAGGGCACCCGGCGGGCTGGATCGGATCGTGGCGGAGGACCGTCCCGATCCCGGCCAGCCCGGACCCGGCGAGATTCGCGTCGCCTTGCACGGCGGTTCGCTGAACTATCACGACCTGTCGGTCGCCACCGGAAAGATGAAGGCGGACGACGGCCGCATCCTTCTGGCCGACGGCGCGGGCATCGTGGAGAGCGTCGGCGAGGGCGTGTCGGACTTTGCGCCGGGCGATCTCGTCGTCTCCTGCTTCTTTCCGGACTGGCAGGACGGAGCGCCGACGGCCGGCGACTTCGCCCGCACGCCGGGCGACGGTATCGACGGGTTCGCGCGGGACGTCGCGGTCCTGCCGGCGACGGCCTTCACCAAGGCGCCGAAGGGCTACGACGCGGTCGAGGCCGCGACCATCACCACCGCCGGTCTGACGGCGTGGCGTGCGCTGGTCGGCGACGGCGGGCTGAAGGCGGGCGACACGGTGCTCCTTCTCGGCACCGGCGGCGTCTCGATCTGGGCGCTGCAGATCGCCCGAATGTTCGGGGCCCGGGTCGCGATCACCTCGTCCTCGGACGAGAAGCTGGAGCGCGCCCGCCAGCTCGGCGCCGAGTTCACCCTGAACTACCGCTCCGAACCCGAATGGGGCCGCCGCATCCGCGAGTGGACCGGTGGTGTAGGTGTCGACCATGTGGTCGAGGTCGGCGGGCCCGGCACCCTGGCGCAGTCGATCGAGGCGGTGCGGATCGGCGGCCATATCTCGCTGATCGGCGTTCTCACCGGCTTTTCCGGCGAGGTGCCGACCGGCGCCTTCATGACCAAGCAGGCGCGGCTGCAGGGGCTCATCGTCGGCAGCCGCCGCCAGCAGCAGGACTTCGTGCGCGCGCTGGAGGCGAACGGCGTGCGCCCGGTCGTCGACCGCCGCTTTCCCCTTGCCGATCTCGCCGAGGCCTTCCGCCATGAGGAGGGCGCCAGCCACTTCGGCAAGATCGGCATCGAGTGGTAGCACCGACCCTCGAGGAGACGGTGCGCGGCCTCGCGGCGCGCACCTTTCCCGGCGGCCTCCGGCATCCATTTCCCGGCTGACGAACGGGCGCGCGTGTCTCGTCCCGCCAGCACAAGGATGGAGCGCCCCCATGTCCGACGAGAAGTCCACCAACACGATCGACGACGCGTCGCCGCCCGAGACGGCGAAGAACGCCCTCGCCTATCTCGCCGCCAAGGTGAAGAAGCCGACCGGCGACGTGTTCCTTCTCGGCGTCCTGGCCGGCGCCTTCATCGCCTTCGGCGCGATCCTCTATCTCGTCACCGCGGCCGGCGAGGGCTTTTCCGGGCCGCGCCATCTCCTCTCCGGCCTCGGCTTCTCCGTCGGGCTCGTGCTCGTGACGGTGGCCGGCGCCGAGCTCTTCACCGGCGACACGATGCTGGTGATCCAGCGCGTGCGCGACCGGCTCGACCGCGGCACGATGTGGCGCTTCTGGGGTGTGGTCTATGCCGGCAACCTTGCCGGCGCGCTTCTGGTCGCGATCCTCTTCGTGATCGCCGGGGGCCATCTGGCGGGCGACGGCGCGGTCGGCCTCGCGGCGCTGGAAACCGCGACGGGCAAGGTCGAGAAGGGCATCCTCCAGCTCATCGCCAGCGGCATCCTCGCCAATATGCTCGTCTGCCTTGCGGTCTGGATGGCGCAGGCCGCCCGCACCGTGCCCGGCAAAATCCTCGCGATCGTCGGCCCGATCACCGCCTTCGTGGCCGCCGGCTTCGAGCATTCCGTCGCCAACATGTCGATCATCCCGATCGCCCTCATCGTGAAGGGCTTTGCGGGGCCGGATTTCTGGGCCGCCGCCGGCACCGACTCGTCGGCCTTCGCGGCGCTCGGGGTCTTCGGCTTCCTGAAGAACCTCCTGTTCGCGACGATCGGCAACATCCTCGGCGGCGGCTCGGTCGGCCTCGCCTACTGGTACGCCTACCTGCGAAAGGTCGGCTGAACAGCGGCCGCGGTCTTGTGGTGCGGGGCTCGCCCCGCCTACCATTCCCGAGCGGGAGCCGCCGGTCGCTCCCCGCAGATCGCCGCCAACGGGGAGCCGACCCATGCCCTTCTCGCACACGGTGGAAGGCACCGTCTTCCGGTTCGAAACGCTGGCCGACCTTCTCGCCAAGGCGACACCCCAGCGCTCGGGCGACGCGCTCGCCGGGATCGCGGCGTCCGGCCCTGTCGAACGCCTCGCCGCGCAGATGGCGCTCGCCGACACGCCCTTGAAGACCTTCCGCGCCGAGCCGCTGCTGGCGGATCGGGGCGACGAGGTCACCGACCTCATCGACCGGCAGTTCAACGAGGCGGCCTTCGCGCCCGTCGCCTCGCTCACCGTCGGCGCCTTCCGCGACTGGCTGCTCGCCGCCGACGGCGAGGCGATCGCGGCGCTTGGCCGGGGTCTGACGCCGGAGATGGTGGCGGCGGTGTCGAAGATCTGCCGCCTGCAGGATCTCGTGGCGATCGCCGCCCGGCGCCGCGTCGTCACCCGCTTCCGCTCGACGATCGGGCTCGAGGGACGCCTGTCGACGCGCAACCAGCCGAACCATCCGACCGACGATTCCCTCGGCATCCTCGCCTCCGCGCTGGACGGGCTCCTGATGGGATCGGGCGACGCGGTGATCGGCGTCAATCCGGCGACCGATACGGTCGAGGACTACCGGCGCGTCGTATCGCTCCTGGAAGAGCTGCGCACCCGCCTCGGCGTGCCGACGCAAGCTTGCTGCCTCGGCCACGTCACCGTCGCGATCGAGGCGATGGCCAAGGGTGCGCCGGTCGACCTCGTGTTCCAGTCGGTCGCCGGCTCGCAGAAGGCCAATGCCGGCTTCGGCATTGATCTCGCCGTGCTGCGCGAGGCGGCTGACGCGGGACGCGCGCTGGGCCGCTGCCCGGCGGGCGGCCAGTTCATGTATTTCGAGACGGGCCAGGGCTCGGCGCTCTCGGCCGACGCCCACTTCGGCATCGACCAGCAGACGATGGAAGCGCGGGCCTATGCCGTGGCACGCGAGTTCGATCCGCTCCTCGTCAACACGGTGGTCGGCTTCATCGGCCCGGAATACCTCTTCAACGGCCGCGAGATCATCCGCGCCGGGCTCGAGGACCACTTCTGCGGCAAGCTTCTCGGCCTGCCGATGGGCGTCGACGTCTGCTACACCAACCATGCCGACGCCGACGGCGACGACATGGACGCGCTCTTGACGCTGCTCGTCGCGGCAGGCGTCAATTTTGTGATCACCGTGCCCGGTGCCGACGACATCATGCTGAACTACCAGTCGCTGTCGCATCACGACGCGGCGTTCGCGCGGCAGACGCTGGGGCGACCGCCGGCGCCGGAATTCGAGCGCTGGCTCGCCGAGACCGGCATCCTCGACGATCGCGGCCGGCTCGGCGCCTCTCGCGCACTTCTCGACGATCTTGGGAACCGCCTGCCGCTTCTCTCCGACTGGGGAGCGGCGGCATGAGCGGCGACGATCGGCCCGCTCTCCAGGGCCCGCGCGCGCTCGACCTTCGCCGGCTTACCGGTGCGCGCGTGGCTCTCGGCGAGGTGGGCGGCGGCGTGCCGACCAACGCCCACCAGCGCTTTCTTCTCGATCACGCGCGAGCGCGCGAGGCGGTGTGGACGGAGGTCGACTGGCCCCGCGTGCGCGAGGCGGTCCTCGGCGGCGGAATGGCGGCGCTCGACGTCGAAAGCCTCGTCGGCGACCGGGCGGAGTATCTGCGCCGTCCCGATCTCGGCCGCCGCCTGTCGGACGCCTCACGCGATGTCTTGAGCGGCGAGGCGCAGGGCGCCGACCTCGCGCTGGTGATCGCGGACGGGTTGTCGGCGACGGCGGTGACGCTGAACGCCGCGCCGCTCGCGCTGCGCATCGCCGCGCTCGCGGCCGGGCGCGGCTGGCGGCTGGCCCCGGTGGTTCTGGCGCGCCAGGCGCGCGTCGCGCTCGGCGACGAGGTCGGCGCAGCGCTCGGCGCCCGCGTCGTGGTGCTTTTGGTGGGCGAGCGGCCGGGGCTCTCGGCCGCCGACAGCCTCGGTGCCTACATCACCCACGCGCCCACCCCCGGCACCCCGGACTCGCGGCGCAACTGCATCTCCAACATCCGTGAGGGCGGCCTGCCCGTGGAGGCTGCCGCCAGGCAGGTCGAGGACCTCGTCTCGCGCATGCTGGCGCAGGGCCGGAGCGGCGTGGAGCTGCGGCGCGACGCGCCGCCTCTCCTGCCGGGCGGGTGAGAAACCGGCCGGGCCGGCCGAAGGCCGAGTTGGAAGATATCCTTCGCCGTGCGAAGATGGCGCGCTGCGGAAGGGCAACCTGACGGGCGCAGCCAAGCCCAACCGGGAGCCGTCACCGGCTTCCGGTTGGGTGGTTGGCTTTGGGTCGGATCGGTTGCCGGAAGCGGGGGAAGATAGCTGGACGCCCGATGAAGGGCGCCCAGCCATAGGCACCTGCTCGCGAAGGGACGGGAGCCAGCAGGCGCTTCTCGTGAAGACGCTTCCGATTTACGCCCACCCACATGAACGGCAGATGAACCGGTTCGACGGACTTCGAACCATCGGCCGCTGCGGAGCCGACGCGTCGAGGACGGCGGCACGGACAAAATAGCCCTGGCCGGCTCCAAGCCCCGAGACAGCGGCTTGGAGGTGCGGGCAAGGCCCGATCGCCTCACCCTCGCCGTTCGATCTGCCGCTAGGGATCGGTGGTCAGCGCACCCGCTCGAGGATCGAGACGTAGCTTGCGACCGCCGCCCCGCCCATGTTGAAGACGCCGGCGCGGGCGGCGTTCGCGACCTGCATATCGCCCGCCTCGCCGCAGAGCTGCATGGCCGCCATCACATGCATCGAGACGCCCGTCGCGCCGATCGGGTGCCCCTTGGACTTGAGGCCCCCGGACGGGTTCACCGGCAGACGCCCGCCCTTGCTCGTGGTTCCCTCGCGCACCACGCGCCAGCCCTCGCCGGGCCCCGCGAGCCCCATCGCCTCGTATTCGATCAGCTCGGCGATGGTGAAGCAGTCGTGCGTCTCGACGAAATCGAGGTCGTCCAGCGACAGGCCGGAGGCGTCGAGCGCCTGCGCCCAGGCCCGCCGCGGCCCGTCGAACGCCGTCGGATCGCGGCGCGACATGGCGAGGATGTCGTTGGTGTGGACGCGGGCGCGAAATCCCACCGCCCGCTGCAGATCGGCGGCGACGTCGGGATGGGCGATGACCAGCGCCGCCGCGCCGTCCGAGATCAGCGAGCAGTCGGTGCGCCGCAGCGGGGCCGCGACATAGGGGTTCTTGTCCGACACCGTGTTGCAGAACTCGACCGAGACGTCCTTCCGCATATGGGCATAGGGGTTGAGAAGCCCGTTGGCGTGGTTCTTTGCCGCGATCATCGCAAGCTCCTCCGACCGGTCGCCGTAGCGCTGGAAATAGCTGCTTGCGATGCGCCCGAAGAGACCGGCAAAGCCGCCCTCGACGTCGGCCTCCTCCTCGCGGAACGAGGCGGAGAGGAGAATGTCGCCGGCCCGTGCGGTCGGCACGCCCGTCATCTTCTCGGCACCGACGACGAGCGCGACGCGGCCCCGGCCGGACGCGATGAAGTCCATCGCGGCATAGAGGGCGGCCGAACCGGTGGCGCAGGCGTTCTCGGTGCGCATGGCGGGCGTGCGCGACAATGCCTCGGTGCCCATGCCGACGAGCGCGGCCTGGAAGTCCTGGCTTGAGAAGCCGTTGTTGAAGACACCGACGAACAGGGCGTCGACGTCCTCCGGCGGCAATCCGGCATGGTTCAGCGCCGGCAGGGCGACCTCGGCCATGAGGTCGCGCGTGTCGCGGGCGTCGTCCCGCCTGCCGAATTGCGAATGGGCCCAGCCGACGATCTGCGGCTCGATCATGATACGGTCTCCTCCCATGCCGGCGGGCGAAGCCGCCCGCTGGTACGGGCAAGCTTACCCCCGATCGGGGCCGGCACCAGCGGGAAAACGCCGCGACCGCCGCGACCCTCGCATTCCGGCCGCAGCGAAAAATCGTCCGGGCGAACCCGCCCCCTGCGAACGTTTCGCGCGCCAGCGTCTTTATCGGTCGACCAGACGGGAGACAGCGATGGACATTTCGGACGACGAACGCGAGTTCCTGCGCGGCATGCGCGCCCTGACGATCGACGACGACGGGCACGAAGTCTTCGTCGGCCTGAATGCCGCGGAAAGCGAGGAATTCTGGGCGCTCACCCGGCGCAACGAGACGGGCGAGGACATGAACGCCGTGCCGCGCTTCAAGGAATTGCGCGACCGGCACGAGGCGGCGCGCCAGGAGATCGTCGAGGGCCGCGCCAGCCTCGACTGACCGGAGCCGGTCAGGCCGGGGCGGCGCGCTGCAGGAGACCGCGATAGATCTCGTCGTCGCCGCACAGGCCCGCCAGCCGCCCCAACTCGTCGACGAGAAGGATCGGGTGGTTGGTCTGGCGCTTCAGCGCGATCGCGGCGCGCAGCTTCAGGTCGGCCGGCGCCACGATCACGTCGCAGGGGCGGTCGACCCGGCCCTCCAGCGCGTCGGCGTGGCCGAGCGTGCCGGCGCCCGCGCCGATCCGCACGCCTGCCGGCCGGTCGGCGGCGTCGAGCTCGAGGCGGATCGCGCCGTCCCGGTCGAGCAGCACCGTGTCGCCGTCGCGCCGCAGCGTGCCGGCCGGGCGCATCAGCGCCGAGCCGCGCAGGACGTTGAGCGGGTTCATGTGCTGCACGAATTCGGCGACGTAGGGCGTCGCGGGCGACAGGAGGATGTCCTCCGCGCTTCCCTGCTGCACGATGCGCGCGTCCTGCATGATGGCGATGCGGTTGCCGAGCTTCATCGCCTCGTCGAGATCGTGGCTGACGAAGAGGATCGTCTTGCGGATCCGCTTCTGCAGTTCCAGGAGCTCGTCCTGCAGCTTGGTGCGGATCAGCGGGTCGAGCGCCGAGAAGGGCTCGTCCATCAGGAGGATGTCGGCGTCGGTCGCAAACGCCCGCGCAAGACCGACGCGCTGCTGCATGCCGCCCGACAGCTCGTGCGCATACTTGTCGGCCCACTGCGTGAGGCCGACCATGGCGAGCTTCTCGTCCACGATGCGCCGGCGCTCAGTGGCGGGCATGCCCTGAAGCTCCAGCCCGAGGCCGGCATTCTCGCGCACCGTGCGCCAGGGCAGGAGCGCGAACTGCTGGAACACCATGGAAACGGTGCGCGTGCGCAGGTCCCGCAACGTCGCCTCATCGCAGGTCCCGACATCGACCGGCCGGCCGCGATGGCTGACGATCGTGCGCCCGCGCGACATGGTGTTGAGGCGGTTGACGGCGCGCAGGATCGTCGACTTGCCGGAGCCCGACAGGCCCATCAGGACGCAGATCTCGCCCGGCTGGATGGTGAGATTGACGCCGGCCGCGCCGAGGACGGCGCCGGTCGCCTTGAGGATCTCGTCACGCGTCGCGCCCTTGTCGAGCATGGCGATGGCCTGTCCGCCCCGATCGCCGAAGACGATGTCGACGTCGCGGAACTCGATCGCGGGAAGCGTGTCGCTCATGCCCGTGCTCCCCTGGCGGCGCGGCGCGCCGGCGCCTTGCAGATGCGGTCGAGGAGGATCGCGAGGATGACGATGCAGAGCCCTGCCTCGAAGCCCATGGCGATATTGACCGTGTTGAGGGCGCGCACCACCGGCTTGCCGAGACCGTCGGCGCCGACGAGCGCGGCGATCACCACCATCGACAGGCTCAGCATGATGCACTGGGTGATGCCGGCCATGATGGTGGGCAGCGCATAGGGCAGCTCGACCTTGAACAGGAGCTGTCGCTTGGTGGCCCCGAAGGCGCTCGCCGCCTCGCGCAAGGCGCCCGGCACGGTGGTGAAGCCGAGATGCGTCAGGCGGATGGGCGCGGGGATCGCGAAGATCACGGTCGAGATGAGGCCCGGCACCACGCCGAGGCCGAACAGCACCAGCGTCGGGATGAGGTAGACGAAGGTGGGGATCGTCTGCATCAGGTCCAGAAGCGGGCGCATCGCCTGGTAAAGCCAGGGCCGGTGTGCCGCCGCGATGCCGATCGGCACCCCGACGATGACGCAGACAAGCGTCGCGCAGAAGACGAGCGACAGCGTCTGGATCATTTCGGCCCAGTAGCCAAGGTTGACGATCAGAAGCAGCGAGAGGACGGCGAAGGCGGCGAGCGCAAGCGACCGGTGCAGGACATAGGCGCCCACCGCGACCAACGCGATGAACAGAAGCGGCGGGATCGCCTCAAGCCCGGCGGTCAGCCCGCCGATCAGGAACTCGAGGCTGACCGAGATCGCGTCGAACACCCCTTGCGCATTGGTGGTGAGCGCGTCGACGAAGGCGCGCAGCCAGGCCCCGAGCGGTATCTTGTGGTCGACGAGCCATTGCGTCATGCGGCCTCGAAGTTCGCGCGAGAAGGATGGGACGAGAGGCGGGAGGCGGGCGATCGACCCGCCGCCCGTGTCTTTCAGGGGTTCGGCGCCCCTCAGCCGCCGAGCGCTTGACTGAGCGCCGACTCGGGCGGCTGGCCGTCGAAGGTAGTGACGCCGGCCAGCCACGGCTTCCAGGCGTCCGGATGGGCGGCGAGCCACGCCTTGGCGGCCTTTTCCGGCGCCTCGCCCCCGTCGAGGATCGCGCCCATGATCTCGTTCTCCATCGGCAGCGAGAAGACGAGGTTGGCGAAGAGCTTGCCGAGGTTCGGGCAGTCGGTCGACAAGCCCTTGCGCGTCAGCGTGTAGATCGTCGCCCCGCCGTAGTTCGGCCCGAACACGTCGTCGCCGCCCGCAAGATAGGACAGCTGGAAGTTGGCGTTCATCGGATGCGGCTCCCATCCGAGGAAGACGATCGGCTTCTTCGAGCGCGTCTCGCGCGCGACCTGGGCCAGCATGCCCTGCTCGGAGGACTCGACGAGCTCGAAGCCCTTGAGGCCGAACTGGTCCTTGTCGATCATGCCCTGGATCAGGCGGTTGCCGTCGTTGCCGGGCTCGATGCCGTAGAGCTTGCCGTCGAGCTGGTCGCGGAACTTGGCAATGTCGCCGAAGGATTTCAGCCCCGCATCGAAGAGGTAGGTCGGCACGGCGAGCGTGTATTTCGCGCCCTCGAGGTTGGCGCGGATGATCTCGATTGAGCCCTCCGCTCGGTAGGGCGCGAGGTCGGCCTCCATGGTCGGCATCCAGTTGCCGAGGAAGACGTCGATGTCGCGATTCTTCAGCGAGGCGAAGGTGACGGGAAGGGCGAGGACGTCGGTGCGGGGCTGGTAGCCGAGCCCCTCGAGGACCGCGGAGGCGGCGGCGGTGGTCGCGGTGATGTCGGTCCAGCCGACATCGGCAAAGCGCACCGCGCGGCACGAGGCCGGGTCGGCGGCTTGGGCCGCTGTCGCCCCGAGGAGAAGAGCCGTCAGCCCGGTCAGAACGAGGGAACGCGATGACGCCATTGAGGTCTTCTCCTGATGTGACGGGCCGATGCCCCGACGCCGGTGATAGCAGATGGACCGACCTGCGGACCATTGCATCAATCGAACGACCTCGTGAATTGAGGACAGGCTTTCCGCAGCTGTCAAGCGCGAGTTGAACAGTCGTTCAATTCTTTTTAGAGCGCTTATGACTTCTGTCGAAACGAGAGGCAGACTGCCCTTTTCCTGATCTCTCATGTCCAACGATTGAAGACCACGAGGCGCAGGCCAGCATCCACCATGCAGCGCGATACGGGGATCAAGGGATTGCATTCCACCGGTTTTCGTTCGATTGAATGAGTGATCAATCCTGCCGTCCGATGCTTGCGCCGGAGACCCCCCGCATGACCCGCCTTTCCATCGCCCTCCGCTCCGGCTCCGAGGACCAGCGGCGCCGGCAGCTGATCGAGGCGACGATCGAGGCGCTGGCCGATGTCGGCTTCGCCGCCGCCAGCCTGTCGGAGATCGCGGGCCGCGCCGGCGTCGCGCCCTCCCTCGTCTCGCATTACTTCGGCGACAAGGACGGGCTTCTCGAAGCGACGCTGCGTCACCTCGCCTCGCGCGTCTCGGACGGCACGCGCTGGCGGCTGAAGCGCGCCGAGACGCCGCGCGAGCGCATCCAGAGCGTGATCGACGCCAATCTCGCGCCCGAGGAGTTCGACGGACGCACGGGCTCCGTGTGGCTCGCCTTCTGGGGCCAGGTCCTCCATTCCGCACGGCTGAAGCGCGTGCAGCGCGTCTACCAGCAGCGCATGCTCTCGAACCTGCGCCACGACTTGAAGGCGCTGGTGGCGGCCGACGATGCCGCGCGCATCGCGGTGGCGATCGCCGCCGTGATCGACGGCCTGTGGCTGCGCTCCTCCCTGTCGGACGCCGGCGAGACGGACAGCGTGCTCGCCCGGACCATCGCCACGAGCTTCACCGACGCGCAGATCGCCGAGGCGCGGCCGCCGCACGCCGGAGGGCAGCCGAAGGCGCTGGCGCGCGCCGCCGACGCCCCGGTGCTGACGAGCCATGTCGCCGGCGCCTATCTCCCCTGGCACGAGGGCACCGAGACCTTCGCGACCGTCAATCCCGCGACCGGCGAGACGATCGCCGAGATCGCGATGGCCGGCGAGGCCGAGGTGGAGGCGACGGTCAGGGCGGCCCGCGAGGCGCAGCGCACGTGGGGCGCGATGACCGGGGCCGAGCGCGGCCGCATCCTCAACCGCGTCGCCATGCGGCTTCGCGAGCGCAACGAGGAGCTGGCGCTTCTCGAAACCCGCGACACCGGCAAGCCGATCCAGGAGACGATCGCCGTCGACGTCCTGTCGGGCGCCGACTGCATCGAGTATTTCGCCGGGCTCGCCGCCGGCATCGCGGGCGAGCATGTCGATCTCGGGCCCGCCGCCTTCGGCTATGTCCGGCGCGAGCCGCTGGGGCTCGTCGCCGGCATCGGCGCCTGGAACTATCCGCTGCAGATCGCCTGCTGGAAGGCCGCCCCGGCGCTCGCCGCCGGCAACGCGTTCATCTTCAAGCCGGCCGAGCTGACGCCGCTGACCGCCCTGAAGCTCGCCGAGGTGATGACCGAGTGCGGCGTGCCGCCCGGTGTCTTCAACGTCCTGCAAGGCGACGGGCGCACCGGGCGCCTCCTGTCGCGCCATCCCGGCATCGCCAAGATCTCGCTGACCGGCGAGGTCGGCACCGGCAAGAAGGTGATGGCGGACGCCGCCACCACCCTGAAGCAGGTGACGCTGGAACTCGGCGGCAAGTCGCCGCTGATCGTCTTCCCCGACGCCGATCTCGACGACGCAGTGGGCGGGGCGATGCTCGCCAACTTCTATTCCGCCGGCGAGGTCTGCTCCAACGGGACGCGCGTCTTCGTGCACGAGGACGTGCGCGAGGCCTTCCTCGAGAAGCTGGAGCGTCGCACCCGCGCCATGGTGGTCGGCGACCCCGCCGATCCCGCGACGCAGGTCGGCGCGCTGATCTCGCAGACGCACATGAACAAGGTCCTCTCCTATATCGAGGAGGGCCGCCGCGGCGGCGCACAGCTCCTGTGCGGCGGCAACCGGGTGACGGCCGGCGCGCTCGGCCGGGGCTACTTCGTCGAGCCGACGATCTTCGACGGGTGCCGCGACGACATGACGATCGTGCGGGAGGAAATCTTCGGCCCGGTGATGACCGTCCTCCCGTTCCGGAGCGAGGACGAGGTGGTGGCGCGCGCCAACGACACGCGCTTCGGGCTGGCCGCCGGCGTCTTCACGCGCGACCTCGCGCGCGCCCACCGCGTCGTCGCCCGGCTCGAGGCCGGCACGACCTGGATCAACACCTACAACATCACGCCGATCGAGCTGCCCTTCGGCGGTGCCAAGGAATCGGGCCTGGGGCGCGAGAACGGGCGCGCCGCGCTCCTCGCGCATACGCATGCGAAGAGCGTCTACGTCAATCTCGGCCGCGTCGACGCGCCCTACTGATCCGGAGCGAGGGGCGATGGAGATCGAACACTTCGACTACGTGATCGTCGGTGCCGGCTCGGCCGGCTGCGTCCTCGCGAACCGGCTGACCGAGGACGGGCGCAGCACCGTCCTCGTCCTCGAGTTCGGCGGGTCGGACCGCTCGGTGCTGATCCAGATGCCGAGCGCGCTGTCGATCCCGATGAACATGCGGAAGTACAACTGGGGCTACGAATCCGAGCCGGAACCCCATCTCAACGGCCGCCGGATGAACTGCCCGCGCGGCAAGGTGCTCGGCGGCTCGTCCTCGATCAACGGCATGGTCTACGTGCGCGGCGCGCCGGCCGATTTCGACCGCTGGGAAAACCAGGGCGCGACCGGCTGGAGCTACCCGGACGTCCTTCCCTATTTCCGCCGTGCCGAGAACCGGCGCGCGGGCGGCGACCCCTACCGCGGCGGCGAGGGCGCGCTTCACACGACCTACGGCACGCTCGCCAACCCGCTCTACGACGCGTTCGTGCGGGCGGCGGGCGAGGCCGGCCATGCGATGAACGAGGACATCAACGGCGCGACGCAGGAAGGCTTCGGCCGGATGGACATGACCGTCCACAACGGCCGCCGCTGGTCCACCGCCAACGCCTATCTCAAGCCCGCGCTCGGGCGGCCGAACCTCAAGGTCGTCACCCACGCGCTCGTCGAGCGCGTCCTCTTCGACGGGCGCACGGCGTCCGGCGTCGCCTTCCGCGTCGGCGGCACCGCGCGCCAGGCGCTGGCACGCCGCGAGGTCATCCTTGCCGCCGGGTCGATCAACAGTCCAAAGCTCCTGAAGCTCTCCGGCGTCGGGCCCGGCCACGAGCTGAAGAGTTACGGCATCGCGGTCGTCGCCGACCGGCGCGGCGTCGGCGAGAACCTGCAGGACCACCTCGAATTCTACTTCCAGGTCGCCTGCCGCGAGCCGATCACGCTGTTCTCCGCCATGTCTCCCTTCGCCAGGGGTTCGATCGGGGCGCGCTGGCTCTTCACCAAGCGGGGCCTTGGGGCGACCAACCATTTCGAGAGCTGCGGCTTCATCCGCTCGCGCCCCGATGTCGAGCATGCCGACATCCAATACCACTTCCTGCCGCTCGCCGTGACCTATGACGGCCGAGGCCTCGCCTCCGAGCACGGGTTCCAGGCCCATGTCGGACCGATGCGGTCGAAATCGCGAGGGCACGTGCGCCTCGCCTCCGCCGACCCGACGGCGGCGCCCCGCATCCTCTTCAACTACATGAGCCATCCCGACGACTGGGCGGAGATGCGCGCCTGCGTGCGCCTGACGCGCGAGATCTTCGCGCAACCCTCGTTCGACCGCTATCGCGGGCGCGAGATCCAGCCGGGCGAGTCCGTCCAGAGCGACGAGGAGATCGACCGGTTCGTCACCGAGCATGTCGAGAGCGCCTACCACCCTTCCTGCACCTGCCGGATGGGCGCGAGCGACGATCCGCTGGCGGTGGTGGACCCCGAGACGCGGGTGATCGGCATCGATCGGCTGCGCGTCGTCGATTCCTCGATCATGCCCTCGATCACCACCGGCAACCTCAACGCGCCGACGATCATGATCGCGGAGAAAGCCTCCGACATCATCCGCGGGCGCGAGGCGCTGCCGCGCGCCGACGTGCCCTACGAGCGCGTCGCCTACCTGCCGATGCCGGCGCAGGCCGCGCTCTGACAGGCCTCAGCCGGGACCGGCCCCGCCGTCGAGGATGGCAATCGTCGCCGGGTCCTCGCGGCCTGCGAAGAACCCGGCCAGGGCCTCGGTGAAGGCCGCCTCGCCGCCCGACGCACGGGCGAACAGCGTCATGCTGGAATGGAACTTCATGTCGTCGGGCGGACCGAAGACGTCCAGAGCCGAGCGGCCGTGGTGCCGGTTCGCAAGGTCCGTCAAACGCCGGAGGCGGGCCCCGAGAACCGGATGGGCGAGGAACGCCTCCGCCTCGGCGAGCGATCGGATGGCATAGTGCCGGGCGGTCGGGCTGCGGCCAAGGCCCGCGATCTGCGGGAATATGAACCACATCCAGTGGCTGCGCTTCCGCCCGTCGCGCAACTCGCTCTCGACCGTTTCGACCACGGGCGCCTGCGCATCCAGAAACCGCTGGAGGTTGTGAGGGTCGTCCATCTCGTGTCTCCCGGCGTCGTCTGGTTCAACGCGAAAGGCGTAGCTGCGGCTCCAACCCCGCCTTCTCATTGCGTGACGCCGGCAAAGCACCGGTGCCGAACTGCGCCTGGTAGGCCTTCGGGCTGATGCCGACGCGCCTCGCGAAATGGTGGCGCATCGTGTCCGCGGTGCCGAAGCCGGTGGCCGCCGCGATCTCGTCCAGCCCGTGCTGTCGCGCGACGAGGAGATGCTTGGCCGCTTCCACCCGCTCGCCCGCCAGCCATTCGCCGGGCGGCATGCCCACGGCCTCCTGGAAGCGCCGCGCGAAGGTGCGAAGGCTCATGCGGCAGGCATCGGCCATACGCTCGACCGTCCAGGGATGGGCGAGGTCGGCGCGCACCGCGTCGAGAAGCGGCGCGACGGCGCCCGAGCGCGGCACGGGGACCGGCCGCTCGAGGAACTGCGCCTGACCGCCGCCGCGATGAGCCGGCATCACCAGCCGACGCGCCACCGAGTTGGCGGCGGCATCGACGAAGTCCTCGCGCACGATTGCGATCAGGAGGTCGATGCCCGCCGCGCTGCCCGCCGAGGTGTGGATGCGCCCGTGCGAGCGGTAGAGCGAGGCGTCGTCCACCGCGATGCTGGGATGAAGCGCACGCAGGGCCTCCGCGTAGCGCCAGTGGGTGGTTGCCGTCCCACCGTCGAGAAGGCCCGTGGCGGCCAGCACGAAGGCGCCCGAACAGATCGAGACGAGCCGCGCGCCCCGCTCGTGCGCCGCCCGCAGCCGCTCGGCCAAGGCATCCGGCACCGCGACCCCTGCCCCCTTCCAGCCCGGCACGACGACGATGTCGGCCGCGTCCACGAGGTCGATCCCGTGATCCGGCTGGAGCGCGAAGCCGCCATGGGCGCGCAGCGGCCCCGCCTCCACCGCCGCGCTCGCGAAGCGATACCACCCCTCCCCCATCTCGGGACGTGGCAGCCCGAAGACTTCGGCGACGATGCCGAACTCGAAGGTGCAGAGACCATCGTAGAGGAGTGCGACGACGAGGGGGCCAGCGGTGTTTGGCATGATCTGCCCGTACTCTGTCATCCCTGCCAATGGCAAGCGCCGGCGGCTTGCGGCGATATGGCGGCATTCCGCTGAAGGAGGTTTCCATGCCGTCCAACGTCACCGCCGTTTCCGCCGCCCCGAGCACGCTGGCGCGCGAGCACTTCGCAGCCGCCTTCCGCTTCGAGACCGACTGCTGGGACGTCCACGACGCCCTGTCGCGCGGGCCCGACTTCGTGCTTCTCGACGTGCGGGGTCCCGCCCAGTTCGAGGCCGGGCACGTGCCGGGCGCGATCCATCTGCCGCATGGCAAGATCGTCCGCTCGCGGCTGGAGGCCTATCCGCCGGACACGCTCTTCGTCACCTACTGCGCCGGTCCCCATTGCAACGGGGCGGCGCGCGGGGCGTTGCGGCTCGCCGAACTCGGCCGCCCGGTGAAGATCATGGCGGGCGGCATCACCAGCTGGATCGACGAGGGCTTTGCCCTCGCGACCGGGGCATAGGGACGCTCAGGCGCCCCAGGTCCGCCGCAGCACCGACAGCCAGTTGCGCCAGGCGATGCGCTCGACGAGTTCGCGCCCGTAGCCCGCCGCCATCATCGCGTCCAGGAGGCGCGGGAGGCCGGCGGCCGATCCGACCGCGCTCGGGATCGTCGCCCCGTCGAAGTCGGAACCGAGCGCCACGCCCTCCTCGCCGAGATGCCGGAGGAGATGGTCGAGGTGGCGCAGCATCGGGTCGAGGCCGATCGTCTCGTCCATGCCGCCGTCGCCGAGAAACGCGGTCGCAAAGTTCAGGCCGACCAGTCCGCCCGTCTCGCGGATCACGCCGAGCTGTCGGTCGGTGAGATTGCGGCTGTGCGGCGTCACCGCGTGGGCGTTGCAATGGGTGGCGACCAGCGGCGCGTCCGAGAGGGCGGCCACGTCGTCGAAACCCTTTTCGTTGAGATGGGAGCAATCGACGAGGATGCGCAGCGCGTTGCAGCGCTCGACCAGTCGCCGGCCGGCCTCCGACAGGCCCGGGCCGGTATCCGGGGATGACGGAAAGCGCATCGGCACGCCGTCGCCGAAGACGTTCGGCCGGCTCCACAAGGGGCCGACCGAGCGCAGGCCGGCGGCATGGAGCACGTCGAGCATGTCGAGGTCCGCATCGATCGCCTCCGCGCCCTCGATATGGAGGACGGCGGCGAAGCTGCCGCGCCCCATCGCCGCCTCGATCTCGCCGGCCGTCCGGCAGACGGCGAAGCGCCCGCCGGACGTGCGCTCGAGGCGCAGGAGGATCGCGATCATCCGCAGCGTCGTCTCGCGCGCGTCGGCAAGGCTCGGCGTTTCGGGAAAGGGCAGCGCATAAGGGGGCACGCGCATCGCATCCGACAGCGAGGCGTCCATGTGCGAGGGCGGGAACACGGCAAAGAGGCCGCCGACGAGCCCACCTTCGGCCGCCAGCGCCATGTCGATGTGGCCGCCGGCACCCCCGTCGAAGAAGCGTCGCTCGGCCTCGCCGGTCGCGTCCTCCATCAGGCGGAGCAGCGTGTCGTTGTGGCCGTCGAAGACGGGAATGCGGGAGGTGTCTGGCAAGGCGGCAGTCCTCGAAGAGGGGGTGCGGCCCGAGGGAAAATCGCTCCCGCCCCGGCCGCCGTCGCCCCCTCGTATCACCGCTTGGGTCCATGCGCACGCGGCACCGGGCGTCGGCCGAGCAGCGCCTCAGAGCGTCGCCAGCACGCCCCCGTCGACATAGACGATCTGCCCGTTGACGAAGCTCGCCGCATCGGACGCGAGGAAGATGCAGGCGCCCTGCAATTCCTCGACCTTGCCCCAGCGCCCGGTCGGCGTGCGCACCTGCAGCCACTCGGTGAACTTCGGATCGTCCACCAGCGCCTGGTTCAGCGGCGTCTCGAAATAGCCGGGGCCGATCGCGTTGACCTGCAGCCCGTGACGGGCCCAGTCGGTGCACATGCCCTTGGTGAGGTTCAGCACCGCGCCCTTGGTCGCGGTGTAGGGGGCGATCGAATAGCGCGCAGCCTGCGCCTGGAGGCTCGCGATGTTGACGATCTTGCCGCGCCCGCGCCCGATCATGTGGCGGGCAACGGCTTGGCCGACGAAGAACACCGAATCGACGTTGGCCCGCATGATCAGGTCCCACGTTTCGGCCGGATAGTCCTCGAGCGGCGCGCGGCGCTGGATGCCGGCATTGTTGACGAGGATGTCGATCGCGCCGATCTCGGCCTCGATGCGATCGACGCCGGCCTTCACGGCCGCATGGTCGGTCACGTCGAAGACGGCCGTCTCCACCGCGATCCCCTCCCCGCGCAGCCGCTCGGCCGCGGCATCGAGCTTGCCCCCGTCGCGCCCGTTCAGCACCACGCGTGCGCCGGCCCGCCCGAGCCCTTCGGCGAGCGACAGGCCGATACCCTGGCCGGAGCCCGTAACGAGGGCCGTGCGGCCCGTGAGATCGAAAAGCTTCAACGACATGCCAGTCTCCCGAATGCGACGGCCGGCATGATACCGGTTTCGCGGCCCTCGCGAAGGCGGGAGACGGGCGGCCGGGCGGCGCGCTCCGCCATCCGTCCGTGTCGCCGGGTCACTGCGGCGACAGGGACGCGAAATCCTTGTCGAGCCGCGCCAGCGCCGCGTCGATATGGGCGCGGCGTTCGCCGATCCAGGCGCCTTGCGCGTCGAGGCTCTTCCGGGCGGCGACGATCATCCGCTCGAGTTCGGCCGGCTGCGGGCCGCCGCTCGTGGCTCGGTTGCGCACGATCGCCGCTGGGTCGAGAGCGGCGCGAAATTCGGCCTCCGTCATCGGCAGCGCCTGCGGGAAGGCCGTGCCCTTCACCGTCTCTGCGTAGATGCGCTGCGCGTCCGCGAACGGGAAGTCGAGCGGCTTGATGCCGTTCGCCCGCGCATAGGTCACGATCTCCGAGGCGACGTGATGGCCTTCGCGGAACGGCAGCCCGTGGTCGCGCATCAGGATGTCGGCGATCTCCTGCGAGGCCGTCCAGTCGCCGTTCAGCTCCTCCAGCGCCCGCTCCGGGCGGATCACGAGACCCTTCAACACCTTGTCGAGGCCGGCCAGCGTCTCGACGCCCGCCGCCACCACGGCGGCGTTCGCCTCGACGTCCTTCGGGTCGTTCATGCCGGGCGTGATGTTGTGGGCCTGAAGGATCGGTCCGAGCGCCAGCGCGATCGCGGCGGAGGCGTCGCTGCGGGTCGAGTTGAGGAGGCCGGGATTGCGCTTCTGCGGCATGGCGGAGGACACATAGGTGTTGCCGCCGCCCTCCTCGAGCAGGATCCAGGGCCGCGTCTGCGCATATTGCGTCATCACGTCCTCGATGAAGTGCCCGGTGTGGAGGGCGATCGAGGTGACGATCGACCCGGCCTCCACCGGATGCTCCATCGAGGAGATCTGCGAGGCGTCGTAGGCATTGTCGACGATGCCGGCAAAGCCGAGATAGCCGGCCATCCGGTCGCGATCGAGCGGCCAGCCGGTGCCGTTCAGCACAGTGGTGCCCATCGCCGAGCGGTCGACGCGCGCATAGGCCTCGCGGATGCGCTCGGCGTCGCGCCCGAAGCCGGCGGCGTGTCCCAGGAGATAGTGCGCATAGCTGTTCGGCTGGGCCGCCACGCCGTTGGTATAGTTCGGCACGATCGTCTCGCGATGCCGGTCGGCGAGGTCGACCAGCGTGCGCGTCGTCGCCTCGAGCTGCCCGGCGAGCGACAGGAGATCGTCGCGCAGGATCGCGGCCCGGTAGGTCGCGTGCATGTCCTGGCTGGAGCGGCCGGCATGCAGCAGCGTCACCTCGACACCGCCTGCCTTGATCAGGAGCGGCTCGAAGCTGATCACGGTCGAGGGGCGCTTGGCGCCGGGCTGGGAACCGTCGGCCAGCACCCTGGTGATCGCGGCGGCGATCGCCGGCACCTTGTCCTTGGGAAGCAGTCCGGCCTCGCTGTTGATGACGGCAGTCGCCTTGTTCATCTCGCCGAGCCAGAAGAACTCGTCGCGCCCGGCATCATCGGCTTGCGCGAAACCGGGCACGAGGGCGACGAGGCCGAGGGCAATCCCGAAACGCGCGAGCCCCGCGGCCCGGAGGGGAATGGCGGTCATGGCAGCTTTCCTTTGTGTCTGCGGGACGCCGGAGCGCCCCGGCCTTCGCCGTCATGGGAAGGGGCAAGGCGGGCGGCCGAAGCCGCCCCCTCGCGCCTCAGGGTGTGAGCTTCAGCACCTCGGCTGCGCTGGTCTCGACCGCCCCGCGCGAATACAGGAGCGGCACATAGGCGCCGGCCGCCCAGAGCGGCGCGAGGTCGCGGTAGTGCGGGCTCATCGGGTCGCCCGACTGACCCGGCGTGTTGATGGTCCGGCTGGCGTCCCAGTTGCCGACGTCGAGCACCATGCGGAACGAGGCGCCCGCGCGCACGCCGAAGTCCGGCCCGTAGCTCGTGGCGCGCGGGGTCGAGGCGGAGCCGCCGATCGCCAGCGGCCCGACGCTCATCTGCGCCTTGTCGCTGGCCGACAGAAGCGGCGCGACGTCGGGGACGAACAGCGCCCGATGGATCGCACCCCAGCGCCAGTCGGAGGGATCGTCGCCCATCAAGTCCTTCGCCTTGGCGACCGCCGTGGTGAGCGCCGCGGACAGGATGCGCTCGCGCGCCCCACGCGGGTCGGTGCCGAGCCGGTCGTCCGGCGCTTCCAGAAGATCGAGCACCGCGCCGATGTCGCCGTCGTCCACGATGGCGCGCGCGGGCTCGGGCACCGCGAGCTTGACGGTCTCGCGCCCGAGCGGCCCGGCCACCATGATCTCGGCGACCGCGGCCGCCGCGCTGTCCGCCCGCACCTCTCCGTCCCAGTTGCGCAGGCCGTCGAAGGCTTGCCGCTCCAAGGCATCGGCCGGCGCGGGCTGTCCGGCGAAGAGCTTGGCGATGCGCCGTCCGACCATGCTGCCGTCGTCGTTCTGGAGCCGCATGGCATCGTTCAGCGACACGTGGTCGTCGGCCGACAGGACCTCGGCGATACGCTGGTAGCGCGAGGGATTGGCCCATTCGAAGCCGATCGGCTTCTCGGCAGCGGGATGGTCCGCCGGCAGGTTCATCTGGTTGGCGGTCGCGAACCAGCCGTCGGCGGGATTATAGACGGAGGGCAGGTCAGAGCGCGTGAAGAAACCCCATTCGTAGCGCCCGTCGCCCGGCACTGGCAGGAGCCCGTCCCAGTTGGTGCGCCGGGGCGTCATGCCGGCCGCGATCCAGCCGATATTGCCGCCGGTATCGGCATAGACCTGATTTTCGGACGGGGTCGCGAACCGGTCCATCGCCGCCTTGAACTCGTCCCAGTTGCGGGCGGTCATGTAGTCCGAGGAGCCGAAATAGGCGGAGGTGCCAGGCTCCAGCCAGACCGTGCGCAGCGCGAAGGCGCGGTTCTTGGCCGGATCGCTGCGGAGCACCGCGCCGTGCCGGGTGTAGCGCAGCTCGACCTCCTGCGGTGCGCCGCCCTTCACGGAGACCGTCTCGCGCTCCACCCGCATGTCCTCCCATCCGTCACCGTAGCGGTACTGGTTCGGATTGTCGGGATTCGTCTCGTAGACGTAGAGGTCCTCCTGGTCGATCGCGAAGATCGTGAGGCCGAAGGCGATGGTGCCGTTGTGGCCGATCGAGATGCCCGGCAGCGATGGCTCGCCCGCGCCGATCACCGACAGGCCCGGCGCGTTGAGATGGACGATGTAGCGCAGCGAGGGAACGCCGTGCGCCCGGTGCGGATCGTTGGCAAGGATCGGGCGCCCGGTCTCGGTGCGCTCCGGCGCGACGACCCAGTTGTTGGAGCCGATCGTGTCGCGCTTCCCGCGCGAGGCCGCCAGGAACGAGCGCGCGTCGAGCGCGGCGTCGCGCTGCGTCTCGGGCGAGAAGCTCACGCCCTTGGTCGCGAGCTCGTAGTCCTTGAGAACGTCCTCCGGCACGAGGCAGGGGTCCAGCCCGTCCGGCACCTTCGTCGTCCAGGCCGGCTCGAGCTTGGCGCGCAGGGCATCGGCCCGCAGCCCGGCAAGGCAGGCGACGCGCGCCCGCTCGACCTCCGAGGTCGCGTTGCGCGTCAGCCCGTGGCTGCGGATGCGCACGACATCTTCGGGCGACCAGCGCTCCGGTCGGCTGTTGCTCGCCCTGAACTGGATCGGCAGCTCGAGCGTGCCGTCCGCGACTCGGTCGACATAGGCGTTGATGCCTTCGACGAAGGCCTGCGTGTAACCCTTGGCCTTGGGGCCGTAGGCGGCCCACTCCTTGTCCATGTCGCCCCGGAACAGGAACAGGCGGGCCGCACGGTCCTGCTCGACATAGGCAGGGCCAAAGCTCTCCGACAGCCGACCGAGACCGCGCTTGCGCCAGAGGTCGATCTGCCAGAGGCGGTCGCGCGCCGCGTTGTAGCCCTGCAGGAAGAAGGCGTCGCGCTCGTTGGCGGCGTAGATGTGGGGAATGCCCCAGAAGTCGACGACGATCTCGGCCGGGCGCTCGAGACCCGGTACGCGACGCGTCTCGGTCTCGACCGAACCGGCCATTTCGGCGTGGGCGAGCGGCGCGAACGCGCTCACGGTTCCCAGCAGCAGCGCCGCTGTGATGATGCGCTTGGTCATGATCGGCACCTCCCAATGCCGATCGCAAGTCTAGCCGCCCGTCACGATGATAAGCAAATCATAGGAATTTGACGGGCGGCCGACCGCCGCGCGAACGCTTTCAGCCGAGCGCGTCGAGGACGGCGCTTGCGATCGTGTCGGTCCGGTCCTGGCCGGGCCGCGTGCCGATGCCCCGCGCCGTCGCCGCCTCCACCGCCCGCATGACGTCGGCCGCGGCGTCGCGCTCGCCGAGATGCTCCAGCATCATCGCCCCCGACCAGATGGTCGCGATCGGATTGGCGATGCCGAGATGCGCGATGTCAGGGGCAGAGCCGTGCACCGGCTCGAACATCGAGGGCGCCGTGCGGTCGGGGGTGATGTTGGCCGAGGCCGCGAAGCCGAGCCCGCCCTGGATGGCGGCGCCAAGGTCGGTCAGGATGTCGCCGAAGAGGTTGGAGGCCACCACAACGTCGAGCGTGTCCGGCGCCATCACCATGCGCGCCGCCATCGCGTCGATGTGGTAGGGCGTGACGGCCACATCCGGATACTCGGCCGCGATCGTTTGCGTCATCTCGTCCCAGAACACCATCGTGTGCTTCTGGGCGTTGGACTTCGTCACCGAGGCGAGCTTGCCGCGGCGCGCTCGCGCCTGTTCGAAGCCGAAGCGCAGGATGCGCTCGACGCCGACGCGCGTGAACACGGCCGTCTCGACCGCCACCTCGTCGGGGGTGCCGACATGCACCCGGCCGCCCGCGCCCGAATACTCGCCTTCGGTATTCTCGCGGATGCAGAGGATGTCGAACCCTGCCTTGCGCAACGGTCCCTCGACGCCCGGCAGAAGGCGGTGCGGGCGGATGTTGGCGTATTGCCGGAAGGCCTTGCGGATCGGAAGGAGCAACCCGTGCAGCGAGACGGCGTCGGGCACGGCCGCGGGCCAGCCGACGGCGCCCAAGAGGATCGCGTCGAACGGGCGGAGCGTCTCGATGCCGTCCGCCGGCATCATCGCGCCGGTCTCTCGGTAGAAGTCGCAGGACCAGGGAAAGCGCGTCGCCGAAAGCTGGAAGCCGTGACGCGCGCCCGCGCGCTCCAGCACCGCCCACGCCGCATCCACCACGGGCACGCCGATGCCGTCGCCGGGAATAAGGGCGATCTTGTAGGTCGTCATGGGCGTCCTCGTTGCGAACGGTCGGCGGGGGTTCCTTCCTAGCCGCAGATCGCAGCCTTTGCGAAGCGGGAAAACCGCCCCTGTCACGGCAGCGCCCGATATCGTAAGCCGGGGCGCATCACGAGGAGAGCCGTCCGCCATGAGCGACCCGATCATCATCCGCACCGACACGCTGACGGTCGCCGTCGATCCTCTCGGCGCGGAACTCTCGAGCATCCGCGGACGCGACGGGGTGGAGCTTCTCTGGCAGGGCGGCACCGCCTGGACGCGCCGGGCACCGGTCCTGTTTCCGATCGTCGGTCGCCTCACCGGCGACACGCTGCGCCACGAGGGCCAAGCCTACACGATGACGCAGCACGGCTTCGCGCGCGACCGCGCGTTCCGCGTGGTGGAGACGACCTCCGCGCGCGTCGTGATGCGCCTTTCCGACGACGTGGCGAGCCGCGCGATCTACCCGTTTCCTTTTGCGCTCGAACTCGTCCACGCGGTCGAGGGTTCGACGCTGACCGTCGTCGCACGCGTCGAGAACCCCGGCCCCGGCGCTCTGCCCTTCGGGCTCGGCGCCCATCCCGGCTTCCGCTGGCCGCTGGTGGACGATGTCGCGAAGGAGGACCATGTCGTCGAGTTCGACGCCGACGAGCCCCCCGAGGCGCTGTCGGTGGTCGGCGGGCTTCTCGGCCCCCCGCGCCCGATCCCGCTCGATGGGCGGACCCTGCCTCTGTCCGAAACGCTGTTTGCCGACGATGCGCTGGTTCTGCCGGATGTCAGGAGCCGCTCCGTGCGCTTCGTCGCGCGCCGACCGGACGGGAGCGAAGCGCGGGCGCTGGCCTTTTCGTGGGAGGGCTACCCCGACCTCGGCATCTGGTCGAAGCCGACCGGCGCACCGTTCCTGTGCATCGAGCCGTGGCTGTCGATGGCGAGCCCCGTCGGCTGGGACGGGGAGTTCGCTGAAAAGCCGGGCGTCGTGAACCTTGCGCCCGGCGAAAGCCGGACCATGACGTGGCGCGTCACGGTCTGACGAGGTTTTGGCAGCCTACCGCGCCGGCGTGAGCGACGCCTGCGCGGGTTCGGACTGCGAGACGCGCCAGATCGTGTTGGACAGGTCGTCCGCGATCAGGAGCACGCGCTTTCCCGGATCGAAGGCGACACCGACGGGCCGTCCGCGCGCCTGTCCGTCCGCGGTCAGGAAGCCGGTGGCGAAATCCACCGGCTCGCCGGCCGGGCGACCGCCCTCGAAGGGCACGAAGGCGACCTTGTAGCCGGACAGGTCCTCGCGGTTCCAGCTGCCGTGCTCGCCGATGAAGGCACCTTGCGCGAACGGGCCGCCGAAGCCGCCGTCGCGGGCGAAGGAGAGCCCGAGCGCGGCGACATGCGAGCCGAGCGCGTAGTCCGGGGCGATCGCCGTCCCCACGAGGTCGGGCCGCTGCGGCTCGACGCGCGGATCGAGGTTCTTGCCCCAGTAGCTGTAGGGCCAGCCGTAGAAGGCGCCGTCCTTCACCGAGGTGAGGTAGTCCGGCACGAGCTGGGGCCCGAGCTCGTCGCGCTCGTTGACCACCGCCCAGAGCGCGTTGCTCGTCGGCTCGATCGCGAGCGCGGTCGGGTTGCGGATGCCGCGTGCGATGGTGCGCGCGGCGCCGGTCTCGCGGTCGATCTCCCAGACCACCGCGCGCTCCTCCTCGACCGTCATCCCCCGCTCGCCGACATTGCTGTTCGAGCCGATGCCGACATAGAGCTTCGAACCATCGGCGCTCGCCGCGAGCGATTTCGTCCAGTGATGGTTGATGGCGGAGGGGAGCTTCGTCACCTGCTCGCCCGGCGCGGTGATCTCGGTCTGCCCCTCTTGGTAGGGGAAGCGCGTCAGCGCGCCCTGCTCGGCGACGTAGAGGAACCCGTCGACCAGGGCGAGCCCGTAGGGCGCGTCGAGATTGTCAATGAGGACGGTGCGGACCTCGGGCTGGCCGTTGTTGTCGGCGTCGCGCAGGAGGGTGATGCGGTTGCCGCCGCTGCCGCTCGAATTGCCGCGCTTCTTGATGACGCCGGCGATGACGTCCTTCGGGCGCAGCGCCGGCGCATGGCCGCCGCGCCCTTCGGCCACCAGCACGTCGCCGTTCGGCAGCACCAGCATCTGGCGGGGGATCGACAGGTCGCTCGCGAAGGCCGCGATCGTGAAGCCCTGCGGCACCGTCGGCACCTCGCCGTTCCAGCCGATGGGCGTTGCGATGTTCATCGGCGGCACCAGCGTCTGGCGCACCGCCGGCAGGTCGGGTTGCGCGCCGGTCTGGTTCAGCGCGGGGTCGCTGCCCTCGCACCCGGAAAGGGCGAGCGTGGCGAGAAGGGCGGTCCAGAGAGCCTTGGTCATCGCACGATCTCCACCGCCTGCGTCCGGGAAAAGAACATCCAGCCGGCGACGAGCGCCAGAAGGGTCGACACGGCGGACAGCGCGAGACCGATGGTCCCGACCGAGCTCCATCCGTCCTGCGCGTGATGGAAGGCGTTGACGAGGCCGACCGCGAACAGGGCGGCCAGCACCAGAAGGTAGACGAGGCGCCGGACGCCGCCCGGCCGGCGGATATGCCGCAGCCAGCCGGCGAGCGCGAAGAGGACCGTCAGTCCCGTGAAGACCAGCGCCCCGGCGATCGCCCAGCTGGCGAAGTTCGTCCACTGGATCTCGGCGCTGCCGAGATAGGCAGCGTCCGCGGCCAGCGC
Organism: Aureimonas phyllosphaerae; assembly: GCF_047943035.1. NCBI lineage: Bacteria > Pseudomonadati > Pseudomonadota > Alphaproteobacteria > Hyphomicrobiales > Aurantimonadaceae > Aureimonas > Aureimonas phyllosphaerae. The sequence goes on along the minus strand of NZ_CP181348.1, from coordinate 953,119 downwards.
CGTCGAGAACAGGGCGACGGGAAAGCTCAGGAAAATCCCGTGCAGCCCGCTCGCGGCGGAGCTGGGCGGATGGGTGAGGGTCGACATGGGGCCTGGTACTCCTTCAACGCGCGCCCGGCACCAACCGGCCCTTCGCGAGGAGGAGCCAGGCAACGGCATCTTCGGATCGTGTCGGCCGCGTGGATGGAAAGGTATTGCTCGAAGCCGGTTTGCACAGGTCGAAGGATCGATACCCGGGTGCCGATCGCGGTCGAAGCTGCTCGCATCAACGTATGGGATACCCTGTTCGTCGCTGACGCATCCCGGTCCGTGCGGTACGCGTCACCCTGCGCCGCCTTTTTTTCGCACAAGCCCATCGCGAACTCGAAACGCGCCCGATCGCAACGGTTCCCTCTTCTTCCTTCATCCTCGTCGCGCGTACCATCCTCGTCCGGACAGAGCGCCGGACGAGCCATCGCCCCCGCAGATTCGCCGCAACATGTCGTGGGAGACCTGCCTTCGACGGCAACTGGCCGGCTTGAGGGATGGGTGTGTCGGTTAAGGTCGAGCGGCTATAGTCCCGGCCGCCGGAGGCGTCCGGCCGGAGGGATCATCGCTTGCGCCCATCGACCATCCTCGTCGCCGCGACGCTCATGGCGGCAAGCCTGACGGCCGGCACGGCGCGCGCCGAGGAGTCCTCGCGCGCCGTGATCTGCGCGGTGATCGACCGCGCCGCCGCGACCCACTCGCTGCCCGCCTCGTTCCTGACCCGGCTGATCTGGCGCGAGAGCAGCTTCCGGCCGAAGGCGGTCAGCCGTGTCGGCGCCAGGGGCATCGCCCAGTTCATGCCGGCCACCGCCAGCGAGCGGGGCCTCACCGATCCGTTCGACCCGGAGGCCGCGATCCCCGCATCCGCCTCCTATCTGTCGGAACTGCGCGGCAGCTTCGGCAGCCTCGATCTCGCGGCGGCCGCCTACAACGCCGGCCCGGGGCGGATCGCGCGCTGGCGGAGCGGCGAAGCGAGCCTGCCCGACGAGACCCGCGCCCATGTGCGCTTCGTCACGGGCGCCAACCTGACGGCCGACGCGCGGGACGGGGATGCCGGGCGGCACGCCGACACCGGCGCCAACTGCCTCGCGACGCTCGCCGCGATCCAGGCGTCGAACCCGCGCGAGACGCGCAGCGCGCTGGCGGAAGCGATCGCGCCCTGGGGCGTCCAGCTCGTCGCCGGGCCGAACAAGGCGCGCGCGCTCGACGACTACCGCGCGCTGCAGGGCCGGGTCGGCGCGCTCCTCACCGGACACCAGCCGACCGTGATCACGACGCGGCTCGGCGGGCGCGGGGCAAGATCCTACTATCGCATCCGCGTCGCCTTCGACGACCGCGCCTCCGCCGACCGCCTGTGCCGGCGCATGCGCTCGGGCGGCGAGGCGTGCCTGACGGTGCGCAACTGAGGCGACGGGCGGCGACAGATCGCCATCCGCGGCCACAACCTCCGGTCCTTCGATAGACAGGTTGTTAACCACACATCAATGTTACCCCGGCAAGATGCAACCCCGACGCGGCAGGCGCGTGCGATAGGGGGAAGGCATGGGTTTCGGATTGTTCCACCGCGCGCACGGCGCCAGCGCCCGGATGGCGCTCGAGGGCCTCAACGCCAACGTCATGCTCGCCGACGCGGACCTGCGCATCACTTTCGTCAACCAGGCGCTGACCAAGCTCCTGAAGGAAGCCGAGGCCGACCTTCGCAAGGAACTGCCGAACTTCTCGGTGGCGACCCTCATCGGCAGCAACATCGACATCTTCCACAAGGCGCCCGCGCACCAGCGCAAGCTCCTCGCCGCGCTGCAGTCGCGCTACAGCGCCACGATCCGCGTCGCCAACTGGAGCTTCGACCTGATGGTGACGCCGATGCGCCGCGACGGTCGGCTCCTCGGCTTCAGCGTCGAATGGGCGGACGCCAAGGAGCGGCTCGCCAACATCGATTTCACCGCCCAGATCGCCGCGATCAACCGCTCGCAGGTCGTCATCGAGTTCCGTCCCGACGGTACGGTACTGACCGCCAATGCCGCCTTCCTGAAGGCCTTCGGCTATCAGCTGTCCGAGATCGCCGGGCAGAACCATGCGATGTTCCTCGACGGCACGCAGCGCGCCGGCGAGGGCTACCAGAGGTTCTGGGACGAGCTGCGCGCCGGTCAGTTCCAGAGCGGCGAGTTCAAGCGCGTGGCCAAGGGCGGCGAGGCCGTCTGGATCCAGGGCTCCTACAATCCGATCCTCGACGGCAAGGGCCAGGTCGCCAAGATCGTGAAGTTCGCTACCGACGTGACGCCGCGCATCCGGGCGGTCAGCCAGATCGGCGGGGCGCTCGGCGCGCTCGCGGAAGGCCGGCTCGACCAGCATCTCGCCGCGCCCCTCACGCCCGAGCTCGACCAGCTGCGGCTCGACTACAACCGGGCGCGCACGACGCTGCGCGACACGATCGTCGAGGTCCAGAACGCCTCCAACCGCATCGCCGAGGGGATGACCGAGATCTCGGTCGCCGCCGGCGACCTCGCCCAGCGTACCGAGCAGCAGGCCGCGGCGCTTGAAGAGACATCGGCCGCCATCGGGCAGGTCAGCCAAGGGGTGCGCGAGACGACGACGGAGGCGACGCAGGCGCAGAAAACCGCGAGCGTCGCTCTCCGTAACGCCCAGAAGGGCGAGGAGATTGTCGCTTCCGCGGTCAAGACGATGGGCGCGATCAAGCAGTCGTCCGACATGGTGGGCAAGATCATCGGCGTGATCGACGAGATCGCCTTCCAGACCAACCTCCTCGCCCTGAACGCGGGCGTGGAAGCCGCGCGCGCCGGCGAGGCGGGCCGTGGCTTCGCTGTGGTCGCGCAGGAGGTGCGCGGTCTCGCCCAGCGCTCGGCCGAAGCCGCCAAGGAGATCAAGGACCTCATCCAGGCGTCCGGCCAGCACGTGGAGGCGGGCGTCGAACTCGTCACCGCGACCGGCCAGAGCATCGAGGAGATCGTCGCGCAGGTCGGCGAGATGAGCCGCCTCGTCAGCGCCATCGCCCAGAAGGCGCAGGACCAGTCGATCAGCCTGACAGAGGTCGCGACCGCGGCCAACCAGGTCGACAAGGTAACGCAGCAGAACGCGGCGATGGTGGAACAGACGACCGCCGCCACCAAGACGCTGATGGCCGAGACGATGAGCCTGTCGGAGCGGGTCGGAACGTTCCGGACCGACGGCGAGCGCGAGAGCCTGCACGCCGCTCCGCCCGCCCAACGCGCGCCCATGCGCCGCGCGGCCGGCGGCCGGCACTGACGCTCGCGGCGCGACGGCGCCTCAGGCGGCGGGCGCGAGCCCGCGTTCCACGCTGTCGTGAAACAGGGTCCGGCGCTTGCCGGCCCGCTTGCCCGCATAGAGCGCCTCGTCGGCTTGGCGCAGGAGCGCGAGCGGGTCGGTGCTGTCGCCGGGCGCCAGCGACAGGCCGACCGTCGCGCTGACCGAGGCTTCCGCCCCGTTGCCGAGCGCGATCGGCGTCTCGATCGCCGCGATGAAGCGCCGTGCGAGCCCGTCCAGCCGGCCGCGGTCGCCACGCCCCGAAAACAGGAGCAGCGCGAACTCGTCGCCGCCGAGACGGGCCACGGTGTCGCGATCGGTGGCGACGAGGTCACGCAGGCGCGCGGCGACCGCGCACAGGACCCTGTCGCCTTCGGCATGGCCATGCCGGTCGTTGACCGCCTTGAACCCGTCGAGGTCGAGATAGGCGACCGCGAACGGCGCGCCGCCCTCGCCGAGCGCCCGCGCGGCAGCATCGAGCCGCTCGAACAGGAGGACGCGGTTGGGAAGGTCGGTGAGCGCGTCGTGCGTCGCCCGGTGGACGCTGGCGGCCACGATCCGCGTGGAGGACCGAACCTGTCCGGTCCCGGTCCAGATCAGGAGCCCGAAGGCCGCCGCGACGGCCAGCCAGATCGGGATCGCGACCCGCAGGAGATCGTCGCCCGGCCGCTCGCCGTCCCAGGCAAGTCTGGCGATCGTTCGGCCCTCGTCGTCGACGATCGCCGCGCTCGCCGCCGCTGCGAACGACGGCGTCTCCAGCCGCAGATGGGCCAGCGGATAGGCGCGCTCGAACTGCGCGAGGGTTTTGTCGTCGAGGACGTCGACGAGGATCAGGACGTGGCGCTCGGCCTCGGCCGGCTGATCGTGCTCGCCGCGCCGGATGATCGCGGCGGCGGCGATCGCCGGGCCCGCATCGCTGAGAAGGAGTCCCGACGCGGCACCCTCGCCCGTCGGCAAGACCGCCGCGCGAACGATGGCGTCCGCCCCGTCCGGCAGCATCGCCGACATGGAGGACGAGACGCGTTCGCCATGGTCGGCGATATACTCGGCCTCACCGTCCGGCCCGACCACCAGCGCCATGTCGAAGCCGTAATGGCTGGACGACCAGAAGCCGATGTTCTCGTCGCTCCATGCGGCATCGGGTTCCGCGACGAGGTTCTGGTAGGCCTCGTCCCAGGTGCCGTAATCGAGCGCGATCTTGCGCATGTACTCGCCGCGCATCGCGAGCGCGCTGCGCACGAGCCGGATTTCCTCGCCCACCGCCGCGCTGGTCTGGTGCGCGGCGACGACCCACACGGCCGCGAGAAGCCCGACGAGAAGCAGCGCCACGAGACCGATCATCGGTAGCAGCACGCGTCGAACGAGGTGGGTGTATGCCTTTTGCGAGGCGATCATGTCGGACCTTCGGCGTTTCTCCGCCCAAGCTGGCGGATCCTGCCGAAGGATCGGTAAGCGCCAGGGGAATTTCCCCCGGCCTGGTGAATCGATGCTTGCGGGAATCGATCGCTATTCGGCGGCCGGACCGCCGTTGATGACCTGGCCCGGCGTGTTCGATGATCCCGCGCTGTTCGTCGGGCCGTCGCCGCTGCCCGTCCGCTCGCCGGCCGTCGGGTTGCAGGCGGCGAGCGACAGGGCGGCCGCGACGATGAGCACGCCGCGCGCGAGCGAAGAAGCGCGCGCCGTCATGACGGGTGCGCTTCGGTCTCGTCCTCGCCCTCGACCTCGAGCGAAGCGGCCATGCGCTCCGCCTCGGCCTCGTCGACCATGACCGGACGACCGCTGTCGTCGGGAAGGCCGCCGGCGCTCTGGCCGATCGACGCGTCGCGGGGCCGGTCGTTCGCCCCGTCCGTGATCTTGGGATGGTTCATCGGATCAACTCCATCATGGATGCCGGTCCAACGCGAAAGGCGCCGGGTTGGATGCCGGGCTGTTTCGTCGCGGGGGAGTTCAACCGGCCGGCGCCTTTCCGCGCAGCCGCTCGGGCGGTGCGATCGCCTCGAAGTGCTCGGCGAGATGATGCAGCGCCGCGCGCATCGATGGTCCCGCCATCGCCCGGCCATGGCCGGTGACGAGAAGCTCCGGCTCCAAGGCGGCCAGATCGCGCGCCGAGCGCGCGGCCGATACCCAGTCCGGCGTGAAGTAGCGCGGGGGTCCGTGCATCTCCGGCGTCTGCAACGCCACCTCGTAAGCCGATTCCTGCCCCGTCGTGATCACGGCGTCGCCGGCGATCAGCGTCCGGTCCGCCTCGCGCTAGAGCGATACGTGGCCGGGCGTGTGGCCCGGCGTGTGCAGCCAGCGCCAGCCCGGCAGTTCGGCGATGCCGCCGTCGGGCGACAGGGTCCGGAGACGTGCGCGGACATCGACGGGGCGGCGCGGAAACAGGGGGGCGAGCTTCGGTATCAGCCCGCCGTCCGCGGAGATGTCCGGTGGCGGGTAGGATTGCCGCCCGTCGAGGAACGGATGCTCCAACGGATGGGCGAGCACCGGGGTGTCCCATTCGGCACTGAGGTCCTCCAACGCGCCGATGTGATCGAAGTGGCCGTGCGTCTGAAGGATCGCCGCCGGTCGGGCCCCCGCCCCGAAGCGGGCGGCGGCGGCGCGGGCGATCCGCTCGAGGCCGCCGACGATCCCGGTGTCGACGAGCACGAAGCCGCGGTCGCCCGCCGAGGGCAGGCCGATGAAGACGACGTTGACGAGCGCGAGCCTGAGATAGGCGATGTCGGGGCGAACCTCGTGGAGGTGGGCGGGCCCGGCCTCTTCGGGCGCCAGCGCGTCATTGCCGAGCGGAATCTGGACGGTCATGGGTACCCCCGCCTCACGCCGTCTCGTCACCCTGCAGCGCGACGCAGAGGTCGAGCGCGGTGATCGCGGCGACCATCGCAAACGCGCCAAGGCCGACGGTCCGGTGCGGATTGTCGTGGCGCAGGGTCGGCGCGAGCACCGCCAGATCGGCGAGATCGCCAGCGACGCGGCCCCAGACCATGGCGACCGGGCGGCGCGAGGCGAGGATCGCAGCACCCGTTCCGATCTCGCGCCAGCCGAAGGCGCGTACGAGGCCGGACGAGGCTGGCGTCCCGGTGCCGTCGCGGATCGCACGGGGCTTTGCCAACTCGGCGAGGCCAAGCGCGATCGAGAACCATCCGAGCCCGCGCGCCAGTGTCTGCGCATCGGTGTTCTCGTGGCGGGGTTCGATAAAATGAGGCATCGGATTTCTCCCTTTGGGAAGGGGAATGGCGGGAAGCCGCGCTCCGTTCGTCGCAAAGTGCTTCGACGGCTCGACACCGCGGCGCGATGCGGTCTTCGCTTTGGAGACGATGAGGTCACCGTCCCGCAACCTCGACAGGGACCCGCCGAGGGGGCACCTGTCGGCCATCGCGCGGCGCCCCCGGCCGCCCATCCGTTCCGGCGTCAGGAGATGACCCATGAAGTCCATCGGTTTCCTGTCCTTCGGCCATTGGTCGCCCTCGGCCCGCTCGGCCACGCGCTCGGCCGCCGACGTCCTCCTCCAGTCGATCGATCTCGCCGTCGCTGCGGAAGAGCTCGGCGCGGACGGCGCCTATTTCCGCGTCCACCATTTCGCCCGCCAGCTCGCCTCGCCGTTTCCGCTCTTGGCGGCCGTCGGCGCGAGGACGCGCCGCATCGAGATCGGCACCGGCGTCATCGACATGCGCTACGAGAACCCGCATTACATGGTGGAGGACGCAGGTTCTGCTGACCTCATCTCGGGCGGGCGCCTGCAGCTCGGCCTCAGCCGTGGGTCGCCCGAGCAGGTGATCGACGGCTGGCGCCATTTCGGTCACCTGCCCCGCCCCGGCGAAAGCGACGCCGACATGGGCCGGCGACACACGGAGACGTTTCTCGATCTCCTGCGCGGTGAAGGCTTCGCCGAGCCGAACCCGCGTCCGATGTTTCCCAATCCTCCAGGGCTCTTGCGCCTCGAGCCGCATTCGGATGGCTTGCGCGAGCGGATCTGGTGGGGCTCGGCGTCGGATGCGACCGCGGTCTGGGCGGCGCAGCAGGGCATGAACCTCCAGAGCTCGACGCTGAAAGCCGACGAGACCGGCGAGCCGTTCCACGTCCAGCAGGCCCGGCAGATTCGCGCCTACCGCGCGGCCTTCGAGGCGGCCGGGCACCAGCGGCGGCCGCGCGTGTCGGTGTCACGCTCGATCTTCGCGATCGTGAACGATCTCGACCGGGCCTATTTCGGCGGCGACACGTCGCACGACCAGGTCGGCGTCATCGACAACATGCGCGCCGTGTTCGGCCGCTCCTATGCGGCCGAGCCGGACCGTCTGGTGGACGAATTGCGGCGCGACGAGGCGATCCGGGAAGCCGACACGCTGCTCCTGACGGTGCCGAACCAGCTCGGCGTCGCCTACAACACCCATGTGATCGAGGCGATCCTGACCCACGTCGCCCCGGCGCTCGGCTGGCGCTGACGCTCGCTACTCGAAGATCGGGACGTGGGGTGCCGCGTCCCGGGGCAGCAGGCCGGCAAGGCGCGGATCGTCGTTGATCTCGACCTCCTGGCCGACCACGGTGAACCCTGAGCGCGCGTAGAAGGCCAGCGCGCGCGGGTGGTCCATCGTGTTGGTGTGGAGCCAGAGGCGCGTCGCGCCGGACGCGAAGGCGTGGGCGATCGCGTGGTTCATCAGGCGGCGCGCCGCGCCGGTCGCCTGGCGCGCGGCGGTGACGCCGAAATACTTGATCTCGCAGTCGCCAGCGCCCCCCCGCCAGTCGAACTCGAGGAGACCTTCCAGGCGTACGCCGACGCGCTCGCCGAAGACCTCTGTCTCGGGGCTTGCGAGCTGCGCTTCCAGCGTCTCGCGCGCCATGAACAGGCGGGTCAGCCAGAGGTAGTCCTGCCCGACGCGGCGGAAGAGGTCGAGATACTCGTCCGCCGAGATGCCCTCGAGCGACACGACCTCGCCGTCGAGACCCGCCGGCACCGGGCGCGGCGGCGCGGGGGCGCGCATTTCCAGCGTGGTGGCGATCGCCGCGATCTTGCCGCGGCCGATCGGGGTGAAGCGGGGCGTCTCGCTCATGGCGGGTCCTCGGGAACGTCCGTGATTGCGTGCCGGATGCCACGCCACCGGGTGCCGGGCAAGGCGCGCGCGGACAAAAAGAGACCCGCGCCGGCGGTCCGGCGCGGGTCTCTCTGTCTCACGTGAAACGGGCGGCGCAAGCCGCCCGGATCGAAGCTTACTCGGCGTCACGCTTGTTCATCGCGGCGGCGAGGATGTCGCCGAGCGAAGCGCCGGAGTCGGTCGAGCCGTACTGAGCCACGGCCTCCTTCTCCTCGGCGATCTGCAGCGCCTTGATCGACACGCCGACGCGGCGGGCCTTCTTGTCGAACTGCGTGACGCGCGCGTCGACCTTCTGGCCGACCGAGAACTTCTCGGGGCGCTGGTCGTCACGGTCGCGGCCGAGATCGTTGCGGCGGATGAAGGCGGAGTACTCGGTGTCCACGATCTGGACCTCGATGCCGCCCTCGTTCACCGACGTGACCTCGCAGGTGACGATCGCGCCGCGGCGCAGGTCGCCGGCCTCGGGGGCCGAGGTGACGGCGTCGCCGCCGACCTGCTTGATGCCGAGCGAGATGCGCTCCTTCTCGACGTCGACGTCGAGAACCTGGGCGCGCACGGTGTCACCCTTGTTGAACTCGTCGATGACCTGCTCGCCCGGACGCGACCAGTCGAGATCCGACAGGTGGACCATGCCGTCCACGTCGCCCTCGAGGCCGATGAACAGGCCGAACTCGGTCTTGTTCTTGACCTCGCCCTCGACGATCGTGCCGACCGGGAACTGGTCGCGGAACGCTTCCCAGGGGTTCTGGAGCGTCTGCTTGAGGCCAAGCGAGATGCGGCGCTTGACCGGATCGACCTCGAGCACGACCACTTCGACTTCCTGCGAGGTCGAGAGGATCTTGCCCGGATGGACGTTCTTCTTGGTCCAGCTCATCTCGGAGACGTGGATCAGGCCTTCGATGCCCGGCTCCAGCTCGACGAAGGCGCCGTAGTCGGTGATGTTGGTCACGCGACCCGAGACCTTCACGCCCATCGGGTACTTGACGCCGATGCCCTCCCAGGGATCCGCCTCGAGCTGCTTCATGCCCAGCGAGATGCGGTGCGTTTCCTGGTTGATGCGGATGATCTGCACCTTCACCGACTGGCCGATCTGGAGGATCTCGGTCGGATGGTTGACGCGGCGCCAAGCCATGTCCGTCACGTGCAAGAGGCCATCGATGCCGCCGAGGTCGACGAACGCACCGTAGTCGGTGATGTTCTTGACCACGCCGTCGACGATCTGGCCTTCCTCGAGGTTCTGGACGATCTCGGAACGCTGCTCGGCGCGCGACTCTTCAAGAACCGTGCGGCGCGACACGACGATGTTGCCGCGGCGCTTGTCCATCTTGAGGATCTGGAACGGCTGCGGGGTGTTCATCAGCGGGCCGACGTCGCGGATCGGACGGATGTCGACCTGGGAGCGCGGCAGGAAGGCGACGGCGCCGTCGAGGTCGACCGTGAAGCCGCCCTTGACCTGGTTGAAGATCTGGCCTTCGACCTTCTCGCCGGCGTTGAACTTGACCTCGAGCTTGACCCAGCTCTCCTCGCGGCGCGCCTTGTCGCGCGACAGGACGGCTTCGCCCAGCGCGTTCTCGATGCGCTCGACGTAGATGTCGACGACGTCGCCGACCTTCAGGGTGGACTCGCCGCCCTTCTGGCCGAATTCCTTGAGGGCGACGCGGCCCTCGACCTTCAGACCGGCGTCGATGACGGCCATGTCCTTCTCGATCGCGACGACCGTTCCCTTGACCACGGCGCCTTCGGCGACATCGTTCTCATGGAAGGACGCTTCGAGAAGCGCGGCGAAATCGTCGCGCGAAACTGCTGCGTTGGACATTCGTTCTCCTTGGGACCCCGCCTCTATCCGAGGCTCGGGGCATCGCGCCGGGGGTTCGTCGCTACGGGGCCGTCCGGCCGGTTCCGCCACCGGCCACGCCCGCGCTTTGCGGGGAGGGCTGGCGGCACGGAGCCATGACGCCTCGAGGGCGACAGGTCCGTTTCGGCGCGAGGAACCGGCGGCCGGCGGTGAATTCTGGTGTTCCGGAACGCATGCGCGCCGCCCGGCACCGGCCCCCTCGAGGGTTCGGCGTTGGACGGCTCGGCGCTACGGTCCGTTCCGTTGATGTGGCGACGCGTCGACGATCCGACAAGCCGCCCGGAACGCGTCCTCTATATCGAGTTCGCTCGTGTCCAGCAAGGCGGCGTCGGGTGCGGCCTTCAGGGGCGCGGCGGCCCGGCCCGAATCGCGCTCGTCGCGCGCGCGCACCTCCTGGAGGATCGTCGCGTAGTCGACGCTGCGCCCCTTGGCGACGAGTTCGGCGGTGCGGCGTCGGGCCCGCACCTCGGCCGAGGCGGTGACGAAGATCTTCACCTCGGCCTCCGGGCAGATCACCGTTCCGATGTCGCGCCCGTCCAGGACCGCGCCGCCCGGCCGGCGGGCGAAGCCGCGCTGGAACTCGGTTAGCGCCGAGCGCACGGCCGGGTGCACCGCGACGCGCGAGGCGAGCTCGCCCGCCTCGCGGCCGCGCAGCGACCCGTCGTCGAGGACCGCGGGATCGAGCGCACGCGCCACGGCGCCCATCGCCTCGCCGTCGTCGAGGTCGAGGCCGCGCTCCGCGGCCACCCGCCCGATCGCCCGGTAGAGGAGGCCCGTGTCGAGATAGGCGAAGCCGTAATGGTCGGCGAGGCGCTTGGCGATCGTACCCTTGCCGGCCGCCGCGGGCCCGTCGATCGCCACCGTGAACCCCATGCGCCCCAGCCCTTCCCGATCCGCCGTCCCGGCATCCGTTGTGAAGCCTCGGGCGCCGAAGCTCAACGGATCGTCGTGCACATTTTTGAACCAGCCGGCCGCGACGGCGACAAAAGCGAAGAGGCGGCCGAAGACAAGCGGGATCGACACGAAGAAAAGAATGCCGAACAGCGAGCCGACGAACCACAAGACCGGTATCGCAGTACGGAGGGTACTGCTGGAGGTCGCATCCAGCCATTCATCCAGATCCGCCCCTGAAAAGCGGAGAACGACCGTCAGCGTGACGATTGCCGGCAGGATGAGCTTGGGCGCCATGACCCCGAGCGCGGACCGGTCGTATCGCCGCGCCTGAGCGTGGACCCGCCCAGCCAAGCTTCTGCCGTAGATAAACGCGAGGGGCACATAGATCGCCAGAAACAGCGCGAGGATCACCCCTTCGAATGCTCCGACCGGGCGGCCGGCTCCAGCACGCCGCCGAGGCCCGTCACCAACCCTTCGAACTCGGGAAAGCTCGTCGCGATCATGGTCGCGTCGTCGACCGTCACCGGCTTCTCCGACGCGAGACCCATGACCAGGAAGCTCATGGCGATGCGGTGGTCGAGATGGGTCTCGACCGTGCCGCCGCCGAGGCCCCGGCCGTCCGGACGCCCGGTGACCGTGAGCCAGTCCGGCCCTTCCTCATGGGTGACGCCGTTGGCGGCAAGCCCTGCGGCCACGGCCGCCAGGCGATCGGACTCCTTGACGCGCAGCTCCTCCAGCCCCTCCATCCGCGTCGTGCCGTCCGCAAACGCGGCGGCGACGGCGAGCACCGGATACTCGTCGATCATCGAGGGCGCGCGCGCGGCCGGCACCGAGACGCCGCGAAGCGCGGAGTGGCGCACATGGAGGTCGGCGACGTCCTCGCCGCCCGACAGGCGGGGATTGAGGATCTCGATATCGGCGCCCATCTCGCGCAGCGTCTCGACGAGGCCGGTGCGGGTCGGGTTCATCAGCGCGTTCTCGATCACGACGTCCGAGCCGGGCACGAGGAGCGCCGCGACGACGAGGAAGGCCGCCGAGGATGGATCGCCCGGCACCACGAAATCCGGCACGCCCCGCAGCTCGCCCTGGCCCTCGAGGCGGATGGTGCGCACGCCGGCGCCGTCGGTCTCGACCGACACGCGGGCGCCGAAGCCCTCCAGCATCTTCTCGGTGTGGTCGCGCGTCATCACCGGCTCGATCACGGTGGTGACGCCCGGCGTATTGAGGCCGGCAAGCAGCACCGCCGACTTCACCTGCGCCGAGGCCATCGGCACGCGGTACTCAATCGGGGCGGCGACGCGCGGGCCCCGCAGCGACAAGGGCAGGCGGTCCTTGGAGCGGGCGAGCACCTGGACGCCCATCTCGCGCAAGGGATCGAGGACGCGACCCATCGGCCGGCGCGACAGGGACGCGTCGCCGACGAAGGTCGTCGTGAACTCGTAAGGGCCGACGAGGCCCATGGTGAGGCGCGATCCGGTGCCCGCGTTGCCGAAGTCGAGGACGCCCTCCGGCTCGAGCAGCGCGCCGTTGCCGGTGCCGTCGATCACCCAGGCATCGCCCTCGCGCTCGATCCGCGCGCCCATCTGGCGCATGGCCCGGCCGGTGGCGAGCACGTCCTCGCCCTCCAGGAGCCCGGTGACCCGCGTGCGGCCCGACGCGAGCCCCCCGAACAGGAAGGCGCGGTGCGAGATCGACTTGTCGCCGGGAACCCGGACGCGGCCCCGGAGGGCGCCGTCGCGCCGGCTGGTCAGGGGGCGGGGATCGGAAGCGTGGGCGGTCATGGCATCCTCGGGAGGCTTCGGCAGGCGGCGGCGGGCGCCGGGATCTTCGGCGCAACGCCCTAACATGCGCGGTCCGGGGCGTCACGCGCGACGCGCGGGCGCCCCTCCGGCCCTCTTTGACAAGCCGGGCCGCAGGACGCTAAGGGACCACCGATTTTTCGGCGGGAACGATCGGCCGTCGCCCGGTTTCTCCCAACGACCCTCGAACGGCCGCTTCCACGGCCCGCCCCTCCCCCGTCCGCGAGGCCCTCCATGGCAAAACCCGAACTCGGCACCAAGCGCATCGACCCGGAAACGGGCCGCAAGTTCTACGATCTGGGCAAGGACCCGATCGTCTCGCCCTTCACCGGCAAGAGCTATCCGCTCTCGTTCTTCGAGACCGTCAAGGCGCCCCCGCGCGCCTCGCGCATCAAGGACGAGGACGAGGAGGAGCAGGAGGTCGAGGTGACCGAGGTCGCCGATACCGACGAGGAGACGGTGTCGCTCGCCGACGTCGCCGAGGACGAGGACGGCGGCTCGTCGAACGACCTGCCGAACGTCGACGGCAACGAGGATGACGACGTCATCGACGACGACGACGATTCGGACGACGACGACACGTTCCTCGCCGACGACGAGGACGAAGACGACGACATGACCGACATCATCGGCGGCGGTCGCGACGACGAGGACGACGCCTGATCGGGCAGGGAACTCCGGTTCTGCGGGGGCGGCGAGGGAAATCCTCCCGCCCCTTCTTTTTTCGCTTGCGCTCCCGCGAGCATTGTCATACCTAGCCGCCACACCAGTCGCGGGGCCAGCCCAAGGGTCCCGACACGATGTCCGCCGCAAGGCGGCGATGGGGCCATAGCTCAGCTGGGAGAGCGCTACAATGGCATTGTAGAGGTCAGCGGTTCGATCCCGCTTGGCTCCACCACCTTCCCTCCAACCGTGTTACGTCAGATCCGAACGAAACGCCCCGCCCGCGACCTGCGTCGTCGGGCTTTTTGCCGTTCGGGCTTCCCCTCGCACGCCGGCTTTCCCGCCGGCCGGGTTCGTCCTATGTGGGCGCGGCCCGTGCGAGAGCTGTGGCGGCCGGCAGGCGCGATGTCGGCGCCTCGGGGCGGATGGGGGATGACTTGGTTTCGTCGAGCGCCGCTGCGCCCTGGGGCTATCTTGCCCTCCTCGCCGTCTGGCCGGTGGCGCTCGGCGTCGCCTGGGGGATCTCGCGCTGGCGTCCCGGCCCGGCGACCGCGATGGCGCGCCTCGGATCGCTCGACGGGGTGCGCGGGGTCCTCGCGCTCGCCGTCATGGCGCATCACTTCCGCATCGCTTGGAACTGGCGTCTTACCGGGCGCTGGGACCTGCCGGCGGAAACGCTCTTCAAGAACCTCGGCCCGGCCGGCGTGATCGTGTTCTTCATGATTACCGGCTTCCTGTTCTGGGGCAAGCTGGTCGATGCGCGGGGGCGCCTCGACGTGCCGCGCTTTGCGATTGCGCGCGTGTTCCGGATCTATCCGGCCTATCTCCTGTCGCTCGCCGGGATCGCGGCGCTGTCCTTCGCGGCGGCCGACACCGTGTCGGCACTGCCGGCGGCGGAGGCCTGGAGCAGCCTCTGGACCTGGCTCACCTTCGGCTTTTCCCCCGACATCGGCTTTCGCGGCACGCCGGAGGCGCATCTCATCAATGCCGGCGTCATCTGGACCCTCCAGTACGAATGGGTCTTCTATGCCGCCCTGCCCGTCATCGGCCTCCTCCTCATGCGGCGGCCGAGCGGCACGGCGCGCGTCGCGGCCCTCGTGATCGTCGCGGCGCTGATGAGCCTCGTCCCCGCCGCCCCGATCGACTGGTTCCAGTGGCATATCGCTGCCGGCTTTGCCTACGGCGCGCTGACCTCGGAGGCGCTGCGCGGGCGGGCACTCGCGCGCGCGCTCCGCGGCCGGGCGGCGGCGATCCTCGGCCTCGCCGCGCTCAGCACCATGCTGGCGCTTCCCGGCTATCCGTTCGGGGCGCTCGCCCTTCTTCTCCTGTGGATCCCCTTCTCGGCGGTGGCGGCCGGCAACACGATGTTCGGCGTCCTCGCCTCGCGCCCGGCGGTCGCGCTCGGCGATGCGAGTTACAGCCTCTATCTCTTCCACGGCCTGTTCGTGTTCGTCGTCTTCCGCATGGTGCCGGTGGAGGCGCTCGGCCACGCCGCGGTCTGGCTCGGCCTGCCGCTCGTCGCCGCGGCCGCGAGCGCCTTTGCGCTTCTCTGCTTCCGCCTCGTCGAAGCGCCGTCGATGGCCGCCGGCCGACGGCTGGCCGGGCGCGGCCGCTCGCCCCGGCCGAGCGAGGAGGTTGCGCCCTGAGGCGGGGGCGATCCGTCCCGACAGACGACGCTGCAAAACCTCGGTCGCCCTGCCGCGACGGGGGCCTTGCCGAGGCAGAAATCCAACATAGCGTCGATCCGGGTTGCCAAATGACCTGTAAAACCGTAAGCATTGGCGATCGAACTTTGTCGGTCGATCCCTTTTTTCAGCACGACGCTGACTGAACGATCCTCTTCTGCACTGTCGATTTCTGCATCGCTGCGCACTCGGCGCCGCGAGCAATCCACTTTGTCTGAAGGGACACTGTCATGCCGAACGGAACCGTCAAGTTCTACAACGACACCAAGGGCTTCGGCTTCATCGCACCGGACGAGGGCGGCAACGACGTCTTCGTGCACGCCACGGCGCTCGAGCGCTCGGGCATGCGTGGCCTCGCCGAGGGTCAGAAGGTCAGCTTCGAGGTCGTCGCCGACCGTCGCTCGGGCAAGAACGCCGCCGAGAACATCAAGGCCCTCTGAGCGCTGATGCCGTTCCGCCTCCGGCGGGACGCTCGCTCATCCTACGAGGTTGAATGGAAAGGCCGGGCCGATGCCCGGCCTTTTTTCGTACGGTTCGCCAGGCAATATTTAGCAAGACATACTTGCCAAGCGAAATATGATACGGCCAATTATTGCAGAAATGCCGCTCGCCGGCCAAGTAAAACGAAATCATCGTCTCGGAACAACAGTTGTCCCTGCCGCTTAATCGACCACGACGCTCGGTCGACAAAGGGACAACGATCATGAACAGACGACAGGTCGCCGGAAGCCTTCTCGGGGCTGCGGTCCTCGGCGCGGCGCCAGGCCTGGCGCTTGCCCAGCGGCGGGCGCCCACGGACCGGATGAAGATGCCGATCCTGATGGGCGGCGACTTTTCGACCGCCACAAGCAAGCTCGCCACCCGCAAGGCGCGCGATCCGGCCGTGCGCGAGTTCGCCAAGCTCGAGATCACCGAACAGGCGGCCGTCGCCGAAGCCTTCGGCGCCCGCCCCGGCGAGGCCGGACTGCGGCCCGACCAGGCGGCGATCGTCGCCGAACTCGAGGCGGCGAACGGCGCGATGTTCGACATGATGTACATCGACGGCCAGATCGCGGGCCATCGCGAGCTTCTCGACCTCCATCGCCGCTATGCGCGCGGCGGCTCCGACCCGATGGCGCGCGGCGCCTCGCTCGTCGGCGTGACCGGCATCGAGACGCACCTGTTCCTTCTCCAGAACATCAAGCGCCAGATCGCCTGACCGGCGAGCGGTCGCTCCCAATCCGGCGCGCCGGGGACCCTTCCGGCGCTGCCACCCTTCGTTCCAGCGAGGATCATTCCATGGCCAAAGAGAAGACCCTGAACGACGCGTTCTACGAGACCCTGAAGGACGTCTACTACGCGGAAAAAGCCTCGGTGCGGGCCTTGAAGAAATCGGCCAAGGCCGCGCGCGCCGACGCGTTGCGCCAGGCGTTCCAGACCCATGCCGAGGAGAGCCAAGGGCAGGTCGAGCGCCTCGAGCGCGTCTTCGAGATCATCGGCAAGGCGGCGCGGGGCAAGACCTGCGAGGCCATGCAGGGCCTCACGGCCGAGATGGAGGAGGATCTCGAGGACTTCGGCGACACGGAAGCCGCCGACGACGTCCTGATCGGCTGCGCGCAGGCGATCGAGCACTACGAGATCGCTCGCTACGGCCTCCTGAAGTCCTGGGCCGCAAAGCTCGGCCTCGACGAGGCCGCCGATCTCCTCGGCCAGACGCTCGAGGAAGAGAAAAAGATCGACGCGCTCCTGAACGAGGTGGCCGAAGCGCTGCCCGCAGAGCGCGCCAGAGCGGCCTGAGCCGCCCCGACCTCCATTCGAAAAGCGACCATTTCCATGTTCTACACCGACGGCAAGCTGCAATATCCCGTGCGCGTCGAGCGCCCCAACCCGCACTTCGCGAGAGCCCTCCAGCAGGCGATCGGCGGCGTCGAGGGCGAGATCCGCGTCGCCCTCCAGTACATGTTCCAGGCCTTCGGCGCGCGCGGCCCCGCCAAGTACCGCGACATGCTTCTCAACACGGCAACCGAGGAACTCGGCCATATCGAGATGCTCTCGACCGCCGTCGCCCTCAACCTCGAGAACGCGCCGCTCTCCTTTCAGGAAGAGGTCTCGGCCGACGCGATGGGCGGCGCCGTGCTGAACGGCATGGACATGCGCCACATCCTGTCGACGGGCCTCGCCGCCCTGCCGTCGGATGCCAACGGCGTGCCCTTCGACTGCTCGCACGTCTATGCGTCCGGCAATCTCGCCGCCGACATGTACGCCAATGTCACGGCCGAAAGCTCGGGCCGGGTGCTCGCCGTGCGGCTCTACAACATGACCGACGATCCCGGCATGAAGGACATGCTGAGCTTCCTGATCGCCCGCGACACGATGCATCAGCAGCAGTGGCTCGCCGCCATCGAGGACATGGGCGGGGCGGCCGAGAACCTGCCGATCCCCAATTCCTTCCCGCAGTCGCAGGAGGCGGGCGAATACGCCTATGCCTACTTCGGGCACATGATGGACGGCTCGATCCCCGAAGGCCGCTGGAGCGCCGGCGCCTCGATGGACGGACGCGCCGAGTTCACGGCGGTCAAGTCGGTGCCGATGGGCGACAAGCCCTCGCTGGCTCCCGCCCGGCCGGACGGCGGCGCGCAGGCCCAGCAGAGCTCGAAATCCGGCACCACCGGCCTTCTCGGCAAGGTGGAAGGCGCAATCGAGCGCAATCTCTGACCGTCCGTCCCGCGCCCGGCCCGACCGGCCCGGCGCGGGACGCCCTATGCCGATCGGGCGCCGCCGCTTAAAGGTGGGCGCGAAGCCGGGCAGGACCCGGCGCGATCTGCGGGGACCTTTCGACCCATGCCCATTTCCGACGATACGATCCGCGTGATGGCCGGCGCGGTGATGAAGCTGCAGGCGCAGCTCCAGGCGCAGGACCTACTCCTGCGCGGCCTCTACGCCGAGCGCGCCCTGCAGCGCGGCACCTTCCCGCAGGAAGCCGCCGAAGAGGTGCTGGGGCTCGGCGCGTCCCTGCCGTCCGATCCCGAGGACTTCGAAGGCCACGAACGGCACCTGGCCGACGTGCGCGCCGCCCTCAACGCCTTCGCGATGACGCTGAAGGCGCAACTCGACGAAGCTCGAGTCTAGAAGAGGCCGGCCGGCGCCTTGTCGGCGCCGGCTGTTCTTGCCGCGTCAGACCACGGTGCCGAGGGTCTCGTCCGCGTCGCGATCGGGGTCCTCGTCCGAGGGTGTCGCATCCTCGTCCACCGCGAGGCCCGTGCCGCCGGTGCCGCCGGGTCCCGTCTGCGGGGTGCCGTTGCCGGGATTTTCCGAGGTCTGGTCGATCGGCTGGCGACCGACGTCGCCGATGCCGCCGCCATGCTGCGCCTCGTCCCTTCCAGTGCCGTCTTTCACGTCTGCCATGATCGGTCTCCTTTCGCAGGGGAGACGTTTGGCCGCCGATCCCGTTCCGGCGATTCATTTCGGCGCGACACGATCGACTTGGGATAAGCGCCGCCTATCTCACCTTCCGTGTGTGGGAGGCTTCGATGAAACGTCTTCTGGTGCTGGGCGCCGCCCTTCTCGGACTGTCGGGCTGCGTGTCGGAATACCCCGTCTACGACGACTATCCCGTCTACGAACCGCGCCCGCGCATCTACGATCCGCGGCCCGTGGTCGTCTACGAGGACGGTTACCGGCCGCGGCCGATCTATCGCGATCGCGACCCATACTGGCGCGACGACCGGCGCTATGGCCGCTACGACCGCCCGCGCTACCGCGAGGATGCCCGCCCCTATTACGGCCGGCCCGGCTACGATCGGCCGCGGCGGGACTACGACCGGCCCGAGCGCGTCGGCTACGACCGTCCCGGCCGCCCGCCGCGCGTCGCCCCCGCACGCCCCGACGTCGATCGTCGCTACGATCCGTCCCTCGTGCGTCCCGCCCCAGGGGCCCAGCCGGAGATCAACGCCGGCCGCGCCTTCGGCGGGCGCGCCCTGCCGGCGCCCGGCGGCCGCCCGCGGCCCTACATCCCGCCGCAGCCGGCGGACTGACCGCCAGCGCCGGGCGCGGATGCGTCCGGCACCACCCTCGCGTGTTGCGCGATCGCGGTGGCACGGTCGCGCAATGCGGTCGACGACCGGGATCCATCGGCCCTCCTCGGCGGATGGATCCCGCCGCCGATCCAGCCCCGCGCAACGCATGCCCTCGTGCCGACGCATTCGGTGTGTCATATTGGCCTCACGGAAACGAGAGCAGAGCGTGAAGCATGGCCGTTGGGGGATCGGTTCGACGGCGCGTGCGCCTTCGTCATGCGGCGGCGCTGACTGCCGGACTGATGGGCGTCGCGCTCGGCACGACGGCCACCGCGCGGCCCGAGACGCGAACGCTTCGCATCTACCACATCAACCTGCACGAGAGCTCGGAGATCACCTTCAAGCGTGACGGCAAATACCTGCCGGACGGCTTGAAGAAGGCGAACTGGGCGCTGCGCGACTGGCGCCGCAACCAGCCGACCACGATGGACCCGCGGCTCCTCGACCTCCTCTGGGAAGCCTACCAGAAGAGCGGCTCGCACATGCCGATCCACGTGATCGGCGGCTTCCGGGCGCCCGAGACCAACAAGATGCTCCGCTCGCGCTCGGCCCACACGGGCGTCGCCGAGCACTCCCAGCACATGCTCGGCAAGGCGGTCGACTTCTTCATCCCCGACGTGCCGCTCGCCAAGCTGCGCGAGATCGGCCTCAAGATGCAGATCGGCGGCGTCGGCTTCTATCCGCGCTCCGGCGCACCCTTCGTCCATTTCGACGTCGGATCGGGGCGCTACTGGCCGCGCATGAGCCGTCAGGAGCTGACCCGCATCTTCCCCGACGGGAAGACGATCCACCTGCCCGCCGACGGCAAGCCGCTGCCGGGCTATGCCGCGGCGATGGCCTCCTACAAGCAGCGCAAGGGCGCGTCCGAGCTGATGGTGGCCGATGCCGGCTCCACCGCGCCGCGCCGCTCGTTCCTTGCGACGCTGTTCGGCGGTGGCCGCGACGAGGCCGAGGAGGAGGCGGAGGCGAGCGATGCCCCGCTGCTCGCCAAGAAGGCCGCGCCGCCGGCCCCGGCGCCCCAGCCCGTTCCCGCCGCCGCTCCGCCGAAGGCGAAGCCGCCCGAACTGCCGCCGGGCGTCGCCATGGCCGATGCCGGCGCGTTCGACGCCTCCGCCCCGACAAAGAGCGCCGAGGTCGCGGTCGCAGCCCTCGTGACGCCCGAGCGCGTGCCGCTGCCGACCCACGCCCCGGCGCGCACGCCCGAGCCGGAGGCACCGAACCCGATCGATGCCGTCCTCGTGGCGGCGCTCGCCGAGGAGGCCGACGGTGCGAGCGCGCTGCCGCACGGCATCCCGATGCCGCATGAGCGGCCCGCCCTGCCGGGTGCGGCATCCGAGATCGCACAGGAGATCGCGGCCGCGACGCCGGCTGCGCCGGCCGCTTCGCCCGCGCTGTTGGCGGCTGCCTATGCGCCGGAAACGTCGGCCAGTCTCGCACGCGCACCGATGCCGCATGCGCGCCCGCCGATCCTCGAAGCCTCCCTTGATCACCGCGCTGCGGTGCCTGCCACTCCTGCGCCCGCCTCGAGCCTGGCCGCCAAGGTGCGCGGCGGCCGCGTTGCGGGTGCCGCGCGTCCCGAGAAGCGGGCGCATCAGTCGCGTCCGTCGGGCTCGCAGACCGCAATCGCCGCCCTCCTCGCCGATCCCGAGCGCCGGGCGCTGGAACAGGCGCCCTCGCTGCCGAGCGCCGACAAGCTGGTGGCCGAGCGCCCGCACGACGTCCTCGCCCTCGGCTTCGCGCCGACCGGCGCCAAGCCCGGCAGCGCCGCGCATTTCTCGGGTCGCGCCGTCAACTTCCTGCCGGTGCGCCACATCGACTGACGGCCTTCAGGCCGCGAGCGACACCTCGCGCGTGGCGACGCGCCCAAGAAGCGCGCGGTCGTGGCTGATCGCGAGGATCCCGAGGCCGCGCTCGGCCGCAAGGGTCATGAGCACCCGCCAGATCTCGGCCTGCGCGATCGCATCGAGCGGGGCGGAAATCTCGTCCGCGACAAGAACCCGGACGCCCGGTCGAAGCGCGCGCAGGAGCGACACGCGCTGCAACTGTCCGCCCGACAGCTCGTGCGCAAAGCGCCGCTGCCATGCCGGCTCGACGCCGAGACGCGCCGCCAGCGCCGGATCGGGCGGGCCCGCCTCGGCGACGATTCGCCCGACGCGCCAGCGCGGGTTCATGTCGAGCACCGGATGCTGGGCGAGATACTGGACCGGGCGCAGGCCCGTCGCCGGCAGGGGCGACCCGTCGAGCCGCAGCGCGCCCGCCTGCAGCGGCAGCCGGCCGGCGAGAAGCTTGGCGAGCGTCGTCTTGCCGATTCCGGAACGCCCGGAGAGGCCGACGATCTCGCCCGGCGCGATCGCGAGCGACACCGGGGCGAGCGCCGGACGGCCGGGCGCATAGGCGTAGGACACTCCGATCGCCTCAAGCATCGGTGAGAAACCCGTTCTGCGGCAGGGCCCGCCAGAGCGCCCGGCCGTAGGCGCTGGCGATGCCCTCGCCCGTTCCCGAAAAGCCTGCGGCCGGCTCGACCGCCTCGATCCGTCCGCCGCGCATCAGCGCGACGCGGTGCGCGAGGGGGAGCGCTGCCGGCAGGTCGTGGGTGACGAGAAGCACCGCACCGCCGCGGCGCGCGACCTCCGCCAGCGCCGCGAGAACGACGGCGGCGCTGTCCGGGTCGAGATGGTCGGTCGGCTCGTCGGCCACCACGAGGTCGGGCGCTCCCGCAAGGCTCGCCAGCGCCAGGACGCGGCGCGCCATGCCCCCCGATAGCTCGTGCGGATGGGCTCGGCGCACGGCGGGGTCGAGCCCGAAGCGGCGGAACCCGTCCGCACCGGGATCGGGTGCGCCGGCGCGGCGCGCAGCCAGCGCCACCTGCCGCCCGACCGGCATCAGCGGATCGAGATGGGTGACGGACTGCGGCAGGAGCGCGATCCGCCGGCCACGAAGCGTGGGCAGCGTGTCCGGCCCGAGCGCCTGCCCCTCGAACCGGACCTCGCCGCAGACCACGGCACCCGGCGGCAGGAGACCGAGGATCGCATGCGCGAGAAGGCTCTTGCCCGCCCCGGATGCGCCGACGAGGGCGACGATCTCGCCGCGGTCGAGATCGAGCGAGAGGTGGCGAAGCACCGCGTCCATCGCGGTCGACCCTGGCGAGGCAAAGCGCACCGACAGGTCGCGGATCGACAGGAGCGCGCTCACCGCGCCGCCCGCGGATCGAGCCGACGGCGGGCCGCAGACCCGATCGCCTCGAAGGACAGGGCGAGCGCAAGGAGCGCAAGGCCGGGGAACAGGGCAAGCCACCAGCGCCCGGCGCTCAAGGTCCGCATCGCATCGGCGAGGAGCACGCCGATCGCAGGCTTCGTGGGCTCGAGGCCGAAGCCGAGGAAGGTCAGCGCCGCCTCGTGCAAGATCGCATGCGGGAAGAGAAGCACCAGGCCGACGCCGAGCTGCGGCAGGAGATGGGGCAGGACATGCGCGCGCGCGACGAAGAGGCGCGAGCGCCCGAAGCCGCGCGAGGCCGCGACATAGTCGCTGGCGAGGACGCCGAGGAGTTCGGCGCGCAGGATACGGGCGAGGCGCGGCCAGTGTGTCAGCGCGACGGCGACCGCCACGGCCTCCGCCCCGCCGCCGAGCGAAAAGGCGATCAGGATCAGGGCGACGAGATGCGGCAGGCTGAGCGCCGCGTCGATCAGGAGCGAGACGGCGGCATCCGTGGCGCGGCCCAGCGTCGAGACGAGCGCCAGAAGAAGCGCGATGGCGGCGGAGGCGGTGGCGGCGAGACACCCGATCCGCAGGCTCACCGACAGGCCCTGCAGCGTGCGGGCCAGCATATCGCGCCCGAGCGCGTCGGTGCCGAAGGGGTGCAGGAATTCCGGCGGCCGAAGCCGGGCGGCGAGATCGGGGACGAGACCCCGGTCGCCGAGCGCAAGCGGGGCGAGCGCCGTCACGACGACCGCAAGGATCGCCGGCGCGAGGAGCGGCCGGCGCCTGGTGGATGCCATGGGCGCCACGTCGGCCGGCCGGTCGAGCGGCAGGGCGCTCAAGCGATCGGGCCCGGCGCGCGGAGGCGTGGGTCGATGCGGGCGTAGAGCCGGTCCGCCGCGAGGTTTCCGGTGGCGACCAGCGCGGCGGCCATGAGCGTCAGGGCGAGAAGCAGCGGCACGTCGCCCTGCGTGCCGGCCTGGACGGTGGCGCGGCCGAGGCCGGGATAGGCAAAGACCTGTTCGGCCAGCACCGCTCCGCCGAGGATCTCACCGAGCGAGGCGCAGACGATGGTGAGCGCCGGCAGGAGCGCTGCGCGCGCCGCGTGCCGCCAGGCGACGTCGCGGCGGCTCGCCCCTTGCGCAAAGGCGAAGAGGGCATGGTCGGAGCGCATGGCGGCGGCGATCGCCTCCCTCGTGTGCAGCGCCACCGGCGCGACGCCGAAGAGCGTGAGGACACCGAGCGGCAGGGCGAGGTGGGCCAGCGTCTCGGCAAGCGTCACCCGGTCCGGCGTCACGCCGATCGGGCCGGAACAGCAGAGCGGCGCCCAGCCGAGCTGGACGGAGAAGACGGTCAGCGTCACGATCGCCAGCCAGAAGGTCGGCGTCGCTGCGAGGAGATAGGCGTAGAGGCGCACCGCGCGATCGAGCCGCGAGCCTTCGCGCGTGCCGGCGAGGGTGCCGAGCGCGAAGCCGAGGGTGCTGGAGAGCACCAGCGCTGGCAGGGCGAGCCGCAGGGTCGCCGCGCCGCGCTCGGCGATCACGGTCGCGACCGGCGCGTTATGGCTGGTGCTCCAGCCGAGATCCCCCGAGAGCACGTGCCCGAGCCAGCGACCGAACTGCACGGGCGCGGGCTGGTCGAGCCCCCACGCCGCCTCGATCCTCTCGCGCTGCTCCGGCTGGAGACGCGCGATGCCGGGCCCGAGATAGGCGGCGACGGGGTCCACCGGCGACAGGCGCACGAGCGCGAAGGCGACTCCTGCGACGAGGAGGAGTAGCGCCGCAAGCCGCAGGGTCGCCGGGAGGATCAGTCGCACGTCCAGGTCCAACTCGCGATCGAGGCGGTGATCGGCCAGCCGTGGCCATGCGGCTCGATCTGCGGACGGCCGACATCGAGGCAGCGGTTCACGAAGTAGACGTGGTCGAGATTGACGAGCCAGGCCCAGGCCGCGTCGCCGCGCGTGCCGTAGCCCGTCTGCCCGTCGAAGGCGGCCTTCGCCCAGAGGGGATAGGAGGCCTCGAGGCTCGGCGCCCCCTGCGCCTCGGCGAACAGGTCGTCGACGCGGGCGTTCCCGTAGAAGGTCGGGTTCTGGTACTCCACGCCCGCCAGCGTCGATTGGTAGAGGCTGTAGAGCTGATAGGGCGAATGGCTGCCGAAGCCGAAGATCACCGGCTCGGCATGCATCACGCGCCCGATCGCGTCCCAGGACGAGCCTTTGGGGGTCGCCTCGATCCCGAGCGGACGGAGCAGCGCGGCCACCGTCTCGGCCAGTGCCTGCCGCGTCGCGTCGGCGGCCGGGTAGTTGACCGGAAACGCGGCGCGCACCCCGTTCTTCACGCGGACGCCGTCCGCACCAGGCGCCCAGCCGGCCGCATCGAGGAGCCGCCGCGCGGCGTCGAGATCGGTGGCGACGGTCTCGCCCTCGCCCGCCCAGGGCAGCCCGTCCGCCGGGCCGAAGGCCGGCGTGCCATGGCCGTTGAGGGCGACGTCCACCACCGCCTGCCGGTCGAGCCCGAGATTGATCGCGTGGCGGATCGCGGGATCAGCGGTCACCGCATTGCCGATCCGCGCGCCGTTCGGCGTGGTGCGTCCCTCGTCCGGCGGGAATGGCAGGCTGAGGCCACGATTGTCGACGGTGCGCACGGGAAGGGCGCGAAAGCCGTCCGGCAGCGCATCGGCGAGCGGCGCGGGCACCGACACCATGTCGACCGCGCCGCCGCGCGCGGCCGCCAGCCCCGCGTCGTCGCCGGTGAACAGGAAGGTGACGCGCACGAAGGCGGGAGCTCGGCCGTAGTAGTTCGGGTTGCGCTCGACGATCAGCTGTTCGCCGGGCTGCCATGACAGGAAGCGGTAGGGACCCGAGCCGACGGGACGGCGCCCGTAGTCCGGCCCGTAGGAGGCGGCGGGCACGATGCCGAGCGAGAAGAAGGTCTCGGTGAAGGTGATCCAGGGCTTCCGGAGACGCAGGCGGACGGTCGTGTCGTCCAGCGCCTCGGCCCCGTCCAGCACCGACAGGTCGAGCGCGCCCGCCGTGTCGCGACCCTTCAGGTAGGTGAAGGCGACATCGCGGGCGGTGAGCTTCGTGCCGTCGGAAAAGACGGCGTCGGGCCGGATCGTGACGGTCCAGGTCAGGCGATCGTCCGAGAGCGTCCACGCCGTCGCGAGATCGCCTTCCGTCTCAAGGTCCGGACCGCGCGTCAGGAGCGTCGACTGGAACAGGGGATGGCCGTAGGCGCCCCAGCCGAGCAGCGGGTCGAAGCCGGTCTCCGGTTCGCCGCCGATCGCCAGCACGAGGTCGGTCTTCGGCGCGGCAAGGGCTGGCGCCCCGAAGCACAGGAGCACGAGGCCGGCACGCAGGACGTTTGGGAACACGGGAACTCCGGGACAAGCGATCGTCGAATCGCCGCGACACTAGGGGAGCACCGGTATGCAGTCTATGGGAAATCATCATACTCGCGGACCGGCGGTCGCATCCGCTCGCGGTTCCCGCTAGAAGCCGGGCTGAGCGATGGACGGAACAGGAGCCCTCTCATGCAGCGCGTGACGGTGACGCTGGACGACGAACTGATGGCCGATATCGACGCGGTGATGACCGAGCGCGGCTATGCCAACCGCTCCGAGGCGATCCGGGACCTTGCCCGCGCCGGCCTGTCGCGCGCCCGCGCGGACATCGGCGAAGGCGGCTGCGTCGCGGCGCTCGTCTATGTCTACGACCACGCCGCGCGCGACCTGTCGCGCCGTCTGACCCACGCCCATCACGACCACCACGACCTGTCGGTCTCCAGCCTTCACGTCCATCTCGACCAGGGAACCTGCATGGAGGTGTCGGTGCTGAAGGGCGAGATCGGCGCGGTGCGGCACTTTGCGGACCATGTGATCGCCGAACGCTCGGTCCGGCACGGCGAACTGGTGCTGATCCCCGACGCCGGCAGAGCGACGGCGAAGGGCGCCCCGCACCCGCACGATCACGACTGAACGAAAGCCGCCTCAGGCGGCGCTGCGAAGGCCTTCGGCCGGCTGCATGTCGGCGCTGCCGGCCTGCATCAGGAAGATCCGGCGCGCAGCGGAGCGCTCGGCGACCTCGCGGTCACCGACGACAGCGGCCAGACGCGCAACCTCCTCGCGAAAACGCTCGATCTCCTCGGCGGAAGGCCGAAGAACCAGATCGAAGCGGCGAGTCAGCTCGTCGCGCAGCCAAAGAATGTCCTTGTCGCGGTTCATGAGGGGCCAAGTGGCGCGAGGCGGCGGTTTGTCGAGCGGCCGCGTGCCGGCAAATCATCGAAGGCAGCCACATTTCGGCCCATCGGATCGGATCAGAACCCGCCTTCTTGCCGGGCGGCCGCGCCAAGGGGATGGGGCGGCCGCCCGTGAACCGGACTTCGAGGGGACGGCGCGCCTTGCGCCGATGCGACACGACCATGATCCGATCGATCCAGAGGCTCATCGCCGGCCTCGCCCTCCTGTTGTGTCTCGTCGGCGCCGGCATGCCGGTCGCTCTCGCGCAGGACGCGGGCGCCGCGCAGGAGACGATCGCCGCCGTCGACACGCAGGCGAACGATCTCGCCGCGATCCGCCAGGCGGCCGACGGCGACACCACGGTCGACCAGAAGGCGGAGCTTCGCGACCGCGCCATGGCGGTGGGATCGGCGGCCAACGAGGCGGTGGGCCTCCTCGAGCCGCAGCTCGCCGCGATCGACGCGCGCATCACAGAACTTGGCGAGGCGAACGACACCGAGGCGCCCGACGTCAAGGCGCAGCGCGACCAGCTGGCCGCCCAGCGCGGCGACATCGATTCAGCGATCAAGCGCGGGCGCCTCGTCGGCGCCGACGCCAAGGAAACGATCGACCGGATGATCCGCGAGATCAACGAGGCCTTCAGCCGCGACACGTTCAAGGAGGTCGCCTCCCCGCTCTCGCCGCTCCTGTGGACCCAGGTCGCGAACCGCCTGCCTGACGATCTCGCCAGAGCCCGCGACTTCGCGCGCGACTGGCGCAACCAGATCCCGCAGACGGGCCCCCTGACGCGCATCGCGGCGGTGGCCGGCTCGCTGGCGCTCGCCCTCGTGCTCGCCCTGCCGCTGCGCCGACGCCTGCGCGAGGTCGGGCGGCGCGTCGCCTCCGAACAGGTGCCGAGCACGCGCGCCCGCCGTTCGGCGCTGGCGCTGTGGTTCGTGGTGGTGGGCACGCTCACCGCCGCGCTCGGCGTCTCGGTCTTCTTCTTCGGGCTCGGCTGGGCCGGCGTCCTGACACGCACGGTGCGCCCGCTCGCCGAGAGCCTCGCCCAGACCGCGGCGCTCGGTGCCTTCGTCCTGTCGCTCGGCGCCGGGCTTCTCCTCGTCGGCCAGCCGTCCTGGCGGCTCCTGCCCCTCGACGAGACGGCCGTGCAGCGCCTGCGCCCCTTCCCGACGCTCGCCGCCGTCCTCACCTTCCTCGGCGTCCTCCTGGTGGAGGGCGGGCGGGCCGTGGGCGTCAGCCAGCCGGCGGCGATCGTCATCAACTACGTCGTCGCCGTCGTCTACGGCGCGCTGATCGTCTCCGTCCTCGTCACCCTCGGGCGCATCCGCCGCGCCCACCCCGACGCCGCCAGCCGCCAGCCGAGCGCGCGCACGACGCTCGTGACGATCGCGACGCTCCTCGCCTGGGCCTGCGTCGCGGCGAGCCTCGTCGCCGCGCTCCAGGGCTACGTGAACCTTGCCCTCTTCCTGACGCGCCAGGTGATCTGGACCGCCGTCGTCTCCGCCAGCGCCTTCCTGCTCCTCGTCGTGGTGGACGACCTCTGCACCACGTTCCTGTCGGGCGACAGCCGGCTCGGGCGCTCGCTCCACACGGGGCTCGGCCTCCGGCGCGCGCAGGTCGGGCAGCTCGGCGTCCTCCTGTCGGCGCTCCTGCGCATCGCCATCCTCGTGTGGGCGGCGCTTCTCCTGTCGGGGCCGCTGGGGCCGGGTGCGAGTTCCCTGTTCTACCAGATCGGCTCCTCGGCCGAGATCCAGATCGGCGGCTTCACCATCGTGCCGGGCGCGATCCTGAAGGCTGCCGTGGTGCTGGCGGTCGGCATCGGCCTGATGCGCGTCGTGCGCCACTGGCTGGAGGAGCGCTACCTGCCGGCGACAGATCTCGACCCTGGCGCGCGCAACTCGGTGTCGACGATCGTCACCTATGCCGGCATCCTGCTCGCCGGATTCTGGGCGATCACGACGCTCGGCATCGGCGTCGAGCGCATCGCGCTGGTCGTCTCGGCCCTCTCGGTCGGTATCGGTTTCGGCCTCCAGGCGATCACGCAGAACTTCGTGTCGGGCCTGATCCTTCTCGCCGAGCGCCCGGTGAAGATCGGCGACACGGTGCGCATCGGCACCGACGAGGGCGACGTGAAGCGCATCAGCGTGCGCTCCACCGAGATCCAGATCGCCGACCGCTCGACCCTGATCGTGCCGAATTCCGAGCTGGTGACGAAATCCATCCGCAACATGACGCTGGCGGACCCGCTCGGGCGCATCCAGATCATGTTTTCCGTGCCGATCGACGCCGACGTCGCGGCGGTGCGCGGGGCGATCCTCGAAACCTATGCCGGGCACGAGGCGGTGCTGGCCGAGCCCGCGCCCTCGGTCTTCATCGACGGGATCGACGACGGCAAGGTGACCTTCAAGTCCTTCGCCTTCGTCGGCGGGCCGCGGCAGGTCTACGGCACGCGCAGCGCGATCCTCTTCACGCTGCTCGGCCGCTTCCGCTCCGAGGGCATCCACCTCACGGCGCCACCGGCCTGAGTCTCGCCGGCCAGCGCGCCCGTCAGGCGAGCGCCTCGCGGTCCGCTTCGGTTCCGTGGCCGACCTCGTCCGCGCCGGGGCGGCGCAGGTGCAGGTAGCTCGGCTCGAAATTGGCGAGCCGCATCAGCGCGCCGAGGTCGTCGACCTGCAGCGAGCGCCCTTTCAGGACGATCAGCCCTTCGGCGCGCAGGTCCTGCAGCATGCGGTTGGTGTGGACGATCGAGATGCCGAGCGCATCCGACAGGTCGGCCTGCGTGATCGGGAAGGGGCAGGCCCCGGTCTCGTCCACGAGGCCGATCGAGCGCATGCGCACGAAGGTCTCGCAGAGGAGATGGGCGACACGTTCCGAGCCCGTACGCTGGCCGAGATTGGTCAGCCATTCGCGCGTCGTCGCCTCGCCCACCAGTTCGTTCCACCAGAAGGCGCGGCGCAGGCGCGGAAAGCGCGTCATCAAAACTTCGATCTCGTCCGCCGCGATCTGCGCGATGCGCAGCGGCGAGATGGCGCCGATCGAATGGTCCATGACGCCGAGCACGTCGTTGTGAAGGTCGCAGAGGTCGCCGGGAATGAAGAAGGACAGGATCTGCCGCCGCCCGTCCGGCAGGATCTTGTAGCGGCAGGCGAAGCCCTCGAGCATGAGATTGACGAAGCCCGGCTTCTGCCCCTGCTCGATGATGTCGTCACGACTGTTGAGAACGCGAAGCCGCCGGCCGGCGAGATCCTGCAGCGCCAAGCGCTCCTCGTCGGACAGCGGCGCGAAGTTCTGCAGTTTGCGGATGAGATAAGCGACCAAGACCAGTCCTCCGGAACAGGCCCTTCCGAATGGATTGGGGATCGTTCGTCCATTAACTAGTTTAACTTCGACAGGGACCGAAACGAGGCAGGCTGTCAGCCGCCCAACGATGCTCCATCCTTCCCGGGGACTGGAGGTGACATGCCTGATTCCCCATCCCTGTTCGTCGGTGCCGTGGAGCCGGAGGCGCGCGACCGCGAGCCGCGCCACGGCACCCGCCTCTTTGCCGTCCTGGCCGGGTCTTGGAGCGAGGCGGAGGGGCTGATCCGCGAGGCCGTCGGACGCGCGGACGCCGCGATCGTGCAGCGCGAGGACGCGCCCTCGCGCCTTTACGCACAGCGCCTGCCGCTGCGCCCGCACGCCGCCGTCGAGTTCAGCCTGGAGCGGCGCGGCTGAGCCGCATCAGCCGAGAAGCCCGACCACGATCGGAACGATCAGCGCCGTCAGGAGCCCGTTCAGCGCCATGGCGAGCCCGGCGAAGGTACCGGCCACGCCGTCCACCTGGAAGGCGCGCGCGGTGCCGATGCCGTGCGAGGCGAGGCCTGCGGCAAAGCCGCGCGCGGCATAATCGCGGATGCCGAGCGCGTTCATCAGGGGCGTGACGAGGATCGCGCCGATGATGCCGGTGGCGATCACGAAGACGGCGGTCAGCGCCGGGTCGCCGCCGATCTCGCCGGCGATGCCCATGGCGATGCCGGCGGTGACGGACTTGGGCGCGAGCGCGAGGAGCAGCGGCTCGGGCACGCCGAAGAGGAGCCCGAGCCCGACGGCCGAGCCGGTGGCGGCCAGCGCGCCCGCGGGAAGCGCAAGGAGCACCGGCCCCAGCATCGAGCGCACTAGCGCGCGGTTGCGCCAGAGCGGCACGGCGAGCGCGACGGTCGCCGGCCCCAGCATGAAATGGACGAACTGGGCGCCGGAGAAATAGGTGGCGTAGGGCGTATCGGTCGCCGCGAGGAGCGCGACGAGGACCGCGATCGACAGGAGGATTGGGTTGACCAGCGGATGGTCGCCGCTCGCCCGTGCCACGGCGCGGGCGGCGAGGAAGACGCCGATGGTCAGCGTCAGCCAGAGAAGCGGGCTCGCGGAGAGATAGACCCAAAGCTCGAAGAGGGACGCCCCGCCGCTCATGCCGCGCCGCCTTCCCGCCGGCGGCGGACGAGACGGAAGACACCGACGGTGACGAGAAGCGTCAGGACCGTCGACAGGACGAGGGCGGCCAGCACGCCCGGCCCGTTGGCAAGGAGGAGATCGGGCGAGCGCGCGATGCCGACGCCCGCCGGCACGAAGAGGAGGCCGAGATGGGCGAGAAGCCCGTCGGCGACCCGGCCGACCGGCGCCTCCGCCGACGCCACGCCGACCGCTCGGCGTCGCTCGGTGACCGCGAGGATGCCGAGCAGGAAGACGATGCCGAGCACTGGGCCCGGCACCGGCAGGCCGAGAAGGCGGACGACCGTCTCGCCGGCCAGCTGGCAGGCGAGAAGCACGAAGAGGCCGAGAAGCACGAGGGGCAGCCTTTCGGAACGGGTGGAACGAAGGTCCCCCATCCTTACGGGCTGCACCGCACGCAAGCCAGCAGGTGGCCGCCTGACGCAGCGTTCAACCCCGGCGCGTTGGGCGCCGGGCCGAGCCTCAGCCGAGCGCGCGAGCCAGCACGCGGCCGAGGCGCGCGGCAAAGGCCCGGGGGTCGGACGGCGCCTCGCCGTCGGCGACGCGCGCCTCGTCGAGAAGAAGGCGCGCGGCGTCCTCGCGCAGCGCAGCGTCGCCCGCATCGAGCCGCGCCAGCCGCGCGACGAGATCGTGGCGCGGATTGACCTCGAGGATGGGCTTTGCGGCCGCGCCGCCGAGCCGGCCGGCGCTCGCCAGGAGACGCTCCAGCTGACGGTCCATGCCGCGATCGTTGGCCACGAGGCAGACGGCGCTGTCGGTCAGGCGCTCGCTGGCGCGCACGTCCGCGACGTCCTCCCCGAGCGTCTCCTTCAGATAGGCGATGAAGCCCTCGACCTCCGGCACGGCCTCGGCGGAGGCGGGCTCGGCGCCCTCCCGGAGCGGCACGGCGCCGAGATCGGCAAGCCCCTGCGTCACCGAGCGCAGCGGCTTGCCCTCGAACTCGGGGACCATCGAGGTCCAGAATCCGTCGACCTGATCGGTCAGGAGAAGCACCTCGATGCCGCGCGCGGCAAAGCCCTCGAGCTGCGGCGACGCCTTCAGCCGCTCGGCATCCGTGCCGACGGCGTAGTAGATCGCCGCCTGCCCCTCCTTCATGTCGGCGACGACATCCTTGAGGCTGCGCCAAGCGGTTCCGCCCGTCGTGGTGTGGAAGCGGGCGAGGCCGAGAAGGGCGGCGCGCCGATCCTCGTCCTCGTAGAGGCCTTCCTTCAGGACGGCGCCGAAATTCTCCCAGACGCCGGCGTAGCGGTCCGGGTCGCCCTCAGTAAGCTTGCCCATCTCGGTCAGGACGCGGCTGGTCACGCCCTTGCGGATCGCCGCGAGCACCCGGCTTTCCTGGATCATCTCGCGCGAGACGTTGAGCGGCAGGTCGGCCGAATCCACGAGGCCCCGCACGAAGCGCAGCCAGCGCGGCAGGATCTCGGTCTCGTCGGTGATGAAGACGCGCCGCACGTAGAGCTTCATGCGGCCGGCGCGCTCGGGGTCGAAGAGGTCGAAGGGCTTGGATCCCGGCACGAAGGCGAGGACCGTGTATTCGTGCAGACCCTCGGCGCGATAGTGCAGCGTCAGCGCCGGCTCGTCGAACTGGCCGGCGAGCGTGCGATAGGCGTCGGCGTAGTCGTCGGTCGAGATCTCGGACCTCGGCTTCGTCCACAGCGCCGCGCCGTCGGCGATGCGCCGCGCTTCGGCGTCGGGTGCGGTCTTCAACGCGATCGGCACCGGCACGTGGCCGGACTGGGCGCGCACGGTCTCTTCGATGACGTGAGGCTCGAGGTAGGTTCCGGCGTCCTCCTTGACGTGGAGCGTGACGCGGGTGCCGCGCGGCGGCGCCTCGGCCGGATCGGCGGCGCCGACCGTGAAGGTGCCGAGGCCGTCCGAACTCCAGCGCGCCGCCGTGTCGCCGCCTGCGCGGCGCGAGACGACGTCCACCCGGTCCGCCACCATGAAGGCGGAATAGAAGCCGACGCCGAACTGGCCAATGAGCCGGCTTTCGCCGCCCTTCGCCTCCTCCGCCATCCGGTCCATGAAGGCGCGTGTGCCGGAGCGCGCGATGGTGCCGAGCGCTTCGGTCATCTCGGCCTGGCTCATGCCGATGCCGTTGTCCTCGACGGTGAGCGTGCGGGCCGCGGGGTCGATCGTCAGGGTGATCAGCGGCTCGCCGCCCGCGCCGAGCAGTTCAGGCGCGGCAATCGCCTCGAACCGCAGCTTCTCGCAGGCGTCGGCGGCGTTGGAGACGAGCTCGCGCAGGAACACGTCCTTGTCGGAATAGACCGAGTGCACCATCAGGTGCAGGAGCCGGGCGACGTCCGCCTCGAAGCTCTTCGTCGTCTCGCCCGTTGCCGTATCCGCCGTCATGCCGTGTCCCTCTGCCGCTGCAAACCGAGCCGCGACATGGCGGCTCGGTGCGGAGGTTTCAAGCGGCGGAGGGCCGTCTCAGATGTCGAAGTTCTGCGGCAGGAGCACAAGGTCGCGCACCACCGTGTTGCGCGGGCGCGTCAGCATGAAGAGGACGGCCTCAGCGACCTCCACCGGCTGGAACAGCGCGCCGTTCTCGATCGCCCGCTTCAGGTTCTCGGCCGGCCAGTCCTGGACGAGGGGCGTCACCACCGGTCCCGGCGCGATCGCACCGACGCGCACGCCGTGCTTGGCCACCTGCCGGCGCACGGCATGGGTGAAGGCCTGCACCGCGTGCTTGGAGGCGGTATAGACCGGCTCCCAGGGGATCGCCTGATGGCCAGCGACCGAGCTCGTCACGATCACGTCGCCGGTGCCGCGGCCGATCATGTGCGGCAGCACGGCATGGACGCCGCGGAACACGGCGTTGACGTTGAGGTTCAGCATCCGGTCGAACGCGTCGGCGTTGCCGTCCACGAGGTCGCCGCCGATGTAGGAGCCGGCATTGGCGTGGAAGATGTCGAGCTGGCCGGCCTCCTCCAGGATGCGCGGCAGCATCGTGCCGGTGCTCGCGGCATCGGTGATGTCCACTTTCAGCGCGCTCGCGCCCGCGCCGAGATCGGCGACCGCCTTGTCAAGGCGCTCGTCGTTGTTGTCGACGATGAAGACGCGCGCCCCGTTCGCCAGCATGATGCGGGCGCATTCGAGGCCGATGCCCGAGGCGCCGCCCGTGACGGCCGCGACCTTGCCCGCCAGTTTCTCTGCCATGTCGATGGTTCCTCCCTTTGAAAATTCGTCAGCGGGTGCCCGTTGTTCAGCGGGTGACGCGTCGGTCAGCGAGTGAGATAGCCGCCGTCGACCGGCAGCACGGCGCCGGTCACGTAGCTTGCGGCGGGCGAGCAGAGGAACAGGGCGCAGGCCGCGACCTCCTCCGGCTGGCCATAGCGACCCATCGGCGTCATCCGCCGCCAGACCGGGTCCCAGTCCGGGTTGTCGAAGCCGCCGCGTGTCATGTCCGTGTCGATGTAGCCGGGCGCCACCGCATTGACGCGCACGCCGTCCGGCGCGAACTCGCTGGCGAGCGATTTCGTCAGCATGTGCACCGCGGCCTTCGACGCGTTGTAGGCCGCTTGGTTCTGCGGAATGTTGGAGATAAAGCCGGATACCGATCCGACGTTGAGGATGACGCCCTCGCCCGCGGCCTTCAGGTGCGGCAGCGCCTCCCGGCAAAAGCGGAAGACGGACGCGACGTTGGTGGAGAGGATCAACTCCAGCCGCTCGTCGTCGAAATTTTCGGTCTGGCCGTGCGAGGCGACGCCGGCATTGTTGACGAGGATGTCGATGCGTCCGAAGCGCTCGATGCACTGCGCGAGCGCGCGCGCCGGCATGTCGGGGTCGCGCACGTCGCCGCGTGCCACGTCGAACTCGGTGCCCGAGACGCGAAGCTCCGCCTCGCCGTCGGGGTTGTCGCGCCGGGCGGTGACGAGGCAGCGCGCCCCGGCATGCCCAAGCGCTTTGGCGATGGCGAGCCCGATGCCCCGGTTGCCGCCCGTGACGAGGGCGACCTTTCCGTCCAGTCGAAACCGATCCAGCATGGCGTTTGGTCTCCCGTCAGATATGAGCCGGTTCGGCGTCGGCCGCCAGGAACCGCTGGTGAAGGATGCAGGCCGCGCCGAAGGCCGCCCCGAAGGTCGGATCGGCATTGACGACGATGCCGGGCATGGGGAAGCCGGGGTCCTGGATGCGTGCCCAGTGCGCGGCGACACGCGCGCCGACCAAGGGATAGAGCGCGGCCAGTGAGCCGCCGAGCACGATCTGGTCGGGGTCGACGAGCCGGCAGCCCTGCGACAGGCCGAAGGCGAGCGCGCGCGCCCATCCTTCCGCGATCGCGACGGCGCCCGGCGCGCGGTCCTTTACCTCGCCGAGGAACGCCTCCAGCGTCGCCGCCCCGTCGGGCGCGCTGGCGCGCCAGGCGGAGAGGACCCCTTCCAGCCCGACGAGTTCCTCCAGCCGCCGCAGCGCGCCGTCGCCCGCCGGCACGAGAAGGTGGCCGATCTCGCCGGCAAGCCCGTGGCCGCCCCGGAACAGCGCGCCGTCGACGAGAATGCCGCCGCCGACGCCCGTTTCCAGCACCAGCGCCAGCGTGACCCCGGGCCGCGCAGCATCGCGTCCGTAGGCGTCGCCGATCGCGAACGCGTTGGCATCGTTCTCGGCGGCCACCGGCACCTTGCCCGGCAGATGGGCGCGCATGAGTGCGGCGGGATGGACGTCGCGCCAGCCCAGAAGCGGCGCGACCCGCACGCGCCCGCCGCGCTCCATCTGCGCCGGGACGGCGATGCCGAACCCTTCGCAGCGCGCCCAGCCGTCCGACGGCAGCGCGTCGGCGGCCAGATGCGCGGCGGTCTCGAACGCGTCGTCGAGCCCGGCCGCCGGCGCGTCGAAGGCCGCGATGCGCTGCGCGACGATCGTGCCCGACAGGTCAATCGCGACGAAGCTGATGTGCTCGACGCCGATCTCGACGCCGGCAAAGAACACGGCGTCCGGCTGGAGTTCGAGGAGAATGCCCGGCCGCCCTGCCCGGCCCTTGGCCGCGCGCTCCGCCCCGTCCGGCGCGTCCGCCACCTCGCGCACCAGCCCCTCGGCGGTGAGCGCGGCGACGATGTGGCCGGACGAGGAGCGGTTGAGCCCGAGGACGCGCGCCAGATCCGCCCGGCTCAGCCGCCCGAAGCGGTGCAGCGCACGCAGCGCCGCCATCTCGCTGCCCTGCCGGACGCGGCGCAGTGCAGGATCGAGGGACGCGGCGTGCGACACGGGCGCTCCCGTCGGCTTACGGCCGCGCGTTGGTGGCGCGGCGGCGCTTGGCTTCGTCCTGCTTCAGCTCGATGAAGGTCTTGGCATGGCGGGCGAGCGGCATGTTGTCGGTCCAGGTGTCGCGCCAGATCGCGCAGGCGAGCGACAGCGCCTCGTCCACCACGGCGGAGGAGAAGGACTCGAACGTGATGTTGCGTGCGTAGTCGATATCGAGCAGCGCGTCGAAGATCAGCTCGAAGTCGATCATGCCGTCGCCGAGATAGCCGCGGTTGCTCTCGCCGATGTGGAAGTAGCCGAGCTTGTCGCCGGCAAGGCGCAGGGCGGCGGCCGGGTTCGCCTCCTCGATGTTCATGTGGAACGTGTCGAGATGGAGCCGGACGTGGTCCGAGCCGGTCTTCTCGATGAAGTCGAGCCCCTGCGCGGTGGTGTTGAGGACGTTGCTCTCGAAGCGGTTGACGACCTCGAGCACGAGATCGACGCCGGCGTCCTTCGCGATGTCGGCGGTCTTGGCGATGGCCGCGATCGCGTTCTGGCGGCCGCGCTCGGTTGGCATCGCGCCGTATTTCGTGTGGGCGGAGTAGAGGATGCCGCCGAGCGTCTTGCCGCCGACGTCGCGCACCGCCTTCACGGCGTCGGCGAGCAGCGCCTCACCCGCCTTCACCACGCTCTCGTCGGTGCTCGACACGTCGGCCGCGAGCGGCAGGCCCATGGTTACGGCGATCTCGATGTCGAGCGAGCGCGCCTTTTCGCCCAGCCGGTCGAGGTCGAACTTCTCGGGGCGCAGGTAGGCGAATTCTATGAGGCGGTAGCCGCACTCGGCCGAGCGATCAAGCGCGCGCTCCAACTCGTCCTGCGTTCCGCCGCCCGTCCACACGAACGAATGGATCCCCAGCCGCTTCATCGCGCCCTCCCTTATTGTTGAATTGCGCAACAAAATCTGCGCAACCTTGATTTGTCAAGCGGCGGATCGTGTTGCGACGCAAAGCAACGAATTCGCGGTGCAGCACAATGTTATTGTGCATTCGCGAGAAGACAAGCAATCCCTTGGGTTATGAGCAACTCATCGATGCAGCGTTTCTTGTGCTTGTTGCAACATAATATGACAGAACACGCAACAAATGTTGTGCAGGGCCGCGTGATGGTCTAGGCATGAGGGCACGGCCTTCCCGCCCGCCGTGTCCGGCGGACCGACGGCCCGCTTTTCCAGAGGACAAACCGCCCGGCCAACAAGGGCGGCAGCAACGCGCCGCCGGACAAGGCGGACCTTCGGGAGGAACGAAACTCATGAAGCGAAACCTCAGCACCAGCCTGATCGCCCTGACGATCGGCCTCGTCGGCGGCCTGTCCGCTGCGCATGCGGACTTCTGGTCCGACGCGGGCGCCAAGTTCAAGGGCGTGACCCTGCACGGCGTGACCGAGAGCACGCCGCCGTCGAACTACGTCAAGGACGTGCTCGCCAAGCAGTTCGAGGAGAAGACCGGCATCAAGGTCGAGCTGGAAACCACCTCGTGGGACCAGATGTACGACAAGGCCATCAAGGACATGGAGGCCAAGACCGGCATCTATGACATGGTCTATATCGAGCAGGACATCGTCTACGCCTACCTGCAGCGCAACTTCCTGACCGACATCACCAAGACGCTCGCCGACAAGCCGGACCTCAAGGCGCCCGAGTTCGACGAGAAGAACTTCACCACCTTCGCCGACTATTTCCGCGGCACCGACAACGACCTCTTCGGCGTGCCGATGGAGGCTTTCATCAAGGTCTACCTCTACCGCAAGGACCTCTTCGACGATCCGAAGATCAAGGAGGCCTTCAAGGCAAAGACCGGCAAGGACCTCGCGCCGGCGAAGACGCACGAGGACTACACGGAGATCGCCGAGTTCTTCACCGAATACGGCAAGGAGAACGGCGGGCAGCTCTGGGGCACGACGAGCCAGGCCCATACCGGCCACCCCGCCTCCTGGTATGAATATGTCGAGTCCGTCGCACCGACCTTCGGCGTCTACAACTGGGGCATCAACGCCGACGACAACTACGGCGCCACCGTCGAGCACGGCGGCACGATGAACAGCGACAAGGCCAAGGCCGCGCTGAAGTACTTCCTGCACCTGCGCGACATCGCGCCGCCGGAATCGGCCGCCTCCACCTGGTCCGAGGTCGCCACGACCTTTGCCGCCGGCCGCGCGGCGCAAGGCCTCGTCTACGGCGAGAACGCCGCCTGGATCGCGTCCGACCAGTCGAAGTCGAAGGTCGTCGGCAAGGTCGGCATCGCGCTGCCCCCGCTGTCGGACGGCGTCATGGCGGACGCGGAATCGGGCAAGGGATATATCGGCTACTACGATGGCGGCGCCTTCGGCGTGCCGGTCACGGCCAAGAACCAGGACGCCGCGCTCCTCTTCCTCCAGTACATCGGCCAGAACTCGGTGCAACCCGACTGGGCCGTCGCCGCGCCGCGCATCACCAACACCGCCACCTACGACGACCCGAAGGTGAAGGAGATGGATACGACGCTCGGCGGCTACTACACGATGCTGAAGAACGACGGGAAGCTGTTCGCCGGCGCGCCGAAGTATCCGTTCCACGCGCAGGTCCGCGAGACCGTCGCGCCGATCTTCTACCGCATCCTGACCGGCGAGGTCGGACCGGACGAAGGCCTCGACGAGATGGCTGCCGCAACGGAAGAGGAACTGACGAGCCTCGGCTACCGCAAGTAGGCCGCAAGCCTCGAGGCCGCCGGCATCGCCGGCGGCCTCGCCGACGCTCTCCTCCGGGGCGGGCTGTTTTCGCCGCCCCGGAGCGACCGCGACCGAGCAGGGCGCCCGCCTGCGGGCCGCCGCACGCCCCCTCGGCGTGCGCCCTTCCCCTTGCCCGGATCCTCGACCGCGAGCCCCTCGAGAGGATGGTTCCCATGCGTTCCAACAAGGTCGGCTGGCTGCTTCTCGCCCCGACGATCGTCATCCTGGCGACCTTCGGCATCGTGCCGTTCGTCTACGTGCTCTACGTCGCGTTCCACCAGTGGAACCCGTTCGGCGCCAGCCCGGACATGATCTTCAACGGCGCCAACAACTTCCGCCGCCTCGTCTTCGACAAGGCGTTCCTCACCGCCATCTGGTACACGCTGAAGTTCGCCTTCTTCGCGGTCGCCTCCGAAGTCATCATCGGCTACCTCCTCGCCCAGCTCTTCATGAAGGAGTTCCCCGGGCGCGGTTTCTTCCGCACGATCCACACCCTGCCGCTGATCGTCGCCCCGATCGTCGTCGGCTCGGTCTGGCGCCTGCTCACGACGCCCTCGATCGGCATCATCCCCTACTATCTCAACGCCTGGTTCGGCTACGAGCTGAACATCGGGCGCGACGCCAGCGCCGCCTTCATCCTCACCGTCATCATGGACATCTGGCACTGGACGCCGCTCGTCACGCTGACGCTTCTCGCCGCCCTCGTGTCCTTGCCCAAGGAGCCCTTCGAGCAGGCCCAGATCGACGGCGCCAGCCGCTGGCAGGTGTTCTGGCACATCACGCTGCCGATGATCCGCCCGGCGATCCTCGCCACCGTCTTCATCCGCCTGATGGACGCGCTGCGCACGGTGGACGAGGTGTGGATGCTGACCGGCGGCGGCCCGGGCGCGGCCACCCGCTACATCGGCCTCCACATCTGGAAGGTCGTGTTCCCGAAGACCGACTACGGCTACGGCTCGGCGATCTCGGTGATCGTCCTCTACCTCACGCTCGTGATGTGCTGGATCCTCTACGTCGCCCTCGTCGCCCCCCGCACCCGCAAGAAGAGGACGTTCTGATGCGCCAGTCGCGGCCCTTCGTCTCGATCCTCCTGTGGATCGCGCTCTCCTTCCTGACCCTCTTCCCGATCTACTGGCTGTTCGTGATCTCGGTGAAGCCGGCGGTGGACCTCTTCACGACGCCGAGCGTCCTCCTCGACACCGTGTTCTGGGACAACTACGCCAACGTCCTCGGCAACGAGACGCTGCGCCGCTACATGATCAACTCGATCATCATCTCCAGCGGAAACGCGGTGCTCTGCACGACGCTCGCCTTCATGGCCTGCTACGCGCTGTCGCGATACGACCTGGGCGGCAAGGAGAACATCTTCTTCTGGACGATCACCAACCGCATGGCGCCGGCGGCGGTCTTCCTCCTGCCCTTCTTCCTGCTGTTCACGCAGGTCTTCGCGATCGGGGACTTCAAGCTCTACGACACGCGGATCGGCATGATCCTCCTCTACTGCACCTTCAACCTGCCGTTTGCGATCTGGACCCTCCGGCCCACCATCGACGGGCTGCCGAAGGAGCTCGACGAGGCGGCGACCGTCGACGGCGCCTCGACCTGGCAGGTCATCCGCGAGGTGATCTTTCCGCTCGCGCGTCCGGGTCTCGCCGTCACCTTGATCCTCACCTGGGTCTTCGCCTGGAACGAGTTCCTGCTGGCCGCCACGCTGACGAGCTTCAACGCCCGCACCATCACCACGGGCCTGTCGGAATACGTCACCACCACCGGCACCGAATGGGGCACGATGGCCTCGATCGCCATCATCACCCTCATTCCCGCCCTCGTCGTTTTCGCCGTCGTGCAGCGCCACATCGTGGCCGGCCTCACCTTCGGCGCGGTGAAGGAGTAACGCCATGGACAAGACCGTCGACCTCGACGCCGCAGACGAGGAAGCCAGCACGAAGCCACCCGCGGTGCGCCACGGCTTCCTGCCGATCACCACCAACTGGTTCGACCGGCTCTTCATCGGGATCTACCTCTTCGTCGCGCTGGAGCTCCTCTGGATGCGCTTCCTGGAGCAGGCGGTCCCACTCACCGTCTGCCACGTCATCGCGATCGCGCTCGGCGCGCTGATCGTCTGGAAGGGCTGAGCGGGCTTCTCGCCCGGCTCGCCCGACACGCCCCTCACTTCCCAAGGTTCCCCATGGCACAGGTCACCATCCAGAACGTCGTCAAGCGCTACGGCCAGGTGCAGGTCATGCACGGCGTCGACGTCGATGTCGGCGACGGTCAGTTCGTGGTGCTGGTCGGCCCGTCCGGCTGCGGCAAGTCCACGCTGCTCCGCATGATCGCCGGGCTGGAGCCGATTTCGGGCGGCACGATCTCGATCGGCGGGCGCGTCGTCAACGACGTCGCCCCGAAAGACCGCGACATCGCCATGGTGTTCCAGTCCTACGCGCTCTACCCGCACAAGACGGTCGCCGAGAACATGGGATTCGCGCTCAAGATCAAGGGCGCGCCGAAATCCGAGATCGAGCAGAAGGTGAGGAAGGCGGCCTCGATCCTCGATCTGGAAAAGTATCTCGATCGCTACCCGAAGGAGCTGTCCGGCGGCCAGCGCCAGCGCGTCGCCATGGGCCGCGCCATCGTGCGCGACCCGCAGGTGTTCCTCTTCGACGAGCCCCTCTCCAACCTCGACGCCAAGCTGCGCGTCGCCATGCGCGTCGAGATCAAGGAACTCCACCAGCGGCTGAAGACCACGATCGTCTACGTCACGCACGACCAGATCGAGGCGATGACTATGGCCGACAAGATCGTCGTCATGCGCGACGGGCGCGTGGAACAGATCGGCGCCCCGCTCGACCTCTACGACAATCCGGTCAACACGTTCGTCGCCGGCTTCATCGGCTCGCCCGCCATGAACTTCGTCCACGGTCGGATCGAGGCCGGTCCGAACGGCTCCGTCTTCGCCGCCGACGGCGGCGCCCGCCTGCCGCTCGGGGAACGACACGTCGAGCCCGGCCGCACCGTCACCTACGGCATCCGCCCCGAGCACATCGACATCGGACCGGGCGGCGTCCCCGCGCGCGTCTCGGTGCTGGAGCCGACCGGTTCGGAAACGCAGGTCTTCGCCAAGGTCGGCAAGGATTCGCTCGACGCCGTGGTCAAGGACCGGATCGGCGCGCAGCCGGGCGAGGAGGTGTCGTTCGTGATCGACACGCGCCGCGTCCACCTCTTCGACCGCGAGACGGGGCGCCGGCTGTGAGCGCCGACTTCACCGGCAAACGCGTCGTCGTCACCGGCGCCGGCAAGGGCATCGGGCGCGCCACCGCGCTGATGCTGGCAAGGCGCGGCGCCCGCGTCGTCGCGCTGACCCGCTCCGGCGCCGATCTCGAAACCCTCAAGGCCGAGACGGGCTGCGAGACGATCGTCGTCGACCTCGCCGATGCGCAAGCGACACGCGCGGCGGCGCGGCAGGCGCTGCCCGCCGACCTTCTCGTCAATTGCGCCGGCACGACCGAGCTCGAATCCTTCCTCGACGTCTCCGTCGAGAACTTCGATCTCCTCCACGCCGTCAACACGCGCGCGCCGATGATCGTCGCGCAGGAATACGCGCGCGAACGGGTGGCCGCGGGACGGCCCGGCGCGATCGTCAACGTGTCGAGTTGCGCCTCGTTCGTCGGCATTCCCGACCACGCCGCCTACTGTGCCTCCAAGGCCGGGCTCGACGGGCTGACCCGGGTCATGGCCAAGGAGCTCGGACCAAAGGGCATCCGCGTCAACGGCCTCCATCCCACCGTGACCTTGACGCCGATGGCGGTGAAGGCCTGGAGCGACCCGGACAAGGCCGCGGCGATGCTCGGCCGCATCCCGCTCGGCCGCTTTGCCGAGCCGGACGACATCGCCGAGGTGATCCTGTTCCTCCTGTCGGACGCCGCCGCCATGGTCCACGGCCTGTCGATGCCGGTCGACGGCGGGTTCATGGTCGCCTGAGGAAGACCGCGATGCGCGCCCACGAGTCCGCCAAGCCGGCGGACCGGCGCGCCCCGGCCTCCGGCCGCCACCCCTTCATCGACGCTTGAGGAGACCTCGCGATGTTTCAGGAGAAGTTCCGTCTGGACGGGCGCACGGCCGTCGTCACCGGCGGCGGGCGCGGCATCGGCCTGTCGATCGCCGAAGCTCTGGCCGAGTTCGGGGCGCGGATCGTGATCGCCGACATCGACCGCGCCGTCGCGGACGCCGGCCTTGCAGCCCTCAAGGACAAGGGCTTCGAGGCCGAAGCCCACGTCCTCGACGTGACGAAGCCCCGCGACGTCGAGGCCTTCGCCGAGAGGATCGCCGCCGCGCACGGGCGCGTCCACATCCTCGTCGCCAATGCCGGCATCGGAATGTCCGGTGTCGCGGCGGAGGATACGGAGGACGAGCGCTGGCTGAAGGTCAACGACGTCAACTACAACGGCGTCTTCTGGTGCAACCGCGCCTTCGGCCGGCACATGCTGCAGGCCGGAGGCGGCGCGATCGTCAACATCGGCTCGATGTCGGGCTTCATCTCCAACCGGCCGCAGAAGCAGACCTACTACAACGCCTCCAAGGCCGCCGTGCACCAGTTGACGTCGTCGCTCGCCGCCGAATGGGCCGACCGGGGCGTGCGCGTCAACGCGGTCGCGCCGACCTATATCGAGACGGAGATGACGCGCTACAGCGAGGGCAACGATGGCATGATCGACGTGTGGCTGCGCGACACGCCGATGCACCGCATGGGCCAGCCGCACGAGATCGCCTCCGTGGTCCACTTCCTCGCCTCGGACGCCTCCAGCCTGATGACCGGCACGACGGTGCAGGCCGACGCCGGCTTTACCTGCTGGTAGGCCGCATGCCGCCCCGCCCGTGAACCGGCCGTCCGGGCCGGTTCACGGGCGGGGCGAACGCGTGGATGAGCGCCGCGCGGGCGAAACTACCCCTTCGCGATGATCTCCAGCGTCCCGTCGGAGGCTTGCGAGACGGCGAGCGCATCGTAGCCAGATACGCTCGGATGGGGCGTATCGAGCCGGTGGCTGTGGGTGGCGTCGATCACGAGCACCGTCGCACCCGCCGCCTCGCCCGCCCGGATCCCGGCGGGGGCGTCCTCGAACACGAGGCACTCCTCGATCGGCACGCCGAGCTTCCGGGCGCCGAGGAGGAAGCAGTCGGGCGCCGGCTTGCCGTTCGCCACGTCCTCGCCGGTCACTATCAGCGGGGGAACCGGCAGGCCGGCGATGGCGAGCCGCTTCTCGGCGAGCGCGCGCGGCGCCGAGGTGACGATCGTCCAGCGCTCCGGCGGCAGCGACTTGAGGAAGATCGCCGCGCCCGCGATCTCGACGATCCCCTCGACGTCGTCGATCTCGGCCTGCACCAGCCCGGCGATCTCCGCCTCCAGTACCGCCTCCGGAATGCCGACGCGGCGCATCGTCTCGATCGCCCGCATGCCGTGGATCGTCGGCAGGAAGCTGTCGACGTCGATGCCCTGACGGCGCGCCCAGGCCCCCCACACCCGTTCGGCCGCCACGATCGAATTCAGGATCGTGCCGTCCATGTCGAACAGGAAGGCGCCGAAGCGACGGCCGGGAAAGGGTTGCTGCGCCATGGAAACCGGAACCGGAGGAACAATCGCTCCTTCTTGCCGGAAAGCCGAGGGGGTCACAAGGGCGAGCGGCGTCCGCAGCCGGCAACCTTTCCCGTCCGC
Organism: Aureimonas phyllosphaerae; assembly: GCF_047943035.1. Taxonomy (NCBI): domain Bacteria; kingdom Pseudomonadati; phylum Pseudomonadota; class Alphaproteobacteria; order Hyphomicrobiales; family Aurantimonadaceae; genus Aureimonas; species Aureimonas phyllosphaerae. The sequence goes on along the minus strand of NZ_CP181348.1, from coordinate 908,205 downwards.
CCGATGTTGAACGGTTCTACCTAGATGGAGCAGGATATGATCGCGCAAGCTGTACTCTACCGGCCGGAGGTCGAGTTCGTCGATCCCGGCGAGAGCGAAACCGTCGAGGGCCTGAAGGAGACGTTCGACACGATCCTGGAGCGCACCGCGGAAGACTACGGCCATGCCGTTCGCTCCGTGCACGCGAAGTCCCACGGCATCCTGGAGGGCGAGCTGCGGATCGACGAGGGTTTGCCGCCCGAGCTGGCGCAGGGTCTCTTCGCCAAGCCCGGCACCCACAAGGTGTTCCTGCGCATGTCGACCAATGCGGGCGACATCCTGCCCGACGCGATCAGCCTGCCACGCGGTCTCGCGATCAAGGTGCTCGACGTTGCCGGCGAGCGGCTGCCCGGCTCGGAAGGGTCGGCGCAGGACTTCGTGATGGTCAACGCGCCGGTGTTCCAGGCTGAGAGCGCCAAGCAGTTCCTCGGCAGCCTCAAGCTCCTCGCCGCCACGACCGACCGGATCGAAGGCACCAAGAAGGTCGCCTCGAAGGTGCTGCGCGGCGTGCGCACGGCGCTGGAGACGGTCGGCATCGAGAGCCCGACCGTCAACACGCTCGGCGGCGCGCCGAACGTCGAGCCGCTCGGCGAGACCTACTATTCCACGACGCCCTTCCGCTACGGCGACCATATCGCCAAGTTCAGCCTGAAACCCGTCGCGCCTGCGATGACGGCGCTGACCGGCCAGGAGATCGAGGTCGAGGGCCGCGACAATGCGGTGCGCGAGGAAGTGCGGCGCGAGATGGCCGGTCTCGACGCCGAATGGGAGTTCCGCGTCCAGCTCTGCCGCAATCTCGATCGGCAGCCGGTCGAGGATGCGACGGTCGCCTGGGACGAGACCGAGGCGCCTTTCCAGCGCGTCGGCACCATCCGCGCCAAGGCGCAGGACAGCTGGGACGACGCCCGCGTGCAGAAGGTCAACGAGGAGATGCGCTTCTCGGTCTGGACCGGCATTGCGGATCACCAGCCGCTCGGCAACATCAACCGGGCCCGCCGCGAGCCCTACCGCCATTCGGCCGACTTCCGCGCCCGGTTCAACGGCTGCCCCTATCACGAGCCGTCCTGATCGACCGGCAGCGAAAGGGCCGCGTTGTCGAACCGGCGCGGCTTTCGCGCGTTGCGTCCGAATGCAAGGAGACTTCGATCGATGACGCTTCGCCCGACCCTCACCGCCGCCGCGCTTCTCGCCGTTCTCGGCCTCGGTGCCTGCAAGGACAACGGCACGGTGGAAACCCAGCCCGGCGCCGGCTCGGCCGCGACGCAGACCCTGACGCAGAGCCAGCAGTCCTCCGCCTCGGACGGCAGCGGCGGCGACGCGCACGCCGGCCACTGACGGGCTCCCCAGCGATGGCGACCGGGTGTCTCGAACCCCGCATCCTCGCCGAGCGCCTCGACGGCTGGCCGGAAGGCCATTGCGAAGGCTCGTTCGAGGGGCGGCGCTTCGGCGTCACGCTGCATCGGTCCGGCGACGGTCGCCGGATCTGGCTCTACGGCGAGGAGCGGGGCGGCGGCGGCATCGTCAGCGCCAACCTCTACCGTCTGGCGGACGGCGAGGCGCTCCTGCGCCCCTGCGAGATGCCGGCGGAGGTGGTGGCCCGCTTCGTCCTCGGCTTTCGGCCGGAAATCCCGTCGTAACCCTTCGTTAACCTCGCGCGCCGAGGCTGCTCCCTTCCCGCAACGGACCGGAGACGCCCCATGCGCCGTTCATCCCCCTCGCCCCGCCTCGGCATCGCCTTCGGCCTTTTGGCCTTCGCCCTTCCCCTGATCGTGGTCGCCACCGTCGCCTGACGACGGCGCGCAACGGGGACGGGCCGACGACGCGGGGCTCTTTTTTTAAGAAGGAGCCTGTCCCATGAGCCAACGCCCCCATGTCGTCTGTCATATGACGTCCTCGATCGACGGCCGTCTGCACCCGAGCCGCTACACGCAGAGCCCCGACGGCGCGGTAAAGGACTGGAGCGGCGCCTACGAGGCGATCCATGAGACCCTGAAGGGCGACGCCTGGCTCGTCGGGCGCACCACGATGGCCGAGATGGCCAAGGGTGAGCCGCACCGGCCCGAGACGTTCGACAAGCCGGCCCGCCCGATCCACCGTGCGCCCCGCGCGGATGAGCGCCCGCTGGCGATCGCGCCGGACACCGCGGGCAAGCTGCATTTCCGCGGCCCCGACGTCGGCGGCGATCCGGTGGTCGTGCTTCTCGGCAACGGCGTGTCCGACGCCCATCTTGCCGAACTCGTCGCCGATGGCGTCAGCTACGTCGTCTCGGACGGGCCTGAGGTCGATCTGGAGAAGGCGCTGGAGGTCCTGTCGAACGCGTTCGGCGTCCGGCGCCTCCTCGTCGAGGGGGGAGCCGCGATCAACGGCTCGTTCTTCGCCGCCGGGCTCGTCGACGAGTTCAGCGTCGTGCTGGCGCCCGCGCTCGACGGTGGCACCGAGGTCGAGGGCATCGTCGCCTTCGGCAAGGAGGGACTGAAGGGCAAGGCCCAGTTGTCGCTCCAGTCGGCGGAAACGATCGAGGGCGGTGCGGTGCATCTGCGCTACCGGGTCCTCCCGGGCTGACGGCGGTCGAGGGGCCGCCACGCTACCGGCGCGGCGCTTCAATCCACCGGAATGGTCGAATTTGTCGCGCCAAGCCGGATTTTTAGGCAGTCGATCCTTTTCGTGCTGCAACGCGAAACGCTAGGGTCCTTCCGTCGGATCGCCCCCAAGTGCGATCTGTGCCATTTCAACCGGAGATACGCCGATGCGTCGCCCCTCGTCCTTCCTGTCCGCCCTGTCGCGCCGCACGGTCCTCGGCCTGATGTCCGGCGCGATGCTGGCCGCCACGGCCGCGGGCGCCGCGGCCGAGACGGTGAAGGTCGGCATCATGTCGGGCGAGGACGAGGCGGTCTGGCAGGTCGTTACGCAGGAGGCGGCGAAGGCCGGGCTCACCGTCGAGACCGTCGCCTTTTCCGACTATGTCCAGCCCAACGAGGCGCTGGCGAACGGCGAGCTCCAGGCCAACGCCTTCCAGCACCAGCCCTATCTCGACGCGCAGGTGCAGCAGCACGGCTACGACATCGTGCCGGTCGGCTACACGCTGGTCCAGCCGATCGGCCTCTACTCGCGCAAGCACAAGAGCGTCGCCGAGATTCCGGACGGCGGCTCGATCGGCATCCCGAACGATCCGTCGAACGCCGGCCGCGCGCTGAACCTTCTCGCCGCGCAGGGTCTCCTCAAGCTCCGCGACGGGGCCGGCATCCTCGCCACCGCGATCGACGTCGAGGAGAACCCGAAGAACCTCGAGATCCGCGAGCTCGACGCCGGCATCGTCGGCCGCTCGATCGACGATCTCGACGCGGGCGTCGTCAACACCGACTGGGCGCTGAAGAGCGGCATCGATCCGGCTCGGGAGCGGATCGCGCAGGAGCCGCTGGAGAACAATCCCTATCGCAACTTCATCGCGGTGCGCGCTGCCGACAAGGACGCGCCCTGGGTGAAGACGCTGGTCGCGGCCTACCAGACCGATGCGGTGAAGGCCGCGCTCAACGACGCCTACAAGGGCACGACGCTGCCCGCCTGGTAAGCGCCCGCCGCCCGTCCTGTTCGTCTCGCCCAGAGGGCCCGCCTTCACCGAAGGCGGGCCCGGATGCGTTTTCATCCGGCCGGCAGGCCTTTCCTTCCGCGTCGGCCTTCGGCATGTCCCACCCATGACCTCTCCCGCCCCCATCCTCAGCCTCGCCGGCGTGCGCAAGCGCTTCGGCGACCACACCGCCCTCTCGGACATCGACCTCACCGTCGGCTCGGGCGAAATCCTCGGCATCATCGGCCGCAGCGGCGCCGGCAAGTCGACCCTCATCCGCTGCATCAACGGGCTGGAGCGCCCGGACGCCGGCACGGTCGCGATCGAGGGACGCGAGATCCAGGCTCTGGGGGAAAGCGCGCTGAAGCCCGTGCGGCGGCGCATCGGCATGGTGTTCCAGCACTTCAACCTCCTCGCCAACCGCACGGCGGCCGAGAATGTCGAGCTGCCGCTCATCATCGCGGGCATGGCGCGGGGCGCGCGGCAGGCCCGCGTGCGCGACCTCCTGCAGCTCGTCGGCCTCGAGGGCCGCGAGGACCGCTATCCCGCGCAGCTCTCGGGCGGCCAGAAGCAGCGCGTCGGCATCGCACGAGCCCTGGCGCCCGAGCCGGCGATGCTCCTGTCCGACGAGGCGACCTCGGCGCTCGACCCGGAAACCACCGAGCAGATTTTGGCGCTTCTTGCCGACATCAACCGCCGCCTCGGCCTCACCATCCTCCTCATCACCCACGAGATGGACGTCGTGCGCCGCATCGCGGGACGCGTCGTGGTGCTCGAGAACGGCCGAATCGCCGAAACCGGCGAGACGTGGCGCGTCTTCGCCGACCCGCAGGCCGCCGTCACGAAGAGCCTCCTCGGCTTCGACGCCGCCGCGCTGCCGCCGGGCCTCGTGCTGGCGCCGGGCGGCGCCGGCGAGGCGCTGGTCCGCATCGATCTCGGGGGACCCGGCGCCAGCGCCCCGCTCCTGTCGGACCTTGGCACCCGTTTCGGCGCCTCGGCCCGCATCCTGTCGGGCGGTGTCGAGCCGGTCGGCGGCGTTCCGGTCGGGCGCCTCTTCGTCGGCGTGACCCCGGCCCGGCCGGACGATCTCGAGCCGATCCTCGCCCATCTTGCCTCGTCCACCATCCGCACGGAGCTTCTCGGCCATGTCGTCCGCGCTGACTGACCTCCTCATCCGCGCGACGTGGGAGACGATCCTGATGACGCTGGCCTCCGGCCTCGTCTCGCTCCTCGTCGGCCTGCCGATCGGCCTCCTTCTCACCGTGACCGCCAAGGGCGGCATCCTGGAGGAGCCCTGGACGAACCGCATCCTCGGCAGCTTCGTCAACGCCTTCCGCTCGGTGCCCTTCATCATCCTCCTGGTCGCGCTGATCCCGCTGACGCGCCTCATCGTCGGCACGTCGATCGGCACCTATGCCGCGATCGTGCCGCTCTCGATCGCCGCGATCCCCTATTACGCGCGGATCGCCGAGGTGAGCCTTCGCGAGGTCGACCCGAACCTCGTCGAGACGGCGCGCGCCATGGGCGCCGGGCGCTGGACGATCGTGCGACACGTCCTCCTGTCGGAGGCGATGCCCGGCCTCGTCGCGGGCTTCATCGTGACGCTGATCACGCTGGTCGGCGCAACGGCGGTGGCCGGCGCGATCGGCGCCGGCGGGCTCGGCGACCTTGCCATCCGCTACGGCTACCAGCGCTTCCAGACCGAGGTCATGGTGGCCGTGGTCGCCGTCCTCGTCGTGCTCGTCTGCCTCATGCAGTGGGCGGGCGACCGGCTCGTCGCCCGGCTCGATCACCGGCGCTGACGGGTCAGGAGAAGAGGCGCTCCGCCGCGCCCGCGCCGGACGCCTCGATCTCGGCCGGCGAGGGAGCGCGCAGGAGACGGATCGCCTCGTCCCCCCAATCGATCAGCCCGGCGTCGCGGAACTGGCCGAGCCAGTAGTCCATGCACCAGCGCCCATGCCGCTCGCGAAACAGCGCGGCGTTGCGCAGGATGTGGTCGAAGTGGTGGAGCGGGGGCACCCGGACCGGGTGATGCTGATGATAGCACCGCGCCCCCGCCGTCCAGAAGAACGGCAGGCCGGAGGCGGCCATGCGCACGGCAAAGTCCGTCTCCTCGCCGCCATAGCCGACGAAGCGCTCGTCCATGCCGCCCACCGTGTGCCAGCGCGCGGCGGGCAGCGCGAAGGAGAGGCCCCAGAGCTCGCCCGCATCCGGCTCGCGGCGCACGCCCCGGTTCGGCACGGCGGGCTTGGACGGGTGGACGCGGCCGAGCGCGTCGAGCCGCGCGAAGTCGAGCCCGGCCTCCGCCGCGCCGGCCGGAAGATAGAGGACCTCACCGAGAAACAGGCCGTCCTGCCCTTTGGCGGCCGCACGATAGGCCTCGACCACGGTCGGTGAGGGGATGCAGTCGACGTCGAGGAAGATCAGAAGGTCCGACGCCGCCGTTTCGGCCGCCCGGTTGCGGGCCGCGGCGAGCGGCATCGGCTCGCCCGGCACCATGACGTGGCGCACGGGGCAGCCGGGATCGGGCAGATCGGCAAAGACCGCGTCCTGCATCCAGGCGATCACGAGTTCCGACGGGCGCTGCGTCTGGCGGGCGAGCCCCTGCATCAGGCGGGCGAGGTGATCCCGCCGCCCGTGCACCAGCGTCAGGACGCTGGCTTGCATGCGGCCCTCGCCTTGTCGCGGAAGTGGAGGACGCCCTCGATCACGCCGCGCGCATGGGTGTTGCGCGCGACATAGGAGTGGCGAAGCGCCGGCATGGCGGCGAGGCCGTCGGAGAAGTTGCCGACGATGATCGCCTGCGGAATGGTGCGCAGCATCTCGATGTCGTTGCCCGAGTCGCCGGCGACGAAGACGGCGTCCTGCGACAGGCCGAGCCGCGTGCGCACGAAGTCGACCGCGGTGCCCTTGGAAGCACGGATCGGCAGGATGTCGAGATAGCGTCCGTGGCTGTGGATCACCGAGCATTTCAGCCCGGCCCGCTCCAGCGCCGCGCGCACCCGCCCGACGATGCCGGGCTGCCCCTCGGTGAAGTAGCTGAGCTTGTGGGCGCGCTGCTCGAGCGGCGCCTGCGGCAGGAGGCCCGGCACCCGTGCCAGCGCCCGGCGCGCCTCGTCCCGGTCCCAGGCGCGCGAGACGATGGCGCGCCACTCGGCGTCCTGCGTGTAGGTCGTGCCGTTCGGATCGAGGTGATGGATCTCCGAGCCGACCGAGGAGATCACGACCTGCGGACGCGGCGCGTCCTGCTGTTCGAGGATCGCGAGCGCCGAGTGGAACGAGCGGCCGGTCGCGACGCCGAAGGCGAGCCCCGGCTGGCGCTCGCGCCAGGTGCCGAAGGTGCGCACGCCGTCGGCGCAGCCGACGAGCGTGTTGTCGATATCGCAGATGAGAAGCTGCTCAGGCCGCGTCGCGGCGTCGCTGAGGGTCGTGAGGGAGCCGAGTAGCGCATGGTAGCGCGCGGCGTGGCGCGTCCAGTCGTAGGCCGCCGCAACCTTGTCGCCCGCGGCCGCGAAGCGCGCATAGACGGCCTCGTCCGACAGGATCGTCAGCGCGGCCTCGGCGATCGCCGCGTCGAGACGCGGGTTCACGAGGATACCGTTGCCGCACATCTCGACGATGTCGTTGGGCCCGCCGGAATCGGTCGCGACCAGCGGCAGGCCGGCGGCCGAGGCTTCGAGCAGCGTCAGGCCGAAGGGCTCGTTCAACGCCGGGTTGACGAAGAGGCCGCCGCGCGCCTTGGCGTGGGCGTAGATCGCCGGCACGTCCTCGGGCCGGTGGTGCTTCGGATAGGCGACGCGCCCGTAGAGGTCGTAGCGGTCGATCAGGGCGAGAAGCTCGGCGACGGTCTCGGCCATGTCGCCGTCGAGCGTCGCGTAGTCCTCGCGCGCGCCGGCGAACAGGACGAGATTGGCGCGATCCTGCAGCGCCGGGCTTTCGCCGAAGGCCCGCACCAGGGCGGCGAGGTTCTTCTTGGCGACCGGCCGGGCGAGAGCCAGGATCACCGGCTTGTCCGGCTCGCGCAGGAAGCGGGCGATGGAAGCGTCGACGCGTGCGCAGGTCGGCGCGCCGGCAAAGCGCTGGAGATCGCTACCCGGCGCGAGGATGCGGATCCGCCCGGGCTCGTAGGCCTCGTAGCCCATCCACTGCACCTCGGCTTCATCCCGCGAGGAGGCGATCACCAGCGAGGCGTCGGCGAGCGCCGCGTTCTCGGCCCCGATGCGACGGTCGAGCGCCGCGTCGTCGCCGGGCCGGAGGCCGAGCGTCTCGCGCTTCACGCGCCCCAGCGAGTGGGCGGTGAAGACGAAGGGGATGCCGAGCCGCGCCTCCACGATCGCGGCAACGCTCGCGGCGTCGGCATAGTGGGCGTGGAGGACGTCGGGGCGCCGGTCCCCGGCCTCGATGAAGGCGACGAGCGCGTCGGCGAAGCTGCCGACCTCGGTATGGAGCGCTTCCTTTTCGAGATAGGCCGGGTCCTCGGTCCAGAAGCGGACGATCTCGGTCTTCCCGTCGATCCGCTCGAAGCCTTGCGCATAGTCGGCGCCGAGACGCATGTCCTCGAAGCGGCGCGTGGCGATCACGATGCGGGAGACGACGGGGTCCGCCGAGGATGCCGCCACGAGGTCCAGGAGGTAGCGGATATGCCCGCCGGTATCGGCCGTCAGCCCGTATTCCACGTCCTTTGCGCGCAGGCACCCTTGAAGTGCGACATGAAGAATGAACATGGCTCTCTCCAACCCTTGACGCAAAACCACTCGAACAGATCAGAGCAACGGCTCATGCAGGTAAATCCAACGGCGAAGCCCGGTAAAAATATCCGGGTCGCCCAAGTTGCTCCGACAATATTTCCGGTGCCACCCAAAGATCACGGCGGGACGGAGAGAGTCATCCACGATCTCTCCATTGCGCTCCAAGACCTCGGAGTCGAGGTAACGCTATTGGCCCCGGCGGACAGTGCGACCGATGTACCAAGGGTCGGAATCTGGCCAAGTTTGTTTAGCTTGGAAGCGAAATACGGGACTGTGCCGCCCTCCATCCCCGCCGTCCTGGAAGCGGCGCGGATGGAGGACCTGCGCACGCGTCTCGACGCCTTCGACATCGTCCATTGCCACGGCGAGTTCTTCCATGCGGCGCTGCTCGGCGAGCGCCGCCGGCACAGCCTCACCACCATCCACTGGCGGGTGGACGAGCTCGACCGGGAAATCTTCTTCCAGACCTTCCCGGACCTTCCCGTCGCCGCGATCTCGGGCGCGCAGGAGGCGATGCTTCCGGCCGCCAACCGGGCCGGCGTCGTCCATCACGGCATCGCAGAGGACCGCTATGCGCTGGCGGACGGCGCGGGCGGCTATCTCGCCTTCGTCGGCCGGATGACCGACCAGAAGCGGCCCGACCGGGCGATCCGGGTCGCCGACGCCGCGGGCCGCCCGATCCGCCTCGCCGGCACGGTGGATGTCGGCAATCCTACCTATTTCGAGCGCGAGGTGCGCCCGCTCCTGTCGGACACGGCGACCTATGTCGGCCCGCTCGGAGATGCTGCGAAGGGCGAGTTGCTCGGTGGTGCCGAGGCGCTGCTCTTTCCGATCGACTGGCCGGAGCCCTTCGGCCTCGTGATGATCGAGGCGATGGCCTGCGGCACGCCGGTCGTCGCCTGGGACCGGGGCTCGGTCCGCGAGATCGTCGACGAGGGCGTCACGGGCTTCGTCGTGTCGAGCGAGGCGGAGGCCGTCGAGGCGATCGCAAGGGCCCGGGCCCTCGACCGCGCGGGCGTGCGTCGCCGCTTCGAGGAGCGGTTCACCGCCCGTCGCATGGCCGCCGACTACCTCGCCCTCTACCGCAAGCTTCTGGACCGCTGATGCGCACCGCCCTCATCGCCTGGGACTACCCGCCCGCCCCGAGCGGCCTCTCGACCGCCGCGCGCGAGATCGCCGAAAGCCTCGTCGCAAGCGGCGCCGACGTGACCGTCCTGACGCTCGATCGGCGCGGCGTGTTGGAGGCGGGCGGCGTGCGGATCGTCGGCGCCGAACCCGTCTCGGGCGGTGGTATCGCGCGGCTGCGCCTCTTCGGCGCGGTCGGGCATCTGGCGGCGCCGCTCGCCGTCCGCCGCGCGATCCTCGCCGAGCACGCCCGACGCCCCTTCGACGTCGTCGAGGCGACGAACTGGTATGCGCCCGCCTGCCTACTCGCCCGCCGTCCGCCGATGGCGCTCGTCACGCGCAACTCGACGCCGGCCGCCTTCTCGCGCGAGCCGGCGGACACCTTGCGCGACCGGCTCGACGGCTGGGCGGCCGACCGGCTGGAGGCGCGGCAGGCGCGCGGCAGCCATGGGCTCATCTCCAACACCGCCGACCATGGGCGGCGTATCGCGGCGGAATACGGGCTGGTCGAGGGCGACCGGCCGCATGCCGTGATCGGCCTCAGCCTCGCGCCCGCCATGCTGGCCCGCGCGCGAGCGGCGGGCTATCCCGGCGCCGCCGACGGCGAGCCGATCCGCCTTCTCTTCGTCGGCCGGCCGGAGCACCGCAAGGGCTTCGACGCGATCCTCGGGGCGGCGGAGATCCTCGGCCGCGAGGCGGACGCGGGCACCCTGCCCCCGTTCCAGGTCCGGCTGGCGGGCGTCGACGGGTCAGCGCTCGACGGCGTGGCGGCAGGGCCTAGCGCGCGCCTCGAACCGCTCGGCCGCCTGCACGAGGACGATCTCGCGCGCGAATACGAGGCGGCGCACGCGGTCCTCGCCCCGTCGCGCTACGAGAGCTTCGGCCTCGTCTACCAGGAGGGCATGGCCTACGGCCGGCCGATGGTGGCCTCGATGGAGGATGCCAGCGCCCGCGAGTTCGTGGGCGCGACGGGGGCCGGCGCCATGGCGCGCGAGACGACGGGGCCCGCGCTCGCCGAGGCGCTGCGCCCGGTGATCGCCGAGGCCGGTGTGCGCGAGACCCTGCGCCAGCGCGCGCTGACGGCGGCCGGCCGCTTCACCCGCGAGACGCTGGGGCGAGAGACGCTGGCGCTCTACGAGGAGGCGATCGCGCGCTTTCAGTCGCAAAAGGGCTGAAGCAGGGCGTCCTCCTCCTCGAGCCGCCCCGCGCCGGGCGCCATCGCCTCGTAGGCGCGCGAGCGGGTCTCGACCCGCGCGCGGGACAGATGGTGGTCGATCGCCCCATGCAGCGCGAGGAGGCTGCGCTGCCACGGCCGGTCCGGCCGCTCGTGGACGCGGCCGGCATAGCGGACCTCGCGTCGGTTGAGCCGGTACTGCGTGTCGGGAAAGAGGTCGGCGAGGCGGCCGTCGACGAGATTGCGCCGCGGCAGGCCGACCGACACGGCGCCGCCCGCCTCGGCCAGCCTTGCGAGCGCCGGCAGAAGCGCGGCCGCGGCCGGCTCCAGCGTCTCGTCGGTGTCGAGCTGCAGCATCCACGGGGCAGGCGAGAGATCCTGCAGCGCGTTGCGCTGGGCAGCGAAATCGCCCGCCATCGGGCGGCGCGCAACGAGGATACCGGGCTCCGCCGTAAAGGCCGGTCCTTCGCCGTCGATGAGGATCACAATGGTCGCCCCCATCGCCAGGTGCAGGCGGAGCATCTCCCGTGCCGCGTCCCATTCCGCGGCCCGGCACATCAGTCCCATCGCGATGGGGTCGGCGCAATTTTCATCGAGATCCGCGAGGTCGGCCTCGGCCGCAAGATCGGCATGCGGATGGGCGAGTGCCGCGCGCTGCGCGGCATCCGCGGGGGTCGCGCCGCGGCGCCAGCGCGTGGCGGCGGCGCGCAGCGTGAAGATGTCGAGGCCGTACGGGGCGTCCCGGTCGAGGCGGAACCGCTCGGCGGTCATCGCCGCGCCGAGATGCTCCAGCGCGTCGGGCCCCTCCGCCCGGTCGGTCAGGACGCCGCAGAAGCTGCAGGCCAGCGCGAAGCGCCGCGTGGCCCCGTTCGGCCAGGACAGGTGCCGGTCGCTCGGCGCAAGCGCCCGGCCGCCGCACAGGAAGCAGCGCGGCGCGGGTACGCTCATGCGGCGAGCGAGGCGGCGAGCGGATGGAGGCGCAGGAGGCCGCCTGCCGCCATCGCCTCGAACCAGCGTCGCTCGCGCGCCCAGTCGTGCCCCTCCCAGCCCTCGAAGCCGAAGCCGTGGACGTCGATCTCCACCATGCCGCCATAGCGGCGCAGGAGATGAAGTGACACGAGGAAGCCGGTGCTCGGCGGCGGCGGCGGGCTGCCGGGCGTGTGGATCAGCGCCGCCGCCTCGCGGTGGACGGTGGCGGGCAGCAGCGTGATCGGCCGGCCGAGCGGGCGCAGCCGCGCCTCCGCCTCGTCGGTCCAGTCGCGCCCGTCCTTGTTGTCCGGGCGGGCCGAGGCGGGCTTGCGGGGAAAGGGAAACAGGAAGGTCTCGGCGGCCCGCACCGCAGGACGATCGAGAAAGCCCGGATCGTCCAGCCATTCGCGCATCTGCCCGCCGTGGTTGACAAGGGCGAGATGGGTCACGCGGCGCCCCGCACGGGTCCCGAAGCCGGCGGCGTTGTTGAAGCGCACCACCCAGTCGGCGGCGTCGATCGCCGCGCCGCAGTCGCCGAGTTCCGGCGCGTTGCCGACGATCGCGATGCGACGCGGGGTTCGGCGCAGGGGCGAGGGCCCGCCACGCGGTGTATCCGACATCAGCCCGTCCTCGTTTCCGTCCGCCAGCTCCGCTACATGCCCCCGCGCCGCCCGAAGGAAAGGGCGAACCTGCGTCACTTCGCGCGGAGCACGGTGACAAAAGCGAAGGGAGCCATAGATTCTCACACCTCGCATTCCGCCGGACGGGGGTTCGGCGCGGGAGACCCGAGGGGAACGCTCAACTGTGCCGAAGCCCATCACCTTCTTCGTCCATCACCAGGGCCGCGGCCACGCCAACCGCACCATGGCGCTGGTGTCCGAGTTCTCGCGCGACCGGCCGGTCTCGGTGATGACGGCGGGGCCGCACCTCTTCGACGGCTTCCGGCGCGACATCGAGATCGTGCCCCTGCCCAACATGATCGGCGCGGCGGTGCCGACGCCGCGCCTCTACGCCGAGCCGACGCCGCAGGTGATGCACTGCGTGCCGCTCGGCCTTGCCGAGATGCGGCGCACGATGCGCACCATCCTCGACCATCTCGACGAGCGCGAGGTCGGACTCTTTGTGGTGGACGTCTCGTCCGAGATCGCGCTCCTGTCGCGCATCGCGAGCGTTCCCGCCGTCCAGATCCGCATGCACGGCGACCGCTCGGACATCGGACACATCGGCTCCTACGAGGCCTCGGTCGGCATGCTCGCGCCCTTCGACGAGCGGCTGGAGCAGGACGACTATCCCGCGCATCTGCGCGCCAAGACCTTCTATTCCGGTGGCCTGTGCACGACGCTCGACGCGGTGCCGGAGAAGGCCGAGGCGCGTCGCCGCCTCGGGCTCGACCCGACCCGCGAGATCATCGTGACCGTGACGGGCGGCGGCGGCAGCGGCACACCTTACGCGCCCCTGACCGTGGCGGCCCGCGCCGCGCCGGATGCGCTCTGGCTGACGCTCGGGCCCACCCACCGCGAGGGGCACGAGACGGATTTCGCCAACCTGTCCGAACTCGGCTGGGTGCCCGGCGTGACCGATTATCTCGCCGCCGCCGACATCGTGATCGCGTCGGCCGGCGACAACACGATCCACGAGGTCGCGCGCGTCGGCGCCCGGCTGATCGTCATGCCGGAATGGCGCTATTTCGGCGAGCAGACGCGCAAAGCCGAGGCGCTGGTGAAGCTCGGCGCGGCGGTGACCGCCCCGATCTGGCCGGGCGATCTCGCCGGCTGGCAGGCGCTTCTGGCCGAGGCCCGCGCGCTCGACGGCGAGGCGATCCGCACGCTCCACGAGCCGGAGGCCGCCCAGCGCGCCGCCGGCTGGCTGGAAGGGCTGACGGACGAGCTCTGGGAGGGCGCGAAAAGCCGGGACGAGGCGGCCCCCGCCCTCAAGGTCGTCGGCTGACCCCGGCATGGCGACGCTTCTGACGGTGCTTCGCGGCGGTGGCCGCTACGACGCGCTTTGGGTCGAGCGGCTGGCGCGCGGCACGCGGCGCTTCGCCCCCGCCTTCACCCGCATCCTCTGCCTCACCGACATGGATCTCCGCGTCGAGGGCGTGGAAGCCGTGCCACTTCGGCACGACTGGCCCGTCTGGTGGTCCAAGATGGAAGCGTTCCGGCCGGGCCTCGCCACCGGCACCACGGTGCTCTGCGACCTCGACACGGTGTTTGCGGGCGATGCCTCGGCGCTCGCCGAGCCGGGCCTTTGCGCGATGGAGGACTATTTCCTGAAAGGCCGCGTCTCCACCGCGCTCCTGCGCTGGGAGGGCGACGAACTCAGGCGCCTCTACGAGACCTTCGCGGCCGAGCCGGAGCGCTGGATGCAGCCGGGCTCCTGCGGCGCCGTGCCCAACAGCGTCCATGGCGACCAGGTCGTGGTGGATCATCTCCTGCGGCGCGAGGACCGGGTGCCGCCCTTCCTGCAGGCGCGCCATCCCGGCCTTCTCGACTTCTACGATCCCGCGACGGAGCGGCCCGGCCCCGTCGTGATCTTCATCGGCCAGTCCAAACCCGACCTTGCGGGCGAGCCGGTCGCCTCGCTCTGGCGGGGCGAGGCCGCCTGATCACAGGAACGCGTGCGCCCCCATCCACAGCGCCATCGCGACCATCATCACGTTCTCGGTAAGCGAGACGAAGCCGAGCGGCACGTTGGACGAGCCGCCGACGCAGGCGCATTTCAGCTCGCGCCGGTCGATATAGACCGCCTTGAACACCGAGACCGCGCCCACCGTGCCGATGAAGAGGGCGACCGGCACGGACACGAACGTCAGGGCGCCCGCCAGCATCAGGACGCCCGCGAGCCCTTCGGCGAAGGGGTAGATATAGGAATAGGGCACCCAGCGCTTGGCTAGGAGATCGTAGTTCAGAAACATCGTCGCGAAGGTCTCGACGTTCTGCAGCTTCTGGACGGCGAGTAGGCACATGGCGACCGCGATGAACCATTCCACCGTGCGCGCGGTGAACGGCGTGCCGAGGGCAGCGTAGCCGATTGCGAGCGCCATCAGCGCGCTCATGGCGAAGATCGCGATCACCGGCTTGTAGGTCGTCGCCTTGGGATCGGCGACGGGCTTGCCGAAGTAGCGGCGCGTGTCGTCGTAGCCGCCGATCCGCTCCCCGTCGATGAAGATCTGCGGCGTCGTCTTCACGCCGTGCTCGGCCTTGAACGCGTCCGTTTCCTCGCGCGTGCGCAGGGGATGGTCCTCCACCTCGAAGCCCTGTCGCTTCAGGAGATCGAGCGCCTTCAGCCCATAGGGGCAAGTGTGTTTCGCCATCACCATGCGATGGATCGCGGCGCGGCGGTGGCTGGCGGTGGGGGAGATGGCGGCGGACATCGGGGCGGCTTTCGCAAGGGATGGCAGGAAGGAGGGCCGCACCCGATATAGGGTCCGTACCATGGTACGGAGTCAAGCGATGATGGGATGGACGATCGGGGGCCTTGCGGCGGAGGCCGGCGTCGGGGTCGAGACGGTGCGCTTCTACCAGCGGCGCGGCCTTCTCGACGAGCCCGAGCGCCCCGCGGGCGCCGGATCGGCGGGCGGGCACCGCCGCTACGACGAGCGGGATGCCGAGCGCCTGCGCTTCATCCGCGCCGCCAAGGTCGCCGGCTTCACGTTGGGCGAAATCGCCGAGCTTCTCCGGCTCGACGCGGTCCGGGACCGGCCCCGCGCGCGCGAACTCGCCGAGGCGCGGGTGCGGGCGCTGGACGAGCGCATCGGCGAGCTGACCGCCGCGCGCGACCGGCTGCAGCATCTGGCCGCCGCCTGCCGCGGGGGGACGGATGGCCCCTGCCCGATCGTCTCCTCGCTGGCTGGGGGCGGCTGAGCGAGCCTGCCGCGTTGCCGCAGCCGCGCATCGATTCCCCGGCTTCTTCGTTGCACGGCCAAGCAATCAAACCATTCGAGGCCAGAGCCATGAGCGAGACCGCCGAAAAGACCGATCCGAAGCTTTGGGAAAGCGTGAAGAAGAAGGTGACGAAGGGCGCCAAGGGCGGAAAGCCGGGCCAGTGGTCCGCCCGCAAGGCGCAGCTTGCCGTCCACGAGTACAAGGAGGAAGGCGGCGACTACAAGGGCGAGAAGTCCGAGGACAACAGCCTGCACCAGTGGTCGGAAGAGGACTGGGGCACGAAGTCCGGCAAGGAGAGCGGCAAGACCGGCGAGCGCTACCTGCCCAAGAAGGCGCGCGAACACCTGACGAAAGAGGAATACGAGCGCACCACCGCCAAGAAGCGCCGCGACACGAAGAAGGGCGAGCAGTTCTCCGCCCAGCCGAGGGATGTGGCCAAGAAGGCCGCTCCGTTCCGCAAGCACGGCCACGAGGCGACGAAGGCCGAACTCTACGCCGAAGCGAAGAAGCGCGGCATCGACGGCCGTTCCAAGATGACCAGGGCCGAGCTCGAAAAGGCGCTGGCGGCCTGAGAGCCGCCTAGAAGTCGCCGAGGCTGAGCTGAGGCGACGGCGGGGCCCGGCGCCTTGCCGTCGCCGGCTTGATCGGGGGTTTCGCCGATGCCTTGGCCGGAGGCGCCGGGCGGCGCATGCGCTGGAGCGCGGCGTCGCGCGCCTTGGCTTCCGGCGCCTCCGGGTTTTCGGTCAGCCACTTGCCGCGCTTGATGACCTCGTTCACCCGGCCCTGATTGACGCCGAGCTGGAAGGCGATCTCCTGCTGGGTCTGCCCGGTAGTCTCGTGCAGATGCAGGATCTGGCGCGCGAGTTCGGGCGTCATCTTGCGCCCCGTGACCCGGCGGGCGGGATTAAGCGAGCGCTTCGCCTTGTCACGCTTGCGCAGCAATTCCAGGACATCGAGCGCCGAACGCAGACCATGCGCCTTCAGCGCGTCCTCGAACTCCTTCAGCGTCGTCACGACCGCCTCCCACGAACCGGGTTCTCGAGAAGGAAACTGAGGCGTTTCAACTGGTTCTTCAAGGGCCAAGCGTCGCCGCAGCCTTCCGGTGGCCCTCGGGCTCGCGTATGCGCTGGGGACCGACACGAAGCCTGGAGACGCCACGGTGAACGCGCCCATCCACCTCGACTTCGACACGCTGCGCCGGCGCATCGCGGCGATCCTGCGGCGCGGTGGCCTCGCGCCGCTCCATGCCGAGGCGCTGGCGCGCGTCATCGCGGCCGGCGAGCGGGACGGCGCGAAGTCGCACGGGA
Organism: Aureimonas phyllosphaerae; assembly: GCF_047943035.1. Classification (NCBI taxonomy): domain Bacteria; kingdom Pseudomonadati; phylum Pseudomonadota; class Alphaproteobacteria; order Hyphomicrobiales; family Aurantimonadaceae; genus Aureimonas; species Aureimonas phyllosphaerae. The sequence continues at coordinate 891,394 of NZ_CP181348.1, read as the reverse complement.
TCTACCGGATCGAGGGGTGCCTGCGCACCCTGAAGGCCGGCAAGGTCTCGGCGGATGCCGAGCCCGAACTCCTCGACGACGGGTCCGGCGTCATCCGCGTTGCGGCCGGTGGCGCCTTTTCGCCGGCCGCCTTCGAATGCGGCGTGCCCCATCTCGTCGAGCGCGCACGCGCGCTCGGTCTTGCCGCGCTCGCGATCAACGACTGCGTCCACTTCTCGGCGCTGTGGCCGGAGGTCGAGGCGCTCGCCGGGCATGGCGTTGCCGCGCTGGCGCTCTGCCCGAGCTATGCGACCGTCGCGCCCGCGGGCGGCACGCGGCCGCTCCTCGGCACTAATCCGCTTGCCTTCGCCTGGCCGAGGCCCGGCGCGGAGACCCCCTACGTCTTCGATTTTGCGACCTCGGTCGCCGCGCGCGGCGAGATCGAATTGCACCGCCGCGCCGGCAAGCCGCTGCCGGACGCCTGGGCGATCGATTCGCAGGGCGTGCCGACCAACGATCCGGCCGCCGCGCTCGCCGGCGCGATGCTGCCGTTCGGCGGCCACAAGGGTTCGGCGATCGCCACGATGATCGAGCTTCTGGCCGGCGCGATGATCGGCGATCTGACGAGCCGCGGCGCGCTCGACGCGCTCGGCACGACGACGCTCGCGCCCCGCCACGGCGAACTGATCCTCGCCTTCAGTCCCGAGCGTTTCGCCGCGGGACGGCCGGGCGATCCGTTCGCGGCCGGCGAGGCGCTGTTCGGCGCGATCCTCGACCAGGGCGCGCGCCTGCCCTCGCAGCGGCGCTTTGCGGCGCGCGCCCGCGCGGCGGCGGAGGGGATCGCGCTCACGCCCGACGAGGTGGCGCTTCTCGACCGGCTGGAAGCGGGCGGCCTCGACGCGGTGTCCTGACGGTCGGCCGATCCTGAAAAGATCGATCGCGATGGAAACGGATCGGCGAGGAATGTGACGTAGGGTTGCATCCGAACGAATTCGGGGTTCCTCGTGACGAAGCCCAGACTCCAGCGCCTCATGGGTGTCGGCGTCGCCACCGCGCTGATCGCGTGCGTGGCGACAGCCGCGCTCGTGTGCGCGTGGCAGCTTCGGGTCTACACCCAGCGCGAGGAGGCGCTGGCGCAGTTCGGCCATTTCTCGACCTCGATCGAACTCATGGGCGCGACCTCGTCGGAACGTGGCCAGTCGGTGCTGGCGATGACGCTGCAGGGTGATGACGAGCGCTTGCTGGGCGAACTCGCCGCCACGCGGTCGAGGATGGAGATTCTCTGGAGCGAGCTTCTCGCGGTGACGGAGGAGGAGCGCGAACGCAGCCCTATCCTCCAGGACGACGTCGACGCCTTCCGGAAGATTTTGGCCGACGGCCGCGCGCGCGTCGACGATCTCCTCAGCCTGCCGCCGGAGAAGAGGCCGCCTGCCGAGGTCGAGCGGTCCATCAGGACGATCTATGCCGCCGCGAATCAGGCCCGGACGCTGCGAGACGATCTCGGCGAGATTCTGATCGGCCTGACGCCCGACCTGACCCCGTTCATGACCGCCGCCATGGCCGCCAGCGATCTTCGCGAATATGCCGGGCGCATCCGCTCGCTGGTCGCGATCCGGTTGAACGCCGGCGGCACGCCGAGCACGGCCGCCGCTGCGGAGTTCGCCTCGATGCTCGCGCTCACCGACCTCCTGCAGCAGCAGATCGAGCACTACGCAACGCCCTTCATCGCCGATCCCGTCATCGACCGCGCCATGACCGCGGTGACCTTCGGCTACTTCGCCGGCGCGCGCGCCTACGCCGAAACCGTCTTCGTAGCGCCGGTCGTCGATCCAGCCATCAGCGTCGAGTCCTTCAACAGGCGTTACAGTCCGGCGGTTCGCACGACGGAAGCGCTACGCGATGCGATCCTCGAGGTCGCGCGCGATCGCCTCGCCTCCGAGCGCGACCGGAGCCTGCGCTTTGCCGTCGCCAGCCTCCTGGCTGCCGTGATCGGCACGGTGGTCGGCGTGACCTCGCTCGTCGTCTTCGACCGCGGCGTGTTCCGCCCGCTCCTCCAGGCCCGTGCCCGCATGGCCCGCATCCTCGCGGGCGACCTCGACGCGGCAGCGGGAAGAATCTCCGCGCCGTTCCGCGAGATGACCGACCTGGAACGCGACATCGAGAAGCTGCGCCGCCAGCAGATCGAGCTGAAGCGGCTGGAGGACGAGCGCGAGGTCATGGCGCGCGAACTCCGGCGCCTTGCCACCACCGATCCGCTCACCGGCCTGATGAACCGCCGCGCCTTCGAGACCGAGGTCGCCGGGCTCTTCGCGGAACCGGCCGCCTGGGGGGCGGGCCTTGGCATCGTCATGATCGACATCGACCACTTCAAGTCGATCAACGACCGCTTCGGCCATGCGGTCGGCGATGCGGTCCTCAGGGAGTTCGGGCGCTTCCTCCTCCGGGCCGCCCCGACGGGCAGCCGCGTGGCGCGGTTCGGCGGCGAGGAGTTCGTGCTGGCGCTCGCCGACATGGCCCGCGACGAACTCTATGCGCGCATCGAGGGGCTGCGGCTGCGGCTCGCCGGCACGGTGCTTCTCGACGAGCCGAGCCTGTCGGTCACCGCGAGCTTCGGCGTCCATTGGGTGCCCGCCGGCCGCCGGCTCGACTGGGACGCGTTCCACCGCGTCGCCGACGCCCACCTCTACCAGGCCAAGCGCAACGGCCGGAATCGGGTCGCCTGGAGCGCCTGACGGGCGACAAAGGCGATTGGGCATCCCATATGATGGGCAAGAGCCGGGCGGCCGCGCCTAGCCCCATCCAGTCGGGAGAACCGTTGCCGTGAGCGTCGCCTTCGTGAAGGAGCCGAACGAGGACCAGGTCGAGGCCCTGCCCGAGCGCGACCTCGGGACCGATCCAAACTTCGTCACGCCGCGCGGCCTCTCGCTGCTCGACCGGGAGATCGCGATGAACGCCGCGGCCGTCGAGCGCGCTCGCGCCGCGGGCGACAAGATCGCCGTCGCCATGCTGCACCGGGACCTTCGCTACTGGCGCGCGCGTCGCTCGACGGCGCAGGTCGTCGAGCCCGATGCCGACAGCGACACCGTGCAGTTCGGCCACGCGGTCGGCATCCGGCGGAGGGGACGGATCGAGACCTATCGCATCGTCGGCATCGACGAGGCCGATCCGGCGCAAGGGCTCGTGTCCTACCTGTCGCCGCTGGCCCGTCAGCTGGTCGGCAAGGAAGAGGGCGAAAGCGTCAGGATCGGGCCCGACACCGCCGAGATCGTCGTCATCGAGGCCGGAGCCCGCGAGGGGTGAACGGTGCGTCCGGGGCGGGTCCCCGCGGGGCGCTGTCGCTCGGCCGCCGTCCGGTCTAGAAGCGGTGCGACGCGTCGCCGACGCCCGTTGCACGCAGGCAGGACCCTATGAGCACATCCCTCGAACTCGGCCTCGACACGTTCGGCGACGTCACGCGCGGCGATGACGGACGAGAGAAGTCCCATGCCGCCGTGATCCGCGACGTCGTCGAGGAAGGGATCCTTGCGGAGGAGGTCGGCCTCGACTTCTTCGGCATCGGCGAGCACCACCGCGCCGACTTCGCCGTCTCGGCGCCCGAGACGGTGCTGGCGGCGCTCGCTGCGCGCACCCGCCGCATCCGCCTCGGCTCGGCCGTCACCGTCCTCTCCTCGGACGATCCGGTCCGCGTGTTCCAGCGCTTCTCGACCCTCGACGCCCTGTCGAACGGGCGCGCCGAGGTGATCCTCGGGCGCGGCTCCTTCACCGAATCCTTTCCCCTCTTCGGTCTCCCCCTCGCCGACTACGAGCGCCTGTTCGGCGAGAAGCTCGACCTCTTCGCCGCGCTCCTCAAGGGGGGACCGGTGACGTGGCAAGGGTCGGTGCGCCCGCCGCTGGACGCCCCCGGCATCTATCCGTCGGTGGAGGGCGAGGGCTTCAGGACCTGGATCGGCGTCGGCGGCAGCCCGGAATCGGTGGTGCGCGCGGCGCGCTACGGGCTGCCGATGATGCTGGCGATCATCGGCGGGGCGCCCGGCCGCTTCCGCCCCTATGCCGAGCTCTATGCCCGGGCGCTGGCCGAGATGGGCCGCGACGCGCTGCCGCTCGGCGTCCATTCGCCGGGCTATGTCGCCGAGACCGATGCGGCCGCGCGCGCCGAGTTCTTCGACGACTACCGCGCCATGCATGCGAGGATCGGTGCCGAGCGCGGCTGGCCGCCCCTGGAGCGCGCGGCCTTCGAGCGCGAGATCGAGCACGGCTCGCTCTACGTCGGATCGCCCGAGACCGTGGCACGCAAGATCGCCGCCACCGCCTCGGCCCTCGGCCTCACCCGTTTCGACCTGAAATACAGCGCCGGCCCCCTGCCGCACGCGCGGCTGATGCGCTGCATCGAGCTCTACGGCCGCGAGGTGGCGCCGCGCGTGCGCGAGCTCCTCGCGGCCTGACGGTCTTCGTCAGTCCACGCCCTGCCGGCGGGCGCCCTTCAGCATCCGGCGGGCGATCTCGCGCACCGCCTCGTCGTCCTTGGTCCCGTCGCGGGCGGGATCGCCGAGGTGGTCGAGGCTGTTCTCCACGAAGTCGAGAAGCCCGGGATGGCGGTCCTCGACATATTCGATCAGCTTGAACAGCACGTGCTCGACCGCGATCTCGCGGCGGCGGGCCTCGACGGCGGTGTCTTCGGTCATCGGCTTCTCCTTCGATGGCCTTCCAACGCACGGCTTGACGATTGGTTGACCGGGATCCCCACGAGACCCGCGCGGAGCTTGCGTCCATCGTGTCGCGCGCCCTCGCCAAGGATCGGGTGACGGCTATCTATCGCCGCGGCTTCCACCTCCGGGGGCCGACGTCGACGCCGATTCCGGTCTTGCGACGATTCATCGAAGGCAGACCGTAGACGATGCGCATGCCCGGCCCCGTCCGTTGCGAGCTCGCCCGAGCGCCCGCAGGCGATGCCGCCTCGGACGAGGCGGCGCGCCGCGACGAACGCAGGGCTCTGCCGCGCAACGCCGGCCGGGGCGGTGCGCCATGACAGCGGGTGCGGACGATGCGCCGACCGTGCCGGCGACGGCTGCCGGAAAGCGCCCCCTCACCCTGCCGATCCGCTGGCATCTCGTGCTGTTCGTGGCGCTGGTGCTGGTGCCCCAAGTGGCGCTCGGGCTCTGTCTTGGCTGGTGGTACAGCCAGGCCGAGCACAAGCGTCTCGAGCAGGGCGCCGTGGCGGCGGCGGCGGCGGTGAGCGACCAGCTCGACCGCGAACTCGAATCGATGAAGGCGGCGCTGCTCGCGCTCGCGACCTCCCCCAACGCCGTGGCCGCCGATTTTCCTGCCCTTCGCGCGCAGGCCGAAACCCTCCTGACGCCGCGCAAGGCGATGCTGGCGGTGCGCGACCGCGATCACCGGCATCTTCTCAACACGCTGGCGCCGGACGGGCAGCCGCTGCCGCAGAACCTCGACCCCGTGCTCGTCGCCTCGGACGATCGGGTCTTCGCCACCGGCCGGCCGGGCGTCTCAGACCTCTTCAGGAGCCCGCTCTCCGACGGGCTCTTCACCGCCGTCATCGTGCCGCTCGCCACGAACGGCGAGACGCGTTACGCGATGAGCATGGCGCTGCGGCCGAACGCGATCCTCGACATCCTCGTGCGCACCCGACTGCCGAAGGACTGGGTCATCACGGTGCTCGACACCAATGACCGCGTGGTCGCCCGCTCGCGCGAGCAGACCCGCTTCCTCGGCGAGCGTCCCCCCGCAGCCCTCCTGCAGGAGTTCTCCGGCCGGCGCGCCGGCGTGATCCAGAGCGCGACGGGGCTCGACGGAACGCGGCAGTTCATCGCCTTCAACACGCTCGACCTCAGCGACTGGCGCGTCGCGGTGGGCGTGCCGGCGGCCGCCCTCAACGCGCCGTTCCGCATCCTCGTCGGCACGCTCGCAGCGATCACGCTGCTCGCGCTCGGCAGCTCGGTGGTGCTCGCGCGGCTCTATTCGATGCGCCTCGTGCGCGAGGTCACCTCGCTCCAGGCGATGGCGTCTGCCACCGGCAGCGGCGCGATGATCGAGCGCCGTCCCGGCCGCGTCAGCGAACTGGAAGACATCGCCGAAGCCCTGCGCGCGTCCGACGCCTCCCTGGTCGAGCGCAACCGGACGCGCGACCTTCTCCTGTCGGAGCTGAACCACCGCGTCCGCAACACGCTGAGCGTCCTTCTCTCGGTGGTGAACCACACGATCCGCTCCGGCGGCGACGACGCGATGGCCGAGAAGACCTCGGGCCGCATCATGGCCCTGTCGCGCGCCCACGATCTCCTCAGCCATGCCGAATGGTCGCCGGTCAGCCTCACCGATCTCGTGCGGCGCACCAGCGAGGAGGAGGGGCTGGCCATCTCCTTCGAGGGACCGGACATTTGGCTTCGGGCCGAGGCGGTCGCGCCGGTCGCACAGGTGCTGCACGAGCTGACGGTGAACCAGCGCCGCCACGGGGGCGCGGGCGGCCGGCAAGTGGTGTTCCGCACCGCGGTCGAGCCGGACGGCGTGCGCCTCGCCTGGATCGCGCAAGGGGCACCGGGCGACCGCCTCGGCCTGCCCGGCTTCGGTCTCAGGCTGGTGCGCCTCTGCCTCGAACGTCAGCTTTTCGGCCGCATCGAGCGGCTCGACGCGGCGGGACTCGAGGCGGTCGTGCCGCACGCCTTCCTGTCGGGCGAGGGTCTGTCGAGCGAGCCGTTCTTCGCCGCCCGCTGGCGCGGCGCCGGGCCGCAGGCCTGAGACCTTCAGCGCTCGCGCAGCGACTGCTCGACGTTCTTCAGGACCGGCTCGACCAGGTATTCGAGCACGGTGCGCCCCTCCGTCGGGATCACCACGGAGGCGTCCATGCCCGCCACCAGCCGGGCGCGCACGTCGGCGGGAAGCTTCGCGTCGTCGATCTCGACCTCGGCGGCATAGGCCGGCGGCTGGCCGGGATCGCTTGCGGCCACCGTGTCGCGCGACAGGGCGACGAGCCGTCCCGAGACCTTCTCGCGACGGAACTTCATGAGCGAGCCCGGATGCACCTCGACCGCCATGCCCTCGTGCACGCGGTCGATCTCGCTCGGCGGAATGCGCACGCGCACCCGCATCTCCTCGCCCTCCGGCACGACCTCGAGGATCGTCTCGCCCGGCCGCACGATGCCGCCGACCGTGAACTGGCGAGACGCCTGCACGGTGCCGGCGACGGGCGAGCGGATGGTGGAGCGGGCCAGCATGTCGAGCGCCACCTGCCGCTCCTGGCGCAGGGATGCGATCTGGCGCCCCGTCTCGATCAGCTTGGCCGAGGCCTCCTGCCGATAGTCCTTGCGCAGCGCCTCGCGCTTCAGGTCGATCTCGGCCAGCTTGTCGAGCCCCTTCTGCTCGTCGTTGCGGCTCTTGCGGATCGTGCCTTCGAACTGCGCCTTCTGGCGCTCCAGCGTGGTGAGGCGGCTCAGCGCGACGAGGCCCTTGTCGAAGAGCGGCTTCACGCTCTTCAATTCGCGCCCGATGCTGGCGAGCTGGTCGGAGGCGGCTTGCGCGTCGAGCTTGGTCTGGGCGATGTCGTTGCGGGCCTGCCTGGCTTGCGTGTCGAGAAGCTCCAGCGAGCCGGCGAGCACCTGCCGGCGTTCCTCGAACTCGCGGTAGTTGTCCTGCAGTTCGCCGCCGTCGAGCCCGCGCATCAGGCTCGCGGCCTCCTCGGGAAGCACCATGTAGTCGGCCATGTCGCGCTGGGCGATAAGGCGGGCCTCCGTCGCAAGCGCGCCGGCGAGCGCCTGCGCAGCCGCGGCCGCGGCCGCCTGCGAGCGCGTCGTGTCGAGGCGCAGGAGCACCTGGCCGGCTTCGACCCGGTCGCCGTCGCGCGCCAGGATTTCCTCGACGATGCCGCCCTCCAGATGCTGGACGCTCTGGCGGTGCGATTCCACCGCGAAGGTGCCGGCCGTGACGACGGCCGAGTTCACGTGCGCGAAGGCCGCCCAACCGCCGGCAAGGCCCACCGACAGGCCGAGGACGATCCAGCCAGTTCGCAGGGAACCGCGCCAGTTGGTGTCGGGCGCGGGGGCCGCGACGAGCGGCGCGGCGGCGGCGTGGGTCGTTGCGGAATCGAGGACCGGGCCGAGCGCGCTCATCCGCCGGTCCCGGTGCGCGGCAGGTCGAGGACGGGCGGCGCGGGCGCGTCGCGGAAGCGCGGCAGGCGGTTGAAGATGCGCTCGCGCGCCCCGATCGCCTGCACGACGCCCTCGTTGAGGACGAGGAGATCGTCGCAGAAGCCGAGAAGGCTGATGCGGTGGGAGACCACGATCACCGCCGCGCCGTCGTCGCGCAGGCGCTGCATGGTGCGGCCGAGCACCTGCTCGGCGCCCGCGTCGAGGTTGGAGTTCGGCTCGTCCAGCACCACGAGGCGGGGGCTGCCGTAGACCGCGCGGGCCAGCGCCACGCGCTGGCGCTGGCCGCCGGACAGGACATGGCCGCCGGGGCCGCCGAGCCGCGTCGCGTAGCCGTCCGCCAAGCCGCGCAGGATGTCGTGGATGCCGGCGAGATCCACCGCCCGGAGGATGGCCTCGCTCGTGGCGTGCGGGTCGAAGCGCGCGATGTTCTCGGCGATCGTGCCCGGCAGGAACTCGACGTCCTGCGGCACATAGCCGATATGGCGGCCGAGCTCGTCCGGGTCCCAGTGCGACAGGTCCTGTTCGCCGAAGACGATCGTGCCGCGCGCCGGCTTCCAGATGCCCGTGACGAGGCGCGACAGGCAGGACTTGCCCGCCCCGCTCGGGCCGACGACGCCGAGGATCCGGCCCGGCTCCAGCGTGAACGACACGTCGTTGATCACCGGCCGGCCCATCGAGGGCGGACCGCCGACGAGGCGCGAGACCTTCAGCGCGCCGGACGGGCGCGGCAGCGACAGGGGATGCGGGCTCGCCTCGATGCCGCGCAGGAGCGCGTCGAGGCGGCGGGCGGCCGAGGCGAAAGACTGGATCTGGCTCCAGTTGTTGATGATGTGCTGGAGCGGCCCCTGCGCGCGCATCATCACCATCAGGACCACGAACAGGACCGAGAGCTGGATCCGGTCCGACAGGAACAGGAAGCCGCCGAGCCCGTAGACCACGATCATCTGGGCGTTCTGCACCATGCGCGGCACGAGGCCGATCTGGGCGGCCCGCGCCTGGGCGAGGCCCCGCCAGCCGAGCCCGTCGCGATGCAGCGCGTACCAGCGCTCGGCGAGCGCCGGCAGCATGCCCATGACGCGCAGCGCCTCGGCGTTGCGCGAGACCGCAAGGCCGAACTCGTTGGCCTCGAGGTCGAGCCGCTGGGCCGAGGCGAGATGCGCCGACACCCAGTAGTGCGTCGCCACCGAGGCCGCCGCCGAGAAGGCGAGGAGCCCGAGCATCAGGAAGCCGAAGGCGGCGTTGATGAAGAACATCGCCAGCACGAAGAGCGGCGACCAGAACGCGTCGATCATCGCCGACAGCGACGGCCCGCACAGGAAGCGGCGCACGGTCTGGAGGTCGGCGAGCGCTTGGCCGGCCGGCGCGCCGGCGCGCCCCTGCGCCCGGTTCACCGCGTCGAAGCAGACGCGCGTCAGACGCTCGTCGATGACGAGGCCCATCCGCTCCAGCACCTGGCCGCGGATCTGCTCCATCACGGTGTAGGTCGCCGCGACCACGGCGGCGATCAGGAGAAGCGTGACGAGGGTCGAGGCGTTGCGGCTCGTCCCGACGCGCTCCACGATGCTCATCGGCACGACCGACATGGCCATGAACAGGAAGGGCAGGAAGAAGCCGAAGGCGAAGAGGTTGACGTAGCCGAAGGACAGGGAGCGGACGATCGCGACGAGCGGCGAGGACAGGACGGGCTTCATGCCGCCCCCGTCCCGCCCGCAAGGCGCGGCAAGGCATCTGGCGCATCCGTCGCGCCGACACCTTCCGCCCCCTGGCGCTTCCCGGTTCTCCGGGGATCGCGCATGGCCCGTTCCTTTCCGGCCTGCCGCCGTGGCATGACGATCGGGCGCGTCGCAGGCGGATCAAAGCCCCCCGCCGCCCGTTCCCTCCCGGCGAGCGCGGACGAACCGCGACGCCGGACATTCGACGAAAAATGGCACGAGGGGAGTAAAGCTCTGTTTAAAAAGACTGCCACGACCCGGCGCCGCCCGATGAGGGCCGTTCGCGGCACGCTGGCGGCCGGCCTCGTCGCCGGGGCCCTGCCCGCCGGCGCGGACGGGTTGCCGGCCCTTCGCATCACCGCCTCGCCCGGCGAAGAGCGCCTTCTCTTCGACCACGGGCGCGACGCCTGCGAGACCTGGGACATCCCCGACACGCCGACGCGCGCCTTTCGCGACGCGTCGGGCACGATCCACGTCTTCCAGAGCCATCACCGGGCGCGGGCGCTCGCGGGGCCGGACTTCGCCTCGCTGCGCCATTCCTGCCGCGTCGCCTTCGAGGGCGCCGGGCGGGACGACCCCGCTTCCTTCGAAAATCGCGGCTGGATCGCCAGCACCTTCACGCCGGACGGGCGTACGGTGCACGCCGTCGTCCACGACGAATACCGCGGGCACGAGACCGGGGCCTGCGAACCGGGCGAGGCCGACGCCTGCTGGTACAACACTCTGACCGCCGCGGTCTCGCACGACGGCGGCGCGACCTTCCGGCCGTCCGAGCCGCGCCTCGTCGCGGCCTTGCCGCTGCGGGCCGAGGACACGCGAGGGCACCGGGCCGGGTTCTTCGAGCCGACCAACATCGTCGCCGTCACCGACGGCTTCGCGATGATGGCGAACGTCGTTTCGCCCGCGCCCCGGCGCTCCGGCAACTGCCTCCTGCGCACCGACGACCTCGCCGACGCCTCGCGCTGGCGCGGCTGGTCGGACGGGGCCTACCGCGTCCGCTTCGAGGACCCCTATCGCGCCGACCCCGCCGGACCCTTGTGCGACCCGATCGCCCCGGCCGCCCTTCCCTGGCCGGTGACGAGCCTGACGCGCCACGAGGCGTCCGGGCTTTGGATCGCCACGATGAAGGGCCGGCGCGCGGACGCAGGCGGCGTCGAGCGCACCGGCGTCTTCGTGTCCACCAGTTCCGACCTCCTCCATTGGCAGGGCCCGGCGCTCCTCCTGGAAGCGCCGCTGATGGGCAGCGGCACCCCCTGCGCGCCCGACCGGCCGATCGGCTATCCCGCCCTGATCGACCCGGCGAGTTCCGACCGCAATTTCTCGACCGTCGGCGACCGTCCGTTGCTCACCTTCGTGCGCGCCCGTCTCGACGGCTGCGCGGTCGGCCCCGACCGCGACATCGTGGCCTTATCGGTGGAGATCGGGGGGCGGTAGGACCCTTGCCAGAGATACGGGATTTCCGTACTTTGACACTATGTCGGACCGTTTCGATCCTGCCAAGGATGCCTTGAACCGTGAGCGTCATGGTCTGCCGCTGATGTTCGGCGACGCCGTTATGGCCGATCCCGACCATCTGATCCTGCCCTCGATTCGCCCCGAGGACAGCGAGGAGCGGTTCAAGGCGATCGGGGCGGTGGCGGGAAAGCTCTACACGGCTGTCTTCACCTGGCGAGGCGAAAGTCCCCGGTTTATTTCCGTACGAAGGAGCAACATCGGTGAAGAACGAGCCTATCGCTCTCCAGGCTGACCCTCAGGACCCCGAAGATTTCGATGTCTCGGTCGAAGGATTGGACCGAGGCCAGAAGGCGCGGGAGATCCGCCGGGTCCGCAACCGGCTCGGGCTGTCGCAGCCCGAGTTTGCCAGGCGTTTCCGTGTTCCGGTCGGCACCTTGCGCGATTGGGAACAGGCCCGCACCGCGCCGCCGGATTTTGCGCTGGCCTATGTGCGCGTCATCGAGCGCCATCCCGACATGGTGCTGAGGGCGATCGGATGACGCCTCACATCCGCGTCTTCACCCCGTTCTTCTCGATGAAGGCCTTCATCCGGTCGTAGCGCTCGGGGAAGAGCTGGGTAAAGCGGGAGAAGCGGGCGGGCGCAAGGGCGTCGGCGAGCGTTTGGCGCTCGAACTCGGCGGGCGTGTAGATCGGCAGGTCGAAGGTCTCGGCGAGTTCGCGCGAGCGGGTGTCGTAGGAGAAGAGGACGCCCGGCACGCCCATCGCGACGGCGGGCAGGACGGCATGCACGCGGTAGCCGAGCGCGGCGTCGAACTGGGGCGCGTAGACGTCGTAGTCGCCGGGCGCGCCGACATAGTAGAGACGCTGCTCGTAGAGCGCCTTGAGGCGCGCGCCGGTCATCTCGTCGAACCAGCCCTCCGCCACGAGCTTGGCGGTGGCGCGGTCCTTGTGGAGCGGTGCGCGGAAGAAGAAGGCCTTCTCCTCCGGCTCGCCGTGGCAGGAGAGGTAGAGGTCGGCGGCAAGGTCGAGCTTGGCGATGATGCGCTTCTGCGTCGCCTGGAACTCGGACGGGTCGACGGCGTAGGTCGAGCCGACCTCGCGGCGCAGCGAGAAGGTCACGCGCTTCGGGCCGCCCTCGCGGTGGCGCAGCGCCATGGCGCGGTCGCGGGCCCGGAACAGGGACGGGCAGCCGATGATCTCGAGATTGTGGATGCCGTTGCGGTGGAGCGTCTCGGCCGAGAACGCACCGCGGACCCCGATCGTCGTGCGCTCGGCGATCATCTGCCACAGGCGGCGCCCTTCCTGCGGCAGCACGACCGCCCGCTCGGTCTCGGCCTGCGCGCCGACGCCGATGCACAGGACCGGCAGGTCCAGCGCCTCCAGCCACTGGGGGAAATGGCCCCAGTCCATCGCCTCGTGGATGTAGTTGGAGCCGCGCAGGAGGATGAAGTCGCAGCGCTCCTTGATCCGGCGCACGCCCTCCTCGGTGACCGGCTCGTCGATGTTGAGCGAGTGGCCCTCGGTGTAGTCGACGAGACGCAGCGTCGAGTCGTACACGCAGATGTCGCCGGTGTTGTAGTAGTCCTCCAGCGTGTTGCGGAAGGGGACGTCGAACCACACGGCCTCGTGGTTGTTGAGCCGCCGGCCGGAATACTTCACCAGGGCTGCGCGCATGGAATTCAACCTTTGCTCGTGGTCGTGCGGAGGACGCAAGTCGGCGGACAGGATCGTCCGAAAACCTTAAAACTCGATGGGCCGCTCACGCCGCGCCGAAGAGGCCCGCCTCGAAGGCGGGGGCGGCACGACGGGGAACGACGGTCGGCGCGTGGATGAGGCGCATGGCCTGCGGAACGCAGACGCCGGCCATGTCGTAGCGGGTTACCACGGTGCGACGGGCGGCGGCCCGCATCGCCTCGTAGCGCTCGGGCTCGGCGAGAACCCCGGTCACGGCGCCCGCCAGCGCCTTCGGATCGTGGAAGGGCACCAGCAGGCCGTTCCGCCCGTCGATCACCTCGCGCACCGGCGGCGTGTCCGAGGCGATCATCGCGCAGCCCGTCGCCATCGCCTCGAGGCACGACCAGGACAGGACGAAGGGATAGGTGAGATAGACGTGCGCGCGCGAGACCTTCAGGACGTCGAGATAGCGGGCGAAGGGCAGGTGCCCGAGGAAGTGGACGCGGGACAGGTCGATCTCGCCGGCCACCTCGTTGAGGAAGATGCGGTGCCAGCTGTCGCCGGACGGCGGGCGCTGCCCGTAGCTCACGTCGAAGCCGCCGACCACGAGGACACGCGCCCCCGGCCGGCGCTTCAGGATCTCCGGCAGCGCGCGGCAGAAGACGTGGTAGCCGCGGAGCGGCTCGAGGTTGCGCGCGACGAAGGTCACGGTCTCCTCGCCCGCGCGCAAGGTGGTGCCGTCGTCGAGCCGGAGCGTCGCGGCCGGGTCGGGCGCGACGAGGCGCGTGTCGACACCCTCGTGCACGGTGCGGATCTTCGGCCGGAACTCGGCCGGGAAGGTCGAGCGCTGCCAGAGCGTCGGCGACAGGGCGATGTCGCAGTCGGCGAGCGCCAGAAGGCTCGCGGCGTTGCGCGCGTGGAGGCCGACCAGCCCGTCGAGGCCGAGCTCGGGAAACTCCGGGTCGAAGTTCACGTCGGACTCGCGCGGCCTGTAGAAGTACTCGCAATAGACCACGAGGCGCGCATCGGGAAACACGGCACGCAGCGGCATGGCCTCGCCCCAGCCGGAATGGGCGACGACGATGTCGGGCGTGAAGCCCGAGGCGCGCAGCATGGTGGCGACGTAGAGCGCTTGCTCGGCCCGGCGCGCCTCACCGTCGAAGCGCCGCGCGAAGGGGTGGGTCGCGGCGAGCGAGCCGGCGGGCAGCGTGTAGCGATGTAGGGTAACGCCGGGCAGCGGGCGCGAGCCCTCGGCGCCGATCGCGCGCACCTCGTTCTTCGGGTCGGCGCCGAGATGCAGGGCGAGATGCCGGAACTGGGCCGGGAAGTTGTTGTGGACGAAGAGGTACTTCATGCCGCGACGGCCGGCGAACGCTCGTTCGCCGGCTCCCCCTCGTCCGGGGCGGGCGCGGCGAAGTCCGACAGGTCGCCGATCGCCAAGATGTCGAAGAGGTCGCTGCCGTCGAGCGCGAAGTTCATCGCCTCGAGGCTCGCCAGAACGACGTCGGCGGGCTCGGCAAGGCGCGGTCCCGCCTCGGCCTCGGGTCGGCCGGGTGCGGCGCGCTCGGGCGCCTGCGGCAGCCGCTCGGGGCGGAAGTGGCGGCGCGAGAAGACGAGGGCGCCCGCCAGATCCAGCGGCAGGAAGGAGCGCGTGGCGAGCGCCGCCGCCGCGCCGTCGTCGAGAGCCACGAGCCGCGCCGCATCCACCGTGAGGTCGGCGGCCGGCTGCCCGGCCGGATCGCGCAGCGGCACGAGGACGCCCGCGATGCGCAGGAGTTCCAGCGCCGCCGACAGCTTCACCGCCCCATTGCGCATCGCCAGGAGGGCGTTGCGGATCGCCGCCATCTCGCCGGACAGGGTGCCGGCGGCCGGGTCCGAGCAGACCGGCATGCCCCAGGGGCCGACGAGCCCCGCATCGGCGACGACGTCGATCTCGTCGATCGGGCGCCCGCCGCGGCGGTTCGAGAGGACGAAGGGATGGGTGCGCAGCGCCAGCGGCCGGTAGCCGGCCTGCCATTGGCCCTGCCCGTCCACCGCCGGGCGACGCAGGAAGGCGGGGTGGACGAGGGCGCCGAGGCGCGGCATGCCGCCGAGCATGCGCACGGCCAGCGGCAGGTGATGGGCGGTGAGATGGAACTCGGTGTCGTTGACCGGCACCCAGGCGAGCGCCGCCGCGAAGCCGAAATGCTCCGGCGGGCGGAAGCTCGCGCCTGCCATCGCAGACAGGGGGGTCAGCGTCAGCGTCATCGCGGCGCGCTCGTGCCGGCGCTCGCACGGGCGGCGGCGAGGAGGGCTGCGGCGCGAAAGAGCGACAGGCGGTGCAGCGACAGAAGCCGGGCCGCCGCCATGCCGAAGAGGGCGACGACAGGTTCGAGGCGCGGCGTGTCGAAGGCGCCGGCCTGGACCACGGCGAGGCCCTCGATGTCGCAGGTGCGCCCGTGGCCGAGGTCGAAGCGCAGCGGCCAGGGCTCGAGGAGGCCGAGTTCGCCGAGCATCCGACCGATGGCGGAGGTGCGCGCAAAGTCGCGCTCGAAGAGCGACAGGGCGCGCAGGCGCAGCTCGGCGCCCTTGGTCAGGCGTCCATCCGCCGTGGTGATCGGCGCCCCGGCATCCGTCGGAAGATCAGCCCCGGCGACGTCGAGAAGGCGCGGGTTGTCGCTCTCGCGTGGCGGGCCGGACGGGAACACGAACGGGTAGGCCTGGAGAAGCAGCGGCAGGAGCGGCAGGGCGTCGGCGGTGCCCGGCGCAAAGCCGGAGCCGTCCTCCTGGAGGGAGCGCAGGACCGCAAGACGCGGTCCCTCCTCGCCCCGCTGCCAGACCACGGGAAAGACGGAGGCGAGGCGCTCGGCTTCCGCGGCGACGATCGGCACCAGGCCCGCCTGGCGCGGCAGCGGATAGGAGAAGGGCGAATAGATGCGGGCGACCATGCGCTCGCCGGTCAGCGGCTCGGCGCGCTCGGAGATCATCGGCGCTCCTCCGGGCGGCAGGGCACGAAGGCGGTGAACGGCAGGGCGGCGTCGCCCGCGCGAAAGCCGATCGTGGCGTCGAGGTCGAGGAGAAGGAGCGTGCGCCCGCCGAACGCGTATTCAAGCCCGGCGCCCGCACCCGCCGCCTCGCCGCCGAGATGGGAGCCCTCCACGAGGTCGATCCGGCGATCGCCGGTCGCCCAGAGGCCGATCACCGGCGGCGCATGCGGGAAGGCCTCGCGCACCGCGCGGCGCATCGCGGGAAGCTCGGGCCCCCGCACCTCGTCGCGGATCTCGCAGTCGATCGCCGTCTGCAGGTAGAGTTCGAGAAGCTCGGCGGCGTGGAGGGCCACCTCGTCGCAGACGCCCTGCGCGTCGCGTCCGCGGCGCTCGACGGCGAGCGTCATCGGATGGGCGCCGAAGCGCGCGAGGCCGCGCAGCGCATCATGCTGTGCCTGTGCCAGCCAGCCACGGCCGAGCATCCAGGACAGGGCGGCGGGGTCGCGCCCCTGCCGGCGCCGGTCCTCGGTCAGCGCCTCGCGCGGGGCGAGCGTGGTGGAGCCCTGCTTCAGGAGGAGCGTGCCGCCGTCGAGGCGCACGTCGAGGACGCGCGGATCCTGACCGGGCGCCAGCGCCACCGGAAAGCCGAAGCCGACGAAACCGTCGCCGAGCCCGGCATCGGCGAGATCCTGGCGGAACAGATCGACCCGCCCGCCGCCGACGCACTGGTCGTCGTGGAAGGCGAGCACCGTCGCACCGCGCAGCGCCAGCCGGTCGCAATGAATCCAGCCCTCGACGCGCGAGCGCGTGGCAAGGTCGATATGCCCGCGGATCACTCGGCCGCCTCGAGCGGTGGCAGCACGCGCTCCTCGCGCCAGCCGAAGGCCTCGCAGTAGCGCCGCGCCATCTCGGCCGCCGAGATCACCGGCGGCAGGCCGGCGCGCAGCACCGCGGCGTTGTTCGGGTCGGCGGCGAGCCGCAGCGCGCGCAGGAGGTCGGCCGCGTCGCCGAGCCGGAAGTGAAGGCCGGCCACCCCGTCCGGCACCTTCTCGGCCATGCCGCCGATGCCGGTGCAGATCACCGGCGCGCCGGCGCCGAAGGCCTCTTGGATCACCACGGGCGAGTTCTCCCACCACTTCGACGGGATTACGACATAGTCGCACTCGCTCATCAGCCGGTGCACCGAGCGGTTGTCGTAGGCGCCGGCATAGGTGAGGAACGGGTGGGCCTTCAGGCTCTTCTCGAAGCGCTCGGTGAACTCGGGGCCCTGACCGATCAGGTTGCCGTGGATGCGAAGGCGCATAGTGCTGGCCAGCGCCTTGTCGGCGCCGATCAGCTCGGCGGCGTCGAGGAGCACGTCAACGCCCTTGAACGGGTTGATCTGGCCGAAGAAGCCGAAGGTCCAGCTCTTGTCGCGCTTCGGCCCCCGGATCGGCTCGGCGGGTGCGAGCAGCCCGTTCTCGATCACGCTCATGCGCGCCGCATCGAGACCCCAGTCGGTGAAGCGGTCGGCAAGGAACCGGCTCGGCGAGACGAAGCCGTCGAAGTCGCCGAAGCTGTCGAGCATCGTGTCGCGGCGCATCGCGAACTGCGAGCGCAGATGCTCGGGAAAGCAGGTCGCGCAGGCCTCGTTGGACGCGCTCTCGCACAGGATGCGGGCCTGGCGCGTGATCATCTGGCCGTGGTTCTGGCAGATCGCCAGGAACTCGTGGATCGTCAGGTAGGTGCGCATGCCCGGCATCGCCTTGACGGCGCGCAGGGCCCCGAGGCCGAGGTGGTAGAAGTGGTGGAAGTTGACGAGCCCGACGCCCTCGCGCTCGAGAATCTCGACGAGCTGGTCGGTCACCGAACGCGGCGCGAGGTGATAGAAATGGTCGTAACGCTCGGCGTCGTGGAAGACGGCGAACTCGTTCTCGTCGGCAAAGGCGAGGCGCTGGCGGGTCGAGGACGCGCAGGCGCCGATATAGATCGCATCGACCCCGATCTGCCGCAGGCCCCGGAACAGCGCATAGGCCGAGATCTCGGCCCCGCCCTTCGACAGCGACGGATGGCTGTGGGAGACGACGGCGACCCGCGGCCGGGCGGGTGCCGCGCCCTCGCGCGAGACGTTGAGATTGGCGGGGATCATGCGGCGTCGCTCCCCCGACCGGCGAGAAGGCCGGCGTCGATCATGTCGGCGAGCCGCGAGACGGCGGCGCGCTCGATGCGCATGGCGGAGGCCGGGTGGGCGCGGTCGCGCGCCGGCGAGACCGGCAGGCCGCTGTCGCCGAAAAGGCCGCGCGTCAGCGCCGGGGCGTCGGCCGCATGGGCGAGGAACGCCGCCGTGCTCCAGCCGAAGCAGCCGGCCCCGTAAGCGCCGTCGACGCGGTCCGGGCGCCCGGCATCGTCCAGCACCTCGAACCGGTCGAGACCGTGGCCGCGACGCAGAAGGCTTGCCGCTGCGGCCCGCCAGCCGGCCGTGTTGAGGACGAGCCCGCGCCCGACATGAACGAAGCGCTCCGGCGACAGCGCCTGAAGCACGAAGGGGAGTTCCGACAGGATGTCGTGGCCGTGGGGCACCACGAGGAGCGACAGGGGCGCCTCGATGCCGGCGCGAAGCTCCTCGAAGCGCATCAGCGCCTCGGCCCGGCCGCGGCCCTGGTCGGCGACGATGCACACGCCCGTGCCGGGGTCGAGCCCCCCGAGGTGCCGGGCCAGCCGATCGAAGACGAGATTGAGGTTTCCCGCCTCGCCGGGGAGGCGCACGACGACGAGCCGCTCGCACGGAGCCGCGTGAAGCTTTGCCGGCTCACGACGAAGGTTGCCGAGGTTACGGCGCTGCGCGGCGAGGAACGCGTTCCAGAATGGCTCGTGGCGAATCGCGGGAAACAGCGCCAGGAGCTCCTCGCCGTCAGCCACGGGATCGAGGCGGCGCAGGAGCTTCGGCTCGATGCGCAGGACCGCGCCCGTGCCGTCGTCGTGGACGATGCGCAGGAGCGGTGCGCCGGCGGCGTCCGGGGGCAGCGCGCCCTGGAGGACGGTCGAGAAGCCGGCGCGCGCGGTCGTACCCCCGCCGCCGAACAAGCCGGCAAGGTCGGGGCGCGCGCGAAAGCTCGTCGAGCCTTCGTCCGCGGCCAGCACGCAGTCGCCGACGCGCATCTGGAAGGTCTCGATGCGCTTGGCCGGGCTCACCGCCCAGCCTTCGGCAAAGCACCCGAAGCCCGGCACCATCAGGAGCTTGTCGATCCCGCCCTCCGTCGCAAGGCCCGCGGCGGCGGCGTTGCCGGCCATCCAGTTGCCGCCGGCATGGAGGACGGCGGCCAGCGCCTCGGCATGGCCGCCGATCGACAGCGCTTGCGCCTGCGCGAAGGCGGCGGCGAAGGCGTCGGCCTTCAGGACGCGCGTATAGGCGCCGTAGCGCAGGTGGAACTGCGCGCCCTGCCCGAGATAGACGAAGCCGTCGCGCAGCGTCGGCGGCGGCTGCCAGCCGGTGTCGAGAAGGCCGACCACGCCGACGCAGGTGGAATTGAGGTCGGGGCGCTCGTAGCGGAACACCGCGCCGCCCGCCGGCAGCTTGTCGCGGTCGGCGACCACGGCGGGAAAATCGATGTCGGCGCCGCGCTTCATCCAGCCGACGAACCAGACCTGCCCGTCGGTGCCCACATGCAGCGCGTCGATCTGGCCGACGTCGTTGTCGGAGATCGGTCGCAGCGGCCGGTCGCGCAGCGCGACGGCCTCGGCGCGCAGGCCGGCCAGGCGCCGGAGCATCCGGTCGCCCCGCGTCTCGCCGGCCGCCTTCGTGGCGAGACCCGCGACGAGCGCCGTGCGCCAGGCGGCGACGAGTTCGCCCACCGTCGGGTCGCGGCCGCCCGGCGGCATCAGGCGCATGTCGGTGCCCGCCACCCGCACGCCGACGCGAAGCGCGGCGCGGCGCGGCGACAGGCGGGCGAGCCGCGCGAAGACGTCGGGGCCGAAGCGGAAGGCGGCCTGCGTGGTGCGGCCGAGGCGAAGGTCGCTCGGCGGATGGGCAAGGCCCGTCGCACCGAGCGCCAAGGCGTCGTCGCCGACCGTTAGCTCGAGGTCCGTCGCGGCCTCGGGCGCGTCCACCGACAGGACCCAGCCCGACACGCCGTGCCCCGCCTCGAGGCGCTCGATGCGCCCGCACCAGCGCCCGGCCTCGTGGTCCACGAGATCGCTCGGCGCGTAGGCGGACAGGGGAAGGACGTGCAGCATGGGCAGGGACGCGAGGGTTGTCGGGCGTCGGGATCCGGTCGGCCGCCGCGTCAGGCGACGGGTTCGGCGCGGACGATCTCGACGGAGGCGCCCTCGCCGATCTGGATTTCCGAGCGCGCCCGCGCGTCGAGGATCAGGAGCTGCTCGCCGGTCAGCGCATAGTCGGTGAAGGGCACGGCCTGCGCGCCCTCGGTGTCGGAGACATGGGTGCCTTCGGCGACGCGCACGCTGGCGCGCCCGCTCGCATGGAGGGCGACCACCGGCGGCGCGGCCGAGGCGGCGAGCGTGCGGGCGAGCGCGGCCGCGAACTCGGCCGGGGTGCGGACTGTTTCCGTGCTCGTGCGCACATCGGTCCCGGCGTAGGACTCCAGAAGCGCTGCGGCGACTGCCGCCGGCTTCTCCGCCACCACCGCCTCGTCGCCCGCCGAGCGCCGCAGGAGGCCGCGCTCGTAAACGCCGAAGGACCACAGGATGCGCAGGAAGTCGAAGTCGGCCTGCGAGATGCGGCCGTGCTTCAGCGCCCATTTCAGGGAGGCGAGACGCTCGCGCACCTCGTCACGCTGGAGACCGGCGCGCGCCTTAGCGTTGCCCGCGACATGCGCGCCGTTCTGGAGGATCACCGCGTCGCCGCCCTCGAGGCGCAGCACCACGGAACCCACGCGATCGGGCGCGACCGAGATCGGAAAGCTGAAGCCGAGATGGCCGTCGCCGAGGCCTGCGTCCGCCAGGTCACCGCGGAAGGTGTTGACCTTGCCAGCGCCCACGCACTGATCGCCGTGGAAGGCCAGCAGCGTGTAGTCGCGCACCCGCCCGTCGGACGTATGGATCCAGCCCTGAATCTGGTCGGCGCTGGCGAACTCGATGCTTCCCCGGATCATCTGCGGACGGCTCCTACTCGGACAATTCTTCTAGACTATGAACGATATTCCTTACGCATCTGTAACGTGCGGTTGCGTCGTTTCCGGCAGGACGCGAGCGCCCTCGCGGCGGCAAGATGGTAACCGCGGCAGAAACCTTCGGTAATTTTGCGTTGACCTTTAAGCAAAGCATTCCACAGCACCATCGCGGTTCATCTGTTGTTTTCCTCACCACCAAGAACAGTATTCATTAACTTGAATATCGCCCGACCTCGTCGTCTTCTGCATGGGACGAAATGGATGGAGCGGGCTGTGCAAGGATCCGAGCGACGCGCGACATTGCGGGTGGAACGAGGACTCTCGGCTTTCTCGTACCGGGCGGACGCCTTGCTGACCGGCGAGGCGCCCGAGGTCGAGATCGTCGCCGTGTCCCCCGGCATCTCGCTCCTGACCGCGCCCGGCGAGCGGCCGGGCTTCCTGTCACGGCCGGGCCAGGTGCTTGTGGTGACCGCCGAGGCGGCCGGCGCGATCGACGTCGTGATGCGCGCGAAGGGCCCCGGCAACGTCCTGCCGGCGGGTCTCGAGCTGAAGCGCATGGGCGCGGAGACCGAGGCGGCGCCGGAGCCGGCGCTGCGTCTGCGGCCCGACCTTCCCGATGGCGGCGTCGAATTCCTCCTGCGCGCCCACGTGTCGCTACGCGGCGACATCGCCGCCCCGCGCGGCCACTGGATCTGCGGTCCGGAAACGCCGGGCCGGATCGAGGGGCTGGAGATGCGCGGCGTCGCCGCCGAGCTGCCGGTCGAATATCAGGTGGCGTCGGGCGGGCGCGGCGCGGGCTGGTCGCCCTGGACGCCTGCCGGCGCCTATGCCGGCACGCGCGGCCGCGCGCTGCCGCTGATCGGCCTGCGCGTGCGGCTCCTGCCGGATGCGGCGCCCGGTCTCGCGCTCAAGGCCGACGGCGTGTTCCTCGGCTCGTCGGTTTCGACCCGCCAGGGCCGCGAGATCGAACTCGTCGGCCCGACGCCGCTCGACCCGCTCGTCGGCGTGCGCCTTGACTTCGTCGCGGCCGCAAGGTCCGCCGGGCCTCTGCCCTCGCCCACCCCCGTCCGCCAGCCGAGCCGTCTGCGGGTCTTCCGCCGCGCGGCCGGGCCGGTGGACGCGGCCGCCTGATCTATCCGCCCCGGCACCGCGTCTCGGCGGCGCCGGATCCTGAAGGCCCTGAATGGCTGAGATCTACACCTATTCGGCGAACGCGAGCCAGGGACACATGTCCCCGGACACGTCGGACCATATCAACAGCGTGCTGTCCGATCTCGGGTTGGGCGGCACGTCTGCGGATTCGGCCGACGTCTCGCGCACGAGCGCCGAACCGGTGACGAGCGAGGCTTCGGCCTCCTCGCCGACCGCGCCCCATGCCGAGGCCGCGACGCCCCCCGGCCACGTCGACGGCGCGGCGATCGAGCCCGACCACACCGCCTCGATCCTCGCCGGCGGTTCCCACACCGCGGTCCCGCCAGCCCCTGCGGCCCCCGCGAGGGGCCCCGTTGCCGACGGCGCCCCGGCTTTCCATGCGCCGCCCGCCGACACCCATGCCGCCACCGCCTATGCGCCGCCGCCCGGCGCCGACAGCGTGCCCGGCAGCCATTCCGGCTCCGGCGCGGAGACCTTCGGGGGCTTGGGCACCGACACGCTCTGGGGCAGCGACGGCGGAGCGCACGGGCTCTCCACCCTGCCGCCCGCGCCCGCCGGCAGCGACACGATCCGCTCCTCGGGCGGCATGGAGACGATCTACGGCGGCAACGCCACGATCTACGCGTCCGGCCATTCCGCGACGCTTCACACCGACACCGTCCATGCCGGCAGCGAGGGGGCGACGATGGACGGGTCGGCCTCCGCGCAGGCCGTCCACACCGACGGCTCGTCCGCCTTCGCCGACCTGCCGGGCGGCTCGGGCAGCGACACGATCGTCCTGCACGACGGGGCCGGCACGATGCCGCCGCCGGGCGGCGACGATGCCCATGCGGCCAGCGCCTACGGCACCCACGACCCCTATTCAGCCCACGATCCCTATGCGGCCCACGATGCCGGCGTCTACGCCTACGGGTCGCCCGACAGCGTGGTCGGCGGCGACGGGTCCGATCCGTTCGCGCTCCTCGGCTATTCCGGCGGGTCCGACGGCTACGACAGCGGCCACACCGACACGGGCACGGCGCACCACGATCCCTACCTCACCGACGGGCACGTGACCCATTCCGACACCGGCACCACCGTCTCCTACCACGACGGCTACGACCCAGGTTATTCCGGCGCCGACCAGCTGGAGTTCAAGGACACCGTGATGGCGAGCTGACCGCCTTGAGGCCGCGCGACGCGGAGGCGTTTCCGGCGTAAGGGCCCGTTCAGGGTTCGCGGTGCAAGGTCGGCGCCTCCGTGCCCTTCCGCCCGACGAGCCGCCCGCCGATGTCCGCCCTCCCGACCCCCAGCTTGCGCGACCTCGCGCTCGCCGCCCGCGCGGCCGGCGAGCGGGCGCGCGCACTGGCGCTATTCCGCGAGGCGGGCGACCCGTGGAGCCGCAACGACGCAGCGCTCGAACTTCTCGCGCTCGGTGAGGTCGAGGACGCCCGACGGACGGCAGAGGCTCTCGCCGGGGAGCGTCCGGATTTCGCGCCCGCCCGCCGCACGCTCGGGCTCGTCGCACGCGCCGCCGGCGACCTCGATGCCGCGCTCCACCATTTTCGGGCCGCCACCGCGCGAGACCGCGCTGACCTCTGGAGCGCCTACGACGCCGCCGAGACCTTGCGCGCGCTCGGCCGCGGCGAGGAGGCCGATGCGGCGCTCCGCGCGCTCGCCGGCGGAACGCCCCTGCCCCACGCCCTTCGCGCGCTCGGCGCGGCGGCGCGCGCGCGCGGCAACGCCGAGGACGCGCTGGCCGCCCTTCGCGTCGCGGCCGATCTCCTGCCCGCCGATCCCTGGTTCCTGCTCGACCATGCCGAGGCGCTCGTGGCGCTGGAGCGGCTGGACGAGGCGGACGTCGCGCTGCGCGCGCTCGTGCAGCACCACCCCCACTTTGCCGGCGCACGCCGCGCCCTGATGCGGCTCGCCGCCCGTCGCGGCGATGCGGCGATGCGGCTCGATGAGGCCCGCGCGCTCGCCGCCCTCGACCCGGATGCCGGCGCGCTGGATCTTGCCGACGTGCTCCTCGAACGCGGCGAGCGCGCGGAGGCCGAGACGGTCTGCGTCCGCCATCTCGTGCGGCGCGGGGCGACCCCCCGACCGCTGCGGCAGCTCGCGCGGGGCGCCCGCCAGGCCGGCGACGCGGAGCGGGCGCTCGCCCACCTTCGCGCCGCCGCGCGCCTCCTTCCCGCGGACGCCACCCTGCGCGCGGAATGTGCTGGCGAGGCCCTCGCGCTCGGCCGCATCGCGCAGGCGAGGGCCGACGCCGAGGCCGCGCTCGCGATCGACCCCGCCGCCCCGCGCGCCCACCGCGTCCTCGCCCTCGTCGCGCGCGCCGAGGGACGCGAGGCGGAGGCGCTCGATCGGATGCGCGCGCTCTGGGCGGACGGTGCGGGACCGTCGCAGGCCGGCTTCGATCTTGGCGCCGACCTTCGCGCGGACGGCTCCTTCACGGACGCCGCAACCGTCTACGAGCGCCTCGCCGAACGCCCCGACGCCGCGCCGGAGGCCCTCGTCGAACGCGCCCTCCTCGCCCGCCGCCTCGACGGCATCGCCGGCGCACGCGCGCGGCTGGGCGAGGCGCTGCGCCTCTCGCCCGGTCATCCGCGCGCGCTCCTTTGCCTTGGCGACATGGAGCGCGAGCTTGGGCGCTTCGAGGCGGCGGCGGCCGCCTACCGCGCGGCCTTGGAAAGCCGGCCAGGTTTCGGCTGGGCCCATGTCGGCCTCGCCCTTCTCGCCGAGGCACGGGGCAATGCGGACGAGGCGGTCTCGGCGCTGAGTGCCGCGATCGCGGCCGACCCCGGCGAAAGCCATCCGCGCATCCTCCTCGCGCTGCGGCTCGCCGAGCGCGGCGACGGCGACGACGCCCGCGCGCTCCTTGCCGGCCTCCCGCCCGGCGATCCCCGCGCCGCGGAAGCCGCGCTCGCGCTTGCCCGCATCCGGCGCCTGGACGGCGACGGCGCAGGCGCGCTGCGGGTGCTGGAAGACGCCACGCGGCGCTGGCCGGACCGGCCGGACCTTGCGGTCGAGACCGCCGAGGAAGCGCTGCGGCAGGGGTGGCCCGAGGCGGCGCTGGCCTGGCTGTCGTTCGGCGAGGCGCGTCACCCCGGCCATCCCGGCCTTCTCGAGGCGCGGGCCCGGCTCGCCCTGTCGCGCGACGATCTCGAGGCCGCCACCGCCCTCTTCGACGAGGCTGCGACCGCCGATCCCGGCCGGCTCGGCCCTCCCCTGATGCTGGCGCGCCTTGCCGCGATGCGCGGCGATCCGGCGTCGGCGCTCGAACGCTTCGAGGCGGCCGCGCGGCGCTTCGGCGAGCGGCCCGAGCTGACCCTCGCGCGCGCCGAGACGCTGCGCCAGCTCGGCCGGATCGCGGAGGCCGAGCGCTGCTTCGACGAGAGCCTCGCGCGGGCGCGGGTTCCCGCCGTCGCGATCGCCGCCGCCCTGGCCGCGATCGAGGGCGCACGGCTGCCGCGCGCCGAGGCGCTCCTGTCGGGATTGACCACCGCGACGCGGGCCGACACGGCGCGACTGCATTTCGCCCTCGCCCAGCTCGCGGCCGCCCGTTGGGACTTCGACCACGCCATCGCGGAGGGCGAGGCGGCCGTGCGCCTGCAGCCGGCGGACGGCTGGTATCGCAACCGCCTCGCCCATGCCGCGCTCCCTGCGCTCGACCTGCCGCGCGCCGCCCGCGCGCTTCAGGAGGGTGCGGCGCTGGAGGCCGGGGCCAACGCGCTGCGCGGCAAGTCCGCCAATCCCTCGCAGAGCCATTACGGCCAGCTTCTCGACGAATTCCGCCTCGACGCCGAGGCGCTGGCGGCGCTGCAGGCGGCGCTGGCCGAGCCGCCGGCCGTGCGCCTTGCCGCGATCGCAGCGTGCCTGCGCGCCTTCCCCGACCACACCGCCTCGTCGGTCCTCTATCTGATCGAGGCCCGCCGGCAGGGCGCGCTCGCGACCCGCGTCGGCGACGGCGACGGCGGCGTGCCGCGGGCGATCCACCAGTTCTGGACCGACGACGCGGTGCCGGCCGACGTCGCCGCCTACATGGCGACCTGGCGCGATCTCAACCCCGGTTTCACCCACCGCGTCTGGAGCGAGCGCGAGGCGGCAGGCTGGCTGGCGGCGTACGGGCCGCCGGCCACCGCCGCGGCCTTCGCGCGGGCCCGCGAGCCGGCGATGAAGGCGGACCTCTTTCGCCTCGCGCTCCTCGCCCGCGAGGGCGGCGTCTGGGTCGATGCCGACGACCGGTGCCTGCGTCCGATCGCGCCGCTGCTCCAGCGCGGCGCCGGTCTCCTCGCCTATCAGGAAGACCTCGGCTCGGTCGGCAACAACGTGCTCGCCGCACGCCCCGGCCATCCCCTCGTCCTCAGGGCGCTTGCCCAGGCGAGCGAGGCGGTCAATCGCGGCGACGGCGACATCCTGTGGCTGGCGACGGGTCCCGGCCTGCTGACGCGGGTGTGGGTCGACGCGCTCGCGCGGCCGTCATCGGGCGAGGCCGACGACGCCCTCCTCCTCGAGCGGGCGGAGTGCCTCGCCCATGTCGCGATCCATTGCCTCGCCGCCTACAAGGCGAGCGAGCGGCACTGGAGCCGCACCGCCTTCGGGCGGGGGCGGCGGGCGAAACGCATGGCGTCCTGACGAGCCGGTATCGGCCGGCGGAAACCGAAAGCCCCCGTCAGGCGGCGAGCGGATCCCGGTCGGGTTGAAGGATGCTGGCACGTGCCTCCAGCGCCCGGCGGAGGGCTGCGGGCACCTGCCGGCGCGACTTCGCCCGTGGCAGGTCCATCTCGGCCGCCGGCACGGCGTCCGGCACCAGCGCCTCGCGCTCGTCCCAGTTGTCGAAGCCGAGTTGCTCGAGATTGTCGACGAAGCTCTCGGCCGCCAGCCCCTCGGCGAGGATCAGCGCGTGGCGCGCGAGCTCGACATGGAGATAGAGGATCGTCTCCGCGACTGGCGTTTCACGTGTGACAGCGACCCCATCGACCAGCGCCGAGGCATGGACGAGGATGCCGCCGATTCCGACCGCGTGGTCGGGCGACAGGAACAGGTCGCGGCTCGGCATGGCCTCCGAGATCGCGCCGGCCCGGATGCGGATCGGCAGGACGCGCAGCGGATCGCTGCCGCGCACCGGCACCGTCTGGCGTCCGATCCAGCGCACCGGTTCCGCCGCGCCATCGACGGTCAGGACGAGATCGCCGGGCTGCAAGTCCTCGATCGCCGACGCGCCGGCCGGCGTCGCAATGCGCGTGCCGGGCCGGAAGCAGACGGGCGCGATGTCGATCGAAACGGTGGGCGTGAGCGCGGCGGTGGTTCCACCGAGTGTCGTACCTGTTGCCGTGTCCGAGCCGGTAGAGGTCCCGGATGCGCCCGCGGTGCCGGACACGCCGGAGCCGGACGACCCGCCGTTGCCCGCTCCCCCCGAACCACCGCCGCTCGAACCCGACGAGCCGCCGGCGGCAGCGGCCGCCGCCTCGCTCGCCGCCGTTCCGCCGCCGCCGCCCGCGCTGCCGCCGCCACCGGACTCGCCGCCCTCGCCGCCCGATGCACCTCCCTCGCCCCCACTCTCGGCGGAACTGGCTGCACCGCCGCCATCGCCCGATCCACCGCTCTCCGCGCCCCCGCCGCCGCTGGCTGCATCGCCGCGCTCGGGTCCCGCATCGCGCACGGCCGCCGCCGAGCCGCCGCCGGCCGCCGCGCCGCCACCGCCATTGCTGGCTGATCCTGCGGCCGCGCCGCCCGTCGATCCACCAAGGCTCGCCCCGCCGATGCCGGCGGATACGCCGCCCGGCCCGGCATGCGGGCCCGCCTGCCGCGCGCCGCCCAGTCCTCCGGTCATGCCGCCGCCCGCCTGCGGACCGGCGCCGGCCGATCCGTCGGTCGCGCCGGCCGCACCGCCGGTCTCCGCCGCCGCGCCGCTGCCACCGGCGCCAGCGATCGCCGCGCCCTCGCCGCCGCCGCGTGCCCCGCCTGCGCCGGCGGACGGACCGGCCGCGGCGGACGTCGTCGTGGCGGCGGTCGCGATGCTGCCGGACATGGCGACCGTCGCGGCCGCCGAGGCGTTCGAGCCGGACGAGGAGGACGAGCCGCCCGAACGGTCGCGCGCGTCGCCGCTGTCCTTCGTGTCGTCGGTCTGGCTCATGGCTCGGGGTCCCGGCTGGCGCACTGCGTCAGCCTGCAGCTTGCCACGACCGGCCGGCGCCGCAAGCGGGACATGCGGACAGGGCAAGCAAAGGGTGAAGACGACGGCGGCCCGCGCCATCGGTCAGGCCGCCGCCAGCCAGCTCTGCCAAGGAAAGGCGATCGATCACGGTGCTCGAAGGCGCGATGGACTGGACCGACCTCCTGGCATCCGACGCGGCGCTGGCGCTGCCGGAGCGTCACGCCGAGGCGCTGACGCGTCTTGCGGCGCGGCGCTTTCGCGACGGCGCCCCGCAGGATGCGGTGGCGCTCCTGCGCCGTCGCGTGCGGCTTGACGAGCCCGCGGCGGCGGCCGAACGCGCGCTTCTGGCGCTCGCCCTTTCGGCGGCGGGCGAGCGCGAGGCGGCCGACGCGGAGCTCTCGCACGCACTCCTCGCCGACCCGCTCGATCCCGCTGCCGCACTGATCGCGCTGCGCCTTGCCGCCGACCGCGACGGCGTGCGCCTCGCCGCCCGGCGCATCCTGTCCAATCCCGTGGCCGCCGACGACGCGCTGGCCCAAGCGCTGGCCGCGCTCTTTCGCGCGGGCGAGGACGCGGCGCTCATCGCCGATCTTGCGGACGGCCGGCTGACGGGCTGGGCGATCTGGCGCGGCGATCCCGCACCCAGCCTCGTGCTGCCCGGTCCGGCGGGCGAGCAGCGCTTCGCCCTCCGGCCCCTGCCCCACCTCGGCTTCCTGCCGCCGGGCGCTTCGGGCGCGCGGCTCGACGGCTCGGTGGCCGGGGCGGTCGAGGGCTGGCGGCTGGAGCGCGACGGGCGCATCGTCGCGCAAGGCCCGCTGCATGCCCGCTCGCACCATCGCGGGCCCCGTGCCGCCCGACCGGCGGCGCCGCCCACGGCTAGTCCACCGCGCCGTCCGGTGCGGGTGGTGATGCCCGTCTTCGGCGATCCCGAGGCGACGCGCAGCGCCCTGCGGGCCGCCGTCCTCGAGGTCGCCCGCCACCCCGGCGCCCGGCTCGTCGCGGTGGACGACTGCTCGCCCTTCCCCGCCATCACGGCGCTTCTCGAGAGCTTTGCCGCACGCGGCCTCCTCGAGCTTCGCCGCACGGCGGTGAACCGCGGCTTTCCCGGCGCGGTGGCGCTCGGCCTCGAGGGCGGCGAAGGCTCGGACGCGCTGGTGTTGAATGCCGACGCGATCCTGCCGGCCGGCGCTCTCCAGCGCCTCGCCGACGCGGCCTATGCGGCGCCCGACATCGGCACCGCGACGCCCCTGTCGAACAACGGCGAGTGGACGAGCTGGCCGCGCATCGGGCAGGCGGCGCCGCTGCCGCCTGAGACCGAAGCCGCCCGGCTCGACGCCGCCGCGCGGCGCCTCGACGCCTCGCCCGTCGCGCTTCCGAACGGTATCGGCTTCGCCTTGTACCTGCGCCACGACTGCCTCGCCGCCGTGGGTCCGCCGTCGGAGATCTACGAGCGCGGCTATTTCGAGGACCTCGAATGGACGCTTGCCGCACGGCAGGCGGGGTTTCGCAACGTCGCCGCTCCCGCGCTCTTCGTCCCCCATCACGGCTCGCGCTCGTTCGGGCCGGACAAGGCGATGCTCGTGGCGCGCAACCTGCGACGTCTTCGTCGCCGTTTTCCCGGCATCCGCGCGGAAAGCGCCGCCTTCCGCCGCGCCGATCCGCTGCGGGCGGCCCGGGCGCGGCTGGAAGAGGCCTGCCCGCCGACCGGCCGCCCGCGCCTCCTCCTAGCACCTGCGGGCAGCGCGGTGCTGGTGGAACACCTTCATCGCCTCGGCGAGGCGGCTGCCGGCGCGGTGGTGCTGACGTGGCGCCGGTCGGGCGCCGGGCTCCGGGCGGACCTCGCAAGCGGCGGCGGCGGCGCGCCGCAGTCGCTCGGGTACGACCTGGCCGCGGAGGGCGGTGCGCTGGCGGCCTGGCTCGCGGCGCTGGCGCCGACCGAGATCGATCTCGTCGGCGCGCCCCCGCCAAGCGGCCTGCTCCATGCGATTTCGCCGCTCGGCGGCACCATGACAATCCTCGCCGGCACGCCGCAGCCGGGCGGAGCCCATCCGCTGGCGGCCGACGCGCTCGCCTGGCGCGCGGAACTCGGCGACCGCGCGGTCTCGATCCTCGCCCTCGACCGTGCCACGGAGGCGGCACTGCGCCGCGCGCTGCATGGGGATCCGGCGGCGGCATGGCTCCGGGGACCGCCGGAAACGGCACCGCGCCTCCCGCCCGCCGAGGCGGACAATAAGCTTGCCGTGGTCATGGGGGTCCCCGCCCCGGCCTCGCTCGCCTTCGCGCAGCGCCTCGGCGCCGCGCTCCGCGCCCGCTTGCCCGGCGCGCGGCTCGCGGTCGTCGGCGCGAGTGCCGACGACCTCGCCCTGATCGGGCGCGGCATCGCGGCCACGGGACGGCTCCGCCCCGACGAGTTCGCCGCCGCCGCATCCGGCGTCGCGGCGCTGGTGCTGCCGCCCGCCGATCCCTCGCTCGCCCTCTTCGAGCGGATCATCGCCGAGACCGGCCGCCCCGGCGCGCAGGTCGACTGGAGCGACGGCGCGCTCGATCCGATGCCCCCGTCCCTTCTTCTCGATCGGAGCCACGATGAGCGAGACACCGTCCAGGCCATCGTCGATTGGTTCGCTGGTCGCCTCGCGGCGTAGGCGCCTGTCCGCCGGATCGACCGACGCACCGGCCCGCGTCGCCGACGACGGCACGCTGCGCCTTTTCGCCCGACGCACGGGCGAAACGCAGATCGAAGGCTGGGCCGCCGATCCCGCCGATGCCGAGCAACGCTTCGTCGTGGAGCTCCTTCTCGACGGCGTGCCGGTGGGGCTGGCGCGGGCCGACCTCCGGCTCGCGGCGGGCACTGAGGGCGGCGCAGCGGTGGGCGACGGGTGCCACGGCTTCGCGTTCGCGCTCGACGCCTCGGTGCTGCCCCATGCGACGACGGCCACAATCCGCCTTGCCAATGGCGGCGAGCCCGTGGGGGCACCCATCCCCTTGCACGAGGGCGAGCCCTTCGCGGCGTCCCCCGGCCCGGCCGGCGCGGTGCGCTGGCCGGGCGGCCTCGATCTAGAGGGCTGGGTGCATCGTCCGTCCGGGGACGGCCCGCCGCCGCGGATCGAGGCGCGCATCGACGACGCCATCGTCGCGCTCGCCTTCGCCGACCGCTGGCGCGAGGTGCGGCGCGGCGGGCAGCTGCGCGCCGAGCCTGCCTTTCGCCTGCGGCTGCCGGACGAGTTCGCCGACGGTCGGCTGCACGAGGTCGAGGTCCATGCCGACGGCCAGCCGCTGCCGGGCGGCCCCGTCGCGGTCCTCGCCTTTGCCGATACGCTCGGTGCCCATCTCGATGAACGGGCCGAGACCGAGGGCGAGCGATTGCGCGGCGAGCGCTTCGACCGCTGGTTTCCGCAAGGGCTGCCGTTCGCCGATTTCGCGCGGTGGGAGGCGCGGTTTCCGCTTCCCCCCATGCCGCGTCTCGGCACCCCGCCCGTCGCGGTCGCCCTCGTCGGCGAGGACGGCGCGGAGGCGAGCCTTGCCGCGCCCGCGCTCGATGCGCTCGGCGAATGGATCGGCGTCGTCCTGCCGGAGCGCGACGGCGGCTTCGAGCCCGCCGACCTCCGGGGGTTCCTCGAGGGCGAGGCGGCCGACTGCGAGGCGGTGCTGGTGATGCCGGCCGGAACGCTCGCCCGCCCCGGCGGGCCGGAGCGTCTGGTGGAGGCGCTCCTCTCGGACCCCGGCGCTGCGATCGCCTTCGGCGATCGCCTCCTGATGCTGGACGGGGGCGAACCCGCGCCCTTCGCCGCCACCGCCTTCGACCACGAGCGCGCGCTGGAGCAGGGCTGCGCGGGCGCGCCCTTCGCGATCCGTCGCCAGGCGGCGCTCGCCGCGCTCGAGGCCGGCGCCGGCGATGCCGATCGCCTGTTCCTGCATCCGCTCGACCGGGCCCTCTCGGGCACCGCGCGCCATCTTCACGTGCCGGGTTTCGGCTTCACCGTCCCGCCCACTGTTCCCGGCGCGACGGATCGCCTGGCCGCGGCGGTGCGCGCGCATCTGGCGCGGCGCGGGCTCGCCGCAACGATCGAGCCGCGCCCGCCGGCGAGCCTTCCGGCCGTGCGGGTCCGGCGCGAGCCGCTGCCCGGTGCCTGTTCGATCCTTCTCGACGCCGGCTGGCACGACGAGGCGGCGATCGCCGCCGCCCTGGAGGCGCTGGAGCCGACACGCCGACGCCGCGCGGCGACCGTCCTCGTGTCCTCGCCGCGCCTCGACAGTGCGGCGCTCGCGCGCCTTCGCCTCGGCGGGGTCGAGACGGAGGGCGCGGCGCCCGGCCGCTCGCCGGCACGCCGGCTGGGCGAGGCCGCGGCGAGACTGTCCGGGGAGGCGCTCTGCCTCCTGTCGGTCGGCGTCACGCCCATCGACGACCGCTGGCTGGACGAACTCCTCGGCCGCCTCGCCGATCCCGGGACCGGCCTCGTCGCGCCGCTTCTCGTCGGCCGCGCCGGCGATATCGTCGATGCGGGCCTTGCGCTCGACCTTGGCGCCGCGCCGCGCCAGCGCTATCGCGGCCGAGGCGCGGAGGACCCCGGTCACGGCGACGGCCTTCTCGTCGCCCATCAGGTGTCGGCCGTCAGCGGCCGCGTGTTCGCGACGCGGCGGGCGGACTTCCTGGCGCTCGGCGGGTTCGATTCCGTTCTCTTCCCGCGCCATCTCTTCTCGGCCGACTACGCGCTGAAGCTTCAGGCGCTCGGGCGCCGCGTCGTGATCGCGCCGGATGCGCGCCTCGTCTGCGAGGCCCCGGCGGACCAGGCCGCCGGCGGGCTGGCCGCGCCCGCACTGCAGCGCGAGATCGACACGCTCTCGGCGCGCTGGGCTGATGTCGCGGCTGCCGATCCGTTCGCGAGCCCGCTCCTGGGGCGCGGCGGCGACGGGTTCGACGGGCTCGCCTGGCCGCCGGGCGATCTCGCGCCGCGCTCGGGGCTCGTCCCCTCGCCCCGCGCGGTCGCGCCCGGCTGGTAATGCCGCGGCACGCGGTCAGAACAGGATGTCGTCGAAGTCGTCGTCGGCCGGGGCAGCAGCGGTGGGCGCAGCGGCAGCGCTGGTCTCGCCGCCCGAGCCCCCGAGCGCGGCGACGAAGACGCTGCGCTCCTCCTTCATCGTATAGCCGGCGCACAGGAGCGCATCGAGACGCGCGGCCTCCCCGGCCGGGAGTTCGGCGTCGATGGGCGCGGCGGCGAGGAAGGCGATCGCGACTGATAGCGCCCGCATCATCGCGGTGCCCTCCTCGTGCAGCGACATCATCTCGAGGACCGCGCGGATCTCGTCGCCCATGCCGCCGGCCGCCTCGGCGCTGGCAGCGAGCGCCCGCGCGCTGTCGGCCTCGGCGCTGGCAAGACCCGAGCAGGCCGTCGTGAGGTTGCGGTCCACCGATGTTTCCGCCTCGGCGATTGCAGGGAGGAGGCGGCCGGCAAGGTCCTGCGTGGCGGCGGCCGCGCGCTCGGTGCCGACACGGATCACGTCGACCTCCTCGCGCGCCTGCGAGGACTGCTCGCGGATCACGCGAGCGATGTAGCCGATCGTCTCGTCGCCGCCCTCGACATGGGCGGCTTGGATCGCGGCGTTGAGGCCGGCGAGGTTGAGGTGGAACTCTAGCCCCGTCATCTGGTCGGTCATCTCGATGAGATGCGCGGTGCGCTCGACGCTGCGCGACAGGCTGGCGGCGAGCGTCCGGCGCGCCTCGGCGCCCGATTCCATCGCGGCCCGCAGGCGCGAGGCGCCCGCCTCCAGCGCCGCCATGCCCTCGGTGCCGGTCCCCGGCGCGCGAAGGCCCTCCAGGATGTCGCCGCAGTCGTCGAGCCGGTCGGCGATGGCGACGAGGTCGAGGCCGAGCTTGTCCATCAGCGCGCCGTAGGTCGCTGCGAGATCGTCGAGCTGGGCCATCTCGAGCTGCGCGATGCGGCGCACCGCGGCCTCCCGATGGGCGGGCTCGAGCGGCGCCTCGCCCTCGACGAGCCAGCCGTCGCGCCGCAGCGGCCCGATCCGCTCCAGATTTTGGACGGTGTGCTCCAACCGCTGGCGGGCCATGTCGTGGGCCTGAAGGCCCATCACGGCGCCGGCCACCGCCTGCCAGACGGCGGTGAAGGCGCGCTGCGCCTCGTCCCGGCTTTTCGCCGCCACGCTCTGTTGCTCGGCGATCCGGTCGATCAGCGCCTGGAAGCCGCCCGCGAGCTCGCGCTCGTCGCCGGCGGTGGTGGCGCGCGCGGCAATGGTGCGGCTTTCCTGGAGCGCGGTGCGGAGCAGACCCATCCGCTCGTCGATCGACTGGGCGACGGAGGTGCCCGACGTTACGAGATCGTCGACGGTGCGCGAGAAGGACACGAGGTCCACCTCGGCGCCCGCCATGCTCTCGACCTGGGCCCTTGCGATCACGACGATGTAGTCGAGGACGCGGAACACGGTCTTCAGCGAGGCGGAGGCGTTGCGAGCGCTCTCGACCGCCGCGTTCAGTTCGCCGATCCGCTCCTGCCGCTCGGCGGTCAGCTGCCACGCCGTCTCGACGCTGGCCGCCGCCTCGACGAGGGAGGCGCGCGCCTCGGCCATCACGGGCTGGGTGAAGATCTCGGTCGCGCGCGCGATGCCTTCGCGCACGCCTGCGATCCGACCGTGTGTCGTGCGCAGCCGTTCGCCGGCGTCGAGGAAGACGCTCTCGCTCGCCGCCGTCCAGCGGACGAACGCGGTGGCGAGCCGCTCGAAGTCGCCGGGGCCGGATGCGAGTGCGGCGGCGGGAGCTGCGCCGGACAGGGTGTTCGCGCGTGTCGTCATCGCTTGGCCGCCGCTGGCTTGAAGGAGGGATCGGCCGCAAACCGGAGGATTTCGGCGGGGATTCTGTCGAGCGGCAGTTCGGCTTCCACCGCACCGACCTTCATGGCTTCCTTGGGCATGCCGTAGACGACGCAAGTTCCCTCGTCCTGGCCGAGCGTGTGGGCGCCAGTCTGGCGCAGCTCCAGCATGCCCTTGGCGCCGTCGTCGCCCATGCCCGTCAGGATCACGCCTAGCGCGTTGGCGCCGGCCGCGCGTGCCGCCGAGCGGAAGAGGACGTCGACGGAGGGGCGGTGGCGCGTCACCAGCGGCCCGTCGCGCACCTCGACATGGTACTGGGCGCCCGAGCGCTGGAGCAGGAGATGGTGGTTGCCGGGCGCGATCAGCGCGAGGCCCGGCACCACGCGATCGCCGGTCTCGGCCTCGCGCACCTCCATGCGGCAGAGACCATCGAGGCGGCGCGCGAAGGCGCTGGTGAAGCCCGCCGGCATGTGCTGGACGATGACGATGCCGGGCGAGTTCTCCGGCAGCGCCTCGAGCAGCCGGCGCAGCGCCTCCGTGCCGCCCGTCGAGGCGCCGATCACCACGACCTTGTCGGTGGTGCGGTCGATCGGGCGACCCGAGACCGGCGGCAGCACCGCGTCGGCGGTCAGCTTCTTCTGGACGTCGATCGTGGCGGTGCGGGCGACGACGCGGGCCTTCGACGCCGCGCGCACCGCGTCGCAGATGCGGGTCTTCGCCTCCATCAGGAACTTGGGCGTTCCGACGCGCGGCTTGGTGATGATCTCGACCGCGCCCGCCTCCAGCGCCTGCAGCGCCATCTTGGAGCCGGCCTCGGCGAGCGAGGAGCAGATCACGACCGGGATCGGGCGCTGGCTCATCAGCTTCTGGACGAAGGTGATGCCGTCCATGCGCGGCATCTCGATGTCGCAGACGATGACGTCCGGCACCGCCTCGCGCATCCGCTCGGCCGCGAAATACGGGTTCGACGCGGTGGCGATCACCTCGATGTCGGCCTCGGCGTTGAGGATCTCGGTGAGGATCGTGCGAACGCTCGCCGAATCGTCGACGATCAGGACCTTGATGGACCGCATCGCGCTCACTCCGTCCGCTCGTAGATGTTGCTGCGGATCAGCCGGAGCGGAAGCCGGGTGGAGCGGATCGATTTGGCATGGCCGAGGAACAGGAGACCGCCCGGGCGCAGGTGGCGCAGGAGCTTGCCGACCACCTCGAGCTGGGCGTCGGGCTGGAAGTAGATGAGGACGTTGCGGCAGAAGACGATGTCCATCGTCTGCCCTAGCCGGTACTCGGCGTGCATCAGGTTGATCTGGCCGAGGCGGACGTTGCGGCGAAGCGCGGGCAGCACGCTCATCGCCTGGTCCGCGCCGGTGCCGACCGGCTCCAGGTACTTCTGGCGCAGGCGCGCCGGCACGCTGCGCACGGCGTCGGCATGGTAGACGCCCTCGCGCACTGCGTTCAGCATGCGGACCGAGATGTCGGTCGCCGTCACCGTCCAGGGGAAGAGCTGGCCTCCGTTCGACGCGTCGTCGGCGATCATCGCGAGGCTGTAGGCCTCCTGCCCGCTCGAGGACGCGGCCGACCAGATGCGCAGCGACCGCTCGCGCCCACCCTCGGCAAGGCGCCGCAGCTCTTCCGGTGTCAGGTGCTCGAAATGCGGCGGCTCGCGGAAGAACGAGGTCTCGTTGGTGACCACGCAGTCGGTGAAGGCCTGGAACTCGGCCGCCCGCCCCTCGGGCGTGCGCAGGAGCGCGACATAGGCGCGGAAGTCGTCGAGGCCTCGCGCGGCGAGGCGCCGGCGCAGCCGCGTTTCCAGCATCACCCGCTTGGCGTCGCTCATCATGATGCCGCAGCTCTCGTCCACCAGCACCGCCAGGTCGCGGAAGGTCGCCATGTCCAGCGTCGCCGCATGGGCGCCGGCGGACACGGGGGCGGATTTGGGAAGGGTCGCGGCGCGCGCCATGGTCGGGTCCGGTGCTGGAAGAAGAGGGACGGCCCCCATGCTTAGGGCCGCCCGGGAGGCGGCATCGTCTCGCCTCAGGCGAACTCGAAGCGCTCCGCCTCGAAGAGCCTGGGAAGGTCGAGCAGCGTCAGGAACGTCTCGCCGCGCCGGCCGAGCCCGGTCATGAAGGACGAGTTCCACGTCTCACCGAACTCGGGCGCCGGCTCGACGTCCTCCTCGGCGAACTCGGTCACCTCGTGCACCGTGTCGGCGATCACCGCCACCGTGCGCCGGACGCCGTCCGCCTCGAAGTCGAGGACGATGATCCGGCTGTCGCCCGTCGGCTCACCGTCGTCGAAGCCGCGCATGCGCAGCTTCGACTTCAGATCCACCACCGGCACGCCGGTGCCGCGCACGTCGATCATGCCAATCAGCATCGACGGGGCGTTCGAGATGCGCGCGATCGGCTTGTAGTCGAGCACCTCGCGCACGTGGGCGACGCGGATGCCGAAGGTCTCCGAGCCGAGGCGGAAGGTCAGGATCTCGCGCGCGATCTCCTCGTCCGGCGCATCGCTGCCGGACGCATCGTGGTCGTAGCCGGCGGCAAAGCTCATGCGCTCATCCACTCGAAGCCGGCATCCTGGCCGTCACCGCCGAGGTCGAGGTCGAAGCCGCCCTTGGCGACGGGCCGCGCGGGCGCCTTGGCCTTCGGCGCGGCCTTCGCGGCGGCGAAGCGCCCGACCTTGGCCTGGAGGGCGCGGGCGTCGCCGGCGGGGGCCACCGGCCGGCTCGCCGGGCGCCCGTCGTCCAGCCGGAAGTAGCCGGCGCGATCGTTGAGGCGGCCGGCCTCAGCGGACAGCTGCTCGGCGGTGGCCGACATCTCGTTGGCGGCGGCCGCGTTCTGCTGCGTCACCTGATCGAGCTGCTGGATGGCCTGGTTGATCTGCTCGGCGCCGGCGTTCTGCTCGCGGCAGGCCGCCGAGATCTCGGCCACCAGTTCCGACGTGCGCTGGATGTCGGGCACCAGCTGCTGCAGCATGCCGCCGGCTTCCTCGGCGATCTTGAGCGTCGTGCCCGACAGAGCCCCGATCTCGGTCGCCGCGATCTGTGAGCGCTCGGCGAGCTTTCGCACCTCGGACGCCACCACCGCAAAGCCCTTGCCGTGCTGGCCGGCGCGCGCCGCCTCGATCGCCGCGTTCAGCGCCAGAAGGTCGGTCTGGCGGGCGATCTCCTGAACGATCCGGATCTTGTCGGCGATGGTGCGCATCGCCTCCACCGAGTTCGCCACCGCCTGGCCGCTCCGCTCGGCGCTGGTCGAGGCCTGCGCCGCGATCTTCTCGGTGGTCGAGGCGTTCTCCGAGTTCTGGCGAATGTTGGCCGCCATCTCCTCCATCGCCGACGACGCCTGCTCCGTCGCCGCCGCCTGTTCGCCGGCGCCCTGGCCGAGGCGCTCGGTGGAGGCCGCCTGCTCGGTCGCGCCTTGGCTCAGCTGCTCGGCGGTCGCCGCCGACTGCTGGGCGCCGGCCGCGACCTGCTCGGCGGAGCGCGTCACCTCCGACACGATGGTGCGCAGGTTCTCGGTCATCGTGTTCATGGCGCGGGTCAGGTCGCCGATCTCGTCGTCCGAGCGCACCGCGACGGTCTGCGTCAGGTCGCCGGCACCGATGTCCTCGGCAAGCTTCACCGAGCGCTGGAGGCCGCGCGAGATCGTCAGCGCCATACAGGCCGCCGCCGCCGCACCGATCGCCAGCGCGCCGACCACGATCGCGATCAGCATGGTTCGGGTGGTCTCGTAGTTCGCTTGGGCCGTCGCTACCGAGGACTGCGCGCTCTCGGACGCCTGGCGGGCAAGTTCGTCGAGGCGGTCGCTGAGGGCGCCGAGGGTGGGCGCCACCTTGGTATCGAGGGTCGTCTGCGCATTGGCGAAATCGTTGCGCACGCCATAGGCCGCCGTCTGCGACAGGACCGTGTCGGCCGCGTTCCATTCGGCGCGCAGCTTCTGGACGAGAACGGCCTGCGGGCCGGCCGCCGGGCTCGCCGCGACGGTCTCGAGCTTCGCGCCGAACTCGCTCGTCAGCGCGTCGACGCGGTCGGAGGCCGCCTGGATCGCCTGCAAATCGCCGAGCACGACCGTCGAGACGGCGGCAAAGCGCGCCCGTTCGAGACCGAGGGCCATGTCGTTCGCGGCCGCGGCCTCGCCGCGCGCGCCCGACGCCTCGAGGCCCGACCGGAGGCTGGAGAGATCGGCTAGCAGCGGATCGACCGCGGCGCCCACCTCGCGGATCGCCTTGTCGCCCGCGCCGTTGTCGGCGCGCTCGAGAAGGGCGAGGGTCTCGTCGACCAACGAGCGGGCCTTCGCCAGGGCCGGCGCCAGATCGGCCGCGGCCCTGCGGCCCTCGTCGTCCATCGCGCCGAGCATCTCGGCGCTCTGGTGCTCGATGTCCTGCCAGTTCTTCTGCACCCCGTCCTTAAGGGTCGCGATCTTGGCGGCGTCCGTCGAGAGGAGGATGTCGACCAGCGCACGGCGCGTGTCCATCATCGCCGTCTTCATCTCCATGCCGCTGCCCATCTGGCGGAAGGGTCCGGAGGCGAAGTCGGCCATCGACTGGTTGGTCTGGCCGAGGCTGGAGACGCCGAAATAGCCGGCGGTTCCCAGAAGGGCGAGAACCGCACCGAACGAACAGATCAGCTTGGTCTTGATGGTGATACGCATCGGAAGGGGGTCCGGGGTCGGAAGGGAGCCGAGGGGTTCGGAATGCGGGGCGGAATGGGAGGACGGGTTCAGTTCGGCAGGGATGCGGGGTCGGGCTGCAGCACGGTCTCGAGGTCGAGAAGGACCACGAAGCCGCCGCCGTGGCGCACGACGCCGCGCAGGAAGCGCAGCGGCCAGCGCGTGCCGTTCTCGGAGACCGGCTCGACGGCGGCGCGGTCGAGCGAGACGACCTCGTGCACGGCGTCGGCCTTGATCGCCACGAAGAAGCCCTCGCCGCCCGTCTCGACACGCGAGACGATGACGCGCGAGCTTTCCATGTCAGCGACCGCGGGCATGGCGAAGCGGCGACGGAGATCGATCAGCGGCATGATGTTGCCGCGCACGTTGACGAGGCCGGGCGCAAAGGCCGGCGCGTTCGGCACGGTGGTGACGGGCGGCGGGTCGAGCACCTCGTGCACCGCCTCGACGGCGAGCGCGAAGACGTCCTGTCCGAGCGAGACGGTGAGGAAGTCGACGGGCGGCGCAGCGGTGGCGAGGTCGGGCGCGGCGGCGGGGGCTTGCGTCATCGGTTCGCGCTCCGGCTCAGGCGGCGAGGCGGTCGGCGCGCACGGCGCCCGCCTGCCGGACCAGGGTGTTGATGTCGAGGATCAGCGCCACCGAGCCGTCGCCGAGGATCGTCGCGCCGGCGAGGCCCGGCGTCGCGCGGTGCAGCGGCGAGAGCGGCTTGATCACGGTCTGGTGCTGGACGACCACCTGGTCGACCACCACGCCGACGCGGCCCGTGTCGGTGTCGGCGACCACCACGATGCCGTCCTCGGCCGAGGCGGCGCCGAAGATGGCGTCCATGTGGAAGATCGGCAGGATCGTGTTGCGGATGTCGACGAAGTTGCGTCCGCTCGACGTGCGGCACTCGATCGCCGAGAGCTCGACGCATTCCTCGACATTGGCGAGCGGCAGGATGCACTTCGTCTCGCCGACGCGCACCAGAAGCCCGTCGATGATGGCGAGCGTCAGCGGCAGGCGCAGCGTGAAGCGCGTGCCCTGGCCGGGTTCGGTCGCGATCTCGATCGAGTCATGCAGCTCGCCGATCGTGCGGCGCACGACGTCCATGCCGACGCCACGGCCCGACAGGTTCGACACGGCGGCGGCCGTCGACAGGCCGGGGTGGAAGATCAGCTCGTCGATCTCGCGGTTCGGCGGCGTCACGCCGTCCGCGACGATGCCGCGGCGCGCGCCTTGTCGAGGATGCGCTCGCGGTCGAGGCCGGCGCCGTCGTCCTCGATCGTGATGATGACCTCGGTGCCGGACTGGCGGGCCGAGAGGCGCAGCGTGCCGCGCTTCGACTTGCCGGCGGCGAGCCGGCGGTCCTGCATCTCGATGCCGTGGTCGATCGAGTTGCGGATGATGTGGACGAGCGGATCGCCGAGCCGGTCGAGCACGGTCTTGTCGAGCTCGGTGTCCTCGCCCGACAGGACGAGGTCGATCTCCTTGCCGAGATCGCTCGACAGGTCGCGCACCACGCGGCGGTAGCGCGAGAAGAGCGAGTCGATCGGCAGCATGCGCATGTCCATGGCGCTGTCGCGCAGGTCCGCCGAGATGCGCTCGATCTCCTCGACCACGGCGGTGAGGACGGGGTCGTGGCGCTGGTGGGTGAGGGCGGTGAGGCGCGCCTGCGCGATCACCAGCTCGCCCACCTGGTCGAGCAGCGTGTCGAGGCGCGAGGCCGACACGCGAACGCTCGCCTCCGGCTGCGCCTGGCTCTTCGCCTCGGCCCTTGCCGGCTCGACCTTGGCGGCGGCGGCGGGCGCTGCGGCGACGACCGGTTCAGCGCTCGCCTGTGCGGCGGCGGGCGCGGCCACGGCCGTGCCGAGGGCCTCGATCGTGACGGCGCCCGGCTCGTCGACGAAGATGAAGACGTCCTCGATCGCGCCGAGGCCCTTATCGGTGGAAAGGGTGATGCGCCAGGCGAGATGCAGCTCGGTCGGCGCGAGGACGGCGAGTTCTGGCACCGCGTCGGTGAGCGCCTCGACCTCGGCCTCGCCCAGCGCGCGCAATTCGTCGAGGAGGGCCAGCGGATTGGTGCCGAAGAGGAGTGCGTTGGGGGGCAGGCGCAGCGTGATGGCAAAGCGGCTGGTGGCCGGCGCCTGCGGCATGGCGGCGGCGGCGGGCACGGCAGCCGGCGTGCTGGAGGCCTCGCCGCCGACGGCGGCTTGCAGCGCCTCGACGAGCTCGGCGCTGCGCGCGGCGAGCGCCGGCGCCGGCTCGAACAGGAGGCGGCGGATCTGGTCGGTGGCGGCCAGGAGCACGCCGACGAGGGCGGGCGTCAGAGGTGCCTCGCCCCGGCGCACCCGCTCGAACGCGTCCTCCAGCTTGTG
Organism: Aureimonas phyllosphaerae; assembly: GCF_047943035.1. Lineage (NCBI taxonomy): Bacteria > Pseudomonadati > Pseudomonadota > Alphaproteobacteria > Hyphomicrobiales > Aurantimonadaceae > Aureimonas > Aureimonas phyllosphaerae. The sequence goes on along the minus strand of NZ_CP181348.1, from coordinate 849,207 downwards.
GGCGAAGGCGGCCATGTCGGGCGGGCCGAACATGCCGCCCGAGCCCTTCAGCGTGTGGAGCGCGCGGAAGGTCGTGTTGATGAGCTCGGCATCGTCGGGACGCGCCTCGAGATCGAGGAGCGCCGCTTCCAGCTGCTCCAGGAGGTCGCGGGCCTCGTTCAGGAAAATCTCGACGGCGTTCCCGCTGTTCATGGCATCAGGCCCCGATCAGCTTGTTGACGACGGCCAGGAGACGCGTCTGGTCGAACGGCTTGACGATCCAGCCCGTGGCGCCGGCGGCCTTGCCGGCGGCCTTCTTGGCGTCGTCGGATTCGGTGGTCAGCATGACGATCGGCATGCCGGCATGCTCGGGCATGGCACGGATCCTCGAGATCATCGTGATGCCGTCCATGTTGGGCATGTTGAGATCGGTGATCACGAGCGCGAAGCGGTGGCCCGACAGCTTGGAGAGCGCGTCGACGCCGTCCTCGTCCGTGGTCGGCGAGTAGCCGGCCGATTCCAGCGTGAACGACACCATCTGACGGACGCTCGCGCTGTCGTCGACGCAGAGAACGGGCTTGCCCATGGGAACTGACCTTTTTTCGAAATGCTCAGGCGCGAAGGCTCGCGGCCCAGTCGCCGAGGCCCGCACGCGCGAGGAGCGCGGTGACCGCGGGCGAGGGTTCGAGCGTCATGGCGAGGTGGCGCGAGGCGGCGGTGCGCCCGGCCGAGACCAGGATCTGGACGAGGCTGATGTCGGCTTCCTCGACGGCGGAGGCGTCGACGAGAAGCCCTTCGCCCGCATGGTCGAGAAGATGCTCGCTCAGGGCGGCATGAATGGCCTCGGCCTGCGACAGGGTGCAGGCGGGCCCGAGCGAGAAGGGCGTCATCAACGTCGGTCCGATCGTTGCGTTGCTTGACGTCCGAAAGTCACCCGTCAAAAGTCAAAAGATAGGATTTGAAGCAATTGTGCAAAAACCTTTCGTTGCTCGGGGCCAGCTTCGCCGGCTGACGCCTCAAGCCTCTGACGACGCTGGGTTTTCCACGTGCCGAACGCGCGTGGAACGCCGGGGGATTTGCGCCCCTCGGGCGGCTTGCGCAGGAGACTTACGCGCCCCGGTTGATTCGAACGCTCGGCGTTGCCGGGCGACGGATCACGGCGCGGACGTCGCCTCCTGTTCCACCGTCGCCTCGAGCCAACGGTGAAAACGGGCAAAGGCCGGCCGCTCCAGGCTGCGCGGGGGGTGCACGAGCATGTAGGGGTCGGGCAGCGCGAGGCGGCGCGGCGAGGCGAGCGTCAGGAGGCCGGCGCGAAGCTCCCGTTCCACCGCGAAATCGGGCACCAGCGCGACGCCGAGGCCGGCGACCGCGCCCTCCACCACCATCGCGAACTGCTCGAACCGATGGCCGCGCAGGATGTCGCGCGCGTCGAGCCCGGCCTCGCGGAACCATTCGAGCCAGAGCGTCGGGCGCGTCGCCTGCTGGAGGAGCGGAAGGCCGGTGAGCGCCCCCTCCCCCGCCGTCTCGCGCCCGTCGAGAAGCGCGGGGCTCGCCACCGCGCAGAGCCGGTCGGCGAGGAGGACGAGGCCGCCCCCGCTTCCCGCCGCTGCGCCCGCGCGCCGGATCGCCGCGTCGAACCCGTCGCGCTCGAAGTCCACCGCGCCGAGCCGCGCGCTGACATTGAGGCTGATGCCGGGCTCGGCGCGCGAGAAGGCGACGAGGCGCGGGGCGAGCCAGCGCGCGGCAAAGGTCGGCAGGACGGCCAAGTTCAGGATCTCGCGCCGCCCGCCGAAGGCCATGGTCTTGACGCTCGCCTCGTCGAGCCGCGCGATGACGGCCGCCGCGTCCACCGCAAAGAGCCGCCCGGCATCGGAGGGCACGAGCCGCTTGCGCACGCGGTGGAAGAGCGGCACGCCGAGCTTGTCTTCGAGAAGCGCGAGCGAACGGCTCACCGTGCTCTGCGTGAGGTTGAGGCCGGCGGCGGCCTCCGTCACCGACCCCTTGTCCATGCAGGCAACGAAGGCGCGCAGCTCGGCGATCGTCGGGTGATAGGCGGGTCGCATCGGCCGACTTCATCGAATTCATGAATGTTTCGATCCGATATCATCGTTTGCGCGGGCGCGCGAGCGGGCGCAAAGTCGCTGGCATCAGACAGGAGATGCGATCATGTCCGCCCTTCCCGCCAGCGCCGTCCCGTCCGCCGCGCCCGCCGAGCCCTCCAAGGCGAGCTTCGACTGGACCGACCCGTTCCTCCTCGCCGACCAGCTGAGCGAGGACGAGCGGCTGATCTTCGAGACGGCTGCAGGGTTCGCCGAGGAGCGCCTGCGCCCGCGCATCGTCGAGGCCTATCTCAAGGAGACGACCGACCCAGAGATCTTCCGCGAGATGGGCGAGCTCGGCCTCCTCGGCGTGACGCTGCCGGAGGAGTACGGCTGCGCCGGCGCCTCCTACGTGTCCTACGGGCTGGTGGCGCGCGCGGTGGAGCGGGTGGATTCCGGCTACCGCTCGATGATGTCAGTCCAGTCCTCGCTGGTGATGTATCCGATCTATGCCTACGGGTCGGAGGAACAGCGCCGCAAATACCTGCCGAAACTTGCCAGCGGCGAATGGATCGGCTGCTTCGGCCTCACCGAGCCCGACGCCGGCTCCGATCCCGCCGGCATGCGCACCGTGGCGCGCAAGACGGACGGCGGCTATGTCCTGAACGGCGCCAAGATGTGGATCTCCAACGCGCCGATCGCCGACGTCTTCGTCGTCTGGGCGAAGTCGGACACCCATGACGGGGCGATCCGCGGCTTCGTGCTCGACAAGGGCATGAAGGGCCTGACGGCCCCGAAGATCGAGGGCAAGCTCTCGCTTCGCGCCTCGATCACCGGCGAGATCGTGATGGACGGCGTCGAGGTCGGCGAGGACGCGCTGCTGCCGAACGTCTCCGGCCTGAAGGGTCCGTTCGGCTGCCTCAACAGGGCGCGCTACGGCATTTCGTGGGGGGCGCTGGGCGCTGCCGAGGACTGCTGGCACCGCGCGCGCAGCTATACCCTGGAGCGCACGCAGTTCGGCCGTCCGCTGGCGCAGACGCAGCTCGTCCAGAAGAAGCTCGCCGACATGCAGACCGAGATCGCGCTCGGGCTCCAGGCCTCGCTCCGGGTCGGACGCCTCTTCGACGAGGGCCGCATGGCGCCGGAGATGATCTCGATCGTCAAGCGCAACAACTGCGGCAAGGCGCTCGCCATCGCGCGCGAGGCCCGCGACATGCACGGCGGCAACGGCATCATGGGCGAGTATCACGTGATGCGCCACGCGCAGAACCTCGAGACGGTGAACACCTACGAGGGCACGCACGACGTCCACGCGCTGATCCTCGGCCGCGCGCAGACCGGGCTCCAGGCCTTCTTCTGATGGCGGATGCGCCGCTGAAGGGCCTCAAGGTTCTCGAACTCGCCCGCATCCTCGCCGGGCCCTGGATCGGCCAGACGCTGGCCGACCTTGGCGCCGAGGTGATCAAGGTCGAGGCGCCGGAGGGCGACGACACCCGCCGCTGGGGCCCGCCTTTCGTCACCCACGACGGCGAAAGGACGGCCGCCTATTTCCACGCCGCCAACCGGGGCAAGCGGTCGGTCGTCGCCGACTTCTCGACCGAGGAGGGCCGCGCGCTGGTGCGCCGGCTGGCTCTCGAGGCCGATGTCCTCGTCGAGAACTTCAAGGTCGGGGGCCTTGCGAAATACGGCCTCGACTACGAGACGCTGGCGGCCGCGAACCCGCGCCTCGTCTACTGCTCGGTCACCGGCTTCGGGCAGGACGGCCCCTATGCGCAAAGGGCCGGCTACGACTTCATGATCCAGGCGATGGGCGGGATCATGGACCTCACCGGCGAGCCGGACGGCACGCCGCAGAAGATCGGCGTCGCGTTCGCCGACATCTTCACCGGCCTCTACGGCGTGATCGCGATCCAGGCGGCGCTGGCCCGGCGCGAGCGGACGGGGCGCGGCGACCATGTCGACATGGCGCTGATGGACTGCATGACCGGCGTGCTCGCCAATCAGGCGCTGAACTACTTCGCCAGCGGCACGGCGCCGAAGCGCCTCGGCAACGCCCATCCCAACATCGTGCCCTATCAGGGCTTTGCGGTCGCCGACGGGCATGTGGTCATCGCCTGCGGCAACGACCGGCAGTTCGCAAGGCTTGCCGCCGTGATCGGCGAGCCGGACCTTGGCTCGGACCCGCGCTTTGCCACCAACGAGGCCCGCGTCGCCCACCGGGCGGCGCTGGTCGCGATCATGGAGGGGCGGCTTCTCCTCATGGCGCGCGACGCGCTGCTCGCCGATCTGGAGCGCGAGGGCGTGCCGGCCGGCCCGATCAACACGCTCGCCGACGTCTTCGCCGACCCACAGGTCCTCCACCGCGGCATGCGGATCGAGCCGGACGGGGTGCCGGGCCTGCGCACGCCGATCCGCTTCCGCGACGCCGCGCTTAAGCTCGACACGCCCTCGCCGCGCCTCGGCAGCGGCGGCACCGCGGGCTTCGGGACGGGCTAGACCCCGCAGGCGCGGCGCAGCATGTCGCGCGCCTCACCAAGCGGCACCGCCTCGCAGCGCGCCATCGCCGAGCGGGCCTTGGCGTGGTTGCGCAGGATGTAGGGGGCGTTCTCGGGATAGCGGCTGGCGCGCCATTCGCCGATCGTGATCGTCATCGCCTGCCGCACGCCGACGAGCTGCGGCAGGAGATCGAGCTCGGCCTCCGGCACGGGATGCACCGCGTGATAGGCCGACACGAGCGCCGCCACCGGCTCGAACGGATGCCCCTCGTCGGCCACCTGATAGGCGCTGGCGATCGCGAGATCATAGATCGCGGGCGTCTGGACGAGATCGCCGAAGTCGAGGATGCCCGTCAGGCGGTCGGTGTCGGCCTCGTCCACCAGGAGGTTGAACGGGTTGAAGTCGTTGTGGACGACCTGCATCCGCAACGCGTCCTCGCGCGGCGCGATCTCGTCGCGGAAGGCTTCGAAGATCCGGGTGACGCGCGCGCGCAGCGCGGGATCGGCGACATGGCGCGTGTGCTGCAGAAGGCCGGGCGAGCGCCGGATGTCCCAGACGATCTCGTGCTCGGCGGCGGGGTGCGAAAAGTCCGCCAATCCCCTGGCAAGCCGGCCGAGCGCCGTGCCGAGGGCCAGCATCTGGGCGGGCGTGCGCGCGGCTCCGAACAGCGGGCGGCCGGGCAGCCAGGTCAGGAGGCGCGTGAAATGGTGCTCTCCGTCACGCGGCGCGAATAATTCCGGCGCGCCGTCCAGCGTGCGCACGAGGCGCGAGGCGGGCACGTCCGGCACCGTGCGGGCGAGATGTTCGAGCGCCCGGTTCTGGAACTCCGAGACGCCCGGGTCCTCGGCGGCGTTGGCGATCTTCAGGACGAAGCGCGCGCCGTCCTCGGCGTCGAGGCGCACCGTGAGGTCGCGCTCGCTGGTCAGCATCGAGGCGCGGGCCGCGATCCCGTAGCGCTCGCGCACCATCCGCTCGATCTCGTCGAGGCCGAAGGCGGGCACTGCCGTGGTAAAGGCCGAACGCGGCTCGGCGATCTCGGACTGGGACATGGCCGGCCTTTCGCCAGATGGCTTCGTGAAGCGGAAAGCCGGCAGGGCCCCCGAAAATTTTTGATATACCATATATGATAGGGCGACAAGCTGAAGCAACGCTATCCGGGGAAGACTGTGCGGCCGGCATCCAGCCTCGAAGCCCTTCGCATCGCCTTTTCCGCCCCGGCATTCTGGTATATCATGTATCGCAATCGGCGGCCGATGGCTGGTCGCCGCGACCGATCCCGGTCGACCGACCCGCCGGAGCCCCAACGCATGAGCGCCACCGCCGATCTCTCCATGCCCAACGCCTTCGTGCCGGGGCGCGGCAACCTCAGCCCCGACAACGAGGCGCTGGTCGAGCGGCGGGCGCGCGTCCTCGGGCCGGCCTATCGGCTGATGTACGAGACGCCGCTGCATCTCGTGCGCGGGGACGGCGTCTGGCTCTACGACGACACCGGCCGCGCCTTTCTCGACGCCTACAACAACGTCACCTCGATCGGGCATTGCCACCCGCGCGTCGTCGAGGCGATCCGCGCGCAGGTCGGCGTGCTCGCCACCAACACGCGCTACCTCCACACGGCGATCCTCGACTATGCCGAGCGCCTCGTCGCGACCTTCCCGGCGGACCTGTCCCAGGTCATGTTCGCCTGCACCGGCAGCGAGGCCAACGACCTCGCCCTGCGCATCGCGAAAGCCCGCACGGGCGGCACCGGCATCATCGTCACCGAGAACGCCTATCACGGGATCACCGAGAGCGTCGCCGCCTTCTCGCCCTCGCTCGGGCCCTCCGTCGATCTCGGGCCCCATGTGCGCACGGTGCCCGCGCCCGACCGCTACCACATGGGCGACGCGGATGTCGGCGCGGCGTTCCAGGCCGCGGTCGAGGCCGCGATCGCCGACCTCCGGCGTCACGGCATCCGGCCGGCGGTGCTGATCGTCGACAGCCTCTTCACCAGCGACGGCGTGCTGGCCGGGCCGACCGGCTTCCTCCGGGGCGCGGCGGACGCGATCCGCGCGGCGGGCGGTCTCTTCATCGCCGACGAGGTGCAGCCCGGATTCGGGCGCACCGGCGAGGCGATGTGGGGCTTCGAGCGCCACGGCGTCGTGCCCGACATGGTGACGCTCGGCAAGCCGATGGGCAACGGCCAGCCGATCTCGGCGGTGGTCATGCGCCCCGAGATCGTCGCCGACTTCGGCCGCAATGCCCGCTACTTCAACACGTTCGGCGGCAACGCGGTGTCGTGCGCGGCCGCCGCCGCCGTCCTCGACGCGATCGAGGCCGAAGGGCTGCAGGAGAACGCGCTGCAGACCGGCCGCCATCTCCTCGAACGCGTGCGGGCGGTCTCGGCCGACGATCCCGGCGTCGGCGACGTGCGCGGCGTCGGCCTGTTCATGGCGGTGGAGTTCGTCGCCGACCGGCAGACGCGGGCCCCCGACCGGGCACGCGCGTCGCGCGTCGTCAACGCCATGCGCGAGCGCGGCGTCCTGATCTCGGTCTCGGGCAAGCACCACAACAGCCTGAAGATCCGCCCGCCGCTGGTCTTCGACCGCGGCAACGCCGACCTCTTCGCCGAGGTGCTCGAAGCCTCGCTTCAGGTGACGGCCTGAGATCGGCCGCCTCTCGATCGGAGAGGGGATCGCACAGCGGGTTTGCGTTTCGCGGCACGGCGTTGCGAGGACGCATCGCGGCCGGTGAGCGGCGCGGGCGGTGGCGCGAAGGCGCCCCTTCGTCAGGCGGGCTCGGCCTCGCGCCGCCGCGCCCCCTCCACGGCCTCGAGGTGGGGCACGAGGAAGGTGCCGGCGACGGTGAGATCGGCGACGATGCCGGCGCGTGCGCGCGCACCGTCACCCGCCTCCAGCGCGGCGAGCACGCTGCGGTGCGCCTCGTTCGCCTTCGGCTCGTAGGCCGGCGCCCCGAACAGCTCCTTCATGTAGGGGCCGGTCTGGCTCCACAGGTCCTGGATCATCTCGAACAGGCGCGGCGAGGCCGCCTCGCCGTAGACGGCGAAGTGAAAGGCCTGGTTCTGGCGGCGATAGGCGTCGTGGTCGCGCGCGGCGAGGCTCTCGTCCATGTCATCGGCGAGCCGCGCCAGCTTGCGCAGGGTCGCCTTGCGGACGCGCGCGGCGGCGAGTTCCACCGCCAGCCCCTCCAGCTCGCAGCGGATGCGCGCGAGCTCGGCATACTTGCCCGCTTCCAGCGCCGGCACCGCGATCGAGCGGTTCGGCAGGAGGGTGAGCAGCCGCTCGGCGACCAGCCGCTGCAGCGCCTCGCGCACCGGCGTCGTCGAGATGCCGTAGCTCTCGGCGAGCGTGCGGATCACGAGGACCTGGCCGGGATGGAAGCTGCCGGCCATCAGACCCTCGCGGATGCGATCGTAGGCGAGGTCGTTGAGGGTCCGGTATTCGATCTTCGTCACGAGGCGGGTCTCCGAGAGCCCCGTCAGCATATCATATACGTTGCGCGCACCAACGCCCCGCCCGCCGCCTCGTCCCGGCAGCGGAGCGCGCGCCCGGTTCAGCGGAAGAGGTCGGGCTTCTCCAGCCGAAGCGCCGCCGCGCGGCGGTGCCCTTCCAGCCCCTCCGACGCGCTCTGGCGCGAGGCGGGCGGCGCGACGGCGGCGACCCCCTCGTCCTCCAGCCACTGGTGCGTCGCGATCTTGACGTAGGAGCCGACCCAGAGCCCGCCGGTGTAGCGCCCGGCGCCCATCGTCGGCAGCGTGTGGTTGGTGCCGCAGCACTTGTCGGAATAGACGACGCTCGCCTTCGTGCCGATGAACAGCGAGCCGTAGCCCGTCAGCCTTGCCGCGAAGGCTTTCGGGTCGCGCGTGTGCACCTGCAGGTGCTCGGCCGCGATCCAGTCGGAATAGGCGACCATATCGTCTTCCGAGGCGCAGACCGTCACCTCGCCCTGCGCCTCCCACGAGACGCGGGCGACACCCGCGGTCGACAGCGTCTCGAGCTGGCGCTCCACTTCCGCGATCACCGCCTCCGCCAGCGGCGCGTGCGTCGTGATCAGGCCGACGCGGGTGTGGATGTCGTGCTCGGCCTGCGCCAGGAGGTCGGTCGCGATCACCTCGGCGTTGCCGGTCTCGTCGGCGAGCGTGTAGATCTCGCTCGGGCCCGCCAGCTGGTCGATGCCGACCGGCCCGAAGACTTGGCGCTTGGCCTCGTTGACATAGGCGTTGCCCGGCCCGACGATCTTGTGCACGGCCGGAATGGTCTCGGTCCCGAAGGCCATCGCGGCGATCGCCTGCGCCCCGCCGACGCGGAAGATGCGGTCCGCGCCCGACAGGTGGCAGCCCGCGACCATGGCTTCCGCCGCCGTGGGCGGCAGGCAGGCGATCACCTCGGGGCAGCCGGCGACCTTGGCCGGCACGATCGTCATGATCGGCGCCGACAGGAGCGGATAGCGCCCGCCCGGCACATAGGCACCGACGCGCTGGACGGGGATGACGCGGTGGCCGAGATGGAGGCCGGGCCGGAGCTCGATCTCGAGCGGCAGGATGGTCTTCAGCTGCGCCTCGGCAAACGCGCGCACGTTGGCGATGGCGAACTCGGTGTCGGCCCGCGTCTGCAGGTCGAGCCGGGCCACCGCCGCCGCGCGCTCCTCTTGGCTCACCTCGACCGCCGCCGGTTCCACCTTGTCGAAGGCGGAGGCGTAACGCTTCACCGCCGAATCGCCCTCGCTGCGCACCGCGGCGAGGATCTCCGACACCGTCCCGGCGACGCTTGCATGCGTCTCGCCCTGCGGCTTGGGCGCCTTCACGAAGCGGAGGCGGGAGCGGAGCGTGTCAATCTCGGTGGCCATCGGGCGTTTCCGTGCTGGTTTTGCACGCAGGACGCTCGCAGAAGCGCCACCGGGCGGCAAGGACACGGCGCGCCCCGTTCAGTATGATGAGCAGTCAACGCCGCCCGGCCGCCTGCAAGAGGAGATGTCATGCCCGCCATCGGAGCCGCGATCCGCGAGATGCGCCGCCGCCGCCAGCTGTCGACCCGCGACCTCGCGGTGCGCTCCGGCATTGCCCATTCCACCATCTCGCTTCTCGAGCGCGACCGGATGAGCCCGTCGGTGGACACGCTCCAGGCCATCCTCGAGGCGATGGGCTCGACGCTGACCGGCTTCTTCTCCGAACTCGGCGAGGCGGCGCCCTCCTCGCCCTTCTATCGCGGCGGCGACCTGCCCGAGATCGGCCGCACGACGAGCATTTCCTACCGCATGGTCGGCATCAACCATCCCGGCCGCAAGCTCCTGATGCTGCGCGAGACCTACCAGCCGGGCGCCGACACGGGCGAGGCCTTCTCGCACAAGGCGCAGGAGGCGGGCATCGTCACCGCGGGCCGCGTCGAGGTCAGCGTCGGCGAGCGGACGCGCGTGCTGGAGCCGGGCGACGCCTACTACTTCGACAGCGAGACGCCGCACCGCTTCCGCAATCCCGGTCCCGAACCCGCGGAGCTGATCAGCGCGATCACCCCGCCGACCTATTGAGATGGTGGAAACTATTTCGAGCGCCCGCGCGAAGGGTTTTGCGGTTTCCCCCTTTCGTGCTTGATTTTCGAACGGTTCAACAAGCCGGGGGAAACAACGCCATGTCACGGTCCACCATTCGCACTCTCGTCGGCAGCTTTCTGGCCGCCTCGCTTCTGGCGGCGGTGCCGGCCGCCGCGCGCGACCTCACCGTCGTCTCTTGGGGCGGTAACTATCAGGACGCCCAGCGCGAGATCTACTTCAAGCCCTTCGCGGCCAAGACCGGCAAGCCGGTGCTGGAGGAATCGTGGGACGGCGGCTACGGCGTCCTGTCGGCCAAGATGCAAGGGGGCACGCCGAACTGGGACGCCGTCCAGGTCGAGGCCGAGGAACTCTCTCTCGGCTGCGCCGACGGCATCTACGAGCCGGTGGACTGGTCGAAGCTCGGCGGCGAGGACAAGTTCATCCCCTCCGCCGTCAACGAATGCGGCGTCGGCGCGATCGTCTGGACGACCGGCCTCGGCTACGACGCCGACAAGCTGAAGGAAGCGCCGAAAAGCTGGGCCGACTTCTTCGACACGGCGAAGTTCCCCGGCAAGCGGGCGCTCCGCAAGGGCCCGAAATACGCGCTCGAGTTCGCCCTCATCGCCGACGGCGTCGACCCGAAGGAGGTCTACACGGTCCTGGCGACCCCGGAGGGCGTCGACCGCGCGTTCAAGAAGCTCGACACGATCAAGCGGGACCTCGTCTGGTGGGAGGCCGGCGCGCAGCCGATCCAGCTTCTGGCGTCGGGCGAAGTGGTGATGACGTCGGCCTATAACGGGCGTCTCGCCGGCATCAACAAGTCGGAAGGCAAGAACTTCCAGATCGTCTGGCCGGGCTCGATCTACGCGGTCGATAGCTGGGTCGTCCTCAAGGGCTCGCCCAACAAGGACGCGGCGTTCGATTTCATCGCCTTCGCAAGCGCGCCGGAGAACCAGTCGAAGCTGCCCGACTACATCGCCTACGGCCTGCCCAACAAGGCGGCCGGCGAGATGCTGAAGCCCGAGGTCGCCGCGCAGCTTCCGACGGCCCCCGCCAATCTCGACGTCGCGATCCCGCTCGACACCGACTTCTGGGTCGACAACATCGAGGCGCTGAACACGCGCTTCAACGCCTGGGTGGCGCAGTAAACACCCCCTCAAGGGTCCGGCGGCCTCCGTCGCCGGACCCGTCGTCTTCCGCATCCCCGAACCACCGCGACGAGGCTCAATGACCTTCATCCATTTCCAGGACGTGTCGAAGTCGTTCGGCCAGACACGGGTCGTCGAGAACCTCGACCTTGCCGTGGAGAAGGGCGAATTCCTGTCGCTGCTCGGGCCGTCGGGCTCGGGCAAGACCACGATCCTGATGATGCTGGCGGGCTTCGAGAACGCCTCATCCGGCACGATCCTGATGGACGGCGAGCGCATCGAGGACCTGCCGCCGCACAAGCGCGGCATCGGCGTCGTGTTCCAGAACTACGCGCTCTTCCCCCACATGACGATCGCCGAGAACGTCGCCTTCCCGCTGCAGATGCGGGGGCTCTCCAAGGCCGAGATCGCGACCCGCGTGAAGACCGGTCTCGACCGCGTCCGCCTCGGCCATCTCGGCGACCGGCGCCCCGACCAGTTGTCGGGCGGCCAGCAGCAGCGCGTGGCGCTGACCCGCGCCCTCGTGTTCGAGCCCAAGGTCGTCCTGATGGACGAGCCGCTCGGCGCGCTCGACAAGCAGCTGCGCGAGGAGATGCAGCTCGAGATCCGCGAGCTTCACCGCCGCCTCGGGCTCACCGTCGTCTTCGTCACCCACGATCAGGGCGAAGCGCTGACCATGTCGAACCGCATCGCGATCTTCGACAAGGGCAAGATTTCGCAGGTCGGCACGGCGACGGAGGTCTACGACCACCCCGAGAACGCCTTCGTCGCCCAGTTCATCGGCGAGACCAATCTCCTCGGCGCGACCGTCGAGGCCTCCGACACCGAGGGCACGCGCCTTGCGCTGGAGGGCGGCACGAGCCTCAAGGCCGCGCCCGGACCGACCTTCCGGCCGGGCACCGCCGTCATGGTCTCGGTGCGCCCGGAGCGGCTGCATCTTCACACTGAGGCGCGCCCCGACGCAATCGAGACGCGCGTCGACGACGTCGTCTACCAGGGCGACCACCTGCGCCTCCACCTGTCGCGCGGGCCCCTACGCCTGATCGCGCGTGCCGAGCGTCGCCACGGTGCGCCCGCGGTCGGCGGGCCCGCCCATATCGTGATCGACCCGGCCGACGTCGCGGTGTTCCCGGTATGACGCGGGCCGGCTCCACCCTTCGCGCCCTCGGCCTCGTCGCGCCGCTCTTCCTGTTTCTTGGCGTCTTCTTCCTCTGGCCGCTCTGGACCATGGTGTCCGTGTCGGTGCGCGACCCGGCGGTCGGTGCCGTCCTGCCGCGCACGAGCGCCGCGATCTCGTCCTGGAGCGGTGAGGGCGTGCCGGATGCAGAGACGCAAGGGGCGCTCGTCGCCGACCTCGCAGAGGCGGACGCGATCGGGCTCGGCGCCGCCGTGCGCCGGCTCAACAGCGACGTGTCGGGCTTCCGCACCCTGATCCCGAAGACGCAGCGCGCCGCCAAGGACGCGAACGGCGGCGCCGTCGATCTCGCCGCCCTCGACAAGCGCTGGGCGGACCCCGCCTTCTGGAGCGCGATCCAGACCGCGTCCTCCGCCTATACCGACCGCAACCTGCTGGCCGCCGTCGATCTCACGCGCAACGAGGCCGGCGCCGTCGAGAGCCTGCCCGCCGGCGCGTCCGCCAACCGGCTGATCATCACCCGCACCTTCCTGATCGCCGCGACGATCACCCTGTGCTGCCTTGCGATCGGCCTGCCCTACGCGATGCTGATGGCGGCGACCACCGGCTGGAAGCGCAACGTCCTAATGATGGCCGTCCTCCTGCCGCTTTGGACCTCGCTCCTGGTGCGCACCGCCGCCTGGTTCATCCTTCTCCAGGACCAGGGCGTCATCAACGGCGCGCTGCAGGCGATCGGCCTGACCGACGGCCCCCTGCCCCTCATCTTCAACCGCACCGGCGTCGTCGTCGCCATGACGCACGTCCTCCTGCCCTTCATGGTGCTGCCGATCTACTCGGTGGTGAACGCCATCCCGAAGACGCTGATGCCGGCCGCCGCCTCCATGGGCGCGCCGCCGTTTGCCGCCTTCCGCCGCATCCTCCTGCCGCTCGCCATGCCGGGCATCCTCTCGGGGTGCCTCCTCGTCTTCATGGTGGCGATCGGCTACTACATCACGCCAGCCCTCGTTGGCGGCCCGAACGACCAGATGATCTCCTCGATCATCGCCTTCTATGCCCTCCAGACCGCGAACTGGGGCATGGCCGGCGCGCTCGGCCTCATCCTCCTCGTCGTCACCACGATCCTCTACCTCGTCTACGGCCGGCTTTCGCGCTCCGGCACGCCGTTGGGGGCCTGACCATGCTGAAGCCCGCTCAAAGCCTCTTCGGCGCACTCGCGGTCGTGTTTCTGCTGGCGCCCCTCGTCGCCATCCTGCCGCTCGCCTTCACCGGCGGCATCTTCCTGAACTACCCGATCCCGTCCTTCTCGACGCGCTGGTTCACCGAGCTCGCGACCGCCGATGCCTGGCGCCTGTCGATCGTCAACAGCCTGATCATCGGCCTCGGCGCGACGGTCCTGTCGGTGGTGCTCGGCACGCTGGCGGCGCTCGGGCTTCGCAACGGGCTGATCCCCTTCCCCAACCTCCTGCGCACCTTCTTCCTCCTGCCGATGGTGGTGCCGGCGGTGGTGCTCGGCGTCGGGCTGCAGATCTCGCTCGGCGGCCTCGGCCTCACCTCAACCTATATCGGGGTGATCCTGTCGCACGCGGTCCTCTGCGTGCCCTTCGTCGTGATCAGCGTCTCGACGGCGCTGCAGGGCATCGACCGGCGGGTCGAGCGCGCGGCCGCGAGTCTGGGCGCCTCGCCCGCCACCGTGTTCCGCCGCGTGACGCTGCCGCTGGCGCTTCCGGGCGTCGTCACCGGCGCGGTCTTCGCCTTCGCCACCTCGCTCGACGAGGTGGTGCTCACCCTCTTCGTCGCCGGTCCCAACCAGCGCACGCTCGCCCGCCAGATGTTCTCCTCGATCCGCGAGAACATCTCGCCGGCGATCGCGGCCGCCGCCTTCGTGCTGATCGTCGGCACGCTGCTTCTGGCGGCGCTCGCCGCCCTGATGAACCGCCGCGAGCGCACCGCGGCGGCTTGACCGATTTGGCGCATCAGCGCTGTTGTCACACGTGAAACCATCCGGCGATGCCGATCGGCCCGCGCGGAGCCTTCAGAACGGGGATCCCCCATGGACACGCTTTCGAACTCGCTGGCTGCGGCCGACATAGCGCACACGCTGCATCCGAACACGAACCTTCGCGCGCACGAGGCGCAGGGGCCGATGGTGATACAGCGCGGCGAGGGCATTCGCGTGTGGGACGACAAGGGCAAGGAGTACATCGAGGGGCTGGCCGGCCTCTGGTCCGTCGGCGCTGGCTTCTCGCAGAAGCGCCTCGCGGACGTCGCCTACGCCCAGATGCTGAGGCTGCCCTACTACCACACGTTCACCCACAAATCGAACGAGCCCTCGATCCGGCTGGCCGAGAAGCTCGCCGAGATCACGCCGGGGCCGCTGACGCGCGCCTTCTTCACCTCGTCAGGGTCCGAGGCCAACGACACGATCGTCAAGATGGTCTGGTACCGCTCCAACGCGATGGGCCGGCCGGAAAAGAAGAAGTTCCTCGCCCGCACCAAGGCCTATCACGGCATCACCATCGCGTCGGGCTCGCTGACGGGTCTGCCGGTGAACCACCGCGACTTCGACCTGCCGGCGATCCCGGTGCGCCATCTCACCTGCCCGCACTTCTGGCGCTTCGGCCAGGAGGGCGAGAGCGAGGCGGTGTTCACCGAGCGCTTGCTTGCCGAACTCGAGGCCGTGATCGCGGAAGAGGGCGCCGACACGATCGCCGCCTTCATCGGCGAGCCGCTGATGGCGGCCGGCGGCGTGATGCCGCCGCCCGCCGGCTACTGGGAGGGTGTCGAGCGCATCTGCCGGGCAAACGACATCCTTCTCGTCGCCGACGAGGTGATCTGCGGCTTCGGGCGGCTCGGCACGCCGTTCGGCTGCCAGAAGTACGGCTTCACGCCCGACATCATGACGCTGTCGAAGCAGATCACCTCCTCCTACATGCCGCTCGCGGCCGTCATGATCTCGGACCATGTCTACGCGCCGATCGCCGACAACTCGGCCAAGGTCGGCGTCTTCGGCCACGGCTTCACGGCGTCCGGCCATCCGGTCTCGACGGCCGTCGGGCTCGAGAACCTTGCCATCATGGAGGAGCAGGACTGGGCGGGGAACGCGGCGCGGCTGGAGGCGCAGTTCCAGGGCGGCCTTCGCTCGTTCGCCGATCATCCGCTGGTCGGCGAGGCGCGCGGCGACGGGCTGATCGGGGCGCTGGAGCTCGTGGCCGACAAGGCGACGAAGCGTCCCTTCGAGACGGTGGGCGCGGTCGGGCGCATGGCCGCAGTGATCGGCCACGACGAGGGGCTCATCTTCCGCGCCATCGGCGACCAGCTGGCGCTCTGCCCGCCGATGATCGTCACCGCCGACGACATCGACGAGATCATGGCCCGCATGGGACGAACGCTCGAGCGGCTGACGGACGCCGCGCACAAGGAGGGACTGATCTGAACCCCTTGCGCCGCCGCCTCAGAGACTGTTTCGGACGTCTCTGGTGGAGGCCGGCGAGGGATTTTCAATCCGGAACGAGGCGCTCAGCGCAGTCGATGCCGGTGGCATCGGCGCGCATCGGCAACGAAGCCCCGGATGAAAAGGCCCACCGGGCCGACCCGGCAGACTTTTGAAACAGGCTCTCACACCATGAGGTGGCGGCGCACCTCCGGGTCGTCGAGATCGGCGCCGACGCCCGAAAACACGATCCGGCCGCGATCGAGGATGTAGACCCGGTCGGCGAGCTCCCGGCAGAAGTCGAGATACTGCTCGACCAGCAGCACGGCGATGCCGGCCTCCTCTTTCAGATAGCGGATGGCGCGGCCGATGTCCTTGATGATCGAGGGCTGGATGCCCTCGGTCGGCTCGTCCAGCACCAGAAGGCGCGGCCGCGTGACGAGGGCGCGGCCGATCGCGAGCTGCTGCTGCTGGCCGCCGGAGAGATCGCCGCCGCGCCGCCCGAGCATCGATTTCAGCACCGGAAAGAGCTCGAACACGTGGTCGGGGATCGTGCGATCGCCCCGTTTCACCGGCGCAAAGCCCGTCTGGAGGTTTTCCCTCACCGTCAGGAGCGGAAACACCTCGCGCCCCTGCGGCACGAAGCCGATGCCGGCCCGCGCCCGCGCGTAGGGCGCGCTCGATCCGAGATCCTCGCCGCCGAGCTGGATCGCGCCGCGCCGGATCGGCTGCTGGCCGACCACGGCCCGCATGAGCGAGGTCTTGCCCACCCCGTTGCGCCCGAGGACACAGGTGATCTCGCCGGCTTTCGCCTCCAGCGACACGCCCCGCAGCGCCTGCGCGGCACCGTAGTAGAGATCGACGTCGGAAACGGTCAGCATGGGGTCTGCGCCCTTTCATGTGGCCGGCGGCGGAGGGCCGGCGAGGGTTGTTTCGTCGCCCGAAAAAGCCGGGCGCACTCGGTGCCGGAGCGTCGGCCGGCAGCGGACGAGACCCGCCGGCCCGACCCGCCTGACGCCATCAAAAGCGCGCTAGCGCCCCAGGTAGACCTCGATGACGCGCGGGTTCGCGGAGACGTCGTCGAGCGGGCCTTCGGCGAGCACGTGGCCTTCGTGGAGGCACGTCACCTTCACGCCGAGCATGCGCACGAAATGCATGTCGTGCTCGACCACGACGACCGATCGCTCCCTTGCGATGTCGCGCAGGAGCCGCGCCGTCTCCTCCGTCTCGGCATCGGTCATGCCGGCGACGGGCTCGTCGACGAGGAGAAGCTCGGGGTCCTGCGCCAGGAGCATACCGATTTCCAGCCACTGCTTCTGGCCGTGGCTGAGATCGGCGGCGGACGCCGCGCGCTTCTCGGCGAGGCGCACGGTCGAGAGGATCTCGTCGACGCGCGCATCCTCGGCGGCGCCGCGCTTGTGGAGGAGCGCCGCGAAGATCGAGCGGGAACCCGACAGCGCGAGGCGGAGATTGCCCTCCACCGTGTGGCCCTCGAAGACCGTCGGCTTCTGGAACTTGCGGCCGATCCCCATCGAGGCGATCTCGGCCTCGTCGTGCCGGGTGAGGTCGGTATCGCCGGCGAAATAGACGTCGCCCGTGTCGGGCCGCGTCTTGCCGGTGATGATGTCCATCATCGTGGTCTTGCCGGCGCCGTTCGGGCCGATGATCGCGCGCATCTCGCCGCGCGCCACGACCAGCGACAGGTCGTTGATCGCCTTGAACCCGTCGAAGGCCTTGTTGACCCCGTTGAGGTAGAGGAGCGTCTCGCCGCGCGGCGGGCGCAACCTGGCGTCGGCCTCGCGCCGGTCGGCCATTGCGGTCGCGAAGGGATGGGGCGAGACGCGGGCGGGCATGGTATTTTGCAGCATCGTCGTCACTCCGCGGGGTTGGCGGCGGCGTCGGTCGGGCCGGTCGCGACACCCTTCTCGGCGCGGGCGGCCTGGCGGCGCTCCCGGAGCGCGCGCCAGCCATGATCGAAGGTGCCGACGATGCCGCGCGGCAGGAAGAGCGTCACGAAGACAAAGAGCCCGCCGAGGATGAAGAGCCAGGCGTCGGGCGCGGCCGCGGTGAAGTAACTCTTGCCGCCGTTGACGAGGACGGCACCGATGACCGGCCCGAGGATCGTCGCGCGCCCGCCGACCGCCGTCCACACGACGACCTCGATCGAGTTGAGCGGCGCGAACTCGCCGGGGTTCACGATGCCGACCTGCGGCACGTAGAGGGCACCGGCGACACCCGCCATCATGGCCGAGAGCGTGAAGGCGAAGAGCTTCACGTGTTCAGCGCGCCAGCCGAGGAACCGCGTCCGCCCTTCCGCATCGCGCACCGCCACCATCAGCGCCCCGAGCTTGGAGCGCGTGACGGCCGCCACCACGAGAACGCCGGCGGCGAGCGCCAGCGCGGTGGCGGCGAACAGCCCGGCGCGCGTCGCGGCGGCCTGAAGCGGGGCCCCGAGAATCTCCTTGAAGTCGGTGAGGCCGTTGTTGCCACCGAACCCCATGTCGTTGCGGAAGAAGGCGAGAAGCAGCGCGTAGGTCAGCGCCTGCGTGATGATCGAGAGATAGACGCCGGTGACGCGGGAGCGGAAGGCGAAGTAGCCGAACAGGAAGGCGAGGAGCCCCGGCACCAGAACCACCATCAGCGCGGCGAACCAGAACTGGTCGAAGCCGTACCAGAACCAGGGCAGCTCCCGGTAGTTCAGGAACACCATGAAGTCCGGCAGGTCCGGGTTGCCGTAGACGCCGCGCGCGCCGATCTGGCGCATCAGGTACATGCCCATCGCATACGCGCCGAGCGCGAAGAAGGCGCCGTGGCCGAGCGACAGGATGCCGACATAGCCCCAAACGAGATCGAGGCTGAGGGCGAGGAGCGCATAGGCGAGATACTTGCCGAAAAGCGGCACGAGATGGTCGGGCACGTGGAGCGGATGAGTCGGCTCCAGCGCGAGATTCAGCACCGGGACGAGGACGGCGAGACCTAGGAGGGCGAGCGCCAGCCAGACGGCGCGGGGGCCGAGAAACCGTGCGGTGATCATGCGTCCACGAACCTTCCCTTGAGGGCGAAGAGGCCGCGCGGCCGTTTCTGGATGAAGAGGATGATGAGGACGAGCACCACGATCTTGCCGAGAACGGCGCCCGCATAGGGCTCGAGGAGCTTGTTGACGATCCCGAGCGAGAAGGCGCCGACGAGCGTGCCCCAGAGGTTTCCGACCCCGCCGAAGACGACGACCATGAAACTGTCGATGATGTAGCCCTGACCGAGGTCCGGCGAGACGTTGTCGACCTGGGAGAGCGCGACGCCCGCCATGCCGGCGATGCCCGACCCCAGCGCGAAGGTCAGCGCGTCCACCATCGGCGTGCGGATGCCCATCGCGGCCGCCATGCGCCGGTTCTGCGTGACGGCGCGCATCTTGAGTCCCGCCGAAGTCCGGTTGAGGACGAAGAGCAGCGCGGCGAAGACGGCGAGCGCGAAGACGATGATCCAGAGCCGGTTCCAGGTGACGGCCATCTGGCCGATGTCGAAGGAGCCGGACATCCAGGACGGGTTCGACACCTCGCGGTTGGTCGGCCCGAAGATCATGCGGATTGCCTGCTGGAGAATTAGCGACACGCCGAAGGTCGCGAGCAGCGTCTCCAGCGGGCGCCCGTAGAGGAAGCGGATGATGCCGCGCTCCATGACGAGGCCGACGAGGCCGGAGACGAGGAAGGCGAGCGGCAGGGCGACGGCGAGCGACCAGTCGAGCCATTCCGGCGCGTGGTCGCGCATCGCCTGCTGCACCACGAAGGTCGTGTAGGCGCCGAGCATCACCATCTCGCCATGCGCCATGTTGATGACGCCCATGACGCCGAAGGTGATGGCAAGGCCGATCGCGGCGAGAAGCAGGACGGAGCCGAGCGACAGCCCGTACCAGACGGTCTGCGCATGGCCCCAGAGCGCGATCGTGCCCTCCACCGCAGCCGCGCCCTTCTGCGCGGCGGCGGCCACCGTCGGATCGGCGTCGCCGGCCGCCGAGCGCAGCATGTTGAACGCCGCACGGTCGCCGCGCGCCCCGAGCGTCGCCATGGCCGCGACGCGCTCAGGGGCCGGGCGGTCGGACTTGAGGACCGCGCCGGCGCGTGCTTCGGCCAGCGCCGCGTCGACGCGGGCGTCGTCCTCGCGCGCGATCGCCGCGTCCAGCATGTCGATCT
Organism: Aureimonas phyllosphaerae; assembly: GCF_047943035.1. Lineage (NCBI taxonomy): Bacteria > Pseudomonadati > Pseudomonadota > Alphaproteobacteria > Hyphomicrobiales > Aurantimonadaceae > Aureimonas > Aureimonas phyllosphaerae. The sequence goes on along the minus strand of NZ_CP181348.1, from coordinate 829,270 downwards.
GGTCGGGCGAGGCGCGCTCGAAGAGGGCGGTCGCGGAGGCAAGGCGCGCGGCCGGATCGGCCGAGCCGAGCGTCAGCGCCCCCATCGCCTCGGCGACCAGCGTGCGGATGGAGTTCTTGACGCGGACCTTTTCCAGCGCCGCCTTGGGCCGTTCCCCGAGCGCCTCACCGGTGAGGGGATCGCGCGCAGCCAGCGACGCGCCGCGCCCCTCGCCGATCACGACGCGGCCCCCGTCCTTCTCATAGTAGAGGTTGCCGTCGGCGAGCGCCTGCAGCGCCGGGGCGACCGCGGGATCGCCGGTGGCGGCCAGCGCGCGGATCGTCGCTTCGGTATCCTCGAAGCTCTTCTTGCCGCCGAAGGCCTGGACGAGCGAGGCGGGATTGCCGCCTTGCGCGAAAGCCTGGGAGGACGGCAGGAGCACCAGGGCCGCGGCGAAGGCGACGACGAGAAGGGCCGGGCGCAGGGAGACGAGCCGGCGAAGCCAATCGGGCATGGGTCCACTCCAGACCGGGGTCGCGCGTTCGCCGAGGTAGGACCGACGCCCGCGGAAGATCGAAGGACGAGCGCCCCGCCGGGCTGGCGGGGCGAGGATCGGGAGGGGCCGCCGGGACGGCCCCTCCCCGCGCGGTCAGTTGGAGGCCGCAGCTCCGGCACCGCCGCACTTGCCGGTCTCGGTGTTGAAGTTTCCGCAGGACATCGGGGCGCGCCAGTCGGCGATCAGCGGCTTCGACTCCGGCAGGTAGTCGGACCACTCGTCGCCGAGCACGAGGCCCGCCGTCTCGTTCACCACCTCGAACTGGCCGTCTTCCTGGATCTCGCCGATCAGGACGGGCTTGGTGATGTGGTGGTTGGCGCCCATCGAGGAGAAGCCGCCGGTGAGGTTCGGCACGGAGACGCCGACCATCGCGTCGATCACCTTGTCGGTGTCGGTGGTGCCGGCGGCCTCGACGGCCTTCACCCACATGTTGAAGCCGATGTAGTGGGCCTCCATCGGGTCGTTCGTCACCCGCTTGTCGTCCTTGGTGAATTCACGCCACTTCGTGATGAACTCTTCGTTCTCCGGCGTGTCGACCGACTGGAAGTAGTTCCAGGCCGCGAGATGGCCGACCAGCGGCTTGGTATCGATGCCGGCAAGTTCCTCCTCGCCGACCGAGAAGGCGACGACCGGAATGTCGGAGGCCGACACGCCCTGGTTGGCGAGCTCCTTGTAGAAGGGCACGTTGGCGTCGCCGTTGACGGTGGAAACGACGGCCGTCTTCTTGCCGGCGCCGCCGAACTCCTTGATCTGCGACACCTCGGTCTGCCAGTCGGAGAAGCCGAAGGGCGTGTAGTTGACCTTGATGTCCTCGGCCGCGACGCCCTTGGACTTCAGATAGGCTTCGAGGATCTTGTTGGTGGTGCGGGGATACACGTAGTCGGTGCCTTCGAGCACCCAGCGCTCGACGCCCTCGTTCATGAGGTAGTCGACGGCGGGGATCGCCTGCTGGTTGGGCGCGGCGCCGGTGTAGAACACGTTGCGCTCGGACTCCTCGCCCTCGTACTGGACGGGGTAGAACAGGATCGAGTTCAGCTCCTTGAAGACCGGCAGCACGGACTTGCGCGACACGCTCGTCCAGCAGCCGAACACGGCCGCGACCTTGTCCTGCGCGATGAGGCCGCGGGCGCGCTCGGCGAAGAGCGGCCAGTCGGACGCCGGGTCGACGACCACCGCTTCCAGCTTCTTGCCGAGGAGGCCGCCCTTCTTGTTCTGCTCGTCGATGAGCATGAGCATGGCGTCCTTCAGGGTCGTCTCCGAGATCGCCATCGTGCCCGACAGCGAATGAAGGATGCCGACCTTGATCGTGTCTTCCTGCGCATGGGCGGCAAGGCCCGCCGCGAACGTGGTGGCGGCATAGGCGCTCAAGAGCCAGCCGGCCTTCGTCGAAACTCGCATGGGTTGGTCCCTCAAGATGGATTCGCGGCGCCCCCGCCGCATGTCGGGGACCATCGGACGGCCGGGCGAACGGGGACATACGTCAAATGACGTAGACGGGAGGCGCGCGGCTGCGCATAGGATCGCAGGACTCGCCAACCGACCGGGATCGGAATGAACGGCCGCCAGCGCATCCTTCCCGTCCGGCGCGAATACAACCGCTGGGTCGCCAACCAGACGCTGGAAGACTACGCGCTGCGCTTCACGGCCAAGAGCGCCCGGCGCTGGACGGCCGCGCGCGTGTCCCAGACCGCGATCGGCGCGATCTCCTTCCTGGCGCTGGAAGCGGTGGGCGGGGCGATCACCCTGTCCTTCGGCTTCGCCAACGCGGTGGCCGCGATCCTCGCGGCGACCGTGATCCTCTTCGTCACCGGCATTCCGATCAGCGTCTATGCCGCGCGCCACGGCGTCGACATCGACCTTCTCACCCGCGGCGCCGGCTTCGGCTACATCGGCTCCACCATCACCTCGCTGATCTATGCGAGCTTCACCTTCATCCTCTTCGCGGTGGAAGCGTCGATCATGACGGCGGCGCTGGAGCTCGCCTTCGGCATGCCGCTGTGGATCGGCTACATCGTCTCGGCCGTGGTGGTGATCCCGCTCGTCACCCACGGCGTCACCTGGATCAGCCGCTTCCAGCTCTGGACGCAGCCGCTCTGGATCGGGCTGAACCTCCTGCCCGTCGGCTTCATCCTCGCGCAGGACTGGGGCTCGGTGGAGGCCTGGATGGCCTTTCCGGGCCTGGAAGCGACGGGCCCGGACGGGTTCGACCTCCTGAAGTTCGGCGCGGCGGCGGCCGTGATCCTGGCGCTGATGCCGCAGATCGGCGAGCAGGTGGACATCCTGCGCTTCCTGCCGGGCAACGGGCAGGCGAGAGGCTGGAACTGGTGGCTGTCGCTCTTCGCCGCCGGGCCCGGATGGATCGTGCTGGGGGCGCCCAAGCTCCTGTTCGGCTCGTTCCTCGCGGTCCTCGCGCTGCGCTCGGGCGTGTCGCCCGAACACGCGGCCGAGCCCGCCTACATGTACGAGGCGGCCTTCGGCTTCGTCGTGCCGAACGAGACCGCCGTCCTGCTGCTGACCGCCGGCTTCGTCGTCGTCAGCCAGCTCAAGATCAACGTGATGAACGCTTATGCGGGCTCGCTCGCCTGGTCGAACTTCTTTTCCCGCCTGACCCATTCCCATCCCGGCCGCGTCGTCTGGCTGGTGTTCAACGTGGCGATCGCGCTTCTCCTGATGGAGCTCGGCATCTACCGCGCGCTGGAAGCGACCTTCGGCCTTTTCGCCAATGTCGCGGTGGCCTGGCTCGGGGCGATCGTGGCGGACCTTGCGATCAACAAGCCGCTCGGCCTGTCGCCGCCCGGCATCGAGTTCAAGCGCGCCCATCTCTACGACCTCAACCCCGTCGGGCTCGGCTCGATGGGGCTGGCGACGCTCCTGTCGATGCTGGCCTTCGCCGGCGCCTTCGGCGAAACGGCGGCGGCCCTGTCGGCCTTCGTGGCGCTCGGCACCGCCCTCCTCGCCGCCCCGCTGATCGCCTGGGGCACGGGCGGGCGCTTCTATCTCGCGCGCCGGGGCCGGGCCGAATGGGCGACGCGCAAGGTGATCGCCTGCCGCGTCTGCGAGCATCCGTTCGAGCCCGAGGACATGGCCTACTGCCCAGCCTATGCCGCCCCGATCTGCTCGCTCTGCTGCTCGCTCGACGCGCGCTGCCACGACCTGTGCAAGCCGCATGCGCGCTTTGCCGCGCAGGCCGCCGAACTGGCCGGGGCGACGCTGCCCAAGCGCCTCCTCGCGCGCGTCGATTCCCGGACCGGGCGCTATCTCGGCGGCTTCTCGCTCCTGGCCGGCGTGCTGTCGCTGGTGCTCGGCCTGATCTACTACCAGGCGGCGCTGGCGAGCCCGCAGGACACGGACACCATCGCCGCCGCCCTTTGGGCCGCCTTCTTCATCCTCCTGATCGTGTCGGGCATCGCCACCTGGTTCTTCGTGCTGGCCCAGGAATCGCGGCGCGTCGCGCAGGAGGAATCGGCCCGGCAGACGAGCCTCCTCCTGAAGGAGATCGCGGCCCACAAGCGCACCGACGCCGCGCTCCAGAGCGCCAAGGAGCGGGCGGAAGCGGCGAGCCTTGCGAAGAGCCGCTATGTCGTGGGCATGAGCCACGAGCTGAGGACGCCGCTCAACGCCGTCCTCGGCTACGCCCAGCTCCTCGAGGCGGACGCCGCCATCCCGCGCGAGAAGGCGGGCGGCATCCGCACCATCCGCCGCTCGGCCGAGCACCTGTCGGGCCTCATCGACGGCATCCTCGACATCTCGCGCATCGAGACGGGGCGCCTGACGCTGCAGCGCTCGGACGTGCGCCTCGACGACTTCCTCGCCCAGATCGTCGACATGATCCGCCTGCAGGCCGAGGCCAAGGGCCTCGCCTTCCGCTTCGTGAGGCCCGCCCATCTGCCCGACATCGTGCGCACGGACGAGAAGCGCCTGCGCCAGATCCTGATCAACCTCCTGTCCAACGCGGTGAAGTATACCGAGAAGGGATCCGTGACCTTCGAGATCGCCTATCGCAGCCAGGTGGCGATCCTGTCGGTGACCGACACGGGGCCCGGCATCGCGGACGGGGAAGCGGCGCGCATCTTCGAGCCCTTCGAGCGGGGCAGCGCCGCCCGGGGCAAGCTGCCCGGCCTCGGCCTCGGCCTCACCATCACGCGCCTCCTCGCCAGCCTCATGGGCGGCGACGTGACCATGGAAAGCCGCCCCGGCGAGGGCAGCCGGTTCGCCGTGCGCGTCATGCTCTCGGCCGCCCCGCCGCGCCCCGCCTCCAAGGGCGGGGCGCAAGCGCCCGAGCCCGACGCACCGGTGCGCGGATACGCCGGCCCGCGCCGCACCATCCTCGTCGCCGACGACGACGAGGCGCATCGCGACCTGATGGTGGAGCTTCTGCGCCCGCTCGGCTTCATCGTGCTGACCGCCGCCGACGGGCCGACCGCGCTGCGGCTCGTGTCGGAGATCCGTCCCGACCTCTTCCTCCTCGACATCCAGATGCCCGGCATGGACGGCTGGGCGCTCGCCCGCCGCCTGCGGGCGCAGGCCCAGGACGGCGCGATCCTGATGGTGTCGGCGACGCTCGCCGAAACCCCCGCGCCCGGGCTCGAGGCCGAGGACGATCCGGGCGTCGCCGGCGCGCTCACCAAGCCCGTCGATCTCCGGGCGCTCCTGTCGGCGATCGGCCGCGCGCTCACGCTCGACTGGACGCGCGACGAGGCGCCCCCCGTCGAGGCCTCGGCTCCGGGCCGGCCGCCGGCCCTTCTTCCCGACGCCGACCGGGACGAACTGCGCCGCCTCGGTCGGATCGGCTTCGCCAAGGGCATCGAGCGCAAGCTCGCGGCCCTGGAAGAGGACCCGGCCCATCGCGAGGTGGTCGCGCGTCTGCGCCGGCCCGCCCGTGACTTCGACTGGGCGCGCTTTGCCGCCATCCTCGACGAGGCCGGCGATGCGTGAGGCGGCGGGACCGGGCGCGGAAAGCCACATCGTCCTCGTGGTCGACGATTCGCCCGACACGCTGCGGCTCCTGACCGACGCGATCGAGGCGACGGGGGCGAGCGTCCTCGTCGCGCTGGATGGCGTGCAGGCGCTCGGCATCGCCGCCGAGATCACGCCCGACATCGTCCTGATGGACGCGATGATGCCGGGCATCGACGGGTTCGAGACGACGCGCCGCCTCAAGGCCGACCCGGCGCTGCGGCACGTGCCGGTGATCTTCATGACGGGGCTCGGCGAGACCGAGCACGTCGTACGCGGGTTGGAGGCCGGCGGCGTCGACTACGTGGTGAAGCCGATCGTGCCGGACGAGCTCCTCGCCCGCATCCGCGTCCATCTCGGCAATGCTCGCTCGGCGCAGAGCGCACGCGCCGCGCTCGACACGACGGGCCGCTTCCTGTTCGCCGCCGACGGGGCAGGCCGCATCCTGTGGGCGACGCCGCAGGCGGGACGGCTTCTGGGCGCCGGAGCCGGCGAGGCCGCCCTGCCCTCGGCCGCGCACGAATGGCTGGCGGCGGGCGCCGAGCCGGCGCGCGTGCCGGCCGGCGGCTGGCCGCTGCCCTCCGATCCCGACCGGCGCACGACGCTCAATTTCGTCGGCCGGATGAGCGACGGCGAACACCTCTTCCGCCTCGCCGTCGAAGACGCGTCCGCCGAGGAAGCGACCTTGCGCGACCGCTTCCAGCTTACCGCGCGCGAGGCCGACGTCCTCGTCTGGCTGTCGCGCGGCAAGTCCAACCGCGACATCGCCGAGATCCTGTCGCTCTCCCCGCGCACGGTGAACAAGCATTTGGAAGTAGTCTTCGCCAAGCTCGGCGTCGAGAACCGGGCGTCGGCGACGTTTCTCGTGATGAAGACCCTGTCGGAGCGCTGACGCGTCAGGCGGCGCGCCGGCGGGGCATCGCCTGAACCGCGGCGTGGGTCGCCGGGCCGCCGGCGCTCCGCCGCGTCTCGAACCGGTCGACGAGCCCGGCGAGATCGTCGGTCTCGCGCATCAGGTTCTGCGTCGCGGCGGTGGTCTCCTCCACCATCGCGGCGTTCTGCTGGGTCACCTTGTCCATCTGGTCGGCGGCGATCGACACCTCCTTCAAGGAGGCGGCCTGCTCGCGCGCCGCGCGCGCGATACCCTCCACCGTGCGCGTGACGTCGCCGACCTGCGAGACGATGTCCTCGAGGCTGCGCCCCGAGGCGGTGACGAGATCGACACCCGCCTCGACCTGGGTTCGGGACAGCGCGATCAGGGTCTTGATCTCCTTGGCGGCCTCCGCCGAGCGCTGCGCGAGACCGCGCACCTCCTGCGCCACCACCGCAAAGCCCCGGCCCGCTTCGCCGGCGCGCGCGGCCTCGACGCCCGCGTTCAGGGCGAGGAGATTGGTCTGGAAGGCGATCTCGTCGATCACGCCGATGATCGAGCCGATGCGCTGGGACGAGGCCTCGATCTCGCTCATCGCGGAGACGGCTCGGGCGACGATCTCGCCGCCCCGCTCGGCACTTCGCAGCGCCTGCGACGCAGACCCCTGCGCCTTCCCGGCATCGGCGGCGGCCAAGTTGATGCCGCGCGTCACCTCTCCGAGCGCGGCCACGGTCTGTTCGAGGTTGGCCGCCTGCTGCTCGGTGCGCTGCGACAGGTCGCCCGCGGCCGCCGCGATCTCGCCCGAGCCGTTGGCGATGGCCTGCGCGTTGGTGCGCACGTCCATCAGCGTCTCCTCCAGCCGCGCGATCGCGCCATTGAAATCGAGGCGGATCGGCTCAAGGCGCGGCGCGAACGCGGTGTCGATGCGATGGGTGAGCTTGCCGTCCGCAATGGCCCCGAGGCCCGCCGCAAGGCTCTCCATCGCGAGCGCGATCTCGGCCGCCTCCTCAGTCCGGGCGCGATCGCGCTCCAGCCGCTCGCGCTCCGAAAGCGAGCGGTTGGCGTCGATCTCGCCCTCCAGCCGCAGCCGCTCGACGGCGTTGTCGCGGAACACGGTGACGCAGCGCACCATGTCGCCGATCTCGCTGCGGTCCGGCGCGACATCGAGGGCCGTGTCGGCCTGCCCGCCCGCAAGGTCCCGCATGATGCGCACGAGGCGCCCGACGGGCCGCGTGATCGAGCGCGTCACCGAGGCGACCATCAGCGCGACGAGCAGGAGAAGGCCCGCCGTCAGACCCAGCGACAGGACGAGCGCCTGCTTCTCGGTCGCGGCCGTCGTGGTGGCGAAGGCGCCGAGGTCCGCGCTCACGGCATCCTGGATATCCTTCAGGGCGTCGATGCGGGCCGAACTCGCGTCGTACCAATCCTTGCCGGTCACGAACGAGATCGTTCCGCCGAAGGGACCCTGGAGACCGGTCGTGCGCATGCCGTCGACGCGCTTGCCGACGGGGCTCTTGAGCATGGCGTCGAGCGCCTGCCGGGCGCCCGGCGTCGCGCGGTCCCGGAAGCTGGAGAAGCGGGCGGTCTGCGCGGCCGCCTCGCCGACGAAGTCGCGGTAGAGATCGGGCGTGAAGCCGCCCGCCGTAAATGCCGTGACGCCGGCGGTGCGCTCGCGGCCCGCCCCCTCCTTGGCCTGCAACAGCGAGGTGTAGGCGAGGATGCGGTCCGAGATCTCGCTGTTGGTGGTCAGCCGGTTCATCGATCCGACCACTGCGATCAGGCTGTCGACCGCCTGCCCGAACGTGGCCGCGACGTCGGCGGGCTTGGCCTTCAGCGCCGAGACGCCCTCGCGGATCGGGGCGATCGCATCGAGACGGGTCTGCGCGTCGCGCGCGAGATCCTTGAGGACCGCGTCGCCCGGCGCCTCGGGCGCGGCAAGGTCCAGCGCCCGGAAGCGAGCGACCGCCGCGTCCACCACTGTGCGCTGCTGGTCGAGAAGCCCGGCGAACTCGCCCTTGCCCTTGGCCGCCGTGAAGCCGGTGGCGGTCGCGCGCTCCTTCTGCACCTCGTGCATCACCGAGCCGATGGTCGCGGCCGTGCCCGACAGGTCCGCCACCATCCCGGCCTCGAACGCCGCCCGCATCGTCGACAGGTTGGTCTTCACCGCCATGCCGAGAAGCGCCAGCGTCGGGATCGCCGCCACGATGACGATCCGCGTGCCGATCCTGATGTGGCTCATCGTCATCTTCATCGGCAGGGCGCCTCACGGGGGTTGGGACCGGACGCCTTGGCTACAAGAGACCACAACGCGTCCACGACGTCGGAATGCCGAAATCGTGAGTGAAACTCGTTGAAGAATGATGATCGGTTCGGCGGGATCGACTGCCGCCTTTTGAAACATTCTGCTGCAATGCCGTTGCCGCGATGCCGCATCGCTGGCTGTCTGATGCCTCAAGCCGCTGCCGGCCGAAGAGATCCAGGCTTGGTCAACGGCCGGGAACGCTTGCGGCGGGAACCGGTCCGCCGCGGCGCGCGTCGGCCGCGGCCAGCGTCGGCATGGTCGTGGCGCGCAGCGGTGCCGGCGCGGCGGACGGCGTGACAGCCTCGGGCACCACGGCGGCCTCGACCCAGCCCGTGAAGATGCCCGACTCCACGCGGGCAAAGCCGCCCTCGCGGCGGGTGACGCGCAGCGGCCGGCCGGCATCCAGCACCATCCAGGCGGGCGCACCGGCTGAGGGGCTACGGCGGAGCGGCGTCGGCGAGCGGGTGACGAACCGCCCGTCGCCGGCAGGCGCCGCACGCTCGACCTTCGCGGGCACGGCGACGGGGGTCCGGGCGGCAGGGGCCGGCGCGGGCGCGGCGGCGGTGGACACCGGACGCGCGTCCGGCACGGCCGCGCGCGGCGGCAGCGGGTTGGCGGCGGGCGGACGGAGCGCCGCCTGACGAGCCTCGGGGGCGCGCGGCTCGGCCGAGCGCGGCCGGTCGACGGCAGCCGGCGTTACGGCGGGACGCCTCGGCGCGGCGTCGCGATGGGCGGTGGCCGGCGCGTTGGCTCCGGTCAGCATCCGCTCCAACGCGGCGACCTGCGGCACATGTCGCTCGACGACCGCGCGGTTGGCGTCGAAGGCGATCCAGCCGACCGCCAGGATGCCGAGCCCCCACCACACCGGACCGACCCGGCGCCCGGCGGGGGCGCGCGGTTTGGCGCCCTTGCGCGAACGCGGCTTGCGCTGGGTCATGACGCGGCTCCCTCGGCTGACGGCGTTTGCGCAAGCCTTACGCGGCGAAGGTGGACGGATGGTGAACATTTCGAGAGCACGCGGCGCCGCATTCGAGCGATCGCCTCTTAACACATTGTCTTCACACGACATTTCCGCGTCGACCATTTCGCTGGTCGTCGCCCGGTCCGCAAGTAGTCGGCTCTTGAAAGCGGGGCCGGCCGCCGCACCTTGCCGCGCAAGGGGACGCCGTGACTTACGGCTTCGACAAAGGATCGGAACGAATGAACAAGCTGACGCCCTTCGCCCTCGCCGCGACGCTGGCGCTGGCCGCCTGCGGCGACGATGCGCCCTCGACGCCGGCCGCCACCGCGCCGGCGACGACAACGACCACCACCACGACAACGACGCCTGCCGGCACGGCGCGCACTGAGGCGCAGGAAGCCGCGGACGCGATCGGGCAGGCGGGCCGCGAGACCGGCCAGGCGATCGGCGCCGCGGCGCAGGAGGCGCGCGATGCGGCCGCTCCGGCGCTCGAGCGCGCCCAGCAGGCGACGGGCCAGGCGATCGACGCCGCCAAGCAGGGCCTCAACAACCTGACGCGCGATGCAGCCTGCCAGACGGCACGCGCGGCCAACGACACGCAGGGCATCGCCGCCAACTGCTGATCCCCTCCGGGCGGCCGGTCAGCCGGCGGGCCGCCCCAGAATCATCTCGCGCACCTTGGCGCCCAGCGCCTCGTATTCGAAGGGCTTGGCGATGAGATCCATGTTCTCGCCGAGGAACTCGCCGCGCACCGAGGCCGATTCCGCGTAGCCGGTCACGAACAGGATCTTCAGCTCGGGCCGCAGGCGGCGCGCGATCTCGGCCAGCTGCCGCCCGTTCATGCCGGGCAGGCCGACATCGGTGACGAGAAGGTCGATGCGCGCGGACGATTCCAGCATCGGCAGCGCCATCGCGGCATCGACCGCCTCCAGCGGCTGGTAGCCGAGGTCGCCGAGAACGTCGACGATCAGCATGCGCACCAGACCCTCGTCCTCCACCACGAGGACGGTCTCCCCCTCGCCCGCCGGCGCCTCGCCGGTCGCGACCGCGCTTTCCACCGCCACCGTCCCGGCCTCTGCGGGCAGGAGAAGGCGGATCGAGGTGCCTTCGCCCTCGCGGCTGTCGATCGCGACATGGCCGCCGGACTGCCGGGCGAAGCCGTAGATCTGCGACAGGCCGAGGCCGGTGCCCTGGCCGAGCGGCTTGGTGGTGAAGAAGGGCTCGAAGGCCTTGGCGAGCGTTTCCGGCGACATGCCCGAGCCCGTGTCGGCGACCTCGAGCGCCGCGAAGGGGCCGGGGCGCGCGGCGGCCCGCGTTTCCGCGTCCGTCGCGCGGCGCGCCGTGATCGTCAGGCGCCCGCCGTCCGGCATGGCGTCGCGCGCGTTGATCGCAAGGTTCAGGAGCGAGTTCTCGAGCTGGCTGACGTCGGTGCGCGCAACGAGCGGCTCGGGGCAGAGGCGCGTCTCGATCTCGATGTTTTCGCCGAGCGTGCGGCGCAGGAGATCCTCCATGCCCTCGACGACGGTGTTGAGGTCGAGCGCTTTCAGGTCGAGCGACTGGCGGCGACCGAAGGCGAGGAGGCGTGCAGTCAGGGTCGCGGCGCGCTGGGCGGCCTGCATGGCGTTGCTGCGGTAGCGCTCCAGCGCCTCCATGTCGCCGGTGTCGATCCGCCGGCGCATCAGGTCGAGCGAGCCGATGACGCCCGCCAGCATGTTGTTGAAGTCGTGGGCGATGCCGCCCGTCAGCTGGCCGATCGCCTCCATCTTCTGCGACTGGCGCAGCGCCTCCTCCGCCCCCTCGCGCCGGGCCATCTCGTCGCGCAGGGCCTCGGTGCGCTCGGCAACACGCGCCTCCAGCGAGGCGGCCGCCTCGCGCAGCTCGTTCTCCATGCGCTTCTGCGCCGTCACGTCGAGCACGAAGATGTGGAACCCGTCGACCCGGCCTGCCGCGTCGCGGCGCGGCAGGTAGCGGATTTCCGACAGGCGATCGGCGCGGCCCGGCATGGCGAGCTGCGCCTCGAAGAGCGCCGGCTCGCCGGCAAGCGCCCGGCGCACGGCCTCGCGCCGCGTTTCGAACGTGTCCGGTCCGAGGACTTCGGGGATGGTGCGCCCGATCACCGTGTCCGCGCGGGTGCCGAACCAGTCCTCGTAGGCACGGTTGGCGAAGCGGTAGACGAGATCGCGGTCGACGAAGGCGATGAGGACCGGCAGCGAGTCGGTGACGAGCCGCAGCTCGCGCTCGGACGCGGCCAGCGCCTCGCGGCTGGCGGTCAGCTCGCGCAGCCGGTCGCGCATCTCGAACTGCTTCTGGCGCGCGCGCATCGAGGAGGCGATGGAGCTGACGAGCGACTCGATGCCGAGCGGCCGCTCCAGGATCATCACGTTGGTGACGGTCTCGGGCAGGCGATGGCGCAGGCCGACGATCGCGTCGGAGCGCCCCGTGCGCCGCGCCGCCAGCACCATGATCGGGATGTCGGACCAGTCGGGCTGGGTGCGGAGCGCCGCGGCCAAGGTGTCGAAGCCGGGCTCGAGCGCTTCCTGCGTGACGAGGATCAGGCCCACGCTCTCGCCCGCCTCGCCGGTCACCCGCTCGCTCAGGGTCGTCAGATCGGCGCAGACGGTCGCCCGGTACTGCTCCTGCGCCAGGAGTTCGCGCATGCTTTCGGCGTCGCGCCCGAAGGGGGCGCAGATCAGCACTTCAAAGCCTTGCGCCGCCCGCCTATGCACGCGTCCGCTCTTCCATCAGCGGACCGACCTCGCCGGAATATTCCGGCGTTCCGGTCAGGATGCCGCGGAACTGCACGAGCGGCGCGCCGACGCGGATGCCACCGGCGTCGATGCGAAGCTCGCGGATCGCCTCCTCGTGCGGCCCGCTGCGGTTCTTGAGGATCGAGATCGCCTTGCGGAACCGCCCCTCCGCCTCGAAGAAGCGGATCAGGATCACCGTGTCGGCGACGTAGGAGATGTTGAGCGTGCCCGTCGACATGGTGCCGACCAGCCCGTGCTGCGGGTTGATCAGGAAGGTGCCGACGCCCTTCTGGTTGAGGTAGGACAGGAGCTCGTGGATCTGAAGGATCAGCTGCTGCTCCTGGGGCATGGCGGCGAGATAGCCGTTGAGGCTGTCGATCACGAGAAGGCGGCAGCCGCGCGCCTCGACCTCCCGCCGGACGCCGAAGGCGAACTCTCCGGGCGAGATCTCGGCCGGATCGACCTGCACGATGCGCAGGAGCCCGCTGTCGAGATGCGGCTGGAGATCGAGCCCCATGGCCGTCGCGCGCACCATCATCGTGCCGATGCGCTCGTCGAACTCGTAGATCGTGGCCGGCTCGCCGCGCCGGCAGGCGGCTTCGACATACTGGAGGGCGAGCGTCGTCTTGCCGGTGCCGGCCGGGCCGGTGATCAGCGTGCTCGTGCCGCGAAGCGGTCCGCCGTAGAGCAGCGCGTCGAGCTCGGCGATGCCGCTTGCCATGGGATCGCCGAGGAAGGGCGTGTGATGCTGCGCGGCGATGAGGCGCGGAAACACCGAGAGACCGCCGCGGCGGATCGTGAAGTCGTGAAAGCCCGCGATGAAGTCGACGCCGCGCAGCTTCTGCACCTGGAGGCGGCGGCGCGCGGCGCCGAACTCGAGCGTCAGGCGCTCCAGCGTCAGGACGCCGTGGCACAGGCTGTGCAGGTGCGTGTCCCGCCGCCCGGCATCGCCCGCCGTCAGGTCGTCGATCAGGATGACGGTCGCCCCGCGCGGGGCGAAGAACTGCTTCAGGAGCAGGACCTGTCGGCGGTAGCGCAAGGGGTCCTGCGCGAGGAGCCGCATTTCCGACAGGCTGTCGAAGACGACGCGGTGCGGGCGCACGCGCTCCACCTCGTCCTGGATCAGCTGGATCATGCCGCCGAGCTCGACCTCGAAGGAATGGAGGATCGACTGCTCGCGGCCCTCGCCGAGCACGGCTTCCGCCGACGACAATTCGAAGATGTCGATCGCCGACAGGTCGAACCCGTGCGAGGCCGCGACCGCGAGAAGCTCCTCGCGCGTCTCCGACAGGGTGACGTAGAGGCAGCGCTCGCCCCGCTCCGCCCCGTCGATCAGGAAGCGCATGGCGAGCGTCGTCTTGCCGGAGCCGGGCGCCCCTTCCACGAGGTAGAGCCGCCCCGTCGGCAGGCCGCCGTTCAGGATATGGTCGAGTTCGGCATTGCCGGACGAGGTCCGATCGGACGTCTGACGCATCGGAAAACTCATCGGCTCATGGGTCGCTCGGCGGCCGGACGGGACCGCCCTTCCTTGACTAGCCAAGCCCTCAGGCCCGCGCAACGCATTTGCGCGTGTGCGCGAACGCATGGCGCGGCGCGCCGGCCGGCAACGCCTCTTCCGCCGGCGCGCCGGCCCATGCCAGGATGGGGCGGCGGGCGTGCGACGATCGGCGCGTGGACCAAGGACAAGGACAGGACCATGGCGGACAGGGTGGCGCTGGTGACGGCGGGCGGCAGCGGCATGGGCGCGGCGGCGGCGCGGCGGCTTGCCGAGGACGGATGCCGGGTCGCGGTCCTGTCCTCGTCCGGCAAGGGCGAGGCGCTGGCGCAAGCGCTGGGCGGCTTCGGCGTCACCGGCTCGAACCAGTCGGCGGACGACCTCGGGCGTCTCGTCGACGGCGCGATGGAGCGCTGGGGGCGGATCGACGTCCTCGTCAACAGCGCCGGCCACGGGCCGCGCGCGGCCATCCTCGACATCACCGACGAGGACTGGCATCGCGGCCTCGACACCTACTTCCTCAACGTCGTGCGCCCGTCGCGCCTCGTCGCGCCGATCATGGCGGCGAACGGCGGCGGGGCGATCGTCAACGTGTCGACGGCCTGGGCCTTCGAGCCGAGCCCCCTGTTTCCGACCTCGGCCGTGTTCCGCGCGGGTCTCGCCGCCTTCACCAAGCTCTTCGCCGACGCGCACGCGCCCCGGAACGTGCGCATGAACAACGTCCTGCCCGGCTGGATCGACAGCCTGCCGGGCACGGAGGAGCGCCGGCAGAGTGTGCCGATGGGCCGCTACGGGACGATGGCAGAAATCGCCGCCACCATCGCCTTCCTCGCCTCGGACGGGGCCGGCTACATCACCGGCCAGAACGTCCGCGTCGACGGCGGCCTGATGCGCTCGGTCTGATCGCTTCAGCCGCGCTCGGCGACCGCCTTCGCCGCGCCGACCGTGATCAGCCGTTCCAGCGCGCCTTCCAGCGCGCGGCGGAAGCGCGGGTCGGCCGGCAGGTCGTCGCCGAAGACCTCGTGGAGTGACAGGAAGGCGTCGGCGAGACGCGCCGGGTCGTCGCCCGCCTCTTCGCTCAAGCCCTTCAGGCGCGCGGCCATCGGATCGCGCACGTCGATCGCCCCGCCCCGCTCGTCGCGCCCGCCGGCATAGCGGATCCAGCCGGCAAGGCCGAGCGCCAGCCGTTCGAACGGCTCGCCCGCCTTTAGCCGGTCGCGGATCGTGCCGAGCAGGCGCTGCGGCACCTTCTGCGAGCCGTCCATGGCGATCTGCCAGGTGCGATGCCGCAGGGCCGGATTGCGGAAGCGCTGGAGGAGCTCGGCGCGGTAGGCGGTGAGATCGAAGCCGAAGAGCGGCGGCAGCGTCGGCGCGATTTCCCTCTCCATCATCGCGGCGAGAAGCGCTGCAAAGGGCGCGTCGGCCATCGCCTGCGACACGGTCTCGTGGCCGGCGAGATAGCCGAGATAGGCGAGTGTCGAGTGCGAACCGTTGAGAAGGCGCAGCTTCATCAGTTCGAAGGGCTCGACGTCGGCGACGAAGCGTGCACCCCCGAGCGTCCAGTCCGGCCGGCCGTCGGCGAAATGATCCTCGATCACCCATTGCGAGAAGGGCTCGGTCATCACCGGCCAGGCGTCCTCGACCCCGAGCCGCTCCGCCACCAGCGCCCGGTCGGCATCGGTGGTGGCAGGCACGATCCGGTCCACCATGGTCGAGGGGAACGGCACCTCGCGCGCGACGAAGCTGCCGAGGGCGGCCCCCCGCAGCTCGGCAAAGGCCGAGACCACGCGCCGCGCCGTCTCGCCATTGGCCGGAAGGTTGTCGCAGGAGAGGACCGTGAAGGGCGGCAGACCCGCCTCGCGCCGCCGGCGCAGCGCCTCGACCAGGAAGCCGGGCGCCGAGCGGGGCGCGTGCGGGTGGGCAAGGTCGTGCACGATGTCGGGATGGGCCTCGTCGAGCGCGCCCGTCGCCGGGTGGTGGCAGTAGCCCTTCTCCGTCACGGTCAGCGAGACGATGCGCGTGTCGGGCGTCGCCATCAGGGCGAGCACCGCCTCCGGGTCCTCCGGCGCCACGAGCTGGCGCAGGATCGCGCCGACGACCTCGAAACGGTCACCGCCCCCTGAGCGCACCGCGACCGTATAGAGCCCGTCCTGCGGCTGGAGCGCGTCGCGCGTGTCGGGCGAGCGCAGCGACACGCCGGCAATGCCCCAGGCACGGTCGCCACCGTCCAGCACGGCCTGCGTCGCCACGGCCTGATGGGCCCGGTGGAAGGCGCCGAGGCCGAGATGCACGATCCCGATGCGCGTGGCGCCCCGGTCGAAGCGGGGCCGCGCGACATCGGACGGGATCGTGGACAGGGTGTCGTCGGACAGGCGCTGGGTCACGGGGAAAGGCCTCGCTGGTCTTCGCGGATCACGGCAGGCGCGCGAAAGACCCCGGGCATCGCCGTCGCCTACCCTGCGGCTGCTCCCCCGTGTCTTCGACTGCTTGCCGGGAGCTGTCAATCACCCGCGCACGAGCGGGTCAGCCGGCGTCTGCCATCGCCTCGAAGCGCCTTGCGCCCTGAGCCAGAACCCGCTCCATCGCATCGACGCCCGCGGGACGCCCGAGGAGATATCCCTGGAGGCCCTGAACCTTCAGTTCGGAGAGAACGGCCAGTTCCCCCGGCGTCTCGACGCCCTCGGCCACGACCTTGCAGCCGCAGCGCTCGGCGAAATCGACGAGCGCGCGAGCCAGCGCCTGGCGCATCAGGTCGGTGTCGAGGCCGCGCACGATCTCGCGGTCGAGCTTGATGATGTCGGGGCGGATCGCCACGACGCGGCTCATCGAGGAATATCCCGCGCCCACGTCGTCGATCGCGATGCGCACGCCGCGCTCGCGCAAGCAGCCGAGGGCTGCGAGAAGATCGGCATAGTCGTCGATCCGCTCGTGTTCGGTGACCTCGAGGACCAGCCGGTCGGCCGGAGTCCCGGCGAGAAGATCGAGGAAACCGGGGGCGAGGATCGCGGCCGGCGAGGCGTTGAGGCCGAGCTGCACCCGGTGGCGCGCCCAGACCGGCGCATAGGCATCGAGCGCGTTGGCGATCGCCCGGTGCTCCATCTCGATCTGGAGCCCGACTTCGGCCGCATCCGTGAACCAGGTCTCCACGGAACGGTGGGGATCTGCGGGAAAGCGCGAGAGCGCTTCCGCGCCGACCGGAACGAGCCCGTCCATCAGGAACACCGGCTGGAACACGATCGTCGGCCCGCCGTCGTCGAGAAGCCGGCGGATGCGCGCGCGCTTGGCCGCAAGAAGACTCTCGGCCTGAAGGTCGCGGTCGACCCGCTGCGCGACGAGGCCGGCGAAGGTGCGCATGACGGCGAGGTCGCGCTGGTTCAGGGAGTGGTCCGGGGCGTGGCCGAAGCAGCAGAACGTGCCGTAGACCATGCCGTTGGACAGGCGGATGGGCACGCTGAGATGCGAGCCGATCGGCAGGGTCCTCGTGACCGGCAGGCGCGCGGCCTCCGCTACGCGCGCGGTGTCGGGCATGAGTTCGGGCAGACGGCCCGCGACGACCCCGCCGCAATAGGTCTCCTCCAGCGGGTCGCTGTCCCCTTCCCGAAGGAGAACGGGGGCATCGGCGTCGACATGGCGGAACACCCGCCGTCCGCCGACGAACTCGCCGATGAAGGCGATGTCCAGTCCGAGGTTCTGTCGCACCAGGCGCAGCATGGCGCGGATGTCGAGGAACCCGTCGACGGACTGGGGCATGTCATGACGCTGCATGGGCTGCCGACCTGTTTGTCAGTATTCGCCTGTAGATCGAACGATAACGTGCAAAGGTTGCATATGTGCACAAGCGCGCGGCGGCAACAGCCGAGCGCACACGAAAAAGCCGCCGGGGATCTCCCGACGGCTCCGCGTCCATTCTTTCGAAATGGAGATCCGGCCCAACACCTCGCCAGTACATCCGTGGTCGGACGACAGGCCGGACTTCGGGCGGCGCTTCGACCGAAACCGGGACGCGCCGCCTGACCGAGAGATGGGTGGATCCTCGTCCCCTTTCAAGAGGCCGATTGTTATCTTTGGAGAATTCTCAGTCGTAGACCTCGATCAC
This sequence comes from Aureimonas phyllosphaerae, assembly GCF_047943035.1. Lineage (NCBI taxonomy): Bacteria > Pseudomonadati > Pseudomonadota > Alphaproteobacteria > Hyphomicrobiales > Aurantimonadaceae > Aureimonas > Aureimonas phyllosphaerae. The sequence continues at coordinate 811,307 of NZ_CP181348.1, read as the reverse complement.
GCTGCGGGTCTGCGGGTCGACGATCACCCGCTGGTTGTTGACGACAGCGTAGGCGTAGCCGTCATTGTCGGGGATGACGTGATACTCGACAGCCTGGGGCAGCGGCTCGCCGACGACGATCTGGCGTTCGTAGGTGACCGACGGGATGGTCTGCTGCGTCACGTAGGTGCGCACCGGCGCGGGAACGGCGACCACGGTCGCGGCCGGCACCGCTTCCTGCGTGATGATGGTCGTCGTGGTCTGCGCCAGGGCCGGCGCGGCGATCAGGCTGGCAAGGCCCGCAAGGGCGATCAGTCGGCGCATCGCGTTCATCCTTCTATCATCCAGAACCGCCCCTCAACGCCGGTCAGGACCGGAGGTTGCACGATCGTTTCCCCAAGGTCACGGCACCGCGCGGCCGGATCGGTCAGTCGCCGCCCGCATCCGGGATCGCCAGGATATGGCCGCAGGCCTTGCAATGGACGGCATCCGGCTCGTGTCGCTCCAGCGCGCAGGCCGGGCAGCGGAAGAACACCTTGTAGGGCCGGAACACGGTCTGCGCGAGGCGCACGAAAAGCGAGATGCCGACGATCATGATCACGACGGAGGTGAGCTTGCCCGCCGGTCCCGGCAGCGTCACGTCGCCAAAGCCCGTGGTCGTCATCGTCGCGACGGTGAAGTAGAGGGCGTCGATATAGCCTTCGATGCCCGACCCCTCCCGCACGAAGGCCGTGTAGATGAACCCGGTCGCCAGGAACAGGCAGGTCAGGAGGTTGATCACCGCCCGCCCCGCCTCCTCCCACTTCTGCCAGCCGCGCCGGCGCAAGGGGCGCCAGAGGACGTCCTTGCGCGACAGGGTCCAGAGCCGCAGAATGCGCAGGAAGCCCACGTTGAAGAACATCGCCGGCAGAAGGAGCGTCAGTAGGATTAGGGCGTCCACCCAGATCACCGGCCGCCGCGCCCAGGCCTTGAGGCTCGGTGCGGCCAGCGCGCGCGCCGAAAAGTCGAGAAGCAGCAGCGCCGCCAGCGAATAGTCGAGCCAGAGGAAGTAGCGCTTCTCCTCCAGCACCGGCGCCATCACGAAGAAGGCGATGACCACGAGGTCGACGATCGCGATCCATCCCTGGAAGCGAACCGCCGTCGGGTGGTCGGCATGGTAGAGGAAATCGAGCCGCCGCCGGAAGCGCTGGAAGCGCCCGGACGGCGGATCGGGGTCGAGGCGGGGCGGGGCGGCAGCGTCCATCCTGCCAAGATGGAACGGGGCCGCCCGGCGGGCCAGTGGTCGAGGCCCGCCTATCCGCCGGGAGCGTCAGGCCGCGTCGAGGCTTTCCAGGATGACGTTCTCGTTGGTGTAGATGCAGATTTCCGCCGCGATGCGCATGGAGCGCCGCGCGATCTCCTCGGCCGAAAGCTCGGTTTCGGCGAGCGCGCGGGCCGCCGCCAGCGCGTAATTGCCGCCCGAGCCGATTGCGATCACGCCGTTCTCCGGCTCCAGGACGTCGCCGTTGCCGGTCAGCGTCAGCGTCACCCGCGCGTCGGCCACGATCATCATCGCCTCCAAGCGGCGCAGATACCGGTCGGTGCGCCAATCCTTGGCCAGTTCCACGCAAGCGCGCATCAGCTGGTCGGGATACTGCTCGAGCTTGGCCTCCAGCCGTTCCAGAAGCGTGAACGCGTCCGCCGTCGCGCCCGCGAAGCCGGCAATGACCTTGCCCTCCTTGCCGATGCGTCGCACCTTGCGGGCGTTGCCCTTCATCACCGTGTTGCCGAGCGACACCTGCCCGTCGCCCGCCACCACCACCTTGCCGCCCTTGCGCACCGTGACGATCGTCGTCCCGTACATCTTCGCCGGGTCGTGCTGGTCCATCATTCTCGTTTCGTCCTTGTTCGTTCCGCGTCCCATATGGGAGCGCCGGGGCCGTGCCAACAAGGGCGCCGCGCATGGGCTGGCGGGGCTGCCGCCCCGATCCCCGCTCGGGAAGGAATTCCCGAACCCTTCTTTTCTCCTGGGACTTTTCCGAGATGAAAGAGGGCCGCTGGCCCTCTTTCATCTCGGACGCATCTCAACAGATGAGGGGTCCAGGGGAAATCATTTCCCCTGGCGGGGCCGGGGGCAGCGCCCCCGTCTTCCACACGCATGCCTGTTGGTTGGCTCCGCCCGCTCGCTTCTGTATGAAGCGGCGGAACGATCGAGGATGGACGGGCGATGGGCGAGACGGCGGGACGGCGGGATGCGTCGGTGGACCGGGCGACGAAGGAGACGCAGATCCGGGTCCGCGTCGACCTGGACGGCCAGGGCCGGGCGGACGTCGCGACCGGCGTCGGCTTCTTCGACCACATGCTGGACCATCTCGCGCGCCATTCGCTGATCGACATTCGCGCCGAGGCCAAGGGCGACTATCACATCGACGACCATCACACGGTGGAGGACGTTGGGATCGCGCTCGGCCAGGCGATCCGCAAGGCCATGGGCGAGCGGCGGGGCATCCGGCGCTATGCCTCGCTGGATCTTGCCATGGACGAGTGCCTGACGCGCGCGGCGGTGGACGTCTCGGGCCGGCCGTTCCTCGTGTTCCGGACTGAGTTTCCGACCGAGAAGATCGGCACGTTCGACACGCAGCTGGTGCGCGAGTTCTTCCAGGCCTTCGCGATCAACGCGGGCCTGACGCTGCACATCGAGACGCTCTACGGCGACAACTCGCACCACATCGCGGAGACCTGCTTCAAGGCGGTGGCGCGGGTGCTCGGCGAGGCGCTGTCGATCGACCCGCGGCAGGCCGACCTCGTGCCCTCCACCAAGGGCATGCTGGCGTGAGGCGATACCGCATCTTCGAGCCGCCGGGCGCCGAGGGGAGGACGGAGGGCGCGCGGTTCCTGCGTGACGGGTTCCGGCCCTTCGCTGTGGTCCTCCCGAGCCTCTGGCTGCTCGGGCATTGCCTGTACCTGCCAGCCGTCGCGGTGTTCCTCGTCGACATCCTCGTGATGGTGGCAGCGCCGGGCGACGACTTGCCGGCGGCAGCTCTCCTGTCGCTCCTCCTCGGCCTCGGCGTCGCGCTGGAGGGTTCATCGCTGGTGGCCCGTCGGCTCATGCGGCTCGGATGGCGGGATGCCGGCGCAGTGTGGGCGCGGGATGCGATCGACGCCGAGCTGCTTTATTTCGCAGGCGAAACGAGCGATGTGACGCAGCAGGAAACTCTGGTCGATCGGTCGGGCGGGTCGCGCTCGCCGCTGCGCCCCGGCCAGTCCCTGTTCGACCTCAGGAGCGCATGACGATGCCGAGCGTCGCCATCATCGACTACGGCTCGGGCAACCTTCGCTCCGCCGCCAAGGCCTTCGAGCGCGCCGCGCGGGAGGCGGGCGACGACAGCCGCATTCTCGTGACCGACGATCCGGCCAAGATCCGCGCCGCCGACCGTCTGGTGCTGCCGGGCGTCGGCGCCTTCGCCGACTGCCGGCGTGGTCTCGACGCGGCGCCGGGACTTCTGGAGGCCCTGCGCGAGGGCGTCGAGCAGCGCGGCCGCCCGTTCCTCGGCATCTGCGTCGGCATGCAGCTGATGGCCGAGCGCGGGCTGGAGAAGACGATCACGGAAGGGCTCGGCTGGATCGGCGGCGACGTCGAGCCGATCGTGCCGAACGATCCGTCGCTGAAGATCCCGCAGATGGGCTGGAACACGATTCACGTGAAACACGCCCACCCGCTCCTCCACGGTATCGAGACCGGCGAGACCGGCCTCCACGCCTATTTCGTCCACTCCTACCATCTGGTGGCGCGCCGGCCCGACGAGGTGCTGGCGACCGCCGACTACGGCGGCCCGGTGACGGCGATCGTCGCCAGCGGCAACAAGGCCGGCACCCAGTTCCACCCCGAGAAGAGCCAGACGCTCGGTCTGTCCCTGATCGCCAACTTCCTGCGCTGGAAGCCCTGATGCCCATCCTCTTTCCCGCGATCGACCTCAAGGACGGCGCGTGCGTGCGCCTGAAGCTCGGGCTGATGGAGGAGGCGACCGTCTACAACGCCGATCCGGCCGACCAGGCACGGGCGTTCCGGACCCAAGGCTTTACGCATCTCCACGTCGTCGATCTCAACGGCGCTTTCGAGGGCCGGGCGGTGAACGCCGCGGCGGTCGAGGCGATCGTGGCAGCGGTGGGCGAGGACATGAAGGTGCAGCTCGGCGGCGGTATCCGCACGCTCGCCGACGTGGAGCGCTGGCTCGGCGCGGGTCTTGCCCGCGTCATCCTTGGCACGGTCGCCGTGCGCGATCCCGCGCTGGTGCGCGAGGCCGCCCGGCGCTTTCCGGGAAAGGTCGCGGTCGGCATCGATGCCAAGGGCGGCAAGGTCGCGGTCGAGGGCTGGGCCGAATCGTCCGAGCTCACCGTCGAGGACATGGCCCGCCGCTTCGAGGACGCCGGTGTCTCGGCGATCATCTACACCGACATCGACCGCGACGGCATCCTCGCCGGCATCAACTGGGACGCGACCATCGCGCTCGCCAAGGCCGTGCGCATTCCCGTGATCGCCTCCGGGGGCCTTGCCTCCATGGCCGACATCGAGCGCCTCGCCGCGCCTGAGGCCGCGCTTCTGGAAGGCGCCATCTCGGGCCGCGCCCTCTATGACGGGCGTATCGATCCGGCGGAGGCGTTGGCGCGCCTGCGCGGTTGATGTTTCACGTGAGTCAGCCGGCGAGCCTTTGCAGGGTGCCCGCGCGGGACTAGATTGACCGCATGAACATCCAGGTGCCGACCATCCGAACCGCGGACGACTTCCTGCGGGCCTTCGAGGGGCTCGACGGCAAGCGTGAGTTCGTTCGCGGAAAGGTGGTCGACATGATGATCAACGTCTCGCGCAACCACGCGAAGCTGACGACGGCGCTCACGGTCTTCCTCGCGCGCGGCCTCGATCCCGACCGCTACGAGGTCGGCGCCGCAGACTTCGGCGTGCGCACGCCCGACGGGGTCCGCTTTCCCGATGTCTATGTCGACCAGACGGGCGGCAACGGGCACGATCTCGTCGCCCACGCGCCGGTCCTCGTCGCTGAAATCCTGTCGCCCTCGTCCATGGCGCGCGACTTCGGCGAGAAGGTCCGCGACTACACCGCCCTCCCCTCGCTTCGGCACTATCTCGTCCTGTCGCAGGACGAGCCCCGCGTCTGGCTCTGGGCGCGGGGCGAGGATGGGGCGTTCGGCTCGCCCGAGATGATCGTTGGGCGCGAGGAGAGCGTGGCGCTCGCGGGCTTCGGCCTGGCGCTGCCCCTTGCGGACCTTTATCGCGGCATCGCATAAGCGCGGAACACCGGCTCCTGCCCGCCGGATGCGGAACGGAGACGGCTTCGAAGTGACCCTCAAGGCGCGCATCATTCCCTGCCTCGACGTCAAGGACGGTCGCGTGGTCAAGGGCGTCAACTTCGAAGGCCTCGTCGACGCGGGCGATCCGGTGGAGGCCGCGCGCGCCTACGACGCGGCGGGCGCCGACGAGCTCTGCTTCCTAGACATCACCGCCTCCTCCGACAACCGCGAGACCATCTTCGACGTCGTCGCCCGCACCGCCGAGGCCTGCTTCATGCCGGTGACGGTCGGGGGCGGCGTGCGCGAGGTCGCCGATATCCGCCGGCTGCTCCTGGCCGGCGCCGACAAGGTGTCGATCAACACGGCCGCCGTGAAGCGGCCCGAGTTCGTCGCCGAGGCCGCCGACAAGTTCGGCAACCAGTGCATCGTGGTGGCGATCGACGCGAAACGCGTCTCGGCCGACGGCGAGGCGGGCCGCTGGGAGATCTTCACCCATGGCGGCCGGCAGGCGACCGGCATCGATGCCGTCGCGTTCGCCCGGCGCGTCGTGGCGCTCGGGGCGGGCGAGATCCTTCTGACCTCGATGGACCGGGACGGCACCAAGTCGGGCTTCGATCTCGGCCTGACGCGCGCGGTCGCCGATGCCGTCGCCGTCCCGGTGATCGCGAGCGGGGGCGTCGGCAACCTCGACCATCTCGTGGCCGGGGTGCGCGAGGGCGGCGCGACGGCGGTGCTGGCCGCCTCGATCTTCCACTTCGGCACGCACACGATCGGCGAGGCCAAGCGCCACATGGCGGCTGCCGGCATCCCGATGCGGCTCGACGGCGCCTCGACGCCGGCCCCCCTTCCCGTCGCTTCCTGAAAGGCGCTGCGATGTTCGACCTGACCCGGCTCGAAGCGATCGTCGCCGAGCGCGCCGCCTCCCCCGATCCCGACTCCTACACCGCCAAGCTCGCGCGGCGAGGGCTGGGCAAGGTCGCGCAGAAGGTCGGCGAGGAGGCGGTCGAGACCGTGATCGCGGCGCTGTCGGAGGACGACAAGGCGCTGACCGGCGAGGCGGCCGACCTTCTCTACCATCTCCTCGTGCTCCTTCACCTGCGCGGTGTTCCGCTCGCCGACGTGATGGCCGAGCTCCAGTCGCGCACCGCGCGCACGGGGCTCGCCGAAAAGGCCGCGCGGACGCATGGGGGCTGAGGCGGCGGCGATGGACCAGCTGGTGCCCGCGACCCTGTCGCCCTACCACTTCTTCTCCGCGGCCGAATGGGCGACGTTCCGCGGCCGCGAGGCGCTGACGCTGACGGCCGACGAGGTGCGTCGCCTGCGCTCGCTCGGCGACACGATCGACCTCGACGAGGTCGAACGCATCTACCTCGCCGTGTCCCGCCTCCTCTATTCGCATGTGGAATCCAGCCAGGCGCTGTTTCGCCAGCGCAAGCGCTTCCTGCGCGGCTCGACCCAGGTGAAGACGCCCTTCATCATCGGCATCGCCGGCTCCGTCGCGGCCGGCAAGTCGACGACCGCCCGCATCCTGAAGGAGCTTCTGGCGCGCTGGCCGGGTACGCCCAAGGTCGACCTCGTGACCACCGACGGCTTCCTCTACCCGAACGCGGTGCTCGAGCGCGACGGGCTGATGCAGCGCAAGGGCTTCCCCGAGAGCTACGACGTCGGCGCGATCCTGCGCTTCCTGTCCGCGATCAAGGCGGGCGCGCGCCACGTGACCGCGCCCGTCTACTCGCACTTCTTCTACGACGTTCTGGAGGGCGACCGGATCGAGGTGGATCAGCCCGACATCCTGATCTTCGAGGGCCTCAACGTCCTCCAGACCCGCGAGATGCCGCGCGACGGCAAGTTCGTGCCCTTCGTCTCCGACTTCTTCGACCACTCGATCTATATCGACGCCGACGAGCGGGACCTTCACCGTTGGTACATCTCGCGCTTCATGCGCCTGCGCGAGACGGCGTTCCGGCAGGAGACCTCGTTCTTCCATCGCTACTCGAAGATTTCGGAAGCCGAGGCGCTGGAAGTCGCCGAGCGGCTCTGGGCGACGATCAACGCGAAGAACCTCTACGAGAACATCCTGCCGACGCGCCCGCGCGCCGACCTCATCCTGCGCAAGGGCGGTGACCACCTCGTGGAAGAGGTGGCGCTGCGCAAGATCTGACGGGCGCTTCGGCGCGCCCCGGCCGGAGTGCAGAACCTGGGCGTCTGGCCCTTGGCATGACGCTGGGACAAACGACGTGAGTTGACATTCAAATCAACTCGGCCCAACTCCCGGCCCGGCTTCGAACAGGGACGTGGGAACGCCGATGACGATCGACCTCAACCGACGCGAATGGATGATGGGGCTTGCGGCCCTCGGCCTTGCCTCCGCGACGCGCGGCGCGCTGGCCGACGACGGCGACCTCCTCCAGTTCGGTGCGCCCGAACCCTTCTCCTTCGACACGCTGGTGGAGCGGGCGCGGGCGCTGGCTGCAAGCCCCTACGTTCCGGAAGTGCCGCGCTCGGCCGATGTCCTCGAGCGCATCGACTTCGACCAGCACTGGCGCATCCAGTACAAGAAGAGCGAGACGCTGGAGCTCAACGACGGCAAGGCGCCGATCCGCTTCTTCCATCTCGGGCGCTACTTCAAGCTGCCGGTCGGCATCCACGTCGTCGAGAACGGCGAGGCGCGCACGCTGCGTTACGACCCCAACCTCTTCACGATCCCGTCGGACTCGCCCGCCAAGGAGCTTCCGGACGACATCGGCTTTGCGGGCTTCCGCGTGCTGGAGCCGGGCTCGGACGCCGACTGGCTGGCCTTCCTGGGCGCTGCCTATTTCCGCACGTCGGGCGAGGACAACCAGTTCGGCATGTCGGCCCGCGCGCTGGCGATCGACGTCGCCATGCCGACACCGGAGGAGTTTCCGCGCTTCACCGACTTCTTCCTCGAGCCCTCGGCCGACGGCCGGCTTGTCATCACCTGCCTTCTCAACTCCCCACGCGTCGCCGGCGTCCTGCGCATGGACATCAAGAAGGGCGGGCCGATCGTCATGGACATCCAGTCGCGCTACTTCGCGCGCGACGACATCGAGCGCTTCGGCATCGCCGCCCTCACCTCGATGTACTGGTATTCCGAGACCGACAAGCAGCGCCGCATCGACTGGCGGCCGGAAGTCCACGATTCCGATGGCCTCGCGATGTGGACGGGCATGGGCGAGCGCATCTGGCGCCCGCTCAACAACCCGCCGCGCGTGATGACGTCGAGCTTCTCCGACCAGGGGCCCCGTGGCTTCGGCCTTCTCCAGCGCGACCGGGATTTCGCCAACTACGAGGACGACGGCGTCTTCTACGAGAAGCGCGCCTGCGTCTGGGTCGAGCCGAAGGGCGACTGGGGCGCCGGCACGGTGCAGCTCGTCGAGATCCCGACCGACGACGAGATCCACGACAACATCGCGGCCTACTGGCTGTCGGCCAAGCCGGTGCGAAAGGGCGACGCGATCGCGCTCGACTACGTCCTGCACTGGTCGAACCGCGAGCCCTTCCCCGGCGACGTCGGCAAGGTCGTGGCGACGCGCCTCGGGCGCGGCGGCATCGCCGGCCAGCCGCGGCCAGCAGGCGTCACCAAGATCGTGGTGGACTTCGACAGCGGGCTCGTCGCCGCGCTCGACCGCGAGGCCAAGGGCGTCGAGGCGATCGCCACCGCCTCGCGCGGCACGGTCGGCAAGGTCGACTGCTACTCGGTCAAGGTCGGCACCGCCTGGCGCGTTACCTTCGACCTGACGGCCGAGGGCAGCGATCCGGTGGAGCTGCGCCTCTACATGCGCCAGGGCGACACGGTGCTGACGGAGACCTGGGCCTACCAGTTCCTGCCGGCCTCGATGGGCGCCTGACGCCCGCCCGAACGATGCTCAGGGCCGCGTCACCCGCCTGAGGGTGAGGTTGATGCGGCCCTCGCCCTTCAGAAGCGTCGAGGTGCCGGGATCGATCCGGTCGACGCCGTGAAACAGGAGACGGCTCGCTCCCCCCATGACCAGCACGTCGCCCGACCGCAGCCGCAGCGAGCGCGTCGGCCCGCCGCGGGTCGACCCGCCGAAGCGGAAGACACCGTCGTCGCCGAGCGAGACCGAGACGACCGGCGCCGCGAGGTCGTCCTCGTCCTTGTCCTGGTGCAGGCCGAGGCGCGCCGCCGGATCGTAAAAGTTGACGAGGCAGGCTTCGGGCGGATGAGGGTAGCCGCCGAGCTCGTGCCAGAGGTCGAGAAGCGGCGGCGGGATCGCCGGCCAGGGCCGGCCGGTCTCGGGATGGAGCGGCTGGTAGCGGTAGCCTGTCCGGTCCGACACCCAGCCGAGGACCCCGCAATTCGTCATCCGCACCGAGAAGGGGCGGCCGGTGCCGGGCATCGCCGGGCGATAGAGGGGCGCGGCCGTGGCGACCGCCCGCACCGCGGCCAGAAGCGCGGCCTGCGCCGATCCATCGAGCCGTCCCGGATGATGCTCGAGGCCGGGCGGCAGGGCGCCCGGCGCGCTCACGAGAGGTAGCCGAGCTGGGCGGCGAGCGCCACGGCGTGGGTGCGGTTGGACGCGTCGAGCTTGCGCGTCGCCGAGGTCAGGTACTGCGAGATCGTGTGCTCGGAGAGCTTCAGGATCGTGCCGATCTCGGACGAGGTCTTGCCGAGCATGGCGAGCTTCAGGCAGTCGCGCTCGCGCCCCGTCAGCGGATTGTTGCGGCGGTTCTCCTCGTAGCGGCAGGCGGCGAGCACCCCGAAGGCGGCAAAGGCGAGAAGCTGCAGACCGTCGGCCTCGGCCTCCGCGATCGCGGGCCCGCGTCCCGAGACGGCGAGCACCCCGGTGAAGCCGGAGACGCCGTGCACCGGGCAGTAGGCGCCCGACAGGCACCCGTGCGCGGCGAGGAACCGGCCCTGCGGCGGCGAGCCGTCGGGATCGTCGGGGTCGAAGCCATAGACGAACTCGGCATCCCAGACGAAAGGCAGCGAGCCGCCGATCAGCGCCCGCACCACTGGCGAGAAGCGGTGGAGGCCGTGGCGTTCGAAGCCGATGCGGAACTCGTCCTCCCAGTTCGACAGGATCGGCCGCATCTCAGCGCCGGCCTCGTCGGTCGAGGGGATCGTCATCAGGGCGAAGCGATCGAAGCCGCTGGCGCCGACGATATCGCCGACCGCCGTCTTCAACGCCTGTTCGGTCCACGGCCGCTCCAGGCGGCCGACGAGGCTGGCCTCCGGGCGCCTCATGCGGCGGGACGGGACGAGGCGGGGGCCGGGCGGACGCGGATCCGAGATCCTGTCATGGCGATCCTTTCCAAGGACGGGGCGCGTTCGGCCGGGTCAGGATGGCGATTCGCGGGGGCTTGAGCGAACCTGCGTAGTCTATCCTACCGCGAAGCGCTCCTGAAACGACCCTGCCTCCGGTTGTTTTTCGCGAGCCCCGCCTGCAACCGGAAGCCGCCCCTCTGGCGCGCGGCGCGCCGCATTCCCATGTCGGGTGGGCGCCAAGCCCCCGGCATCCGGCCGGGGACCGCAACCGATCCGAGACTCTTTCCGTCCATGACCGACTTTTCCCCTCGCGAGATCGTGTCCGAGCTGGACCGCCACATCATCGGCCAGAAGGACGCCAAGCGCGCCGTGGCCGTGGCCTTGCGCAACCGCTGGCGCCGCCAGCAGCTCGACGGATCGCTCCGCGAGGAGGTGAGCCCGAAGAACATCCTGATGATCGGGCCGACCGGCGTCGGCAAGACCGAAATCTCGCGCCGCCTCGCCAAGCTCGCCGGCGCCCCCTTCATCAAGGTCGAGGCGACGAAGTTCACCGAGGTCGGCTATGTCGGGCGCGACGTCGAGCAGATCATCCGCGACCTCGTGGAGATCGGCATCGGCCTGACGCGCGACAAGAAGCGTGAGGAGGTTCGCGCCAAGGCGCATGCCGGCGCCGAGGACCGGGTGCTCGACGCGCTCGTCGGCAAGACCGCCTCGCCGGCGACGCGCGACAGCTTCCGCAAGCGCCTGCGGGCGGGCGAGCTCGACGACAAGGAGATCGACGTCGAGGTGGCCGACACCTCGAACCCGATGGGCGGCATGGACATCCCCGGCATGCCCGGCGGTAATATCGGCGTCCTCAACCTGTCGGAGATGTTCGGCAAGGCGATGGGCGGGCGCACCAAGACGCGCCGCACCACGGTGAAGGACAGCTACGCGCTCCTCATCAACGAGGAGTCCGACAAGCTGCTCGACAACGAGGCGCTCGTCGCCGACGCGATCCGCGCGGTGGAGAACAACGGCATCGTCTTCCTCGACGAGATCGACAAGGTCGCCAACAACGGCGAGGCGCGCGGCGGGGCCGGCGTGTCCCGCGAGGGCGTGCAGCGCGACCTCCTGCCGCTCGTCGAGGGCACGACGGTCGCCACCAAGCACGGGCAGGTGAAGACGGACCACATCCTCTTCATCGCGAGCGGCGCCTTCCACGTGTCGAAGCCGTCCGACCTCCTGCCGGAGCTCCAGGGGCGCCTGCCGATCCGCGTCGAGCTGAAGGCGCTCGACCGCGACGACTTCCGGCGCATCCTGACCGAGACCGAGGCTTCGCTGCTCAAGCAGTATGTCGCGCTGCTCAAGACCGAGAACGTCGATCTCGAGATCACCGACGACGCGGTGGACGCGATCGCCGACGTCGCGGTGGCGCTGAACGGCTCGGTCGAGAACATCGGCGCGCGGCGTCTCCAGACGGTGATGGAGCGCGTCCTCGACGACATCTCGTTCGAGGCCCCCGATCGCGGCGGCCAGAGCTACCGCGTCGACGGCGACTACGTGCGCCGGGTGCTCGACGGCATCGCCGGCAACGTCGACCTGTCGCGCTTCATCCTCTGACCAACAGCCCGGCGGCCTCTGCTCCTTGCGGCAGGCCGCCAGGCGTCCCGACGTCACCGGTCTCGCGTGTGGCGCCTGTCGCCTGTCCTTCAAAGGATATGGTAGACGTCCAACTATTCCGGCGGACGAGGCCGGCAATCGGAATGGGCAGGGACGCAACCGGTGACGCTCGACACGGCCACGCTGTTTCTCGCCTCCGTCGCCATCGACCTCGTCATGTCCATCTACTTCTGGACGCTCTGGCTCGGCCAGCGCGACCGGACCATCCACCTGTGGCTCGCCCTGTCGACGACCAGCGCGACGCTCGGCTGCTTTCTCTACATGCTGCGCCAGCTGGTGCCCGACTGGGTCGCCGTCTGGGCCGCACAGGTCTTCTTCATCCAGGTCTTCGCCTTCCTGTGGGCCGGCGTGCGGCTCGTCCACGAGCGGCCGCGCCCTCTCGGACGGGTGTTCGCCGCCTCCGCGGTGTGGACGGCGGCCTGTCTCGTGCCGCCGCTGTTTGCCGCCGAGCAGCCGCGCAACGTCGTGGCGACGCTTCTCTTCGCCGTCTACTGCCTCGCCATGGCCTTCGAGATGCTGCGGGCGCGCCCGATGCCGAACCGCTGGCTGGCGGCGGCCCTCCTGCTTCTCCTCTCGGCGGCCTCGCTCGCGCTCACCCTCTACACCGCGATCCACGCCGAAGTGGTCACGCCGCTCCTCGCACGACAGCCCGTCGCGGCGCTCTGGCTGCTCCTCTACATGGTGATCTATCTCGTGCTCGTGCTGGCGGTGACGACGCTCGAACTCGGCAACGAGGCCGACCGGCACCGCACGGCCGCCTCCACCGACGGGCTCACCGGCCTTCTCAACCGCCGCGCCTTTCGCGAGCGGACCGAGCGTCCCGAGTGTCTCGACCGGGGCGGCGCCGTCCTCGTGCTCGACATCGATCACTTCAAGCGCATCAACGACGAGTGGGGCCATGCGGGCGGAGACGATGCGCTCGTGCGCTTTTCCGCGGCGCTCAGCGCGGCGGTGGCCGGGTCGAAGGGGATGGCGCGGGCTCCGATCCTCGCCCGCATGGGGGGCGAGGAGTTCGTCTGCCTCCTGCCCGGTGCCGACCGCCGGGACGCACATCGGGTGGGCGAGGCGATCCGCGCCGGGATCGAGGCGGACCGACGGGCGGGCCACCCCGCCGTGACCGTCAGCATCGGCCTCGCCTCGGCCGCGCCGGGGGAAGGCCGGTCGGTGGAGGATCTCCTGCGCAGCGCCGACCGCGCGCTCTATCGCGCCAAGAGCAACGGCCGCAACCGCCTCGAGGAGGAAGGGCCGGCTGTCGGCGACGGGCGGGCGACCGCCGCCGTCACCTATGCCTGAGAGGCGTCAGTCGACCTGGCGCACCGCGCCGCGCGCCGCGCTGGTCGTCATCGAGGCGTAGGCGCGCAGCGCCGTCGTGACCTTGCGCTTGCGCACCTCGGTCGGCTTCCAGGCCCCGGTCCCGCGCTCGGCCATCTCACCGCGGCGGCGCGCGATCTCGGCATCGTCGACCGCGAGATGGATCGAACGGTTCGGGATGTCGATCTCGATCGTGTCGCCCTCGTGGACGAGCGCAATCAGGCCGCCCTCGGCCGCTTCCGGCGACACGTGGCCGATCGAAAGCCCCGAGGAGCCGCCGGAGAAGCGCCCGTCGGTGACGAGGGCGCAGGCTTTGCCCAGGCCCTTCGACTTCAGGTAGCTCGTCGGATAGAGCATTTCCTGCATGCCGGGGCCGCCGCGCGGGCCCTCGTAGCGGATGAGGACGATGTCGCCCGGATGCACCTCGTTCGAGAGGATCGCCTTCACGGACGCATCCTGGCTCTCGAAGACGCGCGCCTTGCCTGTGAACTTGAGGATGCTCTCGTCGACGCCCGCCGTCTTCACGATGCAGCCGTCCTCGGCGAGGTTGCCGAAGAGGACCGCGAGGCCTCCGTCCTGGCTGAAGGCGTGTTCGCGGTCGCGGATGACGCCGCCTGAGCGGTCGGTGTCGAGCTCCTTCCAGCGGGCGTTCTGGCTGAAGGCGACCTGGGTGGGCACACCGCCGGGCGCCGCGCTGAAAAGCTTGAGCGCCCTCGGGTCCTGGCTGGTCGCGATGTCCCACTTGGCGATCGCCTCGCCCAGCGTCGCGGTATGGACGGTCGGCACGTCGAGGTTGAGAAGGCCCGCCCGGCCGAGTTCGCCGAGGATCGCCATGATGCCGCCGGCGCGGTGGACGTCCTCCATGTGCACGTCGGCCTTGGCCGGCGCGACCTTGGACAGGCACGGCACCTTGCGCGACATGCGGTCGATGTCGGCCATGGTGAAGTCGACCTCGGCCTCGTGCGCGGCCGCGAGGATATGGAGGACGGTGTTGGTGGAGCCGCCCATCGCGATATCGAGCGCCATGGCGTTCTCGAACGCGGCCTTCGTGGCGATGGTGCGAGGCAGGGCCGTCTCGTCCTCGCCCTCGTAGTAGCGCTTGGCGAGCGAGACGATGCGCTGTCCGGCCTCGAGGAAGAGGTCCTCGCGATCGGCGTGGGTGGCGAGCGTCGAGCCGTTGCCTGGCAGGGACAGGCCGAGCGCTTCCGTCAGGCAGTTCATCGAATTGGCGGTGAACATGCCCGAGCACGAGCCGCAGGTCGGGCAGGCCGAGCGCTCGATCACCTGGACGTCCTCGTCCGACATGCGGTCGTCGGCGGCGGCCACCATGGCGTCGACGAGGTCGAGCGCGTGGATCTTGCCGTCGCTGAGCTTCACCTTGCCGGCCTCCATCGGGCCGCCCGAGACGAAGACGACGGGGATGTTGAGGCGAAGCGCCGCCATCAGCATGCCCGGCGTGATCTTGTCGCAGTTGGAGATGCAGACCATGGCGTCGGCGCAGTGCGCGTTGACCATGTATTCGACCGAGTCCGCGATGATCTCGCGCGAGGGCAGCGAATAGAGCATGCCGTCGTGGCCCATCGCGATGCCGTCGTCGACGGCGATCGTGTTGAACTCCTTGGCGACGCCCCCGGCCGCCTCGATCTCGCGCGCGACGAGCTGGCCGAGGTCCTTCAGGTGGACATGGCCGGGCACGAACTGCGTGAAGGAGTTGACCACCGCGATGATCGGCTTGCCGAAATCCTCGTCCTTCATGCCGGTCGCGCGCCACAGGCCGCGGGCTCCGGCCATGTTGCGGCCATGCGTGGTGGTGCGGGAACGGTAATGGGGCATGGGATACCTGCCGATCTCTTGAGGCGTACCCGCCATTACACCTGTTTCGGCCGGAGACCAACAGGGACAGGCGAACAAAGGCGATAATCGTTCCAGACAAGCCGAAACGACGCCCGCGTCAAAAGGATGGCGGATGGCGAGCGCCGCCGGTTCAAGCGGCGCGGCGCGCGCCCGGCGTACTCGTCGCAACGTCGAAGGCGCGCAGCCAGGCGCCGCCCGGTCCCGCCTCGAGGACGCTTCCCGAGGGCATGGCGACCCAGGCGTCGGGCTCCGAGCCGCAGGGCTCGGAGGCGATCATCACGCCGCCGGCGTCGTAGCGCGAATAGAGCGAGGGCGGCTGGCCGTCGCTCGCCCAGCGGAAGGCGAACAGGCGATGGCCGTCGGTGTGGACGGCGGCAAAGCGGGTGGGCTCGGCGTCCGGAGCCTTCAATGCCTCGATCGCAGCGAGCGTGCGCGAGAAGGCGCCGGCCGGGTCGTCATCGAGACCATGAGCCAGGGCGGCAAGAAACAGCGCCTCGGAATCGCAGGTGCCGGTACGCGCGGCATAGGCGGCGTCGGGGATCATGCCCTCGACCTGCCGGCGCACGCGGGCGTAGTCGCCGATCTGCCCGTTGTGCATGAAGAGGCGCTGCCCCAGCGCGAACGGGTGGCAGTTGGCGGTGGAGACGCCGCCCGAGGTCGCAGCCCGTACGTGGGCGAGAAACAGGCCGGAGCGGATCTGCCGGCAGAGCGAGGCGAGGTTGGCGTCCGACCAGGCCGGCAGGACGCCGCGGTAGAGGCCGGGCTCCCGGCGCTCGCCGTACCAGCCGAGGCCGCAGCCGTCGCCGTTGACGACGGTGCGCGCCTCGCGCGCCTTGAGCGACTGGGAGACCAGCGATCCCTCCGGCCGGATCAGGAGGTCTTCCAGGAACAGCGGCGTTCCGAGATAGGCGAGAAGGCGGCACATGGGGCGGTCCTGGCAAGCGTTCGGCCGATGGAGGGTCGAAGGCTCGAGGTTTAAGCCACCATGCGTTCGCGAAGCTGGTCCTGGAACGCCATGGCGAAGCGCGCGGCCGCCGCCGCATGGATCGCGGTGGAATCGAAGCCGGGCACGGGCAGCGCGTCGGGATCGAGCGACAGGACGATCTCGGTGCAGCCGAGGATGACGCTGTCGGCGCCCGCCGCCACCCCGCGCTCGACGATCGCGGTGAGTTCGCGCCGTGAGCTGTCGAGGACCCGGCCGGCGCACAGCTCCTCGAAGATCACGCGGTGCACGGTCTCGCGGTCAGCCGCCTGCGGCACCATCGGGCGGAAGCCGGTCGCCTCGTTCAGCCGCTCGGCGTAGAAGCCGTGCTCCATCGTGTAGCGGGTGGCCAGCAGAAGCGGGCGACGTGCGCCCCGCGCCGCGAGCGCCGCGCCGGTCTCGGCGATGATGTCGATCAGCGGGATCGACACGGCACCGGCGACCTCGGCCGAGACGAGATGCATCGTGTTGGTGCAGATGAGGACGCAGTCCGCGCCGGCCCGCTCGAGGCGCCGGGCGCTGTCGGCGAGCATAGCCGCGGCGAGATCCCATCGGCCAGCCTTCTGCAGCGCGACAACGTCCGAGAAGTTCAGCGAGTGGAGGAGGATGTCGGCCGAGTCGAGCGGACCGCCCGCCTGCCGCACCGCTCCGTTGATGAGGCGATAGTAGACGGCGGTGGATTCCCAGCTCATGCCCCCGATCAGACCGATCCGCTTCATCCCGTGTTCCCCCGCTCATCCCGATGTCGATAGGGAAAGACTAGCGCCCCTGTCGCGCAATCGGCACGCTTAGTTCATGAACAGGTCGTGAAACGGTGCACAAAAGATGCATGAAACCGACGTTTCGCGCATGCTGCTTGCGCTCACCGCTCGAACCGCGCATACTTTGCCTATGCTCGACGATCGCGACCGCCTCCTCCTCGACCTTCTCCAGGACGATGCCGACCGCCCGGTGCAAGAGCTGGCCGAGCGCGCCTCGCTGTCGGCCTCGGCCTGCTCGCGGCGCATCCAGCGCCTGCGCGACGAGGGCTACCTCAAGCGCCGCATCGCGCTGGTGGACCGCAAGCGCATCAACCTGCCGACCACCGTCTTCGTGATCGTGAAGACCTCTCGCCATTCCGGCACCTGGCTCGACGAGTTCCGCGCCGCGCTCGCCGCCATCCCCGAGATCGTCGAGGTGCATCGCCTCACCGGAAACTTCGACTACATCCTGAAGGTGGTGCTGCCGGACGTCGAGACCTACGACACGATCTACAAGCGGCTGGTGGCGCGCGTCGAACTGTTCGACGTGTCCGCCTACATCTCGATGGAGACCGTGAAGGCCGACGTCGCCTTGCCGACGCGCTACGCCTGACGGACGATGTTTCACGTGAAGCAGCGGGCGCGGCAGTGCGCGGATGACCTGTGGTGCTTTGGTCGCACTCCGGTTGCAGCCGCATCCTGACCGTGAAAATCGCTTTCCGCGAGCCGGTCCGATGGGTTAGCGGATGGTCATGCCGTCCCTTGTCCAGCGGGTCATGGCCCGCAGCGCCCTTCTCCTTGCCCTCGCCTGCCTCGGCGCGCAGCCGTCGCTCGCCGACATCCGCGTGCCGCCCGGCAACCGTCACGCCGAGCAGCCGGACATCCCCGGCGGGTCGCGCTCGCGCACCAAGGCGACGCGGTCCTCCTTTACGGCGAAATACGAGAAGATCCACGCGCTCCTCGCCGGGAACCGCAGCCTGCAGGACAAGATCCGCAAGGCCGCGCGCGCCTACGGCATCCGCCCGATCCTGATCGCGGGCGCGCTGGTCGGCGAGCACACCTACAATGTCGACGCGATGGACCAGCTCCAGAGCTACTACGTGAAGGCGGCGTCCTACCTCAACGCCGGGGTCGACTTCGCCTATCGCGGCGAGAGCGTCGCCGACTTCGTGGCCCGTCCCGAGTTCCAGCCATGCGAGACTGCGCGCGGCGACGCGCGGCTCTGGGCCTGCCGCGAGGCGGTGTTCGAGCGGCGCTTCCGCGGGCGGACGGTGGGCGGCACCAGCTTTCCCGACAACCGCTTCGGCGCGGTGTTCTTCCAGCCCTTCTACGCCGGCCAGACCTTCGGCCTCGGCCAGCTCAACCCGCTGACCGCCCTGTCGGTGTCGGACATGGTGCATCGCGTGTCCGGCTATGCCCCGCTCGACATGCGCGACGCCGGCGAGGTCTACGCCTCGATCATGGACCCCGACCGGACGCTCGCCTACATGGCCGCCGTGATCCGCGTCTCGATCGACGCCTACAGCGACATCGCGGGCTTCGATATCTCGGACAATCCGGGCGTCGTCGCGACGCTCTACAATGTCGGCGATCCGTTCGGACGCGCCGAGAAGCTCGCGGCCGCCAACCGGGCGGGCGCCGGGCGCCTGCCGGAGGAGAACTATTACGGCTGGCTGGTGAATGAGAAGATTGCCGACCTCGAGGCGATCTTCCCCTGACGCGTCAGCGGCGGCGACGGGCCCGTTCGGCCGCCTCGCCGCGAACGGCCGCTTCCTGCAGGAGCGTGTCGAGCGCCGCGATGTCGGCGGCCTCCAGAAGCGGAAGGGCCTCGGCGAGCCGGTTGGCGAAGGCGGTCGCCTCCGGGCTCAGGGTCCCGGTCTCGAGGACCACCTTGGGATGCGACAGCTCGGCGAGGCGCTCGAGATCCTCCGCATCGTCCCAGATCACGTTGAGATAGCCGATGATGCGCTGGAGCATCGACCAGGTCGGGCGCCCGCGCTTGCCGTGCTCGAGCGCCGAAAGGTAGGCGGCCGAGACGCCCAGCGCCTTGGCCATCTCCCCTTGCGTGATGCCGCGCTCGGCGCGCAGCGCCCGGACGCGCAGGCCGAACGGCGTCATCGCCGGCGCACCCGGACATAGAAGGCCCCCTCGCCGCCGTGCCCGCGCTCAGCCTGGTCGTAGCCCGACACGAGGGTGCGGAAGTCCGGGGTCGAGAACCAGTGCGGCAGCGCCCGCTTCAGGCTCCCCGTCGAGCCGTAGGATGCGCCGCGCCCGGTGATCACGAGGACGTGGCGCAGTCCCCTCGCCTTGGCGGAGCGCAGGAAATGGAGAAGCGCCCCGTGCGCCACCGCCTCGGTCCAGCCGTGGAGGTCGATCCGGTCCTCGAGCTCGATACGCCCCTTGCCGATCTTCCGGCGCACCGGCCGGTCGATCGGCGACAGCGGCGGAGGCGTCGGGGCAAGGCGGGGGCGGGCGGCGGCGGGAAAGGCGGCCGCCATCGTGCCGGCACGCGGCGGCTCGGGTTTCGCGGCGGGTGCCGGCACGGCCGGCTCGGGTGGGGCTTCGGGTGTCGCCTTGCCGGGCAGCGGCACAGCCGAGCGCGCGACGCTCGCCCAGAGCCGCCGCTCCTCGCCGGACAGGTCGCGCCGGCGCCTCACGGCAGGCTCGCGCGCGGCACGAGGGCAACGAGGCGCGCCGCATGGCGCACGGTCCCCGCCAGTTGCCCCGCCGCCTCGCCGGAGCCAACGAAGATGTCGCCGCGCGCCGGGCCGACGATCGCCGAGCCCGTGTCCTGCGCGACGAGGAGCCGGTGGAAGGGGCAATCGCCGATCACAAGGTCCGGCGCGTCGACGAAGACCGGCATGCCGTAGGTGTGAAGCGAGGCGTCGACCGCCAGCGAGCCGAGCGGCGTCAGCGGCACGCCCATGCCGCCGATCGGGCCGGCTCCCGGCTCCACCGGCACCTCGCGGAAGAAGATGAACGAGCGGTTGCGCTGAAGGAGCGCGCGCGCCCGGTCGGGATGCGCGGCGAGCCAGCGGCGGATGCCAGCCATGTCGGCCCCCTCCAGCGGCAGTTCGCCCTCTTGAACGAGGACGCGGCCGATCGCAGTGAAGCGGTGCCCGTTCTTGGCGGCATAGCCGACGCGCATCAAAGCTCCGTCCGGCAGCACGAGGCGCGCCGAGCCCTGGACGTGGACGAAGAATGCGTCCGCCTCGCTGTCGAGAAAGGCGAGTTCGAGATCGCGGCCCCGAAGCCAGCCGTCCTCGATCTCGGCGCGGGTCGGATAGGGACCGAGCGTCCCGTCGTCGGATCGCATGGCAAAGCGCGTGCCGGCCTCCAGACCCTCGACGCCCTCGCCCTCCCCCAGCGCGACGAGGTCGGCGGGCGGGCGGTAGAGCGGCACCCGGAAGCGGGCGGTGCGCGTGCGAGATGCCGCAAGTTCGGGCTCGAAGTAACCCGTCACGAAGCCCGGCGCCGGCGCGCCGCCGTCGAGGATCTCCGCCGGGCGGAAGGCCTCCTCGAAGAAGGCGCGCGCTTCGGCGGCGGAGGGGTCCTCGCCCATCGCCAGCGCGGCGCACGCGGCAGGGGCGAAGTCGGCGGGCCGGAGCCCGAAGGCCGCCGCCGGGCCTTGCGAGGCGAGGAGTACCGGCGCCGAGCGCCGGAACGCGAAAAAGGCCGGCCGATGATCGGCGCGGCCCCAGTCGGGAAGATCGGAGAAGCCGAGCGGTGCGAAGCGGGGCTCCGGTCCGGCTCGGCTCGGGGAGGCGGTCATGCGGATGCCCCTCGCGCGCCGGCGGTCAGTCCTCGGACTCGGTTTCCACCAGACGCCAGTTCGGATCGCGCGAGCGCGTGTCGCGGGCAAAGGTCCAGACGTCGATCACCTCGACCACCGTCTCGGGATCGCCGTCGGCCACCGTGCCGTCGGCCTTCAGCGTCGCCGAGATCAGCTGCGAGACGATGCGCATCGTGACCAGCGCCTCGCGGTCCTTCAGTTCGGCCCCGGTGATCGTCGCGTCGTTGATGCCGACGAAGGAGGACTGCAGCCGCTCGCCCCGCGCCTCGCGCTGCGAGATCGAGGCATCGAAGCCCTGGTAGACCTCGGGCGACAGGAGGTTCTGGAGAAGCTTGCGGTCGCCATCGGCGAACGCGGTGACGATCATCTCGTAGGCGGTCTTGGCGCCCTCGACGAAGGTCGCGACCTCGAAGCTCGGGTCGGCGTCCTTGATCCGGCGCAGGCCCTCGTTGGCAGGGGTGCCGGGCACGGTCGCCTTGTCGATCGCCTCATAGGGGTTGGCGGCCGTCTCGTCCGGGTTAATGCGGCGCGACGGGAGCGTCACGACGTTGCCCTGCGCGGGCGCCGGGCCCTCGGTCGGACGGGAATAGGGATCGAAGGGCGGACGCTCGTTTCCGGTCCGCCGGCCGAGGACCGAGCGCAACTGGTACAGGACGATCGCCGCTACCACGATGAAGAAGATCGTCCCGAAGCCCATGAATGCCCGTGTGTCCCGTTGGATCAAGCGATGGTTATGCCTCCGTCATATAGAGCCAGGGCGCCGCGCATTCAAATTCACGCTTCCGCGTCCTATGTTCAGCGCCCCGGCGGGACCCTCCCGCCCCTTCGGAGACCTCGAGCGCCCTCATGCCGCTGATCCTCATCCCCCTGGCGCTGCTGGCGCTGCCGCTGATCGAGATCGGCGTGTTCATCTGGGTCGGCGGCGAGATCGGCGTCTGGCCGACGCTGGCGCTCGTCATCCTCTCGATCGTCGTCGGCGCCGCGCTTCTCAAGCGCCAGACCCTCTCGACGCTTCGCGCCGCGCAGGCCGAGGCGCGCGCCGGGCGCTTGCCCGAACGGCAGATCGTGCACGGCGCGATGATCGCGCTCGCCGGCATTCTCCTGATCCTGCCGGGTTTCGTGACCGACGTCGTCGGCCTCCTCCTGTTCCTGCCGCCGGTGCGCGACTTCGTGTGGCATCGCCTGCGCTCGCGCATCGTCGTGGTCGGCCCGACCGGCGCGCGCACCGCGCCCTACCGCCAGCCGGGCCCGGAGGTGATCGACCTCACCGGCGGCGAGTTCCGCCGCCGCGACGGCGCCGACGGCAGCCCGTGGACCCGCCTCGACGGCCCAGGCGACGATCCGGACGAGCGCGGGCCCCGCACGCTGCACTGACGGGCGCCGCCCCGGCGCAAAGCCTGCCCGCGCTTGTTTCTCCCCCCGGCCCCGTGATAGCTGCGGCCCCGAGCCGCGGTTGAAGTGCCGCCATCTTGGAAGGGGCGCGGGAGACGCGCCCGAGGAGCCCCGATGTCCCAGATCGACAACACCAACGGCGCCAATGGCGCGAACGGCGCCAACGGTGCGGGCCAGGCGGCCCAGCCCTCGCTGAACATCCTCGCCCAGTACATCAAGGACCTGTCGTTCGAGAGCCCCGGCGCGCCCGGCTCGCTGCGCGGCCAGTCGCGCGCGCCCGGCATCAACATCGGCGTCAATGTCGGTGCCAATCCGGTCCAGGGCGGCGATCACGAATACGACGTGCGCCTGACGTTGAACGCGCGCGCCGGCGAGGGCGCCGACACGCTGTTTCACGTGGAACTCGAATACGGCGGCGTATTCCGCCTCGAGGGCTTCCCGCAGGAGCACATGCTGCCGGTTCTCTTCATCGAGTGCCCGCGCCTCCTGTTCCCGTTCGCGCGGCAGATCGTCGCCGACGTGACGCGCAATGCCGGCTTCCCGCCGCTGATGATCGACCCGATCGATTTTGCGGCACTCTTCACGCAGCGCCTCGCCGAGGAGCGCGCGAAGGCGCAGGTGCAGCCGGTCGTCTGACCGCAGCTAGCCGGACCATCGATCAGGGGCGCCCCGGGACAACCGGCGGCGCCCTTTTTCGTCAGGCGGCGCGGCGGCGCTGCCAGCGCGGATAGAGAAGGCCGAGGACGAGGCCGGACATGACGAGGAGCGCCGCCCCGATCTTCCACATCGGCAGCGGCTCGCCCAGAAGTAGCGCCGAGGCGCCCATACCGAACAGCGGCACGAGAAGCGCCATCGGCGTGACCAGCGCGGCCGGATGGCGCGACAGGAGCCAGCCCCAGGCGGCATAGCCGAACATCGTGTTGCCGATGGTCTGCCAGAGGACGGCAGCCCAAGTGCGCGCGTCGGCCTGCACGAGCCCGGTGCGGATCGCGTCCCAGCCCTCCAGCGCGAAGGACAGGGCGAAAAGCGGCGGCGCGGAGAAGACGCTGCCCCAGATGACGTAGGGCAGCATGTTGGTGACGCGGCTGTGGCGCGCGACGATGTTGCCGCCCGCCCAGGACAGGGCCGCCACCAGCACCAGCGCCAGCCCGAGCGGCGTCGTGGTGCCGTCGGTGTGCGTGAGGATGACCCCGAGGCCGGCCAGCCCGAGGCCGAGCGCCACCCACTGGAACGGGCGGATCGTCTCGCCCGACAGACGCATCGCCAGCGCGATCGTGAAGAATACCTGCATCTGGATCACCAGAGACGCGAGCCCCGGCGAGATGAAGCCGTTCATGGCGATGAACAGGAGCCCGAACTGGCCGGTGCCGATCAGGATGCCGTAGGCGGCGAGATGGCTCCACGGCACGCGCGGGCGGGGAAACAGGAAGATGCCGGGCAGGGCCGCGAACAGGAAGCGGAGGGCCGCGAAGAGAAGCGGCGGCAGATGCTTCAACCCCTCGTGGATCACCACGAAATTGGTGCCCCAGACGGCGACGACCGCGAGACCGAGAAGGAAATGGCGAAATGGGAGAAGCGGCGCATCCATGCCGCCGCTTCTAGAAGCTCCGCCCGCTCCTGAACAGGCGCGCGATCGTCAGGTATCGTAGCCTTCGACGCGCCGCCACAAGGGCGCGTCGCCGAGCCCCGAGACGAAGGCACGGTGGGCCTCGGTCTCGGCCGCGGTGAGGCGGGGCTTCAAGGGCACGGGGCGCGGCGGCAGGGCGCGCGCACCGCCCTCGCCGCCCTCGCTCGCCCGCGCCTCGTCCTCGGTGACGAGGCGCAGCGCCGACTGCCGACCGCCGATCAGCTCGATATAGACCTGCGCGAGAAGCTCGCTATCGACCAGCGCGCCATGCTTGTCGCGCTTCGAGGTGTCGATCGAGAAGCGCGAGCAGAGCGCGTCGAGCGTGGCGGGCGCCATCGGAAACTTGCGCCGCGCCATGGTCAGCGTGTCGATCAGGCGATCGGCCGGGATCGGCGGCCGGTCGAGGCGCGCGAGCTCGGCATTGATGAAGCGCATGTCGAACGTGCCGTTGTGCGCGATCAGGCGGGCATCGTCGAAGAAGGCGAGGACATCGTCCACCACCTCGGCAAAGACCGGCTTGTCCTTCAGGAAGTCGTCCGAGATGCCGTGGATGTCGAAGGCGCCGGGGTCCACCTTCCGCCCCTGCGGGCGGATGAAGCAGTGGAACTCCCGCCCCGTCGGGATGTGGTTCCAAAGTTCGATACCGCCGATCTCGATCACGCGGTCCTCGGCAAAGTCGAGCCCAGTGGTTTCGGTGTCGAAGACGATCTCGCGCATGGAATTTCCCTTGGGGCTCTCCCCTCTCCATGTCGGACAGGCGGCGTCCGCGCGCAAGCCTCAAGTCTTGGGCAGCGCGCCGAACCCCTCGACGATCCGCCGCACCGCGCCTCGTGCAGCTTCCAGTCCCTCGCTCGTGTCGATCACAAAGTCGGCGCGGCGTCGCTTGTCAGTGTCCGGCATCTGGCTGGCAAGAATCTTCTCGAACCGTTCCGCCGTCATGCCCGGACGCGCGAGGACGCGCGCGCGCTGGATGTCCGGCGGCGCGGTGACGACGAGGACGGCATCGACCCGCCTCTCACCGCTGGTCTCGTAGAGAAGGGGAATGTCGAGGACCGCGAGCGGCGCCCCCGCCGCGCGCGCGGCTTCGAGGAACGCCTGCTCCTCCTCGCGCACCAGCGGGTGGATGATCGCCTCGAGCGCGGCGAGGGCTGGCTTGTCGCCGAGGACGCGGGCGCCGAGCGCCGCGCGGTCGACGACGCCGTCCCGCACCGTGCCGGGAAAGCGCGCCTCGACCAGCGGCGCGGCGCGTCCGGCATAGAGGCGGTGGACAGTGGCGTCGGCGGAATGGACGGGCACGCCGAGCGCTTGGAACATCTCGGCCGTCGTCGACTTGCCCATGCCGATCGAGCCGGTGAGGCCGAGGACCTTCACGCGTGCGCCTCGATGTCGGCGATCACGGCCGCGCGCAGCGCCTCCTCGACGGCCGGCCGCCGCCCGAACCAGCGCTCGAAGCCCGGCACCGCTTGGTGCAGGAGCATGCCGAGCCCGTCGGCGGTGCGAAGGCCGCGCGCGGAGGCCGCCTGAAGGATCGGCGTCTCCAGCGGGACATAGACGATATCGGTGACGAGGGCGCCGTCCGGCAGCACCTCGATCGCACGGGCGTCGCCCGCGCCGAGGCCCTTCGGATCGGCGGGCCGCGTGTTGACCACGAGGTCGCAGGACCCGGCGAGCGTGGAAAAATCGTCCTCGCCGCCCGCCTCGGCCGCGAAGACCTCCGCCAGACGCTCGGCGCGCGCGCGCGTCCGATTGAGGATGGTGATGCGGCCGATCCCGGCCTCGCGCAGCGCATGCACCACGGCGCGCGCCGCGCCGCCCGCGCCCAGCACCACGGCGGTTTGCGCCTCGCGCCAGCCGCCGAGGCGCTCGTCGAGATTGGCGGAGAAGCCGTAGGCGTCGGTGTTGCCGCCGGTCAGACGGCCGTCCTCGAACCAGAGCGTGTTGACCGCGCCGATCGCCTCCGCCGCCCCGTCGAGCCGGGCGGCGGCGGCGAACGCAGCCTCCTTGTGCGGGATGGTGACGTTGCCGCCCGCAAAGCCCTCGCCCTGCAGCCGGTCGAGAAAGCCCGAGAAATCCTCCGGCGGCACGGCGATCCGCTCGTACGAGCCGAGAATCCCGAGGTCGCGAAGCCACGTCCCGTGGATCAGCGGCGAGCGGGAATGGGAGATCGGCCAGCCGGTGACGAAGGCGCGTGGAGCCTCACGCATCGAGCGCGCCCCGCGCCCGGAGTTCGCGGATCAGCGGCAGCATGGGCAGGCCGATGATGGTGAAGAGATCACCCTCGATCCGCTCCATCAGCTGCAGGCCGCGTCCTTCCACCTGGTAGGCGCCGACGCTGGTCAGCACCCCGTCGCCGGCCGCGGCCAGGTAGCGCCCGATCTCGGCCGGTGTCAGGTCCCGGAAGGTGATCGAGGCGCGCGAGACATGCCGCCAGACCGCCGCGCCCCCTTCGGCCAGCACCACGGCGCTGTCGAGATGATGCGTGCGGCCCGACAGTTTCAGGAGCGTGCGACGCGCGGCCTCCATGTCGGCCGGCTTGTGCAGGACCTCGTCGCCGATCGACAGGACCTGGTCGGCACCGATCACCAGCGCCCCGGGGCGCCGCTCGGACACGTCGACCGCCTTCGCCTCGGCCAGCACCAGCGCCACCTCGTCAGGCGTCGCGCCGGAATCCTTCAGCGGCGCCTCGACCAGTCGCTCGTCCAGCGTCGAGGGATCGGCCTCGGCCCGGATGCCCGCTTGCATGAGAAGCGCCTGCCGGTGGCGGCTGCCCGAGGCCAGGACGAGATCGTGATTCATGCCGGCATCCTTTCCCGCGCGTTGCCGCGCGTCCTTAAATCTTTGTTCAAACAGCGCTTGTCTATTAGAGCCCGCCAAACGCGGGAAGCGGCCCTGCCAAGCGGGACTCGATTCTCCCCCGCCCGTCCAGCGAAAGCTCCAGCGGCCCCCGCATTTGTCGCCCCCTTGTGGGAATCAGGGGACCGGCGGCACGCCGCGCTGGCAAGCGATTTCGCCCCTTTTGAAAACTCCGCCGTCATCCACAGTTCACGAGCACTCAGCGCCTGTGGCCCTGCGCTTGTGAATTTCGGGGACGCTTGTTCCTCTCTCCCGGCCGTCTCGCCGGCCAACCACCTGATGCGCCAGCCGCTTCGCCGATCCATCCGCCTCAATACGGCGAAGCCCCGTTTTCGGCCCGTCGTTTCGCCCCTGTGAATTCCCGTGATCCACCGACTCATAGAATCAGAATCTCAGATTCATGGATTTCTTTTCTAAGAGGGGCGGACGGGAAAACCCTCCGGGCTATCTGACGAGCCATCGGCGCCGGGCCACGGGCCGGTCTCGAAAGGGACTGGACGCGGGGCCTCGCGCCGGGCATCCCTCGCCTCGCCCGTGCCGCTTCCCGAAAGGTGTCCCATGCCTGAGCGCAAGCTCCTGCGCGTTCTCGCCGGCGAGACTGTGTTCCCGCCCCCGATCTGGCTGATGCGTCAGGCGGGGCGCTATCTGCCCGAATACCGCGAGACGCGGGCGCGGGCCGGCGGCTTCCTCGACCTCTGCTACAATCCGGACTTCGCGACCGAGGTCACGCTGCAGCCGATCCGCCGCTTCGGCTTCGACGCGGCGATCCTCTTCTCCGACATCCTCGTGATCCCCGACGCCCTGCGGCGCAACGTTCGTTTCGTGCAAGGCGAGGGTCCGCAGATGGATCCGATCGCGCCACACGAGATCGCCGGCCTCGACCCGACCAACGCCGAGACCCACCTCGCGCCGGTGATCGCGACCGTCGCGCGCCTTCGCGCCGAACTGCCCGAGGAGACGACCCTCATCGGCTTCTGCGGCGCGCCCTGGACGGTGGCGACCTACATGATCGCCGGCCACGGCACGCCCGACCAGGGTCCGGCGCGGCGCTTCGCCTACCAGCATCCGGAGGCCATGGACGAGCTTCTGGAACTCCTCGCGGAGATGAGCGCCGAGTATCTGATCCGCCAGCTGCAGGCCGGGGCCGACTGCGTCCAGATTTTCGATTCCTGGGCGGGCGTCCTCGACGAACTGTCCTTCCATCGCTTCTCGATCAAGCCCACCCGCCGCATCGTCGAGCGCGTGCGCGCCGCCGTGCCCCGCGCTCGCATCATCGGCTTCCCGAAGGGCGCCGGACCGCTCCTGCCCGCCTATCGCGAGGGCACGGGCGTCGATGCCATCGGCCTCGACTGGTCCGTCCCCTTCTCCTTCGCCGCCAACCTCCAGAAGACGGGACCCGTCCAGGGCAACCTCGATCCGCTGCGCCTCATCGCCGGCGGCCGCGCGCTGGACGAGGGCATCGACGCCATCCTCCAGAGTCTCGGCCACGGCCCGCTGATCTTCAACCTCGGCCACGGCATCACGCCGGACGCGCCGATCGCCCATGTCGAGCACCTCGTCGAGCGGGTGCGGCGGGGGTGAGGGAAGACGGGGGCGCTGCCCCCGACCCCGCCAGGGGAAATGATTTCCCCTGTACCCCTCCTTGTTTCGCGATGTGTTCGAAGGTCGGGAGGACCAGCGGCCCTCCCGACCTTCGGAAAAGTCCCAAACGAAAAGAAGGGTTCGGGGATTCCTTCCCGAGCGGGGATCGGGGCGGCAGCCCCGCCATCTGGCACCCGCCGCTTCCGTTCGGAACGGTTCTCGACTAGGCAGGCGGGAAGCCCTGCCGGAGGATGCCATGACCGTTTCGCCCAAGCCCGTCGCGAAGGACCGTTCGCTGCTCTATGCGCTGGCCGGCGGGGTGGTGCTGGCGATCCTCCTGTTCGGGCTGGTGCCGCTCGAGGCGCAACTCTGGGTGAAGAGCCTCCACATCCTCGCGGTGATCTCGTGGATGGCGGGGATGCTCTACCTGCCGCGTCTCTTCGTCTACCACACGGAGGCGGGGGCGGGCTCGCGCGAGGCCGAGACGTTCAAGGTGATGGAGCGGCGCCTGATGCGCGGCATCATCAACCCGGCGATGGTCGTGACCTGGGTGGCGGGCCTCTGGCTGGCGATCGAGGTGTTCCAGTTCCGGGGCGGCTGGCTGCATGCCAAGATTCTCTTCGTGGTGCTCCTGTCGGGCGTCCACGGCTACCTGTCGGCCTCGCGCAAGCGGCTGGAGCGCGACGAGATCACCAGGTCGAGCCGGCATTGGCGGATCATGAACGAGGTGCCGGCGCTCCTCATGGTTGTGATCGTGATCCTCGTGGTGGTGAAGCCCTTCTGATCGCCGTCTTGCCTTTGGCGACGGCCATGCGATCTAACGCGGATCGTTCGTCCCCGGAGCCGTCCCCTTGTCCGTAGCCCCAGCCTCCGACCGCCCCGTCTGCCTCGTCGTCATGGGTCCGTCGGGCACCGGCAAGACGACCACGGCCAAGGGGCTGGCGACGAGACTCGGCTGGCGCTTCGCCGAGGCCGACGAGTTTCACCCGAAAGCCAATATCGAGAAGATGTCGGCCGGCATCCCCCTGAACGACGAGGACCGGGCGCCTTGGCTGGTCGCGATCCGCGACTGGGTGTCGAGCGAGGCGGCGGCCGGTCGTTCCACCGTGATCACCTGCTCGGCCCTGAAGCGGCGCTATCGCGACGTGTTGCGCGGGGCGGCGGCGCGGGTGCGCTTCGTGGAGCTGACGGGCGACGAGGCGCTGATCCGCGAGCGCATGGAGAAGCGCAAGGGACACTACATGCCGCCCTCGCTGCTCGCCTCGCAATATGCCGACTTCGAGCCGCTGCAGCCGGACGAGGACGGTGTGCGCGTGTCGGTCGAGGCGGCGCCGGAGGGTGTGGTGGCCGATGCGCTGCGCCAGCTTTCCCTCGCACCCGTGGTGTCGATCGGCGGCTGAGCGAAGCCCGCTTGCGCTGGCGCGCCTGCGGCATTATAGACTGAACGCGTATCCCGCCTCCGGCGCGACGCAGCCATGCCTGCGATCCCGCCCTTTCAGCCGAACATGTCCATCCTCGTTCCGGCCTGACCCTTTCCCCGATCGTTGACGCCCCCGTGCCGCGCGACCCTTCGAAGGTCCGGATGGGGTTGGAGCCCTTTTCACATGTCCGAGATCAAACTCCAGGACCTCAAGAACAAGAACGCCGCCGAGCTCGTCGCCTTTGCGGAGGAGAACGAGGTCGAGAACGCCTCCGTCCTGCGCAAGCAGGAACTCCTCTTCGCCATCCTGAAGCGCCTCGCCGCGCAGGACGTCGAGATCATCGGCGAGGGCGTCGTCGAGGTGCTGCAGGACGGCTTCGGCTTCCTGCGCTCGCCGGAGGCCAACTACCTGCCCGGCCCCGACGACATCTACATCTCGCCGTCCCAGTTGCGCCGCTTCTCGCTGAAGACCGGCGACACGGTCGAGGGCACGATCCGAAGCCCGAAAGACGGCGAGCGCTACTTCGCGCTGATGAAGGTCAACACGATCAACTTCGACGACCCGGAGAAGATCAAGCACAAGAGCCACTTCGACAACCTGACGCCGCTCTACCCGAACGAGCGCTTCAAGATGGAGTTCGCCGACTCCACCAAGAAGGACCTCTCGGCCCGCGTCATCGATCTCGTCGCCCCGCTCGGCAAGGGGCAGCGCGCGCTGATCGTCGCCCCGCCGCGCACCGGCAAGACGGTGCTCCTGCAGAATATCGCGCACTCGATCACCGCCAACCATCCGGAATGCTACCTCATCGTCCTGCTCATCGACGAGCGCCCCGAGGAAGTGACCGACATGCAGCGCTCGGTGAAGGGCGAGGTCGTCTCCTCCACCTTCGACGAGCCGGCGACGCGCCACGTGCAGGTCGCCGAGATGGTGATCGAGAAGGCCAAGCGCCTCGTCGAGCACGGGCGTGACGTCGTGATCCTTCTCGACTCGATCACCCGCCTCGGCCGCGCCTACAACACGGTCGTCCCCTCCTCCGGCAAGGTCCTGACCGGCGGTGTCGACGCCAACGCGCTCCAGCGCCCCAAGCGCTTCTTCGGCGCCGCGCGCAACATCGAGGAAGGCGGCTCGCTCACCATCATCGCGACGGCCCTCATCGACACCGGCTCGCGCATGGACGAGGTGATCTTCGAGGAGTTCAAGGGCACCGGCAATTCCGAGCTCGTGCTCGACCGCAAGGTCGCCGACAAGCGCATCTTCCCGGCGATGGACATCCTCAAGTCCGGCACGCGCAAGGAGGACCTCCTCGTGCCGCGCCAGGACCTGCAGAAGATCTTCGTCCTGCGCCGCATCCTCGCGCCCATGGGCACGACCGACGCGATCGAATTCCTCAACGACAAGCTGAAGCAGACGAAGTCGAACACCGACTTCTTCGACTCGATGAACACCTAAGGCCTCGGGCCAGCGCCCATCGACGGGCCGCCGTGGCGACACGGCGGCCTTTTTCGTGGGATCGCGCGCCGTGATGCGCTAGAGCCGATGACGACGCCACCAGCCCGAGGCCGCGCCGCCATGTCCGATCGTCCGACCCGACCCGATGCCGTGCGGCGCGTGGAGATCGCGGCGCTCGCGAAAAGCCTGCCCATCCGCGTCGTGGAAACGCAGACCATCGCGCGCACCGCGGACGAAGCGGCGAGCGCCGTCTCGGTCGCCGTCGGCCAGATCGTCAAAAGCCTCGTGTTCCGCGGCAAGGAGACGGGCGAGCCCTACCTCCTCCTCGTGTCCGGGGCCAACCGCGTGGACGAGACGGCGGTCGCGGCGGTGGTCGGCGAGGCGCTCGGCCGGGCGGACGCCGACTTCGTGCGGGAAGCGACCGGCTTTGCGATCGGCGGCGTCGCGCCGCTCGGCGCCCCGCGCCCCTTGCGCACCTACATGGACCGCGACCTCCTGGCCTTCCCCTTCGTCTGGGCGGCGGCGGGCACGCCCTTCCATGTCTTCGAGACCGTGCCGGACGCGCTGCGCATCGCTTGCGACGCCGACGTGATCGCCGTCCGGTGAGTCACGACGACACGATCGCCGCCCTCTCCTCCGGCGCCCTGCCGGCGGGCATCGCGGTGCTGCGGGTCAGCGGGCGGCAGGCGCGGCTGGCGATGGAGCGGATCGCCAGCGGCGTGCCGGAGCCGCGACGGGCCTCCTTGCGCACCTTTCGCGACGGCACGGGCGCGCCGATCGATCGCGGGCTCCTCCTGTTCTTCCCGGCACCGGGCTCGGTCTCGGGTGAGGACCTCGCCGAGTTCCATGTCCATGGCGGACGGGCGGTTGCGGGCGCGATGCTCGCCGCGCTCTGCGCCCTGCCCGGCATCCGCCTTGCCGAGGCCGGCGAGTTCACCCGCCGCGCCTTCGAGAACGGCCGGATCGACCTGACGGAGGCGGAAGGGCTCGCCGATCTCCTCGCCGCCGAGACCGAGGGCCAACGCGCGCAGGCGCTCGCCCAGGCCGAAGGCGGCATGCGCCAACTCGCCGATAGCTGGATGCGGCGGCTCCTGCGGGCGCGGGCGCTGATCGAAGCGGCGTTCGACTTCTCCGACGAGGGCGACGTCGCGGACGACGTGTCGGCAGGCGTCTCCGCCGAGGTGCGGCGCCTCGCCGCCGAGATGCGCGATAGCCTCTCCGGCGCGCGTCGCGGCGAGATCTGGCGCGACGGCTTCCACGTCGTGATCGCGGGGGCGCCGAATGCCGGCAAGTCGAGCCTCCTCAATGCGCTCGCCGAGCGGGACGTCGCGATCGTCTCGGCGATCCCGGGCACGACGCGCGACGTCATCGAGGTGCGGCTGGATCTCGCCGGCATCCCCGTACGCCTGTCGGACACCGCGGGCCTGCGCGAGACCGGCGACGTCGTCGAGGCGATCGGCGTCGAGCGCGCGCGCCGGGCGCTGGACGAAGCCGATCTGGTGCTCCATCTCGTCGCGCCGGACGGGGAAAACGCAGCATTAGAGAACCGCGCGCCGGTAATTCATGTTCGCACCAAGATCGATCTCGCCCCGCAAGGTTTGCCGGCAAACTTCGATCTCGCGGTGTCCGTGCGCGACGGACGGGGGATCGGCGCGCTTCTCGATCGGATCACCGCGGCTGCGCGTGACAAGGCCGGCAATCCCAGCGAGGTCGTGCCGACGCGCCTGCGCCACCGCGAGATCATCGCCGGCACGCTGGAATGGCTGGAGGCCTACGATCCCGAGAACCAGCCGCCCGAGGTCGCCGCCGAAACGCTGCGCCTTGCCGCTGATCGCTTGGGGAGCCTCACCGGCCGCACCGGGGTCGAGGACCTTCTCGGCGTGATCTTCGGCGAATTCTGCATCGGTAAGTGAGGCTGGACGGGCGAGTGGATAACGCACAGGCCAGGCGGCTTGTGGCTCGGCTGGCGGGTGCGGCCTGATCGGCCTCGATTGACAGTCTCGGTCCGCTGCGGCTTAACCCATCCCATGACACAGAAACCAACGGATGTTTCCGCCGACGTCGTGGTGATCGGCGGCGGCCATGCGGGCGTCGAGGCGGCCTGCGCCGCCGCGCGCACGGGCGCGGCGACGATCCTTCTGACGCATGCCTTCGAGACTGTGGGCGCGATGAGCTGCAATCCGGCGATCGGCGGGATCGGCAAGGGCCATCTCGTGCGCGAGATCGATGCGCTCGGCGGTGTGATGGGCCGGGCGGCCGACCGCGGCGGCATCCAGTTTCGCCTTCTCAACCGGCGCAAGGGACCGGCCGTCCGTGGCCCGCGCACGCAGGCCGACCGCAAGCTCTACAAGGCGGCCGTCCAGGCCGCGGTGCGGGCGCAGGACGGGCTCTCCGTCGTCGAGGGCGACGCCTTCGATCTCGAGTTCGATACGGCCGGGCGCGTTGCGGCCGTGGTCCTCGACGATGGCCGCCGGATCGCCTGCGGCGTGGCGGTGCTGACCACCGGCACCTTTCTCAACGGGCTCATTCATATC
This sequence comes from Aureimonas phyllosphaerae, assembly GCF_047943035.1. Taxonomy (NCBI): domain Bacteria; kingdom Pseudomonadati; phylum Pseudomonadota; class Alphaproteobacteria; order Hyphomicrobiales; family Aurantimonadaceae; genus Aureimonas; species Aureimonas phyllosphaerae. The sequence goes on along the minus strand of NZ_CP181348.1, from coordinate 777,598 downwards.
GGCACCGAGAAGATCCCGGCAGGGCGCGTCGGTGAGAAGCCGTCGCTTGGCCTCTCCGCCACGCTGCGCCGCCTGGGGCTTCGCCTCGGCCGCCTGAAGACGGGCACGCCCGCGCGTCTCGACGGCACGACGATCGACTGGGCCTCGCTCGACCGGCAGAGCCCGGACGCCGAGCCCTACCCGTTCTCCTACCTGACGACCGTGATCGCGAACCCGCAGATCGATTGCGGCATCACCCGCACGACACCGGAGACGCACCGCATCATCCGCGACAACCTCCATCGCTCGGCGCTCTATTCCGGCGAGATCGAAGGCGTCGGTCCGCGTTACTGCCCGTCGATCGAGGACAAGATCGTCAAGTTCGGCGACCGTGACGGCCATCAGGTCTTTCTCGAGCCGGAAGGCCTCGACGACGCGACCGTCTATCCCAACGGCCTGTCGACCTCGCTGCCAGTGGATGTGCAGGAGGCCTTCCTGCGTTCGCTGCCGGGCCTCGAAAAGGTCGAGGTGCTGAAACCCGGCTATGCCATCGAATACGACCATGTCGACCCGCGGGAGCTGACGCGGGCGCTGGAGGTGCGCGCCGCACGCGGCCTGTTTCTCGCCGGTCAGATCAACGGCACCACCGGATACGAGGAAGCTGCTGCGCAGGGGTTGCTGGCGGGTCTCAACGCGGCGCGGCGCGCCGGCGGGGCGGAGCCCGTCGTCATCGATCGCGCCGACGCCTATCTCGGCGTGATGGTCGACGACCTGACGCGCACCGGCGTCACCGAGCCCTATCGCATGTTCACGAGCCGCGCCGAGTTCCGCCTGAGCCTGCGCGCCGACAACGCCGACCGCCGCCTGACCCCGCTCGGCATGGAATGGGGACTGGCCGACGGGGAGCGCCGCGCAGCGTTCACGGCCAGCGAGGCGGCGCTCGGCGCCGCGCGCGCCACGCTGGAAGCTTTGACGCTGACGAGCAGCGAGGCGGCCCGCAAGGGTCTGCCGGTCAACCAGGACGGGCGCACCCGCTCGGCCTGGGTGCTTCTCTCGCATGCCGATATCGGCTTCGACGACCTCACCGGGGTCTGGCCAGAGCTCAAGGCGATCAAGGGATCGGTTCGGGAGCGGATCGAGATCGAGGCGGGCTACGACGTCTATCTCGATCGCCAGCGCCGCGACCAGATGCAGCTGAAGCGCGACGAGGCCAAGGTCTTTCCGGCGGGGTTCGATTTCGCAGGGATCAAGGGCCTGTCGAACGAGCTTCGTCAGAAGCTGGTCGAGCGCCGACCGACGAGCCTTGCCGAGGCCGAGCGCATCGACGGCATGACGCCGACGGCGCTTGCGCTCCTTCTTGTCGCTCTTCGAAAGCAAGACCTTGCCCGCGCCGCGTGACCGCCGGGGCCCGCCGCCCCGCAAACCCGCGGAGCCGAAGCGTCCACCGCCGAAGCCCCGGATGGGCAAGGCAGCGACGGAAGCGAAGCTTGCCGAGGAGCGCGCGCTCGTCCTGTCGCGGCACGCTGTTTCACGTGAAACAGGCGAACGGCTCGACGCCTATGTCGCGCTGCTGCGGACCTGGCAGAAGAGCATCAATCTTGTCTCGCCGGCGACGATCCCGGAAATCTGGACCCGGCACGTCGAGGACGGGCTGGTGCTCGGCGAACGCGCCAGGGGCATCTTGCGCTGGGCCGATCTCGGCTCGGGCGCCGGGCTACCGGGGCTCATCCTCGCCATCCTCATGGCCGAGCGCGAGGGCGGCGAGGTGCATCTCGTCGAGAGCAACGCCAAGAAGGCGGCGTTCCTGCGTACGGTAGCGCGCGAGCTTGCGCTTCCCGCGACCGTCCACGCCGAGCGGATCGAGGACTGCGGTTCGGTGCTCGCCGGCGTCGAGGCGATCAGCGCCCGCGCGCTGGCCTCGCTCGACGACCTCTTCGCGCTCGTCGCGCCGCAGACGCGGCCCGATACCGTCTATTGGTTCCTCAAGGGACGCGCGCACGAGAGCGAGATCGCGCAAGCCGCTGCCCATTGGCGTTTCGACATGGTAAAGCATGCCTCGCCGGTCGAAGACGGCTCGGTGCTTCTGGAGATCCGCTCCCTCGAGCGCCTGGCGGCCCGCTAGGGAACGCGACCCGCAACCGAAGGCATGGACCCGGCCTGGCCAGACCCGGGTGGAGTTGACACGATGGACACGCTTTCCGTCCCGCGCATGCGGGTCATCACGGTTGCGAACCAGAAGGGCGGCGTCGGCAAGACGACCACCGCCATCAACCTGGCGACGGCGCTGGCCGCCATCGGGAAGCGCACGCTCCTGATCGACCTCGATCCGCAGGGCAACGCCTCGACGGGCCTCGGCATCGACCGGGAGGACCGCGCGGTGTCGTCCTACGACGTGCTGGTCGAAAGCGCGTCGGTCACCGATGCGGCGATGGAGACCGCCGTCCCGAACCTTTGGGTCATCCCCTCGACGCTCGATCTTCTGGGCGTCGAGATGGAAATCTCGACCGCAGCCAGTCGCGCCTATCGCCTGCGCGACGCGCTGCATTTCCATGTCGAGGAGACCGCGCGCTTCGATTTCGTGCTGGTCGACTGCCCGCCATCCTTAAACCTTCTCACCGTCAACGCGATGGCTGCGGCCGACGCGATCCTGGTGCCGCTCCAGTGCGAGTTCTTCGCGCTGGAAGGTCTCAGCCAGCTTCTGGAGACGGTGGAGCAGGTGCGCGACACCCTGAACCCCGCCCTGTCCCTTCACGGGATCGTGCTGACGATGTTCGACGGGCGCAACAATCTCGCAAGTCAGGTGGTGCGTGACGTGCGCTCCTACATGGGCGACCACGTCTACGAGACGATCATCCCGCGCAACGTGCGCGTTTCGGAAGCGCCGAGCTTCGGCAAGCCGGCGATCCTCTACGACATGAAGTGCCCGGGCAGTCAGGCCTATATCCGTCTGGCCTCCGAGGTCATCCAGCGCGAGCGCGATCTCGCCGCCGCCTGACTCGCCCGGTTCGCCGGCCCATCGTTTTCGGGCAAGACGCCCCCGTATCTGAACCAGGAGACCCCGCATGACCGAGGACAAGGGACGCCAAAGGCTGGGACGCGGGCTTGCGTCGCTGATCGGCGGTTCGGCCTCCTCGACCCTGCCCTCGCGGGCGGGCAGCGCGTTTCCCGGGCCCGCGATGGCGCGCGAAGCCCAGGTCGGCGAACGGCGCGTCCCGCCCTCGGAGCTTCGGCCCAACCCGAAGAACCCGCGCCGCCACTTCGACGAGACCGAACTCGAGGAACTGACGGCGTCGGTCCGCCAGCACGGCGTGGTGCAGCCGATCCTGGTGCGCCGGGTCGAGGGCGCGGGCGGCTTCGAGATCGTGGCCGGCGAGCGCCGCTGGCGCGCCGCCAAGGCCGCGGCGCTGAAGGATGTCCCGGTCGTCCTGCGCGAGATTTCCGACCGGCAGTCGCTCGAGATCGCGATCATCGAGAACGTCCAGCGCGCCGACCTCGACCCGATCGAGGAAGCGCTCGGCTACGAGATGCTGATCGCCGAACACGGCTACACGCAGGCCGATCTCGCCGACGTCGTCGGCAAGAGCCGCAGCCATGTCGCCAACACGCTGCGCCTCCTGAAGCTCCCTGACAGCGTCAAGGACATGGTGCAGCGGGGCGAACTCTCAGCCGGCGCCGCGCGCACCGCGGTGGCGCAGGACGACCCGGAAGCCTTCGCCCGGCGCATCGTCGACGAGGGATTGAGCGTGCGCGAGGCGGAAAGTCTGGCGCGTGGGCCGGACGCCCCCCCTGTCCCGAAGCCTGCGCCGCGTCGCCGCACACCGGTCGCCCCGGCGGCGCCGCAGGCATCGGACGCGCGGGCGCTCGCCGATCTCCTGTCCGAGACGCTCGGCCTGCCTGTGTCGATCGAGATGGTGGGACAGGGCGGCACGCTGCAGCTGACGTTCCGCGACCTCGACCAGCTCGACGCCGTCTGTCGCCTGCTTCAGGCGGGCGAGCGAAAGGACAGCGACGGCGGGCCGCGCATCCGCAGTCTGTAAGCCGGCTTACTCGGCCGGAAGCGGGCAGGCCATGTCGCCCTCCTCGCAGTCGAGATAGTCCTGGAGATCGGCGCTGCGGCGCGCGGTCTTCTCGCTCTTGCACTGAGCCTCGACCATCGGCTGCGCGCTGCCGCCGTCAACGGCGGAGGAGCGGAAGGCGCATTCGCTGTCGCGGTAGGCGATCCACGCCCGCTGCGCGTCGCGCAGGGCCGTCAGCCTCTCGTCCTCGCCCTTCAGCCGCTCGCGCACCTTGGCGTAGAGCGCATTCAGTGTCTCGTCGGCCGTGTCGAGATCGGCCTGTGCGCACAGGGTCATGTCCGTCTGGGTCTGCGGGTCGGTGCAGTCGATCTCCTCGGCCATGGCCGGAAGCGCGAGAGCGAAGAGCGTGGCGGCGGTCAGGGCGAGTCGCATCGTTGTCCTGTATCGAATGAGGCGGACGTGACGATGCCGCGACGGCGCGGCGCGGGCAAGATGCCGCGGTTCGTGATCTGCGACCGCACCGAACGACGCAGTTCCCGCGACAGAACCATCCTGCCGGAGAGCGGGCGCCGGTCGAGCCGGCGCCCCGTCCCGTCCCGTCAGCCGTGGTCGATCACCCGGTCGGCGGGGCCGAAGCGGTCGCGCGCCGTGTTGTACTGGTGCCAGTAGGGATAGAGCACCGGCGGGCGGCTGACTGCGTCGAGGCGCTGGCGCTCGTCGTCGGTGAGCTTCAGCGAGGCGGCGGCGATGTTGTCGCGGAACTGGTCCTCGCGGCGACCACCGATCACCAGCGAGGCGACGGCCGGGCGGCCGAGAAGCCACGCCAGCGCGACCTGCGCGGCCGAGACCCCCCTGCCCTCCCCGATCTCGACGAGGACATCGACGATGCGCCACAGGCGATCCTCGTCGCGGATTGGCGGCTCGGTCCAGCCAGCGGTGAGGCGCGAGCCTTCCGCCGAGGCGCCGCGCCGATGCTTGCCCGACAGGAGGCCGCCGGCAAGCGGGCTCCAGACGAGGACGCCGAGGCCCTGATCGACCGATAGCGGCAGGAGCTCGTACTCGGCCTCGCGCGCTTCCAGCGTGTAGTGGATCTGCTGGGTGATGAAGCGCGGGTGATGGTGGAGGTCGGAAATGCCGAGCCCCTTCATCACCTGCCACGCCGAGTAGTTGGAGCAGCCGATGTAGCGGATCTTGCCCTGTGTCACGAGGGTGTCGAGCGCGGCAATCGTCTCTTCGAGCGGCGTGGTGCCGTCCCATTCGTGGCAGTAGTAGATGTCGATGACGTCGGTCTTCAGCCGCTTCAGCGAGCGCTCGCACTCGCGGATGACGTGATGGCGCGACAGGCCCTCGTCGTTCGGTCCCTCGCCGATGCGCATGCGGACCTTGGAGGCGAGAAGCACGTCGTTCGGGCGCTGGCCGCCGAGGACATCGCCGATGATCTCCTCCGACAGGCCGTTGGAATACATGTTGGCGGTGTCGATGAGATTGATGCCGGCGTCGAGGCAGAGATGGATCAGCCCCCTCGCCTCGTCGGTGCCGGTCGAGCCGACGCTGCCGAAGACGCCGGCGCCGCCGAACGTCATGGTGCCCATGGTGAGCGCCGAGACCTTCAGTCCCGATCGCCCGAGCGTGCGATATTCCATCGTCATCCTCCCCTCGCGTGCCAAGCCGATCCTCCCGGCCCGTCCGTCCGCCTGTTAGAGCATATTCGGCGAGGGAGAGGTTGCCGGATTTGCAGTCCGATGAAATCTTTTGCGCGTAAACGCACTTCGATCGGCCGATGAACCGCCGAGAGCCTCTCAGCGGCGCGCGCGGGCGCGACGCCGCGCGGCTTCGACGCCGATCTCGATCAGGCTACGCCGCATGATGGTGACCGCAAGCGCGCCCTCGCGTCGCGACAGGAGGATGTCGTGCTCGAGACGACGGAGGACGGCGGCGATCCCCGATCCGTCCCAGGCGCCGAGCGCGGCCTCCATCGCGGGGCGGCGGCGAAAATGCGGGCGGCGACGTTCCACCACGACCGAGACCGGGGTACCCTTCGTCTCCACCTCGCCGCGCATCACCTGCAGCCCCTGGAAGAAGCGCAGGAGCGCGCCGTGCAGCTGGAAGGTCGAGGTGCCCGACGAGACAAGGCGCCCGATGAGTTCGGGCAGCCGCCGGACCTCGCCGCTGGCCGCCGCATCCACCGCTTCGTCGACGGTCTCCGCCGACACATCGCCGACGATCGCCTCGATGTCCTCCTCGTGGATCTGTCCCTTGCCGAGGGCATAGAGGCAGAGCTTTCGCACCTCGCCGCGCGAGGCCAGCCGGTCGGCGCCGAGCCGGGCGCGCAGCATCTCGCGCGTCGCGCGGTCCATCGACAGGTTGGCTGCCGCCAGCTCCTCGTCGATCATTCGGTCGAGCGCCTTGTCCTCGTCCTGGTAGCAGGGCAGCGCCATGGCGGCGCGGCCGCGCTCGACCTGCGTGCGCAGGGGCGCGCTCTTCTTGAGGTCTCCCGCCTCGATTAGGATGGTGCAGTCGGCCGGCGGATCGGCGGCAAGGTCGGCCACCGCGTCGGCAAGGTTCCGGCCGTTGCCCGCGCCCTTGATCCGCAGGAGACGGCGACCGCCAAAGAGCGAGACCGTACGCGCTTCGTCGAACAGGCGACCGATGTCGCGTTCGAGGTCGTCGGCCTGCAGGACGACATGCGAGAAAGGGTCGTTCGCGGGCACGCCGGAGTGCTTCACCACCGTCTCGGCCCGCTCCGACACAAGGCCGGGGTCAGGCCCGTAGAGGAGGAGAACGGGAAACGAGGTGTCGGGTCGCGACAGGAAGGCGTCGACCTCGTGCGCCTTCTTCTGCGCCAAGCCCCCGTCCCCGTCAGTTCTTCGCCGTGATCGCCGGCTCGTCGGTGAAGACCTCGCGCTGGAGCACCGGCGCGATGGCGCCGAGGATCCGCTCGGCCACCGCCTCGCCCGCCTGATCGCGCGCGTCGATCACCGCGCGGCTGGCGGCGAAGAGCTGGTTGGTGCGATCGTACGGCACCATGGCGAAGCGCTGGCCGGTGGTGAGCACCTTGACGTCGGCGGTGCGCACGAGCTCGTAGTTCACCGTCATCCGGTAGAGCGCGGCGCTCGGCGTACCCGTGCCGGCCTCGACCGCCGAGACCTGGTCGGTGGCCGAGGTGGTGTAGCGCAGCTCGTAGAGCGGCGCCGAGACCGGCGTCGCGCCGTTCAGCTTGTAGAGCATGGCGTTGCGAAAGACCTGCGCCGTGCGCGTCGAGGCCGGCGCCAGCGCGATGCGGCCGCGAAGGTCGGTCAGGACCGAGGAGCGCGCGCCGGTCGCCGGATCGACCGCGGTCGTGCCGTAGAGCGGACCGGAGGTGCAGCCCGACAGGGCCAGGGCGGCAACGACAAAAGCGAGGCGTTTAGGCGACGACATTGACGATCCTTCCGGGAACCACGACGAGGCGCTTCGGGGCGGCGCCGCCCAGCGCCTCGGCGACGAAGGGCAGGGCTAGGACGGCGGCTTCCACCTCGTCCTTTCCGGCCTTGGCGGAGACGGTGATGTCGCCGCGCTTCTTGCCGTTGATCTGGACGGGCAGGGTGATCTCGTCCTGCACGAGAAGCGAGGGATCGGCCTTCGGCCAGGGCGCGGCGGCGCACAAACCCTTTTGGCCGAGCGCCCGCCAGCATTCCTCGGCCAGATGCGGCATCATCGGCGCGACGAGGCGCACGAGGATCGAGAGGCTCTCGCGGGCCGCCTCGCGCAGGCTCGCATCCTCCCGCAGGGCCGCTTCCTGCAGGGCGGACGAGAGCGAGTTGACGAGTTCGTAGAGCCGCGCGACGGCCTTGTTGAAGGCGAGGCGCTCGATGTCGTCGCCGACGCCCGCCGCCGTGCGATGGGCGGCGCGGCGCACGGCGGTCGCCGCGGCGCTCGTCTCGCCAAGGCCCGTGCCGAGACCGTTCAGCACCTCGGCGGTCTCGGCGACGAGACGCCAGACGCGCTGCACGAAGCGGTGCGCGCCCTCGGCGCCGGCTTCCGTCCAGATGACGTCGCGCTCCGGCGGCGAGTCCGACAGCATGAACCAGCGCGCGGTGTCGGCGCCGAGCGAGCCGATGATGTCGTCGGGGTCGACGACGTTCTTCTTCGACTTCGACATCTTCTCGATGCCGCCGATCTCGATCGGTGCGCCGGTGGAAAGGCGCCGCGCGGTGCGCGTGCCGTCGCTCTCCTCGATCGCGACGTCGGCGGGCGGCACCCATTCGCGCCCGTCGCGGTAGGTCTCGTGGACCACCATGCCTTGCGTGAACAGGCCCCGGAACGGCTCGTCGAGGTTCAGATGGCCGGTCGCGCGCATCGCCCGCGTGAAGAAGCGGGAGTAGAGGAGGTGCAGGATCGCGTGCTCGATGCCGCCGATATACTGGTCGACCGGCAGCCACCTGTCGGCGACCGCCGGCACGGTCGGCTCGTCGGCGCGGGGTGAAGTGAAGCGCGCGAAGTACCAGGAACTGTCGACGAACGTGTCCATCGTGTCGGTCTCGCGCAGCGCCTCGCCGCCGCACTGAGGGCAGGTGGCGTGGCGCCAGGTCGGATGGCGGTCGAGCGGGTTGCCGGGCTTGTCGAAGTCGATGTCGTCGGGCAGGCGGACCGGCAGGTTCTCGCGGCGCTCCGGCACCGTGCCGCAGCTCTCGCAATGGAGCACCGGGATCGGGCAGCCCCAGTAGCGCTGGCGCGAGACGCCCCAGTCGCGAAGGCGGAAGTTGACGCGCCGCTCCGCCACCGGCCGGTTGCCGAGCGTCTCGGCGGTGAGCCGCGCCGATACCGCCTCGAAGCCCTCGTCCGGCATCATGCCGTCGAGGAAGCGGGAATTGAACAGGCGCCCTTCGCCGTCGTGCGCGGTGTCTGCGACGGAGAAGTCGGCGGCGTCCGTGCCCTCGGGCAGGACGACGGGGGTGACCGGCAGTCCGTACTTGCGGGCGAAGTCGAGGTCGCGCTGGTCGTGCGCCGGGCAGCCGAAGATGGCGCCCGTGCCGTAGTCCATCAGGACGAAGTTGGCGACATAGACCGGCACGGTCCAGTTCGGGTCGAGCGGGTGGACGGCGCGAAGCCCCGTGTCCATGCCGCGCTTTTCCGCCGTCTCGATCTCGGCTGCCGAGGTGCCGCCGCGCTTCAGCTCGTCGACGAAGGCGGCCAGCTCCGGGTTCGTTTCGGCGGCGGAACGGGCGAGCGGATGGTCGGCCGCGATCGCGAGGAAGCTCGCGCCGAACAAGGTGTCGGGCCGCGTGGTAAAGACCTCGACCTCGTGGATCTCGCCCGCAGGCTCGGCCAGAGCCCAGCGCAGCGACAGCCCTTCCGACTTGCCGATCCAGTTGCGCTGCATGAGGCGCACCTTCTCCGGCCAGCCGGGCAGGTCGTCCAGCGCCTTGAGGAGGTCGTCGGCGTAGTGGGTGATGCGGAAGAACCACTGCGTCAGCTCGCGCTGCTCGACTTCCGCGCCCGAGCGCCAGCCGCGCCCGTCGATCACCTGCTCGTTGGCGAGCACGGTGTTGTCGACCGGGTCCCAGTTGACCTTGGACTTGCGGCGATAGGCGAGGCCCTTGTCCAGCATGTCGAGGAAGAGCATTTGCTGGCGGTGATAGTACTCGACGTCGCAGGTCGCGAACTCTCTCGACCAGTCGAGCGACAGGCCCATCGACTTGAGCTGTCCGCGCATGGTCGCGATGTTCTGGTAGGTCCAGTCGCGCGGGTGCACCTTGTTCTGCATCGCCGCGTTCTCGGCCGGCATGCCGAACGCGTCCCAGCCCATCGGGTGGAGGACGTTGTAGCCCATGGCGCGCTTGTAGCGGGCCACGACATCGCCCATCGCGTAGTTGCGCACGTGGCCCATGTGGATGCGCCCGGACGGGTAGGGGAACATCTCGAGGACGTAGTAGGCCTCGCCGTCGGCGTCCGTGTCCGTCTCGAACAGCTTGGCCTCGTTCCAGGCCGCCTGCCAGCGGGGTTCGGAGGCGCGGGGATTGTAACGTTCGATGGCCATCGCGGACGGAATTCTCACGGCAAGGATGCGGGCGGGCGGGGGCGCGCGAAGCGCCGGGAGCCACAGTCAATATTGACTTATGCCCGCCTTCACAAGCTTGGGGCCGCGCCGCATAAAGGCGGATCGGACGGCAGAAGCAGACGCGCGACGCCAGCCCGCGCCGCCGCGGAGGATGAGCCACCGCGGCCGAGGCATCGGCTTTGCCGTCCGAAGGAGTGAAGCGATGTGGATGATTCCGCTAAGCGTCACGCTTGAGGTGAAAAGGACCCGGAGAGGCTGGCAAGTCATCCTCCGGGTCCAACTCTTCATCTAAGGCGACGGGTGTCGGAGTTAGCCGCTCCGGCACCCACTCCTCAAAATAGCCGGAAACCCCCGTGCCTTCAAGGAATGCCATGAGCGACACCGCCGCCTCCCGCCTCCAGGATATCAAGGCCCGCATCCGCACGGCCGAGGACGAGGCGGGTCGCGCGCCGGGCTCGGTCGAGCTCGTCGCCGTATCCAAGACCTTCGATGCCGATGCGATCCGGCCCGTCCTCCAGACCGGCCAGCGCGTCTTCGGCGAGAACCGGGTGCAGGAGGCGGCCGGCAAATGGCCGGCGCTGCGCGAGGAATTCGCGGGCGTCGAGCTGCACCTCATCGGGCCCCTCCAGTCCAACAAGACCGCCGAGGCAGTGGCGCTCTTCGACGTGATCGAGACGGTGGACCGCGAGAAGATCGCCCGCGAGATCGCCAAGGAGATCGCGCGCCAGGGCCGCACGCCGCGGCTCTACGTCCAGGTCGACATCGGCGAGGAGGAACAGAAGGCGGGCGTCCCGCCGCGCGAGGCCGTCGATTTCGTGCGCCGGTGCCGCGACGAGTTCGGCCTCGCGATCGAGGGCCTGATGTGCATTCCCCCGGTGGACGAGCATCCCGGTCCCTATTTCGCGCTTCTCCAGAAGCTCGCCGGCGAGGCCGGGGTCGAGAAGCTGTCCATGGGCATGTCGGGCGACTTCGAGCGCGCGATCCCGTTCGGGGCGACGAGCGTTCGCGTCGGCTCGGCGATCTTCGGCTCGCGCGGCTAGCGGCGGCGGGGCAGGGGAGGCGGCATCGCCGTCACCCTCGAGGCTGTAGGGCAGGACGAACCTGCGGGGGTCCCGTGCGATCCACGCGGGCGGGCGTCGGTTCCCGTGGGTGCCATGCGCCTTATATCCTGCCGTCCAGCCTCCGGGACGATGACCCGGCGAGGCCTGGCGGGCCGGCCCTTCGAGCCGGCGCGCCCTTGCAGCATTGGATCCCCGCCTTGAGCGAGCTTGCACCCCACCCGGCCTCCGTCCCCCCGCGCCTCGCCTACCGCACGGTCACCATGGCGGCGATCGTCCTCGGGATGCTGCTTCTCGTCGTCGTCTTCGCCTTTGCGGCGTCGGCCTTCTTCCTGATCTTCGCGGGGCTCCTGATCGCCGCGATCTTCTGCGGCCTCGCGCGGCTCCTGCAGCGGCTCGGGCTGCCGCGCATGGTGGCGCTCGGCCTCGTCTATCTCCTGACCTTCGCCCTCATCATCGCCCCCGTCGCCTGGGGCGGAGTGACGATCGTGCAGCAGTTCAACGATCTCCTGGCCGGCGTGCGCGATCAGGCCGACCAGCTGATGAGCCAGCTGAGCGCGCTCGGCCTGCCGGTCGAGAAGGAGATCACGTCCGGCGACCTCCAGTCGCTCCTGCCCGACCCGTCCGGTGTCGTGTCCTCGGCCGGCCGGGCGCTGTTCGGGGCACTGGGGGGCCTCGGCAACTTCTTCATCGTCCTGTTCCTGGCGATCTTCGTGTCGTGGCAGCCGAGCCTCTACCGAAACGGGCTGGTTTCGCTGTTCCCGAAGGAAAAGCGCGCGCGCATCGGCGAGGTGCTCGACCGCAGCGCCCACTCGCTCCTGATGTGGGTGGCGGGCGACGCCGTCTCGATGGCGCTGATCTTCTCGGTGTCCTGGGCGGGCCTCTGGGCGATCGGCGTCAACAACGCCTTCCTCCTGGCATTGCAGGCCGGGCTCCTCGCCTTCATCCCGACGCTCGGCGCCTTCGTCGCCGGCGTCATCATCGTGCTGGCGGCGCTGGCGCAGGGTGTCGACATGGCGCTCTGGGCGCTCGGCCTCTACGTCGTCCTGCAGGGCATCGAGAGCAACATCGCCCAGCCGATCGCCCAGCGCTACACGACCGCGCTGCCGCCCGCGCTCACCATGTCGGCGCAGGTGATCTTCGGCCTCCTGTTCGGCCTTCTCGGTTTCGTGCTCGCCGTGCCGGTGGTCGCCGTCCTGATGACGCTGGTGCAGGAACTCTACGTCCGCGACGTTCTCGGCGGTCCGGTGGAAGCCGAGGACGGGCGCTGAGGGCGGCTTTTCTGACGCGCGGCGGTTTTCTCGGCGCGCGACCCGTTCTAGGTTCACCTCCGCGCCGTCGGGAGCGGCGCCGGCACGAAGAGGTGCCGAGAGGAGGGAGACCTTTGACATGACCACCATCGCCGTGAAGGACGCCTGGAAGGCGGGCACGCAGATCACCGAGGCCGACTACGAGGCCTGGTATGCACGCAGCGTCTCCGACCCGGACGGCTTCTGGCGCGAGCACGGGGCACGGCTCGACTGGATCAAGCCCTACACGATGGTCAAGAACACCTCGTTCGAGCCCGGTGCCGTCTCGATCCGGTGGTTCGAGGACGGCACGCTCAATCTCTCCGCCAACTGCCTCGACCGGCACCTCGAGACCCGCGGCGACCAGACGGCGATCATCTGGGAAGGCGACGATCCCAAAGACGCCCGCCACATCACCTACCGCGAGCTTCACGCCGACGTCTGCCGCATGGCCAACGTCCTCAAGGGCATGGGCGTCGAAAAGGGCGATCGCGTCTCGATCTACCTGCCGATGATCCCGGAAGCGGCGGTGACGATGCTCGCCTGCGCCCGGCTCGGCGCGATCCATTCCGTGGTCTTCGGCGGCTTCTCGCCTGATGCGCTCGGCGGGCGCATGGAAGACTCCTCCTCCAAGGTGCTGGTCACCGCCGACGAGGGCCTTCGTGCGGGCCGCAAGGTGCCGCTGAAGGCCAATGCCGACAAGGCGCTCGGCATCGCCGCCAAGGCCGGCCACACGGTCGAGAAGGTGCTGGTGGTGCGCCGCACCGGGGCGGACGTCGCGATGGAGGGCGGCCGCGACCTCTGGTGGCACGAGGAGCGCGACAAGGTTTCGGCCGACTGCCCGCCCGCCGAGATGAGCGCCGAGGACCCGCTGTTCATCCTCTACACGTCGGGCTCGACCGGCAAGCCGAAGGGCGTCCTGCACACGACCGGCGGCTATCTCGTCTGGGCCTCGATGACGCACCAGTACGTCTTCGACTACCGGCCGGGCGAGGTATTCTGGTGCACCGCGGATGTGGGCTGGGTGACCGGCCACAGCTACACGGTCTACGGGCCGCTCGCCAACGGCGCGACGACGCTGATGTTCGAGGGCGTGCCGAACTACCCCGATGCCGGCCGCATGTGGCAGGTCGTCGACAAGCACAAGGTCAACATCTTCTACACCGCGCCGACGGCGATCCGGGCGCTGATGGGCGCGGGCGACGAGTTCGTCACCAGGTCCTCGCGCCAGTCCATCCGCCTCCTCGGCTCGGTCGGCGAGCCGATCAACCCGGAGGCCTGGAACTGGTACTATACGGTCGTTGGCGAGGAGCGCTGCGCGATCGTCGACACCTGGTGGCAGACCGAGACCGGCGGCATCCTGATCTCGCCGCTGCCGGGCGCCGTGGCGCTGAAGCCCGGCTCCGCGACCAAGCCCTTCTTCGGCGTCCGGCCCGAACTCGTCGATGCCGAGGGCAAGGTGCTGGAGGGCGCGGCCGACGGCAATCTGTGCATCGCCGATTCATGGCCCGGCCAGATGCGCACGGTCTACGGCGACCACGAGCGCTTCGAGCAGACCTATTTCTCGACCTATCCCGGCAAGTACTTCACCGGCGACGGCGCGCGCCGCGACGCGGACGGCTACTGGTGGATCACGGGCCGCGTCGACGACGTCATCAACGTGTCGGGCCACCGCATGGGCACGGCCGAGGTGGAATCCGCCCTCGTCTCGCATCCGAAGGTCTCGGAAGCCGCCGTCGTCGGCTACCCGCACGACGTGAAGGGGCAGGGGATCTACTGCTATGTCACCCTGATGGAGGGTGTGACGCCGTCGGACGAGTTGAAAAAGGAGCTCGTCGCCCACGTCCGCAACGAGATCGGCCCGATCGCCTCGCCCGACAAGATCCAGTGGGCGCCGGGCCTGCCGAAGACGCGCTCAGGGAAAATCATGCGCCGCATCCTGCGCAAGATCGCCGAGGACGAGTTCGGAGCCCTCGGCGACACCTCGACGCTGGCCGATCCCGGCGTCGTCGACGACCTGATCGAGAACCGCGAGAACCGCAAGGGCTGACGGCCTTGAGGGACCGGGGCGCCGCCCGAATGCGAAGGGCGCCCCGGTTCAAGGGTCCGGCCGGCGGGCGGTTTCCCCGGTCACGCCGATGCTGACGAAGAACTGGCCGAGCAGCACGCGGTCGAAATGGCCGTCCCATTCCCACATCCGGCGGTAGGCGGTCTTGGCCGACCAGGCCTCCTTGTAGGGACGGACCGAGGTGACGGCGTCGTAGACGTCGCAGATCGCGGCGATGCGCACCGCCTGGGACAGCTGGTCGCCCTGCAGCCCGTCGGGATAGCCGCGACCGTCGATCCGCTCGTGGTGATGGAGGCAGACGTCCCGCACCATGTCCGACACGTCCTGGCTCTGCAGGATCCGGAAGCCTTCGACCGGATGGGTCCGCACGATCTCGATTTCCTCCTCGCTGAGCGAGCCGGGCTTGCCGAGAATCTCGCTCGGCAGCGTCACCTTGCCGATGTCGTGGAGGAGGCCGGCGAGCCCCAGCTGCTGCACCATGTCCTCGTCGAGGTGCAGGAAGCGCCCGAAATGCGTCATCAAGGCGCAGACCGCGACGGAATGAAGAAAGCTGTACTCGTCCTTGGACTTCAGGCGCGTGATGCCGAGAAGCGCACGGGGGCGATGGCGCATCGCGACCGCGACCTCGTCCACCACGGCTCTCGCCTGGCCGGGATCGATCGAGGCCCCGTCGCGGATCGCGGCGAAGATCTGGCGCATCGCCGAATGGGTCCGGCGCAGCGTCTCCTTGGCCTTCGCCATCTCGGGGTCCGGGGCCGTCGAGGCGGCGGCCGCAACCTTCGGGGGCGCAAGAGGTGCGACCGGGCCCTGCGTCGGGCCGACGCCCTTGTCGAGATCGATCACGACGGCCGAGATGCGGCTGTCGCGGATGCGGGCCACCGCCGCGTCGTCGTCGATGCGATGGCTGCGGAACCAGATCGGCACGTCGATCCAGGCGCCCTCGACATGGTCGACGAACATGCCGATCCTTGCCTGACGCCGGTCGATCCGCAACAGCATCCAAAAGTCCCCCTGACTGAAGGGTACATTGACCGGGGAAGGTTTAAAGGGTGGTTTGCGATTTTCTTGCGGCTCGACCGATCGTCGCTTGAAAGATTCGGCGACAGGCGCCCCTTGCGCGTTCCCCCGACCGATCCCATACTCTGATCATGTTCAACGAAGCGAAAGGAGGTGATCCGATGTCGAGTGGTTTTCCTATGCCGGCCGGGTCCATGGATACGACGATGGTGAAGGGGCAGCCTTCTTCTCGCATCTGACAATCTGATGCGCCCTGCCTCAGGGTCCGCATCGGACCTGCCGGCGTGGCTTTGATCACGGAAAGGCCGCTCTCCCCGGAGAGCGGTCTTTTTCCATGCCCGTCCGACCCGCCGCTCGCGCATGGCAGGCCTGCATCGGAGACGGTTTCCACCGCCATCACGGGGACTTGACCAAGACACCCCCGAGGCGCATATCCCCATCGAGCCCTAGAGGTTCATCCCAGTCATCAGCCGATCCCGAGAGGATCATGTCCAGCAACGATCTCAGTCGATCGACCGAGCCGCTTTCGCGGTCGCGCCGGAGCTGATCCGTCGGCTCACCGGGCGACGTCCGCGACAAGCGGCCGGTCGTCCCAAAGGTGAGCCCATGAACGCGGCAATCCGTTACGTCGCCGGCCGTCTGCGCCGGACCACCGCCACCCGTGATCCCCACGAGGTGTTCGCCGAAGGCATGACCTTCGGGGAGCGCCTTGCCGACCGCGTCGCTGCCGTCGGCGGCTCGTGGAGCTTCATCATCGGCTTCGCGGTGTTCCTCGTCGCCTGGGCGGTGCTCAACACCGTGATCCTGGCGGCCAGCGCCTTCGATCCGTTTCCCTTCATCTTCCTGAACCTGATGCTCTCGATGCTGGCGGCGCTCCAGGCGCCGATCATCATGATGAGCCAGAACCGGCAGGCGGCGAAGGACCGTCTCGAGGCACGGCTCGACTACGAGACCAACATCCGCGCCGAGGCGCAGATCCTGGCTCTCTCGGACGAGCTGTCCGCCATGCGCGAGGACATGCGCCTCCTGATGGCGGCCGTCGGGGCGACGGGCGAGGAGCCCGCAGCGAAGGCCCGCCTTCAGGCGTAGAGGTCGGCCCGCGTCGGGGGCAGGCCCGACGGACCCTTGTCGCGTTTCGAGACGAGGGTCTGGTTGATCATCACCGTGCCGCGCTCGAAGGCGAGGGCGCAGCCGGCGAGATAGAGAAGCCAGAGGCGGGTGACGGGTGCGCCCGCTTCCGCGGCCGCGGCCTCGAAGTTCGCCTCCAGCCGCTCCGCCCAGATCCGGCACGTGCGCCCGTAGTGCTCGCGCCAGTTCTCGACGTCGTGCACCTCGAAGCGGTGCGCCTCGAGCTTCTGCAGCGAGTGGCCGATATAGTCGAGCTCGCCGCCCGGGAAGATGAATCGGGTGATGGCGCGATACTCGCGCGAGCCCTTGTGGAAGGTCTTCAGGTCCCGCTTGGCGGGCCGGGCGATCGTGTGGTGCAGGTAGAGCCCGCGCGGGCGCAGGAGCTTGCGCACGGCGCCGAAATAGGCGTCGTGGTTCCGGAAGCCGACATGCTCGAACATGCCGATCGAGGCGATCTTGTCGAACGTGCCGGTCAGCTCCTGGTAGGGCTTCAGCTCGATCGTGATCCGGTCCTCCAGCCCCGCCTCGCGCACGCGGCGCGTGGCCAGATCGAACTGGGCCTTGGACAGGGTGACGCCGTGCCCCGTCACGCCATGGCGCGAGGCGGCGTGGATCAGGAGCGCCCCCCAGCCGCAGCCGATGTCGAGGAAGCGCTCGCCGGGCTGGAGCCGCAGCTTGCGGCAGATCATCTCCAGCTTGTCTTCCTGCGCCTTGTCGATGTCGTCGTGCCAGCCATCGAAATAGGCGCAGGAGTAGACCATGCGCCGGTCGAGGAAGAGCTCGTAGAAGCGGTTCGAGACGTCGTAGTGGTACTGGATCGCCTGCTTGGTGGAGCCGCTGGCGCCGGCATCCGCGCCGGCTTCCGCGGTCGCGGCCGGGCCGGACTTGCGCAGCCGCCAGAGCGAGGGAAGGAGCGTGACGAGCCGGCGCTTGTCGAGCTTCTTCCAGGCGCCCTTCGCCTTGGCTCTCGCGCCGCGTTGTCCGGCAAGATCCAGGAACGAGCCGCCGACCACGTCGATCGTCCCGTCCATCCAGAAGCCGAGCAGCGTCTCGACGCGCGGGCTGAAGGCGAGGCGCGCGACCGCGTCGGCTCGGCGCACGAGAAGCGCCGGCCCGTCCGGCGCGCCGATCCGCTCGCCGGTCCACAGGACGACGGGAAAGCCGGGATCGAGCGTGCGCACGAGGTCGTCGATCGCGGCGGCGACGCGCGCCTCGTCAGCGGAGGGGGCAGGGGAGGGGGTCATGCGCACCAGCGTCTGCGTTTCACGTGAAACCCTTCTAGACCGCCGGCCGTCGCCCTGCCACCCGCCATCGCCGGTTTCAGGACGAGGGCGCCGCCTTCATCAGGACGATGCCGGACAGGATCAGCGCGGCGGCCAGAAGGCGCATCGGATGGGCGCTGTCGCCGAACCAGACGAGACCGACGAGAAACGCGCCGAGCGCGCCGATGCCGGTCCACACGGCATAGGCCGTGCCGAGCGGCAGGGTGCGCATGGCGGCGGCGAGAAGCCCGAAGCTGCCGAGCATCAACACGATGGTGAGGACGGTCGGCACGAGCCTGGAGAAGCCGGCCGACTGCTTCATTGCCGACGCCCAGCCGATTTCGAGAAGGCCGGCGACGACCAGATAGACCCAGGGCATCATGTGTCCCGCGTTGTGCGAACCGGGTCGTCCCGAAAGGAAGGGCGCTCGATGCGCCGGGGCGCGGTCGTCCGCTGCCCCGGTCCTGCAGATGGGACCGGGGCCGCCGGGTTCAAGGCATGCGAGACCCGTCAGCCGCGCCCGGCGCCCGCGCCCTCGCGCCGCGCGCCGACCGTCGCGCACCAGTCGCGGCGGCGTCCGCCGTCATAGGCATCGACGAGGCCTTCGCGCAGCAACCGGGCGCCGAGGTCGCTCTCGCCCGAGGTCGCGACGTCGGCGAGCACGCGTCCGAAATACTTGTCGCCCGAGACCCGCGTCAGCCAGACCGGCCCCTTGCCGACGAGGGCGGCGAGGCGGTCGCGCGCGTCGCGGGCCGCCGCCGTCTCGGCCGCGCAAGCGCCCTTCAGCTCCGGCGCGTCGACGCCGCGCAGGCGCACGGCGACCTGCACCGTCTGCATCGGCCAGATCAGCGCCTCGACCTCGATCGTGTCGCCGTCGCGCACCTTCATCACATGCGCGAGCACCGGGCCGCCGACCTCGCGCGGAAGCTCCTGCGCAAGGCTCGGCGAGATGCCCGACAGGGCGAGAAGCAGGGGGAGGGCGAGTCTCATCGATCCAGTCTGGCACGGCTAGGGTTAAATTCCCATAACCGGCCTGCTTCTCGAATGTTCCCGGCGCGGTTCGACGTCCGCGCAGGACCTCTATCCTACAACATTCAAAAGTCGGAGATGATGCCGTTCTTTTCCCAGTCGCCGAAGCGCGTCGGCTCGGCGCCGCCGCGCCCGTTCACCTCCTCCGGTCGGCGCGCCTTCTCCTCGGCGGCGCGGCGCGCCTCGGCCTCCTCCAGCGCGCGGCGGGCAGCGGGCGGCAGGTCCTCGCGGCGCCTCGGCGAAGGCTCGGGCGCCGGGGTGGGAGCTGAGATGTCGGACATGGTCGGGCTCACGGCAACGGGATCGGATCGAGGCGGGACGGCAGCCCCGCCGGCGTTGACCGGGCGGGGGAGGGTCCCCAGTTGATTTCGCAACAGATCGGCGACCGGACCCCGCTTGGCAAGTGCGGCGGCCGGTCCCGCCCCCGGGAGGCCCGCGACCCATGAACCACGTGAAGACCGCCATGCTGATCGCCGGGATGACGGCCCTCTTCATGGGGGTCGGCTTCCTCATCGGGGGCGGGCGCGGGATGGCGGTCGCCTTCGTGATCGCCGCGGCGATGAACCTCTTCTCCTACTGGAACGCCGACAAGATGGTGCTGCGCATGCACCACGCGCGGGAAGTGGATGGGCTGAGCGCGCCCGAATACTATCGCATCGTCGCCGAACTCGCCGCGCGCGCCGGCCTGCCGATGCCGCGGGTCTACGTCATCGAGAACGACCAGCCGAACGCCTTTGCCACCGGCCGCAACCCGCAGAACGCCGCCGTCGCGGCCACGACCGGCCTCCTGCAGCGCCTGACGCCCGAGGAGGTCGCCGGGGTGATGGCGCACGAACTCGCCCACGTCCAGAACCGCGACACCTTGACGATGACCGTCACGGCGACGCTGGCCGGCGCGATCTCGATGCTCGGCAACTTCGCCTTCTTTTTCAGTGGCAGCCGCGACAACAACAACCCGCTCGGCGGAATCGGCGTGCTGCTCGCGATGATCGTCGCGCCGTTTGCCGCGATGATCGTGCAGATGGCGATCTCGCGCACCCGCGAATATTCGGCCGACCGCCGCGGCGCCGAAATCTGCGGCAACCCGATGTGGCTCGCCTCCGCGCTCGCCAAGATCGCCAACGCCGCCGGCCGCACGGTGAACGTCGACGCCGAGCGCAATCCGGCGACGGCCCACATGTTCATCATCAACCCGCTGAACGGTCAGCGCATGGACGGGCTGTTCTCGACCCATCCCGACACGCAGAACCGCATCGACGCGCTCGCCGCGATGGCGGGCGAGATGGGCTCGATGACGATGTCGCCCCGCGCCCCGGCGGCACCCGCCGCCACGCCGGCTCGCCCGGGTCCCTGGAGCCGCGCCGGCCGCACGGCGAAGCCGCGCAAGGGGCCCTGGGGATGAGGGGGAGGCTAGAGCGTTGTCCGACCGGGTGGGATGGTTGGAATGGCGGTGATGTCGCGTTGCGGCAAAGCCGAGGAAGAAGCGATGCCGGCGCATCGTGACCGACGACCGAGGCCGACGCGGAGCGAAGGCCCCGCCT
This sequence comes from Aureimonas phyllosphaerae, assembly GCF_047943035.1. NCBI lineage: Bacteria > Pseudomonadati > Pseudomonadota > Alphaproteobacteria > Hyphomicrobiales > Aurantimonadaceae > Aureimonas > Aureimonas phyllosphaerae. The sequence continues at coordinate 757,171 of NZ_CP181348.1, read as the reverse complement.
TGCAGCGGGCGTCCATAGGGCGATGACGACCGTTCGAGCCGGTCGGAACGCGCTCTAGCTCTCGCGCTGCGGCTCGAGAAGCGGCGGCGTCGAGCGCGCGCCCATCATCCGGGCGGCGCCGAGCGCATCCAGTCCCTCGGGCGTGCGCCGCGCCGGGTCGGCGCCGTGCGCGAGAAGCAGCGCGACCATCTCGGCGCGATCGAACATCGCCGCCATCATCAGCGCCGTGCGCCCGTCGGGCCCCGCCGCATCGACGCGCGCGCCCCCGTCCAGAAGCGCACGCGCCGCCTCCGTCTCGCCCTTGAAGGCGGTGCCGGCGAGCGGCGTCTGCCCGCGGTCGTTCGCCCGATCGGGATCGGCGCCGTGCGCCAGAAGCAGCCGCACGGCCTCGGCCTGCCCATGGTAGCTCGCCAGCATCACGAGCGTGTCGCCCTTGTCGTTGGCAAGGTTTGCGGGCAGGCCGCCGACGAGAAGCGGCTCGAGCGTTCCCGTGTCCCCGTCGCGCGCCGCCTGGAACACGCGCGCGGCAAAGGCGAGCGTCGCATCGTCGGGCGGGGCGTCGGCCATCTCTCTGACTCCTTGGAGGTCGCCTCTCCTGTGCCGCGTGAGAGGACGGCGCGCAACCCAGGCCACGCGGCGGGCTTGCCCCGGCGGCCTGGCCAGCCCATAGCATCGGCGATGACAAAGCCGCCCAGCCCCAAGCGCCCGTTCAAGACCGCCAAGCCTGCCCAGGCGGGAAAGCCCCTTCGGCCGGCAAGGCCCCAGCCGCCGGAACGCCCGGGCCTGTCCAGCCGGCGCGTCGCCGCGCGCCTCCTCGCGGCGGTGGTCGACACGCGCACCTCGCTCGACGGACTGACCGACCGCGGCCACGGGCATCCCGAGTTCCGCGCGCTGGAGCCACGCGACCAGGCGCTGGTGAAGGCGATCCTCACCGTGGCGCTGCGCCGTCGCGGCACGATCGAGGCGGTGATCGCGGCCTGCATCGAGAAGCCGCTACCGGGCGGCGCGGCCTCGCTCCGACACATCCTGCATGTCGGCGCGGCGCAGATCCTGTTCCTCGACGTGCCGGACGCGGCGGCGGTCGATCTCGCCGTCAGCCAGGCCGATGCCGACCCGCGCTCCCAGCGCTTCGCCAAGCTGGTGAACGCCGTGCTGCGCCGCATCGCGCGCGAGCGCGACGCGCTCCTCGCCTCCGTCGACGATTCCCGGCTCGACACGCCGGCCTGGCTGTTTCAGCGCTGGGCCGCCGCCTATGGCGAGGCGGAGGCGGAACGGATCGCGGCGATCCACCGCGTGCCGGCGCCGCTCGATTTCACCGCCCGGCGCGACCCCGCGGCGGTCGCCGCCGAGATCGGCGGCGAGGTGCTGCCGACCGGCACCGTGCGCCTGTCCGGCGGCGAAGGGCTCGTCGGTGACATGCCGGGCTTTGCGGCCGGCAACTGGTGGGTGCAGGACGCGGCGGCCGCGCTGCCCGCGCGCCTCTTCGGCGACCTCCGCGGTCGCCGGGCCGCGGATCTCTGCGCCGCTCCGGGCGGCAAGACGGCGCAATTGGCGGCGGCCGGCGCCCGCGTCACCGCGCTCGACATCTCGGCCTCGCGTCTGCGCCGCCTGAAGGAGAACTTCGCCCGCCTCGGCCTCGAAGCGGAGACGGAGGTCGGCGACCTTGCCGCCTTCCGGCCGGACGAGCCCTTCGACGCCGTGCTCCTCGACGCGCCGTGCTCGTCAACCGGCACGATCCGTCGCCACCCCGACGTCGCCTGGACCAAGACCGCCGAGGAGGTGGAGAAGCTCGCCGGCGTCCAGGCCCGCATGCTGCGCCAGGCGGCCGGCCTCGTCGCACCGGGCGGGCTTCTCGTCTTCTCGAACTGCTCGCTCGATCCGGTCGAGGGCGAAGAGGTCGCCCGCGCCTTCCTCGCCGAGCATCCGGAATTTGCGCTGGAGCCGGTGCGGCCGGACGAGGTGCCCGGCCTCGAGGCCGCCGTCACCGGCGAGGGCTTCCTGCGCACGACGCCCGCCATGCTCGCGCGCGGGACGCCGGACGTCTCCGGCCTCGACGGGTTCTTCGCCGCAAGGTTGCGCCGCCGGGCGTGATCCGTTGACGAACAAGGCCTTGCCCGCAAGGTCCGCATCAGCCTGCCGCCTTCCGGTTGCAGCGCTTTAAGCTTCCGTTAACCCTGTTGGCCGAAATTGGCCCCGGAACATCCCGCGCCCCGACCGGGTCGCGGATCAACGGGGGCGTCTTTGGGCGGGGGAATGCGGATGACGACGGGCTTCGTCGACGAGCCTCGCCTGGCCGGCCTGATGGCGCGCGAAATCGCGCGCCGCGCCCTGTCGCGCCTCGGCGCCCTCCTGCGCCACCCTCTGCCGTTCGCCGGCGGTGCGCAGCTTCCCGCGGCAGCGCTCCACGACCTTCGCCGCGGCGATCCCTCAATCGCGCGCGGCTTCTATGTCGGCCATGTCTGGCTGGCGGGTCAGCTCGTCGAACTGAACGGCCGCTCGCCCTTCGCGCTGAAGGACGAGGCGCGTCCCTGGCGCGCCGAGCTGCACGGGTTCGGCTGGCTGCGCCATTTCGCCCGCGCCGCGGACGCCCTGTCCTGCGAGCACGCCCGCTCGCTGGTCGGCGACTGGCTGCGCCTCGGCCGCCGCCAGCGCACCGCGCTCGCCTACGAGCACGAGATCGCGGCCGGCCGGGTGCTCGCCTGGATCGCCCATGCGCCGACCATCCTGTCGGGCGCCGACGCCGCCTTCGCCGAACGCTTCGCACGGGGCCTTGCCGCCGAGACGCGCCATCTGCGCCGCATGGCGGGCTCGGCGCCCGCCGGCATGGCGCGGCTGCGCGTGCGCATCGCGCTGGTCGCTGCCGGGCTCGTCCAGCCGGGCGCCGCCAACGCCGTGCGTCAGGCGGCGAGGGTACTCGGCGAGGAACTCGACGCGCAGGTCCATGCCGATGGCGGCCACGTGTCGCGAAACCCCGCCGCGGTCTCGCAGATCCTCGCCGAACTCGTGCCGCTGCGCGCGCTGTTCGACGAGCGCGGCGTGCCGGCCACGCGCGCCGTCTTCGGCGCGGTCGACCGCATGCTGCCGGCGCTGCGCTTCTTCCGCCACGGCGACGGCTCGCTCGCCCTTTTTAACGGCGCCGGCGCGCCGGACCACCACCTCTCCGCCGCCCTTCTCGCGCACGACGAGACGCTCGGCGAGCCGATCAGCCAGATGCGCCAGTCCGGCTACCATCGCCTCGCCGCCGGCCGCACCGTGATGCTCGCCGACACCGGCGTGCCGCCCGCCCCCGACGTCTCGCACGACGCCCATGCCGGCACGCTCGCGCTCGAGTTCTCCTCCGGCGGTCGCCGCTTCGTCGTCAACTGCGGTGCGCCGGTGCGCATCGAGGGCGGCTGGCGCCGCCTGTCGCGCACCACCGCCGCCCATTCGACGCTCACCCTCAACGACCAGTCCTCCTCGCGCTTCTCGCGCTCCGAGGCCGTCGACCGCTTCCTCGGCGGCCCGCTCCTGCCGGGCCCGACCCGCGTGCCGGTGAACCGCGAGGAATCGCACGAGGGCCAGGTCCTCACCGCCGCCCACGACGGCTACCGCCAGCCCTTTGGCTTCGTGCACGAGCGCCAGCTCTTCCTGTCGCGCGACGGGCGGCGCATCGAGGGGATCGACCGCCTCTTCCAGGCCGCCGGCCGCCCCCACCGCATGGCCTGCGACGAGCCGATGGGGACGCTCCGCTTCCACCTCCATCCCGACGTCGAGGTCGAGACGGCCGGCGAGGGGCTCCGCCTCGTCCACGGCGAGGAGGTCTGGTGGTTCTTCTCCGACGGCGCGCCGCAGCTGGAAGAATCGATCTTCTTCGCCGATGCCGCAGGTCCCCGCCGCACGCGGCAGATCGTCCTGCCGCTCGACTGCCTCGACCGCACCGACCTCAACTGGCGCTTCGAACGGCAGGCCTGAAGCGACGCGGGGGCATGTCGCCCTATCTCCTCCGGCAACCACCCGGAGAAACGCTCATGCATCGCCTCTGTCTCGGCCTCGGCCTTGTCCTCCTCCTGTCCGGCTGCGGGGGGATGAACCGCGCGGTCGGGGTGCTGCCCAATACGCTGGACAGCCTCGGCGGCCGCACCCCGCCGGCCGCGGCGCCCGAGACGCCGAGCGCGGGAAGCCCGGTCCGCCCGGCCCAGCCGGGCGACGCGGCGCTCGCCGTCAGGCCCTGACCGCGTGGCCGCTCGCGATGTGTTGAGGCGGCTTCTGAAATCCCCGTCTCGCCAAGCGCGCCCGAGCGGACTAGCTTTCACCGCATCGCATGCACGGGAGTTCGGCTCCTGGCCGCCCGCTCCCGCCGGTCCGACCGGCCTTGAACGATCCGACCGGTTCTTCCTCGGCCAGAGGAGAACGGACCCATGAGAGCTCTGCCGCTCGACGCCTCCCGGCTGACCGGCCATCGCCTGCCCGTCATCCGCCGCATCACCACCGCCGACCTGACCCTCAGCCTCGCTCGGGGCCTCGACGACTTCCGCCGCCGCCCGACGCATCTCGTGTTCCTGGCGGCGATCTACCCGATCGCCGGCATCGCGATCGCGCTGGCGGCGACCAACGCCAACGCCTTCCCGATCCTGTTTCCGCTGGTGGCCGGTTTCGCGCTGGTCGGCCCCGTCGCCGCGCTCGGCTTCTACGAGATCAGCCGGCGCGAGGAGCGCGGCGAGCATCCGACGTGGCGCGAGGCCTTCGGCGTCCTCCACAGCCCCGCCCGAGGTGTCATCGCGCGCGTCGCGCTGACGCTCTTCGCCCTCTTCGCGCTTTGGCTCCTCAGCGCAGAGGGCCTCTTCTCGCGTCTGGCGCCGGACATCGAGGCCACGAGCTATCCGGCGTTTCTCGAGGCGCTGATGGCGACGCCCGCCGGCTGGGCGCTTCTCGCGGTCGGCCATCTCGTCGGCTTCCTGTTCGCGGCCGTCGCCTTCTCGATCGGCGCCCTGTCGCTGCCGCTCGTCCTCGACCGGGGCTATGGCGCGGGCGAGGCGATGGCGGCCTCGGTGGCCGCCGTGCGGGCCAATCCGCTGACCATGGCGGTCTGGGCAGCGATTGTCGCGGGGCTCGTGATCCTCGGCTCGCTGCCGCTTCTCGTCGGTCTCGCGGTGGTGCTGCCGGTCCTCGGCCACGCGACCTGGCACCTTTACCGGCGCGTCATGGCCTGACCCCGAGCGACGGGAGCGGTTGTGCGGCGCGCCCGCCCGTCCTATGGGGGCGGCACGAACGGCGCGCCTTCGGCCGGAGGCGGCGCCCCATGCCGCCTTCGAAAAGGATGCTCCCCATGGCCGTCGCCGCCAACCGCACCCCCGCTCCCGACCGCCACAAGGTCGCCCGCGCCCTCCTGTCGGTGTTCGACAAGGCCGGCATGGTGGATCTGGCGCGCGGGCTCGTCGAACTCGGCGTCGAACTCGTCTCGACCGGCGGTTCGCGTGCGGCGCTGGAAGCCGCGGGTCTGCCGGTGCGTGACGTCTCGGAGCTGACCGGCTTTCCCGAGATCATGGACGGCCGCGTCAAGACGCTGCATCCGAACGTCCACGGCGGGCTTCTCGGCATCCGCGCCGACCCGGCGCATGCCGGCGCGATGGAGACGCACGGCATCCACGGCATCGACCTTCTCGTCGTCAACCTCTACCCGTTCGCCGAGACCGTGGCGTCGGGCGCCGACCGCGCCTCGATCATCGAGAACATCGACATCGGCGGTCCCGCGATGATCCGCGCCGGCGCCAAGAACCACGCCTACGTTTCGGTCCTCACCGACCCGGCCGACTACACGGCGTTCCTCGAAGAGCTTCGCGAGAACGGAGGGGCGGTCGGCCTCGAACGTCGCCGGAGCCTCGCCGCCAAGGCCTTCGGCATGACAGCGGCCTATGACGCGGCGGTCTCCACCTGGTTCGCGGGCGAGACCGGCGATGCGGCCCCGGCGCGGCGCGCCTTCGCCGGCACGCTCGCCTCGTCGCTCCGCTACGGCGAGAACCCGCACCAGTCGGCCGCCTTCTATCTCGACGGCTCGCAGCGTCCCGGCGTCGCCACCGCGCGGCAGGTGCAGGGCAAGGAGCTGTCCTACAACAACATCAACGACACCGACGCCGCGTTCGAACTCGTCGCCGAGTTCGACGCCGCCCGCACGGCGGCCGTCGCGATCATCAAGCACGCCAATCCCTGCGGCGTCGCGGAAGGCGCCTCGATCCTCGACGCCTACGAGCGCGCGCTCGCCTGCGACCCGGTGTCGGCCTTCGGCGGCATCGTGGCGCTGAACCGGCGGCTCGACGCGACGTCGGCCGCCGAGATCGTCAAGGTCTTCACCGAGGTCATCATCGCGCCCGACGCCGACGAGGAGGCGATCGCGCTGGTGGCGGCCAAGAAGAACCTGCGCCTGCTGCTCACCGGCGGCCTGCCTGACCCGCGGGCGGCGGGGCTCCTGGTGAAATCGGTGGCGGGTGGTCTCCTCGTCCAGTCGCGCGATTCCGGCACGGTGGACGCGCTCGACCTCAAGGTGGTGACGAAGCGCGCGCCGAGCGAGGCCGAGATGGCGGACCTTCGCTTTGCCTTCCGCGTCGCCAAGCACGTGAAGTCCAATGCCATCGTCTACGCCCGGAATCTTGCGACCGTCGGCATCGGCGCCGGCCAGATGAGCCGCGTCGATTCGGCCCGCATCGCCGCCCGCAAGGCCGAGGACGCCGCGCAAGGCGCCGGCGGCCCGGTGCTGACGCAAGGCTCGGTCGTCGCCTCCGACGCCTTCTTCCCCTTCGCCGACGGCCTTCTGTCGGCGGTCGCCGCCGGCGCGCGCGCGGTGATCCAGCCCGGTGGCTCGATGCGCGACGCCGAGGTGATCCAGGCGGCCGACGACAACGACATCGCCATGGTCTTCACCGGCATGCGCCACTTCCGCCACTGACGGACGATCTTTCCCGTCGCGTCGCGCAAGGGGGCTGAGCGGATTTGATATTCTCGGTCCTCCCGTTCGCGACGAGCCTCGCCGGCATCGCCCTCTGGCGTCGGTACCGGCTGGCGGCCGTCGCGTTTCTCGCCGTCGCGGCGGTCTACACCGCCATCGGCTGGTACGTGCGAGACGTTGCCATCCGCTCGTTCGACGCTTCGGCGGCAACTGCCTTGTTCGTCGAGACGATCGGGTTTCCGGCAGCTCTGGTTCAGCTGGAGCCCTATCCCGCAATCCGAGAGTTCCCGCGCCGCGCTCGGAATGACGAACGATGGAACTGCGAGAGCGTCCGGGTTCAGAACGCCTACCACCACCTCACGAATTTCACGAACAAGCTCCTGATCTGCTCCAAGCTTGACGGCAGCTATGCCCTTGGAACGAACGTGATCACGCCATCCAACGATCTCGCCCTCTTCGGCCAATCGATATGGACCGCGCCGGCCGTGTCAAACGGCCCTTATCGGTACTTCGCAGTGAACATGGACTATCCATGCGACCGGGCACGGTCGATGATGGGGCTGTACGGCGCCAGGGGCGACTACCGGCGACAAGCCGTCTGGGACTGCGGCGACTAAGACGCGTCGTGGCTTGCAGCCAGAGGTAACCCCCTTGGGTCGGGCAGAACATCCGGCTCCGACCTGCGGAGTTCCAAACCCTACGCCTCTGCGTCCGGCAGGACGTAGCCGACCGTCGCCTGCGCGACGAGCCGGCGGTCGTCGCCCTGCCACAGGCGGACGTCGACCGTCGCGGTGCGGCGGCCGAGCTTCAGGAGGTCGGCGTCCGCAAACACCGGCTCGGGCCGGCAGGGGCGCAGGAAGGCGATCGACAGGGTGCTGGTGAGCGCCATCGCCTCCGGCCCGTGATGGGCGGCGATCACCGCGTAGGCGGCGACATCGGCGAGCGCCATCAGCGTCGGGCCTGACACGATCGCGCCCGGCCGCAGCATCGCAGGCTGCGGGTCGAGGCGCATCCGCAGGCGTCCCGGCCGAAGCTCGACCAGCGTGCCGAGCGCGGGCCGCGCGTCGGGCGGAAAGGCGGCGTCGAGGAAATCGGAGACCTGCCCGAGCGTCAGGCGGGGCACGAGAGGGGCGGCGGGGGCGAGCGGGTCCATCCGTCCGGCTTAGCAAGCCGCCGGTCCGCCCGCCACCGGCACCTTTCCGCAGGACCGCGGTGCGGGAGCGATCGCCGCCGGTCGGCGTTGTTCAGGGCGAACAGGAGCCCTCCGATGACCCATCGCATAACGACCGCCCTTTGCGCCGCGCTGCTCGGGAGCGCCGCGCCCGCTGGCGCCCAGACCACCAGCCCGGCGACGCCCGCGCCGAGCGTTCCCGATAGGGGGGCGCAAGCGATCCCGCCCTCGACCGATCCCTGCGCGGCCCAGCCCCATGGCGCCGACGGCCAGACGCTGAGCGGCCAGCTCGCCGACTGCGGCGGGGTCCTGACGCCGCCGCCCACCGGCACGTCCGGCATCGAGGCACCGGTGCCGGACCCCGACCCGGGCACGACGCCGGTGATTCCGCCGAGCGTGGTGCCCGATCAGCCGAACGGAACGGGAAGCGCCAACCCGACCTGAGCGCCGGGGCGACGCCCCGCCCGCCGCACCCGGCCGGACGGGCCACGCAGCCCCGTTCTCGTATCACCCCTCCGGCGACCCTGTGTTCGCCGGAGGGCTTAAGGTTTCGGCTCGTCAGATTCCGACATCCTGCAGGAGGCCGGCGGCGAGCGTCAGGCGCGAGACCGAGGTCTCGCCAGTGCCGACCAGCCGCTGCAGCTGCTCGGCTGCCGCGCGCAGCGTGTCGCCCTGCCGTGCGGCCCAGTCGGCCACCGGATCCTCGCCCTCACCCTCGTTGAGGGCGAGGATCGTCAGGCGCTTGCGCTCACGGGCGATCTGACTGCCGGCGCGCTCCAGCGCCAGCGTCTCGTAGTAGTCCGTCGGACGGAGCGTCACGAGCGCTTCCTCGAGCTGGCCGATGTGGAGCGCCTGCGTCAGCGCGAAGGTCGCGCGCATCGCCTCGCCGAAGGTCCGCCCGGTTTCACGTGAAACACGCTCGACGTCCGGCACCAGCGCGAGAAGCGGCAGGCGGGCGATGCGGGTCGCCAGCTCTTCCGGCACGCCGGCGGAGACCCAGTCCGACTGTCGGCTAGTGAACTCGGCGCGAGCATGCTCGCTCGCCATCTCGACGAGGGCCGGCCCGAACTCGGTCGACAGGCGCCGGAGCGCGGCGACCGTCTCGCCGAGATCGAAGACGCCGGAGCGTACGAGACCGACGACGCCGACCTGAAGGAAGAACGACACCGCGGCGTAGAGATCGTTCTGCACCGTGCCCGGCAGACGGGCGTCCAGCGCGTCGATCTCGCGCAGGAGGTCGTCGATCGCGAACCCGTCGTGGATGGCGACATAGGCGCTGACGAGATTGGAGCCCGAGCGCCCCGTCGCGTCGCGCAGGACCGTCGCGAAGGACACGCCGAGATGGTTGACGAAGGCGTTGGCGAGCCCTGTCGCCACGATCTCCCGGCGCAGGCGATGGGCCGAGATGTCGGCCTTGAACTTCTCGCGTAGCGCCTTCGGGAAATAGGCCATGAGGCGACCGGCGAGGTAGGGGTCGTCCGGCAGCGAGCCGGAGACCAGCGCGTTGAAGAGATCGATCTTGGCATAGGCGAGAAGGACGGCGAGCTCCGGCCGCGACAGGCTCTGGCCCCGCGCGCGAAGGTCGGCGATGGCGCCGGGCGAGGGCAGGGTCTCGACCTGCCGGTCGAGCGCGCCGGTCTCCTCCAGCGCCGCCATCAGCCGCGCCTGCAGGGCGAGGCGCGAGACGCCCGCCCGCTCCTCCAGCGAGATCGCCAGCGTCTGCGCGTAGTTGTTGGCGAGCACCAGCCGCGCCACCTCGTCGGTCATCGAGCCGAGCAGCCGGTCGCGCTCCTCGCGCGAGAGGCGCCCCTCGGCAAGCGGCTGGCGCAGCGCGATCTTGAAGTTGACCTCGACGTCCGACGTGTTGACGCCGGCCGAGTTGTCGATCGCGTCGGTATTGAGCCGCACGCCGGCGCGCGCCGCCTCGATACGGCCTCCTTGAGTCAGCCCGAGATTGGCGCCCTCGCCGATCACCTTGGCGCGCACCTCGCGGCCGGTGATGCGCACGGCGTCGTTGGCGCGGTCGCCGACGTCGAGGTTGGTCTCGGTGGAGGCGCGGATATAGGTGCCGATGCCGCCGAACCAGAGAAGGTCGACCGGGCTCTTCAGGATCGCCGTGATGATCTCGGCGGGCGTGCCCGAGGGCTTGTCGAGGCCGATCGCGGCGGCGGCCTCGGGCGACAGGCGGATCAGCTTGTCGCGCCGCGAGAAGACGCCGCCGCCAGTGGAGATCGCCGAGCGGTCGAAGTCGGCCCAGGACGAGCGGGGCAGGGCGAAAAGGCGCTGGCGCTCCTCGAACGAGCGCTCCTCGTCCGGATTCGGATCGATGAAGATGTCGCGGTGGTCGAAGGCCGCGACCAGCCGGATCTTGCGCGACAGGAGCATGCCGTTGCCGAAGACGTCGCCCGACATGTCGCCGCAGCCGGCCACCGTGAAGGGTTCGGACTGGATGTCCCACGCGCGGCCGTCGCGGCCCATCTCGCGGAAGTGGCGCTTCACCGCCTCCCAGGCGCCGCGCGCGGTGATGCCCATCGCCTTGTGGTCGTAGCCGGCCGAGCCGCCGGAGGCGAAGGCGTCGTCCAGCCAGAAGCCGCGCGCCCGCGCCACCGCGTTGGCCGTGTCGGAGAAGGTCGCCGTGCCCTTGTCGGCCGCCACCACGAAATAGGGATCGAGGTCGTCGTAGGCGATGACGCCGGTCGGCGTCACCGTCTCGCCCGAGGGCTCGATGTTGTCGGTGACCGACAGGAGCGAGGCGATGAAGACGACATAGGCGGCGCGCCCGCTCTCGAACCAGGCCTCGCGGTTGGCCGCGTCGGCAAGGCGCTTGGGGTAGAAGCCGCCCTTGGAGCCGACCGGCACGATCACGGCGTTCTTGACCTGCTGCGCCTTCACGAGGCCGAGGATCTCGGTGCGGTAGTCCTGCGAGCGGTCGGACCAGCGCAGGCCGCCGCGCGCCACCGGGCCGAAGCGCAGGTGGACACCCTCGACACGCGCATCGAACACGAAGATCTCGCGGTAGGGCACGGGCGCGGGCATGCCCTCGATGCGGTGCGGATCGATCTTGAAGGCGAGCGCGGGCTTGACCGCGGTCGGCACGGAGTTGGGATCGGCCGACACGTCGGGCACGGCATAGAAGTTGGTGCGAAGGGTCGCCAGCACCGCGCCCATCAGGCGTCGCACCACGCGGTCCTCGTCGAGGCTGGTGATCGTGTCGAGCGCCTGGCGAAGGGCGAGAAGAGGGGCCAGCGCGCCGCGCGCGGCGGCCTGGGCCGCCTCCGCGTCGCCCGCCAGCTCCTCCGGCAGCGCGTCCGGCCGGTGCTCGCGCGCCGGGTCGAAGGTGCCCGCGAACAGCTCGATCAGCGCGCGGGCGACCCCCGGCTGGCGCTCCAGCACCTGCGCCATGAATTCGGCCGTCGTCGCAAAGCCGGTCTGGCGCAGATACCGCGCATAGGCGCGAAGGACGTTCGCCTCGCGCCAGTCGAGCCCGGCCGAGAACACCAGCGCGTTGAAGGCGTCGTCCTCGATCCGCGCGTCGACCACGGCCTGCAGCGTCGCCTCCAGCGCCAAGCCCTTGTCGGCGAGCGCGGCGATGTTGCCCGAGCGCGGGATCAGCTCCATGTCGTGGAGCCAGACATGGCTGCCGTCGGCGCGCGCGATCTCGTGCGTCTGCTCGGCGAGCGGCGAGAAGCCCATGTTCTCCAGGATCGGCACCCGGCGCGACAGCGGCAAAGCCTCTCCGAGGTGGAAGATCTTGAGGCGCAGCGAGGCGTCCTCGTCGCCCTCGCGGCGGTAGAAGTCGATGCCGAGCGGGGCGCCGGGGCGAAGGTCGAGGATGCGCGCGGCGTCCTCCACCGCCTCCTGCGGATCGACCCCGTCGCGGTAGCCGCCGGGAAGACCCGGGGCGAGCGCCGTCAGCTCGCCGATCCGCCCGGTGCGCGCGGCCGCCCGCTCGAAGGCGAGCGACCAGTCGCGGGCGATGGCGGCGATCTCCGCCTCGAGCTCGGCCTCGTTGGGCTCGGGCGTCGGGCCGCCCGCGCGCCCGATGATGAAGTGGATCGAGGCGAGCGCCCCTTCGGGAAAGTTCGGGTAGTAGGCCGAGATGTGGCCGTCGTAGCGCTCGGCGAGCAGCACGCCGATCTCGTCGCGCAGGCGCGCGTCGTAGCGCTCGCGCGGCACGAAGACGAGCACCGAGACGAAGCGGTCGAACCGGTCGATGCGCGGCAGGACGCGGATGCGCGGCCGCTCGCCGAGTTCCGTGACGATTCCGACGAAGCGCTCCAGGAGATCGACGTCGATCTGGAACATCTCGTCGCGCGAGTAGGTCTCCAGCGCGACGGCCAGCGCCTTGCCGGAATGGGAGTTCGGCGAGAAGCCGAGGCGCTCCGTGACCGTGGCGGCCTTGGCGCGCAGGTAGGGGATCGCGGCGAGCGGCTGGGTGTAGGCCGAGGAGGCGAAGAGGCCGACGACGCGCAGCTCGCCGGTCAGCCGGCCGTCCGCATCGCGCAGCTTGATGCCGACATAGTCCATGTAGGCGCGCCGGTGCACGCGCGAGCGCGAGTTGGCCTTGGCCACGATCAGCGGCTCGGGATCCTCGAGAAAGGCGCGCAGCTCGGGGCTCGGCGCCTCGGCCGCGCCCTCGCGGCGCAGGACCCTGACAGTGGGATCGCGCAGGATGCCGAGGTCGCTGCCCTCGACGCGCCGCAGCGCCTCGCCCTCCGGGTGATAGGCGAACTCGCGAAGGCCGAGGAAGATGAAGTTGCCGTTGGCGAGCCAGTCGAGAAGCGCGGCGCCCTCGCGCTCGCTCGCCGCGCGCTCCGCATTCGCCTCGCGGCCGGCGCGCGCCTCGATGGTGCGGGCCGCCTCAATGACGCGCCGGCGCATGGAATCGAAATCGGCGTTCGCGACGGCGACCTCGCCGAGGATCGCCTCAAGATTGCGTGCCAGCGCCTCCTCGGCCGCCGGGTCCGGCATCGGCTCGATCACGACCTGGATCAGGCTGACGGGCTCGCCGCCCGCCGCGCCGGGGCGACGCTCGGCAAAGCTCGTCGGCGCGCCGTCGGGCCCACGCTCGACGCTGAGGATCGGATGCGAGATGGCATGGATCGCCGGCGCCCGGTCGGCGATCTCGGCGGTCACCGAATCGAACAGGAACGGCATGTCGTCGTGTGCGATGGTGATCGCGGTCACCGGCTCGCCGGCGCGCAGCTCGCCCCGCAGGCGCCGGACCGAGACGACGGCCTGGCCCGGCCGGTGGCGCTCGAGGACGCCGGCCGCCTCGTCGGTCAGCTTGGCCAGCGCCTCGGGCGCGAAGGCCAGGAGGTCGTCCGCCGGCGGGCGGGCGAAGAGGAGGGGCGCCAGCCGCCGACCCGGGCCCGTCTCGGGCAGGAGGGCCAGAGCCCCGGCGATGATCCGGTTCTTGGTCGGGTTCGGCTCGGTTGCCATGCGTGTCCCCTCGGGAAGTCGGTCGGCTCGGCCCCTGTCAGGCCGGAAGCGAATCATCTCATCGGCCCGTGACGGGACCATGAGGGCCGGGTCGGGGCAACCGTGCTTCTCGGATCGGGCCGCCACCACGCGAGACTTATAGGGCGGCCGGCCGTCATGTCTGCGGCCGATCCATGCCCCGATCCGTGGCGGCGCTCGTATTGCTCTCGTCATGCTTTTGCGCGAGGGTCCGGGCCATGACGAACCCGTCCGACGATCGGGCGCGGCAGCAGGAGGCCGAGGCCATCCTGCGGCGCGTGCGCCAGGAAACCGAGCCCCAGACCGGGGCCGCCGGCGAAAGCATGGCGCGGGGCCTGCGCCGCCATTTCTGGGCGGCGGACGCCGATCCGGCCGACCGGATGGAGGTCGTCGGCACACGGATCGGCCGGCTGGCCGGCCTCGTCGCGGTGATCGGGCTGGCGGTCGGGCTCGCCTATCAGCTCTCCGCCCTCTGAAGGACGCCGATGAGCCTTTCCGCATCCGCCTCCGGTGGCGACAAGCCGGCCGTCCTGTCGATCTCGAGCCATGTCGCGCGCGGCACCGTGGGCAACCGCGCCGTGGTGTTCGCACTGGAGTCGCTCGGCTTTCCCGTCTGGTCGGTGCCGACCGTCACCCTGCCCTGGCATCCTGGCCACGGACCGGCGACGCGCATCGTGCCGGACGAGACGGCGTTCGCCGCCTTCGTCGACGACCTCGTGCGCGCGCCTTGGCTCGGCGAGGTCGGGGCGGTGATCTCCGGCTATTTCGGCGCCGCGCATCAGGTCGAGCCGGTGGCGAAGCTGGTGGATGCCGTGCGCCGCGCCAACCCCGAGGCGCTTTATCTCTGCGATCCCGTGCTCGGCGACGGCGGGGACGGGGGCGGGCGGCTCTACCAGCCGGCCGAGACCGTGGCGGCGGTGCGCGACCTTCTCGTCCCGCGCGCCGACATCGCGACGCCCAACCGCTTCGAGCTCGAGTTCCTGACCGGCCTCGAGTTCTCGACCAACGCCCACCTTGTCGAGGCGGCGAGCGCGCTCGGGCCGGCGCGTGTCGTCGTCACCTCGGCCTTTCCGCTCCTGCGCGGCGGCATCGGCAACCTCCTCGTCGAGGACGGCGCGGCGATGCTGGCCGAGCACCGGCGCATCGAGGGCGTGCCGAACGGGCTCGGGGACCTCACGGGCGCCGTGTTCCTAGCGCGCATCCTGTCGGGCACCACGGGCGAGAAGGCGCTGCAGGGCACGACGGCCGCCGTGTTCGAGATCCTCGCCCGCACCACAAAGCGCGGCAAGGACGAGTTGACGCTGGAGACCGATGCCGACAGCCTGAAGACGCCGATGGCGATGGTCCAGATGCGCCGGCTGCAGCCGGCGGGGGGCGGGCGGCGGGCGTGAGGACGTTCGCCGGTGTCGATGGCTGCCCCGGCGGCTGGATCGCGGCGGTGCAGCATCACGACGGGACGACCGCGCTCGCCGTCCACGCGAGTTTCCAAGGCCTTCTCCAAGCCCTTCCGAATGATGCGATCGTTGTCGTCGACATGCCGATCGGCCTGCCCGAGACGATCCGCGGCCTGGGGCGCGCGGCCGAGACCGCAGTGCGTCCGATTCTGGGGGCCCGCCGGTCGAGCCTTTTTGCGATCCCTGCGCGCGCGGCGGTCGAGGCCTGGGACGGGCCGCACGCCACGGAGGTGGTGCGCGCCGCCGCGCATGCCCGCGCCTCGACGCTGGCCCGGGCGCGCTCCGAGCCGGCGCGCGGCGTCTCGCGCCAAGGCTTCATGCTGTTTCCCAAGATCCTCGAGATCGACCGGCTCCTACGCGCCGAGCCGGCGCTGGCGGACCGCGTCCTCGAGAGCCACCCCGAGGCGGCGTTTGCCGCCCTGAACGGGGGCACGGCGATGGCGCATCCCAAGAAGCGCGGCGGCCGCCCGAACGAGCCGGGGCTCGGCGAGCGCCGCGCGCTCCTCGAACGCGCCGGTCTTCCGCCGGCGCTTCTTCTCGCCGTGCGACCGCGCGGCGTCGGCGAGGACGACCGCATCGACGCCTGTGCGATGCTGATGGTCGCCCGCGCGGTAGCGGCGGGCCGGGCGCAGCCCTCGCCCGACCCGCCGGAGCGCGACGCGCACGGCCTTCCCGTCGCGATCTGGCTGCCGCGCGACCCCCTGTGCAGCGCGGAAGAAACTGGTCTAGAAGCGATCCGAACCAGCGACGGAGCGACGATGACCCTTCTCCCCGATGCCCTCGTGTCCGGCTACCGCAGTTTCGTGCAGGGCCGCTATCTCCAGGAAACGCAGACCTACCGGGCGCTGGCGCGCGACGGCCAGACGCCGGAGACCATGGTCATCGCCTGTTGCGACTCGCGCGCCGCGCCCGAGACGATCTTCGGTGCCGGCGCCGGCGAGCTCTTCGTGGTGCGCAACGTCGCCAACCTCGTGCCGCCCTACAACCCGGACGGCGAGTTCCACGGCACGTCCGCCGCGCTGGAATTCGCGGTGCAGGCGCTGAAGGTGAAGAACATCGTGGTGATGGGCCACGGTCGCTGCGGCGGCATCAAGGCGGCGCTGACCACCGGTGCCGAGCCGCTCTCGCCCGGCGACTTCATCGGCAAGTGGATGAGCATCCTGCAGCCGGTGGCCGAGACGGTGGCGGCCAACGAGCTGATGACGTCGGGCGAGCGGCAGACCGCGCTGGAGCGGATCTCGATCCGCACCTCGATCGCCAACCTTCGCTCCTTCCCCTACATCGCCGCGCGCGAGCGGGCGGGCGAGCTCAACCTTTACGGCGCCTGGTTCGACATTTCGACCGCCGAGCTCTGGGCGATGGACGCCGAGACCGGCGACTTCCAGCGCCCGCTGGTCGACGTGGAAGACGCCGTGATCTGAGCGGCGCTCCGATGACGGAAGGCCCCCGGCAGCCTGAGGCCGCCGGGGGGCCGGAGCCTTACTCCGCCGGCACCGGGCCGGCGTCGAGCGCCTCGATCGATCCGGCGCGGTTGAAGGCGGCCTCGTCGAGGATGCCCTGGCGCTTGGCGACGATGGTCGGCACCAGCGCCTGTCCCGCGACGTTGACGGCCGTGCGGCCCATGTCGAGGATCGGGTCGATGGCCAAAAGCAGCCCGACGCCCTCGAGCGGCAGGCCGAGGGTCGAGAGCGTCAGCGTCAGCATGACGGTCGCGCCGGTGAGGCCGGCGGTTGCCGCCGAGCCGACGACCGCGACGAAGACGATCAGGAGATAGTCCTCGATCCCGAGCGGCACGCCGAAGAACTGGGCGACGAAGATCGCCGAGATCGCCGGGTAGATCGAGGCGCAGCCGTCCATCTTGGTGGTCGAGCCGAGCGGCACCGCGAAGCTCGAATACTCGCGCGGCACGCCGAGGCTCTTTTCCGTCACCCGCTCGGTGATCGGCATCGTGCCGATCGAGGAGCGCGACACGAAGGCGAACTGGATCGCCGGCCAGGCGCCCTGGAAGTAGCGCAACGGGCTGAGGCCGTGCGCGAGGAGAAGCGTCGGGTAGACCACGAAGAGCACCAGCGCGAGGCCGACATAGATCGCGGCGGCAAACGTGCCGAGCTGTGCGAGCGTCTCCCAGCCGTAGACCGCGACCGCGTTGCCGAGGAGACCGACGGTCGCGATCGGCGTCAGGCGGATGATCCACCAGAGCACCTTGTGGACGATCTTCAGGAACGAGCGGTTGAAGGCGAGGAAGGGCTCGGCGGCCTCGCCGACCTTCAGCGCCGCGACGCCGACCGCGATCGAGATCACCAGGATCTGGAGGACGTTGAAGTTGAGGCTGGTCGAGGCACCGCCCTCGCGAAGACTGGTGGATGCCTGAAGGCCGAGGATGTTGGACGGGATCAGCCCGGTGAGGAAATCGAGCCAGGACCCCGAGCGCGCCGGCGCGGCGGCCGCCTCGCGCGCCACCGACGTGCCGAGGCCCGGTTGGAAGATCAGCCCGAGCGCGATGCCGATGAGGACCGCGATGAAGGCGGTGATCGCGAACCAGAGAAGCGTCTGCCAGACGAGGCGCGCGGCGTTGTCGAGCGCGCGCAGGTTGGCGATCGAGGCGACGATCGCGGTGAAGACGAGCACCGGCACCACGGTCCGCAGAAGGGAGACGAAGGACGAGCCGACGGTCGAGAGGGTCTGCGTCAGCCAGTTCGGCCCGTCCGCGCCGGGCCCCATGGAGCGGGCGACGAGGCCGAGCACGATGCCGAGCACGAGCGCGACGAGGATCTGGAAGCCGAAATTCGTCCAGAGCGGCTTTTTCGGCCGGGACGGGGCGGCGGCAGCGGGGGCGGCCATCGGGAAACTCCGAGAGGAAGCGCATGCCGTGGGACGGGCGTGCGGGAAGGACCCTCATCTAGGGCATGACGGCGCGCACGCCGAAGTATGCCCGTGCTGCGGTGCGATCGATAAGGGAAACATTCTTTCGCCCCCGTCCGTTCCGGCAGGCTGCGATCGGCGTTGCACGGCGGACACAGCGTTGGGGACGGCAACCGGATTTGCGGGCGCTTCGCTTGCGAAACATGGTAAACACCCTTTCTACAGCCGGTGATGCGGACGGCGCGATCTCGCGCGACAACCAACGACGGGGAACGGGGATGACCCAGATGATCAGGATGGGCTTCGGCCTTGCGGCCGTGCTGGCGCTTGCCGGCTGCCAGTCGGCGGGCCCGAGCTTCGGCGGCGGCAGCAATGTCCGCAGCCCGGCTCCCCTGCGTGCGGCCCCGACCGGCCAGGTCTATTCCAACCAGCTGCCGCCGCCGCCCCCGCCGCCGGCCGCGCCCGTGACCCCGGCGCCCGTCACCCCGACGGCCGACGCGTCGGCCGCCGCGCAGACGCCCGCCCCGACCCAGACCGCCTCGGCCGCGCCGGTGACGCGCGAAGGGCTGGTCGGCGCCTGGCGCGTGTCGTCGGGCGGCGGCAACTGCCAGATCTTCATGGCGCTGACGCAGTGGACGGGCGGCTACCGCGCCGCCTCGCGCGGCTGCCCCGGCCAAGTCGCCGACGTGTCGGCCTGGGACGTCTCGGGCAGCCAGGTGGTGCTGAAGGATTCGGGCGGCTCCACCGTCGCGACCCTCAACAACACCGGCGGCACCCGCTACGAGGGCACCACCAGCGGCGGCCAGTCGGTCAGCCTCTACCGCTAAGCGCATCAGGCAAGCGTGCCGCGCGGATGGTTTCGCGCGGCACCGCCGGAGCCCCTTCGGCGACGCCCGCGTCGCCCGTCGTTCCGTCGGTGACGAGGGACGCCCGGGGCCCATCGTCCCGGAAGGTCCAAGATCATGCCGCACCAAGGCTACGGCTCCGTCGGGGGCGAGCGCGGTCCCGTGCGGGCCGAACTCGCGCGGCGCGTGGCGGCCGGGTCCTTGCGCGAGGACGCTGTCCAGGCCGGTGTCGCCGACCGCCTCGACCGGCTGGGGCGCGAATTGAAGGCCGCAGCGCTGCCGGTGAAGTCGAGCGCGCTCGGCTGGCTGTTCGGCCGGCGCGAGCGCCCCGCCGCCCCGCGCGGCGTCTACATCTACGGCTCGGTCGGGCGCGGCAAGTCCATGCTGATGGACCTGTTCTTCCAGACGGCGTCGGTGGAGGGCAAGCGACGCCTCCACTTCCACGAGTTCATGGCCGAGATGCACGGGCGCATCAACGCGCACCGCGCGGCGGTGAGGGCGGGCGAGGCGAGGGGCGACGACCCGATCCCGCCGGTGGCCGAGGCCGTGGCGGCCGAGACGCGTCTCCTGTGCTTCGACGAGTTCACCGTGACCGACATCGCCGACGCGATGATCCTGTCGCGCCTCTTCGACGCGCTCTTCGCCCGCGGGCTGACGCTGGTCGCGACCTCCAACGTCGCGCCGGACGATCTCTACCGCGACGGGCTGAACCGGCCGCTGTTCCTGCCCTTCGTCGAGACATTGAAGGCGCACACCGACATTCTCTTCCTTGACGCGCCGACCGACTACCGGATGGAGACGATCGGGGCGGGCGACCTCTACCTCACGCCGCTCGGCCCCGAGACGGACCGGCGGATGGACGGGCTGTGGCACTCGATCCTCGGACCCGCGCCGGAGGCTCCGGAAAGCCTGCCGTTCCGCGGACGCTCGATCGCCGTGCCGCGGACGGGCGGGGGCGCCGCGCGCTTCGCCTTCGCCGACCTCTGCTCCAGGCCCCTCGGTGCCGCCGACTTCTTGGCGATTGCCGCGCGCTACCATACGGTGATGGTCGACGGCGTGCCGGTGATGGCGGCAGCCGAGCGCAACGAGGCCAAGCGCTTCATCCTCCTGATCGACACGCTCTATGACGCCCATCGCCGGGTGGTCGTCTCGGCCGCAGCGCCCGCCGACGCGCTCTACCGCGCCCCGAGCGGCACGGAGGCGTTCGAGTTCGACCGTACGGTGTCGCGCCTGATCGAGATGCGCTCCGACGCCTATCTCGCGGAGGCCGAACGGCGGCGGAGCGGTGCGGAACGCTCAGGAGACGTCGATCGCGCATGAAAATTTTCCGACAAGGCCGCAAGCGGCCACGTCGTTGGAATCATGCCGGGAAACGAATGACGCTTACGTAAGCCCCATATAGCCTAACCGGTTGAATTCCCTTGCGCTGCGCTGCGGCCATTGCACCCGTCGCCCGCACGGAGTATCCCCCTGCCCGACGCAGGACCAGAAGGCGCGTCCGTCCCGGCTGCCGTGACGGTCGCATCGACCGGCCTGCCCGGCCCCCGGGAATGCGGGCCGCATTCAGGAACCCGAAGGGCGTCCGATGACGAGACCTCCCCAATTTTCCACCGCTCCGCGGCGCGTCGCCGGGCCGGGCGCGTGGGCGGGCGGTCCGGGCGCCCCGACCTCGTCTCCTTCGTCCCTCGCAGCCATCCGCAACGGGAAGCTTTCATGAACATCCACGAATACCAGGCCAAGCAGGTCCTCAAGGGCTTCGGCGCCCCGGTCGCCTCGGGCGTCGCGATCACCAGCGCGTCCGAAGCCGAGGCCGCCGCCCGGCAGCTTCCCGGTCCGCTCTATGTCGTGAAGTCGCAGATCCATGCGGGCGGCCGCGGCAAGGGCAAGTTCAAGGAGCTCGGCGCGGACGCCAAGGGCGGCGTGCGCCTCGCCAAGTCCGTGGAAGAGGCTGTCGCGCACGCGACGGAGATGCTCGGCAACACGCTCGTCACCGCCCAGACGGGCGACGCCGGCAAGCAGGTGAACCGCCTCTACATCGAGGACGGCGCTGACATCGCCCTCGAACTCTACTGCTCGCTCCTCGTCGACCGCTCGGTCGGGCGCGTCGCCTTCGTCGTCTCCACCGAGGGCGGCATGGACATCGAGGCGGTCGCCCACGACACGCCGGAGAAGATCATCACCGTCGCGATCGACCCGGAGACGGGCGTCACCGACGCGGACGTCGCCAAGATCTCGGACGCCTACGGCCTCGAGGGTGCGGCCCGCGAGGACGCCAAGTCCCTGTTCCCGGCGCTCTACAAGGCCTTCACCGAGAAGGACATGGCGCTCCTCGAGGTGAACCCGCTCATCGTCATGACCGACGGCCACCTGCGCGTCCTCGACGCCAAGGTCTCGTTCGACGGCAACGCGCTGTTCCGCCACGATGACATGAAGGCGCTTCGCGACGAGACCGAAGAGGACGCCAAGGAGATCGAGGCCTCGGCCTGGGACCTCGCCTATGTCGCGCTCGACGGCAACATCGGCTGCATGGTGAACGGCGCCGGTCTCGCCATGGCGACGATGGACATCATCAAGCTCTACGGCAAGGAGCCGGCGAACTTCTGCGACGTCGGCGGCGGCGCGTCGAAGGAGAAGGTCGCGGCGGCCTTCAAGATCATCACGGCGGACCCGGCGGTGCAGGGCATCCTCGTCAACATCTTCGGCGGCATCATGAAGTGCGACGTGATCGCCGAGGGCGTCGTCGCGGCGGTGAAGGAAGTCGGCCTAAAGGTGCCGCTCGTCGTGCGCCTCGAGGGCACGAATGTCGAGCTCGGCAAGAAGATCCTCAACGAGTCGGGCCTCGCCATCACGGCGGCGGACGACCTCGACGACGCCGCGCAGAAGATCGTCGCGGCGGTCAAGTAACCGACGGCGCCGGCGGAATGGAACTTCTGATCCTATCGGTTCCGTCCATTCTCGCCGCTGCGCTGGCAGCCTTGGTCCTCGTCCTGACCTGTCGCGCTCTCATGGCGCTGGGTCGCTTCGTTCCCCACGGCAGAACCTTGGTCGGCGGCACCTTCGTCGCCGGCAACATTCTAGGGCCGATCTGCTTTCAGACTTGGATACAAAGTTTGGATGTCGATGGCCCGGCCGGGCTCGCGATCTTCATGGCGTGGGTCTTCATCTGGGCGACCGCGCTCCTCAGCCTCGCGCTCTTCGCAGGGTCGATGATGGAGCGCCGACCCGGTCGATCTCGCCAGCTTCGTCGGAGCTGGAACTGAATTTGTCATCGAGCCGAAGGGTTTGACCCTCGGTTTCAACTTGAATTCGGCAGCACCTCGCCCGAGTGTGCCGAACCTTCGCTGGGAGCCCCGCGCACCACATGTCCATCCTCGTCGACAAGAACACCAAGATCATCGTGCAGGGCCTGACCGGCAAGACCGGCACGTTCCACACGGAACAGGCGCTCGCCTATCACGGCACGCAGATGGTCGCCGGCATCCACCCCAAGAAGGGCGGTGAGACCTGGACCGGCTCGAAGGGCGAGAGCCTGCCGATCTACGCCACGGTCGCCGAAGCGCGCGACGCTACGGGCGCCAACGCCTCCGTGATCTACGTGCCGCCGGCCGGCGCCGCCGACGCCATCATCGAGGCGATCGAGGCCGAGATCCCCTTCATCACCTGCATTACCGAAGGCATTCCCGTCCTCGACATGGTGCGCGTGAAGGCCCGCCTCGAAAAGTCCAAGTCGCGCCTTCTCGGCCCCAACTGCCCCGGCATCATGACGCCGGACGAGTGCAAGATCGGCATCATGCCGGGCTCGATCTTCAAGAAGGGCAATGTCGGCATCGTCTCGCGCTCCGGCACCCTGACCTACGAGGCGGTGTTCCAGACCACGAACGAGGGTCTCGGCCAGACGACCGCGGTCGGCATCGGCGGCGATCCGGTCAAGGGCACCGAGTTCATCGACGTCCTCGAGATGTTCCTCGCCGACGACGAGACGAAATCGATCATCATGATCGGCGAGATCGGCGGCTCAGCCGAGGAGGACGCCGCCCAGTTCCTGATCGACGAGGCCAAGCGCGGCCGCAAGAAGCCCATGGCCGGCTTCATCGCGGGTCGCACGGCCCCCAAGGGTCGCACCATGGGCCACGCCGGCGCGGTGGTCTCGGGCGGCAAGGGCGACGCGGAATCCAAGATCGCGGCGATGGAAGCGGCGGGCATCCGCGTCTCGCCGTCCCCGGCGCGCCTCGGCAAGACGCTGGTCGAGGTCCTCAAGGGCTGAAGACCGGCGAGCCGGATCGGGGCGGTCATTCGATTTTTAACCGTCGCGCCCCTATCTGGCCGGAATGATACGTGAAGCCAGCCGCGCGGCGTTTCGGCCCGCGCGGCCGCTCCTCGGGTCTCGACCCGGCGGGCGACCTTTCAGCCGAACGCGTTCGAGTGAGCGGCGGAGGCCCTTGGCCTTCCGCCTCCGATCATCTTTCAGGGAGACGGCGTTCGCTGAAGAAGCGGGGGCCGCTTTGTCATCATCATGGCACGCAATCCGGCGAACGAGACCTTCGCGGCGACCTCCTTCCTCTATGGCGGCAATGCCGACTACATCGAGACGCTGGCCGCCGCCTACGAGCGCGACCCGTCCTCGGTGGCCGCCGAATGGCGCGAGTTCTTCGGCCAGGTCGCCGACGACAAGGCGACCGTCGTCAAGAACGCGGAAGGCCCGTCCTGGACGAAGCCCAACTGGCCGGTGACGCCGAACGGCGAGCTCGTCGCCGCCCTCGACGGCAACTGGGGCGAGGCGGAGATCCGCGTCGAGAAGAAGCTGCGCGACAAGGCGAGCGCCGCGGCGCCGAAGGGCGAGGCGCCCTCCGAGGCCGCGATCCTGCAGGCGACGCGCGATTCGGTGCGCGCCCTGATGCTGATCCGCGCCTACCGGGTGCGCGGCCATCTCCACGCCAAGCTCGACCCGCTCGGCCTTGCCGCGCCGGAAGACGACTATCACGAGCTCTCTCCTGAGAACTACGGCTTCACCGAGGCCGATCTCGACCGCCGCATCTTCATCGACAACGTGCTCGGCATGGAGTTCGCGACCGTCCGCCAGATGGTCGACATCCTCAAGCGCACCTATTGCGGCACCGTCGGCGTCGAGTTCATGCACATCTCCAATCCGCTGGAAAAGCAGTGGATCCAGGAGCGCATGGAGGGCGCGGGCAAGGGCGTCGAGTTCACCGACCAGGGCAAGCGCGCCATCCTCAACAAGCTGATCGAGGCGGAAGGCTTCGAGAAGTTCCTGGACGTCAAGTACAAGGGCACCAAGCGCTTCGGCCTCGACGGCGGCGAGGCGCTGATCCCCGCGCTCGAGCAGATCATCAAGCGCGGCGGCCAGATGGGCCTGAAGGAGATCGTGCTGGGCATGGCCCATCGCGGTCGCCTCAACGTGCTTGCCCAGGTCATGGGCAAGCCGCGCCGCGCGATCTTCCACGAGTTCAAGGGCGGCTCCTACAAGCCCGAGGACGTCGAGGGCTCGGGCGACGTCAAGTATCACCTGGGCGCCTCGGCGGACCGCGAGTTCGACAACAACTCGGTCCATCTGTCGCTGACGGCCAACCCTTCGCATCTGGAGATCGTCAACCCGGTCGTGATGGGCAAGGCGCGCGCCAAGCAGGACCAGCTCGGCGGCGGCCGCACCCGCACCGAGGTGGTGCCGCAGGAGGTGCGCAATCAGGTGCTGCCGCTCCTCATCCACGGCGATGCGGCCTTCGCGGGCCAGGGCGTTGTCGCCGAGTGCTTCGGCCTGTCGGGCCTCAAGGGCCACCGCGTCGGCGGCACCCTGCACTTCATCATCAACAACCAGATCGGCTTCACCACCAATCCGCGCTTCTCGCGCTCGTCGCCCTATCCGTCCGATGTGGCGAAGATGGTCGAGGCCCCGATCTTCCACGTCAACGGCGACGATCCGGAAGCCGTGACCTATGCGGCCAAGATCGCGATCGAGTACCGGCAGACCTTCCACAAGCCGGTGGTGGTCGACATGTTCTGCTATCGCCGCTTCGGCCATAACGAGGGCGACGAGCCCGGCTTCACGCAGCCGATCATGTATCGCAAGATCCGCGAGCATAAGACGACGCTCGAGATCTACGCCCGGAAGCTCGTCGAGGCCGGCGTCCTGTCGGACGGCGACGTCGAGGCGCGCAAGGCCGAGTTCCGCACGCAGCTGGAAGGCGAGTACGAGGCGGGCCAGAGCTACAACCCGAACAAGGCCGACTGGCTGGACGGTGCGTGGTCGGGCCTTCGCCGCGCCGACGACGAGGACGAGCAGCGCCGCGGCACGACCGGGGTGCCGGTGAAGACGCTGAAGGAACTGGGCGCCAAGCTCACCGAGGTGCCGGAGGGCTTCGAGGTCCACAAGACCATCGGCCGCTTCCTCGACAACCGCGCCAAGGCGATCGAGACCGGCGAGAACCTCGACTGGGCAACCGGCGAGGCACTGGCCTTCGCCTCGCTGCTCGCCGAAGGCACGCCGATCCGCCTGTCGGGTCAGGATTCGGAGCGCGGCACGTTCTCGCAGCGCCACTCGGTCCTCTACGACCAGCGCGACGAGAGCCGCTACATTCCGCTGTCCCACCTCGTGAAGGGCCAGGCGAACTACGAGGTCATCAACTCGATGCTCTCGGAAGAGGCCGTGCTCGGCTTCGAATACGGCTACTCGCTCGCCGAGCCGAACGCGCTGACGCTCTGGGAAGCCCAGTTCGGCGACTTCGTGAACGGCGCGCAGGTCGTGATCGACCAGTTCATCTCGAGCGGAGAAGCCAAGTGGCTGCGCATGTCGGGCCTCGTGATGCTGCTGCCGCACGGCTACGAGGGCCAGGGGCCAGAGCACTCCTCCGCACGCCTCGAACGCTTCCTGCAGCAGTGCGCGCAGGACAACATGCAGGTCGCCAACGTCACGACGCCGGCGAACTACTTCCACATCCTGCGCCGGCAGATGAAGCGCGACTTCCGCAAGCCGCTGATCCTGATGACGCCCAAATCGCTCCTGCGCCACAAGCGCGCGACGTCCGACCTCTCGGAACTGGCGGGCGACACGACGTTCCACCGCCTGCTGTGGGACGACGCCGAGATGAAGCCGAACTCGGTGACGGTGAAGCTGAAGAAGGACAAGGACATCCGCCGCGTCGTCCTGTGCACCGGCAAGGTCTATTACGACCTTCTGGAGGAGCGCGAGAAGCGGGGCATCGACGACATCTACCTCCTGCGCGTCGAGCAGCTCTATCCGTTCCCGGCGAAAGCCCTGATCAACGAGCTGTCGCGCTTCAAACAGGCCGAGATCGTCTGGTGCCAGGAGGAGCCGAAGAACATGGGCGCCTGGAGCTTCATCGAGCCCTATCTCGAATGGGTGCTCGACCGCATCGGCGAGACCAAGCGCCGCGCCCGCTATGCCGGACGCCAGGCGGCCGCCTCGCCGGCCGTCGGCACGATGTCGAAGCACATGGCCCAACTCGAAGCCTTCCTGGAGGAAGCGCTGGGAACCACGGCGGCCTGAGGGCCGCTGTCTCCCGCCCGCCCTCGCCACACCCTTTCCGATGAGATCTTCTAAGATGAGCACCGAAGTCAAAGTCCCGACCCTTGGCGAATCCGTCACCGAGGCCACGATCGGCCAGTGGTTCAAGAAGGCGGGCGACACCGTCGCGCAGGACGAGACGATCGCCGAGCTCGAGACCGACAAGGTCACGGTCGAGGTACCGGCGCCGGCCGCCGGCGTCCTGTCGGAGATCCTCGTCAAGGAAGGCGAGACGGTCGAGGTCGGTGCGCTGATCGCGGTGATCGGCGAGGCGGGTTCCGCCGGCGCGTCGGCGCCGAAGTCAGAGGCGCCCAAGGCCGACGCGCCGAAGGCGCCCGAGCCCGCGGCGACGCAGGGCTACGGCAACGCCTCCACGGCGCCGGCCGCGCCCGCCGGCGGCGGCGCGCACGGCGACACGCAGCCCGCCCCCTCGGCCGCCAAGCTGATGGCCGAGAAGAACCTGTCGGCGTCCGACGTCGAGGGGTCCGGCAAGCGCGGCCAGGTGCTGAAGGGCGACGTCATCGACGCGATCGCTCGAGGTCCCTCGACCGCCCCCGCGCAGGCCAAGGCGCCGGCCGCCCCGCGTCCGGCCTCCTCCGCCGACGACGCGTCGCGCGAGGAACGCGTGCGGATGACCAAGCTCCGCCAGACCATCGCGCGCCGCCTCAAGGACGCACAGGACACGGCAGCGATGCTGACCACCTTCAACGAGGTGGACATGTCGGCGGTGATGTCGCTGCGCTCCAAGTACAAGGACATCTTCGAGAAGAAGCACGGCGTGAAGCTCGGCTTCATGGGCTTCTTCACGAAGGCGGTGACGCATGCCCTGAAGGAGATCCCGGCGGTGAACGCCGAGATCGACGGCACCGACATCATCTACAAGAACTACGCCCACGTCGGCATGGCGGTCGGCACCGACAAGGGCCTCGTCGTCCCGGTCATCCGTGACGCCGACCAGATGTCGATCGCCGAAGTCGAGAAGGAACTCGGGCGCCTCGCCAAGGCGGCGCGCGACAACCAGCTGACCATGGCCGACATGCAGGGCGGCACCTTCACGATCACCAACGGCGGCGTCTACGGTTCGCTGATGTCGACGCCGATCCTGAACGCCCCGCAGTCGGGCATCCTCGGCATGCACAAGATCCAGGAGCGCCCGATGGTGGTCGGCGGCCAGATCGTGATCCGGCCGATGATGTATCTGGCGCTGTCCTACGATCACCGGATCGTCGACGGCAAGGAAGCCGTGACCTTCCTCGTGCGGGTCAAGGACTCGCTGGAGGATCCGGAGCGTCTCGTCCTCGACCTCTAAGACCTTCGAATACCCGGCGTCGCCCCCGAAACCGGCGGCGCCGGGTTCGGGCCGGACGGGAACCACCGCCGGGCCGCGCCGCTGCCACTGTTTCACGTGGAACAGGTCGGCACCAACCTTCGACCGGTTTCGGGACCCCGTCCGGTGTCCCGTCCCGAACGCCTCGAGCCAGGAGCGCCCCGATGTCTGACCGCGTGATGATCGTCACCGGTGGCTCGCGCGGGATCGGCGCGGCGACCGCGCGTCTCGCCGGGGCCGCCGGCTATGCGGTGCTGGTGAACTATGCAGCCAACGCGGACGCGGCCGAGGCCGTGGCCGGCGACATCAGAGCCGCCGGCGGGCAGGCCGAGACGGTGCGCGGCGACGTCGGGTCGGAAGCCGATATCCTCGGCATCTTCGAGGCGGCCGACCGGATGGGTCGTCTCGCAGTGCTGGTCAACAATGCCGGGGTCGTCGACCAGCCATCAGCGGTCGCCGACATGGACCTCGCGCGGCTCGAGCGCATGTTCCGCATCAACACGATCGGCTCGTTCCTCTGTGCCCGCGAGGCGGTGCGTCGCCTGTCAACCGCGCGCGGCGGGCAGGGGGGCGTGATCGTCAATCTCTCCTCGGCCGCCGCCAAGCTCGGCTCGCCCGGCCAGTTCGTCGATTATGCCAGCGCCAAGGGCGCGATCGACACGTTCACGGTCGGCCTCGCCAAGGAGGTCGCGGCGGAGGGCGTACGTGTCTGTGCGGTGCGCCCCGGCATCATCGAGACCGACATCCACGCCTCCGGCGGCCAGCCGGACCGCGTCGCGCGGATGACGCCCGACCTTCCGATGCGCCGGCCGGGCAGCGCCGAGGAGGTGGCACGCGCGATCCTGTGGCTGGCGTCCGACGAGGCGAGCTATTCCACCGGCGCGATCCTCGACGTGTCCGGCGCGCGGGCGATCCTGCCGTGACGGGGCGCGGGGTGCTCGCCCTGGTGCTGGCGACCGGCGGCGTGGCGGCGGCGGCCGAGCCGCCGGCCTATCGCGACGACCGCTCGACGCCCGAAGCGGTGGTCGGATCGCTCTACAACGCTATCGAACGGCAGGAATACCTGCGCGCCTGGTCGTATTTCCGCGAGGAGGCCGCCAAACCCTTCGACGCGTTCGCCGCCGGCTATGCCGACACGCCCCATGTCCGGCTGAAGCTCGGGACCGCGACCGGCGAGGGCGCGGCGGGTTCGACCTATTACCGCCTTCCCGCGGTCGTGGAGGCCGAGACCGCGTCGGGAACGCGCGTCTTTGCGGGCTGCTACGAGCTGCGCCTCGTCCAGCCGGCGGCGCAAGGCGAGCCGCCCTTCCGACCGATGGGGATCTCGGGCGCACGCCTCGCCGCCGTCGACGAGAGCTTCGATGCCGCGACGGGGCGCTGCGACACGGGGGCGACGCCATGACCGCCCCGGTTTCCTTCGCGCTCGCGCGTCCCAAGTCCTCGGGCGAGAGAGGCGCAAGGCGTCTCCAGGCAAAGGTCCGGTCCCGATGACGTCGCTTCCCCTCGAACTCACCCTTCTCGGCTGGTCCGTCGTGCTTCTCGTCGTGCAGATCATGCTGCAGGGGCACTTCGTCACGCGCGAGCGCGGCCGCGACTGGAACGCCGGCCCGCGCGACGGCGAGGCCAAGCCGCTCGGCACCATGGCCGGGCGCGCGACGCGCAACCTCGCCAACTTTCAGGAAACCTACCCCGCCTTCGTGGCGCTCGCCCTTGGCCTTGCCCTATCGGGGCGCACGGGCGGCATCGGCGAATGGGGCGCTGGGCTCTGGTTCGTCGCCCGCATCGCCTACGTGCCCCTCTACCTCAAGGGCGTGCCCTACGTCCGCAGCCTGGTATGGGTCCTCTCGATGCTCGGCCTCCTCCTGATGCTGATCCGCTTCCTCTAGACATCCAACGACCGGAACCAACCCATGTCCGACACCACCTCCTTCGATCTCGTCGTCATCGGCTCCGGCCCCGGCGGCTATGTCGGTGCCATCAAGGCCGCGCAGCTCGGCCTGAAGGTCGCCGTGGTGGAGAAGCGCCAGACCTACGGCGGCACCTGCCTCAACGTCGGCTGCATCCCCTCGAAGGCCCTCCTCCACGCCTCCGAGATGTTTGCGGAAGCCAACCACTCCTTCGCCGACCTCGGCATCAAGGTGGCGCCTGAGCTCGATCTGCCGACGATGCTCAGCCACAAGGACAAGACGGTGAAGGCCAATGTCGACGGCGTTGCCTTCCTGTTCCGCAAGAACAAGATCGAGGGCGTCACCGGGACGGGCCGCATCGTCAAGGCGGGCGAGGTCGAGGTGACCGGGCCGGACGGCGCCAAGCGGACGCTCCAGACCAAGGCGATCTGCATCGCCACGGGCTCGGAGGTCGCGGGCATTCCGGGCGTCAGCGTCGCCTTCGACGGCGAGACGATCGTCTCCTCCGACCACGCGATCGCGCTCGCCAAGGTGCCCGCCTCGATGGTGGTCGTCGGCGGCGGCGTGATCGGGCTCGAGCTGGGCTCGGTCTGGTCGCGCCTCGGGGCGCGCGTGACCGTGGTCGAGTATCTTGACAAGATCCTCGGGCCGATGGACGGCGAAGTGTCCGCCCAGTTCCAGAAGCTTCTCGTCAAGCAGGGCTTCACCTTCAAGCTCGGCGCCAAGGTGACGGCGGTGGAGAAGACGGGATCGGGTGCTTCCGTGACGTTCAAGCCCGCCAAGGGCGGCGCCGCCGAGACGCTGGAGGCCGAGGTGGTGCTGGTCGCGACCGGCCGCCGCCCCTTCACCGACGGGCTCGGCCTCGACGAGGCGGGCGTGACGCGCGACAAGGCCGGCCGCATCGAGATCGACGCGCACTACCAGACGAACGTGCCCGGCATCTACGCGATCGGCGACGTGGTGAAGGGCCCGATGCTGGCGCACAAGGCCGAGGACGAGGGCATCGCGCTCGCCGAGATCCTCGCCGGCCAGAAGGGCCACGTGAACTACGGCGTCATCCCGTCGGTGGTCTACACCTCGCCCGAGATCGCCTCCGTCGGCAAGACCGAGGAGGAGCTGAAGGCGGAAGGGCTGGACTACAAGGTCGGCAAGTTCCCGGTGATGGCGAACGGGCGTGCACGCGCCATGCTCCACACCGACGGCTTCGTGAAGGTGCTGACCGATGCGCGCACCGACAAGGTGCTGGGCGGCCACATCGTCGGCTTCGGTGCCGGCGACATGATCGCCGAGATTTCCGTGCTGATGGAGTTCGGCGGCTCCGCCGAGGACCTCGCGCGCACCTGCCACGCCCATCCGACCCTGTCGGAAGCCGTGCGCGAGGCGGCGTTTGCGGCCTTCGCCAAGCCGATCCACGTCTGATCGACGGGCCTCGCAGATGATGAAAGGGGCGGCGCATCCCGTGCGCCGCCCCTTTTCATGTCAGAGTGTCAGGCGTTTCCGCCGGCCCAGAAGCCGCGGTCGAGGGGCAGGCGGGCCACTTCGCGCCGCTCGCCGTCGAGGACGCGGGCGTGGTCGCCCCATTCGTCGGCAAAGCCCGAGCGCGTCAGCACCTCGCGCACCGCGCCCACGGCCTGTTCGTCGGTCACCGCGTTCAGGGCGTCGTGGAACGGTCCCGGCACCCAGGCCGACCCGTCCACCCGTCCCGTTTCGATCCGGTATCGCGACATCCGTTCATCCTCCCGAGATGGTTGACGACAGGAGTGTGAACCCATCCGGGACGGCTGTCACCTTTCCAAATCGTCAGGAACGGCGCCCTTCGACGCATCGGCGGTAGGCGCGCGCGCCGTCGCGCTCGGCCTGCGTGCGCGCGAACGCGTTGGCGCCGAAGCCGTCCTCGTTGTCTGCGAAGTTCTCGTAGGTGTTGCGGGCCGTCTGGTCGGCGTAGTTGTCGCAGCCGCGCCGCACCGGCGGGCGGTAGGACGCGGGCGCGAGGCCGAGCGTCGGCGCCGCCGTCGGCCGCCCGTCGAAGGCCGGACCGTCGACGGCGGTGCAGCCGGATAGGGCAAGGACGGCAAGGAGGGGCAGGGCAAGGCGCATGGCGGCTCTCCGGGACCGGGGCGCGCCGCGGGCGGGACCTGCCGGCCGGCGCGCGCTTCCATCAGGTCGGGAGAACGCCGGATATTGTGGGCCCGTTCCTCCGGCTCGGAGCCGGCGGGCGTCAGTCGGCGCGCGTGACGGTCCATCCGGCGCGCCGCAGCGCCGCCACGAGGCCGGTTTCGCCGGGCAGATGCAGCGCACCGACTGCGACGAAACGCCCGCCCTTCGCGAGGAGCGGCTGGAGCCGTTCGGCCATCAGCGCATTGCGGCGGTGGACGACGCGATCCTCGAAGGCCTGTGTCACGGCGAGCGAAGTCGCCGCATCAGTCCCGGACGGCAGGGCCTTTTCCGTGGCGGGTCCGATCAGCGCGATCTGCCCCTTCAGGTAGAGATCGATCATCGTCTCGAAGAGGTCCGGCATGCGGTCGACGAGCGCGACGCTGGCGACGAGATTGTCAGCCTGGAGGTCGAGCGGCATCGAGGCCAGCGCCTCAAGCTGCTCGGCAGCGGTCTCGAGCCCGTCGAGCGGCTTGGCTGCGGCTGCCGCCCGCTCGGCGATCGCGACGTCGAGCACCTTCGCGCCCTTCGCCGTGCGCTGCGTCTCGCAGTCGGTCATCAGGAGGCCGGCGGCGACGAACCAGGGCTGGAGGCGGGCGATCGTCGCCGCCGGCGTGCCGCGTGCTTCCAGAACCGGCACGATGCGCGCCATGCCGTCCTCGCCGACGACGCCCGCCAGCGTCTGTCCGGCGGGCAGGGTGGTGAGATCGGCGCGCGACAGGAGCGTCGCGCCCATCCGCGCGGGGTCGAGGACGTCGGTGGTCTCGATCACGACGCCGTCGGACCCGTCGAGCGCACGGTCCGCCGCATCCGGCAGATCGACGATGCGCGGGTCGGACAGGTGCATGGTGCCGAAGAGGAACGAGGGCTTCAGCCCTTCGCGCTCGATCCGGAAGAGGCGTCCCTCGCCGTTCGCGATCGCGGCGGCCTCCCGCTCCGGCCCGGCCATCTCACCGCTCGCGACGAGACCGGGCACGAGGCTGCGGCCCTCCCGGCAGGCGGGAGCCTCGGGAGCGGGTTCTGCGGCGTCGGCTTCCGAGACGGCGGCCGCCAGGAGGAGCGCGATGCACAGGAGAAGCGGGAAGAGGTGCGGCAGTGCCGACAGGATCGCCGGAAGGAGGCCGCGGGGCGGGCGTTTCGTCATCGAGCTTCGCTGTCCCGTGCGGGTGGGGCGGATCGGCCGGCCGGCGGCCGCCGCGGCGACGACCTGTCGCCACGACCCGTCCTGACTACCCGAAGAATCCGACGAAATGCTGAAAGGCACGATCACGCGGCGGAAGCGTCACCCGGCGCGGGCCCTGCGCGCGCGGGGATGGGCGGTCTGAAACGCCTGCAGGAGGCGCCCGCCGTCGACCGCGGTGTAGATCTGCGTCGAGGACAGCGAGGCGTGGCCGAGGAGGTCCTGGATGGTGCGCAGGTCGCCGCCCTTGGCCAGCAGATGCGTCGCGAAGGAATGGCGCAGCGCATGCGGCGTTGCCGAGGCGGGAAGCCCGAGAAGCCCGCGCAGCCGCGCCATCTCGGCCTGGACGATCTGCGGCCGGAGCGGCCCGCCGCGCGCGCCGCGGAACAGCGGCGTGCCGGCGGCGAGATCGAACGGACAAAGCCGGCGATAGGCCGCCACTGCCTCGAGGACGGCCGGCAGGAGCGGCACGAGGCGTTCTTTCCGCCCCTTGCCGAGGATCGTCATCGAGCGCGCCGTCTGGTCGCAGAGCGCATCGCCCTCCAACGCCAGCGCCTCGGAAATGCGCAGGCCGCAGCCGTAGAGGAGGGTAAGGACGGCGACGTTGCGCGCGGCGATCCAGGGGCTCGATGCCATGGCGCCCGCCTCCTCGGTCACCGCCAGCGCGTCGACGACGGCCAGCGGCCGCGGCAGCGACTTCGGTTGCTTGGGCGCGCGCATCGCGGCGGGTCCCGCCGAGGAGGCAAGGCCCTCGCGCTCCAGGTGACGCACGAAGGAACGGATGCCCGACAGGATGCGGTTCAGGCTGCGCGGCCCGAGCCCCTCGCGGCGCCGCTCGGCGAGAAAGGCGCGAAGGTCGGTCGCCGACAGGGCGGCGAGGTCGCCGGGCTCGGCTGGCCGACCGTGGTAGCGCGCGAGAAAGCCGAAGAACTGGCGCACGTCCCGCTCGTAGGCTTCGATCGTCAGGCGGCCGGCGTGGCGCTCGACGCCGAGCCGGTCGAGCCAGGCGGCCTTCAGCTGGAGGAGCGGGGTGGTGGCGGAAACCAGAAGGGGTTCGGACATTGGACGGCATCTCGCGCGACGGACCGGAGGGAACCACCAGAACGCAGCCTGGTAAAGGCATCGTTGCGGCTGGACGAAGCCCGGCCTTCCCCCATTTCGCTGACGAGCGGTCCGGCCGATGCGCCGGAACCCGAAACGCCAAGGGATTCACCCACCCCGCATCGCGCGGCCGAGCACAAGGGAAGACTGATCCATGAAACGCCATGCCACCGCCATCTGGAACGGCGCGCTCGCCGACGGTCGCGGGTCGCTGACCACGCAGTCCGGCGCCCTCGACAATCACGGCTATTCCTTCAAGGCCCGCTTCGAGGACGAGAGCGGCAAGTCGGGGACCAACCCGGAAGAGCTTCTGGCCGCGGCCCATGCCGGCTGCTTCGCCATGCAGCTCTCGCACTTCCTCGCCGAGAACGGCACGCCGGCCGACGAGCTGAAGGCGCGCGCCGTGGTCGCCGTCGAGCAGGCCGACGGCGGCTTCGAGGTGAAGTCCTCCGCGATCACGCTGGAAGCCCGCGTTCCGGGCATCGAGGACGCCAAGTTCAAGGAACTCGCCGAGAAGGCGAAGGCCGGCTGCCCGATCTCCAAGGCGCTCGGCGCCATCGAGGTCAGCCTCGACGCCAAGCTGGTCTGACACGTCGGGAGGGTCCGCCTGATGGGCGGACTCTCCCCTCAATCCCGCCGGCGCTTGCGCCCGTAGAGCTCCAGCCGGTGGAAGACGATCTCGTAGCCGAGCGACCGAGCGACCTCGTCCTGCAGCGCCTCGATCCGCTCCGACGAGAACTCGATCACGTCCCCCGTGTCGAGATCGATGAGATGGTCGTGGTGCTCGCCGTCGGCCTGCTCGAAGCGCGAAGGACCGTTGCCGAAGGCATGGCGGTGGATCGCACCCTTCTCCTCGAGAAGCCGCATCGTGCGATAGACGGTGGAGAGGGAGATCGACGGGTCGACCGCCGACGCCCTGCGGAAGATCTCGAGCGCGTCCGGGTGATCGGGATGCTCGCGCAGGATAGCGATGATGGTGCGACGCGGCCGCGTGATGCGCACGCCCGCCTCACGCAGGAGCGTTTCGTAGTCCGGCAGCGGCTGCGAGGGAGCAAGGGGGCGAGGCATCGTCATGGCGCGGTGTCATAGCCGATCGAAGCTGACGGGAAAACCGCCGGCACGATCGTGATCCGTCCCGAAGGGCTAAAGGCTCCTTCGCGACGTTGGCAGAGGCAGCCCGAACAGGGATCGCACCTCCATCGGGGGATGGAACGGTGATAGATTCTCGAGGCTTCCAAGTTGGAGACACCGGCAACGACGCCCCCCGTGACGACTGTCTGACGGTCTGGCGACGGTGCAAGCTGTTGTTCGGGCTTCGGATTTGCACTTTTTCCCGAATGGTCGAATTTTTTGTATTGACCGCCGCGGCGTGTGCCCCCTATAAGCCGCTCATCGACGACGGCGGTGGCGCCGGGGCGGACGGGTTGGACGGCTGAGGCGGTCTGGTTGGTTTGCCGGGAAGTTGGGTTGGCGGTTGTGTTCTTCCGGGATTTCTGGGAGGGGATGGCTGGCTGGCTCGGTTTTGCGCCTCTTGTGAGTGTCGGACGAGTTTTTTCGAGTTTGCTTCTGGCATGCTTGAAGGGTGGCTGGCCAGGTTGGTCACCCGAGCGGCGGACTGTTGTGGTTTGCCGGGTTCTTTGAGAATTGAAGAGAGAACGGAAGAAAGAGAGACGTGGACGGCGGTGTTGGCCGAGGACGGCTTGGGGCGATATCCTTTTCGCCCTGGGTTATGTCCGAGAGCTGAACCGACGATAGACACGTTTCGTTGAGATGAGAGCGGACGGCATGTTTGCTGGCTGGTTGGGCGTGAGCCTGGCTGGCTGGTTTGTGTTGTCCGGTACAAACTCTCGTTGATGCTTTGAGACAGTGACTTGAAGTCGGGATAACTCTTATCAAACCTGAGAGTTTGATCCTGGCTCAGAACGAACGCTGGCGGCAGGCTTAACACATGCAAGTCGAACGCCCCGCAAGGGGAGTGGCAGACGGGTGAGTAACGCGTGGGAATCTACCCTGAACTGCGGGATAGCTCCGGGAAACTGGAATTAATACCGCATGTGCCCTGAGGGGCAAAGATTTATCGGTTCAGGATGAGCCCGCGTCCGATTAGCTAGTTGGTGGGGTAAAGGCCTACCAAGGCGACGATCGGTAGCTGGTCTAAGAGGATGATCAGCCACATTGGGACTGAGACACGGCCCAAACTCCTACGGGAGGCAGCAGTGGGGAATATTGGACAATGGGCGCAAGCCTGATCCAGCCATGCCGCGTGAGTGATGAAGGCCCTAGGGTTGTAAAGCTCTTTCACCGGGGACGATAATGACGGTACCCGGAGAAGAAGCCCCGGCTAACTTCGTGCCAGCAGCCGCGGTAATACGAAGGGGGCTAGCGTTGTTCGGAATTACTGGGCGTAAAGCGCACGTAGGCGGACATTTAAGTCAGGGGTGAAATCCCGGGGCTCAACCCCGGAACGGCCTTTGATACTGGGTGTCTTGAGTTCGGAAGAGGTGAGTGGAATTGCGAGTGTAGAGGTGAAATTCGTAGATATTCGCAGGAACACCAGTGGCGAAGGCGGCTCACTGGTCCGATACTGACGCTGAGGTGCGAAAGCGTGGGGAGCAAACAGGATTAGATACCCTGGTAGTCCACGCCGTAAACGATGGAAGCTAGCCGTCGGGGGGTTTACCTTTCGGTGGCGCAGCCAACGCATTAAGCTTCCCGCCTGGGGAGTACGGTCGCAAGATTAAAACTCAAAGGAATTGACGGGGGCCCGCACAAGCGGTGGAGCATGTGGTTTAATTCGAAGCAACGCGCAGAACCTTACCAGCCCTTGACATGCCACGACGTCCTCAGAGATGGGGTCATTCCTTCGGGACGTGGACACAGGTGCTGCATGGCTGTCGTCAGCTCGTGTCGTGAGATGTTGGGTTAAGTCCCGCAACGAGCGCAACCCTCGCCCCTAGTTGCCAGCATTTGGTTGGGCACTCTAGGGGGACTGCCGGTGATAAGCCGGAGGAAGGTGGGGATGACGTCAAGTCCTCATGGCCCTTACGGGCTGGGCTACACACGTGCTACAATGGCGGTGACAGTGGGCAGCCAGCCAGCGATGGTGAGCTAATCCCCAAAAGCCGTCTCAGTTCGGATTGCACTCTGCAACTCGAGTGCATGAAGTTGGAATCGCTAGTAATCGTGGATCAGCATGCCACGGTGAATACGTTCCCGGGCCTTGTACACACCGCCCGTCACACCATGGGAGTTGGTTCTACCCGAAGGCGTTGCGCTAACCCGCGAGGGAGGCAGGCGACCACGGTAGGGTCAGCGACTGGGGTGAAGTCGTAACAAGGTAGCCGTAGGGGAACCTGCGGCTGGATCACCTCCTTTCTAAGGATGGACCTTTGACGGCCTCTTGGCCCCCGATCCTCGGATCGGCGCCCGGGACCACCGTATCGGTCTGTTTTAGAACAAGACGACGGCCAGTCAGGCTGTTGTCGACATAGACTAGGCCCTGTCCAAGCAGCTTCGGTTGTGGGATTGGGGTGATGGCCGGCATCGCCGCCCATGTTTCTCTTTCTTCCTCGAATGGTGGTGGTGGCCGCAGCGCTGATAGAGCGATGCGGTGCCGATGACGGACGAGAGTTCGGGCCCGTAGCTCAGTTGGTTAGAGCGCACCCCTGATAAGGGTGAGGTCGGTAGTTCGAATCTACCCGGGCCCACCATGCTTCTTCGTGAGGAAGGGGCGTGGTGGACCCGGGGGTCCCTCCCAGGGTTGCGGTTTGGTCCTCGAATAGGGGCTTTAGCTCAGCTGGGAGAGCACCTGCTTTGCAAGCAGGGGGTCGTCGGTTCGAACCCGACAAGCTCCACCATTCGGAAGAAAGCAAAGTTTGCGGCACGGCTTTGGTTGTGTCGCCCGTTCTTGAACATGTGAAGAGAAGACGGATCCTGACGGGTCACCTGGCGGCAACGCACGGGTGGACTGGTCCGAGGTTCCTCGCTGGAAGGGTTCATCGCCCGACCGGGTCAAACGAGGGCTTCTGTTGGATGGGTGTGCCTGACCGCCGCCCTTGGGGTTCGTCTCTGGAAGCTGGTCTTTCGCCAGTTCCGCCTCTAGCCGGGGTGGGATTGGCATGAGCCATGCTGCAGGACGCCGATCCCCGTTGCACGCGGGCCGGTGTTTGCATGGCTCGAAGAGAATGAAGCGCACATGAGCATCTCTCTCTTCTCAGCAGCAAAGCCGACGATGACGAACGAGACGCCCCGAACCCGATGAGGGTTCGCAAGGCCGACCGGCCGTCGCCGCTCGTGCGGCGCGCCCCGCGCAGACGATCGCCTCGATAGGCGATCGGCGTGAGCGGAGCTGAGAACTGATGATCATGGGCGATGAGAACGATCAAGTGTCTTAAGGGCATCTGGTGAATGCCTTGGCATGCACAGGCGATGAAGGACGTGATACGCTGCGATAAGCCATGGGGAGCTGCGAATAAGCTTTGATCCGTGGATTTCCGAATGGGGCAACCCACCTCCGAGCCTTGGTCAGATCGGAACGGCACTGGATGGCGATGAGCTGTCCGGTGGTGTTGCGGTGACCAAGGTTCAACAGCGAGGTATCTAACCTTCGAATACATAGGGGTTAGAAGCGAACTCGGGGAACTGAAACATCTAAGTACCCGAAGGAAAGGACATCAACCGAGACTCCGTTAGTAGTGGCGAGCGAACGCGGACCAGGCCAGTGACCATCTTGAGAAGAAGCCGAACAGGTTGGAAAGCCTGACAAGAGTGGGTGATAGTCCCGTAGGCGCAATGTCTGAGATGGTCCATGAGTAGGGCGGGACACGTGAAATCCTGTCTGAAATTGGGGGGACCACCCTCCAAGCCTAAGTACTCGTGCATGACCGATAGTGAACCAGTACCGTGAGGGAAAGGTGAAAAGCACCCCGACAAGGGGAGTGAAAGAGAACCTGAAACCGGATGCCTACAAACAGTAGGAGCCCAAGGTTTGTCCTGGGTGACTGCGTACCTTTTGTATAATGGGTCAGCGACTTAGTCTGGCGAGCGAGCTTAAGCCGATAGGTGTAGGCGCAGCGAAAGCGAGTCTGAACAGGGCGTTCAGTTCGTCGGATTAGACCCGAAACCGAGTGATCTAGCCATGAGCAGGTTGAAGGTGCGGTAACACGCACTGGAGGACCGAACCCGCATCTGTTGCAATAGATTGGGATGACTTGTGGCTAGGGGTGAAAGGCCAATCAAACTCGGAAATAGCTGGTTCTCCGCGAAATCTATTTAGGTAGAGCGTCGACCGAATACTCCAGGGGGTAGAGCACTGAATGGGCTAGGGGGACTCACCGTCTTACCAAACCCAATCAAACTCCGAATACCTGGAAGTACTAGTCGGCAGACACACGGCGGGTGCTAACGTCCGTCGTGAAGAGGGAAACAACCCTGACCGACAGCTAAGGTCCCCA
The DNA here is from genome assembly GCF_047943035.1 of Aureimonas phyllosphaerae. Lineage (NCBI taxonomy): Bacteria > Pseudomonadati > Pseudomonadota > Alphaproteobacteria > Hyphomicrobiales > Aurantimonadaceae > Aureimonas > Aureimonas phyllosphaerae. Next base: position 717,798 of record NZ_CP181348.1, on the reverse strand, counting down.
AGTTATGGCTAAGTGGGAAAGGATGTGAGAATCCCAAAACAACCAGGATGTTGGCTTAGAAGCAGCCATCATTTAAAGAAAGCGTAACAGCTCACTGGTCTAGATTTAAGGGTTCTTGCGCCGAAAATGTAACGGGGCTCAAGCCATACACCGAAGCTTCGGGTTTACGCCTCTGGCGTAAGCGGTAGCGGAGCGTTCCCTAGGCCGTTGAAGGAGGATCCGTGAGGACCTCTGGAGGTATGGGAAGTGCGAATGCTGACATGAGTAACGATAAAGGGTGTGAGAGACACCCTCGCCGAAAGTCCAAGGGTTCCTGCTTAAAGTTAATCTGAGCAGGGTGAGCCGGCCCCTAAGGCGAGGCCGAAAGGCGTAGTCGATGGGAACCACGTTAATAGTCGTGGGCCTGGTGGTGAGTGACGGATCCCGTGTGTTGTCGACCCTTATTGGATTGGGTCGGCTGCGAAGGGGTCCCAGGAAATAGCCCCACCGTATAGACCGTACCCGAAACCGACACAGGTGGACTGGTAGAGCATACCAAGGCGCTTGAGAGAACTGCGTTGAAGGAACTCGGCAAATTGCACGCGTAACTTCGGAAGAAGCGTGACCTCCACGGGCGCAAGCTTGTGGTGGTGGCACAGACCAGGGGGTAGCGACTGTTTATCAAAAACACAGGGCTCTGCGAAGTCGCAAGACGACGTATAGGGTCTGACGCCTGCCCGGTGCTGGAAGGTTAAGAGGAGGGGTGCAAGCTCTGAATCGAAGCCCCAGTAAACGGCGGCCGTAACTATAACGGTCCTAAGGTAGCGAAATTCCTTGTCGGGTAAGTTCCGACCTGCACGAATGGCGTAACGACTTCCCCGCTGTCTCCAACGCAGACTCAGTGAAATTGAATTCCCCGTGAAGATGCGGGGTTCCTGCGGTCAGACGGAAAGACCCCGTGCACCTTTACTATAGCTTTACACTGGCATTCGTGTCGGCATGTGTAGGATAGGTGGTAGGCTTTGAAGCGTGGGCGCCAGCTCGCGTGGAGCCATCCTTGAAATACCACCCTTATCGTCATGGATGTCTAACCGCGGCCCGTCATCCGGGTCCGGGACAGTGTATGGTGGGTAGTTTGACTGGGGCGGTCGCCTCCCAAAGAGTAACGGAGGCGCGCGATGGTGGGCTCAGACCGGTCGGAAATCGGTCGTCGAGTGCAATGGCATAAGCCCGCCTGACTGCGAGACAGACAAGTCGAGCAGAGACGAAAGTCGGTCATAGTGATCCGGTGGTCCCGCGTGGAAGGGCCATCGCTCAACGGATAAAAGGTACGCCGGGGATAACAGGCTGATGACCCCCAAGAGTCCATATCGACGGGGTTGTTTGGCACCTCGATGTCGGCTCATCGCATCCTGGGGCTGGAGCAGGTCCCAAGGGTTTGGCTGTTCGCCAATTAAAGCGGTACGTGAGCTGGGTTCAGAACGTCGTGAGACAGTTCGGTCCCTATCTGCCGTGGGTGCAGGAATATTGACAGGATCTGTCCCTAGTACGAGAGGACCGGGATGGACATACCTCTGGTGGACCTGTTGTGGCGCCAGCCGCAGTGCAGGGTAGCTATGTATGGACGGGATAACCGCTGAAGGCATCTAAGCGGGAAACCCACCTGGAAACGAGTATTCCCTATCAGGGCCGTGGAAGACGACCACGTTGATAGGCCGGATGTGGAAGCGCGGTAACGCGTGAAGCTGACCGGTACTAATCGCCCGATCGGCTTGATCGTTCTCATTCGCCCATGATCATCCCCGCGCAATCGCCAAAGCGATTGTCGCGAGGCGCCATACCGGCGCAATTCCGATAGGAATTGTCGCTCCAGGTGGCATAGATCATGAGCTCATTCTCTTCGAAATCCAGCTTCCAGACTGATGCGATTGGCCGACCTGGTGGTTCTAGCGGGGCGGCCGCACCCGATCCCATTCCGAACTCGGCCGTGAAACGCCTCAGCGCCCATGATACTTCGTCTTAAGACGCGGGAAAGTCGGTCGCTGCCAGGTCTGCCAATCGCATCCTCCCTCTCTTCATGCCCTTCAACGCCCGCCCCGGTCACCCCGAGGCGGGCGTTCTGGCGTTCAGGCACCCGCGTCGGTCGCGTCGGTCGCACCTGCGTCGGCCGCCGCGCGATCGGCACCGGCCTCACCGCTCGCCGCGCGATCGGCACCCCGCCCAGCCGCTGAGAGGCCGAAGCGCGCCGCCAGGGCCCCGCCATAGCGCCGCAGGTCCTCGCGCAGCCGGAACAGCGCCAGGTCCTTCGCCTTCGCCTCCAGCATCACATCGAAGTCGAGACCCGCCACCCGCTCCAGAAACATCACGAACTCGAACGGGTTGATGAAATCCGCATGGCCCGTCATCACCGGCGCAACAGGCCGCAAGACCTTGCGCCCCGTCGCCCGATCCACCACCCGCTGCTCGCGCAACTCCGTGCGCGGCGACGAATAGTGGATCTTGGCGACCTCGCCAGCCGGCCACGTCGAAAGCATCCGCGACACCGTCTCCCGCAGATCCAAACCGTCCGGGTTCAGGCACCAGAAATGCTGGTGGTCAAACACAAGGCGTACTCCCGTCCGGGCGTGAAGCCACAGCGTGTCCGCCGCCGAGAACCGGAGGTCATCGTGCTCCAGAACCAGCCGGCGCCGAACCGGCTCGGGAAGCGTCTCCCACGTGCGGGCCCACCGCTCGCGGCTCGCCAGGACGTCGCCGTACACACCGCCCACATGGATCACCAGAACTGCCTCCGGACCCAGACCCATCAGGTCCAGCATCTCCGCCTGGCTCGAAAGGTCCCAGACGCTCCGCAACACCAAGCCTGCGTCCGGGCTGTTCAAAACAATGAACTGCGAGGGGTGAAACGACAGGCGGATGCCAAGCGCCTTCGCCTTCGCCCCGACGGCCGCAAGCTCGGCCTCGCTCTCGCGCACCATCGAATGAAACTGCGGCATGTCCGGATGCGTCGCATAGGGCGCAATGTCCGACGACATCCGATACAGCCCAACATCGTTCCGACCGCAGTAGTCAAGAATCCGGTCGATATATTCGAGTGACACTTTCAGATGCGGATTGTTCGCCGGACGCCGCGCGTCGTTGCTCTTGAGGTCCGGCTTCCCCATCACCTTGACCGGGAAACCCAGTCTCAAAATTCGCTCGCTCATGCGTTTGCCTGTCATCCCCTAGTTATGAAGGGGACGCCGAACGCAGCCGTCAGGTTCCCTTGGTTGCCAACCGTGATTGATGCGCGAAGGCCACAGGGAAGGCGCTCAGCGACTTGATGGAAAAATCATGACTTGAAGAGTCATATATTCCTTGGGATGCAGGGGAAGCCATCCTGCCATCTGGAAGTTGCCCGTGCGTCCCTCCTCTCGCCTGTTTCTGACGACCACCGCAATCGCCCTCGGTCTCGGGGTTGGCGCCCAAGCTCAGACCGCGACCGTCGAGCTCGACACCGTCGTGGTTGAGGGCGCTGGCACGGGGGGCGATGGGATTTCCGGCTCGCAGGCTGCGGGGACCGCGCCGGTCGAGGGATACGTCGCCCGCGCGACGACCACGGGCTCCAAGACCTCGACGCCGCTCGCCGAACTGCCGCAATCGGTCTCCGTGATCGGGCGCGAGGAGTTCGAGGACCGGGGCGCGCAGAAGGTGGACGAGGCGCTGCGCTATACGGCGGGCGTCTTCACCCAGCCCTTCGGGTTCGATTCCGACACCGACTGGTTCTACATCCGCGGCTTCGACGCGACCCAGACCGGTGTCTATCTCGACGGCCTCAACCTCTACCAGTACGGCTTTGCCGGTTTCTCGATCGATCCGTTCCTGCTCGAGCGCGTCGAGGTCCTGCGCGGGCCCGCGTCGGTCCTCTACGGCGGCTCGAACCCCGGCGGCATCGTCAACCAGATCTCGAAGCGCGCGACGGGCGAGCGGCTCCGCTATGTCGAGGGGTCGCTCACCGACGATCCCAACGGCTCCTTCGCCTTCGACATGGGCGACAAGCTCGGCGCCGAGGACGGGCCTTGGAGCATCCGAGTCCTCGGGCGCGTGAAGGGCGGCGAGACGCAGACCGACTATGCTGACAACTTTCGCGGCATGATCGCGCCGATGGTGGCCTACGAGCCGGACGCCGAGACGCGCCTCGATCTCTACGGCTTCTTCCAGTACGACAACCTGCGCCACACCAACGGCTTCTTCCCCTATGAGGGCACCGTGGTCGATGCCCCGTTCGGACGCATCCCCCGCGACCTGTTCTATGGCGAACCCGACGTCGACAAGTTCGTCGGCCGCCAGACCCTCCTCGGCTACGAGTTCGAGAAGGAGGCGGGGGACGGCCTCACCCTGCGCTCGAAGACGCGCTATGCGCGAACCGAGCGCGAGGAGTTCGGACCCTACACCTTCGGCTTCTACGATCCGGCGACCGGTACCGGTTTTCTGCCCGAACCCGTCGATGCCAACTCGATCCTCGGGCGTCTGAATTTCGCGCACGACACCACGGCCGACCAGCTGACGACCGACAACTCGGCGACCGTGCAGTTCGCGACCGGCGAGGTGGATCACACACTTCTCGCCGGCCTCGACTACAAGCACTACCGGATCGACCAGGTGCAGGCGTCGGGTTCGGCCTCGCCGCTGGATCCGATCCGCCCGCGCTACGGTACGCCGCTGCCGCCGCTCTTTGCTCCTTACATCGACGAGACGATCACGCTCGACCAGATCGGCTTCTATGCGCAGGAGCAGGCCGAGTTCGGCGGCGTCATCGCGACGCTGAACGGGCGCTACGACCGGGTCTGGATCGACCGCGACGACCGCCTCGGCGCGGATGCGGATTACGACGGCAACGAGGGCGCGCTGTCCGGCCGCGCGGGCCTCGCCTACGAGTTCGACAACGGCATCACCCCTTACGTCTCGGTCGCAACCTTCTTCAATCCGCAGATCGGCACCGCGGGTGACGGCCGGCCGGTGGAGAACCAGAAGGGTGAGCAATACGAGGCGGGCGTGAAGTACGACCCGACCTTCTTCGACGGCACGTTCACCGCGTCCGTGTTCGACCTGACCCGCCGCAACGTGGTTCAGACCGATCCCCTGACCTTCCTGCCGGTTCCGATCGGCGAGGTGCAGTCGCGCGGCGTCGAACTCGAGGCGAAGGCCAACCTCACCGAGAACTGGAAGTTGACGGCCGCCTTCACCGCGCTCGACCTCGAGATCACCGACGACATCGATCCGGCCCTCATCGGCAACCAGCCGTTCCTGATCCCGGACGTGACCGCCTCCGCCTGGGCCGACTACACGGTGACGAGCGGCTCCCTCGAAGGGCTCTCGGCGGGCCTCGGCCTTCGCTATGTCGGCGAGTCCTATGCCGACAACCAGAACACGCTGACCGTGCCCGACGCGACGCTGGTGGACGCGGCGATCCGCTACGAGCGGGACGACCGCGGCCTGTCGCTGAACGTCAACAACCTCTTCGACAAGCGCTACGTGTCGGGTTGCCAAGGCGCGCTGACCTGCGCCTACGGACAGGGCCGCGAGTTCGTCCTCAAGGCGCACATGAACTGGTAGGCCGAAAGGCTGCCACCGGCCGTCGAAGGCCCGGACGCGGCGACCGCGTCCGGGCCGTCGTCGTTTCGGAAGGGTGTCAGTCGCCGGGATGGATGTCGGCACGCACCGCCGGATCGACCGCGGTCTCGCGGGTCCGCACCCGATTCTCCCGCCACCAGATGTAGAGGCCGCTCGCGACCAGCACGGCGGTGCCCGCGATCGTCGCCCCATGCAGGGGATCGCCGAAGAGCACGACGCTGACGCCCGCGGCCACCAGCACCTGCGTATAAAGGAAGGGGGAGAGCAGCGAGGCGGAGGCGTAGCGGAAGGCCGAGACGAGGAGGAAGTGCCCGACCGTACCGAGGAGGCCGATCGCAAGGAGTAGCGCCATCGTCGCGGCATCCGGCGTCTGCCAAACCGGAATGACGACGGCCGACATGACGACGGCGCCGAAGGCGGTGGTGTTGAACTGCGTCGAGGCGGCGTCCTCGCGTCCCGCAAGGCGCCGCGTCAGGATCAGGTAGACCGCGTTGAGGACCGCCGCGGCCAGCACCAGGAAGAGGGCGGGGTGGAAGCTGCCGATCCCCGGCCGCAGGATCAGGAGCATGCCGCAGAAGCCGGCCAGCACCGCCGCGATGCGATGGAGACCGATCCGCTCGCCGAGCAGCGCGACGGACAGGACCGTCACCATGATCGGGCTGAAGAAAAGCACGGCGGTCGCGTCCGCCAGCGGCACGCGCGACAGGGCCTCGTACATCAGGAAGGTGCAGGCGAGGAGGAGGAGGCCGCGCGTCAGCTGCAGGATGGGATGCGATGTGCGCAGGAAGCGCGTCCCCGTGGTCGCGCCGAGCCAGGCCGTCATCACCACGGTCTGGACGACATAGCGGCCCCAGATCACCTGCATCACCGGCAGGAGGGTCGAAAGATGCTTGCCGAGCGAATCCATGCCCGCAAACAGCGCCCCCGCCACGATGGTCAGGAGGATGCCGGTGAGGAGCGGGTTGGCACGGGTCACGAAGCGGCTCCTTCGCCGTGGAGAAACGAGCGCCGGGGCGTCGGCGCCGGCCAACGCCGCAAGGGCGCGTCGTGCCGTGGCCTTTAACGTGACATGGGCCGCGGGGAAAGCGCCGCCGCTCGGGTTTCGCGACCGGAGGACGTCAGGCGGGAGGGGATCGTGCCGCGCCTCCAGCCACGGCCGGGTCGCGTCAGCCGCCGCCGGTCGCGCGGCGGATCACGGCGAGGAACAGGTCGCCATAGGCCTCGCGCTTGGCCTCGCCGACCCCCGGAACCGCGAGGAAGCTGTCGTCGTCGTGCGGGCAACGCTCCGCCATGGCGCGCAAGGTCGCGTCGGAGAAGACGACATAGGCGGGCACCGACTTTTCGCGGGCGATGCGCGCGCGCTCGCCGCGCAGCGCCTGGAAGATCGCCGCCGACTCCTCGTCCATCCCCTCGGTGACATGGCCGGTGCGCTGAAGGCGCGTCGCCTTGCGCCGTCGGTCGCGGCGCAGCACCACGCGGCGCTCGCCGCGAAACACCGGCCGCGCCTCCTCGGTGAGGACCAGCGCGCCGAAGGCGGCGTGGTCGACGGTGAGGAGCCCCTGCGCCACGAGCTGGCGCGCGATCGACTGCCAGGTGCGCGGCTCGACGCCCTTGCCGGCGCCGAAGACGGGAATGGCGTCGTGGCCCGCCCGCTTCACCTTCTCGGTGTCCTTGCCGGTCAGCACCTCGATGACGTGGCCGAGCCCGTAGCGCTCGCCCGTGCGGTAGACCGCGGCCATCAGCTTGATCGCGTCCTCGCTGCCGTCGAAGGTCTCGACCGGCACGAGGCAGGTGTCGCAGTTGTTGCAGCCGCCCGGATGGCTCTCGCCGAAATGCGACAGGATCGCCTGACGCCGGCAACCCGCCGTCTCGCAGATGCCGAGGAGGGCATCGAGCTTGGCGCGCTCGACGCGCTTGATCTGCTCCTCCGCGCCGCCCTCGTCGATCATCCGGCGTCGCTGCACGACGTCCTGCATGCCGTAGGCCATCCAGGCCTCGGACGGCTGGCCGTCGCGGCCCGCGCGCCCCGTCTCCTGGTAGTAGGCCTCGACCGAGGAGGGCAGGTCGAGATGGGCGACGAAGCGCACGTCCGGCTTGTCGATGCCCATGCCGAAGGCGACGGTCGCGACGAGACAGACGCCCTCCTCCTTGAGGAAGGCATCCTGGTTCGCGTCCTTCACGCGCCCCTCCATGCCGGCATGATAGGGCAGGGCGCGGATGCCTTGCCCGTTCAGCCACTCGGCCGTCTCCTCCACCTTGCGGCGGGACAGGCAGTAGACGATGCCCGAGGCACCGCGATGATCCTCGAGAAAGGCGAGGAGCTGGCGTCGCGGCTCGTCGCGCTCGACGATGGCGTAGCGGATGTTCGGCCGGTCGAACGAGGTGGAGAAGACCGGCGCATGCTCGAGGCGCAGGCGCTCGACGATGTCGCGGCGCGTCGCGGGGTCGGCCGTGGCGGTGAGCGCGATGCGCGGCACGGCCGGATAGTCGTCGGCGAGCGTCTCCAGCGCCCGGTATTCCGGCCGGAAGTCATGGCCCCAGGCGCTGACGCAATGCGCCTCGTCGATCGCAAAGAGCGCGATCTCGATGCGCGAGAGCGCCTGCCGGAAGCCGGGCGTCACGATGCGCTCGGGCGTCACGTAGAGAAGGTCGAGGCGGCCGGCCATTAGCTCTCTCCGAACCTCGGTGCGCTCCTCCTCCGTCAGCGAGGAGTTGAGGGCGGCCGCCCGCACGCCCGCCTCGGTCAGCGCCTGCACCTGGTCGCGCATCAGCGCGATCAGCGGCGAGACGACGATCGCCGTGCCCTGCCGGCAGAGCGCCGGGATCTGGTAGCACAGCGACTTGCCGGCGCCGGTCGGAAACAGGACGACCGCGTCGCCGCCGCCGACGACATGGCCGATCACCTCGCCCTGGCGGCCGCGGAAGTCGGCATGGCCGAAGACGCGGGCGAGCGCCTCGCGTGGGCTCGGAAGGCCGCCGTCGAAGAGGGCGCGCGTCGGGGCCGCGCCGGCTTGTGGAGGGGTCATGCGGACGGGTCTTGCCTCAAAGGGTCGCGAGCCCGGCCCGGAACCGGCGGGCATTGGCGACGTAGCGCTCGGCCGACTGGCGCAGGCCCTCGATCGCGGCGGCATCGAGCGCGCGCACGACCTTTGCCGGGACGCCGACGATCAGCGATCCGTCCGGAAAGTCCTTGCCCTCGGTGACGAGCGCCCCGGCGCCGACGAGGCAGTTGGCGCCGATCCGCGCGCCGTTCAGGACCGTCGCGCCCATGCCGATCAGCGTGTTGCGGCCGACCGTGCAGCCATGAACGATCGCCTGGTGGCCGACCGTGCAGCCCTCGCCGATCACCAGCGGAAAGCCCGGATCGGCATGCAGCACCGCACCGTCCTGGATGTTCGTGCGCGCACCGACCCGGATCGCCGCCACGTCCCCGCGGATCACCGCGTTGAACCAGACGCCGACATCCTCGCCGAGCGCGACGTCGCCGACGACATGGGCGCCGGGTGCGACGAAGGCGGTGCCGGGAATGGCGGGGGCGACGTCGTCGAGAGCGTGAACGGGCATGGCGGTCCGATATCGGATGGGATGAGGCCAAGATAGGCCGTGCGCTCGCCCGGCGCGAGCCCCGTGCAGCCGTTTTCGCAGCGCGCGCCGCGCCTGCGACGGTCTGTCGACGGAGACCGGAAACAGAAAATTGACGTTAACGTAAGTGGCCGGAGTTTCGCTTTGCGACGTCCTGCGCTAGCCTCACGGGAAAAAGGGGAGGATCAACGCATGCCAAGGCCCTGGCTCGCCCATTATCCGGCGGGCATTCCGCACGAGACCGGTCCGCTGCCGTTCGAGAGCATCGCCGGCCTTCTGGAGGATGCCTTCCGGACCCATGCCGGCAAGCCCGCCTTCCGCTTCATGGGTGCGGTGATGACCTATGCCGAGCTCGACCGCGCCTCGGCGCGGTTCGCGGGCTATCTCCAGTCGATCGGCCTCCAGCCCGGCGACCGCGTCGCGCTGATGATGCCCAACGTCTTCCAGTATCCGGTGGCGCTCGCCGGCGTGTTGCGCGCAGGCATGGTGGTGGTAAACACCAATCCGCTCTACACGCCGCGCGAGCTCGCGCACCAGCTGACGGACTCGGGCGCGCGGGCCATCGTGATCCTCGAGAACATGGCGGCGACGCTGGCGGCTTGCCGGGGCCAAGTGCCGGTCGAGCATGTCGTGGTGACCGGCGTCGGCGACATGCTGCCGGGCCTCAAGGGTCCCATCGTCAACCTCGTGCTTCGCCATGTGAAGAAGGCGGTGCCGGCCTACAGCCTGCCGGGCTCGGTCCGCTGGAAGGCCGCGCTGCGCAAGGCCACGGGCTTCCGGGCGGCGCCGCGCGGGGCGGAGGACCCAGCGGTCCTCCAGTACACCGGCGGCACCACGGGCGTCGCCAAGGGCGCGGTGCTGACTAACCGAAACATCGTCGCCAACGTGGTGCAGTCCCGGCTCTGGCACCAGCCGGTGCTCGACGCCATCCCGGCGGGCGAGCAGCCGACCACGGTCTGCGCCCTGCCGCTCTACCACATCTTCGGCTTCACCGTGAACATGATGCTGTCGCTGCACACCGGCGGCTGCAACCTTCTCATCCCCAACCCGCGCGACCTGCCGGCCCTCCTGAAGGAGCTGAAGGCGCACCGCTTCCATCTCTTCCCGGCGGTCAACACGCTGTTCGGCGCGATCGCGCGCCACCCGGACGTCGCCTCGGTCGACTGGACGCACCTGCGCCTGTCGGTCGGCGGCGGCATGGCGGTGCAGAAGGCGACGGCCGATCTGTGGAAGAGCGTGACGGGCTGCGCGATCTGCGAGGGCTACGGCCTGTCGGAGACCTCGCCCGTCGCCTGTGCCAACCCGGTCATGACGCGCGACTATTCCGGCATGATCGGCCTGCCGGTGCCCGGCACCGAGGTCGCGATCCTCGACGACGACGGCACCGAGCTGCCGATCGGCGAGCGCGGCGAGGTCGCGATCCGCGGGCCGCAGGTGATGCAGGGCTACTGGCAGCGCCCCGACGAGACCGCGCGCGTCTTCACCACTGAGCGCTTCTTCCGTTCCGGCGACATCGGCATCATGGACGAGCGCGGCTGGGTGAAGATCGTCGACCGGAAGAAGGACATGATCAACGTGTCCGGCTTCAACGTCTATCCGAACGAGGTCGAGGACGTCGTCACCCGCATGCCGGGCGTCGCCGAGGCCGCCGCGATCGGCGTGCCGGACGAGACCTCCGGCGAGGCGGTCAAGCTCTTCGTCGTCAAGACGGCGTCCGACGTCGACGAGGCGGCGGTGAAGGCGTGGTGCCGCGAGAACCTGACCGGCTACAAGCGGCCGCGCGACGTCGAGTTCCGCGACGAACTGCCTAAGACCAATGTCGGCAAGGTGCTGCGCCGGATGCTGCGGGACTGACCGACACACCGGGCGACGGGAGCGAGCGCCGCTTGCATCGCGCGCCGTTCCCGATAGTCTGGCGGGATCAAGGACATGCCCGGCTCGCGGCCCCCGCTTGCGAGAGCACTGTCGTCTTTTTGTCAAAAACTCGCCGGGTGGGGGTTTTCACGCCCGTCGGTTTCGCCTATATCGACTTCACCGCAGGCGGCCAGGCCGCTTCGGCAATGGCGCGGGGTGGAGCAGCCCGGTAGCTCGTCAGGCTCATAACCTGAAGGTCGCAAGTTCAAATCTTGCCCCCGCAACCAAGTTCAAGCCCGCTGGATCAACCGTCTCGGTTCGATCCGGCGGGCTTTTTCGTCTCTGCGGTTCGCTTCAGCTGCGTCGGTGGGCCGGGCTTCAGGCCGCGCCGATCCCCAGCCGTGCCGGTTTCGGCCCCGCCTCCACCGAAGCGTCGGAAAACACGACGCGCATCACGAGGCCGGGCGCGGCGTCGCGCACCTCGATGCGCCCCCCGTGCAGCTCGGCGATCGAGGCGACCAGCGCGAGGCCGAGGCCGTGGCCGGGCGTCGACCGGCTGCGGTCGAGCCGGTAGAGGCGACGAAAGATCCTGTCGCGCTCAGCCGGCGGCACGCCCGGCCCGTCGTCGGCGACTTCCAGGACGATCTCCTCCGCCTCGCGCCGCACGGCGAGCGTGATCTCGCCGGGGGCGGGGACGTGGGTGATCGCGTTCTCCACGAGGTTGGCGAGGAGCTGCGTCAGGAGGTCGGCGTCGCCTTGGACCGTGCGGCCGGGCTCGACCCGTGTCGCGAGGCGATGCCCGGCGTCGATCGCCACCTCGCCATAGGCGTCGGCGACCCGCTCGGCGAGGTCCGACAGGTCGACCAGGCGAAACCGCGCCTTGCGCGCGCCCGCGTCGATCTGGGCGATGCGCAGGAGCGCGTTGAAGGTCTCGATAATGGCATCGGTCTCGGCGACCGCGGCGTCCACCGCGCGCTCCAGACCGGCCCGGTCGCGGGTGCGCCCGATCCCCTCCAACCCCTGCCGCAGCCGCGCAAGCGGGGTGCGCAGGTCGTGGGCGATGTCGGTGGAGACCTGACGCAGGCTTTCCACCAGCGTCTCGATGCGGGCCAGCATGACGTTGATGTCGGTCGCCAACCGGTCGAGCTCGTCGCCGCGGCCCGACACGGGCAGGCGCAGGTCGAGCCGTCCCTCGACGATCCGCCGGGTCGTCGCCGCGATCGCGTCGACGCGGCGGCTGGGCCCGAGCCCGACGACGATCCCGCCGACCAGCGCCAGCGCCACCGTGACCATGCAGCCGGTGAGGATCGCCGACAGGAGGATGGAGCGGATCGTCTCCAGGATGTCGGACCGTCGGGCGGCCATCACCCGGAAGTCGCCGAGCGCGATCCCCTCGCTGTAGAGCGTGTCGCCCCGGGTTTCCTCCGCCCGGTCGGGCGTTGCGGGCGCGAGGCGCTCGGTGGTGGGGCCGAGGGCCCATGCCGCGGTCGGCAGATTGCCGGCGATCCTCCGTCCGTCCGGGCCGAGAAGCAGGAAGAAGCGGTCCTCGGCCGCGCTCTCGACGCGTTCGTTCACCTCCTGGACGAGCCCACCCTCGCCGCCCTCGCGAAAGCCGTGGCGGAACAGCGCGAGATCCTCGGCGATCGAGGCGCGCACGATAGACTGCATCTGCGTGCTGGCCGCGACGTAGGTGACCGCCATGATGGCGACGGCCGAGAGGCCGAACAGGAGCCCGTAGCCGACCGACAGGCGGAACGAGATGGTGCGGAAGCGGTCAGGCAGGCGCATCGATGAGATATCCCGATCCGCGCACCGTGCGGATCATCTCGGCGCCGAAGGGCCGGTCCACCTTGGCGCGCAGGCGGCTGACATGGGTCTCGACGACGTTGGTCTTGGGATCGAAATGGAACTGCCAGACACGCTCGAGCAGCATGGTGCGGGTGAGGACGCGGCCCCGGTTGCGCATCATGAACTCGAGCAGGCGGAACTCGCGCGGCTGCAGGTCGATCGCCTGGCCGGCGCGCGCCACGGTGCGCGCGATGAGGTTCATCTCGAGGTCGGCGATCGCCAGCACCGTCTCCTCACGCCGCTCCGGGGCCACGCGCCGGGCGAGCGCGTTCAGCCGCGCCATCAGTTCGGAAAAGGCGAAGGGTTTCAGGAGATAGTCGTCGGCGCCCGCTTCCAGCCCCTCCACCCGGTCGTCGACGCCGCCGACGGCGGTCAGGAAGATCGCGGGCGTGCGCCGTCCCGCCGCGCGCACCGCCTTCAGGAGCGACAGGCCGTCGAGGTCGGGCAGCATGCGGTCGACCACGGCCGCATCGTAGGGACGCGTCAGGGCGAGTTCCAGGCCGAGGGCCCCGCGCGGCGCGTGGTCGACCTCATGGCCCTCCTCGCGCAGGCCGTTGCAGACATAGGCCGCGGTGGATGCGTCGTCCTCGACCAGAAGCACCTTCACAGCGTCGGTCTCCCTTTCCTGCCCGTTCCATAGCGGGCTTCGCGCGCCGCTTCACGCCCGTCCTGCCCACTATACGAAAGCGTATAATCCCGGCGACGTCACGCCGGGGGCGGCCGGTCTATGAGGGCACCCGTGACCAACGCCCGTCCCGGACGCCGCCCATGCGCCTTGCCAGACCCACCATCGGCAGCCTGACCCTTGCAGCGCTCGCCACCGCCTATCTCCTGTTTGCGCTGAACGGCACCTTCTGGCGCAAGGGCCTTCTCTACTTCGCCAACCACCCCTTGCATCTGGCGGCGCTGGGACTCGGCCTCTTCCTCCTGATGTTCTCGATCCTGGCGGCCGTCTCGTTGCGCTTCCTCCTGAAGCCGCTGGTGATCGCGCTGATCCTGATCTCGGCCGTTGCCTCCTACTATGTCGACAGCTACGGCATCCTGATCGACCGCGACATGATCACCAACGTCGCCGAGACCACGACGGCGGAGGCGGGCCATCTCCTCACCGCCGGCTTCGTCCTCCATCTCGTCCTGTTCGGGCTCGTTCCGGCCGCGCTCGTTGCCGTCGTGCGGATCCGCCACCGGCCGTTCTGGCAGAAGGCGCGGCGCAATCTGGCGGTCATCCTGCCGAGCCTTGCGCTCACCGTGGCGATCGTCCTGACCTTCTATTCGAGCTACGCCTCGACCTTCCGCACCCATCGCGACCTGATGGCGAGCCTCAATCCGGTCGCACCGGTCACCGCCCTCGTCAAGTACGCCCAGCACTGGGACGGGGAGACGGTCTATGTCGTCGCGCCGCTGGGCACCGACGCGGTTCCCGACCCCCGCCTCGCTAGGGCGCAGAAGCCCGTGGTCGCCGTCCTCGTGGTCGGCGAGACGGCGCGGGGCCAGCAGTTCTCGCTGAACGGCTACGAGAAGGACACCAATCCCGAACTTAAGGCGCGCGGCGTCGTGTCGTTCTCGGACGTGTCGAGCTGCGGCACCTCCACCGCCGTCTCGGTGCCCTGCATGTTCTCCAACCTCACGCGCGCCGGGCATTCCGACGAGAAGGCCCGCTCGGTCGAGAACCTTCTCGACGTCGTCAAGCGCGCCGGCTTCGACGTGCGCTGGATCGACAACGACACGGGCGCCTACCATGTGGCCGACCGCGTGCCCTACACCTATCTGCCCGATACGGCCGACCCGCGCTTCTGCGAGGGCGGCGAGTGCCGCGACGAGATCCTGACCGACCGGCTGGACGCGGAGCTGAAGACCGTCACCGGCAACACGCTGATCGTCCTCCACCAGCTCGGCAGCCACGGGCCGACCTATTTCAAGCGCTATCCGCAAGCGTTCGAGCGCTTTACGCCGGCCTGCCAGACCGCCGAGTTCGCCAACTGCCGGCGCGAGGAGATCGTCAACGCCTACGACAACACGATCCTCTACACCGACCACAACCTCGCCGAGACGATCGACCGCCTGAAGGCGCGCACCGACCTCGACACCACGATGCTCTACCTCTCCGACCACGGCGAATCGCTCGGCGAGAACGGCATCTACCTCCACGCGATGCCTTATATCCTCGCCCCCTCGACGCAGACGCATGTGCCGATGATCGCCTGGTTCTCCGACGGTTTCGCGCGGACCATGGGCATCGACGCCCGCTGCCTCGCTGGCCGTCGCGACGCGCCGCTCTCCCACGACAATCTCTTCCACACGATGCTCGGCCTCGCGGACGTGAAGACCGGCGTCTACGATACGGCGCTCGACGCCTTCGCGCCCTGCCGGACGCCGGCCGCGCCGTCGCAGGTCTCCGACCTCGGGGGCCAGGCCGGATGAGCCTCGAGGCGCCCGTCCAGCCGCTGCCGCCCGTGCCGCCCGAGAAGCTACGCGGGCTCGCCCATCTCTTCGCCTCGACCCGATACTCGCTGGCGGGCTTCCTGCGCCTCTTCGCCGAGCCCGCCTTCCGTCACGAGATCGTGCTCGGCCTCGTTCTCCTCGCGGCCCTCGCGCTCGGCGGGGCCACGACGCCGGTGCTCCTGATCCAGGGTGGGCTCCTCCTCGCGCTGGCGGCGACGGAGGCCCTCAACACGGCGATCGAACTCATCGTCGACCGGGTGTCGCCGGAGTTCTCGGCGTTTGCGGGACAGGCGAAGGACCTCGGCTCGTTCGCCGTGTTCTGCCTCCTCGTCGTCAACCTCGGTTTCGCAGGCTGGAGCCTCCTCGCCCTCGTCTGAGGTGGGGCGTCGTCCCGCCGCGGGATCGAAGAGCCCGGCTTCGTCGTTGCCCTGCCAAACCAGGGGGCGAGGACGGCGGATGGGCATGCATGGGAGACGGGCCGTCCTGAAGATGGGGGCGCTGGCGCTGGCGGTGGCCGCATTCGGCCGGCGTGCCGACGCGGCGCCGGTGGTTCTGACACGCGATCCGCGCCTTGCCGACGTCGTCGATCACGACGCACGCCTCGTCGAACTCTACGGCGAAGGGCGCTGGTGCGAAGGCCCTTGCTGGGCGCCGGCGCTTGGCGGCCTCGTGTTCAGCGACGTCCGGCGCAACCGGCTCCAGGTGCTGCACGGCGACGGCACGGTGGACGCGCTGCGCGATCCGTCCGACAACGCCAACGGCAACGTCCTCGACGCCGAGGGACGCCTCGTCACCTGCGAGCATCGCACGCGGCGCGTGGTGCGGCGCGAGGCGGACGGCAGCCTGACGGTTCTCGCCGACCGGTTCGACGACAAGGCGCTCAATTCGCCCAACGACGCCGTGCTCGCGCCCGACGGCGCGATCTGGTTCACCGATCCTGTCTACGGCATCCGCCAGCCCGACGAGGGGCTGATGGCCGAACCCGAGCAAGCCGCGCGGCGCGTTTATCGCATCGATCCCGGCGGGCGTCTCGACGCCATGGTCGACACGATCGACCAGCCGAACGGCATCGCGCTCTCGCCGGACGGGCAGACGCTCTACGTCGCCGAATCCGGGGCGGCGCTGAACCCCGAGGGTCCGCGCGAAATCCGCGTCTTCGCGATCCAGGCCGACGGGCGGCCGGACGAGGGCCGGATCTTCGCCGCGCTCGAGAGCGGCGTGCCGGACGGGCTGGCGGTGGATTCCACCGGCCGGCTCTACGCTGCCTGCGAGGACGGCGTTCGCATCTACGATCCGGACGGGACGTGGCTCGGGCGCATCGCGACGCCGGGCCCCGCCGCCAACGTCGCCTTCGGCGGTGCGGAGCGCCGCCGGCTCTTCATCGCGTCCGGCACCTCGATCCACGCCATCGACCTGAAGGCGCAAGGGCTCGCCCTGTGACGCAGCCCCCACGGGAAGGATCCGCCATGACCATCGCCCGCCGACGCTTCCTCGTCTCCGCGCTCGCGGGGGCGGCGACGCTTCCGCTTATCCGCCGTGCCGAGGCCCAGACCTCCCCGTCCCCGTCCCCGGCCGCCCGAGGCGGCGCCGCGGCCGAGGCTGCGCGCGAGGCGGGCGCGATGGAGCTCGCGATCCTTGCCGACGCGCCCTCGACCCCGACGGGCCTTGCGATCTCGCCGAAGGGCCGCGTCTTCGTGATGATGCCGCGCTTCACCGGCAAGGAGCCCTACACACTCGGCGAGGTGGCGCCCGACGGCTCGGTCACGCCCTATCCCGACCAAGGCACCAACACGCCCGATCCCGAGCGCCCGCAGGCGACCCTCTTCCATGTGCCGAACGGCGTCTTCGACCGCGCGGGCAAGCTGTGGCTTCTCGACGCCGGCCTGCCCAACGGCTCGGGGCCTCCCGTGCCCGGCGGCACCAAACTCGTGCAGATGGACATCGAGACCAACGAGGTCCTGCGCGTCGTGCCGCTCGATCCCGGCGTCGAGCCGACCTCGTCCCTCAACGATCTGCGCGTCGATACCGCGGACGGGCGGGCGCGCGCCTTCGTCACCGACCAGGGGCAGGACGGGCAGGGGGCGATCCTCGCCGTCGACCTCGACACGGGCCGCGTCGTGCGCCGGCTTGGGTCCCATGCCTCGACGCGCTCGCAGAAGGGCGTCCAGAAGTTCGTCGAGCACCGGCCGGTGCTGCGCGATGGGGGGGGCGGCAAGCCGCAGACCGTGCAGGGCGGGGCGAACGGCATCGCCCTCGGGCCGGACGGCCGGCGCCTCTACTGGGCGCCGCTGATGGGACGCCGGCTCTACGCGGTCGACACCGACAGCCTTCTCGATGCCGCGCAGACCGATGCCAACGTCGCGGCCGGGGTCGAGGACCTCGGCGAGAAGGGGATGACGGGCGGGCTCGGCGCGGACGCCGAGGATCGCGTCTATCTGACGCTGCAGGAGCAGAACGCGCTCGGGCGCCGCCTGCCCGACGGCACCGTCGAGGTGCTCGGCTCGGACCCGCGGCTGATCTGGGCCGATACGATCGTGATCACCGAGGACCGGTGGCTCTACGTGTCGGCGGCGCAGGTCAACCGCCGGCCGGAATACAACGGCGGCACCGACCTCCAGAAGCCGCCTTACGCGATCCTTCGCATCCGCATCGACGCCGGGCCCGCCTGAACGGTCCGGCGCGGGCGCCGAAGGCCGCGGGCCGCGAAGACGGATGTCGCGTCAGGCCTGTCGCCGGAGCCGCGTCGACAGGATGATCGACGACTGGGTGCGCTCCACCCCGTCGATCGCACCGATCTCGTCGATGCGCCGGTCGAGTTCGGCGATCGAGGGCGAGGCGACGATCGCGATGAGATCGAAGGCGCCGCTGATCGAGTGAAGCTCGGTCACGGCCTCCACCCGCTCGATCGCGGCGGTGACCTGCGTCAGCGATTTCGGCGCGATGGTGATCAGGATGTGGGCGCGCACGAGGCTCGAGGCATAGGCGTCCGACAGGCGCACGCCGTAGCCGGCGATGACGCCGGTGCGCTCCAGCCGTTCGAGGCGCGCCTGCACGGTGGTGCGCGATACGGCGAGCCGCTTGGCGAGCGTCGCCACGGGCAGGCGGGCGTTCTCGGACAGGAGGGCGAGAAGGTCCCGGTCCTTTGCGGTCAGATCCATCCAGCTGGTCGCCTTGTTCATTCCCGTCGTCGATATGCGTAGGATGCTGCGACGGATCGCGCAATCCGCCGCTCGAATCCGCCGGCCCCGCCTTTACACTGCCTTTATGTCGAAGAGGCGAGGATGGGCATGACGAAGCAGGTGATGGTGATCGGTGCGGGCAAGATCGGCGGCGCGATCGCCCTGATGCTGGCGGCGACGGGCGACTGGCAGGTGACGGTCGCCGACCGCAGCGCAGAGCAGCTCGCCAAGCTGGAAAAGCACCCGGCGATCGAGGGCCTGGCGCTCGACATCCTCAACCACGGCGAGGTGGTCAACGCCTTGAAGGGCCGCTTTGCCGTCCTGTCCGCCGCGCCCTTCCATCTGACGGGCCGGATCGCGGAAGCCGCGCGCGAGGCGGGCGTCCACTATCTCGATCTCACCGAGGACGTCGCGACGACGCGGATGGTGGAGCGGCTGGCGGACGGGGCGACCAGCGCCTTCATCCCGCAGTGCGGCCTCGCGCCCGGCTTCATCTCGATCGTCGCCAACGATCTCGCCGCGCGCTTCGAGACCCTCGATTCGGTGCGCATGCGCGTCGGCGCGCTGCCGCAGTATCCGTCCAACGCCCTGAACTACAACCTGACCTGGAGCACGGACGGACTCATCAACGAATATATCGAGCCCTGCGAGGCGATCGTCGAGGGGCGGCTGATCGCGGTCCCCGCGATGGAGGAGCGCGAGGAGTTCTCGCTCGACGGCGTCACCTACGAGGCGTTCAACACGTCCGGGGGCCTCGGCACGCTCGCCAAGACGCTGGAAGGCCGCGTGCGGACGATGAACTACCGCACGATCCGCTATCCCGGCCATCAGGCGATCATCAAGGCGCTCCTCAACGACTTCAACCTAAAGAACCGGCGCGACGTCCTGAAGGACCTCTTCGAGAACGCGCTGCCGGCGACGATGCAGGACGTGGTGGTGGTGTTCGTCACCGTCTGCGGCTGGCGCGACGGGCGCTACCTGCAGGAGACCTATGCCAACAAGATCTATGCCGGGGTCGTCGCCGGGCGGCGCATGAGCGCCATTCAGATCACCACGGCGGCCGGCATCACGGCCGTGCTCGACCTTCTGGCCGAAGGGCGGCTGCCCCGGTTCGGCTTCGTCCGGCAAGAGGAGATCGCGCTTCCCGACTTCCTCGCCAACCGCTTCGGCCGCGCCTACGACCCGGCGGCGGCCGAGTTGCGCAAGGCCGGCTGACGGTCCGCCTCAGCCGGAACTGCCGAGCGCCGCCTTCATGCGGCGCACTTCGCCCGCATCGGTCCGGCGTCGGCTCCCGCCGAAGCCGAGCCGTTGCGCGTTGGCGTCGCCGGGGCCGACGGTGGCCGAGCAGGAGCCGTGGACCTCGCCGAGCGGCACACGGGCGAGCAGCGCGGCGACGTTGTCCGCCGACAGGCCGGACCCCGCCATGATGGCGAGGCGTCCGTCCGCCAGCGCGTGGGCACGGGCGAGATCGGCGAGGCCATCCATCGCCGCGACGGCGCGGCCCGACGTCAGGATGCGCTGGAAGCCGAGGTCCACCGCCAGATCCACCGCTGGCTCGATCGCGGGCACGAGGTCGAAGGCGCGGTGGAGCGTCAGGCCGAGCCCGGCGCTGGCGCCGACGAGGTCCGCCAGCGTGTCGCGGTCGAGCGTGCCGTCGGGGCGCGAGGCGCCGAGGACGACGCCCGAAAGCCCGGCCGCGCGGATGGCGGCGATGTCGGCGAGCATGGCGCGGCGCTCGGGGCCCGAGAACACGAAGCCGCCGCCGCGCGGGCGCACCATCGCATAGACCGGCACGGGCGCCGCGGCGGCGAGCGCCATCAGCCCCGGCGTCGGCGTCAGGCCGCCGATCTCCAGCGCCGAGCACAGCTCGATCCGGTCGGCGCCGCCCGCGACTGCGGCGTCCAGGCTTTCGGGATCGCCGACGCAGACCTCAAGCAGCGGCATCGGCATCCCTTCGCAAGGCCAGGATCGCGGCGCCGATAAGGCCGGGCTCATGGCGACACCGGGCCGGCACCACGAGGGGAGCGTGCGTCCGGCGCAGGATGCGCGCGCGCACGGCGGCGTCGAGCCGCTCGACCAGCGCGTGGACATTGGAGAGGCCGCCGCCCACCGGCACCACGTCGGCGCCGACGATGTTGACGACGAGCGCCAGCGGATCGGCGACGAGATCGGTCCAGACGTCGATCGTGCGCGCCGCCGCCCCGTCGCCCGCGATCCAACCGTCCGTGATCTCGCGGCTCGTGCGCTCGGACCCATGGAGATGGCGATGGAGGCGCTCCAGCCCGCGCGCCCCGCCGACCGTGTCGACGCAGCCCGTCTGGCCGCAGCCGCAGGGGAAGCGCGGCACCTCGACCGGCGGCGTCCCGGCTCGGTTCGCCGCGATCGGGCCGTGGCCCCATTCGCCGGCAAAGCCGCCCGCGCCCTGAAGGAGGCGTCCCTCGATCACAAGCCCGCCGCCGACCCCGGTGCCGAGGATCGCCCCGAACACCACGCGGCGGCCGACGCCCGCGCCCTCCATGGCCTCCGCCAGCGCGAAGCAGTCGGCGTCGTTGGCGACGGTGACGGGTCGCGCGAGGCGCGCCGCGAGGTCGTCCGCCAGCGTGCGCCCGTCGATGCAGGGGATGTTGGCGACCTTGATGCGGCCCGTCGCGGGGTCGACGACGCCGGTGATCGACAGGGCGGCCGGCGCGCCCTTGGGAAGACCGGCTTCCGCGATCGTCTCACGGAGGATGCCGGCAAAGGCCTCGAAGTCGTGGAGCGGCGTCGGGCGGCTGCCGAGCACCGTCAGATCGGAGGGCGAGCCGGCGCGCGCGGCCTTGATCGCCGAGCCGCCGATGTCGAAGCAGGCGATCATGCGTCGCGGATCGCAAGGCCCGCGGCGTCGAAGCGGTGGATGCGGCCGGGCAGGGGGCCGAGCGCGATCCGGTCGTCGATCGCGATCGCTGTTTCCTCGGGGATGCGCACCGTCACCTCCTGCCCGTCGCCGAGGACGACGTAGAGATAGGTGTCGGAGCCGAGATGCTCGGCATGGCGCACCGTGCCGGGCCACGGCCCCTCAGGGTCGACGCGCAGGTGCTCGGGGCGGATCCCGAGCGTTGCGGCGCCCGCCTCCTCGGCCAGCCGACCCGTCAGGAAGTTCATCTTGGGCGAGCCGATGAAGCCGGCGATGAAGAGGTTGTCGGGCCGGTTGTAGAGGTCGATCGGGCGGCCGACCTGCTGCACGGTCCCGCCGTTCAGGATCACGATCCGGTCTGCCAGCGTCATCGCCTCGACCTGATCGTGGGTGACGTAGATCATCGTGGCATTGAGCGTGCGGTGGAGCTTGGCGATCTCGAGGCGGGTGGCGACGCGCAGCGCCGCATCGAGGTTCGACAGCGGCTCGTCGAACAGGAAGAGCTGCGGCTCGCGCACGATGGCGCGCCCGATCGCCACGCGCTGGCGCTGCCCGCCCGAAAGCTCCGCCGGGCGGCGCTTCAGGAGCGGCGTCAGCTGGAGGAGCCCGGCGGCCTTCTCGACGCGCGCCTCGCGCTCCGCCTTCGGCACCCCGTCCTCCTTCAGCGCCAGCGTCATGTTGCCGGCGACGGTGAGGTGCGGATAGAGCGCGTAGGACTGGAACACCATGGCGATGCCGCGCTTGGCCGGCACGGTGGCGTCGACGTTGCGCCCGCCGATCTCGACGGTGCCGGAGGTCTGCGTCTCCAGCCCCGCGATGATCCGCATCAGGGTCGACTTGCCGCAGCCCGACGGGCCGACGAAGACGACGAACTCGCCCGGCTTCACCTCGAGATCGACGCCCTTCAGGACTTCGATCGGGCCGAAGGTCTTCACGATCCGCGACAGTTTCAGGGAATGCACGGGAGTCTGGGGGGTGTGAGCGTTCACAGGCGGACGGCCTTTCCTTCGCGCATCGACCGGTCGGCGGCCAGCACCACGGCGAGCGAGCGCACGGCGTCGTCCATGTGGCGGGTGAGATCCCTGTCCTCGCGGATGGCGTCGAGCACGAAGCGCTGCTCGGCGTCGCAGAGCGCCTGGTGGCCCGGCTCGCCCGCCATCGAGACCATCTCGTCCTGCCTTTCGAAGAGGCCGTCGGCCCCGAGCCCGGCATGGTGGATGCGCAGGCGCGCGGTCTTCGTGTGGGTGTCGATGTCGGCCGATTTCGCGCCCTCGTCCATGACGATCGAGACCGAGCCCTTCGGGCTCATCACGTCCTTCACGAAGAAGGCGGTTTCCGAGATCATCGGCCCCCAACCCGCCTCGTACCAGCCGAGCGAGCCGTCGGCGAAGAGCACCTGGAGATGGCCGTAGTTGACTTGTGTCTCAGCGATCTCGTCGGACAGCCGAAGGCCCATGCCGCGCACTTCCACCGGCGCCGCGTCGGTGATCTGCAGCATGACGTCGAGATAGTGGACGCCGCAGTCCACCACCGGCGAGGTCGTCCGCATCAGCCGCTTGTGGATCTCCCAGGCCTGCCCGGCAGACTGCTGGTTGAGGTTCATGCGGAAGACGTAAGGGCCGCCGAGGGCGCGGGCCCGCGCGATGAACTCCACCCAGGACGGATGGTGGCGCAGGATGTAGCCGACGACGAGCTTGCGGCCGGTGCGTTTGGCCGCATCGACCACGCGCTGCGCATCCTCGACCGTGCCCGCGAGCGGCTTCTCGACGAAGACATGCGCGCCGGCTTCCATCGCGCGGATCGCAAGGTCGGCATGGCTGTCGGTGTAGGTGTTGATCGAGACGAGGTCGGGCTTCAGCGCCAGCCCCGCCTCGAAATCGGCCAGCATCGGATAGGCGCGAAGCGCCTCCGGCAGATCAACCGGCGATCGGTTGGCGAGGCCGACGATCTCGAAGCCGGGGTCCGTGTGGTAGGCGAGCGCGTGGCTGCGGCCCATCTGGCCGAGACCCATCACGAAGACCTTGAGAGGGGCGGTCATTTCACGGCTCCGGCGGTGATCCCGGCGATCAGCTGGCGGGAGAACAGGAGGTAGAGGACGAGGACGGGCAGGATCGCGAGCGACAGCGCGGCGAGCACCGCCTCCCAGTTGGTCACGAACTGGCCGAGGAAAATCTGGGCGCCGAGCGTCACCGTCTTGGTGCTCTCGCCAGGCGCGAGGATCAGCGGGAACCAGAGGTCGTTCCAGATCGGGATCATGGTGAAGACCGCGACGGTCGCGAGCGCCGGCCGGATCAGCGGCAGCACGAGAACGAAGAAGATCCGGTATTCCGACAGGCCGTCGATGCGCCCGGCGTTCTTCAGGTCGTCCGAGACGTTGCGCATGAACTCCGACAGGATGAACACGGCGAGCGGCAGCCCTTGCGCGGTGTAGACGAGGACGAGCGCGGTCAGGGTGTTCACGAGGCCCGCCGAGACCATCATCTGCAGGATCGCGACCGTGCCGAGCCGGATCGGCACCATGATGCCGAGCGCGAGGAACAGGCCGAGGAAGGTGTTCAGCCGGAAGCGGTATTCCGACAGTGCGAAGGCCGCCATCGCCCCGAAGAGGAGCACGAAGAACAGGGAGCCGATCGTCACCGTCAGGCTGTTCTGGAAGTAGAGGAGGAAGTCGCCCTGCGCGATCACGGTGCGGTACCCAGCAAGGCTCGCCGTGGTCGGCAGCGGCGGCTCGAGGGGGGCCGCGAAGATCGCCCGGCGCGTCTTGAACGAGTTCATGACGATCACGAGGACCGGCAGGACCGAGATCAGGCAGTAGAGGAGGAGCGCCGCATGGACGAAGGCCAGGCGCAGGCGCTGGGCGGGGGCTTTCGGGGTCATCGGCGGCCGCCTCACATCTGGTAGCGGCGCATGCGCCGCTGGACGACGAACAGGTAGAACGAGACGCCGAGAAGGATGATCAGGAACATCGCCGTCGCCACCGCCGCGCCCATGTAGCGGTCGCCCGCCTGCAGCTGGAAGCCGAAGAAGATGCGGTAGAGATAGGTGCCGAGGATGTCGGTCGAGAAGTTCGGCCCGGCGAGCGCCCCTTGCATCGCGTAGATCAGGTCGAAGGCGTTGAAGTTGCCGACGAAGGTGAGCACGCCGACGAGGCCGATGGTCGGCAGGATCAACGGCAGCTTGATCTTGAAGAACTGCTTGAGGCCGGTGATCCCGTCGCATTCGGCGGCTTCGATCACCTCCGCGGGGATGGTGATGAGGGCGGCGTAGATCAGCATCATCGGAATGCCGACGAACTGCCAGATCGAGACCAGCGAGACGGCGGTCAGCGCATAAGCCTCCTGGCCGAGCCAGGGCGCGAAGAGCGACTTCAGGCCGATCGAGCCGAGGAGGTTCGGCGCGACGCCCCATAGCGGCGACAGGAGGAGCTTCCAGAGAAAGCCGACGATCACGAAGGACAGGATGGTCGGCAGGAACAGCGCCGTGCGATAGAGCGCGACGCCGCGAAGCCGCGGCACCGACAGGAGAGCCGCCAGCGCGATGCCGATCGGGTTCTGAATCAGCATGTGGAGGACGAAGAAATAGACGTTGTTGCGCAGCGCGTTCCAGAACCCGTCGGAGAAGCGCGGGTCGCCGAACAGGGTGCGGAAGTTGTCGAGCCCGACGAAGACGCGGTTTCCGTCGCGCACGTTCTCGAGCGCCAGAAGCAGCGTCTGCATCAGCGGCACGAGCATGACCACGGTGTAGACGAGGAGCGCGGGCGCCAGGAACACGGCGATGTGCCAGCGCGGGCGGGCCTTGAGGATCGGCGCCTCGGGGTCTTGCGTCATCGGGGGCGCCTCAAGGCTGGCCGGTCGGGAAGGAGGGGAGGCGGCGCGGACGCCGCCTCCCGGCGCGGGTCAGGCGATCACTTGGCGGCGGCCGGCTTGTACCAGCTGTCGAGGCCCTTCTGGAGCTTCTCGGCCGCCTGCGCCGGCGTCTCGGTGCCGTTGATCACGTTGGCGGACGCCGTCCAGGTCTCGTTCTCGAGGTTGGGCGTGCCGCGCGACAGGATTTGGTAGGTCGAGCGGATCGAGGACTGGCAGGTGCCCCGCCAGCCGACGATCTCCTTGGCGAGCGCGTTCTCGAGCGTCACCGGCTTGTCGATCAGCGGGAAGAAGCCCGGCGCGGCGTTGGCGTAGATCGTCGCGAACTCGGGGCTGGCCACCCAGGAGAGGAAGGTCTTGGCCGCCTCGGCGTTCTTCGAGGCGGCATTGAGGCCGAGCGCGATGTCCGGGTGATCGGAGACGTAGCAGGTGTCGCCGGCATTCTGGACCGGCGGCAGGAAGGCGCCGATCTCGAAGTCGGCCTGCGCCTCGAAGGTCGCGATCTCCCACGAGCCGGCCGGATAGATCGCCGCGCGCCCGAGCGTGAAGAGGTTCTGGCTGTCGGGATAGGTCTGCGCCTGGAAGCCGTCGCCCATGTAGGGGCCCCACTTGGCGAGCGTCTCGAAGGGCTTCACCCAGTTGGGATCGGTCAGCTTCTGGGTGCCGGCGATCAGGGCTTTCCGGCCCTCCTCGCCCTTCCAGTAGTTCGGGCCGATGTTCTGGTAGCCCATGGTCGCGGCTTCCCACTGGTCCTTTGTGCCCATGGCCAGCGGCACGTAGGTGCCGTTCTCCTTGATCTTGTCGAGGAGGGCGAAGAACTCGGCTTCGGTCTTCGGCGGCTGGACACCCAGCTCCTCGAAGGCCTTCTTGTTGTACATGAAGCCGTGCAGCACGGCGGCCATCGGCACGCAGAACGTCTGCGAGCCGTCGTCGGTCGACCAGGCGGTGCGGGCGGCGGGCGTGAAGTTCTCCATGCCGGGCAGGCTGGTCAGGTCGGCGAGCTGCTTCTTCTGGAAGAGGCCGAGCGAGGCGTCGAACGGGCGGCAGGCGACGAGGTCGCCGGCCGAGCCGGCATCCAGCTTGGCGGCGAGCGCCGAGTTGTATTCGGTCGGCGCCGTCGGCGCGAAGGTCACCTTGATGTCGGGGTGCTGCGCCTCGAAGGCGGGGATGATCTTGTCCTGCCAGGTGGCGAGGTCGTCGTTGCGCCAGCTCTCGATGGTCAGCGTCGTCTGCGCCAGGGCCGAACCCGAGAGGGCGGCGAGCGCCGCCAGGGCCACCGAGGCTTTGAGGATGGTCGTCGTCATGCCCGTCTCCTGTTGCATGCCCGAAGCGTTCGGGCGTCTTGTTATCGGCCGAGCTCTTGGAGGGCCCGGCGCAGGTCACCCTTCGTGCGGGCAAGGCGCGCCCGCGCGTCGGAAAGATCGGGGGCGCCGGCTGCGAGAAGCACGGCGGGCTTCACCTCGCCGCCGGTCTCCCGCAGCGCGGCGGCGGCGGTCTCGGGGGTGGTGTCGGCGGCGTCCGCCACCATGCGCGCAGCGCGCTCGAGGAGCTTGGCGTTGTCGGCGCGAAGGCTCACCATGTGGCCGTCGTGGACATGGCCGCGGCGCACGGCGAGCGCGGTCGAGATCATGTTGAGGACGGCCTTCTGCGCGGTGCCCGCGCCCATGCGCGTCGAGCCGGCGACCACCTCGGGCCCGGTGTCGAGAAGGATGGCGACGTCGGCCGCGGCGAATATCGGCGCGCCGGCGTTGTTGGCGACGGCCACCGTCGCGGCGCCCGCTTCCCGTGCGGCTTGAAGACCCGCGACGACGAAGGGCGTCGAGCCGCTGGCCGAGACGGCGAGGACGCAGTCGCACGCTCCGATGCCGGCCGCCTCGACGTCGCGCCGCCCGGCCGCCGCATCGTCCTCCGGCCCGCCGGTAAAGTCGCGGACGATGTCGAGCCCGCCGGCGAGGATCGCGGCGAAGCGCTCGGCCGGTTCGCCGTAGGTCTGGGGGATTTCCAGTGCGTCGGCGAGCGCGATCAGCGCCGGGCTGCCAGCCGCGAGATAGACGAGGCGGCCGCCGCGATCGAGCGCATCGGCCGCCAGCGCCACGGCCTCGGCGATCGCCGGCAGCGCCGCGTCGACGCTGGCAAGCGCCTGCACCTGTCCGTCAAGAAGACGGGCCAGCACCTCCTGCGAGGACCGCGCGTCGAGCCCGAGGGATTCGGGATGACGCTGTTCGGTGCGGCGGAGACCGGTCGCCAAGGTCGCACTCTCCTCGTCTGGTCGCGACGCCGCAACAGGGTGTCGGGAGATTCAAGGGGAGGGGCCGTCCGGCCGGTCGCCGTTCCTCGAGCGGACACGACAAGGGTGTCGCGATCCTATCGGATCACGCCCGCATCCTGCCCCTCGAATCACGGGCTCGGCCTCAGCCGACCCCTCCCTGTCTTTTGTTGCCGGGATCGTACCAACGTAAAACCATTTGTCCAGCGGACCTCTGCAAGATTTTGCGACGGCCTTCGCAGATGCGAACAAAGAGGGCAGTCACCCAAGGAAAACTGCGAAGATTGTGGGTTTCGACCGGCTTCTTGCGTTCCGCATCATTCATGCGAAGGGGACTGGCACGGCATCCCTTCATGCCGTATAGCTCGATTGGTATTGTTTTGGTTTCTGTGGAGATCGCATGGCCGACGGGTTGCTCGTGGGGGTCGACGGAGGCGGGACGAACTGCCGCGTGCGCGTCCGCGGCCTGGACGGGACGCTGGTCGGCGAAGCGCAGGGCGGCACCGCCAACGTCTTCGCCGGGCTCGACGCCGCGCTCGCCACGATCGTCGCCACCACGGAACGGGCGTTGGCGGCGGGCGGTCTCGGCACCGCCGACCTCGCCCGCTGCCATGTCGGGCTCGGGCTCGCTGGGGCCAACGTGCCCTCGGTCGCCGAGGCACTCCATGCGCGTCCTTTGCCGTTTGCCGCCTTCGGCCTCGAGACCGATGCCGTCACCGCCTGCCGCGGCGCGTTTGCGGGCGGCGAGGGAGGCATCGCGATCCTGGGCACCGGCACCGCCTACTGCGTGCGGGCGCGCGGCGCGCTGCGGCTCCTCGGCGGCTGGGGCATGCTCGTCTCCGACCAGGGCAGCGGCGCCGATCTCGGCCGCCGGGCGCTCGCCGAGGCGCTGATGGCGCTCGACGGGGCCCGGCCCCTGACGCCGTTCTGCGATGCGATCCTCGCGCGCTTCGATGGCTCCGCCGGGGCGATCGTCGAGTTCGCCCGCACCGCGCTGCCGCGCGACTTCGGCACCCTCGCGCCCCTCGTCTGGGACCATGCCGAGCGCGGCGATCCGGCCGCCGAACGATTGGTCGCCGCCGCTCTCGTCGACATCGAGCCGATGCTGCGCCGGATGGTCGAACTCGGAAGCCGGGCGCTGGCGCTTCTCGGGGGCCAGGCGCCGCGCTATCGCCCGCGCCTGTCGCCCGATCTGGCCGCGCTCGTGGTCGAGCCGGCCGGCGACGCGATGGAGGGCGGCATCGATCTGGCGCGCGAGGTCTACAGCACGGCTGGCGGGCCGGCATGAGCGCGCTCCTGAAGGCCGGTGCGCTGCCGGAGGGCGAGGGGCCGCTCTACCTTCGGCTCCAGGCACTGATCCGCGGCGCCGTCGAGGCGGGCGAGCTGAAGCCCGCCGATGCCCTGCCGTCCGAGCGCGATCTTGCGGAGGCTTTCAGCGTTTCACGTGTGACGGTGCGCAAGGCGCTGACAGGGCTCGTCGGCGAAGGGGTCGTCGAACAACGACAGGGCTCGGGCACCTTCGTGTCGGGCGGCCACCGCAAGCTGCAGCAGGGCCTGTCGCACCTCACCTCGTTCTCCGCCGACATGGCGACGCGCGGCCGGCGCACCACGTCCGACTGGCTCCTGCGCGCGCTGGAGCGCGTGACGCCGGCCGAAGCCATGCAGCTCGCCCTCTCGCCCGGCGATCTCGTCTGCCGCATCCATCGCCTGCGCCGCGCCGACGGCAAGCCGCTCGCCATCGAGCGCGCCTGCGTGCCGGCGACCATCCTGCCGGACCCGGCGCTGGTCGAGACCTCGCTCTATGCCGCCATGCGCGCGGCCGGACGCCACCCCGTGCGCGCGCTGCAGCGGATCACCGCCGCCAATCTCGACGCCGACGAGGCCGCGCTTCTCGATGTGGCGCCCGGCACCGCGGCGCTGTCGATCACCCGCGTGTCCTTCGACGAAGAGGGGCGGCCGGTGGAGCTCACCCAATCGCAGTATCGCGGCGACGCCTACGACTTCGTCGCCGAACTCAGCCTGTCCGAGCAAGGAACGCCATGACCGAAGCCAGCCTGATGGCGCGCGAGATCGCCGAAATCACGGACGCCGTGCGCCGCTTCCTCGACGCTTCGAAGCCGGCTGTCGCCGAGGTCGGCCGGCGTCTCGCCGACCTGTCGCCGGCCGTCACCGTGACCGTCGCGCGCGGCTCGTCCGATCATGCGGCGACCTATTTCAAGTATGCCTGCGAGATCCTCACCGGACGTCCCGTCGCCTCGCTCGGGCCCTCCGTCGTCTCGGTCTACGGCACGCGGCTCCAGCTCGTCGGCCAGGCCGCGCTCGCCATCTCGCAGTCCGGGCGCAGCCCCGACATCGTCGCGCTCCTTCGGGCGGCGCGCGAGGGCGGCGCGGAGACGGTCGCGATCGGCAATGTCGAGGGCTCGCCCCTGCTGGACGTCGCACACTGGCAACTGCCGCTGAAGGCGGGGCCGGAGCGGAGCGTTGCTGCCACCAAGAGCTTCGTCACCTCGGTGGTCGCCGCGCTCGCCGTGCTCGCCGCCTGGAGCGGCGACGAGGCGCTGGGGGCGGCGATCGACGCCCTGCCGGACCGGCTCGACGAGGCGCTGGCCGCGGACTGGTCGGCGGCGCTCGGCACCGTAGCCGGCGCGCGCTCGCTCTACGTGCTCGGCCGGGGACCGGGCTTTGCGGTCGCCAGCGAATCGGCGCTGAAGCTGAAGGAAACCTCGATGCTCCACGCCGAGGCCTATTCCGGCGCCGAGGTCCTGCACGGCCCCGTGTCGCTGGTCGAGGAGGGCTTTCCGGTCCTCGCCTTCGTGCCGGCGGATGCGGCGCGCGGCGGCCTCGTCGAGATCTGCCAGCGCGTCGCGGGCTCGGGCGCCGCGCTCTTCACCGTCGGCGATGCCGGGGTGGGCACGCGCCTGCCGCACGCGGCGACCGGCCACCCCTTGACCGAACCCCTGTCGATGCTCGTCTCCTTCTATCGCTTCGTCGAGGGCGTCGCGCGCGCGCGCGGCCTCGACCCCGACGTGCCGCGCGGGTTGAAGAAGGTGACGGAGACGCTGTGATGACGAACGCCTTCATCGGTGCCGACATCTTCGACGGCGAGACGCGCCGGAGCGGCCACGCGCTGGTCGTGTCGGACGGGCGCATCGAGGCGCTGGTGCCGGAAGGCGAGATCGGCGCCGGCGTCGAGACGCGGCGTCTGCCGGGCGGGCTCCTCGCGCCCGGCTTCATCGACATCCAGGTAAACGGCGGCGGCGGCGTCCTCTTCAACGAGGCGCCGAGCGTCGAGGGCGTCCGGGCGATCGCGGCCGCGCACGCCCGCACCGGCTCCACCGCGCTCCTGCCGACCGTGATCACCGATCGCCCCGAGGTGACCTTCGCCGCGATCGCGGCCGTCGAGGCGGCGATGGCAGCGGGCGTGCCCGGCTGCGCCGGCATCCATGTCGAGGGCCCGTTCCTGTCGGTGGCGCGCAAGGGCGCGCACGACCCGGCGCTGATCCGGCGGATGGAGGATGCGGACCTGCGCGCGCTCTGCGAGGCACGCGTGCGCCCGTTCCTCCTGACGGTGGCGCCGGAGAGCGTGTCGAACGCGCAGATCGCGGCGCTCGCCGCCGCCGGCATCCGCGTCTCGCTCGGCCACACCGACACGAGCTACGAGACGGCGAACGGGGCGATCGCGGCGGGCGCGAGCTGCGTCACCCACCTCTTCAACGCCATGAGCCAGCTCGGCAACCGCGAGCCCGGCCTCGTCGGCGCGGCGCTCGATTCGCCGGACGTCTGGTGCGGCTTCATCCCGGACGGGCATCACGTCCATCCGGCGACCCTCGGCGCGGCGCTGCGGGCCAAGCGGGACCCGCGCAAGCTCGTCGCCATCACCGACGCCATGCCGACGGTCGGCTCGCGCGAGGACGTATTCACCCTCAACGGGCGTGAGGCGCGGCGCGAGAACGGGCGGCTGACGCTCGCCGACGGGACGCTGGCCGGCTCCGACCTGTCGATGATCGGAGCGCTGCAGTATCTCGTGCGCGAACTCGGGCTTGATCTGGAGACGGCGCTGCGCCTCTGCTCGACCCATGCGGCCGAGTTCCTGGGGCTCGGAGCCACGCACGGCCACCTTCGTGCCGGGGCGCGCGCCGACATGGTGTGGATCGACGACGCTCTCGCTCTCAAGGGCGTCTGGATCGGCGGCGCGGCGGTCGATCTGGCCTGACCGGCGTCAGGCGGTCTCGAAGCGGATCGCCGTCCCGAACGCGGCGTCGGCCGCCACGAGAAGCCGGCCGCCTTCCATGTCAAACGCGATCCCCTCGGACCGCAGCCGCTCTGCTACGTAAAGGAGATCGGGCACGCGCACGGCAAAGCCCGCGAAGCGCGCAGGCGCGGGGCCGGCCACCAGCTCGATGCGCCCGCCGTCGAGCGGAACAGCGGTATCGTGGCCCGACGTTTCGGCGACGCCGGCAAAAGTCCGGAGGAAGCCGAGATGCGCGGCGGGCTCGGGCGCTGCGAGCCGCACCGCTGCGATGTCGCGGGCGCCGTTCGGGTGGTGCTGGAACACGGTGTTCCAGAAATTTTCCGGCCGGTGCTGCTCGCAGACGAAGAAGCCGGCCTGAGGGGCCGCGGGGTCCGTGGCAAAGGCGAGCGTGAAGGCCACCTCCATCTCCCCGCCGTCCGGCCGCCGTCCGCGCCGCTGGAAGAAGAACGGCTCGAAGTCGCCGATGCCGGCCGCGCCGAAACGCTCGGCATCGGCGGCCGCGTCCCGGCTGTCCAGCACCAGCATCGAGATGCCCTCTCGCCTCTCCAGCGCGTCGCGCACGAAGGCGCCGAAGCTGAAGCGGCGTGGTGCGTGCGCCGGGATCGCGGCCGGATCGTCGCCCACCGTGATGAGCTCGAGAAACGAGGTGCCGAACTGGATCAGCCGGTTCGCGGTGCCCCAGGGGTGGCGGTTGCGGGCGCCGACCTGGAAGCCGAGCCGCGCGTAGAACGCGGCCGCGGTGTCGAGATCGCGGACGCCGACGACGAGGTGATCGATGCGTCGTGCCATGGGGTCGCGTCTCCTCCTGTGCCGGACCGAAGCGGATCAGCGGCCGGTCATCGGCGCGCTCCATCCCGCCGCCTCGTCGACATAGGCTTTTTGCGCGCGCTTGTCGTAGAGGCAGAGCTTGGGCGGCGCCTTCCCGGCACGATCGCCGACCAGCACGGCGACGCGGCCGACCCGGTCGTCGAAGCCGATGATCGCCGAGGTGCGGGCGCGCTGGAAGCCGCTCGCCTCGCGGCAGGCCTTGGCGACGCGGGCATCGAACGCGGCCCAGGCGTCGTCGCTCGACGCGTGCGCCGCGCCGGCCGTGACGGTTGCGAGAGCGAGAAGGAGGGCGGGGGCGAGGTGACGCATGGCGGACAGTCCTTGAGCGTGTGTTGGCCTGCCGACGGGAACCGCTCTTGCCGGCGCTTTGATGACGGCCGCCGTGGGGATGCTTCGCCGCGCGCCGGATGCTAACGAGCCGGGACTGACCGGACACTATTCAGGACCGCGGCATGACCAACCGACAGGATCGCCGCTTCGCGGCCAAGCTCGCGCGCCAGATGCAGACGCGCGGCAAGACGCCGGCGGAGCGGGCGATCTTCCAAGCCGCCGGAGCGTTCTTCGCCGAGGAGACGGTCGAGATCGACTTCGACCTCGACGGCTTCGACGCGGCCTTTGCCCGCCTCTCGCCCGAACTCGACGAACTCCTCGACGGCGGCTTCGACGCCTTCCGACGCGAGGTCTTCGCACAGGCCGCCTGGGCCGGGATGGCGGCCCGCCTGCCGGACGGCGGCGAAGGGACGTTCGACCTCCAGCCGATCCTGTTTGCGGCGACCGGGACGGCGGACGCCCTCACGGACTTTGCCGGCGATGGCGAGAGCCTTGCCGCGCTCGCCCGTTCCCTGCGCGAATCCGGCGTCTTCCCGGAGGCCGGCGCGGTCGCGATCCTGCCCGTGGTGCTCGCGCCGGATGCCGTGGATCTCTACACCGTCGGCCCGGCAACGGTCCACGCGCTGACCGAGGGGCTCGCCGCGCTGGTCGAGGCCGATACACCCGAGGCGGGGCTGGCGGCGGCGCGCGAGGCGCTGGCGCGCGCCGGCCTGCCGACGGTCGGCGAGGGCGAGGGGGACGTGGAGGGCCTTCTTCTCGGCATCTGCCTGACGCCGGTCGAGGACTGGGACCTGCCGGACGCCGAAGTCGAGGCGCGCCAGCTCGCCATGGCCGCGACCCGCGCGTCCTGGCTCGACACCTATGCCGCGACGCTGCCCTTCCGCCTGGACGAGCCGGTGTTCTGGCACGAGGCGGCCTCCTCGCTCGCCTTCCACGCGCTGGCGGGCCGGATCGAGGCGGAGCTCGCGACGCGCGGCGTCACCGAGCCCGTCTCGCGCATCGACGCGTGCCTCGCGCCGGAGACCGGCGATCCGGTGCTGGCCGTCCAGGCCGGGAACGTGCGGCTCGGCCTCTTCCATGCCCCGCGCGATCTCGTCTTCACCGATATCGACGGCTTTGCCGGGCTTGCTGAGCGTTTTGCCGGAGAGCTCGTCGAGTACGAGCGGCCGGGGCAGGTGCTGCGGCTCGTGGCCGGCGCCTGAGCGCCCTCAAGAATTGATTGTCGCCCCGGCCCGGCTTCGTGCCATGCTCCGCCGCCGTCAACCGGAGGAACGAGATCATGGGTGAGAAGAACAAGGGCGGGAAGGAAGCCCGCAAGCCGAAGAAGGTCGTCGAGAAGACGATCGCCGCCGCGCCGAGCCTGAAGGGCGGCACGACGCCCGCCTCGAAGAAGAGCTGATCGGCGGGCGGGTCACGCCGTCCGAAACCGGATCTTAAGGGTGACCGGGCTAATGTCGCGCCAGTGGTTGAGGCGTGTTGCGTTGGCCCCAACTATCGAAGGCGTCGGGCCCGGACCCGGCGCCTTCTTTGTTTGACGCGAGCCCGTTCGCTCGCTTTGCGGTTCGCATTTCCGTCGGTCGCTCCCCATATGCAGGGGATGACTCACCGGCCGAGGGATCGCCCATGAAAAAACCGAATTTCGACTTCGAGCGCCGGGAACGCGAAAAGGCCAAGGCCGCCAAGAAGGCGGAGAAGGCCGCGGCCAAGGCCGCATCCAAGGCCGCCCCCGGCGAGACGGACCGTGACGACGACGGTCCGCACGAGACGAGCGACCCCTCTCCTGCCGCGAACTGACGCGGGGAAAGCATGAACACTTATGTCCGAACAGAAGAGCGGGGCTGACAAGTCCCGCACGAGACCGGCCGAGGAACCCTACGAGCCGGAGGCCTTTGCCCGAAAGTATGGAATTCCGCCGGGCGAGGCGAAGACGATCATCAAACGCTACGGCCCCTCGCGAAAGAAGCTTGACTCCTACATGGCAGCGCGCGAGGCCTGATCCGATCGGCCGGTGACCATCGCGGTCCCGGCCGACCCCTTCGAAACATTCCGCCGGAATGCTATGATCCGACCCGATCCGACGGGCGGCGAAGCGTTGGCGGCCCCCTTTGATGCGAAAGAGAGAAACGTTGAAACAGACTGGCACGGACTTCATCGATCGCCGCAACGCGGCCAAGGATGCCAAGGCGGCCCTGCTCGAGAAGATGAAGGCCAAACAGAACGATCCGGCTGCGCAGGCCCGTCGCGAGGAGCACGCCGCGCTCGCCGCCGCCCGTGCCGAGCGCGAGGCCGCCAAGCGTGAGCAGCAGAAGGCCGAGGCCGAGGCCCGCGAGGCGGAGCGCGCCGCCGAAGCCGCCGCCGCCGCGGAAGCCGCCGAGAAGGCCGCCGTGTCCGAGCGCGACAAGCTGATCGCCCAGGCGATGGCCGACCAGGCTGCGCAGAAGGCCAAGCGCGACGCGCGCTACGCCGCCCGCCAGAGCCGCAAGGGCTGAACCGGCCGCGGGCCGCGGGCGGGACGCCTCGTGCGACCGCCCGGCGGCCCCCCTATGCCCGCCGCCGCCGGTCGGCGACGCATCGGACTTCCCCGACCACCAACCGCTTGGCCGGGGCGGAGCTGCGACCCGGATCTCGATCGCAAGGATTGACCGCGTCGTGGAGGCATCTCGCTAACGAAGCCGCGCTAGAACAGGTCGTGGGACCGAGTCTGGAGCGTTGAAAGGTGATCGTGAGCGACAACGCGCCTGCGCGCCCGACGGACCCCGCCCACCCCGGCCAGGCCTTCGCCGACCCGCTTCAGCGGGACCGGAGCGCGCTCGCCTTCGAGCACGCGCCGACCTCGATGTGGATCCAGGACCTCCATCTCCTCAAGGAGCGCCTCGACAGGTGGCGCGCTGGGGGATCGACGACCTGCGCACGCATCTGGCGGCCGATTCTGCGCGCGTCGAGGAACTCGTCGCCCTGATCCGGGTGACGGCCGTCAACCGCGAGACGCTGCGCCTCTACGAGGTCGCCGACGAGGCGGCGCTGATGGCGAAGGTCCGCGAGATCTTCGGCGAGGACCAGATTGCTTCCTTCGTCGAGGTGATCTGCCAGCTCTGGGGCGGCCAGGTCGCCACCAGCGTCGTGACGCGCAACTACACGGCGCGCGGGCGCCTTCTCGACGTGAACTACAAGGGCCGGCTCCTGCCCGGCCACGAGGCCGACTGGGCCGCCTATCTCATCTGCGTCGAGGACGTGTCGGTGCAGCAGCAGGCGCTTCGCCTGCTGGAAGCCGCGCGCACGCACGACCCGCTGACCGGCCTCCACAATCGCACCTTCCTGACCGAGACGCTGGAGCGCCTGGAGGTCGGCGGCGACCCGGTCGCGCTCGCCGTCTTCGACCTCAACGGGCTGAAGAGCGCCAACGACCGGTTCGGGCACAAGGCGGGCGACGATCTCCTGCGCCGAATGGGGCGCCTCCTGCGCGACCACCTGCCGCCGACCTGTCCGGCGGTGCGGATGGGCGGCGACGAGTTCGTGGCGATCGTCACCGGGCTCGACGAGGCCGGCGCCAACGCCCTGATCGCGCGTCTTGCCCGTGCGGCGGACGGGAACGAGGGCGGAGCCTGGCAGGTCCCTCTCAGCTTTTCGGCGGGGCTCGCCTGGCGCCGCGCAGGCGAGGGCATGGACCAGCTCCTCGCCCGCGCCGACCGCAACATGTACCGCTCGAAGCGCGCCTTTCATGGACGCCGCGCCGTGGCCGGCGCGGCCGCTCGCACTACAGCAACAGGGCGTTGATCTCCTCGCGCGCCGGGCGGCCCGGGGTGGGCTTCCGGAACGCCGAGCGCTCGACCCGGGGCGCCGGCATCAGCTCGGCCGTGTCCTGATCGGCCGCCGACAGGAACAGGCGGCGCAGGCGTGCGCCGAGCGTGTCCGGGGTCAGGGCCGTGTAGGGAGTTTCGATCCGGGTGTCGTCCGGGGATAGGCACAGGGACATCGGGGTGCTCCTCGTCGGTCGGTCCACGGGATGGGCGGCACGGGGGGCGCCGCCCGGTAAGAACCGCCCGCGAAGGCCGCAACCTTCCCGGGCGGACGGGCGCGAGGTCAGAAACTGTCGGAGCCGGGGACGAGGGCTCCGCGGGTTTCCACCGCGCGAGGGGACTTGGCGGCCGGCTGCGCCTCGGCGGCGGCCGGGGTGCTGCGGGCGGCGGGGTAGCCAAAGGCCGTGGCGGCCTCGCCGCGTCCGCCGGCCGAGCGGGTCGCGGCCTCGCCGGTCACCACCGAGCGGTCGGCAAGGCCGTCGTCGGACCTGGTGCCGACGTCCGAGCCGGGGACGAGGCCGCCGGCCAGGCCGAGGCCGGTCGACAGGAGGAGGGCGGTGGTGGCGGAGAGGATCGTGCGGGTCATGGGAGAAACTCCTTGGGGTTTCGAGGCGCGCGCCGGCCCGGCCGCGGCCCGGGGCGGGCGCGGAGACGGACGGGGTCTCGCGGCGTTGGGTCGGAGCGCATGGCATGCGCCCGCGGGGCGCCGGGTCTTGCAATCCGGCGCTGTTGCGTGTGTTGACGGGGTGTCGCTGTCGCGTCCGCCCCGTCCGGCGTTGAACCTTTGCAGTTCATTACCGTTTGGTATGGAATGAATTAGGGGCTTGGTTTCCGGCTGTCAACGGACTAATTTACCGACAGGTATAAAAATCTGACGCCGGTTCGCCCGAGCGTTCGAAAACAAGGAGATGCGATCATGGGTGCCGGCCGCCCGCGGGAGTTCGATCCTGACGAGGCCCTCGATAGCGCGCTGGATGTGTTCTGGCGCCAAGGCTACGAGGGCACCTCGATGTCCGACCTGACGCAGGCGATGGGCATCGCCAAGCCCAGCCTCTACGCCGTGTTCGGCAACAAGGAGGAGCTGTTCCGCAAGGCGCTTGACCGCTACGCCTCGCGCCGCTCGGACCTTGGCTGCAGCGCCCTGAACGAGGCGACCTCGCGCCGGGCGGTTGAGCGGATGCTTCTGGCCTTTGCCGGCGTCGGCGAGGACGAGGAAGCGCCCAAGGGCTGCCTGATGGTGCAGGGCGCGCTGGTCTGCAGCGAGGCGTCGGAATCGATCCGGCAGGAGCTCTGCGCGCGCCGGGCCGAAAGCGAGGCTGCCCTCTGCCGCCGCCTCGAGGAATGGAAGGCCGCCGGCGACCTGCCGCCCGAAGCCGACCCGAAGGATCTCGCTCGCTACGTCATGTCAGTGGCGCAGGGACTGTCGGTGCAGGCTGCGAGCGGCGCGACGCCGGACGACCTGCGCCGCGTGGTGGCGATGACGCTGAAGACCTGGCCGCCCGTCTGAGGCGCCCGTCCCGCCGGTGCGCGGGCGGCCTTTTCAGGCCCGTGCGCCGTCCGTCCCCCCGGCGCGCATGCGGCCCGGCGCCGTGCCGATGACGCGCTTGAAGGCGCGGCCGAACGAGGCCTCCGATTCGTAGCCGAGTCGGCGGCTGGCATCGGCGATGCGCATGCGGTCGCGCGCGATCCACTGCCGGGCCTGGTGCATGCGCACCTGCGTGACGTAATGGGCCGGCGTCGCGCCGACGATCGCGGTGAACTTGGCGGCAAAGCCCGAGCGCGACACGCCCATCAGCGCGGCCATCTCCGCCACCGTCCAGTCGCGTTCGGGCTCGGCATGGATCGCGGCCAGCACCCGACCGACCTTCGGATCGCGCACTGCGGCCAGCCACCCCGCCTCGTCGCCGCAGCCATGCTCGACCCAGGAGCGGATGATCTGCGCGGCCATCACGTCGGCGAGCCGCGCCAGGATGCCGCTCGCGCCGACGCGGTTGAGGCTGCACTCGGCGATCATCGCGTCGAGAAGGTGCGGGATCGCGGGCTCGGCCTGCATCAGTTCCTTGGCGCGCATCAGGTCGGGCATCATCCGCAGGAGCGGATGCAGCCCGTCGATGTTGAAGCGCATGGTGCCGCAGAAGAGGATGCAGACGCCCTCCGCTTCCGGCTCGGCCGCACCGTAGTCGTAGACGCTCTCGCAGATGGCGAGGCACTCGCGGCGCGGAAAGGCGCGGGGCGCGATGCCCGGCGCGCTCGCCAGCGTATGGGCAGCGCCGCGCGGCACCAGCACCGCGTCGCCGGCCGAGAGCTCGCTCCATTCGCCGTCCGGGCTCTGGAGCCAGCAGCCCTGGCCGGCCACGAAATGGAAATGGGCGTGGTCCTGCGCCGGGTAATGAAAGGCCCACTCGCCCTGGAGGCGGCACCGGCCGTACTCGACGCCGTCGAGCCGAAGCCCCCGCAGCATGTCGGTGAGGGGATCGATCGGATCGGTGGCGGGTTTGGACGAACGGTCAAGCATGATGGCGTTCCTAGCATGGAAACGCCAGACCGGCGAGACTAGGTTCGGCCTTCGATTTTTGCACCGCATCATGACGGGACGCGCCTCCATGTCCGACATCGCCTGCCAAGCGGCGCTCGCCGCGCCCGACACCGAAACGCCCGGCGCGGCCTGGCCCGCGGTGTTCTCGCTGTCCTTCGGCGTCTTCGGTCTCGTTACCGCCGAATTCCTGCCCGTCAGCCTGCTGACGCCGATGGCCGCCGAACTCGGCGTCACCAACGGCGCGGTGGGGCAGGCGATCACCGCGACGGCCGTGGTCGCGGCGCTCGCCGGGCCGCTTCTGGTGCTCGGCTCCGGGCGGCTCGACCGGCGCGTCATCGTCTGGGCGCTGATGGCGATGCTGGTCGTGTCCAGCGTGCTGACGGCCTTTGCGGGCAGCGTCGGCGTCCTCCTCGTGGCACGCGGGCTCCTCGGCTTCGCGCTCGGCGGCTTCTGGGCGATGATGACGGCGCTCGCCCTGCGGCTGGTGCCGCCGGCCGACGTGCCGCGCGCCATGTCGATCATCGTGATGGGCGTGTCGGTCGCGACCGTCGTCGCCGCGCCGCTCGGCGCCGCGCTCGGCGCGCTGTGGGGCTGGCGGGCGACGTTCCTCGCCGCAGCGGCGCTCGGCGCCCTGTCGCTCCTCGTCCAGCTTCTCGTCCTGCCGCGCCTGCCCTCGGTCGGCGCGCCGGGTCTTGCGAGCTTCCGCTCCGCCCTGTCGCGGCGCGCGGTGCTGATCGGCTTTGCCACGGTGATCATCGTCGTGTCCGGCCATTTCGCCGGCTTCACCTTCATCCGCCCGTTCCTGGAAGAGGTGCCGCGCCTCGACGTCGCGACGATCTCGCTGGCGCTTCTGGCCTTCGGCGTCGGCGGCTTCCTCGGCAACCCGGTGGCCGGGATGGTCGCGGCGCGCAGCCCGGCTTGGGCGGCCGGCGGCGTGTCGCTCCTGATCGGCGCGGCCTCGCTTCTGCTGGCGCTGTTCGGCGGAACGCCGGCGGTGGCGTTCACCGCCGTCGCGCTCTGGGGGTTTGCCTTCGGCGGCTTCCCGGTGGCCGTCTCGATCTGGAATGCGCGCGCGGCGCCCGATCTCGCCGAAAGCTCCGGCGCGCTTCTGTCCTCCTCGTTCCAGGTGGCGATCGCCAGCGGCGCGCTGATCGGTGGTCTCCTGATCGACGGGATCGGCCCGCACGGGGTGATCGTCTACGC
This sequence comes from Aureimonas phyllosphaerae, assembly GCF_047943035.1. Classification (NCBI taxonomy): domain Bacteria; kingdom Pseudomonadati; phylum Pseudomonadota; class Alphaproteobacteria; order Hyphomicrobiales; family Aurantimonadaceae; genus Aureimonas; species Aureimonas phyllosphaerae. The sequence goes on along the minus strand of NZ_CP181348.1, from coordinate 677,336 downwards.
CGCCGCCGCCGTGGTGCTCGGCGCCGGCGTGATGCTGACGCTCGGCCGGGCGGCCGAGCGCACGCGGGCCGGGGCGTGAGACGCAGGCCTAGCGCCAGGGCGTGACCGACACCCCGCCGAAGAGCTGCTCGCGCGGGATCTGGAAGATGAAGTAGGGGTTGATCATCGGCAGCGCACTCACGGCATCCAGCCGGGCGCGTTGGTCGTCCGAGAGCGCGACGTCAAGCGAGGCGACGTTGGCGTGCACCTGTTCGGCGCGGCTTGCGCCGATCAGGACGCTGGAGACGCCGGGCCGCCCCGTCACCCAGGCGAGCGCCACCTCCGCCATCGAGCGGCCGATCTCGCCCGCAATGCTGCGCACCTCGTCCACCACAGCGAAGTTGCGCTCGGTGAACAGCATCCCGCCGAACGGGTTGTCGCCGTCGAGCCGGTTGCCGCCGTCGCTCGTGCCGCTGGCCTGGTTGGGCACGGCGCCGGCGGGTCCATGAGCGTCGAGCTTGTCGCGGCCGTACTTGCCGGTGAGGAGCCCTGCGGCGAGCGGGCTCCAAGGCACGAGGCCGAGGCCGAGCGCCTCGCCCGCCGGCAGGATTTCGAGTTCCACGCCCCGGTCGATCAGCGAATAGGCGTATTGCAGGCCGATCGGCTCGGGCAGGCCGTGGGCGCGCGCCAAGGTCGCGATGCGGGCGGCATACCAGGCCGGCGCGTTGGAGAAGCCGTAGTGCAGGATGTCGCCGCGCCGCACGGCGTCGGTCAGCGCGCGCAGCACCTCCTCCGGCGGCGTCGTGCGGTCCCAGACATGGGTCCAGTAGAGGTCGATCCGTTCGGTGCCGAGGCGCTTCAGCGAGCCTTCCAGGGCCCGGCGGATGTGGCGCGCGCCGTTGCCGCCCATCAGCGGCACGCCGCCGCTTTCCGGAAAGCCGGACTTGGTCGCGATCACCAGCCGGTCGCGCACCCCCCGCTCGGCGACGAGGCGGCCGAGCATCGTCTCGCTGGCGCCCCCGGAATAGATGTCCGCCGTATCCACGAAGTTGCCGCCGCGCTCGAGATAGGCGTCGAGGATGGCGGCGGCGCCCGCCTCGTCGGCGCCCCAGCGCCCCGCGCCGAAGGTCATGGTGCCGAGCGCCAGCGGGCTGACGAGAAGGCCGGAGCGCCCGAGCGCGCGAAAATGGGTGAGGTCCATTTGTGTCTCCTGTCGTAAGGTGAGACGAACATAGCGGGCGGTGCCGAGCCGGATTAGGATGCGTCCGGGCCAAGGGCTTGTGAGCGGGGTTCATCAATGCGGCGTGGCGACCTCGACGATCTCGCCCTGTTCGCCGCGATCGCGCGGGCGCGCAGCTTCACCCGCGCGGGCGCCGAGCTCGGCCTGTCGCCCTCGGCGCTCAGCCACGCCATGCGCCAGCTGGAGGCCCGGCTCGGCGTCCGCCTTCTGGCGCGCACGACGCGCAGCGTCGCGCCGACGGCGGCGGGCGAGCGGCTGCTGGCCGCGCTTCGCCCGGCGCTCGACGCGGTGGAGGGCGGGATCGCGGCGCTCGCCGACTGGCGCGACGCGCCCTCCGGCACGCTCCGCCTCACCACCTTCTCCTATGCCGCCCGCACGATCTTGAGCCCCCGTCTGCCGCAGTTCCTCGTCGACCATCCCGACATCGCCGTCGAGGTGGTGGTGGACGACCGGCTGGTGGACCTCGTGGCGGGCGGTTTCGACGCCGGCATCCGGCTCGGCGAGAGCGTCGAACTCGACATGGTGACGGTTCCGGTCGGGCCGCCGTTGCGCACCGTGGTGGTGGCGACGCCCTCCTACTTCGCCGTCCGCCCGGCGCCCGCGACGCCCGCCGACCTCAAGGACCACGTCTGCGTCAACTACCGCCTCGTCGGCGGCGGCGGGCTTCTGCCCTGGGAGTTCGAGCGGGACGGGCAGGCGCTGCGGGTCAAGGTCGGCGGCCAGCTCATCGTCAACGACGAGCGGTTGGCGGCGGGGGCCGTGCGGGCTGGCGCCGGGCTTGGCTACATGATGGAGGACGACGTCGCCGAGGACATCGCCGCCGGACGTCTCGTTCAGGTTTTGGACGCGTGGTGCGCGCCGTTCGACGGATGCCGCCTCTATTATCCGAGCCGGCAGGCCGCGCCGGCGCTGCGCGCCCTGATCGAGGCGTTTCGCTGGCCCCGCCCGGCGGGCTGACCGCCACCGCGGGCCCGGCGCCCCGCAAACTCATATGGATTTTTTACGCGGGCCCGGCGCAATCGAATGGGCGATCCCGAAAGGAGGGTTCGCATGTTCGATCTGATCTACCTGGCCGTGGGGCTGGGCTTTTTCGCGTTGATGGGCGCCTACGCGCGCTGGGCCGTCCGGGCCTGACGATGTTCGACCTCGTCCTTGGCGGCGCCGTCGCCTTCGCCCTTGCCGCCTACCTCGTCTACGCGCTCGCGCGTCCCGAGCGGTTCTGATCCCCTGTCCTGAAAGTCCGATGCCATGACGCTCAATGGCTGGCTGCAAATCATCCTCATCCTCGCGGCCGTGGTCGCGTTCGCCATTCCGCTCGGCGCCTTCATGGGCCGCGTCTTCGCAGGCGAGCGGACCATCCTCACCCCCATTCTGGGCCCGGTCGAGCGCGGCTTCTATCGCCTCGCCGGCATCGACCCGGCGCGCGAACAGGGCTGGCTCGCCTATACGCTGGCCATGCTCGCCTTCAACGCGGCCGGCTTCGTGCTCCTCTATGCGATCCTGCGCGCGCAGGCCTTCCTGCCGCTGAACCCGCAAGGGTTTTCGGGCCTGTCGCCGCATCTCGCTTTCAACACGGCCGTGTCCTTCGTGACCAACACGAACTGGCAGTCCTACGGCGGCGAGACGACCATGAGTCATCTCTCGCAGATGGCCGGCCTCACGGTGCAGAACTTCCTGTCGGCGGCGACCGGCATCGCGCTGGCCGTCGCGCTGGTGCGCGCCTTCGCGCGCTCGGGCGCCCAGACCGTCGGCAACTTCTTCACCGACATGACGCGCGCCACGCTCTACGTCCTCCTGCCGCTCGCGATCGCGACCGGTCTCTGGCAGGTCTCGATGGGCACGCCGCAGACGCTCGAAGCCTCGGCGACCGTTCAGACGCTGGAAGGCCAGCCCCAGACGCTGGCGCTCGGGCCCGTCGCCTCGCAGCTCGCGATCAAGCAGCTCGGCACCAACGGCGGCGGCTTCTACAACGCCAACGCCGCCCACCCCTACGAGAACCCGACACCGCTCTCGAACGCGCTGACGATCTGGCAGATGCTGGTGGTCTCCACCGCGCTCGTCTTCGCCTTCGGCCGGCTGATCGGCGACCGGCGTCAGGCCGTGGCCATCCTCTCGGTCATGGGCCTTCTCCTCGTCTCCGCGACGGCGATCTGCTACTGGGCCGAGAGCGCCGGCACGCCGGTTCTGGCCGCCGCCGGCCTCGACCCGACCGGCGGCAACATGGAGGGCAAGGAGGTCCGCTTCGGGTTGTCCGCGTCCTCGATGTTCGCGGCGGTCACCACCGGCCTGTCGGACGGCGCGGTGAACTCGATGCACGGCTCCTTCACGCCAATCGGCGGCATGGTGCCGATGGTCTTGATCATGCTCGGCGAGATCCTGCCGGGCGGCGTCGGCTCGGGCCTCTACGGCATCCTCGTGATCGCGATCATCTCGGTCTTCGTGGCGGGCCTCATGGTCGGCCGCACGCCCGAATATCTCGGCAAGAAGATCGAGGCCAAGGAGATGAAGATGGCGGTGCTCGCGATCCTCATCCTGCCGGCCACGATCCTCGGCTTCTCGGCAGTCTCGGCGGTGTTGCCGGCGGCGCTGTCGGGCCTCGGCAACGCCGGGCCGCATGGCCTGTCGGAGATTTACTATGCCTACACGTCGGCAGCCGGCAACAACGGCTCGGCCTTCGGAGGCCTGTCAGCGAACTCGCCCTGGTGGAACACGACGCTGGGGCTGGCCATGCTGCTCGGCCGCTTCGCCTACATCGTGCCGATGATGGCGATCGCGGGCTCGCTGGTGGCCAAGACCAAGCTCGCGCCCTCGGCCGGCACGTTCCCGACGCACGGGCCGCTCTTCGTGGGGCTCTTGGCCGGCATCATCCTGATCCTCGGCGGCCTCCAGTTCTTCCCCGCGCTCGCCCTCGGCCCGATCGCCGAGCAGGTGCAGATGCTGGCGGGCAAGACCTTCTGACGACGTCCTGACGACACCCTGGCGCGGCTCGGCCCCTACGCCGGGCCGCCCCTCACGAACCGTCACCCATTCTTCGTCGGTCCCCATCGAGGACCCGACCACAAGGACATTTCCCATGGCTGCCAAGGCCGCAACGTCCACCTTCCGGCCCGACCTCGTCGGCCGGGCCACGGTCGACGCCTTCAAAAAGCTCAATCCCGCAGCGCTGATGCGCAACCCGGTGATCTTCGTCACCGAGGTCGTGGCGGCGGTCGTCACCGTCCTCTTCGTGCGCGACCTCCTCGCCGGCAACCCGCTCCTCTTCATCGGCCAGATCATGGCCTGGCTCTGGTTCACGGTGCTGTTCGCCAACTTCGCCGAAGCCATCGCGGAAGGGCGCGGCCGGGCGCAGGCGGATAGCTTGCGCAAGGCGCGCACCGACACGATGGCCAAGCGCATGGCCTCGGCGAAAGACCGTACCGCCATCCAGTCCGTCTCCGCGCTCGACCTCAAGGTCGGCGACCACATCCTCGTCGAGACCGGCGACCTCGTGCCGGGCGACGGCGAGATCGTCGAGGGCATCGCCTCGGTGAACGAGGCGGCCGTGACGGGCGAATCCGCCCCCGTGATCCGCGAGGCGGGCGGCGACCGCTCGGCGGTCACCGGCGGCACCACCGTCGTCTCCGACTGGCTGGTCGTGCGCATCACCGCCGCCCCCGGCTCCTCCTTCCTCGACCGCATGATCGCGCTTGTCGAGGGCGCCGAGCGCCAGAAGACGCCGAACGAGCTCGCGCTCACCATCCTCCTCGTCGGCATGACGCTGATCTTCCTGATCGCCGTCGTCACGCTGACCGGCCTCTCGTCCTACGCGGGCGCCGCGGTCTCCGTGCCGATCCTCGTCGCGCTTCTCGTCACCCTCATCCCGACGACGATCGGCGGCCTCCTGTCGGCCATCGGCATCGCCGGCATGGACCGCCTGATCCGCCACAACGTCCTCGCCATGTCGGGCAAGGCCGTCGAGGCGTCGGGCGACGTCGACACGCTGCTTCTCGACAAGACCGGCACGATCACCTTCGGCAACCGCATGGCCTCGGAGTTCGTCGCGGTGCCGGGTGTCACCGACACGGAGGCCGCCCAGATCGCGGTCGAGGCCTCGCTTGCCGACGAGACGGCGGAAGGGCGCTCGATCCTGGTGCTGGCGCGCGAGAAGTACGGGATTGCCGTCCCCGAGACGGCGCGGGACGGGGCGACATTCATCCCCTTCTCGGCGGCCACCCGCCTGTCGGGCGTCGACACGGGGGGCAAGACCATCCGCAAGGGCGCGGTCGACGCCATCCGCCGCTTCGTGCGCGAGACCGCCGGCCGCGACGTCGAGGAGCCGCGAGCGTTCACCGAGGCCGTCGAGCGCATCGCGAAATCCGGCGGCACGCCGCTGGGGCTGGCCGAGAACGGCCGCTACATCGGCGTCATCCACCTGAAGGACGTCGTGAAGCCCGACATCAAGGAGCGCTTCGCCGAGCTTCGCCGCATGGGCATCCGCACCGTCATGGTGACGGGCGACAACCCGGTCACGGCCGCCGCGATCGCGGGCGAGGCGGGCGTCGACGACTTCATCGCGGAAGCCACCCCGCAGGACAAGCTGAACTACATCCGCAACGAGCAGCGCCAGGGGCGCCTGGTCGCCATGTGCGGCGACGGCACCAACGATGCGCCGGCGCTCGCCCAGGCCGATGTCGGCGTGGCCATGCAGACCGGCACACAGGCCGCCCGCGAGGCCGGCAACATGCTGGATCTCGATTCGGATCCGACCAAGCTCATCGAGATCGTCGGCATCGGCAAGCAGCTCCTGATGACGCGCGGGAGCCTGACGACCTTCTCGATCGCCAACGACGTCGCGAAATACTTCGCCATCATCCCGGCGCTGTTCATCGCGGCGATCCCCGAGCTCGGCGTCCTCAACGTCATGCGGCTCGCCACGCCCGAAAGCGCGATCCTGTCGGCAGTGATCTTCAACGCCCTCGTCATCGTCGCGCTCATCCCGCTGGCGCTGCGCGGCGTGCCCTACCGGGCGATGGACGCCGCGACGGTGCTGCGGCGGAACCTCCTGATCTACGGCCTCGGCGGCATCTTGGTGCCCTTCGTCGGCATCAAGATCATCGACCTTGCGGTCTCCGCCCTCGGCCTCGCCTGAACCCTTTCCAAGGATAGCATCCATGCTCTCGCAACTTCGCGCCGCGGCGACGCTCCTCGGCATCCTCACGATCCTCCTCGGGATCCTCTACCCCATGGCGATGACGGCGATCGCGGGTGCCGTCTTCCCGGCGCAGGCGTCGGGCAGTCTCGTCAGCCGCGACGGCCAGCCGGTCGGCTCCTCGCTGATCGGCCAGGCCTTCACGGATGCCCGCTACCTCCAGGGTCGTCCGTCCGCCGCCGGCAACGGCTACGACGGCGCCTCCTCGTCGGGCACCAACCTTGGCCCCACCAGCGCCAAGCTCGCCGAGCGCCTGAAGACGGACGGCGAGGCGATGAAGGCGGCGACCGGCGCGAGCACGCTGCCCGCCGACGCCATCACCACGTCCGGCTCGGGCCTCGATCCCGACGTCTCGCCGGCCTTCGCCGAGCTTCAGGTCGCCCGCATCGCCGGCGCGCGCGGCGTCGACGCTGATCTCGTGCGCCGCGCCATCGCCGAGAACACGGCGGGCCGCACGCTCCTCGTCCTCGGCGAGCCGCGCGTCAACGTCCTGGCGGTGAATCTCGCGCTCGATGCGGCGGCCCCCGCAACGCCCGCACCCGCTGCGGGCACGCCGACGGCCTCCGCCGACCAGCCGGCCGGCTGACGCGAACGCGCCCGGCGGGAGACCGCCGGGCCCCGATCTGCTATGGCGGATCCGACAGGAACGGACATGCGATGATCAAGGGAGACGGACCCCGCGCCTCTGCGGACGCCCTACTGGCTGGGGCCGAACGGGAGGGGCGCGGCCGTCTTCGCCTGTTTCTCGGCGCCGCGCCCGGCGTCGGCAAGACCTTCGCCATGCTGCAGGCCGCCCACGGCGCGGCGGGCACGGGGCGCTGCGTTCTCGTCGGCATCGTCGAGACGCACGGCCGCGCGGAGACGGAAGCCATGCTGGCGGGGCTCGAGGTCCTGCCGCGCAAGTCCATCCCCTACAAGGGGCGGCTCGTCCCCGAGTTCGACATCGACGCCGCGCTCGCCCGCCGCCCGCAGCTTCTTCTCGTCGATGAATACGCCCATTCCAACGTGCCGGGCTCGCGCCACCCGAAGCGCTGGCAGGACGTCGCGGAACTCCTCCAAGCGGGGATCGACGTCTGGACCACGATGAACGTTCAGCATGTCGAGAGCCTCAACGAGGTGGTCCAGCGGATCACGGGCGTGCGGGTACGCGAGACGGTGCCCGACACGACGCTGAAGGTCGCCGACGAGATCGTGCTCGTCGACCTGCCATCCGACGAGCTGATCCGGCGGCTCGCCGAGGGCAAGGTCTATGTCGAGGACACGGCCACCCGCGCCACGCAGAACTTCTTCAAGCCGTCCAATCTCACCGCGCTGCGCGAGCTGGCGCTCCGTCAGGTGGCCGCCCGCGTCGACAGCGACCTTCTGGAGCGCATGCAGGGCGGCGCGATCGAGGGTCCCTGGCCGGCGGGCGAGCGGCTTCTCGTCTGCCTCGGGGCAACCGGCACGCCGGAGCGCCTGGTGCGCGAGGCCAAGCGCCTCGCCGACCGGCTGGACGCCCCCTGGTTCGCGGTCACGATCGAGCGGCCCGGCCTGTCGCTGGCGCCGGCGGACGCCGCCCGCGTCGAGGCCGCGCTGCAGCTTGCGCGCACGCTCGGCGCCGCGACGCAGAGCCTCGTCGGCACCGATTTTCCCGGCGAGCTCCTGCGCTTCGCGCGCTTCGAGAACGTCACGCAGATCGTCGTAGGGCAGGCGCGCGCGCGCGGCCGCTGGTCCTGGCCGCTTCGGCCGAACCTTGCCGACGCACTGGTGCGCCGGGCCTCGGGGATCGCGATCCATGTCCTGACGGAGGAAACGGCCGCGGCTCGGGTGCGCCGGCCGATGCCGGAGCGGGGGCCGCTCACCGGCTATGCGACGGCGGCCGTCGGCGTCGCCGTCGCGACGCTCCTCGGCTCGGTGATGCGCCATTTCGTGGCGCTGCCGAACGTCTCGATGCTCTACCTCCTCGCGGTGCTCCTGCCGGCGCTGCGCAGCGGCGTCTGGCCGGCGATCCTCGCCTCGTTCCTGTCGTTCGCGGCCTACAATTTCTTCTTCATCGACCCGACCGGCACCTTCACGGTCGCGCGCCCGCACGAACTCCTGGCGCTCGCGATCTTCCTGATCATCGCCGTGTCGATCTCGGCTGTGGCGGGGCAGGCGCGCGAGCAGATGAAGGCCTCGGCGTCGCGTACGCGCGCCGCGCGCCGGCTCTACGAGTTCACCCGCACCCTTTCGGCGCTGGCCGATGCGGACCGCGTGATGGAGGCGGCGGCGAGCGAGATCAACGCGGCGACCGGGCGCGCTTGCGTCATTCTTCGACCGTCGGGGCCGGACCTTGCGATCGCCAGCGCCTGGCCGCCGGACGACCGGCTCGACACGCCCGCCCGCACCGCCGCCCGCTGGGCGTTCGAGAAGGGCGAGCCGGCGGGCGCAGGGACGGGCACGCTGCCGTCGAGCGGCTGGTCGTTCCTGCCGCTGCAGGCGCCCGACGGGACCGTCGGGGCGCTGGGGCTGGAGCACCCGGCAGATCTCGGGCCGCTCGACGTCGAGACGCGCACGCTGCTCGCCGCCCTTGCCGAGCAGACCGCCGCCGCGCTCCACCGCGCGCTCTTGTCGACCGAGGTGCGCCGCGCCCGCACGGCGGCCGAGACCGAGCGCGTTCGCAACATCCTCCTCGCCTCGATCAGCCACGACTTCCGCACCCCGCTCGCCTCGATCCTCGGATCGGCCACCGCGCTCATCGAATACGAGGAGCGGCTGGAGCGCGACGCGCGCCAGGACCTCCTTGCCGAGATCCGCGACGAGGCGAGCCGGCTCGACACGATGGTGCGCAACCTCCTGTCGATGACGCGGCTCGAGGCCGGCGCGCTCGAGGTGCGTCGCGACTGGATCGACGTCACCGAGGCGCTGGAGCGGCAGGTCGACCTCGCCCGCCGGCGCGGAGCCACCCAGCATTTCCGGCTCGTCGAGACGGCCGAGCGCATCCTCGCCTTCGTCGACGGGAACCTCCTCGACCAGGCGCTCGCCAACATCGTCGGCAACGCTGTGCGCCACGCGGGAGCGGGAGCGAAGGTGACGCTGTCGGCGCGACGCGACGGAGAATCGGTCGCGATCCGCATCGCCGACGACGGGCCCGGCGTGCCGGAGGATCTCGCGCCCTTCGTCTTCGAAAAGTTCACGCGGGCCCGCGCGCCGACGGGCGCCGATGGCGGCGACAGCGCGGGGCTCGGCCTTGCCATCGCCAAGGGGATCGTGGAAGCCCAGGGCGGCACGCTGGCGCTCCTGCCCCTGGAGCCGGGAACGAAGGGCGCCGCGTTCGAGATCCGGCTGCCGGGCGGGGGAGGCGCATGAGCCGTGCGACGATTCTCGTGGTGGACGACGAGCCGGCGATCCATCGCTTCCTGAAGCCCTCGCTGACGGCCGAGGGCTATGCCGTCCTCCAGGCCGCCAACGGCGCGGAAGGGTTGCGGATCGCCACGACGAGCGCGCCCGATGCCGTGGTGCTCGATCTCGGCCTGCCCGACATCGACGGTCTCGTGGTCATCGAGCGGCTGCGCCTCCACTCGGACGTTCCGATCGTCGTCCTGTCGGCGCGCGACCGCGAGTCGGAAAAGATCCGGGCGCTGGATCTCGGCGCCGACGACTATGTCGAGAAGCCGTTCGGCATCGGCGAACTGATGGCGCGCCTGCGCGCCGCGCTGCGCCACCGGCAGAAGGCCGCGAGCGCCGGGCCCTTCCAGGCCGGCGACCTGTCGCTCGACCTCGAGGCGCGGGTGGTGCGCAAGGGCGAGGCCGAGGTGCGCCTGACGCGCCGCGAGCTCGCGCTCCTCACCGTCCTCTTCCAGAACCTCGGCAAGGTCGTCACGCACCGCACGCTCTTGCGCGAGGTCTGGGGCAAGGCCAACGAGCACGACACGCAATATCTGCGGGTCTATATCGGCCATCTCCGCCAGAAGCTGGAGGACGACCCGAGCGCGCCGCGCCGCGTCCTCACCGAGCCGGGCGTCGGCTACCGGCTGGTGTGACCGATCGGGACAACCACGGCGGCAAGATCGCGGTTTCGTGTTCGACGGATCTTGAAAGCGTACGTTTCTGACACACGCAAGTTGACGCCATTAGCGGCTCTTCAACCCAGGCGATCTATCGTGGACGCTCCTTTCCTGTGGGGTCCATAATGCTGCGCAACCGATCGCTGCCGGTAAAGCTGACCATGATGCTGGCGTTCAGCCTTCTGCTGGTGACGGTTCTCGTCAGCGTCTCCGGTATCTTCCTTCTCCATTCCGACGCCGTCGGCCGGGCGCGCGATCGCCAGGAGGTGAACATGCGCGTCGCCTGGGACGTCCTGTCGTCCTACGGCAAGACCTATGCGCGGCGGGGCGACGTGCTCTACGCCGACGACACGCCGCTGAACGACGCGTCCGACGCGGTGGACCGCATCAAGGCGCTCGTCGGCGGCACGGCGACGATCTTCATGGGCGACAAGCGCGTGGCGACCAACGTCAAGAAGCCGGACGGCTCGCGCGCGGTCGGCACGACGCTGGCGGCCGGCCCCGTCTACGACGCGGTGCTGAAGGCCGGCACCTCCTTCCGCGGCGAGGCCGACATTCTCGGCACCTCCTATTTCACCGCCTACGATCCGATCCGCAACGCCAACGGCGAGACGATCGGCGTCCTCTATGTCGGCATACCGCAGGCCGAGTTCCTCGCCTCGATCGAGACCCTCCAGCGCACGCTGATCGCGGTCAGCATCGTCTCGGCGCTTCTCGTCGGCGCGCTCTACTACTGGACGGTGCGCCGGATGATGGCGCCGCTGAAGCCCCTGATCGAGACGATCGGCGACGTCGCAGAAGGCCGCACGGACGGCACGGTGACGGGCATGGATCGCGGCGACGAGATCGGCCGGATCGCCCGCTCGGTCGAGAAGCTGCGCGAGGCGCGAATCGCGCAGCGCCAGCTGGAGATCGACGCCGACGCCTCGCGCCAGACGCAGGCCGCCAGCGCCGAGCGCCAGCATGCCCTCGACAACGCGAAGGCGGAGGACCTTCGCGCCTTCGTGCATGCGGTAGAAGCGGGCTTCGCACGCCTGTCGGCCGGCGACCTGACGGTGCGCATGGGCGAGGCCGTGGCGCCCGAGTTCGAGCCGATCCGCGCCCAGTTCAACCAGTCGGTGGCCAAGCTCGAGGCCACCATCGGTCAGGTGGTCTCGGCGGTCGGCGCGATGCGCTCGGGCCTGTCGGAGATCACGGTCGCGGCGGGCGACCTCTCCCAGCGCACCGAGCAGCAGGCGGCCAATCTGGAGCAGACGGTCGCGGCGCTTGGTCAGGTGACGCGCGGCGTCGGCGAGACGGCGGCGCGCGCCGACGCCGCCCGCCAGTCGGCCTCCACCGCCTGCCGCGAGGCCGAGCGGGGCGGCGAGATCGTCGGCCGCGCGGTCTCGGCGATGGCTGAGATCGAACAGTCCTCGGCGCGCATCGGCAACATCATCGGCGTCATCGACGAGATCGCCTTCCAGACGAACCTTCTGGCGCTCAACGCGGGCGTCGAGGCCGCGCGCGCCGGGGAGGCCGGCCGGGGCTTTGCCGTCGTCGCACAGGAAGTGCGCGGTCTTGCCCAGCGCTCGGCGGAGGCGGCAAAGGAGATCAAGGCGCTGATCGAGGCGTCCGGCCATCAGGTGGGCTCGGGCGTCGAGCTCGTCTCGGCGTCGGGCCGCTCGCTGGAGGCGATCGTCGCGCAGGTCGGCGGCGTCGCGCAGTCGATCGCGGAGATGGCGGATGCGGCACGCGAGCAGGCGGTGGCGCTTCGCGAGGTGTCGGTCGCGGCCGACCAGATGGACAAGGTCACGCAGCAGAACGCGGCGATGGTGGAGGAGACGACGGCGGCGGCGCAGGCGCTGTCGGGCGAGACGGAGGGTCTGGCGGGCTTGGTGTCGGGGTTTGCGACGGGGGCGGGGCACCGTGTGGCTGCGATGCGCCCGGCGGCGTCGGCGGCCATGAAGCGCGCCGCGATCCAGCCGGCTCGACCGGCGGGGACCCGCGCACACGCTGGTCCCGCTTCGCACGCCGCACACGCGACGTCACGTCCGGTTGCGCAGATGCGCACCGCGGGTCATGGCGGGGCGGCTCCCAAGGCCGCGGCCGTGGAGGAGGGGTGGGAGGAGTTCTAAGGGTTCCCGCCGGAGCGACGATCCGACTGTTCTAAGACCGCCGCACTTCCAGAAGGGACGCGGCGGTCTTGCGTTGGACGGGTTCGGCGCGCTTGCCCCTCGGATCAGGGATTGCCCTTGCCGCCGTGCGCGCCGACCGCCGTGCCGGTCGAGAAGCTGGTGCCGTCCTCGGCCAGCGCCACGTAGAGCGGCGCGAGTTCGGCCGGCTGCCCGGCGCGGCCGAGCGGCGTGTCCTGCCCGAACTCGCCCATGGTGCCCTCGATCTGGCCGCCGGCGACCTGCAGCGGCGTCCAGACGGGACCCGGCGCCACGGCATTGACCCGGATCCCCTTCTTGGCGAGCTGCTTGGCCATGCCCTTGGTGAGGTTCAGGATCGCGGCCTTGGTCGAGGCGTAGTCGATCAGCTCCTCGCCGGGGTCGTAGGAATTGACCGAGATCGTGTTGATGATGACGCTGCCCGGCGGCAGGCTCGGGATCGCAGCCTTCGAGACGCGGAACGTGTGGAAGACGTTGGTCTCGTAGGTCCGCACGAACTGCTCGTCGGAAATCTCGGAAATGTCGGCCTTGGACTGCTGGTAGGCCGCGTTGTTGACGAGGAGGTCGAGCCCGCCGAGCGCCTCCACCGCCTGCCGCACGATGCCCTCGCAGGCGTCCAGCGTCCGGATGTCGGCGGGCAGAAGCACGGCCTTGCGCCCGGCCTCACGGATGAGCTTCGCGACGTCCTCGGCGTCCGGCTGCTCGTCGGGATGGTAGTTGATCGCGACGTCCGCTCCCTCGCGTGCGAAGGCGATCGCCGCCGCCCGGCCGATGCCGCTGTCGCCGCCCGTCACCAGTGCCCGGCGCCCGCTGAGCCGGCCGGAGCCGCGATAGCTCGTCTCGCCGCAGTCGGGCACCGGCGTCATCTGCGACTGGAGGCCGGGCCAGGGCTGCTTCTGCTCGGGGAAAGGCTCGCTGGTATAGCGCGTGCGCGGATCGCTGAGGCGCGGCGACCCGTCGGCCGCGGCAACGCTCCCCTCGTTCTGGGTCTGGGCGCCGGCCGGCGCCGCGATGGCGGCGGCGCCGAGGACTGCGCCGCCGAGGACTGTGCGGCGTGACAGGGTTCGATCGGTCATGGCTGAAGGCTTTCCCGGCTGGTGCGACGACGGGACCGCCTCCGACGCCACGGCCGCGACGCCGGCGTTCCCGCGTCTGGAAGCGGGCCGTGCGCGCCGAGGTTCCGCCGCCGCGGCAATTCGCGGCCCTGCCGGCGCAGCGATCTCGTTAGCCGGGAGCGTGCCGTCAGACGGCGGGCGAGGGGGCCGTGCGCCGCGACAGGGCGCCGAGGATGATGCGCTCGGCCCGCCCGAGATAGGCGTCCAGAAGGTCGGCGGCGTCCCTCGGTCGACCGGCCTCCAGCGCTTCCAGGATCGCCCGGTTGCCGTCGATGAAGGGCGCGTGCAGGGCTTCCGGCGTGTCGAGGAGGCCAAAGGCGAGGCGGAGTTCGGCGGCGACCTGCGCGTAGAAGACGGCGAGCCGCGCGCTATCGGCGAGATCCACGATCGCGGCATGGAACGCCATGTTGGCGCTGCCGACGCCCTGCCAGTCCGCGCGCTCGCGCGCCGCCTCGGCCCGCTCCACCGCCGAGCGCATGCGCGCGATCGCGGGATGGCGGGGCTCGGCGCCGGCCAGCGCCCGGCACTCCACCAGCCGCCGGACGCGGTAGATGTCGATCACCGCGGCATGGTCGGGCGTGGTGACGAAGACGCCGCGATGGGGCTCGTGGCGCAGCAGCCCGTCCTTGGTGAGGAGCCGGAACGCCTCGCGCAGCGTGTTGCGCGACACCGACAGCTCGGCCGCGAGCGCGTTTTCCGACAGGCGCTGACCCGGCAGGAGTTCGCCCGCGATGATGCGGTCGCGCAGCCGCTCGGCGAGCCGCCCGGTGAGCGCGGACAATGCGATGTCCGGCGCGCTCATGCGACCCGGCCTGCCGCGAAGCCGAGGCTCCCAGTCGCTCCTCGCATCGTCATCGCGCTTTCCTGCTCCGTTCGAAGACGCCGCGACCATCGGCCATACAGCCGGCGCGATCAAGCAGGGCGGCCGCGCCCGAGGCGAAGGATGTGAAGAAAATTGTTCAACCAGTGGGCGATCGCCTGCGCCCACAGACGGCAGTTTGCCCAGACCCTGCACATTTTGAAGGGCAGTCATGCAATAATCGTTGAACAATATTGACGTCGAAGTTCAATCCAACGAAGCTGCTCTCGCAATTCGGCCTCAATTCTCCGGCGCGCGCCGCCCCAAGGAAGCCCGAACGATGGATCCAGCCACCTCTTCCCGGCAGCCCCAGCCGGCTGCCTCCACCACCTTCGGGCGGGGCAACGAATCGAAGCGCTTCGCGCTGATCTCGGCCGTGTTCCTGATGGCGACGGCCGCCAGCGGTCCGGGCTTCATCACCCAGACGGCGACCTTCACCCAGACCATGGGCGCCGCCTTCGCCTTCGGCATCCTCGCCTCGGTGATCATCGACTACATCGTCCAGATCAACATCTGGCGGATCGTCGCCGCGACGCGCATGCGCGCCTCCGACATCGCCAACGCGGCAATTCCCGGCTCGGGCTACCTCCTCGCCTTCCTCGTCATCCTCGGCGGCCTGTTCTTCAACATCGCCAACGTGGCGGGCGCCGGCCTCGGCCTCAACGCGCTGGTCGGCCTCGATCCCAAGATCGGCGGCGCGCTCTCGGCGCTGCTGGCCATCGGCATCTTCCTTAACAAGCGCGCGGGCGGCGTCATGGACCGCACCATGATCGCGCTCGGCACGGTCAAGATCGCGCTGATCCTCTTCGTCGCCTATTCGGCGAGCCCGCCGGTCGGCGAGGCGCTGCGCCAGACGGTCTGGCCGGACACGATCGACTTCCCGACCATCACCACCATCGTCGGCGGCACGGTCGGCGGCTACCTCACCTATGCCGGCGCGCATCGCCTCCTCGACAAGGGGCTGGTCGGCCGCGATAACATTCCGTCCGTCACCAAGGCCGCGCTGAACGGCATCACGGTGACGGGCATCATGCGCTTCATCCTGTTCCTCGGCATTCTCGGCGTCGTGTCGTCGGGCGTGACGCTGGATCTGTCGGGTCGCACCGCCAATCCGGCCGCACAGGCCTTCGGTCATGCTGTCGGCGAATTCGGCTTCCGCGTCTTCGGCCTGATCTTCTGGGCCGCCGGCATGAGCTCGATCATCGGCGCGGCCTATACGTCGGTCTCCTTCATGACCGCCTTCAAGCCGGGCATGGGTGACCGCGCCCGCTCGTGGGCGACCGTCGTCTTCATCGCCATCTCGCTCGCCGTGTTCCTGCTGATCGGCACGACGCCAGCCGCGCTCCTCGTCTTCGTCGGCGGCTTCAACGGGCTGGTGCTGCCGATCGGCCTCACCATCATCCTCTACGCCGCCTGGGCTCGGCGCGACCTGATGGGCGACTATCGTCATCCTGCCTGGCTCTTCGCGCTCGGCGTCGCGACGGCCGCACTCACCTGGTGGATGGGCTATCGCTCGATAGGCCCCATCTTCGCCTTCCTCGGCCGCTGACGCGACAGGAGCATTCCATGCGTTCGATCGACCTCAACAGCGATCTCGGCGAAAGCTACGGTGCCTGGACGATGGGCGAGGACGAGACCATGCTCGGCCTCGTCTCCTCCGCCAACGTCGCCTGCGGGTTTCACGCAGGCGACCCGGCCGGCATCCTGCGCACGCTGAAGAGCGCGGCCGCGCGGGGCGTCGCGATCGGCGCCCACGTCTCCTATCCCGACCGCGGCGGCTTCGGCCGCCGCAACATGGACGTCGCGTCCGAGGACCTCGTCGCCGACGTCATCTACCAGATCGGCGCGCTGAAGAGCCTCGCGGAGGTGGCGGGCACCCACGTCACCTACGTCAAGCCGCACGGGGCGCTCTACAACACGATCGCGAGCGACCCCCGGCAGGGCCGCGACGTGGTGGAGGCGATCCTCGCCGTCGACCGGTCGCTGGTCCTGATGTGCCTCGCCAACGCGCCGCTGGTGCGGCTCGCCGAGGCCGCGGGCCTCGAGACCGTCTCGGAAGCCTTCGCCGACCGCGCCTATACGCCGGAGGGCACCCTGGTCTCCCGCCGCGAGCCGGGCGCCGTGATCCACGATCCCGCCGTGGTCGCGGCCCGCATGGCGCGCCTCGCCTCCGCCGGCGAGATCGAGGCGGTGGACGGCTCCGTCGTTCGCCTGCACGCCCAGTCGATCTGCGTCCATGGCGACAGTCCCGGCGCGGTCTCGATCGCCCGCGCCGTGCGCGAGCGCCTGGAGGCCGACGGCATCACGATCTCGCCCTTCGCATCCGCCCGGGGAGACATGTCATGAGCGGCTCCGGCACGCTGGACGCCTTGCGCGAGGCGGGCCGCGCGGCCCGTGCGCGCTACCGCGCCGGCCTCGTCCAGCCGACGGCTGGCGTCGCGCCCGGCCTGACCCAGGCCAACATGATCGCCCTGCCGCGCGACTGGGCCTTCGACTTCCTGCTCTATGCCCAGCGCAACCCGAAGAGCTGCCCCGTCCTCGACGTACTGGAGGCGGGTTCGCGCGAGACGGTGCTGGCCGACGGGGCGGACGTCGCACGCGACATCCCGCTCTACCGCGTCTGGCGCGACGGCCGGCTGGCAGACGAGGTACCCGATGCCGCCGCCGCCTACGAGGAGGCCGGCGACCTCGTCACCTTCCTGATCGGCTGCTCCTTCACCTTCGAGGCGCCGCTTCAGGAGGCCGGCATCGAGGTGCGCCACATCACG
Source organism: Aureimonas phyllosphaerae (assembly GCF_047943035.1). Classification (NCBI taxonomy): domain Bacteria; kingdom Pseudomonadati; phylum Pseudomonadota; class Alphaproteobacteria; order Hyphomicrobiales; family Aurantimonadaceae; genus Aureimonas; species Aureimonas phyllosphaerae. Next base: position 660,012 of record NZ_CP181348.1, on the reverse strand, counting down.
GGCGGCACCAACGTGCCGATGTACCTGACCAACCGCCCCTGCCGCCCGGCCGGGCGCCTGTCGGGCCCGATGGTCGTGTCCATGCGGCCGATCCCGGCGAACCGCGTGGCGGACGCCGCCCTGATCTCGGGTCGCTTTCCCGCCGTCCACGGTGCGCCGGTGCATGTCGGCGACCCCCAGAGCCTCGGCATCGCCGACCTCGCCAAGCCCGACTTCGGCGACGCCGTGCCGATCGAGCCCGGCGAGATCCCGGTCTTCTGGGCCTGCGGGGTGACGCCGCAGGCGGCGGTGATGGCCTCGCGCGTGCCCTTTGCCGTCACCCACGCACCGGGGCACATGTTCGTCACCGACGTGCCCGACGCTGCCTACCACGTCTGAGGATCCCGGATGCGCATCCTTCCCGTCAGCCTGCGGGTCGTGCTGGTCGAGCTTGCCGACCTCGACGAGACGCTGGCGCTCTTCGCCTCCCTGGAGGCGCAACCCGTGGCCGCGGTCGAGGAGATCGTGCCGGCCGCGCGCACGCTTCTCGTGCGCTTCCGGCCGGGAACGCTCCCCGATATGGCGGCCTTTGCCGCCGACCTTCGCAGCCGCGACATCTCGGCGAAGGCAGCGGCCTCCGAGCGCCTCGTCGAGATCCCGACGCTCTACGACGGCGAGGATCTCGACGACGTCGCGCGGCTGACGGGCCTCGCGCCGGAGGCGGTGATTGCCCGGCACACCGCATCCGAGTTCACCGTCGCCTTCACCGGCTTTGCGCCGGGCTTCGGTTATCTTGTCGGCGGCGATCCCGCGCTCCATGTCGCGCGGCGCCAGAGCCCGCGCACCCGCATTCCCGCCGGCACCGTGGCGCTGGCCGGCCCGTTCGCCGGAGTCTACCCGCAGGAGGGGCCGGGCGGCTGGCAGCTGATCGGCACGACGCCGCTCAAGATGTTCGACCTCGCGCGCGACCCCTCGACCCTGTTCCAGCCGGGCACGCGCGTGCGCTTCACGCGGCTGGCCGACCGGGCGGCGTTCGATGCCATCGCCGCGCGGGAAGCGGCGCGCGTGCAGGCCGTTGCCGCGCCCGCGCTCCCCGGCGGCACGCGCTTGCTCGTGACCGCCGCGCCGATGCCGCCGCTGTTCCAGGACGACGGACGACCGGGGCAGGCGGCGCAAGGGGTTTCCGCCTCCGGCGCGCTCGACCGCGCCGCGCTCCATGCCGCCAACCGGCTCGTCGGCAACGAGCCGGGCGAGCCGGCGCTCGAGATCGTCGGCGGGGGCTTCGCCGTCACGGCGGAGGGACCCGCAGTCGTCGCCATCGCCGGCACGGATGCGGCGCTCGAGATCCGCGACGCGGCAGGCCGCCGGCAGATCGCCGAGGCCTATCGCCCGGTCTCGCTCGAACCCGGTGACCGTGTCACGCTCCAGGCGCCCCGGCGCGGCCTTCGCACCTATCTCGCGGTCCGCGGCGGCTTTGCCGTCGAGCCGGTGCTGGGGTCGGCGTCGGTGGATTCTCTCGCCCGCCTCGGTCCGCCCGCCGTTGGCGTCGGCGACCGGCTGGCGGTGAACGCCCGGCCGCCCCGTCGCCCCGTCGGCGCGCCGGAGGTGCCCCCGGCCGATCTCCCAGCGCCCGGCGAGACCGTGGTGCTCGACGTCGTCATGGGCCCCCGCACCGAATGGTTCACCGATGCCGGCATCCAAACTCTGACGGCGCAGACGTGGACGGTGACGCCGCTGTCCAACCGCGTCGGCCTGCGCATCGAGGGTGCGGTGCCGCTGGAGCGCCGCGATTCCAAGGCCGAACTGCCGAGCGAGGGCACGGCCAACGGCGCGATCCAGGTGCCGCACAACGGCCAGCCCGTCCTCTTCCTCGCCGATCATCCGCTGACCGGCGGCTATCCCGTCATCGCGACGCTCGCCGAGCACCATCTCGACCGGGCCGGGCAGATCCCGGTCGGCGCGCGCATCCGCTTCAACGTGATCCGGCCCTTTGCCGAGATCGAACCCGAACGCAGCGAAGGTCGTCCATGAGAAAAGTCCTGATCGCCAATCGCGGCGAGATCGCGCTTCGCATCGCACGGGCCTGCCGCGACCACGGCGTCGCCTCCGTCGCCGTCTATGCCGACGTCGACGCCGACGCACCTTTCGTGCGCTTTGCGGACGAGGCCTATCCGCTTGGCGGCAACGCGCCCGCCGACACCTATCTCCACATCGAGAAACTGCTCGACGTCGCGCGGCGTGCGGGCGCCGACGCCGTCCATCCCGGCTACGGCTTCCTGTCCGAGCGGCCGGAATTCGCCCGCGCGGTGACGGAGGCCGGCATCAACTGGATCGGCCCAGACGCCGGTGTGATCGAGGCGCTCGGGGACAAGACGCGCGCGCGCGAGATCGCCGCCCGCGTCGGCGCACCGCTGGTGCCGGGCTCCGACGGGCCGGTGAAGGACGCGGGCGAGGCGCTGCGCTTTGCCGAGGCGCACGGGCTGCCGATCGCGATCAAGGCGGCCTTCGGCGGCGGTGGGCGCGGCATGAAGGTCGCCTGGAGGCTCGAAGAGGTGGAAGAACTCTTCGCCTCCGCGACGCGCGAGGCAGAAGCCGCCTTCGGGCGCGGCGAATGCTTCGTCGAGCGCTTCCTCGACCGGCCCCGCCATGTCGAGGCGCAGATCCTTGCCGATCGCCATGGCACGGTGCTCGTCGTCGGCACGCGCGATTGCTCGCTGCAGCGCCGGAACCAGAAGCTGGTGGAGGAGGCGCCCGCGCCCTTCCTCAGCCTTGAACAGCGCGAGCGGATCCACGAGGGCGCGCGCGCCGTGTGCGCCGAAGCCGGCTATGTCGGCGCCGGCACGGTGGAGTTCCTCCTGGGGCAGGACGGCACCATCTCGTTCCTCGAGGTCAACACGCGGCTGCAGGTCGAGCACCCCGTGACGGAGGAGACGACCGGCCTCGATCTCGTGGTGGAGCAGCTTCGAATCGCAGACGGCGAGCCGCTGCGGATCTCCTCGACGCCCGAGCCGCGTGGTCACTCGATCGAATTCCGCATCAATGCCGAAGATCCCGCTCGCGGCTTCCTGCCGACGCCGGGTCCCGTCACCCTGTTCGATCCGCCCTCGGGGCCGGGCGTTCGGGTGGATGCCGGCGTCGTGTCGGGCTCGGTCGTGCCGGGACACTTCGATTCGATGATGGCGAAACTCGTCGTCACCGGGCCGACGCGCGCGGCGGCGATCGCGCGCGCGCGCCGCGCCCTCTCCGAGTTCCGCATCGAGGGCGTCGCGACCGTGCTGCCGTTCCACCGGGCGGTTCTGGACGCGCCGGATTTCGCGGGCGACGCGCTGCGCGTCCACACCCGCTGGATCGAGACGGAGTTTGCCGGCGAACTGGCCGCAGCCGCTCGTCCCGAGCCGCTCGACGAGATGGCGACTGTGCGGCTGCCGGTCGAGATCGACGGGCGCCGTCACATGCTGGGATTGCCGGCGGCCTTTCTGGCCCGGCTCGGCACGACCGGCGGCGCGCCGGTCGCCGCCGCCGAGGAGACGCCGGCGGATGCCGCGCGTCTCGCGGCGCCCGTCGCCGGGACGTTGCAGGGCTGGCGCGTCGAGGACGGCGCTCGCGTCGAAGCCGGGCAGGTCGTCGCCGTGATGGAGGCGATGAAGATGGAAACGCAGGTGACGGCCCATGCGGCCGGGACCATCGCGCTTGTCGCCGAGCCCGGCGCCTATCTCCAGGCGGGCGAGGCGCTCGCCCGGATCGAGGCGGGACCGGCCTGACGCCGGTCCGCCTGCCGGGACATCAGGCGCCGAGGGCGTAGGCGTGGATCGTCGCCGCGCCGAAGGGGCGGTCGAGATCGGCCATCGCGATGGCGTAGCGCGAGCGGATCGTCTCGATATGGACCGGCGTGGCGGCGAGGTCGGCGGCGATGCGGTCGAACCCGCCGCGCCCGCCCCGTCCCGTGACGCCCGCCCGCACCACTGCGTCGGCATAGGCGTCCGCGTCGTCCTCCGAGAGGCCGAGATGGCCGGCGGCCCACAGGCCGACCAGCCGGTCGGCGCGCGCGCGGTCGCAGAAGGACCGGCGCTCGGCCAGCGCGTGGCGGGTTTCCGACAGTTCGTGGAGACGATCGATGTCCTGTATGAGTCCGCTTCCCCTCGTTGATCCCCGTCGCCGGCATCTCGGGCGACAGGGACGAGGCTAGGCGACGGCTCTCAAGGGAGCGCGAATCTCAAGACGACAATTGAATCGAACGGCCGGGAAAAGTGTTGCCGGGCCGTTAACGCGGCCCCGCGAAACCGGCTTGTGCGCTTACGATCTCGCGAGGATTCGATCACGCTCCCGCGATCAGGACCGCGCCACGGAGTGCGAGAAGATGTCCTCCTCGTCCCAGCCGAGGAGGTCGAGCTTGGCACGCGTCGGCAGGAAGGCGAAGGCGGCTTCGGCGATCTCAAGCCGGTCCTCGCGCTCGAGACGCTTCAGGAGCACGCCCATCAGGTCGTGGAGATAGAGGACGTCCGAGGCGGCGTAGTCGAGCTGGGCGGGGGTGAGCGTCTCGGCCGCCCAGTCCGACGACTGCTGCTGCTTCGACAGATCGACCCCGATCAGCTCCTTCGACAGGTCCTTGAGGCCGTGCCGGTCGGTATAGGTGCGCGTCAGTCGCGAGGCGATCTTGGTGCAGAAGACCGGCTGCGTCATCACGCCGAACGCGTGGTAGAGCGCGGCGATGTCGAAGCGGGCATAGTGGAAGATCTTGCGCTTCGTCGTGTCGGCCAGAAGCGCGCAGAGGTTGGGCGCCTCGCGCTGGCCCTTTGCGATCTGCACGATGTCGGCGGTGCCGTCGCCCGGCGACAGCTGCACCACGCAGAGACGGTCGCGCCGGGTGTCGAGGCCGAGCGTCTCGGTGTCGATGGCGACCGATCCGGTGTAGCGAGCGAGGTCGGGAAGGTCTCCCTTGTGGACGCGGATCGTCATGGCTGCGGTCTCCAGGCCCCTTCGGGCGGGGCGTATGTCGGGTGGATGCGTTTCGTGCGCGGGGCATAGCGGATTTCGCGCCCCGGCCAAACCCCGCGTTGCGGGCGGCGACCCAAAAACGCGCACGTCGGGCCCGTGTCAGCCGCCTTCGGCCAAGAACCAGGCGACGAGCTCGGCGCCGTTGCGCACGCCGACAGCCCGCGACAGGCGCAGGCGATGTGCCTCGATCGTGCGCGGCGACAGGCCGATCGCCGCTGCGATCTCGCCATTGGTGCGCCCTTGCGCGACCAGCGCGAGGATCTGGCGCTGGCGGCCGGTCAGTTGCAGCGTCGCGCCGGTGACCGGCCGGTTCAACGGCTGGAAGGCGTAAATCGCCTCAGCGAACGGATCGGCCGCGCGGCGCGATCGCCCGTTGACGCGCGCCCAGAAGCGCCGGCCCATGGCGCCCCGCATGATGCGCTCGTCCTGATAGACTTGGCCGCCCGGCAGATGGCTGCGCCACATCTCGCCGGTGCGCACGAAGTCGTCGAGCGCCGGATAGAGGCGCGAGAAGCTGGCGTCGATCAGATCCCGCCGCTCGAAACCGAAGAGCGCCGCGAACTCCGCGTTGCAGTCGCGGATGATGCGATGGGTCGCAAAGACGAGGGGCACCGGCAGTTCGGCGAGCGCGAAGCGTGGGGCGGCGTCGTCGGACAGGGCGCGTGCGGGCATGCCGTAGAAATACGACTCGCCCCGCCCGGCGGGCAAGCCCTAGCTTGGCTCACAAGACAGGTCCGGCGGGGCCGGCGACGGGGAGGCACGGAGCGTTGCGAAAAGTTCATTCCACGGCGACGGAGGCCCTAGCCGGGCTCCTGCGCGACGACATGGTGGTCATGGCCGGCGGCTTCGGCCTCTGCGGCATTCCCGAAGCCCTGATCGACGCCGTGCAGGAGTCGGGCGTGAAGGGCCTGACGGTCATCTCCAACAATGCGGGCGTCGACGGGATCGGCCTCGGGCGGCTTCTGGCGACACGCCAGATCGCCAAGATGATCTCGTCCTATGTCGGCGAGAACAAGCTCTTCGCGCAGCAGTACCTGTCCGGCGAACTGGAGCTGGAGTTCAACCCGCAGGGCACGCTCGCCGAGCGCATCCGGGCCGGCGGCGCCGGCATTCCCGCCTTCTTCACCAAGACCGGCGTCGGCACCCTGATCGCGGAAGGCAAGGAGGTGCGCGAGTTCGACGGCGAAGCCTACGTCATGGAGCGCGGGCTCTTTGCGGATCTCGCGATCGTCCACGCCCATACGGGCGACGCGCAGGGCAACCTCGTCTATCGAAAGACCGCGCGCAACTTCAATCCGATGATGGCGACGGCGGCCAAGGTGACGGTCGCCGAGGTCGAGCACATGGTGCCGGTCGGCTCGATCGACGCCGACCACATCCACACGCCTGGCATCTTCGTGCAGCGGGTCGTCCACGTGCCGAACCCGGACAAGCACATCGAGCAGCGCACCGTGCGAAAGCGCGAGACGGCCGGCGCACCGGCCGCCGCAGGGGAGGAAATCTGATGGCCTGGACGCGCGACCAGATGGCGGCCCGCGCCGCCCGCGAACTCGAGGACGGGTTCTACGTCAACCTCGGCATCGGCATCCCGACGCTGGTTGCCAATCACATCCCGGAGGGGATCGAGGTGGTGCTCCAGTCCGAGAACGGCATGCTCGGCATGGGTCCCTTCCCCTATGAGGGCGAAGAGGACGCCGATCTCATCAACGCCGGCAAGCAGACCATCACCGAACTGCCGATGACGAGCTTCTTCTCCTCGGCCGACAGTTTCGCGATGATCCGGGGCGGGCACATCGACCTTTCCATCCTCGGCGCCATGCAGGTGGCGGCCAACGGCGATCTCGCCAACTGGATGATCCCCGGCAAGATGGTGAAGGGCATGGGCGGGGCGATGGACCTCGTCGCCGGCGTCAAGCGCGTCGTCGTGGTGATGGAGCACGAGGCCAAGGGCGAATCGAAGCTCCTGCCCGAATGCACCCTGCCGCTGACGGGCGCGCGCGTCGCCGACCTCGTGATCACCGATCTCGGCGTCTTCACGGTGGAGCGCAAGGGGCCGGAGCGGTTGACGCTGATCGAGCTTGCCGACGGCGTGACGCTCGACGAGATCCGGGCGAAGACCGCGGCGAGTTTCGAGGTCGGGCTGTAGGGGCGCGGCGCGACGGGGGTGCTATCGGCTGCCTTGGCGGTCGCCGGCCGGACAGCATCCTCCGGCTCGCCGCACCGACGCATAACACGACGGCGAGACGGCCGGGATAACGTCCCGTCCGCCTCAGAGCGACAGCGGCGTGGTGTAGCCGGTGAGCTCCAGGTAGCCCCGGCCGCCATCCGTCCTTACCGCCCCCTCCCAGTAGACGGGCAGACCGCCGGCCCGCCCGTCGAGTTCCTGGTCGTCGAAGAGGGGCTGGAGGGGCAGGCGTCGCTCGCCCTCGGGCAGGCGGACCACCAGCACCTGCTCCACCGGATAGGTCGCCCCGGTGGCTCCCGAGCGCCAGCGCCGCACCGGCTCGAAGCGGATGTCGTCCGGCCCGAGGCGCACGATCATGCCGTCCGGGCGGCGATACGAGCCGCCGGCAAAGATCGTGTCCTCCTCGCGCCCCCGGATGCGGAAGGCGACGAGCGCGCCGCCGTCGTCGAAGTTCAGCCCGGTCCAGTCCCAGCCCGTCGCGCCGGGCGAGAGGAACTGCGAGGACCATTCGCGATCGAGCCAGGCGCGGCCCGTCACCTCGCGGGTGCGCCCGTCGCGGGTGAGCGTGCCGGCGACGACCAGCTGCGGCAGGGAATAGTAGTAGCTCGCCTCGCCCTCGCCCGTGCCCTTGCGGCTGAAGCCCGCGTCGCCTTGCAGAAAGATTTCCTGCGTCGGCTGGAAGGCGAGCGTGTAGGCGAAGTCCGGTGTCGTGACCTGCGTAGTCCAGCGCCCGTCCGGCTGGCGCGCGAGCCGCCAGTCGCGGATCGCGATCGCGGCATCCCCCGTCGCCGCCTCGGCGAGCCCGAAACCCTCGCGGGCCGAGCGCTCGCCGTGCAGGAGCCGTCCGACGCCGGGGTCCGACAGGGCGGCGTGGGCGAAGAGGACCTGGGCCGGCGCGAAGCGGCTGGGATTGGCCGGGTCGATGCTCGGCCGGGTGCGGAAGAAGGTCACCTGAAAGCCGAGCTCCTCGCCCGTGCCCGTCCGGAGCCAGCCGGTGACGTACCACCATTCGGTGCGGAAATCGGGATGAGCGCCGTGGTCGGCGGGAAAGGAGAGCGGCACGCCGGGTCGCACCACCGGATACTCCTGCGCCCGCGCCGGCAAGACGAGGACGGCAAGCGACAGGAAAAGAGCCAGAGCCACGCGCATCACCAATCCTCCCGAACGGCCTGCACCGCCCCTTGCGCTGTCGCGCGGTGGCCCGCGAGCACGGCCGTCAGCGCCGCGGCGGCGACCAGCACGGCGGCGACAAGTGCCAGCGTCCCCCATGGGACGCGCGTGCCCATGGTCCAATTGAAGCTCTGCGGGTTGATGACGTGGATGAGCACCTGGGCCAGCGCGAGGCCGAGAACGGTGCCGGCGACCGCGCCGACGGTCCCGAGGAGCGCCCCTTCCAGACCCAGCATGGCGCGGATCTGCGGCCGCGAGACGCCGAGATGGCGCAGCATGCCGAACTCGCGGGTGCGCGCCAGCGTCTGCGCCGAGATCGTCGCCGCGACGCCCGACAGGCCGACGAGCATCGCGACCGCCTGCAGGACGTAGGTGACAGTGAAGGAGCGGTCGAAGAGGTCGAGCGCGAAGGCGCGCAGCTCGGCGGGCCGGGCGAGGTTGGCGGGGCTTCCCGGCGGCAGGGCGGCGAGAAGCGCACGGCCGACGGCATCGCCGTCCGCGCCGGGCGCGAGCGTCACGGCCGCCTCGTCGCGCGTCGGATCACCGGTGAGCCGGGTGTAGTCGTCGCTCGCGATCGCCACGGCGCCTTGCTGGCGCGCATAGTCGCGCCAGATGCCGGCCACGAAGAAGCGGGCGTCCTGCCCGATCGGCAGCATGATGGTGGCGCCCGGCCGCCAGTCGTAGAGCCGCGCGGCGGGCTCGGAGACGTAGACCGGCAGGCTCCCGGTCGGGGCCGGCACCTGTGTCGTTTCCACCGAGCGCAGGAGCCCGCCCGTCTCGCCGTCGCGGATGTCGCGGGCGATCAGCACCACGGGCGGGCGATCCGGCGCGACCGAGAGGGGGAGCTGGCGGCTGAACCGGATCGTGCCGACGCCCGGCACCTCGAGAAGGCGCGCCTGCGTCTGCGGATCGAAGCCGCTGCCGGCGCCTGCGCGAAGATAGAGGTCGGCCGAGAGCACGTCGCCGAGCCAGTCGTCGACGGCAGTGCGGAAGCTCGTGACCATGGTCGCCATGGCGATCACGAGGGCCGTCGAGGCGACGATGCCGCAAAGCGCCGTCGCCGCCTCGCCGGGGCTGCCCTGAACGTGGCGGACGGCCAGCTGCGCGGGGACGGCGCGCGGCGGGCGGCGCACCAGCGGCTTCAGGAGCTGGCGCGCGAGCCACGGCACGCCGGCGACGCCGCCCGCCAGCATCAGCGCCATGCCGGCAAAGCCGAGGATGGGCAGGTTCGCGATCGGCGGCGCGAGGCTGGCGAGGACGCCGACGCCGAGGAGAGCCGCGGCGGGGATGATGGGCACGCGGGAGCGCGGATCGACGAGGTCGCCGGCGTTCTTGAGGCTGGCGGCGGGCGCCGCGCGCGAAGCGGCCCGCGCCGGCAGGGCGCTGCCGAGAAGCGCGGCGAGGAGCCCGAGCGCAAAGAACACGCCGGCGGCGACCGGCTGGAACACGACGCGCGCCGCGCCACCCTCGAAGTAGCCGGCGCCGAGATCGCCGCCGAGAAGCCGCAGCGCGAGCGTCGCGAGCCCATAGCCGAGGAGGAGGCCGAGACCCGCGCCGACGATCCCGATCACCAGACCTTCCAGCGTGACCGCGGCGACGACGCCGCCGCGCGGCAGGCCGAGCGTGCGCAGGAGCGCGAAGGTGCGCAGGCGCCGGGCAACCGAGAGCGCCTGCGCCGAGAAGACCAGGAAGCCGCCGGTCAGGAGCGCGACGAGCGCCAGCATGTCGAGATTGACGCGGTAGGCGCGGCTGAGGGCTGAGCCCTGGCGCGCTTCCGTCTCGTCCGTGCCGAGGCTGGCGTTGGCCGGCAGGATCGCGGGGAGGGCGGCCTCGGCGGCTGCCCGGTCGCTCACCGACAGGTCGATGCGGTCGAGGCGGCCCAGCCGGTCGAAGCGCCATTGCGCGGCCGCGATGTCAATCGTCCCGAGCCGCTCCGTGTCGCCCGCCCCATCCAGCGTGCCGGCGATGCGCAGCGGCACGGTGCTCCCGTTGGCCGAGACCTCGATCGTGTCGCCGATCCCGGCGCCGATGCCGGCGAGCGCCGCGCGCGACAGGAAGAGGGCGTCCGCCGAAAAGACCTCGGCGCGGTTCTGGTCGACGCCTTGCGCGTTCAGCCCGATCAGCGTCGGTGTGACGCGGGCGGCGCGCAGGACGTCGAGGCCGAGAAGGGTGAAGGCTGCGCCGCCCGCCCGCGCGTCGAGCGCGACGACCGGGCTCGCGTCCGCGACCCCATCCGCCAGCGCGATCGGCCCGTAGGCCGCCTCGTCGAAGCCGAGGGGGCTCGCCGCCCGCACCTGGAGATCCGCCGCCCCGTTGACCGAGCGCACCGCGCCCTCGAAGGAGGCGAGCGCCGAGCCGTTGACGAGATGGACGGCAAAGCCGAGCGCGACGCCGACGGCGATCGCGAGCGCTGTCAGGAGGAAGCGCGCGGGGTGCGCGCGCGCCTCGCCGACGATCAGCCAGCGCAGGGCGAGGCGGGCCGCCCCGAGGCCGGCGTCAGTCATCGGAGGCCTTCAGGCCTGTCGCGGTCAGGGTCAGGACGCGGTCGGCGACCGCGGCGGTCGCGGGCGAATGGGTGACGATCACGGCCGCGGCGGCGCCTTCGCGCACCGCCGAAGCGAAGAGCTTCAGGACCCGCGCTGCGGTGTCGGGGTCGAGATTGCCGGTCGGCTCGTCGGCGAGGATCAGGGCCGGGCGGTGGACGAGGGCGCGCGCGATGGCGACGCGCTGCAACTCGCCGCCCGATAGATCGCGCGCATAGTCGCCCGCCCGCCCGCCGAGCCCAACGGCGTCGAGAAGCCGCTCGGCCTCCGACGTCGCCCGCGCCGCATCGGGCGAGACGAGCGCCAGCGGCAGCGCGACGTTCTGGCCGAGCGTGAGATAGGGCAGGATGTGGAAGGCCTGGAAGACGAAGCCGATCCGCTCGCGACGAAGCGTCGTGCGCGCCGTCTCGTCGAGGGGCCCAAGCGCGGTGCCGCCGACCTCGACGACGCCGCGATCCGCCTCGTCGAGGCCGGCGAGGATGTTGAGAAGCGTCGACTTGCCGGTGCCCGATTCGCCGACGATCGCGACGAGCTCGCCGCCGGCGACCGCAAGATCGAGACCGGAAAACAGCTCGCGGCCGCCCGGCACGGTCTTGGCGAGGCCTCGAACGACAAGGCGGGCATCGGCTGCGTGGTCGGCGGCGTGGCCGCGGGTCGGATCGGGGGCGAGATCGTTCGGCATCGCGCCGGAAACTGGGGCGTGGCGCCCGGCGATCCAGCCACGCGGCCTGTCGCCGGACGCCGCAGGGTGGTTAGGCGTCGACCTGTCGCAGCCAGTCCCGTGCAAGCGCGAGGTCCATCTGCGACAGGCCGTGGCCGACGGGAAGGACCTCGTGCCGCACCCGGGCGCCGCCCTCGTCCAGCATCGCGGCCAGACGCTCGGCGTTGGCGGCCGGCACGATCGGGTCCATCGCGCCCGACAGCATCAGGACGGGCGTCCCGCCAAGCGCGAAGGCGGGCGGCCGGGCCAGCGGCACCATCGGGCGGATCAGCGCGGCCGCGGCCAGCGCGCCCGGCGCCAGCATCAGGAGCGCGGCCGCGATGTTGGCGCCGTTGGAGAACCCGATCGCGATCGGGGCGGGAAGACCATAGGCCGCGCGCGCCTCCGCCACGAACGCGGCGAGCTCGTGGGCGCGCGCGACGACGTCCGCCTCGTCGAAGACGCCCTCGGCCAGGCGCCGGAAGAAACGCGGCATGCCGTTTTCCAGCACCCGGCCGCGCGGCGACAGGAGCGCGGCGCCGGGGCTCAGCGCCGCGCCGAGCCCGAGAAGATCGCTCTCATCGCCGCCGGTCCCGTGCAGGAGGAGGAGCGGCGCCCCGGACCCGTCGCCGGCGGGCACGAAGCGGTGGATATGCGACAGGGTCGTCTCGCTCATGGCGTCCTCCGGGGAAAGGCGCGGGGCGGCTTTCGGCCGCCCCGCTCAAGGTTTCGTCAGGCCGCCTCGGTGCCGAGATCGGGCAGCACGCTCTCGATGCGGGCGCGGTGGGACTCGAGCCCCGCCGGCAGCTTCAGGGTCTGCCCGAGCGTCGCCACCGGCTCGTCCACGGCAAAGCCCGGCGCGTCGGTCGCGATCTCGAACAGGACATGGCCCGGCTCACGGAAATAGACCGAGCGGAAGTAGTTGCGGTCGCGCTGCTCGGTGACCCCGATCCTGTGGTTCTCGACGAGACGCCTCGCCATCGCCGCCTCCGCCGCATCGTCCGCCGCTCGGAAGGCGACGTGATGGACCGAGCCGGCCCCCGGTCGGGGCTTCAGGAAGCCGCCGACGTCCCGGATGTCGACGATGCCGCCGACCGAAACACCGTCCACCTGGAAGCGCGTGGTCGAGCCCTCCGATCCGAGTTCCCGGAAGCCGAGGACGTCGGTCAGCACCGCGCCGGTCGGCGCCTTCTCCTCCAAAAGGAGGCTCACCGAATGGAAGCCGCGGATCGCGACCTCCGGCGAGATGCCGCCCCCGGTCCAGCCGGGCTCGGTCTCCGCGCCGGGTACGGCGACGAGCGCCAGGTGCATGCCGTCCGGGTCGCGGAAGGCGAGCGCCGTCTCGCCGAAGCGCTTGACCGGCGGGTCGAAGGCGACGCCGCGCTCGATGAAGCGGTGCGTCCAGAAGCCGATCGAGCCCTCCGGCACGCGGAACACGGTCTCCTGCGTCTCGCCGACGCCGAGCCGGCCGGGCGCCGCGTGCTCCCAGGGGAAAAAGGTCAGGATCGTGCCGGGGCTGCCGGCCTCGTCGCCGTAGTAGAGGTGCCAGGTGCCGGGATCGTCGAAATTGACGGTCCGCTTCACCAAGCGAAGCCCGAGCGTGTCGGTGTAGAACCGCACGTTGCGCGCGGCGGGACCGGCGATGGCGGTGACGTGGTGGATGCCGTGGCTCATGTCGGATCTCCATGGATCTCGTTGCGTGGACCCAACATAATCGCAATGGCGGCCCTGCGTCAGGTGCAGCATGATTGCATCCGTGCAATGCTGCGCTTGCAGCTTTGGGAAGGGCAGGAGGCATGGATCTCGATCGACTGGCGTGGGACGACCTGCGGCTCGTCGGCGCGGTGGCCGAGACGGGGACGTTGCCGGCGGCGGCCGACCGGCTTCATGTCGCCCACTCCACCGTGTTCCGGCGGCTGCGCCAGATCGAGGCCGCGATGGGCTGCGCGCTGTTCGAGCGCGGGGGCGCGCGGCTCGTGCCGACGAGCGCCGGCGAGGAAATCGCGGCGGTAGCGCGCACTGTGGCGGAGGCGGTGGACGCCGCCGCGCTCCGCTTCGCGGGCCGCGAGCCGCTGCCGTCCGGCGATGTGCGGGTGACGACCAACGATTCGCTCCTCGTCCATTTCCTGACGCCGCTGTTTGCCGGCTTCCGGCGCCATTGCCCGGCGGTGCGGCTCGATGTCGTGCTCGGCAATCCGGCGCTGAACCTGTCGAAGCGCGATGCGGACGTCGCGATCCGCGCCACCGACCGGCCGCCCGACACGCTGGTCGGCCGCAAGAGCGCCCGCATCGCCTGGGCACTCTACGAGGGGCGAACGGGGACGACGGAGGATTTCGTGTCGCTCGGCGACGCGATGGGCGGCATGGCCGTGGTGCGGCATGTCGCGGCGACAATTCCCCCAGAGCGGATCGGCTACCGCGTCAACACGGTGCTGGGGCTCGCCGAGGCGGTCGAGGCCGGGCTCGGGCGCGGCTACCTGCCCTGCTTCGTCGGCGACGCGCGCGCCTCGCTGCGGCGGCTCGGAGACCCGGACGAGCGCTTCGCGACCGACCTCTGGCTCCTGACCCATGCCGACCTTCGTCACGTGCCGCGCGTGCGCGCGCTGATGGACTACCTCGCCGAGCGGGTCGCGGCCGAGCGCCCGCTTCTCGAAGGCGAGCGGCCGCAGCCCGGCTAACGAAGCGCCGATCGCCGCAGGCTCGAAAACCGGGAACCTCCCGGAATCGCGGTGGATTCGATTCGAATGGAACAGAAATCCACCGTCCCGACCCCAACCCCGACCCCGGACGGCGGCGCGCCGCAGAGGCGCCGCTCGCCACGCCGTGCGTCCTCCGCCCCGGCGGGGGAGGCCCCGACCGAGCTTGTCGCCAAGGCGCGCCTCGTCCACGACCGGCTCTGCGCCGTCTACGGCTGCCCGATCGGCTACTTCCACGACCTCGATCCTTTAAGCGAACTCGTGTCCTCGCTCCTGTCGCACCGGACGCGCAACGCCGACTCGGGGCGCGCCTTCAAGGCGCTGCGGCTGCGGTTTCCCGACTGGGCCGACGTGATCGCCGCGCCGACCCGAGAGGTGGAGGCGCTGATCCACGGGGTGCGATGGCCGGAGCTCAAGGCGCCACGCATCCAGGCGATCCTGGCCGGCGTGCGCGAGCGGACGGGCAATCTCGATCTCGGCTTTCTCGCCGAGATGGCGCCCGAAGCGGCGCGGGCGTGGCTGGAGGCGCTGCCGGGTGTCGGGCCGAAGACCAGCGCCGCGGTCCTCTCCTTCTCGGCGCTGCGCATGCCGGCCCTGCCGGTGGACAGCCATCACCACCGGGTCGCCATCCGGCTCGGACTGATCGGCGCGGAGGTCGCGGTCGGCCCGTCGCATCCCGTTCTGCGCGCGCAACTGCCCGGCGACTGGAGCGCGCAGGACCTCTACGACAACCACGAGGTGCTGATGCTGCACGGGCAGAAGGTCTGCCACCACCGGCGTCCGGCCTGCGGCCGCTGCACGCTCGCAGACATCTGCCCGAGCGCCTTCCAGGTGGACTGACCGCCGGGCCTCTCGATGGGGCCCGGCGGTCATCGTTCGGTCAGAGCGGCCCGTCGATCCGGCTGGGGGCGATCGGGTCGGAGGCCGGGAACGTGTCGTCGAGTGCCTCGTCGAGTTCCTCTTCCTCCGTCATCGGCCGTTCCTGATCGCCCGGCGTGCGCTTGTCCTCGGCGATCGGCGGCAAGGGTGGCGTGTCATCGGGCCGCGCCTTGTCGCCGGTCTGGACGAGTCCATCCTCGCCGATCGGCTCGGGCAGGATCGGGTTGGGGCGGTCGGCGTCGTTCTCTTGCATCGACATGGGTCGTCCTTCTTCGAGATTGTCGCGGTCAGCCGGCACCGGCGTCGTCTCCGATCTCGCCATCGTCCGGCAGGCTTCCCGCGCCGGGGGTGGCATCGGGGTTGGTGAGTTCCGGCTTGGCGTGGGGGCCGGCGCCGGGCGTCTTGGCCTCGTCCTTCGGATCCTGACGGATCTTGGGCTCGGCGCGACCGGAATGGGGGGGCGCACCGTGTGTCTCTCCGCTCATGCTGCCTGTCCTCCGCTGACCTCTTCGGGAGAAGGACGCCGGCGGGCCGGTCGGGGTTCCCGCCGTGTTCGCAATGCAGCCACACGTTCGCGCAAGGCTCGCGGGGAACGCTGGCATGCCGGCACCCACCCAACCGCCGGCAGGAGGCCGCCATGAGGATACGCCTGAGCGAGATCACCGAGGGTCAGGGCGAGATGCTGCGACGGCTCGACGACGGCCCGGCGCGCGACAGCGTCGGCCTCCACACCGGGGACCTCGCCACCGACGAACTGCGCCGCTGCCTCGAGCTTCATGCGCTGGGTCTCGTGTCGGTGGCGATCGGATGGCGCGATACGTGCTGGTTCCGCCTGACGGCATCGGGCCGTCGCCTCGGGCGTCAGCTGCCGGCCTGATCGTCCCACCAGGCGCTGGAGCGATCGAGAAACCGCCGGAGAAGACGATCGCCGTCCGGCGTCAGCACGGACTCGGGATGGAACTGGATCCCGAAGGTCGGATGGGTGCGGTGCGACAGGGCCATGATCTCGCCGGCGGGCGAGCGGGCGGTGACCCGAAGGTGCTCCGCCATCTCGTCCGTTTCGCGCACGATCAGCGAGTGGTAGCGCCCGGCCTCGAGCGGCCGGGCGAGACCCTCGAACAGGTCCTCGCCGTCGTGCTCGAGCAGCGAGGCGCGCCCGTGCATGGGCTCCTCGGCGCGCTCGACGCGACCGCCGAACCGCAGGCCGATCACCTGATGCCCGAGGCACACGCCGAGGATCGGGATCCGGCCCGACAGCGCGCCGACGGCCTCCAGGCAGATGCCCGCCTCCGCCGGGCCGCAGGGGCCGGGCGACAGGACGAGCGCGCGCGGTGCGAGCGCACGGATGCCGGCGAGATCGACCCGGTCGCTGCGCACCACCGAGACCGCCGCGCCGTGCCGCTCGAGATAGCGCGCGAGGTTGTGGGTGAAGCTGTCGTAGTTGTCGAGAACGAGGATCATGGGGCCTCGAACGCGGCGAGGATGCGCGCGGCCTTGGTCTCGGTCTCCGCCCATTCCGCCGGCCCGTCGGACAGGATCGTCACGCCGCCGCCGGTGCCGAACGAGACGGTGCCCAACTCAAACTCCAGCGTGCGGATCGAGATCGACAGGTCCGCCACGCCGCAAAACGAAAGTGCGGCGACCGAGCCGCAATAGAGCCCGCGCGGTGCGCCTTCGATCGTGGCCACGATATCGGTCGCGCGGATCTTCGGCGCGCCGGTGATCGAGCCGCCGGGAAAGGCCGCGGCGATCAGCGCCCCGACGCCGAGGCCCGGCCGGAGACGCCCAGTGACGGCCGACACGAGGTGGTGCAGCCCGGCATAGGATTCCAGCGCGCAAAGCTCGGGCACGTCGACCGAATCCGGCTCGCACACCCGCGACAGGTCGTTGCGCAGGAGATCGACGATCATGACGTTCTCGGCCCGGTCCTTCGTCGAGGCGAGGAGGGCCTCGGCCGCGGCCCGGTCGGCGGCCTCGTCGCCCGCACGCCGGATCGTCCCTTTGATCGGCCGCGTCTCCACATGGCCGTCGCGAAGGCGCAGGAAGAGCTCGGGCGAAGCGGAGGCGACCGTGCGGTGCGGCTCCTCGAGGAAGGCGGCGTAGGGCGCGGGGTTCACGGCGCGCAGCCGCAGATACAGGGCGAACGGGTCAAAGCCCTTTGGCAGCACCGCGCGGAGCCGGCGCGACAGGTTGGCCTGATAGACCTCGCCGTCGAGGATCAGCGCCTTCACGCGCTCGACATCAGCGGCATAAGCGGCAGCGTCGCGGCTCGAACGCCAGAGGGGGGCGGTGGCGGGCAGGGCGTTGAGGGCGGGCGCGGGAGCGGCCAGCGCGGCCTCGAAGAGATCGAGCCGTTCCCCGGCCCGCCGCTGCCGGTCGGCAAAGGGGGCCGCCGCATCGAGCGCGGGCGAGAAGCCGGCGGAGACGAGGCGGGCCGTGCCATCCTCATGGTCGATGACGAGGGCGGTGTCGTAGAGGCCGAAGCCGAGGAGGGAGCGCCGCGGATCGAAGCCCGCCGGCCGGTGCAGGTTCTCGAGGAGATGGCCGGCCTCGAAGTCGATCGTGCCGACGAGACCCCCGGCGAAGGGTGGGGCGCCGGCCTCCCGCTCGCTCCGGTAGCGCCGGAGCAGCGCGTCGAGCGCTTCGAACGGCGGTGGGGCGAGGTGGGCGCCGTCAAGCCGGGCGCCGGAAAGGTCGGCGTCGAAGCGGGCGAAGGGTGCGGCGGCCAGGATCGACCAGCGGCCGTTTCGCGGATGCGGGCGGGCCGAATCCAGCCATGCGAGGCCGCCGAGCCCGCGCAGCCGCGCCGCCGCCTCGGCGGGAGAGGGGATGTCGATCGTCCGCTGCCACATGGAGCGAGGCTCCTACAGCATCCCCCGACAAACCGGTATGGCGAAGTTGGCCTCAGCCGACCCCGGTCGGACCGTCGAGCACGACGCGCACCTTGCGGGTGAGGTCGTGGCGCGAATAGGGCTTGTTGATGATGTCGAACTCGGTGCCGCCGGCGTCCGAGCGCTCCAGCGACGCCTGCGCGTAGCCGGTGGTGAGGAGGATGCGGATGCGCGGGCGCAGCCGCCGCGCCTCGCGCGCCAGCACGACGCCGTTCATCCCGCCGGGCATCACGAGGTCGGAGAACAGCATGTCGAAAGGCTCGCCCGCTTCGAGGCGGCGGAGCGCGGCGAGCGGCGTCGTTTCGACCGTGACCGTGTAGCCCTGGTCCTCCAGCATGTCGCGCGCGAGTTCGGCGACCTCGGCCCGGTCGTCCACCACGAGGATGCGCTCGTGGCCCTGCCGCTCGGTGATGCGCACGCGCTGGGGCGAGACCGTCTCGTCGCCGACCGCCGCGGGAAACAGGAGCTCGACCGTCGTGCCCTCGCCCTCGCGCGAGGTGATGTGCACCGTGCCGCCGGACTGCTTGGCGAAGCCGTAGACCATCGAGAGGCCGAGGCCCGTGCCCTTGCCCTCCTCCTTGGTGGTGAAGAACGGGTCGAGGACGCGGGCCAGCACCTCGCGCGGCATGCCCGATCCCGTGTCCTCGACGCAGACCGAGACGAAGGCGCCCGGCACCACGCCGTCGAGATGGACGGCGTCCTCGATCGAGACCTGCCGGTTGCGCGTGCGGATGCGCACCGTGCCCCCGGCAGACGCCGACATGGCGTCGCGCGCGTTGATCAGGATGTTGAGGAGCGCGACCTCGGCCTGCGTCGGGTCGATGCGGCAGGTGACGAGATCGGACGCGAGATCGGTCTCGACCGTGATCTGGTCGCCGAGCGTGCGCGCGGCGATGTCGCTCATGCCCTTGACGAGGCCATTGAGGTTGACAAGCCGCCCCTCCAGCCGCTGCTTGCGGGCGAACGCCAAGAGCTGCTGCGTCAGCGTGACGGCGCGGGCCGAGGCGGAGCGCACGTTCTCCACCGCGCGCACCGTACGGGCCCGGTCGATTTCCGGCCGGTCGAGCTGGGCCGCGATCACCTCGACATAGCCGGTGACGATCTGCAGGAGGTTGTTGAAATCGTGCGCGATGCCGCCCGTGAGCTGCCCGAGCGCCTCCATCTTCTGCGCCTGCCGCAGCCCTTCCTCGGCGTCGCGCCGGCGCGACACGTCGAGCTGCGAGCCGAAGAAATAGACGAGCTTTCCGTCGGGGTCGTAGACCGGCGAGATGAAGAGCGCGTTCCAGAAGGTCGAGCCGTCCTTGCGGTAGTTCAGGATCTCCGTCGCCATCTCGCTGCGGCTTTCGATCGCAGCCCGCACCTCGGCGATCGTCGCGCGATCGGTGTCCGGCCCCTGCAGGAAGCGGCAGTTGTTGCCGACGATCTCCTCGCGCGAGTAGCCCGTCATCTGGATGAAGGCGTTGTTGGCGAAGACGATGGGGTTGTCGGGCTGGTAGGGATCGGTCACCGTCATCGGCATGCGCGTCGTCTCGACGGCGGCAAAGAAGATGTCGTCATGGCCGTCCAGCCGCCCCGCGGCGCTGGAGCGCACCGTCGGCCGCGGACCGTCGAAAGGCGGGGGGCTGTCGAAACGGTTGGTCATGGCGGCCCTGTGACGACGAGACGGGGGACGGGAGCCGTCCGGTCTGATATGGCTTGCGAGCGAGACATGTTCGCGCGATGCGAACGGGAAAGGCGGTGATGAGCGTTTTCGAACACAATCTGTCGGAGCAGGGCAAGGTCATGCTGGTCGAGGACGATCCGATGATCCGCGCGCTCACTGCCGAGTGGATCGAGGACGCCGGCTACACCGTCTCCGAATTTGCCAATGGTGGCGAGGCCTTGCGTGCCCTCCGCCGCGACGGGACCTGCCATGTGGCGGTGCTCGACCTGTCGCTGCCAGACATGCGCGGCGACGATCTGGCGCAGGC
The DNA here is from genome assembly GCF_047943035.1 of Aureimonas phyllosphaerae. Lineage (NCBI taxonomy): Bacteria > Pseudomonadati > Pseudomonadota > Alphaproteobacteria > Hyphomicrobiales > Aurantimonadaceae > Aureimonas > Aureimonas phyllosphaerae. Next base: position 640,004 of record NZ_CP181348.1, on the reverse strand, counting down.
GCTGCGTGCGCTGCAGCCCGATCTCGGGCTTCTGTTTGCGACCGGCAATGTCGACGACCTGTCGGCGGCGGCGCTCGAGGGGCCGCGCACCGGGGTCCTGCGCAAGCCCTATTCAGCCCGCGACCTCGCCGAGGCGATCGGGAGCCTCGCGGCCTGAGTGGCCGCGCCGGGCATCCTCAGTCCTCGACCAGAAGGATGTGCAGCGTGGCCGGTCCGTGGACGCCGATCACGAGGCTGCCCTCGATGTCGGTGGTGCCGCTCGGGCCGGTGACGACGACGAGGTTGCGCGAGCGGGCGAGATCCGCCCCGGCCACCGCATCCTCGAGATAGGCGACGATGTCGCCCGCGCGCAGCACCGCGATGTGATGCAGCGGCAGGAAGGCATCGAGGATCGCCATCTCCGGCCCCGAGCGCAGGACGAGGCTCGCCGTCTCGGCGATCCCCCGCTCCGCCAACGACACGGACACGCGATCGTCGACCTCGACGGAGGCGGCAAGGCCGGCCGCCGGCCAGTCGAGGCGCTCGAGGTCGGGCAGCGGCTGGATTTTCAGCGTGGGCGCAATGCCAAGCGCGGCGAGGCGCCGCGCGCAGGCCGCCGGCACGTCGCCGAGGCTTGCGAGGCGCTCGGAGGATGCGCCCGGCGGCAGGCGCTTCACGGCCGCCTCGAACAGGGTGACGAGATCGTCTTCCGGCAGACGCGGGCGCACGCGCTCGGGCTCTGACAGCAGCGCGTCGGCCTCGGCCCGGATGGCGGCGGGGTCCGCCGGCTGGCCGAGGGCTCGCCCGATCGCGCTGAAGATCGCATCGCGCGCGCTCACCGTCCGCCCTCGCGCTTCTGCCGCGCGGCCTCCCGCTCTAGGAAGGTCGGCCCCGGAGGGGGCGCCGGCATGTCGCGGTGGAGCGTCCAGGCGCCGGCAAGACCCGGAAGCTTCGCGATCGCGCCGCGCCGGCCGCCCATGAAGCGCAGCACCCGACCGGCCATCGCCGTGCCGAGGCGATAGAGGCGCGGACGGGTGGCGGCGAGGGTGAAGAGGCTCAATCCGTAGCGCATCGAGCGCGGCTCCAGCCCTTCGCGCCAGCTCCGCTCGCGCCAGCCCTTGATGAGCGTCGGCAGCGGAATGTCGACCGGGCAGACCTCGCGGCAGCGTCCGTTCAGGGTGCAGGCGTGGGCGAGATCCCGGGTCTTCTCCGTCAGCCCGTCGAAGACCGGGGTGAGCACCGCGCCCATCGGGCCGGGATAGGTGCCGCCATAGGCGTGGCCGCCGATCTGGTTGAAGACCGGGCAATGGTTCATGCAGGCGCCGCAGCGGATGCAGCGGAGCATGTCGCGCAGCGCGTGGTCGGCGAGCATCCTCGTGCGCCCGTTGTCGACGAGGACGATGTGCATCTCCTCCGGCCCGTCGAGATCGCCCGCCCGCTTCGGCCCGGTGTGGAAGGTCGTGTACTGCGTGAGCGCCGCGCCCGTCGCCGAGCGCACGAGAAGCCGCAGCATCATCGCCGCATGGCCCATCGAGGGCACCAGCTTCTCGATGCCGGCCGTCACGATGTGGACGCGCGGCGGCGTCGTCGTCATCTCGGCATTGCCCTCGTTGGTCACGGTGCAGACCGAGCCCGTGTCGGCGACGAGGAAATTGGCGCCGGAGATGCCGACCTCGGCGGTGAGGAAGCGCTGGCGCAGGTGCCGCCTGGCGGAGGCGGCCATGGCTTCCGGCGTTTCCTCGCGGTGCGGCTCGGCGTGGGACGCCTTGAAGAGTTCGGAGATCTGCTCGCGCGTCTTGTGCATGGCCGGCCAGATGATGTGGCTCGGCCGCTCGCCCGCCAGCTGGACGATATGCTCGGCAAGATCCGTCTCGACCCGGCTGATGCCGGCCGCCTCCAGCGCGTGCGGCAGGCCGATCTCCTCGCCGAGCATGGATTTGGAGCGCGTCGCGCTCTTCGCCCCCGCCTTGCGGCAGAGATCGACGACGATGCGGCAGGCCTCGTCCGAGGTCGCGGCGTAATGAACGACCGCCCCGTTCGCCGCGGCGTTGCGCTCGAACTCGGCGAGGTAGTGGCCGAGGTTGGCGACGACGTGGTCCTTGATCTGGCGGCCGCGCTCGCGCGCCACCGCGAAGTCCGGCCACTGGCCGACGATCGCCGCGCGCTTGGTGCGGGCGGTGCCCGTGGTCCGGTCGATCGCGACCTTCAGCCAGTCGTCGGCGAGCGCCTCGCGGGTGCGGGCGTGGAAATCGAGTTCGGCCCGCTGGCTGGTGGCGCTCATCGCTTCGTCTCCCGGCCGGGCGCCTCGCCGATCGCGGGCGTCGCGAGCCGCCCGGTCAGCGCCTCCACCGTGTGGAAGGCCCGGACGCTCGAGCCACGCCGCCCGAGGCGCCCGGCCATGTTCATGAGGCAGCCGAGATCGCCGCCGAGGAGGATGTCGGCCCCGGTGGCCTCGATCGCGCGCGCCTTCTCGTCGACCACGGCGTTGGAGATCGCCGGATATTTCACGCAGAACGTGCCGCCGAAGCCGCAGCACACGTTGGCATCGGGCAGCGGCACCATCTTCAGTCCCGGAACGCTTCCCAAGAGCCGGCGCGGCTGGTCGTGGACGCCAAGTTCGCGCAGGCCCGAGCAGGTGTCGTGATAGGTCGCGCGCGCGACGGCCGGACGGGTCGGCTCGGGATGGAAGCCGAGGACGTCGACGAGGAAGCTCGTGATCTCGAAGGCGCGCGCGGCCAGCCGCTCGGCACGCGGGCCCCAGACCGCATCGCCCGCGAAGGTCTCGGGATAGGTGTGGCGGATCGTGCCGATGCAGGAGCCGGACGGGGCGACGACGTAGTCGTAGCCGTCCAGCGCCTCGATCTGGCGGCGGGCCATCGCCCGGCCGTCCGCCTCGTCGCCGGAGTTGAAGGCGGGCTGGCCGCAGCAGGTCTGGTCGAGGGGCACCTCGACATGGGCGCCGGCCGTGAGCAGCAGCTCGCGCGTCGCCTCGGCGACGGCCGGGCGCATCACGTTGACGAGGCAGGTCACGAAGAGCGCGACGCGCGGCGCTTCGCCGGCGGGCGGGCGCCCCGGCGTCGGATGGGTCTGCGCGGTCATGTCCTCGGCCAGTCCTCCCCAGCGATCCGCTTCGGTTGTGGAGCCGGCCGCCCGGCGTTGCAAGCCGCTTCTCAAGCGCCCCGTACACCATGCCCGGGGATGCCTCCGTCTGTCATGAGAGTTTCGCTTGGCGATCGGCGCAACCCATGCTTAACTTTTCCTCAACAGCAACGGAGGCCCAAGAAATGTTCGTTGTGCGCATGGACTACGAGGACGTCCGCAAGTTTCAGGCCTTCCGCTCGGTGGTGGACGCGCGCGCCCATGCCCGCCGCTGCCGTCAGGAAGACGACCTCGGCGAGGTCGGCATCCGCATCTTCGACGTGCCCGACACGGTGGACGCCGAGATCGCGGTGATGGCGGTGCGCGACGGGCTGGGCATTCCGGTCGGCGAGGCGGAGCCCGACGCGGCGCTGATCCTCGCCTCGATGGGGCTCGGAACCGGCCTGCGGATCTGACGATCTGTCGCACTGTTTGGGAACGCTGCGGCGTTCTGTCCGTTTTGCTCACCTGCAACCGGACAGGAGCCGTTTCCCATGGCAACCGATGCATTCCAGCAAGGCAAGCTCGCCTTCCAGAACAACGTGCCGAAGTCGGCCTGCGAATATCCGGCCGGCTCGACGCTGCGCAATGAATGGATGGAGGGTTGGACGCAGGGGCTGAACGCACGCCCGGCGGACCATTCCCACGACGCCGGTCACGAGGGCGAAACGCGCCACTGACGGCTCACCCGACCCCTTATCTCATCACGTCCTCGTGAGGCTGGCGGAGCGATCCGTCGGCCTTGCGGCATTCTGCCTGAAGCCGCCGGCCATACACTGGCCGGATGTGTCGCGCGCCATAGGTTCTGAAGAGACGGGCGACGGCTCCTTGAGCATGTCGACCTTCGAGGGGGATCGCGGCGCGGGGGCGCCTTGTCGGTCCGAGCATGGGGGCCGACCTGAAACGCTTGCACACCCAATCTGCGTGGATCGCCCGATCGGTTGCCCTGGCCGGGGCCGCCCTCGTGCTTGCCGCCTGTCGAGGCCCGCAGTCGACCTTCGATCCGGCGGGCACCGAGTCCGCCGAGGTCCTTCACCTCTTCTGGTGGATGCTGGGCGGCGCCGTCCTGATCTGGCTCTTCGTCATGGGCCTGTCGGTCTATGCGACGAAAGCGCATCCCAAGGCGCATAGCGAGCGGACCGGCACCAAGTTGATCCTTTGGGGCGGCGTCGCCTTTCCCGTGGTCGTCCTCACCGCGCTTCTCGTCTTCGGCCTCCAGATGATGCCGGGCTTTCGCGCGCCCGCTGATGGGCCGCGCATCGCGGTCTCGGGCGAGCGCTTCTGGTGGCGGGTGCACTACGAGGCGCCCGACACGCCGGGCGTCGCCAAGTTCCTGTCGGGCAAGGGCGTGCCTTCGGCCAACGAACTCTGGATCCCGGTCGGCAAGCGTACCGAGATCCTGCTGTCGAGCCCCGACGTCATCCATTCCTTCTGGGTGCCCAACATCGCCGGCAAGGTCGACACGATCCCCGGCCGCATCACGCGCATCGTCCTCGATCCGACCCGCACCGGTACGTTCCACGGCATCTGCGCCGAGTTCTGCGGCGACGCGCACGCGCAGATGCGCTTCGTGGTGAAGGTCGTCTCGGAGGCCGACTTCGCCGCGCGCGTCGAGGCCGAGCGGGCGCCCGCCGCCGTCCTCGATCATCCCGGCCGCACCGCCTTCGAGGCGAACGGCTGCGGCGCCTGCCATCAGGTGCGCGGCACGGGCTCGGTGGGCCTCGTCGGCCCCGACCTCACGCATCTGGCTTCACGTGAAACACTGGGCGCCGGCATCCTGCCGATGACCGTCGACAACATCCAGCGCTTCATTGCGCTCACCGAACACGAGAAGCCGGGCGTCCAGATGCCGTCGTTCGCGACGCTGCCGCAGGCCGAGACCCGTTCCATGGCCGAATGGCTGGAGACTCTGAAATGAGCGCGGCCGTCGAACTCAACGCCATGCGTCGTCCGGGAGACCCGGATCAGGAGGACGAGGCCGTCCGCAAGGGGCAGCAGGAGCGCCTGATCAAGGTCTGGGACACCCCGCCCGGCTGGCGCTACTGGTCCGACGTCAACAACACGACGGTCGGCGTCTGGTACACGGTCACCTCCTTCGCCTTCATGCTGTTCGCGGGCGTCCTCGGCCTGATGATCCGGGTGCAGCTGGCGGTGCCCGAAAACGACTTCCTGTCGGCGACGATGTACAACCAGGTGTACACGCTGCACGGCACGGTGATGATGTTCCTCTTCGCCGTCCCGATCTTCGAGGCGGTGGCGGTGATCCTCCTGCCACAGATGCTGGGCGCGCGCGACCTGCCGTTCCCGCGCCTGTCAGCCTTCGGCTACTGGTGCTTCCTGATCGGCGGCATCTTCGTGTGCGGCTCGATCTTCTTCGGACAGGCGCCCAATTCCGGCTGGTTCATGTATCCGCCGCTGACCACGCAGGCGCGTTTCACGCCGGGCTACGGCGCCGACATCTGGCTGCTCGGCCTGTCCTTCATCGAGGTCGCCTCGATCGCGGCAGCGGTGGAGCTCATCGTCGGCGCGCTGAAGTGCCGCCCGCCGGGCATGCGCCTCAACCTCATGCCGCTCTACGCCTGGTACGTCCTGGTCGTCGCGGCGATGATCCTCTTCGCCTTCCCGCCGCTGATCGCCGGCGACATCCTGTTCGAAATGGAGCGCCTGTTCGACTGGCCCTTCTTCGACCCGACGCGCGGCGGCGACCCGATGCTGTGGCAGCATCTGTTCTGGATCTTCGGCCATCCGGAGGTCTACATCATCTTCCTGCCGGCGATCGCGCTGCTGGCGATGATCATCCCGACCTTCGCGCGGCGCCCGCTGCTCGGCTATTCCTGGATCGTGCTGGCGGCGGTCGGCACCGGCTTCTTGAGCTTCGGGCTCTGGGTCCACCACATGTTCACGACGGGCCTTCCGGCGATCTCGCTCGGTTTCTTCTCGGCGGCGTCCGAGGCCGTCGCGATCCCCACGGGCGTCCAGATCTTCGTGTTCCTCGCCACCTGCCTTGCCGGCAACGTCATCTATTCCGTGCCGATGCTCTTCGTGTCGGGCGCGCTCGGCATCTTCGTGCTCGGCGGCCTCACCGGCGTCATGGTGGCGCTGGCGCCTTTCGACTGGCAGGTGCACGACACCTACTTCGTGGTGGCCCACCTCCACTACGTGATCCTCGGAGGTGTCCTCTTTCCGATCGTCGCCGGCATCTACTATTACTGGCCGATCGTCTCCTCGCGGAAGCTCCACGACAAGGCGGGCAAGATCGCGTTCTGGCTGATGTTCATCGGCTTCAACGTCGCGTTCTTCCCGATGCACTATTCCGGCATGATCGGCATGCCGCGACGGGTCTACACCTACCCCGCGGCGCTGGGGCTCGAGATCCCGAACCTCATCTCCACCGTCGGCGCCTTCGTCTTCGCCGCCGGCTTCCTCGTCGTCGTCGCCGACATGCTGCGGCCACGCAAGGACCCCTACGCCGACCGCAACCCCTGGAACGCCGGCACCATCGAGTGGTCGGGCGAGATCCCGGACCAGCCCTGGGGCGTGCGCTCGGTGCCGATCGTCAAGTCGCGCTATCCCCTCTGGGATCAGCCGGGCTTCGTCGACGACATGGACAAGGGGCGCTTCTACCTGCCGGACGCCGAGGAGGGAAAGCGCGAGACGCTGGTGACCAGCGTCCTCGATGCCGAGCCGATCCAGTGCCTGCGCGTGCCGGGACCCTCGTTCGTGCCGATGTGGGCGGCGATCTTCCTCGGCTCCTGCTTCATCGCCGCGACCTTCCACCTCTGGACGGTGACGATCGCGGCGCTCGTCATCGCGATCGCGGTGATCCTGTTCTGGCTCTGGAAGGCGACGGCCGTCGTCCCGGAGAAGGAGACGAAATACGTCGGCCTCGGACTGGAACTCCCGATCTACGTGTCGGGGCCGCATTCGGTGTCGTGGTGGGCGATGTTCATCACCATGCTGGGCGACGCGACGGCCTTCCTGTCGCTGTGCTTCGGCTACTATTTCTTCTTCACCGTCCATGCCGACTTCCCGCCGGCCGGGACGCAAGGCCCCGGCGTCCTGTGGCCGACCGTCTCGCTGGCGCTCTTCGCGCTCGCCTGGGGCGCCTGCCTCGTCTCGCACCGCGTCCTGAAGGGCGGCGGCGTCATGGGCGCCCGCGCGCTCCTCGGGCTCTCGTTCCTCGCCTCGCTCGGCGCGGGTGCAGCGCTTCTCTGGGGGCCGCATGCGACAGGGCTCCAGCCGACCGCCCACGTCTATCCCGCGACCGTCTGGATCCTCGCCATCTGGACCGCGATCCACGCCTTCGTCGGAACGCTGATGGTCGGCTACTGCCTCGCCCGCTCGTTCCGGGGCTTCCTCACGCCGCGCCACGACATCGACCTGTCAAACGTGACGCTCTACTGGCACTTCGCCATGGCGACCGGCCTCGTGACGGTGGCCACCATCGCCTACTTCCCGCTTGTCGCCGGTGGAGGCGTCTGATGCTCGGTCTGCGACGCGGCACGCGCGACAGTCTCATCACCATGATCGCGACGCCCACGGTGTGGGCGCTGCATTTCCTGTTCTGCTACATCGCGGCCGCGGTGGTCTGCGCGCCCAACACCAATATCTTCGAGCCGATCGGCGGCGTGCGCGCGACGATCGCGGTGGCGACCTTCGCCAGCCTCGTCTTCTGCTGGTTCGCCGGGATCCGGGCCTGGCGCGAGTGGAAGCAGGCGGGCGGCAAGCCGCCGCACGACAAGCCGACCGACGACGACCGCGAACGGCAGATGGAACTGGCCTCCGTGCTCCTCTCGGGCCTGTCGTTCCTCGCCATCATCTTCACCGCGCTGCCGGCGCTGCTCGTGGCGGACTGCCGGTGAGCCCCGCCCTCAGCCGCCACGGGCCGCTCGCGGCCGGCCTCGCGCTTCTCCTGTTCCTTTGGGCGGGACCGTTGGTCGGGCGTGCCGAGACCTCGTTCGCCGCGCACATGATCCTCCACATGGGCCTCGTCGCCGTCGCGGCCCCCATCCTCGCCTTCGGGCTGACGCGCTCGGTGCCGGCGCTCGGCGCGCGCATCTCGCCGCGCTTTGCGATCCTCGCCGCCCTCGCCGAGTTCGTGCTGGTCTGGTCCTGGCACGCCCCGGCACTGCACGACGCGGCGCGCCGCGAGACATGGGTGCTCGTGATCGAGCAGGCCTCATTCCTGACGGCGGGCCTCCTCGTCTGGACGGCCGCCTTCGGCACGGCCGAGGGCGCGCGCGGGGCCCGGGCGGCCGGAGTCGCCGCCCTCCTGATGACCTCGATGCACATGACCCTTCTCGGCGCTCTTCTCCTCTTCGCGCCCCGCCCGCTCTATGCCTGCGGCGATCTCTGCTCGCCGCTCAGCACCCTGACGCCGCTCGAGGACCAGCAGCTCGGCGGCGTCCTGATGCTGATCGTCGGCGGCTCGGCCTATCTCGTGGGCGGCCTGTCGCTGCTCGCCCGTCTCCTCAACGAAAAGCGCGACGCGCAGGTGCCGGCATGAAGTGGACGCTGACGATCCGCCCCTGGCACCTCGTGGCCGCGCCCTTTGCGGCGGTCGGGGCCGCCCTTCTCGTCGGCGGCTCGGGCCTCGTGTCGGTCGCCGCCAATACCGGCCATTTCGCGCCCGTCGAGTGGTTCCTGCACTGGACGCTGCAGCGCGCCGTCGACACACAGTCGCTGCCGATCTCCAAGCCCGACGACGTGTCGCTCGAGGACCCGCTCCTCGTGCAGCGCGTCGCCGGCCACTTCGCCAGCGGCTGCGCGCCTTGCCACGGTGCGCCGGGCGAACTCCAGACACCGGTCGCGCGCGCGATGATGCCGCCCGTGCCACGTCTTGAGAACCAGGTCGGCGAATGGCGCGACCGCGAACTGTTCTGGATCGGCCGGCACGGCATCAAGTATTCCGGCATGCCGTCCTGGTCGACGCAGGACCGCCCCGACGAGGTCTGGGCGCTGGTCGCCTTCCTGCGCGCGCTGCCCGACATGACGCCTGAGCGCTACCGCGAGCTCGCCTATGGACGGCCGAGCGCCGAGCCGGGTCGCCCCGGCCTCCAGGCGCTGGGGCAGGCGGACGACACGGCGCTCGCCGACTGCGCCCGCTGCCATGGCGAGGACGGGCGTGGCGTCGGTCCCGCGGGCAGCTTCCCGCCGATCGGCGGCCAGTCGGAGGAGTATCTCTTCCGCACGCTCCAGGCCTTCTCGTCCGGCACGCGCCAGAGCGGCATCATGACGCCCGCCGCCGGTATCCACGACGAGGCGACGCTGCGACGCCTGGCTGCCCACTATGCCGCGCAGGCGCCGATCCCGGCACCGGCGGGGCCGCTCGGGCCCCCGGCGGGCGTCGCGATCGGCTACGAGGGCGCCGTGCGCCTGCCGCGCGGCTCGATCGGGCCGGACGCGCCCGCGGACGAGCCGGTGCCGACGGGCCCGGAGGCGGCGGTCGATCCGTCAGCCGCCCACGGCTACCCCGTCTCGACGAGCGGCCTGATGGAGCTTGGCCGCCGGATCGCCGAAGAGGGCCTGCCGCGCCAGAAGCTCGCCGCCTGCCAGACCTGCCACGGCGCCGATGCGGCTGCCACCAACCCGCTCTATCCGCGCCTCGACGGCCTGCCGGAATGGTACACCGCGACCCATCTCCAGATGTGGAAGGACCGCCATCGCGGCGGCACGCCGCTCGCCCACATCATGGAGACGATCGCGATCAACCTCACCGAGGAGCAGATCGACGCACTGGCGCTCTGGTACTCGCGGCGCGGCGACTGACGGGGCGGGCGCTTCCGAAGGCGCGCCCTTTCCGGCATGAAGAAGGTCCGACCGATTCGCGGGAGAAGGACCGGGACCCGATGGACGACCGCCCGACGGACGCCGCCACGTGACGGGTCCCCTGTTCCTCGGCCTCGACGCCGGCGGCACCGCCTGCCGCGCGCGGCTGGTGGATGCGTCCGGCCTCGTCTTCGGCGAGGGGCATGCCGGACCGGGGCAGGCGCGGCTCGGCGTCGAGGCGAGCTTCGAGGCGATGCTGACCGCGGCCCGCGAGGCGTGGCGCGCGGCCGGTCTCGGGCCCTTCGACTTCGCCCGCCTCCATGTCGGGGCCGGCGTCGCCGGGATCGAACGGATCGGCGTCGCCGACACCTTCGCCGCGCGGCCGCATCCCTTCGCCAGCCTCGTTTTTTCCGGTGACGGCGCGATCGCCTGCCTCGGGGCCCACGGCGGCGAGGACGGCGGCATCGTCGTGGCGGGCACCGGGTCGATCGGCTTCGGCCTTCTCGAAGGGCGCCTCCTGCGGTTCGGCGGCTACGGCTTTCCCGGCTCCGACGAGGGCTCGGGCGCCCGCATCGGGCTGGCGGCGGTGGAAGCGGCGTTCCGGGCGGTCGACGGTCGCCTGTCGGGCTCCGACCTCGCCGACGCCCTTCTCCAGCGCTTCGGCGGCGAGGCGCACGCGCTGACGCGCTGGTGCGACGGCGCCTCGGCGAGCGACTACGCGGCGCTGGCCCCGCTCGTCGTCGAGGCGGCAGCAAACGGCGACCGCGCGGCCGACGTGATCCTGCGCGCGGCCGCCCAGGCGATCGGCGATCTCGCTGACACGCTGCGCGATGCCGGCTGCGAGCGCGTGGCGCTGACCGGCGGGCTCGGGGCTCCACTGATCCCCTATCTGCCCGAGGGCCTTGCCGAGACGCTGGACGAGCCGCTCGGCGATCCGCTCGACGGCGCGCTGATCCTCGCCGGCCTCGAGCCGCCCGGCGCCGGGGATCGCTGAACGAAGACTGGCGCCGCTCCCCCCTCGGCCTATAGTCAGGCCCGATCCGAATCGCCCGACAGCAAGGACTGGACCCGATGAAGTCACGCGCCGCCGTCGCCTGGGAAGCAGGCAAGCCGCTCACGATCGAGACGGTCGACATCCGGGGGCCGCAGCCGGGTGAGGTGCTGGTCGAGATCATGGCGACGGGCGTCTGCCACACCGACGCCTACACGCTGTCGGGCCTCGATTCCGAAGGCAAGTTCCCGGCGATCCTCGGCCACGAGGGCGCGGGCATCGTGCGCGAGGTGGGCGCGGGCGTCACCTCCGTGAAGCCCGGCGACCACGTCATCCCGCTCTACACGCCGGAATGCCGCAACTGTAAGAGCTGCCTGTCGCAGCGCACGAACCTGTGCACCGCGATCCGCTCTAGCCAAGGCCAGGGCGTCATGCCGGACGGCTCCTCGCGCTTCCGCTGCGACGAGACGACGGTCTTCCACTACATGGGCTGCTCGACCTTCTCGAACTTCACCGTCCTGCCCGAGATCGCGGTGGCCAAGGTGCGCGAGGACGCGCCCTTCGACAAGATCTGCTACATCGGCTGCGGCGTGACGACGGGCATCGGCGCCGTGATCTACACCGCCAAGGTCTGGCCGGGCGCCAACGTCGTGGTGTTCGGGCTCGGCGGCATCGGCCTCAACGTGATCCAGGGCGCGCGCATGGTCGGCGCCGACAAGATCATCGGCGTCGACATCAATCCCGGCAAGGTCGAGATGGCCAGGAAGTTCGGCATGACCGACTTCGTCAACCCGCGCGAGGTCGGCAACGACAAGGTGGTGCAGGCCATCCTCGACCTCACCGGCGGCGGCGCCGACTTCTCGTTCGATGCGACCGGCAACACCGACGTCATGCGCCAGGCGCTGGAATGCTGCCATCGCGGCTGGGGCGAATCGATCATCATCGGCGTGGCGGAAGCCGGCAAGGAAATCTCGACCCGGCCGTTCCAGCTCGTCACCGGCCGCGTCTGGCGCGGCACGGCCTTCGGCGGCGCGCGCGGCCGAACCGACGTGCCGAAGATCGTCGACTGGTACATGGACGGCAAGATCAACATCGACGACCTCATCACCCACACGATGCCGCTGGACGAGATCAACACCGCCTTCGACCTCATGCACGAGGGCAAGTCGATCCGCTCGGTCGTCGTCTACTGAGCGTGACCGCCGGGACGCGCTGGCACTGGTCGGAGTTCCGCGATTTGACCGGGGTGCAAGTCCACGACCTCCTGAAGCTCCGGCAGGACGTCTTCGTGGTGGAGCAGGCCTGCGCCTTCGCCGAGATCGACGGCCGCGACGGCGAGGCGCTGCATCTGCGGGCCCTCTCGGGCGACGACCTCGCCGGGGTCCTGCGCGTCTTCGCGCCGGACAGTGAGGGCCAGGCCCGGATCGGACGGATCGCGACCGCAGCCGGCTTTCGCGGCAGCGGCCTCGGCCACAGAATGATGGCTGAGGCGCTCCGGCTCTGTGCGGAGCGCTGGCCGGAGGCCGCGATCGACCTGTCGGCACAGGCGCATCTGGAAACCTTCTATGCGCGTCATGGGTTCGTCACGATATCGGGTGCCTATCTGGAAGACGGCATCCCCCATCTCGACATGCGCCGCGCGCCGGCGACGTAAGCCCAACCGAAAGGACCGCCCATGCCCCTCGACGTGATCTCGGAAGCGAAGGCCCATGGTGGAACGCAAGGAGTGTACCGCCACCAGTCCCGCACCACCGACACGCCGATGACTTTTGCCGTCTTCACCCCGCCGCAGGTGCGGGACGGGAAGGTGCCGGTCCTCTGGTACCTGTCGGGCCTGACCTGCACGCACCAGAACGCGATGGACAAGGGCGAATTCCGCCGCGCGGCGGCCGAGCACGGCGTGATGATCGTCCTCTCCGACACCAGCCCACGGGGCCCGGGCGTGCCGGACGAGGCGGACAACTGGCAGTTCGGCTCGGGCGCCGGCTTCTATGTCGACGCGACGCAGGCCCCCTACGCCGCCAACTACCGCATGTATTCCTACGTGACCGACGAACTGCCGGGCTATGTCGCGACGCACTTTCCAGCCGACATGAACCGGCAGGGCATCTTCGGCCATTCCATGGGTGGGCACGGGGCGCTCGTCGCCGCCCTGCGCAATCCGGAGGCTTACAAGAGCGCGTCGGCCTTCGCGCCGATCGTCCAGCCGTCGACGGCCGACTGGTCGCGCCCCGCCTTCGAGAAGTATCTCGGCCGCGACCGGTCGACGTGGCGGCCCTACGACGCGACGCTCCTGATCGAGGATGGGCACCGCTTCCCGGAGTTTCTGGTCGATCAGGGAACAGCCGACCCGTATCTTGACGACGGCCTCCGCCCGCAGCTTCTCAAGGAGGCCTGCGACAAGGCGGGTATCCGCCTCGCGCTCAACATGCGCGAGGGCTACGACCACTCCTACAACTTCATCTCGACCTTCATGGACGACCACATCGCCTGGCACGCCGAGCGCTTGAAGCGCTGAGCGCCCTCTCGGGCGTTTCAACCGTTTCGATGGAACGTCCGCCCGTCATCCGTTAAACCCGTGGCCCGAACAGGCACGTGGAGGGCGAATCGGATGAGCGGCAACCAGGCGGATCTCGGCGTCTTGGGCATGGGCACGATGGGCGCGAGCTTGGCGCTGAACTTCGCCGACAACGGCGGGTTCACGGTCGCCCTCGGCAACCGGACAACCGAGAAGGCCTACGGGGTGCGCGAAGACAACCCCGATCTGGCCGAGCGCCTCGTTCCGACCGATTCGATCGAGCACTTCGTCGGGGTGCTCAAAAGCCCGCGCGTCGTGGTGCTGATGGTCAATGCCGGCAAGCCGGTCGACGACCAGATGGCGCTCGTCCTGCCGCATCTCGCTCCCGGCGACATCCTGATCGACGCCGGCAACGCCGACTTCAACGACACGGTGCGCCGCGAGAAGGCGGTCAAGCCGACCGGCGTCCACTTCGTCGGCATGGGCGTGTCGGGCGGCGAGGTCGGCGCGCGCAACGGCCCCTCGATCATGGTCGGCGGCGACCAGGCGGTGTGGCAGCGCCTGAAGCCGCTTCTCGAGCCGATCGCCGCCAAGTTCGACGGCTCGCCCTGCGTCGACTGGCTCGGCCCCGACGGCGCCGGCCATTTCGTCAAGACGATCCACAACGGCATCGAATATGCCGACATGCAGATGATCGCCGAAGTCTACGGCATCCTGCGCGATGCGGTCGGGCTCCGGCCGCAGGAGATGGCCGACATCTTCGCCGACTGGAACACGCGCGATCTCCAGTCCTACCTCATCGAGATCTCGTCGCTGGTGCTGGCCGAGCGCGACCCCGAGACCGGCGGGGCGCTGGTCGACCAGATCGTCGACGAGGCCGGCCAGAAGGGCACCGGGCGCTGGTCGGTGATCGAGGCGCAGAAGCTCGGCGTCGGCGCGACGACGCTGGAAGCGGCGGTCTCGGCGCGCGGCATATCCTCCCGCCGCGCCGAGCGGGCGGAGGCCGCGCGCATCTTCGGCGGCGTGAAGACCGCACGCGCCGAGTTCCACGCCGATCACGAGGGGCTGGCGGAACTCGAGGCCGCGCTCGTCGCCGCCAAGATCATCGCCTATGCGCAGGGCTATGCGACGCTCACTGAGGCCTCGAAGGAGTTCGGCTGGAACCTGCCGCTTGGCGAGATCGCGCGCATCTGGCGCGCCGGCTGCATCATCCGCTCGCGCTTTCTCGATGACATCACGCGGGCCTACGAGGCGGGCGACGTCGTCAACCTCCTGCTCGCGCCGAGCTTCACGAGCCGCATCGAGGGGGCCCAAGAGGCGCTGCGGCGCGTCGTCGCCAAGGCCTCGCTCGCCGGCATCCCGGTGCCGGCGCTCTCGGCGGCCCTCGCCTATTTCGACGACTACCGCCGGGCGCGTGGCACCACGAACCTCACACAAGGCCAGCGCGACCTCTTCGGCGCCCACACCTTCCATCGCCTCGATCGCGAGGGGACCTTCCACCATAGGTGGCCGCAGGCGTAGGAACGCCGAGACCCGCCCTTGCAGCGCCGCTCACGTTTCGTCAACTAAACGGGAGCGGCGTTGTCCGCTCGTCGCGCCCGATTAGTTCGCCGTCCATGGGAAGACCGCCCCGGTCTTCGATTTCATTCGACGACGAGGAACGCGACGATGCGACTGACCCTTCGATCCGGTGGCCTCGGCCTCCTTCTGGCCGGCACTATGCTTGCCACCGGCGCCTTGGCGCAGGACACCAACAGCCAGGGCGAACGCCTGCCACACGTGGACGGCAACGCGCCGGCCACCGGCACCGCCTCCTCGACGCAAGGGGCGGCCGCCGGCCAGCCGATCGAGACGGAAGCGGCCAACGCTCCCGATCAGCAGCCGGCCTTTGCCGGCCAGACCCGCGCGCCCCAGCCGACCGAACAGCCCGAGGTGACCACCGAGACGGTGGCCGAAGGCCTGCCCAACCTCTGGGCGCTGGAGTTCATGCCGGACGGGCGCATGCTCGTCACCGCCAAGGAAGGCAAGCTGATGATCCTGCCCGCGATGGGGCAGGAGGGCGAGCCGATCGAGGTGTCCGGCGTGCCCGAAGTCGATTCGCGCGAGCAGGGCGGCCTCCTCGACGTGGCGCTCGGGCCGAACTTCGCCTCGGACGGCATGATCTACTTCACCTTCTCCGAGCCGCGCGGGGCGGTGGGCAACGGCACCGCGCTCGCCAGCGCGAAGCTGACGACGGCGGACGGCTCGGCCAAGCTCGACGACGTCAAGGTCATCTTCCAGCAGATGCCGAGCTACGAGGGCAACAAGCACTTCGGCTCGCGCATCGTCTTTGATGGCGAGGGCAAGATCTTCCTCGGCGTCGGCGAGCGGTCCGACGACCCGATCCGGGATCAGGCGCAGAACCTCGATTCGGGCCTTGGCAAGGTGTTCCGGATCAATGCCGACGGTTCGATCCCGGCCGACAACCCGTTCGTTAACCAGGACAATGCGCAGGACGCGATCTGGAGCTACGGTCACCGCAACATCCAGTCCGCTGCGCTCGACGCCGACGGCCGTCTCTGGACGATCGAGCACGGGCCGCGCGGCGGCGACGAGCTGAACGCGCCGGAAGCTGGCAAGAACTACGGCTGGCCGGTGATCACCTACGGCATCGAGTACGGCGGCGCCGAGGTGAACGAGGGCATTACCGCCAAGGACGGCATGGAACAGCCGGCCTACTACTGGGATCCGGTCATCGGCCCGTCCGGCATGGCACTCTATCAGGGCTCCGAGTTCCCCGAGTGGGAGAACGCTTTCCTGGTCGGCGGTCTGGTGACGCAGGGCCTCGTGGTGCTGTCCATGAACGGCGAAGGTCGGGTGGCGACCGAGGCGCGCGTGCCGCTCGAGGCGCGCATCCGCGACGTCAAGGTCGGTCCGGACGGGGCGGTCTATGCCGTGACCGAGACGCGGGGCGGCGGCGGCTCGACGATCGTGCGGCTGACCAAGGCCTGATCCCCGCAAGGGAGCGCCGAGACGATGGCCCGGAACCGCGGCAGCCGGTTCCGGGCCATCGTCGTTTCGCGGCGGTCAGAGCGCGAGGGGCCAGCCGCCCTCGCGCATCTCCAGAATGCGAACGGGGTCGCCGACGCGAAGCGTGCCGGCGCCCTGTACCACGGCGTTCCAGCCGAACAGGACGCCCGGCGCGCGCTGGACGCCGGAGCGGCGGAAGCGCCCGAGCGTCGCGAGCGGCTCCTTGCCCGTGCGCCGGCCCTCGTCCTGATCGACGGTCGTCACCGCGCAGCGCGCGCAGGGTTTCACGAGATCGAGCACCACGTCGCCGACCGCGATCTGCGCCCAGCCGTCCTCGGCGAAGGGCTCGGTGCCGTCGATCACGACGTTGGGTCGGAAGCGGCCCATCGGCACGGCCTCGCCGCCCGCGGCGACGATCCGCCGGTTGAGATCGCGCAGCGAGGCCGTGGTGGCGACCAGCAGCGGGAAGCCGTCGGCAAAGCCGACCGGATGATCCTCGGCGGTCCAGTCGCGCGAGACGGTGCGCTGCGAGTGCGCGTCGAAATGGACGAGCCGCACGGGGAGGCCGAGCCAGCGCGACAGGGCGGCATCGGTGTCCGCGCCGGCGGCGGCGGCGTCCACGGTGTCGCTCCAGACGGTGACCGTCACGCGCTCCTCGCCGTCCGGCGTCGCCACGAAGCGCTCGCCGCCGTCCGACCCGCCGATGCCGGGAAACGACAGGTGCAGCCCGTCCTCGTCGGGCTCGGCGTCGAGGAGCGCGAGCGGCGGATGCTCGCGCTGCGACAGGAAGCGCCCCGTGGCATCGACCAGCATCCAGCGCCGGTCGCCCCGGAGCCCCATCGGCTCGAGCCGCACGCTCGCGGGATGGCGGGCGCGCCCGCCCTTGACCGGATGGATGGCGAGCGTCGAGACCTGCATCGGTCGTCCCTTTTCTTCCGGAATGCCGTTTCAGTCGGTCGCCGCTTCCAGTGCTTCCATGTCGTCGTCCGACAGGCCGAAATGGTGCCCGATCTCGTGGATCAGAACATGGGCGACCAGCGTGCCGAGGCTTTCCTCATGCTCCGCCCAATAGTCGAGGATCGGGCGGCGGTACAGGAGGATGCGGTTGGGCATCTCACCGGTCTGGGGCGTGCCGAGCGCGCCGACGGCGCGGCCCTCGAAGAGGCCGAGAATGTCGAAGGGGCTTTCGAGGCCCATCTCCTCCACCACCTCGTCCTCGGGAAAGTCGGCGACGTGGAAGCGGATCTCGCCCGACAGGGCGCGGAATTCCGACGGCAGCGCGGCATAGGCCTCGATCGCCAGCGCCTCGATCTCCTCGAGGCTCGGCGACAGCCTTCGCGCCCAGTCGCCGGTCTGGTCCCTTTGGCCCATGCGGCTCTCCTCCCTGGCGGTTCCCATCCGTAGCCCCCCGCGTCTTAAGCCATCGCGCCCTGGAGCACCACGACCTTGGTGCCGTCGAGGACGCGGCGATGGAGGTCGATCACATCCTGGTTGAGAAGCCGTATGCAGCCCGACGAGACGGACTGGCCGATCGACCAGTCCTCGTTGGTGCCGTGGATGCGGTAGAGCGTGTCCTCGCCGCCCCGGAAGAGGTAGAGCGCCCGCGCGCCGAGCGGGTTGGTAGGCCCCGGCTCCATGCCCGCGCCGAGGTGGCCGTAGCGGGCGGGCTCGCGCGCCATCATCGCGTCGGTCGGGCGCCAGCGCGGCCAGGCGCGCTTGTACTGGACCCGCGCCTCGCCCTCGAAGGCAAGACCCGCCTTGCCGACGCCGATCCCGTAACGCAGCGCCCGGTCGCCCTCCATCTGAAGGTAGAGGAAGCGCGCGGGCGTATCGACGATCAGCGTCCCGGGGATTTCGCCGCTCCGGTAGGCGACCTCCTGCCGGTAGAAGCGCGGGTCGATCTTCGTCAGGTCGGGAGCGGGAACCGGGAAGGGCTCGCCTGTCACCGGCGCGTACATGGCAAGATAGTAGGGATCGACGACACGTCTGGGCGCAGCGGGCGCCACGTCGCCGAGGCGTCCTGACACGCAGCCGGCCAGAAACAGCGGCGCGCCGGCAAGGAGGGATCGACGGGTCAGGGGCATGGGCGGGCGTCTTCGGATTGGTGACAACGGGTGGAGGGCTCCTCCTGCCTGTCGGTCACGCCACACCGCAACGCCGCATCGCTGGTCCTGACGCGATCGTGACAGCGTGACGCCGGGCCCAAGAGGCGGCTGCCGTCGTCCACCGGAATTCGTTCCCTATCAACAGGAAAATAATCTTGGCCGCCGTCTCCTTGACTCCGGGGGGCGACTCGGAAATTTCCTAGAACATATGAGGAACACGAAGGCGGCCATGAACCCATCCGCCGATGGAGACCGGCATGACCTGGACCACTGGACCGCGACGACGACCGGGCCTAGAGCCCGTAGATACCCCGGATGAAAGGCGTCCCGCAACCGACGCGACAGAGGACGCTGGGGTGGGGCCGGGCGGTGAGCCCGACCGCGCACGCGCCGCGACGCTTTCGGCGCTGCGCCAGGCGATTGGGCGGATCGAAGGGGCGCCGTTCGCGCGCGGCGTGCCGGATGGCGAGGACGAAAAACCCAATGACGACGATCGTCTGGCGCTGGGCGCGCCGGCCTTCGACGCCGCGCTCGGAGGCGGGCTGCCGCGCGCGGGGCTGGTGGAGGCGCGCACGCTCGCCATGCGCGACGGCGGGGCAGGCGTCGGCTTCGCGCTGGCGCTCGGCATCCGCCTCGGCGCCTCAGCGCGCCGTCCGCTCCTCTGGATCGCGGCGGCCGACGCGCTCGCCGAGGGCGGCATGCCCTATCGCGAGGGGCTCGCCCATTTCGGTCTCGACCCCGATGCCCTGGTCGTGGTGCGCGCCCGGCGCATCGTGGATGCGGCCTGGGCGGGCGAGGAAGCCGCGCGTTCGGGCGCCGCCGCGCTGGTCGTGGTCGAACTGCGCGGCAATCCGACGCTTCTCGGGCTGGAGGGCACGCGGCGCCTCCACACCCGCGCCCGGGAGGCGGGCGGCGCGGTGATGCTCTTGCGCCAGGGCGGCGAGCCGGAAGCCACCGCCGCCCCCGTCCGCCTGCTGGTCGAGCCGGTGCGCGCCGCCCCCGTGCCGGGGCTGGAATTGCTGCCCTTGATCGGCCGCCCCCGTTTTTCCCTGGCGCTTGAAAAGGCGCGGGGACTGTCGCCCCGAACGCTCTGCCTGGAGTGGGATCCCCATGACCGACGCTTCCTCGACCACGACCCCCTCGTCCGTGCGGCCGGGCGAATTCCTGGCGATCCGGCTGACGCGGCTGCCCAGCGACCGGATCCGGCGCGAGGAACTGGGGCGCTCGTGGCGCTGCGGTCCCTTCGCGGCGGCGCGGCGGGGGAGGATGCCGCGCACCGACGCTTCGGCGCGGCCTGACCTCCTGCCGGTGCCGCTCGGTGCGGGCAACGGGCATCGCCCGCCGGACGCGGGCAGGGGATACACCCCGCCGGACGCGGGCAGGGGACATACTCCGTCTGATGCGGGGCAGCGGGCGGACAGGCCGGACGCCGACATCCCGCCGCTCGCCCTCTTCGCGCGCGAAGACCGGGCCGAGCGGATCGTGTCCTCGTGCGAGCGCGCCGAGGCGCTCGGCCTCGTACCCGGCCTCGGCCTTGCGGAAGCGCGCGCCCGCTTTCCCCACGTGGACTACCGGCCGGCCGACGCGGCGGCCGACCGGCGCCTCCTCGACGCGGTGGCAGACTGGTGCGACCGCTACACGCCCCTCGTCGCCCTCGACGGTGCCGACGGCCTCGTTCTCGATCTGACGGGCGCGTCCCACCTCTTCGGCGGAGCGGGCGCTCTCCGAGACGATCTCGTCTCTCGGCTGGAGCGCCAGGGCTTTGCGGTCGAGGCAGCGGTCGCCGCCCATCCCGGCACGGCGCGCGCCTGCGTCGGCGTGGCCGGGGCGGCGCGCCTCGTGGCGAGCGGAGACGAGCGCGCCGCCGTGGAGGGCCTGCCCGTGGGAAGCGGCCTGCGGCTCGACACGGAGACCGCCGCACGGCTCCACCGGCTCGGCCTTCGCCGGGTGCGCGATCTCCTTGCGCTGCCGCGCGCTGCCCTCCACCGCCGCTTCGGCCCCGACATCGCCCGCCGGCTGGACGAGGCGACGGGCGCCGCCCGCCGTCCGATCGAGCCGCGCCGGGCGGTCGCGCTCCTCATCCGCGAGCGCCGCCTGTTCGAGCCGGTGAGCTTGCCCGAAGACATCCTGCGCATCGCGACCCACCTGGCCGCCCGGCTGTGCGAGACCTTGGCCGAGCGCGGCGAGGGCCTGCGCGAGGCGGAGCTCGCGCTGTTTCGCGTCGACGGGCATGTCGAGCGCCTCCTGGTGCGCTCGGGGGCCCCGTTGCGCGATCCCGCCCGGATCGCGCGTCTCTTCGCCGAGCGGCTGAAGGCCTGCGGGGACGAGATCGACGCCGGCTTCGGCTTCGACCTCCTGCGCCTGTCGGTTCTGGCGGCGGATGCGATGGCGGACCGGCAGGAGGACCTCGAGGACGCGGGCGCGCGGCCCGCCGAGGAACTCGGCGCGCTGATCGATCGCTTGGGGACGCGGCTCGGCGAGGCGGCGGTGTTCGCCTTGGCGCCCGAGGACCGGCACCGGCCGGAGGCCGCGCAGCGGCGCGTCGCCCCGATCGGGACGGGCGGTTCCGGCGTGGAGGCCGATCTCGCGCCGCGCCCCTTGCGCCTCTTCGCCCGGCCGGAAGCGGTGGAGGCGACGGCCGAGGTGCCGGACGGGCCGATCCGCCAGTTCCGCTGGCGCCGCGCCTTCTACCGTGTCGGCCGGATCGAGGGTCCCGAGCGGATCGCGCCGGAATGGTGGCTCGGGGATGTGGGCGCGAGCCGCGACTACTTCCGCGTCGAGGACGAGGCCGGTCGGCGCTACTGGCTGTTTCGCCAAGGCGCGGGCGAGGGCGCACCATCCGGCTGGTTCCTGCACGGTCTCTTCGCATGAACGGCGAGCCGCCGGTCGAGCCGCTCGCGCCCGGTCCCGGCTTCTGCGAGATCGGGGCGGCCTCGAACTTCTCCTTCCTGCGCGGCGCCTCCAAGCCCGGCGAGATGGTGGTCGCGGCCGAGGCGCTGCGGCTCGGCGGGCTCGGCTTGGCCGACCGCAACACGGTGGCCGGCGTGGTGCGCGCGCATGGGCAGGCGCGGGTGCAGCGGTTCCCTTTCCGTCCCGGCGCGCGGCTGGTCTTTGCCGACGCGACGCCCGACGTCTTCGCCTACCCGCGCGACCGTGCCGGCTGGGCGCAGCTCTGCCGCCTCCTGACCACCGGCAACCTCAGGGCTCGCAAGGGCGACTGCATCCTGCGCCTTTCCGATCTTCTGGAACGGGGCGAGGGGATCAACCTCGCCGTCCTCGCCCCCGACGGGCTGGGGCGCGACGGACCGGCGGGGACGGGCGCCACCGAGCGGCTCGAGGCGGCGCTCGGCCCCTTGCGCGCGGCCTTTCCCCGTGCCGTCCGCCTCGCCGTCGCCCCGCGCCACGACGGGGGCGACGCGCGCCGCCTCGGCCGGGCGGCGGCGCTCGCCAGGACGTGGGGCACGCCGCTTCTCGCCACTAACGACGCCCTGTTCCACGGGGCCGAGCGGCGCCCGCTCGCCGACGTCGTGGCGGCGATCCGCGAGCACGTGCCGCTGGCGGGAGCCGGCCGGGCGATCCTCTCGGCCCATGCCGAGCGGCGGCTGAAGCACGAAGGCGAGATGCTGCGTCTGTTTCGCGGCTTCGAGCCGGCGATCGTCGAGGCGCGCCGCTTTTTCGAGGAGCTTCGCTTCGATCTCGCGACCCTCCAGTACGACTATCCCGACGAGGCGCTGCGCCTCGGCGTCTCGCCGCTGGAGGAGCTGCGGCGCCTGGCCTATGAGGGCGCACACTGGCGCTATCCCGGCGGCGTGCCGGCGCGGATCTTTCCGCAGATCGAGCGCGAGCTCGCGCTCATCGCGAAGAAGAAATACGAGCCCTACTTTCTCACCGTCCATCGCATCGTCCAGGCCGCGCGCGGGATGGGCATCCTGTGCCAAGGGCGCGGATCGGCGGCCAATTCCACGGTTTGCTACTGCATCGGCATCACCGAGGTGGACCCCGAAAAGGCCGGCCTCCTCTTCGACCGGTTCCTGTCGGACGAGCGCGACGAGCCGCCCGACATCGACGTCGACTTCGAGCACGAGCGCCGCGACGAGGTGATTAACTGGATCTACGACGCCTACGGGCGCGATTCGGCGGCGATCGCGGCGACCGTCATCTCCTATCGCGCGCGCTCCTCCTTGCGCGAGGTCGGCAAGGCTTTCGGCCTGTCGGAGGATGCCGTCTCGGCCCTGTCGGGCTCGGTCTGGGGCTACGGCCCCGCCGACATGGGCACGCGCGAGACCGATGCCGCCGGCCTGTCGGCGGAGGACCCGACGACGCAGAATGTCCTCGCCTATGCGCGGGCGCTGAACGAGTTTCCCCGCCATCTCTCGCAGCATGTCGGCGGCTTCGTGCTGACGCGCGGGCGCGTCGACGAGACGGTGCCGATCCACAACACCGGCTCCAAGGGCCGGATCATCGTGGAATGGGACAAGGACGATCTCGACGAGCTGAAGATCCTCAAGATCGACATCCTGGCGCTCGGCATGCTGAGCGCCCTGCGCCGCGCCTTCGACATGCTGAACACGCTCTACCCCGGCGAGGCGACGCTGGACGGGCGCGCGGCCTCGCTCGACACGCTGCCGATGGAGGCGCCGGACGAGCCGGTCTGGCGGATGACCCATCGCGCCGACACGCTCGGCACGTTCCAGATCGAGTCCAGAGCGCAGATGACGATGCTGCCGAAGCTGAAGCCCAACGTCTTCTACGACCTCGTGATCCAGGTCGCGATCGTGCGGCCCGGCCCGATCCAGGGCGACATGGTGCACCCCTACCTGCGCCGGCGCATGAAACTGGAGCCCGTCGACTATCCGAAGGAGGAGTTGCGCGAGATTCTGGAGCGCACCTGCGGCGTCCCGCTGTTCCAGGAGCAGGCGATGCGCATCGCCATGGTGGCCGGCGGCTTCACCGGGGCGGAGGCCGACAAGCTGCGCCGCGCCATGGCGACGTTCCGGCGTACGGGGCAGGTGAAGGATTTTCGCGAGCGCATGGTCTCCGGCATGCTGCGGAACGGCTACACTGAGGAGTTCGCCGAGCGCTGCTTCAGCCAGATCGAGGGCTTCGGCGAATACGGCTTTCCCGAAAGCCATGCGGCGTCCTTCGCGCTCCTTGTCTACGCCTCGGCCTTCATCAAGTGCCACTATCCCGATGTCTTCTGCGCCGCGATCCTGAACGCGCAGCCGATGGGCTTCTACGCGCCGGCCCAGCTGGTGCGCGACGCGCGCGAGCACGGGGTGGAGATGCGCCCCGTCTGCGTCAACGCCTCGTCTTGGGACTCGGCGCTGGAGCCCTGCGCCTTCGATCCCGCCGCCGTCTTTCCACGCCACCGCGAGGCGGCGGCCGCGATCCGAACGCGCCATGCGGTGCGGCTCGGCTTCCGGCAGGTGAAGGGCCTGTCGGAGACCGAGATCCGGCGCCTCGTCTGGGTGCGCGACACGTCGGGTCCGTTCGATTCGGTGCGCGAACTGTGGCTGCGCACCGGCCTGTCGCGGCAGGCGGTGGAGCGGCTGGCCGACGCCGACGCCTTCGCAAGCCTCGGTCTGGCGCGCCGCGACGCGCTCTGGGCGGCGCGGGGCTTGAGCGAAGGCGCGGCGGCCGAACGCCTGCCGCTCTTTGAGGGGCTCGGCGAGGTGACGGCCGAGCCCGAGGTCACGCTTCCCGCGATGCCGCTCGGCGAGGCGGTGGTCAACGACTACCGCTTCCTGTCCCTGTCCCTGAAGGCGCATCCCGTGTCCTTCCTGCGCGAGGACCTTCGGGCGCGCGGCATCGCCCCCGCGCAGACGCTCGACACCGTGCGCTCCGGCCGGCGCGCCTCCATCGCCGGGCTCGTCCTGG
Source organism: Aureimonas phyllosphaerae (assembly GCF_047943035.1). Lineage (NCBI taxonomy): Bacteria > Pseudomonadati > Pseudomonadota > Alphaproteobacteria > Hyphomicrobiales > Aurantimonadaceae > Aureimonas > Aureimonas phyllosphaerae. The sequence continues at coordinate 615,619 of NZ_CP181348.1, read as the reverse complement.
TGCGCCAGCGGCCGGGCTCGGCCAAGGGCGTCATCTTCATGACCGTGGAGGACGAGACGGGCGTCGCCAACATCGTGGTCTGGACCAAGGTCTTCGAGCGCTTCCGACCGGTGGTACTCGGCGCCCGGCTGGTGCGCGTCTCGGGGCGGGTCCAGGCCGACCGCGGCGTGATCCATCTCGTCGCCGAGACGATCGAGGACCTGACGCCGCTCCTGTCGCGCCTCGCCGACCGTGGGCTGGAGGGCGCACGCATCCTGCAGCCGACCGACCACGTGAAGAGCCCGCTCCGCCGCCATCCGGAGCCGCGGCACGCGGCCGCGATGCCGGACGACGACCTGACCGAGGCCGCCGCGGCGCTCGGCGCCGTGCTGGCCTCGGCCGACGAGGTGCGCCGCCCGGCCCGTGTCGTCCTGCCCTCGACGCGCGACGTCGACGAGGAGACGGTGAGAGGCATGCGCGCCGTCTTGCCCAAGGGGCGCAATTTTCACTAGAGGCTGGAGCGAGGCACAGCCGCTGGAAGGACGCCGATGGAACCGAACCCGGCCCCCCGCATCACCATCCGCTACTGCACGCAGTGCCAGTGGCTCCTGCGCTCCGCCTGGCTCGCGCAGGAACTCCTGCAGACCTTCGGGCCAGACCTCGGCGAAGTGGCGCTCCTGCCCGGCACCGGCGGGGTGTTCGAGATCGCCTACGACGGCGAGATGATCTGGGAGCGCAAGGCCGACGGCGGCTTTCCCGAAGCCAAGGTGCTGAAGCAGCGCGTGCGGGACCGGCTCGACCCGGAGCGCAGCCTCGGGCACAGCGACCGCTGACACGAAAAAAGGGCCACCGCGCGGAAGACGCGCGGCGGCCCTTTTCGATCAGCCGAGCGATGCTCAGTTGGCGTAGTAGATGACCTTGCGGTCGGCCTTCGAGACGATCACCGGCTGGTTGTTCGAGGTGTAGAAATACTCGTAGTCCGGGTTCGACGGCACCGGCACGAGCGTCACGGAGCCGGGGATGACCGACCCTTGCGTGATCTCGCCTTCCACCACGACCGGCTGGGTCGGGTTGGCGACGACGTACTGGCGCACCTCGTCTGGCGCGGAGGCCGCACCGCCGATCGCAAGACCCGCGACGCCGCCGATCGCAGCGCCCACCGGGCCGCCGACGAGCGCACCGGCCACCGCGCCAGTGCCGGCGCCGGCCAGCGTGCCGGCCGCCTGCTCGCCTTCGCTCTTCGGCTCGGTGGTGGTCACGACGGTGGTCTGGGCGAGGACCGGACCGGCCAGCAGGCCAAGGGCAGCGGTGGCGAGAATGAAACGACGCATGGTTGTGTGTCCTTGAAAGAACGTCCCTGTGGCCGCCTTAACAACCTGGGCGTCCATCCGTTCCATCCGCCTGACGACGCCTATTTGCCCTCGCCGACGATGATCCGCACCTTGTCGGGATAGAAGGCGAGATAGCCGGCGATCGCGCGCGCGGCGGGCTTGGGATCCTCGTAGGACCAGACGGCGTCGGTCTCGCCGTAGCCGCCCGCCGAGATCGACCAGTAGCGCGCCTCGCCCTTGTGCGGGCAGGTCGTGCGTTTGTCGGAATCGTCGAAATAGGCCATCTCGACATGCTCGCGCGGGATGTAGAGAACGGGCTCGCGGTTGCCCTCGTAGAGCCGCACCGCCTCGGTGGTCGAGGCGATGACGGTGTCGTGGAAGGTGACGTTCACGGGCTGCGGCTCGCGCTCGACGCGCAGGGTGGGCTGGGAGACGGCGGACATGGCTTTCCTCCTCGAGGGCCGGTATGACTGGTTCCGAGCAATCCGGCGGCCTGCCGTCCGGTTCCCTGTTCGACGCCCCGGAGACGTATGCTGCACGGCCCCTCGACCGAAGACGCGCGCCAGCGCCTTGTCCTGGCCCTCGGCCGCGTGGCGGACGGCGAACGCGACGCGCTGCGCACCGTTTATGATCTCACGAGCGCGAAGCTATTCGGCGTCACGCTGCGTATCTTGAACGACGAGGCGGAAGCCGAGGACGTCCTCCAGGACGTCTTCGTCACCGTCTGGAACCGGGCCTCCGGCTTCGACCCCGCGCGCGCCAGCCCGATCACCTGGCTGTGCACGCTGGCACGCAACCGGGCGATCGACCGCCTGCGGGCGCTCCGGCACCATCGCGCGGGAACCGATCTCGAGGCAGCCGACGAGGTGGCGGACGAGGCGCCCGACGCCTTGTCGCAACTCGAAGCCGACGGCGAGGCGCGGCGTCTGGCCGCCTGTCTCGACGGGCTGGAGCCGCGCGCGGCTCAGGCGATCCGGGCCGCCTTCTTCGGAGGGCGGACCTACGAGGACCTGGCGCAGGGAGCGGGCGTACCGCTCGGAACCATGAAGAGCGTGATCCGGCGCGGCCTGATCCGATTGAAGGGATGCCTGGAAGAATGAGCGCGGGCGACGAACGGGATGGCGGCGACGAGGCCCTGGCCGGCGAGTATGCGCTCGGCCTCCTGGCGCCGGCCGAGCGCCGCGCCTTCGAGCGACGGCTGCGCATCGACCCCGCGCTTTCGCGCGAGGCTGGGCTCTGGGAGGAGCGGCTCCAGCCGCTTATCGGCGAGACACCGGCGGTGTCGCCGCCCGCGCGTCTCTGGCAGGCGATCGAAGCCGAACTCGGGCCTGCGGCGACGAGGCGCGACGTTCGGGATGCGTCGCCCGGTCGCGCGCCGTCCGCTAAGGCCCGTAGGTCGCCCCGCTCCGGCGGGCGTCGCGTGTCGGCCGTCTGGCAGTGGCTGGCGATCGGCTCCATGGCGCTCGCCGCCGCGAGCCTTGCCGGACTCGCGCTCGACCTCCGCCCCGCCGCCGCCCCGATGATGGCGTCGATCGCCGCCAACGGCGGGGCGCCGCTCTTCGTGGCCGTGGTGGATCCGGACGGCGGCCACGCGACGCTGATGCCGGTCTCGCTGCAGGCGCAGGAAGGGCGGGTGCCGGAACTCTGGCTGGTGCCGGCCGGCGGCACTCCGATCTCGCTCGGCCTCGTCGATCCGTCGGCGCCGCTGCGGGTCGACCTGCGCGCCCGCTCGGGCGTCGGCATGGGAATGGTGCGCACGCCGGGCACGGCGCTCGCCGTGTCGATGGAGCCGGAGGGTGGCTCGCCCACCGGCCAGCCCACCGGGCCCGTGGTGGGGCACGGCATGCTGCGCGCCGTCTGAGGCGCGGGATGCGGCCGGAGGAGCCGGGAATGCCGGAAACGTCGGCGCACAGCCAGGCCCGGCCGGCCGCGACGGTACGGTTTCGGGCCGGTCGGTTCGAGGCGGCCATGCGCGACCTGCCGGCGGAGGTCGCGGTCGCGGTCTCCGTCAACGGCTCGACCCATGCCGTGATGATGGCGACGCCCGCCGACCTTCCCGATCTCGCGCTCGGCCTCGCCCTGAACGAGGGCATCGCGGCGAACCCGGCCGAAATCGAGCGGCTCGACGTCGAGGCGACCGAGGTCGGGATCGACTGCCGGTTGTGGCTCACCCCGGAGCGCGCGGCCGGCTATGTTGCCCGCAAGCGTCAGATGACCGGGCCGGTGGGCTGCGGCCTTTGCGGCGTCGAAAGCCTGGAACTCGCGGCCCGCGCCCTGCCGACGGTGGCCGGGCGACTGGCGATCGGGCCGGAGGTGATCGTCGCGGCGATGGACGCCATGGGGGACGAGCAGCGCCTTGGCCGGCGCACGCGGGCGGCTCATGCTGCAGCCTTCGCCACCGCGAACGGCGAACTCGTCGTGGTGCGCGAGGACGTCGGCCGGCACAACGCGCTCGACAAGGTCGCGGGGCACCTCGCCTCCGCGGGCATCGACCCCGCGGGTGGGTTCCTGGTGCTAACCAGCCGGGTCTCGGTGGAACTCATCCAGAAGGCGGCGATGATGGGCTGCGGCCTGCTCGCTGCCGTATCGGTGCCGACGCTGCTGGCGGTCGGGGAGGCCGAGCGGGCCGGCATCACGCTCGTTGCCGTGGTGCGCGGCGAGGAGTTCGAGGTGTTCACCCATCCCGGCCGGATCGCGGGCGCAAGCGCTTTGCCGTCGTTGGGGTAGATTGAACCTAGAGCGCCGTCAGGCGCGGTCGTCGCGGCGGACCCCCGAGACGAACAGCATGCCGGAATAGCCGCTGCGGATCTCTCGATCGACGAGCCCGATCGTCTCGCACTGGAGGTCGCGCACCGCCGGCTCCAGCACGGCGCGCACGCGCTCCGGCGACACGTCGAGGATCGGGAACGGGCGCCCGGCCACCTCGTAGTCCGAAGAGCCGACGAGGAAGGCGCCGACCACCGTGCCGCCGGGACGCACGCAGCCGGCAAAGCGCGCGCAGGCGCGGTCGAACTCAACCTCGTCGCCGGTGATCGATTCGGCGCAGAAGAACATGGTGGCGAGATCCCACCCTGCTTCCGGCAGGTCGTAGACCGATCCCTGGCGGATCGTGGTGCGGGCCTCGAGCTCGCGAAGCGGATCGGCGGGAAGCGCGACGTCGCCCCCGACGGAGGTTTCCACCACGCGCCAGAAGTGGCTCCACTGGGGCCGAAGCTGCGATGCGCGCAGTTCGGCCTCGAGCCACGCGACGTTGCTGGCCGAGAATTCCCAGGCCGTCAGGCGGCTCGCGCGCGGCAGGGCGCACAGCAGCGGAAAGAGGTTCGGACCGGTGCCGATGTCGATCGTCTCGAGCGCCCGGCCCGCCGGCTCGCCACGGGCGATGGCCCGGCTCACCAGCCCGACCAGCACCTCGTCGTCGACATGCGGCTCGCCGTAATAGTGCTGGAAGTAGCTCTCGGAATCGAACTGATCCCAGCTGTAAGCGCCGTTCGCTCTCGTCATCGCCGCGGTTCCCCAAACGCTAAGCCCGCTCTTGCCACGAACGGCCGACGACCGAAAGGCCGGAGGCCCTCGAGCGAACGACGCCTTTCGGGTTCAGACCACCCGCGCCGCCTCCGGCCCGTCGTCGAGACGCCGCTGGACGTCGGCGTTGAACGAGGCGACGAAGCCGGCGAGGCCCGGCGCCGGCAGCGGCTTGGCGAAGAGGTAGCCCTGCAGGAGGTCGCAGCCGAGCGCCGCAATGGTCCGGCGTTCCTCCTCGGTCTCGACGCCCTCCGCCACGATGCGGCTGCCGAGCGCGTGGCCCATCTCGACGATCGCGGCGACGATCGTGTGGGCGGCCATCTGCTGCGACGTACCGCTGACGAAGGAGCGGTCGATCTTGATGAGGTCGAACGACAGGTCGAGGAGGTAGCGCAGGCTGGAATAGCCCGTGCCGAAATCGTCGAGTGCGATGCGAAAGCCGGCGCGGCGCAGGCGTTTCAGCGTGTCGGCGGTCTGCGTGTTGACGTTGAGCAGCAGGCTTTCCGTCACCTCGAGAATGATGCGGCGCGGATCGACGCCGTCGGCATCGGTGAGGGTCAGGAGCGTGTCGGTCAGGTTGCGATGGCGGAACTGAAGCGGCGACAGGTTGATCGCGATCGACAGGTCGGGCCAGTCGCGCGCCTGCCGCACGGCGCGGCGCAGGACGAAGTCGCCGAGCTCGGGCATCAGGCCACCCTCTTCGGCGATCGGCACGAACACCGAGGGGGGCACCGTTCCGAGCTCGGGATGATGCCAGCGCAGGAGCGCCTCCGCCTCCTCGATCCGGCCGCTGCGCGCGTCGACCAGCGGCTGGTAGTAGAGTTCGAGGCTCTCGGTGCGGATCGCCTCGCGCAGGCTGGTCTCGATGCGGTGGCGCTCGGACAGGTCCTTCGCCATCGAGCCGTCGAACGTCACGGCGCGGTTGCGGCCTTGGCGCTTGGCCTCGTAGAGCGCGATGTCGGCGTGGCGGGTCAGGTCGTCGAGCGTCGTGCCGTGCTGGGGCAGCGACGCCATGCCGACCGAGGACGTTATGGTCACCGCAAGGTCCTCGACCTGCAGCGGCGTCGCGAGCGCCTCGGCGATCAGGGCGCCGATGTCGTTGCGCTCCACCGCATGGCCGCTTTCCACCATCGCGAACTCGTCGCCGCCGATGCGCGCGAGAAAGATGTCCTGCGGCAGGGTCCGCCGCAGCCGGGCGCCGAACTCGCGGATCAGGATGTCGCCCTTGTGGTGGCCGAGCGTGTCGTTGATGTCCTTGAAGCGATCGATGTCGATATAGCCGATGCGAAGGCGACCGGACGAGGCGAGCGCGTCCTCCACCCTGTGACCGGCCTCGTCGTGGAAGGCCGACCGGTTGGGCAGGGACGAGAGGTCGTCGTGGCGGGCGTCGTGACGGGCCTTTTCCTCGCGCACGGCCAGCGCGTCGGTCGCGACCTCGATGCGCGTCAGCATGCGGCCAGCCATGACGCCGCCGATGATCGACAGGATCGCGGCGAGTGGCAGGATGACCGAGAGGATCGGCTGGCCGGGGGCCGCCGTCTTCCATGTCAGATATCCCGCGGTGTGGCCCTCGTCCGTGACGAAAGGCTCGGAGGCGGTGAGCGGTCCTTCGCCGATCTCCGGGGTCAGCCGCAGGTCGGAGATCAGGAGCGAGCGTCCGACCTGCTCGAGCACCTCCGGGGTGATCCTGACGATGCTGACGAGAAGATACGGCCGGTCCATGACGAGCGACATGTCGACGTTCGGGCCGATCGTGATCGCTGTGACGATCGAGGGCTGGTCGTCGATCATCATCACGGCACTGAACCAGTTGGCCGTGGTGCGCACGCCGCCGAGCTTCTGATAGGCGGCCTGTCGATCGAGGAAGAGGTCGGGGCGTCGGCTGGAGAAGGATCGCTCGCCCCGCCGGACGCCGTCGAGGACGGGCTTCAGTCTGGCGAGGCGCGAGGACACCTCGGCCGGCGACGGCGCTTCGGTCTCCGAAGCGTCGCGCCGATGCGTGTAGACCGGGCGGTTCATGCCGTCGACGATGTAGACTTCGTCCTGCTGGTAGGTCTCCGTCAGGAACAGACCGAAGTTGGAGGCGGTGAACTCCGCGTCGTAATCCATGGCGACCTTGCGCACCGCGTCGTCCCACCAGGCGACGCTGCGCTGCTGGTCGAGGACACCGGCGATGGTCTGGTCGAGCGCATTGTCGATGCGCCGGCGCTCCGCCTTGACCTCGTTGTGGTTGGCCGACCAGCCGAGCCAGGCCGTCAGCCCGACGAGGGCGACGCCGAGCGCGAAGATCAGGATGCGGATCGCGATCGCCGTCGATCGCGCGTGGGACTGAGGAAGAGCCATCCTGTTTTGCATGGCCGACCCGGCTCCGGAGCAAAAGGCACGGCGAGGACGCCGCTCGAACGACGACCTTAAGCGCTGCATCCTTTCGAAAGACTTCATCTTTCCTGTTGCAATTTGCCGGGACGAAGCGTCGGATCGGTCGTTCGCCTCGTCGGGGAAGCGACATGGGTCTGGATCTGGCGGCATGCGCATTCGAGCCCTGGGTCGCCGACTTCGTGGCGGCCAGCAACCGGCTGTCGGGAATTGGGCGAACTGCGACAGCCAGTGAAATCGCCGCCCATCGCGGTTTCTTCGCACGCCGGCGGGTGGAGGCCGGCAACGTCCTGCTCCTCCGGGCGCACCTCAGCGGACCGGACGGGCGATCGGCGGTCGAGGAGCGTCCCGACGCCTCGACGCTTTGCGGCATCGACGAACTTCTCGCCGCCGATCTGTCGCCCTGGCAGCTCTATGCGGCGTTCCGCGACCTCGCCCCGTTCATGCACGCCAACGGACGCTGCGCGCGCGCCCTTTGGATGAGCCGCCGCCTCGCGGAGGGCGCCCTGCCGCAGGTGGAACGGCTGCCGCCGGAATGGGCGAGGGAGCCTCGATCCTGGCGCCGCGCCGCGAGCGCGCTTCGCGCGCGCCGAAACTAGTTGAGCGGAGTGCCCGACACGCCGTCGTAGCGCACCCAGACGTTCGGCTCCTCGTAGAGGCCGACGCCGCGCTCGAGATCGATCTGGAGCGGCACGAGCCCGCCCTCGATCTCGAACGGGCCGGAGGTCTCGAAGCGGCGGCCGGCCCACGTCTCCCAGAAGGCGACGGGCTGTTCCACCACCATGGAGCGGTCGCACACGCCGACGAGGCGCGCGCCCTGATGGAGATGGCTGCGCAGCCAGGGGTCGAAGCAGCGGCCTTGCGGGTCCTGCCAGCCGACATAGTCCTGCATGCGGACGCTCGGGTGGCCGAACTTGCGGGACGGGCGCACGGGAGCGATGAGGGAGGAGAAGCCCTGGCGCTCGCAGAGCGTCTTCAGCTCGCCGATCATGCGCTGCGCGTGTCCCGCGCCGCGATGGCGCGGCGGTACGGAGATCGCGAGCGCCCCGAGCGTGTTGGGCGCCGGCGCGTCGTCGCGCGCCCCTTCCTCGACCAGCCAGTCCCAGCCCCTCGCCGGCAGCGCCGCGCCGTCCCAAGCGATCGGCGTGCAGTTGGCGAGCGCCACCATCTCGCCCGTCGCATCGTCGACGAGGCAGAGCTGGAGGTCGGCGAAACGGGTCAGGATCGTGTCGTAGTGCCGATGATGGGCATCGGTGAAATTGAGATATCCGAGATGCCCCCAGACCTCGTCCTCGAGCCGGCAGGCGGCTTCAGCCACGGCGGCGCTTTCGCTGCGGGGGCGGATACTGAATGACTCGGGCATGGGGTGAGGGAGCATCCGAATGATTTGTCTAACAAACCATTAACGACCTTCCATGAACGGACAATCGTGGCCCTTAGCCGTCACGCAAACTTGTTCGGCGGGTGCGGTGAACGGGCATCACTCCGGGGCTCCGCGCGTCTCGCGAAAAATTTCGGCACCCCCACCTGATGCCCTTTTGCCACAGGCGGGAGCGTCCCATATCTCTCTCCAGCGGCCGGCTTTCGAGCGGCCGACTCCACGCTTTTTCGCGCGCATGCCGTTTGCCGGGTGACGCGCGAGACAAGGAGACGACGAATGGACATGGAAAAATATACCGACCGGGTCCGCGGCTTCATCCAGGCCGCCCAGACCGCGGCGATGGCGCGCGATCACCAGCACTTTGTCCCTGAGCACCTTCTGAAGGTGCTGGTGGACGATTCGGAGGGGCTTGCCTCCGGCCTCATCGAGCGCGCCGGCGGCCGGCCGAAGGATGTGCGCCTCGGCGTCGAGGCGGCGCTGGACGCGCTGCCGAAGGTGTCCGGGGGCAACGGGCAGATCTATCTCGCCGCTCCGACCGCCAAGGTCTTCGCGACCGCCGAGGAGATCGCCAAGAAGGCGGGCGACATCTACGTCACCGCCGAGCGGCTGCTGCTCGCCCTCGCGCTGGAGAAGAGCGCCAAGACGTCGGAGATTCTCGCCAAGGCCGGCGTCACCCCGCAGGGCCTCAACACGGCGATCGAGAGCCTGCGCAAGGGTCGCACGGCCGACACGGCGTCGGCAGAGCAGGGTTACGACGCCCTGAAGAAATATGCCCGCGATCTGACCAAGGACGCGCGCGAGGGCAAGCTCGACCCGGTGATCGGGCGCGACGACGAAATCCGCCGCACGATCCAGGTCCTGTCCCGCCGCACCAAGAACAACCCGGTGCTGATCGGCGAGCCGGGCGTCGGCAAGACCGCGATCGCGGAAGGCTTGGCGCTGCGCCTCGTCAACGGCGACGTGCCCGAATCCCTGCGCGACAAGCAGCTGATGGCGCTCGACATGGGCGCGCTGATCGCGGGTGCGAAGTATCGCGGCGAGTTCGAGGAGCGGCTGAAGGCCGTCCTGTCGGAGGTGACGTCCGCCGATGGCGGCATCATCCTCTTCATCGACGAGATGCACACGCTGGTCGGTGCCGGCAAGGCGGACGGGGCGATGGACGCCTCCAACCTTCTGAAGCCCGCGCTCGCCCGCGGCGAGTTGCACTGCGTCGGCGCGACGACGCTCGACGAGTACCGCAAGCATGTCGAGAAGGACCCGGCGCTTGCCCGCCGCTTCCAGCCGGTCTTCGTGTCGGAGCCGACGGTCGAGGACACGATCTCAATCCTGCGCGGCCTGAAGGAGAAGTACGAGCAGCACCACAAGGTGCGCATCTCGGACTCGGCGCTCGTGGCCGCCGCGCAGCTGTCGAACCGCTACATCACCGACCGCTTCCTGCCCGACAAGGCGATCGACCTCGTGGACGAGGGCGCCGCGCGCTTGCGCATGGCGGTGGACTCCAAGCCCGAGGCCCTCGACGAGATCGACCGGCGCGTCGTGCAGCTGAAGATCGAGCGCGAGGCCCTGAAGAAGGAACACGATGACGGGGCGCGCTCGCGCCTCGAACGTCTGGAGGCCGAGCTTGCCAACCTCGAGGAGGAGAGCGACCGGCTCACCACCTCCTGGCAGGCCGAGAAGTCGAAGCTGGGCTTAGCCGCCGATCTCAAGCGGCGGCTCGACGAGGCGCGCAACGATCTGGCGATCGCGCAGCGCCGCGGCGAGTTCCAGCGCGCGGGCGAGCTCGCCTATGGCGAGATCCCGCAGCTGGAGCGTGAGCTCGCAGAGGCGGAAGGCTCCGATGGCAAGGCGTCGATGGTCGAGGAGACCGTGACGGCCGACCATGTCGCACAGGTCGTCTCGCGCTGGACCGGCATTCCGGTCGACCGGATGATGCAGGGCGAGCGCGAGAAGCTCTTGTCGATGGAGGACGCGCTGGCCAAGCGCGTCGTCGGACAGGGCGAGGCGGTGCAGGCCGTCAGCCGCGCCGTGCGGCGCGCGCGCGCTGGCCTCCAGGACCCGAACCGGCCGATCGGTTCGTTCATCTTCCTCGGCCCGACGGGCGTCGGCAAGACGGAGCTGACCAAGGCGCTCGCGCGCTTCCTCTTCGACGAGGAGACCGCGATGGTGCGCATCGACATGTCGGAGTTCATGGAGAAGCACTCCGTGGCCCGGCTGATCGGCGCCCCTCCGGGCTATGTCGGCTACGAGGAGGGCGGCGTCCTGACCGAGGCGGTCCGGCGGCGGCCCTACCAGGTGATCCTGTTCGACGAGATCGAGAAGGCCCACCCGGACGTCTTCAACGTCCTCCTCCAGGTGCTCGACGACGGGCGCCTGACGGACGGGCAGGGGCGCACGGTCGACTTCCGCAACACGCTGATCGTGATGACCTCGAACCTCGGCTCGGAGTACCTGACGGCACTCCGCGACGACGAGGATGTCGCGAGCGCCCGGCCGCAGGTGATGGACGTCGTGCGCTCGGCCTTCCGGCCGGAGTTCCTCAACCGCGTCGACGAGATCATCCTGTTCCACCGCCTGAAGCGAGCGGAGATGGGCGCGATCGTCGACATCCAGATGGGCCGCCTCGAGAAGCTTCTGGAGGAGCGCAAGATCGTGCTCGAGCTCGACGAGAGCGGGCGCGAGTGGCTGGCAGACAAGGGCTACGACCCCGCCTACGGCGCGCGGCCCCTGAAGCGGGTGATCCAGCGCGAGGTGCAGGACCCGCTCGCCGAGAAGATCCTGCTCGGCGAGGTGAAGGACGAGGACCGGGTGAAGATCTCGTCCGGCACCGACCGGCTCAACTTCTACGTCGTCGGCTCAAAGGCCGGCACGGCGGGAGACCGGGTCGCGGCCTGACGGACCGACGATCGGAAACGAGAAAGGGGGCGGCCCGCCGAGCCGCCCCCTTTTTTTTGCCTGTGGGTCGCCGCTCAGTAGTAGGCGACACCGTAATAGTCGTTGATGCGCCGGCCATAGTCGGCATCGACCCAGTTCGGGCGCTCGGCCGCGCCGAAGCGGGGCGCGTCCTTCAACTGGTCGATGGTGATGCCGACGACGTAGCCACCCTGGCGCTCGTCGTATTTCAGCACCTCCCAAGGCAGGGGGTGGTATTCCTCGCCGATGCCGAGGAAGCCGCCGAACGACATGATGGCGTATTTGACGCGCCCGTCGCGCTTGCCGATCACGATATCGTAGATGTGGCCGAGATTGTCGCCGTCGGTGTTGTAGACGCGCGTGCCGTTGACGCGGCTCGCCTCGATGGCGTCGGCCCCGACCTCGATCTCGGACGTGGCGCCGGTTCCCAGAGTGGAGGACATCGTACCTTCTCCCTTCGGTTGCTCGTGACCGGGGAAACGGCAAGCGCCGCGGCGTGTTCCGAAAAAGGCTGGGTGCGGGACGGTTGCGCCTCTCGTTAACGCCAGGTTCATTTGCGCTTCGTTAACCATCTTCGGACCAGCATTGCGCCCTATTTGCCTGTCAGGCGTTCGCCGTCCGGGCGTCGCCCGCGAGGCTTGAGCGAAGGAGGCAGGGACATGGCAAAGGGTGCGGTGGGGGCGGTGGCCCTCGTTCTGGCCGGCCTGTCGGCCGGCGTCCTACCGGTCGCGGCGCAGGGCTATGACCCGGCCTACGAGGACTACGGTCCCGGCACGGAAAGCTTTCGCGACGAGTTCGGCAACATCGTCACCGTGGATTCCTACGGCCGGGTGATCGCGGTGGAGCGGCCGGGCGACCGGCGGCAGCGGCGGGGGCAGCGCGGCAACGCGCCGTCCGGGCCGGTGGTGCTGGAAGGCCGGGTCGGCGAGGTGCCGCCGGCCGACTATGGCTATGGCGCGCCGCAGAACCCCTACGACGACTACGACACCTATGGCGATGCGCCGGTCGAGAGCCAGCCGCTGCCGCCGCCGGGCGCCTGGGACCAGGCCGGACTGCCCGACCAGGGCATCACCGGTTCGATCGCGCCGGGAGAGGGCGCCGCCGCCTATCCGAATTCCGGTCCGCGCCTCGAAGGCCAGACCATGATCGAATCGAACCCGGCGCCGAAGGTCGCCGGGCCGACCGGCAAGAACGCCAAGATCGAGATCGCGGCGCTGCAGGTGCTCCTCGACCGCGCCGGCGCCTCGCCGGGCGTGATCGACGGGCGCATGGGCGGCAATGTCGACAAGGCGGTCGCCGCCTATGCCGAGATGACCGGCCGCTCGATCGACGCGACCAACGCCCAGTCGCTGATGGAAGAGCTGATGGCGACCGGCGGTCCCGCCGTCGTCACCTACGAGATCACCAACGAGGATGTCGGCGGCCCCTATGTCGCGGCGATCCCCGAGGATTACGCCCACAAGGCGATGCTGCCGGCGATGAGCTACGAGCGCGTCACCGAAATGCTGGCCGAGCGCTTCCACATGGACGAGGGCTACCTCAAGGAGATCAACCCCGGCGCCGACTTCACCCGGCCCGGCACGCAGATCAAGGTCATGGCGACCGGCGAGAACGTGACCGGCCAGGAGGTCGCCAAGATCATCGCCGACAAGGGGCGCGAGCAGGTGCGCGCCTACGATGCGAGCGGGCGGCTCGTTGCCGCCTACCCGTCCTCGATCGGCTCGACCTCGACGCCCTCGCCCTCCGGTACGGTGGAGGTCGCCCGTATCGCCTTCGATCCGAACTACACCTACAATCCGAAGATCAACTTCAAGCAGGGCGCCAACGACAAGGTGCTGACCATCCCGCCCGGCCCCAACGGGCCTGTGGGCACGATCTGGATCGCGCTGTCGAAGCCGACCTACGGCATCCACGGCACGCCCGAGCCCTCGAAGATCGGCAAGACCAACAGCCACGGCTGCGTGCGACTGACCAACTGGGACGCGGCCGAACTCGCCAAGCTGGTGAAGCCGGGCGTCACCGTCGAGTTCGTGGACTGACAACGGCATGAAGCGGGGGCCGCGGATGGCAGACCGGTTGATCTTCCAGCTGGCGATGCTGGGCTTCCTTGCCGCCGCACCCGCCGCGGCGCAGACCGTGCCCGTGCCGACCGAAGCACCTGGCGAGCGGCCGGCCGCAGCCGACGTGGCGCCGGGCGCGCCGTCGAACCCGGCGAGCGAAGCCGCGACCCCCGATCCCGCAAGCGTGCCAGTCCCGGAGGAGCGCCCGGCACCGCCCGAGGCGCCGGCCGAGCCCGAGGCCCCACCCACTGCGCCGCCAGCGCCAGCGCCCGCGCGTGACGCGCCGCAGCCCGCCTACGTGTCTCCCGAGAAGGCCCGCACCGAGCCCGAGCCCGGCGCGCCGGACGTGCCGCCGATGGCCGTGACGCCGGCCGAAACCGTCGAGGCCGCGGCGGCCGTCGAGGATGCCATCCAGTGCGAGGGCGAACTCAAGGCGCGCGGCGCCGATTTCACCGTGGGCGAGACGATCGCCGAGGGCGACTGCGGCGTGCTGCGCCCGGTGTCGGTGAAGAGGCTTTCCAACGGCACGAGCGTCGAGCCCGGCACGGTGATGTTGTGCCGGACGGCGCTGGCGCTCGACGTCTGGGTGTCGGAAGGGGTGGCGCCCGCCGCCAAGGCCGAGTTCAAGGGGGCGAAGGTCAAGGCACTGACGCAGGCCTCCACCTATGTCTGCCGCGCACGGGCGAGCGAACAGAAGATCTCGGAGCATTCGCGCGGCAGCGCCATCGACATCGCGGGCTTCGAGCTTTCCGACGGCACGACGCAGCCGGTGGAGGCGAAGGACGCGGGAACGCCGGCCGACCGGTTCGCGGCCGCCGTGCGCCGTGCCGCCTGCGGGCCGTTCCGCACGGTTCTGGGACCTGGCACCGACAGCGATCACGGCACCCATCTTCATCTCGATATCGCGGCCCGCAACGGCGACGCCACCTATTGCCGCTGACGCCGTTCGGCAGGCACGCAATTCTTCGGACCTTTTGCCGTCCGGGCCCCCGTCGCGTCTTTCCTCCGCAGGACTTGCGTCTATAGTCCGCGCGCGCTGCCGGGTCCGGTGGCCCAGAGGAGGATACCATGCCCTATACCGCCGACGACCAACGCTATGCCCGCGCCAACTTCCGCCGCTGCGGCCGCTCCGGGCTCGACCTGCCCGCCATCTCGCTTGGCCTCTGGCAGAACTTCGGCGGCACCGATGTGTTCGAGACGGGCCGGGCGATCCTGCGCCGGGCCTTCGACCGCGGCGTCACGCATTTCGATCTCGCCAACAACTACGGGCCGCCTCCGGGTTCCGCCGAGGAGAATTTCGGCCGCTGGATGGATCTCGACTTCCGCCCCTATCGCGACGAACTCGTGATCTCGACCAAGGCGGGCTGGGACATGTGGCCGGGCCCCTACGGCAACTTCGGCTCGCGCAAGTATCTCGTCGCTTCGCTCGACCAGGGCCTGAAGCGCATGGGGCTCGACTATGTCGACATCTTCTACCACCACCGGCCCGACCCGAAGACGCCGCTGGAGGAGACGATGGGCGCGCTCGATGCGATCGTGCGCTCGGGCAAGGCGCTCTATGTCGGCGTGTCCTCCTACGGTCCGGACCGCACGCGCGAAGCCCATGCCATGCTGAAGGCCATGGGCACGCCGATGCTGATCCACCAGCCGTCCTACTCGATGCTGAACCGCTGGGTGGAGGAGAAACTCCTCGACACGCTGACCACGCTCGGCGTCGGCTGCATCGCCTTCTCGCCGCTGGCGCAGGGTCTGCTGACCGACAAGTATCTCGGCGGCGTGCCGGAAGGATCGCGTGCGGCAAAGGCGAAGTCCTTCTCGCCCGATCTCGTCACCGACGAGAACGTCGCGCGCATCCGCGCTCTCAACGAGATCGCTAAGGCGCGCGGCCAGTCGCTGGCGCAGATGGCGATCGCCTGGGTGCTCCGGAACCCGGCCGTCACCTCGGCGCTGATCGGCGCACGCACGGTGGCGCAGCTCGACTCCTCGCTGGACGCCCTCGACAATCTCGAGTTCTCGGGTGAGGAACTCGCCGCCATCGACCGCTCGGCCACCGAAGGCGGTATCGACCTGTGGCGCTCGCAGTCGTCGATCGGTCGCCAGCCGGCCTGACGCCCGAAGAGAGAAGAGAGGAGGGCGGGCCGAAGCGGCTCGCCCTTCTTCGGATCTAGTGCGCGGCGACGCGCATCTCGTCGACGCTGTCCTTCAAGAGGTTGTCGATCCGCTCGCGCTCGCGCTGGAAGGCGACGAGCTGATCGCCGGAAAGCTGCCGGCCCGACGGGAGACGGATGCGCATCGGGTCGACGCGCGTGCCGTTGACGGTGACCTCGTAATGCAGGTGGTTGCCGGTCGACAGGCCCGTCGAGCCGATATATCCGATGATCTGCCCCTGACGGACGCGCGCGCCCTTCACGACGCCGCCGGCGATCTTGCTCTGGTGGGAATAGGACGTCTCGTAGCCGTTGGCATGGCGGATGATGGTCTGCTGGCCGAAGCCCGTCGACCAGCCCGCCTGCTCCACGATGCCGGAGCCCGACGCCAGGATCGGCGTGCCGCGCGGCGCCGCCCAGTCGACGCCCCAGTGCATGCGGGCGTAGCCGAGCACGGGATGGCGGCGCGAGCCGAAGGGCGAGGTGAACCGGCCCTTGGGCACCGGGTTGCGCAGGAGGAACTGCTTCGCGCTGCGCCCGTCGTCGTCGTAGTAGTCGGTCTGGTCGTCGTCGGAGGTGAAGAAGCGGTAGTAGCGCTTGGTGGTGTCGCCGAACTTGGCTTCGACGAAGAGGATCTGCGAGTCGGCACTCGCCTCCTCCTCGCCTTCCTTCAAAGAATAGAGGAGTGTGAGCCGATCGGTCGGATCGAGCCGCGCCTGGAAGTCGACGTCTGACGAGAGGATTTTCAGGAGCTTGCGGCAAAGGCGGTCGTCGAGACCGTAGGCGAGGGCCGCCTGATAGATCCCGTCGTAGACGGTCGGCATGTTCTGGCGCAGCGGCGCCTCGGTGGCATTCTCGTCGAAGGCCTGGGCGACGGAGCGGCTGAGCGCGGGCTCCGGCCCTTCCTCGAAGGACCCGTCGTCGGCGAGCGCCACGGTCGCCAGATGCCGCTCGCCCCGATAGGCCGAGAGGCGCACGATCCGCGATCCATCGCCGGACGGCTCGAGTCCGAGACGCAGCACCTCTCCGGCATCGAGCGCGCTTCGCCCGAGAAGCGCCGAAAGGCGCGAAGCGGCGGCCTCGCCGTCCTCGTGCCCGTTCTCGGCGAGAGCGCCGGAAATCTCGAGCGTTTCGCGGAACGGCACGATCTCCTCGAAATATCGGGAGACCCGTTCCTGTCGCTCCTCGGCGGGCGACATCGATACGTTCTCGGCCGTCACGCGCGCGGCCGAGCCGGGCACATATTCCGACGCGTCCGTAAGCGAACCGCCGAAGCGGGAGGTGTCGAAGGCCTGATAGGCGGCGACCTGGACCGGCGCGGAGGCGAGCCGCGGCACGGCCTCGCGCACGAGAAGCTCAGCCTCGCGCGTCCCGATATCGGGCGCGTCGTCATAGGTCGCGCCGTCGAACTCGAACGGCTCGACGGCGAGATCGACGTCGCCCTCGACCTTGGCATCGTAGATCTGTCCGGTCTCGGGGGCCTGCGCGGGCTCCGGCTCGTCGTCGTCGCTGCCGATGACATTCATGGCATCGAAGGCGGGATAGGAGACGGTGGTCGGATGGCGCGCGCCTAAAAGCATGGAGGCGTAGGCGAAGGGGAGGGAGCGGATGACCTCGCGATCGCCCTCGCGCATCAGCGTCGGCACTTCGATGGTCGAGCGATTGCGGTCGATCGGAATCGGGGTCGCAAACACCCGCTCGCCGCGCTCGACGATATCGGCCTGGGGCACCGCGATCTCGCCGACGACCGCCGGAAAGACCAGCATGCGGCGACCATCGTGGGCGGCCGAGAGCGCGATGCCCATCATCGCGCTCGAGGTCAGGCCGGTCAGAAGGGTGCCGGCGAGCCAGCGGGCCGAGACCTGGCGGCGGTCCGGCTTGCGACGGACGTCGGCGACGAGCGCAGGCTGGTTCCCGAAGTTCGGCTTGGCGTAACGCTCGTGATTCATTCCGGTCTCATGCTGGTCCGCCTTCCCCTGGCCTCAACAAAGCGGCCGAAAAGCGAAGGCGACGCGCAAGGGGCATCCCCGGACCGTCCTCTGTTGCGGGGCGGCCACAGGGACGATCGTTGGGGGAGATAGAGAGGCGGCGATCAGGAGATGTCAACCAATTGGCCAGTTCAGCTCCTGGGGAAGCTGGGGACGGACACTTCGCCTCCGGCCGAATACACAGACTGAAAGCCTCCCGAGGCCGCGGCTGCCGGAAACCAGAAGCCGCGCCTTCGACATCCTGGTCGCGCCTCCATTCAGAGTGTCGCTTCCGGATAGGTCTATCGAGCACCCAATCGCTTCGAGAGCTTGGACCCGCGCCTCGCGGTACCGTTTGCATATCGTTGTCGTGACACTGGTCTGACGGTTTTGCGCGGTGGCAAGCTGCTGCAATTGCTGGCGATCTGCATTTTCTTCGCGATTTCCCGCATTTCCCTGTTGACCTTCCTGCGTATCTCCCCCTATAAGCCGCTCATCGACGACGGCGGTGGCGCCGGGGCGGACGGGTTGGACGGCTGAGGCGGTCTGGTTGGTTTGCCGGGAAGTTGGGTTGGCGGTTGTGTTCTTCCGGGATTTCTGGGAGGGGATGGCTGGCTGGCTCGGTTTTGCGCCTCTTGTGAGTGTCGGACGAGTTTTTTCGAGTTTGCTTCTGGCATGCTTGAAGGGTGGCTGGCCAGGTTGGTCACCCGAGCGGCGGACTGTTGTGGTTTGCCGGGTTCTTTGAGAATTGAAGAGAGAACGGAAGAAAGAGAGACGTGGACGGCGGTGTTGGCCGAGGACGGCTTGGGGCGATATCCTTTTCGCCCTGGGTTATGTCCGAGAGCTGAACCGACGATAGACACGTTTCGTTGAGATGAGAGCGGACGGCATGTTTGCTGGCTGGTTGGGCGTGAGCCTGGCTGGCTGGTTTGTGTTGTCCGGTACAAACTCTCGTTGATGCTTTGAGACAGTGACTTGAAGTCGGGATAACTCTTATCAAACCTGAGAGTTTGATCCTGGCTCAGAACGAACGCTGGCGGCAGGCTTAACACATGCAAGTCGAACGCCCCGCAAGGGGAGTGGCAGACGGGTGAGTAACGCGTGGGAATCTACCCTGAACTGCGGGATAGCTCCGGGAAACTGGAATTAATACCGCATGTGCCCTGAGGGGCAAAGATTTATCGGTTCAGGATGAGCCCGCGTCCGATTAGCTAGTTGGTGGGGTAAAGGCCTACCAAGGCGACGATCGGTAGCTGGTCTAAGAGGATGATCAGCCACATTGGGACTGAGA
Source organism: Aureimonas phyllosphaerae (assembly GCF_047943035.1). Taxonomy (NCBI): domain Bacteria; kingdom Pseudomonadati; phylum Pseudomonadota; class Alphaproteobacteria; order Hyphomicrobiales; family Aurantimonadaceae; genus Aureimonas; species Aureimonas phyllosphaerae. The sequence continues at coordinate 596,655 of NZ_CP181348.1, read as the reverse complement.
CACGGCCCAAACTCCTACGGGAGGCAGCAGTGGGGAATATTGGACAATGGGCGCAAGCCTGATCCAGCCATGCCGCGTGAGTGATGAAGGCCCTAGGGTTGTAAAGCTCTTTCACCGGGGACGATAATGACGGTACCCGGAGAAGAAGCCCCGGCTAACTTCGTGCCAGCAGCCGCGGTAATACGAAGGGGGCTAGCGTTGTTCGGAATTACTGGGCGTAAAGCGCACGTAGGCGGACATTTAAGTCAGGGGTGAAATCCCGGGGCTCAACCCCGGAACGGCCTTTGATACTGGGTGTCTTGAGTTCGGAAGAGGTGAGTGGAATTGCGAGTGTAGAGGTGAAATTCGTAGATATTCGCAGGAACACCAGTGGCGAAGGCGGCTCACTGGTCCGATACTGACGCTGAGGTGCGAAAGCGTGGGGAGCAAACAGGATTAGATACCCTGGTAGTCCACGCCGTAAACGATGGAAGCTAGCCGTCGGGGGGTTTACCTTTCGGTGGCGCAGCCAACGCATTAAGCTTCCCGCCTGGGGAGTACGGTCGCAAGATTAAAACTCAAAGGAATTGACGGGGGCCCGCACAAGCGGTGGAGCATGTGGTTTAATTCGAAGCAACGCGCAGAACCTTACCAGCCCTTGACATGCCACGACGTCCTCAGAGATGGGGTCATTCCTTCGGGACGTGGACACAGGTGCTGCATGGCTGTCGTCAGCTCGTGTCGTGAGATGTTGGGTTAAGTCCCGCAACGAGCGCAACCCTCGCCCCTAGTTGCCAGCATTTGGTTGGGCACTCTAGGGGGACTGCCGGTGATAAGCCGGAGGAAGGTGGGGATGACGTCAAGTCCTCATGGCCCTTACGGGCTGGGCTACACACGTGCTACAATGGCGGTGACAGTGGGCAGCCAGCCAGCGATGGTGAGCTAATCCCCAAAAGCCGTCTCAGTTCGGATTGCACTCTGCAACTCGAGTGCATGAAGTTGGAATCGCTAGTAATCGTGGATCAGCATGCCACGGTGAATACGTTCCCGGGCCTTGTACACACCGCCCGTCACACCATGGGAGTTGGTTCTACCCGAAGGCGTTGCGCTAACCCGCGAGGGAGGCAGGCGACCACGGTAGGGTCAGCGACTGGGGTGAAGTCGTAACAAGGTAGCCGTAGGGGAACCTGCGGCTGGATCACCTCCTTTCTAAGGATGGACCTTTGACGGCCTCTTGGCCCCCGATCCTCGGATCGGCGCCCGGGACCACCGTATCGGTCTGTTTTAGAACAAGACGACGGCCAGTCAGGCTGTTGTCGACATAGACTAGGCCCTGTCCAAGCAGCTTCGGTTGTGGGATTGGGGTGATGGCCGGCATCGCCGCCCATGTTTCTCTTTCTTCCTCGAATGGTGGTGGTGGCCGCAGCGCTGATAGAGCGATGCGGTGCCGATGACGGACGAGAGTTCGGGCCCGTAGCTCAGTTGGTTAGAGCGCACCCCTGATAAGGGTGAGGTCGGTAGTTCGAATCTACCCGGGCCCACCATGCTTCTTCGTGAGGAAGGGGCGTGGTGGACCCGGGGGTCCCTCCCAGGGTTGCGGTTTGGTCCTCGAATAGGGGCTTTAGCTCAGCTGGGAGAGCACCTGCTTTGCAAGCAGGGGGTCGTCGGTTCGAACCCGACAAGCTCCACCATTCGGAAGAAAGCAAAGTTTGCGGCACGGCTTTGGTTGTGTCGCCCGTTCTTGAACATGTGAAGAGAAGACGGATCCTGACGGGTCACCTGGCGGCAACGCACGGGTGGACTGGTCCGAGGTTCCTCGCTGGAAGGGTTCATCGCCCGACCGGGTCAAACGAGGGCTTCTGTTGGATGGGTGTGCCTGACCGCCGCCCTTGGGGTTCGTCTCTGGAAGCTGGTCTTTCGCCAGTTCCGCCTCTAGCCGGGGTGGGATTGGCATGAGCCATGCTGCAGGACGCCGATCCCCGTTGCACGCGGGCCGGTGTTTGCATGGCTCGAAGAGAATGAAGCGCACATGAGCATCTCTCTCTTCTCAGCAGCAAAGCCGACGATGACGAACGAGACGCCCCGAACCCGATGAGGGTTCGCAAGGCCGACCGGCCGTCGCCGCTCGTGCGGCGCGCCCCGCGCAGACGATCGCCTCGATAGGCGATCGGCGTGAGCGGAGCTGAGAACTGATGATCATGGGCGATGAGAACGATCAAGTGTCTTAAGGGCATCTGGTGAATGCCTTGGCATGCACAGGCGATGAAGGACGTGATACGCTGCGATAAGCCATGGGGAGCTGCGAATAAGCTTTGATCCGTGGATTTCCGAATGGGGCAACCCACCTCCGAGCCTTGGTCAGATCGGAACGGCACTGGATGGCGATGAGCTGTCCGGTGGTGTTGCGGTGACCAAGGTTCAACAGCGAGGTATCTAACCTTCGAATACATAGGGGTTAGAAGCGAACTCGGGGAACTGAAACATCTAAGTACCCGAAGGAAAGGACATCAACCGAGACTCCGTTAGTAGTGGCGAGCGAACGCGGACCAGGCCAGTGACCATCTTGAGAAGAAGCCGAACAGGTTGGAAAGCCTGACAAGAGTGGGTGATAGTCCCGTAGGCGCAATGTCTGAGATGGTCCATGAGTAGGGCGGGACACGTGAAATCCTGTCTGAAATTGGGGGGACCACCCTCCAAGCCTAAGTACTCGTGCATGACCGATAGTGAACCAGTACCGTGAGGGAAAGGTGAAAAGCACCCCGACAAGGGGAGTGAAAGAGAACCTGAAACCGGATGCCTACAAACAGTAGGAGCCCAAGGTTTGTCCTGGGTGACTGCGTACCTTTTGTATAATGGGTCAGCGACTTAGTCTGGCGAGCGAGCTTAAGCCGATAGGTGTAGGCGCAGCGAAAGCGAGTCTGAACAGGGCGTTCAGTTCGTCGGATTAGACCCGAAACCGAGTGATCTAGCCATGAGCAGGTTGAAGGTGCGGTAACACGCACTGGAGGACCGAACCCGCATCTGTTGCAATAGATTGGGATGACTTGTGGCTAGGGGTGAAAGGCCAATCAAACTCGGAAATAGCTGGTTCTCCGCGAAATCTATTTAGGTAGAGCGTCGACCGAATACTCCAGGGGGTAGAGCACTGAATGGGCTAGGGGGACTCACCGTCTTACCAAACCCAATCAAACTCCGAATACCTGGAAGTACTAGTCGGCAGACACACGGCGGGTGCTAACGTCCGTCGTGAAGAGGGAAACAACCCTGACCGACAGCTAAGGTCCCCAAGTTATGGCTAAGTGGGAAAGGATGTGAGAATCCCAAAACAACCAGGATGTTGGCTTAGAAGCAGCCATCATTTAAAGAAAGCGTAACAGCTCACTGGTCTAGATTTAAGGGTTCTTGCGCCGAAAATGTAACGGGGCTCAAGCCATACACCGAAGCTTCGGGTTTACGCCTCTGGCGTAAGCGGTAGCGGAGCGTTCCCTAGGCCGTTGAAGGAGGATCCGTGAGGACCTCTGGAGGTATGGGAAGTGCGAATGCTGACATGAGTAACGATAAAGGGTGTGAGAGACACCCTCGCCGAAAGTCCAAGGGTTCCTGCTTAAAGTTAATCTGAGCAGGGTGAGCCGGCCCCTAAGGCGAGGCCGAAAGGCGTAGTCGATGGGAACCACGTTAATAGTCGTGGGCCTGGTGGTGAGTGACGGATCCCGTGTGTTGTCGACCCTTATTGGATTGGGTCGGCTGCGAAGGGGTCCCAGGAAATAGCCCCACCGTATAGACCGTACCCGAAACCGACACAGGTGGACTGGTAGAGCATACCAAGGCGCTTGAGAGAACTGCGTTGAAGGAACTCGGCAAATTGCACGCGTAACTTCGGAAGAAGCGTGACCTCCACGGGCGCAAGCTTGTGGTGGTGGCACAGACCAGGGGGTAGCGACTGTTTATCAAAAACACAGGGCTCTGCGAAGTCGCAAGACGACGTATAGGGTCTGACGCCTGCCCGGTGCTGGAAGGTTAAGAGGAGGGGTGCAAGCTCTGAATCGAAGCCCCAGTAAACGGCGGCCGTAACTATAACGGTCCTAAGGTAGCGAAATTCCTTGTCGGGTAAGTTCCGACCTGCACGAATGGCGTAACGACTTCCCCGCTGTCTCCAACGCAGACTCAGTGAAATTGAATTCCCCGTGAAGATGCGGGGTTCCTGCGGTCAGACGGAAAGACCCCGTGCACCTTTACTATAGCTTTACACTGGCATTCGTGTCGGCATGTGTAGGATAGGTGGTAGGCTTTGAAGCGTGGGCGCCAGCTCGCGTGGAGCCATCCTTGAAATACCACCCTTATCGTCATGGATGTCTAACCGCGGCCCGTCATCCGGGTCCGGGACAGTGTATGGTGGGTAGTTTGACTGGGGCGGTCGCCTCCCAAAGAGTAACGGAGGCGCGCGATGGTGGGCTCAGACCGGTCGGAAATCGGTCGTCGAGTGCAATGGCATAAGCCCGCCTGACTGCGAGACAGACAAGTCGAGCAGAGACGAAAGTCGGTCATAGTGATCCGGTGGTCCCGCGTGGAAGGGCCATCGCTCAACGGATAAAAGGTACGCCGGGGATAACAGGCTGATGACCCCCAAGAGTCCATATCGACGGGGTTGTTTGGCACCTCGATGTCGGCTCATCGCATCCTGGGGCTGGAGCAGGTCCCAAGGGTTTGGCTGTTCGCCAATTAAAGCGGTACGTGAGCTGGGTTCAGAACGTCGTGAGACAGTTCGGTCCCTATCTGCCGTGGGTGCAGGAATATTGACAGGATCTGTCCCTAGTACGAGAGGACCGGGATGGACATACCTCTGGTGGACCTGTTGTGGCGCCAGCCGCAGTGCAGGGTAGCTATGTATGGACGGGATAACCGCTGAAGGCATCTAAGCGGGAAACCCACCTGGAAACGAGTATTCCCTATCAGGGCCGTGGAAGACGACCACGTTGATAGGCCGGATGTGGAAGCGCGGTAACGCGTGAAGCTGACCGGTACTAATCGCCCGATCGGCTTGATCGTTCTCATTCGCCCATGATCATCCCCGCGCAATCGCCAAAGCGATTGTCGCGAGGCGCCATACCGGCGCAATTCCGATAGGAATTGTCGCTCCAGGTGGCATAGATCATGAGCTCATTCTCTTCGAAATCCAGCTTCCAGACTGATGCGATTGGCCGACCTGGTGGTTCTAGCGGGGCGGCCGCACCCGATCCCATTCCGAACTCGGCCGTGAAACGCCTCAGCGCCCATGATACTTCGTCTTAAGACGCGGGAAAGTCGGTCGCTGCCAGGTCTGCCAATCGCATCCTCCCTCTCTTCATGCCCTTCAACGCCCGCCCCGGTCACCCCGAGGCGGGCGTTCTGGCGTTCAGGCACCCGCGTCGGTCGCGTCGGTCGCACCTGCGTCGGCCGCCGCGCGATCGGCACCGGCCTCACCGCTCGCCGCGCGATCGGCACCCCGCCCAGCCGCTGAGAGGCCGAAGCGCGCCGCCAGGGCCCCGCCATAGCGCCGCAGGTCCTCGCGCAGCCGGAACAGCGCCAGGTCCTTCGCCTTCGCCTCCAGCATCACATCGAAGTCGAGACCCGCCACCCGCTCCAGAAACATCACGAACTCGAACGGGTTGATGAAATCCGCATGGCCCGTCATCACCGGCGCAACAGGCCGCAAGACCTTGCGCCCCGTCGCCCGATCCACCACCCGCTGCTCGCGCAACTCCGTGCGCGGCGACGAATAGTGGATCTTGGCGACCTCGCCAGCCGGCCACGTCGAAAGCATCCGCGACACCGTCTCCCGCAGATCCAAACCGTCCGGGTTCAGGCACCAGAAATGCTGGTGGTCAAACACAAGGCGTACTCCCGTCCGGGCGTGAAGCCCGGGGCCATCATGCCGCAGCATCCTCCCGCGCTGCAGCGTGCCGGTGCGGTGCACATGCCTTAAGTCTGGCCGACAAGAGCGGACAAACCGCCAGACAGCAGTCGGATCGGGAGGATCCTCATGAGCCGCCGCGGCGAACTCGACCGGAAATACACCGCCACCTGCGGGCGCGTCTTCATGAACGGGACACAGGCGCTGGTCCGCCTGCCGCTCGTCCAGATGCGGCGTGATCGGGAAGCGGGGCTGGAAACCGGCGCCTTCGTATCGGGCTACCGGGGATCGCCGCTCGGCGCCTACGACCAGCAGCTTCAGGCCAATCGCGAGCTTCTCCTCGCCGAGGATGTCCACTTCCAGCCGGGAATCAACGAGGATCTCGCGGCGACCGCCGTCTGGGGCTCGCAGCAGGTGGGATTGTCGCCGGGCGCCCGCAAAGAGGGCGTCGTCGGCATCTGGTACGGCAAGGGCCCCGGCGTCGATCGCTCAGGCGATGTCTTCAAGCATGCCAATGCCGCAGGTTCATCCCGTCTCGGCGGTGTCCTCGCGATCGCCGGCGACGATCATGGCGCGAAATCGTCCACCGTGCCTCACCAGTCCGACCACGCCTTCATGGCGGCCGTCATCCCGATGCTCTACCCGTCGTCGATCCACGAGTTCGTCGAGTTCGGGCTGCTCGGGATCGCCATGTCGCGTTATTCCGGCTGCTGGGTCGGCATGAAGGTCATCGCCGATACCGTCGAGACGACCGCCTCGGTCGACCTTTCAGGCGAGCGGCGGGCGTTCGTGACGCCGACGGACTTCGTCCTGCCGCCCGACGGCCTCAACCTTCGCGTGCCCGACGATCGCTGGAGCCAGGACAACCGGCTCCAGACGTACAAAGCTTATGCCGCGATCGCCTTCGCGCGCGCCAACCGTGTCGACCGCGTGACGCTCGATTCGCCGAATGCGCGCCTCGGCATCATCGCGTCGGGCAAGGCCTACGAGGACGTGCGCCAAGCGCTCCGCGAGCTTGGCGTCGACGAGGACACGGCGCATCTCGCGGGCCTTCGCCTCTACAAGGTCGGCATGCCCTGGCCGCTGGAGCCGGAAGGAGTGCGCGAGTTCTCCGTCGAACTCGAGGAAATCCTCGTCGTCGAGGAGCGGCGCGAGATCATCGAGAACCAGATCAAGCAGCAGCTCTTCAACTGGCGTGCGGACGTGCGCCCGCGCATCATCGGCAAGTTCGATCACAACGACCGTCCCGTCCTGTCGTTGGCCCGCGAGCTGACGGTGGCGACGGCCGCCGTCGTGATCGGGGAGCGTATCCTCGCCCTGAGCGATCTCGACGAGGCGCATCGCAGTTTCATCGAGGCGCGCGTGAGGCACTTTCAGCAGCGCGGCGAGGCTGCCGGGCAACTGGAGCCGCCGCTCGCGCGCACGCCCTTCTACTGTTCGGGTTGCCCGCACAACTCGTCCACCAAGGTGCCGGAAGGCTCGCGCGGGCTTGCTGGCATCGGCTGCCATTTCATGGTCACCTGGATGGGACGCCGCACCGAGACGTTCAGCCAGATGGGCGGCGAGGGCGTCGCCTGGGTGGGCACGGCCCCCTTCACCGACGAGCGCCACGTCTTCGTCAACCTCGGCGACGGGACATACTTCCATTCCGGCCAGCTGGCGATCCGCCAGGCGGTCGCCGCCGGCGTCAACGCCACCTACAAGATCCTCTACAACGATGCCGTCGCGATGACCGGCGGTCAGACGGTCGACGGACCGCTCGATCCCGCCAAGATCACGCATCAGCTGCACCGCGAGGGCGTCGCGCCGATCTGGCTGGTCTCGGAATTCCCCGAGCGCTACCACGCCTCGCAGCTGGCGCCCGGCACCGAGATCCATCACCGCGACGATGTCGAGGCGGCGATGCTGGTGCTGCGCGACGTGCCGGGTGTTTCTGCGATCGTCTACGATCAGACCTGCGCGTCGGAGAAGCGCCGCCGGCGCAAGCGCGGCCTCCTGCCCGATCCGGACCTGCGCATCGCCATCAATCCGGCGGTCTGCGAGGGCTGCGGCGACTGTTCGGTCCAGTCGAACTGCCTCTCGGTCGAGCCGTTGGAAACCGAGTGGGGCCGCAAGCGACAGATCAACCAGTCGACCTGCAACAAGGACACGTCCTGCCTGAAGGGGTTCTGCCCATCCTTCGTCACGCTGGAAGGGGCGAAGCCGAAAACGCGCGCCGCGCGGGCGGCTCCGGATCTCGCCGGCATTCCGGACCCCGTTCTTCCCGATCTCGCCGAGCCCTGCAACATCGCGATCACCGGCGTCGGCGGAACGGGCGTCCTGACGATCGGCGCGGTGCTAGGCATGGCGGCTCATCTCGACGGCAACGCGCCGATGCTTCTCGACATGGCGGGACTGGCGCAGAAGGGCGGCGCGGTTCTCAGTCACGTCCGCATCGGACGCCGCGCGGAAGACGTCACCTGCCCCCGGATCGTCTCGGGTTCGGCGGATGTCCTGATCGCGGCCGACGACGTGGTCGCGACCTCGAAGGATGCGGCCGGTCTCTTGTCGCCCGAGCGCACCCGCGCCGTCGTCAACACCCATCTGACGCCGGTCGCCCAGTTCGTGCGCGATCCCGACTTCGATTTCCGGCGCACGCTCGTCGCGGGCGCGATCCGGACGTCGGTCGGGGACGGCGCCGACTTCGTCAACTTCACCGAACTCGCCGAGACGGTCAGCGGAGACGCCATCGCCACCAACATCATGATGCTCGGCTATGCCTGGCAGAAAGGGCTGGTGCCGGTCACGCTCGACAGCCTCCGGCAGGCGATCGAGCTCAACGGCGTGGCCGTGAAGGCCAATCTCGACGCCTTCGCCTGGGGACGCTTCGCCGCCGCAAGACCGGACGACATGGCGAGGATCGTCGGGCAGCGTGATGCGACGAGAACGCTCGGTGAGATGTCCACGGACGAACTGGTCGAGCACCGCTCAAGCTTCCTCACCGACTATCAGGACGCCGCGCTCGCTGCACGGTACCGCGCGCTGGTGGAGCGGGCCCGGCAGGCCGATGCCAAGGCTGAGGCGCATGGCCGCATCGAGCGGGCCGTCGCCGAGAACTACGCCAAGCTTCTGGCGGTCAAGGACGAGTACGAGGTCGCCCGACTTCATACCGATGGCCGCTTCGAGCGCCGGCTGGAGGGAGAGTTCGATGGGGTACGTCGGCGCGTCTACCATTTCGCTCCGCCGTTCCTCGGTGGGCTCGACGCGAACGGGCGGCCGAAGAAGCGTGCGTTCGGTCCCTGGATCCTGCCGCTGCTGCGTGGGTTGGCGCGTCTGAAGCGCCTGCGCGGCACCCTGTTCGATCCCTTCGCGCGCAGTGCCGAGCGGATCGCCGAGCGCCGTCTGATTGCCGATTACGAGGCGGATTGCCGTGTGCTCTTCTCGCGCGCACGCCCCGCCGACCGGGATGTCGCGGTGGAGCTCCTGTCCCTGCCGGCCGGTATCCGTGGCTTCGGCCCCGTCAAGCATCAGGCGATGGAAAAGGCGGCACGCCGCCGCGACGAGCTCCTCGCCCTTATGGGCGAGGGGACCCGCGGCATCGAAAAGATGGAGGTGCCGACGCCGGCTGAATGAGGATCGCAGCGGTGGGGTACGCTTCACCCGTCATCGTTCCGTGCTAGGAGCGGAGGGCGCGACGAAGCGCGGAACGCGCCTTTGCGGTGGCATGCCCCGCTCGGGCGTATTCCGGGGGAACCACGAGGCATCCGCACTCGTCTCCTTCCCGCACACAGGAGAGCACAGCATGCTGACCGACGCCCAGACCGACGAAATCTCCGAGAAGATCTCGACCCTCTTCCAGGGCATGGAGCTCGACGACGTCGCCAACGTCCTGAAGATCCAGCTTGCCATGCTGGTCACGCAGGGTAGCGAGGACGCCGACGGCGCCATGGAGTTCCTCGACGAGATCTACGAGGACGTCGAGCAGATGGTCGAGTCCTTCCCCTTCGGCGAGGAGGAAGAGGACGAGGACGACGCGGACGCCAAGCCGCAGAACTGATCGCGTTTTCGCGAGCCTTGGAACGCCGGAACGGACCGGCGGTTCTCCGTCGAATTCGACAGGGAGAAACGCCATGTCCAACATCGAAGACGTTCCGACCGGGCCGGGCCGCGATCCCGGCCCGCCCGACAGCCCCCCGCCGATGGGCGAGCCCCCCGAACCCATGGTGGAGCCGGACGAGATCCGCGAGCCCTCAGACACGCCCGTTCCGGTCGAGCCCGATCCCGAGGAGGGGCCAGGTCATCTCCCCGGCGACATCGAGCGCGCCGCCTGATCCACGATGATCGCTCGGATGGCAGGGCCTTAACGCGGCTTTCAGCGTCCGGGGCGATGATCGTGGATGATGCGTCACCTCTCGACCCTTCGCCTCGGACACTCTCGCCTGGCCGCCACCATGAGCGCGGCGCCGGATGCCGCGCCGTGGTGGAGCGCTGCTGAAGGACGAGCGCTCCGCACGGCTCTCGCGGCGCTGATCCTGACGCTGCTCCTCGTGACCTTCGAGCCCTATCAGGCGGTGTTCGCGGGACCTGCAGGATCGGGAAACATCACCAACCAGCTGGGATATGGCGGCCTCGGTCTCGCGGCCCTCCTGATCCACGTCTGTATCACGCCCCGCGCAGTGGCGATGCGGCTACTGCGTCCCGCCTGGGTCGTAATGGCCCTGTTACTCCTCTTGTCCTCGACCCAGTCGATCTGGCCCGACGCCTCGTTCCGAGCCGTGGTGTTCTCGCTGGCCGCGATGCTCGCGATGACCGGAGCCCTCTGCCTGGTGCCGGACGAGCGGGCCTTTCGCCGTGCCCTGACGGTGGCGGCCCTCGTGGTGCTCGTCCTGTCCTATGCCGGCATCGTGCTGATGCCCTCGGCGGCGATCCACAACGAGGCGCTGGAAGCCGCCAATGTCGGTCTGTGGCGCGGCATCTACTCCCACAAAAACGTCGCGGGACCGGTTATGGCCGCCCTGTGCTTTGCGGGGCTTTATCTCGTGCGCAGCGGCCAATGGGTGACCGGCGTCGCCATCGCGCTGCTTTCGGCCTTCTTCGTTCTGAAGACGGGATCGAAGACGACGCTCGGCCTCCTGCCGCTGGTGGCCGTCCTGATCTTTGCGGGACGCGTCTTCGGCGGGCGTCGGCTGCCCGTCATCGTTCTAGGGGCGACCTTTGCCGGGGCCGCGCTGATGACGCTCGGCACGGTCCTGTCGCCGGTGCTCTACGATCTCCTGCAATGGGCGATGCCGGGAACGACCTTCACGGGTCGCCTCGACCTCTGGCGCTTCGCCATTCATGCGCTGGGACCTCAGGCATGGACCGGTACGGGGTTCGAGGCCTTCTGGTCGACGCCGGTGGTACGGCATGCCGAACCGCCGTTCGGCTCGAGCTGGGATCCGCGTGGTATCGTCAACGCGCACAACGGCTATCTCGATCTTGCGATCGCGCTGGGCTGGCCGGGAATGGGATTCGGGATCGTTGTCCTCGTCATCCTGCCCTTGGTCGATTTCGTACGGATTGGGGCGCAAGGCCCTGCCGCGACACGGGTTGCGGACTTTTTCCTGATGGTTCTCGCGTTCACCCTCCTCAACGCCTTTCTCGAATCCTTCTTGTTTGCGCGGGGAAATCCTGTCTGGATGACGACGTGGCTCGCCGTTGCCGGGTTGCATCTCCTGCCCAAGGGCCGGACGATCGCCTGAAGGATCCGGGACCGACTATCGGATTCGCGCAACACAGATTTGCGTATTAATGGTACGCAAGAGTGTTGATTGTTGGTGGGCTACAATCTAGTGCTCAAGTGGTTGGGTTGAGTTCCTGATGAGCCGTTTCCCGGTTCGTCCTGTAGCAGGTGCATTTTCGTGACGATGACGAAGAATGAGCGAGATCCGATCGACGTGCATGTCGGCGCCCGGCTGCGCCTCGTGCGCACATCCCGGCGCCTGTCGCTGGAAGAGCTCGGCCGCCAGATCGGCGTGACCTACCAGCAGATCCAGAAGTACGAGACCGGCAGCAACCGAATTAGCGCGGCGACGCTCTATCGGATCTCGCAGCTGTTCGAGATCAGCCCGACCTTCTTCTTCGAGGGGCTGACCTCGCAGGGCGAGACGGACGAGGCGGCGACGCCGAGCCCCGAGGTCGTCCAGTCGTCGCTGGCTCTCGGTCGGATCCCGGATGGCGAGATCCGCCACCGCTTGCGTCTTTTGATCGACGCCTTGGCGCCATCCCGCGACAACTGAAGACGATCAGCCGCCTGCCTCAGTTGGCGAGCGCGCGCTCCACAAGCCGGACCCAGTAGGACGACCCGAACGGGATCGCGGCATCGTCGAAGTCGTAGCCGGGATTGTGAAGCCCGGCACTCGCCCCGTTGCCGAGAAAGATAAACGCGCCGGGCCGCGCTTCCAGCATGTAGGAAAAGTCCTCGGCCGCCATCAGCGGCGGTGCCGCGGCATTCACCGCACCCGCGCCGCAGACGTCGGCCGCGACGGCGGCGCAGAAGGCGGCCTCGCGAACGTCGTTCACCGTCACTGGATAGTTCCGCTTGTAAACGACGCTGGCGCTCGCGCCGTGCGCGGCGGCAACCCCTTGCGCGATCGCCTCGATCCGGCGCTCGGCCAGATCCTGCGACGGTGCCGTCAGCGAGCGCACGGTGCCCGAGACATGCGCTTCGTCCGGGATGATGTTGCGGGCGAAACCGGAATGGAAGCGCGTGACCGAAAGGACGAGCGAATCCAGAGGGTCGACGTTGCGGGCCGAAATCTGCTGCAGCGCCTGCACGAGCGCTGCGCCCGCCAGGATCGGATCGGCGCCCTCGTGGGGCAGGGCGGCATGGCTGGCCTTGCCGCGGATCGCGATCTCGAACTCGTCGGTCGCCGCCATGATCGGGCCGGGACGCAGCGCGATCTGTCCGACCGAGAGGCCCGGCAGGTTGTGCATCCCGTAGATCGCTTCGATGCCGAAGCGCTCCATCAGGCCGTCCTCGATCATCGCCAGCGCTCCCGCACCCCCTTCTTCCGCGGGCTGGAACACGAAGGCGACGCGGCCCCGGAAGGTGCGGGTGCGGCAGAGGTGGCGGGCGGCGCCCAGCAGCATCGCCATGTGTCCGTCGTGACCGCAGGCATGCATCACGCCTGGTCGGCGTGAGGCATAGGGGCGGGGCGTCGCTTCCGCGATCGGCAGCGCGTCCATGTCGGCGCGCAGACCGACGGTGCGGCCACCCTCGCCGAGACGGCCGGTGACGATCCCGACGACCCCCGTCTGGCCGATGCCCGTCACCACCTCGTCGCAGCCGAAGTCCCGCAGCTTCCCGGCCACGAAGGCGGCCGTCTCGGGCAGGTCGTAGAGGATTTCCGGCATCGCATGGAGCGTCCGGCGCCATTCTGTGATGTCGGCGGCGCCTGCCGCGATCTCGGGAACGAGGAGCATCGATATCTTTCGGTCTCGCGCCATCAAAAGGCGGAATTCGCCCGCCAGAAGGAGGGCTGGAATCACCTTGCCATGATATGAACGCAGGTGCGAAGAGAACGCAAAGCGTCTTCGCGCTTCCGCGAGAAGGGTCCCATGACAATCATCCGTCCGCTGCCGTCGATCCGCGCGCTTGCCGTTCTCCTGGGCTTGAGCACCGCGGCTCTCATGGCGGGGCCGGCCGAGGCCATGAACACGATCGTGGTGGACGTCGCGACCGGCAAGGTGCTGTCGGAAAACAATGCCACGCAGCGCTGGTATCCGGCTTCGACCACCAAGCTGATGACGACCTATGTCGCGCTGAAGGCGCTCAAGTCGCAGGAGGTCTCGCTCGACACGCCGGTCGTCATGTCGCGCGCGGCCGCCGCCGAGCCGCCCTCCAAGATGGCCTATCCCGCCGGCTCCGTGATGCGCCTCGACATGGCGCTGCGTATGATGCTGGTGAAGTCGGCCAACGATGTGACCTACGCGATCGGCCAGACGCTCGGCAAAGGGTCGATGGAGACCTTCGTCGAGCGGATGAATGCGGAGGCGGCCGCGCTCGGCATGAAGGACACGCATTTCGTCAATCCGAACGGCCTGCCGGCGCCTGGCCAGTATTCCAGCGCCAAGGATCTCGCGATCCTCGGCGTCGCGTTGCGCAAGGAGTTCCCCGAGTTCAGCAACTACTTCGCCACCGAGGCGATCGCCGTCGGCAAGGGGACGATGAAGAACCACAACGGGCTTCTCGGTCGCTACAACGGCGCCGACGGCATGAAGACCGGCTACATCTGCGCCGCGGGCTTCAATCTCGTGGCCTCCGCCACGCGCGACAACCGCACGCTGATCGCCGTGGTGCTCGGTGCCGAGGGCCCGATCGTGCGCGAGCGCACCGCCGCCGAAATCCTCGAGAACGGTTTCAACACCAATCCGCGCTCGATCCGCGACACGGTGACGGATCTGCCCGTGTCGAGCGGGCCGCCCGCCGACATCAGCGCGGAGATCTGCTCGCCCAAGGGGCGCACGGCCCGCGCGAACGAGCGGCAGGAAGAGGACAAGCGCGAGGACACGTTCGGCTCGCCCTACATGACCGATCTGCAGCGGCCGGCCGTGGCTTTCCCCGTCGACCTCGGCAGCGCAGCGGCGGGGCCGGGCGTCGAGGCCGGCACCCGCATGATCGCGGCATACGGTATCCCGGTTCCGACCTGGCGGCCGGCGCGTCCCGGCGAGCCGGGCTTCGAGGGCGAGCTGCCCGTCGGCTCGGACGCCGGCGCGGAGCATCCCGCCTCGCCGGCAGCCGTCGCCGAGAGCCCCGAGACGGCGGCCCCGAGCGCAGAATGACCGCGCGGCCCGGCGTCCTGCCAAGTCCTGTCCCCGTCACGGTGCTGACGGGGTTTCTCGGCAGCGGCAAGACGACCCTCCTCAACCGCCTCCTGCGCGATCCGGCGCTCCGCGATACCGTCGTGATCGTCAACGAGTTCGGAGCGGTCGGCCTCGACCATCTTCTCGTGGAATCCTCGGGCGAGGGGATCGTTGAACTCTCCGACGGTTGCATCTGCTGCACGGTGCGCGGCGATCTCGTGGATACTCTCGCCGATCTCGTGGACCGCGTGCAGACCGGTCGCCTCGGCGCGATCCGCCGCGTCGTGATCGAGACCACCGGGCTTGCCGACCCGACGCCGATCCTGGCCTCGCTGATGGGCCATCCCGTCCTCGTCCAGCATTTTGCGCTCGACGGCGTCGTGACCCTGGTCGACGCGCTGAGCGGCGCGGCATCGCTCGCCGACCGGCGGGAAGCGCGACGGCAGGTCGCCTGTGCCGATCGCCTCGTCCTGACGAAGACCGATCTCTCGCCCGAGACCGTAGCGCTCCGGCATTCCCTCCGCCATCTCAACGCGCGCGCGCCGCTCGTCGAGGTTGGTGCCGCGGGCCCGGGTGACCTTTTCGGCTGCGGCCTCGTCGACCCGGAGATCCGGCGCGCCGACGTGGCGCGCTGGCTGGGAGAGGAGGCGGGAGCCGGCGTGACGGACACCTGTCACGATCCCCATTGCGACCACGACCACTCCCATGGCCATCATGGATCCGTACATGGCGCGATCCGCTCTCTGTCACTCACACACGACGCACCGATGGCGGAGGCTGATGCCGAGGGGTTTCTCGACCTCGTGTTGATGCGGTTCGGCGCGGGGCTCCTGCGCCTCAAGGCCGTGGTCTGGACCGTCGAGATGCCGGGCCGTCCATTGGTTCTGCACGGGGTGCGGACCTACCTTCACCCGCCCGTACGCCTGGCGACCTGGCCGGATGGCGAGGCACCGCGCACCGCCTTCGTGCTGATCGGCGAGGGGCTCGACGAGCGGGTGATCCGCGACCTCTTCGCCGCCTTCGCCCGCGCGCCGCGCATCGACGCGCCGGATCGCGCCGCCCTCGTCGACAATCCGCTCAGCCTATCGTCGCGCGGCTTCTAGCGATCCGTCTGCCCGGTCCGGATCCAAAACGCCCATCCGCCGGTCTCGATCGGCTCGGCGGCGATGAGGGCATGGCCGCTCTTGCGGCAGACATGGGCGATGTCCAGCCGGGCAAGGGGATCGTCGGCGAGCACGACGAGGTCGACGGCCACCGACGCGCCGGCGAGCGCCTTCTCGGTCCGGAGGGCCGGCAGCGGGCATTTCAATCCGCGAAGGTCGAGCCTCGCGGTCGGGTTTCGCCCTTTTGCAGACAGCGCCGCCGTCCTATCTTCCGGCTCCGCCAACTGATCTCCTCCAACTGCCGAACGGTTTCATGAGCGACTACTCGATCGATCCCCAGACCATCGTCGACTTCTGGCGCGATCTCGGCCCGGAGCGGTGGTTCGTCAAGGATGACGAGCTCGACGAGACGATCACGCATCGGTTCGGCGACGTCTACGAGCGCGCGGCCCTCGGCGACCTCGACGACTGGGCCGAGGAGCCGAACGGGGCGCTCGCCCTCGTGATCCTGCTCGATCAGTTCCCGCGCAACATGTTCCGCGGCCGTCCGGAAGCCTTCGCGACCGATGAGAAGGCGCTTGGTATCGCCAAGGCGGCGCTCGCTCGTGGCGATCAGTGGCATGTCGGCGAGGACATCAATCAGTTCTTCGCCATGCCGCTGATGCATTCGGAGAATCTGGCCGACCAGGACGAATGCGTGCGCTGGATGAACGAGATCGGTGAGGAGAACGTCCCTTTCGCGGTGGAGCATCGCGACATCGTCGCACGGTTCGGCCGGTTTCCCCATCGCAATGCGGTGCTTGGTCGTGATGCCACGCCGGAGGAGCAGGTGTTTCTCGATCAAGGCGGCTTTGCCGGTTGAGGTGGTCCCGTTTTCCACCGTTTCCACGCCAATCGTCTGGGCGATGAACACCAACGTTTAAGCTGCAAAGTCTAGATCTGAGGGCAGGCCATCGGCGGGCGACACGCGCCTGCCACCCCCAGTCCGAGGCATGCACCGTGGCGAACCTGACCCTGACGAAACCGGCCGATCGGGCTGGCGATGCCGGACCGGGCGTTCACCCACATCAGCACCTTGATGCCCCGCCGCTGGATGGTTCGACGGCCGCCCAAGTCAGCCGAGACTTCCGGCGGATCGCGATCTACGATCCCCATGCCGTCTTTGGCCTCGTCGAGGAACTCGAGCATCTCGCAGGTCGGGTGATCGAGCCCAACGTCTTCTTCACGCCGCGCTTCCTCGCGCCCGCCATGCCGCGTCTCGACGAGCGCCGTGTTCGCCTGATGGTCGCGCGCGACGAAGACGAGCGCCGGAGCCGCCTGCGCTTCCTGATGCCGTTCTCGGTGGAGCGCCTCCAGCGGCCGTCGCGTCGCTCCGTGGTGCGCGCCTGGACGCATCCGTTCGGTCCGCTCGGTGCCCTGCCGCTCGATCGCGACGATCCCGCCGGCACGGCCCGCAGTCTCTTCGATGCCTTGAAGGCGGCCGAACATGGGCTTCCGCCCATCCTCGTCCTGCCGGATCTCCCGGTGGACGGCGAACTCGCCCGCACCCTCATCGCGGCGGCCCGTCAGGCCGGGCTGCCCTTTGCCTGGGCGGATCGAACCCAGCGCGCCTGCCTGCGGCCTGCCACTGCCGGCGATCCATCGACCTATCTTCGCCGGGCGCTTGGGTCTTCGGGCTATCGCGACCATCGCCGCCGCCTCCGTCAGCTGTCCGCGATCGGTCCGGTCACCTTCGAATGCGCGAGCACACCGGACGCGGTGCGCATGGCGCTGGAGGATTTCCTGCACCTCGAGGCGTCGGGCTGGAAGGGGCAGCGTCGCAGTGCTCTCCTGATGGACCGCCACCGCGCGGCCTTCGCACGCGAGGCGGTCAACGGTCTGGCCGAACGCGGCGCGGCGCGCGTCTTCACGTTGCGTGTCGGGGCGGATGCGGCCGCTAGCCTCATCGTCCTAAAATCGAGGGACCACGCCGTTGCCTGGAAGACGGCCTACAATGAGGAGCTGAAGCGGTTCGGACCCGGCGCGATCGTAGTTGCCCTCGCCACCGAGATGCTGGTCGCCGATCCCGATGTGGCGCTCATAGATTCCTGCACGGTGCCCGACAATCGGATCATGAACCGCCTTTGGCGCGATCGGCTTGCGATCGGAGCCCTCGTGATCGGCGTCGGCAGCGTCCGGAGCGATGCAATCGCCGATGCGGTAGCCGCGGTCGAGGCGGCGCGCCGGCGCCTCAACCGCCGTCGCATCTGGCGCGAACGCCTCGCGCGCCTCCTTCCCTCCAGAGACTGATCGCGTCAGCGAGCGGCCTCGAGCGCGAGGATCGCCTCCCGGATCGATCCCCCGGCGGCCTCCAGTGCGCGGGCCGCCTCGTCGGGCGAGCATCCGACGACATCCTGCACGATCCGACAGGCCCGCTGCTTCAACTTGGCGTTGGTTGGCCGCATGTCGACCATCCGTCCGCGAAAGACCTTACCGAGGCGGATCATCAGAAGCGTCGAGAAGAGGTTGAGAGCCGCCTTCTGCGCGGTCCCGGCCGCAAGCCGCGTCGAGCCGGCGAGCACTTCCGGCCCAGTGCGCAAGAGGATCGGGTGCTCGCTGGCCGACAGCAGCGGCGCGCCCGGATTGTTGGCAAAGCCGAGCGTCAGAGAACCTGCTTTGCGGGCGGTTGCGATGGCTGCGATGGTAAAAGGCGTACGCCCGCTGGCCGCAAGCCCCAAGACGACGTCCGAGGGTTGGGGCTCGATCGCCTCGATCGCTTCTCGCCCGGCAGCACCATCATCCTCTGCACCCTCGCGGGCGCGCCAGAGACTGGTCTCGCCACCGGCGAGGAGAACGACGCGTCGTTCGTCTGGCCAATTGAACGTCGGCCCGAGCTCGACTGCGTCGAGAAGGCCGATTCGTCCGGATGTTCCGGCTCCGCAATAGACGAGCCGGCCATGGTCTCCAAGCCGATCGATTGCTGCTTGCACCGCGGCTTCAATGCTTGGTCGAGCGATATCTACGGCGTTGAGTGCTTCGTGTTGACTCCTTAACAAGGCTCGCAGAACTTCGTCAGGCGAAATAATATCAATATTTCGAAATGACGGATCCGATAGTTCAGTCTCATCCATCTTCAACGTCCTAGCGTGTTATTTTAGGAAGAATAAATCCATCGTATGTAGATTCATGATTATTAATAAACGATGTGTACTTAAATTATTTAGCAATTTCTCATACAAGATGCAAGACAATATAAATAATCCGCAAATTATGCCAAGTAACGGAGTTCTGCTAGAGCAGGGCATCCTAGGTGCGCTGGGCGTTATCATTCAAGATTTTTCAGCGAGGCGACGCCGGGCGGCTTCGAGACCCCAAGCGAGAAGCTCGGCCGCGGCGGGCTCGCTCCCAGCCTCGACATAGCAGCGCAGCTCCGGCGCGTTGCCGGAGGCGCGGTAGTGGACGGTCGAGCCATCGGCGAGCGTCGTGCGCACGCCGTCGAACGTGTTGACGTCCTCGATCGTGCCGCGCTCGGCAAAGAAGGCCCGGGCATCCTCGCCCCCCGCCGCCAGCATGGCGAGGAAGGGCGTGCTCTTGTCAGCCGCGATTTCGGGCAGGCGATCGGCCGCCGCCGCGCCCGCCTCCAGGCCCTCGACGACACGCGACACGGACTGGCCGGCGGCCTTCGCCTCGGCGAGCGTCGCGACGATCGGAAGCAGCGCATCGCGCGTCTTCAACGCGGACAGACGGCGCCCGTCCCGCTCCACGTCCGAACCGACGAGGACGCCGCCGTTCGCCTCGAAACCGACGACGGTGCCCGATCCCGCCGCGCCTTCCATTCCCTCGATCACGAAGGGCGAGCCGACGCGGGTGCGCACGACCTGCGAGAGGAACGGCGCGCGCTCGAGGCTCGACGACGAGGTGACCGGCGTTACCACGATGTCGGCGCCGAGCCGGCGGGCGGTCAGGAGCCCAAGAAGATCGCCGCGCACGATGCGGCCGCGCTCGTCAGCCAGAAGCGGCCGGTCCGCGTCGCCATCGGTCGAGACGACGGCGTCGAACCGACCGTCCGCCGTCCAGCCGGCGATGAGGTCGAGATCCTCCGGGCGATGCGCCTCGGTGTCGACGGGAATGAAGCGGTCGGCACGGGCGAGCGGCTCGGACGAGGCACCAAGGCGGCCCAGCGCCTCGACGAGCACGTCGCGGGCGACCGAGCTCTGCTGGTAGACGCCGACCCGCAGACCGGAGAGGGATTCTGGCCCGAAGAAGCCG
The DNA here is from genome assembly GCF_047943035.1 of Aureimonas phyllosphaerae. NCBI lineage: Bacteria > Pseudomonadati > Pseudomonadota > Alphaproteobacteria > Hyphomicrobiales > Aurantimonadaceae > Aureimonas > Aureimonas phyllosphaerae. Next base: position 576,612 of record NZ_CP181348.1, on the reverse strand, counting down.
ACGATGCGGTCGATATAGGTCTCGGTGAGGCCTTCGAGCGTCCGGGGCTCCCCACCCGCCTCACCGGCCTGCTCCCCCGCCTCGAAGGCGGCGCGGATGCCGATCTCGTCGGCCTTGGTGATCTCGCCGTCGGGGCGGTAGAACTTCAGGCCGTTGCGATCGTCCGGGATATGGCTGCCCGTCACCATCACCGCGGCCGCGCCGCGCCGGATCGCCTCCTGCGCGAGCGCCGGCGTCGGCAGCGCGCCGGCGTCGAGCGCGTGCCAACCCCTGGCGCTGGCGGCGCGCAGGCAATCGGCGGCGATCTGCGGGCTCGACGAGCGCAGGTCCTGCCCGACGATCACCTCGCGCGTGGCCGGGCTCAGGCCCGCCGCGTCGAGATGGGCGAGGAACGCCGCGGTCCAGGTGGCCGCCGGACCGCCGACGAGATCCACCACCAGGCCGCGCAGGCCGCTGGTTCCGAACTTCAAGCTGCTCATCCGCCGGCCTGCCCTTCAGCTTCGTTCCGCACGCAACAGGAGCCGCCGGGCTCAGTTGCGGGCGTAGATGTCCTCAATGCGCACGATGTCGTCCTCGCCGGTATAGGAGCCGACCTGGACCTCGATGAGCTTCAGCGGAATCTTGCCGGGATTGTGCAGGCGGTGGGTGCAGCCGATCGGCAGGTAGGCCGCCTCGTTCTCGTGGAAGAGCTTGACCGCGCCGTCGACCGTCACCTCGGCGGTGCCGCGCACGACGACCCAGTGCTCGGCGCGGTGGTAATGGCGCTGCAGGCTGAGGATGCCGCCCGGCTTGACGCAGATATGCTTGACCTGGAACCGGTCGCCGATGTCGATCCGCTGGTACCAGCCCCAGGGGCGGTGGATGCGGTGGTGCTGCCCGGCCTCGGGACGCTTCTCGGCATGAAGCTTGGCGACCAGCGACTTCACCTCGCCGGCCCGCTCGCGCGAGGTGACGAGAACGGCGTCGGGCGTCGTCACCACGACGACGTCGTCGAGGCCGACGACGGTCGTCAGCACCTCGTCGGAGCGCACGAAGGAGCCGTGCGTGTCGAGGACGCTGACGGCGCCCTCGAGGACGTTGCCGGCCTCGTCCTTGTCCTTGACGTCGAACATGGCGTCCCAGGAGCCGATGTCTGACCAGCGGAAGCGCGTCTTCAGAACGCCGGCGCGCCGCGTCTTCTCCATGACGGCGTAGTCGATCGAGATGCGCGGGGCCTTCGCGAAGGCGTCGGCGTCGAGGCGCAGGAAGTCGAGGTCGCGCACGGCGGCCTCCAGCGCGCTGCGTGCGGCATTCAGGACCTCGGGCGCATAGGTCGACAGCTCTTCCTGCATCAGGCGCGCCGGGAAGACGAAGTTGCCCGAGTTCCAGCGATAGCCTTCCGCGACATAGGTCTCGGCCGTCTCGCGGTTCGGCTTCTCGGCGAAGCGCTCGACCGTGAAGGCGCCGCTGTCGCCGAGCGGGGCGCCGGGCGCGATGTAGCCGTAGGCGGTGGACGGGCCGGTCGGCTCGATGCCGAGGAGCATGATGCGCTCGAAGCCGGCCGCGGCCGCGGCGGCCTCCTGACAGTCGGCGGTGAAGAGGTCGCCGTCGGGGATCAGATGGTCCGCGGCGAGCACCAGGCAGACGGCGTCTTCGTCACGCCCGGCCGCGATCAGCGCACCGACGGCGATGGCTGCCGCCGAATCGCGGCGCTCCGGCTCGAGCACGATGTCGGCCTCGACCCCGAGGCCGGCGAGCTGCTCGGCGACCACGAAGCGGAAGTCGGAATGGGTGACGACGACGGGGCGCGCGAAGCCCTGGCCGGACACGCGCAGGATCGTCTCCTCGAAGGTCGAGCGGCCGGAATCCAGAAGCGAGACGAACTGCTTGGGCATCGTGTCGCGCGACACCGGCCAGAGCCGCGTTCCCGAGCCGCCGGCGATCACGACGGGATGAACTAGGAAACTCGGGGAACTCTCTGTCATATTTATCTACCCTTTTGAATCTGACTAAACTAGGCTGATAGCTGATAGCTGATAGCTGATAGCTAGAACAGGACGGTTGCGGCCAGCTCGCTGGCGAATGGTCTGCCCTTTGAAAAGTTCGCCATTAGGTAGCAACCGCCACCAAAGGCTTTCATTGCCGCTCGGCCCGCCGAAGTTGCGGTCGTTTACGCCTTCGTAACCGCCTGCTACGATTTCAATCGACACGCTCATCCGCTCCCAGATAGGGCTCCGGCATGATCAGGACGATGACCATACGGCGCTGAACCATCGCGACGATCCCCTTGGGATCGGCGTAGCGCCGCATGCCTCGAACGATCCCGGAGCCGACCATGGTCAAGCGCCCCCTTCTGACACCTGACATCCTGCGCGACCCCGACACGTCGCACTTCGCCTATGCGGACGTGACAGCAGGGGAACGGAGTTCAAAAATACCGGACTAATGGAGTGGGGCCCCTCGAGCCGGACAGGATCGCGTCTCGTAATTGACCGTGCTGACGGGCTTTTAGAGGATGAAGGCCATGACCAAGCATCGCACCCACAGCGTCGAGTTCAAACGGCAGGTGGCGCAGGAGTACCTTCTCGGCGAGACCCTGCACGGGCTCTCGAAGCGGCACGACGTTTCTCGTAACCTGATCCGGATCTGGGTGGAGAAGTTTCAGGCAGGAGCACTGGACGAGGATATTCTCGCCGCCGATCTTCTCCAGGACTACGAAGCACGGATTGCGGCCTTGGAGCGCCTTGTAGGCAAACAGTCGCTCGAGCTGGAGTTTCCAAAAGGGGCTCTTCGACCAGGAGCATCGTCGAGAAGCGGGACCATGTCCGCCATTGCCGGCCCGCGGGCATCGGGGTTGCCGAAGGATGCCGGCTGATGGATCTGCCGCGCTCTACCTCCTACGATGAACCCGCCTGTCGCTCCGACGACACCGCGGTCGTCGAGGTGATCGGCACCATCTGCGAGGAGTTCGAGCATTACGGCTGGCGTCGTGTCCGTGCCGCTCTTCGTGCCGGAGGCTGATCGTCAACCACAAGAAGATCCGTCGCCTGATGCGCGAACACGACCTTCAGCCTCGAATGCGTCGAAGGTTCGCGACGACGACGAACAGCGATCACGATCAGCCGATCTTCCCAAACCTGACTGTCGGGGTGGTGCCGGACGGCCCCGATTAGCTTTGGGTCGCCGACATAACCTATGTCACGATCCCTAGCGGGTTCGCCTACGTCGCGGTGGTGCTCGATGCCTGGTCGCGCCGTGTCGTCGGCTACGCCATCAGCCGTTCCATCGACGCTCGGCTAACGTCGGCCGCTCTCCACGTGGCGGTCGAAGGCCGCAAACCGCCGCCTGGCTGTCTTCATCACTTTGATCGCGGCTCGCAATATGCGGCCGGGTCCTATCGGCAACTCCTCTTGGCTTATGGTCTTGTCGGCTCGATGGGACGGCGCGGAAACCCGTACTACAACGCAAAGGCGGAAAGCTTCATGAAGACGCTGAAGGTCGAGGGCGTCTACCCGATGGCCTTCGAAACCTTCGCCGATGTCGTCGAGCACCTTCCTCGCTTCATAGACGGGATCTACAACTACCGAAGCCTCCATTCAGCCCCCGGTTATCTCAGCCCCGTGCAGTTCGAGATTCAACACGATCGCCGGACGGTCAAAGAAAGCACCTGATCCTGTCCGGCCCGAGGGGCCCACTCCGGGCACCGGTGCAACGCTGACCGGGTCAGATGCGGGACCGCCGGCTGCAAGGCGTAGAGGCAATCATCCAGTGGCAGCAGCGTCTGCCGGCGGAACGCCACGACCATCGCCTCCTCGGCCTCGCTTAATGTCGTCGAACGCGGCTCCTTCGGTCCGGTCTTCCTGTCCTCCAGGGTCTGACGTTTGCGCCACTTGGCCACCGTCTTCGGATTGATGCCGAGCTCCCGGCTCAGCGTCGCGAGGAAAACAAGCGATCACTGTATGGCTGCTCGGACGGCGTGCGTGGTCGTGGCGCTGCCGTGACGAACCTGTCCCATAGGGCCTCCTTCCATTCTACGGAAAGGATCACACCATCAAACCCTGGGATCAAACACCTAAGAGTCCGTCTGGAAACTCATTCTGCCGAGGCGATGCGGCGAATGAGGACGTTTGCGGCTGCAGCGTGAAGGAAAGCAGTCGAGGAGGCGATTGTCGTCTCAGCGTCCTTCCAAAGCCGCCGATTGCGGCCTAGCCAGGCGAAGGTTCTCTCGACCACCCAGCGCCTTGGCTGCACAGCGAAGCCGATCTGGCCGGGTCTTGGTCGCACGATCTCGACCGGCACCGGGCTGGTTCGCCGAACCCTTTCGCCCTGATAGCCTCGATCGGCGAAGATGCGCTCGACGAAAGGGAAGCGGTGACGCGAGGCGCGGGCAAGCGGACCGGCGCCGTCACGGTCCTGAACCGACGCTGCGCCGACGACGACCGTCAGCAATCGGCCGTCGGTATCGACCAGCGCGTGGCGCTTGCGACCGACGATGCGCTTGGCACCGTCGTAACCGCGCGGCCCGCCGCTCTCGCAGGTCCGTGCGGTCTGGCTGTCCATGACCGCCGCGCTGGGCGAGGCTGGGCGGCTGCATCGCTCCCTATCGGCCAGAACCAGACGATGGCCCAGACCTTCGAACAGGCGCTCGTCACGGAACCGGCGGAACCAGTCCCAGACCGTGCTGCGCGGCGGAAAGTGGTCCGGCAGCATGCGCCACGGGCAGCCGGAACGCAGGATGAACAGAACCGCGTTGACGATCTCGCGCATCGGCCAGGCTCGAGGCCGACCGGTTGCGGCCGCCTTCGGCAGCACGGGTTCGATCAACGCCCATTCAGCGTCGGTCAGATCGCTCGAATAGCGAAGATGGTCTCTGTTATGCTGGGCGCGGGTGGCTGGCGTCCACATGCCTGGCTCCAAGGAAGGCTTCGAACACCTCCACGGAATCAGCCGGACGCCGGCCACTCAACCCTTTCCGGACGGGCTCTAAACACATAAGCTTGCAGGAACGTGGCCTCCTCATCGATGCGACTTAAGCAATCGTCCACGTCCATCGGCATTACTTCGCTGCAGCCTGCCGATCCTGCAAGCGCGAACACCCAGGCAAGGCAATCGTAATCTCAAACCGCTCGGCCACCGGGTACATCTGGGCACCATCACGAAGCGTCTGCAAAGCTCGATGCCGGAGATCAATCGATAACCCCCGCCCCTTCGCAGCCCCCCCTCTGTCAATGGAGGGAGTCATTGAATAGCAAAAACTCTGATCCCTATAAAATAATCCGCGGCTGTGGTAGATTCGATCTCTTCGTTCCTGAATAAATTTCCGAATACCGATATTTATAAATCTTCCCCTCTAAGGCAAAAATAAAGCATCTATCAGGTCATTTTGGATCATATATTTAGGCATCGATGTGGAGAAATGACACTGCATCGCGCGTCAAGCGTGCTGCTGTTAGTCTGCCGCCGCCGAAGGCGCCAGTATCTACCCCAATCCGGAAGGCGTCATAGTAAGGGACAGCAGTCGGTGTATGGCCATGAACCACTATACGGTCGAAGGAGCCCGCGGGCGCTTCCAGAAACTCTCGTCGGATCCACATCAGATCCTCATCCGTCTGACGCTCTAAAGCAATGCCAGGACGCGCACCGGCATGCGCGAAAAACCAAGTGGGGGTTGTCAAGCTTACTGGAAGTCGAGCGAGGCCATGGAGGTGCTCAGGCGGCACGGTCGAACGAATGAAGTCGGTCGCCCAGACCGAACCATTGCGCAACTCTTGCTGTAGCTGCGGGAAATCGATGCCGTAGGACTGCAGCGTCTTCGATCCGCCGATATCCAGCCAAGCGTGGAGCGAGGAGGGTTCCTGAAATATCCGCAGGAAGAGATCATCGTGATTTCCGCAGAGGCAGACGCGCCGAAAGCCTACCGGCGGCCCCTTCGACAGATGCGCCAACACGCCGGCGCTTTCCGGTCCCCGATCTACATAGTCGCCCAGCATGACGATCAGCTTGAAGCCGGGCCAACGGGCGCTGTCCTTCACGATGGCCCGTTCCAAGTCCAGGAGAGCGCCGAGACAGCCGTGAACGTCGCCGATCGCGTAGATGACGTCGGGATCGCTGGGGAGCACGGGGCGGCTCCGCCACTTCTGCGAGCCCCGCGCGGCTTGTGCGAAGGGATTGAAGCGCTGGAGCACACGTCTCATAGAATTCGGCTGCCGCTCGGTTCGCCGAATGTCTTCGCGTCGGCCGGAGGCGCCGTCAAGTGCGGGAAGCAAGGGCGTACGTCGTAGGGAGAAGGATGCTTCTCAACCACCGGAGGATTGTGATAGTCGAGGCCGCCCGCAGCAGCGTGTTCCTCGCTACTCAAGGCACCATGCTCTAGCCGGCCGGCCGCGTTCGCGTCCGACTTGCCCGAGAGTTCGCATGACCGCTTGTTCGAACGGATCAAAGGGCCCGACGTGACCCGCATCTTCGTTGCCATCGCTACCATCGGCCGGCCCGAAACCGTCGCGCGCGTCGTGGAATGGCTGGGCTGGCAATCCCGGCCGGCGGACGGCATCGTCGTTTCCGCCGTCTCGGACAAGGACGTCGAGGGCTTGGAGCGCATCGCGCCGCAGATCGAGACGATCTTCGGGCAGGCCGGCCTGTGCCGGCAGCGGAACCGCGCCCTCGCCCACGTCGCCGGACGGGCCGACATCCTCGTCTTCTTCGACGACGACTTCGTTCCCCATCGCGATTATCTCCGCGCGATCGAGACACGCTTCGATTCGGACCCCGATCTGGCAGGCGCGACCGGCATGCTGATCGCCGACGGCATCCATGGCGAGGCCATCACGTTCGGCGAGGCGGTGCGGCTCGCCGAGGGGTACGCCGCCGGTGCGGAATGCCGCGAGCGGCCGATCGAGGCCCTGTACGGCTGCAACATGACCGTGCGGCTGTCCGCCTGCGGCGGGATGGAGTTTGACGAACGGCTTCCCCTTTACGGCTGGCTCGAGGACATCGACTTCACCCATCGCCTCGCCAAGCGCGGAAAGCTGGTGAAGAGCGACGCGTTCGTCGGTGTCCATATGGGGGTCAAGGGCGGACGCACATCGGGGCGGCGGCTGGGCTATTCGCAGATCGCCAACCCCGTATATCTCCTGCGCAAGGGCAGCATCCCGCGTCACCTCGCCTATCGGCTGATGCGCCAGAACCTCCTCTCCAACCTAGTGCGCAGCATCAGGCCCGAACCGCGAATCGACCGCGTCGGCCGGTTGAAGGGCAATCTCCTGGCCCTGATGGACGTGGCGCGCAGCAGGATCGATCCCGAAAAGGTCATGAAGCTGTAGTCATTCCTCCAGATCACGTAGGATCTAGCGCTCCAATGGCTGTTCTTTCCGTTGAGCGGCGGGAGGATTTCATCTTGCAGCGCAATATAAGCTGGAGATATGATACGATCATGTTCCGCCACGGACGTCCGATGCGCCATCTCAAAAGACTGTTTCCGCTTGCCGGGTTTGTCGCCCTGCTCTTCGCGGGGCCGGCTTTCGCGGAAGATTATCGTCTACAGCCGGGCGACGTCCTCCAGTTCTCGATCCTGAGCGCCAACCCGATCAGCGAGCGCCTGGTGATTGATCTCGGCGGCCAGATCAACGTGCCGGTCGGCGGCCGCTTCGAGGCAGGCGGCCTGACGCTCGAAGAGCTCCGTCAGGCCGTCGTTGGCCGCCTGAAGGTGGGGTCCTTCCCAATCGGGCGGGACGAGAACGGGCGCGCGGTCTGGGATGCCGTCTTTCCCGAGGCGATCGTCCTCGACATCGCCGAATATCGCCCCGTGTTCATGTCCGGCGATATCCTGACGCCCGGCGCGCAACCCTTCCGGCCCGGCATGACGGTCCGCCAGGCGATCTCCGTGGCGGGCGGGGCGAGCCCCTTCCGCACGCGCCAGGATCCGTCCCTTGAACTTCTGGGCGCCAAGGAGCAGGAGCTGGCGCTTCTCGCACGCGAGACGTCCCTGCGCTTCCAGGCGGCCCGGATCGAAGCCGAACTCGCCGAGGCCGAAGCTCCCGCCTTCGACGCCGTGCCCGACAACGGGCTGGACGCGGGAAAGCGCGCGGCCCTGCGGCAGAGCGAGCAGGACCTCTTCGACACGCGCCGGCAGGACTTCACCGAGCACCGGAACACGATCTCGCAGGGCATCCTCACCATCGAGAAGCGGTCCGAACTCTTGGCCGAATCGCAGAAGAACCTCGAGGAGGAGAACCGCTCCTATCACGAGGAACTGGAGCGCGTCGAAGCGCTCTTCTCCAAGGGCCTCGTGCAGGTCGGGCGCCTGAACGATGCGCAGCGGCTGGTCTTTCTCGTGGCGAGCCGCGCGCTCGACACATCGGCCGAGGTCGCCCGCCTCGACCGCGAGCTCGTCGAGATGCGCCGCTCCTACGAGGAAGCCTCGACCGATCGCCGGATGCAGAACCTCGCCAACCAGAAGCAGGCGTCGCTGGATCTCCTGTCGACGCAGGCCGAACTCGAGCGGCTGCGCCAGCGCCTTCAGTTCTTCCAGCCCCGCGACTCCGAGCCGACCGTGGAACTCGTGCGCGGAGAAACGCAGGGCGTCGTCGCCGCCACGCTCGACACGGCCGTCATGCCCGGCGACACGGTCGTGGTGAGGCTGAACGACGTGCCGGCGGCTTCCGGTGCCGCGCGCGAGGCGTCCGCTCCGGCCGAGGCCAAGACCGCCTCGAACACCGCGTCCAAGCCTGTTCCCAAGCCCACCCCCAAGAAGCGCTAGGCGCTACGCGCCCGTTGTCCCCGCCGCCAGCCGGCGGGCGCGGACGGGTCCCCAGACGATGTCGGCATCATAGAGGAGAGGCCGTGAAGGTCGCGATCGTTCACTACTGGCTTGTCACGATGCGCGGCGGCGAGAAGGTCGTTGAGGAACTGTGCAGGATGTTCCCCGACGCGGAAATCTTTACGCTCGTCTGCGACCGCGAGAAGCTGTCGCCGCTCCTCCAGAGCAAGACCATCCACACGTCCTTCCTGCAGCGCATCCCGACGGCCCGCCGCAACTACACCAAGATGCTGCCGCTCATGCCGTTCGCGCTGGAGCAGTTCGACCTCCAGGCGTTCGATCTGGTGATCTCCAGCGAGTCCGGCCCGGCCAAGGCCGTCATCACCCGCCCCGACGCGCTGCACATCTGCTACTGCCACTCGCCGATGCGCTACATCTGGGACCACTTCCACGTCTACCAGGGCGATCTCGGCCGTGTCGGCCGCTTCATGATGAACCTGTTCGCGCCGCTCCTGCGCATCTGGGACGTGACGACCTCGGCGCGCGTCGACGCCTTCGCCGCCAATTCCGCCCATGTCGGGCGGCGCATCCGCAAGTTCTACCGGCGCGACAGCATGGTGGTTCATCCGCCCGTGGCGGTTCAGGACTTCGACTGGCAGCAGCCGCGCGAGGACTTCTACCTCTGCGCCGGGCAGATCGTCGGCTACAAGCGGGTGGACATCGCCGTCGAGGCCTTCACCAAGTCCGGGCGCCGCCTCATCGTGATCGGCGAAGGGCCGCAGCGCGAGCGCCTGCAGCGCATCGCCGGGTCCAACATCGTCTTCACCGGCTACCAATCCTTCCCGGTCCTGCGCGATCATCTGCAGCGCTGCCGTGCCCTGATCTTCCCCGGCGAGGAAGACTTCGGAATCCTGCCGGTGGAAGCGATGGCCGCCGGGGCGCCGGTGATCGCCTTCGATTCCGGCGGCGCCCGCGAAACGGTGACGCCCGAGACGGGAGTGCGCTTTAAGGCGCAGACGATCGATTCCTTGAACGACGCGATCGACCGTTTCGAAGCCTCGCAGGGCTGGTTCAACCCGCAGACCATCCGCGCGCATGCCGAGACCTTCGGGCCGGAGAAGTTCCGCAGGAACATGATCGCGCTGATCGAGTCGGCCCTGCACGCCTCGCGCGGCGGCATGTCGATCGCCCCGGCCGCCAAGGAGCAGGACACCCTTCCCGGCGAATGAGCCGGGAGGGGCCGCCGGTCCTTCAAACGATGCGTTTCAATTGACGCAGCAATCGGATAGCATGCCGACTGGCGATCGGCATGGGGTCCGGGCGCGAGTTCGCGCGCCCCGCACGGGCCGTGGACCGGCCGGGCTGCCTTGCCAAGGGATAAGCTGGCGATGTTCGTGATTCCGATCGCGATCTTTTGGATCCTGGCGATTTGGGGCCTGTTCAGCCCGCGGCCGGTCCTCATCTATCTCTTCTTCGGCACCATGTCGTTCGGCTCCATGGCGGTTCTTCCGCCCGCGATGACCGCCGGCCTTACCTTCACCCCGACGCCGATCGTGGCGCTGCTGATCGCCCTGCGGACCCTTGCACATCTCAAGGGCCTCAACTTCACCATCGCCAGCGCGCTGATGCCGAAGCGCGGCCTGCTGCTCTTCCTGTTCTGGGTCGTGGCGACGCTGACGACGATCTTCATGCCGAGGATCTTCATCGGGCAGATCGAGATCATTCCCGTGCGCGGCACGCTGAATGCCTCCTATCCGCTGTATCCGACGCCGCAGAACATCTCGCAGCTCGCCTATCTCACGATTTCCGTCATCACCGTCGTCGCCTTCGCACGCCTCCTGCAGAACGAGAGCCTGAGGCGCCACGCGCTGATGGGCCTCTTCGTCGGCGGCTGCGTGGCGGTCGGCACGGGCTTTCTGGACTTCGCCAGCCAGTACGCCCCAATCACCCCTCTCCTGGAGCCGTTCCGCACGGCGACCTACGCGCTTCTGACCGACGTCGAAGTGCTCGGCGCCAAGAGGGTCATCGGCCTGATGCCGGAGGCTTCGACCTACGGCAATCTCTGCCTGAACTTCCTGTGCATGCTGGTCTTCCTGCGGCACTGGGTCAGCGGACGGCTCGTTCCCAGCCATATCTTCTTCGCGCTCATCGGCGGGCTCACGCTGTTCTGCTGGCTGTCGACGTCCTCGTCGACCTATGTCGCGCTGGTCATGCTTCTCGGCCTTCTCGGGGGCGAATGGTTCTGGCGCGCCTACTCCTCGGGCCGGGACCCGCGTCGGGGACGGGGGCTGGTGCCGGAGTTCTGGCTGGCCTTCGGCGGCGTCTTCGCGCTTCTGGCCGTCATCTTCGTCGCCCCGTCGCTGCTCGACCCGATCACCGCGATGTTCGACCGAATGGTCCTGCAGAAGACGACGTCGCATTCCTTCGAGGAGCGCAACATGTGGACCGCGGTCTCGCTGCAGGCGATGATCGATACCTACGGGATCGGCGTCGGCGTCGGCTCCACGCGTCCCTCGAACGCGCTGGTCGCGGTGCTCAGCAGCACCGGCGTGGTGGGCGCCCTCCTTTTCTACGGCTTCCTGCTGCAACTCCTGGCCCGCAGGGCCCATCCGTCCGACAGCGAAGGGACGGCGATCGTCAGCGCGGTCCGCTGGGCCTTCCTGCCGCTGTTCACGGTTAACCTGCTCGTGGGCACCAGCGCGGACTTCGGCGCCTTCTGGGCCTTCCAGTTCGGGCTCCTCATGGCCATCGGAATCCGGGGCGATACCTTGCGCCAGCGGGGCGGCGCACCGGCGCTGAGCCCGCCGCCGCAATCCACGGCGCCGGCGCTTTCGCGGCGCCATGTTTCCGGCACGATGCTTCGATAGAGGCCGGTTGTCGGAGGACTATTATCAAGTTGCTATACGTCGTCTGATTGCAGTTTCCTTAGGGAAGTTTTATGCCCTCCCCAATAGGATGCGAGCGGCTGGAGCGTTTCCTTTGCGAAGCGAGGCCGCTTCGCCGCCGGACAAGGCAACAGAACAACGAGCTGGAGCGGGTCGGCGAGCCGGAGTTCGCCGGCTGCGCTCCGTAAGTGGAACGGGCTCAGACTCGATGGAATCAGAGATTTCCAAATGCCTCGGCCAGTGCCGGAGCGCGTTTCTTTCTGTCGGTCTCCTGAGCGGCGTGGCCAACATCCTGGCGCTGACGGGCTCGATCTTCATGCTCGCGGTGTACGACCGCGTCATTCCCAGCGGCAGCGTCCCGACTCTGATCGCCCTCGGCCTGATCGTCATCGTCGTCTACATCTTCCAGGCCTTCGTCGACATCGCACGCGGCCGGATGCTGACGCGCGTCGGACTGGTAATCAAGGAATCGCTGAACGGGCGGGCCTACGATCTTCTCGTGCGCCGCGCGGCCGCCGGAAGCAACGAGGCGGGCGGAGCGGTCCGCGATCTTGATCAGCTGCGCTCGTTCCTGTCGTCGATGGGTCCGACCGCGCTATTCGACCTTCCCTGGATTCCGATCTACATCGGCATCTGCTTCGCGTTCCACTGGGCGATCGGCACGGCGGTTGTCGTGGGCGCGCTCTTCCTGATCGCGCTGACGATCGCGAGCGAGATGCTGAACAAGCGTCCCTCGCAGAACCTGCACGATGCGATGAGCCGCCGGTCGAGCCTGATGCAGGCCAGCCAGACCAATGCCGAGACGCTGCAGTCCATGGGCATGACGCTGGCCATGTCTTCGTCTTGGCGCAAGGTCGGCGACAGGATCGTCGAGACAAGCCGCGGCCTGTCCGACATCCAGACCCTCCTGAGCTCGATGTCGCGCTCGTTCCGCATGATGCTTCAGTCCTTCGTGCTGGCGCTGGGCGCGTATCTCGTCATCAACCAGGACGCGACGGGCGGCATCATGATCGCCAGCTCCATCCTGTCGGCCCGCGCGCTCGCGCCGATCGAGCTGTCGATTCAGCACTGGAAATCCTTCGTCAACGCCCGGCAGAGCCGGACCCGCCTGGACAAGCTGTTGCGCGAGCATCCGGCGGAGACCGCGCGCTTCACCGTTCCCAACCCGACGCGGACCCTGACCTGCGAGAACGTGTCGCTCTCCCCGTTCAACGTCAACCGGCTGGTGGTGCGCGACGTCTCGTTCGGCCTGCGTGCTGGCGAGGGGCTCGGCATCATCGGCGCCACGGGTTCGGGCAAGTCCACGCTCGTGCGCGCCCTGGTCGGCCTCCTGCCGCCGCAGAACGGCACGGTGCGCTTCGACGGAAGCCTCGCGAGTCAGTGGGCGTCCACGCAACGCGGAAAGTTCCTCGGCTATCTTCCCCAGCGCGTCGCGCTGTTCGAGGGGACGATCGCGCAGAACATCGCCCGCTTCGAGCCGAACGCCGAGCCTGCGAGCGTCGTGGCCGCCGCACGCCTGTGCGGTGTCCACGAGATGATCGCCCGTCTGCCGGACGGCTACGACACGATGATCGACGAGACCGGAAGCGGACTGTCGGGCGGCCAGAGCTAGCGCATCGGCCTGGCGCGCGCGCTCTACGGCAACCCGTTCCTCCTGGTGCTCGATGAGCCGAACTCCAATCTCGACCAGGACGGCGAGGCGGCGCTGCAGAACGCCATGATGGCGACGCGCGAAAGGGGCGGCATCGTCGTCATCGTCGCGCACCGTCCGAGCGCGTTAGCCGCCGTCAGCCAGGTCATGGTCATGCAGGAGGGGCGGGTCCTGCGCATGGGGCCGCGCGACGAGATCCTGGAAAACATGCTGGTACGCCCGGCGCCCGCTCCCGCGCCGGTCCCCGCAGCCACGCCCGTCCCCGCCGTCACGGCTGCCTGAGGGTCATCATGGACGACAAGTTGCCCGCCCGCGACACCGGTTCCCAGATCGCCACCACGAAGTCGGGAGGTTCGGTCTCGCGCCTGTCGTCGCAGGAACAGCCGCTGGCGTCGCTCGACGTCGTGGAGGCGGGGAACACCGGCAGCTACCAGCGGCTGCGCCGCAGCATGCGCGGTGCCGTCCTGATCACCCTCGGCTTCACCACCGCGATTGCGGTGTTCCTGACCAAGACGGTGATCGCCGGCGCCGTGGTCAGCTCGGGCGTCATCGTCGTCGAGACCGGCCCGAAGGCCGTCCAGCATCAGACGGGCGGCATCGTGCGCGAGCTGCTGGTGGCCGACGGCGACGTCGTCAAGGCAGGCCAGACGCTCGTCGTCCTCGACCAGGTGGTCGCGGACGCGCAGCTTCGCGCGGCGACCAGCAGCCTCGTCCAGAAGCAGGCACGCCTCGACCGTCTGATCGCCGAGCGCGACGGGCTCACCGAGCTGACGTTTCCGGGCGTGACCCCCGAGATGCACGCGCTCGAGCCGCACACGGACCGTTTCCTAGACGTGGAGCGGCGCCAGTTCGAACTGCGGCGGGAAAGCCGCGAAGGGCAGCGCGAGCAGCTCGGCGAGCGCATCAGCCAGACCGAGGAAGAGGCGAGAGGCCAGGAAGCCCAGCTCGCCGCCGCCTCGGACGAGCTGGCCTTCACCGAGAACGAGGTCAACGGCCTGCGCAACCTCTTCAAGCGTAAGCTCATCGCCTACGAGCGCCTTTCGGAAGTCGAGCGCAGCCTCACGCAGCTTCAGGGGCGCCGCGCCGCGCTCGTTTCGGCAATCGCCTCCAACAAGGGACGGGTCTCCGAGATCCGACTTCAGATCCTCCAGGTCGACCAGTCGCTTCGCGCCGAGCTCACCGACCAGATCGCGCAGACGCAGCAGGAAGTCTCGGAATATGCCGAGCGCCGGATCATCGCGCAGGAGTCCAAGCTGCGTAGCGTCATCGTCGCGCCCCAGAGCGGCACCGTGCACGAACTGGCGATCCACACCGTGGGCGGGGTCGTCCAGCCGGCCGAGGTGCTGATGCGGATCGTGCCAGGCAACGACGCGCTCGTCGGCGAGGTGCACATCCGGCCGACCGACATCGACCAGGTGTTCCCCGGACAGAAGGCTGAGATCCACTTCTCCGCCTTCGACCGCGGCACCACGCCGGTGATCAACGGAGCGCTGAGCCGCATCTCGCCCGACCTCGAACGCGATCAACGCTCTGGGGCGAGCTTCTACACCGCGCGCATCAGCGTGTCGCACGAGGAGATGAACCGCCTCGGCTCGCTCCAGATCGTGCCGGGCATGCCGCTCGAAGTGTTCATCCAAACCAACGAGCGCACGATCATCTCCTATCTGTCGAAGCCGCTGACGGACCAGCTGAACCGCGCGTTCCGCTAGAGGCTCAGAGCCAGCCCGGCGCGAGGCGCCGGGCACCGCCGATGCAGGAGCGCATCGGAGGTTCACAGGAAAGTGAAGCCGGCGGCTTGCCTCAGGCGTAACCCAGCGAGCGGCCGAAAACCCGGCAGCCGGCCTGAAGACGATCTCGGACGAGCCTATACAGCGCCCCAACGGAACCCTGAGGGATCGATCCGTTCACTCTCCTGGCCTCGCCCTCCGCCATCGTCGCATGGCCTTGAACGCGGCATAGGCTGTGCGCGACGCGAGTAGGGCCGCCTGCCGTCGTCGTCGGCCCCCTGCATCCGAAATCCATCAAGCACTCCGAGCGACTCGGTCGGCCCTTGCCGGGAACACGGGCGCGAGATCGCCGCGTCGGCGGGCCGATGACCTTGCCGCCTGCGCCAAGGGAGCGGCGCCCCAAAGAAGCTTCGTCGGACTTCCCGAATCGGGCCGGCCGCGCCACGTCCGACGACATCTCCGATCGACGCCGCCCGTCGCTTGAGCGCTTCGCTTCAGCCGCCGATTCCTGCCTCCCAAGCCCCGCCCAGCAGCCCTTCCAGTGTCAACCTTAACGTTGGACGCGTCCGCCACCAGCGGAGCGTGCAGGCGTTCGTCCTCGAAGCGTGCGCATGGACCAGTGCCTGCGGACCTTTACGACTCACCGATCCCACACGGTCTCGTGCCGCGCAATCGGGCTTCCCGAGTGCCGTCGCCGCTCAGGTCGAGCGCCCGCACGCCCTGAAAGGACGCCGCTCCCGGCGGACGATGCCATGATTTCAGGCGCTTGACGTGTTTGCGCAGTCTTCGGCATCGCGGGTTTCCCGGTCGCCGACCGGCACCGCCGAACCCGCCTCCTGCCCGTTCCCCTGTTTCCGTAGCGTCGTTTCGCAAATCGACGGGAAGCGCCACATGTCAATTGTGTAAAATTTTATAATTATAGCTTTCGAAGCATCCGTTTCCAATTTAGATAAATGCAAATCCTAATAAGAAAAGTTCATCGTCTTTCATATTGACGCGAGTCGATGGCGTCCGTTATGAACAACCTTGGATTAATAAACCGTTAGCCATTATCAACTGTTAAAACTGATCGGGTTGGTGAAGCGTCATGTTTGGAAGCACGATTAACTTAGGTAAGCGCGTCTTCGTTAACGGCTCCTGGTGGGATGACAATTTCACCTACAACATGACGAACTCGCAGTCGAAGAAGTACAGTATCGACGGCGGCTGGGGCTGCGATACGCTGACCCTCGAGTTCACGCGCGAACAGTGGATGTCGAGCACGGTCCAGTCCGACATGGCGCGGCTCAAGAGCTATCTGGATAGCTCGTACAGCTGCAAAAGCTTCTCGTTCAACAACTTCAACCTCGACATCGACAGTATCGAGAAGGCCAAGATCATCGTGGACGGCCGCGAGCTCTCGCTCGCCGACGACGCCGTCCGGGCGCGTGACGACAGCTTCACCGTGACGGAAAACACGTCGGTGCGCGGCTCCGTCGTCG
This sequence comes from Aureimonas phyllosphaerae, assembly GCF_047943035.1. Lineage (NCBI taxonomy): Bacteria > Pseudomonadati > Pseudomonadota > Alphaproteobacteria > Hyphomicrobiales > Aurantimonadaceae > Aureimonas > Aureimonas phyllosphaerae. The sequence continues at coordinate 560,134 of NZ_CP181348.1, read as the reverse complement.
CCAACGACTCCGTGCCCGATCTGGTCCGCAACGTCGTGCTTCTCGACAAGCCCAGCGCCGGCCAGCTCAACTTCCAGACGGACGGCACGTTCGAGTTCACGGCCGGCAACAGCTTCGACTACCTTCGGGCGGGCGAGAAGACGACCGTCTACTTCTCCTACAAGGTGACGGACGCGGACGGCGACTGCGACGTCGCGAAGGTCGCCATCACCGTGGTCGGCACCAACGACGCGGCGGTCATCGGCAACGTGACCAACGCCATCGTCGTCGAGGACAAGAACGTCGCCGACGGCAACCTGGTCGCCAAGGGCAAGATCTCGATCTCGGATCTCGACCAGTGCGAGGCGGAGTTCTCGACCGCCGTCACCGGCGCTTCCGGTAACGTCGGAACCTTGGTGCTCAAGGCGAACGGCGAATACGCCTACTCGGTGAAGAACGTGCAGGTCCAATATCTGGCGGAAGGCCAGGTCAAGGTCGACAGCTTCACCATCAAGTCCGTCGACGGCACGACCAAGATGGTCGAGTTTAAGGTCGTCGGCACCAACGACGCTGCGATCATCGGCAATGCGTCCGCCACGCTCGTTGAAGACAAGGACGTCGTCGACGGCAACCTGGTCTCCAAGGGCACGATCTCGATCTCGGACGTCGATCAGGGCGAAGCGGCGTTCTCGACCGTCGTGACCGGCGCCTCCGGCAATCTCGGAAGCTTGGTCCTCGAGGCGAACGGCGAGTACGACTACGCCGTGAAGAACGCGCTGGTCCAGCATCTGGCGGAAGGCGAGGTGAAGGTCGACAGCTTCACCGTCACGTCCGTGGACGGCACTACGAAGGTGGTCGAGTTCAAGATCGTCGGCACCAACGACGCGCCCGTCGCCAAGGACGACGCGTTCACCGTCGCCGACGAGGGCCGCGTGACGCTCGACGTGCTCGCCAACGACACCAACATCGACGGCGGCCCCCTCGCGGTCCAGATTCTGTCGCAGCCCAAGGAAGGCACGATCAGCATCGACGCGTCGGGCCGAGTCGTGTTCGACCCCGGCACGACCTTCGCCAAGCTCTCGACCGGCCAGGCCGCGGACGTCTCGTTCGACTACAAGGTAGCCGACGGCTTCGGGGGCACGAGCACTGCGACCGCGACCATCCATGTCGAGGGCGCCGGCCTCTTCGTCTCCCCGCTCCAGACCCAGTTCCAGACCGTCGCCCTCAAGAGCGGCGCGCCGACGACGCTGTCGATGACGGGACCCGCGCAGACCGGCTTCGTCGATGGTAAGATTGATCTCGATCTGAGCCTCGGCGCTGTTGGAAGCGTGAAGAAGAACTTCTTCTACGTCGTCGACATCTCCGGCAGCACCAATGACAAGTTCGGCGGCACGGCCGTCGGCGACCTCAATGGAAAGGGCGGGGCCAACACGATCCTAGATGCCGAGATCGACGGTCTTCTCAAGCTGAACAAGCTGATCACCGACAGCGGCTACAACCCGGACGACGTGACGATCACCGTCGTGCCATTCAACTCGAAGGCCGATCCGGCCGACTGGGTAAGCTCCGGCCCGACCCCCAACCTTAAGACGACCACCTTTGACCTCGGCAGCGCGTCGATCGACAACTTCCTGCGCTCGCTCGATAACGGCGGCGGCACGAACTACGAGGAAGCGCTTCAGGCCGTGATCGACCGCCTGAAGATTCTGGACCCGCACAAGACGGAAGGGAACTACGTCTACTTCCTTTCGGACGGCGCGCCGAACCCGGTCAACAGCTTCGCCGACGAGGCGGCGATCCTGAAGAACGACTACCGTGCCCAGATCTCGGCGATCGGCCTCGGACCCACCGTGCCGCTCCAGTATCTCGACATCATCGACAATACCGACGGCGCGGAACGGGTCACGTCCACGGACCAGTTCAGCTCCACCATCATGAGGCCGCTTCTGTCGCGCGCCGACGTGATCGACGTCGACATCTTCGTCAACGGCGTCGAGATCAGCGACCTGGGCATCGATCGCTTCGTCCAGACGCCGAACGGCCTGGCCATCCGCTTCGACGTGGCGAGCCTCAAGCCGATCCTCGGCGACACGAACAAGGTCTTTGCGGAGGTCGAGTTCTCCGACCACACGATCATCAGCACCGAGCTCGTGATCGACGGCGTCCTGCCGACGACGACGACCGACTTCCTCATCTGAGGACCACCCGTCGATCCTGAAGGCTGCAGGTCCAACGTCCGGCGAAGGCCGGGCGTCGGACGTCTGCGTTTGGAACGGGCGGCCGTCGCCAGATCCGTTCCGGGACACGGTCGATCGCATCGATCGTCGCCCGCTTCGGCGCCTTGGACTAGAAGCGCGAAACCGCTCCGCCTTCAAAGGTTCTTCGGTGCCGCCTTCCTGGATATGCGCTGGGCGAGGGCCAGTCGTGCCCGCTGCTTTAGGGCCTGAAGCGCGTCCTCGCGTCTCATATAATGCCGCAGCGTCAGGACGGCGTGCCGAATCGTCGCCGTCATGTGGCGCGCCTGCGCCCACGCCATCGCCACCCGCCGATTGCCGATCCTGGGCCGGGCGGGTTCGTAGCCGAGCCCGGCCATTTCCGCTTGGCAGATCATCTCGATGACGAAGACGTCGCGCGGCGACAGCTCGTCGGACCAGCCGTCAACCCGGTCGCGCATGAAGGGCTTGTGGATGTTCTGGTGAAGCTTGGCGTCGATGGCGGCGGTGGCATAGGCGTTCAAGCGCTGCGCCGCGTCCGGCTCCTCGGCTGACAGGTTGAGATAGGCCTCCAGCCGGGCGGCTACCGTGGGCAAGTCGGCGCCGAGCGACTCGTAGCCGATCGTCAGGACCGGGGCGGACCCGGCCAGCGTCTCGACCTGCCGGATGTAGCGGCGCCAGTGTCGCGCCGCGTGCACCGCGCTTCCCCGCGCCATGTCGAAGCCCGGCTTTTCGGGCACGGGCGTGCGGAGCATCGAACTCGCCACCGCGCGGGGATCGCGCACGACATGGATGAACTTGATGCCGGGAAAGGCGTTGACGAGCGCGCCGGCCATCCCAAGCAGTGTTTCCAGCTTGAACAGCACGACGCGATGAGGGCGCCCGCCCCGCATGGCGCCCGCCAGGGCGTCGAAGAGGGCGCCGAGGTCGTCGGACGAATTGGTCTCGCAGACGGCCTTCAGTTCGGCGTCCGGAATGCCGAGCGCCTCGATCCGCGGATCGCGCCGGATCAGCTCATGCAGCGCCTGGCCGGTCACGCTGTGTCCGCGCGAGCGAAGGGCCAGTAGATGAAGCGGGAACGACAGTTCCGGGAACATGCACGCTCCGGGAAAACGCTCGCTAACAAGTCGCGAGAAAAGCGTCGATCCCGAGCGATTGACGTAGAGGACCGTGATGAACTGCGTGCCGCGACCGTGGCCGTCGGATTCCGGCATGACGCCCCTTTTCGTTTCGCTGAAAGCGGGCTGGGCTCTCGCGCCGAGCATGCATCTTTCCAGCGGCGATGAAAGGCCCGCGAGGGCTTTTTCAAAGGGCGATGCGGGGACCGGCGGCTTCCGAGCCCTGCGTCCCATGACGGGCGCGGCCCCCTGCCGTCTCTTCCGCTGGCCTGGGGCTGAAAGCCTCTCGGCCGAGTCGCGATCTCAGTAGAAGCCGACCGTCGGGGCCAAGGCCGGGGCGGGCGAAACGGGCACGGTGGCAGCGGTCGCCTGCCTGGAGGGGAGCAGCGCGTCGCGGATCGGATCGAGATCGACGATCGACAGCGCCTTCATCGTCGGCAGCATCCGGTTCTCGCCCTTGGTATTCTCGAACACTGGCGCTTCGAACGCCGGCGCGTCCGCGGGGTCGGAAGGTGTAGCGGCCGGAGGCGGTGGCTCGCTCGGGGCGGCCACCTGGGGCAGCGCGGGGCGAACCGGTGGCTCGCCGAGTTCCTCATGGGTGCTGCTCGCGATCTGGCAACCCGAGAGCGCGAGAACGCATAGAACGCCCAACAGTTCAACTCGCACGGTGCCCCCTTCGGTTTGCCGACCGCTCACTAGCGTGAACCTTGCGGAGCGTAAACCATAGGTCCTTGTCGCGAACAAGACGGCGGGCCGGCCCTGCCGAGCGTCATCGGCGTACCGCCCCCGATCCTTGCCGGCTCTTACGTCCGGCAAGTCATTATAAAGCTTCGGCCAGCTGGATGGCAGAGGCAACCTCTTTCGAAATTTGTGATTTCTATGACAGGAGGTTCGCATGACGCAGGCAATCCATCACGCGAGATCAGCCAAGCAGATTCACCAGCGCCGCCAGCACCGAGCGGCGAGGGGGCCGGCCAGGGGCTTGGCCACGGGGCTAGCCCTTTCCACCATCCTGTGGCTCACGGCTTTCGTCCTGTGGCTGCAGTTCGGAGCCTGAGGCGGGATCAAGCAGGAGTTTGTACTGCCAGTCTCCCCTGTGGTGGCGCCGGCGGCAGATGTCCGCCAGCCAGACCCGGCGATAGGGCCGCTGGGCGTCGCCGGTGAACGCCATCACCGGGAACCAGGCGAACCATGTCTCCCACGGAGCGACCGGGCGCAGATGAGATTTCAGCAACATGACGTGGCTCGGTAAGGGTGGCTTCCCGCAAGGCGACGATCGTGTCGGCCCCTAGCGAAGCGATGACGACGTCGCGAGGCATCGATCGAGCGGGCTCGACGATACCGTTCGTGAAACGAGCCGCTGTCAGGCGGCGCGCCGTTGCTGGTGTCGGAAGTTCTGAACGTAGTGATGTCCGGGCGAGGGGGCTTCGACCAGTTCGGTCACCGCTTCGACCGAGACGTCGGTAAAGACGCGCTCCTCGCCGCTGGACAGGCAAAGCCGAAGACGGCCGTCTTCCGGGCTGAAATAGATCGATTTGATCATGCGAGATCGAACGGCGATGGGAAGCATGGCGGACCCCGTTTATCGATGCGATCATGATAGGCGACGGGTGCTGACGAGCCGTCAGAGGGAAATCTAAAATTCGATGCAGTTGCCGGATCGTGTCCGCCGGCCGTGAAGGGCGTATGCCCGCAGGAAGAACGACGACGAAACCTGGGACTTTCGCGGACCGAGTTGGATGTCGCGTCCAAGGCTTTCCGGCCGGCGTCTGGAAAAGGGCCGTAGCCACCTGCCGGTGGTGCGTACGAACAGGGCGCCTGTCCGATGCGCCGTGCGCCCGCTCGAGGCGAGATCCAGGATATATTCGGCGCAGACATCTCGAACGAGACGGCATCGGGCTTTTCGTTCTCCGCCCGCCAGACGAGCTGGAAGAACGGGGCCAGGAAGGCCTGCCAGCCCGCCCCCGATACGGTCACGAGGAGGTGCCCCTTGTCGTCCGACAGGCCCTTCACGATCGTCGCGGGAAGCGGGCGGTTCTCCACCGTGAGGAAGAGCTGCTTGGCCGTTTCGTAGACCCGCACGAGCCGGGGGGATGCGTCACTCCTGCTCGATCTGGTTTGGCACGAAAAGGCGCGGAGTATGTTCGCGGTCGTCGTACTTCTGGTCCCAATTGCTCTCCTCGTAAAGCCTTTGGTCGATGGAAGTCGGCCTATGGATGGTGCGGCTCATCTCGTGCGTCCAAGCAAGTGGGAACGATGGATCTCTTCTGATCCGATCATTGTTACGCGAATTGATTTCGAACGACCTCCCCAGGTGTCGAGAATTGTCCATAAAATCCTGGCTCCCGATGTCCTCTTTTCGAGATCGCGTCGCGAAGCCCGAGCCGTTCGAACGCCGGCACCGGAGTGGCCGATCATCGAGACCGGCGGAGCACGGTCGGTTGACAAGAACCCCTTAGCCAAACAGTAAGCATCACATCGACGTGACGCGAGGTTGCCGTTTTGACCAGACCGTCTGATGCGCCTGCCCAGCCTGTGTCGAAGACAGTCTACGAATTGGACATCATCCGTTTCATCGCTGCCATGGCGGTGCTTTTCTACCATCTCGGCTTCAAGGCCTGATCGATAGCGAACTATGCGATCGGGGAGCAGATGGATGTGGCGTCATCCCTCCAGCCGTGGTGGTCCGTCTCGTGGTTCGGATGGGTGGGCGTCCAGGTCTTCTTCGTGCTGTCTGGCTTCGTGATCGCCTTCTCCAGCAAAGGCGCGTCGGTGGCGAGATTCGTTCGCAGCCGGGTGCTTCGGCTTGCCCCCGCCCTTTGGATCAGCATTCCGGTCTGCGCGATCGCGCTCGTCGCATGGGGAAGCCCGATCGCCAATGTCGTCTGGCTGGCGGCCAAGACGGCGGTTCTGGCGCCGAAGGGTCCCTGGATCGCCGGACAGATTTGGACGCTGGGGATCGAAGTCGTCTTCTACGCCGCGATCGCGTTTCTGCTCCTGGCGGATTCGTTCCGCCGCGTCCAACTCCTCGGCTGGGTGCTGGTCGGCGTCAGCGCGCTCTATTGGCTGGTGGTCGCCTCCGGCACCGTGGCCGATACGGCCGGACGGATCACGCAGCTTCTACTCCTCCAGCACGGCTGCTACTTCGCCCCCGGCCTCGCCATCTGGCTGATCAGCCGGCTCGGCGCGACCACCGGGCGCCTCCTGCTCTGCGCCCTCTGCGTCGCTACGGCCTGGTTCCAGATCGATGCGACGCTCGTCGCGGAACGGCCCAGCTATGGTCTGGGCGACCAGCCGCTCGTTCCCTTCCTGTGGTGGTTGGCGATGGTCCTGCCGATGGCGACCAGCGTGCGGTTCAATCCGGCCATCGTGCGTCTCGCGCCGAAGGCCGGCCCGACGATCCGGCTGCTCGGCATCATGACCTATCCGCTCTATCTGCTGCATTACCACGTCGGCGGCTCCGCGATGATCGCCGCGGACGAACTCGGGGCACCGCCCGCCATGGCCTTGCTCGCGGCCATCGTCTCGTCGCTGGCGGCGGCCTACGTGTCGGCGCAATGGCTCGAATCACGCGCCTACGGCATGCTCCGTGCCTGCCTGACCGCGCTCGGCAGATGGTCCGGTGCCCTGCCGCCCTCGTTGCGACGCTCCACCACCCGGCTCGCCGCCTGACGCGGATCCGGACCTCTGCGGCGGACGGCGGTCCTGATTGGGCGTTCGCGAGCTGTTGCAGATCGTTCGTGCTTGCAATATCGGCGGGTATATACGGATAGGGTACGCCGGCAAAGTGTTTGGCCGAACGCCGTGAAGAGTCCACTTATTCTCCTTCGAACAAATTGGTTTGCTCCTCCGGAAGGCTGAGGATATTTTGCAATGCAGCAACTGGCACGATTGGGAACCGGCTCGTTGCAGGTCTGGGGCCGGGGCGGCGCTTCCGTCCCAAGCCGACCGACCTGTCGGAAGTGGCGGGGTCGGGACGGCGCAAAACGGCTGCCGCCTTGCCGGACGGCACTGTTTCCCGTAACTTCCGAAATCCATAAGGATCGAGTGCGCCGCATGCGGGACGCCGGCAGTCGTTGAGCAAGGCCGAGACGGACCTGTCGGATCGCGCACCATCGGCCGATCTGCGTCGTACCGCGATCAGCGGCACGGCCTTCATCGCCGTCAGCCAGATCTGCAAGATCACGCTGCAATTCGCCACGCTTCTCGTCGTCTCGCGTCTCCTGAAGCCCGACGATTTCGGCGTGGTCGCCATGGTGATGCCGATCGTCGGCATCCTGCCGCTCCTCCAGGATTTCGGTCTCCAGCAGGCGCTGATCCAGGCGCATAGCGTCAGCGAAGCGCAGGTGAACCGGATCTTCTGGGTCAACGTCGCCATCGCGATCACAACGGGCGCGGTGCTCGTCGCCGCGGCACCCTTCGTGGCGAGGTTCTACGGAGAGCCGCGCGTCGAGCCTCTTCTGGCGCTCTGGGCGACCCCGGTCATGCTGACCTCGATCGGCATCCATCACGTCGGACTTCTTAATCGACATCTGCGGTTCCGCGCCATCGCGATGATCGAGATCGCGGTGTCCTTTGGAACGTCGATCGCCGCCATCGCGGGGGCGTTCCTGTTCGCCAACTATTGGGCGATGCTGGCGTCGACGACGGCCGGCGCGGTCCTGATGGTCCTCCTGGCATGGAACGCGACCCGGTGGGTTCCGGGCTCCCCCGTGCTGTCCGCCCAGATCGGCCATCTCATCCGCTTCGGAGCGGAGCTCACCGGCTCGGACGTCCTGCGCTACCTCTCCCGGAACGTCGGCAACGTCATCATCGCGACCGTCTTCGGCGCGACGAAGCTCGGCCTTTTCGATCTCTCCTACAAGCTCGTGCTCCTGCCGATCAGTCATGTGAACGGACCGATCGGGCGCGTCCTGCAGCCGCTGCTTGGGCGGATCCGCAACGAGCCGGAGCGCTATCAACGGGGCTATCTCCTAGTGGCCTCCGCCACCATCTGGACCATCGCGCCCGCGGTCGGCGCGCTCGCCTTCACAACCCCCGAATTCATCGACGTGGTTCTCGGCGACCAGTGGCACGGGGCCGGACCGGCTCTCTTCTGGCTGTCGGTCGCCGGCCTGTGCAATCCGCTCGTCCACACCACGATCTGGCTCTTCGTCACGCAGCATCGCACCCGCGACCTCCTGCGCTGGAGCCTTCTCAGCTCGGCGATGACCATCCTCTCCTTCGTGGCCGGCCTGCCTTGGGGCCTGCCGGGGGTCGCGGCCGGCTATGCGCTGAACATCGTCCTGTTGCAGACGCCGATCCTGTTCGCCTTCGTCGGCCGCCGGGGACCGGTTTCGGCCCGCGATCTATGGTCCATCCAGGCCCCCGTCTTCGTGGCCGCGGCGCTCACGTTCGGTCTGTCGATTGCCGGCAAAGCGCATCTGGGCATGCCGGCGATCGTGTGGATCGCCTCCGTCGCCCTGACGTCCTACGTCGTGCTCGGGGCCGTTCTCCTCTGCACGACCACCGGCCGGGAAAGGCTTCGGGCGCTCGCCGCCATCGGTGCGGCGTCGTTCTCGAACCTGGCCCGAAGCTGGCAATAGCGAGCGTCGTCCGCGGTGGATGATGACGCGTGCGCCGGGCCCCTCCGCCGTCGAAATCTCGTCCCGGACGCCCAGTGCCAAGTCAGCTTGTTAGCCGCGACGCACTGCGGTGTAAGGAAAATGCAAGATTCATTAAAGTCGTAGCGTTTCTGGCACAGAAAGCTTCAAGTATCTGCGGTTTCTTCGACTGAAGATTGTCTTTAGTTGTGGAGCATGGAATGGCCGCGACCTCGATCACTGATCCTCTTTACTCCCAGCAATGGCACCTGCGTGTCCTGGGGGGGAGCATCGAGAAGATCTGGAGCGAGTACACGGGCGCCGGCATTCATTCGGCGGTCTATGACGACGGTTTGCAGAAGAAGCACGAGGATCTGGCCGGCGGCTACGATGCGACCCACGAGATCCGCATCAACGGCGTCCTCGCCGATCCCGGCGCTCGTCCCGGCTTCCACGGAACGGCGGTTGCGGGTGTCATGGCCGCCCAGGTGAACGGCCTCGGCGGCGTCGGCGTCTCGCACGGCGTGTCGCTGACGGGCGTCGACATCTTCGGTGGCGTCGCGGGCGGCAACAACCTCGTCGCGGCGATGAACGAGACCTTCCGGTTCGACACCGTCAACATGTCGTGGGGCTGGAGCAAGCGTTACGAGGACAACGCGACCGCGGACGGCAGTTTCGGCAAGGCCTTCGTGTCCGCGCTCGAAAAGGGCGCGGTTGAAGGGCGCGAGGGCCTCGGGACCGTCCTCGTCAACTCGGCGGGCAACTACTGGACCTCGCAGCACCAAGAGACGAACAGCTCGGCCTTCAGCCAGAGCCGGCACACGATCACGGTGGGCGCGGTCGGACGCGACGGCGACGTTTCCGACTACAGCGCGCGCGGCGCGAGCCTCCTGGTCAGCGCGCCGTCCTCGGGCAGCGGCGGAGGTCTGGCGACCGCCGACTCGATGGGGCTGAGCGGCTTCAACGCCACCAACTACAACTCCTCGTTCGGAGGCACCTCAGCCGCGGCTCCGGTCGTGACCGGCGTCGTCAACCTGATGCTCGACGCGAACGACAAGCTCGGCTGGCGCGACGTCCAGAACATCCTGGCGATCACCGCGGACCATACCGGCAAGTCCGGCTTGGACGGCTCGGTGGTCGGGCGGATGCAGTTCGGCTGGACGATCAACGGCGCCGACAATGTCGACGGCGGCGGCCTCCACTACTCCAACGATGTCGGCTACGGCCGCGTCGACCTCTTCGAGGCGGTGCGCTACGCGGAAGTGTGGAACCGCTTCGCCGAAAGCCAGACCTCAGCGAACGAGATCCAGGTCTCTGCCGGCGGCAAGCTTCAGGACCTCTCGATTGGCAAGGCGCCGACCGAATTCACCTTCTCTGTCAACGACGACATCCTGCTCGAGCATGTCGATCTCAAGCTGACCCTCACCCACGGCAATGTCGCCGACCTGCAGATCGAGCTCGTCTCGCCGGACGGCACCACGACGGTGGTGCAGAGCGCCGGCGGAACCGGCGTGAAGGCGGTGGACTGGTCCTGGATCTTCGGATCGGACGCCTTGCGCGGCGAGAGCGCCAAGGGTGAATGGACGGTCCGCATCTCCGATCCGAACGGCGGCCCGACGGGCTCGGTCTCGGCCTTCGCATTCGATGCGTTCGGCAGCGCCAAGGGCGTCAACGACGTCTATCACTACACCAGCGATTTCCAGAAGGCCGCGGCCGCCGACGGCGACCGTGCCATGCTGCACGATGCCGACGGCGGCGTCGACTGGATCAACGCCTCGGGCCTCGTCACCAACTCGGTCATCGATCTCTCGGAGGGGGCGACGTCGAAGATCGGCGGGCGCACGCTCACGATCGCGGCCGGCACGGTGATGGAGAACGCCGTCACCGGCGACGGCGCCGACACGCTCAGGGGCAACGCCCACAACAACGTCCTCGTCGGCATGCGCGGCGACGACCAGCTGGAAGGGCTGGGCGGCGCCGACACGTTGGACGGCGGCGCCGGCTTCGACACGGCGAGCTACCTCTCATCCGGTCAGGGGGTGGACGTGCGCCTGGAGCGTCAGCTCCAGATCGGCGGAGACGCCGAGGGCGATGCCCTGATCTCGATCCAGGCCGTGATCGGATCGAAGTTCGATGACGTGCTGATGGGCGATGCCGGAGCCAACCGCCTGTCCGGCGAGGATGGCAACGACAGTCTTCACGGGGGTGACGGCAATGACGAGCTTCTGGGTGGGCGCGGCGACGACACGCTGAGCGGAGGCGGCGGCGAAGACGTCCTGACGGGCGGTGCGGGCAGCGACGTCTTCGTCTACGACAGCGCCAAGTTCGGCCGCGACACGATCACGGACTTCACAACGGGCACGGACAAGGTCGACCTTCGCGGCAGCGGCTACTCCTATTCAAGCTTCGTTTTCGAATGGGTGAGTTCGAACCTCTTCGCCTGGGTCGGATCGGTCGGCTCGCAGATCGGCATCCAGTTCACCAAGCTCGGCCGAGCGCTCACCGCGCTCGACTTCATCGACGACGATGTCAAGACGGGGCCGGACCATGCGACGTCTCCCGACACCGCCGCGCCCGGCGAGGAGAGCGCGAAGGACGACTCCCCCGTCTCCGGCGCGGAGCCGACCGAGCCGTCGGCGCCGGAAAATCCGGTGAAGGAGACGACGCCGCCCACCATCGAGGCTCCCAAGGAGGAGGAGGAAGCGCCGCCGGTCGTCTCCGCCCCGGCGCCCGGCAAGCGGCAGACGGTTTCGGCCATCGACCATCTGCTGGGTGCCCTCGACCAGCATCTGAGCCTGACCGGCGCGGCCGTCGCCGGCACGGGCAACGCCCTTGCCAACAAGATCGTTGGCAACGCTCGCGACAACATCCTGGTTGGCGGTGCGGGCAACGATACGCTGCTCGGCGGTGACGGCAACGACACGATCGACGGTGGCGACGGCAAGGATACGCTCGACGGCAATGCGGGCGCGGATCTCCTTCGCGGCGGTGCGGGAGCCGACAAGTATTTCGTCGATCACATCGGCGACGTCGTCGACGAGACCTTCGGTCAGGCGGTAGACGACGGCTCCATCGACATGGTGGTCGCATCGGTCGACTACACGCTCGGCCGCTTCGTCGAGACCCTCTCGCTTGCCGGCAACGCCGTGAAGGGCGTCGGCAACGAGCTGGACAACCGCATTGTCGGCAACGACCTGGGCAACGTTCTGATCGGCGGCGCCGGCGACGACACGATCGTGGGCAGCAACGGCCATGACGTCCTGCGCGGAGACGAGGGCAACGACCGCCTGAGCGGTGGCGCGGGCAACGACACGCTGGAAGGCGGCTCGGGCCTCGACACGCTGGACGGTGGAAACGGCGCCGACGTCATGCGGGGCGGCGCCGGCGCGGACAAGTATCTCGTCGACGACATCAACGACGTGGTGGACGAGACCTTCGGCCAGGCCGCGGACGATGGTGCGGTCGACACGGTGATCGCCACGGTCGACTACACGCTCGGCCGCTTCGTCGAGAACCTCACCCTGAAGGACGGGGCGGTGCGCGGTGCGGGCAACGAGCTTGCCAACAAGATCGTCGGCAACGAGCTGAACAACATCCTGATCGGCGGCGCGGGCAACGACACGCTGTCCGGCGGTGCCGGCAACGATCAGCTCCACGGCGGTGCGGGTCGCGACGTCCTGACGGGCGGCGCTGGTGCGGACTGGTTCGTCTTCGACAAGACCGCGCTCGGCGGTGCCGATAAGGTCACGGACTTCCGTAGCGCGGACGGCGACCGCATAGTGATCGTGGGAGCGGACTTCGGCCTGTCGACCCCCGCCCACGCCACCACCCTCGCGGCGGACCGCTTCCAGGTCGGCACGTCCGCCAGTCTCGGACATGCGCAGTTCCTGTTCGACGCCCGCACGGGAACGCTGAGCTGGGACGACGACGGGCGGGCCGGCGGCGCCGTCGCCATCGCAACGCTGGGCTCCGGCGCCAACCTGATGGGCTCGGACATTCTGGTGATCTGAGGCGCACCGGACGGATCGGCGCCGGGCGGGACCCCGCGCGAGGCACCGGTCCCGACCGGGATGAACGACACCTGGACGCGCCGCCACGGATCCCTCCGCTGGCGGCGCTTTCCTGATCCGGGTGCCGTCTCGAACGCCGTCCGCGAGGCGGCCGATCGGCCGGCGCAGGTCCGCGGGCCCCCGACGAGGCCTTCGCGGATGATCTCGACCGGCGAGCGTCCGGAAACCGACAAGGCACGGGCCTTACGCGCGGCACCTGTTCGTGCGGACCGCCCGGAGCACATCCGGCGAACGTGGGTTCGCCGGATGTGCTTTCCTCTTTTGCCGCATGATCCGGGCGTGACAGCCGACTCGGCTTTCACGGGAAATGCTCCGGGCCTCAGGCTCGCGACGCGGATAGGCGTGTATTCGACCAGGCGGCCGGGCCCCTCAATTCCAACACCTTGCGGAGCGCCCGGCGGTCCTATCGCCTCCGGTCCGGAGCCCACACGCTTCGTGTGCCTGTAGTGGCCAACGGCGCAGTGGCCGTTTTTCGGTTTCGGGAAAACGATCCGACGATCCGGTTAAGCCTTCTGGACCTTCGGCCTGCAAGCGGTCACAGCATCATGGAGGTTGTGTGCAGCATCGGCTATAAGCGTCTGCCGCTGTTCAACCACCTCTGCGGAACCCGATGCCCGTTTCTGGACTTCCCCTACCGGTTGCCCGCGAGCAGTCCGCCGCGCGCGCCCCTTTAAGCCGGCCGGCCCGCCGATCGGGTTTGGGCCGTCCGGCGGCCGCGCCCCCACGCGCCGCGCTTGCGGATCCGTCGCGCATCGCCGGGGCGGGTTCGGCGGCCGCCGGCCGCCGATCGGAGTCCGATGGAGCGGCGAGGCGCTCTCGCGTCCGATCGCAATGCCACCTTCTCCCCTCGCATGGTAGTCGCCCGATATGAGCCGTCCTCGCCACGATCGACATCTTCTAATGATTTGCGGGGATCTCTGGAACCTGGGCGATCTCGCGCTCCTGCTCCAGAATCTCGAGATCGCCCGCTCGCTCGGCCGGCGGGCCTTCGTTCGCCGCTGGGGGGCGCTGCCTCGCGAGATCGAGGCGCAGGTCGAGGAAGCGGGCGGGACATTCGTCGACGGCCGCAACCCGGCAAAGCTCCTGACCGCCGCGCGCGGCAGCGATATCGTGATCGGCGGCGGGCAGCTGGTTCGCGCCAACGTCTCGCCCAAGAGCCTCGCCCTTCTCCTGGCCGCGGTTCTGGCGGCCAGATCGAGCGGCGGTCGGGTCACGACGCGCGGGCTCGGCGTAAGCCCCATCGGCCGGGGACTCCCACTTCTTCTCTGGCGTTCCGTGCTGACCCTGGCCGACGACGTGCGCGTTCGCGACGAAGCCTCGTTTCGCAATGCCCGACAGATCGCCCCGCGCGCCAAGGTCCTCCTGACCGCCGACATGGCCTTCTACCCGAGCCGCCTCCACGAGCATGCGGGGTCTTCGCTGCGGCCTGCCTCCACCATCCTGATCGCGCCCTGCATCGATCCGAGCGAAGGCCGTTCGCTCGACGGCGCGGTGTTCCTGGCGCTCGTCGAGCTCGCGCAGGCGCGCTTTCCCAAGGCCGAACTCGTCTTCGCCTGCCACGACGCGCGCCCCGGCATGGACGGGGAGGCCGCCGACACCTTGATCCGCCGCCACGGGCTTCGAGCCCGCAAGTCCGCGCCCCACGATCTGAAGGCCTTCCTGCAGGACTACAAGAGCGCGGAACTCGTGATCACCAACCGGCTGCACTCGGTGGTCTTCGCCCTTCTGAGCGGCCGGCCCGTTCTGGCGGTGAACGACGGCTCGCCGAAGATCGACGCCGTCGCCCGGGCCTTCTCGGTGTCGACGGTCCCGCTGGAGGCCGCGGCCGAGGCGGAAGGCGCCATCGAACGGGCGCTCGGCTTCGATCGCGCGGCCCGACACGCGGCCCTCGAAACGGCCGCCGCCGGGGCCCGGCGCAACATCGAAGACGGAACCTTGGCATGATATCGCGCGTCGTCGTCATCAACGATGCATCCATCGCCCGCGGGGGCGCGACGGGGCTGGCTCTCTTGTCCATCGGACTGATGCGGGCGCGCGGCATTGCCGTCACCTACCTCGTCGGCGACGAGGGCAAGAACGAGGAACTGGAGCGGCTGGGGGTCGAGGTCGTTGCCGTCGGGGGCAAGCCCCTCGTCAAGCAGAACCCCGTCATGGCTCTCGGTCGCGGCCTCTACAACCGTTCGGCCGGGGCCAAGGTCGCGGCCTGGATCGCCGAGAACGACAACCCGACCACCGTCTACCACGTCCACGGCTGGTCGAAGATCCTGACGCCCGCGATCTTCCCACCTCTGCGCAAGGTCGCCTTGCGCACCTTCCTCCACGCGCACGACTTCTTCCTGGCCTGCCCGAACGGCGCTTTCATGAATTATCCGAAGGGAACGCCCTGCGAGCTGGTCCCGCTCTCCACGTCCTGCCTCGCCACCCAGTGCGACAAGCGCAACTATGCGCAGAAGCTCTGGCGCGTCGGCCGGCTTCGGGTCCTGGACTCGGTCCTGACCGACAAGGACCCCTGGGCCGGCGTCATGATGATCCACCCTCGGATGCGCCATTATCTCGAAAAGGGCGTTCGCCGCTCGCGGCATATGTTCACCGTGCGCAATCCCGCCGAGCCCTTCTCGCGCCAGCGCATCCGCTGCGAGGACAACGAGACCGTCTTCTTCATCGGCCGCGTCGAGGCGGAGAAGGGCGTGGCCGAACTCTTGAGTGCGGCCAAGCGCGCCAAGGTGCCGGTGGCAGTGATCGGCGACGGCCCGCTGCGCGACCAGCTCACGAAGGAGTATCCGAACGTCCAGTTCCACGGCTGGCGGACCCGCGCGGAGATCGCGACGCTTCTTTCGGCGGCCAGGGGCGTCATCATGCCGTCGCGCTATCCCGAGCCCTTCGGCCTCGTGGCGGCCGAGGCCTCGCAGAGCGGCCTGCCGGTCCTCCTGTCGCGCAGCTCCTTTCTGTCCGAGGAGATCGTCACGCACCGCATCGGCTTCGAGTTTGACAACGACGAATCCGCGATCGCAGGCGCGTTGCGCATGCTGGCCGACCTGCCGCGCGAGCGCCTGCAGGCGATGAGCGAGCGGGCCCATTCGAACGTGGCGCGGCTTTCGCTGACGTCCGACCAGTGGATTGACGCACTGCTCGCATCGTACGACGCTGCGATCATGGGCCGTCCGGCCTTGCTGGAAAGCGCATAGATCTCATGCCCCGACGGAGCGTCGCGCTCCGCCGGAACCCGCTGACTCGCACGTAGTCGTTCTCGATCCGAAGGGCTTAGGCAAGATGGATGCTGTTCACGCGTTCGGCGTGCTCACCGATCTCGACGGGCTGATCGGGATCGTGCGCGCGCAAATCGCGGCCCTGCCCACGTCCGCTCTCGGCTGGCCGGTCGCGCCGGCCCTCTACCCCGCCCTCGTCTTCGCGCCGCTGATCCTCTGGGCCGCGGTTCTGCGGGGCGTGGCGCTTGTCCTCGCCCTCGCGGTTCTGGCCTGGATCGCGTCCATCGCCCTGCTGCAGGCCGGCGTTCCCGCCATCGGAGCCCTGCAGTTCCTGGCGGCATGGGCGGCAGGCTTCCTGCTCTGCATGGCGGCGCGCGAAAACCGGCTTCGCAACCTGCGGCTCGGCCGGTCGGTGGAGGAGAAGGATCGCAAGCTGACCGCCGCGACGTTCGAACTCGACAGGGAGCGTCTCTGGCGCCGAGCCTCGGGGGACGACCGCTCCACGCTCGACGACGCCGTGTTCCGCGATCTCATGGACCGGCTGAGAAAAGACGCGAGCTTGAACGAGCCGACGACATAGGCGCGTCATCATCCACAGGGCATCGAAGCGAAAACCATATTCGCAGGATGTCCGAGAACGATGTCCTTCAATCTGCCATAGATCGGATCTAGATGCCCCTGCTCAACCTAAGGGCCAGTGACAGTATGCTGCATCAGGAACGGCAGGCCGGCCATGGCGTGAGCGTACCCGAGAACGTGTCCGGGTTCGAGCCGATCGCTCTGGACTTCATTCTGGCCGCGCTTCGCCGCAGGATGTGGACGATCGCCTTCTGCACCCTGGCCGGTGCCACCGTGGGTGTCGCCTATGTTGCGCTGACCTCGCCGCTCTACACATCCTCCACCGACATCATGATCGACAAGGGCACGTCGGGCGTCATCGGCAGCGTCAGCATGGCGACGGACGTCTTCCAGGACGACGCCGACATGATGACGCAGGTGCAGATCCTGAGCTCGCAGCAGCTCGCGACCTCGGTGGCTCAGGACGCCCGCCTGACCGATGATCCGGCCTTCATGAACAGCGATCCGTCGGTCTTCTCGCGGATTCAGTCGGGCGTCACCGGCATCCTCCAGACCGTTCTGCCCTTCGTGTCCTTCGGCACGGACGACGAGGAGCTGAGCCCGGAGGCGAAGCTCGCCTACGCGACCGCGGTCCTGCGCAACAACCTGACCGTGGAGCGCGTCGACAAGACCTACGTGCTGCGCCTCAGCTACACCGATTCCGATCGCACCCTCGCCAGCAAGATCGCCCAGGCCTACGGCGCGGCCTATCTCAACGACCAGCTCGAGGCGAAATACGAGGCCACGCGCCGGGCCGCGGGCTGGCTGGAGGAGCGCCTGGCCGAGCTGCGCCAGCAGTCCTTCAACGCCGATCTGGCCGTCCAGAACTACCGGCGGGACAACCGGCTTCTTTCCACGAACAACCAGCTCCTGTCCGAGCAGCAGCTCGGCGGCCTCAACACGCAGCTGATCGAGGCTCGCGCGAGTACGGCCGAGGCCAAGGCGCGGCTGGACCAGATCCGAAGCATCATCGCGAGCGGCCAGCCCGACGCGGTGGTAGGCGATGCGCTCCAGAACGCGACGATCGTTAATCTGCGGCAGCGCTACCTCGACGCAATGCGGCGTCGGGACCTGATCGTCCAGTCGCTCGGAGAGAACCACCTGCAGGCGCAGCGTCTGGCCGAGGAAATGAAGGGCTATCAGGCGCAGATTTTGGGTGAGCTGCGCCGGATCGCGGAGAGCTACGAGAGCACCTACAACGTCGCCCTGCGCCGAGAAGAGTCGCTGGACGCCAGCCTCCAGGGGGCGGTCGGCGTGAATGCCACCGCCAATACCTCCAGCGTCCAGCTGCGGGAACTCGAGCGGGAGGCGGACGCCTTCCGCAATCTCTACAACGTCTTCCTCCAGCGCTATCAGGAAACCCTGCAGGAGAAGTCGTTCCCGATCACCGAAGCGCGGATCATCACGCCGGCGCGCATGCCCTCTCGCCCGAGCTTCCCGAAGGTTCCGATCGTGCTGGCCCTCGCCACCATCCTGGGCGCGGCGTCCGGCATCGGGCTGGCGGCGATCCGCGAGCATCGCGACCGCTTCTTCCGGACCGGCAGCCAGGTCCGGCTAGAGCTCGGCGTCGAGTTCCTGGGAGCGACCAGCGCCCTGCAGTCGCCGGACCCGGTCGAGGACGTGATGTCACAGGGCGGCGAGTTCCGGGCCGGGCTGTGGCGGATCGGAAGCCTGAACGACCACTCTGCCCGCGCGCCCCTGACGCCGTTCGCCGAAACCCTGCGCAACGCCAAGTTCGCCGCCGACACCGTGATGGGCACCCGGCAGACCAAGGTCATCGGCGTCGTCTCCTGCCTCCCGCGGGAGGGCAAGACGACGATCTCGGCGAACTTCGCCACGCTGCTCGCCTCCCGCGGCAGCCGCGTGCTCCTGATCGACGCCGACCTGCGCAATCCCGGCCTCTCGCGCACCCTGAACATCAAGCCCAACGTGGGGCTGGTCGAAGCGGTGCAGGGCACGGCCCGGCTGGAGGACTGTCTCGTCTGGGATCGCAGCGGCGAACTGGCGGTCCTGCCGGTGGCCCTCGGGCGCTCCGTCCTGCACTCCAGCGACGTGCTGCTGTCCTCCGGCATGTCGCGGATCTTCGAGCAGTTCCACGGCGGTTTCGACTACATCATCATCGACCTGCCGCCGCTCGGGCCCATCGTCGATGCGCGGGCGATGGTCCAGAAGGTCGACGGCCTTGTCATGGTCGTCGAATGGGGCGCCACCTCGCGCAAGCTCGTCCGTACAATCCTGAGCGACAATCCCGGACTGCACGACAAGGTCCTAGGCGTCATCTTTAACAAGGCCGACGAGAAGAAGATGCAGCTCTATCGCACCAGCGACAGCAGCGATTACTACATCAACAGCTACAAAGACTATTACCACCAGTAACCCGGTCTCCCTCTTGACGGGGCCGGCATGACGTCCAGGCAGCGCGCGACGGGAAACGTCGTGCGCTGCCTGTCTCGTGTCCGAAGTCTGGACCCGCCATTCTCTACGCCGTCGCCGGTTGCTGGAAGGTCCGTCGGGCAGCCTCGAACGTAGGGGAAGCGGGACCGGCTTACTATTGGGGGTTGATAAGCCGGGACCCGCCGCTTCGACCCCCGTGCCCGACAATTCGGGGCCTGCGTGATCTTGCCAGGCGACCTCGTTCTCCGCCTCTGACGCCTTGACAATTTTCGATTGTTTTTTGTGCAACACCTTCCGAGAGCTCAGTGATCGCCAGGCGGTCGACGTCGGACCATAGCCCCGGAGTCCTCGCGGACGCGAGCATGAGACGACACGGCGTCATCCGGCAGGACGCCTGCCGCGAACGGTAATGTCCCAGAGCTTTCCCCCCGGCAATCTCGAATCGTCAAAGCCGGTACTGGGCCGCCAAACGCTTGCTCTATTGGGAATCGCCGTCTTCCGGAGGCGGCTGCAGCGACGGGGCCTCGTCGCAAATGCCGCCTCTTCGAACGGGTTCGAAGACACGGCTCCGGCTATCGCTGGAGCGCGATCGTTTTCGTTAGGTCGCTTCCTCCTGATTCGCCGTCCGATGCCCGCGGGAAGCGCCGAGCCGCGAATCGGTTCTTCGCGGCCTCGAATCGGAGAACTGAACCCAAATCACTTCAATATCACGAAAAAATGATAGTTGGCGTCGCGCGGGCTCTCAGACGTGTAGACGCGGCCTAAGCGCACTTGAACGGGCCGGCACCATTTCTAGAATGCCGTAAATGCAACTTTAAAGAGAGTTATCAATCTCTGTCCTCAACCAGCGCGATCTCGCAGTTAACGAAGACTTAAAACGTCCGCAAGTGACGCTGGTGGAGCTGGTTAAAAAGTGCTTAAAGGAGCTCCGGTTCCCTTACCTACGGAGACTAAGACAATGGCAGTTGTAGTTAACGATCCGTCCAATCCCGACACTGCAACCCCGGTCCAGAGCGCGCCGACGCAGAGCCGTCCGGACGCTACCCCGACTTCGGGCAATGGTGTGACTTATAAGAACGCGACGGTCGTTCAGAACGGCGATGACGTGAAGGTCAAGGGGTCTGCGGAGGCTGACCGCGTCAGCACAAAGGACCTGCTGCGCGACAGCGATCACGTCATCAATCTGGGCGCTGGCGACGACGTCTTCATCTTCCGAGCGGATGACGCGACCAATTCGAAGCTGCGTAACGCCGTGGTTGACATGGGCACGGGCAGCAACGATCATGTTGTCCTGGCGAACGAGATTTCCGACTATCAAATCACGTTCCGTGAGAATGGCAGCATCAAGTTCGAGTACGTCGGCAACGGTCAGACCGACAACGCGGCGATCACCTTTAACGGTGCTGAGCAGTTCACGTTCCGCAATATCTCGGACGATGGCATGACGTTCCGCGAGTCTCAGACTTTTACCTATGCTGAGCTCATGAAGGAGCTGGGCGTTACCTTCGATCACATGATGTAATGGTTAATACTCATGTGTGCGGACCGAGAGTGCGTATCTTACACATGAGTATGGGGTTAGAATATATAATATGGAGGGCGGGATTAGATTCCGTCCTCCATTTCCATTTTGATCCTATTCAAAGGCCGTCGTTGTCCGACCTTATTTGCGGGCGGTATGGATGAAACGCTAGCCGCCCCGTCTTTCAGAAGGATTCGCCTCAAGAGGGCAGCCCGACCGACTCGCGGCTGTTTCCTCCGAGTGCCTCGGCCGCATGCGCGGCGCTGATCGCGTCGAGGATCGTCTGCGCCTGCGTGCGCCAGGAGAAGCGCTGGTTGCGCTCGTAGCCCAGGCGAACCAGTTCCGCCGCCCGTGAAGGGTCGTAGAGAATGCGCCGGACCGATGCTATGATCGACTCCACGTCGTAGGGATCGCAATACTCGGCGGCGTCCCCGCAGCGCTCTATCATCGACGGCAGGTGGGACGTGACGACCGGGCAGCCGAAGTGCATGGCCTCCAGCGGCGGGATCGCTGAGGCCTCGTAGAAGGATGGGAACACCAGGCAGCGGGCGCTCTTGTAGAACTCCCCGAGCTTGGCCGGGTCCTCGATCTGGCCGACGAAGTGGATGCGGTGGCGAACGTGTTCGGGAATGTCCCGGACGACGGGGGTGAGGATGCGCCCGGCGCTCCCGACGAAGACGAAGTCGAGGTCGTCCTCGCTCGCCAGACGGATGGCGACGTCCCGCAGCCCCGCGAAGTTCTTGCGAAGTGACAGCGATCCGACATACAGCGCGTAGTTTCGCGGCGGGCGGACCGCATCCTCGGCCGTCTGCGGCGCGCGGTTGCCGCGCCAGCCGCCGTTCTGCGCGACGGTCAGATCGGACCCGAGCTTCGGCGCCAGCCGGCGCAGCACCTCCTCCTCGGTCTTCGAGACGGTGAAGATCGGGCGCGCCCGTGCCAGGAGAACCGGCAGCAGCGAGGCGTGGAAGAGCCGGTAGCGCAGGCGATAGGCCGACGGGAACTTGCGGTAGGATAGATCGTGGATCATCAGCCCGCAGGGCTGCTGGAAGAGGAGGCTGAGGAGCGGCGCCGTGTTGCCGAGGCAGAGCAGGATGCTCCCGCGTGCCGCCCTCGGAAGCACCGTCTGCTCCCACATCCAGCCGTGCGTTCCCGGCGCTTCGACGACGTCGATATGCGAAAGGTCCATGCCCTGGAGATCGGCGTCGGGCTCGCAGATCAACCGGACGCGGAACCGATCGTCGCCTTCGCCCAGCATGCGGTCGATCTCGCAGGTCAGCTCCCGCGCAACGCGCTGGACGCCGGTGATGCGCTGGCCGACGAAGCGCCCGTTGATCGCGATGGGAATCCGCTCGCCCACCTAGCCGCCGCTCCCCCGCCGCACATGGCGACGCGTGTCGGACATGTTCGTTGTGGCCATGCGGGACGGCTCGTGACGCGGCGCGGCCCCGACATCGCCTGAGGATGTGTGGGGCGCTCTCCGGACGGCTGTCTTGGTGATTTCGATGCGTGCGCTCATCAGGGAGCAGGCCGGGTTGGCCATCCGTTTAAACCTCCTCCCACGGACGGGCGACGGCGATATCGCCGCAGGCATGGCTCGAACACAAGACGCCTCCACGTCGACTCAACCTTAGGCCGAGCGTCGGAATATTACCATCAGGGGCGAGTATCGCGCACGAAGCGATCAGCGGGTGAAACGCGCGAAAAGATCGCGTGCGCTGGCGAAGGTCTCGTCGATGAGCTCGCCTGCGGGCTTGCGCGCGGGACGCGCGAGGCGGCGCTCCAGGCCGTCGATCACCTCGGCCTCGTTGCCCGGCCGGGCGAAGGCCATCGCGTCGTCTTCCCCGATCGAGCGCATGAAGGCTTCGAGCTTCTCGTCCCAGAGAAGGGCGTAGACCGGCACCTCGAACGAGACGCCGGCGATGATCGCGTGCATGCGGTGGGCGACGAGGCCGGACAGAGAGCCGATCAGCGCGGCGAGCTCGCTCGGCGAAACGGGGCGCCGCCGTTCGAAGCCGGGTCCCGACCTGGAGCGCAGATCGGCTTCGATCTCGTCGAGCACCGTTTCGTCCTCGGGACTGCCGTTGGTGAAGGCGAGGACCGCGTGGCCCCTCTCGGCCAGACGCGCGCAGAGATTGCCGTACCAGGCGGCCATGTCCGTGTCCGAGACCGTCTCGGCGGAATGGTAGCGGATGGCGACCGAACTCGTGACGCAGACACCGATGCGGGCAGGGGCGCCGGAGGCCTCCGCCGTCACGTAGCGCGCGATCATCAGCCCCGGATCGCGCACCACGGACGCCTCGCGCTGCGCGGCGTCGGCGAACAGGCGGTCGAAGTTGCGCTTGGAGCTGTCGTCGCGGACGGAGATGTAGACGGGCCGCGCGCGCGACAGCGCCGCGCGCATGATCCTTGTGCCCTTCTCCGACCATTTCGACGAGACGCCGACCCCGTAGATCGCCGAGGGCAGGCGCCGGCGATGGGCGAGATCGAGGGCGCTCGCGACCTTGACCGGAAAGTTGAGGTCCATGTCGGTCAGGAGGTTGCCGCCGCCCACGACCACCGCGTCGGCGTCTGCGGAATGCCTCTCGTAGTGGGGGCGCCATTTTCGGCGCAGCAGCAGCTCGCGCGGCACGGACGTGGCGACCTGGCGCAAGGGGGCGGGGAGACCCGCCAGGACCTTCAGCACCATCGAGCGCGAGGCGGCGCCGCGCTCGTAGGCCGTGCGTGCGCTGAGGTCGATCGAGTATGTGCCCTCGGCATCGCTGCCGCATTCCCTGGCCGCCATCTCCAGGCATTCCGACAACAGCCCGTCGCCGAGATTGGGGCTGAACTTGACGTTGAAGAGGCGGATGCGAGGCTTGCGGTCGGTCATGGCCGTCTCTCGAGTTCTGGCGTCGCGGCTCGGCCCACCGCGCTCGGCCCGGCACGCGCCGGTCCGACATCTCGATCAGCCGGCGCCCGGTTCGTGCGGACGGGAAGAAATTCGACCGCCCTTCTATCCCAGGCTCGTGCAAAGACCAAGCGAGGGCCGCTCCTTCCCTCGCGTTGCCGACGGGAATTTGATCCAGCCCGCCCAACGCGGCGGTGCCACCCCGATGGATCGCATTTTCGCTATTCGGTAAAGGGATCGAACACTCTGAAAGATAACGGCAATTTCACGCGGCAGGGCGATGATCGATCGCGTGCAAGGGATCCGCCGTCATGAAACTCAACGTCCAGACTCACTTCTCACAAGGGTGGAACATCAAGCTTCTCGACAAGGCGAAGGAGCTCGGGGTCGACGACATCCGCGATTCCCAGCCCTGGGCCAAGATCGAGACGCAGAAGGGCTCCTACGTCTTCCCGACGCAGCTCGTGAACTACATGGATGCCGCGGAAGCCAAGGGCATGAGCTCGCTCCTGACCTTCGCCAGCGCCAATGCGCTCTACGACAGCGGCCTCACGCCCCATACGGCCGAGGGACGGGCCGCCTATGCGCAGCACATCCTGGCGGTGCTGCGCCAGTACGGGTCGCAGGTCGAGGAGATCGAGGTCTGGAACGAGTTCAACACGGGCAACTTCAAGGGCCCGGCGGCCCAGGATGACGCGCGCTACTACACCGAGTTGCTGAAGGTCGTCTACGAGACCGTCAAGCCCGAGTTCCCCGAGGTGAAGATCCTCGGCGGATCGGTCAACGTCGTTGGTACCGGCGCGCTGGAGGACATCTTCGAGCTTGGCGCGCTGCGCTACATGGACGGCGTCTCCATCCATCCCTATCGGCGCGAAGCCGAGCATGTCGACGACGAGATCCAGCACCTGCGCGACGTCATGGCGGGCCATGGCGAGGTCAAGCCGATCTACGCCACCGAGTTCGGGCGCGAGTTCACCGACCCCGCCGAGGTGCCGGCCTTCATGCTCAAGATGGCGACCCTGATGGCCTCGGTCGACGTCAAGGAAAGCTACTGGTACGCCCTGATCGACCAGAGTCATTTCGAGAACATGGGGCTCCTGACCCGGTCGGGCGAGGAGAAGCCGGCGGCGGCGACCTTCGAGTTCCTGAAGAAGGAGCTTCTGCCCCTCGGAAACCCGGTCCGCGTCGATACGGGCGACGACCTGACGCTCGTCTACCGCTACGGCCAGGACACCTACGTCATGTGGGGCGCCGCCCGCGGCGTCGATTTCGGCGCCGGACGCTTCTTCGACGCGCGCGGCAACGAGATCGCACGGCCCACCGCCTTGTCGGCTGAGCCGGTCGTCTTTAAGGGCGAGGGCTTCGCGCTCGGCGAGAAGACCGTGATCGCCGACACGCTGATGGAGTTCGGCGAGGGCGACTGGCAGTATTTCGCGCAGGATCGCAACGGCAAGCTGACGGAGCTGTCGCTCGTGGACTGGGATTGGACGTCCTACTACGGCAGCCAGTACACCAAGCCGCTGCGCGTGAACGCCGATTCCATCGCGCCGGCCGGCAACGGGGCCAATCCGGTCCGCGTCGTGGAGCGTTACGTGTCCGACGACGACCAAGTCGTCGGCGTGGACGCCTTCTGGCGTACCGGCGTGGGCGACGGCGTCGACCTGCGCATCGCCTTGAACGGCGTCGACATCTTCTCGAAGTCTTTCACAGGCCTCTTCGAGCTGGAGGGCTTCAAGGTCACGCTGCGCGCGGGCGATCGCCTCGACTTCTCGCTCGGGCCCAATCAGACCGTGGAAGGCGACTCGACCCTTCGGCAGATCACGCTGACGCGCATCTCGGACCAGCCGGTCCAGAAGGTGCCGCCAGTCGTGGCCGGCATCGAGCGGACGGCGCATGCCGGCGGGGAACTCCTGCAGGGCACGGCGTCCGCGGACCGTCTCATCGGCCAGGGCGGCGACGACCGGCTCCTCGGCGGCGCGGGCGACGACACGCTCTCGGGCGGGGAGGGACGCAACCTCCTGGACGGAGGCGAGGGCTTCGACACGGTGTCCTACGCCGACGCTTCCGGCGCAGTGGACGTGCGCCTCGGGAACACCCTGCCGCAGACCGTCTCGGTCGGGACGCAGGACAGGCTCGTCGGCATCGAGGCCGTGATCGGCTCGCGGTTTGACGACCGCTTTTCTGGAACCGATCGCGACGAGCACTTCTTCGGCGGCGACGGCGACGACCTGTTCCACGCCTCGCGCGGCAGCGACCTTGTCGATGGGGGCGCGGGCCGGGACACCCTGTCGTTCCAGGCCTTCGCGAGCGGGGTGAGCGCCGACCTGTCGACGGAGGCGCGCCAGGAGGTGGCCGCCGGCACGAGCCTGCGCATCGTCTCGATCGAGGCGCTGACGGGTTCGGAACATGCCGACACCTTACGCGCCGGAGATTCGGGGAGCACCATCCTGGCGCTGCGCGGCGACGATCTCGTGATCGGCGGCGCCGGAAACGACACGCTGGACGGCGGGGCGGGAAGCAACACCATCTCCTACGAGACGGCCGCTTCCGGCGTGGTCGTCACGCTCGGTCTCGAAGGGCCGCAGGACACGCGGGGAGCGGGCGTCGATACGATCCGCCGCTTCCAGGGCCTCGTCGGCTCCAGTCACGACGACTTCCTCACCGGCAGCAAGGACGCCGACCGGATCAGCGGCGGGGCGGGTGCCGACGTCATCATCGGGGGCGCCGGTGCCGACACGCTGGCGGGCGGGGCGGGGGCGGACACGTTCGTCTACCTGTCGGTCTCCGACAGCCGTCCGAAGGCGATGGACCTCATCCTCGACTTCTCCGCCGCGGAGGGCGACAGGATTTCCCTGTCCGCCATCGACGCCAACAGCCGAACGGCAGGCAACGACGCCTTCACGCTCGTGACCGCGTTCGACTGCCATCCGGACCAGCTCCTCGTCGAGGCGAGGGGAGCGGAGTACCTCGTTTCGGGCGACGTGAACGGCGATGGTGTCGCCGACTTCGCGTTGCGGGTCGTCTCGTCCGCACCCTTGACGGAAGCCGCCTTCATCCTCTGATCCGCCCGCCGGGCCGGCGGCGCGGCGCGTCTCAGTCGGCGGCGGCGCGCAGGATGCTCGCCATCAGCTTCTGCCCCGCGTTCGACCACCGGAACGCACCCGCCCGCTCCCGGCCGCGCCGGACGAAGTCGGCGCGCACCTGCGCATCGTCCGCCAGGCGGCGAACGGCCAGGGTCCAGTCCCCGGCGCTGTCGACATCGGCATATTGCACCGCGTCGCGGCATACTTCGGGCATGGCGCCGGCCGGCGAGACGACCGCCGGGCAGCCGATGCTCATGGCCTCCAGCGGGGGCAGGCCGAAGCCCTCCGTGCGCGAGGGCATCAGCACGCAAAGCGCCTGCTCGTAGAGCGTCCGAAGTTCGGCGTCGCTGACACGGCCCGGCATCATGACATGGGCCGGCAGCGACAGGCCGACGCGCTCCAGCGCCTCACGCGTGGTTCCCACGACCACGGGCACCACGTCGTCGAGCTGGCCGCCGGCGAACGCCTCGGCGATAATACGGGTGTTCTTATAGGCTTTGGGGCTGCCGATATGGACGGCATAGCGGCCGGGGACGAGGCCGAGCCGGTCGATCACCGTGGGATCGGCGGCCTGCGCGTGGAGGTGGTCGACACCGTTGTAGATCACCACCGTTCGGTCCCGGTGCGAGACGCGGCACAGGTCCAGCATCTGGCGCGAGAACTCCGAGACAGTCAGAACCTCGCAGCTCGTGCGCGCCATCCAAGGAGTGACCAGTCGGTATCCCCAGCGCTGCCGAGCCGGATAGGAGCTGTCCGAGAACAGAAACTGCACGTCGTGCAGCATCAGGAGCTTCCTGCGATGTAGGACGGGGGCAAGATTGCAGAGGTTAACGAGAACGGCGTCCCTGGCGAGGCCCGGGAGCGAGAATTGTTCCCACAGCTGCGAATTCGCCTTGTCGTTCTCGACAAGGCGGATCGTGGACAGTTCGGGCGTCCAGTCCCGGCGTCGGGGCAGGATCACGCTGACCGCAGGACGGGACGCCTCGTCCATTGCACCGAGCAGGCCGTCGATTTCCCGGATCAAGAGATCGGCGACTCGGTGAACGCCATTCAGGCCGGCACCGTAGAATTTCCCGTTGAAGACGATAGGGCGCATGAATCCTGCTGGACATCGTGTGGGTCTCGGGGCGCTCTTAAAGAGCCTAAAAAACCTCGTGGGGTCGGCATGCGGGGTCTTTGCCGCCGATGCGTCGTTGCCGATGCTCGCCTATGCGTTGCATGGCTTCCGTTCGGCTCCTCGCTTCAGTGACAAATCCCTCGTCAGCCCTCCACCTAGAGGTCTAGTCAAACGCTCTTAGCAGGTCCTTGCCTGCGCGGCACCTGCCAGCGAGAGACGAGGGGTCGACTGCTTCTTGAGGCGACCTCGTTGCATGTAAGCGTGAACCCCCTTATTTCGATGCGGGGTCGCCGTATCGACGCAATTTCACGTATCCCTCGCTAATCCGACGAACAGGGAGTTCGAGCCGTGAGCGATCGTTCTGGTGCTGCATTCACGAGACGTCAATTTCTGGCCGCCGCGGCGGTGGTGCCCTTCGTGCGCCCGGCGAACGCGATACCGTCCCTGCTCGACCGCGTGATGGTGCAGGGGCGCCCGCAGGATACGGGCTCGCCCTATAAGGTCCGCAACATTATGCCGGCCCTTGATGCGCTCGGGGGCCTGCGCAGGATGCGCTGCCGGGCGCCGTTCTCCGGAACGCCGGGATGGCAGAGCTACGAGGGATTGGCGAACGAGGGCGTGCGGTTCTGCTTCACGCTCCCGATCAAGGACCCCACCGTTCTCGTTGACGACATGGTCGCCTTTGTCCGGCTGCATCCCGGTTCGATCTTCGCCATCGAATTTCCGAACGAGCCGGATCTCAATCCGGTTTCCTACAAATCCATGAAGGATGTCCGTCTCGGAGCCCGCGAAGGCGATGCGCCCGCCCTCATGGCCTTTTGCCGCGATATCACGCAGATTTTGTCGCAGACCGAGGAATTGAAGGAGATCCCGCGCGTCTCCTTCAACGACTGGATGCAGGCCGAGCAAAGCGATCTCGTCGCCTACGCCAACTCGCACATTTATCCCAAACCAACGACGCCGGTGGATGCTTGGCTGCCAGGCTGGCGCGCCTTACTAGCTGAAAGCGGGCACAAGCAAGGCATGATTACCGAATGGGGCCGCACCACTGGGGGCGACGCCTCGAACCCGGTCGCGCCGCCAGTTTCCCTCGATCAACAGGCCGAACTCCTCTCAGCCGACCTCCGATCTATTCTAGCGGAGCCCACGGTCGCCACGGTCAGTCTCTACGAGCTGCTCAGCTGGCCGGGCGACAGCGAACAAAACAATTTCGGCCTGTTCAATGCCGATCTTTCGCCCCGGCCGGTGGTGGATGCGATCCGCGCAATCGTTTCTTAGTTATCGTGCTGCGTGAAGGCTGATCCGCTCCCGATCGTTGGACCGCCGGAAGCTGGAGTTTCCGGGCTCCTGACGTGCCCCCTGTTTTTGGACCGCCCGGCTGGAGTATTTCCGGGGGTGATTGCTCAGGCGGGCGGGCTGCCTTCCGAGCGTTTCATCATCTCGATCGGGGTCTTGTGGCCGATCGAGCTGTGAGGGCGGACTTCGTTGTAGTCTCTACGCCAAGCCTCCATCTTGGCCTTCGCGTCGTCAAGGCTCATGAACCAGTGGGTGTTCAGGCACTCAGCTCGGAACTTCCCGTTGAAGCTTTCGATGAACGCGTTGTCGGTCGGCTTGCCGGGCCGCGAGAAGTCGAGAACGACGTCTTTCTGATACGCCCAGAGATCGAGGTCTCGCGAGATGAACTCCGATCCCTGGTCGACCCGGATGGCCTTGGGGTAGCCAACCTCGCCACAGATGCGCTCCAGCGCCCGGACCACATCCTCGCCACGGTAGCTGAAGCGCGGATCGATCGCCGGTGAGAACCGCGAGAAGGTGTCGACGACCGTCAGGATGCGCAGCTTGCGGCCCGTTGCGAGCTGGTCGTGAACGAAGTCCATCGCCCATGTCTGGTTCACATGGGTCGCCACCGTCCGGTCGTCCCGCAGCTTGGCCTTCACGCGCCGCTTCGGCACCTTGTTCCGAAGCTGCAGGTCCATCTCCTTGTAAAGACGGTAGATCCGCTTCGGGTTCACGGCCCATCCTTCCCGTCGTAGCAGCACGTGGACACGACGGTACCCATATCGCACCCGCGTCCGCGTGATCTCTTGGATTCGGGTCTTCAGATCGGCCTGATCGCCGCGCCGGGACTTGTAGGTGTAGAGCGAGCGCCCGACCTTCAGGGCCGAGCAGGCCCGTCTGATCGACACCTTCCAGGACGCTCGAACCTCGTCCACCAACTGGCGTCGGCGAGCAGGCCTCAGAGCTTTTTTGAAAGCACAGCCTGCAGCATGGCCTTGTCCAGAGACAGGTCCGCGACGAGCCGCTTCAGCTTGGCGTTCTCCTCCTCGATCTGGCGCAGCTTCCTCACCTCGGACGGCATCATCCCGCCGTACCGCTTGCGCCAGTTGTAGAACGTCGCCTCCGAGATCCCGGCCTTCCGGCAGACCTCCGCAATCGCCGTTCCCTCGTCAGCCTGCTTCAGGACGAACGCGACCTGCGCCTCGGTGAACTTCGACTTCTTCATGGAATTCTCCTCGTCCCGCTCACGGGATCATAAGTGGAAAATTCCAGCTCAAAACGGTCCGTTTTTCAGGAGGCACGTCACTCCAACACGACGGCGGGCCGTTGGCGCCGTCGTGATTGATGAACGAGATCGGGACCTTGTTCCCGATCTCGCCCCAGGCGGGCGCTCCTCGTTGTAGTATCTGCGCCAACCCTCCAACTTTTCCGCCGCGTCGGCAAGCGCTGGGACGCAGTACTGGTTGAGGCATTCCGCTCGGAAGCGTCCGTTGAAGGCTTCGATGTAGGCGTTGACGGTGGGCTTGCCCTGTCGGGAGAAGTCCAGCGTCACCCCCTTTGTGTAGGCCCACAGGTCGAGATCGCGGGATACGAACTCGATGCCCTGATCAACGCGGATGGTCTTGGGATAGCCGATGATGGGGAGATCTGCTCAAGCGTCCGCACGACGTCCTCGGCTCGATAACTGAACCGAGGATCGAGTGCGGGCACGTAGCGGGATAACGTGTCGACGATCTCTGCGCAAACGCAAAGCGTTTGTCGCTGAGAACCTGGATCTTTCTGCCTGTCGCGCGTTGATCGTGGACGAAGTCCATAGGCCACATGTCGTTCGGGCCGATGGCTGTTTGCCGATCATCCCGGGGTTTGGCCTTCACTCGACGCTTCGGCCTTCGGCGGGCCATCGATTCACTGGATCGATGGCTAACCCGCCTCAGTGTTCCGCAGTTGAAGGGCGAGGTCCCGGTAGATCCGATAGGTTCGCTTGATGTTGCCGGCCCAGCCCTCGCGCCGGAGCAGCACGTGAACGCGACGCCTCTCAGCGATTGCAAGCAGTCGCCTGTCGGCCAGGGGAAATCCGTAGCGGACCCGCACCATGCAGATGTCCTTGATACGAGCCGCCAAACCGGCCTGATCGGGGCGACGGGACTTGTAGTGATAGGTCGAGGTGTCGAACTCCAGGACCCGGCAGGCCCGCCGGATCGAGACACCCCATTCCTTGCACGTCTTCGCCACCAGCTCGCGTTTGCGACGAGGCCTCACAGTTTGTTAGTGGATGATGTCCTGCAGCATCTCCTTGTCCAACGACAGGTCCGCGACGAGCTTGCGAAGCTTCCCGTTCTCGTCCTCGAGCTGCTTCAGCCGCTTCATCTCCGTCGGCAGCAGGCCGCCATGCTTCTTCTTCCAGTTGAAGTAGGTCGCCTGGCTGATCCCAGCTCGCCGGCATATCTCGGCCACCGGAATCCCATCGGCTCCCTGCTTCGAAATGAACGCCTTCTGGGCGTCCGAAAACTTCGATGCCTTCATCGTTCTCCGCTCCTTCCGGCCAAGGGATACTACCACGGAAAACTCCAGTTCAGAACGATCCAGTTTTTCGGGTGCGGATCAGGAAGCTTGACCCCGGCCAAGTTCGCGGATCAACTCAGAAGAGCCCAAGAACTATCATATCATGCCGGGTCAAAGTCCGGGTCAGGACCAAGCTCAGCATGCATTAGATTTGAAGCAGGCCACCTAACGGAGGCGAACGAACGGCGCTTTGCGATAAGCTTTCGATCTCCGTCTCTTTTGGGTCGGTGAACTCTTGGTGAGCATTGCTCGGCGCCCAAGTGCTTTAAGCAGGTCTTTCGATCGATCACTCGCGCGCCAAAAGCCATAGTATTCACGAACGGTTTCGGGATCGTCTGCCAAAGCGTCGCCGGCGAGTTCAAAACTGCCGCTACGTTTTAGAATTGCTGTCGCCAAAATGTGGCGAAGCGGATGAAAAGAGAAATCGTCGAGATTCCGCTGAGCGTTTTCGTTTTCCGCATAACGACTGATGTTTCGACGCACGATGGCCCTGAAGACATTCTGCAGATACGCCTTGCTGAAGACGGGGCGCGCTTCGTTGTTGACAATCAGGCGGTCGCAATCGCTGTCCCCAAGGAGTAGCGGGCGGGAGTGGTCGAGATACTCGGAAATGTCGTCGTATAGACCATTGTCGTCGAGGAGCTCTCGACGATAGAAGGGATCACTCTTGAAGCGTTCCGCCAAGTCTCCGGTTTTGATTTTCCTCGCCGGGATCTTAAATTGCCAGCGCCCCTGTTCGAAATGGAGGTCTGGCTCAGCGCCGCTTGCCGTTACCTGAGTCCAGGTTTCCGCCCGCAGCGCGACCTGCGTCGAGATGTGCATCATCATCAGCCCGCGCTGAGCCCGAGCGTAGGCCGTCGTGCTACGCTCGAGCTTGTTCAGATCGATCCTCATGGCATCAATGGCCCGGTAGACGACGATGAGCGGATCCGGCATTGCAAGAACCGGCATCAGTTCCTGAAAGCGCCTGTTTTTCGTCTGGACTCGCCGCAGGGTCGATTCCACCGCCTTGATTTCCCGGTAGGCATCCTCGCAGAACCGGAGCCAGTCGACAGCGGTGACCATCGTCCAGAGGGTTCCGTCGCGACGGCGGACGGAAAGATGATGTTGCTGCAGTAAAGCCGTAAGCCTTGGCGCGAGATCGGGTCTCTGGGTCAGAAATCCGTCCGCCGCGTTGGTGAGCGCTCCGGCGAGCGTAACCAGATCGACATCTGTTGCGCTTACCCGCGCCTCTCCGACGCTCCGCTGCGCCTTCCACTGCATGTACTCGTGCAGAAGCGACGGGACCATCAGGAGCGTCATGGACAGATCGGAGACTGGAATGATGCCATTGGTGCGCCGCTCGGCCAGCCAGCCGAAGAACAGGCTCTGTTGCTGCCGGCGTACGGCGATCGTCGAAGAACGATTCTTGGCGAGAGCACGCTTCATTCCGAGCGGCACGATCAAGTCGCTTTTAAAAGCGGTAAACGCTGTAAATTCCGTGTTTGCCTCCACAGGCCATTCCTTCAGGGCATAACTGTCCTGTCGCAGTGCGTTCCGTGCGCAGCGTTCTTGGGTCTCGTTCTCGATGGTCTTGTCGATGTCTCGTATCAAGGCGTGCAGGGACGCCGTATCCCAGAAGAGAGCCTCCGGCTTCAGACGACGGGAGATCTCGCTGCGGCGCACGGCCTTTTCGGGAGTCTGGAGATCGACGGGGTAGCGACCCTTGGCAACCCGTCCACGCCCCGCACGGCGGCGCTCGATCCGCTTCACGAGCTCCTCCGGTTCGAGGCCGAGCTCGCGCTCGATCTCACGGACCCTCGGCTCACTGCGTTCATCCGGCACGCGTTCCCCCGAGCGCCAGCGTACGATCTGCATCTCCTTCAAATCGACCCGCTTCGCGAGTTCCCCGGCGGAAACTCCCTTGGCAGCCATGACGACTTCGAGTGCGCCACAAAAACTCGACGGCAGGCAGAGGCCTGCCGACTGAGCTTCGAGTAGCGTTTCCAGTTCGCCCAGAATGTCTTCGAAGTCTGCGCCATTCTTGATCTTACCGGCTGCGAGCGCCTCCCGGAACGCGACCGCTGCCGCCGCGGCCGAGCCTCCGGCACCCATTGCGTCACGTTCGATGAGAAGCTTGATCAAGGCGCGTGCCCTTTTGAGTGTCGGGCCACTGTACTCGCTGCGTTCCTCCTGACGGCGCCGCACAGCATCGCACAGCAACCCGCCCGCCGCAGCCAAGGTCACGACTTCTCGCTCGAGTTCGGCGCGAGCGTCCTGCAGTCCGAGTTCCAGCACCGCTGCGTCGACCTCTAAGCGGGCAGCCCGTCCCGCGGGCTTCGCCAGATAGCCGTTGTAAACCCCCGCCGCCTCTTCAATCGCGCCGTAATGAACCTTGTCAGGGTGGCCGGGGCGAGCGGGCAATTGCTGACCGCGTCGGCGCAATTCTGTGAGATGAGCACGAACCCTGTCGTCCGCTTCGCGCATGTCGGCAGGCGGGCAGGTCATGGACTGATGGTTGGGCATCGAAACTCTCCTTCGCAGCCATTGTAGTTCAAATAAAACCACAAAACAAGGCTGGCTGGTGGAAGGCGGTTTCGTGCTACGCCTTGCCCATGACGACGAACGTTCAAAATTGGGTGCAGCTGGCTCACGCGGCGAAGGAGTTGCTTGCGTCCGGTGTCCCGCGTGGATCGGGGCTTCGACGGGAAACGGAGGTCGCGACGACGCTTGGTACGACCCGCGCCACTGTGCGGAATGCTCTCGCGGCGGTTACGGTTGTCGATCATATCCTCAGGCAGGACGCGAAGCGCGGATCGCTGCTGATGACGTTGCCCATTGATATCGTACGGGCCTACGACCGTTGGCAGCGCCGGGATCCCACCTCGGCCAACGAGGCTCTGGAACTCGCCGCGCTGCACAAACTCTCGGTCCGCGGATTCGTGGCAGCGGAACACGAGTCACGCAACACCGTGGCAGTGGCACCGCGGGCAGAGGATGTCCTTGCGTCACTCGAGCAGGCTGGCGGCTTTCAGTTCGAAACCACGCCTGCCGAGGCACTCGAACAGGGCATGCGACGCCTCGGCGTTCCGCCGTTTCCGCTGGACTTGCTTAGTATCGTGCGCAAACTCGATCGGTACGACGCCATGTGCGGCCTGACGGCGCGTGCTGTGATCGATGCCCAAAAGGTCGCGAACTGGCGCCGATATCGATCGCTCATCGGGCGGCCATTCGTCGACGATGCGGATCTCAATGCGCTTCTCGTACGCGTCGAAAATGTGGAGGCAAAAGATGACGCTGGCAGTCCTGTACTCGGCATCATGGAGATCGCGGATCATCCGGTGATCGAGCAGCACCGGCGACAGGCAAAGACACGCTATCTCAAGGCGGCCGCGGCCAGTGCGATCTATCCAGGCGTCGTCATTCTGATGCCGAGCCAGGCAGCGCGCGACGAGATGCTGGCCGCGATCCCACCTCTGCCGTACGACCGCCTGGGTATCGAGGCGACGAGCGGGAAGGGGACCTCGAAGCGTCGCAAGAGAGGACCTGTCCTGCACCCGGGGCGGGGGCAGGGAGCCGTCGTCATCACGTGCCCGCAGACCGCGCTCGAAGATCTGGTCTGGCAGGGCGCTGAGCTGCGCAGGCAGCAGGATGAAGCTGGTAAGCGTCAGAAGTAGAAAGGGAATCCCGCTTCTCATTCTACAGCATGAACGAGGGTATTATACTGTCGATGGCATGGCAAAGTGACCTGCTCAAGGGTGGGTTGTAAGCAAAGGCCCGGCCGTTAAGCCAGCGGATCGAACGTGCAAGGCAGAAGCCTGCAGGGGCTCGCCTGTGGCTGGGGTTGCCGTATGAAGTCCGGATCGGGGCAGCTTGGACAGTTCAGGTCCATGTGCGCCGAGGTAAAGAACCCAACCAACATATCGCCAGATTGGTAGACTGCATCCGGCACTGGGTCCTTTGGATGGAGGCGATCACGTGCGATCTGTTCTGGCCGTGGGCGAGGCATGGGCTGTGCTGGAGCCGCGCCTACCGGACAATCAGCCTTGAAGAGCGCGCGCTGATGACTGGAGGGTGATCTCGGGCATTCTCCATATCCTGAAGACGGGAAGTGGAGCGCATTCCATTTTGACCGGACAGGCGGCATGGCTGATAAGGCATAGGGATTCGCCTATGAGTATGACTACGTCGAAAGCGTCTGACGGCCCGATCTCAAGGTTCGAAGTCATTATCTTGGTGCAACGGCGGCGGCGCTGGTCGACCGCCGATAAGATCCGGCTCGTCGAGGAGGCGATGCAGCCGGGCATGAGCGTGTCCTGCGTGGCACATCAGGCTGGCGTCTCACCCTCGCAGCTCTTCGCTTGACCGGCCATTGCCAATGCCGGCATCTCCAGCGAGACGGTTCGCGATCTGACAGTGACGACTGTCGAACGTCGCTTCGGTACCATCAAGGTCCCGCATGCCGTCGAATGGCTATCGGACAACGGCAGCGCCAACATTGCCAGGGACACCGCCGCTATGGCCTGAGCCCTCAGCCTGCTGATGTTCTC
Organism: Aureimonas phyllosphaerae; assembly: GCF_047943035.1. NCBI lineage: Bacteria > Pseudomonadati > Pseudomonadota > Alphaproteobacteria > Hyphomicrobiales > Aurantimonadaceae > Aureimonas > Aureimonas phyllosphaerae. The sequence continues at coordinate 523,976 of NZ_CP181348.1, read as the reverse complement.
CACGCCCGTTCGCAGCCCGGAGTCGAACGGCATGTCTGAGACCTTCGTCAAAACGCCGAAGCGTAAGCGACGGCCGGTGCCGCGACGATCAATCCCATCGCGATCGGCTTCGATGTGCCCTAAGCCTTCGACTTCCCCGAAGGCTTCTTCCAGCCGGGCGATCAGGTCCGGGCGGAGTTCCGCCAGTACGCACCGGACCGCTTGGTCCTGGCAGCGGCCTTCACGCGCATCGAAGGAGCGCGGCTGTTCGTCGAACTCGACGAGGCGCAGACAAGAGCCATGGCCCGACTTGCCAAAGACTCCGTTGTTACGAACATCGTGGTCGATCGAGGCGGTGACGAGATCGCGATCGGCGGCATCGTTGTCAAACGGCCTACAAAACTGAGTTTGACTCATCTTCGGTGCAGTTTGGCGGTGGGAGTGGCGATTTCCGATGGGGATCGCTGCCATGTCGTGCCGCCTTTCGCTCTCAACCGTCGTTCCAACCGGACTCGCCGTCGATCATCAAGAGCTCGCGGACGGCGTCCTGATCGTCACCGCCTCGGCGCGAGCGTCATCGGCAGCTTGCCCGTCCTGCGATCGTCTCTCGCACCGGGTTCACAGCCGCTATCACCGGCGCGTCGCAGACCTGCCCTTGGGCGGTCGCGCCGTTCAGCTTCGATTGGTGACGAGGCGCTTCCGGTGTGACGAACGGGGTTGTCGGCGACGGATCTTTGCCGAGCGCTTCGGGACAGGCGTGTCGGAACGGGCCCGTCGTACCGATCGCATGGAAGGAATTGTCCATCATCTCGGCCTCGCGCTTGGCGGCAGGCCGGGTGCCGTCTTCGCCCCACGGCTCGTGTTGCCGGTCAGCAACGATACGCTGCCGCGCGTCGCGCGGCGCCGAGCGCATCCGCGCACCGAATCCCTGACCGTGGTCGGCGTCGACGACTGGGCGTTCAGGCGTAACCACCGTTACGGCACGAACGTCTGCGATCTGGAGCGGCGCCGGATCGTCAAGCTTCTGCCCGACCGCGAGATCGCAACTGTCGCCGCATGGCTCGCCGCTCATCCCCGGCATTCGCGTGCTCTCCCGCGACCGAGGCGGCGGCTACGGAGAAGCGGCGGCACGGGCACTGCCCGATGCGATCCAGGTCGCCGACCGTTGGCACCTGATGGAGAATGCCAGCAGCACCTTCCTCTAGGCGGTAGCCAAGTCGATGAAGCCAATCCGAACAGCTCTCGGCGTGACGGTCGTTGATCCCAAGCTGCTGACCTGTGCCGAGCGGCTCCAGTACGAAGGCTACCTCCGCCGGGAGGAAACGAACGCCATCGTCGCGGAGCTGGCGGCGAACGGTGCCTCGATCAAGGAGATCGTTCGCCGAACGGGCCGCAGCCGCAAACTCGTCCGCCTGATCTTACGAAGGCCAGCGCACGGATATGTTCCGTACGCGACAGGGCTCGCTCGACCCGCATTTGCCGTCCTTTGACGCGCAATGGGAGGCAGGCTGGAGTAACAGCGCAGAACTCTGGCGTTGCCTACGAGCGCTCGGCTTCAGTGGTTCAAAGCGCGTCGTCCGAGAGTGGACGACGCGCCGGCGCCGGTCGGAACGCATGACGAGCACCCAACCCCACAGGCCGCCATTAGATCGGACGATCGCCCGTCTGATGACGCTGATGCGCGACCACCTCATAAAGGCTGAGACCCACACCGTCGCCGCGATCGAGGAAGGCGCACCAGCCGTAGCCAGAGCGCGAACCCTGGTCGCCCGCTTCCAGTCCATCGTCCGTCGCAAGGCCGATGCCGATCTCGACCCTTGGCTCCAGGACGCCGGCTTCAGCCTCATCACCTCCTTCGTCCGGGGCATCACCAGGGATCTCGCGGCTGTGCGTGCTGCTGTCACCGAGCCTTGGTTGAACGGCCAGACCGAGGGCCATGTCAACCGCCTGGATCTCGTCAAACGCCAGATGTACGGCCGCGCCAACCTTGATCTCCTTGAGGCCCGCCTCATCGGAGCGCCCTGATCGTCATCGAGAATGCGTCAGACCCAAATTTGCAGGCCGATACCCCCCGTTACGGGGTCAAAGTTGCACGCCGAATGACACTCACCAACGTTGGAGCCGTCTGATGGCCAACCTTCGCCCGTTCCTGCCCATGGACAAACTGCAGGCTGCCTGTTTCCGCGAGGAGACGGCGAACGATGAGAACCGTCTTGATCCGGTGCTGGTGCGCGGCGGTTCGCACATCAAGAAGTTCGTCCTGCCGGAGCGTGTCATCTTTGACCCGGCGTTCGAGGATCGGCGCCACGCTTTCCGCATGCTGACGGTTGTATGCCTCGCCATCGAGAAAGCGTTCCCACCTGAGCCGCCGCTCGACGACGGCATGCGCGTTGCGGGATGATGCGCTCGGTCCGCAGGCGACAATCCTAAAAACTTGGGATTGCTGCAACACCACTCAGGGTTAACCTTAGCGAGGCCGATATGCAGTCGGCGTATTACCAGATGAGGCTTGCAAGACGGAGTGCCCGCCGGATGGGAGACATTACCGAACTCGCCCCGCCCACATTGGCGCAGCGAATTGAGTTTCGACTATGCTTCGCGATTGGTACTCTAGTCGTCGCGATCGGGTCGTGGCTTGTATGGCCACCCCGTTAGTAGGATCAAGGCGGCTCGGGCGACGGTGCTCCCCCCGGACCTGACAACAAGCCGGTTCCCCAACATGCTTGTCGCTGCGCCGCGTATAAGGCGGCGCACCACCATCGTCACGCAATGGTTCGTTTGCTGGGGAGAGTTTCCCGGTATCATACGCGCCGTGGCTCAAGGTTCAGAGGAACAGAACCGCAGTGGCGCCGAAGAGCATCCACACCTTGAGCGCAAAATCTCGATACGGCTCCTCAAGCGCAATGATTAGAAAGCGAGAGATCGCGAAGTAGGTGAAGCAGGTTGCAACAAATGCAAATGCAAATGCGGGCACGCGCAGCATTGCGGATTTAAGGATCATTGCAGGCTCCCCCTCGGAGCTAGTGCGAATTCACTCCGGTAAAATGCAATGTGTTCCGCTAAGGAACCGTTATGACGCCCGCATCTCCTCGGCCTACCGTCACCTGCACCTCAAACGAGTTGGAAGGCTGCGCTGACAGCAAGCTTCAATGCGAAAAGCAGGCCGGCTCCTATCGCAAGGAGAAGGGCAGCCTGAATAGCGATGCAAAGCCAAAGCGGCCAAGGCGTGACCGGTTTCTCATCAAATGCTTCCATCGCTCTGCTCCTTGTGGACTCAGGCGATACCAAGCCGGCCGGTAGGCTTCAAACTTTAGTCTCAACAACGGTTAAGATTCCCAGCCCCAACCTTAAGGCGCGCGGTCCCGTCGTTTACACTGTTGCAGTCGCTCGGAAACGGACCGTGCCGTCGGGGTTCTGATGTTCGGCAGCAAGGCCAGCACGCACGAGATCGAAGAAGGCGACGAGCGTAACATCGTCCAGATCCTGGCTACTGATCCCTGGACGCCCAATGCCAATGTCGTCGATGAGCAGGCCCAAGGCTTTACCACGGGCGGTTGTAACTTCCGGCAGTCGCATCACTGTACGTTCCTGACGTAATCAGATGTCGAAGGAACCTGCAACGGTTGCGATCTTCGGTCCAGTCACCTTTCTGTCGCTGATCAACAACCGGACTCTCTCCTGCATCAAACCACGGCCGCTCATTGGCTTGGCGAGGGTTGAGTTCCAAGGATCCGTCCCTTGGTAGAGGCTATGAGATTAGGTTGTTATTCACCCTTCCACGTCAGTCTGACGTTGCGGAATGGGGCTGGGCTCGGTGTCGAAGATCAACGTGGATTCGCTCGCCGTTCCGGCATTCTCGGTGGCCATCACCGACGACGGCATCCTGCGCTACGACGGCATCAACGATATCCTGTGTCAGATCTCGGGTCTGACGAAGGAGATGTTCATCGGCAAGACGGCGGCCGAGTTCATGTCCTGCGAAGGGGCTGAGGCCTGGGAGGCCAACTATCGCCGCTGCCTCGCCTCCGGGTTCATGGACGAGTACGAAGAACTGGCGGAAACACCCTCGGGACTTCGCTGGTGGCGCACGATCCTGTCGCCGGTCGTCGACGAGACGGGCAAGATCGTCCAGCTTCTTGGGCTGGCTGCCGACATCAATGACCGGAAGCGGGCTGAGATCGAGCTTCAGTCCGCTGTCTTCGTCGATGCAGTAACGGGTATTGCGAACCGCCGCCGTTTCGAGCTCGATCTTGCTGCGGCCATGGCGCAATCAGTAGATAGCGGTGTTCCGTTCACGCTGATCCTCGCCGATCTCGATCGTTTCAAGTCGATCAACGATACCTACGGGCATGGGGTCGGCGACGAAGTTTTGCGGCATACGGCAAAGCGGCTGCGGTCAGGGCTGCGCGAGAAGGATCGCATTGCACGAGTCGGCGGCGACGAGTTCGCCGCGATCCTGTCGTCCGCAACCGAGGGGGCTATCGCGGTCGCCCTTGATCGGATCCGCCGTCAGTTCGTTGAACCGGTCGATCTCGGGCAGGTTCGCGTTCCGATCGGGGTCAGCCTCGGTGCCGCGCTTTGGGAGCCGGGCATGACCGGGGACGATCTGCGATCGGCTGCCGACGCTGCCATGTATGGCGCCAAGCGGGAGCGTTTCGGTTGGGCTGACGTACAAGCCTGTGAACCGCAAACGGTTTAGATGTCGCAGTCGGCTGCGATCATTCATCGGAGGCTACTCTGTCGCCGTAGAACTGACGATGCACGGATCTCCATCCGAGAGGCGTATCCGCACCAGACTTTGCGCCAGTAACTTGTCGGTTCCGGTAGGCTAGGATCACCACGGCCGACGGTTCGGCTCAACCAATGGGCTTTTCACAAGCCGGCGGAAAGGAGCAGTTGCATCAGCTTTGATGTCTGCCATTCGGTGTCTGTTCACGGGTACGCCGGATGGCCGGGACACAGACAACGAACTGGCAAGGCCATGATGGTCTGATCCGTGAACGGCAGTTGGGCGAGAGTTTTGAACAATGCAGCAGGTTCGCGAATACGAGCAAGCGGATGGGGTCATCTCGCTGGCCAACCTGCTCGGCGCTTTGAGCTACGCTCTCGATCTCACGGAAGGCCAGCCGGTTGGCCACTGCATTCGCTCGACCTGGATCGGCATGCGCATCGGCCGGGCGATGGGTCTGCCCGACATGCAGCTTTGGGAGCTGTACTACACCGTCATGCTGAAGGACCTCGGCTGCTCCAGCAATGCCGCGCGGATCTGCGAGCTCTACCTCTCCGACGATATCGCCTTCAAACGAGACTCCAAGACGCTGGGCGACAGCCTTCCGAAGGTCCTCGGCTTCATCCTGTCGCATACGGGCCGGCGATCCAAGCTCGGCGATCGCCTGCGCGCCGTTCTCAACATCGTCCAGAACGGCGAGGCGATCGTCGACGATCTCATCCAGACGCGGTGTCACCGCGGCGCCGAGATCGCGGCCAGCCTGCGCTTCCCGCCCTCCGTTTCCGACGGGATCCAGGCGCTCGACGAGCACTGGAACGGCGAAGGACGGCCCGATCGCCTCGCGGGGCCGGCCATTCCGATCTACAGCCGCATCGCGCTTCTCGCGCAGGTCGTCGACGTCTTTCACACGGCCGCCGGCCCGGAGGCGGCGATCAGCGAAGCGCGAGCCCGATCGGGCACCTGGTTCGATCCTCATGCGGTGGCATGCTTCGAGCGCGTCGCGGCCGAGCCGGACGTCTGGGCGACGCTTGCATCCGACGGCGTTGCGGATGCTGTGTTCGCGCTGGAGCCCGGCCGCAGTCTGATCGCCGTCGATGAAGCGTATCTCGACGACATCGCGCGAGCGTTCGCGCAGATCATCGATTCCAAGAGCCCGTTCACTTCCGGTCATTCCGAGCGCGTGTCGATCTACGCCGACATGATCGCTGCCGAGCTGGGATACGCACCCGACCGGAGGCGCTGGCTGCGGCGCGCCGCCCTCCTGCACGACATCGGCAAGCTCGGCGTCTCGAACGCGATTCTCGACAAGAACGGCAAGCTCGACGACGAGGAATGGCGCGAGATGCGTGCCCATGCATCGCTGTCGGAAAGCGTTCTCTCCCGCGTTCCCGTGTTCCAGGAGATGGCGCGGATCGGCGGCGCGCATCATGAGCGACTGGACGGGAAGGGGTATCCGCGGGGCCTTGCGGGAGCGCAAATCGAACTCGACACCCGGATTGTCTCGGTCGCCGACGTCTTCGACGCGCTGACCGCCGATCGGCCGTACCGTGCTGCCATGTCCGTCGAGAAGGCCCTGTCGATCATGCACGCCGATGTCGGCGCAGCCTTCGACACGCTCTGCTTCGAAGCGCTGAAGCGAGCGATCACGGCGATCGGAAGCGATCTCACACGCATTGGGTTTGCGACACAGGGCGACACTGAACTCGCGGCATAGTCCGTTGAGTGGCTGATCCGGATACGACTGGCGTGCGTAGCTGGCCGTCCGCACGCCAGCATGGAGATGTGTCTGCTTTCGAGAGCGACCCATCGCAGTTCGGTCGACCGGGTTGGGTCGTCAGCGGACCATCCAGCCCACGAACTGCGTGGTGGCTTAGCACAACCCGTAGATCGCCGCTGCGATCGCCAAGAACCCGAGGACCTGCACGAGGACACAAAACCAGAGGGGGTAGGGGGCAACCTCGTCCCGAGGATCGGACGACGGGCTGGCTGTTTCCCTTAGCCAGGCAAGTCGCTCGGCAGGTAGTTCCGCTTCACGTACGAGGTGGCCGCACGGACCAAGTGCCTCGCCTCCGTCATCGCCGACGCGTTCCATGGCATCACCACTTGGCTGGATCGTTCGGGTCCTCGTAGTCCCGAGCGATGAAGATGACGATCGCTGCGACTGCGATATTGGCGCCGGCGAGCAGGCTGACGATCACGTAGTAACTCGTCATGCGGCTTCTCCCTCAGGTTGAAGCTGCACACTAATTGGTTATGTGTAGCACAACCGTTAAGCGACGTCCTTCGTAGGAACGGCTGTTGCTGAAGGTGGGCTCTCTGCGGCGCTGCGACTGCGAGCCAGCCGGTTGTGCGCGCAGATCATCGCCGTCAGGTCGAGAAGGTCGTTGGCCAGTTGCTCGAACAACTCCGCAGCTTCCAGCGGGATGTCGCCGCCGCTTTCCGCGACCTGTTGGATCGAGAGGGACGCGATGCCGACGATGCGGGCGGTCGCTGTGCACACGTCGGTGATCGTTTGCGAGTTCGATGTCGTGTCCATGAGGGTTCATCCTTGGTTCCCCATGGCCAGCATCCCGACCACGCCTTAAGTGAAGCTTAACTCCACACGTCCGGATTGAGAGGATCGACTTGAAGTTGATGGGTGCGCCCTATCTTGCCGCCACGTACACGCCTGGTTGGCGGATTTGCCGCATCACAGGAGCGGCATTCCCCAATGGGTTGGAGGCCCCTGGCGCGTGCCAAACCGTCTCAATGTCGGCGCAGAAACGCCGCAAGCTGCGTGCCGGCTTCCAGCAGCACAGCCGAGATCAGCTTGGACAGGACGGGCTTCGACAGGCCTGCTGCAGCCTCGAACGCCGCGCTGAGGTGCTCGATCACGTCGTTGAGCACCGCCTCGTCATCGGGTGCTGCGACCGGAGCAAGATCAATGCGGCTGAGATAGCCTGAGATGTGCGTCGGCCGTCCGGCGCTGTCCCGGAAGCATCGACCGTTGGAGCGGACGCGGACCGTGCCATGCTCCACGCTGACGATGCGGTACTCGGCCAGGAAGGGGTCGTCACCATGCAGAGCCTTCTCCACCGCCTGAATGAGCCCTCTCATATCGTCGGGATGGATCGCCTCGTAGAAGCGTTCGGCCGGAACGCCGTGAATCCCAACCTCGGTCGGAATGTTCAGATAGCGACACACGTCGGAGCAGGCGACAACGATCCCGGTCTTGGCGTTCCAGGTCCAGACGCCGAGAAACGCGTCGGACGTCGTGGCGGGCGGCGCTGCTTGTTTCTTCATTGCGCCTCCCTGCCAGCTTGCACTACGTGGACGGCATCATATTCAATCGTGGATTGAATGTCGAAACCGTACGACACTGATATATGATGCGACATGAAGACCCGCCGGGTGCATTCTCTTGCCCGCAGATACCGTCACGCGTTTGAAGATCGGGCTCACCCATGCCTCCCATCGATGAGGTTGATCACAGCATCGGGGAGCGGCTGAGAGCGGCACGGCTGCGACGCCAGATGACGCTTGCGGCACTCGCGGACGAACTCGGGTTGACGTACCAGCAGGTCCATAAATACGAGAGCGGACGCAACCGCATCAGCGCCAGCACCCTCTTCAAGGCAGCCGAGACGCTGGGCGTCGAGCTTTCGTTCTTCTTTGCGTTTTGTGGGCCGGCAGAGCGAGGCGATACGCTCGCTTCTCCTCCGATGACGGGGGCGGACGACGACCTGACCGCCGCTCTCCTGCGGATCGAGGATCCCGACGTGCGGGAGAAGCTGTTACGCCTGCTTGAAGCCATCACGAAGTCGGATCGCCTGCGCTCGTCTTCGTAGAGAGACGGATGGTGCAGGCGTGGTCTGTGGCTGCAGGTTGATTGCCATCGATTCTACCGGCTATCCAATGCGACGCTACCGTACCGTTATAGCTTTATAATCTATAACTTGCGCGTGTGCATACAACCTTATGGACAACGTTTGTCGCGTGAGTTGTGATGACCTCCTTAAAGGTTGCAGGAGGGGCTCATGGCCACGCAGCACCGATCGCGCTCCGGCTTTCGCCAGTTCATCCAGCGCGAGCGTTCCGGGTCGATCGCCATCGAGTTTGCGGCCCTTGCGCCGCTTCTTCTCCTTCTCATCTTCGGGACCCTGCGCATCGGTCACGCGATCGGCGTTCAGCACGCGCTGTCCCAGCTCGCCGCATCGGCCGCCAGGCAAGCTCTGCCCAGCGGGAATGCTGAGGACCGGGAGGGCGCCGTACGAACCTTCATCCGGGACAGCGCCGGATCCTTTGCGCTTCTCGACCCATCGCGCATCGACCTTGCCGTCAACGAGACGTCCTCATCCCTCGTCGTCAGGGTCTCGATGGATGTCTCGCATATCCCCGACATTCCGATCGTCTCGGCCGCCTTCCGCTTTCCCGCCCAGCAATCGGCCAGTGCCGTCATCGCGGTTCAGCACTGATGGTCTGGCGCATCTTCCTTCGCGAGACCTCTGGCGCAGTCGGTGTGGTGGCCGCCCTGACCATGCCGATCGTGATCGGGTTCGCAGCCCTCGGGACCGACTACGGCTACTTCCTCTATGACCGGCAGCGGATGCAGAACACCGTAGATCTGGCGGCCCTGTCTGCGGCGGCTGCCGCGGGGCGTGAGGACGAGACGGCGCGCCGCATCGTGATCGACAATGGCGATCCATCGGCCGACGTCGAGGTGCTTCTTGGCGGCCTCGTCGAAGCAGCGGACGGCAGGACGATCTTCCAGGAGGGGGCCAGCGGCGGCGCGGTCCATGTGAGGGCGAAGCGGCCGACGAGCCTCTTCTTATCCGCCCTCTATCTCAGCGAGGCGCCGCTGCTCCACGTCGCGGCGACCGCTGTGGTGCGGCCGGCGGTCTCGTTCGCCATCGGCTCCAAGCTGACGGCCGTATCCGGCGGCATTCCGGCGGCGCTGACGCAATCGCTTCTCGGCAGCCGGGTCGATCTGTCGATCCTGGGGTATGACGGTCTCGTACGATCCACCCTGCAAGCCTCGGATCTCGTCGCCGCGCTCGCAGACGCTGTCGGTGCGACGTCCGGGACGATCGGTGAGCTTCTGGAGCGCGAGATCACGGTCAAGGTCCTGGTGCAGGCCGTCGGCGGAGCGCTGCGCAGTGCGGGCAAGCCGGCACCGGCTGCCGACGTCGCGCATCTCGGCTACAACCTGGCATCGGCCAATGCCCGCGTCCGGCTCAGCGACGTTCTGGATCTGCCAAAGGATGTTCGCGACCTGAAGATCGGTACTCCGTCGAGCTATCTGTCGGCGGACGTCTCGGTGTCCGGTCTGCTCTCGGCCGCACTGACGCCGCGCCGATCCGGAAGCGCGCTGTCGACGAACCTGACGATCCCGGGACTTGCATCGGCGTCCGTCGCTCTTCTGGTCGGCGAGCCGATGGTGCAGCATCCGTCTGTCTCCGTCACGAATGCCGGCGTCTCGCTGGAGACGTCGCAGGTCCGAAGTCGGGTCCGTGTCGAGACCGGGGTCGTCCTTGGTCTTCTGTCGACCAAGCTCGAGGTTCCCCTAGAGATGGCGGTCGCCGCAGGGACCGCCAGTGTGACGAAGGCCGTCTGCCATGCGGATCCTTTGAAGCGCAGCGTGACGGTCGTGGTGCAGCCGGGCGCCGTGCGGCTGGAACTGGGAGAGAGCGCCTCCAAGCTCGAAAGCGTAGGCCTTACCCCCAACAACAGGATGGCGGATCTGCTACGTCTGCCGCTTCTCACCGTTCGGGCGCATGCGCTGGCAACGGTCCGCGCAGCCAATCCAACGACCTTGACCTTCACCGGGCGCGAGATCGGCAACGGGACGATCCGCCAGATCGGTTCGACGCGCATGGTATCGGCGCTGGTCGACGATCTCTTTCGGTCCTTGCGCCTCGAGGTTCGGGTGCTGGGGCTGGGCCTTGGGTTGGGAGATAGTCTCGTCACCAGTATCGTTCGGACAGCGCTTCTGGCTCTGTCCGGACCACTCGACACGATCCTCGACGGTCTGCTGGAGGCGCTCGGGGTCAAGATCGGCGCGATCGACGTCAGGGTCGACGATGTCGTCTGCGATCAGCCGAAGATCGCAAGTTGATCGCGAACGGACCGCGTGCGGAACACGACGGGTCGTAAGAGTCCGTCTGGAAACTCATTCTGCCGAGGCGATGCGGCGAATGAGGACGTTTGCGGCTGCAGCGTGAAGGAAAGCAGTCGAGGAGGCGATTGTCGTCTCAGTGTCCTTCCAAAGCCGCCGATTGCGGCCTAGCCAGGCGAAGGTTCTCTCGACCACCCAGCGCCTTGGCTGCACAGCGAAGCCGATCTGGCCGGGTCTTGGTCGCACGATCTCGACCGGCACCGGGCTGGTTCGCCGAACCCTTTCGCCCTGATAGCCTCGATCGGCGAAGATGCGCTCGACGAAAGGGAAGCGGTGACGCGAGGCGCGGGCAAGCGGACCGGCGCCGTCACGGTCCTGAACCGACGCTGCGCCGACGACGACCGTCAGCAATCGGCCGTCGGTATCGACCAGCGCGTGGCGCTTGCGACCGACGATGCGCTTGGCACCGTCGTAACCGCGCGGCCCGCCGCTCTCGCAGGTCCGTGCGGTCTGGCTGTCCATGACCGCCGCGCTGGGCGAGGCTGGGCGGCTGCATCGCTCCCTATCGGCCAGAACCAGACGATGGCCCAGACCTTCGAACAGGCGCTCGTCACGGAACCGGCGGAACCAGTCCCAGACCGTGCTGCGCGGCGGAAAGTGGTCCGGCAGCATGCGCCACGGGCAGCCGTGACGTGACCCCCAATTTTCATCCAGCGGGAACGAGAGTCCTGTCGTGATCTGAGCCATCGTCGATGGCGGTTGCAAGAGGCCGAAGCGCGGAGCTGTTGTTGAGCGCAGCGTTTCGGCCGGTGGTTTTGGTAATGGTGCGGGCAAAGTCCCGAGGCGTCATCCAGCCGAGCCTGGAGTGCGGTCGTTCCTCGTTGTAATCCCGCCGCCAGGCTTCCAGCACAGCGCGGGCATGCGGCAGGGATCGGAACAACGTCTCGTTCAGAAGCTCGTCGCGCAGCCGTCCGTTGAAGCTCTCGATGAAGCCGTTCTGCTGCGGCTTGCCGGGCGCAATGTAATGCCAGCCAACACAGGTCTCGTCCGCCCATGTCAGGATCGCGTTGGAGATGAACTCTGTGCCGTTGTCGCTGACAATGGTCGTCGGGCGCCCGCGATGACGCACGATGGCGTCGAGCTCACGCGCAACCCGCAGACCCGACAGCGACGTGTCGGCAGCAAGCACCAGACACTCACGAGTGCAGTCGTCGACCACCGCCAGGATCCGGAAGCGGCGACCGTCCGTTGGCCTGCCCCCTGAAAAGTGGCCCTCCGTGAAGTAGGCTTTTGAGCCGCTGGAGGACACGAGAATGGGACAGAAGAAGCACAAGCCGGAAGAGATCGTCGCCAAGCTGAGGCAGGTCGACGTGTTGCTGTCGCAAGGCCGCCCGGTTGCGGAAGCGATCCGTACGATCAGCGTGACGCCGTTCACCTACTACCGGTGGCGCAAGGAGTTCGGTGGGCTGAAGTCCGACCAGGTGAAGCGTTTGAAGGACCTCGAGAAGGAGAACGAGCGCCTGCGCAAGGCCGTGTCGGACCTGACGCTGGAGAAGCTGATCTTGAAAGAGGCCGCCTCGGGAAACTGGTGAGCCCCGCCCGGCGTCGCCGCTGCATCGACCACACTGTGCGCAAGTTCGGTGTGTCGGAGCGGCTGGCGTGCCGAGTCCTGGGGCAGCACCGATCGACGCAGCGCAAGGCGCCCAAGGGGCGAGCCGACGATGCGGCACTAACTGCCGACATCATCGAGCTGGCGACGCAGTATGGGCGCTACGGGTATCGCCGGATCACGGCCCTGCTGCGAGATGCCGGGTGGGTGGTCAACGTAAAGCGCGTCGAGCGCATCTGGCGCCAGGAAGGTCTGAAGGTACCGGCCAGGCAGCCCAAGCGCGGTCGGCTCTGGCTGAACGATGGCTCGTGTGTTCGGCTTCGACCTAAGCATCCTAATCACGTGTGGTCCTATGACTTCGTGGAGGACCGCACCCACAACGGTCGCAAGTTCCGCCTGCTGAACGTCATTGATGAGTTCACCCGGGAGTGCTTGTGTATCCGGATCGACCGTAAGCTGAAGTCCACCGACGTCATCGACGTGTTGTCGGATCTCTTCATCCTGCGCGGCGTGCCGGGACACGTTCGCTCCGACAACGGTCCCGAGTTCATCGCCAAAGCCGTTCGCGAGTGGATCACGGCGGTCGGCGCCAGGACCGCATTCATCGAGCCGGGCAGCCCTTGGGAGAACGGGTACTGCGAGAGCTTCAACTCCAAGCTTCGGGACGAACTCTTGAACGGCGAGATCTTCTACAGCCTTGCGGAGGCGCGCATCGTCATCGAAGGTTGGCGTCAGCACTACAATACCAAACGCCCGCACTCGAGCCTGGGTTACCGCCCGCCGGCACCAGCCGTCGTGCCGTGGCCGGCTGCGCCACCCCAACCCGCTTCGCCGGCCATCTTAAACGTCGTCGGCAAGCCCACCATGCATTAGATTTGAACCGGGCCACCTGTTGGGAGCAGGCCAACCCGCGAGTGCCTCGCCATCCGGATCGACCGGAAGCTGAAGTCCGCAGACGTCATCGACGTTCTGTCCGACCTCTTCATCCTGCGCGGCGTGCCGGGACACATCCGTTCCGACAACGGTCCCGAGTTCATCGCAAAGGCCGTGCGCGAGTGGATCGCGGCGGTTGGCACCAGGACTGCCTTCATCGCGCCGGGCAGTCCGTGGGAGAATGGATACTGCGAGAGCTTCAACTCGAAGCTCCGGGACGAACTCCTGAACGGCGAGATCTTCTACAGCCTGGCCGAGGCCCGGATCGTGATCGAAAGCTGGCGCAAGCACTACAACACCCGGCGTCCACACTCGAGCCTGGGCTACCGTCCACCCACTCCTGCCGTCGTGCCGTGGCCCGCTGCGCCACCCCAACCCGCTTCGCCGGCCACCTCAAACGTCGCCGACAAGCCAACCATGCATTAGATTTGAACCGGGCCACCTAACGGGGGCAGGCCACCCGCTCATCACCAATGATCTGCCAAAGTAGTGCTAGGCGCCTTTCTCTTGCCGGATCTACGCAACGCGCCCGACTGCTAGGCCATAGATCACCACAGTACGCTTAACGATCGGTTTCCCACAGGCGAAGCCTAAAGGTCAATCGAGTGGCCCTCTGAGTGCGAGCCTAATATCAGCGATGTCAATGATAGGTGGGGCGTCAATCACCAGCAGGGTTGATCGACGCGCTTCCATAAACCGGGGCATGCGAGGGCCCACTAGCAAATCAGCATCCATCGAAGCATTGGCGGACTGAAGGCTGGTGGATAGCGCGAGGTCGTTTGGGCGCGGTTGTGGTGCGGGCGCAGAGAATACATTTTGCACGCCCGCGACGCGTCGTTGCAGATCTCGCGTAAGCATTTGTTCAACACGGTCTCGGCGAAGTGTATCACCTCTAACAAGAAGCGGATCGGCACGAGATACCCTAAGGGACGCCTGCTCAACCGACGCAAATCTTGATGTGCTCTGTTCTTGATTCACGGAATCAACGGTGCCGTTCGCATTCTTGGCAGCAACGCGCATACGAGCTCCATCCGAACCACGTACGATTTTCGCGCGATCCTGGTAGTCGCATGCGGACACTGATAGCACCGCAATCACCACCATTAGTAAGATTGGACGCATGCTCGGTGCCCCGTTTATAGATATTGGAATCTAAGACTTTATCGTTAACGGATCATTCGAGCTGATCGATCTCCGCCTGGCCTGCCCCTGAAAAGTTCTCTGATCGCATCCGTCAAGCTGGCTAATTGGTGTCTGCGCACACGCCGGGTACATGGTTCTCTCCGCGGTCGGTCTCGGTGGACCGCCGCATGTTGGCGTCAGATGGTTGAATCGACCGAAGTGGTCCCCGCGGTTGCTGATGGCACCGCATCTTTAGAGATGGCCTGATCCGCGCCATACGTCCCGGCGGGGACGCATCCGTCGAAGTCAAGGGAGCGGCATGGTGGTGACTATGCCGCCGCTTCCTAGCTCCAACGGAATGGTGTGTTGGTCTTCCAAATGGCGTGTAGAATCACGGCCATCTTGCGTGCCACGGCAATCCTCGCCTTCTCGAACCCGGACGCCTTTGCCCGCTTCAGGCACCATGCCTCTAGAGCAGATCCGGTTCACGTTGCTTCGTACCCTGCGGCCTGGAAGCAGTTGGCGCATTCCGTTGGTGTGAAGACCGGGACGATCTCGTCGACGGTTCGCCATAGGGCATCGACGGTGCGCTCAGCACGTGCACGGAGCAGGGCCTTCAGCTTAGCGAAGGCGTTCTCGATCGGGTTGAAGTCGGGTGAGTAGGGCGGCAGGAAGCGCAGGCTTGCCCCAGCCGCTTCGATGGCCGTCCGAACGCCTTCGGCCTTGTGGGCCGGCAGATTGTCCAAGACGACGACATCACCGTGCGAGAGGATGGGCACGAGCACCTGCGCGACATAGGCCAGGAACACCGTGCCATTCATGGCGCCGTCACAGACGAACGGAGCCGACATGCCGGTGAGGCGCAGAGCGCCGACGAAGGTGGTGGTCTTCCAGTGACCATGGGGCACGCCGGATCGGCACCGTTCGCCGCGAAGCGCCCGACCGCGCAGCCTCGTCATCTTTGTCGAGAGCCCCGTCTCATCGATGAACACCAGGCGGGCCGGGTCGAGATCAAGCTGGCCCTCGAACCAAGCCTGCCGACGCCTCAGGACGTCCGGACGGTCCTGCTCCAGTGCGTGTGCGGTCTTTTTTTGAACGTCCAGCCCTGCCGGCGGAGCCAGGCGCTCAGCGCCGAACGGCCCACATGCAGGCCACGTTCGGCCGCCAGGCGCTCCACCATCTCGTTCAGTGTGATGTCCTTGCGGTCTTGGATCGTCGTCTCGACGAACTCGGCATGGGCGCCCAGGCGCGAACCCCGCCGTCCGCCCCAAGGATGAGCCAAACGCTCTCCAAGTCGGGCACGAGCCGCCCATCGTACCGCCGTCGCTGCGCTGATCGCGAACCGGACCGCAGCGCGCCGAGCCGATGACCGCTCCGCTTCCTTCAGAACACGCTCACGCAGATCGTCGCTGTAGGGCCGTCCCATCGTCCACCTCCACCCAAGGGAGAACGTGAATCACAAGCACTGCTTTGACTCAATGCAGGCCGGACATGCTCTAGCTCGAGGATGTCGACTCCACCTGCCTGCCGAACACGAACGGGCACATGATCCGCAATCGCGCGCGGACGGGCGTTCAAATGAATTCGCAGAAGGGCAGGATGTCCGGCTGGCGCCTGACCTGCTCGCAGACACCCAATCCGTTCTACTTCCTGCGCAAGGTCAGCGCGCCGGGCGAGTTCGCCTACCGGCTGCTCCGCAATAACGTTCTGCCGAACGCCAGGCGAGCCATCCGTCCATGCCGTACATCGATCGCTGCGACCGACTCCTTGGCAACCTGCGCGCGCAGATGGACATCGTTATGATGCGGTTGCAACTCCAGCGGGTGATTGACCTATAAGAAGGGGTCGCATTGCGGATGCGGCGGCTCGAGGCTAGTAACAACGGGATAGAGACATATTCCGCCGCTCGCCGCCCGCCGCACTGAAAGCCAGAATTGTATGAAATCCAAGTTTTCTCAGCTGGGGGTTTATGCCGACTTGGCTGTTGGGATGGTATCGAGATCGTCCAACCAAATTGTCGGCCTGCTCATTACGATCGTAGCCATACCGATCTTGAGCCCAACTGAGTTTGGTATTTTCGCCTTGGCTTCGTCGTTCGTTGCGATTGCCCGAACGCTGCTTTACAGTGCGACATTTCAATATATCATCCAGACCGACAAGCTGACGGAATATTCCTCGGAGTGCATCGTTGTTAGCTCCCTTGTGGCCCTGTTGGTCACTGGTGCCACGCTGGCTCTCCTGTTCTTCGCCGACCCGTTCGGTAGCCCTCAACTCCTGCACTTCTTCCTCATCCTGGCTCCTTCCAACATCCTGTCCGTCTTTTCTGCTTGGCAGGAGGCACAACTGCTGCGGAGTGGAAAGCTGAAAGGCTACTACGGCATCACCGCGGCAACTGAGTTTGCTAGTGCGTTCGTCGCCATAGGCCTACTTTTCTCAGGAACTGGGCTGATCGCTCTTGCATGGCAGATCTACCTCCGATCCCTCCTGCTCGTCATTGGCTACCGCCTGCTCAGCCGTCCCGTACTGTCAGATCGCCTGTCATGGCGAAATTTGATCGAGGTCTCAAGATGGTCCCTGCCACAATACGGATCGATGACAACGGGACTTGTCTCGGCCTATGGCGCCGACTTTATCGTGGGCGCGGTTCTCTCGCCGGCGGCAACTGGTGTCTTCCGAGCCGCAAACCGTATCGTGACGGCAGTGGGGGATGTTTGCGGGCAACCGATCCGGATCATTGCGCTCACCCTATTCTCGCGCCGCACGTCCAAGGGCCTTAAATCGGACGAAGCCTATGTCCGGATCCTCGCCCTGACGATCCTGCTCCCGGGCACGGTGCTGATGGGTCTGGCCATTTTGGCGCCGGTTGCGATTCCGATTGCGGTTCGTCCGGATTGGAACGGGGTTGAGATGATCGTCGTCTACCTCTGCCTCGGGCGCTTCTTCTCCATCGTCCAGGCGGTATCAACACCACTGCTTATCGCCTACGGGCGGCAGAACGTCCTGTTCCCGACCCAGCTCGTCTTCTCGGCCATCCTCGTCGGAGGACTCCTGTTTGCGGCACAATATGGGGTTACAGAAGCGGCGTGGGCTTTCACCATCTCCGCAGCGATCGGAGGCTTGGTCATCACTGGTCTCGCCTTTAAAACAGCCGAATCCAACAAAACCTCGGCGTGGCGTAGCCTAACACCCCCACTGGCATGTGCGCTTCTGGGGAACGGAGCAGCGCTTGTGTCGCTGCACGCCTTGCTACCCCACACCGACGTCATCGTTGCCTTGGCTGCCTGCATTCTCGTGGCTATCGCAGTCTTTGGCGTGACAGCAGTGATTCTGCGGCGTGAAATTGCCAGCACTGTTGCTGCGATCAATAAGGTCGATCCGTAGCAGTGGCCAGCCGGGGGCTTGACCCGTCGTTCGCTTGATGTGAGCCCACTAGAAACGGGTTTTATACGCCGGCCGCGAGATTCAGCACGTCATTGAAAGCGACGTAGAGCGGCAGGACCCATTGATTTGAGGCGCGTCGTCTGATTCAGGCTCTGTCCGGGGGGACTGGATATGAGCGATCTTTACTGGCTGACGGACGAGCAGATGGAGCGGCTTCGTCCGTTCTTTCCCAAAAGCCACGGAAGACCACGTGTCGACGACCGGCGGGTTCTTAGTGGCATTATCTTCGTCAACCGCAACGGCTTGAGATGGCGCGATGCGCCGAAGGACTACGGTCCAGCGAAGACGCTCTACAACCGTTGGAAGCGTTGGGGCGAGGCAGGCGTCTTCGTCCGGATGTCCGGGCTGGTCAAACGCCTCGACATCTTTAACGTCCGGAGCGACGTGTCCGAGGGCGATCCTCGCGACATCGTCAACGTGGCCGGCAAGATCGGAACGATAGTGGTGGACCGCTGCCGGCTTACAGGCGTGAAGGGGCGGCAAGCGGGCGCGCACGGCGACTGCATGCAGGTCTTCGACGGTGCCTCGGTCGACCTCTTGATGATCCGTCGCTCGACGCTCCAAAGCGCTTACCAAGCGGTGATGGCGAAGCTGCGCGATGACGGAACGGGGGTGAAGCGGATCATCGTCCAGGACACGAATATCCGCGACTTCGCTGAGGCTTGTGTTCAACAGTCCGTCGCGCTCATGTTCGCCGCCTGCCAATCGCGCCAGGCCTCTATCGAGTTTCGCAATGCCTGGCTGGATTGGCCGAAAGGCTCCCACTACGGCATCGCGACCATCGGTAAGGTCAAGCGCATCGGCACGTTCAACCTCGGCCACCCGCCAGACGGCGACTTCTGCCCGGCCTAATACTGCCTCGCCAGGAAATCGTCCTCGCTTTCGGGGGGCATTCGGTACTCCCACGAGCGGCCACGCCAGCGGCGTTCGCAGGTTGACATGGGCAACGGCTCATTACCCGTCGCATTTTGGTATTTTGGGTGGGTCATCACTTGCCATTCGAGGCAGCCATCGTTCGAGCGAGCGGCGGCAATGAAGGTGTAGAAAAGCGATAGAACCATGCGGGCAGAATGCCCGACGCTGCCGTGGACCTTGATTCACATCAGCGTGGGAGAAACGTGGCTAGCTAGTTCCATTAGCCTCTGCCTCGGAGGGCGCGGCTGTCGTAACCGGCAAGCCACTAGACCGCGCCCTCGTGCGAGGCAGAATGCCGGCACGCTACGATTGAGCGCTACAGCAAGCTAGTTCGTCAACTTGACGACCGGCGAAGCCCCTGCCCCTGATGAGGGGAGATGACCCGCCCGGTTCTTCGACCTCCCGGACGGGTCTTAGTGCCGACCACCCCAAGGCGTAGACGCGATGTGCAGACGTGACCCGCTCACGAAAGCGGAGTCAATTCGGCCTCGATTGAAGGGAGCCGCATCTTGGCCATCTACCTCAGACACTAGCACTACTTTGGCAGATCATTGGTGATGAGCGGGAGCCTGCAATGCGGGCATATGTCTGGGGCGGTTGGGCGAAGGCTTGGATGAGCGCGGCCCGAACGGCTGGCAAGCTCGGTTGCGGTGGTCCCGACGGTGATGGGCGCGCCGTTCTTTTTTTCCCGCCTCGCCTCGGTCAGGCAGCGAGATTAAAGGAACAGCAAGGCGATCATGCTCATGAGCGCGTGCCGGTGAAGGCCTTTCCATGATCGGCCCTCGAAGTGGTCGAGGCCGAGCTCCTCCTTCATCTGCTGGTGCGCTTGGCTCGCACACCCAGCGCGCCTTGATGGCGCCGGCGAGGCGCGTCAACGGCGTCTCGGGTGGCAGATTGGCGAGATAGTACTTCCTCTCGCCCGACGAGCGATGCTCGCCGACAAGCCAGACCTCCTGGCCCGGCAGGTGCTGTGCGCCCATGGCGCCGATGCGCTGGGGCGGGCCGTCTGCCACGCGCACGCGGATGGCAGCGAAGCGGGCGGCCAGCGGGCCCTTCACGCCGCGCCGCCAGGAGAGCTTGCGCCATCGCACGCTCTCCAGCATGGCCTGGACCGGAACCGAGACGACGTCGGGCATATGGTTCTTCCTGGGTCGCCCGCGGCTTGCGACGGGGAAGATCATCGCCACGTCGGACGGGTAGACCTTTTGTGTTCGGGGATGCCGACCGCCCAGGACAGGCCGCGGTCGCTCAGAGCCTGTCGGAACGGTGCCGACAGGCCGTATCCCGCATCCGCCAGAACGCAGCCGAAGCGAACACCGGCGGCGCGCAGCCGATCGATCTCCTCGATCGCGATCTCGGGTTTGGTCCTGTAGGCTCTGCGATGCTCCGGCACACCGGTTCTGGCGAGCCGCGCCTCGTCACTCGTCCAGCTCTCGGGCAGGAACAGCCGCAAGCCCACCATGACCGGCACCTCACGAGACGCGAGCGTCAGCGACGCCAGCGTCTGGCAGTTGGCATTCTTGCCCAGCGCCGAAGCGTATTGCGGCGCCACGCCGACCGAGTGCGCGCCCTTCTTCGGCAGCGCCGTGTCGTCGACGATCAGGAAGGCCTTGTCCCCGCCCAGCATCGCATCGGCCTGACGTGCCAGTTCCTGCTCCAGGGGCGCTGCGTCCCACACACCGGCGCCGACAAAATGATGCAACTGATCGTAGCCGACGACGCCGTCGCGCAGCGCCATCGGCTGAATGCTCTTGCGCTCACCAATCGCGATCAGGCCTGCCACATAGGCCGGGCATATTCTGGTCCGCGCCTTATGCCCCAGCGCCGTCAGGAACGGCGCCAGCCACCGTTCCACGTTCCACTCGCCAATCCGATCCCATGGTCGGCCCTCCGTAAGCCGACCTCCTGTGAATCACCGTTCAGATGCCGAGGGAATCCCTGCTAGACACATTCTGCCAAAGTAGTGCTAGGTGGTCTGCTGGTTCTCATGCGAGTGATTCTGATGGGGCGGTTTTCAGTCGGCCTTGTGAATGGGCTAATCGTGTCGGCTGTGATATGGCTCGGGCTGCTGAATGTCGCGATCGCAGCCCACCATTTCGAGCCGCGTGTCGTCCGAGCGATCCATCATCATCTGTCCTGAAGTGAGCTTGGCCCTTCTTTTGCATCAGAGGGCGCGGTCGTCGTAACTGGCAAGCCACTGAACCGCGCCCGCGTACGAGGCAGAATGCCGGCACATTCTGAGCAGGCGCTTCCGCAGGCTAGTTAGTCAACCTGACTATCATTGATGCCCCTACCTCGAAGGGCGACCCGCTCGACGTCAACTTAGGGGGTCGATTGCCGAGCGGGTCTTCGCGCTTCGTTTGGGAAGTCTGCGCGATCCGCTGAATACGCCAGTGGCATGGTTCAGAGTCAACTGCACCTCAAATGGTGCGGGCGTTCTAGCTAATCGCCGATTGGTTTGCGCGAAAGAACA
Source organism: Aureimonas phyllosphaerae (assembly GCF_047943035.1). Lineage (NCBI taxonomy): Bacteria > Pseudomonadati > Pseudomonadota > Alphaproteobacteria > Hyphomicrobiales > Aurantimonadaceae > Aureimonas > Aureimonas phyllosphaerae. Next base: position 502,681 of record NZ_CP181348.1, on the reverse strand, counting down.
TGGCTTCACCTCCTTCGACGCGCTCGATAGCAAGGCCCATTCGGACGAGATCAAAGATGGCAACCAAGAGATCGTCTTCGAGATCCCTGCTGCTGATTGATGGGGAGACGGTATCGGTGTTCTCCACCAGCACACGAATGGCCTGGCGCTGGATGGCTGTGAGGAGGAGCGGTTGAGTCACCGTACGTTCCTGACGTAATTAGACGTCTTGAAAACTTGCGTTGGTTGTAGCTAAGCGTCCAACCACGACCGCGGATTATGTTTGTAGCTGGACTCTCTCCAGCATCAAATGACTTGGTCAGCGCCGCAGATGACGCAGGTTGATCGCCTGAGAACGTGCTTCGACGCTTTCAACATCCGGGAGGCGGCGAGGTAAGAGAATCGACCATGTCGCTCTACCGACGCGGGGTACTGCTAGCACCTCTTTACGAAAACGGTCTGCAGTTTCTGTCCCAATGGTTCTCAGCAATCTAGGGACGTCTTGAGACTTATGAAACGGGCCGGAGAAAGTGATAGAGGCGTCTGCAATCCTGTGTGCAGTGAAGGTGAGATCCGCAGCCTGGCTGGAAAATGTGACCATGCTGGACGCGCCAACCAACAGGGCGAGTATTATCTGGCCTTCCCGCACCGCGCCCTCCCAAAATCGAGGCGACCCGCCCGGAGCTCTAATTACCGGGAGGGTCTTCGCGGTGAAACCTCAGGAAGGCGTCCGCGATCAGTTGAGTTCGCTCGCATCGAACGGTGGAGTTAACTCCGCCTCGAAAGGGCGTGATTAAAGATAGTAAGGTTCGGTGAACTCTCGTGCCCCATGATCATTCTAAGCGTGAAGGGATCGAGCCATGGCATACGCAGTTCAGCACGCGAAGTTCAATCGTAAGGCGTTCGAGCGTCGGCAGTATCGAGCCGCGCAGAGCCCCGCACGCGGGTTAGCGATCGGGTTGACCTTATCAACGATCCTCTGGCTCAGCGGCCTGGTGGCGTGGTTGCACTTCACCAGCTGACTTCGGGTATTCGGCCGTCTTGTACTGCCAATGGCCACGATGGTGGCGCCGGCGGTAACAATAACGGAGCCATAGGCGCTGGTGGGGCGCGTTCGGGTTACCTGTGAACGCGACTACGGGACGCCAAGCGAACCACCGCTCCCAAGCAGGCAGGCGGCGTGCTGACGTCCTCAAGAGCATGGCAGACGAACCTCGGGAAGGGCGCGCTAGAACGCCTAGTTTGCACAACCGAGGATAGGGCAGTTCTCAAACGCCTCCCACTGCCATCTTAAGATACAATTAATTATTCGGCGACTTAATGAGGGTGACGTTCTACCCCATCGGCCCCTGGAGCGCACCCCGTTTCGACCGGACAGGCGGCATAGCCGATAAGGCATAGGCATTCGCCTATGAGTACGACTATGTCGAAAGCTCCTGACGGCCCGATCTCGAGGGTCGAAGTGATCACCTCGGTGCAACGGCGGCGTCGCTGGTCGACCGCCGAGAAGGTCCGGCTCGTCGAGGAGGCGATGCAGCCGGGCATGAGCGTGTCCTTCGTGGCACGTCAGGCTGGCGTCTCACCCTCGCAGCTCTTCGCCTGGAAGCGCCGGATGCTGGAAGGCGGCCATGCGGCCGTCCAGGCCGACGAAGATGTCGTCGGCACGTCGAGGGTCCGCGAGCTGGAGAAGCGGGTCCGTGACCTCGAGCGTCTGCTCGGCCGCAAGACGATGGAGAACGAGATCCTCAAAGAGGCGCTCGACGTCGCCCGCCCAAAAAAACGGATGTTGCCCTTGCTGTCCTGGAGCGATCCGACGGACGGTTCCCGGTGAGTGCCGTGGCGCGAACGTTGAACGTCGCTCGCTCTCACATCAGCGAGCGACGCGGCACGACGGTGAAGCGGCGGGGACCGTATCGCAAGGCCGAGGATGCCGGGTTCCTGCCCGCCATCCGTGCCATCGTCGATGCCCGGCCGACCTACGGCTACCGGCGGGTCACGGCACTTCTGAACCGGGAGTTGCGCCTGCGAGGGCAGCCGACGGTCAACGCCAAGCGGGTGCTGCGGATCATGCAGCATCACGGGCTGACGCTCGAACGCCATACCGCCTCGCGGCCCGGTCGAACCCACGACGGCATCGTCATCGCGCTGCGCTCCAACATCCGCTGGTGCTCGGACCATCTGGAGATCCACGCCCGCAACCGCGAGGTCGTGCGCGTCCTCTTCGTGTTGGACGCCTGCGACCGAGAGGTCATCGCCTGGTCTGCCGTCGCCAATGCCGGCATCTCTGGAGAGATGGTGCGCGATCTCATGGTCGCCGCCGTCGAGCGTCGCTTCGGCACGACCAAGGCGCCGCACGCCGTCGAATGGCTATCGGACAACGGCAGCGCCTACATCGCCAGGGACACCGCCGACACGGCGCGTGCCCTCGGCTTGACGCTGCTCTTCACGCCCGTCCGCAGCCCGGAGTCGAACGGCATGTCGGAAGCCTTCGTCAAGACGCTGAAGCGGGACTATGCTCGGGTGACGATCCTGCCCGACGCCGACACCATTCTTGCATTGCGGCCGCTCTGGATCGAGGACTATTGCGAGGTCCACCCGCACTCAGGACTGAAGTTCCGCTCGCCCCGCGAGTTTATCAGGCTGAGTGCCTAAACCCAACCGCCGCCTGTCCGGTGAAACGGGGTCCACTCCAGGGCAGGCCATGCGTTGTCGTGGCGCTGCCGTGACGAACCTGTCCCATAGGGCATCCTTCCATTCTACGGAAAGGATCACACTGTGAAACCCCGGGATCAAACACCAAGCGCAGGAGATCGAGTTCAGGGTACGTTACACGATCGGGGCCGCGGTGGTGATATTCGTCAACATTATGGTGATGCTATTTGGGCAGCTTAATCGCTTGCCTATTAAGGCGGCCCGGGCAACGGTGTTGGATCGCACCCGGGCCTGACAACAAGCCGGTTCCCCAACATGCTTGTCGCTGCGCCGCAACATATCCATTTGTGGCGCAGCTTCTACTGTTGGTTTCAGACCGAGGTAAGCGTGTTGCCTGAGCGTCACTTCGGTTACGAAGGGCGACCCGCCCTCAGCCCTAGATACCGGGCGGGTCTTCGCATCGACGACCCGAGTTATCGACGCGATGGGGTAGACGCGATCTGTCGGCGGTATCTCGGTTTAACAAGCCTATGATTGCGATCCTACCAGTAGCGAGCCGCTTCGACGAATGACGCAGCCGTCAACGCAAAAAGCCCGATCCAAGCTGCCGCAACGGCCGCGCTAAGGACGAACTTCCAAGTCGGACGTATATGATGCACGGTCGACTGGTTGGATGCCTGCTTTGCCTCAACGCTCATCACCGACATCCCCATTGATCGAGGCTTGTCTCTAAAGGTCAACGCTGGCCGCAAGCTGACGGACCCATTGCCCCCGCCTCAAACACCACTGGCAATTCTTTGTTGGCGCCGTTCACGCATTGCATTGAACGCCCAAGCCAAGGCAACTCCAAGGGCAGCCCCTCCTGCCTTCACGAGAGCATCGCTCACCTTGGCGTGTCGGGAGGGCGAAAGCTCCTGCAGCAGCTCGATACCCCCGGCACTCACGATGATCGTCAGGCCGACCGGCAACCAACGCTTGGGATAGGCTAGCACGAAGAGTGCCGTTAGGATGGTGAATGCGAAAGCCCGATCGTAACTGACTGAAAGCATGTCGTGCGGCCTCAGGCCGATCGGCGACACGGTGATAAAGACGATCACCGCGAGCGCGAGCCAAGCGGCGATCTGAAAGAGACGGTTGATCATCGGCAGCCCATGCACGCCGATTGAGGCGGTGCCAAGTCCCCGTCGCCTTCGCCTCAAATGACGTGGTCAACGCCACAGTTGACGCAGGTTGACCGCTTGAGAACGTGCTTCGACGCTTTCAACACTCGGGAGGCATCGAGGCAAGAGGATCGACCATGTCGTTCTACCAGTGCGGGGCACTGTCAGCACCTCATTCCGAAAACGGTCTGCAGTTTCTGTCTCAATCATTCGCAGCAATTTAGAGACGTCTTGGGACTCATGAAAAGGGCCGGCATAAGTGATAGAGGCGTCGGCAATTCTGCTTGCAGTGAAAGTGAGATTTGCAGCCTGGCTTGAAACCGTGTCCATGCTGGACGCGCCAACGAGCAGGACGAGTATCATCTGGCCTTTCCGCACCGCGCTCTCCCAAAATTAAGGCGACCCGCCGGGAGCTCTAATGACCGACGGGTGTGGCCTCCCCCATTAGGTGGCCCGGTCGGAATCTGATGCATGGTGGGCTTGGTCCTGACCCGGATTTTGGCCCAGCCGTCATGAGAGTTCTCGGGCTGTTCTGAGTTGATCCGCGAACTCGCCCGGGGTCAAGTTGCCCAAGCTCGTATGCGGACGGTGGTGATTGTAGTCCTCCCGCCAGGCGTCGATCCGTGACCGGGCGTCCGCCATGGACAGGAACCAGGAGGCGTTGAGGCATTCGCTGCGCAGACGGGCGTTGAAGGCTTCGATAAATGCGTTGTCCGTTGGCTTTCCCGACCTCGAGAAGTCCAGTTCGACCTTGTTCAGATAAGCTCACTGGTCCAGCATCCGACCGGCGAACTCCGGGCCATTGTCCACCCGAATGCTCGTCGGCTTGCCACGAAGGGCGACCAACCGGTCGAGTTCCTCAGCGACCTGATAGGCTCGGAAGTTCGTCCTCGCACAGGTCGCGAGAGCTTCCCTCGTATGGCAATCGGGGATCGTCAGGATCCGGAACGGCCTGGCCTGCCCCCGTTAGGTGGCCCGGTTTCAATCTAATGCATGGTGGGCTTGTCGGCGACGTTCAAGGTGGCCGGCGAAGCGGGTTGGGGTAGCGCAGCCGGCCACGGCATGGCGGCTGGAGCGGGTGCCCATAGCGTCCATACTGCGTCGCCAACTCAATGACGTCAGCCGTCAGCGCCGCATCGTCGGAATGTCCCCGTGGCACCTTGCGCTGTGTCGATCGGTGCTGCCTTAGAACCCGGTAAGCCAGCCGCTCCAACACACCGAACTTGCGCATAGTATGGGCGATGCAGCGACGGCGCCGGGCGGGGCTCACCAGTTTCCCGAAGCGTTCGGCAAAGCCTCACTCTTCGGGATCAGCTTCTCAAACGTCAGGCCGACACGGCCTTGCGCAGCCACTTGTTCTCCTTCTCCAGATCCTTCAGCCGCTTCACTTGGTCCGACTTCAGCCCGCCGAACTCCTTGCGCCATCGGTAATAGGTGAACGGCGTCACGCTGATCGTGCGGATCGCCTCCGCTACCGGGCGGCCCTGCGAGAGCAACACATCAACCTGCCTCAGCTTGGCGACGATCTTTTCAGGCTTGTGTTTCTTCTGTCCCATTCTCGTGTCCTCCAGCGGCTCAAAAGCCTACTTCACGGAGGGCCGCTTTTCAGAGGCGGACCATCTGAAGGTCCCCGCTCGCCAGCCCAAGCGCGGTCGGCTCTGGCTGAACGACGGATCCTGCGTTCGGCTTCGACCCGAACGGCCCAATCATGTCTGGTCCTATGACTTCGTCGAGGACCGCACTCACAATGGCCGCAAGTTCCGGATGCTCAGCGACAAACGCTGCGCGTTTGCGCCGACGTGATCGACGAGTTCACCCGCGAGTGCCTCGCCATCCGGATCGACCGGAAGCTGAAATCCGCAGACGTCATCGACGTTCTGTCCGACCTCTTCATCCTGCGCGGCGTGCCGGGACACATCCGTTCCGACAACGGTCCCGAGTTCATCGCAAAGGCCGTGCGCGAGTGGATCGCGGCGGTTGGCACCAGGACTGCCTTCATCGCGCCGGGCAGTCCGTGGGAGAATGGATACTGCGAGAGCTTCAACTCGAAGCTCCGGGACGAACTCCTGAACGGCGAGATCTTCTACAGCCTGGCCGAGGCCCGGATCGTGATCGAAAGCTGGCGCAAGCACTACAACACCCGGCGTCCACACTCGAGCCTGGGCTACCGTCCACCCACTCCTGCCGTCGTGCCGTGGCCCGCTGCGCCACCCCAACCCGCTTCGCCGGCCACCTCAAACGTCGCCGACAAGCCAACCATGCATTAGATTTGAACCGGGCCACCTAACGGGGGCAGGCCAGTGAGTAGGACAACAACCGCAAGCGTAAGCCATGCCGCGATCTGCAACAGACGCTGAAACATGTGTCGCTTATGTCTTGGGAAGGAGGCGTTGCCAAGCCCCTTCTGCCTTAGATGGGCGTTCTGACGTTGCCAGTTCACTCAGTTGAAGGGGGGTCCCTTTCTTGGTCCCGCACCGGGCTTCGGTTCAAGGTTGATTTCTTCTGCGTAATGCAGCAGTAGGCCAAGTGCCTCTTCGATAGCCCGGTTTGTCAGCTGGATCCGGAGTGTGGCCAGTCTGCCGTTATCAAGGACCTTGGTCGTCTGTCCAATCAGTGCCACGCCATTCTTATGCATGGCCATATGCAGTCGAGGAACGCTACCCACGACCGGGATTTCGAACTCACCATCATCATTCGCTTCCAGAACGATCGCCATCGAATGCTCCACTTCAATTTGTTGGAAAACTTTCAAGAACCACTGACGTGAACCTGATCGGACCTAAGGAAGGCCTCCTACTGTCCATCGACATCCGCTTCATCTGCGAACGAGGCTATTGCGGTGGCGCTCATGTGCGATCGCGGTTTCAGCAACCCGTAGGGCTTGCTCCACAGCATCGCGTATGAATCGAGCGCGTCGTTGTTTTCCAACGATGGCATCAATCCGAGCTGGCACATCGTCAGGTAGGTTCACGGTAACCTTTGTCACATACATTGGCGGTCGACCCATGACCTTCCTCCTGTTGAGCGTTCACGCGTATCTAAAAACTCCATAAAGTGCACCTTTTATCCGCTCACATGGAAACAAATTTTCCAACTGGTCTGAGCCGCTCCGAGTTTACTGGAGTTGACGTGACCCCCTTTTTCATCCAGCGGGAGCGAGAGTCCTGTCGTGATCTGAGCCATCGGCGATGGCGGTTGCAAGAGGCCGAAGCGCGGAGCCATCGATGAGCGCAGCGTTTCGGCCGGTGGTGTCCATGATGGTGCGAGCGTAGTCCCGAGGCGTCATCCAGCCGAGCTTCGAATGCGGCCGTTCCTCGTTGTAGTCCCGCCGCCAGGCTTCCAGCACGGCACGGGCAGACGGCAGCGATCGGGACAGCGTCTCGTTCAGAAGTTCATCGCGCAGACGGCCGTTGAAGCTCTCGATGAAGCCGTTCTGCTGCGGCTTGCCGGGAGCGATGTAGTGCCAGCCGATGCAGGCTTCGTCTGCCCAGGCCAGGATCGCGTTGGAGGTGAACTCCGTGCCGTTGTCGCTGACGATGGTCGTCGGGCGCCCGCGATGACGCACGACGGCGTCGAGTTCACGCGCAACCCGCAGACCTGATAGCGACGTGTCGGCGGCCAGCACCAGGCATTCGCGGGTGCAGTCGTCCACCACGGCCAGGATCCGGAAGCGGCGACCGTCCGTGAGCTGGTCGGACAGGAAGTCCAGGCTCCAGCGCTGGTTGGCGGTCACGGGTGCCTCGATCGGGCGACGGGTTCCCATGGCACGCTTGCGCCCGCCACGGCGTCGGACGGTCAACTTCTCCTCGCGTTAGAACCGCTGGATGCGCTTGCGGTTGACGGCATGGCCCTCCCGCTTCAGCAGGACGTGCAACCACCTGTAGCCGAAGCGTCGGCGTTCGCCCGCCAACTCCTTCAACCGTCGCCGAAGCAGGCCATCGTCGGGCCGCGTTCCCTCGTAGCGCACGCTGGCTCGATCTGCGCCAATGACCCGGCACGCCCGCCGCTCACTCATCTGGAACGTCGCGGCGAGATACGCCACGGCCTCCCGTCGGGCGGCGGGCGTCACCACTTGTGGGATGGTCCGCCCCCTTACGGAGCGGCTTGGTCAGGCGCATCCTGATCGCCTTCACCGAGGAGGACCGTCATGACAGAGGTAGCGGTAATCGGCAAGACATCGTTCCACCTCGTGGCGTTGAACGCCACGGGTGCGATCCTGTGGAAGAAGAAGGTCAGCCGCACGCAGCTGATGCGGCAGATGGAGGCGCTGCCTCGCTGCCTAGTCGGAATGGAAGCGTGTTGCGGCGCTCATCACCTGGCGCGTGAGCTGGCGACCTTCGATCACGACGTGCGGCTGATGGCGCCCCAGTTCGTCAAGCCGTTCCTGAAGTCCAACAAGAACGACTACCTCGACGCCGAGGCGATCGCGGAAGCTGTCCAGCGACCGACGATGCGCTTCGTGCCGGCAAAGTCGGTCGAGCAGCTCGATCTGCAGGCGCTGCACCGTGTGCGCGAGCGGCTGGTGAGCCGCCGGACCGCGGTGATCAACCAGATCCGGGCCTTTCTTCTGGAGAGAGGCATCGTGTTCCGCAAGGGACGGCGCCACATGGCACGCGAGATGCCAAAGCTGTTCACCGACGAACGCTCGACGTTGTCCCCGCGGATGCGCACCATCCTGCAGCAGCTCTGGAACGAGTGGTGCGGCCTCGAGACCGACATCGCCACCGTGACCAAGGAGATCGAGGCGATCGCCAATGCGGACGAGGGCTGCCAGCGTCTGCTCGCCATACCAGGTGTCGGACCGCTGGTTGCCACGGCGCTGGTCGCGGCCGTAGCCGATGGCACGGGCTTCAAGCGGGGCCGCGACCTCGCGGCTTGGCTCGGCCTCATTCCACGCCAGCATTCCACCGGCGGCAAGTCGACGCTGCTTGGCATGTCCAAGCGCGGCAACAGCCATCTACGGCGTTTGTTCATTCACGGGGCGAGGTCGGCGAGCATGCACATGAAGCGCGAGCAGGGTCTCGGTCCGTGGCTCGATCAGCTCGAGACGCGCGTGCACAAGAACGTCGCCGTCGTGGCGCTTGCGAACAAGATCGTCCGGATCAGTTGGGCGGTGCTTGCCCGCAACGAGCTTTATCGGCCACTGACGCCGATCGCAGCCTGACGCCCGGCATCCGCACGAAGAGGTCTGCAGCAGAGGAGTGATGGCAAGCAGTCGATGGTGACGTGGTCGAAGCCTGAGCAAAAATGCAGCCGTCGAAGGCTGAACCACTTGGAAGGACGACCGCGGCGCGTATCCCATCATGGCCAGGGATCGACATGTCCCACAAACAGGCCGGATACATTTATGCAGACTGTGCTGCCAACCACTTCCTAGGCTTGCCAGACGGGGGCGGACCATACATTTTCCCAGGAGACCCTTCAGCGCGGCATTGTCGAGCATGGCATCCGCCAACATCCGCTTCCGGCGGCCGTTCTCGTCCTCCAGCCCCTTCAGCCGCCGGACCTCCGACACGTCGAGACCGCCGAACTTGGCCTTCCATTTGTAGAACGTCGCCGTGCTGACGCCGTGTCTTCGGCAGACCTCGGCCGTCGCAACACCCGCCTCCTGCTCCCGCAGGATCGAAATGATCTGCTCTTCCGTGAACCGTGACTTCTTCATCCGTCCGTCCCTCGTCGTTGGGCGGACTCTAGGTGTTTGATCCCAGGGTTTGATGGTTGATCCTTTCCGTTGAATGGAAGGAGGCCCTATGGGACAGGTTCGTCATGGCAGCGCCACGACCACGCACGCCATCCGAGCAGCCATACAGCGATCGCTTGTTTTCCTCGCGACGCGGAGCCGGAAGCTCGGCATGAAATAGCCCCCGAATGACCCGGACACGATCTCCCACTCCCGCAAGGGTTAGGAGTAGTGTTGTGTCTATGACTGGTTCTTATCCGAAGGTAGAGGTTCTGCCCGGCTCCGAGCGTCGTCGATCGTGGTCGACGGCGGAGAAGCTGTCGATCGTCCAGGAGACCTACGAGGCCGACGTGACGGTGAGCCTCGTGGCACGTCGTCATGGGGTTGCACCGAACCAACTCTTCCGTTGCCGCCGTCTTGCAGCCCAAGGTGCGCTGGTCGCCACGCGAGCGCAGGAGGACGTCGTCGCGGCCTCGGAGTATCGCGCTCTTCAAGCGCAGGTGCGCGAGTTGCATCGCCTTCTTGGCAAGAGGACGCTGGAGACCGAGATCCTGAAGGAGGCGCTCGAGGTCGCTGCGGGCCCAAAAAAAAGCGCTGTTGCGCTCGCTTTCGTGGCCGAAGGACGGTTCACGATGAGCGCCATCTGCACGGTGCTCGATGTCGCCCGATCGAACATCGCTGAACGCATGGCGGGGCGTCCTCGCAAGCGTTTGGGTCGTCCGCCGCAGCCGGACGACGGTCTTCTAGCCGCGATCAAGGCGGTGATCGCCGACATGCCGACCTACGGATACAGGCGGGTCCACGCCATCCTCTGCCGCAAGGCTCGGGCCGCGGGGGAGCCCCTGCCCAACCACAAGCGCGCCTACCGCGTGATGAAGGCGCACGGCCTGCTTCTCCAGCGCCATGCCGGCGATCCCGACGCACGACGCCACGACGGACGCGTCGTCGTCGACCGCTCGAACCTTCGCTGGTGCTCGGACGGCTTCGAGATTGGCTGCGACAACGGCGAGAAGGTCCGCATCGCCTTCGCTCTCGATTGCTGCGACCGCGAGAGCATCGGCTTTATCGCGACCACCGAGGGCATCAAGGGCGAGGACGTCCAGGATCTCATGCTGCTGGCCGTCGAGGCCCGCTTCGGCTGCGTAAACCGCCTGCCGCAGACGATCGAATGGCTCACCGACAACGGCTCGGGTTACATTGCCGGCGAGACCAGACGCCTGGCACGCGACATCGGTCTCGAACCTAGAACCACGCCCGTGCAGAGCCCGCAATCCAATGGCATGGCCGAGGCCTTCGTGCGCACGATCAAACGCGACTATGTCCGCGTCTCTTCCTTGCCGGATGCCCGAACCGTCATCGACACGCTGCCGGTCTGGTTCGAACACTACAATACCGTTCACCCGCACAGGGCGCTCGGCTATCTCTCACCGCGCGAGTTCATCGCGTCCCGGCAATCCCTCTGATCCTGTCCGATCATTCGGGGGCAACAACACGGCATCAATCCGAAGACGGGGGCCAAGTGGTGCAAACGCCAGACCCTGGAGGACATGAAGACCGGACCGAAGGAGCCACGCTTAACGACATCGAGCGAGGCCGAGGAGGCGATGGTCGTGGCGTTTTGACGGCACACGCTGCTGCCGTTGGATGACTGCCTCTACGCCCTGCAGCCGGCGGTCCCGCACCTGACCCGCTCAGCGCTGCACCGGTGCCTCCAGCGGCATGGCATATCCAGATTGCCAGATGTTGATGGCGACAAGCCGAAGCGCCAGCGGTTCAAGCGCTATCCAATTGGCTTCTTTCACATGGAAATGGCCGAGGTGCAGACGGGCGAAGGCAAGCTCTTCCTGTTCGTGGCCATCGATCGAACGAGCAAATTTGCGGTCACCCAGTTGGTCGACAAGGCGGACAGGCAAACGGCTTGGGAGTTCCTGGAACACCTGCTGCAAGCCGTGCCATATCGGATCTACACGATCCTAACCGACAACGGCATCCAGTTCGCCGAGCAGCCGCGGAACCGCAACACGGCCTGGTCCCGGCAGATGCGCTTCGACATGATCTGTGAGGCAAACGGCATCAAGCACCGCCTCACCAAGCCGAACCATCCTTGGAGTTCGAAGGATCAGGAAACGATCCAGTGAATCGTTCCCCTGAGAACGGTCAGGTCGAGCGGATGAACCGGACGATCAAGGAAGCCACCGTCAAACGCTTCCACTACGAGAGCCACGATCAGCTTCGAGCGCATCTTGCCGACTTCATGGCGGCCTACAACTTCGCCCCTCGGCTCAAGACGCTCGGTGGTCTGACACCCTACGAATACATCGCCCGGATCTGGATCCTCAGAGCCAGACCGGTTCATCGTCAATCCGATCCACCAAATGCTGGGACTGAACACCTAGAAGAAAATGGGGGTCACGTCATCGCAGCCACCATCCTCTTCTGGCTCTGAACTATGAGTCCTAACCCTGAAATGACCTGCTCTTTGGCCAAATCGCTAGCAAGAGCTAAATGGTGGGAAGGCGGTCGATCGTTGCTTTGCGGACCTACGCCTACGATGTTAGGACGAAGTCACCGTAGCCGAGATCAAGATGGCGGCTGAGCTTCGCGAAGAGAACCGCCGGAGTAGCCTCCGATCCATCGGGATCGTAGAGTAGTTTGCCGGTATCGGTCTCGTAGATGATCCGATCATCACGATCGGCTGCAAGCCCGCTTGAGTTGGACGCAAACGCCGCTTTGCGCAATACGCCCGCCATGCCTGCCATCGCGAAGATCTCAAGATCCAAGCTGATGCGATCATCGTCACCTGGTGCTGTGCCGAAGTCGACGATCGTGTCGACGTTGGAGCGTCCGAGCGCAGTATCGAAAACGAACGTATCGTTCCCGCTACGCCCAGTCAGGATGTCGGATCCAAGTCCTCCAGACAGTACGTTGTTCCCCGTCGTGCCGACGATCGTGTTGTCTAATGCGTTTCCATAACCGTCCAGATGCGCGCCACCGACAAGTGTCAGGTTCTCAACGTGTTCGGCTAGGCGATAATCGACTGTCGAGGATACTTTATCGCGCCCACCATTAGCCGCTTCAACAATCACATCGCCCGGATCGTCGATAAAATATCGATCGTTCCCGGCGCCGCCAATGAGTGTGTCGGGACCAATCCCACCGTCTAGCGTATCTGAACCAGCCCCGCCGGTTATTACGTTGGCTGACCCGTTGCCACGGCCAGCAAAAGAGCCGCTTCCTGTAAAAACGAGGTCCTCAAAGTTCTCCGGCAGCGAGTAGCTGGCGAGAGACGTCTTCACCGTATCGGTGCCACCCCCAGCAGCTTCTTTGCCGATCTGACCCGAGATTTTGACGATGTACGTGTCGTCGCCCATCCCCGGGACTGATGGATCAACATCATCGATATCGATCACGATAGGATGGTCGGCCAGGGCTACGGTGATGCTGGCTCGCCCATCGAGCGACGTGATCGGACTCGTGCCAAGGAGCGGGTCGTAAACGCTGATATTCTCGATTGTTTCCGCAAACGTAACGGTGACGTTCTGGGCCGACGAGGTTATCGCTCTGTCTGCGGTCTGATCCCAGACGTCAGGCTCTGCCCAAATAACAATTTGGAAAGTTCCATCCGCCTTTTGCGTGAGGTAGCTCTGTGCACCTATCGGCAAGCCGGTGATCGAGTAGTCCAAGGAGCCGCTGATGAAACTCGACGCGGCGCTGTCATCGTCTTCTAAGATCGACGTCAGATTGTGAATGCTCGTTGCGGCCAGTTTCGGATTATATCGAGCGTCAAAGAGGCCGAAGTGGTTCTCCTGGTCGGAACCTGATCCATCTGCTGGTGAGTCCAGCAGCTGGAATAGATAGGTTCCTTTTGACCCGAGTTTGGCAGCATCCATGTAGGCGTTGAGCAGGAGCTTCGCTTGGGACTTTTGGTCAACACCTTCCCAGCCGCCAGCCGTGTCTGCTCCGAAGGAGTTATGGTAGCCGAGTTCCGTAATGGCGAATGACTTTGTCGGTTCCAGCGCGGCTAATCGCGCCTTCGCTCCAGCGATCGCGTTGAACGGTTGATCGCCGTTTTTCGGGTAGATGTGTTCATTGCTCCAGTCCGAAGCAGATGCGCTGTTGGGCCAATCGGTGAACCCCAGCACAGGAACAGAACGCAGCAAAGCGTCTGCGTTCACGCCGTTGAAGAGGTCGAGCTGATAGGCTTTTGCCGCCGTCGTTCCGGCCAGCCCCTTGTAGGAGGCTGCGAAATTATTGACCTCGTTCAGCCCCTCGATACCGACAACTGATCCAGGGTGTACGTCTTCGAATGCCCGCAGGTTTTGAACCACCTCCCGCGGATCCTCGCCGCTGACGGGATGGAAGACAAACTCGAGACCGGCATCCGCCGCCTGCGCGAGGTTCTTCTGACCGACCAGTGCATAGTCGGGATTGGGCGCGCGGGCTCGGACGTGGTCAATGCCGAGATACTCAATGGCATCGATGACCTTTCCGATCGGGGCATAAACCCCATCGGTGAAGTTGATGTGAGCGACGACCCCAAAGGTATCAACTAAATCTGCCGCGCGCTCCGCATGTTGGTTCCCCATCGCGCACCTCCAATATTAGATCATACCAGCCAGGTGGCAGCGTAGCGAACCATGCGTTAACCACTGACACAACTTAGCGCGCTCAGATCTGGCTCAGGCGTCGATGCGTGCTAAGTTGCTGGGTGCAGGCTCACGTCCTGCCGGCGCGCTGCGCCGTTCACAGGCGATCGCCAAGGGGTTAGCGGCCCCAAGGCGATCTGACCACAACGAAGCTGAGTTGGAGCATTCGCCATGGCTGACGCCATTTACGCCGCGCCTCCGCGCGCAATCAATCCTGTTCGCGATACGAAGCTGACCCCGGGCTGGTCCCGCGCCGATGCCGATCCGGCTGTCGGCACGCCGCCCGCTGTCGGACGCGGTCTGATGATCGCCGGCTTGCCGGACGCACCGAGCGCGACGGTGCCGCAGGTCCGCTAGCGCCAGGGCGCGACCGCAGGCCACTTCGTCCGGCCGACACCGACCGACTGATCCCGCGAACGCAGGTTGCCCTGCGCTGCGCCGTCACCCTGCGTGGGCGATCGCGCCCGCTCGTCCGCTCGCGCCGCGATCAGGTCAAGGTGTCCGTCTTGTTTCGTCCGATTGATCGCGCAGGCCCATCGTGCCTGACGCGCGGAGACATCCCTTGTCCGTTCGTATCACCCCGACCGGAGCGTCCCCGCTCCAGCGCCTTCCCATGTCCATCGAAGCCCTGGTCGACCGTGAGGTCGAAGCCGTCCGCGCTTCGGTTGCCGCTACGATCTATCCCCCCGATCCGGTGCTCGGCGCCGTCTCGAGAGTAAGTTCCATGGCGCAGGCCTTCGTGCGTCGCCACGGCATGCTCGCGGCGACGGTCCTCGGCCACACGATCGACCACCTGTCGGCCGGTCGCCTGGAGGTGCTGCACGAGTTCACCGTACCGCTGACGCGCGTCGCCGCCGATCTCGTGTCGGCAAACGCTCGTGAGCGTCTCGCCACGATCGACCTGCCGCCCGAGGCGACGTGGACGGGGACGTATCGCCTCGACCTCGTCGTTATCAGCGAAGAGCTCGGCATCGCATGGATCGTCGAGGTCAAACGAGCGAACGCGGCAACGAAAGGGCATCGCCTCAAGGGCATGCTGCGCCAGCTCGATATCGCCCGCCTGTCGGCGTTGCCGATCCTGCGCGGCTCCTATCGCATCTCGCGCGTCGAAAGCCTTCTCGTCTCGCTCTACGGCGACTCCTCGTGTCCCGACATTCTCGACCGTCGGTCGCTCGACCAGTTCTTCGGCCTGCCGGTCGAAGCCGAACTCGATCGGTTGGATGCGGCCTATCGGGCGATGGTCGAGCGCGAGCTCGGATCGCGCGTGCGCAGCGATCTCGCGTTAACCGATATCGTCGAGGCGTCCGCCCATCGGGGTGCCGGCCGATCGGCTGAGGGTGCATCGGCCGGCTTCGGTGACGGTCACGCGGGAAGGGGCGAGACGGAGGTCCTGCCCAGCACGCGGCCGGCTGACTTGTTCCGTGTCCGTCCGATCCTGTCTGCCTCGTTCGAAGAGGCATTCCCCGGACCGTCGATCGGCAACGCGGGAGGGCGCCTGTCGTGAGCCGCACTTCCGATTTCAATGCGATGAGTGCTGGATCCACGCTGCCGGAGAACCCGGGCGCGAAGAGCAATAGGCCGTCCGGGAAGGTCTGGAATGCCTGCCGCTCGATCGAGCCTGCCGCCCTGATCGGGGCTGCCATCCGGGCGGCTCGTCGCGGTGCTGACCCGTGCGAGCTCGGGTTGCACCTTCTCGCGCTGCGCCAGTACGACGCGCGCCGTCCGGATGCCGCCGTGCGCCTGACGGCGGACTGGCTCGCGAGGCACCTCACGGGTCTGTCGCCTTCGGTGTCCGGGCAGAGGGGAGGCGACCTCTGATGGCGCGCTCGTCCCTAACGAAGGCGGAAGCGTTGCACAGCACGGGCCAGCCGGATGATCCGGCTGGCCCGACGGTCGCTGGCGGCGACGGACATGTTGGCGATGCCGTTACGGGCGACGCGACGACCCGGTCCGCTATCCCTGAGGTGGTGCGCTATCGCCGCGACGATCATCGGCGCCTTGCGGTGTCGATGAGGGCCGAGCTCTCCGCCAGCGAAGCGGCCGTTCTCGCCCTGCTCGAAGCGCAGATGGACGATGGCGCATTGGCCGATCTCGCCGGTCCCGACCGCTGTCTCGTCACCGTGCATCTTGCCGACCCGAAAGGCTGGCGGGATGTGGTCGAGACGGCGCTGTCCGCGTTCCTCCAGACCTATGCGCTGCCCGCCGATCCCGCCACATTCCTGCCGAGCCATTCGTTCTGGAGCGTGCTGCGCCAGACCGAGGTCGACCGCATCCTGTCGCAGACGGGCGACCGCTGGCATGCGGTGACCGGCGCCTTCACGGCGAGCCGGACGGTGGCCGCGATCCTCGACAACGGCCACGATCCCCTCGATGACCTCGCCGATCTGCGCCTTCGCATCGACGGCTTCGATGCGGACGCGGTGGCGACGGGGCTCTACCACCACTTTGCGGTGCAGGCGGGACCCTTCCAGCCCATGCCGGACGAAGGGGAGGAGGGCGGCGATAACCGTGACGAGCATGCTGGTCCACGCTCTGCAGGTCGCATCCCGATCGATGATCCGTTGTACCAGCAGGCAAAGGGTTGTGCGGAGCGCCTGGCCACGATCGGGCTGTCGGCCCTGACGCCGGACCTTCTGGATCTCGCATGCACCAAGGCGGGCCGCATGGAGGTCGCCGAAGCGATCCTCGCTCGCGGCCTGTGGTCGGCGTCGCGGCGTGGAACGTCTGCGGGCGGGAGGGAAGGCACTGTTCAGAACCTCGCGCTGGATGAGCTACCGGGATACGAGGCGGTACGGGATTGGGCGCAGGCGCTCGCCGACGACATCCACTCCTTTGCCGCAGGCACGTTGGCCTGGCAGGACGTCGACCCCGGTGCGCTTCTCACCGGGCCGCCGGGGACGGGTAAAACGCTCCTGGCGGCGGCGATCGCCAAGAGCGCCGGTGCACGCTTCATTGCGACATCGTTCGCCGACTGGCAGGCCATGGGCGACGGGCATCTCGGCTCGACGCTTCAGGGCATCCGGCACGCGTTCGAGGAGGCGCGCAGCCAGTCGCCGACGGTTCTGTTCATCGACGAGATCGACTCCGTTCCAAAGCGTGACAGCAGCCGGCGTCACGACAGCTACTGGCGGGCAATCGTCAACGCCCTCTTGGAGGAGCTGGACGGGACCGGCGACCGTGAGGGTTTGACCGTTCTCGCCGCCTGTAACGACGCTGATCACTTGGACCCGGCTCTAGTCCGATCCGGCCGCCTCGATCGCGTTGTCCTCATCGATCTCCCGACGGCTCAGGACCTTTGCGAGATCGTGCGCCATTACCTGCCGATGGTTGGCGAAGCGGAAGTCATGCAGATCGGTCACGCGCTGGCGGGCAGGACGACCGGCGCGGACATCGCTCGCATGGCGCGCGAGGCGCGGCAGCTGGCGAGGCGGGACCGGCGCCCGGTCACGTCCCGTGACGTCCTGCAGGTCGCCATGCCGCCGGACAACCGCTCTCCAGCCCTACGGCGGCGCATCGCCGTGCACGAGGCGGGCCACGCGGTGGCGTTGCTGTCGATGGGGCTCTGTCCGTCCATTGTGTCGATCCTGCCGGGACCCAACGGATCCGGTGGGCAGGTCAGGATCAACTCGATCGGCTCAGGGGAGGGGCTTCTTCAGGACGCCGAAGCTGCGGTTATCGTCGCCTTGGCTGGCCGGGCGGCGGAGGAGATCATCCTCGGCGAGGCTTCGGCAGGCGCCGGTGGTGGGGACCTGTCCGATCTTGCGCAGGCAACGCAGCGCCTGGCCCATCTGGAAAGCCAAATGGGTTTGGGCCGCTCGCTCGTTCATCAACAGCAGGCCGATGTGCGGGACATCGAACGGCGTCTCCAGCGCCTCTACGGGGAGGCGCAGATGATCGTGCTGCGGTATCAGGCAGCCGTTCGCAGGATAGCCGACAAGCTTGTTGCAAAGCGGATCCTAAACAATGCAGATTTTAAAGATATTTTGCACAAGCAAGAAGTATGTGCAAATGCTGCGCACATAATAAAAATATAAATCACGCAAAAATGATAATGTGTTGCAACAATTAGGCGTTTCAAAAGGAATTTGCGAATGCCTGTTTTTGCGCAAATCGCTCAAGAGGGAGAAATAAATACTAGAGTTGACTGGAATATTTATGCGGTTAATACCTGAACTCAAGAGATTATTCCAATCATTGGAGAGTAACCAAGTGTAGCGTTGCCGAAAAATCGCCAAGGCTTTCACGAATGGATGGACACCCACATTGGCGTCACGTTTGGCGCCTGACCTCTCAACGCTGAACACCTTCTGGCTCGCCGCTGTCGCGATTGGGGTTCACGGATCTGATCGAGGTGACGGCACGGGGCCGGAGACGCGTCAAAAATCTTGCGCTGAGTGCAGCGACGAACATTTGTGCACCGGTGACATCTCTTGTTCGTCTCAATGAGTGAGCCGCAGGCGCCGATGCGATCCTCGCATTCGACTGTAAAAAACCCTAAGTGTTGGCGCGCGATGCGTTAGGCCGCATGGGGTACCGCGCGCATCCATGCTAGGGCATCGCGAAAGCGCCGCCGTTCCAAGAGGTCGTTGACTTGCAGTCGCACTCCATTCCGCCACAGCTCGAAACCTATTTCGAGCGTGCCAGCGTGGCCATCGCGCTGGCGGCCTGCGGCGACGACAATCCGCTCCTTCGCGTGAATGCCGCCTTCGAGGAACTGACGGGTTATACGGCAGCCGATGTCGTCGGACGCAATTGCCGCATGCTCCAGCGAGACGCCGACAACGGCGAGGCGCGCGAGCGGATCCGCGCGTTCCTTGCCTCCGACACCCAGGACAGCGTCCGCACGCCGATCGTGAACTTCCACAAGGACGGCCATCCCTTCGTCAATCTTCTCTTCATGTCGAAGCTGCGCAATCAGTCCAGCCGCTGCGAATTCATCTTCGCCTCGCAGTTCGACGTCAGCCGCTCGCAGCCGGAGCTCCTGGCCGCCTACGACCGCGAACTCGCACGCACGCTTCTCGATCTGAAGCCGAAGCTTGCCGACACGGGAATCGTCATCGAAGGCACCCTGATGACGATTGCCAACACGGCCTCCACGGTCGCCCAGGCCAAGCTGAGGCTCGCCGAACTCGATGGTTGAGCTGCCGCAGGACATGGATCGCGGGCCGTCCGGAAGCGTGACCGAGATCGAGGGGCAGGAGGGTATTCCCTTTCTGCCGATCATCGGGGTCGGGGCGTCCGCCGGCGGTCTCGAGGCGCTGCGCGAGATGCTGGGCGCGGCCAAGGTACCGACCGGCATGGCCTTCGTCGTGGTGCAACACCTCGACCCCTATCACGAGAGTATGCTGGCGCAGCTTCTCGACCGGCACACGCCGCTGACCGTCGTGCAGAGCGAGGGCGGCGAGCGCCTGCAGGCGGAAACCGTCTACATCATCCCGCCGGGCCACGGTCTCATCGTCAGCGACGGGGTGCTCGAACTGACCGAATTCGCCCAGCCTCGGGGTCTGCGGCGTCCGATCGACGATTTCTTCGTCTCGCTGGCCGGCGACCAGCAGACCCGCGCGGCCTGCGTGATCCTGTCGGGCACAGGGGGGGACGGCACGACGGGCCTGCGCGCCGTCAAGGAGCACGGCGGCCTCTGCGTCGTGCAGGATCCCTCGACCGCGAAATACGATGGAATGCCGGTTTCGGCGGTCGGCACGGGTCTCGTCGACTTCATCAAGGCGCCGGGCGAGATCCTCGCGTGCCTCTCCTCGTTCTTCCGCCGGCGCGAGAGCGAGGCGACGGAGACGGAGGCCGGCTTCGGCGCCGATCTCGTGGACGACCTGACGCGCGTCCTGCGCACCACGGTGGGACACGATTTTTCCGGCTACAAGCGCTCGACCCTCGTGCGACGGGTGGAGCGGCGCATGCACGTTCTCGGCCTCGACACGGGCCGCAGCTACGTCGCGCGCCTTCGCGCCGACGGCGCCGAATGCGAGGCGCTGTTTCGTGACCTCCTGATCAACGTCACGCGCTTCTTCCGCGACGCCGAGCATTTTAAGGTCCTGCGCGAGAAGGCGATCGAGCCCCTGATGCGCGAGCATGCGGGCGAGGAGGATCTGCGCGTCTGGGTGCCGGGCTGCTCGAGCGGCGAGGAGGCCTATTCGATCGCGATGATCTTTGCGGAAGTCGCGCGCGAGACCGGCCAGCCGCTCGGTGTCCAGATCTTCGCCACCGACATCGACGAGCGCATGCTGCGCATCGCCCGCGACGGGGTCTATCCCGCCTCGGCGCTGGCCGACATTCCGAACGACTGGCGCGAGCGCTACGTCGTGCCCCACGCGGAAAGCTTCTCGATCGCCCCGGCGATCCGCGACCTGATCCGCTTCTCGCCGCACAGCCTCGTCAAGGATCCGCCGTTCTCGCGCATCGACCTCCTGTCGTGCCGGAACCTCCTGATCTACTTCGACGACCGCCTGCAGCAGTCGGTGATCCCGCTGATGCACTATGCCGTGCGGCCAGGCGGCTACCTGTTTCTCGGGCCCTCGGAGAGCGTCAGCCGCTTCGAGTACCTGTTTCCGACGATCGACCATCAGGCGCGCCTCTTCGAGCGCTCGCCGGGCGCCCCGCAATATCCGATCGACCTGCCGGGCAGCGGCGTGCGCCGTCCGGTGCGCCATGCGGATGCCGGCGGGCGACGGCTCGGAAGCTCGGAAAGCGACGAGATGGCGCTCCTGCGCCGCATCGTCGACCGCTATGCCCCCGCGACCCTCGTCCTCGATCAGGACGGCAACATCGCCGCCGCGCACGGGCCGCTCAGCCGCTTCTTCGACTTTCCCGTCTCGCGCGCGGGCGGCTCCAGCGCGACCTCGCTCGCCAAGCCGGGTCTGCGCAGCGTGGTCGGCCCGCTGCTGCGCCAGGTCCGCGACAACGGCAAGCGCCTCGTCGTGAACTCGGTCGAGGTGAAGTCGGAATACGGGGCGCAGGAGGTGCAGGTCGTCTGCGATCCGCTGCCCGACGGCACGTTCCTCTTCGTGTTCCGCGAGACCGCACCCTTCCGCCCGACCTCGGACCCCGATCTCGTGGCGATGAGCGACGGCGACGATCACCTGGAAACGCTGGAGCACGAGCTGCGCGTGACGCGCCACCGGCTCCGTTCGACCGTGGAGGAACTGGAGACGGCGAACGAGGAGCTGAAGAGCTCCAACGAAGAAATGATGTCGATGAACGAGGAGCTCCAGTCGACCAACGAGGAGCTGTCCACCGTCAACGACGAGCTGAAGGGCAAGGTCGACCAGATCACGGTCGCCAATTCGGACCTTCGCAACTTCTTCGAATCGACCGAGCTCGCCGTCGTCGTCCTCGACCGCAACCTGTGCCTGCGTTCGTTCACGGCCGCGGCCCTGAAGCTCTTTCCGTTCCAGCCGTCCGATCGCGGTCGCCCGCTCGGCGACATGACGAGCCGGCTCGACGACGACGCCTATCTCGGCGACGCCGAGGCCGTGCTGCAGGGCCACGCGCCGATGCAGAGGCGCGTTACCCTGCGCAAGGCCGACCGGACGCTCTCCTTGCGCATCATGCCCTATCGCACGCAGACCGACAGCGTCGACGGCGTGACGCTGGTCTTCACCGACATCACCGACGCCCTGTCGCTGGAACGCGAACTCACCGCCGAGCGCGAGCGCCTGGACCTTGCGGTGAAGGCGGGCGGCATCGGCATCTGGGAGTATTTCCCCGACAGCGGCGAGGTCGTCCTCGACCCCACCGAGCGCGATCTCTTCGGCGTGGACGACACCGAGACGCACGAGATCGAAGGTTTGATGACGACGATCGAGCCGGACGACCGCCAGCGCATCGAGGAGGAG
The DNA here is from genome assembly GCF_047943035.1 of Aureimonas phyllosphaerae. NCBI lineage: Bacteria > Pseudomonadati > Pseudomonadota > Alphaproteobacteria > Hyphomicrobiales > Aurantimonadaceae > Aureimonas > Aureimonas phyllosphaerae. The sequence continues at coordinate 480,717 of NZ_CP181348.1, read as the reverse complement.
CTTCGCCGCGCCGCCTCGGGCGAGGCCGACTTCGAGGCGAGCTTCCGCGTGATCGCGCAGGACGGCGCGACGCGCTACCTCAAGGGCTTCGGGCGTCTCGTCGCCGACTCCGCCCCGCGCCGCCTCGTCGGCGTCTCGATCGACGTGACCACCGAACGGGAGGCCACCAACACGCGCGAGATCATGCTGCGTGAGATGAACCACCGGGTGAAGAACCTCTTCGCCATCATCGGCGGCATGATCACGGCAGGCTCGCGCACGCATTCGGACGTGAAGGCCTTCTCGCGCGGGATGCGCGAGCGGATCGCCGCCCTCGGGCAGGCGCATTCGCTGGCGGCCCCTTCGGGCGAGCAGTACGCGATCGATCTTCGGGAGCTTCTGGAGACGACGCTGGCCGCCTATCGCGGCCAGGCCGACATCGAACTCGAGGGCCCGAGCGCCACGATCGACGGGCGCTACCTGTCACCGCTCGCCCTTCTTCTGCACGAATGGGCGACCAACTCCTACAAATACGGCGCGCTGGGAGCAGATAACGGACGGTTGCGCGTGTCGTGGGCGATGCGTGCGGACGGGTTGGACTTCTCCTGGCTGGAGCGCTCGGACCGGACCAAGGCCGACGATGGCGAGCCTGGGTTCGGAACGCTTCTGGTGGAGACGTCTTCCCGTCAGCTGGACACGCAGATCCACCGTTCGACCGGGGAGGGGCGTTTCCAGATCAAGATGCGTTTACCCGTGGAGGTCCTGGCTGGTGTCTAGCGTCGTGATGGTGGTGGAAGACGAGTTCTTCGTGGCGCTGGATATCGAGGATGTGCTCACCGGCCTCGGCTACGAGATGGACGGCCCCTATCCGACGGTCCGCGAGGCCGGCGACGGGCTGTCGGCCAAGACCCCCGACTGCGCCATCCTCGACGTCCGCCTGAAGGACGGCGACGTGTTCCCGGTGGCCGATGCGCTGCACGCCGCCGCGGTTCCGATCATCTTCCATTCCGGCCATGCCGACGACCAGCAGCTTCGCAAGCGCTACCCCTCGGCCCGCATCTGCTCCAAACCCTCCTCGCCCTCCTCGCTGCAGGCGGCGATCGAGGATGCGATGGCGGCAAGCCGCGCGGCGCGAGCGTCCGCCGGCTAAGACAGGTGGAGGTGAACGCTCGCCGCGCAATTCCGCCCGCAGCTCTATCGTTAATCACGCACGGCGCCGGACCGTGTCGCCGCGATGGCGGACCATCTTGTGCGGACGACCGATGCTCGGAACCTGTGCCGATCGACCGCCCCATCGATCCCACCGCGTGACCCGACGCCCGGGCCGTCGCACCTTGCAATCGCCGGTCGGATCGTCGCAGAACCGCAGTCGGTGGCCACGATCGGTCTGTCGCCCTTGCTCTGCCCGCCGGGCCGCCTCATCTTGAGCCCGATGAACCGACGACAGATCTTTCAGCTCCTGGGGCTCGGCGCCGCGGCGACCGCCACGGTCGCAGGCACGAGGACCGCGATGGCCGGCAATCGCTATTACGACGGCCCATCGAGCGACCATTTCGACGGGACGCGCTTCTTCAATCCGGGCGGCATCGAGCCACGCCCCTTCACCGACGTCCTGCGCTGGCGCTTCGGCGGGGGCGGCGAGCGCGCCGTCTGGCCGGAGCGGGTCGCAAGCCCGTTCCCGGCGGCCGTGCCCGACGCGCGGGTCGAGGACCTCAGGCTTACCATGGTCGGGCATGCGACGCTTCTCGTGCAGGTCGCCGGTCTCAACATCCTGACGGACCCGGTCTGGTCGGAGCGCGTCTCGCCGGTCTCCTTCCTCGGGCCACGGCGCGTCGTCGAGCCGGGGATCGCCTTCGAGCGCCTGCCCAAGATCGACCTCGTCCTTCTCAGTCACAATCACTACGACCATCTCGACGTCGAGACGCTGGCGCGGCTGAAGGCCGAGCACGATCCGCTGATGGTCACGCCGCTCGGCAACGACCGCATCGTGCTCGACGCGGTGCCGGGCATGCGGCTTCAGGTCGGCGACTGGGGCGACCGGATCGAGACGCCGGATGCGGTGATCCATGTCGAGCCCGCGCACCACTGGTCGGCGCGGGGCCTTCGCGACCGGCGCATGGCGCTGTGGGCGGCGTTCGTCGTGGAGACGGCAGCCGGCCGCATCTACCATATCGGCGACACCGGCTTTCACGAGGGCATCAACTACCGCGCGGCCGCCGCCAAGCACGGCGATTTCCGCCTCGCGATCCTGCCGATCGGCGCCTACGAGCCCCGATGGTTCATGGCCGGCCAGCACCAGGGGCCGGAAGACGCCGTGGCGGGCATGGTGCTGGCGAAGGCGCAATATGCGGCCGGCCACCACTGGTCGACCTTCCAGCTGACCGACGAGCCGATCGACGAGCCCGGCCGGCTCCTCGCCGAGACGCTGCGTCAACGCGGCATCGCGCGCGAGCGCTTTCGCCCGATGCTGCCGGGCGAGGTCTGGGACGTGCCGAAGGCCTGACGGTCAGCCGCGGTCCGGACCCCGCGCCCCGTCCTCGGCTCTCCCGTTGCGCCGGTCGCTTCGGGGGAGGAAGCGTTCGGACATGCGAACGACGGTGAGGATCACGGTCCCGAACGCCAGCCCGATGGCGACGAGCCGGAACTGACCGGCGCCCGATGCGATGCCGAGCGCGGCGGCGAGCCAGATGTTGGCGGCCGAGGTGAGGTTGTGGACGCTGCCGCGCGAGACGAAGATCGCGCCGGCCGCGACGAAGCCGACAGCCTGCGCCAGTCCCTGGATCACCCGCAAGGGGTCGAGCCCACTTTCGCCCGCTGCCGAAAGGCTGGCCTGGAGCTCGAGCGCCGAAACGGTGATGAAGGCAGAACTGAGAGCGACGAGGGCATGGGTGCGCACGCCGGCCGAGATGCCGCGCAGCTCGCGGTCGAGACCGAGCAGCAGCCCCGAAAGGGACGCCAGTCCGAGCCGCCAGACGATGTCCCAGTCCGTCATGGGTCGCCCCCGCCATCCCGTTGCATCGAGGATGCCAACGGCAAGGCGGGGGCGGCCGTTCCTCAACCGCTAGACGGCTAGCCGACGAGATCGGCGAGGCCGATCGGGAAGCGGCGGATGCGGCGACCGGTGGCATGGCGCACCGCATTGGCGATGGCGCCCCCGGTGCCGGTGATGCCGATCTCGCCGACGCCCTTGATGCCGAGCGCGTTGACGTGCGGGTCGTCCTCGTGGACGAGGATCGCCTCCATCGGCGGCACGTCGGCATTCACGGGGATGCGGTACTCGGCAAGGTCCGCGTTCATGACGCGGCCCGTCCGGCGATCCATCACGGCGTGTTCATGCAGGGCGAAGGAGAGGCCCCAGATCATGCCGCCATAGAGCTGGCTCTGCACCATGCGCGGATTGATCACGCGGCCGGCGGCGAACGCGCCGACGAGGCGCATCACCCGGATCTGGCCGAGGTCGGGATCGACGCTGACCTCGGCGAACACCGCGCCGTGGGCGTGCATGGCGTAGGTCTCCTGGGCCGCGGGGTCGGCGGCCGCCTGGCCGTCGGCCTCGATCGTCTCCAGACCGGCCCGGCTGAGGATCGCGCCGAACACCTCGCCCCGGCTCTCGTCGTCCCGGCGCACGAGGCGACCGTCGCGCGCGAGCGTGCCGATGTTGCCCGCCCCGAACAGCGGCGAGGCCTCGTCGGCGGTGGCGATCTCGGCAAGCTTGGCGATCACCGCCTGGCCGGCCGAATGGAGCGCCATGCCGGCGGTCGCCGTGTGGCCCGAGCCGCCCGCGATGCCGGCGTCCGGCAGGTCCGACGTGCCGGCGCGGAACTCGACGCGTTCGATCGGCAGGCCGACGGCGTCGGCCGCGATCTGGGCGAGCGCCGTCCAGGCGCCCTGGCCCATGTCGTGGGCACCCGTTTCCAGAAGCCCAGAGCCGTCGGCGCGCAGGGTGGCGCGGGCCTTGGCCTGGAACATCAGCGCCGGGAAGGTCGCCGTGCCCATGCCCCAGCCGAGAAGACGTCCCGCCTTGTCGCGCATCGAACGGGGCTCCGATGGCCGCCCCGCCCAGCCGAAGCGGCGGGCGCCCTCCTCGTAGCAGGTGCGCAGCGCCTTCGAGGAGAAGGGCTTGCCGGAGATGGGCTCATGCTCGGCATAGTTCTTCAGCCGGAAGGCCAGCGGATCCATACCAGCCGCCTCGGCCGCCTCGTCGATGGCGCATTCGAGCGCGATCGAGCCCGACGCTTCGCCCGGCGCGCGCATGAAGAGCGGGGTGCCGGTGTCGAGGCGCACGCCCTCGTGCGCGGTGCGGATCGCGGGCGCAGCGTAGAGCGTATGGGCGATGTCGGCCGCCGGCTCGAAGAAGTCGTCGAAGGTCGAGGACGCCGTGCGGGTGCGGTTCTCGATCGCCGTCAGCGCGCCGTCGGACTGGAGACCGACGCGGATGTGCTGGCGGGTCGGCCCGCGATGGCCGACGGGGCCGTACATCTGGTCGCGGCGGAGCACCAGCTTGACCGGACGCCCGGTCAGGCGCGCCGCCATGATGCCGAGCACCTGGGGACCGGCCGGAAAGCCCTTGGAGCCGAAACCGCCGCCGAGATACGGGCTGCGGATGTAGATGTCGGTCGGTGCGATGCCGAACAGGCCGGCAAGGCGCTGCTGCGCCATCGCGAGCGCCTGCGTCGGCATGTCGAGAATGAGCTTGTCGCCCTCCCAGCGCGCCACGACCCCGTGCGGCTCCATCGCATTGTGGTACTGGGCGGGCGTCTCGTAGGTCGTGTCCACCACGAGCGCGGCCTCGCCGATCCCGGCCTCGACGTCGCCGATCGCCGCCTCGGCCGGGTTTCCGGCGCCGACGACCTCGGGCACGAAGCTCTCGGCGTCGTCGAGGGTCACGCGCGCCGGCTCGGCCTCGAAGCGCGGCTTCAGGAGCCGCGCGCCTTCCGTCGCGGCTTCCAGCGTCTCGGCGATCACCACCGCGATCGGCTGGCCGGCATAGCGCACGTGATCGTTCTGCAGGAGGTCGAGCCGGAACATGAACGGGTTGGTCTTGGCGTCCGGGTCCATCGCCAGCTTCGGCCGGTTGGCGGTGGTCATCACGTCGACGACGCCGGGATGGGCGCGCGCCGCCGCCTCGTCCATGGAGACGAGCCGCCCGCGCGCCACCGTGGCGGTGGCCGGCACGGCGTAGAGCATGCCGGGCGGATGGTTATCGGCGGCAAACGTCGCGGCGCCCGTCACCTTCAGGACGCCCTCGCGGCGCGTCATCGGCTGGCCGATGTTGGAGCCGTGGCGCATGCGCGCCGGATCGTTGGTGAGGCCGATCTCAGACATGGAGCATTCCTTCCGGAACCGGGGCGAAGGGGGAGCCGGGCAGGGCGGGCACGCGCTCGGGCGTGCCGGCCGCCGCCAGCTGCAGGGCCCGCGCGACGAGGCGGCGGGCGAGTTCGATCTTGTGCGCGTTGTCGCCGGACGGGCGGGCGCCCGCGAGCGCCGCTTCGGCGGCTTGCTCGAAGGCCGCCGTGCCGGGCTCGGCACCGTGGAGAAGCGTTTCCGCCTCCACCGCGCGCCAGGGCTTCAGCGCGACACCGCCGAGCGCGATCCGCGCCTCCGCGATCCGTCCGTTCTCGATCCGCAGCATGGCGGCGGTGGAGACCACGGCAAAGGCGTAGGAGGTGCGCTCGCGCAGCTTGAGATAGCGGGCGTGCGCGGCAAAGCCGGCGGCGTCCGCCGGCAGGCGCAGCGCCGTGACGATCTCGCCCGCGCGCCGCTCGGTCTCGATCTCGGGCGTGTCGCCGGGCAGGCGGTGGAAGTCGACGAGCGGCACCTCGCGCCGGCCCTCCGGCCCTTCGAGTTCGACCACGGCACCGAGCGCTGCCAGCGGCACGCAGAAGTCCGACGGGTGGGTGGCGATGCAGCTGTCGCTCCATCCGAGGATGGCGTGCGAGCGGTTCTCGCCGCCGCGTGCATCGCAGCCGGAGCCCGGCTCGCGCTTGTTGCAGGCGCTTGCGGTGTCGGCGAAATAGGGGCAGCGCGTGCGTTGCAGGATGTTGCCGCCGGCGGTCGCCGCGTTGCGCAACTGTCCCGAGGCGCCCGACAGCAGCGCCTCGGCGATGGCCGGGAAGCGCGTGGCGAAGGCGCGGTCGTGCGCGAGATCTGCGTTGCGCACGAGGGCGCCGATCCGGACGCTGCCGTCGGTTTGGGTCTCGACCGTCGACAGGCCCGGCAGGCGGGTGAGGTCGACGATCCGTTCGGGAAGCGTGACGCCGCCCTTCATCAGGTCAAGGAGGTTGGTGCCGCCGGCAAGGCACGCCGAGCCCGGCCGCGCGGCAGCCGCCACCGCTTCGGCGACGGTCTCGGGGCGAATGTAGTCGAAGCGGTTCATGCCGCCTTCTCCTGGCGCGTGCCCGCGATCGTGGCCTCGGCCTCGATCACCGCCTCGGTGATGCCGGCATAGGCGCCACAACGGCAGAGGTTTCCGCTCATCCCTTCGCGGATGCGCTCGGGGTCGCCGTCGGTCTGCGCTTCCCCGATGAGGCCCACCGCGCTCATGATCTGGCCGGGCGTGCAGTAGCCGCACTGGAAGCCGTCATGGGCGATGAAGGCGGCCTGGACGGGATGCAGTTCGCCGTCCTTCGCCAGGCCCTCGATGGTGACGATGTCGGCGCCGTCGTGGGAGAGGGCGAGCGACAGGCACGACACGACGCGCCGCCCGTCGACGAGGATGGTGCAGGCGCCGCACTGGCCGCGATCGCAGCCCTTCTTGGTGCCGGTGAGGCCCTCGCGCTCGCGCAGGAGGTCGAGGAGGGTGACCCGGGGATCGTCGAAGATCACCTCGCGCCGTTCCCCGTTGATGGTCAGTTGAATCGAGTGGTTCATGCCGTCACCCTTTCGGTGATATGTCGAACCGGATGTGTCGGAACCGGGAGCCAAGGGGCTCGGCGCCGATCGGGCGGAGGCGGGCCGGCCTTTCTTCGAAGGCCGATGCACCGCAGGCCAATTATACGGAGGCGACCTCCGTTTACAAGACTGGAGGCATTCCAATTCCGGAGATGGAAACTGACGCTCCGAAGGCAACGCGCAAGATCCGGGCAGACGCGGCGAAAAACCGCGATCGTCTGCTGACGGCGGCGGCGGAAGTCTTCCGCGTCGCCGACGGGAGCGCGAGCCTCGAGGCCGTGGCGCGCCGTGCGGGCGTCGGCATCGGGACGCTCTATCGCCATTTCCCGACGCGCGAAGCCCTGTTCGAGGCGGTCTACCGTCGCGAGGTCGAACAACTCGCGCAACTCGCCGAGACGCTGGCTCTGAGCGAGCCGCCGCTGTCCGCGCTCCGCCTGTGGCTGCGCGAGGAGGTTCGCCTCGTCGCCACCAAGCGCGGCATGCTGACGACGCTGGCGCTCGCCATCGACAGCGGTTCGGAGATCTACGCCTTTTCCTTCCGGCACCTGACACGTGCCGTCGGCATGCTGCTCGAGCGCTGCGTCGAGGCGGGCGAGATCCGGGGCGACGTCGGAGCGGAAGACCTTCTCCAGACCCTGATCGGCCTCTGCCTGATGGCCAAGCAGGCGGACTGGGAGGACAACGTGATCCGCCTGATGGACGTCTTCGTCGACGGCATGCGGGCCGGCGGGCGGAAGGGGGAGGGGATTCATGAACGAGGGTGACGGCGCGATCCTGCGCGAGGTCTTCGAGGCGGCGCTGCGCCATGCGATGCCGGCCGGACGGTTCGAGGGGCTTCTGCCGGAGCGCCCGCGCGGGCGCACGCTGGTGCTGGGCGCCGGCAAGGCCGCGGCGTCGATGGCCGCCGCCTTTGAGGATGCCTGGGACAGCCCTTGCGAGGGGCTCGTCGTCACCCGCTACCATCATGCGGTTCCGACCCGTCGAATCGAGGTCGTGGAGGCCTCCCATCCCGTGCCGGACGCGGCCGGCGAGGCGGCCGCACGGCGCATCCTCGACCTTGCCGAAGGCGCGGGTCGCGACGATCTCGTGGTGGTCCTGATCTCGGGCGGCGCGTCGTCGCTTCTCGCCCTGCCGGCGCCCGGCGTGACGCTCGCCGACAAGCAGGCTATCAACCGCGCGCTGCTTCTCAGCGGCGCACCGATCGACGCGATGAACACCGTCCGCAAGGCGCTCTCGCGAATCAAGGGTGGGCGTCTCGCCCGGGCCGTCGCCCCGGCCCGCCTCGTCACCTACGCGATATCGGACGTGCCGGGCGATGATCCCGGCACGATCGGTTCGGGACCGACCGTTGCGACAGCGAGCGGCCCCGACGAGGCCTTTGCGATCCTCGATCGATACAAGATCGCGCTGGAGGATCGCATCCGCGATGCCATCCTTGCCAATGCAGAGACTGCGCTGCGCGAGGACCGCGGCGATTTCCACATGCTGGCGACGCCGATGATGGCGCTGGAAGCGGCGGCCGAGGCGGCGCGCGGCCTCGGGCTCGAGCCGGTGATCTGGGGCGATGCGATCGAGGGGGAGGCGAGTGCGGTCGGCGCCGAGCACGCGGCCCGCGTTCGCGCCGCGCCAGTCGACCGGCCGACCCTCTTCCTGTCGGGCGGCGAGACCACGGTGACGGTGGGAGCCAATGAACGGGGCGGGCGCGGCGGGCGCAACAGCGAGTATCTCCTGTCGCTGGCCCATGCCCTCGACGGGCAACCCGGCATGTCCGCGATCGCCTGCGACACCGACGGGATCGACGGGTCGGAGGACAATGCCGGCGCGTGGTTCGACGCCTCGCTGGTGGCGGACGCCGCAGAGCGCGGGATCGATCTCGCGCGGCACCTTCGCGACCACGACTCCTACACGCCGTTCGCGGCGCTGGATCGGCTGGTGGTGACGGGTCCGACCTTCACCAACGTCAACGATTTCCGCGCGATCCTCGTGCGCTGAGCGGCGGCCTCAGGCCGCCGCCGGCTCGAGATGCTGGAGGAGCGGGACGGGACGCTGGGCCGGCTCGCGCCGCGTCGTCCAGCGCGCGCCGATGTCCTCGCTCGCCTGCACCGCGAGCGTGATCTCGTCGCCGTGCTGGAAGCCGTAAAGCGGCTTCGTCTGGCCGAACTCGGCCCATTCGCGCATCAGCATGTCCCAAACGGTCGGCGTTTCGAGGACCCGGCCGAGCATCCAGAGGAGCTTCGATTTCTTGAGGCGCACCGAGCCGTAGGCTTGGAGGTCGTGGAAAAGGGCATGGAGAAGGTCGGGTTTCATCAGGGGATCCAGGGGTTCGTTTCGTCTCCCTGATATGGGTATCAAACCGTTGATCTGCAACGATTATGAGGCTTTCCGGGACGCCGTGTGGGCGATGAAATTGCGGATTTCGCGCATGCGCCGCTCGGGCTCCGTCACCTCCCGGTCGAGACCCAGCTGCCAGGCGAGGTCGCGCCGCTCCGGCTCGGCATCGAGCGCCTCGATCCGCCGGGCATGGGCTTCCAGCGCCGCCTCGTCGGCGACGAGCTTTTCCTCCAGAAGGTCGTCCTTCTGGCGGCGAAGCGCGGCGGCGATCTCGGCGAGCGAGAGTTCGGGGTGGTACTGTACGCCCCAGAACGTGCCGGCCCCGTGGCGGATCTCGACCGCCTGGACGGGTGTCGTGCGGGTGCCGGCAAGGATCCTCGCCCCGTCGGGCAGGACGGACACTTCGTCGGAATGCATGGCCGGCGCGTCCCAGGTCAGCGGGCGACCGGCGAGCAGCGGATGGACGCGCCCGGCATCGGTCGCGACGATCCCGCGCACGAACCCGGCTTCCATGCGCGGCGAGCGTGGCTGGCAGCGTCCCCCAGCCGCGACGCTCGCGATCTGAAGACCCGCGCAGGAGCCGAAGGCGGGCACGCCTGCCTCGAAGACGCGCGTCATGAACGCGGCCGCCGAGCGCGTTTCCACCGTGTCGGCATGCATCTGGATCGGCGATCCCGACAGGACGATGCCGTCGAACGCGCCGAGAGCCTCCGGCGAGGGCGGTGTCGCCCCGTCGACGCAGGAGACGGTCTCGCACTCGATCTCCGGTCGGATCGTCCGCAGCGTATCGGCATAGGTCTCGTCGGACGCGGCGCCGACGTCGTTTCGCCGGGCCTCCCGCTGGTCGGGGGTCTCGCTGGCGACGATCAGGAAGCGAAGGGGCAAGGCGGATCTCTTCGGGTCATGCGGAATTGGCTCATGAGGCAACGCGAGGGCGCCTGTATCGGGCACGGGCCGGAATGTCGCAGGGCCGCCCATGTTGGCAGACGGCTACGAAGACGGCGGGGAACGCGGGCGGCGGACGGCGGCTTCACCCGCCGACGATCCGGGCGACAACGCCCGGTCCGCAAACGACATCGAGGCGCCCCATGGCCGACAAGACGCTGCACGACCTCTTCCTCCACCAGCTGAAGGACACCTACTTCGCGGAGAACCAGATCCTGAAGGCGCTGCCGAAGATGATGGAGGCTGCCGTCTCCACCGATCTCAAGTCGGCGCTCGGCGTCCATCTCGACGAGACCAAGGGGCAGGTCGCGCGCCTCGACGAGGTGTTCGGGCTTCTGAACACCAAGCCCGAGGGCGTCGAGTGCCAGGCGATTCTCGGCATCATCGCGGAAGGGCAGGAGGTGATGGAGGAGTTCGGAGGGTCCGAGGCGCTCGATGCCGGGATCATCGCCGCCGCACAGGCCGTCGAGCACTACGAGATCACGCGTTACGGCACGCTCTACGCCTGGGCCGGCCAACTCGGGCTCGACGAGGCCGCCGATCTCCTCAAGGAAACGCTGATCGAGGAGGAGAACACCGACGACATCCTGTCGGACCTTGCCGAGAGCTCGGTGAACGCGCAAGCAAGCGACGCCTGACGGGGTGCGCCGTCAGCCGAAGACGAGCGCCCAGAGGCCTTGGAAGACGCTGGTTCCCGCCAGCGGGCCGAAGAGCAGCATCGCGAAATTGACTGCAAGGACCCACATCAGCACCCGCTCCCCGCGCTTCGACAGGCGGGGGGTGGGCTTGATCGGCTCGGGCGGTCGCCAGTTTCGGTATTCGAGGAACATCGACGGTCTCCCCGGTGAAGGATCGAGAATGCGCCCGCTTCGTCCCGCCCGCAACCCGGTCCCGCCCCGTTGTGGCGATCAGCCCCAGGGCTGGTAGACGACCGCCAGGAGCGCGAGGACGAGCGCGGGCGGCATGACCACGAAGCCGAGCCTCAGGAAGGCCATGGCACCGAAATCGAGGTTTTCGCGGCGCAGCGCCGTCAGCCAGAGGATCGTCGCCAGCGAACCGGTGACCGACAGGTTCGGCCCGATGTCGATGCCGACGAGGATCGCATCCACCACCTTCTGCGGCAGGTCCGCCGCCGTCGTGAAGGCGCCGGCCAGAAGACCGAGCGGCAGGTTGTTGGTGAGGTTGGTACCGAAGGCGAGCGCGGCGCCGGAGGCGAAGGCGCCGGCATCGGGCGCCGCGTTCAGCGGGCCCTGCAGTGTGTCGATCAGCGTCGCCTGCAATCCGCTGACCTCGAGCGCACGCACGATCACGAAGAGGCCCGCCACCATCACCAGCGTGTCCCAGGAGACTTCCCGGACGAGCGGCAGCGGGCTCGAGCGCTCGCCGATCGTCACCGCAAGAGCGGTGAGAAGGCCCGCGACCAGCGTCGGTGGTCCGAGCTCCAGTCCGATCGCCGAGGAAACGAGAAGCACGAGTGCGGCGGCGACGAGGCCGATCGCCGCGATCCGGCCGCCGAGCGAAAGGGCCGGAATGGCGACATTGGTGTCGGTGGTGCCGACAAGCTCGTTCCGCTGCGTCCAGCGCAGGAGCCAGAACGTCGCGAGGATCGACAGGACCGAAGGCAGCGTGAAGCGCGCCAGCCATTCGCCGAGCGCCGGCATGTCCGAGCCGAACACCACGAGGTTGGCGGGATTGGAGATCGGCAGCACGAACGAAGCGGCATTGGCGACGAAGGCGCAGATCAGGAGATAAGGCAGCGGCGAGGCGACCTTGGCAGCTCTGGCGACCGCGATCACCGCCGGGGTCAGCACGACGGCCGTCGCGTCGTTCGACAGGAACACGGTGACGAGCGTGCCGATCAGGTAGACGAGGAGGAACAGGCGCTGCGGCGAGCCCTTCGCGGAGCGGGCGGCAAAGGCTGCGAGATAGTTGAACAGCCCCTCGCGCCGCGCGGTGCCGGCCAGAAGCATCATGCCGGCGAGGAACAGGTAGACGTCGGTCCCCATCTCGACGCCGTGGGCGGCTTCCTGCCAGGGCAGGAGGCCGAGCACGACGAGAAGCGCGGCGCCCGCCACCGCGAAGATCCACTCCGGCCAGTTTCCCGGCCGGAAGATCACGCCGAAGACGGTAAGGGTGCTGATGACCCAGGTGACGATGGGGAGGCTCGAGGTCATGGGCCGCAGGGTCGTGTGGCTCGCGGGCGGCAGGCCCCGAGGCGGTGGTCGGAAACGGGCGTGGGCTGCCTTGAGGTCTCGTCAGTCGCCCGAACAGGCGGCCGCGACCTTGGGCGAGGAGACGAGCCATAGCACCAATCCGCACATCGCAAAGGCCGCGAGCGACAGATAGGCGGTGGAATAGCCGAAACTCGTGACGATCGCGCCGGCGATCGCGGGGCTTAGCGACGCGCCGACGCCTTGGACCGTCATCACCGCGCCCAGCCCTGCATTGATGTGCCCGGTGCCGCGCAGCATCCGCGCGACGAGGCCGGGCACCGCGACACCCAGGAGGCCGGCACCGACGCCATCCAGCATCTGCACGGGGATCAGCGCATAGGGGTTCGGCCAGAGGCCGGCGATGAGGCCGCGGACCGGCAGCGCCACGAGGGCGGCCACCAAGAGCAGGAAGTAGCCGCGCCGGCTGGCGAACCCGGCGGCGAGCAGCGCGATGGGGATCATGGTCAGCTGCGCGATAATGACGGTGGCCGCCGTGTAGGACACAGGGTCGGACATAAGCGCCTGCAGCGTCGAGGGCTGGCGCACCGGCTCCGACGCCGGACGACCGGCGGTCGACTGGCCGGGTGCGACGGCCGTCGTGGTGGTGTCGGCTGCGGTGTTCGGCGTTGCGCTGGCCGTGCTGGTTGCCGCTCCCGTGGTCGTGTCCTGCTCGGCCTGGGCCGCCACCTGTTGGCCGAGAAGCGGCAGCATCGCGCCGTTGCCGAAGTGGAAGAGCATGAGGGTCGCGGCGAGGATCAGGAGCGGGCGGGACTTCCACAGGACGCTGAAACCCGACGGCGCCTCGCGCTCCGCGCCCTCCTTGCGGTCGAGACCGCGCGCGACGTCGTGGTCGATGTCGTCCGGGCGGATCATCAGGACGGCGACGATCGATCCGACCGCCATCATCGTCATCAGGATGAACACCGCCGGCAGGCCGAACTCGTAGCCGAAGAAGCCGGCGCCGGCCGCGGCGAAGACGTTGCCGCCGTGGTTCCAGGCTTCGTTGCGCCCGAGCTGCGGGGCGAGGCCCTTCTGGCCGACGAGGCCGAGCGTCAGGCCGGCAAGCGCCGGGCCGATCGCGGCACCCGCGATGCCGGTCGCGATCTGCGACGCGGTCACGAAGGCGAAGGTCGGCACGAAGAGGATGGCGAGCGATGCGACGATCACGAGAGCGGCGCAGAAGCCGACCATGAAGCGCTTGGCGCGCGAGGCGTCGGCAAGCGCTCCGAGCGGCGTCGTCGCCAGCATGCCGGCGATGCCGCCGATCGTCATCACGAGGCCGATCTGCGCCGCGCTCCAGCCCTGACCGACAAGGAAGATGCCGAGAAATGGCCCGAGACCGTCGCGCACGTCGGCCAGAAAGAAGTTGACCGCCCCCAGCGCGCGGATCGAGCGCGAGGGCGTGGACTTGACCTGCGCACTCGGCGCGGCGGCGATCGTGCTCATGCGTTTTCGTCCCCGAATGACCGTCGCGCCGGAGCGCGCCACCTGCGTTCAGCCGGCTATCAAGTCCGCGTGAGGTGGTTTGGTTGCGTCCCCGCCGCGCGATTTCGTCGCGTCGCATCCTCTGGCTTCACGAACGAGTCGCCACGTGGGAAAACTGGCCGGGCCGTCCCGCATCGCCCGTTGAGATCCGGTGCCGCTTTCGCGCTTGCGATGCGCCTGCGAAAGGGCAACATCGGCGCACGCGTCCCACATTTCGTTGTGAACAGACTTGGAAGGAAAGCCGGCATGCAGCTCCAGAGCCGCCTGAAAGACCCGTCCCTCCTGCGCACGCAGGCTCTCGTGGCCGGCGAATGGATCGACACGGCCGGAACGATCGACGTCATCAACCCGGCGACCGGCGAGGTGATCGCCACCGTGCCGGACTGCGGCGCGGCCGAGACGCGAGCCGCGATCGAAGCGGCCGAGAAGGCGTTTCCGGCCTGGCGCCGCACGCCGCCCGCCAAGCGCGCCGCGATCCTGGAGCGCTGGAACGATCTCATTCTCGAGAACGCCGACGACCTCGCCGCCATCATGACGGCCGAGCAGGGCAAGCCGCTCGCCGAGGCCAGGGGCGAGGTGGCCTATGGCGCGAGCTTCGCCAAATGGTTCGCCGAAGAGGCGCGGCGAATCTACGGCGACGCCTTCACCGGCCCGACGGGCGACCGGCGCATCCTCGTCCTGCGCGAGCCGGTGGGCGTGTGCGTCGCCATCACCCCGTGGAACTTTCCGATCGCGATGATCACCCGCAAGGCCGCCCCGGCCTTTGCCGCCGGCTGCCCGATCGTGCTCAAGCCCGCCGACCTCACGCCCTTCTGCGCTCTGGCTCTCGCTGTCCTTGCCGAGCGCGCCGGCATCCCGAACGGTGTCTTCAGCGTCGTCACCGGCAAGGCCGCGCCGATTGGCGGCGAGATGACCGGCAACCAGACGGTGCGCAAGCTCTCCTTCACCGGTTCGACCCCGGTCGGCCGCCTGCTGATGGAGCAGTCCGCCAAGACGCTGAAGCGGCTCTCGCTCGAACTTGGCGGCAACGCGCCTTTCATCGTGTTCGACGATGCCGACCTCGACCAGGCGGTGGCCGGGGCGATGATGTCGAAGTTCCGCAATGCCGGCCAGACCTGCGTCTGCGCCAACCGCATCCTGGTGCAGGACGGGATCTACGACCGCTTCGCCGAACGCTTGGGCGCCGAGACCGCCAAGCTGAAGCTCGGCAACGGCTTCGACGACGGCGTGACCGTCGGCCCGCTGATCAACGATGCGGCGGCCGAGAAGGTGGTCCGCCACATGGAGGACGCGCTGTCGAAGGGGGCGAAGCTCGTGACGGGCGGCCGCGACGCGACGAAGGGCCGTTTCGTCGCGCCGACCGTTCTCACCGGCGCCGACACCTCGATGCTGATCGCCAACGAGGAGACGTTCGGACCGCTCGCCCCGCTCATCCGCTTCGGCGCCGAGGACGAGGCGGTGCGGATCGCCAACGACACGCCGTTCGGCCTCGCGTCGTACTTCTACACGCGCGACATCAGCCGCGCGTGGCGCGTCGGCGAGGCGCTGGAGTTCGGCATGGTCGGCCTCAACACGGGCACCGTGTCGATGGAATCGGCGCCGTTCGGCGGCGTGAAGCAGTCGGGCCTCGGGCGCGAAGGCTCGGCCTACGGCATCGACGAGTATCTGGAGCTGAAGTCGCTCCACATGGGCGGTCTGTAAGGCCGGTCGTCAGAAGGT
This sequence comes from Aureimonas phyllosphaerae, assembly GCF_047943035.1. Taxonomy (NCBI): domain Bacteria; kingdom Pseudomonadati; phylum Pseudomonadota; class Alphaproteobacteria; order Hyphomicrobiales; family Aurantimonadaceae; genus Aureimonas; species Aureimonas phyllosphaerae. Next base: position 465,154 of record NZ_CP181348.1, on the reverse strand, counting down.
CGGCGGCGTGCAGGCGCTGACGACCTCGCAAGGGTTGGGGCCGACGCAGCGGAAGCGGTGCGGTCTGCGGCTCTCGAAGTAATAGGCGTCGCCGGGTCCGAGGATCCGGCGCTCCTCGCCCACCGTCACCTCCAGCCGGCCGGACAGGACGATGCCGCCCTCCTCGCCCTCGTGGATGAGGGGCACCTGTCCGGTATCGGCGCCCGGCTGGTAGCATTCCTTCAGGATCTGCAGCGCCCGGCCGAACAGGCTCTCGCCGACCTGCCGGTAGGAGATCGGACCCTTGCCGATCTCGACGAGTTCGTCCGCACGGAAGAACACGCGCGCGTCCGGCGCCGGCTCGAAGGCGAAGAACTCCGCCAGACCCACCGGCAGCCCATCGAGAATACGCTTCAGCGCGCCGACCGACGGATTCGTGGCGTTCGCCTCGATCAGCGAGACGGTGGAGTTGGTCACCCCGGCGCGCTTGGCGAGTTGGCGCTGCGACAGGCCGTGGGCGAGGCGGAGTTGGCGCAGTCGGCCGCCGATATCGATTGCGTCCATGACCATCCTCCCCGTTGCAGCCGTTCGACATATCGAACACGCCGGCGGGCCGGGTCAACGCGATCAAGGGCTTGGCGACCGCCAGAAAAGGACTTGTTGCGGCGAGCGATCCGGGTTTCCCTTCGGCATCGTCAGGAGCCGATCCCATGAACCATCACGCCCGCCCGAACATGCCCGCCCTCGACAGCTACTGGATGCCGTTCACGGCCAACAGGCAGTTCAAGCAGGCGCCGCGGCTCCTCGCGAGCGCGAACGGAATGTACTACGCCGACATGGACGGGCGAAGCGTCCTCGACGGCACGGCCGGCCTCTGGTGCGTCAATGCCGGGCACGGGCGCCGCGAGATCGCGAGCGCGGTGGAGCGCCAGCTGATGACGCTCGACTACGCGCCGTCCTTCCAGATGGGGCACCCGATCGCCTTCGAGTTCGCCGAGCGCCTCGCGGCCATCGCGCCGGGACCGGAGGGCCACAAGCTCGACCGCGTGTTCTTCACCGGCTCTGGCTCGGAGTCCGTCGACACCGCCCTGAAGATCGCGGTCGCCTACCAGCGCGCGATCGGGCAGGGCACGCGCACGCGGCTCATCGGGCGCGAGCGCGGCTATCACGGCGTCGGCTTCGGGGGCATCTCGGTCGGCGGTCTCGTCAACAACCGCCGCGTCTTTCCAACCCTGCCGGGCACCGATCACCTCCGCCACACGCACGACATCGCCCGCAACGCCTTCACGACGGACGGGCTGCCGAAGTACGGCGCCGAGCTTGCCGACGATCTGGAGCGCCTCGTCGCGTTGCACGGCGCGGAGACGATCGCCGCAGTGATCGTCGAGCCGGTGGCCGGCTCGACCGGCGTCCTCCTGCCGCCGGAGGGCTACCTCCAGCGCCTGCGCGAGATTGCCACGCGCCACGGCATCCTTCTGATCTTCGACGAGGTGATCACCGGCTTCGGCCGTCTTGGCTCGCCCTTCGCGACCGACCATTTCGGCGTCGTGCCGGACCTCGTGACGACCGCCAAGGGCCTGACCAACGGCGTCATCCCGATGGGCGCGGTGTTTGCCGGGCGTCATGTCCACGACGCTCTGATGCACGGGCCGGAGGGCGCGATCGAGCTCTTCCACGGCTACACCTATTCCGGGCATCCGGCCGCCTGTGCCGCGGGCCTTGCGACCCTCGACATCTACGAGAGCGAGGGCCTCCTGACCCGGGCGGGGGAACTCGCCGCCCACTTCGCGACGGCGATGCACGCCCTGGCCGATGCTCCGCATGTCGTCGACGTGCGCACGATCGGCCTCGTCGCCGGCATCGAACTTCAGCCCCGCGACGGCGCGCCGGGCACGCGCGCCTACGACGTCTTCACCGAGTGCCTGGCGCGCGGTCTTCTGATCCGCGTCACCGGCGACATCATTGCCCTGTCCCCGCCGCTCATCGTGGAGGCGGGGCAGATCGACGAGATGGCGGCGACGCTCGCTGACGTGATCGGCGCCGCTGCCTGATCAGGCCCGTGCGAGGAACCGCTCGGCGGTTCGCAGCGAAAGGGCCATGATGGTGAGGGCCGGGTTGGCGATCACCGCGCTCGGGAAGATGGAGTTGTCGCAGATCCAGAGATTGTCGATCTCGTGGCTGCGACCGTCCGGATCGACCACCGACGCGGACGGATCGGTGCCCATCCGGCAGGTGCCGATCGTGTGGGCGGTGCGCGGCAGGACGCGGATGTCGCGCCCGCCGGCCGCCTCCACGATGGCCTTCATCGTGCGCACGGCGTGCCGGTCGATCCGCTGCTCGTTGTCCTTGAGGCTGAAGGTGACCTTCGCCTTCGGCACGCCGAAGTCGTCGACCTCGTCCGAAATCTCCAGGCGGTTGTCGTCGTACGGCAGGCACTCGGTGTTGATGCCGACGCCCGCCATGAAGCGGTACTGGTCCATCGCCTCGATAAGCTTCTTGCCCCAGAGGCCGGCGCCGCGCGTCATCGTCGTCGCGATCGTCAGCGGCATGACGCCGAGGCTCTGGATGAGATAGCCGCCGGCAAAGTCCGCGTCCGCGGGCCGGATCGTGTCTTCGGTCAGGAGCGAGGACGGATAGCCGCGCCAGCCGCGCATCTCAGTGTCGAAGCGGCCCCAGACCTGCGTCGCCCCGTGCGCCATGAAGTTGCGCCCGACCTGGCCGCTGCCGTTGGCGATCCCCGTATGGAGGAGAAGGCGTGGCGTCTCGACGCCGCCGGCGGCGAGGATCAGGTGCCGGCATCGCTGGCGCTCGTCGCGCCCGTTGCGGCGGTAGACGACAGCCGTGACACGGCCTGCGGCGTCGCGCTCGATCGTGTGGACGCGCGCCTCCGGCCGGATTTCGGCGCCCATCGAGACCGCGAGCGGCAGGTAGGTCGTGTCCATGCTCGCCTTGGAGCCGTTGCGGCATCCCTGGTGGCACGAGCCGCAGTTGACGCAGGCCTGCCGAAGGGGTGCAGCCTCCTGGGCCCAGTCGCGCGAGACGAGGGCGGCCGGCGCGTCGGCGGCGCGGATGCCGAGCGCCTCGCAGCCGCGCGCCATCATGTCGGCCGAGGCGTTGCGCTTGGCCGGCGGCAGGGGATAGCGGCGTGCGGGATCCCACGGGTAGTCGGAAGGGCCGGACACGCCGATGAAGCGCTCGACCCGTTCGATGTAGCGGATCACCTCGGCATGGGCGATCGGCCAGTCGAGGCCCTCGCCGCTGCCCGAGCGCAGCGTCAGGTCGGCTTCGCTCGGGCGGGGCGTGAAGGCGCCCCAGTGCAGCGTCGAGCCGCCGACGCCCATCCCTGAATTGTTGGGACCGAAGGCGGTCGGCGTGTCGCCGCCCGACAGGCGCTCCTCCATCCAGTTGATGTCGGAGCCTTCCATCTCGTCCGGCGTATGCTCGCCGGGCTCGAAGTTGCGGCCGGCCTCCAGCGCCACGACGCTGAGGCCCTTGGCGGCCAGCATGGCGAGAAGCGGCGCGCCGCCCGCACCCGTGCCGACGACCACGACGTCGACCGTGTCGTTGACGCCATGGGTGCGCATGTTGTCGAGTTTCATCGGGCCGTCTCCAGAACCGGTTCCCAGCCTTCGCGCTCGCCGGCGCCCAGGCGCTCGAAGCCCTGCTTGCGCGCGCCGTCGCCGCCGTTGGCAATTCCATCGAAGCCGATCCGCGCCATCGTGGCGGGATGGGCGAGCCAGTGGCGCACGAGATCGACCCGTGCGTCCTCGAACCAGGCCGACATCTGGTCAGAACTCAAGCCTCCGGCGGGCGGCGCGAAGCGCCCTTCGGCGACCGCAGCGATGCGCGCGTCCTGTTCCGCTTCCGACATCGCGTCGAGCCCCTCCAGCGCATCGAGCGCGCGGGTGTAGGCCTCGCGGTCGTTCGGTAGAACGGCAGGGCGCCAGCCGTCGCCCTTTCCTGCCGCGACCTGCCCCTCGACGAGGGCCGCAAGGTCGATCGCCGGGTCGTCCTGCGGCACGACGCGGCTCGCCAGCGCCCGCAGCGTCCGGCGCTGCGTGTCGCTCAGGAACCGCGGCGCGGCGCCCGCCGGCAGCAGCCGGTGGGCTAGGATGCCGCGAGTGCGGGCGCTGACGCGCGGCGAGGCGATGAGCTGCGTCATTTCCGGAGGCACCACGGGGCCGAGGCCCGCGCGCTCGTCCCAGAAGCGGATGATGGCGTCCGCCACCGCGTCCGTGCGCTCCAGCGGCAGGAGGTGCCCGGCGCCGTCCAGAACCTCCATCACCGCCTGCGGATAGACGCGGCCATTGGTCTCGCGCTGCCCGTCCGGCCCGAGGTCGCCGTCCGCGCCGCCGGCCAGGATCAGGGCCGGCAGCGGCAGGGTTCCGACCGTCTCCGACCAGTCCTCGCGGCTGCCGCGCTCAAGCCAGGCGGCCCAAGCTTCGCCCGTCGTGCGGCGAAGGTCCTGCTCCATCCGTGCGTCGTCCTCGGCGGCCAGCGGCGCGCCGACATTGGCATCGATGAACTGGCGGATGGCGTCGTCGCCGAGCCCCTGCCCGTCGCGGACCCAACGCAGCATGTCCTCGCGCCGCGCCTCGTCCATCGGCTCAGAGCTCGGCGGCGAGCCCGCCAGGAGAACGATGCCGGCGAGGCCGAACAGAGGCTCGTCTCCGGCGAGCGTCCGCGCGGTCAGAACGGTGGCGATCTTGCCGCCCATCGAGTGGCCGGCGAGCAGCCAGCGGGAGGGCAGGCGTCCGGACAGTTCGCCCGCCACGTGACGAACCATGTCCTCGACGCTGGTGCCTTGGCTCAGAGGGGTTTCGCCGAAACCCGGCAGGTCGATGCCGATGACATCGAAACGATCGGCAAGACGCGCGGCGACGCCGTCGATGGCATGGCGGCTCGAGCCGAGGGCGTGGAGAAAGACCAGCGCCGGACGGTCGGCTGAAGATAATGGGGGCATGGGCTCCGCAGGACCGAATTGGAATCTTCGAGCCCGTCTAAAGTTTGGGCGGCCAACGGGTTCCGGCCGCGCCTGCTGCAAACTGTCGCCCCGCGCGGCTGTCACGCCCCTGTCGGCGCAATCGCGATATGACCCTTTGCGTGCGACCGGTCGAACCTATTTGCGCGCCCGCATCCATCAACGGAGAATTGCCCATGTTCCGCTGCGAAGGCTTTGCCACGGACTCCGCCGACAAGCCGCTGTCGCGCACGACGTTCGAGCGCCGCGACGTCGGCGAGCGGGACGTCAAGATCGATATCCTGTTCTGCGGCGTCTGCCATTCCGACCTGCACCAGGCCCGCAACGAGTGGCAGAACACGATCTACCCCTGCCTGCCCGGCCACGAGATCGTCGGCCGCGTGTCGGAGGTCGGCTCCGCCGTCACCAAGTTCAAGGTCGGCGACCTCGCCGGCGTCGGTTGCATGGTCGGCTCGTGCCAGAACTGCCCGAACTGCGCCGACGGTCTCGAGCAGTATTGCGACAACGGCTTTGTCGGCACCTATAACGGGATCGAGAAGGAGACTGGCAAGGTCACGATGGGCGGCTATTCCGACGCCATCGTGGTGGACGAAGGCTTCACGCTGCGGATCCCGGAGAACCTCGAGCTGGCCGCCGTCGCGCCGCTCCTGTGCGCGGGGATCACGACCTATTCGCCGCTGCGCCGCTGGAACGTCCAGCCGGGCCAGAAGGTCGGCATCGTGGGTCTCGGCGGTCTCGGCCACATGGGCGTGAAGCTCGCCCATGCGATGGGCGCGCATGTCGTCCTCTTCACGACCTCGCCGAAGAAGGCCGACGACGCGAAGCGCCTCGGCGCCGACGAGGTGATCGTCTCGACCGACCCGAAGCAGATGGAGGCGCACGCGACCTCCTTCGACTTCATCCTCGATTGCGTCGCCGCCGACCACGACGTCAACGCCTACCTCAACCTCCTGAAGCGCGACGGCACGATGTGCCAGGTCGGCGCGCCGGAGAAGCCGCTCTCGGTCGCCGCCTTCTCGGTGATCTGGAAGCGCCGCTCGTTCGCGGGATCCTTGATCGGCGGCATCGCGGAGACGCAGGAGATGCTCGACTTCTGCGCCGAGCACAACATCACCTCGGACATCGAGATGATCGACATCAACGACATCGAGGCGGCCTACGCGCGGATGCTGAAGAGCGACGTGAAGTACCGCTTCGTGATCGACATGGCGACCCTGAAGAAGGCCGCCTGATCGCAGCAGCGCCGCCCGGCTTCAGGTCGGGCGGCGCTGCATCCAGATCTCGCGCAGCATCCGATCGACGATCTGCCGGTAGCGATCGTCCTCCGCCCGTTCCGCCAGGAAGCGCAGGTCGATCACCCGTTCGATGAACTCGTCCTCGATCGCCGTATGAATCCGGCTCTGCACCTCCGCGATGGAGGCGGTGAAGAGCGTCGGCTTGCCGGCGTCGCTCATCTTCCACTGCCCAAGGCTGCGCACCCGGCGCACGGTCCCGTCGGCGAGATGAAGTCCGTAGACGTTGACCATCGGTTCCGAACGCAGGAAGCTGCGCGACATGCGCTCGTAGACGAGGTCGAGATCCTCGCGGACGATGCGATCGCGAAAGCTCGTAATGCCGATCGTATCCGCGCTCGCGCGGGGGAAACCCAGCCGCTCGGCGAAGTCGGGGCTCAAGGACAGGGTGTTCTGGCCGAACTCCCACACCAGTTCCCCGGTCAGCATCCGTCCCGGTCCCCGATCGCTCGGCTGATCTGTGGGAGGCGGCTCGACGGACACGGGAAGCTCCGGACAGGCGGGATCGTTTCGGGTCTGATCAGATCGATCGGGCGTTCAGCCGTCAACCATCACGCGTATGAGAATCACGTTTTCAATTCAAGATCGATAGACGGCACGACATGCATGCGCCGGCCGCATGGCTGGGCTCAGAACAGGTCGCCCTGCGCCGTCGCCGGCAGCGTCGTCGCCTTGCGGCGTCCCGGCTTTGCAAGCCGCGGCGCCTCGCCTTCCACCTCGGTCGCGACCGCCGCACGGCGGTGGCCGTGTGCGAACTCGACCTCGAACGCGGTGCCCGGCTTCAGGTCCTCGGCCCTCGTGATCGGCGTATTGTCGGCGCCGCGCACGATGGCGTAGCCCCGCTCCAGGACCTGCCGCGGATCGAGGCTGGCGGCGACGCGCCACGCGCCCGAAAGCGCCACCTTGCGGCGCGAGACGAGATCGCCGAACGCCCGGTCCATGCGCTCGCCGGCCTGTGCGAGGCGTAGGCGCGCCTGGTCGGAGCGCGCGGCGACGACATGCGGGCGCAGCGATCCCTCCAGCCGTTCCAGCTGATGGCGACGCCGCGTGAGCGCATGGGTGAGGGCGTGGAAGATACCGGCCTCGGCGTGGCGCAGATCGGCGCGGCGGTCGCGGATCGCCGCCTCGAGCCGCGTGGGCGAGAGTTCGGCCGCCGCGTCGCCGAGCATCCGCCGCCGCTCGGCGGTGTAGAAGCGCAGGGCGCGTCCAAGCCCGGTCTCCGCCTCGTCCAGACGGCGGCGCGGCAGCGACAGAAGAAGGTCGGGCGAGGGCAGGGCGCGGGCGAGATGGGCAACGGCGCGGCGTTCGGCCTGCAGGGTGCGCGAGACGGCGGCCGATGCGCGCGCGTCCATCGCGGCGAGCGTCGCCACGAGATCGGCGCGCACCGGTACGGCCATCTCGGCGGCTCCGGTCGGCGTCGGCGCCCGGCGGTCGGCCGCATGGTCGATCAGCGTCCAGTCCGTCTCGTGGCCGACCGCCGAGATCAGCGGGATGGCGGAGCGGGCGGCGGCGCGCACCACGCCCTCGTCGTTGAAGCCCCAGAGGTCCTCGAGGCTGCCGCCGCCGCGCGCCACGATGAGGACGTCGGGCCTTGGAACCGGGCCGCCCGGCTCGATGGCGTTGAACCCGTCGATCGCGGCCGCGACCTCCTCGCCGCAGGTCTCGCCTTGCACGCGCACCGGCCAGACGAGGACATGGAGCGGGAAGCGGTCGGCGATGCGATGGCGGATGTCGCGGATCACCGCGCCGGTCGGCGAGGTCACGACGCCGATGACGCGCGGCATGAAGGGCAGCGGGCGCTTCCGCTCCGCTGCAAACAGCCCCTCGGCCTCCAGTTTCAATCGGCGCTCGTTGAGGAGCGCCATCAGCGCGCCGGCACCTGCCGGCTGCATGGCTTCCACCACGATCTGATACTTCGAGGAGCCCGGGAACGTCGTCAGCTTGCCGGTGACGACGACCTCGAGCCCTTCCTCGGGCTTGAAGGCGAGCTTGGAGAAGGTCGTGCGCCAGACCACGGCCTCGAGCCGCGAGCGGTCGTCCTTCAAGGCGAAATAGGCGTGCCCCGAGGAATGCGGCCCGCGATAGCCCGACACCTCGCCGCGCACCCGCACATGTCCGTACGTGTCCTCCACCGTGCGCTTCAAGGCGCCGGAAATCTCGGAGACCGAATATTCCGCGACGTTGCTGCCGGCCTCGGTCTCCGCGACGTCCTCGACCGGCGCGATCGCCGCGCGCGCACGCTTCACCATCCGGCGAGCCCCACGCCCGGACGCAGGCGCTGCGAGCGGATCATCCGCGTCTCCGGCAGGCGTGTCGTGATGGTCTCGCGCGGCGTCACCGGCAGGTTCTGCAGGCTTTCGCGGATGTGCTGGACGAGCGCTGCGACCGCCGAGGACTGGCTGTTGCGCCCGCGCATGAGGGCGATCTGCGCGTCCGCGAGCCGCGGAAAGCCCTCGGCTTCGGTAAGGACGCGCATGCCCGGCCGCAGCGCGCATTCCGGCAGGACGCTGACCGCCAGCCCGGCGAGCACGGCGGAGGTCACGATCTGTGCCGACCACGAGGTGAAGAGGATACGATGTTCGCGCCCGACGCGCCGCAGTGCCTCGATGCCCTGCTGACGCCAGCCGCAATCCGCCCGCCCGATCGCGAGCGGCAGTACGGGCTCCTCATGGACCGAATGGGCGGCCGAGGTGACGAAGTGGAGCGGTTCGGTGCGCACGATCTCGGACCAGGCGTGGGTCTTCGTCGGACAGACGAGGGCGACATCGAGATGGTTCTTCTCGACATGCTCGATGAGGCTCGAAGTCGTCTCGCAGGCGATCTGCAGTTCCACCCTTGGGTTGGAGCGCACGAAGCGGGCCATGATCTCGGGCAGGAAGCGCTCGGCATAGTCGTCGGGCAGGCCGATGCGCACGTGGCCCTCGATCGTCTCCTCGTCGAAGGCCGAGAGCGTTTCCTGGCTGAGGCAGAGCATCCGCCGGGCATAGGTCAGGAGCCGAGCCCCGTCGTCGGTGAGCTTCACGGTCCGCCCGTTGCGCTCGAAGAGATCGGCACCGAGCCGCTCCTCCAGCCGGCGCACCTGCATGGAGACGGCGGACTGTGTCTTGAAGACCTCCTCCGCCGCGCGGGTGAAGCTGCCCGTGTCGACGATGGCGACGAAGGTGCGGAGCTGGTCGAGATCGAGCGGCGAGGCCATGGCGGCGACCCATCAGGATTGATGATGCTGTTCATAAGGAACATTCGTTGGCCTGATCCGTCAAGCCGATCTATTTCCATCCTCGTCAACACCGCGCCGATCGTTTCCGCCGCCGGACCCTCCGTCCGGCGGAACGGCCCCGCCTTGTCCCGACGCACCGTATGGCCCTCGAAAGGAGACCCCGCCATGACGCTCGCCACGAAGACGCCCCGCTCGTCCGTGATGGACATGCTCGCCCCGACCAAGGGTGGCCTGGCCTTTCCCGCCTTCCGCGCGATCGTCCGCACGCTCCTCAATCGCCGCGCGGCCTATCGCGTGTCCGAGCTTCCCGACTACCTCCTGAAGGACATCGGGCTGAAGCGGGACGACGTGCACGAGGCGCTGCACGCCGACTGGCGCGAGGATCCAACCTTCAAGCTGGCGCTCGCCGCCGCCCGTCGGCGCGGCCGCGTCAGCCCGCGCCGGGATTGAGCTCCGCAAGCCCATCGAAAAGGCCGCCGCGAGGGATCGCGGCGGCCTTTTTCGTGTTCCGACGTCCATCTGCGTGGTGCGGTCAGGCGTCCTCGCGCAGCGCGCCCACGAGTTCGCCGGTCTGCACGGCGAGGATCTTGTCGACACGCCGCCCGTCGAGGTCGACGACCTCGAAGCGCCAGGCGCCGTACTGGATCGATTCGCCGACCTCCGGAATGTGTCCGAACTGGTCGAGGATGAAGCCGGCCAGCGTCTCGTAGTCGCGCTCGCGCGGTAGCTGCGCCGAGCCGAGCGTCCGCTCGACGTCGTCGATCGGCATGCCGGCATCGATGAGATAGGAGCCGTCGTCGCGGCGCACGGCCGCGTAGTCCTCCTCGGCGCCCTCGGGCAGCGAGCCCGCGATGGCGGCAAGGATGTCGGTCGGCGTCACCACGCCCTCGAACGAGCCGTACTCGTCGAGCACGATCGCCATGTGGATGTTGACGGCGCGGAACCGGTCGAGAAGCTTGAGGACCGGCATGGTCTCGTTGACATAGAGCGGCTCGCGCACGGCCGTTCGCACGTCGATCGAGCCGGTCTTGCGGTACTGCTCCAGAAGCTCCTTGGCCTGCACCACGCCGATCAGGTCGTCGACATCCTCGGAGGCGACGGGGAAGCGCGAGTGGCCGCTCGAATGGATCTCGTCCAGGATCGCGTCCGGCGAATCGGCCAGCGAGATCCAGGCGACGTCGGGGCGCGGCACCATGATGGAGCGCACGTTGCGATCGGCGATGCGCAGCACCCCCTCGATCATCTCGCGCTCCTTCTCCTCGAAGACGCCCGATTCGGTGCCTTCCGCGATCATCGCCTTGACCTCCTCCTCGGTCACGGCGTTCTCGTTCTTCTCGTTGGCGCCGACGAGCTTGCCGACCGTTTCGGTCGAGACGCGCAGGAACCAGACGATCGGCGCGCCGATCTTGGCGAGCGCTCGCATCGGCGAGGACACGAAACAGGCGATCGCTTCCGGATTGGCCAGCGCAAAGCGCTTGGGGACCAGTTCGCCGAGGATCAGCGAGAAATAGGTGATGAGGACGACCACGAGGCCGAAGGCGAAGCCTTCCGCATAGGCGCCGATCACGGGAAGCGGTGCCAGGAACTCGGCAAGCGGGCCGGAGAACACCGAGCCACCATAGGCGCCGGCGAAGATGCCGACGAGCGTGATGCCGATCTGGACGGTGGACAGGAAGCTCGTCGGGTCGTCGATCAGCTTGATCGCCCCTTCCGCCCCTCGCTTCCCGCTTTGTGCCATCTGCTGGAGACGGGCGCGGCGGGATGAGACCACCGCCAGTTCCGACATCGCAAAAAAGCCGTTGAGAAGAATCAGAAAGACGACGATCAGAAGGTTAGCGACTAGCATCCGGTATCCGTGAGGGAACTCGGGTCCCTCGATTGACGATGCACGGGATTATAGGCGGCAGGGCCCCACTCTTCCAATAGCGTTCGCGTGCAAACTTGCGTCGGGGCGGCTGAAGCCTTGCAGGCTCGGGCGTCTCCCGCCGGTTCAGCTTCCGGGCGCGCGAGGGCCGGCGCCGTACCGGTCGAACAGCCCCAGCATCTCGCGCATGTATTCGGCCTGCAGCGACTGGGCGTTGGCCAGCATCCCGGCGAACGCGAAGGGACCGGACGGCGCAGTGCTCCCGCGCTCCGGCGCCGGGGAGGGCTGGCGCGGCGGCGGGGGCGCGGCGGGGGCGGGCGGGCGCATCCAGCCGGTGGTCCAGGCCGTCATCAGCGCCATCGGGTCCATCGGCTGGGCGGCCGCCGCGTTCATCCAGGGCCAGCCGCGGAGCGCCCCGGCAAAGAGGTCGGTCATCGCCTGCTGCTGCGAGCGCGGCGCGTCGGCCGGGCGGCTGAAGGCTTCCAGCGCGTTGGCCGAGCGGCGCATGGCTTCCGCCATCGCCTGTCCCGCCGGGTCGGTCGGGTACGATCCCGGCGCCTGCCGGCCGAATGCCGCCATGGTCTGCAGCATCGACTGGAACGACAGGAGCCCGAGGGCCGGCATCATCTTCTCGATCACGTCCGGTGCCTGGCCGCTGAGAAGCGAGGCCTGGCGCGCCACCGCGCCCGCAAGCTCGGGCCCGAACAGGGTGCGCACGAAGGCCTCGCCCACCTCCTGCGAGGGCAGGGCGGAGGTGGAGCTTGCGGGGAGCGACGGCGCAAAGCCCCGCAAGAGCTTGCCCCAGGCGTCGGGGTCGAGCATCGAGCGCTGGAAGCCGAGCATGAAGGCCGGCACCAGCGCATCCGTCGTGCGGCGCATCTCCTCCTGGCTGAGGCGGAACTGCGTCGCCAGCCGGTCGGCCAGGACGCCCGCGTCGGTCGCGGTGAGCCAGTCGAAGAAATCGGTCATTCCGGTCCCCGTATTCCCCGTGCAAAACGCCGCACGGCGCGGGGGACAGCATGACGCGGCCCGGCGGCGCTGCCAAGCCGTCGGGCAGCAACTCGCCGCCCGCGCGTGCCGTTTCAGTAGGCGAGATGCTGGAAGAGAGGATCGATCCGGCCGCCCCAGGGCCCGCGATGGAGGCGCAGGAGTTCCTCCGCCGCCGTCTCGCCGCGCGCCAGGATGTCGGCGAGCGGCGCGAGGAAGATCGTCTCGTCGTGGCCGTCCTCGTTGAGGCGTGCGCGCGCGGCAAGGCCCTGCCGGGCGATCTCCAGCGTCTCGCGCGCGAGGTCGAGGACGGTCCCGTCCCGGAACGGGGTCGCGAGGCCGAGGCGCGGCACCTCGGCCCGCAGGCGCGCGGCCTCCTCGAAGCCGATGTCGCGTGTCAGCGCCATCACGGCGTCGAGCGCACCCTCGTCGTAGAGAAGGCCGGTCCAGTAGGCGGGCAGGGCGCAGATGCCGTGCCAGGGTCCGCCATCGGCGCCGCGCATCTCGATGAAACGCTTGAGCCGCACGTCCGGAAACAGCGTCGACAAGTGGTTCGCCCAGTCGCCCATGTTGGGCTCGGGCCGTGCGACCCGTCCCCCGAGCGCGCCGTCGAGGAACTGGCGGAAGGTGATGTCGGTCGCGTCGCGATAGCGCCCCTCGCGCATCACGAAATACATCGGAACGTCGAGCGCCCATTCGACATAGTCGCGATAGCCGAAGCCCTCCTCGAACACGAAGGGCAGGAGGCCGGACCGCTGGTTGTCGACATCGGACCAGACGTCGGAGCGCCAGGACAGGAGGCCGTTCGGCTGCCCCTCAGTGAAGGGCGAATTGGCGAACAGCGCCGAGGCGACGGCCTGCAGGCGCATGCCGACCTGCATCTTGGCGCGCATGTCGGCTTCGGAGGCGAAGTCGAGGTTGACCTGGATCGTCGCGGTGCGGAACATCATGTCGAGGCCGCGCGTCCCGACCTTCGGCATGTAGCGTGCCATGATGGCGTAGCGCGACTTCGGCATGACCGGCGTCTCGCCGAGCCGCCAGAGCGGGCTCGATCCGATCCCGAGGAAGCGGATGCCGAGCGGATCGGCGATCTCCCTGACATCGGCGAGATGGCGCCCGGTCTCGACGCAGGTCTCGTGCAGCGTCTCCAGCGGGGCGCCCGACAGTTCGAACTGCCCGCCCGGCTCCAGCGAGATCGCGCCCTGGCCGCTGGCGCCCGCCAGCCCGATGATGCGACCCTCGTCGAGGATCGGCTCCCAGCCGGACAGCGCGGCCATGCCCTCGAGGACGCGGCGGATACCGCGATCGCCCTCGTAGGGCACGGGCCGCAGGTCGGCCGTGTAGAAGCCGAACTTCTCGTGCTCGGTGCCGATGCGGAAGTCCTCCCGCGGCTTCTCGCCCTCGGCGATATGGGCGACAAGTTCGTCGACGGAGCGGATCGGGGTCAGGTCGGTGGTGTCGCGCGCCATCAGGGGCTCCAGCCAGGAGTCGGGATCGCCGAGGTCTGGGGACCCCGGCGCGTTGGGGCGGTGTCTGTCCGCTTTCCGGGCGGCAGGCAAGGGGCATCCGGTGAACGGTGCGGCCGCGTCACGTGGCGATCCAGTCGCCCGCGCTCGCCTGGATGGCGGCAAGGGCGGCCACGGCCGCCGTATCGGCGCGCAGGATGCGGGGGCCGAGCGAGATGCGGTGGACGTTCGGAAGGGCGAGGAGCGTCTCGCGCTCGCCCGCCGAGAACCCGCCTTCCGGGCCGATCAGGAGCGCGAGCGGTTGCCCTTTCAGCGCCCCGAGCGTGTCGAGCGGGCTCGCCGCGTCCGCGCGCTCGTCGCAGAAGATGAGGGCCCGTGCAGCGTCCCGCTCCGCCAGGAACCGGTCGAAGCGCAGGGGCTCGCGGCATTCGGGCACGGACAGGATGCCGCACTGCTCGGCGGCCTCCACGGCGTTTGCCGCCATGCGTTCGACGTTGACGCGCGGCGCCTGGCAGTGCTGCGTCAGGACCGGCTGCAGGACGCCCGCGCCCATCTCCACCGCCTTCTGGACCATGTAGTCGAGGCGTGCGCTCTTCAGCGGCGCGAAGCAGTAATGAAGATCGGCGGCCTCGGTCTGCTCGCGCACGCGGCTTTCGGGAACGAGCGACAGGCGCTTCTTGCCCTCGCGCTTCAGCCGCGCGCGCCATTCCCCGTCGCGCCCGTTGAAGACGAGGACGCCCGCGCCGTCGTCGAGCCGCAGGACGTTGAGGAGGTAGTTGGTCTGGCCGGCGTCCGCCTCCACGGCGTCACCTGCGGCAAGCGGCGCGTCGAGGAACAGGCGCTGACCGGAAAAATCGTAGTCGGGCATCCAATTCCTCGAGGCGTCGGGCGGAGCCAAACGGGCTGCGAACGGTTAGCCGTGACCCCATCGGGCCGACCAAGCTTCCTTCGTTGTAGCGAGCGCTCCCCCGATTTCCACCCGCGCGACCGTGCGCGCGCGGGAAACCCTCGAGGAACACGACATGGATCTTCAGATCGGCGGGCGCGTCGCCATCATCACCGGCGCCAGCGACGGCATGGGCTGGGCGACGGCCAGGCTCCTGGCGCAGGAGGGCGTGCGGCTCGTCCTCAGCGACGTCAAGACCGACGCGCTGGAACGCGAGGTCGCCACGCTCGGCGGCGAGGCGATCGCGGTGAAGGCGGACGTCACGAGCCAGGCCGAGGTCGATGCGCTCGTCGCAGCGGCAGTCGAGCGGTTCGGAACGGTCGACATCGTGGTCCACACCGCCGGGATCACCGGCGCCAAGGGCGACCCGCTCGAGATGACCGACGCGGACTACGAGGAGGCCTACCGGACCGATTTCCTGTCGGCCGTGCGCATGGCGCGGGCTGCCGTGCCGGTGATGAAGCGGGGCGGCTGGGGGCGTTTCGTCTGCGTCGCGTCGGAGAACGTCGTCCAGCCCTACTGGGAGGAGGCGACCTACAACACGGCCAAGGCGGCGCTCGCCGTCTTCATGAAGGGCCTGTCCTACAAGCTCGCGGCCGACGGCGTCCTCGTCAACACGGTCGCGCCCGCCTTCATCGCGACGCCGATGACCGACGAGATGATGAAGAAGCGCGCGGAGGAGAAGGGCGTCTCCTTCGACGAGGCGATCGAGAGCTTCCTCGAGGAGGAGCGTCCCGGCATCGTCCAGAAGCGGCGCGGCGAGGCCGAGGAGGTCGCCGCCGTCATCGCGCTCCTCGTCTCGGAACGCGCCTCCTTCGTGAACGGCGCGAACATGCGCGTCGACGGCGGATCGGTGCAGGCCGTGCAGAACTGACGGGGGCGGGTCGCCATGCCGCAAGGCCCTGGGGCGGGTCGCCTGTGAGGCGGTCCCGCTCCGGGGTTTGAGGTTTTTCCTTGCGAGGCGAAAGGCGGTGTTCACCATTCTCGCATGAAGCGCCCCGCGTCTCATCCGTCAGGCAGGGTGAGAAGCGGTTTCTTCAGGGGCCGGCTCCATGGTTCCGCTCGGCTGAACGATCGGTCGCCCTTGAGGAAGCCCCATGTCCGTCATCGCCGACGCTTTTCCTGCCAGACGGCGTAGCACCGTCCTTGATCCTGCGCGTCTTCGTTTCGGGGTCCTGACCGAAGCGCCCGTGATCGCGCTGATCACTCTTTACGTCCTGTGCACTCTGGCCATGACGCGCGAGAGCTTCTTCGATCTGGTGGTCAGGCTTCCCACGCCTTTCCTCGCCATGCTGGGCATGACGGTCGTGACTGCGATCGCGCTCGGCGCGGTCCGCTGCCTTGCCGTGACCCGGCCGAAGAGCCCGATCCGGCAGATGCTGGGAGAGGCGCGCGACGCGCTGAAAGATGGCTGGATCGAGCGATGGCTGCCCATGGCGCTCGCCGGCTCGCTGATGATGGTCGTCTTCGGCGACACCAAGACCGAAATCCCGGCGCTTGCCGGCGGCTTCCGGTGGGACGGGACGTTCGAGGCTCTCGACCGCACCCTCCATGGCGGCATCGCCCCTTGGGAACTGCTGCATCCCGTCCTCGGCTATCCCGTCGTCACCTATCTCCTCAGCCTGAACTACAGCCTGTGGTTCACGCTGATGTGGGGCATGTTCTTCTTCCATCAGACGATGCGACCGGGAACGCTCGGCCGCACCCGTTTCCTCGTCAGCTTCGTGCTGCTCTGGACGGTGGGCGGCACGCTTCTCGCGACGCTCTTCTCGTCGGCCGGGCCCTGCTATTTCGGCCTCGTGACGGCGGAGCCAGACCCGTATCAGCCGCTGATGGCCTATCTCCGGCAAGCCGATGCCGTGCTTCCGCTGATGGCGCTCGACATCCAGGACCTGCTCTGGGCGATGAAGTCCGCCGGAGTTCAAGGAGCCGGCATTTCGGCGATGCCGAGCCTCCACAACGCGGTGGCCCTTCTCATGTTTCTCGCCACCGCCAGGCTCGCGCCGTGGGTGCGCCTCGCCTTCGCCATTCATTTTGGTCTCGTGTTCCTCGGGTCGATCCATCTCGGCTGGCACTACGCCGTGGATGCCTATGCGTCCTTCGCCCTGACCCTTGTCGTCTGGTTCGGTCTCGGCCCGCTCGCGGACCGGTGGGATCGGTTCATCGCCGAGCGTCGTCCGGCCATGCGGCGGCCTGTGGATCAGTTCGCGGCCACCTCCAGCGCCCGGCCGTAGGTCGCGGCGTCGCCCTCGGAGAAGCAGACGAGGGCGATGCGCCGGAAATGGCCGGTCGCGGCCGCCACCAGCGCCTCGTGCACCGCGATGTGGGCGGCCCGGCATTTCGGGAAGCCGTAGACGCCGGTGGAGATCGCCGGAAACGCGATCGAGCGGAGGCCGTTCTCGCGCGCCAGGGCGAAGGACGAGCGGTAGGCGCTCGCCAGCACCTCGTCCTCGCCCTGCGTTCCGCCATGCCAGACCGGGCCGACCGTATGGATCACGCGTGCCGCGGGCAGATCGTAGCCGAAGGTGATCCGGGCCTCGCCCGGCGGGCAGCCGCCGATCGTGCGGCATTCCTCCAGAAGCTTTGGGCCGGCCGCGCGATGGATCGCCCCGTCGACACCCCCGCCGCCCAGAAGGCTCGGGTTGGCCGCGTTGACGATCGCATCGACCCTGCAGTCCGTGATGTCGCCGACCGTGACCTCGATCACTGTGCCGGCCCGCTCGATCCTCGCCATGACGTCCTCCTCGGCCGCCGGTCCCCGAGCATTGCTCCACAAATTGCGGCGTCCGGGTTTCGTGGCGGCTCGGAATTGCTCTAATCTGCGTTCAAGACCGACAAGAAGCATACCGACGGGAGGCGCCGATGACCATCGCGATGCCAAAGCCGAACGCGAAGATCATGGCGCGGCGCGCCACGATCGTGGCCGCCATGCGCGCCATCGTGCCGGGCGAGGGCGTGGTCGACGCCGGCGTCGAGATGCGCGTCTTCGAGACCGATGCCCTGACCGCCTATCGCCAGATGCCGCTCGTCGTGGTGCTGCCCGAAACGGTGAGCCAAGTGGCGGCCGTCTTGCGCTACTGCCACGAGAACGAGGTGCCCGTCGTGCCGCGCGGGGCGGGCACGTCGCTGTCCGGCGGCTCGCTGCCGCTGGAAGACGGGGTGCTCCTCGTCCTCTCGCGCTTCAACCGCATCCTCGAGGTCGACTTCGACAACCGCTGCGCCGTGGTGCAGCCGGGTGTGACGAACCTCGGGATCACCAAAGCGGTCGAACACGCCGGCTTCTACTACGCGCCCGACCCGTCCTCGCAGATCGCCTGCTCGATCGGCGGCAACGTCGCGGAGAACTCGGGCGGGGTGCACTGCCTGAAATACGGCCTCACGGCCAACAACCTTCTCGGCGTCGAGTTCGTCACCATCGAGGGCGAGGTGATCCGCCTCGGCGGCAAGCATCTCGACTCGGAAGGCTACGACCTCCTCGGCCTCCTCACGGGCTCGGAAGGGTTGCTCGGCGTCGTGACCGAGGTCACCGTGCGCATCCTGCAGAAGCCCGAGACGGCGCGCGCCGTTCTGATCGGCTTCCCGACCTCGGAACAGGCGGGCACCTGCGTCGCCGCGATCATCGCGCGCGGCATCATTCCCGGCGGCATGGAGATGATGGACGCGCCCGCGATCCGCGCGGCGGAGGACTTCGTCCATGCCGGCTATCCGCTCGACGTCGAGGCGCTCCTGATCGTCGAACTCGACGGGCCGGGCGCCGAGGTCGACCATCTCCTGAGCGAGGTCGAGGGCATCGCGCGCGAGAACGGCGCCACCACCGCGCGCGTCTCGCAGTCGGATGCCGAGCGCATGACCTTCTGGGCGGGCCGCAAGGCCGCGTTCCCCGCGGTCGGGCGCATCTCGCCGGACTATCTCTGCATGGACGGCACGATCCCGCGCAAGGAGCTGCCGCGGGTGCTGGCCGGCATGCGCGCCCTGTCGCAGAAGCATCGGCTGGCGGTGGCCAACGTCTTCCATGCCGGCGACGGCAATCTCCATCCCCTGATCCTCTACGATGCCTCGAAGGACGACGAACTGCAGCGCGCCGAGGATTTCGGCGCCGACATCCTGCGTCTGTGCGTCGAGGTCGGCGGCGTTCTGACGGGCGAGCACGGCGTGGGCATCGAGAAGCGTGACCTGATGCCGGAAATGTTCGGCGAGGACGATCTCAAGCATCAGCAGCGGGTGAAGTGCGCCTTCGACCCGAGGCATCTCCTCAATCCCGGCAAGATGTTCCCGGTGCTGCACCGCTGCGCCGAACTGGGCCGGCTCCATGTCCACAAGGGGCAGCTGCCCTTTCCCGAGCTTCCCCGGTTCTGATGTCCTCTGCATCCCTCGCGTCTCCGGCTGGCGACACTCTCCGTCCGCGCTCGCCGGAAGAGGTCCTCGAGATCGTGGCGGCGGCGCTCGCCGACGAGACGCCGCTCGCCGTCGAGGGCTCGGGCTCGAAGGCCGGGCTCGGGCGTCCGGTCCAGGCTGCCCGCACGCTGTCGCTGTCGGCGCTGTCCGGCCTTCATTTCTACGAGCCGGAGGAGCTCGTCCTGTCGGCCCGCGCCGGCACGCCGATCGCCGAGGTCGAGGCGCTGGTCGAGGCGAAGGGGCAGCGCCTCGACTTCGAGCCGATGGACTACGGCCCGCTGCACGGCCTTCCCCGCGGCCTCGGCACTCTTGGCGGCGCGATCGCCTGCAACCTGTCCGGCCCGCGCCGTCTGAAACAGGGCGCTGCGCGCGACCACATCCTCGGCCTGTCGGCCGTCTCGGGCCGGGCCGAGGCCTTCAAGGCGGGCGGGCGCGTCGTCAAGAACGTGACGGGCTACGACCTGTCCAAGGGGATGACCGGCTCCTTCGGCACGCTCGCCGTCCTCACCGACCTCACGATCAAGGTGATGCCGAAGCCCCCGGCCGAGACGACGCTGGTGGTGCGCGGGCTCGACGACGAGGCGGCGGCCGGCGCGATGGCCGCCGCAATGGGCTCCTCGGCGGAGGCGTCCGGCGCCGCGCACCTGCCCTACGGCATTCCCGCTCGCGTCGGCGAGGGCGTGCTCGGGCGCGAGGCGGCGACCGCGATCCGGCTCGACGGGTTCGGCCCGTCGGTCGAGGCGCGCGCCGCGCACCTCGGCGCGGGCCTCCAGCGCGTCGGGCCGCTCGAGCGGCTGGACGGCGAGGCGTCCGCCGCCTTCTGGCGCGACGTGCGCGACGTCATGCCGTTTGCCGACGGCACCGAGCGACCGGTCTGGCGCATCTCGATGACGCCGACGCGTGCGCCGGGCTTCGTCATGGCGCTGCGGATGCGGCTCGCCGCCGACGCCTTCTACGACTGGCAGGGCGGCCTCGTCTGGCTGCGCCTCGACGGCGGGCCGGAAGCCGAGACGGTCCGCGCCGAGCTTGCCCGCCACGGCGGCGGCCACGCGACCCTCGTGCGCGCGAGCCTCGCCGACCGGGCGGCCGTGCCAGTGTTCCAGCCGCAGCCCGGCCCCCTCGCGGCCCTATCGCAGCGGCTGAAGGATCAGTTCGACCCGAAGGGCATCCTCAATCCGGGGCGGATGGGCTAACGTGGCCGAGCAATCGATGGAGACCGGCGTGACAGAGGAAGACCTGTTCGAAGAGAACCGCGATGTCATGAGCGGTGCGCTTGTCTTCAAGGGGACGCGGATACCGGTCGATGTGCTGTTCGAGAGCCTTCTCGGTGGCTCTACCCTAGATGAGATCCTCGACGACTTCCCCTCGATCGGTCGAGGCCGCGCCGAAGCGGCCGTGCGCCTCGCGGTGCGTTCGCTTCGTCTTAAAGCAGCTTGATGCGGATCGTTCTCGACGAGGGCATTCCGCGGAGTCTCGCAAGTCTTCTCACCGAGCGCGGCTTCGACACAACCGCCTTTCCAGATGCCTGGCGAGGTCTTTCCGACAGGCAGATGTTGGATGCTGCGGTCAGCAGTGGCTTCTCGATCCTGATAACCCAGGATCGCAACATGCCTTTTCAGCGCCCGCTGAAACAGGTCGAGATTTCAGTGTTGATCGTCCCGGAGTTGGATCGGAAGTCATCGCTTGCAAAAGCCGACGCCATTGCAGAGCGCATTCCAAAGCTGGAGATGAGACGTTACGCGCTTCTGGGACTGGACGGCAGTCTGCCCGAGCCGCCCGTCAAACCGTTCAAGGCCTGACAGGGGTCACCATGCAAACCGCCTTCACCCCCGAAGCCCTGCGCGATCCGGACACGGCCCATACGGAAGGGATCGTGCGCAAGTGCGTGCATTGCGGCTTCTGCACGGCAACCTGTCCGACCTATGTCACGCTCGGCAACGAGCTCGATTCCCCGCGCGGGCGCATCTACCTCGTCAAGGAGATGCTGGAGAACAACCGGCCTGCGGACGAGAAGACCGTCACCCACATCGATCGCTGCCTGTCCTGCCTCGCCTGCATGACGACCTGCCCGTCCGGCGTGAACTACATGCATCTCGTGGACCATGCCCGGGTGCATATCGAGCGGACTTACCGGCGCCCGGTCCCCGACCGTCTGATCCGGTGGTTACTCGCCAAGGTCCTGCCCTATCCCCGCCGCTTCCGCTTCGCGCTCCGGGCCGCGCGGCTCGGGCGACCGTTGGCGGGCGTGCTCGACGGGATCAAGCCGCTGAAGCCCCTGGCGGCGATGCTGAGGCTTGCGCCGGCGCACCTGCCGGCCGCGCCGGTGCGGCCCTCTGCGCCTGCGTCCGCAGGGCGGCGCGTCGCGATCCTCGGAGGCTGTGCCCAGTCGGTGCTCGATCCCGGCATCAACGCGGCAACCGTCCGGCTCCTGGGGCGGCTCGGCATCGAGGTCGTCTCGCCGCCGGGCGAGGGGTGCTGCGGGGCGCTCGTCCACCACATGGGGCGCGAGGACGAGGCGCTCGGCTTCGCGCGGCGCCTCGTCGACGCCTGGACCGCCGAGATCGAGGGGCGGGGGCTCGAGGCCATCGTGATCACGGCGTCGGGCTGCGGCACGACGATCAAGGACTACGGCCATATGCTGCGGCTCGATCCGGCCTATGCCGAGAAGGCCGCGCGCGTCTCGGCGCTGGCCAAGGACGTGACGGAGTATCTGGCGACGCTCGACCTGCCCCTGCCCGAGCGGCCGGTGGACGCCGTCGTCGCCTATCATTCCGCCTGCTCGATGCAGCACGGGCAGAAGATCAGCCAGGCGCCGAAGGTGCTTCTGGCGCAGGCCGGCTTCACGGTGCGCGACGTGCCGGAGGGGCACCTGTGCTGCGGTTCGGCCGGGACCTACAACATCCTGCAGCCGGAGATCTCGGCCAGGCTTCGCGACCGGAAGGTCGCCAATATCGAACGCATCCACCCCGACATCATCGCGACCGGCAACATCGGCTGCATGACGCAGATCGGCTCGGCCACCGCGATCCCGATCGTCCACACGGTCGAGCTTCTCGACTGGGCGTTCGGCGGCGAGAAGCCTGCCGCGCTCGAATCGTTTACGCCCCGTCCGCTCGCGGTCGCGGCAGAGTAGAAACGGCAAACGGCCCGCGCAGAGGCGGGCCGTTCGATATGTCTTGCCGGGTGGCGATCAGCCGAAGACGCCGGCGAACAGGCCGGGCTTCCGGCCGGCCGGCCGCACGGTGCCGGTCTCCTGCACGAGGCGGTTCGGCTGGCCCGGGCCGATGACGACGACCTTGGTGCCGCGCTTGGCCCGCTCGTAGAGATGGGCGACGTCGTCGTTCATCATGCGGATGCAGCCCGACGACATGTTGAGGCCGATCGTCCAGGGTTGGTTGGTGCCGTGGATGCGAAACATCGAGTCGCCGCCGCCGCGATAGAGATACATGGCGCGCGCGCCGAGCGGATTTTCCGGGCCGCCCGGCATGTAGGCCGGCAGGATGCGGCCCTTGGCCTTCTCGCGCACGCGCATGGCGGCCGGCGGCGTCCAGCCCGGCCATTCGGCCTTGCGGCCGATCGACATGGTGCCGCCCCAGGAGAAGCCCTCCTTGCCGACGCCCACGCCGTAGCGCGTCGCCATGCCGTTGCCCTCGACGAAGTAGAGGAACTTCCGGTCGGTATCGATCACGATCGTGCCGGGCTTCTCCTTCGTCGCGATGCGCACCGACTGGCGGGCGAAGCGCGCGTCCGGCTTCTTCATCATCTGCGTCTTGCGCTGCACGGTCTCGGTGCGGATGCGGGCGCGGTCGCCCGAGATCCACTGGCCGCTGGCGTGGTCGTAGACCCGCACCTGCGCCTGCGCGTTGGCGGCGGACGGGGCCGCGAAGGGCGCGAGGCCCACCATGAGGGCGAGGAGGAAAGGCGTCGTCTTCATGGGCGGGTTCCCTTGGCAGGAGAGCGGAGGATGGGTTCGATAAGGGTCACGGACAATGGTGGAGCGCGTCGTCGCCCATGCCGAGTCCCCGGTCGCGGATTTGCAACTCTCTGTTGCAGTCAGAGCACGACGACGCGGGTGCCGACGTCGACGTGATCGAAGAGGTCGATGACGTCCTCGTTGCGCATGCGGATGCAGCCGGAGGAGACCGACTGGCCGATGGTCCAGGGCTGGTTGGTGCCGTGGATGCGGTAGAGCGTCGAGCCGAGATAGAGCGCGCGCGCGCCGAGCGGGTTCGCCTCGCCGCCCGGCATGTAAGCCGGCAGAATGCGGCCCTTGGCGCGTTCGCGGGCGATCATCTCGGCCGGCGGCGTCCAGCCGGGCCATTCGGCCTTGCGGGTGACCTTGTGGCTGCCGGACCAGCCGAAGCCCTCCTTGCCGACGCCGACGCCGTAGCGCATCGCCCGACCGCCGGTCTCGACATGGTAGAGGTAGTGCGAGCGCGTATCGACGACGATCGTGCCGGGCGCGTAGCCGCCGGCATAGTCGACGCGCTGCGGCAGGAAGGCCGGGTCCATGCCCCGCGGTGCGACTTCGCGCCGGGCGGCCGTGCGCGGGGCCGCGAACGCCGAGGCGTAGACGGGAGCACTGGAGCGGCGCGCGCTCCCGAACACGGGCGCGGCGCGGCGGGCGGGTTCCCCGAAGACGACCGGCGCGCGGCCTTCGCGATAGGCGCCCAGCGGCTGCATCGGACCGCCGCCCTCGGGGATCACGCCGACCGGGATGTTGCCCTCGAAGACCACGGTGCCCGGCGCGGTCGGGGGCGCGAGATGGCGGCGGGCATAGCCCGGCACGACGCCCGAGCCCGGCGAGAGCTGGCGCACCCAGGGCTCGGCGACGCTGGGCGGCACGGCGAGCGGGCGGCGGTCGCGGGCTTCGGCCGCAAGCGTCAGGGAGCCGATCAGCGACAGGGCTGAGAACGCGAGGAGCAGGCGCATCCGGGGACCTCGTTCAAACGGCGCAGCGACCCTTGGGGAGAAGCGCGGAAACCTTGGGTCGAGGATGCCGGGCCAATCGCCAGCGAAAGGTGAATCGCGAGGCCCCGGAGGTTCGCTGTCCCGCGCTTCCGCAGGGCAGGGTGAACGGGCGGTAAAGCCTCCGGTGCCTCAGCCGCGCGCGCGGCGGCGCGCGTCCCGCAGGACGGCCGGCAGGAGCGGCGCGGCCTCGGCCTGGCTCATGCCGGGCTTCAACCGGGGATCGTAGAGCATGTTCATCAGCACCCGGTCGTAGGGGCCGAAGTTCGTCAGCTTCGAGGTGTCGTTGAAGACGCTGTCGGGGGCGCCGGCATTGTCGTTGAGGGGCCCGAGCCCCTGCAGGACCTCCTCGATCAGGCAGCGGCGGAACAGCGCGTCGCCCTCGTTCGACACGATGATCGCGTCCGAGCGCGTGATGCCGGCGCGCCCGTAGGAGGCGCGCACCACGCAGTTGCCGGGCACGCGCATGAACGGGCTGCGATAGACCTCGCGGCCGACGCGCTGGTAGTCGCGGCGGTCGACGACGTGGACGACGAAGTTCGCGTCCTCGCCGGGTCTGGCTTCCAGGGTCTCTAGCCCGCCGATCTGCCGGCGGATCTGGCGCATGAAGGCGCGCACGGCCGCGCGGCGATCGGTCGCCGCGGTGTTGTCGATCCGGTAGCGCACCGGGCCGGCGAAGCGCTTGAGATAGCTCGAATCGCTGAAGGACCCGGTGATCTCCGCCCCGAACACCACGCGCTCGAACCCGTCGATCAGCGCGGCGTCGGGCGGCAGGCGCTGGGCCGCCGCCGGGCCGGCGGACAGGATAACGGCGACGAGCACGGCGCCGCCGAGGCGACCTGCCATTGCCCTTCTGCCCCGCTTGCCCCAAACCATCGCGCTCACATGCCCATGCTGCCGGCCTGCCGCCAGTTGGCGGGCGGGGAGGGCGACGCGCAAGCCGGGACCGGCGACAGTCCACGGCAAATGTGCCGCATCACGATCGGGGACGAGGGAGCGCGGGATGGAGACGACGGCGGAGGGCCTCCGGATCGGCGCCGACGGCGCGGCGCGCTGTGCCTGGGCGGGCGAGGGGGCGGACTACGTCGCCTATCACGACCGCGAATGGGGCCGGCCGAGCGCCGACGACGACCGGCTCTACGAGAAGATCTGCCTCGAAGGGTTCCAGTCGGGCCTGTCCTGGATCACCATCCTGCGCAAGCGCGAGGCCTTCCGCCGCCAGTTCGCGGGCTTCGCGATCGAGGCGGTGGCCGAGATGGGCGAGGCCGACGTCGAGCGCATCCTCGCCGACCCCGGCGTGGTGCGCCATCGCGGCAAGATCGCGTCCGCCATCAACAACGCCAGGGCGGCGCGGCGTCTGCGGGACGAGACCGGCGCCTCGCTCGCCGCCTTCCTCTGGCGCTTCGAGCCCCCGGCGGAGGAGCGGCCCGGCCGCATCACGCTCGATTGGGCGCGCGCCAACCCGCAGACGCCCGCCTCCCGACGGCTCGCCAAGGCGCTGAAGGCGAAAGGCTTCACCTTCTTCGGCCCGACCACGGCCTATGCCTTCATGCAGTCCATGGGCTTCGTGAACGACCATCTGGAGGGCTGCTGCATCAGGGACGAGTGCGAGCAGGCGCGGGCGGCGTTCGCGCGGCCCGCATAAGTCCTGCAAACCTTGCCGCTCGGGGCGGGGATGGGCTAGGAGGCGTGCTATTCGCACATCGTCTCGCGGGGCCCCCGATGGGCTCCGCCCCGTCACGTCTGGAACGACCCATGGCCCCGAAGAAGCCCTCCCGCGTCAAGGCGCGCCAGCCGCGCGGCTTCGTGGATCGCAGCGCGAGCGACCTCTACGCGCAGGACCGGATGCTCGCCACCATCCGCCACGTCTACGAGACCTACGGATTCGAGCCGGTCGAGACGCCCTTCTTCGAATACACCGACGCGCTCGGCAAGTTCCTGCCCGATTCGGACCGCCCGAACGAGGGCGTCTTCTCGCTGCAGGACGACGACGAGGAGTGGCTGAGCCTGCGCTACGACCTGACCGCGCCGCTGGCACGCCATGTCGCCGAGAATTTCGAGGACCTGCCGAAGCCCTACCGCTCCTACCG
Organism: Aureimonas phyllosphaerae; assembly: GCF_047943035.1. Lineage (NCBI taxonomy): Bacteria > Pseudomonadati > Pseudomonadota > Alphaproteobacteria > Hyphomicrobiales > Aurantimonadaceae > Aureimonas > Aureimonas phyllosphaerae. Next base: position 438,969 of record NZ_CP181348.1, on the reverse strand, counting down.
GGCGGGCTACGTCTTCCGCAACGAGAAGCCGGGTCCCGGCCGCTTCCGCCAGTTCATGCAGTTCGACGCCGACATCGTCGGCGCGCCGAACGTCTCGGCCGACGCCGAGATGGCGATGATGATGGCCGACACGATGGAAGCGCTGGGCATCGCGCGGGGCCAGTACGTGATCCGGGTCAACAACCGGAAGGTGCTGGACGGCATTCTCGACGCGATCGGCCTCGAGGGCGACCAGGGGCGGCGGCTGACCGTGCTGCGCGCGCTCGACAAGTTCGACAAGTTCGGCGCGGATGGGGTGAGGCTTCTGCTCGGGGCCGGTCGCCTCGACGAGAGCGGCGGCAAGGGCGACTTCACCAAGGGCGCGGAGCTCGATGGCGAGACGATCGCACGCGTCCTCAGGATCTTCGACGCGGACGGGCTGTTGGGCGTGCGCCAAGCCTTCGGCGGCCATGCGGGTGTCGATGGCGGTCTCGACGAACTCTCCCAGATCGAGAGCTTCGCGCGCACCGCCGGCTACGAGGCCGATCGCGTCAGGATCGACCCCTCCGTAGTTCGCGGCCTCGAATACTACACCGGTCCCGTTTTCGAGGCCGAGCTTCTCTTTGACGTCGTCAACGAGAAGGGCCAGAAGGTGCAGTTCGGCTCGGTCGGCGGCGGCGGGCGCTACGACGGCCTTGTCTCGCGCTTCCTTGCGACGCCGGTGCCGGCGACCGGCTTCTCGATCGGCGTCTCGCGCCTCCAGACCGCGCTGAAGAACCTCGGGCGCCTCGAAGGCGAGCGGCGCACCGGCCCGGTGGTCGTCACCGTGATGGACCGCGACCGGATGGCCGACTACCAGGCGATGGCCACGCAGCTGCGGGCCGCGCTGAACGGTCCGGGCCAGCCCGTCGTGCCGGTCGAGGTCTTCCAGGGCAATCCGAAGCAGTTCGGCAAGCAGCTGCAATATGCCGACCGGCGCGGCGCGCCCGTCGTCGTCATCCAGGGCGGCGACGAGAAGGCGGCCGGCAAGGTGCAGGTCAAGGACCTCGCGCTTGGCAAGGAGCTCTCGGCCGGCGTCGAGGACAACGCCGAATGGCGCGAGATGCGTGCCGGTCAGGAACTCGTCGACGAGGCCGATCTGGTGGCCGCCGTCCGGGCGATCCTCGAGCGCGCCGGCGGGGCGGCCTGACGCGATGAGCCTTCTGACCGGATCGGGCGCCGCGCGGCCGGGCGGCAGCCCGGCGCCCTCCGACGCCGCGCTCGCAGCCCTGTTTGCCGATCTCGGCGCGGTGACGGTGGAGACGCCGCTCCTGCAGCGCGCCGAGCCCTATCTCGACACGGCCGGCGAGGACCTGCGCCGGCGCATCTTTCTGACGCGCGGCGAGGGGGGCGAGACCTTGTGCCTGCGCCCAGACTTCACGATCCCCGTCTGCCTGGCCCATATCGAAGGGGCCGCCGGCCTGCCGCGGCGCTATGCCTACAACGGACCGGTGTTCCGCCAGCGCCGGGGCGAGCCGGCCGAGTTCCGTCAAGCCGGCATCGAAAATCTCGGTGAAGAGAACCGCGCGGCCGCCGACTCGCAGGCGCTGGCGGAAGCGCTGGCCGCCTTGCGCGCCTGCGGGCTGCCGGAGCCGGCCGCGGTCACCGTCGGCGATCAGGCGCTGTTCGAGGCGTTCCTGACCGCACTCGACCTGCCGGCCGGCTGGCAGCGCAGGCTCGTGCGTTGCTTCGGCCGCGACGATCTTCTGGAGGCCGCGCTCGCCGCCCTGTCGCGCGAGGCGGACAGCGACCCGCTCGATCTCGATCCGGCGGTGCGCGCGCTTCTGCGCGGCGGCGACACGGTGGCGCTGGCCGAACACGTGCGGACCCTGATGGACGCGGGCGGCCTGCCGCCGAACCGCGGGCGCACCCCTGAGGAGATTGCCGAGCGGCTGGTCGAGAAGATGGCGCTCGCCAACACGCGGCTGCGCTCGACCTATCTCGACCGCTTGCGGGCGTTTCTCGCGCTGGACTGCCCGCTGAGCGAGGCGCCCGCACGGCTGGAGACGATGGAGGCACAGTCGGGCGTCGAGTTCGGACCGGCGCTGGATCTCTTCCGTGACCGTGCCGCGTCGCTGCGGGCGGCCGGCGTCGATCTCGGCTCCATCCGTTATCGCGCCGCCTTCGGGCGCACGCTCGACTACTACACCGGCCTCGTCTTCGAGATCGCCGCTGCGCCCGGCGCCGAACCGCTTGTCGGCGGCGGGCGCTACGACCGGCTCGTCTCCTATCTCGGCGCGCCGACGCCGATCCCGGCGGTCGGCTTCGCGCTCGATCTCGACCGGATCGCGGCTGCCATGGCCGCCGGGGGGGAGGGCCGGCCATGACCCTAACGCTTGCCATTCCGTCCAAGGGCCGCCTCAAGGATCAGTGCGTCGCCGCGCTCGGTGAAGCCGGCATCACGGTCCACCCGAGCGATGACGCGCGCTCCTACCGCACCCGCGTCGAGGGGGCCGAGGGGCTAGAGGTCCTGCTTCTCTCGGCGTCCGAGATCGCGCGCGAACTGCGCGACGGGGCGATCGACCTCGGCGTCACCGGCGAGGACCTCCTGCGCGAGACGATGCCCGACTTCGACCGGCGCGGGCGCATCGTCTCACGGCTCGGCTTCGGCCATGCCGACGTGGTGGTGGCCGTACCCGACAGCTGGATCGACGTCGAGACGATGGAAGATCTCGGCGACGTCGCCGCCTCGTTCCGCCAGCGCCACGGCCGGCGCCTTCGCATTGCGACCAAATACTGGCGGCTGACGCAAGGGTTCTTCACGAGGAGCCACGGCATCCAGAGCTACCGGATCGTCGAGAGCCTCGGCGCCACCGAAGGGGCGCCCGCAGCGGGTTCGGCCGACATCATCGTGGACATCACCTCCACTGGATCGACGCTGACCGCCAACCGGCTGCGCGTCCTGAAGGACGGCGTGATCCTGCGCTCCGAGGCCTGCCTGGCGCTCGCCCATCGCTCTGAAGGGGATGCGGGCCGTGCGGCCGCGCTGGACGCGCTCATCGCGCGGTTCTGACCCACGCAAAACGGCCGCCCCTAAGGGCGGCCGCTTAAGAACGGCCGATGACGTCGGGCGATCAGACGCGGGCGAGCGTCGGGGTGCCGCGGCGTGCGTCCACCGAGTAGGCGCCGGCGCCGACCGCGCCGAGCACCAGGAAGCCGCCGACGATCGACAGGTTCTTCATCGCCTGCGTGGCGTCGCCCATGTGGGCGGTCAGGATCGTGCCGACCGTGAAGACGGCGAGCACATAGGCGACGATGCGGGTCTGAAAGCCGACGAGGATCGCAAGGCCGCCGAAGAACTCCACCGCGCCGACGAGATAGGCCATGGCGATGCCGCCGGGCACGCCGAGGCTGGCGAGATAACCGGCAAAGCCGGCTGCGCCCGTCAGCTTGCCGAAGCCGGACACGATGAAGAGGATCGAGAGGAGGACGCGTCCGGCGAGAAGGGCGGCGGAATTCATGAGGCTGGCTCCGTGGGTGCGTTGAAGAAATCCGTGAGCGAACTTCTGACGCAGCGCGCGAGCGCGGCATAGGCTAGCGAAACGCGACTGATCGTCAACGCCGGGAAGACCAATCGACGCGATTGGCTGCCGGATGCACGACAATCTCGGCGTACGCGTCGAAGAGCGGCCACAATCGCTGGGTTCGCGCGGGTTATGCCCTAGCTGAATCTTAGGCGGGAAAGTCGGACGCGCGTTCGGCGCTGCATCCGCAGCCATCCGCCGTTTCTTTGTGTACCGAGTTCCAGCCTGCCATGACATCCAAGATCCGTCCGCCCGTGTTCTTTCCCGCCAGCGCGATCATCGCGGCGCTGGTGCTCGTCGGCGTCCTCTTCCCACGCGACGCGGAGCGTCTCTTCGGCGCGGCTCAGGCCTTCGTGCTCGACACGTTCGGATGGTTCTACCTCCTGACGGTCGGCATTCTCCTGTTCTCGGTCCTGTTCTTTGCGCTGAGCCGCTTCGGCCGGCTGAAGCTCGGGCCGGACGATGCCGAGCCGGACTACCCCTATGCGTCATGGCTGGCGATGCTGTTTGCCGCCGGCATGGGCATCGGCCTCATGTTCTATGCGGTCGCCGAGCCTGTCCTGCACTATTCCGTGCCGCCCGAGGCAGAGCCGCGCACCCTCGAGGCCGCGCGCCAGGCGATGGAGTTCACCTTCTTCCACTGGGGGCTTCATGCCTGGGCGATCTATGCCGTCGTAGGCCTGTCGCTCGCCTATTTCTCGTTCCGCTACAACCTGCCGCTGACGATCCGCTCCGGCTTCTATCCGCTGATCCGCGAGCGCATCGACGGCCCCGTCGGCCATGCGGTGGACGTCTTCGCCATCTGCGGCACGGTGTTCGGCATCGCGACCTCGCTCGGCCTTGGCGTCCTTCAGATGAACGCCGGCCTCAACCATCTCCTCGGCGTGCCCAACACGGTCTGGGTGCAGATCCTGCTGATTGCCGTGGTGATGGGCGCAGCGACGGTGTCGGTCGTCTCCGGCCTCGACACCGGGGTGAGGCGCCTGTCGGAGGGCAACCTCGTCGTCGCCATCGTCCTGATGCTCTTCGTGCTCGTGGTCGGGCCGACGACCTTCATCTTCAAGGCCTTCGTCCAGAACATCGGAGCCTATCTCGACGACCTCCTGCCGCGCACCTTCACGCTCTACGCCTACGAGCCGCGCGCCTGGATCAGCGACTGGACGCTGTTCTACTGGGCTTGGTGGATCTCCTGGTCGCCGTTCGTCGGCATGTTCATCGCGCGCATCTCGCGCGGGCGCACGGTGCGCGAGTTCGTTCTCGGCGTCCTGTTCGTGCCCTCGACCTTCACGTTCTTCTGGATGACCGTCTTCGGCAACTCGGCCATTTCCCTCGACCTCGGCCCGGCGGCGGGTGCCCTTGCGCGCGAGGTGCAGGAGAACCTGCCGGTCGCCCTGTTCCAGTTTTTCGAGTACCTGCCGCTGAGCGGCATCACATCGACGCTGGCTGTCATCCTCGTCGGTATCTTCTTCGTCACCTCGGCCGATTCCGGCTCGCTCGTCGTCGATGCCCTCGCTTCGGGCGGCCGTGACGACACGCCCGTCTGGCAGCGCATCTACTGGTGCGTCGTGCAAGGGACGGTCGCGGCGCTGCTTCTGCTCGCCGGTGGGCTTGTCGGTCTGCAGACGATGACACTGATCGCCGCGCTGCCCTTCGCCGTCATTCTCCTGCTTCTGGCTTTCGGCCTTCTGCGCGGCATGCAGGCCGACGTCGCGCGGGCGATGGAGCACCGGCAGGCCCAGCCGGCGGTTCTCGTGCGCGGGGCGAGCTGGCAGGCGCGGCTCGGCGCGATCCTGCACGAGCCAAACAAGCGAGACGTGCGCCGCTTCATCGACAGCACCGCCCGACCCGCCCTGTCGGACGTGCGCGACGAACTCGTGCGGCGCGGGCTCGATGCGCGGCTCGACGGGGAGGGCGATGGCCCGGTGGTCCTGACCGTTCCGGCCGAGAGCGCGCGGGACTTCGTCTACGGGGTCGAGCCGGTGGCGCAGCCGGCGATGGTCTTCTCGGCGGCCGACACGCGCACCTCGTTGGACGGACGGCGGATGATCTGGGCGGCCCGGACGATCTTTTCCGACGGCAGTCGCGGCTACGACGTGACCGGCTTCACCAAGGCCGACGTCCTGTCCGACGTCCTCGCCCAGTTCGAGCGCTACCAGATCCTGACGCAGGCCGAGAGCACGCAGCTCTACACCGGCTCGCCCGCAGCGCGCGCCTGAAACCGGAAAGGGCCGCGCGAGGCGGCCCTTGTCGTCATGTCCGCCGCGCCCTCTCAGCCCGGACGCGTCATCGCCGCCGGGTCGACGATCCGGTCGTAGTCCTCGCCCGACACGAGGCCGGAGGCGAGAGCCTCCTCGCGCAGGGTCGTGCCCTTCTTGTGAGCGGTCTTGGCGATCGTCGCGGCGTTGTCGTAGCCGATCGTCGGGGCGAGTGCCGTTACCAGCATCAGCGACTGTTCCATCAGCGACCGGATGCGGTCCTCGTTGGCCTTGATGCCGTCGACGCAGTGCTCACGGAAGGAGTCCATGCCGTCGGCCAGGAGCCGGATCGAGGAGAGGACCGCATTGGCGATCACCGGCTTGAAGACGTTGAGCTCGAAATGGCCCTGGCTCGAGGCGACCGTCACCGTGGTCTCGTGACCGAACACCTCGGCGCAGAGCATGGTGAGGGCCTCGGCCTGCGTCGGGTTCACCTTGCCCGGCATGATCGAGGAGCCGGGCTCGTTCTCGGGCAACGAGAGTTCGCCGAGGCCCGAGCGCGGGCCGCTCCCCAAGAAGCGGATGTCGTTGGCGATCTTGAAAAGATCGGTCGCCAGCGCGTTGAGGCTCCCGTGGAAGAAGGTCAGCGCGCCATGCGAGGCGAGCGCCTCGAACTTGTTCTCGGCCGTGCGGAAGGGCAGGCCCGTGAGCTTGGCGATCTCGTCGGCGATCTTCACGTCAAAGCCGACCGGGGCGTTCAGGCCCGTGCCGACGGCCGTGCCCCCTTGCGCCAGCGCGTAGACGTCCTCGATCGCCTGCTCGATGCGGCGCTTGCCGAGCTTGAGCGCGGCGGCGTAGCCCGAGAATTCCTGGCCGAGCGTGATCGGCGTCGCATCCTGCGTGTGGGTGCGGCCGATCTTGATGATGTGGTCGAACGCCTTCGCCTTCGCGTCGAGCGCGGCATGGAGCTTGTCGATCGCCGGCAGGATGCGGTTCGTGGCCTCGATCGCGACGGCGACGTGGATCGCGGTCGGGAACACGTCGTTGGACGACTGGCCCATGTTGACGTGGTCGTTCGGATGAACCGGCTTCTTGGAGCCCATCTCGCCGCCCAGCGCCTCGATGGCGCGGTTCGAGATGACCTCGTTGACGTTCATGTTGGTCTGGGTGCCCGATCCCGTCTGGTAGACGACGAGCGGGAAATGGTCGTCGAGCTTGCCCGAGATCACCTCGTCGGCGGCCGTGACGATCGCGTCGGCGAGCGTCGCGTCGAGCTTGCCGTAGCCCTGGTTGACGCGCGCAGCGGCCTTCTTGACGGTGGCGAGCGCGTGGATCACGGCGATCGGCTGCCGGTCGGTGCCGATGCGGAAGTTGTTCAGCGAGCGCTCGGTCTGGGCGCCCCAGTAGCGATCGGTGGCCACGTCGATCGCGCCGATGGAATCGGTCTCGCGGCGGGTCTTGGTCATCGCATTCCCCTCGGAAAGCCGCCCGCGGAACGCCGGGCCGTCCGGGCGGCGTTACCATGCCGTGCGGCGCCGAGAAACCCGTCGCGCACACGAAAAAGCCGGCCTTTCGGCCGGCTTTTTCCACTCAAACGATTCGTACGCGGGTCAGTGCTTCTTCAGGCCGACCTGGTCCTTCATGGCGTCCTTGACCTTGCCGTAGTTCTTCTGGGTCTTGCCCTCGGCCTGGTCCGCCATGCCGTCGGCCTGGAGGCGGTCGTTGCCGACCAGCTTGCCAGCGGCTTCCTTGATCTTGCCGCCGATTTCCTTCGCGCCGCCCTGGACCTGATTCTTGTCGACCATGGAATTGCTCCGTTTCGTTGGGCCAGCTCATGCTGGCGTCGGGGAAAAAACGGGAGTCGAGAAATTAGGTTCCTGGCCAAGGATTACATTTATGTAAGAAGCGTGACGATCTGCTGGAGGCAGAGGACGCAGATCAGGATGCCGACAATGCGCAGGAGCAGGCGTTCGGGAATCTTCCGGACGGCGTAGCCCGCGAGCGGTGCGGCGAGGATGCCGCCGGCGATCAGCCCCAGCACCGAAAGGGCATGGGTCGAGAGGTCTCCGGCTTCCTCCCAATGGCCGGTCACGAGGGCGAGGAGGAACGACAGCGAGACGGCGAGGGTGACGAGGAATTCCGCCGCGTTCACCGTGCCGATGACGAAGCGCGGCTGGCCGCCGGCACCCAGGAGCCCCGAGGTGACGATCGGCCCCCAGCCGCCGCCTCCGACCGAATCGAGGAAGCCGCCGGCGGCGCCCAGCGGCGGCACGAGGCCCATCGGCGTCTGCGCCCGCGGCATCTTGCGGAACGAGCGCAGGGTCAGCATCACGCCGATGATGCCGAGATAGGCGGCGACGAAGGGGCGGATCGTCGATCCGTCCACCGAGGTCAGGACATAGGTCCCCAGCACGCCGCCGAGGATGCCGAAGGGCACGAGCCGCCAGAACAGCTTCCAGTCGATGTTGCGGTTGGCGATGTGGGCGGTGCCCGACGCCGCCGTGGTGAAGAGCTCGGCCGTATGCACCGAGGCCGAGGCGACGGAGGGCGGGACGCCGAAACCGAGGAGCACGGTCGAGGAGATGACGCCGTAGGCCATGCCGAGAGCGCCGTCGACGAGCTGCGCCAGCGCGCCGACGAAGAAGAAGATGAAGAACTCGCTCAAATGCCCGCCCCCGCGATCCGATCCGAGGGCTTATGGGAGCGGAGGAAGGCGGTGACAATGCACGCCCGCGTGCAAATCCGTCGTCGGAACGCTAGTTTCCTTTTCGACGGTCACCGGAAAGGCCTGCGATGAGCCTCGCCAAAGAGAAGCCCTACTTCGCCTCGCCCACCGACTACGAGGACGACTTCCACGCCTGGGCCTTCGAACAGGCCGAGCTCCTGCGCCTCAAGCGCTTCGGGGAACTCGATCTGGCGAATCTGGTGGAGGAGGTGGAGAGCATGGGACGAGAACAGCGGCATGCCCTTCGGTCGAGCTACCGCGTCCTGATCGCACACCTTCTCAAATGGCAGTTCCAGCCCTCGCGTCGGTCTCGCTCGTGGCAGCTGACGATCCTGCGGGAGCGCGGCAACATCCTCGATCGCGAGCAGGATAATCCGTCCCTGAAAGCCGGTGCGGAGGCGATCGCGGACGAAGCCTACCGGGTCGCACGCCGGGAAGCTGCGATCGAAACGCGCCTCCCGCTCGAAACCTTTCCGCTCGGCTGCCCCTATTCGCTGGACCAGCTTCGCGACCAGGACTTCCTGCCGGAGTGAGTTTCCCTGGTGGAACGGGTCGGTGCCTTCCCTCTCACAAACCGAAAAGGCCCAGCGGATCGCTCCGCCGGGCCTTCCTGCATTCAGCTGAGCTGAACAGCGGGACTTGGAAGTCCATGCCGCCACCCGAAACCGGACCTGCCCGGTTTCGGCACCCTTCGGGATCGGCGGCTTTATGGCCTTCCGTGTCCTGACGGACTTAGAAGTCCATGCCGCCCATGCCGCCCATGCCGCCGCCCATGCCGCCCGGCATGCCGCCGGCGCCCGAGTCCTTCTTGGGGGCCTCGGAGATCATGGCTTCGGTGGTGACGAGGAGACCCGCGACCGAGGCCGCGTCCTGCAGCGCCGAACGCACGACCTTGACCGGGTCGACGATGCCGGCCTGGATCATGTCGCCGTACTCGCTGGTCTGGGCGTTGTAGCCGTAGGTCAGCGACGAGTTGTCGAGGATCTTGCCGACCACGATCGAGCCCTCGCCACCGGCGTTCTGGACGATCTGACGGATCGGGGCCTGGAGCGCCTTGCGTACGATGGCGATGCCGGCGTCCTGGTCGGCGTTCTCGCCCTTGAGGTCCACGGCGTTCGAAGCGCGCAGGAGCGCCACGCCGCCGCCCGGAACGATGCCCTCTTCCACGGCCGCGCGGGTCGCGTTGAGCGCGTCGTCGACGCGGTCCTTCTTCTCCTTGACCTCGACCTCGGTCGAGCCGCCGACGCGGATCACCGCAACGCCGCCCGCGAGCTTGGCCAGGCGCTCCTGGAGCTTCTCGCGGTCGTAGTCCGACGTGGTCTCCTCGATCTGCTGCTTGATCTGCGAGACGCGGGCCTTGATGCCGTCGGCTTCACCGTTGCCGTCGACGATCGTGGTGTTCTCCTTGGTGATGGAGACCTTCTTGGCGCGGCCGAGCATGTCGAGCGTGACGTTCTCGAGCTTGATGCCGAGGTCTTCGGAGATGACCTGACCGCCGGTGAGGATCGCGATGTCCTCGAGCATCGCCTTGCGGCGATCGCCGAAGCCCGGCGCCTTGACGGCGGCGATCTTCAGGCCGCCACGCAGCTTGTTGACGACGAGCGTGGCGAGCGCCTCGCCCTCGACGTCCTCGGCGATGATGACGAGCGGACGCGACGACTGCACGACGGCCTCGAGGACCGGGAGCATCGCCTGGAGGTTGGAGAGCTTCTTCTCGTGCAGGAGGATGTAGGCGTCCTCGAGGTCGGCCACCATCTTCTCGGCGTTGGTCACGAAGTACGGCGAGAGGTAGCCGCGGTCGAACTGCATGCCCTCGACGACCTCGAGCTCGGTCTCGGCGGTCTTGGCTTCCTCGACGGTGATGACGCCCTCGTTGCCGACCTTCTGCATCGCCGAGGCGATCATCTGGCCGATTTCCTTCTCGCCGTTGGCCGAGATGGTGCCGACCTGGGCGACCTCGTCGGAGGTCTCGATCTTGCGGGCCGAGGAGACGAGCGTCTCGACGACCTTGGCGACGGCCTGGTCGATGCCGCGCTTGACGTCCATCGGGTTCATGCCGGCGGCCACCGCCTTGGCGCCCTCACGGACGATCGCCTGGGCGAGAACCGTCGCGGTGGTGGTGCCGTCACCGGCCTTGTCGTTGGTCTTCGAGGCCACTTCGCGCACCATCTGGGCGCCCATGTTCTCGAACTTGTCCTCCAGCTCGATCTCCTTGGCGACGGACACGCCGTCCTTGGTGATCCGCGGAGCGCCGAACGACTTGTCGATCACGACGTTGCGGCCCTTGGGGCCGAGCGTGACCTTCACCGCATCGGCGAGAATGTCAACGCCGCGCAGCATGCGCTCGCGGGCATCACGACCGAACTTTACGTCCTTGGCTGCCATGGTCTTGTCTCCTCGGCGCGGCTCATGAAGCCTCGCGCCGTTTCAAAAGAAAGGATGTGTTGGGGCGACGAGGTCAGCCGACGATCCCGAGGATGTCGGATTCCTTCATGATCAGGAGGTCCTCGCCGCCGAGCTTGATCTCGGTGCCCGACCACTTGCCGAACAGGATGCGGTCGCCGGCCTTGACCTCGAGCGGGTTGACCTTGCCGGTCTCGTCGCGCGCGCCGGCGCCGACCGCCACGATTTCGCCTTCCTGCGGCTTCTCCTTGGCGGTGTCCGGAATGATGATCCCGCCGGCGGTCTTCGATTCGGACTCGACGCGCCGCACGACGACGCGGTCATGCAGGGGGCGGAAGTTCACATTGGCCATCTCAGTCGAACCTTCTCAAAAGGCTTGATACAAGAAACGGGCCGCCGGAGCGCACCCGTTCCGATCTCTGGCACTCGACGTGGGCGAGTGCTAACGAGTGGGGAGATAGGAGATCGGCCCCGCCTGTGTCAAGGGTGCCGCCAGCTTCGCACAAGGTCGCGGAAGACCGCCGCTTGCTTGACCCCGCCCCCCGCGCTCCGATATCGCGGGGGCCTTCGATGGACATGAGCCGGAGCCACCCGATGACCGAGGGCGCGATGCGCGCGATCCGCAGCCTCGACGAGGTGCTGGCGGGCTACGACGCCCTGTTCTGCGACGTCTGGGGCGTCGTCCACGACGGGGTGGCGAGCCACGCGGCGGCGGTCTCGGCGCTGGCAGGCGCGCGCCGCGCCGGCAAGAGGGTCGTGCTCCTCACCAACTCGCCGCGTCTTGCCGGCGGCGTCGAGCGCCAGATCGCGGCGCTCGGCGTCACGCGCGACAGCTTCGACGCGATCGTCACCTCGGGCGACGCGACGCGGGCGCTGATCGAGGCGGGTTCGCGCCGCGTGCTCCATATCGGCCCTGAGCGCGACCTCGACATCTTCGACGGGCTCGGCCTGCAGCTGGAGGACGAGACAGGCGCCGAGGCGATCGTCTGCACCGGCCTCTTCGACGACCGCACGGAAGATCCCGAGACCTATCGCCCGCTCCTGGAGCGCTGCGCCGGCCGCGGCCTGCCGATGATCTGCGCCAACCCGGACCTCGTGGTCCATATCGGCGACCAGCTGATCCCCTGCGCCGGGGCCGTCGCGGCCGTCTACGCCTCGATCGGCGGCACGGTTCACCTCGCCGGCAAGCCGCATGCCCCGATCTATGACGTCGCCCGCCGCGTCGTGGGGGAGGGGGCGCGTGTCCTGTGCATCGGCGATGGCTTGATGACTGACGTCCTCGGCGCGGTGAACCATGGCGCCGACTGCCTCTTCATCTCGCACGGCATCCACCGCGACGAACTGGCCGAGGTGATCGGCGATCCCGTTCTCCTGTCGGCCGAGCTTCTGGCGCGGGGCGTCCATGCCCGCTACGTGATGCCCGCGCTCCGATGACGGGGCCGGCCCAGCGCATTCCGGGTGCGGCGGCGCTGCCGCGCGAGCTTCGCGGCGGGGTCGTCGCGATCGGCAATTTCGACGGCGTCCATCGCGGCCACCAGGCGGTGGTCGAGACGCTCGCGGCGCTCGCCGCCGAGACCGGCGCGCCGCGCCTCGCGCTCACCTTCGAGCCGCATCCGCGCACCGTGTTCCGGCCGCAGCATCCGGTGCAGCGCCTGACCCCCGCGCCCTTGAAGGCCCGGCTCTTCGGCCTCCTCGGCGTCGAGGCGGTGGTCGAGCAGCCCTTCGATCTCGACTATGCCGCCCATCCCGCCGAAGCCTTCGTCGCCGAGACGCTGCATCGCGATCTCGGCGCGCGCCACGTCGTCGTCGGCTATGATTTCCGTTTCGGCGCACGCCGGCAGGGCGATCTCGATTTCCTGCGCGCGCGCGGGGCCGAACTCGGCATCGGCGTCACCTCGATCGCGCCCTTCGTCGACGAGGGCGCCAACACGGTCTCCTCGAGCCGCATCCGCGAAGACCTGATGAACGGCGATGCGGCCGCCGCCGCCGGGCTCCTCGGCTATCGCTGGACGATCGAGGGCACGGTCAGCCACGGGGCGAAGCTCGGGCGCACGCTCGGCTATCCTACCGCCAACATGGTTCTGCCGGACGACGGACTGCTCGCCCACGGCATCTATGCCGTGCGCCTGCGCCGCGCCGACGGCTCGCTCCACGACGGGGTGGCGAGCTACGGCCGCCGCCCGACCTTTGACAACGGCGCGGCGCTGTTCGAGACCTTTCTGTTCGACTTTTCCGGCGATCTCTACGGCGAGGCGGTCTCGGTCTCGCTGTTCGGCTTCATCCGCGGCGAGGAACGCTTCGACTCGGCCGAGGCGCTGATCGCGCGCATGGACATCGATGCCGCGGAAGCGCGCGCGCTTCTCGCCGGCGCCCGCCCCCTGTCGCCGCTGGACGCCGCGCTCACCTTCTGATCCGAGAAAAGTCCTTGGAACCGGGCCACTCCCTTTGATAGGAAGCGGCAATGGACAGAACGGCCGCCCTGCCGCCCGGCGCCTCCGCGCATGCCGGATCGCGAATTAGCCGCCCGGTTCCGCGCCGGCGCTGACAGGTGCCGCCGGAGCCGGGACGACGTGCCGCGCCCGGACCGCAAGTCTTCCGGGCCTTCCCCATGCCCCATCCCATGCCCTGATGCGTCGCCGCCCCGAAGCCATGAGGCTTCCCGTGTCCGCGCCGCGATGCAGCCCTGAACGAGTTTGCCGCCATGACCGAGCGTCCCGAGACCGACTATTCCAAGACCCTGTTCCTGCCGGAGACCGAGTTTCCGATGCGGGCGGGCCTGCCTCAGGCCGAGCCGTGGTGGATCGCCAAATGGGACGAGATGGACCTCTACGGCACGCTGCGCCGCGAATCCGCCGGTCGTCCGAAATACGTCCTCCACGACGGCCCCCCTTACGCCAACGGCCATCTCCACATCGGGCATGCGCTGAACAAGGTGCTGAAGGACGTCATCACCCGCTCCTTCCAGATGCGGGGCTATGACTCCAACTACGTGCCCGGCTGGGACTGCCACGGTCTGCCGATCGAGTGGAAGATCGAGGAGGAGAACTACCGCGCCAAGGGTCGGCAGAAGCCGGACCTGCAGGACGCGTCCGCGATGATCGCCTTCCGCCGCGAGTGCCGCGCCTATGCCGAACACTGGGTCGGCGTCCAGTCGGCCGAGTTCCGCCGCCTCGGCGTCGAGGGCGACTTCAAGAACCCCTACCTCACGATGAACTACGGGGCCGAGGCGGTGATCGCGGGCGAGCTTCTGAAGTTCGCCATGTCGGGCCAGCTCTACCGCGGCTCGAAGCCGGTGATGTGGTCGGTGGTCGAGAAGACCGCGCTCGCCGAGGCCGAGGTCGAGTACCAGGACTACGAGTCCGACACGATCTGGGTGAAGTTCGCTGTCCGTCCGGCTGCCAACGGCTTCACGCCCGCCTTCAACGGCGGCGTATCAAGCTTCCCGAAGGCGGGCTCGCCCGATGTCGGTCCGCTCGACGGCGCGAGCATCGTGATCTGGACGACGACCCCCTGGACCATCCCCGGCAACCGCGCCATCGCCTACTCCGACCGCATCGCCTACGGCCTCTACGAGGTGAGCGCGCCGGACGAGGCGGAGAACCCGCGCTGGGCCGCCCATGGCGAGCGTCTGGTGATCGCCGATGCGCTGGCCGCCGACGTCTTCGCGAAGGCGCGGGTGCCGGACGGCGGCTTCCGTCGCCTGCGCGACGTGTCCGCCGCCGATCTTGCCGCCCTCCTCTGCGACCATCCGCTGAAGGGTCTCGGCGGCGGCTACGCCTTCGCCGTGCCGCTTCTGGCCGGCGACCACGTGACCGACGACGCGGGCACGGGCTTCGTGCACACCGCGCCGAGCCACGGCCGCGAGGACTTCGAGGCTTGGACCGGCGCGCGCCGCGACATCGAGGCGCGCGGCATCGACGCGTCGATCCCCTTCCCGGTGGACGACGACGGCTTCTACACCAAGGACGCGCCAGGCTTCGGACCGGACGCCGAGGGCGGGGCCGGCCGCGTCATCGACGACAAGGGCAAGAAGGGTGACGCCAACAAGCGGGTGATCGACGCGCTGGTGGCGGCCGGCCGGCTGCTGGCGCGCGGACGCCTCAAGCATTCCTATCCCCATTCCTGGCGCTCCAAGAAGCCGGTGATCTTCCGCAACACGCCGCAATGGTTCGTCCACATGGACAAGGACCTGGCCGGCTTCGGGCTCGACGGGGCCAGGCCGTCGGGCGGCGACACGCTCCGCGGGCGCGCCCTTGCGGCGATCGACGACACGCGCTTCGTGCCGGCCAGCGGGCAGAACCGCCTGCGCGGCATGATCGCTGACCGGCCGGACTGGGTCCTGTCGCGCCAGCGCGCCTGGGGCGTGCCGATCTGCG
Organism: Aureimonas phyllosphaerae; assembly: GCF_047943035.1. NCBI lineage: Bacteria > Pseudomonadati > Pseudomonadota > Alphaproteobacteria > Hyphomicrobiales > Aurantimonadaceae > Aureimonas > Aureimonas phyllosphaerae. The sequence continues at coordinate 423,728 of NZ_CP181348.1, read as the reverse complement.
TCTTCGTCGACGAGGACGGCGAGGTTCTGAAGGACGAGGCGGTCAACGCGCGGATCCGCGAAGCCTTCGAGAAGGAGGGCGCCGACGCCTGGTTCGCCGAGGGCGCCAAGGAGCGCTTCCTCGGCAACGAGCACGACGCGTCGCGCTGGTCGATGGTGCGCGACATCCTCGACGTCTGGTTCGATTCCGGCTCGACCCACGCCTTCTGCCTGGAGAAGCGCCCCGACCTGAAGTGGCCGGCCGACCTCTATCTCGAAGGCTCCGACCAGCATCGCGGCTGGTTCCATTCCTCGCTGCTTGAAGCCTGCGGCACGCGCGGCCGCGCGCCCTACGACGCGGTGCTGACGCACGGCTTCGTGATGGACGAGGACGGGCGCAAGATGTCGAAGTCGCTCGGCAACGTCGTGACGCCGCAGGAGGTGATCTCGCAGTCCGGCGCCGACATCCTGCGCCTCTGGGTGGTCTCGTCCGACTATTCGGAGGACCTGCGCCTCGGCAAGACGATCCTCCAGACCAATGTCGACGCCTATCGCAAGCTGCGCAACACGGTGCGCTGGATGCTCGGCACCCTGGCGCACGACCGGGGCGACGACGTGCCGCTTGCCGAGATGCCCGAGCTCGAGCGCCTGATGCTCCACCGCCTCGCCGAGATCGAGGGCGTGGTCCTGAAGAGCTACGACGCCTTCGACTTCAAGCGCATTGCCCGCACGCTTCTCGACTTCATGGTGGTGGAGCTTTCGGCCTTCTACTTCGACATCCGCAAGGACGCGCTCTACTGCGACGCGCCGTCCTCGGTGCGCCGCCGGGCGGCGCTCCAGGTCGTGCGCATCCTCTTCGACCGCTTGGTAACGTGGCTGGCGCCGCTCCTGCCGTTCACGATGGAGGAGGCGTGGCTGAGCCGCTATCCGGAAGCACGCTCGGTGCATCTGGAAGCGTTCCGCGGCTGTGATCCCGTCTGGGTCGACGAGGCGCTGGCGGAGCGCTGGCGGCAGATCCGGCGCGTGCGCCGCGTCGTCACCGGCGCCCTCGAAGACGAGCGCCGCGCCAAGCGCATCGGCTCCTCGCTGGAGGCGGCCCCCGTGGTGCATGTCGCGGACGCGGACCTGCGCAGGCTTCTCGGCGAGATCGACCTCGCCGAGATCGCGATCACCAGCGACATCGCCCTCATCGGCCAGCCTGCGCCGGAGGGCGCCTTCACGCTGCCCGACACGCCGGGCATCGCGGTGGTGCCGGCACGGGCGGAGGGGCGCAAATGCGCCCGCTCCTGGAAGGTCTCGCCGCTCGTCGGCACGGACCCCGAGTATCCCGACGTCACGCCGCGCGACGCCGAGGCGCTGCGCGAACTCAAAGCGGCGGCCGCCTGATGGGCGGCCGTTGCCCGGTGGTAACGGAATCTTTGCCGTTTCTGGACTCGGACCGTGCTCTCGCCTAGAAGCTCTTCGTAAAATCGCCGGATTGTCCTGAGCAAAGGCGCGGGGGGAGGGGTCCCCGCGCGACCTCGATGGGGCCCGAGCGGTCACGAGACACAAGGGGAAACGCCCGGCATGACACACACCACCGTTCGCGTCGGCTCGCGCATGCTGGCTCTCGGCGCTGCCGCGCTGGCGCTCAGCGGCTGCATGGGTCCGACCTACGGCACGGGCACCAGCCAGGGCCAGCAGCTGTTCAACGACCTCGACGGCATGCTGACGCTGGGCTCCTCCAACCGGACGCGCGTCGACTACTCGCCCCGCCCCGAACTCGTGAAGTCGCAGAAGCGCGACGTGCTGCCACCGCCGCGCGTCGCGGCAAGCGCGAGCACGGATGCGAACTGGCCGGAATCGCCCGAGCAGCGCCGCGCCCGGCTGCGCGCCGCAGCGCCCGATGGCAGCGACGGCGCCCTTCCGGTCGCCTTCATGACCGCCGACAAGGAGGGCATGACGCGCGAGGAGGCGACCGTCAGCTCGACCGTCGGCAAGCGCGCCGAGATGGAAGGCAGCTGGATCTCGTCCAAGCAGATGGCCGGCCAGCGCGTCGCCGCCAACGAGCGCGCCCGCGTCGGACGCCAGGGCGATCCGACCCAGCGCCGCTACCTGTCGGAGCCGCCGCTGACCTACCGCCAGCCTGCCGCGACGGCGCCCGCCGGCGATCCCGGCGTCGACGAGGATGCCAAGGCTCGCAACGCCAACGGCACGAAGACCCTTGGCTCGAAGCTGAAGAGCCTCTGGCCCTTCTGACGCGGCGCTAGTCGCGCCGCGCGCGGAAGAAGTCGCGCAGGAGCGCGGCGGACTCCGTTTCACCGATGCCGGAATAGACCTCCGGCGCGTGGTGGCAGGTCGGCTGGGCGTAGAAGCGGGGACCGTGTTCCACCGCGCCGCCCTTCGCGTCGCCCGCGCCGAAGTAGAGCCGCCGGATGCGCGCGAACGAGATCGCCGCCGCACACATGGCGCAGGGCTCCAGCGTCACGTAGAGGTCGGCGCCGATCAGCCGCTCCGAGCCGATCGCCTCGCAGGCCCGCCGGATCGCCAGGATCTCGGCATGGGCCGTGGGGTCGAAGAGGGCGCGGGTCTCGTTGCCCCCGCGGCCGATGACCTGCCCGTCCAGCACCACCACGGCACCGACCGGCGTCTCGCCGCGGGCCTCGGCGGACCTGGCCTCGACGAGCGCCTCATCCATGGAATTCAAGCGCGACATGCAAGGTCTCTCGTTTGATCGGCGGGAGTTTGCTATGCGTGCCGGAGAACACAAGGCATAGCGAAAAGATGAGCGACGAGAACCAGGGCGGCCGTTCGGGCCGCAGCGGTGCGGGCCGCGGCCTAGGCGGATCCAAGGGCGGGTCCGGGGGCGGTTCGGGTCCGCGCGGCGGCAAGCCCGGCGGATTCAAGGGCAAGCCGGGCGGCGCGGGCGGCGATCGGCCGGCCCGTCCCTTCCGGCCGCGCCCCGAGGGCGCCGAAGGCGAGGCGCGCGGCGAGCGCTCCGGCCCGAAGCGGTTCGGCGCCAAGCCGTTCCGCCCGCGCGAGGGCGAGGGCGGCGGAGGCGAGCGTCCGGCCCGCGCCTTCAAGCCGCGCGGCGAGCGCGCCGAGGGCGGCGATCGGCCGCCGCGCGGTGACCGCCCGTTCCGCCCGCGCGAGGAGGCCGGTGGAGAGCGCCCCGCCCGGTCCTTCAAGCCGCGTGGTGACCGCGCGGAGGGTGGCGAGCGCCCGTCCCGCGACCGGAGCGAGGGTGGTGATCGTCCCGCCCGCAGCTTCAAGCCGCGCACCGAGGGCGGCGATCGGCCGCCGCGCGGCGACCGTCCGTTCCGCCCGCGCGAGGAGAACGGGGGCGAGCGTCCCGCCCGGTCGTTCAAGCCACGCGGTGACCGCGCCGAAAGTGGCGAGCGTCCGTTCCGCGACCGGAGCGAGGGCGGCGATCGTCCCGCCCGCAGCTTCAAGCCCCGCACCAAGGGCGGCGATCGGCCGCCTCGCGGCGACCGTCCGTTCCGCCCGCGCGAGGAGGCCGGGGGCGAGCGTCCGGCCCGTGCCGTCCGCCCGCGCGAGGAGCGTTCCGAGGGCGGCGAGCGCGCGCCCCGCCGCGACGGCGTCAAGCCCTTCACGCCCCGCTCGCGCGGCATGTTCTCGCATGCCGGCGCCAAGCGCGAGGGCGAGGGCGGCGAGCGTCCGCGCTCCTACGGCCGCCTCAGCCACGACGGCGCCGAGACCGAGCGCCGTGCGCGCCCGATGGGCGAGCGGCCCCGCAGCGGGGCGACGGACGGCGAGGACGGCGCACCCGGCACGATGCGCATCGCCAAGCGGCTGGCACGTGCCGGCATCGCCTCGCGCCGCGACGCGGAAGGGATGATCGCCGACGGGCGCGTGACCTTGAACGGCAAGCGTCTCGACAGCCCGGCGCAGGACGTCACGAATTCGGATCGCATCGAGATCGACGGCAAGCCCCTGCCGCCGATCGAGCGCACGCGCCTCTGGCTCTTCCACAAGCCGGCCGGCAGCGTCACCACCAATCGCGACCCGGAAGGGCGCCCGACCGTGTTCGACCGCCTGCCGGAGGACATGCCGCGCGTCCTGACCGTCGGTCGGCTCGACATCAACACCGAGGGGCTCCTCCTTCTCACCAACGACGGCGGTCTCGCCCGCATCCTGGAGCTTCCCTCCACCGGCTGGCTGCGGCGCTACCGGGTGCGCGCGCATGGCGAGATCACGCAGGAGAAGCTCGACGAGCTGCGCCAGGGCATCGCGGTCGACGGCGTCTTCTACGGCGCGATCGAGGCGACGCTCGACCGCACGCAAGGATCGAACGTCTGGATGACGATCGGCCTGCGCGAGGGCAAGAACCGTGAGGTGAAGCGCGTGCTGGGCCATCTCGGCCTCGACGTGAACCGCCTGATCCGCCTGTCCTTCGGACCGTTCCAGCTCGGCGAGCTCGAAGAGGGCGCGGTGCAGGAGATCAAGGGGCGCATGCTGAAGGATCAGCTCGGGCCGACCCTGATCGAGGAAGCGGGCGCCGACTTCGACGCGCCGATCGTCAACCCGTTCTCCAACAAGCCGGTGGCCGCCGAGCGCCGCCGGCCAGAGGAGGGCGAGGAGACGCAGAAGCGCGCGGCCGGGGCGAAGAGCGAATGGGTGAGCAACTCGCCCGACAGCCCGCGCCCGAACCGGAAGAAGTTCGGCAACGCCAAGCGCGAGGAGGCCCTTGGCCGCCTCGACACGCAGGCGCCGCGCGCGCGCCGCGACGACGGCGAGAAGCGGCCGTTCGAGAAGCGCGAGACCAAGCCGTTTGGCGAGCGCAAGCCGCGCGCCTTCGGCGACAAGCCCGCCGACGGGCGGGACCGCGACGGCGCGGACGCGGGCGATCGGCCGGCGCGCCGTCCGCCCTCGGCGCCCAAGCGCACCGCCAATGTCTGGATGGCGCCGGGCGCCCGTGCGGTCGGCGAGAAGACGAAAGCTGCCCGCGAGGAGCGTGCCGCGCGGCGCGCGGCCGAGGACGAGGGCCGCGGCAGCCGTCCGCCCCGGGGCGAAGGACGCTCGGGCGAGGGACGCTTCGGCGGTGAGCGCTCCGGCGAAGGGCGCGGCGGCGATCGTCCGCGCACGGGCGGCGACAAGCCGTTCCGGCCGAAGGGCGATGGTCCGCGCTCCGGACCCCGGTCCGGCCCGCGCAAGGGCTGACGGCCGGTGGGCATGCGCATCGTGGCGGGCGCCCTGAAAGGGCGTCCGCTCGCTACCCCCTCGACCGACGCGATCCGGCCGACCTCGGAGCGTCATCGCGGGGCGCTGTTCGACATTCTCGCCCATGGGCTCGGGGTGCGCTTCGAGGACGGGCGCGTCCTCGACCTTTTCGCCGGCACCGGGGCGCTCGGGCTGGAGGCGATGTCGCGCGGCTGCCGCTACGGCGTCTTCGTCGAGGAAAGCGCCGATGGGCGCGGGCTGATCCGCACCAATATCGAGGCCTTCGGCCTTGGCGGCCGCACCAAGATCCTGCGGCGCGATGCCACGCGGCTGGGCGACGCCGGCACGATCGATCCGTTCGACCTCGTGCTTGCGGACCCGCCCTATGGCCGGCGTCTCGGCGAAGCGGCGCTGGCGGGCGCCCTCGCCGGCGGCTGGCTGGCCTCCCAAGCGGTCGTCGTCCTTGAGGAGGCGCTCGACGCGCCGTTCGAGCCGGTGCCCGGCCTCGATCTCCTCGACGAGCGGGCGATGGGCGAGACGCGCCTTCGCTTCCTGCGGCCCGCGGGCTGACGCCGGGACCAAGGCACGCCCTTACAAAATCGTAATTGGTGCCTTTTCTCGCGCTCCTCCATATCCCCGGAGGAACCGGGCATTCCGAGCCCCCGGAATTCCCGAGCCCCCCGGATTTCCCGAGCCCAAGGACACCCGCCTCGATGAGCTTCCCGATCCGACGTGCCGGCGTATCCGCGATCGCACTGGCGATCGCGCTGTCGACCCCGGTCTTCGCGCAAGGCACGCAGCCGGCGCCCGCCCCCGCGCCCGCGACAGCGGCGAGCCCCGCCGGCGAGGCGGCCGCCGCCAAGGCCGAGGCGATGCGCCCGGCGATCGAGAGCTTCACGCTCGACAACGGGCTGCAGGTCGTGGTGCTGCCCGACCACCGCGCGCCGATCGCCACCCAGATGATCTGGTACAAGGTCGGCTCCGCCGACGAGCCGAAAGGCGTGTCGGGCATCGCCCACTTCCTCGAGCACCTGATGTTCAAGGGCACGAAGACCCACAAGCAGGGCGAGTTCTCGGCTGCGGTTGCCGCGATCGGCGGCGAGGAGAACGCCTTCACCTCCTACGACTACACCGCCTACTACCAGCAGGTGCCGGTCGAGGCCCTGAAGGAGATGATGGGCTTCGAAGCCGACCGGATGGAGAACCTCGTCCTCACCGACGAGGTGGTGCTGCCCGAGCGCGACGTGATCCTCGAAGAGCGCCGCATGCGGATCGACAACGAGCCGGGCGCCCAGCTTTCGGAGGCCGTCGACGCCGCGCTCTTCCAGAACCACCCCTACGGCACGCCGGTGATCGGCTGGCGCAACGAGATGGAGAAGCTGTCGAGGCAGGACGCCATCGCCTTCTACGACCGCTTCTATACGCCGAACAACGCGACCCTCCTGATCGCCGGCGACGTGACGCTCGATCAGGTGAAGGCCTATGCCGAGGAGACCTTCGGCAAGGTGCCGCGCCGCGCCGATCCCGGCCTGCGCCAGCGCCCGCAGGAGCCCGAGCCGCTGGCCGCGCGCAGCGTCACCTTGCGCGACGCGCGCGTCACCCAGCCGAGCGTTCAGACGACCTACCTCGTGCCATCCGACAACAACGCCAAGCCCGGCGAGTCCGAGGCGCTCGATCTCCTCGCCGACATTCTCGGCGGCGGCACGACGAGCCGCCTCTACCGCGCGCTGGTGGTCGACCAGGGAATCGCGGCCGGCACGGGTTCCTACTACCAGGGCACCGCGCTCGACGACGGCCAGTTCATGACCTACGGCACGCCGCGAGGGGACGCCACGCTCGATCAGGTCGAGAAGGCGGTGAATGCGGAAGTCGAGAAGATCGCCCGCGACGGCGTGACGGCGGCCGAGCTCGAGGCTGCCAAGAACCGCGTGCGCAAGGCGCTGATCTACCAGCGCGACAACCAGACCTCGATGGCGCGGCGCTATGGCGCAGCGCTCTCCACCGGCGGCACGATCGAGAAGGTCGAGAGCTGGCCGGACCGCATCGAGGCGGTGACGGTCGATCAGGTGAACGCGGCCGCCAAGGCCTATCTCCAGCCGAAGCGCTCGGTCACCGGCTACCTTCTGCCGGCGGATGCCGAGACCAGCGCCGAGGCGAAGGCCCCTGCCGGATCGCCCGAGGCGGCCGGCGCGGTGGCCCCCACCGACGGCGCGCCGGTCCCCGGCGACACCCGCTCCTGACCCTTCGCGACGACGGATCCCCAGCCATGAACGCGCTTTTCAAGCCTTTCCGCCGCGCCACCGCCGTGTTCGGCCTGGTCGCCGGCCTGTCCTGCAGCCTCGTCTCGCTGGCCCAGGCCGTCGAGATCAAGGAGGTGACGAGCCCCGGCGGCATCCACGCCCTCCTCGTTGAGGACTATACCAACCCGTTGATCGCCATGCGCTTCGCCTTCAAGGGCGCGGGCTCGACGCAGGACGCGCCCGGCAAGGAGGGCACGGCGAACCTCCTGTCCGGTCTCCTCGACGAGGGCGCGGGCGACATCGACAGCGCGGCGTTCCAGGCCAAGCTCGATGAACTCGGCGTCTCGCTTTCGTTCGATTCGAGCTACGACAACTTCTCCGGCAACTTCCGCACCATCGTCGAGAACGAGGACGCGGCCTTCGACCTCCTGCGCCTTGCGGTCAACGAGCCGCGCTTCGATCAGGAGCCCGTCGAGCGCATCCGCGGCCAGCTTCTCGCCGGCATCGTGGCCAACGAGCAGGATCCCGGCACGCTGGCGGCCAAGGCCTTCCGCTCGACCGTCTTCCCCGGCCATCCCTATGCGCGCCCCTCGGAAGGCACGGTGGACACGCTGAAGACCGTGACCGCCGACGACCTGCGGGCCTTCCGCCAGAAGACGTTCGGCCGCGACAACCTCGTCGTCGGCGTCGTCGGGGCGATCGACGAGGCGACGCTGAAGAGGCGCCTCGACGAAATCTTCCTGCCGCTGCGCGAGAAGGCAGACCTCGTCCCGGTCGCCGACATCCAGCCGGTGACCGGCAAGCAGGACAACGTCGCGCTCAACCTGCCGCAGACGCAGATCCAGTTCGCGCTGCCGGGTGTGAAGCGCGATGCGCCGGAGTTCTTTGCGGCCTATCTTGCCAACCACATCCTCGGCGGCGGCACCTTCGATTCGCGCCTCTACAAGGAGATCCGTGAGAAGCGCGGTCTCGCCTACGGCGCGGGCTCGTATCTCACCAACTACGACCATGCCGCGATGCTGGCGGGCTCCACCGCCACCCGTGCCGACAAGGCGCAGGAGAGCATCGCGATCATCCGGGCCGAGCTGAAGCGCCTCGCCGACGAGGGCCCGAGCCAGGAAGAGCTCGACCGCGCCAAGGCTTTCGTGAAGGGCTCCTACGCCGTCCAGAACCTCTCGTCGTCGCTCTCGATCGCCTCGACGCTGGTCGGCATCCAGCTCGACGATCTCGGCACCGACTATATCGAGCGGCGCCAGGGCCTGATCGACGCGGTGACGCTGGACCAGGTGAAGGCCGAGGCCAAGCGGCTCCTGTCGGTCGATCCGACGATCATCACGGTCGGCCCGGCCGACGCCTGAGCGGCGGCGTGACCCCTCCCGACACCCGGCGGCCGTCCCTCGTGGACGGCCGATCCGCGTCCGAGACCCGGATCGGGCTGGCGCTCGGCGGGGGCGGGGCGCGAGGGCTCGCCCATCTCCATGTGCTCGCCGCCTTCGAGGACCTTGGCCTGCGGCCGAGCCGCATCGCCGGCGCCTCGATCGGCGCGATCGTCGGGGCGGCGGCCGCGAGCGGCTTCTCGGCCGCCGCGATCGAGGACCACGTCCTCGCGGTGCTCGCCACGCGCCGGCACGTCTTCGGCACGCTCTGGCGCACCCGGCCGCCGACGCTCGCCGAATTCCGGGCCGAGGGGGGCTTTCGTCTCGGCCAGCTCAATGCCGAGCGGGTCGTCGGCGCCTTCCTGCCGCTCGGGCTGCCCATCGGCTTCGACAGGCTCGCCATCCCGCTGACCGTAATGGCGACGGATTTCTACGGCGGGCTCGAATGCGCCATCGAGGCGGGCGACCTCGTCAGCGCGCTCGCCGCCTCGGCGGCGCTCCCGGCGCTGTTCCGGCCGGTGCGGCGCGACGGTCTCGTGCTGGTCGACGGCGGCATCACCAATCCTCTGCCGTTCGACGTCTTCGGCGGATCGGCGACCCATGTCGTCGCCTGCGACGTCACCGGCGGGCCGGAGCGCGGGGTGCTGCCGCTGCCGACGCCGGTCGAGGCGATGTTCGGGGCCTCGCAGCTGATGATGTCGGCGGTGATCCGGGCGAAGCTCGCCTGCACCGCGCCCGACATCCTCGTGCAGCCGCCGGTCTCGCCGTACCGCGTGCTCGATTTCCTGCGCGCGCGCACGATCCTTCTCGAGACGCGCGGCGTGCGCGAGGAGGTGAAGCGCCGGCTCGGCGACCTTCTCGACGGCCGCGGCGCTACTGCGTCGCCGTCTCTTCCAGAAAGCGCATGAGGCCGGTCTCGACCCGCGTCAGCCCCTCGCGCACCCGCCCCTTCATCAGGTCCGCCGGCAGGCGCTCCTCCTCGAAGGCCGCGACGATCTCGGGGTGAACGTAGGAGGCGCGCGCCACGGTCGGCGTGTTGCGCAGGAGTTCCGACACCGACTTCATCGCTTTCGCCACCGCGCGCTTGCGCTTGGGCGCCGTGTCCGCCTTCTCCGGCGGCACCTCCTCCAGAAGGAAGCGCAGCGCCTCGGCCGAGCCGTGGAAGGTGCGGAAGTCCTTGGCCGAGACCTTCTTGCCGGACGAATCCCGCAGGTATTCGTTGAGGAGCGTGGCCGTCAGGTCCTTGGCCGCCGTCGCGCCCTTCTCGCGGAAGCGGAACAGGCGCTTGGCGCCGCGCTCGCGGCGCATCCGGTCGAGCGAGCGCACCAGCGCCGGTTCGGCGATCTCGATGACATGCGCCTTGTTGGACTTGCCGACGAAGCGCAGCACCGCGCGCTTCTTGGCGATCTTCAGGTTCTCGCGGCGCAGCGAGGCGACGCCGCGCCCGCCGTCCTTGGCGTATTTCTCGTGGCCGGGGCGCATGGCGGCGACATCGATGAGGCGCGCGGCCACCGCCGCCGTGCCGCGCCGGTCGGTGCCCTGGCGTTTCAGGTCGCGGGCGATGCGCTTGCGCAGCTTTGGTAGCGCCCGGCCGAAGCGCAGGAGCCGCTCGGTCTTGACCGCGTTGCGCACGTTCACCCAGTCGTCGTGGTAGCGGTACTGCAGGCGCCCCTTCTCGTCGCGCCCGGTTGCCTGGATATGGCCGTTCTCCTCGACGCAGATCTTCACGTCTCGCCAGGCCGGCGGCAGCACCAGCTTCTTGATCCGCGCCTTGAGCGTCTTGTCGGTGATCGTCTCGCCATTGGTGAAGCAGATGCGCTGCCCGCGCCCGTGCGGATGGATCTCGACGCCGAAGTCGGCCGGATCGACAATGGTGAGGCCGAACCGTTCGGCATGGAAGTCGAGGCGCTTGTTCATGGGGGCGGGGTTCACGTGGCGGATCAGCCGTCCGGAACGCGGCGTGACGAAGCGCGGTTCCTGTCTCGTTGGGTGCGACCGAATGTCGGTGGACGACCGCTCGCGGGAGGGAACGCGACGGCAGGCTTGCGACTTGCCCACCCATCGAAACGGATCAGCGAGAGCTTCAGATGAGCACGGTTTCCAAGGGTGACACGGTCGAGTGGTCCTACGGCAAGGGCAAGGCCGAGGGGAAGGTCGAGGCGCGCTTCACCAAGAAGGTGACGAAGACGATCAAGGGCAAGGAGATCACGCGCAACGCGTCGAAGGACGAGCCCGCCGTCCTGGTGAAGGCCAAGACCGGCTCGAAGGCGCTGAAGAGCGAGAGCGAGGTTCACAAGAAGAAGGCGCACTGAGCCGCGCCTGACGGCTTGGCGAAGACCGAGCCGGCCGGCCTTCAGGTCGGCCGGCTCTCGCTCGAGTTGGCGAGATGGGCGGGCGCCGCGCCCCGCGGCTGGCGCACCCGCGCGCCGTCACCCTTCGGCTTGGTGAGGGGCTCGGGCGACACGCGGCCGCGGCCGAGCACCGTCGAGCCGGTTCCGGCGGTACGGGCCTGCTGGAGGGCGAGGCGCTCGGCGTCGCGCCGGCGCACGTCCTCGACGATGCGGCCGGCCTCCTCGCGACCCAGCCCCAGCGCTTCAAGCGTCTTGCCGCCGAAGCGCAGCGCCGATTCCAATGTTTCGCGGAGTTCGAACGTCACCCCGCGCTCGCGCAGCGAGAGCGAGTGGTTGCGGTCGTAGGAGCGCGCGAAGATCGCGACGTTCGGGAACTCCGAATGGATGAGGTCGACGATGGCGTTTGTCGTTTCCGGCTTGTTGGTGCAGACGGCGACGATCTTGACCTGCCGGATGCCCGCCGCCTCCAGCACCGAGCGCCGGAGCCCCGAGCCGAAATAGATCCGGAAGCCGAAGCGGCCGGCGGCACGGATGCGCTCGGCCGAGGAGTCGATGATCGTCATCTCCAGCCCGCTCGACAGCATGACCTGCGCGGCCATCTGGCCGAAGCGCGAGAAGCCGATCATCAGGACGTCGGACTGCTCGGCGCCGGAGAAGTCCTCCACCATCTCGTCGGCCCGCTCCTCGTCCGGCACGAGGCGGCGCGCCAGCCGGTCGGCGAGCGGCGTCAGCGCCATGGAGAGCGTCACGATGGAGACGAGGATCGATCCGGTCGCCCCGTCGAGGATCGCCGAGGCGGTTGCCGCCGAGAACAGGACGAAGGCGAACTCGCCGCCCTGCGGCAGCACCAGCGACGTGCGCAGCGCCACGGCGTGGCTTTCGCCGAACAGGCGGCAGAGCGGGTAGAGGATCGCGGCCTTGGCCGCCATCAGCGCAGGAGCACCCAGAAGCACGATCCAGGCGTAGTCGGCGATGACAGTGAGATCGAGCGTCAGGCCGACGGCGATGAAGAACAGGCCGAGCAGCAGGCCGCGGAATGGGTCGATATTGGCTTCGAGTTCGTGGCGATAGGAGGACTCGGCCAGAAGGACGCCTGCGATGAAGGCGCCCATCGCCATCGAAAAGCCCGCAAGGCCCATCAGGAGCGCCGAAGCCAGCACCACGAAGAGTGCGGCCGCGATCATCACCTCGCGCGCGCCGGAATTCGCCAGCACCCGGAACAGGGGGTTGATCAGGTAGCGGCCGACCACGACGAGCGCCACTAGTGCGCCCACCGAGCGCGCCATCGCCCACGGGTCGAAGGCGGCGGTGCTGTCGGTGCCGGGCGCCAGCACCGGCAGGATGGCGAGCAGCGGCACGATCGCGAGATCCTGGAACAGGAGGATCGAGAACGAGGTCTGGCCGAAACGCAGGTTAATCTCGCCCGATTCCTCCAGAAGCTGCAGCGCGAAGGCGGTGGACGAGAGGGCGAGGCCGAAGCCGATCACGACCGCCGCGTTCCAGCCGGGCAGGATGAAGGACAGGCCCGCCGTCAGGATGCCGCCCGTCACCACGACCTGCGCGAGGCCGAGGCCGAAGATCTGCCGCCGCAGCGCCCAGAGGCGCGAGAGCTTCAGCTCCAGCCCGATGATGAAGAGGAGGAACACGACGCCGAGCTCGCCGATATGCAGAATCTCGTCCTGCCCGTGCTGCACGAGGCGAAGGATCGGCCCCATGACGATGCCGGCGAAGAGATAGCCGAGGATGGTGCCGAGCCCGATCCGCTTGAACAGCGTGCCGGCCACGATGCCGCCGCCGAGGATCAGGAGGATCTCGAGAAACAGCGGTGCGGTCTCTGCCATGGCCGGCTCCGGAGGATGACCGGCGCGGGCGCGCCGGGCGCGGCGGCTTGACGACGGCTTGAAGGCAGCCAATGGCATAATAGATGGTGCGGATGCAAAAGGTTCGGCGGTTTCCCCATGAATGACGACATCGGACGGCTCGAAGACCTCGGGGTACGCCTGATCGGGGCCGCGAGGCGGGCCGGTGCGGATGCGGCGGATGCCGCCGTGGTGCGCTCGCGCTCGCAGGGCGCGCAGGTGCGCATGGGCAAGCTGGAGGAGCTGGAATCCTCGGAGAGCGACGACCTGTCGCTGCGCGTCTTCGTCGGCGGGCGGGTCGCGACCGTCTCGGCCGACCTTCGCGCCGACATGGATCGCCTGGCTGAGCGCGCCGTCGCCATGGCGCGCGTCTCGCCCGAAGATCCCTATGCCGGCCTTGCCGACCCGGCGCTGCTTGCCCCCGACCGGCCCGACCTCGACCTCTTCGACCCGACCGAGATTTCGAGCGAGGCGCTGATCGAGACGGCGCGCGAGATGGAGGCGGCCGCGCTCGGCGTGCCGGGCGTCACGAAATCGGGCAGCGCCTCGGCGAGCTGTGGCGTCACCGGGCTCGTGCTCGTCACCTCGACCGGCTTTTCCGGCTCGCGCCAGCGCTCCGGCTTCTCGCGCTCGGTCAGCGCGGTGGCGGGCGAGGGTACCGGCATGGAGCGGGACTACGACTTCGATTCGCGCATCCACGCCGCCGATCTCGAGGACGCGGCGGCCATCGGCCGGCGGGCCGGCGAGCGGGCGGTGCGCCGGGTGAACCCGCAGAAGGTGGCGACGGGCCGCTACCCGATCGTGCTCGATCCGCGCGTCTCGCGCGGGCTGATCGGTAGCCTTCTCGGCGCGATCAACGGCGCGGCGATCGCGCGCGGCACGAGCTTCCTGAAGAACCGCATGGGCGAGCGCGTGCTGCCGCCCGGCCTCGACCTCGTGGACGAGCCGCGCCTTCAGCGCCGCGCCGGATCGCGTCCGTTCGACGGCGAGGGTGTCGCGGGCGAACGCCTCGCCCTCGTCGAGGACGGCGTGCTGCGCCACTGGATCCTCGACAGCGCCACGGGGCGCGAATTGAAGCTTCAGACCAACGGCCGCGCCTCGCGCTCGTCGTCCGGCGTCTCGCCCTCCTCGACCAACGTCACGCTGACGCCGGGCGCCCGGTCGCCGGAGGCGCTCGTCGCCGACACGCATTCGGGCATCTACGTCACCGAGATGATCGGCTCCGGCGCCAATCTCGTGACCGGCGACTATTCGCGCGGCGCGTCCGGCTTCCTGATCGAGAACGGCCGTATGGCCGGTCCCGTGTCGGAGTTCACCGTCGCCGGCAACCTCCTCGACATGCTTGCCGCCATCGAGCCGGCCGACGATCGCGACGAGCGCTTCTCGGTCGTGGTGCCGACGCTGCGCATCGGCGAGATGACGGTCGCGGGGCGCTGAGGGTGGCCGACGCGGAGGATGATCTCGACCTCCTGCGCGAGGTCGCGGCGGAAGCCGGGCGGATCGCCGCGCGCTTCTGGCGCCGCGACCCCCGCGTCTGGTGGAAGGGGCAATCCCCGGTCTCCGAGGCCGACCTCGCGGTCGACGCCTATCTCAGTTCCGCCCTCCTTTCGGCCCGGCCCGGCTACGGCTGGATCTCGGAGGAAACCGCCGCGCGCCCCTCGGACGGCGGCGAGGAGCGCTTCTTCGTGGTGGACCCGATCGATGGCACGCGGGCTTTTCTGCGCGGCGAGCCGACCTGGTGCGTGTCGATCGCCGTGGTGTCGGGCGGCCGGCCGGTGGCGGGTGTCCTCGACGCGCCCTCGCTCGGCGAGGTCTTCGCCGCGTCCGCCGGCGGCACGGCCGAGCTGAACGGCACGGCGATCGCGGTGCGCTCAAGCGGCGAGCCCAGCGAGACGCTGCGCCTGTCGATGCCCGAGCCGATGCGCCGGCAGATCGCGGGCCGCACGCAGGCGCCGGTCGACTACGCGCCCAACATCCCCTCCCTGGCGCTGCGGCTCGCCATGGTCGCCTGCGGCCGGCTCGACGGGACGCTCGTCGGCGCGCGCGCCAACGACTGGGACATCGCCGCCGCCGACCTGATCCTCGAGCGGGCCGGCGGGGTCCTCGCGGGGCTGGACACCGGGCCCCACCTTTACAATCCCGTCCCCAGAAGGCATGGCGTTCTGGTCGCCGGCGCGCCGGACATCGTGGAGCGCCTGCGCGCCTACGCCGCTCTCGCGGCCTGACGAAACTCCCGGCGGCGCCCCGGCCCGCCCGCAACATCGGATCCCGTTTCATGGTCAGCGAAGCCGAGCCCCGCCAGCGCCTCCACCTCGTGTTCGGCGGCGAGCTTTCCTCCCTCCAGGGCGTCGATTTCCGCGACCTGTCGGCGATCGACGTCGTCGGCATCTTCCCCGACTACGCCTCGGCACTCACCGCCTGGCGCGGCAAGGCGCAGGCCACCGTCGACAACGCCTCGATGCGCTACTTCATCGTCCATCTTCACCGCCTGCTCGACCCCGAGACGGTCTGACGGGCCGGGGCGCCGGCGCGCGTGGACGAGATTGCGGGTTCGGGCGGGGGCAAGGCGCCGCGCAAGCGCTGGCGCGTACGCCTGCAGCGGCGCTCGAAGGCCTGGCTGCGCTCGCGCGCGGCCGTCGGCCTCGGCGCCGGTGTCATCCACGGCGCGCTGCGCTTCATCCGCCTCGCCCAGCGCACCGCGCCCGGCTCCAGCGACTTTCGCGCCATCCTCACCCGCCATCATCCCGCCATCGTCGGCCTGTGGCATGGGCAGCATCTCCTGGCTCCCTTTTTCCGGCCGATCGAACTCCCCTATGTCGCCCTCCTGTCGCGCAGCGCCGACGCCGAGATGAACGCCGCCGTGGTGGAGCGCTTTGGCATCGGCACGGTGCGCGGGTCCGGCGGCCGCGTGCGCGAGGCGGTGCGCGAAAAGGGCGGGGCGAGGGCGCTGATCCAGCTGCGTCGCAGCCTGGGCCAGGGCTTCGGCGTCTGCATGATCGCCGATGTGCCGAAGGGCACGCCGCGCGAAGCGGGTCTCGGCATCGTCACGCTCGCCAAGCTGTCGGGGCGCCCGATCATCCCGAGCGCGGCGGTCACCAGCCGGCGCCATGTCGTGAAACGCAGCTGGGACAAGACGACGCTGCCCCTGCCGTTCGGGCGCATCGCCGTCGTCATGGGCGATCCGATCACCGTGCCACCCGACGCGGAGCCGGAGGAGATGGAGCGCCTGCGCGCTGTCATCACGCGCGCCATTGAGGCCGCCAACGAGAAGGCCCTCGCCCTGGCCGACGGAGACCGGCCATGAGCGACTTCTGGGCCCGACGGGCGCTCGGCGCCTACCGCGTCGCCGGCTCGCTCGCCTATCCGGTGATCGGCCCCTACGTCGCCTGGCGGGCGTCCAAGGGCAAGGAGGAGCGTCCGCGCCGGCGCGAGCGCTACGGCTTCCCGTCCGAGATCCGCCCGCACGACCGGCCGCTGGTCTGGGTCCACGCGGCGAGCGTCGGCGAGAGTCTCGCCATCATGCCGCTCGCCCAGACGCTGGCCGGCGAGGGCATCGGCGTCCTCGTCACCACCGGCACCGTGACCTCGGCCAACATGATCGCCGAGCGGCTGGTGCCCGGCATGATCCATCAATACGTGCCGCTCGACCTTCGCCCCTGCGTCGCGCGCTTCCTCGACCACTGGCAGCCCGATCTCGCGCTGGTCGCCGAAAGCGAGATCTGGCCGGTGACGCTCAGCGAGCTGGCCCGCCGGCGCGTGCCGCAGGTGCTCGTAAACGCCCGCCTGTCGGACCGCTCGTTCCAGCGCTGGCGCGCGGCGCCGCGCCTCGCCGAATCCATCATGGAAAGCTTCGCGCTGGTGGCCGCGCAGTCCGAGGTCGATGCCGAGCGCTATCATCTCCTCGGCGCGCGCGCGGTGACGACGGTCGGCAACCTCAAGGCCGACATCGCCGCCCCGCCGGTGAACCGCGAGGACCTCGACGAGGCGCGCCGGATGATCGGCCTGCGGCCCGTCTGGGCCGCCGTCTCGACCCACGAGGGCGAGGAGGCGATGGCCGCCGACATCCATTTGCGCCTTCGCGAGGACCGGCCGCGGCTTCTCACCGTGATCGTGCCGCGCCATGTCGAGCGCGCCGATGCCGTATTCCGGATGCTGACCGGGCGCGGCCTCAGCGTCGCGCGCTGGAGCCGGGGCGATCTGCCCGATCCGACCGCCGACGTGCTGCTCGGCGACACGATCGGCGACATGGGCTTCTATCTCCGCCTCACCGACATCGCCTTCATCGGCAAGTCGATCCATTCGGAGGGCGGCCAGAACCCGCTCGAGGCCGCCCGCCTCAACACCGCGATCCTGTCGGGACGGCTCGTGCAGAACTTCCGCGACATCTACGGCCGGCTGATCGAGCGCGGCGGCGCGCGCATCGTGCCGGACGCGCCGGCGCTCGAGGCGGCGGTCGCCGAGCTCTTCGCCCATCCCGAGACGCGGCGCGCCATGGCGAGCGCGGCCCATCAGAGCGTCGAGGAGATGGGCGGAGCGCTGCGCCGGACGCTCGGCGCCCTCGACCCCTATCTCCTGCCGCTGCGCCTTGCCGTCTCGATGGACCGTGGGGGAGACCGGCGTTGATCCCTTGGCGCGCGCCCCGCTTCTGGTTCGAGCCGTTCGGCTGGCAGGCGGCGTTCCTCGAGCCCGCCGCCTTCGTCTACGGGCGCGTCGCCGCGCGCCGAATGGCGGAGGCGCCGCGCCGACAGGCTGCGGCACCGGTCATCTGCATCGGCAACTTTACGCTGGGCGGCGGCGGCAAGACGCCGACGGCGATGGCGCTCGCGGAGGCCGCGCGGGCGCTCGGGCGGACGCCCGGCTTCCTGACGCGCGGCCATGGCGGCGCATCGCGCCTGCCGCTTCTGGTCGAGCCCGACCGCCACGGCGCGGCGCTCGTCGGCGACGAGGCGCTGCTTCTGGCGGAGCGCGCGCCGACCGCCGCCTCGCCCGACCGCGCGGCCGGCGCACTTCTCCTGCGCCACGCCGGCTGCGACCTCTTCCTGATGGACGACGGCTTCCAGAGCGCGCAGCTCCAGCCGGACCTGGCGCTTCTCGTGGTCGACGGGGCGACCGGCCTCGGCAACGGGCGCACCTTTCCCGCCGGCCCCTTGCGCGCGCCGCTCGGCGTTCAGTGGCCGCACGCCGACGCGCTTCTCGTGATCGGCGCGGGCGAGCCCGGCGACGCCGTGGCGCGCCGTGCGGCCGCCGACGGCAAGCCGGTCCATCGCGCGCGCCTTGCGACGGTCGACGCGGCAGGGCTCCGCGGCGCGCGCTGCCTCGCCTTTGCCGGCATCGCCAACCCCGGTAAGTTCCATGCCTCGCTGGAGGAGGCCGGGGCCGCGGTCGAGACGCGGCGCGATTTTCCCGACCACCACCCCTTCACGGAAGCCGAGGCGCACGCGATCCTGTCGGACGCTGAGGCCAAGGGCCTAGTGCCGGTGACGACGGCCAAGGACCATGTCCGGCTCCTGGCCGGCGGCCCGCAGGCGCGCTTGCTTGGCGAGGCCGCGCGGGTTCTGCGTGTCGCGCTGCGTTTCGAGGATCCCGCCGCGCCCGAGACGATCCTTCTGGCGGCCGAGGCGGCGTTCCGCGCGCGTCCGCCCGCGGTTCAGCCCTTGGTCGCCGCGCCCGTCTCGGCCTTGAGCGAGGCCGCGGCGTCTGCATAGGGCTCCTGGCGCTCGACGCTCCAATATTTCAGAAGGTCCAGCGCGATCGCCTCGCCGGTCACCGCGCAGCGCACGAAGGCGCCGGGGCGGATCACCTCGAAGTCGCCGTCTCCGTAGCGCAGCTTCGCTTCGCCGCCGCCGTCCATTCGGTTCATCATGGGATAGGTCTTCTTCCGGACATCTATGGTGGCGTTGTTCGGGCCAAACGGGCGTCCGTGTCAACGCCGCCCGAACAGGCGTTCGATGTCGGCAAGCTTCAGTTCGATGAAGGTCGGGCGCCCGTGGTTGCAGGTCGCCGACGCCGGCACCGCCTCCATGCGGCGTAGGAGCGCGTTCATCTCGCTCGCCTGCAGGCGACGGCCGGCGCGCACCGACCCATGGCAGGCCATGGTGGCGGCGATATGGTCGACGCGCGAGCCGAGCCCCGAGCCCGAGCCCGTTTCCGTCAGTTCGTCGGCGATCTCGCGCACCAGCGCCGGCGCATCCACCTCGCCGAGGATCGCCGGCGTCTCGCGCACCATCACCGCGCCCGGCCCGAAGCGCTCGAGATGGAGGCCGAAGCGCTGCAGCACCGCCTCTTCCGCCACGAGGCGCTCGACCTCGGCCTCGGTGAGGTCGACCACTTCCGGGATCAGGAGCATCTGCGAGGGCAGGGCCTTGGCATGCATCGCCTCCTTCAACGCCTCGTAGACAAGGCGCTCGTGGGCGGCATGCTGGTCGATGAGGACGAGGCTGTCCTCGGTCTCGGCGACGATGAAGGCGCGGCCGATCTGGGCTCGCGCGGCGCCGAGCGGAAACTCCGCCCGGATCGGGGCGGGTGCCGCCTCCTCGGAGCGGTCGGTGCGGGCGGAGGGCTGGAAGCCGCCGAAATTGGCCGGGCGGTCGTCCAGCGGGCGCGAGGGGGAGCGGGCGGGATCGTAAGGCGCTGCGGGCCGTTCGGAAAAGCTGAAAGCCGGCCGCGGGGCATAGGCCGCATCCGTGGGGGCTGTCGCCGGCTCGTTCCCGCCACCGGCGCGAAAGCGCGCCATCAGCCCGTCCGCGCCCTCCGTCGAGCCGCGAAGCGACAGTCGCGCGAGTTCCGCCCGGATCGCGCCGACGACGAGCCCGCGCACGAGGCCGGGGTCGCGGAAGCGCACGTCGGCCTTGGCCGGATGAACGTTGACATCGACGTCGCGCGGATCGACCTGCAGGAAGAGGACGCAGACCGGATGCCGGTCGCGCGGCATGACGTCGGCATAGGCGCCGCGGATCGCCGACAGGATCAGCCGGTCGCGCACCGGACGCCCGTTGACGTAGACATACTGGTGCTGCGCCGTGCCGCGATGAAAGCTCGGCAGGCCCGCATGACCGGCGAGAAAGACGCCCTCGCGCCCCGCGTCGAGCGAGAAGGCGTTGTCGGAGAAGCTCTCGCCGACGATCTCGCCGATGCGCTGGAGCGCCGCCGCCTCGTCGACAGCCGGAAGGACCAGAGGGCTGCGGTCCTCGCCGGTCAGCTCGAAGCGCACGGCGGGAAAGGCGATGGCGATGCGCCGGACGACCTCGGTGATCGCCGCCGACTCCGCCCGGTCGCTTTTCAGGAACTTGAGGCGTGCGGGCACGGCGTGGAAGAGGTCGCGCACCTCGATCACCGTGCCGGCCGACAGCGCGGCCGGGCGCGGCCCCTCCTGCCGTCCCCCATGGACGAGGATCTCGTGCGCACCGTCCGAGCCGCGCGCTCGCGAGCGGAGGGACAGCCGCGCCACCGAGCCGATCGAGGGCAGCGCCTCGCCGCGAAAGCCGAGCGTCTCGATCCGCTGTAGGCCGCCCTCCATCTTGGAGGTGCAGTGGCGCCGGACGGCGAGCGGCAGCTCGGCCTCCGGAATGCCGCAGCCGTCGTCGGTGATGCGGATGAGGCTCTTGCCACCGCCGGCCGTCGCGATCTCGATGCGGCGCGCCCCGGCGTCCAGCGCGTTCTCGACGAGCTCCTTCACGACGCTCGCCGGCCGTTCCACCACCTCGCCGGCGGCGATCTGGTCGATCAGGGTCTCGGTGAGCTGGCGGATCGGCATTCGGGCCCCTTCGGCCGGCATTCTGTTCGCCGTCACATAGGCGCCTCGGCGCGCCGGGGCAAACGGCCGGGCTCAGCCTTCCACGACGATCGCGACGGAGCGCGCGCCGACAAGAAGCGGAGCGCCCGCCGACAGCGTTCGCTCGGGCGCGACCGGCTGGTCGGAAGCCAGCGCGAGGCGATGCGCGCGACCGGGCGAGGGAGGGGGAAGCGGGAGTGAAAGCGCCTCGTGGCCAGCGTTCAATACGACGGTCGCCACCGAGCCGTCCACCGCAATGCGCGCGCCGAGCCAATGCCGCTCCCCGTCCTGCCAGTCGGCGGGAGCCATCGCCGCGCCGTCCGCCCCGAGCCAGGTGACGTCGGGGCCGTCCTCCATCTCGGCTCCCGTCAGGAAGGCCGGGGAGCGGAGCGCCGGCGTGTCCGCCCGCAGCCGGGCAAGGCGCGCGGTGAAGGCGACGAGCCCGTCGTCCGCCGCCGCCCAGTCGACCCAGACCGTCTCGTTGTCCTGCGCATAGGCGTTGTTGTTGCCGCCCTGGCTTCGGCCCATCTCGTCGCCTGCGACGATCATCGGGTTGCCGCGCGAGACGAAGAGCGTGGCGAGAAGCGCGCGGATGTCGCGCCGCCGCGCCGCGAGGATCGCGGGGTCGGCGCTCGCCCCTTCCGCGCCGTTGTTCCAGGAATGGTTCTCGTTGTGGCCGTCGCGGTTTCCCTCGCCGTTGGCCTCGTTGTGCTTGTCCTCGTAGGCGACGACGTCGGCGAGCGTGAACCCGTCATGGGCGGCGACGAAATTGACGCCGGATGCCGCATCGCGGCCGGGCCCGGCGAAGAGGTCGGGCGAGCCCGACAGCCGCGTGGCGAGCGCCGACAGGAGCCCCTTCTCGCCGCGCCAGAAGCGCCTGACATCGTCGCGGAACCGGTCCTGCCATTCGAGGAAGGGCGCCGGGAACCGGCCGACCTGATAGCCGCCGGGGCCGATGTCCCACGGCTCCATCACGTGGAGGCGGTCCTTCAGCACCGGATCGCCGGCGAGGCGCCGGAGGAACGGCGCGTCGGGCGAGAAGCCCCCGGGGCCGCGCCCGAGGATGGTGCCGAGATCGTAGCGGAACCCGGCGATGCCACCGAACTCGACCCAGGCGCGCAGCGCGTCGATCCCGAGCTGCATCACGGGCTCGCGCCAGAAGGCGAAGGTGTTGCCGGTGCCCGTGTCGTTGACGAGCCGGTCCGGTTCGTTCGGGTCGGCGGCGTAATAGGTGGCGTTGTCGAGGCCGCGATAGCTGAGCGTCGGCCCGCCGTGGTCGCTTTCGCCCGAATGGTTCAGCACCATGTCGAGAAGGACGCGGATGCCGCGCGCGTGCAGCGCCTCCGTCACCCGCCGCACCTCCGCCCATCCGCCCGGCACGAGGCGCGGGTCGGGCGCCATCTGGCAGACGGGGTTGTAGCCCCAGGCGTTGGACAGGCCGAGCCGGACGAGATGCCGCTCGTCGATCGCCGCCGTGAGCGGCATCAGTTCCAACGTCTCGACGCCGAGGCGCTCGAGATGGTCGAGGACGGCGGGCTCGGCGAGGGCACCGAGCGTGCCGCGCAAGGGGGCCGGCACGCCCTCGTGGCGCTGCGTATAGGCGCGCACCAGAAGCTCGTAGGTGAAACCGGGCGCCTGGGACGGCAGCACCAAAGCACCGGCGTCGGGGCGACAGACCACGGCGCGCGGCACGAGGGCGGCAGTGTCGAGCTGCCGCGCCACCGGCGCGCCGAGTGCCGCGTGGTAGACGAAGGGCCGGTCGAGCCGGAGGGCGTAGGGGTCGACGAGGAGCTTGGCCGGATCGAAGCGATGCCCCTTTGCGACATCGAAGGGCCCGTGGGCGCGAAGGCCGTAGAGCGCGCCCTCCGCCAGCCCCGGCAGGAAGCCGAAATGGACGTCGCCCGCGCGACCCGGCAGCGCCAGGCGCTCGCGCTCGCTGATGCCGGCCGGATCGAAGAGGCAGAGCTCGATGCGGCTCGCATGGGCGGAGAAGACCGCGACATGGACGCCGTCCGCCGCAACGCTCGCGCCGAGCCGCTGGGGAGCGCCCCGTTCCGCTGTGATCATCGTCATATCGCCTGCCCGTCCCTACACGGCGCCCTGCCAGTCGCGCACCGCCTCGAGAGGATAGAGAAGCATCAGGACGTTCAAGGTGAGGTTATCGCGGATCAGCCAGGCGGTGAGGAGCTCGAAGCCCACCGCGATCGCGACCGTGACGGAGACCGGCAGGCGCGAGGCCAGGAGGAAGCCCGCGATCATGAAGCCGATGTCGGCGAGCGAGTTCACCACGCTGTCGCCGAAATAGTCGAGCGCGATCGTCGCCTCGCGGTAGCGGTTGATCACGGCGTCGGTATTCTCGGCAATCTCCCACGCCGCCTCGATCGCCGTCGCCACCACAAGGCGCGGGCCGAGCGACCAGCGCCGCATCAGGAGATGCGTCAGCCCGTAGAACAGGAAGCCATGGATGAGGTGGGACGGCGAATACCAGTCCGAGAGGTGCTGCGAGTTTTCCGAACTCGCCACCGCGCCGTGCCAGAGCTTGACGGTGCCGCATTGGCAGATCGGCACGCGGCCCATGGCCAGGAGGATCGCGGCCGTCACGGCCACGATCAGAGCGACGAGGCAGACGGCACGCGGCGGGATCCGCCGCGTGCCGGCCGGAGATGCGGCTGCGCTCAGGTGCGAACGTCCGGCTCGGCGCGGCCGGTGCGCGCCTTGATCTCGCCGATCGCGTCCGCCGTCTCGACGAGCTCCTTCAAGGCCTCTTCTACGGGGAGGTCGTGGCGCGAGGCGTCCGGCTCGAAGCGTTCGAGATAGACGCGCAAGGTCGCCCCGACGGTGCCGGTGCCCGACAGGCGGAAGACGATGCGCGAGCCGCCCGAGAAGACGATGCGCACGCCCTGGCCGGTCGACACGGAACCGTCGATCGGGTCCTTGTAGGAGAAGTCGTCGGCCTCGGAGACGACGAGCGTGCCGAAGCGCTGGCCGGCCATGGAGGCGAGGCGACCGCGAAGCGAGTTCATCAGCTCCTCGGCCGCCGCCTTGTCGACCTCTTCGTAGTCGTGGCGCTGATAGTAGTTGCGCCCGAACTCGGCCCAGTGCGCCTTGACGATGTCGGCCACCGACTGGCCCCGCTCGGCGAGGATGTTGAGCCACAGGAGCACTGCCCAGAGCCCGTCCTTCTCGCGCACGTGGTCGGAGCCGGTGCCCGCGCTCTCCTCGCCGCAGATCGTCACCTTGCCGGCGTCCAGCAAGTTGCCGAAGAACTTCCAGCCGGTCGGCGTCTCGTAGATGCCGATGCCGCGTTTCTGCGCGACGCGGTCGGCCGCGCCGCTGGTCGGCATCGAACGGGCGATGCCGGCGATGCCCTTGGCGTAGCCGGGCGCCAGATGCGCGTTGGCGGCGAGAACTGCGAGCGAATCGGAGGGCGTGACGACGATGCCGCGCCCGAGGATCATGTTGCGGTCGCCGTCGCCGTCCGAGGCCGCGCCGAAGTCGGGCGCCGTCGGGCCCATCATCAGGTCGACCAGCGGGGCCGCCCAGACGACGTTGGGATCGGGATGGCCGCCGCCGAAGTCCTCGGAGGGCACGCCGTTGAGGACGGTGCCGTCCGGCGCACCGAGACGCTTCTCCAGGATTTCCTTGGCATAGGGACCCGTGACGGCGTGCATGGCGTCGAAGCGCAGCGTGAGGCCCCCTTCGATCGCCTGCCGGATCTTGCCGAAGTCGAAGAGCGTCTCCATCAGGCTGGCATAGTCAACGACGGGATCGACGATCTCGACCTCCATGTCGCCCAATCGGCTCGTGCCGATCACCGAGAGGTCCGGCGCCTCGCCGTCCCAGATCCGGTAGTCCTGGATCTCCTTGGTGCGGCGGTAGATCGCGTCGGTGACGCCTTCGGGCGCCGGGCCGCCGTTGGCGATGTTGTACTTGATGCCGAAGTCGCCGTCCGGGCCGCCGGGATTGTGCGAGGCCGAGAGGACGATGCCGCCGGCCGCCTTGCGCTGGCGGATGAGGTTGGAGGCAGCGGGCGTCGACAGGAGCCCGTTCTGCCCGACGATCACCTTGGCGACGCCGTTGGCCGCCGCCATGCGGATCGCCTTGCGGATCACGGTGGCGTTGAGATAGCGCCCGTCGCCGCCGATCACGACCGCCGAGCCCGCCGGGCGCTCCGTCGCATCGAAGATCGCCTGCAGGAAGTTCTCGGCGTAGTTACCTTGCGCGAAATGCGGGACCTTCTTGCGCAGGCCCGACGTGCCGGGCTTCTGGTCGTCGAAGGGCTTGGTCGCGACGGTTCGGATCATCAGGCTCGTTCCTGGAGGAGGCTCTGGTAAAGGTCGGCGTAGCGCCGTGCGCTGGCGGTCCAGGACACGTCGCTCGCCATTGCGGTGCGCTGCATGTCGCGCCACAGCGGCGCGTCGGCGTAGAGGGCAATGAGGCGCTGGACGCCCTCCATCAGCGCCTCGCGCGTGACGGGCGCGAAGATGATGCCGGTGGCGACACCCGCCGTCTGCGCGGCGAAGTTGGCGTCGATCACCGTATCGGCAAGCCCGCCGACGCGGCTGACCACCGGCAGGCAGCCGTAGCGCAGCGCATAAAGCTGGGTGAGCCCGCAAGGCTCGAAGCGCGACGGCACGAGCAGCGCGTCGGCGCCCGCCTGCACCCTGTGCGACAGGACCTCGTCGTAGCCGATGCGAACGCCCATGCGCCCGGCGTGACGCGCGGCAGCCGACAGGAACGCGCCTTCCAGCATCCGGTCGCCCGAGCCGACGACCGCGAGGCGACAGCCCGCCGCGATGATGTCGTCGCAGCTCTCGGCGAGGATATCGAGGCCCTTCTGCCAGGTCAGGCGGCTGACGACGGCAAGAAGCGGCGTGTCGTCCTCCTCCAGCGCGAACTCGGCTTCGAGCGCCCGCTTGTTGATGACGCGACGGAACAGCGCGTCGCGGTCGAAGGTCGCCGCGACATGCGGGTCGGCGTTCGGGTCCCAGGTCTCGACGTCGATCCCGTTGACGATGCCCGACAGGCGGTCCTCGCGGCCGCGCAGCAGGCCGTCGAGACCCATGCCGCCCTCGGCGGTCAGGATCTCGCGCGCGTAGTTCGGGCTGACCGTGGTGATCCGGTCGCTGGCCCTGAGGCCACCTTTCAGGAAGCCGACCGAGCCGTAGTACTCGACGCCGTCGACGCCCCAGGCGCTCTGCGGCAGTCCGAGCTCGGGAAAGATCGTCTGCGGGAAGGCGCCCTGAAAGGCGAGGTTGTGGATGGTGATGACGGTGCGCGGCCGATCGACGCCGGCCTGCTCGAGATACACCGGCGCGAGCGCCGCCTGCCAGTCGTGCGCGTGGACGATGTCGGGCCGGTAGCCCGGCATGAGGCCCGTGCCGATCAGCGCCGCCGCGCGGCCGAGCGCGGCAAAGCGCGCCCAGTTGTCGGGATGATCGTAGCCCGTCGCCCCGACATAGGGGCCGCCCGGCCGGTCGAAGAGATGCGGCGCGTCGAGCGCGAGCATCGAGAGCCCCGCGACGTCGGCGGCGAGGATGCGCGCCGGCCCGCCGAAGAGATCGTCGATCGCGGCGACCGTTTCGGCACCCTCGATCTGGGCGAGCACCGACGGATAGGCGGGCATCAGCGTCGTCACGTCGACGCCGATCGCGCCGAGCGCCAGGGGCAGCGCCCCTGCCACGTCGGCGAGCCCGCCCGTCTTGATCAGCGGAAAGACCTCCGACGCGACGGAGAGGACCGTGGTCATCCCTGGCTGAGCCGGTCGATCATCGACTGCGTGACGAGGCAGACGCCACCGGCCGAGCGCCGGAAGCGGCTGGCGTCGAGCTCGGGATCCTCGCCGATCACCAGTCCGTCCGGGATGTGGACGCCCCGGTCGAGGATGGCGCGCGTGACGCGCGCGCCCCGCCCGATGTGGCAGTGCGGCAGCACCACGGCCTCGTTGAGCACGGAATAGGAGTTCTGGCGCACGCCCGTGAACAGGAGCGAGCGGTGCAGCGAGCCGCCGGAGATGATGCAGTCGCCCGAGACGAGCGAGGAGATCGCCATGCCGCGGCGCCCGTCCTCGTCATGGACGAACTTGGCCGGCGGCGTCACGTCGGCATAGGTCCAGATCGGCCAGTCGCGGTCGTAGATGTCGAGCTGCGGCACGACGTCGGTGAGGTCGATATTGGCCTGCCAGTAGGCGTCCACCGTGCCGACGTCCCGCCAGTAGGAACCGTACTCGGCCTCCGAGCGGACCACCGAGGAGGAGAAGGTATGGGCGTAGGCGGTGCCGTTCTTGACGACATAGGGCACGATGTCGTGGCCGAAGTCGCGGCTGGAATTGGGGTCGGCCGCGTCGCGGCGCAGCTGCTCGGCGAGGAACCTGGTGTTGAAGACGTAGATGCCCATCGAGGCGAGCGCCGTGTCGGGACGGCCGGGAATCGACGGCGGATCGGCCGGCTTCTCGACGAAGGCGGTGATCTGGTTCTTCTCGTCGACATGCATGACGCCGAAGGCGACAGCCTCCATGCGCGGCACCTCGAGGCAGCCGATCGTCACGTCGGCGCCGGTGTCGACATGCTGCTGCAGCATGATCTCGTAATCCATCTTGTAGACGTGGTCGCCTGCAAGGATCACGATGTATTCGGGCGCGTAGGCCTCGATGATGTCGATGTTCTGGTACACCGCGTCCGCGGTGCCGGCATACCACTGGTCCTCCGACACGCGCTGTGAGGCGGGCAGGACGTCGAAGCTCTCGTTGCGGCCCGGACGCAGGAAGTTCCAGCCCCGGTTGAGGTGGCGGATCAGCGAGTGCGCCTTGTACTGCGTGGCGACGCCGATGCGCCGGATGCCCGAGTTGATCGCGTTGGAGAGGGCAAAATCGATGATGCGCGACTTGCCGCCGAAGTAGACGGCCGGCTTGGCGCGGTCGTCGGTCAGCTCCATCAGGCGCGATCCGCGCCCGCCGGCCAGCACATAGGCCATCGTGTCACGCGAGATCGGCCCCGCGCGCCGGTGATCTGCCATCCTCGTCTCCTCCTGCGCAGTTCCCCTCGCTCCCGCGCAAAGGGCATGCCGACTGCCAGTCTTCTTCGTTTCCAGCGTGGAAAGATAGAGCCGAAGATCGCGCGGCAACTATCGGTCTTCGCCCTTTGCACAGAGATTTTGCATGGGCTGGGCGCCTCGCGCACGAAAAAAGAGGGCCGATGCGCGGCATCGGCCCTCCGGGTCAGGCGGGACGGCGGATGGGGCGCCGCCTCAGCGGGCGCCCGGACCCGCCTTCCAGATGTCGCGCGCGTATTCGCGGATCGACCGGTCGGAGGAGAACCAGGACATGCGCGCCGTGTTGCGGGCGGCGACCCGGTTCCAGGCGCCCCGGTCCTTCCAAAGGACGTCGAGCTGGCGCTGCTTGTCCCAGTAGGCGCGGAAGTCGGCGGCGATCATCCACCAGTCGCGGTCGCGGATCGAGTTCATCAGGTTGGCGTAGCGGCCGGGATCGCCCTGACTGAAGACGCCGGCGGAGATGGAATCGATCGCCGAGCGCAGAAGCGGCTGGCTGTTGATCACCGCCTGGCCGCCATGCCCTTCGGCCCGCATCTTGGCCACCTCGTCGGCCTTGAGGCCGAAGATGAAGATGTTGTCCTCGCCGATATGCTCCAGCATCTCGACGTTCGCGCCGTCGAGCGTGCCGATGGTGAGCGCGCCGTTGAGGGCGAACTTCATGTTGCCGGTGCCCGACGCCTCGAGGCCGGCCGTCGAGATCTGCTCCGACAGGTCCGCCGCCGGCATGATGATCTCGGCGAGCGAGACGTTGTAGTTCGGGATGAAGACGACCTTCAGGAGCCCGCGCACCGTCGGGTCGGAGTTGACGACGCGCGCCACGTCGCCTGCCAGATGAATGATCTCCTTGGCCTGCACGTAGGACGGCGCGGCCTTGCCGGCGAAGATCTTGACCCGCGGCGTCCAGTCGAGATGGGGCAGCGAGCGGATCTGCTCGTAGAGCGCCACCGTCTCGAGGATGTTGAGGAGCTGGCGCTTGTACTCGTGGATGCGCTTGACCTGGATGTCGAACATCGCGTCCGGGTCGAGCGTGATCGCGAGGCGCTCCTGCACCAGCGTCGCCAGACGCTGCTTGTTCTCGCGCTTCACCGCGGCGAAGCGCTCTCCGAACGCGGCGTCGTCCGCATGCGCGTCGAGCTTGGCGATCTCCTCGATATTGTCGCGGAAGCCCGGCCCGATGGTCTCGTCGAGCAGCTTCGACAGGCCGGGATTGGCTTGGTGCAGCCAGCGGCGCGGCGTCACGCCGTTGGTCTTGTTCTCGATGCGCGAGGGGTAGAGGCGATGCAGGTCGTGGAACACGGTCTGCTTCATCAGCTCGGTATGCAGCGCCGACACACCGTTGACGGCGTGGCTGCCGACGAAGGCGAGCTGGCCCATGCGCACGCGCCGCCCGTTGCCCTCATCGATCAGGGAGATCGCCGAGATCGTGCGTTCGTCGAAGCCTTGGCCCTGCGTCGCCTCGCGCAGGACGCCCGCGTTGATCTGGTAGATGATCTGCATCTGGCGCGGCAGGAGCCGCTCGAAGAGATGGATCGGCCAGGTCTCCAGCGCTTCCGGCAGGAGCGTGTGGTTGGTGTAGGAGAAGGTCGCGCGGGTGATCGTCCAGGCCG
Source organism: Aureimonas phyllosphaerae (assembly GCF_047943035.1). NCBI lineage: Bacteria > Pseudomonadati > Pseudomonadota > Alphaproteobacteria > Hyphomicrobiales > Aurantimonadaceae > Aureimonas > Aureimonas phyllosphaerae. The sequence continues at coordinate 394,336 of NZ_CP181348.1, read as the reverse complement.
CGTCCCATTCCATGCCGTGCACGTCGACGAGGAGGCGCATCAACTCGGCGACCGACACCGCCGGATGGGTGTCGTTCAACTGGATGGCGACCTTGTCGGCGAGGTTGGTGAGGTCGTCGTACTGGGCGAGGTGGTGGCGAATTATGTCCTGCAGCGAGGCCGAGGAGAAGAAGAACTCCTGGCGCAGGCGCAGCTCCTGGCCGGCCTGATGGGAATCGGCGGGGTAGAGGACGCGGGTGATCGCCTCCGCCTTGTTGGATTCGAGAAGCGCGCCGATGTGGTCGCCTGCATTGAAGGCGTCGAGCAGGATCGGGTCGAGCGACTGGGCCGACCAGAGGCGTAGCGTGTTGACGTGGTTGCCGCGCCAGCCGACCGCCGGCGTGTCGTAGGCGACAGCGAGCACGCGCTCGGCCGGGCGCCAGACGGAGCGGGTGCGCCCGTTCTCCTCGATCGAGGTGACCTTGCCGCCGAAGCCGATCTCGTAGGAGCTTTCGCGGCGCTCGAACTCCCACGGGTTGCCGTGCTTCAGCCAAGTCTCGGGCAGCTCGACCTGCGCGCTGTCGACGATCTCCTGGCGGAAGAAGCCGTGCACGTAACGGATGCCGTAGCCGTAGCCGGGCACGCCGGTGGAGGCCATGGATTCCATGAAGCAGGCGGCGAGACGACCGAGGCCGCCGTTGCCGAGCGCGGCGTCCGGCTCGAGGAGCTCGACGAGGTCGAGCTCGACGTCGTAGCGCGCCAGCGCCTCGCGGATCGGATCGGTGAGGCCGAGGTTCGAGATCGCGTCGCGCAGGAGGCGGCCGATCAGGAACTCCATCGACAGGTAGCAGACGCGCTTGGCTTCGGAGCGGCGCGTCTCGATCGTCGAGTTGAACCAGTTGTCGATGATACGGTCGCGCACCACCAGCGTCGTGGCTTCGAGCCAGTCGTGCAGGCGCGCGGCGCCGGTGGTCTTGCCGATCGAATAGGTCAGCTTCTCCACGATCTCCTTGGCGATCGTGTCGGTATCGTTGAGCCGGGGCTGCGACTTGTCACCGGGCTCGAGACGATCCTGGCGGACGGCGAGGCTGGATGGCGTCATGGCGGGTCTCAGGTTCTCAAGGTGGCGATCGCGGACACGAGGCCCGCGGTGGAGGAATCGCGCCCGTCGGTCGAGGCTTCGCCGCGAACGACCGGAAGGAGGCCCGTTGCAAGCTCCTTGCCGAGCTCGACGCCCCACTGGTCGAAGGCGTTGATCCCGAAGAGCTGGGCCTCGACGAAGACGCGGTGCTCGTAGAGCGCGACGAGGCGGCCGAAGGCGAAGGGCGTGAGCTTGTCGTAGAGGATCGTCAGCGACGGACGGTCGCCCGAGAACTCGCGGTGCGGGGCGATGCGCTCGGCCTCGTCGGCCGGGCGGCCGGCGTCCAGAAGCTGCTGCCTGGCCTCCTCCAGCGTGCGGCCCTTCATCAGGGCCTCCGACTGGGCGAGGCAGTTGGCCAGAAGCAGGTCCTGGTGGACGCGCATCTCCGGGCTCGTCTCGTGCGCGTTGGCGCCCACGATGAACTCGACCGGGATGATGTCGGTGCCCTGGTGCAGGAGCTGGAAGAAGGCGTGCTGGCCGTTGGTGCCGGGCTCGCCCCAGACCACCGGGCCGGTCGCGGTTTCGACGCGGCGCCCGTCGAGGCCGACATGCTTGCCGTTCGATTCCATGTCGAGCTGCTGGAGATAGGCTGGCAGGCGGGCGAGGCGCTGATCGTAGGGGATCACGGCGCGGGTGCGGTGCTTCTGCGGCACGCGGTGCCACCAGCCGATGAGCCCGAGGATGAGCGGAAGGTTCTCCGCCGCCGGCGCCTGCCGGAAATGGCGGTCCATGTCGCGCGCGCCGGCCAGGAACTCGCGGAAACGCTCGGGCCCGATCGCGATCATCAGCGGCAGGCCGATCGCCGACCAGACAGAATAGCGTCCGCCCACCCAGTCCCAGAAGCCGAAGGTGCGGTCCTCGCCGATGCCGAAGGCGCCGATCTTGTCGAGTGCCGTCGAGACCGCGCAGAAATGAGCACCGACCGCGGCCTCGCCGAGCTTGCCGGCGACCCAGGCGCGCGCGGTCTGCGCGTTGGTCATGGTCTCGATGGTCGTGAAGGTCTTGGAGGCGACGATGAAGAGCGTCTTCGCCGGGTCGAGCCCCTCCAGCGTGTCGGCCATGTGGGCGCCGTCGATGTTCGACACGAAATGGGCGCGCGGGCCGTCGTGGTAGGGCGAGAGGGCGATCGCGGCCATGACGGGCCCGAGATCCGAGCCGCCGATGCCGATATTGACGATGTCGGTGATCCGTTCGCCGGTCGCGCCCCGGATCGAGCCGTCGCGGACGCCGCCCGCAAAGCGCGCCATCGCGGCGAGCACGGCCTCGACCTCGCCGCCGACCGCCTGTCCCTCGACCGCGAACCCGTCCTCGGGTCGGGCGCGCAGGGCGACATGGAGGACGGCACGGTTCTCGGTCGTGTTGATCCGGGCGCCCGCGAACATCGCGTCGCGGCGCTCGAGGACGCCGACCGTCTCGGCGTAGGCATGGAGGGCCGAGAGGTCGTCGGCCGAAAGAGCGGTCTTCGAGACGTCGAGGAGAAGGTCGTCGTGGCGGAACGAGAAATGGCGAAAGCGGTCGGCGTCGGCCTTAAAAAGGGCCCGGATCCCCTTGGCCGCGGCGGCCTCGCCGCGCGCTTTCAACTGGTCGAGGGATGCGTCGTTCGAGGACTGGTCGGTCACGCGGTCGATCCATGGCTTCAGTGGGCCGAGCCGACAGGCTCGCGCTTGGGCGCCGAAGGATAGAGCGTTTTGCCGCAGTGCCCAACAGTTTCCCGAAAAGCCTGCCTGGGGACCGTCTCCCGCTTCGTGCCCGAAGCGTGGAGACGATAGCGCAAAGCCGTTACACAATCGCCAATCGCGTCACGGCCCCGTGAGGGGGCTCAGGTCTTCAGTCCTGCCAGCTTCTCGATGGCGTGGTCGAGTGTCTGCGACATCGGGTCGATGCCGTCGGCGCGGTTCTCGGCGTCGACGCGGCGCTTCCATTCCCCGAGGATCGAGCGCTTCTCGTGGCCGTCCAGGAACCCGTCCTCGACCACCGCCATCGGCGAATCGAACGACGTGCCGTCGTCGCGGTCGAACTTGGCGTGCTTCAGAGACTCGGTGCTCATGGGTCCACTCCTCACAATTACACCCCTGTCGGGGACAGCGTTGGAAACGTGGAACGCCCGGTCCCGGTTGCCCGCCTCAGTATTCCTTTTCGTAGAAGATGCCGACCTCGCCGCCGCCGTTCGCCGTTACCGCGCCGCGCGCCTTGATGTCGGCCCCGAGTTCGAGGTCGATCGAGACGCGACCGGTGGAATCGACGCCGACATAGGTGTTCTCGTTGAGGTAGCGGCCGACGCCGACCGACGTCTTGCCGTCCGACGTCGTGCGGATGTCGAGATCGTCGACGCCGAGCTGCGAGCGCAGGTTGTCGAGAAGGCCGGTCGAGCCGCCGACACCCGATAGCTGGGCTGCGGCCGAAGCGAGCTGGGCGATCTGCAACGGCGACAGATCGGCCGTACCCTGACCGAAGATGAGCCGCGCCAGCACCTCGTCCTGCGGCAGGGCCGGGGAGGAGGTGAAGTTGAAAGCGGGATCGTTGGCCGGGCCGGTGATCGCGATATAGACGGTCACCTCGCCGGTGTCGGACGCGGCGAGGAAGTCCAGCGTCGGCACGAGGCCGTCGTCGAAGGTCAGCGTCGCCCGCTGGAAGTCGAGGCGGCGCGACAGGAGCTGGAAGCGCCCGCGCTGCAGCTCGAACCCGCCGCTCACCGCGATATCGGAGATCGGGCCGGTGACGCGGATTGTGCCGCCGAGCTCGAGATCGAGACCGCGGCCGCGCACGAAGACGCGGTTCGGCGCGTTCAGCGTCACGTCGAGACGGATGCCGCCGCTCGCACCGCCGCCCCCCCTGCTCGGCGGGTTGATCTCGCGGATCTGCTGCTGCACGGCGGGCGGCGTGTTGCGACGCTTCAGGTCGATCTCGGCGACCGAGCTCGGCAGGTTGTCCGGCACGAGGATCGCGATCTCCTGCGCGTTCACCGTGCCGGCGAGAAGCGCGTTACCGGTGAGCGGGCCGGTCAGGGTCAGCCCCGCGTCGAGGCGCACGGTGAAGAGTTCGCCGTCGCCGTAGCGGCCGTCCGCGACCTGGATGCGCAGGTCTGCCGGGAAGCCGGCGCCGATGCCGATCGTGCCCGCGACGCTGACGGTGCCGCCGGCGCCGAGCTGGGCCGTGACGCTGGTCAGGGTCGCGGTCTGCCCATTGAGGGAGACCTGCGCGTTGATGTTGTTCAAGGACAGGTTGGCGCCGGTATCGACGAAGGACGCGCCGGCGGTCGAGATCGTGCCGGTGACGTTGGGCGCTGCCGCCGTGCCCTGCACGCGGGCATCCACGCGCACCGTGCCCTGCACCGAACGGCCGCCCTCGGCGAGGATCCGGTTGGCGATCGAGAGCGGGGCGGTGCCGTTGAGGGCAAGATCGAAGGTCGGCGTGCCGGACAGGCCGACCGAGCCGTTGGCGGTGAAGGCGAGGCCGGAGCCGGACAGCGAACTGTCCACCGTCACGCGGTTGTCGGCGTAGGTGCCGCGCGCGGCGATGTCGAGCGGGCCGACGCCGGCATCGCGCGTCTGCGTCACCGAGAAGCCGCTGAGGCGAAGGTCGTAATCGGCGCGCGGCGCGGACAAGGTGCCAGTCGCGCGCGCCGTCCCGTTCAGCGTGCCCTGCGGATCGATGCCGCTCGCCGCGGCCGCGGCGAGCGACGCCGGCACGTTGTCGAAGGCGACGTTGAGGTCGAGACGCTGACCGACCGTGCCGGACGCCGTCACCGAGCCGGTGCCGAGGTCGACGCGGGCAGTCTGCAACTGGACGCTGCCGTCGGCATAGGTGCCGGCGGCCGTGGCGTTGATCGCCGGGGCGCCGGCGGCGCGCGTCTGCGCCACCGAGACGTCGGCGGCTCGAAGGTCGAAGGTCGCGCGGGGTGCCGCGATCGATCCCGTAGCCGCCAGGTTGCCCGACAGGGTGCCGCGCGCGTCGAGGCTCGGCTGTACGGCGTTGGCGAGCGCCACCGGGAGCCGGTCGAGGGCGACGCGCAGGTCGAGCGCGCGCCCGACCGTGCCGCTGGCGTCCAGCGACCCGGTGCCCGTGTCCACCCGCGCCCGGTCGAAACGGGCCGTGCCGTCGGCAAACGTGCCGGCGATGTCGAGCGTGACCGTCTCGACCCCGCCCTGGCGCAGCGGCGCGGCGGAGAGGCCATTGCCGGTGAGGGTGAAGGTCGCGTTCGGGGCGGTGAGCGTCCCGGTCGCGGTGGCCTGCCCGTTCAGCGTGCCTCGCGCGTCGAGGCCGGGGCGCAGGCCGTTGGCAAGCGCCGCCGGCAGGTCGACGATCTGGAGGCGGAGGTCGAGCGCCCGGCCGACCGTACCCGTCGCCTCGATCCGTCCGGTGCCCGTGGTCAGGAGGGCCCGGTCGAGCCGTGCGGTGCCGCCGCGATAGAGACCCGCAAGGTCGAGCGAGACCGGCTCGACACCCGCGCGCCGGATTTCGGCCGCGGTGATGCCGCGTCCCGCAAGATCGAAGGTGACGGCCGGATTTTCCAGGGATCCCGTGGCCGAGGCCGTGCCGTTGATCGTGCCTTCCGCGCCCAGCCCGTCGACGAAGCCGTTGGCGAGGGCGACCGGCAGGTTCGAGATGTTGAGGTCGAGGTCCAGCGCCTCGCCGACCGTGCCGGTGGCTTCGATAAAGCCGGAACCGAGATCGACGCGCGCGGCCGACAGGGTCGCCGTTCCGTCGCGGTACTGGCCGGCGAAGGCGGCGTTCACGCCTTGCAGATTGGCGGCGCGCGTCTGCGCGGTGGCCACGCCCTCGGCGCGAAGATCGAAGTCGAGGTCGGGCGCCGACGACAGGCCGCCCACCGCCACCGTGCCGCTGGCCGTACCGGCGGCATCGAGGCCTGCCACGAACGGATTGGCGATGGCGAGCGGGAAACGGTCGAGCGCGAGATCGAGGTCAAGCTGGTCGCCGGCCGAGCCGGACAGGGTGAGGACGCCGGAACCGGCATTGAGGCGGATTTCGCTTAAGGTCGTGCGCAGGCTTCCGAGCGTCACCGCTGCGGGAGCGGCGAGTTCGACCGGGGCATTGGGGATCGCGGCCGTCAGGCGTCGAAGCTCGATCACGGTCCCGGCGTCGGTGAAGGCGAGATCGCCAGACAGCTCGGTCGGCACGTCGTTGATCCGGGCCGAGGCGTTCAGGGCCGTCGCGTTGTTGATCTCCTCCAGTGCGGCGTTCAGCCGCTCGACCGTCAGGCCGCCGGCCGTGATCGATGTGGCGGCCACGGTGCCGGTGGCGCGCGGCGCGGTAAGGTAGTCCGTCGCGCGCAGCTGGATGCGGGCGCCGCGCAGCGCCGTCTCGGCATTGTTGCGCGTCAGCGTCAGCGCGTTGCTGGTGAGGTCGAGATCGGCGACCGGGGTGCCGCCGTTGCCGACCGCGAGCGACACGGTGCCGTTGAGATCGCCCGAGCCGTCCTGGCCCGCGAGCGCGAGAAGCGTCGTCGCATCCTGGATCGCGAGGCGGATCGCACCGGTCGCCCGGTTCTCGCCGTCGAGCGCGACCTCGCCCTCCACGCGGTTCTGGCCCTGTCGCAGGAGAAGGTTTCGCAGGCGTCGCACGTCGCCCTCGGTCGCGAGATCGGCCGAGAGCGAGAGCGGCGCGCCGTCGAACGTGCCGTCGACGGCGACGGTCCCGGCCGGCGCATCGGGCGCGAAAGTGCCCTGGATGCGGGCCTGGAGATCGGTCAGCTGCCGGCCGACGACCTCGAGATTGGCGGCGCTGGCGGTCAGGTCGATTACCGGCGCGCTGGTGGTGCCGGAGGCCTTGAGGTCGAACTGCGCCTGGCCGTTGAGGGCGGCGTCGGCGATCGCGGCCTGGTTGATCTGGCCGGTGATCGCGGCGGCGATCTCCTCGCCGGTGAGGTTGACCGACCCCGACAGGTCGAGCGCGTCGCCGTCGACGCGCAGGTTGTCGACGCCGAACGAGCCGTCCGCCGCGCGCCGGGCAAAGCCCGCGATCGCGACGCGCGGGCCGACATAGGGCACGGCGTCGCTCGACAGGGCGGCGGTCTCGATGTCGCTGTCGACCCGCAGCTGGAAGGTCGAGAAGTTGGAGGCGGCGTTGCCCGAAAGGGCAAGGTTCGCGGTCCCGGTGGTGAGCTTCGCCGTGTTGAACGTGTAGCCGTCCGCCGTCAGCGCGCCGTCGACATTGACGGCGATCGGCCCTTCGAGGACGCGCGCGGCGATGCCGTCCGGCACCGAGGCGGACTGAGCGCCGAGATCGATGACGACCTGCCCGATCAGGTTGTTGAGATCAAAGCCCGGGCTCGTCGCCTTCAGCGTCACCGCGTTGGCGACGTAGTCCTCGAAGCCGGCGGTGCGCGCTGTGGCCGCGACGTCGAGCCGTGCCACCGACAGGCTGCCGCGCAGCGTCGCGTCGATCGAGGAGATCTCGAGAGCGGTGCGCGCGCCTTGGCTGCCGAAGGCGAGCGGCACCGGGTTGGCGGCATCCGTGCGCAGGGCGAGCGTCAGGTCGTTGCCGGCGCCCGTCCGGTCGAACGTGCCGGATGCCGTCAGGTCGAGCGGGCCGGACTGGAGACGGCCGCTGTCGATCGCGATCACCCCGTCGGTCCGCAGGAGGACATTGGCTGCGAGCTGGAGGTTGTCGCCGACGACGCCCTGGTAGGCGAGCGGCACGAAGGGCGCGGAGAGTGCGGTGAGGTCGACGCCGATGCGCCGGCCGTCCGCGCCGTTCTGGACGGTGGCGCGCAGGGTCGCGGCCCGCTCGGAGCCGAGGTCCAGCGTGCCGTCGGCGGCGAAGTTGTCGAACGGGCCGGTGCCATTGATCGACAGGCTGACGGGTGGCGCGCCGGGCAGCTTCAGGAGCCCGGCGACGAGGCCGCCGGCCGGCTCGCTGGCATTGACCGCGATCTCCAGACGATTGGCGTCCGGCTGGAAGCCGATCTTCAGCGCGATGTCGCCGCCCTGATCGAGGCGGCGGATCGTGGCGGAGGCGTCGAGCTGCGTCGGATCGGGCGAGAGGTTGAGCGCGGCCTCGGCGGCCAGGCGCGCCGGGATGCCGGCAACCGCCTCGTTCAGGACGAACTCGTTGATCGCGATGCGGTTGATGCGGGCGGTGATCGAGGGGAGGGAGAAGGGCTCGGAGCTTTCCTCGGTGGTCGGCGGGGCCGCGCGCGGCAGGCGGTCCATCACCACCTGCCCGGCCGACAGGTTCTGCACCTCGACGGTCTTGCGCACCAGGGCCAGCGGCGACCAGTCGAGCGCGAGATTGCGAAGGGTGAGCCAGACGCCGTCGCGGTCGGCGACGGTCACCTCGTCGATCCGCACCTCGCCGCTGAAGGCGCCGGACAGACCCTGGATCTTCACCTGCCGGTCTTCGGTCGACAGGAGGTTCTCGAGCTGGCCGGCGAGGAACTGCGCGTGCGCGGGCTGCGCCGCAAGAAGCGCGGCCACGACCAGCGCGAGGAGGCGCAGCTTCAGGAGAAGGGCGGAGAGGAGGCGCATCGCGATCATTCAGAAGGCCTGTCCGATGCCGGCGTAGATCTGGAACGAACCGTCGCGCGGGCCAGGGTCGAGCGGGATGCCGACATCGACGCGGATCGGGCCGAAGCCGGTGAGGTATCGGGCGCCGACGCCCGCGCCGATCTTCAGGTTGCCGAAGTCGGGCGCGAAGTCGTCGCCGACCGTGCCGGCGTCGACGAAGGGCACGACCTGGATCTTGTCGGTGACGTTGAAGCGCAGCTCGGCCGAGGCCTCGAACACCGACAGGCCGCCGGTCGGGGTGTTGACGAAGTCGGGATCGGTGCCGGGCAGGGGGAAGGGCGGATAGTAGGGGCCGATCGATTGGAAGACGTAGCCGCGCACCGAGCCGCCGCCGCCGGCGAAGAAGCGCCGGTCGGTCGGCACGTCGGCGAGGTCCGCCCCGGCGATCACGCCGTAGCCGACGCGCCCCGCGACGACGAACCGGTCGCGCTCGTCGAGCGACAGGTAGGCCGACACGTCGCCGCGCGCCTTGATGAAGGGCGTGCCGTCCTCGATCTCGTAGGTCGGCTCGGCATAGAGCTTGGCGAGGAAGCCCTTGGTCGGGTTCAGCTCGTTGTCGCGCCCGTCATAGGTGTAGGTGAAGGGCACGGAGGCGAGCAGGAACTCGTTCTCGCCGAGATAGGTGCCGACGGTCTCGTATTCGGCAAGGAGGCTTACGGCGACCGTCTGCTGGTCGTCGATCATGTACTCGACGCCGTTGCTCACCGCGATCGACTGACGGTCGTAGGCGAGCGGCTGCTCGCGAAGGCCGGTGATGGAGCCGACATAGACCGAGTCCGGGCCGAGGACGCCGGGTTTGCGGAACACCGCCGAGGCCTTGTAGTCGAAGCCGTCGGTCTCGCGGCCGGTGTCGGACAGGGTATTGGCGCCGATGCGCGAGACCGAGCCCTCGATGCGAAGGCTCTCGGCCCGGCCGAACAGGTTGCGATGCTCCCAGTAGGCGTTGGCACCCGCGCCTTCGGTGTTGGAGAAGGTGGCGCCCGCGCCGATGACGCGGCGCGGCCGCTCGGCGACGGTCACCTGGATCGGCAGCGTGCCGTCGGGCGCCTGCGCGTCCGCCTCGCGGATCGTAGCGGTGGAGAAGACGTTGAGCTTGCGCAGCCGCTCGCGCGCCTTTTCCAGTGCCTGCGGCGAGTAGGTCTCGCCGGGGCGGATGCCGGTCATGTAGGCGACGAAGCCGGGCTCCATCCGCTCGGTTCCGGTCACGAAGGTCTGGCCGAACGGGATCGCCTCGCCGGGCGAGAGGGTGATCGCGATGTCGAGTCGCTGCGTCGCGGAATCGGCGACGATGTCGCGGCGGGTCACGGCGACGAAGGGGCGCCCCTCGTTGCGCAGGTCCTGCACGATACGGTTCTCGATCTGCAGGATGCGCACCGAATCGGCCGAGGAGCCCGGCGTCAGATCGTAGGTCGCCGGGTCGAGCGGCACGCCATTGGCGTCGAGGCGAACGGTGCCGACCTGGAAGAGCGGGCCGGGATTGACGTCGATCGTCACCGGCACGGGGCGCGAGGTGTCGAAGGTCGCGTCGGGAGCCAGCGTCGCGATGTCCTGGCCTTCGATGCGGATGGTCACGAGCCCGTCGTAGCGCGCGTTCTCGTACAGCGTGCCGACGAGGCGACGCCGGTCGCCCTTGGCTTTCGCGAGGAGGCCGAGCGAGCCCGACACCGGCTCGTCCTCGTCGGCCTTCAGCGTCGAGGCGGCCTCCAGCGTGTCCTGGAGATCGTCCTCGTTGGGCGAGACGTTGATCGTCACCTCGTAGCGGACGGGATCCGGCAGTTCGGCCGCGGCCTTCTCCTCTTCCGACGGGCCGAAGAGGTTGAACGGATCGAGGAAGCCGAGGTCGAGGGCGCGGGCGGCGGGCGCGCCGAGGCCGAGGCCGAGCGCCACGGTCAGGGACGCGATCACCGCCACGGGGCGGGCAAGACGGGTCAATCCAGAAATCAACGCGGATGCTCTCTTCGCCCAGGCGGTCTTTTCGGGTTCGGGGCAGAGGCCGGTTGCGCAACGGTTTCGAGCCGCCGCGACCCGCCTCTCGAGGCGGGAAAACCCTGGCCGCCGTCCCCGAGCGACACTGGTTCAAAATGCCGGACCGGGCTCAAATAACAACCGCTTGGTGAGCCTCGCGCAAGATTCACGAGAGGTTTTGTGGGAGTTGCGCCACACTCCCGGTCCCGGCACCGGGCCCTCCCGGCAGGGCATCCGCGACCTTGCGTCGCGTGGGCCGTGGGTGGCCCGTGCCCCGGGCATTCCGCCGCCCGCGCTGGAATGTTTCCAGAATTCGCTTGCGGCCCGGCAGCCCGCCGTTGCAGTCTCGGCCTGCCCGACAAGAGAACGCGGCGGCGCCCCATGCGCCCTCGAGCCGCGCGGCGGGCAGGGCCCGGTTTTCGGGCGCTTTGGCAAGGTCGTCTCGGGAGGACGCGTATGACCGAAGTCTCCATGGTGGTGAACGGGCGCAGGATGACGGGGGCGGTCGAGGACCGCACGCTGCTCGTCCAGTTCCTGCGCGAGGGCCTCGGGCTCACCGGCACCCATGTCGGCTGCGACACGTCGCAGTGCGGCGCCTGCGTGGTGCATCTCGACGGCCGGGCGGTGAAGTCCTGCTCGGTGCTCGCGGTGCAGGCGTCGGGGTCCGAGGTGACCACGATCGAGGGCATCGCCAAGGGTCAGGACCTCCATCCGGTGCAGGCGGCGTTCCGCGAGCATCACGGACTGCAGTGCGGCTACTGCACGCCGGGCATGATCATGACGGCGGTCGACATGATCGCGCGGCACGGCGCCTCGCTCGACGAGAAGACGGTGCGCGACGAGCTCGACGGCAACATCTGCCGCTGCACCGGCTACCACAACATCGTCAAGGCGATCCTAGCCGCCGCCGAGCGCTCGGGTGCATCCGCCGAGCCGCAGCGCGTCGCGGCCGAATAGGGCCGGCGTCAGGGCCGACCGTTCCGGCACGCCGCACGCGTGCCGGCCTACCAGTTTCGATCTCGGGAGGATCTCATGGGTATCGAGGGCATCGGCGCGCGCGTCCTGCGCAAGGAAGACCGGCGCTTCATCACCGGTCGCGGCCGCTACACGGACGACATGGTCGTCCCCGGCATGAAATACGCCGCCTTCGTCCGTTCGCCGCATGCGCATGCGACGATCCGGGGCATCGACGCCTCGGCGGCGCGCGAGATGCCGGGCGTGATCGACGTGCTCGACGGCGAGCAGCTGACGGGCGACGGCATCGGCAACCTGATCTGCGGCTGGGCGGTGACGTCGAAGGACGGCACGGGCATGAAGATGGGCGCCTGGCCGGCGCTCGCCGTCGGCACCGTGCGCCATGTCGGCCAGGCCGTCGCCGTGGTGGTGGCCGAGACGCGGGCGCAGGCGCGCGACGCGGCCGAAGCCGTCGAGGTCGACTACGCGGTGCTCGACGCCGTGGTGGATGGCGCGAAGGCGCTGGAAGCCGGCGCGCCGCAGCTCCACCCGGAGGCGGAGGGCAACCTGTGCTTCGACTGGGAACTCGGTGACAAGGCCGCGACCGAGGCCGCCTTCGCGAAGGCCGCGCACGTGACGCGCCTCGACATCGTCAACAACCGCCTCGTGCCCAATGCGATGGAGCCGCGCGCGGCGCTTGGGCAGTACGACCCCGCCGACGACCACTACACGGTCTGGACGACCTCGCAGAACCCGCATGTGGCGCGGCTCGTGATGAGCGCCTTCTACAACGTCGCGCCCGAGCACAAGCTGCGCGTCATCGCGCCCGATGTCGGCGGTGGCTTCGGCTCCAAGATCTACATCTACCCGGAAGAGATCGTCTGCCTCTGGGCGTCCAAGCGCACCGGCGTTCCGGTGAAATGGACGTCCGACCGCTCCGAAGCCTTCCTGACGGACGCGCACGGGCGCGATCACCAGACGAAGGCGGAGCTCGCCACCGACGAGAACGGCAAGATCACGGCGCTTCGCGTCGACACGATCGCCAATCTCGGCGCCTACATGTCGCTTTTCTCCTCGGCGACGCCGACCTACCTCTACGCGACGCTCCTGTCCGGCCAGTACGACATCCCGGCGATCTACGCCAACGTGAAGGCCGTCTACACCAACACCGTGCCGGTGGACGCCTATCGCGGAGCGGGGCGCCCGGAGGCGACCTATGTCGTCGAACGCCTCGTCGAGACGGCGGCGCGCGCATTGAACCAGTCGCCGGCCGAATTCCGCCGGAAGAACTTCATCACCGCTTTCCCGCACCAGACCCCCGTGATCATGAATTACGACACGGGCGACTTCAACGCCTCGCTCGAGGCCGGCATGAAGGCGGCCGACGTCGCGGGCTTCGAGGGCCGGCGCGCGGAGGCCAAGGCCAAGGGCAAGCTGCGGGGATTGGGCATGAGCTGCTATATCGAGGCCTGCGGCATCGCGCCCTCGAAAGCGGTCGGCTCGCTCGGCGCGGGTGTGGGCTTGTGGGAATCGGCCGAGGTGCGGGTCAATCCCGTCGGCACGATCGAGATCCTCACCGGATCGCACAGCCACGGCCAGGGGCACGAGACCACCTTCGCCCAGCTCGTCTCGCAGCGGCTCGGGCTGCCGGTCGACAACGTCCAGGTGATCCACGGCGACACCGACAAGGTGCAGTTCGGCATGGGCACCTACGGCTCGCGCTCGGGCGCGGTCGGCATGTCGGCCATCGCCAAGGCGCTGGACAAGGTGGAGGCGAAGGCCAAGAAGATCGCGGCGCATCTCCTCGAGGCCGCCGACGAGGACATCGTGATCGAGGGCGGCGAGGTGAAGGTCGCGGGCACCGACCGCAAGCTCGCCTGGCACGAGGTCGCGCTCGGCGCCTACACCGGCCACAACCTGCCGGACGGCATGGAGCCGGGCCTCAAGGAGGGGGCGTTCTACGACCCGCAGAACTTCACCTTCCCGGCCGGCTGCTACATCTGCGAGGTCGAGGTCGACCCCGAGACGGGCAAGACCGAGATCGTCCAGTTCGTCGCTGCCGACGACTTCGGCACCGTGGTCAACCCGATGATCGTCGAGGGTCAGGTCCACGGCGGCCTCGCCCAGGGGATCGGGCAGGCGCTCCTGGAAGGCGTCCACTACGACGACTCGGGACAGCTCGTGACCGCCTCCTACAACGACTACGCCATGCCCCGCGCCTGGGACCTGCCGATGTTCCAAGTGCTGACCACCGAGACGCCGTGCACCACCAATCCGCTCGGCATCAAGGGCTGCGGCGAGGCGGGCGCGATCGGCTCGCCGCCGGCCGTCATCAACGCCATCACCGACGCCATCGGCAACAACGCGCTGTCGATGCCCGCGACGCCGGAAAATGTCTGGCGCGCCCTGAACGCCGTCGCGGCCAAGGCCTGAGGAGGGACGCATGTACCAGACGCAATACAAGCGTGCCGGATCGCTCGACGAGGCCAAGGCGCTGGTCGGCGCCTCGGGCGGCGAGGGCAAGTACCTGTCGGGCGGCATGACGCTGATCCCGACGATGAAGGCGCGGCTCGCCAGCCCCTCGGCGCTGATCGACCTGCGCCACATCGCCGATCTCAAGGGCATCTCCGTCGAGGGACGGCGCGTGCGCATCGGCGGCGGCGTCACCCATGCCGAGGTCGCAGCGTCCGAGGAGATCGAGGCGGTCTGCCCGACCTTCTGCGAACTCGCCAACCTCATCGGCGATCCCGCCGTGCGCCACATGGGCACGATTGGCGGCGTCGTCGCCAATTTCGACCCGGCGGCCGACTATCCGGCGGCGCTTCTCGCGCTCAATGGCACGATCCACACCGACCGGCGCGAGATCGGCGCGGACGACTTCTTTCTCGGCCTGTTCGAGACGGCGCTCGAGGAGGACGAGATCGTGACGGGCGTCTCGTTCGAGGCGCCGGATGCCGCGGGTTGGGAGAAATTCCGCAACCCCGCCTCTCGCTATGCCATGTGCGGTGTCTTCGTCGCCCGGCGCGGTGGCGAGGCCCGCGTTGCCGTCACGGGCGCGGGTTCGAACGGCGCCTTCCGCTGGCAGGAGGGCGAGGCCGCCCTGTCCGCGCGCTTCGAGCCTGAGGCGCTCGACGGCGTCTCGGTCGACGAGGGCGAGATGATCGGCGATCTCCACGGCTCGTCGGCCTATCGCGCCAACCTCGTGCCGGTCGTCACCAAGCGGGCGGTGCGCTCGGCGCGCGGCTGACGGATCTCTCGACCAACGAAAAGGGGCGGCCCGACGGGGCCGCCCCTTTTTCATGCGCGCCGGGCAGGCCCGTCAGAGATTGCAGCGCCGCTCGTAGCCGTCATAGCCGACATAGGTGTCGGTCCGCGGGTCATAGGAGCGATAGCGCGCGAGGCAGCGGTCCACGTGGCTCGAACGCGTGTAGGTGCCGTAGTCGTCGTAGTAACGGGCCTGGCGCGGCACCTGATAGTAGCGCGGCGGCGCGGGGATCGTGTCCTCGTAGGAGGGCGGCGCGACATAGACCGGGCGCGGCGGCGGCTCGTAGTAGCGCGGCGCGGGCTCGTAGTAGCGGGGCTGCTGCGGCTGCGACAGGGCCGAGCCGAGCAACGCACCGGCGGCGAGGCCCACCGCGCCGCCAAGCAGCACGTCGCCCGCATTGCCTCGGTCGCGATGGCGCCAGGGATCGGCCTGCGCCGCCGGCACGGCGGCGGTCAGGGCCAGGGCAGAGGTTACGAGAGCAAGAAACGTCTTGCGCATGGAAAGCTCCCATCCGGCACCGCCGGTTCGTTCAATGCCGGGCGCTCGCCCGGCTGTCGACGGTGATGAAGCACGATCGCACATGAACGATAGCTGAACGCGGAAGTTTCGGCCCCGAGCCCTTAAAAGACGGAAAGGTGCCGCCACGCGAAAAAGGCGCCGGGTGGGTGCCCGACGCCTTTTCCTGGAGGAGATCGCTGCGACTTAGAGGTTGCAGTAGCGACGTTCGCCCGCGCTGTTGGCGACATAGGTGTTGGTGCGCGGATCGTAGGTGCGGTAGCGCGCGGCGCAACGGGCGGCCTGCGAGCGGCTCACCACGACGCCTTCGCGATAGGCGGGCCCGCGGTTCGCGTTGGCGGCGGCACCCACGGCAGCGCCGGCGGCGAAGCCGAAGATCGCGGCGGCGGCGGCATCGCCGCGGTTCCGGTCGCGATAGCTCTCGCGATACCAGCGATTATAGCGGCGGTCGTCCCAGCGACGGCCGTCGCGGCGGAAGTCGCGGCAGTCGCGCGCACCGGGGTTGCGGGCGCAGAAGCGCTCGACGAAACGCTGACGCTCGCGGAAGCTCTGGGCCTCGGCCTGCGGAGCCGAGAAGGTGACGACGCCAGTGGCCAGCACCGCGGCGGCCATGAAGGACTGGAACAGCTTACGCATGAAGGGCTTTCTCCCAAAAGTTGGCGGTAGCGTCGCGGCTACAGACCGGAGTGACGGACCGCAGGAACCGGGGATCTGTCATCCGGTTCCATCCATGATCCAAAATGAGCGTCGCAACCTGAACGCGACCTGAACGCATTGGGTTCAAACGCTCCGGTCGCAGACGGTGGAAAAGCCGTCGCCGCGCATGGCCTGAACGAAGCGGGAACACTATATAGAGAGAATGAGCAAGCCGACCCTGATGCAGAAGCTGGCGATCCTCTCGGACGCCGCCAAGTACGACGCGTCCTGCGCTTCCAGCGGGACGTCGAAACGGGATTCGACGAAGTCCAAGGGCATCGGCTCGACCGAAGGCTCGGGGATCTGCCACGCCTATGCGCCGGACGGGCGGTGCATCTCGCTGCTCAAGATCCTGATGACCAACTTCTGCATCTACGACTGCGTCTACTGCGTGAACCGCTCGTCCTCCAACGTCGCGCGGGCGCGCTTCTCGGTGGAGGAGGTCGTGAAACTGACGATGGAGTTCTACAAGCGGAACTACATCGAGGGCCTGTTCCTCTCCTCCGGCATCATCCGCAACTCCGACTATACGATGGAGGAGATGGTCCGTATCGCGCGAAAGCTGCGGATGGAGGAGAACTTCGCGGGCTACATCCACCTGAAGACCATCCCCGACGCGTCGCCGAAGCTGATCGAGGAGGCCGGCCTCTTCGCCGACCGCCTGTCGATCAACATCGAGCTGCCGACCGACATCGCGCTGGAGGCGCTGGCGCCCGAGAAGAAGCCGCGCGACATCAAGCGCTCGATGGGGCACCTGCGGCTCAAGATCGACGAGCACAAGGGCGAGGCGAGGGACCGCGCCAAGCCGGCCAAGTTCGCGCCGGGCGGCCAGTCGACGCAGATGATCATCGGCGCCGACGGGGCGAACGACGACCTGATCCTCGGCCGGTCCGAGAACCTCTACGGCAACTACCGGCTGCGCCGCGTCTATTATTCCGCCTTCTCGCCGATCCCGGATGCCTCCTCGCGCCTGCCGCTCGCCAAGCCGCCCCTGATGCGCGAGCACCGCCTCTACCAGGCGGACTGGCTGATGCGCTTCTACGGGTTCGGGCGCGACGAGATCGTGTCGGGCGGCTCGGCCGACGGGATGCTGGACCTTGCCATCGACCCGAAGCTCGCCTGGGCGCTGAAGAACCGCGGGCGCTTCCCGGTCGACGTCAACAAGGCGGATCGCGAGATGCTCCTGCGCGTGCCGGGCTTCGGCACAAAGGCGGTCGACCGCATCCTGTCGACGCGCCGCCACCGGTCGCTGCGCCTCAACGACGTCGCCCGGCTCTGCCACTCGGTGGAAAAGGTACGCCCCTTCGTGCAGGCGCTGGACTGGACGCCGGGGGGCCTCACCGACCGGGAGAACCTGCGCGGGCTGGTGGCGCCCAAGGCCGAGCAGCTGAGCCTCTTCTGATGTTTCTGGCACGCCTCAACCACCCGGCGGATTTCGACGGCTGGCGCGAAGCGGCCCGCACGGCGCTGGCGCTGCACGTCCCGCCGGAGGAGATGGCCTTCGCCGTCAGTGAGGATCCGGCGCCGCTCTTTGCCGAGCCCCTGCCGGACCGCCCTGCCGACGCCGCGCCCTTCAACGTTCCGAAGGCGTTTCCGGACGTCGCGCGCAAGCTCATCTGCCACGCCGACCCTGAGCGCTTCGTCTTCGCCTATCGCCTCCTCTGGCGCCTGCAGGACGAGAAGAAGCTCCTCGAGATCGTCTCCGACCCCGACACGCGCCGCGCCGTCGAGATGCAGAAGGCGGTCTATCGCGACAGCCACAAGATGAAGGCCTTCGTACGCTTCCGCGAGATCGAGGACGCCGAGGGCCAGCGCCAGTACATCGCCTGGTTCGAGCCCTTCCACCACGTCGTCGAACTCACCGCCCCGTTCTTCATGCGCCGCTTCCCCGGCATGATCTGGAGCATCCTGACGCCCAAGCGCTCCGTCCACTGGGACGGCGTCGAGATGGTCTTCGCGCCGGGCGCCGACCCCTCGCAGAAGCCCGCCGACGACGACATGGAGGCGCTCTGGCTCACCTACTACGCCTCGATCTTCAACCCGGCACGGCTGAAGGTGAAGGCGATGCAGGCCGAGATGCCGAAGAAATATTGGCACAACCTGCCCGAAGCGACCCTGATCGAGCCGCTGATCCGGGGCGCGGAGGCGGCGCAGCGCCGCATGATCGAAACCCAGCCGACGCTCCCGAGTTTCCGCCACGAGAAACAGGCGGAGCGGAACGACATGGCACGTGCGGCATCACAGGCTCCGGCCTTCAACGGCTTCAACAAGCCGCCGGAAGACATCGAGGAGGCCCGCGAACAGGCAAAGCACTGCAAGGCCTGCCCACTCTGGGAGCCCGCGACCCAGACCGTCTTCGGCAAGGGTCCCGCCGATGCACCCGTGATCTTCGTCGGCGAGCAGCCGGGCGACCAGGAGGATCTGGCGGGCGAGCCCTTCATCGGCCCGGCCGGCAAGGTCTTCGACGAGGCGCTCGCCGCCGCCGGCATCGACCGCTCCCAGGCCTATGTCACGAATGCCGTGAAGCACTTCAAATTCGAGCCGCGCGGCAAGCGGCGTATCCACGCCAAGCCCAACATGGGCGAGGTCAAGGTCTGCCGCTGGTGGCTCGAACAGGAGCGCGAGCTCATCAAGCCGAAGCTCATCGTGGCGCTGGGCGCCACGGCCGCGGCATCGGTGCTGGGCAAGACCGTGACGATCCGCGACACGCGTTCCAAGCTCATCGACCTGCCCGACGGCACCACCAAGCTCCTCGTCACCGTCCACCCCGCTTACATCCTGCGCCTGCCGGACCCGGAGGCCCAGGCGCGCGAGCGCGAAGCCTTCCACGCCGACATGGACCGCGCCAAGGCCTACGTGCCGGAGATCGCGCTGGGGTGAGGGCGCGCGCGTGGGTTGGCGGGGCTGCCGCCCCGAGCCCCGCTCGGGAAAGAATTCCCGAACCCTTCTTTTCGTTTATGACCTCTTCCGAGATCGGGACGGGCCGTTGGCCCGTTCCGATCTCGGACAAGCCTCAAATGAGGAGGGGTTCAGGGGAAATCATTTCCCCTGACGGGGTGCAGGGGCAGCGCCCCTGCTATCGACGCCACGCCCCTCTCGCCCCGGCCCCGTCTCGTGCTAGGGCATCGGCGACGAGAGCGTGCCGGAGGAGGGCAGCATGAAGAGATCGCGGGTCAACGAGATCATCCGGCAGAGCGACGAGTTCATCCGCTCGTTCGGATACGTGATGCCGCCGTTCGCCTATCTCTCGCCGGCCGAAATGCAGGCGCGGCAGGCGGACCTCCAGGCGGTCGTCGATCGGCGGCTCGGCTGGGACATCACGGACTACGGACGAGGCGACTTCGACAATCTCGGCCTGTTCCTGTTCACGACGCGCAACGGCGACAATGCCGACCTGAAGGCGGGGCGCGGGATGCTCTACGCCGAGAAGATCATGATCTCGCGGCAAGATCAGCTGTCGCCGATGCATCGGCACGATCTCAAGGCCGAGGACATCATCAACCGGGGCGGGGCGACGCTGGCGCTGAAGCTCTACACGGCGGGGCCGGACGGCGAGATCGACAAGTCGCTGCCGGTCAACGTCGTGACCGACGGCATGCGGCGCCAGATGAAGGGCGGCGACATCCTGCGTCTGTCGCCGGGCGAGAGCGTGACCTTGATGCCGCGCACCGACTGGCACGCCTTCTGGGGCGAGGGCGGGGACGTCCTCATCGGCGAGGTCTCGACCGTCAACGACGACCTGACCGACAACGTCTTCGCCGAGCCGATCGGGCGCTTCGCCGAGATCGAGGAGGACGAGGCACCGCTGCACCTCCTTGTGTCCGACTACGACAAGTGGCTGGGCAACCAGCGATAACTGTGGACGCCGGGCGGCGCGGGCTCCTGATCGGGGACCCGCTCCGCTAGATTAGGGCTTCCTCGACCATGAACATCGCGGGCCCGTGCGCTGAGCCGTGCGGGGCCGTTCGCATTCTCGGAGTGAAGCCGTTTGACCAAGGTCGCCGTCGATCTCGGAACGACCGCCACGGGCGAGCCGGCGGAGATGGACCTGGAGGAGCTCCTGTCCACGCGCCTTCTGGTGCAGGGCAATTCCGGCTCGGGGAAGTCGCACCTCTTCCGCCGCATCCTGGAGCAGAGCGCCGGCTGGGTGCAGCAGGCGATCATCGATCCGGAAGGCGACTTCGTGTCCTTCTCCGACCGGTTCGGCCATGTCGTGGTGGATGCCGACCGGACGCCGGCCGAGCTCGCCCGCATCGCGACGCGCATCCGCCAGCACCGCGCCTCCGTCGTCCTTAACCTCGAAGGGCTCGACGCCGAGGTGCAGATGAATTGCGCCGCCGCCTTCCTGAACGGCCTGTTCGACGCCGACCGGCACCACTGGTTCCCGATGCTGATCGCGGTGGACGAGGCGCAGATCTTCGCGCCGGCGATCGCCGGCGAAGTGGGGGACGAGGCGCGTCGCATCTCGCTCGGCGCGATGACCAACCTCATGTGCCGCGGCCGCAAGCGCGGGCTCGCCGGCATGATCGCGACGCAGCGCCTCGCCAAGCTCGCCAAGAACGTGGCGGCGGAAGCCTCGAACTTCCTGATGGGCCGCACCTTTCTCGACATCGACATGGCGCGCGCCGCCGATCTTCTCGGCATGGACCGGCGGCAGGCCGAGCGCTTCCGCGATCTCGAGCCCGGCCATTTCGTGGCGCTCGGGCCGGCGCTGTCGCGCAAACCCATCCCGTTGCGGATCGGTCCCGTGGAGACGGCCGGGCGCTCGGGCCGCCCGGTGCTGATGGCGCTGCCCGAGGCGAGCCCGGCCGAGATGGCCGACCTCATCTTCACCGCTGGCGCGGACGAGCCGGTCGCCCTGCCGGCGCCGGTTCGGCGCGAGCCGGCGGTGGCGACGCGCGAGCTTCTGGAACGCGTCTCCGCGCCGCGCCTTGCCGCGCCCGCGCCGCCGGACGAGGAGCCGGAGGAGGACGAGGAGACGCTGGCCGAGCGCCAGGAGCGGATCGATGCGATCTTCACCGAGCTGATGGCCGATCCGGAAGCCGCGTTCCGCCCCGTCCAGACCCTTTATCAGGACTTCCTGACCCATTGCCGGCTGAAGCGCCTGTCACCGGGCGCGCTGGATTTGGCCTCCTTCCGGCGCAAGCTCGCGCTGGCGCGCGCCGGGGTCGGGGCCGACGGCGAGGATGAAGCCTGGGCCGAGGTCGTGGCACGTTCGGAGGAGCTGCCGGAGGACATGCAGGGGGTCTATCTCCTTCTGGCGAAGGCGGCGCGCGACGCCGAGCCCTGCCCCGGCGACGAGGTGCTGGCGCGCGCCTACGGCAGCCATTCGCCCTCGCGCGGGCGCTTCCTTCTGACCTGGATGGCCGAGCGCGGCTATATCGCGGCCGAGACCGACTTCCGGGGCAACCGCGTCGTGACCATCGCCGGCAACAACTGGCGAACGGGCGCGGGCAGTGCCAAGCCGCGCGGGGCCAGCGCCGCGCCGCGCCTGCGCCGGGTGAAATAAGGCGCGGGTCCGCAAGGGCTCGTCCCCGCCCGCGATCCGTGCCAGAAGGGCCCCATGTTTCCCGAGACGCTCTGGACCGAAGACCTGATCCTCCGCCCCATCGCCCTTGGCGACACGGGCGCGATCTTCGACGAGTACGCGCAGGACCCGGAGGTCACGCGCTACCTGACTTGGGCGCCGCACACCTCGGTGCGCGAGACCGAGGAGTTCATCACCGGCTGCATCGCCAGCGAGACGTCGCGCACCTTCACGCTTCTCGGGCGGCGCGACCGGCAGCTGCGCGGAGCGCTGACGATCCGGCGCGACGTGCCGGGCCGCATCGGCTTCGGCTACGTCCTGTCGCGCCGCTCGTGGAACCAGGGCCTGATGACCGAGGCGCTGACCGAAGTCGTCGCCTGGGCGATGAAGCAGCGCGACGTCTGGCGCATCGGCGCCACCTGCGACGTCGACAACGTGGCGTCCGCGCGCGTCATGGAGAAGGCGGGTCTCGAGCGCGAGGGGCTTCTCAAGCGCTGGATGGTGCATCCGAACATCGAGGATACGCCGCGCGACTGCTGGATGTTCGCCAAGGCCCGCTGAGGCTCAGACCGGCGGCACGGAAACCCCGAGAAGCCGCAGCGTGCCGAGGACGAAGCCGTCGCGGATGGCGAGCGCGATGGCGAGTTCGAGGAGGAGCGCCAGCCCGATCGTGCCCTTCAGGGGAAGCGCCCGCGCGGCGAGGAAGCCGAGCGCCACGAACACGGTGTCGCCGAGCGCGTTGAAGACGCTGTCGCCGTGGTACTCCGGCGCGCCGACCGCCTGGCCGAACATCGCGATGATCCAGGGCGAGTTCTCCATGACCTCCCAGACGGCGCTGGAGGCGAGGGCGGTGAGGAGGAGCCAGCGCGTCGGCCAGTGCGGCCTGACGCGGTGGAGCGCCAGATAGAGGCCGATGCCGAAGACGACGTGCAGAGCGGAATACCAGTCCGAGAACTGCTGCGAGGACCCCGGCGAGTGCGGGTCGCCGTCCCAGAGCCGAACGGTGCCGCAGTCGCAGACCAGGGGCCGGCCCATCAGGTCGAGGATGCCGGCCATCACGAGGACGATGGCCGCTCCCACGATGACCTGCCCCGCCTTCGTGGACAGAAGCACGTTCGAGGCGCGGTCGGCGGGGCGTGGGGCCATGTCTGTCATGGCGGCTGAACGCGCGGCCATGGCTACAGGTTGCGACGGCTCGCGTGCCGTCCACAGTCTTGTGCGTCGCCCTTCGGGCGTTTCACGCTATCTGTGGTGTCGTCGCCCGCACCAACCTCGGCATATCGCTTTGCATTTCGGCCTCGTCTGCCCCCCGTTTCCGAGCCATGCGCGCGCGTTCGAGGCTCTTGCGCTGGCGCTCGCCCAGCGCGGCCATCGCTCGACCTTCCTGATGAACGCGGGCTGCGGCGAGATGGTGCGCGCCGGACCGTGGGACGTCCGAGAGGCGGGGCTGGGCGCAGCGCCGCGTCCGACGGCGAGGGCCGGCTCCACCGGCCTCTTCGGCATCCTGCGTACGGTGGCCGAGAGCGCGGAGCGGACGCAAGGACTGGTATCGGGCGGCGTGGCGGTTCTGCGCGAGGCCGGCGTCGAAGCCCTCGTCGGCGACCAGATGGAGCCGGCGACCGGTCTTCTCGCCACGCATCTCGGCTTGCCCTTCGTGTCGCTCGCCTCGGCGCTGCCGATCGATCCCGACGCGGCCCTGCCGCCGCCCTATCTCGACTGGCCGTTCGACGACAGTGTCGACGGGCTGAAGCGCAACCGCGGCGGGCGCTACGTCGCGGGCCTCCTGATGCGCCGGCAGGCCGAGACGATTCGTCGCTGCGCCCTCTCGCTCGGCCTCCAGCCGCTCGGGGGCCTGGAGGACTGGCTGTCGCCGCTCGGCACGATCTCGCAGACGCTGCCCGCCTTCGATTTTCCCTATGGCGGCGCGCGGCGGATCCTCGGCGTCGGGCCGTTGCGCTCGCCCGGCGAGGGGCAGGCGCCGCTGCCGTTCGTGCCCGATCCCGCCCGGCCGCTCGTCTTCGCCTCGCTCGGCACGCTGCAGGGGCATCGCGTCGGTCTCTTCCGGGTGGTCGCCGAGGCCTGCCGCCGGCTTGACCTCGGTCTGGTCGTGGCTCATTGCGGACGTCTGACGGCACGGGAGGCGGCCACCATCGATGCGGATCTCGTGACCGACTTCCTGCCCCAGCGCACCATGCTGCGCGCGGCGAGCGTCTGCGTGACGCATGGCGGGCTGAACACCGCGCTCGACGCGATGGAAGCCGGCGTGCCGGCGCTCGCCATCCCGATCGCCTACGACCAGCCGGGCGTCGCCGCCCGTCTCGTCCACCACGGCGCGGGGCTGAAGCTCTCGCGTCGCCGCCTGACGCCGGACGCGGTGGAGCGCGCGCTCGTGCGTCTTCTTGGCGAGGCGGAATTCCGTTCGGAGGCCGCCGCTATCGGCGCGGCGATCGGCGAGGCGGGGGGCGCGACGCGTGCGGCCGAGGCGGTCGAGGCCTGGGTGACGCATGCCCTTGTAACCACCTGGCCGCCTCTCGCGCGGGAGGTGGCATGAGCCTCGACGCCGACGTCATTCTCCTCGGCGGCGGCCTCGCCAACGGGCTGATCGCCTATCGCCTCGCGATGCGGCGGCCGGACCTCAAGGTCCTCGTCGTCGAGGGCGGCGAGGCGCTCGGCGGCAACCACACCTGGAGCTTCCACGACGGCGACCTGTCGACCGCCGAACAGGACTGGGTCGCCCCGCTCGTCTCGGCTCGCTGGGCCGACTACGACGTGCGCTTTCCCGGCCGGCGCCGCCGCTTTGCAACCGGCTACGCCTCGGTCTCGTCGGAGCGTTTCCGCGAGGTGATCGCCGCGCGGCTCGGCGAGCGCCTCCTGACCGGCGTTCCGGCGGTGGCGGTCACCCCGACCGGCGTGACGCTCGCCGACCAGCGCACGCTGACCGCGCGCGCCGTGATCGACGGGCGGGGCGCGCGAAAGAGCCCGCATCTCGACCTCGGCTTCCAGAAGTTCCTCGGCCAGGAATGGGAGTTCGACCGCCCGCACGGCGTCGAGCGTCCGGTGATCATGGATGCCACCGTACCCCAGCGCGACGGTTACCGCTTCGTCTACCTCCTGCCGTTCTCGCCGACGCGCCTTCTCGTCGAGGACACCTACTATGCCGACCGCGGCGATCTCGATGTCGAGACCTTGCGCGGGCATCTCGCCGACTATGCCGCGGCGGCGAACTGGGGCGAGGGGCGCCTCGTGCGCGAGGAGCACGGCATCCTGCCGATCGCGCTCGGCGGCGACATCGACGCCCTCATCGCGGCCGCCGGCGGCATGCCGACGGTGGGCCTCGCCCACGCGCTGTTCCACCCGACCACCGGCTACTCGCTGCCCGACGCCGTCCATGTCGCCGATCTCGTCTCGCGCGCGCCGGACGTCTCGCCGCAAGGCCTGTCGCGTCTCCTCGATGCCCACGCGCGCAACATCTGGTCCGACCGCAGCTATTTCCGGATGTTGAACCGCCTCCTGTTCCAGGCCGGACGGCCGGAGGAGCGCTACCGGATCCTTGAGCATTTCCATCGTCTGCCGGACGATCTGGTGGCGCGGTTCTATGCCGCACGGCTGGACTTTGGCGACAAGGTGCGCATTCTCGCCGGCAAGCCCCCGGTTCCGGTCCTGAGCGCCCTCCGGGTCCTCGCCGCCCGCCGTCCCAAGGAAACCGCATGAAGCACGTACCCCCGCCCGCCCGGTCCGCGATCGTCATCGGTTCGGGCTTCGGCGGACTGGCGCTGGCGATCCGGCTTCAGGCCGCCGGCATCCAGACGGTGCTTCTGGAAAAGCGCGACAAGCCGGGCGGCCGCGCCTACGTCTACGAGGATCAGGGCTTCGTGTTCGACGCCGGTCCGACCGTGATCACCGATCCGTCGGCGCTCGAGGAGCTTTATGAGGCGGCCGGCAAGAAGTTGTCGGACTACGTGACGCTCCTGCCCGTCAGCCCGTTCTACCGGCTCTGCTGGGAGGACGGCTACGCGTTCGACTATGCCAACGACCAGGCCGAGCTCGACCGGCAGATCGGCGCGAAGAGCCCCGAGGACGTCGAGGGCTACCGCCGCTTCCTCGCCTATTCCAGGGCTGTCTTCGAGGAGGGCTACCTCAAGCTCGGCACCGTGCCGTTCCTGCAGTTCCGCGATATGGTGCGCGCCGGTCCCCAGCTCGCCAAGCTCCAGGCCTGGCGCTCGGTCTATGCGAAGGTGTCGGAGTTCATCAAGGACGACCAGCTTCGGCAGGCCTTCTCGTTCCACTCGCTGCTGGTCGGCGGCAACCCCTTCGCGACCTCCTCGATCTACGCCCTGATCCACGCGCTGGAGCGCGAATGGGGCGTCTGGTTCCCGAAGGGCGGCACCGGCGCGCTGATCCAGGGCATGGTGAAGCTCTTCACCGACATCGGCGGGCGGATCGAACTCAACGCCGAGGTCTCGCGCATCGAGGTGGACGGGCGGCGCGCGACCGGCGTCGTGCTGCATGACGGGCGCACCTTCGACTCCGATATCGTCGCCTCGAATGCCGACGTCGTCCACACCTACGACAAGCTCCTGCGCGGCACGACGCGCGGCGCGGCGCAGGCCGCCAAGCTGAAGCGCAAGCGCTTCTCGATGTCGCTCTTCGTCCTCTATTTCGGCCTGAAGCGGCACCAGACGCAGCTGCAGCACCATACGGTCCTCTTCGGGGCGCGCTACCGGGCGCTGATCGACGAGATCTTCAAGGGCCGCGAACTGGCGGGCGACTTCTCGCTCTATCTCCACAGCCCCTGCGCCACCGACCCGTCGCTCGCCCCGCCGGGCATGGGCAGCTACTACGTGCTCTCGCCGGTGCCCCATCTCGGCAACGCCCCGATCGACTGGTCGGTCGAGGGGCCGCGCTATGCCGACCGCATCCTCGACTATCTCGAGGCCCGCTACATGCCGGGCCTGCGCGCCGACCTCGTCACCCAGCGCATCTTCACACCGAACGACTTCGTGTCGGAACTCAACGCCCATCACGGGTCGGCCTTCTCGCTCGACCCGGTGCTGACGCAGTCCGCCTGGTTCCGCGCGCACAATCGCGACGACTGGATCCCGAACCTCTACTTCGTCGGCGCCGGGACCCATCCGGGCGCCGGCGTGCCGGGCGTCGTCGGCTCGGCCAAGGCGACGGCGGGTCTGATTCTCGGGCATGAGGCAGCCTGACCTCGCGGCCGTCTCGGCCGCGTCGATCGCCAAGGGATCGAAGAGTTTCGCCGCCGCCTCGCGCCTCTTCGACCGGAAGACGCGCTCGAGCGTCGTGATGCTCTACGCCTGGTGCCGGCACTGCGACGACGTGGTGGACGGGCAGGAGGCGGGATCGGCCGTCCGCCACCTCGACGAGCGCCCGGCGCATGAGCGCATCGCCGCGCTCCGGGCCGATACGGAGGCCGCCTTCGAAGGGCGCACGCAAGGCCTGCATCCCGCGTTCGCGGCGCTCGCCGAAGTCGTGCGGCGGCACGCCATTCCCCGCTCGGACGCGGCCGAGCATCTTGCGGGCTTTGCGATGGACGTCGACGAGGTGCGCTACCGCACCCTCGACGAACTCCTCGTCTACTGCTGGCGCGTGGCGGGCGTCGTCGGCGTGATGATGGCGCGGATCATGGGCGTCCGGGACGAGGCCGTGCTCGACCGGGCAAGCGACCTCGGGCTCGCCTTCCAGCTGACCAACATCGCGCGCGACGTCGTCGACGACGCGGTGGCCGGCCGCGTCTACCTGCCGCTCGACTGGCTGACCCAGGAGGGGCTCGACGTCGCCGATCTCACCGATCCGCGGCGCGCCGAGGCGGTGTTCCGGCTGCGGCGTCGTCTGGTCGAGGCGGCGGAGCCCTTTTACGCTTCCGCGCGAATTGGAATCGACGCCCTGCCGCGCCGCTCCGCCTGGGCGGTCGGCACCGCGCACGGGGTCTATCGGCGGATCGGGTTGAAGCTCGTCGCCATCGGGCCGCAGCCGCTCCCTGAGCGCGTGTCGACGACGACCGGCGAGAAGATCGCCGAGATCGGCCGCGGCGCGGCGATGGTGCTGCGCGCGGGCGGGACCGCGCCGCGCTCGCCGCTCCTGTGGACGCGGCCGCGCTGACGCCTCGCGGTCAGACGGCGCGGGCCAGCATCGGCGTCGTCGGCAGAACGAAGGGCGTCGGCTTGCCGAACAGGTAGCCCTGCGCCCCGTCGCAGCCGATGCGGCGCAGGATGTCGCGCTGGGCGGGCGTCTCGACGCCTTCGCCGACGATCGCGATCTCCATGTCGCGGCCCATCTGCGCGATGCCCTTCAGGACCGCCATGGAGTTGCGGTCGATTTCCGCCGACGTGACGAAGCTGCGGTCGATCTTGATCACGTCGACCGGAAGGCGCCGGAGGTGGGACAGGGACGAGAAGCCGGTGCCGAAGTCGTCCATGGCGACCCTGACCCCGAGGGCACGCACCGCGTTCAGGATGGCGGCGACCTCGTCGTGGTTGGCCACGATCGCGGTTTCCGTCAGTTCGATCGTCAGGCGCTGCGGCGGCAAGCCGGTTTCAGCCAGGATCCGTGCGACCAGCGCCGGAAACCGCGCCGAGCGCAGCTGCAGTGCCGAGACGTTCACCGCGACATAGAGATCCGAGGGCCAGGCGGACGCTTTCAGGCAAGCGTCCTTCAGGACCCACTCCCCGATGGGACCGATCGCGCCGGAGGCTTCGGCCAGGGGAATGAACTCGGCCGGCGACACCGGCCCGCGCACCGGATGCGTCCAGCGCAGGAGCGCCTCGTATCCGAGGATGGAAAGCGTCTCGGGGTTGACGATCGACTGGAAGTGCAGGCGGAACTCGTCGCGCTCGACCGCGGACTGGAGATCGCTCTCCAACTCGGCCCGTTGGCGGTCGGCCTCGCGCATGCCGGGCGTGAAGCGCACAACCTGCCCGCGGCCGCGACGCTTGGCCTCGTAGAGGGCCGCATCGGCCCAGCGCGTGATCGTCTCGGCATCCTCGGCATTCTCGATGCTGCAGATGCCGATCGAGCAGCCCGACAGGATCTGGCGTCCGTCGATGTCCATCGGCTCGCGCAGCGCCGCGCCGAACTCGTGCGCCATCTGCGCCGCCGATTCCGGGTTGTCGAAGACGAGCGCCGCCAGTTCGTCACCGCCGATGCGGTAGCCGTAGGTGCCCGGACCCATCGAGGCTTGGAAGCGCCGCGACACTTCGCACAGGAGCTTGTCGCCCGTCGCGTGGCCGTAGGTGTCGTTGATCGCCTTGAAATGATCGAGGTCGATCATCATCAGCTTGAACCAGCGGCCTTCGGCCAGCGCCTGGTCCATCTTGAGCTGGAGCGCGCGCCGGTTGGGAAGGCCGGTCAGGGGATCGCGGTAGGCCATGTCGAGAAGCGACCGGTCCGCCCGCGTCCGCTCGTCCATGTCGATGATCGAGGTCGACAGGCCGGTGCCCACGATGAGCAGCGCCACGATCGCGATCGCGAGCGCCATGCCGGTCGATCCGACGCCGGCCGCCGTCGTCTCGCTCGCGATGGGCGTCAGCGTCAGCGCCTGCATGCCGGAGAGGTGGAGGGTGATGATGCCGAGCGCCAGAAGCCCGGCCGCGAGCGCTTCGCGGCGCAGGCCGGCCGAGCCGCGGAGCGTCCACAGGGCGCCGGTGCTGAAGGCGATGGATGCGGCGAGCGACAAGGCCGCCGCGAAGCCGTCCCAGTGCAGGACGCCCGGGACCTGATACCCGAACATGCCGAGATAGTGCATGCCGGTGATCGACACGCCGAGCATGGCACCACCTGCGAGCGTGCGCATCCGCGTCGGCACGCGGCCCGCCAGCGCCAGCGCGATGCCGGAGCCCGCGATCGCGACCAGCGTGGACAGGACGGTGAGCAGCGGGTCGAACGTCGCGGGAACATCGGGGCGGTAGCCGAGCATCGCGACGAAATGCGTCGTCCAGGTCGAGATGCCCGTGCTGATCGCCGCAAGGAACAGCCAGCCGATCCGCGCCCGCCCGTCGAACGAGCGGCTGCGCACGAATAGCGTCATGGTGACGAAGGCGCCACTGGCGCACACGATGGCCGCAAGGAGCAGCAGCGTCAGCTGATGTTCCAGGACGAGGCATGTGGACAGGACCATGAACGGCTCTCCGTTGACAGCCAATCATTGTCATGCCGATCTGAAAGAAACCGTAGCGTGTGTCGGAAAATCCGAACGGTCAGTCGCAGGTACGATCCGGCGTGTCGCGACCCCGGCCGGTCAGCGGCGACCGCCTTCCTGCTCGATCGCCGGCGGAAGCGCGGCCGGCTGCGGCGGGCGGCCGAGGCCCGCCAGCCGCACCACCAGGGCATCGAGGCGCGAGCTGGCGCCGAAGACGGTCTCGAGATGGGCGCGTGCGGTGCCGATGTGACGCTCCACCAGCCGCTGCGTGCGCTCGACGCCGACCAGCGCCACCACCGTCGACTTGCCGGCGTCGCGCCCGACATCCTTGCCGATCGCGGCCGGGTCCGACGTCAGGTCGAGGAGGTCGTCCATCAACTGGAAGGCGAGGCCGAGTTCGCCCGCGAAGGCGGAGAGATTCGCGCGTTGGCCCGGCGTCGCGCCGGCCACGATCGCGCCGAGCTCGACGGCCGACAGGAACAGGGCGCCGGTCTTGCGTCCGTTGGCGTCGCCGATGTCCTGCGCCGACCGGGGACCCCGGCCGCCGCGAAGGTCCTGGTACTGGCCGCCGACGAGGCCGAGCGAGCCGACCGCCGAGGCAAGGACGCCGACGGCGGCGTTGCGCCGTTCGGGCGCCAGCCCCTCGATCCGCGACAGGACGGCGAAGGCTTCCGTCAGCATGGCGATCGAGGCCAGCACTGCGACGTCCTCGCCATGGCCGCGGTGGATCGCCGGGCGGCCACGCCGCAGCGCCGCGTCGTCCATGCAGGGCAGGTCGTCGAGAATCAGCGAGGCGGCGTGCACCATCTCCACCGCGCAGCCGGCGTCGAGCGCGGCGTCGAGCGGGCCGCCGAGATCCTGCGCCACGATCGCCGCGATCAGCGGGCGCAGGCGCTTGCCCGGCGCGAGCAAGCTGTCGCGCATCGCCGCCTCCAGCCCCTGCTGGCCCGCCAGGACCACGGGCACGAGCTCAGCCAGCCGCGCTTCGATCCGGGCAAGAAGGAGGGTGTTCGGGCCGTCGGTGGAAAGGGTCATCGCGTCTTCGTCACTTTCGGCGCGGGACATCCCTGATGTCACCGTGGGCGGAGTTCTGTACGAAGTTGTAGCACGGGGCCGCGCCACTGGAACCCGCCGGGCCGGGAGCGGGACGGAATGCGACGAATCGACGTAGAGCGCGCCGGTGCCGTCGGTGGCATGCGGGAGGCTCGATTGGACGGTGGGACGAGGAACGGGACGGGCATGGGCGAGGAGACCGGCGGCATCGCCGCGCGCAAGGGCGATCATCTCGACATCGTCCTGTCGCCGCGCCTCAAGGGACGCCAGGCGGAGACCGGCTTCGACGCCGTGCGCTTCGAGCATGTCGCGTTGCCCGAGGTGGACCTCGACGCGATCGATCTCGGAACGCGGTTTCTCGGCCGGACATTGCGCGCGCCGATCCTCATCTCCTCGATGACCGGCGGGCCGGAGCGCGCCGGCGCGATCAATGCGCGCCTTGCCGAGGCCGCCGATCACCTCGGCCTTGCGCTTGCTGTAGGCTCGCAACGCATCGCGCTGGAAGGGCGGGGCGCGGGCGGGCTCGACGCCGACCTTCGCCGCCGCGCGCCGAACGCGCCGATCCTCGCCAATATCGGCGCGGCGCAGCTCGTCGCGGGCTGGGGGCCGGACGAGGCGCGGCGCGCCGTCGCGATGATCGAGGCCGACGCGCTGATCGTCCACCTCAATCCCCTGCAGGAGGCCCTGCAGCCGGGCGGCGACCGGCGCTGGAGCGGGGTCCTCGCCGCGATCGCGGCGCTGGTCGAGGCCGTGGAGTTTCCGGTCGTGGTCAAGGAGGTCGGTGCTGGCATCTCCGGCCGGCTCGCACGCCGGCTGGTCGATGCCGGGGTGGCGGCGATCGACGTCGCGGGCGCAGGCGGCACCAGCTGGGCGGCGATCGAGGCCGAACGGACGAGCGACCCGCGCGCACGCGCCGCCGCGCTCCTGTTCTCCGACTGGGGCATTCCGACCGCCCGCGCCATCCGGGACGTCCGAGTTGCCTGTCCCGAGGCCGTGGTGATCGGCTCAGGGGGCGTGCGCAACGGCCTCGATGCCGCGCGCGCGATTCGGCTCGGCGCCGACCTCGTCGGCCAGGCGGCGGCCGGACTGCCCGCGGCGGACCGCTCGAGTGAGGCGGTGGTCGCCCATTTCACGCAGGTGATCGAGGAGTTGCGGATCGCCTGCTTCTGCACGGGTTCGGCCGATCTCGCAGCGCTTTGCCGCGCGCCCCTTTTGCCCTCGGACGGCTGAGGGCCGCTTTCCGTTTGCCGCGGGCGTGTCCCATCCGCTAATCCGGGCCGATCACGGTTTCGATGGAGGACGCATGAGCACGCTGACCCAGTATCTCGAGGCCCATGCGGCGGCCGATCCCCGGCAGCGCGACGTCGCCGCGCTGATCGAGCGGCTGGCCGAGGCCGCCGGATCGCTGCAGCGGCTCATCTCGACCGGTGCGACCGGGGATGCCGGCGCGGCCACGGGCCCAGCGGGCGATCCCAACGGCGGCGGCGACATCCAGAAGGTGCTCGACCGCGAGGCGGACCGCCTGTTCCTCGAGGCTGCGCGCGCCGCGCCCGTCGCCTTCTACGGCTCGGAGGAGCAGGACGAGGCGGTGGTGCTGAACGAGGGCGCGAGCCTTGCCATGGCGATCGACCCGCTCGACGGCTCGTCCAACATCGAGACCAACGTATCGATCGGCACGATCTTCTCGATCCTGCCGGTCACCGACGCGCACCGCGCCGATCCCGCGGGCGTCTTCCGCCAGCCGGGCCGCGCGCAGCTGGCCGCGGGCTTCTTCGTCTACGGCCCGCGCCTGATGCTGGTGGTGACGCTGGGAGCGGGCACCCACGCCTTCGGCTGGTCGCCCGAAACCGGCGTCTTCACGCGCATGGGACCGCTCAACATTCCGGCCGTCGCCAAGGAATACTCGATCAACGCCTCGAACGCGCGCCACTGGGACGAGCCGGTGCGCCTCTATATCGAGCGCTGCCAGGAGGGGGCGGAGGGCCCGCGCGGGCGCGACTTCAACATGCGCTGGGTCGCCTCGATGGTGGCCGACGCCTATCGCATCTTCGTGCGCGGCGGCATCTACATCTACACCGGCGACCGGCGGAAGGGCTACGATCGCGGCCGTATCCGCCTCGTCTACGAGGCGAACCCGGTCGGCTTCTGCGCCGAGCAGGCGGGCGGTGCGGCGAGCGACGGCCTCCAGCCGATCCTCGACATCGTGCCGGACGGCCTGCACCAGCGCACGCCCGTCGTCTTCGGCTCGCGCGAGGAGGTCGTCGAGTTCGCACGGGTGATGGCCGATCCCTCCAGCCTCACCGAGACCTCGTCGCTGTTCGGCCAGCGCCCGATCGGGGGCATCTGAGGTGGGCGGCGACATTCTCATCGCGCCGTCGATCCTGTCGTCCGACTTCTCGCGGCTCGGCGAGGAGATCGCCGCCGTCGACCGGGCGGGCGCGGACTGGATCCATCTCGACGTGATGGACGGGCACTTCGTGCCCAACATCACCTTCGGACCGCCGGTCGTGGCGGCCGTGCGCGGCGCCTCACGCAAATTCTTCGACGCGCATCTGATGATCGATCCGGCCGATCCGTATCTCGAGGCCTTCGCCAAGGCGGGCTGCGACGGGATCACCGTGCATGCCGAGGCCTCGACCCACCTCGACCGGACGCTGCAGGCGATCCGCGGGCTCGGGTGCAAGCCCGGCGTTGCGATCAATCCGGCGACGCCCGAGACCGCGATCGAATACGTCCTCGACCGGGTCGACCTCGTCCTCGTGATGACGGTGAACCCCGGCTTCGGCGGGCAGAGCTTCATTCCGGCGACGCTGGAGAAGATCCGGCGCCTGCGCACGCTGATCGGCGACCGGCCGATCCGACTGCAGGTGGACGGCGGCGTCGCGCCCGACACGATCGGCGCGATCCGGGCGGCCGGTGCCGACACGTTCGTCGCGGGCTCGGCGGTCTACCGCGGCGGCACGGAAGTAAGCTACCGTGACAATATCGCCAAGCTTCGCGAACACGCCGGTCTCAACTAAGCGTGATGGCGCCGAAGTAACGAGGCGCAATCCCTTGGATTCAACCGGTTAGTCGCAGACTTTCGGCGCGGGCGTTTCTCCGGCGCTCTTCCGTCGCCAAGATTTGTGGCGCCGGGATGTTGCATTGCGGCAGCGATTGCACACCTAAGCGGCCGCATGCATGGGTTCGGGGAGTTGCGAGGTCTCGCGATCGTCCCAGCTATGCAGGCGATAGCACGGCCCTCGCGGCCTTTTTCAGTTTCGAAGCCGCATCCAGGACGGGCGGCGCTCAGGAGGGATCGTTGGAGCAAACACTTTCGGATGCGGCGGCACAAACGGCCGTGACGGGCGTCTCGCCCGACGTCGTGCCGACCTGGGTGTGGCTGGCCACCATCGCCGCCATCGGCGCCCTCTTCGTCTTCGACTTCCTCACCCACGTCCGAAAGCCCCATGAGCCGACCTTCAAGGAATCGGCCCTGTGGTCCACCTTCTACGTCGGCCTGGCGCTTCTGTTCGGCTGGGGCGTCTGGCACTTCTGGGACCGCCAGCACGGCATCGAGTATTTCGCCGGCTTCGTCACCGAGAAGTCGCTCTCGGTCGACAACCTCTTCGTGTTCGTCATCATCATGAAGAGCTTCCTGGTGCCGCGCGCCTACCAGCAGAAGGCGCTCCTCATCGGCATTGTGATCGCGCTCGTCATGCGCGGCATCTTCATCGCGCTGGGCGCGGCGGCGATCGAGCGCTTCTCCTGGGTGTTCTACCTCTTCGGCCTGTTCCTCCTGTGGACGGCGTGGAAGCTCATCGTCGAGAGCCTGAAGCATCAGAAGTCGACCGACGAGGAGTACGAGCCGAACTCGATCGTGAAGTACTTCCAGCGTCACCTGCCGACCACGGACGACTTCCGCGGCAACCAGCTGTGGGTGATCGAGAACGGCAAGCGCCTGTTCACGCCGATGTTCATCGTGATCCTCGCGCTCGGCATGACCGATCTCCTGTTCGCGCTGGATTCGATCCCGGCGATCTACGGTCTGACGGACGCGCCCTACATCGTCTTCACGGCGAACGCCTTCGCGCTGCTCGGCCTCCTGCAGCTCTACTTCCTGATCGGCGGCCTTCTCGATCGCCTCGTCTATCTCGGCATCGGCCTGTCGCTGATTCTCGCCTTCATCGGCCTGAAGCTCATCGTCCACGCCGTCGAGGCCAACACGCTGCCCTTCCTGAACGGCGGCCAGCCGATCGAGGTGCCGTCCTGGATGCACATCGAGATCGAGCAGTCGCTGATGGTCATCATCGGCATCCTCGTGGTGACCACGGTGGCGAGCCTCATCAAGAGCCGGGCGGACGGGCGCAAGATCCAGTAGCGCCCGGACAGCCGAACCGCACCGAACGAAGCCGGCCCTCGCGGCCGGCTTTTTCGTGTCACGCTCGCGAGGGTGCCAAAGCCGGGGACGGCACACCTTGAGCCTCTTGCTCCGCCAGCGCTTTCCCGTTCACATAGCCGTCGGACGCAACGGCATCTCCGCCCGGTGCGAGCGACACGGAACTGTCACGCGTCGGTGATAGTCCCCGCTCGGCCGATGGCTGAGCGCCGGTTGCGCGGCACGCCCACTGCAGGACAACGTCAGGAGAGCTGGATGATCGGGATTATGAAACAGGGCGTGTCGCTTGCGGTGCTCGCGAGCTTTGCGCTGGGCGCGGCCGCGACCGGCGCGAGTGCGCAGGGCATGGACGCGCTGGTCGAGGCCGCCAAGAAGGAAGGCTCGCTCACCACGATCGCCCTGCCGCACGACTGGTGCAACTACGGCGAGATGATCTCCGGCTTCAAGGCGAAGTACGGCCTCCAGGTCAACGAGCTCAATCCCGACGCGGGCTCCGCCGACGAGATCGAGGCCATCAAGGCCAACCAGGGCAACACCGGCCCGCAGGCCCCCGACGTGATCGACGTCGGCCTGTCCTTCGGCCCGCAGGCCAAGACCGACAAGCTGATCCAGCCCTACAAGGTCGCGACCTGGGACGAGATCCCGGCCGACGCCAAGGACGCCGACGGCTACTGGTACGGCGACTATTACGGCGTGCTCACCTTCGAGGTGAACAAGGACATCGTGTCCGAGGTGCCGCAGGACTGGGCCGACCTCCTGAAGTCCGACTACGCCAACTCGGTCGCGCTTGCCGGTGATCCGCGCGCCTCGGCGCAGGCCATCCAGGCCGTCTACGCCGCGGGTCTCTCGAAGTCGCCGAACGGCTCGGCCACCGAGATCGCCGATGCCGGCCTCGACTTCTTCAAGCAGCTGAACGCGGCCGGCAACTTCGTGCCCGTGATCGGCAAGCCGGCATCGCTTGCGCAGGGCACGACGCCGATCATGATCCGTTGGGACTACAATGCCCTGTCGAGCCGCGACACCCTGAACGGCAACCCGGCCGTCGAGGTCGTGGTGCCGAAGACGGGCGTGCTGGCCGGCGTCTACGTCCAGGCGATCAGCGCCTACGCGCCGCACCCGAACGCCGCCAAGCTCTGGATGGAGTACATCTACTCCGACGAGGGCCAACTGACCTACCTCAAGGGCTACTGCCACCCGATCCGCTTCAACGAGATGGCCAAGGCCGGCAAGATCCCGAAGGATCTCCTCGACCGCCTGCCGCCGGCCGCCTCCTACGAGGCTGCGAAGTTCCCGACGCTCGACGACCAGAACGCCGCCAAGGCCGAGATCACCACCAAGTGGGATCAGGTCGTGGGCGCCAACGTCCAGTAAGCGCCGATCGGCCACGCGTGCGGACCGTCGCCTCGCGGCGGCGGTCCATCGTCCTCCCAACACGCCGCCCGCGGCGTCCTGCGCGAAGGGGTCCCCGCGTTGAGTGTCCAGGCCCTCGAGCCCATGACGGGTGTCGCCGCCGCAGCCGGGCCGCCGGCCGAGCGCGCCAGGAAAGGCTCGCTGGCCTGGCTCGGCGTCGTGCCGTTCTTCGCCTTCGCGATCCTGTTCCTGATCGCCCCGACCTTCTACCTCGTGGTCGGCGCCTTCCAGGACCCTGCGGGCAGCTTTACGCTCGCCAACATCGCCGGGCTCTTCCAGTCGCAGATCGTGGCGGCCTACTGGATCTCGATCCGCATCAGCCTCGCCTCGGCGGGCCTCGGCGCGCTGCTCGGCTTCTTCCTCGCCTATGCGATCGTGCACGGCGGCCTGCCGTCCTGGATCCGCTCGTCCGTCGTCACCTTCTCGGGCGTCGCCTCGAACTTCGCCGGCATCCCGCTCGCCTTCGCCTTCCTCGCGACGCTCGGGCGCATCGGCCTCGTCACCTGGTTCCTGAACGAGGCCTTCGGCCTCAACATCTACCGGCTCGGCTTCAATCTCTTGAGCTTCTGGGGCCTGACGATCACCTATCTCTACTTCCAGATCCCGCTGATGGTGCTGATCATCACGCCGGCGCTGGACGGGCTGAAGCGGGAATGGCGCGAGGCCTCCTCGATCCTCGGCGCCTCTAACTGGCAGTACTGGCGCATGGTGGCGCTACCCGTTCTGTTCCCGAGCCTCATGGGCTGCTTCCTGCTCCTCTTCGCCAACGCCTTCGGCGCCATCGCCACGGCCTACGCGCTGACCGGCTCCTCGCTCAACATCGTGCCGATCCTCCTCTACGCGCAGATCCGCGGCGACGTCCTCTACAACCCCAATCTCGGCTACGCGCTCGCCTTCGGCATGATCGTGATCACCGGCTGCTCCAACCTCCTCTACATCTGGCTGCGCTCGCGCGCCGAGCGGTGGCTGCGATGAAGGCGCCGCGGGTTCTGGCCTGGATCGCGGTGGTTCTGGCCGCACTCTACTTCCTCCTGCCGCTCTGGGCGACGTTCCAGTTCTCGCTCTCCATGCTGCGCGGCCAGTGGAGCTTCGAGGCCTACCGGGTCGTCTTCGCCGACAACCGCTTCCAGGAGACCTTCCTCTTCTCCGGCATCTGCGCCGTGACGACCATCGTGCTCGGCACGCTCCTCGTCGTGCCGACGGCCTACTGGGTGCGCCTGCGCCTGCCGCGGCTGCGCCCGGTGGTCGAGTTCATCACCCTCCTGCCGCTGGTGATCCCGCCGATCGTCCTCGTGTTCGGGTATCTGAGGCTCTACAACTCCTCGTCCTGGCTGCCCTTCACGGGCACGGTCGCGGGCACCAACGTCATCCTCGTCTTCGGCTACACGGTGCTGGCGCTGCCCTACATGTACCGCGCCGTCGACACCGGCCTGCAGGCGATCGACATCCGCACCCTGACGGAGGCCGCCGAAAGCCTCGGGGCGAAACGCTCCACCATCATGAGCCAAGTGATCCTGCCGAACGTGCGCGCGGCGGTCCTGTCCGGTGCCTTCCTGACCTTCGCCATCGTGATCGGCGAGTTCGTGCTGGCGAGCCTCCTCAACCGCCCGGCCTTCGGCCCCTATCTCCAGAATGTCGGCGCCAACCGGGCCTACGAGCCCGCCGCGCTCGCGATGATCGCCTTCGCGGTCACCTGGGGTTGCATGGTGCTTCTGTACGTGGCGGGCGGCGCGGGGCCGGGTCGCGCGCGCTCCTTCCTCAAACCCAAGGCGAAGGCCGTTCCATGAGCTTTCTCGAGATCGCGGGCGTCGCCAAGAGCTTCGGCGCCAACACCGTGCTGCACGGCTTCGACCTCGCGGTGGAGAAGGGCGAGTTCGTCACCTTCCTCGGGCCGTCGGGCTGCGGCAAGACCACGATGCTGCGCATCGTCGCCGGTTTCGAGACGGCGAGCCGCGGCACCGTGCGCATCGACGGCCAGGACGTCACCGACCTGGCGCCCAACGCCCGGCGCATCGGCATGGTGTTCCAGGCCTACGCCCTGTTCCCCAACATGAGCGTCGCCGACAACGTCGCCTTCGGCCTCAAGGTCGCCGGCGTTCCGAAGGCGGAGCGCCGCTCGCGCGTCGAGGACATGCTGCGCCTCATCGGCCTGCCTCACATCGCCGACCGCTATCCCTACCAGCTGTCGGGCGGCCAGCAGCAGCGCGTGGCGCTGGCGCGCGCCATCGCGCCGCGCCCGCGCGTCCTCCTCCTCGACGAGCCCCTGTCGGCGCTCGACGCTAAGATCCGCGTGTCGCTGCGCACCGAGATCCGCGACCTCCAGCGCGAGCTCGGCATCACCACGATCTTCGTGACGCACGACCAGGAGGAGGCGCTCTCCATGTCGGACCGCATCGTCGTCATGTCGGAAGGGCGCATCGAGCAGGTCGGCACGCCGTTCGAGATCTACAACCGCCCCCGCACGCGCTTCGTCGCCTCCTTCGTCGGCACGCTCGGCCTCCTCAAGGGCGAGGTCGCACACGGGGACCGCGTCGTCGTCGATGGGCAGGAGATCGAGGCCCATGCCGGCGAGGCGCGGGTCGGCGACACCGTGACGCTGGCGCTGCGCCCCGAGGCCCTGTCGCTCCATCCCAGCCGCGAGCGCTCCAACGAGCTGCGCGGCGAGATCACGTCCGTCGCCTTCCTCGGCTCGGTGGTGCGCCTGCGCGCCCGCTTCGGCCGGGACGAGCTGATGATCGACACGTTCAACGATCCGGCCCTGCCGCCCCCGAACCTCGGCTCGACCGTGAAGGTGCATTTCGCGCCGGCCGATGTCCTGTGCCTCGGCGCCGAGGCCGGCGCGCCCGGCGCCGGTGCGCGCCCATCGACGCCGGTCACGGGCCTCCGGATGCCGCTCGCCGTCTGAGCTTGCCGCGCGCCCAAG
The DNA here is from genome assembly GCF_047943035.1 of Aureimonas phyllosphaerae. NCBI lineage: Bacteria > Pseudomonadati > Pseudomonadota > Alphaproteobacteria > Hyphomicrobiales > Aurantimonadaceae > Aureimonas > Aureimonas phyllosphaerae. Next base: position 354,845 of record NZ_CP181348.1, on the reverse strand, counting down.
CCTTGTCGCGGCCCGCTCGCGCACGACATGTCGGGCGTCGAGAAGCGGCCGGACGAGGAACCCGAGGACGTTGAGCACCACCCCCTTGCACGCGTCGGCGCTGGTCGCCGGCCCCATCCTCTATGCGCGTGGTGCGGACGCGGCCGCGGTCCGGCTCGGCGTCGTCGCGGTCACGCGGCAGGGCGCCGAGGCGCCCCGGCTGGAAGCGGACGGGGCGGACGCGGTGCCGCTCGCGCTTCGCGCCGAGCTCTTCGGCCACGCCGTGTGGGGCGCCGAGTTCGTGCTGCCGGTCGGGCCGGAGACGGGCTACTGGCTGGACGGGCGGCGCTTTCCCGTCGTGACCGACCTCTCCGGGGATCTCGCGGTCGGCTTCGTCTCCTGCAACGGGCAGGAGAACGGTGACGAGGCGCGCAGCCACGAGGATCGCGACGTCATGTGGCGGCGGCTGGCCGCCGAGCACCGGACGCGGCCCTTCGCGCTGCTCCTCCACGGCGGCGACCAGCTCTATGCCGACGAGGCGGTGGACGCCCATGCCGAGACGCGGCGCTGGGCGGATCTTCCCATCGACGGGAAGCCGGCCGTCGCGTGGACGCCCGATATGGAGGAGGCCGTTCGCGGCTACTTCTTCCGCCGCTATCTCGCGCTGATCCGCCAGCCGGCCTTTGCCGAACTCGGCGCGCGCGTGCCCTCGCTGATGATCTGGGACGACCACGACATCTTCGACGGCTGGGGCAGCCATCCCGTCGGCCTGCAGGAGAGCCCCGTCGCGCTCGGCCTCTTCCGGGCGGCGCGCGAGATGTTCGTGCTGTTCCAGATCGGCGCCGATCCGGCCGCGCTGCCGGCCACCTGCCGCGACCGGACCGGCACGAGCTTCTCGCAGGACGCCCTCTTTCCCGGCTTCTCGGTCCTCCTGCCCGACCTGCGCTCGGAGCGAACGCCGGGGCGCGTCATGGGAGACGAGGGCTGGACGGCGTTCGAGGCGGGGCTTGCGGCGGCGCCCGGCGGCGACCGGCGGATCGTCGTCTCCAGCGTGCCGGCGCTGGGCCCGCGCCTGTCGCTGGTGGAGGCGCTGCTCGACCTCTATCCCGGCCAGCAGCAATACGAGGACGACCTGCGCGACCAGTGGCAGAGCCGCGGCCACCGGGCGGAATGGGTGCGCCTTCTCTCGAGCCTCGAGCGCGAGGCGGTGGAACGCGGCGGCCCGGTCACCGTCGTGTCGGGCGAGATCCATCTGGCGACGCGCGGCGAGATGCGCCTGCGCGACGGCTCGTCGCTGCACCAGCTGGTCGCCTCGGGCATCACCCACCCCAAGCCCCCGGCGGCCCTCGGTCTCGGCCTCGGACTCCTGTCGCGGCTCGGCCACTCGCCGCTGCCGAGGCGGCCGATCCGGCTGAAGCGCCTGCCGGGCCAGCGCACGGTCTACACCGCCGAGCGCAACTATCTCGTGCTGCGCCGGCGCGCCGGACACTGGACCGCGTCCTGGGAACTGGAGGACAGCGGGCGCACCGCCGAGCTCGGGCTTTGAGAGATCAGCCCCCGACCGGCCAGAACAGTGCGATCAGCGGCACGCCGACGAAGAGCACGATAGCCGAGAGCGGCAGGCCGAGGCGCCAGTAGTCGCCGAACCGGTAGCCGCCCGGCGCCATGACGATCGTGTTGCACTGGTGGCCGATCGGCGTGAGGAAGTCGCAGGCCGCCCCCAGCGCCACCGCCATCAGGAACGGGTCGGGGTTCAGCCCCAGCCGCACCGCGAGGCTGCCGGCGATGGGCCCGAGCATCAGGACGGTCGCCGCGTTGTTGAGGAACGGGGTGACCGCCATGGCGAGCAGCGTCACCATGAAGAGCGAGGTGAGCGGCGACAGCCCGTGCAGGGCGGTCGACAGCCAGCCCGCGATGAGGTCGGTGCCGCCGGTGGTCTGGATCGCCTCCGACAGCGGGATCAGCGCGGCGAGGAGCACGATCACCGACGCTTCCACCGTGCCGTAGGCCTCGTGCATGCTCATGACGCGCAGGAGAAGGAGGATCACGGCCGCGCCGAAGAAGGCGGCGACCGCGCTGACGATACCCGCGGCGGTCAGGATCATCGCGGCCATCAGCACCCCGAGCGGGATGAACGAGCGGCGCGAGCGGCCGAGCACGATCGAACGCTCGGCGAGCGGCAGGATGCGCAGCTCGGCGAGCGCCGCCGGCACGCTTTCGCTGGTTCCCTTCAGGACGAGGACGTCGCCCTCGCGGAGGCGGAGCGTTGCGAGCCGCTGCTCGATCGGCCGCCCGGAGCGGCTGACGGCGAGCACCGCCACCCCGTGCGCCGTCTCCAGCGCCAGCTTGCCGAGACGCGAGCCGATCGCCGGCGACTGCGGCGTCACGACGCCCTCGACGACGCTCTCGGTCTCGATGTCGGCGCGCGTCGACAGGTCGCCCGTGAGGCTGAGGCCGGCGCGCGCCACGGCCCGCTCGATGCCCTCCGGCTCGCCGCCGAGGAGCAGGAGGTCGCCCGCCTTCAGCACCATGCCGGGCGTCGGCTCATGGCGTCGGAACCGCTCGCGGATCACGAGGCGCACGGCGATGTCGTTGTCGGCGGCCGCCTCCAGCTCGGCGACGCTGCGCCCGGCGATGGTCGAGCCTTCCGGGATCTCGGCCTCGGCCGTGTAGGCGTCGAGCGCGAAGGCCTCGCCCATGCCGCCGGCCGGCTTCCGCTTCGGGATGAGGCCGGAGGCGAGCGACAGGAACAGGAAGCCGCAGACCACGACCCCGATGCCGACCGGCGCGTAGTCGAACATGGCGAAGGGCTGGCCCGTCATGTCTTGGCGGATCTTCGAGACGATGATGTTGGGCGAGGTGCCGACGAGGGTGACGAGACCGCCGATCAGCGAGCCGAAGGCCATCGGCATCAGGAGCTGCGAGACGGACGTGCCGTTCTTGCGCGAGACCTGCGCGGCGATCGGCATGAACATGGCGAGCGCGCCGACGTTCTTCGTCACCATCGAGAGCAGCGTGACGGCGCCGACCAAGACGAAGACCTGCCGGCGCGCCGTGCGCATGTGCGGCATCAGCGGGCGCATGATGTCCTCCACGACGCCCGAGCGCGCGATCGCGGCGCTGACGAGGAGTGCGGCGACGACGATCACCACCACGTCGTCGGCAAACCCGGAAAAGGCGCTCTTGACCGGCACGATGCCGGTGACGACGCCGGCGAGCAGCCCGAGGAGCGCGATGAGATCGTAGGGCAGGCGCCCCCAGACGAAGCCGGCGACGGTGAGGCCGACGAGGCCGAAGGCGAGGGCTTGGTCGAGGGTCATGGGGGGCTCGCGGAGGGAACGGCGTAAGGCGGAAGGCGACAAAAAGCGGCACGGCGGCCCGTGCCCGTCGAACGAAATCCGGCGCGCGCCGTTACGCGAGGGATGCGGCGCCTCCGTCCGCATTCGGGGGACTTCCAAGCATGACACAAGGTGGCGCCGGGATCGCATCCGGCAATAAGGGCGTGGCGACGGTCCAAGCGGCCCTCGGACGCACGGCGGTTCTGGCCGGACTGCTGCTGGCGCTGGCGACCGCGGCCTTCGTCTGGACCATCTGGCAGGACACGCGCCGCGAGGAAGCGGCGAGCGGCAATGCCGCCATCATCGCCGAGGCTGAGCGCTACCTGTCGATGATGACCAGCATCGAGACCTCGACGCGCGGCTTCGTCATCGCCGGCACGGAGGAGTTCCTGTCCCCGTTCCGCCAGAACGTCGCCGATCTGCCGGCGCAGCTCGTACGGATGGAGAATGTCTGGGCGGAGGGCGGCGGCGATCCCGCCCGGCTGGCGCGCCTGCGCGAGCTGGCCGAACAGGAGATCGCGATCGAGACCGAGACGGTGCGCCTGCGCAACGAGGAGGGGATCGAGGCCGCCTCCGACCTCGTGCGTTCGGGCACCGGCAAGCGGCTGATGGACGATATCCGCATGGAGGTCGGACTCGCGCAGACGAACGCGCAGAAGCGCGTCGATCTCGCCGAGGCGACGGCGCATCGCGACGCGCTGATCTCCAACATCGCCTTTCTCGCCGCCATCCTGTCGGCCGCCTCGCTCGCCGTCATCGCCTTCCGCCGCCATGTCGAGAGCCGACGGGCGAGCGGCATGCTGTCAGCGGTGCTCGAGAACTCGCCGGTGGCGATCGGCTTCGTCGGCCGCGACGGCCGGCTCGGGCGCCTCAACCCCGCCTTCGCGCAGGCCGGCGCCAGCCTGAAGCGCGAGGTCGCGGTCTCGGATTCGCTGCTCGACCTCTTCCCGCACGACCGCGTGATGCTGGAGCGCATGCTGGACGAGACCCTGCGCTGGGGCCGCACGCACAACGGCGTCGAGCTGCGGGCGGGCGAGGGCGCGGACGAGCAGATCTATCTCGCGAGCATCTATCCGCTGCGCGCCGAGGGGCGTATTGCGCACGAGACGGTGGGCGCGGGCGTCGTCCTCACCAACGCCACCAAGCGCCTGCGCGCCGAGCGGCAGCTCGCCTATTCGGAGACGCGCTTCCGCTCGCTGATCGAGGCGACCTCGGCAATCGTCTGGTCCGCGCCGAGTTCCGGCCGCTTCTCCGGCGCCCAGCCAGGCTGGGCCGCGTTCACCGGCCAGTCGGAGGCGCAGTATTCGGGTTTCGGCTGGACCGAGGCCCTCCATCCCGAGGACCGCGAGCGCAGCGCCAAGGCCTGGAAGGAGGCGGTGGAGCGCGAGGGGACGTACAAGATCGAGCACCGCGTGCGCCGCCACGACGGCGAGTGGCGCGACATGCTGGCCCGCGCCGTGCCGATCCGCGGACCGGACGGGAGCCTCACCGAATGGGTGGGCACCCACACCGACATCACCGACCAGAAGCGGATCGCCGCCGAGCTCGGTCATTCCAACGAGCAGTTCCGCATCATCGCCGACAACATCCCGCAGTTCGCTTGGATCGCCGATCCCAGTGGCGACATCGACTGGTACAACCAGCGCTGGTTCGACTACACCGGAACGACACTCGAGGAGATGCGCGGGCACGGCTGGACCAAGGTCCACCACCCCGACCATATCGAACGGGTGCGCCAGGAGCTGGCACGGCGCTTTGCGGAAGGCGTGAAATGGGAGGACAGTTTTCCGCTGCGCGGCGCCGACGGGCAGTATCGTTGGTTCCTCTCCCAGGCGATCCCGATCCGCGACGAAACGGGCACGATTACGCGCTGGTTCGGCACCAACACCGACATCACCTCGCAGCGCGCCGCCGAGCAGGAGCTTGCCGCGGCCAAGGAGGCGGCCGAGAACGCCAACCGCGCCAAGTCGCAGTTCATCGCCAACATGAGCCATGAGTTGCGCACGCCGCTCTCGGCCGTGATCGGCTATGCCGAGATGCTGGAGGAGGAGGTCGAGGATCTCGGCGAGGCCCACCTTCTCACCGACCTGAAGAAGATCGAGCAGAACGCCCGGCATCTTCTCAGCCTGATCAATGACGTCCTCGACCTGTCGAAGATCGAGGCCGAGCGGATGGATGTCTATGCCGAGAGCTTCCGGCTCTCCGACGTGCTGGACGAGGTGGCCTCGACGGTCGGCTCGCTGATCACCAAGAAGAACAACCGTCTGGCGGTGGAGAAGGACGGCGATCTCGGCGAGATGCACACCGATCAGGTGAAGCTGCGTCAGTGCCTGATCAATCTCCTGTCGAATGCCGCCAAATTCACCGAGGAGGGCACGATCACCCTGTCGGCCAGCCGCGAACCGCAGGACGGCGGCGACTGGATCCGGCTCGAAGTGACCGATACCGGCATCGGCATGACGCCCGAGCAGGTCGAGCGCCTGTTCGAGCGCTTCGCGCAGGCCGACGAATCGACGACGCGCAAGTTCGGCGGTACCGGCCTCGGGCTCGCCATCACCCGCGCCTTCTGCCGCCTGCTCGGCGGCGACATCGGCGTCACCAGCGCCGAGGGGCAGGGGACGACCTTCACCATCCGCATTCCCGCCGAGGTCGAGAAGCCTGCCGAGGAGGTCCTGCCGGACACGACCGACGTCAAGCCGCCCGCGGAGGCGGGCGCGGGGCTCGTGCTGGCGATCGACGACGACCCGCATGCGCGCGAGCTTGTCACCCGCTTCCTGATGCGCGAGGGCTTTTCGGTGCGCACCGCCGCCGACGGCCTCAGCGGCCTCGAGATGGCGCGGCTCCTCAAGCCCGACGTGATCCTTCTCGACGTGACGATGCCCAAGATGGACGGCTGGGCCGTCCTGACCGAGCTGAAGGGCGATCCCGAGGTATCGGCGATCCCGGTCGTGATGATCACCATCATCGACGAGCATAGCCTCGGCTATGCCTTGGGCGCGGCGGACTATCTTCTGAAGCCGGTCGAATGGAACCGCCTGAAGGCGGTGCTCGATCGCTTCCGCACCAGCGACAACGGGTTGATCCTTGCGGTCGACGACGACGAGGACGGCCTGCACCGCACCGCCACCATGCTGGAGCGCGAGGGACTGAAGGTGATCACAGCGCTGAACGGGCGCGAGGCGCTGGCGCGCATGGAGACCGAGCGCCCGAGCCTCATCCTCCTCGACCTCGTGATGCCCGAGATGGACGGTTTCGCCTTCATCAAGGCCATGCGCGAACGGGCGGACTGGCGCGAGATCCCCGTCGTCGTCCTCACCTCCAAGGATCTCAACGCCGACGAGAAGCGCTTCCTGCAGGGTCAGGCCGAGGACGTCTTCTCGAAAGGCGATGTCGACCTCAGGGACCTTGCGGCCCAGATCCGCGTTATGGTCGGTCAGGGGGCGCACGCCGAGGCAACGCAGCCTGCACAGACGGGACAGTCCGCATCGGAGCCGACATCATGACACGCATCCTGCTGGTCGAGGACCACGAGGAAATCTGGGACTTCCTGTCCCGCCGCCTGCAGCGGCGCGGCTACGAGGTGGTGCTGGCCCATGACGGGCAGGACGGCATCGAGAAGGCCCGCGGCACGGCGCCCGACATCATCCTCCTCGACATGAACCTGCCGGTTCTCGACGGCTGGACCGCCGCGCGCACCATGCGGGCCGACGCCTCGATGCCCCGGATTCCGATCATCGCGCTGACCGCTCACGCCATGTCGGGCGACAAGGAGAAGACGCTGGCGGCCGGCTGCGACGACTACCACGCCAAGCCCGTCGACTTCTCCAAGCTCCTCGGCCAGATCGAGGCGCTGCTGCAGCAGCCCGCGGCGGCGCAGGCTTGAGCGTCGAATGGCTCTGGCGCCTGGCCGGGCGCCAGGCGGGACCACGCGACGGGCAGGGCCTGAACCTCGAGGCCCTCGACCTGCCCGCGATGGACGGTGCCGCAGCGCCGACGCCGACCTCGACGCGCCGCGACGGCGTGGAAGCGACGCTGGCGCTGAAAGTGCTGTCGGCGCATCTGGCAAACTTTCGGCAGGTCTCGTTTCCGCTGACCCTCGACTTCCGCTCCTTCTCGGCCGAGGAGGCCGCGCTCGCCGTCGATGCGGCGGCGCTGGCGCTCGAAGCCGACGAGGGCGGTTGGGCGGACGCCACGCGGCGCGAGCGCGCGAGGGAGACGCTGACGCGGCTCGGCGCAACGCCCTCGCATCTTGCGCCGCTGGAGCACGACACGGCAGCGCCAGTCTCGATCGGCGCCCTCACAGATACGGCACGCCGGCTCGACAAGGCGGCGCATGCCTATGCCGTGTCGCTTCTCGTGATCGGCCAGCGCTCAGCGGTCGCGCAGGCCTACCTCACCTATCTCGCCGCCCGCCTCGGGCTGACGGCCAATGTCGTCGGCAGCCTCAACCGGCGCTTTCGCGCGTGATCTCGCGCAGCGCCGACTGAACCGTGCCCGACTCCAGAAGAAGCACGCGCGACAGGTCGGCGAGCGTCACCCAGCCGACCACGGCCCCGTCGCCTTGCGTGACGGCAAGGCGCCGGACGCGGTGTGCGGTCATCAGGTCCATCGCGGCCTGCAGGCTGTCGGACGGACGGCAGGCTAGGATCGGCGACGACATGACGTCGCGTGCCCGCGTCTGCGCCGGATCGAGCCCACGCGCCACGACGCGATAGAGGATGTCGCGATCGGTGACGACGCCCCTGGCGTCGTCCGCCGTGCCGATGGGCAGCGATCCGACGTCGAGATCCCCCATCATGACGGCAAGCTCCGACACGGGGTCGTCGAGCCCGGCAAACTCCACGTGCCGGTTCATCACGTCCTGGATCTTCAAGATGTCGCTTCCTCGTCGCGCATTGATCGCCGGGACATAACGGGGACGCCGCCAAACGGTTCGCAGGTGCGGGAACCAAATGCGCTTCCATCCCCTTTCCCGATCCGGCGTGTCTCACTTCATGACGGGATCCATCCCTTGAACATTCAACCGAATGCCTCCGACTTCGCGTCCACTCTCGCGAAGCCCGGCCTCCACAAATCACGTGTCGAGGCTGGCCGGCCGTTCCCGCGCGGCGCCACATGGGACGGACTGGGCGTCAACTTCGCCCTGTTCTCCGCCAATGCCACGAAGGTCGAGCTCTGCATCTTCGACCAGACCGGCACCACCGAGCTCGAGCGCATCGTGCTGCCGGAATACACCAACGAGGTGTTCCACGGCTATCTGCCGGACGCGCGCCCCGGCCTCGTCTACGGCTATCGCGTCCATGGCCCCTACGAGCCCGACGCCGGCCATCGCTTCAACCCGAACAAGCTTCTCCTCGACCCTTACGCAAAGCAGCATGTCGGCGAACTGAAGTGGGATCACGCCCTCTTTGGCTACACGATCGGCCACGCCGACGGCGACCTGTCGTTCGACGAACGCGACTCGGCGGCCTTCGTACCGAAGTCGCAGATCGTCGACCCGGCCTTCACCTGGGGCAACGATCGCCGTCCGAACGTGCCGTGGGAGCGGACCGTCTTCTACGAGACCCACGTCAAGGGCTTCACCCAGCGCCACCCGAGCGTGCCGGACCGTGACCGCGGCAAGTTCTCGGGCCTCGCCCACCACGACGTCGTCCAGTACATCAAGAGCCTCGGCATCACGTCGGTCGAGCTCCTGCCGATCCACGCCTTCGTCGACGACAGCTACCTCGTCGAGAAGGGCCTGCGGAACTTCTGGGGCTACAACACCCTCGGCTTCTTCGCGCCCGATCCGCGCTACATGGGCTCGCCCTTCGTCAACGAGTTCAAGGAACTCGTCTCGACCTTCCACCACAACGGGCTCGAGGTGATCCTCGACGTCGTCTACAACCACACGGCCGAAGGCAACGAGAACGGGCCGACCCTCTCGTTCAAGGGCATCGACAACGCGACCTACTACCGGCTCCTGCTGGACAACAAGCGCTACTACATCAACGACACCGGCACCGGGAACACCGTCAACACCTCGCATCCGCGCGTGATGCAGCTGGTGATGGACAGCCTTCGCTACTGGGCCGGCGAGATGCGTGTCGACGGCTTCCGCTTCGATCTCGCGACCATCCTGGCGCGCGAGCCGACGGGCTTCTCGGAGGAGTCCTCCTTCCTCCACGCCACGATGCAGGACCCGCTGCTGTCCCAGGTCAAGCTGATCGCCGAGCCCTGGGACTGCGGTCCGGGCGGCTATCAGGTCGGCCGCTTCCCGCCGGGCTGGGCCGAGTGGAACGACGGCTACCGCGACACGGTGCGTGCCTACTGGCGCGGTGACGAGGGCAAGGTTCCGGCGGTCGCAGGCAAGATCTCGGCCTCGGCCGACCTCTTCAACAACCGTGGCCGCCAGCCTTGGTCGAGCGTCAACTTCATCACCGCGCACGACGGTTTCACGCTGCACGACCTCGTCTGCTACAACGACAAGCACAACGAGGCGAACGGCGAGGACAACCGCGACGGCCACTCGCACAACCTCTCGAACAATTACGGCGTCGAGGGGCCGACCGAGGATGCGGAGATCAACAACGTCCGCTTCCGCCAGTTGCGCAATTTCTTCGCGACGCTCCTCCTGTCGCGCGGCACACCGATGATCCTGGCGGGCGACGAGTTCGCCCGCACGCAAGGGGGCAACAACAACGCCTACGCGCAGGACAACGAGATCGGCTGGGTCGACTGGAACGTCACGCAGGACGGCGAGGATCTCGCCGAATTCGTCCAGAAGCTCATCATGCTGCGTCAGGCGCTTCCGATGCTGCGTCGCGGCCGCTTTCTGCAGGGTCGGTTCGACCAGGAGATCGGTGCCAAGGACGTGACGTGGATGTCGCCGTCGGGCGGCGAGATGCAGCAGGCGGAATGGGACGATGCCGGCGCACGCTGCTTCGGCGTCCTTCTCGACGGCCGGGCGCAGGCCGAGGGTATCAAGCGCATCGGCTCGGACGCGACGATGCTCCTCGTCCTCAACGCGCATCATGACGTCGTGAATTTCAAGCTGCCGCAGGCCCCTGGCGGCCGCCGCTGGCACTGCATCATCGACACCAACATGCCGAACCGCGACGAGCTCGTGCCCTTTGAGTTCGACACCGACTACATGGCGACCGGCCGCTCGCTGCTCGCCTTCATCCTCGAGCCCGAGGATGGCTACTCCCTGTCGGACGAGGCGCACCAAGCCTTCCAGCACGTGTCGGAAGCCTTCCGCCGCGCCGCCGCCGAACGCGTGCACATCGTGCGGCCCGACAAGGGCTGATCGACCACTCCGGCGCCTTGCCGGCGCCGGCCGGCAACGAAGAGGGCCGCTTCCGAAAGGAGGCGGCCCTTTTTCATGTCGGCTCGAGGCGTGTTCCATGCGGGCGCGAAGCGGGCGGGATCGACTGGACGCTCACGGGAATCAAGGCGCTCCTAAAGCGCGGCAGTTACCCGGACGGCAAGAACCCAAGTCACCGATGGCTCTCCGCCAAACGGCCGCAAACCGTGCCGGCTTGTGCTGTGGGCGGCCTCAGTCATACTGCTTCGACGGCGGCCTCGACCTTGGTCTCGTCGGTCACGTTGGGGGCGGCGTGCGTCTCCGGCGCCGGCACGTGCATCGCCTGACCGGACATGTCGAGCGCGGCGGCGAGCGCTCCGTTCAGCGTCGTCACCAGAGCGTCGGCATGGACGCGGCGCTTCAGTTCCTGCAGCATCGCCGGGTCGCGCTGACGCCAAATGCCGATCAGAATGCGCGCGCGCGGTGCGAAACGGTGGACGCGTCGAACCGCCTGCCTCAGGTGCACCGTGGACAGGGGCTCCACGAAGGACAAGCAGACCAGCGCGACGCCTTCGGCATCCTCGCGGCTCGGCGGGTTCTGGATCAGCGAGGCGAGGCTGACCGCCTCCGCCCGAAGACCGTGGCGGGTGAGGACCTGCGCGAGCATGGCGGTGACGGCGCCGTCGAGCGCGTTCGAGCCGGACAGGCAGACGACGGGCCGGTCGCCGCGCCAGGCCGGCGCCAGATCCTGCTGGCGCTGGACGATGCGCGTGACCTCCTGATCGGGACCCGCCGCATCGACCGCGGCAGCGGCTTCCGCCGACATCGCCTTCTTGCCGCGCCGGCCGCCGAGGGCTGAGGTGCGCACGGACTTCAAGCCTTCGACGAGTTCGAGCGTCGAGCGCTGGAGCGTTTCCAGCCGCTCGCCTTCGACCGCAAAGCGCGCAACGTCCTCGTGGGCGATGCGCAGGCCCTCGAGCGCTACCTCGTCGTAATAGGTCGCAAGCTCGCGCTGGCGCAGGAAGTCGTGCGCCTGGTCGATCGCCTCGTCGGGCGCGCCGGCCAGCATGCGTTGGTAGAAGATCTGCGGCGGCGACAGCGCTGGCCGGTCGCCGAACATGACGTCGATGAAGGCAAGGCGCGGCACGTGCCGGCCCATGACCACGAGGCAGATGGTCAAAGGGGTGGCGAGGATCAGGCCGACCGGGCCCCAGAGGAAGGCCCAGATCGTCGCGGCGAGCAGGATGGCGACCGGCGACAGGCCGGTGGAATGTCCGTAGAGCACCGGCTCAACGACGTTGGACAGAAGCGCCTCGGCGCCGAGATAGAGGACGGCGGTCCAGATCACCATCGACCAGCCGGGATCGACCGCGAAGGCGAGCAGCATCGGCAGACCCGCGCCGACGAAGCCGCCGACATAGGGGATGAACCGCAGGATGCCGCCGAGAATGCCCCAGAGCGCCGGGCTCGGCACGCCGAGGAGCCAGAGGCCGAGCGCAGTCACCACGCCGAAGGCGGCGTTCACGCCGAGCTGGAACAGGAGGAGCTTCGACAGGCGGCGCGCGGCGTCGTCGATCGCGGCCGTCGTCTGCTGGAGATCGTCGGTGCCGGCGAGGCGGATGAAGCGGTTCCGGAGGTCCTCGCGCTGCAGGAGAATGAAGATCGCGAAGATGATCACGACGCCGAAGGTCGCGAGCGGCTGGAGGAGCGGCAGGGCGATGGCGCCGATCGTGTCGAAGAGTGAGGTCTCGTTCTCGACCGTCACCGGGATCGGGTGTGGCGCCGGGGTCCCGTCGGCGCCGTTGCCCCGCGTCGTCTCGGCGGGCGCCGCGAGGTGCTGGATGTCGGCCGCCATCTCCTCGAGCGCGACGGCGGCCCGGCTGAACGGGCCGTTGCCGCTGGCCTGCGCGGAGGCCGACAGCGATTGCAGCTTCTCTTGGACCGTCAGGCGGTAGGACGGGATCTCGCCGACCAGCGAGGTGATCTGCAGCGCGATGATGAAGCCGAGGGCCACGATGGCGAGGGTGGCGGCGAGGATCGCGCCCGAGATCGCCAGCATCCGCGGCACGCGGCGGCGCTGCAGCCCGATCACGATCGGGGCGAGGATGAAGGCGAGGAGAATGCCGAGGGCGAAGGGCACGAAGATCTCGCGCCCGAGCGTCAGGATCGCGGCGATCGACAGCGTCAGGACGCCGATCGCCAACGCCGTGAACAGGGGCAAGGCGCGACGCAGCATCTGCGAAGTGACGATATCCAACGCTTCACGCTCCCCCAGCGCCGGACCCATGCGACGCGAACCGTGAGGAATGCCGCGTCCCTCGATAGGTTCCCGCCTACGGCTTCAATCGCTTTAGAATGGCTGAGGGCCTCGATATGCGAAAATCGCATGGCTGACGCGCCGAATCGACGCTTCAAGTCCGGAGGGCGAAGGCCCATCTTCTGGTCATCGAAACGAGACAGACACCTCGAAAGGACGACCTCGATGACCCCCCGCAACAACCGCACGCGCTCCTTCGGCCAGCGGATCCGCAGCATGACCGAAGCTTTCGGTGGCATCGCTGCATGCGCGGCGGCGGCCGAGGCCGGCAAGCGTCCCTCGCGCGCGGCTCTCAAGGCTGCCGGCATCGCGCCGAACGCCTTCGACGAGATCAAGCTCGGCTGACGGCCGAAACCTTAACGACCCATGCATGAAAAGGGCGGCTTCCTCGCGGAAGCCGCCCTTTTTCGTTCGCTCCGTGCGAGGCCCGGTCAGTCCTCGTCGGCCGCCATCTGCGACAGGATCTGGCCGCGACCGCGAGCGCGCAGGATCATCGGCACCACGAGGGCGAGCAGCGCGAGCGTCAGGAGCGCGACGGCGAGCCAGGAGTGGACGAGGATCGTCGGGTCGCCCTGGCTGATGGCGAGCGCGCGGCGCAGTTGCTGCTCGGCCATCGGCCCGAGGATCAGGCCGACTACGACGGGAGCGATCGGATAGCCGAAGCGGCGCAGCATGTAGCCCATCAGGCCGAAGAGCAGCAGCATGCCGAGCTCGACCGGCGAGGGGTTGGCGCCGATGCAGCCGAGCGTCGCGAAGACGAGGATGCCGGCATAGAGCCAGGGGCGGGGGATCGTGAGGAGCCGCACCCAGAGGCCGATCAGCGGCAGGTTCAGCACCACCAGCATCAGGTTGGCGATGAGGAGGCTGGCGACGAGGCCCCAGACGATCTGCGGCGAGGTGATGAAGAGGAGCGGGCCCGGCTGGAGGCCGAACTGCTGGAAGGCGGCCAGCATGATCGCGGCGGTCGCCGAGGTCGGCAGGCCGAGCGTCAGGAGCGGCACGAGCGTCCCGGCGGCCGAGGCATTGTTGGCGGCCTCGGGACCCGCGACGCCCTCGATCGCGCCGTTGCCGAACTCTTCCGGGTATTTCGTGAGGTTCTTCTCCATCGAATAGGAGAGGAAGGTGCCGATCTCGGCGCCGCCGGCGGGCATCGCGCCGATCGGGAAGCCGACCGCGGTGCCGCGCAGCCATGGCTTCCACGAGCGCTTCCAGTCCTCCTTGGTCATCCAGAGCGAGCCCTTCACCGCCTCGATCGTGTCCGGCGTGCGGTTGGCGGCGGCCGCCACCACGAGGCATTCGCCGATCGCAAAGAGCGCGACGGCGAGCGTCGTCACCTCGATGCCGTCGAGGAGGTTGGCCGAGATGCCACCGAAGAAGCTGGCGAGCGCGGCCCAGAGCCCGTGCATGGGGGCGGCGGGGTCGGCGGCCATGCCCTGGAAAACTTGAGCGATCGGGGTCAGCGTCAGGCGCGCCTGGCCGGTCTGGAGGTCGATGCCGACGAGGCCGAGCGTCAGGCCGAGGACGAGCGCCGTCAGGCCGCGCAGCGCCGAGTCGCCGAAGGCCGCCGAGACGGTGACGAAGGCGAGCAGCATCAGCGCGAAGTACTCGGCGGGGCCGAACGAGAGCGCAAAGGAGACGATGACGGGCGCGAGGAAGGCGAGGCCGAGCGTCGCGATCAGGCCGGCCACGAAGGAGCCGATCGCGGCCGTTGCCAGAGCCGGTCCGCCGCGGCCCTTGCGGGCCATCTTGTTGCCCTCGAGCGCCGTGATGATCGAGGCGCTTTCGCCCGGCGTGTTGAGGAGGATCGAGGTCGTCGACCCGCCATACATGCCGCCGTAGTAGATGCCCGCGAACATGATGAGCGAGCCCGCGGCATCGAGCTGGTAGGTGACCGGCAGGAGCAGCGCGACGGTGAGCGCCGGCCCGATGCCCGGCAGGACGCCGACCGCGGTGCCGAGCGTCACGCCGATCAGCGCGTAGAGGAGGTTCATCGGCTGGGCGGCGGTCGCCAGGCCCTGACCGAGAAGCGCGAAGGTATCCATCGCTGGCAACCCATGGTTCGAGCGGGCGCGGGCCGATCCGTCGGGAGGCGCGCGCTGGAGGGGAGAAGCCTTCGGCGCCGAGCCGGAGGCGAAGAGGCTCAGCCGAACAGGCGTTCCAGCGGGCCGGCCGGCAGTGCGAGGTTCAGGACCTTCGTGAACATCAGCCAGATCGCGAGGCTCAGGAGGATGCCGACCGGGATCGACACGTAGAGCTTGCGCTTGCCGAAGGCCCGCGCGGTCGCCGCGAAGAGGAGGCCCGTGGCGATCGAGAAGCCGGCGGTGGTCAGGAGCAGGAGCTGGGCCGCCAGCCCGCCGACGATCCAGACGATCGGGGCGAACTCGTCATGGTCGCGCTCGGGAAAGTCGCCGCGCCACGCCTCGACCATGGTCCAGCCGGACAGGCCGAGGAGCGCGAACCCGATCAGGGTCGGAAAGGTCGCCGGCCCGATGCGGGCATAGGCGCCGCCGCCGATCTGGCTGGCGTCGAGCAGCACGAGGAGGCCGATGATCCCCAGCCCCAAGCCGATGGCAAACGCCGCCCGGTCGGGGCGGCGTTCGGTCGGCACGTGGTCCGACGGGGCGCTCATTACTGGACGAGGCCGATCGCGGTGAGGACTTCCTTGGTGTCCTCGATGTTCTTGGCGAGCTCGGTCTTGAAGGCGTCGCCGGCGAGGAACGTGTTCTGCCAGTTGTTGCGCTCGAGGACCGCCTTCCATTCGGGGCTGTCGACCATCTTCTGCATGTTGGCGATGGTGGCGGCCTGCTCGTCGGCCGTGAGGCCCGGCGCGCCGGCGACCATACGCCAGTTCTGCAGCTCCATGTCGATGCCGGCTTCCTTCAGCGTCGGCGCCTCGGAGCCCGGCACCCGCTGGCCGCCCGTCGTGGCGAGAAGACGGAGCGTGCCGGCCTTCACCTGGCTCTCGAACTCGCCGTAGCCGGAGATGCCGGCCGCGACCTGCTGGCCGAGGATGGCCGCGAGGGCCTCGCCGCCGCCGGAGAACGCGATGTAGTTGATCGCCTTCGGGTCGGCGCCGACGGCCTGCGCGAGAAGGCCGGCCGCGATGTGGTCGGTGCCGCCGGCCGAGCCGCCGGCGATCGCCACGGCACCCGGGTTCTCCTTCATCGCCTTCGCGAGGTCGGCGATGGTCTGGTAGGGCGAGGACGCCGGGACCACGATGGCCTCGTCCTCGCCGGTGAGGCGGGCGAGCGGCGTCACCTGGTCGAGCGTGACCGGCGACTTGTTGGTGAGGATCGCGCCGACCATCACGTAGCCGCCGACGAGCAGCGCGTTCGGGTTGCCGGACTTCGTCGAGACGAACTGCGCGAGACCGATCGTGCCGCCGGCGCCCGGAACGTTGACGACCTGCACGTTGCTGGCGAGCTTGGTCTCCTGCAGGACGTTCTGCATGGCGCGGGCGGTCTGGTCCCAGCCGCCGCCGGGCGAGGCCGGGGCCATGATCTCGTAGGCGGGCGCCTGGGCGAAGGCGCTGGTGGAGACGAGAAGCGCGGCGAGCGCGCCGAAGATGATCGACTTCATGGCTGGATCCTCCCTGGTGGCGACGCTTCCATCGCGTCGTCCTGCAAAACCTTCACGATGGTCGCGGGGAGAGTGGCGGCGCGCGTCGGCTGCCCAGAAAGACCGTCTTGCCCCTCCAGGCCGTCCGGTCGATGGGCGAGAGCTTCGAGAAGCCCGCCCACGGTCGCATCCAGCCTCCCCGGCCGTCTGGAAACATCCTAACAAAGGGTTCCTGTCAAAAACCTGTCACGAAGCCAGCCTGCCTTATTGCGGTGCAACGATCTCCATCCAGGTGTCCAGAAACCGGGCACGGCGCTGGCGGTCGAGCCCGACGAGGAGGGAGGGGCCGAGCGGCACCGGTTGCACGGCACCGCGACCGCGCGCCGCGATGCGCTCGGCCGTCCAGCTTCCTTGCGTCCCCGGCACCACGGCGCCGAGTGCGGCGGGACCGGCGAGGATCGACTGGCCCTCGTCGGACAGCGCGAACTCGAGGAAGGCTTCGCCGAGATCGGCGCGCTGCGCCCCGACCGGCACGAACATCGAGCGGGTCACGACGAGCACGTAGTCGTCGGGCACCACGATGCCGATGCGCGCGCCCGCCGCCTGGCGCGCGAAGGCGTAGGAGCCGAGGACGTTGTAGCCGAGCGCGAGATCGCCGCGCTCGACGCCGTCGAGGATCGCGGGGCTCGCCCCCGACAGGCGCACGCCCGCCCGGCCGAAGGCGCTGGCGAGGCGCCAGAAATAGGACGACACCGACTGGTCCTGTGCCGCCAGCATGTAGCCGACGCCCGAGCGCGCGACGTCGTAGGTCGCGATCTTGCCGGCCAGCCGCACGGCCTGCTTTTCGAGAAGCTCGGCGAGTTCCAGATGGCTGCGCGGCACCTCGTTCTCGGCGAGGATGTCGGGATTGTAGACGATTACCGCCGGCTCGAAGGAGAAGCCGAACAGCTCGGAGCGCCACTGCGCCCAGCCGGGGAGATTGGCAGCGCCCGCAAGGTTCAAGGGCTGCGCGAAGCCGTCGTTGACGAGCTTGACCTGAAGGTCGGAGGCCGAGCTGATCATCACGTCCGGCGGCGAGCGGGATCCGGAGGCGAAGGCCTCGAAGATGGCGAGCGTCTCGCCCTCCTCGTAGGTGACGGTGACGTCGGGCCGGCGCGCCTGGAAGCCGCGCACGAGATGGGCGAAGAGACCCGTGTCGGTAGCGCCGAGGATCTGGATGCGTGTTTCGCCGGAGCCGTCCGGCGCGGGGTAGACGACTTCGGTGGCGCCCGCGCTCGCGATCGGCCACCACAGGATCGCAAGAAAGGCCAGCGAGGCGAGGGCTCTCGCGGCCGGGCGGCCGGTGCGAAGGTCGACGCGCGGCAGCACGAGCCGGACAAGCAACCCGCCGCCCGGCCGGTCCTCGAGATCGATGCGTCCGCGCTGGGCCTCGACCGCGCGGCGTACGATCGCCAGTCCCAGACCCGAGCCGTTGGTGCCGGTCGAGGCCCCGCCACGCCGGAAGCGCTGGAACACGGCCTCGCGCTCCTCCGGCGCAATGCCCGGCCCCTGGTCGGCGACATCGATGCCGACGGACCCGTCGGCGCGGGCCGCGACCGCGATCTCCACCGGGCCGCGGCTGTAGGTGAGCGCGTTGTCGACGAGGTTGCGCAGCATCTCGCGCAGCACCACGCGATCGGCGCCGAGCGAGGCCTCGGCCATGCCGGGCGCGATCGATACGCGCACGCGGTCGGCGGTGTCGGGGTCGAGCCGTCGCACGACCTCGGTCACCACCGCGCCGACCGGCGTCGCGCCCGCCGGCGCGGTGTCGAGGCGGTGCGAGATCGTCGCGTCCATCAGGAGCTGGGAGACGAGCTGGCTCGCCTGCACCGCCTCGTCGTGGATGCGCGCGACTTGGGTGCGCAGCGCCTCGGGGTCGCTCTCGCCGCGCGCCACCTCGGCCTGGAGGCGCAGCGAGGCGAGCGGCGTGCGCACCTCGTGTGCGGCTTCGGCGACGAGGGCCTCCAGGCGCTCGCGCGCCAGCGCCAGCCGGCCCATGAAATCGTTCAGCGCCCCGACCAGTTGCACCGCTTCCTGCGGCACCGGCAGGTCGACGGGCGACAGGTTCTCCGGGGCGCGGGCGCGCAGGTGCCGCTCCAGCGACAGGAGCGGGCGGAAGGCGCGGCCGATGCCGAACCACAGGATCACCAGCGCCAGGAGGAGGAGCGCCACCACCGGCAGGAGCGCGTTCTGGAAGATCTCGCGGGCGAGCGCGCGCCGCTCACCGAGCGTTTCGGCGACGCGCACCGTCGCCCAGCCCGTGCCGGACGCGGTAGAGACGAGCCGCCCGGCGCTCGCCACGCGCACCGGCTCGCCGCGGTAGACGGCGTCGGCGAAGGTCGGCTCGCTGTCGTCCTCGGGGACGAGGCCCTCCGACAGGTCGGGATAGCCGGTGACGTTGGTGCCGTCCGGCGCTTCCACCGCGTAGAAGATGCGGTCGCGGCCGGAGAACATCGAGAAGGAGGCAAGCGGCAGTTCCACCGTCACCTCGCCCTCCTCGAGCTGGACGGCGCCCGCGATGATGAGGGCCGAGGCGCCGAGCAGGCTGTCGAAGGCGCGCTCGGACGCCCGCTCGGCATAGTCGCGGATGAAGGCGACGAGGACGAAGGCGGCGAGCAGCAGAAGGAGCGTCGCGGCGACCAGCACGCGACGCCGGATCGAGACCGTCCTATCCGCCATCGCGCACCCGCGCGACATAGCCGGACCCGCGCACCGTCGCGATCTCCAGGGCCGAGCCCTCCAGCTTGCGGCGCAGGCGCGAGACGTAGAGTTCGAGCGCGTTGATCGAGACCGCCTCGTCGAAGGAGAAGAGCTGCGCCATCAGTTGCTCCTTGCCGACGACGACCCCGGGCCGCGACAGGAGGATCTCGAGCAGGCGGAACTCGCGCCGGCCGATGTCGAGCCGTTCGCCGCCCCGGCTCACCGCGTGGCCGGCGAGATCCACCGTCACGTCGCCGAAGGCCGAGACGCTGGTGGTCTGCCCGGCCGGGCGGCGCAGGAGCGCGCGCAGCCGCGCGTCGAGCTCGCGCAGGTCGAAGGGTTTGGTCAGGTAGTCGTCGGCGCCCTGGTCGAGGAGACTGACCTTGTCGTCGATTTCGGAGCGCGCCGTCATCACGAGGACGGGGACGCTGGAGCGCGCGCGGCGCAGCTGCGAGATTACCCAGAGCCCGTCGCGGCCGGGCAGCGTGAGGTCGAGGATCACCGCGTCGAACGTGTCGAGCCCGAAGGCCTCCACCGCGTCCTCGGCGCTCTTCACCCATTCCACCGCATGGCCGGCGCCGCGCAGGTGGCGATTGACGGCATCGCCCAGTCCCTCGTTGTCCTCCACCAGGAGCATGCGCATGAAAGGCCGGTTCCGCCGCTCTAGAAGGTCGCAGAGGTCCGACCATAGGGCCTTGGGCCCTCCTTGGAAACACAAGCGAAGACGTGACGTAGCGGCCGGTTGATTCCGCCGCCGCCCTGCCGCTATCGGTCGAAGCTGACAGCGCCGCCATCGCGGCGCCCATCCGAAGGACCGGCCCCCATGCACTCCATCGCACGCGTCGGCCTTGCCGCCGACCTCCACGCCTATGCGGACAAGCACGGGGCGGTGACAGTGGGTGTCGCGGGCGCGGGGCAGATGGGCATCGACCTCCTCGTCCAGCTGAGGCTGATGCCGGGCGTCCGGCTCGGTGCCGTGTCGACCTCGCGCCCCGCCGAGACCGAGGCCGCGCTCGCCTATGCCGGCTATGCGCCGGGGGAAAGCGCGCGCGCCAAGCGCGCCGCGGATGTCGACGCCGCGATCGAGGCGGGCCGCGCGGCGATCGTGCCGGACGCCTCGCTCCTGTGCGAGGCGGGTCGCATCGACGTCGTGGTGGACGCGACGGGCAGCCCGAGCTTCGGCACGACGCTGGCGCTGAAGGCCTTTGCGGCCGGCAAGCACGTCGTGATGCTGAACGTCGAGGCCGATATCGCCGTCGGCCGCCATCTCAACGCCGCGGCGAAGCGGGCGGGCGTCGTCTATACGGGTGCGGCGGGCGACGAGCCGCACGCGACGATCGAGCTGATCGGCCTCGCCCAGTCGCTCGGCCTCGACATCGTGTGCGCGGGCAAGGGCAAGAACAACCCGCTCGACTTCAACGCCGTGCCCGCCGACTACGAGGCGGAAGCGGCGCGGCGCAACATGAACGCGCGCATGCTGGTCGAGTTCGTGGACGGATCGAAGACCATGGTCGAGATGGTGGCGATCGCCAACGCCACCGGCCTCGTACCGGACGTTCCGGGCATGCACGGCCCGAACGCCACCGCCGACGACCTTGCGCAGGTGCTCTGCCCGAAGGAGGATGGGGGCATCCTGTCGCGCATGGGCTGCGTCGACTACACGATCGGGCGCGGCGTCGCGCCGGGCGTCTTCTGCGTGGTGAAGGGCCGCCATCCGCGCGTCACCGAGCGCATCGCCGACCTGAAGGTCGGCCCCGGCCCCTGCTTCTCGCTCCTGCGCCCCTTCCACCTCACCTCGATCGAGGTGCCGCTGTCGGTGATCCATGCGGCCGTCCACCGCCGCCCGCACATGGAACCCCTGGATCGGCCGGTCGCCGAGTGCATCGCCGTCGCCAAGCGCGACCTCGCCCCCGGCGAGCGGCTCGGGCGCATCGGCGAGACGCAGTATCGCGGCTTCGCGATGACGTGGGGGCAGGCGCGGGCCGCCGGCGGCCTGCCGCTCGGCCTGGCCGAGGGCGCACGGGTGACCGCCCCGATCAAGGCCGGCGAGAAGATCACCTACGCCAACGCCGCCCCCGACGAGAGCCTCGAGATCACCCGCGTGCGCCGCGAGTTGGACGCGGCGGACGAGCGGTTCGTCGGCCGGGTCGCCTGATGTGAGACTCCGAGGTTTCCTCATGACCGTCGTAATGGGCGGTATCGGCCTCCTTCCCACCTTGGGGCAGGCCTCGTCCGTGCAAGCCGGGTCCGAACCATCGACCGATGCTACGACGATCGGGACGTGCCTTGCGGGTCACTGGAACAGGCGCGAGCAAGCGACCTGCATCGGCGAGATCGCAACGTCATGCCGGCGCGAAAACTCCGCGGGACCAGTGTCTGTACAAACCTACTTCTGCACGGCGCGGGAGTTGGCGGCGTGGGACGTGGTTCTCAACGAGAACTACGCCGGGCAGCTACGGAGCATCGAACGCGCCGATGAGCCGGACGGCTCCGTCCGGCGCGATCAGATGGAAGCCCTGCGCACCGCCCAACGCTTGTGGATCCAGTTCCGGGATGCGGAGATGGAGCGGGAGCGCGCCAATTCGCACGGAGCAAACTCGGTGTGGATGACCGCCAACGTCGAGACGGTCGGACTGGAGATGACGGCGCGCCGCGCCATCGACCTCAGCCTCGACTGACAGGCTCCCGAACGGGACTTCGGACCGCCTCCGCGGGTGTCTCCGTCCATGCGCCGTCAGCGCGTATAAGCGATCGGCACGGTCATCGGGACGCTCCCGCCCTCCGGCGGCGCCGGAAATGGGCTGGCGCGGCGCACCAGGGACAGCGCGGCCTCGTCGAGAGCCGGATTGCCGGACGAGCCCGACAGGCGGATGCCGGTGGCGGCGCCGCTGGCGGTGATCGTGAAGGACACGCGCACCGTGCCCGCGCCGCCCCCGCGCGGGGTGCGCTTGAAGCGGTTGAGCCGCGCCGACACCTGCGACTGCCATCGCGCCGGCGATACGCTCGGCCGCGCGCGCTGACCCTGCGAGGTCTCCGACGCGGCGCGCGAGGCGCTGGAGGCCGGGGCGGCCGCCTGTCGGCGTTCGGTGCGGGGCCGCTCGCGTTCGCGCGGCCGCTCCACCTCGCGCGGGCGTTCCGGCCGGCGCTCGGCGACCTCCCGCCGCGGCTCGGGCGGGCGAGGTCGGGCGCGCGGGACCGGCGCATTGATCACGGCTTCCGCCGGCGTCTCAACGGCGGGCGGCGGCTCGGGCTGGGGTTCCGGCGGCGGCTCGGGCAGGGGCTCGGGGTCCACGACCGGGGGTGGCTCCTCCACCGCCGGGGGCGGCTCCTCGACGGGTGGCGGGGGATCGGGTTCGGGGGGCGGCGGGACGGGCTCGGGCGGGGGTGGCTCGGGTTCCGGCTCCGGCGGCAGCGGTTCGGGCGGCGTTTCCTGCGGCTCTTCGGTGGGCTCCGGCGCTTCCACGGCAGGCGCGGCCGGCGGCGCGGCCTCCGGCGGCGCGAGTTCCATCAGGATCGGCGCCTCGGGCGCGCCGGCCGGCGGGGTCGCGATCGGGGGGATCTGCACGAAGAACCAGGCAGCCGTGGCATGGGCGGTGGCGATGCACAGCATCGCCGCGCCCCAGCGCGCGACGCTCATCGTGGTGGAGCCGCGTTCGAGATCGTCGGGACGGGCGAGCGTCATGGTTGCGGGGCGGCCCCGGCGGCGGGCGCGGCGCCCGTGTTCTCGAGCCCGACCAGCGCGATCTTGAGATAGCCCGCGTCCCGCAGCGCGTTCATCACCTCCATGAGGTCGCCGTAGTCGACGGCGGCATCGGCGCGCAGGAAGATGCGCTCGTCCCGGTTGCCCCCGGTGCGCGCGTCGATCGCCGCCCGCAAGGCCTCGCGGGCGATCGCCTCCTCCCCGAGCACGAGGTTCAGGTCGTCCTGCACGGTGAGATAGAGCGGCTCGTCGGTGCGCGGCTGGGGCAGCGCGTTGGAGACGGGAAGGTCCACCGGTACGTCGACCGTGGAAAGCGGCGCGGCCACCATGAAGATGATGAGGAGCACGAGGACGACGTCGATGAAGGGCGTGACGTTGATCTCGGAGACTTCGCCGGAATCGTCGTCGTCGGAGCTTTTCAGGCTGACACCCATGGCCCGTTACTCCGCCGCTGCGCGGGCGTAAGGTGCCCGCTGCGGGCCGGCGCCGGCCGCGACTTTGGCACGGTCGAGATCGCGCGAGAGATGCTGGAGGACGGCGGCGGAGGCGTCCGACAGGACGGCGCGGTAGCCCGCGATGGCGCGCGCGAAGACGTTGTAGATGATCACGGCGGGGATCGCCGCAACGAGGCCGATCGCGGTGGCAAGCAGCGCCTCGGCGATGCCCGGCGCGACCACGGCGAGGTTGGTGGTGTTGGCCTGGCTGATGCCGATGAACGAGTTCATGATGCCCCAGACCGTGCCGAAGAGGCCGACGAAGGGGGCGGTCGATCCGATCGTGGCGAGGAGCCCCGTGCCGCGGGCCATGCGCCGGCCGGCGCGCGCCTCGATGCGCTGAAGCGCGATCGCGACGCGCTCCTTGACGCCGTCGGCCGGCAGGCCCGCGGAACGGGCGCGCTCGGCCGCGGCCGTCTGCACCATCGCGGCGACGGGTCCGCGCCGCCAGCCCTCGGCGTCCACCGCGTCGGCGGAGGGCAGACCTTCCGCCTCGCCCAGGCGCCGGACGCCCCGGCCCGCGCGCGTCTTGGCGGCGGTGAGCTCCAGCGCCTTGGCGAGCCAGATGGTCCAGGTGACGACGGACGCGAAGGCCAGGCCGATCATCACCGCCTTCACAACGTAGTCCGCCGCCATGAACATGCCCCAGGGGGACAAGTCGTGGGGGAGCGTGGCGGCGCCGGTGGCGGATGGCGCCTCGCCGGGCGCGATCGAGACGTCGGTGGCCTCGGCCGGCGCTGCCGGGGTCGGCGCGCTCGCCGGCTCTGCGCCGGGTGCGGGGCTGCCGAGCGGCGCGATCGTGCTCGGCTGGCCGGACGGGAAGACGGTGCCGGGCACCTGGTCGGCCGGTGCGGCGGGAACGAGACTCTGCGCCGGTTCGACCGGTGCGGCCTGCGGTGCCGTGGGCTCGCCTGTCGCCGTCTGCGCCTGCGCACCGCCGGCGAGGAGCGGCAGGGCGAGGAGGGTCGCCAGGATCATGGATCTGCCGGTCCGGCGCTGCGCTGCCGGAGGGACGGTATCGTGTGCCATCGTCGACCTTTTTCGCCGATCGGGCGGGGGAGCGCCCGTGCCTCGATGACAGCCGGAGGGAGGGCCAGCTGCCGATCGGCAATACATGAACATCTAAGTCATGTTTTCCATACGCATCGGGTCCCGATCGCACAAGCCCCTGTGCGAGGCCGTCTTCTCGCTTCGGGGCGACGGCGCGTCGCGCGCCCCCATCGACACCGGCGCCGCGCGCTCCACCATTAGGCGGGAGATGAGCGGGACGCCGCGACGCTCGGGGTCGGACCCCCGCGACGCGCCCGGCCTCGAACCACAAGGAACGCCCCATGAGCGCGAACCCCGTAGCCGCCGACGCCGGATCCAGCGAGCGCGGCTCGCCCGAACAACTGGCGATCGACACGATCCGCACCCTGTCGATGGACGCCGTCCTGAAGGCGCATTCCGGCCATGTCGGCGCGCCGCTCGGCCTCGCGCCGGTCGCCTACACGCTGTGGACCGAGTTCATGCGCTACGACCCCGGCCGGCCGGACTGGCCGAACCGCGACCGCTTCGTGCTGTCGGTCGGCCACGGCTCGATGCTGCTCTACTCGGTGCTGCATCTGGCGGGCGTCGAGGAGATCGACGCGCACGGCAAGAAGACCGGCAAGCCGGCCGTCTCGCTCGACGACATCAAGGCGTTCCGGCAGCTCTCGTCCAAGACGCCGGGCCACCCCGAATACCGGATGACCACAGGCGTCGAGACGACGACCGGCCCGCTCGGGCAGGGCTGCGGCAACTCGGTCGGCATGGCGATCGCCGAGCGCTGGCTCGCCGCGCGCTACAACAAGCCGGAGGCCACCGTCTTCGATCACGACGTGATCGTGCTCTGCGGCGACGGCGACATGATGGAGGGCGTGTCCTCCGAGGCCGCCTCGCTCGCCGGCCATCTGAAGCTCTCGAACCTTCTCTGGATCTACGACAACAACAAGGTCTCGATCGAGGGCTTCACCAGCCTTGCCTTCTCCGAAGACGTGGCCAAGCGCTTCCGCGGCTACGGCTGGAAGACGCTGCACGTGTCCGACGCCAACGACCGGTCGGCGATCCGCCGCGCCATGGAGGAATTCCGCGCGACCGACGACCGGCCGACGCTCGTCGTCGTCGACAGCGTGATCGGCTACGGCCTCGCGAAGCAGCAGGGCACGGCCGCCGCCCACGGCGAGGCCTTCGACGCGGAGGACGTGAAGGGCGCCAAGCGCTCCTACGGCTGGCCGGAGGACAAGGACTTCTACGTGCCGGATGGTGTTGCCGGCGATTTCCGCGGCCGCGTCGAGACACGCGGCAAGGCCGCGCGCGAGGCTTGGGAGGCCGATTTCGCCCGCTATCGACAGGCCCATCCCGAGCTTGCGGCCGAGATCGACGCCATGCGCGACGGCCGGTTGCCGGACGGCTGGGATGCCTCGATCCCGAGCTTCGAGGCGGACGCCAAGGGCATCGCCTCGCGCGACGCGTCCGGCAAGGTGCTGAACGCGATCGCCGAACGCGTGCCTTTCCTTGTCGGCGGCTCGGCGGACCTTGCGCCGTCCAACAAGTCCAAGCTCGGCTTCGAGGGAGCGGGCAGCTTCTCGGCGGACGACTATGCCGGGCGGAACCTCCATTTCGGCATCCGCGAACACGGCATGGGCGCCGTCGTCAACGGCATGGCGCTCTCCTATGTGCGCCCCTACGGCGCGACGTTCCTCGTCTTCTCCGACTACATGCGCGCGCCCGTGCGCCTGTCGGCGATCATGGAGATCCCGGCGGTCTGGGTCTTCACGCACGATTCGATCGGCGTCGGCGAGGATGGGCCGACCCACCAGCCGGTGGAGCACCTCGCCTCGCTTCGCGCGATCCCGGGCCTCAACACGATCCGCCCTTGCGACGCCAACGAGACGGCGGAAGCCTGGCGGGTCGCAATGGAGCAGCGGCACGAGCCGACCGCGCTCGTCCTGTCGCGCCAGCCGCTGCCGACGCTCGACCGCTCCAAGTTCGCGCCGGCCTCCGGTCTTCGCAAGGGCGCCTATATCCTGGCGGAAGCCGAAGGCGGCAAGCCGGACGTGATCCTTCTCGCCACCGGCTCGGAGGTCTCGCTCTGCATTGCCGCGCGCGAGACGCTCGTGGGGGAGGGCATCAAGGCGCGGGTCGTCTCGATGCCGTCGTGGCACCTCTTCGAGCGACAGGACGAGAGCTACCGCGACGAAGTGCTGCCGCCGGACGTCATGGCCCGTGTCGCGGTGGAGCAGGGCGGGTCGCTTGGCTGGGACCAGTATGCCGGCTCCAAGGGCGCCAAGATCGTCATGAAGACCTTCGGCGCCTCGGCCCCGATCGCCAAGCTCCAGGAGAAGTTCGGCTTCACGGTCGACAACGTCGTCAAGCTCGCGCGCGAACAGGTGGCGGCCGGCCGCTGAGCCGCCCGCTGCCCTCACCAACCGACGCAACGAACATCGCAGGACCCACATGCAGATCGCGATCATCGGCCTCGGCCGCATGGGCGGCAACATCGCCCGGCGCCTCATGGCGCACGGCCACGAATGCCTCGTCTTCGACCGCAACGCGGAGGCCGTGTCGGGCCTCCAAGGCGAGGGCGCCAAGGGCGCGTCGTCGCTCGCGGACCTCGCCGGCCAGTTTTCCGGGCGCCGCGTCTTCTGGGTCATGCTGCCGGCCGGCGAGCCGACGGAGGCCACGATCCGCGAACTCAGCGATCTCGCCTCGCCCGGCGACGTCGTGATCGACGGCGGCAACTCCTTCTATAAGGACGACATCCGCCGCGCCAAGGAACTGGAGCCGAAGGGCATTGCTTACGTCGACGTCGGCACCTCGGGCGGCGTCTGGGGGCTGGAGCGCGGCTACTGCATGATGATCGGCGGACCGGAGGACACGGTGCGCGAACTCGATCCCGTCTTCGACGCGCTGGCGCCGGGATACGGCGACATCGAGCGCACACGCGGCCGGCACGCGGCCGACGACCGCGCCGAGCGCGGCTATATCCATGCCGGGCCTGCGGGCGCGGGCCACTTCGTCAAGATGGTGCACAACGGCATCGAGTACGGACTGATGCAGGCCTATGCCGAAGGGTTCGACATCCTCAAGACCAAGAACTCTTCAGCCCTGCCGCCGGACGAGCGCTTCGACCTCAACCTCCCCGACATCGCCGAGGTCTGGCGCCGCGGTTCGGTGATCTCGTCCTGGCTTCTCGACCTCACCGCGATCGCGCTGGCTGGCGACCGAAACCTCGACCATTTCTCCGGCAACGTCGCCGATAGTGGCGAGGGGCGCTGGACGCTGGAGGCGGCGATGGAGGAGGCGGTGCCGGTCAACGTCCTGTCGGCCGCGCTCTACGCGCGCTACCGCTCGCGCCAGATGGCGACCTTCGGCGACAAGATGCTGTCGGCGATGCGCTACGGCTTCGGCGGCCACGTCGAGATTCCGCAATAGCATGGCGGACGCGCTCGATCCGGCCAAGGCGAGGGCGATCCGCCTCGTGATCTGCGACATCGACGGCACGATCGTGCGCGACGACAAGACCCTGTCGGACGCGACGGTCGCGGCCGTCGCGCGGGCGCGCGAGGCCGGCATCGCGGTGACCCTCATCAGCGCGCGGCCCGCGAGCGGGCTCGGGCGCATCGTCGGAGACCTCGGGATCGAGGGCGCGGTCGGCGCCTTCAACGGCGGCACGCTGTTCGAGGCCGGCGGCGACGTGATCGAGGCGCATCGCCTCGCGCCGGGCGACGCCAGGCGTGCGGTCGAGGCGCTGGACGGGGCCGGGGTGCCCGTCTGGGTGTTCGCGGACGGGCTCTGGCTCGCCCGCAGCGAGGACGCGCTGCACGGCGACCGCGAGCGCAAGGCGGCCCAGCTCGACCCGACGATCGTCCAGGACTTCTCGCCCTGGTTCGATCGCACCGACAAGGTCGTCGGCGTGTCGGACGATCATCCGCTGGTCGAGCGCATGGAACGCGAGATCGGCGATCTTCTCGGCGAGACCGCCAACGTCGTGCGCTCGCAGCTCTATTTCCTCGACGTGACCGCCAAAGTCGCCAACAAGGGCGACGGCGCGGCCTTCCTCGCCAAGGCCCACGGCGTGCCGTTGGAGGAGACCGCGGCGGTCGGCGACATGCCCAACGACATTCCGATGCTCCGGCGCGCCGCCCTCGGCGTCGCGATGGGGCAGGGAAGCGAGGCGGTCCGCCGCGCCGCTGGCTACGTCACCGCCTCCAACGAGGAGGACGGGGTGGCGAAGTTCCTCGACCGGCTCGTGGAGGCGCGGCGGAGCTAGTCCGCCTCGCCGAGGGCGCCGGCCAGAAAGTCGACGATCTGGCCGCCGAGCGGGCCCGGCGCGCGGTCGATCGACCAGGCGGCGCCGAGCGCACGCACAGGATGCAGCCGGTTGTCCGCGCTGCGCAGGCGCTTCACCGCGCCCGATGCCTCCTCGCGCGCGAAGAACGCCTCGTTGGTGAAGCACCAGCCAAAGCCGCCCGTCACCAGCATCCGGATGTGTTCGAGGTCGTTGGAGGTCCAGACGTCCGGGCCGAACACGCGGCCCAGGCGCTCCACGTCGACGCCGGGATCGCCGATGAAGTAGATCTGCCGCTCCGACTGGAAGGCCTCGATCGGGATCGGCTGCGCCATCCGGGCGAGCGGATGGGTCGCGGCGGCCACCGGCCACATCGTCACGTTGCGGAATGAGCGGGCCGTCATGTCGGCCGGCACGTTGGCGAGAAAGGTCAGCGCGAAGTCGACGTCGCCGCTGCGCAGGGTTTCCCAGAGCGTGTTGAGCGAACTCGTGAAGAGCTGGACACGGGCACGCGGGCGCGCCGCGTCGAAGCGCTGGAGTGCGGCGTGGAGATGGTCGAGCGGGAAGAGGACGTCGACGGCGATGCGGATGCGCGTTTCCTCGCCCTTCTCCAGCGCCTTCATGTGGGCCGTCAGGCGGCGCGCGCTTTCCACGAGGAAGCTGGCTTCCGCAAACACCGCCCGGCCGCGGCGCGTGAGCTCGGGCTGGCGCGTGGCGCGCTCCAGAAGCGGGAAGCCGCAGTGCCGCTCGATCTGGGCGACCGCATAGGACACCGAGGAGACCGCCCGGTTGAGGCGGCGCGCCGCCCCGGTGAAGCTGCCCTCCTCCACCACCGTCACGAAGGTGCGGAGCTGGTCGATCAGATTGGGATTCATTCGAAGGATCCGAACGATCTGTGCGATCGATTACGTATTCCTGAAAGCGTTTCGCTTTGCTAGCCTCCTTCTGGTTGTGCCGATTGGGAGATCGGACCAACCCGTATCGGCACTGACAGGCTCTGGGAGGAGGCGGGTCATGCAGCATCCAACGGCGCTCGTCGCCGCAAGCGCTCGCGCGTCCGACAGCGCGGCAGTCCGGCCGGAAGCGCTGACCTGCGAAAACGTCAGCCGCTGGTTCGGCGGGCTGCAGGCGCTGAAATCCGTGTCGATCCGTGTCGGCCAGGGCGAGATCTTCGGCCTCGTCGGGCCGAACGGCTCCGGCAAGACGACGCTCGTCAACGCCATCACCGGCTTCTATCCGCCGCAGGAAGGTTCGATCCGCCTCCACGGGGACCGGATCGAAGGCACGCGGCCGCACAAGGTCGCCCGGATGGGCGTCGCCCGCACCTTCCAGAACGTCGCCCTGTTCCGCGGCATGAGCGTTCTCGACAACATCCTGATGGGCCGGCACATCTTCATGCGCCCGTCGGCGCTGGCTGCCTTCTTCTATCCCGTATGGGCCGAGCGCGCCGAGATCGAGAACCGCCGCAAGGTGGAGGACGTGATCGACCTCCTGCAGCTCCAGAGCGTGCGCGACGAGCATGTCGACACCATTCCGCTGGGGCTGCAGAAGCGCGTCGAACTCGCCCGCGCGCTCGCCGCCGAGCCGCGCCTCCTGGTGCTGGACGAGCCGATGGCCGGCATGAACCAGGAGGAGAAGGAATACATGGTCCGCTTCATCCTCGACGCACGCGAGGAACTCGGCCTGACCGTGCTCCTGATCGAGCATCACCTCGATGTGGTGACGGCGATCTGCGACCGGGTCGTCGTCCTCAACAATGGCAAGGCGATCGCCGAGGGGCCGGCGCGCGAGGCGATGAGCGACCCGGCCGTGGTCGCCGCCTATATCGGAGGGGCCGCCCATGCTGCATGACGGGGCGACGATCGAGGCCGGCGCGCGGGCCCTCCATCCGGACTGGCGGGACGGCGACACGCTGATCGCCGCGCTCGACGAGAATGCGCGCACGCACGGGACCACCGTCGCCATCCGCGAGCGCGACCGCGGCATCTGGCAGGAATGGACGTGGGGGCAGTATCGCGACCTCGTCCTCGAGCAGGCCGCCGGCTTCGAGGCGGCGGGCCTGAAAGCCGGCGACATCGTGCTGGTGATCGGCGACAACCGCGCGAACCTCTATGTCGCGATGCTCGCGGTGATCGCGCTGCGCGCCGTGCCCTCGCCCGCCTATTCCGAGGTCGCGCCGGAGGAACTCGCCGGCCAGATCCGCCGCGAAGGCATCCGTTTCGCCATCGCCGAGGACCAGGAACAGGTCGACAAGCTCCTGGTCGTCCGCGAAGGCGTGCCGGAGCTTGCCACGATCGCCTATGACGACCCGCGCGGCCTGAAGGGCCGCGAGCCGCCGGGCGTCGTCGCGCTGGAGGCGCTGCTGGCGAAAGGACGCGAGCGGCTGACGCGCGAGCCAGCCCTTCGCGACGATCTCCTGAAGCGCGCCGGCGTCCACGATGTCGCCGTGCTCCTCCATTCGTCCGGCACGACCGGCGCGCCGAAGGGCATCCCGTTGAAGCACGGCCATGTCCTGTCGGGCGTGCGCAACGCGGCCGCGGCCGGCTACTTCCGCGAGGGCGAGGTCCATATGGCCTATCTGCCCATGGCCTGGGTCGGCGACTTCCTGTTCTCGCTCGCCGCCGCCATCACGCTGCGCTTCGTGGTCGCCATTCCCGAGCGGCAGGAGACCGCCCAGCACGACCTGCGCGAGATCGCGCCGACCATCTACTTCTCCTCGCCCCGCGCCTGGTCGAACATGCTGACGCGCGTCCAAGTCGGCATGGAAGAGTCGACGTGGCTGAAGCGCGGCCTCTTCGAGCATTTCGTGCCCTTCGCGGTGGAGCTTGAACGCCGTCGGCTGGAGGGTCGCGAGCCTTCTGCGCTGAAGCGCCTGCGCTGGCAGATCGGCCGGCTCCTCGTCTTCGGGCCGCTTCTCGACCAGCTCGGACTGTCGCGCGTCGAGCGCCCCTATACGGCGGGCGAGGCGATCGGCGAGGACGTGTTCCTGTTCTTCCGGGCGCTCGGCCTCAACCTTCGCCAGTTCTACGGCCAGACCGAGAACTGCGCGCTCGCCGTCGCCCAAGGGGCGGGCGATCTCCAGCTCCACACGGTCGGCCGTCCCTTTCCCGGCATCGAGGTCCGGATCGACGAGACCGGCGAGATCCTGATGCGCGGCGACAACGTCTTCGACGGCTACCATGGCGACGAGGCGGCAAGCGCCAAGGCGCTCGACCGCGGCTGGCTGCGCACCGGCGACGCTGGCCAGGTCGAGCCCGACGGGCAGATCGTGGTGCTCGGCCGCGTGTCCGAGGTCGTCCACACGGGCAGCGGCACCCGCTACATCCCGACCTATATCGAGAACCGGCTGAAGTTCTCGCCCTATATCCGCGACGTGTGCGTCGTCGGGCGCGGGCGGCCGTCGCTCGCCGCGATCGTGTGCATCGACTTCGAGGCGGTCGGCCACTTCGCGCAGGAAAACGCGGTCTCCTACACGTCCTACGCCGACCTGTCGCAGAAGCCCGAAGTCTACGATCTCGTCGAGCGCACGATCGCGACCCTCAACAAGCGCCTGCCCGACGGGCTGGCGATCACCCGCTTCGTCAACCTCCACAAGGAGTTCGATCCCGACGACGGCGAGGTGACGCGCACGCGCAAGCTGAAGCGCGACGTGATCGACGCCCACTACGCCCCGATCATCGAGGCGCTCTATGCCGGCGCGGGCGAGATCGCCTTCGAGGCGCGCGTCGCCTACGAGACCGGCGCGGAAGGCGTCTTGAAGCGCGACCTCGCCCTGCGAACCGTGGGCGAGGGGAGGGCCGCGGCATGAGCTACTTCGCGGAGCTTCTGGTCAACGGCGCGCTGACGGGCCTGATGTACTCGCTCGTCGCGCTCGGCATCGTCCTCATCTACAAGTCGTCGGGCGTGCCGAACCTTGCGCAAGGCGCGGTGGTGCTGATCGGCGCCTACGTGGTCTGGCTGCTGGTGGCCGCCGGCCTGCCGCTTCTCGCCGCCGTGCCGATCGCCTGCGCGGTGATGTTCGGCTTCGGCCTCGCCGTGGAACGCCTGCTCCTCCGGCGCATGGTCGGCCAGCCGATCATCATGGTGGTGATGCTCACCCTCGGCCTCGAGATCTTCCTGCGCGGCCTCGGGCCGGGGCTTCTGGGCGCCGCGCCGAAATCACTCGATCTCGGCATCGACCTCTCGCCGATCATCGTCGGCGACGTCTTCATCAACCGCGACTACCTCTACGGCGGCGTGATCGCGCTTCTCCTGATCGGCGCCTCGCTCCTCTTCTTCCGCACGCGCCTCGGCACCAAGCTGCGTGCGGTCTCGGACGACCACGTCTCGTCCTGGGCGGTCGGCATCTCGGTGGAGCGGGCGATCGGCATCTCCTGGGGGCTCGCGGCGGTCGCCGCGGTCGCGGCCGGCACGCTCTGGGGCTCGGTGCAGGGCGTCGACTGGACGCTCTCGGCGCTGCTCTTCCCGGCGGTCGCGGTCGTCATCCTCGGCGGGGTGGATTCCATCGTCGGCGTCCTCGTCGGCGGGCTTCTCGTCGGCATCCTCGGCTCGGTCGTGCCGGGCTATCTCGACAGTCTCGTCGGCGGCGGCACGCGCGACGTCGTGACCTCGCTGATCATCCTCTTCACCATCATGGTCCGGCCCTACGGCATCTTCGGCCGCGAGGACATCGAAAGGATCTGACCGATGTTCTACCGTCTCGCCGGCGTCCACCACACGTCCTACCGCTCCGACGCCCGGCTCTGGCGCGTGCCGGCCGATCGGTATGCCCTTGCCCTCGTGCTGGCGCTCGGTGTCGCCGCACCGTTCCTCGTGTCGCCGCTCTATCTCGGCTCCTACCTCCTGCCCTGGCTGGTCTGGAGCGCGGCGACCCTGTCGCTGACGCTTCTGATGGGCCTTGCCGGCCAGCTCCATTTCGGCTTCGCGGCCGTCATGGCGATCGGCGCCTACACCTCGATCCACCTGACGCGCGCCGGCCTGCCGTTCGAGCTCGCGCTGATCGGTGCCGGGCTCGTCTCGGCGGTGGTCGGCTGCGTCTTCGGCGCGGCGGCGCTCCGGGTGAAGGGGCTCTACCTCGTGATGGCGACGCTCGCCATGCAGTACCTCGTGGACTGGGTGATCATCAACGTGCCGGCGATCTCCGGCGGCGCGCAGGCAACGCTCCAGACCCCGCGCGTCTCGCTCCTCTTCCTGCCGCTCGACGGCCCTTGGGCCCGCTACTGGGCGGCGCTCGCCTGGGCGGTCGTGGCCGCGCTCTTCCTCCTCAACGTCAAGCGCACGGCGTTCGGACGCGCGCTCATCGCCATCCGCGAGAAGGACTTCGCGGCGGCCGTCATCGGCGTCGATCCGTTCCGCACCAAGCTCGTCGCCTTCTTCACCTCGTCGTTCATGGGCGGCGTGTCGGGCGCGGTGCTGGCCTTCTGCTACTACCGGGCGGTCACGCCCGAGCAGTTCACCTTCAACGTCTCGATCCAGCTCGTCGCCATGGTGCTGGTCGGCGGCCTCGGCTCGGTGATCGGCGCGTTCCTCGGCGCGGGCTTCGTGCTGCTCGCCCCGATCGTCCTCACCAATCTCGTGATCGCCCTGTCGTCGGCCGGCTGGCTGTCGGTCTCGACCAACCTTCTTTCGCACATCCCGATGATGGCCTACGGCGCGCTGATCGTCGCCTTCCTGCTCCTGGAGCCGCTCGGGATGGCCAAGATCTACGACAACATCCGCAACACCTTCCTCGTCTGGCCCTTCCGCCACGCGAGGCGCTGACCGCCGAAAACCCAAGAAGCAACCGGAGGAGACCCACATGAAACGCAGTCTCGCATCGATCCTGGGAGGGCTCGCCCTCGCGGCCGGTCTCTCCGGCGCGGCGCTCGCGCAGGAGACGATCAAGTTCGCGATGCCCCAGGACTTCACGGCGGTCTATACGTTCGTGACCGGCGAATACAATCAGGGCCAGCGCGACTATCTCAGCCTCGTCAACGCCGAGGGCGGCATCGACGGCCGCAAGTTCGAGGCGCTGGTGTCGGACACCGGCAACCAGCCGCAGCGCGGCATCGAGGCCTACAACCGGGCGCGCGACCAAGGCGCGATCCTCTTCGACTTCCTGTCGACGCCGGTCTCGCGCGCCCTCGTGCCGCAGGCGCTGCAGGACAAGGTGGTGATGATCACGCCGGTGCACGGGCGCGGCGACGCCTCGGACGGCGAGACCTTCCCCTACATCTTCCCGATGATGGCGACCTACTGGAGCCAGGCGACCGTTCTTGCCGACTGGATCGAGACGAAGGGCGGCGGGCTCGCCGGCAAGAAGATCGCCCTCGTTCACATCGACAGCCCGTTCGGGCGCGAGCCGATCAACGTCCTGAAGGACCTCGCCGCCGAGAAGGGCTTCGAGGTCTCGACCTTCGCCTATGCGAGCCCCGGCAACGAGCAGGGCTCGACCTGGACCGAGGTGCGCCGCTACCGACCCGACTACGCGCTGATCTGGGGTGCGGGCGGCGGTCAGGCCGTGTCGGTGCGCGAGGCCATACGCAACGGCATCGCAGCCGACAGGATCCTGTCCGTCGTCTGGCTGACCGAGACCGACGCGCGCACCGTCGGGCCCGACGTCATGAAGGGCGTCAAGCGCTTCGAGGCGGTGGCGCCGGGCCGCGACCATCCGATCATCCAGCGCATCGAGGAGAAGGTCGTCAAACCCGGCCAGGGCGCCGGCGATGCCGGGCTCGTCGGCTCGTCGCTCTACAATCTCGGCGTCGCGACCATGGCGGTCGCGGTGGAAGCCGCGCGCCTTGGTCTTGCCGACGGCGCGGGCGGCGAGCTGACCGGCGAGCGCCTCAAGGCGGGCTTCGAGAAGATCGCCAACTTCAACGCCGAAGGGCTGATGCCGCCGATCACCATCACCGCCAAGGACCACCAGGGCGGTGGCTTCGGCCGCGTGTCGGAATGGAACGGCGAGGCCTGGGTGCCGGTCACCGACTGGGGTGCGCATTACGGCGAGGTCGTCCAGAAGGAGATCGACGCCGGCGCCAAGGGCTTCCGCGAGGGGCGCTGAACCATGAGCCTCCTGTCGCTGTCCAATGTCGAGGTGATCTACGACCGCGTGTTCCTTGCGATCAAGGGCGTGTCGCTCCGGCTGGAGGAGGGCGGCATGGTGGCGCTGCTCGGCGCCAACGGAGCGGGCAAGTCGACGACGCTGAAAGCCATCTCGGGGCTTCTGGGCCCGGAGCGCGGACAGGTGACGCGCGGCGAGATCACTTTCGACGGGCGCGACGTGCGCGCCATGGGCCCGCCCGACCGGGTGGGCGCCGGCATCGTCCATGTGCTTGAGGGGCGGCGCATCTTTGGGCACCTGACGCCGGACGAGAACCTCGTCGCCGCCTTTCCGCTGAAAGGCTCGCGCGGCGAGCTCGATGCCCTGCGCGACCGCGTCTACACCTACTTCCCGCGCCTCAAGGAACGGGCGCGGCACAAGGCGGGATATCTGTCGGGCGGCGAGCAGCAGATGCTGGCGATCGGGCGCGCCATGATGACGAGCCCCCGCCTCATCATGCTGGACGAGCCGAGCCTCGGCCTGTCGCCGCTTCTCGTCTCGGAGATCTTCGCCATGATCGGCGAGATCAACCGCGCGGAGAAGCTGACCGTACTTCTCGTCGAGCAGAACGCGGCCGCTGCGCTCGCCATCGTCGACCACGCCTATCTCATCGAGAACGGCCATGTCGTGATGGACGGCTCGGCCGAGACGCTGCGCGCCAACCCGGACGTGCAGGAGTTCTACCTCGGGGGCGGCGGCAAGGTCGACTACCACAACGTCAAGCACTACCGCCGGCGCAAGCGCTGGCTGGCCTGACGCGGGATCGGAAGGACACTCCCATGACGGTCTATGACAGGACCCTCGCCCGGCGCGAGCCGGCGGCGCGCGCGGCTGCGCAGTTCGCGACCCTTCGCACGCTTCTCGGCCAAGCGCTCGACACGGCGCCCGGCTGGCAGGCGCATCTCGGCGCCCTCGACCCCGCGACCGTCACCTCGCGCGAGGCGCTCGCCCGCCTGCCGGTGCTGCGCAAGTCCGACCTGCCGCGTCTCCAGGACGAGCGGCCGCCCTTCGGCGGGCTGGCGCTCAAGGCACCCGGCGCACTCGCGCGTCTCTTCGTCTCGCCGGGGCCGATCCTCGACCCGGAGGGCTTCGGCGCGGACTGGTGGGGCGCGGCGCGCGCGCTCGACGCCCTCGGCCTCGAGCCGGGCGACGTCCTGCACAACAGCTTTTCCTATCACCTGACCCCGGCCGGCGCGATGTTCGAGAGCGGCGCCCATGCGCTCGGCTGCGCCGTCATCCCGGCCGGCACCGCGGGCTCGGAGGCGCAGGTCGACGCCCTCGCGCGATACGGAGCGCGGGCCTATGTCGGCACGCCGGACTTCCTGAAGGTCCTCCTCGACAAGGCGGCCGAGCTCGGGCGCGACGTGTCCTCGCTCCAGCTGGCGCTCGTCTCCGGCGCAGCGCTGCCGGCGTCCCTGAAGCGCGAGCTGGAGGGGCGCGGGCTCCGGCTCGCCCAAGCCTACGGCACCGCCGATCTCGGCATCATCGCCTTCGAGACGGGCGCGGCCGAGGACGGCATGGCGGTCAGCGAGGAGGCGATCGTCGAGATCGTCGCGCCCGGCACGGGCGACCCGGTGCCGGACGGCGAGATCGGCGAACTCGTCGTCACCCGCCTCAACGCCGACTACCCGCTGTTCCGCTTCGCGACGGGCGATCTCTCGGCGATCCACACGGGCACCGTGGCCGGCGACGGCACCGCGCCGCGCATCCGCGGCTGGATGGGCCGCGCCGACCAGACCACCAAGGTGCGCGGCATGTTCGTGCGGCCCGAGCAGGTGGCGACGGTCGGCAAGCGCCACCCCGAGGTCGGGCATCTCCGGCTCGTGGTCACGCGCGAGGGCGAGCGCGACGTGATGACCCTCCACGCGGAAGGGCGGGACGAGGCGGTGGCCGCGGCCCTCGCCGAAACGCTCGCGAGCGTCACCAAGCTGCGCGGCACCGCGCGGGTCGTGGCGCCCGGCTCCCTGCCGCGCGACGGCAAGGTGATCGCCGACGAGCGGCGCTACGACTGAATTAAGCCTCAGCGCGGGCGCACCGTCAGGCTCTGCGACACGGAGCCGAGCGGCCCCTGCGCATCGTGCAGGATCGAGTGGGTGAGGCCGATGCCGACTGAACCGAAGCTCACCGCCGTGTCGAAGCCGAGCCATTCGCCGACGGGCTCGCGCAGGAGATGGACCGTCAGGTCGACATTGGGGAAGAGGGCGGTTTCCGGGCCGCAGCGCGGCGTGATCCCGTTCGCGAAGTCGACGAGCCCCAACGTGCGCGCCGTCGGGCCGACCACCTCGCCGCCGATCAGCGCGACGTCGGTGTTGAGCCACCCCCGGGCGCGACCCTGGCCCAACTGCTCTCGCCGCCCGTCCAGCGTGCGCACGCAGGCCCCCGCCCAGACGCCGTCGAACGTGTGTTCGCTCAAGGTCTCGTGCGCAGGGATCGGGTCGAGCGCGGTGCCGGCGATCGCGCCGGTGTCGTAGGCCTTCAGCGCCCAGGCCCGCGCGAGGACGCAGGCGCGCCCCTCGTAGAGGAGCTTGGCTTCCACGAGCTCGATCGTCCGGCCCGGCCGGATGACCGCGGTCTCGATGCTGACGACGCCGATCGGGATGACGCCGAGGATGTCGTAGGACAGGCGCGACAGGACCAGCGGATCGTCGCCGCGGCGCGCACGCATGTCCGCCTCGATCGCGTGGCCGATCAGCCCGAGCGCCGGTGCGATGTGCTGCTCGGCCGGGTTCCAGGCGCCCTCGGTGAGGCGCGTCGCGCGAAAGGCGTGGTCGTCCTCGCGCTGGAAGAAGCAGGCGGGCTCGTCGGATGTCATGCGGGGCCTTCCATGCGGGCGAGAAGCTTGCGGGCCTGGGCGAGGTGCGGCGCGTCGACCATCCGCCCGTCCACCTGGAGCGCCCCGGCGTCGGGCGCGGCGGCGAAGGCCTCGACGATGCGCCGGGCGGCGGCGACGGCATCCACGCTCGGGGTGAAGGCGGCGTTGATCGCCGGGACCTGGGCCGGATGGATCGCCATCATGCCGGTGAACCCGTCGCGCGCGGCCCGCCGCGCAAAGGCATCGAGCCCGGCCTCGTCCTTGAAGGCCGGATAGACCGTCTCGATCGCCGCCGTGCCGGCCGCATGCGCCGCAAACAGCGTCAGCGAGCGCGCGATCTCGTAAGGGGGCGTGAAGCGGCCGTCGGACTCGCGGGACGTGCTGGCCCCGATCGCCGCCGGCAGATCCTCCGCACCCCAAGTGAGACCGGCGAGATGGTCCCGCACCTCGCCGTAGCTGCCGAGGCCGAAGATCGCGGCGGGCGTTTCGGTGGCGATCGGCAGGATCGGCGCGGCGATGCGGTTTCCGGAGAGGCACTCGGCGCAGGCGACGACGCTTCGCGCCCCTTCGGCCTTGGGCAGCACCACGGCATCGGGTTCAAGGTCTTCGAGCGCCGCGATGTCGGCGTCGAAGAGCGGCGTGCCGAGCGGATTGACGCGCACGAAGAGGCGCGACCGCCCGCGCGGGGCCCGCAGGCGTTCGGCCACCGCCCGGCGCGCGGCATCCTTGGCGCCGGAGGCGACGGCGTCCTCGAGGTCGAGGATCAGCGCATCGGCGCCGCTGCTTTCAGCCTTGGCGAAACGGTCCGGCCGGTCGCCTGGCACGAAAAGGAGCGAGCGCAGGGTCATGGCGCGGCCCTCCGCTTGACCAGCGCGGTGCGCAGGCATTCGCAGACGATCTCGTCGCGCTGGTTGAGCATGCGGTGCGCGAAGGTGACGATACCGGCTTCGGGGCGCGACCGGCTCTCCTTCAGCGCATGCACCTCGGTCTCGGCCCGCAGCGTGTCGCCGATGAAGACGGGTCTGGGCATCGCCAGCTTGTCGTAGCCGAGATTGGCGATGAGTGTGCCGAGGGTCGTATCGCCGACGGACAGGCCAACCATCAGCGCGAACGTGTAGGTCCCGTTGACGAGAATCTGTCCGAACTCGCTCGCGCGCGCGGCCTCCGCGTCGAGATGCAGCGGCTGGGGATTGTGGGTCATCACCGTGAACAGGAGATTGTCGGTCTCCGTCACCGTGCGGCGGATCTCGTGGACGATCCGGTCGCCCACGGTCCAGTCGTCGAAGCGGCGCCCGGCCATCAGTCCCCCGTCCGTTCGATGCGGGCCAGCAGCAAGCCCTCCGGCACCTGCGCGCCCCGTTCCGCCTTGAGGAAGGCGACGGTGCCGGCGAACGGCGCCAGCAGCGCCTGCTCCATCTTCATCGCCTCCAGGACGAGGAGCGGCTCGCCCTTGGCGACCGCCTGCCCCTCGCCGACATGCACGGCGATCACCGCGCCCGGCATCGGCGACAGGATCGCGCCGTCCCCTTCGCGTGCCGTCCCCCCGACCTCGGCCCGGGGCGGGCCGAAGGCGAAGGCATCGCCGGCCGAGTAGACGACGCCGTCCGCTGTCGTCACGCCGGGATGGCGGCGGGGGACGACGCGATGGGCCGTGCCGCCGACCATCACGTCGACGGCCCTGTCGGGCGCGGCATTGAGGCGAAAGCCCTGGAGAGCGCTCCAGGGATCGTGGCCCGGTTCGGCCAGGAGGGCGGCGGCGGCCGCCTCCACCACCGCGGCCGTCGGCTCGGCCGGCGGGACGAGATCCGCGGCGTGGCGCTCGATGAAGCCGGTGTCCACCCGGCCTGCCACGAAATCGGGATGGGCGGCCGCGCGCGTGAGGAAGCCGGCATTGGTCTTCAACGGCCAGACTTGCGTACCACCCGCCGCGTCCGACAGGCGTTCGGCCGCGGTCTCGCGCGTCGCGCCATGGACGACGAGCTTGGCGATCATCGGGTCGTAAAATGGCGTGATCGTGCCGCCTTCCTCGACGCCGCTGTCGACCCGGATGTTCGCCGGGAACCGCAGGCGCTCGACCGGTCCGATCGAGGGGAGAAAACCCGTCGCCGGGTTCTCGGCATAGAGCCGCGCCTCCATCGCCCAGCCGTCGATCCGCAACTCGTTTTGCGCGAGAGGCAGCGGCTCGCCGCCCGCCACGCGCAGCTGCCATTCCACGAGGTCCTGACCGGTGATCGCTTCCGTGACCGGGTGTTCGACCTGCAGCCGCGTGTTCATCTCCATGAACCAGATCCGGTCGGCGCGAAGTCCTTCCGATCCGTCGGCGATGAACTCGATCGTGCCAGCGCCGACATAGTCGACGGCTTTCGCGGCGCGCACCGCGGCATCGCAGACGGTGCGGCGCGTCGCCTCGTCCATGCCGGGGGCGGGGGCCTCCTCGATCACCTTCTGGTGGCGGCGCTGGAGCGAGCAGTCGCGCTCGAAGAGATGGACGACGTTGCCATGCGTGTCGCCGAAGACCTGCACCTCGATATGGCGCGGGGCCGTGATGTAGCGTTCCAGAAGCACGCGATCGTCGCCGAACGAGGCCGCCGCCTCGCGCCGGCAGCTTTCCAGGAGGCCGGGAAAATCCGCCAGCGCGTCGACGCGGCGCATGCCCTTGCCGCCGCCGCCCGCGACCGCCTTGATGAGGAGCGGCGTGCCGATCGTCTCGGCCTCGCGCGTCAGGCGCTCGAGGCTCTGGTCGGCGCCGAGATAGCCCGGCGTCACCGGCACGCCGGCCTCGATCATCCGCGCCTTGGCGGCGTCCTTCAGGCCCATGGCGCGGATCGCGGCGGCAGGCGCGCCGACCCACACGAGCCCGGCCGCGACCACGGCCTCCGCGAATTCGGCGTTCTCGGACAGGAAGCCGTAGCCGGGATGAATGGCCTCGGCGCCCGTCGCCCGAGCGGCCTCGAGGATGCGGTCCTGCCGGAGATAGCTGTCGCTGGCGGCGGCCGTGCCGATCAGGACGGCCTCGTCGGCTTCGCCCACGAAGGGCATGCCGGCGTCGACGTCGGAATGGACCGCGATGGTCCGGATCTTGAGACGCCTTGCGGTGCGGATGATGCGGCGGGCGATCTCGCCGCGATTGGCGATGAGGAGACTGTCGATCATCGTCACATCCGGAACAGGCCGGCGCGCGGGCGCTCCGGGATGGGGGCGTTGAGCGTCGCCGAGAAGGCAAGGCCGAGGACGTCGCGGGTGTCGGCCGGATCGATGATGCCGTCGTCCCAAAGGCGGGCGGTGGCAAAGTAGGGGTTGCCCTCGTCCTCGTATGTCTGGCGGATCGGCGCCTTGAAGGCTTCGGCTTCCTCGGGCGTCCACGTGTCGGCGTCGCGGTGGACGGTCGCGAGCACGGCGGCCGCCTGTTCGCCGCCCATCACCGAGATGCGCGCGTTCGGCCAGGAGAACAGGAAGCGCGGGCTGTAGGCGCGTCCGCACATGCCGTAGTTGCCGGCACCGAAGCTGCCGCCGATGAGGACCGTCACCTTCGGGACGCTGGCGGTCGCGACCGCGGTCACGAGCTTGGCGCCGTTCTTGGCGATGCCCTCACCCTCGTATCTTCCGCCGACCATGAACCCGGAGATGTTCTGAAGGAACAACAGCGGCACGCGGCGCTGGCAGGCGAGCTCGATGAAATGCGCCCCCTTTAGCGCGCTCTCGGAAAAGAGGACGCCGTTGTTGGCGAGGATCGCCACCGGCATGCCCCAGATCCGCGCGAAGCCGCAGACGAGTGTCGTGCCGTAAAGCGCCTTGAACTCGTGGAACTCGGACCCGTCGACGAGCCGCGCGATCACCTCGCGCACGTCGTAGGTGGTGCGAAGGTCGGTCGGCACGATGCCGTAGAGCTCGGCCGGATCGAGGAGCGGCGGGCGCGGGGGCGCGAGATCGATGTCGACCACCTTCGCGCGGTTCAGCGTCGCGACGATATCGCGAACGATGAGGAGCGCGTGGGTATCGTCCTCGGCGACATGGTCGACGACGCCCGAGCGCCGCCCATGGGTCTCGGCGCCGCCGAGTTCCTCGGCCGAGATCACCTCGCCCGTCGCGGCCTTCACCAAGGGCGGGCCGGCGAGGAAGATCGTGCCCTGGTTCCGGACGATCACTGTCTCGTCGCACATCGCCGGCACATAGGCGCCACCCGCCGTGCACGAGCCCATGACGCAGGCGATCTGCGGGATGCCCGCCGCCGACATCTGCGCCTGATTGAAGAAGATGCGGCCGAAATGGTCGCGATCGGGAAAGACCTCGGCCTGATGGGGCAGGTTGGCGCCACCCGAATCCACGAGGTAGATGCAGGGGAGATGGTTCTCGAAGGCGATCTCCTGCGCCCGCAGGTGCTTCTTCACCGTCATCGGGAAATAGGCGCCGCCCTTCACCGTGGGGTCGTGCGCGACGATCATGCATTCGCGCCCCGATACGCGGCCGATGCCGGCGATCATCCCGGCGCCGGGCGCGGCGTCGCCATAGAGGCCGTTCGCCGCGAGCGCCCCGATCTCAAGGAAGGGCGAGGCGGGGTCGAGGAGCCGGGCGACGCGGTCGCGCGGCAGGAGCTTGCCGCGGGCGACGTGCCGGGCGCGGTGCTC
Organism: Aureimonas phyllosphaerae; assembly: GCF_047943035.1. Lineage (NCBI taxonomy): Bacteria > Pseudomonadati > Pseudomonadota > Alphaproteobacteria > Hyphomicrobiales > Aurantimonadaceae > Aureimonas > Aureimonas phyllosphaerae. Next base: position 311,606 of record NZ_CP181348.1, on the reverse strand, counting down.
GGCCGATCCGCCGAGCGCGGTTCTCGCCGTCGTCTCGCGAAGCGTCGCGGCGAGGGCGCGGTTGTGGGCGTCCTGGAACGCGAAGGCCGGCGAGGCGGTATCTGCGAGCGAGCGGAGCGTCGGCATCGGCGGCCTACTGGACGCGCGGGGCGTCGTGCTTGATCAGCTCGCGGCCGACCAGCATGCGCCGCATCTCGTTGGTGCCCGCGCCGATATCGAGGAGCTTGGCGTCGCGCCAGAAGCGCTCCACCGGCCAGTCGCGCGTGTAGCCGGCGCCGCCGAGCGCCTGGATCGCTTCGCCGGCGACGCGCACCGCGCTCTCGGACGCGAACAGGATGCAGCCCGCCGCATCGAACCGCGTGACGCGGCCCGAGTCGCACGCCCTTGCGACGGCGTAGCAGTAGGAGCGCGAGGCGTTGAGCGCGACATACATGTCGGCGACCTTGGCCTGCATCAGCTGGAAGTCGCCGATCGGGCGGCCGAACTGCCGGCGCTCGCGAACATAGGGCACCACCACGTCGAGGCAGGCCTGCATGATGCCGACCTGGATGCCGGACAGGACCACGCGCTCGTAGTCGAGGCCCGACATCAGCACCTTCACGCCGCCGTTGAGCGGCCCCATCAGCTGTTCGTCGGGCACGAAGCAGTCGTCGAACACGAGTTCGGCCGTCGGCGAGCCGCGCATGCCGACCTTGTCGATCCGCTGGCCGATCGAGAAGCCGGCAAAGTCCTTCTCGATCAGGAAGGTCGAGATGCCCTTCGAGCCCGCCTCCGGGTCGGTCTTGGCGTAGACGACGAGCGTATCGGCGTGGGAGGCGTTGGTGATCCAGAACTTGGTGCCGTTGAGGCGCCAGCCGCCGTCCACCTTGTCGGCCCTGAGCTTCATCGACACGACGTCGGAGCCCGCGCCCGTCTCCGACATGGCGAGGCTCCCGACATGCTCACCCGACACGAGCTTCGGCAGATACTTCGCCTTCTGCTCCGGGCTTGCCCAGCGGCGGATCTGGTTGATGCACAGGTTCGAATGGGCGCCGTAGGACAAGCCAATTGCGGCCGAGGCGCGGCTCACCTCCTCGCAGGCGACGAGATGCTCGAGATAGCCGAGCCCGAGGCCGCCGTCGGCCTCCTCCACCGTGATGCCGTGGAGGCCGAGCGCGCCCATCTGCGGCCAGAGCTCGCGGGCGAAGCGGTCCTCGCGGTCGACCGCGGCGGCGATGGGCTCGATCCTGTCCGTCGCAAAGCGCCGCGTCGTGTCGCGGATCGTGTCCGCCATCTCGCCGAGGCCGTAATCCAGGTCCGCCAACGCGCCCTCCCAAGCTTGTCGAGGGCTGAGACTACGTGGCTTCGCCCGTCCGGCAAAATTGAAAGATGCAAGGCTTCATCATAGACGCGATCTATCATCGACGTGGCGTCGGCGATGCGGCTCCTGCGCAGGCGTCCGCCAGCCGGTCGGCGGTGCGTGTCGAGGTCAGCGAACGGGCGTCCGCGTGGGGGGCGACGACGAGCCCGAGGTCGCGCCGGAAGGCGAAGTCCTCCATCGGCACCCGCGCGACGCCCGCTTCCACGAAGCCGTCCGGCATCACCGTGAGGCCAAGACCCGCGCGGACATAGGCGAGCGCCTTGTCGTCGCTGGTGGTGCGGGCGGCGAAGAAGGGACGCACGCCCCGCGCGGTGAAGAAGCGGCTGGTCTCGGGCAGAAGCTCGCAGTGACGGCGCACCAGCATCGGCTCGTGGACGAGGTCCTCGGCGCGAAGGGCGGGGCGGCCGGACAAGGGGTGCGTCGCGGCGAGCGCCAGGGAATAGCCTTCCGACACGACCGCGCGACCGCTCGTCCGATCGGTCTCGTCGCGCAGGATCGTCAGCGCCATGTCGATCCGACCGCGTGCGAGGCGCGTGCGCAGGTCGCGCTCGCCGCCTTCGACGATCTCCAGCCGCTCGGGAAACCCGTCTTGCGCGTGCCGCTGCAGGAAATCCTCCGTCCAGCGGCGGGGCACGGTGGAGAGGATGCCGAGCCGCAGCACCGGCACGGTCGCGCTGCCGGAGGCCGCGCGCTCGGCCGCCGCAAAGCCCGCCTCGATCGACCGGGCATGGGCGAGAAGGGCGGCGCCGGCCGGGGTCAGTTCGACGCGCCGGTTCGTGCGATGGAAGAGCGTCTGGCCGAGCCCCTGCTCGAGCTTGGCGATGCCGACCGAGAGGGTCGGCTGCGAGACATGGCAGGCGCCGGCCGCCCGCGAGAAGTTGCCGGTGTCGACCACGGCGAGGAAGTAGCGCAGGTGATAGCGGTCGATCATAGCCGCAGTCTATGGAGCGCCCGGCTCTGCGACAACTGGCGACAGGGCACCCGTCCGTCAGGCTTCGCCGTAGTGCTCGATCAGGCAGACGAGTTCGAGAGCGGTCCAGCCGAGAAGACCGGCGAAGGCCAGGACCGCGCCGCCGGCGCCGATGGTCAGCGCGATGGCGATCGCCCCGAAGGCGGTCGGATCGGGTCCGGGCATGAGGGGCAGCATCGGGGCCTCCTGTGGCGTCGCGAGTGATATCGCGCGAGCGCGGCCGGCCGGCAAATGCAACAAAGGATTAACCCTAATGCGGCCGGCCCCCGCGACGCCGCCCCGCTCGGCCGACCGGCGTCGCGGGGTGAGGGGTCAGTGACCCGTTGCCGAGCCTCCGCCACCCACGGCTCTACCGCGCTCGGCGAGGTGACTCGCGGTCCAGATCGCATCCGAGATCGCGCGCGCCGTCAGCTTCACGGGCACCGAGTGAATGACGTTGGTCGGCGCCATCGCGGCTTCGCCGACGCGTGCGATGTCGGCGGCGCTGGCGTCCTTCAGGCCGAGGTCGGCGAGCGTCGTCGGCAGGCCGACGTCGCGGCAGAAGGACAGGGCCTCGGCAAACTCGGCCGGCGGCCGGTTCTCGAGGACGAGGAGGCAGAGGACCCCGAAGGCGACCTTCTCGCCGTGCAGGAAGTGGTGCACCGGCTCGAGGACGGTCAGCGCGTCGTGGATGCCGTGCGCGCCGGAGACGCCACAGTTCTCGAAGCCGAGGCCGGACAGAAGCGTGTTGGCCTCGATGATGTTCTCGACCGCGGCCGTCAGGCGCCCGTCGCGTGCCGCGACATAGGCCGCGCGCCCGTCGCGCATGAGCGTGTCGTGGCAGGCGCGCGCGATCTGGTAGCCGCCGACCGTCGTGGCATAGCCGTCGCCGATGTAGTTGTTGGAGCGCGACTCGACGTTGGAGCGGGCCTCGTAGAAGGTCGAGAGCGCGTCGCCCATGCCGGCGGCGAGGAAGCGCGCCGGCGCCTTCACGATCAGTTCGCTGTCGACCAGCACCACGTCCGGGTTGCGCCCGCAGCGCACCACGCGGTCGTAGACGCCGTCCGGCGAATAGATCACGCCGAGCGAGCTCGTCGGGGAATCGGTCGATGCGATGGTCGGCACGGTCACGATCCGCGCGCCGATGTGGAAGGCGGTGATCTTGGCCGTGTCGAGCGCCTTGCCGCCGCCGATGCCGACGACGGACTTCGCGCCAACCGCGCGCCCGGCCGCCACGCAGCGCTCGATCTCGGCGTCCGACGATTCGCCGCCGAAGCGCACGAACTCGGCCGCGACCCCGGCGGCCGAGAGCGCCGACTGGAGGTCTGGGCGCAGCGTGTCCCAGAAGAAGCCGTCGATCACCACCAGCGCCCGGTCGCCGAGCGGGGCGACGTAGCGGCCGAGATCGGAGGCGACGCCCGGGCCTTGGACGTAGCGAAGCGGTCCGCCGTATCCGCGTTGTGTCATGATGGGACTGTCCTTGGGGAGTGTCAGCGCAGCGTCAGGCCGCCGTCGACCGTGTGGATTTCGCCGGTGGTGAAGGAGGCGGCGTCGCTCGCGAGATAGACGACCGAGCCGGCGAGTTCGTCCACCGTGCCGATGCGGTTCTGCACCGCGCTCTTCGCCCAGTGGTTGTTCACGACGTCCGGGTTCTCGCGCAGCACCTCTTCCGTCAGTTCGGTGAGGATGTAGCCGGGCGCGAGCGCGTTGACGCGGATGTTGTGCTCGGCCCACTCGGTGGCGAGACACTTGGTCAGCATGTGCACCGCCGCCTTCGAGACGTTGTAGGCGGAGTGCTTGAACGGCCAGTTCACGATACGGCCGGACATCGAGCCGATATTGATGATCGAGCCGGATTTCTGGCGGATCATCAGGCGCCCGATCGCCTGGCTGACGAGGAACACGCCGTCGAGATTGGTCGCCATCGTGGCGCGCCAATCGGAGAGCGCATAGGTCTCGGCGTCGCCGGGATAGATGGTGCCGGCGTTGTTGACGAGGATGTCGGCGCGGCCCCAGCGCGCCTCGACGCCCGCTGCCAGCCGCTCGACGTCGGCGGGGTCGGCGACGTCGGCCTGGATCGCGAAGCTGTCGCCGCCGCCGGCATTGAGCTCGGCCACGAGTTCCTCGGCCTGGGACAGCGTCGAGCGCACGACGACGCACACGTCCGCGCCGTGCGCGGCGAGCGCCTCCGTCAGCGCCCGGCCGATGCCGCGCGAGCCCCCGGTCACGATGGCCTTGCGGCCGGTCAGGTCGAACATTCGCGCGTAGTCACGCTTGGGCGCCATGGTGGTCCCCCTCCCTTGAAAAGTCTTCTGTCGTTCGATGCGGCGTCAGGCGGGCACGGTCTCGGCCACCCGCACCGGCGGGACAGGCACGGCCATCGGCTCGCCGAGTTCCCGCTCGATGTGCTCGGCGGTGCGCAGCGCCTGCGCCACGATGGTCAGCGACGGGTTGAAGCCCGTCGAGGACGGCAGGAAGGACGCGTCGACGACGTAGAGATTGTCGACGTCCCAGACCTTGCAGTTCGTGTCGAGGACCGAGGTCTTCGGATCGTTGCCGAAGCGCGCGGTGCCGCACTGATGCATCGAGACCTTGATGTCCATTTTCTGCGTGATGATGAGGGGGTAGCCGAGCGAGCGCATGACCTTCGACCAGACCTTCACCAGCTCGCCGTGGGATTTCAGGTTGTTCGACGTGTAGGACAGGCGGATGCGGCCGTCGGGATCGACGCTGACGCGGTTCTCCGGATCGGGCAGGTCCTCCGACATCAGCCACCAGTCGACCGAGCGCTCGGCGAACAGGCCCATCGCCCATTCCGGCGCCCACTTGGCGTTGGCCGTCAGCATGCCGGCCTGCAGCTTGCCAAGGCCCTGGATGTTGCCGAGCGGGTAGGGCTTCTCGGAATTGGCGAGATAGAAGTCGTTGATCGCCATCGACTTCTGGAAGGTGACATGGTTCTTCTTGAACGGCGAGATCGCCATCATCGCCGTATTGTTATGGGCCATGTAGTTGCGGCCGAGCTGGTCGGACGTGTTGTTGCCGAGGCCGCGCGGGTGCTTGTCGCTCTTCGAGCGCAGGAGAAGGGCGGACGAGTTGATGGCGCCGGCCGACGAGACGAAGATCTGCGCCGAGACCGTGCGTCGCTCGCCCTGGTAGTCGAGCTCGACCGCGGTCACCCGCGCGCCCGACGGGTCGGTCACGAGCCGGTGGACGAAGGCTTCGGTGATCAGCGTCACGCCGCCCTTGGCGAGCGCCGGGTTGACGAGCCGCACCTCGGCGTCGCCCTTGGCGCCGATCTTGCAGGCGAAGCCGTCGCAGGTACGGCAGCGCGCGCAGGCGCCCCCGTCGTGGTAGTCGATCGCGATCGGCAGCGGGAAGGGGCGCAGGCCCTTCTGGCGGAGCTTCCGCTCGAACCAGGCGATCTCCGGCTCGTGGCCGATCGCGGGATAGGGCATCGGTCCCGAGCGCGGCGGCTCGATCGGATCGACGCCCGCCTCGCCGTGCGTGCCCATCAGCTTCTCGGCGCGGGCGTAGTAGGGCTCGAACGCGTCGTAGTTCACCGGCCAGGCCGGGGCGACGCCCGCCTCGTGCTGCAGGTCCTCGAAATCCTCCTTGCGGAAGCGCACCGTGGCCGCCCCGAAGAACTTCGAGTTGCCGCCGACATAGTAGTAGGTCGAGGGATTGAAGAGCTTGCCGTCGCGGTCGCGCCACTCCTCCTTGGTGGCGTACTTCTTCTTGTGGAAGACGGCGTCGACGCTCCAGTTGTCCTTCTCGCGCGGCAGGCGGGGGCCGCGCTCGATCATCAGGATCTCGCGGCCGGGCGCGGCCAGGGCGTTGGCCAGCGCGCCGCCGCCGACGCCCGCGCCGATGATGACGATGTCGTAGCTGTTCTTGAGTTCGCTCATCTCTTCATTCCTCCCGGACGTCCGGCCGCTCGCCTCCCGGCGCGCTGGCGCGACGTCCCGTCCTCACATCACCGCGCCGACCTGTCGGGGCGTGAATTCGTTGTCGTCGACGGTCTCGGATGTCGGCGGCTCGGCGGATGCAGCCGCCAGAATCGCGGCAAAAATCCGGGCGCCTGTCCCGCCCTCTTTCCAGCGCCGAGCGCCAGCAGAAGCGACCGGCATCAGACCTCCTTGCGCCTGAAGTAGCGGCCGTCCTCGTACATCGCGCTCATCACAGCGAAGGAGGACTCCAGGTGGATCTTCATCGCAAGCTCCGCCTGGTCGGCATTGCGCCGGCCGAGCGCGCGCACGATCGCGGCGTGCTGCTCGGTCACCTCCGCGAGATGGCCCGGCAGGGGCGCCGAGAGCTGTCGCATCCGGTCGAGATGCGCCTTGACGAGGTTGATGAATTTCCAGATGCGCGGATAGCGGCTGATGCCGGCGATCGCCGCGTGGAAGGCGTCGTCCACCTCGATATATTCGTGCAGCGCCCCGCGCTCCAGAATGTCGCGCATCTCGCCGATCAGGCGCTCGAGCCGGCGGATGTCCTCGTCGGTGGCATAGGCGACGGCCCGGCGGATGCTCTCGATCTCGAGCGCGCGGCGGATCACGAAGCCCTCTTCCGCGACCTCGAAGGAAATCTTGGAGACGTAGGTCCCCGAGTGCGGAAACACGTCGACGAGGTCCTCGTCGGCGAGCCGCTTGAGCGCTTCGCGCACCGGCGTGCGCGACACGCCGTAGGCGAGGCACAGCTCCTTTTCCGAGATCACCGAGCCCGGCTCCATCCGGAGGCGCACGATGGCGTGACGCAGCACCTCATATATCTGTTCAGCTTTCAGCGTCGGCTTTTCCGCCGGCGAGCGCCTGTCTCTTGCGGCGCTAGTCCCTGCAATCATGGATCAATCCGACAGATCTGTTGAGGTGTTGACAACCTGGAACCGGTCTGGCTTCAATAACTCATATATCGGTTGACGGCGCAAGGCGCAATCCGATACGAGATCGAACAGCGGCGGAGGAGGCCGCCGACACGCACCGGCAGGGCCGGTCCGACCCGCCCGAACCATCATCGCAGACCCGATCGCGTGGGCCCTCCGGGCGAGCGCCGGCACCTCGTCGGCGAGCGTCCCGGCATGCCCCGACAAGACCCATCGCGCTCGATCGGCGCGGCCGGTTTCCCGGCCGCGAACGGTGCCGCGCATCCTGAATGTCGACAAGTCCGGAAGTGCCCGTCATGGCCCTGATCACATACCTCACCCGCATCGAGTTCGACGAAGGCGCGATCGCTAGGCTGCCCTCCATCCTGGAGGGGCTGAACGTCTCGCGTCCGCTGGTCGTCACCGATCGGGGGCTGGTCGCGAGCGGTCTCGTGGAGCGGGTGCTCGGCCTCTTCGCAGAGCGTCCGGTGGTCTTCTCCGACACGCCCACCAATCCGACTGAAGCGGCGACGGAGGCCGCGTTCGCCCTCTACCGCGCCGAAGGCTGCGACGGGATCGTCGGCCTCGGCGGCGGCTCGTCGATCGACCTCGCCAAGGCCGTGCGGCTTTTGAGCGGCCACGAGGGGCCGCTCGCGCAGTACACCGCGGTCGAGGGGGGAGCCGCCCGGATCCACGGCCGGATCTGCCCGCTGGTCGCCGTCCCGACGACGTCGGGCACCGGCTCCGAGGTCGGTCGCGCCGCCGTCATCATCACGGCCGAAGGGCGCAAGCTCGGCATCGTCTCGCCGCACATGCTGCCCTCGGTCGCACTCTGCGACCCCGAACTGACCTACGGCCTGCCGCCGTTTCTGACGGCGGCGACCGGCATGGACGCGATCTCGCACTGCCTCGAGACCTTCATGGCACCGTCCGTCAACCCGCCCGCCGACGCCATCGCGCTTGACGGGCTGAAGCGCGGCATGGGGGCGATCCGGCAGGCCGTGCGCGACGGCTCCGACGCCCGCGCCCGCTGGGAGATGATGATGTGCGCGCTGGAGGGCGCGATGGCCTTCCAGAAGGGCCTCGGCGCGGTGCACGCGCTGACCCATCCGCTCGGCGCGGTGCGCGAGTTGAACCTCCACCACGGCACGCTGAACGCTGTCCTGATGCCCGCGGTCCTCCGGTTCAACCGCGAGACGATCGGGGAGAAGTGGCAGGTGCTGGCGGGCACCCTCGGCGGCGAGCCGGACGCGGTGATCGCCAGCCTCGTGCGCGACATCGGCATGCCGTCCGGCCTTCGCGCCATGGGCGTCACCGACGAGATGATGGAGCGCGTCGCCGGCGAGGCGCTGAAGGACCATTGCCACGGCACCAATCCGCGCATCCCGACGCGCGAGGACTACCTCGAACTGCTTCGCCAGTCCGCCTGAGGCGGCCGGCGCCATGCCTATCGGAGCGGCGGGGGGCCGCTCCGTTCATCCATCACTGGGAGGACCGACATGACCGACTTCGACGATAACAGCCCGGAAGCGGCCCGTCTGCGCCTGACGCGCCGCGGGTTCCTGAGCGGGGCCGCCGCGTTGACGGTGGCCACAGCGCTCGCCCGGCCGAACTTCGCCTTCGCGCAGGACGCGCAGTTCTGCGCCTCGCTCGGCTGGACGGTCTGGGAATCGGGCCGCCACATCGTGGCCGGCTACGAGGACGCCGTGAAGCGCCTCGGCGGCACGCTGACCATCGCCGACGCCAACTACGACGTGAAGAAGCAGGCCGACCAGATCGCCGCCTTCGTGGCGTCGAAGCCCGCCGCGATCTTCATCACGCCCGCCGACGCCGCCGCGATCGCCCCGGCCGTGCAGGCCGCCGTCGCCTCCGGCATCCCGATCTTCTGCGGCGACAGCTACGTGCCCAACACGACGGTGACCTCCACCGCCATGTCGAACAATTTCGGCCTCGGCTCCTACGGCGCGCAGTACATCGCCGACCGCCTGAAGGGGAAGGGCAAGGTCGCGATGGTCTGCCTGCCCTCGAACGAATCCTGGGACCAGCGCACGCTCGGCGCGAAATCGATCTTCACGCGCTATCCCGATATCCAGGTCGTGTCCGAGATCGCCTTCGCGCTCGGCGGCACGACGACGCCGCGCCAGGTGGTCGACAACATCCTCACCGCCAATCCCGAGCTCGACGCCATCTGGTGCGCCTGGGACGGCGCGGCGTCCGAGGGCACGCTCGCCATCAAGGCGTCGGGCCGCGACGTCTTCATCACCGGCATCGACGGCGGTGCGCAGTCCTTCGAATACATCCAGGCCGGCTCGCCCTTTGCCCTCACCATGGCGCAGAGCTTCTACGAGATGGCCTACATGAACGCGTTCTTCGCGCATGAGGTGATCGCCGGGCGCAAGGCGCCGCGCTTCGTCATCACTCCGTCCTACGCGGTGACGCAGGAAAGCCTCGCCGACATCGACATTCCCGACACCTACGACCAGCCCGGCGAGGCCGCCAAGCTCGGCTGGAACCGCGTCCTCTGATCGACGCCGACGGATCGAGGGAGGACGGGCGTCAAGCCCGTCCTTCCCGCGCAAGAGGAGGGGAGGCCATGTCGAAGATCCTGACCATGAGCGGTATCGCCAAGCGGTTCGGGCCAGTGCAGGCGCTCGGCGGCGTCGATTTCGATCTCGACCGGGGCGAGATCCACGCGCTGCTCGGCATCAACGGTGCGGGCAAGTCGACGCTGATCAAGATCCTCTCCGGCGTCTACGTGAAGGACGAAGGCACGATCACGATCGACGGCGAGGCGGTCGAGCTGGGCACCCCGCGCGCGGCGATCGAGGCAGGCGTCGCCACCGTCCAGCAGCATCCCGAACTCGTGTCCGACTGCACCGGCGTCGAGAACATCTTCCTCGGCGGCGAGGGCGCCTCGCCCGGGCTCTTCCGCCGCATGAACCGCGCCGCGATGCGCGAAAAGGCGCAGAAGCTTCTCGTCCGCTTCCCGATCGAGATCGATCTCGACGTGCGGGTCGGCGAGATGCCGGCGGTGGACCGCGAGATCGTCGCGATCCTCCACGCCCTGCGCCACGACCATATCAAGATCCTGATCCTTGACGAGCCGACCTCGACGCTGACCGAGCGCGAGAAGGCCTCGCTCTTCCAGATGATGCGGGCGCTTCAGGCGGGCGGCATCTCGATCATCTACATCACCCACCGGCTGGAGGAGGTCTACGAGATCGCCGACCGGTTCACCGTGTTTCGCGGCGGGCGCAACGTCGCGACGATGACAGTTCGTGAGGCGCGCCGCACGGGCGTCTCGATCCCCGAGCTGATGCTCGACGAGGCGGCCGGCGACCTCTATCCCGCTCGCGACGGCCGCTCCGACGGCGACGTGCTCCTCGAGGCGAAGGGCCTTGGCTGCGGCGCCCATTTCTCCGGCGTCGACCTCGTCGCGCGGCGCGGCGAGATCCTCGGCATCTTCGGTCTCGTCGGCTCGGGCGTCGACGAACTCTCCAAGGTGCTCTACGGCGCGATGCGCCACGATGCGGGCGAACTCATTGTGAAGGGCGGGAAGCGGGCCTTCCGCGGACCTCATGACGGTCTTGCCGCCGGCATCTTCCTCGTCCCGGGTGACCGGCGGACGGAAGGGCTGACGATGACCAAGGACGTCGTCTTCAACACCACCGTCGCCCATCTCGGCCGTGCCTCCTGGGTTGGCGGCCTCCTGCGCATGCGTGCCAACCGGCAGGCGAGCGAGCGGCTGGCGCGCGACGTCGGCCTCCAGCCCTTCGAGCTGGATCGTCCGGTCAGCGCCTTCTCGGGCGGCAACCAGCAGAAGATCGTCATCGCCAAGGGCCTCTTCCGCGACGCCGACATCTATATCTTCGCCGAGCCGACGGTCGGCGTCGACATCGGCGCGCGCGCCAAGCTCTATGCCCTGATGCGCGAGCTCTCGCAGCGCGCCGCCGTGATCGTCGTGTCGTCGGACTGCGACGAGGTCCACGGCCTCGCCGACCGGGTTCTCGCCCTCTACAAGGGCCGCCCCATCGCGCCGGGTGGCATTGAACCCACTCGCGACCAACTTCTCGCCGCCGGCATCATGGGAGCGCGCGCAGCATGACACGACGCACCAATCCGCTCGTCCCGCGCATCCTCGCCTTTGCAGTCTTGCTCGGCGTCGTCGCCGCGGTCTTCGCGAGCCTTAGCCCGGCCTATCTCTCGGCCGGCAACCTCCACGGCCTCTTCCGCCACATGGCGGTGCAGGGGCTCGCCGCACTCGGCCTCACCTTCGTGATCGTGGTGCGCCAGTTCGACCTGTCGTTTCCCGGCGTCGCCTCGCTCGGCGCCATGACGCTCGGCTGGCTGATCGCGGGTCGCTACGGTTTGGGCATGGGCGTCGCCGGCGCGCTCGCCGTCGGGCTCCTCTGCGGTCTCGTCAACGGCTTTGCGGTCGCCTACCTTCGCCTGCCCGACATCGTGGCGACGATCGCGACCGGCGGGGCGGCCGTCGGCCTCTCCTACTTCTATTCCAACGGCACATCGCTCTCGAAGAACTTCTTCTCGTCGGGGATCCTCGATCTCAACGACGCGAAGTATCTCGGCCTCGACGCGCCGGTCGCGATTCTCGCCCTCGCGGCCCTCCTGTCGGCCGTCGTGCTGCACGGCTCGCGCTTCGGGCGGGCCTTCTACGCGACCGGCGAAAACCGCACCTCCGCGATCTTCTCCGGCATCCGCGTCAGGCTCTACGTCTTGGCGGCCTTCGCGCTGTCGGGCATGCTCTCGTGCCTGGCGATCACGCTCCTCGTCGCTTCGTCGGGCGCGGCCAACGTGACGGCGGGCGCGCAGCTCCTGATGCCGGCCTATGCCGCGGTCTATCTCGGCGCCGCCCTCTTCGGAGCGGCATCGGTTCCCGCCACCGTCGCGGGCACGCTCCTGATGTCGGCGATGCTGAACGGCTTCACGCTGCTCGCGGTCCCCTACTACTACTCCGACGCCATCGTCTCGATCGTCCTCATCAGTGCCATCGCGCTCTTCGACCCGAAGATCGCGGAAGGCTTCCGCCGCTTCCGGGACGCCGGCAAACCCGCCTTCCGCGAGGCCCGTTCATGAGCGCCGTCATGCCCACCGCCTCCCGCCCCGTGCCGGCCGCCGGCTTCGACGTCAGACGCTTCGTGGTGCGCTACGGCCTGTTCTTCCTGCTTGCGATCCTCGTCGTCGTCTTCTCCTGGCTGCGGCCGAGCTTTGCGAGCGCCGGCAACGTCACCGACATCCTGCGTTCGGCCTCGATCTCGGCCGTGATGTTCCTCGGACTCACCTGGATCATCGCGGCCGGCGAGATCGACGTCAGCTTCATGTCGGTCGCCGCGCTCTCCACCATGATCATCGCCGGGCTCGTCTCGTCCGGTTTCGGCTGGCCGGTGGCAGTTGTGGCGGCGCTCAGTGCGGGCATCGTCGTCGGCCTCCTCAACGGCTTTCTCGTCGCCGGCATGGGCCTGCCCGCCCTCGTCATCACCATCGCGACCGGCGGTCTCGCCGGTTCCATCGCGGCGGCGATCGGCAAGGGCACCTCGATCCCGATGGCGACGACGGGCTTCGTCGGGCCGATCGTCGACGCCGATCTCGGCATCGTGCCGGTGATCGCGATCGTCGTCGCCGTGCTCTATGCCGTCGCCTGGGTGCTGCAGGATCGCACGACCTTCGGCCATTACATCTACGCGATGGAGCAGAACCGCCGGGCCGTGGTGGAGGCGGGCGTGCGCGCCAGCCGCATCCTGATGATGCTCTACGTCCTGTCGGGCACGCTGTCGGCCGTAGCGGGTGCTCTTCTCGCCGCCGACCTCTCGTCCGGCCAGCCCTATATCGGCACGTCCTATTTCATCGACGGGCTGACCGCGGTGCTGCTCGGCGGCATGGCGCTGAAGATGGGCAAGCCGAACGTGATCGGCACCTTGGTCGGCGTCGTGCTGCTCGCCGTCCTCCTGTCCGGCGCGGCGCTTCTCGGCTGGACCGACTCGCAACGCCAGATCGTGCGCGCCGCGCTCCTCATCGCCGGCGTCGCCCTCGTCGTCTGGACCCGCCGCAAGACCCGCGCCCATCTCTGAAAGAAGACATCCATGCTGAAGAATATCGACCCGCTTCTCAACGGCCAGCTCCTCGCGATCCTCGACGACATGGGCCACGGCAACGAGATCGTCATCGCCGACGCCAATTTCGGCGCGGCCAACGTCGCCCAGCGCCTCGTCGACCTGCCGGGCACGAGCGCGACCGACCTCGTCGAGGCGATCCTCTCCGTCTTCCCGCTCGACGACTTCGTCGAGGACCCGATGGCGGTGATGAGGGCGCCGCCCGAGACGCGCCCGATGTACGACGCCTTCCAGGCGAGCGCCGACAAGGCGGAGGGACGCCGCGTCACGATCGCCGAGATCGATCCGGCCGAGTTCGTCGAGCGCACCCGCCGCGCCTATGCCGTGATCGCCAGCGGCGAGCGGCGGCTGTATGGTAATGTCCTGCTACGCAAGGGAGTGCTGCGTCCATGACATCCGTCGCCCGTCCGGTCACGATCGACAGCCACCAGCATTTCTGGCGCGTCTCGCGCGGTGACTACGGCTGGATGGGCGAGCATGTGAAGCCGCTCCTGCGCGACTTCATGCCGGAGGACCTCGCGCCGCTCCTGCGCCGCGCCGGCATCGACCGGACGATCCTCGTCCAGGCGGCCGAGACGGAGGCCGAAACGGACTTTCTCCTCGAGATCGCCGCCGCAACGCCCTTCGTGGCGGGCGTCGTCGGCTGGCTCGACATGGATGCGGACGGCTTTGCCGAGCGTCTCGCACACTACCGCGCGCAGCCGAAATTCGTCGGGCTGCGGCCGATGCTCCAGGGGCTCGACGACGACGCCTTCATCCTGCGCCCGCGCGTCCTCGACAATCTGCGCCGCGTCGCCGACAGCGGCCTTGCCTTCGATGTCCTGACCTTCCCGAAGCATCTGCCCCATGTGGCCGAGGCGCTGGCGGCGGTGCCGGGCCTCCGGGCCGTCGTCGACCATCTGTCGAAGCCGCCGATCGCGGCCGGCGATCTCGATCCCTGGCGTGACGACATCACCCGCATCGCCGCCTTCCCGAACGTTTCGTGCAAGGTGTCCGGCATGGTGACGGAGGCGAAGGCCGACTGGGCGATGGACGATCTCGCCCCTTACGTCGACCACGTCGCCGCGTGCTTCGGCGCGGACCGGCTCCTGTTCGGCTCGGACTGGCCGGTTGCGACGCTGGCCGCCGAATACGGCGAGGTCGCCCACGCGGCGCGCGCGCTGCTCGGCCGCCGCTTCGGGCCGGAGGACATGGACAAGATCTTCGGCGGCAACGCCGCGCGCTTCTACGGCGTGGAGTCGGCGAGTTCGCCGAGATAGTTGTTGGCGGCCCGCGGCCCCGCGAAGGCGGCGGGGTCGAGGTCGGCGACGAGCATCTCGGCTTGCGCCTCGCCGCCCCGCGCCAGCGCCGTGCCGTCCGGCCCGGCGATCACCGACAGGCCCTGATAGGCGAACGTTCCGTCTTGTCCGCACCAGTCGGCATAGGACAGGAACACGCTGTTCTCGAAGGCGCGCGTCGGCACGAGGCTGCGGGCGATGAAGCGCGCGCCCTCGCCCGCCGGCAGCGCCGTCGGCACGAGGACGAGGTCCGCGCCGGCCTGTGCCAGCGCCCGCACGGTCTCGGGAAACTCGACGTCGAAGCAGACGAGAAGCCCGACCCGGAAGCCCGCGAAGGCGACGACCGGGGATATGGCCGTGCCAGGCGAAAAGGCGCTGCGCTCGTAGTCCCCGTAGAGGAAGCGCTTGGCATAGACGACCGGCGCCTCGCCGGGCCGCAGGAACACGGCGGCGTTGCGCACCACCGGGCCGTCCGCGACGGGGAGCCCGAGCGCCAGCGCGACGCGGGTCTCCTCGACCCGTTCCTGAAGGCGCGCGATCGTCTCCGCCGCCCGCTCGGCCTCCGCCCGCAGCGCCTGCGCGCCGGCGCCGTAGCCGGGCAGGGCGAGTTCGGGCAGGTGGGCGAGATCGGCGCCGGCCTCGCGCGCCCGGGCGAGGCACCGGTCGATCCCGAGGAGGCCGTCTGCCCCAGAGCGGGCCGCCGCCGCATCGAGCTGGAAGAGGGCAAGACGCATCAGCGGCGCTCCCAGGCGCCGAGCAGTTTTGGCAAGTCGCCGAACCGCGCGACGAGGCCGAAGACGAGCGCTGCGAGCGCCACGAACAGCACCGAGATCGACGCCATCACCGGCGTGTAGCCGTAGCGAAGGGCGTTGAAGATCTTGATCGGCACGGTCTCCATCGTGAAGCCGACCGTCATGTAGGCGATGATGTATTCGTTGAGCGAGAGCACGAAGGCGAAGGCGAAGCCCGACACGAGGTAGGGCCGGATCATCGGCAGGACGATCGTCCGCCGCACCGCCGCCTCGCTGGCGCCCATCGTGCGGGCGGCTTCCACGATCTCGCGGTCGATCGAGGAGAAGCCGAGCGTCAGCGTCACGAGCGGCAGGCTGGTGAAGAAGATCGCGTGGCTGACGACGACGGTGAAGGACGAGCCGTAGAAGCCGACGGTCGACCAGAAGGCGAGCGCGCCGAGCCCGGTGATCACCGGCGGCAGCACGAAGGGCGAGACGCCCAGAAGCTGCACGATGCGGCCGGGAAGCGTCGCCCGCCGCCACAGGGCGTAGGCGATCGGCAGGGCGATGAGGACGGCGAGCGCCGCCGCCAGCACCGCGATGGAAACGGACGTGAACAGCGCTCCGCGCCAGTCCGGGTCGGTGAAGATCGCCTGATACCAGCGCAGCGACAGGCCCTTCGTCGGGAAGACGAGACTCTGCTGCGCGTTGACCGACACGCCCGCGATGATCGCGACGGGCGCGGCAAGGAAGAGGGCGACCAGCGCGAGGAACAGGCGGCTCATGTCGCGCTCCCGACGCGGCGCGCCCCGAACAGCGCCGTCAGCGACACGAGGAGGATGCTGGCCAGCACCAGGAACACGGCCATCGCCGCGGCGAACGGCATGTTGGACTGGTAGATCGCCTGGTCGGTGATGAGGACGGACAGCGTCCAGTGCTGCGGCCGGCCGAGAAGCTGCGGCAGGAGGTAGGAGCCGAGCGCGAACACGAAGACGACGACGAAGGTCGCGGCCAGCGCCCCGCGCAGCGCCGGCAGGATCACGGTGAGGAAGGCGCGCACCGGCGAGGCGCCGAGCGTTTCGGCGGCTTCTCCGAGCGAGGGGTCGAGGCGCGAGAAGGACGGGTAGAGCACCAGCACGCAGTAGGGCAGCGCCTGGTAGGACATGCCGAGAAGGACGGCGGCAAAGCTCGGCGTGAAGGCGGCGGGCGTCTTCATCAGGCCGATCGCGACGAGGAGGTTGGAGATGCCGGCCGTGCGCGACAGGAGCGTCGACCAGGAAAAGCCGATGATCACCTCGGAGAGGGACAGGACGGCGAGCAACGCGACCAGCCAGGGCACCTGCGAGCGCCGGGGCAGGCGCGACAGGAGATAGGTGAAGGGCGCGCCGATCACGAGGCAGATCAGCGCGACCAGCGCCGACAGGCCGAGCGAGAAGAGGAGGATTTCGCCGAAGAACAGCGACAGGAAGCGTACGTAGTTGTCGGAGGTCAGAACCGGCTCGTAGAATCCGCCCTGGACGCGCTGGAAGAACGAGACGGCGATCATCAGGCCGAACGGCACGACGAAGAAGGCGCCGAGCATCAGGCCGGGAAAGACGAGGGCGCCCTGACCGCCGGCGGGGCGGGACGTGGCCGCGCTCATGCGGCCCCGGCGGGAAAGACGGTCGCAGTGCCGGGCTTCAGCGTCAGCGATACGGGCGTGCCGGCGGGCGGCACGTCGGCGCCGGCCTCGCGGTGCGCGATGATGCGCTGGTCGCCCGAGCGCAGGTAGATCTCGACCGCCGAGCCCATGTCGCGCACGAACTCGACCCGGGCTGCGATCGGCCCGTCGCCCTCGGGCAGTAGGACGACGTCCTCGGGTCGCACCGACACGAGCGCGGCCTCGCCCGGCAGGGCGAGACCCGGCAGGAGGGCGCCCGACGCAAGGCGCGCGCCGCCGGCCTCGCGGCGCGCTTCCAGGAGGTTGGTCTGGCCGAGAAAGTCCGCGACGAACGGCGTTGCCGGTCGACGATAGACCTCGATCGGCCGGTCCATCTGCAGCACCCGGCCGTTCTGCATGACGACGACCTGATCGGCCATGGTCATCGCCTCGCGCTGGTCGTGGGTGACGACGATCGTGGTGATGCCGAGCCGCTCCTGCAGGAGGCGCAGTTCCACCTGCATGGCCTCGCGCAGCTTGGCGTCGAGCGCCGACAGCGGCTCGTCGAGGAGGAAGAGGCGCGGCGCGACGGCGAGCGCGCGGGCGATCGCCACGCGCTGGCGCTGGCCGCCCGAAAGCTGCGTGATCGCCCGGCCCTCGACGCCGGGCAGGCGCACGAGGTCGAGAAGTTCGCGCACGCGCGCTTCCGCCGCGCCGCGGCTTGTCCCCCGAAGGCGCAAGGGATAGGCGATGTTGTCGCCCACCGTCAGGTGCGGGAACAGCGCCAGCGACTGGAACACCATGCCGAAGCCCCGCTTGTGGACCGGGACATGGGTGATCGTCTCTGATCCGAAGCGGATGTCGCCGGCGGTCGGCGTCTCCAGCCCGGCGATCATGCGCATCAGCGTGGTCTTGCCGCAGCCCGACGGCCCCAGAAGACACACGAACGTGCCCTCCGGGATCGTGAGGTCGACGGCGTCCACGGCGGTCGCCGCGCCGTAGCGCTTCGTCACGCCGGAGAGCACGAGTGCGGTCATGGGCTGGAAAACTCCTGAGACGGGGTGAGGCGGGCGCCGGGCGCGCTCAGCCGACGATCAGCTCGGTCCACTTCTGGTTCAGCCAGTCGGCCTTCGACACGTAGAGGTCGTAGCGCGGCACGATCGGCTCGGAGGTGGAGGAGACGGCCGCGAACTCGGCGTCCGTCAGGTCGAGGAGCGAGCGCTGGATCACCGGCGCGGTGCCGACCTTGCGGGCGAGCAGCGCCTGCGTCGCGGGCTGGGTCATGTAGTCGATGAACTCGTGCGCGATGTCGAGCTTCGTCGAGGCCTTGCTGACGGCCCAGCAGCCCGAATCCGAGATGCCGCCTTCCTTCGGGAAGGTGGAGCGGACCGGCGCGCCCTTGGAGGCCGCAAGGCCCGTCACGTCGTGGTAGTACTGGCCCATCGGGATCTCGCCCGACTTCAGTGCCGCCTCGAACTGCGCCTCGTCGCGATACCAGAGCTGCACGTTCGGCTTCACCTCGGCCAGCTTGTCCATCACCTTGAGGATGCCTTCCTCGGTGTCGAGCACCTCAGTGCCGCCGAAGAAGGTCTTGGCCGTCACCTCGAGGAGGAACGAGTTCGAGACGAGGGCGAGAAGGCCGAGCTTGCCCTCGTTCGCCGGATCCCAGAAGGCGGCCCAACTGTCGGGTGCGGTCGGGTAGGCCTCGGTATTGGTGACGAGGTTGATGTACCACGCGACGGCGCCGACGCCGGCTACCCGCTCGTCCGGGTACTTCACGAGGAACGGCGGCAGGATGTCCTTGGCGTTCTTGATGCGCGCGAGGTCGAGCGGCGCCCAGAGCTCGGTCGACAGGCCCTTGCGCATGGCGACCTGGCTGATCATCGACACGTCGGCCGGCGCGATGTTGGCGCGCGCCGCCTGCTCCAGCTGCACGAGCCAAGCCTCGCCCGTCGGCTCGGCGATGCCCTCCACCGCGATGCCCGTCGCCTTCGTGAAGGCGGGGAAGACGTTCTCGTCGAAGGAATCCTTGAAGTAGCCGCCGTAGACGCCGACCTTCAGCGAGCGGTCCTGCGCGCGCAGGATGCCGGGCATGGCCAGCGTCGCGGCGCCGGCGGCCGCGCCCAGAAGCACCGTGCGGCGGGTCGGATGGGCGATGGAAGTCGTCATGTCGCGTGTCTCCGTTCGGTGGATCGTCAGGATGGGACGCCGGCGCGGCCGGGCGAGAAGGGCACGAGGCTCAGGATCTCGAACAGCATCTGGGCGCCGGCATGGGCGGTGTTGGTGGTGGCGTCGTATTGCGGCGCGACCTCGACGAGGTCGCCGCCGACGAGGCGGATGCCGGCGAGCCCGCGCAGGAGGCTCTGCGCTTCGCGCGTCGACAGGCCGCCGATCTCGGGCGTGCCGGTGCCGGGCGCGAAGGCCGGGTCGAGGCTGTCGATGTCGAAGGAGAGATACACCGGCGCGTCGCCGACCGTCCGCTTCGCCATCTCGACGATTCGGGGAATGCCGAGCTCCGTGATCTCCTCGGCGTGGATCACGGTCATGCCGGACTCGGTCGAGAACTCCCAGAGGTAGTCGGACGAGCCGCGGATGCCGATCTGAATGGTGCGCGTGGGATCGAGCACGCCGTCGAGCACCGCCTGGCGGAACGGCCCGCCGTGGTGGAACTTGCAGCCGTCGAAGGGGCCGCTCGTGTCGCAGTGGGCGTCGATGTGGATCATCGCGACGGGCCGCTCCCGCCCGAGCGCGCGAAGGATCGGCAGCGAGATCGAATGGTCGCCGCCGACCGAGAGCGGGATGACGCCGGCGCCCGCGATCTTGGCCAGCGTCGCCTCGATGTCCTCGTGCGAGGTGGCGAGGTCGAAGCGCGAGCGGAAGGGCACGTCGCCGATGTCGGCGACGGCAAGGTCCAGCGTCGGCATCGTCTTCAGGACGTGGTTGTAGGGCCCGACGCGCTCGATGGTGCGCAGCGCCCGCGGCCCGAAGCGGCAGCCGTTGCGGTTGGTGACGCCGAGATCCATCGGCACGCCGAGAAGCGCGACGTCGAGGCCGGAAAAGTCCGGCGCCGACCAGTCGGTCGGCCGGTGCGGCGCGTCGAGCAGCGTCGGCACGCCGGCGAACGGGGCGACGCGCGTGCCCTTCGGATCGAAGAGCTTCGAGGCGACGCGGGCGAAGCCCTCGTCGTAGATGCGGCGTTCGTTGTCGCCGCCGAAGCGGGCGCGCAGGGCTTCGAGATCGAGGGTCATGCGGGGGCGTCCAGTGCGTCGGGAACGAGGGCGAGGCGGCGGGCGATCTCGGCGATCGACGGCGCCTCGACATTGGCGAAGGCGATGCGCAGGAACCGGTCTTGGCCGGGCCCGAAGAACGAGCCGGGCAGGGTGACGATGCCGAACTCGCGCGCGAGGCGCTCGGCGACGACGGCCGAGGGCCTGCCCGCGAACGGGTGTTCGACGAAGGCGAAGTAGGCGCCGATCTGCCGGATGCGCCAGCCGGCAAGACCCGCGAACGCCTCACGGAACGCGGCGGCCCTCTCGGCGATGGCGGCGGCGCTGGCGCGGCGATAGTCGCCGAGCGCCTCGATCGCCCAGGGGAGCGCCGCCTGCGCCGGGCGCGGGGCGCAGATCTGGATGCAGTCGATCACCTTCTCGATGTCGGCCATCAGGGCGGCGCCCGCGATCAGCGCGCCGACGCGGTGGCCGGGGATCGCGTAGCTCTTGGAGAAGGAATAGAGCGCGACGAGATGGTCTTTCGCCTCCGGCGCCGCGAACAGCGTGTGCGGGCGCGCCTCGCCGTCCAGGAAGTCGCGATAGGTCTCGTCGAGAACGAGCGTCACGCCGGAGCGGGCCGCGATCTCGAGGATGCGGGCGAGCAGCGCGTCCGGATAGACGGCGCCGGTCGGATTGTTGGGCGAGACGAGGACGACAGCGCGCGTGCGCGCGTCGATCATCGCCTCGAGAGCGTCCGGATCGGGCAGGAAGCCCGTGGCGGCGTCGAGCGGCAGCGGACGTGGCTCGATGCCGAGCATCTCCAGCGTCATCTGGTGGTTGAAGTACCAGGGCGTCGGCAGGATCACCGCGTCGCCCGCGCCCGCCAGCGCGACCATGGTGGCGAAGAAGGCCTGGTTGCAGCCGCTGGTGATGGCGACTTGCGAGGGGTCGATCGGGGTTCCGTAGCGCTCCGAGACATGCGCCGCATAGGCCCGGCGAAGCGCGGGATCGCCGAGAATGTCGCCGTAGCGGGCCTGCGCGGGCGCCCCCGCCGCCTCGGCGAGGCGCGCGGCGAGTTCGGGCGGCGGCGGCCGGTTCGGAACCGCCTGGCTGCAGTCGATGAGCGGCCCATGGGCGCCGTCGTACAGCGCGGCCCAGCGTCCCGCCTGCGCGATCGGCGGCACCGCGACACGGGCGAGACGCGTCGTCGCCGCCGTCATGCCGGGCATTTCGTCGAATGGAGGCGGGAGACCGTATGCATGCGGAATGATCACATCGAGGCGGTGGCGTGTTGTTGACCATAGGATCGGGATCGACGCCCGCGCCATAGGCTTCTATCAAGGTTCACCTTGATGTTTGTCCATGGAAGGGCGGCTTCGCTGCGTGTCTCGGGAAGTGACCTTCGCCTTCTCCAGGTGTTCGACGCCGTGGTGCGCGGCGGCGGCTATGCCGGCGCCGAGGCCGAACTCAACATCGGGCAGTCGACGATCAGCAACCACATGACCGCGCTCGAGGAGCGCATCGGCTTCTCGCTCTGCCAGCGCGGGCGCGGCGGCTTCCGGCTGACGGAGCGCGGCCAGGCCGTGCACGAGGCCTCGCGTCGCCTCGCGCAGGCGCTCGGCGATTTCGCCGCCGACGTCGCGGCCCTGAAGGGGGAACTGCGGGGCGAGCTTCGCGTCGCCATCCTCGATTCGGTCGCGAGCGATCCCGCCAACCGTATCACCGAGGTGATCGCCGCCTTTGGCCGCACGGCGCCGGACGTGCGGCTGGTGCTGGTGCAGGAGCGGCCGCAGGACATCCAGCCGAAGGTCGCCGAAGGGCTCTACCATTGCGGCATCGGCAGCCATCGCTCGCGCGTCGAAGGGCTCGACTACCGCCCGCTCTACGAGGAGAGCCACGGCCTCTACTGCGGCGCCGGCCACCCGTTCTTCGAGCGTCCCGACGTCGAGCTGACCGACGAGGTGCTGGCCGCCGCGCCCTATGTCCATCGCGGCTACTGGCGCGAGGAGGACGGTATGCGCCGCATCCGCTGGCGCATCGAGGCGACCGTGCAGCAGATCGAGCCCGAACTCATCCTGATCCGCACCGGCCGCTTCATCGGCTTCCTGCCGCATCATGCCGCCGAGGCCGATCTTGCCGCCGGTCGCATGCGCCGCATCCGGCCGGGCGATGTCGGCTATGTCTGCCTGTTCGAGCTCTACACGCCGCGTGCGCGGCGCGGCAGCGACGTGCTCGCCGCGTTTCTCGCCAGCATCGAGACGGCGTGGCCGCCCAGCGCGTGACGGGCGCCGTCGCTCAAGTTTCGCGATAGGGCTGGAGCGCGTCGAGGAAGCGGGCGGCGTCGCCGCGCATCGCCTCGATCTTCGCCTCGTCCATATGCCCGAGCGTATAGACCGTCCGGCTCATGCGCGGATTGTCCTCGAAGCGCTCGCGGTGGCGGGCGATGAAGTCCCAGTAGAGGTAGTTGAACGGGCAGGCGTCCTCGCCGGTGCGCTGCTTCACATCGTAGCGGCAATGGCCGCAGTAGTTCGACATCTTGTTGATGTAGTTGCCCGACGCGGCATAGGGCTTCGTGGCGAAGACGCCGTCGTCGGCATAGAGGATCATGCCGACGACGTTCGGCATCTCCACCCATTCGTAGGCGTCGTGATAGACGAGGAGATACCATTCCTGCACCTCCACCGGGTCGAGCCCGGCCAGCAGGCAGAAGTTGCCGATCACCATCAGGCGCTGGATGTGGTGGGCATAGGCGTTGGCCGCGGTCTCGCCGATCGACTGCTTCAGGCAGTTCATGTCCGTGTCGGCGGTCCAGAAGAAGTCCGGCAGCGGGCGCGTCGCCTCGAGCGCATTGCGCGCCCCGTAGCCCGGCATCTCGCGCCAGTAGACGCCGCGCACGAACTCGCGCCAGCCGATGATCTGGCGGATGAAGCCCTCCGCGGCATTGAGCGGCACCGTGCCCGCGCGATAGGCGGCCTCCGCCGCCTCGCAGCATTCCCGCGGATCGAGAAGGCCGCAGTTGATCAGCGCCGACAGGTGGGAGTGAAAGAGAAGAGGCTCGCCCTGGCGCATCGCGTCCTCGTAGGCGCCGAAGTCCGGCAGCGCCTTGTCGGCGAACCACGCGAGGTAGCGCTTCGCATCGCTTCGCGTCACCGGGTAGTCGAAGTCGGCGAGCGAGCCGAAATGGTTGCCGAAGCGGCGCGCGACCAGCGCCAGCACCCCTTGAGTCGTCTCGTCCGGCTCGAAATGCGGCCGCCGGGGAACGATGATGCGTTTGGGCAGCGGCTTGCGGTTCTCGGCGTCGAAGTTCCAGCGGCCGCCCTCCGGCTTGCCGTTCGCGCCCATCAGGTAGCCGGTGCGCTCGCGCATGCCGCGATAGAACGCCTCCATCAGGAGCGACGACCGGTCCCCGGCGAAGGTTTCGAACGCCTCGTGCGAGCACAGGAAGCGGTCGTCGGGGCGGATTTCGACGGGGACGCCGAACGCGGCCTCCCATCCCTTCATCATCTCGAGGACGCGCCATTCGCCGGGCTCGGTGACGACGACGCGACTTGCCTTGTGGCGGGCGATGGCATCGCTAAGCGCCTCGCCGAAGCTCGCGGCCTTCCGCTTGCCGTCGAGGCGGAGGTAGTCGACGTGGACGCCGTCCGCTTCCAGTTCGGCCGCGAAGTGGCGCATGGCGGCGAACAGGAAGGCGATCTTGCGCTGGTGATGGCGCACATAGGTCGCCTCGTCGTCGACCTCCGCCATCAGCACGATGTCGCCTTCTGCCAAGTCCGACAGGCTCGACAGGTTGCGCGACAGCTGGTCGCCGAGAACGAAGCGGATCATGGTCATCGGGGCGGCGGGATCCTCGGACGGCGGCGGTCACCGCTAGATGACCGCAACCGCGTCCCCTTCAACCCGTCCGCGCCGCAAGGCCGCATGAGGGTTGGGGATCAGCGCACCAGCCCGAGCATCGGGCCGTAGCCGCCGTGCCACGACGTGTCGTCGCGCCCCTGCGCGGGATCGTAAAGCCCCGTGCCGTTGCCGCCGTCGAGGAAGAGGGCGTCGGGGCAGCCGAGATGGTCGCGGAACAGCCGCGCGAAGTCGTGGAAGTTGACGCGGCCCTCGCTGATCGCGACGCGTACCGCGCCGTTCGCGCACACGCCGACGCCGCTGCGCCGCGTGCGATCGCTGGAGCCGGGAATGAGAGCCGGGTGCAGCGCCCCGCCGATCACCAGCATCGGGCCGGACTGGGTGGCGAAGCGAACCGCGGGGCGCTGCGTCTCGAAGGCGTCGCTCGAAAGGATGCCCGCGCCCGCCTCACCAAGGAAGAAGACGCCGTTCGGCTGCTTGTAGAAGTTCGGAATGCTGCCGGGCGAGCCGGTCATCACCGTCCGGTCGAGCGGTCGGAGTTCGCGTCCGTTCTCGACATAGAGGCCGATCGGCGAGAAGTCCGTGTCGTACATGCCGGCATTGACGGCAAAGACGAGCCGGTGCCCTTCGGCCTCCAGCGATTGCGCGACACGCTCGAAGCGGCGGAACGGGGCCTCGTCCGCGCCGCGCCAGAACAGGCGAAGGTCGGATGCGGCCGGGTCCACCGTGCAGACGAGATAGCGTGCGTCCTCGAACGCGTCGGGGGCGCAGGGACCCCCGGCCTCCTCGGCCGTTGCGGGCTGGAGCCAGAGCGCCTGACACACGAGGCCGATCGCCGCCACTCGTCTCAGCATGTCCGAACTCCCGCCTGCGTCTGGAGCTGATCCATGCCCGATGCCATCAGGCGGGGCAACATGGATCGCAGGCGTTCCCTCCGGCCCGCGTCAGAGCCCCAAGAGCACCGTCGCGGGAACGGCCGCGCCGAAAACGAGAATGCCGGCGACGAGGAGAATGAAGGGAAGGTTCGGGGCTTTGGTCATGGGAGGTCTCCGAAGAAGCGGGCCGGATGCTGCCGGGCGTCCGCGGCGTCCTCAAAGCACGCGCCCGGCGGTCTGTAAGCTGGACGGATTGTCCAACCCGCCCTGATCAGCCGGCGGGCCTGCGAAGGCCGGTTCCCCGAGATCCGGCGCGCGGCCGGCGGAAGACCGCGACCGCGTATCGCCCGTGGCGGCACGCGTGAACGCGCGTCAGGCGCGCCGCCAGCCGGCGGCACAGTCGGTCTTGCGCAAGCGCCGGCGGCTGCGCGGTGTCGTCGAAGGCGACGACGTGGTGCAGCACCACGATCCGGCCGCCCGGCGCCAAGGTGCCGGCGAGGCGTTCCGCCAGCCGGTCGAGATCGCGGGCCGAAAGATAGTAGGCGATCTCCGACACCACGATGAGATCGAACGGACCCGGCGGTACCCCCGCCGGCAGGACGGCTTGGCGGTAGTCGATCCGCAGGTTGGGGGGTGTCAGGGCTTGCGCGGTCGCGAGCGCCGTCGGCGCGCCGTCGGTGGCGATCAGCGTCAGGCACCGCGAGGCGAGCGCCCGCGAGGTCTCGCCGATCGCGCAGGCGATTTCGAGGCCGCGCCCGAGCTTGCCCGCCCCACAGGCGCGGATGAGCACGGCGCGCTTCACCGCCTCGAAGTGCGAGGTCCGGTAGTCCCATGGATCGCTGAGGGCGCGGAATTTCGCCTCGAAGCCGGCAAGGTCGATCGCCTTCGTCACAGCGGGCGCCAGTAGAATTCCACGGGGCCGGTCAGGCGCTCGATGGTCGCCTTCGTCAGGCTGAAGGCTGTCGGATCGTCGTGGATGAGTGCGCCGCACTGGCTGCGATGCGCGGCCACGGCCCGTCGCTTGGCCGGCAGCGCATCCCCGATCGCGAAGCCGACGCGCTCCATCTCGCCGGGGCGGGGATGGTCGTCCGCCGCCCCGATCTCGTCGAGCCAGATCGCGTATTCCAGCGTTGCGGGCGCCATCCCGGCCTCGCTCAGCGCGCGGGTGACGAGGCTCCAGGCGTCGCGGTGGTCGCGGTGCGGGTCGCGCCGCCAGGGCAGGAGCACGAGGTCGGGCGCGACCTCCCGCATGAGAGCCGTGACGTCCCGAAGCGCCGCCGCGTCGCCGGGTGATCCCGGCAGGGGCATGTCCGCGTCGGGCAGGCGCAGGAACGTGCGCGCGGCCGCGTCGAGGCCGAGTTCGCAAAGGGCGGCTTCCGCCTCCGCCTCCCGCGTCGCGGCCAGTCTCGCGCGCGGCCAGGTCGGCGAGTGGAGGTGCGAGGCGCCGCCGTCGGTCACGAACAGGACGTGGACGAGGCGGCCGAGGCGCGCGAGGTGCCAGACGAGGCCGCCGCAGCCGAGCGCTTCGTCGTCGGGATGGGGCGCCACCACGATGACGCGCCGGGCGTCGAGCGCGCGGGGGTCGAGAACCTCGGTCATCGGCATGGCCCGGCATCGAAACGCCGGCCGGGCTCCCAGCGGCCGTCGGCGATCGCCGCGCCGAGGCCGGCCAGCGCGCCGTCGGGATTGGGCTGGCGCAGATAGGTGCGAAGGTCGCGCATGAGGCGCTCCAGCGGATGGGGCGCGATCAGGCCGGCGGCGCCGACCCCACGCTCGGCCTCTTCGAGCACGCCGAGCGCCGCCGCCTCGACCGCGCCGCGCGCGGCGTTTGCCGTGGCGACGAGCGGCTCGGGCGGGGCCCTGCCGGCGGCCACCGCGTCCCATTCGGCGGCGGCCCGGTCGAGCCAGCCGTAGCCGCCTTCCACCGCCGCGCCCATCCGGGCCACGCGTTGCGCCTGGTAAGGATCGCCGATCCGGCCGCTTGCCCGGAGATGGGCGACCGCGGCATCGAAGACGGCGTGCATGCCCCCGACCTGCACCGCCACGAAACGGATCGCGCCGGCAAAGAACCACGGCGCTTCGAGATAGGCGTCGGGAACGCCGAGGATCATGTCGGGCGTGACCTCGAGCCCGGTGAAATCGACCACGTGGCTCCCCGACGCGCGCATGCCCATCGGTTGCCACCAGGACCGGTCGACCGGGAGCCCGGCGAGCGGCACGGCGATCATCACCCGTCCCTGAGGCTCGCTGACCGTGACGATCGCATGCGACAGGCCGTCGACGCCTGAGGCATAGGTCTTGGCGCCCCGCAGCCGCCCGCCATCGAGCCGCAGCGGGTCGTCCGGCTTGTCGGTGTTCCAGACGCCATAGAGGCCGCCGTCGCGCGCCAGCGCATCGAAATGCGCGCGCTGGGCCGGTGTGCCGTGCCGGCGCATCAGTGCGAGGGCGTTGACGTGGCCTTCGAAGATCCGCCCGACCGGCAGGTCCGCGCGGCCGACCGTCGCCAGCACGCGCAGGAGCGTGCCGATCTCCCCATCCCCCAGCGGCGGTTCGGCGACGAGGCCCGCGCTGCGCAGGGCCTCGAAGGAGCGCTCTGGAAACGCGCCGTCGCGGTCGCGCAGGGCCGCGTCCGCCGCGATGGCGCGGGGGAGGTCGTCGCCGGTCTCGCCGGCCTCGAAGCGGTCAGGCCGCACGCATCGCTCCCTCGCGAACGGCGATCATGCCGAGGATCGTCGCGATCGCCTCGCCGACGGGCACGAGCGCCTCGGCGTCCGGTTCGTCCGGCGCGAAGCGCTCCACGGCCCAGGCCCCCGCGTGATCGCGGGGTGCTTCGTTGAATGCCTGCGGGTCGAGGCCGAGCGCGCGGGCCGCCGCATCGCGCGCGGGGCCGGCGAGGGCGGCGAGATCGCGGACCGCCCGGCGTCGCGTCAGGCGGCGCTCGACCCGCGCCGGCGCCTCCACGAGGTGGGGACGCCCCTCGCTCTCGGCACGCATCCAGGCCTTGAGACAGTCGGCCATGCCCCCTTGCGCCCGACCGATAAGGCGCGCCGACACCTCGACGCGCACGTCGAGCGGGTGCACGAGCTTCGCTCCGGCGGCGCGGGCCAGATTGACGAGGGCAAGGTCCTCGCGCCGCGGCAGGGGCGGCAGGCCGCCGAGGGCGCGGTAGAGATCGGCGCGGATGGCAAGGCTTCCCCCCGTATGGTCGGCGTGGCGGGGCCACGGATCGTGTTCGAGCGGGTCGATCAGCGCCGCGAGGCGATCGCAATGCGTGGCATAGGCTGCCGCCGCGCCCGCCCGCGCGTTGAAAGCAGGACCGAGGCGTTCCTCCTCCTCGCGGTTGCCCGTCAGCTTGCCGCCGACGAGGTCCGCGCCGCGGGCGAACGCGCGCACGCTGGCCGCGATCCAGTCGTGGTCGGGCACGGCGTCGGCATCCGTCGTCAGGACGATGCCGACGCCCGGCGCGCACAGATCGGCGGCGCGGTCCATCGCCATGCGCCGCGCCGTGCCGACATGGGCGCTCGCGCTGGGCAGGTCGACGTCGATCACCTCGGCTCGCAAACGCCCGAGAGCGGACAGGGCCTTCTCGCAGACGGCCCGCGTGCCGTCCGTGCAGTTGTTGAGGACGAGGACCACGGGCACGGTGCCGGCGGTCCGGGCCCACGACTGGCCGTCCAGGGCGCGAAGCAGCGCCGCGATCCGCCGCGCCTCGTTGCGCACGGGAACGGCGACCACGGGTTGCCAGGAAACGGCGGCAGGGAAATCCGTCATCCGGCAACGCTCCTTCCATCGGCCGCGATGGGGCGCGGATCCTTATCCTTGAGGTGGCGTTAGCTTTGGGGTGGGACAGAGGTTTTGGGTGCGTAGACGGGCGAATGTTTCCCGTCGCCCCTAAGATCTGTGCGGCTATCGACCTCGCGTCCGGGGCTGTTTCGCCACCGGGTGGCGTCACAGAAGACGAGCGCGCCGTGGCGGGAAGCGGAGCTGCGATCTCGTGTTCGCCGCAGTCGAAACAGCGCTGTCGCAAGCCTCCGCAGTCGGCTACATACAGGCCCGAGCCCGATCATTTCGTGAGGAGCCGGAGATGATCCCCGCAAACGACGATGCCCTGCGCCTCCTGCAGTTGCGCCTCGGCGCCCACAAGCCGTTCGGTGCGGCGGAGCGCGAGCTTCTCGCCAGCCTCCCCTGGCGCGTCGAGGACATGCCGGCCCGCCGCAGCTTCGTGCGCGAGGGGGACAAGCCGAAGCACTCGTGCCTCATCCTGCAGGGGCTTCTGGCGCGCGCCCGCTACACGGTCGAGGGCCAGCGGCAGATCCTGTCGATCCACGTGCCCGGCGACATGCCCGACCTGCAGAGCCTGCAGGTGCCGCACATGGACCACGACCTCGAGACGGTGGTGCCCTCGCGCATCGCCTTCGTGCCGCATGCCGAGCTTCGCCGCGTCTGCGATGCCTCGCCGCTGCTCGCCTCGTCCCTGTGGCGCGAGAGCCTGATCGACGCGGCGCTTCATCGTGCCGCAATCTTCCGCAACGGCCAGCTGGAAGCCGAGGCGCGCCTCGCCCACTTCCTGTGCGAGATGTATCTGCGGCACAAGGCGGTGGGGCTGGCCGACGACGGCGGCTTCGATCTCGCCCTGTCGCAGCAGCTGATCGGCGACGTCCTCGGGCTGACCCTCGTCAGCATCAACAAGGCGATGCAGGCGCTGCGCGCGCGCGAACTCATCCGCATGGAAAAGGGGCACGTCGACGTCCTGAACTGGAATTCGCTGTCGCGTCTCGGCCAGTTCGACGGTGCGTTCCTGCACCTTGAGGAGAAGGACGCCTCGTTGGCGGCGACCGGCTGATCGTCGGGATCGGCGCCTTCAACCGCCGCCGCCCATCGTCACCGACATGAAGGCGCGAAACACGGCCGCCTGCGGCGGGATTTCGCGCGCGCGGGCCCAGGCAAGGCCGACGTCCATGCTGGGGATCGGCTCCACCAGCGAGCGCACCTCGATGCGCTGGCCCTCCAGCGACCACGGCCGGTAGACCATGTCGGACAGGATGGTGACGCCCATGCCCGACGCCACCAGCGAGCGCACCGCCTCGACGGAGGCGGTGGTGAGGACGGGTCGCGGCTGGAGGCCGGCGGCGTCCCAGTAGCGGACGGCGGTGGTCTTGGCCTCGTCCACGGTCAGCATCACGTAGTTTTCGGCGGCGACGTCGGAGAGGGTGATCGCGGGCCTCGTCAGGAGATGGTGGTCGGCCGGCAGCCACAGGCGGCGGCGCGAGCGCACCAGGGTCTCGCAGTCGATTTCGCCAGTGCGCGCGAGATTGGAGACCAGCATCACCGCCATGTCGACGTCGCCGTCGACGACGCCCGCCTCCAGCGCGTCGCGCGGCAGCTCGGCCACCTCCACCTCGATCTGCGGATAGAGCTTTCGGAAGCGCGCGTAGTACCGTGACATGAAATAGCCGACCACCGTGTAGGTCATGCCGAGGCGCAACGTTCCGGCTTGGCCCTCTCGGTCGCGAAGCGGGCTCTGGAGCGCGGCGGCGACGGCGCCGGTGATGGCGCGGGCCCGCTCCAGGAAGCGCGTGCCCTCCATCGTCAGCCGCACACCGGAATGGGTGCGCTCGAAGAGCTTCACGCCGAGCTCGATCTCGAGCGACTTGACGGCGGCCGTCACCGCCGACTGCGAGATGTTGAGCTCAACGGCCGCATGGCTGACCTGCCCGCTGTCGGCGGTGGCGATGAAATAGTCGAGCTGTCTCAAGGTGATGGTCATCGAAACCCTTGCCCGACCAACGTATCGGTTTTTTCGATATCATTTTCAAAAAATGACTATTTCACAACAAACCGAAGTTGCGCAAAAAAATTGCAACGCCAAAATTTTGGCAGTTGCGAAGGCGGGGGAGACGATGGGGGTCACACTCAACTGCGACATGGGCGAGGGCTTCGGCCTCTACGTCCTCGGCGACGACGCCGGGCTGATGCCGCTGATCGACGTCGCCAACGTCGCCTGCGGGTTCCACGCCTCGGACCCCGACCATATGCGCAAGACGGTGCGCCGCGCCAAGGAAAACGGCGTGAAGGTCGGCGCCCATCCCTCGCTTCCCGATCTCGCGGGCTTCGGCCGACGCGAGATGAAGCTCAGCCGTGATGAGGTCGCCAATCTCGTGATCTACCAGACCGGCGCGCTGAAGGGCTTTCTCGACGCCGAGGGCATGGTGCTGAACCACATCAAGCCGCACGGCAGCCTCTACGGCATGGCCGCCCGGCAGGCGGAGGTCGCGCACGGCATCTGCGACGCGGCGGCGGTGTTCGGGGTGCCGCTCTTCGGCATGACCGGCACCCTGCACGAGACCGTCTACCAGGCGCGCGGCATCCCCTTCGTGCATGAATTCTATGCCGACCTCGACTATGCGCCCGGCGGCAAGCTGATCGTGACGCGCGAGCACGACGCCAAGGACCCGGCGCTGATGGCCGAGTACTGCCTGCGCGCGCTGCGCGAGGAGGAGGGCACCGCCAGCGACGGCAGCCGCTTCCCCGCCAAGGCCGAGACGATCTGCGTCCATTCCGACACGCCCAACGCCGTCGACATCGCGCGCGCCGTCCGCGCCGCGATCGCCTCCTGGCATTGAACTTGCAAGCCTTCGCCCGAACCCCCGTTCCCCGGAGTTCCTGACATGCCGCAGATCCTCTCGCCGCTTCCCGGCACGTTCTATCGCAGCGCCTCGCCCGACAAGCCGCCCTACAAGGCCGACGGCGACGCGGTGGCGGTCGGCGACGTCATCGGCCTCGTCGAGGTCATGAAGTCGTTCCACGAGGTGCGCTCGGAGGTCGCCGGCGAGAACGTGCGCTTCGTCGCCGACAACGAGGAGCCGGTGATGGCCGGCGCGCCGCTCGCGGACCTCGACTGATGATCGGCAAGCTCCTCGTCGCCAACCGCGGGGAGATCGCGGTGCGCATCATCCGGGCCGCGAAGGATCTCGGCATCGCGACGGTCGCCGTCCACTCGGCGGCCGACGCAGACGCGCTTCATGTGCAGCTTGCCGACGAGGCCGTCGCGATCGGGCCGCCGGCGCCCAAGAAGTCCTATCTCAGCATTCCGGCGCTCCTGAAGGCGGCGGCGGACACAGGCTGCGACAGCGTTCATCCGGGCTATGGCTTCCTGGCCGAGAACGCCGAGTTCTCCGACGCGGTGACGGCCGCGGGCCTCGTCTTCGTCGGGCCGTCCGGGGATGCGATCCGCCTGATGGGCGACAAGGTGTCCGCGCGGGAGGCCGCCGCGAGGGCGGGCGTTCCGGTGGTGCCGGGCTCCAAGGGCCGTGTCGAGGGGATCGAGGCGGCGCGCGAGGTGCTGGCCGAGACCGGCTTCCCGGTGATGATCAAGGCGGCGGCAGGCGGCGGCGGACGCGGCATCCGCATCGCCAATAGCCAGGCCGAGTTCGACCAGGCGTTTCCGCAGGCCGAGGCCGAGGCGCTCGCCGCCTTCGGCGACGGCGGCCTCTACATGGAGAAGGTGATCGGCCGCGCCCGGCATATCGAGGTGCAGGTGCTCGCCGACGGCCGGGATGCGATCCACTGCTTCGAGCGCGAGTGCTCGCTGCAGCGCCGCCGCCAGAAGGTCTGGGAGGAGGCGCCCTCGCGCGCCTTGTCGCCCGCGCTGCGCGAGGAGCTCTGCGCCTCGGCCGTCGCGCTCGCAAAGGCCGTCAACTATTCCGGCGCCGGAACGGTCGAGTATCTCTACGACGACGCGGCCGACCGCTTCTACTTCATCGAGATGAACACCCGCATCCAGGTGGAGCATCCGGTGACGGAAGCGATCACCGGCATCGACCTCGTGGCCGAGATGCTGCGGATCGCGGGCGGCGAGCCGCTGCGGCTGAAGCAGGCGGACGTCGCGGTGAAGGGCCACGCGATCGAGGTGCGCCTCAACGCCGAGGACCCCGCGCGCGACTTCGCGCCGTTCCCCGGAACCGTCGAAACGCTTCGTATTCCCGGCGGGCCCGGCGTGCGGTTCGATTCGATGCTCTACCCCGGCTACGGGGTGCCGCCCTTCTACGACTCGCTTCTCGCCAAGCTTATCGTCCACGGCGAAACGCGCGAGGCGGCGATCGACCGGCTGGTCCGGGCGCTCCGCGAGACCGAGATCGGCGGCCTGAAGACCACCAAGCCCCTGTTCCTGGCGCTCGCCGCCGATCCGGCCGTCCGGGCCGGGGACGTGCACACCCGCTGGCTGGAAGGCTGGCTCACCGACAATTCGGCGGCGCTCGGCGCCTGACGGGAGGATCGATGTCGATACGCTTCAGCTTCGGCGGCGACGAACACATCTTCGGGGAAGTCTCCGAAGAGATGTCGCTCGCTTCCTTCTTCACCGGCCTGTCGATGACCAAGGCCGTGCGCGACGCCAGGATTCCCGGCGTCACCGAGATCTGCCCGGCCAATGCCAGCTTCCAGATCCGCTTCGATCCCGACAAGATCAGCCCGCAGGACCTCCTGAAGGAGCTCCAGTCCTTCGAGGCGGCGGCAGCCCAGTCCGACGAGACGCTGGAGACGCGCATCATCGAGCTGCCGGTCTATTTCCAGGACCCCTGGACGCACGAGACCGGCCAGCGGTTCCGCGAGCGGCACCAGGACCCGTCCTCGACCGACCTCGAATATTCCGCGCGCATCAACGGCTACGCCACCGTCGAGGAGTTCATCGCGGCCTATTCCGGCCAGCCCTGGTTCGTCTCCATGGTCGGGTTCGTGGCGGGCCTGCCCTGGCTCTACCAGATGGTCGAACGCCAACGGCAGATCGAGGCGCCGAAATACCTGCGGCCCCGCACCGATACGCCCAAGCTCACCATCGGCCATGGCGGGTGCTTTGCCGCCATCTACTCGGTGCGCGGGGCAGGCGGCTACCAGATGTACGGCGTGACGCCGGCCCCGATCTACGATCCGACGCGACAGGTGAACTACCTCCGGGACGAGATGTGCCTCTTCAAGCCGGGCGACATCGTGAAGTTCAAGGCGATCGACCGGGCCGAATACGACGCGACGCTGGAGGCGATCGAGGCCAACACCTTCGCGCCGAAGATCCGTCCCTGCCGCTTCAACCTCGCCAAGTTCAACCGCGACATCGCGGGCACCAACGCCAAGCTGATGGAGCTTCTCGATGGGCGTTAACGTCATTGCGCCGGGTCTCGCCACCACCGTCCAGGACCTCGGCCGCCCCGGCTACTACCATCTCGGCATCCCGGAAGGCGGCGGCATGGACCGCTTCGCGACGGTGATCGCCAATCTCCTCGTCGGCAACGACGCGAACGCGGCGCTGCTCGAGGCCACCTTCATGGGGCCCGAGCTCGAGTTCACCGAGGACGCCTCGGTCGCCGTCACCGGCGGGGAGCTGCCGCCCAAGGTCAACGGCGAGGAGCGCCCGACCTGGGAAAGCTTCCCCGTGAAGGCGGGCGACCGCCTGTCCTTCGGCTTCCTGAAAGGGGGCGCGCGCGCCTATATCGCGATCTCCGGTGGCATCGACGTGCCGGTCGTGCTCGGCTCGCGCACGACCTACGTCCTCGGCGCGCTCGGTGGATTCGAGGGCCGGGCGATCAAGGCCGGCGACGTCCTGCCGGTCGGCAAGGGGCCGAACACCACGGGACGCAGCCTGCCCGCCCATCTTCGGCGCGCGCCCGCCAACCCGGCGGAGCTTCGCATGCTGCCCGGCATCTATTGGCACCGCATCACGGAAGCCGCCGGCCAGCGCTTCTTCGAGGATACCTGGAAGGTCGCCCCGGAGGCCGATCGCATCGGCTATCGCTTCCGCGGCGGGGCGCCGCTGGAGTTCGTGGAGCGCGAGCAGCCCTTCGGCGCCGGGTCCGATCCGTCCAACATCGTCGACGCCTGCTACCCTTATGGCTCCGTCCAGGTGCCGAGCGGCACCGAGCCGATCGTGCTCCACCGCGATGCGGTCTCGGGCGGCGGCTACATGATGCTCGGCGTCGTGATCTCGGCCGACATGGACCTGATCGCGCAGCTCCAGCCGCACACGCCCGCCCGGTTCCAGCCGGTGACGATGGACGAGGCGCTGGCGGCGCGGGCCGACGCCAGGACGGCGCTCCAGCGCGCCAGGGATCACGTCGCGGGCTGAGCGCCTGCCGAGAGGCGCGCCGGTGGGGGCCGGCGCGGGGAGCTCCACGAGGGATGTCCGGCCGCGGCCGGGCGTCCGCAGTGACCGGCCCGCTCGGCCGGTTCGAAGGGGGCCTTGGCGAATTGCCGACGGTCCGGCCTTCCGGCCGGGCGTCGCGCCCTTCCATCGCGAGAGAAAGGGAATGGCGCATGCGAAGCTTGAGGGCGGATTCCGTCTCCGTCGCCTTTGCCGGGCTGAAGGCCCTGTCGGCGGTGGATCTCGAGATCGTGCCGGGGCGCATCACCGGCCTGATCGGGCCGAACGGCGCCGGCAAGACGACGCTCGTCAACGTGCTGACCGGCTTCCAGGCGCCGACGGGCGGCGCCGTGCAGCTCGACGGCGCGAGCTTGTCCGGCCTCAAGCCCTTCCAGGTCCGCCGTCGCGGCATCGCGCGCACCTTCCAGGGCGGGCGCCTGTTTCGTGATCTTCCGGTGATCGACAATCTCGAGGTGACCGGCGTCGGGCTCGGCCTGTCGCGCCGTCAGGCGGTCGCTGAAGCCGAGGCGATGCTCGAGTGGATGGGCATCGCGGCGCTCGGGTCCCGCATCGCCGGCACGCTGCCCTACACCGACGAGCGGCGCGTCGCGATCGGGCGCGCGCTGATGGGCCGCCCGGCCTTCGTCCTCCTCGACGAGCCGGCGGCCGGCATGAGCGGGCCGGAGGCGTCCGAGCTCTCGGCGCTGATCCGGCGCATCGCGGCCGATCTCGGCTGCGGCGTCCTTCTCATCGAGCACAATGTCGGGCTGGTTCTCGGCCTGTGCGAGCACATCGTGGTGCTGGATTCGGGCGCCGTGATCGAGGAGGGGCCGCCAGCCGCCATCCGCGCCAGCGAGAAGGTGCGCCACGCCTACATGGGCACCGCCGCCGATGCCCCGGTTCCCGTCGAAGCGCTGGAGATCGCCCCGTGAGCCTTCTCGAACTCTCCGGCATCACCATCCGCTACGGACGCCTCACCGCCGTGCGCGAGGTGTCCTTCTCGCTCGACGAAGGCGAGATCCTCTTCGTCACCGGCCCGAACGGCGCCGGCAAGTCCTCGCTGATGCGGGCGATCGCGGGCGTCACCCGGCCCGCCGAGGGCACGATCCGGCTCGCCGGCACCGACATCACCGCCGAGAAGCCGGAAGGCATCGCGCGCCTCGGCGTCTCCATGGTGCCGGAAGGGCGCGAGGTGTTCGGCTCGCTCACCATCGAGGAGAACCTCATGGTCGGCACCGGCATGCGCGCCAGGGACCCCGGCGCCAAGGCGCGGGCGGCGGCCGAGCTCGAGGCGGTCTACGCGACGTTCCCGATCCTGAAGGAGCGCCGCCACCAGCAGGCCGGCCTCCTGTCCGGCGGCCAGCAGCAGATGCTGGTCATCGGCCGCGCCCTGATGACGGGCCCGAAGCTCATCGCCATCGACGAGCCCTCGCTCGGGCTCGCGCCCAACATCACCGACCAGGTCTACGAGCGGCTGATCGCGTTGCAGCGCGAGCGGTCCCTGACGCTCCTCGTCGTCGAGCAGAGCTCCACCCGCGCGGTGATGGTCGGCGGGCGGATGATCCTGATGCGCGGCGGGCGCGTCCTTCTCGACGGCGACGCGCGCGAGCTTGGCGACAGCGAGGCCATCAAGGCCGCCTATTTCGGCTACGAGGAGCACTGATCATGCTGCAGGTCGTCTTCGACGCGCTCTCGCTCGGCTCCCTCTACGCCCTCGGCGCGCTCGGCATCGCGCTGATCTTCGGCGTCATGCGCCTCGTCAACTTCGCCCATGGCGACGTCATCGCCTTCTCGATCTTCGCGCTGCTCTGGCCCTCGACGGATGCGATGGCGGTCGTCTTCGCCGGCCAGCTGCCCTGGTATCTCCTCGTGCCCTTCGTGCTGCTCGTCGGCGCCGGGCTTTCGGTCCTGTGCGAGATCGTCGTCTTCCGGCGCTTCCGGCACGCCAGCCCCGCCACGATGATGATCGCCTCCTTCGCGCTCGGCTTCGTGATCCGCTACTTCCTCCTGATGCTCTTCACGAGCCGGCCGAAGTCGATCTCGCTGCTGCCGGGCCTGTCCCAGCCCGTCGAGATCCTCGGCGCCCGCCTGCCGCTCCTCCAGCTCATCACGATCCTCGCGACCGTCGCGATCCTCGTCGGCCTCACCCTCTTCCTGCGCCGCACGCGCTTCGGCCTGGAGATGCGCGCGGCGGCCGAGAACTTCTCGATGGCCCGCATGCTGGGCGTGAAGGCCAACCGCGTGATCATGGGGGCCTTCGCCCTGTCGGGCGCGCTCGCCGCCGCGATCGGCCTGATCTTCGGCTCGCAGACCGGCACCGTCGACATCCAGATGGGCGCCTCGCTGATGCTGATGGCCTTCATCGCCACGGTGATCGGCGGGCTCGGGAGTCTCGCGGGCGCGGTGCTCGCGGGCTTCCTCCTCGGCGCCGCGTCGGTGGTCATGCAGGTCGCCCTGCCGCTCGACGCCCGCGCCTTCCGCGACGCCTTCGTCTACGCCGCCGTGATCCTCGTGCTCCTGTTCCGCCCGCAAGGGCTGATCGCCGCGCGCGGCACCAAGGAAAGGGTCTGATCCCATGACCACGCCCTCCGCATCGCTCCCCATGGCGGCCGCCTCTCTCGGTGAGGCGCGCAAGCCCGCGCGCTTCGCGCTCGCCGGGCGCACGATCCTGACGCCGATCCTTCTGTCGCTGATCCTCATCGCCATCGCGGCGGCCACGGTCTGGACCGGCTCGCGGCCCTTCAACCAGACGGTGATCGACGTCTTCGTGCGCGTCATCTTCGTGGTCGGCCTCTACATCTTCATCGGCAATTCCGGCGTCCTGTCCTTCGGCCATGTCGGCTTCGCGTGCCTCGGCGGCTACATGGCGGCCTGGCTCACCATCAATCCGGTGATGAAGGCGAGTGCGCTGCCGGGCCTGCCCGACCTCATCCTCTCCGCGCGTCTGCCCTACTGGCAGTCGGCGGCGATCGCGGCGCTCTTTGCGGGCCTGGCGGCCCTCGTCTTCGGCCGGGTGCTGATGCGCCTGTCGGGCATTGCCGCCTCGATCGCGACCTTCGCGGTACTCGCCATGATCAACACGATCTACGCCAACTGGGATTCAGTAACGGGCGGCACCTCGTCGGTGGTCGGCATTCCGATCGTGCGTACCCTCTGGCCCTATCTCGTCGGCGCCGTGGTCGCGGTCTTCGTCGCCTGGGCGCACGCGATCTCGCGCTCGGGGCTGGCGCTCCGGGCCGCGCGCGACGAGCCGACGGCGGCCAGCGCGTCGGGCGTCGACATCCCGCGTGAGCGCCTCGTCGCCTTCACCATCTCGGGCGCGGTGATGGGCATGGGCGGCGCGCTGATGGCCCATTCCGTCGGCGTCGTCACGCCCGACACCTTCTATCTCGGCCTCACCTTCATCACGCTGTCGATGCTCGTCGTCGGCGGCATGAACAGCCTGACGGGAGCCGTTCTCGGCACCGTCATCCTCTCCGCCCTGATCCAGATCCTGCGCTGGTTCGAGGCGGGCGTGTCGGTCGGCGGCACCGAGATCGCTCTGCCGAAGGGCCTTCAGGAGATCGCCCTCGGCATCATCATGATCGTGATCCTCGCGCTCCGGCCGGCCGGCCTCTTCGGCCGGGCCGAGATCACGCTTCGTCGAAAGTCCCGCAACATCTGATCCCGCCGGCATGACGCCGGACGGTCCAGCAAAGGAGACGTGCATGACAAAGACCCAGCACCTTGTCGCAGCCGCCCTGGCCTCGGTGACTCTCACCGCGCCGGCCTTTGCGGCCGACGACACGATCAAGATCGGCTTCGCCACGGCCGAGTCCGGCTTCATGGAGGCCTACGACAAGCCGGCGACCGACGCGGCGCTCATCCGCATCGACGAGATCAACAAGGCCGGTGGCCTCCTCGGCAAGCAGATCGAGGTGGTGAAGGCCGACACCAAATCCGACCGCGCCGAGGGCGCCAAGGCGGGCCTGACCGTCATCGACGACGGCGCCGACCTCGTGGTCGTTTCCTGCGACTACGACTTCGGCTCGCCCGCCGCGCTCGCCGCCGAGGACGCCGGCAAGGTGTCGTTCTTCCTGTGCGCCGAGTCCGTCAAGGCCGGCATCCAGGGCGTCGGCCCGCTCTCCTTCTCGGCCTCGGTGCTCGCCCCGGTACAAGGCGCGGCGATGTCGGAATGGGCCTTCAAGGAGAAGGGGGCCAAGGACTTCTACAAGCTCCTCGACACCTGGACCGTCTACAACAAGGGCATCTGCGACGGCTTCGACTGGATGATGCCCAAGCTCGAGGCGCAAGGGGCCAAGCTCGTCGGCGAGGACACGTTCAAGAACGAGGACGCCTCGATCGCCGCGCAGATCACGCGCATCAAGTCGCTGCCCAAGGAGCCCGACGCGATCATGCTCTGCACCATGATGCCGGGCGGCGTCTCGGCGGTGAAGCAGATCCGGGCGGCCGGCATCAACTCGATGATCCTGACCGGCTCGGGCATGGACGGCAGCTACTGGCTGCCCGCGGTGCCCGACCTGTCGAACTTCTTCATCCCGGTCCAAGGCTCGATCTACGGCGACGACCCGAACCCGGACGTCAAGAAGTTCAACGCTGCCTTCAAGGAGAAGACCGGCGCCGACCCGTCCAGCCAGTACGCCTATCCAGGCTACGTGATGGTGGACGTCTGGGCGAAGGCCGTCGAGCGCGCCGGCTCCACCGACGCCGAGGCCGTGGTGGCCGAACTCGAGAAGATGAAGGACGAGCCGACCCTCTTCGGACCGCGCACCTTCACCTCCGAGCTGCACCACCAGAACAGCGCGACCTATCTCGTGGTCGACGTCGAGAAGGGGAAGCCCGGCGTCGTCGGCAAGTGGACCCTGTCCGAGCCCGTGCCGATGGACGCGATCATGAAGTAAGGATGAGGGCGCCGTCCTCGGACGGCGCCCCGACGACCGAAAAAGGCCCCGGCCGCGCGATGCGGCCGGGGCCTTTTTCGTCCGCCCGATGCCGAGCGGCCGTCAGGTCCGGTTCTTGCGGTAGGAATCCTTCAGCGAGATCAGCTCGCCGTCGAAGTGGAAGATGTCGCAGCCGTCGACCTCGACACGCGCGCCCGCCGCCGACGTTCCGACGAAGCGCCAGGACGAGAGACCCCTATCGCCGGAGACGGCATGGGCCCCTCGCGTCCACGCCGCATCGGGGAAGGACGCGAACAGGGCGGCATAGGCGGCGCGCACCGCGTCGCGGCCCTCATGCCGCGCGCCGTCCGGTCCCGGTCCCGCCGAGCCGTGGAAGG
Source organism: Aureimonas phyllosphaerae (assembly GCF_047943035.1). NCBI lineage: Bacteria > Pseudomonadati > Pseudomonadota > Alphaproteobacteria > Hyphomicrobiales > Aurantimonadaceae > Aureimonas > Aureimonas phyllosphaerae. The sequence continues at coordinate 271,318 of NZ_CP181348.1, read as the reverse complement.
CGCAGGCGTCCGCCATGCAGGCCATCAGCGCCTCGACGTCGTGGGCGTTCCAGGCGGCCATGAATCGGTCGAGCACGGCGAGGCGGCGCGCCGACAGGTCGCTGTCCACCGCCTCGACCTCCAGGAAGGAAAGGGGCCCGTCGCCACCGTTGACGACGTTGTGGGCGACCCCGGTGCGCCGGGAATAGGGCACGCCCTGCCGAAGCTCGGCGCTCGCCGCTCCGCCGTCTGGCAGGCCGAGATCGAGGCGTCCGTCGGTGAGGGGGACGATGACGTAGTCGTGCCCGTGGATGTGCCAGCCGGTCTCGGCGCCCGGCTGGAACCGCCATTCCGTGACGCGGAACCGCCCGTCGTCGATATGGACGACGGGCTCGGCCTTGGCCCGGCTCACAGCAGTCCCTCCTTGTGCGCGGCGTCGGTCAGCCGCGCGAGCGTTCGTCCCATGCGGGCCATGATCTCGTCGATGTCGTCGGCGGTGACGATCATCGGCGGGCAGAGCGCCAGCTGGTCGCCGATGGCGCGGAAGATGAGCCCCTCGTCGTGGCCGATCACTGCGGCCATGCGCCCGACCGCGCCCACCGTCTCGAAGGGACGCTTCGTCGCCTTGTCGGCCACGAGCTCCAGCGCCCCGATCAGCCCGTCGCCGCGCGCCTCGCCGACCAGCGGATGATCGGCGAACGAGCGAAGGCCGCCCTGGAACTGCGCCTCCAGCCGCGCCGCGTTCCCCGCCCAGTCCTGCTCCTCCATGATGGCAAGGTTCTCGAGCCCGACGGCCGTCGAGACCGGATGGCCGGACGCCGTGAAGCCGTGCCCGAAGACGCCGACCTTGGCCGAGTTGTCGGCGATCGGCGCGTAGACATGGTCCGAGATCATGACGGCCGCGAGCGGCATGTAGGAGGAGGTGATCTGCTTCGACAGCGTCATGATGTCGGGCGTGAAGCCGTACTTCTGGCAGCCGAACGGCGTGCCGAGCCGCCCGAAGCCGCAGATCACCTCGTCGGCGACGAGAAGGATGTCGTTCGCCCGGCAGATGCGCTCGACACCCTCCCAGTAGCCGGCGGGCGGCGGCATCACGCCGCCGGCCGCCATCAGCGGCTCGCCGATGAAGGCGGCGATCGTGTCGGCGCCCTCTTCCGCGATCACGGCCTCGAGTTCGGCGAGCAGCCGCTCGGTGAACACCGCCTCGCTCTCGCCCTCCTGGCCGAAGCGCCAGTAGTGCGGGCAGGTGAGATGGCGCACCGGGATCGCCGGCAGGTCGAAGTCGCGGTGGTTGACCGGCAGACCCGTCAGCGAGCCCGACGCGATGGTGATGCCGTGATAGGCCTTTGTGCGGGCGAGGAACTTCTTCTTCTCCGGCCGGCCCATCGCGTTGGAGCGGTACCAGACCATCTTGACGATCGTGTCGTTGGCCTCGGACCCTGACGAGGTGAAGAAGGCGCGCGTCAGCGGCCCCGGCGTGATCTCGGCGAGCTTCTCGGCCAGCCGGATCGAGGGCTCGTTCGATTTGTGGGTGAACGTGTGGTAGTAGGGCAGCTTCAGCATCTGGGCGTAGGCGACGTCCGCGAGGCGCTTCTGCGAGAAGCCGGCGCCGACCGACCAGAGGCCGGCCAGCCCCTCGATGTACTCCTTGCCCTTGTCGTCGAAGACGCGGATGCCCTCGCCGCGCTGTATCACCATCGGCCCCTGCGCCTCGTGCGCGCGAAGGTTCGTGTTCGGATGCAAAGTGTGCGCCATGTCGGCCGCAGCCAGCGAGTTCGAAAGCGTGTCCATGGGGTCACCGGGTTTCAGGTCGGGAGGGAAGGGCTAAGCGCTGCCGGGGCGCTTTACCCGTGTTCGTCGATCACGCGCCGCAGCACGGCGGCGACGTCGCGGGCATTGGGCGGGTCGGAATGCATGCACACGGTCTCGAAGCGGACCGGCCGCAACGTCCCGTCCGACGTCTCGAGCTGCCCGTCCCGGAGCGCGCGGCGCATGCGCGCCTCGACGAGGGCGAGGTCGATCTCGCTCTGCACCCGCGGGATGAGCAGCCCGCCGTCCGGCCCGTAGGCGAGGTCGGGGAAGAACTCGCCCTCGAAGGGAACGCCGAGCTCGGCGGCCGCCGTCTCGTGATGGGTTCCGGCAAGGCCGAAGAGCGGCACGCCGAAGGGCTGGACGGCGCGCGCGATGGCGCTTGCCGTCTCGAGGTCGCGCGCCGCCATCCCGTAGACGATGCCGTGCGGCTTGACGTGCGTGAGCGTGCCGCCCTCGGCGCGCAGGATGCCGGCCAGCGCCCCGATCTGGTAGAGGAAGGCGGCGGTGAGTTCGTCCGGCTGCAGCTTCATCTCGCGCCGGCCGAACCCCTCGCGGTCGGGCAGGGAGGGATGGGCGCCGACGCGCTTGCCGAGCCGGAGCGCGAGGCGCACCGTCCGCAGCATGGTCATCGGGTCCGAGGCGTGGAAGCCGCAGGCGATGTTGGCGCAGTCGATCCGGGGCATGATCCCCTCGTCGTCGCCGAAGCGCCAGTTGCCGTAGCTTTCGCCCATGTCGCAGTTCAGGGTGACCATACGAGGCTCTCAGGCGAGGATGTTGTCGCGGAAGTCGCGGGCGATGTGATCGAGCGCCGGCGCGGGCTCGCGGCCGTGCAGGAGCTTGAGGACACGCGGCGGCGTCAGCGGCAGGCGCTGCACGGGCTTGCCCGTCGCGCGCGCGACCGCGCAGGCGATCGCCGCGCCGACGCCGAGGATCGGCACCTCGCCTGCGCCCTTGGTGCCGAGCGGCCCGATCGAGGGCGCGCCCTCGAAGAGATCGACGGCGACCGGCACCGCGTCGCCCGCGAGCGGCACGCGATAGGTCTCGAAACCGTCCTGTGCGATCCGCCCGTCCGCGGTGATCGTGACCTCCTCGTGGAGCGCATAGCCGAGACCCTGCACGACGCCGCCCTGGACCTGTCCGAGGATGGCGCGGGGGTTGAGCGCCCGGCCGACGTCCTGCACCACGCGATAGGCCAGAACCTCGACATGGCCGGTGTCGGGGTCCACCGCGACCTCGGCCTCGTGCACCACGAAGACCGGAATATCGAGCGCGTCGATGAAGTGCCCCATCGCGCAGCCGGACATGGCCGGCGTTCCCGCCGCGGTGAAGGCGCCCGAGCCGCTGATCGGGCCGGTGGTCCAGTGCGCGTGGGCGACCACGGCCGCGATCGTGGTGCCCGAACCCGGCCGGCCGCGGATGGCGACGCGTCCCTGTTCGAGCACGAGGTCCTCGGGGCGCGACTGAAGCATCTCCGCGGCCGTCTTCAGGAGCTTCTCGCGCACCTCGGCACAGGCCGAGACGCTGGCCGCCCCGATCGAGACCGTGGTGCGCCCGCCGCCGACGCCGACATCGAGGCCCGCGGCGTCCGTGTCGGCCTCGCGCACCACGACGGAGGCCGGATCGAGCCCGAGCTCGCCCGCCACGATCTGCGGCAGCGCCTGCACCATGGTGCCGGACCCGATCTCGACGCCGGAGGTGACGAGCACCGCGCCGCCGTCCGTGTTGAGGTGGACCGTGGCGGCCGAGGGGCCGGTGAAGACGAACCAGGTGCCGACGACGGTCGCCATGCCGTAGAGACGGCCATCGGCCCGCGCCTCCGCCGTGCCGGTCCTGGCGCGCAGCGCCTCCATCCGGTCGATCATCGGGGCCAGCACGTCGCCCTCGAAGCGCTGGCCGGTGGCGCCGAGATCGCCGTCGCCGACGACGTTCTGCCGGCGGAACGCCAGCGGATCGAACCCGAGCGCCTCGCAGATCTCGTCGGTGTGCCGCTCCAGCGCGAACGTGTTGTAGACGCCGTTGCAGGCCCGGAAGGCGCCGTTCGGCGGCGTGTTGGTGTAGACGGCGCGGCTCGCGAGCCGCATCGCGCCGACGCGGTAGTTGCCGCCGAGCGTGTGGGCCGTCATCGTGGTCAGGAACACCTGCTCGCCGCCATAGGCCCCGCAGTCCATCAGGACCACGGCCTCGCGCCCGGCGATCTCGCCCTCTCGCGTCACTGCCGAGCGGATCACGATCTCGGCGTTCTCGCGGCAGAGGCAGGTCGCCATCTCCTCCTGGCGCGAGTTCTCAAGGACCACGCTGCGCCCGCTCATCCGGGCGAGGAGCGCGGTGATCGGCTCGATCGTCGCGTCGAACTTCAGACCGAAGCCGCCGCCGACGGGGGGAACGGTGACGCGCACCTGGCCCGGCCCGAGGCCGAGCGCCCGGCCGGTGACGCCGCGCACCGTCCAGGGCACCTGCGTCGAGGTCTGGATATGGGCTCGCCCATCCTCCCAGGTGCCGATGGCGACGCGTGGCTCGAAGGGAACATGGCTCTGCCGTCCGACCGTGAAGCGGCTCTCGATCACGCTCACGTCGTCCCGCGCGAAGGCCGCCTCGACATCGCCGCGCACGGTCCGCGCCTCCCAGGCGACGTTGCCGCCGCGCGCCGCGCCTTCCGTGAGGACGTCGTAGTCGCGCCAGCCCTCGTGCACGAGCCGCGCGCCGGGCTCGAGCGCCTCGGCCATGGTGAGGACCGGGGGGAGCGGCTCGACCTCGAGGACGATCGCCGCGACGGCGGCACGCGCCTGCGCCGCCGTTTCGGCGGCGACGGCCGCGATCGGCTCGCCGTGGTAGCGGATCGCGTCGACGGCAAGGAGCGGGTGATCGGCGATGCCGATGCCGTAGAGGCCGGGCGCATCGCGACCCGTGGCAACGGCGCGCACCCCGGGCATGGCGAGCGCCGCGGAGACGTCGAGCCGCAGGATGCGGCCGGCCGGCACCTCGGCGCGCAGGAGCGCGGCATGGAGCGTGTCGGGGCTCACCCGGTCGATCGTGTATTTCGTGCGTCCGCGCAGCTTGTCGCCCGCGTCGCGCCGCGGCAGGTCCATGACGGCGGCCGGATCAGACATCGGAGCCTCCTGCGCCTGAGGCATTCGTCGGGGCGAGGCCCGCCAGCACCGCATCGACGATGCGCTCGTAGCCGGTGCAGCGGCAGATGTTGCCGGTCATCGCCGCCTTCACCTCGTCGCGGCTCGCGGGCGGCCGGTCGCGGAAGGCGGCCGACAGGCTCATGACCATGCCGGGAAAGCACATGCCGCACTGGACGACGTCGGCGGCCTCGAAGGCGGCCTGAAGCGGATGGGCGGCACCCGGCGGGACGAGCCCCTCGATCGTGGTGACGCGCCGGCCGGCCAGTCCGGCCATCGGAACGAGGCAGGACATGCGCGCCTCGCCGTCGACATGGACGGTGCAGGCGCCGCAGAAGCCCTCGCGGCAGACGGCCTTGGTGCCGGTCAGGAAGCGCTCGCCGCGCAGGACGTCGACGAGCGGGGTGAGCGGATCGCCGGCAAAGCCGCAGGGCTCGCCGTTCAGCTCGAAACGAACGCTCATGGCCGGGCCTCCAACGCGTCCAGCGCTCGCTTCACCAGCGCGGGCAGGACGGTGACGCGATACCAGCCCTCGGCCTCGACGCCGTCGCGGCCCTCGAAATCCATATGCGCGGCGGCAAGACGCGCGCCCTCGTCGGGCGAGACCGGCCGAGCGCCGATCGCCGCCTCCAGCGCCGTCCAGCGACGCGCGACGGGTTCGACCGAGCCGACCGCGATGCGCAGCGTACAGTCGGCCCGGCGCGCGATGGAGACGATCGCCACCGGATAGTCGCCGGCCTTTCTGAGGGGCAGGCGGGCATGGGCGCTCATGACGGCCTCGCGCGGCAGGTGGACGCGGGTGAGGATGGCGTCGGCAAGATGCGCCGGTCGATCGACGAGGAACGCGTCGAGGGGCAGGCGCCGCGGGCCGCCGCTCGCGGCCAGTTCGACCTCGGCGCCCTGCGCCAGCAGCGCCGGGGCGAGGTCGGCGGCAGGGAAATCGGCGGTCGCCAGATTGCCGCCGAGCGTCGCGGCATGGCGGATCGCCGGGTTGGCGGAACCCGACGCCGCGGCGACGACGCCCTCGAGGCCCGAAAGTCCTCTCAGCGCGCTCGCGACCGCCGCATGGCTGAGGCCGGCGCCGAGCGTGACGGCGCTGTCGGTCACCATCACTTCGGTGAGCGCGGGGATGCGGTCGAGAAGGACGACGGAGGCGGGCAGGGGATCGCCCCGCCGCTCGGCGCGCATCATCCAGGTTCCGCCCCCCATGACGCTCGCGCCCCGAGCCAGCGCCTCGATCGCACCGTCGAGACTGTCGGCGAAGACGACATGCCGCTGCGGCGTGTTCAACATGGCGGGGCCCCTTTCGTCCGCTTCCGTCCTGGGCGTCGCCTTCGACTGTGCGCCGGAGGCATTGCCCTTGTGAAATACGACTTCCTTGATTGGCTTATCGGAAAAACCGAAAACGCTGGCGTGTGTCACCGCCCGGACAGGCGCGCCCGGTCCAGGACCACGCCGAGGATCACGATGACCCCGAGCACGATCATCTGCACGTAGCCGTCGATCCGCGTCAGGTTCATGCCGTTCGACAGGATGGTGACGAAGAGCGCGCCGAGCACCGCCGTGCCGACGCCGCCGCGCCCGCCGGCTAGGCTCGTGCCGCCGACCACGGCCGCCGCGATCGCCTGGAGCGAGAGCGAGCCGCCGAGGTTCGGCTCGCCCGATCCGGTGCGCGCCGTCATCATCAGGGCGCCGAGGGCGGCAAGGCCTGAGCACAGGAGATAGGCGAGGGCGAGGATGCGCTTCACCGGCAGGCCAGCGACGGCGGCCGCGCGCGGATTGGTGCCGACGAGATAGAGCGAGCGACCGAAGACAGTGCCGGTCAGGACGAGATGGAGAAGAAGCGCGACGAGGATCGCGATCGCGATCGCCGCCGGCACGCCGAAGACGCTGCCGCGGTAGAGCATGTCGGAGAAGAGGTCCGGCACGCCCTGCACCGGCCGGCCGCCGGAGATCGTCGTCGCGACGCCGATGGCGACGTTGTAGGAGCCGAGCGTCGCGACGAAGGGGCTGACGCCGAGGAACGCGACGACGATGCCGTTGAAGGCGCCGGCCGCAAGGCCGATGCCGAGGCCCGCAAGGAGGCCGAGAACGAGCACCGCGACCGGCGACAGGCCGGCCGCCGCCGCGGCCGCCAGCGCCATGGCGGAGGCGACCGAAACCATCGAGACCGTCGGCCCGAGCGACAGGTCGAAGCCGCGCGTCAGGATCACCACGGTCTGCGCCATGGCGAAGAGGGCGAGGTAGCTCGTCTGCTGCGCGACGTTGAGGAGATTGGCCGGGCCGAGCACCCGCGCATCGACCGCCGAGAAGCCGAGAAGAAGGACGACGAGGGCGATCGGCAGGGCCGCCTGCCAGAGCCGCTGCCGCAGTGTAGGGGCGTCGGACGGGGCGGCCATCGCGAGGGTGGGCGAGCTTGATGCGTCAGACACGCGGCTTTCTCCGTCGTCCGAGTTCCTCGACCGCCACCGCCGCCACCATGATGAGCCCAAGGAAGACCGGCTGCAGGCGGGCGTCGACATGAAGGAGGTTGAGCGCGTTGCCGAGCGTCGTCAGGAACAGCGCCGACAGGGCGACGATCTCGACCCGGCCGACGCCGCCGCGCAGCGACACGCCGCCGATCACGGCCGCCGCGATCGACTGCAGCATCATCCGGTCGCCGCCGAAGCTCGCCTGGCCGGAGCCGACGAGCGCCGTGTAGAGGATGCCGGCACCCGCCGCGAAGACGCCCGACAGCGCATAAGTGCCGACGACATGGCGTCCGATCGAGACGCCCGACACGACGGCGGCGTCCGGATTGCCGCCGATCGCATGGACATAGCGCCCGAACAGCGTGCGCCGCTGCACGAAGACCATGACGAGGAGGACCGCGAGCGCGATGAAGACAGCGTAGGGCAGGCCGAAGGCCTGTCCGCGGCCGAAGCCTTTCACGAAGCCGTCTGGCATGCCGTAGACGGGGATGCCACTCGTGATCATCAGCCCGACGCCGGCCGTAGCCGACATGGTGCCGAGCGTGACCACGAAGCCGGACACCTTGAGGCGCGAGACGCACAGGCCGTTGACGAGGCCCACAACGAGCCCCGAGCCGAGGCCGGCCGCCACGCCGATCGCGACGATCGCCGCATCGTTTCCGGGGAAAATGCCGGCCGCCCATCCCATGACCTTGGCGGTGACGACGCTTGCCAGCGCCACCACGGCGCCGACCGACAGGTCGAAGCCACCGGCGATGATGACGATCGCCTGGCCGAGCGCCACGATCGTCAGGAAGGAGGCGTTGCGCAGGATGTTGAGGACGTTGGCGGGCCCGTAGAACTGCGGCGAGACCAGCGACATGGCGACGACGAGGAGAAGGAGCGCGACCGGCAGCATGCCGATGCGAAGGGTGAGGCCGCCGGGGCGGCGGGCGGCGATCGCGCTCATGCGGCCGCTCCCGCGCGCTGCTCGCGGAAGAAGCTCGCAAGGACGTTGGTCTCGGTCTTGTCGGGGCCCTCGAGCTCGGCGGCGATCCGGCCGTGGTGCATGACGTAGAGCCGGTTCGACAGGGCCAGCACCTCCGGCAGTTCGGACGACACGACCACCACCGCAGCCCCGGCTTCCACGAGACGCTTCATGAAGTCGTAGACCTCGAGCTTGGCGCCGACGTCGATGCCGACGCTCGGCTCGTCGAACAGGAAGACCGTCAGCTCGCGCGTCAGGGCGCGGCCGAGCATCACCTTCTGCCGGTTGCCGCCGGACAGGTTGCCGACCGCCCGCTCGATGCCCGCCGGACGCAGCTTCAGCCGCTCCATGATCGGGCCGACCAGCGCCCGCTCGGCCCGGCGCTTCAGGATGCCGGCGCGCGCGAAGCGCGGCAGGTCGAGCGCCGTCATGGAGGCGTTCTCGCGGATCGGCCGCGACAGGGCGAGGCCCTCGGCCACGCGGTTGGCGGGAAAGTAGGCGGCGCCGCGGCGCAGGCTCGCGCGCGGGGAGGGGGGATCATAGGGCTTGCCATGCAGGCGGATGCGACCGCCCGCGATCGGCTCGAGCCCGTAGACCGCACGCACCAACTCCGACTTGCCGCAGCCGACGAGCCCGGCGATCCCGGTGATCTCGCCGGCCCGCGCGTGGAAGTTGACGCCGGCCACCGTGCCATCCGCGGTGGACAGGTTCTCCACATCGAGCGCCATCGCGCCGGGCGCGTGGGTGATGGCGGGAAACAGGACGTCGATGCGACGCCCGGTCATCAGCTCGACGAGTTCGCCGTCGGTCACCGTGGCGGCATCCAGCGTCTTGATATGGCGGCCGTCGCGCAGCACCGTGACGCGGTCGGCAAGGGTGCGGATCTCGCGCATCCGGTGCGAGACGTAGATGATGCCGACGCCCTCGCGCTTCAGCCGCGCGATCAGCTCGAAGAGCCGTCCCGTCTCGCGCTCGGTGAGCGAGGCGGTCGGCTCGTCGAGGATGAGGAGCCTCACGTTGCCAAGGAGGGCTTTGGCGATCTCGGCCATCTGCTGGTGGGCGCGCGACAGGTCGTCGACCCGCGCGCCCGGGTCGAGGTCGAAGCCGAGCTCGTCGATCAGTTCGCGCGCGCGCCGGCGCATGGCGCCCGACTTCAGGACGCCGGCGCTCGACGCCTCGCGGCCGAGGAAGAGGTTTTCCTCAACCGTGAGGCTCGGCACCAGCGAGAACTCCTGGAACACCGGGCTGATGCCGATCTGGCGCGCCCGGTGCGGAGAGAGACGGCCGATCTCCTCGCCGTTGAAGCGGAAGGAGCCGGCGTCGGGCGGGAAGGTGCCGGAGATGACGTTGATCAGCGTCGACTTGCCGGCACCGTTCTCGCCGAAGAGGACATGGAGCTCGCCCGCGCGCACGTCGAGATCGACGCCGTCGAGGGCGAGGACGCCCGTGAAGCGCTTGGTGATGCCGGACAGGCGAAGCAGGGGCTCCCCATGTCCGGCGGGCGCGTGGGCTCGCTCCATGCCGTTCTCCATGTCGCGCGGGTCCTACTTCGCCTTGACCGAATAGACCGGGGTCCAGTCGGCGGGGGCGAGGACGAGGTCCATCTTGACGTTCGGCACCGTGGTCTTGTCGATGACGGCGGCTTCCGGCTGGACGAGCTTGACCACCGGCTTCTTCTCGATGAGGCGGATCGCCTGGTCGATGCCGATCGCGCCTTCGCCGACAGGATACTGGGTGGCGAAGGCCAGGATGTCGCCGCGGTTCAGCGCGTCGAGCATCGCCTGGTTCTCGTAGGAGGAGATGATCTTCATGTCGGTGCGGCCAGCCTCGGCCACCGCGCCGATCGCGGCCTCCGCCGTCGGCGCGGTGCCCCAGATGACGTTCATGTCGGGATAGGTCTGGAGCGCGTCCTGGATCAGCTGGAGCTGGACGGCGACGCCCGAGTCGCCGAACTTCTCGTCCAGGATCTTGACGTTGGCGTTGCCGGCGACCTCCTTCTTGAAGCCCTCGTTGAAGCTTTCCGCCCACCCTGAGCCCGCGGGGCCGGGGAAGGTGACGACATTCGCCGTCTCGCCCGAGCCGAGGCTCGCCAGAAGGCCCTTGGCGGTCACCCCGCCCATCGCCGCGAAGTCGACGAAGTTGGCGGCCGGCAGCTTCTCGATCGGCACCGGATTGACGACGCCGATCACCGGCACGCCCTTGGCCTTGGCCTCGTCGAACTTCTGCGCGAGGCCCGCGCCGGAGATCGCGCCGACGATGATGGCGTCCGCGCCGCTCGCGAGGCAGTCGTCGAACTGCGAGAGCTGGCGCGGCAGGTTCTCGTAGCCGCCCGCCTCGTAGAGCGTCATGTTGACGTTGGCGGCCTCGGCCTGTTTCACGACGCCGTAGGCGACCGCGACCCAGAAGCTGTCCTTCATGTGCGGGAAGAGGACGCAGAGATTGTAGGGTTTCTCGGCCTTGCCCACCGGCGTGTACTCGGCCGGGGTCGGCGTGCCGGAGGAGGAATCGAAGATCTTCATCGGGAACCAGCTCTCCTGCGCCGAAGCGGGGGAGAGCGCGGCGAGCGACAGGCCGGTCGCAAGCCCGAGTGCGCGGGTCATGGCTTGAAAAGGCGTCATGGCATCGATCCTTCAGGCTTCGGGAGGAGAGAGGGAGGGACGGGGCCGTCCGGCCCCGCCCGTTCGGGCATGTCTCGTCAGGCGGCGGCCCACTTGGCGACCGAGCGGCGCTCGAAGCTCTCGCGGAACTGCCGGGTGGACTCGGGCAGGAGTTCGCCCGTGCCCCAGTGGAGGATCACGGCGTGGCGGCGGATCACGTCCATCATGTCGATCTCGCCGGCCCGGAACCTCCCGGCGATCGCTTCGGGGTCTTCACGGGCCCACTCGACGCGGCTCTTGGCGATCTCGGCGCGAAGGGCTTGCGTGCCGGCCTCGTCGATCTCGTACTCGCAAAGTTCGGCGTCGATCGTGCGGATCACGACGCCGTAGTCGCTGGCGGCCCGCTTCACCGACACGTAGTCGTCGACGACGTCCTCGAGGACATGGGCGGGATCGCGCTTCAACGGATCGCCGAAGCCGCCGCCGCCGCCGGTGGGTCGCCAGAAGTGGTCGCCCTCCTTGAGCGACACGTCGGAGAAGATCGTGCCGAGGCGCACGGTCTCCTCGGTGCCGACCCGCTTCAGCGTCAGCCCGTGCGGGATCGAGGGCAGGCCCCCTTCGATGCCCCAGACGATCGCCCGCTCGCGGTCGCAGATGTAGGAGATCACCGTGTCCTCGGACTGCAGCATCTTGGAGCCCTTGAGGACGCCGACGCCGCCGCGCCATTCGCCGGGACCGGCGGAATCGGTCTGGATCTGGCACTCGGTCATCAGGATGGGCGTCGTGCGCTCCTGGCCCTCGATCGGCTGCGCCATCATGCCGGTGCCGAAGCACGAGGTGGTGACGTTGGCGCCGTCCTTGCCGTTGCGCCCGCCCCAGCCGCCGGGAAGCCAGTCGTAGAACATGAAGATCGGCTTGTCCGGGGAGCGGGCGTCGCGCCCGCCGGTGAGCAAGTATTCGAGATTGAAGGTGCAGGCGAGCGCGCGCTCGGGCATCAGCTCCGACCACATCTCGTAGATCGAGTTCATGATCTTCTCGAAGGGCATCAGGAAGCCGGTGACCGCCACCGGCCACTTGGCGTCGACGATCGAGCCCTCGGGCACCGTCAGCTCAAAGGCGCGGTAGAAACCGGAATTCAGCGGCAGGTCGGGGAAGAAGGTCTTCATGCCGGCCGCGACCGCCGAGAAGGTCGCGCCGAAGGCCGAGTTGTAGATCGAGGCGATGGTCGGGTGGCTGCCCGAGAAGTCGTAATAGGCCTTATCGCCCCGGATCGTCATCTTGATGCGGATCGGGATCATGCCCTCGCCGCCGGCCGGGTCGCGGTCGATGTAGTCGACCGTCTCCCAGGTGCCGTCGGGGAGCGCCGCGATGCGCTGGCGCACGGCCCGTTCGACATAGTCCTGCACTTCGGCAAGGCCCGTCTTCACGGTCTCGCGCCCGTACTTCTCGACGAGGCGCAGGATCTCGCGCGCGCAGACGGCGGTGCCCTGGGCCTGCGCCTGGATGTCGCCGATGATCGAGGCCGGATCGCGCGTGTTGGAGGCGATCATGTTGGCGACGTCGCGCCGGAACACGCCCTTGTCGTAGAGCCGGACCGGCGTGATGCGCAGGCCCTCGCGGAACATGTCGCGCGCCGTGACGTCGAAGGAGCCCGGCACCGAGCCGCCCATGTCCGACCAGTGGCCGTTGGACTGGGCATAGGCGATGATCTCGCCGCCCGAGAAGATCGGGCGGATGAGGCGCACGTCCGAGAAATGCGTGCCGCCGGCATAGGGGTCGTTGATGGCGAAGACGTCGCCGTCGTGCATGTCGCCCTCGAAGGCGCGCATGACGTCCTTGCAGGTGAAGTGCAGGGTGCCGACGTGGACGGCGATGTCCTGGTTGCCCTGCGCCGCGCATTCGCCGTCGGCATCGTGCAGCGCCGAGGAGAAGTCGTGGTTGTAGATCACGAAGGAGTAGCAGGTCCGCAGCACCTGCTCGCCCATCTGGTCGACGCTGGTGATGAAGGAGTTCTTGAGGACCTCGAAGGTCACAGGGTCGAGCGTCTGTTCGCTGGCCATCTCGTTCAGCCCTTCACGCGGATGATGATGTTCAGGAATTTGTCGACCTCGGCGAGCGAGCCGGGCGGCACGACGACGGTCGAGTCCACCTGCTCGACGATCGCCGGGCCCCGGAACGAGAAGCCGCAGGGCAGGTCGTCGCGCTGGAAGACCGGCGTGTCGTGCGGTGCGTTGTCGAACCAGACGGTGCGGCGCGACACGGGATCGGGGGTCTCGCCCGTCGGCTCGTGGACGGCGAGTTCGGCCTTCGGCACGACGCCGATCGCCTTGACGTTGACGCGGAAGAACGAGACCGGCGCGTCGTCGCGGCGGAAGTTGTACTCGCGCTGGTGTTCGCGGTGGAAGTCGGCGACCAGCGCCTCGATCGAGGTGATCGGGCTCGGCACGGAGACCGCGAGCGAGCGCCACTGTCCGCGATACATCATGTCGATCGAGCGCTGGAGGACGATGTCGCCTTCCGCGACGCCCTCGTGCGTCAGCCGGTCGAGGGCCTCGCGCTCGATCCGGGCAAAGCGCGCCTCGATATCGGCGGGCTCGGCTTCAGTGCCCTCCACCATGCAGTTTTCCGAGAAATCGTGCTGCATGTCGACGAGGAGGCAGCCGAGCGCCGAGGTGACGCCGGGGTTCGGCGGGACGATCACGGCGGGGATCGCGAGCTCGCGCGCGACGTCCACCCCGTGCAGCGCACCGGCCCCGCCGAAGGCGACGAGGGCGAAGTCTCGCGGGTCGTAGCCGCGGCTGATCGAGATCAGGCGCACGGCGTCCGACATGTTGGCGTTGGCGACGCGCAGGATCGCATCCGACGCTTCCTCGGCCGACAGGCCGAAGGGCTTGGCGACGCCGTCCTCGACCGCTTCGCGGGCGAGGGCGGGATCGAGCTGCACCTTGCCGCCGGCGAGACTCGTGCCGAGGCGCCCGAGCGTGACGTTGGCATCGGTGTTGGTCGGCTGGCGGTTGCCGTTGCCGTAGCAGGCAGGACCGGGAAAGGCGCCGGCCGACTGCGGGCCGTTGCGAAGCGATCCCGCCTCGTCGGTCCAGGCAAGCGAGCCGCCGCCGGCCCCGATCGTCAGCACCTCGATCGAGGAGAAGCGGATGGGGTAGCCGAACTCGATGTACCAGTCTTTGGTGACACGCGACTGGCCCTCGTAGGCGAGCGAGACGTCGGTGGATGTGCCGCCCATGTCGAGGCCGATCGAGTTCGGGAAGCCGCAGAGCGAGGCGATGTGGCGGGACGCGATGGCGCCGGCCGCGATGCCTGAGCCCGCAAGCCGCGCGGCATAGTCCTTGACGCTCGCCGGCGTCATCACGCCGCCGCCGGTGTGGAGAAGGAGGAGGTCGCGGGTGTAGCCGCCCGACGCCAGTTCCTCGCCGAGCCGCGTCGTGTAGCTGACGACGACCGGCGAGACTGCGGCGTTGGCGACCGTGGTCGAGAAGCGCTCGTGCTCGAAGATCTCCGGCAGCACCTGCGAGGAGATCGAGACCGGCACGTCGGGCATGGCCTCGAGCAGGATCTCGCGCATGCGGCGCTCGTGGTCGCCGTTCAGGTAGGCGTTCATGAAGCAGACCGCGATCGCCTCGACGCCGCGCTTCTTGAGAATGCGCGCGACCTCGCGCGCGGCCGCCTCGTCCAGCGGCTCGACGACCGTACCGGCGCTGTCGACGCGCTCGGGCACCGTCAGCCGGTCGCGGCGCGGGATGTAGGGCTTCACGACGTCCTTGTAGACGTCCCAGAGATCTTCCTTGTTGGCGCGGCGGATCTCGAGAACGTCGCGAAAGCCCGCGCTGCAGACCATGGCGGTGCGCGGCAGGCGACGGGTGATCAGCGCGTTGGTCGCGACGGTGGTGCCGTGGCTGAAGAGCGCCACCTTGGACAGATCGATGCCGGCCTTGCCGACGCCGCCGAGGATCCCCTCGATCGGGTCCTTGGTGGACGACGTCTTCTCGATGCGGATGAGGCCGGTGTCCTCGTCCATGATGCAGATGTCGGTGAAGGTGCCGCCGACATCGACGGCGACGCGAAGATTCTGCAAGGCGGCCCATCCCCAAGGCTTCGACCGTTCATGTCGGCACAGGCGTGCCCGATGGCGCGGCGGATCGGTGCGATCCGCGCCCGTTCGACAAGGACGGTCGGTGGTTTTTCGAAAGGTTGCGGGGGGATTAAAGGGGCTTTCGCGTGCCCGCTCTTGTCGGAGAGCGCATCAGTCCTTGCGCCTGAGAGCATCGGCCGCACAAAGCTTGGGCGTCTTTGTGCGCTGCACTATCGCTGATCAGCCCTTCAGCGCCGTCGTCCGGGCCTGGCTCGGACTGCAGCCGAACTGGGCGCGGTAGTTGCGGCTGAACTGCGCCTGATCGCCGAAGCCCCATTCGTAGGCGATCTCGGAAATCGCGCGGCGTCCGTTCTGCGGGTCCCTCAGGAGCGCGTCGCACATCAGGAGGCGCTGGGTGCGGATATGGGCGCAGACCGTCGTGCGCTCCGCCTCGAAGAGCTGGTGGAGGTAGCGCAGCGAGATGCCGCAGCCGTCCGCGATGCGCTGCGGCGACAGGTCGGTCTCGCGCAGGTGCGAGCGGATGAAGTGCTCGGCGCGATGAAGGTGAGCGTTGCGCACCGACGATGACGAGCCCGACAGGACGCGCTGGTCGGCCTCCACCGCCATGGCGAGGAGGTCGACGAGATGGGCGCCCATCAGGCTTCGCGCCGCCTCGTCCATCTCGTCGAGCCGCGGCGCGGTCATGCGCAGCATGTCGACGAAGAGAGCGCCGACCGAGCGGCTGGCGTCGAACTGGAGCGTCGCCAGCCGCTCGGGCCGGGGGATGCGCGAGCGAAGGAGCGCGCTCGGCACCTTCATCACCCAGAGCGCGGCCCGCTCGCGATGGCTGAACTCGTAGGGCAGGTGGCTGCGCTCGATCAGGAACTGGCCGGGCCGGCAGGTGACGTCCTGGTTGTCCTGCGCGAAGCGGATCTCGGCGATGTCGGGCACCGTGATCAGGTAGCTTTCCTCGCGCTCCGAGACGAGGTGACGCTCCTGCCGCCGGTAGAGCAGCCCGTCGCAGTGGTTGCGCGAGATCGAGACCTGGCCGAGCGACCAGAAGTCGAGGTCGCCGGAAAACTCCTGCGCGTTGCGGAACTGGATATCGAGCGGGAAGTAGGTGCGCGAGACCGCATCCTGCCAGAACTGCTTGCGCTGGCCGCCCGGGGCCTGATCGGTGGAATAGGTCAATCGCATCGCACGCATCCCCATCCGGTTCCAGCCGGCCTCGCGGTCCGGAGGCGGCCAGTTCATCACCATTCGCGCGGCGTTTGAAGACCCCACGCGGCGAATGCCCGTTCAGGATCGCAAAGCAGGAAGCGTGCCAAATCAAGGTGATGGCAGGCGAGGCGGGCGGGAAGCCCGGCGATGCAGGCGATATATCATATGACGGCGTGGCGTTGGCACGCTGGCGCATCCGCCTCGGCGCGCCGTCCGCCGGGGCGCGCTGCCCACGATTGCGTCAGGCGGCGTGATTCGAGGGCAGGGGTTCGCGGGACGGTCATGCACCCGGCGGCAGGGCGCGGGGTTCTCGCACGGCAGGGGATGAGGAAGCCCCGGTCCCGACGGCCGAGGCCACGCGGCGGGCCGACCGGATCCAGCCAGCCGCGCGCGTCGTGGAGGGTCTCGCGCCCCTCAGGCCTTCGCCGCCGGGCGATCGTCGCCGGCCGTCGCGCTCGGCGTGTCGTTCACCCCGTCGAGATCGGGGGCCTGGCCGTAGCTCATGTTCTTCATCTGCTGGATGACGCGCGCCATCTCGTCGTCGGGGAGGACCGGCGGCTCGCCGAGGATGCGTGCCTGGACATAGAGGCGCGACAGCGTCTCGACCTCGATCGCCAGCGCCAGCGCGCCCGCCATGGTGCGCCCGAGCGCGATCTGCCCGTGCTGGCCGAGAAGGCAGGCCATCCGGTCCTCCAAGGCTTCCAGCGCGGCGTCCGACAGCGCCTGCGTCCCGAAGGTCGCATAGCGCGAGCAGCGGATCGTCGTGCCGCCGGCGACCGCGGTCATGTAGTGGAAGCTCGGGATCTCCTTGTGGTGGACGGCGAGCGTCGTGGCGTAGACGGAATGGCAGTGGAGGACGCAGTCGACGTCGGGGCGGGCGGCGAGGATGTCGCGGTGGAAGCGCCATTCCGACGACGGGCGCCGGGGGCCTTCGTAGCGGCCGTCGAAGTGCATCTGCACGAGGTCGCCCGGCTGCATGAGATCGTAGGGCAGCGAGGTCGGGGTGATGAGGAAGCCCGCCGCGTTGCGCACCGACAGGTTGCCCGCGGTGCCCTGGTTGATGCCGCTCTCGTTCATGCGGCGGCAGGTCGCGACCATCTCCTCGCGAAGGGCGTCGTCGGTTCGAAGGGTCATGAGGCGTCTCCCGGGGCTCGGCGAAGGTTGCATCAGGGCCTACACCGCCCGAGTGTCCGCCGCCAGCGGCGCGGGCGCCGCCCGGCGGCTCAGGCGAAGAAGGGTTCGAGCGACACCGCGGCCGCGCCGAGCCGAGCCAGATAATCGGCATGGTTGCGCAGGGCATCGGCCTTCGGCGCGACGAGGCAGAGCGTCGCCGCCGCCGTTCCGTCCGGCCGGCGGATCGGCACGGCGAAGCAGTGGGTGTAGCTGTCGACGATGGAATCGAAGGTGAAATAGCCGTCCGCGACGGCCTTGTGGGCCTGCCGCGCGAACTCGGCCGGTGCGAGCCAGTCGCCCGAGGGGAGCTGGAAGTCCGCCGGCGGCACGAAGGCGCGGATCTCGTCCTCGCCGAGATGGCCAAGGAGCAGGCGGCCGGACGCCGTCCAGGGAATGGGCGTGCGCTCGCCGACGCTCGACGAGATGCGGAAGGGCCGCGAGCCTTCGCGCATCATGGCGACCGTGTACTTGTTGCCGTCGAGGAGGCAGAACTGCGCGGTCTCCTGCGTCTCCGCCGCGAGACGGTCGAGCACCATCGCCACGCGGCTCGGCATGTCGGAGTGGTGGCCGTAGGCCTGCCCGTAGAGGAACAGGCGCCGGCCGAGGAAGACGCGCCCCTCGGCGTCGGCGGCTTCCAGGACATCGAGCTTCACGAGCGCCGCGACGACTTCGTAGATCGTCGACCGCGGCGCGCCCATCGCGGCCGCGATCTCGTTGGGGCGGAGCGGGCGGCCCGCCTCGCGCAGGGCGTCGAGGATGTCGAAGGCCCGGTCGAGCCCGCGCGCCCGGCGGTTGACGGTCTCCTCCACGCGCACGTCCATCCTCTCGCCCCCGATGCTCAAAAGCCTCCCGCGGCTTATTTCCGCTTGAAGGCGACGCAGTCAATCTCGACCTTGCAGTCGACCATCATCGACGACTGCACGCAGGCCCTAGCCGGCGGCGTCGCGCCGAAATATTCGGCATAGACGCCGTTGAAGCTCCAGAAGTCCCGGGGGTCGTCGAGCCAGACGCCGACGCGCACCACGTCCTCCAGCCCGTAGCCCGCCTCGGTGAGGATGGCGATGACGTTCTCCATCGTCTTCTTCGTCTGCTGGACGATGCCGCCCGGCACGATCTCGCCGTTCTCCATGGCCACCTGGCCGGACACATAGAGCCAGCCGTCGGCTTCCACCGCACGGGCGAAGGGCAGCGGCTTGCCGCCGGCGCCGGTCTCGCCGGCACCATAGCGCTTGAGAGTCATGCGTGCGTGTCCTGTTCTGTCAGTTGAAGCGGGAAGACTGGAGGAAGGCGGCAAGGCGCTCGGTCTTGGGGGACGCGAACATCTCGCGCGGGTCCCCCTCTTCGCCGATGCGCCCGCCGTTCATGAAGATGACGCGGCTCGAGACCTCGTAGGCGAAGCGCATCTCGTGGGTGACGAGGAGCATCGTCATGCCGTCCTCGGCGAGCGAGCGCACGACGGCAAGCACCTCGGCGACGAGCTCGGGGTCGAGGGCGGAGGTGACCTCGTCGAACAGCATCAGGCGCGGGCTCATGGCGATGGCGCGCGCGATCGCCACGCGCTGCTGCTGGCCGCCGGAAAGTTTCGCCGGATACTGGTCCTTGCGAGCCAGGAGGCCGACGCGGTCGAGCCAGGTCTCGCCGAGCGCGCGTGCCTCGTCCCGACCCATCCGTCGCACCAGCGTCAGGCCGAGCGTGACGTTCTCGAGCGCGGTCATGTGCGGGAAGAGGTTGAACTGCTGGAAGGCCATGCCGGTCAGCGCGCGCTGGCGGGCGATCTCCCGCTCGCTCTTGCGCCGGCGCTGGCCGCTCTCGGTGGAGAAGCCGATCTCCTCGCCGTCGATGCGGATCGAGCCGCCCTCGAACTCCTCCAGCATGTTGACGCAGCGCAGCATGGTCGTCTTGCCGGAACCCGACGAGCCGATGATCGAGATCACCTCGCCCGAGCGCACGTCGCAGTCGACCCCTTTCAGGACCTCGAGCGGGCCGTAGCTCTTGCGAAGGTCCCGGATTTCCAGAAGGTTCGCGGTCATCGGGGCGCCTTTCACGCGACGCTCACGCGGCGCTCGACGTAGCGGCCGAGACGCTCGATGGCGAAATTGACGAGGAAGTAGAGAAGGCCGGCGAGGAGATAGAACTCGAGGCTGTGGAAGGCGCGGCTGATGACCTCCTGCGTGCGCAGGAGAAGCTCGGCGACGCCGATCACCGAGAGGAGCGTCGAGGCCTTCACCATCTCGGCCGCCGTGTTGATCAGCGGCGGCAGGGCGAGGCGCAGCGCCTGCGGCCCGAGCACGTAGCGGAAGGTCTGGCCGAAGGTGAGGCCGATCGCCTTGGCCGCCTCGGTCTGGCCCTTGTGAATGGTCTCGAGGGCGCCGCGCGTGATCTCGCCGACATGCGAGGCGCAGAACAGCGTCAGCGCGAGGACGCCGGCCTGGAAGGCCGAGAGGTCGAGCCCGACGGTGCCGAGGATGTAGAAGCTCGCGAGCACCAGGACGAGGACCGGCGTGCCGCGGATCACATCGGTATAGATGCGCGCGAGGAGGCGCGCGGCGCGGTTGCCGTAGGTCAGCGCGAGGCCGAGAAGGGTTCCGATGACGGTGCCGCCGAGGATGGCGAGCGCCGAGATGGCGACCGTGGTGCCGAGGCCGTAGAGGAGCGGCCAGCGCGCCAGCCAGACGATCTCGAGGAAGGTGGGAGGAGCGGTCACGGCAGCTTACCTCGACACGGCGAGCCGCGCCTCGACGCGGCGCAGGAGGGCGGCGAGGATCGAGCAGGTCGCGATGTAGAGCCCGCTCGCCACGATCCACGTCTCGATGACGCGGAAGGTCTCGACGTTGATCTTGCGCGCCTCGAAGGTGAGTTCGGGCACGGCGATCGCGGCGGCGAGCGAGGTGTCCTTGAAGAGGCCGATGAAGGTCGAGCCCAGCGCCGGTAGGACGGCGCGCAGCATCACCGGCAGGACGATGCGGCGACGGATCTGCCCCTCGGTCAGGCCGATCGCGAGCCCTGCCTCGCGCAGGCCCTTCGGCACGCCGAGGAGGCCGCCGCGGAACACCTCGGCAAGGTAGGCCGCCGAGTAGAGTGCGAGAGCGAGGACGAACGAGCTCTGCTTCGACAGGCGAAGACCGAGCTGGGGCAGCGCGAAGAACGAGAACAGGACGATCACGAGAAGCGGCAGGTTGCGGAACAGCGTCACGTAGGCGCCCGCCGGCATCCGCAGCGCCCGCGACCGGCTGACCCGGCCGAAGGCGAGCACGAGCCCGAGGGCGCAGCCGATGCCGATCGCGACGACCGCGAGACCGAGGCTGAGGCCGAGCCCCCACAGGAGGTCGTCGAAGTTCCGCCAGACGGCGTCGAAGTTGAGGGTGTATCCCATCGGGATCGCTCGTTTGGGGCGTGGGGCGCGAGGCGGTCCGGGCGCAGTGGCCCGGACCGTCGGATATCACTTGAACTCGACCGGGAAGCCGATCGCCGGGGGCGGCAGATCCTTGCCGAACCACTTCTTGAACGAGGCGGCATAGGTGTCGAACTCGACGCCGGTCATCGCCTCGTGCAGCGCGGTGTTGACGAAGTTCAGCCAGTCCTGGTCGCCCTTGGCGACGGCGCAGGCATAGGTCTGCGGGCTCCAGCCGTAGCCGGCGTCCTTGTACTGGCCTGGGTTCTGCGTGACGTACCAGGCGATCGAGGACTGGTCGGTGGCCGCGGCATCCGCGCGGCCGGATTGGAGCGCCTGATAGAGAAGGTCCTGCGCCTCGTACTGGTCGACGGTCGCCTCCGGCAAGGCCTTGTGGACGAGTTCCTCGGCGTAGACGTTCTGGAGGACCGCGATGGTGACCGACGAACCGGCCGCCTTCAGCGCGTTGTAGTCGGCATACTGGCTGCCCTCCTTCAGCATCAGGCCGACGCCCTCGCGATAGTAGGGGATGGTGAAGTTGACCTGCTGGGCGCGCTCGCCGGTCACGGTCATGAACTGGCAGGTCATGTCGACCTTGCCCGTGGTGATGTTGGGGATGCGGGCGTCCGACGACTGGTTGACGAACTCGACCTTCTCCGCGTCGCCGAAGAGCGCCTTGGCGACGATCTTGGCCATGTCGACGTCGAAGCCCTGCAGCGTGTCGGACGCGTCCTTGAAATGCCAGGGCGCGTTGGTCGAGCCGGTGCCGACCACGAGCGTGCCGCGTGCCAGAACGTCGTCGAGCTTGGCGGCCTCGGCGCCCGCGGGGAGAAGTGCGACGGTGGCCGTCGCCATAAGCCCCAGAACTACAGCCTTCACACGCATTGCCATTCCCTCCAGAGCTGATGTCCGTTGTAATGAACATTTGACCGCAACAGCGGATTGCCTTATCAGTGGACATGCCTCGATATTTGTCAACAGGCTTGCGGGAGGGATCGTGACAGGCGAACCGGAGACACCGGCGGTGGTGATCGATCTCGACACCGCGCTGCGAAACATCGCCCGGGCGCAGGCCCATCTGGCGGCGCTTGGGCTGGCCATCCGGCCCCATATCAAGACACACAAGCTCGCCCGGCTGGCGCGCGCGCAGCTCGACGCCGGGGCGGTCGGCATCACCTGCCAGAAGATCGGCGAGGTGGAGGCCCTCCTCGACGAGGACCCCGCGATCCCCGATGTGCTTCTCACCTATCCCGTCCTCGGTCCGGCCAAGCTCGAGCGGCTGAAGGCTCTTGCGCAGCGCGTGCGCCTGTCGACCGTCGCCGACAGCGACGCGGTGGTGGACGGCCTTGCCGCCACCTTCGCGGCCGAGCCGCGACCCCTCGCCGTTCTCGTCGAGTGCGACACCGGCGGGGGACGGTGCGGCGTGCAGACGCCGGCCGACGCGGCACGCCTCGCGCAGCGCATCGCGAGAGCGCCCGGCCTCGCCTTCGGCGGCCTGATGACCTATCCACTCGCCGGCGGACGGGGTGCCGCCGCCGCCTTCCTCGCCGAGGCCAAGGCCGCGATCGAGGCGGAAGGGTTGACGGTGCCGGTGGTCACGTCCGGCGGCACGCCCGACCTCTGGCAGGTCGCGAGCGACGGCGTCGTCACCGAGTACCGGCCGGGAACCTATGTCTACAACGACCGCTCGCTGGTCGCGCGCGGTGCGGCCGAGCTTGCCGACTGCGCGCTGCGCGTCGTCGCCACCGTCGTCTCGAAGCCGACGCCCGATCGCGCGATCATCGACGCCGGGTCGAAGGTCCTGACCTCCGACCTCCTCGGCCTCGGCGGCTACGGGATGGTGGTCGGGCTGCCGGACGTCGCGATCGACCAGTTGTCGGAAGAGCACGGCCGCCTCACCGGCAAGGGAGCTCTCGCGCTCGCGGTCGGCGACCGGGTGGAGATCGTCCCGAACCATGCCTGCGTCGTCACCAACATGATGGACGCCGTCCATGTCCGCCTGCCGGACGGCACGCTGGAGCCGTGGCCCGTCACCGCCAGAGGGCGGGTGACCTGACGCGGCCTGCGCCTTGCGGGCGTCCCGTCGGGCCGCGGCCGGACGGGACGCCGATTGCGCTTCGGTCAGATCTGCGCGGCGCCACCGTCGGCAAACAGCTCGCTCCCCGTGACGAAGCTGCTCTCGTCGGACGCCAGGAACAGCGCGGCGTTGGCGATCTCCTCCGGCCGCCCCATGCGCCCGAGCGGCGAGGCCGCTTCGGATGCGGCGGCAAAGGCCTTGTTAGCCTCCTCGCCCGGCGCAAGGGCGTGCCAGCCAGGGGTCGAGGTCGCGCCGGGAACGAGGACGTTCACGCGGATGCCGCGCGGCGCGAGGTCGACGATCCAGCCGCGCGCGAAACTGCGGATCGCGGCTTTGGTGGCGGCGTAGACGCTGAAGGCCGGAATGCCGGTGGTCGCGGCGGTGGAGCCGGTCAGGATCACCGAGGCGCCGTCGGCAAGGAGCGGAAGGGCCTTCTGGACCGTGAAGAAAGTGCCCTTCACGTTGATCGCGAAGGTGCGATCGAAATGCGCCTCCGTCGCGTCGGGCAGTGCGGCGAACTCGCCGCCGCCCGCATTGGCGAACAGGACGTCGATCCGACCGGCGTCCGCCCCGACCGCCTCGAAGAGGCGGTCGAGGTCGCCCATGTCGGCGATGTCGCCCCGGATGCCGCGCGCGCCATGCCCGACGTCGGCCACCGCCCGGTCGAGTTCCTCCTGCCGCCGGCCCGTCATGAAGACGCGAGCGCCCTCCTCGGCAAAACGCCTGGCGCTCGCCAGTCCGATGCCGCTGTTGGCCCCCGTGATGACCGCGATCTTGCCGTCCAGCCTGCCCATCTCGTTCTCCTGTCGTTGGACGGATGCGATGTGGACGGGCGCAGATGTTTTATTTAGTACTGACATAAAGGTAAGCGAGGGAAGCGATGGCGGCGGGAAGTTCCGAGTGTGGTCTCGACGTCGCCCTGGCCGTCGTCGGCGGGAAGTGGAAGCCGCTGGTGCTCTACCATCTCCAGAACGGGCCCCGGCGATTCGGCGATCTCAAGCGGCTGGTGGAGGGGATCAGCGAGAAGGTGCTGATCCAGCAGCTGCGCGACCTCGAGGGCGCGGGCGTCCTGGTGCGGCGCGACTACCGGGAGGTGCCGCCCCGGGTCGACTACACGATCACCCCCTTCGGCCTGACGCTCGTCGCGGCGTTGATGTCGCTCTGCGACTGGGGAACGCGCCATCGCGCCGCGGTGGAAAGCCGCCTTGCGGCGGCATCCGCGCCGGCCGCCTGACGCTCGCTCGCCGGGGCCGTGGCAGTCGCCCATCGACCGCGGTCAGGCGAAAAGGGCAGGGCTGGACCGCATCCGGTCGCGGGCGGGGATCTTTGTCGCGACCTCGTCGACGTTCGGCTGGCGCGCCCGGCGCCGCGCCTTCAGCCGTGGATTGTCCGGCTCCCGCCGCCTGTCCACTGGCGATTCCCGCGGCTTTGCAGCAAGGATGTCGCGAGTTGTTCCTCGACCGCGCGGGATTTCGATGCACCCCGTTGAACTCTTCGAACTCATCGTCGCGATGTTCGTGGCGGTCCTGGTGCTGCACTACGTTGCGCAACGCCTGTCGCTGCCGCCGGCGGTGGCGCTGATGGTGGGTGGGGGCACCCTGGCCTTCCTGCCCGGACTGCCGCAGGTCGAGCTCGACCCGGAGCTCGTGCTCGTCGTCTTCCTGCCGCCGCTCCTGATGGACGGAGCCTGGTTCACGGCGCTGGCCCCCTTCCGTCGGCACCTGGCGGGCATCGCCTCGCTGGCGGTCGGCGCGGTCTTGTTCACGGCGGCAGCCGTGGCGCTGGCGGCCAAAATCGTCGTGTCGGACCTGCCCTGGGCGGCCTGCGTCGCGCTCGGCGCCATCGTCTCGCCGCCGGACGCCGTGTCGGCGCGCGCGGTTCTCCAGCGCGTCAAGCTGCCGCGGCGGCTCGGCACGCTTCTGGAGGGCGAGAGCCTTCTCAACGACGCGACCGGTCTCGTTCTCTTCCGCTTCGCCGTCGCCGCCACGCTGACGGGCACGTTCAGCCTTGGCGAGGCCCTTGGCAGCTTCGCGTTCCTGGTCGGGGGCGGCCTTCTCGTCGGCGGCGCGATCGGGGCCATCTGGGTGCTCCTGCTGCGACGCCTCGGCGACGACTACCTGATGATCGCCGCCTCCGTCCTCGTCTGCTGGGTCAGCTACATCGCGGGCGAGGTGCTGCATGTCTCGGGTGTCATCGCCACGGTGACGGCCGGCCTCGTCTGCGGCTGGTACCAGCACACGATCTTCACCGCGAGCGTGCGGCTGCGCGGGGTGGCCTTCTGGCAGACGCTGATCTTCCTGATGGAGGCGGCCGTCTTCATTCTGATCGGCCTGTCGCTGCGCGGGGTGCTCGAGCGGGTGGGCGGCATCGGCGTCGTCTGGCAGGACATGGCGGTGCCGGCCGCGGCGGTGATCGCCGCCATGACGCTCGCGCGCTTCGCCTATGTGTTCGCGGGCGACGCCGTCCTGAAGCAGCTGAAGCGCTCGGGCCGGCGCGCCGCCGAACCGCTCGGCGCACGGGCCGCGACCGTCGCGAGCTGGGCCGGCATGCGCGGGGTGGTCACGCTCGCGGTCGCGCTCAGCCTGCCCGAGACCATGCCCGAGCGCGACCTGATGCTGGTGATCGCCTTTGCCGCGATCATCGCGACCGTGCTCGTGCAGGGCACGACGCTCGGTCTGGTGATCCGCTGGGCGGGCCTGCGGGAGGACGAGCGGGCCCATCCGCCGCTCGACCTCTTCGCGGCCGAGGCCGCCATGCTGCGGGCGCAGCTGGTGGCGGTCGAGCGCCGCGCCTATTCCGACGACGGCACGCTCCTTCACCCGCGCCTTCTCGACAGCTACCGGCGCCGGGCGACGATCTCGACCGAGTTCCAGGGCTCGATGGACGAGCGCCAGGAGAGCATCGGCGCGCATTTCGACGTCATCCTCGCAGCCGTCGCGGCGGGGCGCGCCGAACTTATCCGGCTGCACCGGACGCAGCAGATCGACGACGAGACGATGCACGACCTCGAGCGCGACCTCGACCTCGAGGAACTCGGCGCCATCGCCGCGAGGGGATGAGTCATGTCCGGGGTCCCGGGCGTGAAGAGCGTCGGCGTGGTGACCCTCCGTCGCCGCCTTGCCCTCTCAGACCGGTCCGTCGGCGTCCCGGCGCGGTGTCTCGTTCATGAAGGCGAGCGTATCTTCGAACGAGCGGATGCCGGCATCCGAGCCGAGGCCGGTCGCGACGAGGGCGGCAGAGGCCTGTGCGAAGGCGAGGGCGGTCGCGACGTCCATCCGGTGGTGAAGCGCTGTGATGAAGCCGGCGTCGAACGCGTCGCCGCAACCCGTCGTGTCGACGACCTCGATCGCAAAGGCGGGCTGGCGGACGCTTTCGCCGCCAGCCGAAACGAAGCAGGCACCGTCGCCGCCGAGCGTGAAGACGCATTGCCCCACGCCCCGATCGAGAAAGAACGCGGCGGCGCCCCGCACGTCGGCGGTGCCCGAAATGTCGCGCGCTTCCTCGATCGAGGGCATGAAATAGTCGATGTGGGGCAGGAGCGGCTCGATGAGCGAGAGGGTCTGTGGTCCCGCACCCAGGAGATCGAAGGTGACGGTCCGGCCGCGCCGCTTCGCCTCCGCGAGGAGCCGCGCGCTCGGCTCGCCGTCGAGCCTTGCGAGGAGGCCGGTGCCGCCGAGATGGACGATCGGCGGCGCGAGCACGGCGTCGAGCGCCGCGTCGGCCACCTCGAAATGATCGGAGGCGCCGCGCGCATGAAGGGCCGGGCGGCTGCCGTCGCGCCGGATGTTGAGGATGGTCGCCGAGGTCGGCACGCCCGAAAGCCGCTGCATGGCGGACGTGTCGACGCCGAAGCGCCGGAGCGTCGAGAGGACGAAATCCGCCTTCTCGTCGTCGCCGACCGCGCCGACGGCGAGGCAGTTCAGGCCCAGCTTGGCGAGGTCCACCACCGTGCCGCCCGCCGTGCCCGCCACCGTCAGCCGGATCTCGTCGATGAAATCGACCTGCCCGCCGGGCGGAATGGCGTCCACCGGGCGCCCGAGGACGTCGAGGATGTAGAGACCGATGACGGAAACGTCGTGCGACATGGGGGTCCCTTCGAGGGCGGGAGGACGAGGATGAGGCGCGTTCAGTCGCGCTGACCGAGCGCGAAGATCGTGCCGGCGAGGAGGATGAAGCCGCCGACGATGGCGAGTTGCAGCGTGCTCGGAATACCGACGAAGATCAGGACGTTGCTGACCAGCGTGATCAGGAAGACGCCGAGCAGCGTGCCGGCGACGCTGCCGGAGCCGCCGGTGATGCGCGCACCGCCCAGTACCACGGCGGCGATGACGTCGATCTCCATGCCGGCCAGATCGAACGGATTGGCGAGGCGGTTGGAGGCGACGTGGACGACGCCTGCGATCCCCGCCAGGAGCCCGGCATAGGCGAAGACGAACACGCGCACCCGGAACAGGCTGATGCCGAGCCGCTCCGCGATGCCCGGATTGCCGCCGACAGCGAACACCGCGCGACCCATCAGCGTGCGCTCCAGGATGAACCAGGTCACGACCGAGGCCACCAGCAGGACGAGAACCGTCGCCGGCAGAAGCGAAATGCCGCCGCCCGGTGCCGTGTGGGTGTAGAGGGAGGCCCGGCCGAAGGCGTCCATGGCGGTCGGGATGTTCATGAACAGCGCGGTCCCGACAAAGGTCAGAAGGAAGCTGCGGATGATGTACTGCGTGCCGATCGTGACGATCAGCGAGGGCGCGCGAAGCGTATGGACGAGAAGGCCGTTGGCCGCGCCCAGAAGCGCGCCACCACCTGCGGCCAGCAGGAAGAACACCGCAAGCGGCATGTCCGGCACATGGTTCGTCGCCAGCATCGTCAGCGCGTACATCATGAGCGCGGCGATCGCGGTGAACGACACGTCGATGCCGCCGGCCGCCAGCACCACCAGCACCCCGAGGGCGAAGAGCCCGCGAACGACCGAGGCGCGCAGGACATCGAACAGGTTGTTGACCTGCAGGAAGTCCGGATTGGCGATCGTCACCGCGATGCAGGTGAGGATCACGAGGACCAGCGTGAAGAGTTCCGGGCGGCGCACCATCCGCTCCCACAGGCGCGAATGGAGGGGAGGCACCGTGGCGGGCGGGGTCGAGGCGATGTCGGTCATGGCTGGCTGCCCTCTCCCGCCGAGGCAAGCGCACGATAGATCGTCTCCTCGCTCCATGCCTCGGCCGGTCGCTCGGCCACGATCGCCCCCTGCCGCATGACCGCGATCCGGTCGCAGTTCTGCAGAAGCTCGGGCAGGTCGTCGCTGATGATGATGACGGCCATGCCGCGATCGGCGAGCCGCTGGATGATGCGGAAGATCGTGTCCTTCGACCCGACGTCGACGCCGACGGTGGGACCGTGGAGGATCAAGAGGCGCGGCTCGATCGTCAGCCAGCGGCCGATCAGGACGCGCTGCTGGTTGCCGCCCGAGAGCGACTGGACCGGGAGATCGACGCTCGGTGTCGCCACCTGGAGGTCGGCCACCGTGGCCTCCGCGAGCCTGCGGGCGCGTCGGCCGCTGATGATGCCGAGCGCGCCGCGCAGGCGCTCCAGCACCGGCAGGGTGATGTTCTCCTCGATGGACTTCTCGAGAAACAGCCCTTCGGTGAGGCGGTCCTCCGGCACGTAGCCGATGCCGGCCTCGATGGCCTCGCTCGGCGTGCCGATCTCGATCGCGGCGCCGTCGAGCCGGATGCGCCCGGTGCGGGCCGGGCGGACACCCGCCAGCGCCAGCGCGAGTTCGTTGCGCCCGGAATCGGCAAGGCCCGTGAAGCCGAGGATCTCGCCGCGCCGGAGCGAGAAGGACACGTCGTGGAACGCGTCCGACCCGAGCGCCTCGACCTCGAGACGTGTCGCGCCGAGGGTCGGCTCGGAGCGGTAGCGCGCCTCGCTGATCTCGCGCCCCGTCATCCAGTGCATGAACTCGGCCTTGGAATGGTCCGCGACGTCGAGCTCGGCGACCTTGCGCCCGTCGCGCATGATGATGGCGCGCCCGCCGATCGCCTTGCACTCCTCGAGCTTGTGGGTGACGAACAGCACGGCGACGCCGCCCGCGCGCAGCCGTTCGACGACCCGCAGGAGATTGTCGACCTCCTGGCGCGTCAGCGAGGTCGTCGGCTCGTCCATGATGACGAGCCGGGCATCGGCGGCGATCGCGCGGGCGATGGCGACGAGCTGGCGCACGGCGAGCGGCAGCGTGTCGGTTCGCCGGGTCAGGAACTCGCGGTCGGTCGGCAGCTGCACCTTGGCGAGCGCGGCGCGCGCCGTGTCGAAGAGGGCTCTCGTATCGAGGCGGCGCGCAAGATGCCCGTCGGCGGCCACGAGCTGACCCGTGAAGGCGATGTTCTCGGCGACCGAAAGGTTCGGCAGGAGGGACAGGTCCTGGTAGACCGTCTCGATCCCGGCGCGCAGCGCGCCGATCGGTCCGATGTCTCCGGCCCGGTCGCCCGTCGCCTTGCCGTCGACCAGGATCTGGCCTTCATCCGCGGCCTGCGCGCCCGAGATGATCTTGATCAGCGTGCTCTTGCCGCAGCCGTTCTCGCCCATGAGATGGTAGACGCGGCCTGCTTCGATCACGAGGTCGACCGCCT
The DNA here is from genome assembly GCF_047943035.1 of Aureimonas phyllosphaerae. NCBI lineage: Bacteria > Pseudomonadati > Pseudomonadota > Alphaproteobacteria > Hyphomicrobiales > Aurantimonadaceae > Aureimonas > Aureimonas phyllosphaerae. The sequence continues at coordinate 241,795 of NZ_CP181348.1, read as the reverse complement.
TCAGTGCATGAACGCCGCCGAAGGATTTGCGCACGCCCCGGATCTCTAGGAGCGGAGGGGCGGCGTCGACCGTGAGCGGCGCTGGAACGACGGACATGATGGGATCCTGATGAAGGCGGTCGTGCTCCGGGGCCAGGACGGCCCCGGAGCGATCGGACGCGACGCTCGCGCCGCGGCTTAGAACGGATAGTTCTTGTAGGAGGCCTTATCGACGTCGACCCAGGCCTCGCCTTGGACGATAACGCCCTTGCCGGGCCCCTTCTTCACCGACACCTTGTTGTAGCCGGGCACGCCGAGGTCCATCCCGTCGGTCACTTCCTTGCCGTCGAGCACCATGTTGGCGACGACGTTCATGACGTAGCCGGCATCCTTCGGGTCCCAGAAGAAGATCTCGTCGACCGCGCCGGTGTCGAGATAGGGGCCGGTGTCCTTGGGCAGGCCGAGGCCGTAGACGCAGGTCTTGTCCTGGAGCCCGGCCTCTTCCACCGCGCGGCCGATGCCGATCACGTCGATCGCGGACGAGCCCTGGAAGCCCTTGATGTCGGGATAGCGGCGCAGGATCTCCTTGGCCTTCTCGTAGGCCTTGTTGGCGTCGTTGAAGGACTCGTTCTTGGCGGCCACGAGTTCCATGCCGGAATACTTCTTGGCGTTCTCGGCGCCCGCATCCACCCACTGGTTGTGCGTCAGGCTGCCGAGCGAGCCGACGAAGCTCGTCCACTTGCCGGACTGGCCCATGCAGGCCGCGAGCTTCTCGTTGATGCGCGTGCCGAAGGCCTTGTTGTCGAAGGCCTCGATGTCGACCGCGGTGTTGACGAGGCTGTCGCCCTCGTGGGTGATCACCTTGATCCCACGCTGCTCGGCGCGGCGCAGCACGCCTTCGAGCGCGGAGGGATCCATCGGTACGACGGCGATGGCCGAGACGTTCTTGGCGACGAGATCCTCGATGATGCGGCCCTGCTGGGCGGCGTCAGCCTTGGCCGGACCGACCTGGCTCGTCGCGACGTTCGAGTGCTCGGCGCCGTAGGCGTCGACGCCCTGGTTCATGCGGGTGAACCAGTTCTCGCCGGTCACCTTCACGACGGTGACGATGGTCGGCTTGTCTTGGGCCGCGGCGGCACCCGCCCCGAGGGCGAGGCCGAGCGCCGTGCAGGCGGCGAGCTTGCGGAGTGTGGTCATGCGGATCCTCCCGTTGGATGTGCTAATGCGAGCGCGGTTTCCCGGCCTTCTCCCGCCGAAAAACCGCGCGGTCTGCGTGTCTTCAGCGGCTCGGCCGAAGCCAAGCGCCGAAATCGAACCTGGCGAAGGCCAGGAGCGCGAGGAGCAGGACGCCCCAGGCGAGGTCCCTGAAGAAGTTCGAGATGTCCATGAAGTTGAAGAGGCTCGACAGGATCTGGAGGGCCGTGGCGGCCAGAAGCACGCAGCCGACCTTCCCGTAGCCTCCCTCCGGCTTCACGCCGCCCATGACCGCGATCAGGATCGCGATCAGGACGTAGGAGCCGCCGTAGTCCCACTTCACCGATGCGTTGCGGGCTGCGATGACGATACCGGCGATCGCCGACAGAAGGCCGCTCGCGGTGTAGGTCAGGACGATCATCCGGTGTTCCGCGATGCCGCCGTAGCGGGCGGCCTTCGGGTTGCTTCCGAGAAGCATCAGGCGAACGCCGAAGGGCGTGAAGCGCAGAACGAAGGCGATCACGGCAGCGACGACGAGGAAGAGGGCAAAGCAGATCGGCATGCCGAGGATCGGGGAGTTGCCGAAGTCGTCGAGCGGCGGGATGTAGCCGAGGCTCAAGGCCGAGCCGTTGGTCAGAAACACCGCGATGCCGGTGAAGAGGAGCTGCGTGCCGAGGGTCGCGATCAGCGGGGTCAGGCGGCCGTAGGCGATCACCAGCCCGTTGGCGAGGCCGCCGACGAGGCCGATCGCGAGCGCGAAACCGGCGAAACTCCACGAGAAGAGGTTCGGCGCCACGTCGGGCGCCACGAACAGCTTGGCCAGCATCAGGGCCGCGATGCCCGACAGGTTGGCAAGCGCGATACCGGACAGATCGATGCCGCCGTTGCCCGAGGTCATGGCGAGCATCACCCCGAAGGCGAGGAGGCCGAGTTCGGGGACCTGCGCCGCCATCGACTGGAGATTGTAGCTGTCGATGAAGTTGGCGCCGGCCAGCCACGCGCCCGCCGTCAAAAGGGCGACGTTGAGCAGGCCGAGAAAGACGCTCTGCCGGTCGAAACTGCGAAGCAAATCGCACCTCCCGTACGATCCTGGCTCGAAACGTCACCGACTCGCTGAGCGAACCGGCCTCCCCACGTTTCGATTTTTGACATTTGTCGCGAAGGTTATGGCGAATGTCAATTCGACTCAGGTGTCAGCGACATGTTTTCGCCGAGCCGGCAAGCGGGCGGTCGGTGTCAGCCGAACGACGTCCGGTGCAAGCCGTCGTGCGACCTGCGAAACGCACCGTGCCCTTCGATTGCAGCCGACGAGGCCCTGTCCAAGGATGCCCGATGGCGGAGGGCTTGGCGTGGCGGAACAGGGTTCTGCCGAGAAGCTTCGGACCGACGCCGCTTTCGAGCCGACCATCGGCCGCGCGCTCAAACGGCGGTGCTGTCCGCCAGGCGTTTTCCGGGCGTGCGCTACACGCCTGCGGAGGGCGGGTGGTCGTCCCCGAGGTCGATCACCACGATCTCGGGCGGCACCCCGAACCGGACCGGCGCGATGGAACATCCGAGCCCTCCCGACACGACGAGGTGAGCGTCGCGGCCGTCGGATCGCGGCTCGACCACATGGCCGTAGGCATAGCGATTGGCGTATCGCGAGGGCACCACGGGCGAGTGCCCGAGGAGCCGGATCTGGCCGCCATGCGTATGGCCGGACACGGTCAGGGCAACCGGACGCGTCGCTGCCCGTACGTCCGGAAACACGTCCGGCTCATGCGCCATCAGGATCACGGGCGCATCGTCCGTGACGGCGGCCAGCGTCGCCGGCAGGTCATCGACGCCCCGCCAGGCGCTGCGGCCGTACTGGCGTTTGGGCAGAAGAGCGAGCTGGTCCCCAAGGCCGGCGATCCAGAACGGATGGCCGTCCTTGGACAGGCGGACGGCCTGGTTCTCCAGGACAGGCAGGCCCGCCCGCTCCAGCGCGTCCTGCCCGAATGTGGGTCCGTGCCCTCGCTGCTGCGCCGCCTCGTCCTCCCACCAGTCGTGGTTGCCGAGGACCGCGTAGCGCCCGAGCGGCGCCCGGAGCCCGGCCAGGATCGACGCCCAGACGGACGGGTGGACATCGGCCGTCTTGAACCGGCGCATGCCGACCGAATAGTCGCCGAGAAGGAGCGTCACGTCGGGCGCGAGCTCGTTGGTCCGATCGACGATGTCCGAGATGCGGTCCGGCCGCATCCAGGGGTGGCAGGCATGGACGTCCGCCACGAGCGCCAGACGCAGGCGAAGCCCCCTCGGCCAGCCGGGCGGCGTGAACGCGTATCGTGCGACGCTCAACCGCCACATCGGCTCGAGCGCGAAGGCATAGGAGCCCAGCGCGCCCGTCGCGAGGGCGCCGAGGCCGAGCGTTCGAAGAAAGCGGCGACGGGTCAGAAACGGCATGCGAACCCACGCCAACCGGGAGAAACGATGCGGGCAGGACCATGCCCTGGCGACCTTTTAGAACGGCGGGGCGGCGTGTGGCCAGAAGCGATGACGCGGTCGGACGAGATGGGGCGCGGCGGCAGCTCGGGTCTGCCGACCTCGGCCGCCGCTCCGGGCCGGCCACCGGGGGGGGCGACGCCGATTGCGCCAGCCGACGCCGCGATGGACCATCGGAAACGAACGGCCGGATCCGTCGCCTCGTCCCGGGGGGGGGCGGGGCCGGAGCATCGGCGGACAGGCTTCTCGAGATGCCCATCCGTTCGGACGGAATTGGAGACAGGTGCCGACCGGCCGAAAACTCGTATCGATCCTTTATGCGGTTGGGACGACATTCCGCCCATCGAAACAACGGGAGCGAGCTCCTTCGATGGGTTCCGCATTCTCCGGCGTGGTGACCTCACTGATCACGCCCTTCAAGTCCGACTTCGATTCCGACGTCGGCCTGTTCACCGAAGTGGACATGTTCCGCGTCGCCGCGCTCACGCGCTGGCAGGCCCGCAGCGGCGTATCGGCCGTCGCGGTCGCCGGCTGGGCGGGCGAGGGCTCCAACCTCAGCCGCGCCGAGCGCATCGAGGTGATCGAGGCGGCGGTATCGGCAAAGGGGCGGATGTCCATTCTCGCCCATGTCGGCACGCCGAGCACGGCCGCTTCGATCGCGCTCGCCTATGATGCCGAGAGGACGGGCGCGGACGGCCTCGTCCTCGTCATGCCCTTCTACAACAAGCCCTCGTTCGCCGGAATTCGAGCGCACGTCCAGGCGGTCGCGTCCGCGACGGAGCTGCCGCTGTTCCTCGAGTTCGACGAGGCCGCAACCAAGGTTCACCTGTCGTCATGCCAGATGGCGGAACTGACCGAGATCGCCAACGTCGCGGCGATCATCGACCATTCCGCCAACCCCTTGCATGTCGAGTGCATGGCAAGGGCCCGCGACGGTGTCGCCTTCCTGGCAGGACACGAGCCGACGGCAGCGGCCAGCGGCCTTCTCGGGGCGGACGGCCTGTTCAGCGCGGTCGCGAACGTCGCGCCGACGCTGGTCGTCGGTCTGTGGGATGCGATCCGGGGCAACGACGGCGCCTTGGCGCGCGAATTCCAGTCCCGCCTTCGCCCGCTCGTCGATCTCGTCGAGGCCGAGGGCGTCGCGGCCTTGAAGGAACTGCTGCACGAGAGCGTCGGGTGCGAGACGACCGTCCGGTTGCCGCTTCACACCCTGTGCCGGGACGCGCGCCGTCAGGCGGCGTGCGTCAGGGACACGATGGAGGCGATCCCGCCGCGCGTTCCCATGCTGCATGTGGCCGGCCTGGAGGCCGCCCGATGAGCGCGGTGTCGAAGATCGAACCCGACCCCTTGGCGTTCACGCTGCGTCCGGGCGGGCACGGGAGCTGGATCGTCGAGGGCCCCTGCAACTGCTGCGGCGGCATCTTCGTCTCGCGCGAGGCGGCGCTGGAGTTCGCGCGGCGCGAACGCCGCGCGCTGGAGGAGGTGGCGCGCCACATCTGCTACACGCCGCCCGGGGACGCCGCCGAGGTCGCAGCCGCACCTGCGATCCGGCTGTTGGCATCGTGACCGAGGCGGACGATCGGGCAGGAGGATGCTCGTTTCCAGCCTGAATGGTCTCCCCGCATCCTCGACCCGTCATCCCGAATGAACTGGCGGCCGGGTTTTTCCGGCTCGCGGCCGAGGGCCGACGTCCGGCCGATCGGCTTCGGACCGCTCCGGCGCGGGTTTCGAGAGCGTGCGATTGTCAGTCCGAGTAGGTCCGACGCTCGATGTCGGCGACGAGGCCGATCTCCCTCGGCTCCCAGCCGAGCGCCTTTCTCGTCCGGGCCGAGGAGGCCGGTCCATGACCGGCGACCCAGACCGCGAGGCCGCCGAAGTGGTCCTCGGCCTCCCCTGGCGACAGGGACCGGGCCGGGACGCCGACCTGCCGGCCGATCGCCTCGGCGATCTGCCTGAACGGGACGCCCTCCTCGGCAATGGCATGGAAGGCCTCTCCGCGGGCGCCGCGCTCCAGCGCAAGCCGATAGACGCGCGCGGCGTCCAGGCGATGGACCGCGGGCCAGAGATTGCTTCCGTCCTCGACATAGGCGGAGACGCCCGTGCGCCGCGCCACGGCGGCCAGCATCGGCACGAAACCGTGGCGCTCGCCCTGCCCGTGCACGGAGCGCGGGTTGCGGACGACGGAGGCGTGGATGCCGCGCTCGGCGAGCGTGAAGGCCGTCTGCTCGGATGCGCGGGGGAAGGCCGGATCGACGGGCGGCCGGGCGCTTTCGTCGAAGACCTCTCCCCTCGGCATCAGGAGAACGCCGCCGGTGACGATCACGGGGCGGCTGGAGCCCCGGAACACCTCGCCGAAGGTCTCGATCGCGCGGCGCTCCTCCTCGGCCAGTTCCGCGATCTTCGACAGGTCGAGGCCGAAGGCGGTGTGGATGATGCCGTCGCTCGCGGACGCTCCGGCCCGCAACACGTCATGATCGGCCAGCCCTCCCACGAGGGGCTGGATCCCCTTTCGTGCCAGAGCCTCCGCCTTGTCGCGGGACCGGACCAGTCCGGTGACGGAATGCCCGGCCTCGATCAGGCCGTCGGCGATCGCCGAGCCGATCCAGCCGTTCGCTCCGGTGAGGAATAGGTGCATGAGGATCTCCTTCGTGCCGCTGGCCGCAAGGCGGTCGCAGGAATGCGAGGGCGTCGAACGACGGCGTGGGAGAGAGGCGCCCGGCCGAGGCACGCGGTCGTCACTGTCGGAACGACGCGCGCGGCGGTTCCCGCCCGGTGACGGTCAGCTGTCCGCCGAGACGGTGACATAGGGCGCGAGGCCGTTGCCGAAGGACCAGTCGGGCTTGTCGTTCGGGCTGATGACGATCTGGACGTCTTCGCGGCGGACGCCGGGATCGGCGGCCAGCCTGTCGACGACGGCCTGGTAGAAGGCCGTCTTCTGCGCGGTGTCGCGCCAGTTGCTGGCCACCACATGGACGATGACGATCCCGTCCGTGCGCTGGATGCCGAGATAGTTCGGGCTGTAGATGATCTCGCCCGGCGCGTTGCTCGATGATCTGGAAGCGGTCGTCCTCGGGGACGCCGTAGGCCTCGACGAGGGCCGCGTGAACGCCGTCGGCGATGCTGCGGACCGCTTCGGGCGAGCGGCCGTGGAAAAGGCTGATGCGAACGAGAGGCATGTCGGGCTCCAAAGGGCGATTTATCGGTTTCCACGTCTATTCCTGCCGTGATCGATCGACTATTTGGAAGTTTCGCACCAACCGTTCGGAATGAGTGAAGCGACGTGGTCCGTCCCCATCTCGACATCGACGCGCTCCGCACCTTCGTCCTTGGCTTCGAGCTCGGCAGCTTCGCGCGCGCGGCCGATCGCGTGGGGCGGTCGCAATCGGCCGTCAGCGCCCAGCTTCGCAAGCTCGAGGAACAGGTGGGGCAGCCACTGGTGACGAGAGCCGGCAGGGGCCTGGCGCTGACCGACGCCGGGGAGCGGCTCCTCAGCTATGCACGCCGCATCCTCGACCTCAACGACGAGGCGATCGACAGCCTGCGTCGTTCGGAACTCGCTGGGCGTGTCCGTCTCGGACTGCCGCAGGACTTTGCCGAGGCTTGGCTGCCCGAGGTCCTCGGCCGGTTCTCCCGCGTCCATTCGAACGTCCTGGTGGAGATCGTGGTCGAGAAGGTCCATGCCCTCGTGGACAAGACGCGGCAGGGGGAACTGGACCTGTCGCTGGCCTGGGGCGCCTCGATCGACGCACCGCATCTCACGCCAATCGCGGAGATCCCCACCGTCTGGATCGGGCGCCGCGACTGGCGGCTCGGCCGCATCGCTCGGGGCGAGCCCGTCCCGCTCGTTGCGTTCGAATCCCCGTGCTCGTTTCGCGATCCCGCCATCGGGGCTCTCGATCAAGCCGGCCTGCCCTGGCGGATCGCCGTATCCAGTCCCAGTCTGTCGGGTCTCTGGGCCGCCGCGTCCGCGGGCCTCGGCATCACGATGCGCACCCGCATCGGCCTGCCGGACGGGCTCGTCGCGCTCGACCCCACCGAATCGGGTCTCCCGGCGCTTCCAGCCGTCTCCCTGACGCTGGTGCGCGCGGAGAGCGAAGAGGATCCGACCGTGAGCGCGCTGGCCGAGATTGTCCTCGGGGTGATCGCGGAACGGCTGAAGACCGTCTGATCGTCGTCGCCGTCGTTTCGTCGGAACGCGGGGATGGAAGGGCCGACATCCGCAGGTCGAAGGCGCGCGAAGCCCCCTTTGCGAAGGGACGGCGCCGAGACCGAAAGGGACGGGCCGGAAACCGCGCTTTTCCTGCGAGAGCGTTCCAGGCGGGTTCCCACCGTTCAGGCCCCGCAGCGCGACCATTGTGAACGGGGAAGGGGTGGCCAACGGTCGATCGACACCGTATGTCTCCCTTGCGATTCCCATCGAAGGTATCACGCCGCCCGGCGGCCCGGCTCGTCGCCGCCCGTGAAGCGTTCGTTTCGATTTCCATGTCCGTCCCGTCTTCCGCCATCGGCCTTGCCGATGCCGTGCCCGCCCGGCGCAATTTCCGCACCATCGCCCTCATCGTCGCCAGCGCCATGTTCATGGAGCAGCTCGACGCCACCATCCTCGCCACGGCGCTGCCGACGATGGCGCGGGACTTCGGCGTCGGCGCGCCGTCGATGAGCATCGCGCTCACCTCCTACCTCATCAGCCTCGCGGTCTTCATTCCTGTCAGCGGGGCGGTGGCCGATCGCTGGGGCTCGCGCACCGTGTTCCGGGCCGCCATCGGCGTCTTCGTCGCGGGATCGGTCCTCTGCGCACTGGCGCCCTCGCTCGGGTTCCTCGTCGCCGCGCGTCTCCTCCAGGGGCTCGGCGGTGCGATGATGATGCCGGTCGGGCGCCTCGTGCTCCTGCGCTCGGTGGAGCGGCGCGATCTCGTCTCGGCCATGTCTTGGCTTCTCGTGCCCGCCCTCATCGGCCCGATCCTCGGGCCGCCGGTCGGCGGCTTCATCGTCACCTATGCGGACTGGCGCTGGATCTTCTACATCAACGTGCCGGTCGGCCTCGTCGGAATGGTGCTCGTCAGTCTCTTCATCGACGAAACCAAGGGCGAGCGCACCGGCCCGTTCGACGGCGTCGGCATGATCCTCTCGGGCATCTCGCTCGGCTCGCTCCTGTTCGGCTTCGAGACGGCGAGCCGCGACAGCGAGGGGATGCTGGCGCTCGCGCTCGTTGCGGTCGGCCTCGTGGCGGGCGCGGCGTATCTCCACCATGCCCGGCGCCATGCCGCGCCGATCCTCGATCCCGCGCTGATGCGCGTGCCGTCCTTCGGCACCTCGGTGATCGCGGGATCGCTGACCCGCATCACGCAAGGGGCGCAGCCGTTCCTCCTGCCGCTGATGATGCAGCTCGGCTTCGGGCTCTCGGCGGCGACGAGCGGCCTCGTCACGATCGCGACCGCGATCGGCTCGCTGATGATGAAGGCGCTGGCGCCTCGGATCCTGCGGCGCTTCGGCTTCCGCCAGGCGCTCGTGGTCAACGGGATCCTCGCCGCGCTTCTCTACGGCACCTGCGCCTTCTTCCGTCCGGACTGGCCGCTGCCCGCGATCTTCGGGGTGCTGGTTTGCTGCGGCTTCTCCATGTCGTTCCAGTTCACCGCCTACAACACGGTGGCCTACGACCGGATCTCGCCGGCGCAGATGAGTTCGGCGACGAGCTTCTACACGACCTTCCAGCAGCTGATGCTGTCGCTCGGCATCTGCGTGGCGGCGCTTGCCCTGCACGGCTCGATGGGTGTGCAGGGCCAGGCCGCACCAGAACTGTCCGACTTCTCGGTGGCCTTCGCGGTCGTGGTGGCGATCTCGCTTCTGGCGACGGTCTGGAACCTGCGCTTCTCCGCCGATGCCGGCCGCGAGATCAGCGGCCACGGCCGCGTCGCCGAGACGGTGAAGCGTCCGGCCGCCGAGACGAGCGAGGCGCTCGAGCACGGTCGCTAGCGGCCGCATGACGGAGGTGCGCTCGGTCGGACTGCGCCGGGCGAGAGTGCGTCGCAGCCTCAAGGCGCGAGCATCAGCAGCCGCTGGCGAACCAGGGCCGCCGTCGGCGACAGCGTTCGTCCTCGCCGCTGCACGAGACAGATCGCGCGGTGGACCACCGGTGCGGTCAGCGGGCGCGTGACGATCCCTTCCGTGTCGAACGCCTTGAGCGCGAGTTCCGGCAGGGCCGTGACGCCGAGCCCCGCCGCGACGAGCGCGCCGGCCGAGGCGAGATGCGAGACCTCGAACGCCGGCACCACCGCGCAGCCGGCGGATGCGAACCCTTCGTCCGTCAGCTGGCGCACCGAGGTCAGGCTTCTCATGGCGACGACGGGATGCGTCGCCAGATCGGCCCATGAGAGGTCCGGCAGGCTGATAAGTGCATGGCGAGCGGACAGGACGGCCACGAAGCGATCCGTCGTCAGGGGTTCGAAGACGAGATCGGGCAATCGCCGCGACGGCTCGACGGCAATGCCGAAATCGACCTCCCCTTGAGCCACCGCGCCGGTGACCCCGTCGAGCAGCGTATCGATGATCGAGAGCCGGATCTCGGGGTCGTCGCGGCGCAGCCGCGCGAAGAGCGGCGGCAGGATGGCCGAGGCAATCGAGGGCAGGGCGGCGATCGCGACATGGCCGCCGATCGCCGACAGCGACTGCGTGATCTCGTCCAGCGAGGTCGTGAGGTCGTGGATCACGCGCCGGGCGATCGGCAGCAGCGCCTCGCCCTGCGGCGTCAGGGCCACCGACCGGCTCGTCCGGTCGAAAAGCCTCGCTCCGATCCGCTGTTCGATGCGCGCGACCGCCCGGCTGACCGCTGGCTGCGACAGAGCGAAGTGATGGGCGACCGCCCGGAAACTGCCGGTCTCGACGAGAACCAGGAAGACCTGAAGCTCGAAGGGCGAGAGATCGATACGCTTCATGCATCGATGCATGAACCGAATTCAATTTACGCACAAGTCGGCGGGTGCGAACTTGCCGACCGGCCTCGGGAGAAGGCCTTGGGAGGAATTCATGCTTGCCGTGCTCGGCTTTGGCACGATCGCCGTTTTCCTGGCGATCACCTTGAGCGGACGCCTGTCCGTGCTCGTCGGCCTCGTTCTCGTGCCGCTCGCGGCGGGGCTTCTCGGCGGCTTCGGCGCCGACCTCGGCAAGATGATGATGGACGGGATCGTGCGGGTCGCGCCGACCGGCATCATGATCATGTTCGCGGTCCTGTATTTCGGCCTGATGATGGGCACCGGGATCTTCAAGCCGATGATCCTCGGCCTCGTGTCGCTGGTGCGCGGCGATCCGGTGCGGCTCTGCCTCGTCTCGGCGGCGCTGCCGATGCTGGTCGCTCTCGACGGCGACGGCGCGACGACCTTCCTGATCTCGATCACGGCACTCCTGCCGATCCACCGGCACATGCGCATGAACCCGCTGGTGCTGCCGGGCATCGTCGCGCTGGCGGCCGGCACGATGAACATCCTGCCCTGGGGCGGACCGACCGCCCGCGCGATGAGCGTCCTCGGCACGAGTTCGCAGGACATCTTCCAGCCCGTGATCCCCGCGATGCTGGTCGGCCTGGCCTGGGTCTTCCTGGTGGCGGCCTATCTCGGGCTGAAGGAGCGCCGCCGCCTCGGCGTCGCCGACAGCTTCGACGCGGGCGCCCACGTCACCGAGACGGCGGAGGACGCGGCGGCTCTGCGGCCCCACCTCTTCTGGTTCAACGTCGCGCTGACGCTCGTGCTTCTCGTCATGCTCTTCACGCATGTCCTGCCGCTCGCCGTGATCTTCATCATCGGTTTCGCGGTGGCGCTTCTCGTGAACTATCCGAGCTGGGAGGCCCAGCGCGAGCGGCTGGTGGCGCATGCCGACAGCGTCGTGACCGTCACCACCATGATCTTCGCCGCCGGCATCTTCACCGGTATCCTCCAGGGGACCGGCATGATCGAGGCGATGGCGACCTCGCTCGTCGCCGTGGTGCCGAACGGCATGGCGCCCTACCTGCCGCAGGTCGTCGCCGTCGCGAGCATGCCGCTCAGCCTCGCCTTCACGCCGGACGCCTTCTACTTCGGAATGCTGCCGGTCTTCGCCCAGACCGCCGAGGCGCTCGGCCACGAGGGCATCGAGGTCGGACGCGCCGCCATCCTCGGGCAGATGACGACGGGCTTCCCGCTCAGCCCGCTCACCGCCTCGACCTTCATCCTCATCGGCCTGTCGGGCGTCACGCTTGGCGCGCACCAGCGCTTCATCTTCAAATGGGCCTTCGCGACGACGCTGATCATGGCCGCCGTCGCCTGGATCACCGGAGCCATCTGATGTCGGACGCAGACCTTCCTTCCCTCGTGCGGATCGGCTGCGCATCCGGCTTTGCCGACGATCGCTCGGATGCCGGCCTCCCCGTCGTGCGCGAACTGGCCCGCCACGAAGGGCCCCGCTTCCTGCTCTACGAGACGCTGGCCGAGCGCACGCTGGCGCTGGCGCAGCTCCGGCGCCGGCAGGACCCGGAGGCCGGCGCGAGCGAGGCGATCGAGCGCTTCCTTCGGCCCGTGCTGGCCGAATGCCTGGCGTCGGGCATCCGTATCGTCGGCAATTTCGGGGCCGCCAACCCCCGGGGCGGCGCGCGGATCATCCGCCGCCTCGCGGCCGAACTCGGCCACCCCGACATCCGGATCGCCGTGGTCGAGGGCGACGACATCTCCGGCGCCTTCTCGCACGCGGAACTGAGGGCGCGCGAGATGGACGGCGACCTCCTCGCCGATGCCGCCGGGATCGTCTCGGCCAACGCCTATATCGGCGCCGAAGCGATCGCCGAGGGCCTCGACGCCGGTGCCGACGTCGTCGTCGCGGGACGCGTCGCCGATCCGTCGCTGGCGCTCGGGCCGCTGATCCATGCCTTCGGCTGGCGGCTCGACGACTGGGATCGCCTGGCCGCCGGAACGCTCGCCGGTCACCTCCTCGAATGCGGCTCGCAGGTCACGGGCGGATACTTCGCCGACCCCGGGATGGCGGACGTCCCGAACCTTGCCGAGGTCGGCTACCCCATCGCGGAAATCCTTTCCGACGGCGCGATCACGCTGACCAAGCCGCCGGGAACGGGTGGGCGCGTCGACCGCGAGACCGTCACCGAACAGCTTCTCTACGAGATCCACGATCCCGCGGCCTATCTCACCCCCGACGTCGTCCTCGACCTCACCGAGGTCGGGATCGAGGTCGTCGGCAAGGACCGGGTAAGGGTGGCCGGCGCGCGCGGGCGGCCGAGGCCCGAGCGGCTGAAGGCGACGGTGTGCGTCGATGGCGGGCATCTGGCGGAAGGCGAGATTTCCTATGCCGGCGCGAACGCCGCGCGCCGGGCGGCTCTGGCGATCGAGGTCGTGCAGGCGCGGATGGCGCGGCGCTGGCCGGATCTTCTTGTGCGCGCCGATGCGATCGGTGTCGCCAGCCTCTTTCACCCGGCCGGTCCCGCGGCGCTCGGACCGACCCTTGCGGTTTCGCCTTGCGAGGACGTCCGCGTCCGCCTCGCCGCCGCCTCGCCCGACCGCGCCGGACCGGAGGAACTCCTGCACGAGGTTCGGGCGCTCTACTGCGCGGGTCCGGGCGGCGGCGCGGGCATCCGCACGCGCCTCACCCACCGTGTCGCCAGCGCGTCCTGCCTCGTGGAGCGCGAGCGCGTCGAGCCCCGTATGGAGATCCTGGAGCCGCACCATGGCTGAGACGACGCTGCGATCCCTCGCCCACGCCCGGTCGGGCGACAAGGGAAACCGCGCCAACATCGCGGTGATCTGCCGCGATCCCGCGGACTACGAGCGCCTGCGGCAAGTGGTGACGGAAGCCTTCGTCGCCGGGGTCTTCGCCGCGCGGCAGCCGACGCGGATCGTGCGCTACGAACTACCGCGGCTGGCTGCCTTCAACTTCGTCCTCGACGGCGTGCTGGAGGGCGGCGTCAATGCGAGCCTCGGGCTCGACGGCCACGGCAAGTCCCTGTCGTTCCAGCTCCTGTCCGCGCCCTTGCCGCCGGCAGAGCGCCCGGTCGAGCGGATCCGTTTGTCGCCTGAGTGACGGACGGCCATTCGGCCATTCCGACAGGACCCTCGCGCGGCATCATGGCTGCGTCGTGCTGGACGGCGCCTCGCACCAGGCCTCGACGACCGAGGCCGTCACATCGATCGCGCGGGAGAGATCCGCGAGGTCGACCCATTCGCCGACCCCCTTCGCCATGGTGAGATCGCCGCATCTCGGACCGTAGCCGACCGTCGGGATGGAGCGCTGGACGAGCGGGTTGCGGATGTCGCTCGATGTATGGAGCGGGTTCACCCTCGGATTCGCGCCGGCCTCCAGCAACGTCGCCCGGACCAGTCGGTAGAGGGGGCCGTCGACGTCGGTTTCGGCGGCCGAAACCCCGGAGAGCCATGTCACGTCGGGCCGCGTGGCCTCGGGCCATCGAAGGCCCTGCCAAGCGCCCGATACGGCATCCTCCACCAGCGCCTTCGCCTCCGCCAGGGTCTCACCCGGCACCAGCGACAGAACCGCTGCGATCCGGCACGAGGCGGGGATGCGCGCGGAGGCGCCGGCCGACCCGGCCTCGATCCGCGTCACCAGGAGGTTGGTGGAGCGGCCGACCGCCGCCTGCAGGAGCGGGTGCTGGACGCTTTTCCCTCGCGCGCGGTCGAGCGAGGCGAGGGCGTCGAGGACGGCCCGCATCGCATCGAGCGGGTGATGGGCCAGATGGGCGAAAGCCGCATGCGACGGCTCGTCCGTCTGCGGGAGACGCCCCGCGATCTCCACCGCGAACTCGATCTGCCCCGGTGCGAAGGCCTTGATCTCGTCGAGGCCGGCACCCGATTCCGCCGGGTGCAGGTAGATCGCCGCATCCGCCGAAAGGCCGGCGGCGAGCGCTGCCGCGATCCCGCGACGATGCCGCTTCGAGGGCGATGAAACGAGGGTGACCGGCGCGGGCGGGGTCCAGCCGCGGGCGTGCAATCGAGCGAGCGAGGCCAGCATGATCACGATCCCGGCGATGTCGTCGGCAACGCCCCATCCGATCAGCCGGCCGTTCTCGACGCGTGGCTCGCGGGGATCATGCGACCAGCCGTGATCCGCCTGGAAGGCTTCCACGTCGGGATGGGCGAAAAGGAGAAGGCTTCTGGCACCGTCCGCGGCCGTCGACGGGGCGATCCGCCCGATCAGGCATGTCTGTTCGCCGGCGGCGGTATCCACCCCGGAGGCGAACTCCTCGATCAGCGGAACGGCCTGCGGATCGTAGACGAGAGGCTCGACCGCGCAGCCCACGGCTTCCATTCGCTCCGCGACGAGACCGGTGAAGGTCGCCTCGTCGCCCGCCGCCGCGACAAGCCGCATCAGGAGGTCGAGTTCCGCCGGGGAAAGGGGGATCTCGCGGGACGCCGCGGCTTCCAGGGTCGTCATCGATTGCGGCTCCCTGTCGGACGATGAATGGGGCGGCGGCCAGCCCGTTCGGGCGCTCCCGGCTGCCGCTCCATCCTCTGTCGCTCACGTCAGATGGAAACGGATCGGCTTTGCGCCGGTCCACAAGGTGCCGCGGCCGAGTTCGGCCAGCGCGTCCAGCTTGTCGATGATCGTCAGGAAATGGTTGCCGGCCAGCGGCCCCGCCTTGGACGCGAAGGCGACCGGGCCGTAGGCGAGAAGGATCTCGGTCTCCGACACGCCGCCGGGATAAAGGATCATCTGGCCGGGATGGGGATGGCTGGTCGCGTTCTCGTACGGCAGGCCGAAGTCCTTGTCGCCGAGCGGGATCCAGCAGGCTTCGCCCGACCAGCGCACGTGGATGACGCGTTCGGAATAGGGAAGGAGGTCGCGAAAGGCCGCCACGGTCCGGGGGGCGGCCTCGGTCTCGAAGCGCGCGGGAAAGGCGTGGCCGTCGATCTCGACGATAAGCTCGCTCATGGATGTGTCCTGATTGAGGGTGGGCCGCGGCGCGGACGAGTCGCTCAGTGCCGCAGGATCTTGCCGAGGAAGGTCTGCGTCCTCGGATTGGTGACGTCGGAAAAGAAGGCCTCGGTCGGCCGGTCCTCGACGATCTCGCCCTGGTCGATGAAGACGACCCGCGTCGCGACGTTTCGGGCAAAGCCCATCTCGTGGGTCACGCACATCATGGTCATGCCTTCGCGGGCGAGACCGACCATGACGTCGAGGACTTCGGCGATCATTTCGGGGTCGAGCGCGGAGGTCGGCTCGTCGAAGAGCATGGCCATCGGGTCCATCGCCAGGGCGCGGGCGATCGCCACGCGCTGCTGCTGGCCGCCCGACAACTGGCCGGGATACTTGGCCGCGTGGTCGGCGAGCCCCACCCGGTCGAGCAGCGCCAATCCCTTGGCCTTCGCGACGTCGGGCGTGCGCTGGAGGACCATCTCCTGCGCGATCGTCAGGTTCTCGATGATCGACAGGTGCGGGAACAGCTCGAAGTTCTGGAACACCATGCCGATTCGCGTGCGCAGGTTCGGCAGGTCGGTCTTCGGGTCGCCGACCTCGATGCCCTGGACCCGGATCGAGCCCTCGTCGAAGCCCTCGAGCCCGTTGACGCACTTGATGAGGGTCGACTTGCCCGACCCCGACGGGCCGCAGACGACGACCACCTCCCCCTTGGCGACATGGGTGCTGCAGTTCTTGAGGACCTGGAACTTCCCGTAGAACTTGTTGACGCCTTGGATCTCGATCATGGGCGGCCTTTCGCGAAGCGCGTGACGGAGAAGGGGCCGATGTCGTGCGTCGCGGGCCTTCCGGCCACGAGATCGGCGGTGATGCGGCCAACGAGCGGCCCGAGGGTGTAGCCGTTGGATGTGACGGCGTTGAAGAAGCCGGGGGCGTCGGGGTGCTCGCCGAGGATCGGCGCGCCGTCGATGTTGATGTTCATCGCCGCCCAGCTCCGGATGACATGCGCCTTGCGAAGCGCAGGCACGACGTGCTGCGCCACCCAGAGGTTGCCCTCCAAGCTGTCGAAAAGCGGGCGCGGATGCTGGTGCACCGGATCGAGCCCGGCGGTCCAGCCGCCGCCGATGATGATGTTGCCGTTCGCCGCCTGCTTCAGCGTCAGGTGGCGGCCGGCATGTGCGACGAGGCAGGACACGAGCGGGGCGACGGCTTCGGTCACGACCATCTGCAGCGGGGCGCCGAAGACCGGCACGTCCAGCCCGAGCATCGCGCCGATGCGCGAGGCGAAGGCGCCCGCCGCGTTGACCACGCGGCGCGCTCGGATCGGGCCGCGCGAGGTGTCGACGGCATAGGCGTCGCCCTCGCGCCGGATCGCCCGGATCTCGGCCTTCGTATGGAGGCGTGCGCCGGCCGAAAGGGCCGCCGACAGGACGCCTTCGGTGGCCACGAGCGGGTTGATCTTGCCCTCCTGCGGGCAGAACGCGGCGCCGAGGAAGCGCTCCGACAAGGCGGGCTCGCGGCGGCGGAGTTCCGCTGCGTCGATCAGGTCGCAGCGAACCCCTCGCGAGCGCTCGACCGCGGTCTTGGCTTCCAGGAAACGCAGATGCTCCTCGGTCTCGGCGACCATCAGGCCGCCGGTGACCTTGATTTCGAAATCCGCCGCCAGCTCTCGTTCCAGCTGGCGCCACAGGTCGATCGAGTCCCGCTGCAGCGGGAGGGTTCGCGCAGCCGGCCCGCCGCCGGCTTCCGCGCGTGCGCCGTAGTCGAAGGAGAGGAGCTGCGCATGCAGGCTCCCCGCATTGCCGCCCGAGGCGCCGGAATTGGGAACGCCGCGCTCGACCACGGCGACGTCCTCGCCCGCGCGGGCGAGGAACAGCGCGGTGGACAGTCCGGCGATCCCGGCGCCGATCACCAGCGTTCCGACGGAAAGCGGCGGCAACGGTTCGGCGTCGGGAGCCGCCCGGTCGGGCAGGAGCGCGCGGCGATGGCCGCCCCATTCCGGCTTCTCCAGCGCGAGCGCGGCCAGGGGGATCGGCCGGAGCGGCATCTGCGCGGCGAGCTTGGGCACGACCGCGCGGGCCTCGGGATCGCGCGCGGCGGCCCGTGCGAGGACCGGGCCGCAATAGCGGCCCTGGCAGCGGCCCATGCCGGCGCGGGTCATGCGCTTGAGGCTGGCGGTGTCGCCATGGGGCCCCTCTGCCAGCGCCTGCGAGACGGCCGCAAAGCTCACCGCCTCGCATCGGCAGGCCAGCGTGTCCGCGGATGGCGGCGGAGCGTCCGACGCGTCGAAAAGGGTCCAGAGCGCAGCCTGGAACGTCTCGTGCCGGGCGAGGCGCCGGCGGTCGGCCCGCTCCTCGTCCGCCTCGATCGCCGTGTCTGAGCCGAGCTCGCGCGATGCGGCGCGGCCCGCAAGGCGACCTTGCGCCAGCGCCACGTGGGCGCCGGCGAAGCGGCCGGCCTCGCCGATCACGAAGACGTCGGGCTGGGACGTCCGGCCGGTCTCGTCACGCTCGACCTCCAGCCGGCCGCCGCGATCGCGGTGGGCGCAGCCGAGGAGCCGCGCGAGTTCGTTGGCGGAGGCAAAGCCGTTGCCGAAGACGACGGCGTCGACCGCAACGCGCCGCTCGCCCTCGGGGGTCGCGTAGACGGCGGCCTCGACCCGCCCGTCGCCCTCGACCCGCACGAGTTGCGAGGACCAGGAGAGGGGGATGCTCGACGCGCGCAGCCGGGCCATCTGCCGCATGCCGGCAAGCGCGAGCGCCGGGTGGCTGATGACGAGGCGACCCGCCTCGCGCGGCCGCGTGTGCGGGGCCGGGGCCCGGTCGAGAACCGCGGCGACCGTCGACCCCGCGGCGGCAAGCTCCAGGGCCACCTGCAGGTTGAGAGGACCGTTGCCCGCCACGAGGATGCGTTGCCCGGCGGACACGCCGTAGGAGCGGATCAGCGTCTGCGCCCCGCCGGTGGTCATCACGCCCGGCAGGGTCCAGCCGGGAAGCGCCAGCGGCGTCTCGAAGGCGCCGGTGGCGACCACGAGCACGCGCGGGCGCCAGCGGGCCGCCTCGCCCCGGCAGAGGGTTCCGAGAACGAGGTGGCCGTCCTTGTCCCGCTCGGCGCCCCAGACGAGCGTCTCGCCGCGGATGGCGACGCCGAGGCCGCGCACCCGCTCGATCAGCGTCGCGCCCTCCTGCATCTGCCCGTCGCGCGCCGCCATGCCCTGGCGCTGCTTGTAGAACTGCCCGCCGGGGCCGGGACGCTCGTCGAGCACCGTCACGCTCGCCCCGTGCCGTGCCGCGGCCTCCGCGGCCGCAAGGCCCGCCGGCCCGGCGCCCACGACCAGAACGTCGACGCTCCGTTCGAGGATCTGCGTCGGCAGTCCGGCGAGATCGGCAAGGTGAGGATCAAGGAGGTCGAT
Source organism: Aureimonas phyllosphaerae (assembly GCF_047943035.1). Lineage (NCBI taxonomy): Bacteria > Pseudomonadati > Pseudomonadota > Alphaproteobacteria > Hyphomicrobiales > Aurantimonadaceae > Aureimonas > Aureimonas phyllosphaerae. The sequence goes on along the minus strand of NZ_CP181348.1, from coordinate 222,846 downwards.
CCGCACGGGATGGCTCCGCACGTCCTGGCCGTCCTCCGACCTGGTGAGACAGGCGCGCTGCCCCGCACGTCCGTTCACCACCACGAGGCACTCGTGGCAGACGCCCATGCCGCAGTAGTGGCCGCGCGGGCGTCCGTCCTTGCCGATGGACTGCGCCTTGAGGCCCGCCGCGATCAGCGTCGCCGCAAGGCTCTCGCCCGGCACGGCCGGGAGAGCGCGGCCATCGAACCGGATGGTCGCCGTCGCGCCGACGCGGGAGCTGGGGGCGGGCGCCATCGGCATGTCAGGCGGCGAGCGCCCGGGCGAGGCCGAAGTGGTCGACCAGCGCCTTCATGCGGGCGTCGTCGGCCGCCGGCAGCGGCAGGCGGGGCGGGCGCGGTTCGCCGACCGCAAAGCCCATGTGGCCGAGGAGCGCCTTCGTCCCGCCGACATAGAGATGCCCGCCGACCGCCTCGATCAGCGGCAGCCATTCGAGATAGAGCCTGTGCGCCTCGGGAACGCGGTTCTCGTCCTTCACCAGCTCGAAGATGCGCGCCATCTGCCGCGGGGCGACGTTGGACGCCACGGCGACCCAGCCTTCCGCCCCTTCCACGAAGGACTCGAAGCCCAGGATGCCGCCGAAGACCGTCATGTTGGAGCCGGCCTTGCGGATGATGTCGCGCACGCGCGTCACCTCCAGCGTCGACTCCTTGATGTAGTCGCAGCCCTCGATCTCGGCGATCCGCGCGACGAGATCGGGCTTGAGGTCCACGTTGGCCGTCGCCGGATTGTTGTAGACCATGATCGGCAGCTTGGTCGCCGCGGCGATCGTGCGGTAGTGATGGACGAGTTCGTCGTCGGTCGGCGTCGAGTAGAAGGGCGGGATGATCATCACCCCGTCGGCCCCGAGGTCCTCGGCCTGCCGCGTGAGGCGGACCGCCTCGCGCGTGTCCTCGGCGCCCGTGCCGATCAGGACGGGGACCCGGCCGGCGGCCGTCTCGATCACGGTCCTTGCGACCTCGACGCGCTCCTCCTCGGACAGGGACAGGAACTCGCCGGTGGAGCCCAGCGGGATCAGGCCGTGGATGCCTTCCCGGATCTGCCAGTCGGTGAAGGCTCTGAGCGTTTCGACGTCGAGCCGTCCGGCTGTGTCGAACGGCGTGATCATGACGGTGTAGACACCGCGAAAGGTCTTCTGCATGGCGATGGATCCGTTGAAAGGCGGGGTCAGCGCTGCTCGCTCGCGGCAAGCGGCTGGTCGGAGCGTCCGAAGCGCCGCTCGATCCGGCGCTGGACGAGGTCCCAGAGCGTGGTCAGGAGGAGGTAGTAGATCGCCGCGACGGTGAAGAGTTCGAGCACCTCGAAGCGCTCCTGGATGAGGACCTGCGTGCGGCGCAGGAGTTCCTCCATCGAGATCACCGAAGTGACCGAGGTCGTCTTGAGGAGACCGTTCACCGAGTTGCCGAGCGGCGGCACGATGATCTTCAGCGCCTGCGGAAGCACGATCGAGCGCATGATCTGCGGCTCGCGCATGCCGAGCGCGCGCGCGGCGCGGACCTGTCCCTTCGGCACCGCCTCGATGCCGGCGCGGATGATCTCGGCCAGATAGGCCGCCTCGTTGAGGGACAGGCCGATCAGCGCGGCCTGCCAGACGTTGAAGCGGATGCCGAGCTCGGGCAGGGCGGTGTAGATGACGATGAGCTGGACGAGCAGCGGCGTTCCGCGGAACAGCCAGACATAGACGCCCGCCAAGCCCGAGAGGATGCGCGACGACGAGCGGCGCATCAGGGCGAGGCCGAAGCCGAGCACGAGGCCGGCGAGGATGGCCACGACCGTCAGCCAGAGCGTCGTGAAGACGCCCTGGAGGATGAACGGGTTCACGAGGTAGCCGAAGAAGCCCGACCAGTTCCAGTTCAGCATGCGTGCGGTCCTTCGCCGGATCGTCGCCGAGGCGGGGTGGAAAGACTGGCGGTCAGCCCGCCGGACCCTTCACGGCGAGCGCGCCGGACACCGGCTCGACACCGTACTCGGCAAAGAGCTTGTCGAAGGAGCCGTCGGCCTTCATGTCCGCGAGCACCTTCGCCACCGCGTCGGCCAGCGGGCGGCTCTTCATGGCGAGGGCCACCGGCGTCGGGCCGATCCCGTGCAGCGCGCGGTGGAACTGGCCGCGCTTGGCGTATTCCTCGGCCACGCCGTCGATCGAGACCATCGCGTCGACCTGGCCGGCGCGCAGCGCCTGATAGGCGAGGGCGAAATTGTCGAAGGTCCGCACCGTCGCGCCCTCGAGGCCCTTCTCGCGCAGCTGCGCGTCGATCGCCTTGGCCTGCTTCTCCTCGAAGCCGCCGATCTCGACGCCGATCGAGCGGCCGGCGAGATCGTCGAGCGACTTGACCTCGATGCCGGAATTGTTGGCCGTCGAGATGCTGATTGCCTGGTTCTCGTAGGGGATCATCTGCATCATCGCCGCGCGTTCGGGCGTATAGAAGATGCCGGTGTTGATGAGGTCCCAGCGACCCGACTGGAGCCCGGGCACCATCGCCGAGAACTCGATGCGGATGTATTCGGGCTCGAGGCACAGGCGCTTCGCGATCTCCTTGCCGAGTTCGACGCGCATGCCCTTCAGCTCGCCCGACGCATCCACGAACTGCAGCGGCGGCAGGGTCGGGTTCGTCGACATCACCAGCTTGCCCGGCTGAATGAGTTCGCTGTCGGCGACGGTGGGCCTGCAGTCCTGTGCTTGTGCCGTCGTGGCGAGGAGGAGGGCGCCGAGCGCGATCGTCAGGGGAAACCGGGTGGGCATGGTGAAACCTCTTGGCAAGATCGGGAGGAAAATCGCATGCTAGTGGTATACCAGTATTATGCGACGGATGCTGGAGGCGTGCAAGATGGATTCTCGAAGATCGTCAGAAGCGTTCGAGAATGCGTCGGCGGATGCCGGACAAATGACGCCGCATCGCGTCCGCGGTCTGGTCGGGCGCGCGAAGCGACAGCGCGGTCAGGATCGCCCGGTGCTCGCTGTTGTCGACATGCAGCGTCGCCCGCCATTTGGTCTGGCGTTCGTAGAGCGTGGTGTAGCGGCGCATGTCCTGGAGGTACCGCGTCATGAACGGGTTGCCGCAATGGGTCGCGATCAGCGCGTGGAGATCGTCGTCAAACCAGAGAAGGTCGGTCTCCTGGAGATCGTCCGTCGTCTCCAGCCGCGCCATCTCGGCCTCCAGCCGGGCGACGTCGGCGGCCCCAACGGCCGTGGCCGCGAGCGACGCGGCGGCGGGCTCGACGAGCGCGCGCATCTCGAGGGTCTGCAGGTAGTCCTGGAGGCTGAGGGCGCGAACCGCCAGGATGCCGGTGTTGCCGCGCACCAGGAGGCCCTCGCCGGCCAGCCGGCCGAGAGCGTCGCGCAGGGGCGAGCGCGAGACGCCGATCTCCTCGGCGATACGGCGTTCCTGGATGGGCGTGCCCGCCGCCAGGCGCGCGTCGAGAATGTCCGACAGAATGTGCCGATAGGCCTTCTCGGAGAGGTTGGTGGGTTCCGCCGGGGCCGGGGGCTTCGCCATCTGGAGCTCGACTGTTTGCTTCCGCATGGCGGAGGAGTGGCATACCAGTCGTATAGAGGCGAGGGCCGAGTGCGGGCGAGGGCGAGGCAGTCATGAGTTCAAAGGAAGGGGCCGCACCGGTCGCGGCCGCCGATCGCAGCCCGAACCTTGCCAATCTCGTCTACCGCTCGGTCGCCGACATGATACGCAGCCGCCGCCTGCGCGGCGGTGACGTGATCGTCGAGGCGAAGCTCGCCGCGACGCTCGGCGTATCGCGAACGCCGATGCGCGAAGCGCTCCAGAGACTGGAGGGCGAGGGACTCGTCCACAAGGGCGAGGGGCGCAACTACGTCGTGCGCCGCGTCGATCTCGGCGAATATCTCCAGAGCCTGCGGCTGCGGCTCCTGATCGAGCCCGAGGCGGCGGTGCTGGCGCTCGACAACATCCCCCGCCGCACGCTGCTCGCCGTGCGCCTCGAGATCCTGGAACTCCTCGACGCCAAGACCTACCACACCGATCAGCACTGGTTCTCGGACGACCACCTGCACGGGATGATCATCGACCATTGCGGCAACGCGGTCATGGCGCGCGTCCTGCGCGACCTGCGGGCCGCCACGCGGCTCTTCGAGATCGACCAGCTCAAGGAGCGGCTGATCCCGGACTCCTCGGAGCACCTCCAGATCATCGAGGCGATCCAGGCCTCGGACGCCGAGGCCACGCGGGAGAGCGTCGCCCAGCACATCCGCAGCCTCATCGGGTTCGCGATGACGGCCTTCCAGCTGAAATAAGGAAGCGATGGCTCCGACCGGCTCGTCGATGAGCCGCCGGCCCTTCGGTTCTGTCCTTCCCGGCAGAGCGGAGAAACCTGAGCATCCGGTCTTGAATTGACGGGGGCACGCTGCCCCGTTCAGGCGTGCTCGCGCCGACGAAAAGGTCGGGATGCGGCGACGTCGCCGAAGGTCCTTTCGGGCGGGGGCAACCCGACGAAGCCGTGTCATGCCTGGACGACCGCTGGGCTCGCTTCGTTTGAGAGGCGACTTATTTCCAGGGCGCGACCGTGCCGCTCCACGTCACCGGGCTGCCCGGACTCGCGATGCGGTTCGGCACGAGCCGGGAGGGTCTGCCGATCAGCGTGCAGGTCGTCGGCGCCTGGCAGGCGGAAACGACGATCCTGCATGTCGCCTCGCTTCTGGAGAGCGTGAGCCCAGTGCGCGATCTCTTTCCCGACTCTTGAAGCTGACGACGGGGGGCAGGAGCCGGATGAGCGCTGCCCCCTCTCCCACACGACAGTTGAGCCGGATCGAGGCCCTGGCGCGTTCCTGGGCCGATCGACGGGTGGAAAGGAACCAAGCGATGACGGAACTCAACGGACGCCGTGTCCTGGTGGTGGGCGGTAGCTCGGGCATCGGGCTCGCCGTCGCCGGGCAGGCCGACGGGGCGGGGGCTCGGGTGACGATCGCCTCGCGCTCGCAGGCCAAACTCCAGGCGGCGCGCTCCGCTCTCGGCCCGCATGCCGAGGCAGCGGTTCTCGATACAGGCGACATGACCGGGATCGAGGCCTTCTTCGCCGAGCGCGACGCCTTCGACCATGTAGTCGTGTCGGCCGCGCAGACGGCGACCGGCCCGGTTCGCACCCTGCCGCTCGAGGACGCGCGGCAGGCGATGGAAAGCAAGTTCTGGGGCGCCTATCGGATCGCCCGGGCCGCCCGGATCAACGAGCGCGGCTCGCTGACCCTCATCACCGGCTACCTCGCGGATCGCCCCTCGGCCACCTCCGTGACGCAAGGCGCGATCAACGCCGCGCTCGATGGCCTGGCGCGCGGTCTGGCCCTGGAACTGTCGCCGATCCGGGTCAACACGGTCTCGCCCGGCATGATCGACACGCCGCTGTGGTCGAAACTCTCGGACGAGGCGCGCGAGGCCGCGTTCGAGCGTGCGAGGGCGAACCTGCCGGCAAAGGCCGTCGGGCAACCCGACGACATCGCCAACGCGGTCCTGTTCCTGATGCGGACGCCGTTCGCCACGGGCTCGACCGTGCGGGTGGACGGCGGCGGCGTCATCGCCTGAACGGCTGGCGGCTGGGGGGATCCCGGCCTTCAGCCGACCCTTCGATCGCCGAGAAGCCCCGCGAAGGTTCCAGCCACGATCAGGACCGCGCCGATCGAGGCCGGGCCGGTGACGGGCTCGCGCAGGAGGATGTGCGCGAGGGCGAAGCCGAACAGCGGCTCGGTTCCCATCAGGAAGCCGACCCGCGTCGGGCTCGTGCGGCGGACCGCGGCATTCTGGACATAGAACGCGGCGACCGTGCAGAACAGCGACAGAAACGCGATGCTGCCCCAGAAGCCCGCGCCGGCCCGGACCGCCAGCGCCCCGACGCCCTGCGTCAGCGCGAGGGCGAGAAGCGCCACGGCGGCGACCGTGGCGGCCTGGACCGCGGTCAGCGCGACCGACGAGAACCGCCGTCCCGACATCAGCCGCTTGGTCGACACGACCATGACGGCGCGTAACAAGGCGGCGAGAAAGATGAGCCCGTCGCCCGGCGTCCAGGCAGTCAGACCTCCGACCAGAAGGGCGACGCCGAGGCAGGCGACCACGGCGCCGCCGACGACGGATCCCAGCGGCAGGCGGCGCGAGAGCCCATGCTCGAGAAACGGGGTGAACAGCGTACAGAGCGAGATGATCAGCGCGGCATTCGTCGCGCTGGTGAGGGCGAGGCCCGCGATCTCGAAGATGAAGATCGCCGCGAGGATCGCTCCCAGCACCGCGCCGCGCAGGATGTCGCCGCGTCCCGCAGAGGCGAGCTCCCGGCGCGCCGCCAGGGCCATGACGCAGGCCGTGGCGACGAACCGGTAGAAGATCAGGACGAGCACGGGGGCGAAGGCGAGCGCGCCCTTCGTCACCGGATAGCTCGCGCCCCAGACGACCGCGACGGCAAGGACGGCGGCGTCCGCCGCCAGCGTCGATCGCGGCATGAGCGGCGCCGCGATGCTGGATGAACAGGACATGATGAAGGCCCCCGTCGCTCGCCGAACCCCGTGTCGGCATCGGCTGATTAGGGGCGCGCGGCGCGGCGCTATAGAACGAAAGTGCGGTCCCGACCCGCTTGCGAATAGGCCGCCGGCGTCATCCCGACGATGGCCGTGAAGTGGCGGCTCATGTGGCTCTGGTCGGCAAAGCCCGCTTCGGTCCCGGCGGCGGCCGGCGCATCTCCCGCACGCAGGCGATCCTGCACGAGGCGCACCTTCAGGCCGATGTGGTAGGCATGAGGCGGCAGGCCCGTCTGGCGCCGGAAGAGGTCGATCGTCTGCCGCCGGCGGAGCCCGGCGAGCGAGGCAAGCTCGTCGAGGCTGACATCCGCTTCGACATGGGCATGAAGATAGTCGACGAGCCGACGGGCACGGGCGTCGGGTGTGGCGCTTGCCGGCGCGTCATTCGGCCCGCCCTCCGAGATCTGCGCGACGAGACCCGCCAGGGCGACCAGCGCCGCGTCGCGAGACAGGGTCAGCCTCGACGCATGCACCCTGTCGTGGATGCGCGCGAGGTTCGCCGCCAGCGCGTCGTCGCGCCGGGCGCAGGCGTCGAAGTTCGGAAGCGGGGCGCGGTGGCTGTCGCGGAGGTCCCCCATGATCTCCACCATCGTGTCCTCGTCAATGTAGAGCATCCGCTGGACCCAGCCGGCCTCGACGGCGGCATTTCCGTGGTGGACGTCGCCCGGCCGCATCGACATCACCGTTCCCGGCAGGACCGTATGCTGCTCGCCGCGGCACCAGACCGCGTGCACGCCGCCGGTGATGACGCCGATCAGATATTCCGGGTGGGCGTGGGGCTTGAAGGTCTGGCGCACATAGTGGGCCGCCATCGTCTCGAGCCCGCCGTGACCGAGCGGCCGGTTGAACGAGACGCGCTCCGTTCGCTGCCCCCGCGGGGAACCGTGGTCCATCGCTGCTGCCTGCCTGTCCGCCGGGTGCTCGCCGTGCCGCTCACTTATCGCCGACGGCAGCCTCCCGCACCAGTCGTCCGACGGGAGGGTCGCCGGCATCCTTCTGCCGCGTTAGGTTCGCGGCACGCTATCGACGGTCGGAAGGCCGCAACCGTGAGGACCTCCATTGCCTGTCGATCCCCCGATGCCTGATCTCTACAAGGGTTACATCGCCTGTCTCAACGCGCGCGATTGGCCGTCGCTCGGCGATTTCGTGGCCGACGACATCGAACACAACGGCCGCGCTCTCGGTCTCGCCGGCTACCGGGAGATGCAGGTCAAGGACCATGCGGACATCCCCGACCTCGCGTTCCGCATCGAGACACTGGTCTGCGAGCCGCCCCGCGTTGCCGCGCGGCTCCGGTTCGACTGCCACCCTCGCGGCGCGTTCCTCGGCCTGAAGGTGGAGGGGCGAAGGGTGTCCTTCGCCAAGAACGTCTTCTACGAGTTCCGGGGCGGCAAGATCCACCGGGTCTGGTCCGTCGTCGACAAGGCGGCCATCGAAGCGCAGGTCGATGCGGCGAGCGAGGACGCGCGACGATGATCGACCCGACGCGTCGGCGTGCGCCCGCCTCGGACCGCCCGGTCAACGTTCTCGCGTCGCCCTCAGCCGCGGGGGAGATGTCAGCCCCGAGGGCGGTGGCTCCTCGGCGGAGAAGGACATGGCCTCGTGATACCGGTTGGCGGCGGTGTTGCGGACGCGGATCTCGAGCGAAAGCGTGTCGCCGGATCTTCCCGGCAGCAGGAAGCGCGCAGGGCTCTGCAGCAGCCGGCCGAGACAGACCCAGTCGACCCAGATCTCGCCCGATACCTCCACGTTGGCGAGTTCGAGGAACCAGCGGGTTCCCTCCGGCCCGCCCGGGACGACGATCGACCGTCGATAGCGGCCTGTTCCCGAGACGAACGGGAAGCCCTGAGCCTCCCAGCCTCGGTCGACGGCGATGGGGACCGGCGCGAGACCCGGAAGTTCGAGCGTCCATCCGTCCGCGAGGTCGATGACGTCGCCGGAGGATGACGGGACCCGGGAGGGACGGCTTCCGGCTTCCCGCTCGCCGGCCGTCTTCCCCGCGGAAATGACGAGGCAGGCGACGCCGAAGGCCGGAATCAGGAGAGACGCCGTGCCGTCGCCTCGCCCGACGATCTCGACGCGATCGGCACCGATGGTCGAGGAGTGGAGAATCACGATCTGGGGCCTCGGGGGAAGGCCCGTCAGCTCCAGCCGCCTCGGATGATCGGCGTCGTTGAGGGCTGCCAGCCGCCAGTCTGGCCCGACGCGTGCGATCGAGGACCAGGTCGGTCCCTCGTCCCCGAAGCGCATGTCAAGGTCGGAGCGCAGCAGCGCGGCGACTCGCGCCCGGATGCTCGCAGCCTCGGAGCCCGCGAGGTAGTAGGGCTCTGCGCGCGACGCGGGCATGGCCGCGAGGGGCGGGCCGATGCCGGCCACGTCCTCCAGCCCCTTCGGCAGGCCGCCGGAGAAGACGACCTGCCGTCCCCGGCGCGTGAAATCGCGGATGTTACCGGCGCCGGGACCCTCCGCCAGGACGCTGACGGCCGGCAGCACCAGCACCTCGTAGCCCGCATCCGGCGAAAGCGCAGACGGGAGCTGGCGCTCGTCGATGATATCGTAGCCGATGCCGGCTTGCGACAGCGCCTCGGCCCACAGGCCGAAATGCCGGCCGCAAGCATGCGCCGGCCCTTCGGCCCGGATCGTCTCCAGCGGGTAGAGGAGCGCGACAGGCCGCACGGGCTCGCCGTCTTCCAGAAAGGCTGACAGCCGCGCCAGTTCGTCGAAGATCGGGCCGCAATCGTCCCACCACGGCAGGAAGTTGTAGGCCGGAGGAAAGTCCCAGCGCGGGTTGGCAAGGAGTCGCTCGTCGCGATCGAAGCCGTCGGTCACGTTGACGGCATGGAGAAGGATGCGGCGGGCCCCCAGAAGAACGTGCCGGATCGCCTGCACGCGGAACCGCTGCGGGGTCAGGTCCCACTGGCCCGCCAGCGTCGGTCTGCCGGCTTCCCGCCCGGTGGCATACTGCTCGATCGTGCAGCGCCGGCGCCCGTTGGCGCGCGCGACGCTGTCGCCGAACTTCGCCGCGAGCTGCGGCACGAAGTCGGCGGCGTCCACGGCCGTCTCGGTTCGGAAGGCGTCGACGCCGAAATGATCGACGCCGGGCATGACGCGCGGGTCGATGCCTGTAAGCCCGCCGTGCAGCGCCCAGCCGCCGACATGGGTGAGGAGTTCGTGCCCGGTGAAGCCGACGCCGCGCTCGCGCGTCCAGCGTGCGAGGGTGCCGAAGAAGGCCTCGTGCAGGCGCTCGGCATAGGCGCGGAGGAAACCCGCCCGCAACGCACCCGTCCGCGGCCCGACGTCATGAACAAGCGACAGGAGCGCGGCGATCTCGTCGGCGGTCGCCGGGCGGCCGTCGCACAGGAGGCTGTTGCCGATGGCGCCCTCGTGCTCCTTCCAGGTGTGGAAACCGGCATAGGGATGGTCGAAGAAGAAGCCGTCCGCAGCGCCCGCGGCCGCTTCCAGGAGGGGCGCGTAGACGACCTCGGCGAAGCGCTCGGCCGTTTCGGGTAGGAGATAGTTGACGAGCCTCGACGTCAGGCATCGGGCCGACACGAAGACCGTCACCTGCCAGTCGGCCGGAAGGTCGGCATGGGCGGGCCATTCGATGCGGCACCCGTCGTTTCCGTCCGGCCGGACCTCGAACGCGTGCCCGAGGAAGCAGAGGTCCGCCTCGTCGCGAATGACGGGCGGGTGGGCGACGGCGGCGATCGCCCGCCAGTCGCCCCAGACCGCGGAGGCGCCTTCGTAGATCCAGGTGCGGCCGACATCGCCGAGGAAGTCGAGGAACGGCGACCCGATCGCGCTGATGGCGAGCGCCGATCCGACCGGCGCCGTCGCCCAGAACATGTGGCGCTCGCGCAGATGGTCCGCGCCGTCCACGGTCCGACCGCCGCCGTGGCCGGACATCCAGCCGTATTCATCGTAGATCGTGACCGCGATCCCAAGATCCTTTGCCGTCGCGCATGCCCTGCGGAAGGCCGCGAGATAGGCGGGCGACAGGTAGGCGGAGAGATCGAGCGCCGGCCGGGCCTGGATCATCACGCAGCCGATGCCCTTGTCCCGCATGTCGCGGAGCTGTGCCGCGATCTCGTCGTCGGTCGGGATGCGGTGCCAGAACCAGAAGGCGGCCGTCCGAAAACGCGTCGCCGGGTTCTCGAACCAGTCCGGCTGCGGTCCCGTCACGCGGGATCCGCCGGGGCCAGATGCCAGTCGAGCCGGGCGCCGGCCTCGACCCCCCCGAGATCGGCGACGTGGTGGCCATCCTCGAGCCGCGTCGTCGTCGCCACTCCGTGAAGGCGCACGGCGACCAGCCGGCGGGACGCCTCGGGGCCCAACCGGAACGCGAACGCATCGCCCCCCTCGGCGAAGGTCACCGAGACGAGGAACGGGTCCACCCTGATCCTGCGCAGGCGTCCGCGATAGGAGGTCTCGAAGATCGCTCGTCCATCGGTCCCCAGAAGCCGCATCTGCCCGTCCTCGACCGCGACGGTCACGGGGCCCGCCGGGCTCATGATCGGACCGAGGCGCACGGGCTGCCCGTCGTTGACGAGCTCCCACCCGCCCCACGGACCGATGTCCATGATGTCGCCGACGGCCATCAGCGGCAGCATGGCGCCCCAGGTGTAGAACGGGTCGTTGCCGGGGCGTTCGTCGATCCGGCCCGTATCGCCGTCGTAGTTCTCGCCGCACCAGCGGTGCGACGCCCAGGATTCCTCGAACATCGCGAAACTGCGCGCGACGAGGCTCGAGGCCTGCGCGTCGAGCCGGTAGCGCCGCAGGCCCTGCCAGACGAGCCAGTTGACGTTGGGCCAGATGCGGCCGCGCCAGTAGATCTGCTCGGCATAGGCGGGGTCGTCGCGCGAGACGTTGGGCAGCGGGTAGCGGCCGCCGAACATGGCGGGATCGTCGAGATGGGTCAGAAGCCGCCGGACCTGCGCGTCGTCGGCGGCTCCGCACAGGAGCGGGAAGAAGCTCGTCGGCGAGACGCTGCGCACGAAGCCGCCGTCGCGCTGGCGGTTGGCGAAGAGGCCGCGCGCCTCGTCCCAGAGCTCCCGGCGAATCAGTTCGCGCGTCTCGTCGGCGAGCGATGCGAATTGTTCGGCCTCATCTCGCCGGCCGATCTCGGCGGCGATCAGCGCCAGCATCTCGGCGTCGAGCGCCAGCGCCGAGTTGAGGCCGACGTCGAGCGTCGAGAGGGTGCGGGTCGCCGGAACGTAGCGCGCCTCGTCGTGCGTCGGCGAATTGTCCATGCCGGTTTCGTTGCGCGCACCGAAGGCCGTGCCGCGATACATCGCGTCGCCGACGTCCGACGTGCCGCAGGACACGAGGCCGCGACCATCCGGATCGCGGTTCGCACGCCACCAGAGCTGGTTGCGCGCCAGCGCGTCGAAGACATCGGACAGGAACGCGCGGTCGCCCGTGCGCTGGAAGATCATCCAGGCGACGAAGGCGCCGTGGGGCGCCTGCGTGCGATCGACCCAGGCGTCCTTCGGGTTGACGAGGCAGGCGATGTTGCCCTGCGGCGTCGCGCTTCCCATCGCCACGTCGAAGTTGCGCCGCGCGAGCGCCGGATCGAGCAGTCCGGCCATCAGCGCGGCGAAGCACTGGTCGTTGTACCAGACCGCATCGCCCAGCCCCCAGATCCGGCTGGCGGTCGTGGTGGGACGCCGGTTCAGCCGATCGTAGACGGTGTTCCAGCCGATCACGTCGCGCACGGCGTCGAGCGCACCGGCATGGCGGCCGATGTGGAGCGTCGGGGCATCCGCGACCTCGCCGGCGAGCGCCGCACGTGCCCTGGCGACGGCCAGATCGCGCGTGTCGGCGACCGCGGCAGCGAACGCCAGGCGCGGGGTCATCTCGAGATTGAAGCGGAGCGCCATCAGCGGGGCGGCGTCGGCGCGCGTCGATTTGTCGAAGTAGCCGTTCTGGTCGAAATCCTCGACCAGCGCCGCGAAGGACTCGTGGCCGGTTGCGAGCGCCGGGATGTCGTCGGCGGCGAAGGCGACGAAGCGGAAATCCACCTCCACCACCGCGACGCCCGTGCGCGGGTCGTAGTGCACCGTGCTGCCGTCCTCGGCCGAGATGCCGAACGTGACCCAGTAGCGCAGGCCCCATTCGCCGGCCTCCAGCGTCTCGAAGCGGCCGCGCAGGACGAACGGATCGGGCTTGTGGGTGCGGAAGGCGACGCGGGTGTCGGCAAAGTGCGTCTCGTAGGCGACCGTCTCGCCGCGCAGACCGTGCGCTCCGAATTGGATCTCGTCGGGCGCGCGGATCGCAGTCGCATGGCCCGCCTTGGAGGAATAGAGGACGGGCGCGATGCGCACGCCGAGCGGCAGGAAGGTGAACTCGCCGGGGCGCTCGGACCATGTGTTCCAGGCGCTGTCGAGGGGGACGGACTTGTCGAGAAACATTGGGGGCGATCCGAACGCGTTCGATCAGGAATGGGGCGCAGCGCGCGCCGCGCCCACCACGCCGGGCACATCCGTCCAGGCCGGCTTGTCGGGCGCGAAGCGTGCGCGAAGATAGGCCATCAGGTCGGCGATCGCACGGTCGTCGAGCGCCGCGCCGAAGCCCGGCATCGGTTCGGCCGCCAGCCCCCGATGGGCGGGCACGCCCGACAGGACCGCCCGGATGGCGTTTCCGGGCCCCGCCGCATGGAGATTGACGTTGAGGGCGAGCGGCGCGGCGGGCTCGCCCGGCGCATGGCAGGTGGCGCACGCGCCCTCGAAGATGCGCGCGCCGGCGGGCTCCGCGACCGCGGCCGCGACGGCGGCGGCCTCGCTCGCCTCGATCGCTTGCTTCACCTGCGCCTGGGCCTCGCTTGAACGCGTCGGCGGTCCGCCCAGCCACGAGAGATAGGTCGCCATCGCCTGGATGTCGGCGTCGGGCAGATCGGCCAGCGAGGCGACCACATGGGCCATCGGACCCGCGGCGCTGCCGTGCTCGGCCGATCGGCCGTCGCGCAGGTAATCGTAGAGCGCTTCGCGCGTCCAGGCGACGGGCGCCTCGCCGCCGCGCAACGAGGGCGCGTGCCAGCCGTCGGCCTCGCCGCCGGCCAGATGCGCCTTACCGCCGACCTCGCCGCCCAGCGCATTGCGCGGGCTGTGGCAGGCGCTGCAGTGGCCGAGCCCTTCCACGAGCTCGGCGCCGCGATTCCATTCGGCACCCCGGGCCGCATCCGTCGGTGCGCCCGCCGCGGAGTGGAACAGCGCGTTCCACCCGGCCATCAGCGGCCGGATGTTGAAGGGCGCGCGCAACGCGGTCGGCGGAGCCGTCGAGGCGACGGGCTCCTGGACCATGAGATAGGCGTAGAGCGCCTGGAGGTCCGCCTCGCTCGCCTTGGCGAAGGACGTATAGGGATGGGCGGGATAAAGGTGATGGCCGTCGCGCGAGACGCCCTGCCGCATCGCCCGCTCGAAGGCCGGATAGCTCCAGCCGCCGATGCCGGTCGTCTCGTCCGGGGTGATGTTGGTGGCATAGACCGTTCCAAATGGCGTCTCCAGCGCGCGTCCCCCGGCAAAGGCCTCGCCGCCGGTCCCCGCATGGCAGACGTTGCAGGCGCCGACGGCGGCCGCCTGGCGCCCGCGCTCGATCGTCGCCGCCGAGAACACGTCGGGGCCGGGCTTCGGGACCGGGGCGATGGCGCCGGGGAAGGGAAGGATCGCGGCGCCGGCCGCGATCGAGCCGAAGAGCGCGCCCGCGATCGGCCAGGTCCAGCGCCGACGTGCCCTGACTGAGGCCGTATCGGGCGGCGGCAGGGGATTGAGCGCGGCGCGGACGCGCTCTGGCGTCAGAGGCAATTCGCGGAAGCGCACGCCCGTCGCATCGAACACGGCGTTGCAGATCGCCGCCGCGCTCGGCACGGAGGCGGACTCGCCGGCGCCGAGCGGCGGCTCGTCGGGGCGCGGCACCATCAGGACGTCGATGTCCGGCACGTCGGGAAACTGGAGGATGGGATAGGCGCCCCATTCGAACGCGGCGACGCCCGTTCGCGAGAAGCGAACCTCCTCCTTGAGGACCCGGCTGGTCGACTGGATGACGTTGCCGTGGATCTGGTGGCGGACGCCGTCCGGATTGACCACCTGCCCGGTGTCCTGGCCGCAGACGACGCGGGTCACGGCGATCTCGCCGGTCGCGCGGTTGACCGCCACGTCCGCCGCCCAGGCCGCCCAGGCCGCTGCGGTGCCGGGGAACTTGCCGTGGACATAGACGGCATAGGCGAAGCCCCGGCCGTAGAGGATGTCGCCCTCGCTCCCGTGCGTGAAGGGCTCGGTATGGGGCACCCAGTTCGCGCGCTCGGCCGTGGCGCGCACGAGGTCGATCGCGCGTGGATCGGTGAGGTAGCGTAAGCGGTACTCGACGGGATCCACCTTTGCGGCGGTCGCCAGCTCGTCGATGAAGGATTCGTGCGCGAAGGTGTTGGGCATCGCCGACACGCCCCGGAACCACGACGCACGCGCGATCGGCGGCATGTCGTGGACGGTCACGCGCAGGTTCGGGAAGGTGTAGGGTGGGATCGCGGTGCGATCGCCCATCTGCAGCGTGTCCGCCACCGGCGGGACCTTGCCGGTCAGGATGAGCGGCAGCGTCGGGGCGAGGTTCGAGGGGTAGCGCGTCTCGAAGTCGTAGAGGGCGAGGCCGCCTTCGAGGTCCAGCCCGCCGCGCACGTCCACGACCTGCGCGGCGCCCTTCGGCTCCCAGGCGTGCTCCTGCTCGCGCGTCAGCTGGACCCGGACGGGGCGCCCGACCGCGCGCGACAGGAGCGCGGCGTCCGCTGTCACGTCGTCGGCGCAGTTGCGGCCGTAGCAGCCGGCCGCCTCCAGCCGCTCCACGGTGATCCGGTCCTCGGCCATCTCGAGAAGGCGGGCGAGGTCGGCGCGCAGGGGAAAGGGGTTCTGCGTGCCGGACCAGACGGTCAGGCCATCGCCGATCCAGTCGGCCACGGCGCAGGACGGGCCGATCGAGGCGTGCATCTGGTAGGGCCAGACATAGGTCCGCTCCAGCGTCGCTTCGGCCTCGAGGGCGCGCTCCACGTCGCCCCGGTCGGCAAGGCGCCGGGCCGTTGAGGGCTGGTCGCGCAGCGCCGCCTCGGGCCGGCCGAGATCGGCGATCTCGGGCGCCGCGCGCCAGCGCACCTTGAGCCGGCGCATCGCCTCGATCGCCTGCTCCTCGCGCTCGGCGACGACGCCGACGAAGTCGCCGACGACGACCAGCGCGACGAAGCCGGGAAGCGCGGAGACCGACGCTTCGTCGGCGTGGATGAGGCTGGCGCCGATATGCGGGCCGCTGTCGAAGCCGAGATAGGGCGGGCGCACGACGCGGCCGTGCAGCATGTCGGGCACGCGCACGTCGTGGACATAGGCGAAGGTGCCGGTCGCCTTGGCGGGAATGTCGGTGCGCGGCTGCGCGGTTCCGACGATGCGGTAGTCCTCGACCGGCTTGAGCGGGGCGGCCGGGTCGATCGGAAGCCGCACGCCGTCCCCGGCGAGGAGGTCGGCATAGGAGACGTAGGCGTTGCCGGGGTCGCGCGTGCCGACGATCCCGTCCTCGACGGACAGGTCCTCGACGGGGTGGCCGAGGCGGATGGCGGCGCGCACGAGGAGGTGGGCGCGGGCAGTGGCCGCCGCGGCGCGCAGGGGCTCGGCCGTCACCTGGATCGTCTCGCTGGCGATCGTCGCGCCCTGGTTCGGGCCGGTCGCCGTCGATCCCAGCACCATGGTGACGTCGGCAAAGGCCACATCGAGCTCGTCGGCGACGATCTGGGCCAGGGCGGTGCGGATGCCGGTGCCCAGATCCACATGCCCGTTATAGGCCGTCACGCGCCCGTCCTCCGCGATCACGAGGAACAATTCGTCCGCGCCGTCCGCCCGTGCGCCCGGGCGCACCACCGAAAGGCCCTTCGGCGCATCCCTCTTCGTCGACGTCATGATGCGGTCTCCGCGCTGGTCGATCGGGCCGCGGCGCGAACGGCCGCCAGGATCTCCATGTGCGTGCCGCAGCGGCACAGGTGATGGCGCAGCGCCTGGCGGATCGCCCCCTCGCTCGGGCTCGGTTCGCGCCGCAGGAGCGCGACGGTCGCGATGATCATGCCGTTCAGGCAGTAGCCGCACTGGGCGGCCTGGGCGGCGATGAAGGCGGCCTGGACCGGATGGGGCGCGGCCGCCGTCCCGAGACCCTCCAGCGTGGTGACGGCGCGCTCGTTGAGGTCGGCGAGGGGCAGGGTGCAGGACCGCACGGCACGGTCGCCGACCAGCACCGCGCAGGCGCCGCATTCGCCGAGGCCGCAGCCGTATTTCGGGCCATTGAGGGCGAGGTCGTTGCGCAGGATGTAGAGGAGGGGCGTGTCGGGCGCCGCGGTGACGCGGACGCTCTCGCCGTTAACGATCAGCTGGAAGGGCCGGGCTGCCGGGCTCATCGGGCAGGCCCGCTGGCCGAGGCCGGCCCATCTGTCAGGGGGCCGCGTCCACGTCGGCGAGGATGCGAAGCGTGTGGATCAGGGCCATGCGTTCTGCGGGGTTGAGACGCTCCATCGTCAGCTCGGTGATCCTCCTGGCGCGGGGCACCATCTCGTCGAGGAGGGCGAGCCCGGCCGGGGTGATCCCGGTGATGACCTTGCGGCCGTCTTCCGGATCCTTCGACAGGGCGACGAGGCTCCGGCCCCGCAGGCGATCCACGATGCCGCGGATCGTGGCCTGGTCGATACCCGTGTGCCGCACGAGCTCGCCCTGCGACAGCGCGCCGTTGTCGCGAAGGGCGCAGAGCGTCGAGAACTGGACGGCCGTGAGCTGGCCGTCGGCGCTTTCGGCCTGGAAGATCGCGAGATGGCGCTGGTAGGCCCGGCGCAGAAGATATCCGACCTGCTGGGTGAAGTCGTAGGGCGCGGCGTCCTGTGCGGCCGGCTCGTGATGTGCGTCCTGCATGTCCGTCCTTCGATCGTCCGAGCACCGGGGAGCCCATCGGAGCATGGCCGGCGGCTCCCTCATGCCGCTCCCGCGAGGGAACCGCAAGGACGTGCGGACAGGAGGGAGTGGCCGGCATCGGGGATCGGGGCATCGGGCTGTGAGTAGCGAACATGGGATCGACTATTTAGAGCGTAAGCGCTATGATTGCGGCAAAGCGCAATACTGTCAATCGAGTATAGAATGCTTGATATGCGCCGCGATTGTGCGATGCGATGACGATTTATGCAGTCGCAGCATAAAATTTCCTCTTGCATTTGTAGCGTATACACTCAATAAATGGGGTGTCCGGTCGTCTTGCATGACGGCCTCGAACGGAGTGACGCAACCATGCAGCCAGGATCCCGCATCGCCGTCGTGGGCGCCGGACTCGGCGGTGTCGCCGCTGCCGCCCTGTTGCAGAAGGCGGGCTTCAAGGTCGACGTCTACGAGCAGGCCCCTGCCTTCTCGCGCGTCGGCGCCGGCATCCACATGGGCCCGAACGTCCTCAAGATCTTCCGGCGCATCGGCATCGAGGACGCACTGGTCGCCATCGCGTCCAAGCCGGACTTCTGGTTCTCGCGCGACGGCGAGACCGGCGAGTACCTCTCGCGCATCCCGCTCGGCGAGCATGCCCTCAGGACCTATGGCGCGCCCTATCTCACCGTGCATCGCGGCGACCTTCACGCGCTCCAGGTCTCGGCCCTTCAGCCCGGCACGCTCCATTTCGACAAGCGCCTCGCATCGATTGAGGAGGACGGCTCGGGCGTCGACCTCGCCTTTGCGGACGGCTCGCGCGCCCGCGCCGACATCGTGGTGGGGGCGGACGGCATCAACTCGCGCATCCGCGAGACGCTGCTGGGCGACGAGAAGCCGAACTACAGCGGCTGGGTCGGCCATCGCGCGCTTCTCGACAAGGATGCCCTGCGCAGGACGGGCCTCGACTTCGAGGCCTGCGTGAAATGGTGGACGCACGACCGCCACATGATGGTCTACGACACGACGGCCGACGGGCACGAATACTACTACGTGACCGGCGTGCCGCATCCCGCCTGGGACTTCGACGGTGCCTTCGCGCCCTCGAGCCGCGAGGAGATGCGCGAGGCCTTCGTCGGCTATCACCCGGTCGTCCAGGCGCTGATCGAGGCGACCACCGAGGTCACCAAGTGGCCTCTCCTCAACCGGAACCCGCTGCCGCTGTGGAGCCGCGGGCGGCTGGTGCTGCTCGGCGACGCCTGCCATCCGATGAAGCCGCACATGGCGCAAGGGGCGGCCATGGCGATCGAGGACGGGGCGATGCTGGCCCGCTGCCTGTCCGAGACGGGCCTCTCCGATCACGCCACCGCCTTCCGTCTCTACGAGGCGAACCGGCGCGAGCGCGCCTCCCGCGTGCAGGCCGTGTCCAACGCCAACACGTGGCTGCGCACGCAGGAGGATCCGGCCTGGGTCTTCGGCTACGACATCTTCGACGTGCCGCTGCGCAGCGAAAGCGGGGTGGCGGCATGAGCCCCATCGCCCCCGAAGGCTTCAACATCCGCGCCAACGGCATCCGCCAGCACATCCTGCGCTATCGCGGTTCGGGTGAGCCGCTGGTCCTCGTGCCCGGCATCACCAGTCCCGCCATCACCTGGGGCTTCGTCGCCGAACGCCTGGCCGAAGGGTTCGACACCTATGTCGTGGACGTGCGCGGGCGGGGCCTGTCCTCCACGGGGCCGGGTCTCGACTACGGGCTCGACGCCATGGCGGACGACCTGTCGGCGCTGATCGCCGCTCTGGGCTTTGCGGACGCGACGGTGCTCGGGCATTCGATGGGGGCCCGGATCGCGATCCGCGCGGCGAGCCGCAACGCCGCCGGCATGAAGCGTCTCGTGCTGGTGGACCCGCCCGTGTCGGGGCCGGATCGGCGCGCGTACCCGTCCAAGCTGCCCTGGTACGTCGATTCCATCCGCCAGGCCGTCGAGGGAATGGATGCCGAGGCGATGCGCGCCTTCTGCCCGACCTGGACGCCCGAGCAACTCGCGCTGCGCGCCGAATGGCTGCACACCTGCTACGAGCCGGCGATCGTCACCGCCTTCGAGGGCTTCCACACCGACGACATCCACCGGGACCTGCCGGCCCTGCCGGTGCCTGCGGTCCTGATGATCGCGGGGCGCGGCGGCGTGATCGAGGCGGAGGACGAGGCCGAGATCGCAAGGCTCAATCCCGCGATCCGCACGGCGCGCGTGCCCGACGCCGGCCACATGATCCCCTGGGACGACCTCGAAGGCTTCCTTCGCGCCCTCGACACGCTTCTCGGCACCTCTCTCGCGCGGGCCTGATCCATGAGCACCCGAACCTTCCGCATCGGCCAGATCGTACCGAGCTCCAACATCACGATGGAGACCGAGATCCCCGCCATGCTGGCCGCGCGCCAGCTGATCCGGCCCGAGCGCTTCACCTTTCATTCGGCGCGCATGCGCATGAAGCACGTCACCAGGGACGAGCTCGCCGCGATGGACGCCCAGTCCGACCGCTGCGCGCTGGAGCTGTCCGACGCGCGGGTCGACGTCCTCGGCTATGCCTGCCTCGTCGCCATCATGGCGATGGGCCACGGTTACCACCGCGAGAGCCAGGCCCGCCTGTCGAAGGTCACCGCCGAGAACGGCGCGCCGGCCCCGGTCGTCACCAGCGCCGGCGCCCTGGTCGAGGCGTTGGATGTCCTGAAGGCGCGGCGCATCGCGCTGGTCGCCCCTTACATGAAGCCGCTGACGAAGCTCGTGATCGACTATATCGAGGCCGAGGGCATCGAGGTCGTCACCCACGAGGCGCTGGAGATCTCGGACAATCTGAAAGTGGCGGCGCACGACCCTGCCAACCTGCCGGGGATCGTCGCCGGGCTCGACACGTCGGGCGTCGATGCGGTGGTCCTGTCGGCCTGCGTGCAGATGCCCTCGCTGCCGAGCATCGCAAGGGTCGAGGCGCTGACGGGCAAGCCGACATTGTCGGCGGCGGTCGCCACCACCTACCGGATGCTCGACGAGCTGGGCCTCGAGCGCATCGTGCCGGGCGCCGGCGCGCTCCTCTCCGGCGCCTACTGAGGAGCGGCGCGATGGATCCGGCGGCTTCCGAGAACTACAGGGGCGTCTGGGGAAACCGCATCGGCTTCGGCCGGGCGCCCGCGCTCCTCGTGATCGACTTCATGAAGGCCTACACGGAGGCCGGGGCGCCGCTCTATGCCCCCGGCGTCGTCAGGGCGGTGGCCGAGACGCCGCGCCTTCTGGCCGCCGCGCGCCGGCACGGCGTTCCGGTGATCCACACCAACATCCTCTATCACGCCCCCGGCTGCGCCGATGGCGGGGTGTGGGTCAGGAAGTCGCCCGTCATGGCGGCGATGGTGGCCGGCAATCCGCTGGCCGAGTTCTGCGACGGCGTCGAGCCGGTCGCGGGCGAGCCGGTCTTCACCAAGCAGTATGCCAGCGCCTTCTTCGGCACCAGCCTCGCCCCCATGCTGCATGCGCAGGGGATCGACACGGTGGTCCTCGCCGGCTGCTCGACGTCGGGCTGCATCCGCGCCAGCGCCGTCGACGCCGTCCAGCACGGGTTCCGCACGATCGTCGTCCGCGACTGCGTCGGCGACCGGCACGAGGCCCCGCACGAGGCGAACCTCTTCGACATCGACGCCAAGTACGGCGACGTCGTCACGCTGGACGAGGCGCTGGAGGCGCTCGCGCGCATTCAGGCGGCGCGCGCCGGCTCCCCATCCGTTTGAGACCTCAGACCCTTCAGGCATCAGGAGACCGGACATGGATCACGCGAGCTTCACCGAAATCTGCCTGCATCAGCTGAAGATGTCCGGCGTCCACGAGGGCGAGAAGCTCGTGGTCCTGACGCAGGGCGCCGACCGGCTCGACTATGCCGACGCCTTCATGGCCGCCGGCCAGCGGCTCGGGGCGCGGATGTACCACATGCGCCTGCCGGCGCCGCTGCCGACCGGCGGCTGGAACGTCGGCGTCACCGGCCTTGCCGCGCTGCCCGACGCGGTCGAGGCGCTGAAGAACTGCGACATGCTGATCGACTGCGTGTTCCTGCTCTTCAGCCCCGAGCAGTTCGCCATCCAGGCGGCCGGGACGCGCATCCTGACGGCGGTCGAGCCGCCGGAGCTTCTGGCCCGGATGCTGCCGACGAAGGAGCTGCGCGAGAAGGTGGAGATCGCGGGCGAGATCCTCGCCAAGGCCAAGGTGATGCGCATCACCTCCCGGCACGGCACGGACGTCACCTACAAGCTCAACACCTATCCGACGATCACCGAATACGCCTGCACCGACGAGCCCGGCCGCTGGGACCACTGGCCGTCCGGCTTCGTCTTCACCGGCGGCGACGACGACGGTGTGGACGGTCAGATCGTCGTGGCGCCGGGCGACATCCTCCTGCCGCAGAACGTCTATGTGCGCGAGCCGATCACCTACACGATCGAGAAGGGCTGGGTGCGCGACATCCGCGGCGGCCTCGAGGCCGAGCTCGTCAAATCCTACATGGACGGCTTCAACGACCCGCGCGGCATGGGCATGAGCCATGTCGGCTGGGGCATGAACCCCAACGCCAAGTGGCACGGACTGGTGCCGGGCGAATTCCCCGGCGGCATGGGCATGGAGCCGCGCTCCTTCTGGGGCAACGTCATGTTCTCGACCGGCCCGAACAACGAGCTCGGCGGCCCCAACGACACGGTCTGCCATCTCGACATCCCGATGCGCGGCTGCTCCCTCTTCCTCGACGACGAGGCCATCGTCGTCGACGGCGACATCGTGGTGAAGGAACTGCGCCGCACGGCCTGACGCGAACGGAGGAGGGCGCAGGGAGGGGCGCTCTTCGCAGGTCGAACACAGAAGGGGTTGCCCGTCCGCTCCCGAGCGGGCGGAGGCGACGACGCTCGGCCGCCGCATCCCGGCTTCGGCACATCGTCGCGCATGCCTTACAGATGAACCGCAATCGCAGGGGATAAAGCCATGGCGCAGACCATATCCGTGGAACAGGGCATCCAGGCCGCCGGCGTGGGGGCCTTCCAGCGTCGACTCTTCGTCATCTTCGGCCTCGTCTGGGCCGCCGACGCCATGCAGGTCCTGGCCATCGGCTTCACGGCGCCGTCCATTGCGGCAAGCTTCGGCATCACCGTGCCCCAAGCCCTCCAGACGGGCACCCTGTTCTTCGTCGGCATGCTGATCGGCGCCTTCGTGTTCGGTCGCCTGGCCGACCGGATCGGTCGGCGGAACTGCCTGATGATCACGGTCCTGATCGACGCCGCGTTCGGCATCGCGAGCGCCTTCGCCCCCGATTTCGGCTGGCTGCTCGCGCTGCGCTTCCTGACCGGGATCGGGGTCGGCGGCACCCTGCCCGTGGACTACACGATGATGGCCGAGTTCCTGCCCTCGCATCGCCGCGGCCGCTGGCTCGTCCTCCTGGAATCCTTCTGGGCGGTCGGCACGATCGTGCTGGCGATCGTCGCCCTCTATGCGGGATCGCAAGGCGGCGAGGCGTGGCGCACCATCTTCTTCTGCACCGGGGTGCCAGCCGTCATCGGCATCGCCTTGCGGTTGTTCGTGCCGGAATCGCCGCTCTACCTCAACAAGGTGGGCCGCTCGGACGAGGCCAAGCGCGTTCTGGAGCGCATGGCGAAGACGAACGGCTCGACCCGGACGATCGGCGACCTGCGCCCGGAGACGATGGAGAAGAAGTCGATCGCCGCGCTCTTCGACAGTGTCCTGCGCCGGCGCACCGTCGTGCTCCTGATCGCCTGGACCCTGGTATCGATCTCCTACTACGGCATCTTCGTGTATCTGCCGGTTCGCCTAGCCTCGGAGGGCTTCGGTTTCATGCGCGGGCAGATGTTCCTCGTGATCGTCGCCCTGGTGCAGTTGCCGGGATTCTTCCTCGCGGCCTACGGCGTCGAGAAGTGGGGTCGCAAGCCGACGCTCATCGGCTTCCTCATGCTGAGTGCCGTCGGGTGCCTGCTCTACAGCTTCGGCTCGACTCCGGCGCTCGTCGTCGGTGCGACGCTGCTCCTCAGCTTCTCGCTGCTCGGCACCTGGGGCGGTCTCTACGCCTTCACGCCGGAGATCTATCCGACGAGCCTGCGGGCGAGCGGCATGGGCCTGGCCGGCGCCATGGCACGGGTGGGCGGCCTTCTCGCCCCCTCCATCATCGCGCCGCTGATGGCCTCCAACTTCACCATGGCGCTCTTCAGCATATCGACGCTGCTGGTGATCGCGGCCGTGTCCATCTCGCTCATCGATGTGGAAAGCCGCAACATGGTGCTGGAATAACGTCTCCAGACGATCGATTCCGGCGAAGCGGCCACCGCGACACCGGATGTCGAAGTAGAGGACCCCGTCCCTGAATAGAGTGCCCATCGCCGACGCATGAACCTTTCCCCGCATCCAACCGGAGCGACCGACATGCAGCCTAACAGACGCGATTTCCTAACCATCATGGGCGCCGGCACCCTGGCGATCTCGGGGCTGGGCGCGGGCCTCCGCCCCGCAAGGGCGGCCGGAACCGTGACCGTCCTCAACTGGCAGGGCTACGGCACCGACGAGAAGTGGGCCGTCGAGGCCTTCAAGGAGAAGACCGGCATCGAGGTGGTCCACGACTACTACAATGCCGAATCCGAGATGCTGACGAAGCTGCGGACCAACCCGGGCGCCTACGACGTCGTCGTCGTCAACAGCGCCCGCACCCAGCAGGCGACCGCCGAGGACCTCCTCGACGTCATCGACCTTTCCAAGGTTTCGAACGCCGCCGGCGTGCCGGCAAAGCTCGCCGACCATCCGAACTTCACGCTCGACGGCGAGCACTACGGCGTTCCCTGGGTCTGGGGCATGAACGCGCTCGCCGTGCGCGACGGCAAGCCGCGGCCCGACAGCTATGGCGCTCTCGCCGATCCCGCCTATGCCGGGAAGGTCGGTCTCTTCGACGACGCCGTCACGGCGGTCGCCATCGGCGCCTTCATGACCGGCCAGGACATGAACGACCCGAAGGACCTGAAGAGCGTCGGCGACTGGCTGAAGGCCCTGAAGCCCAACGTGAAGACGATCTGGACCAGCGAGGACCAGTGGAACAAGGCCTTCTCGGCCGGCGAGTTCGACCTCTCCGTCTACTGGTCCGGCGCCTCGGTCCGCTCCAAGCGCAACTTCAAGCTGCCCGTGGAATTCGTGGTCCCGAAGGAAGGGGCGGTCGGCTGGCTCGACACGCTGGCGATCCCGACGACGAGCGAGAACAAGGACAACGCGCTCGCCTTCATCAACTACATGATCGACCCCGCCTTCTACTTCGACTGGGCGACCAAGGTCGGCGCGCCGGCCTCCGCCAACACGGCCGCGATGGACAAGCTTCCCGCAGACGACCTCAACCGCAAGGTCCACGACCCGAAGTACCTCGACGCGATGACGATCATGGCGCCGCAGCCCGACGAGCGCCGCGAGGCCTTCAGCAACCTCTGGCAGGAAGTGAAGGCCTCCTATGCCGGCTGAGGCCGCCATCGGTTCCGACATCAACTCCGGCCGCGACCCCGTCGCGGCCGGAGGGGGCGCCGGGCGGCTGCCGCCCTGGATGGCGACGGTCGCCATGCTCCTGCCGACCTACGCCTGGCTGACCCTCGCCGTTCTCCTGCCGCTCGGCGCCATGCTGGTCTTCAGCTTTCTCAGCGGGACGCCGATGGGCAAGAAGGAGGTGTTCTTCACGCTGAAGAACTACCGCGCCTTCATTGACCAGCCCTATCTCGTCGGCGTCGCCTGGACATCGCTCCTGATCGGGCTCTGGACGACCGCGATCTGCGCCGTCCTCGGCTTCCTCGCGGCCCTCGCGCTCGTGCGCGCGACGGCCGGGCGGGCCCGCGAGACGCTCCTGATCCTCGTCATTCTGCCGTTCTGGACCAACGGGCTCGTGCGCGTCTTCTCCTGGACCATGGTGATCCGCGAGGGCGGCTTCCTCGACACCGCGATCCGCACCGTCTTCGCCAACGCCCCCTCGGCCGGCTTCCTGTATTCGCTCCCGGCGATCGTGCTCGGCCTCGTCCACGGCTACCTGCCCTACATGGTGCTGACCTGCTACGTCGCGCTCCTTGCGATCGACGACGCGATCCTGGAGGCGGCGGCGAGCCTCGGGGCCCGCTGGTGGACCATCCTCTTCAAGATCCTGGTGCCGCTGGCCGCCCCCGGCCTCATCTCGGGCGCGATCCTGATCTTCGTGCCGGTCATCGGCGCCTTCATGGAGCCGCGCATCCTCGGGGGAACGCGCGGCGTCACGCTCGGCACGGTGATCGAGGAGCAGTTCACGGCGGCCTTCAACTGGCCGCTCGGCGCCGCCCTGTCCTTCACCATCCTGGCCGTGGTGCTGGCTGTCTTCGCCACCTTCTCCGGCGTCCTGCGCCGCAACGCGGCCGTCTGAGGAGGGGGCCCCCGTGAAACTCGCCGCCCGCACCTATCTCGTCGTGATCCTCGTCTTCCTCTACCTGCCGATCGCGGTGCTGGTGGCGATGGGCTTCAACGAGTCGCCGCTCTACGCGCTGCCCTTCCGCTTCACGACCCACTGGTACGCGGCGCTCGGCGAGAACGCCAAGCTCCTGCGCTCCAGCTGGAACAGCGTCTTCATCGCGTTGATCACGTCGGCCATCGCGACCGGCCTCGGCACGCTCGCGGCCGTCGCGCTGTCGCGGCGCGAGTTCCGAGGCAAGACGCTGCTGCGCCTGGCTCTCCTGCCGCCGATCGCGATTCCCTGGCTGATCACCGGCACGGCCATGCTCGTCTTCTTCTTCTGGACCGGCATCGGGCGCGGGTTCCACGCGATCCTCATCGGCCATGTGGCGCTGGCCATCCCCTATGTCGTCCTCGTCGTCGGCACGGGCCTGACGACGATCCGCACCGATCTGGAGGAAGCGGCCATGAGCCTCGGCTCGCGGCCGGTGTCCGCCTTCTTCCGCGTGACGCTGCCGCTGCTCCTGCCCAGCATCGTCGGCGCGGCGCTCTTCGCCTTCGCCGTTTCGCTCGACCAGTTCGTAGTCTCCTACTTCCTCGCGACGCCCGGCTTCTCGACCCTGCCGGTCGAAATCTACTCGGCCATCCGCAAGGGCTTCACGCCCGAGATCAACGCGATCTGCACGATCCTTCTCGGCGGCTCGATGGTGCTCTTCCTCCTCTTCTCCCTCTTCGCCAGACCAGGAGCCCCCCGTGACCGCCGTTGACGTATCCGCAGTGGCGAAGAGCTACGGGAAGGTGGACGTCCTGTCGGACATCTCCACCCATTTCCCGCAAGGCTCCTTCACCAGCCTCCTCGGCCCCTCGGGCTCCGGCAAGACGACACTGCTGCGCATCATTGCAGGCTTCGTCATCCCCGACCGGGGGACGGTGACGATCGGCGGCCGTGACGTGACGAGCGTTCCCGTCTGGGACCGCAACATCGGCATGGTGTTCCAGTCCTACGCCCTGTTCCCGCACATGAGCGTCGCCGACAACGTCGCCTTCGGTCTGGCGCGACGTGGCATCAAAGGCGAGGCGGCCCGGCGCGAGGTCGAGCGCGCCCTCGAGATGGTCCGCCTGCCCGGGTTCGGGACCCGCAAGCCCAAGCAGCTCTCGGGCGGCCAGCAGCAGCGCGTGGCGCTCGCCCGCGCCATCGTCACGCGCCCGAGCGTCCTCCTTCTCGACGAGCCGCTTTCGGCGCTCGACCGACGGCTGCGCCAGGAGATGCAGGTCGAACTCGTGCGCATCCAGCGCGAGAGCGGGCTGACAACCATCTTCGTGACCCACGACCAGGAAGAGGCGCTGACCCTGTCGGACAAGGTGGCGATCCTCGATCGCGGCCGCATCGTCCAGATCGGCGAGCCGACCGAAGTCTATGAGCGTCCCGCCAATCGCTTCGCCGCGGAATTCCTCGGCGACACGAACTTCCTGCAGGGCACCGTCGAGGCGGAAGGGACCGTCTCGGCGCACGGGCAGCGGATCGCCAGCGCCATCGCGCTGCCGCCTGCGGGCCATTCCGTGACGCTGGCCGTGCGTCCCGAGAAGATCGAGATCCGGGACGCGTCGGGCGACGGCGGCCATGGCACGCAGCCCCCGGCAAACCAGCTGTCGGCGGTGATCCTGGCCTCGATCTATTCGGGAACGGCGATCACCTACGAAGCGGAGGCAGCGGGCGGCCTCCGCCTGAAGATATTCGCCCAGAACCGCGACGCTCGCCTGCGAAGCCCTGGGGAGCCGGTGACCCTTTCCTGGTCCGCCGACCACACGGTGCCGCTCGCGGGCTGAGGGCTCGGCAGGCGGCTCCAGTCCGAACTCGCCGGTTCCGCGTAGCCCGCAGGCCGAGCGGCGCAGCTTTCCCCATCGGGGGCGCGACGGGCGCCGGGGAAACAGCGTGCCGGGCGCGGTGGGCGGGAACCGATCGATCGCGTTTGCAAAATGATGAGGCAGGCTCGTAAGTGCGGCGAACTTAACAACCGCTTCAGCCGGATATCATAAGTCTATCGTCCTTTGCATCTCGCGGGCTGTCCGCGACGCCGGGTTGGCGTTCGTCCGGAGATGCGCCGGGAGGATGACATGTCCACGCACAGGGCCGGGGTGAAGCGGCCGCTTTGGGTTTCGATCACTGCCTGCGGGTTCGCGGCCGTCCTCTTTGCCAGTGCTGCCATCGGCGGGCTCGGTTGGTATCGCCAGACGCAGATGAACCAGGAGGCGATCCGGGCGGAACTGCGGAACGATCTCGGCTTCGTACTGGCCGATATCGATGCACAGAAACGCGCAGCCTCCGCCCTGGCCCTCGCCGTCGCCGGAGAGCCGGAAACGGCAGACCTCATCCAGACCGGTCAGCGCGATCAGATCGTCGCCCGCTACGCCGCGAGCCTGCCCGACATCATCGCGAGCGGCTCCCTGCAGCTCATGACATTCGTCGATCCGTCCACGACGGTCGTCGCCCGCATCCACACGCCGGACAAGTTCGGCGACCAGATGAAGGGCCGTCGCCGCACCGTCGAGACGGCGCTGCGCGAGGGCAAGCTGACCGCCGGCATCGAGCCGGGCCGTACCGCCGTCAGTGTCTTTGCGAGCGCGCCGGTCCGGCGCGGCAGCTCCGTCGTCGGCGTCGTCGACGTCGGGACCATGCTGACGGAAGACTACTTCGCTCATCTCGCAAAAGCCGTCGACGGCGCCCTGACGGTTCAGGTCCTGAGCGATGGGCAGCTCAAGATGCAGGCCTCGACGCTGTCGAACGGCGGCCTGCTTTCGGCAGACGACCTCGGCGCCGTCCTCGAGGGCAACGCGCCGGAGCATGTCGTCGAAGCCGGCGATGTCTCGTACGCCGTCACGGGAATGGCGCTCAACGACTTCTCCGGCCAGAAGATCGGCGTCCTTGAGTTGGCGACGAACGTCACGCCGGTCGTCCAGGCCGCCAGGTCGGCGATGTGGACGATGCTGGCCTGCACCGTCGCGATCTCGGCCCTTGCCCTCATCGGCTTCATGATCTTCGCACGCCGCCTGGGCGTCGCGATCCAAAGGCTGACGGGCACGATGGGCACGCTTGCGGCCGGCGATCTGTCCGCATCGGTCGAGGGCCAGTCGCGGTCCGACGAAATCGGCGCGATGGCGCATGCGGTCGAAGTGTTCAAGCAGGCGTCGATCGAGAAAGTGCAGCTCGAGGAGCAGGCGGCCGTCCAGCGTGAGCGCCGGCGAGACGAGGCGGAGCGGCAGGCGCGGGCCGATCGCGCCAAGGCCGAGGAACTGACGAGTTTCGTCGCCGACATCGAGACCGGCTTCTCGCGGCTGGCCGTGGGCGACCTGACCGCGCGCATGGACCGGCCGGTGGCGCCGGTCTACGAACCCATTCGCGACCAGTTCAACACATCGGTCGGGAAGCTCGAGCACACGATCGGCGCCGTCGTCGGCTCGATCGGCTCGATCCGCACAGGGCTGACGGAGATCAACGTCGCCTCCAACGACCTTGCCCAGCGCACCGAGCAGCAGGCGGCGAGCCTGGAAGAAACCGTCGCGGCGCTCGGTGAGGTGACGCGTGCGGTGAACGAGACGGCGCGCGATGCGGACAAGGCGAAGACGAGTGCCGAGAGTGCGCAGCGCAACGCCGAGCGAGGCGGCCAGATCGTCGGTCGCGCCGTCGAGGCGATGCACACGATCGAGCAGTCGTCCCAGAAGATCGGCAACATCATCTCGGTGATCGACGAGATCGCCTTCCAGACCAATCTTCTGGCGCTCAACGCGGGCGTCGAGGCCGCGCGTGCCGGCGAGGCGGGTCGGGGCTTTGCGGTGGTCGCGCAGGAGGTGCGCGGGCTCGCGCAGCGCTCGGCGGAGGCGGCCAAAGAGATCAAGGACCTCATTCAGGCGTCGGGTGAGCAGGTGGCCTCGGGCGTTGAGCTCGTCTCGGCCTCGGGCAAGAGCCTTGCCGAGATCATCGGCGAGGTCGGCGACGTCAGCCGCGTCGTCTCGGAGATCGCGCGCCGGGCGCAGGAGCAGGCGGTGTCCTTGCGTGAGGTGTCGACGGCGGCCGACCAGATGGACAAGGTCACGCAGCAGAACGCGGCGATGGTCGAGCAGGCGACGGCGGCCGCGCAGACGCTGGCGAACGAGACGGACGAGCTTGCGCGCCTGATTGCCGAGTTCAGGACGGCGGCGACCGCCAACCATGCCCGCCAGAGCGAGCGCGCGACACAGCGGACCGCGAACGTCGCCAAGCGTGCCGCCCCGGCGGCCCGTCCCGTCGTCCAGATGAAGCCGGTCGCGCAAGGTAACGCAGCCCTCGCCGCGCTTCAGGACAACTGGCAAGAGTTCTGACGAGGCGCAGCTTCGCCGGCGTCCTGCCGCGAAGACGATGATCGACAGGCCCGCCCGGTCCGCCGCGGCGGGCCTGTCGCGTTGATGCTGGACATTCCTGCGGCCGGCGGCCGCCGCCTTGCCACAGGCACGGATCGACGGGCGGGATCTGTTCGATCCTGCCCGCCGCGGTACGGAAGGGCAGGGGGCTCGTCAGAGCCAGAAGTCGCCCGACGTAAACGTATGCTGGCCCTGCACCATGATCATCATTTCAGGGGTGGCGTCGCCTGCCGTGTTGATGGTCAGGATCGTCATCCCGCCGACCTTCAACTGACCGATCTCGCCGACGGCGAGGATCCCGTCCGTATCCATGCGGAACGCCTGGTTGCCGGCCAGCACCTCGTTCGCATCGATCGCGGACACGTCGATCCGGTCGGAGCCCTTCACGAAGTCGTCGATCTGGTCGGCATTGCCGGCGCCATAGGGGGAATCCGTCACCGACTGGAACTCGAAGGCGTCGCTGCCGGCTCCGCCCACAAGCCGATCCTGGCCGGCGCCGCCGTTCAACCGGTCGTTGCCGGCGCCGCCGTCGAGCGTATCCTGCCCCGCGCCGCCCCGCAGCGTATCGGCTCCCTCGGCGCCGAACAGGAAATTGTCGCGGTCGTTCCCGGATATCTCGTTCGCCAGGGCATTGCCGAAGCCGTTGATGTTACCTTGGCCGGTGAGGTGGAGGTGCTCGACGTTGGCGCCGAGCTGGAAGGTCACGTTCGCGTAGACCCGATCGATACCAGCGCTGGCCGCTTCCACGACCGTATCGCCGATCGGCGTGTAGATGCCTTTCACCATGTCGACGATGTAGGTGTCGTTGCCGGCGCCGCCTTCCATGCGATCGGCCCCGGCGCCCCCGTCGAGGGTGTCGTTGCCGGCGCCTCCGAGAAGGGTGTCGTGGCCCCCGCCGCCTTCCAGCGTATCGTTCCCGGCATGGCCGGTGAGAACGTTGGTCCCGTCGTTTCCGACGATCAGGTTGTCGAGCTCATTGCCGGTGCCGGACAAAGGGGTATCACCGCCCAGCCGAAGGTCTTCGACGTTCTTGGACAGTGTCCAACTGATCGTCGACAGAACGGTGTCGCGTCCTTCGCCCGCGAGTTCGACCGTCGCGTCGCCCGCGTTGTCGACGAGGTAGACGTCGTCGCCCAGACCGCCGACCAGGCTGTCGGCACCCGTGCCGCCGTCGATGTAGTCGTTGCCGCCGTAGCCAAAGACCGTATCGTCGTTCTGGCCCATGAAGAAGGCATCGCCGTGCTGGCTGCCATAGGCGTAGTCCACCCGCGTCGAGCCGATCGTGTCGTCCTCGCCGAAGATCGTCTGCCCGCTGGACGCGGCCGTCGCGACCGTGATGTCGGCGCCGAAGGAGACGCGTTCACCGCTCGTCGCGTTGCCAGCGAAGATGTCGAGGGAGTGGAGGCCCTGACCGAGACCCTTCGAGAAGGCGATGGTCGCCGTGCCGCCCGAAAGGCCGCTCTGGACGACCGTCTGATCGAGCGACGCATTGTAGTAGAAGCTCTTCGCTGGAACATGCGTCACCGGATCGGTATACGGCGAGACATAGGCCGTCGCCTTGACGTTGAGCGTCGAAGATGCGGGATCGAAGCTCAAGGAGCGGGTGAGCGTGGCGGCCATGTCAGGTTGTCTCCCGCGACGCGCAGGCTCGGCGTCGTTCTGTCCGGGACGCTATCGGCCGAGGCATCCGCGTGACAGACGGTCATGATTAACAAACCGGAAATATCGAAGGGGTTGGTTACCGCGGCGAACCGGCCGATCGCAGCCGCTTGCCGTCGGGACGCAACCAATGTCCTGAGTAAATGTCGCGACCGGGAGGAGGAGACCGAAGGACATTCGGTCTTGCGCCCCTGTCGTCGGCCGTTTCTGAACTTGCACCACTCAGTTGGATGCGGGTGCCGTATGGTGAAAACGGAACGGACAAGGAGTATGTCTTGCGATCGCCTCGCAGCCTGCCGGTGTGATCCGCCTTCCGTCTCCGCGCGAAACGATTGCTTTCGGCCATATCGCCGGGTTGACCACCGATGCTGGGCCCAAGGGAGTGCTCCCTTGCAGGAGGCTCCGCCGCAGCAAAGCGGGCGCACCCTCATCGAGACCCGTTCCGGGTCGTGACGTCCCAGCTGATGGCGGGAGCGCTCAGAACTCCTCCCAGCCGTCCTCGATGGCCGCGGCCTTCGGAGCCGCGCCGCCATGACCCACTGTGCGCATCTGCGCGACCGGACGAGCCGGGGCGGGCGGGACTGGGCGCATCGGCGCGGCGGCCGCCATGCGCCGGGATGATACGGCATGGCCGGCATGGCCGGCGGCGGTGCGTGCGGGTGCTGCCATCGCACGCTGCCCCCGGCCGGTCGCAAACCCCGACACCAGCCCCGCCAGCGCTTCCGTCTCGCCCGACAGCGCCTGCGCCGCCGCCGTCGTCTCCTCCACCATCGCCGCGTTCTGCTGCGTGACCTTGTCCATCTGGTCCGCCGCCACCGACACCTCGCGCAGGCTCACCGCCTGCTCGCGTGCCGCATCCGCCATCTCCGCGATCGACTGCGCGACACCCCCGACCTGGGCCACAATCGCTTCCAAGGAGCGGCCCGACGCCGAGACGAGTTCCACCCCCGAGCCCACCTGATGGCCGGACGCCTCGATCAGCGCCTTGATCTCCTTTGCCGCCTCCGCCGAGCGCTGGGCAAGACCTCGCACCTCCTGCGCCACCACCGCAAAGCCACGCCCCGCCTCGCCGGCCCGCGCGGCTTCCACGCCCGCGTTCAGCGCCAGAAGGTTGGTCTGGAAGGCGATCTCGTCGATGACGCCGATGATGTTGCCGATGCGCGCCGAGGACTGTTCGATCTCGGCCATCGCCGCCACCGCGCGGCCGACGATCTCGCCGCCCCGCTCGGCCTCGCGGCAGGCGGTGGACGCCGACTGGCGGGCGGAATCGGCGCGGGCCGCCGTCTCGCCGACGCCGCGCGTCACCTCTCCGAGCGCTGCCACCGTCTCCTCGAGGCTGGCCGCCTGCTGCTCGGTGCGCTGGGAGAGATCGCCGGCTGCGACCGTTATCTCCGACAGGCCTGAGCGCATCGCGCCGACCGCCTGGACGACGTCGCCGATGGTGGCTTCGAGCTGTGCGACCGACTGGTTGAACTGGGCGCGGATCGGCTCGAACTCGGGCGCCACGGCCTCGCCCATGCGCACCGTCAGGTCGCCCGCCGACAGGCGCGCAAAGCCCGCCTCCACCGCATGCACGAAGGCGCGAAGATCGTCGGCCTTCGCGTTGTCGAGGGCATGCTGGCGCTGGAGGCTCTCGCGCTTGCGGCTCTGTCGCTCGCTTGCCGCTTCCGCCTCGCTGCTCGCCCTGGCGGTGAGGAAGGTCTGGAAGTCGCGCACGGCGCGCACGATCTCGCCGACCTCGTCGCGACGGTCCGCGCCATGAAGGCGCACGTCCAGATCTCCGCCGGCAAGAGCGCGCATGTTGCTGGACAGGACGCGGATCGGGCGGGAGACGGCGAACGCGACAAAGGCGGCGAGGCCCGCCGAGAACAGGAGCCCGACGCCCATCAGCGCCAGAAAGATGCGCTGGCTGAGCGACTGGATGCCGTCGGCCTTCTGGTTCTCTCGAACGACCATCCCGTCGATCGCGTTGGAGGCGGCTTCCATGCGTTCGGCGAGCACGTCGAACCGGTGCACGAAGTCGTCGAGAACGGGCTGCGCGACCGTTTCGCCGCGCCCGATACGGTCGATGATCGTGCTGGCCGCCGCGCTGTAGTCCTGCAACGGTGCGGTCAGGGCGTCGAGGACGCCGCGGATTTCAGCTGCGGTGGCAAGTTGGCGGTTGCGTTCGATGGCTGCTTGAAAGTCGGCCACGTGTTCCGCGGTCTCCGCGCGCACCTTCGCCAGGTCGATCTTGTACTCGCCTGTCTGCCCGACGATCGCGGACAGGACGTCGGCGCGCAAGGCGTCGTGCATCATGTCGGCCTGCATATGGTTCTGCATGATATCGCCGGCCGTATCCGACGCGTCGAGCGCGGCGCCGAGCCGACCCGTCGACCAGAGCCCCAGACCCATGCCCCCGACGATGAGGAATAGCACCGCAACGCTGATCGCCAAGAGCTTCTGCCGAACGGTCCTTAGCATCGCCATCCCCGAGACGTGTGGAAGATCATTCCAATCGTCGCACGATAAACTTAAGACTTTAGCTAACTGACAAGTGCGCCCGAGGTGTTGCGCGGTAGATCGGACGTTTGCCGGAGAGGCAGCGGGGCGGCACCCGAGAGAAACTGTCGCGCGATCATCTTGGACGTTGCACGGCAGGTGCGTCTGGACGCCTTCGGTGGCGAGAAAGGCGAGGCGGGCGCCTCGATCCTCCGACTTGTCGAAGTTGAGCCCTGCGTCCGCTCGCCCGCTGGACGCGGCAGCCGAAGCGCTGCGCGCGGCATCCTTCGCCGCCTTCGATCAGGCGGTCTTGGCCGTCATCGCCCTTGCGGTCCGGCTGACGCTGGCGACCGCGGCCGCGACCGGCATCCTGGGACGAGAGGAGAGGGCGGAGACCCGCGCAGCGCCGGGGCCCGACGTCGGCTGAGCGGCTTCGCCGTCTGTGAGGTGCGTCTTGTCCTTCGGCCAGCGCTGGACGTTGCGGCTAAATGGGCATCCGGCGGAGGTATCCGTTCAGGAAGACGTCGACGCGTTCCGCCGTCGTGGCCACGTCCTCGTCGGTGACATGGTTTGGCTCGACGCCGAAGCTTGCGGTCCTCATGCGTTCCATGACGGTGAAGCCGAGGAAGTGCTCGGCGACCTTGTGCGGATCGGCCTCCCGGATCTCGCCCCGCGCTTGCGCTTCGGCGATAAAGGGCACGATGAGATCGGCGGCCGATCGACGCGCGCCCTCGTAGGTCTTGATAAGGCCGGGAAACTTCGGCGTTGCCGCGATCATCAGGCGGTCCAGCGCGACCACATCCGCGCGGATGGCGTAGGACAGGAGATCCAGCGCGACGCGTGTCAGGTAACCGTGGAGATTCTCGTCGGGGCGCCTTCCGACCTTCGAGCGGGCGTCGAGGATGATTTCGTTGACGAGAACGCCGACGACCGCGCGGAAGAGATCCTGTTTCTCCCCGAAGCGGGCGTAGAACGTCTTCTTCGACATTTTGCCGATGGCGCAGATCTCGTCGATGCTGGTCTCCTCGAAGCCCTTCTCGATGAAGAGGCGGCGCGCGATCGACAGGATCAGTTCGGTCAGCTGCTGGGCTTCCTGCGGTGAGGGCCGTCCGCGCGTCCTCGATCCGACCTTCATCGGCGGTGGCGGGGTTCGGTCGGCATCTGCCGGTTGCTTGCTGTGCGGCATCGGGACGCGTCGTGGATGCTGGAAGGCGGGTGGGCCCTGTCACGGCGGATGCGCGACGAAGGCGCGGGGGGCGGGATTCGGAACGGGTCTAGCCGACTTAGGGCAGTTTATCGAACGGTCGCGTATCAATCCTGTTGGCTGAAGGACGAAACGGAGGAACAAGTTGCCGCGAGATGGCGCATGGTCTGTCGTCTCGCCTGTCACCCCGCTCCATTGAAAAGGAACGGAGACGTAGCATATGACCGCGCTCAATGGGGGCTGGCCGTGGTGGGTCGGGGTCGAGCGGAACGAGCGTCGCTGGCCCCATCTCGCCCCGTGGGGGCATCGTCATGTCTTGGGGGCCGATGCGGATGGGCATGCCGCTACGTTTGATCACGGGCTATCGACTGCGCCGGGCGATGCTCGGGGCGGTGGTGCTCGGTGCGCTGACAGCCTGTGGTGACAAGGCACCCGCACCGGAACAGAAGCCGGAGCGGGTCGCGACCGAGGTCGTCCGTTTCGAGCCGACCGCGGCGGATCTGTCGCTGACGGGGTCGGTCGCGGCACGCGTCGAAAGCCAGCTGTCGTTCCAGATCAACGGCCGCGTCGTCGAGCGCTTCGTCGATGTCAGCGACCGCGTGCGCGCCGGCGATCTCTTGGCCCGCCTCGATCCGGCCCAGCAGCAGGCGGACGTCGATGCGGCGCAGGCCAGTGTCGCCTCGGCGGAGGCGACGTTCGATCAGGCCCGCACCACCTTCCAGCGCCAGCAGCAGCTCCTCGAGAGCGGGTCCACCACGCGAAGCAGTTTCGAGAACGCGCGCGAGGACCTTCGCAACGCGGAAGGCAGCCTGAACAGCGCGCGCGCCTCGCTGGGCAATGCGCGCGAGCAGCTGACCTTCACGGAGCTGAGGGCGGATGCCGACGGCATCATCACCGAGCGGCGCACCGAAACCGGTCAGGTCGCCGCGGCGGCCCAGCCCGTCTTCACCCTGGCACACGACGGCGAGCGCGAGGCCGTGTTCGACGTCTACGAGGCGCTTCTCTTGGACGAGCCTTCGCCGTCGACCGAACTGACGGTGCGGCTGGTGAGCGATCCCGCCGTCGAGGCGAAGGCGCGGGTCCGTGAGATCTCGCCGACATTCGACGATCGGACCGGAACGGTTCGCGTGCGCCTGACGCTTCTGAACCCGCCGCCGCAGATGGGGCTGGGTGCGGCCGTCGTCGGGGTCGGGCAGGGACGCCGGCAGGATCTTGCGATGCTGTCGTGGAGGGCGCTGACGGCTGACGCCAGGGGGCCGGCCGTGTGGGTCGTCGACGAGACGACGCGCGCGGTCTCGCTGCGCTCCATCGAGGTCGACAGCTACCGGACGGGCTACATTCTCGTCAAAGCGGGCCTGAAGCCGGGGGAGCGGGTCGTGACGGCCGGGTCCCAGCTTCTGCGCGAAGGCCAGGTCGTCGACGTGGCGCAGGACGCTTCCGCATGATCCGGCTCCGACATCTCGCCCTTGCGCTGGCGGTCGCCGCGCTTTCCGCCTGCAGCGAAGGCGAGGAACAGCCGGCCGCTCCTCCCGTGCGCCCCGTTCTTTCGATCGTCGTGGAACGGTCGGCGCGGGCCGAGCCGACATTCGCCGGTTCCGTCGAGCCGCGCTATTCGCGCGACCTCGCATTCCGCATCGCCGGACGTGTCGTCAGCCGCGACGTCGACGTCGGCGACACCGTCGAGGCGGGGGAGCTCCTCGCCTCGCTCGATCCGCAGGCGCAGGCCCTGTCTGTCCGCTCACTGCAGGGCGAACTCGCCGCGGCCGAGGCGCAGGCGGAGAACGCCCGCAAGACCCGGGACCGGCAGGTCGCGCTGGTGCAGCTGAACGCCAGTCCGCAGGCGCAGCTCGACAGTGCGAACCAGCAGCTGGCGAGCGCCGAGGCCGCTGTCAGCAGTCGCCGCTCCGCCCTCGACAAGGCGAAGCAGGAACTCGGCTACACCCGCCTCCTGTCCGAAACCGATGGGATCGTCACCAGCGTCGCGATCGAGGTCGGCCAGGTCGTGGAAGTCGGCCAGGCCGCGATCACGGTGGCTCAGGCCGATGTCCGCGAGGCGGCCGTCGATGTCCCCGACGAATATGTCGGCTCGCTTGGCGTGGGCCAGCCGTTCCGGGTCTCCCTCCAGATCGATCCACGCCAAGAAGCGGCCGGAAAGGTCCGCGAGATCGCACCGCGGTCGGATTCGGCCACCCGCACGCGGCGCGTCCTGATCACCCTTCTCGATCCGCCGCCGTCGTTTCGCGTGGGTACGACGGTCGATGCAAGGCTCGACAGCGGGAGCGAGGGGGAGATGCGGCTGCCGGAGACGGCCCTTCTGAAGGCCGGCGACGGAGCCTTCGTCTGGGTCGTCGACAAGGCGGAGCCGAAGGTCTCCCGCCGGCCGGTCACGTTCGAGGCGACCGACGGCGGCGATATCCGCGTCACGTCCGGCCTCGATGCGGGCATGCGCGTCGTCACGGCCGGCGTGAACTCCCTCGAGGAGGGCCAGGCGGTGAAGATCGAACAGGAGCTCGTGCGTTGAAGGGTTTCAACCTGTCGGAATGGGCCCTGCAGCATCGCTCGCTCGCCTGGTACTTCATGATCGTCTTCGCGGTGGCGGGCGCTCTCTCCTACCTCAACCTCGGCCGGGAAGAGGATCCCAACTTCACCATCAAGACGATGATCATCCAGGCGAACTGGCCCGGCGCCAGTCTCGAGGACACGGTCAATCAGGTCACCGAGCGGATCGAGAAGAAGCTCGAGGAGCTTCCGCAGATCGACTACACCAAGAGCCTGACGTCGCCGGGCTCGACCACCGTCTACCTTTACCTGCTCGACACGACGCAGGCCGAGGACGTGCCGCAGCAATGGGTGCGGGCGCGCAACCTCATTCGCGACATCCAGCCCGAGATGCCCTCGGGCGTCCAGGGTCCCTTCTTCAACGACGACTTCGGCGACGTCTACGGCAACATCTACGCCCTCACCGCGGACGGGGTCTCCCCGCGCCAGCTGCGGGACTATGCCGAAGCGGCCCGCGCCAAGATCCTTGGCGTGCCGAATGTCGGGAAGGTCAACCTGATCGGCGCGCAGGACGAGGTGATCTATCTCGAGTTCTCGGTTCGCGAGATCGCGTCCCTCGGCCTCAGCCAGCAGACCATCATCGATGCGCTGGCCGCGCAGAATGCGGTGGTGCCATCCGGAACGATCGATGCCGACGGCGAGCGCATCACGGTGCGCGTCAACGGCCAGTTCGCCTCGGAAGACAGCCTGCGCAACGTCAATCTCTGGATCAACGACCGCTTCTTTCGCCTGTCCGACGTCGCAAGGATCGTGCGCACCTACGAGGACCCGCCGCAGGCGCTGTTCCGCTACAAGGGCGAACCGGCCCTCGGGCTGGCGATCGGCATGAAGGCGGGGGCGAACCTCCTCGAGTTCGGGGAGGCGCTGTCGACCGAGATGCGGGCCGTCGAGGCCGAGCTTCCGATCGGCGTCGGGCTGCATCTGGTCTCCGACCAGCCCCACGTCGTGGAGGAGGCGGTCGGCGGCTTCACGACCGCCCTCGCCGAAGCGATCGTGATCGTTCTGGCCGTGTCCTTCGTCAGCCTCGGCCTGCGCGCCGGCTTCATCGTCACCCTGGCGATTCCCCTGACCCTCGCCATCACCTTCATGGTCATGGAGTATGCGGGCATTTCGCTCCAGCGCATTTCGCTCGGCGCCCTCATCATCGCGCTGGGCCTCCTCGTCGACGACGCGATGATCGCCATCGAGATGATGGTGGCACGGCTGGAGGTGGGGGACGACCTCCACAAGGCGGCGACCTACATCTACACCTCGACGGCCTTTCCCATGCTGACGGGAACGCTCGTCACGGTCGCGAGCTTCATGCCCGTCGGGCTCAACAGCAGCGCCGCCGGCGAGTTCACCTTCACGCTCTTCGTCGTGATCGCGGTGTCGCTCATCGTGTCGTGGATCGTCGCCGTCTTCTTCATGCCGGTCCTCGGCGTGACGTTCATGCCCAAGTCGATGAAGAAGCATTCCGAGAAGCGGGGCTGGCTCGGGCGGGTCTTCGCCGGGCTTCTTCGGTTCTGCGTGCGCTTCAAATGGCTGACGATCCTCGTCACGGTCGCGCTCTTCGCCGGCTCGATCTTCGGCATGGGCTTCGTCCAGCAGCAGTTCTTCCCGACCTCGGACCGACCGGAGGTGATCGTCGACTGGACGGCCTCGCAGAACACCTCGATCCACGAGACGCGCGCGCAGATGGACCGCTTCGAGGCTAACCTGCGGGACGATCCGGACGTCACCTACTGGTCGTCCTATGTCGGCCAGGGGGCGGTGCGCTTCGTCCTGTCCTTCGACGTGCAGCCGTCGAGCCC
The DNA here is from genome assembly GCF_047943035.1 of Aureimonas phyllosphaerae. NCBI lineage: Bacteria > Pseudomonadati > Pseudomonadota > Alphaproteobacteria > Hyphomicrobiales > Aurantimonadaceae > Aureimonas > Aureimonas phyllosphaerae. Next base: position 182,815 of record NZ_CP181348.1, on the reverse strand, counting down.
GAACTACGGCCAGATCGTCATCATGACGCCCGACGTCGAGGCGCGAGACCGCGTGATCGCCAAGCTCCGCGACATCGGCGAGCGCGAGTTCGTGGGAACCGACGTCTTCGTCCATACGATGGACCTCGGCCCTCCCGTCGGGCGGCCGATCCAGTACCGCGTCAGCGGTCCGGATCTCGAGGCGGTCCGCGAACGGGCACAGGAGGTGGCCGGCATCGTCAGCGGCAATCCCAACATGGGCCGCGTGACGATGGACTGGAACGAGCCCGCACGCGTGGTCAAGGTGAACGTCCTGCAGGACAAGGCCCGCCAGCTCGGCATTTCCTCACAGGAGATCGCCTCGGCGCTCGGCAACGTCGTCGGCGGCACCACGGCCACCCAGATCCGCGATGCGATCTATCTCGTCAACGTCGTCAGCCGGGCGAGCGACGAGGAGCGCAACTCGATCGAGACGCTGCGCAATCTCCAGCTCAACACACAGGACGGCCGTGTCATTCCGCTCGCCGCCGTCGCCACCTTCGACTACGAGATGGAACAGCCCTTCATCTGGCGGCGCGACCGCGTGCCGACGATCACCGTCAAGGCGACCGTGATCTCGGACGTGCAGCCTGCCACGATCGACCAGGAACTGGCGCCGCAGATCGAGGCGCTGCGCGCCAAGCTTCCGGCGTCCTACTCGATCGCCGTCGGCGGCGCGGTCGAGGAAAGCGCCAAGGGGCAAGGGCCGATCGCAGGCGTCCTGCCGCTGATGCTCCTGACGATGACGACCATCCTCATGTTCCAGCTGCAGAGCTTCCAGCGGCTCTTCATGGTCGTCGCCGTCGCCCCGCTCGGCCTCATCGGCGTCGTCGCGGCGCTGGTTCCCTCGGGCGCGCCGCTCGGCTTCGTCGCCATCCTCGGCGTGCTCGCGCTGATCGGTATCCTGATCCGCAACTCGGTGATCCTCATCGTGCAGATCGAGGACCATATCCGCGAGGGGTGGGGCCGCTGGGACGCAGTGCTCGATGCCACGGAGCACCGCATGCGGCCCATCCTGCTGACGGCCGCCGCCGCCTCGCTCGCCCTGATCCCGATTTCGCGCGAGATCTTCTGGGGGCCGATGGCCTTTGCCATGATGGGCGGCATCATCGTCGGAACCGTCCTGACGCTCCTGTTTCTTCCTGCGCTCTACGTCGCCTGGTTCCGCATCAAACCGAGCGAGACGGGGCACCCGGACGGACATGGCGAGACGTCGAAGGATCGGTCGCCCGGAGCCGAAGGCGGACACGCCGCGCCGGCGCCGGGCTGAGCGGGCAGCTAGGCGGCAGCTACGGGGAGAGGGGCCAGGCGCCGGCGCTGGGCCACGATCGCCAAGGCCGCTCGGGCGGCCTCGCGCCCCTTCTCGACGAAGTGCTCCCGGAAGATGCCGCGATGGTGGTCGGTTTCCTGGTAGTGATGCGGCGTCAGCGAGACCGACAGCACCGGCACGCCGGTGTCGAGCCCCGCGCGCATCAACCCGTCGACCACCGCCTGCGCCACGAAGTCGTGGCGGTAGATGCCGCCATCGACCACGAGCGCGGCGGCCGCCACCGCGTCGTAGCGGCCGGTCGCGGCGAGATCGCGCGCCATCAGCGGCAGTTCGAAGGCGCCGGGAACGTCGAAGACGTCGACCCGGGTGGACGGGATGATCTCGGTGAAGCCGAGAAGCGCACGGTCGACGATGTCGGCGTGCCACTGCGCCTTGACGAAGGCGAAGCGGGATTCGGGCATGGAACGCTCCGTTGGATGGCTGTGACGGCGGGCCTTGGCGCCGTCAGCTCTCGAGGGTGAAACCGATCTTCAGCGTCACCTGATAATGGGCGACCTTTCCGTCCTCGACATGGCCGCGGGTTTCGACGACCTCGAACCAGCGGATGTGCCGCAGCGACCGGGAGGCGTCGCCGATCGCGTTCGAGATCGCATCCTCGATCGAGACCGGCGAGGAGCCGACCACTTCGACGAGCTTATAGCTGTGTTCCGACATGGGACAATCCTTCGAAGGGGAGACAATCAGCTCCAGGCGTGGAGGGGCGGGTTGACGCCGTTGAGGGCGTATTGGCCGACGATCGCGTATTTCCAGCGCACGGGATCATGCAACGTGTGGGTGCGGGCGTTGCGCCAGTGGCGGTCGAGGCCGTGCTCGGCGAGCGTCGAGCGCGTGCCGGCGAGCTCGAACAACTTGTTGGTCGCCTCGATCGCGATCTCGGTCGACAGGATCTTGGCCTCGGCCGTCGCGACTTGGGCGGCCGCGACACTCTCGGCGGTCGGGTCCGCGACCGCGCGGTCCACCGCGTGGCCGGCCAGGTCCTGCAGCGCCTGCGCGGCGTGGAGGCGCACGGTCAGCGAGCCGACGGCCTGGATCGTGTAGGGATCGTCGGAGGCGCGCTCCAGTCCGGAATCGACCCAGGCGCGCGACTTCGTGCGCACGAAGTCGATCGTGTCCTCGATCGCGGCACGCGCGATGCCGGTGTCGACGGCGACCTGGATGATCTGGAAGATCGCGCCGTCGGCCGTCGGCACCTCGTAGCCCTTGTAGCCCGGCACGAGATGGGTCTTAGGCACCTTCACCCCGTCGAGGATGACGGTGCCCGACAAGGTGGTGCGCTGGCCGAAGGCGGACCAGTCGTCGATCACGGTGAGACCTTCGGCGTTCCGATCGGCGATGGCGTACCAGGCGCGGCCCTCCTCATCGAGCGCGACGATCGGCACGAGGTGGGCGAGGAGGGCGCCGCTCGAATAGAACTTGCGCCCCGTCACGACGACATGGTCGCCTGCGTCGACGAAGCGCGTCTCGAAGTCGGCCGCGCGCTTGGAGCCGAACTCGGAGAAGGCGTTGCCGAAGCGCACGCCCTTCAGCACCTCGGCGAAGAGAAGCGCCTTCTGCGCTTCGTCCGAGACGGTGCGGATCGCGGCCACGACGCCGAGATGGTTCTGCGTGATCTGGCCGATCGACGGATCGGCGGCCGAGACGATCTCGATCACCTTGGCGAGCGTCGCGTAGGAGACCTCGGGGCCGCCGAAGGCCTTTGGCACGTTGATCGACCAGAGGCCGGACTGCGAATAGGCGTCGAGCTCCTCGACCGGCCAGATGCGCTCGGCGTCCCGCCGGGCGGCGCCGGGGCGGATGCGCTCGGCGATCGCGTGGGCGGCAGCGATGGCATCCGCGTCGTCCCGGATGATGTGGGCGGGCGCGGTCGGGCGCGGCACGCCCGGAACGGCGGACCCGGCGGCTTCGATCTTCTGTCCGGCGATCGTCATGGGAGGGCTCCTTGTCTTAAAATATCAGGGATGGGGTGCGGTGGCCGGGGCGGCAGACCCGAGGCCGAGGTAGAAGGCGCGGATGTCGTCGCGGGCGCGAAGCTCGGCGGCGAAACCGGCCAAGACGGATGCGCCGTGCTCGATGACGACCGCGCGGTCGGCGTGGCGCAGCGCGACCGCCGAGTTCTGTTCCGCGACGAGGATCGACAGTCCGTCGCGGCGGTTGAGCTCGGCGAGCGCGTCGAAGATCGTCTCGACGACCTTGGGCGCCAGCCCCATCGACGGCTCGTCGAGGACGAGTAGGCGGGGGCGGCCCATCAGGGCGCGGCCGATCGCCACCATCTGCTGCTCGCCGCCCGACACGAGCCCGGCGGCGAGCCGGCGCTTCTCGGCAAGGCGCGGGAAGGTCGCGTAGACGCGGGCGAGATCCTTGGACGCCTCGGTTCGCGAGGACCCGCGGCCGATCGCGCCGGTCACGAGGTTCTCCTCGACGGTGAGCGACTTGAAGCAATGGCGCCCCTCGAGCACCGGCACGAGGCCGCGTCGCACGAGATCGCCTGGCGAAAGCGACGCGGTGTCCTCGCCTTCGAAGAGGACGCGCCCCTCCGTCAGCCGCCCGCGCTCGGCCTTGAGGAGGCGCGAGACCGCCTTCAGGATGGTCGACTTGCCGGCTCCGTTCGAGCCGAGGATCGCGACGATCTCGCCGTGTCCGACGGCGAGCGACACGCCGGAGAGGGCGAGGATCGACGCGTCGTAGACGGCGTGGACCGCGTCGAGCGCGAGGATCGGCGGTGCGGCAGCGGACATGCGAGCCTCCGGTGGTTCGGAAAAAGGGGCGGGAGCCGCGAAGGGGACGCGGCTCCCTTCGCCGCGCTACTGCGCGGCCGCCTGCTTGCCGCTCGCCACGGTCTCGGCGTCGGCTGCGGTGCGCAGGGTGATGCCCTTCTCGGCGGCATAGGCTTCGGCGGACGTCTCGATGATCGGGCGAAGCAGTGCCCAGTCCGGCGCGATCCAGTCGGAGACGACGTTCCACCTGGCGCCGTCCCATTGCTGGAAGGTCACGTAGCCGTCGCCCTCGTGGTTGTCCCAGGTGACGTTGATCGAGTGGAAGAGGTCCTTGGCGCCCAGCGCCTCGACGCGGGCGGGGTCGAGCTGCAGGTGCTCGAAGCCCCAGCGTACCTCGTCGCCCGTCAGCGTGCGCTGGCCGAACTTCGCTTGAGCGATGCGGATGGCCTCGACGTTGAGGATGCCGTTGACGATGCCGAGGTTGTGGTAGACCGAGCCGATGCGCTCCTTGTCGGCGAGGTTGCCTTCGCCCTTGTCGTAGAGCGTGCGCACGATCTCCTGCACCACGGGGTAGCTGTTGCCCGAGGCTTGCGTCGTGATCGCGGTGTAGCCCTTGGCGGCGTCGCCCGCCGGCTTTACGTCCTCCTCCGAGTTCGACCAGACGTTGCCGACGATGTGGTCGACGGGGAAGCCGGTCTTCTGCGCGGTCTTCAGCGCCACCGGGTTCATCACGCCCCAGCCGCGCAGGACGACATAGTCGGGCTTGGCGCGCCGGATCATCAGCCACTGCGCCTGCTGCTCGTTGCCGGGGTGGGGCACCTCGATCTGGGTCAGCGTGAAGCCATACTTCTCGGCGAGCAGCTCGTAGATCGGGATGGTCTCCTTGCCGTAGGGCGAGCCGTGGTAGAGGACGGCGATCTTCTTGCCCTTCAGCTTGTCGAGCCCGCCCTCCTTGGAGGCGATGTAGTTCACGATGCCCGACGTCTCGCTGTAGGGGTTGAGGAGAAGCGGGAACACGTAGGGGAAGACGCGGCCGTCGGTGCTATCGGTGCGACCGTGGTTGATGGTGACGAGCGGCACCTTGTCCTGCGTGATCCGGTCGATCATCGCATAGGCGATGCCGACCGAAAGCGGGTTCCAGGCGGCGATGTTCGGCTCGTTCTTCAGGCGCTCGTAGACCTCGACGCCCTTCTCCACCTCGTACTGCGTCTCGCCCTCCGACCAGGTGAGCTTGACGCCGTTCACGCCGCCGTCGCGGGTGTTGATGAGGTTGAGGTAGTCGATGAAGCCGCCGAAGAAGCCGGTGCCGCCGGCGGCATAGGGGCCGACGCGATAGCTCTGGAGCGGGAAGTACTGCTCGTCGGCGCGCGCCGAACCGGGGGCGGCGATGCCGAGGGCGGTGAGGGCGAGCGCGGTGGCGAGGGCGGCGGTGCGCAGGCGCTTGAGGCTTGTCATGGGGCAGACTCCAACTGTGGTCCGAAGCGACGCCGCTCCGGCTCCGTTGTTGTTCGGGTTGTCGGTGGGGCGTCAGGCCGCGGAGCGAAGGCGCCGCGTCAGGCGGTCGAGAAGGGCGGCGAGGCCGTTCGGCTCGAGGATCAGGAAGGCGATGATCAGGGCCCCGAGGATCATCCGCTGCGTCATCTCCAGCGCGCCGCTGTCGAAGACGCCGCCGAAGAGGAACTGGCCGGCGCGCGACAGGAGAAGCGGGAAGACGACGATGAGCGCCGCCCCCAGAAAGGCGCCGCGAAGGGTCGCAAGCCCGCCGATGATGACGATGAAGAGGATCTGGAACGAGCGATCGAGGTTGAAGCCGTGCGGCTCCACGGTGCGCAGGTAGGCGAAGGCCCAGAGCGCGCCGGCGACGCCGATCACGAAGGACGACAGGGCGAAGGCGAGGAGCTTGGTGCGCAGCACCGGCACGCCGATGATGCGGGCCGCCGTCTCGTCGTCGCGCACGGCGATGAAATCGCTCCCGGTGGCCGAGTTCACCAGCCGCCACGCCAACGCCGCAAGCCCGGCGACGACCGTCAGGGCGAAGAGGTAGCGCTCGACGGGCGAGGCGAAGGTGTATCCGGCGACCCGCAGCACCGGCGCGTCGATGACGCCGGAGGCGCTGCCGTTGGAGAACCAGCCGAATTTCGTCAGCGCCCAGGCGACGAAGAACTGCGCGGCCAGCGTCGAGACCGCGAGATAGAAACCGCGCAGGCGAAGGCTCGGCAGCCCGAAGACGAGGCCGACGGCCGAGGCCGAAAGGCCGCCAAGCGCAATCGAGGCGAGGATGGGCAGGCCGGGAACCCGGAGGTCGAAGTTGAACGCGGCGAACGCGCCGACCGCCATGAAGGCCGCCGAGCCGAGCGAGAGCTGTCCGGCATATCCGGTCAGGAGGTTGAGCCCGAGCGCGGCGAGGCTAAGCGCCAGGAACGGGGTGAGGAGGGCGTCGAAGAGGTAGTCGGTGCCGACGAACGGCAGGACGCCGTAGGCGACGACGAGCGAGGCGAGCGGAAGGAGGGGGACCTGCAGGCGGGGTTGGACCGCGGGCTGGCCGATCGCGATGCCAGCTGGAGCGATGGTGGACATGGTCAATACCTCTCCACCACCGGCTTGCCGAACAGGCCGCCGGGACGAACCAGAAGGAAGGCGAGGGCGACGACATAGGCGAACCAGCTTTCGATGCCGCCGCCGAAATATTCGCCGAGATAGACCTCCGCGAGCTTCTCGCCGGCGCCGATCAGGAGGCCGCCGACGATGGCGCCGAGGATCGAGTCGAAGCCGCCGAGGACGAGGACGGGCAGGGCCTTCAGCACCACCAGCGACAGCGAGAACTGGACGCCGAGACGCGCGCCCCAGAGAAGCCCTGCGACGAGGGCGACAACGCCCGCCGCCGTCCACACGCTCGCCCAGATCACCGGCAGCTTCAGTCCGACCGCGAGCGCGGCATAGGTGTCGTCGGCCACGGCCCGGAAGCCGATCCCGATCCGCGTCCAGCGGAAGAAGGCGATGAGGGCGGCGACCAGCGTCGCGGCGGTCGCGGCGGCGAAGAGGTCGAACTGGGAGACGAAGACGCCGCCGACGTCGAACGGCAGGTCCTCGATCCCGAGGTCGAGGGCATGGACCTGCGTGCCCCAGAGAAGCTGCGCGGCGCCCTCGATCATGTAGGACAGGCCGAGCGTCGCCATGAACAGCGTGATCGGCGGCCGATTGGTGAGCGGGCGCAGGACCGCGCGCTCGATCGCGAGCCCGAGGAGCGCCATCACGAGAAGCGTGGCGACGAGCGAGAGGGCGAAGGGCACGCCGCGCTCCACGAGGCTGACGAAGGTCAGCGCCGAGAAGAGGAGCATCGCCCCTTGCGCGAAGTTCAGGACGCCAGACGTCTTGTAGATCAGGACGAAGCCGATCGCGACGAGGGCGTACATGACGCCGGACAGGAGCCCGCCAACGAGCACTTCCGTGAAGAACAGCCAGTCGAAACCGTCGGTCATCACGCGGCCTCCGCGTGGACGGTGCCGAGATAGGCGTCGATGACCGCGGGATCGGTCGAGACGGCAGCGGGCGTGCCGTCGGCGATCTTGCGCCCGTAGTCGAGGACGGCGACGCGATCGGACAGGCTCATGACGATGCCGACGTCGTGCTCGATAAGGACGATCGTGCAGCCGAGGCGGGCGTGGGCCGCGCGGATGTCGGCGGCCATCTCGGCCTTTTCCGTCGCGGTCATGCCGGCCATCGGCTCGTCGAGGATCAGCACCCTCGGCCGCGCTACGAGCGCGCGAGCGAGCTCGACCCGCTTCTGGAGGCCGTAGGGCAGGGCGCCGGCCGGCCGATCGGCGATCGCGCCGAGCCGCAGCTCCGCCAGCACCTCGTCCACCGCCCAGGCCACGGCGCGCGCGTCGCGGCGCGCGCCGGGCGTCCCGAGGACGTTGCCGAGCCAGGTGGCGCGTCGGCGGTGGGCAAGGCCGGTAGCGACGTTCTCACGCACCGAAAGGCCGCGGAACAGGGCGAGGTTCTGGAAGGTCCGCGCGAGCCCAAGATGCGCCAGCCGGCTCGGCCTGACGCGGGCGAACCTCTCATCACCGATCCCGATCTCGCCACGGTCGGGCCGGTAGAGGCCGCTGAGGACGTTGACCAGCGAACTCTTGCCGGCGCCGTTCGGGCCGATGATCGCGCGGATTTCGCCGGGGCGCACGGCGAGGTCGATGCCGGACAGCGCGCTGACGCCGCCGAAGGACAGCGAAACGCCGGACAGGGCGAGCGCCGCACCGCCGCGCTCGAGGAGTGCGGCCTGCGGTTCGGCCCGCACGTCGGACTGGTCGGACGGCGCAGCAAAGCCCTGCGCGACATCCAGAAGGAAAGCCGTCATCTCGGTGGTCCTGACGATGGGAGGGGTCGGCCGTCCGTCCGGCGGCCGATGCGGGGCTATTCGGCCGCGATGGCCCGGGCCTCGCCCGCGGCTTCCAGCTCGCGCACGAGCGGGATCACCGTGCGGCCGAAATACTCGACCTCTTCCTTGAAGTGGAGGAAGCCGAGAAGGATCAGGTCGGCCCCCGCCCGCTTGAGGGCGACGATGCGCTCGGCGACCTGGAGCGGCGTGCCGATCAGGTTGGAGCGGAAGCCGTCATTGTACTGGACGAGGTCGGCGAAGGTGGACTTCGCCCAGTTGCCCTCGCCCTCGGGAGACGCCTTGCCGGCGTTCTTCACCTCGTGGCCGAAGGCGTTGACGGCCTCCGGGTTCGCCTTGGCGACGATCTCGTCGCGCACCGCCAGCGCTTCTTCCTCCGTATCGCGCACGATCGCGAAGGCGTTGATGCCGACCTTCACCGAACGGCCGTTCTCGGCGGCCTTGGCCCGGATGTCCTGAACCTGCGCGGCGAGCCCTTCCGGCGTGTTGCCGTTGGTGAAGTACCAGTCCGACACGCGAGCGGCCATGTCGCGCGCGGCACGCGATGAGCCGCCCTGGAAGATTTCCGGCTGCGGATCGACGGGTTTGGGCTTCAGCGCGTAGTCGTTGAAGCGGTAGAAGTCGCCGCGGAAGGAGAAGGCGTCCTCGTTCCACACGCCGCGCAGCGAGCGGATGAACTCCTCCGACCGGCGATAGCGCTCGTCGTGATCAAGCCAGTGCTCGCCGATCGCGTGGAACTCGCCGCGGAACCAGCCGGACACGATGTTTACGGCAACGCGCCCGCCGGTCAGGATGTTGATGGTCGAGAGCTGCTTGGCCGCCAACGCCGGGTTCCATGGGCCGGGAAGGATGGCCGCGATGACCTTGAGGCGCGTGGTGTTCGCCAGGAGGTGGTGGCTGAACGAGACGCTCTCGTGCTGCTCGTCGGCGCCGTAGCCGGCCGTGAAGCGGATCTGGCTGAGGGCGTAGTCGAAGCCCGCCGCCTCGGCGACCTGCGCCAGCTCGACGTTGTATTGCGGATCGTGGCTCGTGCGCTGCTCGATGTTCGAGATCACGAGACCGCCGGACACGTTGGGTACCCAGTAGGCGAACTTCGTGGGCTGGTTGTCGTCGGAATGGCTCATGTCGGTTCTCCCTGGCGGAACGGTTGGATCAACCGCCGATGGCGATCGGGGCGGGGACGGCGGTCGGGGCGCGGCGCCGCGCCGCGATCAGCTGAGCGGCCTCGCGCGCGGCGCGCTCGACGCGGGCGGCGATGGCGGGGTCGGTGAGCGCGAAGCTCTCGAAGTCGGCCTCGGTGGCGTAGAGCGTCGTCGGCAGCGTCATCGCGCCGAAGAAGGAGAGGAGCGGGCGAAGCTGGTGCTCGGTCACGAGGCCATGCAGCGTGCTGCCTCCGGTCGCCGCGAGCACGACGGGCCGGCCGGAGAGGGCTCGGTGATCGACGAGATCGAAGAGGTGCTTGAGGGCGCCGGTGTAGGAGGCCCTATAGACCGGCGTGCCGACGACCAGCGCATCGGCGGTCTCGATCCGGCGGATCAGGTCGCGGCCGGTCTCGCCAAGCGCATCGCGCTCCAAGGCCGAGAGGAGGTGGGGCGCGGCGTCGACGAGTTCGATCACCTCGCCCGTTCCGCCGAGCGCATGGGCGATGCGATTGGTCAGTTGCGCCACCAGCGTTGTGGTGCGCGATGGGCGGCGGACGCTGCCGGAAATGCCGAGAATGCGGACGGTCATGAGCGGAACCCTTCAGGTCGCTGGATGCCTGAAAGCTTACGCGGCTAATATCTACTTAACAGGTAGATTTTATTCATTTCGATGGCCGGAACGCAAATTTCGGGCGGCCGATCGGATGAACGGGAGCACAAGGCAAGCCGGTCGATGTTGCGGATCGAGGGGCGCACCGATCTTGCCCGCCGACGAAGCCATAGGCGTCGAGTTCGCGCGTATAGGCGCGGTTTCCATATGCTCGTGCAGCCAGTGGACCAGGTCGAAGCCGGCCGCGCCCGGCCGCCCGCGGCGATCCATCCAAGGCCCTGCTGCGGCGCTCAGGGCGTGCTGCATCCCTCCGTCGCCGAGAGGTTCAGGACGCCGGAAAAGGAATCCGTCCCGTCGAACGCAAACAGAATAATATACTTTGTCGGTAGATATTGAAGGCTTATCCTGATGGCAGGTTCGACGCCGTCAGCACAGCGCGGGCTGATGCCACCCACCGCAAGCTCGAGCCCGGAACCTATGAAGACGCTTCTTCTCGCCAGCATCGCCACCGCCGTCCTCGGGCTGTCCTCCCTGGCTCATGCCGACGCCCTGAAGGTCGGCGTCACGCCTGGCGCCTATGCCGATTCCGTCGCGGCGGCCGCCGAGGAGGCGAAGGCCGAGGGGCTCGACGTCGAGGTGGTCGAGTTCTCGGACTGGACGACACCCAACATCGCGCTCGCGGCCGGCGACATCGACGTCAACTACTTCCAGCACAAGCCCTTCCTCGACAACGCCGTGGCCGAGCGCGGCTACGAGTGTGCCGAGGTGGGCACCGGCACGCTCGCCAATATCGGGCTCTATTCGCTGAAGCATAAAAGCTTCGACGAGATCCCCGAGAACGGAACGGTCGCCATCGCCAACGATCCGGTGAACCAGGGGCGCGGCCTGCTGCTTCTGGAAAAAGCGGGCCTCATCAAGCTGAAGGACGGCGTCGGCTTCAAGGGCACGCTCGACGACATCGTCGAGAACCCGAAGAACCTCAGCTTCACCGAAGTCTAGGGGCCGCAACTCGTGCGCGTCACCGGCGACGTCGACCTCGCGCTCGGCTATCCGCACTTCATCGTCGCGGCCAAGGCCTTCGATCCGGCGAGCGGCCTCATCTATTCCGGCATCGACGATCGCCAGTTCGCCATCCGCTTCGTGGTCGCCAAGGACCGCGCCGCGGACCCGAACATCGCGAGGTTCGTCGAGATCTTCCAGACCTCGCCCAAGGTGCGCGAGGCGATCGGCACGGCGTTCGCCAACGATCCGAAGCTCTACACGATCGCCTGGGAGAACTGAGGGCTTGGCCCGTCGCCCATGTCCCGGTTCCGATCCGAAGGTACTGTCATGTCCGAACTCGCCCTTCCGCTCGCCCGATCGGGCTTTGCCGCCTCGCTTCCCTCGTTCGCGCGCGAGGCGTCGAGGACGGCGGAGCGCCCGCTCGCAGGCCGTCGCGCCGGTTCGGTGCGTTTCGAGGGCGTCGGCAAGACCTATCGCCCCGCGTCCGGCGACGTCAGGGCGCTCGGCGGCATCGACGTCGAGGTGCCCGAGGGCTCGGTGTTCGGCATCATCGGCCGGTCGGGCGCGGGCAAGTCGAGCCTCCTGCGGCTGGTGAACCGGCTGGAGACGCCGACCGAAGGCCGCGTCCTCGTCGACGGCGAGGACGTCGCCGCGCTCGGCGCCGACGCGCTGGTCGCCTTCCGGCGCCGGGTCGGCATGGTGTTCCAGCACTTCAACCTCCTATCGGCCAAGACCGTGCGCGAGAACGTCGCCCTGCCGCTGCGCGTCGCCGGCGCCCCACGTGCCCAGATCGACCGGCGCGTCGCCGAGGTGCTGGCGCTGGTCGGCCTCAAGGGGAAGGAGAGCGTCTATCCCTCGCGCCTGTCGGGCGGCCAGAAGCAGCGCGTCGGCATCGCGCGGGCGCTGGTGTCCGGCCCCGAGATCCTTCTCTGCGACGAGGCGACGTCGGCGCTCGATCCCGAGACGACGCTTCAGATCCTGTCGCTCCTGAAAGACATCAACCGCAAGCTCGGGCTCACGATCATCCTGATCACGCACGAGATGAGCGTGATCCGCGAAATCTGCGACCGCGTGCTGGTGCTCGATCGCGGCGAGGTCGCCGAGACCGGGCCGGTCTGGCAGGTCTTCGGTCGGCCCGCCCATCCGGCGACGAAGGCGCTGCTCGCACCGCTGACGCGCAGCCTGCCGGATGATCTCGCGGCACGCCTGACGCCCGAGCCGCGCGGTACGGACGGCGACGAGGCGCTGGTCGAACTTCGCTATCTCGGCGCGGCGGAGCCCGATCTGGCGCTCCTCGCCGCGCGCTTCCCCGGCAGCCTTCGCCTCGTCGACGCGGCACTCGAGCGGATCGGCGGCCACACGCAGGGGCGCCTCCTCCTGGCCGTCAGGCTCGGCGCCGGACGGCTCGATCTGGACGCCATTCCGAACACGCAGGCGAAGGTTCTCGGCTATGTCTGACGCGATGATCGCGCGCCTCCAGCAGGCGTTCCTCGACACGCTCTCGATGGTCGGCATCTCGGCGGGGATCGCGCTTCTGGCCGGCGTTCCGCTGGCGCTCTTCCTCGTCCTCTCGTCGCCGGGCGGCATCGTAGCGGCGCCCGTGGCGCACCGCGTCCTGTCGGCGATCGTCAACGGCTTCCGCGCGACGCCCTTCATCGTACTTCTCGTCGCGCTCCTGCCGCTCACGCGGTTTCTGACCGGCACCACGATCGGCGTCTGGGCGGCGATCGTCCCGCTGTCGATCTCGGCGACGCCCTTCTTCGCGCGCATCGCGGAAGTCTCGCTGCGCGAGGTGAACGGCGGCCTGATCGAAGCGGCGCAGGCGATGGGATGCCGGCGGCGGCACATCATCCGTCACGTCCTCCTGCCCGAAGCGCTGCCGGGCCTTGTCGGCGGCTTCACGGTGACGCTCGTCACCATGATCGGCGCCTCGGCCATGGCCGGGGCGGTGGGGGCCGGAGGGCTCGGGGATCTGGCGATCCGCTACGGCTACCAGCGCTTCGACACGACGTTGATGCTGGTCGTCATCGTCATCCTGGTGGCGCTGGTCTCGGTGGTGCAATTTGCGGGCGATTTCGCCGTCCGCCGCCTGCGCGCTCGCTGACCGGGAACGCGGCGATGAACCGCTTCCACCCGCTCGTGCCTGTCGCGGCGACCCTCTTCCCGGCCTCTCGACGTGGCGGAAGAGCGCCCGCGACCATACCTTCCCTGCGCACCGTTGCTTCTCGCGCCGCGGCGCGACCCGAGGAGCACACGGCATGACGGCCCGCAAAGATATCTTTCTGAACGCGTTCACGATGAACTGCGTCGGCCACATCAACCACGGCCTGTGGACGCATCCGCGCGACCGGTCGCAGGACTACACGACGATCGGCTACTGGACCGAACTCGCCCGCACGCTGGAGGCCGGTCTCTTCGACGCCGTGTTCATCGCCGATATCGTCGGCGTCTACGACGTCTACGGCGGCTCGATCGACCTGACGGCGCGCGAAGCGATCCAGTTGCCGGTGAACGACCCGACGCTGCTGGTGCCTGCGATGGCCGCCGTGACCGAGCATCTCGGCTTCGGCGTCACCGTCAACACGGCGGTCGAACACCCCTACACCTTCGCGCGCCGCTTCTCGACGCTCGATCACCTGACGGACGGGCGGATCGGCTGGAATATCGTCACCGGCTATCTCGACAGCGCAGCCCGAGCCGTCGGGCGCGATGCCATGGCCGAGCACGACGAGCGCTACGATCGGGCGGACGACTATCTCGACTTCCTCTACAAGCTCTGGGAAACGAGCTGGGACGAGGACGCCGTGCGCCGCGACAAGGACGCGCGCGTCTTCGCCGACCCCGCCGCGATCCACGAGATCCGGCATGACGGCCCCTACTACAAGGGGCGGGGTTATCACCTGTCGGAACCCTCGCCGCAGCGAACGCCCGTCCTGTTTCAGGCCGGCACCTCGGGCCGGGGGCAGCGTTTTGCCGCGCGCCATGCTGAATGCGTGTTCATCTCGGCTTCCGACCCGGAGGCCGCGCGCCGCACCGCGCGCGAGCTTCGTGCGGCCGTCGTCGCGGCCGGGCGCCGAGCCGACGACATCCGCATCTTCGTGGGTCTCAGCGTCGTTACCGGCGCGACGGACGCCGAGGCCGAGGAGCGACTTCTCGACTATGTCGCCCATGCCAGCCCGGAGGCGGGTCTTGCGCATTTTGCGGCCGGTAGCGGCATCGACTTCTCGCGCTACGGCCCCGACGACGAGATCGCCTACGGCCCGACCAACGCCATCCAGTCGACTACCGCCGCGGCACGCCGCAAGGGCCTGTCGAAGCGCCAGCTCCTCGACGGACTGAAGCTCGGTGGCCGTTATCCGCTCCTCGTCGGTTCCGGCGACACGGTGGCGGCCGAAATGGCGCGCTGGGTGGACGAGGGCGAGATCGACGGGTTCAACCTGACCCGAACCGTCGTGCCGGAATGTTGGCACGATGTCACCCGCTTCGTGGTTCCCGCCCTGCAGGCGAGGGGCCGCTACAAGACCGCCTACGCCGAAGGCACGCTGCGCCGCCGCCTTTTGGGCGAGGGCGATCGCCTGGCCCCGCGCCATGCCGGCGCGTCCGCCCATCTGTCTGCGCGCACGGCGTCTGCCGCCGCGCCTGCCTCCCATCTGTCGCTCAAGGTCTCGTGATGTCCATCACCGCTCCCTTCATCCGCAGCCATTCCCACGCCGGCAAGCTGGCCGCGCCCCCGGCCGCGCCCGGCCTCAAGGATGCGATGCGCCACCTCGTCGGCGGTGTCTGCGTCGTCACCGCAGGCACCGGCGCGGATCGGACGGGCGCCACCGTCACCTCGGCCCATTCCCTGTCGATGGAGCCGGAAACCATGCTGGTCTCGCTCAACCTCTCGTCCTCGACGCTTCCGGTGGTCCGTCGCTTCGGCCACTACGGCGTCAACCTCTTGGCGGCACACCAGGAGGGCGTCGCCGACCGCTTCGCCGGACGTGGCGGCGCCAAGGGCGCCGACCGCTATCTCGGTGCCGACTGGACCATCCTCGAGACCGGCGCGAGCCTTCTCGAAGGGGCGCTCGCCGTGGTCGACTGCGAGGTCGAGCGGATCATCGAGCATCATAGCCACGCGCTGGTCTTCGGCGCGGTCAGGGCCGTACGCCTCGGGGCAGGCGATCCGCTCGTCTACAGCCACGGCCGCTACGGCGCCTATCGCGCGGCCGTCTGACGCCCGGCGCATCGATCGAGGAGGTCCCGAGCCCATGCCCCTTTCCATTCCCGACGCCATCAACGTCCTCTGGTTCCTGCCGACGCACGGCGACAGCCGCTATCTCGGCACCAGCGAGGGTGGCCGGGCGGTCGATCTCCCGTATCTCAAGCAGATCGCGCAGGGCGCCGATCAGCTCGGCTATTACGGCGCGCTGCTGCCGACCGGCCGATCCTGCGAGGATTCCTGGGTGATCGCCTCGGCGCTCGCGCCGCTGACGGAGCGGCTGCGCTTCCTGGTGGCCGTGCGTCCCGGCCTCCAGTCCCCGACGCTCGCCGCGCGCATGACGGCGACCCTCGACCGGATCTCCAACGGCCGGCTCCTGATCAATGTCGTGACCGGCGGCGATCCCAAGGAGAACGGCGGCGACGGCATCTTCCTCAGCCATGCCGAGCGCTACGAGGTGACGCGCGAGTTCCTCGACATCTACAAGCGCGTGCTCGCTGGCGAGACGGTCGAGTACGAGGGCAAGCACTTCCGCATCTCCGACGGCCGGCTGCTCTTTCCGCCGGTCCAGACGCCCTATCCGCCGCTTTATTTCGGCGGCTCGTCGGAAGCCGCCAACGACGTCGCGGCCGAACAGATCGACAAGTATCTGACCTGGGGCGAGCCCCCGGCGCTCGTCGCCGAGAAGATCGAGACCGTGCGCGCGCTGGCGGAGAAGAAGGGGCGCGAGGTCTCCTTCGGCATCCGCCTCCACGTGATCGTCCGCGAGACGACGACCAAGGCCTGGGAAGCGGCCGACGACCTGATCAGCCGTCTCGACGACGCGACCATCGCGCAGGCGCAGGAGGTCTTCTCGCGGATGGACTCGGTCGGACAGGCTCGCATGAGCCGCCTCCACGGCGGCCGGCGCGACAAGCTGGAGGTCAGCCCGAACCTGTGGGCGGGCGTCGGCCTCGTGCGTGGCGGCGCGGGCACCGCGCTGGTCGGAGACCCCGACACGGTGGCGGAGCGGATCGACGAGTACCGCCGCCTCGGCATCGACAGCTTCATCCTGTCGGGCTACCCGCATCTCGAGGAAGCCTACCGTTTCGGCGAACTCGTCCTGCCGCGGCTGCCCCTCAGTCATCCGCTGCGCGCGCGCTCGGCGGGGGTCAACACCGGCCCCTTCGGCGAGACGATCGCCGGCGACAGCCGTCCGACGCGGATCGCCAGCCAGTCGTGACGACGCTCGCCATCATCGGCGGCGGCTTCACCGGCGCGGCCGTCGCCTACCATCTCGCGCGGTCCCCGGCGGGGCGGCGGGCGCAGATCGTCGTCGTCGAACCGCGCGAGATGCTGGGGGCGGGGCTCGCCTATTCGACGCGCGATCCCGCCCATCGCATCAATGTGCCCGCCGACCGGATGAGCCTCGACACGCAGGACCCGGACGCCTTCGCGCGCTGGCTCCGGGCGACCGGCGCCATCGCGGACGATCCGGACGCCGTGAGCGCGTCGGGCCAAGCCTTTCCGCAGCGGGGCCTCTTCGGGCGCTACGTCGCCGATGCCCTCGCGCCCTTCGTCGCGAGCGGCCGGATCGTCCACCGCCGCACGGCGGCCGAGGCGATCGCGCGCCGTCCCGGCGGGACGTTCGATGTCGCTCTGGCGGACGGGGTGCTCCATGCCGATCTCCTCGTCGTGGCGACGACGCATCCGCCGCCGGCGGTGCCGGCGGCGCTGCGCGCCCTGTCCGGCGATCCGCGCTTCGTCGTCGATCCCGGCGAGCCCGGCGTGCTGGATGCGGTGTCACGGGATGCGCGCGTCCTCGTCGTCGGCAGCGGGCTGACGGCCGCCGACATGGTCGCCTCGCTCGACCGGCGCGGGCATCGCGGCCCGATCCTCATGCTGTCGCGCAACGGCTTGCGCTCGCGCGGCCACGCCCCGTCGGCGGTCGAGCCGTTCGGGGACTTCACGTCGGCGCCGGCCCGCACGGTTCGTGAACTGACGCGCAACACCCGCCACGCCATCGATGAGGCGGCCGCGATGGGCATCAGCTGGCACGCGGTGCTCGACGCCCTGCGGACGGGAGGGCCGACGATCTGGAGCGCTCTTCCCGAGCAGGAACGACGCCAGCTCGTGCGTCGGCTGCGCAGCTTCTGGGACGTCCACCGTTTCCGGATCGCGCCGCAGGTGGCCGCGGTCCTCGACCGCGCGCAAGGGGAGGGGCGGCTCCGCCTCGTCGCAGCCTCGCTCGTCTCCTCGCAGCCGGGGCACGCGGGGCTCACCGTAGCCTATCGACCGCGCGGCGGACGGGCGATCGAGAGCCGGGACTTCGACATCGTCGTCAACACGACCGGCCCGGCCCATCGCGCCGTCGTGGAGCGAGAGCCGGTTCGCTCGCTTTTCGAGGCGGGTCTCATCGATCTCGACCGTGTGGGTCTCGGCCTGCATGTCGACGCCGAGCACCGTGCCCTGCGCCGGGACGGCTCCGTCGTGCCCGGTCTCTTCATTGCCGGACCGCTGGCTCGCGGCACGTTCGGCGAGTTGATGGGACTGCCGCAGGTCACGGCCCATGCCGAACTCGTCGCCCATATCCTTGGCCAACAGCTGGAAGCCTGCGAAGCGGCTGACCGTCCGCGCATGTCCGGTGCCCGCTCTCGAAGCGGGCCGTAGCGACGGGTGACGACCGCCGCTTCGGCGAGGGCCGGGGCGACGCTTGCCGATCGACGCTCGCTGCGACCTCTTCGGTCTTCGTGGTCCGGACCGTTGGCAAAAGGGATGCCGGCTGCGGCGAGGCGGCACGATCGAACATCCTTCAGACCACCCCGTGTCGAATCACGGCGTGAAAACGCACCGGTGGCGTGAGGCTGCGACGGGCAAGCCGCGCGGCCGGACCCTCAGGGCGTCCACGCCAAAGGCCGTTCCACCCTGAAGTTCACTTTGTCGCTCATGTCGAGAACCGCGGTATCGACGGTCGGGGCCGGTCCCTCCGCTTCCATGGTGGGGATCGGCCAATCCTATCGATCGACGCCCCCCGCCGCGATGCGACCCGCGCTGGAGCTCGCGTCTAACTGCCGCTTCCGGCCGCGGCTTCCTCGAAGAAGAAGTCCTTCCACGACGCCGCCTCGTTCTTGAGGACGCCCAGCTTGTGCAGCTCACGCGCGTAGACCTCGGTCTTCTCCGGGGTGATGGTGAAGTCGTTTTCGGGATCGTCGAGGATCTCCAGCACCAGTTCGGGCGAGAGCTTGGAGTTCTGCTGGCGAATGAAGGTCTCAGCGGCGGCGTCCTTGTTGGCGGCGATCCAGCCGGCAGCCTCGCCGAGGGCCGCGTAGAGCGCCTTGTAGGTCTTCGGGTTCTCGTCGTGGAAAGGCGCGGTGGCATAGAGGACGTTGAACGTCGCCGGCCCTCCGAGGATGTCGTAGGAGCTCAGTACCTTGTGGACCGCGGGGTTGGCGGCGAGCGCCTGGTAATAGAAGGGCGCCGAGGAGAAGTGCGAGTTGATCTCAGTGCCGCCCGCGACCAGGGCGGCCGTCGCGTCCGGATGGGGCAGGCTCACCGAGATGTCGTCGAACTTCTTGAAGTTCTCCGCGCCGAACTGCCGGGCGGTCTCGATCTGCAGCGTGCGCGACTGGAAGCCGACGCCCGCGGCCGGGACGGCGATGCGGTCGTTCGGTCCGAAGTCGGCCAGCGTCTTCACCGCCGGGTTGTTGGTGATGAGGTAGTTCGGCAGCGAGCCCAGCGACGAGACGAGCTTCACCTCTTGGCCGCTGCCCTTGGTGCGGTCCCACATCGTGAGCGCCGGCGGAACGCCGGCCGATACGATGTCGAGCGAGCCGGACAGGAGCGCTTCGTTCATGGCCGTCGCGCCGGAGATGCTCGCCCATTCGACCTCGATGTCGATCCCGGCTTCCCGGCCATGCTTTTCGATCAGCTTCTGGTCCCGGACGACGTCGAGGATCAGGTAGGCGATGCCGAACTGCTGGGCGATGCGAATCTTGCCCTCCGCCAGCGCTGCCGAGGGAAGACCCGTCAGCAGCGCCGCAGAGGCCGTTGCCGCGAGGAGAAGCTTGCGACGGGTGGGGATGCGGTCGGGACGCGAACTCATGGGAGAAGGCTTTCTGCTGATGGGAGATGAGGAAGTGCGTCGGGAGAGGAGGCCGCGTCAGCGCTGCATGCCCCAGCGGCGGACAGTAAGAGACTCCAGAAGACGGAACACGACGCCCTCGACGAGGAGGCCGATGACGATCACCAGCACCAGTCCGGCGAAGACCTTGTCCGTGAAGAGCTCGTTGCGGTTGCGGAAGATGTACCAGCCGAGGCCGCCCTGTCCCGCCGAGACGCCGAACACGAGTTCCGCGGCGATCAGGGTCCGCCAAGCGAAGGCCCACCCGATCTTCAGCCCGTAGATGACGGACGGAAGCGCGGCAGGAACGAGAATGAGCGCGACATAGGCGGGACCCTTGAGGCCGTAGTTCCGCCCGACGAGGCGCTGCGTTTCCGGAACGCCGTCGAAGCCGCCGAGCGTCGCGAGCGAGAAGGGCCAGAGAACGGAATGGACGAGCACGAAGACGAGGCTCGCCTCGCCGAGGCCGAACCACAGCATCGCGAGGGGCAGGATCGCTATGGCGGGCAGGGGGTTGAACATGGAGATGAGCGTCCGCAACGCCTCACGGGCGAAGCCGTTGGCGACCGCCAGCGAGACGAGAACAAGCGAAATCGCGACGGCGATCGCATAGCCCTTCATGAGCACGGTGAGCGACCGCCAGGACGAGGCGAGGAGCCCGTCCTCGAGAATGCCGGCAACAAGGGCCCGCATCGTGTCGGTGAAGCTCGGAAGAAGCATCGGCTTGGCGGTCCACAGCGCCGCCGCCTGCCAGAGCGCGGCGAGGAGCGCCAGGACCGCGAGCTTGCGCAGGAAGCTGGCGGATCCGTTCGACAGGCGCGGTCGCGGCAGGGTCGTCGTTGCGATCGCATCAGACATGGACCGGGCTCCGCTCGGGCGTCGCGCCGAAGAGGAGATGGTTTACCTCCCGCACGACGCTCTCGAACCGGGCCCCGCCGCTGTTGCCGAGGCCGAACTCGGACGTGTCGAACGAGGCGATCGTCCGGCCGGGGTGAGGGGACAGGAGATGCAGCTTCGTCCCGATGAGGATCGCCTCCTCGATCGAATGGGTCACGAACAGGAGGGTGAAGCGCTCCGCCTCGGCAAGGGCGAGGAGATCCTTCTGCAACTGCCGCCGGGTGAGCGCGTCGAGTGCTGCGAAGGGTTCGTCCATCAGGAGGACGTCGGCATTCGTGACGAGGGCCCGCGCGATGGCCGCGCGCTGCTTCATGCCGCCGGACAGGGTATGGGGGTAGGCATCGATCACCCGCTCCAGGCCGACCTTGCGCAGGGCTTCGGCCGCAAGTTCCCGGGCTTCGGCCTTCGGGACCTTTCCGCCCGCCCGCGCCGAGACGCGCAAGGGGAAGGCGACGTTCTCGCGCACCGTCTTCCAGGGAAGAAGCTGGTCGAACTCCTGGAAGACCACGATCCTGTCGGGTCCGGGACCCGACACCCGGCGCCCCTTCACCCGGATGTCTCCGGCAACGGGCTGGATGAAGCCTGCGACAGACTTCAGGATCGACGACTTGCCGCAGCCCGAGCGCCCGAGAAGAACAAGACGATCGCCCTCCGCCGCCGAGAAGCTCACGTCGTCGACGGCGCGGACGGTGCCCCCCTGTGCAGGAAAGTCGATCGTCAGCCCTCGCGCCTCGAAGGCCACCCCGACGTCGACAGTCTCGGGACGCGCCAGCATCAACGAGCGGATCCGACGGTCTTCGAAACGACAGGTCGTGTCGGACGTTCGATCTTTGCAGGCGGCATCAGGGGCGTCTCCATCGGGATCGGTCGGCGCCGCTTATGCGACAGGAGGAGACTACGAGCTGAGAACAGGCGCCGCGAGGAAAAGCCTACTCATTCTATCAGTATGGTAGGCAATTCTGACCTGGGTTTCTTCCATGCCGACGGGCTATCATCCAGCGGATGAAAGGGGGCTGAGCTTTCGAATTGACGCACGTAACGGTCGCGGGACCGGGCCGCAGTGACTGACCCGCCGCGAGTAGGGGCAATGAGGCCTGGGATGCCTCGATCCTTTCTGGGATCGTCCGGGCCATCGGTCGCGCGTCAGGTTCGGAAGCATCGCAGCCGGCATGCCGAAAGGGCACGAATGGACTATCTCTGGTACATCCCCAACCAGTCCGTTGCCGGACATCGCGGCGATACGGCCGAGCCCGGCCACAACAGCCTCGATACGCTGGTCGCGCAGGCGGAAGCCATCGAGCGTCATGGCTGGCAGGGCGCACTGCTCGGCGCAGGTTGGGGGCGGCCCGATACGTTCACGGTGGCCGCCGCGCTTACTGCCCGAACCACGAGCTTCGAGCCGTTGATCGCGATCCGGCCGGGCTATTGGCAGCCGGCGCTGGCGGCATCCGCCCTGGCCACGCTGGACGACCTCACCGGCGGTCGGGTCCGGGTGAACATCGTGTCGGGCATCGACGACCCCGCCGCCTATGGCGACGGCGCCTTCGACAAGGCGGGGCGCTACGAGCGCACGCGCGAGTTCATGCAGATCCTGCGCAGGCTCTGGACCGACGACGACGTTCGCTACGACGGGAAGCATTACCAGCTCTCCGGATCGACCCTGCGGCCTCGTCCCGCCAGCCTTCCTGAGCGTCCGCATCCGACCCTCTACTTCGGCGGCGCTTCGGACGCCGCAGAGCGCGTCGCCGCGGCGGAAGCCGACGTGCAGCTCTTCTGGGGCGAACCGCTCGCCGACGTTGCCGAGCGCATCGCGCGCCTGAAGCAGCTCTCGGGTGAGGTTGGGCGCGAGCATGCGCCGCTGCGCTTCGGCCTGCGGATCACGACCCTTGTGCGCGAGACGAGCACGGAAGCCTGGCGCGATGCCGAGGCCAAGGTCGCTCGGATGGCCGAGACGGCGGGCGTCGGGTGGCACGATCACAAGGGCGAGGTCGCGGTGGGACAGCAGCGGCTCCTTGATCTTCAGGCGCGGGGCGACGTTCTCGACACCAACCTCTACACGGCCCCCGGTCGCTTTGGTGGTGGCGGGGCCGGCACGACCTGGCTCGTTGGCTCGGCCGAGGAAGTCGCCGCCTCTCTGAAGCGCTACCGCGACCTCGGCATCACGACCTTCATCCTGTCCGACACGCCGTATCTGCGCGAGATCGAGCGGCAAGGGCAGGCGCTGCTGCCGCTGCTGCGCGATTAGCCTCGCCATCCATCATCCGATCATCCGGGAGGAAGCCATGACGCAGATGCCGCAGGTTCCGGGCGCCTTCTCACCAGTTCTACCGGACACGATCGCACCGGACACTCCGCCGGCCCCGACCGACATGTGGTGGGCGCGGCTGCGGCGCGAGGCCGAAAGCATGCTTGCGCGCGAGCCGACGCTCGCGCCGATGGTGGTCGCGACGATCCTCGCCCAACATTCGCTCGAGGAGGCGATGGCCCAGCGCCTTTCCACCCGCATCGGCGGGATCCTGCCGGCGGACTTCCTGCGCAGCGTCTTTCTGGAAGCCTACCAAGAGGACGCCGCGCTACGCCGCTCGCTGCGCCTCGACCTCGCGGCGCTGATCGACCGGGATCCGGCCAGTGAGGTGGCGCTGGATGCGGTGCTCTACTTCAAGGGGTTCCATGCGGTGCAGACGCACCGCATCGTGCACCGACTCTGGCATGGCGACCGACGCGACCTCGCGCTGCACATCGCGGACCGCGCGACCGAGATGTTTCAGGTCGAGATCCACCCGTGCGTGCCGCTGGGGGACGGGTTGTTCGTGGATCACGCAACGGGCGTCTTCATAGGGGCGACGGCCGAGGTCGGCGACAACGTGTCGATGCTTCAGGGCGTCGTCCTCGGCTCGCTGGAAGGGCAGGAGATCGACGGCCGGCGCCATCCTCGCATCGGACATGGCGTTCTGATCGGGGCAGGAGCCAAGATCCTGGGGCCGGTCACCATCGGCCACTGTACCCGCATCGGTGCCGGCTCGGTCGTCACGCAGTCCGTGCCGTCCAACCGCACGGTGGTCGGCGTTCCCGCGCGCATCGTCGGTCATGCCGGCTGCGCCGAGCCGTCTCGCTCGATGGATCAGATGGTGTTCGACGTCGGGCTGTAAGCGGGGACGCGGCGACCTTTACGATGGCGGTCGCGCGGATCCTATCCCCGACTCCGAAGCGAATCCTGCCCGCTCGCCTTGCGTTGCGGGATCGATGCGTCCCCGGTTGCCGGTGATCCGTCCGAGGAACGGGAAGAGGAGTTCGGCAACACGGTAGGCCTCCTCGAGGTGCGGGTATCCGGAGGCGATGATCGTCTCGATGCCGAGTGCCTGGTACTCGCGAATCCGCTCTGCGACCGTTGCAGGGTCGCCGACGAGCGCGGTCCCGGCACCCTTGCGCACGAGGCCAACGCCTGCCCAGAGGTTCGGGGACACTTCGAGCCCGTCCCGACGTCCGCCATGGAGGGCGGACATCCTTTGCTGGCCGACGCTGTCGCTGTCGCGGTCCAGGCGTGCCTGAGCTTGCGCGATCGCTTCGTCGGTAACGTGGGAGATCAGTCGATCCGCCTCGGCCCAGGCCTCGGCTTCCGTCTCCCGGACGATGAGGTGAAGCCGGATGCCGAAACGCACCGAACGCCCCTTCGCTTTCGCTCTCGCGCGGACGCGCTCGAGCTTTTCCGCAACCTGGGCCGGGGGCTCGCCCCAGGTCAGGTAGACTTCGACATGATCTGTCGCGAGTTCGATGCCGGCGTCGGAGGAGCCGCCGATGTAGAGGGGAGGATGGGGCGTCTGGACCGGCGGGAACGCGTTGCGACCTCCTTTTGCCCAGAGATGGTCACCCTGAAAGTCGACGGTGTCGCCCGCCATCAGCCCGCGCCAGATCGTCAGGAAGTCGGCGGCCTGCCGGTAGCGCTCGTCATGGGGAAGATCGACGCCGTCGACTGCGAGTTCCTTGGCTTCGCCCCCGACAACGACGTTCAGAAGAAGACGTCCGTTGGTCAGCCGATCGAGGGCAGCAGCCTGCCGTGCGTAGTGCGCCGGCGTCGCGACGCCCGGCCGGACCGCAACGAGATACTTCAGTCGTTCCGTGAAGGGCGCGACCGACGCTGCGGTGATCCACGAATCCTCGCAGAACTGCCCGGTCGGCAGCAGCACGCCATCGAAGCCGAGTCGGTCGCAGGCGACCGCGATCTCGCGCATGTAGGCGTTGTCTGGCTGCCGGTTCCCGACATCGGAACCCAGATAGCGACCGTCGCCGGATGTCGGCAGAAACCAGAAGAACTCGAGGGGAAGGGTTCCGGCAGCCATCCTGACAACTCCCTGCGACGCCGAAACCCGGCCTGTCGATTATCCCGATTTTCGAATTCCGGGAGACGATGGGAAACTAGACCGGAACCCGACCGGGCGCTTGGATGAACCTCCACGGCAAGACCGGATCGTCGGAACTTTCGTTTCTCCAAAATCTACTAATTCGGTGAATTATACCTAGGCGAACAAACCCTCGTGAACGATGCTGATGGCGTGTTCAACAACGGACGCGGCCCGGAAGGCCGCTCGGGTCGCGAGGGGAAGAGAATGAGCAAAGTGAGGACGTCGCTGGCGACCTTCGTGGGGATGGCCGCGATCATTCTGGCGACTGGCGCCGGTGCCGCCGACAAGAAGGTGACCGTCGGGTATCAGACGGATGCCCTTCCGTCGTCCGTCGCCATCGCCAACGGAGAGTTCCAGAAGGCGACTGGGTACGAGATCGACTTCCGCAAGTTCAATTCCGGAGCCGACATCTTCGCCGCGATCGCATCCGGCGACGTTCAGGTCGGCTACGTCGGATCGAGCCCGTTCGCGGCGGCGACGTCCCGCGGGCTCGACGTGAAGGCGTTCCAGCTCGCCTCGATCTCCGGGACGGATGAGGCGCTGGTCGTGCGCAACGGGTCCGGCATCGAGAGCGTGAAGGACCTCAAGGGCAAGAAGCTCGCGGCAGCACCGGTCTCCACGGATCACTACCAGTTGCTGGCCCTCATCAAGTCGCAGGGCTTGAGCGAGAAGGACGTCCAGGTCTTCGCGATCCCGCAGCCTGAGATCGTGGCAGCCTACAATCGCGGAGACATCGACGGCGGGTTCGTCTGGGATCCGGCGCTGACCGAATTGAAGAAGGGGGGCAAGGTTCTCGTTACCTCGCGCGAGGTCGCAGAAGGCGGGGCCCCGACGTTCTCGGCCTGGGTTGCCGCCGGCGAGTTCGCCAAGGCCAACCCGGAGTTCCTGAAGGCCTATGCCGGGGTGGTGGACAAGACCTATGCCTCGTTCCGCCAGGATCCGGCTGCCTGGGGACCTGACAGCGAGAATGCCAAGACGCTCGCCAAATTCCTCGGCGGCACCGCCGAGCAGCAGGCAGCGGCCCTTAAGAACCTCACGCTTCTGACCCCGGAGGAGCAGGCTTCCTCGAAGTGGCTGGGTGGCGGTGAGGACGCTGGCGCCGCGAAGATCCTGAAGGATACGGCGACGTTCCTGAAAGAGCAGGGGAAGGTGTCCCGGGTCCTCGACTCCTATGCGGACTTCGTCACGCCTGCCGCCGTCGCGCTGACGAACTGACGACGGTTGGCCGGGCAGGCCGCGCCGTTTCCTCCCCCGGTCGGCCTGCCCATTCTCCGCACCTCGATAGGAACCCCTCGATGCTGAAGGTCGACCGCGTCAGTATTCATTTCGCCGGTCGAGACGGACGGGCGGTCCATGCCCTCGACCGGGTGTCCCTCGACATTCCCGACCACGGCTTCGTCGTGGCGCTCGGAGCGTCCGGCTGCGGTAAGTCAACGCTCCTCAACGCCATCGCGGGCTTCCTGCCCGTATCGAGCGGTTCGATCACCTTGAACGGCCGGCCGATCGTCGGACCCGGGGCTGACCGAGGCGTCGTGTTCCAGAAGGATACGCTCCTGCCCTGGAAGACCGTGCTCGACAACGTCGCGCTCGGCCTGAAGTTCGCAAGGGTTGCCCGAGCGGAGCGCCGGGAGCGGGCCGCGGATCTTCTCGCTCTTGTCGGACTTCAGGACTTCGCCCAAGCCTATCCTTACGAACTCTCGGGCGGCATGCGCCAGCGAGCTGGTATCGCAAGGGCGCTGGCAACCGATCCTGAGATCCTCCTCATGGACGAGCCCTTTGGCGCGCTGGACTCCATGACGCGGGAGACGATGCAGGATCTCCTCGTCAGTGTCTGGCACCGCACGGGCAAACGCATCTTCCTCATTACGCATTCGATCGACGAGGCGCTCCTTCTCGGCCGCGAGGTGATCGTGATGTCTCCGCGACCGGGCCGGATCGTCGCCCGCATGCCGCTCGAGTTCGTGGACGAATTCGCCGCGCAGGGAACGGCATACTCGGCCAAGGCGCGTCCGGAATTCGCTGCGCTCGGCGAGGAACTGCGCGCTATCATCCATCGCTCGGACATCCAAGGGATTGCAGCATGAGCGACGTCGTTCGGGCCCATGTCCCGCTGTCGGACAAGGATGTGACCGACGCACCGAAGCTCGTGCGGATGCATGGGTTCGGGGCCGAGGGGCGTCCAACGCGCGCGATCAGTCTTGCGACCGCCGCTGCCATCATCGCCGCCTGGTGGCTCGTCTCCACTCTCGAACTCGTTTCACCGCTCTTCCTTCCCCGCCCTGACGAGGTCTGGGCGCAGCTCGTGCTCATCGCTCGGGATGGCTATGCCGGCGCCTCGCTCTGGGATCACGTGTCGGCCAGCCTGACGCGCATCGTGTCTGCGGCCCTGATCGCCACGTCGATCGGCGTACCGCTTGGTCTCCTGATGGGACTGAACCGGTGGGCCAAGGGCGTGTTCGACGTGCCGATCGAATTCTACTGGCCGCTCCCGCCGCTCGCCTATCTGCCGTTGATGATCATCTGGCTGGGGATCGGCGAGACGTCGAAGATCGCGCTCCTCGTGCTCGCGATGTTCGCCCCGATCTGTCTGTCGGCGCAGGCAGGCGTGCGCGCGTTGCCGATCGAGCGTGTCAACGGGGCCCTGACGCTCGGCGCCAGCCGCCGGCAACTGTTCCTCGACGTCGTGCTGCCGTCCGCCCTTCCCGAGATCCTCACGGGTATCCGCATCGCGCTCGGGGTCGGCTGGAGCACGCTTGTGGCCGCCGAACTGATCGCATCGACCCGCGGCATCGGCTTCATGATCATGTCGGCGGCCCAGTTCCTCGCGACCGACGTGGTATTCGTCGGGATCGGAATCATCGCGGCTCTCGCCTTCGGGTTCACGCTTCTCATGCGTTTCGCTGAAACGAAACTGGTGCCCTGGCGTGGCAAGAGCTGAACAGTAAATGGCCCGCGGTCGTTCGGCGGGCAAACCCGAAGGATTGCTGTCGCGTCGGGATGCGAGGTGACGTTGCAGCCTGCTCCGACCGGGACTGGGCGGCGGTGCCGTCTTTCTCCCCGCATACAGGCGCCGCCGGATCGGCGCCACCAATCATCAATCGGGCGGATCTGCCTGATTGGGACGCGCGCACCTGTTGGACCCGTGCGATGCTGTGTGGGCCGGGAAACACCCATGCGGCATCGGCTCTGTCGTCGACAGCGACGATGTGCTGCACCGTTCCATGAACGACACCCGTATAGCTAGGACAGGGCGACCCGCTCGAGTGGCGTGGTGTCTCGAGCGGGTCTTCGCGTCGACCGCAAGCAGCGGCTGACGCGATGC
This sequence comes from Aureimonas phyllosphaerae, assembly GCF_047943035.1. Taxonomy (NCBI): domain Bacteria; kingdom Pseudomonadati; phylum Pseudomonadota; class Alphaproteobacteria; order Hyphomicrobiales; family Aurantimonadaceae; genus Aureimonas; species Aureimonas phyllosphaerae. The sequence goes on along the minus strand of NZ_CP181348.1, from coordinate 154,687 downwards.
GGAGGCTTTTTTGTCGGCTGCGGCAGGGCAGGGACTTCGGAGGGAACGGGACAGCCTCCAGTCATCGGAGAGGCGGCTCGGTGCCCTCAGATCAGGTGAGCCGCGCTGCTGGCAGCCGCGAATGAGAAGACGCCGATAATGCAGGCGGCGCCCTTGTAGGCGAAAGGGCGTAGACGGCTGGGAACCGCCGATCCGATCGTCATCCAGAGCGCACCGGCCGCGATCGACAGGCAGGGGAAGAGCAGGACGCCGCTCATGGCCTGCCTGGGGAGCGCTGTCGGGATGATGATCGTTCCGACCAGCATGGCTTTCGGGTTCAGGAGCGTCGTCAGGAACACCCGTTTGATGGCCTCGCCGACCGCGGGCACCCGATGTTCGACCGGCTGCGTCCAGAGCTTGTAGGCGGAATAGAGCAGCCACGCGGCCGCGACCCCCTTCAGCGCCGGCAGGGCGATCGGAATGTCCGCAAGGAGTTCGGACGCGCGAACGAACATGAAGATCGCAATGACGTAGCCGGCAGCTTCCGCCAACGGAAGCATCCAGGCCCTGCGCAGTCCCATGGCGGCACTGCTGGCGGCGAGAATGGTGTTCGTCGGGCCGGGCGTCAGCAGGAGCGCCATCGAGGCCAGGACGAACGGCGCGAATGTGTCGAGCGGCATGGGACCTTCCGGGTTCGGGATCGAAGCCGGAATGCTGCGGGACGGATTGGGTTGCATGACAGCTAAGCCGTTGCAATTACTAAGGAAGGCTGACTTCACGCGGCCGTGAACCTTCCCGAGATGCCCGCGTTAGATATGCCTGCCTGTCAGACATCGAGATGTGTCCGACCGGCAAGCGGGGACAGCCATGCAGATCAACGACGACGTCACGCTTGTCTGGAGCGATGCGGAACAACGGCCGACGAACGAGCAATGGTCCGGCAAGGCGGCGGATCGTTGGCCGTCGCTCGGCGAAGCTATCCGCTTTGCGATCGCCATGCAGGCGGACAAGGCGGCGCTCGGTCTGTCGCCCTGGATCTGGACGCCGTCGGGACACGTGTACTCGCCGGGAACGATCAACGCGATGGGACGAGCGTTCGAGGAGAACATGCTGCGCGCTCGGTATATCAACGGAAGATGAGCTGACAGTTCGGTCCCGGCCTATCGCCGGTGTTTTCACCTTCGTGGTTGGGGCATCCGCGGCCACTGCTCAGTCGCATGTCGCGAGCATTGTCAGGATACTAGGCGCTTTGGCATCGCGGAAACGAGGATGACGTCGGCGATCTGCCGGCGGAGGTCCTCGAACGAAGGCGTACCACGATGGCGAGGGTGTTCCAGATCAACGTCGAAGCGGGCCGCGATCTCGCCTGGACCCGGCTTCATGACAAGGATCCGGTCGGCGAGCGTCAGCGCTTCGTCTAGGTCGTGCGTGACCAGAACCAAGGTCAGTCCGGTTTGCCGCCACAAGTCCAAGAGATGCTCGTGCAGGCTGGAACGCGTGAAGCTGTCGAGGGCGGAGAAGGGCTCGTCGAGAAGGAGCACCGTGGGCTCGGCGACAAGCGCGCGGGCGATCGCGACACGCTGAGCCTGCCCGCCGGACAATTCCTTCGGCCACCGCTCGCCCACCCCGTCGATCCGGAGGCGGGCGAGTGCCGCTGCCGTGCGCTCGCGGCGCAGAGCGCGCGGCAGGCCCGACAGTCCGAACTCGACGTTGGCCGTGTTGGTCAGCCACGGCATCAGCCGCGGCTCTTGGAACACGATGCCGATGCCCGGATGGGGCGCGAGGACTGGCTTACCGTCGAACAAGACCTCGCCGCCGTCCGGAAGGTCGAGGCCGCCCAGAAGGCGAAGGAGGGTCGACTTCCCGCAGCCCGAGCCGCCGACGATCGCGGTGATGCTGCCCGGCTGGAACTCGGCCGACACATGCCTCAGCGCCGTCGTGCCGTTTCGATAGGTGCGGGTGAGGTCAGCGGCGGCGAGCATGGCGTCAGATTCCATCCTGGTGGCGGTCCTGCCAGCGCAGGAAGGGTTCGGATGCCGCGGCAAGGCCGGCGTCGCTGAGCTTGCCGAGCGCGGCGAAGACGAGGATCGCGCCGACGATCTGGTCGGCCTTGCCAAGCTGCTGGCCATCGACGAGGAGATAGCCGAGCCCTTCCGAGGCGCCCATGAACTCCGCCGCGACCACGAACATCCAGCCGAGGCCAAGGCCCGTACGTAGCGCTGTCACGGTCTGCGGCAGGATGGCGGGCAGGAGGACGCGGCGCACCAAAGCCGGCCGCGACAGGCGAAAGGCGCGGCCGACTTCCACGATCCGCCGATCGACCGACAGCACCGCGCTGGCGACGCCGAGATACACGGGAAAGAACACGCCGGCGGAGATCAGGACGATCTTGGACGTTTCGAAGATGCCGAACCAAAGGATGAAGAGCGGCACCCAAGCGATCGACGGGATGGCCCGCAGCGCCTGGATCGTCGGATCGAGGAGGCGGCGGGCGAGCGGCACGGCGCCGGTGAGGGCGCCGGCGAGAATGCCGACCGTCGCCCCTGCCGCAAAGCCCCAGGCGACTCGCACCGAAGTGGCGACGACATGGGCGGCCAACTCGCCGCTCGCGGCCAGCGCCCAGAGTGTCTCGGCGATGCGCGAGGGAGGCGGCATCAGCCGGCCGTTCGACCAGCCGACCCGGACCGCCAGTTCCCACGCGAGCGCCAGGGCGACGGGCAGGATCCAGCCGAGGGGAAGCGCGAAGCGCCGACTGCCGACCGCCGGCCTCTGTACGGAAGTCGAATCGTCGGGACGCGCAGCGAGGCGGACGGTCGAGCTCATGTCGCGGACGCTCACTGGCTCGGCGGCACGAAGCTTTCGTCGATCAGCTCATCCGTGACGGCTGCGACATCGACTTCGGCGGCGACGAGCCCGGCCTTCTGGAGGGCAAGACCCGCCTCGACGATCGCCTCGCGTTCGGCCGGCTCGATCTGCGTAGTGGTGAGTCGCGTGCGTTCGAGCTGGCGCTCGATCACCTCCGGCGGCAGCTTCGTGGCCGCAACGAGCGCGTCCTTCAGCGCGTCCTGGCGGGCGAGGGCGTCCTTGCGCGCCGTCTCATAGGTGGCGAGCACGCGGCGGACGATGTCCGGATGCTCTTCCGCGAACGCTTCGGGCACGCTGATGACGCCGCCGCTGTTGTATTCGGGCTTGCGAAAGAGAAGCACCGCCTTGTTCTCCAGTTCGGCCGAGGCCATCAGCGGGTCAAGGCCCGCCCAAGCGTCGACGTCGCCGCGCAGGAGCGCCTGTTTGCCGTCGGCATGCTGGAGAAGGACGAGTGTCACGTCCTTGTCCGTGAGGCCCGCGTCGGCGAGCGCACGTTCGAGGAAGATGTGCGGATCGGTGCCGCGCGTCACCGCGATACGCTTGCCCTTGAGGTCCTCGACCCTCTTGATGGGACTGCCCTCCGGCACGACCAGTGCCGTCCATTCGGCGAGCGAATACACGCCGACCGAGCGGATCGGATTGCCGTTGATCCGCGCCACGAGCGCGGCGCCGCCGGCGGAGGCCCCGAAGTCGATCGAGCGGGCGTTCAGGAACTCCAATGCCTTGTTGGAGCCGGCCGACTGCACCCAGTTGACCGTGATGCCGTCTTTTTCGAACTCCTTCTCCAGGAGCCCTTCGTTCTTCAGGAGGATCGAGACCGGGTTGTACGTCGCCCAGTCCACGGTGATCTGCGACAGTTCGGCGGCGCTTGCCGAACCCGAGAGAAGGACGAAGGCCCCGGCAACGAAGCCCGACAGGCGAAAGGCGGTTCGATTCATGAGGACGGCTCCGGAGGCGGGAGGTCGCCGCCGAGGGATGGGCGCTGCGGCGGATCGGAAATGAACCTATCGGGCGAAAGGACGACCCGACAGAAATATCTATTCAATCACTAGACTTTTCTTGGAAAATGCTGATCGCTTGACGGGTCCAATCGCCCGCGTCGGGCAGACAAGCTTCCTTGCCTTTCAGCGCCGGGCACGTACCTGCCGGACAGAACGATCGATGCTGGCAAAGCCGAGCGGTCTCTGCGGTGTTTCCAGTCGAGGTTCTATTCGTTACACCGGCCGCCCCGACCTGGCGCCCGGCCCGACGCCACGCACAAACTACGACGACGCCAAGGAGAACACCTCGATGACAGAGGCACGCAAGCGGCTGAGGCTCGGCGCCTTCATGCGGCCCGTCAGCATCCACGCGGGCGCCTGGCGCTATCCGGGTGCTTGGCGCGACGCGAACTTCTCGTTCCCGCGTCTGTCCTATCTCGCCAAGAAGCTCGAGGCGGGGCGCTTCGACGCCTTCTTCATGGCCGACCATCTCGCCGTCCTCAACATGGGCACCGAGGCGCTGCGGCGCAGCCATACGGTTACCTCGTTCGAGCCCTTCACGCTGCTCTCGGCGCTGGCCGCCATCACGAGCCGGATCGGGCTGGTCGCCACCGGGTCGACCAGCTTCGACGAGCCCTTTCACGTCGCGCGCCGGTTCGCCTCGCTCGACCACATCAGCGAGGGACGGGCTGGCTGGAATATCGTCACCACCTCGAACCCCGACGCCGCCCTGAACTTCGGCCTCGACGAGCATCTCGACCACGCCCAGCGCTATCGCCGTGCGCGTGAGTTCTTCGACGTCGTGACCGGCCTTTGGGACAGTTTCGCCGACGACGCCTTCCCGCGCGATGCGGCGAGCGGCACCTATCTCGACTCGGAACGCATGCACGTCCTGGCCCACGAGGGGGAGTTCTTCCGGGTGCGCGGGCCGCTCAACATCGCCCGGCCCGTCCAGGGCTGGCCGGTGATCGTGCAGGCCGGTGCCTCCGAGCCCGGCCGGCAGCTCGCCGCCGAGACCGCCGAGGTCGTTTTCGCCGCGCCGAACGGCCTCGCGGACGGGCGTGCACTCTATGCCGACGTGAAGGGGCGCATGGCCCGGATCGGGCGCGATCCCGATCACCTCAAGATCCTACCCGGCGCCTTCGTCGTCGTCGGGGCGAGCGACGCCGAGGCACGGGAGAAGCGCGACCTCCTCGACAGCCTCGTCCACGAGCAGAACGCGATCGATTCCCTCTCCATCGCGCTCGGCCACGACGCGCGGCGCTTCGATCCCGACGCGCTGCTTCCCGACATCCCGGACACCAACGCCTCGAAGAGCGGGCAGGCCCGGGCTATCGCGATCGCACGGGCCGAGAACCTGACCGTGCGTCAGCTCGCCCGGCGCTTCGCGGGCTATGCGGGCCTTTCCTTCGTCGGCACGCCGAAGACCATCGCCGACGCGATGGAGGAGTGGCTGGTGAGCGAGGGCTGCGACGGGTTCAACGTGATGTTCCCCTATCTGCCGGAAGGGCTCGACGACTTCGTCGACAAGGTCGTGCCCGAGCTCCAGCGCCGCGGCCTCTTCCGAACCGAGTACGAGGGGCGGACTCTGCGCGAGAACCTCGGCTTGTCGCGTCCCGCCAACCGCTTCTTTCAACTCTCGTCGAATTGAAGCGGCCCCGCCGGCCGGCAGTCAGATGGCGCGTTCCGGTTTCGGTGCGAGAGCCAACCTCGCGCCGGACACTTCGCTGCCGGCATCGCGGGGCAGGGCTAGGAAGCGGAGCGAGGTGAGGACGCCGATCCCGCCCATGACGGCGAGCGCCGTCTGAAAGTCCGGCAGCCGGGCCACGGCGTCCGGCGTGCCGGTTTCGATGAAGACGCTGAAGCGGATCATCAGGGCGGCTATCGCCACGGCGAGCAGCACCGAAAGCTGCTGGGTCATGGACGAGAAGGTCGTCGCTGCGCCGCGCATCGTCGGCTCGATGTCGGCGAAGGTGATCGTGTTGAGCGCGGTGAACTGCATGGAGCGCGTGAGCCCTGCGACGAACAGGAGAGCGAGCAGGAGCGGGCGCGGCGTCGACGAATCCACCAGCGCGAAGCTCGTTACCGCCAGCGAGGCGACGACGCCGTTGGCGACGAGGAGCGTGCGGAAGCCGAGCCGGCGCAGCGTGCGCGTGGTCGCCGCCTTCATTGCGAGGTTGCCGAGGAAGTAGACCAGCATGAGCGATCCGGTCTCGACCGCGCCGAGGCCCATGCCGACCTGGAAGAGTAGCGGAAGCAGGAAAGGGGTCGAGTTGATGACCATGCGAGCCATTGTTCCCGTCGCGAGCGAGGCGATGGCGAAGGTCTGTGCGGACAGGACCCGGAGATCAACCAGCGGGTGACGCGCGCGGCGCAGGTGGCGCACGCCGAGCGCGCCGAGGGCGAGGCCCGCGGCGACGAGTCCGGCGGCCGGCCAGCCCCCGTCCTGGGACAGCATCTCGAGCCCGACGAGCGCCAGCGCCAGTGCGCCAGCGGTCCGGAGAAAGCCCAGTCCGTCGAAGGGACGCGGTGTCTCGCGCTCGCCGGCGGGAAGGAACAGGAGCGTGAGCGCGACGCCGACCGCGCCGATCGGCAGGTTCAGGAGGAAGTTCCAGCGCCAGCCAGCATGCGTCGTGATCCAGCCGCCGAGAACGGGGCCGACCACCGGGGCGATCAGCGCCGGCCAGGTGATCAGCGCGATCGCGTGGACGAGTTCTGCCTTAGGCGTGTTGCGCAGGATGATCTGGCGTCCGACGGGCGTCATCAAGGCGCCGCCGATCCCTTGCGCGACACGGGCGAGAACGAAGCTCCAGAGGCCGTCGGCCACGGCGCAGGCGAGCGAGGCGAGGGTGAAGAGGACGATGGCGCCGAGGAACACGTTTCGGGCGCCGAGGCGATCGGCGAGCCAGCCGGCGGGCGGAATGCACACCGCCATGGCGAGGAGGTAGGCCGTGAAGCCGACATTGAGGCTCACGACGTCGGTCCGGAAGTCGGCCGCCATGGCCGGCAGCGACGTGGCGATGATCGTGCCGTCGAGCGCCTGCATGAAGAAGGACACCGCCACGATGCCGGCCATCAGCTGGGGGCGATGAAGGGCGGAAGCGCCCGGCATGGCGGCGGTCATGAATTGAGGAAATCCGTGGTCATGCGAAGAGGGAGGGACGCGGACACCGTGCGCCCGAATCCCTCCCGACGAAAGGCGAAACCCGATCAGTTGCTGGCGGTGGCCTGCGCGGCCGCGGCGTCGTAGAAGCTCCGATCGACCCAGGTGTCGTAGTTTACCTTGCCCTTCAGAAGCCCGGCCTCGGCCATGAAGCGCTCCTCGCCCTTCAGCGCCTCGATCGCCCGCGGCATGATCTCGGGGTTCTGGTAGAACTTGCCTTCCGAATAGGACGAGCGCACGGCCTTCTCGCTGTTACCCGTTTCCTCGACGAAGATGGCGATCGTCTCGTCCGGATGGGCGTCGGCCCAGCGGGCGGTCTCGATGTCCACCTTGAGGATGCGCTCGACGATCTGGGGATAGGTCCGGGCGAAGTCGCCGTTGACGCTGATGAGGTGCGGCACCGCCCATTCCGGCTTGCCGGACACGCCGGCGTCGAAGAGGACACGCGCCTGGCCGGCATCCACAAGCTTCTGTGCCGGACCGGTGCTCTCGACGATCGCGTCCACGTCGCCGCGCGCGAGAGCGGGCCCCGAGTTCTCGATGCCGATGTTGAGGCTTTCGACGTCGTCGATCGACACGCCTTCGGCCTCGAGCGCCTTGGCGAAGGTCGAATGGCGAACGGTGCCCGACAGATAGGCGACGCGCTTGCCCTTGAGGTCGGCAAGCGTCTTCACCGGCGAATCCGGCCGAACGACGACAAGGGTCTCGTTGGAGGGCACCCAACTCGACAGGCCGATCAGTTTCACGTCGGCGCCGCTCGCACCGAGGCGCAGCGACGGGTTGTTGCCGATGTAGGTGAGGTCGATCGCGCCGGAGCCGAGAGCGACGGAGGCCGCCGAACCACCGTCGAACGTGGTGAGCTCGACCTTGATGCCGTCCTTCTCGAATTCCTTTTCTAGGAGCTTCTGGTTGCGGAACAGAATGAACTTGAGGTGGCCGGGCGCGGTCGAGCCGATGCGGATAACCTCGGGCTTGGGCGACTGCGCCAGGGCGGGGGCGCCGGCGACGACACCCAGCGCGAGGGACAGGGCGGCGAGCCGAAGGATTGCGCGGCGGGGCAGGGAAGCGAGGGGCATGGAAGGGGTCCTTGTTGAAGAAGAGCGCGTGGGGTCGTTCCGTCGAGGCTCTTGTGGCCAGGACGGTCATGCGGGTGGTGGTTGGAGATCGAGGGGCGGTGTTACGCCGGGCCGACGCCCTCGCTGGCCTTCCAGCGCGTGGCGCGCGCTTCGAGAGCGACGAGGAGGTAGTTCAGGACGAGGCCGGTGACGGTGAGCGTCAGGATGCCGGCATACATCCGGTCGGTCTCCAGCATCAACGAGGAGTGCTGGATCAGGAACCCTATGCCGGACTGGGCCGCCAGCATCTCTGCGGCGATCACCGAGAAGAGCGAGGTCTTCACGCCAAGCCGCGCGCCAGCGACGATGGAGGGTACGGCCGACGGCAGGATCACCTTCTTGAAGAGGTCCCAGTCGGACGTGCCCATGGAGCGCGCGGCCTTCAGGAGCAGCGGATCCACCGACTTTACGCCGACGATCGTGTTGACGAGAAGGAAGAAGACTGCGGCGTAGAAGGTGATGGCGATCTTCGACGCCTCGCCGATCCCCAGCACCAGGATGAACACGGGCATCAATGCGAACTGCGAGGTGTTGCGAAGCGTCTGGACCAGGAAGTCGCTCATCCGCTCTAACAGGGTGTAGCGGCCCATGACGAGGCCGAGCGGCACGGCCACGACCACCGCCAGCAGGAAGCCGAGCGCGGCGCGCTGGAGGCTGATCCCGATGTGCTCGGCGATGGTGCCGCTCGCGATCATGTCCCAGAGCGCGGCGAGGACCTGGCTCAGCGGCGGGAAGAACAGCGCGTTGATCCAGCTAAGGCGCGGCGCGGCCTCCCACAGGAGCGCGAAGGCGAGGAGCGCGGGCAGGCCGAGGCCCACGCTCGTCGCAGCGCGGCGCAGGCGGGAGGTGACGGGCGCAAAGCGCAGGCGCGTGCCCACGAAAGGCGCAAAGACGGGCTTAGGCGAGACGAGGGTCATGGGCTCGGGTCCTTTCAGTGCGCGAGCCGCGCGGCGAGGGACCAGTCCCCTTGCGCCTTGCGCACCTCGTCGCGCAACGCCTCCCAGACGCGGGCGCGGTAGCGGTTGAAGTCGTCGCCGTTGCGCAGCTCGATGTCGCGCGGGCGCGGCAGGTCGATGTCGATGATCTCCTTCACGCGCGCCGGTCGTGCGGTCATGACCACGATCCGGTCGGCCAGGAAAATCGCCTCGTCGATGGAATGGGTGACGAACACGACGGTGGTCTTGATCGTCTCCCAGATGCGCAGGAGTTCGGTCTGGAGGATGTCGCGCGTCTGGGCGTCGAGGGCGGCGAAGGGCTCGTCCATCAGGAGCACTTCCGGATCGTTGGCGAGCGCCCGGGCGATCGCCACGCGCTGCTGCATGCCGCCCGAAAGCTGGGCGGGATAACGGTCCCCGAACCCGCCGAGACCGAACAGGTCGAGGAGCCCGCGCGCCCGGTCCTGACGCTCACGGCGGCAGACGCCCCGCACCTCCATGGCGTATTCGATGTTCTCGATCGCGGTGCGCCAAGGGAAGAGTGCGTACTGCTGGAAGACGTAGGCGGTCCCCGCATGCGGCCGCGTGACGGGCTTGCCGTCGATCCGTGCGACGCCGGAGGACGCCTCGGTGAGTCCGGCTATCACGTCGAGCAGCACCGACTTGCCACTGCCCGACGGGCCGACCAGCGTGATGAACTCGCCCTTGCGGATCGCGAGGTCGACGCCGCCGAGGACGTCGACGCGGTCGCTCCGACGTCCGTCGACGGTCACGCTCTGCCCGGGCTTGAGCTGGAATGTCTTGCGCAGGTCGCTGACGTCGATGCGGTCCATGGGATGTTCCTTCGAAGGGTCAGTTCTGCGCCGCGCGCAGGCGATGGGTGGGGTCCTGGTCGGCGCCACCGGCGCGCCCACGGCTCCAGCCGAGCGCACGGGCATAGACACCGAAGAGGCCGCGGTCCTCGACCTCGGCTGCCGTGATGCTGGTCGGACCGTCGGCGCGCTCGGCGACGAACAGCGCGTCGGTCGGGCAGTAGATCTCGCAGAGGTAGCAGGTCTGACAGTCGTCCTGCCGGGCGATGACCGGCAGGCCCGACGCGTCCCGGTCGAAGACGAAGGCGGGGCAGATGCGCTCGCAGATGCCGCAGCGGATGCAGCGGTCCTCGGACACGACTTCGATCACGACGCGGCTCCTTCCAGAAGGGTTTCGGCGCTCGCGTCCCATTCGGCCCGGACCTCGCCGAGCCCGCTGACGACGATCCGACGCGCCATTGCGGGGTCGGTCTCGGGATGGTCGCTTCGGCGATGGGCACCGCGGCTTTCGGTGCGAAGTTCGGCTGCCGCCAGCGTCCAGCGGGTGACGGCCGTGACGGAGGCGAGTTCGCGGGCGGCAAGGCGCGCCGTGCCGTCGGCCCGCAGATGGGCGGCGATCTCGCCCCAGACGGCTTCGACATTCCGACGACCCAGAGCGAGCGCCGCGGCGTCGCGCTGATAGTTGCGGCCGAGAGGGGCGATCTCGGCGCGAACGAGCGTGGCCGCGCGATCGAGATCAACCAGACGTGCCTCGCCAGTCGGCCGAAGCCCGGCGCCGCCGAGCGGCACGAGGCGACGCTCGGCCTGCGCTGCGGTCCGCCGCGCGGCAAGGCTCGCGCCCCGCCCCGCCCACCACCCGCTGGCCATGGCCCAGGAGGCGTTGACTGCGCCACCGCCCGACACGCCGCCGGTGACGTTCTCGCGGCTCGCAGCATCACCCGCCACGAAGAGGCCGGGAAGGCCGACCGAGCAGTCCGACGAAGCGATGCGGATGCCACCGGTGCCGCGCACCGTGCCCTCGAACTTCAGTTCCACCGGGAACAGGTCGTGGAACGGGTCGATGCCCATCCGCTCGTAGGGCGTGAAGCAATTGGGCTGGCCACGCCGCAGCGCGTCCTGGATCGTGTCGTCGGCAAGGTCGAGACGCGCGAGGACGTCGCCTTTCCTGAGGGCTTCCGCGATCAGACGCTCGGCGGCGCCGATGCCGTTGGTGACAGGTTCGCCGTCGGGTCCCATCAACGGGGTGCCGTCGGGTCGGTAGAAGCTCGCCCAGCGGAAGGGGAGCCCCTTGTTGAGGGAGGAGCCTCGCGGGGCAAGTGTGTATTTGCCCGTGAACTCGAGCCCCGAGAGGTTGGCGCCCGCTTCGGCTGCGAAGAGGTGGCCGTCGCCGGTCAGGCCCGTGCCGCCGAGGATGCGTTCGAAATAGGCGCAGCCGCCGCTTGCAAGGACCACCGCGCCCGCCCGCACCTCGAAACTCGCCCCGGTGCGGCGAGACAGGCCGGCAGCTCCCGCCACCGCATGGCCGTCGCCGAGAAGTTCGAGGATCGGGTGATGGTCGAGGATGCGCACGCCGCGCTTGGCCACCTGGCCGCGCATGAAGCGCATGTAGTCCGGCCCGCGCAGGTTGGCGACGTAGAGATTGCCGCCGTCGTCGCTCGGGAACGGGTAGCCCCATTCGCGAAGACGCGTCAGGTTCTCGAAGCTCTGGTCGACGCAGCGCAGCATCCAGCGCCGGTCACCGAGCCCCGCCGTTCGCTTCCAGCGCGCATCGACGGCGGCCTGCCGCCCATCTCCGGGCGGCACGCACCACGTGCCCGTGTTGGAAGGCGCGGTCGCGCCGCTGGTCCCGAAATAGCCCTTGTCCGCCAGCACGACGCTCGCGCCGGCCTCGGCCGCCGAGAGGGCCGCCCAAGCTGCGGCGGGACCGCCGCCCACGACGAGGACGTCGCAGGCGAGGCGCTCGCCCTCCGGCAGTGATCGGTCCTTACGGCTGGAAGCCATGCGTCGCGCCTTTTGTTCTTCGAAGGTCAGGCCGCTGCGGACACGGCGGCGGGCGCGTTGCCCTCGGTCCACTTGATGTTGCAGCCGATCGAAGGCGTCTGCGCCGCGTCGGGGGCCTGGCCGGCGAGGACGGCGTCCACGGCCGCGCGCAGGTCCGCGCCCGTCACTGGCTTGCCGTTCCCGGGGCGCGCGTCGTCGAACTGGCCGTGATAAGCGAGCCGGCGCTCGGCGTCGAAGAGGAAGAAGTCCGGCGTGCAGGCGGCGTCGTAGGCCTTGGCCACTTCCTGGGAGGCGTCCTTGAGATAGGGGAAGCCGTAGCCCTGCTCGCGCACCTCGGCCTCGATCCGCTCCAGCGTCTCCTCGGGGTGTGCCGTGGCGTCGTTGGAGTTGATGGCGATCACGGCGAGGCCCCTGTCGGCGTAGTCGCGGGCAAAGGCCGCGAGCTCTTCGCGCAGGAGCACGACGAACGGACAGCGGTTCGAGATGAAGGCCACGAGAAGCGCCGGGCTGTCGGCGAAGTCGGACAGCGCCACCTCGTGCACGCCGGGGCCGGGCAGCGAGAAGTCCGGCGCCTTGGTGCCGAGGGCGACGGTGTTCGATTCGGTCTTGGGCATGCGAGCCTCCACGCATCGGGAATGCGAAGAGTTGAGCATTCAGTACACAGTTTTAGTAGACAAAAAATTGCTCGGATGCGGGCGGTAGTAGATTGTTCGTTTCAAGTGCTTTGCTGTGTGCGGAACCCGATGCGGAAGGCGATCGGACCGGAGCGCCGTCCCGAGCCCGGTGACCTCTAGTCGGCCTCGCCCTTTCCCTCGGGCTCGCCGAGCGAAAGCATCAGCCGATTGGCCCAGTTGAAGAAGGCGCTCGCGAAGACGAGATCGGCGACCTCGTCGTCCCGCAGTCCGTTCTCCCGCAGGTTTCGTACATCGTCCGCTCCGAAAGCCGTCGGCGTACGCGTCAGGCGCTCGGCCGCCGCCGTGACGGCATTCCAGCGGGACCCGAGATCAGCGGACACGCCGTCCTTCAACAGTCGGTCGATGTCCTCGCCGCGGCCGGAATGACGGGTGGCGAAGCGGGCGTGGACGGAGGCGCAGAAGATGCAGCCGTTGACGCGCGAGACGGCGGTCGCTGCGAGTTCCCGCTCGGCGCGGGGCAGGCCTCCCTCCGCGTTGTAGAAGATGTCCTTGTCGGTGCGGGTTCGGGCACCCAGCACCTCTGGGTCGCGGGCGAGAAGCCGGAAGTAGGGCGACTGGGCGCGGCTCTTCTCGGTCAGACCCTCGTAGTGCCGATCGGTCAACTCTTCTATGGCGAGAGGGGTGAGGGCCGGCAGCCAGTTCAGCTCGTCCTGCGTGAAGCGGTCGGGCTCGCGGTTGTCCGGGTGGCTGAGGAGGACAGAGGTCCCGGGGGCGGCGACGGGCGCGTTCATGCGGCTTCTCCGGCTTGGGCAAGCGCGCGCAGGCCGATCGCCGCGCGGATCTGGAAGGCGAGGAAGGAGACGAGCTGCGACAGGGTGACGATCCCGTCCGCGCTCCAGCCGGCGGCCACGAGCCGGCCGAGCGCCTCGCTCTTGGTGTCGCGCGGGTGGAAGACGAGGAGGTGGGCGTGCTCCAGAGCCGCGGCGAGACGGGCGCCGAGCTGGGCGTGGGCCTCTTCGCCGACACGGTAGAGCGGCCCCACCGTGTCCTCGCCGCTGAGCGGCCCCGGCGGGTAGCTGCCGTAGGGCCCCTCGACAGCCGCCTCCCGCGCCTCCGCCTCGACCGCGCATCTCATGTCCTGCCCGTCGAGAAGATCGACGTAATGGCGCGCGATCGCCTCGTCCCGGTGGAGGAGCGCCACGAAGGCGGCGACGGCGCGGCGCTCGTCGAGGTCGACGTCTCCGGGCGCCGTAGGATGGAGCAGAAGCTCGTAGGCGCGCTGCGCGTTGTCGCGGGCGGTGGATCGCTTGGCGCGCACGGCATCGAGGGCCGAGCCGGCGCGGATGCCGGCCAAAGCGTCGATGATGTCGCGGGTTGGTTCGCTCATGGACGTCTCCTAAGGTCGAGTATCAGACGGCGCGGGCGAGCGCCGGGCGGGGAGAGGTGCGCCAGCCGAGGGCGGGGGCGACCTCGGTCGCGAAGAGTTCGATCGAGCGCAGGATGAAGGCGTGCGGCGGGTCGATCGAATGGACCTGCACCGAGACCTCGGTCGCATGCTCGAGCGTGCCGTCGCGCGACAGGCTCTCGGCCACCTCGTCGGGCGTTCCGACATGGCTGTCGAAGGTTCGCAGGAGATCGTCCAGGCTGTCGCCGAGAAGGACATGTCCCTGCGCCGCGAAGTGGGCGGCGACGCGTCGCAGGCCGGTCTCTGCGAGACGCCGGGCGTCGTCGCGCCGGTCGGCGACGAAGACGCTGCGCGAGGCGAGGATACGCGGCGCGGCGCCGGCGGGGAGCGCGGCGTGATAGGCTTCGACGATGGGAAGCTGAAGCTCCGCGAGCGGCAGATCCGGCTGCCCTTCCGGGCGCGGCTGCGTGCGCGACAGGAGTAGCCCGTCGCCGGCCTCGCCCGCGCGCGCCCCGCCCGGCACCGAGAAGGTTGCCTGCCAGACGCGCCGGTCGAGGTCACCGGCCGATGGGTAGAGGCGGTTGTCGCCGCCCAGCGTCTCGCCGCGCAGGGCCCGGCGCAGCGTCTCGACCTTGCGGCCGAAGATGAGCCGGCGCTCCGCGCTGTCGAGGTCGAAGGCAGCGAAGGAGGAGGCGGTTCCGCCCGAGCCCAGGCCGAGTTCTAGCCGGCCGCCCGACAGGGCGTCGAGCACGGCGGCGTCCTCGGCGACGCGGACGGGCTCGTCCAGCGGCAGTGTCACGATGCCAGTGCCGAGGCGGATGCGGGTGGTGACGGCGGCGACGTTGGCGAGGAAGACGAAGGGCGAGGGCTGCCCGCCCTCGTCGCGGTTGAAGTGATGCTGGGCGATCCAGGCCGTGTCGAAGCCGAGGCGCTCGGCATGAACAATCTGCTCGCGGGCCAGCCGGTAGCGATCGGCCGGCTCGGCGTCGTCGAGGATGCGGGTGAAAAAGCCGATGCGTTTGGTCATGCGGGGGAGGCCTCGTGGCGTCGGACGGGGCGGCCGCGTCCGGGAATGGCGTCGATCAGCTCGCGCGTGTAGACGGCTGTCGGGCGCTGGAACACCTCCTCGACGCGGCCCGCCTCGACGACGCGTCCCGCCTTGAGCACGCTGACAGTGTCGGCGATGGCCCGGACGACGGCGAGGTCGTGCGAGATGAAGAGGTAGGTGAGCCCGAGATCGCGCTGGAGTTCGTCTAGAAGCCGCAGGATCTGCGCCTGGACGGTGACGTCGAGCGCCGACACCGCCTCGTCGAGCACAAGAATGCGCGGCTGGAGGATCAGGGCGCGCGCGATCGCCACGCGCTGGCGCTGGCCGCCGGACAGGGCCGCGGGGCGCCGCGCCGCAGAGTCTGCGGGCAGATGGACGCGCTCGAGCATGGCGTCCACGCGGCGGCGGCGCTCCTCGCGCGCGACCGGTTCAAAGTTGAGGAGCGGCTCCTCGACGATCTCGCGCACGCTTTGGCGCGGATCGAGCGAGGCGAAGGGGTTCTGGTAGACGAGCTGGATCGTGCGGCGGAAAGCGCGCAGGTCCGCCCCCTTCAGCGCGGCGACGTCTCGGCCGCCAACCGTGATGCGGCCGGCGGTCGGGCGCAGGAGGCCCAGCACGGCGCGCCCGGTCGTAGTCTTGCCCGAGCCGGACTCGCCCACGAGCGCATGGGTCGTGCCGGGCGCGACGTGGAAGCCGATGCCGTCGACGGCGCGGAACAGTCCCCGCCCGGTGGGAAAGTCCTGGGCCAGCCCCTCGACCGAGATGATCGGCGGTGCGTCCAACGGGGCGGTAGTGCGGCGCGTCGGCGCGGCGAAGGCCGGCGCGTCGGCGAGGAGACGCTGGGTGTAGCTCTCACACGGGGCCGCGAGGAGCTCGCCCGCTTCGCCTTCCTCAACGATCCGCCCGCTACGCATCACGACGATGCGGTCGGCCCTGTTGGCGGCGACGGCGAGGTCGTGCGTCACCAGGAGAACGGCGGTCCCGTGTTCGCGGCGCAGAGCGTCGATCAGGTCGAGGATGCGGCGCTGGACCGTCACGTCGAGGGCCGAGGTCGGCTCGTCGGCGATGACGAGTCGGGGTTTGAGCGCGAGCGCGATCGCGATCAGCACGCGCTGCTTCATGCCGCCGGAGAGTTCGTGCGGATACTGTCCGATCCGCAGCTCGGGATCGGGCAGGCCGACCCGTTCCAGAAGGGCGAGGCTTTCCGCACGGATCGCACGGCGGTCGCGGTGCCCGTGGAGGCGGAAGACCTCCCCAAGCTGCGTGCCGATCGTCTGCACGGGGTCGAGCGAGGAGCCGGGGTCCTGGGGAATCAGGCTGACCACCCAGCCGCGAAGGGCCGAAAGACGGCGGTCCGACCAGCCCGAGACGTCCTCGCCGCCGATCAGGATGCGGCCGGCCTCGACCCGCCCGTTGCCGGGCAGGAGACCGATGATCGATTGCGCGGTCGTCGTTTTGCCGGAGCCGGACTCGCCGACCAGCGCCACGACTTCGCCCGGCCGGACCGTGAGGTCGATGCCCCCGACGACCGTCCGCCCATCATAGGCGACGCGCAGGCCTTCGACCCGGAGAAGGGGCGCGTTCATCGGCTGCCTCCCGAAAGGGCCCGGCCGACGCGGTTGGCGGCGAGCACGACGACGATGGTGGCAAGGCCCGGGAAGACGGTGAGCCACCAGGCGCGGGCCATGTAGTTGCGCCCCTCCGCGATCATCAGGCCCCATTCGGGGGTCGGCGGCGGCGCGCCGTAGCCGAGGAAACCGAGCGCGGAGATCTGGAGGATCGCCCAGCCGAGCTGGAGCGCGGCATAGGCGAGGACCGTGGTCATCGAGTTCGGCAGGACGTGGCGCCAGAGCACGGCAGCGAAGGTTCCGCCCGAGCCGAAGGCGGCCTCCACGTAGTCCGACCGCCGCACGGTCATCACCTCGGAGCGCACGAGGCGCGCGAAGCTCGCCACCGACGTGATGCCGACGGCGATGGCCACCTGCACGTGTCCGAAGCCGAGGATGATGATGAGCGCCAGCGACAGGAGGAGGGTCGGGATCGCCAGCATCACGTCGACGAGCCGCATGAGGGCGCTGTCCGTCCGTCCACTGACCGCGCCGGCGAGGAGCCCGATCAGCGTGCCGAGGGTGAGGCCGACGCCGACCGCGATCGCCGCGCCCGACAGCGAGTAGCGCGCGCCGTGGACGATCCGGGCGAAGACGTCGCGGCCGAGCTCGTCGGTCCCGAACCAGTGCGCGGCTGAGGGAGCCTTGAGCTGCGCGCCCGCGATGCCCGTCACCGCGCTGTGGCCGCTGACGAGTGAGGGGGCGAGCGCGAAGAGCACGGCGAGGATCAGAACGACGACCGAAAGCGCGAGGGCTACAGGGAGCCGGCGAGGGAAACGGAGCCGACGGGACCGCTGCTCCGTTTGCCCGAGCGGCGCGAGCGAGGACACGGTGCTCATGCCGCCGCCTCGGGCGGGCGGCGCAGGCGGGGGTCGACGAGCGGATAGAGAAGGTCCACCAGCAAGTTGACGAGGACGAAGCCGAGCGCCGCGATCACGACGATGGCCTGAAGCACGGCGGCGTCCTGATTGCGGACCGACCGCTCGGCGAGGCGCCCAATGCCGTTGAGACCGAACACGGTCTCCGTCACGACCGCGCCCGCCAGGAGCTCGCCGAACAGGAGACCGGCGATCGTCAGCACCGGAAGGAGCGCGTTGCGCAGCGTGTGGCGCAGGAGAACCTGTGGCCGCGTCGCGCCCTTGGCGCGTGCGACCGCCACGAATCCCTGTGTCGACAGGGCGTCGAGATTGCGCAGGAGCACCTGTGCGATGGGCGCGGATATGGGAACCGCGATCGCCGCGACGGGCAGGATCAGTCGTTCCCAGGGCCCCGGCGCGATCACCGACACGAGCCCGAGCCGGAACGATACGATCTGGACGAGCACGATACCGAGCCAGAAGACCGGGATCGATACGAGAAGCCCGGGTAGTGCGGCAAAGGCCTCCCGTAGGAAGTGGAAGGGCGTCAGCGTCGCGAGGAGCGTGACGCCGAGCGCCAGCACCACCGCAGCGGCGAAGGCGAGGCCAGAGAGCCAGAGCGTCGCGGGCAGGTTGGCCGCGATCTCGCCCGCAACCGAGGCGCCCGACGCGATCGAGAAGCCGAAGTCGCCCTGGAGGAAGCCGACGAGCGTGTTGAGGTATTGGGTCCAGACCGGATCGTCCGCGCCATAGAAGGCGCGGATGTTGGCGACCGCCTCCGGGCTCAGCCCCATGTCGCCGCCGACGAAGCGGATCAGCACCGCATCGCCCGGCATAAGCTGGAGGAGCACGAAGGAGACCGTGAAGGCCGCCCAAAGGACGAAGCCCGCCTGTGCCAGGCGGCCGAGGACGAGCCGGCCCCTCATTTGTCGAGCCAGACGCTGTAGAAGCTCGGCCGGCCGACGGCCTCGAAGGCGAGGCCCTTCACGTACGGCGCCGCACCGTAGACCTGCGGCTCCTCGAAGATCGGGATGGCATAGGCTTGGTCCACGACGTAGCGCTGGACGTCCTCGGCAAGCGCGAGGCGCTTTTCCGGATCGGTCTCGGCGGTGATCCCTTCGAGCAGGCCATTCAACTTGTCGTCGCGGAAGCTCTTCACCTTGTCGCTGACGCCGCCCGTCTGGAGGAGGACGTTGCGGTTCTTGGGATAGTACTGGCTCTTCAGCACATCCGGGTCGGCGCGCCCGACCATCGCGGGCGAGACGGGGGTCTTGGCCGGGTCGAGATTGTCGGCGACCGCCGAGCCCGCGTCGCCACCCAAAACGTTCAGCTTGACGCCGAGCGTGGCCCATTGCTGGGCGACGAGCTGGAGCGCTGCCTTGTTCTGCGGCTGCGGCAAGGATTCGTAGGCGGTCAGTTCCAGCCGCTCCCCGTCCTTCTCGCGCAAGCCCGACGGGCCGACCGTCCAGCCGGCCTCGTCGAGGAGGCTGCCCGCCCTTGCTGCGTCGAAGCCGAGCCTGTCGGAAAGGTCGACATAGCCGAGCGCGCTCGACGCGATCACCGACGTCGCGACGGGGTAGTTCTTGGAAAACAGCGTCTGGACGATGGCCTTGGTGTCGGTGCCGTGCAGGAGTGCTTGGCGAACCTTCACGTCGGCCACGAGCGGGTTGTCGGGCCGGAAGACGATGGAATTGTTGACGCCGCGTGTTGACGGCGCGGCGATGGTGAACCCCTGCGAGGTTAGTCCGTCCTCATCATAGGCCTGGATCTGGCGCACGACGTCGCCCTGGCCGGAAGTGAGGGCGCCGATGCGCACGCCGTCCTCGGGCACGATCACGTAGCGGATGCCGTCGAGATAGGGGCGGCCCTGGTGCGCGAGCTTGGCAGGCCCCCAGTTGTAGTCCTCGCGAGCCTTCAGGTTCAGTTCGGTGCCAAGCGTCTCGCTCTCCACGACGAAGGGCCCGGAGCCGACGATCAGCCGCGCGTCGCCGAGCTCGGCGAAGTTGCGCTTCAGCGTTTCCGGCGCGACGAGGCCGGAGCCGATCACGGACGTGCCTTGGAGGAAGCCCGGGCTCGGCGCCTTGAAGTGGAAGCGAACGGTCAGCGGATCGAGCACCTCGGAGCGCTCGTAGTTGTTGACGACCTCCGAGACCGGGAAGTTGCGCTCCTTGTTGCCGAGGCCGAACGTGTCGAAGTTCAGAGCCACCGCGGCGGCGTCGAGCGGCGTACCGTCGGAGAAGGTCACGCCCGGCCGCAGATGGAACGTGTACTCAGTCGAGTCGGCGTTTATCTCCCACCGTTCCGCGATCCAGGGTTCGATCTCCAGCGTCTGCGGGTTCTGGTAGGTCAGCTTGTCGGTGATCTGGTTGAGGATGCCGCCGTTTGGGTAAAAGCCGCCGGCTGGCGGGTAGAGCACCGTGTGGGGCTGCTGCTCGAGATAAACGAGCATGCCCCCGGCCTTCGGCGCGCCTTGCGCGAAGGCTGTCGACGAGCCCAGTGCGAGGGCCATCGCCATCATGCCGAAGCCGCGGCGGGTCAAGACGGGGAGGTGGCTTCGAATCATGATGGAACTCCTTCGGATCGGAACGTGTCGCAAGGCCGCGCTCACCGCTGGCCGGCTCGATGATAATGTCTACTGATTTTATAGAATGAGAAGGGAAGTTGTGCTGTCTTGCGACCGTGAGGCGGAAAGAGTTTTCCCGTTTCCGGCCCTTGGTTCGGGTGGCGCGGGTCGCCATGCCGTTTGTGACCGATCGCGCTCGGTGGGCCCGCGTTCCGTATCCGAACACGCTCTTCAAGTGGGCGCTTCCCCCAAGGGCACGGGCGTTTCGACTTCGTATGCCGCAGGGGCGACGGGCGGCCTCAGTGCTTCGCGGCGAGGAGCGACAGCAGGTAGCGCTTCAGTTCGACCAGACCGGAGCCGTTGCGATCGCGCGGGCGGAACTCGTCGACGCTCAGCGTCTCGACGACCCGTCCGGGCCGCGCATCCATGACGACGACCCGGTCTGCCAGGAACAGGGCCTCTTCGATGTCATGCGTGACGATGACGATCGAGACGCCGCGGCGCTCCCAGATGCGGAGCAGCTCCTCCTGGAGGCGCATGCGCAGGAAGGAATCGAGCGCTCCGAACGGCTCGTCCATCAGGATGATGCGCGGCTCGGTTACGAGCGCGCGAGCGATCGCCGCTCGCTGCGCCATGCCGCCCGAGAGCTGTCGCGGATAGGCCCGCGCGAAGTCCGAGAGGCCGACGAGATCGAGGTGGTGCCGAACCCGCTCTTGCCGCGCCGCAGCGTCCAGACAGAGGCTGTCGAGAGCGAGATCCACGTTCTCGGCGGCCGTGAGCCAGGGAAACAGTCGATGGTCTTGGAACACGAGGCCGCGGTCGGTGTCCGGTCCGGTCACCTCGCGACCCTCCGCTCGCACGCTTCCTGCATAGTCGCGGTCGAGGCCCGCGATCAGCCGCAGGAGGGTGGACTTGCCACACCCCGACGCACCGAGGATCGCGACGATCTCGCCCGCTCCGACGGTGAGGTCGACGCCGCGCAGCACCGGAACGGGCACGCCGTCCACGCTGTAGTCCTTCGCGACGCCGCGCAGTTCAAGCGAGTTCATGGGCGGTTCTTCAGCCAAGGGAACAGGTAACCGAAGGTGGCGCGTGACAACGCATGAAGCGCGACGCCCACCCCGGCTAGAATGATCACGCCTACGGCGACGAGATCCATGCGGAACTGGTCGCGCGCGCTGGCAAGGAAGCTGCCGACGCCGCGCCCGTTGCCGATCGCGTACTCAGCCCCGACCGTGCCGATCCAGGCCGAGATCAGAGCCACCTCGACGCCGAGGCGGATGGAGGGAAGGGCCGACGGCAGGACAAGCTTGAGGAAGCGCGTCCGACGGCGCAGCGCGAGAGTTTGTCCAACCTCCGCGAGACGGGGACCCACGTCGTGCATGCCACGCTCGGTCGCGAGGAAGATCGGGAAGAAACAGGAGAGGCTCGTGAACGCGATCTTGGTCGCCTCGCCGTTGCCGAACCAGGCGGTCAGGAGCGGGATCCAGGCGAAGAGCGCGACCTGTCGCGACGCATGAAGCGAGGGCGAGAGCGAGCGTTCCGCAAGACGGGAGAGACCGCAGGCGGCCCCGACGGCGAACCCCAGCAACCCGCCCAGCAGCCCACCGATCGCCACCCGCACGAGGCTTTCCGCAAGACCCAGCCAGACTTGTCGACCGTCAGAATCGGTGAACGGGGCCGCCGCGACCTCGAAAGGCGAGACTGCCAACGGGCCAGAGAGGGCGCCGGACGCCGCCAGACCTGCCCATGCGAGCAGGAACGCGGCCGGAACGGCGGCGCCCCGCAGGCGTCGAAGCGAGGTTCGGCCGGTGGAGGGGCTCAGGATGTCAGACATCGGCACCATACCTGCGCGCGACCCCCCGCTCCGTGCGGCGCAGGAGGAGTTCGAGGATGAAACCCGTCACGCCGACCACGATCATCCCCGCGATCACGAGGTCGAGCTGGAACAGGGTCCGCCCCCACACCATGAGGTAGCCGATGCCGTCCGTGCCGGCGAGCATCTCAACCACGACGAGCGAGACGAAGGCTTGTCCAACGGACAGACGCAGTCCGCGGAACAGGAACGGCATGGCCGCCGGGAGGGTCAGGCGGCGGAACCGCGTCATCGGCCGGAGGCGCATGACGTCGGCCGCCTCCGAAAGCTCGTGCGGGACGGCTCGCCCACCCTCGATGGCGGCGATCGCGATCGGGACGAAGCAGGCCTTGGCGAGGATCACGATCTTCAAGGATTCCTCGATGCCAAGGACAAGGATCAGAAGCGGGATCCAGCCGAGCGAGGGGACGGCGGCGAGGGCCCGGAACGTCGGTCCGACATAGTCCTCGAGTGTCCGCGAGCGGGCGAGCGCCAAGCCGAAGGCAAGACCCAGCGGCGCCCCGATCGCCAGCCCGAAGAGAATGCGACGTGCCGAAAGCGCGAGGTTGGCGGACAGGTCGCCCGTCCGCGCGAGGTCGACGAGGGTTGCCCACACCATGGAGGGGGGCGGCAGGACCTGCGCCGACATGAGCCCGAGGTCGAACGCCCCCTGCCAGAGCCCGAGGATCGCCAGCGGACCGAGGAGCGTCAGCGCCCAGTGGATGGCCGGGACCGGCAGCAGCCCTGCCGCCCGCCACAGCCCGGCCCGACCTGGCTCGCGACGGCGAACGCCGGGCGCCGCCTCGATCTGGAGGGTCATGCCCGGCGGCTCAGTTCTGAAGGGCGGCGGGTGCCGCACGCTCGGGCCAGGTGCCCTGGAGATCGAGCGAGGCAAGCGACGCGTCGAGGAAACGGGACTCCACCCATGCGTCGAGGTCGACGTCCGCACGGATCAGCTTCTGCTCGCGATCGAAGGCGATACCGCTCCGGTAGCGAGCCCGGAACAGGTCGTCGAGGCGCGGATCGTACTTGGCACGCAGCGCCGTCCCCTCGTTGGCCTTGCGAATGATCTCGACCGGCGTTCCCGCCCGGCTCCAGATCTGAAAGGCTTCCTCGCGGTTCTCCTCGTGCCCGAGCCATTCGGCCGCCCGCACGAGGCCGTTGACGACCTTCTGGGTCGCTTCCGGGTATGTGTCGATGAAGTCCTGCGTGCCAAGGAAGGCCCCGAAGCCGTCGCCGGACGCGCCCTGGTCGGAGGACTTGTAGAAGACCTTGGCCAAGCCCTTGGCCTCGAGAGGCAGGAGGAAATCCGCGCCGAAGGCGGCATCGACGCTGCCGGCGCTCAACGCGGCGAGCTGGTCGGCGTTCTTCAGATCGACGATCGTCACGTCCTTTTCGGACAGTCCTTCCGCTTTCAACGCGGAAATCAGCCCCCAGTGGATGATCGTCGCCTTCTGGATGGCGACCTTGCGCCCTTTGAGGTCGGCGACGCCCTTGATGTCAAGGTCCGGACGCGAGACGCCGAAGATCGTCGTGCCGCCGTAGGAGGCGAGGATCCGGGTCGGCAGGCCGCGGGCCTTACCGATGATGTTGGGCACCGCGCCATAGGAGGCGAAGTCGAGTTGGCCGTTCGACAGCGCCTCATTGATCGCCGGCCCGGTCCCGGTGAAGTAGGTCCATTCGAGCTTGACGGGCGTGCCCTTGAACTCGTCCGCGACGAACCCCTTGGCGTCGGCGATCGTCTGGAGCCCGACGCCGAAGGGCGTGCCGAAACCGAAGCCAACATCGCCGAGGCGGATCACCTGCGGCAGGTCCTCGGCGGAGGCAACCGCGTGGAGGGAGGTCGAGAGAAGGGCTGCGAGCACGAAACTCGAGAGGATGCGGCGCATGGATTCAATCCTTCGGAACAAGGGAAGCGGGGTCACGGCACGATCGTGCCGGCTTCGAAGATGCGATAGCTGAGGTCGTCGCGCGTGCCGCGGGGCTTGGCGTTCTTCCAACCCATCTCTCGGCGGAAGCTGCCAAGCACTCCGCGCGCGGCCAGATCGGCCTCGGAGACCTCATCACGCTCGTAGGTCAGCGGCGAGACGTAGAGGGCGTCGGCCGGGCAGTAGAGCTCGCAAAGGAAGCAGGTCTGGCAGTCGTCCTGCCGGGCGATCACGGGCGGGGCGTCCGGCACCGCGTCGAAGACGTTGTCGGGGCAGGCGGCGACGCAGATGTCGCACTGGATGCAGCGGTCCTGGCTGACGAGCTCGATCATGACGCCAGCCTCCGTTCTGTCTCCGGCGTTTCAGATACCCAGGCGGCCTCGATGCCGCCGGCGCGGAGGCTGCGGGGGCCACGCGCGTCAGCGTCGGGAAAGTCAGTCCGACGCTGGAGCCCGCGGCTTTCCCTCCGGGCGAGCGCGGCCGCCGTCGCCCAACGGGCTGTCGCCAAGAGGGCCTCGGCTTCCCGGGCACGTCCGTCGGCCCGCCAGGAACGGTCGCGCCAGAGCGCCTCGAAGGTCGCGGCGCTCTGCGTCAGGCTTGCTTCGTCGCGGAAGAAGCCTCGCTCGAGCGGCTGCATCCGGTCCTTGACCGCTGCGATCACATGCGTGGCGTCCCCGTTCGCGGCCCTGTCGCCGTCGTGGGCCGGCGCAGCAGCCCGGGAATGCTTCCGGAGGCCGAGTCCGGAGGCGAACGCCGAGGCTGCCTCACCGGCCCAGGAACCCGTTGCCATGGCAAAGCTGGAGTTCGGACCGCCGCCGCCGCTCACCGCGCCAGACATGCGCTCGCGCGAGCTCGCGTCTCCGACCGCATAGAGGCCCGGAACGGTCGTTTGCCCGCAGTCCCCGGCCAGCAGCCCGCCGGTGCCGCGCACCGTGCCCTCGTGGCGCATCGTGACCTCGAAGCGCTGGGTGAACGGGTCGATGCCCATGCGGTCGAACGGCACGAAGATGTTGGGCTGGCCCTTCCGGAAGCCCTCCCGCAGGCGCGGCGAGGCCTTGTCCAGGATGGCGTAGACCGGACCGTCCAACAGATGCCGCGCGATGCCATGGCGGTTGCCGGCGACATCGAGCTGACGGCCTGACGCGTCGGAGAAGGTCGCCCAGAAGTAGACGACGCCCTTGGTCACGCCGGAGTTGACCGGCGAAATCCCGTACTGGGAGGAGAACTCCATGCCTGAGAGGTGCGCCCCGACCTCCGCCCCGATCAGGTAGCCGTCGCCCGTCAGGTTGTTCGTGCCGAGCGCCCCGCTGAGGAAGGCACACCCCCCCGTCGCGATCACGACAGCGCCTGCCCGGACCTTCCAGCGCTCGCCCGTCCGACGGTCGTAGCCCGTCGCTCCGGAAACGACACCGTCGGAAACGAGAAGCCCGTCGGCTGGACTCTGGTCACGAAGACCGGCACCGCCCTTGATCAGGCGTTGGCGCATGAAGCGCAGGTAGTCTACGCCCCGCAACATGCCGCGATAGGGTCGGCCGTCCTCGTAGGACGGAAAGGGGTAACCCCAGCCGGCCAGCCGGTCGAGGTTCTCCTTCGTGCGGTCAAGGACCCGTTCGATGAACTCGGCGTCCGCAAGCCCCTGTCCAAGTCGTACGCGCTGCTCGACGGACATGCGGCGCTCAGCGGTGCCGCGTGCGGTGTGAATGATGGTTGTGTTGCCCGAGGCGGTCGCTCCGCCAGTGCCGACGTAACCCTTCTCCACCAGCATTACCGAGGCGCCCGCCTCGAGCGCCGTCAATGCGGCCCAGCACCCCGCCGGTCCACCACCTATCACCAGAACGTCGACCTGATCCGCCACGGCATTTCCCCTCGAATACCAACAGTCTATTTCTTCGATAGACAAAGCGGCGAGGAATGCGGTTCCTGTTTTGCTCCATCGGAGGGGAAGGGATTTCTAGTTCAGGTGAGGAAGCCCGAATTGACGGAGCGACAGGCATATGTCGTTGACGTGTCTTTCAATTCTTTGGTTGCGACCCTTTCTTGCAAATGCTTTCCCAGTCTTTCAACAGAGCGACTAGTTTGGGGCTTCTTTCCGTCTGTGGGCGGGCACCCGTCAAATTCGGCGAGACCGAATTCGTTTGCGCGCAACCCTCACGCGCCTTCGCCATGTGAGCCTCGACAGTGGGGCTCCCGGAATTCAGTTCGTCGTCTCCAAGCTGGACGACGAGACGAGGCACGGCGATCCCGACGGACCGGCGAGCGTGTGCATGCTGAGCGGCGGCTCTGCGTTCGATCCAAAGAATGCAGGGATCCTCCTGTCGTTCCTCCCCGACCTCATCCACATCCGTGACCTGAAGCGCATCGTCACCTTAGTGAAGCTCGTCTGAAGCGAGGCGCAGGACGAGAGGCCGGTCTGGGGGATGGTTTTGGAGCGGTAGCTGGAGCATCGTCTCATAATGCTGCCCCGCCGGGCCTCCTTCGTGCCCTTACCATCGATCTGCTGGCGAATGCGAATGGACATAGCCCGGAACATGATGCGGGGCTGGAACGTCAAAAAGTTGCAAGAGCGGTCGGCTATAGCTCCGCCAGTTCCCTCAGTATTGCATTCTCCTGCGTCGTCGGCGTGCTGCGGATGTGGTTCGCGCGTCAAGACGGCGCCACGGTAGGAATCTGCGGCGAGTAACATGTCCGCTTTTGAGGGATCAAAGATACGGCTCCAATGACGTAGTAGGGTCGGTAGCGGATCGTCGGCTTTCGGGGTCCAGTTCCTTGGCGCCGACCGGCGCGACCGGGTGGTTTCCTGCCTGTCCGCTTTCGAGAAGCAGTCCTCGCAAAGCAGACATTGCAGAACGACCGCTCCGACACCGGTAGTCAGAACTTGATGCTCGCCTTGATTCCCAGGAAATCGCAAGCCGTCACATTCGCCGGAAGGTTCAGCATAAGCGTGCTGAGTTCCGGCTCGAGGACCAAATCAGCTGCTTCGAGCAAGGACACCCATCTGACCGTGCGCTGATCCCGCTCCTTCCAACGCTTCTTCTGCCGCTTTACCTTTAGCGCATAGACATCCACCCGAGTGAGCCGGAAGTCGATGCGGGTTCGACGCCAGTACGTGTAGGAACCTACGTCGTCAGGGAAGGCGATCCCGACGACCCCGGCTTCCTCCTTCGCCTCGATCCTCGCGGCCTCCGGGTCGGGCAGCCCCTTCATGGGCCATCCCTTTGGAATGATCCAGCGTCCCGTACTCCGCGACGTCACCAGGCAAATTTCCGCGCGGCGCTCTTCGTTCATACGAATGGGCATGGCCGCGACCTGATAGGCGCGGCGGTCGGACTCGATAGCGATCGAAGCCATCCTCAAGCTTCAGCGGGGTGCGATCGGAGCCCAGCCGCTCGTCGGCCGAAGGCTCGGCAGGACGGCCTTCCACCAATGTCCCTGGGAGGGCTGATCGAAGGTTCTCGATATGGCATGGCCCGAAAGCGCGCAGAACAGCAGCGTGCCGACGGCTCCATGGGAAACCACTGCCACGTCACCTTCTCCATGCTGGGCCAGGATTCGAAGCACCGCCTGCCGGACGCGCGTCTGCGCATCGATCGCCCGCTCCCAACCATGGATGCTGGTGTTCGGATTCGCGAAGAAGGCGTCGGCGACCGCTTCGAACTCAGCCGGCGGGAGAAAGCCGGTCGCGCTCCGGTCGTTCTCGCCGAGATCTTTCGAGACCTGGATGCCGAGACCCAGAGCCCCGGCCAAGATACCAGCCGCTTCGATCGCCTTCGTCTCGCCGCTGGCCCACACCGTGCGAACGTCGGCGCACACTGACGAACGCGAGAACGCTCGTATCCGCTCGATGCCCTTATGGCTCAACTGCCAGCGTTCGATCGGCACCGCCGGATCGACGACGACTTCAGGATGGGTGACAAACAGCAGCGATGCCATGGCGAAGGCTCAGCGATGGGACGACCGTTCAGGCGGCGTTCGCTCCGACGATCCGCAGGAGGTCCGCTTTCGTGCCAGGCGAACCCACGATCACCGCTCCGCCCGCGCTCATGCTGCTCCACCCTGACGGATCCACGATCCAGCCGCCAGCTTCCTTGATCAGCACGTAGCCTGCGTAGCAGTCCCAGGCATTCATGTGTGGCTCCCAATAGGCCGCCAGACGGCCCGCGGCCACATAGGCCATCATCAGCGCGCCGGATCCGTTGCGGATGAACATGCCGCCTTCGTCGAGAAGTTGCTGGACGACGCCGGAGACGACCCGGCTGGGAATACGGTGATTGGCGCCGAGGCCGAGGACGCCGGACTGGAGCGTCGCCTCGCTCGAAACATGGATGGGCTGCCCGTTGAGCGTCGCGCCGCCGCCGCGACGCGCGGAATAGAGCTCGTCGGTGGTCGGCGCGTAGATGACGCCGGCCACGATCGCATCGCCCCGCATGATCGCGATCGAGACGCACCAGGCGGGGATGCCGAACACAAAGGGGCTGGTGCCGTCGATCGGGTCCATCACCCATCGGAAGCCGGAGGTGCCCTCTTGCAAGCCGTACTCCTCGCCCAGCAGGCCGTCATCGGGAAAGCTTGCCGCGATCCGCTCGCGCAGGAGCGTCTCCACCTCCTTGTCGGCGATGGAGACGACGTCCTGCCCGCTCGTCTTCTGGTCGATCGTCAAGCGGGAACGATCGCGGAAATAGGCGAGGGCGATACGCCCGCCCTCTCGGGCGATGGCTTCGGCCAACATCTGGCGATCAGCGACAGTGGTGTCGGAGTGTTCGATCGTGTCGGACATGGTTTCTCTCAGGCAGGGATCAGGGCGACGCCGCGCTCGTGCAGGCCGATGCCGATATCGCTGGCAACGGGGCGCACGTTCTCGATGGCGGAGTCGACGACGAAGAGGCGGCCGTGTGCCGTCTCGACCTCGTATTCGATGTGGTCGCCGAGATAGGCGGCGCTCGTGACGCGCCCGTCCAGGCGATCGGGGCCGGGCTCGCCCAGCGTGATGGCATTGGGGCGGATCGCGAGCTTGGCGGCGCCTTCACGCGCCGTCGGCATCCGGATCGGATGGCGCAGGCCGCCGAGCCTGGCTTCCAGCCCGCCGTCCGCGCGCCTTGCGACCTCGCAAGGAACGACGTTCGCCTCGCCGATGAAATCGGCGATGAAGGAGGAGGCCGGTGTCTCGTAAAGCTCGCGCGGCGTGCCCGCCTGCGCGATCTCGCCGGCCTGCATGACGACGATGCGGTCGGAGACCGCCAGCGCCTCCTCCTGGTCGTGCGTCACGTAGACGGCTGTGAAGCCGAGGCGTTGCTGAAGCTCCCGGATCTCGGTGCGCACGTGGCGGCGCAGCCGCGCGTCGAGATTGGACAGCGGCTCGTCGAGAAGCAGGACCTGGGGTTCGAGAACGAGCGCGCGGGCCACCGCCACGCGCTGCTGCTGGCCGCCGGACAGTTCGCTCGGCAGGCGCTCGGCAAAGCCTTCGAGGCCGACGAGGGCCAGGCCGTCCTTTCCCCGTTCCATCGCCTCGCGCTTGGAGCTGCCGCCCGAGCGCAGGCCGTAGGCGACGTTCTCGCCGACGGTCATGTGCGGGAAGAGGGCGTAGGACTGGAACACCATCGAGACGTCGCGCTCGTTGGCGGGCAGGTTGGTGACGTCGCGCCCGCCGATCAGGATGCGCCCCGCCGTCGGCTGCTCGAGGCCCGCCAGCATGCGCAGTGTCGTGGTCTTTCCGCAGCCGGAGGGGCCGAGCAGCGTGACCAGCGTGCTTGGCTCGATGTCGAAGCTCAGCGAGCGGATGGCGACCACCGATCCGAAGCGCTTCTCGACGGCGTCGAAGCGGACGGACCCTTTTTGCACAGGGGCTTGGGTCATGCGGGCGTCTCCTGCGAAAGCGTGGCGGCGGTCGTCGGTGCGGCGGCGGCCGGTGCGGCGTTGCGGGTCTCGCGCCGCAGCGTGCGCTTGCCCACCGCAAGTTGGAACAGCGCGATCACGCAGATCATGACGACGATCAGCACGGTGGAATAGGCGATGGCGACGCCGTACTCGCCGTTCTCGGTGAGGCCGACGATGTATGAGGTCGCCATGTTGTACTGGGCGCTGACGAGGAAGATGACGGCGCTGATCGAGGTGATTGAGCGCACGAACGAGTAGACGAGCGCCGCGACGATGGCGGGCTTGAGCAGCGGCAGCACGACCCGCCGCAGCGTCGTGAACGAATTGGCGCCGAGCGTCAGTGAGGCCTCGTCGAGGCTGCGGTCGAGCTGGCTCATGGCCGCGATGCCGCCGCGCACGCCCACCGGCATGTTGCGGAAGACGAAGCAGATCACGAGGATCAGCGCGGTGCCCGTCATTTCAATCGGCGGCAGGTTGAAGGCGAGGACGTAGGATACGCCGATCACCGTTCCGGGAATGGCGAAGGAGAGCATCAGCACGAACTCCAGCGCCTCCCGGCCGGCAAAGTGCTGCCGAACCAGGAGATAGGCCGAAAGGAGGCCGACCAGCGCTGTGAGGGGCGCGGCGATGAGGGCGATCTCCATCGTGGTCCAGAACGAATCCCAGGCGACACCGGTCCACAGAAGGCCGGCGTCCCCAGCCGAGACCGAAAAAGCCTTGGCGTAGTGGTCGAGCGTCAGCGTGTTGTCGAGACCGAGCGTGCGCACGAAGCTGCCGGCGATGATCATCGCATAGACGGTCAGCGTGAAGAGCACCCAGACCAATACGACGGTCACCACCACGGCGCGCAACCTGCGATCGAGCGGCGCGTGGCGTCCCGAATCCCCCTTGCCGGTCACGGTCGTGTAGCTGCGCCCGCGAAGCCATAGGCGCTGAAGAAAGAAGGCCGACAGGGTGAAGCCGAGAAGGACGAGCGCGAGCACGGCCGCGCGGGCAGGGTCGTTCTGCGCGCCGACCACGGCAAAGAAGATCTCGGTCGACAAAACGCCATGGCTGCCGCCGAGCACCAGCGGATTACCGAAATCGGCCATGCTCTCGATGAAGCCGACGAGGAAGGCGTTGGCGAGGCCGGGGCGCATCAAGGGAAAGGTGACGGTCCAGAATGTCCGCCAGCGGTTCGCCCGCATGGTCTGCGCCGCTTCCTCCATCGCCGGGCTGATGCCGTCCATCACGCCGATCAGCACCATGAAGGCGATCGGCGTGAAGCTCAGCATCTGCGCGATCCAGATGCCGGGCAGGCCGTAGAGCCAGCGGCCGCCGTCAAGGCCCGTCAGGGTCAGGATCCCCTGCGTGACGACACCCGAGCGCCCGAACAGGAGGATGAGGGCGAGACCGATGACGAAGGGTGGCGTGATGATGGGCAGGATCGTCAGGAGGCGCAGCAGGCGCTTGAAGGGAAAGGCCGTGCGCGTGGCGACGAGCGCGAAGGCGAGTCCGAGGATCGTCGTGCCGAGGCCCGTGCAGATCGCGAGCGTCACCGTGCGCCAGGCGAGGCCGCAACTGCCGGTGCCCGTTAGGCAGGCAAGCGACCAGATCGACGGGTCCTGGATGTTGGCGAGGAAGCTCGTCGCGTCGAACGAGCCGTCGATCGCCTGGAAGGCGCCCGCGAAGAGGCTCGCCAGCGGATAGAGCACGAAGGCGGTGACGAGCGCGACGACGAGCGCGATGGCCGACAGCACGAAGGCGTCGCCGCGCAGGCGCCCGCGCTCGGCAAGGCCGAACGAGAGAAAGAGGAGGAAGGCGAGCGCCAGCGCGAAGGCGCCGAGGCCGAACGGCGGCTGGCCGTCGTCCAGCGCACCGAAGAGGCTCTCCCAGCCGCTCCAGTTCCAGCCGCCGTAGCCGATCGCCAGACCTTCCGAGACGAGAAAGGCGAGGCCGATGCCGCCGACGGCCGACAGCCAGCGCCCGCGCCGCTCGCCGGAGGGCACGAAGCGAAGGGCGATGGCCGCGGCGACGAGCGCAGCGAGCGGCAGGAGCCAGAGCGCCGAGCGCAGGCCGATCTGCAGGAGGCCCGGAGCGGCGTCCGGGGAGAGGGGCCATGCACCGAGCCACCCGAGCGACCAGAGGCCGCCTTCAATGCCGTACCAGGGTAGAAGGGCAAAGGCGACGAAAGCAAGGGCCAAGGCACCGTCGAGCCGGCGCGCGCGCGAATCCATCGGCTGGATCTCCCGAGGACTGGAGGACGGCGGGCGTCGAGGCGGCGCCCGCCGATGCCGGATCAGTTGGCGGCGGCACCGATCTCGCGGTCCCAGCGCTCGAGCAGCGCCTTGCGCGTCTCGGCGTTGCCGTACTTGGCGAAGTCGTAGTCGATGAGCTTGATGTCATCGAGATTGGGCGCCTCGGGCGGCACGGTCGCGCCCTTGTTCGACGGCAGCTGGAAGCTGTCGGCCTCAACGGCCTTCGACTGGACCTCGGGCGACAGCGCCCAGTCGTAGAAGACCTTGGCGTTCTCGAGGTTCTTGGCACCCTTGACGATCGACATCGAGCCGACCTCGAACCCGGTGCCCTCGCAGGGCGCCACGGTCTTCACGGGAAAGCCCTGCTTGGTCACGGCGACGGCGTCGTGCATGAAGACGATGCCGATGCCGGTCTCGCCGCGCGCCGCCGCCTTCACTGGGGCCGAACCCGACTTCGTGTACTGGGTGACGTTGGCGTTCAGCGCCTTCTGATAGGCGAAGGCCTCGTCCTCGCCCATCAGTTGCACCAGCGTGGCGAGGGCGGTGTAGGCCGTGCCCGAGGAGTTGGGATTGGCGATCTGGATCTCGCCCTTGTACTTAGCGTCCGTCAGGTCCTTCCAGCAGGCCGGCGTAGCCAGACCCTTCTTTTCCAGGATCTGCGTGTTGTAGCCCCAACCGAGCGCACCGGAATAGACGCCCACCGTCTTGTAGCCGGACACTTCGGCCTGGCGTTGCGCCCAAGGCTGCAACTGGTCCAGCATCGGCGACTTGTATTCCAGCGTCAGGTTGTCGTCGGCCGCCTGCAGGTGCGGATCGCCCGTGCCGGCCCACCAGACGTCGGTCTTCGGGTTGCGGGCCTCGGCCCGCAGGCGTGCGTACGCCTCGCCGGAGCTCATGCGGACCATGTTCACGTCGATGTCGTGGCTGGCTTCGAACTCCCGTTCCATCAGCTCGCACCATTTGACGTCGGCGGCGCAAACAAGGTTGAGCGTACCCGCCGCGCGGGCAGGCAGGACCGCAGCCATGGCGCCAAACAGGATGGTCGTGACGAGAAGTTTGGTGCGCATGATCGAGCCTCCCAGCATCGTGATGAGCGTTGCACTGCTGTGCAAGCTCAACCGGACACCGTCGATTGTCAACCGGGCATCGTGGTGCCAATGTGATGCATCAAACCGATGCACGGCCATGCAAGGGAGATCGGGGTTCTGAGCAAGACGACGCGCAGTCCGGGGACGGGGCCCGCTTTCGCCAGCGCCCAGGAGGTCGCGCGCCTTGCCGGCGTTTCGCGGTCCGCCGTATCCCGCGCGTTCACGCCAGGGGCCAGCATCTCTCCGGACACGCGCGCCAAGGTCGAGGCTGCCGCGGCCGAACTAGGCTACCATGTGAACCATCTGGCACGCGGGCTCATGCGCCAACAGACGGGGATCGTCTGCCTTATCGTTGCCGACATCCAGACGCCATACCTGTCGCGACTGCTCGAAAACCTGTCGCGATCGCTTCAGGAGGCGGGCAAGGTCGTGATGGTTCTGAACGCGGGCAGGACTTCCGGCAATGTCGAGGGGGCGCTGCGCCAGACCCTGAACTACCGTGCCGACGCGACCGTCGTGCTGTCCGGCACACCCTATCGCTCGATCGCCCAAAGCTGCCTCGACAGCGGTCAGCGCCTCGTGCTTCTCAACCGGAACGATCACCTGCCCGGCACCGTCAATCTCGCGGTCGATAACGCCCGCGCTGCCCGAACGGCCGCGACCCTCTTCCTTCGCGCCGGTTATAAGCGCCTTGCCCTCGTCACCTCGGGGATCGGAACCCCGAGCCTTCTCGCCCGACGAGAGTGCTTCATCGCCGTCGCCATGGAAGCTGGGGCAGATGTTACGGTGTGGGAAGGCGGCGCGACGGCGTACGAGAGCGGGCTGCAAGGGGGGACGGCGCTGTTCTCATCCGATGAGCCGCCTGATGCCGTCTTTGCCGTCACCGACCTTTTGGCCTGCGGCGTGATGGACGCCGTCCGCCACCGCTTCCGTCGCCGCGTCCCGGACGAGGTTGGGGTCATCGGGTTCGACGATATCGAGCAGGCTGGGTGGGCGTCCTACGATCTCACGACCTTCGCGCAACCCGTGGTCGACATTACCGACTGGACCGTACGGATCGTCGCGGACAGGTTGGTCGAGGAGCCGGCGGATCGCGTGTTCGAGGCACCGCTCGTGTGGCGGTCGTCGGTCGCAAGGGCCGTGTAACCGATCTCTCTCTCCGGCCTAGCAGCGGGATCCTCGGGTCAATACGCCGGCGCCTGCAAAGGGAGAACTTATGTCAATCGCTGCTGTATCGCACTTGAACGTCCGCTGTATCAGCGCATGGGGCCGAAGCAAGTCGTTCGCTAAACCTGGATGCTCAAAGCGGAAGCGGACAATATCGAACCGACGAGCTTGAGAAGGCCTGATCCGGAGGGGCTATACCTGAACGCTACGTGTCCGCAAACGCGCTGCTGACAATCGCAACAGGAACCGAGCTGCAATTCCTTGAAGCAAGCCAGCTAAAAGCGCACGGCTTGCGCTTTATGACAGTCAGGCGCAGGCTTCTTCGTGCAGTCTGGGTCCGGGAAGCATCCGATCCAGGCAGGAGTGTCGCATGTCCGCCACGCAGATCCTGATCAGCCTTTCCGGCCAGATCGGCCTTCTCCTCTACGGCATTCACATGGTGACGACCGGGGTGCGGCGCGCACTCGGCAGTCGGCTGACCCGGGTCCTGCACATCGGTCTGCAAAACCGAGGCCGTGCGTTGCTGACCGGGATCGGCGTGACCGCTCTTCTTCAAAGCAGCACGGCCACGGCGATGATGGTCACCGCATTCACCGCGGGCGGCGTCGTGGACCTGATGCCTGGACTGGCCGTGATGCTCGGCGCCAACATCGGCACGACGCTGATCGTCCAGCTTGTCTCTTTCGATATCACCGGAATCTTCCCGGCGCTGTTTCTGGCTGGCTGCCTCGCTTACCGCTCCGGCCGCACCTCGGCGGTGCGCGACGCCGGCTCGGCATTGATCGGCCTCGGTCTGATCCTCCTTGCGCTTCATCTGCTCATCGCCACCATGGAACCTCTGGAGCAATCACAAGCGCTCAGTGACCTTCTTCGGTCCGTCACAGCCGACCCGCTGCTGACCATGCTTTTGGCCGCGGGACTGGCTTGGGCTGCTCACTCAAGCGTCGCCGCGATGCTGTTCATCATGTCGCTCGCAGGCACAGGGGTGATTGCTCCCGAGGCAGCGCTCACAATGGTCCTCGGTGCCAATCTCGGCAGCGCCTTCAATCCGCTGATCTCCAGCCTCGGCGGCGATCCCGTACGAATGCAGCTGCCCTTCGGCAATCTGATCAACCGCCTCGTCGGTTGTGCTCTTGCCCTGCCGTTCCTCGGACCACTGAGCGAGGCCATGCTGTCGCTCGATGCTTCGCCGGCGCGCGCCGCAGCGAACTTCCACGTCGCCTTCAACGTGGGTATGGGGCTCATCTTCATCGCCCCTCTGCCGCAAATGGCGCATCGGCTCAAGAACCTCTTCCCTGCTCGGGCCGCGGCAAGAGATCCCGGCACGCCGCGCTATCTCGACGAAGCTGCCGTGTCCATCCCATCGGTCGCGCTCGCCAATGCTGGGCGTGAGACCTTGCGCATGGCCGACGTCATCGATCGAATGCTGCGGGCCTCCCAGCAGGCATTCCACGAGGACGACCACGAGAAGATCGCCGCAACGCGAAAAATGGACGACATCCTCGATAGGCTGTTCGCCGCGATCCAGAACTATCTCGGCCTCATCGGTCGGGAGCCGCTCGGCGACGCCGACGCGCGCCGCTTATCTGATACGCTGGCCTTGGCCATCAACCTTGAGCACATCGGCGACATCATCGATCGCAGCTTGATGGACAATGCCGCCAAACGGATTCGATCCGGCATCGAGTTACCAGAGGATGCCAGACGGCAGATCGACGACATGCATACGCGCCTCCTTGATCACCTCCAGCTCGCAGTTGCCGTCTTTATGTCCGGGGATGTGGAGGCGGCGCACCGGCTGGTGGTTGAGAAGGAGGGGTTTCGCGAACTCGAAAGAGCCACCACACAGCGGCATGTCATTCATATGCGTGGGGGCCGACGCGAGCGGATCGACGCGAGCTCGATGCAACTCGACATCACGCGAGACCTCAAGCGCATCGAATCCCACATCGCTGCGACCGCGTACGGCCTGCTCGAGCTATCCGGGGATCTGCGCTCCAGCCGCCTTCAGCCGAGGGCATGAGAAACCGTAGGGTGCGCGTCGTAGTGTTGCTGAGGATCGCTAGGCCGATCAATCCGAGCGTCCGCTTTCCAATTCGTGTGAATCAACAAGCGGCTGGGTCCTCCTGCTCGTTTCTGTCGCTGTCGGCTTCGCGGTCCTTTTGCTGGCACCGCCACGCGTCTTCGACGGCATCCTCTCCGTCGTCTGGGCACTGGCCTTCACAGCGATCCCGCTCGTCACGCTTCATGTCGTGTCCGGTGGCAAGGTCGGGCGCCTGCTCCGCGGATACGGAGTTCGAGCGTTCGGCCTATCCCTCCTGTTCGGCATCGCCACCCTGATGGCCTCGTTGGCGGTGGCCTTGGCCATGCGACCGTTCGCGCCGCTGGAGCCGAACCGTGTCGGCGACGTTCTAGCGAACGCCAACGCCCTTGCCGTTAGTATCTTTCTCGTGCGGACCTCCATCCAACTGGTTGGGGAAGAGGTCGTGACGGTCCTGCCGCTTCTGGCTGTCACATGGTTCTGCACGGCGAGGATGTGCATCGGCCGGCGCGGTGGCCTTGCGATGGGTATCGCGGTCTCGACGCTCCTCTTCTCGGCCATGCATCTTCCGACCTACGACTGGAACGTGGTCCAGTGCTTCGCCGTCATCGGCACGGCACGGCTGGTGCTGACCGCAGCCTACCTGCGCACCGGGAGCCTGTGGGTCTTGTCCGGAGCGCATATCCTCAACGACTGGTCGATCTTCGCCGTCGGATATGCTGGAAGTCACCTGCCGACCGGCACCTGATCCGGCGAGCGGTGACCTGCGTCAGGCGGGCGCGATGAAGGACGCCATGACCAGCGCGATGAGGACGAAGAGCACGGCGCCGACGAAGATTGTGGCGATCACACGAGCCAGTGCCTCGACTAGGCCGACGCCCGCATGCAGCACGAACCACTGTGTCTCTACGGCGACGTACCAGACGAGCCCCCCACCGAACAGAACACTCGAGACGGTCCAGGCCGTAGGATTGGCGTAGCGCGCGCTGGTCATCGCGAGATCGAACGCCAGGGCGAAGGGCGCCGCCGCGTAGCACTGGCTAAAGAAGGCGGGGCGCAACGTCTCGCGGGTGAGCGGCTGCCCGAGCCTGCGGATCCCTTGCACCGCCATCATCAGCGGGAACAGGCTGAAGAGCGCCGCCCGGAACAGAAGGAGGTTGCGTGGATCGGCCATGGCGCCCGTCAGTTCGCGCATCGGCAGGCCGAACCGCAGGTCAATAAGGTGAGCGATGAGCAGGGTCAGGAACAGGAAGATCGGCGGGCTGATGGCGGCGGAGTAGCGGACCTTGGCGTCGGAGCCGAGTTCGGCTTCGGCATAGGCCATCATGCGGATCGGATGACGGATGCATTTCCAGAGCGTCAGGGGGTAGAACAGGAGCCAGGAGACGAGTTCGTAGAGCAACTCCTCGACGGACTTCAGGAGGTTCATGAGGTCCATGCGTGGGTCTCCGTCGGCGCCGGGAGGAAGCTCCTTGCCACAACCCTACGATCCGGAACTCATGCTGGCTATGTCTGCTCTTCGGACACGTTGCCCCCTGCGCGAAGGGCGACGTTAAGTTGATAGCCGCCCGATCGCTTTGGGTCGTCCGCTTCCAAGCCGCCGATTGGCGCGATCGGGTGGAACTAGTCGGGCAGCTTCGCGACGCGTATAGGCACAAGCCGACGCTACCGCAGCGATCCTGTTCAAGCGATCGCAGAGTTACAGCGTTCAGGACGGCGGTTCGGCGTCGAAGACTTCAGCTATCGCACCCGACACGCCGGGAGAGCCGCTGCCCTCACTCTTTTCGAATCCGACGCCGATTATCGCTTCCCTAGTTTGGGATCCTCGCAGGTGCGGCATGCGATCGATCCCGCCCCGACACGGCCACCGGCAAGGGATCGGACTCCGACATCGGCACGAACTGACCCGCCTTGCTGTCGTATACCTCGACTGAGCCTTTGGCGATATCGAAGAACCAGCCGTGAAGCGTCAGGTCGCCCTTCGCAAGGCCAGCCGCGACGGACGGATTGACGTGACCCCCGTTTTTCATCCAGCGGGAGCGAGAGTCCTGTCGTGATCTTGACGTGCCCCCTGTTTTTGGACCGCCCGGCTGGAGTATTTCCGGGGGTGATTGCTCAGGCGGGCGGGCTGCCTTCCGAGCGTTTCATCATCTCGATCGGGGTCTTGTGGCCGATCGAGCTGTGAGGGCGGACTTCGTTGTAGTCTCTACGCCAAGCCTCCATCTTGGCCTTCGCGTCGTCAAGGCTCATGAACCAGTGGGTGTTCAGGCACTCAGCTCGGAACTTCCCGTTGAAGCTTTCGATGAACGCGTTGTCGGTCGGCTTGCCGGGCCGCGAGAAGTCGAGAACGACGTCTTTCTGATACGCCCAGAGATCGAGGTCTCGCGAGATGAACTCCGATCCCTGGTCGACCCGGATGGCCTTGGGGTAGCCAACCTCGCCACAGATGCGCTCCAGCGCCCGGACCACATCCTCGCCACGGTAGCTGAAGCGCGGATCGATCGCCGGTGAGAACCGCGAGAAGGTGTCGACGACCGTCAGGATGCGCAGCTTGCGGCCCGTTGCGAGCTGGTCGTGAACGAAGTCCATCGCCCATGTCTGGTTCACATGGGTCGCCACCGTCCGGTCGTCCCGCAGCTTGGCCTTCACGCGCCGCTTCGGCACCTTGTTCCGAAGCTGCAGGTCCATCTCCTTGTAAAGACGGTAGATCCGCTTCGGGTTCACGGCCCATCCTTCCCGTCGTAGCAGCACGTGGACACGACGGTACCCATATCGCACCCGCGTCCGCGTGATCTCTTGGATTCGGGTCTTCAGATCGGCCTGATCGCCGCGCCGGGACTTGTAGGTGTAGAGCGAGCGCCCGACCTTCAGGGCCGAGCAGGCCCGTCTGATCGACACCTTCCAGGACGCTCGAACCTCGTCCACCAACTGGCGTCGGCGAGCAGGCCTCAGAGCTTTTTTGAAAGCACAGCCTGCAGCATGGCCTTGTCCAGAGACAGGTCCGCGACGAGCCGCTTCAGCTTGGCGTTCTCCTCCTCGATCTGGCGCAGCTTCCTCACCTCGGACGGCATCATCCCGCCGTACCGCTTGCGCCAGTTGTAGAACGTCGCCTCCGAGATCCCGGCCTTCCGGCAGACCTCCGCAATCGCCGTTCCCTCGTCAGCCTGCTTCAGGACGAACGCGACCTGCGCCTCGGTGAACTTCGACTTCTTCATGGAATTCTCCTCGTCCCGCTCACGGGATCATAAGTGGAAAATTCCAGCTCAAAACGGTCCGTTTTTCAGGAGGCACGTCACCGCGAATAAGCTTCGTTACCGTCGCGGCGAGGGCTTTAGAACCGATGATCTGGCCTTACCGTTCAAGGCTTTAGCGGGTGTTTTATGCGGTGAAAGCGAAATGGCGCGCCCGAAAGGATTCGAACCTCTGACCCCCAGATTCGTAGTCTGGTGCTCTATCCAGCTGAGCTACGGGCGCCTGGAACGTCGGGCTAGGCCTCGGCCGTTCGTGAGGGGTAACTAGCCAAGTCCCGGAGGGATTGCAAGCGATTCCGTGGCCGGGGCGCGATGAATGTTTTCGATACCCGTTCGAAGGGCGTGGAGCCTGGAGGATCAGGCGCCGGGCGAGACGGGGAGGGCGGCGGGGAGGTCGATCTCGAAGCGGGCACCGGGCGCCGCGGAGGCGGTCAGGCGGATCTGGCCGCCGTGCGCCTTCACGATCTCGGCGACGATCGCCAGGCCAAGGCCCGTGCCGCCCGCACGCGTCGAGCCGCGGAAGGCCTGGAAGAGATGGTCGCGCGCGGCGGGGCCGAGGCCAGGTCCCGTATCCTCGATGACGAGGCGCAGGAGCCCCCCGCCGGGCGCCTCGGTGCGCACCGCGATGCGGCGTACGATCGCCTCGCCGGTCTCGCCCTCGAGCGCCTGGACCGAATTGCGCACGAGGTTGGAGAGGGCACGGAAGAACTGTTCCGGGTCGAGGTCGGCTTCCAGCGCGGGATCCACGCCGTTGACGAGTTCGATGCCCTGTTCCGGCGTCACCAGCTGGGTCTCGAACACGTCCTCCACGAGACGGTGAAGGAGCGTCAGCCGGCGCACCGGTCGGCTCTCGGCCGCTCGGCCGTAGGCGAGCACCGACTGCGTGTAGTGCAGCGCGCGGTCGAGGCTGCGAATGAGGACCGGGGTGAAGCGCTGGACCTGTGCGTCCGGCACGTCGGCGAGGCGGTCTGAGATCAGCTGCGCCGAGGCGAGAATGTTGCGCAGGTCGTGGTTGATCTTGGAGACGGCGAGGCCGAGGTCGGCGAGGCGCCGCTGCTGGCGCAGCGTGTCGGCCAGAACGCCCTGCATCCCGGCCAGCTCCCGCTCGGCGATGCCGAGCTCGTCGCTGCGCCCGCTCGGCTTGAGAATCAACGACGGATCCTCCGGATCGGCGCCAAAGCGCACCAGCGCGCGCGTCAGGGCGCGGATCGGGCGGAGGAGGAATAGGCTGATCGCGCCGAAGACGAGGAGCCCGGCGAAGCTTGCGATCCCGAGCGACAGGAGGAGGATGTTGCGCGAGTTGACGAGCATCGCGCGGCGCAGCGGTACCTCGTCGAAGACGATCTCGCCGCTCATCGTGCCGTCGCCGATCGGGCCGACGAGGCGGATCGTGCGCGGGCGGTGGCTGAGGAGCGTGTCGAACGCGGCGAGCACCGAATCGACGCGGCTTTCCTTCGAAAGGTCCACCTGCTCGTCGACGCCGGCGAGGTCGGGCACGCGGGCGAGAAGCTGCGTCGAGCCGGGACGACGGATGGCGATCAGGCGCGCATCGAGCGCATGGAGAAGCTCGCTCTCCTGATCGGGCGACAGGAGAAGCCCGCCCTCGGCAAAGTCCGCCATCAGGGTGGCGACCGAGACGGTCTCGAGCTTGGACTGCAGCCAGTCGAGCCGGAAGCGTGCGATCGAGGGCACGAAAACCAGCACCTCGGCCCCCATCACGGCGACCACCGTCAGGGCGAACAGCCGGGTCGACAGGCGCCTCGTAAAGCGGGGACGCGTGTCCTCCCTCGGCTTCGCTTCGTTGGGAGCTGGTGTCATCAAGGTTCCGACGCCCTCTGCGGGCTGGCGTCGCAGATAAGGGAAACGTGAGCCAAGCCTAGGGGATCGGCGCGCCCGGGTCATCCCGAAAGGGCATGGAGACGCATTCGAGCGCCCGGATGGCTAACGGAATGGCCCGTGGCCGCCTCGATCGGGGCGGGGGCGATTGACTTGTTCCCCGCTTCCTCCTTATAAGCGCGCCCACAGACGGATGCCGGGTCGGATGGGGCTTGCCCATGCGGATCTTTCGTGCGTTCGACGTTCGATTTGAACCCATAGAAGATCAAGAGGTCCGCAGGTCCACTGCGGGATACGACCATGAAGCGCACCTACCAGCCCTCCAAGCTCGTCCGCAAGCGCCGCCACGGCTTCCGCGCCCGCATGGCCACCACCGGCGGCCGCAAGGTCATCGCGGCCCGCCGCGCGCGCGGTCGCAAGCGCCTGTCGGCTTGACGCCGAGGCCTTCCGGCTCCAGCGGACCCGCGATCTCCAGACTGACGACGCGCGCCGAGTTTCTGGCCGCGAGACGGGGCCGTCGCTTGAACGGCCCTTTCTTTTTGATCGAGGCGCTGGACCGTGCCGATGGCGGCGCGGCCCGCTACGGCCTCACCGTGACGCGTAAGGTCGGAAACGCGGTGGAGCGCAACCGCATCCGCCGACGTCTTCGTGAGGCCATCCGCACCGTGTGCGGGGCTGACATGGCCGCCGGCTTCGACTATGTGATCGTCGCCCGCCGCGAGCTTCTCACCCTGCCGTTCGAGACGCTCACGGGCGAGCTATCGAGGCGCGTCGCCAAGGTGCAGGCGCACAGGCCGGCGCCCGCAACGCCTCCTCCGGGGATCTGACCTTCCATGGAAAACAGCCGCAATTTCCTGATCGCCATGGCGTTGTCGATCGCCGTTCTGGTCGGGTGGCAGTTCCTCGTCATCAACCCGCGCATGGAAGCCGAGCGGCTCGCAACGCAAAGCGCCCAGGCGACCCTCCAGACGCCGACCACGCCCGCAGGCACGCCCCAGGAAGGGGCGGTGTCGCCCGCCGGGCGCGAGAGCGTCGTGCCGACGACGCAGACGCCGGCCGTGGACGGCCAGACCCGAGAGGCCGCGCTCGCCGCCTCCCCGCGCATCGCCATCGACACGCCATCGCTGTCGGGCTCGATCAATCTCCAGGGCGCGCGGCTCGACGACCTCCGCCTCAAGAACTACCACGAGACGGTCGACGACAGCTCGCCGACGATCGTGCTCCTGTCGCCCGAGACGATCGGCTCCAACGCCTATTTCATGGAGTTCGGCTACTCCGGGCAGGGCGCCGGCGCGCTGCCGGGTCCCGGCACGCTGTGGCAGGCCGAGGGCAGCCAGACCCTGACGCCGCAGACGCCCGTCACGCTGACGGCGTCCAACGAGGCTGGCGTGACCTTCACGCGCCGCATCTCGGTCGACGCGCAGTCCATGTTCACGGTCGAGGACAGCGTGCGCAACGACGGCGCCGCCGCGGTGACCCTCTCGCCCTACGGGCGGTCGGTGCGCTTCTCCAAGCCCGAGCATGCCGCCGCCTTCGTGATCTTCGAGGGCCTCATCGGCCATCTCGGCGAGGACGGCCTCCAGGAGGTCACCTACAAGAACATCGAGGAGGACGGCCGCGTCTCGCCGGCCAAGACCCCGGTCGGCTGGATCGGCATCACCGACAAGTACTGGGCGACGGCGCTCGTGCCCGCCGCCGGCATCGGCACGTTCCAGCCGAACTTCCGCTATTCGGCGGACGGGCGCGCCTTCTACCAGTCGGACTATCTTGCCGACCCGATCACGATCCAGCCGGGCTCGACGCTCGACACCACGACGCGCGCCTTTGCCGGCGCCAAGGTCGTCGACACGATCAACGGCTACGAGGAGAATCTCGGCATCGCCCATTTCGGGCAGCTGATCGACTGGGGCTGGTTCTATTTCATCACCGAGCCGATGTTCCACTACATCGACTGGCTCTACCGCTTCACGGGCAATTTCGGCATCGCGATCATCCTGGTCACCGTGTCGCTCAAGATCCTGTTCTTCCCGCTCGCCTCGAAGTCCTACCGCTCGATGGCGCGCATGAAGGCCGTGCAGCCGAAGATCACGGAGCTCCGCGAGAAATTCGCCGACGACCGGGTGAAGCAGCAGCAGGAGATGATGCGGATCTACAAGGAGGAGAAGATCAACCCGGCGGCGGGCTGCTGGCCGGTGCTGGTCCAGATCCCCGTGTTCTTCGCGCTCTACAAGGTGCTCTACGTCACCATCGAGATGCGGCATGCGCCCTTCTTCGGCTGGATCCAGGATCTGGCGGCGCCCGATCCGACGAGCGTGTTCAACCTGTTCGGGCTGATCCCGATCACCCTGCCGCACCTCCTGATGGTGGGGATCTGGCCGATCCTGATGGGCATCACGATGTTCATCCAGATGAAGCTGAACCCGACGCCGCCCGACCCGGCGCAGCAGATGATCTTCACCTGGATGCCGATCATCTTCACC
Source organism: Aureimonas phyllosphaerae (assembly GCF_047943035.1). Lineage (NCBI taxonomy): Bacteria > Pseudomonadati > Pseudomonadota > Alphaproteobacteria > Hyphomicrobiales > Aurantimonadaceae > Aureimonas > Aureimonas phyllosphaerae. The sequence goes on along the minus strand of NZ_CP181348.1, from coordinate 110,968 downwards.
TTCATGATGGCCTCGTTCCCGGCCGGCCTCGTGATCTACTGGACGGTGAACAACACGCTCTCGATCATGCAGCAGACCGTGATCATGAAGCGCCACGGCGCCAAGATCGAGCTCTGGGACAACCTGCGCGACACGTTCTGGCGCAAGAAGACGAGCTGACCGGAACAGCGCACTGATATTGGCGGGCGGGGCCATCGAGGCTCCGCCCGCTTCGCTTTCGCGCCGCCGGTGGACGCGTCGGCGGCAAGGCCGTAAGAAGCGGTCATGTCCCTTGGTCCCGACCCACGAGCGGTGCATCCCGTGCCCGCCCACCAGCGCATCGTGTTCCTGCGCAACGTCGTCACCGCGCCCAATGTCGAGATCGGCGAGTACACCTACTACGACGACCCGGACGCGGCGCTCCTCTTCGACACCCGCAACATCCTCCACCACTACGAATTCCTCGGCGACAGGCTGGTGATCGGCCGCTTCTGCGCCATCGCCACCGGAGCGCGCTTCGTGATGAACGGGGCGAACCACGCGATGACGGGCTTCTCGACCTTCCCCTTCAACATCTTCGGCGGTGGCTGGGAGGACGGGTTCGACTTCGCGACCATCGCTGCCGGCAACAAGGGCGACACCACGGTCGGCAACGACGTGTGGATCGGCGCCGACGCCCTGATCCTGCCGGGCGTGACGATCGGCGACGGCGCGATCATCGCGGCGTCGAGCGTCGTGTCGCGGGACGTCGCGCCCTATGCGATCGTCGCGGGCAACCCGGCCGCCGAGCGGCGCCGGCGGTTCGAGCCGGCGATCGTCGAACGCCTCCTGGCGCTTCGCTGGTGGGACTGGCCGATCGACCGGATCGGCCGAAACCTTGCCGCCATCCGCGGCGCAGACATCGACGCGCTGGAGAAGGCGGCATGAGCGAGACGCAGGACAACCGGACGACCGCCGGCGACGACGGGGGTGAGGAGCGCCGCCTGTTCTTCGCGCGCCCCTGGGTCTTCATCCGCGGCGTGCCGTCGATGAAGTTCCTGCCGCCGGAAGGCCCGCCCGAGGTGGCCTTCGCCGGCCGCTCCAACGTCGGCAAGTCGTCGCTGATCAACGGCATCGTCGGCCAGAAGGGGCTCGCGCGCACCTCCAACACGCCGGGGCGCACGCAGGAGCTGAACTACTTCGTGCCCGACGGCTATTCCGGCGAGGCCGGCGACCTGCCGCCGATCGCCCTCGTCGACATGCCGGGCTACGGCTACGCGCAGGCGCCCAAGGAGCAGGTCGACGCCTGGACCAAGCTCGTCTTCGACTACCTGCGCGGCCGCGCGACGCTGAAGCGCGTCTTCGTGCTGATCGATGCCCGACACGGCATCAAAAAGAACGATGCCGACGTGATGACGCTGCTGGACAAGGCAGCCGTGTCCTACCAGATCGTGCTGACCAAGGCCGACAAGATCTCGGCCCTCGCGCTGCCCAAGCTCGAGGCGGCGACCCGCGAGGCGATCCGCAAGCGGCCGGCGGCCTTCCCGGAGATCATCGCGACGTCGTCGGAGAAAGGCTTCGGGATCGAGGACGTCCAGGCCGCGATCGCCTTCTTTGCGGACGGGCGCGGCTGAGACACCCGAGCCTGCGGGTGTCGATCGCGCCCTCGCGCGTCAGGTGCGCTGGGGACTGTATCCCGCCATGAACAGGCGGACCGCCGAGGCGACGACGTGCGCCACATCGGCCTCCGAGATCGCGGGCGCCTCGTCGTCGAAGAAGCGCCGGCGCAGGATGCCGGCGGTGGCGAGCTCAACGAACTGCGCGGCCGCCAAGGCCACGTCGGGGATCTCCAGCGTGCCGGCCGCGCAGGCCTTTTCCAGATAGGCCGAGAGAAGGGCGAGGCCCCGCTGCGGCCCGTGCCGGTAGAACTCGCGCCCGACCTCGGGCATGCGGGCGGCAACCGCGATCACCGTGCGCTTGGCATGCATCGCCTCGGGCGACATCACGAGCCTCGCAAGGCGTTGCCCGTAGCGCAGGAGCGTTTCGGCGGGGTCGCCGGGATCGGTGAGAAGTGCCTCCACTTCGGCGAGATAGGCTTCCCGTTCGCACTCGATCAGCGCTCGGAACAGCTCTTCCTTTGATCGGAAGTAGACGTAGAGCGTCGATTTCGAGACGCCGGCCTCGCGCACCACGTCGTTCATCGAGGCCGCGTCGAAGCCGAGGCCCACGAACGCCCGGCGCGCGCCCTCAAGGATCTGTCGCCGCTTGGTCGGGTCCTCCCCGGCTGCGGCACGACGATCGCCGGGAGCCGACGGGGTTTGTACGAGATCGAGGATTGCGGTCACGGTTTCGAGAGCACTTTTCGATAAGGATGCCGAAATAATTCGGGCGTCGGCGGAGGATCACACTTGCCCTGCCCGGTCATCACGTCTATGTCAACGTCGAACCGAACGGTTCGGTTCGATTTGGGTTCTGCCACTATGTCGAAGTCCGCGTCTCAAAAGTCAAATCCTTCGCTCGAGGCCAAGCGTGTGTCCGACGCGCCGAAGCTCGAGGTCGTCGGTCGCAAGACGGGCGAGACCGCGCCGCCGGCGGCCAAGCCTGCCGACGCCACGCCGACGAAGAAGAAGGGCGGGATCGGCAAGAGGCTGCTCCTGCCGCTCGTCATCGTGGCGGCGCTCGGTGGCGGTGGCTGGTACGGCCACCAGTGGTGGGTGGACGGGCGCTTCCTCGTCTCGACCGACGACGCCTATGTCGGCGCCGACATGGCGGTGATGACACCGAAGGTGACGGGCTATGTCCGCTCCGTGCCGGTGGTCGAGAACCAGCCGGTCAAGGCGGGCGATCCGATCATCGAGATCGATCCGGGCGATTACGAGCTCGCCCTGCGCTCCGCCGAAGCGAAGATCTCGTCGCAGAAGGCGGCGATCGGCTCGATCGAGGCCCAGCGCGAGGCCGCGCTCGGTCAGGTCGGCGAGGCCGAGGCCAACGTCACGGTGGCGGACGCCACGGTCGGCCAGGCTGCCCTGAACCTCCAGCGCGCCGAGCAGCTGACCCGTTCTGGCGCGGGCGCGCAGGCGCCGCTCGATCAGGCCCGCTCCGCCAAGGCCGAGGCCGATGCCAAGCTCCTCGGTGCCAAGGCGGCGGTGACGTCGGCCAAGGCCAATGTTGGCGTCCTGGATGCCCAGATCAACCAGGGCAACACGACGCTCGAGGGCCTCGAGGTCGCGCGCGATCAGGCAGCCCGCGACCTCAGCTTCACGACGTTGCGCGCGCCCTATGACGGGGTGATCGGCAACCTGTCGGTGCAGGAGGGCGATCTCGTGTCTCCGAGCCGCCGGCTCGCCTCGGTGGTGCCGCTCGACAAGATCTATGTGGACGCGAACTTCAAGGAAACGCAGCTCCACGAGATCCAGGTCGGCGAGACCGTGCGCATTGAGGTCGATGCCCTGCCGGGGGTCGAGGTGAAAGGAACCGTGGTCTCGCTCGCTCCGGCCTCGGGCTCGGTCTTCTCGCTTCTGCCCGCTGACAACGCGACTGGCAACTTCACCAAGATCGTGCAGCGCGTGCCCGTGCGTGTCGCCGTCGATCCGGCCGAGGCTGCCAAGGGCAACCTTCGCCCGGGCCTCTCGGTGACGGCCTCGGTCGATACCCGCACGGCGCCGGCCGGCTCGCACGCGCTGGCCGAGGCCAACTAACCCCACCCTTCGTCACGGCCGGTCCCGCAACGGGGACCGGCAAGGCAGGCTTCCATGTCGTCGATCACCGCCGATACGCCCGTCGTTCGGGCCGATGCGGATCATGTCCCCATGCGCCGCGTCCTGGCCTTCATGGCCATGGTCTTCGGCATGTTCATGTCGATCCTCGACATCCAGATCGTCTCGGCCTCGCTCGCCGAGATCCAGGCCGGTCTGTCCGCCTCGTCCGACGAGGTGGCCTGGGTCCAGACCGCCTACCTGATCGCCGAAGTCATCATGATCCCCCTGTCCGGGTTCCTGGCCCGGATGCTGTCGACGCGCATCCTCTTCACGCTCGCGGCCGCCGGCTTCACGGCCGCCTCGGCGCTCTGCGCGACGGCGTCCAACATCGACCAGATGATTCTCTACCGGGCGCTGCAGGGCTTCATCGGCGGCGCCATGATCCCGAGCGTCTTCGCCGCCGCCTTCACGATCTTCCCGCCCTCGAAGCGCGCCGTGGTCTCGCCGATGATCGGCCTCGTGGCGACGCTCGCGCCGACCATCGGCCCGACGGTCGGCGGCTATCTCAGCCACGCGATGAGCTGGCACTGGCTCTTCCTCGTCAACGTACCCTTCGGCATCGTCGTCACGCTCGCGGTCTGGAACCTCGTCGATTTCGACAAGCCGGACCTGTCGCTCTTCTCGCGCTTCGACTGGTACGGCCTGTTCGGCATGGCCGCCTTCCTCGGCGCCCTTGAATACGTCCTGGAGGAGGGCCCGCTCGACGACTGGTTCGAGGACGAGGTGATCGTCGTCATGACCGTGGTGCTGGTCGTCGGCGCGCTCGTGTTCTTCTGGCGGGCCTTCACGGCGAAGGAGCCGATCGTCGATCTCACGGCGTTCAAGAACCGCAACTTCGCCTTCGGCTCCTTGTTCTCCTTCATCATGGGCGTCGGCCTCTACGGCCTGACCTATCTCTATCCGGTCTATCTCGGTCGCATCCGCGGCTACGATTCGCTGATGATCGGCGAGACGATGTTCGTCTCGGGCATGGCGATGTTCTTCACCGCGCCGATCTCGGGCAAGCTGTCCACCCGGCTCGATCCGCGCGTGATGATGGCGATGGGCTTCGTGTCCTTTGGCCTCGGAACCTGGCTGATGACAGGCATCACCCACGACTGGGACTTCTACGAACTCCTGATCCCGCAGATCCTGCGCGGCTTCGGGTTGATGATGGCGATGGTGCCGATCAACAACATCGCGCTCGGCACCTTGGCACCGCAGGTCATCAAGGGCGCTTCGGGCCTCTACAACTTGACGCGGAACCTCGGCGGTGCCGTCGGCCTCGCGCTCATCAACACGATGATCAACGACCGCACGGCGCTGCACTACGACCGCCTTGCCGAGCGGGTGCGCTGGGGCAGCCAGGTGGCCGAGGACCGGATGGCCGAGATCGCCGCCAACCTGTCGGCGGCGGGCATCGACGGCAATCAGGCGGCGATCGGCCAGATGGTTCAGCTGGTGAAGCGCGAGGCATCGGTGATGGCGTTCTCCGACGTGTTCCTGTTCCTGACCGGGCTGTTCGTTGCGCTCTGCGCGCTCTGCGTCTTCGTCCAGAAGCCGAAGACGGGCGTGAAGGTCGACGCCCACTGACGGAACGCGACCAGCGGTTCAGCGCCGGCTGAACTCGTCGAGCCGCGCCTTGATGCGGCGGAAGAGGTCGCGGTAGGCGTCGAGGATCTGCCCGCGGCTGCCGGTCACGGCGGAGGGGTCGGGCATCGGCCAGAACTCCACAGCGGTCGCGTCCGCCTCCGTCGCGCTCATCGCGGCATGGTGAGCTTCGGGCGACAGGGTGACGATGAGGTCGAAGAACCCGTCGGCAAGGTCCTCGTATTTCTGCGGCTTGCGGTCGCCGAGGCTGAGACCCTCCTCCGCGAGGATCACATCGACGAACGGGTCGCGCTCGCCGTCCTTGACGCCCGCCGAGGCGACGTAGGTCCCGGGCAGCACGGACCGCGCCACGGCTTCGGCCATCGGCGAGCGGATCGCGTTCATCCCGCAGACGAACAGGATCGAGCCCGGACGCTTCACGCTGCCGCCGGTCTCGCTCAAGGGCAGCCCCTGGGTGTCGATCGGCTGTTCTGCAGGTGATCCATCACAGCCCCTCGTCTCAGTTGCGCCGATGCAGGACGCAGATCAGCGTGAACAGGCGCCGCGCCGTATCCTTGTCGAGCGTGATCTTGCCGGCCAGGCGCTCGCGCAGGAGGTCCGAGCCGTCATTGTGGATGCCGCGCCGGCCCATGTCGATGGCCTCGATCTGCGAGGGCGTCGAGGAGCGGATCGCCTCGTAGTAACTGTCGCAGATCAGGAAGTAGTCGCGGATCACCCGCTTGAAGGGGGTCAGCGACAGGTGGTGCGCGGTGAGCGGGGTGCCCGCCTCGTCGGCGATGTCGAAGACGAGGCGGCGGTCGGCCAGCGCCAGCTTCAACCGGAAGCGCTCGCCGGAGACGCCTTCGGGCTCGAAGAGGTTTTCCTCGATCAGATCGAAGATCGCCACGGCCCGCTCGTGCTCGATGTCGGCGGAGGCGCGCCCCACCGTTTCGTCGAGATCCACCGAGATCAGCTTGCCCGCCATCCCGGTCCCCTAGAGGTTGAGCCGCACGGCGACGGAGCGGGCATGCGCATCGAGACCCTCGACGCGCGCGATCTCGATCGCGGCGGGCCCCAGCGCGCGGAGCGCCTCGGCCGACAGCTGCAGGATCGAGGTGCGCTTGACGAAGTCGAGCACCGAAAGGCCCGACGAGAAGCGCGCCGAGCGCGCCGTCGGCAGGACATGGTTGGAGCCGCCGACATAGTCGCCGATCACCTCCGGCGTATGCCGCCCGAGGAACACGGCGCCCGCGTTGCGGATGCGGGCGAACATCGCGTCCGGGTCGGCGGTCGCGATCTCCAGATGTTCGGCCGCGATCCGGTCGGCAAGCGGCGGCGCCTCCGCCAGAAGATCGGAGACGACGACCGTCGCGCCGAACTCGTCCCAGCTCGCGCGCGCCGTCTCGGCCCGCGACAGACGCTGAAGCTGACGCTCGACCGCCGCCTCGACCGCGCTCGCGAAGGCGGCGGAATCGGTGAGGAGGATCGACTGCGCGGAGCGGTCGTGCTCGGCCTGCGCAAGGAGGTCGGCGGCGATCCAGTCGGGATCGTTGTCGGCGTCCGCGATCACCAGCACCTCGGAAGGCCCGGCGATCATGTCGATGCCGACCGTCCCGAAGACCTGCCGCTTGGCGCTCGCGACATAGGCGTTGCCGGGGCCGACGATCTTGGCGACCGGCGCGATCGTCGCCGTGCCGTAGGCGAGCGCGGCCACCGCCTGCGCGCCGCCGATGCGATAGATCTCGTCGATGCCCGCGATCCGCGCGGCGGCGAGCACCAGCGGGTTCAGCGCGCCGCGCATCGCCGGCACCACCATGGCGATGCGCGAGACGCCCGCGACCTTGGCGGGAACCGCGTTCATCAGGACCGAGGACGGGTAGCTCGCCGCGCCGCCCGGCACGTAGAGGCCGACCGATTCGACCGCCGTCCAGCGGCTACCGAGCACCGCGCCGATCTCGTCCTCGTAGCGGTCGTCCTTCGGCCGCTGCCGCTCGTGATGGCTGGTGATGCGACGGTGGGCGAGCGTGAGGGCGTCGAGCGTCTCGCGCGGCGTCGCGCGGAAGGCCGCCTCGATCTCCGCCTCGCCGACGCGTAAGGATTCCGGCGTCAGCCGCAGCTGGTCGAACCGTTCGGTGAAGGCGATGAGCGCCGCGTCGCCGTCCCGGCGCACTTCGTCGAGGATGGCGCGCACCGTGGCTTCCACGTCGGCCGAGACCTCGCGCTTGGCGGCGAGGAGGTCGCGGAACCGGGCTTCGAAGTCCGGTTCGGCGGCGTTCAGCCTCTGGGGCAAGGCGCGGATCTCCCTCGGGCTGGACGGCCGGGCGCCGGGCGCCGCGTCAGACCCGGTGGAACGGGCGCGACGGGGTGCTCCAGGCAGCGCCGAGATCGGCCAGCTGGACCTCGATACATTCGACGTGGAGCCTTATCGCGGCTTCGCCCGCAAAGACAAGCTCGATCGCGCCGGACGGATCGTCGCCCGGCGTCCAGCGCAGCGCGAGGAGCGACAGGACGTCTTCGGGCGCGCCAAGGTCGATGCCGGTGCGGCTGGCGGAGAGGACGCGGTCGAAGCGCAGGACGCTGCGCCGGCGCTCCCCCGGCTTGGGCTTGGCGAACCAGCGCCGCGGGCGGACGGCTTCCCAGGCGAAGCGGTTCATCGGCACGAGGAGACGGCCCGCTCGCCCGTCGAGTGCCAAGTCGCCGACGCGCAGCACCGCGTCCTGGACATGCGCCGAGACGATCGCGAGATCCTCGGCGTCGAGGGCGTTGAGGCGAAGCTGGTCCATGGCGTCCGGTCGAGTTTCCATGTCGGCGCATCTAGAGGCCGTGATGGGCTTTGGACAGGTGCCGCGTCGGATCCGCGGATGCAGCCGACATGGCGGATGGTCCTCCGCGACGCCCGTCGGGCCGCCGAGCCCCGTGGACGCGGCATCCGGGCGCCGGTGAGGGGCGCCCGGTCGCAAAAGCTGCGGGTGTCAGCCCGTTCCCTTTTCGCCGAGCGCGGCCAGCACGCGCGCCCAGGAGCGCTGGCCCTTGGCGAAGGACGACATCTCGTACTTCTCGTTCGGCGAATGGATGCGGTCGTCGCCGAGACCGAAGCCGATGAGGAGCGAGGGCATGCCGAGCCGCCGCTTGAACTCGCCGACGACCGGGATCGAGCCGCCCATGCCGATCATCACGGCCGGCTTCGGCCACTCGTCCGACAGGGCTTCGCGGGCTGTCGTGAGGACGGGCGAATCGAAGGGAAGCTGGATCGCCGGCGAGCCGCCGTGCTCGTGGAACTCCGCCGTGCAGTCGGCCGGCAGGCGCTCGAGCACGAAGGCGCGGAAGCTCTCCCGGATCTTCGCCGGGTCCTGGTCGAAGACGAGGCGGAACGAGACCTTGGCATGGGCCTCCGCCGCAATCACCGTCTTGAAGCCCTTGCCGGTGTAGCCGCCCTCGATGCCGTTGACCTCGGCGGTCGGGCGCGACCACGTCTGCTCCAGCACCGAGCGGCCCTTTTCGCCGGCGGGAACCGACAGGCCGACGGAGCCGAGGAACTCGCCCTGCGAGAAGGGTAGTTCGTTCCAGACGCGGCGCACGTCCTCGGGCAGGTCCGGCACGCCGTCGTAGAAGCCGGGCAGGGTGACGCGGCCGTCATCATCGTGAAGGTCGGCAAGGATTTTGGCGAGGACGCGGATCGGGTTGGCCGCCGCGCCGCCGAAATAGCCGGAATGGAGGTCCATCGACGCCGCGCGGATGGTGATCTCCTCGCCGACGAGGCCGCGAAGTCCCGTCGAGATCGCGGGCGTCTCGCGGTCCCACATGTTGGTGTCGCAGATCAGCGCGACGTCGGCGGTGAGCTCGGCCTTGTTGGCGTCGAGGAAGGGTAGGAGCGAGGGCGAGCCGGACTCCTCCTCGCCTTCGAGGAAGATCGTGACCGAGCAGGGCAGGCCGCCGGTCTCGGCGATGAAGGCGCGGCAGGCCTCGACGAAGGTCATCAGCTGGCCCTTGTCGTCGGCGGAGCCGCGCCCGGTAATGCGGCGCGTGCCGTCCGGCATCGTCACGACCTTCGGGTCGAACGGATCGGCGTCCCAGAGATTGAGCGGATCGACCGGCTGGACGTCGTAATGCCCGTAGAAGAGGACATGCGGTGAGCCCTCGGGCCCCTTGCGGTAGGCGACGACCATGGGATGGCCGGCCGTCTCGGCGACGCGCGCCGCAAAGCCGATCGCCTCGAGATCGCCCGTCAGCCACTCGGCGGCGCGGCGGCAGTCCGCGGCATAGGCCGGGTCGGTCGAGATGGAGGGGATGCGCAGGAGATCCTGCAGGCGCTCCACCGAGCGGTCGAGATTGAGGTCGAGACAGGCGAGCACGCTGTCGAGGTCGGCCATGGAAACGCCCTTTCGCTGGCGTCGCGGGGCGCTTACGCCCCGGACGGGTCCGGTCCTGCGATAGCGCGCCTCGGCGCCGGACGCAAAGCGCGAGGCGCAGGCCGTTCCTGTCGCGGCTGCGCAACAGCAGAGGCGAAATCGATGCGGTGAGGAAAGGGGGGAGGTGAGAAAAGAGCCGTCGCGGACTGGAGGGGGGTTGTCGCGACGGCTCCTTCTCAATAGAGCGGGATCCCGTGAGGGGGGATGGGATCATCCGCTCCGACATTCGGCTCAAAGCGGGGGACGAGCTTGAGACCGAAGCACGACGTCATCGTGTGCGTCGTTGCTCAGAAAATGCGCCTTGACAGGTTTAAGTTCAATGGGATTCGATCACGAACGCGTGATCGAAGGCATTAAACCTTTGTAATCTGAAACCGCTGCGCATGCCATGAAACGCAAGGGTTGCATGGCCTTCGCCCCGGTGCCTGCGATGGACAGGACGCGCCCCCCGCGATACGACCCATCCCATGCAAAAGGGCGATCATCTCTTCCTCGTCGACGGTTCGGCCTACATCTTCAGGGCCTACCACGCGCTGCCGCCGCTCACGCGCAAGTCCGACGGGATGCCGGTGGGCGCCGTGTCCGGCTTCTGCAACATGCTGTGGAAGCTGGTTGAGGAGTCGCGCGACACCTCGGTCGGCGTCGCGCCGACGCATTTCGCCGTCATCTTCGACCACTCCTCGACGACGTTCCGCAACGCGCTCTACGACGGCTACAAGGCCAACCGGCCGGCGCCGCCGGAGGACCTGCGCCCGCAGTTCGCCTTGATCCGCGAGGCGGTGCGCGCCTTCGACCTGCCATGCATCGAGAAGGAGGGCTTCGAGGCCGACGACCTGATCGCGACCTATGCGCGGCTGGCGCGCGAGGCGGGCGGGGACGTGACGATCGTGTCCTCCGACAAGGACCTGATGCAGCTCGTCGGGCCCGGCGTCATCCTCTACGACCAGATGAAGGACAAGCGCCTCGGCCCGGAGGAGGTGCGCGAGAAGTTCGGCGTCTATCCGGAAAAGATGATCGACCTCCAGGCGCTGGTCGGCGACAGTTCCGACAACGTGCCCGGCATTCCCGGCATCGGTCCAAAGACGGCGGCCGATCTGCTGGAAACCTTCGGCACGCTGGAAGCGCTGCTGGAGCGCGCGGACGAGATCAAGCAGGCCAAGCGCCGCGAATCGATCCTCGCCAATGTCGACCAGGCGCGCCTTTCCAAGCGCCTCGTCACGCTCGACCAGCACACGCCGCTCGACGTGCCGCTCGACGACCTCTTCATCCACGAGCCCGACGGTGAGAAGCTCGTCGCCTTCCTGAAGGCGATGGAGTTCACGACGCTGACGCGTCGCGTCGCCGCCAAGCTCGGCACCGACGCCGCCGACGTCGCGCCCGCCAAGGTGGACGCCAAGGCCCCCGCGCGCGGCCCCGACCTCGACCCCGCCGCGCCGGCCGGCGACACGCAGCTCGCCATGAGCCCGAAGGCGCTGGCCGCCGAGCGGCTGGCGCAAGCCGCCTCGCAGCCCGTCGACCGCTCGGCCTACGTGACGATTCGCGACGAGGCGACGCTCGAGCGCTGGATCGCGCGCGCCTACGAGACCGGCATCCTCGCCTTCGACACCGAGACGACCTCGCTCGATGCGATGAAGGCCGATCTCGTCGGTCTGTCCGTCGCCGTCTCGCCGGGAGAGGCCGCCTATGTCCCGATCGCCCATGTCGGCGAGGGGGCGGGCGACCTCCTGTCGGGCGACGAGGCGAAGGAGGGTGTCGGTGCGCAAATCCCGCTCGGCCGCGTCCTCGACCTCTTGAAGCCGGTGCTGACCGACCCCGCGATCCTGAAGGTCGGCCAGAACGTCAAGTACGATTATCTCGTCATGCTCCGGCACGGCATCGCGCTTCAGCCCTTCGACGACACGATGCTGATCTCCTATGTGCTCGACGCCTCGTCGTCGCTCGAGGGGCACGGCATGGACGAATTGTCCGAGCGCCTCCTCGGCCACAAGCCGATCAGCTACCGCGAGCTCGTCGGCACCGGCAAGGCGGCCAAGGCCATCGCCGCCTGCCCGATCGACAAGGTGACGGAGTATGCTGCCGAGGACGCCGACGTGACGCTGCGCCTCTGGCGGGTGCTCAAGCCCCGGCTCGCCGCCGAGGGCATGATCTCGGTCTACGAGCGGCTGGAGCGGCCTCTCGTGCCTGTCCTCGCCCGCATGGAGGAGCGCGGCATCCGCGCCGACCGGCAGATCCTGTCGCGCCTGTCCGGCCGGTTCGCCCAGAAGGCGGCGGGCCTCGAGGCCGACATCCACATCCTCGCCGGCGAGCCGTTCAACATCGGCTCGCCCAAGCAGCTCGGCGAGATCCTCTTCGGCAAGCTCGGCCTGCCCGGCGGCAAGAAGACCAAGACCGGCCAGTGGGCGACCGACGCCAAGCTCCTGGAGGACCTCGCAGCCCAGGGCCACGACCTGCCGCGCCGCATCGTCGACTGGCGCCAGATCACCAAGCTGAAGGGCACCTATACCGACGCGCTCCCCGTCTACATGGACGAAGCCGATCGCATCCACACGTCCTACTCGCTGGCTTCGACCACGACCGGCCGCCTGTCCTCGTCGGAGCCCAACCTCCAGAACATTCCCGTACGCACGCAGGAAGGCCGCGAGATCCGCACGGCCTTCGTCGCGGCGGGCGGCCACAAGCTCCTGTCGGCGGACTACAGTCAGATCGAGCTGCGGCTCCTCGCGCACATGGCCGAAATTCCTCAGCTCGTCGAAGCCTTCCAGGCGGGCCAGGACATCCACGCGACCACCGCCTCGGAGATGTTCGGCGTGCCCGTCGAGGGCATGCCGGCGGACGTGCGCCGCCGCGCCAAGGCGATCAATTTCGGCATCGTCTACGGCATCTCGGCCTTCGGTCTCGCCGCCCAGCTCGCGATCCCGCAGGGCGAGGCGGCAAGCTATATCAAGCGCTATTTCGAGCGCTTCCCCGGTATCCGCGACTTCATGGACCGCACCAAGGCCTTCGCCAAGGAGACGGGCTATGTCGAGACCCTGTTCGGCCGGCGCGCGCACTATCCTGACATCCGCTCCTCGAACCCGCAGGTGCGCGCGGCCGTCGAGCGCGCCGCGATCAACGCCCCGATACAGGGCACGGCCGCCGACATCATCCGCCGCGCGATGATCCGCATGGAGGACGCGCTGCGCGCCGAGCGCCTGTCGGCCCGCATGCTGCTGCAGGTGCACGACGAACTCGTGTTCGAGGTGCCGGACGAGGAGATCGAGGCAACGATCCCGGTGGTGAAGCGCGTCATGGAAGGCGCGGCCGACCCGGTGGTGGAACTCGTCGTGCCGCTCGTCGTCGACGCCCGGGCCGCCGGCAACTGGGACGAGGCACACTAGAGATGAGCGACATGAACGCGCTGAGCCCCCGCGACCGGCTGATCGTCGGCCTCGACGTGTCCTCCCGGCAGGAGGCCGAGGCGATCGTCACGGAACTCGGGGACGAAGTCGGTTTCTACAAGATCGGCTACCAGCTCGGCTTTGCCGGCGGTCTGCCGCTCGTCGGCGAGCTCACGCGCATGGGCAAGAAGGTCTTCCTCGATCTCAAGCTGCACGACATCGCCAACACGGTGGAAAAGGGCATCGAAAGCATCGCGGGGCTCGGGGCCGCGATGACGACGATCCACGCCTATCCGCAGGTGATGCGCGCGGCGGCCAAGGCGGCCGACGGCACCAACCTCTGCGTCCTCGGCGTCACGGTCCTCACCTCCCTGTCCGACGAGGATCTTCGAGAGTCCGGCTACGGCGGCTCGGTGTCGGACCTCGTCGAACTGCGCGCCCGCCAGGCGGCGGACGCCGGGATCGGCGGCATCGTCGCCTCGGCGCAGGAAGCGGCGCTGGTGGGCGCGCTTCTCGCGCCCGGCATGGCGCTGGTGACGCCCGGCATCCGGCCGGCCGGCAGCGAGGCCGGCGACCAGAAGCGCGTCGTGACGCCCGGCGACGCCCTGCGCAACGGCTCCACCCATCTCGTCGTCGCGCGGCCCATCATCGCGGCCCCCGACCGCCTCGCCGCCGCCCGCGCGATCCTCGCCGAAATGCGCGACGCCTGAACAGGAGACCCCCCATGTCGAAGGCCTACTGGATCGCCCGCGTCGACGTCCACGACCCCGAGCGCTACCCGGACTACGTGACGACGGCGGCCCCGGCGATGCAGCGCTTCGGGGCACGCTTCCTCGTGCGCGGCGGCCCGTTCCAGGCGCTGGAGGGCTCGTCGCGGACCCGCAACGTCGTCATCGAGTTCGCCTCGATGGAGGACGCGATGGCCTGCTACAACTCGGCCGAATACCAGGCGGCGAAGGCGATCCGCGAGGCGGTCTCGGAGGCCGACATCGTGATCGTCGAAGGCCACGAGCCGAGTTGAACGGACGCAAGGCGTTCCGTGGCATGGCGCCCGAGGGCTACCGCATCCGCATGATGGAGCCGGGCGAGGCCGAGCGGCTGCGCGCGATCGACGCCGCGGCCGACCGGCTCCTGATCGAGGCCGGACACATCCCGGACACCGGCCCCATTCCGATCGAGCGCTTCGTGCCGTTCCTCCTCGCGCACGAGGTCTTCGTGGCGGAGGCGAAGGGCGGCGAGGCGGTGGGCTTTGCGGCCGCCGCAGACCTTGCCGACCTCACGAAGGACCCGGCCGCGAGCGGCTGCTACTGGCTGTCGGGCCTCGGCGTCGATCCCGCCCACGGGCGTCGCGGCCTCGGCTCGGCGCTTCTGGCCAGCGTGGTGGAGCGGGCGGGATGGTTCTTCCACCGGGCGGTGGGTCTCTCCACGGCGCGCGGTCTTTCGATCGGCGAAGCCTTCTACGCGCAACGGCGCTTCGTCGCTGTCGATGATGCCGATCTGACGCCAGCCCTGCGCCAGCGACGCGATGTGGAATGGCCGGCCGGGGCGCCGGACGGCTCCCGCGTCGTCATGGTCCGCTGGCTGTGACGGCAGTGCGTTCAAGGCGTTAGTCGGGCAATTAACTTGCACGGCACCAATTCGGTGCCATGTTCTACAGACCGGGCCGTTTCGGCTCATTCCGTTCCGTCGTCGTGGGAGTGCATGTTGTACGAATTCTACGAGTGGAACCACGCGGTCCTCGCCCCCTTCCGCGCGGTGGCCGACGCGACGAAGGCGATCTACCAGAACCCGCTGAACCCGATCTCGCACACCGAGATGGGTCGCACGGTGGCCGCAATGGCCGAGCTCTTCGAGCGCACCACTCGTGTCTACGGCAAGCCGTCCTTCGACCTCCACGACACGTTCGTCGACGGCATGCGCGTGCCGGTCATCGACAAGCCGGTCTGGCGGAAGCCGTTCGGCACGCTTCTCCATTTCGAGCGGGCGCTGCCCGAAGGCCGCAAGCCCGACCCGCGCTTCCTGATCGTCGCCCCGATGTCGGGCCACTACGCCACGCTGCTTCGCGGCACGGTCGAGGCGCTCCTGCCCTACGGCGAGATCTACATCACTGACTGGCAGGACGCGCGCACGGTGCCGCTTTCGGCCGGCCGCTTCGACCTCGACACCTATGTCGACTACGTCATCGAGATGCTGCGTTTCCTCGGCCCCGGCGTGAACGTCATCGGCGTCTGCCAGCCGGCGGTGCCGGTGATGATGGCGGTGGCCCGGATGGAGGAGGACGAGGATCCCTGCCATCCCGCGACGATGACGCTGATGGGCGGGCCGATCGACACGCGCGTCAATCCGACGGCGGTCAACAAGCTCGCCAAGGACAAGGGCATCGACTGGTTCCGCCAGAACGTCATCATGAAGGTGCCGTTCCCGCAACCCGGCTTCATGCGCGAGGTCTATCCCGGCTTCCTGCAGCTCACCGGCTTCATGTCGATGAACCTCGACCGCCACCTCATCGCCCACAAGGACTTCTTCTGGCACCTCGTGAAGAACGACGGGGATTCGGCCGACAAGCACCGCACCTTCTACGACGAATACAACGCGGTGATGGACCTCACCGCCGAATTCTACCTCCAGACGGTGGAAGAGGTCTTCATCAAGCACTCGCTGCCGCGCGGCACGATCACCCATCACGGCAAGCGGCTGGACATGGGCAAGATCCGGCGCACGGCCCTCCTCACCGTCGAGGGCGAGAACGACGACATTTCCGGCGTCGGCCAGACGCGTGCCGCGCACGACCTCTGCCACAACATCCCCGACGACATGCGCGTCCACTACCTGCAGCCGAAGGTCGGCCATTACGGCGTCTTCAACGGCTCGCGCTTCCGCGCCGAGATCGCGCCGCGCATCGTCGACTTCGCGCTGACGCACGGCCATCGCGCCGCGCCGACGGCGCCGGTCGCCGTGGAGGCCGCCGACGAGGCGAGCCTCCAGCCGCCCGCCGCGCTCGACGAGGCGAGTCTGCCGGAGGATGCCGTGGCCTCGGCCGTCGCCGTGTCGGGCGACGTACCGTTCGGCGGGGCCGAGACCCACGACGGTTCCGCGCCGGATAGCTCCGCGTCGGACGAGGCGCCGCAGGCACGGGATGACGTACCGTCGGTGATCGCGGTGTCGGGCGATGTGCCCTTCGCTGCGGTCGAGACGCACGGCAGCTTCGAGCCGCCCGCGCCGCCGGTGCCGGACGGGGGAGGCGACCACCTGTCGGGCGCGCCGATCCTGCTCGATGCCATTCGCGAGGCCAAGAAGCACGGTCGCTGACGTCTCACGTCGTCTTGCGTTGAAGCGAAAGAAATCCGTCACCATGTCATGAAGCGGGATCCTCGCCCGCTTCCCATGGGCACTGGTTGATGGACACCGACATGACGTCACAAGCTTTGATCCGTCCCGCCTGGACGCCGGCCACGATCGCGCTGATGGTTCTGGGCTTCATCGTGTACTGGCCGCTCGGCCTGGCCATGATCGCCTACATTCTCTGGGGCGACCGCCTCGAGGTCTTCCGCCGCGACGTCGGCCGGGCGACCGACAGCGTCGCCGCGACCTTCCGCCGCTCGGGCGCGCGCATGCCGTTTGCGGCCGAGCGCACCGGCAACGTCGCCTTCGACGACTGGCGCGAGGCCGAGCTGAAGCGCCTCGACGAGGAGCGCGCCAAGCTCCACCGCATGAGCGCCGACTTCGAGACCTATGCGCGCGAGCTTCGCCGCGCCAAGGACCAGGAGGAGTTCGACCGCTTCATGACGACGCGCCAGCGCAAGGGCGACGTGGTCGACGCCGAGTTCGTCGACGTCCGCTGAGCATCCGCAAGCTTTCGTCCGATCGGGCCGCCGGCATCGTGCCGGCGGCCTTTTTCGTGGGCGTTGCCGGAGGCGCCCGGCGCGGCGTATGAAGCTCGCCGGGGCGAGGCGAAGCGGCGGGCGATGACACGAGGACTCCTGGAACGGCTGACGGGACGCGGACCGAGGCCCGCCCTGCCCGAGACGCTGGTTCTCGGCGACCGGCCGGTGCGCCTCGAGGTCCGCGAGCACCCGACCGCGCGGCGCATCATCATGCGTCTGGCGCCCGGCGGCGGCGCGCTGCGCCTCACCGTGCCGCGCCGCACCCCTGCCCGGACGGTTCTCGCCTTCCTCGACCGCCATCGCGGCTGGGCCGAGGAGCGCCTCTCGATCGCGCCCGGACGCGTGCGTGTGGCGCCCGGAATGCTCCTGCCGATGCGCGGCGTCCCCCATCGCCTCCTGCACGATCCGGCCTGCCGCACCGCGCGCTTCGAGATGGGCGGAGGGGAGGCGACCCTGCGCGTCGGCGGCGAGTTGCCGCATCTCGCGCGCCGCGTGCGCGACGTCCTGAAGCGGGAGGCGCGACGCGACCTGCAGGCGGCGGTCGATCGCCATGCCGCGGCGGTCGAGCTCCTGCCGCGCTCGCTGACGCTGAAGGACACGACCAGCCGCTGGGGCTCGTGCACCGCCGACCGCCGGCTCGCCTTCTCCTGGCGCATCGTGATGGCGCCGCCGGCCGTCCTCGATTATCTCGCCGCCCACGAAGTGGCGCATTTTCGCGAGATGAACCATGCCCCGGCCTTCTGGACCCTGTGCCGCAGCCTCTGCCCGGAAACCGAGGCCGGGCGGCGCTGGTTGAAGGAGCGGGGCTCGGAATTACATGCCTTCGACTTCGAACCCTGAGCCGGCGGGTCCAAGCGCTTTACACCGCGGGGTCTCAGGCGCGATAAGTGCCTGTTGAATCGTCGTTTCCGCATCCGAAAGCGTCTGCCAGCGTGACCCGCCCGCATATCAAGATCTGCGGCCTCAAGACTGAAGGCCATATCGACACGGTGCTTGCGCGCGGCTGTTCGGAGGTGGGCTTCGTCCATTTCGAGCGCAGCCCGCGCCATCTCTCGATCGAGGACATGATCCGCCTGCGCGCCCATGTCGGCGGCCGGGCGCTGGTGACGGTCGTCACCGTCGATCCCGACGACGAACTGCTGAAGCGGCTCGCCGCCCGTGTCCGCCCCGACGTGATCCAGCTGCATGGCTCCGAGACGGCGGCGCGCGTCGCCGCGGTGCAGGCGCTGACCGGGGCGACCGTTATGAAGGCGATCCCCGTGGCCTCGGCTGGGGATCTCGAGGAGATCGAGCGCTTCCGCCCCGTCGCCGACCGCATCCTTCTCGACGCGCTTGCGCCCAAGGCCTCGAACATTCCCGGCGGCAACGGCGTGTCCTTCGACTGGGGCCTCCTCGATGCCCTCGAGAGCCGCGACTTCACCCTGTCGGGCGGCATCAATCCGGACACGATCGAGGCGGCCGTGCGGCGCGTCGCGCCGCGCGGGCTCGACGTCTCGTCGGGCGTCGAGCGTGAGCCGGGCGTCAAGGACGACGGCCTGATCCACCGCCTGTTCGATGCTTTCGAAGCGGCCGTCGAGGCCGGCCCGCTCCCCCTTCACGAAGAAAAGCGCAGGTTCGCATGACCGAGATCCCGACCCCGAACTCCTTCCGCATGGGGCCCGACGAGGACGGTCTGTTCGGCCAGTTCGGCGGCCGTTTCGTCGCCGAAACGCTGATGCCGATCATTCTCGATCTCGAGGAGGCCTATCGCACGGCCAAGACCGACCCGGCCTTCCGCGCCGAGCTCGGCGACCTGCAGACGCACTACACCGGCCGCCCAAGCCCGCTCTATTTCGCCGAGCGGCTGACCGAGCATTTCGGCGGCGCCCGCGTCTACTTCAAGCGCGAGGAACTGAACCACACCGGTTCGCACAAGATCAACAACTGCCTCGGCCAGATCCTGCTCGCCCGCCGCATGGGCAAGACGCGCATCATCGCCGAGACGGGTGCCGGCCAGCACGGCGTGGCGACGGCCACCGTCTGCGCGCGCTTCGGCATGCCCTGCGTCGTCTTCATGGGCGCCACCGACGTCGAGCGTCAGAAGCCCAACGTCTTCCGCATGAAGCTGCTCGGCGCCGAGGTGCGGGCGGTGACGGCGGGCGCCGGCACGCTGAAGGACGCGATGAACGAGGCGCTGCGCGACTGGGTCACCAACGTCGCCGACACCTACTACCTCATCGGCACGGCCGCCGGACCGCATCCCTATCCCGCCATGGTGCGCGACTTCCAGCAGGTGATCGGCGACGAGACGCGCCAGCAGATGCTGGACGAGACCGGCGCGCTGCCCGACGCGGTGGTCGCCTGCGTCGGCGGCGGCTCCAATGCCATCGGCATGTTCCGCGCCTTCCTCGACGATCCCTCCGTCGCGATCTACGGTGCGGAAGCCGGTGGCCACGGCATCCACATCGAGAACGGCCACGCCTCCTCGATGAGCGGCGGCCGGCCGGGCGTCCTCCACGGCAACCGCACCTATCTCCTGCAGGATGCCGCCGGGCAGATCATGGAAGGTCATTCGATCTCGGCCGGCCTCGACTATCCCGGCGTCGGCCCCGAGCATTCCTGGCTGCGAGACACCGGCCGCGTCACCTACGTGCCGGTGACCGACGAAGAAGCGGTCGACGCCTTCCACCTGTGCACGCGTCTCGAGGGCATCATTCCGGCGCTCGAGTCCGCCCACGGTCTCGCCCATGTCGGCAAGCTGGCGAAGACCATGGGACGCGAACAGTCGATCGTGCTCTGCCTGTCGGGGCGCGGCGACAAGGACGTCAACACGATCGCGGCCCGGATGGGCCTCGAGATGTGACGCATCCCGGCGCGCTCGACGTCACCGTCGCCTGTCCCGACGAGGCGACGGCGCGCGAGATCGCCGACAGCCTGCTCGGCCGGCGGTTCATTGCCTGCGCGCAGCTGTCCGCGCCGGTCGAGAGCCGCTACCGCTGGAACGGGGCGCTGGAGAGCGCGCGCGAGGTCGTGCTGGTCCTGAAGACGCGCGCCGACCTCTTCGAGCCGGTGGCCGGCGCGATCCGCGCGCTCCATCCCTACGAGGTGCCGGCGATCACGGGACAGGCCGTGATGGCGGATGCGCCGACCTTGAGATGGATCGCCGACGCCTGTATCGCATCTTCATGACGAACGGCCGGGGCACACCATGACGACACGCATCGAGACGCGCTTCGAGGCACTGAAGGCGGAAGGACGCCCCGCGCTCGTCACCTTCATCATGGCGGGCGACCCCGATGCCGGCACGACGCTGGAGATCCTGCGGGCGCTGCCCGGCGCCGGCGCCGACCTGATCGAGCTCGGCATGCCCTTCTCCGATCCGATGGCCGACGGCCCGGCGATCCAGCGCGCGGGGCTCCGTGCGCTGCAGGCCGGCGAGACGCTCGGCCGCACGCTCGACACGGTGCGCGCCTTCCGGCAGGAGGACGATGCGACGCCGATCATCCTGATGGGCTACTACAATCCGGTCTTCATCTACGGTGTCGAGCGCTTCGTGGCCGACGCGAAGGACGCGGGCGTCGACGGCCTGATCGTCGTCGACCTGCCGCCCGAGATGGACGGCGAGCTTTGCCTTCCCGCGATCGAGGGCGGCCTCAACTTCATCCGCCTGGCGACGCCGACCACCGACGAGCGGCGCCTGCCGGCGGTCCTGAAGAACACGTCCGGCTTCGTCTACTACGTCTCGGTCAACGGCATAACGGGTTCCGCGGCCCCGGACACGACCGCCGTCGCGACCGCCGTCGGGCGCATCAAGGCGAAGACGCCGCTTCCGGTCTGCGTCGGCTTCGGCGTGCGCACGGCCGAGCAGGCCGGCGCGATCGGTCGCCACGCCGACGGCGTCGTGGTCGGTTCGGCGCTGGTCGCCGCGATCGAGGCGGCGCAGGACGGCGGGACGCCGGCCATGGTCGAGGCCGTGACCGGGCTGGTGCGCGATCTCGCCGGCGGCCTTCGGGACGCCCGCCTTGCGGCCGCCTGAAAAGGCCGCCATCTAGCAGTCGAAGGCCGGGCCGCCGCAGCGCCGCGCCCGCCGTACGTGTTTCGAAGGACCAGGCTCCCGTGAACTGGATCACCAACTACGTCCGCCCGAAGATCTCGAGCCTTCTTGGCCAGCAGCCGCGCGAGGTGCCGGAAAACCTCTGGATCAAGTGTCCCGAGACCGGCGAGATGGTCTTCCACAAGGACCTCGAGGCCAACCAGTACGTGATCCCGTCCTCGGGCTTCCACATGCGCATCGGCGCGCGCGACCGGCTGACCACCTTCTTCGACGACGGGATCTTCGAGGAGATCACGCTGGAGAAGGTGCCGGTCGACCCGCTGAAGTTCCGCGACGAGCGCCGCTACGTGGACCGCCTAAAGGATTCCAAGGCCAAGACCGGCATGGAGGATTCCGTCCTCGTCGCCTGCGGCGCGATCGAGACGCTGCCGATCGTCGCCGCCGTGCAGGACTTCGCCTTCATGGGTGGCTCGCTCGGCATGGCGGCGGGCGAGGCGATCGTCACGGCCGCCGAAACGGCGGTGGAGCGCTCGCGCCCCCTCGTGCTCTTTGCCTCCTCGGGCGGCGCGCGCATGCAGGAGGGCATCCTGTCTCTGATGCAACTGCCGCGCACGACGGTCGCCGTCGACATGGTGAAGGAGGCGGGGCTTCCCTACATCGTTGTCCTCACCAACCCGACGACGGGCGGCGTCACCGCCTCCTACGCGATGCTCGGCGACGTTCACATCGCCGAGCCCGGCGCCCTGATCGGCTTTGCCGGTCCGCGCGTCATCGAGCAGACCATCCGCGAGAAGCTGCCCGAGGGGTTCCAGCGCTCCGAATACCTGATGGAGCACGGCATGGTGGACATGGTCGTCCACCGGCATGAGCTGAAGGGCACGATCGCGCGGCTTCTCAAGGTGCTGACGAAGACGCCGCTGGCGGTGCCCGCCGAAGAGGTGACACCGTCTGCCGAGCCCGCAGCGGCGGCCTGACGGGCGCGATGAGCGCGACGAGCCTCGCGGCGGGCGAGATCGCCCGCCTCCACGAGCGCATGCCGAAGGGCATCGATCTCGGCCTCGACCGCATCCGTCGGCTTCTTACAGCCCTCGGCGAGCCGCAGCATCGGCTCCCGCCGGTGATCCATGTCGCCGGCACCAACGGCAAGGGATCGACGGTCGCCTTCGCGCGCGCGATCCTCGAAGCGGCGGGCAAGGGCGTTCACGTCCATACCTCGCCCCATCTCGTCGACTGGCACGAGCGCTACCGGATGGCCGGCCCTGCGGGCGCGCGCGGTGCGCTGGTCGACGACGCGCTTCTCGCCGAGACGGTGCGGCGCGCGGCAGCCGCCAACGGCGACGAGACGCTGACCGTCTTCGAGCTCCTCAGCGCCGTCGCCTTTCTCCTGTTCTCCGAGCACCCGGCCGATGCCGTGCTGCTTGAGGTCGGCCTCGGCGGTCGCTTCGACGCGACCAACGTGGTGGATCGCCCGGCGGTGACCGCGGTCACCTCGATCTCGCTCGACCATCAGGCCTACCTCGGCGACCGCGTCGAACTGATCGCCGCCGAGAAGGCCGGCATCTTCAAGCGCGGCTCGCCCGTCGTGATCGGCCCGCAGACGGAGCCGACGGCGCTCGAGGTCCTGCGCGACCACGCCCGGCGCACCGGCGCGCCGGTCTTCATCCATGGGCAGGAGTTCCACGCGATCTCCGAGCGCGGCCGCCTCGTCTATCAGGACGAGTACGGGCTTCTCGACCTCGCGCTGCCGCGCCTTCCCGGCCGCCACCAGATCGGCAACGCCGCAACCGCGATCGCCGCCGTGCGCGCCGCCGGCTTCAGCCCGAGCGCCACCGAGATCGAGCGCGGCATTGCGGCGGCCGAGTGGCCCGGCCGCCTCCAGCGCATCACCGCCGGTCCGCTGGTCGCGCTGGCGCCCGAGGGCTCGGAAATCTGGCTCGACGGCGGGCACAATCCGGGCGCCGGCCTCGTCATCGCCGAGGCGATGGCCGACATGGAGGAGCGGGTGTCGCGCCCTCTGGTCCTGATCGCCGGCATGCTGAACACCAAGGAGCCCAAGGGCTTCTTTGAGGCCTTCGCGGGCATGGCGCGCCATGCCTTCACCGTGCCGATCCGCTCGTCGGATGCCGGCGTCGACCCGGTGGTGCTGGCGGACGCGGCGCTGGAGGCCGGGCTCGACGCCGAGCCGGCGGCCGACGTGTCGGCCGCGATCCGCCGCGTCGCCTCGCACTGGCGCGGCGGGCCGGCCCCGCGCTTCCTGATCTGCGGCTCGCTCTATCTCGCCGGCGACGTCCTCGCCGAGAGCGGCCTCGCGCCGCGCTGAAACCTCACGAAAAAAGCCCGCGACCGGCAAGCGGCGCGGGCTTCTGGTTGCCGTGAACCGAAGGCTCAGGCGGCGTTCTGGTTGATCCAGGCGAGAAGCTGGCTCTTGGCGGCAGCGCCGACCTTCACCACCGGCTCCTGACCGGGGTTGAAGAGCATCAGCGTCGGGATCGAGCGTACGCCGAACTGCGCGGCCAGATCCGGGTTCTCGTCGATGTTGACCTTCACGATCGACACCTTGTCGTTCTCCTCGGAGATCTCCTCGAGGCTCGGCGCGATCATCTTGCAGGGGCCGCACCACTCCGCCCAGAAGTCGACGACGACCGGCTTGCCGGCCTCCAGGACGTCGGACTGGAACGAGGAACTGTCGGTCTTCTTGGTGGCCATGGGGCGCTCCGATGACGCATGGGCTGCGAGTTGAGCCATTGCGCGATGGTTCGAGAAAGAGCCGGCGCGCGGGAATCGCCTGGGGCCGGTCTCGGGTGTTCCATAGGTAGAAGGGAGGGGCGACCGGTTCAAGCCGCCGCGCCCCCCGCAGCGCTGCGGGCCGCCCGCTCGGCCAGCGCCTCGGCCATCGCCTGTTCCGTCACCTCGATCAGTCGCGGTCCCTCGCTGTAGAGGAGCGCGGCCCGGATCCGTCGGCCTTTGAAGAGCGGACGCACCATCTCGGCATAGAGCGCGAGCTGCAGGAGATGGGCGGCGGGAACCGCGGCAAGCGATTCGGGAAACGGTCTGTTCGTCTTGTAGTCGAGGATGTGAACGGCATCTGCCGTCACCGCCAGCCGGTCGATCGCGCCGCTGACGGCATAGCGTCGCCCGGCAAGCTCAATCTCGCCGGCCACCGCGACCTCCGCCCGATTGCCGGAGCCGAAGAAGGGGGCATAGGCGGGCTCGTCGAGGATCGCGAGCGCCTGGCCCGCAATACGGGTGGCTTCCTCCTCGCCCAGCGCTCGGCCTTCGCGCCGGGCGAAGTCATGCGCTGCCACTTCGCGCGCCTCCGGGGCGAGATCCGGCAATGCCTGAAGGAGGCGATGGAGAAGAAGGCCGCGTCGCACGCCGGTGCCGGGCCGCCCCGCTGCGCCCAGCACCGGCGAGGCCGACAAGGCCCCTTCGTCGTCCATCGCCGCGACCTCGATCCGGCTACCGCCCGATGCCGTGGACGGCTGCAGGGGGCGCGGCGGCAGGTCCTCGGGCGCAAACTTCGACAGGTCGAGCGCGCGGAAGACCGGCGCGTCGGGCGCCGCTATCGGCGGAAGGGCGTCCCCCTCCAGTTCCGAGCCGAGGCGCCAGGCGATGGTCTCGCCCGTGCCGGTGTCCTTGATCTCGCGCGCGTGCGGCTTGAGGGCCGCCTCGACCTTTTGCAGCCAGGACGCCTCGTCCGGCCCGCGTACCCCTGACAGGCCGCAGACCACCAGCCGGTCGGCCGCGCGCGTCAGCCCGACATAGAGGAGACGGCGATACTCGTCCTCGGCGCGCGCGCGCTCGGCCTCCCGCAGGCGCGTGACCGCCGCATCGCGTGCCGACAGGTCCGGGCACCAGAGGAATCCCGGCGGCATGCCGGGCGGCAGGCCGGGCATATCCGACCATTCCATGAGCTTGGCGCCGTGCGAATGGCTGAACGGGGCCGAGCCCGGATCGACCAGGAAGACTACCGGCGCCTCCAGTCCCTTGGAAGCGTGCGTCGTCATGATACGCACCTCGCCGCGCCCATGCTCCATCTCGCGCTTGATTTCGGGCGGCGAGGCGGCGAGATCGGCGAGGAACGCCTCCAGTCCGCCGCGCCCCGCCTGCTCTTCGGCGAGAGCCAGATCGAGGAACGCGTCCACCACGTCGCCGGCATCGCGGCCGAGCCGCGCGACGAGCTTCGCGCGGCCCTCCTCGGGGCCGAGGATGCGCGCGAAGAAGGTGAAGACGGTCTCGAAGCCGGCGCGACGGCGCAGCTCCTCCAGCCGGTCGAAGGCGCCGGCGGCCTTGTCGCGCAGCCGCTCGCGCGCCGCACCCGTCACGAAGGCGGGCACGCGTTCCGCGCCGCCCGGCCGCGCGAGGCGGCGCAGCGCGAAGTAGAGCGCCTCGGGCTGCTTCGTGCCCTTGCGCGACAGGGCGAGCGCCATCAGTTCGTCGTCGCTGAAGCCGAAGAGCGGGCTTTTCAAGGCGGCGGCGAGCGACAGCTCGTCCTCGGCGTTCGACACGGTGCGCCCGAGCGCGACGAGGTCGGCGACGGCGATGTGGTCTGTGATCACCAGCCGGTCGGCCCCCGCGGCGGGTATGCTTGCGGCCCGCAGCGCCGCGCCCATCGCCGCGACGAAGCCGGAGCGCTTGCGAACGAGGATCAGGACATCGCCGGCGTCGAGCGGCCTCAGCTTTCCCTTCACGCGGATCGGACGGCCGATCCAGTCCCTGATGCGGCTTGCGATGCGCGCGGCAAGGCGATGGGCGGGCGAGGATTCCGGCTGGAGATCGACCGGCGTCAGCCAGTCCTCGTGCTGGGGAACGGTCGCCGGCACGACGACCGGCCAGACCTCGATCAGGCCGGGATCGGCGGTGCGCGTCGAGACGTGGACGGGGGGAGCGTCCTCCGACTGGAGACCGCGCCGGTCGGCGGGGTCGGCGAAGACCTGATCCACCGCCCGCAGAATCTCCGGCACGGAGCGGAAGGACTGGTGAAGCTCGACGGCCGCGAACGGCCGGTCCCCGCCCTCGGCGAGAGAGCGCAGATAGCGCCGTTCGGCGTCGAACATCTCCGGCGAGGCGCCCTGGAACGAATAGATCGACTGCTTCTCGTCGCCGACTGCGAAGACCGTGCGCGGCCTGACGCTCGCCGAGGCGCCGGCGAAGAACTCCTCGACCAGCTGGCGCACCACCTGCCACTGGCGCGGGCTCGTGTCCTGCGCCTCGTCGACGAGCACATGGTCGATGCCCTGGTCGAGCTTGAAATGGACCCAGGCCGAGGCGTCCGCGCGCAAGAGAAGATCGGCGGTGCGCACGATCAGGTCCTCAAAGTCGAGCCGCCCGCGCCGGCGCTTGAGCGCCGCGTAGTCAGCCTCGAGCTTTTCGGCGATGGTGAGGGCCGCGCCGCTCGCACGCGCGAGGCGCAAGGTGGCGAGCCGCTCGCGCCGCTCCTCCAGGAACTCGGCGAGCGTCTCCAGCCGCTCCTCGAAGTCGGCGAAGGCGCCCGATACGGCCTTGGTCGCGACGCTTGACGCCTTGTAGCGTCCGCCATCGGCCTTGAAGACGACCGAGCAGAGAGCGGCAAACCGCGCCTCCGGCGTTGCGGCGCTCTCGACGAGGGCGATCTTGGCGGCGAGCTTCGCGTCGGTCGCCTTGCCGCTGCGCTCGGCGGCTTCAGTCAGAGCCTCGCGAAAGCTGTCCTCGAAGCCCGGCGGATCGATCGCCGCGCCGAGCGCGCTCGCCTCCGTTTCGCCGGGCTGAAGACCGAGCGCCCGTCGCAGGCGCTCCTCGGCCGCCTCGCGGCCGCCGACGGCTTCCAGATGCCGGCGCAGCCGGTCGCGGCGCCCGACGATCTCGCCGAGCAGCGCGTCGAGGCCCCATTCGCCCCCCATCGACAGGGCATCGGCGAAGGCGCGCGCGATCGCCGCGTCCTCCGCGTCCTGCCCACCGGGATCGTCCGGGGTCGTGCGAGCGCCCGAGATCAACATGCGCCGGGCTTCGGCAAGAAGGAGCGCGCTCTCGGTGTCGTCCAGCACCTCGAAATGGCCGGGGATGTTGGCTTCCAGCGGAAACTGGTGGAGCACGGCCTCGCAGAAGGCGTGGATGGTCTGGATCTTCAGGCCGCCCGGCGCCTCGAGCGCCCGTGCGAAGAGGCGGCGCGCCTCGGCGAGACGTTCCCTCGACGGCGCGCGCTTGTCGAGATCGCCGATCGCTTGTCGCAGGGTCGCCTCGTCCGTCACCGCCCAGTGCGAGAGGCGCGCGAAGACGCGGGTCTGCATCTCGGCCGCCGCCGCCTTGGTGTAGGTGAGGCACAGGATCTTGGATGGCTCGGCGCCCGCCAGAAGCAGCCGCACGACGCGCTCGGTGAGGACGTGCGTCTTGCCAGATCCGGCGTTGGCCGCGACGAAGACCGAGCGTGCGGGATCGGAGGCGATGCGCTGCGCCTCGATCGTGGTGGGAAGCACCTCGCTCATTCCGCTGCGTCCTCGTCTGCGGCGCCGGCACCCGCCGCCGTCCATTCCCGCGCCCGGGCGAGATGGTCGTAGGGGCCCGAGAAGTCGCCGGCCTGGAAGGGGCGGGCGCGCGACAGGTAGCCCTTCTCCGGGTTGCGATAGGCGGCCGCCAAGCCACGAAAGGCGCCGAGCGCGGCGTCCGACAGGTCGTCGCCCGACTGCGGCTCGCCCGTTCGGCCGCCGTTGTGCGCGAGACGCTCCTCGTAGAAGTCGCGTTCGCGAAGGCGCACGTAGAGGAGGTCGCGCACGGAAGACACCGGGCCGAGCTTCTCGAAGCCGACGAGCCGCGCCATCGCGCCCTCCAAGGGCAGCTGCGGACTGAGAAGCGTGCGCGCCTGTTTCACCGAGGGCGTGGTGCCGGTCTTGTAGTCGATGATCTCCACCGAGCCGTCGCGCATCCGGTCGATGCGGTCGGCATAGCCATGGAAACCGACGCCGATCCCGGGCAGGTCGAAGGCGCCCTTCACCTCGGTCAGGCGCTCGGCGACGTCCGGCGCGCGTTCGCGCTCCCAGGCGATCATGTTGGTCGCCAGCGTCTCCATGCGTGGCCACCAGACGGCCTCGATCTCGGGCGGCAGGGCGGCATCGTCGAAGGCCTTGCGCGCGATGGCGAGGAGCTGGTCCCGCGCGTCCTCGGCATCGGGATCGATGCCGTCGTCCACGAAGCGGCGGAGGATCGCGTGGTAGAGGTCGCCGCGCTCCGGCGCGCCGGGGGCGCGGATCATCTCGGGCAGGGGATCGAGTCGCAGGACGCGGCGGGCGTAGACCGCATAGGGGTCGCGCACCAGCGTCTCGACCTCGGTGAAGGAATGCCGGATCGGCCGCCGGTCCATCGGGGGCTTGGGTTCCGGCCGCGGCGCGCGCGGCTCCTCCGCCCGCTCGTCGAGCCGGCGCGCATGGTGGAGGTAGGTCTCGCCGCGGGTGCGCAGGGCGCTCGCACCGTCCGGTCCCGCCAGCGTCAGGATGCGCTGGAGCCAGCGCGAGGGGATGGCCGGCGCGCCGCCGGCGCGGTGCGAGCGCGCCATCACGACGCGGCAGGCGCCGAGCGCCATCCAGATGTCGTGGGCCGCGAGGCCGATGCGGCGCTCCGGCGGATCGAGCTCGATCTCCGAACGCATGATGCGCGACAGGAAGGCGTCGGAGCGCGCCGTGCCGGGCCATGTGCCCTCGTTCAGCCCGCCGAGGATCATCACGTCGACACTCTGCAGCCGCGCCTCCAGAGCGCCCCAGATGAAGACGCGCTGCGACAGCCCACCGCGCGGCCGCACGTTGATCGAGCGCATCAGCGCCAGCGCCACGTCGGGCAACTCGGGCGCGCGGAAGGCGAAGCCGGTTTCCGGCGCGGCCACGAAGGCGCGCAGCATGTCGCGCAAGGCCGCGCCCGCCTCTTCGGCATAGAGGGCCGTCGGCGCGCCGTCCTCGTCCGCCGCCAGCGCTTCCAGAACCCGCGTCAGGCAGACGGCGTAGTCGGCGAGCTCCTGCTCGCCCCCGTCGCGCAGGTCGGACAGGGGCTGGAGCGCCGCCTCCAGCCGTTCGGCGAGCGCCTGCGCGGCGTCGCGGTCCTCGTCCGGCACGAGCTGCACCGGGCGCGGAGCACGGCCGTCCTCGGCCTCCGCGGCCTTGCGGCGTTCGGCAAAGAGCTTTGCGAGCCTTGCCCCGTCCGCGACGCCGCAGCCGCCGCGCAGCGCGATCAGCTCGATCGTGCGTGCCGCCTCGCGTGCGCGCCCCGGTGCGAGCCCGAGCCGCAGGAGCGGGTGCTTCAAGAGCGACAGGAGGGTGATCGGGTCGCCCGGTTCCAACGCCACCGACAGCGCGAGCAGGCAGAAGGTGCCCGGCGGCGTCGCGTGCAGCGGGCGGCCGGCGGAATCGTTGGCGGCGACGCCGAAGCGCTCGAGCTCGGCCGACACGCGCCGGGCAAGGTTGCGGTCGGGCGTCGTCAGCGCGACGGTCGCGGACGGGTCGGTGAGCGCGTCGCGGATCGCGACGGCGATGGCCAGCGCCTCCTCGCGCTCGTCCGCGGCCTCGATGAGTTCCAGCCCGTCCAGCGCCTCGCCGCCGTGCCGCCGATCGGCATCGGACCAGGCGTCGGTGGTTTCGGCCGGGCGTAGCGCATCGGACAGGAACTTCTCACGCGCCAGAAGCGGATGGCCCCGGTCGGGACACAGGAGCTCGATGCCCTCGCGCTCCACCAGAAGCCCCTGCAGGATGCGCTTCAGGGCATGCTGCGGGTGGCCCGGCGCCGCGATGGAGCGGGAGCGATCGATCGCATCGAAGCTCTTTTCGTCGAGATGGCAGTCGACGCCCGGTAGGATTACCGCGCCGTTCGGCAGCACCGCCACCGCGCGCAGGAAGCGCAGCGTCGAGGGCGCCGTCGCCGTCGAGCCCGCGACGAGGATCGGCCCTCGCGAGCCGCTGGCTTGGAGCCGCTCCGCTTCCGCGTCGAACCAGCGGCGGCGCAAGCTCGCGCGGTCCTCGACCCCGCGCTCCTTCAGGATCGCCGGCCACTGCTCCGACAGGATCGACAGGAAGGTCAGCGTCAGCTGCCACCATTCGGCGAGGCGGTCGGGCGCAAGGCCCGTCAGCTTGTGCAGGCCCGCCTCTTCCGTCACCGCCTCATCGAGAAAGGCGCAGAGGTCTTCCGCCGAGTAGAGCGCGTCCGCCGCCGAGGCCGGCAGCACGATCTCCTCGTTCGCAAGAAGGCGCAGCGCCTGCCGGTTCAGGCCGTCCTTCCAGAAGCGCACGAGACGCGCGAGCAGGAGGTGCCGCTCCAGCGGGTCCATCGCCGGCGCCAGCGTCTTGCCGAGATCGACGAAGGCCGCACCTTCGTCGGCTTCCGCCAGCGTGCGGATCGAGGGCAGGATGGCCGATCCGCCGCCCATCGCCCGCGCGAACTCGCCCGCCAGGGAGCGCGCCGCGCGGCGCGTCGGCACCAGGATCGTCAGGCCGGCCAGCGCCAGCGGATCGGTGGAAAAATCCTCGCCCGGCAGAAAGCGCCCATCGAGCACGCCGCGCACGAGCGTCGGCAGGAACGGCAGGGCAGGGGCGATGGAAAAGACATGCGAGGGCATTGCAGCCACCCTAGCTGATGGGGATGGCAGGGTTCCACCCCGCACCCCGCCAGGGGAAATGATTTCCCCTGGACCCCTCTTCTCTTGAGGGATGTTCGGGGATGGGGAGGGCCGCTGGCCCTCCCCATCCCCGAAAACGTCTCAAAACAAAGCAGGGGTTCGGGGACGTCAGGCCCCGAGCGGGGATCGGGGCGGCAGCCCCGCTACGCCCGCTCGGCCCGCGTCGCGCTGGCGGTGAAGGCGGATTCGGCCTCGGCGATGGCGCGGGGGGTGCCGACGGTGATCCAGAGCCCGTCGAGGCGCACGCCGAAGAGGCGCTCGGCCTCGATGGATCGGTCGAAGACGCGATTGAGCGAGAAGGTCTCCTCCGGCAGGTCGCGGAAGAGATCGGGCTTCAGGATGCCGGCGCCGGCATAGATGAAGGGGCTCATGTCCCGCTCGGCGACGCGGCGCAGGCGCCCTTCGCGATCCATGGTAAAGTCGCCGCGCCCCTCGTAGCCGGTGGCCTGCCGCATCTCGGCGATGAGGAGCGACATGTCGGCCTCGTCGGGATTCCAGAGATCGGCGAGGAGGTCGAGGTTGTCGCGGTAGCCGTCGATCCAGAACGTATCGGAATTGATGAGATAGAACGGATCGTCGCCGATCAGCGGCAGGGCGCGCACGATGCCGCCGCCCGATTCAAGCAGCTTGTCGCTCTCGTCGGAGACCAGCACCTCCATGTCGCGGCGCTTGCGCAGGTGGGCGCGCATCAGGTCGGCCATGTAGTGGACGTTGACGACGACGCGCTCGACGCCGTTGCGGGCGAGCGCGTCGAGGCCGTAGTCGATCAGTGCCTTGCTGCGGATCTCGACCAGCGGCTTCGGAATGGTCGAGGTGATCGGGCGCATGCGCTTGCCGAGACCCGCGGCGAGGATCATCGCGGTCTTCGGCTTCGGGGCGCGGGGCAGACGGGCGGGAATGATGCGGGCGTTCACGTCGGGCTCTTAGCGGTGTGGGGCGTCGGCTTCGTCCAGAAGGTGCCATGCCTCGTAGAGACTGGCCAGTTCGCCGAGCGCCGGATGGGTCAGGATCGTCCTGAGATAGGCTTTAATCCGAGGAATGTGACGCAGGTATTGCGGCTTGCCGTCGCGAAGGAGCAACCGGACGAAGATGCCGAGAATCTTGGTCTGGCGTTGCGCCGCCATGATCGCATAGGCGGCGGCGAAGCCGGCCTCGTCGAAGGCGGGATCGGCTTTGCGGCGCGCGTCGACATAGGCGCCGCGCAGGCGGTCTTCCAGCGCCGGCTCGATCGTGACGCGCGGGTCGTGGGCAAGGGCGGCGACGTCGTAGGCCGAGGGGCCGACCATCGCGTCCTGGAAGTCGAGGAAGGCTATGCGGTCGAGACCGGTCCGCTCAGCGCGCCAGACGAGATTGGGCGCCTGAACGTCGCGCTGGACGATGTGGCGCTCGGCCGTGTCGAGGGCCGTGAACAGTCGGGACCAGACGGCTTCGAAGGCAGAGCGCTCGCCTTGCGTCTCCGGCCGGCCGAAGACGTGCGGCAGGTACCAGTCGACGAGGAGGCTCGCCTCGATCCCCATGGCGGCGTGGTCGAACGGCGGCACCTCGTAGGGGCGTCCGTCGGGCAGCACGAGATGCGGATCGAACGGCGTCGCGTGGAGATGGGCGAGCGCCAGCATCGCGGTCTCGTAGCGCTCCGGGATAGGGCGACTGTCCGCGTCGAGGACACCCTCGCGGCCGAGGTCCTCCATCAGGACAAAACCGCGCGACGTATCGAAGGCTACAATCCGGGGCGTCGCCAGCCCGCGCTCGCGCAGCGCCCCGGCGACCGCGACGAAGGGCACCGTGTTGCGGGCCGAACGAGCGATCTCGGCATAGGCGCGCCCGTCCCGCACCGGGGGGCCGAGCACGAGATCGGGCGAATCCATCAGGATGAGGGGCCGCCCGGCTGCGGTGGTCAGCACCTCGTAGCGGCGCGCGGAGGCGTCGCCCGGAAAGGGCTTGCGGTCGGCGTCGCCCTCGCCGGACGCCGCGAGGAACGCGTGGAGCGCCAGCGGGCGCTCGATGCGGGCCGCGGCTTCGGGGAGCGCGTGTATCGCCACCTGCCGCCCGCCGCCGGGCCGGTCCGCGAGCGTGAGGCGAAGGTTGGCGGCGCGCAGGACGTCCGGCGCCTGCTCCGGCCATTCGGCCAGCACGATGCCGGTCTCGGCCGCCTCGTCGAAGCCGAGTTCGACGAGCTCGTCGGGATCGCCGATCCGGTAGAGATCGAAATGGCTGATGCGCGGGCGCGTCGGATAGAGCTGCACCAGCGTGTAGGTAGGCGAGGGGACCTCGAGGTCGGGATCGCCAGCCACGGCCCGGATGAGTGCCCTGGCGAGCGTCGTCTTGCCGGCGCCGAGCGGCCCCGACAGGGCGACGACGTCGCCTGTGTTGAGGAGCGGCGCGAGGAGGCGCGCCAGCCGGATCGTCGCGGCCTCGTCGGCAAGGTCCAGCGTGAAGGTGCGGATCTCGTCGGCGAACGCGCCCGAAGCGTCCGTCATTCGGCGGCGAGGTCCTGCTCGTCACGGCCGAGTGGGAAACGGCAGATCACCGTGGTGCCACCCTTCGGGCCCGACTGGATCTCGACCTTGCCGCCATGCAGCTCGACGAAGGAGCGCACGATCGACAGGCCGAGCCCGGCCCCCGACTGCCGCCCGCCGGACGGATTGGTCTCGAAGCGCTCGAACAGGCGCGCGACCTCGCCAGGCGCGATGCCCGGCCCCTGATCCGAGACGCTGAACACCATCTCGCCGTTGCTGCGCACCGCCTTGAGGTTCACCGTCGAGCCGGCCGGCGCGAAGTTGGCGGCGTTCGACAGGAGGTTGAACAGGATCTGCGTAACGCGGTGCCCATCGGCTCGGAAGGTCGAGCCGGCGCGGCTGAGGTCGATGTTGAGGATGATGTCGTTCTCGCGGAACCGGTCGCGCACGCCGTCGGCGGCATGGCCGACCGTGCCGGCGACGTCGACGTCGGTGAGGTCGAGATCCATGATGCCGGCATCGATCGTCGCGAGATCCAGGATGTCGTTGACGATCGTCAGGAGCGACGAGGTCGAGGTGCCGATATAGTCGAGATATTCCGACTGGCGGTCGTTCAGCGGCCCGGTCTCTGGCGAGCGCAGAAGTGCTGAGAAACCGATGATGTTGGTCAGCGGCGATCGCAGTTCGTAGTTGACGTGCTGGACGAAGTCGCTTTTCAGGCGCGCCGCGTTCTCTAGTGCGTCGTTGCGCTCGCGCAGCATGCGCTCGGCCTCGCGCGCGTCCGAGATGTCGGTGAAGGTGAGCATGGTCTGGCCGTTCGGCAGCGGCACGATGCCGTAGGCCTGGACGCGCCCGTCGGACAGCTCGATCTCGCCGCTCTCGGCCTCGCGGGCGCCCTCGTCGAAGGCGGTGACGGCGTGGGCGAAGGTCGCCCAGGTCGGGCCGGCCTCGCCGCCGAGCGGCGCGCGGATCGAAACCGAGGCGGTGGCTGCGAAGGAGCGGATGTGCGGCTTGGCGGCGAGGAACTCGGCCGACAGGCCCCAGAGTTCGGCGAAGATCGGGTTGGACAGGCGCAGGCGCCCGTCCTGGCCGAACACCGCGACGCCTTCGCGCAAGAAGTCGAGTGTCTCGCCCTGCAGGCGCACAAGCGCGTTGAGGCGCGATTCCAGCTGCAGCTTCTCGGTCAGGTCCTCGAACACCCAGCTCGCGCCGCCGCGCGGCTCGGGGCTGGCGAAGACGCGCAGCGTGCGCCCGTCGGTCAGGTGCCAGAGCGCCTCGGTCGGCTGCGTCGCGCGGTGCGCGGCGAGGATGTCGGCCTTGACGTCGCGCAAGGGGCGGTCGTCCGGCAGGATGCCGCGCGAGCGCAGCTGGTCGAGGATACCGATATGGTCGGGCGCGGTCTCGAGATAGGTCGTCGACAGGTCGAACAGCCGGGCGAAGGCCGCGTTGTGATAGAGGAGACGCGTCTTGTCGTCGAAGCGCGCGATGGCGGTCGTCAGCTGGTCCAGCGTCTCGGAATGCGAGCGCACGGTCTCGTCGAGCTCGCGCCGGATCGCCTCGGCGTCGGAGATGTCGATCGCAAGCCCCGCCGCGCCGAACGGACCAGCCGCATCGACGACGTGGAAGTTGCGCCGGTCGGCCTCGACCACGGCGCTGAGCCGGTCGCTGAAGTGGCTGGCCTGACGGCGCGTCGCGGCGATCCGGGTGCGATCCTGCTCGTTCAGGAACTCGGTCTGCGCGGTGACGGCGCCGGTGACGCCCGGCGCATCGACGGCCTTGGCATAGGCGTCGTTCACCCAGATCAGGCGCTCGTCGGCGTCGCGCACCCACATCGGCAGGGGCGCCGCGTCGAACAGAGACTGCATCGTCTCGATCATGCCGTTGGTGCGGGCGTTCTCCACTTTAAGCGCCGCCAGTTCCTCGCGCAGGCCCGACAGGGGGGCGAAGCGCACGGTGGCGAGCGCGCCGACGGTGCGGCCCGAGGCCTCGATCAGCCGCCCGTCCGGGCGCTCGATCTCGAGGCGGAAGGGCTCGGCGCGGGTGCGAAGCTGCGCGATCGCGGCTTCCAGCCGGCGCGCCTCGCCGGCATCCATCCAGCCGGAGAAGTCGAGGAAGCCGGCGGAATCGCTGGGGACGCCGAGATTCTTCGGCAGCGTTCCGATGATGTCCGGGGCGCCGGTGCCGGCATAGACGACGAGGCGCTGGTGATCGTCGTTGAGGAGGCCGGCGCGCCGGTCGGCCTCGGTCAGCGCGTCGGCGAGTTCCGCGCGGAGCCGGACATTCTCCTCGGCGGTCGCAGCCTGCTGGCGGATCAGCCAGAAGGCCGCGATCATCGCCGCGCCGATCGTCAGGGCCACGAGGGCGAGATAGAGGAGCGGCTCGGCGGCGAGCGGCTGGGCCTCGGCCTGCGCCCGCGCCGGACCGTTGCCGAGAATGAGGACCGCCGACGCCAGCAACGAAGCCCACGCGTCCCGTCGCCACTTGGCGTTCCGGCCAGCTTTCAACGAGCAGGTCCCCCGACCCGCCTCCTGCACTGATTCGCGCGTCCGCATCGCGTCCTTTCAGCCGCCCCTCGAGCGAGGCGGGTGTCCCCGTAAGCGCCCCCGCTCCCCAACGGCAGGCATGCAGGCGAATCTAAACGGTGGATAACCGTCCGCAAAGCGTCGATCGGACACGCATCGGAAAAAAGAAAAGGCGCCGGGGGGCTTGCCCCCGACGTCCTCTTGCTATGCGGCCCCCGCCATCGCGACGGGTGGCCGGTCCGTCATCAGTAACGATAGTGCTCGGCCTTGAACGGGCCCTGCGGCGTCACGCCGATATAGGCGGCCTGATCCTCCGAGAGGGTGGAAAGCCGGGCGCCGAGCTTGTCGAGGTGGAGGCGCGCGACCTTCTCGTCGAGGTGCTTGGGCAGGACATAGACCTGGTTCTCGTACTTCTCGCCCTTGGTGAAGAGCTCGATCTGCGCCAGCGTCTGGTTGGTGAAGGACGCCGACATCACGAAGGACGGGTGGCCGGTCGCGTTGCCGAGGTTGAGGAGACGGCCCTCCGACAGAAGCAGCATGCGCTTGCCGTCCGGGAAGGTCACCATGTCGACCTGCGGCTTGATGTTGGTCCACTGCAGGTTGCGAAGGCTCGCCACCTGGATCTCGTTGTCGAAGTGGCCGATGTTGCCGACGATGCACATGTCCTTGACGGTGCGCATGGTGTCGAGCGTCACGACGTCCTTGTTGCCGGTGGTCGTGATGATGATGTCGGCTGTCGGCGCGGCGTCCTCGAGGGTGACGACCTCGAACCCGTCCATCGCCGCCTGCAGCGCGCAGATCGGATCGACCTCGGTCACCTTCACGCGCGCGCCCGCGCCCTGGAGCGAGGCGGCCGAGCCCTTGCCGACGTCGCCGTATCCGCAGACCACGGCCACCTTGCCGGCCATCATCACGTCGGTCGCGCGGCGGATGCCGTCGACGAGCGATTCCTTGCAGCCGTACTTGTTGTCGAACTTCGACTTCGTCACCGAGTCGTTGACGTTGATCGCCGGGAAGGGCAGGAGGCCGCGCTTCTGCAGCTGGTAGAGGCGGTTGACGCCCGTCGTCGTCTCCTCCGTCACGCCCTTGATGGCGTCGCGCTGGCGCGCGAAGAAGCCGGGGGTGGCCGCGAGGCGCTTGCGGATCTGCGCGAAGAGGACTTCCTCCTCCTCGGAGCCGGGATTCGACAGGACGTCCTCGCCGGCTTCCGCGCGCGCGCCGGTCAGGATGTACATCGTGGCGTCGCCGCCGTCGTCGAGGATCATGTTCGACGGCTCGCCGTCCGGCCACTGGAAGATCCGGTCGGTGTAGTCCCAGTATTCCTCGAGGCTCTCGCCCTTGACGGCGAAGACCGGCGTGCCGGTCGCGGCGATCGCGGCCGCGGCGTGGTCCTGCGTCGAGAAGATGTTGCACGAGGCCCAGCGAACCTTGGCGCCGAGCGCCTGCAGGGTCTCGATCAGGACCGCGGTCTGGATGGTCATGTGCAGCGAGCCGGTGATGCGCGCGCCCCGCAGCGGCTGGTCGGCGCCGAACTCCTCGCGGCAGGCCATGAGGCCCGGCATCTCGGTTTCCGCGATGTCGAGTTCCTTGCGGCCCCAATTGGCCAGCGAAAGATCCTTGACGACGAAATCGCCCGTATTGGCCATGCGGAAGCTCCTTGGATGGGGCAGCAGGCTCGGCCGAGCCGTCCGGTGCCGCCGTTCAAGGCGCTTCCTTAGCAGGAGAGAGGATATAAGGAAATCCTTATATCGTTATCTCGGCGGTCAGCAGTCCTCGCCGAACCGGTCCGCGACCAGCGCCGAGATCGCCGCCACGGCCTTGTCGGCGTCGTGGCCCTCGGCGCGCACGTCGATCGTGGTCCCCTGGCCGGCCGCCAGCATCATCAGGCCCATGATCGACTGGCCGCCGACCGACAGGCCCTCGCGCGAGATGGTGATGTCGCAGTCGAACTGTTCGGCGAGCTGCACGAACTTGGCCGAGGCGCGGGCATGAAGGCCCTTGCGGTTGACGATGGTGATCGTCTGCTCGACCGGGCCGGAGGCGGGCGAGCCGGCTTGAAGCGATTCGGGCAGCGAGGGGAAGTGTTCTGACTTGTCCATGGCTCGGCCGCCGATGATCCGTTGAACCTGTTCGAGAGCTACTTGCCGCTGAGGATGCGGCTTGCGACGGCGATGTACTTGCGGCCGGCATCTTGGGCGGCGACGAGCGCGTCGGCCATAGGCTTCTCGCCGCGCACGCTGGCGAGCTTGATCAGCATCGGCAGATTGACGCCCGCAAGGACGTCGATGTTGCCTTCGTCCATGACCGAAATGGCGAGGTTGGACGGGGTGCCGCCGAACATGTCGGTCAGGATGATCACGCCCTTGCCGCGCTCGGCCTCGCGGACCGCCTGGAGGATGTCCAGACGCCGCTGTTCCATGTCGTCGTCGGGACCGATGCAGATGGTCTCGAACGCCTCCTGGCGGCCGACCACATGCTCCACGGCGAGCTTGAATTCACGCGCGAGCTGGCCATGCGTCACCAGCACCAGTCCTATCATACTTCGACCATCCCGGACTCCGCCACTTCCCTGTGCAACGGATTGT
Organism: Aureimonas phyllosphaerae; assembly: GCF_047943035.1. NCBI lineage: Bacteria > Pseudomonadati > Pseudomonadota > Alphaproteobacteria > Hyphomicrobiales > Aurantimonadaceae > Aureimonas > Aureimonas phyllosphaerae. The sequence goes on along the minus strand of NZ_CP181348.1, from coordinate 72,789 downwards.
GCGCTTGCGGCCAGATTGCTGCAAGACGCAGCAAGTCACACCCCTCGGAATCTTTCCAGACTGGCGCCGAACGCCTGCATTCCGGGGCTTTTCCCGTATTCACGAAGCCGCGACGCGAATGCTGCGACGCGATATCAACCGGTGCGCGTGGCGGTCCAGAACGAGGGCGTCGCGACGAGGGTCAGAAGGACGTCGGCGGCGAAGGACGGATCGCGCTCGGGCAGCGCAATCCGTCGAATCCCGATCCCTAGGAGGATCACGGAGCCTTCCTCCGGCAGGCGCTCGATCGAGCCGCGCGGCACGAGATCGACCACGAGGTCGAGACCGGTCTCGGCGACATGCGGCCGGGACAGGAGACCAATGCCGCGCACCTCGATCAGCCCGGCGGTGGCTGCCGGAGTCTCCCCGTAGAGTTGCGCGCCTCGCGGCTCGACGAAGACCTGATCGTCCGACACGAGGACGGCCTCGAGACCTGCGGCGCCGCCCCGGGCGAGAGCGGCGAGCGCGAGGGAGGACTTGCCGCTGCCCGAGGGCCCACGCACGAGAAGGCCCCGCCCGCCAAGGCGCAGCGCGCTCGCATGGAGGTTGACCCTTGCGCTCACGTGTCGGCCGGAAGCTCGACCGTGAAGCGAGCGCCCGCGATGGTGCCGGGCGCCTTGGGATCGGCCATGTTCTCCGCGCGGATCTCGCCGCCGTGCGCCTCGACGATCTGGCGCGAGATCGACAGGCCGAGACCGGAGTTCTGGCCGAAGGATTCGGCACCCGGACGATCGGTGTAGAAGCGCTCGAAGATGCGGTCGATCTTCTCGGCCTGGATGCCGGGCCCGTTGTCCTCGATCGTGACGACGCAGGCGCGAGTGCGGCGCTGCAGGCGCACCAGGATGCGCCCGTCTTCGGGCGGCACGAAGGAGCGCGCGTTGTCGATGAGGTTGGTGAAGACCTGGCTGAGGCGGAGGTCGTGGCCGGCGACGCGGTAGGTCTTGCCGGGCGGCAGTGGCGCGACGGTCAACTCGATCGCAATGCGCTGCTCCGGCTTCAGATGGGCACGCGCCCCGTCCACCACCGAGCCGACGAGGCCGGCGAGATCGACCTCGCCTGCCACCTCACGCGCCAGCTCGGCGTCGAGGCGCGAGGCATCGGCAATGTCCGTGATCAGCCGGTCGAGGCGCTTCACGTCGTGCTGGATCACGGCGAGCAGACGCTCGCGCGAGCTTTCATTGCGCGCGAGGGGCAGCGTCTCGACCGCCGAGCGCAGCGATGTCAGCGGGTTCTTCAACTCGTGGCTGACGTCGGCGGCAAAGCTCTCGATCGCGTCCATGCGGGCATATAGCGCATTGGTCATGTCGCGGATCGCCGAGGCGAGATGGCCGACCTCGTCGGCGCGGTCGCCGAAGTCGGGGATCTCCTCGCGCGCGGTGACGCCCCGGCGCACGCGGATCGCAGCGGCCGACAGGCGGCGGAGCGGGGTCGCGATGGTGGAGGCGAGCAGCGCCGAAAGGATCACCGTCACCATCGCGGCGACCGCGAAGGTGCGCACGATCGCCATGCGCTCGGCCTGCACGATCTTGTCGATGTCGCCGCCTTGCGTCGACAGGAGGAGGACGCCGAGCACCGCGCGGAAGCGCTGGATCGGCACGGCGACGGAGACGATCAGCTCGCCGTTCTCGGTGGAGCGGACGAGCGCGCGGGGGCCGCCGGTGAGCGCGCTCATCACCTCCGGATAGGTCGAGCCCGAGCCGCCCGGCGTCTCCTTGTAGACCGGGAGATCGCCATGGCCGAGGAGGCGGCCCGTCTCGCGGCTGATCCAGGCGAAGATGCCGGTTTCCTCTTCGCTCTCCACCGGCGGCAGGTCGTAGCGCAGGATCTGGCCGCGCGAGTAGAGATGGCGCGAATCGAGGATGAGGTTGGCGTCGCGATCGTAGAGGCGAGCGCGCGTGCGGGTCGGCGAGATCAGCCGCCGCAGGAGGGGGGCGACGCGCTCGGGATTGATCGGAAAGTCGAGCGATTCCGACTGGTCGGGATTGGGCTGAAGTGTCGCGCCAGCCTGAAGCTCCAGCAGCCGCTCGGGGTCGACGGTGATCGAATCGGTCTCGACCGTCGCCGAGGAGGCGATGGCGCTCGCGATGATCTCGCCCTGCGTGAGAAGGCTCTCGACGCGCGCGTCGATCAGCCCGGCGCGGAACTGGTTGAGATAGAGGATGCCGGAGACGAGGACGATCAGCGCGACGAGGTTGAGGAAGACGATGCGCCGCGTCAGCGAGGAGAACACCGAGTGGCCGAGAAGGCGCCGGGCGCGGATCAGAAGCCGGCGCACCAGCGGCTTTCGCCGCCAGCGACCCACCCGCCGGCGCGCGGCCGCTGTGCGTCCCGTCTCGGATGTGTCCGTCGCCGTCAAGGCCGGCGGTCCATCAGACTTCGCGGAAGCGATAGCCCACGCCGTAGAGCGTCTCGATCATGTCGAAGTCGTCGTCGATCGCCTTGAACTTCTTGCGAAGCCGCTTGATGTGGCTGTCGATCGTGCGGTCGTCGACATAGACCTGCTCGTCGTAGGCCGCGTCCATCAGGGCGTCGCGGCTCTTCACGACGCCCGGGCGCTGGGCGAGCGAGTGCAGGATCAGGAACTCGGTGACGGTGAGCGTCACCGGCTGGCCCACCCAGGTGCAGGTGTGGCGCTCCTGGTCCATCACCAGCTGGCCGCGTTCCAGCGAGGACTCGGGCGCGGCACCCGGCTTGCCGGCCTGCGCCTCGCGCGGGGCGCCACGACGAAGGATGGCGCGCACGCGCTCGACGAGGAGCCGCTGCGAGAAGGGTTTGCGGATGTAGTCGTCGGCCCCCATCTTGAGACCGAAGAGCTCGTCGATCTCCTCATCCTTCGAGGTCAGGAAGATCACCGGCAGGTCGCTCTTCTGGCGCAGGCGTCGCAGGAGCTCCATGCCGTCCATGCGCGGCATCTTGATGTCGAAGATGGCCAGATGCGGCGGCCGGGCCGACAGACCTTCCAGCGCAGAGGCGCCGTCGGTGTAGGTCTCGACCCGGTAGCCCTCGTTTTCCAGCGCGATCGACACGGACGTCAGGATGTTGCGGTCGTCATCCACCAGCGCGATCGTCGGCATCTCGTTACAACTCCTGTTCCGGCGGGCGGGCGCTCGCCTTCGACCCAGCGAAGCGCCGGAAACGCCCGGTGTCCGCATCGTCGCCGACGCGGACCCGATTCCCTGTCTGAAAGGGAAATGTGGCGTTCGTGGCGCTTTTGCAACGCCTAAAGCATTTCCGCGTCCCGCCGGAACGCCTGCGCGGGTCGGTTCAGAGGTTGACCTTGACGTTCTCGGTGGTGTCCGGCCGCGGCTTGTCGCCGACATAGGCCTTCGCGAACTCCCAGGCCTGCGTGATCTTGTTGGAGGTCACGTCCCAGATTTCGGCCTGATGCGGGCGGATCACGAGGATGGCGGTGTCGGGTCCGTCCTTGCCGCCCGGCATCCAGGCCTCCGCCTGCGGATCCCACGCTTCGTCGATGCGCGCGCGGTCGGTGGTCACGCTCGCGGTGCCGGAAACGGCGACATACTCTTCCTTCTTCACGAAGGAGCAGGCGACCTGATCGTCCGCCTGGATCTCGTCCACCTTGTGGGAGCTGCGGTCGGTGACGAACAGGATCTCACCGCGCTCGCGCGAGATCTTCGGCGCCATCGGCCGCGAGCGCAGCTGCCGGCCGTCGCGCGTCGTGACCATGCAGGTCTCGAAGTCCCCGATCATGTCCCAGAACTTCTCGTTTGCCGACTCGGCCATGTCTCGTCCTTTCGTGCCTGAACCTCGGCCTCTCAACGCGCCGCGCGGCGAAAAGTGCCCCGGCACGCGGCAGAACCCCTCGAATGCCAGCGAACGGCAAAATAATTTTTGCTTGAGTTAATCCGATTGAAGCGAAGCGTTGAACCGATTTAGGTGGGGTCCATCATGTTTTAAATCGTTTGATATTGAGAAGACCATGTATTTCCGTAGCTTTTCGACAGTTGCCGCCCGCCGGTATCGGCGATATTTGCTTGGCTCATGCCGGGGCGGCCCGGTGTTTTTTCGAGGAGCAGGCACATGGATGAATTCGGGCTCCGCAACCCCGATCGCGGCATCGAGACGACCGGCCTCGCGAACGTGTCGTCCCTGCGCTGGAACCTTTCGGAAAGCGAACTCGTCGAGACCGCCGTGCGGCAGGGCGAGGGCACGCTGACCGCCCATGGTGCGCTGGTGGTCACCACCGGCCAGCACACCGGCCGCAGCCCCAGGGACAAGTTCGTCGTGCGCGACGAGACCACCGAGGATCGCATCTGGTGGGACAACAACAAGCCGATGGCGCCGGACGCCTTCGAGCGCCTCTATGCCGACTTCAAGGCGCATGCCGAGGGGCGTGACCTCTTCGTGCAGGACCTCGTCGGCGGCGCCGACAAGGACAACGCGATCAAGGTGCGCGTCGTCACCGAGTTCGCCTGGCACTCGCTCTTCATCCGCAACCTCCTGATCCGCCCGGAGCGCGCCGCACTCGAGAGCTTCGTGCCGGAGTTGACGATCATCGACCTGCCGTCCTTCAAGGCGGACCCGGAGCGCCATGGCTGCCGCACCGAGACGGTGATCGCCTGCGACTTCACGCGCAACATCATCCTGATCGGCGGCACGACCTATGCCGGCGAGATGAAGAAGTCGGTCTTCACGGTCCTCAACTACCGCCTGCCCGAGACCGGCGTGATGCCGATGCACTGCTCGGCCAATGTCGGCGCCAACGGCGACGCGGCTGTGTTCTTCGGTCTGTCCGGCACCGGCAAGACGACGCTTTCGGCCGACCCGAAGCGCACGCTCATCGGCGACGACGAGCACGGCTGGGGCGAGAACGGGATCTTCAACTTCGAAGGCGGCTGCTACGCCAAGACGATCCGCCTGTCGGCCGAAGCCGAGCCGGAGATCTTCGCCACGACGCGCATGTTCGGCACGGTCCTTGAGAACGTGATCCTCGACGAGCGCCGCGTGCCCGACTTCGAGGATGGCCGGCTCACCGAGAACACGCGCGCCGCCTATCCCCTGCACTTCATCCCGAACGCCAGCGAGACCGGCCTCGGCGCGCACCCGAAGAACATCATCATGCTGACGGCGGACGCTTTCGGCGTGATGCCGCCGATCGCCAAGCTGACGCCCGAACAGGCGATGTACCACTTCCTGTCCGGCTACACGGCCAAGGTCGCGGGCACCGAGAAGGGCGTGACGGAGCCGGAGGCGACCTTCTCGACCTGCTTCGGCGCGCCGTTCATGCCGCGTCACCCGGCCGAGTACGGCAACCTCCTGCGCGACCTCATCGCGAGCCACGGCGTCGACTGCTGGCTGGTCTCGACCGGCTGGACCGGCGGAGCCTACGGCACCGGGCGGCGCATGCCGATCAAGGCGACGCGCGCGCTTCTCGCTGCCGCGCTCGACGGCTCCCTGAAGAACGCCGAGTTCCGCACCGATCCGAACTTCGGCTTCCAGGTGCCAGTCGCGGTGCCGGGCGTCGACAGTGCGATCCTCGACCCGCGCTCGACCTGGAGCGATCCGGCCGCCTACGACCGCCAGGCCAACAAGCTCGTCGGCATGTTCCGCGCGAACTTCGAGAAGTTCGAGGATCACGTCGATGCGGGCGTCGTCGACGCTTCGCCGGCGCTGGCGCTAGCCGCCGAATAACGAAGAGTCCTCTGGGAGGAGGCAAAGGGGCTCGCGACCTTCGGGTTGCGGGCCCCTTTCGTTTGCGGCAACCACGGGTGAGATGGCGGCGTTGCCGCCGCGAACGCTCGAGGAGACACGACCCATGGCAGAGCCCGGTTCCGCCAAAGGCCTGCCCGTGAACGCCCGCATCACCATTCCCGACGACGAGCTCGAGGAGAGCTTCATCCGCTCGGCCGGGCCCGGCGGCCAGAACGTCAACAAGGTGGCGACCGCGGTTCAGCTGCGCTTTGCCGGCGCCGCGTCCACGGTTCTTGGCGACGAGGTGAAGGCGCGGCTTCTGCGCCTTGCGGGTCAGCGCGCGACCAAGGCCGGGGAGGTGCTGATCGAGGCCTCCCGCTTCCGCACGCAGGAGCGCAACCGCGAGGACGCGCGCGAGCGGCTCGTCGCCCTCGTGCGCGAGGCGCTCGTGCCGCCCCCGCCGCCGCGCAAGAAGACGCGGCCGACGCGCGGCTCGGTGGAGCGGCGGCTGGAGGCGAAGAAGGGGCGCTCGACCGTCAAACGGATGCGCGGCCGCGTCGACGACTGACGTCCCGTCGGACGGCTCCTAAACAAAAGTTGATCGCGGATCATTTTTTCTGCATCCGGCGCATCATCGCCCTCGTAGCTCCTGATGCCCCTCGATGGGAGGGCACCAACAGGGGAAACGGACCCATGATCTCCAAGCTGTTCCGCAGTGTCGTCGTCGCCTCGCTCCTCCTCGGCACGGCCGGTGGCGCGATGGCGCAGGGCAAGAGCGTGATGGTCGGCGGCGCGCCGATGTACGCCTCCAAGACGATCGCCGAGAATGCCCCGAACGCCAAGAACCTGAAGACGCTGGTGGCGGCGGTGAAGGCGGCCGGCCTCGTCAAGACGCTCGACGGCAAGGGTCCCTTCACGGTCTTCGCGCCCGACGACAAGGCCTTCGCCAAGCTGCCGGCCGGCACCGTCGAGATGCTGGTGAAGCCCGAGAACAAGGCGATGCTGACGAAGATCCTGACCTACCATGTCGTTCCGGCCAAGGCGACGGCCGAGGCGGCGATGAAGATGATCAAGGACGACGGCGGCAAGCATGTCGTGAAGACCGTCGAGGGCGAGACCCTGACGCTCGCGATGAAGGGCAAGAAGCTGACGATCACCGACGCCAAGGGCAATGTCGCGACCGTCACCCAGGCCGACGTGATGCAGAAGAACGGCGTCGTGCACGTCATCGACACCGTACTGATGCCCTGATCAAGTCTTATGGATTGCCGACGGCCCCGCCTCCACATGGGGGCGGGGCCGTCTCCGTTTCATCCATCACGCACGGGAGCCATGCCATGCAGCGTCGACAGTTCCTTCTCGGCTTCGCGGCCTTCGGGCTCGGGGCTTCAGCCCTCGCGCTGCGGGGCGGCGGCGCGGCCCGAGCGGAAACCTTTCCCTTCACCCTGAGCGACGCCGACTGGAAGAGCCGCCTGACCTCCGACCAGTACGCGGTGCTGCGCCAGGAGGCGACCGAACGGCCCTATTCGAGCCCGCTCAACAATGTGAAGACGAGCGGCCTCTTCCACTGCGCCGGCTGCGACAACGCGCTCTATTCCTCCGCCACGAAGTTCGATTCGGGAACGGGCTGGCCGAGCTTCTGGGCGCCAGTCGCCGGGGCGATCGGCAACCGGACCGACTACGTCTTGGTCTATCCACGCACCGAGGTGCACTGCGCGCGCTGCGGTGGCCATCTCGGTCATGTCTTCGATGACGGGCCGCCCCCGACCGGCAAGCGTCACTGCATCAACGGCGTGGCCATGCAGTTCAAGCCGGGTCCGGTGACCTGAGAGGGACAAGCCTTCGTCAATCTTTGAGGCGCTCAATGATGACGGGGCCGCAGAGGGGCGGCGCGCATTGAACGCAGCCCTTCGGGTCGCCATATCTCGGACAGGTCGAGCGGGGTGCCGCATCAGGGCCCCGACCGACAAGTCGCTTGAGACAAGGGCTTGCCGTGACATGAACAGGATGACGCCGTTTTCTAGTCCGCTGCTTCTCGGTTTCGACGGGGTGGAGCGGATGCTCGAGCGGATGGGCAAGGCCAGCGATGGCTATCCCCCGTTCAACATCGAGCGCATCCGTGCCCCGGGCGAGCGCAAAGGCGCTGCGCGCGACGGGACCGGCGGGGAACCCGCCATTCGCATCACGCTTGCGGTCGCCGGCTTCCAAACGGAAGACCTCGAGATCACGACGGAAGACAACCAGCTGACGATCCGGGGCTCGCAGAGCGACCGGGAGGAGCGCGATTTCCTTCACCGGGGGATCGCCGCACGCCAGTTCCAGAAGAGCTTTCTCTTCGCGGACGGCATGCGCATCCTCGGCGCCCAGCTGAAGAACGGTCTTCTGATGATCGATCTCGTAAAGCCCGAGCCCGAGCGCGTTGTGAAAAAGATCGAGATTACCGTCGAGGATTGAAACCTCGGACCCGATCTCCCGTTTGCCTCTACAGGAGACGCCCATGACCCGTACGAATTCGATTACCCCGTCCGACCTCGCCTCCATCGGCGAGGGGCATCTGGCTTATCTTCGCCGCATGTCGTCCGACGACATCCGCGCCCGCTTCCCCTCCGCCCAGTCGATCCGTCCGGGGCTGAAGCTCTGGGCCCTGTTCTCCGCCGACGGAACGCCGCTCGCGGTCTCCGACGACCGCGGCTCGATCCTGGCGAGTGCCACCGAAAACGAGTTGCTGACGGTCAGCATCCACTGATCTGACAGCAAATGGATGGCGAGAGGCCGGCCGGACCCTGTCCGCGCCGGTCTTTTTCTTTCGCCGGTCAGGCCGCGTGCGGCGGCGCCTGATGCGTCATCAGGTGATGGAGCGAGCTCGCGTCGCGCGAGGCGCGCAACTCGTTCACCGTGCGCGGATCGCGCAGGAGGCGGGCGATCTTCGAGAGAGCCTTCAGGTGGTCGGCCCCTGAGCCCTCGGGCGCGATGAGGAGGAAGACGAGGTCCACGGGCTGGTCGTCCAGCGCCTCGAAGTCGATCGGCTTGGCCAGGCGCGCGAAGACGCCCTGGATGCGCTGGACGCCGGAAATCTTGCCGTGCGGAATGGCGATGCCGTGGCCGATGCCGGTGGAGCCGAGCTTCTCGCGGGCGATCACGGTCTCGAAGATCTCGCGCGCGTCGAGCCCGCTCAGCGCGGCGGCGCGCTCGGAGAGGTCCTGCAGCACCTGCTTCTTGGAATGCGCCTTCAGCGAGGGAAGGATCGCGTCCTCCCGGATCAGTTCGGCCAGCTCCACGTCGTCAATGCCTTCCGCTCAACCGGTCCGTGCAGCCCTCGGTGGGGATGATCGTGCCGGACAAACCTTGCGCGGCCCTTCCCGGACACGCCGATAAACGTCGGCCGGACCTTTTGGGGTCCGGCCGATCGTCCGTGCGGCGGGTATCAGACCCGGGCCCGCAATGTCGAGGGGTCGATCCAGCCGACATTGCCGTCGGGGCGGCGGTAGACGATGTTGACCTCCTCCGTGGCGCCGTTCTTGAACACCACGACCGGCCCGTCACGGCGGTCAAGTTCCATCACGGCGCTGGCGACGCTCATCGTGCCCATGACGAGGGAGGTCTCTGCGATCACCGCGGGCGCGAAGTCCTCCGGCACGTCGTCATCCTCGTCGGGGACCGAGCTGATGACCGTGTAGGCGATCTCGCGCGATGCCGCTGCGTTCGCCTTGTGGTCCTTCAGGCGGCGCTTGTAGCGTCGCAGGCGCTTCTCGATCTTTTCGGACGCTTCGGTGAAGCTCGATTCCGGGTCGTGGGTATCGGCGGTGGCCTGAAAGTCGACGCCGCTGTCCAGATGGAGCGTGATGTCCGCGCTGTAGCGCGCGCCCTCCTTGGACAGAACGGTGGCGCCTGAGAAGTTTCCGTCGAAGTACTTGGCGACCAAGTCGTTCAGCCGATCCTCGATCCGCGAGCGAAAGGCTTCGCCGACGTCCATGTGTCGGCCCGATACGCGAAGTCCCATTCGTGTCTCCTTCCATACGTCCGGCGACTGGCCTTGCGTGGCTTTTGGGTCGCCGTCATCTCGAAGACTTCGCGCGACCATTTCGTTCCGGCCTGCCGGACGAATCATTCGATCCCAAATCGGTGGCGGGGCCAAGGCCCGCGCGCTCAAAAATCCTCCCGCGCCTCAGACCGCGAGCCGGCGCGCCTTCATCTCACGGCGGCGCTGCACCGAAGAGGCGATGCCGAGCGCCTCGCGATACTTGGCGACTGTGCGCCGGGCGAGATCGATGCCCTCGTCCTTCAGCCGCGCGGCGATGTCGTCGTCGGACAGGACGCCGCCGGCGCCCTCCGCGGCGACGAGCGCGCGGATGCGCAGCTTCACGCTCTCGGCCGAATGCGCGTCGCCCCCGTCGCTGGCGGCGATCGCCCCGGAGAAGAAGGCCTTCATTTCCATCGTGCCCCGGGGTGTCGCCAGATACTTGCCGGCGGTGACGCGGCTGATGGTGGATTCGTGCATGCCGACGGCCGCAGCCACGTCCATCAGCGTCATCGGCTTGAGGTGGCCGCCGCCGCGCGACAGGAAGGCGCTCTGCTGGCGCACGATCTCGTCGGCCACTTTCAGGATGGTGCGCGCACGGCCCTCGAGCGAGCGCTGCAGCCAGCCGGCGGACTGCCGGCATTGGGCAAGGAACGTCCGCTCCTCGGCGCCGGACGCCCCGCCACGCTCCAGGTGAACCCGAAGGCGCGGGAAGGCCTCAGGGTTGAGCGACACCCGCCAGCCGTTCGGCGCCGCCGCCTCGCGCGTCACGACCGCATCGGGCACGACCACCGCCGGCGCGTCGAGCGAGAAGGCGGAGCCCGGCCGCGGGTCGAGGGCGCGGATCTCGCCGAGAATGTCGAGCAGTTCCGCCTCGCTCTCGCCGGTGAGGCGCGAGAGGGCCGCAAAGTCCCGCTTGGCGAGAAGCGGCAGATTGGCGATCACCGTTGCCATCACCGGGTCGAACCGGTCGCGCCGGCGGAGCTGGATCGCCAGGCACTCCTCCAGCGAGCGGGCGAAGAGCCCGGCCGGCTCGGCCTCGTCCTGAAGCCGGACGAGAAGCGGCAGGAGGTCGGCCGGCAGACCGAGTTCGGCATCGAGAAAGCCGGAGGCGTCGAGATCGGCGAGCCAGCGCTCGGCCAGTCGGCGCTCCTCGCCCTGTGCGAAGACCTCCGCGATCTCGGCGAGCGCATGAGCGTGCAGCGAGGGCGCATCTTCGCCGATCCGGTCTTCCCAGGACCCCGCATCGGGGCCGGGTGCCGCGGAGCCCGCCCCGCGCGAGTCGAGGAGTCGGTCGGCGGCGTCCGCATGGTGCTCGCCCTCGGGCCCGGCGCCGTCCCGGAACGCCGAACCGTCGTCCTGCCAGCCGGACAGCGGCACCGGATCGGCGGCTGGCACGGCCGGCTCCGCCGGCGGCGCTGACACAGCGGCTTCGGCGGGCGGCACGAGCTCGAGAAGCGGGTTCGCGTCGGCCTCGCGCTGCAGGAAGGCGAGAAGCTCGACGTGGTGGAACTGCAGAAGCCGGATCGACTGCAGAAGCTGGGGCGTCATCGTGAGCGACTGGCTCTGACGCACCTGGAGGTTCATCGACAAGTTCACGGCGATCCTCCCTTCCAGGGCGCCCGTCAGCCAGGGGCAAGCCTCGAAAGGAAACTGGTCCGCATCTTGCTTGTCAAGACAAGCGCGCTAGCGCCGCGCTGGAAATCGTCAATAGGTGAACTGCTCGCCGAGATAGATTCGCCGGACGTCGGGATTGTCCACGATGTCCTGCGGCGCGCCGTGGGTAAGGACGGCGCCGGCGTGCATGATGTAGGCGCGGTCGATGAGCCCCAGCGTCTCGCGCACGTTGTGGTCGGTGATGAGGACGCCGATCCCGCGCCGCGTGAGGTGCCGCACGAGTTCCTGGATGTCGGCGACGGCGATCGGATCGACGCCCGCGAAGGGCTCGTCGAGCAGCATGAAGGTCGGGCGCGAGGCGAGCGCGCGCGCGATCTCGCAGCGCCGCCGCTCGCCACCGGACAGCGCGGTCGAGGGCTGCTTGCGCAGGTGCCCGATGTGGAACTCCTCCAGAAGCGCAGTGAGTTGGCGCTCGCGCTCCGCCTTCGAAGGCTCGACCATCTCGAGCACGGCGCGGATATTGTCCTCCACCGACAGGCCGCGGAAGATCGATGCCTCCTGCGGGAGGTAGCCGATTCCGAGGCGCGCGCGCCGGTACATGGGCACGCCGGTGATGTCGTGGCCGTCGAGCTCGATGCGCCCGCCGTCGACCGGCACGAGGCCGGTGATCATGTAGAAGCAGGTGGTCTTGCCCGCGCCGTTCGGGCCGAGAAGCCCGACCGCCTCGCCGCGCCGCACGGCGACGTCGACGCTGTCGACGACCCGCCGGCCTCGGTAGGTCTTGGTGATGCCGCGCGCCACCAGCGTGCCTGCGGACGGATGTGCCCGCGCCTCGCCGGGCATCGCGGTCTCGCGGGGATCGCCGAGTGGGCGGCGAGTGGGGGTGTCGATCTGATCGGCCACGAAGCGTCCGGGGTCTGGGCGACCGGCACGAGGCCATGCCGCCCGGGGAATCAAGCGGGGGAGAGGCGTCAGTTGGTGCCGGCGGCGCCGTTCGCGCCCGGCGACAGGAGCATGCGCACCCGCCCGCCGCCGCCCGAGGCGCCGTTGCAGTTGTTGCTCTGCAGGCGCGCGACGCCGGTGTCCATCTGGATGCGCAAGACGCAGCCTGTCGCCACGTTCTTGCCCTGGCTGAGCACCACGTCGCCGGTGAGGAGCGCCACCTGCGTCGCCATGTCGAACTCGGCCTTGTTGGCGGTCGCCACCTGGTCGGCCGAGCGGATCGTCACCTTGCCGGTGGCCTCGAGGCGGCTGATGTCGCCCGAGCCGCCCGGCATGTTGGAGCGCTGCGCGGCCGGCTGCGCTTCGCCCTCCTTGTTGCGCACGTAGTAGACCAGGAGCTTCTCGGCATTCATCGAGGTCGGGCCCTGGCGCACGCTGACGTCGCCCGAGAAGGTGGCGAGCGACTGGCCGTCGTCGACGTCGAGCTGGTTCGATTCGATGGCGACCGGTTGGTCGCCCTTGACCTGCAGGCCCCCGAAGGAGTTGCCGAAGCCCTGCGACTGCTGCTGCGCGCCGGCTGCCCCGGCAAGGGCGAGCGTTCCGAGGATGGCCAGCACGACGGGCAGGCGATGGATCGATGTCATGGTCCTGGCTCGTTCGAGGGGGCCGCGCCCCCGGTGGGAAGGGACTGCGGAAGAAGGGTCAGCTTGACCCGGTTGCCGAAGGACAGCGTTTTGCCGCCGTCCGAGATGGAGACGGTGCCCGCTTCCAGGCGCTGGTCGCTGGTCGAGATCTCGACCGGGCCGGTGCCGGTCAGGGAGCCGCCCTCGAGCGACACGTCGGCGCTCTGCATGCGAATGCGGATGCCGCTCGTCGTGTCGACCGCGATCTGGTCGTAGAGCCGCAGCATGTTGGTGCGGGTGTCGAACCGGCCCTTCGCGGCGGTCAGTTCGGCCGTCGTGCTGTCGTCCACCGTCAGATTGGCCCGCACGCCCTCGAGATCGATGCTGGAGCCGCCGAGTGCCTGGATCGCGCGGCTCGCCACCATCGAGAAGGGGCGGTCGTTGCCGTCGACGCCCGACATGCGCGGGTCGCGCATCACAAGGCGGCCGTCCTCGATCGAGGTCGAGGCGAAGGCGATGTCGGCGGGCAGGGTGCGCGCCAGCCAGATGGCGACCGCGCCGGCGAGGACGATGGCGCTGGCGACCAGCGGCAGGCCGATCTTGAGCCAGCGCACGCGCCGCGAATGGACCTGCGCGCGGTCGAACGCGTCGGCCGGCCGCTCGGCGACGTTGCCGAGGGCCAGTTCGTCGCGCGCGGCGCTCGCCTGCCTGGTCTGCCTGTCGGGTGCGTCGAGAATGAAGGGGGCTCCGGAACGAATCGGACGGGGAAATGCGGTTGCGCGGCCGGAAGGCGGCTCCGCATCCCGCGTCGTTTATGCGCGATATAGGGTTTTTACATGGTAAAACCATTCCGCGCGAGGCCCGGCGCGAACGCTCCGGGTGCGGCCCAGGCGACGCTTGGCAAGCCGCGCAGGTCCGTCTATCGCTGACCCCCGAAAGTTCGAAGGCCAGGCGGGGCGCGGCATGGACGCACAAGGGATCATCGACCGGCGGCGGCTGCGCCGCAAGCTGTCGTTCTGGCGTGTGGTGGCGCTTTGCGGCCTGGCGCTCGCGGTGCTCCTGGCGGTCCTGGCCGCCGGCTGGCGGCCGGGCGCAGGGCTCGGCCCCATGATCGCGCGCGTCGAGGTCTCGGGCGTCATTACCGAAGACCGCAAGATGCTCGACCTTCTCGAGGATCTCGCCGAGGACGACGCGGTGAAGGCGGTGATCGTCAAGGTCAACTCGCCGGGCGGCACCACGGTCGGGGGCGAGACGCTGTTCCACGCGGTTCGGCGTCTGGCCGAGGCGAAGCCCGTGGCGGCCGAGGTCGGACAGCTCGCGGCCTCCGCCGGCTACATGGTGGCGATGGCGACCGACCGGATCGTCGCGCACCATTCCTCCATCGTCGGCTCGATCGGCGTTCTGTTCCAGTATGTCGACGCCTCCGTCCTGCTCGGCCGAATCGGCGTCGACGTGGCGGCGGTGAAATCCTCGCCCCTGAAGGCGGAGCCCTCGCCCTTCGATCCCGCGCCGCCGGAAGCGCGCGAGATGATCGGCAGGCTCGTCAACAGTTCGTTCGACTGGTTCAAGCGCCTCGTCACCGAACGGCGTGGCTTCACGCCGGCCGAGACCGACGCGCTCGCCGACGGCTCTGTCTTCTCGGGCGAGCAGGGACTCGCCAACCGGCTGGTCGATGCGCTCGGCGGCGAGGCGGAGGTGCGGCGCTGGCTGGAGGACGAGCGCGGCGTGCCCAAGGGGCTCGAGATCGTGGAACGCGAGCCCGAAAGCGAGGGGCGCTGGGGCCTGTCGTCCGGCGCCCGGGCCCTCGCCGTCAGCCTTCTCGGCTTCGATCCCGCCGCCTCCGGCCTCGCGCAGGCCGTGGCCGGCGCCACCGGCCGCCTTGACGGGATGGTATCGCTCTGGCAGCCTCCCGGCCATTAGCAGGCGCACGGCCGAGCCGTGCCATCCAATTGAAGTTGCAGGCGTTTTGGGTTTTGCGTGTGGGGCGCCGGCCCGCTGCGCCTTCGGGTTGCGCTCCGGAGACAACGTATCGTGATCAAGTCAGAACTCGTGCAGATCATCGCCGGCCGCAATCCGCATCTTTACCAGCGGGATGTCGAGACCATCGTGAACGCGATCTTCGACGAGATCACGCAGGCGCTCTGCGACGGCAACCGGGTCGAGCTGCGCGGCTTCGGCGCCTTCTCGGTCAAGAATCGCCCGCCGCGCGCCGGCCGCAACCCGCGCACCGGCGAGGCGGTCGAGGTGGAGGAGAAGTGGGTGCCCTTCTTCAAGACCGGCAAGGAACTGCGCGAGCGCCTGAACGACGCCTGAGCCCTCCTCGGGCTCTCGTCCCGCCGGCGATTGACGCGGGGCTCCCCCTCCATACCTACATCCGATGCCCGGACCCGCGGGCGTGCGGCCGGGCGGCCCGTCGCCCCACGCCCTTCAAGACGGACAGACCATGATCTCGAAGATCCTCACCCTCCTCGTGCTCGGGCCGCTGGCCATCCTGCTCGTGGTGTTCTGCGTCGCCAACCGGGCGCCGGTGCCCGTGTCGCTCGATCCGATCGGCACCATGCCGCAGTTCGTCTACGAGGTCCCGCTCTTCGTGCTCCTGATCGGCGCGGTGATCCTCGGCCTGATCCTGGGCGGCCTCGGCACCTGGTTCACCCAGCACCACTACCGCGCCCGCGCCGCGCGCCGGACCGACGAGGTCGAGAACCTCCGACACGAGGTCGCCGTCGGCAACGAGCGCCTGCGTCGCATGCGCGAGGAGCAGGTCCGCGCCTCCGGTCCCGCGATCGCCGCGCCCGGCGAGGTGCGGCCGGCCCTGTCCGGCCCGGCCGCGGTCTGAGCGTCAGGCGTCGGCCACCTCGGAGGACGCCGGTTCCTCGCCGCTGACGCGGGCGGCGAGGTTGTCGAAGAACTGGCCGGCGAGCTTCTTGGCGGACGAATCGACGAGGCGACCGCCGAGCTGTGCGATCTTGCCGCCGACCTTCGCGTCCACCGTATAGGTGAGGACCGTCTCGGCGCCCTCGTCGGCCAGATGCACGTCGGCGCCGCCCGATGCGAAGCCCGCGATGCCGCCCTTGCCCTCGCCGACGATCGAATAGCTCTCCGGCGGGACGATGTTCTCCAGCCGCACCTGGCCCGTGAAGGTCGCTTTCACCGGGCCGACCTTGGCGACGACGGTCGCCGCCATCTCGTTCTCGCCGGTCACCTCCAGTTCCTGGCAGCCCGGGATGCACGCCTTCAGAACCGCCGGGTCGTTGAGCAGCGCCCAGACCGTCTCGCGCGGCGCGGGCAGGCGGTATTCGCCCTTGAGATCCATGTCCTATCCTCCCCGCCGGCCCTGTGGCCGGCACGGCGGGAGAATGGAACCGGCGAGGCGCTTTGCCAAGCCGGCACCGTTTGCCGTCCGCCCCCGCGATACGCTATGAGCCGCCAATGAGGAACGACAGACCCAAGGGGCAGGGCAAGTCCGGTCGGCGCGAGCGCCCGGCCGAGCGGCCGGCGCCCCGTTCGGCCAAGCCGACCGGAGAGAGGCCGCGCCCGCCCGCGCCGGCCGCCGCCGCCGAGCCACCCCGGCGCGAAAGCGTCGAGGAGATCGCGCGCGAGAACCGGCGCGAGCGTCCGGCCGTCGAGTGGCCGAAGGGGGAGCGTCCCGCGTTCCGGGCGCCGGTCGTCCTCGAGGTCGAGCCGGGCGCCGACTACGCGCTTCTGGATTCGGGCGACGGCGAGAAGCTCGAGCGCTACGGACCGCTGACGATCCGGCGCCCCGAGAACCAGGCGATCTGGCCCCGGCGCATGGCGACCGCCCGCTGGGACGGGGCCGATGCGATCTTCACCGGCGACACCGACGAGGAGGGCGCCGGCCGCTGGCGCTTCCCCGCGACGCCGCTCGGCGAGACCTGGCCGATGCGCCAGGACGGCCTGCCCTATCTCGGCCGCTTCACCTCGTTCCGGCATGTCGGCGTGTTCCCCGAGCAGGCCGTGCACTGGCGCTTCATGACCGAGACGATCGAGCGCGAACGCGAGCGGCACCAGCGGCCCGTGCGCGTCCTCAACCTTTTCGGCTACACCGGCCTCGCCTCGCTTCTGGCCGCGCGCGCGGGCGCCGAGGTGACGCATGTCGACGCCTCCAAGCGCGCCATCGGCTGGGCGCGCGAGAATGCCGAACTTGCCGGCCTGTCCAGCGCGCCGATCCGCTGGATCTGCGAGGACGCCGTGCGCTATGCCGAGCGCGAGGCGCGCCGCGGCTCGGCCTACGAGATCATCCTCCTCGATCCGCCGAAGTTCGGCCGTGGTCCCAAGGGCGAGGTCTGGCAGCTCTTCGAGGATCTGCCGCATCTTCTCGTCCTGATGCGCCAGCTCCTGTCGGACCGTCCGCTCGCGCTCGTTCTCACCGCCTATTCCATCCGCTCCTCGTTCTACTCGCTTTCGGCGCTGATGGGCGAGGCGATGCGGGGCCTTGGCGGCACGGTGGAATCCGGCGAACTCGTCATCCGGGAGGAGGGCGAGGACGCCCGCCACCTGTCCACCTCGCTCTTTTCCAGATGGGTGTCCGCTTGACCGACCGCGAAGCCCCCCGCCGCCCCGCCACCTCGGCGCCCGGCCGGGTCAAGGAGGTGACGAGCGTCTCCAACCCGATCGTCAAGGACATCCGCAACCTCGCGCTCAAGAAGCACCGCGAGGAGACCGGCCTGTTTCTGGCCGAGGGGCTGAAGCTCGTGATCGACGCGCTCGACGCGGGCTGGACGATCGACACCCTGATCGCCGCCAAGACGCAGCTGCATTCCGACCTCCTGTCGAAGACCGCCGCGCGCACGGTGGCCGGCGGGGCCGACGTGCTGGAGGCCAGCGACAAGGTGCTCGCCGCCATCTCGCGCCGCGACAACCCGCAGAGCGCGATCGGCGTGTTCCGCCAGAAGACGGCGCGGCTCGACCGGATCGATCTCGGGCGCGACGGGCTGCTGGTCGTCCTCGACCGGGTGCGTGATCCCGGCAATCTCGGCACGATCCTGCGCACCGCCGACGCCGCGGGCGCCAAGGGCGTCGTGCTCGTCGGCGAGAGCGTGGACCCGTTCTCGCTGGAGGCCGTGCGCGCGACGATGGGCTCGATCTTCGCAGTGCCCGTCGCCAAGGCCGACGAGGCCGCCTTCCTCGCCTTCCGCAAGGGCTTCTCCGGTCTCGTCGTCGGCACGCACATGCGCGGCGAGACCGACTTCCGCAAGCCGGCCTACGGGTCGAAGCCGACGCTTCTCCTGATGGGCAACGAGCAGTCCGGCTTGTCCGACGCGCTCGCCAGCGCCTGCGACACGCTGGTACGCATTCCGCAGGTCGGGCGCGCCGACAGCCTGAACCTTGCGGTCGCCACCGGCCTGATGATCTTCGAAGCGCGCCGCGGGAGCCTCTCGCTGTGATGCCCCGTCTCCTGTCCGCCCTTTCGATCGTCGCGCTCGCGGTGGCGCTCGACCAGGGCATCAAGCGCCTCGTCGTCGACACGATGGGGCTCGGCGAGGTGATCGAGGTCCTGCCGTTCCTCGCCCTCTTCCACGCCCGCAACGAGGGCATCGCCTTCTCCATGCTGGACGGCTTCCACGGCCTTGGCCTTGCCGCGATCTCGGTCGTGGTGCTCGGCTTCGTCGGCTGGCTCTGGTGGAACACGCCCGCCGACCGCAAGCTCACGCAGTTCGGCTTCGCCATCATCGTGGGCGGCGCGATCGGCAACCTGATCGACCGCGTCTCGCTCGGCTATGTCGTCGACTACATCCTCTTCCACACGCCGGTCTGGAGCTTTGCCGTCTTCAACCTCGCCGACGCGTTCATCTCGGTCGGCGCGGCGCTGATCCTCCTCGACGAGTTCGTCCTCCACCGGAAGAAGCGCGACGCCGAGGGTGGCAAGACGGCGGACAGTTGACGTTTTCGTGAAAGGAGCGGAAACACGGGACGGGCGATCCGGAGCGGCCGTCTCGACGCGAGACGCTCGTCACGAAACCGTCGCCGCCATCGGCTAATTCGAGGGCGACCCGATGGTTCGATCGCCAGCAGGAGACGCGAAGATGGGATTTGCCGCCACCCTCGGTTCGCACGCCGCCCGCACCGGCGAGCCCTTGTCGAAGCGCATGCTCTCGCTGATCCCCTCGGCGCCGCGCAGCCTCACCGCGCCGCTCGACCCGCGCGCGCCGGTCCTCGGGCGTCTGGGCGGGCTCGAGGTGCGGCTGGCCCGCACCAAGGCCGAGATCCGGGCGGCGCAGGAATTGCGCTACCAGGTCTTCTACGAGGAGATGAGCGCCAAGCCGTCGCCGCTCCAGAAGATGACGCGTCGCGACGCCGACGGGTTCGACCGCTTCTGCGATCATCTTCTCGTCTTCGACCGCGCGAGGGCGGGCGAGGGCACGGCGCAGATCGTCGGTACCTATCGCCTCCTGCGGCAGGCCACCAAGGGCCGCTCGCCCGGCTTCTACACGGCCGGCGAGTTCGAGATCGACCGTCTGGTCGCCCGCCATGCCGGGCTTCGCTTCCTCGAACTCGGCCGCTCCTGCGTCCTGCCCGACTATCGCGGCAAGCGCACCGTCGAACTCCTGTGGCAGGGCATCTGGGCCTATGTGCTGGAGCACCGGATCGACGTCCTGTTCGGCTGCGCCTCGCTCGCCGGCACGGACCTGTCCAAGCTGTCCGACGCCCTGGCGCTCCTGCGCGACAGTGCGCCGGCGCCGGACGAATGGCGCGTGCGCGCGGTCACCGGACGCCGCTTGACGCTGCCGGCCGGCACCGTCTGCGCCGATCCCAAACGTGCGCTGGGCACGCTGCCGCCGCTCCTGAAGGGCTACCTGCGGATCGGCGGCTATGTCGGCGAGGATGCGGTGGTCGACCACCAGTTCGGCACCACCGACGTTCTCGTGGTGCTACCGGTGTCGCGGATCAACCCTCGCTATGTCAGTCACTATGGGGCCGACGCGAGCCGCTTCGCGGCCTGAGCCCGCCCGGCTGCGAGCCGATCCCTACTGGTCGACGCGGACCACGGAGCGGGTGCGCATGTCGACCAGCACCGGGCGCCCGTCGAAGTAGAAGTAGCCATAGTCCTGGTCGCCCTCGACGCGGGCGAGTTCCACCGTCTGGGGAACCGATGCGCCGAGGCTCGGCGCGCTTCTCATCTGCGCGTCGGCCTGCGGGTGGTCGACCGCGTACTGGTAGACGTTGACCCGCTCCTTCTGGTCCTGCGCCAGCGCCGCACCGGCACCGCCCATGAGAAGGAGCGCCGCCAGCGCCGCCCCGCCGATCCTCGAAAATCCGTCGATCCGTGTCATCGCCTGTCCCCGGACGCGCAGCCTTCAGCACCGCGCATCGAGCAAAATCCATCCTGATCGCGTTCTAGCACTAGCCTTCGGCAAAATCATGGACGCCTGCAGACCGTCAGTCTCGCATGCGGTTGTTGAATGCCCGATGAATGGTGCGTGTTCCCTCGGAAATCCTGGGGACGGCAGGGGGCGTCAGGCTTCCGCCCCGGGGCAGGCGCCGTTATCCATGCACCCATGCTCGACATCCTGCGACCCGACCGCGAACCGCGACAGGCCCCCGACATGGGGCCGGCTGCCGTGGGCGACGCCGCGCCGACGCCGATGATGGCGCAGTTCCTCGAGATTAAGGAGCGTCACGCCGACTGCCTCCTGTTCTACCGGATGGGCGATTTCTACGAGCTCTTCTTCAACGACGCGGTGGAGGCCTCCGCTGCGCTCGGCATCACGCTGACGAAGCGCGGCAAGCATCTGGGCGCCGACATCCCGATGGCGGGCGTGCCGGTCGTCTCCTCCGACGACTATCTGCAGAAGCTGATCGGCCTCGGCTTTCGCGTCGCCGTCTGCGAGCAGGTCGAGGATCCCGCCGAGGCCAAGAAGCGCGGGGCCAAGTCGGTGGTGCGGCGCGACGTGGTGCGCCTCGTCACGCCCGGCACGATCACCGAGGAAACGCTGCTCGAGCCCGGCCGGCCGAACTACCTCATGTGCCTGTCGCGAATCGGCGGGGCCGCGGGCGCCTATGCGATCGCCTGGACCGACCTGTCGACCGGCCTTTTCCGCATCGCGCAGACGAGCGCCGATCAGCTTGCCGCCGACGTCTTGGCGATGGAGCCGTCCGAGGTCGTGGTCGCCGACACGCTGGCCACCGACGAGGCGCTCGGCCCGCTCGTGCAGCGGCTGGGGCGGCGCCTGCGCGTCGAGCCGGCGGTGCTCTTCGACGGCGCGACGGCCGAGGAGCGCCTGTGCCGTTTCTTCGGCGTCTCCACGCTGGACGGGTTCGGCACGTTCGGGCGGGCCGAGCTGTCGGCGGGCGCGGCGCTTCTCGCCTATCTCGCCCGCACGCAGCTGAAGGCGCATCCGCCGCTCTCGCCGCCGCGCCGCGTGGAAGCGGGCTCGTATCTTAGGATCGACCCGGCGACGCGCGCGAGCCTCGAGCTGACCCGCACCGTCGCGGGCAAGCGGCAGGGCTCGCTGCTCGCCACGATCGACCGCTGCCTGACGGGCGCGGGCTCCCGACTTCTGGGCGCGCGCCTCGCCCTGCCGCTGACCGATCCGGCTGGGATTTCCGAACGGCAGGACAGCGTGGCGGTTTTGGCGGAGGAGGGCACGCTGCGCCGTCGCCTGCGCGAATGCCTGCGCGGCCTGCCCGACATCGAGCGCGCCCTGTCGCGGCTTGGCCTCGATCGTGGTGGCCCACGCGATCTCGGCGCGCTCGCCGAAGGGCTGGAGCGGGCCGGCGCGATCGCGCGCGAACTCGCTGGCGCGGACCTCGGGCACGAGCTGGCCGAGGCGCTCGCAGCGCTCGAGGCCCGGCCGCAGGCGCTCGCCGTAAGCCTCACCGACACGCTCGCCGACGATCTGCCGCTGCAGCGCCGCGACGGCGGTTTCGTGCGCGCCGGGGCCGATCCCGATCTCGACGAGACGCGGGCACTGCGCGACCACTCGCGCCGCGTCGTCGCCGAACTGCAGGCGCGCTATGCCGGCGAGACCGGTATCCGCTCCCTGAAGGTCAAGCACAACAACGTGCTCGGCTATTTCGTCGAGGTGCCGGAGGCGCAGGGGCCGGCGATGCTGGCGGGGGACGGCTTCCACCATCGCCAGACGCTCGCCTCCGCCATGCGCTTCTCGACGCCGGAACTCGCCGACCTCGAGGCCCGCATCACCGAGGCGGGCTCGAAGGCTCTTGCGATCGAGCTTGCGCTCTTCTCGGGCTTGCGTGACGCGGTGCTCGCCGAGATCGACGCCATCCGCGCCGTCAGCGACGCTCTCGCCGTGATCGACGTGTCGGCGGGGCTCGCCGAACTCGCGGTCGCCGCGGACTGGGTCCGGCCCGTGGTCGACGGCTCGCTCGCCTTCTTCATCGAGTGCGGCCGCCATCCGGTGGTCGAGGCGGCGCTGAAGGGCGGCGGCCAGTCCTTCGTCGCCAACGACTGCGACCTGTCGCCGCCGCAGGGCGTGTCCGGCAAGGCGGGCGGTGCCGGCGCGATCTGGCTCATCACCGGTCCCAACATGGGCGGCAAGTCGACCTTTCTGCGCCAGAACGCGCTGATCGCGGTGCTCGCGCAGATCGGCGCCTTCGTGCCGGCGACGAAGGCCCATATCGGCGTCGTGGATCGCCTGTTCAGCCGCGTCGGCGCGTCCGACGACCTTGCCGAAGGTCGCTCGACCTTCATGGTCGAGATGGTCGAGACCGCTGCGATCCTCAATCAGGCGACCGAGCGTACGCTGGTCGTGCTCGACGAGATCGGACGCGGCACCTCGACCTATGACGGCCTGTCGATCGCCTTTGCGGCGGTCGAGCACCTGCACGAGGTGAACCGGGCCCGTGCGCTTTTTGCCACCCACTTCCACGAGATGACGGCGCTGGCCGGGCGGCTGAAGCGCCTGCGCAACGCGACGGTGCGCGTCAAGGAGTGGGAAGGCGAGGTGATCTTCCTCCATGAGGTGACGTCGGGTGTCGCCGACCGCTCCTACGGTGTCCAGGTCGCGCGCCTTGCCGGCCTGCCGCCGGCCGTGGTCGAGCGGGCGCGGCAGATCCTGTCGGAATTGGAGCGGTCCGGCCAGGGCGAGAAGCGCACCGCCTTCCTCGACGACCTGCCGCTCTTCTCGCAGGCCGCCCGCGCGCCTGCCGCCCCACCGCCGTCGCCCGCGCTGGACGCGCTCGCAGCGCTCGACCCGGACGCCCTGACCCCACGCGAGGCGCTGGAAGCGCTCTATCGACTGAAGGGGCTTGTCGCCACCAAGCCCTGACGCACCGCGCGGATCGTTACCCGGCCACGCTTTGCGCGGGGAGCCGGGCGGGAACGCCCGCGGCGCGTCGGCCTTCCTTGCCCGGATGCGCCGCCCCGGTGGCGCGCAGAAGGAGCCATGCGCCATGTCGAACTTTCCCGCCCAGCACCAGTCCCGCGATCCCGGCCTCGAGCACGAGATGACGCCGCGGCCGGACTACGAGCCGCGCTTTCCCGGATCCGGTCGCCTTGCCGGCAAGACGGCGATCATCACGGGTGGGGATTCCGGCATCGGTCGCGCCACCGCCGTCCTCTTCGCGCGCGAGGGCGCCGATGTCGCGATCCTCTATCTCGACGAGGACCGCGACGCCGAGGAGACCAAGGCGCTGGTCGAGCGCGAGGGCCGCAAGGCGCTCCTGATCAAGGGCAACGTGCGCTCCAAGGCCGCCTGCAAGGACGCCGTCGAAAAGACCGTCGCCACGTTCGGCAAGCTCGACATCCTCGTCAACAACGCCGCCCACCAGGAAGAGGTGGAGGATCTCAGAGAGATCTCCGAGGAGCAGCTCGCCAAGACCTTCGAGACCAACATCTACGGCTACTTCTACATGACGCAGGCCGCGCTCGATCACCTCAAGAGCGGGGCGGCCATCGTCAACGTGACCTCGGTCAACTCCTACAAGGGCAACGACACCCTGATCGACTACTCCTCGACCAAGGGCGCCATCACCGCCTTCACGCGTTCGATGGCTTCCAACCTCGTGGAAAAGGGCATTCGCGTGAACGGCGTCGCGCCGGGTCCGATCTGGACGCCCTTCATCCCGATGGCGATGGACGAGGAGAAGGTCGCGAGCTTCGGCAGCCAGGTGCCGATGAAGCGCGCCGGCCAGCCGAACGAGGTCGCCTCGGCGCTCCTGTTCCTCGCCTCCGACGACGGCTCCTACTTTACCGGACAGGTGATGCACCCGAACGGCGGGACCATCGTCGGCGCCTGAACGCGCGCGCGCCGAGTGGAGGCCCTCCCGGCGCAACCTTTTGTCAGGGCCGCTCGCCCATGCTAGAGCGCCGCCGCCGGACGGACGGGCTTTCACGCCCGCCGACCGGCGGCGGCGTTGCGCCGGCATGAGGCAGTCCGATGAGCGTTCACTCCAAACCCGGCATCCGCTTCGCGGCGCGCCACCCGCTCGACGGCGAGGACCTGCGCCTTGCCGAGATCGTCGACCCGGCGGCGCTGCGCGCGGCGCTCTGGGCCCTCGTGCCGTCGGAAAAGCCGGGGGCCTGCGCGACGCCCGAGGTTCGTGCCAAGGTGCTGGCCGTCCTCAAGGCCGCCAACGTCGCCGGGCGGAAGGCCGCGGAGGCGATGCTGTTCGCCGACGGTGGGGGGCTGCCCTGCGCCGCGCGCATCTCGGCGCTGCAGGACGAGTTGATCCGCGCCGTCTACGATTTCGCCCTCCACCACGTCTTCGCCGCCACCAACCTGTCGTCCGGCGAGCGCATGGCGATCCTTGCCGTCGGCGGCTACGGGCGCGGGACGCTGGCGCCCGGCTCCGACATCGATCTCCTGTTTCTCCTGCCCTACAAGCAGACGGCGCTCGGCGAGCAGGTCGCCGAGTATCTTCTCTACCTTCTCTGGGACCTCGGACTGAAGGTCGGCCACGCGACCCGCTCGGTCGAGGAGAGCGTGCGCCTGTCGGAGAGCGATTTCACCATCCGTACCGCGATCTTGGAGCGGCGGCTGATCTGCGGCGATGCCGAACTCTTCGCCGAACTCGGCCGCCGCTTCGACGCCGAGGTGGTCGAGGGCACGGGCCGCGCCTTCATCGCCGCCAAGCTCGCCGAGCGCGATGCGCGCCACGCCAAGGGCGGCGACACGCGCTATCTCGTCGAGCCCAACGTCAAGGAAGGCAAGGGCGGGCTTCGCGACCTTCACACCCTGTTCTGGATCGCCAAGGACCACTATCGCGTCGACACGCGCGAGGCGCTGGTGGCGGCCGGCGTCTTCTCGCGGCGCGAGGGCCAGATCTTCGGCAAGGCCGAGGACTTCCTCTGGGCCGTGCGCTGCCACATGCATTTCCTGACCGGCAAGGCCGAGGAGCGCCTGTCCTTCGACATCCAGCCGGAGATCGCCGCGCGTCTCGGCTACACGTCGCATCCGGGCCTCACCGACGTCGAACGCTTCATGAAGCACTACTTCCTGATCGCGAAAGACGTCGGCGACCTCACCGGCATCTTCTGCGCGGCGCTGGAGGAGGAGAAGGCCAAGGACGTGCCGGGCATCCGCGGCTTCGTCCAGTCGCTGCGCCGCCGCTCGCGCCACATTCCCGGCACGCTGTCATTCCTCGTCGACAACGGCCGCATCAACGTGGCCGACCGGCACGTCTTCGTGGCTGATCCGGTCAACCTCCTGCGCATCTTCAAGCTCGCGGCGGTCCATCGGCTGGAGTACCACCCGGACGCCCTGAAGCTGATCCGCCGTTCGCTGCGCCTGATCGACAACGACCTGCGCCGCAATCCGGAGGCCAACTCCCTCTTCATCGACGTCCTGACCGACCGCGAGGACCCGGCCTTCCACCTGCGCCGGATGAACGAGGCCGGGGTGCTCGGCCGCTTCGTGCCCGACTTCGGCAAGATCGTCGCGATGATGCAGTTCAACATGTATCACCACTACACGGTGGACGAGCATCTCCTGCGCTCGATCGCGGAACTCTCCAAGCTCGAGCGCGGCAATCTCGGCGGCGAGCTGCCGGTGACTTCCGGCTTCATCTCGACGATCCGCGACCGCGTGCCGCTCTACGTCGCGCTTCTCATCCACGATATCGCCAAGGGCCGGCCGGAGGACCATTCGGTCGCGGGCGCCGAGATCGCCGAGGAACTCTGCCCGCGCCTCGGCCTCGATGCCGGCGAGACCGAACTCGTCGCCTGGCTGGTGCGCGACCACCTCGTGATGTCGATGGTGGCGCAGCAGCGCGACCTCAACGACCACAAGACGATCCGCGATTTCGCCGCCCGCGTGCAGACGCTGGACCGGCTGAAGCTCCTGACTATCCTGACGGTCTGCGACATCCGCGCCGTCGGCCCGGGCGTCTGGAACGGCTGGAAGGGCCAGCTCATCCGCACGCTCTATGCCGAAACCGAGCCGATGCTCACCGGCGGATATTCAGAATCCTCGCGCGAGCAGCGCACGCAGGCCGCCAAGGCCGAACTGCGCGCCCGCCTGTCGGCCTGGGACGCTGAGGCGCGCGAGGCGGCGGTCGACCACCACTACCAGAACTATTTCCTGTCGGTGCCGATCGATGAGCAGGTGCGCCACGCCGAGTTCGTGCGCGACGCCGACGCCGGCGCGCGGACCTTCGCCACCATCGCGCGCACCGACCGGTTCCGGGGCGTGACCGAGATCACGGTTCTGGCGCCCGACCATCCGCGCCTCCTGTCGCTGATCGCCGGCGGCTGCGCCTCGGCTGGCGCCAACATCGCCGACGCGCAAATCTTCACGATGACCGACGGACGGGCTCTCGACATCGTCACGCTGAACCGCGAGTTCGCGGAGGACGCCGACGAGCTCCGCCGCGCGACGCGCATCGCCGCCACGATCGAGAGCCTCCTCAACGGGCGCGAGGCGATCCCGGCGCTGATCGCCCGTCGTCGTTCGCCCCGCACAAGCCCGTCCTTCGCCTTTCCCCCGCGCATCGACATCCACAACGAGCTGTCGAACCGCCTGACGGTGCTGGAGGTCGAGGGGCTCGACCGGCCAGGGCTTCTGGCCGATCTCACCGGCGCGATCTCCGACCTCTCGCTCGACATCCGCTCGGCCCATATCTCGACCTACGGCGAGAAGGTGGTCGACGTCTTCTACGTGACCGATCTCCTCGGCATGAAGGTGACGGGCGAGGGACGTTCGGACCGCATCCGCCGCCGTCTCCTCTCGGTCTTCGAGGACCCGGACGGCGAGCTTTCCTCCCCCTCCGTCAAGCCGACGCCGGTTGCCTTCGGGATCGTCAGTTGAGCCTTCTCAAGAAATTCGCGACCGTCGGTGGCGCGACGCTCGTCAGCCGCGTCTTCGGCTTCACGCGCGAGATGATGATGGCCTCCGCGCTCGGCATCGGGCCGGTCGCGGACGCCTTCAACCTCGCCTTCCGCTTTCCCAACCTCTTCCGGCGCCTGTTTGCGGAAGGCGCGTTCAACGCCGCTTTCATCCCGCTTTTCGCCCGCTCGCTGGAGGAGGAGGGCGAGGCCGGCGCGCGGCGCTTCGCGTCCGAGATCTTCGCGACCCTCTTCGTGGTGCTGATGGGGCTGACCGTCGTCGCCATGATCTTCATGCCGTTCCTGGTGAAGACCATCATCGCGCCGGGCCTTGCCGCCTGCATCGACGATCCCGAGACGCTTCGCCAGCAGCTCTCCTGCGAGGACCGCTTCGGCATCACCGTCGCCTTCTCGCGCATCATGTTTCCCTATCTCGCCTGCATGTCGCTGATGGCGATGGTGTCGGGCATCCTCAACGCGTTCCGCCGCTTCTTCGCCGCCGCGGCCGCGCCGACCCTCCTCAACTTCATCCTGATCGGCGTCCTCGCCTACGCGTGGTGGACGAAGGCCGACCAGCAGACGATCGGCTTCCTGATGAGCTGGGGCGTGCTCGCCGCGGGCGTCGGCCAGCTTCTGATGGTGACGCTCGCCATGCGGCTGGCCGGCTTCTCGGTCTTGCTCGGGCGGCCGCGCTGGACGCCGGGCCTGAAGCGGCTCCTGATCCTCGCCGGTCCCGCCGCCCTCATCGGCGGCATCACCCAGATCAACCTCTTCGTCGGGCAGGCGATCGCCTCCTACCAGCCCGGCGCCGTGTCGATCCTCACCTATGCCGACCGGCCCTATCAGCTGCCGCTCGGGATGGTCGGCGTCGCGATCGGCGTCGTGCTTCTGCCCGAGCTCGCACGCGCCCTGAAGGCGGGTCGGCTGGAGGAGGCGCAGCACACGCAGAACCGCTCGCTCGAGTTCGCGCTGTTCCTGACCGTGCCGGCGGCCGTCGCGCTCTTCGTGATGCCGGAGCCGATCATCCGGCTGATCTACGAGCGCGGCGCGTTCGGGCCGGACACGACCGAGAAGGTCGCCGCCGTCCTCGGCCTCTACGCCCTCGGCCTGCCGGCCTTCGTTCTCATCAAGGTCTTCTCGCCCGGCTACTTCGCGCGCGAGAACACGCGCACGCCGATGATCGTCACCGGCATCTCGGCGCTCGCCAACACCGTCCTGTCCTTCGTCCTGTTCTGGTTCTACGCCGAGCGCGGCATCGCGGCTGCGACGACGCTGGCCGGCTGGATCAACGCGGCCCTCCTGTTCGAGGGACTGCGGCGCCAGGGGCTCTGGCACGTCGACGGCAAGCTCCTGCGCCGCGCCGGGCTGGTGTTCCTGTCGGCCGCGTTGATGGGCGGCGCGCTCCTCGTGATGCTGGAGGCGCTGGAGCGCTGGATGGGATCGGACCCCAACGTCATCCACCAGTCGCTGGCCGTTCTGGCGCTCGCGGGTGTCGCCATGCTGATCTACTTCGCAGTGGCCTTCCTCACCGGGGCGGCCGACCGGGCCATGGTGCTGAAGCTCGTGCGGCGGAAACGGGCGGCCGGCTAGGGCCGCCCGGCTCCAGGGTCGTCAGTCGCGCAGCTCGGCCGGCACCATGCCGCCGTTGGCGGCCAGCTTCGTCATCACCTGCCGGTGGAGCCAGGTGTTCATCGCGGCCGAATCGTTGTGGTCGCCGGTGTAGCCGAGCTCCTTCGCCAGCTCCTGCCGGGCCGAGAGGCTGGAATCGAGGTCGAGGAGCTTCAGGAGATCGACGATCGAGTGACGCCAGTTGAGCGTCTGGCCGGCCCCCTTGGCCTTGCCGTCGAGGATCGCGGCGACATCCACCGCGCCCGCCGGAGCCGAGGCAGGAAGGCTGGAGGCGCCGGGCGTCGAGGCGACCGGGCTCGACGTTCCCGCCGTTGCCGGCGACACGACCTCGGAGGTCCCCGGCGCGCCGCTCGCGGGCGCCGTGATCTGCGGGCTCGGCGCGGTCGCCTGGCCGGCGGGCGCGGCGGTGCCGCCAAGGCTGGTCGAGGCCGGCGTCGCCGCGGGGCCGGTGCCGGCCTGCGGCGCGGCTTCGGTGGCGGGCGTCTCGGCGTGGGCGGAGCCGAAGATCTTGGACTTGATGCGGTCGAAGAAGCTCATGGGAGGTGTCCTCGTGTCTTATGCGGCCGCTGCCGGGCGCAGCGGGTGTGCAGCGAAGACGCAAGGGTTGTGCGGTTGGTTCCCAGCGACGCCCGGCGTTCGCTCAATGACGAGAACCAGCAGACACGGCGCGACTTGCCGCGCGCGTCCCGCTTCGCCATAAGCGCGCGACCGGCCGCGACGGCCGCTGAAGCCTTCGGAGCTGTCCCATGGCCGCGTTCCAGCCGCTCGTGTTCTCCGGCGTCCAGCCGACCGGAAACTTGCATCTCGGCAACTATCTCGGCGCGATCCGGCGCTGGGTCGCGCTGCAGGACCAGTATCCCTGCCTGTTCTGCGTGGTCGATCTTCATGCGATCACGGTGTTCCAGGAGCCGGAGGAACTGGAGCGCTCGATCCGCGAGGTGGCCGCCGCCTTCATCGCGAGCGGCATCGACCCAAAGAAGCACATCCTCTTCAACCAGAGCCGGGTGCCCGAGCATGCCGAGCTCGCCTGGATCTTCAACTGCGTCGCCCGCCTCGGCTGGATGGAGCGCATGACGCAGTTCAAGGAAAAGGCCGGCAAGGATCGCGAGCGCGCCTCGCTCGGGCTCTTCGCCTATCCGAGCCTGATGGCTGCCGACATCCTCGCCTACCGCGCGACGCTCGTGCCGGTCGGCGAGGACCAGAAGCAGCACCTGGAACTGACGCGCGACATCGCCGCCAAGTTCAACCACGACTACTCCGATCGCATCGCGGGCAAGGGCCTCGGGCACCCGATCGCGATGGGCGAAGAGACCGTGCAGGGCTACTTCCCGATGACCGATCCCTTGATCGAGGGGCCGGCGACGCGCGTCATGAGCTTCAAGGACGGCTCGAAGAAGATGTCGAAGTCGGACCCGTCCGACCTCAGCCGCATCAACCTGACGGACGATGCCGAGACGATCTCGCGCAAGATCCGCAAGGCGAAGACCGATCCGGACGCGCTGCCCTCCGAGACCGCGGGCCTCGCCGGGCGCCCCGAGGCCGACAACCTCGTCGGCATCTTCGCCGCGCTCGACAACCGGTCGAAGGCCGACATCCTCGGCGAATACGGCGGCCGCCCGTTCTCCGAGTTCAAGCCGGCGCTGGCCGACCTCGCGGTCGCCAAGCTCGCGCCGATCGCGACCGAGATGCGCCGCATCCTCGATGATCCCGCCGAGATCGACCGGACCCTACGCGACGGCGCCGAGCGCGCCCGCGCCATCGCCGGCCGCACGCTCGCCGACGTGAAGTCCATCGTCGGGTTGCTGAACGGCTGAGGTGGTCAGGCAGGGGCGCTGCCCCTGCACCCCGCCAGGGGACATGATGTCCCTGGGACCCCTCCTCACTCGAAGAGTGTCCGGGGGTGACGGGGGTCGCTGGCCCCCGTCATTCTTGGAAAGATCGTCGAATGAGAAGAAGGGTTCGGGAATTCCTTCCCGAGCGGGGACCGGGGCGGCAGCCCCGCCTCTCCACGCCCGCTCGCCCGCTTGCCGCCCCGGCGCGGCGCTGGCATGGTCCGGCCATGGTATCGAAGCGACTCGGGCGCGGCGAAGGCGGCCGCCGCAAGTTCTTGGCCGTCATCGACGAGACGCCCGAATGCGGGCGTGCCGCCGCCTATGCGGCGCGGCGCGCCAAGGCGTCGGGCGGCGCGGTCGTGTTCCTCTACGTGATCGACGGCGCGGACTTCCAGCAATGGCTGGGGGTCGGCGACATCATGCGCGCCGAGGCAATGGAAGAGGCGGAAACGCGCATGGCGCGGGTGACCGACGAGGTCCGGGAGGCGGTCGGCATCGAGCCCGAGACGCTGGTGCGCGAGGGCAAGACGGTGGCCGAAATCCGCGGCCTGATCGAGGCCGACCGCGAGATCGCGATCCTGGTATTGGCCGCGAGCGACGCCGCGGAAGGGCCGGGGCCGCTGGTCTCGGCCGTGGCGGGCTCGGGCTCGGCCTTCCCGGTCCCGGTCACTATCGTGCCGGCGACGCTCACCGACGAGGACATCGAAAGCCTCTGCTAGAGGTCAGGCGCCCGCCGCCGACAGCGGCAGCGTCAGCCGGACCTCGAGCCCGCCTTCGGGTGCGCGGCCGAGCGCGAGGCGCCCGCCGTAGAGGCCGGCGATCTCGGCGGTGATCGGCAGGCCGAACCCGTGGCCGGGGCGCGTCTCGTCGAGGCGGCGGCCGGGCTGGAGGACGGCGGCGATCTCGTCCGCCGAGAGACCCCGCCCGTCGTCGGCGATGCGCACGACGGCCTGCGCGCCCTCCTGCGCAGTCTCCAGAACGACGCGCCCGGCCGCGTGCCGGCAGGCGTTGTCGAGAAGATTGCCGAGCATCTCGTCGAGATCCTCCTGGTCGACCGCGACGAAGAGGCCGGGCGCCAGCCGGGTCTCGATCGCCACGCGCGGATCGAACTTCCGGAGCGTCGAGGCCAGGTCCTCGGCGTGGCGGGCGAGATCCGTGCGCTGGCGCACGGGGCCGCCCAGCGCTGCGGAGCGGGCGCGGCGGAGGTGATGGCGCACCCGCCGGTCCATCAGGGCGGAGAGGTCGAGGAAGCGGGCGCGCGCGTCGGGATCGGGCAGGCGTTCGGCGGCGGCCGAGAGCGTCGCGAGCGGCGTCTTGAGGCCATGCGCGAGGTTGGCGACATGGAGCCGCGACTGGCGAAGGTTGGCCGCGTCCTGCTCGATCAGCGCGTTGAGTTCGCGCTGCAGCGGCTCGAGTTCGGCGGGATAGCGCCCCTCCACCGTCTCGCGCTCGCCCGAACGCACGCGAACGAGCGCGGTGCGCAGCCGGTCGAGCGGCTTCAGGCCGAAGCGGACCTGCGCGAAGATGGCGGCGACGAGAAGCGCGCCGAGGCCGGCGAGGGTGACGGCGACCTGGAGCGTGACGTCGCGCAGCGGCTTGTCGATCGCCCCGCGGGGAGCGGCCACCAGAATGCGGGCCTCCCGGCCGCCGGGCAACGCGATCTCGTCCTCTCGCAGGACGATCGCCTGCCCGTCCGGCCCGCGTCCGAGGTCCAGCCGGTCGGCGCCGCCGCCGATCGACGAGGCGTCGTCCTCGTGGACGAGATCGCGCCCCCCGAGCGAGCGGGAGCGTGCGAGCACGCGACCGTCCGCGTCCACCTGCCAGAACCAGTCGCCGCGCGGCCTGTCGAACGGGGCGCCGTCGACCTCGGCGAGCGCGCGGGCCAGCGAGGGCGGCTCGGGCGGTCGCCGTCCGCGACGTGGCTCGTCGGGCGGCGGGGGCGCCAGCAAGGCGGTCTGGAGTGTCGCGATCTGCAGGTCGAGACGGCCGGCGACTTCGCCGCGCACGAACCGCTCCAGCACCGTTCCGATGAGGACGCCGGTGACGACGATGGCGGCGAGCACGAAGAGCGCCGCCGACAGGGTCAGCCGCGCCCGCAGCGACAGGTCGCGCAGCGCGCGGGGGCGGCGGGCCGGTGGGTGAGGGGGAGCGTGGGGATGCGGCGGATGGGACGGTGGGCGATGGGGCGTCATCCCGTCGCCTCCCCGGCCGTGAGGCGATAGCCGAGGCCGCGCACGGTCTCGATCATAGCATGGCCGATCTTGCGGCGCAGCCGCGCGATGATGACCTCCACCGAATTCGAATCGACCTCGGCATCGCCCTCGTAGACGCGCTCGATGAGGTCGGCGCGCGGCACGACGATCTCCTTGCGCAGCATCAGGCAGGAGAGGACGCGCCATTCCAGCGCGGTGAGCTTCAGGGGCAGGCCGTCGCGCTCGAACGTGCCGACCTGCGCGTCGAAGGTGAGGGGGCCGCAGGCGATGCGCGCGTCGGCATGGCCGCGCGAGCGGCGCACCAGCGCGCGCAGGCGCATCACCAGCTCCTCGACGCGGAACGGCTTGACGAGATAGTCGTCGGCGCCGGCCTTGAACCCCTGCACCTTGTCGCTCCAGCCGTCGCGCGCGGTGAGGATGAGGACCGGCAGGTCGCGTTTGGCAGCGCGCCAGCCGCGCAGCACCTCGATGCCGCCGAGGCCCGGCAGGCCGAGGTCGAGCACCGCGGCGTCGAAGAGCTCGGTATCGCCGAGATGCAGGCCGTCGATGCCGTTGTCGGCATGATCGACCGCGAAGTTCTCGGCCCGCAGCGCGCCCGCGATCTCGGCGGCCAGGCCGGCGTCGTCCTCGACCAGAAGCACGCGCATGGGAGGGGTTCGTCCTTTGATTGGATAGCCGCCCCGCCTAGTCCGGGCAGCTGAACGGAATCTGAACCGCGCGGTTCAGGAGGGGTTTCAGGCCGGGGGATAGAAGGAGCGTCATCAGCAACCGACAAGGATTTGTCGATCATGAAGACGACCCTCTCGCCCAAGCGCCGCTTCGGCCTCGCCGCCCTCGCGGTTCCGCTCCTCGCCGGCTCGACGCTGGCTTTCGCACAGGGCGCCACGACAGGCGCGATGCCTCCTGCCCCGCCCGCTCCCCGCACCGCCACCGTCAACGAGCTTCGCGACATGAACGATCTTCGCCTTGAGGGCCGCGTCGCCGAGGTCTTCGGCAACCGCTTCGTCTTGGAGGATGCGACCGGCCGCACGCTGGTCGAACTCGGACCGCGCGGCGAGCGCGGCGATCTCGTGAAGGTCGGCGACACGGTGTCGGTCGACGGGCGCTTCGCGCGCGGCCAGATCGATGCCCGCTCGATCAGCGTGGGCGGCGCCGAGCGCATCGCGCTGGAGCGCCCGCGCCCGGAGCATGACGGCCCGCGCGGCCCTGGCGGCCCGGGTCGTGGTCCCGATCGCGACGGTCCGCGCCATGGCCCCCGCGGCGAGGACGGCCCGCCGCCGCCCCGCGAGGAGCGCGCCGATCGCGGCTGGTTCGGCGGCGGCGTCGACGAGGCGGCGGCGACCAAGGCGCTGACCGATGCCGGCTACACCGAGGTGACGCTCACCGACACCAAGAAGCACCACGCCGAGTTCACGGCCAAGGATGCCGCGGGCCAGATGTGGGCGGTCAAGGTCGACGAGGACAACCGCCTCGCCGAGCGTGAGCCCTACGTCGCGCCGATGGCCGAGGATGCGGCGCGTGCCGCGATCGAGAAGCTCGGCTACACCTATGGCGGCGACTTCGAGGTGAAGAAGAACCACGTCGAGGCCGATGCGAAGGACGCCGCGGGCCGCGACGTGCGCATCGAGCTCAATGCCGACGGATCGCTGCGCAAGGAGCGCTTCGAGAGCTGATCGTTCGGCAGCGGTGAAGGGACGGGGCGGCGCCGCGGCGTCGCCCTTTTCGCATCAGTCCGCCGGCTCGCCGCGCCGCGCGGCATCGGCCAGCAGCGCCACGACGAGGTCGGTCTGCGAGACGATGCCGACGAGGCGTCCGTCCGGGCCGGTGACGGGCAGGTGGTGGATGCCGAGCGCGGACATCGCCGGCACGACGTCGGCGATCGCGTCGTCCGGCCCGATCGTCGTCACCGGCGCGGTCATGATGTCGGCGACGCTGGCGGCCGGGGCCCGGCCGCGCCGCATCGTGAGCGCCATCCGCTCGCGTGCGCCCATGCGGGGCCCGCGCGCGTCCCAGGCGGCTTTGTCGAGAAGGTCGGTCTGCGTGAGGATGCCGACGACGCGGGCGCTGTCGTCCGTCACCGGCAGCGCCTTGATGTGATGGCGGCGCAAGGTGTCGAGCGCCTCGCGAAACGAGGCGTCGGGCGAGATCGCGACGACATCGCGCGACATGATGTCGGCCGCACGCGTTGCCCGCGCCCGCCGCGCGAAGGAATGCAGTTCCGTGCGCCGCAGAAGCGCCTCGAGGTCGGCCCGCGAGATGTCGAGGAGCTGGTCGGTCTCGGCAAGCGCCGCGTCGAGATCGGCGGTCGAGAAGCCGATGCGCTCGCTCGGCGGCGGGTCTTGTGTTGCGTGGCCGGCCGCCGGGCGCGGCGCGCGGTGCGGATAGGGGCGGCCGGTCAGGTTGTTGTAGGCAAGCGCTGTGAGGAGGAGGAGCGCCGAGTTCGCCGCGACCGGCCATAGGGCGAAGCCGAAGCCGAGGTCGAAGACCGCCGGCCCCCCGAGCACCGCCGTCAGTGCCACCGCGCCGCTCGGCGGATGGAGGCAGCGCAGGACGAGCATCGCGAGGATCGCCGCCGCGCCCGCCGTCGCCGCCGCCAGCAGCGGATCGGGCACCAGCAGCCTCACGCCGACCCCGATGAGCGCAGCGATCGTATTGCCGCCGAGGATCGACCAGGGCTGGGCGAGGGGACTCGCCGGTACCGCGAACAGGAGCACGGTCGAGGCGCCCATCGGTGCGACGAGGATCGGCAGCGCCGATCCCGGGCCGACCGCCGCCCGGCAGACAAGGCCCGTGACGAGCAGCCCGAGGAGCGCACCGATCACGACGCGCAGCCGTTCCTGCCAGCTGACGTGGGGAAGGTCGGGCAGCAGGCGACGGAACAAGGTGGTCATTCTCTGGGCATCCGGCACATCAAACGGGCAGCCCGACCCATGGCGCGAAGGAAGGGGCCGCGCAAGCCGCGCGACGCGCGAGCGAACGCAGCGTCGCTCTCCCTTCGCTTGCGGCGCGCGGCTGCGCCGACTATCTGGAAGGCACGATCTTTCCGCCGCTGAACCGAGGCGTGCCCATGTTCATCCAAACCGAATCCACCCCCAATCCGCAGACCCTGAAGTTCCTGCCCGGCCGGGTGGTGCTGGAGAACGGCACGGCGGAGTTCCTCGACGCGGCCGACGCCGCGGCCCGCTCCAGGCTCGCCGCCAAGCTGATGGGCATCGAGGGCGTTCGCAGCGTCTTCTTCGGCTACGACTTCGTCACCGTCACCAAGGACGAGACCGGCTGGCAGCATCTGAAGCCGGCGATCCTCGCGGGCCTGATGGAGCACTTCCTGTCGGGCGAGCCGGTGATGGCACCGGGTGCTGCAGGCGGGGCTCAAGCCGATGATTCGGGCGAGGAGTTCTTCGAGCCGGGCGACGAGACCGTCGTCTCGACCATCAAGGAGCTGCTCGAGACGCGGGTACGCCCGGCGGTCGCGCAGGACGGCGGCGACATCACCTTCCGCGGCTTCCGCGACGGCGTCGTGTTCCTCAACATGCGCGGCTCGTGCGCCGGTTGCCCGTCCTCCACCGCGACCCTGAAGCACGGCATCGAGAACCTCCTGCGCCACTTCGTGCCCGAGGTGGAGGCCGTGGAGGCGATGGAAGCGGCCTGACCGGCCGAACCGTCCGATGAGCGGCGGCCTGCTTCTGGCGATCGACACGGCGGGCGAGCGCTGCTCGGCGGCGGTCCTGCGTCTTGACGACGGCCGGGTTCTGTCCGCCCTCGATCCGGTCATCGGCCGCGGCCATGCCGAGGTCCTGATGGACACGGTGGCCGAGGCGCTTGAGCTCGCCGGCGCAACCTGGGGCGACATCGCCAAGCTCGGCGTCGGCATCGGTCCGGGCTCGTTCACCGGCATCCGCGTCGCGGTCGCCGCCGCCCGCGGCTTCGAGCTGTCGCTCGGTGTGCCGAGCGTCGGCGTCACCACGCTGGAGGCGCAGGCCGAACCCTTCTGGGGCGAGGCGCCGGTGCTGGCCGTCCACGACGCCAGGCGCGGCGAGGTCTACGCGGCCCTGTTCGGTCGCGGCGGCGCGGTGCTCGCCGAGCCGCAGGCGCTCGCGCCGGACGCTCTCGCCGGGCTCGCGGCGTTGGCGCCCGGCGATCTTCGCCTCGTCGGGTCGGGCGCCGCGATCGCAGCCGAGCGGCTCGGGCTCGACGCGGCCCACATCGCCAGCCATGAGGGCTCCGCGCCGATCCGGGCCCTTGCGCGTTTGGCCGCGCCCCGTCCCGTCGCCGCACCCCCGCTTCCGCTCTACCTGAGAGGAGCGGACGCCAAGGCGCAGACGCCGGCCGGACTTCGGGCCGCGGCTTCGACAGGCCCCGTTAACTCTTGAGGCCGATAGTCGTGGCTTGGCCGGCGATTCCGGTCCGGCCGCGATCCTTCCGGAGGAGGAGGGCATGTACTGGTATCTGCCATGGGCCTGGACCCTGTCCTTCTGGGACAGCATCATCACGCCGGTCGACGTCGTCGCCGAGCCGATGGCCGCCGACGACGTCGAATGGGCGGCGGCGCTGCATAGCCAGGCCTTCTCGCAGCCGTGGTCCGGCGACGAATTCGCCTCGCTCCTGTCCCAGAACGGCACCTTCGGCTTCGTCGTTCGGCGCACGGGCCAGGTCCGGCCGCTCGGCGTCGTCCTCTTCCGCACCGCTGCCGACGAGGCGGAGATCCTGACCATCGTCGTCGACCGCGCCGCGCGCGGCAAGGGCTTCGGGCGGCTCCTGATGGACAACGTCCTTCAGCATCTTCACGCCGAGCGCGCCGCGAGCCTCTTCCTCGAGGTCGAGGAGACCAACACGCCGGCCCTGAAACTCTACCGGCACCTGCGCTTCGAGGAGGTCGGTCGGCGACCGGCCTACTATGTCGGCGCCGACGGGCAGGGGCAGAACGCCCTGATCCTGAAGCGGACCCTTGGCCCTTACTGACGCCGGGAGCGCGCGCGTCGCGGAGCCGGGCTCGTTGTCGCGCGATCCCGTCGCGACGGCGCGCCTTGCCGCGATCGCTCTCGTTCTGGCGCTGACGACGCTGGTCCTGACGCCGCTGCAGCTTCTCGCCATCCGCTTTCGGTGGAGGCTCGCGGGCGTTCTCCCGTTCCTCTGGCAGCGCATCGCGGTGCGCGTCGCGGGGCTGCGAGTTCACCGTCGCGGTGCGCCGGCCGCCGGTCGACCGCTGCTTCTCGTCTCCAATCACCAGTCCTGGGCCGACATCATGGCGCTCGGCTCGGTGATGCCCCTGTCCTTCATCGCGAAATCCGACGTCGAGGGCTGGCCGGTCTTCGGGCTTCTGGCGCGCCTCCAGCGCACGGTCTTCGTCGAGCGCGGCGCGCGCGGGCGCACCGGCGCGCAGGCCGATTCCATCGCCGAACGGCTGGGGGCGGGCGACGCGATGGTGCTGTTTGCCGAGGGCACGACCTCGGACGGCAACACGGTCCTGCCGTTCAAGACCGCGCTCTTCGGCGCGGCGCAGGCAGCCTTGAAGGCGTCCGGCGCCGACGAGGTGCTCGTCCAGCCGGTCGCAATCGCCTATGTCGGCGCCAACGGCATGGCGCTCGGGCGCTTCGGCCGTCCCCTTGCGGCCTGGCCCGGCGAGGTCGAGTTGATGCCCCATCTGTCGGCTTTCCTGCGCGAAGGGGCGATCGACGTCGAGATTTCCTTCGGCGAGCCGATCCGCGTCACGCCCGGCAGCGATCGCAAGGCGGTGGCCCGCCGCTGCGAGGCCGAGGTGCGCCGGATGCTGCTCGCGAGCTTCGGCTTCCCTTCGGCTGACGAAACCGCACGCAACCCCTGACGCGAAAACGTCGCTTGCGTCGGAGGGGCTGGGGGTCGATATAGAAAGGAGAAGGCCGGGCCGGCGGGCATAGCGCGGCGGTGCGGCGACGTCGAGGACTTCCCGATGGGTTCCAGCGTCCCGCCGCTCGGCAGGACGGGACGGAGCCCGCAAAGGACGCATGGACACAACCGACGAGAGCGCACGCGGCGAACGCAAGGTCTTCATCAAGACCTATGGCTGCCAGATGAACGTCTACGATTCGCAGCGCATGGGCGACGCGCTGGAGCGGGATGGCTACCGGCAGACCGAGGTGATCGAGGACGCCGATCTCGTGCTCCTCAACACCTGCCACATTCGCGAGAAGGCCGCCGAGAAGATCTATTCCGAGCTCGGGCGCATCCGCGTGCTGAAGAGCGAGCGGGCAGCGGTTGGCCGCGAGCTTCGCGTCGGCGTGACCGGATGCGTCGCGCAGGCCGAAGGCGCCGAGATCATCGAACGCGCCCCCGTGGTCGATCTGG
Organism: Aureimonas phyllosphaerae; assembly: GCF_047943035.1. Lineage (NCBI taxonomy): Bacteria > Pseudomonadati > Pseudomonadota > Alphaproteobacteria > Hyphomicrobiales > Aurantimonadaceae > Aureimonas > Aureimonas phyllosphaerae. The sequence continues at coordinate 33,658 of NZ_CP181348.1, read as the reverse complement.
TGATCGGCCCGCAGACCTACCATCGCCTGCCGGACGCGCTGAAGCGCGTCGCCCGCGGCGAGCGCGTGGTCGAGACCGACTACGCCGTCGAGGACAAGTTCGACCATCTGCCGGCCTCGGCCAGGTCGGCGATCGCCCGGCGCGGCGTCACCGCGTTCCTGACCGTGCAGGAAGGCTGCGACAAGTTCTGCACCTTCTGCGTCGTGCCCTACACGCGCGGCTCCGAGGTCTCGCGGCCCTATGCGGCCGTGATGGACGAGGCGCGCCGGCTGGCGGAGGCGGGCGTGCGCGAGGTGACGCTGCTCGGCCAGAACGTCAACGCCTGGGCCGGCACGGACGCGTCCGGCCGACCGATCGGGCTGGCCGGCCTCCTGCGCGAGCTTGCCGCCGTTCCGGGCCTTGCGCGCCTTCGCTACACGACCTCGCACCCGCGCGACATGGACGACGACCTGATCGCCGCCCACGGCGACCTCCGCGCGCTGATGCCCTATCTCCATCTGCCGGTGCAGTCGGGCTCGGACCCGATCCTGAAGGCGATGAACCGGCGTCACAAGGCGGCGGACTATCTCGCGCTCCTCGACCGCATCCGCGCCGTGCGCGCCGACATCGCCTTGTCCGGCGACTTCATCGTCGGCTTTCCCGGCGAGACCGATGCGGATTTCGAGGCGACGCTCGATCTCGTGCGCACCGTGCGCTACGCCGCCGCCTACACGTTCAAGTATTCGCCCCGGCCCGGAACGCCCGGCGCCACGATGGACGGCCATGTGCCGGAAGACGTGAAGACCGAGCGGCTGGAGCGCCTGCAGGCGCTGATCCGCGAGCAGCAGGTCGCCTTCCAGGAGTCCTTCGTCGAGCGCGACACCGAGGTCCTGATCGAGAAGCCGGGACGTCACCCCGGCCAGATGATCGGCCGCTCGCCCTTCCTCCTGCCGGTCGTGGTCCCGTCCTCGGCGGGCGAGGTGGGTGATATCGTCACGGTTCGCATTTCCGAAACGCGCCCCAATTCATTGATGGCGGCCGGCGCCGAGCCGGCTGCGATGGCCGCCGGCGCCGAGCCGGTCGTTTCGGCTCCGGCAGCGTCCGAGCCCCAGTTGAGGAAGATCGCATGAAGGCAGCCCGCGGCGTGCTTCCGACCTCCGGCGCATCGGACATGGCCCATATCGTGCTGACCTTCGACGACAACCGGCTGGCGAGCGCCCTGTTCGGGCAGTTCGACGAGCATCTGGCGAAGATCGAGCAGAAGCTGTCGGTGGATGCGCGCGCGCGCGGCAACAAGGTCGAGCTGCGCGGCGATCCGGTGGCGGCCGAGCAGGCCCGCCGCACGCTCGACATCCTCTACGCCCGCCTCCAGTCCGGCCACGACCTCCAGGTCTCCGATGTCGAGGGCGCGATCCGCATGGCGGTGGCGCAGGACGACCAGCTCGTGCTTCCGACGCTGGAGAAGAAGGGCCGCCTCGCGCTCGCCCAGATCTCCACCCGCAAGAAGACGATCTACGCCCGCACGCCGACGCAGGACGCCTACATGCGCGCGATGGAGCGGGCCGAACTGGTGTTCGGCGTCGGCCCCGCCGGCACCGGCAAGACCTATCTCGCCGTCGCCCATGCCGCCCAGCTTCTGGAGCGCGGCCAGGTCGAGCGCATCATCCTCTCGCGCCCCGCGGTCGAGGCGGGCGAGCGCCTCGGCTTCCTGCCGGGCGACATGAAGGACAAGGTCGACCCGTACCTGCGCCCGCTCTACGACGCGCTCTACGACATGATGCCGGCCGAGAAGGTCGAGCGCGCGTTGACCGCCGGCGCCATCGAGATCGCACCGCTCGCCTTCATGCGCGGCCGCACGCTCGCCAACGCCGCCGTCATCCTCGACGAGGCGCAGAACACGACCACCATGCAGATGAAGATGTTCCTGACGCGTCTTGGCGAGAACGCGCGCATGGTGGTGACCGGCGATCCCTCGCAGATCGACCTGCCGCCCGGCGTGAAGTCCGGCCTCGTCGAGGCGCTGCGCGTTCTGGAGGGCGTCTCCAGCATCGTGTCGGTGCGCTTCGAGGCCAAGGACGTCGTGCGCCACCGCCTCGTGCAGGCGATCGTGGAGGCCTACGAGGCCGACGCGACGCAGACGCGGGCCAAGGCGGCGCCATGAACGACGGCCGATCTTCCGCCGCGGCCCGGACCGGGCCGCGGATCCTCCTGTCGGTGGAGGACGACGCCTGGGGCACGCTCCTGTCGCGCCCCGCCGAGGAACTGGTGCGCGAGGCCGTGTTCGCCGCCGCGGCCGGGGCAGGGCTCCGCCCGGCCGTCGAGACCGAGGTCTCCGTCACCCTGTCGGACGACGAGGACGTGCGCGCCCTCAACGCCGAATGGCGCGGCAAGGACAAGCCGACCAACATCCTCTCCTTCCCGATGATGCCGCTCCGGCCCGGCGACGCGCCCGGCCCGATGCTCGGTGATCTCATCCTCGCCCGGCAGACGCTGGAGCGCGAGGCACGGGACGAAGCGAAATCCCCCGACGACCATTTCCTTCATCTCCTCGTTCACGGCGTGCTGCATCTTTTGGGCTACGACCACGAGAGCGAGCCGGAGGCCGAGGAGATGGAAGCCCTCGAAATCGCGATCCTGGCCGGGCTCGGCATCGCCGACCCCTATGCCGACGCCGATCATTCCGCCGACGCGCTCACCTAGAAGGGACCCTTGGTGAATCACATGAGTATGCCTCCCTACGGAGACGAGACCGGCCAGGAGCCGGCCGCGTCGGAAACCCCCGCAGAGACGCGAAGTCGCCGTCCCCGGCGCGCGGCACAGGTGCCCGCCGAGCCGGGATTTCTGGATTCGCTCGTCGCGTTCCTGCGCCCGCGTGTCTCGCATTCGCTTCGCGAGGAGATCGCCGAGGCCCTGACGCGGCCCGAGACCGAGGCGTCCGGCTTCACGCCGAACGAGCGCCTCCTCCTCAACAACATCCTTCAACTGCATGACGTGCGCGTCGAGGACGTCATGATCCCGCGCACCGAGATCGAGGGCATCGCGTCCTCCGCGACGCTCGGCGAACTGATGGCGCGCTTCGAGGAGACAGGCCATTCCCGCATGCCGGTCTATGGCGATGGGCTCGACGACCCGCTGGGCATGGTCCACATCCGCGACGTGATCGGCCACGTCACGCGCGCCGCCCTGTGCTTCCGCCACGAGGACGGCGGGGCGGACGCGCCGGTGCGCTCGGCGCTCGACCTTGGCCGCGTCGATCTCGCCCACACGATTTCCGACCTCGGTCTTCTTCGGCAGATCCTCTTCGTGCCGCCCTCCATGCACGCCGCCGAGCTGATGCAGCGGATGCAGGCGAGCCATATCCAGATGGCGCTGGTGATCGACGAATACGGCGGCACCGACGGGCTCGTCTCGCTCGAGGACATTCTCGAGATGGTGGTCGGCGACATCGAGGACGAGCACGACGACGAGGAAGCGCTGGTGACCCATGCCGGCGACGGTGTCTTCTATGCCGACGGGCGCGCCGATCTCGACGAGGTGCGCGAGATCGTCGGCGCCGACTTCGACACCAGCGAACACGAGGAGGACGCCGACACGATCGGGGGTCTCGTGGTCAACGCGCTCGGCCGCATGCCGGCACAGGGCGAAGTGGTGGAAGCCGTGGACGGTTTCGAGATCGAGGTGATGGACGCCGATCCGCGGCGCGTGAAGCGGCTGCGTATCGTGCGCTTCCCGGAAGGCGCGGCGACGGTTCTCGACAGCTGACCCGCGGACGCCCTTCCGGCAGGCTTCGCGACAGTCCCGTCCTCTACCACCGTTGGAGGGTGCGTCCGTTCGGCGCATGACGGGTTCCGGCAGGGCTGGAGCGAGCGGGGACATCGACGTTGGACAGACTGGCCGGACGGATCATGCTTCTCCACGGCTGGCGGCGGGCGCTTCTGGCCTTCGCCGCCGGCCTTCTGGCGACGCTGGGCCTTGCGCCGGTGAACATTCCGGCTGTCGGCTTCCTCTCGTTCCCGGTGCTCGTCTGGCTGCTCGACGGGGCCAGCGGCCGTCCGGGCGCTGGGCTCTTCAGGCGCGTCGCGCCGGCTTTCCGGATCGGCTGGTGCTTCGGCTTCGGCTATTTTCTCGGCGGTCTCTGGTGGCTCGGCGCCGCGGTCCTCCAGGGCGGCACCGCCTTCCTGTGGGCCCTGCCGCTCGCCGTACTCGGCCTGCCCATGGTGCTCGGCGTCTATCACGGCCTCGCCGCGGCCGTGGCGCGCCTCGCCTGGAGCGACGGCGTCGGCCGCCTCTTCGCGCTGGCCGCCTCGTTCGCCGGCTTCGAATGGCTGCGCGGCACGCTTCTCACCGGCTTCGCCTGGAATGAACTCGGCGTCCTCGCCGCGCCCGTCCCGCTCTTGATGGGCAGCCTGTCGCTGATCGGGCTGCACGGCCTGACGATCCTCGCCGTCTTCGTGTTCTCCCTGCCGGCGCTCCTCGCCGGCGCGCCGAGAGGCCGTGCGCTCACCGTCGCCTTCGGCCTTGCGATTCTCGCCGCGCATGCGGGCTATGGCGCCTGGCACCTGTCGCAGGCGCCGGTCGGCACCGTGCCGGACGTCGCGCTGCGCATCGTGCAGCCGGCGATCCTCCAGTCGGAGAAGTGGGACCCCGCCGAGGCGGATGCGAACTTCGAGAAGCTCCTGTCGCTGACCAGCGGGGGTGAGCCGGCGGCCGAAGACACGCGGCGCCTCGTGATCTGGCCCGAATCGTCCTTTCCCTTCATCCTCACCGACCGCCCGGACGCGGTGACGCGCCTTGCCGATGCCTTGGCGCCGACCGATACGCTGATGGCGGGCGCGACGCGCGTCGAGGGCGAAACCTCCGATCCCGGCGCCCGCTTCTACAACTCGCTCTACGTGATCGATTCGAGCGGCGCGGTGCGCGATGCCGGTGACAAGCTTCATCTCGTGCCGTTCGGCGAGTACTTGCCGTTCCAGGAGACGCTCGAAAGCCTCGGGATCACGCAGCTGACAATGCTGCCGGGCGGTTTTTCCGCCGGTTCGTCGCGCCGCATCATGCGGGCGGGCGAGGGCGGTCCGAGCTTCCTGCCGCTGATCTGCTACGAGGCGATCTTCCCCGACGAGATCCTGGGCTCGGGCGAATCGCGCCCGGATTTCCTCCTCAACGTCACCAACGACGCCTGGTATGGCCACACGCCCGGCCCCTACCAGCACCTGAAGCAGGCGCAGCTGACGGCCGCCGCCTTCGGCCTCCCGCTGGTTCGCGCCGCCAACACTGGCATCTCCGTCGTCACCGACAGCGTCGGGCGACCGGTCGCAGGCCTCTCGCTCGGGGAGGGCGGCACGGTCGACGCTGCGCTGCCCGTCGCCGGCCCGCCGACCCTCTACTCGCGCATCGGCAATCTTGCGTTCGCCGCAATTGTCAGTCTTTTCGCGCTTCTGGCGATCGTGACATCCGTACGGTCCGGTCGTGCGTGATGATGGCGCGATTGCTCGTCTAAGTCGTATCATCTAAATAACCGCGTATAGGGTTAGGTGCTGGATGGCGGGGGTCGATCCAGCTGGGGTCGCGGTCACGAGCCGCGGCGCCCGAGGGGTCATCGATGGCGATCGAGAGCAAGAAACCAAATCCCGTGGACGTGCATGTGGGCGCGCGGGTGCGGTTTCGGCGCACGATGATGGGCACCAGCCAGGAAAAGCTCGGCGAAGCGCTCGGCGTCACGTTCCAGCAGGTCCAGAAGTACGAGAAGGGGACCAACCGCGTCGGCGCCAGCCGCCTGCAGAAGATCGCCGAGGTGCTGCAGGTACCCGTGTCGTTCTTCTTCGAGGGCTACAAGGGCGGGGATGCGCCGCCCGTCGGGATGCGCGAGCCCGATGCCGAATTTGTCACCGACTATCCGGTTTCGGCCGAAAGCATCCAGCTCAACCGCGCCTTCGGCAAGATCCAGGACCCGAAGGTCCGGCGCCGCATCCTCGAGCTCGTGCGCTCGCTGGCCGAGGCCGAGGCCGAGATCGGCGAGGCCAAGTAGCGGCACCTCGACGCGCCGGCGCGAGAAAAGCCTTGCGCCGCGGGGAACCCCTGATAAGGGACGGCGACCCCGATCGAAGTCCCAACAGCTGAGAGACCACAGGCGGATGCGCAGCGGCGAGTACTTCTTCACCTCCGAGAGTGTTTCGGAGGGGCATCCGGACAAGGTCTGCGATCGCATCTCGGACGAGGTGCTCGATCTCCTCTACCGCGAGGCCCGCAAGGCCAAGATGGACGCCTGGCAGCTTCGCGTCGCCTGCGAGACGCTGGCCACCACGAACCGGATCGTCATCGCTGGCGAGGTACGCTCGACGCTCGATTCGCCCAAGCTCCGCTCCAAGGTGCGCTCCGCCGCCCGCCGCGCCGTGAAGGCGATCGGCTACGAGCAGGACGGCTTCCACTGGAAGACCGCCAAGATCGACGTTCTCCTGCACGAGCAGTCGGCCGACATCGCGCAAGGCGTCGACGCCGGCTCGAAGGCGACCGAGGGCGCGGGCGACCAGGGCATCATGTTCGGCTACGCCTGCCGCGAGACGGCCGAGCTGATGCCCGCTCCGATCTTCTACGCGCACAAGATCCTGGAGCGCCTGTCGGAGGCGCGCCGCTCGGGCGAGGGGGGCGCCGGTGTGCTCGGCCCCGACGCCAAGAGCCAGGTGACCGTGCGCTACCAGGACGGCAAGCCCGTCTCGATCTCCTCGATCGTCCTGTCGACGCAGCATGTCGACGAGAGCCTGACCTCGGCCGACGTGCGCCGGCTGGTCGAGCCCTTCGTGCGCGAGGCGACGAGCGGTCTGCCGATCGAGGAGACGTGTGTCTGGCACGTCAACCCGACCGGCAAGTTCGTGATCGGCGGGCCGGACGGCGACGCCGGGCTCACCGGCCGCAAGATCATCGTCGACACCTATGGCGGCGCGGCCCCGCACGGCGGGGGCGCCTTCTCCGGCAAGGACCCGACCAAGGTCGATCGCTCGGCCGCCTATGCCGCGCGCTATCTTGCGAAAAACGTGGTCGCGGCCAACCTCGCCGACCGCTGCACCATCCAGCTCTCCTACGCGATCGGCGTCGCCGAGCCCGTGTCGGTCTATGTCGATCTGCACGGCACCGGCAAGGTCGACGAGACGGCGCTCGAGAAGGCGCTGCGCGAGCTGATGGACCTGACGCCCCGCGGCATCCGCGAGCATCTCGACCTCGCACGCCCGATCTACGCCAAGACCTCGGCCTATGGCCATTTCGGCCGCAAGCCCGGTCGCGACGGCTCGTTCTCCTGGGAGCGGACCGACCTCGTCGCCAAGCTGAAGGCGAAACTTGGCCGCTGAACGACGGACGAACGGCGAGCGAACGCGCGTCCGGGAGAACTTCTTCGGACGCTCGCGCGGCAAGACGCTGCGACCGCTGCAGGCCGGGCTCCTGCGGGAGGCGCTGCCCTCGCTGGCGCTCGACCTCTCTCGAGCAGCGCCTGCCGACCTTCGCACCCTGTTTTTGGCGCCCGTCGAGACGGTGCGGCTCGAGATCGGGTTCGGCGGCGGCGAGCACCTGCATCTGGAATCCGGCCGCCATCCGACCGCCGGCTTCATCGGCGTCGAGCCCTTCGTCAACTCGATGGCGAAGATGCTGGTGGCGCTGGAGGAGGGCCCCCGCGCGAACCTTCGCCTCTTCGGCGACGATGCGACGCTGCTCCTCGACTGGCTGCCGGACGCTTCGCTCGACGGGATCGACCTGTTCTACCCGGACCCCTGGCCGAAGCGGAAACACTGGAAGCGACGCTTCGTGAACCCGCGCACGCTCCAGCGCATGGCGCGCGTCCTGAAGCCCGGCGGGCGCTTCCGCTTCGCCTCCGACATCGAGACCTACGTGGACTGGACGCTGCAGCATCTGCGCAACCACCCCGCGTTCGCTTGGGAGGCGGACGGTCCGGCCGACTGGCACACGCCCTACGAGGGCTGGCCGGGCACGCGCTACGAGGCGAAGGCCCATCGCGAGGGCCGCAAGGGCGCCTACCTCACCTTCCGCCGCCTCTGACGAGGGCGGGGCGTTCGCCTTGCCATGGCGGCGCTTCGGCTGTATATGGGGTTCAAATTCTCTGCGATGCGATCGTGAGAGTGGGTCCTCCCGGTCCCGCTCTTTTTTGTTAGGGGCATAGCCTCGGCAGGAGATCCGGCGGTCGCCGCAGGCGGGACGGCTTCAATGAGCGTCCCGAGGCACGACCGGAGACTTCGTGACGGACAAGCGCATCATTACCGAACAGGGCCTCGAGGGCCGCATCGCCGCTCTGCTCGAGCCCGTGATCGAACAGCTCGGCTACCGCCTCGTGCGCATTCGCGTGTCGGCGATGAACGGCACGACGCTGCAGATCATGGCCGAGCGGCCGGACGGCTCGATGAGCGTCGAGGACTGCGAGGCGGTGTCGCGCGGCATCTCCCCGGTGCTCGATGTCGAGGACCCGATGGACCGCGCCTACCACCTCGAGATTTCGTCGCCCGGCATCGACCGTCCGCTGGTGCGTGTCGGCGACTTCGAGGCCTGGGCCGGCCAGTTGATGAAGCTGGAGACGACGCGCCTCGTCGCCAACCGCAAGCGCTTCCGCGGTCGCATCCTGTCCGTGTCGGACGAGGGCTTCCGGCTGGAGCGCGACGCCGTGTCGGATGGCGAGGACAAGGTCGTCGAGGTGCCGTTCGATGCCCTGGCCGAGGCCCGGCTGATCCTGACCGACGACCTGATCGCGGCCTCCTTGAAGGCCGACAAGGCCGCCCGCAAGGCGAAGGGCCTGCCGATCGACGACGAAGACGAGACCTTGGACGCAGCCGGAGAGCCCGGCGCGCATTGATGAGACGATGGGAGGCGTCGCGCCGGAGGGCGTGGGCCATCCTTTCCGAAGGGCCGGAGCCTTGGATGCCCGGCGGCTTTCGACAGGAGACGTGAACATGGCAGTCAGTGCGAACCGACTCGAGCTTCTGCAGATCGCGGATGCCGTGGCGCGCGAGAAGTCGATCGATCGGGAGATCGTGATCGCCGCGATGGCGGACGCGATCCAGAAGGCCGCCCGCTCGCGCTACGGCCAGGAAACCAACATCCGCGTCGACATCAACACCAAGACCGGCGAGATGAAGCTGCAGCGGCTTCTGGAGGTCGTCGAGGAGGTCGAGGATCCGGCGACGCAGATCTATCTCGATCTCGCCCGCGACAAGAACCCCGACGCCGAGCCCGGCGACTTCATCGCCGAGCAGCTGCCGCCGATGGAGTTCGGTCGCATCGCCGCCCAGTCCGCCAAGCAGGTCATCGTGCAGAAGGTGCGCGAGGCCGAGCGCGACAAGCAGTACGACGAGTTCATCGGTCGCGTGAACGAGATCGTCAACGGCACGGTCAAGCGCGTCGAGTACGGCAACGTGATCGTCGATCTCGGCAAGGGCGAGGGCATCATCCGCCGCGACGAGCAGATCCCGCGCGAGCTCTTCCGCTACGGCGATCGCGTGCGCGCCTTCGTCTACGACGTGCGCCGCGAGCAGCGGGGCCCGCAGATCTTTCTGTCGCGCACCCATCCGCAGTTCATGGCGAAGCTCTTCACCATGGAAGTGCCGGAAATCTACGACGGCATCATCGAGATCAAGGCGGTCGCCCGCGATCCCGGCTCGCGCGCCAAGATCGCGGTGGTCAGCCGCGATTCGTCGGTCGATCCGGTCGGCGCCTGCGTCGGCATGCGCGGCTCGCGCGTCCAGGCCGTCGTCGGCGAGTTGCAGGGCGAGAAGATCGACATCATTCCCTGGTCGCCGGATGCGGCGTCTTTCCTCGTCAACGCGCTGCAGCCGGCGGAAGTCGCCAAGGTCGTGCTCGACGAGGACGCCGAGCGCATTGAAGTCGTGGTCCCGGATGACCAGCTAAGCCTTGCGATCGGTCGTCGCGGCCAGAACGTGCGCCTCGCCTCGCAGCTCACCGGCTGGGACATCGACATCCTCACCGAAGAGGAGGAGTCACAGCGTCGCCAGAAGGAGTTCACCGAGCGCTCCGCCCTGTTCATGGACGCCTTGAACGTCGACGAGATGGTCGGCCAGCTCCTGGCGTCCGAGGGTTTCGCGAGCGTCGAGGAAGTCGCCTACGTCGACAATTCCGAGGTCGCCTCGATCGAGGGCTTCGACGAGGATACGGCGGCCGAGATCCAGAACCGCGCCAAGGAGTTCCTGGATCAGCGCGAGAAGGAGCTCGACGACAAGCGCCGCGCGCTCGGCGTCGAGGACGACCTGCGCCAGATCGAGGGCCTGACGACGGCCATGCTGGTCGCGCTCGGCGAGGACGGCGTGAAGAGCGTCGAGGACTTCGCGGGCTGCGCGGCCGACGATCTCGTCGGCTGGACCGAGCGCAAGGACGGCGAGACGAAGAAGTTCGCCGGCGCGCTCTCGGCGTTCGACGTGAGCCGTCAGGACGCCGAGGCGATGATCATGCAGGCCCGCGTGATGGCCGGCTGGGTCGAGGCCGAGGAGCCGGCGGTCGAGAGCGACGAGGAGGCCGAGGAGGTCTGAGCGAGGGAATGGACGAGGACGCGGATCTGGAGGCGGCGGTGATGAATGGGCGCATGTGCATCGTGTCGCGCCGCTCGCTGCCGGCCGACGCCCTGATCCGCTTCGTCGCCGGCCCGGACGGGCAGGTCGTGCCGGACCTCAAGCGACGGTTGCCCGGACGCGGCGCCCATATCGAGGCGCGGCGTTCGGTGGTCGAGACGGCGATGAAGCGCAAGCTTCTGGCGCGGGCCCTGAAGCGCGAGCTGACGGGAACCGAAACGCTGGCCGACGATTTGGAAGCGCTTCTGGTTCGTTCGGCAACGGGCGCTCTGGCGCTCGCCCGCAAGGCCGGCCAGCTGACGACCGGGTCGACCAAGGTCGATGCCGCGCTGCGCGCGGGCAAGGCTCTCGCGGTCCTCCACGCCTCGGATGGCGCGGCGGACGGAATTCGAAAGCTCGACGGAGCGCGCCATGCGCGGGCCGCCGAGACGGGAGGGCGGCCGGTGCCGGCCTACCAGTCGCTGACCGCCGACGAAATCGGTTTGGCCATGGGCGACCTGAATGTGATACACGCGGCCATCCTGCCCGGTGGAGCTGGAGCGGCCCTGATCGAGCGCCTCGATGCGCTGGAGACCTACCGGGGCGCAAGCGCCCGGGAAACCAACGAAGCGGATGCCGGTCACCAGCCGGCTTCGTGAAGCCACCATTAAGATCAACGGCTGAGCACGGTTGAAAAATGCTCTAGGCACGGATAGTGGCGCGGGGAACAAACCCGCGCAGGAAGCGGAAGCGGTAATGAGCGATACGAAATCGGGCGATGACAAGACGCTGAGCGTCACCCCGAAGAAGACCCTGTCCCTGAAGCCGAGCGGCAGCGTTTCGCAGTCCACGGTGCGGCAGAACTTCTCGCACGGGCGGACGAAGAGCGTCGTCGTGGAGACCAAGAAGCGCAAGTTCTCGGTCCCCGGCGAAACGGCAAAGGAAGCGCCTGCGGCGTCCGAGGCCGCAGCGGCGCCTGCAGCACCCGCGCCCGCACCGGCTGCGGCGGCGCCCGCACGCCCGACCCTGACGCCCGCGCAGATGGCGGCGCTGGAGCATGCGGCCAAGAACCCGCAGGCGCCGGTCACCCCCGATCGCCCCGTGGCGCCGGCCGCCCAGACGGAACCGGTCGCCAAGGCCGCCGAGACGGCGCCCGCGGCCGAGGCGGCGCCTGCCGTGCCCGCACCGGCCGCCGCTGCTCCGGCTCCCGCTCCTGCTGCGCCCGTCGCCGAGGCTCCTGCCGCGACGCCGAGCGTCTCCACGCCCCCTTCCGAACCCGAGTCACCGAAGCCTTCCTTGAACGATACCGCCAAAACCGCCGCGCCCGCGGCCACCCCGACTGCCACTCCGGCTGCCGCGTCCGCCGCGCCCCGCGCCCCGCAGGGCACGGCACCGCGTCCGGGCGCGCCTGCGCCCGCCCGCCCCGCCGCCGGCGGCCCGGTCGGCGCGCAGCGTCCGGGCCAGCCGGCGCGTCCCGGCTATGCCGGCTCGCAGGCCGGCCGCCCCGGCGCGCCGGGCCAGCAGCGCCCCGGCCAGCCGGCGCAGGCCGGTCGTCCGGGCCAGCCGGGCGGGCGTGACGACCGTCGCGGTCCCGCGCCGGCCGCTGCCGCGCCCGGTGCCCGCCAGCCGCGCGGTGCCGTCCTGTCGGATCTGTCGTCAAAGGAAATGGATGCGCGTCGTCGCGCCCTGATCCTCGCGCAGCAGCGCGAGGCCGAGGACCGCCGCCTGTTCCAGATCGAGGAGGCGCGCCGCGTCGCCGAGGACGAGCGTCGCCGCGCCGAGCGCGAGGAATCCGAGCGCCGTCAGGCCGAGGAGAACGCGCGTCTCGAGCTCGAGGCCGCCGCCCGCAAGAAGGCCGAGGAGGATGCGGCCCGCCGCGCCGCCAACAAGCCCGTCGCCCGCACCGGCGGCGGCAAGGCCAACGTCAACGTCATCCCCGGCCCGCCGCCGGTGGACGACGGCCTGGGCCTGCGCCCGGCCGGTCGTACCGACCTCACCAAGAAGACGCGGGCCGACGACGAGGACGATCGTCGCCGTCCGGGCGCCGCTCGTGGTCCGGCACGCGCGCCGGCCGCCGACGCCGCCAAGCCGACGCGCGCCCGCACCGGCGACGACCGCCGTGGTGCCGGCCGCGTCAACGTTGAGCGTGCGCTGTCCGACGAGGACGCGCGCGGCCGCTCGCTGTCGTCGATGCGTCGTCGCCAGGAGAAGTTCAAGCGCTCGCAGCAGAACCAGACCCGCGAGAAGATTGCCCGCGAAGTGATTATCCCCGAGACCATCACCATCCAGGAACTCGCCAACCGCATGTCGGAGCGGGCCGTGGACGTCATCAAGTTCCTGATGGCGCAGGGTCAGATGATGAAGCCGGGCGACGTGATCGACGCCGATCTCGCCGAGATCATCGCGTCCGAGTTCGGCCATACGGTTCGCCGCGTCGCGGAATCGGACGTCGAGACCGGCATGTTCGACGTGGCGAGCGATCCCGAGAAGCTCGTCACGCGCCCGCCGGTCGTCACGATCATGGGCCATGTCGACCACGGCAAGACCTCGCTCCTCGACGCGATCCGCAAGACCAGCGTCGTGTCCGGCGAAGCCGGCGGCATCACGCAGCACATCGGCGCCTACCAGGTCGAGCAGAACGGGCAGAAGATCTCGTTCATCGACACGCCGGGCCACGCCGCCTTCACGGCGATGCGTGCCCGCGGCGCCCAGGCGACCGACATCGCGATCCTGGTGGTGGCGGCCGACGACAGCGTCATGCCGCAGACGATCGAGTCGATCAGCCACGCGAAGGCGGCCGGCGTGCCGATCATCGTGGCGATCAACAAGATCGACAAGCCGGCCGCCGACGCCCAGAAGGTTCGCACGCAGCTCCTCCAGCACGAGGTGTTCGTCGAATCGATGGGTGGTGAGGTGCTCGACGTCGAGGTTTCGGCCAAGGCCGGCACCAACCTCGACAAGCTCCTCGAGGCGATCCTGCTGCAGGCCGAAATCCTCGACCTGAAGGCCGACCCCGACCGCACCGCCGAAGGCGTGGTGATCGAGGCCCAGCTCGACCGTGGCCGCGGCCCGGTGGCGACGACGCTCGTCCAGGCCGGCACGCTGCGCGTCGGCGACATCGTGGTCGCCGGCGACCAGTGGGGCCGCGTGCGCGCCCTCGTCAACGACCAGGGCAAGCAGATGAAGGAGGCCGGTCCGTCGACCCCCGTCGAGGTCCTCGGCATGCAGGGCACGCCGCTCGCCGGCGACCGCTTCGCTGTGGTCAAGGACGAGGCGCAGGCGCGCGAGATCACCGAGTACCGCCAGCGCCTGACCCGCGAGAAGGCGGTCGCCAAGTCGGCCGGTCAGCGCGGCTCGCTCGAGCAGATGATGAACCAGCTGCAGTCGAGCGGCCTCAAGACCTTCCCGCTGCTCGTCAAGGGCGACGTGCAGGGCTCGGTCGAGGCGATTGGGACGGCTCTCGAAAAGCTCGGCACGGACGAGGTGCAGGCGCGCATCGTCCATTCGGGCGCCGGTGCCATCACCGAGTCGGACGTCCAGCTGGCCGCCACCTCGAACGCCGCGATCATCGGCTTCAACGTGCGTGCCAACGCGCAGGCCCGTCAGCTCGCCGAGCGCGAGGGGATCGAGATCCGCTACTACAACATCATCTACGACCTCGTGGATGATGTGAAGCAGGCGATGTCGGGCCTCCTGTCGCCCGAGCGGCGCGAGACGTTCCTCGGCAATGCCGAGATCCTGGAGGTGTTCCACATCACCAAGATCGGCAAGGTCGCGGGCTGCCGCGTTACGGAAGGCAAGGTCGAGCGCGGTGCGGGCGTACGCCTCATCCGCGACGGCGTGGTCATCCACGAGGGTACGCTCAAGACGCTCAAGCGCTTCAAGGACGAAGTCGCCGAGGTGCCGGGCGGCCAGGAATGCGGCATGGCCTTCCAGAACTACGAGGATATCCGCGTCGGCGATATCATCGAGAACTTCCGCGTGGAGCACATCGCCCGCACGCTCTGATCCTAAGACGGCGGTCCTCGAGGGGACCGCCCGACCGGACCCAATGCGCAAAGCCCGGCGGCAACGCCGGGCTTTGCAGTTGCGTTCGCACGAGGGACGATGCGGCCTCCCGCCTAGGAGCAACCAGCCATGGCCAAGCATACCAAAGCCCCGAAAGGGCCCTCGCAGCGTCAGCTGTCGGTGGGCGAGAAGGTCCGCCACGCATTGACCGAAACCCTGCAGCGTCGCGAGATCCTGGACCCGCTCCTCGAAAACGCCGTGATCAGCGTGACGGAAGTGCGCATGAGTCCCGACCTGAAGCTCGCCACCGCCTATGTCACGGTGTTCGGGCAGGAGAACGTGGACCCCTACGTGCAGGCCCTCAACGGCCATGCGCGGTTCCTGCGCGGTCGGCTTACGCCGGCGCTCAGGCAGATGAAGTACATGCCGGAGGTCCGCTTCCGGCAGGACGACAGTTTCGACAACTATGCCCGGATCGACGCGCTCCTGCGCTCGCCGGAGGTCCTGCGCGACACGCAAGGGACGGCAGACGACGAGGACGACAACTGATGGCACGTCGCGGGAAGAAGCCGAAGGGCCGCCCGATTTCCGGCTGGGTGATCTTCGACAAGCCGAAAGGCATGGGCTCCACGGAAGCCGTCTCGAAGATCAAGTGGCTCTATTTCGCGCAGAAGGCGGGCCATGCCGGCACGCTCGATCCGCTGGCGTCCGGCATGCTGCCGATCGCGCTCGGCGATGCGACGAAGACCGTCCCCTTCGTGATGGACGGGCAGAAGACCTATCGCTTCACCGTGTCCTGGGGCGCGGAGACGACGACCGACGACACGGAAGGCCCGGTGGTCAACGCCTCCGACCGCCGCCCGTCCCGCGCCGATATCGAGGCCCTCCTGCCGAACTATACCGGCGAGATCTCCCAGGTGCCGCCCGCCTTCTCGGCGATCAAGATCGAGGGCGAGCGCGCCTATGATCTGGCGCGCGCCGGCGAGACCGTCGAGATCGCCGCGCGCACCGTGACGGTGCACCGGCTGGCGATCGTCGAAATGCCCGACGCCTCGACCACGACCTTCGAGGCCGAGTGCGGCAAGGGCACCTATGTCAGAGCCATCGCGCGCGACCTCGGGCGCGACCTCGGCTGCTTCGGCCATATCACCGAACTTCGCCGCGTGCGCGTCGGATCGTTCGACGAGGACGACATGGTCACGCTCGATGAGCTGATGGATGCCGCCGAAGAGGGGCTCGAGGAGCTGACGCCGGAGGCGGCGGAAGCCGGTGCGCGCGCCCGCATCACCGACTTCACCGCGCTCGACGAGATCGTGCTCGACGCGGCAACCGCGCTCTCGGACCTCTACGAGGTGGCGCTGACCGACGATCAGGCCGGGCGGGTGCTGTCGGGCAATCCGGTGCTCCTGCGCGGGCGCGATGCGCCGGCCTTCTGCGACGAAGCCTATGCCACCGGGCAGGGGCGCCTCGTCGCGATCGGCTCGATCGACCAGGGCTCGTTCCACCCCAAGCGCGTCTTCGGCGGGCGCGGCTAGAACGCGCCCTCGTCGTTCCGGGCTGGCATTCCCTGCGGAATGCGCCTATACCCGCCTCGCGTGCCTGGCCGTTCCGTCCGGGCGTCGCTTCATGGCCCTGGCTGGACGACATCCCGGCTCGGGCGTCCCAACCCTCCAAATTCTCCAAGAAAGGGATATCCGATGTCGATCACGCTCGAGCGCAAAGCCGAACTCATGAAGGAGTACGGCACCAAGGAAGGCGACACCGGTTCGCCCGAGGTGCAGGTCGCCCTTCTGTCGGAGCGCATCGCCAACCTGACCGAACACTTCAAGGGCCACAAGAAGGACAACCACTCGCGTCGTGGCCTTCTCAAGATGGTGTCCCAGCGTCGCCGCCTCCTCGACTATCTGAAGGAGCGCGAGGAAGAGCGCTACACCGCGCTGATCGGCCGTCTCGGCCTGCGTCGCTAAATCCGTCATTCGGCGCGGCGCTCAAGGTCCTTGAGCGCCGCGCCCGCATTTCGAACCAGCTTCTCCCGCCCCGGCGGGGAAAGCCTGTCCCGGCCGGCGGCTCAGACGAGCGCCGCGCCAGAGAGCCCAACGCTCATGGGGCAGGATTGCCGGATGCTTCCCGGCATGATCCCGACGGCCGCGCGCCGGACGGAACCCATCGTGCCCGGGCGCCGCTGACCTCTAGCCGCGCCGCGACCGGAAGCCTCCCGCCGTCTTGCCCATGCGCGTTTCCCTTTGCCCGGCCGCGATCCGTCGCGGCGCAGACACGAGGCCTATCGCATGTTCAATACCCACAAGGTCGAGATCGAATGGGGCGGCCGCACGCTGACCCTCGAAACCGGCAAGATCGCCCGTCAGGCCGACGGCGCGGTGCTCGCCACCTATGGCGAGACCGCCGTGCTCGCGACCGTCGTCTCGGCCAAGGCGCCCAAGCCCGGCTTCGACTTCTTCCCGCTGACCGTCAACTACCAGGAAAAGGCGTTCGCCGCCGGCAAGATCCCGGGCGGCTACTTCAAGCGCGAGGGCCGTCCCTCCGAGAAGGAAACGCTGGTCTCGCGCCTGATCGACCGTCCGATCCGCCCGCTCTTTGCGGAAGGCTACAAGAACGACACGCAGGTCGTCGTCACCGTCCTGCAGCATGACCTCGAGAACGACCCGGACGTCCTAGCGATGGTCGCGGCCTCCGCGGCGCTGACGCTCTCGGGCGTTCCCTTCATGGGCCCGATCGGCGGCGCGCGCGTCGGCTACATCAACGGCGAGTTCAAGCTGAACCCGCATGTCGACGAGATGGGCGAGTCCAAGCTCGACCTCGTGGTCGCCGGCACGCAGGACGCGGTGCTGATGGTGGAATCCGAGGCGCACGAGCTCGACGAAGAGACGATGCTCGGCGCCGTCATGTTCGGTCACAAGGGCTTCCAGCCGGTGATCGAGGCGATCATCAAGCTCGCCGAGCACGCCGCCAAGGAGCCGCGCAACCACACGGTGCCCGATCACTCGGCGCTCGAGAGCGAGATGCTGGGCCTTGCCGAGGCAGAGCTGCGCGACGCCTACAAGAACACCGACAAGCAGGCCCGCTACGCCGCCGTCGACGCGGTGAAGGCGAAGGTCATGGCGCACTTCCTGCCCGAGGGTCAGGACCCGAAGGCTCCGAAGGAAGACGTCGGCACCGTCTTCAAGGAGCTCCAGGCCAAGATCGTGCGTTGGAACATCCTCGACACCAAGAGCCGCATCGACGGCCGCGACCTGTCGACCGTGCGCCAGATCGTCTCCGAGGCCGGCATCCTGCCGCGCACCCACGGCTCGGCGCTCTTCACGCGCGGCGAGACGCAGGCGCTGGTCGTGGCGACGCTCGGCACCGGCGAGGACGAGCAGTACGTCGACAGCCTGACCGGCACCTACAAGGAGACCTTCCTCCTTCACTACAACTTCCCCCCGTACTCGGTCGGCGAGACGGGCCGCATGGGCTCGCCCGGCCGCCGCGAGATCGGCCATGGCAAGCTCGCCTGGCGCGCCATCCGCCCGATGCTGCCGGCCAAGGAAGCCTTCCCCTACACGATCCGCGCCGTGTCCGAGGTGACCGAGTCGAACGGTTCGTCCTCGATGGCGACCGTCTGCGGCACCTCGCTCGCGCTGATGGACGCCGGCGTGCCGCTGGCGCGCCCGGTGGCCGGCATCGCCATGGGCCTCATCCTCGAGGGTGAGCGCTTCGCGGTCCTGTCCGACATCCTCGGCGACGAGGACCACCTCGGCGACATGGACTTCAAGGTGGCCGGCACCGACCGGGGCATCACCTCGCTGCAGATGGACATCAAGATCCAGGGCATCACCGAGGAGATCATGAAGATCGCGCTCGAGCAGGCCAAGGGCGGCCGCGAGCACATCCTCGCCGAGATGAACAAGGCTCTGGGCTCGGCCCGCTCCGAGCTCGGCGAGTTCGCTCCGCGCATCGAGGTCATGCAGATCCCGACCGACAAGATCCGCGACGTGATCGGCTCGGGCGGCAAGGTGATCCGCGAGATCGTCGAAAAGACCGGCGCCAAGATCAACATCGAGGACGACGGCACCGTGAAGATCGCCTCGTCCTCCGGCAAGGAGATCGAGGCGGCCAAGAAGTGGATCCACTCGATCGTGGCCGAGCCGGAAGTCGGCGAGATCTACGAGGGCACGGTGGTGAAGTGCGTCGAGTTCGGCGCCTTCGTGAACTTCTTCGGCTCGCGCGACGGCCTCGTCCACATCTCGCAGCTGGCCGCCGACCGCGTCCAGAAGACGCAGGACGTCGTCAAGGAAGGCCAGAAGGTCTGGGTCAAGCTCATGGGCTTCGACGAGCGCGGCAAGGTCCGCCTCTCCATGAAGGTCGTCGACCAGGCGACCGGCGAGGAGATCAAGAAGCCCGCCAAGGAAGACGACGCGGAGTAATCCCGTCTCGCTAGTGACGATCGAAGGGGCGGCCGACGGGCCGCCCCTTTTTGTTGGGCGAAGGAACGCCGCGAAACGAAAAGGCCCCGGCGGGGTGTCCGCCGGGGCCTTGTCTCGAGTACCGCGGATGCGATCAGACGATCGTCAGGCCGACGTCGAGGTTGTTGCGGGTCGCATTGGAATAGGGGCAGACCTGATGGGCGGTGTCGACGAGCTTCTGCGCATCGGCGCGGTCGAGGCCCGGCAGCGAGATCGTCAGATCGGCGGTGATGCCGTAGCCGCCTTCCGAGCGCGGGCCGAAGCCGATCTCGGCGGTCACCGTCGCATCGTTCGGCACCTTCACGCCGACCTTCGAGGAGACGGCGCGCATGGCGCCGAGGAAGCAGGCGGAGTAGCCGGCGGCGAACAGCTTCTCCGGGTTGGCGCCGTCACCGCCCGGTCCGCCCATTTCCTTGGGGACGACGAGGTTCAGGTCGAGATTGCCGTCCTCGGAGCGGACATGGCCGTCGCGGCCGCCACCGGACGCGGTGGCGCGGGTCTTGTAGATCGTGTCGACAGGCATGGAACCTTCTCCTTCTCGGCGCAATTTATTATTGCGATAAACGCAGATGTATAGGGGAAGCTATCGCCTGTCCAGCGGAAAATTATTGTGATAAACAAAAAGCCGACCGAACCGAGGCTGAAGCCATGACGCGCGCGAAACCGCCGCTGCCGCTCGACGACCATCTGTGCTTTGCGCTCTACGGCGCGTCGATGGCGATCGGCCGGCTCTACAAGCCGATCCTCGACGAATGGGGCATCACCTATCCGCAGTACCTGACGCTGTCGGTCCTGTGGGAGGAAGACGGCCAGCGCGTCGGCGACCTAGCCGCCCGGCTGGATCTCGAGCCGAGCACGATGACCCCGCTGGTCACGCGTCTGGCGTCGGCGGGGTTCGTGACGCGCGAGCGCGATACGGTCGACGCGCGTCAGGTCATCGTGCGGCTGACGGAGACCGGCCGCGCCCTCGCCGACCGCAGCCGTTGCCTGGGAGAGGCGCTGGTGGCGTCGGCCGGACTGCCCCTCGACCGACTGCGGGAGATGACCGCCGATGCGCGCCGGCTGCGCGACGCGGTGTCGGGGCGGGGCGGCGATGCCGCCGCCCCGAACGACGGCTGAAGGCCTAAGGGGCCGGGTTGCCGACGCGCTGGTGCACGCCGTCCACCGCGTCCTGCATCTCCGCCGTCCATGCAACGTCCTCGGCGGCGAGGCACTCGTCGAGCTGCGCCATCGTCGTCGCGCCGATGATCGAGGCCGTGACGAAGTCCTGCGCCAGCACGAAGGCGTTCGCGAAGGTGGCGGGGGCAAGACCGAACTCGCGGGCGAGCGCCACATAGGCGTCGACGGCCTCCGCGGTGCCGTGCTTCTCGTAGCGCTGCAACCGGTCGAACAGCGCCTTGCGCGAGCCCGCAGGAAGCGCGCCGCCGGCATACTTGCCGGTGAGATAGCCCTGCGCCAGCGGCGAGTAGGCGAGGAGGCCGACACCTTCGCGCACGGCGATCTCGGCCTGCGCCGTCTCGAACGTGCGGTTCAGGAGATTGTAGGCGTTCTGGATGCTCGCCATGCGTGGCGCTCGTCCGGCGTCGGCAAGCGTCAGCCAGCGCATCGTGCCCCAGGCGCTCTCGTTCGACAGGCCGGCGTGGCGGATCTTGCCGTCCCGCACGAGGTCCTGGAAGACGTCCGCCGTTTCCTCGATCGCTACCTCGTCCAGAACGGGATCGGGCGTCTTCCATCGCGTCGGCACCGAGCCGAAGCCCGTGGTTGGGCGGTCCGGCCAGTGGATCTGGTAGAGATCGATGCAGTCGATGCCGAGGCGCTTCAGCGACCCCTCGACGGCTTCGATGACGTTGCGACGGTCGAGGCGCGGCTCGGAGCCGTCGGCGCGAAACCAGGTCGAGGTGGAGCGGCCGACCACCTTGGTCGCGATCACCATGCGATCGCGGTTGCCGCGCGCCCGCAGCCACGAGGCGATATAGGCCTCCGTGCGCCCCTGCGTCTCCGCCTTGGGCGGGATCGGATAGAGCTCGGCCGCGTCGAGGAAGTTGACGCCGCGCTCCACGGCGCGGTCGAGCTGCTCGTGCGCCTCGGCTTCCGTGTTCTGTTCGCCGAAGGTCATGGTGCCGAGGCAGATCCGGCTGACGCGCAGATCCGTGCGCCCGAGCGGTCGTTGCTGCATGATGGGTTCCGAGAGCGTAGGGTGAGGGGAGGGGCGTTTCGCCTTCGCTTTAGACCTGCATCGCCCCGGCGGCAACGGCGGGGTTGTCATCGCATCCTCATGCCCGTGCCCTAGATCAGGGCCTCCATCCCGACCGCCGGAGTGTCCATGCGCCTGATCCTCGTGCCCGCCTTCGCCTGCGACGGCGATCTCTACGAGCCGCTGATCGCGCTCCTGCGGCCCGACTTCGACTGCCGCACGGTCGTGCCGGCCGCGCCCGACATGGCGGCCTGCGCCCGCAAGGTCGTGGACGCGGCGGAGGGCAAGCCGTTCGTCGTCGCCGGGACGTCGTTCGGCGGGCATGTCGCGCGCGAGGCGGCGCTGGCCGCGCCCTCGCTCGTTCAGGGCCTCGTGGTCATGGGAGCAGCGCCGCAGGGGCCGGCGAGCCGCGAGCCGTTCGACCGGCGCAGGGCCGCCATCGAGGCGGACGGCGGCGCCGACATGCTGGAAGAGATGGCGCGCGCGATCGTGTTCGAGCCGGACGGGCGCGGCCAGGAGGCGGCCGACATCTTCCGTGCGATGGCGGCGCGCGCCGGCACCGACCGGCTCCTCGCCCAGAACGAGGCGCTGATGACGCGGCCCGACCGCACGGCGGATCTCCGACGCCTCGCCTGCCGCTCGCTTCTCGTCTGGGGGGAGGCGGACAGCTTCTCCGCGCCGGACGCCGGGCGCGCGATGGCGGAGGCGATGCCCGATGCGGAGTTCGTGCTCCTGGAGGAATGCGGGCACCTGCCGAGCCTCGAGGCGCCGATGCGGGTCGCAGCCGCGATCCGCGCGCGCTTCGCCTGAGACGGGGCGTGCCCGATCTCGTGATCTTCGACTGCGACGGGGTGCTGGTCGACAGCGAGCATCTCGCCGGTGACGCGTTGCGCGCGCTTCACCGCACGCACGGGATCGATGTCTCGGCCGAGCTTTTCGCCGGCATCATCGGCATGAAGACCGTCGACGGACTGGCGGCGCTCGCAGCCAGCACGGGCCGGGCGCTGCCGCCGGGCGCGGAGGCCGACCTCTGGCCGGCGACGGCGGCGGTGTTTCGCGAGCGGCTGAAACCCTGCGAGGGCGTCGTCGACCTACTGACCGCCTCCGACCTTCGCCGCTGCGTCGCCTCGTCGTCGCACCCCGACCGCCTGCGGCTCAGCCTCTCCGTCACCGGCCTCGACGCGTATTTTCCGGTGGATGCCGTCTTCTCGGCGTCCGAAGTCCCCCGCGGCAAGCCGGCGCCGGACCTTTTTCTCCACGCGAGCGCGCGCATGGGCGTTGATCCCCGGCGCTGCGTCGTCGTGGAGGATTCGCGTTACGGGATCGCGGCGGCCAAGGCCGCCGGGATGAGGGCCATCGGCTATATCGGCGCGAGCCACGCCGGGCCGGACGCGGCGGAAGCGCTCCGGGCCGCCGGGGCCGACCATGTGTCAGGCTCGATGGCGGAGATCGGCGAGCGTCTCCGCCAGGAGTGAGGGCCGGTCAGCCGGCCGTGGCGTCGGCCTCGCCGGCGATCTCGGCCCTGCGCTCCTGCGCTTTCAGCTCGTCCAGCGCGGGCATCGACATGATGTTGTAGCCGGCGTCCACATAGTGGATCTCGCCGGTGACGCCGCGCGACAGGTCGGACAGGAGGTAGAGCGTCGAATTGCCGACCTCCTCGTGCGTCACGTTGCGGCGCATCGGGGAGTTGCGGCGCTGGTAGTTCAGCATCAGGCGCGCGTCGGAGACGCCGGCACCGGCCAAGGTGCGCAAGGGGCCGGCCGAGACGGCGTTGACGCGGATGTCGCGGGGGCCGAAATCGGCCGCGAGATAGCGCACCGAGGCTTCCAGCGCGGCCTTGGCGACGCCCATCACGTTGTAGTTCGGCATGACGCGCATCGACCCGCCATAGGTCAAGGTCACCATCGAGCCGCCCTCGTTCATGATCGCGGCGGCGCGCTTGGCGACCTCGGTGAACGAGAAGCAGGAGATCACCATGGTGCGCGTGAAATTCTCGCGCGTCGTGTCGGCGTAGAGGCCCTTCAGCTCGTTCTTGTCGGAGAAGCCGATCGCGTGGACTACGAAGTCGATGCGCCCCCACGCCTTTTCGAGCGTGGCGAAAAGGTTGTCGACCGAGGCGATATCCTCGACGTCGCAATCGACGAGGAGGGTGGAGCCGATCTCGGCGGCGAGCGGGCGAAGCCGCTTGCCGAAGGCCTCGCCCTGGTAGCTGAAGGCGATCTCGGCGCCTTGGGCGGCGAGCGAGCGCGCCGCGCCCCAGGCGATCGAATTGTGGTTGGCGACGCCCATCACGAGGCCGCGCTTGCCCGTCATCAGTCCGGTCATCAGGGAAGCTTCCTCAGGCGCCGACGCGCTGGAACACAAGCGTGGCGTTGGTGCCGCCGAAGCCGAACGAATTGGACAGGGCAATGTCGATCTTCGCGTCGTCGATGCGCTTGCGCACGATCGGAACGCCCTCGAATTCGGGGTCGAGCTCCTCGATATGGGCGCTCTCGCCGATGAAGCCGGCCTGCATCATCAGGAGCGAGTAGATCGCCTCCTGCGCGCCCGCCGCGCCCAGCGAATGGCCGGTCAGCGACTTGGTCGATTGGACGAACGGCATGTCGTCGCCGAACACCTCGCGGATCGCGCCGATCTCCTTCGAGTCGCCGACCGGCGTCGAGGTGCCGTGCGTATTCACATAGTCGACCCGGCCTTTCACGGTGGACAGCGCCTGGCGCATGCAACGGATCGCGCCCTCGCCGGACGGGGCCACCATGTCGTAGCCGTCCGAGGTCGCGCCGTAGCCGACGAGCTCGGCGTAGATCTTGGCGCCGCGCGCCACCGCCCGCTCGTACTCCTCGAGCACCACGACGCCCGCGCCGCCGGCGATGACGAAGCCGTCGCGGTTCTTGTCGTAGGCGCGCGAGGCGACCGACGGACGGTCGTTGAAGTCCGAGGACATGGCGCCCATGGCGTCGAAGAGGTTCGACATCGTCCAGTCGAGGTCCTCGTGGCCGCCCGCGAACATCACGTCCTGCTTGCCCCACTGGATCATCTCGGCGGCGTTGCCGATGCAGTGCGCCGAGGTCGAGCAGGCCGACGAGATCGAGTAGTTGACGCCGTGGATCTTGAACCAGGTCGCAAGCGTCGCGGAGGCCGTCGACGACATCGCCTTCGGCACGGCGAAGGGCCCGATGCGCTTCGGCGAGTTGTTCTTGCGGGTGATGTCGGCGGCCTCGATCAGGGTGCGCGTCGAGGGACCGCCCGAACCCATGATGATGCCGGTGCGCTCGTTGCCGGATATGTCGCTCTCGGGCAGCCCTGAGTCGGCGATGGCTTGGCGCATGGCGACGTGGTTCCACGCGCCGCCTTGGCTGAGGAAGCGCATGGCGCGCCGGTCCACCATGTCCGAGACGTCGATCTCGGGCTTGCCCCAGACGCGGCAGCGGAAGCCGTTGTCGGCAAAGTCCGGGGCGAAGCTGATGCCCGACTTCGCCTCGCGCAGCGAGGCGGTGACCTCGTTCAGATCGTTGCCGATCGAGGACACGATGCCCATTCCGGTCACGACGACGCGCCGCATGGCAAACTCCCTTGCAAGGGTCTCAAGGACCCGGATTCTTCGATGGGCGGGCGGATATCAGCCGCCGGCCGTCTCGTCCGCCTGCTCGTCCTGGAACAGGCCGACGCGCAGGTTGCTCGCCTGATAGATGACGACGCCGTCCGCTTTCATCCAGCCCTCGGCGATGCCGAGCTTGAGCTTGGAGCGCATCACGCGGCGGAAGTCGACGCCGTATTCCACAAGCTTGACCTTGGGCGTCACCTGGCCGGTGAACTTGACCTCGCCGACGCCGAGCGCGCGACCGCGGCCGGGCTCGCCGAGCCAGCCGAGATAGAAGCCCGTCAGCTGCCAGAGCGCGTCGAGGCCGAGGCAGCCCGGCATCACCGGATCGCCCTTGAAGTGGCAGTCGAAGAACCAGAGGTCGGGCGAGACGTCGAACTCGGCGCGGATCGAGCCCTTGCTGAACTCGCCGCCGTCGGTGGTGACCTCGGTGATCCGGTCGAACATCAGCATCGGCGGCAGGGGGAGCTGCGCGTTGCCCGCGCCGAAGAGCTCGCCCCGGCCGCATGCCAGAATCTCGTCCTTGCCGAAATAGGTCTTCACCGTGTCCATTGATCCGTCCGGTTGGGGAACGGTATGCCGCCGCCGTTCCAACTTGTCTCAAATCGTTCGCGGGACGGCCCTTACCACGCGAGCGCCCGAGGGCAAATCCGTTAACGTCTAGAGAGGTGTCACGGTTTCGCGCCGGGCGCCGCCGTCATGGAGCCGACATGCGTGTCTTTTTCGTGCTGATCGCCCTCGCCGCCTCGATCGGCCCCGCCCTGTCGCAGGAGTGGCGCGCGAGCGGCGGGAGCGAGGGCGCGCGCGCCTACTTCACCCTGAAGGGGCGTCCGGCCGGTGCCGAGATCGCGTGCCTTCCCGGCGGCCGGCTCGGCGTCACGGCGGCCGGCAACGGGGCGCGTTTTCCGGCGGACCGGCCGGTGACGCTGATCCTGTCGGTCGACGGCATGGCCTATGCCGGCGAGGCCCGCGTCGAGCCGGAGGGGGCGGGCGGCGGCTCGCGCTTCGTGCGCACCGTCGAAGGCAAGGACGCAGCGTCGCTGCTCGCCGCCCTCAAGCGGGGGCGGAGCCTCGAAGTGTCGAGCCCGGCCGGCCATGTCCGCCTGCCGCTCGCCGGGTCGGGCCGCGCGATCGCAGCGCTCGCACCGGCCTGCGCCGCGCCGTGAGGCCGTCCGTTGTTCGCGGTGCGAAATCCGACTATATTGAATCGCGGCAAGGCCTTGCGGCGGCGTATGACGCTCGTCTAAAGGTGAATAGAAGAGTCAAGTTTTCGGTGGTCGACGTCATGGACAATCGGGCCAAGCCCCTCGCGGCAGCGGACGCGCGCACGGCCGGTCGGCCTCAGAGCTTCTGCGTCTTCGAGCGCCTGCGCGCCTCGGGCCTCCGGCCGACCCGCCAGCGCGTGGCGCTGTGCAACCTGATCTTCGGTGCCGGCGACCGCCACCTGTCGGCGGAAGAGCTGCACGAGGAAGCGCACAAGGCGGGCGAGCCGGTGTCGCTGGCCACCGTCTACAATACGCTGCACCAGTTCACGGACGCCGGCCTCGTACGCCCGCTCTCGGGCGAGGGGCAGCGGACCTATTTCGACACCAACACGTCGGACCACCACCACTTCTTCGTGGAGGCCGACAACACGATGATCGACATTCCCGACGGAACGATCACGATCGACAACCTGCCCGAGCCGCCCGAGGGCATGGAGATCGTCAATGTCGACGTCGTGGTACGCCTGCGCCGCAAGACGGGTGCGAAGCCGTACGCCTGACGTCACGATCCAAGCAGCAGAAACGAAGAAGGCCGGTCGCCCCAGCGGGTGACCGGCCTTCCTGCTTTCGAGGCGGGGGGACGAGGCGCCTCAGAACCGTTCGTCGGGGTAGACACCCCAGATTTCCTTCTGGGTGACGAAGCCGCGCCGGCCGGCGGCCTCGACCTCGCACCAGCCGAACGAGCACTCGCGGACCTTGGTCAGGACGCCCGGCTCCATCTCGGCGACGATCGGTCCGTCGGTCGCGGCGGAGCGATGCATGGTGATCGTCGCCTGCGTCTTGCCCTTCAGCCAGGGAGCCGCGAGCGCCGTGCGCTCACCCGACAGGAGCGAATGGTAGACCCAGCCCTCGGTGCCTTCGGAGTCGCGGATGCGGCGCCAGAGGTCGTATTCCTGGATCACCTCCACCGGCAGGCCGGGCTTCAGGTAGAGCCAGGACACCGCGTAGTCCTTGCCGGGGCCGACGCGAAGGTTCACGCGGGCGGACTTCAGCGAGACGAAGCGCGGCAGCGGCAGCTTGCGCTGCATCTCGGCGTCCTCGCCTTCCTCAGCGGCGGCCGGTGCGGCCACCGGCGGCGTCGCGGCGGCGGCCGGAGACTGGGCATGCACCGCGCCGACCGACGGCAGGGCGGCGAGAAGGGCAAGGGCGATCGAGGCGAGAAGGGACGAGCGGGACACGGGGGGAGGGCTCCGGACATGCGGGACGGCTTCGGCCCGGCGGAGCCGGGTAGCCGGGCGCACAAGGATCTTTTCAAAAGATGACCCGTATGCCCGACGCATCGCCATGATCGCGCATCGGGGTTAACAACCCCTTGCCCGAAGCTGATCGGAGCGCGCCTCTCAGGCCGGCTGCGACAGTCCGGGAGCCGAGAGGCCGAGCCCCGCCAGACGCTCCTCCAGGGATACGGCGGGCTGGCTGCCTTCGGACGGGGACGCGACGTAGCGCGCGACGTCCTCCATCCTCCGGATCGTGCGCCAGAACACGTCCTCCATCAGGATATGGGCGAACTCGCCGTTGCGCCCTACGCTGTAGAGGCCGTCGACGCCGGTCGACATGGAGAAAAGTTTGCGCTCGGTCTCGTAGGCGCCGAGATAGACGGGATAGGAGATCGGGGTGCGGATCGTGCCGCCGGCGCCCAGATACCGCCCGCGAAGCTCCTCGCCGTAGAGCGCGCAGATCTGGTCGAGGCAGGTGCGGGCGAGGTCCTCGTCGCTCATCGTCCACCGTGCGTCGCCAACCTCGCAGCCGATGTCGAAGGTGACCAGCGTCTTGCCCTCGGGCGCCAGCCACGGCATCGAGATCGGCGCCTCGGTGAGGCGAAACGACAGCTGGCTGCGGTCGGGCACCCAGACCATCGTGTTCGGCAGGATGGCGCGACCGGAAAACCGGAGGTTCACGAACATCATCGGCCGGTAGCGGAACGCCGAAAGGGGCTTCAGCGCATCGGTGCCTTCCACGAGACGCGGCAGGACGTTGACCGGCGCGGTGGAGATGACCGCCGAGACCGGGATCTCGGTTCCCGCGCTGCGGATCGCGACCACCCGGCCCTTGTCGACGAGGATGCGCTCCACTGGCGACTGGAGGCGCACCGCGCCGTCGAGCTTGCGCAGCGTCGGCTCGAGCATCCGGGCGAGGCCGCCCTCGGGATAGACGTGATAGACGCCCGCCCCTTCCGGCATCGTGCGGGTGTAGCCGTTGCACACGGCCCGCCGCGTCACCTTGGCGGCGGCGCTGAGATAGAGCGACTTGACGATGCTGTTGCCGAACTTCTCGCCGACCGAGGACGAGAGCTCGCGCGCCGGCGCCCCCGACCAGGCCTCGACCAGCGGCATCGCCACCTCCTCGGCCATGGCGTCGCCGTAGGAGCGGCGCATCCAGTCCTCGGCGTTGGCGGCGGGCGTCTTCGGACGGCTGGCAAAACGGCTCTTCAGGGCGCTCGCCAGAAAGCGCGGCTCGGCCATCAGGCCGAAGGGATGGCTCCGGTCGCGACCGTCGATACGCACCGCCTCGCCGTAGTGGCGAACCGTACGGCAGATGTCCTCCGCGCCGAGCGCCTTGGCGAGCCGGTTGGAGATGAAGTGCGCGCCGTAGTCGTAGGAGAAGCCCTCGGCGTCCTTGAAGGAGGCCGCCATGCCGCCGACCGCCTTGCCCGCCTCGAACACCACCGCCGGCAGGCCGCGTCGCTTGAGTTCGGCCGCGGCCGTCAATCCGGCGAGACCCGCTCCCAGTACCGCGATCGGCTTCATCGTCTTCTCCCCATTCGTCGAGCGAACCTAAGCAGATCGTCGGTGAACAATGGGGGAAGGATACATTCGCAATTCGATGAAATCACGGGCCCGTGACCCTCCCATGATGGGTATCTCGACTTAAGGCTAACGAAGATCGTCCGTCAGGACACCTGACGTGTTCCGTAGCGGCAGCACCTTACGGCGATGGATCGGCCAGGCGGCGGTAGCGGATTTCCTCGAAGCGCATTCGCAGGATGTCGACGAGAAGCAGGCGTCCGACCATCGGATCGCCGACGTCGGCGACGAGCTTGATGGCCTCCGCCGCGCCCATCGTGCCCATGATGCCGGTGACGACGCCGAGAATTCCGGCCTCCGCGCAGGTCGGCACGGTGCCCTCGGGGGGCGGCTCGGGGAAGAGGTCGCGGTAGCGGGGCGAGAGCCGCCCGTCCGGGCCTGGCCTGTGAGGCATGAGCGTCGTCAGCGATCCGGAGAAGCGCTGGACCGCGACCGTGACGAGGGGGACCCTCGCGGCCTCGCAGAGATCGGCGACGAGGAAGCGCGTCGCGAAGTTGTCAGAGCCGTCCACGACGACGTCGTAGCGCGACACGAGGGCCGGCCCGTTCGACGCATCGAGGCGGACGGGATGGGCCTCGATCGCGACATGCGGGTTAAGCCGCCCCAGCGCTTCGGCCGCAGCTTCCACCTTCGGCCGGGCGAGATCCGCGGTCTCGAACAGCACCTGCCGCTGGAGGTTCGACAGCGACACGTGGTCGTCGTCGACGAGCCCGATCGTGCCGACGCCGGCCGCCGCGAGATAGAGAGCGGCCGGCGAGCCGATGCCGCCGGCGCCGACGAGGAGCACGCGGCTTCCCTTCAACCGCTGCTGCCCTGGCCCCCCGATCTCGGGCAGCACGATGTGGCGGGCGTAGCGGCCGAGCTCGTCGGCGGAGAGCGGGGGAGGGGAGGGCGAGAGCGTCATGTCACGGCTCCGTTGGCGACGAGGAGCATCTGCGCGCGCCCGTCGAGCGCCTCGAACAGCGCGGCGTCGGTGCCGGTCAGGAAGGACTGGACGCCGAGATCGTCGAGAATGTCGAAAAGGGCGGCCCGGCGGCCGGGATCGAGATGGGCGGCGATCTCGTCGAGAAGAAGGACCGGCGCCATGCCGGACGCCGCCTCGACGAGGCGGGCATGGGCGAGGACTAGGCCGATCAGGAGTGCCTTCTGCTCGCCGGTCGAGGAGAGGGCGGCCGGCATCGCCTTGGCGCGGTGCGTGACGGCGAGGTCGCCGCGATGGGGGCCTTCCAGCGTGCGGCCGGCGGCGCGGTCGACCATGCGTCGGCGCGCCAGGCGCTCGGTGACGCGGTCCTCGAGGTCCACCGCCGCGCCTTCGAGCGGGAGGTCGTCGTAGCCGGACTGGAGATCGAGTTCGGCCACCGGGAAGGGCGAGGCGGAGGCGGCATCGAGGAGCCCGGCGAGGCGGGCGACGAGATCGGCGCGCGCCAGCGCGATCGCCAGCCCGAGTTCGGCCATCTGCCGCTCGATCCCGGCCAGCCAGCGGTCGTCGAGGCGATCCTCCGAGAGGAGACGGTTGCGCCCGCGCATCGCCTTCTCGTAGTCGAGCGTGCGCCGCCCGTGCTCGGGATCGACCGTCAGCACCATGCGGTCGAGGAAGCGGCGGCGCTCGGTGGCGGGGCCGGTGAACAGCCCGTCCATCGCGGGCGTCAGCCAGACGACGCGCAGGACGTCGAGAAGCTCGTCGATCGATCGGGCGGTGGTGCCGTCGATGCGCAGGACGCGCGCGGGCGTGCCCTCGTCGGGGCGCACAAGGGTCAGGACGTCGGTCGGCTCGTCCTCGGGCGTCGGCGCGGCGAGGCGCGCGCGCACGGAGAAGCCGCCCGTCGCAGCGCCGCCCGTGCTGCGCGCAATCTCGCCATAGGCGGCGCGGCGCAGGCCCTTGCCGGGCGACAGGAGCGACAGGGCTTCCAGGAGGTTCGTCTTGCCCGAGCCGTTGTCGCCATGGAGCACGACGAAGCGCGAGCGGATGACGAGGTTCAGCGTCTCGTAGTTGCGAAAGTCCACGAGGCCGATCCCGGTCACGCGGATCCGGGCATCGCGGGCGGGGTCCATCGGCGCGGCGATGCGCCGCGTCAGACGCGCATCGGCATCAGGACGTAGAGCGTGCCCTCGTCGCCGCCGTCGCGGATCAGGGTCGGCGAGCCGGGATCGGCCATCATGAAGACCGCGCTGTCGCCGGAAAGCTGGCCGGTGATGTCGAGGAGGTAGCGGGCGTTGAAGCCGATCTCGATCTCTTCTGCCTCGTAGCCGACGGGCAGTTCCTCGGTCGCGGTGCCCGCGTCCGGCGAGTTGACGGTGAGGACGAGCTGGCCGCCCGAGAGCGCGAGCTTCACCGCGCGCCCGCGCTCCGACGAGATGGTGGACACGCGGTCGACGGCGGCCGAAAAGCTCTGGCGGTCGAGCGTCAGCGCCTTGTCGTTGCCGGTCGGGATGACGCGCTGGTAGTCCGGGAAGGTGCCGTCGATCAGCTTCGACGTCATCACCACGGCGCCGAGCGAGAAGCGGATCTTGGAGTCCGACAATTCGATCGAGACGGTCTCGGCGCCTTCGCCGAGAAGCTTCTGGATCTCGGCCACGGTCTTGCGCGGCACGATGATGCCCGGCATGCCCTCCGAGCCTGCGGGCGCGGGCATCTCGGCGCGCGCCAGGCGATGGCCGTCGGTCGCCACCGCGCGCAGCGTCAGGGCGCCGCCGGTCTCGATCGTGTGGAGGAAGATGCCGTTGAGGTAGTAGCGCGTCTCCTCGGTGGAAATCGCGAACTGCGTGCGCTCGACGAGCCGCGCGAGATCGGACGCTTTCAGCGTGAAGGCGTGGGTGAAGGCGCCGGCCGTGATGTCGGGGAAGTCGGCCTCGGGGAGGCACTGGAGGCGGAAGGTCGAACGCCCGGCCGAGACGGTCATCTGCGCGCCGTCGCCGGTCGTCTCGAGCTTGACCTCGGAGCCGTCCGGCAGCTTGCGCACGATGTCGTAGAGAAGGTGGGCCGGAACCGTCGTCGCGCCCGGCACGTCGCCGCTCGCCGGCACGCTTTCGGTGATCTCGATGTCGAGGTCGGTCGCCTTCAGGCGCATCGCCCCGTCCTCGGTCTTCAGGAGGACGTTGGAGAGGATCGGGATCGTGTTCCGCCGCTCCACCACACGCTGGATGTGGCTCAGCGACTTCAGAAGGTTCGACCGCTCGATGATGATACGCATGGACGACAACCGTTCGCAGGGTCGAAAGGGCGCCGAGCCCGTCGGACCCCTCCGAGAAAAGGTCCCGACGTTTTAGAGCAAAGGCCGGCGGGCGCAAAGGAAAACCGCCGGAAACGTCGCGTTTCCGGCGGCACGGGTCAGGCCGGCAGCCTCACTCCTCGATCATGCGGCGGATGACGTCGAGCTCCTCCGACAGCTTCTCGTCGCCCGCCCGCTCGGCCTCGATCTTGCGCACGGCATGGAGCACCGTCGTGTGGTCGCGCCCGCCGAAGCGGCGGCCGATCTCGGGCAGCGAGCGCGGCGTCATGGTCTTGGCTAGATACATGGCGATCTGGCGCGGGCGCACGATCGTGCGCGTGCGCCGGGCCGACAGGATGTCGGTGCGCGACACGTTGTAGTGGCGCGAGACGAACTTCAGGATGTCCTCGATGCGCACCCGCTTCTCGCCGCCGGCCCGCGTCAGCTGATTCAGGAGGTCGTCGAGATGCTCGGCCGACAGCGGCTGGCCGACCGCGTGGCGGAAGGCGATCTGGTTGAAGGCGCCCTCGAGGTCGCGGCCCGAGCCGACCACGCGGCGCGCGATCGTGTCCACCACCGTCTCGGGGATCGCGAAGCTCGGATCACCCGCCTTCATCGCCGAGACGCGCGAGGCGAGGATGCCGCGGCGCATCTCGTAGTCCGGCGACACCATCTCGATCGCGACGCCCCCCGACAGGCGCGAGCGCACGCGGCTGTCGAGCGATTCGAGCTCGAAGGCCGGGCGGTCGGCCGCCACGATCACCTGACGCGCCGAATCGATCAGCGCGTTGAGGAGATGGCAGAACTCCTGCTGGATCGATTTGCCCTGCAGGAACTGCATGTCGTCGATGATCAGGATGTCGATGCCGCGCAGGTTCTCCTTGAAGTCGAGCGCCTGGTTGTCGCGGATCGCGGTGGCGAACCGCCACATGAAGTATTCCGCCGTGAGGTACACGACGCGGGGCTTGTCCTCGCGGGCGACGGCCGCGTTGGCGATCGCCTGGAGGAGATGCGTCTTGCCGAGGCCCACCGAGGCGTGGAGGAACAGGGGGTTGAAGCGCACGGACTGCGGCCCGTTCTCGGCGATCGAGCGGGCGGCGGCGAGTGCCACGCGGTTCGACGCGCCCTCGACGAAGGTCGAGAAGACGTAGCGCGGGTCGAGTGGCGAGCCGAATTCGGCGCGCGCGCCTTCGGTGGGCGCCGTGCGCTCGGTCGGGGCGGCGACGCGCGGGGCGACGCTTCCCACCGTGCGCGCGTCGCCCGCCGCCGGCGTCGGCTGGTCGGCATTGGCGGCCGGGGGCAGAACGCTGGCGCCGCGCACGGCCGAGCGGACGGCGACGTCCACCTTCAGCGTGCCCGGCACCTCCTCGGCGAAGATCTGCAGCAGAAGATCGCGGTAATGCCCGTTGATCCACGATTTGAGAAACGCCGTCGGCACCGACAGCTGAACGATGCCCTTGCCGACGTGCTCGAGCTTCAGGCGGGCGAACCAGGAGGCGAAGACATCGGGGCCGAGCTGCGCCTTGAGACGGGCGTTCACGCGATCGAGGATCGCCGTCTCGTCGCGTGCCGGTGCTGCCAT